>NZ_CP161823.1:0-5240714 GCF_040804525.1 Klebsiella sp. Shm-1
GTGTCACTTTCGCTTTGGCAGCAGTGTCTTGCCCGATTGCAGGATGAGTTACCAGCCACAGAATTCAGCATGTGGATCCGCCCATTGCAGGCGGAACTGAGCGATAACACGCTGGCACTGTATGCGCCAAACCGTTTTGTGCTCGACTGGGTAAGGGACAAATACCTCAATAATATCAATGGACTCCTCAATGATTTTT
The DNA here is from genome assembly GCF_040804525.1 of Klebsiella sp. Shm-1. NCBI lineage: Bacteria > Pseudomonadati > Pseudomonadota > Gammaproteobacteria > Enterobacterales > Enterobacteriaceae > Klebsiella > Klebsiella sp. Shm-1. The sequence continues at coordinate 200 of NZ_CP161823.1, forward strand.
GCGGTGCGGACGCCCCGCAGCTGCGTTTTGAGGTGGGCGCTAAGCCCGCCAGCTCGCTGCAGAAAGGGGCGGTAAGCCCGGCTGCGGCGGCCATTCCGGCGGCGCAGGTGCAGACCGCGCGCGCGGCGCCGACGATCGTGCGCCCTGGCTGGGATAATGTCCCGGCGCCGGCGGAGCCGACCTACCGCTCTAACGTTAACGTGAAACACACGTTTGATAACTTCGTCGAAGGTAAATCTAACCAGCTGGCCCGCGCGGCGGCGCGTCAGGTGGCGGATAACCCGGGCGGCGCCTACAACCCCCTGTTCCTCTATGGCGGGACGGGTCTGGGTAAAACTCACCTGCTGCACGCGGTGGGGAACGGCATTGTGGCGCGTAAGCCGAACGCGAAAGTGGTCTATATGCACTCCGAGCGTTTCGTTCAGGACATGGTTAAAGCGCTGCAGAACAACGCCATCGAAGAGTTTAAGCGTTACTACCGCTCCGTTGACGCCCTGCTGATCGATGACATTCAGTTCTTTGCCAATAAAGAACGATCCCAGGAAGAGTTTTTCCACACCTTCAATGCGCTTCTGGAAGGTAATCAGCAGATCATCCTGACGTCGGATCGTTATCCAAAAGAGATCAACGGCGTTGAGGATCGTCTAAAATCCCGCTTCGGCTGGGGGCTGACGGTGGCGATCGAGCCGCCGGAGCTGGAAACCCGCGTCGCGATCCTGATGAAAAAAGCCGACGAGAACGACATCCGCCTGCCGGGCGAAGTGGCGTTCTTTATTGCCAAACGTCTGCGCTCGAACGTGCGTGAGCTGGAGGGGGCGCTGAACCGCGTTATCGCCAACGCCAACTTCACCGGCCGGGCGATCACCATCGATTTCGTGCGCGAAGCGCTGCGCGATCTGCTGGCGCTGCAGGAAAAACTGGTCACCATCGACAATATTCAAAAGACGGTGGCGGAGTACTACAAGATTAAGGTAGCGGACCTGCTGTCCAAACGCCGCTCCCGTTCGGTGGCGCGTCCTCGCCAGATGGCGATGGCGCTGGCCAAAGAGCTGACCAACCACAGCCTGCCGGAAATCGGCGATGCGTTTGGCGGCCGAGACCATACCACCGTGCTGCACGCCTGCCGCAAGATTGAGCAGCTGCGTGAAGAAAGCCACGACATTAAAGAAGATTTTTCCAATTTAATCAGAACATTATCCTCGTGACGCTATGAAATTTACCGTAGAACGTGAACATTTATTAAAACCGCTGCAACAGGTGAGCGGTCCGTTAGGTGGTCGTCCGACGCTGCCCATTCTCGGTAACCTGCTGCTTCAGGTCGCGGACGGCGCGCTGTCGCTGACCGGTACCGATCTTGAAATGGAGATGGTGGCGCGCGTGGCGCTGGTTCAGCCGCACGAAGCGGGCGCAACGACCGTTCCGGCACGGAAATTCTTTGATATCTGCCGCGGCCTGCCGGAAGGCGCGGAGATCGCGGTTCAGTTGGAAGGCGATCGCATGCTGGTGCGTTCCGGCCGCAGCCGCTTCTCGCTGTCGACCCTGCCCGCCGCCGATTTCCCGAATCTGGATGACTGGCAGAGTGAAGTGGAGTTTACCCTGCCGCAGGCGACCATGAAGCGTCTGATCGAAGCCACCCAGTTCTCGATGGCGCACCAGGATGTTCGTTACTACTTAAACGGCATGCTGTTTGAAACCGAAGGCAGCGAACTGCGCACGGTGGCCACCGATGGTCACCGCCTGGCGGTCTGTTCGATGCCGCTGGAAGCGTCGCTGCCGAACCATTCGGTGATCGTGCCGCGTAAAGGGGTGATTGAGCTGATGCGGATGCTCGACGGCGGCGATACCCCGCTGCGCGTGCAGATTGGCAGCAACAATATCCGCGCCCACGTTGGCGATTTTATCTTCACCTCTAAGCTGGTTGATGGCCGTTTCCCGGATTATCGCCGCGTATTGCCGAAAAATCCGGATAAACACCTCGAAGCGGGCTGCGATATTCTGAAGCAGGCTTTTGCGCGCGCGGCGATTCTCTCCAACGAAAAATTCCGCGGCGTGCGGCTGTACGTTAGCGAAAACCAGCTGAAAATCACCGCCAATAACCCGGAACAGGAAGAAGCGGAAGAGATTCTGGATGTGACCTACGCCGGAACGGAGATGGAGATTGGCTTCAACGTTAGCTATGTGCTGGATGTGCTGAATGCGCTGAAGTGCGAGAATGTACGCATTCTGCTGACGGATTCGGTGTCGAGCGTGCAGATTGAGGATGCGGCCTCTCAATCCGCAGCCTATGTCGTCATGCCTATGAGATTGTAGTGGAAAATATCGGGCTATCTTACTTGCCATTTTCAACCTGGGCTGTGCTCGCCCCTGTCACGTACTTTGTGTACGCTCCAGGGTCTGCGCGCAGTCCGCGTTGAAACTGGCTGCGCCGATAACGCCCTGGCCCAAAGAACGCTGATATGTCACTGACGCGCTTGCTCATCAAAGACTTCCGCAATATTGAACATGCGGATCTCGCTTTATCTCCCGGCTTTAACTTCCTGGTTGGCGCGAACGGCAGCGGCAAAACCAGCGTGCTGGAAGCTATCTATACGCTTGGCCACGGCCGGGCATTTCGCAGTTTGCAAATTGGCCGAGTGATCCGCCACGAGCAGGATGCGTTTGTTCTGCATGGCCGTCTGCAGGGCGAAGAGCGGGAAACCGCCATCGGCCTGACCAAAGACAAACAGGGCGACAGCAAGGTGCGTATCGACGGCACCGACGGCCACAAAGTGGCGGAGCTGGCGCACCTGATGCCGATGCAGCTGATTACGCCGGAGGGGTTTACTTTACTCAACGGCGGCCCCAAATACAGAAGAGCATTCCTTGACTGGGGATGCTTTCATAACGAAGCCGGATTCTTCACCGCCTGGAGCAATCTGAAGCGCCTGGTCAAGCAGCGCAACGCCGCGCTGCGTCAGGTCAGCCGCTATGCCCAGCTGCGGCCTTGGGATCTGGAATTAATCCCGCTGGCGGAGCAGATCAGCCGCTGGCGTGCCGAATACAGCGCCGCTATCGTCGAAGACATGGCGGATACCTGTCAGCAATTTTTACCGGAATTCACGCTCACCTTCTCTTTCCAGCGCGGCTGGGAAAAAGAGACCGACTACGCGGAGGTGTTGGAGCGGAATTTCGAGCGCGACAGAATGTTAACCTACACCGCCCACGGCCCGCATAAAGCGGATTTTCGCATTCGCGCCGACGGAGCGCCGGTGGAAGATACCTTGTCGCGCGGGCAGCTTAAGCTGCTGATGTGCGCCCTGCGTCTGGCGCAAGGAGAGTTCCTCACCCGCGTCAGCGGGCGGCGCTGCCTGTACCTGATAGATGATTTTGCCTCGGAACTTGATGATGCCCGCCGCGGTCTGTTATCCAGCCGCCTGAAAGCGACGCAGTCGCAGGTTTTCGTCAGCGCGATCAGCGCTGAACACGTTATGGACATGTCGGACAAAAATTCGAAGATGTTCCGCGTGGAAAAAGGTAAAATAACGGATTAACCCAAGATTAAATGAGCGAGAAACGTTGATGTCGAATTCTTATGACTCCTCCAGTATCAAAGTCCTGAAAGGGCTGGATGCGGTGCGTAAGCGCCCGGGTATGTATATCGGCGACACGGATGACGGCACCGGTCTGCACCACATGGTATTCGAGGTTGTGGATAACGCTATCGACGAAGCGCTCGCGGGTTACTGCAAAGATATCGTTGTCACCATCCACAGCGATAACTCCGTCTCCGTCCAGGATGACGGCCGCGGCATCCCGACCGGCATTCACCCGGAAGAGGGCGTCTCCGCAGCGGAAGTTATCATGACCGTCCTGCACGCTGGCGGTAAATTCGATGATAACTCCTATAAAGTTTCCGGCGGTCTGCACGGCGTAGGCGTCTCGGTGGTTAACGCCCTGTCGCAGAAGCTGGAGCTGGTTATCCAGCGCGATAACAAAGTTCACAAGCAGATGTACGAACACGGTGTGCCGCAGGCACCGCTGGCCGTGACTGGCGAAACCGACAAAACCGGCACCATGGTGCGTTTCTGGCCAAGCCTGGAAACCTTCACCAATGTCACCGAATTTGAATATGACATCCTGGCGAAACGCCTGCGCGAGCTGTCGTTCCTGAACTCCGGCGTCTCTATCCGCCTGCGCGATAAGCGCGACGGCAAAGAAGACCATTTCCACTACGAAGGCGGCATCAAGGCGTTCGTTGAGTATCTCAACAAGAACAAAACGCCGATCCACCCGAATATTTTCTATTTCTCCACCGAAAAAGACGGTATCGGCGTGGAAGTGGCCCTGCAGTGGAACGACGGCTTCCAGGAAAATATCTACTGCTTTACCAACAACATTCCGCAGCGTGACGGCGGTACTCACCTCGCCGGCTTCCGCGCGGCGATGACCCGTACCCTTAACGCCTATATGGACAAAGAGGGCTACAGCAAAAAAGCGAAAGTCAGCGCCACCGGCGACGATGCGCGTGAAGGCCTGATTGCCGTGGTATCCGTGAAGGTGCCGGATCCGAAATTCTCCTCGCAGACCAAAGACAAGCTGGTCTCCTCCGAGGTGAAATCGGCGGTGGAGCAGCAGATGAACGAACTGCTGAGCGAATACCTGCTGGAAAACCCATCCGATGCGAAAATCGTGGTCGGCAAAATTATTGACGCCGCGCGCGCCCGTGAGGCCGCACGTCGCGCTCGTGAGATGACTCGTCGTAAAGGCGCGCTGGATCTGGCAGGCCTGCCGGGCAAACTGGCGGATTGCCAGGAGCGCGACCCGGCGCTGTCCGAACTGTACCTGGTGGAAGGGGACTCCGCGGGCGGCTCTGCTAAACAGGGTCGTAACCGCAAGAACCAGGCGATCCTGCCGCTGAAGGGTAAAATCCTTAACGTTGAGAAAGCCCGCTTCGATAAAATGCTCTCTTCCCAGGAAGTGGCGACGCTGATCACCGCGCTGGGCTGCGGTATCGGTCGCGATGAGTACAATCCGGATAAACTGCGCTACCACAGCATCATCATCATGACCGATGCGGACGTCGACGGCTCGCACATTCGTACCCTGCTGTTGACCTTCTTCTATCGTCAGATGCCGGAGATCGTCGAGCGCGGCCACGTCTACATTGCCCAGCCGCCGCTGTACAAAGTGAAGAAAGGCAAGCAGGAACAGTACATTAAAGACGACGAAGCGATGGATCAGTATCAGATCTCCATCGCGCTCGACGGTGCGACCCTGCACACCAACGCCAATGCGCCGGCGCTGGCGGGCGAACCGCTGGAAAAACTGGTTGCCGAGTTCAATGCCACCCAGAAAATGATTGGCCGCATGGAGCGCCGCTTCCCGAAAGCGCTGCTGAAAGAGCTTATCTATCAGCCGACCCTGACCGAGGCCGACCTGGCGGACGAGCAGAAGGTGACCCGCTGGGTGAACACCCTGGTCTCCGAGCTGAACGAGAAAGAACAGCACGGCAGCCAGTGGAAATTCGATCTCCACGAGAACAAAGAACTGCAGCATTTTGAGCCGGTTATTCGCGTACGTACCCACGGCGTGGATACCGACTATCCGCTGGATAACGAGTTCATTATGGGGCCGGAATATCGTCGTATTTGTGCCCTGGGCGAGAAACTGCGCGGCCTGATGGAAGAAGATGCTTACATCGAGCGCGGCGAACGTCGTCAGCCGGTAGCCAGCTTCGAGCAGGCTCTGGACTGGCTGGTGAAAGAGTCCCGTCGCGGTCTCTCCATCCAGCGCTATAAAGGTCTGGGCGAGATGAACCCGGATCAGCTGTGGGAAACCACCATGGATCCGGACAGCCGTCGCATGCTGCGCGTGACCGTCAAGGATGCCATCGCTGCCGATCAGCTGTTCACCACCCTGATGGGTGATGCCGTTGAGCCGCGTCGCGCGTTTATCGAAGAGAATGCCCTGAAAGCGGCGAATATCGATATTTAAGCCGCATGTTTCCCGGTAACAAGTTTTACCGGGGCACCAGGATGTATAAGCCCGGTCCCATCGCGCGATCGGGCTTTTCTTTTGCCGCTAAAAGAGGAATCCGCTGCTGCGGTTCCATCCCCCTTTCTGGCCGACACTTTTACTGTTTTTTGAGCGGAATCGCGTTAGCATGAGGGGAGACTCATCTTACCCGGGGACCCTATGGCTATTAAACTGATTGCAATCGATATGGACGGCACGCTGCTGCTGCCCGACCATACCATCTCTCCAGCGGTGAAAGCCGCCATCGCCGCGGCGCGCGAGCGCGGTGTTAACGTAGTGCTGACCACCGGTCGCCCTTACGCTGGCGTCCACAGCTATCTGAAAGAGCTGCATATGGAGCAGCCGGGTGATTACTGCATTACCTACAATGGCGCGCTGGTGCAGAAGGCTGGTGACGGAAGCACCGTCGCGCAAACCGCGCTGAGCTATGACGACTATCGCTTCCTTGAGCAGCTCTCCCGCGAGGTCGGCTCCCACTTCCATGCGCTGGATCGCAATACGCTGTATACCGCGAACCGCGATATCAGCTACTACACCGTCCACGAATCCTATGTGGCAACCATTCCGCTGGTGTTCTGCGAAGCGGAGAAAATGGATCCTGAGATCCAGCTGCTGAAAGTGATGATGATTGATGAGCCGGCAATCCTCGACCAGGCCATCGCCCGTATTCCGGCGGAAGTGAAAGAGAAGTACACCGTGCTGAAAAGTGCGCCTTACTTCCTCGAAATACTGGATAAACGCGTCAATAAAGGCACTGGCGTGAAGTCGCTGGCCGATGCGCTGGGCATCAAGCCGGAAGAGATTATGGCGATTGGCGATCAGGAAAATGATATCGCGATGATTGAATTTGCCGGCGTCGGCGTGGCAATGGATAACGCCATTCCTGCGATCAAAGAAGCGGCGAACTTCATCACCAAATCGAACCTTGAAGATGGCGTTGCCTTCGCCATTGAAAAATACGTTTTAGCGTAAACTTCTTTCCGGCCCGGCGTTCGCCGGGTCTGTCTTCTCTTTTTTCATGAACAGATGTTAATCCGCATTTAAATCCCTCAATCCTTGCAGGGGATTCTATAAGCTACCCGCCCTCTTTTTAGCAACTCAGAACTAACATCATACTTTTCATGAATATATACCACCGTTTGATGTTGGTTACGCTGCCATTCGCCTCTGTTCAGATTTGCGCGGCCGCGGAACCAACGGCGCCGCTCGAACCGGCGTATGCCTATCACGGCGCAGAGCCCGCGGATCTGCCGGCGCCAGAAAGTCGCCAGCCTGCGGCCGCAGCATCGTCCTCGCTACTCCCTTTGCTAGGCGATGAGGCCAGAAAGCGCGGCTACGTCCTGCCGCTGCCGTTTGGCGTCAGCATTAACTATATGGATATGCGGCAGAATATTAATGTCGACAGCATTAACTTCACCGGGCTGTCGCTGGATGGCCGCAATATCGATTGCGGTAAGGATCCTGTCTGCAAGCACGCCGTGAAGAATATTTTCGCTAATGGGCCGGTCTCGCTGGATAACGCTTTCCAGATTGGCGTTGGTCATACGCGGGAAAGCAGCAAAACCGAGACGCTCAAGCTGGATGCCTGGCTGCTGCCGTTTATGAACGTTTATGGCCTGGTGGGGCACACCGAAGGGCATTCAATTTCGCAGATAGCTGTCGGCCTGAAGGGACCGAACGGTAAAGTGGTGCCCCTGCCGGGGATGCAGGATCTCGACTTTCGTCTCGATTTTAAAGGTACTACCTACGGGATGGGCACCACCCTGGTGGGCGGCGTCGGCAATTGGTTTACCGTGCTGGACGCCAACTACACGCAAACGCGCTTTGATATCCTCGACGGCAGCATCGATGCGCTTACCTTTTCGCCGCGCGTTGGCTATCGTTTCAGTACGCCATCGGTCGATGCGCTGCATCTCCCCGCCGGAAAGCTAAATCTGTGGGTTGGCAGCATGTATCAGGATGTGCAGCAGGAGTTTAAAGGCAGCCTCAGCGATCTCTCGATGCCGTCGCCGATGCTGCAGAATATGGTTAATCTGGCCAACCAGGACAATAACGGTCGCTTCGATGTGAAGCAGCATCTGCAGTCGCCATGGAACGTTCTGGTGGGCGCGCAATACGAGCTGACGCAGAATTTTAATATTACTACCGAGTTTGGCTTTGCCGAACGTAACAGTTTCTTTATTGCCGGCGAGTATCGCTTTTGAGCCGACTGTTTATCACTTTTCTGCTGCTGATGGCCTGCCCGACAGGCAGCCAGGCCGAGGCGCTCAGCCGCGAGAAAATCGACGGCTGGCTGCAGCATCTCGGCGCCAGCGATAAGTTCGACGCCAGCAAAGGCATCGACTGGGGCGTGATGCCCGGTCCGTTCTATACGCCGGAACTAGGGTTGGGCATTGGCACCGCTGTCGTCGGCCTGTATCGTCCCGACCCGCAGGATACCACCAGCCAGAACTCGACCCTGACGCTCAGCGGCTACGCCAGCTCTACCGGCGCCTTTGGCCTCAGCGTGAAAAACTACACCTTTTTCGATCGTGATCTGTGGCGCGTTTTTGTCGACGGGTCGATAGCCAATACGCCCACTTATTATTGGGGGCAGGGTTTTCATGCCGGGGATAAAGACAATGAAAAAGAGAAGTATACCGCCCAGGTACTGACCCTGCGACCCACCCTTTATCGGCAGCTTATCGATCATGTTTATCTCGGGGCGGGATGGTCGCTGGCGGCGCAGAATGCCGATGAGATGGACCATGACGATCGGCCGAAGATAGAGAACACTCCGCAGGGACCGTCGGTATTCAGCTCCGGCGCCAGCATCGATATCAACTGGGACGATCGCGACTTTGTCCCTAACCCGCGCCGGGGTCAGTATGCCAACCTCCGCTATACCCACTATGCGCCCGGATTAGGTAGCGATACCCGCTTTGAGGAATTTCAGCTGCACTATAGCCATTATCATGCCCTGAGCGAGAAAAGTGTGCTCGCCTGGGAGGCCGATGGCGCCTTCACCCAGGGCGAGGTACCGTGGAGCATGATGCCGCTGCTCGGCAGCGATGAACGGATGCGCGGCGACTACCAGGGGCGCTACCGGGATAAAAACGTCGTCAGCGGTCAGCTGGAATATCGCCGGCAGCTCACCTGGCGGCACGGGATTGTCGCCTGGGCCGGGGCGGGAACCATGGGGCCCTCACTGTCGTCGCTGAATAATGGCCGCTGGCTGCCTTCGGCGGGCGTTGGCTACCGCTTTGAATTCAAACCTCGCGTTAATGTTCGCCTCGACTACGGTATCGGCAATGGCAGCAGCGGCTTTTACTTCCAGGTCGGCGAAGCGTTTTAACGCCTCCTTCCCTTAATTTTCTCTCTTATCGCCTTTTGTCAGGGCCGCTGCGCTTTAATTTTCATGAATTGTTCTTTTTGTGATCCAAATTGTAGTACAACACAATAATGTTGTACTACATTACGCTCATGTTGATAACGTACAGCATCACGTTAGTAGTACAAACATGAGGCGAAATTCAGCAGCGACGGTAAAGTAGAGCAGTACACATAGAGCACAAGGACTCTCCATGACTCTCAATAAGACCGATCGCATTGTGATCTCGCTGGGCAAACAGATCGTCAGCGGTAAATACGTCCCGGGTTCGGCGCTTCCGGCCGAAGCGGAACTCTGTGAGGAGTTTGAAACCTCGCGCAACATCATTCGTGAAGTGTTTCGTTCCCTGATGGCGAAGCGGCTGATTGAAATGAAGCGCTATCGCGGCGCGTTTGTCGCTCCCAGAAACCAGTGGAACTACCTCGACACCGAGGTGCTGCAGTGGGTACTGGAAAATGACTATGACCCGCGTCTTATCAGCGCGATGAGTGAAGTGCGCAACCTGGTTGAACCCGCCATCGCGCGTTGGGCGGCGGAACGCGCCACCTCAAGCGATCTGGCGGAAATCGAGTCGGCGCTCAATGACATGATCGCCAACAACCAAAACCGGGATGCCTTTAACGAAGCGGATATTCGCTACCACGAGGCGGTGCTGCAGTCAGTACATAACCCGGTTTTGCAGCAGCTTAGCGTGGCGATCAGTTCGCTGCAGCGGGCGGTATTTGAACGGACCTGGATGGGCGATGAAGGCAACATGCCGAAAACCCTCCAGGAACATAAAGCGCTATTTGACGCCATTCGGCATCAGGATAGCGACGCGGCGGAGCAGGCGGCGTTGACGATGATCGCCAGCTCGACACGAAGGCTTAAGGAAATCACATGACGGCTCGCTACATCGCAATAGATTGGGGATCGACGAATTTACGCGCCTGGCTTTATCAGGGCGAAGAATGCCTGGAAAGCAGGCAATCTGAAGCAGGCGTAACGCGCCTGAATGGTCGCTCTCCCGCTGCGGTGTTAGCGGAAATCACACAGCACTGGCGCGATGGCGCCACACCGGTGGTGATGGCAGGGATGGTCGGCAGCAACGTGGGCTGGAAAACCGCCCCTTATTTGCCGCTTCCTGCCGCTTTCTCGGATATTGGCCAGCAGTTAACTGCCGTTGGCGACAATATCTGGATAATTCCCGGCCTTTGCGTTTCCCGTGACGATAACCATAACGTCATGCGTGGGGAAGAAACGCAGCTGCTGGGCGCTCGCGCCTTAGCCCCTTCGTCTGTCTACGTGATGCCGGGAACCCACTGCAAGTGGGTACTGGCCGATCGCCGGCAAATTCACGATTTTCGTACCGTTTTGACCGGTGAATTGCATCATCTGTTGCTTCAGCACTCGCTGGTGGGCGCCGGCTTACCGCCGCAGGAAACGTCCGCTGCCGCATTCGCGGCAGGTCTGCAGCGCGGTATCAACAACCCCGCCGTCCTGCCGCAGCTGTTTGAAGTTCGCGCTTCGCACGTGCTGGGCGCGCTGCCTCGCGAGCAGGTTAGCGAATTTCTTTCCGGCCTGCTGATTGGCGCTGAAGTTGCCACCCTCAGCGACACATTCGCCGGACAGCAGGCGATCAGTCTCGTCGCTGGGTCATCGTTAACATCCCGCTATCAGCAGGCATTCGCCGCCATTGGCCGCGAAGTCAGCGCGGTTGCGGGCGATACGGCATTTCAGACAGGAATAAGGAGCATCGCTTATGCAGTGGCAAACTAACCTTCCACTTATCGCTATCCTGCGCGGTATTACGCCAGACGAGGCGCTGGCTCACGTTGGCGCCGTTATCGACGCCGGTTTCGACGCGGTCGAAATCCCGCTGAACTCGCCGCAGTGGGAGAAAAGTATTCCGCAGGTCGTCGACGCTTACGGCGAGCAGGCGCTTATCGGCGCGGGCACGGTGCTGCAACCGGAGCAGGTCGACAGGCTGGCGGCCATGGGCTGTCGGCTGATTGTGACGCCAAACATTCAACCGGAAGTGATCCGGCGAGCGGTGGGTTACGGCATGACCGTGTGTCCAGGCTGCGCCACCGCCAGCGAAGCCTTTAGCGCGCTCGATGCCGGCGCGCAGGCTCTGAAAATCTTCCCGTCATCGGCTTTTGGCCCGGATTACATCAAAGCGTTGAAAGCCGTGCTTCCGCCCGAGGTTCCGGTCTTTGCCGTTGGCGGCGTGACGCCGGAAAACCTGGCGCAGTGGATTAATGCCGGCTGTGTTGGGGCAGGATTGGGTAGCGATCTCTATCGTGCCGGCCAGCCGGTTGAACGTACCGCGCAGCAGGCAGCCGCATTCGTAAAAGCGTATCGAGAGGCAGTGAAATGAAAATAACCAATATCACCACGTACCGTTTACCTCCGCGTTGGATGTTCCTGAAGATTGAAACCGATGAAGGCATCGTCGGCTGGGGCGAACCGGTGATTGAAGGGCGCGCCCGTACGGTGGAGGCAGCCGTTCATGAATTTGGCGATTACCTGATTGGTCAGGATCCGGCGCGGATTAATGACCTGTGGCAGGTAATGTACCGCGGCGGCTTTTATCGCGGCGGCCCGATTATGATGAGCGCCATCGCCGGTATTGATCAGGCGCTATGGGATATTAAAGGTAAGGTCCTGAATGCCCCAGTGTGGCAACTGATGGGCGGGCTGGTGCGCGACAAAATTAAAGCCTACAGCTGGGTGGGCGGCGACCGCCCCGCCGAAGTGATTGACGGGATTAAGAAGCTGCGCGGCATTGGTTTTGACACCTTTAAATTAAACGGCTGCGAAGAGATGGGTATCATTGATAATTCCCGCGCGGTTGATGCCGCGGTGAATACCGTGGCGCAAATCCGCGAAGCGTTTGGCAATGAAATTGAGTTTGGTCTCGATTTTCACGGCCGCGTTAGCGCGCCGATGGCTAAGGTATTAATTAAAGAGCTGGAGCCATATCGCCCATTATTTATTGAGGAGCCGGTATTAGCCGAGCAGGCGGAATATTATCCGCGGCTTGCGGCGCAAACCCATATTCCCATTGCCGCCGGCGAACGTATGTTTTCGCGCTTTGAATTTAAACGGGTTTTGGAAGCGGGCGGGGTGGCTATTTTACAACCCGATCTGTCGCACGCAGGCGGTATTACCGAATGCTATAAAATTGCCGGCATGGCGGAAGCCTATGACGTTGGGCTGGCGCCGCACTGTCCGCTGGGGCCGATCGCGCTGGCAGCCTGTCTGCACGTTGATTTCGTTTCGCATAACGCGGTCTTCCAGGAGCAGAGCATGGGGATCCATTACAACAAAGGCGCCGAACTGCTTGATTTTGTGAAAAACAAAGAAGATTTCAATATGGAAGGCGGCTTCTTTAAACCATTGATGAAGCCGGGGCTGGGCGTGGAAATTGATGAGGCCCGCGTGATTGAGTTAAGTAAAAACGCGCCGGACTGGCGAAATCCGTTGTGGCGGTATGAGGATGGATCTGTCGCCGAATGGTAAATGCGCGTCATACTTCGCACTGGTGATGCGTTGGCTGCATTTTCTTACCCTGGTCACATACTATTGTATGCTCCCAGGGATGCGAAAATTTGCCGCCTTTCCCCAGCGCGAATTATTTAGCGCATCGCAACATAGTTATTAATAAAAAACAAAAACACCCTCTGTAAATTACCGGGCATGGTGAGCGGCTTCGCTATGCCCAAAATCTGGAGACAGATTGCGATGGATATTTCAGTTACCGCTGTAAAAACCGGGCGTCGCCGTTATCTGACGCTCATCATGATCTTTATTACCGTGGTTATTTGTTATGTTGACCGCGCCAACCTCGCCGTCGCCTCGGCGCATATTCAGGAGGAGTTTGGTATTAGCAAAGCGGAAATGGGCTACGTATTTTCCGCCTTTGCCTGGCTGTATACCCTCTGCCAGATCCCTGGCGGTTGGTTCCTTGACCGCGTGGGATCCAGGCTTACCTACTTTATCGCTATATTTGGCTGGTCCGTGGCGACGTTGCTACAAGGCTTCGCCACCGGTTTAATGTCGCTTATCGGTTTACGCGCTATTACCGGCATCTTCGAAGCGCCAGCCTTCCCGACCAACAACCGCATGGTGACCAGCTGGTTCCCGGAGCAGGAGCGCGCTTCCGCCGTCGGGTTTTATACCTCGGGGCAATTTGTGGGCCTGGCTTTCCTCACGCCGCTGCTGATCTGGATCCAGGAGTTATTGAGCTGGCACTGGGTGTTTATCGTTACCGGCGGTATCGGCATTATCTGGTCGCTGATCTGGTTCAAGGTTTATCAACCGCCGCGCCTGACTAAAAGCATCAGTAAAGCCGAACTCGACTATATCCGCGACGGCGGCGGCCTGGTGGATGGCGATGCGCCGGTGAAGAAAGAGGCGCGTCAACCGTTATCGAAAGCGGACTGGAAGCTGGTTTTTCACCGCAAGCTGGTTGGCGTTTACCTTGGACAGTTCGCGGTAACCTCGACGCTGTGGTTCTTCCTGACCTGGTTTCCGAACTACTTAACCCAGGAAAAAGGCATCACCGCGCTGAAGGCCGGCTTTATGACCACGGTGCCCTTCCTCGCCGCGTTTTTTGGCGTCCTGCTGTCTGGTTGGCTGGCGGATAAGCTGGTGAAAAAAGGCTACTCGCTGGGCGTGGCGCGCAAAACGCCGATCATCTGTGGGCTGTTGATCTCCACCTGCATCATGGGGGCAAACTACACCAACGACCCCATCTGGATCATGGCGCTGATGGCGCTGGCGTTCTTCGGTAACGGTTTTGCGTCTATCACCTGGTCGCTGGTCTCCTCCCTGGCGCCGATGCGCCTGATCGGCCTGACCGGCGGGGTGTTTAACTTTGTTGGCGGCCTGGGCGGCATCACCGTCCCGCTGGTGATTGGCTATCTGGCGCAGGATTACGGCTTTGGCCCGGCGCTGGTTTATATCTCCGTGGTGGCGTTGATAGGCGCGCTGTCTTATATCCTGCTGGTCGGCGATGTGAAACGTGTAGGCTAATTTTTTGCGATACGCTACCCTGATGCGTAAGTCTCGCATCAGGGTATCGTCATGAAACAAGTCACTTTTGCTCCCCGTCATCACCAGCTTACCAATATTAATACCTGGACTCCCGACAGCCAGTGGCTGGTATTCGACGTTCGTCCGTCCGGCGCATCGTTTACCGGCGAAACCATTGAGCGAGTGAACGTAAACAGCGGTACTGTGGAGACCATTTATCGTGCCACGCAGGGCGCGCACGTGGGCGTGGTAACCGTGCATCCAACCCAGGAGCGCTATGTGTTTATTCATGGCCCCGAGCGGCCGGATGCGCAGTGGCAGTATGATTTTCATCATCGCCGCGGGGTGGTGGCCTTTCAGGGGGCTGTCGAGAATCTGGACGCCATGGACATTACCCCCCCCTACACGCCCGGCGCGCTGCGCGGCGGCAGCCACGTCCATGTCTATAGCCCCAACGGTCAGTTTGTCAGTTTTACCTACAACGATCACGTGCTGCACGAGCGCGATCCGGCGCTGGATCTGCGCAACGTCGGCGTGGCGGCGCCCTATGGACCGGTGACGCCGCAGGGACAGCATCCGCGCGAATATGGCGGCAGCCACTGGTGCGTGCTGGTAAGCCGCACGACGCCGGCACCCGCGCCGGGCAGCGATGAGATTAATCGCGCCTATGAGGAGGGCTGGGTCGGGAACCATACTCTGGCGTTTATTGGCGATACGCTGGCGGAAAATGGCGATAAAGTGCCTGAGCTGTTTATTGTCGATCTGCCGCAGGATGAAGCCGGCTGGAAGCAGCCTGGCGGGGCGCCGCTGGCCGGTACCGCAACCACAATGCCGGCGCCGCCGGCGGGCGTCAGCCAGCGTCGTTTGACCTTCACCCACCATCGCCGCTACCCGGGACTGGTGAACGTCCCGCGCCACTGGGTGCGCGCCAATCCCCAGGCGACGGCGATAGCCTTTCTGATGCGCGACGACGCCGGCGTAGTGCAGCTGTGGCTTATTTCCCCGCAGGGGGGCGAGCCGCGGCAGTTGACGCATCACGCGTCGGGTATCCAGTCGGCGTTTAACTGGCATCCGTCGGGAGAGTGGCTGGGTTTTGCGCTGGAGGATCGGATTGCCTGCTGCCATGCCGGTACGGGAGATATCACCTTTTTAACCGATACGCATGCGCATGCGCCCTCGGCGGACGCGATCGTCTTTTCGCCAGACGGTAAACAGATTGCCTGGATGGAGGAGGTGGACGGTTATCGTCAGCTGTGGGTTACGCAGACCGGACGATAACTTACTGGGCAGGCATCGGCGCTGGCGGGATCACCGAGTTGGTCGCCAGCGTAGCCTTCTCGCTCTTTTCGACCCGAGATTTGATTGAGCTGTCGGTGCGGAACATATCCCACGGCAGCAGCAGGGTATCCATGACGGCGGTGAACGGCATGTCCAGCGCCACCAGCGATTTCACACCCCAGTTGGTATCGCTGTCCCCCAGCGTTTGCGCACTGGATCGCGTGCCCGGATAGGTTCCCTCTTTGCCACCGGTATGTGACATTACGCTGGAGCAACCGCTCAGGCTTATTATCCCGCTGAACAGGACCAGCTTTAACAGTCGTCTGCTTTTCATTGTTCTTCCATTGTCGTTTCGGGCGTTGAGATAACCTTTCAGCGGTTATATCGGGCCATCCCGTGAATGCATAGTGTTATTGCGCCGCACTGTGGCGGGCATCGCACTTTGCTTTTTGTGCTCCTCCACCCAGTCTAAGCAATCATCGATAAACTGCAAAAAAAATTGCCCTCAATCCCTTGAAAAGCACGGGGAGAAACCCATTTTATAGGTGTAACCCACTGAGAATACGCCTGAGGGGTATTCCGGATTACCGCGGCCTGTCCACGATGGAAGGTCATTTGATTCTCGCTGATTTTCAGGAGCTATTTACTATGCGTAACTTCGATCTTTCCCCGCTATATCGTTCAGCCATTGGTTTCGACCGCCTGTTCAACCTGCTGGAAAACAATCAAAGCCAGAGCAACGGCGGCTACCCTCCGTATAACGTCGAGCTGGTAGACGAAAACCACTATCGCATCGCTATCGCGGTGGCTGGCTTTGCTGAAAGCGAGCTGGAGATCACTGCCCAGGACAATCTGCTGATCGTCAAAGGCGCCCACGCCGCCGAGCAGAAAGAGCGGACCTACCTGTATCAGGGGATCGCCGAGCGCAACTTCGAGCGCAAATTCCAGCTGGCGGAAAACATTCACGTCCGCGGCGCCAATCTGGTGAACGGCCTGCTGTATATCGATCTGGAACGGGTGATCCCGGAAGCGAACAAGCCGCGCCGCATCGAAATCAACTAATTGTCCGTTTCAGGCCGCGTGGCGGCCTGATGTAACAACCTGCTCGCCGTCAGGGAGCAGATGCGAATTTACAGAATTCGCAGGTATTCACTCGCTTCTTAGAAGGAGAAAACAGTATGCGTAACTACGATTTATCCCCCCTGCTGCGTCAATGGATCGGTTTTGACAAACTGGCCAGCGCCCTGCAAACCGCCGGTGAAAGCCAAAGCTTCCCGCCCTATAACATCGAAAAAAGCGACGATAACCACTACCGCATTACCCTTGCGCTGGCCGGTTTCCGTCAGGAAGATCTGGATATTCAACTGGAAGGCACCCGTCTGGTGGTGAAAGGCACGCCGCAGCAGCCGGAAAAAGAGACCACATGGCTGCACCAGGGGTTGGTGAGCCAGGCCTTCAGCCTGAGCTTCACCCTCGCCGACAACATGGAGGTCTCTGGCGCGACCTTCACCAATGGCCTGCTGCATATCGATCTGACCCGCAATGAGCCTGAGCAGATCGCCCCGCAGCGTATCGCCATCAGCGAACGACCGGCATTAAATAGTTAATTAAGCGAATAACTTATAAGGCCCCGATTTTCGGGGCTTTTTTGTGTGCGAGAGCACAATAAACTTCCTTGCTGCAACGGGTGTTTCAGTTTAAAAAACAATCATACTTTGGGACTCACTCAAACAAGGATACGTTATGAACGAACAGCAGCCATTTGAAGCGATTAGAAAGAGCGATGAGGCGGGGCGGGAGTATTGGTCTGCCCGCAACCTTGGTCCCCTGCTTGACTATAAAGAGTGGCGGAATTTTTATAAGGTCATTGCAAAAGCGATAATTTCATGTGAGGCGAGTGGTCATCCCTCGGCAGACCATTTTGTTGAAACCAACAAAATGGTCGAATTAGGTTCTGGCGCCAGCAGGAATCTTGAAGATTTCCACCTCTCACGCTACGCCTGCTATCTGGTAGTGCAAAATGGCGATCCGTCGAAACCGGTGATTGCTGCGGGGCAAACGTACTTTGCCTTGCAAACCCGGCGCCAGGAATTGCAAGATGATCAAATATTTAAGTCTCTACGAGAGGATGAAAAGTGACTGTTCCTGCACAATGAGCTCAAAGAGCATAATAAACATCTGGTTGAAACGGCCCAACGTGCTGGTGTTGAGACGACTCTTGATTTTGCTGTCTTTCAAAACCATGGTTATAAAGGTCTCTATGGTGGTCTTGACCAAAAAGCAATCCATGAGCGTAAGGGCCTAAAGAAAAGCCAAAAAATACTCGACTATATGGGATCGACTGAGCTCGCGGCCAACCTGTTTCGTGCTACCCAAACGGAAGAAAAACTACGTCGGGACGTGGTTGATTCGAAGCAACTCGCCAACAAAACGCATTATGACGTAGGGCAAAAAGTACGCCAGACTATTAAAGACCTGGGTGGCACTATGCCTGAAGCACTTCCTTCCCCGGAGAAAAGTATTCAGCAACTCACTATCGCAGCGAAAAATAAGAACGCGCCTGAGTAGCGTATCTTACTCCATGATTATTGTGCGCCAGGCGGCATACAACCCACCTGGCAGCGGTCATAATCCCTGTAGTTAATGGTGTTATTCACAGGGACGGTACCATGAGTGAGATAGCATTGACGGTCAGCGTGCTGGCGCTGGTGGCGGTGGTTGGGTTGTGGATCGGCAATGTCAAAATCCGCGGCGTCGGCTTTGGTATTGGCGGCGTGTTATTTGGCGGCATTATCGTCGGCCACTTTGTCGATCAGGCGGGTGTCGCCCTCAGCAGCCCGATGCTGCATTTTATTCAGGAATTCGGCTTGATCCTGTTTGTCTACACCATCGGCATCCAGGTGGGACCGGGCTTTTTCGCCTCGCTGCGGGTCTCTGGCCTGCGGCTCAATCTGTTCGCTATCCTTATCGTTATCCTCGGCGGCCTGGTGACCGCGGTGCTGCATAAGCTGTTCAATATTCCTCTCCCGGTGGTGCTCGGTATCTTCTCCGGTGCGGTGACCAACACGCCAGCGCTGGGGGCCGGGCAGCAAATTCTGCGCGATCTGGGGGTGCCGTTCGAGGTGGTTGATCAGATGGGGATGAGCTACGCGATGGCGTATCCGTTCGGCATCTGCGGCATTCTGCTGACCATGTGGCTGGTGCGTCTGTTCTTTCGCATCAATGTCGAGAAAGAGGCCCAGCGGTTTGAGGAGAGCAGCGGTAACGGCCACGCCCATTTACACACCATCAACGTGCGGGTGGAAAACCCCAACCTCAACCAGATGGCGATTCAGGATGTGCCGATGCTCAACAACGACAACATCGTCTGTTCGCGGCTGAAACGCGGTGAGCTGTTGATGGTGCCTGCGCCGGGCACCCTTATCCAGGCTGGCGACCTGCTGCACCTGGTGGGGCGACCTGAGGATTTGCACAATGCGCAGCTGGTGATAGGCCAGGAGGTGGCGACCTCGCTGTCGACGCGCGGCACCGATCTGAAAGTGGAGCGGGTGGTGGTCACTAACGAAAAAGTGCTGGGGAAGAAAATACGCGATCTGCACGTCAAACAGCGCTATGACGTAGTGATCTCCCGGCTTAACCGGGCAGGCGTCGAGCTGGTAGCCAGCAGCAGCGCCAGCCTGCAGTTTGGTGACATCCTCAACCTGGTCGGCCGTCCGGAGGCAATTGACGCCGTGGCCGCCGAACTGGGTAACGCTCAGCAGAAGCTGCAGCAGGTCCAGATGCTGCCGGTGTTTATCGGCATCGGACTCGGGGTACTGCTGGGATCTATCCCGTTGTTTATTCCCGGCTTCCCTGCAGCATTGAAGCTGGGACTGGCCGGTGGGCCGCTGATTATGGCGCTGATCCTTGGGCGTATCGGCAGTATCGGCAAGCTGTACTGGTTTATGCCGCCGAGCGCCAACCTGGCGCTGCGCGAGCTGGGGATCGTGCTGTTTCTGGCGGTGGTCGGGCTAAAATCGGGGGGTGACTTTGTCGCCACCCTGACCCAGGGCGATGGTCTGAGCTGGATCGCTTACGGTATTTTCATCACCGCCATCCCGCTGCTGACGGTGGGCGTCCTCGCGCGCATGCTGGCGAAAATGAACTATCTGACGCTGTGCGGCATGCTGGCCGGCTCCATGACCGACCCGCCGGCGCTGGCCTTCGCCAACAACCTGCACGCCACCAGCGGCGCAGCGGCGCTCTCGTATGCCACCGTCTATCCGCTGGTGATGTTCCTGCGCATTATCACCCCGCAGCTACTCGCCGTGCTGTTCTGGGGGCTAAGCTAGCGGGCTTTGCGCCTGGACGCGGCGCAGGTGATAGTCCACCTGATACTCGCTGGCGTTGCGGAACATGACCGAATAGTTAAGAAACTCGCCGCTGTCGCTGTAGGAAAGGGAGGTAATACGCAGCAGCGGCGTCTGCTCCGGGATGTTCATTGAGCGCGCCAGCTGCTTGTCCGCCAGCACCGGCGTCAGCGTTTCATAGTTCCCGCTGATGATGATCCCGCACTCTTTCTCAATATAATCAAATTTCGACCCTTCCAGATGACTCAGCGACAGGTTGCGGAACAGCTTCACCGGCATATAGCTATCCTCCAGCATCAGCGGCTTGCCGTCGACGTAGCGCACCCGCCGTGAGAAGTAGATCCGTTCATCAATTTTAATCCGCAGCAGACTGGCGATGGCCGGCGGGGCGGGCATCACCTCGAAGGCCAGCACCTGACTCACCACCTCTTTACCCTGCTTGCGCAGCACTTCCGCCAGGCCGGTCAGATTGCTGGTTTCATGATGGACGTCTTTACGCGCCACGTAAGTTCCCGAGCCGTGGCGACGCACAACCAATCCCCAGTCCACCAGCAGATCGATGGCTTTGCGAATAGTCATGCGCGCCACTCCGAACTCCTCGGCCAGTTTTTTCTCTCCTGGTAGCGGGCTGCCGATGGCGAAGTCGGCGGAATTCAGCCGCAGCCGCAGGCGGTCAGCAATGGATTTGTAGATCACCAGTAGTCCTCTTGTGCAGGAAAAGGGGATGTCGCTTTGTCCTCTTTTTTCTAAAAAAGTAGGTTAATTACAATCAATTAAGACACATTCATTTAGTTAATTTCGCTGCCTGACTTATCGATGTCTAACTTTTGTTATCGAAGTAGACAACTTTGGCCAAATTAAAACCATGAATGGGATCACGAATCGCAACGGCGCGGCATGTTGTCGGACGGGCAAATTTTTATTCTCCAGTCAGGCCGGTAATCAAGAAAAAGAAGGCCACTCACCCTACGAGTTGTTACATGAGGATTTCCCAATGCTCAGTCAAATACAACGCTTTGGCGGCGCCATGTTTACCCCGGTTTTATTGTTCCCTTTTGCCGGAATTGTGGTTGGTATCGCCATCATGCTGCGCAACCCGATGTTCGTCGGCGAAGCGCTGACCGCACCCGACAGCCTGTTTGCCCAGATCGTTCACATCATTGAGGAGGGCGGCTGGACCGTCTTTCGTAATATGCCGCTGATTTTCGCCGTCGGTCTGCCGATCGGCCTGGCGAAACAGGCCCAGGGCCGGGCCTGTCTGGCGGTGCTGGTGAGCTTTCTCACCTGGAACTACTTTATCAACGCCATGGGGATGACCTGGGGCCACTTCTTCGGCGTCGATTTTTCCGCTGAACCCACGGCCGGCAGCGGCCTGACGATGATTGCCGGGATTAAAACCCTCGACACCAGCATTATCGGCGCCATCGTCATCTCCGGTCTGGTGACGGCCCTGCACAATCGCTATTTCGATAAACCCCTGCCGGTATTCCTCGGCATCTTTCAGGGTTCATCGTTTGTGGTCATTGTCGCCTTCCTCGCGATGATCCCTTGCGCCTGGCTGACCCTGCTCGGCTGGCCAAAGGTCCAGCTGGGTATTGAATCGCTGCAGGCCTTTCTGCGCTCAGCCGGGGCGCTTGGGGTGTGGGTTTACATCTTCCTTGAGCGCATCCTGATCCCCACCGGCCTGCACCACTTCGTCTATGGCCCGTTCATCTTTGGCCCGGCGGTGGTGGAGGGCGGACTGCAGGTCTACTGGGCAGAGCATCTGCAGGCGTTCAGTCAGAGTACGGAACCGCTGAAGACGCTGTTCCCGGAGGGCGGCTTTGCCCTGCACGGTAACTCGAAAGTGTTTGGTTCGGTGGGGATTGCGCTGGCGCTCTACTTCACTGCCGCGCCGGAAAACCGCGTCAAGGTCGCCGGCCTGCTCATCCCCGCCACCCTGACCGCGATGCTGGTCGGGATCACTGAGCCGCTGGAGTTCACCTTCCTCTTCATCTCGCCGCTGCTGTTCGCCGTTCACGCGGTGCTGGCGGCGACCATGGCGACGGTGATGTACATCTGCGGCGTGGTGGGCAACTTCGGCGGCGGCCTGCTCGATCAATTCTTGCCGCAAAACTGGATCCCAATGTTCCATCACCACGCTTCGATGATGTTCATTCAGATAGGCATCGGCCTCTGTTTCACCGCCCTCTACTTCGTAGTCTTCCGTACCCTGATCCTGCGTCTGAACCTGAAGACGCCTGGCCGGGAAGAGAGCGAAATCAAGCTCTACAGCAAGGCCGATTACCAGGCGGCACGAGGTAAAACCACGGCCGCCGCCGCGCCAGAGACCCGGCTGGGTCAGGCCGCTGGCTTCCTGCAGGCCCTCGGCGGCGCCGACAACATTGAAAGCATCAACAACTGCGCCACCCGACTGCGCATCGCGCTGGTCGATATGGCGAAAACGCAAAGTGACGACGTCTTTAAAGCGCTGGGCGCCCACGGGGTAGTACGCCGCGGCAACGGGATTCAGGTCATCGTCGGCCTGCACGTTCCCCAGGTGCGCGACCAGCTGGAAAACCTGATGAAAGATTCTCTTTCGACCGAACATACCACCATGACGGAGGCAGTATCATGAAAAAATTCTCAGTTGTTATCGCAGGCGGCGGCAGCACCTTCACCCCGGGCATTGTCCTGATGCTGCTGGCAAACCAGGATCGTTTTCCGCTGCGGTCGCTGAAATTTTATGACAACGACGGCGCGCGGCAGGAGACCATCGCCGAGGCGTGCAAAGTGATCCTCAAAGAGCAGGCACCGGAGATTGAGTTCAGCTATACCACCGATCCGCAGGCGGCGTTTACCGATGTTGATTTTGTCATGGCGCATATCCGCGTCGGGAAATATCCGATGCGTGAACAGGATGAGAAAATCCCGCTACGCCACGGCGTGCTGGGCCAGGAGACCTGCGGACCGGGCGGGATCGCCTACGGTATGCGCTCTATCGGCGGCGTGCTGGAGCTGGTGGATTATATGGAAAAATATTCGCCGAACGCCTGGATGCTTAACTACTCCAACCCGGCGGCGATTGTGGCGGAAGCCACTCGTCGTCTGCGGCCGAACGCCAAAATCCTCAACATCTGCGATATGCCGATCGGCATTGAAGGGCGGATGGCGCAGATTGTCGGCCTCAAAGACCGTAAACAGATGCGCGTGCGCTACTACGGCCTCAACCACTTCGGCTGGTGGACGTCGATTGAGGACCTCGACGGCAATGATTTGATGCCGAAACTGCGCGAATATGTGGCGAAATACGGCTATGTGCCGCCCTCGAACGATCCGCACACCGAGGCCAGCTGGAACGACACCTTTGCCAAAGCGAAAGATGTGCAGGCGCTGGATCCGCAGACCATGCCGAACACCTACCTGAAATATTATCTGTTCCCGGACTATGTGGTAGCCCACTCCAACCCGGAACGCACCCGCGCCAATGAGGTGATGGATCATCGGGAGAAAAACGTCTTCAGCGCCTGCCGGGCGATCATCGCCGCCGGGAAATCCACCGCCGGCGATCTGGAGATTGACGAGCATGCCTCCTATATCGTCGATCTGGCGACGGCTATCGCCTTTAACACGCAGGAAAGGATGCTGCTGATTGTGCCGAACAATGGCGCGATCCATAACTTTGACGCCGACGCGATGGTGGAGATCCCTTGTCTGGTAGGCCACAACGGACCGGAGCCGCTGACGGTAGGCGACATCCCGCATTTCCAGAAAGGGCTGATGAGCCAGCAGGTGGCAGTGGAAAAACTGGTGGTCGATGCCTGGGAACAGCGCTCGTACCACAAGCTGTGGCAGGCGATTACCCTGTCGAAAACCGTGCCGAGCGCCTCGGTGGCGAAAGCGATCCTCGACGACCTCATTGCCGCCAACAAAGATTACTGGCCTGAGCTGCATTAATCCCCGTTGTAATACCGGCGCCCTGCGGGGCGCCGGTTCTTCTCCCCGGTTCCTGATTTACGCTATGCTGAAGCCTGCAGCGCGATGAACAAGGAACTGTAATGAAAATCTCCCGCCTCGGCGAAGCGCCGGATTACCGCTTTTCGCTGGCTAACGAACGCACCTTTCTGGCATGGATCCGCACGGCGCTCGGTTTTCTCGCCGCCGGCGTCGGCCTTGACCAGTTAGCGCCGGACTTTGCCACGCCGCTGATCCGTGAAATTCTCGCCCTGCTGCTGTGTCTCTTTGCCGGCGGCATGGCCATCTATGGCTATCTGCGCTGGCTGAATAACGAGAAGGCGATGCGCCTCAAGCAGGACCTTCCCTATACCCGCACGCTGCTGGTGATTAGCATTCTGCTGCTGGCGGTGGTGGGCGCGGTGATGCTGCTGGTGGTGTATGGCGGATAAACGCCGGGCGCGGCGGGAAAGCGATCCCGGTCTTCAGCCAGAGCGCACCTCGCTGGCCTGGTTTCGCACCCTGTTGGGCTACGGCGCGCTGATGGCGCTGGCGATTAAGCACAGCTGGCACCGCGCCGGCCTGCCGTTCTGGCTGTCGATCGGCGTGCTGGCGATTGTGGCGGTGATCCTCTGGGGCTATACCCGCCGTCGTCATCTGATGGACGTCGACGATAGCGATTTTTTACAGCCGCGGGCGGTTCGTGACAAATTTTTGATCGCACTCGCAGTACTTTCTCTGGCATTCCTGTTTGCTGTTACTCACCTTCAACCGATCGTTTTATTCATTAGGGATATGTCATGACAGGATGTCCGGCGAATTTGCCTCTCACTCATGCCCCCGGCCAGCAACATGACACTCCCTTTCAGGCTGTCGTGGTGGAGGCGCATCATTGCCATCAACCGCAGGCGTTCTATGCACAGCTTCGTCAACAGGGGCTCACCGCTATCCATTTTATTCCGCAGCTGGCGGCCGGCGACGCCGCGCTTTGGGGAGAGTTTCTCTGCGCAGTCTTTCACCGCTGGGTGCGGGAAGATATTGGGCGCATCAATATTTTACTTTTTAGCGAGACGCTGAGCGCCTGGTGCGGGGAGACGCTGACCCAGCCAGACGCGCCGGCGGCCAACAGCGCCTGCTACGGCTGCCCGTGGCTGCGCCTGTGCCGCTGTGGCGAACAGGAAGACCCGCTGTGCGCGGGTTACCGGCAGTTCTACGATTTTAGCGGGCCTTATATGCGAGTGATGCGGGACCTGCGGCGACAGCAGCGGCCGCCAGAGGCGCTGATGCCGCTGCTGCGCTAAAGATTAGCGCCCCTTCGCCAGGTACTGCGCCATCTCCTCTTCCGGCACCATGCCGCCGCCGGTGGCCCACACCAGGTGGGTGGCCTGCTGCAGCTGTTGCTCACCCAGCCCCTGCAGCTGATGGTACGCTTTGCTGGCGCAGACGCGCTGCGGTCCGGCCATCCCGGCCAGCGCGGAGGGTTCAAGGCGGATATTTTCCGCTGCCGCCAGCCAGCCCAGCATGTCATACATCGTCTGGTCGTCAAGGGTATAGAACCCGTCGAGCAGGCGCTCCATTGCCCGGCCAACGAACCCGGACGCCCTGCCGACCGCCAGACCGTCGGCCGCGGTCAGGTTATCAATGCCTAAATCCTGCACCGCTATCTGGTCGTGGAGCCCGGTATAGACGCCGAGCAGCATACATGGCGAATGGGTCGGTTCGGCGAACAGGCAGTGAACGTGTTCGCCGAAGGCCAGCTTCAGGCCAAATGCCACGCCGCCGGGGCCGCCGCCGACGCCGCACGGCAGATAGACGAACAGCGGATGATCGGCATCGACCACGCGTCCTGCTTGCGCGAACTGCGCTTTCAGGCGCTCGCCGGCTACAGCATAGCCGAGGAACAGCGTGCGCGAGTTTTCATCATCGATAAAAAAGCAGTTCGGGTCGGATTCCGCTGCCTTGCGCCCCTGTTCGACCGCCACGCCATAGTCCTCTTCATACTCAACCACCGTTACGCCGTGGCTGCGCAGTTTGGCTTTTTTCCACGCCCTGGCATCGGCGGACATATGCACCGTGACTTGAAAACCAATGCGCGCGCTCATGATGCCGATCGACATCCCAAGGTTGCCGGTGGAGCCGACGGCGATGCTGAACTGGCTAAAGAACTGTTTAAACTCCGGCGTCAGCAATTTGCGATAATCGTCTGCGGTCGTCAGCAGCCCGGCTTCCAGCGCCAGCTTTTCCGCATGGGTCAGCACTTCATAAATCCCACCGCGCGCTTTGATTGATCCGGAGATCGGCAGATGGCTGTCTTTTTTCAGCAGCAGTTCGCCGCTAATTGGCTGGCCGAATTTTTGCTCAAGGCTGCGTTTCATTGCCGGAATGGCAACCACTTCTGATTCGATAATCCCGCCGCTCGCGGCGGTTTCCGGGAAGGCTGCCGCCAGATAGGGCGCGAAGCGCTGAAGGCGGGCATGGGCGTCTTGCACATCGTCGGCGGTCAGACCGACGTAAGGCAACCCCTCCGCCAGGGTGGTGGTTGCCGGGTTAAACCAGGTGGTTTCTTTCAGGGCGATCAGATCCTGCACAAGCGGGAAGGTCGCGGTTAAGGTGGTCAGGTCAGCGTGTTTCATCATACGTCTCTTTGCGCTCAGATAATGAAAGAAAGCAGGAAGGTGGCGGCCAGTGCAAGTAGCGACGCGATAAATGTCGCTGTCGTGTAGTACTTGAACGTTTCACTGAGGCTGGCGCCGCAGTACTGTTTTACCAGCCAGAACAGGGAATCGGTGACGATCGTGCAGCCAATGGCGCCGGAACCGATGGCAATGGCGATGATCTCCGGGCTTACGCCGGGATAAAGCGGCAGCATCGGGGTAACGATGGCGGTAGCGCCCATCATCGCCACGGTGGCGGAGCCAACGGCGGCGTGCAGGATAAGCGCCACCAGCCAGGCCAGCAAAATCGGGTGCATATCAAGGTTCGACAGGATCACCGCGAGGCTATCGGCCAGGCCGCTGGATTTCAAAATCGCGTTGAATGCGCCGCCGGCGCCGATAATCAGCAGGATGTTGGCGATGGAACCAAAGCCGTTTTCGGTATGAGTCAGCAGAACGCCCATCCCCATTTGCCGACGGATGCCGAGCATGTAATAGGCGACAAAGACGGCGATAAACATCGCGGTGATGGGGTTGCCGATAAATTCCAGCACTGTATACAGCGTGCCGCCTTTCGCCATATTCAGTTCAGCGACGGTTTTCACCAGCATCAGGCCAATCGGTAACAGCACGGTAAACAGCGTAGCGCCGAGCGACGGCAGCGTCGATTCTTCGCGAACGTCGAGGTTGGAAAACTCGGCTGGCACTGGTTTAAACGGCAGGCGGTTGCCGAGCAGCCTGAGGAACAGCGGGCCGCCGACCAGCGAGGCGATCAGACCGACCAGCAGGCCATAGACGATAACCGTCCCGATGTCAGCCCCCAGTTTATTCGCCACGAACAGCGCGGCCGGATGCGGCGGTACCACGCAGTGCACCGCCATCAGCGCGGTACACAGCGGAATAGCCAGTTTCAGCAGCGAAGTATTGGTTTTTTTGGCGATGGAGAATGCCAGCGGGATCAGCAGCACCACCCCGACTTCGACAAACAGGGTAATGCCGCAGATCAGGCCGACCAGCACCATAATCACATCCGCCGACAGCCAGCGGCAGCGCTGGAGCGTCAGGCCGATGCGCTCCGCCGCGCCGGAGACCTCCATCATCTTGCCGAGAATGGTGCCGAGACCGATCACCGCCGCCAGGAAGCCCAGCGTACCGCCGATCCCGCTCTCAATGGCGTTGACCATCTCCAGCGGGCCCATTCCCATCATCGCCCCAACGAAAAAGCTTGCCAGCAGCAGCGCCAGAAACGGATGAAACTTCAGTTTGACGATGGTTAATACAATTAACACGATGCTAATCAGCAATGTGCTCACAACCCAAATTTGCGATTCCATACCCCACCTCGCCGTAAGTAACGTGTGGTTATTGAACAGAAACTCGGCATGGGCTGACAAACGATATAAATGACCTTTCAGATGAGCCAGATTGAATCAAAAAGGTGATTTAGCTCTAAAAGTGACCTCTAAATATGCTATGGGTCAAATTAACTCATCCTTTAGCGGAAGTTCCGGCGTTATTTTTTTATCATCCAGACTCCCTTTTATCGCCAGGAGCGCATAGTGGATGTGCTAAAAACCTTAGGTACCCGGTTGCTGAACGGCTGGCAACTCTCCAGGCTGTCGACATTTGAGGTGGCGGCGCGGCACGAGTCGTTCGCCCTTGCCGCCGACGAGCTGGCGCTCACCCCAAGCGCCGTCAGTCACCGGATTAATCAGCTGGAAGAGGAGCTGGGGATCCAGCTCTTTGTCCGCTCGCACCGCAAAGTGGAGCTGACGCGTGAAGGGAAGCGCGTTTACTGGGCGCTGAAGGCGTCGCTGGATGGTCTCAATCAGGAGATTCTGGACATCAAAAACCAGGAGCTCTCCGGCAGTCTGACGGTCTACTCGCGGCCCTCTATCGCCCAGTGCTGGCTGGTGCCGGCGCTGGGGGATTTCAGTCGCCGCTACCCGGCCATCTCGCTGACCGTGCTGACCGGCAACGATAACGTCAACCTGCAGCGGGCGGGTATCGATCTGGCAATCTATTTTGATGACGCGCCGTCGTCGCAGCTAAGCCACCATTTTCTGATGGATGAGGCGATCGTGCCGGTATGTACGCCGTATTACGCCCGCCAGCTGCAGTTAACGTCAAATCCTGCCAGTCTGCGCCACTGTACGCTGCTTCACGATCGCCAGGCATGGAGCAATGATTCCGGCACCGATGAATGGTTCAGTTGGGCACAACAATTTGGGATTGAACTGCCGCAATCGTCGGGCATTGGCTTCGATCGTTCTGATTTAGCGGTGATTGCGGCGATGAATCATGTCGGGGTAGCGATGGGGCGTAAACGGCTGGTGCAGAAGCGGCTGGAGAGTGGGGAGTTGATCGCCCCGTTCGGCGATATGACGCTGAAATGCCATCAGCACTACTATGTGACCACCCTGCCGGGCCGTCAGTGGCCGAAAATCGACGCCTTTATCGAGTGGCTGCATAGCCTGACCTGAAAAAGAGCCGGGCTATCCCTCGGAGTTGTTGGGCAGGCCGGGTAAGGCGTGAGCCGCCACCCGGCAAAATGACGGCACTGCGCATGCGCGGGCCGGCAGACGACCAGTCCGGTAGCCCGGATAAGGCGTCAGCCGCCATCCGGGGAACGGCCGCCGCGCTTATACCGGCTGCTGATGGTGGGTAAAGCGCGAGGCCAGCGGCAGCCAGCACAGCAGAATCAACAGGCCCATCAGCATCATCAGCAGGCCGAGGCTGCCCTGACCGGTTTGCGGCATCATCGCCGACAGCCAGGCCAGCACGCCGGAGCCGATATTCTGCAAGCCGCCCACCAGCGCCCCGGCGGTTCCGGCGAGGAACGGGAACGGCTCCATCGCGCCGCTGGTGGCCAGCGGGAACAACATCCCGGCGCCGAAGAAGAACAGCGCCGCAGGCACCAGCAGGGTCCAGACGGTCATGATGCCCAGCAGTCCAGGGATCCACATCATCAGACCCGCCAGCAGGCAGCAGATCACCGACTGCCACATCAGGGTCGGGAAACGCTTGTTGGGGCGGCCGGCAAACCACGCCCCGAAGAACGCCGCCGGGATCGGCAGAATAAACAGAATACTCACCGCCATGCTGCTCAGGCCGAGCACCGCGCCCATCAGCACCCCGGAGCAGGCTTCGAATACCGCAATCCCCGCCAGGCCGCCGATCAGCATCAGCAGATAGCAGTTAAAGGCGCCGGTGCCGAACAGCGTTTTGTAGCTGGCCAGAAGTTTGGTGCGCGGCGCCCCTTCCGGGCGCGTTTCCGGCATCCACTTCGCCATGCTGAAGGTCACCCCGGCGCACAGGACCAGCAGGAAAGCGTAGCAGGCGCGCCAGCTCCACAGGGTGTCGAGGATGCCGCCGAGCAGCGGGGCAATCAGCGGGCTGACCAGAATACCCATATTTAACAGGCTATTGGCATGACGCAGCTGAGCGCCTTCGTACAGGTCGCGGGGCAGGGTACGCGCCATCACGCCGCCGACCCCGGTGCCCATCCCCTGCATGGCGCTGGCGGCGATCAGCACTGGCAGGCTATGGGTGGTAATAGCTACCAGCGTCGCCAGCATAAAAATCGACATCCCGACGAGGATCACCGGTCGGCGACCGACGCGGTCAGAGAGCGGGCCGTAGAACAGCTGTGAAATACCGTAGGTCAGCAGATAGGCCGCCATCACGCTTTGTACCGCCCCTTCGCGGACGTTCAGCGCGACCGCCATGTCGGCGATGGCCGGAATATAAATGGTCTGCGCCATCTGGCCGACGGCCACCAGCAGTACCAGCATCAACAACAAATTGAAGTTCTTATGCCGTTTCATGTCGATGAATACTTTGTGAGTAAAGAGAAATGAAGAATATGTGACTGGCACATCCCGTAAACGATGGAGGAATCTACCATATTAAAATGACAGAACAACTGCAAAGTGCCGATTGTTGAGGGAATTCCAGGCAGATTATGTAAACAGGAACGGCAACTAATGTTGCCATCTCAGGCTACGCCAGGCGCAGGAGGATCGCCCCGGCGGCAATCCCGCAGGCGGCCACGATGCGCAGCGGCATCAGTTGCTCTTTCAGGACGATAAAGGCGATCAGCGCGCCGAAGAGAATGGAGGTTTCACGCAGCGCGGCGACCACCGCCAGCGGGGCCTGGGTCATCGCCCATAGCGCCAGGCCGTAGGAGCCCATGGTGCCGATCCCGCCGAGGATGCCTTTTTTCCAGTGCTGACGTAAATAACGACTGGCCTCACGCCGTCGCGCCACCATCGCCCAGCACAGCAGGCAGAAGCCGTTCATAAAAAAGGTCCACAGGGTGTAGCCCAGCGCCGAGCCCGCCAGCCGGACGCCGGTGCCGTCCACCAGCGTATAACCGGCGATAAAGCAGGCGTTGATCAGCGCCAGCACGATGCCTTTGCGCGAGCTGGCGCGGCCGTTAAAGGCCATCGCCAGAATCGCCAGGCAGATGACGCCTATGCCCAGCCAGGCCAGCGGCGACAGACGATCGCCGAGGAACAGCACGCTTATCGCCGCCACCAGCAGCGGCGCAGTGCCGCGCATCAGCGGATAGGTCTGGCTCATATCCGATACCTGGTAGGTCTTCGCCACCAGCACCGTATACACCACCTGTAACGCGCACGACGCCAGCAGATAGGGGGCGCTGACCAGCGCGGGCTGCGGGGCAAAGGGGAGCATCACCAGGGCGATCAGCGCGGCCGAGCCGCTGACGCCGATCGCCGCGTACATTTTATCGCCGCTGGCTTTGACGATAGCGTTCCAGCTGGCGTGCAGCAGGGCGGCGAACAGCAAAATGCAGAATACGGTGAGGGTCATCGCAGACAGGTTCAACAGTGAAGGTCACCGGAATGTAACACGCGCCCGCGCTGCCTGCCAGCGGGGGTTAAAGCGAACAAAACAGGCGATGCGTCACCCGCGGTTCATCGTACACCGGGCGAAAACCAAGCCTTTCATAAAAGGGCCAGGCCTGCGCCGGGGCATGGGTGTTGAGAAAGTCGAACCAGGCGCTGGAGTGGGTGATAACCGAGACCAGCAGCTGCTGGCCGATGCCCCGGCGACGATAGCGTTCGCTGATGTAGAGGTGGCGAATGCGCCCGGCCCGCGGCTGCGGACTGAAGGGATCGCTATTGATGCCGCATACCCCTACCAGCTGGTGGTTGACGAAGGCGCCCAGCAGCGTTTCGCCCGGCGCGTTAAAGCGGTTTTTGCCGCTCTGCCAGTTTTCCGCCAGGCGGCGCAGCATATTGAAATGCTGTTCAAGGCTTTCAATTCGTAGCGCCGCGAACCCCGGGGCATCCGGCGTCGTGGCGGCAATTAACAGGGGTGGCATAGCTTCCTCCATCAAGTCATCCCGGGACGCCCGGCGGGCGCCTGCAGGGGGGCGGTTTCCCGCCCCCCTCAGGTGCGACTTGAACCTGAATCAGCGGAACTGTTTCAGGACTGCATCAAGTAGTTGCAACACAGCAACCATGAGTTTCAGGATCAAAATAATAATATCCATTCCGCCCATACGCGCGTCTCCTGTGGTTAAGGAGCACAATAAGCTGACGTACCTTTCCGCTGCCCGTTGCCAGCTTATCCCTGCCTGTCGCCGGCGGCGTCTGCCCTGGCCGATAGTTCGTCCTTTCCATGAACGGCTTCCCGGCCCGCCGCCTGCAACGACAGGGGTGCGCAGCGCTGAACCACGCGTTGCCGCGCGGGCCAGTGACTGCACGTTGTTGACGTAACACAGTGTGCTCTCTCGGGGTTAAGGCACTGACGGCACCACCCGTTTCAGCCAGGACTTCGTTGCGCCGGTCAAACTTGCGGCCCCCGAATGGCACAAAGTGAACACACCCAGTATAGATAAATACTGTATGGATGAACAGTATTTTTTGGACAAATCCGCCCCTCTCATCCATACTCTATGACAGAGAAAAACCGACCTTAAATTGCGCGAACTGCAGCGATCGCGTATACTTTTGGCGTTGACGTAATACAGTGTGCTTGCGGCTACCACCTGTAACCATGCTGATAAAAACCTCGCTCCGGCGGGGTTTTTTGTTTTCTGTCCTTTTGCGCCGAACTGTGATCTTTCGCGCAAATTTTCGTGGATGAAAATAAATCCATTGTGAAAACGTAAAACCTGTGTTTGTATAAATTCAGCTTATTTTTCGACACAACAGGTCCCTAATGAACGCAACCCTGATCGCTTCGACCCTACTAAAAACCGCGCCAGCCGCGGTGGTCGTCGTGTCTGTGGTGGTCGTCGTCGGCAATGCGCCGTAGGGTCCGGAACAACACGAATTCCAAACCCCGCCGGCGCAAACCGAGCGGGGTTTTTTGTTGGCGAGCCCCCCGGTAAAGTCGGCCCAGAAGAAAAGGACTGGAGCATGGCAAGTTCGGGCACCACATCAAACACAATGCGCTTTACCGGCGCGCAGCTGGTTGTTCATTTACTGGAGCGCCAGGGTATCACTATGGTCAGCGGCATTCCGGGCGGCTCCATCCTGCCTATCTACGATGCCTTAAGCCAGAGCACGCAAATCCGCCACATCCTGGCGCGCCACGAGCAGGGCGCGGGCTTTATCGCCCAGGGGATGGCGCGTACCGAAGGCAAGCCGGCGGTCTGTATGGCCTGCAGCGGCCCGGGGGCGACGAACCTGGTGACGGCGATCGCCGATGCCCGCCTGGATTCGATTCCGCTGGTCTGCATCACCGGCCAGGTACCGGCCTCGATGATCGGTACCGACGCCTTCCAGGAAGTGGACACCTACGGCATCTCTATCCCCATCACCAAACATAACTATCTGGTGCGCGACATTGCCGAGCTGCCGCAGGTGATCAGCGACGCCTTCCGTATTGCCCAGTCCGGGCGTCCCGGGCCGGTGTGGATAGACATTCCTAAGGACGTGCAGTCGGCGACCATTGAGCTGGAAGCGCTGCCTGAGCCTGGCGAGCGCGCCCCGGCACCGGCATTCGCGCCTGAAAGCGTGCGTGAAGCGGCGGCAATGATCAACGCGGCGAAACGCCCGGTACTGTATCTGGGCGGCGGGGTGATTAACGCGCCGCAGGCGATCCGTGAGCTGGCGGAAAAAGCCAACCTGCCGACCACCATGACCTTAATGGCGCTGGGCATGCTGCCGAAGGCGCACCCGCTGTCGCTGGGGATGCTGGGGATGCACGGCGCGCGCAGCACCAACTTCATTCTGCAGGAGGCGGATTTACTGATTGTTTTAGGCGCCCGTTTTGATGACCGGGCGATTGGCAAGACCGAGCAGTTCTGCCCGAACGCGAAGATTATCCACGTCGATATCGACCGCGCCGAACTGGGCAAAATTAAGCAACCGCACGTGGCGATTCAGGGCGATGTGGCGGAAGTCTTAGCCCAGCTGAACCCGCAGATTGAGGCGCAGCCGCGCGAGGAATGGCGCCAGCTGGTGGCCGACTTGCAGCGCGAATTCCCCTGCGCCATCCCGCAGGAAAGCGACCCGCTCTCCCATTACGGCCTGATTAACGCCGTGGCCGCCTGCGTGGATGATGAAGCGATCATTACTACCGACGTTGGCCAGCACCAGATGTGGACGGCGCAGGCCTACCCGCTCAATCGTCCGCGCCAGTGGCTGACCTCCGGCGGCCTCGGCACCATGGGCTTCGGCCTGCCGGCGGCGATCGGCGCGGCGCTGGCGAATCCGCAGCGCAAGGTTATCTGCTTCTCCGGCGACGGCAGCCTGATGATGAATATTCAGGAGATGGCCACCGCCGCCGAAAATCAGCTGGATGTAAAAATTATCCTGCTGAACAACGAAGCGCTGGGGCTGGTGCACCAGCAGCAGAGCCTGTTCTATCAGCAGGGCGTTTTTGCCGCCACCTATCCGGGGATGATTAACTTTATGCAGATTGCCGCCGGTTTTGGCCTGCAAACCTGTGATTTAAATAATGAAGTCGATCCGCAGGCGGCGCTGCAGGCGATCATCGACCGTCCGGGGCCGGCGCTGATCCACGTGCGCATCGACGCACAGCAGAAAGTGTATCCGATGGTACCGCCGGGTGCGGCCAATACTGAAATGGTGGGGGAATAAGCCATGCAAAAACAATGTGATAACGTCATTCTGGAACTCACCGTCCGCAACCATCCCGGCGTCATGACCCACGTGTGCGGGCTTTTTGCCCGTCGCGCGTTTAACGTCGAAGGCATTCTCTGTCTGCCAATTCAGGGCAGCGAACACAGCCGCATCTGGCTCCTGGTAAATGATGACCAGCGACTGGGGCAGATGATTAGCCAGATTGAAAAGCTGGAAGATGTCACCAAAGTGGCGCGTAACCAGTCCGATCCCACCATGTTTAACAAAATTGCGGTGTTCTTCGAATAGCGCTCAAGGCTTGAACAGCCACGCGCTTATCGCTAAGGTAAGCGCCTTTGCCGGATGACGCTGCGCTTATCCGGCCTACAGGCAGTGAATCCGTAGGCCGGATAAGGCGTTTACGCCGCCATCCGGCGTTTTCAGGCACCAGGACACACCATGACCACCATCGCCCTTATTGACGATCATTTGATTGTCCGCTCCGGCTTTGCTCAGCTGCTGGGGCTGGAAGCTGATTTTCAGGTTGTCGCCGAATTTGGTAGCGGCCGCGAGGCGCTGACGGGGCTACCGGGGCGCGGCGTGCAGGTCTGTATCTGCGATATCTCAATGCCGGATATTTCCGGGCTGGAGCTGCTCAGCCAGCTACCGAAGGGGATGGCGACCATCATGCTGTCGGTACACGATAGCCCGGCGCTGATCGAGCAGGCGTTGAACGCCGGCGCGCGCGGCTTCCTGTCGAAACGCTGCAGCCCCGATGAACTTATCGCCGCGGTACGCACGGTGGCGGCGGGCGGTTGCTATCTCACGCCGGATATCGCCATGAAGCTGGCCGCCGGGCGCCAGGATCCGCTCACCAAACGCGAGCGTCAGGTGGCGGAAAAGCTGGCGCAGGGCATGGCGGTGAAAGAGATTGCCGCCGAGCTCGGTCTGTCGCCGAAAACCGTCCACGTACACCGCGCCAACCTGCTGGAAAAGCTGGGCGTCAGCAACGACGTTGAGCTGGCGCGCCGCATGTTCGATAGCTGGCAATGAAGGCCGTCGTCTCACGATTGCTGTCGGTCATCGGCTGCGCCTTTATCTTCGCGGCCGCCTGGTTCTGCCTGTGGAGCATCAGTCTGCATCTGGTGGAACGCGCGGATTTAGCGGTGCTGCTGTTTCCCTTTGGCCTGCGGCTGGGGTTAATGCTGCAATGCCCCCGCGGCTACTGGCCAGTGCTGCTGGGAACCGAGTGGCTGCTTATCTTCTGGCTGGCGCAGGAGGTGGCGCTGGCGCACCCGATAATTTTGATGACCGGAAGCCTGCTGACTCTGCTGCCGGTGGCGTTGATCTCGCGCTACCGGCAGCAGCGCGACTGGCTGACGCTGTTGCGTCAGGGCGGGGCGTTAATGGCCGCCGCGCTGCTGCAATCGCTGCCGTGGCTGGCGGAGGGGGACGAGGGGCTTAACGCCCTGCTGTTGACGCTGACCGGCGGCCTGACGCTGGCGCCGACCTGCCTGGTTTTCTGGCACTATCTTACCAGCACCGTCTGGCGGCCGCTGGGGCCGGCGCTGGTGGCGCAGCCGGTTAACTGGCGCGGGCGGCATCTGATCTGGTATCTGCTGTTATTCACCATTAGCCTGTGGCTGCAGCTTGGCCTGCCCGCCGAGCTCTCCCGCTTTACCCCGTTTTGTCTGGCGCTGCCGATTATCGCCCTCGCCTGGCACTACGGCTGGCAGGGAGCGCTGATCGCCACCCTGATGAACGCTATCGCCTTGATTGCCAGCCAGACCTGGCACGATCACCCGGTCGATTTATTGCTTTCCCTGCTGGCACAGAGCCTCACCGGGCTGCTGTTGGGGGCGGGGATCCAGCGGCTACGCGAGCTGAATCAGTCATTACAAAGCGAGCTGGCGCGTAATCGTCGGCTGGCGGAACGCCTGCTGGAGACCGAAGAGAGCGTGCGGCGAGACGTCGCCCGCGAGCTCCATGATGATATCGGCCAGACCATCACCGCGATCCGCACCCAGGCCGGGATCGTACAGCGGCTGGCGCCGGACAACGCCAGCGTGCGCCAGAGCGGTCAGCTGATAGAACAGCTGTCGCTGGGAGTTTACGACTCGGTGCGTAGACTGCTAGGCCGTCTGCGTCCGCGTCAGCTCGACGACCTGCCGCTGGAGCAGGCGGTACGTTCGTTGATGCGCGAGATGGAGCTGGAGGACCGCGGCATTGTCAGCCATCTCGACTGGCGGATTAACGAGGCGGGACTGAGCGAGAACCAGCGCGTGACGCTGTTTCGCGTTTGCCAGGAGGGGCTGAATAATATCGTCAAGCACGCCAGCGCCAGCGCTGTCACTCTGCAGGGCTGGCAGCAGGATGAGCGACTAATGCTGGTGCTGGAAGATGACGGTTGCGGCCTGCCGCCGGGGTCGAATCTGCAGGGGTTCGGCCTGACCGGCATGCGCGAGCGCGTGACCGCCCTGGGCGGCACACTGACGATCTCCTGCACCCATGGTACCCGGGTGTGCGTCAATCTACCGCTGCGTTACGCCTGAGAGGATCGCCGATGTTCGCCTTTTTAAAAGCCCCGCCGGACGCTGCGCCGATTAGCGATAAACGCGAGCTTGATGCGCGTTATCGCTACTGGCGTCGCCATATCCTGTTGACCATCTGGCTGGGCTACGCGCTGTTCTATTTCACCCGCAAAAGCTTTAACGCCGCGGTCCCGGAAATTCTCGCCAGCAACGTCCTGACCCGCAGCGATATTGGCCTGCTGGCCACGCTGTTCTATATCACCTACGGACTGTCGAAATTTTTCTCCGGTATCGTCAGCGACCGCTCCGACGCCCGCTATTTTATGGGGCTGGGGCTTATCGCCACCGGGGTGGTGAATATTCTGTTCGGTTTTTCTTCCTCACTATGGGCTTTCGCGCTGCTGTGGGCGCTGAATGCCTTCTTCCAGGGCTGGGGCTCGCCGGTGTGCGCCCGACTGCTGACGGCCTGGTATTCGCGGACCGAGCGCGGCGGCTGGTGGGCGCTATGGAATACGGCGCATAACGTCGGCGGCGCGCTGATCCCGATGGTGGTGGGCGCGGCGGCGCTGCACTACGGCTGGCGTGCCGGGATGACCATCGCCGGCTGTCTGGCGATCCTCGCCGGACTGTATCTGTGCTGGCGGCTGCGCGATCGCCCGCAGGCGGTGGGGTTACCCGCCGTGGGCGACTGGCGTCACGATGCGCTGGAAATCGCCCAGCAGCAGGAAGGCGCTGGGATGTCTCGTAAAGCGATCCTGACCCGCTACGTGCTGGCCAATCCCTACATCTGGCTGCTGTCGTTGTGCTATGTGCTGGTGTACGTGGTGCGGGCGGCGATTAACGACTGGGGCAATCTGTATATGTCGGAGACGCTAGGCGTCGATCTGGTGACCGCTAACTCGGCGGTGACCATGTTTGAGCTGGGCGGTTTTATCGGCGCGCTGGTGGCGGGGTGGGGCTCGGATAAGCTGTTTAACGGCAACCGTGGGCCGATGAACCTGATTTTCGCCGCCGGAATTTTGCTGTCGGTTGGCGGCCTGTGGCTGATGCCGTTCGCCAGCTATGTCATGCAGGCGGCCTGCTTCTTCACTACCGGTTTCTTCGTTTTCGGCCCGCAGATGCTGATCGGCATGGCGGCGGCGGAATGTTCGCATAAAGAAGCCGCCGGGGCGGCAACCGGGTTTGTCGGCCTGTTCGCTTATCTTGGCGCCTCGCTTTCCGGCTGGCCGCTGGCGCAGGTGATGGATATCTGGCACTGGACCGGATTCTTCGTGGTGATTGCGATTGCCGCCGGCATTTCCGCGCTGCTGCTGCTGCCGTTTTTAAACGCGCAGGCGCCGCGTACCGCCAGCGAAGCGTGATGTAGCTCACCCTTTCGCCGCGAACGGGGCAAAACTAAGAAATTTTCCCGGTTTTACCTGGACGCCGTCTCAGGCCAGACGGCGCGCTGGTTTTTACAATGCCTGGTTATTACGCAGGCATAAAAAATCAGCTCAGGAGATACCCATGCTGGCCTTTCTGAATCAGGTGCGCAAGCCGACCCTGGATCTGCCGCTCGATGTGCGGCGCAAAATGTGGTTCAAACCTTTCATGCAGTCCTATCTGGTGGTTTTCATCGGCTACCTGACCATGTACCTGATCCGCAAGAACTTTAACATCGCGCAGAACGACATGATCTCCACCTACGGGTTGAGCATGACGCAGCTGGGGATGATTGGCCTGGGCTTCTCCATCACCTACGGCGTGGGCAAGACGCTGGTCTCTTATTATGCCGACGGTAAAAACACCAAGCAGTTCCTGCCGTTTATGCTGATCCTCTCCGCCATCTGTATGCTGGGCTTTAGCGCCAGCATGGGGGCGGGTTCTACCAGCCTGTTCCTGATGATCGCCTTCTATGCGCTGAGCGGTTTCTTCCAGAGCACCGGCGGCTCGTGCAGCTATTCCACCATCACCAAGTGGACGCCCAGACGCAAACGCGGCACTTTCCTCGGCTTCTGGAATATCTCCCACAACCTCGGCGGCGCGGGCGCGGCGGGCGTGGCGCTGTTTGGCGCCAACTATCTGTTCGACGGCCATGTGATCGGCATGTTTATCTTCCCGTCGATTATTGCGCTGATCGTTGGCTTTATCGGCCTGCGCTACGGTAGCGACTCTCCGGAATCCTACGGCCTCGGCACGGCGGAAGAGCTGTTTGGCGAAGCGATCAGCGAAGAGGACAAAGAGACCGAAGAAAATGCGATGACCAAGTGGCAGATCTTTGTTGAGTACGTGCTGAAAAACAAAGTGATCTGGCTGCTGTGCTTCTCCAACATCTTCCTCTACGTGGTGCGTATCGGTATCGATCAGTGGTCCACCGTGTACGCCTTCCAGGAGCTGAAGCTGTCGAAAGAGGTGGCGATTCAGGGCTTTACCCTGTTTGAGGTCGGCGCGCTGGTCGGCACGCTGCTGTGGGGCTGGCTGTCGGATCTGGCCAACGGTCGCCGCGCGCTGGTGGCCTGCATCGCGCTGGCGCTGATTATCGCCACCCTCGGGGTTTACCAACATGCCAGCAACCAGTACGTCTATCTGGCCTCGTTGTTTGCGCTGGGCTTCCTGGTGTTTGGTCCGCAGCTGTTGATCGGCGTCGCCGCCGTCGGTTTCGTACCGAAAAAAGCGATCGGCGCCGCCGATGGGATCAAGGGCACCTTCGCCTATCTGATCGGCGATAGCTTCGCCAAACTGGGTCTTGGGATGATCGCCGACGGCACCCCGGTCTTCGGCCTGACCGGCTGGGCCGGCACCTTTGCGGCGCTGGACGCCGCCGCCGTCGGCTGTATCTGCCTGATGGCCATCGTGGCTATCTTTGAAGAGCGTAAAATTCGCCGCGAGAAAAAGAACCGTATTTTGCAGACCGCCTGATTCACCAGGTATTTGGTAACCTTGCCCGGCCTTCGCGCCGGGCTTTTTTATTTCTTGCGCATTATGCCAGGTCCGACAGTCGACAGCAGGCAAATTCCCATTATGATAGTCAGGCTGCGATTGGATGAGAGGATGCATGATCTGGATAGGACTGGCCACCCTGGTAGTGGTGTTTGTTGTGGGATTTCGGGTGCTTACCTCTGATTCACGCCGCGCGATCCGCCGCCTGAGCGAACGCCTCGGCATCACGCCTGTCCCGCTGGAATCGATGATCGATCAGCTGGGAAAAACCGCCGGTAATGAGTATTTGCGTTACCTGGAGCGGCCGAATGAAGCACATCTGCAGAACGCCGCCCAGGTGCTGCTCATCTGGCAGGTCGCGATTGTCGACGCCAGCGAAAAAAACCTGCATTACTGGTATCGCCTGATGCAAAAAGCGCGTTTAGCGGCGCCGATCACCGAGGCGCAGATCCGCCTGGCGCAAGGGTTTCTGCGCGAGCTGGATCCGGATATGAGCGATTTGCATAACCTTCAGCAGCGCTATAACGACCTGTTTCTCCCGGAAGACGGCGTGCACTGGCTGCACTGATCTCATAGTTATTCGGCCTGGGGTTCATCGCTTTTTGTGCCGGATGGCGGCTGCGCCTTATCCGGCCTACGGTTTCCGCACTCGTCACTTGCAGGCCGGATAAGCGTAAGCGCCATCCGGCAGGATAACTACAGTAGGATTTTCAGGCCGTGTTTTTGTACGACGCTAAGCAATTTTAATGACATTCCGCTTGGTCGCTTAGCGCCAGTCTCCCATTTTTGCACGGTAGACACGCTGGTATTCAGATAACGAGCGAACACGGGTTGGCTAACATTGAGTTGTTCACGTAGCGCTTTAATTTCAATGGGTTGAAGTGCGGCTACGCTACCGAGACATGATTCATCAAAATGGCGCATTGTTTCCTGTGGGATTGCGCCAACGCTGAATAGCCCCGACGCAGCGCTATGGATCGCTTCGAAAGCCGGGCTTTTGTATTTATTTTTTGCTGTCATCGCAAATCTCCACTAATTCTTTACTTTTAACTAAGGCCGTCGTTTTCTCTTCAGAGAGATTGGCATAGTGTTTTGCTAACTCACGAATCCCCATTAATTCGCGATGGTTGATATTGGCCATATCCTGTTTGGCATATAGAAAGGTATAAAACCAATACTCTGCGCTTTTTTGGTAAGGATGATTGCGCGATCGCGATTCTTGTTGAGTCGCTTTTTATAAACCCCTCCTCCTAAATCAACCACCTTGCCCTGAAGCGCAGATTGAATTGCCTGATAGAGCTCGTCGTCGGAAATGCCATGAGAGCTAGCCTCTCTGGCGAACCATTTGGTTTTGAAGATACGCATTGCTGACATCCTGTCGTTAAAAGTATAGCACATAGTGCTATATTAAATTCTCCTGAGATTTGTTAAAGCGATAGCAAGCAACGTTTTTTTAAACATACGAGCAGCTACGCATCCTCTTATGAAAAGCGATGAGAGTTGCGAAAACGTTAAATGCGTCACAAACAAAATGTTACACTGCGCAGCTTTCCGCCACTTTCTTCGCAGGTCACTCATGAGTCATTCAAATGAAACCAAACCCCATGCACGCGAGCTGGCGCGACCAAACTGGTCGGCGGTCTTCGCGGTTGCTTTCTGCGTTGCCTGCCTGATTACCGTCGAATTTCTACCGGTCAGTCTGCTGACGCCGATGGCGCTGGATTTAGGCATCTCCGAAGGGATGGCCGGGCAGTCGGTGACGACGACGGCATTCGTCGCGATGTTTTCCAGCCTGTTTATCACCACGGTGATAGGTAAAACCGATCGCCGCTACGTGGTTATCCTGTTTTCGCTGCTGCTGACCCTTTCCTGCCTGCTGGTATCTTTCGCTGATAGCTTCACCCTGCTACTACTGGGGCGCGCCTGTCTGGGCCTGGCGCTCGGCGGTTTCTGGGCGATGTCCGCATCGCTGACCATGCGGCTGGTGCCGATGCGCGTGGTGCCGAAAGCGCTATCGATTATTTTCGGCGCGGTATCGATCGCGCTGGTAATTGCTGCCCCATTGGGCAGTTTCCTTGGCGGGCTTATCGGCTGGCGCAACGTCTTTAACGGCGCGGCGGTGATGGGCGTGCTGTGTACGCTCTGGGTGCTGAAAGCGCTGCCGTCGCTGCCCGGTGAATCGGCTTCTCAGCAGCAAAATATGTTTGGTCTGCTGAAGCGTCCGGGGGTGATGGCCGGAATGTGCGCCATTTTCATGGCCTTTGCCGGACAGTTCGCCTTCTTTACCTATATTCGCCCGGTTTACATGACCCTCGCCGGTTTTGACGTCGACGGCCTGACGCTGGTGCTGCTGAGCTTTGGTATCGCCAGCTTTATCGGCACCTCGCTCTCCTCGGTGCTGCTCAAGCGTTCGGTAAAAGCGGCGCTGGCGATCGCGCCGCTGGTGCTGACCGCCTGCGCGGTGGCGCTGGTGCTGTGGGGAGAGAGCAAAATCATCGCCTCGACGGTGGCGATTATCTGGGGCTTCGCGTTTGCGCTGATCCCGGTGGGGTGGTCAACGTGGATCACCCGTTCCCTCTCCGATCAGGCGGAAAAAGCCGGGTCGATTCAGGTGGCGGTGATCCAGCTGGCCAACACCTGCGGCGCCGCGGTCGGCGGCATTGCGCTTGACCACTTAGGGCTGCTGTCGCCGCTGGTGTTGTCAGGGATATTGATGCTGTTTACCGGCCTGCTGGTGGCGGCCAAAGTGAAGGTGAATTCACCCGCTTAAGGCCGCTCGCCTTTTGCCAGCCGGGCATTGATGTCGGCAATCACTTCCGGCAGGTCCGCCAGGGTATCAACCACATAATGCGCCCCGGCGGCATACAGTTTGCCTGCCGCCCGCTCGCGGCGGGTGGCGATTTCCGCTTTCGACATCGCCTGGTACTCCTCCCAGGTAGCGCCGAATTCGTTACCGGACACCGCCAGCCCGACGCTCCACATCCCGGCATGTAACCCTTCGCTGATGCCCGGCGCGGCGTCGTCGACCTTCACGCAGTGGGCCACATCGTCTATGCCCAGGGTAATCACGTTCTGCAGCGCCATCCACGGGCCCGGACGACCGCCGGCGGCAAGGTCATCGGTGGCGACCCAGTGGTCCGGGGCGTAGCCCTGGGCGGCGGCGGCCGGTACCAGCTTTTCCATCACCGGGCGCGGATAGCCCGAGCAGGAGCCGATCTTCAGGCCCTCGGCGCGAAACGTGGCGATGGTGTCGACCACGCCGGCAATCGGTGCGGAAAAATCGACAACCTTAGCGATTTGCAGCGGCATAAACGCGGCGTAGATCGCATCGATATCCGCGGCCGTCATCGCGCGGCCGAATTTGGCCTGCCAGCGGCTATCGACAGCGGGGAGTTTGCCCAGCGCCTCAATGTGCTGCCACTTGCCAAGCCCCATCGGCACGCGGGCCTCTTCAAGGGTGATCTCAATATCGAAGGCCTGGCGGAAGGCCTCGACGAAGATTTGCGTCGGGGCGAAAGAGCCGAAGTCTACGGTGGTGCCTGCCCAGTCAAGGATCAGTGCGCTAATACGGTTCATGGCGGTTCCTTATTGTTTCCAGTACATGGCGTTGTCGATAGCCGCCAGCAGGGCGGTGATATCGGCGTCGTAGACTTCGCCAATGTTGCCGATGCGGAAGCAGTCGCTTTGCGATACTTTGCCCGGATAGATAACGAAGCCCTGATCTTTCAGCTTCTGGTAGAAGGTGTGAAAGCGATACTGCGGCGCATCCGGTGAATAAAAGGCGGTAATGATCGGCGAGTGCAGGCTATCGTCGAGCAGTGGCCGGAAGCCGAGCGCGCGCATCCCGGCGACCAGCCGGCGCTGATTGTTGCGGTAGCGCTGATGGCGAGCGCTGACGCCGCCCTCCTGCGCCAGCTCTTTCAGCGCCTGGGCGAAGGCCAGCACGGTATGGGTCGGCGAGGTGAAGCGCCACTTGCCGTGGTTGTCCTCCATGCAGCGCCACTGGGCGTACAGATCCAGCGACAGCGAGCGTGAACGGCCTTTGCAGGCGGCCAGCTCCGCTTCACGGGCAATCACGAAGGCAAAGCCCGGCACGCCCT
Organism: Klebsiella sp. Shm-1; assembly: GCF_040804525.1. Lineage (NCBI taxonomy): Bacteria > Pseudomonadati > Pseudomonadota > Gammaproteobacteria > Enterobacterales > Enterobacteriaceae > Klebsiella > Klebsiella sp. Shm-1. The sequence continues at coordinate 44,431 of NZ_CP161823.1, forward strand.
GAATGCATTTATTGGCGGAGCTTATCAGGTAATCAATATTCAGCGCGGCGATATCCAGTGGAATGCCGCCGAAGCTGCTCATCGCATCGACGATATAGCGTTTATCGTACCGTTTCGCCAGTTCGGCCACCTCTTCGATCGGATTCAGCATACCGGTGGTGGTTTCGCTGTGTACCATCGCGATATGGGTGATCGCCGGGTCGTTCTGCAGGATCTGTTCGATCGCCGCCGCGTCCGGACGGGAGACTTCGCCGCAGTCGTAAGGGTGGCAGGCGATGCCCATCAGTTGCGCCATCTCAATCATACGCGCGCCATAGGCGCCATTGCTGACGATTAGCACTTTGCCTTGTTCGCCGATGACGCTGCCGAGCACCGCTTCGACCGCGTAGCTGCCGCTACCCTGCAGCAGCACTGCGGTATAACCGTCGGCCGGGGTAGCCAACTGCACCAGCTGCTGGCGAATGGTCTGTACCACGCCGAGATTGTAATCATCATCCCAGGTGCAGCTATCGAACAACATCGCCTCTTTCACCGTACGGGAGGTGGTTAACGGGCCGGGGGTCAGCAGCAGGTAATTTCGTGAAGTCATTTGTCTCACCATTTGGTCTATACCAGATTTATAGTTATCATGGAGACAAAGCCGGGAAAGGGTCAAAGGAAATGTGGCGCTGCAACAAAAAATTCATCTGGCTATGTATAATGAGCGCACGAAAAGTGGCAGTGAGTAAACATGAAATCACCCTCTGGCGAGATGCCGCAATATCTGATGATTAAGGCGCAGCTGCAGGCGCGTATTCAAAACGGCGCCCTCAAAAGCGGCGACAAGCTGCCTTCCGAGCGCGAGCTGTGCGCGCTGTTCAACACGACCCGGATTACGGTGCGTGAGAGCCTGGCGCAGCTGGAGGCCAGCGGCGTGATTTACCGCGCCGACCGTCGCGGCTGGTTCGTGACGCCGGAGCGTCTATGGCTGGATCCGACGCAAAATACCAACTTCCACAAGCTGTGTCTCGAGCAGGGGCGCGAACCGAAAACGGTGCTGCTTGATGGCCGCCTGGCTGCCGTGCCGCTGGACGTAATGGCGCCGCTGGCGCTGCAGCCCTTCGATCAGGTCTACCTGCTGACCCGGCTGCGCTATGCCGACGGCCGGCCGGTGTGCTACTGCGAAAACCACTGTCTGCCCGCGCGGGTGCCTGAGCTGCTGCGCCACGATCTCAACGGCAGTCTGACCGAGATTTATCAAACTCACTACGACCTGATCTATACCAGTATGCATCTGTCGTTTTATCCCACCTCAATGCCGCCGCAGGCCGCCGAGGCGCTGGGGGTGATGGAGGGGCGCCCGGCGCTGCTGTTACGCCGGCTGAATTACGATCAGCATGGGCGTATTCTCGATTATGATATTGAATACTGGCGGCATGACAGCCTGCGGATCGAAGTCGATACCCATTGATTTTATTAGTTAAATTTTTTGATCTCCCCGGTGGCGCTAGCGCTTACCGGGGCTACGCATCCCGCTCGTTTTAACTCCTTCGACACACTTCTTTCATCGTTTTGTCATAAACCATCGGTAGCGTGAAGGCAAATCTGGTCTACACCAGAATAACTAACTGCGATGAGGCTTACACGATGAAACTCTCCCGACTTGCTCTGCTGTCCCTGTTCGCGCTGACCAGCTCTCCGGTTTGGGCGGACGGCGTCGTCACGGTTTACTCCGCCGACGGCCTGCATGACGGCGATAACAGCTGGTATCAGAGCCAGTTTGCTGCCTTCACCAAAGCGACGGGCATTAAAGTGCAGTATGTGGAAGGCGGCTCCGGCGCGATCGTCGAGCGTCTGGCCAAGGAGCGCACCAATCCGCAGGCTGATGTGCTGGTCACGGTGCCGCCGTTTATCCAGCGCGCCGCGAAAGAGCAATTGCTGGCAACCTTTACCCCGCAGGGAAGCGCGCAGATCCCCGGCGCTAACGACCGTTACGCGCCGCTGGTGAACAACTATCTGACCTTCATCTATAACAGCCAGTTGCTGAAAACCGCGCCGGCCAGCTGGCAGGATCTGCTGGATAGCCGCTACAAGAACAAGTTGCAGTACTCCACGCCGGGTCAGGCGGGCGACGGTACCGCGGTGATGCTGCAGGCGTTCCATAGCCTCGGCGGTAAAGACGCCGGTTTTGCGTATCTGGGTAAGCTGCAGGCCAATAACGTTGGCCCATCGGCCTCGACCGGTAAGCTGACGGCGCTGGTCAACAAAGGCGAGCTGTACGTCGCCAACGGCGATCTGCAGATGAACCTGTCGCAGATGGCGCGTAACCCGAACGTTAAAATTTTCTGGCCGGCGGATGACAAAGGCGAGCGCAGCGCGCTGGCGCTGCCCTACACCATCGGGTTGGTACAGAACGGACCGAACAGCGAAAACGGCAAGAAGCTGATCAATTTCCTGCTGGATAAACCGGCGCAATCCAGCGTCAGCGCGCGCTCCTGGGGCCTGCCGGTACGCAGCGATGTGGCGCCGGATGATGCTAACTTTAAGGCGGCGAAAGCGGCGCTCGACGGCGTGAAGAGCTGGGAGCCGAACTGGGACGATGTCGCGGTATCGCTGTCGGCTGACATTGCCCGCTGGCATAAAGTGACCGATAGCGAGTAAGCCTGATGTTGATGAAAACCACCGTCACTTCTTCCCCGTCGCTGGCGGGGACGTCCGGGATCACCCTGGACTCGCTGCGCGTTTCATACCACGGCAACGTGGTCTTAAAACCGCTGTCATTGACCATTGAGCCCGGTGAGGTGCTGGCGCTGATTGGCCCTTCCGGTTCCGGGAAAACCACGGTGCTGCGGGCGATTGCCGGTTTTGTGCAACCGGCTGGCGGGCGGATCCTGATCGGCGATACTGACGTCACCCAGTTGCCGCCGTACAAACGCGGGCTGGCGATGGTGGTGCAGAACTACGCGCTGTTCCCGCATATGAAGGTGGAAGATAACGTTGCTTTCGGCCTGCGGGCGCAAAAGCAGCCCAGGGGGCTTATCGCCGAGCGGGTGACTGAAGCCTTAAAAATCGTCGGCATGGCGGATTACGCCACCCGCTACCCGCATCAGCTTTCCGGCGGCCAGCAGCAGCGCGTGGCGATAGCCCGCGCGATTGCCGTGCGTCCTCGGGTGCTGTTGCTTGATGAACCGCTGTCGGCGCTGGATGCGCAAATTCGTCATAACATGGTGGAAGAGATTGCCCGTCTGCATCGCGAACTGCCGGAACTGACCATTCTCTACGTCACCCACGATCAGACCGAAGCGCTGACCCTGGCGGACAAAATCGGCATCATGAAAGACGGGTCGCTGATCGCCCACGGTGAAACGCACGAGCTGTACCACTATCCGCCGAACCGCTTTAGCGCCGAATTCCTCGGCCGCGCCAATATCCTGCAGGCGACGGCGCTGAAAGACAGCCCCGAGCCGGGGCTGGTTAGCGTGAGCTGCGGCGGCGGCCTGATTAACGCCTTCAGCCGGGGCGGCCTGCATGGCAACAACAAGCTGTTATGCATTCGCCCGCAGCACATGAGCCTGGCGCCGCGATCGGCAACCAGTAATCGTCTCAATGCTACCCTGACCTCGGTACACTGGCAGGGCGATCTGACGCATCTGCTGTGCGATGTTGCCGGCGAAGCGGTGCGGATCGTCATGACCCACGTGAACCCGCTGCCGCGCGCGGGGGACAAGCTGGCGCTCTACTTCGAACCTGGCGATGCGGTTCTGATCGAGGTGCAATGATGGCGCAAACCCTCACGCTTGCGCGTCCGGCGCGAAACTTACGGCCTTACCTGTGGCTGGCATTGCCGCTGCTGGTGCTGGCGACGCTGTTTTTCTATCCGCTACTGCTGATCGCCGAACAGGCGCTGCGCGACGCCAGCGGCAACCTGAGCCTCGAGACCTTCTGGCAGGTGATTGACTCAAAACGCTTTATTGGCGCGCTGCTCAATACCTTACAGATTGCGGTGTTCGCCACCCTTGGCTGTCTGGTGCTCGGCAGCGTGCTGGCGCTGATTCTGGTGTTTATTCCGTTCCCCGGCAGCCAACTGGTGGGCCGGGTCATTGATACTTTTATTGCGCTGCCGACCTTTCTTATCACTCTCGCATTCACCTTTATTTACGGCTCGGCGGGGCTGCTCAACGGCACCCTGATGGCGCTGTTTGCTTTTGAACTGCCGCCGGTAGACTTCCTCTATTCGATTAACGGCGTGATTCTGGCGGAGATTACCGTCTTTACGCCGCTAGTGATGCGTCCGTTGATGGCGGGACTGCGGCAGATAGATAAGAGCCAGCTGGAAGCGGCGAGTATTCTCGGCGCTCATCCGTTATGGGTGATTACCCAGGTTATCTTCCCGGCAGCGCTCCCGGCGCTGATGGCGGGCGGCAGCCTGTGCCTGCTATTGACCACTAACGAGTTCGGGATCGTGCTGTTTATTGGCGCCAAAGGGGTCAATACCCTACCGATGATGGTCTACAGCAAGGCGATTCTGGAGTCGGATTACAGCGTGGCCTGCATGATTGCGCTGATCAATATTCTGCTGTCGCTGGGGCTGTTTATGCTCTATCGGCTGGCGGCGGCGCGCACTGGCGTAAGGAGTTAACGATGTTGATTTGGTCGCGTAAAGGCCGCGCGGCGGCGGGCGCGCTGGCGGTGACGCTTTTTGCCGGCGTTTTCCTGCTGCCGCTGGCGGTGATTTTACTCTCCAGCCTGAGTAAACAATGGAACGGCCTGCTGCCCACCGGCTTTACCTTTGCCCACTTTGTTAACGCCTTTCGCGGCGCGGCGTGGGATTCGCTGTTTTCGAGCCTGATGGTGGGCTTCTGCGCCAGCCTGTTGGCGCTGCTGTGCGGGATGTGGGCGGCGCTGGCGCTGCGCCAGTATGGCGCGACGCTACAGAAATATCTTGGCCTGGCGTTTTATCTGCCCAGCGCCATCCCCTCGGTTTCCGTCGGGCTGGGCATTCTGGTGGCGTTCAGCCAGGGGCCGCTGCAGATGAACGGCACCTTCTTTATCGTTCTGGCGGCGCACTTCGTGCTGATCTCCGCCTTTACCTTCAGCAACGTAACGACCGGGCTGGCGCGTATTTCCGCTGATATTGAAAACGTCGCCTCCAGCCTGGGCGCTTCGCCGTGGTATCGCCTGCGCCATGTGACACTGCCGCTGATGACGCCGTGGATGATCTCGGCGCTGGCGCTGAGCCTGTCGTTGTCGATGGGAGAGCTAGGGGCGACGGTGATGATCTATCCGCCGGGCTGGACGACGCTGCCGGTGACCATTTTCAGCCTCACCGATCGCGGCAATATCGCCGATGGCTCGGCGCTGACCATTGTGCTGGTGGGCGTCACGCTGCTGTTGATGATGAAGCTTGAGCGTATCGCCCGCCGATTAAGCCAGAGATAAAGAATTGATGACGCCACCAGGGCACGGGGCTGACTGCCCGGCGGAGCTGTTTGGGGGGAAGGCGATTTTCTGTAGGCCGGATAAGGCATGTATGCCGCCATCCGGCACAGCCGCGGGTACAGCGCCTGACCGCCCGGCGGCGCTGCGCTTGCTGGGCCTACGGGGTGGGGTCCCGCAGGCTTCCTCAGGAACGTAGGCCGGATAAGGCATGTATGCCGCCATCCGGCACAACCGCGGGTACGGTGCCTGACCGCCCGGCGGCGCTGCGCTTGCGCGGGCCTGGGGGTGGAATCCCGCAGGCCTCCTCAGTCGTAGCCCGGCTAAGCGTAGCGCCAGCCGGGAACGCTCCTTCGACAACGCTATCGCATCAGAACCACGCCTCAAACATCCCGCCGACGTTCAGCGAATCCAGCTGCTGGTCTTTGGTGTTGTTGACCTTCGCGGTATGCTCGTTGTCCACCTGGCCGCCGGTCACGTAGAAGCGCAGCATCGGACGGAACTCCGGCCCCATGCCGATGGCGATGTTCTGCGACAGCGTCAGCTTCCAGCCGTGGTTATCCCCGCCCTGGTCGTAATCCACGCGCTGGTAGCCCGCTTCCAGCCAGGTGGAGTGCACGTCGTTCCAGAAGTACATCGGCCGGACGATGGCGCCGTAGTTTTTGCGGTTGTCGGTATTATCTTTGCCGTTGTCGTAGTCGTGGAAAGCCAGCAGGTATTCGATCTGCGCCTGCTGGGTGAACTTATGGCTGCCCTCGAAGCTGGCGTAGACCGTGGTCAGGTCGTCGGTTTTGTTGTAGACGCTGTTATCCGAGTTGTCGGAGTAGCGCAGGATCACCTTGTTTACCCCGCTGTCGTTGGTGTGGCTCAGCACCAGCCCGCCCTGCCAGGCTTCGAGACGCGCGTCGCTGTCCACCGCCTTTGAGTCAAAGCCGTAGTTGGCGTACACCTCGACGTCGATCGGCCCGGCCTTGATGTTGTGGGTTTTGGTGGTCAGCGCGTAGTGGCCGTTGTCGCCGGTGTCGGAGCTGCCGGTACAGGTGATGCGCGACGGGTTGGTCTCGTCGGCCATCACTTCCGGGCTGCAGGATTTCACCTGCGAGACCGCCGCCACGTCGAACTGCACGCCGCCGATATCAAAGTTCTTCACCCCGGCGCCCTGGCCGTCGTGGTTCATCCAGAAGTAGTCGTTGATCCCCTGTTGCGGACGCTGGTGGAAGTCGCGGCCGGCCCAGATATAGGCGTTGGGGTTGGATTCCAGCACGTTGGTGACCCCGACGTAGGCCTTCTTCAGGTTAACTTCGTCGCTCCAGTGGTCGAACATCACGTTAAGATCCCAGATAGCCCCCTGCGCGCTTTTGAAGGCCTTGCTGATCTGGAATTCGCCGCCGTTGCTTTCGTTGCCCAGACGGCCGATCGCCGAGGCGCCGTTATAGGAGCCGTCGACGCCGACATATTTCTGGTCGCCGGTCTGGAAGTGGGCGCCATAGCGGGCATAGCCGCTGAACTTGAGGCCGAAAGGAATGGCCATATCCGGCGAGGCGGCGGTGGTTTCCGGGTTAGTAATCACGTCGACCTTTTTGTTGGCCGCGGCGTCGATTTTTGCCTGGCGGTCGGCCAGCGCTTTATCAACGGCTTTGGCGACGATGGCGTCGATCTGTTCCTGCGTAAATTCTTGCGCCATGACAGAAATTGGGCACAGCGCGGCGACCACCGCCATGGCTAAAGGCAGTTTTTTTACAGTATTCATGGTTATCTCGCTTTAATAATTAATATATTTCAGATAATAACCATCCCATTCTGGCTAGAATAAATAGCCAAAATAAGCTGATTTGTTTTTTAGGGTACAGCGACGCCGGAGAATAATATTCTCGCTAACGTTATTCCATATTAATTAACGCTGGTACAGATGGATTAATTCTTCTGAGAACTCGCGGGCCAGCAGCGAATTCATCAAATGATCCTGGGCATGTACCATAATCAGCGTCATGGGCTGACGCGCTTCACCGGCATCCTGCCCGATGAGCTGGGTCTGCATCTGATGCGCCCGGCGGGCGTAACCGTCGGCCTCGTTTAAGAGTAAGCGCGCTTCGTCGATATTTCCGGTTCGGGCCGCATGCAGCGCTTCAAAACATAATGAGCGTGACTGTCCCGCATTAACGATAATTTCCATTACCGCATCTTCTAATTCCATCATGTGTATTCCTGAGGTATTTATTATTTAATAATGCAGTGAAAGTCCATTTTCTGCATTATTACGCTGTCATCTTATTATCTCTCCGGAAGGAGAGGGATTAGCTAACGGTTTCTGCTACCGGAACGCTATTTTTGGCTTTCTCAACTTCGGTTTTCATTAAGGAACGTTCATAAGCGCGCAGGAACGGCAGGTAAATGACCGCCGACATCACCATGCAGATGAGACACATCACCACCGGGCTCAGGGTCCAGTTAGCCGCCCACGACGCGCCAATTGGGGCCGGCGTAGTCCACGGCGTCAGCGACACCACCTGGCTCAGCCAGCCAAGACGCGTCGCGCCGTAAGCCAGCACCGCGTTGACCATCGGTACGCAGACGAAGGGGATAAACATCATCGGGTTCATGATGATCGGCGCTCCGAACAGAATCGGCTCGTTGATATTAAAGAAGCTCGGCACGATGCCCATCTTGCCGATGGTGCGCAGATGGGTGGCCCGGCTACGCAGCAGCAGGAAGGCCAGCGGCAGGGTAGAACCGACGCCGCCAATCAGCAGATAGTGATCCCAGAAGCCCTGCAGGTAGACGTGCGGCAGTACCGTGCCAGCCGCCAGCGCCGCCTGGTTTGCCGACAGGTTGGCCATCCAGAACGGGTTCATAATGCCGGTAACAATCAGCGAGCCGTGGATACCGGCGAACCAGAAAATCTGGCACATCAGAACAGAGAGCAAAATCGCCGGCAGCGAGTCGGAGGCGGAAACCAGCGGCTCCAGCAGATGCATGATCGCCTGCGGCAGGATCATCCCGGTCTGCGCTTCGATAAACAGATTCAGCGGATGCAGAGTCGCAATAACCACCAGCACCGGGATCAGGATTTCAAACGAACGGGCGACGCCGGTGGGGACCTCTTTCGGCAGACGAATCGTAATGTTGTTTTGCTTCAGCCACGCGTAAACGCGGGTGGAGTAGATGGCGGTGATCAGCGCGGTGAAAATGCCCTGACCGGACAGATACTGAGTGGAAATTTTGCCATCGGCATAGGGCGCGGCGACCAGCAGGAAAGCCATAAACGCCAGCAGACCGGACATCACCGGATCGAGCTGAAACTGACGACCGAGGCTGGCGCCAATGCCGACCGAGATAAAGAAGGTCATCACGCCCATGCTGAGGTTAAACGGCAGCATCAGCTGTTCGCGGTAGTGCTGGGAGAAATCAAGCCAGCCGCGGGCAAAGCCGTTGGTGGTATCGGGTGAAAACGGCGGAAAGATAAATACCAGCATGAAAGAGCCGATGATCATAAACGGCAAGGCGGCAGTGAAGCCATCGCGGATAGCGATAACGTATTTCTGCTGCCCAAGGCGTCCTGCCAGCGGAGTAATAGATTGCTCGATCACGGCAATCATGGACTGATACAGAGAACTCATTTCAACACCTCTCAGTGCGCCGCTGGGATCAGCGACAGAGCATAATTCAGGACGTTGTCTCCCCGCTGCATACCGTAGTCCATCGTATCGATGGGCTGAACGGGAATGTTCAGGGAAGCCGCTTTGTCAGACAGGGTTTTCAACATGTATTTCACCTGGGGGCCAAGCAACACCACCTGATACTGCGGAAACTGCATGTCAAATTCGGAAACGCCATAGGCGTCAATCTGCACCGGCAGGTCACGTTCATTCGCCGCCTCAACCATCTTTCTGACCAGCAGACTGGTGGACATCCCGGCAGAGCAGCACAGCATAATCTTGTACATCGACGACCATCCTCAAAATGTAAAAAGTTATTGCGTGGGTGATTTGATATCAGACGGAAACCGGTTTCCATTTATAAAAAGCAGAACTGTGATAGTGGTCAAGATCTCCTGCTTATAGGGCGGATTTATTGGATTTCGCTCACATTATTCTGTCGATTTGGCGATGTTTTGCGCTGAAATGGAAAATCGGTTTCCAAACAAATGGCGAAATGGATATACTGCGCTGGTCATAATTGAAGCGATTCAGGTTTACAGGATTTTGGCGGGACGCGGCGCCCGCGCAGGGGAAAATGATGTCGACAATCAATGATGTTTCACGACTTGCCGGGGTTTCCAAAGCCACGGTGTCGCGAGTGTTGAGCGGCTCACGTGGCGTGAAGGAAGCCAGTCGTCAGGCGGTGCTGCAGGCGGCGGAAGCGCTCAATTACCGGCCAAACATGATAGCCCAGTCGTTGCTCAGCCAGTCCACCGGCTGCATCGGCGTCATCTGCGCCCAGGACAACATCAACCAAACCACCAGTTATCTCTACGCCCTGGAAAAACAGCTCAGCCAGCACCAGAAACACCTGCTGCTGCGCTTCGCCAACACCAGCCACGGCGTGATGAACTCTCTGGAGGAGTTGACCTGCGGGCTGTGCGATAACGTGCTAATCATCGGTGCGCGTTTTCCTCTGAATATTAACCGCCCGGACGTGGTGCTGGTGGACTGCCTCGATAGCGAAGGCGACAACAGTATTCAGTTCGATCATGCTTTCGCCGCCGAAACCGCCTGTCACTATCTGATTAGCCAGGGGAGACGGCAGATTGCGCTGATTCATCCGCAGAGCAGCGGCTTTGCCGACCAGGTGCTGCTGGGCTACAAGCACGCGCTGGAAAAAAACTTTTTGCCGTTTAATCGCAACCTGGTGTTTCTGGATAATACCTCGCCGTCGGTGGCGGTGCAGGAGCTGGTCAATAACGCCACGACGCTGAACTTTAACGCGCTGCTGGTGAGCGATGAACAGCAGGCGCAGCGCGTGGTGCCGCAGCTGCAGGCGTTTAACCGCGCCGTTCCGCAAAATGTCATGGTGTTTAGCCTCGCCGGATCGTTACAGCTGCCCGGTATCCCGACTATCCCGGCGATTGAATATTCCATGGACGCGATGGCATCGCGGATCGTCAACTGGCTGACCGAGAAAACGGACAACCCGGGCGGCAGCCCGCTGCGCGGCGATTTAATTATTCCGAAGCACTAAACGCTGCTCTTGCCCTGACCCGCCGCCGTTGGCTGCGGGTTTTTTGCTGGCTGGTTTTTGTCGTATCCCTCACATTATAAATAAAACTCATATCTGACGCCGGATTTTCGAACCGGACAGCCTGCGTGACCTGCCTTAAGTTGAGTACGAAAGTTCCACTCAAAAAACACTAACCAGAACATTCGTACCGCCTGCTTGAGGAAGTCACCCTATGAATCACACGAACGTTGTCGATGTGAAAGCGTGGATAGATGCCCGCCCGGTCTCGCGCTTTCAATGGAACGTGCTGCTACTCTGTTTCATCATCATTATGCTGGATGGTTATGACGCTGCGGTGATGGGCTTTGTCGCCCCGGCGCTCATTGAGGACTGGGGCATCAGCCGGGCTGAAATGGGGCCGATACTCGGGGCGGCCATGTTCGGCGTCGCCATCGGCGCCCTGGTAGCGGGCCCGCTTTCTGACCGCTACGGCCGAAAACGCATTTTACTCTGGTCGGTGGCGCTGTTTGCGCTGTTCAGCCTGGCCGGCGCCGTGGCGCAAAGCCCATCACAGCTGGCGCTGATGCGTTTTCTCACCGGCCTTGGACTTGGCGCCGTGATGCCCAACTGCGTCACGCTGGTGGCGGAATATATGCCGGAGCGGCGTAAAGGGGTGATGATCACCCTGATGTACAGCGGATTCAACGTGGGTTCCGGCCTCGGCGGCTTTATCGCCGCCGGTTTGTTATCGCATTACAGCTGGCACTCGGCGCTGGTTTTTGGCGGCGTGCTGCCGCTCGTGGTGCTCCCCTTTATGATCGTGATGTTGCCGGAGTCGGCGATGAACATGGTGGCGCGCCGACTACCGGGCGAGCAGATTGCCAGGGCGCTTAACCGGCTTGGGGGCCAGTTTACGGCTGAAACCGTTTTCCAGCTGAATGCGCCGCCCATCACGCGGAGCAGCAAAGTGGCGCAGCTGTTCCGGCATGGCTATGCCCGCGGCACGATAGCGCTGTGGTTAACCTATTTTATGGGGCTGTTTGTGATTTACCTGCTGAACGGCTGGCTGCCAACCATTCTCCGCTCCGGCGGGCTGTCGCTGCAGCAGGCGGCGATGATGACCGGCTTGTTCCAGCTCGGCGGCCCGCTGGGCGGGATCCTTGTCGGTATGCTGATGGATCGCGCTTCGGCGAAAGCCGTGATTGCGGCAACCTATTTCCTCGGCTGCCTGTGCCTGTTGTCCCAGGGGGTGATGGATTTCGGTTCGGCGGCGCTGTCGGTGCTGATTTTTATCAGCGGGATGTGCATTAACGGCGCGCAGAACGGTCTGCAGGCCTATTCGCCCGCCTATTATCAAACCGAGATCCGCGCTACCGGAGTCAGCTGGATGCATGGTATCGGCCGTACCGGGGCTATCCTCAGCTCCACGCTGGGCGGGATGCTGATGCTGGCCGTGCCGGGACACTCGTCGATCTTTTTGGTGCTTGCGCTGCCGGCCTGCCTGGCGGGGATCTGTATTTTGTTGCACCGTATGAATCACGCTAAGCCTCGACTCACAGAGGCAGAACTTGACGCTTTGTCATCCCCCCTCGAACACCGATAAGTGGAGTTATCTGATGGCTAACATTCTCGGCGGTATCGCCGTCTCTCATACCCCGACTATCGGCTTCGCGGTCGATCATCATAAACAGCAGGACCCGGCGTGGGCGCCGATCTTCCAGAGCTTCGAACCGCTGCAGCGCTGGCTGGAGGAGAAAAAACCGGATGCGCTGGTGTACATCTTTAATGACCATGTGACCGCCTTTTTCTTCGATCACTATTCGACTTTTACGCTGGGAATCGACAGTCAATATGACGTTGCCGATGAGGGCGGCGGACCGCGCTGTCTGCCGCCGGTCCAGGGCAACGCGGCGCTCTCAAGGCACATTGGCGCCAGCCTGATGGCCGACGAGTTTGATATGTCGTTCTTTATGGATAAAAAGCTCGACCACGGCCTTTTCTCGCCGCTTTCGGCGCTGTTGCCCTGGGATGAAGCGCAGGGGTGGCCGACGGCGGTGATCCCGTTACAGATCGGCGTGCTGCAATTTCCGGTACCAAGCGCGCGCCGTTGTTACAAACTCGGCCAGGCGCTGCGCCGGGCGATTGAAAGCTTCCCGGAAGATATCAATGTGGCGATTGTCGCGACCGGCGGGCTCTCGCATCAGGTTCATGGCGAGCGCTGCGGATTTAATAATCCCGACTGGGATGCCCAGTTTGTTGATATGCTGGTTAATGACCCGGAAAAGCTTACCGAAATGACCCTTGGCGAATATGCCGAGCTGGGGGGGATGGAGGGGTCCGAAGTGATCATGTGGCTGGTGATGCGCGGCGCGCTATCAGCCAATGTCACCGAAACCTGGCGCGACTATTACCTGCCGTCGATGACCGGTATCGCCACGCTGATCCTTGAGAACAATGCGCGCCTGCCCCCCGTCGATACCCTGACGCGTCATCGCCAGCATATGGCGCAGCAGCTGGCCGGGGTGGAGAAACTGCCGGGAACCTATCCTTTTGCCCACGAGCGCAGCCTGAATGGCTTGCGGCTTAACCGTTTCCTGCATCGGCTGATTGAGCCTGCCTGGCGCGAACGTTTTCTGCAGTCGCCTCAGTCGCTTTATGCCGAAGCCGGACTGAGTGAGGAGGAACAGCAGTTGCTCAACGCGCGCGACTGGCGGGGATTAATTCAGTATGGCGCCAGCTTCTTCCTGCTGGAGAAAATGGGCGCGGTGGTCGGCGTATCCAACCTGCATATTTACGCCGCGATGCGCGGGCAGACGCTGGAGGCGTTTCAGCAAACGCGCAACCAGCAGGTAACCTATTCGGTGGCGGGTAAACGTTAAACGGCCCCGTCCTGAACCTGCTGGTAAATAAAACGCAACAGCGCCTGCGTCGCCGGGGAGGGCAGGCTGCCGGCGCGAAACGTCAGCCCGATACGCCGGGTGGTATCGGGCAGGGGAACCGGCAACACGCTGAGCAGCCCATTGTCAGTTTCAAAACGCATCTGGCTGGCGGAGACCGCCGCCAGCATGTCGGAGCCCTGCAGCAATCCTCGCACCATCGCCGCATCCCCGGTCTCCACCGTCGGCTGGGGCAGCGGCAGCCCCAGGGTGACAAACGCCTTATCCAGCAAATTGCGCGCCGGCGCGTTGGCGCGCGGCAGCACCCATTGCGCTGTCGCCAGCTGGCTGCGCGGGTCCGGATGGCGCAGCAGCGGGTGGTTATTACGCAGTAAAATCAACATATCCTCTTCGAATAACGCTTCGCTACAGAGGTCCGGGAGATCTTCATCCTGGCGCAGGGCGCCGATAATAAAATCAATATTACCTGCCCGCATATCGGCGACCAGCGACTCATACGGGCTTTCATTGGTCATGAGGGTGATGCCCGGGTGCTGGGCCAGAAAGGCGGCGATGGCGGAGGGCAGTAGCCGGGTCCGGCTCAGCGGCAGGGCGCCAATGCGCACGGTGCCCTCCAACACCCCGCGACGGGCAGCGAGATCGCTCCAGATGTTTTCCAGCTCGTTGAGCGCTCTGCTCACCGGGGGATAGAGTAGCTCTGCGGCAGGCGTGGGACGCACCCCCTCTGGCGTCCGGCGAAATAGCGCCGAATCCGCTCCTTTTTCCAGGACCTTCAGCGCGGCACTGACCGCCGGCTGAGTGATCCCCAACTGTTGCGCGACGGTTTGGGTATGGTTGACGTGATAGAGCTGAATAAAAATGGCTAAGCGGCGGGTATTGAACAGCCAGCCGGCGTCCGCCAGCGGGCCGCTGCTGCGGGTATGGTGCTTCTGCAGCAGCGCCGGGATGGCCTGCAGGTCGTCAATCGCCCGCCGGGCGCGCGGCAGGATGCACTTGCCATACTCGGTGGGCACCATGCCGCTGTAATGGCGTTCGAACAGCGTGACGTTCAACGCGGCTTCAAGATCGCGAATAGCCCGGGTTATCGCTGACTGCGTGCGGAATAAGTCATCGGCCGCGCGTGAGACGCTACCGCGCAGCGCGACCTGACAGAAAAAGCGCAGCTGCATGATATTTATAATTTTATCGTGCTTTCTCTTTAGCATTGTTCGTCAGGCCTGAAAAAGTGAGTGAGACGACAACATAAATAAAAATCATAGCCTTCGCAAGTTAACGAATTACCTCCCCACGACGGGACATGACAAGCTGAAAAAAACAACAGAGGAAGCCATCATGTCTCATCCGGTTAGCGAAAAAAGTGCCCTTGTCGTCAGCGCCCACTCGGCCGATTTCGTCTGGCGCGCGGGCGGTGCGATAGCGCTGCATGCCCTGCAGGGCTATCAGGTCCATGTGGTCTGTTTATCCTTTGGCGAGCGCGGCGAGTCCGCCAAACTGTGGCGTAAAGGCAACATGACCGAGGAGGCGGTGAAGCAGGTGCGTCGCGAAGAGGCGCAGGCCGCCGCCGCGATCCTGGGCGCCAGCGTCGAATTCTTTGATATCGGCGACTATCCGCTGCGCGCCGATAAAGAGACGCTATTTCGTCTGGCGGATGTGTATCGCCGTATCCAGCCCCACTTTGTCCTGACGCACTCCCTGCACGATCCCTATAACTACGATCATCCGCTGGCCTCCCATCTGGCCCAGGAAGCACGGATTATCGCCCAGGCAGAAGGCTATCGCCCTGGCGAGAAAATTGTCTCTGCTCCCCCGGTTTACTGTTTCGAACCGCACCAGCCGGAGCAGTGCAACTGGAAACCCGATGTGTTGCTGGACATCACCGCCGTCTGGGAGAAAAAGTATCAGGCCATTCAGTGCATGCAGGGTCAGGAGCATCTGTGGGAATACTACACCCGCGTGGCGCTGCAGCGCGGGGTGCAGGCCAAGCGCAATATCGGCATCACGGCCGCACGCGATATCGTTCACGGCGAAGCCTTCCAGAGCATCTTCCCCCGCGTAACGGAGAACCTGGCATGAACCTGTTAAATAAAAAAGGCCTTGTGATCCGCCACCTGCCGCGCCATGACGAGGCGGTTTTGCGCCGCTGTGAGGCGGCCGGGGTGGCGACGCTCCATGAAGCCTGGGATCGTCAGGGGCTGATGGGGCCGGCAATCCGTCCGATTCAGCAGGGCGTCAGCCGGGCGGGCAACGCGGTAACCGTGCTGGTGACGCCTGGCGACAACTGGATGTTTCATGTGGCGGTCGAGCAGTGCCGCGCCGGCGATATTCTGGTGGTGGTCCCGACCTCGCCGTGCGGCGATGGCTTCTTCGGCGATCTACTGGCGACGTCTCTCCAATCGCGCGGCGTGGTCGGGCTGGTGGGCGATATCGGCATTCGTGATTCGCAAACGTTGCGGGAAATGGGATTCGCCGTCTGGTCCCGTCAGGTTTATGCCCAGGGGACGGTGAAAGAGAGCCTCGGTTCGGTTAACGTCCCGGTGATATGCGCAGGTCAGCTTGTACAGCCGGGCGATGTCGTAGTGGCCGACGACGATGGCGTCGTGGTGCTGCCTCACGCCCGGGTCCGTGATGTGCTCCATAAAGCGGAAGCCCGCATGAGCAATGAGCTTGCGAAACGTGAGCGGATGCGCAATGGCGAGTTGGGGCTGGATATTTACGCTATGCGTCCGCGTCTGGCGGAAAAGGGCCTGCGGTATTACGACCGCGCAGACGAGGTGGAGGAATAAATGGCGCAACGCGGAATCCCCTGTCTATGGATGCGCGGCGGCACCTCTAAAGCGGCCTGTTTTCTGGCCGACGATCTGCCTGCCGATCCGGTGCGACGTGATGCGGTGCTGCTGGCGGTGATGGGCTCGCCTGATCCCCGGCAAATTGACGGGATCGGCGGCGCCGATCCGCTGACCAGCAAAGTGGCGATTATCCGCCGCTCCGCACGGCCTGACGCCGATGTGGACTATCTGTTTGCCCAGGTGAACGTGGCGGCGGCTACCGTGGATTACGGCCAAAACTGCGGCAATATTCTTGCCGCCGTTGGCCCTTTCGCCATCGAGCGCGGTCTGGTTCGCCACGATGCGCCGCTCACTCGGGTGCGTATTTTTATGGAGAACACGGGGCAACTGGCGGTGGCAGAGATCCCCTGTGACGCCGACGGGGTCAACTACGTCGGCGAGAGTCGTATCGATGGCGTGCCGGGCAGCGCCAGCCCGATCCTGCTCCATTTTCTTGATGTCGCCGGCTCCAGCTGCGGGGCGCTGCTGCCGACCGGCCGGGTTCGTGACCGTTTTGACGGCGTCGAGGTGACCTGCATCGATAACGGAATGCCGGTGATCCTGCTGCGCGCGTGCGACCTCGGTTGCACCGGCTATGAGACGCGCGAACGGCTGGATAATGACGACGCGCTTAAACGTCGCCTGGAGTCGATTCGCCTGCAGGCCGGGCCGCTGATGCAGCTTGGCGACGTCAGCCAGCGCACGGTGCCCAAGATGACCCTGATCGCCGAGCCGCGACACGGCGGCGCCATCAGCAGCCGCACCTTTATCCCCCACCGCTGCCACGCGTCGATCGGCGTATTTGGCGCGGTGAGCGTGGCCAGCGCTTGTCTGCTCCCCGGCTCTGTCGCGCAGGGCCTGGCGCAGGTAGCGCCAGGCGATACGCCGCTGCTCAGCGTCGAGCATCCGACAGGCGAATTTAGCGTGACGCTTCAGCTTGATGCTGACGGCGCCCTGGCTGGCTGCGGCCTGTTACGCACGGCGCGACTGCTGTTTGCTGGCGAGGTTTTTATTCCGGCCCGCGTCTGGCCGCGTGAGGAGTGATGATGACAATCGCGTTTATTGGTTTTGGCGAGGCGGGTGGCATTCTGGCGGCGGATCTGGCCCGTGAGCATGCGGTGACCATTTGGGATTGCAAGCTCAATGGCCCGGAGCGAGAGGCAATGCTCAGGAAAGCCCGTGATTCGCGCGTTCAGGTGGGAAATTCGCTGGCGCAGGCGCTGGAGGGGGCCACGCTGGTTTTTTCTACTGTGACCGCCGGTGAGGCGCTAAAGGTGGCGCAGCAGGCGGCCGCGCTGCTGCAGCCGGGACAATATTTCCTCGATCTCAACTCCGTGGCGCCGGAGACGAAACGGCAGGCGGCTGAACATTTTCTGCCGGGCGCCTACATCGATGTCGCGGTGATGGCGCCGGTACCGCCGGCCCGATTGCAGACACCGTTATTGATCGGCGGGCCGCAGGCGGAGGCGATCGCGCCGCGTCTGCAGGGGCTGGGGCTGAATGCCCGCTATGGCGCCAGTACGGTGGGCCAGGTGTCGGCGATAAAAATGTGCCGTAGCGTGATGATCAAAGGTCTTGAAGCGCTTACCACAGAATGCCTGTTTGCGGCTCGTGAATACGGCGTTGAGGAGGAGGTGCTTAGCTCCTTGCATCATAGTTTCCCCTCTCTGGGCTGGACAGGCGCGTTCCCCGACTATCTGATCAGCCGGGTGGCGGAACATGGCATTCGGCGCAGCGAAGAGATGGAAGAGGTGGTGAAAACCCTGCGTGACGTGGGGAGCGCCGGGATAATGAGTGAGGCGATCGCGAAAAGCCAGCGCCAGCTGCCGGAGCAGATGGCCGCCCGTAGCCTGAGCTACAGGCAGCTTACGCCGTTTGACTGGAAAACGCTGGTCGCGAGGCTGAAATAACCGCTATTTGGCCGGACAGACGATTTTGTCGATTGCGGCCTGGTAGCTTTTCTGGTTATTGCGCTCCTTCGCCAGCGTTGCTTCGCGGACCGCGTTCTTGTTACCGTCGGTCGCCAGCACTTTATTGGCAAAATCGTTATCGCTGAGGTGGCTTGCTGGCGCGCATTTTTCCTTCACCGCTTTGAGCACCTGCTGTTTTTGCTGCTCGAACTGCAGGCTTTGCAGCGGTGATTCGGCCCACGCCGACGTGGCGCTCAGGGCGGTGACCAGGCATACCATCCAACATGCTTTCATCAGGCTTCTCCTTCCGTAATCGCTTCCGTCAACTATATGCGCAGGCGCGAAAACACGCAAATAGTGGTCAGTTTAACTTATTGAAAATGCAATTTTTATCGCCTGCTCAGGCGGCTCTCACCCGCCGCCGCGAGTCGATGGCGATCAGCACCACCGACGCGAGGATCAGCAGAGTGCCCAGCCAGTCCGGCAGCGTGAAGGTGATCCCCAGCAGCAGGAGCGATAGCAGGGCGCTGCTCAGCGGTTCGGCGCAGCTGAGGATCCCGGCCTTTGCGCCGCCAATCTTCTGCGCGCCGTTGAGATAGAGGCTGAAGGTCAGCGAAGTACCGATCACCACCAGGTAGAAAAAAGCTAACAGCAGGCTGCCGTTAACCACAAAATCGGTGCCCTGGCCGCCGTAAAACGGCAATAGCATCGCGCCGCCGAACAGCATGCTCCAGCCGACGATGGGCAGCGTCCCGTAGCGGGCAATAAGCGTTGAAGGATAGGTGGTATAAAACGCGGCGGCAAACGCCGAGGCGATCCCCCAGAACAGCGCCGCCGGCGAAATCGACAGCGTCGTTGGGTTGCCGTGGGTCACCAGTAGAAAGGTGCCCGCCAGCGAGGTGCAGATAGCCCCCAGCACCAGCGGTGTGGGACGCGCTTTGCGGGCGAGGGCGAACCAGGCGACGATGATCGTCGGCGACAGAAACTGCAGCACCGTGGCCGTGGCGGCATTGGATTTTTCAATGGTCATCAGAAAGGTGAACTGCACGGTTAGCGCGCCAAACAGCGAGAAAAACAGCAGGCTTAGGGCGTCGCGGCGGTTTTGCAGCACGCGGAAAATGCGGTCGCCGTGAACAAAGCCGAGCATCAGCAGGATCAGCCCGGCGAACAGCAGACGCGTCATGGTCAGAAACGGCGACGACATCTGGCTTTCCTGCATAATAAATTGCGCACACACCCCGGAACTGCCCCACAGCACGGCGGCAATCAGTACGTTCAGCATCCCTTTTTTGCTGGAGCCCATCTTTTCCTCAAGCGAAATATGACAAAGGGGAATCATAGCATGCGCGCGCCCGGGCGGCGGGGCAGGAAATGGTAGTCGGGCGCGGCGGCGTAACTATTTTGCAGGCCCGGTAAGGCGAAGCCGCCGCCGGGCATTAACCGATAGTCGCGTTCTAGCTTAAATCGACATTTTTACTGCCGAACAGCCAGGTGAGGACAAAACCGCACAGGTAGGAGACCGCCAGCCCGCCGGCGTAGACCGCCATCCCGGCGTAAATTCCGCTGCCGGAGGTCATCAGCGGCAGCGCCACCAGACCGGACGGACCGAACACCGTGTTCAGGCCGACCGGCAGCCCCAGCCAGGCGATCAGTCCGACGAAGAACCCGCCGCAGGCGCCGCCGAGGCAGGCGGTGACAAACGGCTTCATCCGCGGCAGGGTGACGCCGTAGATCAGCGGCTCGCCAATCCCGAGGAAGCCCGGAATAATCGCCCCTTTAATCTGGGTTCGCAGCAGCGAATCGCGCTTCGCCCGCCAGAACAGCGCCAGCGCCGCCCCCACCTGCCCGGCCCCGGCCATCGCCAGGATCGGGAACAGCGAGTTAAAGCCCTGGGCGTCCACCAGCGCAAAATAGACCGGGACAAACCCCTGATGGACGCCGAACATCACCGCCAGCAGGAACAGGCCGGCCAGCACCGCCGAGCCAAACGGGTTGCCGTTAAGATGCAGGAACAGCCACGACATGCCGGTAAACAACCAGCCGCCAATCGGCATGATCACCGTAAAGGTCACCGCGCCCATGATCAGCAGCGTCACCGCCGAAGTGAGGATCATATCGAGGTTGGCCGGCATCACCCGCCGCACCTGGCGTTCAACCCACGCGCCAAGGATAGCGGCGATCAGTACGCCGATGATATTGCCGCGCGGATCGATGCCATGGCCGAAGAAGGTGGAAATGCCGGCGTAGAAGCCGCTGGTTGCCTCCGGGTTGTAGCCCAGCACGAACAGCGAGGCGATAATCGCGCCGTTCACGCCGGAGCCGCCGAACGCCTTCTGCGCGTTATAGCCAATCAGGATACTCAGAAAGGTGAACATCCCTTTGCTGAAGACCTTCATATAGCCAATCAGCGCCACCAGGCTGGCGTTCGGATGGGCGTTCTCCAGTACGAAAACCTGTTCCGCCAGGGTGGCGAAGCCCAGCAGCAGCCCGACGGCGATAAAGCCGGGGATCAGCGGCGTAAAGATGGTGGCGAATTTGGCGAGAAACTTCTGCACCGCACTGGTCTGCTTGCCCTTCAGCGCCTGCTTTTTCTCCGCCGCGACGTCGGCCAGCGTCGGCGCGGCGGCGGGCGCCGCCTCCAGCAGGCCGTTCATCATTTCGGCGGCGGTTTGCGCCTTGCCGGGGCCGAGCACCACCTGGAACTGCTCGTCGCTGACGATCACCCCCATCACGCCGTCAATCTGGCGGATGGCGGCGCTGTCGGCCAGACTTTCATCGCGCAGGGTCAAGCGCAGGCGCGTCATGCAGTTGCCCGCCTGCGCGACGTTTGCGGCGCCGCCCACGTGGGCGAGGATCCGCGCTATCATCTCTTTCGTTATTTTTGCCATTGCCCGTTACCTGTCTGTCGGTGCTCAGGTGTTGCTGAGCGCCTTGCGGATATAGCCGTTGTTTTTTGCCAGCAGCGACTGCGCGTCTTCGGCACTTAAGTCCGCCAGCACCATCACGATCGCCGTTTTACAGTGGCGGCCGCAGGCCTCCAGCGCCTTCCGGGCAGTGGGACGATCGCAGTCGGTCGCCTCCATCACGATAGAGACCTGGCGCTCAATCAGCTTGGCGTTGGTCGCTTCAACGTCGACCATCAGGTTGCTGTACACCTTGCCGACGCGGATCATCGCCCCGGTGGAGATCATGTTCAGCACCAGCTTCTGCGCGGTGCCGGCTTTCAGGCGGGTAGAGCCAGTGACCACTTCCGGGCCGACTACCGGGGTGATCGCCACGTCCGCCAGCTGGGCCATTTCGCCATGCGGGTTACAGCTGACGATGGCGACAAAGGCATTCTGACTATGGGCGTATTCCATGGCGCCAATGACGTACGGCGTGCGTCCGCTGGCCGCCAGCCCCACCAGCACATCGCGGTTGCTGAAGTTCAGGTTCTGCAGATCCATCGCCCCCTGCGCTTTGTTGTCTTCCACGTTTTCCACGGCGCTGAGAATCGCTTTATGTCCGCCGGCGATGATCCCCACCACCTGCTCCGGGCGGGTGCCGAAGGTTGGCGGGCATTCGCTGGCATCGAGGATCCCCAGACGCCCTGAGGTACCCGCGCCAATGTAAATCAAGCGGCCACCGGCCTGCAGCGCCGCCGCGACCTTATCCACCACCTCGGCAATCTGCGGCAGATAGGGCGTTATCGCCTGGGCTACCTGCTGGTCTTCCTGGTTTATCACCGTCAGCATCTCGAGGGTGGAGAGGGTGTCAATGTTGGCGCTGTTGGCGTTACGTCGCTCGGTCAGCAGTTTGCTCAGGTCGATACTCATAGAAACCTCGTTATTCTCAGTGGCGCGCAGTATAAGGAATTATTTATTCCTTTCCTGTGAAGGGTATCACGATTAGTACGTGGAGAATAATACGAGAATGGCAGATATGGCGGGAAATAGTGCGGTAATAAATCTGGAATATTTTATTACCGCAGCAGGAGATTAGCGTGCGTCGCGCGGTTTGCTGAGGCCCAGCAGCAGCGCCAGCAGGTAGCAGATGGCCATCGCGAGGCTCATTTTCAGCATCGTTTCGCCGCCGAGACCCGCCAGCGGCGCGGCGATGCCACCGAAGACAAACATCAGGGTGCCCATCAGCGCGGACGCGGTCCCGGACTGCGCGGCATCGACGGCGCTCATCGCCTCCGCGCCAGCGACGGTGCTGATGCCGCTCATCAGCGACACGGTAAAGAACAGGCCGACCAGCGCCAGCACCGGCAGCTGCAGCCATGCAAACAGCAGCATGATCGCCGCACAGCTCACGGCCAGCGTCAGGCCGCCGCGCAGCAGGCTTTCGGCGCTAAAGCGGCGCGCCAGACGGGAAAAGATCATCGCGGCGATGATCAGCCCGATACCGTTCAGACCGAACAGCAGACTGAACTGCATGGCGCTCATGCCGTATTCGCTCTGCATCACGAAGGAAGAAGAGCCGATGTAGGAGAACAGCCCGGCCATCATAAAGGCCTGGATCAGGCAGAAGCGCAGAAAGCGGCGATTTTTCAGCACCGGCTGGCCGGGCCGTTGGCGGCTGGCATGCGCCGCTGTGGCCGGGCGCGTTTCCCGCAGGATCGCCAGGCTCATCACCAGCAGCACGCCGCCAATGGCGGCCATCGTCCAGAAGAGAATTCGCCAGTCGAAGGCGGTGATAACGTAGCCGCCCAGCACCGGGGACAGCACCGGCGCAATGCCGTTCACGGTCATCAGCAGGGCGAAAAACTGGGTCAGCAGGGTGCCCTGGTATTTATCGCGGGCGATGGATCGCGACAGCACCGAGCCGCCGGCGCCGGCAAAGCCTTGTAAAAAGCGCCAGACAATCAGCATGTTGATATCGCGGGTCAGGGCGCACATCGCCGAAGAGAAGATAAACAGCAGCAGCGACAGCGCCAGCGGTTTCAGGCGGCCAATGCGGTCGCTCAGCGGGCCGAAAAACAGCTGACCCAGGCCGAGACCAATCAGCGCGGCGGTCAGCGACAGCTGGGTCTGGGTGCTGGTGGCCTGCAGCTGCTGAGTGATCTCCGGCAGCGCCGGTAGATAAAAATCCGTGCACAGCGGGCCGATACCCGACAGCAGGCCGAGGATCAGCGCCCAGGAGAGGGAAACACGTGGCATAACGATTCCTTACAGAAGCCGGGCGCGGCCGCCCGGCGGGTGAAATTAACTGGCGCCGCCGCCCAGCGACTGCCAGAGGGTGATCCGGTTATTGAGGTCGGTCTGCTGCAGGGACAGCAGCGTCGTCTTCGCCGACCACAGCGTGCGCTGGGCCGTAAGCACCGACAGATAATCGCCGACTCCGGCCTGATAGCTCTTCATGGCAATATCCAGCGATGTCTGCTCGGCGGCGACGTACTGCCGCTGGGCATCGAGCTCTTCGCTCAGCGTTTCCCGGCGCGCCAGCGCATCGGCAACGTCCTTAAACGCGCTCTGAATCGATTTCTCGTAGGTGGCGATCAGCCCCTTTTTCTCCGCTTCCGCATAGCGCAGCTGCGCCAGGTTGCTGCCGCCGGTGAACAGCGGCAGGCTGATGGAGGGGGCGAACGACCACACCTGCATCCCGTGGCTGAACAGCGACGACAGCGAGTCGCTGCCGACCCCGGCGCTGGCGGTCAGGGAAATCGACGGGAAGAAGTTCGCCCGCGCCGCGCCGATATCGGCATTGGCGCTCTTCAGATTGTGCTCCGCTTCCTGAATGTCCGGCCGACGCAGCAGCACCGACGACGACACGCCCGCCGGCACCAGCGCGATGCTGTTATCCCCGAGACTCTCGAGAGTGCCGGGCAGTAGGCTCTCCGGCACGGTTTCCCCCGCCAGCAGGTTAATGGCGTTTTTATCCTGCGCCACCAGCGTACGATAGCTGGCGACGCTGGCGCGCGCCTGCTGATAGACGCTTTCCGCCGAGCTTAAATCACCCGCGGAGGCGGTGCCAACCGCCATCTGGCGGGCGACGATGTTGCGCGAGTTTGCCGCGCTGTCCATCGTCTGCTGCGCCAGCGCCAGATTGCTGTTATCCGTCGCCAGCGTCACCCAGGCGGTGGTCAAATCGGCAATCATCGTCAGCCGGGTATTCTGCGCGGTGAATTCGCTGGCAAGCCAGGTTTCGCGCGCCGCGCGCGACAGGCTCTGGTTCTTGCCGAACAAGTCCAGTTCGAAGCTGGAGACCGCGCCGTCGGCCTGTGAAGCGGAGCTCAGGCCGCTGGCCACCGTTTTGCTGCGGGTGTGGCTCAGTTCGGCATCAACGGTGGGAAACAGCGATGCCCGCGTTTCGCCATACTGGGCGCGCGCGGCCTCGATATCGGCCAGCGCCTTTTGCACATCGCGGTTGCTGTTCAGCGCGATGCTGACCACTTTTTTCAGCCGCGCGTCATTGACCACTTTCTGCCAGTCGCCGACCACCGCCGTCGATTCGCCGTGCGCCCCGGGCAGGGTGGCCGGCACCGGCGCGGCCGGGCGATCATAATGCGGGTCAAGCGAGACGCAGCCCGCGGTCAGGAGCGCGATAAACATAAAACTCAAACGAAACATACCTTACTCCTGAGAAGGACGTTGGCGGGTGAAGAGACGTTTCACCAGCACGAAGAACAGCGGTACGAAGAACACCGCCAGCAGGGTGGCCGTCAGGGTGCCGCCGATAATCCCGGTGCCGATCGCCACGCGGCTGTTGGCTCCGGCGCCGGTGGCGATGGCCAGCGGCAGCACCCCGGCGATAAACGCCAGCGAGGTCATGACAATCGGGCGCAGGCGAGTCTGCGCGGCGCGGATCGCCGCCCGGGAGAGCGAATACCCCTCATCCACGGCGGATTCAGCGAACTCCACGATCAGGATGGCGTTTTTCGACGACAGGCCGATGGTGGTCAGCAGCGCCACCTGGAAGTAGACGTCGTTGCTTAAGCCGCGCAGCGTCGCCGCCAGCGCCGCGCCAAGCAGGCCGAGCGGGATGACCATGATCACCGAGAACGGCACCGACCAGCTCTCATACAGCGCCGCCAGGCACAGGAACACCACCAGAATCGAGATGGCGTACAGGCTCATCGCCTGGCCGCTGGCCAGCTTTTCCTGCAGCGAAATGCCGCTCCACGCCCAGGTGGAGCCCGCCGGCAGGCTGTCGGCCAGCTTTTCCATCTTGTCCATCGCCGCGCCGGAGCTGAAGCCGGCGGCGTTTTCGCCCTGGATCTCAAAGGCGGCGGAGCCGTTGTAGCGCACCAGGCTTTCCGGGCCGTATTGCCAGTGGGTGGTGGCGAAGGTGGAGAACGGCGTCATGCTGTTATCGCTGCCGCGAACGAACCATTTGCCAAGGTCCGACGGCACCGCGCGCGCGTCGCTTTCGCCCTGGATATAGACCTTTTTCACCCGGCCGCGATCGATAAAGTCATTCACGTAGGTACCGCCCCAGGCGCTGGAGAGCGTATCGGTCACGTCGCTCAGCGACAGCCCCAGCGAGACGGCTTTGTTGTTGTCGATATCCACCTGCAGCTGCGGCATCTGCGGCAGGTCGTTAGCGCGCACCGACTGCAGTTCGCTGCTCTGGTTGGCCGCCGCCAGCAGCTGGCTGCGCAGCTTCATCAGGCTGTCGCGGTCGGTACCGCCGCTGGCCATCAGCTCGAAGGTGAAGCCGTTGCTCTGCCCGAGACCGTCTACCGACGGCGGGGTCATGGCGAAGAGGGTGGCGTCGCGGATCGTCCCCAGCTCTTTGGTGGCGCGCAGGGCGATGGCCTGGGCGGTGTTGTCGTCCCCTTTGCGCTGCGACCAGTTTTTCAGCGACACGAAGGCCATCCCGGCGTTCTGCCCGCTGCCGCTAAAGCTGAAGCCGTCGACGGTGAAAATGACATCGGTATTGGCTTTCTCTTTGGTGAGGAACCAGTCGGTGACCTGGCGGCGCACCTCGGCGGTACGCACCGCCGTCGCCCCGGCGGGCAGGGTGTACTGGACCATGATCTCCCCCTGGTCCTCCACCGGCAGGAAGCTGCCCGGCAGCTTCCACATCGCCAGCGCCATCGCCCCGCAAATCAGCACGTAAGCGCCCATCATCACTGCGCCCCGGCGCAGGCCGCCGAGCACCCGGCGCTGGTAGCCCGCCTCCGTACGTCCCCACAGGCGGTTAAAGGCGCCGAAGAACCCTTTGGTGTGCGGTTTGGAGTGGCTGAGCAGCGCGCCGCACAGCGCCGGGGTGAGGGTCAGCGCTACCACCACCGACAGCATCATCGCCGAGATAATGGTTACCGAGAACTGGCGATAGATGACCCCGGTCGAACCGCCGAAGAAGGCCATCGGCAGGAACACCGCTGACAGCACCAGGGCAATCGCCACCAGCGCGCCGGAGATTTCGCCCATCGATTTTTCGGTGGCTTCGCGAGCGGGGAGCCCTTCGTCGCGCATAATGCGCTCGACGTTCTCCACCACCACGATGGCGTCATCCACCAGCAGGCCGATCGCCAGCACCATGGCGAACAGCGTCAGGGTGTTAATCGAGTAGCCGAACAGGGCCAGCACGCCGAAGGTGCCAAGCAGCACCACCGGCACCGCCACCGCCGGAATGAGCGTCGCGCGGAAGTTCTGCAGGAACAGATACATCACGCAGACGACGAGGATAATCGCTTCGAACAGGGTCTGAATCACGTCCTCGACCGAGATTTTGATGAACTCGGTGCTGTCCTTCGGATAGGCAATATCGTAACCCTGCGGCATCTGACGCTGGAATTCGGCGATTTTGCTTTTCACCAGCGTCGCGGTGTCCAGCGCGTTGGCGCCGGGGGCCATCATCACCGCGATCCCGGCGGCAGGGTGGCCGTTCAGATTGGCGGTGGCGGTGTAATCCTCGCTACCCATCTCCACCCGCGCGACATCGCTCAGGCGTACTACCGAGCCGTCGGCCTGGCTTTTCACGATGATCGCTTTGAACTGGTCAGGGGTTTGCAGCCGGGACTGCGCGCGCACGGTGGCGGTTAATTGCTGGGCATTGGACGACGGTAGCGCGCCGATTTTACCGGCGGAAACCTGCACGTTCTGCGCCTCAATCGCCGACTGGACGTCGGAAGGCATCAGCGAGTAGGAGGCGAGTTTGGTCGGGTCCATCCAGACGCGCATCGCGTATTCGGCGCCGAATACCTGCAGGCTGCCGACGCCCTCCACGCGCGCCAGCGGGTCCTGCATATTGCTGACCAGCCAGTCGGAGATATCGGAGCTGGTGGCGCGGTTGGTTTTGTCATACACCGCGAGGATCAGCAGAAAGCTGCTCTGCGATTTTTCCACCGTTACGCCGGACTGCTGGACTTCGCTCGGCAGCCGCGATTCCGCCTGCTGCACTTTATTTTGTACCTGCACCTGGGCGGTGTCCGGGTCGGTCCCCTGCTCAAAGGTGACGGTGATGCTGACCGAGCCGTCGGAGCTGCTGGTGGAGCTGAAGTAGAGCAGATGGTCGAGGCCGGTGAGCTGCTGCTCGATGACCTGGGTGACGCTGTTCTCCAGGGTTTCGGCGGACGCCCCGGTATAGGTGGCGGAGATTTTCACCGCCGGCGGGGCGACATCCGGGTACTGGCCTACCGGCAGGGTGCGGATCGCCAGCACCCCGGCGAGCATAATCAGAATGGCGATCACCCAGGCAAATACCGGGCGACGCACGAAGAAACGGGAGAACATCAGGCGTTGCCTCCGTTATTGTTGACGGCGACGGCCTTCACTGTCTGTCCGGGGGCCACTTTACCGGTGCCTTCGACAATCAGCTTGTCGCCCGCTTTCAGGCCGCTCAGCACCAGCCATTTATCGCCGTAGGTGTCGCCGGTTTCCACGGTACGCTGCTCAACTTTGTTGGCGGCATCGACCACCAGCGCCGTGGCGTCGCCTTTGGCATCGCGGGTGATCCCCTGCTGCGGGGCGAGGATCGCGTCGTTCATGATGCCTTCATCGATGCGCGCGCGGACGAACATCCCCGGTAGCAGGACGTGCTGCGGGTTGGGGAAGATAGCGCGCAGGGTTACCGAGCCGGTAGATTCATCGACGGCGACTTCGGTGAGCGCCAGACGCCCTTTTTCGGGATAGGTACTGCCATCTTCCAGGGTTAACGTCACGCTGAGGGTGTCGCTGTTGCTGGCCAGGCTTTGCTTGCGTAAACGCAGGAGATCGACGCTGGATCGCGTCAGATCAACATACATGGTGTCGAGCCCGCGGATCGTCGCCAGCGCGGTATCCTGATCGGCGGAGACCAGCGCCCCCGGCGTAACCGACGAGATGCCGATGCGCCCGGCAATCGGCGCGGTGACGGTGGTCCAGTTCAGGTTAATGCGCGCGCTCTCCAGCGCCGCTTTCTTCGATTCCACGCTGGCCTTGTCCTGGGCGCAGGTGGAGGCGGCGTCGTCAGCATCCTGGCGGGAAACGCCGTTATCCCTGACCAGCGACGCGTAGCGCTGGGCCTTCTGGCAATCGGAGACCACCAGCGCCTGGGCCTGTTTCAGCGCCGCCGCCGCTTCGTTCCAGGTCGCGCGATAGCTGGAGGGATCGATCTGGTAAAGGGCCTGCCCGGCCTTCACCATATCGCCTTCGGTAAACAGGCGTTTCTGGATGATGCCGCCCACCTGCGGGCGAACTTCGGCGCTGAGCGAGGCGGTGGTGCGGCCGGTGAGCTGGCTGACTACCGGCACCGGCTGGCTTTGCAGGGTGACCACGCCCACTTCCGGCGTGGGTTGCTGCGGAGCAGATGTCTGCGCATTATCGCACCCGCTAAGGAGAAATAATGCTGTCGCGATGGGAGCTATGATGTATTTCATTATATTTTCTCAAGATATAAGACGTCCGCCCCGTTTATTTAAAAACGAGGGAATAGGTTGGGCGCTGAGGCATTTTCGGGTGAGCGAAAATGACAAAAAAGGAACACAGATGTTCCTGAACGTGATTGTTATTGTGTCTCCGCTGAAGCCAACCTCTTCGGTCTTCAGGAGGTGAAAAGCGCATCTCCTCTGGTTTTGTGGTGAGAATGATCATTCTCATTTTTCCCCATTATACGATCCGTCGCGATAATGGAAAGGTTTTTTTGCTTACTTTTAGAACGCAAAAAATTAAGGCAAATAATCATGGAGAAAATAAGAATATTTTGTGAAAGTGGAGAGGGAAAATAACCATTCGGCAGCGCGATACTGGAGATAGTTAATGACACTAATCATTACAAAAAGCATTAATCCCGACGATCAACAAGAATTGTTTGCCGGTCTACGGCAGTATAATCAGCAGTATCTCGATGCGGCGCAGTTTGGCGATCTGGGGGTTTACTCCCGCGATGGGCAAGGGGTAATGCAGGGCGGGCTGATTGCCAAACGCAAGGGCAACTGGCTGTGCATTGAGTATCTGTGGGTTAGCGAGACGACGCGCGGGCGCGGGCTGGGGAGCGAGCTGATGCAGGAGGCGGAACAGCAGGCGCAGGCGCAAGGCTGCAGCCATCTGCTGGTGGATACCTTTAGCTTCCAGGCGCTGCCGTTTTATCAGAAATTAGGCTATCAGCTGCAGATGTCGCTGCCCGACTTCCCGCACGCAGGCATGCAGCGCCACTATTTGTCGAAGGCGCTGTAACGATCCTGGTATCCCCGGGCGGTCAGGTACCGCACCTGTGGTTGTGCCGGATGGCGGCATAAAGGCCTTATCCGGCCTACTGTTCGTGCGACCTGTTGTTATTTTAACCACTTGCGCGACTGAAACTGCCGGTGCTGGCGGCCTCAAAATCGCTGAGACGTTCCCGGAAGGCCGGGGCAGCCCGCATGGATGCGGGCTGAGGGCCGTGTTTTGCACGGACGCTGCCTCGGCCCGACCCGAAGCCTGCAGGGATAAGTCGAAGGGACCGCGTAGCGGCGATTTTGCTGGCCGGAGCCCGGGGGTACAGGGGGCGGCGGCGACTGGCCGCCCCCTGTGCGCTCCCTGCGCCATAAGAGACATAACGCAGAAGATCAACCGGGAGCGCAATCTGCCGGGAATTAACATAGAAGTTGTAGCCCTGCTAAGCGTAGTGCGAGCAGGGAAAATCCCGGATGGCGGCGCGTGGTGTCTTATCCGGACTACAAAAGCGTCAAAACCACGCCTTAACCTCCAACGCCGTGGCCCATTAACGCCAGCGCGTGGCTGACGATGGTCTGACGGTTGACCGCCTGTAAACGCGGATCGCTGTGGATGCGTGAAAATGGCACCAGCACCAGGCTAATTACCGTGGTAAACAGCAGCTCCGGCGCCAGCGCCGGATTGATCTTGCCTTCCTGCTGCCAGCGACGCACCGTCCCCAGCATCACCTGAAAACGCTCCTCGCCGAAGCGGGCATCCATATGCTGGCGCAGAATCGGCATTTCGCCGATGATCTCCTGCATCCACAGCGGCGCGAACCAGGCGTTTTTCTCCGCCATATGCGCCAGCGTCTCGACCATCATCGTCAGCGCCAGTACCGGGTCCTGTGGATGATCGACAAAGATGCGGCTGATGTGATTGCGCAGCGGCATAAAGCGCTCCTCAATCAGCTGAGTCACCAGCGCATCCCGCGAGCTGAAGTAGTAATGCAGCATCGCCGGCGTCACCCCGGCCTCTTTGGCGATGGCGTTCAACGATACGCGGCCCGCCCCGTCTCGGGCAAACAGCGTCAGGGCGATGTCCATCAACTGTTCGCGGTTGGCGGTACCCGGTTTTTTACCGCGCGGCCGACCCGGGCGGCGGGGAGCATCCTGATCCTTTTGTGCTGTCATGATATGGCGATCTCTTGACCCGACTCATTCTTTCACTAAATATTAATTATGCATTTAATTAATTTCAAGCGAGCGTTGTAATGACTACTCAAGTCGCAAACCCACCGGTGCAGTCGATACGCCTGCTGTTCAGCGCATTGCTGCTGGTGATGCTGCTTTCAGCGCTGGATCAGACCATTGTCTCCACCGCGCTGCCGACGATTGTCGGCGAACTGGGCGGGCTGGACAAGCTTTCCTGGGTGGTCACCGCCTATATCCTCAGCTCCACCATCGCGGTGCCGCTGTACGGTAAATTTGGCGATCTGTTCGGCCGCAAAATCGTGCTGCAGGTGGCGATTGGGCTGTTTCTCGTCGGCTCCGCGCTCTGCGGGCTGGCGCAGAATATGACCCAACTGGTGCTGATGCGCGGCCTGCAGGGGCTCGGCGGCGGCGGCCTGATGGTGATCAGCATGGCGGCGGTCGCCGACGTCATCCCGCCCGCCAACCGCGGCCGCTATCAGGGGCTGTTCGGCGGCGTTTTCGGCCTGGCGACGGTGATCGGCCCGCTGATCGGCGGTTTTCTGGTGCAGCACGCCTCCTGGCGCTGGATCTTCTATATCAACCTGCCGCTCGGCCTGTTCGCGCTGCTGGTGATCGGCGCGGTATTCCACAGCAGCAATAAACGCAGCCAGCATCAGATTGACTGGCTGGGGGCGATTTATCTCAGCATGGCGCTGCTGTGCATCATCCTGTTTACCTCGGAAGGGGGCAGCGTCCATGCGTGGAATGACCCGCAGCTGTGGTGCATTCTGGCCTTCGGCATCGTGGGGATCATCGGCTTTATTTACGAAGAACGGATGGCCGCCGAGCCGATTATTCCGCTGGCGCTGTTCCGCAACCGCAGCTTCCTGCTGTGCAGCCTGATCGGCTTCGTCATCGGCATGTCGCTGTTCGGGTCAGTCACCTTCCTGCCGCTCTATCTGCAGGTGGTGAAGGAGGCGACGCCCACCGAGGCCGGGTTACAGTTAATCCCGCTGATGGGCGGCCTGCTGCTGACCTCGATTATCAGCGGGCGGATTATCAGCCGTACCGGTAAATATCGCCTGTTTCCGATCCTCGGCACCCTGCTCGGCGTGACCGGCATGGTACTGCTGACCCGCATCACCATTCACTCGCCGCTGTGGCAGCTGTACCTGTTTACCGGCGTGCTGGGAGCGGGTCTGGGGCTGGTGATGCAGGTGCTGGTCCTGGCGGTGCAGAATGCGATGCCGGCGCAGAAGTACGGCGTCGCCACCTCCGGCGTGACCCTGTTCCGCTCGATTGGCGGCTCCATCGGCGTGGCGCTGTTTGGCGCGGTGTTCACGCACGTGCTGCAGAGCAACCTGCAACAACTGCTGCCGGAAGGCGCGGTGCTGCCGCCGGGAATGAATCCGGTGGCGGTCCAGCACCTGCCCGCGGATATCCGCCTCGACTACCTCGACGCCTTCGGCGCGGCGATCCACGCGGCGTTTCTGATGGCGGCCGGCATTATGGCGGTGGCGTTTGTCCTCTCATGGCTGTTAAAGGAGGCGCCGCTGAAGACCGCGACGCATTAAGCGGCCCCGGCGATGCGCAGCAGTGCCTGACGCAGCGCCGGTGCGGCAAAATCGATAAATTTGCGCAGCTTAAGCGGCGCCAGATCCCGAGCGGTATACAGCAAATGGACCGGCGCCGGATCCGGCTCGACGTTTTCCAGCAGCAGACGGAGCTCCCCGTGGCGCAGGCCATCCAGCGCCTGATAATGCAGTAAGCGGGCCACCCCCACCCCCAGCCGCGCGGCATCGGCGGCGCTCTCTGGCGTGGTGACGGATAGCACCGGCGGCAGGTTAATCAGCTGGTCCTCGCGCTCAGCGGCGCGAAAGCGCCAGCCGCGATAGGGCATCGGCGATTCAATGCGGATGATCGGCAGCGCCGCCAGATCGCGCGGCCGCTGCGGCTCGCCGTATTTCGCCAGCAGCGCCGGATGGGCGCAGGCCACAATCCGCATGGTGCCGAGGCGGGTGGCCACCATGCTGCTGTCCGCCAGGTCGCCAATCCGCACCGCCAGATCGACATGGTCGCTCACCAGGTCGGCATTGCGATCGCTGAGCAGCAAACGGACGCGAATTAGCGGGTAGCGGGCGATAAATTCACTGATTACCGGAAGAACGTGCTGGCGTCCAAACATCGTCGGCGCGGAGATCACCAGCTCACCCTTTGGCTCCTGATATTCGCCCGTCGCCTGGCGTTCGGCGTTTTCCACCTCCTCAAGGATCCGCCGCGCGGCGGCGACATAATCGCCCCCGGCGTCGGTGAGCGTTAGTTTGCGGGTGGTTCGCGCCAGCAGGCGTACGCCCAGCGCGCTCTCCAGTTCGCCAATATGGCGGCTGACGGTGGTCAACGGCATATTCAGCGCCCGCGCCGCCGCCGACATGCTCCCCAGCTCGGTCACTTTCACCAACAGCGCCATCGCGCTTAATCGATCCATTATTCTCCCGTTTTGCGGAAAGATGATTGCCACTTTACCCGTATTATCATTCTTCACAGTACAGTCCATGATGGCGCCAGACAACAGGAGGCGCTATGGCAGCAACCTTTCTCGATATCGCTATCACCCCGGACGTGATGGATGTGCAGCATGAAATGGGCAGCGACTCGCTGTGGCAAACGCCGCACAGTCGCCGCCAGGCCGACCGCTTCGGCGACAGCGAAGCGGGGATGATCGCCACCCGCGACAGCTTTTATCTGGCGACGGTGTCGCAGAGCGGCTGGCCCTACATGCAGCATCGCGGCGGCCCGCCGGGGTTTCTGCATCTGCTGGATGACACCACCCTGGCGATGGCCGATTTCGGTGGTAACCGCCAGTACATTACTACCGGCAATCTGCGCGGCAGCGACCGGGCCTGCCTGTTTTTGATGGATTATCCGCGCCGTGCCAGGCTGAAAATCTACGCCACCGTCGAAGTCCTGGCGGCAGAGGACCACCCGCAGCTGCTGGCGCAGGTGGCGCCGGCCAACTATCGCGCCCGCATTGAACGTCTGTTTCTTTTTCATTTGCAGGCGTTTGACTGGAACTGCCCGCAGCACATTACGCCGCGCTACAGCGCGCAGCAGGTGGCGGAGTACAGCCAGAACCTGCAGCAACGTATTCAGGACCTGGAGCAGGAGAATCAGCGCCTGCAGCAGCAATTAGCCCGTAGAGGAGAGTAAGCATGACCGAACAACGTCCCCCGTTACCGCCGTTTACCCGCGACAGCGCTATCCAGAAGGTCCGCGCCGCGGAAGATGGCTGGAACAGCCGCGATGCGGAAAAAGTCGCCCTGGCCTACACCGTGGATAGCGAATGGCGCAACCGCAGCGAATTTGTCCACGGTCGGGGGCAAATTGTTGAGTTCCTGCAGCGAAAATGGCGCAAGGAGCAGCAATACCGGCTGATTAAGGAGCTGTGGGCATGGCAGGAGAATCGCATTGCCGTGCGCTTCGCCTACGAGTGGTGCGACGACAGCGGCAACTGGTTTCGCTCGTATGGCAATGAGAACTGGGAGTTTGATAAGCACGGACTGATGCAGACGCGCTACGCCTGCATCAACGATCTGCCGATCGCCGAAAGCGAGCGCCTGTTCCACTGGCCGCAGGGGCGCCGCCCGGACGATCATCCGGGGCTCAGCGATCTGGGGCTGTAAAACCGGCGCTGCGCGACGGATTAATCGGCTTTCGGGAAGTCGACCACCGTGTCGTTAACCCGGTTCACCATGTTGGTGAACAGGATGGCGCTGATGGCGCTGATAATCTCAATCACCTGCTGGTCGCTAAAACCGGCATTGCGCAGCGCGGCGACGTCGGCTTCCGGCAGCGTACCGGTGGTGGTCACCAGGGTCTGCGCGAATTTCACCAGCGCATCAAGCTGCGCCTCTTC
Organism: Klebsiella sp. Shm-1; assembly: GCF_040804525.1. Classification (NCBI taxonomy): domain Bacteria; kingdom Pseudomonadati; phylum Pseudomonadota; class Gammaproteobacteria; order Enterobacterales; family Enterobacteriaceae; genus Klebsiella; species Klebsiella sp. Shm-1. The sequence goes on from NZ_CP161823.1 coordinate 79,281, forward strand.
CGCATACTCCCCGCGGCGCAGGGCATGGATTTGTTCGCTGCTGAAGCCGGCTTTTTTCGCCATCAGGGTGTGCGCGGCCAGGCAGTAGTCACAGCCGGTGGCTTCGCTGACCGACAGATTAATCGCCTCCAGCTGTTGGGCGCTGAGGCTGCCTTTATGGAGCATCGCATTGTGCGCCAGCGCCTGCTGCAGCGCCGCCGGCGAGTGGCCGCCGATGGTCAGGTAGGCGTTCGGCACTTTGCCCATCGCTTTTTTAATCCCGGCGAAAATATCGGCGGCTTTGCCGGTGGCGTCTTGTTCACGGATATCTGCTAAACGGCTCATGGTTAACTCCTGTTGTTATCGAGGGTGTGTTGGCAATGGGGTCATCTTAGGCGCTTGCCGCATGCTAGACTGGCGGTCTTCGTCTCACCTTTTTGTCTTATCGTCTCAGGAGAAGCATGGACAGTCTCAGTCATCTGCTGGCGCTGCTGGCGCCGCGCTGCGAAGTGAACCTGCACTGTCGCTTCGGCGGCCGCTGGCAGGCCGGGCACCAGCAAATGCGCAGCGGCGTGGTGCCCTGGCACGTGGTGCTGCGCGGCGAGGGGCGGCTCAACGTCGGCGGCCAGACTCATCACCTGCGCGCGGGAGATGTCGTCCTCCTGCCGCACGGTTCGCCGCATCTGATGGAGAGCCTGGTGGAGTGGGGCCAGGTGCTGCCGGTGGCGCACCGGTTTAACGGCACGGTGACGGAAATGCGCGCCGGCCCGGCGGAGGGGGCGCTGGAGATGCTGTGCGGCGAATTCTATTTTGGTCCGCACGTCAGCTGGCTGTTCAGTGAAGCATCGACGCTGATCCATCTCCATACCGATGCGCGTGAAGACTGCCCGGAGCTGGACGCGCTGCTTAATATACTGGTGCGCGAGAGCCTGGCGCAGCGTCCCGGCGGCAGCGCTATCGTGCGCAGCCTCGGCGATACGCTGCTGGTGCTCCTGCTGCGCATGCTGCTTGGCGAGCAACAGCCGCCCGGCGGGCTGCTGCGCCTGATGAGCGATGAACGCCTGATGCCGGCGGTGCTGGCGGTGATGGCGACCCCGGAGCAACCGTGGACGCTGGAGAGTATGGCCGCCCGCGCGTTTTTATCACGGGCCACCTTTGCCCGTCATTTTGCCCGCGTCTATCACCTGACGCCGCAGGCGTGGCTGTCGCAGTTGCGAATGGCGCTGGCCGCCCGGCTGCTGCGCCTGGAGCGTCAGACCAACCTCGAGGTCATTGCCGAACGCTGCGGCTTTCAGTCGCTGGCGTCCTTCTCAAAGCGCTTCAAAATGCGCTATGGCGTGACGCCGGGCGAGTGGCGACGGGGCTAGCGCCTCGCGTTTCGCGAAGATGATTTTATTTCCAGTTGCGTGGTTTGCTGTTTATTACCCGACCCGAAAGTCGCTATAGTTTTGTACGAAAAAAACAATGACATTCAGGACAGACAGGGTGAAGAGGATGAGATTACGTTTACGGGCCGCCGCCGCAGTGATGCTGGCGGGTCTGGCGCTGGTCGGCTGCGACCAAAAGGATAATGAAGCGAAGCACATTAAGGTCGGTGTGATTAACGGCGCCGAGCAGGATGTGGCGGAAGTGGCGAAGAAGGTGGCCAAAGAGAAGTACGGTCTGGAGGTCGAGCTGGTGGGGTTCAGCGGCTCACTGCTGCCCAACGAGTCGACCAACGCCGGGGATCTGGACGCCAACGTCTTCCAGCATCGGCCTTTCCTTGAGCAGGACAACAAAGCGCATAATTATCATCTGGTGGCGGTCGGGAATACCTTCGTCTTCCCGATGGCCGGCTATTCGCGCAAGATCAAGTCAGTCGCCGAACTGAAAGACGGCGCGACGATCGCTATCCCCAACGATCCGACCAACCTCGGGCGGGCGCTACTGCTGCTGCAAAAAGAGAAGCTGATTACCCTCAAAGCCGGGACCGGCCTGCTGCCGACGGCGGTGGATATCACCGACAACCCGCGTAACCTGAAGATCATGGAGCTGGAAGGGGCGCAACTGCCGCGCGTACTCGACGATCCCAAAGTCGACGTGGCTATCATCAGCACCACCTACCTGCAGCAAACCGGGCTGTCGCCGGTTCGTGACGGCATCTTTATCGAAGATAAAAACTCGCCCTACGTGAACATCATCGTGACCCGGGAAGACAATAAAGACGCGCAAAACGTGAAGGAGTTTATGCAGTCGTACCAGTCGCCGGAGGTGGCGAAGGCGGCAGAGACTATCTTCAACGGCGGCGCGGTGCCTGGCTGGTAAGCCAACACACAGGGAGAGGTGCGTATGGTACGCCAACGGCAGGCTGACCTGCTGCTGATTGCCGCGACGGTGATTGCCGCCTGCGGCTGGATATTTTCCCGCGAGGCGATCGCCGGCATGCCGGTGTTCGCGTTTCTTGGGCTGCGTTTTTTCTTCGCCGCGCTGCTTCTGCTGCCGTTCTGCCGCGGTTTTCGCCCGCAAAAGCAGCACTGGCCAAAACTCATCATCAGCGGACTCTGGTTTGCGCTCAACCTCTGCCTGTGGATCTATTCGGTCTCCACGACGGCGTCGCTCGGCGAAGGGGCGTTTATCATGAGCCTGTCGATGATGTTCGTCCCGCTGACCGCGTGGGTGATGATGAAGGTGCGCCCGCCGCGCGCCTGGTGGGAGTGCCTGCCGATCGCGGTGGTTGGCCTGGGGCTGCTCAGTCTGCATATGCCGATAGCCTTCCACCCCAGCCAGGGCTGGTTTTTGCTGACGGCGCTGGTGCAGTCGATCTGGTTCTGTTACACCAGTCGCTGCGCGCGTGAAATACCGCTGATCCCCCTGACCACCGTGCAGCTGGCGATCACCGGTATCGTCGGGTTGACCATCTCCGCTGCCGTTGAACGCTGGGACCAGCCGATGACCCTGCCGACTCTCGGCTGGCTGGTGGCCAGCATTGTCATCGCCACCAGCCTGCGCTTCGGTCTGCAGATGAAGGGGCAGAAGTACGCGGCGGTGGCCAGCGCGGCGATCATCATGGTGCTCGAACCGCTGCTGACGGTCATTGCCGCCGCGCTGTGGTACGGCGAACAGCTGCCGCTGCAGAAGATTATCGGCGGCGTGCTGATCCTCGTGGCCCAGCTGTGGTTCCGCTGGCGGATGCTTAAGCCGTAAGCGAGCCGCTTCGCCGCTGCGCCATCAGCTGCAGCAGCGGCACCAGCGACAGCCCGTCCGGCATCTCGCCGCGGGCGATCAGTTGGTTTATCTCGTCGAAGGTAAACCAGCCGGTCTCCATCACCTCATCCTGATCTGCATCCATCCCCACCCAGCGTAAACCGGTGGCCAGCCAGGTGATAAACAGCTGATCGCTGCTGCCGTAGGAGGGGTTAAAGCGAATGATCTCCTCAACGCGTTGCGCCTGCCAGCCGGTCTCTTCCCACAGCTCGCGCAGCGCGGCGACCGCCGGGTCTTCCTCTTCATCGACGCCGCCAGAGGGGATCGCCCACACCACCTTATCGATCAGGTAGCGGTAGTGGCGAATCAGCAGCACTTTCTCATCCTGGATGGCCACAATCCCCACCGCCGGGCGCGGGTAATGAATGGAATAAAAGTCGCGGCGCTCGCCGGGGGCGACATCAATACCCACCTTACGCATGCTGAACCACGGCGTCTCGGCGATGACCTGCGGGTCGTGCATATCGGCGGCGGTCAGTTTCTTTTTCATCCTGCCACTCCTGTCAAAAATTGAGCCTTAAGAACAACATAGCCGGAGGCGGATGGCAACCGCCGCAGGTTGGCCCGATTTCATCGATCATTGCCCAAACGCCCCTGTTGAGCCAGGCGGGGACTCAGTACGATGTTCGTCAGATGACCCCAGAGGAACGCCAACATGAACATCACCCACATCCGTAATGCGACCCAGATTATTCACTACGCCGGGAAAAGATTTCTCATCGATCCGATGCTGGCGGACAAAGGCGCCTGGCCGGGTTTTCCGGGCACCGCGCGCAGCGAACTGCGCAATCCGCTGGTTGAGCTGCCGTTTTCACGCGATAAAATTGTCGACGTTGACGCGGTGATCGTCACCCACACCCATGACGATCACTGGGACGCGGCGGCGATCGCCGCGATCCCGAAAACCCTGCCGGTGTTCGCCCAGCATAAGGCCGACGCCGCGCTACTGCGCAGCCAGGGATTTCAGGATCTGCGCCTGCTGTCGGCAGACAGCGAATTTGCCGGCGTGCGTCTGCTGAAAACCACCTCCGGGCAGCATGGCAGCGACCGCACCTACGCGGTGCCGGCGATGGCTGAACGCCTGGGCGAGGCCTGCGGCGTGGTGTTTCGCCATCCGCAGGAGAAGACGCTGTGGCTGGTGGGGGATACTATCTGGCGCGATGACATTGCAGCCGACCTGCTGAAGCTGCGCCCGGACGTGGTGGTCCTCAACGCCGGCTACGCCCACGTCATCGGCTTTGGCCCGATTATCATGGGCAAGGAAGATCTCCTGAACGTGCACTTCGCCCTGCCGGAAGCAAAAATCATGGCTATCCACCTCGAGGCGGTCAACCACTGTCTGGTGAGCCGGGAAGAGATGCGCCAGTATGCGCTGGATAATCAGATTGCCGATGTGGTGAGTATCCCGCAGGATGGAGAAACCGTCGTTTATTAACATGCGTAAGGGGAAGAGACGATGAAAATCACCGACGTGGCGATTGTCGCCGTAGAGGGCTTTAGCCCGTTTCACTACGCCGTCCCCTGCATGCTGTTTGGCGATTCGGTTTCGGAAATCAAACGCTTTAATCTGCACATTTGCGCCGAGCGGCCGGGGCTGCTGCGCGCCCGCGATGGTTTTGCGCTGTACGCCACCGGCGATTATGCCGCGCTGGAACAGGCGGATATCGTGGTGGTGCCTTACTGGGGCGAGGTCGATCGACGTCCGCCGCAGGCGCTGCTTGATAGCCTGGTGCGGGCCCGGGATAACGGCGCGGAGATTGTCGGCCTGTGTCTCGGCGCGTTTGTCCTCGGCTACGCCGGGCTGCTGGACGGCAGGCGAGCGGCGACTCACTGGGAGTTCGAGCAGGATTTCCAGCGCCGGTTTCCGCAGGTGCAGCTGGATATCAACGCCCTGTACGTCGACGACCAGCGGATCATTACTTCGGCGGGCACCGCGGCGGCGCTGGACTGTTGCCTCTACATCATCCGCCAGCGTTTCGGCAGCCTCGCGGCCAACCAGATCGCCCGGCGGATGATTGTTTCGCCGCACCGCGAGGGCGGCCAGGCGCAGTTTATCGCCCAGCCGGTGCCGAAAAACACCCGCGATGCGCGAATCAACTGCCTGCTGGATTATCTGCAGCAGCATATTGCCGAGCCGCACAGTCTCGATTCGCTGGCCCGGGTGGTGGCGATGAGCCGCCGTACCCTGACCCGCCACTTCGCCCGGGCAACCGGGATGAGCATTACTGACTGGCTGACCGCCGAACGTCTGCGCCGCAGCCAGACTCTGCTTGAGGCGGGCGATCTGCCGGTCGAGCAGGTGGCGGAGGCGGTGGGCTATCTTTCAGCGGTCACCTGGCGCCAGCAGTTTAAAGCGCGCTTTGGCGTCAGCCCGACGGAATGGCGGCGTACCTTTCGTCGCGGCGCTTAGCCGGCGAGGGTCGCACTGTCGATCACGAAGCGGTATTTCACGTCACCCTTGACCATTCTTTCCCAGGCTTCGTTGATCTCATCGCCGCGGATCAATTCGATATCGGCGACGATGCCGTGTTCGGCGCAGAAGTCGAGCATCTCCTGAGTTTCCGGAATACCGCCGATCATCGAGCCGGCAATTGACCGGCGGCGGAAGATCAGATTGAACACTTCCGGCGACGGATGCGGCGTGGCCGGGGCGCCAACCAGCGTCATGGTACCATCGCGTTTCAGCAGCGTGGTGAAGGCATCGAGATTGTGCGGCGCCGCCACGGTGTTGAGGATGAAGTCGAAGCTTTTGACGTGGGCCGCCATTTCGTCGTCGTTGCGCGACACCACCACGTCATCGGCGCCCAGCGCTCTGGCCGCATTACGCTTGGATTCAGAGGTGGTAAAGGCCACCACGTGGGCCCCCATGGCATGGGCCAACTTGATCCCCATATGCCCCAGGCCGCCGATGCCGACCACGCCGACTTTTTTACCCGGCCCGACGTGCCAGTGGCGCAGCGGCGAGTATGTCGTGATCCCGGCGCACAGCAGCGGCGCGACGGCGGCCAGCTGCGCTTCGGGATGGGTTATCCGCAGCACGTAGCGTTCATTGACCACGATCTGCTGTGAATAACCGCCAAGCGTGTGTCCCGGCGCGTCCTGGGTCGGCCCGTTATAGGTCAGCACCATGTGGTCGCAGTAGTTTTCCAGCCCCTCGGCGCACTCTTCGCACTGTTGACAGCTATCGACCATACAGCCGACGCCCACCAGATCGCCGACGGCGTAGCGCGAGACGGCGTTGCCGACCGCGGTCACCCGACCCACAATTTCATGCCCCGGCACGCAGGGATACAGCGTTCCTGCCCATTCCGATCGCGCCTGGTGGAGATCGGAGTGGCAGACGCCGCAGTAAGCGATGGCGATCTGTACATCCTGCGGCCCCGGGTCGCGGCGGGTGATGGCCATTGATTCCAGCGGCTGGCTGGCGGAGTAGGTACCAATAGCGTTGATCAGCATAGCGAAACCTCTTCTTGATGAATGGACTCAATAGAACGGGAGGGGAATGCGGGTGGTCAGTGGCATCGATAAGCGTAGCCTGGACTGGCCGAGATGCGAGGGGGAAAGCGGTAGAGGAACCCTCAGGCGCGGCGTTAGCCAGCGCAGTAAATAATAAGGTGGCCTTATCTTTATCGCCGCTAAGCCTTATAGGTAATTAAGGCTCATCGTATTTTTTATTCCTGTAAAATAGAGATAAATAGTTATTGCAGATAATGATGCTTACACTCTTTTTATCCTCGTAACGTCTTGTCTTTTATTCGTTAATTCACCTGTTGATACTATGATTCTCAACGAATCACTTTTTCAACCTGACCTGATGGCATAAAAACCATGTCGATCCCTGCAGCCAGCCTCTCTACTGACCAGGCGTTACCGTCTTTTTATTACGGAAGACAGACAAAGCCGTTATTCGCGGTGGAATCCCTGTTATCTGCGTTCCTGCCCGCCAGCTCACCCTTTGCGCTGCCGCGATCGACCTATTATCGTTTTCCGCCGACCCAGGCTGAATCCGGATTAATTCTGCTCGAAGAGGGGATTGCCTCGCTATGCCATGCGGAAAACAACAGGGTGATATCAACGATATTTGCCCCTTCGCTATTGGGATTAATCGATGGTTACGGCGTCTTTAACGGTATTCCGGAAAAACACCACTGCTCTCTGTTTGCTGAGACAGATTTGCGCGGACGCTGGATAGGACACCAGGCCGCGGTCGAGATCCTCAATGCGCAAAACCTGTGGCAGGAGATGGCCCATGTTCTGGCGCAGCGGCTGATGGTGTTGAGCATGCGTTCGCAGGAGATGGTGGGGGTGGATTCTTATCCGATGGTGCGAACCCTGCTAACAGAGCTGGCGGACTATCCGGAGGCATATCGTCGCCAAATTAATGCGTTAAGCTTTATACAGCGCCGCACCAACCTGTCGCGCAGCCGTGTTATGTCGATTCTGGCAGAGCTGCGCAAAGGTGGTTACATTACGGTCCATCGCGGGGTGCTGGAAAAGATAACCCGCACGCTTCCCGCCCACTTTTAAACCCGCGCGGCGGAGGGGCGTGATTTTCCCACCCCTCGTCAGCCGGTGGGCTAAGGCTCAACCGGCGTCAGAAAGTCCAGCCGCAGCGGCTCAGCCAGCAGAGACTCCATCTGCGTCATAAACGCCTGAAAATAGGGCATCGCGACATGGGCATCGAGGGCGTCCTGTCCCTGCCACGCCTCGCGCATATAGAAGGTGTCCGGCGCGTCGCGCAGCTGAAACAGGGCATAGTCGAGGTTGCCCGGCTCCTGTCTCGTCGGTAGGAGCAGCGCCTGCAGGGCCTGACGCAGGGCGTCCGTTTGGCCCGGTTTCGCCTTGAGCACGGCGATAAGCGATATCATCTTAAAACCCCTCCAGCACGATCTTGCCGACGGCGCGTCCGGTTTCCAGCTGGCGATGCGCTTTCTGCAGATTGGCGGCGGTGATGGCGCCGTAGTGTTCGCCAAGGGTGGTTTTGATAGTGTGGTTGTCGATCAGCGCCGCCACGCGGTTGAGCAGCTGATGCTGGGCGATCATATCATCCGTCTCAAACATTGAACGGGTGAACATAAATTCCCAGTGCAGGGACAGGCTTTTCGCTTTCAGCGGCACCACGTCCAGGGTCTCCGGGTCATCAATCAGCGCCAGCTTGCCCTGCGGGGCGAGGGCGTCGATCAGCGCGTTGAAGTGCTGCTCGGTATTGGTCAGGCTGGCGACATGGGTTACCGACGTGATACCAATGCGCGCCAGCTCGTCGGCGAGCGGCTTGCTGTGATCGATCACATGGTGCGCGCCCGCCTCGCGGACCCACTGCTGGCTCTCGGGACGCGAGGCGGTGCCGATCACCGTCATGGCGGTCAGTTTACTGGCCAGCTGGGTCAGGATAGACCCCACGCCGCCCGCCGCGCCGACGATTAGCAGCGTGTCGCCCGCATTGCCGCCTTCCTCAACGCCGAGACGGTGAAACAGCAGCTCCCAGGCGGTGATCGCCGTCAGCGGCAGCGCGGCGGCGGAGGCATTATCGAGGGTGCGCGGTTTGTGCGCTACCAGGCGCTCATCCACCAGCTGATATTCACTGTTGCTGCCGGCCCGGCCCAGCGCGCCGGCGTACCAGACCTCGTCCCCGGGCGCGAACAGCGTCACTTCCTCACCGACGGACTGCACCACGCCAACGGCGTCCCAGCCCAGCACCCGCGGCGTGTCGCCCTGAAAGCCGGCGCGCACTTTGGTGTCTACCGGATTGACCGAGATAGCCTTCACAGCGACCAGCAGATCACGCCCGTGGGCGGTGGGGATCGGCAGGTCGATCTCGGTTAAAGAAGGGATGTTGTTGCCGTCAGCGGCGGCTTGAGTAATGGCGATAGCTTTCATAACTGCTCCGGTCTGTGATTCGGGTGAATGAAAAGATGGAGCCATCGTAGACCGCTGCCGGGAGGGGAAAAACGGGCTAACGGCAATAACAGTTATATGCAGAAAGTGAAAATCAGCCCACCTGATAGAAGTCGAGCATCACCCCATCCTGGGTCCGGCCACCGGCGCAGATAAACAGCGAGGTGGTTAGCCAGCTGAGCGCGGGAGCATCCACCTCAAAGGTGGGCACGGTGCGAAAATAGATGGCTTCTGGCGGAATATCGCTAAAAAAGCGCATATCGTCGGCGAAAAGCTGGTCATGATACTGGGCCGGCACCCGGCGGATGCCATTGTTTTCCACATAGACCGTGCCTTCCGCCACCTGCAGGGCATAGCGGGCGGACAGCCTGCAGGTGCCGTCGGGTTCGATTATCTGGCTGTCGACGCCGCCGGGCAGCACTTGGCCGCGAAGTTGACCCGAGACGCTGCCGCCGACAATCGGGATCAGCTGGCGCTTACCGGTCTGCGGGCTGCGGGAGACGATTATCGGTTTATCAACCTGGATGGTAATGGAAAAACAGTGTCTGAGTTCGGGGGTCATTATGGCTCTCCTGTTTCGGTTGGTAACGGCACGCGGCCACCGCGCCAGTGTAACGGGTTTGCGAGAGACAAAATAACGCAGGGTTTGGATGAAAATGATTGGCTGGGATGATGAGTTTGGGGGGCTCAGGTTGGTATGGCGTGGCTTTGGGAGAGCAGAGGCAAACTGGCGGAAGATCACAGGAGTTGAACCTGCCCGGGACCGCTGGCGGCCCCAACTGGATTTGAAGTCCAGCCACCTCACCGGAGATGACGATCTTCCGCGCCTCGATTGCTACATGGAGGCGGGGCGCATTATAGCTACTTTCAGCCGTTTACCACATACCTAAACGCACTTTTTTACTGTTAAAACTGGACTTTACAGAACAGTCCTGGACAAATCCTCACAAAATCCGTGAGTTACACTTTTTCACTCCCTGATTCCCTACCACGATCACAGAAAACAAGAAACGTAATCTGATAACGAGATATCGCAATTCATCTTAGTGCGACAAAGGTTTACAAAAACCGTAACCGGTACCAACCCTCGGTGCCGCTAAGGGAATAGTGCGCATATGAAAGATCACATTTTGTCCGTCAAAGAGAAAATTGGTTATGGCATGGGTGATGCCGCCAGCCACATTATTTTTGATAACGTCATGTTGTACATGATGTTTTTTTACACCGATATTTTTGGTATCCCCGCCGGCTTTGTCGGCACCATGTTCCTGCTGGCGCGCGCGCTGGACGCGATTTCCGACCCGTGTATGGGTCTGCTTGCCGACCGTACCCGCAGCCGCTGGGGTAAGTTCCGCCCATGGATCCTCTTCGGCGCTATCCCGTTCGGCCTCGTCTGCGTGCTGGCCTACAGCTCGCCGGATTTAAGCCCCAACGGCAAGCTGATCTACGCCGCCGTGACCTACACGCTGCTGACCCTGCTCTACACCGTAGTGAATATCCCCTACTGCGCGCTCGGCGGCGTGATCACCGACAACCCGACGCAGCGCATCTCGCTGCAGTCCTGGCGCTTCGTGCTGGCGACGGCGGGGGGCATGCTCTCCACCGTGCTGATGATGCCGCTGGTCAACTTTATCGGCGGCGAAGATAAAGCGCTCGGCTTCCAGGGCGGCATTGCGGTGCTCTCGGTGGTCGCCTTCCTGATGCTGGCCTTCTGTTTTTTCACCACCAAAGAGCGTGTCGAAGCGCCGCCGAGCAGTACTTCGATGCGTGAAGACCTGCGTGATATCTGGCGCAATGACCAGTGGCGGGTGGTCGGCGTGCTCACCATCCTCAATATCCTCGCGGTCTGCGTTCGCGGCGGCGCGATGATGTATTACACCACCTGGATCATGGGCTCGGCGGCGCTGTTCACCGCCTTCCTCACGACCTACTGCGTCGGCAACCTGATTGGCTCGGCGCTGGCGAAACCGCTGACCGACTGGAAATGCAAAGTCAGCGTCTTCTGGTGGACCAACGCCCTCCTGGCGGTGCTCAGCGTGGCGATGTTCTTCGTACCGATGGACGCCGAAATCACCATGTTTGTCTTTATCTTCGTCATTGGCGTACTGCACCAGCTGGTGACGCCAATCCAGTGGGTAATGATGTCCGACACCGTCGACTACGGCGAATGGTGTAACGGCAAACGCCTGACCGGCATCAGCTTCGCCGGCACCCTGTTTGTGCTCAAGCTGGGGCTGGCGCTGGGCGGCGCGCTGATCGGCTGGATGCTGGCCGGCGGCGGCTATGATGCCGCCGCTAAAACCCAGAACAGCGCCACCCTCACCATCATTATCGCCTTGTTCACCCTCGTTCCGGCGGTGTGCTACCTGCTGAGCGCGGTGATCGCCAAACGCTACTACACGCTGAAAACGCCGTTCCTGAAAAAAATGATGGCCGAGCTGGCCGAGGGCGCGCGTCGCAACGAACAAGATTTCACCGCCGCCCCGATCGACAAAGAATGGCAAAACTAAGAGGACGTTTTAATGAAAATCAGTGATGGAAACTGGCTCATTCAACCAGGGCTCAACCTGATCCAACCCGTACAGGTTTACGAGGTGGAGCAGCAGGGGAATGAAATGGTGGTCTATGCCGCGCCGCGCGATGTCCGCGAACGCGCCTGGCAGCTGGATACGCCATTGTTCACCCTGCGCTTTTTCTCGCCGCAGGAAGGGATAATCGGCGTGCGTATGGAGCACTTCCAGGGCGCGCTGGATAACGGCCCGCACTATCCGCTGAACGTGCAGAAAGACGTCCATGTCGAAATAGAAAATACGGCCGGGTTCGCCGAGCTGAAAAGCGGCAGCCTCAGCGTGCGGGTGACTAAAGGCGAATTCTGGGCGCTGGATTTTCTGCGCGACGGCCTGCGTATCACCGGTAGCCAGCTAAAAAACAACGGCTACGTGCAGGATAGTAAGACCCAGCGCAACTACATGTTTGAGCGCCTCGACCTCGGCGTCGGCGAAACCGTCTACGGCCTCGGCGAGCGCTTTACCGCCCTGGTGCGCAACGGCCAGACGGTAGAAACCTGGAACGAGGACGGCGGCACCAGCACCGAGCAATCCTACAAAAATATCCCGTTCTATCTGACCAACCGCGGCTACGGCGTGCTGGTCAACCATCCGCAGCGCGTCTCCTTCGAGGTGGGCTCGGAGAAAGTCTCTAAAGTCCAGTTCAGCGTTGAAGGCGAATACCTTGAGTACTTCGTCATCGACGGCCCGACGCCGAAAGCGGTGCTTAACCGCTATACGCAGTTCACCGGCCGCCCGGCGCTGCCGCCGGCATGGTCGTTTGGTCTGTGGCTGACGACCTCGTTCACCACCAACTATGACGAAGCGACGGTGAATAGCTTCATCGACGGTATGGCTGAGCGCCATCTGCCGCTGCACGTCTTCCACTTCGACTGCTTCTGGATGAAGGCCTTCCAGTGGTGCGATTTTGAATGGGATCCGCAGACCTTCCCGGACCCGGAAGGGATGATCAAGCGCCTGAAGGCGAAAGGGCTGAAGGTCTGCGTGTGGATCAACCCGTACATCGGTCAGCGCTCGCCGGTGTTCAAGGAGCTGAAAGAGAAGGGTTATCTGCTGAAGCGCCCGGACGGTTCGCTGTGGCAGTGGGATAAGTGGCAGCCGGGGCTGGCGATTTATGACTTCACCAATCCGGAAGCCCGCCAGTGGTATGCCGACAAACTAAAAGGCCTGGTGGCGATGGGGGTCGATTGCTTCAAGACCGACTTTGGCGAGCGTATCCCGACCGACGTCCAGTGGTTTGATGGTTCCGATCCGCAGAAAATGCACAACCACTACGCCTTCATCTATAACGAGCTGGTGTGGAAGGTGCTGAAAGAGACCGTCGGCGAGCAGGAGGCGGTGCTGTTCGCCCGCTCCGCCTCGGTGGGCGCGCAGCAGTTCCCGGTGCACTGGGGCGGCGACTGCTACGCCAACTACGAATCGATGGCGGAAAGCCTGCGCGGCGGGCTGTCGATCGGCATGTCCGGCTTCGGTTTCTGGAGTCACGATATCGGCGGTTTCGAAAACACCGCGCCGGCCCACGTCTACAAGCGCTGGTGCGCCTTCGGTCTGCTCTCCAGCCACAGCCGCCTGCACGGCAGCAAATCCTATCGGGTGCCATGGGCCTACGATGACGAGTCCTGCGACGTGGTGCGCCACTTCACGCAGCTGAAATGCCGCATGATGCCGTATCTCTATCGTCAGGCGGCGCTGGCCAACGAGTGCGGCACGCCGATGCTGCGCGCGATGCTGCTCGAGTTCCCGGACGATCCGGCCTGCGACTATCTCGACCGCCAGTATATGCTGGGCGATTCGGTCCTGGTGGCGCCGGTGTTCTCCGAGGCCGGCGAAGTGCAGTTTTATCTGCCGGAAGGGCACTGGACGCATCTGTGGCATAACGATGAATTGCCGGGTAGCCGCTGGCATAAGCAGCATCACGATGCGCTGAGCCTGCCGGTCTACGTTCGCGACAACAGCCTGCTGGCGCTGGGCAACAATGACCAGAAGCCGGATTACGCCTGGCATGAGGGCACCGCCTTCCAGCTGTTCCACCTTGAGGATGGACGCGAGGCACGCTGTGACGTTCCGGCGGCAGACGGCTCGACGATCTTCACCCTGAAGGCCAGGCGCCAGGGTAACGCCATCGCTGTGAGCGGCGAAGGCGAGGCCCGCGGCTGGACGCTGTGTCTGCGCAATATCCCGCAGGTCGCGGGCGTGCAGGGCGGTACGCAGACCGGTAGCGAACTGGGCGTGGTGGTGAGCGCCGAGGGTAATACGCTGACGATTACGTTGTAAATAGGTTAACAGCAGCAGCCCTCTTCGCCAGGCGGAGAGGGTTTTTTTATTCCATTTTTGTACAAAAAGTAACGTTCATTTCATTGTGGTGACTCAGGCCGCAGACGCGGTTGTCGAACGGTGTTAGCGTATTCTGCCGCTGAGAGGAGCCCGCCATGGACGTAGAAAATATCTTTCGTGACGTGAAGCTAAGCAAAACGGAAATGACCGTGCTGCGCTTTATTCAGAACGACCCGGAGCAGTGTATCCGCCAGGGAGTTCGCGCTGTGGCTGAACAGTGCTACAGCAACCCCTCTTCCCTGGTCCGGCTGGCAAAGAAACTGAAGTTCAGCGGCTGGCTGGAGCTGGTCTATTTCATCAAGTTCAATATCACCATGCCGAAGCTCGATGTCACCAACGATATCGACTACATGAGCGTTCAGCCGGAAGAAGCGCTGACGCCGCTGCTGGCAAGCCTTAAACAGCAGCGCATCCTGATCCACGGCAGCGGCTTTTCACAGCTGATCGCCCAGTATATTTACAACAAGTTTCTCGTCACCGGCGTGAATGCCAGCCTGGCGCTGTGGCCCGATTACGAAATCCTCGAACAGAAAAACGCCGCCTGCTTCGACTCCATCTGGATCATTTCTAAATCCGGGCGCAGCAGCTCGGCGCTCAACTGGGTTAAGGCCCTGGAGGGGAAGGAGATTAATCTGGTCTGCTTTACCGGCGACTACCAAAGCCCGCTGGCGCAGGCCGCGGATACGGCGTTTATTATTCACGACCCGCAGAAGTTCGATGATGATATTTACTGGAGCAACCCGTTTTTCGGCTACTGCATCTTAGGCTTTGAGCGACTATTGAAGATGTGGTTTACCAGTCTACGTAGCAATAGTTAGCCCCCGCTAAGCGCGGTGCGAGCGGGGGAATCCCATCGGCAGCGGATTACCGCCAGGCGGCGAACTGCTCATCGTCGAGATAGGCTTCGATCAGGGTTTTCGCCAGTGAATAGGAACCGATCAGCGGATGCGCCATCAGCGCCCGCACCGCCAGCGATTTATCCTGCTGCAGGATCGCCGCCACCGCCAGCCGCTCATACTCCTTCACGCAGGCAATCATATTCTTCTGCGCTGTCGGCACCTTCACCGGCGTCACCGGCTTGAGGCCATCCCGGCTCAGGTCGCAGCTGATCTCGATCACGTCGTCCGGGCGCAAAAAGTCGAGCGTGCCATTATTCTGGATCGACACCACGATCCGCTTAGTGGTGGTGCTGTTCACCGCTTCCAGGATATCCAGCGCCACTCCGGCATAGCCGCCGGTGTCCGGCTCTTCGATAAACTGGCGCAGCGTCAGCGGTTCGCGGGTGTGGAATTTCTCCTGCCGGGATTCGTTCTGCATATAGCTGTTTTCCCGGCGCAGATAATGCTGCATCCAGATGGTGAAGGCGGCCTCCGGTTGCGTTCTGGCATCCACGGTGCGCAGCGCCTCGCGCATCTCCTGATTGATGCGGGCGATCTGCTCTCCGCGCGTCTCGCCGGCCCCCTGAATCGCCTTCAGCGCCTCGTCGCGATAGTAGTAATAATAGAGATATTCATTGAGGAGCTGATTATCGCAAAGCCGTACCAGCTCCGGGGAGAAGTACTGCATCGCCGTCTTCTGGTACAGTTCCGGGCTGGCGATCAGCCGTTCGGTCACCTCTTCCCCACGGACGGTGAAGTGGGTAAACCAGGAGAAATGGTTCAGCCCATAGCATTCCACGCTGAGGTCGCGCTCCTCACAGCCAAGGATCGCCGGCAGTTCACGAATCAGCTCGGAGGGGGCATCGCAGATCCCATAGACCCGGCGCTTAAAGCCGGACTTAATAATCGCTTCCGTCACCAGACCTGACGGGTTGGTAAAGTTAAACAGAATAGCGTCTTCGGCGGCATGTTCTTCGATCAGCCGGCAATAGCGAAGGATCGCCGGGATCGAGCGCATGGCCATCGCGAAACCGCCGGCGCCGGTGGTCTCCTGGCCGAGAGTGTTATGCTCAAGCGCAATACGTTCGTCGCGAATGCGGCTTTCATCGCCGCCAACCCGCAGGGTGGTAATGATATAGTTGGCGTCCTGCAGGGCTGCGACCGGGTCGGTGGTGGTACTAAACTGAATATCCGGGCGAATGGTATTAAATACATAGCGGGCAATTTCGCCAAATATCGCCAGATTATCAGCAGAGTTATCGAGAAAAACGACTTCTGTTAAACCAATGCGGTGAGCGTTATAGGCCAGAGATTTCGCTAAAAATGCAGAGCGAACGCCGCCCCCGCCTAATACGGTTAATTTCATAAATACTCCTCATTAATTTTCTGCTAACCAGTTATCAACCCGGGAACGTACCTGTCCCACTTTGACGCCATAAATAACCTGAACTTCATTTCGATTGCGTACGACGCCGTTGGCGCCGGTATTTTTTAATTGCGTGTCATCAACCCGCGCCATATCGCGCACGGCCACGCGCAGGCGAGTAAAACAATTATCGACGGAGAGAATATTCTCCTTGCCCCCGAGGCCGCGGATAATGTCATCGGTGACCGACTGCGGTTGCGCGACTTTCTGGCGGTACTCTGCTTTGCTGTAGAGCTTCACGTTCTCGTCATCTTCCCGGCCCGGCGTTTTCAGGTTCAGCTTCACCACCAGGGTGCGGAAAATCACGTAGTAGACGGCGAACTGGCCGATACCGATAAGGACATAGCCCGGCCAGCGCGTTAAGGAGACCGGCAGCGGCAGGTTATAGATCAGAAACTCGATCAGGCCCGATGCACCCCAGGGACGTACGGTGAAGATGTCGCAAATGGCCTGCGAGGCGGCGGTTAACGTCGCGTGGATCACCCACAGCAGCGGCGAGACAAATAAGAAGGTGAACTCAATCGGTTCGGTGATGCCGGTCAGCATCGAGGTGATAATCGCCGGCAGCAGAATCGCCTTCGCCATCGCTTTCTTCTCCGGTTTCGCGGTGTGGTAGAACGCCAGCGAGGCGCCCGCCAGGCCGAAGATGGTGGTCATCCCTTGCTGCGAAAAACGTAATGCGTCGTTCATGACCGGCGTCAGGTCGGGATGGCGCATATAGGCGAGGAATATGGCCTGGGTGCCGGAGACCACCTGACCATCCACGTTCAGCGTGCCGCCAATCTGGGTGAGCTGGAAGGGGGACCAGACGAAATGGTGCAGGCCGGTGGGGATAAGGAATTTTTCAAAGAAACCATAGACGAAGACCCCGGCGACCCCGGCATTTTTCATAAAACCGGTGAGGGCGGAGATGCCGTGGGTCATAAAGGGCCAAATCCAGGTAAAGGCGATGGCGTAGAAGATAACCACCGGCGTCATCGCCACCAGCGTCAGCTTGGCGCCGCCGTACATCGACAGCGCGCCAGGCAGCTCAATGGCAGAGACTTTATTGTGCACCCACGCAATCGTGCAGCCGAGAATAATGCCCAGGAAAACGCCCATATCCACCACCACAAAGCCCAGCAGCTGGGTTTGCCCGGTGCCATAATATTCACCGTTAATTTTTTCGGCGAGTCCATGGGTGTGTTCCAGCCAGGAGTGGTTGGCGCCAAGAAACATAATAAAGCACATCACTGAAACCAGTGCGACTTCGGTTTTTTTATCCTTTGCCAGGCCATAGCTGATGCCGACGCAAAATAATAAGCCGAGGTTGCCAAATAAAGGCCAAAAGGTGTCGCCGAGCATTTGCCCAAGCTGATGTAAGAAACTGGTTTCAGCAATTAATGTCGGATTAGTTAATACTGAACTGAGGGCCAGAATTAAGCCAATGACCGGCAAGAACAATACGGCGCCGATCATGGCCCGGGAGAATTTTTGCATATTCTCCAGAATACGCTGACGTATTTCAGGCATGATTGATCCTTTTATATTTTTGTAGGTACAGGGAGCGGTTTTTTATCGACTTCCAGTGATTTGGTTATAGCAACTCTGATATTTGAAAGGAACCTGTTGCGCTAAATAGGTACAGATAGCCGCGTATTGCACACAGGTTTCAGGACTCGCACCCCAACTCTCTCCCTGAAAGGGAGAGAGTTGTCAGAGTGGAGTTTTGCCGGGAAGCAATCCCTCTCCCCATAGAGGAGAGGGAATGGGCATCGCTATGGGGTGACGGGAGTGGGCGCTGGCGCGGCGGGGGCGGGGCTGACCTCGCCGTTGCGCATGATTTGCGCCACCTGCTGTTTCTCCATATTCACGGCGCTGAGCTGCCCGTTGACCGTCGGTTTGAGCGGGGCATCGGCCTGCACGCTGCCGCTGGCGGTCAGCTGGAGATTGCCATCCCCGCTTATAGGTAGCGACGGCCAGCCCCAGGCCTGCAGAATATTCAGCGGCACGCCGCGGCCGCTGAAGCTCAGATTGACCTGGCGCTG
This sequence comes from Klebsiella sp. Shm-1, assembly GCF_040804525.1. NCBI lineage: Bacteria > Pseudomonadati > Pseudomonadota > Gammaproteobacteria > Enterobacterales > Enterobacteriaceae > Klebsiella > Klebsiella sp. Shm-1. Next base: position 97,630 of record NZ_CP161823.1, read on the forward strand.
CGGCAGCTGGGATACCGCGGCGGTGGCCTGCAAAATGCCGCGCTCGGTGAAGGCGCTAAGCTCAGTGATATTGACCGTCGAGGCTGTGGCGTTCAGTTTGAGTGATGGGCGGCGCACGTCGATCCGGTTGAAAGTCGCCGCCGCGGCGTTCAGCGTCGCGCTGCCGTTCCATACTCCCCAGCTACCGTTTTTCACCAGCTGTAGCTCGCCGCCATAGCCATCGAGGGCGGTAATTTGCCACGGGAAAGCAGGGTCCACATCGATGATCAGATTGCGGCTGGCGCTGAATTTTTTCAGCGTCAGGCTTTGCAGCCAGGCTGGCAGCGGCGTCATCCACAGCTGTTTCCAGTTCGCCGGCAGCGTGTACTCCAGTCCGGCGAAAGCGGTATCGTCGAGCACCAGGGCGTTCCCGGCGCGCAGCCAGTTGCCGGAGGTGCGCACCATGCCGCCCTCCCAGCGCGAGGAGAACTGGCGCAGCGCAATGCCCTGGGGAGAGAATTCGGCATTGAGGATCGGGTCGAAAAGATGCAGCGAGCCGTAGATAAATTCGCTGGCGTTCATCGACAGCGTGCCGTCCTCACTCTGCCAGCCGCCGTGGCTAAGGGTCAGGTTGCGCAGGCTCAGGTCGAGGTCGGTTACCGCCCAGTCCGGTCCCTGCAGGCGGGCGTCGGTGATGTCCAGGCGGCCAATCTGCAGAGAGGGGACCGTGGTTAACGGCGCGAAAAACTCGGCCAGCGAGGCGGGGCTCTGCAGTCGAATCTCGTTGAGCTGGAGGTTATCCACCCGCCAGCTGCCATCGGCGCTGCGTTTGGCATTGCCGGTTAAGGTGCCGCGGGCGACATCGGCGCCGAGGGTGGAGAGGGTGACCTCGCCCTGATCAATCTTACCCTGAATCAGAACGTTGCTGGCTTCGACGCCATTGAGCGTCATCGAGCCCGCGCTCATCTGGATCTGCGCCGTTTTCCCCAGCACATTGCCCGCCTCCGGCGTCCATGGGCTGACGCCGCCGGTGACGCGCTGCGCGCTGAGCGCCCAGCCGGTTTCCGGGCTGTTGAAAGCCATATTGCGCAACATCAGCCGGTCGGCAGCGAACGGCAGGTCTGCAGAGTGGGGTGACAGATTCAGAGTGCCGTCGTTAAGGACTATCTCATCCGCATGCAGCGGATCGCTAAACTGGCGGGTGCTGAAGCCAATGTCGACCGTTTTTGCCACCAAAGTGGCAGGCTTGCCTTCCCGACCAAAGGTGACGTTTCGCAACTGCACATGAAGGGGGGAGGAGAAATCGTGCTCCATCTCATCGAAGGAGACCTGCCAGCCGGTGCCATTGCTGAGCCAGGCGCTGGCCTGGCGGGCGCCCCAGTGGGTTTGCAGCAGGAACCACGCGCCAATAATGACGAGCAGCAGAGCGACTAGCAGCCAGAGAATCAGCTTTCCAAGAAATTTCATGGTCTTCCATTCTGTGAGATGCACATCACCGTGTTATGCCCGATTTAGGCGCACTTCTCAAGGCAGGCGTGGTTTATTTCCGTGATGGGGCAGGTGGTTGGAGGACGTCCCGGCCGATGCGCGACCGGGAACGCATGAGATCACGCCTTTTCTGGCGGGAAAATTAAATTCAGAACAATCGCCGTGATACCGCCGGCGGCAATCCCGGAGGAAAGCAGGTTTTTCAGCCAGTCCGGGGCGAACTGCAGGATCAGCGGCTGCTGCGACACGCCGAGGCCTACCGCCAGCGACAGAGCGATAATCAGGATCGCCCGACGGTTCAGCGGTTCACGGGAGACGATGCGCACGCCGGACGCGGCGATGGTGCCGAACATCACCAGCGTGGCGCCGCCGAGCACCGGCTCAGGGATGTGCTGCACGAAGCCGCTCACCGCCGGGAACAGGCCGAGGACGATCAGCATCAGGGCGACCACAAAGCCGACGTAGCGGCTGGCGACCCCGGTCAGCTGGATCACGCCGTTGTTCTGGCCGAAGCAGGAGTTCGGGAAAGTATTGAAGACCGCGGAAACGAAGGAGTTCAGGCCGTTAGCCAGCACGCCGCCTTTCAGGCGCTTCATATACAGCGGACCCGAGACCGGCTGTTCGGAGACGTCGGAGGTGGCGGTGATATCGCCGATGGTTTCCAGGGAGGTGATCATAAACACCAGCATCAGGGGCAGCAGCAGACTCCAGTCGATGCCGAGGCCATAATAGAGCGGCGTCGGGACGGTGATGAGGCTGCTGTTGGTCGGGGCGGTGTTGGCTGGCAGCATATCCAGGAACCACGCCGCCAGATAACCGGCAGCCATGGCAATCACTAGCGAGGCGATGCGCAGGTACGGGTTGCGCTGGCGGTTGAGGATAATAATCAGCGCCAGCACGATACCCGCCAGCAGCAGATTTTTCGGCGCACCAAAGGTGTGGTCGGCCATCGCCGCGTAGCCGCCGCCGATGGAAGTCAATCCGACCTGAATCAGCGACAGGCCGATAATCATCACCACCACGCCGGAAACCAGCGGGGTAATGATACGGCGCGCCAGGTGCAGGACCCGGGAGAGGACCATTTCGGTGCAGCTGGCCAGCATCAGGGTGCCGAAGAGGGCGGCCATCATGGTGGGGACGTCGGCGCCGCCGGTTTTCAAGGCGGTACCGCCCATGATCAGCGGGGCGACAAAGTTGAAGCTGGTGCCCTGGATGGAGAGCAGTCCGGAGCCGACCGGGCCCCAGGCTTTGATCTGAATAATAGAGGCGACGCCGGAGGCGAACAGCGACATGCTGATGATATGTTGGGTATCTTGCGCCGGGAGACCGAGAGCCTGGCAGATTAACAGCGCCGGGGTGATCACCGCGACAAACATCGCCAGCAGGTGCTGGAAGGCGGCGAACAGGGTTTGCGGTAGCGGCGGGCGATCTTCGAGGCGGTAGATTAATTCGCTGGCTGGTTTATGCGCAACCGGTTGCGCATTTTCTGACTCTGCGGTGTTAACGGACATCACAAGCAATCCCAAGGTGGCAAAGCGGGAATTTTATCGGACTGTAGACCAAAAGCAAACGTTTGCCAGCGTTTGCTCATAAAAATTTATACCGTGAATATGCGCAACGAGATAATTAACATTTTGTATGCTAAATCGCATCATTCATGATACAAAATATCTTTTTCTGTCAATTTTTCCGCCGTTCTGCGTAAAATCCCCCTCTGACTCCTCATGATGAGAAGCTAAAGACACCAGGAATATCGTCGCGTGTGAATGGATCATGCGCCCATAAGGAGCTTTTTATGTTTCATCTCGATACCTTATCGACGCTCGTTGCCGCAACGCTTGTGCTATTACTCGGCAGAAAACTCGTCCAAACCGTACCCCTCCTCAAGAAATACACCATTCCTGAACCTGTTGCCGGCGGTCTGCTGGTGGCGCTGGCGCTGCTGGTGCTGAAAAAAAGTATGGATATCGATATTGATTTCGATATGAGTCTGAAAGATCCGCTGATGCTGGCGTTCTTCGCCACCATCGGTCTGAACGCCAACCTGGCCAGCCTGCGGGCGGGCGGCAAGGTGCTGGGTACCTTTCTGATTGTGGTGGTTGGTCTGTTGCTGCTGCAGAACGCCCTCGGTATCGGCATGGCGAAGCTGTTGGGGCTGGATCCGCTGATGGGTCTGCTGGCCGGTTCTATTACCTTATCCGGCGGCCACGGCACCGGGGCGGCATGGAGCAAGCTGTTCGTTGAGCGCTATGGTTTTGCCAACGCCACCGAGGTGGCGATGGCCTGCGCGACTTTCGGCCTGGTGCTCGGCGGCCTGATCGGCGGCCCGGTGGCGCGTTACCTGGTGAAACACTCTTCCTCGCCGGACGGGACGCCGGACGATCAGGTGGCGCCGACCGCCTTCGAAAAGCCGGACGTGGGGCGGGTGATCACCTCGCTGGTGCTGATCGAGAGTATCGCCCTGATCGCCATCTGTCTGACGGTGGGCAAGGTGGTTGCGCAACTGCTGGCGGGCAGTGTCTTTGAATTGCCGACCTTTGTCTGCGTGCTGTTTATCGGCGTGATCCTCAGCAACAGCCTGGCGCTGGCGGGGCTGTATCGGGTGTTCGATCGCGCGGTGTCGGTGCTGGGCAACGTCAGCCTGTCGCTGTTCCTCGCCATGGCGCTGATGAGCCTCAAGCTCTGGGAACTGGCTTCTCTGGCGCTGCCGATGATTATTATCCTGGCGGTGCAGGCGGTAGCGATGGCGCTGTACGCGGTGTTCGTCACCTATCGGATGATGGGTAAAAACTACGATGCCGCGGTGCTGGCAGCCGGGCATTGCGGGTTTGGCCTGGGGGCAACGCCGACGGCGATCGCCAATATGCAGGCGATTACCGACCGTTTCGGGCCATCGCATATGGCCTTCCTGGTAGTGCCGATGGTGGGGGCGTTCTTTATCGATATCGTCAACGCGCTGGTGATTAAGCTGTACCTGCTGCTGCCGATTTTTGGTTGATAAAAAACCCGGAGGCGGTGCTGCGCACCTGTCCGGGCTACAAGATCGTGCTGTTTGGGGTTTTGTAGCCCGGCTAAGGCGTTTACGCCGCAAGCCGGGAATAACTTCACAATCTTACGCTTCGTCGTGCTCTTCCCACGCTAACGCGCGTTTCACCGCTTTCTTCCAGCCGCTGTAACGATAGTTACGCTCAGTAGTTTCAATACCCGGGCGGAATTCGCGCTCAATCACCGCTTTCTCCTGCAGTTCATCCAGATTCTGCCAGAAACCGACCGCCAGACCGGCCAGATAGGCCGCGCCCAGCGCCGTCACTTCGCGTACTTCCGGACGCTCGACACGGGTGCCGAGGATATCGGACTGGAACTGCATCAGGAAGTTGTTAGCCACCGCGCCGCCGTCTACGCGCAGGGCGTGCAGACGAATGCCAGAGTCAGCCTGCATCGCCTCCAGCACGTCGCGGGTCTGAAAGGCGATGGACTCCAGCGTCGCACGGATAATGTGGTTGGAGTTCACGCCGCGGGTGAGGCCGAAAATCGCGCCGCGGGCATACGGGTCCCAGTACGGTGCGCCAAGACCGGTGAACGCGGGTACCACGTACACGCCGTTGGTATCCTTCACTTTGGTGGCGAAGTACTCGGAGTCGAAGGCATCGCTGATGAGCTTCATCTCGTCGCGCAGCCACTGAATAGACGCGCCGGCCATAAACACCGCCCCTTCCAGAGCGTAGTTCACCTCGCCGCGCGGGCCGCAGGCGATGGTGGTCAGCAGACCGTGGGTGGAGGTGACCGCTTTTTCGCCGGTATTCATCAGCATAAAGCAGCCGGTGCCGTAGGTGTTTTTCGCCATCCCTTCTTTGACGCACAGCTGGCCGAACAGGGCCGCCTGCTGGTCACCGGCGATCCCGGCGATAGGAATACGGGTCCCGCCTTTACCACCGATGTTGGTCTGGCCGTACACTTCGGAAGACTTGCGCACTTCCGGCAGCATGGCGCGCGGAATGTCCAGCGCGTCGAGCATCTTGTCGTCCCAGTCGAGGTCGTGGATGTTGAACAGCATGGTACGCGAGGCGTTGGTGTAGTCGGTGACGTGCACGCGGCCCTGGGTCATCTTCCAGATAAGCCAGGTATCAACGGTGCCGAACAGCAGCTCGCCGCGCTTCGCACGCTCACGGGAACCTTCGACATGGTCGAGGATCCATTTCACCTTGGTGCCGGAGAAGTACGGGTCCACCACCAGGCCTGTGGCCTTGCGGATATACTCTTCCATCCCGTCACGCTTGAGCTGCTCGCAGATCTCCGCGGTACGGCGGCACTGCCAGACGATAGCGTTGTAGATGGGTTTACCGGTCTCTCGCTCCCACACCACCACGGTCTCACGCTGATTGGTGATGCCGATGGCCGCGATCTGATCGGAGTTGATATCCGCTTTGGCCAGCGCTTCGACCAGCGTCGAGCTTTGGGAAGCCCAGATTTCCATCGGGTCGTGTTCGACCCAGCCTGGCTTAGGATAAATTTGTTCAAATTCTCGCTGGGAGACGCTGACGATATTGGCATCATGATCCATCACAACGGCCCGGGAGCTGGTAGTGCCCTGGTCAAGCGCAACGATATATTTTTTGTCGGTCATAGTCGGTGTCCCGTAGTCAGATTACAGCGAAGCTTTATGTTGAGCGGTGGAAGAGGAGGGGCTCTGTTGCTCTTCCTCCACGCAGGTGTCGCAAGGCAGGTGACGGCCAATCAGCTTACGATAGCTGAATGCGCCCAGCGCCGCGCCGACCACCGGTGCGCACAGCGGCACCAGGAAATAAGGAATATCTTTGCCGCCGGTGAAGGCGACGTCACCCCACCCCGCCAGCCAGGCGAAGGCTTTCGGGCCGATGTCACGCGCCGGGTTCATGGCGAAGCCGGTCAGCGGTCCCATGGAGGCGCCAATCACCGCAATCAGCAGGCCAATCAGCAGAGGGGCCAGCGGGCCGCGCGGTATGCCGTTGCCATCGTCGGTCAGCGCCAGGATGACGCCCATCAGGATAGCGGTAATCACCATCTCTACCGCGAAGGCCTGCACAAAATTGATGTGCGGGTTCGGGTAAGTGGAGAAAATGCCGGCCAGATCGAGGCTTTCCACGCTGCCGCGAATCATATGGTGGGTGGTTTCATAATCGAGGAAAAGATTGTAGTAAAGCCCGTAAACTAATGCCGCAGCGCAAAAGGCGCCAGCGAATTGCGAAATAATAAAAGGAACCACTTTGCGGCCTTCGAAGCAGGCGAACAGCCACAGCGCGATAGTCACCGCTGGGTTAAGGTGCGCACCGGAGACCCCGGCGGTCAGGTAGATCGCCATGGCGACGCCCAGACCCCAGATGATGCTGATTTCCCATTGTCCGAAGCTGGCTCCCGCGACCTTGAGCGCAGCCACGCACCCAACGCCGAAAAAGATCAACAACCCGGTACCGAGGAACTCTGCGATGCACTGGCCTTTTAAGGTTGATGTTTGGCTCATAATCGAATCCTGAAGCGTGGTGATGATTATTGTATGTAGGGTGGTCACAGACGACCATATTGCCATGTAGGCATAGTGTTAATTTATCGTTAACGAGCAAAAACGAGAAATATCGAACTTCAAATGTGTGTGCCTCGTCAAGAAAATGAGCGTTTTCGCGCCATTTGCGCGCATCGAGAGCGCTGCCGGAGCGTTTCACCACGCATTTTGTTAACCATAAAATTAACATTGACCCATGAACTACGAGCGAACTGCGCTGAAAGCACCAGGTAAAGACTGAAAAGTGTTGCAAACCGCAATCTACGCGGCTTGCCGCTGGACAGGGGCGGCGGGGATTCATACAATCGACGATAACACCGCTATGTGCGCTAATTTTCGTTAAGGCGGGACCGCGTATACGAAACACGAGTTTCTATCAACGCCTTGCAAGTTCAGGAGAGGTATGACGATGTCATTAGAAGTGTTTGAGAAATTAGAATCTAAGGTTCAGCAGGCGATTGATACCATCACTCTGTTGCAGATGGAAATCGAAGAGCTGAAAGAAAAGAACAACACCCTGGTGCAGGAAGTTCAGAGCGCGCAGCATGGTCGTGAAGAGCTGGAGCGCGAAAACAGCCAGCTGAAAGAGCAGCAGCAGGGCTGGCAGGAACGTCTGCAGGCGCTGCTGGGTCGCATGGAAGAAGTCTAATCGCTTCGCGCCCTCTCCCGCCCGGGAGGGGGTCATCCTTACTCGTGTCTTTATATCCGCAAGTTATAGCCAATCTTTTTTTATTCTTTAATCATTGAATCGCTTTCTGGCACGCTTAACCCATCACAACACACATAAAGAGAGCGGTGCGATGAATAAGTGGGGCGTAGGGTTAACTCTGTTGCTGGCATCCGCCAGCGTTCTGGCAAAAGACATTCAGCTATTAAACGTATCTTATGATCCAACGCGCGAGCTGTACGAACAGTACAACAAAGCGTTTAGCGCACACTGGAAGCAGGAGACCGGCGACAACGTGGTGATCCGCCAGTCGCATGGTGGCTCTGGCAAACAGGCGACCTCGGTGATTAACGGTATTGAAGCGGATGTGGTCACGCTGGCGCTGGCCTACGATGTCGACGCTATTGCCGAACGCGGCCGCATCGATAAAAACTGGCTGAAACGCCTGCCGGATAACTCTGCGCCGTATACCTCCACCATCGTGTTCCTCGTCCGCAAGGGCAATCCGAAACAGATCCATGACTGGAACGATCTGATCAAACCGGGCGTGTCGGTCATTACCCCGAACCCGAAAAGCTCCGGCGGCGCCCGCTGGAACTACCTGGCGGCCTGGGGCTATGCCCTGCATCAGAATCACGGCGACCAGGCGAAAGCCCAGGAATTCGTCAAGGCGCTGTATAAAAACGTGGAAGTGCTGGACTCCGGCGCACGCGGTTCGACCAATACCTTCGTAGAACGCGGCATCGGCGACGTACTGATCGCCTGGGAAAACGAAGCGCTGCTGGCGACCAACGAACTGGGCAAAGACAAGTTTGAAATCGTGACCCCAAGTGAGTCGATTCTGGCTGAGCCGACCGTCTCGGTGGTCGACAAAGTGGTGGATAAGAAAGGCACGCGCCAGGTGGCGGAAGCATACCTGAAGTATCTCTACTCGCCGGAAGGCCAGGAGATTGCGGCGAAGAACTTCTACCGCCCGCGCGATCCGAATGTGGCGAAGAAATATGCTAAAGAATTCCCGAAACTGAAGCTGTTTACCATCGATCAGGAGTTCGGCGGCTGGACGAAAGCGCAGAAAGAGCACTTCTCCAACGGCGGCACCTTCGACCAGATTAGCCAGCGTTAATTCTCTTGTCCCTGCTTGCGCTACGCTTAGCAGGGCTACAGTTTTGCGCGGTGCGTAGCCCGGGTAAGGCGTCAGCCGCTACCCGGGATAACGCCCCGTTCACCATCTGTTTTCATTTAGTCATCAAATTACGCTACTCTTCCGCTTCAGGCTTAACAGGGAATGAAAATGAGAAGAGTAAGATACTTTTTGCTGGCGCTGCTGGTGGCGATCCTCGCGGCGCTGGCGGGCGGCTACTACTGGCTGCACTCTGGCAACCCGGACGCATTACGCAAGATTGTCCTGCAGCAGTGCGTACCCCATCAGCAACAGCAGCAAAACCCGTCGCCGTGCGCGGAAGTGAACCTCAAGGGCGGCTATGTGCTGTTTAAAGACCGTAACGGCCCGCTGCAGTATTTGCTGATGCCGACCTACCGCATCAACGGCACCGAAAGCCCGCTGCTGCTGGATCCGTTGACGCCGAACTTTTTCTGGCAGGCCTGGCAGGGGCGTGAAATCATGAGCCAGCGCCACGGCGCGCCGGTTCCTGATAACGCGGTATCGCTGGCGATCAACTCGCGCAGTGGACGTACGCAAAACCATTTCCATATTCATATCTCCTGCCTGCGCCCCGATGTGCGCGCGCAGTTAGATAAGGATGCCGCAGCGATCAGCAGCCGCTGGCTGCCGTTACCGGGCGGGCTTCAGGGCCACGAATACCTGGCGCGCCGGGTGACGGAGGCGGAGCTGGCCCAGCGTAGCCCGTTCCTGATGCTGGCGGAAGAGGTGCCGGAGGCGCGCCAGCATATGGGACGCTTCGCGCTGGCAATGGCGCAACAGAGCGACGGCTCGCTGGTGCTGCTGGCGACGGAGCGTAACCTGCTGACCCTGAACCGGGCTTCAGCGGAAGAAATTCAGGATCATCGCTGCGCCATCCTTAACGCAAACCACTAGTTCTGGCGTTTACCTGTCTTACCTGTCGTCGTATTCTTGCTGAAAAAAACGACAGGAGACAGGCATGTCGCTCTGGCTTACCCACCCGCTGTTCCTTCCTTCATTGATTGTCGGCGTCACCATCGTGCTCTGGGCGACGTCGCTGCTGCCGGAATTTATCACCGCGCTGCTGTTCTTCGCAGCGTCAATGATGGCGAAAATCGCTCCGCCGGAGGTGATCTTCGGCGGCTTTGCCTCTTCGGCGTTCTGGCTGGTGTTCAGCGGCTTTGTGCTCGGCATCGCCATCCGTAAAACCGGACTGGCGGACCGGGCGGCGCAGGCGTTGTCGGCCAGGCTCACCGACTCCTGGCCGCGGATGGTCGCCAGCGTGGTACTCCTGAGCTACGCCCTGGCGTTCGTGATGCCCTCCAACATGGGGCGCATCGCGCTGCTGATGCCGATCGTGGCGGCGATGGCCCGCCGCGCGGGCATTGCCGACGGCAGCCGCGGCTGGTTCGGCCTGGCGCTGGCGGTGGGGTTCGGCACCTTTCAGCTGTCGGCGACGATTTTGCCCGCCAACGTGCCGAATCTGGTGATGAGTGGCGCGGCGGAAGGCTCGTACGGTATCCATCTGAATTATGTTCCCTATTTACTGCTGCATACGCCGGTGCTTGGCTGGCTGAAAGGGGCGGTGCTGGTGGCGCTGATTTGCTGGCTGTTTCCCGGCAAGCCGCATCCACCGCGCGACCTGGCGCCGCTGCCGCCGATGAGCCGCGACGAGAAACGTCTGGCGTGGCTGCTGGCGGTGGTCCTCTCGCTATGGGTGACCGAGAGCTGGCACGGCGTCGGCCCGGCGTGGACCGGCCTGGCGGCGGCTGTGATCACGCTGCTGCCGCGGGTGGGCTTTATCAATGGCGAGGAGTTTGCCAGCGGGGTGAATATGCGCACCTGCATTTACGTCGCCGGGATTCTGGGGCTAGCGATCGCCGTCACCCAAACCGGGATTGGCGGCGCGGTGGGCAATGCGCTGCTGCAGGTGATGCCCCTGGATAAAGACAATCCTTTCACCAGCTTTCTCGCCCTGACCGGGATAACCAGCGCGCTGAACTTTATTATGACCGCCAACGGCGTGCCGGCGCTGTATACCACTTTTGCTCAGAGCTTTGCCGACGCCACCGGTTTTCCGCTGCTAAGCGTGATTATGATTCAGGTGCTGGGCTATTCCACGCCGCTGCTGCCCTATCAGGCGTCGCCGATCGTGGTGGCGATGGGGTTAGGCAAGGTCCCGGCGAGGGCGGGGATGCAACTGTGTCTGGCGCTGGCGGCGGTGAGTTATCTGATTTTACTGCCGCTGGACTACGCCTGGTATCAGCTGTTGGGGAAACTGTAACGGCAAAAGAAAGCCCGGCTTGCGCTGTGCTAAGCCGGGCTCCCACGTTTTGTCAGTCAACCCGGTCGCGTGTCGCCACCGGGAAAAGCGAATTACGCTTTTTTCGCTGCTTCTGCTGCTTTAACGATCACCGCGAAAGCGTCAGCTTTCAGGGAGGCGCCGCCAACCAGCGCGCCGTCGATGTCCGGCTGGGTGAACAGCTCTGCGGCGTTGCCAGCGTTAACGGAACCGCCGTACTGGATGATCACTTGCTCAGCGATTTTGGCGTCAGCTTTAGCAATGTGGTCACGGATGAATTTGTGCACCGCCTGCGCCTGAGCCGGGGTCGCTGATTTGCCGGTACCGATAGCCCATACTGGTTCGTAAGCGATAACCACGCCTTCGAAAGCGGCAGCGCCCTGGGTTTTCAGCACGGCGTCGATCTGACGTGCGCAAACTTCTTCCGTTTTGCCCGCTTCGTTTTCGGCTTCGGTTTCACCGATGCACAGAACCGGGGTCAGACCCTGCTCTTTCAGCACCGCGAATTTCTTCGCGATCAGCTCGTCGGATTCTTTGTGGTAGGTACGACGCTCGGAGTGGCCGATGATGATGTACTGCGCGCCGATATCTTTCAGCATTTCGGCGGAGGTTTCACCGGTGAATGCGCCGGACAGGTTCACGTCAACGTTCTGCGCGCCCAGGTGAATGTGGCTGCCTTCTGCCGCGCGCTTAGCCAGGTCCAGATACATTTCCGGCGGGGCGATGGCAACTGCACAGCCGCTTACGCCAGCCAGCTCGGTACGCAGGTTCGCAACCAGTTCGTTTACCATGTGGCGGCTGCCGTTCAGTTTCCAGTTACCCATCACTAAAGGATGTCGCATTTTAATTCTCCACGCTACTTAAGCGAATTAAGGAATATAGCCGCCCCAGAGGGCAGCATGGTCTGTGAAACAGTATAGAGACTCGTCACTGGAAAGGCTTTGCTTTTTGTCATTTATTGTTACCTTCCAGCGTTTCAGATAGCGCCAGCTTAATCGGTTCAATGGCGAAGGTCAGGCCCTTTTCCCCATGATCTGCCACCACATAGCGCACGGCGCCTTCGGTATCGGCGAAGTAGCGCTTGCCCTTGCCGGCGGCCAGCAGTTTCTGCAGTTTTTGCTGGCTTTGCGCCTGGCTAAAAGTCGGCACGAAGGCGCGGATCATGGCGCTCATATACTCCAGCGCTTTGGTCCTGGCCGCCTTTTGCTCCGGCCCCTGGATCGGCAGCCAGGTGATCTGCATGGATTTGATCTTCAGCGTGCCGCGCTCCAGCGCGGTGGAGGCATAGAGATTTTCGTTAATTTTGCTGGCGGCGCGGGTCAGGTTAGCCCGATCGCGACTGGTGGCGATGGAACGGAATTCGTTCAGAGGCAGCTTTGGGTTATCGGCGTTGAATTTCTCGCGGAACTGACTGATCGACTGGTCAAAGCTCGGCGCGCCGGCGAGCAGGTAGGGCGCTGCCGCGGTCGTCGATTCGCTCTCTGCGGACAACGCGTGCGGGCCGACGGCAAGGCCCATCAGCCCACTTAACCACAAAATTGTCCACTTCTTCATGCCCGTCGTTCCTTTTTTTGCCTGCTGACGATTAAATCGGGAAGCGCGGCGCTTGTCAAAAAGTCACGACGCCAGGGTAAACTACGCAGACGATGATGATAAGGAAAAACGCATGACCCTACAGCAGTGGTTATTCTCAATTAAAGGGCGCATTGGCCGCCGCGATTTCTGGATCTGGATTGCCATCTGGCTGGTGACCATGAGCGCCCTGTTTACCCTGGCAGGCAGCAATCTGCTCAACCTGCAGACGGCGGCGTTTATTATCGTCTGCCTGCTGTGGCCGACGGCGGCGGTGGTGGTCAAGCGGCTGCACGATCGCGGCAAATCCGGGCTGTGGGCGCTGCTGATGGTTCTGGCGTGGATGCTGCTGGCGGGGAACTGGTCGATGTTGCCGCAGGTCTGGCAGTGGGGCGTCGGGCGCTTTGTGCCGACGCTGATTATCGTCATGATGCTGATCGACCTGGGGGCGTTTGTCGGCACCCAGGGCGAGAATAAGTTCGGCAAGGAGACCCAGGACGTGCGCTGGAAAGCGGACGCCTGATTACCAGTAGTGCTCCGCCGTCATATGGCCCGGCCGGCGACGCAGATGTTTGGTCATCTGCCGGGTCTCTTTTAACAGCTGTTGGGTATCGCGCACCATTTGCGGGTTGCCGCACAGCATCACATGGCTGGTGTCGGTGGTCATCGGCAGGCCGACGGCCTCTTCCAGCGCGCCGGTTTCAATCAGAAACGGCACCCGGCCGGTCAGCGAGCCTTCCACGGTTTCGCGGCTGACCACCGTCTGAATACGGAGTTTGCCGGCATAGCGCTGCTCCAGTTCGCGCATTAGCGGCAGATAGCTCAGGTCCGCGGCGTAGCGGACGGCGTGGACCAGCACCAGGTTGTTAAAGCGCTCAAGGTCTTTGCCTTCCTGCAAAATTGACAGGTACGGCCCCAGCGCAGTGCCGGTCGCCAGCATCCACAGGGTATCGCAATCCGGTACCTCCTCGAGGACGAAGAAACCTGCCGCTTCACTCACCACCAGGACTTCATCGCCCGGCTTCAGCGCCGCCAGACGCGGGCTCAGCTTGCCTTCCGGGACGGTGACCAAATAGAACTCGAGGTCGGGATTGCCGGGGGCGTTGACGTAGGAGTAGGCGCGCTGCACGCGTTCGCCGTCGATTTCCAGCCCGAGCTTGGTAAATTGCCCGGCGGTAAACGGATGAACAGGCGCCCGCACGTATAAACTGAACAAGGCGTCCGTCCAGTACTCCACTTTTGTCACTTTGCCGCTAACCCAGTCCGCCATCGTCTTCTCCTGTTGCCAAGCGATGCCTTATCTTCGGTCCAGACGAGCCAGATTTCCACCCCGAAGGCGCAAGAAAGCTCTATTGATCAAATATAAACGAAGAACAGGGCAACCGCCTGCGGACGGTTGCCTGGGAGAGAAAAAGCGGTATTACAGGATGTGCTGCTGAATGTCTGGATCTTTACGGTCGAGGTAATGAATCGACTGGATACGACGGATAGTGCGCGACTTGCCGCGGATCAGCAGCGTCTCGGTGGTGGCCATGTTGCCCTTGCGGGTGATGCCGTCCAGCAGATCGCCTTTGGTGATCCCGGTGGCGGAGAAGACGACGTTATCGCTGCGCGCCATTTCATCCAGACGCAGCACTTTGCCCGCTTCAATGCCCATGGTTTTGCAGCGCGCCAGCTCATTTTCACCGATGCGGCGGTTCTCTTCGTTATCGCCCTTCACGTGGTGGCGAGCCAGCAGGCGCCCCTGCATATCCCCGTCGAGGGCGCGGATCACCGCGGCGGAAACCACCCCTTCCGGCGCGCCGCCGATGCCGTACAGTACGTCGACTTCGCTATCCGGCATGCAGGTGAGAATAGAGGCCGCGACGTCGCCATCGGGAATAGCGAACACGCGCACGCCCAGCTGCTGCAGCTGGGCAATGACCGCGTCGTGGCGCGGTTTCGCCAGCACGGTGACGGTCAGCTCGCCCAGCGGCTTGTTCAGGGCGCGAGCGATATTGTGCAGGTTCTCTTCCAGCGGCAGATTGAGATCGATAGCGCCTTTAGCGCCCGGGCCGACGATCAGCTTTTCCATATACATATCCGGCGCGTTGAGGAAGCAGCCCTTATCGCCGACCGCCATCACCGCCAGGGCGTTGGCCTGGCCCATCGCCGTCATGCGGGTGCCTTCGATGGGATCGACGGCGATATCTACCGCATCGCCCTTGCCGGTACCCACTTTTTCGCCGATATAGAGCATCGGCGCTTCATCGATTTCGCCCTCGCCGATGACGATGGTGCCGTCGATATTGACGAGGTTAAGCATAATGCGCATGGCGTTAACCGCTGCGCCGTCGGCGGTATTCTTATCGCCGCGGCCCAGCCATTTATAGCCCGCCAGCGCGGCGGCTTCGGTGACACGCGAAAATTCGATGGCCAGTTCTCGTTTCATAATCCACTCGTTGTGTAGAAAAATTGCCCGCAGCGCGGCAAAAGCGCGCGCTACGCGTTGGAATAGCGTTCGGTTTCCGGCATCCAGCGCTCGATAAGCGCCTGGGCCTGCAGCGGATAGCGTTCATGAATATGGCGAGCAATGCGTTGAACGTCGGGGATCATCGCCTGATCGCGCAGCAAGTCCGCCACTTTAAATTCGGCGTTGCCGGTCTGGCGGGTGCCGAGCAGCTCGCCGGGACCGCGGATTTCGAGGTCTTTCTGGGCGATGACGAAACCATCGTTGCTGTCGCGCAGGACCTGCAGGCGTTTCTGAGCCGTTTTGGAGAGCGGCGATTTATAGAGTAGCACGCAGTGGGAAGCGACCGCGCCGCGCCCGACGCGCCCTCTGAGCTGGTGCAGCTGCGCCAGACCCAGACGTTCCGGGTTTTCGATAATCATCAGGCTTGAGTTAGGCACGTCAACACCGACTTCAATCACCGTGGTGGCCACCAGCAGATGCATCTCGCCCTGCTTGAAGGCCTGCATCACCGCTTGCTTCTCGGCCGGTTTCATCCGCCCGTGGACGAGGCCGATATTCAGTTCCGGCAGCGCCAGTTTGAGCTCTTCCCAGGTGGCTTCCGCCGCCTGGGCTTCCAGCAGATCGGACTCTTCAATCAGCGTACAGACCCAATAGGCCTGGCGACCTTCATGGGTACAGGCGTTGCGCACGCGGTCGATAATATCGCTGCGCCGGGTGTCGGGGATGGCGACGGTGGTCACCGGAGTTCGGCCTGGCGGCAGCTCGTCGATAATCGAGGTGTCCAGATCGGCGTAGGCGGTCATCGCCAGGGTGCGGGGGATCGGCGTGGCGGTCATGATCAGCTGATGCGGGTGGAATCCCTGCTGCTGACCTTTCTCCCACAGCGCCAGCCGCTGATGCACGCCGAAGCGGTGCTGTTCGTCAATAATCACCAGCGCCAGGCCGTTAAACTGCACCTGCTCCTGGAAGATGGCGTGGGTGCCGACAATCATCTGCACCTCGCCGCTGGCGATAGCCTCCTGCTGCGCCTGGCGGGCTTTGCCTTTCTGTTTGCCCGCCAGCCAGCCGACTTCAATACCCAGCGGTTCGAACCAGTTGCGGAAGTTATTGGCATGCTGCTCGGCAAGCAGTTCGGTGGGCGCCATCAGCGCCACCTGTTTGCCGTGGACGATAGCGCGCAAGGCGGCCAGGGCAGCGACCAGCGTTTTACCGGAGCCAACGTCGCCCTGCACCAGGCGCATCATCGGCACGTCCAGCGCCATATCGTGTTCAATCTCGGCGGTAACCCGCGCCTGCGCGCCGGTGGGCTTAAAGGGCAGGGAGGCCAGCAGTTGGTTTTTCAGGGTATCGTTGGCGCCGAGCGGCAGGGCGTGATAGCGCTGGGCGCCTGCCCGCAGCGCCAGCATGCTGAGGTTATGCGCCAGCAGCTCTTCCAGAATCAGACGCTGCTGCGCCGGGTGCTTGCCGCTTTCCAGCTCGCTAAGTTGCAAGGAGGGAGGCGGGCGGTGCAGCGTACGCAGCGCCTCCGGCAGGCTCATCATCCCCTGCGCCAGCTCCGGCGGCAGGAGTTCGCTAATCGCGCAGGTTTCCAGGAGCTCAAGCGCCTGATCGGTGAGCTTGCGCAGGGTCGCCTGCTTGATGCCTTCGGTGGTCGGATAGACTGGGGTTAACGTTTCCTGCAGCTCCGGGGTGCTCATATCGCCCTGGACGCGATATTCCGGGTGGATCATCTCGGCGCCGTACTTCCCGCGTTTGGCTTCACCGTAGGCCAGCACCCGACGACCGGTCGCGAGGCTGTTTTTCATCGCCGCGTTGAAGTTGAAAAAGCGCATGGTGAGGATGCCGGTGCCATCGCTGATCTGGCAGGTCATCATCCGCCGGCCGCCGAAGGTGATATTGCTGTTGAGCACTTCACCTTCCACGGTGGCATAAACTCCGGGAAGCAGCTCGGCTATCGGGTAAAGATGGGTGCGATCTTCGTAACGCAGCGGCAGGTGCAGCAGCAGATCCTGTACCGTATGCAGGCCAATCTTCGCCAGTTTGCTGCTCTGCGCAGCGCCCACACCGGTGAGTGAACTGAGCGGAACGGCATCTAACAGGTGGCCTGACATTGGGTTTACCTCGCAGCCTGCATGGTAGCCCACCACGCGGCATCGGCTTCCACTTCGCCCTGCTCGTTAACGTGGGGGTAAGGCAGACCTTTTTGTCTGGCGACGCGGGCCAGCACCGGATAGCCGCCTTCGAACAGCAGGCGCTGCTGCTCTTGTGGCGGCAGCATGCTGTTGGCGCGTTGGTACATCCCGGCATTCTGCCGCTGGCGCTGCGCCTCGTAGAGGATCAGCGCCGAGGCGACGGAGACGTTCAGCGACTGCACCATGCCGATCATCGGGATAATGATGTCCTGATCGGCCAGCGCCAGCGCTTCCTGGGTGATGCCGGTTTTTTCCTGACCCATCAGGATGCAGGTTGGACGCGTATAGTCGATTTCACGAAAATCGATGGCTTTGTCGGAAAGGTGAGTGGCGAGAATTTGCATGCCCTGGCCTTTCAGGTGGCCGACGGCATCTGCGATAGTGCGGTGGGTTTTAACCTGCACCCAGCTGTTGCTGCCCGCGGCGGCGGAGGCCATGGTACGCATCCGGCTGCTCGGCCAGACGGCATGCACTTCGTGTACGCCAACGGCATCTGCGGTCCGGATGACCGCAGAGACGTTATGAGGCTTATGGACCTGCTCCATGCAGACCGTCAGGTCAGGCTGACGCCTGGCGAGCATCTCGCAGATACGCTCGTAGCGCTTTGAGTTCATAAAGCTAGTTTCGGTTACGGGTGACTTTAATCACGTCCGGCATGACGCGGATTTTGCGCATGATATTCGCCAGATGCACGCGGTCGCGCGCGGTCAGGCGGATAAAGGCGCTGTATACGCGGCCATCTTTCTCTTCCGTATTCAGGCTCTGGATATTGGAAGACGCGGTGTTGATCGCCGCCGTCAGGTTAGCCAGCGCGCCCTGGTGGTTAAACATGTCCACCTTGATTTCGGTGATGAACTCCTGAGCGGTCTCTTTATCCCACTCAACCGCCATAAATTTCTCCGGCTCTTTCTGGTAGCCGCGAATGTTACGACAGGATTCATGGTGGATAACCAGCCCTTTACCCGGGCTGACGTGGGCGATAATCGGGTCACCTGGAATTGGACGACAGCACTTGGCGAAGGTGATCAACACGCCATCGGCGCCTTTGATTGGCAGATGACCGTGGTTCGACGCGTTAGCCGGCACCGGCGCCGCAGCGGCTTCGCCCTGCTGCAGGTTTTTTGCCACCACGACGCTCATGGCGTTGCCCAGACCGATTTCCGCCAGCAGATCGTCAAGCGAGGCCAGCTTCATGCGATCGAGTTCGCGCTGGATATTCTCCGGCGGGATCTCGGCGAGTTTGCGGCTTCCGCCCAGCGCGTGATTGAGCAGACGACGGCCAAGGCTAACCGAATCGTCGCGCTTAAGGTTTTTCAGCAGCTGACGGATCTTGGCGCGCGCTTTCGAACTGACGACAAAGTTCAGCCAGGCGGCGTTCGGGCGAGCGCCCGGCGCGGTGATAATTTCGACAGTCTGACCGCTGGAGAGCGGCTGCGACAGCGGATAGGGCTGACGGTCGACGCGCGCGCCGACGCAGGCATGACCGATATCGGTATGCACCGCGTAGGCGAAGTCCACCGGCGTGGCGCCGGCAGGCAGTTCGACAATGCGCCCTTCCGGGGTGAAAACGTAAATCTCATCGGGGAACAGATCGGATTTTACGCTCTCGATAAATTCAAACGAGCTACCGGCGCTCTGCTGCAGCTCCAGCAGGCTTTGCATCCAGCGCTGAGCGCGGATTTGCGCGGTGGTGCTGCTTTCGCCGCCGTGCTCTTTATAAGCCCAGTGCGCCGCTACCCCCATCTCCGCCATCTGGTCCATGTCTTCGGTACGAATTTGTACCTCGACCGGGACGCCGTGGGGGCCGATCATCGAGGTGTGCAAAGACTGATAGCCGTTAGCTTTCGGAATGGCGATGTAGTCTTTAAAACGACCCGGACGCGGTTTGTAGAGGCTGTGCATCTGGCCGAGCACGCGATAGCAGATATCGGCATCATGGACGATAACGCGGAAGGCGTAGATATCCATGATCGAGTGAAAACGTTGCTCTTTGAGCACCATTTTACAGTAGATGGAGTATAGATGCTTCTCGCGACCGCTGACGCGGCAGGGGATCCCCGCTTCCTGCAAACGCCCTTCGATTTCGGAGAGGATCTTTTGAATCATCTCCTTACGGTTGCCGCGCGCCGCTTTGACCACCTCTTTAATGACGCGGTAGCGATTAGGGTACAGCGCTTCAAAGCCCAGCTCTTCGAGCTCGGTTTTGATGTGATGGATGCCTAAACGGTGCGCCAGCGGGCTGTAAATTTCCAGGGTTTCGCGGGCGATGCGTCGGCGTTTATCCGGGCGCAGCGAGCCCAGAGTACGCATGTTGTGGGTGCGGTCGGCAAGCTTGATGAGGATGACGCGGATGTCCTGCACCATCGCCATGATCATTTTGCGAAAGTTTTCGGCCTGCGCCTCTTTCTTATCGCGGAACTTGAGCTTATCAAGTTTCGACACCCCCTCTACCAGCTCGGCGACGCTTTTACCAAAAAGCTGTTCCATGTCCTGGTAGGTGGCGGGGGTATCTTCAATCACATCATGCAGCAGCGCGGCCATCAGCGTTTCATAGTCGAGCTTCATCTCGGCCAGAATGCAGGCTACCGCGACCGGGTGCGTGATATAGGGTTCACCGCTTGAACGTGTCTGACCCTCGTGAGCGTCACGTGCAACGAGATACGCCTGCCGCAGACGCTTAATCTGGTCTTCCGGCAGGTAGTTTTGAATCAGCTGATTCAGGCTTTCAAACAGATACAAGGGCGACCCGCTGTGTGATTAACGACGACCTTCAGCAATCGCGGTAACGGCTTGTAATTCAGCGGCTTCCTGCTCTTGCTGTTCCTGGCGCTCACGTACGTCGAGGATCTGGTTGTTGATCAGACCTTCTTCGATTTCGCGCAGTGCGATAACGGTGGTTTTATCGTTTTCTTCCGGTACCAGCGGATCCTTTCCGCCAACCTGCATCTGACGAGCGCGACGCGCGGCGACCAGTACCAGGTCAAAACGGTTACCAATTTTCTCTACAGCGTCCTGAACAGTTACGCGTGCCATACTTAAAATGCTCCACAGGTGAAGAAATGACTGGGCATGATACTGAATGTGGGTTCAGTCTGCCAATAGTTTGGTGATTAAAGCGCCATGTCGCTGCTTTTGGCGGCTCATGCGCAGACGTTCAGCGCGGATGATATTTTTCAGGTCGCTCAGGGCGGTGTCAAAATCATCGTTCACAATCAGGTAATCATATTCCGCGTAATGGCTCATTTCCGCAACGGCCTGGGCCATCCGTTTCGCGATCACCTCTTCGCTGTCCTGGCCGCGGCCGCGCAGGCGACGGTCCAGTTCATCTTTTGACGGCGGCAGAATAAAAATACTGCGCGCGCCGGGCATGCTTTTACGGATCTGCTGCGCGCCTTGCCAGTCGATATCGAGGAAGACATCGACGCCGGTCGCCAGCACCTGCTCGATCGCTTTACGCGACGTGCCGTAATAGTTGCCAAAGACCTCTGCATGTTCCAGAAACGCGTTTTCGCCAATCATCGAGCGGAATTCGTCGTGATTCACGAAGAAATAGTGTTCGCCGTGCACTTCACCCGGACGCGGCGCCCGCGTGGTATGGGAGACCGATACCTGGGTGTCATACAACGGTTGGGTTTTTAATAAAGCCTGAATCAGGCTGGATTTACCCGCGCCGCTAGGGGCGGAAACAATATAAAGCGTGCCTTGAGCCATGAGTGTCTTTTGTATGTGGTTATCGAAAGAGGTCCTACATACGAGCCTATTATACACGTCGCCGCGGCGTGACGCAGTCATTGTCACACTTTTTGCCGCTGTTTCTTTCATTTTGCCTGCCGTTTTCCTGAATTCGCCAGCCGTTGCTGCAATGAGGCGTAAATCCTGGAAGGCGCTTCGCAAGGCGAAAAAGCTTCCGTCGCGGCTCGCGGCATTCTGCAGCAGACTCTCCGCCAGGTGATGGAGGAGGGGACTGCAATGCGTAAAGGAGGGTGGTGGCTGGCGTTAGGGATGTTCTCTGCCAGCGCGCTGGCGACGTGTCCGGACTGGCCCCCGGCCAGAGGAAGGCAGGAGACATCACGCCTTCATCAGCAAATTGTCGCCTG
The DNA here is from genome assembly GCF_040804525.1 of Klebsiella sp. Shm-1. Lineage (NCBI taxonomy): Bacteria > Pseudomonadati > Pseudomonadota > Gammaproteobacteria > Enterobacterales > Enterobacteriaceae > Klebsiella > Klebsiella sp. Shm-1. The sequence goes on from NZ_CP161823.1 coordinate 119,056, forward strand.
GAAAGAGGCTTACTGGCGGCAGGGCGCCAGCGGAGTGAGCGATGACGTTTACGACCAGCTCACCCTGCGCCTGGCGCAGTGGCGACAATGCTTTCCGGGCGCGACGCCTGAGGATGACGATCTGCCTCCGCCCACCGGCGATGCGCGTCATCCGGTGGCCCATACCGGCGTGCGCAAGCTGGCGGATGAGGACAGCGTTGCCCGCTGGATGAAAAATAAATCCGACCTGTGGATACAGCCTAAAGTGGACGGCGTGGCGGTGACTCTCGTTTATCGCCAGGGGCGTCTGGTTCAGGCCATTAGCCGCGGAGATGGTCTACGCGGTGAGGCATGGACCGCCCGAGCGCGGCAGATCCCGGCGCTGGAGAAAGTGATGACCGGTGAACTGGCCGACAGCGTACTGCAGGGGGAACTGTTTCTACGCCGGGACGGCCATGTCCAGCAGCAGGCCGGGGGGATGAATGCGCGGGCGAAAGTCGCCGGGTTGATGATGCGAGCCGACGCGGCGGCTGCGCTCAGCCAACTGGACGTCTTTATCTGGGCCTGGCCAGACGGCCCGTCGGATATGCGCCGTCGTCAGCAGCTGCTGGCGCAGGCGGGGTTTAAGTACAGCGGACAATATACCCATCCGGTGTCGCGCATCGAGCAGGTGGCGCAGTGGCGCCAGCGCTGGTATCGCTCGCCGCTGCCCTTCGTCAGCGACGGTGTGATTGTGCGCGAAGGACGCGAGCCGCCGGGGCGAGTCTGGTCGCCCGGAAAGGGCGAGTGGCTGGCTGCCTGGAAATATCCTCCGGCATCGCGGGTGATGCAGGTACGGGCGATCCGTTTCAGTATCGGCCGCAGCGGCAGACTCAACGTGGTGGCCGAGCTTGAGCCCCAGCGGCTGGATGATAAACGCGTGCAGCGGGTTAACGTTGGCTCTGTGTCCCGCTGGCAGATGCTGGATATTGGGGTTGGCGATCAGCTGCAGATCAGTCTGGCAGGGCAGGGTATTCCTTGGGTCGACGCCGTCGTCTGGCGGACGGCCGAGCGCCATAAACCGACGCCGCCGCCGGCGAAATTTAATGCGCTAACCTGCTATTTCGCCACCCCTGAGTGCAGCGAACAGTTTCTTTCCAGGCTGATCTGGTTGTCATCAAAGTCCGCCCTGAATGTCGATGGCGTGGGGGAAAATTTATGGCGCGTCATTCAGCAGCAAAACCCGATGACGCATATCTTTTCCTGGCTGGCGCTTACCGTTGAGCAGCTGCAGGCGGTGCCAGGGATTTCCGCCGCCCGCGGGCAGCACCTCTGGCATCAGTTTGATCTTGTTCGCAAACGACCTTTTATCCGCTGGGTGCTGGCGATGGGGATCCCGGTGCCGCAGGGGGCGCTGGCGCAGCTCGAAAGCGAGAACTGGCATCTGCTGGCGGCAAAAAGTGAAGCGCAATGGCGCACGCTGCCGGGCGTGGGGGAGATCAGAGCCCGCCAGCTGGTGGCTTTCCTGCACCATCCGGACGTGGTGGCGCTGGCGCAATGGCTTAGCGGGCAGCGCATCCCGGGATTTTAAGGCGGTTAGTGGGCGTCATGGGTGTAGTGGAAGACCGGTAGCCCCAGTTTCCAGCGTAGCGCCAGCATGCGGGCGGTAAAGCCGAACAGCAGTGTAGCCAGCACCACCACATCGTGGCTGCTGACGTAATGTTGCAGAGCAATATAGAGTACGGCTGCGGCAAAGGAGATCCCGGCATACAGCTCTTTCTGGAAGACCAGCGGAATGCGTTTGCAGAACATATCGCGCAGTACGCCGCCGAAGACACCGGTGATCACGGCGGCAATAGAGGCGATAACCGGGCCTTCGCCCATGTCCAGGGCGATCTGCGCGCCGATGATGGAAAACACGATCAGCCCCAGCGCGTCCAGCACCAGAAACAGCCGACGAAGGTGCGGCATCACCGGAGCGGCAATGGTCGTGAGGACGGCGGCGACGGCGACAATGATGACATATTCGGGATGCTTCACCCAACCAAGAGGATAGTGCCCCAGCAGGATATCGCGAACGGAACCCCCGCCCAGCGCGGTCGCAGTGGCGATAATGATGACGCCAAACGTATCCATCCGCCGGCGCCCGGCAGCCAGTGCGCCGGTCATGGCTTCCGCGGTGATACCGATTAAATACAGAACATGAAGCAGCATAGATCCCCCCAGGTAATGGCGGGCAGGTTAACGATTTGTGCGCAGGATCACGATTGAGATTTTCTAAAGCGAATCATTTACGCCAGGAAAAATTAATGGAAATAGTATCTGTGATGGCTTGATTTAAAGGTTTATTGATTTTTTAGGGATTTTTATTGATTAGAAAAAGTAATGCTAAGTGAAGCGATGGGTATCACTATCGAAAACACTATGATTACGCAATGTTTAAGTCTCGTCCTTTATTCTTTTATTTTTCCTTTTCAAGGCCTGAGAAAATGAGCGTCGCCGCCGGGAATAAAAATCATCTGATCCGCCTGATAGCCGTGGTATTAACCGGGATTCTGGCCGGTCTGTCCGGCATGGTTTTGGCACTAATTTTACACGCGATTCAGCACCTGGCTTTTGGTTACAGTTATGGGCAGATCGTCGGTTCGGTGTCATTTTTACAGGGCGTCACGGAGTCGTCCTGGCCACGCCGCATCGTGGCAATCGTGGCCGGCGGCGCCGTCGCCGGATTTGGCTGGTGGCTGCTTGGTCGCTATGGGCAGAGGCGGGTTTCCATTGCGGCGGCGGTGGCCAACCCCTGCGTACCCATGCCCGCGGGCACCACGACGATCCACGCGCTGCTGCAGATCGTCACCGTAGCGCTGGGCTCCCCGCTTGGCCGCGAGGTGGCGCCCCGGGAAATGGGCGCGCTGGGGGCGGGGATGGTGGCGCGTAAGCTGCGCCTGCTGGAAGATGAAACCCGCACGCTGATTGCCTGTGGGGCGGGCGCGGGTCTGGCGGCGGTCTATAACGTCCCGCTGGCCGGGGCGTTGTTCAGCCTTGAGGTCATGCTGCTGTCGTTTAGCTGGGAAAAAACGCTGGCGGCGATAATGACCTCGGCGATTGCCGCCTGGACGGCCACCCTGAGGTTAGGGGATGAATCGCAATACCATTTTGTTTCCAGCGCACTTCCGCACACCTTTCTCTGGTGGGCGATTCTGGCGGGCCCGATTCTTGGCACCGGCGCCTGGCTCTTTCGTAAAGCGACCAGCGCGGCGCGTTCACGCGCGCGAAGTAACTGGCAGATGCCGGTGTTCTGTCTGCTGGGGTTTTGTCTTCTTGCCATCCTGAGTCTTTATTTCCCCGAGCTTCCGGGCAATGGCAAGGGTCCAATGCAGCTGGCGCTCAGCGACGGGCTGCCTCTCTCCATGGTCGCTGTCCTGTTAGTATTGAAGATGGTGGTGATTCTGGCGGTGCTGCGCGGCGGCGCGGAGGGTGGATTGTTAACCCCAGGGCTGGCGGTGGGCGGATTGGTCAGCCTGCTGCTCTGCGCGCTCTGGCAGCTCGGCTTCCCTGGCGGTGATAAAAGCAGCTTCGCTGTGGTGGGGGCGGCCGCGTTTCTCGCCGCCTCCATGCAGATGCCGCTGACCGCGGTGGCGCTGGTGATGGAGTTTACCCACATGGATCACAGCTATCTGGCTCCGGCGCTGCTGTGCGCGGCAGGGGCGTTTTTAACCTGCCGGGCGCTGGATAAAAAATAGGCTTACCGAGCCGCGGTGAAAGTCAGGGAGGGGCCCGTTGATCCTGAAAGTAAAATCAGCCGCGTTTTTCCCTGATGGTTGCCTCATGGTTAATAAGCCATATTTTTCGTGCAATGCCGCCGCCGTAACCGGTCATCGAACCATCTTTGCCGATAATTCGATGGCACGGGATGATAATCGCGACGCGGTTAGCGCCGTTTGCAGCAGCCACCGCGCGCGTGGCCGTTGGTTTACCTATCTCCATCGCAATCGATTGATAATGCGTCGTCTCACCGAAGCTAACGTGCTGTAAACGGCGCCAGACCGCTCGCTGGAATTCGCTGCCTGGGGTATCAAGCGCCACCTCGAACGATTGACGCTGTCCGGCGAAATACTCCGTTATTTCCTGTTGCGCCTGCCTGGTGTGGGCATTTTCACCTGCGATGATGCTGGCGTTGAACCGCCGCTGCAGGTCGCTGAATTCTGACTCCAGCGCTCGTCTGTCGACAAACTCCAGCAGACAAATTCCCCGTTGCGTTGCACAAACAAACATTGGCCCTAACGGGGTGGTAAAACGATGAATTAAAACAACCTGGCGTTGCGCGCTGGGTGCGAAACCGGTCAATTTTTTGCAGGTATAGCCGAAGCCGCTTAAGGACTCGTAACCGCTATCGAAAGCGACATCGGTAGTTGAGCGGCCTGCTTTTAATTCCTGAAGCGCCATATTCAAACGCTGCATCCGTTGAAAAGCCTGAAAGGTGATCCCGTGGTTTTGCAGGAACCAGCGGCGAACGCGTTCCGGGCTAATATCGTGCTGACGTAGCTCGCTATCGCTGAGGCGGACCTTTGGAGCTTCTCGCAGCAGGCGGAGCGCTTGTTCAACAAAGGCGGGGGCCGTCCGGGCATTCTCCGTCGGGCGACAGACTTTGCATGGCCGGAAGCCGGCATCCAGCGCGGATTTAAAGTCATTATAAAATTCGACGTTTTCCCGCCGGGGTTTTCGCGCCCGACAGACCGAGATACAAAATACGCCGGTGGTTTTCACGCCGACGAAAAAAACGCCGGTGAATTCCACCGCGCGTTCAAGCAGCGCCTGATACCAGATATCGCACTGCATGCTGTCGGTAATTTTCATGGTCAAAAAACACCTGAGAAAGAGTGTTGGGTTTGCACCTGACATAATAAGTCTTTCAGTCTGGCCTGCGTCGCAGCATAAATAAAATTGCCCATCGAAATTCGTTTTACGCCCAGTGTCGATAAGGTGCTGAAGTCAGCCAGCTCAGGCATACACATTACGTTTAAGGGTAAACGCACGTGGTGAACGATGGCGATAATATCCTCCGCGCGGGTGACGCAAGGCACAAAAAAACCGCATGCGCCGTGTTTGGCGTAGAGTTGACCGCGATAGAGCGTCTGAACCAGCGCATCTTGTACGTTGAGAAGAAAGGTATCGGTGCGGACATTAACAAACAGACCGGGACAGGCGCGGGTGATTTCCTGCAGTTTGACGGCAAAGCGCTCCGCATCGTCAAGACGACGCGTACCATCCACCACATGACTATCCTCGAGATTTATTCCACTCACGCCGAGATGCGCCAGACGCCGGATATTGTCAATGATGTGGCTGGTTGTCGCGCCGTAGCCCGCCTCTAAATCGACGCTTAACGGCAGTTCGCTAACGGTTTTGATGCGTGAGACGACATAAAACAGCTCGTCAAAACTCATCTCTTCGCCATCTTCATACCCTAACATTGCGGCGATAGCAGCGCTGGAGGATCCCAGCGCCTGATAACCAGCCTGCTGAGCAGCCTGAGCGCTGCTGGCATCCCAGACATTGGCAAGCAACAAAGGTTGGTTTTGCTGGTGAAGCGCATTAAAGTCCATTCTTTTCTCTCGCGGTAGTGTTTTCCTGACTGTGCCGCGTTGTGCTTATTTGCCACAACCGAAAACTGGACGACTATTTTTTATAAGTAGATTCTTATCATTCGCCCGTGAGAGAGATAAATAAAAAGGCCATGATTTATCATGGCCCTGGATACCGAAATACATTAACAAACGAGAAAGCGTTACTCGATATTCTGGATTTGCTCGCGCATTTGCTCGATGAGTACCTTCAGCTCAATCGCGGAGTTGGTCACCTCGGCGTTAATCGATTTTGACGCCAGGGTGTTCGATTCACGGTTGAACTCCTGCATCATAAAGTCGAGACGGCGACCCACAGCTTCTTTCTTCTTCAGAATGTTATAGGTCTCTTTAACGTGCGCTTCGAGACGGTCCAGTTCTTCGGCAACGTCGATACGCTGCGCCATCAGCACCAGCTCTTGCTCAAGGCGGTTATTTTCCAGCTGTACTTCCGCATCTTCCAGCTTGGCGACCAGTCGCTCGCGCTGCCACTGGAGAATTTCCGGCATATGAGCGCGAACTTTCGCCACTTCGCCGCTCACGCCTTCAAGCCGCTGCTCGATAAGCGCTTTCAGGGCCTGGCCTTCCGTTTCGCGGGCGACGATGAAGTCGTCCAGCGCGCCGTCAAGAGCGGCCAGAATGTCGACGGCGATGGCGTCGAGATCCTGCTCTTTGGCGGCCATCACGCCCGGCCAGCGCAGGATATCAACCGGGTTGATTTCCCCTTCATCGCTCTGCATTTTCACCCAGTTGGCAGCGTTTACCAGCTGTTTAGCCAGCTTTTCGTTGAGGATGAGTTCACCCTGAGCGCTGGGATCTTGTTCAAAACGCAAGGTGCATTCGACTTTACCGCGAGTCAGGCGGGCGCGAATGCGCTCGCGTACCACGGGCTCCAGACTACGGAACTGCTCCGGCAGGCGGAAGTACGTTTCCAGATAGCGCTGGTTTACCGAGCGCAGCTCCCATGCGGCGCTACCCCAGTCACCCTTGATTTCACGGCGGGCATAGGCGGTCATACTGCGGATCATAGGCGTTCCTGTTTTCGTAATAATGAATGCAAGGATTATAGCCGTGCGGGCGGTGACTTAACAGGAATAGTGATGAAATACTTCAAGGACGATTGTTTTAAGGGATATCGCCGCAAAGTTATTTTCACCAGGGGCTGTAGGTGGGGTTATATATTATGGGAATCCATAGTTAATATTTTTCTGATATTAGATACGGGCATGGAATTCGGATGCCTTTGTACAAATGCATATACCGCCAGAAAAGCTATTCTGTGAGTTTTAGGAAGTATAACCACCAGAAATGAGATAGGGTATTACCTTTAAGCATTATGTATGTTTTTTTTGCATTGATTACTATAAATTTATTAAAACTTTGGTGATTGTATTTATGGTGAGAATACTGTTGTATTAATTATATCTAATTGTTTTGTTTTGGCCTTTTTAAGTTTTATGCGGTATTGTCCGACTGAAAGAACGCTAGTATAGTCGTTTACGATGAGTTCTATAAAAAGGATTTTAATATGGACGCTATCTTTGACAGAGTCGTAAGGGAATTTTTTCCAAATACAACCATACCTTTTTGGAAAAAATGGCTATTCAGGACGGCATTTGGCAATAAGGTATTTTCTCGCTTAATATATAACGAGCGACTCGTTAATAAAAATGGGGTCGAGTGGGTTAATGCAGTTGTTGAACTCCTTGAGTTGAAATGTGAAAGCGAACACCACCAATTTAACAACATACCTGAGCATGGGGCTACGGTTGTTATTTCAAATCATCCGACGGTTATCGATGGACTTAGCTTAATACATACGGTCTCCCGAGTCAGGAGTGATATAAAAATAATAGCTAATCACGTTTTGCCAATTATATTCCCCCAGGTATCGGAACTTACCATTGGAATTGAGAATATGGCCGGTAAGATGAGCCATAAAAAATTCCGCGAGATGAACGATCACCTGCGAAAAGGAGGCGTATTGATTATATGTCCTGCGGGTAAGCTAGCTAACTGGTCTCTTTCCGGGTTACAGGAGCATAAGTGGAACCCCGGTTTTTTACAGCTTGCTATGAGAAATAATGCAGCATTGGTACCAATTCATATTACGGGAGCAAACAGTAAGATTTATTATCTTACTGCAACATTCTGGCGGCAACTGTCGAATATGATGGTTATTCGTGAAGCTCTCCGCCATCATGGCAAGACCATGAAAATCAATATAGGACAGCAAATAGCCTTATCCTCGTTTAAAGAATACAATAAAGATCTTTCTGCCGCGGCAAATGTATGTTTGACGCACCTCCAGAGTATAGCGAAGAATGGCCCGGCTCTGTTAGATACGATTGCGCCGCAAGAATTAGAACCAGGTAAAGAGGAGCTAATTAGCGCAATAGAGGAGTGCGAAATATTAAGGCAGTTTGAAGACGGTAGAAAACTAGTGATATATCGCTGTAATACTAACCGAACCTCACCCATTATTGATGAGTTAGGGCGCTTACGCGAACGCTGTTATCGCGATATTGGTGCCGGAACTGGTAACGACCGAGATAACGATGTTTTTGATGAAAGTTATTATCATATCATTTTGTGGGATCCTTCTGATGTGGAAATCCTGGGAGCATATCGTGTTATGCCCGTTGGCGAGCAGCTGGCCCAACATGGTGTAACAGGCCTCTATAGCAACAGCTTGTTTAAATACCATGATAATGCCTATTCCTGTTTAGAGAAGTGTGTGGAAATTGGCCGCGGTTTTATTCAGAAACCTTATCAAAAAAGTAAGGTGCTTGATTATTTATGGCAAGGGATATTTGACTTTATAAAAAGATATCCGGACTATAAATACTTGCTGGGTGTGCTGACCATTCCTGGAGCTTTTCCTGAAAAAGTACAGAAGCTCATCATCAGTTTCTATAATATATACTTTTCCTCGACAGCTGATTTTTGTACGCCGATAGCATTGTTCACTGCCGAAAATGTACAGGATGATACTCCATTTTGTGGCGAAGATTTTAGAGCAGACTGGAGCATGCTTAATCACCTGCTGAGAGAAGAAGGTTATGAACTTCCCTGGCCTTTTAAACAGAGTGCTAAATGGTTCTCCCCGGGCGGATCGTCGATTCTTGCATTCACAAAAGATTATTCTTTTAATTCGATAGCTGGGTTAAATCTGAGCTCTATAGATAAATTGAATGAAAGCTACGTTAAGCATTATTTAAGAGATTAAACTGACGATGATTGTCCGGTCCTGGAGCGAGCGTGCCTCAATCCAGACCGTAGTGATAAGGGAAATGATATGCGTATGGATGCGTTTTAATGCGAAAGCCAATAAATGTATTTATTATACTGATATCGGTGCTGATACTCACCGGGTGTGATAACAAACCAGATAACATGTTATCCGGTTATTCACATGGAGAATTTGTATACCTTTCATATTCTGGTAATGAAAAAATAGAACGGATCTTGATCAATAAAGGAGATAACGTCGCCGCAGGACAGGAGTTAGTGAAGATTGAGTCCTTCGATGCGCAAAATATTTTCCTGCGCGCTGAGGAAAAACTATCAGCAGAGAGCGCTCTATTACGAAATCTGGAATCTGGAGAACGGCCTGAAGAGCTGGATATTATACGTTCGCAGATTAAAAAAGCACAATCGGCAGAATCCCAGGTAAAGCGGCAGCTTGGGCGATATCGTAATCTTTACGCCAATCATGCCATATCGCTTGCGGAATGGGAGGATATCCGGGATGAATTAACTCAAAAAGGCGCACAGGTTGAAGAGTTAATTAATCAACTCAAAGCACGGCAACTCCCTGCCCGGCAGGATGAGATTAGCAAGCAGCGCTCAATGGTGGCCGCGGCAAAACTCGAACGGGATAAGGCGCTGTGGGATGTCCAGCAAACGACGATTGTTTCTCCGGTCAATGCTAAAGTCTTCGATATTATTTATCGTGCCGGGGAGCGCCCTTCTGCTGGTAAACCAATAATCAGTCTGTTACCTCCTGAGAATATAAAAGTACGCTTCTTTATACCCGAAGCGAAGCTCGGTAAATTTAAAATCGGATCTAAGGTAAAACTTATATGCGATGGTTGCGCTGAGCCCATTGCTGGCGTTATTAACTATATCAGCCCTGAGGCCGAGTTTACGCCTCCAGTTATTTATAGTACGAAACGTCGTGAGAAGCTCATTTTTATGGCGGAGGCTATCCCTGCGCTGCAGCAGGCAGGGCGGATGAAAATCGGCCAACCGTTTGATGTGGAGATTATTGGCGATGAATAATCTTTGTATTGATGTAAAAAATCTCAATAAACATTTTGGCGAGCATCACGTCGTAAAGGATTTCTCTTTACAGGTAGCAAAAGGCGAGATCTATGGTTTTCTCGGTCCGAACGGTAGCGGAAAAACGACATCGATTCGAATGATGTGTGGTTTGATTACGCCGGATTCCGGTGAAGGTACTTGTCTGGGTATGGATATCTTTACGCAGCGGGAAAAGATAAAGAAAAAGATAGGCTACATGACCCAGTATTTCTCAATGTGGGGAAATTTAACTATTCGGGAAAACTTACTTTTTATTGCGCGGTTATATAGCCTCGATCGGCGTAGAGATCGGGTTGAACGTGCGCTTTCTGAGTTAGGCCTCACTGCCCGACAGCACCAGCTGGCTAAGGAGCTTTCTGGGGGCTGGAAGCAAAGAATGGCCCTCGCCGCCTGTATGTTGCATGAACCTGTTTTGCTATTTCTGGATGAGCCGACTGCTGGCGTGGATCCCAAGGCGCGGCGAGAGTTCTGGCAAATGCTGCACCAGCTCTCTGACCGGGGGATCTCGATACTGGTGAGCACGCATTATATGGATGAGGCTGAGCGCTGCCATAAGGTTGCCTATCTCTCATATGGTCGGCTGCTGGCGAATGGCACTATTGCGTCGATTATCGCCTCCCAGAATTTGATCACCATGCGAACCAGCGGCGCCGGTCTGACGCTGCTTGAAAGCCAGCTACAGCGCTTGCCGGATATTGAGCAAACGGTCATTTTTGGCAATCAGCTTTATATTACATCCAGAGATGAAGCGAAGTTAAAATCCGCGCTTTTTGCCTTTACGCAACAGGGTTATGAGTTCTGTAAGGTGGATACCAATCTGGAAGATGCATTTACCTACTTGATGAAAAATAATTGTGAAAAAAATTAATTTTAGCTTCTCCGTTACGCGGTGGATTGGCGTGGTTATTAAGGAAATTCACGAGCTACGCCGTGATAAAGTCAGCATCAGTATGGTGCTCCTGACACCTCTTTTTCAGCTGATCATTCTTGGCTATGCCATCAATATGGATCCGCATAATCTTCCGACCGCCTTACTAAATTATGATACCGAACGCATGAGTCAAATCTTTGTGACGGAAGCGCAAAATACCGGGTATTTTTCGATGATTCCTGTCGATTCAGAAGAGGCGGCGCAGAAAGCCTTTGTGCGGGGGGATGTCACTTTTATCGTGACGATCCCTGAAGGGTTTACGCGCAAGTTACTGCGTGGAGAAAAGCCACAACTATTAATTCAGGGGGATGCCATCGATCCGATCACCACGGGGAATGCGCTCAGCGCCCTTGTGCAGGTGGCGAAGTCGATGTTTCAGCACGATTTGCCGGGCGACATGCGTGTGGTGCAAAAAGAGGATGATTTCGAGCTTATCATTCATCGCATGTTTAACCCTGAGGGGATAACCCAGTTTAATACTATTCCCGGTATTATGGGGTCTATACTCAGTACAACGTTAATCCTGATGACCGCCCTGTCAATTACCCGCGAGCGAGAAAACGGGGCGTTAGAAAATTTACTGGTCTCTCCGTTGTCCGGGCTTGAGGTCATTATTGGGAAAATAACGCCTTTTGTTATCATTGGTCTGTTTCAGGCGACGTTAATCCTGATTGCCGCCGTTTTGTTGTTCGATATCCCCCTTCACGGTAGCGTCTTCCTACTATTTTTTGTGCTGTTAATTTATGTCTTTCTTTGTCTGTCAATTGGTATCGGTATTTCTGGCTTAGCACAAAACCAGCTGCAGGCGCTGCAAATGTCCTCTTTTTACTTTATCCCTTCCATTATGCTGTCCGGCTTTATTAGCCCCTTTATTAGTATGCCTGACTGGGCGAAAGCCATTGGCTCCTGTTTACCGCTGACCTACTTCATCCGCCTGGTTAAGGGCATTATGCTGAAAGGCTATTCAGCAACGGCATTGTTGCCTGACCTCTTGCCGCTGATAGGCCTGGCGGTGATTGTCATTGGCGTGGGGTTGAAATCTTATCGTAAAACGCTGGACTGACATTATCGGCGCGTCCGGCTGGAGTGGGCATAGGCTTTTTGCCATGAAATTCGTATAATGCGCCCTCACATTCGTTTCAAGCCGGAGATTTCTATCATGCGTCCAGCAGGCCGTAGCGCTAATCAGGTGCGTCCCGTCACCCTGACCCGTAATTACACAAAACACGCTGAAGGCTCCGTGCTGGTCGAATTCGGTGATACCAAAGTGCTGTGCACTGCCTCTATTGACGAAGGCGTTCCGCGTTTCCTGAAAGGCCAGGGCCAGGGCTGGATCACCGCTGAATACGGCATGCTGCCGCGTTCTACGCACACGCGTAACGCGCGTGAAGCGGCAAAAGGCAAGCAGGGCGGCCGGACGATGGAAATTCAGCGCCTGATTGCCCGCGCGCTGCGCGCAGCGGTTGACCTGAAAGCGCTGGGCGAATTCACGATTACTCTCGACTGCGATGTACTGCAGGCCGACGGCGGCACCCGCACCGCCTCCATTACCGGTGCCTGCGTGGCGCTGGCCGATGCGCTGAATAAGCTGGTCGCCGCCGGCAAGCTGAAAACCAATCCGATGAAAGGGATGGTGGCCGCGGTCTCCGTCGGTATCGTAAATGGCGAAGCCATCTGCGATCTGGAGTACATCGAAGACTCCGCCGCGGAGACCGACATGAACGTGGTGATGACCGAAGATGGCCGTATTATTGAGGTGCAGGGCACTGCGGAAGGTGAGCCGTTTACCCATGAAGAACTCCTCACTCTCCTGGCGTTAGCCCGAGGGGGGATCGAGTCCATTATCACGACGCAGAAGGCGGCGTTAGAAAATTAATGATTAAGGCGACTGAGAAGTCGCCTTTTTTTTGCGCTTTATCCTTCATCACACCTGCGAAGGGGAGCGCGCAGTCTGACAATGATGAAAAGTACCAAAGGAGCGAATCCATGAAGCCGTATCAGCGCCAGTTTATTGAGTTTGCGCTTAGCAAGCAGGTTCTTAAGTTTGGCGAATTCACGCTGAAATCCGGGCGCAAGAGCCCCTATTTCTTCAACGCCGGCCTGTTTAACACCGGGCGCGATCTGGCTCTGCTGGGCCGTTTTTATGCCGAGGCGCTGGTGGATTCCGGAATTGAGTTTGACCTGCTGTTTGGCCCGGCCTACAAAGGAATCCCAATCGCCACCACCACCGCGGTGGCGTTAGCCGAGCATCATGACCGCGATCTGCCTTACTGCTTTAACCGCAAAGAGGCAAAAACCCATGGCGAAGGCGGCAATCTGGTCGGTAGCCCGCTGCAGGGCCGGGTAATGCTGGTGGATGACGTGATCACCGCCGGTACGGCGATTCGCGAATCCATGGAGATTATCCAGGCCCAGGGCGCGCAGCTGGCGGGCGTTCTGATCTCCCTGGATCGTCAGGAACGCGGCCGCGGCGAGATCTCCGCCATTCAGGAAGTGGAGCGGGATTACGGCTGCCAGGTTATCTCAATCATCACTCTGAAAGAGCTGATTACTTATCTGGAAGAGAAACCCGAGATGGCGGAACACCTGGCGTCAGTTCGCGCCTATCGTGAAGCCTACGGCGTCTAAGACATACGCCCGGTAAGCGTCACGCTACCGGGCATCTCAGAAGAAGATTACTGCAGCTGTGCGGCGACCAGCGGCCAGCGGGCGTCGAAATCATCCGTCGGACGATATTTGAACTCGCTGCGCACAAAGCGCGACAGCATGCCCTCGCAGAAAGCCAGCAGCTGGCTGGCCAGCAGGGTTTCGTCGAGGGTGTAGCCTTCGCCTTCGCGCATTTTTTTCTCGCGCATCACCTGGCGTAGCTGCGCTTCGATGCGCTCAAAAAGCTGGTTGATGCGACCCTGAAGCCGGTCCTGTTCGAACATCAGCGCGTGCCCGGTGAGGATACGCGTCAGCCCAGGATTACGCTCGCCAAAGCCAAGAATCAACAGAACGATCAGGCGCAGGCGCGCGGTGGTGTCCTTTTCATCTTTCAAAATCAAATTGATGCGCGTAATCAGACTGTCTTCAATGAACTCGATCAGGCTGTCAAACATGCGGGTTTTGCTGGGAAAATGGCGATACAGCGCGGCTTCAGAGACGCCGACGGAAGCCGCCAGTTTCGCGGTGGTAATACGCTGACTACCATCGCTGGATTCCAGCATCAGCGCCAGAGATTGAAGTATTTCTTCGCGACGATTCCGTTTCGCAGTTTGCTTTTCTGCCATGTTTTAAAATACCCCTGAAAATAAGCACTTGTCAGGCAGACATCCACAACGCGACCGCAAACCAGGGCTTGCGGTAATGTTATTGCGTTATGCGCGTTGGGATGCAGATTCCGTGTTGCTGGGCTTATTTACGCCCTGAGTGACCGAAGCCGCCTTCGCCGCGGTCGGTGGCATCGAAGGATTCCACCAGGTTAAATTCCGCCTGAACGACCGGCACAAAGACCATCTGCGCGATACGTTCGCCCGGCTCGATAATAAAGCTCTGCTGACCGCGGTTCCAGACGGACACCATCAGCTGCCCCTGGTAATCGGAGTCGATAAGGCCCACCAGGTTGCCCAGGACTACGCCATGCTTATGACCCAGGCCGGAGCGCGGCAGGATCACCGCCGCCAGAGAGGGATCGGCGATATGAATCGCAAGGCCGGTCGGCAACAGCGTGGTTGCGCCCGGCGCCAGCTCTACGGCGTCGTCGAGACAGGCTCGCAGGTCAAGTCCGGCGGAGCCGGAGGTGGCATAGGTCGGCAGCGGAAATTGCTGGCCGACACGCGGGTCCAGAATCTTAACGTCGATTTTTTTCATCATAACGGGTCACGATCTCGTCGAGTAATAATTGGCCCAGGAGTTCCTTGCGCTCAAGTGGTAAGCGCTTTTCCCCATCCTGCCAGAAAAGGTGTAGTGCGTTGCTGTCGCTGTTAAAGCCCTGATTAGGCTGGGAAACATCGTTGGCGCAAATCAGGTCGAGGTTCTTGCGGGCACGTTTTTGCCGCGCATATTCTTCCACATTATTCGTTTCGGCGGCAAACCCAACGACGTAGGGGCGATGTGATTTTAGCGCCGCGACCCCGGCCACGATATCCGGGTTTTTAACCATTTTTATTGTTAATTCATCACCTTGTTTTTTTATTTTATCTTCGGCGATGACGGCGGCGCGGTAATCCGCTACTGCGGCGCAGCCAATAAAAATGTGCTGCTGCTGGGCGCCAGCCTGGACGGCCGCTTCCATCTCCAGCGCGGTAGTGACATCAATGCGCTGCACAAACGGCGGGGTCGGTAGCGATACCGGCCCGCTGATCAAGGTCACGTTCGCGCCCCGCTGCGCTGCGGCGGCGGCAATCGCGAAGCCCATCTTGCCAGAGCTGTGGTTGGTGATATAACGCACCGGATCCAATGGCTCACGGGTCGGGCCCGCGGTAATCATGAGGTTGAGATGTTGCAAATCTTTGACAGGGGAGGCGAAATGCTGCGCGGCCATGTCTACGATAGTTAACGGATCGAGCATTCTCCCCGGGCCGACGTCGCCGCAGGCCTGGCTACCGCTGTCTGGTCCCCATAGCAGCAGCCCGCGGGTAGCGAGCGTCTGCAGATTATGCTGGGTGGCCTGCGCGCGATACATCTGCTGGTTCATGGCGGGCACCACGGCAACCGGGGATGGGGTGGCAAGACAGATCGTCGACACCAGATCGTTGGCCATGCCGGCCGCCACGCGAGCGATTAAATCGGCGGTCGCTGGGGCGAGGATCACCAGGTCGGCCCATTTACCGAGCTCAATATGGCCCATTGCCGCTTCCGCCGCCGGATCGAGCAGGCTGTCGGAAACCGGATAGCCGGATACCGCCTGCAGGCTGAGTGGGGTGATGAACGCTTTTGCCGCCTCCGTCATCGCGACACGCACTTCCGCGCCGCGTTCACGCAGCCGGCGCACCAGTTCCGGGGTTTTATACGCCGCGATGCCGCCGCTGACGCCCAGGACGATTTTTTTACCCGCCAGAGTCATCATGATGTCTTCCTGTTGCCGTAGACCAGAATCCGCGCATCTTATCACAATCCTGCCGCCGTCGTGTCTCTGCCGGGCATTCACTTTGCGAGCGGCTACGCAGGGTGAAAATCGACGGGTCGGCAGCGCCGTCAGGCTGTGCCAGGATAGGCTGATTCACCCAGGAGGGCGCATGGACGGAATGGAAAATCTGATGCCACGGGAGAAGATGCTGCAATACGGCATCGAAACGCTAACGGATGTTGAGCTGCTGGCGCTGTTTCTGCGCGTCGGCACGCGTCGTCAGGATGTGCTCAGCTATGCCCAGGCGTTACTGCAGCGTTTTGGCTCACTCTACGCTCTGCTTTCCGCTGATAAAGCGCAACTGATTGCTGTAGACGGACTGGGGCTGGCGAAATATGCCCAACTGAAGGGCATTGCCGAGCTGGCGCGACGCTATTTTAGCTCGCAGCTGGTCGAGGAGGCCGCGCTGGTCACCCCCTCGATGACGCGCGAGTTTTTACAAAGCCAGCTGACGGAAGAGGAGCGCGAGATCTTTATGGTGATCTTTTTAGATAATCAGAACCGGGTGTTGAAACATAGTCGTCTTTTTTCTGGTACTCTTAGCCACGTTGAGGTGCATCCGCGAGAAATTGTACGCGAAGCCATCAAAGTGAACGCCGCCGCCGTGATCCTTGCGCATAATCATCCCTCCGGTAGCCCGGAGCCAAGTCAGGCCGACAGACTGATTACCGAAAGGGTGATAAAATGTTGTAGATTCATGGAGATACGCGTGCTTGATCATCTGGTTATCGGCCGCGGTGCGTATGTATCTTTTGCCGAACGTGGCTGGATTTAGCCCCGAACTGGCGATCCTTCGGGATCTTTGTCTGTTCGGGACTTGAGCACATCGCCGAGTCAGCGTATACTACGCCACCTTTGAGAATCTCGGGTTTGGCATTTGGGCCTGGCAGTCGAGAGTTCACATTGAACTGCGATGACCAGGCTGTAAAGCCTGACGAGGCGCCAATACCCCATACGAAGCTCGAGCTAATTTGATTTTTGGAGAATAGACATGTCCCGAGTCTGCCAAGTTACTGGCAAGCGTCCGGTGACCGGTAACAACCGTTCCCACGCACTGAACGCGACTAAACGCCGTTTCCTGCCGAACCTGCACTCTCACCGTTTCTGGGTTGAGAGCGAGAAGCGTTTTGTCACCCTGCGCGTATCTGCTAAAGGTATGCGTGTAATCGATAAGAAAGGCATCGATACAGTTCTGGCTGAACTGCGTGCCCGTGGCGAAAAGTACTAAGTACTTAGAGGAAATAAATCATGGCTAAAGGTATTCGTGAGAAAATCAAGCTGGTTTCTTCCGCTGGTACTGGTCACTTCTACACCACCACGAAGAACAAACGTACCAAACCGGAAAAAATGGAACTGAAAAAGTACGATCCGGTTGTACGTCAGCACGTTATCTACAAAGAAGCTAAAATTAAATAATTTTAGCCTCCTTGTATAAAAACCCCGCTTCGGCGGGGTTTTTTGTTTTTAAAACTCCCCCATATTGCTTTCACATACTCCCTTTTCAGTCACCTGTCCGTGAAGCACAATACGTCGGGTAAACGGAGGAAAATCATGCCTGAATTACCAGAGGTTGAAACCAGCCGCCGCGGCATCGAGCCGCACCTGGTTGGCGCAACCATTCTGCACGCCGTCGTGCGCAACGGACGGCTGCGCTGGCCGGTTTCCGAAGAGATCTATCGCCTGAGCGACGTTCCGGTTCTCAGCGTGCGTCGCCGCGCCAAATACCTGCTTCTGGAGCTGCCGGACGGCTGGATCATCGTCCATCTTGGGATGTCGGGGAGCCTGCGCATCCTGAGCGAAGAGCTGCCTGCTGAAAAACACGATCACGTTGACCTGGTCATGAGTAACGGCAAGGTGTTGCGCTACACCGATCCACGCCGCTTTGGCGCCTGGTTGTGGACCAGAACGCTGGAAGGCCATCCGGTACTGGCCCATCTTGGCCCGGAGCCGCTCAGCGACGCGTTCAACGCCGACTATCTCCAGCAAAAATGCGCGAAGAAGAAAACCGCGATCAAACCCTGGCTGATGGATAACAAGCTGGTGGTGGGCGTGGGGAATATCTACGCCAGTGAATCGCTGTTCTCCGCCGGGATCCATCCTGACCGGCTGGCGTCCTCGCTGTCGCGGGAAGAGTGTGAGCAGCTGGTGAAGGTGATTAAGCTGGTCCTGCTGCGTTCGATAGAGCAGGGCGGCACCACGTTAAAGGATTTCCTGCAAAGCGATGGCAAGCCGGGCTACTTCGCCCAGGAGCTACAGGTCTATGGCCGCAAGGGCGAACCCTGCCGGATCTGCGGCACGCCGGTCGTCGGGACCAAACATGCCCAGCGGGCGACCTTTTATTGCCGTCAGTGCCAGAAGTAGTCTCAGGAACAGGAATGTTTGTCGGCCAGGTCAGCGGGCCTGCGGGTGCGCATCTGGTGGGCCGGGGGCGTTTGTAGGCCAGGTCAGCGTAGCGCCATCTGGCACAAAGACCGGGACAGAGCCGGTGTGAATGGCCCAGCGGCGCAGTGCTGCGCCAGCCGACGTGGCTCATGTCCCGGCAGATGCGTTACTTCAGCTTATTCAACAGCGCCTGATGCACATTAGCTGGCAGAAAGTGAGAAACGTCGCCCTGGTGGCGCGCCACTTCCTTCACCAGTGAGGAAGAGATAAACGACCACTCTTTGCACGGCATCAGAAACACGCTCTCAAGGGTGGGCATCAGGTGGCGGTTCATATGAGCCAGCTGCATCTCATACTCGAAATCCGCCACCGCCCGCAGGCCGCGGATCAGGATATTGGCCTGCTGCGCGCGCGCGAAATTGGCCATTAAATCACTGAAGCCGATAACCTCCACGTTCACCAGGTGGGCCGTCGCCTGCTCTGCCAGCGCAATGCGCTCATCAAGGCTGAACATCGGCTTTTTACTCGGGCTGGCGGCGATAGCCAGCACCACTTTATCGAACATACTTGCCGCGCGGGTGACAATATCGATATGACCGTTGGTGATGGGGTCGAAGGTACCCGGATAGATCGCTTTTGTGCTCATGATGACTCTTTCTCCGAGTAGCCGTGGCTCAGCGCCCACAGCTCGGTATATTTCGTAAACGTATACTGCGCGTTGACCATCGCCAGTAACCATCCCTGTTTACCGTCCAGCACCCCACCGCGCAACAGCAGCGTCTTGAGGAACGCGCCCAGCGTATGGCTGAAAATCCCTGCCATCGAGGTCTTCTTGCCCTTCTGGTGACGCTCAAGCGCCCACGCGGCGGCATACGCCAGCTGTTTTTGCTGGAAGCCAGCGAAGTCGCGGCAGGTCAGGTGCAGGAGATCGCCGGTCAGCGGAATAACCTCGGCGCCCAGGCTATCCAGCGATTCATGGACCAGATTATCGTTATAGCGGTAACGGGCGCGTTCGTACAGGCGCAGGACGCGATCGGGATACCAACCGCTGTGGCGCATAAAGCGTCCGAGAAAATAGTTACGGCGGGCGATGCTGTAGATGGCGCCGCGCTGGGGGGCGTCCAGTACCTTAAGAATAGCCTGCCTGAGTTCTGGCGTGACGCGCTCATCGGTATCGATCATCAACACCCAGTCGCCGGTGGCGTAATCCTGCGCGCGCTGGCGCTGAATGCCATAGCCTCGCCAGTCGGTATGGGTATAGACCTGGGCGCCGAGGCGGCGGGCCAGCTCAACGGTGTTGTCGGTGCTACCGGAGTCGAGGACGATAATTTCATCCGCCCAGCTAACGGAGCCCAGACAATCCGGCAGCAGGTCGGCGGCGTTTTTAGCGATCATCACCACGGAAAGCCGGTTCGACATTAATGACTCCGCTGCGGCAGGTAAGGTTGCAGTAACTGTAGCAGACGCGACAGCGCGCCCTGGTTCTGGTGCAGCACTTCCACCGCGTGACGGCCATACCACAGACGGTAATCTTCATCGGTCAGGAGCGTGGACACCTCCCTGACCAGCGAATCGGCATCGGTAACGGTGATCAGGCCATCGTCCTGCTGCAGCTTGGCGCAGATATCTTTGAAGTTGAAGGTATGCGGACCCATCAGCACCGGAATGGCGTGCGCCGCCGGCTCTAGCGGGTTATGGCCGCCGCGCTCCACCAGGCTGCCGCCGACGAAGGCGAGGTCGGCAATGCCGTAGAGCAGCATCAGCTCGCCCATGGTATCGCCAATGACTACCTGGGTACTGGAGGAGGGGATCTCGCCGGTGCTGCGCAGAGTAAAGCTCATCCCAGCCTTTTGTACCATCTCACGGGCGTCGGGGAAGCGCTCCGGATGGCGGGGAACAAGGATCAGCAGCAGGTTCGGGAAAGTCTCCAGCAGTTTTTTATGCGCCTGGAGGATGATTTGTTCTTCACCGTCGTGGGTGCTGGTGGCAATCCAGACCTTGCGGTGCGGTGCCCATTGCCGACGCAGCGTCACCGCCCGGGCCGCCAGCTCTGGCGTTACGGAGATATCGAATTTCAGGCTGCCGGTGACCGCCAGCTGGTTGCGCTTCAGCCCCAGAGAGAGGAAGCGGTTACCATCTTCTTCATTCTGCGCGGCGATAAGCGTAATGCGGCTCAACAGGCGGCGCATAAAGCCGCCCAGTTTGGCATAGCCTTTGGCGGAACGTTCGGACAGGCGCGCGTTGGCGATCACCAGCGGGATCTTACGCTTATGCAGCGCGGCCACCATATTCGGCCACAGCTCGGTCTCCATAACGATCACCAGCTTCGGCTGAACGGTGTTCAGGAAGCGGTTCATGGCGCCGGGCAGATCGTAGGGCAGATAGACGTGATGAACATCTTTGCCAAACGCCGACATGGCGCGCTCGGAGCCGGTCGGCGTCATGGTGGTGACAGTGATCGGCAGAGAAGGGTAGCGGTGGCGCAGGGCGCGGACCAGCGGAATGGCGGCTAAGGTCTCGCCGACGGAAACGGAGTGCAGCAGAATGCCATCCGGCTCTACCTTGTTCTGACAGAAGCCATAGCGTTCCGCCCAGCGTTTGCGATAGGCAGGAGCCTTACGACTGCGCAGCAGCAGCCGCAGCCACACCAGCGGCTGAATAAGGTAAAGTAGGGTGGTATAAAGCAATTCCAAACTATTTATCCGTTCTCTGTTTTGGCGGGCAAATTCTAAGCATTTAGCCCGCGTAAAGCTATCTCTTTGGCGGAAACAGCGGGTTTTTGGTCTATCCCGCGTGGCGATAACGCTTAATACGCAGATAACGGCGTCCCAGGCGCCAGCGTAAACGGAAAGTACAGGCGTTTTTCCAGATTAACCGCCAGATACCGCGGTCGAAGAATTCGTTAATAATAACATGCTTTTTGGACTCATCTTTCATGCTATCGAAGGTATGGATGATCCCCAGGCCTTCTTTGGCGATCTGCCAGCGACAGGCGGCGATATGGCGTACTTTATCCGGGTAGCGCTGGTTAATCGCCTCCAGCATCTCCAGAATCTTCATATAGTGGCGCGCCGAACGCATCAGCGTGTCGTCGTTGTCCGGCTTATGCGACACCGACTCAGAGTGAATGTAGTAATCATAGAACTGCTGACTGGTGTACTGCACGCGCTCCGCGGCCAGCAGGGCTTCTGTGGTCCATGGGATATCCTGATGGCGCAGGCCAGGCTCGAAATGGAAGTGATGCTGGCGGATAAAGTCGTGACGATAAATATTAAGCCAGGTGACGTGCAGAAACTTCCGCGAGTCCAGGGCCTGCTTAAGCCAGACATGGCCCGGCAGCACATCCGTCGAGGGCAGGCGATCCAGTGGGAAGATCGGGTGGCTCTCGCGGCGCTTTTCGTACACATAGGTGCCGTTGCAGGTGGCGATATCGAGATGTTCTTTCTCGGCCATCTCCAGCAGCGTGCGATACATGCCCGGATAGAGTTTGTCGTCGATATCCGGAAACGCGAGATATTTGCCGCTGGCGGCGGCGAGGCCGGTATTGCGCGCGACCGAGACGCCCTGGTTTTCCTGCTCCAGCACCTGGACGTTCTGCAGCCGCTCCTGCCATTCGGCGATCACCGCCAGGCTGTTGTCTGTCGAACCATCGTTCACCAGGATCAGTTCATAGCTGTCCAGCTGCTGCTGTTCAATGCACTCAAAGAATTGCGCTAGAAATTTCTCACCGTTGTAGACGGCAGCCACGATGCTCAATAAAGGCGTTTGACTCATAAATCTTCGATCCTGGTTAACTAACGGCGTCAGGTGCGCTGCAGCTGACGGTACTGCTGACAAATGGATACGACGCTGAATTTTTCCAGCGCGGCATCGTCGATGGCCGGCGGGTTATGGTAAATGCTTTGCATCGTCTGAGCCAGCGCCGGACTGGTCAAATCCGCCAGACCACGGGCAAGTTCGCCGGTGAGGATCTCGGTGACGCCGCCGGGGCAGCGGGTGCTGGCGACAGGAGTATGTAACAACAGCGCCTCCACCACCACATTGCCGAATCCTTCGCTATCGGAGCTCAAAACCAGCATCCGTGCGCCTTTGATCCACGGTAAGGGGTTTTTCTGAAAGCCTTTGAGCCACACCCGATCGTCAATGTGCAGCGTTTTTGCCAGCTGGCGCAGGCGCTGCTCTTGCTCCGGTTTTCCCTGGCCTAGCAGCACCAGCGGTGCGTCGATGCCGCTCTGCGCATAGGCTTCAAGCAGGCGGTCATGGCGTTTGCCCGGATGGAAGCGACCGACGTGAATCAGGTAGTCACCGTCCGGGCGCTCGCTATCGGCTTCCGCCTCGGCGCGCAGGGCAGTGATATCGAAGGGATTGTAGATGGTTTTCAGCTGCGCCGGGCGCAGGGCAAACTCTTCCACCAGATCTCGCCCCACCGCGTCGGAAACCGTCACCACGTTGCGACCCTGATAAATTCGCTTAATTTTCTGCTGCTTCATCCAGCGGTCAAAGCCGGTGCGGTGCCCGAGATAGGAGGCCGAAAAGACGCCGTGCAGACAGAACCAGACGTTACGCTCGCGCAGCGCCCGGCTGCGGGCGACGATGCGGTCGGTTTTGTGCAGGTTGGAGAGCACAAGGTCAAATTGCCCCTGCTGTTCGGCCCGCACGACTGCGGCGTCCAGCTGGCGGGCGCGGCGGGACAGCTCGGTCAGCTTGCGCCACGGTTTACGGCAGCGATCGGCAACTACCTGGTAGTCGAGCCCCTCGGGCAATGGGTACTCGCAGACATCGCGCAGCGAAATGAGCGACACCCGATCGCCGTCGCGCAGGAACTGTGCCGCCAAGGTCAGGACCACTTTTTCCGCGCCGCCGCCGGGTAAACCGTCAATCACAAATAAGATGCGCATCGTTAATTCACCAGATCCTGATAAAGAGAAAGCAGCTGGGTTGAGAGTCGCTCGCTGGTGCAGGCCATAATGCGCTCGCGGGCGTGACCGCCTTGCGCGGAGCCCAGCGCGCGCGCGGGCAGGGCCATTACCGCCTGCTGTAGCGCCGGGATATCCAGAGCGTCGCAGACGTAACCGTTGTGGCCGTCGACGATAAACTCCGCCCCGCCGCAGCCGGTAGTGGTGATCACCGGCAGACCGCAGGCCATTGCCTCGAGGATGACGTTGGGGAACGGATCGTAGAGGGTCGGCAGCAGCAGACCATCGGCCATTTGATAGAAGGGCAATGTCTCCGACTGCATGCCGAAGAAGCGCACCCGCGCTTCACAGTTCAGGCTCTTCGCCAGCGCCTGATAGCGAGGCTGATCCTTATCTTTGCCGACCACCAGCAGGTAGCGATCGGTGGGAGCGATGGCGCGGATCGCCGCCGCCAGCCCCTTGCGCTCAAAGCCGGAGCCGACGTAGATCAGGCAGGTCGCCTGCAGCGGTAGCTGCCATTTGGCGCGTAAGGCGGCAAAGGTCTCTTCGTCCGGCGGCAGGAAGCGCTGGTTATCAATGGCGTTATAAATAACGTGGATCTTCTCCGCCGGCAGGCCAAAGTCTTCGATGATCTCGCGCTTGATCATCTCGGCGTTGCAGATCACCCCGCGCAGGTGTGAGTCTTCATACATCTCGCGCTCCGCCTGCATGACGTAGCGGTGGTAACGGTCGGCGAACAGCAGGCGGCTTTTCCAGGCCGGTAAAATGCGCGAGCGCTGCTGCAGCCAGCGGCGATGAACGCCATCGCCAGCGCGGTAGAGATCGCAGCCGGGAATACGTTCATGGCTCTGCACCAGGTCGAAGGACTCGCGCTGCCAGAGCGCGCGCGCGGCGTTGGCAAAGCCGCGCTCGCGGCTGATGCGCCCCCATTTACGTGGGTTACAGATATGGATCTGCCAGTCCGGTTTCACCGGCCCCTGCCATTCGCGGGTGATGACGTTCAGTTGCAGATGACTGCTGTCGAGGGCTTCCAGCGCGCGGGAGACAAACCGTTCTGCGCCGCCGTCCGGGCGGTACTTCTGCCGCACCAGAGCCAGCCTGAATTTACTCATGCCAGTACCTTTTTCGCCGCCGCGATCACGGCGTCGGTAGGAATTAAATCAAGATAACGTTCGTCGGTGTTGGTGTTGATAGCGTCCGGATCGGGCAGCGGACCGAAGTCGCCGGCCCAAATCACCTCGCCTTTCGCCTGCCACGGACGCCAGAAGGTCAGCTTCGAGGGACCGAACAGGGCGACCAGCGGAGTGCCAAGGGCTGCAGCCATATGCATCGGCACCGAGTCGACGCCGATAAACAACCGGGCATGATCGATCACCGCCGCCAGCTGGCGCAGCGTTAACTGGCCGGCTAAAGAGTGTAGTCGCGCCTGCGGGCAGCCGGCGATGATGGTATCCACCATCTTCTTCTCTCTAGCATCGGGGCCGGAGGTGAGCACCACCGCGTATCCTTCGGCGGACAGCGCGTTGATCAGGGCGCTCATCCGATCTTCACGCCAGCATTTAAAGAACCAGCGCGACGTCGGCTGGATGACGATGTAGTGTTCCCGGAAGTCCTCCGGCAGCAGGGCGCGGCTGGCGGCCCAGTCTGCTTCGCTGTAGCCCATCCGCGCCGGCGCATCGTTCAACTGGAGACCGAGCGGAGCGAGAATAGAGAGATTCTGCTGTACCGTATGCAGCTGGTTGTGCTGTTGGGTGGAGGCCAGCGCGGTGTGGCAATAGCGCCAGACCGGGTGGCGGCGCTTCGGAAAATCAAAACCAATCCGCGTCGCGGCGCCGGTCAGTTTGCTGATAACCGCGCTCGGCCACTGGTCGGCCAGGTTAAGCACCATATCGTACCGCTGCTGGCGCAGCGTCTGAATGAGCTGCCATTGCATCTTCAGCTGATACCTTTTTCCCTGCTTTTTCCAGCGGCGATCGAGACCATAAATATGGTGGATATCGGGGTTGGCTGCGAGCATATCCCGGGTCTCTTCATACAACAGGACATCCACGCTGGCGGCGGGGTACTGCTGTTTCAGCGCGTGAATAAGCGGCGTGATCAGCAGCATGTCGCCATGATGGCGCAGCTTAATGACCAGGATCCGCGCCGGGTTCAACGGGCCGCGGGAGAGGGTTTCAGGCGTCATACTCTGTTCTTCATCCAGGATAAGGGTTCCGATTCTAGGGGATCAGACAGATTGAGAGAAGCGTTGTATTGCTCTACCATGACCCGATACGTATGGCCTGAGGACGTTTTCGTGCACAATCCCGCATTTCTCATTACGATTGATACAGAGGGCGATAACCTCTGGCAAAAACATGACAGCATCACCACCGAGAATGCGCGTTATCTTCCGCGTTTTCAGCAGCTTTGCGAAAAGTATGGCTTTAAACCGGTCTATTTGACCAACTATGAAATGGCCATCGACCCCTTTTATATCGAATTCGCCAGAGACGTGATTGCCCGCGGCACCGCGGAAGTCGGCATGCATCTGCATGCGTGGAACAGCCCGCCGACCGAGCCGCTGACCGCAGATGACTGGCGCCATAAGCCTTATCTTATTGAATACAGCGACGCTATGATGCGTGAGAAGGTCGACTATATGACGCGTCTGCTGGAGGATACCTTCCAGACCAAAATGGTTAGTCATCGCGCCGGGCGCTGGGCTTTTGACGAGCGCTATGCGCGTCTGCTGGTGGAATACGGGTATCAGGTGGATTGCTCGGTGACCCCGCGGGTGAACTGGAAGACCGCCAAGGGGGCGCCGCAGGGCGATGGCGGGACCGATTATCGCCGCTTTCCGCAGCATGCCTATTTCCTCGATGAAAATGACATCAGCCGCGAGGGCCACTCGCCGCTGCTGGAAGTGCCGATGAGCATCCAGTACAAGCACTCAGCGTGGATGAACAGCGTGAAGCAGGGCTACGACCGCCTGCGCGGCAAAGTGCGTTCCCCCTCCGTACACTGGCTGCGACCGATGGGCGGCAATGTGGAGACGATGAAAAAAGTCGTCGAACAAACGTTGACGCAGGGCAATGACTACGTGGAATATATGCTCCACTCTTCAGAGTATATGCCCGGCGGCAGCCCCACGTTCCAGAATGAACGGGATATTGAGCGTTTATACGCTGACCTCGAAGCCTTTTTTAGCTGGCTGGCGCCGCAGGTGAAGGGTATGACGTTGGCAGAATATTACCAGCGGAAATGCTAACTATCGTCCCCGGCGCAGTATATGGCGAAGCTGAGAAACGCGTTTCCAGAGACCGGGATAGCGTAGATGGAGTCGACGCTTTAGTGAAAGGCTACCGGAGGGAAGAAGCCCGGCGGCAGCCTTCAATGTTGATATAGTGTGTTCACTGTAGTTATAAAACCCATAAAGCTTTGCATGTATCCCCTTGATTTCATTGAAGCAATTTATGATTAAAGGCGTAATTATTCGAGAGGGCATCTGCGACGGTGGCTGAGTTCTGGCATTATCAATAATTTGATTTAGGGCAAAAACCATATCATTGGCATCTGACGGTTGAATATTGCGCGTAATCCCCTGTGCATTATCGCGATACCAATAGAGGACTTGATCAAGGCTAATGATATGGTGGGCTTCGAGATACAGCCACGGAGTGAACATCATATCTTCGTAGCGCCGCCCAACGTGAAAACGACGCTGATTAATGAGCTCGTGGCGATAGATACGGCTCCAGATATGCCAGTGGGAACGACGGAAGATTTCATAAAGCGCATCATGGTTAACTTGTGTGATATCGGTGCGTTTTACAAGCGTTGGTACGCTGGAAGTTGGAGGGTGCTGGGCAAAATAGTGATACTGGAAGTCGATTAAATCCCCTTCATCCTCTAATAGCAGAGGCTTGATCGTCTGCAAAAAGTGAGGACACCAGAGGTCGTCTCCATCAATAAAGCCAATCCAGCGGCCCTGCGCTTTGTCGAGTGCGACGTTGCGCGCTACGGATACGCCAGCATTTTGCTGGCTAATAAAGTGAAGGTCGCCAGTGCCTTGATACTCATCAATTGCCTTCTGAATGAGCGCGGCGCTATTATCTGTGGAACCGTCGTTGACAATAATAACTTCTACATCGTTATCGATTTGCTCGAAAACGGATGTGAGGGTCTGTTTTATATATAGCTCATTATTAAAAACAGGAATAATGATACTGAGTAGAGGTCGCTTGTCACTCATGGTTCTCATCCTTATGTATCACAATTTTTTGATACAAGATGCTAAGGATTAATGCCGTAGAAAATATTATAACGGCCTCTTTGCCGAAGAAAATAACGTCACTTAAACCATAGATAATCACCGACAAGGTTAACATGCCTTGCATCACATTACATTTGCGCCAGGCGTTTATTAATAAAGTAGCATAGAAAATAATGAGTGTGATGACTCCCCCTACGCCGCGCAGTGAGAAATTTTCAATAAGCTCGTTATGCATGTGGACATCCATGTAATCCAGCGCCCCGGTAAGTTTTGGTTTTTTCTCTACTTGGCGCTTGATGTTATCGTTACGCCGTTCTGCCGACTCGCCAAAAGGTGCATCCAGGGCGGCCTGTAGACCACTCTGGAACATGGCTAATCGTGAGCCGATAGAGGATACGCTGTTGTTGTCCTGATATTGGCTAACATCGTTACGTAAACCCTGATAGCGGTCCGTCAACTTCTGATGGAAGGCAATTGCCAGTAGTGCCAACATAACGATAAAGGCTGTACCGAGCTTGAGCAGTTGTTTTTTTCGAACCCGGGGATGCACGATTAATAGCAAGATAATTAATACAGGGAACGTCAGAAGCGCAGCCCGCGTTTCGGTATAGGCAATGGCTGCGAATCCGCTTAATGCGGCAAGAAGGAAAAGAAAATAGCGATATTGGCTCTTAAGTTCGAGAATTGCGGCCAGCATGACGATATTCGTCATGGTAAAGATATAGGCGATAACCGTGGCACGGTCGAGTTCGATTTGCAATCGAACTGATTCTATCTCCAGGCCTTGGTAGATGGCATAGGCGTTAGTCGCTAGCCCAGCGACGATAAGCAGCCACGAAAACCTTTCGGCTGGAAAAGAAAAACGGAGATTAGAAACTAAAAACACGATAAGCGCGGTAATGAGCAATACCTTACCTGTTTCTTTATAGGAGTCGTAGATCGACCAATATTCGCTATGAGTGAAGTTTAGAGCATACCACCCCAGTAGCGTAAGGCCAAAAAGCGCTGTTGCGCCCGCAATATCTCGATTGTTTTTCCAGGATGTCAGTGAACGGCATCCTAACAATGCGACAAAAAACGTCAGATAACCTGCTAAATAGTAGATCTTTCTCATTTCTACCGGTGCGGCGTAAAATAGCATAAACGTAAATAAATAAAGCAAAACGGCAAGGTTAAGAACCATGTTCTTGATTTTTAGACGAGTGTTAAGCACGCGATGCATCCAGAATTTCGCTGATAGTAGAGTTAAAGTCGCTCATAAAAGCGGAAGCGTCGAAATTTGATTTTACATGTTCAAAAGCGTTTTTGCGGAAAGCCTCATAGTCGCCGTTAACGATGCGTAAAACGGCATCAGCACATTTTTCCGGTGCCAGTAATCGCGGAGGGTGTAACGCGTCCTGCCCTGGAAAATAAACATCATAAGGAAAATTGACGTTGATTCCACACTGCTCAAAATGCGCTTCGGGCGTGATGTCTGGCGTGATCCCGATACCGCAGACCCCATTTTTGACAACTTCAGGCTGCCCATCAATCAATGGGTAGATCACCGGAACGCCATAAAACAACGATTCCAGGCAGGAAAGGCCGAAGGGCTCAGTGACTGGAGTACTAAGGTAAATATGGATACTATTAAAAAAATCGCTCAGGTCATCGCGAAATCCAAGGAAGTTTACATTTCCCGCAATCCCCAGCTTCTGTGCAAGCTGGATAAATTGATGTTCATCCGGCCCTTTGCCTGCAATATCTAAGGTGACATTTATCCCGCGATCGAGCAGGTTTTTTAAGGTCAGGAGTGCGACACTAATCCCTTTCAGACCAACGAGGCGCGCCGCAATTCCTAGACGCAACGGGGCGGTAAGCGGTTTGTCACCGGTAAAAATATTTGCAGGCGGGAGAATGCGGTTAATCAATACCTGGGAGGGGCACGACAGATTAAAACGTAGCTCCATGACCCTTTTTGACGCATAGGAGGCGGAAATTGTGCCATCCAGTGCCGCAAAGAAATTCATGGTTTTTTTATTATGCGGATAACGCCACGAGCAGCCATGATCGTAATAAATGACCTTTCCTCGCGTAGGCTTAGCCACAAAAACAGGGACTAGATCCCAGACGATGATTGCCTCTGGGTTTGCCAGCCAGGTTTTGGTTTGCAGGGCATACTTGCGTAAAAAAGGTGGAAATTTAATCGGATAATTGTTCAGAATTCGGTTCACAAAAGTCACTTTGCGACCAGTTAAATGTTGGGCTATTTCAGGCCCTATTTGATTACTTATACAGAAAATACAGTCCTGATTTGTAGTAACATCTTGAATGTATTGTAAAAATAGGCGTTCGACACCACCCATTTTTTCTAGGTTGATAATATGGAGTTTACGCATTAAATCACTTCCTGAATCGCCTGCATGATTGTTGTGGCACTAATATCTTTGGTTTCTTTGGTCGGAGATATTAGAGTGTGCTGGTTTTTACCGTATCCGCCAATCAGCCCCGGGTCGGTCGGGCCGTAGAGCGTAAAGTTCGGTTTATCCAGCGCGGCGGTCAGATGGCTCAGCCCGGTATCGACCGAGACGACGGCCCGGGCGCCGGCCAGAACCTGCGCCACCTGCTCAAGGCTCATGCGCGGCAGCACTTCAACATACTCCCGGCCTTCCGCCAGCCGCTTCGCCCGCGCCTCTTCGTGCGGGGCCCCCCACGGCAGCTTAATGTGGACGCCGCTGTCGGCCAGCAGATCGAGAAGCTCCTGCCAGCGGGTTTCCGGCCAGTGCTTATCGTCGCGGGTGGTGGCGTGCAGAAACACCAGATAGGGCGCGGCAGCGCTAGCCTCGTGCTGCAGGAAATGGCGCGCAATGGCGTAATCCCCCTGGGTCTGGGGTTTCGCGTAGCCAAGGCTTTTGGCGAACAGCTCACGGGTACGCTCCACCGCGTGCTGCTGTTTCGCGATATGGTGGCGGCGGTTGTAAAACAGGCTCGCCAGCGGCTCGCGGGCCGATTGCCAGTCCATACCGTGCTTGACGCCGTGCGCCAGGCGAGTAACCAGCGCGGCGCTTTTCACCAGCCCCTGGGCGTCGATGATGGCGTCATACTTTACCGCCTGAACGGCCTCGCGAAAGGCTTGACGCTCGGCTTTGATCGGCGCGGAGAACCAGGCTTTGCGCCAGCGGCGGATCGCCACCGGGATCACCCGTTCGACGCTTTTATGCCAGGAGGGGATCTGCGCGAAACCCTCTTCAACCACCCAGTCGAAGCGGATGCCGGGGATAGCCTGCGCGGCGTCGGTTAGCGCGGGCAGCGTGTGCAGCACGTCGCCCATGGAGGAGGTTTTAACGATCAATACCCGCATCCGTTACGCTTCCTCGTGCTCGGTTTTTTCCGCTAACAGTTCGTTCAGCTCTTGCAGGACGCGTTCTGGGGTGATGTCGATCAGGCTCTGATGATAGCCTTCGGCGGCATCGCCTTTGCGCACCTTGTGGTAGCCGGTAATCAGACGGATAACCCGCGCTTTATGCGACAGCGGCGGGGTAAAGTCCGGACTGCTCGGGCCATACAGCGCCACCAGCGGGCGGTCCAGCGCTGCGGCGACGTGCATCAGCCCCGAATCGTTAGTCACTACAGCTTTACAGGCGGCGATCAGAATGACCGCCTGCTCCAGCTGGGTTTCACCCGCCAGATTACGGCACCAGGCCTGCTGCTCGCTGCTGAGGGCGGCGATGATCTCTTTGCCGGCCTCGTTATCTTTCGCCGAGCCGAAAAGCGCAATCTGATAGCCATCGTCGATAAGCTTTTT
Source organism: Klebsiella sp. Shm-1 (assembly GCF_040804525.1). Taxonomy (NCBI): domain Bacteria; kingdom Pseudomonadati; phylum Pseudomonadota; class Gammaproteobacteria; order Enterobacterales; family Enterobacteriaceae; genus Klebsiella; species Klebsiella sp. Shm-1. The sequence goes on from NZ_CP161823.1 coordinate 150,339, forward strand.
CGCCAGCGCAGCATAATGATAGTGCGGCCAGCGTTTGGCCGGGCCGAACTCCGCGCCGGGGCAGAAGCCGACGATCGGCCGATCGTAGGACAGGTTAAAGGCGCTGCAGGCCTGCGACTTTTCCCCTTCGTTGACCTGCAGCTGCGGCCACAGCAGCGGCTGCGGCAGATCTTTGGCGCAGCGCATCACGCCGTTGTCGTAGGCCAGCGCCACGTAGCGTTCCACCATCAGCGGCCAGGCGTCTTTGTCCAGCACCCGGGCGTCGTTGAGCAGTCCGTAGCGCATCTCGCCGCGCCAGCCGGTGCGCAGCGGGATATTGGCAAAGAAAGGGACTAATGCCGATTTAAACGAGTTCGGCAGCACGTAAGCGCGATCGTAGCGACGTTCGCGCAGGCTGTGGCCGAGCTTACGGCGTTCGCCGATAGCCAGCGCGCCGTGACCCAGCGGCATCGGGATCGCTTCGTTCACTTCCGGCATGCGCGAAAGCAACGGACGGCACCAGGCTGGCGCCATCACGTCGATAATCGCCTGGGGATAGCGCGCCCTGAGCGTACGATAAAGACTTTGCGACATCATCATGTCGCCCACCCAAGACGGGCCTACCACCAATATTTTCATGCTTGTTTCTTACGCGTCGCGGTTTAGCCAGGCCATATATTCCGTTACGCCTTCGGCAACGGTTTTGAACGGTTTGTCATAGCCCGCTTTGCGCAGGTTAGTCAGATCCGCCTGTGTGAACGCCTGGTAGCGGCCTTTCAGTTTGTCCGGGAACGGGATGTACTCGATGCTGCCTTTTTTGTGGTACGCCAGGGTCGCATCGGCGACGGCCTGGAAGGATTCCGCACGGCCGGTGCCGAGGTTGAAGATGCCGGAAACGCCGTTTTCCCAGAACCACAGGTTGACGTCAGCCACGTCGCCCACGTAGACGAAGTCGCGCTTGAAGCCGTCGCTGCCTTCGAACAGTTTCGGGCTTTCGCCATTATTCAGCTGGGTATTGAGGTGGAAAGCGACGCTCGCCATGCTGCCTTTGTGGCCTTCGCGCGGCCCGTAGACGTTGAAGTAGCGGAAGCCGACGATCTGCGAATTGGCTTCCGGCAGGATCTGGCGGACGTATTCGTCGAACAGGAATTTGGAGTAGCCGTAAACGTTCAGCGGCTGTTCGTACTCGCGGGACTCGATGAAGTCGCTGGTGCGTCCGCCATAGGTGGCCGCGGAGGAGGCGTACAGGAACGGGATTTCGCGCTCCAGGCAGTAGTGCAGCAGCTCTTTGGAGTACTGATAGTTGTTGTCCATCATGTACTTACCATCCCACTCGGTAGTGGAAGAGCACGCGCCTTCGTGGAAGATTGCTTCGATTTCACCGAACTCTTCACCCGCCATAATCTGGATCAGAAAGTCTTCTTTATCCATGTAGTCAGCGATGTTCAGGTCAACCAGGTTTACAAACTTGGTGCCGTCTTTCAGATTGTCGACAACCAGAATGTCGGTGATGCCTTTGTCATTCAGCGCTTTAACGATGTTGCTGCCGATAAAGCCTGCGCCGCCGGTAACGATGATCATAACTGTACCTTTGAAGTTGGGAGCCCGGAGACAATCCGGACATGAATGCTCTTATCATATCACCACATGAGCAAGCCTACAGCCATTCGCAGAATAAGGTGCTGGGCTGACGTGATTTATGCTGCAAATAATTCATTCAGGCCTGCATCATCTCGTATCAGCGTATAGCTTTGGGTAATATGTGCCAAATTTTGCCGAATCTGGAGAGTTGCAATGCGTGGTGATTTCTACAAACAGTTAACTAGCAATCTGGAGACCGCTCGGGCCGAAGGGTTGTTCAAAGAAGAGCGCATCATCACCTCGGCGCAGCAGGCGGACATTACCGTCGGCGACAGCCACGTGATTAACTTCTGCGCCAATAACTATCTGGGTCTGGCGAACCACCCGGAACTGATTGCCGCGGCGAAATCCGGCATGGACAGCCACGGTTTCGGGATGGCCTCGGTACGCTTCATCTGCGGCACCCAGGATACGCATAAGCAGCTGGAGAAGAAACTGGCCGATTTCCTCGGTATGGAAGACGCGATCCTCTACTCTTCCTGCTTCGACGCCAACGGCGGCCTGTTTGAAACGCTGCTCGGCCCGGAAGACGCCATTATCTCCGACGCCCTGAACCATGCCTCGATCATCGACGGCGTGCGTCTGTGTAAAGCGAAGCGCTTCCGCTATGCCAACAACGATATGCAAGAGCTGGAGGCGCGTCTGAAAGAAGCTCGCGAGGCCGGCGCGCGTCACGTGCTGATCGCCACCGACGGCGTGTTCTCGATGGATGGCGTGATCGCCAACCTGCAAGGCGTTTGCGACCTGGCGGATAAATACGATGCGCTGGTGATGGTCGATGACTCCCACGCCGTCGGCTTCGTCGGCGAAAACGGCCGCGGCTCCCACGAATACTGCGATGTGATGGGGCGCGTCGATATCATCACCGGCACGTTGGGTAAAGCGCTGGGCGGCGCCTCCGGCGGCTACACCGCCGCGCGCAAAGAGGTGGTTGAGTGGCTGCGCCAGCGCTCCCGTCCGTATCTGTTCTCCAACTCTCTGGCGCCGGCCATCGTGGCCGCCTCCATCAAAGTGCTGGAGATGGTTGAAGAGGGGGCAGACCTGCGCGATCGCCTGTGGGCTAACGCGCGTCTGTTCCGCGAAAAAATGACCGCGGCAGGCTTCACGCTGGCCGGCGCCGACCACGCCATCATTCCGGTGATGCTGGGCGAGGCGGTGGTGGCGCAGAACTTTGCCCGCGAGCTGCAGAAAGAAGGGATCTATGTCACCGGCTTCTTCTATCCGGTGGTACCGAAAGGCCAGGCGCGTATTCGCACCCAGATGTCGGCGGCGCATACCCCTGAACAAATTGAGCGTGCGGTGGAAGCCTTTACCCGCATCGGCAAACAACTGGGCGTCATCGCCTAATAAGGGTATGAGATGAAAGCGTTATCCAAACTGAAAGCGGAAGAAGGCATCTGGATGACCGACGTACCGGAACCGGAAGTCGGCCATAACGATCTGCTGATTAAAATCCGCAAGACCGCCATTTGCGGGACCGACGTGCACATCTACAACTGGGATGAGTGGTCGCAGAAGACCATTCCGGTGCCGATGGTGGTCGGTCACGAATATGTCGGCGAAGTGGTGGGGATTGGTCAGGAAGTGCGCGGCTTTAAGATTGGCGACCGCGTCTCCGGCGAAGGGCATATCACCTGCGGCCACTGCCGTAACTGCCGCGCGGGCCGCACCCATCTGTGCCGCAACACCATCGGCGTGGGCGTCAACCGCCCGGGCTGCTTTGCTGAGTATCTGGTGATCCCGGCCTTTAACGCCTTTAAAATCCCCGACAATATCTCTGATGACCTGGCGTCTATCTTCGACCCGTTCGGCAACGCGGTGCACACCGCGCTCTCCTTCGATCTGGTCGGGGAAGACGTGCTGGTTTCCGGCGCCGGTCCGATCGGCGTGATGGCGGCGGCGGTAGCGAAACACGTCGGCGCGCGTAACGTGGTGATCACCGACGTCAACGAGTACCGTCTTGAGCTGGCGCGCAAAATGGGCGTTACCCGCGCGGTGAACGTGGCCAAAGAGAACCTTAATGACGTGATGGCCGAGCTGGGGATGACCGAAGGTTTCGATGTGGGTCTGGAGATGTCCGGCGCGCCGCCGGCGTTTCGCAGCATGCTGGATACCATGAACCACGGCGGCCGTATCGCGATGCTGGGTATCCCGCCGTCGGATATGTCCATCGACTGGACCAAGGTCATCTTCAAAGGGCTGTTTATCAAAGGTATCTATGGTCGCGAAATGTTCGAAACCTGGTACAAGATGGCGGCGCTGATCCAGTCTGGTCTGGATCTCTCACCGATCATCACCCACCGCTTCGGCATTGATGACTTCCAGAAAGGTTTTGACGCGATGCGCTCCGGCCAGTCCGGTAAAGTGGTTTTGAGCTGGGACTAACCCCCCATGCTGGCGTAAAAATCAGCAAAAAAGGCGCCTGCGGGCGCCTTAATTTAGATTTGGATAACATTTTTAGCCTGCTTAATATTAAGCGCACAATTTCTACATCGATTTTACGGTTATTCGCTTATACAGTGTGTTTAGTCGCAGTTTAACTTTGTAACTATCATGCTTAAACTCTCCGTATGCTTACTGACCTGTAACTCTGCGCGCCTGCTGATGGAGGTGCTGCCGCCTCTGCTGAAGGTGGCCGATGAATGTATCGTCGTCGACTCCGGCAGTACCGACGAAACCGTCGCTATTTGTCAGCAGTTTGGTCTCACCGTCCATCACCATGCCTATAAAGCCCACGGCGCGCAGATGAACTATGCCATCGGGCTGGCCAGCCATGACTGGGTGCTGTGCATGGACAGCGACGAAATTCTTGATAATGACGTGGTGACGGCCATTCAGGCGCTAAAAGCGGGGGAGGAGCCTGACCCGACCTGCGCCTGGCGTCTGCCGCGCTACTGGTTTGTGCTAGGCAAACAGGTACGGACTATCTACCCCATTTCCTCACCGGATTATCCGGTGCGCCTCTTTAACCGCCAGCAGGCGCGGTTTAACGATCGGCCGGTGGATGACCAGGTGGTCGGACACGCGAGCTCCGTCAGGCTGCCGGGCTTCGTTCGCCACGATACCTTTTATTCGCTGCATGAAGTGTTTAATAAGCTGAACAGCTATACCACCCGGCTGGTGAAGTACCAGCAGATCAAACCTTCGCTGACGCGGGGGATCATCAGCGCCATTGGCGCTTTCTTTAAGTGGTATCTGTTTAGCGGAGCGTGGCGCTATGGCAAGGTCGGCGTGGTGACCGGCCTGTACGCGACGTTTTACAGCTTTCTGAAATATTTTAAGGCGTGGTACGCCCACGAAGATAACCAGGCGCCCGTCGCGCAAAAGCGAACGGACCCCTGAGTGGTCTAGTTGCCGGGATTGTCCCAGCCCTGCCATTTGAGGCGATAGTACTGGATCAGCGCGCTCTGGCTGATGCTATCGCTGAGGATAGTGAAGAAGCGGCTGGCGTTCACAGGCTCCAGCGGGCGCTTCGGTTTGCAAGACTTCACGCCATGGAACGGATTACGCGGCTTCTGCTGTGTTTGTTGCGCGGGCGGCTGGGCGTAGTTTGGCGTCGAGTTGTCGACCTGCGGCTCGTTCAGCAGGCTGCTCGGGCGCACCAGCGTGATATCCGGCGGCAGGTTATAGACCATCTGCTGCAGCACCCGCACCGTCGTCGGATGCGGATGGCCAATGGCTATCGCCGAACCGTTGCGCCGCGCCAGGGCGATGGCGCGATTGAACTGGTTGCGGATATCGGCTTCATTCTGCGTATCGTCGAGAAACACCTTGCGCTTAATCACCTTCACGCCGGTACCCTGCGCGGCGCGCATGGCCTGGGTGTTGCCGATGGTGACGCTGTCGAGAAAATAGAGATTGTAGCGCTCCAGGGCCTGCATCACCTTCTGCATGCCAAACAGGTTGGAGGTCATCGCGCTGCCCATATGGTTATTCAGCCCGACGGCGTAAGGGACTTTGCCGTAAGCCTCGCGAATAATGCGCTCGATCTCCTCGCTGCTCATTTCGGGACGCAGGGTGTCTTTTTCCAGCGGCTGTTTGCTGAGCGGCGCCATTGGCAGGTGGATGAGCACTTCATGGCCCTGATTATGCGCTTTAGTGGCCATTTCCCGGGCGTGCGGCGCGTTCGGCAGCACGGCGACGGAGATAGTTGCCGGCAGCGCCAGCACCTGATTCTCGGTCTGCGGGCGGTAGCCAAAATCGTCAATAACGATGGAGAGTTTGCCAGCGAACGCTGGCGCCGCCAGAGCCAGCGAACCGGCTACGGCAAGAGCAATTGCGCGAAATTGAAGCAAAACTTATCTTCCCAACCACGGCTGTGGATTGACCGCCTGACCCTGGCGGCGAATTTCGAAATAGAGCGACGGACGGCCCTGACCGCCGCTGCTGCCTACGAGCGCGATAGGCTGGCCGGCACGCACCTGAGTACCAACGCTGACCAGCGCGCTTTGGTTATAGCCATACAGGCTCATGTCGCCTTTGCCATGTTCGACCACCACCACCAGACCATAGCCCTGCAGCCAGTCGGCCAGAATGACACGACCATCGGCAATGGCTCTGACTTCGGTGCCTTCAGACGCGGCGATAACCATCCCTTTCCAACGTAGTTCACCTTGCAGCTGTTCGCCATATCGATGAAGGAGCGGACCGCGAACCGGCCAGAACGCCTGACCGCGCGGCGAGCCCAGCCCGCCGGTGCGTGACATCAGCGAACGCTCACTTTCCGTTGGTTTATAGGTGGTGCCTTTGCGCGATGCTTCCTGCTGGCGGTCGCGCACCGCCTGCGCGTCGCGTGCTTCCCGATCGGCGCGGGCTTTGGCGGCAGCCTCCGCCTGGGCGATACGACCGCGTAGGCGCGATTCGTTAGCCCGTAATTCACTTAATTGTTGCTGACCCTGCTGAATGGAAGACTCCAGGCCGGAAAGGGTCTTTTTCCGTTCGTTACGCGCCTGCTCCAGCTTCGCCTGCTGGGCCTTTTGCTCGTAGACCAGCGTTTGCTGCTGGCTCTGTTTTTCTTCGAGCATCGACTTTTGCACCGCCATCTCTTCGCGCGTTTTCTTCAACTCCGCGATAGTCTCCTGGCGGGCCTGGTTGAAATAGCTGAAATAGACCTGCATCCGCTGATTGCGCTGGCCCTCTTCACCGCTGAGCACCATCTGGATGCCGGTATGCGGCCCCTGGCGGAAAGCGGCATCGAGCTGCGCGGCGAGGTTCCGCTCCTGAGACGCGCGCTGGCGCTCCAGCTTCGCGAGAGCGGCGTTCATCTCGTCAATCTGCTTATTGAGCTGGTTCAGGCTATCCTGGGTTTCGCGCAGTTTGCGGGCCGCGGCGGCGATCGCCTCTTCCTGCGCTTTGAGCTGGGCGAGCAGGCTTGCGCGCTGCTGCTGCTGTTGCTTAATCGCCCGCTGCCTGGCGGCGATGTCGGCCTGGATGGACTTTAGCTGATCGCGATCGTCGGCATGCGCAGATGACGCGCACAGCAATACGCCAGCGCTGAGCGCGCTGGCGTAAAGGACGGATCGAACTGCCGCTGCGATCCATGTAGTTGAATACATCGCCTTTCCCCTCATGGGGAAGGATTATTCCACGATGAACAGCGGCTTGCCAGTCATCTCTTGCGGGATTTCCATTCCCATCAGCGACAGCATGGTCGGGGCGATGTCGGAAAGTTTGCCGCCGTTGACCGCTTTGACCGCTTTATTACCGACGTAGATCAGCGGAACCGGCAGATTGGTATGGGCGGTGTGCGCCTGGCCGGTGGCCGGGTCGCGCATCTGCTCGGCGTTGCCGTGGTCGGCGGTGATCAGCAGCTGGCCGCCAACGGATTCCACCGCCTGAGCCACCTGGTCGATGCAGCGATCCAGCGCTTCAACCGCTTTTACGGCTGCTTCCATCACCCCGGTATGGCCAACCATATCGCCGTTCGGGTAGTTACAGATGATGGTGTCGTATTTTCCGCCTTTGATGGCGGCGACCAGTTTCTCGGTCAGCTCGGCGGAGCTCATTTCCGGCTGCAGATCGTAGGTCGCCACTTTCGGCGAGTTAATCAGGATCCGCTCTTCGCCTTTAAACGGCTCTTCTACGCCGCCGTTGAAGAAGAAGGTGACGTGAGCGTATTTTTCAGTTTCGGAGATGCGCAGCTGGGTTTTATCGTGCTTCGCCATCCACTCGCCGAAGGTATTGACCAGCGAGGCGGGCGGATAGGCGCAGGCGACTTTGATGTCGGCGGCGTATTCGGTGAGCATCACGAAATCGAGATTAACCACTTTCTTACGCGCAAAGCCGTCGAAGTCGGCGTTGACGAAGGCGCGGGTGATTTCACGCGCGCGGTCGGCACGGAAGTTCATGAAGATCAGCGCGTCGCCGTCTTCCATCGCGGCATCGGCCTGGCCGGCGGCGCGGATAACGGTCGCTTTCACGAATTCGTCGTTTTCGTCACGGGCGTAGGCGGCCTGCAGGCCCGCGACGGCGGTATCGGCCTGGAATTCGCCTTTGGCCAGGGTCAGCAGATCATAAGCTTGTTCTACGCGATCCCAGCGGTTGTCGCGGTCCATGGCGTAATAGCGGCCGATGAGCGACGCGATGCGACCTTTGCCCAGCGCGGCAAATTTGGCTTCGAATGTCGCCAGCGTTTTTTCCGCACTGCGCGGCGGCGTATCACGGCCGTCGAGGAAGGCGTGCAGGTAGATCTTCTCAGCGCCGCGCTCTGCCGCCAGCTCCACCATCGCCATGATGTGATCTTCGTGGCTGTGGACGCCGCCTGGCGACATCAGGCCCATGATATGTACTGCTTTGCCGGCGGCAACCGCTTTATCGACCGCGGCGGTCAGTACCGGGTTGGCGAAGAAGGTGCGTTCTTTAATTTCCACATCGAGACGGGTCAGGTCCTGATAGACGATACGACCGGCGCCCAGGTTGACGTGGCCTACTTCGGAGTTCCCCATCTGACGGTCCGGCAGGCCGACTTCGAGGCCGGATGCATCGATCAGGGTATGTGGACGTTTGGCCCACAGCGCGTCCATTACCGGCGTTTTAGCGCTATAAATGGCGTTATCCTGTTGGTCTTCGCGATAGCCGTAGCCATCCAGAATCACCAGTACCATAGGTTTTTTAGAAACCGACATTGCGACAACCTCATGCTCAAAGACAGAAATTTTGCGTAATTTTACTACAGCTGAATCGTTTAAATCCCCGTGAAAGATCAAAGAAAGGGAGCGGCCGGGCCGCGCCGGGTCAGCGAGAGCGGCTTTTTTTCGCCACCGCCCGCAGAAAATACATTACATCGCGCTCACTGGCTGTAATTGCCGCAAGGCACAGGTATACTCCTTTCCTGGTTTTTTTCTCACTTAGTCGGGAGTTGTAACCCCCCATGCAAGAAATTATGCAATTCATCGGCCGTCACCCGGTCCTGAGCATCGCGTGGATCGCGCTGCTGGGTGCGGTAGTGTTCACCACCTTCAAGGGGCTGATGTCGAAAGTTAAAGTCATCACCCGTGGTGAAGCGACGCGTCTTATCAATAAAGAAGATGCGGTGGTGGTCGACCTGCGTCAGCGTGACGATTTCCGTAAAGGCCATATTGCCGGCGCTATTAACCTGCTGCCCAGCGATATCAAAGCCAATAACGTCGGCGAGTTGGAAAAACACAAATCGCAACCCATTATTGTGGTAGACGGTTCCGGCATGCAGGCGCAAGAGCCCGCCAGCGCGCTGAACAAAGCCGGGTTTGAAAAAGTCTTTGTACTGAAAGAGGGCATTGCTGGCTGGAGCGGCGAAAACCTCCCTCTGGTACGCGGCAAATAACTTACCTCGCGTGGTGATGCCGCCGCGTTTTCTCCTTCACGCCTGACGTGAAGGGAACACAGGCTGCGGCGTAAAACCCTCAGGGTAACAACAGGAGTGAAGTCATGGCCAATATTGAGATCTACACCAAAGCGACCTGCCCGTTCTGCATCCGCGCGAAAGCGCTGCTGAACAGCAAAGGCGTAACGTTCCATGAGTTGCCGATCGATGGCGATGCCGCGAAGCGTGAGGAGATGATCCAGCGCAGCGGACGGACGACGGTTCCGCAGATTTTTATTGATGCGCAGCACATTGGCGGCTGTGACGACTTGTATGCGCTTGATTCACGTGGTGGACTTGATCCCCTCTTGCGCTAATTTTTGCGCGCTTTCCCTGGCGGAAGCGCGTATTTAAGGACAACACGAAAGGGTTTTACTATGTCAGAACAAAACAGCACCGAAATGACCTTCCAGATCCAGCGTATCTATACCAAAGATATCTCATTTGAAGCGCCGAACGCGCCGCAAGTTTTCCAGAAAGACTGGCAGCCGGAAGTTAAACTTGATCTGGATACCGCCTCCACCCAGCTGGCTGAAGGCGTTTATGAAGTGGTGCTGCGTGTGACCGTGACCGCTGCGCTGGGCGAAGAAACCGCGTTCCTCTGTGAAGTACAGCAGGGCGGTATTTTCTCCATCGACGGCATCGAAGGCACCCAGATGGCGCACTGCCTCGGCGCATACTGCCCGAACATTCTGTTCCCGTACGCGCGCGAGTGCATCACCAGCCTGGTTTCCCGCGGTACCTTCCCGCAACTTAACCTTGCGCCAGTGAACTTCGACGCGCTGTTCATGAACTATCTGCAGCAGCAGGCTGGCGAAGGTGCTGAACAACATCAGGATGCCTGATGAACGCACTTAATGCTGCAATGACTGTGATCGGTGCCGGCTCTTACGGCACCGCTCTTGCCATCACCCTGGCAAGAAATGGCCACCACGTTGTGCTGTGGGGCCATGACCCGAAACATATCGCGACGCTGCAACACGATCGCTGCAACGCCGCGTTCCTTCCCGATGTGCCTTTCCCGGATACGCTGCATCTTGAGAGCGACCTGGCCACCGCGCTGGCCGCCAGCCGCGACATCCTTGTCGTGGTGCCGAGCCATGTATTCGGTCAGGTGTTACGCCAGATTAAACCGTTGATGCGTTCCGACGCGCGGCTGGTGTGGGCCACCAAAGGCCTGGAGGCCGAAACCGGCCGTCTGCTGCAGGACGTGGCGCGTGAAGCGCTGGGCGATGATATTCCGCTGGCGGTGATCTCGGGGCCAACCTTCGCCAAAGAGCTGGCCGCCGGCCTGCCGACGGCGATTTCGCTGGCGGCCACGGATCCGCAGTTTGCGGAAGACCTTCAGCGCCTACTGCACTGCGGCAAAAGCTTCCGCGTCTACATCAACCCGGACTTTATCGGCGTGCAGCTCGGCGGCGCGGTGAAAAACGTCATTGCCATCGGGGCAGGTATGTCGGATGGCATCGGCTTCGGCGCCAATGCGCGTACGGCGCTGATTACCCGTGGGCTGGTGGAAATGTCCCGCCTCGGCGCGGCGCTGGGCGCCGATCCGGAAACCTTTATGGGCATGGCCGGCCTCGGTGACCTGGTGCTCACCTGCACCGACAACCAGTCCCGTAACCGTCGCTTCGGCATGATGCTCGGCCAGGGTATGGACGTGCAGAGCGCCCAGGACAAGATTGGCCAGGTGGTTGAAGGCTACCGCAATACCAAGGAAGTTCGCGTTCTGGCACAGCGTTTAGGTGTCGAAATGCCAATAACCGAGGAAATTTATCAGGTATTGTATTGCGGAAAAATTGCGCGCGAGGCAGCATTGACCTTATTGGGTCGCGCCCGCAAGGACGAGCGCAGCAGCAATTAGCTTTCCTTTGTCACCTGAATGACCCTGCCAGCGCAGAACTGGCAGGTCATTACTATATCGCCTGGAGTATGCAATGCCGTGTGAAGAACTGGATATCGTCTGGAATAATATTAAAGCCGAAGCCCGGGCTTTGGCTGACTGTGAGCCGATGCTCGCCAGTTTTTACCACGCAACGCTACTCAAGCATGAAAATCTCGGCAGCGCGCTGAGCTATATGCTGGCCAACAAGCTGGCTTCCCCGATTATGCCGGCGATCGCCATTCGCGAAGTGGTGGAAGAGGCCTACGCCGCCGATCCGGAAATGATCGCCTCCGCCGCCTGCGATATTCAGGCGGTGCGCACGCGCGACCCGGCGGTGGATAAATACTCCACGCCGTTGCTCTATCTGAAGGGTTTCCATGCCTTGCAAGCCTATCGTATCGGCCACTGGCTGTGGACTCAGGGGCGACGCGCGCTGGCGATTTTCCTGCAAAATCAGGTCTCCGTCTCTTTCCAGGTAGATATCCACCCGGCGGCGAAAATCGGCCGCGGGATCATGCTCGACCATGCCACCGGCATTGTGGTCGGTGAAACGGCGGTGATTGAAGACGACGTATCCATCCTGCAGTCTGTGACCCTCGGCGGGACCGGTAAAACCAGCGGCGACCGTCACCCGAAAATTCGCGAAGGCGTGATGATTGGCGCCGGGGCGAAGATCCTCGGCAATATCGAAGTCGGGCGTGGCGCGAAGATTGGCGCCGGTTCGGTGGTATTGCAGCCGGTTCCGCCGCACACCACCGCGGCGGGCGTACCGGCGCGCATCGTCGGCAAGCCGGAGAGCGACAAGCCGGCGATGGATATGGATCAGCATTTCAACGGCATCCACCACACCTTCGAGTACGGCGACGGGATTTAACGTCTTGCCCGGTGGCGCTGCGCTTACCGGGCCTACGATCTCATCCCGCCAGCCTGTCGCCCGGATAAGGCTCCTTGCGCTGCAATCCGGGAACCGCTCAGGTTAGCTGCGCAAGACCGCGCCAGGATACCCCAGCTGGCGCCAGGCTTCATACACCACCACCGACACCGCGTTTGACAGGTTCATACTGCGGCTGTCCGGCATCATCGGAATACGGATTTTCTGCTCCGGCGGCAGGGCATCGAGGATGCTGGCCGGCAGACCGCGGGTTTCCGGGCCAAACATCAAGAAATCGCCGTCCTGATAGCTCACTGCGCTGTGCGCAGGCGTGCCTTTGGTGGTCAGGGCGAACAGACGCTGCGGCTGCGCGCTGGCGACAAACGCCGCGTAATCCGCATGGCGCTGCACGGCAGTGAACTCGTGATAGTCCAGTCCGGCGCGTCTCAGGCGTTTATCGTCCCAGGTGAAGCCCATCGGCTCAATGATATGCAGACTGAAGCCCGTGTTGGCGCACAGGCGGATAATATTCCCGGTGTTCGGCGGGATCTCTGGTTCGAATAACACGATGTTCAGCATACTGCCCCCTTAATTGCGGGGGGCAGAATAGCAGATATTTGGCGAACCCTCACCCTGAGGGAGAGGGGCGGCGTAAGGGAAAACGTGGAGAATTACGCGGCGTTATTCTGCTTCAGCGCATCGAAGGTCTGCAGCGCTTCGGCGTTCTGCACCAGCGAATCACGGCTGATTTCACGGATACTTTTCGCCCCGGTGAGGGTCATCGCCACTTTCATCTCTTTCTCGATGAGGTTCAGCAGATTCGCCACGCCCTGCTTACCGTGGGTCGCCAGGGCGTACAGGTAAGCGCGGCCCAGTAGCACGCTGTCGGCGCCCAGAGCGATCATCCGCACCACGTCGAGCCCGTTACGGATGCCGCTGTCGGCGAGAATAGTGATGTCGCCTTTCACCGCGTCGGCAATTGCCGGCAGGGCGCGGGCCGAGGAGAGCACGCCATCGAGCTGGCGGCCGCCGTGGTTGGAGACGACAATGCCGTCAGCGCCGAAGCGCACCGCGTCGCGGGCGTCCTCCGGATCGAGGATCCCTTTGATCACCATCGGACCGTCCCAGAAATCGCGGATCCACTCCAGGTCTTTCCATGAAATCGACGGATCGAAGTTATTCGCCAGCCAGCCAATGTAATCCTCAAGCCCGGTCGGTTTGCCGAGATAGGCGGAGATATTGCCCAGATCGTGCGGGCGACCGTTAAGGCCGACGTCCCACGCCCACTGCGGATGGGTGACGGCCTGCCAGTAGCGGCGCAGGGCGGCGTTCGGGCCGCTCATGCCTGAATGGGCGTCGCGGTAGCGGGCGCCGGGAGTCGGCATATCGACGGTAAAGACCAGCGTCGAGCAGCCGGCGGCTTTGGCGCGCTCCAGCGCATTGCGCATAAAGCCGCGGTCGCGCAGGACATACAGCTGGAACCACATCGGGCGCTTGATGGTCGGGGCGACCTCTTCGATCGGGCAGACGGAAACGGTAGAGAGGGTGAACGGAATGCCTTTGTCGTCCGCCGCGCCGGCGGCCTGCACTTCGCCGCGGCGGGCGTACATCCCGCACAGCCCGACCGGCGCCAACGCCGTCGGCATCGCCAGCTTCTCGTTGAATAACGTCGTTTCCAGACTCAGGTCCGACATATTGCGCAAAATACGCTGGCGCAAGGCTACATCGGAAAGGTCCTCGACGTTGCGGCGCAGGGTATGTTCGGCGTAGGCGCCGCCGTCAATATAGTGGAACAGAAACGGCGGCAGGATACGCTGTGCGGCGGCGCGATAGTCGCTGGCGGCGGAAATAATCATCACGAGTTCTCCCTGGAATTTTCATTGTGGTCACCGGGCAGGCGGGTAATTCGCGCCTGGCGGGCCTGGTCTTCATCAAAACGTTTGATGGTGGCGTGGACAAAGCCTAAGTGGCCCATCATCGCCTGGCGCGCCGCCTCGGCGTCGCCGGCGACAATCGCCTCCATGACGGCCTGGTGCTGTTCGGTCAGGCGGGCAAACACCGGCGGCACCTGATACATGCGCTGGCGGCTCTGCTTAACGGAGGAGTGCAGCAGGTCGAAAAAGCCGCGCATGGTTTGCAGGAGCACCACGTTATGCGAGGCTTCGGCGATCGCCAGGTGAAAGCGGACATCCGCCTGCGAGGCGATATCCGGGTCTTCACTCTGGGTCGCTTCAAAGCACAGACGAATTTTTTCTTTATCGGCGTCGGTGGCGCGCATCGCCGCGTGCCACGCGGTGCTGGCTTCGATGGCGTGGCGGGCTTCGAGGATATCGAAGCTGTAGTCCGGGTCATCGGCCAGCAGCGTCTTCAGCGGCTGGACGATGTTTTGCTCTGACCACGGCTCATGCTGAAAGCGGACGAAGGTGCCGCCGCCGCGACGGCTCAACAGCACCCCTTCATTGACCAGCATCGCCAGCGCTTCGCGCAGGGAATTGCGTGAGACGCCGAGCTGGGCGGCGAGCTGGCGCTCGGCGGGCAGTCGCATGCCCGCCTCCAGCTGTTGTTCTTCAATCAGCGCCCGGACGCGACGCGCCACGTCGTCGGCCAGGCGTTTAGGCATCACTATCACGGGATCATCCAGGTTAAAACGTAGGCCTGCAGCGTGGTGATCAGCCCCACCATGCAGGTGAAGATCAGGCTATGTTTGACGGTAAAGCGGAACAGATCCGACTCTTTGCCCACCAGGCCTACCGCGGCGCAGGCGATGGCGATCGACTGCGGGGAAATCATCTTGCCAGTAACGCCGCCGGTGGTATTGGCCGCGACCAGCAGGATATCGGAGACGCCAATCTGCTGCGCCGCCGTTGCCTGCAGCGCGGCGAACAGGGCGTTAGACGAGGTGTCCGAACCGGTCAGGAATACCCCCAGCCAGCCAAGGAACGGCGAGAAGAAGGTAAACGCGTGGCCGGTATGGGCCAGCGCCAGGGCCAGGGTCGACGACAGCCCGGAATAGTTAGAGATAAAGGCGAACGCCAACACCATGCCGATAGAGTAGATCGGCAGCGCCAGATCCTTCAGCGTCCCGGCGAAGGTGGTCAGCGCATCTTTCGGCTTCATGCGCAGCCAGACGATGGACAGCAGGGCGGCGAACAGAATGGCGGTGCCGGTTGCCGACAGCCAGTCGAATTTATATACCGCGGCGTAGGGCGTTGCGGCGCTAACCACCGGCGGCATACGGGCAACCATTTTGTCGAGGAATGGTACCGAAATATTGATAACGAAGTCATACATCGCGCCGCCAGGAGCGAACAGCGCTTTGAATGGCGGCACGCTCCACAGGGTCACGGTGGCGGTCAGGAACAGGAACGGCGACCAGGCGCGGATCACTTGTCCCGCCGTGTAGCGTGTGCGGGCCAGCGTCATATCCACCTGCGAGGCGCCGAGATCGCCGAAGCGGAAGATGCGTACCGGCTGCCAGCGTTTGAGGAACAGGGTCAGACAGACCAGGGAGACCAGCGACGAGATGATATCCGGCAGCTCCGGGCCAAGGAAGTTAGAGCTGAGGTACTGGGCAATAGCGAACGAACCGCCTGCGACTATCACCGCCGGCCAGGTCTCTTTAATGCCGCGCCAGCCATCCATAATCGCCATGATCCAGAACAGCACGATAATGGTCAGGAACGGCAGCTGGCGGCCCACCATCTGGCCGATGGCGAAGCTATCGATACCGGTCACCTGGCCGGCGACCAGAATCGGGATGCCCATCGCACCGAAGGCCACCGGCGCGGTGTTGACGATCAGGCACAGGCCAGCCGCATACAGCGGGTTAAACCCGAGACCAACCAGCAGCGCGGCGGTAATCGCCACCGGTGCGCCGAAACCCGCCGCCCCTTCGAGAAAGGCGCCGAACGAGAAGCCGACGATCAGCATCTGCAGGCGCTGGTCCGGCGTAATCGACAGAATCGATGAGCGGATGATGTCGAACTGTCCGGTCTTCACCGAGATTTTATAGACGAAGACCGCGGCGATAATAATCCACGCGATAGGCCACAGGCCGTAGAAGAAGCCGTAGACCACCGAGGCTAAGGCGCGGTCCACCGGCATTTTATAGAACAGCAAGGCAACGACCAGCGCGATTGCGACGGTCCAGGTGGCAGCGATGTAGCCTTTCAGTTTGAGCTTAATCAGCGCAAAAAAGAAAAACAGAATCGGTAGCGATGCGATAAGACTGGATAGCCAGATATTACCGGCGGGATCGTAGTTTTGTTGCCAGAGATTCATGCAGGGTCTCCATCGGGCCGCCAGGAGAGGAGGGCTGAGTCTGCGCTCATTGCCGATCCCACCGAAGGTAAAATTGGCCCGGCCAATTAAGGGTATCAGGGTTGATGACAACGAATGGTTAATCAGATGTTGCTCTTAAGCAACGTGTTTGTGATGGGTTTTGACGGATTTGTGAACTGCCAGGGGGTGGATGAAATTATTGGTTGGACCAATCGACCCGGCTGAAGGTAAAAATGTGGGGGAGTGAAGACAGAATAGCCCTCTCCGTACGGAGAGGGCTGGGGATCAAAATTCGCTGCGGGCGAAACCGGTCATCTCTTTCAGACCCATTTCCCGGCCCAGGGCGGTCATCGGATGGACAACCACCAGGCCGCGAACGCTTTTCTTCAGCTTGCCCATATCGGCCTGCTCTTTTTTGGTAATCGCGCGGCGAAACGGCAGGCTCATCAGCTTCTGCGCCTCTTTGCTCAGCTTCTGGCTCTGGACGGAACGCAGACGTTCAATCTCCGTTTCCAGAGTGGCTTTTTCTTTTTCCAGTTCAGCGTATTTATCGGCGGCTTCCACCAGCGACAGCTCGGCCTGCTGGTGGCGGATGGCGTCGAGACGATCGCTCAGACGCTTGATTTCATTCTTTTCGACTTCTTTCATGGTGATTTGATCTGTTAATAAAGGGGCTTCATTCGCCTATAGTATGTGCCGTGACCGCTATTGTTGATAGCTATTTATCAAAAATTCGCCGTTTGTCGCCCGCGGAATGCAATATCATTTATCGCTAATAATTTGAATTTTATTAATATTCCGCCTAATACCCGTTCTAATTTCATTTCTGTGAAGCCTGTCGGCAGATAAGCACGTTTTCCTTAACCCACGCCGGTGAATTGGCTAATGCTTAATCAGATTATTCCCAAAAGGAGGACGTGATGGCAAAGATCGGCGACGGCGTACCACGTTTAATCGACAAAGCGGTTGATTTTATGGCTTCCAGTCAGGCGTTTATGGAGTATTTGAAAAAGTCTCCGCGTCTGCAGCATGTACCGCGAGACATTCCTCAGGATAAGGAAGCGTTGTTCCTGCAGCGTCTGGAATATTATCGTCAGCTTTACCGGCCGACCTGCGACCAGACGGAACCGGAATCAGAGCGTTGATTTCTGAAAGGCTTTTTTTAAGCTGATTCGTGAAATCAGCTCAGTCAGGGACAGCACCATCGTTGAGCGCACCATCTGCTGGTAACGCAGTTTCTGCATTGCCAGCAGTTCGGCATCGCTGTCATCAAATTGCGGCGTTGGCGGCAGGGCGGCGACGCAGTGCAGCTCGCCGAACGGACCGATAATTTCGTCGTCGGTAAAGCTGTACTCATTGCCGTCGTGGTTAAGCTCTTCGCGCAGGGCCATCAGCAGCTCAGCGTCTTCATATTCGGCACGACTTATCACCCCAAGGCCATAAATCAGCTTCAGGCGTACAGAGAGATCGCCGAGCGGCCCGCTGCCCTCCAGCAAGGGCTCGACGGCGTATTTCACCGCGTAGTCGTCTTTACGGAACACCTGAAGCACCAGAATATTGACCGCTTCCGTTAACAGCTCGACGGTGGCGATCAGGAAGCTTCGTACGGTTTTGCCAGCATTCAGACGCTCAAGCACACGGTTTTCAAATGCTTGTGTTTCTTCCATCATTGCCTGCATATCTGACAGGAGTCGTAATGGGCGCGACGTCGGCCGCGCCAGGTTGTGCATCATTTTTCCGCGTTGTAGTCGTTAACGGCCTCCGCGACGACATCACTTGCGGCATCCAGGCCGGAAATCTGCGCCAGCGCGGCCTGCGGCCCCTTGTCGGCGATCAGTGCCGCCAGCTCCTGCGCCTGCGGATCGTCTTCGCTACGGAAATGCATCGCCGCCGCAATCCCTTTTACCAGGTTGCGGTGCGGCAGCCCGTATTCCAGTGTACCCAGCAGCGGCTTAATTAAACGGTCGCCAGCGCTCAGTTTGCGCAGCGGCTGACGGCCAACGCGCTCAACATCGTCTTTCAGGTACGGGTTCTCGAAACGGCCAAGTATTTTCTGGATATAAGCCGCGTGCTTCTGCGGGTCAAAGGCGTAACGTTTGATCAGCACCGCGCCGCTCTCTTCCATCGCGCCCTGCACGACGGCACGAATTTTCTCGTCGAGGATCGCGTCGCGAATCGTCTGATGGCCCGCCAGTTTTCCGAGGTAGGCGGTTATAGCATGCCCGGTGTTCAAGGTGAAGAGCTTGCGTTCGACAAATGCCATCAGGTTATCAGTTAATTCCATCCCCGGGATAGTCGGCAGCGCGCCCTTGAACTGAGTCTTATCGACAATCCATTCGCTAAAGGTTTCCACGGTGACTTCCAGCGGGTCATGAGTGGCGGAAGCCGATGGCGGCACAATACGGTCAACGGCAGAGTCGACAAAGCCGATATGCGCTTCCACCCACGCTTTATCTTCTTCCGCCAGCGCGTTAAACACGTGGCCTTTTAACTGCGTGGTGCCGCGCACCATATTTTCGCAGGCGATGATGTTCAGCGGGCGTTCGGTGCCCTGCGCTTTGCGCTGCGCCAGCCCTTTGGCGATCGCTGGCGCGATGCGCTCGAGCACGACGGGACCGACGGCGGTGGTGACCAGATCCACCTCAGCGATCAGGTCCACAACCTCATCGCCGATGCTGCTGACGGCATTGACGCCGGAGACGGTGTCCACCTGCTCATTCTCACCGACGACGTGAACCTGATAGCTATGACGGGCATTCAGGGCATCAAGTAAGGTCTGATTGACATCGGCGAACGTCAGTTCAATGCCCGCGTCGGCCAGCAATTTACCGATAAAGCCACGTCCGATATTACCTGCGCCAAAATGTAATGCTTTCATAGTATTAACCTTCAATTAATGTTTTTACCTGAGAGGGCTGGGGTGAGGCTTTTCCCCTCACCCAAACCCTCTCCCAAAGGGAGAGGGAATGGACTGCTTTGGTTATTTATTCAACAGTGCCAGAACTTCGTCGACGCTGGTGGTTTTCGCCAGGCGCTCAATCACGGTTTCGTCATCCAGGGCGTTAGTCAGGCTGGTGATAACCTGAATATGCTCGTTGTTGCGAGCCGCGATACCGATCACCAGGCGGGCGACATCGTCTTCATCTTCCCCGAAGCGCACGCCTTCCGGGTACTGGCAGAAGACGACGCCGGTTTTCAGCACACGGTCTTTCGCTTCGATGGTGCCGTGCGGTACCGCGATGGACTCGCCGAGATAGGTCGAGGTCAGTTTTTCGCGGTCCAGCATCGCCTGCACATATTCCGGCTCGACGTAGCCGCCTTTCACCAGCTGCTCGCCGGCGAAGCGAATGGCTTCTTCTTTGGTGGCTGCTTTGCGCCCGAGGAAGATGTTATCCGCACCCAGCTGGAACAGGTTTTTGTCGCCATCATCAAAGCTGTCTTTCAGGCTATCGGTAACTTTCACTTCATTCTCGATGTGGCGCTGGGCCGCGACCAGACGCTCAGTCAGGCTGGTGTACAGACCGCTGTCGAGGAAGTTGGTCAGCGAAATATGCTGCGCCTGTGGTACCTGGCGCATCGCCCGCTCGGTCAGGTCACGGTGGGTGATCACCAGGTCAACATCCGGTGGCAGATTATTGATCGCGCTGTTGGTGACCGAGATGTTACTCAGGCCGGCATCCTGCACTTTCTTGCGCAGTACCCCGGCGCCCATGGCGCTGGAACCCATCCCGGCGTCGCAGGCGACGATGATTTTACGCACATGGCTCAGGTCGTTGGTGACATTACCGGCCGCCAGCGGGCTGGCGCCTTTGGATTCCGCTTTCATGTCATGCATACGACGCGTTGCGGCTTCGATATCGTCTTCTTCTTTTACCTTGCTGGTCTTCAGCAGAACCGCAGAGACCACGAAGGAGACCGCCATCGCTGCGATAATCGCGGCGATGTTAGCGAAGTAGGCGCCTTTCGGCGTCATCGCCAGCACCGCCAGGATAGAGCCTGGGGAAGCCGGAGAGACCAGACCGCCATTGAGGATGGTCAGGGTGAAGACACCGGTCATCCCGCCGAGGATAACGGCCAGGATCAGACGTGGGTTCATCAGCACGTACGGGAAGTAGATTTCATGGATACCCCCCAGGAAGTGGATGATAGCCGCCCCGCCTGCTGACTGTTTTGCGCTGCCGCGACCAAAGAACATGTACGCCAGCAGAACGCCCATCCCCGGACCCGGGTTAGCTTCAATCAGGAAGAAGATAGATTTACCCAGCTCGTGGGACTGCTGAATACCCAGCGGCGAGAAGATACCGTGGTTAATGGCGTTATTGAGGAACAGGATTTTTGCCGGTTCCACGAAGATAGACGCCAGCGGCAGCATGTCGTGCGCCACCATAAAGTTAACGCCAGCTGCCAGAATTTTCGACAGAACTTCAACCGCCGGGCCGATGCCGAGGAAGGCCAGAATGGCGAGGATCATCCCGATGATGCCAGCGGAGAAGTTATTCACCAGCATTTCAAAACCGGATTTGATCTTACCGTCTACCCAGTTATCGAACTTCTTGATGCAGTAGCCGCCCAGCGGGCCGGCAATCATTGAGCCGAGGAACATCGGCATATCCGCGCCGACGATAACGCCCATGGTGGTGATCGCCCCGACCACGCCACCACGTTCGCCGCCGACTAATTTACCGCCGGTGTAACCGATCAGCAGCGGCAGCAGGTAGGTGATCATCGGACCGACCAGCTTCGCCAGCGTTTCGTTTGGCAACCACCCTGTCGGAATGAAAAGCGCGGTGATGATACCCCACGCGATAAACGCGCCGATATTCGGCATCACCATATTGCTGAGGAAACGACCAAAGCTTTGCACCTTGATCTTGATATCGGATGACATAAAACACCCCTTCTTCTGTTTTGCGTATCGCGCAGGCTTAAAGCCCGAGGTTTGTTGTTAATGTGGCGGCAGAGGTAGCCGGGCCCTGATTGATAGTGCGAAATCTGGCACTGAATCGTTTAGCTGTCCAGCCAGCGCCCTTTTGTGTGATACGGATCACATGAATATAGGGGGCAAAGCGCTTTTTGTAGTGATGCTGATCACATAATTCCTGTGTAAAAAAACAACACAGCGCCTTTTTAGCCGCTGATCTGCCTTTTTGTGTGATATTTGTCACAATTTTGTTTCGTGGTTTTGTTGTTTGTTTGTGATTTTGATCACAAAGAATTTCACGGTGGATTTTTGCCGCTGTGATCTCGGCCCGGTTTTGCGGCCAGGGCGAGATGGCTCTGTAACTAAGCAACCTTAACTGCCGAATAACTTTTTTACGCCGGATGGCAAAAATGAAAGGCGTGAATTATGCTCAAAATAGCGGCCCGAATGTCAGTGGGTCGTGAATAAAATTCATATAAATTATTAGCGTAAAGCCGAGGGAATTATGTTTCTCAATTATTTTGCGCTGGGCGTTCTGATCTTCGTTTTTCTGGTCATTTTTTATGGGATTATCATTATTCACGATATTCCTTATTTGATCGCCAAAAAACGCAA
Organism: Klebsiella sp. Shm-1; assembly: GCF_040804525.1. Taxonomy (NCBI): domain Bacteria; kingdom Pseudomonadati; phylum Pseudomonadota; class Gammaproteobacteria; order Enterobacterales; family Enterobacteriaceae; genus Klebsiella; species Klebsiella sp. Shm-1. The sequence continues at coordinate 172,372 of NZ_CP161823.1, forward strand.
CCACCCTCATTCCGATGCTATTCATGTCGCCGGATGGGTCAGTCTTTTTACTCTCCACGTCATCTGGCCGTTTTTATGGATTTGGGCCACGTTGTACCAGCCTGAGCGCGGCTGGGGCATGCAGCATAAGGCGAATACGGCCCCTGACGAACCTGAAAAAGAGACCGATATACAACAGCTTCGCCAACGACTGAGCGACCTTGAACACCAGGTGGCGGCCATCCAGCGGCCGCAGTCCACCTCTGCGGCGGAGAAATAATCTATGGATCTGTTGATAATTTTGACCTACGTGGCCATCGCCTGGTCGATATTTAAAATCTTCAAAATACCGGTAAATAAATGGACGGTACCTACCGCGGCGCTGGGGGGCGTATTTATTGTTAGCGCGCTTATTTTATTAATGAACTATAACCACCCTTACACCTTTCTGGCGCAAAAGGCGGTGATATCTATTCCTATTACGCCGCAGGTTACCGGAGTGGTTAACAGCGTCACCGACAAAGCGAATCAGCGCGTCAAAAAGGGTGAGGTGCTTTTTACTATTGACCCGGCGCGCTATCAGGCGCGGGTCGACCGTCTGCAGGCCGACCTGGTGACGGCGCTGCACAGTATTAACACCCTCAAAGCGCAGCTCTCTGAAGCCCAGGCCAACACCACCCGCGTGTCGGCGGAACGCGATCGCTTATACAAGGACTATCAGCGCTACCTGAAAGGGAGCCAGGCGCGGGTGAACCCGTTCTCGGAAAGCGACATCGATAACGCCAGGCAGAATTACCTTGCCCAGGACGCGCTGGTCAAGGCGTCGGTGGCGGAGCAGGCGCAGATCCAGAGCCAGCTGGACAGCATGATCAACGGCGAGCAGTCGCAAGTGGCCAGCCTGCGCGCCCAGCTGGCGGAGGCGAAATATAATCTCGATCAGACCACCGTGCGGGCGCCAAGCGATGGGTATATCACCCAGGTGCTGATCCGTCCGGGGACCTATGCCGCCTCGCTGCCGCTGCGTCCGGTGATGGTGTTTATCCCCGAGCAAAAACGGCTGATCGTCGCCCAGTTTCGGCAAAATTCCCTGTTAAGGCTGGAGAAAGGCGACGACGCGGAAGCGGTGTTTAACGCCCTGCCCGGGCAGGTGTTCCACGGCAAACTGGTGAGTATTTTACCGGTGGTGCCGGGAGGAAGTTATCAGGCGCAAGGGGCGTTACAGTCGCTGACCGTGATGCCGGGCAGCGATGGCGTGCTGGCGACCATCGAGCTCGACCCCAATGCCGAAATTGATGCGCTGCCTGATGGTATCTACGCGCAGGTAGCGGTCTACTCCGACCATTTCACCCACGTCTCGGTGATGCGTAAAGTGCTGCTGCGGATGACCAGCTGGATGCACTACCTCTATCTCGATCATTAATGCGATCGGCGGCAGGTTGAGCCGGACGCTCACCTGCCTTTTGTCCTGCCCTGAGCCATACTCATATCTTTGTTGGCGATAATTTGTTGGCGATAAGGAGCAGGCTATGAAACTGATCGGCAGCTACACCAGTCCCTTTGTGCGCAAAATATCGGTGATCCTGCTGGAAAAGCGCATCCCATTTGAGTTTGTCAACGAATCCCCCTACAGCGAAAGCAACGGTGTGGCGCGCTATAACCCGCTGGGCAAGGTACCGGCGCTGGTGACGGACGACGGTGAGTGCTGGTTTGACTCCCCGGTCATCGCCCAGTATCTGGAGCTGCTGGGCGTGGCGCCGCCGATGATCCCCGCCGACCCCAGAGCCGCTCTCAGGATGCGCCAGCTAGAGGCGCTGGCGGATGGCGTGATGGAGGCCGCCCAGGCGCTGGTGCGTGAAAAGGCTCGCCCGGGTGCGCAACAGTCAGAGCAAGAACTGCTCCGCCAGCGGGAGAAAGTGGCTCGCGGTCTCGACAGGCTGGAAGCCTGCGCGGCAGACGGAACGCTGCGCGGCGACGAGGTTAATCTGGCGACCATTTCCACGGCCTGCGCCATTGCTTATCTGAACTTTCGCCGGGTCGCGCCCGGCTGGTGCGCCACCCGGCCGCAGCTGGTGAAGCTGGTGGATGCGTTGTTCCAGCGCGCCAGCTTTGCGCGCACTGAACCGCCGCGGACTTGACCCAGGCAGGTAACAGTTTGCGCAAGGAGGCGTTACAATCGCCGCTGATTGTTGACTCCCTCTCCCGTCGGGAGGGGGGAAAATAACTTACCGCCAGGCCCATTCATGACTACCGAAATTCGTGCGCTTTATACCCGGCTTCCGGCCATTGACCGCTTACTACGCGACCCCGCTTTTTCCTCCCTGCTGGCGCAGCACGGCCATTCGCAGGTGGTGACGCAGCTGCGCCAGATGCTGGACGAGGCGCGGGAACAGATCCGCCAGTGTCAGACACTGCCTGACTGGAGCCATGACTGGCCGAGCGCCTGCGCGCAGCGGCTCACCGCCGGCCAGCGGAGCGCCCTGCGTCCGGTGTTTAATCTCACCGGTACGGTATTGCATACCAATCTGGGGCGCGCCATCCAGGCGGAGTCGGCCGTGGAGGCGGTTGCCAGCGCGATGCGCGCGCCGGTGACGCTCGAATATGATCTCGACGACGCCGGGCGCGGCCATCGCGATCGCGCCATTGCCGATCTGCTGTGCCAGATCACCGGCGCGGAAGATGCCTGTATCGTGAACAACAACGCGGCGGCCGTTCTGCTGATGCTGGCGGCCACCGCCAGCGGCCGCGAAGTGGTGGTTTCCCGCGGCGAACTGGTGGAGATCGGCGGCGCATTTCGCATTCCTGATGTGATGCGTCAGGCGGGTTGTCAGCTGCACGAAGCGGGTACCACCAACCGCACCCATGCCAAAGACTATCGTCAGGCGGTGAATGACAATACCGCGCTGCTGATGAAGGTTCACACCAGCAACTACAGCATTGAAGGCTTTACCAAAGCCGTCGACGAAGCGGAGCTGGCGGCCATTGGCCGCGAACTGGACATCCCGGTGGTGGCCGACCTGGGCAGCGGGTCGCTGGTGGATCTCAGCCAGTATGGCCTGCCGAAGGAGCCGATGCCGCAGGAGATGATCTCCGCCGGGGTGAGCCTGGTCAGTTTCTCTGGCGACAAGCTGCTCGGCGGCCCGCAGGCCGGAATTATCGTCGGCAAACGCGCGCTGATTGCCCGGCTGCAAAGCCATCCGCTGAAGCGGGCCCTGCGCGCCGATAAAATGACCCTCGCGGCGCTGGAAGCCACGCTGCGCCTCTATCAGCACCCGGAGGTGCTGACGGAGAGATTACCGACGCTGCGCTTGCTCACCCGTCCGGCGGAAGAGATCCGCCGGCTGGCTGAACGCCTGCTGCCTGACCTGGCGGCACACTATGCTGACTTTGCCGTCAGCGTGGCAGCCTGCCAGTCGCAGATTGGCAGCGGTTCGTTACCCGTCGACCGCCTGCCCAGCGCGGCGTTGACCTTTACCCCGCATGACGGCCGCGGTAGCCGGCTGGAGGCGCTGGCGGCCCGCTGGCGCGCGCTGCCGTGTCCGGTGATTGGCCGCATTTATGACGGTCGGCTCTGGCTGGACCTGCGCTGTCTGGAAGATGAAACCCGCTTTATGGAGATGTTGTTACGATGATTATTGCCACCGCTGGACATGTTGACCACGGCAAAACGACGCTGCTGCAGGCGATAACCGGCGTGAATGCCGATCGTTTGCCGGAGGAGAAAGCGCGGGGAATGACGATCGATCTCGGCTATGCCTACTGGCCGCAGCCGGACGGGCGGGTGCTGGGATTTATTGACGTTCCCGGGCACGAAAAGTTTTTGTCCAACATGCTGGCGGGGGTGGGCGGTATTGACCATGCGCTGCTGGTGGTAGCCTGCGATGACGGGGTGATGGCGCAAACCCGCGAACACCTGGCGATCCTGCAGCTGACCGGAAAGCCGACGCTGACCGTGGCGCTGACCAAAACGGACCGCGTGGCGGCCGCCAGGGTGGCGGAGGTTCAGGCAGAGGTCGAGCAGACCCTGGGCGAGCTGGGCTTTGACGCCGTCGCTTTCTTTCCCACCGCGGCGGCGGAAAACATCGGTATTGCGGAACTGCGCAGCCATCTGCTGCAGCTTGCGGAGCGCCCCCGCCCGCAGCAGCAGCGGTTTCGCCTGGCGCTGGATCGCGCTTTTACCGTCAAAGGCGCGGGGCTGGTGGTCACCGGGACGGCGCTCTCCGGCGAAGTACGGGTCGGGGATACCCTATGGCTTACCGGCGTCAACACGCCGATGCGCGTCCGCGGCCTGCATGCCCAGAATCAAGCGGTTGAGCAGGCGCACGCCGGACAGCGCATTGCGCTGAACATTGTCGGCGATGCGCAAAAAGAGGCAGTGCACCGCGGCGACTGGCTGCTCTCCTCACCACCGCCGGAGCCAGCAGAACGGGTGATTGTCGAGCTGCAGTGCCATACGCCGCTCAGCCAGTGGCAGCCGCTGCATATTCACCATGCTGCCAGCCACATTACCGGCCGGGTGTCTCTCCTTGAGGGCAACCTGGCGGAGCTGGTGCTGGATACTCCGCTGTGGCTGGCGGATAACGACCGGCTGGTGCTCCGCGATATCTCTGCTCGCTTGACGCTGGCGGGCGCACGGGTGGTGACGCTGGATCCTCCGCGTCGCGGCAAACGTAAACCGGAATATCTGCAGTGGCTGCACGCCCTGGCAGCGGTCGGCGCTGACGATGCGCAGGCGCTGGAGCTGCATCTGCAGCGGGATGCCGTCCGGCTTGAGCACTTCGCCTGGGCGCGGCAGCTCAGCGAAGCCGGAATGGCGGCCCTGATCCAGCGACCGGACTATCTGCAGGCCGGACAGCGCCTGCTTAGCGCGCCGCTTGCCGCCCGCTGGCAGCGAAAATTGCTGGATGCCCTTGCGCGCTACCATGAGCAGCATCGAGACGAGCCGGGCCCTGGCCGGGAGCGCCTGCGCCGCATCGCGCTGCCGATGGAAGATGAAGCGCTGGTGCTGCTGCTGATTGAGCAGATGCGCGAGAGCGGCTTAGTCCACAGCCATCACGGCTGGCTGCATTTGCCGGAGCATAAAGCCGGGTTTACCGACGAGCAGCAGGCGGTCTGGCAGAAGGTGGAGACTCTGTTCGGCGACGATCCGTGGTGGGTGCGCGATCTTGCGCGCGAAGTCCATGTTGAAGAGTCCCTGATGCGCGCGGTGCTGCGCCAGGCGGCGCAGCAGGGGATGATTACTGCGATCGTCAAGGATCGTTACTACCGCAACGATCGCATTGTGCAGTTCGCCCAGCGGGTGCGCGAGCTGGATCGGCTGCGCGGTTCAACCTGCGCGGCGGATTTCCGCGATACCTTAAACGTCGGGCGGAAGCTGGCGATCCAGATCCTGGAGTATTTCGATCGGATTGGCTTCACCCGCCGTCGCGGCAACGATCATATCCTGCGCGATAAGGCATTGTTCCGGTAATCATTAACGTCGGCTCCCCGGCGGACTTCGTGCCGGGGAGCTGGCGAAAAGAACTTGTTAAAACCACTACGTGAGACCGCCGAAGCAATTTCGCGTGAGCTGGGTTTCACGGTGCGTGAAGCGTCAGGCAAATGACCACATCCTGCCGGCCATCTGACAAAAAACAGCGCTGATTCCATTCAGGATCAAAGCGCGGGCAGGGGATATTCTGGCACCCTGCGGTTTTATCCCCAGGGAGCAGAGGATGAACCAGTTTCTTATTGCCAATGCCCAGCGGTGCATCGGCTGTCGTACCTGCGAAGTGGCCTGCGCGGTGGCGCACCAGCAGGCGCAGGATGTCGCCGCCCTGTCGACGAACCATTTCGCGCCGCGTATCCGGGTGGTGAAAAGCGGTGACATATCGACGGCGATGGCCTGTCGGCAGTGCGAGGATGCGCCCTGCGCCAGCGTTTGCCCACAGGGGGCGATTCAGCGCGACAATGACGTCTGGTGGGTCGACCAGCGGCGCTGCATCGGCTGCAAAAGCTGCATGGTGGCCTGCCCGTACGGCGCGATGACCGTTACGGTAATGAACCAGCAGGCGCAGGCGTTGAAATGCGATCTATGCCATCACCGCGCCGAAGGACCGGCCTGCGTGGCCGCCTGCCCGACGCAGGCGCTGCGGGTGATGGTTCCCGCGGAGCTGGAAGCGCTATGCGCGCAAAAACGCCAGCGGCTGGCGCTGGCGTGAATGGGGTCGCTGACGAACGTTACCCGCCCGCGGCGTCAGAGACTATGCTTCCTGTTCGCGCCAGGCAAATTCAACCTCTTCGGCGAGGATTTTCACTCCGGCTTCGATTTTTTGCGGGTCCGGTACATAGTTCATGCGCATACACTGGTGGGTGTGCGGCCACGGTTTATCCAGACCAGGGAAGAAGTAATCCCCCGGCACCATCAGCACGCCGCGCTTTTTCAGCCGCTGATACAGCAGCTCGGTGGAGATCGGCAGATCCTTAAACCACAGCCAGAGGAAGATTGCCCCCTCCGGTTTGTGAATAAGGCAGCGCTCCTCCGGCAGATAGCGGCGAATAATGGCGATGGTTTCCTGCACCCGCTGGTAATAGAAGGGCTTGATCACCGTCTCTGACAGGCGCAGCAGATCCTGTCGTTTAATCATTTCGCACATCATTGCCGGCCCGATGCCGCCAGGGGCGAGGCTAATAATGCCGTTCATGTTGCTGATGGCGGTGATGATTTTTTCGTTGGCGATGATAATCCCGCAGCGGCTGCCCGGCAGGCCCAGCTTGGACAGGCTCATACACAGCACGATGTTCGGATTCCACAGCGGTCGGGCGTCGCTAAAGATAATGCCCGGGAACGGTACACCGTAGGCGTTATCAATCACCAGCGGGACCCCGTGCTGATTCGCCAGCGCATCCAGTTTGATCAGCTCTTCATCAGTGATGACGTTGCCGGTCGGGTTGGTGGGGCGCGAGACGCAGATCATCCCGGTCTCTTCCGTCACCTGCAGATGCTCAAAATCAACATGGTACTTAAACTGGCCTTCCGGCAGCAGTTCGATGTTCGGCCGGGTGGCAACGAACAGATCCTCTTCCAGACCGGCATCGGCGTAGCCGATATATTCCGGCGTCAGTGGGAACAGTACCTTACGGGTGGTGCCATCTGCCCGACGGCCTGCAAACAGATTAAATAAGTAGAAAAATGCGCTCTGACTGCCGTTTGTTAGCGCAATATTCTGTGGTTCGATCTCCCAGCCCAGCTCGTCGCGCAGCATGTTCGCCAGCAGAGCCAGCAGCTCGCTTTTGCCCTGTGGACCATCATAATTACAAAGCGCATCAAGGGCTTTGCCATTATCCAGCATGTCGGCCAGCAGCTGCTGGAAGTAGTCATTCATTTCCGGGATCTGAGCGGGGTTGCCGCCGCCCAGCATAATAGCGCCCGGCGTGCGCAGACCGTCATTAAGGTCTTCCATCAAGCGGGTGATGCCTGAATGACGGGTGAATTTGTCGCCGAAAAGGGAAAATGTCATCGCGAATAGTCTATCGGTGGTTCTGGAAAGTGGCTAACCATAACGCCAGCGCTGGCGTGGTGCAAATCGGCGGGAGGAGGCGGGTTTTTATCTTTATCCTGTATATTGCTATTTTGTTAGCATTTTGTTCTAAATGGTGGCTCCCCGCAGGGCGGAGAGCCACATGTGGATTACTGCTGCTGGCCGGCCCAGATGACCATCACTTTGTCTTCACCGCTCTCACGCACGAACCCGTAACCACGCGACATCGACAGCGTTGTCTGTTTGCCCATGCCGATTGCCGGATGGCGAGCGCGGAACTGGCCGATCTTCTGCCAGTGGGTAACGCTGCGGGCCGCCTTGCCGTTGACATCCTGCCAGTTCATCTCCGAGCGGGTACCCTGCAGCGGGTCCGAGCCGGTGGGGCCGAACGGGCGCGATGATTCGTCGCCATAGAAAATCTGCACGGCGCCAGGGGCCAGCAGCAGTAGCTCCGCCGCGGTGGTGCCGCCTTCGCGGAACAGCCGCGTATCGTGCGAGGAGAGGTAGCTCAGGACGTTAAAGCTCTGCAGCTTGTCCGCCATTTGCTGCCAGGTGAGGTCAATATTGGCCATACAGGTCGCCGCTTTCGCCGCCTGGTCCTGGTAGTCGAAATTGATCATCGCATCAAAACCGTGGCGATAATAATCGCTCTGCATCACTCCATGTCCCCAGGCTTCGCCAGTCATCCAGAACGGCGCCGCATCCAGCGCTTTATCCGGATTGGCTTTCTTCCACTCCGCCAGCGCGGCGGTGGCCTGGGTTTTTAACTGCTGCCAGGCGTCCATCTCCACATGTTTGGCGGTATCGACGCGGAAGCCATCGATGCCGTAGTCACGTACCCACTGGCTCAGCCAGTGTGTCAGATAGTCGCGCGGCGTATAGCCCGGGATCGCTTTCGCTGCGGTGTCTGGTTTATGGTTATAGAAGTTCGGCAGGCCTGAGACCTCCTTCGATTCGGTTTTCAGGTCCGGCAGGAAGGCCAGCGACATGGTGAGATCGTCATAGCCCGGATTGTCGTAATCGCCGATATCGGTGCGGATCCACTTCTTACCCCACCATTTCTCCCACCCGGCTTTGTCGCTGAAGTTGATATAGTCGTTAAAGCTGTGCCAGGTCTGTCCCGCGCCCGGCTTCCAGTCCGTCCAGCGCTCGCCGAGAGTTTTTTTCAGCTCATCTCCTTGCAGATACAGGGAGCCGAACTGGAACTCCTGCATGTCGGCCAGGGTGGCGTAGCCGGCATGGTTCATCACCACGTCGAACAGAATACGTATTCCGCGCTTATGCGCTTCATCCACCAGTCGGCGGAGATCCGCTTCGGTCCCCATGTTGGCGTCCAGTTTCGACCAGTCCTGGGTGTAATAGCCGTGGTAGGCGTAGTGAGGGAAATCGCCCTTCGTGCCGCCGCCGACCCAGCCGTGGATCTGCTCGAGCGGGGAGCTGATCCACAGGGCGTTAACTCCCATCTGCTGCAGATAATCCAGCTTGCTGGTTAATCCCTGCAGGTCGCCGCCGTGGAAGGTGCCGATCTCCTGCATGCCGTCTTTATGGCGACCATAGCTGTTGTCGTTGGCCGGGTTACCGTTTACGAAGCGATCGGTCAGGACGAAGTAGACGGTGGCATTGTGCCAGTCAAACGGCGCCGGGGCGGCGGTCTCGGCACGCTCAAGCAGCAGCAGTCCATTGCTGCCGAAGGCGGGCTGCAGGGTGATTTTGCCGCCGCTGACGGTCGCGACATTGCCGCTGTAGAAATCGCGGACCTTGCTGCCCTCGGCGAAGGTTTTGCTGACGTCGATGGTCAGCGGTTTTCCGTCCCACTTCGGACACTGGCGGATCTGCGGCGCCGCGGCGCTGGTCTCTTTTTCCTCCAGCGAAATCATCATCGTTGGCGTGCCGGAACGGGTATCCACCTCCAGGGTATACAGACCCTGGCGGAAGATGCGCCATTGCGGCGGTGTGCCGCGACAGGGCTCCATGGACAGCATCTGGTTGAGCTTAATGCCGCCGGAAGGCTGCCAGCACTGCTGGTCAAAATTTAGCTGCAGGGGACGTGTACCCTTCTCAACCACTTTCTGGCTGATGAATCGGCCGGTCCCTTCTTCGGTAAAAGCAGGAAAGTCGGTGGTAGTCCAGGCGGCAAAGGCCATCCCAGGCACGAATAACGTGGCAAGCGCAGCGAGTTTCATTGCGAGATCCTGTGAGCGGTTTTTATCTAGTGTGCCTTGTCGCCGCGCGGGTGAACTCATCCTGACGCGCGTTTTACCAGGAGGATGAAAAGGGGTGAGTGACACCGCTCAAAAAATAGGCTAAAAATGAGACGAAGCTAGCATTTTCGCGCTGGCGATGCGCCGCAGAAACCGATTTCAGATGACAGCAATTCGGAATTGGACTATTTCTGTTGATGCCCTCAGTGCGTATTTTTGATACTATTAGCGATTCAGCTATCGTTTTTTTGTGAAAAACAAGGTGTTGGAATGCATATATCCGACCAGGAGACCTGATGATATCGAATCCCATACGACGATATGGGGCCGCCATACTTATGTTACTAACCTGCATCTTTTCAGGTAGTGTGTTGGCGACAACGCACACAGCGACAAAGAGTCATAAAGCCCCAACGGTAAAGAAGATAAGTAGTACTAAGGTAAGCAGTAAACAAGAGTATTCTCGCAATAGTGTAAAGAGCAGTTCACTTCCTGACTTGCGAAAATACCCTTCCGGAACACCAAGGAAAAAAGCGTTTCTCCGGACGGTCATGCCTTATATTACCAAGCAGAATCAGGCGATTACTGCGGATCGTAACTGGCTTATTTCCAAGCAGTACGATGCTCGCTGGTCACCGACTGAGAAGGCGCGCCTGAAGGATATCGCTTCCCGTTATAAGGTGAAGTGGTCAGGCAATACGCGTCATGTGCCCTGGAACGCGCTGCTTGAGCGTGTCGACATTATTCCGAACAGCATGGTGGCGACCATGGCGGCGGCGGAAAGTGGCTGGGGTACCTCCAGGCTGGCGCGCGAGAATAACAACCTGTTCGGCATGAAGTGCGGCGCCGGTCGCTGCCGCGGCGCGATGAAAGGTTACTCGCAGTTTGAGTCGGTAGAGCAGTCGGTGCAGGCTTACGTAACAAACCTGAACACCCACCCGGCCTATTCTTCTTTCCGCAAGTCGCGCCTGCAGCTGCGCAAGGCGGATCAGGAAGTAACTGCCAGCACCATGATCCATAAGCTGAAGGGGTATTCGACCAAAGGGTCGAGCTACAACAACTATCTCTTCGCGATGTATCAGGACAATCAGCGGCTCATCGCCGCCCATCTGTAATCCGGATGCCCGGCCTTGTCGCCGGGCATTTTTTTACCCTACAGCATCACCTCGCTGTGCCGATCGCGGTACTCCTTCGGCGTCACGTCGTACTCCTTCTTAAACACCGAATAGAAATATTGCAGCGACGGATAGCCGCACATCTGCGAAATCTCATTGATCGACAGACTAGTGGACACCAGCAGGCTGCGCGCCTTTTCCAGTTTTTCGCTGTGGATCACCGTGTGGATGGTCTCCCCGACCTCCTCTTTGAAGCGTTTTTCCAGATTAGAGCGAGAGATGCCCACGGCGTCGAGCACCTGTTCCACCTTGATGCCTTTGCAGGCATTGTTGCGAATGTAATGCATCGCCTGTATCACGGAGGGATCGTTTAACGACCGGTAGTCGGTGGAGCGTCGCTCAACGACGCGCATCGGCGGGATCAACTGGCGCTGCAGCGGGAGGGCCTCGTTATTCAACAGCCGGTGGAGTAATTTTGCCGCCTGATAACCCATCTGGCGGGTGCCCTGGGCGACAGAGGAGAGGGCGACGCGAGAGAGATAGCGGGTTAGCTCCTCGTTATCGATGCCGATAACGCACAGTTTCTCTGGCACCGGGATATGCAGCAGCTCGCAGGCCTGCAGGACGTGGCGGGCGCGGGCGTCGGTGACGGCGATGATGCCGGTTTGCGGCGGCAGGGTTTGCAGCCAGTCGGCGAGCCGGTTTTGCGCGTGCTGCCAGTTCTCCGGCGCTGTCTCCAGCCCCTGGTAGACCACGCCGCGATACTTCTCCTTCGCGACCAGCTGGCAGAAGGCATACTCGCGCTCTACCGCCCAGCGTTTACCGCTGGAGGCGGGGAGTCCGTAAAACGCGAAGCGGTGCACCCCTTTTTCCTTCAAATGGAGAAAAGCGCTTTCCACCAGTGCGGCGTTGTCGGTGGCGATATAGTGGACCGGCGGGTACTGCTCTGGCTGATGATAAGATCCGCCGACGCCGACGATGGGCACGTGGACATCGGCCAGCAGCTTTTCGATTTCGGGATCGTCATAGTCGGCGATAACGCCATCGCCCAACCACTCTTTGATGTTTTCGATGCGTGCCCGAAAGTCCTCTTCAATAAAGATATCCCACTCCAACTGGGAGGCCTGCAGATACTCGCCGACACCTTCAACTACCTGGCGGTCATAAGCTTTGTTGGCGTTAAATAACAGCGTTATACGGTGACGCTTTTCAAACATAGATAATGTTCCTGCTCTAACCCCGGTCATACCCCTTCATTCAAGATGTTGCCGATGGCCTGACTTACCACTCATCCCGGCCACGTACGCCGGTACGCGGCCGGGGGCGCCGTCTGCAACCCGAATGATGTTGGGTATACACTACCGGCTAATGCCCGAGATATTTCAAGCGCCTTATGGCGAAGTTTGGCGGTAGCGCAAAGAATTCAGACATTCTTCAGAGAGTCTCTCCTTATGCGCGCCGCTTGGTGGCAGAGTCCATCCACACCGCCAGCAGCAAAATGGCGCCTTTAACGATATATTGCCAGAAGGTGGCGACGTCCATCATGCTCATGCCGTTATCCAGGGCCGACATAATAAACGCCCCCATTACCGCCCCGGCGACGCTGCCGATGCCGCCCGCCAGGCTGGTGCCGCCGATGACGCAGGCGGCGATGGCGTCCAGTTCGGCGATATTGCCCGCCGAAGGCGACCCCGCGCCGAGCCGTGAGCTGAGGATTAGCCCGGCAATGGCGACCATCAGGCCGTTAATGGCAAACACCGCCAGCTTGGTACGCTCGACGTTAATCCCGGACAGACGGGCCGCCTCCAGGTTGCCGCCGATGGCGTAGATGCGGCGACCAAAGGCGGTGCGGGTGGCCATAAACAGGCCCGCCAGCAGCAGGGCGGCGAGGATCAGCACCGGGGTCGGTACGCCGCGATAGTCATTGAGCAGCCAGATTGCGCCCAGCACAATCACCGCGGTAATGGCCTGGCGGCCGACGGCGGCGGTGGAGGACGAGGTCGCCAGACCTAACGCCTGCCGGCGCATCCGCCCGCGCCACTGCCAGACGATAAACACCGCCATGCCGACAACGCCGATGCCGAAGCCGATGCCGTCTGGCAGGTAGCTTTGGCCGATCTGCGACATCGCCGGGCTGGTGGGCGAGACGGTGGTCCCGTTGGTGATGCCGATCAGAATGCCGCGAAACGCCAGCATCCCGGCAAGGGTGACGATAAACGAGGGCACCTTGCGATAGGCTACCCACCATCCGTTCCACGCGCCGAGCAGCAGGCCCATCACCAGCGTCACCAGAATGGTGAGCGGCAGCGGCCAGCCGAGCCAGACGTCAAAGATCGCCGCAGCGCCGCCCAGCAGCCCCATCATCGAGCCAACGGACAAGTCGATTTCTGCCGAAATAATCACAAACACCATGCCGACGGCGAGGATGCCGGTGATGGCCGTCTGCCGCAGCAGGTTGGAGATATTGCGTGCGCTCAGGTAGGCGCCATCGGTAACCCAGGTGAAAAACAGCATAATGACGACGATGGCGGCGATCATCACGAAGACCTGGAGATTCAGCCCTTTTAGCGCCGGCAGGGCCGCGGGGGCGGTTGGGGTGAGTTTGATTTCAGACGACGTGTTCTTCGACATGGCGTTCGCTCCTCAGCGCGGCTTCCATCACCTGTTCCTGGGTCAGATGTTGATTAACCAAATTGGCTTTTAGTCTGCCTTCGTGCATGACCAGCACCCGATCGCTGAGACCGAGCACCTCGGGCAGTTCGGATGAAATGACAATGACCGCGATGCCCTGCTGCACCAGCTGGTTAATCAGTTTATAAATTTCATACTTCGCCCCGATATCGATGCCACGGGTGGGTTCGTCGAGGATCAGAATGCGCGGATTGAGCAGCAGACAGCGCGCCAGAATCGCCTTTTGCTGGTTGCCGCCGCTCAGACGGCCAATCGCCAACTCCGGCGAGGAGGTTTTAATTTTCAAACGCTGAATGGACTGCTGAATGCAGTGCTGCTCGGCGGCGTCGTCCAGGCTGCTCATTGCGCCGGTGAACTGGTTGAGCGCCGCGAGGGTAATGTTTTTGCCCACCGCCATCACCGGCACGATGCCGTCTTTTTTGCGGTCTTCCGGCACCATGGCGATGCCGTGGGCAATGGCCTGCTGGCAGTTAGAGATGCTCACCGGCTGGCCATCAATAAAGATCTCCCCTTGCCAGCGCCCCGGCCAGACGCCGAACAGGCACTGTACCGCCTCGGTACGTCCGGCGCCGACCAGCCCGGCGATGCCGAGGATTTCTCCGCGACGCAGGGAAAATGAGACGTCATTGACCCGTTTAATATGGCGGTTTACCGGGTGCCAGGCGGTTAAATGTTCAACCCGCAGGATCTCCTCGCCGTGGGCGTGCGGCTCGCTGGGATAGAGCGCGGTGAGCTCGCGGCCGACCATCATGGTGATGATATCGTCTTCGCTCATGCCGCTGGCATCGCGGGTGCCGATGTGCTTGCCGTCGCGGATCACGCAGATCGTATCGGAGATCGCTTTGACCTCATTGAGCTTATGCGAGATATAGATGCAGGCGATATCGTGGTTTTGCAGATCGCGAACGATCGCCAGCAGCGTCGCGGTTTCTTGTTCGGTTAAGGAGGCGGTCGGTTCGTCGAGGATCAGCAGGCGAACCTGTTTATTCAGCGCCTTGGCGATCTCCACCAACTGCTGCTGACCAAGGCCGAGGTCGCCGACGCGGGTATCGGGGGAAATGGGCAGATTGACCTGCGCCAACAGCTTCTGACAGCGCAGCGTCATGGTTTCATAATCCAGCAGACCATGGCGGGATATCTCGGCGCCGAGGAAAATATTCTCCAGCACGGTGAGATGTTTCACCAGCGCCAGCTCCTGATGAATAATGGCGATGCCTTTGCGTTCGGTATCGCGAATATGGTTTGCCTGCAGCGTTTCGCCGGCAAAAATAATCTCGCCCTCATAGCTTCCGTGCGGATAGATACCGCACAGCACCTTCATCAGCGTCGATTTCCCCGACCCATTTTCACCGCATAACGAGACCACCTCGCCTGCGTTCAGGCGCAGGCTGACGTTATCCACGGCTTTAACAGCGCCGAAGGTTTTGGTGATGTTCTTCATTTCGAGTAGCCAGGTCATAAAGACTCCGCAACAGTGATATCCGGCGGGATGAAAATGACGCCCCGCAGCGGGGCGTCAGCCATTACAGTTCACTCTTTTTATGGAAACCGTCTTTAATCACCGTGGCGTCGATATTCTCTTTATTCACCTCAATTGGCGTTAACAGGCGCGAAGGGACGTCTTTTAAGCCGTTATTCAGCGTGGTATCGGCCTTCGGCTGCTTATCGTTACCCAGCTCAACGGCGATTTCAGCGGCGTTGGTGGCCAGGGTGGTTATCGGTTTATAGACGGTCATCGTCTGGGTACCGGAAATAATGCGCTTCACGCCCGCCAGGTCAGCATCCTGACCGGAGATCGCCACTTTGCCGGCCAGCCCCTGGGCGGTTAAGGCCTGGATGGCGCCGCCGGCGGTGGCGTCATTGGAGGCGACCACGGCATCGATCTTGTTATTATTCGCCGTTAGCGCGTTTTCCATTATTTTCAGCGCGTTCTCCGGCAGCCAGCCGTCAACCCACTGATCGCCGACAATCTTAATTTTGCCATCATCGACATACGGCTTGAGAACCTTCATCTGTCCGGCGCGGAACAGTTTAGCGTTATTATCCACCGGCGAACCGCCCATCAGGAAATAATTACCCTGCGGCACTTTGTCGACCAGACTTTGCGCCTGCATTTCACCAACTTTTTCATTATCGAAAGATATATAGAAATCAATGTCGGCATTATTAATCATACGGTCATAGGCCAGGACTTTAATACCTTCCTGCTTGGCTTCTTTAATAACGTTACTGAGTACCTGGCCGTTATAAGGAATAATGACTAACACATCGACGCCGCGGTTGATCATGTTTTCAATTTGCGACATCTGCGTTTCTTCATTGCCATTAGCGGACTGGACAAAAACTTTGGCGCCTAAGGATTCCGCTTTATTGACGAAAATATCACGGTCTTTCTGCCAGCGCTCCAGACGCAGATCGTCGATGGCCATGCCAATCTTCACTTCTTTCGCCATCCCCGCCATGCTGGCGAGCAGGAGGGAGCTGGCGCAAAGCGTAAGGCAAAGGTTCTTTATCTTCATAATAACGATACCTTTTTTGTAAGGGTAGGTAAGACGAACGGAAAATAATGTTTGATACATGAGGTTGCGGATACGTTACAGATTCTTAACGCGGAAAGCAGGGCTGGCAATTACCGGTTCTTATTTTGCCGTTATGAAATTTCGTTTAATGTGCAAATTATGACGGCGATCGTATTTTATTCATGCACGCTCTTATTATTGCACTGGACTGTCTCTGACAGAGCGGCGCAACGGCGACTGGATATTATTTTTGCGAGCTGGCGCACGTTTGTGGATTCTCTCAATGGCGGTGTGAAATAACGTAATTGAGGAAAATGAAAGCGAAATTCTATATTGGCTTAAACCCGTCATACTTCAAGTTGTAGGTGGGTTGGTGACATTCGTTGCTCCGCCCCCGGTTACCGGGGACTCGCGCTCCTGCCGCCTTCCTGCAACTCGAATTATTTAGGGTATCTGATTGGTTATTCGCCGCATCTCTGAATATGGAGTTCTCTATGCAGACCTATTTCGATCAACTCGATCGCGTTCGTTACGAAGGCCCGAAATCCACTAACCCGCTGGCTTTCCGTCATTACAACCCGGATGAACTGGTGCTGGGCAAACGGATGGAAGATCATCTGCGTTTTGCGGCCTGTTACTGGCACACCTTCTGCTGGAATGGCGCCGATATGTTTGGCGTGGGCTCCTTTGATCGTCCCTGGCAGCAGCCTGGCGATGCCCTGGAGATGGCCAAACGCAAAGCCGATGTGGCGTTCGAATTCTTCCATAAACTCAACGTGCCTTACTACTGCTTCCACGACGTTGACGTCTCGCCGGAAGGCGCTTCGCTCAAGGAGTACAGCAATAACTTCGCCCGGATGGTCGAGGTGCTGGCTGAGAAACAGCAGCAGAGCGGCGTGAAGCTTCTGTGGGGGACCGCAAACTGCTTTACCAACCCGCGCTACGGCGCCGGCGCGGCCACCAACCCGGATCCGGAAGTATTTAGCTGGGCGGCCACCCAGGTGGTCACCGCCATGAATGCCACTCATCAACTGGGCGGTGAAAACTATGTGCTGTGGGGCGGTCGCGAGGGCTATGAAACCCTGCTGAATACCGACCTGCGCCAGGAGCGTGAGCAGATTGGCCGCTTTATGCAGCTGGTGGTGGAGCATAAGCATAAAATCGGCTTTAAAGGCACGCTGCTGATTGAGCCCAAACCGCAGGAGCCGACCAAGCATCAGTATGACTATGATGCCTCTACCGTTTACGGCTTCCTCAAACAGTTTGGTCTGGAAAAAGAGATTAAACTGAATATTGAAGCTAACCACGCGACGCTCGCTGGTCATTCGTTCCATCATGAGATTGCGACGGCCATCGCGCTGGGGCTGTTCGGCTCCGTTGACGCCAACCGCGGCGATCCGCAGCTGGGCTGGGATACCGACCAGTTCCCGAACAGCGTCGAAGAGAATGCGCTGGTGATGTATGAAATCCTCAAAGCGGGCGGCTTCACCACCGGCGGGCTCAACTTTGATGCGAAAGTGCGCCGGCAGAGCACCGACAAATACGATCTGTTCTATGGTCATATTGGCGCGATGGATACCATGGCGCTATCGCTGAAGGTCGCGGCGCGGATGATCGAGGACGGCGAACTGGATAAGCGCGTGGCCAGACGCTACGCTGGCTGGAACGGTGAGCTGGGGCAGCAGATCCTTAACGGGCAGATGACCCTGAGCGATATTGCCCAGTATGCCGCTCAGCATCAGCTGGCGCCGCAGCATCGCAGCGGCCAGCAGGAACAACTGGAAAACCTGGTCAACCATTATCTGTTTGACAAGTAATCATGCGGCGGCGCCCGGGGTGACCGGCGCCGCAACCAGGATGCTCTGTTCGCGCCACGCTCAGCCGTGGCGCGCGTTTAAGGAGAGGGAGTATGTATATCGGCATCGATCTGGGGACGTCGGGCGTCAAAGCCATCCTGCTCAATGAGCAGGGTGAGGTAGTGGCATCGCATACCGAAAAACTCACCGTCTCGCGTCCGCATCCGCTGTGGTCGGAGCAAGATCCCGAACAGTGGTGGCTGGCGACGGACACGGCGATGAAAGCCCTGGGCGCGCAGCATAGCCTGCGCGACGTGAAGGCGCTGGGCATTGCCGGGCAGATGCACGGCGCCACCCTACTGGATAAATCGTTACAGGTGCTGCGTCCGGCCATTTTATGGAATGACGGCCGCTGCGCCGAAGAGTGCCAGCTGCTGGAAGACAAAGTCAGCGCTTCCCGGCAGATCACCGGCAACCTGATGATGCCGGGCTTTACGGCGCCGAAGCTCTTATGGGTACAGCGCCACGAGGCGGCAGTGTTCAGCCAGGTCGATAAAGTGCTGCTGCCCAAGGATTATCTGCGCCTGCGCATGACCGGCGAGCTCGCCAGCGATATGTCTGACGCCGCCGGCACGATGTGGCTGGACGTCGCCCGGCGCGACTGGAGCGACGAGATGCTCGCCGCCTGCGATCTCAGTCGGGATGCGATGCCGGCGCTGTTCGAAGGCAGCGACGTCACCGGGCAACTGCGACCTGAGGTGGCGCAGGCGTGGAATATGCCGCCGGCGCTGGTGGTGGGCGGCGGGGGCGATAACGCCGCGGGCGCGGTCGGGGTCGGCATGGCCGATGCCGGTCAGGCGATGCTGTCGCTGGGTACGTCAGGCGTCTACTTCGCCGTCAGTGAAGGGTTCCTTAGCAAACCCGAAAGCGCGGTGCACAGCTTCTGCCATGCCCTGCCGGGCCGCTGGCATTTGATGTCGGTGATGCTCAGCGCGGCCTCCTGTCTGGACTGGGCGGCAAAATTAACCGGTCTCGCCAGCGTGCCGGCGCTGATCGCGGCGGCGCAGACGGCGGATGAAAGCGCCGGTCCGGTGTGGTTCCTGCCCTATCTGTCTGGCGAACGCACGCCGCACAACAACCCGCAGGCTAAGGGCGTCTTTTTTGGCCTGACGCATCAGCATGGGCCGGCAGAGCTGGCGCGGGCGGTGCTGGAAGGGGTGGGCTATGCGCTGGCGGATGGTATGGACGTGGTGCACGCCTGCGGCATCAAGCCGCAGAGCATCACGCTTATCGGCGGCGGGGCGCGCAGCGCTTACTGGCGGCAAATGCTGGCGGATATCAGCGGCCTGCAGCTCGATTACCGTACCGGGGGCGATGTCGGCCCGGCGCTGGGGGCGGCCAGGCTGGCGCAGCTGGCGGTTCACGACGAGGCAGACCGCCCCGGGCTGCTGAAGCCGCTGCCGCTTGAACAAGCCCATCGCCCGGACGATCGCCGTGTGGCCCACTATGCGCCGCAGCGGGAAACCTTCCGCCAGATTTATCAGCAACTGAAACCGCTGATGTCTTAGCCTCAGTCCGTCCGGCAGCGCCGGGCGGATTCCCTTCCTGAATGTCCCGGCTACATCCATCCATAAATGCGTATTTATTTATTCCGAAATCTCCGCTTTGTCGTACGTAATCTGAGGCATCGACGAGGGAGTCGGTCATAATCAGCCCCTGTCGACCAGGGAGGTGAGATGATCACAAAACGCAATATTGCCAGGGGGATGATGGCGGCAGGATCGCTGGTTTATCTGCTCGGTATCTGGCGGACCTGCCCGCTGTTCAGCGGCAAAGGGTATTTTCTCGGCGTGCTGGTGATGGGGATGTTTGCTGTTCTCGCCCATCAGCGCGCCAGTCAGTGGCAGGAACAGGACGACGGTTTTATTGCCTTATGCCGGCTGGTGCTGCTGCTATCGGTCGGCCTGCTGCTGGTCGGCGCCTGGTATGTACCGGCAGACTGGCATGAAAAAGCCGTCTATATCGCGGCATGGTTTGTCTGCTTATATGGCGCATCGGCAACCCCCGAACGGACCCGCATCGCCCGCGCGATGCAAAAAACGGAATAAGCGCCGCCCCGAGGCGCGTAAAAGGTAAAAAGTGATGGAAAACAAGCACGCGACGTATTCTCCTGCGTTTCATTTGATCTCCTGGATTGCCCTGATCGGCGGCATCGTCACCTATCTGGTGGGGCTGTGGAATGCCGATATACAGTTGAATGAGAAAGGCTATTATTTTGCCGTCCTGGTACTGGGGCTGTTTGCCGCGGCATCTTATCAAAAGACGGTGCGCGATAAGTATGAAGCCATTCCGACCACCGCGCTGTACTACACCACCTGTCTGGTGGTCTTCGTTATCGCTGTAGGTCTGCTGGTTATCGGACTGTGGAATGCCACTCTGCTGCTCAGCGAGAAAGGGTTCTATGGGCTGGCGTATTTTTTGAGCCTGTTTGGCGCTGTTGCGGTACAGAAAAACGTGCGTGATGTCTGGGACCCGACGCGCTTACGGGAACCTCTCAGCGTGACGGAAGAGGGGCCTGAGACGTAAGTCGGGCCCCTCCGGGCGGCGGACCGTTAGCTGACCAGCCGGCGGCTATCAATCCGCTGCACCAGGCCTGACAGCAGCAGGCTGCCGAGCAGGGCGGCGCTAAATATCCACACAATATCCAGCAGCGGCCAGCGGGATAGCTCCAGATGGCTGGCGCGCAGCGCATGCACTATCAGGGCATGAAAGCCGTAGATCCCCAGCGAATGTCGCGCAATGCAGGCGATACCGGGCAGGGGACGCGCGTTAAGCCAGTTTTTGGCCAGCGTCAGCAGGGTGACCGCGCAAACAAACACCGCCGGTCCGCAGTAGAGATACCAGGTGTCGCCGAAGTCTCCGCGCCAGCGCAGCTCATGCAGCGTGCCGCGGGAAATGACCCACACGGCGGCGATGAACAGCGCGGCGCAGAGCGGTGTTAGCCATTTTTTATCGGTGTCCAGGGTGCCAATGGCTCTGCCCAGCACGCCGTAGAGCACGTAGTAGAAGGTGTCGCCGTTGATATAAAGGTTGACTGGCAGCCACTCAATCCCGGCGGCTTTAACGCTGACCATATTGGGGTTGGCCAGAATGCCGAGGATCGCCATCAGCGCCAGCAGCATTGTGCTACTGGTGGACTTAACCTGAAGCAGCGGCGAGAGCAGGTAGATGACGGCGATAGCAAAGAAAAACCACAGGTGGTA
This sequence comes from Klebsiella sp. Shm-1, assembly GCF_040804525.1. Lineage (NCBI taxonomy): Bacteria > Pseudomonadati > Pseudomonadota > Gammaproteobacteria > Enterobacterales > Enterobacteriaceae > Klebsiella > Klebsiella sp. Shm-1. Next base: position 193,453 of record NZ_CP161823.1, read on the forward strand.
GAAGACGGGCTTCTGCAGCAAATTCTTTAACGACAGCTCGACGTTGATATGGGTAAACAGCGTGATATACAGCAGAGATAGCGCGCTATAGAACGCAATGCACAGGCCAATCCGCCAGAAATGGCGCGGCTGGGCGCTGCGTTCCCCAAAAAAGAGGTAGCCCGAGATCATAAAAAACAGCGGCACGCTGACGCGGGAGGCGGAATTGAGCAGATTGGCGATATCCCATTGCAGCAGGGTAATCGCATGGGGGTGAGTGATATACCAGCTGGTGCTGTGGATCATCACCACCATCATGCAGGCGATGCCGCGCAGGTTGGTGATCCAGTGTATCTTTTCTTGCATCAGTCCCTCAATGTCTGCTGGAGAAATAAGATATGACCTGCCCGGTTTCCCGGTGTCGCAATAGATTAGTCTGAGTTTTCGGTCACAGACTTGTCGCAGTTTCATGATATTCGCAAAATACCTGTAATACTGAATCTTTAAGATAACAACTTGCTAACAAGGCGGTGGAGGAGAACGTGGTGAAAGGTGTTGTTTCCGTCATGCTGGTGCTGCTCCTCGCGGGCTGCAGCGAGACCGTCTCCCCGCCGACGCAAAAAGCGCAGCGCGCTCGTATTACGCCGCAAACCACGCTCAATATGGCGCAGCTTTGCAAGGATCAGGCGGCTATCCGCTATAACACGCAAACGCAGCTCGTTGACGTGAACCACTTTGAACAATTCCAGGCGAGCTATGAGCTTTCTGGCCGTACCGGCAAGAATGAGCGTTTCATCTGTTCCTTTGACCCGGACGGCCAGTTTATGCATCTTTCGATGCGCTGAATCGACCCCGCCTGGCGTAAATTTCGTCCGTTTTCCTGAAACAACGCCGTTTCGTACTGTATATCTCGCAGCCAGCGGGTATACTGACTCCTTCCTTTAAATCCACACGTATCCAGCACGAAATCATATGCAAAAGTTTGATACCAGGACCTTCCAGGGCCTGATCCTGACCTTACAGGATTACTGGGCTCGTCAGGGCTGCACCATTGTTCAACCACTGGACATGGAAGTCGGCGCCGGCACCTCTCACCCGATGACCTGCCTGCGCGCGTTAGGACCGGAGCCGATGGCGACCGCCTACGTACAGCCTTCCCGTCGTCCAACCGATGGCCGCTATGGCGAAAACCCGAACCGTTTACAGCACTACTATCAGTTCCAGGTGGTGATTAAACCCTCTCCGGACAACATCCAGGAGCTGTACCTCGGGTCGCTGAAAGAGCTGGGTATGGACCCGACTATCCACGACATTCGCTTTGTCGAAGACAACTGGGAAAACCCGACGCTGGGCGCCTGGGGTCTGGGCTGGGAAGTGTGGCTCAACGGCATGGAAGTGACGCAGTTCACCTACTTCCAGCAGGTCGGCGGCCTCGAGTGTAAGCCGGTGACCGGCGAGATCACCTACGGTCTGGAGCGTCTGGCGATGTACATCCAGGGCGTGGACAGCGTCTATGACCTGGTCTGGAGCGATGGCCCGCTGGGGAAAACCACCTACGGCGACGTGTTCCACCAGAACGAAGTGGAGCAGTCCACCTATAACTTCGAATATGCCGACGTTGACTTCCTGTTCACCTGCTTCGAACAGTATGAGAAAGAGGCCCAGCAGCTGCTGGCGCTGGAGACCCCGCTGCCGCTGCCGGCCTACGAGCGTATTCTGAAAGCGGCTCACAGCTTCAACCTGCTGGATGCGCGTAAAGCCATCTCCGTCACCGAGCGTCAGCGCTATATCCTGCGCATTCGCACCCTGACTAAAGCAGTGGCGGAAGCGTACTACGCTTCCCGTGAAGCGCTCGGCTTCCCGATGTGCAACAAGAATAAATAAGAGGCGGCCATGTCTGAGAATACTTTTCTGGTGGAAATCGGCACTGAAGAGCTGCCACCAAAAGCGCTGCGCAGCCTGGCGGAATCTTTTGCTGCGAATGTGACCGCGGAGCTGGATAACGCTGGCCTCGCGCACGGTAAAGTGGAATGGTTTGCCGCCCCGCGTCGTCTGGCGCTGAAGGTGGCCAACCTGGCGGCGGCGCAAGCCGATCGCGAAGTGGAAAAACGCGGCCCGGCTATTGCCCAGGCGTTCGATGCCGAAGGCAAGCCAAGCAAAGCGGCCGAAGGCTGGGCGCGCGGCTGCGGTATCACCGTCGATCAGGCCGAACGTCTGACCACGGACAAAGGCGAGTGGTTGCTGTATCGCGCCCATGTGAAGGGTGAAAGCACCGAAGCGCTGCTGCCGAACATGATTGCCAGCTCGCTGGCGAAGCTACCGATCCCGAAACTGATGCGCTGGGGCGCGTCTGACGTCCACTTCGTGCGTCCGGTACACACGGTGACTTTGCTGCTGGGTGACAAAGTGATCCCGGCCACTATCCTTGGTATTCCGTCCGATCGCGTGATTCGCGGGCATCGCTTTATGGGCGAGCCGGAGTTCACCATCGACCATGCCGACCAGTACCCGCAGATCCTGCTGGAGCGCGGTAAAGTCATCGCCGATTACGAACAGCGTAAAGCCAAAATCAAAGCTGATGCGCAAGAGGCGGCGCGTAAGATCGGCGGTCAAGCCGATCTGAGCGAAAGCCTGCTGGAAGAGGTCACCTCGCTGGTGGAATGGCCGGTGGTGCTGACGGCGAAGTTCGAAGAAAAATTCCTCGCGGTGCCGTCTGAAGCGCTGGTTTACACCATGAAGGGCGACCAGAAGTACTTCCCGGTCTACGACAACGCCGGCAAACTGCTGCCGAACTTTATCTTCGTGGCCAACATCGAGTCCAAAGATCCGCAGCAGATCATCTCCGGTAACGAGAAGGTGGTCCGTCCGCGTCTGGCCGATGCCGAGTTCTTCTTCAATACCGACCGTAAAAAACGTCTGGAAGATAACCTGCCGCGTCTGGAAACCGTGCTGTTCCAGCAGCAGCTGGGCACCCTGCGCGACAAGACCGATCGCATCCAGGCGCTGGCGGGCTGGATTGCCGAACAGATTGGCGCTGACGTGAACCACGCAACCCGCGCGGGCCTGCTGTCCAAGTGCGACCTGATGACCAACATGGTCTTCGAGTTCACCGACACCCAGGGCGTGATGGGGATGCACTACGCGCGCCATGACGGCGAAGCGGAAGACGTGGCCGTGGCGCTGAACGAGCAGTATCAGCCGCGATTTGCTGGCGACGCGCTGCCATCTAATCCGGTGGCCTGCGCGGTAGCGATTGCCGATAAGATGGACACCCTGGCGGGTATCTTTGGTATCGGTCAGCATCCGAAAGGCGATAAAGACCCGTTTGCGCTGCGTCGCGCCGCGCTGGGCGTGCTGCGTATCATCGTTGAGAAGAACCTGGATCTCGATCTGCAGACGCTGACCGAAGAAGCGGTTCGTCTGTACGGTGAGAAGCTGACCAACGCCAACGTGGTTGATGATGTGATCGACTTTATGCTGGGCCGCTTCCGTGCCTGGTATCAGGACGAAGGCTACGGCGTCGACACGATCCAGGCGGTACTGGCGCGTCGTCCAACCCGCCCGGCGGATTTCGATGCGCGTATGAAGGCGGTATCGCACTTCCGTACTCTGGAAGAGTCCTCCGCGTTGGCGGCGGCAAACAAACGTGTCTCCAACATCCTCGCGAAATCCGATGAGACGCTGAACGACATCGTTCACGCTTCGGTGCTGAAAGAAGCGGCGGAAATTAAGCTGGCGGGTAATCTGGTGGTGCTGCGCGACAAGCTGCAGCCGTATTTCGCCGCAGGCCGTTATCAGGATGCGCTGATTGAGCTGGCCGCGCTGCGCGAGCCGGTGGATGAGTTCTTCGAGAACGTGATGGTTAACGCTGAAGACAAAGATGTTCGCATCAACCGTCTGACGCTGCTGTCCAAACTGCGTGAACTGTTCCTGCAGGTCGCGGATATTTCTCTGCTGCAGTAAGCGTATCGGAAATAATAAAAGACCTGCCTCAGGGCAGGTTTTTTTATACGTGAAATATGAATAGGTGAACCGTTAATAATTCTGTCATTGATATCTTCATTATTTTCATTCATCGAGAAGAAACGTTTTAGGAATATATAAACATAATTCCGAGAGGTATTTACGCTAGAATGGCGGCGGGTGCTTGAGACTATGTTTCTCAGGTATTCAGCGGGAGACAGACAGAGAAAAGCCCCACCTGATAGTAATCAAAGTGCACTGCGCCCATTTAGTTGGACTCTCAAATTGGAGAGTTCCATGTCCAGACGTAAGTACACCTTTCAACAGCGCCTCGAAGTGGTTATGCACTATTTCGCTACCGATGAAGGCTATCGCTTAACTTCAGCTCGCTTTAACGTTCCCAGAACCCAGGTAAGAATTTGGGTTGCAGCCTATGATGCTTATGGAGAAGAAGGTCTGAAGCCCAGGGATAAGGGCGTATCAATCGATCCCGATATCAGAGTCGAAGCCGTGAAGGCTGTACTGACGGGACAGATTTCCCAGACGCAGGCTGCTGCGAAATTTAACGTCGCGGGTTCGGCCTCGGTTGGGAAGTGGATGAAGGTGTTCAGCGAACATGGAGAGGAAGGGCTTCGTTCTCTCCGTGTGGGCAAGAAAAGGGCACTTCATATGATTGATGATCCTGTTGCGCTTGAGGTAGAACTGGAGCGTTCGAAAGATAAACGTATTCAGGAGCTTGAACAAAAAGTCCGCCGTCTGGAATTGCGGATACTTTATTTAAAAAAGTTGAAAGCCTTAGTTCGGTAAGGGATAAGGTCAGAATTATCGACGAACTGAGGCAGCACTATTCGTTCGACCAGCTTTTGCAGATAGCTCAGATACCCAGGAGTACGTTTTACTATCATCTGAAAGCACTCCGCTCTCCGGGAAAATACGATGAAGTGAAATGCAGAATCAAAGAGATCTATGATGAGAACCTGGGCCGCTATGGTTATCGGCGGATAGCACTGGCGCTCAGAAGAGAGGGAGGAGCGTTGAACCACAAAGTGGTTCAACGTCTGATGAATGTGCTTCGTCTCAAAGCTGCGATAAGAGTGAAGCGCTACAGTTCATGGCGGGGTGAACATGGGCGCGCTGCTGACAATATCCTGCAACGAAACTTCAAAGCCAGCCGGCCCAACGAAAAATGGGTCACCGATGTCACTGAATTCGCCGTCAGTGGCCGCAAACTCTACCTTTCACCCATTATTGATCTCTTCAATAACGAAGTGATCTCCTACAGTATTTCAGAACATCCAACCATGCCGATGATCGATGACATGCTCATTAAGGCATTTGCCAGGCTTGATGCGGGTACCAATCCGGTTCTTCATTCAGATCAGGGCTGGCAATACCGTCATCGATGGTACCAGTATCAGTTACGGGAGTTTGGCATCATCCAAAGTATGTCCCGCAAAGGCAACTGCCTCGATAATGCCTGTGCAGAATGTTTTTTCGGGACTTTAAAATCAGAATGTTTTTACACCAGTAAATTTAAGGATATTGATGAACTTAAGATAGTTATTGAGGATTACATACGATACTACAATACCCGACGAATTAGCCTTAAATTCAAGGGACTCAGCCCGGTTGAATACCGCCTAAAGAGCTATCCAGGCAGAAATTAACAAGGCTCTGTACAGGGATTCTATCAGGAAACCTGAACGTCGTTGGACACGCTCACGCAAATGTCTGCTATGAGCGATGAGCGGATATTCACACCGACTGATAGCTGATTTTGAGTTACCAAAAAAAGCACTCCTATTCAGTACTAAAAAGATGGTAATGTTTCATAAAATCTCTTAGGCCTTGCAGGAATGGTTTTGAAATGAATGGATCTTGTTTGTGTGGAACAATTGAATTTGAACTTACTCATAAACCAGCAGTGTTTTATCGTTGTCATTGCTCGCTTTGCAGAAAGCAGAGCGGCGTGGGTTACAATCTCGCCACACTAGTGAAAGACAGTGAGTTTCGCTGGATAAAGGGGAAAAACTGCGTTGCTTCATGGTCTAAGCCAACGGGGTACCGTACAGATTTTTGCAATGTATGTGGCTCAACTGTGCCTAACAGTCTGCGAGACGTACCTTATGTCTGGGTTCCTGTTGGTTTAATTGACGAACGTCTTGACATGGAATGTGCAGGAGACTTCTGCACTGATGATGCAATGCCCTGGGATGAAACCCGCTCACCTAGTGGCCACGCTGGACCTGTCGAGTCGCTTGCCTCGCTTTTAAAGTGCCTGAAACTCAATTTCTGAGCGTCCGCACCCAGCACAAAGCGGACATCAGTATTCAAAAAAATAAAAAAACGATGATTTTATGTATAGCATATGCTATACGTGGTGGTTGTGCTATTCTTGTAAAGCAAATGCTATACAAGAGAGGTGTGTATGAAATCAGATGTTCAGCTCAACCTAAGAGCTAAAGAGTCTCAGAGAGCACTCATCGATGCCGCTGCAGAGATCCTTCATAAATCGCGAACCGACTTTATCCTGGAGATGGCCTGCAAGGCTGCGGAGAATGTGATCCTTGATCGCCGTGTTTTCAATTTTAACGACGAACAGTATGCAGAGTTCATCGATATGCTCGATGCACCAGTCGAGGATGAGCCCGCCATTAATAAACTACTGGCAAGGAAACCTCAGTGGGACGTATAACCGCGCCCGAGCCGTTATCCAGCGCTCATCAGCTGGCTGAGTTCGTCAGTGGAGAGACAGTCCTCGATGAATGGCTAAACCAGAGAGGTTTAAAAAATCAAGCTCTTGGCGCTGCCCGAACGTTCGTTGTTTGCAAGAAGGGTACGAAGCAAGTAGCTGGTTTTTACTCTTTGGCCACCGGTAGCGTTAACCATACGGAAGCGACAGGCAGTCTTCGGCGTAACATGCCAGATCCTATACCGGTGATTATACTCGCTCGCCTGGCGGTAGATGTCTCATTGCGCGGAAAAGGGCTTGGCGCTGATTTACTTCATGATGCAGTACTTCGTTGCTATCGGGTTGCCGAGAATATAGGTGTACGTGCAATCATGGTTCATGCGCTCACAGAAGAAGCCAAAAATTTCTACATTCACCATGGTTTCAAACCATCACAAACTCAGCCGCGGACACTGTTCCTCAGACTCCCTCAGTAATGCGAAAGGACCTTTTGTTCGGAACTTTATGAGCAATAATTAAATAGTGCGCATGCGGTTAGTTCAATAGACATACTTCATGTGAGAAGATGGTGAACGAGTTATTGGCTAGACAAGAATGCACGTGCAGTAGGAATGCTGTGGAATGGATAATACAGCTGCGAAATTGATTATTTAGCATTATAGGGAACAAAAAAGAGCCCATGTATTAAATGGACTCTTTCTCTGATGCCTCGGTTAATCTGTCCAACTTTTTGGGGTCAGTACAAAGTGAGGCTCCCCTATGCATGAACACCATAAGAGTAGCCTCTTACTTGTTGAAAATCAACACTGGAGGCGAGGAATGCCGCAAAAGTATCTGTTGTTTGGCTTAGTAGTGATTTGCTTCACTATTTTATTATTGACCTGGATGGTTCGTGATTCGCTATGTGAATTACAGCTCAGGCAGGGAAATATTGAGCTGGTGGCATTCTTAGCCTGTGATATTAAACAGTAAGAGCATCTGGTGGGGATCTATCCCCACCATGCTTGCGGTGTCAGGCATTCTCAATGCACCCTTTCATTGTTCACCAAATAAATCCTTTGCCTCCTGATATCAGGAGGCCTTTTTATTTTTACAAGATCGTTGAATAAAACAGGCTTGCAACGCATACCGGAGTGTGGCTATCCTATGTCCCGACGAATCCCTCGTCTCACCGGAGCGCGCCCCACAAATGAACAAACACGACTGATGAATTTCACGCCTTACCTCGCAGACCTTGCGGGTAGGGGAGTATTGATTTCATTCAGGAGTGCTTATGGCTCATTGCGCCCACATCCCCGCTTTTGTTTTACATCAGGTCACCTGTCAGTTTGCGACGGGACAGACCCTGTTTGGTCCGCTCAGCGTCTCGCTGGAACCGTCCCTTTGCGGCCTGGTCGGCCGGAACGGCGTCGGCAAGACGCGTCTGCTGCGTCTGCTGGCGGGCCTTGATTCTCCTGCCGGCGGCCATATTGAGCGCGCCGCCGCCGTTGCCTGGGTAGCGCAGCAGCCGACGCTCACGCCGGAGACCACCCTCGCTACGCTGCTGGGCTATGCGTCGGTTTTTGCCGCCTTGTCTCGCCTTGAACAGGGCCAAGGGCTGGCCGACGATTTCGATCTGTTAGATGGTCACTGGGATCTCACCGATCGCCTGAGTTTAGCGTTCCGTGAAGCCGATCTCCCGCCGTTCTCTGCCGATCGCCCCGCGTTTTCACTCAGCGGCGGCGAGCGGATGAAGGCTCTGCTGTGCGGCGCCTTCGTCTCGGGCGCCGATTATCTGCTGCTGGATGAGCCTACCAACCATCTGGACCGCCAGGGGCGGGAGTGGCTCTATCACCAACTGGAAAGCTGGCAGGGCGGGGCTCTGATCGCCAGCCACGACCGCGAGCTGCTGACGCGGATGCCGAGGATTATTGAGCTGACGCCGATGGCGCTGCGCAGCTACGGCGGCAACTATGATGAATATCAGCGCCAGCGTATGGCGGAGCAGCAGGCCGCGCGCGCGGCGCTGGAGCATGCCGTGACCGACCGACGGCGCACCCGCGCGCGAATGCAAAAGGAGCATGACGCCGCCCAGCGGCGCTCGGCTCAGACGCTGCGTACCGTTGATACGCTAAATATCGCCTCCTTCGAACGCGTGAAGTACAAAGGCGCGGCAAAAGAGCGCCCGGGAGCGCTGCGCCGTCAACATCGTGAACAGAACAGCAGTCTGAATGCCGCCGTGCAGCAGGCGCGGGAGCGGATAGAAGACGACAATCCGGTGATGTTCACCCTGCCGGGTAGCGAAGTGGCCGCCGGCAAGCAGGTGCTGGTGGTGGAGTCATTACAGCTCGACCATGCGCCGGCTGCGCCGCTGAACTGGCGTATCGATGGCCCGATGCGCATCGCGCTAAAGGGGCCAAACGGCTGTGGCAAAACCACTTTGCTGAAAACGCTGTTGGGGCTGGAGCAGGCCGCGTCAGGCGATGTCCGGCTTTCGGTGAGCGCCGCTTACCTCGATCAACATCTGACGCAGCTGGATTTATCCCTGTCGGTAATGGCGCACCTGAGCCTGGAAGATACCCCACTGGATGAGGGCCTCCTGCGCACCCGCCTGGCGCAGCTCCAGCTGGGCGCGGATAAGGTCACTCTGCCGCTGTCGGCGCTCAGCGGCGGCGAGCGCCTGAAAGCGGCGCTGGCGTGCGTGCTCTGGCGATGCGAGCCTGCCCAGCTGCTTTTGTTGGATGAGCCAACCAACCATCTCGATTTAGCGTCGACGCAGGCTATTGAAAGCGCGCTGGCGGCGTTTCCCGGCGCGATGCTGGTGGTGTCGCATGATGAGGCGTTTTTACAAGGTCTGAAGCTGACCCATAGTCTGGCGTGGCGGGAGACGGGCTGGCACTTTTCCCTGCTCTGAATGCCCGGTAGCCGCCATCTTATGCTGGCGGCTACTGGCGACAGATAAAAAAAATCCCCGCCATCAGGCAGGGATTCTCGATTCTTAGCGGCTTGAACTTACAGAGAAGTTACGTTGCCAGCTGCCGGGCCTTTAGCGCCGCTTTCGATGGTGAAGGATACTTTCTGACCTTCGTCCAGGGATTTGTAGCCATCGTTCTGGATAGCAGAGAAGTGTACGAACACGTCTTTAGAGCCATCGTCAGGAGTGATGAAGCCGAAGCCTTTGTCAGCGTTGAACCATTTTACGATACCAGTCATTTTACCGGACATAGTGAATTACCTTTAAAAAAATAAGTGAGCCTTGCGGCGTAGGGGTCTGGACTACAGATTTAAAGCGATAAAGGGAAAGTTCACTACGGGGGTATCTTTGGATAACCTTAGAAGGACTGCTCTATTCGACTGCTCTGTGGTCTGTACATCAAACCTGCGAGCATTAACGCACGTTCAGCACCTGATAGCAAACTTTTTTTACGGTGCAGCGGCAAAAGCTCCCTTACTGGCCTTTGCCGCTGCGCGCGAGATTAATCGAGTAATTGTCGTGAAAGCTGTGGATTGGCCTGAATCAGGCGCATCAATTTCAGCTCGGTGGGAGACGGTCTGACCCGTCTCGACTCCCACTCTCTTACCATGGCGACGCTCACGCCCATGACGTTGGCAAAGTCGTCAATCTTAAGTCCAGTGCCTTTACGCAGCTGTTCAAATTCACTAAATACAGTGGACTTACGGTTTGAGGTAAGTTTCTGATTATCATCCTTAAAAACGATGTGTTCCAGGCTGCTCAGCAGTTCAAACACGGGATCTTTATATTCCATTGAGAACTCCTTTTATCACACAGCGGAAAAGATTTTTCTATAGCTCATTAAGAATAGTCAGAAAATGGCGCAAGGGATGGTAACGTCGGTGATTATTTGCCAACAGGCTATCGAATCTGCCCCGACAACCAAACGGCAGCGTAGCCTAAAAGAATGATTATTAACGCGATGAGGTGGCTTCGAAAATTTTTGTAAACGGATAAGAAAAAAGTGGCAAAGCCGGCGCGGGGCGCCGGCTTATAGGGTTAGGCTTTCTGCAGGCTTCTCGCCTCATCTGTCGTCGCCGGCACGGATTTACTGACCCGGTACTTGATCAGCAGCGCAATGGCTGACAGGAACGCCGGGATGGCCAGCAGGGTGAAAATGGTCTCAAAGGAGAGCTGAGCCTGCATCAGGAAGGCGCCGCTGAACGCGCCGAGGATGCCGCCGAAGCGGCCGATACCCAGCATCCAGGCGACGCCGGTGGCGCGCCCCTGCGTCGGATAGAAGCCAGCCGCCAGCGCCGGCATCGACGACTGCGCGCCGTTCATAATGCTACCGGCGATAAAGACCATCACTCCCATTAGCGCCAGGCTGCTGGTGGAGAAACCCACCAGGCAGACAAAAACGCCGGTCAGCAGCCAGCCGACGGCCACCACTTTATTGGGGTTGATCTTGTCCATCAGGGCTCCGAGGATCAGCACGCCAATCCCGCCGCCGAGCGGGAACAGGGCGGTGATAATTGAGGCCTGACTCATCGAGGCGCCGGTTTCACGGATGAGCAGCGGCAGCCAGCTGGTCAGCAGATAGAAAATCAGCAGGCCCATAAAGTAGGTCAGGCACAGCATCACGGTACCCACCGCGTAGCGAGGGGAGAAAATGACGCCGATCGCGGATTTCTCTTTCACCTGGCCTGCTTCGCGTAGTACAAATTCCACCGCCTTCGGCAGCGGCGCGATACGGCGCAGGATAGCAGCAATGCGCTGCGCCGGGTGCTGCTTCACCACCAGATAGCGGACGGACTCTGGCAGCAGGAATATTAATGCCACCGCCAGCAGGAGGGGCATCACGCCGCCCAGCACCAGCACGCTCTGCCAGCCATAGTGCGGGATCATCCAGGCGGATAAAAAGCCGCCCAGCGAAGATCCCATCGGAAAGCCGACAAACATCAGGTTCACCAGCAGCGCCCGACGGCGCTCCGGCGCATATTCACTCATTAGCGTCGCGGCATTCGGCATCGCCGCGCCAAGGCCCAGACCGGTCAGGAAGCGCAGCAGCGTCAGCTGATTAAGGCTGGTGGCGAAGGCGGTGAGCAGGCTGAATCCGCCGAACACCACGATCGACATGATCAGCACTTTTTTGCGGCCGATGCGGTCAGCCAGCGGCCCTGCGGTTAAGGCGCCGACCGCCAGGCCCACCAGCGCGGCGCTCATCACCGGGCCGAGGGCCGATTTTTCCACGCCCCACTCTTGCACCAGGTCGGAGGCGATGAACCCGATAATTGCGGTATCGAACCCGTCCATCGCGACGGTGATAAAGCAGAGCGCAAGGATCATCCACTGGTAGCGGGTGAAGGGGTGCTCGTTGATAAAGGCCTGAATGTCGATGGTTGTCTTAGTCATACGGCTTTCCTGGCAGACTGAGCGAGGGACAGAGGTTTATTATTATCGTCGCCTTCGCGTCGTTGAGTTTGATTTGTGCGATAATCGAACATGTCGCCGTTAATCGCTCATTCATCAAATCATTGAAGTGCGAGGCAGGCAATCCAGACGCGTGCCAAAGCGTGCGATTATCGTCCGCTTTAAGGCGCAGTGCCGGGTTGTGGCTTTTCATTTATATTAATATCAATGACTTATGAAGTTCTGACCCACCTGATCTTAAGACCATATTTGTGATGCGCATAACAGACGTTCTACAGCGCGACGATGGCGTGCAAAATGGTGTTTTTCCCGCGTAAGATTAGCAGGAAAGGGTATCCTGCGAGGCCGAGCTGGACTATCCTTGTCAGCGTCTGGCACGTGTGTGCCGTTGTGCGCTTTTTTTGGCTGAAAGGAGTAAAAAAATGGCGACAGGAAAGTCCTGCTCTCGCTGGTTTGCGGCTATGGCGGCCTTATTGATGGTGGTTAGCCTGAGTGGGTGTTTTGATAAAGAGGGCGATCAGCGCAAAGCGTTTATCGACTTCCTGCAGAATACGGCGATGCGTAGCGGTGAACGTCTGCCGACGCTGACCGCCGATCAGAAAAAACAGTTTGGGCCTTTTGTCTCTGACTACGCGGTGATCTACGGTTACTCGCAGCAGGTGAGCCAGGCGATGGACGCTGGTCTGCGCCCGGTGGTGGACAGCGTCAATGCGATCCGCGTCCCGCAGGATTATATGACCCAGCGTGAGCCGCTGCGTCAGGCGAACGGCGCGCTGGGCGTGCTCAGCCAGCAGCTGCAGAATGCGAAAATGCAGGCCGATGCCGCGCATGGCGCGCTGAAGCAGGCTGACGATCTCAAGCCGGTCTTCGATCAGGTTTACGCCAAGGTGGTGACGGCGCCAGCCGACGCGCTGCAGCCGCTGATCCCGGCCGCGCAGATCTTTACCCAGCAGCTGGTTCAGGTTGGGGATTTTGTCGCTCAGCAGGGGACGCAGGTGAGCTTTGTGGCCAACGGCATTCAGTTCCCGACCTCCCAGCAGGCCAGCCAGTACAATGCGCTGATTGGGCCGCTGGCGGCGCAGCATCAGGCGTTTAATCAGGCATGGACGGCGGCGGTGAACGCCACCCGTTAATGCTTCATCTGGCTGACGTTGGCTGCGGCGAACGGGCAGGATGATGGACAGGATGCAAAAAGAACCCGGGGAGGGCGGTTGCCGCCGTTACCCGGGTTTTTTTATGGCTTATTTTACCTGCGGATTGACGCAGTTTTTCTCTACGTTGCCGTTCAGGGCGTCGATCAGGTTGTCCACCGCGCAGGCCGCCATATTGTAGCGCGTCTCATGGGTGGCGGAGCCGATATGCGGCAGCGCGACGACGTTCGGCAGGCTCAGCAGCGGTGAGTCCTTGGCCAGCGGTTCGTGTTCGAACACATCGAGACCGGCAGCGTGGATCTCACCGTTCTGCAGGGCGGCGATCAGCGCCTGCTCGTCCACTACCGGGCCACGCCCGGCGTTAATGAAGATGGCGGAAGATTTCATTTTGGCAAACTGCGCCTGACCGAACAGATGGTGAGTCTCTTCGCTCAGGGGCAGGATCAGGCAGACAAAGTCAGCCTCCTGCAGCAGGGTATCGAGATCGCAATAGCGGGCATTGAAGCGTTCTTCCGCCTGCGGATGCTGGCGACGCGCGTTATACAGGATCGGCATGCCGAACCCGAAGTGGGCGCGCTGCGCCAGCGCCATACCGATGCGGCCCATGCCGACGATGCCTAAGGTTTTATGGTGAACATCCGTGCCGAACCAGTCCGGACCAATGCTCTTCGTCCATTCACCCGCTTTGACGCGCTCCGCCACTTCCACTACCCGACGCGCGGTACTCAGCACCAGCGCCATGACCGTATCGGCGACTGTCTCGGTCAGCACGGTCGGGGTATGCATCAGCAGCACCCGGCGGGCGTTCAGCGCCTCGACGTCGAAGTTGTCATAGCCAACGGAAACGGTGGAGGTCGCACGCAGCTTCGGCATCTTCTCCAGCAGCGCGGCGTCAACCTTTTCGCTGGAGCCCAGCAGGCCTTCAGCCTGGGCGAAGGCCTCAGCGTGCTGCGAAACGGTCTCCGGCCGCAGGTTTTTCACCTGAGTGACGGAAAAGTGCTCCTCCAGACGCTGTAGCAGGTCGTCGGGAAGCGTTTTATAGAGAATGACAGACGGCTTCATGCGAATCTCCGTAGTATGAGTCGTTCAGGCGTGATGAGCGCCAAGTGGAAGGTTTTGATTATTAGCAGGCTTAACAATCAAAGTCAGCCATACTGAGGCGAAAAGCGCTACCCCCATAAAAATATAGGACGCTGCGGGGCTGCCGGTGGCGCCGTTCAGGTAGCCGACAAACCACGAGCCGCAGAAGGAGCCCAGGGCGCCCATGCTGTTGATCAGCGCCATGGCGCCCCCGGCGACGTTGCGCGGCAGCATTTCCGGAATAATGGCGAAGAAGGGGCCGTAAGGCGCATACATTGCCGCCCCGGCTACCACCAGCAGGGTGTAGGAGACCCAGAAGTGGTTGGCGCCGACCGCCCAGGAACCGATGAAGGCCAGTCCGCCAATCAGCAGCAGCGGCCAGACGAACAGCTTACGGTTTTGCAGTTTATCCGAGGCCCAGGAGACGACGATCATGGCGATGGTGGCCGCCAGGTACGGGACAGAAGAGAGCCAGCCCACTTCCACCATCCCCATATTTTCACCGCCGCTGCGGATAATCGACGGCAGCCACAGTACAAAGCCGTATACGCCGATACTCCAGGCAAAATACTGCGCGCAGAGCAGGATCACGTTGCGGGAGCGGAAGGCTTCGCCATAGTTACGCACCGCTTTGATGCCTTGCTGTTCACGATCCAGTTGTTCCTGCAGCGCCGCTTTTTCACTCTCCGCCAGCCAGGACACCTGCGACGGCTTATCTTTCACCAGCACCCACCAGCAGAAGGCCCAGATCACCGCCGGCACCCCTTCGATGATGAACATTTCCCGCCAGCCGAAGGCCTGAATCAGGTAGCCGGAGACTACCGACATCCACAGGACCGTCACCGGGTTACCGAGGATCAGGAAGGTGTTGGCGCGAGAGCGCTCTGATTTGGTGAACCAGTTGCTGATATAGATAAGCATCGCCGGCATCACCGCGGCTTCGACGACGCCGAGGATAAAGCGGATCGCCGCCAGCGCCGGGATATTATGCACAATACCGGTCAGGGAGGCGCAACCGCCCCACAGGATCAGGCAGATAAAGATCAGTTTGCGAACGCTGCGGCGCTCCGCATAGATAGCGCCGGGGATCTGGAAGAAGAAGTAGCCGAGGAAGAACAGCGCCCCCAGCAGGGAGGAGATCCCCTTGGTGATGCCCAGGTCTTCGGTAATGCCTGCCGCGGAGGCGAAGCTGAAGTTGGCGCGGTCGAGGTACGCCAGGCTATACGTGATAAACACGATAGGCATGATGTACCACCAGCGTTTCGTTGCATTTGTTGAGCTATTCATAGGCTTGCCTCTGTCAATGAGGAGACATACGTCCGTCGAAACGGACGCTGCTGTGCCGCGCTGCAGGTAGGGTACAGGACGGCTGTTATCGTTGCGTAGAAAAGTTACTCGCCCAGCGCGTCGCGAGTGGGCAGCCCCTCGCTGTCGCCCTGGACCTGAATCGCCAGCGAACCGATTTTATTGCCGCGGTTCACCGCCTGAAGCAGGGTTTTGCCTTCCAGCAGGGCGCTAATCACCCCGACGGCAAAGCCGTCGCCGGCGCCGACGGTATCGACGACGTTATCAACTTTAATGGCATCGACCGTTCCCTGTTCGCCGCTGGCGCTCTTGAACCAGGCGCCGTCGCAGCCGGTTTTAATGACTACCGCCTTGACGCCGCGGGAGAGATAGAAATCGGCAATCCCTTCCGGGGTCTGCTGGCCGGTAAGAATCACGCCCTCTTTTAAGCCTGGCAAAACCCAGTCAGCCTGGAAGGCGAGACGGTTGAGTTTCTCCACCATCTCGGCTTCGCTTTTCCACAGCACCGGGCGCAGATTGGGGTCGAAAGAGAGGGTTTTTCCTTCGGCTTTCATTACCTTCGCCGCATGCTCCAGCAACGCGTAAGAGCTCTCAGAAAGGGCCGCCGCGACGCCGCTCAGGTGTAGATGGCGGGCGCTGGTGAAGTAGTCGGCGCGAAAATCGTCCGGCGAAAGATGGCTGGCTGCGGATCCTTTGCGGAAATACTCCACAATGGGATCGGTTCCATTTTCGACTTTCGATTTCATCTGGAAACCGGTAGCGAAGCGGTTGTCGATGGCCACAGCGTGGCTATCGATCCCCTCTTTCGCCAGCGATTGCAGTACGAAGCGGCCAAAGCTGTCGTTGCCGACGCGGCTCACCCAGCCGACTTTCAGACCCAGGCGCGCCAGGCCGGTGGCGACGTTCAGCTCGGCGCCGGCGACACGTTTCATGAAATGCTCCACCTCGGCCAGATCCCCGGTTTCGGTGGCGACAAACATGGCCATAGCTTCGCCGATGGTGATGACATCTAAATTTTCCACGACTTAATCCTCGCGTAACAGGTTGACGTAGCGGCGGGTCACGGCCGTCAGGTCATGGCCAGTCAGCGGAAACTCGATTCCACGCGGCGCGTCGGCGGGAAGATTATCGAGCAGGGCCAGCCAGCGTTCGGCGGCCTGATCCGGCGGTACAGCGCGGAATTTCTCATGATGAGGCTCCGCCGCTTTAACATGAATATAGCTGACTGCCGGCGCAAGATGACGTGCCGCCTCTTCCGGCGAATCGCCAACCCACAGCCAGTTGCCCATATCAAATGTTAAGGTGATCGGCAGCTGATGGACCCGGCAGGCGGCTTTGAAGCGCTGCATCGGCGCCAGCTGGCCGCAGTCGGTCTGGTCATTCTCTACCACCAACGCCATGCCGCTGTCGCTGAGGATATCGCGCAGCTCATCCAACTGCTGATTGTGGAGGAAATGGCCAAGGGAGAGCTTCAGCCACAGAGCGTTCAGAGTTTGCGCTTCCGCGAGCAACGTCGGGAGATCCGGGTTAAGCTCGCCGTTGTCGGTGAACAGCGCCTGCGGCGCGGAGTAGCAGGCCAGCAGGCCGTGGCGCTCAATGGTGGCCGCCAGCGAGGGCAGAGCGTTGAGCTCTTCCGCGCTGCACAGCTCGCGGCGGATTTCGACGCCGTCCGCGCCGGCGTTGGCGATAAACGGCAGGACGGCGGCCTGCCCGCCTAAGGATTTAACATGGTCATTACCATACGCAGCGGTAACGACAATAATTTTTCTGGCCATCGCGCTCTTACTCCCGGCGTTTGTTGCTTAATCTCCTTAATACGCTAGATGGTATCGGTTCCATAAGAAAGGGCGAGATGTTTAATTTATGATCGGCATCACGAAGGATCGTTAACGGGAGGTTGATCCGCGGACGATAAGCTCGCCGGAAAATACCCGTTCGCGGATGGGGTCGTTAGTGCCGGCAATGCGCCGAATAACCTGTTCGACCGCCGCGTAGCCGATCTGCCACGTCGGCTGTTTGAGGGTGGTAATACCGACGCCGGCCAGCTCCGCCCACTCCAGTTCGTCGAAGCCCAGCAGGCCGATATCGCTCCCCCAGATCAGGCCGACGCGCTTCAGGGCGCGGGCTACCTGCAGCGTCAGCGCGCCGTTGGCGGAGATGACCGCTTTGCGCATCCCGCGGTGGCGGGCATGGAACTGACGCAGGACGTTGTCCAGCATCGCGCCGTCGTTAAGCTGCACCTCGGCGTTTTCGGCCACCACGCCGTGGTGGCGGGCAAGCGTGGCGCGAAAGGCGCTCAGGCGCTCGCGACGGGTATTCACCGAGCCCAGCGGTTCGCTGAGAAACAGGATGGCCTCGAATCCTTTTTCCACCAGATGTTCGGTGGCGGTGGTGGCGGCCTGGGCGTTATCAAGCCCGACCACATCGCAGGCGAAGTCGGGGATTTTACGGTCAATCAGCACCATCGGCAGGGCCGACTGCTGCAGGCGGTTCAGGCCATCCTCCCGCATACCGACTGCGTTGACCACGATGCCTTCCACCTGGTAGCTGCGCAGCAGGTCCAGGTAGTGCAGCTCCTGATCGAGCTCGTTATTGGTATTACACACCAGCAGGGTGAAGCCCTTTTCCCGGCAGGCTGCTTCAATGCCGCTCATGACGTTGACCGAGTAGGGATTGGTGATATCGGCGATGATCAGGCCGATGAGGCGGGTTCGGCCGTGCTTGAGGCCGCGGGCCATCAGGCTGGGGCGGTAGTCGAGTTCGGCAATGGCTTTTTCAATACGTGATAACAGGTCGTCGGAAAGCAGATGCTTCTCGCCGTTAAGATAACGTGAAATGCTGGTTTTGCCGGTCTTTGCGGCTTTCGCCACATCGCTGATAGTTGCACGCGCCGCTTTCGCCATGGTGGCTTCCTTTGCTGAAAATCTGCCAACACCTTAGCGCGAAAAATAGCGATATCAAGCATTTTGCCCGGCAGAGCGGCTGCCGGGCGACATGAGGTTGCGCTTACTGCAGCGGGCTGAGGGTAATTTCCACGCGACGGTTCTGCGCTTTGCCTTCCGCTGTGCTGTTGCTGGCGATCGGGTTCGCCGGGCCCATGCCGGTGGTGCGAATGCGATTGGCCGCCACGCCCTGGGTGATGAGCGCGCTGGCGACGCTGTCCGCACGCTGTTGCGACAGACGCATATTCAGATCCTTGCTGCCGGTGCTGTCGGTGTAGCCGACCACGTTAACGGCGGTTTTCTCATACTCTTTCAGCACCATGGCCACGCCGGTCAGGGTGTTGGCGCCGGCCGGCTTCAGGTTGGCGCTATTGCTGTCGAAGGTGACGTTATTCGGCATGTTCAGCACGATATTGTCGCCATTTCGCGTCACGCTGACCCCGGTTCCCTGCATTTTGTCGCGCAGCTTCGCTTCCTGCACGTCCATGTAGTAACCAATGCCGCCGCCGAGCGCCGCGCCTGCCGCTGCGCCAATCAGCGCGCCTTTGCCGCGGTCATGTTTGGAAGAGGAGAGCGCGCCGACGCCAGCGCCCACTAAGGAGCCAATACCTGCGCCAATACCGGATTTGCCTGCTTCACGTTCACCGGTATAGGGGTTGGTGGTGCAGCCAGAAATGGCCAGAGTGCCGCTGACCAGCGCCGCAATCATAAGTACGCGTTTTTTCATTTAATGTCCTTAATCCTTTTTATTCTTTGTCACAGCGAACGTGACGGTTGATTATGACGCGCGATTACGGAGAAAATTCCCCGGATACCATCTCTTTTTGTAAATAACATTGAACGGTTGCCCATCACGCCGTCATGACACCTGCATTCGCTGACCAGGAGCCGCCCTTGCCAACCTCATCTGCAACCAAAACCATCTTAACCGCCGCCCACTGGGGACCGATGCTGGTGGAAACGGACGGGGAAAACGTCCTCTCTTCCCGCGGCGCGCTGGCGACACCGTTTGCCAACTCGCTGCAAACGGCAGTGCGCGATCAGGTGCACAGCAAAACCCGCGTGCGCTATCCAATGGTGCGTAAAGGCTTCCTTGCTTCACCGGACAAGCCCCAGGGGGTCCGCGGTCAGGATGAATTCGTGCGGGTGAGCTGGGAGCAGGCGCTGGAACTGATCGATGCCCAGCATCGGCGGATCCGCGACAGCTACGGTCCGGCCTCCATTTTTGCCGGCTCCTACGGCTGGCGCTCTAACGGCGTATTGCATAAGGCGGCGACGCTGCTGCAGCGCTATATGAGCCTGGCGGGCGGCTATACCGGCCATCTTGGCGATTACTCCACCGGCGCGGCGCAGGCGATCATGCCTTACGTCGTTGGCGGCAATGAGGTGTATCAGCAGCAGACCAGTTGGCCGCTGGTGCTCGAGCACAGCGAAGTGGTGGTGCTGTGGAGCGCCAACCCGCTGAACACGCTGAAAATTGCCTGGAATGCCTCCGACGAGCAAGGGATCCCGTGGTTTGATCGGCTGCGCCAGAGCGGTAAGCGGCTGATCTGCATCGATCCGATGCGATCGGAAACCGTCGATTTCTTTGGCGATTCGATGGAGTGGATCGCGCCGCATATGGGCACCGACGTCGCGCTGATGCTGGGGATCGCCCATACGCTGGTGGAAAATGACTGGCAGGATGATGCGTTTCTTACCCGCTGCACCAGCGGCTACGATATTTTTGCCCGCTATCTGACCGGCGAAAGCGACGGCGTAGCGAAAACCGCTGACTGGGCAGCAGCTATCTGCGGCGTTAAAGCAGATAAAATCCGCGAACTGGCGAAACTTTTCCACGAAAATACCACTATGCTGATGGCCGGCTGGGGCATGCAGCGTCAGCAGTATGGCGAGCAGAAACACTGGATGCTGGTCACTCTGGCCGCCATGCTGGGACAGATCGGCACCCCCGGTGGCGGGTTTGGTCTTTCCTATCATTTTGCCAACGGCGGCAACCCGACCCGCCGCGCGGCGGTGCTGGGCTCGATGCAGGGGAGCGTGGCCGGAGGCGTGGACGCGGTGGAGAAGATCCCGGTCGCACGAATTGTCGAGGCGCTGGAGAATCCGGGGGCGGAGTATCAGCACAACGGCATGGCGCGGCGCTTTCCCGATATTCGCTTTATCTGGTGGGCCGGCGGCGCCAACTTTACTCATCATCAGGACACCAACCGACTGATTCAGGCGTGGCAGAAACCGGAGCTTATCGTCATTTCCGAATGCTTCTGGACCGCCGCCGCGCGCCATGCCGATATCGTCCTGCCGGCGACCACCTCGTTTGAGCGCAACGATCTGACCATGACCGGGGACTACAGTAACCAGCATCTGGTGCCGATGAAGCAGGTGGTTGCCCCGCGAGATGAAGCGCGCGACGATTTCGCGGTCTTTGCCGACCTCAGCGAACGCTGGGAGGCGGGTGGCCGCGAACGCTTCACCGAAGGGAAGAGTGATTTGCAGTGGCTGGAGACTTTCTATCAGATGGCCGCCCGGCGCGGCGCCCAGCAGCAGGTGACGCTGCCGCCATTTGCCGAATTCTGGCAGGCTAACAAGCTGATTGAGATGCCGGAGGAGCCGGAGAATGCCCGTTTTGCGCGTTTCGCCGCCTTCCGCGCCGATCCCCAGGCCAACCCGCTGAAAACGGCGAGCGGTAAAATAGAGATCCACTCGCCGACCATCGCCGCTTTTGGTTACGCCGACTGTCCGCCGCATCCGATGTGGCTGGAGCCCGACGAGTGGCATGGCAACGCAGAGGCGGGGCAGCTGCAGCTGCTGTCGGCCCATCCGGCCCACCGTCTGCACAGTCAACTGAACCACACCGCGCTGCGCGAGCGCTATGCCGTCGCCGGGCGCGAACCGGTGACTATTCATCCGCAGGATGCGCAGGCGCGCGGGATTGTCGATGGCGATCTGGTGCGGGTGTGGAACGCCCGCGGTCAGGTGCTGGCCGGCGCCGTGGTGACGGAGGGGATCCGCCCGGGGGTGATTTGCCTGCATGAAGGAGCGTGGCCCGACCTGGATCCGCAGGTCGGCATCTGCAAAAACGGGGCGGTGAACGTCTTAACCAAAGATATTCCGACATCCCGGCTGGGCAACGGCTGTGCCGGGAACACCGCCCTGGCGTGGCTGGAGAAATATACCGGCCCGGCGCTGCCGCTTACGGCATTTGATCCGCCGGCCAACGCATAATCCACGTCGGGTGCTGAGTATCGTCCTGCCATGCGCAGTCTTCAATCCGGAAGCCCTGCGCATGGTAGAAACTCACCGCCGATTCGTTCTTCTGATAAACCTCAAGGCTCAGCCAGGCGTAGTGCTGTTTGACTTCATCCAGCAGCGCCCGGCCAATGCCCTGGCGGGTGGCGCCCGGCGCAACAAACAGCGCGCCGACGAAACGGGAGTCCAGTACGCTGACAAAGCCTTTTAACTCGCCATCCTGCTCCCAGACCCAGGTGCTGGCGGCGGGAAGATAGACATCCCGTACTACCGCGACGCTGTCGCGCCAGTAGCTTTCGCTGATAAAAGGATGGGCATGAATCGTGCTGTCCAGCCACAGCGCCAGCAGCGGCGCGGTATCTTCAGTGTCCCACTTGCGGATCATCCTGACCTCCAGGGTGACAGAAGCAGCCGGTGACATGGTCGTTGACCAGCCCACAGGCCTGCATAAAGGAATAACAGATTGTCGAGCCGACAAACTTAAAGCCGCGTTTTTTCAATGCCTTCGACAGCGCATCGGAAGCCGGCGTCGTGGCGGGAATTTCCGCCAGCGTCGCAGCGCGGGTCACCTGTGGCGCATTGTCGACGAAGGACCAGACAAAATCAGTGAACGACTCGCCATTTTCTTCCATCGCCAGATAGGCGCGGGCGTTGCCGATAATGGCCTGGATTTTTCCCCGATGGCGAATGATGCCGGTATCCTGCAGGAGTCGCTCGATATCGTCATCACCCATCGCCGCCACGCGCACCGGATCGAACTGGTGAAAAGCCTGGCGGTAGTTCTGCCGTTTTTTTAACACCGTGATCCACGATAAACCGGCCTGCTGGCCCTCAAGGCAGATCATTTCAAACAGCTGGCGACCCTCTTTTTGCGCCACACCCCATTCGGTATCGTGATACTCGATGTATAACGGATCCTGACTCACCCATCCGCAACGCTGCATAGCTGTTTCTCCCTCTGCGCTAAAAAAGTGGACGCCCGCCTTGACGGCTGAAAGATAAAGATAATAGTTAATACAGGGAAATCGTATCCCCACTAAAAACACAGCAATATTGCCGATTCGGCTCTTTTCTGGAGTCGCATTAATGATAATAAAGAAATGCAATGGCCTCCGGGGGTTCTTGATCCCGGCGAGCGTATCCGTCTGGGTGTCATGTGTCTCTGGAGCGAATGCCTGGCAACAGGAATATATCGCTATCGATACAAAAAGTAATACGTCGGAACGCTATACATGGGATAGCGATCACCAACCACGTTATGAAGATATTCTCGCCGAGCGGATGAAGTCCTCTGAGACGCCCGGGGGGCTGGCGTTAAACCAGGGGCTGGCGCCGCCGGACAGCGGCCGCGGCCTGAGCATTGGCTGGAATTATCCGCTGGCAAACGGCGTAACCTCCGGGCCGGTGGCCAGCCTGCGCAGCGACGTCACCGCGCCGACGGTGAGAAGCGCAGGCGAGGCGGGCTATGTTAACACGCTCGGCTGGCGCATGGATTATCAGGCGCTGTGGGGCGTGCATCCCTGGGCGCAGGTGAGCTATAACCAGTCGCTCGCCAGCGATGTCTGGGCGCCGATGTCCCGTGCCAGGGAGGGAGGCTGGAGCGATGTCACCCTGGGCGCTGATATGCGGTTGGGATCCCACGTGGCGGCATGGGCAACGCTGTCGCAGGCGGATAACCTGCCGTCAGGGGAAAATACGCTCTATTTGATGGGGGTCAGCGCCAATTTTTAATCGGGAATTGTTACGCATTTGAAACGATGTGGTTATTGTTAAATCTCAGCAATGGCGCATTTCTGTGAGATAGCGCACACTAACTTTTTGCCTGTAATTTACGGAATGAATGTTATGCAATGCCATTCATTCCAACATTAATGCATTTCATTCCCCGCTGATGGCAGTTCATGCCTTTTTCCCCCACTGGATGAGGGGCCTTCGCTATTCTGGCGGCAGTTAATTTATCAGGACAACTGCTATGAACGCTGCAAACCGTCAATCGACCCGCTGGCTGACACTGATCGGCACCATCATCACCCAATTCGCTCTCGGTTCGGTTTATACCTGGAGCCTGTTTAACAGTTCGCTGTCTGACAAACTGGGCGAGCCGGTCAGTCAGGTGGCTTTTTCCTTTGGTCTGCTGAGCCTCGGGCTGGCGCTCTCTTCGTCGGTCGCCGGCAAGCTGCAGGAGCGCTTTGGCGTGAAGCGCGTCACCATGGCCTCCGGGATCCTGCTCGGCCTGGGCTTCTTCCTGACCGCGCACTCCAGCAGCCTGATGATGCTGTGGCTGAGCGCGGGCGTGCTGGTGGGGCTGGCGGACGGCGCCGGTTACCTGCTGACCCTGTCGAACTGCGTGAAATGGTTCCCGGAGCGTAAAGGGTTGATCTCCGCCTTCTCCATTGGCTCCTATGGTCTCGGCAGCCTGGGGTTCAAATTCATTGATTCCCACCTGCTGGCCACCGTTGGCCTGGAAAAAACCTTCGTTATCTGGGGCGCTATCGTGCTGGTGATGATCGTCTTTGGCGCGACCCTGATGAAAGATGCGCCAAATCACCCGGCAGCCACCGCGGCCAACGGCGTCGTGGAAAACGACTTCACCCTCGCCGAATCGATGCGTAAACCGCAGTACTGGATGCTGGCGGTGATGTTCCTGACGGCCTGCATGAGCGGTCTGTACGTAATTGGCGTAGCGAAAGATATTGCCCAGGGAATGGTCCACCTGGATGTCGCCACGGCGGCCAACGCGGTAACGGTTATCTCGATTGCGAACCTCAGCGGTCGCCTGGTGTTAGGTATCCTGTCTGATAAAATCTCCCGCATTCGCGTGATTACCATCGGTCAGGTCGTGTCGCTGGTGGGGATGGCCGCGCTGCTGTTCGCCCCGCTGAATGCCTTGACCTTCTTCGCCGCCATCGCCTGCGTCGCCTTTAACTTCGGCGGCACCATTACCGTCTTCCCGTCGCTGGTGAGTGAGTTCTTTGGTCTGAACAATCTGGCGAAAAACTATGGCGTGATTTATCTGGGCTTCGGTATCGGCAGCATCTGCGGCTCTCTCATCGCTTCGCTGTTCGGCGGTTTCTACGTGACCTTCTGCGTGATCTTCGCCCTGCTGATCCTCTCGCTGGCGTTATCCACCACCATTCGTCAGCCGAAAAGCACGGTATATAACGAGGCGCACGCCTGAAACCTGCGGCGTGAAACGTGCCCCTGGTTATTTCCCTAAGCAAATAGTGCCAATCCAGCCAAATGTTTTGTAAATGTTTGGCTGGATCACATTCCCTCCTGATACTTTTCTCGTTCCCTGTGGTCTACTTATCGCGGTTTGTAGAGGTTTCTGATAACCAACCCTAACGCACCCTATTAGCCTACTGACTCGTGCCACAGCGTCAGGCGGTGTTTTATTCTTCTTTTTCCAGGTTTGCTTGCATGAAATATATTAGAACGATGACGCAGCAGAAGCTTAGTTTTTGGCTGGCGCTGTACATCGGCTGGTTTATGAACGTCGCCGTTTTTTTCCGGCGTTTCGATGGTTATGCTCAAGAGTTCACTTTCTGGAAAGGGCTTTCCGGTGTTGTTGAACTGGTTGCCACGGTATTTGTCACCTTCTTCCTGTTACGTCTTCTGTCGCTGTTCGGCCGCCGTATCTGGCGCATTCTGGCGACGCTGATTGTCCTGTTTTCCGCCGCGGCGAGTTACTACATGACGTTCCTCAATGTGGTGATTGGCTACGGGATTATCGCTTCGGTGATGACCACCGATATCGACCTGTCGAAAGAGGTCATCGGCTGGCACCTGATCCTCTGGCTGGTGGCGGTGAGCGCGCCGCCGTTGCTGTTCATCTGGAGCAACCGCTGCCGCCATACGCTGCTGCGCCAGCTGCGCACCCCGGGCCAGCGGGTTAAAAACGTGCTGATCGTGGTGCTGGCCGGACTAATTGTCTGGGGACCCATCCGCCTGCTAGAGCTGCGCCAGCATGATGTGGAGCGCCATTCGGAAGTGGATATGCCGAGTTATGGCGGGGTGATCGCCAACTCTTACCTGCCGTCGAACTGGTTGTCGGCGCTGGGACTGTACGCCTGGGCGCAGGTGGATGAATCCTCAGACAACAAATCGCTGATTAACCCGGCGAAGAAGTTCACCTACGTCGCGCCGGAAGGTCTGGATGATACCTACGTGGTGTTTATCATTGGCGAAACGACCCGCTGGGACCATATGGGCATCCTCGGCTATAGCCGCAATACCACGCCAGAGCTGGAGAAAGAGAAGAATCTCGTCGCCTTCCGCGGTTACTCGTGCGATACCGCTACCAAACTGTCGTTACGCTGCATGTTTGTGCGCGAGGGCGGGGCGGAAGATAACCCCCAGCGGACGCTCAAAGAGCAGAATGTCTTTGCCGTGCTGCATCAGCTGGGCTTCAGCGGCAATCTGTACGCCATGCAGAGCGAGATGTGGTTCTACAGCAACACGATGGCCAACAATATCGCCTACCGCGAGCAGATTGGCGCCGAGCCGCGCAACCGCGGTAAGAGCGTTGACGATATGCTGCTGGTGGATGAGATGAAGCGCGGTATGGCGCAGGGCAACGCCTCCGGTAAGCATCTGATCATTCTCCACACCAAAGGCTCCCACTTTAACTACACCCAACGCTACCCGCGCAGCTTCGCCCAGTGGAAACCGGAGTGCGTCGGCGTCGACAACAAGTGCTCGAAAGCGGAACTGATCAATTCCTACGACAATAGCGTGACCTATGTCGATCACTTTATCGTCAGCGTCCTCGACCAGCTGCGGGATAAGAAAGCGATTGTGTTCTATGCCGCCGATCACGGGGAGTCGATTAACGAGCGTGAACACCTGCACGGTACGCCGCGCAAGATGGCGCCGCCGGAGCAGTTCCGCGTGCCGATGATGGTGTGGATGTCGGATAAGTACCTGGAAAATCCCGATCACGCCGCCGCGTTTGCCCATCTGCAGCAGCAGGCTGCGATGAAGGTGCCGCGCCGTCACGTCGAGCTGTACGACACCATTATGGGCTGCCTCGGCTATACCTCGCCGGATGGCGGGATCAATGAGAACAACAACTGGTGCCGGTGGAAAAAGTAAGGCCCGATAGTTTTCAGATTCTCGGGTCTGTTTTCCTTTCCTGAGCCCAGGATAAGCTAATCCCTCGCCGGCTGACGCCGCGCGAGGGATTTTTTTCGCACAGTGGACGTGTCTGGCAGGTGACCTCTTCTTCTTTGATTACCCCTGTTTCCTCGCTTCCCCTGTGCATGAACTTTTCATGGAGAGAAAGGATGAAGGTGATAAAGGGGTTGGTCCTATTGTGCCTGATGATGCTCGCGGGCTGCCAGTCTGAGGAAGAGACCAGCCAGTTCCTGCTGGCCTGTAAATACGATGCGCCAGCGACGATCGCAGCCATGCTGGATAACGGCATTGATGTGGATGGTCAGGATAAAACCGGCTTAAGCGGCCTGATGGTCGCTGCTGCGGAAAATCGACGCGATGTGGTGGAATTGCTGCTTAAGCGTCGGGCGAAGCCGAACCTCCAGACGCGCCAGGGCGTCACGGCGCTAATGCTGGCGGCGGCGCGTGGCAGCGATACCGCGATTATCGGCGATCTTCTCCAGGCGGGAGCGTCGGTGAATCAGACCTCCATCGACAAGAGTACGGCATTGATGTCCGCCATCTCCGACGGCGGGGACGTCAGAAACGACTATCAGCATATTCTGGCGATGAAAAAGCCCGATGCGCCTGTCGAAGAGGAGAGTACGCTGGACAAGATAGTTGGCGCAACGGCGGCGAAATCGCTGGCGACGGGCAATCGCGCGCTGATGACCGAAGACATGGCGTTACAACTGGCGCCCGGCGCGTTTAAGAAGAACGTCGACGAGATCGTGGCGCTGCTCCTCAAGCACGGCGCGGACGTGAAGGCCGTCAACGCGTCCGGGGAATCGGCATTTTTCCTCGCTGTCGATCACGCGCGATCGGCGGAAACCATCACGACGTTGGCCAACGCCGGGGCGGACACCAGCCTGGCGGATAAATCCGGCACCACACCGCTGATGCTGGCGGCGGCGGGGGATGATCCCGATCTGGTGCTGGCGCTGTCGGCCTCCGGGGTGGAAGTGGATAAGCCGAACCGTGAAGGACTCACGGCGCTGCAGGTGGCGGCGGGTCAGGGGGCGCCTGCGGTGATCGCGGCGCTGGTGCAGCGCGGCGCAAAGGTGGACCAGCTTTCCGCCAACGATCTCAGCCCGCTGATGCTGGCGGTCAAAATGAATAATAAAGCCAATGTCGAGGCGCTGCTTGCGGCTGGCGCCAGCGTCAACCTCAGCAATAAGGCCGGCTATACGGCGATTGGCTACAGCCGGGCCGGCGAGGTTCGCCAGTTGCTGCTGGCACAGCATGCCGAGCTGAAGGGGCAGGCCGCGCATATGGCGCAAAGCGAACTGCAGTTTTGTGCTAATGCCTTTGCCGACAAGCTGGCATACAGCGACATTGCCCGGGCGGTGAATAACGATACCCGCCCGGATATTATGCGTCATCAGCAATCCTGCCCGGAGCTGGGGGAGCTGACGATGCTACTGGGAGAGTTTACATTCACCCCGGCGGGCGCAACCTATCTCGGCGAGCCGGTGACATGTAAGGTATCCGAGTATCGCAAAACGTTTGAGGTCAACTGCCGCTAAAAACGTTGAGCAACCGGCGATTCGCTGCTCAGGCTGCTGAGTTTCTCGCCGGTTGAGCGATTTTTTGAAAATAAGGCATTGACGGGTAGGCATCCCAGCAGTAAGATGCGCCCCGCATTCGGTGATTGGCGCAGCCTGGTAGCGCACTTCGTTCGGGACGAAGGGGTCGGAGGTTCGAATCCTCTATCACCGACCAAATTCGAAAAGCCTGCTCAATGAGCAGGCTTTTTTGCATCTGAGGCCAGTGAGGATGAGAACCTCCGGGGGCAGGAGGTTCGACTCGAGCGAAGCGAGAGAACGTTGCGTCAGCAACGGCCCGCAGGGCGAGCCACGAAGTGGTGAGTCATCCTCTATCACCGACCAAATTCGAAAAGCCTGCTCAATGAGCAGGCTTTTTTGCATCTGGGGCCAGTGAGGATGAGAACCTCCGGGGGCAGGAGGTTCGACTCGCGTTTCGTAGGCCCGCGCAAGCGCAGCGCCGCCGGGCATCATCAGTGCACAACTGGCCAAAAATACCACCAAAATCACAATAAACGTCTTTACTCACGTTTTCAGCCGGCTATTCGCTATTTTGTGACATCTTCCATTGCATTTTTTTATCGATGAACAGATCTTTTTTCGCGAAGCTTATGGCTGAATGCAGCATTTTCCGCTGTGCGTTTTAACGTTCACGCTATTAATCGCTCACATATTGGTCACACAGCAAGAAATTTTTCTCATTTGCTGGCATTGTTTCCCACTGGGTGTTGCAAATTAATAAGGTCTTTATTCTGCTGAATTGCCAGTAGCATAAATTTCTCTGCTGAAAATAGCGTCCTGAAGTTTTTTTAATCTTTGCCTGCCGTTTCTCACGCTGGATGTAAAACCCGGCTGGCTGTATTGACGTTTCCCCATTCTGTTGACAGATTGTAGGGCATGAGGGGCATTTCATGGAGAATCCGTACTGCAACTCAGTCGTTTTTGCGAAAGGAATCCCCATCTCTCTCTACGCCTTCGGGCACCACCGACCGGACCGGGTAAAAAATAAATAAAGGTCCGGCGGATATATGCAAACAACATCACAATTTTGGAGCAGAATAATGAGTATTTCCTTGAAGAAATCAGGGATGCTGAAGCTTGGTCTGAGCCTGGTCGCCATGACCGTCGCCGCCAGCGTGCAAGCGAAAACCCTGGTTTATTGTTCTGAAGGCTCGCCGGAAGGATTTAACCCACAGCTCTTCACCTCTGGCACCACCTATGATGCCAGCTCCGTACCGATCTATAACCGCCTGGTCGAATTTAAAACCGGTACGACGGAAGTTATTCCAGGACTTGCTGAGAAATGGGAAGTCAGTGCGGATGGCAAAACCTATACTTTCCACCTCCGTCAGGGTGTGAAGTGGCAGGATAATAAAGACTTTAAACCAACCCGTGACCTGAACGCCGATGACGTGGTGTTCTCCTTCGATCGCCAGAAGAATACTAATAACCCGTACCATAAAGTTTCTGGCGGCAGCTATGAATACTTTGAAGGGATGGGCTTACCGGACCTGATTAGCGAAGTGAAGAAAGTGGACGATAATACCGTCCAGTTCGTCCTGACCCGTCCGGAAGCGCCGTTCCTCGCTGATCTGGCCATGGACTTCGCCTCCATTCTTTCGAAAGAGTATGCTGACAACATGCTGAAAGCCGGCACGCCGGAAAAAGTGGATCTCAATCCTATCGGTACCGGTCCATTCCAGCTGCTGCAATACCAGAAAGATTCCCGCATTCTGTATAAAGCCTTCCCAGGCTACTGGGGTACCAAGCCGAAGATCGATCGTCTGGTCTTCTCCATCACCCCGGACGCTTCCGTGCGCTATGCCAAGCTGCAGAAAAATGAGTGCCAGGTGATGCCGTACCCGAACCCGGCGGACATCGCGCGCATGAAGGAAGATAAGAACATTACCCTGCTGGAACAGCCGGGTCTGAACGTTGGTTATCTCTCCTTTAACACCGAGAAGAAACCGCTGGACGACGTCAAAGTACGTCAGGCGCTGACCTACGCGGTCAACAAAGAAGCGATCATCAAAGCGGTTTACCAGGGCGCAGGCCAGGCGGCGAAGAACCTGATCCCGCCGACCATGTGGGGCTATAACGACGACGTTAAGGACTACACCTACGATCCGGAGAAGGCGAAGCAGCTGCTGAAAGAAGCGGGCCTGGAAAAAGGCTTCACCATCGATCTGTGGGCGATGCCGGTACAGCGTCCGTACAACCCGAACGCCCGCCGCATGGCGGAGATGATTCAGGCTGACTGGGCCAAGATTGGCGTCCAGGCCAAGATCGTCACCTACGAGTGGGGCGAGTATCTGAAGCGGGCGAAAGCGGGCGAGCACCAGAGCGTGATGATGGGCTGGACCGGCGACAACGGGGATCCGGATAACTTCTTCGCGACCCTGTTCAGCTGCGCCGCGGCGAAAGACGGCTCCAACTACTCGCGCTGGTGCTATAAGCCGTTTGAAGATCTCATTCAGCCGGCCCGCGCTACCGATGACCACAACAAGCGTATTGAACTGTACAAACAGGCTCAGGTAGTGATGCATGACCAGGCTCCGGCGCTGATCATTGCTCACTCCACTGTCTATGAGCCGGTGCGTAAAGAAGTCAAAGGCTATGTGGTGGACCCGCTGGGCAAACACCACTTCGATAACGTCTCTGTCGAATAATAAGCACGATGCCTGACCCCCTCTCCCCGCGTGGGAGAGGCGGGGGGCGTATTCCCGCTATTCCGGGGAATGCTTTTGTGAGCAATACAGACGCCCTGTCGCCAGGCGGGGCGTCACTAGAGAGAATCCGGGTTATGTTGCAGTTTATTCTCCGACGTCTGGGACTAGTCATCCCGACATTTATCGGTATCACCCTTCTCACCTTTGCCTTCGTCCATATGATCCCCGGCGATCCGGTGATGATTATGGCGGGCGAACGTGGTATTTCCCCCGAACGTCACGCGCAGCTGCTGGCCGAAATGGGCCTTGATAAGCCGCTGTGGCAGCAATATGCCCACTATATCTGGGGCGTGCTGCACGGCGATTTAGGCATCTCGCTGAAAAGCCGCATTCCCGTGTGGCAGGAGTTTGTCCCACGCTTTAAAGCCACCCTTGAGCTGGGCGTCTGCGCGATGATCTTCGCCGTCGCCGTCGGCATTCCGGTGGGCGTGCTGGCTGCGGTAAAACGCGGCTCCATCTTTGACCACACCGCGGTGGGCCTGGCGCTGACCGGCTACTCAATGCCTATCTTCTGGTGGGGCATGATGCTGATTATGCTGGTTTCGGTACAGCTGAACCTGACGCCGGTCTCCGGGCGCATCAGCGATACGGTGTTCCTTGACGATACCCTGCCGCTGACCGGCTTTATGCTGATCGACACCGCCATCTGGGGCGAGCAGGGCGACTTTATTGACGCCTTAATGCATATGATCCTGCCCGCTATCGTGCTGGGCACCATCCCGCTGGCGGTGATCGTGCGTATGACCCGTTCGTCGATGCTGGAAGTGCTTGGCGAAGACTATATCCGTACCGCGCGCGCCAAAGGCCTGACCCGGATGCGGGTGATCGTGATCCACGCGCTGCGTAACGCGATGCTGCCGGTGGTCACGGTGATTGGTCTGCAGGTGGGCACCCTGCTGGCGGGCGCCATCCTGACGGAAACCATTTTCTCATGGCCTGGTTTAGGTCGCTGGCTGATCGACGCGCTGCAGCGTCGCGATTATCCGGTGGTGCAGGGCGGGGTGCTGCTGGTGGCGACGATGATTATCCTCGTCAACCTGCTGGTCGACCTGCTGTACGGCGTGGTGAACCCGCGTATCCGGCATAAGAAGTAAGGGGCCATCATGTCACAAGTTACTGAAAATAAAGTTATCGCTGCGCCGGTACCCATGACTCCGCTGCAGGAGTTCTGGCACTATTTCAAACGCAACAAAGGGGCAGTCGTCGGGCTGGTATACGTGGTGGTGATGATCGTCATCGCGGTATTCGCCAACTTCCTCGCCCCCTATAACCCGGCGGATCAGTTCCGTGATTCGCTGCTGGCGCCGCCGTTCTGGCAGGACGGCGGCAGCATGGCGCATCTGCTCGGCACCGACGACGTGGGCCGCGATATTCTGTCGCGCCTGATGTACGGCGCCCGACTGTCGCTGCTGGTGGGCTGCCTGGTGGTGGTTCTGTCGCTGATCCTCGGCGTGGTGCTCGGCCTGGTGGCGGGCTATTTCGGCGGAGTGGTGGACTCAATCATCATGCGCGTCGTCGATATTATGCTGGCGCTGCCGAGTCTGCTGCTGGCGCTGGTGCTGGTGGCAATCTTCGGGCCCTCCATCGTCAACGCCTCGCTGGCGCTAACCTTCGTGGCGCTCCCGCACTATGTGCGTCTCACGCGCGCCGCGGTGCTGGTGGAGGTCAACCGTGACTACGTGACCGCCTCCCGCGTAGCGGGCGCCGGCGCGATGCGCCAGATGTTCGTTAATATTCTCCCTAACTGTCTCGCGCCGCTGATCGTTCAGGCGTCGCTGGGCTTTTCCAACGCCATTCTCGACATGGCAGCGCTGGGGTTCCTCGGCATGGGCGCGCAGCCGCCGACGCCGGAGTGGGGCACCATGCTTTCCGACGTGTTGCAGTTCGCGCAGAGCGCCTGGTGGGTAGTCACCTTCCCGGGCGTGGCGATCCTGCTGACGGTGCTGGCATTTAACCTGATGGGTGACGGTCTGCGTGACGCGCTCGATCCCAAACTGAAGCAGTAAGAGGTTCGAGATGGCGTTATTGAATGTAGATAAATTATCGGTGCATTTCGGCGATGAAAACGCGCCGTTTCGCGCCGTAGACCGCATCAGCTATAGCGTGAAGCAGGGTGAAGTGGTCGGTATCGTCGGGGAGTCCGGCTCCGGTAAATCCGTCAGCTCGCTGGCGATTATGGGGCTGATTGACTATCCCGGCCGGGTGATGGCGGACAAACTGGAATTTAACGGCCGCGATCTGCAGCGCATCTCTGAAAAAGAGCGGCGCCAGCTGGTGGGGGCGGAAGTGGCGATGATCTTCCAGGATCCAATGACCAGCCTCAACCCGTGCTTCACCGTCGGCTACCAGATTATGGAAGCGATTAAGGTCCATCAGGGCGGTAATAAGCAAACCCGCCGCCAGCGGGCCATCGACCTGCTGAACCTGGTGGGCATTCCCGATCCGGCCTCGCGGCTGGACGTCTATCCGCATCAGCTTTCCGGCGGCATGAGCCAGCGTGTGATGATCGCGATGGCGATTGCCTGTCGGCCAAAACTACTGATTGCCGATGAACCGACCACCGCGCTGGACGTGACCATTCAGGCGCAAATCATTGAGCTACTGCTGGATCTGCAGCAGCAGGAGAATATGGCGCTGGTGCTGATCACCCACGACCTGGCGCTGGTGGCGGAAGCCGCGCATAAAATTATCGTTATGTACGCGGGTCAGGTGGTGGAGACCGGTGACGCGAAAGATATCTTCCGCGCG
This sequence comes from Klebsiella sp. Shm-1, assembly GCF_040804525.1. Lineage (NCBI taxonomy): Bacteria > Pseudomonadati > Pseudomonadota > Gammaproteobacteria > Enterobacterales > Enterobacteriaceae > Klebsiella > Klebsiella sp. Shm-1. The sequence goes on from NZ_CP161823.1 coordinate 227,354, forward strand.
CCGCGCCATCCTTATACCCAGGCGCTGCTGCGCGCGCTGCCGGAATTCGCCCAGGATAAAGCGCGTCTGGCCTCGCTGCCGGGCGTGGTGCCGGGGAAATATGACCGTCCCAACGGCTGCCTGCTTAATCCGCGCTGCCCCTATGCCACGGATAAATGCCGTAGCGAAGAGCCGGCGCTCGCGGATCTGACCGGCGGCCGCCAGTCTAAATGTCACTACCCACTCGATGATGCCGGGAGGCCTGGATTATGAGTACGCAAAAGGCCGCCACGCCACAACCGCTGTTGCAGGCCATTGATCTGAAAAAACACTATCCGGTGAAGAAGGGGTTATTCGCCCCGGAACGGCTGGTGAAGGCGCTGGACGGCGTCTCCTTTACCCTTGAGCGCGGTAAAACGCTGGCGGTAGTGGGGGAGTCGGGCTGCGGCAAATCGACCCTCGGTCGTCTGCTGACGATGATTGAGATCCCCACCGGCGGCGAGCTCTATTATCAGGGGCAGGATCTGCTTAAGCACGACCCGCAGGCGCAGAAGCTGCGGCGGCAAAAAATCCAGATTGTGTTCCAGAACCCGTATGGTTCGCTGAACCCGCGTAAAAAAGTGGGGCAGATTCTGGAGGAGCCGCTGCTGATTAACAGCAGCCTGAGCAAAGAGCAGCGGCGTGAAAAAGCGCTGGCGATGATGGCGAAAGTGGGCCTGAAAACCGAGCATTACGATCGCTACCCGCATATGTTCTCCGGCGGTCAGCGTCAGCGTATCGCTATTGCTCGCGGGCTAATGCTGGATCCAGATGTGGTGATTGCCGATGAGCCGGTCTCCGCGCTGGACGTTTCGGTACGCGCTCAGGTGCTGAACCTGATGATGGATCTGCAGCAGGATTTAGGGCTGTCCTACGTGTTTATCTCCCACGATCTGTCGGTCGTTGAGCACATCGCCGATGAAGTGATGGTGATGTATCTCGGCCGCTGCGTGGAGAAGGGCACCAAAGACCAGATCTTCAACAATCCGCGTCATCCGTACACCCAGGCGCTGCTGTCGGCGACGCCGCGTCTGAACCCAGACGACCGGCGCGAGCGGATCAAGCTGACCGGCGAACTGCCGAGCCCGCTAAATCCGCCACCGGGCTGCGCCTTTAACGCGCGCTGTCGCCGTCGCTTTGGCCCCTGCACTCAGCTCCAGCCGCAGCTGAAGGATTACGGCGGCCAGCTGGTGGCCTGCTTTGCCGTCGACCAGGATGAGAATCCGCAAAAGTCCCACGCCTGATGGCGCGCTCCCGGTCCCATGGCCGGGAGCTTCTCTCCCGCCGTGGATAAAACCTGGCGCTTACGCATATTGCCGCAGTTTATGTCACGCTCTCAGAGCATTCTTCGTAGATTATCCGAAAAAATAAGCCTTTCAGTCCATTTTTATAGAATTAAAGAGAAATTAAAATGGTTCAGGTTTATTCTTTCGCTGATCTGACGCTATGATTTCATCATGACCTAATACTTTTATATAAAAACGACTGGGAAGCGTGGTGATTGCGGGAAGTTAAGGATGTACGCATACCTAAAAAATGGGGCTACCCTTCTGCAAGGGAAATGTTAGTGTAGCGATACTTCTGCCGTGGAATCATCCCGAAAATCAAATTCTAAACTATTATAACCCTGTCAATCGTGTGTATTGGTACGTCACCATCGGCGCGTTATCTGCCATCCCAGAAGCGTCACGATATTTTTAATATACGCAGAAAATAACAACAAACTTAATATGAAATTTTTAAAATCATGAGGTTATCAATGAACCATTATGATGATCTGCAGCGCTTTCAAGAAAAAACGCGGACGCAAAACCTCAACTTTCAGGATCTTTCTTCGCAAGCCGCCACGCGGGAACACGGCGACTGGGCGATCCTCAATCAGCTAAATCCCGGCGCCGAGAAACCCTCTTCTCTGGCGCTGGGAGGCTCGGTCTCCGCGCCGTTGCCGCAGTCGGTGCCCGCGGATCTGTTCCGCCAGGTAGAGGCGGCCGTAGCAGCGGCGCCAACCTCTGATCCTGTTGTGTCTGCCGCTTCGGCCGCGCCTGCTACTTCCCAGCCGGTCGTGGAGACCGCCGCAGCCGCACCGGAGCCGGTCAGGCAGGAGCCTGCGCCGACCCCTGCGCCTTCAATTCCGGCGTCGGAACCGGCCATGGCGCCGCCGCCGAGAATGGCCCCCCGACCCGCGGCCGCCGCCGAGAACTATGCCCACCTGTTCGCCGCGAAAAGCGCGGAGCCGGTGGCGAAAAATAAAGACCAGCCTTTGAAATCACTTCTGGAAAGGATCGCGACATGCCGTTGATTTGCGTCTGTTCACCGAAAGGCGGCGTAGGGAAAACGACCCTGGCGGCCAATTTAGCCTATTCGCTGGCGCGGACGGGCAGCAAAGTTCTGGCGCTGGATTTTGATGTCCAGAACGCGCTGCGTTTGCATTTTGGCGTACCGCTGAACGATGAGCGGGGCTATGTGGCGAAGGCGCTGGAGCTGCACGACTGGAGCCAGTGCGTGTTGAGCGCCGGCAGTAATATTTTCGTCCTGCCATATGGCGAAGTGAGCGAGGCGCAGCGTCAGGCGTTTGATGAGCAACTGACCCATAATGACCATTTCCTCCAGCGCGGTCTGTCCGCGCTGCTTAATTATCCCGGGCTTATCACCATCGCCGATATGCCCCCTGGACCTTCGCCCGCGCTAAAGGCGCTGACGGGGCTGGCGGACCTGCATCTTATCCCGCTGCTGGCGGATACCGCCTCGATGTCGACCCTGGCGCACGTAGAAAAGCAGCGCCTGACCGGCGCGGCGCTGAATTATAAGCACGGGCACTATTTCGTCATTAACCAAAGCGATAGCCGTCGCCAGGTCAGCCGGGACGTCACCAGCCTGATGGAAGAGAAACTGGGCGAGCGACTGCTTGGCGTGATCCATCGTGATGAAAGCGTGGTGGAGGCCAATGCCTCGCAGAAGTCGATCCTGGACTTTAACGCTTCCTCGGCAGCGGCCTTCGATATTGAAATCATGGCTAAAAAAATATCTTCGCTGTTGGGTATTCATATTGGCGATGGCACGGTGCACAGCCAGCCACGCATGTCAGGGCGTTAACTTTTTGCAGGGCTGCTGAATGAAAAAATCTCTTTTTTGGTTGCTGGCGCTGGTGCTGTCACCCGTCGCCGTGCTGGTGGTGATCACGCCGATGGACAGCCAAAAGCAGTATATTTTTGGTCTGTTAAGTATCGGTATTCTCTTTCTGATGGGCTTCAGCAAGCGCCGCAGCGTATCGGTCATTATGGTCGTCACGTCGCTGCTGATGTCCACCCGTTACATGTATTTTCGCCTCACGCAGACCCTGCACTTCAACTCGTCCATTGAAGCTATTCTCGGCATGGGACTCTTTCTGGCGGAAGTCTATATCTGGGTGATGCTACTGCTTAACTATCTGCAGACGGTCTGGCCGCTGAAGCGCGGCATTGTTCCGCTGCCGGATGATATGAGTAAGTGGCCGACGGTCGATATCTATATTCCGAGCTATAACGAACCGCTGGAGGTGGTGCGCGATACCGTCCTGGCGGCACAATGCATTGATTATCCAAAAGATAAAATGAAAATCTATCTTCTGGATGACGGTAAGCGCAGCGAGTTTGCCGTCTTCGCCGCCGACGTTGGGGTGGGCTATATCACCCGCAATGACAACAAGCACGCCAAAGCGGGGAACCTTAACCATGCGCTGACCCTGACTCAGGGGGAGCTTATCTGCGTTTTCGACTGCGACCACGTCGCCACGCGCGTCTTCCTGCAGGCCACCGTCGGCGGCTTCCTGAAAGACCCGATGCTGGCTCTGGTGCAGACGCCGCACTACTTCTATTCCCCGGATCCATTTGAACGTAACCTCTCCGTCGGACGCAACATTCCCAACGAAGGGATGTTGTTCTATGGCCCGATTCAGCAGGGGAACGACAACTGGAACGCCACCTTTTTCTGCGGCTCCTGCGCGGTGATCCGTCGCGAGGCGCTGGCGCAGATCGGCGGTTTCGCCGTCGAAACGGTGACCGAAGATGCTCATACGGCGCTGAAGTTTCAGCGTCTGGGGTGGAAGTCGGCCTTTCTCGATATCCCACTGGCCGCAGGCCTCGCTACTGAACGCCTGGTGGTGCACGTCATCCAGCGTACCCGCTGGGCGCGCGGGATGACGCAGATTTTCCGCGTCGATAATCCTCTGTTTGGCCGCGGGCTGACTTTTCAGCAGCGCTTGTGCTATCTCAGCGCCATGCTCTACTACCAGTTCGCGCTCCCGAGGGTGGTGTTTGTCACCGCCCCGCTGGCTTACCTGCTGTTTAACCTCAATATTATTTACTCTTCAGCGAGCCTGATTGTCTCCTATGCGCTGCCGCACCTGTTCCTCGCTATTTACGTCGGTTCGCGAATGAACGGCCGCTATCGCTACAGCTTCTGGGGGGAGATCTACGATATTGTGCTGGCCTTCCACCTGGTGCTGCCGACCCTGGTGACGATGATTTTCCCTAAACGCGGCAAGTTCAACGTCACCGATAAGGGCGGCCTGCTGGACGTCGGCTACTTCGATTTCACCGTGGTGCGCCCGCATCTGGTGGTGGCCTGCCTGCTGGCCCTGGGGGTGATCGTCGGCATCGTCCGGGCGATTGGCCATGACTACTTTGGCTCGGATCCCAACGTTATCGCCCTCAACGTCGGGTGGGGGATCTACAGTCTGATCTTCCTGCTGGCGGCGATTGCCGTGGCGCGCGAAACGCGGCAGGTGCGAAAAACCATTCGTATCGATGTCGACATTCCGGTGGTGATCCATTACGCCAGCGGCATCGTCTCGCGCAGTCATACCGCGGATCTGTCGATGGGCGGCTGCCGCGTGGTCGCGCCTGATAATCGCCATCTGGAGGATGACATCGAAGAGATTGAGCTGATCCTGCAGTCCGGGGCTATCTCTATTCCGGCCCAGCTGGTCACCTCTGACGAGCGCTTCCTGCGCCTCAAGTTTGATGAAGATATTCCGCTTTCGCGCCGCCGTGAACTGGTGCGGGTGGTGCTGGCCCGCGCGGATGCGTGGATTAATCCGCCGCGCCCGCAGGATAACCCGTTCCGCTCCTTCTTCACCATTTTACGCTGCGTGTTCGAACTGTTCTGGCTGACGTGGAAAACCCGTCGTAGCCAGCGCAATCGGGCAACAGTGGCGAAAACGGCGCAGGAGGATGGGACGTTATGAAGCGATTAACCACGCTGGCGCTGCTGGCAGGGATGCTCTCTGCGCCTGCGCTACACAGTGAAGAACCGGGCTCCGGCTCCGCTGCCCCGCTGAGCTTCCCGCAGCTCAACGACGCGGCGGACAGCGAGCCAGGCGACGAACCTCCGGCTGCCTCGCCGGAGGAGGGCGCCTCTCCGGCAGCCCCCGCCACCGCCGGCGATGCGGTGGCGACGGCCCCTGCGCCGGTTATGCCGGACTTACCCCCGCCGGTGAGCGGCACGGCCGCGCCGGAGGTCATTCCTGTCGCTCCGGTCTGGGGAGGCGATCTGAATCTGGCGCAGATGGGGATGCCGGACGGGATTATCCTCAGCGGCGGCCAGCGACAGGGTGGGGTCAGCTTTACCCTGCCTGCCGATCAGGTGGTGATCCATTCTCAGCTCAGCCTTGCCGTTCGCGTATCGCCGGAGATGGCGAGCCGCAACGCCACCCTGCAGCTGATGCTCAACGGTCAACCGCTCGGCACGCTGCCGCTGGGCGCCGATGGCGAGGATGTCTCCCATTATCAGCTGGATATTCCGCCCGCGCTGATGGTCTCCAGCAATAACCTGAGCGTGAAGATCAATGATGGCGATACCCTGCAGTGCCAGCGTGACATTCATGATACGTCGCGGGTGACGGTGCTGCCCACGTCGCATTTCAGCTGGGAAAGCCAGCAGCTGAACATCAGCGACGACTTGAGCCACTTCCCGCGGCCCTTCTTTGACAGCATGCAGATGACCCCGGCGGACATTGCGGTCGCCTATGGGGCCAAGCCGTCGGCGGACGTCTTCAGCGCCGCGGCGCTGATCTCCTCCTGGCTGGGTATCCAGGCGGACTATCGCGGCATTGCCTTCAGCGCTCTGCGCGACCGCCTGCCGGAACGCCACGGCATCGTGATTGGCCATCCGGGGGAGCAGGTGGGCGGCATGATGCTGCCGGAAACCGATAAGCCGCTGCTGCGCATCATCGCCAACCCCGCCAATCCGGCCTATAAACTGCTGCTGATTGTCGGCAAAAACGATACGGCGCTGCGCATGGCCGCCTGGCGGTTAACCCGCGGCAACTTTGCGCCGCAAACCGCGACGCTGGATGTCGAACCGCAGACCATCCCGGTTGGCAAAGCATATGATGCCCCGCGCTGGATCCCCACCGATCGTCCGGTCAAGCTCAGCGAGCTGCTGCGTAAGGATCAAAGCCCGACCGTCAGCGGCGTCTGGCACGAACCTTTACGTATCGCCTTCCGCGCCGCGCCCGATCTCTATCTGTGGGATGGAGAGACCATTCCGCTACAGGTTGGCTACCGCTTCCCGTCGGAAAGCTGGATTAATGAGGACAAGTCCTTGCTGAGCGTCGCGCTCAACGGCACCTTCCTCAACAACCTGCCGATGAACAAGCAGGGGCCGCTGGAGAAAGTCTGGCGCTACCTCGGGGGCGATGCGCGCCAGGAGCGCTTTACCATCCCGCTGGCGCCTTACCTGATTTACGGCGATAACCAGCTGTCGATGTACTTCAATGTGGTGCCAAAGGACGATGTTCCATGTTCGGTGCTGCTGAATAACAATATCAAGAGCCGGATCACTGACGACTCCTGGATCGATTTGAGCAAGACGCGTCACTTCTCGCTGTTGCCCAATCTCTCCTACTTTGTCGGCGCCTCGTTCCCCTTCTCGCGGCTGGCGGACTATTCGCAGACGACCCTCCTGCTGCCGGCGGACCCGTCTGAAACCCAGGTGGCGACCCTGCTGAATCTGGCGGCACGCTCGGGAAACGCGACCGGCACCGCGCTGGCGAATAACCGCGTCGTGCTCGGGATGCCCACCGGCGGGGGGGATTTGCAGTCGCTGCGTGAACGTGACGTGCTGGCGGTCACCGCTCTCGATCAGCATGCCTTTAACCAGAGCCTGCTGGCCGACTCACCCTACCGTCCGGTAGATAATGTGCTGAGCGTCCGCGAGCCAGACCTGTGGCAAAAAGTCCAGCGCCGGCTCACCGGCGACTGGACTTCCGCCAGCCTCGACGCCGATCGCTACTTTTCGTCGAGCAGCGCCTGGCGCGGGTTCATCAGCTATCGCTCGCCGTGGAATTCCACCCGCCTGGTGGTGGTGGCGCTGGCCAGCAATGATGACCAGCTGGCGCGACTGAAGACCGATCTGGAATCGCCGCGCATTAACGCCGGGATCCGCGGCGATACCGCGGTGATCACCAGCGATAACGGGGTGCGCAGCTTCCAGGTGAGTACGCCGTTCCCCAGCGGTCAGATGCCGTGGTACATGATGGCGGTCTGGTATGCAAGCCAGCACTCAGGTTTCCTGGCGGTGCTGGGGCTGATTGCCACCTCGATAATGGGACTGGCGCTGACCGCGATGTTTAAACGTCACGCCCGTAAGCGTCTGGGTTCGGGGGATAACCAATGAAAAGAAAAATAATAATAACGATGAAAAACACCCGTCGGCTCACCACGTTCTGCCTCACCGGCGCGTTGACTCTCGCTGCCTCGGGCGGCGCGCTGGCGGCGGGGAACGACGCGGCGCTACAGGCGCTGTTCGCTCAGGCCAACTACTGGCATGAGAAATCTCATGACGAGCTGGCGATGGAGTCCCTGCAGAAGGTGCTCTCGGTGGATGCCAACAACACCCAGGCGCTGTATCTGATGGCGCTCTGGTCGCAGCAGGGCGGCGATATGCAGGCGGCGGCGCAGTGGCGCGCGCGGCTGGCGAAAGCGGCCCCTGACAGCCCGGGACTACAGGATCTGGACAACGCCAAAAAGATGTCGCAGGTGCCGCAGGGCCAGCTCAGCCTGGCCCGCCAGCAGGCGCGCGGAGGCAATATCCCCGGGGCGCTGGCGACCTGGCGCAGCATGTTCAATGGCAATACGCCGCCTGCCGGGCTGGCGGCGGAATATTACCTGACCATGGCCAGCGACAAATCGCTCTATCCGCAGGCTATCAGCGAGCTGCGCCAGTACGTGGCGCAGCATCCGCAGGAGAACGCCCCGCGGGTGGCGTTGGGCAAAGCGTTAACCTGGCGGGAAGAGACTCGCCGGGAAGGGATCGCCCTGCTCGAGCCGATGGCCAGCGGCAATAAAGAGGCGGACAGCGGCTTGCGCCAGGCGCTGCTCTGGCTGGGCCCGCAGGCCGGGGATGAGCAGTATTACGACACCTGGATGCAGCGGCATCCCCAGGACAGCGAAGTTCAGAATTACTTTCGCGAACGGCGCAGCGGTCAGGCGCGCGGCCAGGGCTACGCCAATCTCAACAGCGGCAATACCGCCGCCGCGAAGCAGCAGTTTGAAGAGGTATTGCAGACCAACCCCCAGGATGCCGATGCGCTGGCGGGCATGGGCTATATCGCCCAGCGCAGCGGCGACTACCAGGCCGCGTCGCAGTATTTGAGCCGGGCCGCGGACCTCGGCGGCGACGCCTCGGCGACCCGTCGTCAGCAGGCGGCCGATGCGCTGTTCTACGGCCAGCTGGCGCAGGCCCAGCAGGCCTATAAGCAGGGCAATATCAGCCAGGCGCTGGCGCTCTCCGCGCCGTTGGCGCAGCAGAGCGGGGCGCAGGGCGCCTCGGCGAAGCTGTTCCGCGCCGATGTGCTGCGGCACAACAAAGATTTGCCCCAGGCGGAGCAAACGCTGCGCTCACTGTTAAATGACGATCCGCAGAACGCGGCGGCGCGGGAAAACCTCTATTACGTGCTGCGCGAGCAGAATAAATCCGCCGAGGCGCAGGCGATGCTGCAGACTCTCCCGCAGAGCCTGCGGCAAAAACTGCAGCCGCGGGTGGTGGCCGGTATGCCGGGCGATGCCCTGCGCCGTCAGGCCCAGGCGCAGGTCAGCGGCGGTAACCCAGCCGGCGCCATTGCCACTCTGCGCGAAGGCGTCGCCCGCTATCCGGACGATCCCTGGCTGCGCCTCGACCTGGCCCGGCTGCTGCAAAAATCGGGTAACGGCAGCGAGGCCTCTTCGCTGATGTCGGCGGCCTATCGCCCCGGCGCCAGCAACAGTGCGCTGTATGCCGCCGCCCTGTTTGCCAGCGAAAACGGCGCCTGGCAGCAGGCGCAGACGCTGCTGGCGCGCATTCCCGGCGGCAGCCAGACCAGCGACATGCGCGATTTGCGCCAGCGGGTGAACTACAACCTGCAGTTGGTGACGGCCGAAAACTACCTGGCGCAGGGCAATACCATCGCCGCCAGCAATACCCTGCGGGCGATGGCCTCCACGCCGCCAAAAGCCCCGGCGGACGCCGGCAAGCTGGCGCGTCTGCTGGCCGAGAGCGGCGACCTGACCACCGCGGTCTCGCTGGTGCGCAACAATATCAGCAGCGGCGTATCCGGCAATGCCGGGGATTACGCCGATCAGATCGCCGTCCTGAATCAGGCCGGGCTGACCGGCGAGGCGCAGAACCTGATCAGCAATCCGCAGCTGCAGGCCAGCAGTACGCCGACGCAGCTGGCGAGCATTCGCAATGGCTATGTGATCAACGAAGCCGACCGCCTGCGCGAGCAGGGCAATTACGCTGCGGCGTATGACAAGCTGATCCGCGCTATGCAAAGCGATCCGCAAAATACCGATCTGATGTTCGCCATGGCGCGGCTGTACCAGAGCGGCAAAATGAACAAAGAGGCCGGGGTGGTCTATGACTACCTGATGACGCGCGATACGCCGAACCAGGATGCGCGCGCCGGGGCCATCGACGTGGCGCTGTCGGCGGGGAACAACGATCGCGCTGAACAGCTGGCCGGCGGTTTGCGCCAGGATAACTCCCCGGATCGCCTGCTGCTGCTGGCGAGAGTGGCGGAGGCCCAGGGACATCATCAGCAGGCGATGACCTATCTGCGCAGCGCCCGCGGCAAACTGCTGGGCATGCAAAGCACCAACAGTAGCGAAACGCCGACCGTCGGCGGGGTGCTGGCGGCGGATAACCCCTTTATCGGCGTGTCGCAAACGTCGGCGCCGACGCGGACGGCCTCCGCCTACGGGCAGTACATGCCGTGGCAGGTTGCCCAGTCGGCCGCCGCGCCTGGTTCCACGCTGCCGGGGATCCAGCGCACCGATCTGCCGGTGGACACCGCCCAGACGCGGATGCTGCGTCAGGTGGACACCATGATGGAGTCGCTGCAGGAGAAAACCGGCAGCTGGCTGCAGGGGGGAATGGACGTGCGTGGACGCGACGGCGAATCGGGCACCAGCAAGCTGACGGAGCTCCGGACGCCGCTGACCTGGTCATCCTCGCCGTTTGGCGACTCGCGCTTTGACTTTACCGTCACCCCGGTGTCGTTGAACGCCGGGACCGCCAGCGGCGACGCCTGGCGTCGCTACGGCGCCAACCCGCTGGCTAACGCGGTCTCCAACATGGTGAGTACCGCCACCAGCGAGCAGGCGGCGATCGCCTCGATGACCGAGGCGGAGCGGACGGCCTATTTCGCCAGCAATCCAGGGGCCGAGGCGTTAAGCGGCCTCGGCACCCTGAACGCGGCAGATTTCAATCCTACCACCAGCAGCGGGATGGAAAACCTGGCGAAGCTCGGGAGCTATGATGCGGGGCAGGTGGCCAGCTATCTCTCTTCGTCCAGCCGCAAGCCGAACGTTGACCAGACCAGCGGCTCGACCGATTCGCAGAAGGCCAATGGCGTCGAACTGGCGCTGGCGTTAAGTGGTGACGATTACCGGGTCGATATCGGCAGCACGCCGTTGGGCCAGGATCTTAATACCGTAGTCGGCGGGGTGAAATGGTCGCCCAAGCTGACCAACTATCTGTCGCTGATCCTCACCGGCGAACGCCGCTCGCTAACCGACAGCCTGCTTTCCTACGTGGGTCTGAAAGACGCCTATTCCGGGAAAACCTGGGGGCAGGTGACGAAAAACGGCGGCACCCTGCAGCTGAGCTATGACGACGGCGACGCGGGCTTCTATGTCGGCGGCGGTGGATACAGCTATCTGGGGCAGAACGTCGCCAGCAACACCAGTATCAACGCCAATGCCGGGGTCTATCTTCGTCCCTACCATGACGAATACCGCCAGCTGCAGGCCGGGTTGAGCATGAGCTATATGGATTACTCCAAAAACCTCAGCTACTTCACCTATGGTCAGGGGGGCTACTTTAGTCCGCAAAACTACGTCAGCGTATCGCTGCCGGTCAGTCTGACGGAGAAATATGATAACTGGACCATGAAGCTCGGCGGCTCGGTGGGCTATCAGTCTTACAGTCAGGATAAGAGCGCCTATTTCCCGACCAATTCGGAGTGGCAGCAGACCCTGGAGACGGCGGTGAGCAATGGGTTTGCCAAGGAAGCCTACTACTCCGCGACCTCGAAGAGCGGCATAGGGTATACCCTGCGCGCCGGGGCGGATTACAAGGTCAACAAACAAATGACCCTGGGGGGCCAGATTGGCTATGACACCTTCGGGGATTATAACGAAAGCACCGCCGGGCTCTATATTCGCTATATGTTAGGAGATCATTGATGATGACGGAGAACAATAACCCGGTGGTGATGACCTGGTTTCAGCAGCAGCAGACGCCTGCCGGATGGTTCGATCTGTTGATTATTATGATCGAAGGTATGCTAAATAATGCCGGCGAGCTGGAAAGCCAGCCCTTCCTGCGTCAGATGGGCGCCTCGCTGGCGGAGACCCATCCGCTGCCGGCGTCGGAGACGGTGGGGGATCTGGAGGCCAATATCAACCGGCTGCTGACTCATTTTCACTGGGGCGTGGTGACCATCGATGTCGGTGAGGACGGCCTGCGCCTGCGCCATCAGGCGTTGCCGGTCAGCCGCGACGAAGCGGGGCGCGTGCGCTGGTGCAACGCGTTCTGTGCCATACTCGAGGGGTTATATTCTCGCTGGCTGCAGAGTCAGGGAGGCAGTGCCCACGTGATACTGCAGCGTGAGCGGGTGTTCTCCGTCTCTGACGTTCAGTTTCTCTACTACCATCCATAAAGAGTGAATTTATGCCCCTGCGTGCTTTAGTGGCGGTGATAGTGACAACGGTAGTGATGCTGGTGCCCAGGGCGTGGGCGGATACGGCCTGGGAGCGCTATAAGGCCCGTTTTATGATGCCGGATGGTCGTATCATTGATACCGCCAATGGCAATGTGTCGCATACGGAAGGTCAGGGCTTCGCCATGCTCCTGGCGGTGGCGAATAACGATCGTCCGGCGTTCGACAAGCTGTGGCAGTGGACGGACAACACCCTGCGCAACAAGTCTAACGGGTTGTTTTACTGGCGCTATAACCCGGTGGCGCCGGACCCTATCGCCGATAAAAACAACGCCTCCGATGGCGATACCCTGATCGCCTGGGCGCTGCTGCGCGCGCAAAAGCAGTGGCAGGATAAGCGCTATGCGATTGCCTCTGACGCCATCACCGCCGCCCTGCTGAAGTCTACGGTGGTGACTTTCGCCGGTCGCCAGGTGATGCTCCCGGGCGTGAAAGGGTTCAACCTCAATGATCACCTGAACCTTAACCCTTCCTATTTCATCTTCCCGGCCTGGCGCGCCTTCGCGGAGCGGACGCATCTCACCGCCTGGCGGACATTGCAGAGCGACGGACAGGCGCTGCTGGGGCAGATGGGCTGGGGGAAATCACATCTACCCAGCGACTGGGTGGCGCTGCGGGCGGATGGCAAGATGCTGCCAGCCAAAGAGTGGCCGCCGCGGATGAGTTTCGATGCGATCCGTATCCCGCTGTATCTCTCGTGGGCCGATCCGCACAGCGCCTTGCTCGCGCCCTGGAAGGCCTGGATGCAGAGTTACCCGCGCCTGCAAACCCCGGCGTGGATCAACGTCAGCACCAACGAGGTGGCCCCCTGGTATATGGCCGGCGGCCTGCTGGCGGTGCGCGATCTGACGCTGGGTGAACCGCAGGAGGCGCCGCAGATTGACGACAAGGATGATTATTACTCTGCCAGCCTCAAGCTGTTGGTCTGGCTGGCGAAACAGGATCAGCGCTAAATACGGTGATTGATTTGCCGCCTTCCCCGCCCGTATGCCTGCGGGCTGAGAAGGTAGAATGGGAACGTCTCACGATGTAAGGCCGCCAACATAGGCGGCCTTGTCGCTTATTGCGGATAAGGCACCCAGCTACCGCCATTCAGCTGGACATAAGGCTTGCCCTGATACTGGATGACGATGGCGTTGGCGTTCTCGGACACCGCCGCGCTCTGCGGCAGGTTGGCGACATACTGCTGCCAGTTGACGCTGTCCTCGCTGAACATTTTGCCGTCGAGGGCGCGCACCACCAGCTCCGACACCGCCAGATAACTGCTGGGCTGATCGATGATAATCGGCGCCCCTTCATGCGGCGCCTTCATACCGAAGAATTTCACCGCCGTCGGGACGTTAGTGATCGACGGGCTTGGAATATCGCGCAGGCCAGATACCTGCATCTTATCGCCCTTCAGCGCGCCGCCGTGTTCCGGCACCACCACCACCATCACTTTCCGCCCCGATTTCTCCAGCTCGGTGAAGAAGTTATCCAGGTCATCAAACAGCTTCTGCGCCCGCACTTTGTAGTCTGCGGTTTTGCTTTGTCCCGGGAAGTGGTTGCCGTCATGCAGCGGCAGGGTGTTATAGAAGGTGGCGTTCCGCGGATTGCTGCTGGCCTCTTCGGTCTTCAGCCAGCGGTTGAGGACCGCCAGATCCTCATACACCGGGGAGCCGTCAAACGCCTGCAGGCTGACCGGCAGACCGGTCTGGTCCATCAGCGGGCTCTGCATGCCGCCCAGCGAACGCAGCTCTTTCAGGAAGTCGCCGAACAGACCGTTATGGCCGAGCATCAGCTGCTGGTTGAAGCCGAGCTTCGCCAGGTTTTCAAACAGGTAGCAGTCGGCGCCGGACGGCTGATACAGGTTAGTATGCGACAGCTGGCCGCAGCTGGCGCGCAGCAGGCGCACCGCCGCCGGGCCGCTGTAGGAGGTCGCGGAGTTAAAGTTTTTGAAGACAATATCAAAGTGCTTCCATAGCGGATGATCCATCAGACCGGCGGCTTCAATATCCGACCAGGAGAGGGAGCAGATGTTGATCACCAGCAGGTCAAACGGCTGCGCATCCGCCGGCAGCTGGTCCGGGAACGGCGTCTTGCGCTTCTGCTCGGCGGCATAGAAAGCGTTCAGCCAGTTGGTCAGGTTGGCTGAGGTCGGCGGCTCGGTCTGCGGCGGAATATCGCTGTTGGCGGGGCTGGACGCGGCGCCAGCGGCGGCGTTGGCCCCGGTATTGGCCTGTGCGGTCGTGGCGGCGGCCGTGGTGGGCTGACCGGAGGGCCATAGGGTAAAGGCCGGCAGCAGCGGGCTGACCGCCAGCCAGACGACCATTGCCGAGACAAACACGGTGACGCGCAGCCACTGGCTGATAAACAACCATAGCACCAGCAAAACAAAGAAGGCGCCAACCATGCTCCAGTTGATAAAGCGGACAATCAGATCCCAGATATAGCTGGCGCTGAAGCCGGCGATTTGCGACCCCTGGCTAAAAATCGACTCTGGCCCGGGCAGCCAGGTATCGTGCCAGAACAGCGCGAATCCCAGCGGAATAGCGATCCAGTGGCGGATACGGTGTAGCTTTTCGCGCGGGATCGGCACCAGCAGAAAGGCGAGAAATACCAGGTTCAGCATCGGATGGAAATTGAGATACCCGGCCCACAGCAGGGCAAACTTGACCAGAAAGTAGAAGTTCCAGCCGCCAAGGCCGCGCCAGTACTGCCAGAGCGGAAGCGGTGCCGCGGTCGTTTTTTTATTTGTCATTTGTTCGCTTTGCCTTGCTTAACCGTTGTTCTCCGGCGTAATACCCCTGCCGGTTTCACGTAACGGGGTTTAAAGAACATCAGTCTTAACGTCGTGCGGATCCGGCGCTGATAGTGGCGCGTCAGGTAGCCCAGCGGAAAAAACAGCAGGGCGCAGAGCACCACCAGTTGCAGAATATCGGCGAGAGACATCATCAGGCTTGCTCCTCGCGGGTGGTTAACCGGTGTGGTTCGGGGTAGCGTCGCCAGTGGCGTCCATCGTGGGTGGCGTTAATGGTCTCGTTTTTACCGACCGAGAGAGGCAGCGGCGTGTTCCAGCGCGCCGGCTCGACGCCGCGCATGATTACGATTTCCGAGAGGATTTGCTTGTCTTCAAACCACACCATACGGTTAGAAAAAATATCGCCGGTCGGCAGCGGGAAAATGTGGTTTAGCGCGGTATCGAGGTCATTGATCCGGCAAAACGACAAAAACAGCACCAGCCGGTTATTGCCGATGGTCATGATGTCGCCCATCCGGTTAGGTTTGCATAACGTCAGCGCCTGCTCAACGCGCAGCCCCGGCGCCGGGCGCAGGGCCACCATCACGCCTTTGCTGTCGGGTGGAAGCAGGGTATTGGTCATCACGTTGTGCACCGCTTCGCAGAAGGCATCCCACTTCTGGTAGCCGCGCAGCTTTAACGGCTGGCTCCAGGTCAGCAGGGTGGCAAAATCTTCCGGGATATGGCGGGAGAACTTTTGGTTCTGTACGCTTTCGATTAGCGTCAGGCAGCGGGAGAGCGATGCGCTGCTGGGGATCACCAGGCTGGCGCCGCTGCTGAGCAGTAGCCGCTCATCGGTCGCGCGCAGGCTCGGGGTTTGTTCACGGACGATGATTTTCAGCGCCGTACCGCGCTGGCGACGCAGGGTATGAATATAGCGGCCCAGCTGTTCAATTTGCGTATTTTGGGTAATGGAGAAGAGGATCGTCGCCGCTTGCGCGGTGCGCCCGGCGTTGAAGACCTCGTCGTTGGTGTCAAACAGCGTCCAGTATTCCGACAGCGGCGGGGCGCCTTCCAGCACGCGCACATGGCTGAGGATCGCTTTTTCGTCGCTGCGCGGCTGCACGCTGGTTTCAGCGTCCTGCGCTAATCGCCAGCCGGCGTCATCATGTTGCACCATCAGCTGCTGTTGGGCGCTGATACCCTTATCGCTTCCCCACCAGGCAATATCAAAGATATGCCGGTCGCCCTGGTAACGAATACTTGCCAGTCCGGAAAGGGAGCGGTACTCACGTAATAAGGGAGTCAGCTGCCGATCGATATCCTGCGCGGAATTGATCGCTAAGAACGCGCAACGGTGATATTGCGCCCAGCGGCTGGTCTTTTCTACCCAGGCGCATAACTTTTCATTATTTATATTTTGCCAGGCATTTTCAGCGCATAGCAGAATAAACAAATAATTGCCAGGTTCGAGGGAGCAGACTAAATCGCGGTGTATTTCCTCCAGTGCCTGCGGGCGATTCGGCAGGGTGAACAGCGCGATATTATCCGGACCGTGAGTATGATCTAAGAAAATGATATCCTTGGGTTTGTTTCCCATAACCAGCGCGGCAACGTGGCTGTTTTTCGCCTGCGCGGCCAGTGTCTGATTAAACAGGCTGACGGCATCGGCATAACGGTCGACGTTGAGCCACCATACTCCGCCGACCGGCATATGGCACACTTCATCCCATAATGATGAAATACCCAAAGTAAATACATTATCCACGGCATCCCTCGTGCGCCCTGATTGACACTGAATAAGTTTACTAGCGAAACCGACAGAGTAAACCTAACATTGAAATTAAAGGTCATCAGTTTTAGCATGTACACCTGCTTTTAAGGATGAGCTGTATACGTCCTCTGGTTTAATAATAAATTTCGAACGGACAGAGATATGCCAGCAAAAGATCCTGCGGTACCCACGGACGCCACGCTGGGGTACACCTTTCAAAATGATTTTCTGGCGCTTAGCCGGGCATTTTCCCTGCCGGATATTGATTATCATGATATTTCCAGGCGCGAACAGCTGAACGCGGCGCTGAAGCGCTGGCCGCTGCTGGCAGAGTTTGCAGAGAAAAAATAAGGAAGCCGGAGATGGCTATTCTGGGATTACAGGGCGTGCGCGGGGGAACTGGCGTCACGTCCATTACGGCTGCACTCGCCTGGGCCCTGCAATTGCTCGGTGAAAGCGTGCTGGCGATCGACGCCAGCCCGGATAATATGCTGCGCTTTTTCTTTAATACCGATATCCATCATCAGGACGGCTGGGCGCGGGCGCTGCTCGACGGCCGGGACTGGCGTGACGCGGGCTTGCGCTATACGCAGCATATCGATCTACTGCCGTTTGGCCAGCTCAGCGCCGGCGAAAGAGAAAATGTCGACCAGCTGCAGCCCACCCTGGGGGCGATAGCGGAGGCAGTACAGCAGCTACAGGGCCAGTACCGCTGGCTGCTGCTGGATCTGCCGGCGGGTTATTCGCCGTTGACCCGCGAGCTGCTGACGCTTTGCGATCGCTCGCTGGTGGTGGTTCATCCCGACGCCAATAGCCATATCCGTCTACACCAGCAGCCCCTCCCGGCCAACGGCGATATTCTGATTAACGATCTGCGGGTCGGCAGCCAGCTGCAGGAAGATCTCTACCAGCTGTGGCTGGAGAGCCAGCCGCGCATCCTGCCGGTGACGATTCACCGCGACGAGGCGATGGCCGAGTGCCTGGCGGCGAAACAACCTCTCGGGGAGTATCGTCAGGATTCGCTGGCGGCGGAAGAGGTGCTGACCCTGGCGAACTGGTGCCTGATCCACTATTCCGCCGGGAGAGCGGCATGATCCGCCTCAGTACGCTGCTGCTGGCCCCGCCGGTGGGGGAGCGGCTGCGTGCGCGCTATGATGACTATCGGCAGCACGGCGCTTCGTGGCTGTCGGCGTCGCTTGGCTGTCTGTGGGCGTCGCTGGTCTGGGCGCTGATGCCGCTGGAGACGCCGCGCTGGCAGGCGATTCTGGCCCGCCATGAAACCTATTTTCCCCACATAAATCCGCATCGCCCGCGTCCGCTGGATCCGCTGCGCTACCTGCTGCAATCCCTGTGGTTACTGACGACGCGCGTGCCGGAGCCGGAGAAAAAGGTCAACTGGCGTTCGCTGGCGGCGCTGGAAGGGGTGCACGGTCGCTATACGCAGTGGCTGGAAAAATTGCCTGAGCAGATGAACGCCCGCACCGGCCATCTGGATAAACAGAAAGAGCTGGCACACCTCAATCCTAAACTGCGCCGGGCGATCCTTGGGGGGGTGACCTTCTGCTCGCTGGTGCTGGCGCTGATGTGTATTACGCAGCCCTTTAACCCGCTGTCGCAGTTTATCTTCCTGATGCTGCTGTGGGGCGTGGCGCTGCTGGTGCGACGCATCCCGGGCCGTTTCTCGGCGCTGATGCTGATCGTGCTGTCGCTGACGGTGTCGTGCCGCTATATCTGGTGGCGCTATACCTCGACGCTGAACTGGAACGACCCGGTAAGTCTGGTGTGCGGGATCATTCTGCTGTTCGCAGAGACCTACGCCTGGGTGGTGCTGGTGCTGGGCTACTTCCAGGTGGTCTGGCCGCTGAATCGCCAGCCGGTGCCGCTGCCGGAGGACATGGATTTGTGGCCAACTGTGGACATCTTCGTCCCCACCTATAACGAAGATCTCAACGTGGTGAAAAACACCATTTACGCCTCGCAGGGTATCGACTGGCCGAAGGACAAGCTGAACATCTGGATCCTCGACGACGGCGGACGGGAAGCGTTTCGCCAGTTTGCCAAAGATGTTGGGGTGCACTATATCGCCCGCACCAGCCACGAACACGCCAAGGCCGGCAACATCAATAATGCGCTGAAATATGCCAAAGGAGAGTTCGTCTCGATCTTTGACTGCGACCATGTGCCGACGCGCTCGTTTCTGCAGATGACCATGGGCTGGTTCCTGAAAGAGAAAGAGCTGGCGATGATGCAGACCCCGCACCACTTCTTCTCGCCCGATCCCTTTGAGCGCAACCTTGGTCGTTTTCGCAAAACGCCGAACGAAGGGACGTTATTCTACGGCCTGGTGCAGGACGGGAACGACATGTGGGACGCCACCTTCTTCTGCGGCTCCTGCGCCGTTATCCGCCGCGGCCCGCTGGATGAAATTGGCGGGATAGCCGTCGAAACGGTGACCGAAGATGCCCACACCTCGCTGCGTCTGCACCGGCGGGGATATACCTCCGCCTATATGCGTATTCCGCAGGCGGCGGGGCTGGCGACGGAGAGTTTATCCGCGCATATCGGCCAGCGCATCCGCTGGGCGCGCGGGATGGTGCAGATATTCCGCCTCGATAATCCGCTGTTTGGCAAAGGCCTGAAGCTGGTGCAGCGCGTCTGCTACGCCAACGCCATGCTTCACTTTCTCTCCGGTATTCCGCGCCTCATCTTCCTCACGGCGCCGCTGGCCTTTTTGCTGCTCCATGCCTATATCATTTATGCGCCAGCGCTGATGATCGCGCTATTCGTGTTGCCGCACATGATCCACGCCAGCCTGACCAACTCGAAGATTCAGGGCAAATATCGCCATTCGTTCTGGAGTGAAATTTACGAGACGGTGCTGGCCTGGTATATCGCGCCGCCCACTTTTGTGGCGCTGATCAACCCGCATAAAGGCAAGTTCAACGTCACCGCGAAGGGCGGGCTGGTGGAAGAGGAGTATGTCGACTGGGTGATCTCCCGGCCCTATATCTACCTGGTGCTGCTCAATCTGGTCGGCGTCGCGGTGGGGATCTGGCGCTTCATGTACGGCCCGGAAAATGAAATCCTCACCGTCTGGGTGAGTATTGTCTGGGTATTCTACAACCTGATTATTCTTGGCGGCGCGGTGGCGGTCTCGGTTGAAAGCAAGCAGGTTCGCCGTTCGCACCGTGTCGAAATGAGCATGCCGGCGGCTATCGCCCGCGAAGATGGTCACCTGTTCTCCTGCACCGTCCACGACTATTCCGATGGCGGACTGGGGATCAAAATTAACGGCGACGCGCAGGTGCTGGAAGGCCAGAACGCCAGGCTGCTGCTCAAACGGGGACAGCAGGAGTATGCCTTCCCGGTCAGGGTCGCGCGGGTCAACGGCAGCGAAGTGGGGCTCCAGCTGCTGCCGTTAACCAACCAGCAGCATATCGATTTTGTGCAGTGTACGTTTGCCCGCGCTGATACGTGGGCGCTTTGGCAGGATAGCTTCCCGGAAGATAAGCCGATGGAAAGCCTGCTGGATATCCTCAAGCTGGGCTTTCGTGGCTATCGTCACCTGGCGGAGTTTTCGCCGCCGTCGGTGAAGGTGGTTTTCCGCGCGCTCACTTCGCTGGTGGCCTGGATAGCGTCGTTTGTACCCCGACGCCCTGAACGCGCCGCGCCGACGCTCTCCGCAGACCCGGCAATGGCTCAACAATGATGATAATGCGATGAAAAGAAAACTTTCCTGGATGTGTGCAGTAGCGGTGGGCATGTGCAGCTGGTATCCACTGGCCTCTTATGCGGCGCCGGCCGCGGTGGCGAACGCTGCCCCTGTCGTTCAGCCGCAGGCCGCGACCCCGGCTGCGCCGATCGTGGTGGGCGAGCCGACGGCGACCCTCGCCGAACCGACCGCTCCGGCGGCGGTGGCCGAGAACGTGCCGCAGCGGGAGGTGAAGCTGAGCTTTGCCACCATCGCGCCGCCGCCCGGCAGCATCGTGCTGCGCGGCTCACGGCCTGACGCGTCGGTCGAATTCGGCATGCGCAGCGATGAGCTGGTCGCCAACGCGCTGCTCAATCTGGAATACACCCCATCGCCCTCGCTGCTGCCCGTGCAGTCGCAGTTGAAGGTCTATCTTAACGATGAGCTGATGGGCGTCCTGCCCGTCACCAAAGAGCAGCTGGGGAAAAAGATCCGCGCGCAGCTGCCGATTGACCCGCTGTACATCACCGACTTCAACCGCGTACGGCTGGAGTTTGTCGGCCACTACCGCGACGTCTGCGAAAACCCGGCCAGCAGCACGCTGTGGCTGGACGTCGGACGCGAAAGCTATCTGGATCTCACCTACCAGTCGCTGAAGGTAAATAACGATCTGTCACACTTCCCGGTGCCGTTCTACGATCCGCGCGATAACCGCCCGCTGAAGCTGCCGATGATTTTCCCGGGCTCGCCAGCGGTCACCCAGCAGCAGGCGGCGGCGATAGTCGCCTCCTGGTTCGGCAGCAAGGCCGGCTGGCGCGGCCAGCAGTTCCCGGTCTATTTCAATGAACTGCCGGATCGTAACGCCATTGTCTTCGCCACCAACGACAAGCGTCCGGACTTCCTGCGCGATCATCCGCCGGTCAAGGCGCCGACCATCGAAATGATCGACAACCCGAACGATCCCTACGTCAAGCTGCTGGTGATTTTCGGCCGCGATGATAACGACCTGCTGCTGGCGGCGAAGGGGATTGCTCAGGGCAATATTCTGTTCCGCGGCAGCAGCGTCACCGTGGACGGCATCAAAACCCTGCAGCCGCGTCAGCCTTACGACGCGCCGAACTGGGTGCGCACCGACCGTTCGGTCACCTTTGCTGAGCTGAAAACCTATGAACAACAGCTGCAGTCCAGCGGGCTGGTGCCGGATGCCATCACCGTGGCGCTTAACCTGCCGCCGGATCTCTATCTGCTGCGGGCCAACGGCATCGATATGGATCTGAAATACCGCTACACCATGCCGCCGGTGAAGGACAGCTCGCGGATGGATATCAGCCTCAACGACCAGTTCCTGCAGTCGTTCAGCCTTAACAGCTCCCAGGACGTGAACAAACTGATCCTGCGCCTGCCGGTGCTGCAGGGGCTGCTGGACGGCAAATCGGAGGTCACCATCCCCGCGCTGCGTCTTGGGGCGGTCAACCAGCTGCGCTTTGACTTCCAGTATATGAACCCGATGCCCGGCGGCTCCATCGACAACTGTATTACCTTCCAGCCGGTGCAGAACCACGTGGTGATCGGCGACGATTCGACCATCGACTTCTCGAAGTATTATCACTTTATCGCCTTGCCGGACCTGCGCGTCTTCGCCAATGCGGGCTTCCCTTACAGCCGTATGGCGGACCTTTCCGACACGCTGGTGGTGGTGCCGAAGGCGCCGACCCAGGGCCAGGTGGCGACGCTGCTGCAGGCGCTGGGGGGCATCGGTTCGCAGACCGGTCTGGCGGCGATTAATCTGCAAATGACCGACGATGGCAACCAGATCAAGAATAAAGACGCGGATCTGCTGCTGATCGGCGCGATCCCGTCGTCGCTCAAGGACGATACCAAAATCAACCTGCTGGTCGAGGCGACCAAAAGCTGGGTGAAAATGCCGATGCGCCACTATGACCTGGCGAGCATTTATCCCGACGATGAGGCCCGCACACCCAATACCCGCACCGACATTACCTCTTCCGGGCCGATGGCGGCGGTGATTGGCTTCCAGTCGCCGTATAACGATCAGCGCAGCGTGGTGGCCCTGCTGGCCGACAGCCCGCGCGGTAATGAACTGCTGACCAACGCCCTCAACGACAGCGGTAAGCGGGCAGCGATGTTTGGCTCGGTGGCGGTGATCCGCGAATCCGGCGTCAACAGTCTGCGGGTGGGGGATATTTACTACGTGGGTCATCTGCCCTGGTTCGAGCGCATCTGGTTCGCGCTCTCTAACCACCCGATACTGCTGGCGATCTTCGCCGCCATCAGCATTGTGCTGCTGGCATGGGTGCTGTGGCGCATGCTGCGCATCATCAGCCGCCGCCGTCTTAGCCTGGATGATGAGTAAACCATGATGAAAGTACTTTGTGGCGCGGTGCTCTCGGCGCTGCTGCTGGCGGCGGGCCAGGTGGGCGCCGCCTGCCAGTGGCCCGCCTGGGAGCAGTTTAAACAAGCGTACGTCAGCCCCGAGGGACGGGTGATTGACCCCAGCGATGCGCGCAAAATCTCCACCTCGGAAGGACAGAGCTATGGCCTGTTTTTCGCCCTGGCGGCCAACGATCGCGCAGGGTTCGACAAACTGCTGACCTGGACGCAGAACAACCTGGCGGAAGGCGATCTGAAACAACATTTGCCGGGCTGGCTGTGGGGCAAAAAGGACGATGAGCAGTGGACCCTGCTGGACAGCAACTCGGCGTCCGACTCGGATCTGTGGATAGCCTGGGCGCTGCTGGAGGCGGGGCGCCTGTGGCAACAGCCGCAGTACACCGAGACCGGTAAAGCCCTGCTGGCGCGGATTGTCGCTGAAGAGACGGTGGCGGTGCCGGGCCTCGGCACGATGCTGCTGCCGGGAAAAGTCGGTTTTGCCGATGACAGCGGCTGGCGGTTTAACCCCAGCTATCTTCCGCCGCAGCTGGCCACCTACTTTGTGCGTTTTGGCGCGCCGTGGCCCGCTCTGCGCGACAGTAACCTGCGCCTGCTGCTGGAGACCGCGCCGAAAGGCTTTACCCCGGACTGGGTGCGCTATGAGAAAGGGAAAGGCTGGCAGCTGAAAACCGAAAAGCCGCCGATCGGCAGCTATGACGCGATTCGCGTCTACCTGTGGGTGGGCATGCTCCATGATGGCGATAAGCAGAAAGCGCGTCTGCTGCAACGCTTCGCGCCGATGGCGGCGCAGACCACGGAGCATGGGGTACCCCCGGAGAAAGTGAATATCGTCACCGGCAAAACCAGCGGTCAGGGGCCAGTGGGCTTCTCCGCGGCAATGCTGCCGTTTTTACAGGACGACGAGGCCCGGTCGGTGCAACGCCAGCGCGTCGCCGATAACTATCCCGGCGCGGATGCCTACTACAGCGCAGTTCTGACGCTGTTCGGCCAGGGTTGGGATCAACACCGTTTTCGTTTCACGGCGAGTGGCGAATTACAACCTGACTGGAACCAGGAATGCGCAAGCTCACACTAAGTTTACTCACGCTGTCCCTCGGCGTTGCGCTGCTGCCGTTAGCGCAGGCGACGACGACGCCTGCCCAGGAGCATCTGCTGGAGCAGGTGCGCCTCGGCGAGGCCAGCAATCGTGAAGACCTGGTGCGCCAGTCGCTGTACCGTCTGGAGCTGATTGATCCCAACAACCCGGAGCTGATTGCCGCGCGGATGCGCTATCTGCTGCGTCAGGGGGATGCCGCCGGGGCGCAAAAAGAGCTGGAACGACTGACGAAGCTGGCGCCGGACTCCCCGGAGCTGAAGGCGTCGCGCAATGAGATGAAAAGCAACACCGGCGAGGGCCGCCAGGCGCTGCAGCAGGCGCGACTGCTGGGCGTGGCCGGGAAGGTCGATGAAGCCATCGCCGCCTATGAAAAACTGTACGGCGGGGTGCCGGATGACGTTGACGTCGCCATTGAATACTGGACGCTGGTGGCGCGCCTGCCGTCCCGCCATAGCGAAGGCGTCAGCCAGTTGAAAAAACTGAACGCCAGCGCGCCGGGCAACGTCAGCCTGCTGACTTCGCTGGCGAAGCAGATGTTCGCAGATAACAAACCGCAGGAGGGGTTCGCCTATCTGGCGGAGATGGCCCGATCGGCCTCGGGACGCGGTATCGCCGCCGATATGTGGTTCAGTGAGGTGAAAAGCATGCCGGTGAGTAAGGCCAGCGTGCAGGCGTTGCAGCAATTTCTTCTGCAGTTTCCCACCGGCTCGGTGGCGGCGAACGCCCGCGTTCTGCTCGACCAACAGCAGGCGCAGCTGCAGGATCCGACTTTCCGCGCCCGCTCGGAAGGGCTGGCGGCGGTCAAGTCCGGGAATACCACGCAGGCGGTCGCGGATCTGCAGAAAGCCGTTCAGGCCGACAGCCGCGACAGCGACGCGGTGGGCGCTCTTGGCCAGGCCTATTCCCAGCGCGGCGACCGCGCGCGGGCAGTGGCGCAGCTCAGTAAAGCGATTGCTATGGACCCTGACAGCCCGAACCGCGGCAAGTGGGACAGCCTGCTGCAAACTAACCGCTACTGGCTGCTGATAAAGCAGGGGGATAACGCCCTGAAAGCCGGCCAGCTTTCGCAGGCGCAGAACTATTATGCCCAGGCGCAGCGGGTCGATCGCACCGACAGCTATGCCGTGCTGGGGCTGGGGGACGTCGCGGCGGCGCGCAAAGAGGCGGCGGCGGCGGAGCGCTATTACCAGCAGGCGTTGCGCCTGGATCGCGGCAATAACCTGGCGGTGCGCGGCCTGGCCAACCTCTACCGCGCCGAATCGCCGGAGAAAGCCAGCGCCTGGATCGCCGGCCTCCCTCCCGCTCAGCGGCGGAGCATCGATGATATTGAGCGCAGCCTGACTAACGACCGGCTGGAGAAACAGGCGCAGGCTCTGGAGAGCCAGGGCAACTGGGCGCAGGCGGCGGAAGTTCAGCGTCGGCGCCTGGCGCTGGATCCGGACAGCGTCTGGATAACCTACCGTCTGGCGCGGGATCTGGTCAGCGCCGGTGAACGCCAGGAGGCCGACGCGCTGATGCGGACGATGGTCAACCGCCAGCCGCAGGACGCCGAACGGGTCTACGCCTCGGGACTCTACCTGTCGGGGAACGACCAGGACGATCTGGCTCTGGCGCAAATCGCCGCTCTGCCGCGCAGCGCGTGGACGGATAACATTCGTGAACTCGAAGCGCGCCTGCAAAGCGACCGGGTGCTGCGCCAGGCCAACCAGCTGCGCGACAGCGGCGACGAAGCGCAGGCGATCGCCCTCATCAAACGGCAGCCGTCTTCGGTGCGCTATGACCTGACGCTGGCCGACTGGGCGCAGCAGCGCGGCGACAGCCAGACGGCGATTGCCGACTATCGGCGGGTGCTGCGTCAGGAAGCCGACAACGGCGATGCGCGCCTCGGCCTTGCGGAAGTCTACCTGGCGGAGGGCGATAAACCGGCCGCCCGGGCGCAGGTCATGCAGCTGAAAGGCGCAGAGACCGAATCCATGAACATGCAGCGGCGGGTGGCGCTGGCGCGAGCTGGCCTTGGCGATACCGCTGACGCGCAACGGATTTTTAATCAGATTGTGCCGCAGGCGAAGGCGCAGCCGCCCTCGATGGAGAGCGCGCTGGTGCTGCGCGATGCCGCGCGCTTTGCCACCCAGAGCGGGGCGCCGCAGCAGGCGCTGACGCACTACCGGGAAGCGATGGTGGCCTCCGGCATTACCCCCGCGCAGCCGCAGGATAACGATACTTTTACGCGGCTGACGCGCAACGACAGCCATGATGACTGGCTGAAGCGTGGGATCCGCAGCGATGCCGCCGACCTTTATCGTCAGCAGGATCTGAACGTCACCCTGGAACATGACTTCTGGGGTTCCAGCGGCACCGGCGGCTATTCCGACCTGAAGGCGCATACCACCATGCTGCAGGTGGATGCTCCGCTGGCGGATGGCCGGATGTTCTTCCGCACCGACCTGGTCAATATGGATGCCGGCAGCTTTTCCACCCACAGCGACGGGAGCTACTCGCCCAGCTGGGGCACCTGCGGGGAGATCGCCTGTACCAGCGGCAGTAAAAATCAGACCGACAGCGGGGCCAGCGTGGCGGTCGGCTGGAAGAATGACACCTGGAGCGGGGATATCGGCACCACGCCGATGGGCTTCAATGTCGTCGATGTGGTGGGGGGGCTGAGCTACAGCAGCGACGTCGGGCCGGTGGGGTACACGGTCAACGTCCACCGGCGGCCTATCTCCAGCTCGCTGCTCTCCTTTGGCGGGCAGAAGGACAGCAGCAGCCATACCGGCGCCACCTGGGGCGGCGTCCGCGCCGACGGCGGCGGCCTGAGCCTGAGCTACGATCGCGGGGAGGCTCACGGCATCTGGTCCTCGCTGGGCGCCGACTCGCTGACCGGTAAAAACGTGGCGGATAACTGGCGTGTGCGCTGGATGACCGGGTACTACTACAAGGTCATCAACGAGAATAATCGTCGCGTCACCGTCGGCCTCAACAATATGATCTGGCACTACGACAAAGATCTCAGCGGCTACACCCTCGGCCAGGGCGGCTATTACAGCCCACAGGAGTATCTCTCGTTCGCCGTGCCGGTGACCTGGCGTCAGCGCACCGAGAACTGGTCCTGGGAGCTCGGCGGGTCGGTGTCATGGTCCCATTCGCGCACCCAGACGCAAGCCCGCTATCCGCTGCTGAACCTGATCCCGTCCGACTACCGGCAGCGCGCCAGCGAGCTGACGGAGGAGGGGAGCAGCAGCCATGGATTCGGTTACACCGCCAGAGCGCTGGTGGAGCGGCGGGTGACCAGCAACTGGTTCGTCGGCGCCGCGGTCGATATTCAGCAGGCGAAGGATTACACCCCGAGCCATGCGCTGCTTTACGTCCGCTACTCGGCGGCCGGCTGGCAGGGGGATCTGGATATGCCGCCCCAGCCGCTGGTGCCCTACGCCGACTGGTAGCAGAATAGGCTGAATTACGTTACAGAGCGCCACTCCGCGACGCGCTTCGCGTATACTCGTGAGGCGTTGCCCACCGTTGGCCGTCGGGGATGTATCCCGGCGTCCGCGCCACCGCGCGGAAATATCCCGTCACTTCATCCCTCGCGGGCGTGGGCGAAGGATTTAAGTATATAATCAGCCTGAAACGACCGGGATTGAAGGATTGATACCGGGTATGTATTCAGTATCAGTGGAGAACACCGTTGCGCGTCAGCCGTTCACTTACAATCAAACAGATGGCGATGGTCGCGAGCGTGTCCATGGCCTTTGTATTGGTTTTTTGCACTATTTTGCTGTTTCACTTTGTGCAACAGAGTCGCTTTACCACGGCCACGCAGTTAGAAAGTATCGCGCGATCCGTTCGCGAACCGCTGTCTGCGGCTATTCTGAAAGCCGATATTCCGGAAGCGGAAGCCATTTTAAGCCGTATCCAGCCTGCTGGCATCGTCAGCCGGGCGGATGTGGTATTGCCGAACCAGTTCCAGGCGCTGCGGATGCGATTTATCCCCGAGCGGCCGGTGCCGGTAACCGTCACCCGGCTGTTTGAGCTGCCGGTGCAGATTTCGCTGCCCATTTATTCGCTGGAGCGGCCGGCCAACCCGCAGCCGCTGGCCTATCTGGTGCTGCAGGCCGACTCCTATCGCATGTATAAATTCGTCATGAGCGCCCTTGCTACGTTAGTGACTGCTTACTTACTTCTGGTGCTGATGCTGACGGTGGCGCTCACCTGGTGCATCAACCGGCTGATGGTTCGCCCTCTGCGGCGTATCGCCCGCGAGCTGAACGATCTCTCCCAGCAGGAGCGTCTTGGCCATCAGCTGACCCTGCCGCGCCTGCACCATGACGACGAGATCGGTATGCTGGTGCGTAGCTATAACCGCAACCAGCAGAGCCTGGTCCGCCAGCATGATGAGCTGTCCATCCAGTCGACCCGCTTCCCGGTCTCCGAGCTGCCGAATAAAGCCTTTTTGCTGGCGATGCTGGAGCAGACGGTGGCCCGCCCGCAGAGCGCCGCGCTGATCGTCGTCGCCTGTGAAACCCTGCAGGACGCCGCCGGAGTCCTCAAGGAGAGTCAGCGCGAAATGCTGCTCCTGACGCTGGTGGAGAAGCTGCGGGCCGCGATCCCGCCGCAGATGATGCTGGCTCAGGTGAGCGGGTATGACTTCGCGATTCTCGCCGATGGCCTCGCCGAACCGTGGCAGGCGGTAACGTTAAGTAAGCAAGTGCTCACTATTATTAATGAGCGTTTACCGCTGCATGGGCTGCAGCTGCGGCCCTACGCCAGCGTCGGGATCGCCATGTTCCACGCCGGGCTCAGCGCCGAGCAGTTTTACCGGCGCGCGGTGTCGGCCGCCGTCACCGCACGACGTAAAGGCAAAAACCAGATCGAGTTCTTCGATCCCGAGCAGATGGAAAAGGCTCAGCGCCGCCTGATGGAAGAGCACGACATTATGACCGCGCTCGATAACCAGCAGTTCGCGATCTGGCTGCAGGCGCAGGTGGCCTGCGCCAGCGGCGAGATCTGCGGCGCCGAGGTACTGCTGCGCCAGCGGCAGGCGGATGGCAGCTGGTCGCTACCGCCGTCGCTGATTGAGCGCATTGAGTCCTGCGGGCTGATTATCCCGGTCGGCTACTGGGTGATGGAAGAGGCCTGCCGCCAGCTGGCGGCCTGGCAAAGCCAGGGGATTATGCTGCCGCTGTCGGTCAATGTTTCCCTGCTCCAGCTGCTGGAACACGACCGCGGCGAGGAGATGCTAAAGCTGATCGCCCGCTACCGCATCGCCCCGGGCACCCTCATCCTCGAGGTGACGGAGAGCTGCCGGATGGACGATCCGCAGGATGTGATGGCCCGGTTGCGACCGCTGCGCGAGGCCGGGGTACAGATTGCGCTGGATGATTTTGGCATGGGTTATGCCGGGTTGCACCAGCTGCAGCAGATGAAAGCTCTGCCGGTGGATATTCTGAAAATCGATAAAGTATTC
The DNA here is from genome assembly GCF_040804525.1 of Klebsiella sp. Shm-1. Classification (NCBI taxonomy): domain Bacteria; kingdom Pseudomonadati; phylum Pseudomonadota; class Gammaproteobacteria; order Enterobacterales; family Enterobacteriaceae; genus Klebsiella; species Klebsiella sp. Shm-1. The sequence continues at coordinate 256,766 of NZ_CP161823.1, forward strand.
ATCGATATGCTGCCGGAGGATGTCAGCATGGTGCCGGCGATGATCCAGCTCGCGCGCGGCCTGTCGCTGCGTATCGTGGCGGAAGGGGTGGAGAACGACGCCCAGCGCCGCTGGTTGCAAGCCGCCGGCGTCGAGGTGCTCCAGGGCCATCTGTTCGGTTGCGCTTTGCCGCAGGAGGCATTCAGCGCGCGCTATCTCTCCCCGGTTCGGGAGGATGAAAATTTGTAAATGTTTTGTTGACTTGTGCGAGTCAGCTCAAAGATTTTAACAATTGCGTTGCACTTTCGGCGTTAGTTATTTCTGAAATGTTTCCAGGGTGTTATTTTTAAGCCACAGACGTCAAATATCCCTTCTTGCTCTGTGGTTATTCCCAAAGGACACCCTATGAAAACCTCTATCTTTAAAAGCCTCTATGTCCAGGTGCTGACGGCCATAGCGATCGGTATTCTGCTGGGCCATTTTTACCCGGAACTGGGCGCGCAAATGAAACCCTTTGGCGACGCCTTCGTTAAGCTGATTAAAATGGTGATTGCTCCGGTTATCTTCTGTACCGTCGTGACGGGGATCGCCGGGATGGAAAGCATGAAAGCCGTTGGCCGTACCGGGGCGGTGGCGTTGCTCTATTTCGAAGTGGTCAGCACCATCGCGCTGATTATCGGTCTGATTATCGTCAACGTGGTGCAGCCGGGCGCCGGGATGAACGTCGACCCGTCGACGCTCGATGCGAAAGCGGTGGCGGTGTACGCTGAGCAGGCTAAAGATCAAGGGGTAGTGGCCTTTTTACTGGATGTGATCCCGGGCAGCGTCATTGGCGCCTTCGCCAGCGGCAACATTCTGCAGGTTCTGCTGTTCGCCGTCCTGTTTGGTTTTGCCCTGCACCGTCTGGGCAGCAAGGGCCAGCTGATTTTCAACGTCATTGAAAGCTTCTCCCTGGTTATCTTCGGCATTATCAATATGATCATGCGCCTGGCGCCGATCGGCGCCTTCGGAGCCATGGCCTTTACCATCGGTAAATATGGCGTCGGCACCCTGGTGCAGCTGGGGCAGCTGATTATCTGCTTCTATATCACTTGTATCCTGTTCGTGGTGGTGGTGCTGGGGAGCATCGCCCGGGCCACCGGCTTCAGCATCTTCAAATTTATCCGCTATATCCGGGAAGAGCTGCTGATTGTGCTGGGGACCTCCTCATCAGAATCGGCGCTGCCGAGAATGCTCGACAAGATGGAGAAGCTGGGCTGCCGTAAATCGGTGGTAGGCCTGGTGATCCCGACCGGCTATTCGTTCAACCTCGATGGCACCTCTATCTATCTGACGATGGCCGCAGTCTTTATCGCCCAGGCGACCAACAGCCATATGGATATTTTCCATCAGATCACCCTGCTGGTGGTGCTGTTGCTCTCCTCCAAAGGGGCGGCAGGGGTGACCGGCAGCGGCTTCATCGTGCTGGCGGCGACCATCTCGGCCGTCGGTCATTTACCGGTGGCTGGTCTGGCGCTGATCCTCGGTATCGACCGCTTTATGTCCGAAGCCCGCGCGCTGACTAACCTGGTGGGTAACGGCGTTGCCACGGTGGTGGTGGCGAAATGGGTGAAAGAACTGGATGCCAAACAGATGGATGACGTTCTGAATAACCGTGTTCCGGCGAACAAAACGCACGAATTATCCTCTTAAATCCTCCTCTTAGGCCCGTACTCCCTTGCTGGAGTACGGCCTCCTGCGCATAATTAGAGGTCATTCCCGCCCGGTGGGAATGACACGAAATGATTATTTTACGTTGTCATGCGACATTTTCGTCTCCGTGTGGTCTAACCGACGTATTTCACTCTCACTTTTTTCGGCAGCCCGTCAGTGGGGTGCTGTTGTAACCAGGAATGTTCATCAGGGGTTCACATGCAGGGCACAACAATTAAACTCTTAACGGGCGGTTTGCTGATGGTAGCGGCGGCCGGTTATGTGCAGGCAGAAGCGCTCCAGCCTGATCCGGCCTGGCAACAAGGGACCTTAGCGAATGGTTTGTCGTGGCAGGTATTGGCCACGCCGCAACGTCCCAGCGACCGTATCGAAGTCCGTTTGTCCGTCAATATTGGCTCGCTGAGCGAAAGCACTCAGCAGAGCGGTTTCAGCCGCTTTATTCCCCGCCTGGCGTTGACGCAAAGCGGCAGCCTGCCGACGATGCAGGCGCGCTCTTTATGGCAGCAGAGTATTGACCCGAAGCGTCCTCTGCCGCCGGCCATCGTCTCCTACGATTACACGATGTTTAATCTCAGCCTGCCCAATAACCGCAACGATCTGTTGAAAGAGGCGCTGAGCTGGCTGGCGGACGCCAGCGGTAAACTGGCCATTACGCCTGAATCGATCAATCATGCGCTGCAGGGCAGCGACATGGTGGCGACCTGGCCACTGGATACCAAAGAGGGTTGGTGGCGCTATCGCCTGAAAGGGTCCACCATGCTGGGCCATGACCCCGCCGCGCCGCTGAAGCAGCCGATCGACGTGGCTCAGCTGAAAGACTTTTATCAAAAATGGTACACCCCCGACGCCATGACGCTGATCGTGGTGGGGAATGTCGACAGCCGCAGCGTTGCCGAGCAAATCAATAAGACCTTTGGCGATCTGAAGGGCAAGCGGGAAACCCCCGCAGCGGTGCCGACCTTATCGCCGCTGCCTACCGTGCCGGTCAGCATCATGACCAACGCGGTGCGTCAGGACAAACTGTCCATCATGTGGGATGCGCCATGGCAGCCGATCCGCGACTCCGCGGCGCTGCAGCGCTACTGGCGTGACGATCTCGCCCGTGAAGCGCTGTTCTGGCACGTGCAGCAGAGCCTGAGCAAAAATAACGTGAAGGATATTGGCCTTGGCTTTGACTGCCGGGTGCTATATCAGCGCGCGCAGTGCGCCATCAACATCGATTCACCGGGCGAGCGCCTGAACAACAACCTGAGCGTGGTTTCGCGCGAGCTGGCGAAAGTGCGGGACAACGGCCTGCCGCAGGAGGAGTTTGACGCGCTTATCGCTCAGAAAAGCCTCGAGCTGCAGAAGCTGTTTGCCACCTATGCGCGCACTGACACCGACATTCTGATGAGCCAGCGCATGCGCTCCCTGCAGAATCAGGTGGTGGACATCGCGCCGGAGCAGTACCAGAAGCTGCGTCAGGAGTTCCTCAACTCCCTGACGGTGGACATGCTGAACCAGTATCTGCGCCAGCAGCTCTCGCAGGACATGGCGCTGGTGCTGCAACAGCCGAAGGGCGAACCGGAATACAATATGAAGGAACTGCAGGCCACCTGGGAAAAACTGATGGCGCCGAATCCGGCGGCCACGGCGACTAGCGGCAGCGCCGATACGGTTGACGCCCACAGCGAGGCCAGCGACATCCCGCCGGGGCAGTAACCTAACGCCTCTCCGACGCGCCAGCGGCGGCCGGAGAGCGCTTTGTGCGGAGAATTACTGCGGCATCGCTTCCCGCGGGATGATCGCCCCGCGATACTGGATCACCGTGCTGGCGGTCAGGTGTCCGCGTCTGGCGGCGGATTCGGCATCGCCGCCGGTCAGGCGAACGGCCAGGTAGCCGGCGCTGAAGGAGTCTCCGGCGGCGGTGGTATCCACCACCTTCTCTTTGGCCAGCCTGACGGCCGGCACTTCCCGCAGCGGTTGCCCGCTAACCGAGACCAGGCAGGCTTCCGCGCCGCGCTTCACCACCACCTCTTCCACGCCGGCGGCGTGCGTGCGGGCGATCACCTCAGCAACCGGTTTTTCTCCCCACAGCGCGTCTTCATCATCGAGGGTCAGAAACGCGATATCGGTGCAGGCGAGCATCTCCTGATAGACCTGCTGCGTTTCCGCCTGGCTGGCCCACAGGCGCGGACGATAGTTGTTGTCGAAGATCACCTTGCCACCGTTGGCGCGGCACTCACGCAGCAGCGTGAACAGCTTGTCGCGGCTGGCCGGGCTGAGAATGGCGAGACTGATGCCGCTCAGATAGAGATAGTCGAAAGTGGCCAGCTCTTCGCAAATCGCCGCCGCGCGATCGCTCTCCAGCCAGAACTTTGCCGCCGCCTCGTTGCGCCAGTAGTAGAAGGTGCGCTCGCCGGTGTCATCGGTTTCAATGTAATACAGTCCCGGCAGGCGGTCGGCCATCCGCTGGATAAGATCGGTGTTGACGTTTTCCTGTTGCCAGCTGTCGAGCATCTGCTGGCTGAACGCATCGGTTCCCAGGGCGGTGACGTAGTGGACGCTCAATGCGCTGGCATCCGTCTGCCGCGCGATATAGACCGAGGTGTTTAAGGTATCGCCGCCAAAGCCGCGGTTAACGGCCCCGTTTTTCTCTGACAGCTCAATCATGCATTCGCCAATAACGGCAATTTTTTTAGACATAGCCAGAACCTGCAATGGAATCGATATAAGCGCTAGTGTGCGCTGCGCTGTTTTGCTGGTCAATCATATTAAAACATCGTTCCATTATTTTTTTGACCTGACGCGCGTAATGTGACGAAAAGCGCATTTCCAGGATAAACGCCGCTTTTTGACTATATTCAGGACTGACGTGATGCAAAAGGAGCGGAGTAGGGATGAGCAGAACCCGTAAAACGTTGGTTATCATCACAGGAACGATACTATTGCTGATCGTTCTTTTCTTTATCGTGCTGGCCACCTTTGACTGGAACCGGCTGAAGCCGACGATCAATCAGAAAGTGTCCGCCGAACTTAACCGCCCGTTCGCCATCCGCGGCGATCTCGGCGTGGTCTGGGAGCGGCAGCCGGACGAGCGCGGCTGGCGCAGCTGGATCCCGTGGCCCCACGTACACGCGGAGGATATCGTGCTGGGCAACCCGCCGGCCATTCCCCAGGTGACCATGATCCATCTGCCGCGGGTGGAGGCGACCCTTGCCCCGCTGGCGCTGCTGAGCAAAACGGTGTACCTGCCGTGGATCAAGCTGGAGCAGCCCGACGTACGGTTGATCCGCCTGGCGGAAGACAACAATAACTGGACCTTTCAGCTGGCGGGCGATAAGCGTACTTCGGGCGACAGCGCGCCCTCCAGCTGGTCCTTTCGCCTCGATAATATTCTCTTTGATCGCGGGACTATCGCCATTGACGACAAGATCACCCGCAGCGATATCACCATCCTCGTCGATCCCCTCGGCAAACCGCTGCCGTTCAGCGAAGTGACCGGCACAAAGGATCGCCATAGCGCGGCGAAACCAGGCGACTATGTCTTTGGTCTGTCGCTGAAGGGCCGTTACAAGGGCCAGCCGGTCACCGGCAACGGGAAAATCGGCGGCATGCTGGCCCTGCGCAGCGCAAGCGCCCCCTTCCCATTGCAGGGCGACTTCCACTCCGGTAACACCCGGGTAGCGTTCAGCGGCACGGTCAGCGACCCGCTCAACGTCGGCGGCATTGACCTGCGGCTAAAATTCGCCGGTGACTCGCTGCGCGATCTCTACGACCTGACCGGCGTGCTGCTGCCGGAGACGCCGTCATTCTCCACCGACGGCCGCCTGCGCGCCGACTTTACGCAAAAAAACCGCATGCGCTTTAACTATCAGAATTTTAACGGCCGAATCGGCGATAGCGACATTCATGGCTCCCTGACCTACACCACCGGCAAGCCGCGGCCGAAACTCAGCGGCGATATGGAGTCGAAGCAGCTGCGTCTGGCGGACCTCGGGCCATTAATCGGCGTTGATTCCGGCAAAGGAACGAAGAAAAGCGCTTCGCGCCAGGCGGGTGACCGGCCGCAGCCGGCGGGTAAAGTGCTGCCGGCGGACCGCTTTGAAACCGACAAGTGGCAGGTGATGGATGCCGATGTGCGCTTTAAGGGCCGGAGAATTGAGCACGGCGGCACCCTGCCGATCAGCGATCTGTCGACCCATGTGATTCTGGAGGATGGTGACCTGCGCCTGCAGCCGGTGCGCTTTGGCCTGGCCAACGGGTCGATTGCCGGCAGCGTACACCTGCAGGGCGATAAAAAGCCGCTGCAGGGTGAGGCCAATCTGCAGGCGCGACGCCTGAAGCTGAAGGCGCTGATGCCAAACGTCGAGATGATGCAGAAAACCCTCGGCGAGATGAATGGCGACGTCCAGCTGCGCGGCAGCGGCAACTCGGTGGCGGCCCTGCTCGGCAACAGTAACGGTAACCTGAAGCTGCTGATGAACGACGGACTGATCAGTCGCAACCTGATGGAAATCCTCGGTCTTAACGTCGGTAACTACCTGATCGGCCAGATTTTTGGCGATGAGGAGGTTCGGGTAAACTGCGCTGCGGCCAATATCGACGTAACCAACGGCGTCGCCCGGCCGCAGATTTTTGCCTTCGATACAGAAAACGCGCTAATCAATGTGACCGGGACCGCCAGCTTCGCCTCCGAGCAGCTGGACCTGACCATCGATCCGGAAAGCAAAGGCTTTCGGGTGATCACCCTGCGTTCCCCGCTGTATGTCCGGGGCACCTTTAAATCGCCGCAGGCGGGGGTGAAGGCCGGGCCGCTGATTGTCCGCGGCGCGGTAGCGGCGGCGCTGGCAACCCTGGTGACGCCGGCCGCCGCGCTGCTGGCGCTGATCTCCCCGGCGGAGGGCGATAGCAACCAGTGTCGGACCATTTTGTCGCAGATGAAAAAGTAGAGGAGAGCCCTGACGCCGGGGGCGTCAGGGCGAAGGATCACAACGACTGGTGGCGGGTCTCGTGGGTCAGCAGCAGGGCGATCAGCGTCAGCGCCGCCATCGCCGCCAGATAGGTGCCGACCGCCGCGAGACCGTAGTTACCCTGCAGCCAGGCGGCAATGTACGGCGCGACCGAAGCGCCGAGGATCGACGACACGTTATAGGAGAACGACGCGCCGGTGTAGCGCACTTCCGTCGGGAACAGCTCCGGGAGCAGCGCGCCCATCGGGCCAAAGGTCAGTCCCATCAGGCTTAAGCCCAGCAGCAGGAAGGCGAAGACCAGCAGCGGATTGCCGGAGCCCAGCAGCGGTTTAAAGGCGAACAGGGCGAACAAAATAATCATCGTGGTGATGATAATCATGCTCTTGCGACGACCAAAAGCGTCCGCCAGCAGGCCGGCGACAGGCACCATTACGCCAAAGCCAATCACCGCCATCATCAGCATCCACAGCACTTCGTTACGCGGCAGACCCAGGCCATTCGGCGCCGCGCCGGTGCTGAAGGTCATCGAGTAGACGGTCATGATGTAGAACAGGGTATAAGTGGCCAGCATGATGAAGGTGCCCAGCACCGTCACCCGGACGTGTTTGGTCAACAGGGTACCCAGCGGGATTTTGACCTGTTTTTTCGCCGCCGCCACTTTGGCGAAGACCGGGGTCTCATGCAGCGAGACGCGAACATACAGACCGATGATCACCAGCACCGCAGAGAAGATAAACGGCACGCGCCAGCCCCACTCCATAAACTGCTGGTCGGTCAGCAGCCAGGAGAGCAGCAGGAAGGTGCCGTTGGCGAAGAAGAAGCCGATCGGCGCGCCCAGCTGCGGGAAGGAGCCGTACAGGGCGCGCTTGCGCGCCGGGGCGTTTTCCGTAGCCAGCAGCGCTGCGCCGCCCCATTCCCCGCCGAGGCCAAGGCCCTGACCGAAACGCGCCAGCGCCAGCAGCATCGGCGCGACAATGCCAATGCTTTCATAGCCGGGCAGCAGGCCGATCACCACGGTGGAGATCCCCATGGTTAACAGCGAGGCCACGAGGGTGACCTTCCGGCCGACGCGATCGCCGAAGTGGCCAAACAGCGCGGAGCCGATCGGCCGGGCGACGAAGGCGATGGCGAAGGTGGCCAGCGACTGTAGGGTGGCCGCAGCGGCATCGCCCTGCGGGAAAAAGATATGCGGGAAGACGATGACCGCGGCGGTGGCATAGATGTAGAAGTCGAAAAACTCAATGGCGGTGCCAATGAGCGAGGCGACAACAACCTTGTTGCGTGAGTTGACCGGGGCGGTTTCCTGCGTGTTTTCGAGAGTGGTGGCTGTGGCTTGCATAGATCTTTCTTATTTTTGCGCGAACGAAAAGCCATATAGCCACAGCCACAGGGACATTTCAATCTGTAACAAACGCGGAAAATGGGCAAAAAAGAGGCAAAAAGCGGATAATTTTTACACCAGTAAAAATAGTTCTATGAAATGCTTCACACAATTAAAAAGATAGAGAATAAAACCAGTTTTGAGTTAAATAAAAGTTACATGCTGGATTTATCTGCTGAAATCAAGCGCGAGGATGAATTTTGCCTCTTTTATTCATCCTCGCAATACCTCAGCGGTGGGTTTTGCCCGGCATCCGCCGGTCGTCTTTATACTCCGCGGTGGCGATCCACGCGGCGCAGAATAGCGTCAGGCGGGCGAAGAAATAGAAAAAGGCCATCAGCCCCAGCACCGATCCGAACGCCGCCCCGGACGGGGATTTCACCAGCGCCGGCAGCGTCCAGGTCATGACGATTTTTATGATTTCAAAGCCAATCGCCGCGATAAGCGTGCCGCGAAACAGGGCCTTGCGCCGCGGACGATGGCGCGGCAGGCGCCAGAAAATCCAGAAAAAGAGCAGATAGTTGGCAAAAATCGAGATGGCGAGGCCGATTAGCCGCCAGGCGGGTTTCAGCCATTCAATGTTGTCGAGATACAGCGCGGAGATAATCATCTGCTGGGCGGAGCCGGCGACGGAGGTGATCGACAGCGTAATAATCAGCGCCACCAGCAGACCGATCAGCGAGATAAGATCGCGGAAGTACTTTACCCAGATTTTCTCCTCGTCCTGCGGCCGGCGCTCCCAGACGTCGCGCGATTGAGCGCGGATCGCTTCGCGCAGGTTGCCCATCCAGTTAATACCGGAATAGAGGGCGACCAGCAGGCCGACCAGACCGACGGCGGTGCGCTGTTGCACCGCGGTGTTGATGGTGTTTTTCAACGTTGCCGCCAGCGTTGGGTCGCTGACGTTTTGCAGAATTTTGTCGAAAATGTCCTGCAGCAGGGTTGGGTGCCAGGCCAGCACGAAGCCGGCGGCGGCAAAGGAGACCATCAGGATCGGGATCATCGACAGGAACGAGAAATAGGTGATAGCTGCCCCAAACTGATTGCCGAGCCGGTCATTGAAGCGCTCTGCGGCGCGCAGCAGATGGGCGATCACCGGGTTGCGCTGCACTTTGGCCGCCGTTCCGGTGACGGTCTTCAGCGCCTGGCTGGCTTTTTGCCCGACGGCGGTGTCATTAAGGGCCTCGAGCGTGCTTTTGCTTTTCTCCGGCTGCGTATCCGGTTCCTGTGGCGGGCGTCGATCGTCGTTTTCCGGCGTCATACGTAATTTCTTCCTTTTTTACAGCGAGATTCAGCAAAAAGTATACCTTAAATGCCGTATCCTGCAGGAATGCCTCTCTCCACCGCCCGTTTTTCAGCCGCGCCGCTCAATCGACATACGCTTTCATCAGTCCGCCCAGCCACTCCATAAACAGATTTACCCGGCGGGAGAGATTGCGCCGGTGCGGATAGATCAGCGAGACCGGTAGCGGCTCGGCGCGGTACTGGGGCAGGATCTCAATCAGGTCGCCGGCGCGTAACGCCTCGCGCACGCCGGTGCGTGGCACCTGAATAATCCCCAGCCCGGCGATACAGGCTGCCTGATAGGTTTCCGTACTGTTGACCGTCAATATGCCGCCGGTTTTTACCCAGCGCACCGCGCCGTCGATCATTACCTCAAAGCCGGGGGGACGGACCCCGAGGGTGCTGGCGTAGTGGATCAGGGCATGATCCGCCAGATCCTCCAGGGATTGCGGATAGCCAAAACGCGCCAGGTAGTCCGGGCTGGCGCAGTTAATTTGCGTCAGCTTGCCCAGCGGGCGGGCAATCAGCCCTGAGTCTTTGAGCGCGCCGACGCGCACCACGCAGTCAAACCCCTCGCGGATCACGTCCACCAGCCGATCGCTGCTGCTCAGCTCCAGTTCGATGCCCGGATACTGCTGTAAAAAAGTCGGCAGATGCGGGATCACCATTTTTTTAGCAAAACCGACCGGCATATCCACCCGCAGCCGGCCGCTGATGCTCGCCGGATCGTGCTGGAACATGCCGTCCAGTTCGTCGAGGTTGCTCAGCAGATCTTTCGCCCGCTCGTAGTAGACCATCCCATCCTGGGTGAGCTGGACCCGGCGGGTGGTGCGGTGCAGGAGCCGCACGCCAAGATGGCTTTCCAGGGCCTGAATCTGTCGCGAGACGCTACCCTTAGGTAGCGCCAAGGTCTCGGCGGCGCGGGAGAAGCTCTCCAGATCCGCTACGCGAATGAATAACTGCATTGCATGAATTTTATCCATGCCGATCGCCTATTGTTGTTGTTAATGAAACAGTAAAACGCAATGTAGCGTATTTATTGTTGCATGAGCAGTTAATAAGCTACAACACAATCACAACGCAACCTGAAAGGGGTCTTCTGATGACACAACGTATCGCTTTAGTGACCGGCGGCAGCCGCGGTCTGGGTAAAAACGCCGCGTTGAAGCTGGCGGCAAAGGGAACCGATATTCTTTTGACCTATCACAGCAACCGCCAGGCGGCCCTCGACGTGGTGGCGGAAATAGAGCAAAAAGGGGTCAAAGCGGCAGCATTAGCGCTGAACGTCGGCGATTCCACAACATTTGACGCATTCGCCAGCGAGGTGGCGCAGGTGCTGGCGCAGAAGTGGGGACGCACAACCTTTGATTATTTACTGAACAATGCCGGGATCGGACTCAACGCGCCCTTCGCCGAGACCAGCGAAGCGCAGTGTGACGAGCTGATGAATATCCAGTTCAAAGGGCCGTTTTTCCTGACCCAGCGTCTGCTGCCTCTCCTGCAGGATGGGGGGCGTATCCTCAATGTCTCCAGCGGCCTGGCGCGCTTTGCCCTGCCGGGCTATGCGGCCTACGCCGCGATGAAGGGGGCGATGGAGGTTCTGACCCGCTATCAGGCGAAAGAGCTGGGCGGACGGGGGATATCGGTGAACATCATCGCGCCGGGGGCCATTGAGACCGACTTTGGCGGCGGGGAGGTGCGCGATAACGCCGAGGTGAATCGGCATATCGCCGCCCAGACTGCGCTGGGGCGCGTTGGGTTGCCGGATGATATCGGCGACGCCATCGCCGCCCTGCTCAGCGATGAGCTGGCGTGGATGAACGCGCAGCGTGTGGAAGTCTCGGGCGGGATGTTCCTCTGATCCTGACTGCCCCCAGCCTGTGACCGGCGGTGCGCTACGGCGCATCGCCCTCCCCACGCAGCCGACCGAACAGCCAGTCGTTGTGCCAGCGTCCGTTGAGCCAGTAGTTTTCCCGCAGCTCCCCCTCCAGCCGGAAGCCGGCTTTGAGCAGTAACTGCTTAGACGTCTCGTTGCCGGCGGTGACGCTGGCGGTCAGGCGGCGCACGCCGCCGGTGGTAAAGGCGTAGTCGCACAGCGCGCGCAGCGATTCGTAGCCGTAGCCCCGACCCTGCGCCGCCGGGGCGAAGAGAAAGCCAACCTCGGCAATGTCGCGCTGATGATGCTGGTAACCGGTCAGGCCGAGCGGGGTATGGGTCAGCCTGTCGCGCACCACCAGGCACAGCCAGTGTTCATCCCCGGGCGTCCACGGCGGCAGCCGCGAATCGAACGCCTCGCGGATGGCCGCCTGCGGTCGGGGATCGGCGACGTAGAGCATGACCTGCGGATCCTGCTGCAGGGAAAGAAAAAACGACCAGTCGTCCAGCTGCAGCGGTGAGCAGCGCAGGCGCGGCGTCAGAAGTTCAGGCATAAGCGTCGTTCCGGGCAGGGCGAATCCTCTGAACATAGCAGGAGAAAGCCGCCGGGAACAGCCCGACTAGGTTGGCTCACCGTACAGGCCAATCAGTCGGCGCACCACGCCGTTGGTCCAGCCAAAGCCATCCTGCAGGGGATACTCCCCGCCGCCGCCCTCATGGGGGACGCCGGTGGCAATATGGTATTTTTCAATCAGCTTGTGATGCTGCTTGTAAAAGTGGTTGACCGTCTGCAGCCAGCTCCAGGCAATCTCATCTCCCAGCGGATCCTGGCCGTAACGTTTAAATCCCTGGATCGCCATCCACTGCAGCGGCGCCCAGCCGTTGGGTTTATCCCACTGCTCACCGCTTTCGTATTCGGTGGCCATGATCCCCCCGGGGGTGAGCAGGCGGGCCCGCACCGCATCGGCAAGGCGTTCTGCCTGTTCGTGGGTCGCCAGGCCGACGTAAAGGGTGACGATACTGGCTGCGGAAAACAGCGCCAGCTGTTCACGGCGCCAGTCATAATCGCGGAAACAGCCGTTCTCATCATCCCACAGATAGCGGTTGACCGCCGCCCGCCGATCCTGGGCCTTCTGGCGGAAGGCCGTCTCCGTCTCGCGATCGCCCTTCAGGCCGGAGAGGTTGGCAATGGTCGTCTCCAGCTTGAACAGGAAGGCGTTCAGGTCGATGGGGATAAACTGCGTCGTGCGGATGCTGGCCAGCCGCGTGATATCCCGCAGCCAGCGGCTGGAGTAGTCCCAGCCGGACGCGGCGCCCGCCCGCAGGTCGCGGTATACTTCATTGGCGGGCCGCCCGGAGTGTCGGGCGGTCTCCACGTCTTCGCGCCACGACTCATCCCGCGGCGTGTCACGGTCGTCCCAGTAGCGATTGAGCAGGGAGCCATCCGGCATACGCACCACGTGGCGATACGCCTGGTGCGGGATCAACGACTCGGCGCCGTCCATCCAGAAGGCGTGCTCCATCTTCAGATGGTCCAGATAGCGCTTCGCGCCGCGCACGCCATCCTCTTCAAAGAGTTCGACCATCAGGGCGAACACCGGCGGCTGCGAGCGGCTGAGGTAGTAGGTGCGGTTGCCGTTCGGAATGTGGCCGTAGGTTTCAATCAGCCAGGCAAAGTTATCGGCCATGCATTTCAGCAAATCTTCCCGGCCGCTCTCCGCCAGCCCCAGCATGGTGAAATAAGAGTCCCAGTAATAGGTTTCGCTAAAGCGACCGCCGGGCACGATGTAGGCCTGCGGCAGCGCCAGTAGCGATGACCACGGGATATGATCCTGAGGCTCGCGGGTCAGCACCGGCCACAGCTTGTCGATGTGTTCTTTCAGGGTCAGGCTGGGGTCGGAGATATAGATGTCGCTCTGGCTCTCCGGCAGCCAGAAGTTGTCCTCAACGAACTGCCGCAGATCGAAGTCGGGCTGGCGTTTGACCTTGCGGTAGTTCCGCAGGATGTCCAGCGGATCGTGTTTCGGCGCGCAGTCGGGGAAGGTTTTGCTGTCCGCGAAAATGCGTGATTTCTGCACGTTGGTAAACAGCTCAAGATAGCGATCCGCCGGGGTGAGGGCATCGGACGCCGGAAGCCCCTCGATCACCTCAGGCTCCGGTTCAGCGTCTATCATCTCATCCAGCTTTAATTCGTACGGATCGGCTTCGTAGCAGGGATCGATGTCGATCCTTAACTCGTCGTCTTCAACGTGGCGTAATTTCTGGCTGAACATAGCGATACGGACCTCCGGATAGCGTGAGTTCGGGGCCGGGCATACCCGGCCTTGTCTATTAAGCGTAGACAGTCGCTTCGGTGAGTGTGAAGCAAACTGTGCGTGAGATCACGCTTTTCCGCCGAGAAGAAAAGCTGCCATTTCAAAGTACGCTGTTGATAAGTAATTAAAAATTGTACATCCTGGCGCAGATGAAATTCGGAGCATTCATTATGCAACAAAATTTTATCCCGGGGCGCTCACTCCCACGCCGCCTCCAGCATCTCCAGCAGCTGTTCGCCGCTCAGGCTGACCGGGTTGGCCTTCATCGATGAGGAGGTGCTGGCGGCCAGCGCCGCCGGTTCCAGCGCATCGCGCGCTACGCCGAGGTCGCGCAGGGTGCCAAGGCCAGCGCGATGGCTCCATTCCCGCAGACTGTCCCAGACCTGATCCACAGGGACGTCCAGCCCGTCGGCCAGCCAGCGGCGGACATCGTTAACGCGCTGGCGCAGGCCAGGGTCGTTGATCTGCGACTCATTGAGCGCCAGGCCAAACGGCAACAAACTGCCGCATAGGGCGCCGTGCGAGGCGCGGCTCAGGCCGCCCAGCGGGCCGGCGAGGCCGTGGATCACCCCCAGCCCGGCGTTCGCCAGCGCCAGTCCGCCGCACAGGCTGACCCAGGCCATCTCGTCGCGGCTGGCCGGACACTCTTGTTCCATCAGGATTTTTAGCGCGCGAATTCCCCGCGGGATCGCCTGCTGGCAGAGAGCATCGGTGAAGGGAGTGGCCCGGCTGCAGAGCCAGGGCTCGATCACCTGGGTCAGGGCGTCGAGGCCGGAGCTCAGGGTGATGCTCCGCGGCGCGTTGTCGGTTAGCGTCGGGTCGACAATCGCCAGGTCAGGCAGCATTCGGTCGTCGCGCAGGCTCACTTTCCGCTGCTGTTCCGGAACGTTGATCACCGCATTTTTGGTGACCTCCGCGCCCGTGCCAGCGGTGGTGGGGATCGCCACGAACGGCAGGGGACTGGCTTCCAGCTGACGGCCCGTTCCCACCACCTCCAGATAGTCGATCACCGGGCCGACGGCGGGGACCAGCGCCGCAATCGCCTTACCGGCGTCAATCACCGCGCCGCCGCCGAGGCTGACCACCGCTCTGATCCCTTTCTCGCGCGCCAGCTGGACGCCCTGCTCGATATCGCTAAGCCAGGGTTCGCGACTTATCGCCAGCGTCGTGACCGCAAGCTGCAGCGCCTCCAGCTGCTGGCGGAGAAACGCCGCCCGCTGCGGGCTGGCGCCATGCACCAGCAGGATTGGGCCGCCCTGTTGCGCCAGCCAGGGGGCGGCGCTCTCGGCCTGACCACGGCCAAAACGAATATTTGCAGGCATCAAAACGGTAAAAGGGGTCAACATGTCGGGTTCCTTTTCGGCAAACAGGCTGGAATCAACTATACACATTATCCAGCGCTCTGCCTTGTTGCTGGCTGGCAATAGAGTAGAGTGAATGAACTGTCTTTTATGGCTGAGGAATCGCTGACGATGCTAACAATTCTGGGTAAACGCTCTTCAATTAATGTACGGAAAGTGCTGTGGACCTGCGAGGAAGCCGGGCTGGCGTACCAGCAGGAAGATTACGGCAGCGGATTTAAGCCCCTGGATACGCCTGAGTTTCAGCGTCTGAATCCTAACAGCCTGGTGCCGGTGCTACTGGACGATGACTTCGTGCTCTGGGAGTCGAACAGTATCTGCCGCTATCTGGCGCGCAAAGCGGAGCGCTGGGATCTGCTGCCCGCCGAGCCGCAGCCCGCCGCCGAGGTGGAGCACTGGATGGACTGGCAGGCGACCGAGTTTAACACTGCCTGGCGCCATGCTTTTATGGGGCTGGTGCGTAAAGATCCGCGCTTTCAGGATCCGGTGGCGATTAAAGAGAGTATTGCCGCCTGGACCCACTGCGTGCGCATTGTTGAAGCGCAGCTGCAGCGTACCGGGGCGTGGATAGCCGGCGAGCGCTTCACCCTGGCCGATATCGTGCTGGGGCTGTCGGTGCATCGCTGGAAAATGACCCCTTTCGCCCATCCGGAGATGCCAGCCGTGGAGCGCTGGTATATGGCGCTCAATCAGCGCCCGGCGTTTATGCGCCATGGCAATAACGGCGTGGCCTGAGCATAAAAAAAGAAGCCCCCGGGGCTTCTTTTTATCATCCGGCGATCGCGTCTTAGCGCATGGTGACGAACTCTTCTGCCGCCGTCGGGTGAATGGCGACGGTGTTGTCGAAGTCTTTTTTGGTGGCGCCCATCTTCAGGGCCACCGCAAAGCCCTGCAGCATCTCATCCATCCCGAAGCCGATGCCGTGGATGCCGACGATCTTCTCTTCCGGGCCGACGCACACCAGCTTCATGCGGCACGGCTGACGGTGAGAGGTCACGGCGGTATACATCGCGGTGAAGGAAGATTTGTAGACCTTCACGGCGTCGTCGCCGTACTGCTCGCGCGCCTGCGGCTCGGTCAAGCCGACGGTGCCGATTGGCGGATGGCTGAAGACCACGGTCGGGATGTTGCTGTAGTCCAGATGCTCTTCCGGTTTGTTGTTAAACAGGCGTTCGGAGAGACGACGGCCTGCGGCCACGGCGACCGGCGTCAGCTCAACGGCGCCGGTATTATCGCCCACCGCGTAGATGCCCGGCACGTTGGTGTTCTGGAATTTATCAACGATGATGTAGCCTTTATCGTTGGTTTTAACGCCCGTTGCCGCCAGATTGAAGTTGTCGGTCGCCGGTTCGCGGCCAATCGCCCAGATCAGGCAGTCAACGGTCTGGCTGCGGCCATCTTCCAGCTCCAGCGTCAGGCTGCCGTCGGCATTCTTCACCACCGCTTTCGGGATCGCATTGGTATGCAGCTGCGGGCCTTCGGCGTTCATCACTTCCACCAGGGTCTCAACGATCAGCGGATCGAAGCTGCGCAGCGGCGCGTGTTTACGCACGAACAGGTGGGTTTCGGCGCCGAGGCCGTTAATCACCCCCGCCAGCTCAACGGCGATATAGCCTGCGCCGACCACCGCCACGCGCTTCGGCAGCGCCGGCAGTTCGAAGAAACCGTCGGAATCAATACCGTATTCGACGCCCGGAATATCCGGGTGGCTCGGCCGGCCGCCGGTGGCGATCAGGATATGGTCAGCGGTGATGATCTCGCCGTTGACTTCCACGGTGTGGGCATCGACAAAGCGCGCGAAGCCTTTGATCACATCGACTTTATTCTTACCCAGTACGTTGTCGTAAGAGGTATGAATACGGTCGATATAGGCGCTACGGCTGGCGACCAGCTTCTCCCAGTCAAAATGGTTGATGGTGGTATCGAAACCGTAGTCCGGGCCGTAAAGATGAATCGCTTCGCGGATCTGCGCCGCATGCCACATCACCTTTTTCGGCACGCAGCCGACGTTGACGCAGGTGCCGCCCAGCTCTTTGGCTTCAATCAGCGCGCACTTCTGGCCGTACATGGCCGCGCGGTTAATTGAGGCGATACCGCCGCTACCGCCGCCGATGGCGAGGTAATCATAATGTTTGCTCATGCCCATATGTCCTTAATCGTTGATTGCCGCGATTGTAGCGCGAGGCTTAAAAGGTTCCACCGATGGTTGCGATTACTCCGGTACGATCCAGCTGACGGTGGCGTGGCCGGTGCCGGTCGGAACCAGTTTGCTGTGCAGCCACGGCAGCACGTTATTCATCTGCTGCTCCAGCTTCCACGGCGGGTTGATGACGATCATCCCGGAGGCGGTCATGCCGCGCTGGTCGCTGTCCGGACGCACCGCCAGCTCAATCTGCAGGATTTTGCGGATGCCGGTGGCTTCTAACTCTTTGATCATGCGTTTGATTTGCGCGCGCAGCACCACCGGGTACCACAGGGCGTAGGTGCCGGTGGCGAAGCGTTTGTAGCCTTCGTTAATCCCGGTGACCACCGCCTGATAGTCGGTTTTAATTTCGTACGGCGGGTCGATCAGAATCAAACCGCGGCGCGATACCGGCGGCAGCTTGGCTTTCAGCTGCTGGTAGCCATCGGCTTTATCGACGCGCGCGCGGCTGTCTTTCTGGAATTCAGCGCGCAGCAGCGGGAAGTCGCTCGGGTGCAGCTCGGTCATCTGCAGGCTGTCCTGCTCGCGCAGCAGCTGGCGGGCAATCAGCGGCGAGCCCGGGTAGTAGCGCAGCTGGCCGTTACGGTTGAAGTGTTCGACTACCGAAATATACGGCTCCAGCTCCGCCGGCAGGTCGTCCTGCTGCCAGATGCGGGCGATGCCTTCAAGATACTCGCCGGTACGTTCGGCGTGCTCGCCGCTCAGCTGATAGCGGCCCGCGCCGGCGTGAGTGTCCAGGTAGAGAAACGGTTTTTCTTTCTCTTTCAGTGATTCAATGATCAGGCTCTGAACGGTGTGTTTGAGGACGTCGGCGTGGTTGCCTGCGTGAAAGCTGTGGCGATAACTGAGCATGGATGCAGAGATTCCGGGAAGTAAACAAGTTAACCGATAGTTTACCGCAGATCGGCCGAGATTACCGCTGCGCCGCCGCGCTGTTTCATTTCTGCCAAAAGCGTTGCAAAACATAACGCTGTCATAAAAACGTCAAACGGCCGCGCTAGCGTCGGATACAGGCAAGGTAATTATTTGAATAAAAGGAAAAATAATGAAAAGGCAACTCTCGCTGCTGGCCGTCGCGCTGCTGCTGGCGCAACCGGTTCTGGCTAAAGACATCCCGCTGAACAGGGCGGCGGCCCTCGCCAATAGCGTGACGCCGGCTGCCTCCAGCCAGGCGTATGACGATCTTGAGCAACAGGCGCTGGCGCAGCTACGCCACGCTCTGCAGGGGAATGCCGCCACGCTGACCCGCGATCGGCTGGCGCACACCAAACAAAACCAAACTCAGGCCGATACCGCCTGGCTGAAGGCCAGCGGCTATGACTTCCAGACCCGGGCCAACCAGCAGGCGGGCATTGCGCTGCTGTCGGCGTTCAGCACCCTGCCGGAGACCGTCGTGAAGCAGAATCTGGCGACGGTGACCGCCATCAATCGCGACGCCGTGCAGACCACGCGCCGTCAGGCGCTGGCCGATGCGGAAGGCATTAGCTACCTCTACTTCCTCAGCGATGCGCTGGGGCCACGCCTTGGCAAAGCGTTTCTGACCGCCTATGACCAGGGCGCGCTGGGGAAAGCGGCAGCGTTGATCAAAGCCTCGGAGGTCAGCACCGGCGAGGCGAAAAAGCACTTCAATAATCCGCGGCCGTTTCTGGTGCAGGGCAACACCATTCACCTGGTGCCTGACGATGTGGTGGTGAAAGATAACCAGCCCTACACCGCCGACGGCGGCTCGTTCCCCAGCGGCCACACCAACACCGGCTATACCGATGCGCTGCTGCTGGCGGCGATGATCCCGGAGCGCTACGACGCGCTGGTGGCGCGCGGCGCCCGCTATGGCTACTCGCGCATCGTGCTGGGCGTCCACTACCCGCTGGACGTGATCGGCTCGCGAATGGTGGCCGAGCGCAACGTGGCCCACTATCTTAACGATCCGCACTACCGGGTATTATTTAACGAAGCCCGCGATCAGCTGCGCGCCGCGCTGGCGAAGGCCTGCGGCACATCGCTTGCCGAGTGCGCGAAGAGCAGCGTGAAAGACGATCCCTGGCGCGATCCGGCGATGCGTGATTTCTCTCGCTTCACCATGACCTACGATCTGCCGCAGCAGAAGGGTCCGCAGCCGCGTTTACAGGTGCCGGAGGGGGCGGAAGTGCTGCTGGAAGATGCCCTGCCGCATCTGTCAGCGGCCCAGCGTCGGGCGCTGATGGTCAACACCGCGCTGCCGGCGGGTTACCCGCTATCCGGCGCCACCCCCGAACAGCAATTCTGGCAGCGGCTGAATCTGTCGGCGGCCTGGGAGATGGCGCAAAAAAGGCATTAATGTGGTTTCCGGCACGCTGCACTGCGTGTCGCGCTTTTCCGGCAACGGGCGGACTTATCGCAGCAATACCCAGGCTGACGCACCGCCCGTCATTGAAATTCCCCCAACTATCCCCCATTCTAGATCTCATGCATAAGCGCCGGACGCGCGCTTCATTCACCCTTTTCAACAGGACAGCGCATATGACCAATCCATTATTGACGCCTTTCTCCCTGCCGCCTTTTTCTGCGATCAAACCAGAGCACGTGGTCCCTGCGGTCACCAAAGCGCTGGAGGATTGCCGGGCCGCGGTGGAAAGCGCGGTGGCGCACGGCGCGCCGTATAGCTGGGAAAATCTTTGCCAGCCGCTGGCGGAAGTGGACGATGTGCTGGGACGCATCTTCTCGCCTGTCAGCCATCTGAATTCGGTTAAAAACAGCCCTGAACTGCGTGAGGCCTACGAACAGACGCTGCCGCTGCTCTCCGAGTACAGCACCTGGGTCGGCCAGCATGAAAGCCTGTATAAAGCCTATCGCGACCTGCGCGATGGCGATAACTACGCCACGCTGAATACCGCGCAGAAAAAAGCGGTTGATAACGCGCTGCGCGATTTTGAATTATCCGGGATTGGCCTGCCGCCGGAGGAGCAGAAACGCTACGGTGAAATCGCCGCGCGCCTCTCTGAGCTGGGCAACCAGTACAGCAACAACGTCCTCGACGCCACCATGGGCTGGAACAAGCTGGTGACCGATGTCGCCGATCTGGCCGGCATGCCGGAAAGCGCGCTGGCCGCCGCTCAGGCTCAGGCGCAGGCCAAAGAGCAGGAAGGGTATCTGCTGACCCTGGATATTCCGAGCTATCTGCCGGTGATGACCTACTGCGATAACCAGGCGCTGCGCGAAGAGATGTATCGCGCCTATTCCACCCGCGCCTCCGATCAGGGCCCGAACGCCGGGAAATGGGATAACAGCCCGGTGATGGCGGAGATCCTCGCCCTGCGTCACGAGCTGGCGCAGCTGTTGGGCTTTGACAGCTATGCGTATAAATCCCTCGCCACCAAAATGGCGAAGGATCCGCAGCAGGTGCTCGATTTCCTCACCGACCTGGCAAAACGCGCCCATCCGCAGGGCGAAAAAGAGCTGGCCCAGCTGCGCGCCTTCGCCAAAGCCGAGTTTGGCGTCGATGAGCTGCAGCCGTGGGACATTGCCTACTACAGCGAAAAACAGAAGCAGCACCTCTACAGCATCAGTGATGAGCAGCTGCGCCCCTATTTCCCGGAAAACAAAGCCGTTAGCGGCCTGTTTGAAGTGGTTAAGCGCATTTACGGTATTACCGCTAAAGAGCGTACCGATGTCGATGTGTGGCATCCGGAAGTGCGCTTCTTCGAGCTGTATGACGAACACAACGAGCTGCGCGGCAGCTTCTATCTCGACCTGTATGCCCGCGAGCATAAGCGCGGGGGGGCGTGGATGGACGACTGCGTCGGCCAGATGCGTAAACTGGATGGTTCCCTGCAGAAGCCGGTCGCCTACCTGACCTGTAACTTCAACCGCCCGGTCAACGGCAAGCCGGCGCTGTTCACCCATGACGAAGTGATCACCCTGTTCCACGAGTTCGGCCACGGTCTGCACCATATGCTGACCCGCATCGACACCGCCGGGGTTTCCGGCATCAGCGGGGTGCCGTGGGATGCGGTCGAGCTGCCGAGCCAGTTTATGGAGAACTGGTGCTGGGAGCCGGAAGCGCTGGCGTTTATCTCCGGCCATTATGAAACCGGTGAACCGCTGCCGCAGGAGCTGCTGGAGAAAATGCTGGCGGCGAAAAACTACCAGGCGGCGATGTTTATTCTGCGCCAGCTGGAGTTCGGCCTGTTCGATTTCCGCCTGCATGCGGAGTACAAACCGGAGCAGGGGGCGAAAATCCTTGAGACCCTGGCCGAGATTAAAAAGCAGGTCGCCGTGGTGCCGGGGCCGACCTGGGGCCGCTTCCCGCACGCCTTCAGCCACATCTTCGCTGGCGGCTATGCGGCAGGTTACTACAGCTACCTGTGGGCCGACGTGCTGGCGGCAGACGCCTTCTCACGCTTCGAAGAAGAGGGGATTTTCAACCGTGAAACCGGTCAGTCGTTCCTCGACAATATCCTGAGCCGCGGCGGTTCCGAAGAGCCGATGGAGCTGTTCAAACGCTTCCGCGGGCGCGAGCCGCAGCTGGACGCGATGCTGGAGCATTACGGGATCAAAGGCTGATTGCTACGTGAAGATCTGCTTAATTGATGAAACAGGCGCCGGTGACGGCGCCTTATCTGTTTTAGCCGCCCGCTGGGGGCTGGAGCAGGATGACGATAACCCGATGGCGCTGGCGCTGACGACGGAGCATCTGGAGCTACGCAAGCGCGATGAGCCCAAGCTTGGCGGCATCTTCGTCGATTTCGTCGGCGGGGCGATGGCCCACCGGCGCAAGTTTGGCGGCGGCCGCGGCGAAGCGGTGGCTAAAGCGGTGGGTATTAAAGGCGATTACCTGCCGGATGTCGTCGATGCGACGGCCGGGCTGGGACGCGATGCCTTTGTGCTGGCGTCGGTCGGCTGTCGCGTGCGGATGCTGGAGCGTAATCCGGTGGTCGCCGCGCTGCTCGATGATGGCCTGGCGCGCGGCTATGCTGACGCGGAAATCGGCGGCTGGCTGCAGGAGCGGCTGCAGCTGATCCACGCCTCCAGCCTGACGGCGTTAATCGATATCACCCCGCGCCCGCAGGTGGTGTACCTCGATCCGATGTTCCCGCATAAGCAGAAAAGCGCGCTGGTGAAGAAAGAGATGCGCGTCTTTCAGTCGCTGGTGGGGCCGGATTTAGACGCCGATGGCCTGCTGGCCCCGGCGCGCCAGCTGGCAACTAAGCGGGTGGTGGTGAAGCGCCCGGATTACGCGCCGCCGCTGGCGGAAGTCGCCACGCCGAATGCGGTGGTGACCAAAGGGCATCGGTTTGATATTTACGCCGGTACGCCGGAGTAATATTACGCCGTGGTGGTAACTCCCGGATAGCGGCGCAACGCGCCTTATCCGGGCTACCGAATCGTCGCCCGGCTCCGCGTAGCGCAAGCCGGGAACCACAATATCTGAACAAACGGCGCCAGTGCGGATCGGCCATCTTAAACGGTTACTCGGCGCTGGCCGGTGTATTAATCATCCGGTTCAGCCACGGCACCATCAGCGCCATCACCACCGTGACGCCCAGCGTCACCAGGCCAATTTTACTGAACACATTGGTATAGACCGGCAAGGTCTGCAGCGGATCGGTGATGTTTTCCGGCACCGCGGTAAAGGTCGCCACATAGCCGCCCAGCAGGAACGCGGCGGCCTGGGTCAGAAACCACATCCCCAGAATAAAGCCCATCAGATGCTGCGGCACCAGTGCGGCAACCATCGCC
Source organism: Klebsiella sp. Shm-1 (assembly GCF_040804525.1). Taxonomy (NCBI): domain Bacteria; kingdom Pseudomonadati; phylum Pseudomonadota; class Gammaproteobacteria; order Enterobacterales; family Enterobacteriaceae; genus Klebsiella; species Klebsiella sp. Shm-1. The sequence continues at coordinate 279,547 of NZ_CP161823.1, forward strand.
AGCCCCAGAGCGCTGATTAACAGTTCGCCCAGACTCTGGAACAGATAGACCAGCACAATAAACCACGGCGAGGTTAACCCCTGGGCGTCGGCGAACCACATCCCGGCCGCCGCGGCGGTCAGGAAGCCCAGCGCGCAGAGGAACATCCCGAGGGTAAATTTCACCGGCATGGTCAGGTCTTTACCCTTATGACCGAGATGGGTGTAGATCGACGCCAGCACCGGGCTGGCGACCACTACCCAGAAGGGATTCAGCGCCTGGAAGCTGACCGGGTTGATGGTAAAGCCAAGGATCTCATGATGGACGTTGTTGATGGCGAAGAAGTTCAGCGAGGTCGGCATCTGGGCATACAGAATGTAAAACAGCACCGCCTCGATCATCAGAATAAAGGCGACGAACATTTTGTTGCGTCCAGTTTTATCGAGGCGAAACGCCTCACGGAAAAAGAACGCAATAACCACGACCGACAGAACAATCAGCACCAGGTTGGCGATCATCACGTTATGCATCAGCCAGGCGCAGAGAAAAATCATTACCACCGTACCGGCCAGCACCAGCGCCAGATTGCGTAGGCTGAGGGGGCGATGATCCGGCTCGGAGCCAATATCTTTCACCATCCCGCGGCAGGCGAAGTAGACCAGCAGCGCGATAATCAGCCCCGCGCCGCACAGGTTATAGGTTACCGCGTAGCCAAATTTTTCGGCGATCACCGGCGCCAGCGACAGCGACAGCAGCGAACCGATGTTTATCGACATATAGAACAGGGTAAATGCCCCGTCGAGACGGGCATCCTTCGGCGGATAGCATTTGGAGAGCAGGCTCGCCGGGTTGGCTTTAAACAAACCGTTGCCGACGGCGATGGTGCCGAGAGCGATAAAGATCAGCTGCGGTTTCAGCAGCGACATCCCGGTCATAAAGTAGCCGATAGCCAGCACAATGGCGCCGAGCACCAGCGTGCGTTTGGTCCCCAGCAAATGGTCGCCCACGTAGCCGCCGATGGAGATCAGCCCGTAAACCAGCGCCGCGAAGGCGCCGAAGGTGATAAAGGCCTGTTCCTGAGAGAAGCCCAGCTGTTTAACAAAGAAGACCGCCAGGATCCCCTGAACGCCGTAATAGCCAAAACGTTCCCAGAGCTCCACAAAGAAGATCATAAAGAACGGACGAGGTTGCTGCAGCAAGCCCGTAGGTGCAGTTGTATTCATATTCCTTCGCCTTGTATTACTTTCCCAAAAAGTATGAACGCGTATGCCAGAACGCGCCGAAAATGTCTGATAACTCGCCATGCTGCGGTTATTGGCTTATGGAATAGATTATTATATAGATATTTCGCCGAATAACTGGTTGATCACACTAATTGAATGGCGATTTTATGGATTGAAGTTCTGCCGCATGGCGAGGGAAAGCGAAAATAAAAAACGCCCGCATCGGCGGGCGTATTGCGCGGATAAAACGAGACGGTTATTCGTCTTCTTCGTCGCGCAGCGGGACGATCAGCATGTCGACATGAACGGTGTTAATCAGCTGGCGGGCAGAGGACATCAGCTTGCTCCAGAAGTCCTGATGATGGCCGCAGACCACCAGGTCCATATCGTATTTTTTAATCGCATCGACCAGCACCTGGCCAAGGTCGCCGCTGCCGCTCAGGGTCTCGGTGATGGGATAGCCTGCGTTGGTCGAGAGCTCGGTCAGCGCGTGATGGGTCTCTTCGGAGATGCGTTTTTGCATGTCGCCGAGGTTAACGTCAATCAGCCCGGTGTAGAGGTCGGAGTAATTCACATCCACATGGATCAGGGAGACTTTCGCGTTATACGGGCGGGCCATAGAAACGGCTTTTTCAACCAGTACTTTACTCTCCGGGGACAGGTCTACTGCAATCAGAATATGTTTGTAAGCCATAGTGTTACTCCTTCCATAAGTTTGTCGATGACCATTGGACCTGACAGCTGGCGCTGCCGTTTCGCCCGCGTCCTGCGTGCTACATTCGCGGGAGGGTAGCCTTTAAGGACTTCATTGTAGAAGATATTTCCTACCTTATAGCGCCCCCCGCACTCCGTCAATGCACTGGGTTCACCTAAAAGTTAAACAAATTTATCCGTCTTACGTATTGATAACGAATAACCTTGTGGTAAAAAAATTAATGGATCTCCTACACTATTTAATGAGCCGGTCGGAAAAATAAATGTGATCGGAATCGCACTCTTTACGGTATCGTCGTGGGTTATTTGGGGAGCGGTAGCCGCGGAGGTTTTCTCCGTAGGCGGGTCGCCGGGGAGGAGGTATGATCAGCACTATTGCGCTGTTTTGGGCCCTGTGTGTCGTTTGTGTGGTGAATATGGCACGCTACTTCTCATCGTTGCGTGCATTATTGGTGGTGCTACGTGGTTGCGATCCCTTGCTCTATCAGTATGTTGATGGCGGCGGCTTTTTTACCTCGCACGGGCAGCCCAGCAAACAGATGCGGCTGGTGTGGTATATCTATGCCCAGCGCTACCGTGACCATCACGATGATGAATTTATTCGTCGCTGCGAACGTGTTCGTCGCCAGTTTATCCTGACCAGCGCCCTGTGCGGCCTGGTGGTGGTGAGCCTGATTGCGCTGATGATCTGGCACTAACGTTTCAGAATAAAAAAACGGGCCAGCAAGCTGGCCCGTTTTGAACGAATAACGCTTAAATCAGTTTCAGGGAGAGCCAGTAAAGGACGCCTGAAAGGATAATCGCTGCCGGCAGGGTCAGCACCCAGGCCATCAGAATGCTGGTCACCGTCTTTTTCTGCAGACCACCGCCATCCACCAGCATCGTCCCCGCTACCGAGGAGGAGAGTACGTGGGTGGTGGAAACCGGCATCCCGGTGTAGCTCGCCAGACCGATAGAAACCGCTGCGGTCATCTGAGCCGACATCCCCTGAGCGTAGGTCATGCCTTTCTTACCAATCTTCTCACCGATGGTGGTCGCCACGCGGCGCCAGCCGATCATGGTGCCGATACCCAGCGCCAGCGCGACAGCCATGATAATCCAGATTGGCGCGTACTCGATGGTGCTCAGCATATCGGTTTTCAGTTTCTTCAGCAGACGCTGGTCGTCAGCGCTCACATCCGGCAGCTTCGCCACCTTGTCGGTGGTGTCGGAGATGCAGAGCATGATGCGACGCAGCTGGCCGCGCTGTTCCGGTTTTAGCGACTCGTAGTTCTCAACGCCGGTCAGCATGGTTTTGACGCGGTCAAGGGCGTTGATGGTGTTCGCCGGATGGCAGTGGAACTCGCCATTGGCCGCGGTATTGGTATCCGGAGAAGGCACCAGCTGATCGACGCCGGTGGCTTTTTTCAGCAGTTCAGGACGCTGCTGGAAGAAGGTTTCCACGTTGTTGACCGCATCGCGGGTACGGGTGATTTCGTAACCAGAGGCATTCATATTCACCACGAAACCCGCCGGCGCGACGCCGATCAGCACCAGCATCACCAGGCCAATGCCTTTCTGCCCATCGTTAGCACCGTGAGAGAACGACACGCCAATAGCAGACAGGATCAGCGCGATACGGGTCCAGAACGGCGGCTTTTTCTTACCGTCTTTCTTTTCACGCTCTGCGGGCGTCAGGTGGATACGCGCGCGTTTTTTGGTTCCGCTCCAGTAGCGACGCAGCAGGAAAATCAGGCCGCCCGCGATCACCAGACCGACGATCGGCGAGATGATAAGCGAAGCAAAAATACCGATGACTTTCGGGATATTCAGCGCATCAACCACGGAAGTACCGGTCATCAGCGCATTGGTTAAACCAATGCCGATGATGGCGCCAATCAGGGTATGAGAACTGGAAGCTGGAAGACCGAAGTACCAGGTGCCGAGGTTCCAGATGATCGCCGCCAGCAGCATAGAGAACACCATGGCGAGGCCATGTGCGGAACCCATGTTAAGCAGCAGATCGGTCGGCAGCATATGCACGATGGCATAGGCTACGCTGAGACCGCCCAGCAGAACGCCGAAGAAGTTGAAGAGCGCCGCCATCGCCACAGCGAGCTGTGAGCGCATTGCGCGAGTGTAGATAACCGTAGCCACCGCGTTTGCGGTATCATGGAAACCGTTAATCGCTTCGTAAAACAGTACAAAAGCTAAAGCAAGCAATAATAATAGTCCGGTATGTAAATCCAGACCGGCAAATAAATGTAGCATAGGACGTTACGCCATTTTGAGGACATGAACGCGGCGCATTATCAGTGACTTTAGCGGCGCGGGCAAAGTGAAATATAGACTTTTTTTGATTTTCTTCCTGTTTAGGTTTTACCCTGTTGAGAGTAATCCTATATCTTTCAATGATGTATCTAATGCGGGATTTTTCCCGCTGGTGTGACCAGAGTGAAATATTTACAAAACCCGACAATTGGGGAACGAGGAACGCGGTGTGGAAAGGTTTGATGCCATTGTCGTTGGCGCCGGAGCGGCGGGAATGTTTTGCGCAGCGCAGGCGGGCCAGCTTGGCTGCCGCGTCCTGCTGCTGGATAACGGCAAAAAGCCGGGGCGAAAAATTCTGATGTCCGGCGGCGGCCGCTGCAACTTTACCAACATGTATGTTGAACCGGCGGCCTATTTGAGCCAAAACCCGCATTTTTGCAAATCTGCCCTGGCGCGCTACACCCAGTGGGACTTTATCGAGCTGGTCGGTAAATACGGCATCGCCTGGCATGAGAAGACCCTCGGCCAGCTGTTTTGCGATGATTCGGCGGAGCAGATCGTCAATCTGCTGCTCGCGGAATGTGAAAAGGGCGGCGTGCAGATCCGTCTGCGCAGCGAAATCCTCAGCGTGGAGCGCGATGAACAAGGCTACCGGCTACAGGTGAACGGCGAAACGCTGGTGACCAAAAAGCTGGTGATCGCCTCCGGCGGTCTGTCGATGCCGGGGCTCGGCGCCTCGCCGTTTGGCTATAAAGTCGCCGAGCAGTTCGGCCTGAAGGTGCTGCCGACCCGCGCGGGGCTGGTGCCGTTTACCCTCCACAAGCCATTGCTTGAGCAGCTGCAGGTCCTCTCCGGCGTGTCGGTGCCGTCGACCATTACCGCCGAGAACGGCACTCTGTTTCGCGAAAATCTGCTGTTCACCCACCGCGGCCTTTCCGGACCGGCGGTGCTGCAAATTTCCAGCTACTGGCAGCCCGGCGAGTTCGTCACCGTTAATCTGCTACCGGACTGCGATCTTGATGACTTCCTTAACGAGCAGCGCAGCGCGCATCCCAACCAGAGCCTGAAGAACACCCTGGCGATGCAGCTGCCGAAGCGGCTGGTGGAGTGTCTGCAGCAGCTGGGGCAGATACCTGATGTGACGCTCAAGCAACTGAACGTTCGCGATCAGCAGACGCTGGTGGAGACGTTAACCGCCTGGCGCGTGCAGCCGAACGGCACCGAAGGCTACCGGACGGCGGAGGTGACCCTCGGCGGCGTGGACACCAACGAACTCTCGTCGCGTACTATGGAGGCGCGTAAGGCGCCGGGTCTCTACTTTATCGGCGAAGTGATGGACGTTACCGGCTGGCTCGGGGGGTATAACTTCCAGTGGGCGTGGTCAAGCGCCTGGGCCTGCGCGCAGGCGCTGGTGGAAGGGTAATCTACGCGTCCGGGCGCCCTGGTGCCCGGACGTATATGATCAGTTCAACCCAAGAAAATACTGGGCGATTTTGAAATAGATAATCAGCCCGGTGCCATCAATCAGCGTGGCGATAAACGGCGCGGAAACTACCGCCGGGTCAATGCCGATCCGCTTAAGCACCATCGGAATGACCGAGGAGACAATCGCGCTCCACAGGGTAATGCACACCAGCGTCAGGCTGACGATGAGCGTGATTTCCATGCCAATCCCCATCATCCAGGCGCGCAGGCAGCCCGCCAGGCCCAGGGTCAGGGCAATCAGAAACGAGGTCGATACCTCTTTGCGGATCACCCGCCCCATATCGCGCAGTCGCACTTCCCCCAGCGCCATCGAGCGCACCAGCGTCGAGGTGATCTGCGTTCCGCTGTTGCCGCCGGTGCCGATGAGCAGCGGAATAAAGAAGGCCAGCGCGATGGCCGATTCCAGGGCTTCTTCGAAATGCTGCAGTACGCTGCTGGTGTAGGCTTCGGCCACAAACAGCAGCAGCAGCCACACCGAGCGTTTTTTCCACAGCGTCCAGGGGCTGATCTCGAGGTACGGTTTTTCCAGCGGCAGCGTTGCCCCCTGCAGCTGAGCATCTTCGGTGACGTCATCCTCCAGCAGATGGGCGATCTCCTTCTCCATCAGGCAGCCGACCAGCTCGCCTTTATCGACGACGGGGACCAGGTCGAGGCCGCGCTCGCTGAGCTCGGCAATCACCTGCTGGCGCTCATCGTCAGGTTTGACGCGAAACAGGCAGCTGTCCATCAGGTGGCGGATAGACTGGTTGATATCCGTTTCCTGGAGTAGCTTTTTGACCGACAGGCTGCCACGCAGCTTCTTGCCGGCGACGACAAACACCTGCCCGGGAATATCATCGCTGGCCAGCTGGGAGATAAAGTGTTCGCGCGCCTCATGAACGCTGAGATGTTCCTGCAGCGTAATAAAATCGGTACGCATGTACTGGACGATCGCATCGCCGTCGAAGCCAGAGGTCGCCTGATGGGCGGCGCAGAGTTGAATGGAAGACATGTTTAAAAATCCCTATAAAAAATCACTCATAGGGGCGAACAAGACAGGGTTAGCGCAGGCAGATCCCTACGTCCTGGTTTTAGCACTGCATAACGTATCTGAACGGTCATGACCGCCAGAAGTTACCTTGGCAACACCTTGATTCGATGGAAGCCTGTATTTCCCTGAGTGGTCTCTCTCGATACCAACAGGGCGGTAACTTGTATTTATGCAGGAGCCTCGCCATAACGAGATCGTTAAATGAGGCGCCATTATTGGCGAAGAGGGATAATTCACAAAGCGTATAATTTATATGGTTTATCAACTGTTGATAAACAAAGTTTGCCTGGTAAGAAGTTGACTTCACATTGTGCTATCAGAAAAATGATTTCAGTAAGTGAATCATGCGGCAAGGAGGGATAAAACCATGATCAAACCTAAAACGCCAAACTCAATGGAGATTGCCGGCCAGCCTGCCGTTATCAATTACGTGCCTGAGCTCAATGCATTCCGCGGTAAGTTCCTGGGATTATCAGGATATTGCGATTTTGTTTCCGATAGTATTCAAGGGTTACAACAGGAGGGCGAGATATCATTACAGGAGTATCTCGCAGATTGTCATGAAGCGGGGATTGAGCCTTATGCTCACCCGGAAAAGATGAAAACCTTCACGCTGCGCTATCCTGAGTCATTTGGTGAGCGTCTTAGCTCCGCCGCTGCGGAGGAGCAGGTTTCCGTAAATACCTGGATCCTTGAGACGCTCAATGAACGTCTCAAACAGGCTTAAAACAGCCTGCAGCAGATCGTTATCGTTTTAATTTTCATCCGCTAAACACTGCAAATGCCCATGGCGCACGCCGCGCTGGGCAATCACGTCGTCGGCAAAATGCTGTACCTCGGCCATATCACCTTTCAGCACCGCAATCTCCAGGCAGTCGTCATGACTGATATGCACATGCAGCGTGGCGACGGAGAGATCGTGATGATGATGCTGGGTGGCCACCAGCCGGCTCGCCAGTTCGCGTTTTTCATGTTCATACACGTACGACAGGACGGCATACCCGCGCCGTGATTCCGGCGACGGAGGATCCTGGTTGAGGGCGTCGCGCAGAATATCGCGTACCGCCTCCGAACGGTTGTGGTAGCCGCGGCGGGCGCTGAGCGCATCGAGGGCGGCCAGCAGGTCATCATCAAGGGTCAGGGTTACGCGCTGCATGGCATGGCCTCGTTAAGCAGAGTGGCAGGAAAAGGGGGGAGCACCGCCTGCTGGAGCGCCTGTCCGGCAGGAGAGCGCAGGCGTAGCGGTAGACTAACCGTTGCGGTTTCGACGATGCGCCCGTGCTCCATCACCAGCACTCGCTGGCAAAAGCGCTCCACCAGCCGCAGGTCATGGGTGATGAACAGGCAGGCGGTGTCAAACTGCGCCTGCAGACGCTTCAGCAGGGCGATAATCTCCGCCTGCAGCAGCAGATCGAGATTTGAAACCGCTTCATCAAGGATCAACAGCTGCGGCCGTACCGCCAGGGCGCGTGCCAGGCAGACGCGCTGCAGCTGTCCGCCGCTGAGCTGCGCCGGGCGCTTATCGAGCAGCGACGGCGCGAGGTCGACGGCCAGCAGCATCTCTTCCACCCGCCGCGCACGCGCCTCACGCGGCAAGCACAACAGATGGCGCAGCGGCTCGCTGACGATCTCGCGCACCGTTTTGCGCGGATTCACCGCGCTGAAGGCATCCTGAAATACCAGCTGAATATCGCGGCGGAAGGCGCCGATGGCCTCGCCCTTCAGGGCGGCCAGCGGCGCGCCGCGCCAGGCAATATCGCCGTGCTGCGGCGTTTCCAGACCCACCAGCATCCGCGCCAGGGTGCTTTTCCCACAGCCGCTGCGTCCGAGCAGGGCCACCGTTTCGCCGGGGGCGATGGCGAGTTGTATCTCGTGCAGGACTCTGCCGTGGTGAGGATAATCGTGACTCACCCCGGTGACGCTGAGTAAATTCATGGTGTTTTCTCCAGACCGTATAACGCCAGATGCGCGGCCAGCAGGCGCTGGCTGAGCGGGTGCCGCGGGGCGCTAAATAGCGTATTCACATCGCAGTGTTCAACGAGGCGACCGTTCTCCATCACCGTTACGTGATGCGCCAGCCGCGCCACGACGCCCATGTCATGCGTCACCAGCAGCAGTCCCAGACCGCGCCTGGCGACAATATCCGCCAGCAGGTCGAGGATGCGCGCCTGGGCGATGGCATCGAGATCGGTCGTCGGCTCGTCGGCGATGATAAAGGGCGCGCGGCTGAGCAGGGCGAGAGCGACCATCATCCGTTGCAGCATGCCCCCGCTCATTTCAAAAGGGTAGCGCTTCAGTAGCGCCCGCGGATTGTCCAGACCGACCTCCTCCATCGCTGCCAGCAGCACGGCGTCATTCGTTTCACGACCCGCTGCCCGGCAGGTTTCCCGGGCGTGCGCGGCCATGGTCTGCAGCGGGTTAAAGGCGCTACGCGGGTTCTGCATGATGGTGGCGATGGTCGCCCCGCGCAGCTGTTCGCCGTGCACCGGAATGCCGTCGAGAAGCACCCGGCCGGCGGTTTGCCTGACGCCGGGCGGCAGCAGGCCCAGCGCGGCGGCGCAGGTCAGCGATTTTCCGCAACCACTGCTGCCGAGCAGCGCCAGCACCTGGCCGCGGCGCAGGGTGAAGGAGACGTCGCTGACCAGCGGTCGGTCAGCGGCAAGCGAGATCTGTTCCAGTTGGATCTTCTGCGGCATCAGTGGCTATGCTCCGCGATCAGGTGGGGATCGAGACGATCGCGCAGCGCGTCGCCCAGCAGGTTAAAAGCCATCACGCTGATGAACAGCGCCAGCCCCGGCCAGACCATTAGCAGCGGCTGGGTCCAGATATACTGCCGGGCGTCGTTGATCATCACCCCCCATTCCGCCGTCGGCGCGCTGACGCCGAGACCGAGGAACGACATGCCGGCTACGTGAAGCATCATATGGCCGATATCCAGCGAGGCGAGCACCAGCAGCGAGGGGATCACCGCGCCGGCCAGATGGTCGCTGAACAGCCGCCACTGGCTGGCGCCGCTCAGACGGGCGGCGAGGATAAATTCGCGCTGGCGCAGGGAAACCACCAGGTTACGCACCATTCTGGCGTACCAGGCCCAGTGCGACAGCGCAATGGCGAGGATCACGTTGGTCAGCCCGGTACCCAGCACTCCCACCATAAAGAACGACAGGATCGAGGTCGGAAAGGTCATAAACAGTTCGGCGATGCGCATCAGGCCGCGGTCGGCGCGGCCGCCCAGCAGTCCGGCGCAGCCGCCGACCGCCAGGCCGATCAGCAGCACCAGCAGCAGACAAGCCATCACCGCCCCCAGCGAAACGCGGGTGGCGGCCAGCAGGCGTGAGAAAATATCCCGGCCGAGATGATCGGTGCCGAGCCAGTGCGCTGCGCCCGGCGGCAGCAGCCGCTGCTGAAGGTCAATCGCCGCTGGATCCCAGGGCAGCCACCAGCCGCTGCCGATGGCGATGACCGCCAGCAGCGCGATAACCAGCATGGCCAGTTTTACCGGCCAGCGAAAGCTTTGTAGCCCTCTCATGCGCTCACCTCCTCGTGGCGGCGCAGGCGCGGGTCGAGCGCCGCGTTAAGCACATCTACCGCCAGATTAGCCAGCACGAACACCGTCACCATCATCAGGGTAAAGCACTGGATCACCGGGTAATCGCGATTGAAAATGGCGGAAACTGCGTAGCGGCCGACCCCGGGCCAGGCAAAGATATTTTCGATAATCATGGTGCCGCCGATCAGCTCGCCAATGTGCATGCCCATGGCGGTCACCACCGGCAGGGTGGCATTGCGCAGGATATGTCGGCGCTCCACCTGGCGCGCGCTCAATCCGCGCAGCCGCGCCCATATCACGTGACGCTGGCTGGCGGCGTCCAGCATGCTGGCGCGCAGCAGGCGGGCGTTGATCGCCAGCGACATAAAGGCGATGGAGACGGCGGGCAAAATCAGGTGCTGCCAGTCGCCATACCCCATCGCCGGGAGCCACTGCAGATGCACGGAAAAGAGCATCACCAGCAGAAAGGCCAGCCAGAAGTTGGGCATTGAGACGCCGAGGAAGGCAATCAGCCGTACGATATAGTCCGGCAGGCGATCGCGATGGCGCGCCGCCCAGATGCCCAACGGCAGGGAGGTGACGAGGATCAGCGCCAGCGCCGCGCCGGTGAGCAGCAGGGTGGCCGGCAGGAAGTGCAGCAGGTCGTCCAGCACCGGGCGCTGGGTGGCATAGGAGAGACCGAAATCCAGGTGCAGCGCCCGCCATAGCCAGTGCAGATACTGCATTGCCAGCGGCTGGTTGAGCCCCAGCAGCTCGCGGGTCGAGGCAACCATCTCTTCAGTGGGCGGCAGGTTCGACAGGCGTAAATAATCCAGCGCCGGGTCGCCGGCGCCGAGCCGCAGCAGCAGAAAGATGATGGCTGAGGCGGCGAGCAGCAGCGGGATCAGCAGCAGCAGGCGGCGTAAAATATAGCGTAGCATTATGGCGTTACCGGGGTAATCTGGTCGAAAGGGATCTCGCTGGTCACCGGGGCGAACGGGATCTCCCCGACCTCCTGGCGCGCGACCGACATCAGCGAGACATAGCTGATGGGCAGATACACCGCGTCCTGATGCAGACGGGTCAGCACATCATGGTACAGTTTTCTCCGCTGCGCCTCGTCCCCGGTGGTCAGCACTTCACTAATCTCTTTATCAATCAGTGCCTTGTCTGGCAGGCCGCGCTGGGCCTGGTAATCCGCATGCGACGGGACGCGCATCGAGCTTAAAAAGGCATGCGGATCGTAGGGCGCGCCCCAGGTGCGATTGAAGATCATGCCGAAGCGGCCTTCGCGCTGGCGCGCGTAAATGCTGCTTTCCTCCTCGCCCACCAGGGTGACCTGCACGCCGACCTGCCGCAGATTGGCCTGAATAATTTCGGCCATCGATTTAGCCAGCGCGTCGGTGCCAATAAACGCCAGCTCAATCGCCAACGGTTGCCCGGCTTTTTGTCGCCAGGGCTGGCCCTCCAGCTGCTGCCAGCCGGCCTGTTCCAGCAGGGCGCGGGCTTTTGTCGGGTCGTAACGGCGCGGCGTCAGATCCTGCGGGGCGTAAGGGACGGAGGGGGCAAACAGGGTGTCGGCAACCTGCTGGGTGCCATACAACACGCTATCGACAAGGGTCTGTTTATCGACGGCGTAGTTGAGCGCCTCACGAACCGCCTGCTCGCGGGTCGGGCCCTGGCTGGCGTTTAGCGCCAGCATTACCGTCTCCGCCGGGGCGGACAGGCGCGCCACGTAGCCGGGGTGATGGCGAAAGCGTTCGAAGGTGTCCAGCGGCAGCAGCCCTTCATCGCCGTAGAGCATATCTATTTCCCCGGTTTCGAACGCCACCGCCCGGCTGGTGGCGTCAGGGATCACCTTGATGGTGATTTGCTGTAGCGCGGGTTTGCGACCCCAGTAGCGCTCATTGCGCACCAGCACATCGCGCTGATTGAGCTGCGAGCTTGCCAGCCGCCACGGGCCGGTGCCGATCGGGGCTTTAATGCCCCTGGCGGTGCCGCCATCGATAAACTGCGAGGGGGCGATGAAGCGGAACGGGCGGGGCAGGGCCAGCTCTTGCAGTAAGGGGGCGTAGGCGCTTTTCAGGGTGATCTGCAGCTCGGTGGCGCTGAGGGCCCGCACGTCGGTTATTTGGTTGGCGAGCTCAAGCCAGGCGTGGCGTTGGCGGTTGGCCAGCACCGCCTGAAAATTGGCCGCCGCGGCCTGGGCGTTAAACGGTTCGCCGTTGGAGAAGGCCACATCGTCGCGCAGGGTGAACCACCAGGTTTTTCCGTCGGCGGAGTGACGCCAGCGGGTTGCCAGCCAGGGCTGTACGCTGCCGTCAGCCTGATACTTCACCAGCGGTTCATAGACCATGCTTTGGGCAAACATCTGGTTGGGCGTATAGAGATGGGGATTCAGCGGGCCGACGTTAACCGGCCAGGCGGTGGTGAGCTGGTACGGCGCGGCCTGAGCCAGCAGAGGGACGCAGGCGACCAGCGCCAGCAGGGTGAGGCGGATAATAGACAAGACGGCAATCTCAACGACAGGAAAGTATGACGATTTTAGTGATTCATCATACTTTGGGAGTAACCTGGATCAATATTGCGCCGGAAAGTATAAGAAAATCGTATCATTACGCCCAGGCGACCAGCGCCGCCTTACCCCTCAGGGCGTCCGGAACAACGCCAGCAGCGTGGCCACCTGTTCGTCGATCGGCGCCAGGTCCCGCTTGACGATCAGATGCAGCGGCGTCGCGCGGCGCGCGCCATGGCTGAGGGGCAACCGCTTCAGCACGCCCTGGTCGAGATGGGGGCGAATGCGCTCCTCCGGCAGCCAGCCGAAGCCGACCTGATACATCACCGCATCAATGGCGGCATCAATGGTGGAGAAGGTCCAGGCGTCTCGCGGCGCCTGGCTATCTCCGCCCTGATCGGCAATGCGCACCAGCGGCCACGGCGCCAGCGCGCTATCCTCCAGCGGTCCGTCCAGCGCGGCGAGAGGGTGGTCGCGGTGGGCGACGGCGATGAAATCAATATTCATCAGCCACTCCCCGCGGCCGGTAATATCCTGGCGGCGGGTCAACACCATCACATCGGCTTCCGTCCGCGCCGCGCTCTCGTCATCCAGGTTTTCCAGCACTTCGGTGAGCCTGACCTGGGTCTGCGGATAGCGCTGCTGAAACTGGCGTAAAATCGCGAACAGCCGCTGGCGCGGGAAAATACTGTCGACCACCAGATCCAGGCGGGTCCGCGCCCCGTTGCGCAGAGTGGCGGCGTGCGTCTCGACGTAGGCGAAGGCCTGCAGCAGCGGCTTGACCTGATTCAGCAGTAGTTCGCCAGCCGGCGTCAGCACCGCCCGCCGGCCGGACGGCGCCAGCAGCGCCACGCCTAAGCGCTCCTGCAGCAGCGCGAGGTTATAGCTTACCGATGACTGACTGCGATTGGTCTCCTCCGCCGCTCTGGCAAAGCTCCCCAATTCCACTACCTTTTCGAGTAACGCCCACTGCTCCAGGGTTGTCTTGTGCATAATCAATCTAAAATTTGAATGTATTTAATCCAAACATAGCGTTATTCATTCATTTTTTAAAGACGTATGCTGTCCTCAACAAAACAGAGGAGAATAAATGATGAGCACTTTCGACAAACATGACCTCAGCGGCTTTATCGGTAAACATCTGGTCTATACCTACGACAACGGCTGGAACTACGAGATTTACGTCAAAAATGGCCACACCCTCGACTACCGTATTCACAGCGGCATCGTCGGCAATCGCTGGGTGAAAGATCAGGAAGCGTACATTGTGCGGGTGGGGGAAAGTATCTACAAAATCTCCTGGACCGAACCGACCGGCACCGACGTCAGCCTGATCGTCAACCTGGGCGACAAACTGTTCCACGGCACTATTTTCTTCCCGCGCTGGATCATGAATAACCCGGAAAAAACCATCTGCTTCCAGAACGACCATATTCCGCTGATGAATTCGTATCGCGATGCCGGCCCGGCCTACCCGACGGAAGTGATTGACGAGTTTGCCACTATCACCTTCATTCGCGACTGTGGCGCGGATAATGACGAGGTCATTAATTGCCCGGCGAGCGAATTGCCTGCGGATTTTCCTGCAAATTTGTAATTCAGCAGAAATAACTTTGTGATCTGCGCTAACTTTTTGTCATTAAGCGTGACAATGACAGAATAATAAATTGTGAACTGGTTTAGTTCTCGTTTAATTTCAACTATTGCGTTCCTGTTCTCTTTTTCGTGACAGGAACGCATCTCCGTCAAATTTCTGCCATAAAAAACTCCTATCATACTGTTTATTAATAATTTATTTCTTATTCCGAAGAAATATTAATTTCTTAATATTATCCTAAGCAAGGTCGACTACATTAATAGTGGTCGAGATACCCTGAAATGGAATGCCGTGCTGAACTCACTTCATTTTAATTTCGTTTAAGTCCGCAGGCGCAGGATATTTTATTCTAACGACCCAGATTCGTGCGTGGGTCATCTACAGAACAGGATGATGATGAGCGATTTTTTGCCTTTTTCGCGCCCGTCGATGGGCGACGCAGAGCTGGCTGCGCTGCGTGAAGTTTTAGCGTCGGGCTGGATCACCACCGGGCCGAAGAATCAGGCACTTGAAGCGGCATTCTGCCAGCTGACCGGCAACCGTCATGCGATTGCCGTCAGTTCAGCGACCGGCGGGATGCATGTGACCCTGATGGCGCTGGGTATTGGCCCCGGCGATGAAGTCATTACGCCGTCCCAGACCTGGGTCTCCACTCTCAATATGATCTGCCTGCTGGGCGCCACGCCGGTGATGATCGATGTCGATAACGACAATCTGATGATTACCCCTGCAGCGGTGGAAGCGGCGATCACCTCGCGTACCAAAGCGATAATTCCCGTGCATTACGCCGGGGCGCCAGCCGACATCGACGCCATTCGCGCGGTGGGCGAGCGCCATGGCATTTCGGTGATCGAAGACGCCGCCCATGCGGCCGGTACCCATTATAAAGGCCGCCACGTGGGCTGGCAGGGGACCGCCATTTTCTCGTTCCACGCGATCAAAAACATGACCTGCGCCGAAGGCGGGCTGATTGTCACCGACGACGACGAGCTGGCCTCCCGCATCCGTAGCCTGAAATTCCATGGTCTGGGCGTGGACGCTTATGATCGCCAGACCCACGGCCGCGCGCCGCAGGCGGAGGTGATCACCCCGGGCTTCAAGTACAACCTTGCCGATATCAACGCCGCTCTGGCGCTGGTCCAGCTGGAAAAACTGAGCCACGCCAATCAGCGCCGGACCGAGATTGCCCAGCGCTACCTGCGCGAGCTGGCGGACACGTCGTTTAAACCGCTGAGCGTCCCGGCATGGGAGCACCAGCACGCCTGGCATCTGTTTATCATCCGCGTCGATGAGGCCGCGTGCGGCATCAGCCGCGACGCGCTGATGGAAAAGCTGAAGGCGATGGGCATCGGCACCGGCCTGCACTTCCGTGCGGCCCATACGCAAAAATATTACCGCGAGCGCTTCCCTGAGGTTTCCCTGCCGAATACCGAATGGAACAGCGCCCGCATCTGCTCTCTCCCGTTGTTCCCGGATATGACCGATGACGATGTCACTCGCGTTATCTCCGCACTGCGCCAGTTGTCAGGACGTTGATATGCTTACTTACCCTCCCGTGAAGAAGGTCTCGGTGGTTATCCCGGTTTATAACGAACAGGATAGCCTGCCGGAACTGCTTCGTCGTACGGATGCCGCCTGCGCCACCCTGGGGCGGCAATATGAAATTCTGTTGATCGACGATGGCAGCAGCGACGATTCCGCGCGCATGCTCACCGAAGCCGCCGAGGCGGAAGGCAGCCACGTCGTCGCCGTGCTGTTAAACCGTAACTACGGCCAGCACTCGGCGATCATGGCCGGCTTCAGCCATGTAACCGGCGATCTGATTATTACCCTCGACGCCGACCTGCAAAACCCGCCGGAGGAGATCCCGCGGCTGGTGGCGAAGGCTGATGAAGGTTACGACGTGGTGGGCACCGTCCGCCAGAACCGTCAGGACAGCATCTTCCGTAAAACCGCGTCGAAGATGATCAACCGCCTGATCCAGCGCACCACCGGCAAAGCGATGGGCGACTACGGCTGCATGCTGCGCGCTTACCGCCGCCATATCATCGACGCCATGCTCAACTGCCATGAGCGCAGCACCTTTATCCCGATCCTGGCGAATACCTTCGCCCGGCGCGCGGTGGAGATCCCGGTGATGCACGCCGAGCGCGAATTCGGCGACTCCAAATACAGCTTTATGCGCCTGATCAACCTGATGTACGACCTGGTGACCTGTCTGACCACCACGCCGCTGCGTCTGCTCAGCATTTTCGGCAGCGTGATTGCCCTGCTGGGCTTCGCCTTCGGCCTGCTGCTGGTGGTGCTGCGTCTGGCCTTCGGCCCGCAGTGGGCGGCGGAAGGGGTGTTTATGCTCTTCGCCGTGCTGTTCATGTTCATCGGCGCCCAGTTTGTCGGTATGGGCCTGCTCGGGGAGTATATCGGCCGCATCTATAACGACGTGCGCGCCCGCCCCCGCTACTTTATTCAACGTGTTGTTCGCCAGCCGGAAACGGCATCTAAAGAGGAAGATCGTTCATGAAAGCCGTAGTCTTCGCTTATCACGATATGGGCTGCACCGGTATCCAGTCCCTGCTGGACGCCGGGTATGATATCGCTGCTATTTTCACCCACCCGGATAACCCTGGCGAAAACCATTTCTTTGGCTCCGTGGCGCGCCTTGCCGCCGAGCAGGGTATTCCGGTGTGGGCGCCGGAAGACGTGAACCATCCGCTGTGGATTGAGCGTATCCGCGAGATGAAGCCGGACGTGCTGTTCTCCTTCTACTATCGCAACCTGCTGGGCGATGAGATCCTCAATCTGGCGCCGAAAGGGGCGTTCAACCTGCACGGTTCGCTGCTGCCAAAATATCGCGGCCGCGCGCCGCTGAACTGGGTGCTGGTCAATGGCGAAAGCGAAACCGGCGTCACCCTGCACCGGATGGTGAACCGCGCAGACGCTGGCGATATCGTCGCCCAGCAGGCCGTGGCGATTGGCGCGGATGACGCCGCCCTGACGCTGCATCGTAAGCTGTGCGCTGCCGCCACTGAGCTGCTGAGCCGGGCGCTGCCGGCGATCCTCGCCGGCACCACCGATGAGCGTCCGCAGGATCACAGCCAGGCAACCTATGTGGGGCGTCGTACCCCGGAAGATGGCCGGCTGGACTGGGAGCTGCCGGCGCAGACCCTGCACAATCTGGTGCGTGCGGTCTCGGATCCGTGGCCGGGCGCCTTCGGCTACGCCGGAGCGAACAAGTTTATCGTCTGGAAATCCCGCGTTCGCCACGATTTGCCAGCAGCTAAACCGGGCACCGTGATCTCCATTGCGCCGCTGATCGTCGCGTGCCAGGACGGGGCGCTGGAGATTGTCACCGGCCAGACCGAACGCGGCGTGTACATGCAGGGCGCTCAGCTGGCGCAGGCGCTGGGCCTGGTGTCCGGGGCGGTGATCAGCAGCAAACCGGTGGTGGCGATTAAGCGTCGCACCCGGGTGCTGATCCTCGGCGTCAACGGCTTTATCGGTAACCACCTGACCGAGCGCCTGCTGCAGGACGACAACTATGAGATTTACGGTCTGGATATCGGCTCCGACGCCATCAGCCGTTTTCTCGACTGTCCGCGTTTCCACTTTGTGGAAGGCGATATCAGCATTCACTCTGAGTGGATCGAGTATCACATTAAGAAATGCGACGTGGTGTTGCCGCTGGTGGCCATCGCCACGCCTATCGAATACACCCGCAACCCGCTGCGCGTGTTCGAGCTGGATTTCGAAGAGAACCTGAAAATCATCCGCGACTGCGTAAAATACAATAAGCGCATTATCTTCCCGTCGACCTCGGAAGTGTACGGCATGTGCACCGACAAAAATTTCGACGAAGATAGCTCCAACCTGGTGGTGGGGCCGATCAACAAACAGCGCTGGATCTACTCGGTCTCCAAGCAACTGCTCGATCGCGTGATCTGGGCCTATGGCGATAAGAACGGCCTGAAGTTCACCCTTTTCCGTCCGTTCAACTGGATGGGGCCGCGGCTGGATAACCTTAATGCCGCGCGTATCGGTAGCTCCCGCGCCATCACTCAGCTGATCCTCAACCTGGTGGAAGGGTCGCCGATCAAGCTTATCGAAGGCGGCAAGCAGAAGCGCTGCTTCACCGACATCAGCGACGGTATCGAAGCGCTGTTCCGCATCATCGAGAACAAAGACGGCCGCTGCGACGGGCAGATCATTAACATCGGTAACCCGGATAACGAAGCGAGCATCAAAGAGCTGGCCGAAATGCTGCTCGCCTGCTTCGAACGTCATCCGCTGCGCGATCGCTTCCCGCCGTTCGCCGGCTTCCGTGAAGTGGAAAGCAGCGATTACTACGGAAAGGGCTACCAGGACGTTGAGCATCGTAAGCCGAGCATCCGCAACGCCAAACGCTGCCTGAACTGGGAGCCGAAGGTGGAGATGGAAGAAACGGTCGAACACACGCTGGACTTCTTCCTGCGCACGGTTGAACTGGTGGACGATAAAAATCCATGAAACAGGTCGGCTTACGCATAGATGTCGATACCTTTCGCGGCACGCGGGACGGCGTTCCGCGGCTGCTGGAGCTGCTGGGCCGGCATGGGATCCAGGCAAGCTTCTTCTTCAGCGTCGGGCCGGACAATATGGGGCGCCACCTGTGGCGCCTGGTAAAACCGAAGTTTCTGTGGAAGATGCTGCGTTCCAGAGCCGCCTCGCTGTACGGCTGGGATATTCTGCTGGCCGGCACCGCCTGGCCGGGGCGCCGCATCGGAGCAGGGAACGAAGCGGTGATCCGCGCCGCCGCCGAATCTCATGAAGTCGGCCTGCACGCCTGGGACCACTACAGCTGGCAGGCGTGGAGCGGCGTCTGGCCGCAGGAACGGCTGGCGCTGGAGGTTGAGCGCGGCCTGCTGGAGCTCGAGCGCATCATCGGCCGGCCGGTGACCTGCTCGGCCGTCGCCGGCTGGCGCGCCGATCAGCGGGTGGTCAAAGCCAAAGAATCCTTCGATTTTCTCTACAACAGCGACTGTCGCGGCACGCGGCCGTTCCTGCCCCAGCTCGGTAGCGGCACGTTCGGTACGGTGCAGATCCCGGTCACGCTGCCGACCTGGGATGAGGCGGTGGGCACGGCGGTCGATATCGCCGGCTTTAACCGCTACCTGCTCGACTGCATCCATCGCGACCCGGGCGTGCCGGTCTATACCATTCACGCCGAAGTGGAAGGTATTGCTTACGCCGATCAGTTCAATGAACTGCTGACCATGGCGGCGGAAGAGGAAATTCAGTTTTGCCCACTGAGCCAGCTGCTGCCCGCTGACTTTAGCGAGCTGCCCTCAGGCAAAGTGGTTCGTGGTGAACTGGCTGGCCGGGAAGGCTGGCTCGGACGTGAACAATTACTGACTTCGGGTGTTTGATGAAAAGCATTCGCTATGGCGTCTCTCTGATTGCGCTGTTTGCGCTGTATTATCTGCTGCCGCTCAATTTCCGTTTGCTCTGGCAACCCGACGAAACCCGCTACGCGGAGATCAGCCGTGAAATGCTGGCCACCGGCGACTGGGTGGTACCGCATTTTCTCGGCCTGCGCTACTTCGAAAAACCGATTGCCGGTTACTGGATCAACAGTATCGGTCAGTGGCTGTTTGGCCATAATAACTTCGGCGTACGCTTCGGGTCGGTCTTCGCCATCACCATGACCGCCCTGCTGGTGGCCTGGCTGGCGTGGCGGATCTTTCGTGATAAGCGGGTAGCTATCCTGTCGCCGATTATCTTCCTCACCGCGATGCTGGTGTATGCGATTGGCACCTATGCGGTGCTGGACCCGATGATCACCCTGTGGCTGGCGCTGGCGATGTGCAGCTTCTGGGGCGCGGTGCAGGCGCACAGCCGCAGCGGCAAAATACTGGGCTACGTGCTGCTGGGCGTCGCCTGCGGGATGGGGGTGATGACCAAGGGCTTCCTGGCGCTGGCGGTGCCGGTGGTGGGCGTTCTGCCGTGGGTGATCGCCCGTAAACGCTGGCGTGAAGTGCTGACCTACGGCTGGCTGGCGGTAATCGTCTGTACGCTGGTGGTGCTGCCCTGGGGGCTGGCTATCGCTCAGCGCGAGCCGGACTTCTGGCGCTACTTCTTCTGGGTCGAGCATATTCAGCGTTTTGCTGAAAAAGACGCCCAGCACAAAGCGCCGTTCTGGTACTACATCCCGTTCCTGATCGCCGGCAGTCTGCCGTGGCTGGCCCTGCTGCCGGGGGCGCTAAAGCGCGGCTGGCTTGAGCGCGATGAGGCCCGCGGCGCGCTGTATCTGCTGGGTTGGGTGGCGATGCCGTTCCTGTTCTTCAGTATCGCCAAAGGCAAACTGCCGACCTATATTCTGCCGTGCTTTGCGCCGCTGTCGATCCTGATGGCCCGCTACGCGCTGGAGGCCGCAAAGACCGGCGCGAAAGCGTTGCGCATCAACGGGATGATCAACCTGGGCGTTGGTTTGCTGGGGCTTATCGCCGTGCTGGTGGTCTCGCCGTGGGGCTTCATGCATAAGCCGGTGTGGACCAAGATTGAGCTGTATAAATGTCTGCTGGCGGCGATCGCTTTTGCCGTCTGGGCGCTGATGGGCTGGCTGGCGATGAAAGACTCTGGCCGCCGCTGGAGCCTCGCCGCGCTCTGTCCGCTCGGCCTGGCGCTGCTGGTGGGCTTCGCCATCCCGGACCGGGTTATCGACAGCAAACAGCCGCAGTTCCTCGTGGATATCGTCAGCGAATCCCTGCAGCCCAGCCGTTACGTCCTGACCAACAACGTTGGGATCGCCGGCGGCCTGGCCTGGGAGCTGAAGCGAAGCGATATTATTATGTTCGACAAACAGGGTGAGCTGAAGTACGGTCTCGACTGGCCGGATGCTCAGGGAAGCTTTGTCAGCCAGGCCGGTTTTGCCGACTGGCTGGCCGCGCATCGTCAGCAGGGGCCGGTCTCGCTGGTGCTGTTGATGGATAAAGGAGAGAGTATGCTCGACTTACCGTTACCGAAGCCGGATAACGCCTACGAGCTGGGCCGGGTCGTTTTCCTTCAGTACCTGCCGCAATGAGCGTCTGGATCTGTCTGGTGTGCGCCAGCCTGCTGAGCTGCGCCGGACAGCTCTGCCAGAAACAGGCGACCCGCCCGTCCCGTCGCGGACGGCGGAGTCGCCATATACTCTTCTGGTTGGGGATGGCGCTGTTATGTCTGGGCTGCGGCATGCTGCTGTGGCTGAGCGTCCTGCAGTCTATTCCGGTCAGCATCGCCTATCCGATGCTGAGCCTGAATTTCGTCTGGGTTACCCTCGCGGGCTGGGGCATCTGGCATGAGCCGGTCGCCCGTCGCCACTGGCTTGGCGTCGGGTTGATCGTCGTGGGCATTGTCATTCTGGGGACCAGCGTCTGATGGGCTTTTTCTGGGCATTACTCAGCGTCGGCCTCGTCAGCGCCGCGCAGTTGCTGCTGCGCAGCGCCATGGTGGCCTTGCCGCCGCTGACCGATATTGTGGCATTTCTCCAGCATCTGCTGCATTTCCAGCCCGGGACTTTCGGCCTGTTTTTCGGCCTGCTGGGCTACCTGCTGTCGATGGTCTGCTGGTACTTTGCCCTCCATCGCCTGCCGCTGTCGAAAGCGTATGCGCTACTGAGCCTGAGCTATATCCTCGTGTGGGCCGCCGCCATCTGGCTGCCCGGCTGGCATGAGCCGTTCTACTGGCAATCGCTGCTGGGTGTGGCGATCATCGTCGCCGGCGTATTGACCATCTTCTGGCCGGTGAAACGCCGCTAGCCGGGGAGCCGGCTTTTGGGACGGCCCGGGCCGAGCAGGATCGCCAGCTTGCTGCCCCCGACGGTGGTTTCCATCCAGATTTTACAGACGCTGGTTAACGGCACCGAGAGCAGCATTCCCACCGGCCCCAGCAGCCAGCCCCAGACCAACAACGACAGGAACACCACCAGGGTCGACATCCCCAGCCGGTGGCCCATCATGCGCGGCTCCACCATGTTGCCCAGCACCATATGCACCACCAGAAACAGCGCCCCTACCAACAGGCACTCATAAATGCCGCTGAACAGCAGCGCCTGCAGCATGGGGGGGATAGCGGAGATGGCGGAGCCAATGTTCGGCACATAGTTCAGCAAAAACGCCAGCACCCCCCACATCAGGGCGAACTGTACCCCCATCGCCAGCAGCCCCAGCCAGACAATCAGCCCGGTCCACAGGCTAATCAGCGTCTTCAGCGCCAGATAATGGGTGACGCCTTTCAGCGCCCGGTGCAATCCGGCGATATGCAGGCGCGGGTTATTGAGGGCAAAACGCAGTTTGTAGGGCAGGTGGCGAACCTCAAACAGCATAAAGATCACCGTCATCACCAGCAGCACGATGCTGGCCATCGCCCCGGAAAGCTGGGTCATCAGCGTCGTGGCCCAGGTCATCAGCCGTTCTGAATCCATGCGCCGCAGCATCCGCTCCGGATTGATATGCAGATTAAGGAAGGGGAGATACTCCTGGAGCTGGAGGATCTTGCGCGTCAGGGCGCGGTTGAAATCGGGCAGCATGGCGACAAAGTCATTGAGCGACGCCGCCAGCACGCCGAGCAGCGCGGTGAGCATCACCAGCATCGCCGTCACCACCAGGGTAATGGCGAACGGACGCCGCACCCCGCGGCGAATGAACCAGGTGACCAGCGGGTTGAGAACAATAGCGAAAAACAGCGCCAGCAGCAGCTGCACCAGGATATCGGCGGCGGCGTGGATCCCGGCGAGGATAATCACCAGCGCCGCCAGCTTAAGTAAAATATGAAGCCCGGCTTTATCAGCCTGCGGAGGGGACATAGGTATTCCTTTTATGAGTCGCGCCAGATAAGTGTAGCGGTTCGCCGACTGCCAATATTCCGAAAGGAGGGCTGCTTTTCCGCCGACAGCGTGGTAATAGTGAAAGCTGGTTGTCGAAATCTGGTGGAACCTGATGCCCGAACCCGTCGCCGAACCGGCGCTTAATGGACTGCGCCTCAATCTGCGGATTGTCTCTGTCGTTATCTTTAACTTTGCCAGCTACCTCACCATCGGCCTGCCGCTGGCGGTGCTGCCCGGCTATGTTCATGATGTCATGGGCTTTAGCGCTTTCTGGGCCGGGCTGGTGATTAGCCTGCAATATTTCGCCACGCTGCTCAGCCGCCCGCATGCCGGGCGCTATGCCGACCTGCTGGGGCCCAAAAAGATTGTCGTCTTCGGCCTCGGCGGCTGCTTTTTGAGCGGTTTAAGCTATCTGCTGGCCGCCTGGGGCAGCGGCTGGCCACTGATTAGCCTGCTGCTGCTATGCCTCGGACGGGTGATCCTTGGTATCGGCCAGAGCTTCGCCGGCACAGGCTCGACGCTGTGGGGCGTCGGCGTGGTCGGTTCGCTGCATATCGGGCGGGTGATCTCGTGGAACGGGATTGTGACCTATGGGGCGATGGCGATGGGCGCGCCGCTCGGCGTGCTGTGCTATTCGCACATTGGCCTCAGCGGTCTGGCCGGGGTCATTATGGCGGTAGCGCTGGTGGCTATCCTCTGCGCGCTGCCCCGCGCGGCGGTGAAGGCTGCCAAAGGCAAAGCGATGTCGTTTCGCGCGGTGCTCGGCCGGGTCTGGCCCTACGGCATGGCGCTGGCGTTGGCCTCCGCCGGCTTTGGGGTGATCGCCACCTTTATCACGCTATTTTATGACGCCAAAGGTTGGGACGGCGCGGCTTTCGCGCTGACATTATTCAGCTGCGCGTTCGTTGGCTCGCGGCTGCTGTTTCCCAACGCCATTAACCGACTCGGCGGGCTGAACGTGGCGATGCTCTGCTTTAGCGTGGAGGCGATCGGCCTGCTGCTGGTCGGCTTTGCCGATACGCCGATGATGGCGAAAATCGGTACTTTGCTTACCGGGGCTGGCTTTTCGCTGGTCTTTCCGGCGCTGGGCGTGGTGGCGGTGAAAGCGGTGCCGCAGCACAATCAGGGGTCGGCGCTGGCGACCTATACCGTGTTTATGGATTTGTCGTTGGGCGTCAGCGGGCCGCTGGCCGGATTGCTGATGGCGTGGACCGGGATCTCGATGATTTATCTCGCCGCGGCGGGGCTGGTGATGGCGGCGCTGCTGTTGGGCTGGCGGCTAAAAAAACGGCCCCCGGTTAGCGAACCGGAGGCCAGCGCACCAGGCCAGTAATTACTGGATGGTGAGGGTGTTGATGATGCTTTCCGCTTCGGTCTGCGCCTGCTGCTGGTTATCCGCCGGCAGGGTGACCTGCAGGGTCAGCAGCTTGTCATCCACTTTGCCGAGGATCACGGAAGACCAGGCGGTCTGCCCCTTGGCGGAGATGATGCTGTCCAGCTGCTGCAGGGTATGGCCTTTAATCTCCAGCGGTTTATTGCTTACCACCTGCAGCTGCGGGTCGCGGCTGCGCTGCTGATCTTCCAGGCGTTTCGCCAGCACCGCCAGATCTTCATTGGTGCTGTCGCCGACGATGACGATGACCGCTTTCTGGCCGGTAGCGTCAGAGTAGACGTGCATATTGTTCGCCTGGGTACCCAGTTTGCCGCTCTGGTCGGCCATGCCCGCAGGCAGGGTGAAGCTCAGCTTGCCATCCAGCAGGCTGATTGCCTGGCCGCTGGCATTGCTCTCCGCTGCTGCGCCAACGGTTGGCGCTTTTGAATCGCTGTTATCGCAGGCGGCAAGCCCCATCACCAGCAGGCCAATACCGACATATTTAACCAAATTGCGCATTGACATCTTCCTTTCGATAAACGGCCACTAATGGCTCATCCGGCTATCTTAACACATCAGCCCGCGAGTACCTTTAACTCGGCTGTAATGCCGACAAATCAGATTTATCCGCCAGTCTTTTCAACAGCATATTTAACAGCACGCCGTACATCGGCAGGAAGAAAATGATGCTGATAAGCACTTTAAAGCTGTAGTCGACGAGGGCGATTTCCCCCCAGTGGGCGGCCATAAACGGGTCCGGGCTGCGCCAGAAAGCGATAAAGAAAAACGCCACGGTATCGCTGATGTTGCCGAACAGCGTCGAGGCGGTAGGGGCCAACCACCAGCGGCGGCTCTGCCGCAGGCGGTTAAAGACGTGAACGTCGAGGATCTGCCCCAGCGCATAGGCCATAAAGCTGGCGACGGCGATGCGCGCGACGAAGAGATTAAAGGTGCCCAGCGCGGCAAAGCCCTGCCATTCGCCCATGTAGAACAGCGCGGAGATGCCGTAAGAAATGGCCAGCGCCGGGACCATCACCGCGAAAATGATGCGTCGCGCCAGCGGGGCGCCAAAAATTCGCACCGTCAGGTCGGTGGCGAGGAAAATAAACGGAAAACTAAACGCGCCCCAGGTGGTATGGAAACCAAAGATGGAGATCGGCAGCTGAACCAGATAGTTGCTGGAGGTGATGACCAGCAAATGAAATAGCGAAAGCCAGACGAGCGCTTTTTTGCGCTGTACGGTAGTAAACGGATTCATATTGTGACCTTTTTATGCCCGTCATGCTTCAGGTGAATGAGCAATCGGCAGCGGAACGTTGGGGTGAGGGAACCCAATTAAAAACGGCTGCATGATACTGCGTTGCCGGCGTAATGCAATGGTTGTTTTTCGCGCAAACGTTAACCTGGCTTGCGTACTGGCGAGCAGGGGGTAAACTAGGGCCGTTTTATTGACGTGAGACTGAAATGAGCGAACTTTTCTCCACTCCTGACCACACCCTGGATGCCCTGGGACTCCGCTGCCCGGAGCCGGTCATGATGGTGCGTAAAACCGTGCGGACGATGCCGGTGGGCGAGACGCTGCTGATTATTGCTGACGATCCGGCCACCACCCGCGATATCCCGGGATTCTGCCGCTTTATGGAGCATGAGCTGGTGGCCCAGGAAACCGAAGCCCTGCCGTACCGCTACCTGATCCGCAAAAGCCACTGAGCCTCTCCCGGATGGCGGCGCGTAGCGCCTTATCCGGGCTACCCGACGGTCTGGAACCGTAGCCCTGCTAAGCGTAGCGCGAGCAGGGAAGCCGGTATCGATGCTACAACTTCTTACGCAATAACCGCAGCGCGTTAGCCGTTACCAGCACGGTGGCGCCGGTATCCGCCAGCACCGCCAGCCACAGACCGGTCAGGCCGAGCAGGGTGGTGACGAGGAAAATCCCCTTCAGCCCTAAGGCAATCGCGATGTTCTGGCGGATATTGGCGTGGGTGGCGCGCGCCAGGGAAATCATCTGCGCCAGGCCGGTCAGACGGTTATGGGTCAGCGCGGCGTCGGCCGTCTCCAGCGCCACGTCGGTTCCGCTGCCCATGGCGATGCCGATGGTGGCCGCTTTCATCGCCGGCGCGTCGTTGATACCGTCCCCGACCATCGCCAGCGGCGCGTCGGCATTCAGCGCTATCACCGCGTTGACCTTGTCCGCCGGTAGCAGACCGGCGCGGAATTCCAGCCCCAGTTCGCTGGCGATGGCCGCCGCGGCGCGCGGGTTATCCCCGGTAAGGATCACCCCCTGAACGCCCAACTGATGCAAAGCATCCACCGCCTGACGCGCGTCGTCGCGCAGGGTATCGCGCAGCGCCAGAATGCCGAACAGCGTCTCGCCGCGCATTACCAGCACTACCGTTTGCCCGGCGCTTTCCAGCTGCTGGATCTGCGCCTCATGCTCTGCCGGGGCGGCTTTGCTGGCGGCGCAGATCAGGATGCGGCTGCCGTTGACTTCGGCTTCGATACCAGAGCCCGCCAGCGCCCGCTGGCCGCTGGCAAGCGGAATGCTCAGCTGACGCCGCTGCGCTTCACGGACGATAGCCTGCGCCAGCGGGTGGCTGGAGCCTTGCTCCACCGCCGCCGCCAGCGCCAGCAGCGCGTTGTCGTCAACTTTGGCCGTGGCAATAACCGAAGTCACCTGCGGCTGGCCGACGGTCAGGGTGCCGGTTTTATCGAACGCCACCTGGCGCACCTGGCCCAGCTGCTCCAGCGCCGCGCCGCCTTTGATTAGCGCCCCGCGGCGGGCGGCGACCGCCAGGCCGGAGGTGATGGCCGCCGGCGTGGAGATGACCAGCGCGCACGGACAGCCGATCAGCAGCAGCGTCAGCCCTTTATAAATCCACGGCAGCCAGGCGCTGGCGAAGAACAGCGGCGGGACAATGGCGACCAACAAGGCCACGACCATAATGGCCGGGGTGTAGATCCGGCTGAAGCGGTCGATGAAGCGCTCGATTGGCGCCCGACGCTCCTCAGCCTCTTCAATCAGCTTCAGGATGCGGTCGATGGCGCTGTCGCCCGGTTCGGATATCACGGTAAGCTGCACCAGGCGATCGACGCTGGTGGCGCCCGCCGCTACCCGTTCCCCGGCCTGACGCTCCACCGGCACCGACTCGCCGGTCAGGGCGCTTTCATCAAAGCTGGCAAACGGCGACAGCAGTTGTCCATCCGCCGGCAGACGCCCGCCGGCAGCCACTTCAATCACATCTCCGGGACGCAGGTCGCGCTGGGCGACGGTTTCCCGCACGCCGTTGCGCAGACGGATGGCGGTGTCGGGCTTCAGCGCCATCAGCGCGCTCACCCCCTGCCGTGCGCGGCTGGCGGCCCAGCCTTCGAGACGCTCGCCGATCAGGAACAGCAGCAGCACCATCGCCGCCTCCGCGGTGGCGCCGATAAACAGCGCCCCGATGGCGGCGACGCTCATCAGCGTTTCAATGGCGAACCAGCTCCCGCTCTTGATCAGGCGCAGCGCCTGGCGAGCAACCGGCCACAGGCCAACCAGGGTGGTGGCAATAAAGGCCAACTGACCGGCAGGGTGGTTGGCCTGCTCCAGCCCCCAGCTCAAGGCCATCATGATAACCAGCGTCAGTAACGGCAGATTGTCGCGCAGCAGCGACCCTCGGGTTTGCTTAGCTGCGGGAGCATCGGCATCGCGCAGCGTATACCCCGCCTGGCGGACCGCGTTCTCAACCTGAGCGCGGACATCGCCCTCGGCGTTAACCAGCAGCTTTTCTGTGGCGAACAGCACCTGGACCTGACTGACCCCGGGCACCTGACGGACCGCGGTTTCCACCTTGCGGGCGCAGGCGGCGCAGTCCATGCCATCAACTTGCCAGCTATAGCGGGCGTCGCTAAGCGCTTCGGCGGCAGGGGCGGACTCTGTGGCGCAGACGTGATCTGTACAGCAGCTCTCCGCCGGGGCGGTTGCTGGCCGCATGGTGAAAGACGAGAATTGTGGGACTTTTTTATCCTGCGTGTCTGGAGTCGACATGGCACCCTCCGGGAAATGATAATTTTCTCATTAGCCGTAGGATACACTCTGGAGTCGACTCCAGAGTCAAGGACTAAATTACAGGTACAGCGCGCGCACGATCAGGAAGTGGCCGGCAAAGTAGAACGCGGCGGCGATGGCGTTATCGGCGCGGAAGCGGCGACGATAGTGGCTCACCAGCCACACGGCATTGCTCAGCAGCAGCAGGGCTGCGCCGGCGAAACCGGACAGCGCGGTGTTGGTGGGGCGGGCAAACCACAGCTCACCGGCCAGCCAGACCATTACCAGCGTCATTCCGATAAAGGTCAGCACCGGCATTTTCATCTCTTCCAGCCGACTCCAGATCACCGCCATTAGCAGGGCGCCGAATACCAGCAGCACCAGCGGCAGCGGCCAGAAGAACGACAGCGTCAGCTGGCTGGCGAACCAGATGGTATACAGCAGATGTGACAGGAAGAAAGCGCCCACCGCGTACATCACCCGCTGGCGCGGCAGCAGGGTCAGGGCGTCGCCGAGCAGCGAGGCGCACAGGCCAGCCAGCACCAGATAGCTGATGGCATTGAACATCGGCGCCTGCCAAGCCAGTAACAGCAACAGAATCAGGGTGACAGGTTTAAAAACCCAGCGTCGCCATGCCGGCCCACGATAGGATGCATCGACATAAAGCCATGCGGAGAAACAGACAGCAATAAATGACCAAAGCATAGTAAGTCCCTGTATCTGTTATCATAAAGAAAGTTACGGATGCGTGATGCTACTACTCAGTGTAGTGGTTTGGCGTAGCAGATGACAATGTTATTCCCGACGCAGTATGCTGATTCCTGATATTTTTTATGGGTAACCCTAATGAGTAAAATGCCCCTCTTTTTTGTTCTGGTCGTCGCGGTGATTGTGGTGGCGGCTTCGTTTCGCTATGTCCAGCAGCGCCGTGAGAAACAGGCGAATGACGCCGCGCCGTTGCTACAAAAGCGGGTTATCGTCAGCAATAAACGGGAAAAAGTGATTAACGATCGGCGCTCGCGGCAGCAGACGGTGACGCCTGCAGGCAGTGAGATGCGCTATGAAGCGAGCTTTCGCCCCGAAAACGGTGGTCTGGAGGTGGTGTTTCGCCTTGACGCGCCGCAATATCACGCGCTGAGCGTCGGCGATCGCGGAATGTTGAGTTATAAGGGCACAGCGTTCGTGGCGTTTACGCCCGATCCCTGAGCCCTTTTCAGGACTATTTTTTCAGCGTCGCCTTCAGTTTTTTCTGCCAGGCGACGAGCTCAAACACGCCGAAAATAAAAATGCGGATTTGCTCAAAGCGGCTCAGCGGCGGCGCCTCTTTCGGCTGCGTCGCCTTGAGCAGCGTCAGCTGCAGACCGTGCATCAGGATCATGAAAATCAGCGCGACGTTGACAAAGATATTCAGCGGCTTCGGGAAGGGCTGAAACAGATTCAATAACAGAAAGGCCCAGACGCACAGCATCAGCAGGCGGCCTAAATTAATCAGCATGGTGCTCTCCTTGGGCCTCACGTTGGTAAAGACGGTAGGCGACCTGTCCGGCCACTTTTTCACGATACAATTGCCAGTTAGCCGGCACCGGCGGTAAGCCGTTTTCGACTTCGCTTTCGACGTACACCAGGGCCTCATCGGCCAGCCAGCCTTGTGTCTCCAGCAGACGTAGCGTCTCCTCCAGCAGCCCCTGACGGAACGGCGGGTCGACGAACACGATCTGGTGCGGGGTCCCCGGCTGGCTCAGGAAGCTGAGGGTGTTGGTGGTGATCACCTTGCCGCGATCCGCTTTCAGGGTGGCGAGATTTTTTTGCAGCTGCTGGGCTACGCCGCGCTCCATCTCCAGCAGCGTGGTGCTGGCCGCATAGCGGGACAGCGCTTCCAGCCCCAGCGCGCCGCTGCCGGCAAAGCAATCGAGGCAGTGCGCGTCAACAATGGACGGCGCCAGCCAGTTAAAAAGGGTTTCGCGAACCCGGTCGGTGGTCGGCCGCAGGCCCGGGCTCTCCGGCACCGGTAATTTACGGCCGCGCCATTGCCCGCCGATGATGCGGATCTGGCCGCTGCCCGCGTGGTTTGGTTTTTTCATCTCTCTGCTCAAGTCTCAACTTCCAGCCTGCTATTCTAGCGATCGACGGCGGTTGACGAAACCTTAATCCGGGGGCGGTGCTGCGAGTTAAGTTAAGTGATAGACTATCCAACTAATTTCATCATTTTTTCAGCTTCTGATGAAGCTGCGCCATGAATAAACAGCGAGGAGTGTGGTCGCAAATGGCAAAAGAGAAAAAACGTGGCTTCTTTTCCTGGCTGGGCTTTGGACAGAAAGAACAGGCACAGGAAACCGAGACTGAGCAAAAAGTAGAAGAACAGCAAGCGGTTGCCGAAGAGATACCGGCGGTTGAAACCCCTGCTGAGCCGAGCGCGCCGAAAGTAGACCCGGAGGCGTTTGCCGAAGACGTCGTCGAAGTGACCGAGACGGTGGTCGAAAGCGAAAAAGCGCACCTCGCGGAGCCTGCCAGCGCGCAGGAAGAAGAGTGGGTGGAAACGCCTGTTCTGACCGAAGAAACGCCTGTTGTTGAACCGGAGCCCGCGGTCAGCGAACCGCCTGAACAGCCTGCGGTGGTTGAGCCGCTGGCGGAAGAGGTTATCGCCGAACCGGTGGTGGCGGAAGCCGTAGCAGAGCAGCCTGTGGAAGGCATCGTTGTCCAGCCGCAGGAGACAGAAGCGCCCGAAGAGGACGCGCCGTTAAGCGATGAAGAGCTGGAAGCGCAGGCGCTGGCGGCCGAAGCGGCAGAAGAGGCGGCGGTAGTGGTGCCGGCGCCCGAGGACGAGGCGCCGCTTGAAGCGCTGGCTCAGGAGCAGGAAAAACCGACAAAAGAAGGTTTCTTCGCCCGCCTCAAACGTAGCCTGCTGAAAACGAAGCAAAATCTCGGTTCCGGATTTATCAGCCTGTTCCGCGGTAAGAAGATCGACGATGATCTGTTTGAAGAGCTGGAAGAACAGCTGCTGATCGCCGACGTCGGGGTGGAAACCACCCGCAAGATCATTACCAACCTGACGGAAGGCGCCAGCCGTAAGCAGCTGCGCGATGCGGAAGCGCTGTACGGCCTGCTGAAAGAAGAGATGGGCGAGATTCTCGCCAAAGTAGACGAGCCGCTGAACGTTGAAGGCAAAACGCCATTTGTTATTCTGATGGTCGGTGTGAACGGGGTGGGGAAAACCACTACCATCGGCAAGCTGGCGCGTCAGTTTGAACAGCAGGGTAAGTCGGTGATGCTGGCGGCGGGGGATACCTTCCGTGCGGCGGCGGTGGAACAGCTGCAGGTCTGGGGCCAGCGTAATAATATCCCGGTGATCGCCCAGCACACCGGCGCCGACTCCGCCTCGGTGATTTTCGACGCCATTCAGGCGGCGAAGGCGCGCCATGTTGACGTACTGATTGCCGATACCGCCGGGCGTTTGCAAAATAAATCGCACCTGATGGAAGAGCTGAAGAAGATTGTCCGGGTAATGAAAAAGCTGGACGTCGACGCGCCGCACGAGGTGATGTTAACCATTGACGCCAGCACCGGGCAGAATGCTATTAGCCAGGCCAAACTGTTCCATGAGGCGGTAGGTTTGACCGGGATCACTTTGACCAAGCTGGACGGCACCGCCAAAGGCGGCGTGATCTTCTCGGTGGCCGATCAGTTCGGCATTCCGATTCGCTATATTGGCGTCGGCGAGCGTATTGAGGATCTGCGTCCGTTTAATGCGGGCGACTTTATTGAGGCACTTTTTGCCCGAGAGGATTAAGAATGATTCGCTTTGAACAAGTCAGCAAAGCCTATCTCGGTGGGAGACAAGCGCTGCAGGGGGTGACCTTCCACCTGCAGCCGGGCGAGATGGCGTTTCTGACCGGCCATTCCGGCGCAGGGAAGAGTACCCTGCTGAAGCTTATCTGTGGTATCGAACGGCCCAGCGCCGGGAAAATCTTCTTCAGCGGTCATGAAATCAGCCGTCTGAAGAGCCGTGAGGTGCCGTTCCTGCGCCGCCAGATCGGTATGATTTTCCAGGACCACCATTTGCTGATGGATCGTACCGTGTATGACAACGTGGCGATCCCGCTGATTATCGCCGGCGCCAGCGGCGATGATATTCGTCGTCGCGTCTCGGCGGCGCTGGACAAGGTTGGCCTGCTGGACAAAGCGAAGAATTTTCCCATTCAGCTCTCCGGCGGTGAGCAGCAGCGCGTGGGAATCGCTCGCGCGGTGGTCAACAAGCCGGCGGTGCTGCTGGCGGATGAACCGACCGGCAACCTCGACGAGGCGCTCTCGGAGGGGATTTTACGTCTGTTTGAAGAGTTTAACCGCGTCGGGGTGACGGTACTGATGGCCACGCACGATCTGGGGCTTATCTCCAGTCGTCCGTACCGCGTGCTGACGCTTAGCGACGGCCATCTGCATGGAGGCATTCGGGGTGAATAAGCGCGACGCAATGAACCAGATTCGCCAGTTCGGCAGCAAGTTCGATCGCCTGCGCAACGCCGCGGGCGGCGGCGGCGGCGGGCGCAATGCGCCAAAACGGCCGAAAGCGGCGCCTAACCCGGCCTCGCGTAAGAGCAACGTATTCAACGAGCAGGTGCGCTATGCCTGGCACGGCGCGCTGCAGGATCTAAAAAGCACGCCGCTGGCGACCTTCCTGACGGTAATGGTCATCGCCATTTCGTTGACCCTGCCAAGCGTCTGCTACATGGTCTACAAAAACGTCAGCAGCGCGGCGTCCCAGTATTATCCCTCGCCGCAGATCACCGTTTATCTGGAAAAAACGCTGGATGACGATGCCGCGGCGCGGGTGGTGGGCCAGCTGCAGGCGGAGCAGGGCGTCGACAAGGTAAACTATTTGTCCCGTGACGAGGCGCTGGGGGAGTTCCGTAACTGGTCAGGCTTTGGCGGCGCCCTGGATATGCTGGAGGAGAACCCGCTGCCGGCGGTCGCCATCGTGGTGCCGAAGCTGGATTTCCAGAGCACCGAGGCGCTGAATACCCTGCGCGATCGGGTAACGCGGATCCAGGGGGTCGATGAAGTGCGGATGGACGACAGCTGGTTTGCCCGTCTCTCTTCGCTCACCGGGCTGGTAGGACGCGTGTCGGCGATGATCGGCGTGCTGATGGTGGCGGCGGTGTTCCTGGTGATCGGCAACAGCGTGCGCCTGAGCATCTTCGCCCGCCGCGATACCATTAACGTTCAGAAGCTTATCGGCGCCACCGACGGCTTTATCCTGCGTCCGTTCCTCTACGGCGGAGCGATGCTGGGCTTTTCCGGCGCGTTTTTATCGCTGATCCTGTCGGAGATTCTGGTAATGCGCCTCTCGTCGGCGGTGACCGAAGTGGCGAAAGTCTTCGGCACCCAGTTTGAGCTGAGCGGCTTAGGCTTCGACGAGTGTCTGTTGATGTTGATCGTCTGCTCGATGATCGGGTGGGTAGCCGCCTGGCTGGCGACAGTGCAACATTTACGTCACTTTACTCCCGATTAATAAAAGCGTGATATAATCTTTCCCTGCTGCAATGAGTTCCTGTTCGCAGGGAAAGATACCGCAAGCTTGTTCCCCTTTTCCTGCCCTCACTTTTTCATCGTGGTGTCACATTTTGTGCGTAATTTATTCACACCGTTGCATGGAACTTGTGGATAAAATCACTGTCTGATACTAATGTGAGTGATATTCTCGTTGCTCATGAATGCTGGCATGCTTGTTGCCTGATGGGGACAAGAACGCGTCAGAAGATATCAATTGAGAGGATTTGAATGACCAAAGAAATGCAAACTTTAGCTTTAGCCCCCGTTGGTAACCTGGAATCGTACATCCGGGCCGCTAACACTTGGCCGATGCTGTCGGCTGATGAAGAGCGGGAGCTTGCTGAAAAGCTGCATTACCAGGGCGATCTGGAAGCAGCGAAAAAGCTGATTCTGTCTCACCTGCGCTTTGTTGTTCACATTGCTCGTAACTACTCGGGCTATGGCCTGCCGCAGGCGGATCTGATCCAGGAAGGCAATATCGGCCTGATGAAAGCCGTGCGTCGCTTCAACCCGGAAGTGGGTGTGCGCCTGGTCTCCTTCGCCGTGCACTGGATTAAAGCCGAAATTCACGAATACGTGCTGCGCAACTGGCGTATTGTGAAGGTCGCTACCACCAAAGCACAGCGTAAGCTGTTCTTTAACCTGCGTAAAACCAAACAGCGTTTGGGTTGGTTCAACCAGGATGAAGTGGAAATGGTAGCCCGTGAGCTGGGCGTGTCGAGCAAAGACGTCCGCGAGATGGAATCCCGTATGGCGGCCCAGGACATGACCTTCGACATGTCGTCCGACGATGAGTCCGACAGCCAGCCGATGGCGCCGGTCCTGTATCTGCAGGACAAAACGTCTAACTTTGCCGACGGCATCGAAGACGATAACTGGGAAGAGCAGGCGGCGAATAAGCTGACTGACGCGATGCAGGGCCTGGACGAGCGTAGCCAGGACATCATCCGCGCCCGCTGGCTGGACGAAGATAACAAGTCCACGCTGCAGGAACTGGCCGACCGCTACGGCGTCTCCGCAGAGCGCGTGCGTCAGCTGGAAAAGAACGCCATGAAAAAACTGCGTGCCGCTATCGAAGCCTGATACGCCACGCCTGCCTGATACCTGATATCAGGCTCCCCGATAACGCCCCGCCTCAGGTTGGGGCGTTTTGTTTTTCTGCGTCCTCCCGGAGCAGGAGCATCTGCGGGCAGTGCGTCTGCAGGCAGCCGAGTAAGACGCTGAACGCCGACGCCATCTGCTCTTCGGGCTGGCTGGCGAATCCCATCAGTAATCCTTTCTTGCGCGCCGCCGTCAGGTAGTAGCGCGACAGCGGCCGCACCAGAATGTGCCGCGCATTGGCCTCTCTGGCGATCGCCACATCGTCAGCCTCTGCGGGCAAATTGAGGATCAAATGCAGCCCGGCATTATCGCTGAAGTCAGACAGGGCGTACGGCATACAGTGCTGCTGGATAAGCTCAGTTAAAAAGGCGCGGCGACGGCTGTAGAGCAGCCGCATACGGCGGATATGGGCCGAATAGTGGCCGGCGGTAATAAACTCCGCCAGCGCCATCTGGATCAGC
Source organism: Klebsiella sp. Shm-1 (assembly GCF_040804525.1). Taxonomy (NCBI): domain Bacteria; kingdom Pseudomonadati; phylum Pseudomonadota; class Gammaproteobacteria; order Enterobacterales; family Enterobacteriaceae; genus Klebsiella; species Klebsiella sp. Shm-1. The sequence goes on from NZ_CP161823.1 coordinate 315,213, forward strand.
GAATGGCCGCCGCGGTAAAGCTCGGCATGGGCGTGCTTCAGGTCGCTGACCAGCGGCCGCGGGATCACCACGTAGCCCAGACGCAGGCCGGGATAGAGCGTCTTGCTGAAGGTGCCGATATAGACCACCGGGGCGTCGGCGACCAGACCCTGCAGGGCGGGGATCGGCTGACCGGAAAAGCGAAACTCGCTGTCATAATCATCTTCGACGATCCAGCTCCCCTGCTGACGGGCGAGCGCCAGCAGGCGCTGGCGGCGCTCAAGGCTCATCACCGCGCCCAGCGGATACTGGTGGGAAGGCGTAACGAAGATCAGCCTCGGCGCATCGTCAACCGTCTCCGGCGGGCACAGGCCGTTGGCATCGACGGTCAGGGGCTCTGCCCGAACGTCGTTCATCGCCAGCACGTGGCGGATCCCCCAGTAGGAAGGCTCCTCCACCCACGCCAGATCGCCGTTATCACACAGCATGCGGGTGACCAGATCGATCGCCTGGTGGATCCCCTCGGTGATAAGAATTTGATCTGACTGACAGTGGACGCCGCGCGACACGCGCAGATAATCCACCAGCGCCTGCTGCAGTTCCGGAGTGCCGCCGTTGCAGCTATAGCTGAGCCGCTCCGGTTTGGGCCGACGGCTGATGCGGGCCTGGATCTTACTGAACAGCGGGTGGGGGAAGGCGTTAACGTCCGGCACGCCGGGTATAAACGCTCCCCACTGGCGCGGGCTGGCGCTGACCTGGCCGAGCAGATGCTGGCCTCGGTGTGAAAGATGCGCCGTCGGTGCCGCAAGACTGTTGTTTTCCCGCTCTTCTTTAGCCGTCAATGAGCTCTCAGGGGCGGTTTGGGCAACGAATGTTCCGCTTCCCCGACGGGAAACCACATATCCTTCCGCCAGCAATTGTTCATAAGTTGTTAATATGGTGTTTCTTGACACGCCAAGTTCGCCCGCCAGGTCCCGCGACGGCGGCAGACGGCTTTGAGGCGCCAGCGAACCGTCGAGGATCGCGCGGCGCAGCGCGTTATATAAGCGTTTGTGCAGAAGAGGATCCCGCTCTTCCTGCAGACGGACCAGCACCAGGTCACCCACCAGCGAACGCAATTGGATCCCTCAGATATTCAAAATTGGTACTCGATTATAGGGCCAACTCCTGTGTAAATAAACGACATCGTTTCTAATTTGTTGCGATAACGTGACATACACGACAGGAGATTCGCAGGTGAAAAGCTCAGAACTGAATCAACGTCGCCAGCAGGCGACGCCGCGCGGCGTAGGCGTAATGTGTAACTACTTTGTCGAGAAGGCGGAAAACGCCACGCTGTGGGATATCGAAGGCAATGAGGTGATCGATTTCGCCGCCGGGATCGCCGTGTTAAATACCGGTCACCGCCATCCGAAAGTGGTCGCCGCGGTAGCCGAGCAGCTGCAGGCGTTCACCCACACCGCCTATCAGATTGTGCCGTACGAAAGCTATGTTTCGCTGGCGGAGCGTATCAACGATCTGGCGCCAATTGACGGGCCGGCAAAAACGGCTTTCTTCACCACCGGCGCGGAAGCGGTCGAGAACGCGGTGAAAATCGCCCGCGCTTACACCGGTCGTCCGGGGCTGATTACCTTCGGCGGCGGCTTCCACGGCCGTACCTTTATGACCATGGCCCTCACCGGTAAGGTCGCGCCCTACAAAATCGGCTTCGGGCCGTTCCCGGGCTCGGTGTATCACGGCGTTTACCCCAATGCGGCGCATGGCGTGACCACCGCGGATGCGCTGAAAAGCCTGGAGCGCATTTTCAAAGCGGATATTGCGCCGGACCAGGTAGCGGCCATCATTCTCGAGCCGATCCAGGGGGAAGGCGGCTTTAACGTCGCGCCGGCCGATTTTATGCAGGCGCTGCGCGACCTGTGCGATACCCACGGCATTCTGCTGATCGCCGATGAAGTGCAGACCGGTTTCGCCCGCACCGGCAAGCTGTTCGCTATGCAGCACTATGAGGTGAAACCGGATCTGATGACGATGGCGAAAAGCCTCGCCGGCGGTTTCCCGCTGTCGGGCGTTGTCGGTCGCGCCGAGGTGATGGATGCGCCAGCCCCAGGCGGGCTGGGCGGAACCTATGCCGGTAACCCGCTGGCGGTGGCCGCGGCGCACGCGGTGCTGGATGTCATTGCCGAAGAGCAGCTGTGCCAGCGCGCTGAACAGCTGGGTAGCCATCTGCAGGAAGTGCTCAACCAGGCGCGCGCTACCTGCCCGGCGATCGTTGATGTCCGCGGCCGGGGGTCGATGGTGGCAGTGGAGTTTAACGATCCGCAAACTGGCGAGCCGTCGCCGGAGTTCACCCGCCAGGTGCAACAGAAAGCGCAGGAGAACGGCCTGCTGCTGCTGAGCTGTGGCGTCTACGGCAACGTGATCCGCTTCCTGTATCCGCTGACGATTCCGGATGCCCAGTTCTCGAAAGCGCTGGATATTCTGGCGCGCGTACTGAAGAGCTAACGTCTCCCCGGCGGGCTGCGGCGGCAGGGAAGCCGAACAGAAACAGGACGCCGCAGCCGGCTGTTTATGCTCAGCGTGAGTGGTTTATCACCCTGATATCACCTTTTTTCCGGCGGTGACAACCGCCGGAGTAAAACGGAAAGTATTATGTCTGAAAACTCCACCTTTTCTCCCGTCCTCACCGGCCGGGAACGTACGGCTGTCCCTGCAAAATCTCTGAGCTTCGTCGAAGGGGTATCGATGATTGTCGGTACCAATATTGGCGCGGGCGTCCTCTCTATCGCCTATGCGTCAAGCAAAGCGGGCTTTTTACCACTGCTGTTCTGGCTGGTGCTGGTGGGTAGTCTGACCACGGTGACTATGCTCTATGTCGCGGAATCCACGCTGCGCACCCGTAAACATCTGCAGCTCAGTGGATTATCGAAGCGCTACGTCGGCGGCTTTGGCGCGCTGATGATGTTTCTCTCCGTCTGCGTCAATAGCGTCGGGGCATTGACGGCGTATATGACCGGCAGCGGTAAGCTGCTGCACTCCCTGTTTGGCATCTCGCCGGCGCTGGGCAGCGTGCTGTTTTTCGTTCCGGCGGCAGGGGTACTCTACCTGGGGCTGAAGGCGATCGGCCGCGGTGAGAAATTTATCAGCATCGGCATGGTGGTGATGATCTCGGTGCTGGTGATTGCCACGCTGTTGAAAGAGACCACCCGCGTCGGCTATCTGCTCGACGGCAACTGGCTGTATATGGTTCCGGTCTTCAACGTCGTAGCATTCTGCTTCTCGGCACAGTATATCGTGCCGGAGATGGCGCGGGGCTTCGCCGACAAACCGGAAAAATTGCCTAAAGCCATCATGGTCGGCATGGCGCTGACCTTTACCCTGCTGGCGCTGGTGCCGTTGTCGGTGATCTCGCTTAACGGTCTGGACAATATCTCGGATGTGGCCACCATCTCCTGGGGGCGGGCGCTTGGCGAATGGGCCTTCTTCTCAGCCAATCTGTTTGCGCTGTGCGCGATGCTGACCTCCTACTGGGGACTGGGCGGCAGCTTCCTGACCAATATCTTCGATCAGTTCCGCCTGGGGAATGACGAACAGCCCGCCCGGCGCCTGATGGTGCTGCTGGTGGTGGCGATCCCGCCGTTTGTACTGGCCTATAGCGGCATGGTTTCCTTCGTCAACGCGCTCTATTTTGCCGGGGTGTTCAGCGGCGTCATTTTATCGATTATGCCGATCCTGATGCTCAAGGGCGCCCGCCAGCGTGGCGATCTGACCCCGGGCTGGACCTGTCCGGCCTGGATGACCCATCCGCTTATCCAATGCTTCATTGTGTTGTTGTATCTTTGCAGCGCCGCCTACGCGATAGCATCCGCGGTGGGCTACCTACCCGCAGGCTGGTAATCAGGCTCTGTTTTGCACCGCGTCCGGTTCATGCTGGCGCGGTTTTTTTATTTGTCACTTATCTGTTACATAGCCCGCAATTTAGTCGTTTCAAATTCCTCAGAATGACGGTATGTTTAGCATAGTGTGCTGCAAAAGCGCGGGCAGCCCCCGGTTGATTAGCTATCATATGCTTTTCCTATCGGTATAAACAAAATAATGCGCTAATAAACAACATCACAACAAATGCAAAAACCATAATAATGGGGAGCCTCAGGATGAATATGAAGGGTAAAGCGTTACTGGCAGGATGTATTGCCTTAGTTATGAGCAGCGCGGCGCTGGCAGAAGATATCAAAATCGCGGTAGTCGGGGCGATGTCCGGCCCGGTGGCCCAGTACGGCGACCAGGAGTTTACCGGCGCAGAGCAGGCGGTAGCGGATATCAACGCTAAGGGCGGCATCAAGGGCAATAAGCTGCAGATCGTCAAATATGATGACGCTTGCGACCCGAAACAGGCGGTAGCGGTAGCCAACAAAGTGGTCAACGACGGCATCAAATACGTTATTGGTCACCTGTGTTCCTCTTCCACTCAGCCGGCGTCTGATATCTATGAAGACGAAGGCATTCTGATGATTACCCCGGCAGCGACTGCTCCGGAGCTGACGGCGCGCGGCTATAAGCTGATCCTGCGCACCACCGGTCTGGACTCCGATCAGGGGCCAACCGCGGCGAAATACATTCTCGACAAAGTGAAGCCGCAGCGTATCGCAGTGGTACATGACAAACAGCAGTACGGCGAAGGTTTGGCCCGTGCGGTGCAGGATGGCCTGAAAAAAGGTGGGGCAAACGTGGTCTTCTTCGACGGGATCACCGCCGGTGAGAAAGATTTCTCCACCCTGGTGGCGCGCCTGAAGAAAGAGGATATCGATTTCGTCTACTACGGCGGCTATCACCCGGAAATGGGCCAGATCCTGCGTCAGGCGCGCGCCGCCGGTCTGAAAACCCAGTTTATGGGCCCGGAAGGCGTAGCGAACGTCTCCCTGTCTAACATCGCCGGCGAGTCGGCGGAAGGCCTGCTGGTAACCAAGCCGAAGAACTACGACCAGGTGCCGGCGAACAAACCGATCGTGGATGCGATCAAGGCGAAGAAACAGGATCCGAGCGGCGCCTTCGTGTGGACCACCTACGCGGCGCTGCAGTCGCTGCAGGCAGGCCTGAATCAGTCTGACGATCCGGCGGAAATCGCTAAATACCTGAAAGGCGCGACAGTAGACACCGTGATGGGCCCGCTGTCGTGGGATCAGAAAGGCGACCTGAAAGGCTTTGAGTTCGGGGTCTTTACCTGGCATGCTAATGGTACGGCGACCGACGCCAAATAATTTAACCGGCGCCTTTCACGCTGCAAATGCGTTGTCTGCGGCCCTCAACCCCGGTCACTTACTGATGTAAGCTCCCGGGGATTTCGGGTATTGACGCCTTTTTGCAACGCGAAATGCTGGGTTAAATGAGGGGCGCCTTTCACGCTGCAAATGCGTTGTCTGCGGCCCTCAACCCCGGTCACTTACTGATGTAAGCTCCCGGGGATTTCGGGTCTTGACGCCTTTTTGCAACGCGAAATGCTGGGTTAAATGGGTGGGGGCCTTTCACTCTGCAAATGCGTTGTCTGCGGCCCTCAACCCCGGTCACTTACTGATGTAAGCTCCCGGGGATTTCGGGTCTTGACGCCTTTTTGCAACGCGAAATGCTGGGTTAAATGAGGGGCGCCTTTCACGCTGCAAATGCGTTGTCTGCGGCCCTCAACCCCGGTCACTTACTGATGTAAGCTCCCGGGGATTTCGGGTCTTGACGCCTTTTTGCAACGCGAAATGCTGGGTTAAATGGGTGGGGGCCTTTCACTCTGCAAATGCGTTGTCTGCGGCCCTCAACCCCGGTCACTTACTGATGTAAGCTCCCGGGGATGTCGGGTCTTGACGCCTTTTTGCAACGCGAAATGCTGGGTTAAATGGGGGGCGCCTTTCCCACTGCAAATGCGTTGTCTGACCCCGGTCGCGCTGCGCTTACCGGGGCTACAGTCGCCAGGTAGCCCGGCTAAGCGAAGCGCCGCCGGGTTCTTCCTTGGTCATGCTCCGCTTATTGGGGCTACGGCTTAATGCTTTTCCCAACCATTCTGCTGGGCGCTAAAGCCGAGCGCCTGCATAAAGGCCGCCATCACGCCGCGGTCCTCCACCCCATGGTCGGCGACGCGCCAGCTATTGATCGCCGGGTTATCACGCAATGTCTCTTCCACTAAGTATTGTCCGACGCCGCGGCGGCGGGTCACTTCACGCACGCACAGATCGCTGAGCTCACCTTCGACGCCGCGCAGGGTAACGCGCACGGCGCCCAGCAGGCGCTCGTTAAAGCGGGCGGCGTAGAGACGATGGTTTTCATCAAGGGTCAGCGTCGACAGATCCTGTGACGGCCAGATTTTCCCCAGATCAATGCGATCCTGATCGCTGAAGTGCTGTAAACGGATAATGGTCAGTTTCATGGGCGGCAAATCCAGTGCAAAACAGAGGCGCCAGTGTACCCAAAATTGCTGTCTGGCGGAGCGCTGTTTTTTGCGCGTACATCAGGGGATTCGTTTTCCTGGCGTTGTCAGGGTAGCGCAATCCGTCATGGATCGAAAAATAAGCAGAATTTTAACCTAATGTGCAGCGTTTTATTCCGCCTTATGTATCGTTATTTTATGCTGCAGGATGGACTTTTTTTTGTTTATCTTCACCAAAATACAGAATATTATCTTTGCTTAATCGACTGAAAAATAGAGGTTTTAATCTGTTTTTTAGTGAAAAACTGCGCTAAACCATTAAACTCAATGGTAAAAATGGCGTTGTTTAATAAAAGCACAGAATGCTTTTTAACCATAAAAATACAAAACATTTACACCACATCACGAACGGGGTTCTGCAGCATGAAAAGGAACGCGAAAACCATCGTCGCGGGCATTGTCGCATTAGCGATGTCGCACGCGGCGATGGCCAAGGATATTAAGGTCGCCGTGGTCGGCGCGATGTCGGGTCCAGTGGCCCAGTGGGGCGACATGGAGTTCAATGGCGCGCGTCAGGCGATTAAAGACATCAACGCCAGCGGCGGCATTAAGGGCGACAAGCTGGTGGCCGTCGAATATGACGACGCCTGCGATCCGAAGCAAGCGGTCGCGGTGGCCAACAAAATCGTCAACGACGGCATTCAGTACGTTATCGGCCACCTGTGCTCCTCTTCCACCCAGCCGGCTTCCGACATCTATGAGGATGAAGGCATCCTGATGATCTCCCCCGGGGCGACCAACCCGGAGCTGACCCAGCGCGGATACCAGTACATCATGCGTACCGCCGGCCTCGACTCCTCGCAGGGGCCGACCGCGGCGAAATATATCGTCGAGAAAGTGAAACCGCAGCGTATCGCCATCATTCATGACAAGCAGCAGTACGGCGAAGGGCTGGCGCGTTCGGTGCAGGACAACCTGAAGAAAGCCGGGGCCAACATCGTCTTCTTCGATGGCATCACCGCGGGGGAAAAAGATTTCTCCGCCCTGCTGGCGCGCCTGAAGAAAGAGAACATCGACTTCGTCTACTACGGCGGCTACTACCCGGAAATGGGCCAGATGCTGCGCCAGGCGCGCTCCGTCGGGTTGAAAACCGTGTTTATGGGGCCGGAAGGGGTCGGCAACGCCTCGCTGTCCAATATCGCGGGCGCCGCGGCGGAAGGCATGCTGGTGACAATGCCAAAACGCTACGATCAGGACCCTGCCAACAGCGCCATCGTCAACGCGCTGAAAGCGGAGAAGAAAGATCCGAGCGGACCGTACGTCTGGATCACCTATGCCGCCGTTCAGTCGCTGGCGCAGGCGATGGACAGAACCGGCAGCCAGCAGCCGCTGGATTTAATCAAAGATTTGAAAGCGCACGGGGCGAAAACCGTGATTGGGCCGCTGACCTGGGATGAAAAAGGCGATCTGAAGGGATTTGAGTTTGGTGTCTTCCAGTGGCACGCCGACGGCTCTTCGAGCGCGGCGAAATAAGCGCTGAAGACGAGTTATCCCTCCGCCCGCGAACCGCGGGCGGTTTGAAAAAGGTTACCTTATGTCCGAGCAGTTTCTCTATTTTCTGCAGCAGATGTTTAACGGCGTCACGCTGGGCAGTACCTATGCGCTGATCGCCATCGGCTATACGATGGTGTACGGCATTATCGGCATGATCAACTTCGCCCACGGCGAGGTCTATATGATTGGCAGCTATGTCTCCTTCATGATCATCGCCGCGCTGATGATGATGGGCATTGACACTAGCTGGCTGCTGGTCGCCGCCGGATTCGTGGGCGCCATTGTGATTGCCAGCGCCTACGGCTGGAGCATTGAGCGCGTGGCCTATCGGCCGGTGCGTAACTCCAAGCGCCTGATTGCGCTGATCTCCGCCATCGGGATGTCTATCTTCCTGCAGAACTACGTCAGCCTGACCCAGGGCTCCCGCGACGTGGCGCTGCCGAGCTTGTTTAACGGCCAGTGGGTCGTCGGCCACAGCGACAGCTTCTCCGCGACGATCACCACCATGCAACTGGTGATCTGGGTGGTGACCTTTATCGCCATGCTGGCCCTGACGCTGTTTATTCGCTACTCGCGGATGGGGCGCGCCTGCCGCGCCTGCGCGGAAGATCTGAAAATGGCCAGCCTGCTCGGGATTAACACCGACCGCGTCATTGCCCTGACCTTTGTCATCGGCGCAGCGATGGCGGCGGTGGCCGGCGTGCTGCTGGGGCAGTTCTACGGCGTGATTAACCCCTACATCGGCTTTATGGCCGGGATGAAGGCGTTCACCGCCGCCGTGCTCGGCGGGATCGGCAGCATCCCTGGCGCGATGATCGGCGGCCTGATCCTGGGTATTGCCGAGGCGCTCTCTTCCGCCTATCTCAGCACCGAATATAAGGACGTCGTTTCCTTCGCGCTGCTGATTCTGGTGCTGTTAGTGATGCCGACCGGCATTCTGGGCCGCCCGGAGGTGGAAAAAGTATGAAACCGATGCAAATTGCAATGGCGCTGCTCTCTGCCGTGATGTTCTTCATTCTGGCGGGCGTCTTTATGGGCGTGCAGCTGGAGCTGAACGGCACCAAACTGGTGGTCGATACCGCCGCCGATATTCGCTGGCAGTGGATCTTCATCGGTACCGCGGTGGTCTTTTTCTTCCAGCTGCTGCGGCCGCTGTTCCAGAAAGCGGTTAAGAACGTCTCCGGGCCGAAATTTATTATGCCGGCGATTGACGGGTCGACGGTGAAGCAGAAGCTGTTCCTGATAGCCCTGCTGGTGATTGCCGTGGCCTGGCCGTTTATGGTGTCGCGCGGCACGGTGGATATCGCCACCCTGACGATGATCTATATCATCCTCGGCCTCGGGTTGAACGTGGTGGTCGGCCTTTCCGGCCTGCTGGTGCTGGGCTACGGCGGGTTCTATGCCATCGGCGCGTATACCTTTGCGCTGCTGAACCACTATTACGGTCTCGGCTTCTGGACCTGTCTCCCGCTGGCCGGCCTGGTCTCCGCGGCGGCCGGTTTCCTGCTGGGCTTCCCGGTATTGCGTTTGCGCGGAGACTACCTGGCGATTGTGACCTTAGGCTTCGGCGAGATCGTGCGCATTCTGCTGCTCAACAATACCGAGATCACCGGCGGGCCGAACGGCATCAGCCAGATCCCGAAACCGACCTTCTTTGGCCTCGAATTTAGCCGCAGCGCCCGCGAAGGCGGCTGGGATACCTTCAGCAACTTCTTCGGCGTCAAATACGATCCCTCCGACCGGGTGATTTTCCTCTACCTGGTGGCGTTGCTGCTGGTAGTGCTCAGCCTGTTCGTCATCAACCGCCTGCTGCGAATGCCGCTGGGCCGGGCGTGGGAAGCGCTGCGTGAAGATGAGATCGCCTGTCGTTCGCTGGGCCTGAGCCCGACGCGCATCAAGCTGACCGCCTTTACCATCAGCGCCGCGTTTGCTGGCTTCGCCGGCACGCTGTTCGCCGCGCGCCAGGGCTTCGTCAGCCCGGAATCCTTTACCTTCGCCGAGTCAGCCTTTGTGCTGGCGATCGTCGTGCTGGGCGGGATGGGCTCGCAGTTCGCGGTGATCCTCGCGGCTATTCTGCTGGTGGTCTCGCGCGAGTTGATGCGTGACTTCAACGAATACAGCATGTTAATGCTCGGCGGCCTGATGGTGCTGATGATGATCTGGCGTCCGCAGGGGCTTCTGCCAATGACGCGCGTGCAGTTGAAGCTGAAAAACGGTCAGGCGAAAGGAGAGCAGGCATGAGTCAGCCATTATTATCCGTTAGCGGCCTGATGATGCGTTTCGGCGGTCTGCTGGCCGTCAACAATGTGTCGCTGGAGCTCAGAGAGCGCGAGATCGTCTCGCTGATCGGCCCCAACGGCGCCGGGAAGACCACCGTCTTTAACTGCCTGACCGGTTTTTACAAGCCCACCGGCGGCACTATTCTGCTGCGCGACCAGCACCTGGAAGGGCTGCCGGGTCAGCAGATTGCGCGGATGGGCGTGGTGCGGACCTTCCAGCACGTGCGCCTGTTCCGCGAAATGACGGTGATTGAAAACCTGCTGGTGGCGCAGCATCAGCAGCTGAAAACCGGGCTCTTCTCCGGCCTGCTGAAAACGCCGGCCTTCCGTCGCGCACAGAGCGAAGCGCTGGACAGGGCCGCCACCTGGCTGGAGCGTATCGGCCTGCTGGAGCATGCCAACCGTCAGGCCAGCAACCTGGCCTACGGCGACCAGCGTCGGCTGGAGATTGCCCGCTGCATGGTGACCCAGCCGGAAATTCTGATGCTCGATGAACCGGCGGCGGGGCTGAACCCGAAAGAGACCAAAGAGCTGGACGAGCTTATCGCCGAGCTGCGTAACCATCACAACACCACCATCCTGCTTATCGAACACGATATGAAGCTGGTGATGGGCATTTCCGATCGCATCTACGTCGTGAACCAGGGAACACCGCTGGCCAACGGGACGCCGGAAGAGATTCGTAATAACCCGGACGTGATCCGCGCATACCTTGGTGAGGCATAAGATGGAAAACGCGATGTTAACTTTTGACAACGTCAGCGCCCACTACGGCAAGATTCAGGCGCTGCACAACGTCAGCCTGCATATCAAACAGGGCGAGATCGTCACGCTTATCGGCGCCAACGGCGCGGGGAAAACCACCCTGCTCGGCACGCTGTGCGGCGACCCGCGCGCCTCCAGCGGGCGCATTGTCTTTGACGGTAAGGATATTACCGACTGGCAAACCGCGAAGATCATGCGCGAGGCGGTGGCGATCGTTCCGGAAGGGCGGCGCGTCTTTTCGCGTATGACGGTGGAAGAGAACCTGGCGATGGGCGGTTTTTTTGCCGACCGCGATCAGTTCCAGACCCGCATCAAATGGGTGTATGAGCTGTTCCCGCGTCTGCATGAACGCCGTATTCAGCGCGCCGGCACCATGTCCGGCGGCGAGCAGCAGATGCTGGCGATCGGTCGCGCCCTGATGAGCCAACCGCGCCTGCTGCTGCTGGATGAACCGTCGCTGGGGCTGGCGCCGATTATCATTCAGCAGATTTTCGACACCATCGAGCAGCTGCGCGAGCAGGGAATGACGATCTTCCTGGTTGAGCAGAACGCCAACCAGGCGCTGAAGCTGGCCGACCGCGGCTATGTGCTGGAGAACGGCCACGTGGTGCTGGAGGACACCGGCGACGCGCTGTTGGCCAACGAGGCGGTGCGCAGCGCCTATCTCGGCGGTTAATTCATCGCAACCCGGCGTCGTTCACTTCGCCGGTTTGTAGCCCGGGCGAGGCGCTTGCGCCGACCCCGGGAGCCGATCGCACGAATACATTTAAAAGAGCCTGTTGGCTCTTTTTTTGTACATGTATGTTGTACAATAAAAGAGTACAGCTTAGGAGGTTTTTATGAGAACGGTTAACTATAGCGAAGCCCGGCAAAATCTGGCCGATGTGCTGGAAAGCGCAGTGACAGGTGTACCTGTGACCATTACCCGTCGTGGGCATAAATCTGCAGTCATCATTAGTGCAGAAGAGTTTGAACGCTACCAGGCGGCCAGAATGGATGATGAGTTCGCGGCTATCATGGCGGTTCATGGTGATGAGATCAGGGAGCTTGCGGATAAATGACGCTGCAGATTATCTCAGCGGAAGAGATAATACAGTTTCACGACAGGCTGCTCCGCGTCACGCCTGGCGTTGCCGGTATGCCCGATCCGGGGCGTGCCGAAGCGATAATGTATAGGGTGCTAAACAAAATTGAATATGAAGGTGTGACAGACGTGTGGCGACTCGCTGCGATGCATCTGCTGGCGATTTCTCGCGGTCATATATTTAATGATGGTAATAAGCGTACGGCACTGTTTATCACCCTGCTTTTTTTAAAGCGAAATGGAATTATATTGCCAGCGAATCCAGACTTCGTCGGCATGACCGTCGAGGCAGCAGCAGGGCAACTTACCCTGGAACAGATTGTCGCGCGTTTGCGTGGATGACGGTTAACTCGTTGCAACCCGGCGGCTTCGCCGGTTTGTAGCCCGGGCGAGGCGCTTGCGCCGACCCCGGGAGCCGACCGCACGAATATTATCCGTGTCTCAGCTCCCACTTTACTTCCCCCGTCCTTTCATCGGCTTGTCATCTCTCTGACCCGTTACTATCTTTTTTTTGTAATAAAAAAGTTATTTTTCTGTAATTCGAACATGTCATGTTACCCCGCGAGCATAAAACGCGTGAAATCGCGCATCCGGCACAACAAGAGAGATAACCGATGATATCGTTACGACATACAGCTTTAGGACTGGCGCTGAGCCTGGCTTTTGCCGGTCAGGCCCTGGCGGTTACCACCATCCCATTCTGGCACTCAATGGAAGGCGAGCTGGGTAAAGAAGTGGATTCTCTGGCGCAACGCTTTAACGCGGCCAATCCTGATTACAAAATCGTTCCGGTATACAAAGGCAACTACGAGCAGAGCCTGAGCGCCGGTATCGCCGCCTTCCGTACCGGCAACGCGCCGGCTATCCTGCAGGTGTATGAAGTCGGCACCGCCACCATGATGGCGTCAAAAGCCATTAAGCCGGTCTACCAGGTGTTTAGCGAGGCGGGCATCAAGTTTGATGAATCGCAGTTCGTACCGACGGTGGCCGGGTATTACACCGATTCGAAAACCGGCCATCTGCTCTCCCAGCCGTTTAACAGCTCTACCCCGGTGCTCTACTACAACAAAGACGCCTTCAAAAAAGCCGGCTTAGATCCGGAGCAGCCGCCGAAGACCTGGCAGGATCTGGCGGCCTACACCGCGAAGCTGAAAGCCGCCGGGATGAAGTGCGGCTACGCCAGCGGCTGGCAGGGCTGGATCCAGATTGAAAACTTCAGCGCCTGGCACGGTCTGCCGGTGGCCACGAAGAATAACGGCTTCGACGGTACCGACGCGGTTCTTGAGTTCAACAAGCCGGAGCAGGTGAAGCATATCGCGCTGCTCGAAGAGATGAACAAGAAGGGCGATTTCAGCTACTTCGGGCGTAAAGACGAGTCTACCGAAAAGTTCTATAACGGCGACTGCGCCATTACCACTGCCTCGTCCGGCTCGCTGGCCGATATCCGCCAGTACGCCAAATTTAACTACGGCGTCGGCATGATGCCTTACGATGCCGACGTGAAAGGCGCGCCGCAGAACGCCATCATCGGCGGGGCCAGCCTGTGGGTGATGCAGGGCAAAGACAAAGAGACCTACACCGGCGTGGCGAAGTTCCTCGACTTCCTGACCAAACCGGAAAACGCCGCCGAGTGGCACCAGAAAACCGGCTACCTGCCGATCACTACCGTGGCCTACGATCTGACGCGTCAGCAGGGCTTCTATGATAAGAACCCGGGCGCCGATATCGCTACCCGCCAGATGCTGAACAAGCCGCCGTTGCCGTTCACCAAAGGTCTGCGCCTGGGCAACATGCCGCAAATCCGCACCATCGTCGATGAAGAGCTGGAGAGCGTGTGGACCGGCAAGAAAACCCCGCAGCAGGCGCTGGATTCCGCCGTGCAGCGAGGGAACCAGCTGCTGCGTCGCTTCGAGCAAGCGACCAAATCGTAATCTGTAACTTGCCCGGTGGCGCTGCGCTTACCGGGCCTACGATGTGCCCTATGTAGGCCGGGTAAGGCGTAGCCGCCACCCGGCATTGTTCAGGAACCCAATCTCAATGTCATCATCCCGTCCGGTATTCCGCTCGCGCTGGCTGCCCTATGTGCTGGTCGCGCCGCAGCTGATTATCACGTTGATTTTCTTTATCTGGCCCGCAGGCGAAGCGCTGTGGTACTCGCTGCAGAGCGTCGATCCCTTTGGCCTTTCCAGCCAGTTCGTCGGCCTGGATAACTTCGTTGCGCTGTTCCACGATCCGTACTACCTGGACTCGTTCTGGACCACCATAAAATTTAGCGCCCTGGTGACCGTCAGCGGCCTGCTCATTTCGCTGTTTTTCGCCGCGCTGGTCGACTATGTGGTGCGCGGCAGCCGCTTTTATCAAACGCTGATGCTGCTGCCGTATGCCGTGGCTCCCGCCGTCGCGGCGGTGCTGTGGATCTTCCTCTTCAATCCCGGACGCGGGCTGATCACTCATTTCCTCGGCGAATTGGGTTACGACTGGAACCACGCGCAAAACAGCGGCCAGGCGATGTTCCTGGTGGTCTTCGCCTCGGTCTGGAAGCAGATAAGCTACAACTTCCTGTTCTTCTTCGCCGCGCTGCAGTCGATCCCGCGTTCGCTGGTTGAGGCCGCCGCCATCGACGGCGCCGGGCCGATTCGCCGCTTCTTCAAGCTGGCGCTGCCGCTGATTGCGCCGGTGAGTTTCTTCCTGCTGGTGGTCAACCTGGTTTACGCCTTCTTCGATACCTTCCCGGTGATCGATGCCGCCACCGCCGGCGGCCCGGTGCAGGCGACCACCACCCTAATCTACAAAATTTATCGCGAAGGTTTCGCCGGGCTCGATCTTTCCGCTTCCGCCGCGCAGTCGGTGGTGCTGATGTTCCTCGTCATTATCCTGACGGTGGTGCAGTTCCGTTACGTTGAAAGTAAGGTGCGTTACCAATGATTGAGAACCGTCGCGGGCTGACGATTTTCAGCCACACCATGCTGATTCTGGGCATTGCCGTCATTTTATTCCCGCTGTACGTCGCCTTCGTGGCGGCGACGCTGGATAACAAATCGGTGTTTGAAACGCCGATGACGCTGATCCCCGGCGGACATCTGCTGGAGAACATGAAGACCATCTGGGTGAACGGCGTCGGCGTCAACAGCGCGCCGTTCTGGCTGATGATGCTCAACAGTTTCATCATGGCGTTCGCCATTACGGTCGGCAAAATCGTGGTGTCGATGCTTTCGGCGTTCGCCATCGTCTGGTTCCGCTTTCCGCTGCGTAACCTGTTCTTCTGGATGATCTTTATCACCCTGATGCTGCCGGTCGAGGTGCGTATTTTCCCGACGGTGGAGGTGATCGCCAACCTCAACATGCTCGACAGCTATGCCGGGTTAACGCTGCCGTTGATGGCTTCGGCCACCGCCACCTTCCTGTTCCGCCAGTTCTTTATGACCCTGCCGGACGAGCTGATTGAAGCGGCGCGTATCGATGGCGCTTCGCCGATGCGCTTCTTTCGCGACATCGTGCTGCCGCTGTCGAAAACCAACCTCGCCGCGCTGTTCGTCATCACCTTTATCTACGGCTGGAACCAGTATCTGTGGCCGTTGCTGATTATTCAGGATGTGAATCTTGGCACCGCCGTCGCCGGTATTAAAGGCATGATCGCCACCGGCGAAGGTACTACCCAGTGGAATCAGGTGATGGCGGCGATGCTGCTGACCCTGATCCCGCCGGTCGTCATCGTTTTAGCCATGCAGCGCGCGTTTGTGCGCGGCCTGGTCGATAGTGAGAAATAAAATGGCTGGTTTAAAACTACAGGCAGTAAGCAAAAGCTGGGATGGCAAAACCCAGGTAATTCAACCGCTGACGCTGGACGTGGCGGACGGGGAATTTATCGTTATGGTCGGCCCGTCGGGCTGCGGGAAATCAACGCTGCTGCGGATGGTCGCGGGACTTGAACGGGTGACCAGCGGCGATATCTGGATCGATCGTAAACGGGTGACCGAGATGGAGCCGAAAGATCGCGGCATCGCGATGGTGTTCCAGAACTATGCCCTTTATCCGCATATGAGCGTGGAAGAGAACATGGCGTGGGGGCTGAAGATTCGCGGCATGGGTAAGGGATTGATCGCCGAGCGGGTGCAGGAGGCGGCGCGCATTCTTGAGCTGGATGGTCTGCTCAAGCGCCGCCCGCGGGAACTGTCCGGCGGCCAGCGCCAGCGCGTGGCGATGGGCCGCGCCATCGTGCGTGACCCGGCGGTATTCCTGTTCGACGAACCGTTGTCAAACCTCGACGCCAAGCTGCGCGTGCAGATGCGTCTGGAACTGCAGCAGCTGCATCGCCGCCTGAAAACCACCTCGCTGTACGTCACCCATGACCAGGTGGAGGCGATGACCCTCGCCCAGCGGGTGATGGTGATGAACAAAGGCGTTGCCGAGCAGATCGGCACCCCGGTGGAAGTGTATGAGAAGCCAGCCAGCCGCTTTGTGGCGAGCTTTATCGGCAGCCCGGCCATGAACCTGCTGGAAGGGCGCATCAGCGATGACGGCGGTCGCTTTGAGCTGGCGGGCGGCATGCAGCTGCCGACGAATCATGAGCACCGGCGCCACGCTGGGCGTAAAATGACGCTCGGTATCCGTCCGGAGCATTTTATCTTAAGCTCGCAGGCGCAAGGTGGTATTCCGCTGCTGATGGACACCCTGGAAATTTTAGGTGCCGATAACCTCGCTCACGGGCGCTGGGGCGAACAGAAGCTGGTGGTCAGACTGCCGCACCAGCAGCGCCCGGCGGCAGGCAGCACGCTATGGCTGCATCTGCCTTTGGAACATCTGCACCTCTTTGATGGTGAAACAGGACAACGCGCATGAGTAACTGGCCTTATCCCCGCATCGTCGCCCATCGCGGCGGCGGTAAACTGGCGCCGGAGAACACCCTGGCGGCTATCGACGTCGGCGCCCGCTACGGGCACACGATGATTGAATTTGACGCCAAGCTGTCGAAGGACGGGCAGATCTTTCTGCTGCATGACGATAATCTCGAACGCACCAGCAATGGCTGGGGCGTGGCGGGCGAGCTGGCGTGGGACGATCTGCTGAAGGTCGATGCCGGTAGCTGGTTCAGCCGTGAATTTAAGGGCGAGCCGCTGCCGCTGCTCTCCCAGGTGGCGGAGCGCTGCCGTCGTCACGGCATGATGGCGAATATCGAAATTAAGCCGACCACCGGGCTGGGGCCGCAGACCGGGAAAGTGGTGGCGCTGGCCGCGCGCGATCTATGGCAAGGCATGACCGCGCCGCTGCTCTCCTCTTTTGAAATCGACGCCCTGGAGGCGGCGCAGGAAGCCGCGCCCGAGCTGCCGCGCGGGCTGCTGCTGGATGAGTGGCGCGATGACTGGCGCGAATTGACCACCCGGTTGGGCTGCGTGTCGATTCACCTCAATCACAAACTGCTGGATGCGGCGCGGGTGGCGAGCCTGAAACAGGCCGGCCTGCACATTCTGGTGTACACGGTCAATAAACCCCAGCGCGCCGCCGAACTGCTGTGCTGGGGCGTAGACTGCATCTGCACCGATGCCATTGATGTCATCGGGCCGAATTTCCAGCCTTAAGACGGATTTGCGGCGGACGACCTTTACGGATTAGTCTGCCGCAGCATTCCACCGTTGTTATTTGGCCGCACCTGCTGCGGCGCATTCAGATTGCCGCCCTGGGCCGCGCGCTGCTGATTAGTCTGCAGCTGGTTTTGCAAATGCTGCTGCTGCGAGCGGGTCTGATTGTTCAGATCCTGCTTCAGCATGCTTTGCTGCTGCTGTTGCTGCACCTTCATCTCATTTTGCATGCGCTGCTGGCTGGGGACCACGTAACCCGGCTGGTTAGGGTTGTTATTAATATTGATCGGCTGGGCTAATACGCCAAGCGGCATCAGCGCCGCCAGAAACAGAATCGCTTTCATGGTTTTCTCCTCCCGTGCGTGGGATCACTTAAGTGTACCTCGAATCTGCCATAACAATGATTTTTTAGGAGTTATCAACCAGGCTTAAGCGGGGAATGAAACCTACCTTTCAGGAGTAAGACAATGATAAAAACAACAATATGGCGTCAGGTGGTCATCGCTGCGTTGCTGGCGGGGGGCAGCTTTACCGTCGCCGCCAATCCGCCACCGCCGCCGCCGGTCTCTTATGGCGTAGAGGAAGATGTGTTCCACCCGGTACGCGCCCGGCAGGGGATGGTGGCCTCGGTGGACGCGCTGGCGACCCGCGTCGGCGTGGATATCCTGCGCCAGGGCGGTAACGCTGTCGATGCGGCGGTAGCGGTAGGCTACGCGCTGGCGGTCACCCATCCGCAGGCCGGGAATATTGGCGGCGGCGGTTTTATGATGCTGCGGACTAAAGACGGCAAGACCACGGCGATCGATTTCCGCGAAATGGCGCCAGAGCAGGCCACCCGCGACATGTTCCTTGACGACCAGGGCAACCCGGACAGTAAAAAATCACTGACTTCGCATCTGGCCTCCGGCACGCCAGGCAGCGTCGCCGGTTTCTCCCTCGCGCTGGAAAAGTATGGCACCATGCCGTTGAACAAAGTGATCCGTCCGGCGATTAAGCTGGCGGAAGAGGGGTTTATCGTTAACGATGCGCTGGCGGACGATCTGAAGACCTACGGCAGCGAAGTGATCCCGCAGCATGAAAATAGTAAAGCGATCTTCTGGAAGAACGGCGAGCCGCTGAAGAAGGGCGATCGGCTGGTGCAGAAGAACCTCGGTAAGAGCCTGGAGCTGATTGCCGAGCACGGCCCGGACGCCTTCTATAAAGGGGCCATCGCCGACCAGATCGCTGACGAGATGAAAAAGCACGGCGGGCTAATCACCAAAGCCGATCTCGCCGGCTATAAGGCCGTGGAGCGTACGCCGGTTAGCGGCGAGTATCGCGGGTATGAGGTTTACTCTATGCCGCCGCCGTCCTCCGGCGGGATCCATATCGTGCAGATCCTCAATATCCTCGAAAACTTCGATATGCAGAAATATGGTTTTGGCAGCGCCGACGCCATGCAGGTGATGGCGGAGGCAGAGAAACACGCCTACGCCGACCGCTCTGAATATCTCGGCGACCCTGACTTCGTCAACGTGCCGTGGCAGGCGCTGACCAGCAAGGCTTACGCCAAAGCGATCGCCGCCGAGATTGATGTCAACAAGGCGAAGCCTTCCAGCCAGATCCGTCCGGGCAAGCTGGCGCCCTATGAAAGCAACCAGACCACCCACTTCTCGGTGGTCGATAAAGACGGCAATGCGGTGGCGGTGACCTATACACTGAATACGACCTTCGGTACCGGCATTGTGGCCGGTAATTCCGGCATTCTGCTCAATAACCAGATGGATGATTTCTCGGCGAAGCCCGGCGTGCCTAACGTCTATGGTCTGGTGGGCGGCGACGCCAATGCGGTGGAGCCGAAAAAACGCCCGCTGTCGTCAATGTCGCCGACCATTGTGGTGAAAGACGGCAAAACCTGGCTGGTGACCGGCAGCCCGGGCGGCAGTCGGATCATCACCACCGTACTGCAGATGGTGGTCAATACCATCGATTTCGGGATGAACGTCGCGGAAGCCACCAACGCGCCGCGTTTCCACCATCAATGGCTGCCGGATGAGCTGCGGGTGGAGAAAGGCTTTAGCCCGGATACCCTCAAGCTGCTGGAGGCGAAGGGGCAGAAAGTGGCGCTGAAAGAGGCGATGGGCAGTACCCAGAGCATCATGGTGGGACCGGACGGCATGCTGTATGGCGCCTCCGATCCGCGTTCGCCGGATGATTTAACGGCGGGGTATTGATGTGTTGCCCGGTGGCGCTGCTGCGCTTACCGGGCCTACAACTGCACGAACGCAGGCCGGGTAAGGCGAAGCCGCCACCCGGCAACACGCTACTTCATTCTCGCCATATAATACGCATCCACATACTCACCGTTGCGCAGCGCGTAACGCCTGCCGGTGCCTTCGATCTCAAAGCCGTACTTCTTATACACCGCAATCGCCGGGGCATTATCGGCGAACACCGTCAGCTCAATACGCTCGACGCGCAGCCAGTTGTCGCACATATCAATCATGGTACGCATCAGCGCGCTGGCGACGCCGCGGTTGTGCCAGCGCGAATCCACGCTGACACCAAAATCGGCGACGTGGCTACGGCGGGGACGTTGGACGACGGCAATGCTTAAATGGCCGACGACTTGCTCATCGATACAGGCCACCAGTTGCTTCACGCCGGGCGTATCGGTTAGCCGCTCCCGCCACATATGTTCGGATGGATGAGGGACCTGTAGCGTGTTGTGATACACCTCCGGCTGGGCGTGAATTTGACGAATCGCGTCAATATCTTTCGGTTCAGCATGGCGTATCACGATGTCACTCATTCCTTGTTCCTCATTCAGGTGAAAAGTCCCTTTAAACATCACTGACTACGGCGTTCGAGTCAACACGCATTATTTGCAAAAAAAAGTAGACAAGTGCGAATGAGAATGATTATTATTGTCCTGCATTCAGGGAGACCCTTGCGGAAAGCCTGAAAGCACGACATTGCTCACATTGCTTCCAGTATTACTTTAGCCAGCCGGGTGCTGGCTTTTTTTTTTGCTGCTATCTCAGGCGCTCTGCGGCCTGACGGGCTCCGCGTCGGTTTTGGAG
Organism: Klebsiella sp. Shm-1; assembly: GCF_040804525.1. NCBI lineage: Bacteria > Pseudomonadati > Pseudomonadota > Gammaproteobacteria > Enterobacterales > Enterobacteriaceae > Klebsiella > Klebsiella sp. Shm-1. The sequence goes on from NZ_CP161823.1 coordinate 335,918, forward strand.
GGTGCGTCTGCTACCAGACCGAGAATATGACTTTTGTTCTCCGCGGCGGCCAGCATTTCAGCGCGACCGCTAAAAACGCCGCCTTTCTTGATCGCCAGCGCGCGATAGGCGAGGGTACCCTCCAGATGGCCGTGCTCCTCGATGGTGATGCTGTCGCCATGACACTGGCCCTGCACCTTGCCGTCAATTATTAGCTCCCGGCAGCTGACGTTGCCCTCCACCTGGCCTTCACGCATTACCTTAATCAAATGCTCTTTGGCCTCAATGTTGCCGGTGACCTGACCGTGGATATAGACATGGCCGCTGGCGACTATATTGCCGACGAAATGCACCCCGCTGGCGATGACCGTAGTCTCGTGTTTTTTGCTGGCGACCGCTTCGGGTTCTGGGTTAATTGCCGGAGGCGTGGCTGCTTCTGATATCTGAGGTTCCGTTTTATTTTTCTTAATAAACATCGCGTTAATCTTGTTCCGTTGGCTATGGAGGAGGAAAGCGATAAGCGCGCAGGCGGCCGCCAGGCGCGCCAGCGCGCTTGCATCGACAGACCAGGCGATCAGCGCGAGAAGCCAGAAAAAAAGGGCGCCGTTTATGGCGAGATACTGTTTGTCCATCAGCAGCGGCTGGCTACTCCGTTAGTCATCAGCAACCTCCTGGTTTGCTCTCCACTTATCCGCAGTTTTGCCATGGCGATCAAGGTTTTTTGCCGAAAACTGTTGATCTAATCACTTATTAATCAATAAGTTATTAATAATTACGTATGAGTGATACTCGAACTATTTTCCTAACGAATCTTCACTGCAAGCGAACAGAGAGGATGAAGTGAGGGACCGGCTTGCGCTATGGTTGAAGGTAGCTCATTAACTAAGGACAGCGTTATGACTCTGCACTGCGCATTTATTGGCTTTGGTAAAAGCACCACCCGCTATCACCTTCCTTACGTTTTGCACCGCAAAGACCGCTGGCAGGTAGCGCACATTTACCGCCGCCGGGCGAAGCCCGAGGAGCAGGCGCCGCAGTATTCCCATATTCATTTCACCAGCGACCTTGATGAAGTATTAAACGATCCACTGGTCAAGCTGGTGGTGGTCTGCACTCACGCCGACAGCCATTTTGAATATGCGAAAAAGGCGCTGGAGGCAGGAAAAAACGTGCTGGTGGAAAAGCCGTTCACCCCGACGCTGGAGGAAGCAAAAACTCTGTTTGCCCTGGCGAACAGCAAAGGCCTGACGGTGACGCCCTATCAGAACCGCCGTTTCGACTCCTGCTTCCTGACCACCAAAAAGGTGATTGAGAGCGGGAAACTCGGCGAACTGGTGGAGATCGAAAGTCATTTTGATAACTACCGCCCACTGGCGGAGACCAACCCCGGCGGTCCGCAAAACGGCGAGTTCTATGGCCTTGGCGTGCATACCCTGGATCAGATCATTTCGCTGTTCGGCCGCCCGGACCATGTCTCTTACGATCTGCGCTCGCTGCGCAATAAAGCCAACCCGGATGACACCTTTGAAGCCCAGCTGTTCTACGGCGATATGAAGGCCATCGTTAAGACCAGCCATCTGGTGCAGATCGATTACCCGAAATTTATCGTTCACGGGCACAAAGGTTCGTTTGTGAAGTACGGCATTGACCAGCAGGAGACCAGCCTGAAGGCCAATGTCATGCCGGGCGAGCCGGGATTTGGCGCGGACGACAGCGTTGGCGAGCTGGTGTATGTCAACGAGGCAGGGGAGATGGTGCGCGAAGCGGTGCCGCTGGAGAGCGGCGATTATGGTCGGGTGTACGACGCGCTGTACGACACCCTCGTCAACGGCCAGCCGAATTACGTCAAGGAAACTGACGTTCTCACCAATATGGAGATCCTGCAGCGCGGCTTTGAGCAGCCTTCACCGGCCACCATTACCCTTACCCGATAAGTCAAATTGGCTCCTCTGCGCTTGTTCATATTTTTTGAACAGAGGAGTCAATTTTCACCCTCTATGATCGCCGGCGAAATGGGTCCACACTGACTCCATCGACAACATACGGGGGTGCAACATGATCTATTTACGCAAAGCGAACGAACGTGGCCACGCTAACCATGGCTGGCTGGATTCCTGGCATACTTTCTCTTTCGCCAACTATTATGACCCGAACTTTATGGGCTTCTCCGCCCTGCGGGTGATTAACGACGACGTCATCGACGCCGGTCAGGGCTTCGGTACCCACCCGCACAAAGACATGGAGATCCTGACCTATGTGCTGGAAGGGGCGGTGGAGCACCAGGACAGCATGGGCAACAAAGAGCAGGTGCCGGCGGGCGAGTTCCAGATCATGAGCGCGGGTACCGGGGTGCGCCACTCTGAGTACAACCCGAGCAAAACCGAACGTCTGCGTCTGTATCAGATCTGGATTATTCCGGAAGAAACCGGCATTACCCCGCGCTACGAGCAGCGCCGCTTCGACGCCGCCCAGGGCAAACAGCTGGTGCTGTCGCCGGATGCGCGAGATGGCTCGCTGAAGGTGTACCAGGATATGGAACTCTATCGCTGGGCGCTGCTGAAAGATGAGCAGTCGGTTCACCAGATTGCCGCGGAACGCCGCGTGTGGATCCAGGTGGTCAAAGGCGAAGTGACCATCAACGGTACCAAAGCCACCACCAGCGACGGTTTGGCCATCTGGGACGAGCAGGCGATTTCGGTTCATGCCGACAGCGATAGCGAGATCCTGCTGTTCGATCTGCCGCCGGTTTGATAGTTATCTGAGCCAGGTTAAATAAATTGCGCAACCTTCCCTCATGTTAGGGAAGGTTGCGCTTTGTCCGTGATAAACTGAGAAAATGTTTCCCCGTTGATCACAGTCAGGACGATGAAAAAGAAAAGACCCGTACTTCAGGATGTAGCCGATCTTGTCGGCGTGACCAAAATGACGGTCAGTCGCTATTTACGCAACCCGGAGCAGGTCTCCGAAGCGCTGCGTGGCAAGATTGCCGTTGCCCTCGATGAACTGGGTTATATTCCCAATCGCGCCCCTGACATTCTTTCCAACGCCACCAGCCGCGCCATCGGCGTGCTGCTGCCGTCGTTAACCAATCAGGTCTTTTCGGAAGTACTGCGCGGTATCGAAAGCGTCACCGACGCCTTCGGCTATCAAACCATGCTGGCGCACTACGGCTATAAGCCGGAAATGGAAGAGAAACGCCTCGAATCGATGCTCTCCTGGAACATTGATGGCCTGATCCTCACCGAACGCACCCATACGCCGCGCACCCTGAAGATGATCGAAGTCGCCGGCATTCCGGTGGTGGAGCTGATGGACAGCCGGTCGCCGTGTCTCGATATTGCCGTCGGGTTTGATAACTTTGAAGCCGCCCGGCAGATGACCGCGGCGATCATCGCCCGCGGCCACCGCCATGTCGCCTATCTGGGGGCGCGTCTTGATGAACGTACTATCATCAAACAGAAGGGGTACGAGCAGGCGATGCTTGACGCCGGGATGACGCCCTACAGCGTGATGGTGGAGCAATCCTCGTCCTATTCTTCGGGGATTGAGCTGATGCGCCAGGCGCGCCGCGAATATCCACAGCTCGACGGCATCTTCTGCACCAACGATGACCTCGCGGTCGGCGCGGCGTTCGAGTGCCAGCGTCTGGGACTGAAGATCCCCGATGATATGGCGATCGCCGGGTTCCACGGCCATGATATCGGCCAGGTGATGGAGCCGCGGCTGGCCAGCGTCCTGACCCCGCGCGAGCGGATGGGGCGCATCGGTGCCGAACGGCTGCTGGCGCGCATTCGTGGTGAAGCGATTACCCCTAAGATGTTAGATTTAGGTTTCACATTGTCACCGGGCGGATCAATTTAAACTGACAAGTTTGAAGTAGATCACACATATTCACATCTGGCACGAATGGATATTGCTTCTCCACAGGTCCGGCATGACAATGTTACCGATAACAGTTACCCGTAACAATTAACCGATACGCCGCCTTCGCGCTGGATGAGTCAGCCCCGGCGCGGCGTACCAGTCCAGTGGGAGGACGCTTTGAGCACGACTAACCATGATCACCACGTCTATGTCCTGATGGGCGTTTCCGGCAGCGGAAAATCCGCTGTCGCCAGCGAAGTGGCGCATCAACTGCATGCCGCGTTTCTTGACGGCGACTTTCTCCATCCGCGCAGCAATATCACCAAGATGGCCTCCGGCGAGCCGCTCAACGATGACGACCGCACGCCGTGGCTGCAGGCGCTAAATGACGCCGCGTTCGCCATGCAGCGTACCAACAAGGTGTCGCTGATCGTCTGCTCGGCGCTGAAGAAGAGCTATCGCGACATTCTGCGCAAGGGCAACCCGAACCTCTCCTTCATCTACCTGAAAGGCGATTTCGACGTGATCGAAAGCCGTCTGAAGGCGCGTAAAGGGCACTTCTTTAAAACCCAAATGTTGGTGACGCAGTTTGAAACGCTGCAGGAACCAGGCGCCGACGAGAGCGATGTGCTTATCGTCGATATCGACCAGCCGCTGGAAGGCGTGGTGGCCAGCACCATCGAGGTGATCAACAAAGGCAGTCACTAGTGAGTACTTTAACGCTTGTTTTAACAGCAGTCGGCTCGGTATTGCTGCTGCTGTTTTTAGTCATGAAGGCGCGAATGCACGCCTTCGTGGCTTTGATGGTGGTTTCTATTGGCGCCGGTCTCTTCTCCGGCATGCCGCTGGATAAAATCGCGGCGACGATGGAGAAAGGGATGGGCGGTACGCTGGGCTTCCTGGCGATCGTCGTCGCGCTCGGCGCGATGTTCGGTAAGATCCTGCATGAAACGGGGGCGGTCGATCAGATTGCCGTCAAGATGCTCAAATCATTTGGCCACAATCGCGCGCACTATGCGATTGGTCTCGCCGGTCTCATCTGCGCGCTGCCGCTGTTCTTCGAAGTGGCGATCGTACTGCTGATTAGCGTCGCCTTCTCGATGGCGCGCCATACCGGTACTAACCTCGTGAAGCTGGTGATCCCGCTGTTTGCCGGCGTTGCCGCCGCCGCGGCGTTTCTGTTGCCTGGACCGGCGCCGATGCTGCTGGCGTCGCAAATGCACGCCGACTTTGGCTGGATGATCCTGATTGGCCTGTGTGCGGCCATTCCGGGGATGATTATCGCCGGTCCGCTATGGGGCAACTTCATCAGCCGCTACGTCGAATTGCATATTCCTGACGACGTCACGGAACCGCATCTCGGCGAAGGCAAAATGCCCTCCTTCGGCTTCAGCCTGGCGCTGATCCTGCTGCCGCTGGTGCTGGTTGGCCTGAAAACCATCGCCGCGCGCTTTGTGCCGGTGGGTTCCACTGCCTACGAATGGTTCGAGTTTATCGGCCACCCGTTCACCGCGATCCTGGTGGCCTGCCTGGTGGCGATTTACGGTCTGGCGGTACGTCAGGGAATGGCGAAAGACCGGGTGATGGAGATTTGCGGCCACGCGCTGCAGCCGGCCGGGATTATTCTGCTGGTGATCGGGGCAGGCGGCGTCTTCAAGCAGGTGCTGGTTGACTCCGGCGTTGGCCCGGCGCTTGGTGAAGCGCTGACCGGAATGGGGCTGCCGATCGCTATTACCTGCTTCGTACTGGCGGCGGCGGTGCGTATCATTCAGGGCTCTGCCACCGTGGCGTGCCTGACGGCGGTCGGCCTGGTGATGCCGGTGATTGAGCAGCTGAATTACAGCGGCGCGCAGATGGCGGCATTGTCTATCTGTATCGCCGGCGGCTCGATTGTGGTAAGCCACGTGAACGACGCCGGCTTCTGGCTGTTTGGTAAATTTACCGGCGCCAGTGAAGCCCAGACGCTGAAGACCTGGACCATGATGGAAACCATCCTTGGCACCACCGGGGCGATTGTCGGTATGATCGCCTTCCAGCTGCTGAGCTAAGCCCGCTCATCTCCCGCTCGCGGGAAATAAAAAGCCAGGGTAACGCTGCTTACCCTGGCTTCTTTGCAATAAACCGTCCTTTTTCCCTCTTTTCCTTGCCAGCTATTGGCCCTTATTAGCGCTACGACGATGCTCGTATCCCTCGTCAGCCCTTGCTGTGACTGGGTTTGTCGCTTTTTTTTGGCAAGCGGAAAAGCACCAGATTTCACGCTTAATCCATAATCAGGATCAATAAAATAGCGACGGAAAATATTCCATTCCCCAGGGGATTTCCCCGATAATCGTTGCGCTTTTGACGACGACCAGCGACGGTGGACAATGTGCAGGATAAGTTGCTTTTCTGATTGTTCAGCAATCATTGATTAATTTCACTTGCGACTTTAGCTGCATTTTGTAAGGTGAGGGATACTCCAGTTGGAAACTGGCCAGGCACAAACAGCACACACCTCGCAGGAATACGTTATGAAAAATGTTGGTTTTATCGGCTGGCGCGGAATGGTCGGCTCTGTCCTCATGCAACGCATGGTTGAAGAGCGCGATTTCGACGCCATTCGCCCGGTGTTCTTCTCTACCTCCCAGCTGGGACAGCCAGCGCCGTCATTCGGCGGTAGCACCGGTGGCACGCTGCAGGATGCGTTCGATCTGGACGCTCTGAAGGCGCTGGACATTATTGTCACGTGCCAGGGCGGCGATTACACCAACGAGATTTACCCGAAGCTGCGCGCAAGCGGCTGGCAGGGTTACTGGATTGACGCGGCTTCTTCGCTGCGCATGAAGGACGATGCGATCATTATCCTCGACCCGGTTAACCAGGACGTGATCACCGCCGGCCTGAACAACGGCGTGAAAACCTTTGTCGGCGGCAACTGCACCGTCAGCCTGATGCTGATGTCCCTCGGCGGCCTGTTTGCTCAGGATCTGGTGGAGTGGGTCAGCGTGGCGACGTACCAGGCGGCTTCCGGCGGCGGCGCGCGTCATATGCGTGAGCTGCTGAGCCAGATGGGGCAGCTGCATAATCATGTGGCCGCGGAGCTGGCGGACCCGGCTTCCGCCATCCTGGATATTGAGCGCAAAGTGACGTCGCTGACCCGCAGCGGCGAGCTGCCGGTCGATAACTTTGGCGTACCGCTGGCGGGCAGCCTGATCCCGTGGATCGACAAACAGCTGGATAACGGTCAGAGCCGCGAAGAGTGGAAAGGCCAGGCGGAGACCAACAAGATCCTCGCCACCTCGTCCGTTATCCCGGTAGACGGCCTCTGCGTTCGCGTTGGCGCGCTGCGCTGCCACAGCCAGGCGTTTACTATCAAGCTGAAGAAAGACGTTTCTATCCCGACCGTTGAGGAGCTGCTGGCCGCGCACAACCCGTGGGCCAAAGTGGTACCGAACGATCGTGAGATTACCATGCGCGAGCTGACCCCAGCCGCGGTGACGGGCACCCTGACCACCCCGGTAGGACGCCTGCGTAAACTGAATATGGGGCCGGAGTATCTATCGGCCTTTACCGTTGGCGACCAGCTGCTGTGGGGCGCCGCGGAGCCGCTGCGCCGGATGCTTCGCCAGCTGGCGTAAGCCCAGGATGAACAGAAAGGGGGTCTTCAAGCCCCCTTTTTTTTTGCGTAATACAAGGAGTAAACGCGGATGTTAGATTTTTCCCCACGGAGGTAACTCAGCCTTGGCTATGCTTTAAGTAAGGAATTCCTTACCTGAAGGTGGGACGGAGCAGGAGGATGCTGAGAGCACTGCGCCGTTCAGGTCAAAAAAAGTCGCCAGTTACAGGAATGAGCGACACTTACAACAGGATGAAAGCATGTCTAATCATATTGATAGAGACGTGATTAATGCGCTAATCGCCGGTCATTTCGCGGATCCCTTTTCCGTGCTCGGCATGCACCGTACTGACGCCGGGCTGGAAGTGCGCGCATTATTACCCGATGCCACCGACGTGTGGGTTATTGAACCGAAAACCGGACGCAAAGTCGGCAAGCTCGAATGTCTCGACTCGCGTGGTTTCTTCAGCGGCGTCCTGCCGCGGCGTAAAAACGCTTTTCGCTATCAGCTGGCCGTCACCTGGCACGGGCAGCAGAATCTGATCGATGACCCTTATCGCTTTGGTCCGCTGTTGCAGGACCTTGACGTCTGGCTGCTGTCGGAAGGGACCCACCTGCGCCCTTACGAAACGCTGGGCGCGCACGCTGCCACCATGGACGGCGTCACCGGTACCCGTTTCTCGGTGTGGGCGCCGAACGCCCGCCGCGTATCGGTGGTGGGGCAGTTTAACTACTGGGATGGCCGTCGCCACCCGATGCGATTCCGCAAAGAGTCCGGGATCTGGGAGCTGTTCGTTCCCGGCGCGCACAATGGCCAGCTGTATAAATTCGAACTGATTGACGCCCACGGCAATCTGCGGGTCAAAGCCGACCCTTACGCCTTTGAGTCGCAAATGCGTCCGGAAAGCGCCTCGCTTATCTGCGATCTGCCGCCCAAAGTGGAACAGCCAGCGGACCGTAGAGCGGCGAACCAGTTTGATGCCCCGATCTCTATCTATGAAGTGCATCTCGGCTCCTGGCGCCGTCATACCGATAATAATTTCTGGCTGAGCTACCGCGAGCTGGCCGACCAGCTGGTGCCCTATGCGAAATGGATGGGCTTCACCCATCTCGAACTATTGCCGGTTAACGAGCACCCGTTCGACGGCAGCTGGGGCTATCAACCCACCGGGCTCTATGCGCCGACCCGCCGCTTCGGCACCCGCGACGATTTCCGTTACTTTATCAATGCCGCGCACGCCGCCGGGCTGAACGTCATTCTTGACTGGGTGCCCGGCCACTTCCCGGCGGATGATTTTGCCCTTGCCTCGTTTGACGGCACTTCGCTGTATGAGCACAGCGATCCGCGCGAGGGGTATCACCAGGACTGGAATACCCTGATCTACAACTACGGACGTCGGGAAGTCAGCAACTACCTGGTGGGTAACGCGCTGTACTGGATCGAACGCTTCGGCATCGATGCGCTGCGGGTCGACGCGGTGGCCTCGATGATCTATCGCGATTACAGCCGCAAGGCGGGAGAGTGGATCCCCAACGAATACGGCGGTCGGGAGAATCTGGAAGCCATTGAGTTTTTGCGCAACACCAACCGCATCCTTGGCGAACAGACGCCGGGCGCGGTCACCATGGCGGAAGAGTCCACCGATTTTGCCGGGGTGACCCGTCCGCCAGCCGGCGGCGGCCTCGGTTTCTGGTTCAAATGGAACCTCGGCTGGATGCACGACACCCTGGATTACATGAAGCTCGATCCGGTGCATCGCCGCTACCATCATGACAAAATGACCTTCGGCATGCTCTACAACTACACCGAGAATTTTGTGCTGCCGCTCTCCCACGATGAAGTGGTGCACGGCAAAAAATCGATTCTCGACCGCATGCCGGGCGATGCCTGGCAGAAGTTCGCCAACCTGCGCGCCTACTACGGCTGGCTGTTCGCCTTCCCGGGGAAAAAGCTGCTGTTTATGGGCAATGAGTTCGCTCAGGGCCGCGAGTGGAACCATGACGTTAGCCTCGACTGGCATCTGCTGGAGGGCGGCGACAACTGGCACCACGGCGTCCAGCGGCTGGTGCGCGACCTGAACCATACCTACCGTCATCATAAAGCGCTGCACGAGCTGGATTTTGACCCCTACGGCTTCGAATGGCTGGTGGTCGACGACCATGAGCGCTCGGTGTTTGTCTTTGTACGCCGTGACCGGGCGGGCAACGAGATTATCGTCGCCAGCAACTTCACGCCGGTGCCGCGCCACGACTACCGCTTCGGCATTAACCAGCCGGGCCGCTGGCGCGAGGCGCTAAATACCGACTCCATGCACTATCACGGCAGCAATCAGGGCAATGGCGGCGTGGTGGAAAGCGACGCTATCGCCAGCCATGGCCGCGAACATTCGCTGTCGCTGACCCTGCCCCCGCTGGCGACGATCTGGCTGGTCCGGGAGGCGCAATGACCTCACTCGCGGCAGGCAAACCTGCGCCATTGGGCGCCAGCTATGACGGCAAGGGGGTGAATTTCGCCCTCTTCTCCGCCCATGCGGAGCGGGTGGAGCTGTGCGTATTCGACGAGCAGGGCAACGAGCAACGCTTCGATCTCCCGGCGCGCAGCGGCGACATCTGGCACGGCTGGCTGGCCGCCGCCGGGCCGGGCCTGCGCTACGGCTATCGGGTACATGGTCCCTGGGACCCGGCGCAGGGGCACCGCTTTAACCCGGCCAAGCTGTTGATCGATCCCAGCGCCCACCGGGTCGAGGGCGATCTGCCTGACGATGAGCGCCTGCACGGCGGCATGTGGCAGCCCGATCGCCGCGACAGCGCCGCGGTCGCGCCAAAATCGCAGGTGGTGGATCTGCGCTATGACTGGCGTGGCGATAAACCGCCGCGTACCCCATGGGGGGAAACGGTGATTTATGAAGCGCACGTGAAAGGGCTCACCTTGCTTAATCCGCAGCTACCGGAAGCCATTCGCGGAACCTATAAAGCGCTGGGCCACCCGGCGATGATCGCTTACTTCAAATCGCTGGGCATCAGCGCCCTTGAGCTGTTGCCGGTGGCGCAGTTCGCCAGCGAGCCGCGACTGCAGCGGATGGGGTTAAGCAACTACTGGGGCTACAACCCGTTGGCGTGGTTCGCGCTGGATCCGCGCTACGCCAGCGACCCGGATCGCGCCCTGGATGAGTTTCGCGATGCGGTTAAGGCGCTGCACGCCGCCGGTATCGAAGTGATTCTGGATATCGTGCTCAACCATAGTGCGGAAATCGATCTCGAAGGGCCCACCGTCTCCCTGCGCGGAATCGACAACCGTAGCTATTATTGGGTAAGGGAGGATGGCGATTATCACAACTGGACCGGGTGCGGTAATACGCTCAATCTTAGCCACCCCGGCGTGGTGGAGTGGGCGCGCCAGTGTTTGCGCTTTTGGGTGGATGAGTGCCATGTCGACGGCTTTCGCTTCGACCTCGCCTCAGTGATGGGGCGGACGCCGGAATTCCGCCAGGATGCGCCGTTGTTCGAGGCTATCCGCCGCGACAGCGTGCTGTCGCAGGTGAAACTGATTGCGGAACCCTGGGATATCGGCCCGGGCGGCTATCAGGTGGGTAATTTCCCAGCGCTGTTCGCTGAATGGAATGACCATTTTCGCGATAGCGCCCGACGCTTCTGGCTACAGCAAAATGTCTCCCTGGGGGATTTTGCCCAACGTTTCGCGGCCTCCAGCGATCTCTTTGCCCGCGATGGCAAACCGCCATCGGCGACGGTCAACCTGGTGACGGCCCACGATGGCTTCACGCTGCGCGACTGCGTTTGTTTCAATCAGAAACACAATGAGGCAAACGGGGAGGAGAATCGCGATGGGACTAACAATAACTACAGCAACAATCATGGTATAGAAGGATTAGAAGCGAATTTTGCGGTGATTGAACGGCGGCGCGCCAGCGCGCATGCGCTGCTGACGACGCTGCTGCTGGCTCAGGGGACGCCAATGCTGCTGGCGGGCGATGAACAGGGCCACAGCCAGCACGGCAACAATAATGCTTACTGCCAGGACAACGCCCTGACGTGGCTGGACTGGCGCCAGGCGAACCCGGGATTAACCGCCTTTACCGCGGCGCTGATCCACCTGCGGCGCCGTATTCCGGCGCTCACCCGCAACCGCTGGTGGCAGGAGGGGGATGGCAACGTCCGCTGGCTTAATCGCAACGCCCAGCCCCTGACTGCCGCGGAGTGGCAGCAGGGGGCCGCGTGTATGCAGATCCAGTTGTCGGATCGCTGGCTGCTCACGCTGAACGCCACCGCAGAGGTGGTCGATATGGTTTTACCCGAGGGGGAATGGCGCGCCGTTCCTCCATTCGCCGGAGAGGATAATCCGGTCATCATGGCTGTCTGGCATGGGCCCGCGCACGGAGTGTGCGTATTTCAAAGGTCGTAAGCCCTGAAGCTTTCGGTTGGACCCGTGGCGGCGGCGCGGCGGGATGAGCTGGAAAGCGGGGGTGTAAAAAGGAGTTAATCATGGTTAGGCTTGAAAAAAACGATCCGCTGATGCTGGCGCGTCAATTACCCATCAAATCCGTGGCGTTGATCCTCGCGGGCGGGCGTGGCACCCGGCTGAAGGATCTCACCATTAAGCGTGCGAAACCTGCCGTTCACTTTGGCGGCAAGTTCCGTATTATCGATTTCGCATTATCTAACTGCATTAACTCAGGGATCCGCCGCATCGGCGTTATTACCCAGTATCAGTCGCACACGCTGGTGCAGCACATCCAGCGCGGCTGGTCGTTCTTCAGCGAAGAGATGAACGAGTTTGTCGATCTGCTGCCGGCTCAGCAGCGCGTGCATGGCGAAAATTGGTATCGCGGCACGGCGGATGCGGTGACGCAGAACCTGGATATCATCAGCCGCTACAAGGCCGAGTACGTGGTGATCCTCGCGGGCGACCATATTTATAAGCAGGACTACTCGCGCATGCTGATCGACCATGTCGAAAAAGGGGCGCGTTGCACCGTGGCCTGCATGCCGGTGCCCATTGAAGAGGCATCCGCCTTCGGCGTCATGGCGGTCGACGAAAACGAAAAAATCATTGAGTTTGTCGAGAAACCCGCCAACCCGCCGGCGATGCCGACCGACCCGACCAAATCGCTGGCCAGCATGGGCATTTATGTCTTTGACGCCGCCTATCTTTATGAGCTGCTGGAAGAAGACGATCGCAACGAGAACTCCAGCCACGATTTCGGCAAAGACATCATTCCGAAGATCACCGAAGCTGGCATGGCTTATGCACATCCTTTCCCGCTCTCCTGCGTGCAGTCCGACCCGAACGCCGAACCTTACTGGCGCGACGTGGGGACGCTGGAAGCCTACTGGAAGGCTAACCTCGATCTGGCGTCAGTCACGCCGGAGCTGGATATGTACGACCAGAACTGGCCGATCCGCACCCATATGGAATCGCTGCCGCCGGCGAAGTTCGTGCAGGACCGCTCCGGTAGCCACGGCATGACCCTGAACTCGCTGGTTTCCGGGGGGTGCATTATCTCCGGGTCGGTGGTGGTGCAGTCGGTGCTGTTCCCGCGCGTGCGGGTGAATTCGTTCTGTAACATTGATTCGGCAGTCTTGTTGCCAGATGTCTGGGTGGGGCGCTCATGCCGCCTGCGTCGCTGCGTGATTGACCGCGCCTGTGTTATCCCGGAAGGAATGGTGATTGGTGAGAATGCGGAAGAGGATGCACGCCGCTTCTATCGCTCAGAGGAAGGTATCGTGCTGGTGACCCGCGACATGCTGCGGAAATTAGGGCACAAACAGGAGCGCTAATGCAGGTCTTACATGTATGTTCTGAGATGTTCCCGCTGTTAAAGACGGGCGGTCTGGCGGACGTCATCGGCGCACTGCCGGCGGCGCAAATCGCGGAGGGTATCGATACGCGCGTGCTGTTGCCGGCGTTTCCCGATATCCGTCGCGGCGTGGTGGATGCCCAGGTGGTGACCCGCCGGGATACCTTCGCCGGGCGGATCACGCTGCTGTACGGCCACTTTAACGGCGTGGGGATCTACCTGATAGACGCCCCGCATCTCTATGACCGTCCGGGGAGCCCTTACCACGATACCAACCAGCACGCTTATCCCGACAACGTCCTGCGCTTTGCGCTGCTGGGCTGGGTGGGAAGTGAAATGGCCAGCGGACTGGATCCGTTCTGGCGCCCGGATGTGGTGCATGCCCATGACTGGCACGCCGGCCTGACGCCGGCCTACCTGGCGGCGCGCGGACGCCCGGCTAAATCGGTGTTTACCGTGCACAACCTGGCGTACCAGGGGATGTTTTACTCCTGGCATATGAATGACATTGAGCTGCCTTGGTCGTTCTATAACATGCATGGCCTCGAGTTTAACGGGCAGATCTCGTTTCTCAAGGCCGGCCTCTACTACGCCGACCATATTACGGCGGTGAGCCCGACCTACGCGCGCGAGATCACCGAGCCGCAGTACGCCTACGGCATGGAGGGGCTGCTGCGCCAGCGCCATCATGAAGGTCGGCTGTCGGGAATTCTCAACGGCGTTGACGACGGTATCTGGAGCCCGCAAAACGATCTGCTGCTGCCGATGCGCTACGATCGCGACACGCTGGAGGAGAAGGCGGAGAACAAGCGTCAGCTGCAGATTGCCATGGGCCTGAAGGTCGATGATAAAGCGCCGTTGTTTGCCGTCGTCAGCCGTCTTACCAGCCAGAAAGGGCTGGACCTGGTGCTTGAAGCGCTGCCGGGTCTGCTTGAGCAGGGCGGCCAGCTGGCGCTGCTGGGCGCCGGCGATCCGGTGCTGCAGGAAGGTTTCCTCGCCGCCGCCGCCGAGCACCCGGGCAAAGTGGGTGTGCAGATTGGCTACCATGAGGCCTTCTCCCACCGCATTATGGGCGGCGCCGACGTCATTCTGGTCCCGAGCCGCTTTGAACCCTGCGGCCTGACCCAGCTGTATGGTCTGAAGTACGGGACGCTGCCGCTGGTGCGCCGCACCGGCGGTCTGGCGGACACCGTCGCTGACAGTTCGCTGGAGAATCTGGCCGATGGTCTGGCGACAGGGTTTGTCTTTGAGGACAGCAATGCGCTGTCATTGCTGCGCGCTATCCGTCGCGCCTTTGTCCTCTGGTCGCGCCCGTCGCTCTGGCGCTACGTTCAGCGTCAGGCGATGAATATGGATTTTAGCTGGCAGGTTGCCGCGAACTCCTATCGCGAACTTTATCAACGCTTGATGTAACCACTGGAGTCATTGTTATGAATGTACCCTTTAGCTATGCATCACCGACGCTGAGCGTTGAGGCGTTAAAGCATTCTATTGCCTATAAACTGATGTTTATCATCGGTAAAGATCCGGCCATCGCCAACAAGCATGAATGGCTTAACGCCACGCTGTTTGCCGTTCGCGATCGCATGGTGGAGCGCTGGCTGCGCTCCAACCGCGCGCAGCTCTCCCAGGAAGTGCGCCAGGTGTACTATCTGTCGATGGAGTTTCTGATCGGCCGCACCCTCTCGAATGCGCTGCTGTCGCTGGGCATTTATGACGATGTGAGCAGCGCGCTGGCGGAGATGGGGCTCGATCTCGAAGAGCTGATCGATGAAGAGAATGACCCCGGGCTTGGCAACGGCGGTCTGGGCCGCCTGGCGGCTTGCTTCCTTGACTCCCTGGCGGCGCTGGGTCTGCCGGGACGCGGTTACGGCATCCGCTACGACTACGGGATGTTTAAACAGAATATTGTCGATGGCCGACAAAAAGAGTCTCCTGACTACTGGCTGGAGTACGGTAACCCGTGGGAGTTTGAGCGCCACAACACCCGCTATAAAGTGCGCTTCGGCGGCCGCATTCAGCAGGAAGGAAAGAAAACCCGCTGGATTGAGACGGAGGAGATCATTGCGGAAGCCTACGACCAGATCATCCCCGGCTTTGACACCGACGCCACCAACACGCTGCGTCTGTGGAGCGCGCAGGCCAGTAGCGAAATTAACCTCGGTAAATTCAACCAGGGCGACTACTTCGCCGCGGTAGAGGATAAAAACCACTCCGAAAACGTCTCCCGCGTGCTCTATCCGGACGACTCGACCTACTCCGGCCGCGAGCTGCGCCTGCGCCAGGAGTATTTCCTCGTGTCGGCCACGGTGCAGGATATCCTGAGTCGCCATTACATGTTGCATAAGACCTATGACAACCTGGCGGACAAGATTGCCATTCACCTGAATGACACCCACCCGGTGCTGTCGATACCGGAGCTGATGCGTCTGCTTATCGACGAACATAAGTTCAGCTGGGACGAGGCGTTCGAGGTGACCTGTCAGGTCTTCTCCTATACCAACCATACCCTGATGAGCGAAGCGCTCGAGACCTGGCCGGTGGATATGCTGGGTAAAATTCTGCCGCGCCATCTGCAGATTATCTTCGAGATTAACGACTATTTCCTCAAGACCTTGCAGGAGCAGTATCCGAACGATACCGACCTCCTCAGCCGCACCTCGATTATCGACGAGTCTAACGGCCGCCGTGTGCGGATGGCCTGGCTGGCGGTAGTGGTCAGCCACAAGGTCAACGGGGTGTCCGAGCTGCATTCCCGACTGATGGTGGAGTCACTGTTTGCCGAATTCGCCAAAATCTTCCCAATGCGCTTTATCAACGTGACCAACGGTGTGACGCCGCGCCGCTGGCTGGCGCTGGCCAACCCGCCGCTGTCGAAAGTGCTGGATGAGCATATCGGCCGCACCTGGCGGACCGATCTGAGTCAGCTTGATGAGCTGAAACAGCATATCGACTACCCGATGGTCAATCAGGCGGTGCGTCAGGCCAAGTTTGAGAACAAACAGCGGCTGGCCAGCTATATTGCTCAACAGCTCAATGTGGTGGTCAATCCGAAGGCGCTGTTTGATGTGCAGATCAAACGTATCCATGAATACAAACGGCAGCTAATGAATGTGCTGCACGTCATCACCCGCTATAACCGGATCAAGGCCGATCCGCAGGCCGAGTGGGTGCCGCGGGTGAATATTTTCGCCGGTAAGGCGGCCTCGGCCTACTACATGGCCAAGCACATTATTCACCTGATCAACGATGTGGCGGCGGTGATTAATAACGATCCGCAGATTGGCGACAAGCTGAAGGTCGTCTTTATCCCCAACTACAGCGTTAGCCTGGCGCAGCTGATCATTCCGGCGGCAGACCTGTCGGAACAGATCTCCCTCGCAGGCACTGAAGCTTCCGGCACCAGTAATATGAAGTTTGCCCTTAACGGCGCGCTGACTATCGGCACCCTTGATGGGGCAAACGTGGAGATGCAGGAGCACGTGGGCGAAGAGAATATCTTTATCTTCGGTAACACCGCGGAAGAGGTGGAGGAGCTACGTCGCAGCGGCTATAAACCACGCGAATATTACGAGCAGGATGAAGAGCTCCACCAGGCGCTGACGCAGATCGGTACCGGCGTCTTCAGCCCGGCAGAACCGGGGCGCTACCGCGACCTGCTGGATTCGCTGATTAACTTTGGCGACCACTACCAGGTTCTGGCGGACTATCGTAGCTATGTGGACTGCCAGGATCGCGTCGACGAGCTGTATCAAAACCCGGAAGAGTGGGCCTATAAGGCGATGCTGAATATTGCCAACATGGGCTACTTCTCTTCCGACCGGACGATCCAGGAGTACGCGAAATATATCTGGCATATCGACCCGGTAAGGCTGTAAGCCAGTCAACGCAACACAACGGGGCCATTTGACCCCGTTGTTTGATTATTGCGGTTGAACCTGGCCTCAGGCGTTTCCGCCGGCAGCGTTACGACGCTAACGACAGCTCAGACTTTCCCGCATGCTGCGCCAGCCATTCGCTGATGCGCGCCTGCTGCTCGGCAGTCAGCCACATGCCCTGTTTGGTACGACGCCAGATGGCGTCATCCAGGCTGCGCACCCACTCGTGCTCCACCAGATATTTCAGCTCGGCTTCATAAAACTCGTGGCCGAAATCTTCCCCGAGATCGCTCAGGGCGCTGGCTTCCTTCAGGATCCACTCGCTGTTGCTCCCGTAGGTGCGGGCATAATGGCGGGCCAGTGATTCACTGATGAACGGGAAGCGACGGCGCAGTTTTGCCGCGTAGTCGTCGCGGTCGCCGCCGATATCGCCGCCGGGGAGCACCGCGGTTTTGGTCCATGCCGGGCCGATCCCTTTGTAATAGGGGGTCAGTTTTTCCAGTGCATGCTCGGCCAGTTTGCGATAGGTGGTCAGCTTGCCGCCGAAGACGGACAGCAGCGGCGCCTGACCGTTCTCATCGTGAATATCCAGGGTATAGTCGCGGGTAATGGCCTGCGGCGAATCCGACTCGTCGTCGCACAGCGGACGGACGCCGGAGTAGGTCCAGACGATATCGTCCCGGCTGAGGGTCTTTTTAAAGTGCGCGTTATAGACGTTCAGCAGATAGTTGATCTCTTTATCATCAATGGCCACCGCTTTCGGATCGCCCTTATACTCGACGTCCGTCGTGCCGATGATAGAGAACTCATCCATCCACGGAATAACAAACACTATGCGTTTATCTTCGTTCTGCAGAATATAAGCCTGTTTCTGGGTATGCACCCGCGGCACCACGATGTGGCTGCCCTTGATCAGACGGATGCCGTAAGGCGAGCGCAGATGCATCCCTTCGTCGAAGAACTGTTTGACCCATGGGCCGGTGGCATTGACCAGGCCGCGCGCCTTCCAGGTAAACTTCTCACCGCTATCAATATCTTCCGCTTCCACCACCCACAGGCCATTCTCACGTTTCGCCGAGATAGCGCGGGTGCGGGTACGCACTTCGCCGCCTTTGCGGACGACCATCTGCGCGTTGGCCAGCACCAGGCGGGCATCGTCGACCCAGCAGTCGGAATATTCGAAACCGCGCACAATTTCCGGTTTAAGTACCGATTCTGCGCCAAAACGCAACCCGGTGGATCCCGGGAGGCTGGTGCGTTTGCCCAGATGATCGTACATAAACAAGCCGATACGGATCATCCATGCCGGGCGCAGATGCGGGCGATGCGGTAGGCGAAAGCGCATCGGGAAGGCGATATGCGGGGCCATTTTTAACAGCACTTCACGCTCGGCCAGCGCTTCGCTGACCAGACGGAACTCATAGTGTTCGAGGTAGCGTAGCCCGCCGTGGATCAGTTTGGAACTGGCGCTGGAGGTGGCGCAGGCGAGATCGCGCGCTTCCAGCATCAGTACGGATAAACCACGCCCGGCGGCATCTGCCGCGATACCGGCACCGTTGATGCCTCCGCCTATCACAATCAGATCTTTGGTTTCCACGTTCTTACCCTCTCACACTTTCGTTTAAGCTCATAAATGCTCGATATCGCTCACTATAGCAAACAAACGCGCTTTTGGTAACATCAAAAAAACATTTTGAAGTGATGGGTGTAACATATTGGCGTTTCTTTACCGCCTGACGGTACACTACAGGGTAAAATTGGGCCGGCCATCGCCCGTCATGACGAGAAAGAGAAGAGAATCATGGAACAGTTTGAATGCATCAATGTTGAAGAAGCGCACCAGAAACTGCATCAGCAGACGGCGGTACTGGTCGATATCCGCGATCCGCAAAGCTATGCGATGGGTCATACGCCGGGCGCGTTTCATCTGACCAACGATACGCTGGGCGCGTTTATGCGTGACAACGACTTTGACACGGCGGTGATGGTGATGTGCTATCACGGCAACAGCAGCAAGGGCGCCGCGCAGTATCTGCTGCAGCAGGGATTTGATAAGGTCTATAGCGTTGACGGCGGGTTCGACGCCTGGCATCGCCATTTCCCGGCGGAAGTGGCGCGCGGGACGTTTTAACGACTGGCAGGTATACTATCCCCCTTTGTGTGGAATAAGCGATTCGCTGCATGTTAATGATTACCTCTTTTGCCAACCCGCGGGTGGCCCAGGCGTTTGTCGATTATATGGCGACGCAGGGGATTATCCTGACCATCCAGCAGCATACCCAGAGCGACGTCTGGCTGGCTGATGAGAGTCAGGCCGGGCGCGTCAGGGCTGAGCTGGCGCGTTTTCTCGAAAACCCGGCGGACCCGCGCTATCTGGCGGCGAGCTGGCAGTCCGGACAGACCAATAGCGGGTTGCGCTATCAGCGCTTTCCTTTCTTTGCCACGCTGCGGCATAACGCCGGTCCGTTCACCTGGGCGATTCTGCTGATCTGCATCGCGGTGTTCATCCTGCAAAATCTGCTGGGCGATCAGCCGGTGATGATTTGGCTGGCCTGGCCCTACGATCCTTCGCTGCAGTTCGAAGCCTGGCGCTATTTCAGCCATGCTTTCATGCATTTCTCGCTGATGCATATTCTCTTCAACCTGCTATGGTGGTGGTATCTTGGCGGCGCGGTGGAAAAGCGCATCGGCAGCGGCAAGCTGGTGGTGATCACCGTCATCAGCGCTCTGCTAAGCGGCTTCGTGCAGCACCAGTTTAGCGGCCCGTGGTTTGGTGGCTTGTCGGGCGTGGTCTACGCGCTGATGGGCTACGTCTGGCTGCGGGGCGAGCGCGATCCGCAGAGCGGTATTTATCTGCAGCGCGGGTTGATACTCTTCTCTTTAGTGTGGTTAATTGCTGGCTGGTTTGATGTTTTCGGCATGGCGATCGCCAACGGCGCGCACGTGGCTGGTCTGGCGACCGGCCTGGCGATGGCGTTTGTTGATACCTTACATGGGCGAAAACGCGCATAAAGACTTACCGACAGGGGTCGGGTAGGCGACATTTTTCCAGGGATATTTCATGAAACAAACACAACGTCATGACGCCATTATCGAGCTGGTAAAAAAACAGGGTTACGTCAGCACGGAAGAGCTGGTTGAGCAGTTCGCGGTAAGCCCGCAGACCATCCGCCGCGACCTGAACGATTTAGCCGAACAGAAAATGATCCTCCGCCATCACGGCGGCGCGGCGCTGCCCTCCAGCTCGGTGAACACCTCCTGGCACGATCGCAAAGCGACCCAGACGGCGGAGAAAGAGCGTATCGCCCGGCGGGTGGCCAGCGAGATCCCGGACGGGGCGACGCTGTTTATTGATATCGGCACCACGCCGGAAGCGGTGGCGCACGCCCTGCTCGATCACAACGATCTGCGGATTGTGACCAATAACCTTAACGTCGCCAACACGCTGATGGTGAAAGAGGACTTCCGTATTATTCTCGCCGGCGGCGAACTGCGTAGCCGGGACGGCGGGATCATCGGGGAAGCCACCCTCGACTTTATCTCGCAGTTCCGCCTCGACTTCGGCATTCTCGGCATCAGCGGCGTAGACAGCGATGGCTCGCTGCTGGAGTTTGATTATCATGAAGTTCGCACCAAGCGGGCGATCATTGAGAATTCACGCCACGTGATGCTGGTGGTGGACCATACCAAGTTTGGCCGCAATGCGATGGTCAACATGGGCAGCATCAGTATGGTCGATGCGGTCTATACCGACGTGCTGCCGCCGGCCGGCGTGCTGAAGGTGATCACTGATAACAACCTTCAGCTGGAGCTGTGCTAAACGGCAACGGCGTCGTCAGACGCCGTATCCCATCATCTTAAGTAACTGCTGGGCATGCTGTACCGCGTCCTGCCGGTGGGCGACGCCCAGTTTCTGATACAGGTTGCGAATGTGGGTCTTGATGGTGGTGGCCGCCACGTCAAGCTCGCCGGCAATCTGCTCGTTGCTGTAACCGGAATAGATTAAGCCAAGCACCTGCCACTCGCGCTGGGTCAGCGGGCTGGTGCGGATAAGCTCCGGCACCTCCGGATGATTCAGCAGTCGCTCGACGAACCCTTCGTCAAAGTGGGCGAATTTGTGGCGATGATGCTGGTTGATGTCGCGCAGAATACGCTGGGCGCGATGCTGCTCCAGCTCCGGCAACGTGTTCAACTGGATCAGCTGGCGCAGCTGCTGGGCCATCGCCTCGCCTTCAATCACAAAGTGGTTGATAAAACCGGTGCGGTTGGCGAGCGTCAGGGCTTCCAGCAGGGCTTTCTGCGCTTCGCTCTTGCGTCCTGACTGCCAGTACAGCTGGTTGAGCAGCAGCAGGTTGCGGTTGAGATCGCTCATCAAACGCAGCGAACGCGCATTTTCGTTCAGCTCTTCCAGCACCATTTCCGCCGGTTCGAAGTCGCCCAGCAGGATCTGCGCCCGGGCAATGTTGCGCCACTGGCTCTGCAGGAAGTGGTTGTTGGCGAACTCCGGCTTTGGCGTCTGGCGCAGCCAGTTGGCCGCCGCGGTTTTATCACCGGTCATCTGCCAGTAGATCACTCGCACCTTATCGGCGTTGGAGACCCAGTCGCTGTGATAGTGACCATTACCGAGCAGGTTTTCCAGCCGGTTCAGGTGGCTGCGGGCATTATCCAGATCGCCGCGCGCCAGTGAGCACTGGACCATCAGCGCCAGGCACTGCAGCTGCTGCTGCGGCTGATAGGTGGATAGCACGTCCATCCCCTGGCGGGCGCAAGCTTCAGCCTCGTCGAGGCGCGCCCATGCCCACAGCAGCTGAGAACGGATGCGCAGCAGGAACTCATGCATCGGCAACTGCTCAAGATGCTGTTCGCGTACCAGCTGGAAGGCTTTCTCCTGGCTCTCCCAGGCGGCCTGCAGGAAGCCCTGGGCGAAGAGGATTTCGCTTTGCTGAATGATGCTCCACAGGGCGTAATGCCATACGTCATGACGGCGGGCCATCTGTTCGGTCTGCTGCATCACGGCGAGGGATTTGGTCAGCTTTCCCTTACAATGGAGAACTTCGCCATGCACCGATGTGGCGACGATGCGGCTGTAATAGTTGGCCAGCGGCAGCTCTTCCAGGGCCACCATTGACAGACGTTCCGCCTCGTCCTGGTCGCCATCGTTAATCGCCACCTGCGCGCGCAGCGCGTTGAAGTCGCCATGCATCGCGGTGTCCATTTCCACACTCATCTCCTGCTCGGCGCGCGCCAGCAGGGTATTGACTTCGCTGTAGCGATGCTGGCTCTGCATCAGCCAGGCCTGGAGCAGGATCAGGCGCGGATTTTCCAGCAGATTGGACCATGGCAGCGCCGCCAGCGACTGCTCCAGTAGCCCCAGCTCGCTATGGTTAAACATGCCCCAGGCATGATTGAGCAAGATATCGCGCAGCATTTTGGCATCGCCGGCCGCCAGCGCATGGTGGATGGCCTCGCTGGGGAAACCTTGCGCCATCCAGCTTTCCGCGGCGGCGCGGTGGATCTCCGGTAGTTCAACCGCCAGCTCCCACTGACAGCGCTGGCGCAGGAAGCTGCCAAACAGCGGGTGATAGCGGAACCATTCGCCGGAATCATCCATCCGCTGCAGGAACAGCCCCTGGCGTTCGATCTCCTCCAGCTGCATCTGGCCATTCTCTTCGCCGGTGACGCGCACGATTAACGCGTCGTTCATTGAGCGCAGCAGAGAACTCTTCAGCAAAAAGTTGCGCGTGCGGGCGTCAACGTTATCCAGCACTTCATCCACCAGATAATCCGACAGATGGCTGGCGTTAATCCCGGCGAGGCGGCGGGCGGAGTGTTGGGCGGAGGAGTTATTCTGGCGGGCGGAGAGGGCGATGAGTTGTAGCGCGGTGGCCCACCCGGCGACATCGTCGCACAGCCGGCTACTGTCGTCGGCTTCGATAGGCGATGTCAGACGACAGTCGAAAAATTGTTTCGCCTCCTGGTGGGTAAAGGCCAGCTGCTGACTGCCAATCTCCAGAAGCTGATCGCGGACGCGCAGATTGGCAATGCCCAGCTGCGGCAGGTTACGCGACAGGACCACCAGGGTCATATTCTCCGGCTGATGGCGCAGGAAAAAGCGCATCGCGTCATGGATCACCGGATTATTGATCAGATGGTAATCATCAATGACGAGATACAGCGGGCGCTGCCAGTCGGCAAGTTCAATAAACAGCTGCGCAAAAAGAGAGGAGAGACTGGCGTACTGGCGTTTTTGCACCATCGCTTCACTGGCCGCGCAGTGGTTGCCGGTAGCCTGCTGAATCGCCGCGATCAGATAGCTGGCAAAACGCTCCTGCTGGTTGTCGCCTTCGTCCAGCGAAAACCACCCAAGATCGTTTTTACCCGCGGCCCACTGAGAAATGAGCGTTGTCTTACCGTACCCGGCAGGACTGGTGATCAGCACGAGACGATAATTGTTCGCGCCGGAAAGTTTCGCCAGTAAGCGCTCACGAACCACAGTGTGTTCAAGGCGGACCGGACGACTTAATTTGGACGGAATCAACATAGTTCTACATTTCGCTGTGCAAGAGAGAGGTTGCGATTTTTTTTGCGCTTCGTAATTAATATCTAATAAGGTCGGTGATTATGAAATTTATTGCAAGTTATGTCCGAAGTTTATGCTCTTGAATTTGCTCTATGTCACAAATTTTGACATTGGCTGAGAATGGGAAAAAATCGCAGGCAGGACTGGTCGGCCGCGGTTTTCAGGCGGTAGCTGGCGGAGTGTGGGTGGATTTATTTTACGCTAAGAGTAGTTGTTTGTTTTTATTAAATTATTGTCAGCGATTTCTTAGAAGTAATCTTTTTTGCGGGTCAATGCGATGAAAGGTGCTTATTTCTTCAGGGGCCTCTATTTATTTTGTTAATAACGTGGCGAGGAACTGGAAGATTTTTTACGCGTATTGGCCTGTAACAAATTTTTAGCTACCGGAGGTAACCTCTCAATTGTCATATCGCGGTGATTTTTACAGCATATTTTTGCCTTCTCGCCCAAACTATAGTGTTCAGGATCACACTTTTCGCTCATCCCCGCCACTCCTCCCTGTCTAATCCCCGTCAGGATGAGGACGATGAATCGGGAGGTCGGCACACTAGCGCCATCGTTTTAGTAAAGGACCCGGATCTCATTATGTCACAGACTACATTTAACAAAGCTCAGTTTCAGGCTGCACTGACGCGTCAGTGGCAGCATTTTGGTTTACAGTCCGCTTCCGAGATGACACAGCGTCAATGGTGGCGCGCAGTCAGCGGAGCGTTGGCGGAACTCCTGGCGGCGCAGCCGGTAGCGAAACCGGCGCAAGGACAGCGTCACGTTAACTACATCTCAATGGAGTTTCTGATTGGTCGTCTGACCGGCAACAACCTGCTCAACCTGGGCTGGTACGAGGGCGTCAGCGACGCGCTGAAAGGCTACGATGTCAACCTCACCGATCTGCTGGAAGAAGAGACTGACCCGGCGCTGGGTAACGGTGGCCTGGGACGTCTGGCAGCCTGCTTCCTCGACTCCATGGCGACGGTGGGGCAGTCGGCGACCGGTTACGGTCTCAACTACCAGTATGGCCTGTTCCGCCAGTCATTTGACGATGGCCAGCAGATGGAAGCCCCTGACGACTGGGGGCGCAGCAGCTACCCGTGGTTCCGTCATAACGAAGCGCTGGATGTCCAGGTAGGTATCGGCGGGAAAGTCAGCAAAAACGGCGAATGGCAGCCGGCGTTCGTCATTACCGGCGAAGCCTGGGACCTGCCGGTGCTTGGCTATCGCAACAACGTCGCCCAGCCGCTGCGTCTGTGGCAGGCCAAACACGCTCATCCGTTCAACCTGACCAAATTCAACGATGGCGATTTCCTGCGCGCCGAGCAGCAGGGCATCGACGCGGAAAAACTGACCAAGGTGCTGTACCCGAACGACAACCATCAGGCCGGTAAAAAACTGCGCCTGATGCAGCAGTACTTCCAGTGCGCCTGCTCAGTGGCCGATATCCTGCGCCGTCATCATCTGGCAGGCCGCAAGCTGGCCGAACTGGCGGATTACGAAGTGATCCAGCTGAACGATACGCACCCGACCATCGCCATCCCGGAGCTGCTGCGCGTGCTGATCGACGAGCACCAGCTGAGCTGGGACGACGCCTGGGCGATCACCAGCAAAACCTTTGCTTACACCAACCACACCCTGATGCCGGAAGCGTTGGAATGCTGGGATGAGAAGCTGGTAAAAGCGCTGCTGCCGCGCCATATGCAGATCATTAAAGAGATCAACGACCGCTTTAAACAGCTGGTGGACAAAACCTGGCCGGGCGATAAGCAGGTCTGGGCGAAGCTGGCGGTGGTGCATGACAAACAGGTTCGGATGGCCAACATGTGCGTGGTGGGCGGCTTTGCTGTCAACGGCGTGGCGGCGCTGCACTCGGATCTGGTGGTAAAAGATCTGTTCCCGGAATATAACCAGCTGTGGCCGAACAAATTCCATAACGTGACCAACGGCATCACGCCGCGCCGCTGGATCAAGCAGTGCAACCCGGCGCTGGCCTCGCTGCTGGATGAGACGCTGAAAAAAGAGTGGGCCAATGACCTCGACCAGCTGATCAACCTGGAAAAATATGCTGACGATGCGGCGTTCCGTCAGACTTATCGCGATATCAAGCAGGCCAACAAAGTTCATCTGGCTGAGTTTGTGAAGCAGCGTACCGGGATTGAGATCAACCCGCAGGCGATCTTCGATATCCAGATCAAACGTCTGCACGAGTATAAGCGTCAGCACCTTAACCTGCTGCATATCCTTGCGCTGTACAAAGAGATCCGCGAAAACCCGCAGTCCGACCGCGTACCGCGCGTCTTCCTGTTCGGCGCGAAAGCGGCGCCGGGCTACTATCTGGCGAAAAACATTATTTTTGCCATCAATAAGGTAGCGGAAGCGATCAACAACGACCCGAAAGTCGGCGATAAGCTGAAGGTGGTCTTCCTGCCGGACTATTGTGTATCGGCAGCAGAAAAACTGATCCCGGCGGCGGATATCTCCGAGCAGATCTCCACCGCGGGTAAAGAAGCCTCTGGCACCGGCAACATGAAGCTGGCGCTGAACGGCGCGCTGACCGTCGGGACGCTGGATGGCGCTAACGTGGAAATCGCTGAGCAGGTGGGCGAGGAGAACATCTTTATCTTCGGCCACACGGTTGAAGAGGTGAAAGCCCTGAAAGCGAAAGGCTACGATCCGCTGAAATGGCGTAAAAAAGACAAGCTGCTCGATGCGGTGCTTAAGGAGCTGGAGAACGGCACCTACAGCAACGGCGACAAGCATGCCTTCGATCAGATGCTGCACAGCCTGCTGCAGGGCGGCGATCCGTACCTGGTGCTGGCCGATTTCGAAGCCTACGTAGCGGCGCAAAAACGGGTAGATGAGCTGTATCGCGACGAGGAGGCCTGGACCCGCGCGGCTATCCTCAACACCGCGCGCTGCGGCATGTTCAGCTCCGACCGCTCGATCCGCGATTATCAGCAACGTATCTGGCAGGCGAAACGCTAAAGGAAGGCCTATGGAGAGTAAACGCCTCGATAATGCCGCGCTGGCGGCGGGCATCAGCCCCAGCTATATCAACGCGCACGGCAAGCCGCAGTCTATCGCGGCTGTCACCAAACAGCGCCTGCTGGATGCGATGCATCGCTCTACCGCCGCCACGAAAGTGGCGGTTAACCCGCTGCCGAACGTGAAAATTTTCACTCACGGCAAAAAAATGTCGCTGCCGGTGGCAGGACGCGGTGAGTATCAGTGGATCCTGACTACTGAGGACGGTAAGCAGTATCAAGGGAAAACCCGCGGCGGCGAGACGCTGCCGCTGCCGGCCAAACTGCCGGAGGGGTACCACTCCCTGACCCTCACCCAGGAGGGGGAGCGCTGGCACTGCCGAACTATCGTCGCGCCAGCCCGCTGCTATGAGCCGCAGCCGCTGAAAGAGGGGAAAAAGCTGTGGGGCACCTGCGTGCAGCTGTATACCCTGCGCTCCGAGAAAAACTGGGGGATCGGCGATTTTGGCGATCTGCGGGCCATGCTGCCGGAAATCGCCCGCCGCGGCGGGTCGTTTATTGGCCTTAACCCGATTCATGCCCTCTATCCGGCGAACCCGGAGAGCGCCAGCCCCTATAGCCCGTCTTCACGTCGCTGGCTGAACGTTATTTATATCGACGTCAACGCGGTTGAAGATTTCCAGCGTAGCGAAGAGGCGCAGGCGTGGTGGCAGTCTCCGGCAACGCAGCAGGCACTGCAGGCGGCGCGGGAAACGGACGATGTGGATTATACCGCCGTCACTACGCTGAAAATGACCGCGCTGCGTATGGCGTGGAAACAATTCTCTCGTCGTGAAGATGAGCAGATGACAGCGTTCCGCGAGTTTGTTCTGCGCGAAGGGGAAAGCCTCTACTGGCAGGCGGCTTTCGATGCGCTGCACGCCTGGCAGGTACAACAGGACCCGCTGCGCTGGGGCTGGCCCGCCTGGCCGAAGGCCTTTCAGGATATCGACAGCCCGGAAGTGAAAGCCTTCTGCGTCGAGCATGAGGATGACGTCAGTTTCTATCTCTGGCTGCAGTGGCTGGCCTGGAGTCAGTTTGCCGCCTGCTGGGAAACCAGCCAGCGTGACGGCATGCCGATCGGCCTCTACCGCGACCTGGCGGTGGGCGTCGCCGAGGGCGGGTCGGAAACCTGGTGCGATCGTGAACTGTACTGCCTGAAAGCATCCGTAGGCGCGCCGCCGGATATTCTGGGCCCGCTGGGCCAGAACTGGGGCCTGCCGCCGATGGATCCGCATATCATTGCCGCCCGCGCCTATGAGCCGTTTATCGACCTGCTGCGCGCTAATATGCAGAACTGCGGCGCGTTGCGCATCGATCACGTGATGTCTGTGCTGCGTCTGTGGTGGATCCCGTATGGTGAAACCGCCGACCATGGCGCTTACGTTCAGTATCCGGTCGACGATCTGCTGTCGCTGCTGGCGCTGGAAAGCCAGCGTCATCGCTGCATGGTGATCGGTGAAGATCTGGGCACGGTACCGGTGGAGATCGTCAGCAAGTTACGCAACAGCGGCGTCTATTCTTATAAGGTGCTCTATTTTGAGAGTGATGCAGAGAAAACGTTCCGCGCGCCGGCGCTGTACCCGGAGCAATCAATGGCTGTGGCGACGACGCACGACCTGCCCACTCTCCGCGGCTACTGGGAAAGCGGCGATCTGACGTTAGGTAAAGCGCTGGGCCTCTATCCTGATGAGGTGGTGCTGCGCGGACTGTACCAGGACCGCGAGCTGGCGAAACAAGGGCTGCTGGACGCACTGCATAAGTACGGCTGTCTGCCCAAGCGCGCCGGCCATAAGGCCTCGCTGATGAGCATGACGGGGATCCTCAACCGGGGGATGCAGCGTTATATTGCCGACAGCAACAGCGCCCTGCTGGGCCTGCAGCCGGAAGACTGGCTGGAGATGGCGACGCCGGTTAACATTCCGGGCACCAGCACCGAGTACCCGAACTGGCGCCGGAAGCTGTCCGTCACCCTGGAGCAGATGTTTGCCGATGAACGGGTCAATAAGCTGATTAAAGATCTGGATAAACGGCGCAAGGCGGCGAGCAAGAAAGCCGCCTCCTGATAACTTCCTGCCGCGCGCTCCTCTGCGCGGCGAAGAGCATGTCCGATAAAAAAGGCCGGCCCGCTTCACGCGGACCGGCCTTTTTCTGTGGCGGGAGTGACCTTACACCACCATCCCCAGCAGCAGACAGCCCACCAGGCCGCAGACTGAGATAATGGTTTCCAGCACCGACCAGGACTTGATGGTCTCGCCGATGGTCAGGTTAAAGTACTCTTTGAACAGCCAGAAGCCCGGATCGTTAACATGGGAGAAGATAACGCTGCCGGAGCCAACGGCGATAACCATCAGCTCCGGGCTGACGCCGGTGGTGGCGATCAGCGGCGCGGCAATCCCGCCCGCGGTGATGGCGGCTACGGTCGCCGAACCCAGCGCGATACGCAGCACCGCGGCGATAGACCACGCCATAAACAGCGGAGACATGTTCGATTCGTGCATGATAGAGGCGATGTATTTATCCATGCCGCTATCCACCAGCACCTGCTTGAAGGCACCGCCGCCGCCGATAATCAACAGCATCATGGCGATGATTTTGATCGAAGAGGTCAGGGTATCGTTGATCTGCTCCATGGAGCGGCCGCGGTTCAAACCGAAGGTGAACAGGGCAATCAGTACCGCAATCAGGGTGGCCATCACCGGGTCGCCGAAGAACTCGGCAATTGGCAGGAAGGCGTGGCCTTTCGGCAGGATCATCTCAGCCACGGCGCGCATCGCCATCAGGATCACCGGAACCAGCGAGGTCCAGACGCTGACGCCAAAGCCTGGCATCTCTTCTTCAGTGAACACTTTCGGGTTATGCAGGCCTTCCGGGATCGGCTTATCTATCCCTTTCAGGAAGCGCGCAAACACCGGTCCCGCCAGGATAACCGTCGGGATAGCCAGAATGGTGCCGTAGAGCAGCGTTTTGCCCATATCGGCATGGAAGATGGTGGCGATCGCGGTCGGACCCGGATGCGGCGGCAGGAAGCCGTGGGTGACGGAGAGCGCGGCTGCCATCGGTACGCCGACGTACAGCAACGGAATACGGGCCGAGGCGGCGATGGTGAACACCAGCGGCAGCATCAGCACGAAGCCCACTTCATAGAACAGGGCGAAGCCAACGGTGAAGCCGGTCAGGACCACCGCCCACTGAATATGCTTCTTACCGAACTTATTGATAAGCGTGGTGGCGATACGCTGGGCGCCGCCGCAGTCTGCCAGCAGCTTACCGAGCATAGCGCCGAAGCCCATGATCAGCGCGAGGCTGCCAAGGGTGCCGCCAACGCCGTTTTTGATGGAGACGATCACTTTATCCAGTGGCATACCCTGCATTAATCCGACGGCGAGCGCCACCAGAACCAGCGCAATGAAGCCGTTCATTTTGAAACGGATCATTAACAGCAACAACAGGGCAACCCCGATAGCAACGATGACTAATGGCATGATTTACCTGGCCTTAATTTGTTATGGGTAACGTCAAAGTTCGAACCTGTAGAGCATCCGCTCCGTCAGGGAGCAAAATAGTCTGGCGCCGTAAACGCTTGCATTATCCTTACCCAGAGAAAGGATAGCTGGCTATTTTTTTGCCGGTGGCGCCTGAAATGGATGATACGGGTAACATGTGAGGGTTGAGAATCACCTGACGGGGGAAAATGTTAAATATGAGACTTAAGTCATACTCTTTCCCCGGTTTTTGCCGGTCATTTAGCGGGAGATGTTGCGCGGTAACACAGAAAGGGCCAGGGAGGACCGGCGGCAGGGTGCCGCCGGAGGAAGGGCTTAGTAGTAGGAGTGCTCGCCGCGCTGATGCTCGGTCAGATCGCGAACCCCTTTCAGCTCCGGAAACTCGTTCAGCAGCTGTTTTTCAATACCTTCTTTCAGGGTCACGTCGACCATCGAGCAGCCGTTGCATCCGCCGCCGAACTGCAGGATAGCCAGACCGTCGTCGGTGATCTCCATCAGCGATACGCGGCCGCCGTGGCCCGCCAGCTGCGGGTTAATCTGCGACTGCAGCAGGTACTCGACGCGCTCCATCAGCGGGGCATCGTCAGAGACTTTGCGCATTTTGGCGTTCGGCGCTTTCAGCGTCAGCTGCGAGCCGAGCTGGTCAGTGACGAAATCAATTTCAGCGTCTTCCAGATAGGGCGCGCTGAGCTCATCGACATAGGCGGTCAGCTGTTCAAATTTCAGCGCCGTGTCGGTGTCTTCCACCGCATCCGGTGGGCAGTAGGATACGCCGCACTCAGCGTTTGGGGTGCCGGGATTAATCACAAATACGCGAATTTGCGTCCCTTCTTCCTGATTTGCCAGCAGTTTGGCAAAGTGCGCTTGTGCAGCATCGGAAATACGGATCATAGCGTTGGCCTAATAGTTGACTATTTTACTGGGTTATAATACGCCCATCAGCGGGGGTCTACAAGGTACGGCACAAACACCATACCTGAACCGTCGCGGCGCCGTTTCGCAAAAGCAGGCGGGATATCTCGGCGACGGTGCTGCCGGTCGTGACGACATCATCCACCAGAGCGATATGGAGTCCCTGCACGGCAAATTCAAGCTGAAAGGCATTTTTCAGGTTCTGCCTGCGCTGGCGGGCATTGAGCGAATGTTGGACGGCGCCGGCTCGCTGGCGAGTCAGGCCTTCGCGATGCCAGACGCATCCTCGCCAGCGGGCTAACGGTCGGCACAGTTCGTCGCACTGATTATAACCCCGGCGCCAGCGACGGCGATGCCATAGCGGCACGCCGACCAGAGCGTCTACTGGCGGCAAATCGTCACGCTGCAGAAGGCGCTGCAGCAGCAGACGCGCGAGGGCGGGGCCCAGCTCCGGGCGATGGTGAAACTTCAGCTGCTGCACCAGACCGCTCAGCGGCGGGCGATAGTCATTGACCGCCACCAGCCGATGCCAGGGAGGCGGCTTTTGCAGGCAGCGGCCGCAGGGGTGACGGGATGCCGCCGCCGGCAGGCCGCACTGCGGGCAGAGCGGGGGACAGGCGAGCAGGGCGCGGCTGCAGCGGGAGCAGATCCCCCAGCGGGCGACTGCCAGCGGCATTTGGCATAGCCAGCATAAGCTGTGTGCTGTTAGCATATTTGGCCTTCTGTCCAGTAAAAAGAGAACGGTAACGGATGAACGACATCTGGTGGCAAACAATCGGCGAAGGAGATTGTCATCTTGTGCTGCTGCACGGCTGGGGGCTGAACGCTCAGGTATGGGATTGCATCACGCCGCAGCTGGCTTCGCATTTTACCCTCCACCTGGTGGATCTGCCGGGCTATGGCCGCAGCGGCGGGTTTGGGGCGATGTCGCTGGAGGCGATGGCGCAGCGGGTGCTGGAGCAGGCCCCTCCACAGGCGGTGTGGCTGGGCTGGAGCCTGGGCGGGCTGGTGGCCAGCCAGGTCGCGATTATGCGTCCGGAACGCGTGCAGGCGCTGGTGACGGTTGCCTCTTCCCCCTGTTTCGCGGCTCGTGACGACTGGCCCGGCATCAAGCCCGAGGTGCTGGCCGGATTTCAGCAGCAGCTGAGCGACGATTTCCAGCGCACCGTCGAGCGATTCCTCGCCCTGCAAACCATGGGCACAGAGAGCGCGCGTCAGGATGCGCGGGTGTTAAAGCAGGCGGTGCTCTCGCTGCCGATGCCTTCCGCCGAGGCGCTGAATGGCGGACTGGAGATCCTCAGAACCGTCGATCTGCGTCAGGCGCTGGTCAGGCTGCCGATGCCGTTTCTGCGGCTGTATGGCCGGCTGGATGGACTGGTGCCGCGCAAGATCGTCCCATTGCTGGATGACCTGTGGCCGGAAAGCGAGTCAATCCTCTTCGATAAGGCCGCGCATGCGCCGTTTGTTTCCCATCCCGCGGCCTTCTGCGAGCCGCTGCTGGCGCTGAAGACGCGGCTGGGGTAATTTTTTTTGCCGCGCCATGGTAAAAGGGCCATTCCTAGCAATACTTAGGTTGTTACGGTGGTTGATTATTTCAATCCGCCACCGTGACCTACAATAACAACCTTATGGAGAGTAGAGGCTATGAAACTTGTTACAGGAATGGTTGCATCTCTGGTGATAGGCACCCTCTCTTTCGGCGCATTCGCCGCGAAAGAGATCCAAAAAGAAGACGTGGCGAAGATGAATCTGACCAAGGTCGGTAGCATTACGACCTCCAGGACGACGTCGCCGATGGATGCCCGACGCGATCTGTCGAAAAAAGCCGATGAGCTGGGTGGGAAATACTTTGTGGTGATTGCCGGGCAGAAAAACGAAAAAACCGTACACGCGAACGCTGACGTTTATAAATAATCCAGTCATAAGAAAACGGGCCTGCTGGCCCGTTTTTCATAGCTGTCTTACTCGTTTTACCTCGTTGCGCGACCAGGCCTGACTCCTTTCATCGCAGCGCCCACCACTCCTGCCGGCACGCCGCTTTCCCTTCAGGGCAACTTTTACAGCTGCCGGAGAGGCAGCCCTCGCTCGTTTCGCTGATCCGGACCACCTTACCCATGGCTTCCATTCGCTCAAGCATGGCGTCAATCAGCGGCTGAGGCGTCTGCAGGCGAGCACTGAGCTGTTTCGCCTCCATGCGGCCCTGCAGGGCCAGCATATCGCGGACTTCCATTAACGACGCCACAGTCCCTCCTTAGTGGCAATCGCCAGCCGGGCTGGAACAGCAGGAGGCCGGCGTTTTTCTCGTGGCCAGCAGCGAGACGTCCACCCGGCTGCGCGCCCGGCGCAACAGGCCGAAGAGCACCACGTTGAACAACACTACCGCCAGGATACACACCAGACTGTAGCGCGGGTGATCGCTAAAGCTAACGGTCTGGTAATAGAGCGTCGAGAGCGAATAGGCGATATTCAGCCCCCACAGGATGGAGAAGGTCATCCAGCCGCGGCTTGATTCGCGGGCGATGGCGCCCATCACCGAGATGCAGGGAATATAGAGCAGGACGAAGATCAGGTAGCTGTATGCCGCCGCTGCGCTGCCAAATTTACTGCCCATCACCCCCATGGCGCCGGTGGCCATTTCGCCATCGCCTTTGCTGGCTTCGATGGGGTTGGCCAGGACGCTGAGGCTGAAGGTGTCTTTCAGTCCCTGCCATGTCTCATCGACGGCGGCGAGCAGTTCTTCGCCGAGACTGAAGGTCTGCGGATTGAATTCCTCATTCTGGATATCTTCGGCGGTATAGAGGGTGTTCAGCGTACCCACTACCACTTCTTTCGCCATCGCGCCGGTAAACAGGCCGACGGTGGCCTGCCAGTTATCTTCATGCACGCCGATCGGTTTAAACACCGGCGTAATGACCCGGCTCACCGAGGCCAGCGCGGAGTCGTTGATGTTGTCGACGACCTTACCGCTCAGTGAGAAACTGTTCAGCGCACTGAGGAAGATGCTGACGATGACGATCACCTTCCCGGCGCGCAGCACAAAGCCTTTCAGGCGCTGCCAGGTCTGGATAATCAGACTTTTGATATGCGGAACGTGGTACACCGGCAGCTCCATCACGAACGGCGAGGCTTCGCCGCGCATAATGGTGTGCTTCAGCATCAGGCCGGTGAGGATGGCCATCACAATGCCCAGCACATAGAGCGAGAAGACCGCCAGCGCGCCGTTCTGACCAAAGAAGGCGGCCGCGAAGACGGCGAAGATCGCCAGCCGCGCGCCGCAGGACATAAACGGCGCCATCATAATGGTCATCAGACGCTCGCGCGGCGCGTCAAGGGTGCGGGCGCCCATCACCGACGGCACGTTGCAGCCAAAACCGACAATCAGCGGGACGAAGGATTTCCCCGGCAGGCCGAGGGCTTGCATCAGGCGATCCATCACAAAGGCGGCGCGCGCCATGTAGCCGGAGTCCTCAAGGAAGGAGAGAAACAGATACATCATGCCGATCTGCGGCACCAGCGGCAGCACGGTGTTGATACCGCCGCCGATCCCCTGGGCGAGGAACACGGTCAGCCAGTCCGGGAAGTGCAGGGTGTAACCCAGCCATTGAATGCCATGCACAAAGATCGCGACCGAGCCGGCATCGAAAATCGGCTGCAGCGCGCCGCCGATGTTGATCGCCAGCAGGAACATCAAGTACATGACAAAGAGAAAAATCGGCAACCCGAGGAAGCGGTTGAGGATCACTTTGTCCATCGCGGCGGTGAAGCGGCTTGGTTCGGCGGTCAGGGTATTGCTGACGGCGTCGCAAATGGCGGCGATGGTCTGATAGCGCGCGTCAGCGATGTGCAGCGCCGGGTCGTCGATCTCGTCGCTGAGATTCGCCAGGGCGATATCCAGTTTATCGGCGGCGTCGCCGGCATAGGCCCGGCTGTAGATATCGCCCTCCAGCATCTGCAGACCCAGCCAGCGCCGCTGCCGGGTCGGGATCTGCGCTGACATCTGCTGCGCCAGTAGGTCAGCTTCGCGCAGCAGCGGCTGCGGATAGTGGACCAGCTCAAGATCGCTGTTCGCCTGATGACGGTCGAGGGCGATCTTCAGCGCTTCGATCCCCCGTCCGCGAGTCGATACCAGCGGAATGACCGGGCAACCGAGACGGGCGGCGAGGGCGTCGATATCGATCCGCACCTGCTGCTTTTCGGCGATATCCAGCATGTTCAGCGCGACGACGCAGGGGATCCCCAGCTCGAGCAGCTGCAGCGTCAGATAGAGGTTGCGCTCGAGGTTGGAGGCATCGACCACGTTAATCAGCATGTCGGCGTCGCCGCTCAGGATGTAGTGGCAGGCAATCTGCTCGTCCAGCGAGGTCTGCGAGGAGATGGTGGTCAGGGAGTAGGTTCCCGGGAGGTCGACCAGCGTGACCTGGTGGTCAGTGGTGGCGAAAATCCCCTCTTTACGCTCAACGGTCACCCCAGCCCAGTTGCCCACGCGCTGGCGAGCGCCGGTCAGCTGATTAAATAAGGTGGTCTTGCCGGAATTAGGATTACCAATTAAACCAACGGTTAATTTTTGCATATTTCAGACTCTTGTGCC
Source organism: Klebsiella sp. Shm-1 (assembly GCF_040804525.1). Classification (NCBI taxonomy): domain Bacteria; kingdom Pseudomonadati; phylum Pseudomonadota; class Gammaproteobacteria; order Enterobacterales; family Enterobacteriaceae; genus Klebsiella; species Klebsiella sp. Shm-1. The sequence continues at coordinate 371,650 of NZ_CP161823.1, forward strand.
GGGCCAGCCGTTATTGTGCAACCGCTTCCAGTTCGATTAAGGCGAGATCTTTTTTGCGTAATACCAGACTGACGCGTCGGGTTTCAATATGAACAGGATCGCCGAGCGGCGCCACGCGAACCACATGAAAAGAGGAACCGGGCAGCATGCCGAGGGAGAGCAGTTTCTGACGGTATGCTGGGCTAATATCGCGAGAAAAACCGGTAATTTTCCACGCACTATCAGGTGTGAATTGCATAGGGCCTACTTGTCTATCGCTAACCGAAGAAGAATTTTCCGGACGCCTGGAGGCAGTTGCGCCGGGGACCGTAGCCAACGAAAAAAGAAAAAACGTTCTGTAATCGATGATAATGAGAATGGTTTTTATCATCAATACATATGATGCGCTGCAGGCTATTTTTAAAGTGAAAATCACCTTTTTATTGATATGCCGCAAAGTCAGCCTGTAATCAAAAATGCGCGAAATATTATTTCGACGATCTAATGTTTAATTAAGGTTTCTGAAGTTAACGAAATGAAAATATTAATTTCGCTGCCTTTCAGGCATGGAATAAAAGCAGGTTATCAGAAACAACTGAACCTGTTTTGCGCGTGATGGCGATGGCCTGGTCATGAAAAAAAACTGCCCCTGAAAAAGGGGCAGGGAGAGTTTAGCGTTTTTTACCCATCGCTGCGGCGAGGGCATCCATCATCGCGCTGTTGCCGGCAGGCTGCGCCTCGCGACCGCGGGGTTTGGCGGCTTTCGCAGCCGGGCGATTTCCCTGCGGGCGCTCCTGACCACCGCCGCGGCGGGCGTTGCTGTCGCCCGGCTGCTCGTCGAGACGCATGGTCAGGGCGATACGCTTACGCGGCAGATCGACTTCCATCACTTTGACCTTGACGATGTCGCCCGCTTTCACCACGGTGTGCGGATCCTCAACAAACCGGTCAGAAAGCGACGAAATGTGTACCAGTCCGTCCTGATGAACGCCGATATCAACAAACGCGCCGAAGTTGGTGACGTTGGTGACGGCACCTTCCAGAATCATTCCCGGCAGCAGGTCATTCATGGTCTCCACACCATCGGCGAACTTCGCGGTCTTAAACTCCGGACGCGGATCGCGGCCCGGTTTTTCCAGCTCTTTGATAATGTCGGTGACCGTCGGGACGCCAAACTTCTCATCGGTGAAGTCCACTGCCTTCAGGTGGCGCAGCGCACTGCTATTGCCCATCAGATCTTTTAGCGCCTGCTGGGTGGCGGCCAGAATACGTTCGACCACCGGGTAAGCTTCCGGGTGAACGGTGGAGGCATCCAGCGGGTTGTCGCCGTGGTTGATACGCAGGAAGCCCGCGCACTGTTCAAAGGCTTTCGGCCCCAGACGGCTGACTTTAAGCAGCTGCTGGCGGTTCTGGAACTGACCATTCTCGTCGCGCCAGGCGACGATGTTCTGCGCCATCATGCGGGTCAGGCCGGCGACGCGGGTCAGCAGCGGAACGGAGGCGGTGTTCAGGTCAACGCCGACGGCGTTCACACAGTCTTCCACCACCGCGTCCAGCTTACGCGCCAGCTGGGTCTGGCTGACGTCGTGCTGATACTGGCCGACGCCAATGGATTTCGGGTCGATTTTCACCAGCTCGGCCAGGGGATCCTGCAGACGGCGGGCGATGGAGACCGCGCCGCGCAGCGACACGTCGAGGTCCGGAAACTCCTGCGCCGCCAGCTCGGAGGCGGAGTAAACGGAAGCCCCGGCTTCGCTGACGATCACCTTCTGGGCGGTGACCTTCGGGAACTGTTTCTGCACGTCGAGGAAGAAACGCTCGGTTTCACGCGAGGCGGTACCGTTGCCGATGGCCACCAGCTCAACGTTGTACTTCTCACACAGCGCGGCGACGGCGACGGCCGCTTTGGCGGCCTGGCCGGTGTGGGGATAGATGGTATCGGTAGCGACCAGTTTACCGGTGGCGTCGACGACGGCCACTTTCACCCCGGTGCGCAGGCCCGGATCGAGTCCCATGGTGGCGCGCAGCCCGGCGGGCGCGGCCATCAGCAGATCGTGCAGGTTGCGGGCGAAGACGTTGATTGCCTCGTCCTCCGCGCGTTCGCGCACGGTGCCCATCAGCTCGGTTTCGAGATGCATCAGGACTTTGATCCGCCAGGTCCAGCTGACGACGCCTTTACGCCAGCTGTCCGCCGGGGCGTTATTCAGGCGCAGGCCCAGGTGGTCGATAATAATTTGCTCGCCGTGGCTCTCTTTCGGCGGCTCGTCAAACTGCGGGTCAGCGTTTAAAGAGAGCTGCAGGACGCCTTCGTTGCGACCGCGGAACATCGCCAGCGCGCGATGCGACGGCACGGTGGCGATCGGTTCATGGTGATCGAAGTAGTCGCGGAATTTAGCGCCTTCCTCTTCTTTACCGCTGACGACGGTGGAGACCAGGTGGGCGTTTTTCCACAGATAGTCACGGACCTTCGCCAGCAGCGCGGCGTCTTCGGCAAACCGCTCCATCAGAATATAGCGCGCGCCGTCCAGGGCCGCTTTGCTGTCGGCTACGCCCTTATCGGCATCAATATATTTTGCGGCCTCCGCTTCCGGATCGTGGGCCGGTTCGTTCCACAGCAGGTCAGCCAGCGGTTCGAGCCCGGCTTCGATAGCGATCTGCCCGCGTGTACGGCGCTTCGGCTTGTAGGGCAGGTAGAGATCTTCCAGTTCGGTTTTGCTGAGCGTGGTGTTGATGGCTTTTTCCAGCGCGTCGGTCAGTTTGCCCTGTTCAGCGATGGATTTGAGGATCGCCTGACGACGGTCTTCGAGTTCGCGCAGATAGCCGAGGCGAGTTTCCAGATTACGCAGCTGCGTGTCATCCAGACCGCCGGTGACTTCTTTACGATAACGTGCAATAAACGGCACGGTGTTCCCTTCATCAAGCAGGCGAACGGCAGCTTCTACCTGTTCGGCTCTGGCCTGAAGTTCACCCGCAATAATGCGGCAGAGCGAATCATTCATCATGGCTTTTAATTCATCTTTAGGGTCAAAAAACAGGGACTAGTTATACGGACTGACGGCTAAAAATACCAGCCGCGCCGGGCGTCTCTCGGAAAGTTCTTGTCTATTTAACGTATTCGATCTCGTTGACATACCAGCTGGCTTCGCCCGCCGGCGTGTTGACGATGGCCAGATCGCCAACCTCTTTTTTTAACAGTGCGCGCGCCATCGGCGAGTCGATGGAGATATAGTCTTTGCGGCCAAAAATTTCATCGTAACCGACGATGCGAAAGCGCTTGATATCGCCTTCATCGTTTTCAATCTCTACCCAGGCGCCGAAGAAGACTTTACCTTCCTGTTGCGGCGAGTAATCGACGATTTTCAACTGTTCCAGACATTTGGTCAGATAGCGGACCCGGCGATCGATCTCCCGCAGGCGCTTTTTGTTGTACTGGTAGTCCGCGTTCTCGCTGCGGTCGCCGAGGCTGGCGGCCCAGGTCACCTTTTTGGTCACTTCCGGACGCTCCTGGCGCCACAGGTAGTCCATCTCCTGCTTCAGTTTTTCATATCCCTCGCGGGTGATCAGCGGCGTTTTCATCGTGAGTTCAACCTTCTGACTGTCTGTCGTTGCGCACAATTTGTAGCGCGTAATAATACCGACAGGATAAATACTGTGTCTTATGATTAAATGTATACTTAACCTGCTGTTAAATATGCTTTGTAACAATTTAGCCTGGAATATATACCAGATTTAGCTGGTGAGCGCGCCGGGCTTTTTTGAGAATACGCACTGACTATTGCAGTGAACCTTTGGGAGTACAAACAATGCAAGAGAATTATAAGATTCTGGTTGTGGATGACGACATGCGCCTGCGTGCGCTGCTCGAGCGTTATCTGACCGAGCAGGGCTTCCAGGTTCGTAGCGTGGCGAACGCCGAACAGATGGATCGTCTGTTAACCCGTGAATCCTTCCACCTGATGGTGCTGGATCTGATGCTGCCGGGCGAAGATGGTCTCTCTATCTGCCGTCGTCTGCGCAGCCAGAGTAACCCGATGCCGATCATTATGGTGACGGCGAAAGGCGAAGAGGTCGATCGGATCGTGGGTCTGGAGATCGGTGCTGACGACTATATTCCGAAGCCGTTTAACCCGCGCGAACTGCTGGCCCGCATCCGGGCGGTGCTGCGCCGCCAGGCGAACGAGCTGCCGGGCGCGCCGTCGCAGGAAGAGGCGGTTATCGCCTTTGGTAAATTCAAACTGAACCTGGGTACCCGCGAGATGTTCCGTGAAGACGAGCCGATGCCGTTGACCAGCGGCGAATTCGCGGTCCTGAAGGCGCTGGTGAGCCATCCCCGTGAGCCGCTGTCGCGCGATAAGCTGATGAACCTCGCCCGCGGCCGCGAATACTCTGCGATGGAGCGCTCCATCGACGTACAGATCTCCCGCCTGCGCCGCATGGTGGAAGAGGACCCGGCGCATCCGCGCTACATCCAGACCGTCTGGGGTCTGGGCTACGTCTTCGTCCCGGACGGTTCTAAGGCATGAAACGCGTGCGCTTTTCGCCGCGCAGCTCCTTTGCTCGCACACTGCTCCTGATCGTCACCTTGCTGTTCGTCAGCCTGGTGACGACCTATCTGGTGGTACTGAATTTCGCGATCCTGCCGAGTCTCCAGCAGTTTAATAAAGTGTTAGCCTACGAAGTGCGTATGCTGATGACCGACAAACTGCAGCTGGAGGATGGCACCCAGCTGGTGGTGCCCCCGGCGTTTCGTCGTGAAATTTATCGCGAGCTGGGGATTTCGCTCTATTCCAATGAAGCGGCGGAAGACGCAGGCCTGCGCTGGGCGCAGCATTATGAATTCTTAAGTCAGCAGATGGCCCATCAGCTTGGTGGCCCCACAGAGGTGCGGGTAGAGGTCAATAAAAGCTCCCCTGTGGTGTGGCTGAAGACCTGGCTGTCGCCCAATATCTGGGTGCGGGTGCCGCTGACCGAGATCCATCAGGGCGACTTCTCGCCGCTGTTCCGCTATACCCTGGCGATCATGCTGCTGGCGATAGGCGGCGCCTGGCTGTTTATTCGTATTCAGAACCGCCCGTTGGTGGATCTGGAGCACGCGGCGCTGCAGGTCGGGCGCGGCATTATTCCGCCGCCGCTGCGCGAGTATGGCGCCTCCGAAGTGCGTTCGGTGACGCGCGCCTTTAACCATATGGCGGCGGGCGTGAAGCAGCTGGCTGATGACCGTACGCTGCTGATGGCCGGGGTCAGTCATGATTTACGAACCCCGCTGACCCGCATTCGTCTGGCCACCGAGATGATGGGCGAGCAGGACGGCTATCTCGCGGAGTCGATCAACAAAGATATCGAAGAGTGCAACGCCATCATCGAGCAGTTTATCGACTATCTGCGCACCGGGCAGGAGATGCCGATGGAGCTGGCGGATCTGAATGCGGTGCTGGGGGAAGTGATCGCTGCGGAGAGCGGCTATGAGCGGGAAATCGCCACCGCCCTGCAGGCCGGCGAAATTCCGGTACGTATGCACCCGCTGTCTATCAAGCGCGCGCTGGCGAATATGGTGGTCAACGCGGCCCGCTATGGCAATGGCTGGATCAAGGTCAGCAGCGGCAGCGAAGCGAGCCGGGCCTGGTTCCAGGTAGAAGATGACGGACCGGGGATTAAACCTGAGCAGCGGGAGCACCTGTTTCAGCCGTTTGTACGCGGCGACAGCGCCCGCAGCACCAGCGGCACCGGGCTGGGGTTGGCGATTGTTCAGCGTATTATCGACAATCACAACGGCCGGCTGGAGATTGGCTCCAGCGAACGCGGCGGGTTACTGATCCGCGCCTGGCTGCCGGTGCACCGGATGCTGGCGCCGATGAAACCCGCCAGGGAGAGCTGATCGCGCCCGCGGTTAGCTGCTCAGGATGTTGCACAATAAAAAGCCGGGCAAGCCCGGCTTTTTCACCTTTGCGCCCGTTAGCGCTGCGGTCCTGCCGCCACCAGCGCGGCGCCCGCTGGCGTATCGGTATACTTCTCAAAATTCTCAATAAACAGCTTCGCCAGCTGGTCGGCTTTTTCCTGCCACTGCTCCGGGGAACCATAGGTGCTGCGCGGATCGAGGATGTGGGTATCCACGCCCGGGAGCGCCGTCGGGATCTGCAGGTTAAACATCGGCAGGGTAAAGGTCTCCGCGTTGTCCAGCGAGCCATTGAGGATGGCGTCGATGATCGCGCGGGTATCTTTAATCGAGATGCGCTTGCCGGTGCCGTTCCAGCCGGTATTGACCAGATAAGCCTGCGCGCCAGCCGCCTGCATGCGTTTGACCAGCACTTCGGCGTACTGCGTCGGGTGCAGCGACAGGAAGGCGGCGCCGAAGCAGGCGGAGAAGGTTGGCGTGGGTTCGGTTACGCCGCGCTCGGTGCCGGCCAGTTTGGCGGTAAACCCGGACAGGAAATGGTACTGCGTCTGGTCGGCGGTCAGGCGGGAGACCGGCGGCAGGACGCCGAACGCATCGGCCGTCAGGAAGATCACTTTGGTAGCGTGACCCGCTTTAGACACCGGCTTAACAATGTTGTCGATGTGGTCGATGGGGTAGGAGACGCGGGTATTTTCGGTCTTTGAACCGTCATCGAAATCGACCGTGCCGTCGGCGCGTACCACCACGTTTTCCAGCAGGGCGTTGCGGCGGATGGCGTGATAGATATCCGGCTCGGCCGCTTCAGAGAGCTTGATGGTCTTGGCGTAGCAGCCCCCTTCGAAGTTAAACACGCCGTCGTCATCCCAGCCATGTTCGTCATCGCCAATCAGGCGGCGTTTCGGGTCGGTGGAGAGGGTGGTTTTGCCGGTGCCTGAGAGGCCGAAGAAAATGGCGACATCGCCTTTCTCGCCGACGTTGGCTGAGCAGTGCATGGAGGCGATGCCCTTCAGCGGCAGCAGGTAGTTCATGATCGAGAACATCCCTTTCTTCATCTCGCCGCCGTACCAGGTGCCGCCGATCAACTGAATGCGCTCGGTGAGGTTGAAGGCGACGAAGTTTTCCGAATTGAGGCCCTGCTCTTTCCACTGCGGATTGGTGCATTTCGCGCCGTTCATCACGATGAAGTCGGGCACGAATTCAGCCAGCTCTTCATCGCTCGGACGGATGAACATGTTTTTAACGAAGTGCGCCTGCCAGGCCACTTCGGTAATGAAACGTACGCTGAGACGGGTATCGGCGTTGGCGCCGCAGAAAGCGTCGACGATAAACAGGCGTTTACCGGACAGTTGCTGGGTCACCAGCCCTTTCAGATGCTGCCAGGTTTCCTGCGAAAGCGGCTTGTTGTCGTTTTTACCTTTGCCTTTATCGGACCACCAGACGGTGTCGCGGGTGGTGTCGTCGCGCACGAGATACTTATCTTTCGGAGAACGACCGGTAAAAATGCCCGTGTCGACGGCGATAGCACCCAGAGTGGTTAATACGCCACGTTCGTAGCCTTCCAGGTTCGGGTCGAGCTCTTCCTGAAACAACATGTCGTAGCTGGGGTTGTGGACGATATCCTGGACGTCATTGATACCATAAGCCTTGAGATCCTGCGGGGTTAAACCATGATTAACGCGCATGTCACTGCTCCTTAGCCAAGATGTACTGCTGTAAATTGTAGGGTTAATTGCCGGGTATTGACCGCGACCAGGCTCATAGATTTACGTATCTCGACATTCCTCAGAATGACGATAAAAACGGTGACTCCTGTCACGAAGTGGAGTGGATTATCTCAGGAAATGGGCGGATGGTGGGGTTAGATGTTTCTCAATGGTTAAAAAGTAATTAAAAAAACTGCCGAAATGTGAATGTAATCGCTTTCCTGAAATTAAATTACGTAACTCTTTCAGGGAAAATCGATTCAACTCGCGAATAAATTAAAAGTCAGGCACAACGCGACAAACAACATTGCCGCCCTGTGCCTGAGAAAGATGCGGGGATTAATGAACCTGCGGATCGGCCGGAGAGGCGTTATTACGGATCTCGGCGATGTCCATGGCATTGAAGATATAGTGGTTACCGCAGTAGTCGCAGTGCATATCAATTTCGCCTTCGTCGGCGAGGATGCTATCAATCTCTTCATCCGGCAGCGTCTTCAGCGCGCCGGCGCAGCGTTCGCGGGAGCAGGTGCACTTGAACTCCACGCTCTGCGGGTCGTAGACCGTGACTTCTTCTTCATGATACAGGCGCCACAGCACATCATTTGCCGGCAGGGTGAACAGCTCTTCCGCCTTAATGGTCTCGGTAAGCGTCGCCAGGTGCTCGAAGTCGGCAGTCTGGGCATCCTGCGCCGGCATCACCTGCAGCAGCATCCCGCCCGCCATCGGCTGGCCTTCATGATCGCCGGTGCGGATGATAAGGCGCGTCGGCAGCTGCTCTGAACGCTGGAAATAATCTTCCAGGCAGGCGGCCAGCGTATCGCCTTCCAGACCGACCACGCCCTGATAGCGCTCACCTTCTTCCGGAGAGATGGTAATGACCAGGTAGCCGTTGCCGACCATCGTTTTCAGATCCGCATCGTCCGCAATCTCGCCCTGCACGCGCGCGACGCCGCGCAGCTGCTGCTGGTTATTGCCGTTGATCACCGCCAGCTGTAAAGGGCCATCCCCCTGCAGCTGTACGGTAATGTCGCCGGCAAACTTCAGCGTCGCGGTCAGCAGACTGGTGGCGACCAACAGCTCCGCCAGCACCGTTTTGACCGGTTGGGGATAGGTGTGATTCGCCAGAATCTGTTCCAGGGTTTCCGACACCGTCACCAGCTCGCCGCGCACGGCATAGTTTTCAAACAGATAACGATGTAATTGATCGTGTTGAGTCATAATCATCTCTCTTTCTGGCGCGAGTTATTCACTCTCGCCGTGTTTAAATCTCATCAGGTCGCGGCGCTCTTTCTTGTCCGGACGTCTGTCAGGGTGCGGCATGGTCAGGGCGTTCATTTTGCGCGCCAGGGCCATTTTTTCACGCTTCTCGATACTCTCCGCCGTCTCTTCATACAGGTTGACGGCTTCGCTTGCCGGGCGGCGCTGTTCGGTAATGCCGATAATGCGCACCGTCCGCTCGTCGTTGCCCTGGCGCAGCGTCAGCATGGCGTCGAGTTCGACGATTTTTCCGGGTTTGCTACGTTGTCCGTTGTAATGCACCTTGCCGCCTTCAATCATTTCCCGCGCCAGCGCGCGGGTTTTGTAAAAGCGGGCGGCCCAAAGCCATTTGTCCAGTCTGACGGTTTCGGTGGGCTTCTCTTTCATCGCCTCTCCTTCGGGGTAAGCGAAGGGATCAGTCGTCGGTAATCATTCAGCCCCGGATGGCGCAGATACTGCTTTTCCGCCAGTCCGGAGTCAGGATTGGTAATACCCAGGCAGTAACGAATGCCAAACTCCCTCGCGGCATCCAGTATCGCCTCGCTGTCGTCGACAAACAGCGTTTTGTGCGCCTCAAGGCCAGTTTCCTCCGCCACGGCGCACCACAGACGCTGATCCTCTTTCGGATAACCAAATGTGTGGGTGGAAAGTAATAAATCAAGGTGCGCGTCCAGGCCGGTGTGTTTGAGCTTCACCGCCAGATTGTGGGGATGGGCATTGGTCAACAGAATGCGTCGCTTACCGCAGGCCTTGAGCGCATCAAGGAACGGCACGGTATCCTCGCGCAGCGTGGCGCGCGGACCTTGTTCGCTGGTCATCGCACAAATATCCAAACCCAGGCGCTCGCTCCAGTAATCCAGACAGTACCAGTTTAGCGTATGCTGCACGGCGTGATACTCCTGGCGCATGGCGTCTTTCGCCTCCTGCAAATTGAGGCCGCGGGCGGCCCCCCAGGTTTCAGGCACCAGCGTTTGCCAGAAGTAGTTGTCGAAGGCGAGGTCCAGGAGCGTGCCGTCCATATCCAGCAGAACGGTATCGACCTCCTGCCAGGCGATATCAAAGTGCATGATGACTCTCCAGCGAGCGGAAAATGGGCGACAGGGTATCACACCCTGTCGCCGGGAAAATTAATCTTGCGAGTCAGATGAGGGGAGCAAAACCGGATTAAGGCAGCTTTCGTAATATTTCTGAATCTCTTCCATACGCTGACGATGGCGTTGATAACGACGCAGGGCCTGCACGGCGTGGTAAGCCATGCACCCCACCATTGACAGCAGCAGCAGGGTGATGCCCAGATAACGCCACAGGCCGCTGCGGTCGGGGATGCGATGCAGGTTGATATGCTGCGTGCCGTTGGCGTCAGTAAACAGGTTGGTAACGATACCTTCGGCATGGAAGGGGGTATGCATGAGCATACCGGCCAGCCGCCGCAGTTCGCCCCACTGCTCATGGGCCGGATAATCATACAGACTCACCGCCGGCCACGGCTGATTGACCAGTACGCTGCCCTCATCGCTGGCGATAAGAAAACCGCCGGGAGCCGGGCTGTTCAGCGCCTGCGCGGCCCGTGAGGTTTCGCGTATCACAAAGGGCGCGGTTGAGGTGGTCACCAGATTCTCCAGCGACTCGGCGCTGACCGGCCGCAGCAGCACGTTCACGCCATCCAGCTTGCCGGCGGTGGCGCGCTTGGTTAACGTTTCCCAGTTACGGGTATTGCCAAGATTGACCAACGCATTCTTCAGCCGCAGGCAATCATCCTTTGCCGAGCAGAGATCGTTAGTTTTCTGCACGATATCGCCGAAATCATCCAGTAGCACCATGCCTGATTTCTGAATGGCGGAGCGTAGGGCAGGGCTGACGCGGGAATCATCGTCGGTTTCCGGGTGCAGCTGGCGCTGGACGGACTGCATCAGGGCGGTCGCTTTGCTGACAATGTCAGACTCCGGCAGCGGCAGAGGAGGGGCGTCGTTCCACACAATCTGTGAACAATCGAAAGGCAGGAACGGCGAATCCTCTTTGGCGGACCAACTGCCCGGCGTGCGGATATTACACATCCCGGTACCGGCCAGGCGCAGCGTATCGCCAATGCGCACATGGGCTTTTTCCAGCTGGCTGACGGTAGTGGCTTCAATCGTTTGCGCGCCCTTCAGCCACGACAGGGTGAACTTAAACGGCATATTCAACGGTACGCTGGCCCACAGCATAATCACCACCACCAGGGCGCCGGCGGCGATAATCGCGCTGCGTAGCCAGTACTGCAGCGGGAAGTTTTTCACTTCATCATGAAGCGACAGGTAGCGTCCCTGACGGGCCACGTGGCGGTTGAGATAGATATCAATATCGGTCTGCTGCCCCAGGTCCTGGGCAATCCAGGGTTGCCAGTGGCGCGGATAGATGAGATCGATAATGCCCAGCGAGATGTTATTGATTTGCTCCTGATCGTTTTCGCCAAACAATCCCCAGCGCTTAGGGACGCCCCGCAGGCAATGGATTTCGCGCAGCGCGGCGCGACGCGGCGGGGCATAAATCCCCCACAGTCCGGCGGCGAGCAGCAACAAACCTGCGGCGACCAGCCAGGGGGTAAAGACAGCTGGCCCAATCAGGCTGAAATAAAAGAACAGAAAGGAGGCGACGATCAGGATCGCTTCGCGCAGCCCGTCCGGGCGATTCAGAGCGTGTTCTTCAGGCGTTTCCCGACGGATCTGCCGCAACTCTACCTGCTCGCTCTCTTCGCCGCGAATGGAGGCCTGGGTGGCCGAAGCGCGTTCCAGGGCGTAGCTTTGCGCTTCCTGGCGATAGTCGCTCAGGCTATGACCGTTAAGGGTGATAACCAGCGGCAGGCTGTCGGTGGGGATCAGCTCGACGCTGTTTTCATCGTTGATATGCTGTTCCCAGAACGGCGGCAGATGAACTTCAACCGAATCGAGGAAATAGCGCCATTTATTCGGCGCGTCGGTGGTGATCCCGTAGCGGGTGATGGCGCGTGTCACCGCATAGACGGTATCACTCTGTTCGTTCAGCGCCAGAGCGACAGGCGCGCTGGTCGCACCGGACGCCGGCACCTGCTGGGCGTGGCTCAACTCGGCAACATACTTCTCAATAGCCTGGCGCTCATCCGCAGGAAGCTGCCGCGTGGTAGCGTCGCTAAAGGCGTGCAGTAGGGGGAGTCGGCGGCGTCTGGCGTGAGCGCGATACCACCATCCGATGAGCAATACGCAGATTAGCAGAGCTGTAAGGAATATCAGAAAGGTGCCCATGCCCATCCCATCAAAGTTATTTTTTTCTTACGAAATCGTCGGTGAACGTGAAGACTAACGTCAAGCTGCAGTGTTAGCGGCGCACCTGCTTACAGGGTAGTGAATATGTCATGCAGCAGCGCACAAGCTTACCAAAAACGTTAAAGCGCAGAAATCGGTAAATTCTCAAAGCGAATTCAAGCTATTGACTTTTTTATCTTTATTACTTTTCCCCCTGCAGGGAAAAGGTTACAACTCTGTAAATAAGTAGCAATTTGGATTGCCGAAAGCGTGTTGCGTATCGCACAATGACTGCTTAATCACAGCATAGACCGATGACAATGAGCAAATCATTACAAAAACCCACCATTCTCAATGTTGAAACTGTCGCCCGTTCGCGCCTCTTTAATGTCGAAAGCGTCGATCTGGAGTTCAGCAACGGTGTGCGTCGCGTTTATGAACGTATGCGGCCTTCCACCCGTGAAGCGGTGATGATTGTGCCGATTGTGGATGATCACATTATTTTGATTCGTGAGTATGCCGTGGGGACGGAGTCCTACGAGCTGGGCTTCTCCAAAGGGCTGATTGATCCAGGTGAAACCGTGGATGAAGCGGCCAATCGCGAGCTGAAAGAAGAGGTTGGCTATGGCGCCAATAAGCTGACGTTTTTGAAGAAGCTCAGTATGGCCCCCTCCTACTTCTCCAGCAAAATGAATATCATGGTGGCGGAAGATCTCTATCCGGAGTCACTGCCGGGCGATGAACCTGAGCCGCTACCGCAGGTGCGCTGGCCGCTGGCGCAGCTGATGTCGCTGCTGGATGAAGAAGATTTTAATGAGGCCCGTAACGTCAGCGCGCTGTTTTTAGTGCGGGAATGGCTGCAGGCCCAGGGCCGACTCTGAACGAGCGTCCACGCTAAGCAGCAATAAAAAAGCGCCCGCAGGCGCTTTTTTTGTCAGAACAATTCGTGGGTTTCACCGCCGCCGTCAGTCAGGGTGGTGCCAACCTCACGGACTGCCTGCTGGGTGGGCTGGGTTCCTTCAATAAAGTACTCCGCCCGGCTATTGCCCCCGTTCGCCAACTGACCAGTGCTACGGTCGATATTCACCGTGACGATACCCGGCGGCGGAGTTAACGGTTCTTCCGGAACGCCTTCCAGCACGCTCTTCATAAAGCTGTCCCAGGCCGGCTGGGCGCTTTTGGCACCGCCTTCATAGCCAGAGATCTGATCTTTAATCGCTCCGGAGGCGGTGGTCCGGCCAAGATCGCGACGATGATCGTCAAAGCCGATCCAAACCGAGGTCACCACGCCCGGTCCGTAGCCTGAGAACCAGGCGTCCTTCGAGCTGTTGGTGGTCCCGGTTTTCCCACCGATGTCATGCCGCTGCAGATCGCGTCCGGCGCGCCAGCCGGTGCCCATCCAGCCCGGCTCGCCAAAGATGTTGCTGTTCAGCGCGCTCTTGATCAGGAAGGCCAGCGGTGTGTTAATCACATGCGGCGCGTATTCCTGTGCGCCGCTCTGCGCGACCAGCGACTGGTTGGCCTGCTCCAGCTGCGGCTGCGGCGGCACGTTGCCATTCTGCGGTTCCGCGGAGGTGGCGACATCTTCCACATCCTTGTTTTCCAGCACGTTGGATTTTGGCGTATCGCCGTAAATTACCGGTAAATCACACTGCGGACAGGCAATTTTCGGACGCTCCTCGAAGAGGACCCCGCCCTGATCGTTCTCAATCTTACTGATAAAGAAAGGATTGACCAGGAAGCCGCCGTTGGCCATCACCGAATAACCGCGAGCGACCTGCAGGGGCGTAAAGGAGGCTGAGCCCAGCGCCAACGATTCCGTGTGGACAATGTTCTGCGCCGGGAAGCCAAAGCGCTGCAGATACTCGGCGGCGTAGTCTACGCCCATGGCGCGCATAGCGCGCACCATCACCACGTTTTTCGACTGCCCCAGGCCCTGGCGTAAACGAATCGGACCGGCATACTGCGGCGGCGAGTTCTTCGGCCGCCAGTCGGAACCTGCGCCCGCATCCCAGCGCGAGATCGGCACATCGTTGAGCATACTTGCCAGCGTTAAGCCTTTATCCATCGCGGCGGTATAGAGGAACGGTTTAATGTTGGAGCCGACCTGGCGCAGCGCCTGGGTGGCGCGGTTGAATTTGCTCTGGTTAAAGTCAAACCCGCCGACAAGGGCAATAATCGCGCCGTTTTGCGGGTTAATGGAGACCAGCGCTGAGTTGACGTCCGGGAGCTGGGACAGCCACCAGCTGTCACCCACCTTGCGTACCCAGATCTGCTGCCCGGCCTGCACAACGTCGTTGACTTTACGCGGGGTCGCCCCTTGCTGCGTATCTGAGATAAAGCGACGGGCCCAGCGCACGCCCTCCATCGTCAGCGAAACGGAGTCGCCGTTAGCCAACAACGCGACAGCCTCCTGGGCATTCGCGGAGGTGACCACCGCCGGGAAAAGCGGACCGTAGCCAGACTGACGCTTCAGCGAATCGACGATCTTCTTCGTCTCCCACGGCGTTTCGCCGACTTTCCACAGTACGCTGGCCGGGCCGCGGTAGCCGTGACGCATATCGTAATCCAGCACGTTATTGCGTACCGCCTGCTGGGCCGCCTGCTGGTTTTTACGGGTAATGGTGGTGTAGACCCGATAACCATCTTCGTAGGCCTGCTCGCCGTAGCGATTCACCATCTCCTGGCGCACCATTTCACTCAGGTAAGGGGCGGAGAAGGCGATTTTCGGCGCGTGATAGCTGGCGTCGATGGGTTCGCTGCGCGCCTCATCGTATTGCGCCTGGGTGATGTATCCTTCGCTCAGCATACGCGACAGCACCACGTTGCGACGGGCGGTCGCGCGATCCATCGAATAGAGCGGGTTAAAAGTGGAAGGCGCTTTCGGCAGACCGGCAATCACCGCCATCTCACTCAGGGTCAGTTGGTCGATAGGTTTGCCAAAATAGACCTGCGCCGCGGCGCCGACGCCATAGGCGCGGTAGCCGAGGTAGATCTTGTTCAGATACAGCTCAAGGATTTCATCTTTATTCAGCAACTGCTCGATGCGGATGGCCAGAAAGGCCTCTTTAATTTTACGCATCAACGTCTTCTCGGGGCTGAGAAAGAAGTTACGCGCTAACTGCTGGGTGATGGTGCTGGCGCCCTGGGAGGCGTGGCCTGAAAACATCGCCACGCTGGCGGCGCGGAAAATACCTACCGGATCGACGCCGTGGTGCTCATAGAAGCGGCTGTCTTCGGTGGCGATAAACGCTTTCACCAGCTCGGGGGGAATTTGCTGCAACGTCACAGGGATACGGCGCTTTTCGCCGTACTGCGCAATAAGCTCACCGTCGGCGCTATAGACCTGCATCGGGATCTGCAAACGCACATCCTTCAGGGTTGCGACGTCGGGGAGTTGCGGCTCTATGTATTTGTAGAGGCCAAAAATCGAGCCTGCTCCCAGCAGTACGCAACAGACTGCAAGGATCAATAGATACTTTACGAACTTCACCGGTGTTTTCCCATTTAGTTTTATTTGGGCAGTTTATAAACAAACGCGCGGTAGTATAAAGGCAAGCCAGGTGCATTGATATAGCCGGGCAGTTTTGCCGGATAAGGAGATCGTAAGCATGGCTTTCAGAAACTGGCGGCTTGGAATGCATATCCAACAGGATAGCATTGCCATTGTCGCGCTATTGCATGAACGTTCACACTGGGCGCTGCGCCGCTGGTGGCGTATCCCATTGCCGCCGGGGCTGGTGCGTCAGGGAATGGTGGCGGACGTCAGCGCACTCGGTTCGCGGCTGGCCGCCTGGCGGCGGGAGCTACCGGCGCAGCATCAGGTTAGTATCGCCTTTCCCGCGGTGCGCACACTGCAAAAGCGTCTTCCGTATCCCCAGTTCGCCCTGCGGGAGCGGGAACAGGCGACGTGGGTAGCCAGCGCCATGAGCCAGCAGCTGGCAATGCCTGCCTCCGCGCTATGTATTGATTATGCGCCTACCTCGCGGGATGACGGCTGGCAGGTTACGGCGGCGCAGCGGCTGGATATCAATGTTCTGCGGGAGCTGGCAGGGCGGCTGCGGCTGCGGGTGGCGGCCATCGTACCGGATGCCAGTGCGCTCGGCGCCTTTTTCCCCTGGATGACTGCGGCAGACCAGGGCCTGGCGTGGCGGGATGAAAAGCACTGGCTGTGGGCGACCCGTGAGGCCTGGGGCAGCGACGCCTGCGCTGATGTCGGGTCCTTAAGCCAGCTGGCGGGGCAGCTTCAGATTCCGCTGCGCCTGTGTATTGACGCGGGCGATGAGGCCAGTCGCTTTGATGTCTGGCAAGTGATTCACCGTCGGCAGCCCCCGCTGCCAGCCGATGGCGATCGTTACGCCATTGCCCTTGGGCTGGCGCTGGGAGGCGGGCGGCATGACGCATGTCGTTAATCTTCTTCCCTGGCGCGACCTGCGTCGCCGCCAGCGCCTGCGCTACGTCCTGTTGTTAACCATCGGCATTGTGCTGCTGGGCGGGATGGGCCTGCTGGTGAGCCGAACGGCGCGTCTGCAGCGCGACTTCCTGGCGACGCTTCACACGACGGCCGACGCGCAGCTGCTCGCCTCGCTTAAGCAGCGCGAGCAGGCGATGCGTGAGGCGTGGCAGCAGCATCAACGGCAGCGCCAGCAGTACCAGCGCAGATCGGCGATCGCCGCCTGGCAACCCAGGCTGCAGGCGCTGGCGGCAGATCTGCCCGCGCAGGCGTGGCTGACGCGGCTGGAGTACCAGGGCGTACTCCTCACGCTGGACGGCCTGGCCCTTAACCTGCAGGCGCTAACCAGCGTGGAGGCTGCGCTGACTCGCGTCGCGGGATTCGCGCCGGCAAAAGCCGGCGGGACCCAGCGCGACGCCGAGGGGCGTTGGCAGTTCAGTTTTACCCTGACGGGAGCGCGCGCTGATGCGGATTAACCTTCGGGGCGCCTGGACGGGGCTGCCGATCCTGATCGCAATGGGGCTGTCGGGAGGCGGCGTGGCGCTCTGGCGCGATCTGCGCCCGCCGCAGGCGGCGGTAACCCGTGATGCGGCGTTGCAAACGCAGTGGCGGCGGATCATGGCGCTGCGCATCCCCGGCGAGGAAAATCCCGGGGCGCGCATCGACACGCAGTCATTTTCGCCCATAGCCATTCCGCTCTCCGGAGCGAAGCTTATCGCCTGGCGTCCGCAGGGAAGCGGCGGCGAGATGGAGCTGACCCTGTCCTGGTCAACGGTACCCGCGCTTTTTTCCTGGCTGGCGCGCTGCGGGATGAATCCGCGTTCGTTTTCGCTGGGCCGTGAGGCGCAGACGCTCCGCCTGCGACTGCTGCTGGAGGCGGAAGATGAGCGGTAAACGCTGGATCTTCCTGTGGCTACCGCTGTCGCTGCTGGCGGCCGAGCGTGACCCTTTCCAGCCGGTTGAGGATCCCTGCCGCACGGCGCAGCTTTCGCAATGGCGCTATGGCGGGGCGGTTGGGGATGAGGCTGGCTGGACGGGGTTTCTGCAGGATGGGAACGGAAAGTGGCGACGGGTACGCATGGATGAGCAATTGCCCACGGGCTGGCGGGTGAGCCGGCTGACGGCCGGTGAGCTGGACATCGTCACGTCTTCGGGATGTGAACCGCCAGCGTGGCGCTGGCAACGTGAAGGGAAACAACATGATGCGATGGATAAGCCTGCTGCTTCTGCTGCTGCCGCTGGCGGTGGCCCCCGCCGCCCGCAATGATAAACCGGTTTCGCTGGTGATTGACGATGCGCCAGTGGCCCAGGTGCTGCAAGCCCTGGCCGAAATGAACCATAAAAACCTCGTCGTCGCGCCGGACGTCAGCGGCACGCTCTCCCTGCGTCTGCAGAAGGTTCCCTGGAGCCAGGCGCTGCGGGCGGTAGCGGATAGCGCGGGTCTCTCTTTGCAACAGCAGGGGACGGTCATCTACGCGCACACTCAGGCCTGGCAAAAGGCAAATCAGGCGCAGCGTGAAGCCGAACAGGAGAAACGCCTGCAGAACCTGCCCCTGCAGGCGGAGAGCGTGACCCTGCACTTTGCCGACGCTGAGGAGCTGGCTAAAAGCGGCGGAAAGCTGCTCAGCGCCAGGGGACACCTGATGGCGGACAAGCGGACTAATCGGCTGCTGATCCGCGATGATGCCCGGCACCTGCCGGCGTTGAAGGCCTGGGCGCAGGAGATGGATCTGCCGGTCGGCCAGGTGGAGCTGGCCGCCCATATCGTGTCGATGAGCGAAACCAGTCTTCGTGAGCTGGGGGTGAAGTGGCGGCTTGCGGAAGCCGGAAGCCCGCCAGGCTCCGGGCAAATCACCACCCTAAGCAGCGATGTATCGGTAAACGATGCCAGCACCCGCGCAGGGTTTAACATCGGCAAGATCAACGGTCGCTTGCTTGAGCTGGAGCTATCCGCGCTGGAGCGCAAGCAGCAGGTCGAAATTATTGCCAGCCCGCGTTTATTGGCCTCCCACATGCAGCCTGCCAGCATCAAGCAGGGAAGCGAGATCCCCTATCAGGTTTCCAGTGGCGAAAGCGGCGCCACTTCGGTGGAGTTCAAAGAGGCGGTGCTGGGCATGGAGGTCACGCCGACGGTGCTGCAGCAGGGAAGAGTGCGGCTTAAGCTGCGAATAAGCGAGAATACGCCAGGCCAGGTGCTGAAGCAGGAAAACGGCGAAGCGCTGGCCATCGATAAGCAGGAGATAGAGACCCTGGTGGAAGTTCGCAGCGACGAGACTTTAGCGTTGGGCGGCATCTTTTCGCAGAAAAACAAAACCGCCCGCGACAGCGTCCCGCTGCTTGGCGATATCCCGGTACTGGGACGTCTGTTTCGTCGTGACGGGAAAGATAATGAACGTCGCGAACTGGTTGTCTTTATTACGCCACGGATTCTGGCAGTACGTTAAGCAGGTTTTTCATGCTAAACACGTTTCAGGTGTTTGACGTGAGGACGGATTTAGCATACAAGGGGTACCGATTTGAGAGTCGGGTACGACATCAATCCTCCCTTTATTGTCCGGCGATTTTATTCAGTTGCCAAACCAGCCGGAGTATTGAGATAATTTTTAGTCTGACTCTCGCTCTATTGCATATGAGGTTTCAGTTCATGCCCTGCGGCGCTGGGTGTCTGCGAAGCGGGTTTATCATTAACGAATAGTCTTAGTAGTACCGAAAAAATGGCAGAGAAACGCAATATCTTTCTGGTTGGGCCTATGGGTGCCGGCAAAAGCACTATTGGGCGCCAGTTAGCCCAACAGCTCAACATGGAATTTTACGATTCTGATCAAGAGATTGAGAAACGCACTGGCGCTGATGTGGGCTGGGTCTTCGATGTTGAAGGCGAAGAAGGCTTCCGCGACCGTGAAGAGAAAATTATCAATGAGTTGACGGAAAAACAGGGGATTGTGCTGGCGACTGGCGGCGGCTCTGTAAAATCCCGTGAAACGCGTAACCGTCTCTCCGCCCGCGGCGTGGTGGTCTACCTGGAAACTACGATCGAGAAGCAGTTGGCCCGTACGCAGCGCGATAAAAAGCGTCCTTTGCTACAAGTCGATGCGCCGCCTCGTGAAGTGCTGGAAGCGCTGGCTGACGAGCGTAACCCGCTGTATGAAGAGATCGCCGATGTGACTATCCGCACAGACGATCAGAGTGCGAAAGTCGTCGCGAACCAGATTATTCATATGCTGGAAAGCAACTGATTCTGGCTTAATAAAAGTGCGTCAGAGTAATAGTCATTGAGGTGGATGTCGCGTTATGGAGAGGCTTACTGTTACCCTCGGGGAACGTAGTTACCCGATTACCATCGCGGCTGGTTTGTTTAACGATCCAGCTTCCTTCCTGCCACTCAAGTCGGGCGACCAGGCTATGCTGGTCACCAACGAAACGCTGGCGCCGCTTTATCTGGATACCGTCCGCTCTGCGCTGGAGCAGTCAGGGGTCAACGTTGACAGCGTCATTCTGCCAGACGGCGAGCAATACAAAAGCCTGGCGGTGATGGATACCGTGTTTACTGCGCTGTTGCAAAAACCACATGGCCGCGACACCACTCTGGTGGCGCTTGGCGGGGGGGTGATCGGTGATTTAACCGGTTTCGCCGCGGCAAGCTATCAGCGCGGCGTGCGTTTCATCCAGGTCCCTACCACCCTGTTGTCGCAGGTCGACTCGTCGGTCGGCGGCAAAACCGCAGTGAACCACCCTCTCGGCAAAAACATGATTGGCGCCTTCTGGCAGCCGGTTTCCGTGGTAGTTGATCTTAACTGTCTGAAAACTCTGCCGAAGCGCGAGCTCGCTTCCGGACTGGCTGAGGTCATCAAGTACGGGGTGATCCTGGATGGTGAATTCTTCAGCTGGCTGGAAAACAACATTGATGCGCTGCTGGCGCTGGACGATACCGCCATGGCGTACTGCATTCGCCGCTGCTGTGAACTGAAAGCGGAGGTTGTGGCAGCCGACGAGCGTGAAACCGGGTTACGTGCTTTACTCAATCTTGGACATACCTTCGGCCATGCTATCGAAGCGGAAATGGGCTACGGTAACTGGCTGCATGGCGAAGCGGTGGCGGCAGGTATGGTGATGGCGGCACGCACGTCCGAACGGCTGGGGCAGTTCCGCGCGCAGGATACTCAGCGCATTATCGAGCTGCTTAAGCGTGCAGGCTTACCGGTACGCGGCCCGCAGGAAATGAGTGCGCAGGCGTATTTGCCCCATATGATGCGCGATAAAAAGGTACTGGCTGGCGAAATGCGGCTGGTGCTCCCGCTCGCAATAGGAAGCAGCGAGCTGCGCGGCGGAGTGCCGCACGATGTAGTTCTTGGCGCGATTGCTGATACTCAGCAGGCGCAACAATAAGAAGGTCTGGCCGCGTTCGCGCGGCGTTATCATTTCGGGTGATGTGCAATAATCGTGAGCATAAGCCTTTTAGTGGGGTGTTAAATGGATGATTTCAAACCAGAAGACGATATGAAAGCCGATCGCAACGATCGTCGTGCTGGTCGTTCCCGTCAGTCTTCCGAGCGTGATGCCGATCCGCAGATCAATTTTGACGATGTTGATCTTGATGCCGATGAAGGCCGTCCGACGCGCGCTGGTAAGGCCCGTCGCGAGCGTGAAGAGGAAGAGTTCGAAGAAGAACTGGATGCGCAAGACGAGGAGATGCTCGAAGAGCAGCCTGTAGAGCGTCGTCCGCGCAAGCGTAAAAAAGCGCCGGCCAAACCGGCCTCCCGCCAGTACATCATGATGGGTGTGGGGATTCTGGTGCTGCTGCTGTTGATCGTGGGTATCGGTTCCGCACTGAAATCGCCATCATCTTCCAGCCAGCAGACCGCTTCCGGCGAGAAGAGCATTAATCTGTCTGACGACCAGTCCGCCAGCATGCCTGCTGCCGGCCAGGACCAGACTGCCGCCGCTAACAGCACCTCACAGCAGGACGTAACGGTACCGCCTATTGCCGCGAACCCGACGCAGGGCCAGGCAGCGGTTGCGCCGCAGGGCCAGCAGCGTATCGAAGTTCAGGGCGATCTGAACAATGCGTTGACCCAGCAGCAGGGCCAACTGGACGGCGCCGTGGCTAACTCGACGCTGCCGACTGAACCGGCTACCGTCGCGCCAATCCGGAATGGCGCCAATGGCACCGCGGCGCCGCGCCAGGCGACCGAGCGTCAGACAGCAGCGACCCCGCGTCCGGCTGAACGTAAGCATACCGTTATCGAAGCGAAGCCGCAGTCGAAGCCACAGGCCGTGGCGAAAACGCCGGTAGAATCGAAGCCGGTCCAGCAGAAGCATGTTGAAAGCACGGCGACCACCGCTCCGGCGAAAACGTCCGTCAGCGAAAGCAAACCGGTGGCCACCGCTCAGAGCAAACCGACCACGACGACCGCAGCGCCAGCGGCAACGGCAGCTGCGGCAGCGCCGGCAGCGAAGACCGGGAAGACGGCAGGTGACGTCAGCTCAATGAAAACTGCGCCGTCGGGTCACTATACTCTGCAGCTCAGCAGCTCCTCTAACTACGACAACCTCAACAACTGGGCGAAGAAAGAGAAGCTGGATAAATATGTTGTCTATGAAACGTCGCGTAACGGCCAACCATGGTACGTGCTGGTGAGCGGTATCTATGCATCGAAAGATGAAGCGAAACGTGCTGTCACCTCGCTGCCGGCGGACGTGCAGGCGAAAAATCCATGGGCAAAACCGCTGCATCAGGTTCAGGCTGACCTGAAATAATGCCGTGGGGTAGTCTTAAGCGCAGGATGCTGTCGGAGCTTTCTCCACAGCCGGAGAACGTGTAATTAGTTAGGCAGCATGAAAAAGAATCGCGCTTTTCTGAAGTGGGCAGGGGGAAAGTTCCCCCTGCTTGACGATATTAAAAAGCATTTGCCGGAAGGCGAGTGCTTGATCGAGCCCTTTGTGGGCGCCGGGTCGGTATTTCTTAATACCGACTTTTCTCGTTATATCCTCGCGGATATCAACAGTGACTTAATCGGCCTGTACAACATCGTCAAACTGCGCACCGACGAATACGTCGCCGCCGCCCGTGAGATGTTTACCCCGGAAAATAACGTCGCTGAGCGCTACTACCTGTATCGTGATGAATTTAACCAAAGCCAGGATCCGCTGCGTCGCGCGGTGCTGTTCCTGTATTTGAACCGTCACGGCTACAATGGCCTGTGCCGCTACAATCTGCGCGGCGAGTTCAATGTGCCGTTTGGCCGTTATAAAAAGCCCTACTTCCCCGAAGCTGAGCTCTATCATTTCGCCGAGAAGGCGCAAAACGCCGAGTTTTACTGCGAATCTTACGAAGAGTGCATGCAACGTGCGGATAGCCGCACAGTGGTGTATTGCGATCCGCCCTATGCGCCGCTAACGGCGACGGCGAACTTTACCGCCTACCACACCAACAGTTTCAACCTGGAACAACAGGTACTGCTGGCGCAAAAGGCGGAATCGCTGATGAAAAAGCGCATCCCGGTGCTGATTTCCAACCACCGCACGCCGCTGACGCAGGAATGGTATAAAAACGCGGCAGAAACGCATATTGTGAAGGTGCGGCGCAGCATCAGCAGCAACGGTGGTACGCGTAAAAAGGTGGACGAGCTATTAGCGCTCTACCGTCCGCCTAAGACCAAATAAATTTCAAGGAGATGCGGATGAAGCAGTATTTGATTGCCCCTTCGATTCTGTCGGCTGATTTTGCCCGTCTGGGTGAGGATACCGCGAAGGCGCTGGCGGCGGGTGCGGATGTCGTGCACTTCGACGTTATGGACAACCACTACGTGCCAAACCTGACGATTGGCCCGATGGTGCTGAAGTCACTGCGAAATTACGGTATTACCGCGCCAATCGACGTTCACCTGATGGTGAAGCCGGTCGACCGCATCATTCCTGATTTTGCCGAAGCTGGCGCCAGCATTATCACCTTCCATCCGGAAGCCTCCGAACACGTCGATCGCAGCCTGCAGCTTATCAAAGAGCACGGCTGTAAAGCGGGCCTGGTGTTTAACCCGGCGACGCCGCTGAGCTACCTCGATTACGTGATGGATAAGCTGGACGTGATCCTGCTGATGTCGGTTAACCCGGGCTTTGGCGGCCAGTCCTTTATTCCCCAGACGCTGGATAAACTGCGTGAAGTGCGCCAGCGCATCGATGCGTCCGGCTACGACATCCGCCTGGAAGTGGATGGCGGCGTGAAAGCCAGCAATATCGGCGAAATCGCCGCGGCGGGTGCGGATATGTTTGTTGCCGGTTCGGCGATCTTCGGTCAGCCGGACTACAAGCAAGTCATTGATCAAATGCGTAGTGAATTAGCGAAGGTGAGTCATGGATAAATTACAGGCGATCCGCGGCATCGCATTTGATCTCGACGGCACGCTGGTGGACAGCGCGCCGGGTTTAACCTCGGCGGTTGATAACGCCCTGTACGCCCTGGAGCTGCCGGTGGCGGGAGAAGAACGCGTTATCACCTGGATCGGTAACGGCGCCGATGTCCTGATGGAGCGGGCGCTGACCTGGGCTCGTCAGGAGCGAGCAACGTTACGTGCGGCGATGGGTAAGCCTTCCGTCGACGATCATGATATTCCGCAAGACGAGCAGCTGCGCATTTTGCGTAAACTGTTTGACCGCTATTACGCCGAAGCGGCGGAAGAGGGCAGTTTCCTGTTCCCGGCGGTGGCCGATACGCTCGGCGCGCTGCATGCCAAAGGCCTGCCGCTGGCGCTGGTTACCAATAAGCCGACGCCGTTTGTCGCCCCGCTGTTGGACGCGCTCGATATTGCGAAATATTTTACCGTGGTGATTGGCGGCGATGACGTGCAGAATAAAAAGCCGCATCCGGAACCGCTGCTGCTGGTGGCGGAAAAGCTCTCTCTGGCTCCAGCCGAGCTGCTGTTTGTCGGCGATTCGCGCAATGATATTCAGGCGGCCAAAGCGGCAGGCTGCTGCTCTGTTGGTCTGACCTACGGTTATAACTATGGTGAACCGCTTGCGCTGAGCGAGCCGGACTATCTCTTCGACCAGTTTAACGAACTCTTACCCGCTCTCGGGTTACCGCACAGTGAAACTCAGGAATTGAAACATGACTAAGCCCATCGTTTTTAGTGGCGCACAGCCCTCAGGTGAACTGACCATTGGCAACTATATGGGTGCGCTGCGTCAGTGGGTAAACATGCAGGACGATTACCACTGCATCTATTGCATCGTGGACCAGCACGCCATCACCGTGCGCCAGGATCCGCAGCAGCTGCGCAAGGCGACGCTGGACACCCTGGCGCTGTATCTGGCCTGCGGCATCGACCCGCAGAAAAGCACTATCTTCGTGCAGTCGCACGTGCCGGAACATGCCCAGCTAGGCTGGGCGCTGAACTGCTACACCTATTTCGGCGAACTGAGCCGCATGACTCAGTTTAAAGACAAGTCAGCGCGCTACGCGGAGAACATCAACGCCGGTCTGTTTGATTATCCGGTACTGATGGCCGCTGACATTCTGCTGTACCAGACCAACCAGGTTCCGGTGGGCGAAGATCAGAAACAGCACCTTGAGCTAAGCCGCGATATCGCCCAGCGTTTTAACGCCATCTACGGCGATATTTTTAAAGTGCCTGAGCCGTTTATCCCTAAATCCGGCGCGCGCGTGATGTCGCTGCTGGAGCCGACGAAAAAGATGTCCAAGTCCGACGACAACCGCAACAACGTCATCGGCCTGCTGGAAGATCCGAAATCGGTGGTCAAGAAGATTAAACGTGCGGTCACCGACTCCGACGAGCCGCCGGTAGTGCGTTACGATCTGAAAGAGAAAGCGGGCGTCTCCAACCTGCTGGATATCCTCTCCGCGGTTACCGGGAAAACTATTCCTGAGCTGGAACAGCATTTTGAAGGCAAAATGTATGGCCACCTGAAAGGCGAAGTCGCCGAAGCGGTATCGGGCATGCTGATTGACCTGCAGGAGCGCTATCACCGTTTCCGTAACGACGAAGCGTTTCTCAATCAGGTGATGAAAGACGGTGCGGAAAAGGCCAGCGCGCGGGCTTCTCAAACCCTGAAAGCGGTATACGAAGCGATTGGCTTTGTCGCCAAGCCGTAAGCGACGCAACAGCTAAAAGGGCGGGATGCTATCCCGCCCTTTTTTATGCCTGTCACTTTATGGGAGGCAAGGTTAATGGTTCGAAAACCAGTTCAGTTTATCCCGCAGACCGACCACGCGGCCGACGATGATCAGCGCCGGGCTGGCCATCTGCTGCGCCAGAATATCCAGTTGTCCTAAGGTGCCGCTGACCACTTTTTGCGTCACAGCGGTGCCGTTCTCGACGATGGCGGCGGGCATATCTTCAGCCATGCCGTGAGCGATAAGCTTCTCGCGGATCGCCGGCGCCTGGTTCAGACCCATGTAGAACACCAGGGTTTGCTTCTCCACCGCCAGGTTCGCCCAGTCCAGCTCGCCGCCGGTTTTCAGGTGGCCAGTGACCAGGCGGACGCCCTGCGCGAAATCGCGGTGGGTCAGGGGGATCCCCGAATAAGCGGAGCAGCCGGAGGCGGCGGTAATGCCAGGCACAACGGAGAAGGGGATGCCCGCCTCGCAAAGCGTCTCCAGCTCTTCCCCTCCGCGGCCAAAGATAAAGGGATCGCCGCCTTTCAGCCGGACCACGCGTCTTCCTTTTTGCGCTTCGCGCAGCAGGATCTGGTTGATCTCCTCCTGCGGGACGCAGTGGTAGCCTGAGCGCTTGCCGACGAACACCCGATCGGCATCGCGGCGCACCAGATTCATGATGTCATCGGAGACCAGCCGATCATAGACCACCACGTCAGCCTGCTGGATCTGCTGCAGGCCTTTGAGCGTGAGCAGCCCGGCGTCACCGGGGCCG
This sequence comes from Klebsiella sp. Shm-1, assembly GCF_040804525.1. NCBI lineage: Bacteria > Pseudomonadati > Pseudomonadota > Gammaproteobacteria > Enterobacterales > Enterobacteriaceae > Klebsiella > Klebsiella sp. Shm-1. Next base: position 398,079 of record NZ_CP161823.1, read on the forward strand.
GCGCCAACCAGCACCACCTCGCCGCGATGCTCCAACGGCTCCGTCAGCAACTGCTCAGTGGTATCCGCGACTGCCTGCCGATCGTCATTAGCCAGCGACTGCGCCAGACGGTCGTTAACAAACAGCTTCTCCCAGAAGCGGCGACGCTCGCCTACGGTGGCAAACTGCTGCTTAACCCGCGCGCGCAGATGGCCGGCATAGCGGGCCAGCTGGCCGAGATGCAGGGGCAGAATTGACTCCAGTTTCTCGCGCAGCAGGCGCGCCAGAACCGGTGATGTCCCGCCCGAGGAGACGGCGACCATCAGCGGCGAGCGATCGATGATCGACGGCATGATAAAGCTGGCCTGGCGCGGGGCATCCACCACGTTACAGAAGATACGCCGCGCTTCGGCCGCCTCGCTAACCTGCTGGTTGACCGTCTCATCATCAGTAGCGGCGATGGCCAGCCAGCAGTTATCCAGCAGCGAGGGGATAAACTCCCCCTGCACCAGAGTTAGCATCTGTGAATCAGCCCACACCTGAAACTGGGGCGTGAAGTCGAGCGCATTGACCGTGACGTTAGCGCCAGCATCCAGCAGCAGACGGGCTTTGCGTTCGGCGACATCCCCGCCGCCAACCAGTAAACAATCGCGCTGGCGCAACTGGCAGAATATGGGTAAGTGATCCACAGAATAACCTCATAAAAATAAGGGGTAGAAAATGAGTGGTCGTAGAATAGCAGCAAAGGTAATACAAAACATGCGACATATCCCGCACTCATGCGCTGTCGGTCAGAACTGTTACTTATATCTCCCCCCGTGGCCGGGGGGAGGGAGAAGGACTTACGCTTTAAGCTGAACGTGTCCGTCTTTCACGCGGGCGTCGAAGCGGGCGATAGAGTGGCTGGCATCTTCCATGCACAGGCCGTCGCTCAGGCGGAAGCGCTGTTTTTTCAGCGGGCTGGCGACCCATAGCGCGCCGTCATGCTCGGCGATAATCCCGCGAGACAGTACGCTGGCGTTGAAGAACGGATCAATGTTGCTGATGGCGAATACTCTGTCGTCATGGTAGGGACGGAAGATCGCCACCTGCTGCTGACCGAGCAGGGCGCAGACGCCGGTGGCCGGCAGGATGTCGTCGATGCTGCAGATATTTACCCACTGGCTCATGCTTTTTCCTCCACCAGAGTAACCGGGATACGCTCATACGGCGTGGCCGGGCGGTGCTGGTCACGTTCCGGCACCACCTGAACGTTCGGGTCGCGCTGGTCGCTGTTGATAAAGTGTTTGAAGCGGGTCTGCGCCGCCGGGTTGTTGACGGTCTCGGTCCACTCGCAGGCGAAGGCGGCGCGCAGGCGAGCCAGTTCTTCTTCCAGATGGTCGTTCAGACCGAGCTTGTCATCGATGATGACGCTGCGCAGATAGTCGATACCGCCTTCCATATTGTCCAGCCACGGGGCAGTGCGGGTCAGCTTATCGGCGGTGCGGATGTAGAACATCATAAAGCGGTCGAGATATTTGATGAGCGTATCGCGATCGAGGTCCGCGGCCAGTAGATCGGCGTGACGCGGCTTCATCCCGCCGTTACCGCACACGTACAGGTTCCAGCCTTTCTCGGTGGCGATGATCCCGACGTCTTTGCCCTGAGCCTCGGCACATTCGCGGGTGCAGCCGGAGACGCCGAACTTCATTTTGTGCGGGGTGCGGATGCCTTTGTAGCGGTTTTCCAGTTCCACGCCGAAGCCGACGCTGTCGCCAACGCCGTAGCGGCACCAGGTGCTGCCGACGCAGGTTTTCGCCATTCGCAGCGCTTTGGCGTAGGCGTGGCCGGTTTCGAATCCCGCTTCAATCAGCTGCCGCCAGATCTCCGGCAGGTCGTCTTTCTGCGCGCCAAACAGGCCGATGCGCTGAGAGCCGGTGATTTTGGTGTACAGATTGAATTCACGCGCGATACGACCCACGGCGACCAGCCCTTCCGGCGTGATTTCGCCGCCAGCTGAGCGCGGGATCACCGAATAGGTACCATCTTTCTGAATGTTGGCGAGGAAGTTGTCGTTGCTGTCCTGCAGCGGCGTGTGCTGCGGCTTGAGGATGTACTCATTCCAGCAGGAGGCCAGCAGGGAACCGACGGTCGGCTTACAGACTTCACAGCCGTAGCCCTGACCGTGTTTTTCCAGCAGCTCGTCGAAGGTTTTGATGCCTTCCACGCGGATCAGGTGGAACAGCTCCTGACGGGAGTAAGCGAAGTGTTCGCACAGATTGTTGTTGACCTCGATGCCCTGTTTCGCCAGCTCGGCGTTGAGCACCTGAGTGACCAGCGGAATGCAGCCCCCGCAGCCGGTCCCGGCTTTGGTTTCCGCTTTCAGCGCCGCCACGGTGTGGCAGCCTTTGTTGATAGCGGCGATCAGGTCGCCTTTGCTGACGTCGAAGCAGGAGCAGATCTGCGCGCTGTCCGGCAGTTTATCGACGCCGATGGACGGCTTGCCGCTGCCGGCGTGGGCCGGGAGGATCAGCGAATCCGGGTTTTCCGGCAGCTCGATGGCGTTGAGCACCAGCTGCAGCAGATTGCCGTAGTCGCTGGTGTCGCCGACCAGTACCGCGCCGAGCAGCGTTTTGTTGTCGGCGCTGACGATCAGGCGCTTATAAACTTCTTTGCTTTCGTCGAGATAGACGTAGCTACGGGCGCCCGGCGTGCGGCCGTGGGCATCGCCGATCCCGCCCACGTCCACACCCAACAGCTTCAGCTTGGCGCTGAGGTCGGCGCCGGTGAAGCTATTTTCACTGCCGAGGAGATGGTCGACGGCCACCTGGGCCATTTTATAGCCGGGGGCGACCAGACCGTAGACGCGGTTGTTCCAGCTGGCGCATTCCCCGATAGCATAGATATCCGGATCGGAGGTCTGGCAGCTATCGTTGACCATGATGCCGCCGCGCTGGGCGACCGCCAGCCCGCACTGGGTGGCCAGCTTATCGCGCGGGCGGATCCCGGTTGAGAAGACGATGAAATCGACCTGCAGCTCGCTACCGTCGGCGAAGTGCATGGTTTTGCGCGCCTCGGTGCCCTGCTGAACAATCTCTTTGGTGTTTTTGCTGGTGTGAACTTTCACGCCCATGCTTTCGATTTTGCGCCGCAACTGCTCGCCGCCCATCTGGTCGAGCTGTTCGGCCATCAGCATCGGCGCGAATTCGATAACATGGGTTTCCACACCGAGGTTTTTCAACGCGCCGGCCGCTTCCAGGCCGAGCAGGCCGCCGCCGACTACCGCGCCGCGTTTGCTGCGGCGGGCGCAGGATTCGATGGCGTTAAGATCTTCAATAGTGCGATAGACGAAGCAATCCTGGGTTTCCGCGCCTTTAATCGGCGGGATCCACGGGTATGAGCCGGTCGCCATAATCAGCTTGTCGTAGAACACGGTACGCCCGGCGCTGGAGTGGATCACTTTCTCCTGGCGGTTGATGGTGATCGCCCGTTCGCCGACCAGCACCTTGACGCCGTGTTTCTCATAGAAACCTTCGCGTACCAGCGACAGTTCTTCCGCAGTGTGATGGGAGAAATAAGACGACAGGTGGACGCGGTCGTAGGCGATACGCGGTTCTTCACAGAACACGGTAATGTCGAACTGTCCGGCAGGCGCCTTATCGAGAAGCTCTTCGATAAAGCGATGGCCAACCATGCCGTTACCGATAATAGCGATTCTGACTTTGCTCATTTTTGCCTCGATTTCTTTTCTATTACCGCCTACCTTAACGATTCAGCCATCAGGCTTATTGATGCAAATCAATGACAACTTCACCTACCACTTAATGGGTATGCGTTTGATTTGTCAGTATTTTTATAAGTCATGGAAAACGCTGACTTTTCCTTTTTGCTGATTTTGTGTACAAGAATTGGGTAAGCCGCGATTGGGGTTAGACAGAAAACAAGCCGTATTGAATAGAGAGGGTGATATGACAGCAGCGCCGCTTTGGTTGATTCAGAACGTACGCCTGGCAGACCGCGACGGCCTGTGGCAAATAGCCATTGATAAGGGCCGCTTTGGCGCGATCACGCCGATGGGGGAGGCGCACGATGAAAGCTACGAGGTATTGAACGCTCGCGGCGGGCTAGCGATCCCGCCTTTTATCGAGCCGCATATCCATCTGGATACCACCCAGACGGCCGGCGAGCCGAACTGGAATCAGTCCGGTACTCTGTTCGAGGGGATTGAGCGTTGGGCGGAGCGGAAAGCGCTGCTCAGCCATGAGGACGTCAAAGCCCGGGCGTGGAAAACCCTGAAGTGGCAGATCGCCAATGGCGTGCAGTTTGTCCGCACTCATGTCGATGTTTCCGATCCCACGTTAACGGCGCTGAAGGCGATGCTGGAGGTCAAACAGGAGGTGGCGCCATGGGTCGAGTTACAGATTGTCGCTTTTCCACAGGAGGGGATCCTCTCTTACCCCAACGGCGAGGCGCTGCTGGAGGAGGCCCTCAAGCTGGGGGCGGACGTCGTCGGGGCGATCCCGCATTTTGAGTTCACCCGTGAATATGGTGTGGAATCGCTGCATATCGCCTTCCGTCTGGCGCAGCAATATGACCGCCCACTGGATATTCACTGCGATGAAATTGACGATGAGCAGTCGCGCTTTGTTGAAACCGTTGCCGCGCTGGCGCTGAAAGCGGGGATAGGGCCGCGGGTAACGGCCAGCCATACCACCGCTATGCACTCCTATAATGGCGCTTATACCTCGCGTCTGTTCCGCTTGCTTAAGCTCTCCGGCATCAACTTTGTCGCCAATCCGCTGGTGAATATTCATCTGCAGGGCCGGTTTGACGACTACCCGAAGCGACGGGGCATTACCCGGGTGAAGGAGCTGTTGGCGGCGGGGATCAACGTTTGCTTTGGTCATGATGACGTCTTTGACCCGTGGTACCCGCTGGGGACCGGCAATATGCTGCAGGTCCTGCATATGGGGCTCCATGTTTGCCAGCTGATGGGCTACCAGCAGATCAACGACGGCCTGCAGCTTATCACCGACAACAGCGCCCGCACGTTTGGCCTCGAGGATTACGGCATTGTCAGCGGCAACCCGGCTAACCTGATCATTCTCCCGGTGGAGAATGGCTTTGAGGCCGTCCGCTGCCAGGTGCCGGTGCGCTGGTCAATTCGCCAGGGAAGGGTGATCGCGACCACCCAGCCGGCGCAAAGCTGGATCCAAACTGACCGCGGTGGCGAGGAGCTTTCTTTTATGAGGAACAGCCCCCTTGCGGATGCAAAGGGGCCGAAGGCTTAGTGAGACGCCGCCTGAGCGTTGTTCTGGCGATGACGGGAGACGAAGCCGAGGATAAAGCACATTACGAATACCACGGCATAGAGGCCGTTAGCGGTGTGCAGCGCGGCCAGGGGGCCGCTGGCCGCCACAATCGGGCCGGTGACCACGAAAGTGAGCATAGTGCCGATGGTGCCGCAGGTGAGGATAAAGTTCACCAGCTTCGGCGAAGCGACCCGCGTCTGCTGCGAACCGAGCGTAATGATCGAGGTGTAAATGGCGCTGGAGAAGAAGCCCAGGGTCAGAATAAACCACGGCATATGCTCCGGCGAACCATTGATAAACAGGTACATCAGCACCGTCGCGAGCCCGGCGAGGACGGTTAAGATACGCTGCAGGTCGAAGAAGCGCAGGATGAAGCTGAATGACCACATGCCGATCATGTAGGACATCCAGAAATCGCTCACCAGTTTACCGGCGTCGCCGAGGCTCATGCCCAGGCTCTTCGCATATTCCGGTACCCAGGAGATAAAGCCCAGCTGACCGAGGATGTAGCACAGCGCCGCAACGGAGAGGAACAGCACGCCGATGCCCCACTTCTCTTTCACCACCGGCTGGCTGTTTTCGCTCTGGGCTTTTTTGCCCAGCACCGGGAAATCACAGCCGAAAGTCAGGACGAAAATAGCGACATACACCAGACCAATACAGGCGTAGACCCAGTACCACTCGATGCTGCGCGCCAGCAGGACGGCGGCGACCATCGGGAAAATCATGCCCGCCATGCTAAAGAAGGAGTCGGTAAACAGCAGACGCGCCCCGCGCTGACGGCCTTCATACATATGGGTGATCAGGAAGGTCCCGATCGACATGGTGATCCCGCTCACCAGGCCAAGAACGAACATTGACGCGGAGAACAGCGCCAGGCTGTGGCTGAGCATCAGGCCGGCCACCGCCAGCACCATCAAAATAAAGCCAAAGCGCAGCTGAGTTTTCAGCGGCACGATTTCCATCAGCCAGGCATTGAGGAAGATGGAGATAAGAATACCGGCGTTCAGAAAGGTAAAGGTGTTGCTCATACTGGAAACGGGCAGATGGAAATAATCCGCAATGTTACCCATCACCATCCCGGTGACGATCACCAACGCGCCGGTCAGGGCGTAGGAGAAGAAGCTGATCCATGTGAGCTTAATACGGTTGCTGTTAGTCATGACTGGCCTGTGAATAGAAAGGTAAAGCGCGTTGACGCTGCGCCGGGCGGACAGATTTTATTCGTTCAGGTGATGTAATTAAATGTTTATTGTGAAATGGGTTATCTTTTGCATGTTTTAATGTGATCTGCATCACGCTTGTTCGCTGCAAAGGAGATCGTTTGCGCGGTTACAATTATTACAGCTAAGTAAAATTTGGTAAAAGGCTGGCCCAGGATGCAAAGGCTCTTTAGAATCAAGGCACTCGCTTTTATTCTGCTCCGTTAAGGAATTTCCATGCTCAAATCAACACTGGCGGCGATGGCTGCCGTTTTCGCTATTTCAGCGTTCTCCCCGGCCATGGCGGCAAAGGGCGATCCGCATGTGCTGCTGACCACTTCGGCAGGTAACATTGAGCTTGAGTTAAACAGCCAGAAAGCCCCGATTTCCATGGATAACTTCCTGAAGTACGTCAACAGCGGCTTCTACAACAACACCACCTTTCACCGCGTGATCCCGGGATTCATGGTGCAAGGCGGCGGCTTTAACGAACAGATGCAGCAGAAGCAGCCTAACCCGCCGATCAAGAATGAAGCAGACAACGGCCTGCGCAACATCCGCGGCACCATCGCGATGGCGCGCACCGCCGATCAGGATAGCGCCACCAGTCAGTTCTTCATCAACGTGGCGGATAACGCCTTCCTCGACCATGGCCAGCGCGACTTTGGCTATGCGGTATTCGGCAAAGTGGTGAAGGGGATGGATGTTGCGGATAAGATCTCCCAGGTCCAGACCCATAACGTTGGTCCGTACCAGAATGTGCCGACCAAACCAGTCGTTATCCTCTCAGCGAAAGTGCTGCCCTAATCCTCCCGCGGCGCGGTGGTCTATCGCCGCGCCCGGTCGCCTCCCGGCATAACCTGAAATTGCTGCTTATACTTGTGGCACACAGGGGACGATAAGGGGGGCGACGATGCGTCCACTCACCGATAAGCAAAAATCCCGACTCTGGGAACAGACACGCAATACCAATTTTCAGGCCAGCCGTCGCCTTGAAGGCGTGACGGTGCCGCTGGTTACGCTGACTGCCGAAGAGGCGCTGGCGCGTCTGGCGACGTTGCGGAGGGAGTATGAGCGATAAATTCGGCGATGAACGCGATCCTTATCTCTATCCGGCGCTGAACGTGCTGCGCAACCGTCTCGGCATCCGCCAGGCTAAAAATCTGCAGCAGGCCGCCTTTGAGATGACAGCGCTGCGGGCGGCCACTCTGCCGCTGGGCCCGCGGGTGCGCGGCTTACCCTATCTGTGCGCTATTCATCATCAGTTGTATCAGGATCTGTTTGACTGGGCGGGCCGCTTGCGTGAAGTGAACCTCTACCTGGGCGATACGCCGTTCTGCCACTTTGCCCGGATCGAGGAGGAGGGGAATGCCCTGATGCAGGCCCTTGAGCAGGAGGATTATCTCAATGGCCTGCCGCGCGATACCTTCATCGAACGCCTGAGCTGGTTCTATGGTGAAATTAATGTGCTGCACCCTTTTCGTCTTGGCAATGGCCTGACCCAGCGCATTTTCTTTGAACAGCTGGCGATACATGCCGGCTACCTTCTTAACTGGCGTGACGTTGACCCCGCCGGCTGGAGTGCGGCCTGCCAGCAGAGCGCGATGGGCGATCTGGCCCCGCTGGTGGCGATCTTTCGCAAAGTGGTAAGCGAAGCGCGGGAATCTGAGTAGAATAGCCCGGTTTTGATTGTTCCGGAGCCGCTATGATCCTGCTTATCGATAACTATGACTCTTTCACCTGGAATCTGTATCAGTACTTCTGCGAACTGGGGGCGGAAGTACTGGTCAGGCGCAACGATGCGTTGACGCTGGAGGAGATAGCGGCGCTGGCGCCGGAGAAAATCGTGATCTCGCCAGGCCCCTGCACGCCGGATGAGGCGGGGATTTCCCTCGCGGTTATCCGCCACTATGCCGGAAAAACGCCGCTGCTGGGCGTCTGTCTCGGGCATCAGGCGATCGCCCAGGCGTTTGGCGCGACTATCGTGCGGGCGGCCCAGGTCATGCATGGCAAAACCTCGCTTATCGAGCATAACGGCGAAGGGGTGTTTCAGGGGCTGAATAATCCCCTGACGGTGACCCGCTATCACTCGCTGGTGATTGACCCGCCGACGCTCCCGTCCGAGTTTAACGTCACTGCCCGCAGCGCCAGCGGTGAGATTATGGGGATCCGTCACCGCGAATGGGATCTCGAGGGCGTGCAGTTTCATCCGGAAAGCATCCTCAGCGAGCAGGGCCATCAATTGCTGGCCAACTTTTTGAAACGGTGATTTTCAGTTGCTATTGACTGATTTTTTATGCATATTTTGTGATTAGATTATCATAATCGCATCTGCGTAACGAAGAGGGATGGGCAAGACATGGCAACTGAACAACCGGCAATCACCCGCGCCACATTCGATGAAGTTATTTTGCCAATTTATGCACCGGCAGAATTCATCCCGGTGAAGGGGAAAGGCAGCCGCGTCTGGGATCAGCAGGGGAAAGAGTATATCGATTTCGCCGGCGGTATCGCGGTGACGGCGCTTGGCCATTGCCATCCGGCGCTGGTGGCGGCGCTGCATCAGCAGGGCGAAACGCTGTGGCACACCAGCAACGTCTTTACCAATGAGCCGGCGCTGCGTCTGGGACGTAAACTTGTCGAGGCTACCTTCGCCGAGCGCGTGGTGTTTATGAACTCCGGCACCGAAGCCAATGAAACGGCCTTTAAGCTGGCGCGTCACTATGCGGTGACCCGCCATAGCCCGTATAAAACCAAAATCATCGCCTTCCATAATGCCTTTCATGGCCGCTCCCTGTTTACCGTTTCCGTCGGCGGTCAGCCGAAGTATTCCGATGGTTTCGGCCCAAAACCGGCGGATATTGTCCATGTTCCCTTCAACGATCTGCAGGCGGTAAAAGCGGTGATGGATGACCACACCTGCGCGGTGGTGGTGGAGCCGATTCAGGGCGAAGGCGGCGTGACGGCGGCCACGCCGGCTTTCCTGCAGGGACTGCGCGAGCTGTGCGATCAGCACCAGGCGCTGCTCGTCTTTGATGAAGTACAGTGTGGTATGGGGCGTACCGGATCGCTGTTCGCCTATATGCACTACGGCGTGACCCCGGATATTCTGACCAGCGCCAAAGCGCTGGGCGGCGGCTTCCCGGTCAGCGCCATGCTGACCACCCACGAGATCGCCAGCGCCTTCCATGCGGGCTCCCATGGCTCAACCTACGGCGGCAACCCGCTGGCCTGCGCGGTCGCCAACGCCGCCTTCGATCTGATCAATACCCCGGCGGTGCTGGATGGCGTGAGCGCGAAGCGCGAACTGTTCGTCAAACACCTGCAGCGGCTGGATGCCGAGTTTGATCTGTTCAGTGATATACGCGGGATGGGCCTGCTGATCGGCGCGGAACTCAAGCCGCAGCACAAAGGCCGCGCGCGTGATTTCCTCTATGCCGCGGCCGACGCCGGCGTCATGGTGCTCAACGCCGGGCCGGACGTGATGCGTTTTGTTCCCTCGCTGATCATCGACGAGCAGGATATTACTGAAGGGATGGCGCGCTTTGCCCAGGCGGTGGCAAAGGTGATTAACGGTTGATCTTCCGCAGCCAGATGCCATGGTGCGGCCGCTGACGCCATGCCACTGACGAAATGGTGTGCATGGTGTTCAGATGGCCCAGAATGCGTTGCAGATGCTGCTCCAGGGTGCTTAACGGACCGATCGGCACCTCGCTTTCCGGCGACTCCATAATATTGGCATCCCCTGCGCTGCCGGGACCATCGCTGTCCAGCCGCTGCTGGCAGCGCTGCAGCGCAATCTCACAGGATTCGAGATAGCGCTGGGCAAGATCCGGGGTCAGCATCGTATGCTCCCGGGCCAGGGTGGTCATAGCGTTGATGTGTTCGACGATAAACTGGCTGTGCGTCACCCACAGCTTCATATCTTCCAGATAGTGGGTATTAAACCCGGGTTCCTGCATCGCCTGATTCAGGGAGTTGTAGAGCGCGTTGTGCGCCTGGTTGACGCGCATGCGTTGATAGGCCAGCGCGGGTGCTTTCGGGTCGGGGCTGAGGATCAGGCGAATTGCCTGCTGGTCGGCCTCCAGCGCATCGTGGGCGTTTTTTTTCAGCAGGCCGCTTTGCCACTGCGGCCACAGCCAGACCATCCCGCCGAAGGCGATCAGGCAGCCGATAAGGGTGTCGATCAGCCGGGCGATAATAAACTGTTCGCCGTTAAGCGTCAGCAGCTGCAGGGTATATACCGCCGTCACCGTAAACCCAACCATCGCCCAGCCATAGTGTTTGCGAATGATCAGATAGCTGAGCAGGGTAATCAGCAGCATCCCGCTCAGGGTGTAGCTCTCCGGAACGTGAAAATGCAAGGTCAGCCCGGCGATCGTCAGGCCGGCGAGCGTACCCGCCGCCCGGTGAACAATACGCACCCGGGTGGCGCCATAGCCGTTCTGGGTGACGAAAAGCACCGTCATCAGGATCCAGTAGGGCTTAGGCAAGTGCAGGGCGTTGCCCATCAGGCTGGCGACGCTCAGCATCACGCTGATGCGGGCGGCATTGCGCAGCGCGGGCGATTTTAGCGACAGGTAGTTCTTTAGCGCGGGCAATAGCGGTAAACGACGCTCTTTGTCGGCCATCAGGTCCCGGGCATACAGCGGGCGCTGGGTATGCAGCACCCGGGCGATGCGGCTGAAGTGCCAGGCGCAGAAGTGGCCGACCGGGTTATCCGGATGTTGTCTGGCGATCTTTTCCAGAGCCTCGATCTGTTTATCCATCTGAAAGCGCTTTGGAAAGCGATGATAGAGCATGTCATCCGCCAGCACGCGCAGGCGGGCGGCGACGGTCTGCGCGTTCCAGCGGATCACCGCTTCGGCATGGCTGCGTTCCACCAGCTTTTGCACCTCTTCCGGCTGATGCAGGCTGACCGAAATATGCTCCTGCAGATCCAGCCCCATCTGAAACGCCCGCAGCAGGCGCTTATGATCGTTGCGTTGGTTAGCGGCCAGCATATGCATCTGCTGATAGCACTGGGTAATCAGATCGACCACTTTCTGCTGGCGGGTGAGCAGCGGCGGCAGGGCGGTCGAGGGATCGGTATGCTGGGTCAGCAGGCTGTATTTGGCTTCACAGTAGTCCGCCAGCTCCCGGTAAAGCAGGCTAAGCGACTCCCGTAGCGGCTGTTCGCGCCACAGCCAGAACCAGAACCAGTTAAACACGCCGTACCACAGCGTGCCGAAGGCGTAGATCAGCAGCGGCTCCCAGATGGGCATATTGCCCGCCAGGCTCAGGGTAAAGATGGCGGCGATCAGCGACGCGGGCAGCAGCCGCGCGTGCAGCGAACTGATCTCCGCGGTAACGCCGAGCAAGAGCGCCAGGCCGCTGAGAATAAACGGCAGGGGTATCGCCTGGGCAAGCAGCAACTGCACCACCAGACTGCATCCGGCAAACAGGCAGCCGCCGATAATCAGGCGTTTGAAAAAGCGCTTATGCGGGGTATCAAGACCGGCAATGTTGCAGCAGGCGGGGACTAAGGAAAATAACAGCCCCTGCTGGAGATGGCCGAGCAGAAGACCGATGGCCACGGGCAGACACAGCACCAGCGTTTGCCGCAGTGCATAGTTGACTTCCGGGTGGTAAATCAGCCTGCGCCACATGAGGGAAAAACAAAAACGGCGTACTGCGGGAGCAATACGCCGCTTAGCAACTTAACGGGTGCCGTAGACGACGATGGTTTTACCGTGCGCGGAAATCAGGTTCTGATCTTCCAGCATTTTCAAAATACGACCAACGGTTTCACGAGAGCAGCCGACGATCTGACCAATTTCCTGGCGGGTAATTTTAATTTGCATACCGTCCGGGTGGGTCATGGCATCCGGTTGCTTCGCCAGGTTCAGCAGCGTCTGGGCGATACGGCCCGTCACGTCGAGGAAGGCCAGGTTGCCCACTTTCTCAGACGTGACCTGCAGACGGCGAGCCATTTGCGAAGAGAGACGCATCAGAATGTCCGGGTTCACCTGGATCAGCTGACGGAATTTCTTATAAGAGATTTCGGCCACTTCACATGCGGTTTTCGCCCGTACCCAGGCGCTACGTTCCTGACCCTCTTCAAACAGGCCTAATTCACCGATGAAATCGCCCTGGTTGAGGTAGGAGAGGATCATCTCTTTACCTTCTTCATCCTTGATGAGTACAGCCACGGAGCCTTTAACGATGTAGTACAGCGTTTCTGCTTTTTCACCCTGGTGGATCAGCGTGCTCTTTGATGGGTACTTATGAATGTGGCAATGAGACAAGAACCATTCAAGGGTAGGGTCTGTTTGCGGTTTGCCAAGCACCATGCGCGGTTATCCTCTGTTATAAGCTATCTCCGGGCGCCGACACTACACGGCGTCCGGGCATGCAATCGTATTGTTTCCCTATACCTGGGAAGCTGGCTGATGATTTTTCGACAGCCCGTAATGTGAACTCCTCTGCATACATGCAGTACATCAATGTATTACTGTAGCATCCAGACTGTTTTAGCATAGCTTTCGCCGCATGTCTCCTGGTGTCTCGCTTCAGCATGACGCAGGTCGCCTTCCGTTGCGAGAATTGTTATGTGCGCGTAATCTGACAGGAATATTGCGATACTGGAGTTAAATTTTATGCAAGCGCGTGTGAAATGGGTAGAAGGGTTAACCTTTATCGGGGAGTCCGCATCGGGACACCAGATTCTGATGGATGGCAACTCCGGGGATAAGGCTCCCAGCCCGATGGAGATGGTGCTGATGGCGGCGGGCGGTTGCAGTGCGATCGATGTGGTCTCCATTCTGCAAAAAGGTCGTCACGACGTGACCAATTGCGAAGTGAAGCTGACCTCCGAGCGTCGCGAAGAGGCTCCGCGTCTGTTCACGCATATTAATCTGCATTTTATCGTCACCGGCAAGGCGCTGAAAGATGCCGCGGTCTCCCGGGCGGTGGACCTGTCGGCAGAGAAATACTGCTCGGTGGCGCTGATGCTGGAAAAAGCGGTGAACATCACTCACTCCTATGAAGTGATCGAGGCGTAGTCTTCGCCTGCCGTTGTATCGAATCTCAACCCCGGCCAGGCCGGGGTTTTTTGGTTAGCCTATCTTACGGCCTTCCATCAGGCGCTCGACCAGCGGCGTCATGATAAGCTCCATCGCCAGCCCCATTTTACCGCCCGGCACCACCAGGGTGTTCATGTGCGAGATAAACGAGCCCTGCAGCATCGCCAACAGCCAGGGGAAATCGATATTCTGCAGATTGCGGAAATGGATCACTACAAAGCTCTCGTCCAGCGAGGGGATCGCTTTGGCGGCAAACGGGTTGGAGGTGTCCACCGTCGGCACGCGCTGAAAGTTGATATGGGTGCGGGAAAATTGCGGGGTAATGAAGTTGATGTAATCTTCCATCGAGCGGACGACCGAGTCCATCACCGCCTCCCGGGAGTGGCCGCGTTCGCTGGTGTCGCGAATAAGCTTTTGGATCCACTCGAGGTTAACGATAGGCACCACCCCGACCAGCAGGTCGACATGGCTGGCGACATCATGCTGCGGCGTGACAACCCCGCCGTGCAGCCCCTCATAGAACAGCACGTCTGTCGGCTCCGGCAGCGGCTGCCAGGGGGTAAAGGTCCCCGGCACCTGATTCCACGGCACGGCTTCGTCATAGGTGTGGAGGTATTTCCGCGACTGACCTTTGCCGTGGCGACCATAGTCGACAAAGGTCTGCTCCAGCAGGCCGAAGTCGTTCGCCTCCGGGCCAAAGTAGCTGATATGTTTGCCCTGATCCCGCGCCTTACGGATCGCCATGTCCATTTCCGGGCGGGTGTAGCGATGAAAGCTATCGCCTTCCACCTCCGCGGCGTGCAGGTTTAGCTGCGCGAAGATTTTGCGAAAGGCAAGGCTGGTGGTGGTAGTGCCCGCGCCGCTGGAGCCCGTGACGGCGATCACCGGATGTTTGGCAGACATAACAACTCCCTGGTTAAACGATGTAGTGGCGTCGCCTTAGCCGTTAAACAGCGCGCGCGGCATAATATTGACCGTCTCATGCAGTTCCGACCACACAAGGACCGCCTCTCCGCGTTTCAGCTGCTGTTTTACATCGGCGACTTTATCGGCAAGTGAACGTTCATATTCACCATAATCGGTGCCTTCACGTAACACAAAGCTTTCAATCAGGTTATCCAGCGTTTCGGGATCCAGATCCTGCCAGGGAATAATCATGCGGGAACCTCCAGCCAGCGGTTTAACCAGTCGGGAATGCGTCTTTCCAGCCACATCTCCGGTTTACGCAGAGTGCCGCTGACAAAACCAACGTGGCCGCCTTGCTCGGTCAATTGATACTCTACGTTCGCGGGCAGTTGCTCCTGCGGCGGAATCGAGTGGTGATCCATAAACGGATCGTCTTTCGCGTGAATGATGAGCGTCGGCTTAGTGATATCGCTGAGCCGCGGCATGGCGCTGCATTGCCGGTAATAATCCAGCGCATCGGCAAAGCCATGGATTTTGGCGGTGATCATATCGTCAAATTCCCGGATGCGGCGCATCCCTTTGAGCTGGCGTAAATCGACGGGCAGCGAGCCCGGGTACGCTTTCAGCTTGCGTGAAGCGTTGGCTTTTAACAGATTGAGCAGATAGCGCTGATAAACTCGCGAGAAGCCCTTATCCATATGATAGCTGCAGGCTTCGAGCATGAAAGGCGCGGAGACGATCACCGCCGCATCCAGCGGGCAGCGGTCGCCTTCCTCTGCCAGCAGGCAGCCCAGCATATTGCCGCCCAGCGAATAGCCGACGGCCGCGGTCGGCGCGGGACCAAACTCGCGCTTCAGCCAGTGCAAAAACCAGGTGCCATCTTCCGTTTCGCCGGAGTGATAGATGCGGTGATTGCGGTTAGGTTCGCCGCTGCAGCCGCGGAAATGCATCACCACGCCCAGCCAGCCGCGCTGCATCGCCGCGTGGATCAGACCATGGGCGTACGGGCTGTGCAGACTGCCTTCCAGGCCGTGAAAAACGACGAGGCGCGGCTTATGGCGCGCCTGGTGCGGGTCTTCGCTCCAGGCCAGATCGACAAAATCGCCGTCCGGCAGCTCAAGGCGCTGCCAGTGCGGGGTAAAGCGCAATTTACGGCGAATCAGCCGCGGCAGCATGGTTTGCAGATGACGATTGCCCACGCCGCGCATCGGATGGAACTCACGCGAATCGTTTTCGGGGGGCGTCATGTCTGTGGGGATGATTTCAACCATAGCACCAGAACAATTAATAAACGTGATGATGACTATACCGCGCAGGGCATGCAGGGGGTTAGCCAATATGTGGTCTTGCGGCCAGTGACGCCAGCTTACAGCAAAAACAAATCATTGATGTCGCTGATGGCCAGGCCATGAAGAGGGCAGAAACCCACCCTGCCAGCGGCAGCGTACGCGCAGGCAGGATGAAGAGGAAGAGTTTAGCCTTCCTGAAGCATGCGCTCCAGCTGCTCCTGGGCCTCCAGCCAGGCCATCTCGCACTCCTCCAGCCCGGACTTCGCGCTGGCCTGTTGCTGCAGGCATTCGGTCAGCTCGGCTTTACGTGAGGCGTCATAAAGCTCACTGTCGCCAAGTTTTTCTTCCGCACTGGCCAACTGCGCGTTGAGCTTGTCCATCTCTTTTTCCAGACGGGCGATCTCTTTGCGCAGCGGTTGGGTCTGGCTGCGCAGCTCCGCTTCCCGACGCTTCTGGTCTTTGCGCGCCTGGGCGCTATTGCCGCTCTCTTTTGGCGCCTCGCCGCTCTGGGACTCCTGTTTTTGCGAGTCGCTGAGCCACTGCTGATAATCTTCCAGATCGCCGTCGAACGGCTCGACTTTACCATCGTGGACGAGGTACAGATCGTCAGTGGTGGAACGGATCAGGTGCCGATCGTGCGATACGACCACCAGCGCCCCTTCAAAGTCGATCAGCGCTTCGGTTAAGGCCTGACGCATATCGAGGTCAAGGTGGTTGGTCGGTTCATCGAGCAGCAGCAGGTTAGGGCGCTGCCAGACGATCAGGGCCAGTACCAGGCGCGCCTTTTCTCCACCGGAGAAGCGGCGGGTTTCTTCGCTCACCTTATCGCCCTGGAAACCAAAGCCGCCGAGATAATCACGCAGCTTCTGCTCCAGCTCCTGCGGCGCCAGACGCGCCAGGTGCTGCAGCGGCGACTCATCGGCGCGCAGGAATTCCAGCTGATGCTGGGCGAAGTAGCCGAGCTTGATGCCTTTCGCGAGGCCGATCTCGCCGCTTACGGGCTGGAGCTCGCCTGCCAGGAGCTTAATCAGCGTCGACTTCCCGGCGCCGTTGCGGCCCAGCAGGCCGATACGCGAGCCCGGCACCAGGTTAAGCTTGATGGAGTCGAGAATAATACGCTCGCCGTAGCCGGCGCTGACTTTCTCCATCTTCAGCAGCGGGTTAGGCAAGCTCTCCGGCTGGCGGAAGCTGAAGTGGAACGGGTTATCCACGTGCGCCGGAGCGATAAGCTCCATCCGCTCCAGCATTTTGATCCGGCTTTGCGCCTGCTTGGCCTTGGTGGCTTTGGCACGGAAGCGATCGATATAGCTTTGCAGGTGCGCGACGCGCTGCTGCTGGCTTTCGTACATCGCCTGCTGCTGAGCGAGGCGGGTGGCGCGCTGCACTTCAAACGAACTGTAGTTGCCGGTGTACTCAAACATTGTCTGCTGTTCGATATGGATAATTTTGTCGACGATAGGATCGAGAAAATCGCGATCGTGGGAGATGAGGATCAGCGTTCCCGTATAGCCCTTCAGCCACTTCTCCAGCCAAATCACCGCATCGAGATCGAGGTGGTTAGTCGGTTCATCGAGCAGCAGCAGATCGGAGCGGCAGATCAGCGCCTGGGCGAGGTTAAGGCGCATACGCCAGCCGCCGGAAAAATCGCTGACCGGCCGCTCAAGCTGTTCATTGCTGAAACCCAGACCGTGCAGCAGGCTGGCGGCGCGCGAACGGATCGTCCAGGCGTCGATGGCGTCCAGCTTACCGTGGACGGTGGCGATAGCATGACCGTCGTTGCGTTCGTTAGCCTGCTGGAGCGCGGCCTCCAGTTGGCGATATTCTCGATCGCCGTCAATGACATAATCGATTGCCGGCTGCGGTAGCGCCGGGGTTTCCTGATTCACCCAGGCCAGCTGCCAGTTGCCGGGATAGGTCATACTGCCGCCGTCAGCGCTTATCTCGTTTTTCAAAAGCGATAGCAGCGTCGATTTCCCGCAGCCGTTTTTCCCCACCAGACCAACCTTTTGGCCAGGATTGATGGTAGCGGTGGCGTTGTCCAGCAGGACGCGTACGCCGCGACGAATTTGTAACGAGGAGAAAACAATCATAAGGCGCCGTATGTTCAGACTATGTTAATTTGTCATTATGATAATGTAGTGTGGAAGCGAATCGCTTCACCGGGCCGCCATGGTAGCCCAAAACGAAGACGATACACAAAGTCATTCTGGCTGTGTCAAAACGCCGGGGCTGTGCAGGCCGCCAGAAGACCTACGGGAGGGGAATGATGTCTCAGACAGCGAAAGTGTTGCTGCTGTATGCCCACCCAGAATCTCAGGATTCCGTGGCCAACCGGGTTTTATTAGAGCCGGCCTTACAGTTGCCGAACGTCACCGTGCACGATCTCTACGCGCACTATCCGGATTTTTTTATCGATATTGCTTACGAACAGGACCTGCTGCGCCAGCATGAGGTGATTGTTTTCCAGCACCCTTTATATACCTGGAGCTGTCCGGCGCTGCTTAAGGAGTGGCTGGATCGTGTGTTAAGCCGCGGCTTCGCCAGCGGCGCCGGAGGGAACGAACTGGCGGGAAAGTACTGGCGCAGCGTGATCACTACCGGCGAGCCTGAGAGCGCCTACCGTCGCGATGCTAATCGCTATCCGATGAACGATATTTTACGTCCTTTTGAACTGACCGCCGGCATGTGCCGTATGCACTGGATGAGCCCCATTATCGTCTACTGGGCCCGGAGGCAGCAGCCAGAGGAGCTGCGTAGCCGCGCCCTGGCCTACCGGGACTGGTTGGCCAACCCCATCGCCGCCGGAGGTGTCCATGGCGGGATCTGATTTGCTGCTGGCGGGGGTGTTGTTTTTGTTCGCGGCCGTCATCGCCGTCCCTCTGGCTTCAAGACTGGGGATTGGCGCGGTGCTGGGCTATCTGCTGGCCGGGATCGCCATTGGTCCGTGGGGGCTCGGGTTTATCAGCGATGTGGATGAAATTCTCCATTTCTCTGAGCTCGGCGTAGTGTTTCTGATGTTTATCATCGGCCTGGAGCTCAATCCCGCCAAGCTATGGCGACTGCGGAGCTCCATCTTCGGCGTTGGCGCGGCGCAGGTGATGCTCAGCGCGGCGATCCTCGGTGGGTTGCTGATGACGACCGGGTTTTCATGGCAGGCGGCGGTGGTCGGCGGGATCGGCCTGGCGATGTCTTCCACCGCCATGGCGCTGCAGCTGATGCGTGAGAAGGGAATGAGCCGCAGCGAAGCGGGACAGCTAGGCTTTTCGGTGCTGCTGTTTCAGGATCTGGCGGTGATCCCGGCGCTGGCGCTGGTGCCCCTGCTGGCCGGTTCAGCGGATGAGCATGTGAACTGGTTGACGGTCGGCATGAAGGTCCTGGCCTTTGCCGGGATGCTGATTGGCGGACGCTATCTGCTGCGGCCGGTGTTCCGTTTTATCGCCAGCTCGGGGGTCAGGGAGGTGTTCACTGCCGCCACGCTGCTGTTGGTCCTCGGATCTGCCCTGTTTATGGAGGCGCTGGGGCTGTCGATGGCGCTGGGCACCTTTATTGCCGGCGTGCTGCTGGCGGAAAGTGAGTATCGCCACGAACTGGAGATCGCTATCGATCCGTTCAAGGGGCTGCTGCTCGGGTTGTTCTTTATTTCCGTCGGCATGGCGCTGAACCTTGGCGTACTGTATACCCATCTGCTGTGGGTGGCGGTGAGCGTGGCGGTGCTGGTGGCGGTAAAAATGCTGGTGCTCTATCTGCTGGCCCGTCTCTATGGCCTGCGAAGTTCCGAGCGGATGCAGTTCGCGGGCGTATTAAGCCAGGGCGGCGAGTTCGCGTTTGTCCTCTTTTCGCTGCCCGCCTCTCAGCGGTTGTTTCAGCACGACCAGATGGCGCTGCTGCTGGTGGCGGTAACGTTGTCGATGATGACGACGCCGCTGCTGATGAAGGGGATAGATAAGCTATTGTCGCGACGGCTGAACCCGGCGGACGATACCGGTGAGGCGCCGTGGGTGGAGGATGACAAGCCGCAGGTGATTATTGTCGGGTTTGGTCGCTTTGGTCAGGTCATTGGTCGCCTGCTGATGGCCAATAAGATGCGTATTACGGTACTGGAGCGGGACATCAGCGCGGTAAATCTGATGCGCAACTATGGCTATAAAGTCTATTTTGGCGATGCCACCCAGCTGGAGCTGCTGCGCTCGGCGGGAGCGGAAGAGGCGCAGTCGATCGTCATCACCTGTAATGAGCCAGAAGATACCATGCGGCTGGTGGAAATGTGTCAACAACACTTTCCACATCTGCATATTCTGGCCCGCGCTCGCGGGCGCGTTGAGGCGCATGAGCTGCTGCAGGCCGGCGTGACGCAGTTTTCTCGCGAAACTTTCTCCAGTGCGTTGGAGCTGGGGCGCAAAGCGCTCATCACCCTCGGGATGCATCCTCACCAGGCCCAGCGCGCGCAGCTGCACTTCCGACGCCTCGATATGCGAATGCTGCGCGAGCTAATGCCAGTGCATACTGATACGGTACAGATATCACGCGTGCGGGAGGCCCGGCGCGAACTGGAAGAGATTTTCCAGCGCGAAATGCAGAAAGAGAGCCGGCAGCTGGACGGCTGGGACGAGTTTGAATAAAGGTAAATCTTATGGCAGTGCGTAAACGTTTTATTGCCGGGGCGAAATGTCCGGCGTGCCAGGCGCAGGATTCGCTGGCAATGTGGCGTGAGAATAATGTCGATGTTGTTGAGTGCGTTAAGTGCGGTCATCAGATGCGTGAGGCAGATAAAGAGGCCCGTGAGCATGTACGCAAAGAGGAGCAGGTGATTGGCATTTTTCATCCCGACTAGCGTTATCCGTCGGCTTTTTTTAAGCTAAAGGGTACACGGCAGCAGAATTCCGCTACAATCTGCGCCACTATTCTTCCCATCTCAGGAGATATCATGAAAGTAGCAAAAGACCTGGTGGTCAGCCTGGCCTATCAGGTACGTACAGAAGACGGTGTGTTGGTTGATGAGTCTCCGGTAAGCGCGCCGCTGGATTACCTGCACGGTCACGGCTCCCTGATTTCCGGCCTGGAAAACGCGCTGGATGGCCACGAAGTGGGCGACAAATTTGACGTTGCCGTCGGCGCTAACGACGCTTACGGTCAGTATGACGAAAACCTGGTGCAGCGTGTACCGAAAGACGTCTTCATGGGCGTTGATGAACTGCAGGTTGGCATGCGCTTCCTGGCGGAAACCGATCAGGGTCCGGTACCAGTAGAAATCACTGAAGTTGAAGACGACCACGTTGTGGTTGATGGCAACCACATGCTGGCTGGCCAGAACCTGAAGTTTAATGTGGAAGTCGTCGCCATCCGCGAAGCGACTGCGGAAGAGCTGGAGCACGGTCACGTGCACGGCGCGCATGGCCACGATCACGATCATGACCATGGTCATGACGGTTGCTGCGGCGGCCACGGCCACGATCATGGTCACGACCATGGTAAAGGCGGCTGCGGCGGCCACGGTGGCTGCGGCTGCCACTAATCTTTGCGCTTCGGCACGAAGACGACAAAAAAGCGGGGAAACCCGCTTTTTTTACGCCTCAATAGTGCGGCGGTGGCGTCTCTTCCGCCTGGGAGGCGATATGGGAGGGTTGGGTCGCCTTCAGCTTCTCGATCATCAGACGCATATGCTCCCGCATCTTCGCCATCTCGATCTCGTGGGCAGTCACGGTTTTGTTGAGGTCTTCGATGGTGATTTCCTGAAACGCCAGCCGGCTTTCCAGCTCCGCAAGGCGCGTTTCTAATGTGCTATCGTGCATGGGTAACCTCTTTAGTCTGATCCTGCGGGCGGATTCTACTTAAGTTTCCCCTGGCGCGCAGCATCGCTGCGCCGTACAGGAAACTTATTCATACAAAAATAGTCCTAAAAGAGGCGATATTCAGGAACGTCCGTATGTAGATTTTAACGGCAACGTTCTATAGTACGTTTTTTGCTTTTTACGATAACCCTGGGGCGAGAGGCCCCGGCCCTGGAGAAATGGATGAAATCACTGTTTAAAGTAACGCTGCTGGCGGCCACAATGGCCGTCGCCCTGAATGCACCGCTGACCTTCGCTGCAGATACGGCAACGAAGGCAGCCCCGGCGGCTGAGAGTAAATCGGCATTTAAAAATGACGATCAGAAATCGGCCTATGCGCTGGGCGCGTCCCTGGGGCGTTACATGGAAAACTCCCTGAAAGAACAAGAGAAGCTGGGCATTAAGCTGGATAAAGCCCAGCTGATCGCCGGCGTACAGGACGCGTTTGCCGATAAGAGCAAACTGTCCGACCAGGAGATCGAACAGACTCTGCAGGCCTTTGAAACGCGCGTGAAGACCGCGGCTCAGCAGAAAATGGAAAAAGACGCCACTGAGAACGAAGCCAAAGGCAAAGCTTTCCGTGACAACTTTGCCAAAGAGAAGGGCGTGAAAACCTCAAAAACTGGCCTGCTGTATAAAGTCGAGAAAGAAGGGGCTGGCGATGCGCCGAAAGACAGCGATACCGTGGTGGTAAACTACAAAGGTACCCTGATCGACGGTAAAGAGTTTGATAACTCTTATACTCGCGGCGAGCCGCTCTCTTTCCGTCTCGACGGCGTGATCCCGGGCTGGACTGAAGGCCTGAAGAACATCAAGAAAGGCGGCAAAATCAAGCTGGTTATTCCGCCGGACCTGGCCTACGGTAAAACTGGCGTCCCGGGCATCCCGGCCAACTCTACGCTGGTCTTTGATGTAGAACTGCTGGATATCAAACCGGCGCCGAAGGCAGATGCACAGCCGGAAGCCGCAGGCGATGCGAAAGCCGCGGACGCGAAAGCTGACGCTAAGAAGTAATCAGGTTCAGGCCGCCGTCTCGTCAGAGGCGGCGGCTTTTTTATTGAGCGCAGATATAATTAAAACTGGAAAGATCCTCAGGCGCTGTATTACTTTAGATAGCTTAATAATGATGATGAGCCTGCCCTGACAATAACGACAGGCTCCTGAAAAGGAGTGCTTTTTTTCATGTCCAGGTCGCTTTTAACCAATGAAACCAGCGAGCTTGACCTGCTGGATCAACGTCCCTTTGACCAGACCGATTTCGATATTCTCAAATCTTATGAAGCGGTAGTGGACGGGTTGGCGATGCTCATCGGTTCGCACTGTGAAATCGTGCTGCATTCTTTGCAGGATCTGAAATGCTCTGCCATCCGTATCGCCAATGGTGAACATACCGGCCGCCAAATTGGTTCACCGATTACCGATCTTGCGCTGCGCATGCTGCACGATATGACGGGCGCCGATAGCAGCGTTTCCAAATGCTACTTTACCCGCGCTAAAAGCGGCGTACTGATGAAGTCGGTGACGATTGCCATTCGCAACCGCGATCACCGGGTGATTGGTCTGCTGTGTATCAACATGAATCTGGATGTGCCGTTTTCCCAGATCATGAGCACCTTTATTCCGCCAGAAACGCCTGAAGTGAACTCGCCGGTGAACTTTGCTTCTTCGGTAGACGATCTGGTCGCCCAGACGCTGGAGTTCACCATTGAAGAGGTGAATGCCGATCGCAGCGTGTCTAACAATGCGAAAAACCGTCAAATCGTGCTGAATCTCTACGAGAAAGGGATCTTCGATATTAAAGACGCTATTAACCAGGTAGCCGATCGTCTGAACATCTCCAAGCACACCGTCTACCTCTATATTCGCCAGTTCAAAAGCGGCGATTTCCAGGGGCTGGATAAGTAATGCGATTTGCCCTCACGGTGACCGGCCCAGCCTATGGCACGCAGCAGGCGAGCAGCGCCTGGCAATTTGCCCAGGCCGTGCTGCAGGAAGGCCATGAGCTGGCGTGCGTTTTTTTCTATCGCGAAGGCGTGCTTAACGCTAACCAGTTGACGGCGCCCGCCAGCGATGAGTTCGATCTGGTGCGCGGGTGGCAATCCCTCCACGATGAGCACGGCGTCGCGCTGCATATCTGCGTGGCGGCCGCCCTGCGTCGTGGCGTAACGGACGAACGCGAAGCGCAACAGCTCGCTCTGCCTGGCCACAATTTGCAGCCGGGTTTTACCTTGAGCGGGCTCGGCGCGCTAGCGGAAGCGGCGCTTACTTGCGATCGGATGGTGCAGTTCTGATGAAACGTGTGGCTTTTGTATTTTCCTCTGCGCCGCACGGCAGCGCCGCCGGCAGGGAAGGCCTCGATGCCTTATTAGCAACCTCCGCGCTCACCGACGATATTGGCGTGTTTTTTGTGGGCGACGGCGTGTTTCAGCTGTTACCCGAACAGCGGCCTGGCGCTGTGCTGGCCCGCGACTACATCGCTACCTTTAAATTGCTGTCGCTATATGATATCGACCAGTGCTGGCTGTGCGCCGACTCAGCGCGAGAGCGCGGCCTGGATCCCGCGACCCCGTGGGTGGTGGATGTCGAATGCCTGGCGCCGGATGCCCTGCGCGCCCGTCTGCATGAATTTGATGTGATTTTGCGTTTCTGAGGCCCCCATGCTCCATACGCTCAGTGTTTCTCCCTGGCATGCCGATATCGCAGCAATGCTTCGCTTGATGGAGCAGGGTGACGATCTGTTACTGTTGTCTGATGGCGTCGCGGCGGCTATCGCCGGCGGCCGCTTCCTTGAGATCCTGCAATCCGCCCCCATAACCCTTTACGTGCTGCAAGACGACGTTGACGCCCGCGGGCTGGCTGGTCAAATTGCGGACAGTGTCGGCAGGGTTAGCTATACTGATTTCGTCAGACTCACAGTCAAACATGCCGGTCAGTTGGCCTGGTGATGGCGGGATTGTTGTATATTTCTTGACACCTTTTCGGCACCGCCCTAAAATTCTGCGTCCTCATAATATATGAGGCGATTTATTACGTGTTTACGAAGCAAAAGCTAAAACCAGGAGCTATTTAATGGCAACAATTAACCAGCTGGTACGCAAACCACGCGCGCGCAAAGTTGCAAAGAGCAACGTGCCAGCGCTGGAAGCCTGCCCGCAGAAACGTGGCGTATGTACTCGCGTATATACCACCACTCCTAAGAAACCGAACTCCGCACTGCGTAAAGTTTGCCGTGTGCGTCTGACTAACGGTTTCGAAGTCACCTCCTACATCGGTGGTGAAGGTCACAACCTGCAGGAGCACTCCGTGATCCTGATCCGTGGCGGTCGTGTTAAAGACCTTCCGGGTGTTCGTTACCACACCGTTCGTGGTGCGCTTGACTGCTCCGGCGTTAAAGACCGTAAGCAGGCTCGCTCCAAGTACGGCGTGAAGCGTCCTAAGGCTTAATGGTTCTCCGTTAAGTAAGGCCAAACTGATTTATCTTAATGTCATACTAAACTCTTAGAGTTTTGGACAATCCTGAATTAACAACGGAGTATTTCCATGCCACGTCGTCGCGTCATTGGTCAGCGTAAAATTCTGCCGGATCCGAAGTTCGGATCAGAACTGCTGGCTAAATTTGTCAATATCCTGATGGTAGATGGTAAAAAATCTACTGCAGAAACTATCGTATACAGCGCGCTGGAGACCCTGGCTCAGCGTTCTGGTAAATCTGAACTGGAAGCCTTCGAAGTTGCGCTCGAAAACGTGCGCCCGACTGTCGAAGTTAAGTCCCGCCGCGTAGGTGGTTCTACTTATCAGGTTCCAGTTGAAGTTCGTCCGGTCCGTCGTAATGCCCTGGCAATGCGTTGGATCGTTGAAGCTGCTCGTAAACGCGGTGATAAATCCATGGCTCTGCGCCTGGCGAACGAACTCACTGATGCTGCAGACAACAAAGGTACTGCAGTTAAGAAACGTGAAGACGTTCACCGTATGGCCGAAGCCAACAAGGCGTTCGCTCACTACCGTTGGTAATCCCTTCGGAGTCATAGTCACCAGGCGGGCGCTTCAGATGAGTCGCCCGCTCTGGATAACTTAACTGAACGCCTAAAGAAATAAACGAGGAATCAAATGGCTCGTACAACACCCATCGCACGCTACCGTAACATCGGTATCAGTGCGCACATCGACGCCGGTAAAACCACTACTACCGAACGTATTCTGTTCTACACCGGTGTAAACCACAAAATCGGTGAAGTTCATGACGGCGCCGCTACCATGGACTGGATGGAGCAGGAGCAGGAACGTGGTATCACCATCACTTCCGCTGCGACTACTGCATTCTGGTCTGGTATGGCCAAACAGTATGAACCGCACCGCGTAAACATCATCGACACCCCGGGGCACGTTGACTTCACTATCGAAGTAGAACGTTCCATGCGTGTTCTTGATGGTGCGGTAATGGTTTACTGCGCAGTTGGTGGTGTTCAGCCGCAGTCTGAAACCGTATGGCGTCAGGCAAACAAATATAAAGTTCCGCGCATCGCGTTCGTTAACAAAATGGACCGCATGGGCGCTAACTTCCTGAAAGTTGTTGGTCAGATCAAAACCCGTCTGGGCGCGAACCCGGTTCCGCTGCAGCTGGCAATTGGTGCTGAAGAAGGTTTCACCGGCGTTGTTGACCTGGTGAAAATGAAAGCCATCAACTGGAACGATGCAGACCAGGGCGTAACCTTCGAATACGAAGATATCCCGGCTGACATGCAGGACCTGGCTGATGAATGGCACCAGAACCTGATCGAATCCGCAGCTGAAGCTTCTGAAGAGCTGATGGAAAAATACCTGGGTGGTGAAGAACTGACTGAAGAAGAGATCAAAAAAGCTCTGCGTCAGCGCGTTCTGAACAACGAAATCATCCTGGTAACCTGTGGTTCTGCGTTCAAGAACAAAGGCGTTCAGGCGATGCTGGATGCGGTAATTGATTACCTGCCATCCCCGGTTGACGTACCTGCGATCAACGGTATCCTGGACGACGGTAAAGATACCCCGGCTGAGCGTCACGCAAGCGACGACGAGCCGTTCTCTGCACTGGCGTTCAAAATCGCTACCGACCCGTTCGTGGGTAACCTGACCTTCTTCCGCGTGTACTCCGGTGTGGTTAACTCTGGTGATACCGTACTGAACTCCGTGAAAGCTGCACGTGAGCGTTTCGGTCGTATCGTTCAGATGCACGCTAACAAACGTGAAGAGATCAAAGAAGTTCGCGCGGGCGACATCGCTGCTGCTATCGGTCTGAAAGACGTAACTACTGGTGACACCCTGTGTGACCCGGATGCGCCGATCATTCTGGAGCGTATGGAATTCCCTGAGCCGGTAATCTCCATCGCCGTTGAGCCGAAAACCAAAGCTGACCAGGAAAAAATGGGTCTGGCTCTGGGTCGTCTGGCTAAAGAAGACCCGTCTTTCCGCGTATGGACTGACGAAGAGTCTAACCAGACCATTATCGCCGGTATGGGTGAGCTGCACCTCGACATCATCGTTGACCGTATGAAGCGTGAATTCAACGTTGAAGCGAACGTCGGTAAACCTCAGGTTGCTTACCGTGAAGCGATTCGCGCGAAAGTTACCGATATCGAAGGTAAACACGCCAAGCAGTCTGGTGGTCGTGGTCAGTACGGTCACGTTGTGATCGACATGTACCCGCTGGAGCCGGGCTCTAACCCGAAAGGTTACGAGTTCATCAACGACATCAAAGGTGGTGTAATTCCTGGCGAATACATCCCGGCCGTTGATAAAGGCATCCAGGAACAGCTGAAAGCTGGTCCGCTGGCAGGTTACCCGGTAGTTGATATGGGTATCCGTCTGCACTTCGGTTCTTACCACGACGTTGACTCCTCTGAGCTGGCGTTTAAACTGGCTGCGTCTATTGCCTTTAAAGAAGGCTTTAAGAAAGCAAAACCAGTTCTGCTTGAGCCGATCATGAAGGTTGAAGTAGAAACTCCGGAAGAGAACACTGGTGACGTTATCGGTGACTTGAGCCGTCGTCGCGGTATGCTGCGCGGTCAGGAATCCGAAGTAACCGGCGTTAAGATCCACGCTGAAGTACCGCTGTCCGAAATGTTCGGTTATGCAACTCAGCTGCGTTCTCTGACCAAAGGTCGTGCATCATACACCATGGAATTCCTGAAGTATGATGATGCGCCGAACAACGTTGCTCAGGCCGTTATTGAAGCCCGTGGTAAATAATCCACAGGATTAAAACCTAAGTCCCGTGCTCTCTCCGAAGGGGAGAGCACTATAGTAAGGAATATAGCCGTGTCTAAAGAAAAATTTGAACGTACAAAACCGCACGTCAACGTTGGTACTATCGGCCACGTTGACCATGGTAAAACTACCCTGACTGCTGCCATCACTACCGTACTGGCTAAAACCTACGGTGGTTCCGCTCGCGCATTCGACCAGATCGATAACGCGCCGGAAGAAAAAGCTCGTGGTATCACCATCAACACCTCTCACGTTGAATATGACACCCCGACTCGCCACTACGCGCACGTAGACTGCCCGGGCCACGCCGACTATGTTAAAAACATGATCACCGGTGCTGCGCAGATGGACGGCGCGATCCTGGTTGTTGCTGCGACTGACGGCCCGATGCCGCAGACTCGTGAGCACATCCTGCTGGGTCGTCAGGTAGGCGTTCCGTACATCATCGTGTTCCTGAACAAATGCGACATGGTTGATGACGAAGAGCTGCTGGAACTGGTTGAGATGGAAGTTCGTGAACTGCTGTCTCAGTACGATTTCCCGGGCGACGACACTCCGATCGTTCGTGGTTCTGCTCTGAAAGCGCTGGAAGGCGACGCAGAGTGGGAAGCGAAAATCATCGAACTGGCTGGCCACCTGGATACCTATATCCCGGAACCAGAGCGTGCGATTGACAAGCCGTTCCTGCTGCCGATCGAAGACGTATTCTCCATCTCCGGTCGTGGTACCGTTGTTACCGGTCGTGTAGAGCGCGGTATCATCAAAGTAGGTGAAGAAGTTGAAATCGTTGGTATCAAAGAAACCGCGAAAACCACCTGTACTGGCGTTGAAATGTTCCGCAAACTGCTGGACGAAGGCCGTGCTGGTGAGAACGTAGGTGTTCTGCTGCGTGGTATCAAACGTGAAGAAATCGAACGTGGTCAGGTACTGGCTAAGCCGGGCACCATCAACCCGCACACCAAGTTCGAATCTGAAGTGTACATCCTGTCCAAAGATGAAGGCGGCCGTCATACTCCGTTCTTCAAAGGCTACCGTCCGCAGTTCTACTTCCGTACTACTGACGTGACTGGCACCATCGAACTGCCGGAAGGCGTAGAGATGGTAATGCCGGGCGACAACATCAAAATGGTTGTTACCCTGATCCACCCGATCGCGATGGACGACGGTCTGCGTTTCGCAATCCGTGAAGGCGGCCGTACCGTTGGCGCGGGCGTTGTAGCTAAAGTTCTGGGCTAATTCGTTAGCTTTGAATTAAAAAGGGCGCTTCGGCGCCCTTTTTGCTGTCTGTCATTCAGCGAAAAACGAATTTTTGCTGGCTATTCATATCGTGCGTTGCGGCGGATAATGAGCAAATGGTCTATTGTAATCATAACCATTCTCATTTAATATTTGTGCATAAATTGAACGGGAGTTTCTATGTACGTTTGTTTGTGCAATGGCGTCAGCGATAAAAAAATTCGTCAGGTTGTGCGCCAGTTTCAACCGCAATCTTTTCAGCAATTACGTAAGTTTGTTCCCGTGGGAAATCAATGCGGTAAGTGTGTTCGTGCCGCGCGTGAAGTGATGGAAGATGAATTAACCACCATGCCGGAATTCAAAGAAATCGCCTGAAGTCCACGCTTCTCTTTTGACATCCCTATAGGCCGGACTACGCTTCAATGAGTGGAAGCGGAGGGACTATATAATGAAAGGTGATGTCAAAATCATAAGTTATCTCAATAAATTATTGGGAAATGAGCTAGTCGCAATTAATCAGTACTTTCTTCATGCGAGAATGTTTAAAAATTGGGGCCTGATGCGCCTCAACGATATTGAGTACCACGAATCCATCGACGAAATGAAGCACGCCGATAAGTATATCGAGCGTATTCTTTTTCTCGAAGGTATCCCTAATCTGCAGGATCTCGGCAAACTTGGCATCGGTGAAGATGTGGAAGAGATGCTGCGGTCCGATTTGAGGCTGGAGCTGGAAGGGGCGCAAAATTTGCGTGAGGCTATTGCCTATGCCGACAGCGTCCATGACTACGTCAGCCGCGATATGATGATTGAGATCCTGGCGGATGAAGAAGGCCATATCGACTGGCTGGAAACCGAACTCGATTTGATTGGCAAAATCGGTCTGCAAAATTACCTGCAGTCGCAGATCAAAGTGTCAGATTAGCCAGCGTCTGCCACCCGCACCAAAAACCCGCGGCCGCCAGGAATGGCCCAAACGGCAGCGGGTTGCTTCTTCTCCATTTGCTCCTCCCGCCGCAACTGGCGTATAAACCTGCTCCTGCCCACGCTATGCCGGCGAGTAGCGAGGCAACCAGGACCAACTGCGGCAGTAACCGCCAGCCATGCCAGGCGCCGAGGGCGGCAAGATATTTTATATCTCCATAACCCAATCCTTCATAGCCGCGGATACCGCGGTATAGCCAGTAAATCGCAGCCAAAGAGAGATAGCCCGCTATCGCCCCCCAGACGGCATCATGCAGCTGGTGCGGCGCCAGACAGAGATAAAAAAGTAAACCACTCCACAGCAGGGGACAGGTGTAACGGTCGGGCAACAGACCGTGGCGCAGATCCTGGTGGCATAATGCCACGGTCAAACCGCTATAGCACAGCAAGAAGGGGAGGGCGGCGAGCATAGTTAACCCCGCAATGATCGATGAACATTTCGTCACTATGCTCATCCTCTCCCGTTCAGCACAAAAGGCATTTTCCGGGAATGGATCCCATAATCCGCACTCTTACTCCGCATTGCAGCCCCGTACAGCGCGCTAACGCGAAGGCGCGCAAATCCTTGTGATGATTTTCTAAACAGCACTTGCGTCGCGCCAGAATTTGCGTATAATGCGCGGGCCTGTCAAAGTTGACGGCCGGTTCAATATGAACCCTGGTAATCGCATTTGGGTTATCAAACAATGTCCCCAATCGGGGGACTATGTAAGAACGGTTACACTCTCCCATCAATCGTAATGGGTATGAGGAGTAATCATTTCGTCTATAAAATAATTGGAGCTCTGGTCTCATGCAGAACCAAAGAATCCGTATCCGCCTGAAAGCGTTTGATCATCGTCTGATCGATCAATCAACCGCGGAAATCGTCGAGACTGCTAAGCGCACTGGTGCGCAAGTCCGTGGTCCGATCCCGCTGCCGACCCGCAAAGAGCGCTTTACCGTTCTGATCTCCCCGCACGTCAACAAAGACGCGCGTGACCAGTACGAAATTCGCACTCACAAGCGTCTGGTTGACATCGTTGAGCCAACTGAAAAAACCGTTGATGCTCTGATGCGTCTGGATCTGGCTGCCGGTGTAGACGTGCAGATCAGCCTGGGTTAATCAGGTCATCGAGCGATTGAGAGGTTGAAACAATGATTGGTTTAGTCGGTAAAAAAGTGGGCATGACCCGCATCTTCACTGAAGATGGCGTTTCTATCCCAGTAACCGTAATCGAAGTTGAAGCAAACCGTGTTACTCAGGTTAAAGACCTGGCTAACGATGGCTACCGCGCAATCCAGGTTACCACCGGTGCTAAAAAAGCTAACCGTGTAACCAAGCCGGAAGCGGGTCACTTCGCTAAAGCTGGCGTTGAAGCTGGCCGTGGTCTGTGGGAATTCCGTCTGGCTGACGGCGAAGAATTCACCGTAGGTCAGAACATTAGCGTTGAACTGTTTGCTGACGTTAAAAAAGTTGACGTAACCGGTACCTCTAAAGGTAAAGGTTTTGCTGGTACCGTTAAGCGCTGGAACTTCCGTACCCAGGACGCTACTCACGGTAACTCCTTGTCCCACCGCGTTCCGGGTTCTATCGGTCAGAACCAGACTCCGGGCAAAGTGTTCAAAGGCAAGAAAATGGCAGGTCAGCTGGGTAATGAGCGTGTAACCGTTCAGAGCCTGGACGTAGTACGTGTTGACGCTGAGCGCAACCTGCTGCTGGTTAAAGGTGCTGTCCCGGGTGCGACCGGTAGCGACCTGATCGTTAAACCAGCTGTGAAGGCGTGAGGAGATAGCAATGGAATTAGTATTGAAAGACGCGCAGAGCGCGCTGACTGTTTCCGAAACTACCTTCGGTCGTGATTTCAACGAAGCGCTGGTTCACCAGGTTGTTGTTGCTTATGCAGCCGGTGCGCGTCAGGGCACTCGTGCTCAGAAGACTCGTGCTGAAATCACTGGCTCCGGTAAAAAACCGTGGCGCCAGAAAGGTACCGGCCGTGCGCGTTCTGGTTCTATCAAGAGCCCGATCTGGCGTTCCGGTGGCGTGACCTTCGCTGCTCGTCCGCAGGACCACAGTCAAAAAGTTAACAAGAAGATGTACCGCGGCGCGCTGAAAAGCATTCTGTCCGAACTGGTACGTCAGGATCGTCTGATCGTTGTCGAGAAGTTCTCTGTTGAAGCGCCGAAAACTAAGCTGCTGGCACAGAAACTGAAAGACATGGCTCTGGAAGATGTGCTGATCATCACCGGTGAGCTGGACGAGAACCTGTTCCTGGCCGCACGTAACCTGCATAAGGTTGACGTACGTGATGCGAACGGTATCGACCCGGTTAGCCTGATCGCCTTCGACAAAGTCGTAATGACTGCTGATGCTGTTAAGCAAGTTGAGGAGATGCTGGCATGATTCGTGAAGAACGTCTGCTGAAGGTGCTGCGCGCACCGCACGTTTCTGAAAAAGCGTCTACTGCGATGGAAAAAACAAACACCATCGTTCTCAAAGTTGCTAAAGACGCGACCAAAGCAGAAATCAAAGCTGCTGTGCAGAAACTGTTTGAAGTCGAAGTCGAAGTCGTTAACACCCTGGTTGTTAAAGGGAAAGTTAAACGTCACGGACAGCGTATCGGTCGTCGTAGCGACTGGAAAAAAGCTTACGTCACCCTGAAAGAAGGCCAGAATCTGGACTTCGTTGGCGGCGCTGAGTAAGTCGGAGGAGTAATACAATGGCAGTTGTTAAATGTAAACCGACATCTCCGGGTCGTCGCCACGTCGTTAAAGTGGTTAACCCAGAGCTGCACAAGGGCAAACCTTTTGCTCCGTTGCTGGAAAAAAACAGCAAATCCGGTGGTCGTAACAACAATGGCCGTATCACCACCCGTCATATCGGTGGTGGCCACAAGCAGGCTTACCGTATTGTTGACTTCAAACGCAACAAAGATGGTATCCCGGCAGTTGTTGAACGTCTTGAGTACGATCCGAACCGCTCCGCGAACATCGCGCTGGTTCTGTACAAAGACGGCGAGCGCCGTTACATCCTGGCCCCGAAAGGCCTGAAAGCTGGCGACCAGATTCAGTCTGGCGTTGATGCTGCAATCAAAGCAGGCAACACCCTGCCGATGCGCAATATCCCGGTTGGTTCTACCGTTCATAACGTAGAAATGAAACCAGGTAAAGGCGGTCAGCTGGCTCGTTCCGCTGGTACTTACGTTCAGATCGTTGCTCGTGACGGTGCTT
This sequence comes from Klebsiella sp. Shm-1, assembly GCF_040804525.1. NCBI lineage: Bacteria > Pseudomonadati > Pseudomonadota > Gammaproteobacteria > Enterobacterales > Enterobacteriaceae > Klebsiella > Klebsiella sp. Shm-1. The sequence continues at coordinate 431,308 of NZ_CP161823.1, forward strand.
ATGTCACCCTGCGTCTGCGTTCTGGTGAAATGCGTAAAGTCGAAGCAGACTGCCGCGCGACTCTGGGCGAAGTTGGCAATGCTGAGCATATGCTGCGCGTTCTGGGTAAAGCAGGTGCTGCACGCTGGCGTGGTGTTCGTCCTACCGTTCGCGGTACTGCGATGAACCCAGTAGACCACCCACATGGTGGTGGTGAAGGTCGTAACTTTGGTAAGCACCCGGTATCCCCGTGGGGCCTGCAGACCAAAGGTAAGAAGACCCGCAGCAACAAGCGTACTGATAAATTCATCGTACGTCGCCGTAGCAAATAATTTTAGAGGATAAGCCATGCCACGTTCTCTCAAGAAAGGTCCTTTTATTGACCTGCACTTGCTGAAGAAGGTAGAGAAAGCGGTGGAAAGCGGAGACAAGAAGCCCCTGCGCACTTGGTCCCGTCGTTCAACGATCTTTCCTAACATGATCGGTTTGACCATCGCTGTCCATAATGGTCGTCAGCACGTTCCAGTATTTGTTTCCGACGAAATGGTCGGTCACAAACTGGGTGAATTCGCACCGACTCGTACTTATCGCGGCCACGCTGCTGATAAAAAAGCGAAGAAGAAATAAGGTAGGAGGAAGAGATGGAAACTTTAGCTCAACATCGCCATGCTCGTTCTTCTGCTCAGAAGGTTCGCCTTGTAGCTGACCTGATTCGCGGTAAGAAAGTGTCGCAGGCCCTGGATATTCTGACCTACACCAACAAAAAAGCTGCTGTACTGGTCAAGAAGGTACTGGAATCTGCCATTGCTAACGCTGAACACAACGATGGCGCTGACATTGATGATCTGAAAGTTGCGAAAATTTTCGTAGACGAAGGCCCGAGCATGAAGCGCATTATGCCGCGTGCTAAAGGTCGTGCAGATCGCATCCTGAAGCGCACCAGCCACATCACTGTGGTTGTGTCCGATCGCTGAGACTCTGGAGACTAGCAATGGGTCAGAAAGTACATCCTAATGGTATTCGCCTGGGTATTGTCAAACCATGGAACTCTACCTGGTTCGCGAACACCAAAGAATTCGCTGACAACCTGGACAGCGATTTTAAAGTACGTCAGTTCCTGACTAAAGAACTGGCTAAAGCGTCTGTATCTCGCATCGTTATCGAGCGTCCGGCTAAGAGCATCCGTGTGACCATTCACACCGCTCGCCCGGGTATCGTTATCGGTAAGAAAGGCGAAGACGTAGAAAAACTGCGCAAGGTCGTAGCGGATATCGCTGGCGTACCTGCACAGATCAATATCGCCGAAGTTCGTAAACCTGAACTGGACGCAAAACTGGTTGCTGACAGCATCACTTCTCAGCTGGAACGTCGCGTTATGTTCCGTCGTGCGATGAAGCGTGCTGTACAGAACGCAATGCGTCTGGGCGCTAAAGGTATCAAAGTTGAAGTTAGCGGCCGTCTGGGCGGCGCGGAAATCGCACGTACCGAATGGTACCGTGAAGGTCGCGTACCGCTGCACACTCTGCGTGCTGACATCGACTACAACACCTCTGAAGCGCACACCACTTACGGTGTAATCGGCGTTAAGGTATGGATCTTCAAAGGTGAGATCCTGGGTGGTATGGCTGCTGTTGAACAACCGGAACCGGCTGCTCAACCTAAAAAGCAGCAGCGTAAAGGCCGTAAATAAGGAGCGTCGCTGATGTTACAACCAAAGCGTACAAAATTCCGTAAAGTGCACAAAGGCCGCAACCGTGGTCTGGCGCAGGGTACGGATGTTAGCTTCGGCACTTTCGGTCTGAAAGCTGTTGGCCGTGGTCGTCTGACTGCACGTCAGATCGAAGCAGCACGTCGTGCTATGACCCGTGCAGTTAAGCGTCAAGGTAAGATCTGGATCCGTGTATTCCCGGACAAACCGATCACCGAGAAGCCGCTGGAAGTTCGTATGGGTAAAGGTAAAGGTAACGTGGAGTACTGGGTTGCCTTGATTCAGCCGGGTAAAGTCCTGTATGAAATGGACGGTGTACCGGAAGAGCTGGCCCGTGAAGCATTCGGCCTGGCAGCAGCGAAACTGCCGATCAAAACCACCTTTGTAACTAAGACGGTGATGTAATGAAAGCAAAAGAGCTGCGTGAAAAAAGCGTTGAAGAGCTGAACGCTGAGCTGCTGAACCTGCTGCGTGAGCAGTTCAACCTGCGCATGCAGGCTGCAAGTGGCCAGCTGCAACAGACTCATCTGCTGAAGCAAGTGCGTCGTGATGTTGCACGCGTTAAGACTTTACTGACTCAGAAGGCGGGTGCGTAATGACCGATAAAATCCGTACTCTGCAAGGTCGCGTAGTTAGCGACAAAATGGAGAAATCCATTGTTGTTGCTATCGAACGTATGGTGAAACACCCGGTTTACGGTAAATTCATCAAACGTACGACCAAACTGCACGTACATGACGAGAACAACGAATGCGGTATCGGCGACAAGGTTGAAATCCGCGAATGCCGTCCGCTGTCCAAGACTAAGTCCTGGACGCTGGTTCGCGTTGTAGAGAAAGCGGTTCTGTAATAGAGTACGCATTCTCGATACGGATAAACGGCTCAGCGATGAGCCGTTTATTTTTTCTACCCATATCTGGTTTGTGGTGTTATAATGCCGCGCCCTCGATATGGGGCTTTTTAACGACCCTAATTTTCGGGTCTCAGTAGTAGTTGACATTAGCGGAGCACTAAAATGATCCAAGAACAGACTATGCTGAACGTCGCCGACAACTCCGGTGCACGTCGCGTAATGTGTATCAAGGTTCTGGGTGGCTCGCACCGTCGCTACGCAGGCGTAGGCGACATCATCAAGATCACCATCAAAGAAGCAATTCCGCGTGGTAAGGTCAAAAAAGGTGATGTGCTGAAGGCGGTAGTGGTGCGCACCAAGAAGGGTGTTCGTCGCCCGGACGGTTCTGTCATTCGCTTCGATGGTAATGCATGCGTTATTCTGAACAATAACAGCGAGCAGCCTATCGGTACGCGTATTTTTGGGCCGGTAACTCGTGAACTTCGTACCGAGAAGTTCATGAAAATTATCTCTCTGGCACCAGAAGTACTCTAAGGAGCGAATCATGGCAGCGAAAATCCGTCGTGATGACGAAGTTATCGTGTTAACCGGTAAAGATAAAGGTAAGCGCGGTAAAGTTAAGAATGTCCTGTCTTCCGGCAAGGTCATTGTTGAAGGTATCAACCTGGTTAAGAAACATCAGAAGCCGGTTCCGGCTCTGAACCAACCAGGCGGCATCGTTGAAAAAGAAGCTGCAATTCAGGTTTCTAACGTTGCAATCTTCAATGCGGCAACCGGCAAGGCTGACCGTGTAGGCTTTAGATTCGAAGACGGTAAAAAAGTCCGTTTCTTCAAGTCTAACAGCGAAACTATCAAGTAATTTGGAGTAGTACGATGGCGAAACTGCATGATTACTACAAAGACGAAGTAGTTAAGAAACTCATGACTGAGTTTAACTACAATTCTGTCATGCAAGTCCCTCGGGTCGAGAAGATCACCCTGAACATGGGTGTTGGTGAAGCGATCGCTGACAAGAAACTGCTGGATAACGCAGCAGCTGACCTGGCAGCAATCTCCGGTCAAAAACCGCTGATCACCAAAGCACGCAAATCAGTTGCAGGCTTCAAAATCCGTCAGGGCTATCCGATCGGCTGTAAAGTAACTCTGCGTGGCGAACGCATGTGGGAGTTCTTTGAGCGCCTGATCACTATTGCTGTACCGCGTATTCGTGACTTCCGCGGCCTGTCCGCTAAGTCTTTCGACGGTCGTGGCAACTACAGCATGGGTGTCCGTGAGCAGATCATCTTCCCAGAAATCGACTACGATAAAGTCGACCGCGTTCGTGGTTTGGATATTACCATTACCACTACTGCGAAATCTGACGAAGAAGGCCGTGCTCTGCTGGCTGCCTTTGACTTCCCGTTCCGCAAGTAAGGTAGGGTTACTTAATGGCTAAGCAATCAATGAAAGCACGCGAAGTAAAGCGCGTGGCTTTAGCTGATAAATTCTTCGCTAAACGCGCTGAACTGAAAGCTATCATCTCTGATGTGAACGCAACCGACGAAGATCGTTGGAATGCCGTTCTCAAGCTGCAGACTCTGCCGCGTGATTCCAGCCCGTCTCGTCAGCGTAACCGCTGCCGTCAAACAGGTCGTCCGCATGGTTTCCTGCGGAAGTTCGGGTTGAGCCGTATCAAGGTCCGTGAAGCCGCTATGCGCGGTGAAATCCCGGGTCTGAAAAAGGCTAGCTGGTAATTGTCACCAATTGAATCACGGGAGTAAAGACAGATGAGCATGCAAGATCCGATCGCGGATATGCTGACCCGTATCCGTAACGGTCAGGCCGCGAACAAAGCTGCGGTCACCATGCCTTCCTCCAAGCTGAAAGTGGCAATCGCCAACGTGCTGAAGGAAGAAGGTTTTATCGAAGATTTTAAAGTTGAAGGCGACACCAAGCCTGAACTGGAACTTACTCTCAAGTATTTCCAGGGCAAAGCTGTTGTAGAAAGCATTCAGCGTGTCAGCCGCCCAGGTCTGCGCATCTATAAGAAAAAAGATGAGCTGCCGAAAGTTATGGCCGGTCTGGGTATCGCAGTTGTTTCTACCTCTAAAGGTGTTATGACTGATCGTGCAGCGCGCCAGGCTGGTCTTGGTGGCGAAATTATCTGCTACGTAGCCTAATCGGAGGAAAAAATGTCTCGTGTTGCTAAAGCACCGGTCGTTGTTCCTGCCGGCGTTGATGTAAAAATCAACGGTCAGGTTATTACGATCAAAGGTAAAAACGGCGAGCTGACTCGTACTCTCAACGATGCTGTTGAAGTTAAACATGCAGATAATGCACTGACCTTCGGTCCGCGTGATGGTTACGCAGACGGTTGGGCTCAGGCTGGTACCGCGCGTGCCCTGCTGAACTCAATGGTTATCGGTGTTACCGAAGGCTTCACTAAGAAGCTGCAGCTGGTTGGTGTAGGTTATCGTGCAGCGGTCAAAGGGAATGTAGTAAACCTGGCTTTAGGTTTCTCTCACCCGGTTGATCATCAGCTGCCTGCGGGTATCACTGCAGAATGTCCGACTCAGACTGAAATCGTGCTGAAAGGCGCTGATAAGCAGGTGATCGGCCAGGTTGCAGCAGATCTGCGCGCCTACCGTCGTCCTGAGCCTTACAAAGGCAAGGGTGTTCGTTACGCCGACGAAGTCGTGCGTACCAAAGAGGCTAAGAAGAAGTAAGGTAACACTATGGATAAGAAATCTGCTCGTATCCGTCGTGCGACCCGCGCACGCCGCAAGCTCCAGGAGCTGGGCGCAACTCGCCTGGTGGTACATCGTACCCCGCGTCACATTTACGCACAGGTAATTGCACCGAATGGTTCTGAAGTTCTGGTAGCTGCTTCTACTGTAGAAAAAGCTATCGCTGAACAACTGAAGTACACCGGTAACAAAGACGCTGCAGCAGCTGTGGGTAAAGCTGTCGCTGAACGCGCTCTGGAAAAAGGCATCAAAGATGTTTCCTTTGACCGTTCCGGGTTCCAATATCATGGTCGTGTCCAGGCACTGGCAGATGCTGCCCGTGAAGCTGGCCTTCAGTTCTAAGGTAGAGGTGTAAGATGGCTCACATCGAAAAACAAGCTGGCGAACTGCAGGAAAAGCTGATCGCGGTAAACCGCGTATCTAAAACCGTTAAAGGTGGTCGTATTTTCTCCTTCACAGCTCTGACTGTAGTAGGCGATGGTAACGGTCGCGTTGGTTTTGGTTACGGTAAAGCGCGTGAAGTTCCAGCAGCGATCCAGAAAGCGATGGAAAAAGCCCGTCGCAATATGATTAACGTCGCGCTGAACCACGGCACCCTGCAGCACCCGGTTAAGGGTACTCACACGGGTTCTCGTGTATTCATGCAGCCGGCTTCCGAAGGTACCGGTATCATCGCCGGTGGTGCAATGCGCGCCGTTCTGGAAGTCGCTGGGGTTCGTAACGTTCTGGCTAAAGCGTATGGTTCCACTAACCCGATTAACGTGGTTCGTGCAACTATCGACGGTCTGGAAAACATGAAGTCCCCGGATATGGTCGCTGCCAAGCGTGGTAAATCCGTTGAAGAAATTCTGGGGAAATAAACCATGGCAAAGACTATTAAAATTACTCAAACCCGCAGTGCAATCGGTCGTCTGCCGAAACACAAGGCAACGCTGCTTGGCCTGGGTCTGCGTCGTATTGGTCACACCGTAGAGCGCGAGGATACTCCTGCTGTTCGTGGTATGGTCAACGCGGTTTCCTTCATGGTTAAAGTTGAGGAGTAAGAGATGCGTTTAAATACTCTGTCTCCGGCCGAAGGCTCCAAAAAGGCGGGTAAACGCCTGGGTCGTGGTATCGGTTCTGGCCTCGGTAAAACCGGTGGTCGTGGTCACAAAGGTCAGAAATCTCGTTCTGGCGGTGGCGTACGTCGCGGTTTCGAGGGTGGTCAGATGCCTCTGTACCGTCGTCTGCCGAAATTCGGCTTCACTTCTCGTAAAGCGATGATCACCGCAGAGATCCGTCTCTCCGATCTGGCTCACGTAGAAGGCGATGTAGTAGACCTGAACGCGCTGAAAGCGGCTAACATTATCGGTGTCCAGATCGAGTTCGCGAAAGTGATCCTGTCTGGTGAGGTAACTCGTCCGGTAACTGTTCGTGGCCTGCGTGTGACTAAAGGTGCTCGTGCTGCTATCGAAGCTGCTGGCGGTAAAATTGAGGAATAAGTAGCAGATGGCTAAACAACCGGGATTAGATTTTCAAAGTGCCAAAGGTGGCCTTGGCGAACTGAAACGCAGACTTCTGTTTGTGGTCGGTGCGCTGATAGTGTTCCGTATTGGCTCTTTTATTCCGATCCCTGGTATTGATGCCGCTGTACTTGCCAAACTGCTTGAGCAACAGCGAGGCACCATCATTGAAATGTTCAACATGTTCTCTGGTGGTGCTCTCAGCCGTGCTTCTATCTTTGCGCTGGGGATTATGCCGTACATTTCGGCATCGATCATCGTGCAGCTGCTGACGGTGGTTTATCAACCGCTGGCGGAACTGAAGAAAGAAGGGGAGTCTGGTCGTCGTAAGATCAGCCAGTACACCCGCTACGGTACTCTGGTGCTGGCGATATTCCAGTCGATCGGTATTGCTACCGGTCTGCCGAATATGCCTGGTATGCAAGGCCTGGTGATTAATCCAGGCTTTGCATTCTATTTCACCGCTGTTGTCAGTCTGGTCACAGGGACTATGTTCCTGATGTGGCTCGGCGAACAGATCACTGAACGTGGTATCGGTAACGGTATCTCGATCATTATCTTCGCCGGTATCGTTGCGGGACTCCCGCCGGCCATCGCCCATACTATCGAGCAAGCGCGTCAAGGCGACCTGCACTTCCTCCTGTTGCTGTTGGTTGCAGTATTAGTATTTGCAGTGACCTTCTTTGTTGTATTCGTTGAGCGTGGTCAACGCCGCATTGTGGTAAACTACGCGAAACGTCAACAGGGTCGTCGTGTCTATGCTGCACAGAGCACACATTTACCGCTGAAAGTGAATATGGCGGGGGTAATCCCGGCAATCTTCGCTTCCAGTATTATACTGTTCCCGGCAACCATCACGTCATGGTTCGGGGGTGGTACTGGTTGGAACTGGCTGACAACAATTTCGCTGTATTTGCAGCCTGGGCAACCGCTTTATGTGTTACTCTATGCGTCTGCAATCATCTTCTTCTGTTTCTTCTACACGGCGTTGGTTTTCAACCCGCGTGAAACAGCAGATAACCTGAAGAAGTCCGGTGCATTTGTACCAGGAATTCGTCCGGGAGAGCAAACGGCGAAGTATATCGATAAAGTGATGACTCGCCTGACTCTGGTTGGTGCGTTGTACATTACTTTTATCTGCCTGATCCCGGAGTTCATGCGTGACGCGATGAAAGTGCCGTTCTACTTCGGTGGGACCTCGCTGCTTATCGTTGTTGTCGTGATTATGGACTTTATGGCTCAAGTGCAAACTCTGATGATGTCCAGTCAGTATGAGTCTGCATTGAAGAAGGCGAACCTGAAAGGCTACGGCCGTTAAAACTGGTCGCCCGAGAAGTTACGGAGAGTAAAAATGAAAGTTCGTGCTTCCGTCAAGAAATTATGCCGTAACTGCAAAATCGTTAAGCGTGATGGTGTCATCCGTGTGATTTGCAGTGCCGAGCCGAAGCATAAACAGCGCCAAGGCTGATTTTTTCGCATATTTTTCTTGCAAAGTTGGATTGAGCTGGCTAGATTAGCCAGCCAATCTTTTGTATGTCTGTACGTTTCCATTTGAGTATCCTGAAAACGGGCTTTTCAGCATGGTGCGTACATATTAAATAGTAGGAGTGCATAGTGGCCCGTATAGCAGGCATTAACATTCCTGATCACAAACATACCGTTATCGCTTTAACCGCTATTTTCGGTATCGGCAAAACCCGTTCTAAAGCCATCTGCGCTGAAACGGGCATCGCTGAAAATGTTAAGATCAGTGAGCTGTCTGAAGAACAAATTGATATTCTGCGTGAAGCAGTAGGTAAATTTGTCGTTGAAGGTGATCTGCGCCGTGAAATCACCCTGAGCATCAAGCGTCTGATGGACCTTGGTTGCTACCGTGGTTTGCGTCATCGTCGTGGTCTCCCGGTTCGCGGTCAGCGTACCAAGACCAACGCACGTACCCGTAAGGGTCCGCGTAAACCGATCAAGAAATAATCGGGGTGATTGAATAATGGCAAAGGCACCAATTCGTGCACGTAAGCGTGTAAGAAAACAAGTCTCTGACGGCGTGGCTCATATCCATGCTTCTTTTAACAACACCATCGTTACCATCACTGATCGTCAGGGTAACGCACTGGGTTGGGCAACAGCCGGTGGTTCCGGTTTCCGTGGTTCTCGCAAATCCACTCCGTTCGCAGCTCAGGTTGCAGCAGAGCGTTGCGCAGAAGCCGTAAAAGAATACGGCATCAAGAATCTGGAAGTTATGGTCAAAGGTCCGGGTCCGGGTCGCGAATCTACCATTCGTGCACTGAACGCCGCTGGTTTCCGCATCACTAATATTACTGATGTGACTCCGATCCCTCATAACGGTTGTCGTCCGCCGAAAAAACGTCGCGTATAACGCTGCGTTTTCCAGGTTAGTTGGAGAAAGAAAATGGCAAGATATTTGGGTCCTAAGCTCAAGCTGAGCCGTCGTGAGGGCACCGACTTATTCCTTAAGTCTGGCGTTCGCGCGATCGATACCAAGTGTAAAATTGAACAAGCTCCTGGCCAGCACGGTGCGCGTAAGCCGCGTCTGTCTGACTATGGTGTGCAGTTGCGTGAAAAGCAAAAAGTTCGCCGTATGTACGGTGTGCTGGAGCGTCAGTTCCGTAACTACTATAAAGAAGCAGCACGTCTGAAAGGCAACACCGGTGAAAACCTGTTGGCTCTGCTGGAAGGTCGTCTGGACAACGTTGTATACCGTATGGGCTTCGGCGCCACTCGTGCTGAAGCACGCCAGCTGGTTAGCCACAAAGCGATTATGGTAAACGGTCGTGTTGTTAACATCGCTTCTTATCAGGTTAAAGCGAATGACGTTGTCAGCATTCGTGAGAAAGCGAAAAAGCAATCTCGCGTGAAAGCCGCTCTGGAGCTGGCTGAGCAGCGTGAAAAGCCAACCTGGCTGGAAGTTGATGCTGGCAAGATGGAAGGTACGTTCAAGCGTCAGCCGGAGCGTTCTGATCTGTCTGCGGACATTAACGAACACCTGATCGTCGAGCTTTACTCCAAGTAAAGCTTAGTACCAAAGAGAGGACACAATGCAGGGTTCTGTGACAGAGTTTCTAAAACCGCGCCTGGTCGATATCGAGCAAGTGAGTTCGACGCACGCCAAGGTGACCCTTGAGCCTTTAGAGCGTGGCTTCGGCCATACTCTGGGTAACGCACTGCGCCGTATTCTGCTCTCATCGATGCCGGGTTGCGCGGTGACCGAGGTTGAGATTGATGGTGTACTGCACGAGTACAGCACCAAAGAAGGCGTTCAGGAAGACATCCTTGAAATCCTGCTCAACCTGAAAGGGCTGGCGGTGAGAGTTCAGGGTAAAGATGAAGTCATCCTTACTTTGAATAAATCTGGCATTGGCCCTGTGACCGCAGCCGACATTACCCACGACGGTGATGTCGAAATCGTCAAGCCGCAGCACGTGATTTGCCACCTGACTGATGAGAACGCTGCTATTAGCATGCGTATCAAAGTTCAGCGCGGTCGCGGTTATGTGCCGGCTTCTGCCCGAATTCATTCGGAAGAAGATGAGCGCCCAATCGGCCGTCTGCTGGTCGACGCCTGCTACAGCCCTGTAGAGCGTATTGCCTACAATGTTGAAGCTGCGCGTGTAGAACAGCGTACCGACCTGGACAAGCTGGTCATCGAAATGGAAACCAACGGCACAATCGATCCTGAAGAGGCGATTCGTCGTGCGGCAACCATCCTGGCTGAACAACTGGAAGCTTTTGTTGACCTACGTGATGTACGTCAGCCAGAAGTGAAAGAAGAGAAACCAGAATTCGATCCGATCCTGCTGCGCCCTGTTGACGATCTGGAATTGACTGTCCGCTCTGCTAACTGCCTCAAGGCAGAAGCTATCCACTATATCGGTGATCTGGTACAGCGTACCGAGGTTGAGTTGCTGAAAACGCCGAACCTGGGTAAAAAATCTCTTACTGAGATTAAAGACGTGCTGGCTTCCCGTGGACTGTCTCTGGGCATGCGCCTGGAAAACTGGCCACCAGCAAGCATTGCTGACGAGTAACCGGATCACAGGTTAAGGTTTTACTGAGAAGGATAAGGTCATGCGCCATCGTAAGAGTGGTCGTCAACTGAACCGCAACAGCAGCCATCGCCAGGCTATGTTCCGTAACATGGCAGGTTCGCTGGTTCGTCATGAAATCATCAAGACGACCCTGCCGAAAGCGAAAGAACTGCGTCGCGTAGTTGAGCCGCTGATTACTCTTGCCAAGACTGATAGCGTTGCTAATCGTCGTCTGGCATTCGCCCGCACTCGTGATAACGAGATCGTGGCAAAACTGTTTAACGAGCTGGGCCCGCGTTTCGCGAGCCGCGCCGGTGGTTACACTCGCATTCTGAAGTGTGGCTTCCGTGCAGGCGACAACGCGCCGATGGCATACATCGAGCTGGTTGATCGTGCTGAGCCGAAAGCAGAAGCTGCTGCAGAGTAATCTGTAGTAACGTAAAAAAACCCGCCCTGGCGGGTTTTTTTATATCTACCCCATCCCCATTTCACTACACTATCTGTACTCTTTTTGTTCATCCCCTGGAGCCGTAGAATGTGGTTGCTGGATCAGTGGGCGGAACGTCATATCCTCGATGCCCAAACCAAAGGTGAGTTCGATAATTTACCCGGCAGCGGAGAACCGCTGACTCTCGATGACGATTCACATGTGCCGGCGGAGTTGCGGGCAGGCTATCGCCTTCTGAAAAATGCAGGATGTCTTCCTCCGGAACTGGAGCAACGCAAAGAAGCGTTGGCTCTGGCAGACTTACTGAATGGCGTCCGTCAGGACGATCCGCGTCATGCCGAACTTAGCAAACGCCTTGCCCTGCTCGAGCTGAAGTTACGTCAGGCAGGTCTGAACACCGACTTTTTACGCGGTGAGTACGCCGATGCGTTGCTGCAAAAAATAAATCAGGAGTAAATATGTATCGTATTGGTGAATTGGCAAAACTGGCTGACGTGACGCCTGATACCATCCGCTACTATGAAAAGCAGCAGATGATGGATCATGACATACGCACCGAGGGAGGATTTCGTCTGTACTCGGATAACGATCTTCAACGGCTGCGCTTTATTCGTTATGCCCGACAACTGGGTTTCACCCTGGAAGCGATCCGCGAATTATTGTCGATCCGCATCGATCCGGAGCATCATACCTGTCAGGAGTCGAAAGGGATCGTTCAGGCGCGATTAAGTGAAGTTGAGGCGCGGATTAAAGAGCTACAGACGATGCGCCGCTCTCTGCAGCGGCTCAACGATGCCTGTTGCGGCACTGCCCACAGCAGCGTTTACTGTTCTATCCTTGAGGCCCTTGAACAAGGGGCCAGCAACGGCAATGGCGGACGTTGATTTTTTAAACGCGCGGATCTACACTCGCGCCGAGTTTATACATATACCGGAGTAACTATGAGTCGCTATCAGCATACTAAAGGACAAATTAAAGATAACGCCATTGAGGCACTTCTCCACGATCCGTTATTCAGGCAGCGCGTAGAGAAAAACAAGAAAGGGAAAGGAAGCTATCAACGTAAAGATAAACATGCAGGAAGGATTGATCGGGAGGCCAGTGGCAAGCAAGCGAATCGCTTTTTTACCACTGGCCTTCTGCTTTCTCTGCTGATTAAGAACGGTTGTTTTGTTCTTTCAGCAGATCGCGAATTTCGCTCAGCAGAACTTCTTCTTTAGAGGGGGCTGGCGGTGCCGCCGGAGCCTCTTCTTTCTTACGATTTAACTTATTCATCAATTTAATCGCCATGAAGATGGCAAACGCGACGATGATGAAATCGAAAACGTTCTGAATGAATACCCCATAATGCATCACCACAGCCGGGACATCGCCCTGGGCATCACGTAGCGTGACGGCAAACTGTTTAAAATCGATCCCGCCAATCAACAGGCCGAGTGGCGGCATAATAATATCCGCGACCAGTGATGAAACAATTTTACCGAATGCTGCACCGATGATCACACCCACTGCCAAATCGACAACGTTCCCGCGCATCGCGAATTCGCGAAACTCTTTTAAAAAACTCATTTTATTCTCCTTGTGCCAGCTGACGTTGTAAGTTTAACAAATGTATTTTCATTTGCCATTCCCAGCAGATAGTTACTGCAAAATATTAACCTTTGAATAATAAGGGATAATAAAAAGGCGCCTGTTCGGCGCCCTGGGAATTACAGGAAGAAAGGACTTGGCTGGAACAGCCTTTCGACATCGGAAATAAACTTCTTATCGGTCAAAAACATGATCACATGGTCGCCCTGCTCGATCCGTAGATTATTATTGGCGATCATCACGTCATTGCCCCGCACGACGGCGCCGATGATCGTGCCCGGTGGAAGTTTGATCTCATCGATCGAACGCCCGACTACCCGGGAGGTGCTCTCATCGCCGTGCGCGACTGCCTCAATCGCTTCTGCAACGCCGCGGCGCAAGGAGGAGACGCCGACAATATCGGCTTTACGGACATGACTGAGGAGTGCGGAAATTGTGGCCTGCTGAGGCGAAATCGCAATATCGATGACGCTACCCTGGACCAGATCCACGTAGGCTCTGCGCTGGATTAGCACCATCACTTTTTTCGCGCCCATTCGCTTGGCCAACATAGCCGACATAATATTGGCTTCGTCGTCGTTAGTGACGGCAATAAACAGGTCCACCTGGTCAATATGCTCTTCAGCCAACAGCTCCTGGTCCGATGCATCCCCGTAGAAGACGATAGTATGCTGCAGCTTTTCCGCTAGCTCAGCGGCTCGCTGCTGATTACGTTCGATAAGCTTAACGCTGTAATCTTTTTCCAGCTTATGGGCCAGACCCGCGCCAATATTGCCCCCGCCGACCAGCATAATACGCTTATACGGCTTTTCCAGTCGCTGCAGTTCGCTCATGACCGCGCGAATATGCTGCGAGGCGGCAATAAAGAAGACTTCATCTCCGGCCTCGACAATCGTCGAGCCCTGCGGGCGGATGGGGCGATCGTGGCGGAAAATGGCGGCCACGCGCGTATCGATATGCGGCATATGCTCCCGCATAGTGGATAAGGCATTCCCCACCAGCGGGCCACCATAATAGGCTTTTACTACCGCGAGACTGACTTTTCCTTCGGCGAAGTTCACGACCTGCAGCGCGCCGGGATATTCGATCAGACGGTGGATGTTGTCGATGACCAGTTGTTCCGGAGCGATTAAGTGATCGATGGGTACCGCTTCAGAGTTGAAGAGCTTTTCCGCATCACGAACGTAATCAGGCGCACGAATACGCGCTATGCGGTTTGGCGTATTGAACAATGAGTAAGCGACCTGGCAGGCCACCATGTTGGTTTCGTCCGAACTAGTGACCGCTACCAGCATATCGGCATCATCGGCCCCCGCCTCACGCAGTACGCGAGGGTGAGAGCCATGCCCCTGGACGACACGCAGGTCGAACTTATCCTGCAGGCTGCGCAAACGGTCGCCATTGGTATCAACCAGCGTAATATCATTGTTCTCGCCGACGAGGTTTTCCGCCAGCGTGCCGCCGACCTGGCCGGCGCCCAGAATAATAATCTTCATCTGCAGTGACCCATTAGTTCCGACGTTTGATTAGCTTAGCGTAAAAGAAGCCATCACCTTCTTCCACGCCCGGCAGATTTTGCTGCCCGGGGCTCGCCGGCGTGCCGGTGGCGTGAAGTTCTGCATCCGGGGTTCGCGCGAGGAAGGCGGCAATTTGCTGACTGTTCTCTTCCGGCAGAATAGAACAGGTTGCGTAAACCAGCGTGCCGCCAGGCTTCAGGTGCGTCCAGGTGGCATTGAGGATCTCGGCCTGCAGCTGGGCTAACTCGGCGATATCCCGATCCCGGCGCAGCCATTTGATATCCGGATGGCGGCGAATAACGCCGGTTGCGGAGCAGGGAGCATCCAGCAGAATACGATCGAACTGCTCATTGCCACACCACTGCTCAGGGAAGCGGCCATCGCCCTGTTTTACATCCGCTTTTACACCCAGACGCTTCAGGTTGTCATAGACGCGGGACAGACGCTGTTCATCAATATCCACCGCCATAACCTGAGCCTGGGGAGCGACTTCCAGAATATGCGTCGTCTTCCCGCCCGGCGCCGCGCAGAGATCGAGAATGCGTTCGCCATTTTCCGGTTGCAGGTAGCGCATACAGCCCTGAGCCGAGGCGTCCTGGACGGTCACCCAGCCTTCGGCAAAGCCTGGTAACGCGTGGACCGGAGCAGGGGTGGCCAGGCGTACGGCGTCCGGATAATCAGGGTGGGTAAAGCCCTCTAAACCGGTCTCGTTAAGCAGGGCAAGCCACTCATCCCGGGAATGATGGTTGCGGTTAACGCGCAGCCACATCGGCGGGCGCTGGTTGTTCGCCTCGACGATCTCCTGCCACTGCTGCGGCCAGGCCTGCTGCAGGCGTTTCAGCAGCCATTTGGGATGAAGATAGCGGTTTTCATGCTCAGCAAATTCGGCTAACAACGCTTCCTGCTGGCGCTGGAACTGGCGTAGCACGCCGTTGATTAGCCCTTTAAGCTGCGGGCGTTTAATGGCCACCGCGCCTTCTACCGTTTCCGCCAGCGCGGCGTGTGGTGGAATGCGGGTGTAGAGTAACTGATAGAGACCAACCATGATCAGAAAGTGCACGGTGCGCTGTTTGCCGGTCATCGGACGCGCCATTAGCTTGCTGATAAGCCACTCCAGCTGGCTTAGAGTACGTAGTACACCAAAGCACAACTCCTGCAGTAGCGCTTTATCTTTATCGCTGACTTTCTGCTGTAGAGGGGGCAGTACGTTGCTTAAAGACTGCCCTTTTTCAACAACTTGCTCGATAGCCTGGGCGGCCAGGCTGCGTAAATTTATATTCTTTTTCATAAGCGCAAAAATAAAAATGCCCGGCGAACCCGGGCTTCAGAAGAGACGACCGTCAGGCGAGACGGGTGCCAGGGATAAACCACTCCCGGCGGGAATTGAGTAAGTCCTGGGCGCTCATCGCTTTTTTACCCGCAGGCTGTAGCGACTCCAGGCTGAGGATCCCATCCCCCGTGGCGACCTGAATACCCTGTTTGGTTGCTGCTACGATAGTACCCGGTTCGGCGTGAGCGGCTTCGGCGATGACCGATGCTCGCCACACTTTTACCGGTTGTCCGTCAATTTCCAGCCAGCTCATTGGCCACGGATTAAACGCGCGGATGCAGCGTTCCAACTGCGCAGCGGAAAGCGACCAATCGATACGAGCCTCTTCTTTACTCAGCTTTTCGGCATGGCACACCAGCGATTCATCTTGTACTTCAGGCCGTGCGGTGCCGTTGGCCAGCTGGGCTAACGTTGCCAGCAGCCCCTGAGGGCCGAGCTCGGCCAGCTTATCGTACAGGCTGCCGCTGGTATCCTCTGCGGTAATGGGGCAGGAAAGCTTATACAGCATATCCCCCGTATCAAGGCCGACGTCCATCTGCATGATGGTTACGCCAGTTTCGCTATCCCCCGCCCACAGTGAACGCTGAATAGGCGCTGCGCCACGCCAGCGCGGTAGCAGCGAGCCGTGAACGTTGATACAGCCCAGACGGGGCATCTCCAGCACCGCTTTAGGCAGAATCAGACCGTACGCCACTACCACCATAATATCGGCGCCGAGATCGGCGACTAACCGCTGGTTATCCTGCGGACGCAGGGAGGATGGCTGGAACACAGGTAAGTTATGGGCTTCTGCCAGCACTTTTACCGGGCTTGGCATCAATTTTTTGCCGCGACCAGCAGGGCGATCAGGCTGAGTGAATACGCCAACAACCTGATGTTCAGACGACAGCAGCGCATCAAGATGACGCGCTGCAAAATCAGGGGTGCCGGCGAAAATGATACGTAGTGATTGTGACACGGTATTCCTTGTTATCAGGCACGGGAACGTAAACGATCCAGTTTCTCTACCTTCTGACGAATGCGCTGTTGTTTGAGTGGTGACAGATAGTCAATAAACAGTTTGCCGACCAGGTGATCCATCTCATGCTGGATACAGATAGCCAGCAGGCCATCGGCCTCCAGTTCAAACGGCTTACCATCGCGATCCAGTGCCCGGATCTTCACTTTTTCCGCACGCGGGACCAGGGCGCGCTGTTCAGGAATAGACAAGCAGCCTTCTTCAATACCGGTTTCGCCATCTTTCTCCAGCATTTCCGGATTAATTAATACCAGCTGCTCTTCACGATTTTCCGACACATCAATAACGATAATGCGCTGATGGATATCGACCTGGGTTGCGGCCAGACCGATGCCTTCCTCGGCGTACATGGTGTCGAACATATCATCGACGATACGCTGAATTTCCGCATTCACTTCTTTGACCGGCTCGGCGACTTTGCGAAGGCGCTCGTCCGGAATATGTAACACTTGCAAAACTGCCATAAAGTTCCAGAGTCGTATTCAGGAGTTGATAAGATTATTAGCTCTATTCTAGACAAAACCCCCTGCAATTGACAGTCTCACTGTCCAATCGCAAAGATTGTCAATACCGCTTATGGCAGGGGGTAAGGATGACGCCCGACGAGATTTGGCTGCGGCTGATGAAGGTCAGTAGCTTGTATGGCGACAGGATGGTAGAGATCGCTCAGCGCTTATGCGCAGCCGCCAGCGTTGATCGTGAAGCGCTGCATGCCGTCGGGATGACCGCGGCGCAGGCAAAGTTATTTTTCCGGCTTGACGAGCATGAGCTTGACGAGACGCGGCGCTGGCTGGGACAACCGGATCATCATCTGTTACGGGGTGACGATCCGCGCTATCCATTGCGGTTAAAGGCTATCGCTGATTATCCCGGCGCGTTGCTGGTCAGCGGCGGCCTCGCCCTGCTTCACAGCGCGCAGCTTGCCGTTATTGGCAGTCGCTCGCACTCCTGGTATGGCGCCCGCTGGGGGAAACTGTTCAGCGAAACGCTGGCGCAGAAAGGGATTACCATCACCAGTGGGCTGGCGTTAGGCATTGACGGGGTCGCGCACCGCGGCGCGCTGGCGGCGGAGGGTAAAACTATCGCGGTACTGGGCAATGGGCTGAGTCAGGTTTATCCGCGGCGCCATGCAACCCTCGCCCGGCAGATCATCGACAATGGCGGTACGCTGGTATCTGAATTTCCACTCATTACGCCGCCGCTTCCCGCACATTTCCCCAGGCGCAACCGGATTATCAGCGGCTTAAGCCTGGGCGTGCTGGTGATTGAGGCGGCGTTGCGAAGCGGATCGCTGGTCACCGTCCGCTGCGCCCTGGAGCAGGGAAGGGATGTGTTCGCCCTGCCTGGCCCGATAGGCAATCCGGGATCGGAAGGCCCGCACTGGTTAATTAAGCAAGGCGCGGTGCCAGTGACCTCGCCAGAGGATATTGTGGAATACTGGCATAACGAGCTGGCCTGGCTGACTGATACGTCTGATTCGATAAATATTTGCGTCGATCAGCCGTCTGTAGCATTGCCATTTCCGGAGCTCCTGGCTAACGTAGGAGATGAGGTAACACCTGTTGACGTTGTCGCTGAACGTGCCGGCCAATCTGTGCCAGTAACCGTAGCTCAGCTACTTGAACTGGAGTTAGCAGGCTGGATCGCAGCTGTACCCGGCGGCTATGTCCGATTAAGGAGGGCAAGCCATGTTCGACGTACTCATGTATTTGTTTGAAACTTACATCCATAGCGAAGCAGAAATGCGCGTGGATCAGGACAAACTGACGCGGGATCTTACCGATGCGGGTTTTGAGCGGGAAGACATCTATAACGCGTTAATGTGGCTCGAGAAACTGGCTGATTATCAGGAAGGTCTCGTTGAACCCATGCAGCTCGCTTCCGACCCGCTCTCTCTTCGGGTATATACCGAAGAGGAGTGCCAGCGTCTGGATGCCAGTTGCCGGGGGTTTTTACTCTTCCTCGAGCAGATTCAGGTGTTGAACCTCGAAACGCGAGAAATGGTGATAGAGCGCGTACTGGCGCTGGATACGGCGGAATTTGAGCTGGAAGACCTGAAATGGGTCATCCTGATGGTACTGTTCAATATTCCGGGCTGTGAAAACGCCTATCAGCAAATGGAAGAATTACTCTTCGAAGTAAATGAAGGTATGCTGCATTAATCTTTTTGCAGCAACATCGAGTTGTTATGACCAAATCAGCACTGTTTTCGGTGCGTAAAAATGAGCCCTGCCCGCAGTGCGGGGCCGAACTGGTGATCCGTTCCGGGAAACATGGCCCGTTTCTCGGCTGTTCGCATTATCCGGACTGTGACTATATTCGTCCCCTGAAAAGCCAGGCGGACGGGCATATCGTTAAGGTGCTGGAGGGGCAAGAGTGCCCATCGTGCGGTGCGGTTATGGTGTTACGCCAGGGGCGTTTTGGGATGTTCATTGGCTGTAGCCGCTATCCGGAATGTGAACATACCGAGCTGATTGATAAACCCGATGAGACGGCTATCGCTTGCCCGCAGTGCGGACAAGGCCATCTGGTCCAGCGTCGTTCCCGTTTCGGTAAAACCTTTCACTCCTGCGATCGCTATCCTGATTGCCAGTTCGTTATCAATTTTAAACCGGTGGCGGGCGAATGCCCTGAATGCCATTACCCGCTGTTAATAGAAAAGAAGACGGCGCAGGGGCTCAGACGCTTCTGTGCCAGTAAACAATGTGGAAAGCCGATCCCGGCGGAATAAATCAGTGAATAATAACCTGCCCTCAGAAGCCGTCGCCCATGCCGTGGCGGTCCTGAAAAATGAACATGTCATCGCCTATCCCACCGAAGCCGTGTTTGGCGTCGGCTGCGACCCTGACAGCGAAACGGCCGTTATACGCCTGCTGGAGCTGAAGCAGCGTCCCGTTGAGAAAGGATTGATCCTTATCGCCGCCAGCTTTGAGCAACTGAAGCCCTATATTGATGATTCACGGTTAAGTGACTCACAGCGGGAAGCCATCTTCTCTTGCTGGCCGGGACCGGTGACGTTTGTATTCCCGGCGCGTCCTGAAACGCCGCGCTGGCTGACAGGACGTTTTGATTCACTGGCCGTACGCGTGACTAACCATCCGCTGGTAATCGAATTGTGCGAAGCCTACGGAAAACCACTGGTTTCGACCAGCGCCAATCTCACCGGGCAACCACCGTGCCGTACTACCGCAGAGGTCCATGCTCAGTTTGGCGACAGCTTCCCGGTGGTGGATGGGGCCACGGGCGGCCGGCAAAACCCATCTGAAATCCGTGATGCCCTGACGGGTGAACTGTTCCGCCAGGGGTGAAACATGGAAACCTATGCCGTTTTTGGTAATCCGATCGCGCACAGCAAGTCGCCTGCTATTCATCAGCTGTTTGCCCGCCAGTTAGGAATTACTCATCCTTATGGACGTGTACTGGCGCCGCTGGATGATTTTGTCTCTTCTCTGAATCAGTTCTTTGCAGAAGGAGGAAAGGGGGCCAACGTCACCGTTCCTTTTAAAGAGGAAGCCTTTGCGCGTGCCGACGAACTGACAGAACGCGCAGCGCTGGCGGGAGCAGTAAACACCCTGAAACGCCTGGAAGATGGCCGTTTACTGGGGGACAACACCGACGGTATTGGTCTTCTGAGCGATCTTGAACGCCTGGGATTCATTAAGCCGCGCCAACGGATCCTGCTTGTTGGTGCTGGTGGGGCATCTCGCGGGGTTCTTTTGCCGCTTCTGTCGCTGGGATGCGCCGTCACGATCGTGAATCGCACCTATTCTCGTGCCCGTGAGTTAGCCACTCTCTTCGCCCATACCGGGAGCGTTAGCGCAAGGGAGATGGATACCTTATCCGGGGAAACATTCGATCTGATCGTCAATGCGACGTCCAGTGGAATAGACGGTGATGTACCAGCTATCCCGGCATCTATTGTCAACGCTGACGTATATTGCTATGACATGTTTTACCAGAAAGGGCCGACACCGTTTCTTCACTGGTGCCAGCAATATGGCGCAGTTCACTGTGCCGATGGGCTGGGAATGCTGGTGGCGCAAGCCGCCCATGCTGTTCTGCTATGGCACGGCGTTCTGCCGGCTATCGCTCCGGTCATTGAAACGCTGCAGCAGGAACTGAATGCATGAATCAGGCGATTCAGTTTCCTGACCGGGAATCATGGGATGCCGAACGGCAGGGCGTGGTTTTTCCCGCGCTGGTGAATGGGATGCAATTAACCTGCGCAATTTCAGGGCAAATCTTGCAGCAGCGTTTCGGCGCAGAGGGGCCAGCGCAGTGGCTGGCCGCCTTCCAGGAACATCGTTGGGATCTAGAGGAAGAGGCAGAAGCATTGATCCGCGATGGTCAGGAAGATGCTCAGGGCTGGATCTGGTTATCCTGATCCAGGTACTCATTTTTCCATTTCACATAGTTATTTGCTGAATACTTGAGTCCTTCCCGTTCCGCCTCTGTCAGGGGGCGGATCTGTTTGACCGGATTGCCAAAGTAAAGGTAGCCGCTTTCCAGCTGTTTATTCTGCGGAACCAGACTGCCCGCACCAATCATGACGTCATCGCCAACGACGACACCATCTAATAAGATCGAACCCATACCAACCAGTACGCGGTTGCCGATAGTGCAGCCGTGCAGCATCACTTTATGACCAACAGTTACATCCTCACCAATGATCAGCGGATTTCCCTCCGGCTTATAAGAGGACTTATGGGTCACATGGAGAACGCTACCGTCCTGAATATTGCTGCGTTGACCTATCGATACATAGTTGACGTCGCCGCGAATGGCCACCAGAGGCCAGACGCTGACGTCATCGGCAATTCTGACATCGCCGATGACAACGCTGGATGCGTCAATCATGACGCGAAGACCGATTTGTGGGAAAAATGCTTTGTAGGGGCGCAGCTGAGCAGACATATAGACCTCAAAATACGGGAACGTAAGAAGACTTTGGTGGCTTTTATCTCCCTGTGCAACCCCTGAAAACGGTGAAAATTGAGCAAATCGTGCAATTACACGGCGAAAAGGGTGAAAAATCACCATTCAGAAAAAAAAGATCGAAAAAAGGCTTGTGCAAAAAAATGGGATCCCTATAATGCGCACCCACTGACACGGCAGATGTGAATCACTTCACACAAACAGCCGGTTCGGTTGCAGAGAAAAATCCTGAAAAACGGGTTGACTCTGAAAGAGGAAAGCGTAATATACGCCACCTCGCGACAGGGCGCTAAAGCGCGTCGCAACTGCTCTTTAACAATTTATCAGACAATCTGTGTGGGCACTCAAAGTGACATGGATTCTTAACGTCCTCGGACGAAAAATGAATACCAAGTCTCAAGAGTGAACACGTAATTCATTACGAAGTTTAATTCTTTGAGCATCAAACTTAAATTGAAGAGTTTGATCATGGCTCAGATTGAACGCTGGCGGCAGGCCTAACACATGCAAGTCGAGCGGTAGCACAGAGAGCTTGCTCTCGGGTGACGAGCGGCGGACGGGTGAGTAATGTCTGGGAAACTGCCTGATGGAGGGGGATAACTACTGGAAACGGTAGCTAATACCGCATAACGTCGCAAGACCAAAGTGGGGGACCTTCGGGCCTCATGCCATCAGATGTGCCCAGATGGGATTAGCTAGTAGGTGGGGTAACGGCTCACCTAGGCGACGATCCCTAGCTGGTCTGAGAGGATGACCAGCCACACTGGAACTGAGACACGGTCCAGACTCCTACGGGAGGCAGCAGTGGGGAATATTGCACAATGGGCGCAAGCCTGATGCAGCCATGCCGCGTGTGTGAAGAAGGCCTTCGGGTTGTAAAGCACTTTCAGCGGGGAGGAAGGCGATAAGGTTAATAACCTTGGCGATTGACGTTACCCGCAGAAGAAGCACCGGCTAACTCCGTGCCAGCAGCCGCGGTAATACGGAGGGTGCAAGCGTTAATCGGAATTACTGGGCGTAAAGCGCACGCAGGCGGTCTGTCAAGTCGGATGTGAAATCCCCGGGCTCAACCTGGGAACTGCATTCGAAACTGGCAGGCTAGAGTCTTGTAGAGGGGGGTAGAATTCCAGGTGTAGCGGTGAAATGCGTAGAGATCTGGAGGAATACCGGTGGCGAAGGCGGCCCCCTGGACAAAGACTGACGCTCAGGTGCGAAAGCGTGGGGAGCAAACAGGATTAGATACCCTGGTAGTCCACGCCGTAAACGATGTCGATTTGGAGGTTGTGCCCTTGAGGCGTGGCTTCCGGAGCTAACGCGTTAAATCGACCGCCTGGGGAGTACGGCCGCAAGGTTAAAACTCAAATGAATTGACGGGGGCCCGCACAAGCGGTGGAGCATGTGGTTTAATTCGATGCAACGCGAAGAACCTTACCTGGTCTTGACATCCACAGAACTTTCCAGAGATGGATTGGTGCCTTCGGGAACTGTGAGACAGGTGCTGCATGGCTGTCGTCAGCTCGTGTTGTGAAATGTTGGGTTAAGTCCCGCAACGAGCGCAACCCTTATCCTTTGTTGCCAGCGGTCCGGCCGGGAACTCAAAGGAGACTGCCAGTGATAAACTGGAGGAAGGTGGGGATGACGTCAAGTCATCATGGCCCTTACGACCAGGGCTACACACGTGCTACAATGGCATATACAAAGAGAAGCGACCTCGCGAGAGCAAGCGGACCTCATAAAGTATGTCGTAGTCCGGATTGGAGTCTGCAACTCGACTCCATGAAGTCGGAATCGCTAGTAATCGTAGATCAGAATGCTACGGTGAATACGTTCCCGGGCCTTGTACACACCGCCCGTCACACCATGGGAGTGGGTTGCAAAAGAAGTAGGTAGCTTAACCTTCGGGAGGGCGCTTACCACTTTGTGATTCATGACTGGGGTGAAGTCGTAACAAGGTAACCGTAGGGGAACCTGCGGTTGGATCACCTCCTTACCTTAAAGAACCTGCCTTTGTAGTGTCCACACAGATTGTTTGATAAATAATAAATTTCAAAATGTACTGCGAAGTGCATTGTGAAATTTTGCTCTTTAAAAATCTGGATCAAGCTGAAAATTGAAACGACACACAGTTAATGTGTGTTCGAGTCTCTCAAATTTTCGCAATCAGAAGTGAAACATCTTCGGGTTGTGAGGTTAAGCGACTAAGCGTACACGGTGGATGCCCTGGCAGTCAGAGGCGATGAAGGACGTGCTAATCTGCGAAAAGCGTCGGTAAGGTGATATGAACCGTTATAACCGGCGATGTCCGAATGGGGAAACCCAGTGTGATTCGTCACACTATCGTTAACTGAATACATAGGTTAACGAGGCGAACCGGGGGAACTGAAACATCTAAGTACCCCGAGGAAAAGAAATCAACCGAGATTCCCCCAGTAGCGGCGAGCGAACGGGGAGCAGCCCAGAGTCTGAATCAGCTTGTGTGTTAGTGGAACGGTCTGGAAAGTCCGACGGTACAGGGTGATAGTCCCGTACACCAAAATGCACAGGTTGTGAACTCGAAGAGTAGGGCGGGACACGTGGTATCCTGTCTGAATATGGGGGGACCATCCTCCAAGGCTAAATACTCCTGACTGACCGATAGTGAACCAGTACCGTGAGGGAAAGGCGAAAAGAACCCCGGCGAGGGGAGTGAAAAAGAACCTGAAACCGTGTACGTACAAGCAGTGGGAGCACCTTCGGGTGTGACTGCGTACCTTTTGTATAATGGGTCAGCGACTTATATTCTGTAGCAAGGTTAACCGTATAGGGGAGCCGCAGGGAAACCGAGTCTTAACTGGGCGTTAAGTTGCAGGGTATAGACCCGAAACCCGGTGATCTAGCCATGGGCAGGTTGAAGGTTGGGTAACACTAACTGGAGGACCGAACCGACTAATGTTGAAAAATTAGCGGATGACTTGTGGCTGGGGGTGAAAGGCCAATCAAACCGGGAGATAGCTGGTTCTCCCCGAAAGCTATTTAGGTAGCGCCTCGTGAATTCATCTTCGGGGGTAGAGCACTGTTTCGGCTAGGGGTCATCCCGACTTACCAACCCGATGCAAACTACGAATACCGAAGAATGTTATCACGGGAGACACACGGCGGGTGCTAACGTCCGTCGTGAAGAGGGAAACAACCCAGACCGCCAGCTAAGGTCCCAAAGTCATGGTTAAGTGGGAAACGATGTGGGAAGGCACAGACAGCCAGGATGTTGGCTTAGAAGCAGCCATCATTTAAAGAAAGCGTAATAGCTCACTGGTCGAGTCGGCCTGCGCGGAAGATGTAACGGGGCTAAACCATGCACCGAAGCTGCGGCAGCGACACTATGTGTTGTTGGGTAGGGGAGCGTTCTGTAAGCCTGCGAAGGTGACCTGTGAGGGTTGCTGGAGGTATCAGAAGTGCGAATGCTGACATAAGTAACGATAAAGCGGGTGAAAAGCCCGCTCGCCGGAAGACCAAGGGTTCCTGTCCAACGTTAATCGGGGCAGGGTGAGTCGACCCCTAAGGCGAGGCCGAAAGGCGTAGTCGATGGGAAACAGGTTAATATTCCTGTACTTGGTGTTACTGCGAAGGGGGGACGGAGAAGGCTATGTTAGCCGGGCGACGGTTGTCCCGGTTTAAGCATGTAGGCTGGTTGTCCAGGCAAATCCGGATAATCAAGGCTGAGGTGTGATGACGAGGCACTACGGTGCTGAAGTAACAAATGCCCTGCTTCCAGGAAAAGCCTCTAAGCATCAGGTAACATCAAATCGTACCCCAAACCGACACAGGTGGTCAGGTAGAGAATACCAAGGCGCTTGAGAGAACTCGGGTGAAGGAACTAGGCAAAATGGTGCCGTAACTTCGGGAGAAGGCACGCTGGTGTGTAGGTGAAGTCCCTGCGGATGGAGCTGAGACCAGTCGAAGATACCAGCTGGCTGCAACTGTTTATTAAAAACACAGCACTGTGCAAACACGAAAGTGGACGTATACGGTGTGACGCCTGCCCGGTGCCGGAAGGTTAATTGATGGGGTTATCCGTAAGGAGAAGCTCTTGATCGAAGCCCCGGTAAACGGCGGCCGTAACTATAACGGTCCTAAGGTAGCGAAATTCCTTGTCGGGTAAGTTCCGACCTGCACGAATGGCGTAATGATGGCCAGGCTGTCTCCACCCGAGACTCAGTGAAATTGAACTCGCTGTGAAGATGCAGTGTACCCGCGGCAAGACGGAAAGACCCCGTGAACCTTTACTATAGCTTGACACTGAACATTGAGCCTTGATGTGTAGGATAGGTGGGAGGCTTTGAAGCGTGGACGCCAGTCTGCGTGGAGCCAACCTTGAAATACCACCCTTTAATGTTTGATGTTCTAACGTTGGCCCCTTACCGGGGTTGCGGACAGTGTCTGGTGGGTAGTTTGACTGGGGCGGTCTCCTCCCAAAGCGTAACGGAGGAGCACGAAGGTTAGCTAATCCTGGTCGGACATCAGGAGGTTAGTGCAATGGCATAAGCTAGCTTGACTGCGAGCGTGACGGCGCGAGCAGGTGCGAAAGCAGGTCATAGTGATCCGGTGGTTCTGAATGGAAGGGCCATCGCTCAACGGATAAAAGGTACTCCGGGGATAACAGGCTGATACCGCCCAAGAGTTCATATCGACGGCGGTGTTTGGCACCTCGATGTCGGCTCATCACATCCTGGGGCTGAAGTAGGTCCCAAGGGTATGGCTGTTCGCCATTTAAAGTGGTACGCGAGCTGGGTTTAGAACGTCGTGAGACAGTTCGGTCCCTATCTGCCGTGGGCGCTGGAGAATTGAGGGGGGCTGCTCCTAGTACGAGAGGACCGGAGTGGACGCATCACTGGTGTTCGGGTTGTCATGCCAATGGCACTGCCCGGTAGCTAAATGCGGAAGAGATAAGTGCTGAAAGCATCTAAGCACGAAACTTGCCCCGAGATGAGTTCTCCCTGAGACTTTAAGTCTCCTGAAGGAACGTTGAAGACGACGACGTTGATAGGCCGGGTGTGTAAGCGCAGCGATGCGTTGAGCTAACCGGTACTAATGAACCGTGAGGCTTAACCTTACAACGCCGAAGATGTTTTGGCGATTTGAGAGAATTTTCAGCTCTGATACAGATTAATCGATA
Source organism: Klebsiella sp. Shm-1 (assembly GCF_040804525.1). Classification (NCBI taxonomy): domain Bacteria; kingdom Pseudomonadati; phylum Pseudomonadota; class Gammaproteobacteria; order Enterobacterales; family Enterobacteriaceae; genus Klebsiella; species Klebsiella sp. Shm-1. Next base: position 458,112 of record NZ_CP161823.1, read on the forward strand.
CGTTGGTGAAACGTGTTGATAAAACAGAATTTGCCTGGCGGCACTAGCGCGGTGGTCCCACCTGACCCCATGCCGAACTCAGAAGTGAAACGCCGTAGCGCCGATGGTAGTGTGGGGTCTCCCCATGTGAGAGTAGGGAACTGCCAGGCATCAAATTTAGCGTGCTGATATGGCTCAGTTGGTAGAGCGCACCCTTGGTAAGGGTGAGGTCCCCAGTTCGACTCTGGGTATCAGCACCACTTTTTAGGTTAAAGTTCGGCACGTTGTAAAGAATTTGCCTGGCGACAATAGCGCGGCGGTCCCACCTGACCCCATGCCGAACTCAGAAGTGAAACGTCGTAGCGCCGATGGTAGTGTGGGGTCTCCCCATGTGAGAGTAGGGAATCGCCAGGCATCAAATAAAGCAAAAGGCCCAGTCGAAAGACTGGGCCTTTTGCTTTTGTGTTATCTGTTGTTTGCCGATGAGCTTCTTTGCTGCCCAGGGAAAATCTAACTGGCATCGATATGAACATTGCGCAGCAACGGCCCGGAGAGAGGGAAAGGACGTTCGCCATCATTGCTCACCATCAGAGTAAAGGCCCGCTCTTCGACCGGGCCTTTGGTGTTTGTTGGTTCTGAACCCTGAATCTGAAAAGTTTGCCGATAGCGATGGACGACTCATTGCCAGCGGTCTCTGGCAACAACAACGGCTAAGAAAGCTGGCGAACTATCGTCAGGAAGAGCCTGAATGATCGCTTACTTTGGGGAATGGAGTGGAGCAGATACAGGGGATATACCTGTATCTGCGGTTGGGGAAGCGATCTAGCGGGTCAGAGCAACGATCCCTAACGTGAGGCCGGCTACCGCGGCCGCACCCCCGGCGATTGCGCCTGCGGTTTCCCAGTTGTCTTCTGTTGTGCCTTTCATACAGGTATTGGTATGGACTAAGCGGCCTTGCGAGTCATAAACCGGTACGCAGGGAGAGTCATGGGCACAGCCTGCCAGTAGAGAGGCCAGCAGCGCCACGATTAAATACTTTTTCATGATATTACCTCTGGATAATCCGCTGGGTTGTACTGAAAGCCAGTGCAGAACGGAATGGCTTATTTTATCACCGCGAATTGTCCGGGCCGGAGGCCGAAATCATCTCAATATATGAGCCGCGTAAATATCGTGAAGATAAGCCCGGGAATATGCAGAAAAGATGGAGAGAAAGATTGTGATTCAGCGATGCTGCGTGCGATGGCGGTTGCCAGACTGTGGCGCGTTTAGCTGGCTGCCAATATTGCATGCGAAAAAAAGCGCCCGCAGGGGGCGCCTTTAAAACCAGGCCGCGTTATTCAGCGTGCCGGGTAAAACGTCGTCTGACGACCACAAAGAAGACCGGAACAAAGAAGATCGCCAGCAGTGTCGCGGTTAGCATCCCGCCCATGACGCCGGTACCTACCGCATTCTGCGCCCCGCTGCCGGCACCATGGCTAATCACCAGCGGCATGACTCCGAGAATAAAAGCCAGAGAGGTCATCAGAATGGGTCGCAGGCGCATCCGCGATGCCTCCAGGGTTGCTTCAATGATCCCTTTCCCCTCTTTCTCCATCAGATCCTTGGCGAATTCGACGATCAGGATCGCGTTCTTCGCCGACAAACCGATCGTGGTCAGAAGGCCTACCTGGAAGTAAACGTCATTATTCAGCCCACGCAGCGTGGCGGCTAACAGCGCGCCGATCACCCCCAGCGGAACCACTAACATGACTGAGAAGGGAATCGACCAGCTTTCATACAGCGCCGCCAGACACAGGAATACGACGATCAGCGAGATGGCATAGAGCGCAGGCGCCTGGTTGCCGGAGAGCCGTTCCTGGTAAGACATCCCGGTCCAGTCATAACCGATGCCGCTCGGCAGTTTACTGGCCAGCGTTTCCATCAGCGCCATGGCTTCCCCGGTACTTTTGCCTGGCGAAGCTTCACCGAGGATCTCCATAGATGGCAACCCGTTGTAGCGCTCCAGGCGCGGCGAGCCATATATCCAGCGTGAAGTGACAAAAGCGGAGAACGGCACCATTTCGCCGTTGGCGCTACGAACATACATGTTGTTAATGTCGCTCGGCAGCATACGGAAGTGGGCATCAGCCTGAACGTACACTTTTTTCACGCGGCCGCGGTCAATAAAGTCATTGACGTAGTATCCGCCCAGCGCGGCTGATATCGTTTCATTGATATCGGAGAGCGATACGCCCAGCGCCTGCGCTTTTTCCTGATCGACATCCAGTTTGAACTGAGGGGTATCTTCCAGCCCATTAGGGCGTACCCGAACCAGCTGATCCGGATGCTGTTTCACCATGCCCAGCAGTTGATTGCGCGCCTGGGTCAGAGCGGTATGACCGAGTCCGCCCTGGTCGATCAGTTCAAAGTCGAAGCCGGTGGCGGTACCCAGCTCAATAATGGCTGGCATGTTGAACGGGAAAACCATGGCGTCTTTGATCTGGCTAAAGGCTACGGTGGCCCGCTTGATGATGGACTCCACGCTGTTTTCATCGCCGCTGCGCGCTTCCCAGGGCTTCAGGCTGACAAACGCCATACCGGAGTTTTGTCCCTGGCCGCTGAAGCTGAAGCCGTTAACGGTAAAGACGCTTTCAACGTTGGCCTTCTCGTTATGCAGGTAGTAATCAGTCACCGTATCCAGGACCTTCTGCGTGCGCTCCTGGGTAGCACCGGACGGCAGCTGGATCATGGTCAGGAAGACGCCCTGGTCTTCGTCGGGCAGAAAGGACGTGGGCAAGCGCATGAACAGCACGGCCATCCCCACGACGATCAGCAGGTAGATCACCAGATAACGGCCAGTTCCACGTAAAATACCGCTGACGCTGTTGGTATAGTGGTTAACGCTCTGGTCGAAGCGGGCGTTAAACCAGCCGAAAAATCCTTTTTTCTCATGGTGTTCAGCTGAGGCTGGCTTCAACAACGTGGCGCAGAGCGCCGGCGTCAGTACCAGCGCAACCAGCACGGAGAGCGCCATGGCGGAGACGATGGTGATTGAAAACTGACGATAAATCGCGCCGGTTGAGCCGCCGAAAAAGGCCATCGGGACAAATACTGCGGAGAGCACCATGGCGATACCCACCAGCGCTCCCTGGATCTGCGACATAGATTTTTCCGTCGCTTCTTTTGGCGAGAGCTTCTCCTCAACCATCACACGTTCGACGTTTTCCACTACTACGATAGCGTCATCGACCAGCAGACCTATCGCCAACACCATGCCAAACATTGTCAGCGTGTTGATGGAGTAGCCAAACATCGACAATACCGCGAAGGTTCCCAACAGCACCACGGGTACGGCAATGGTTGGAATGAGCGTTGCGCGCATGTTCTGCAGGAACAGATATATGACAAGAAAGACGAGAATAATTGCTTCAAAAAGCGTTTTGACCACTTCGTGAATGGAGATTTTGACGAAAGGGGTCGTATCATACGGATAGACCACCTTCATCCCCTGAGGGAAGTAGGGCTGCAGCTCGGCCAGCTTCGCTTTAATCGCGGTGGCGGTATCCAGGGCGTTGGCGCCGGTCGCAAGCTTAATACCCAGACCAGAGGCAGGTTTACCGTTAATTCTGGCGACAACGTTATAGTTCTCTCCCCCCAGCTCAATGCGGGCGACGTCTTTCAGATGGACGACAGAGCCATCGGCATTGACCCGCAGCGTGACCTTGCCAAACTCCTGCGGATCTTTGAGCCGCGTCTGAGCGATGATTGACGCGTTCAACTGCTGGCCTTTCAGCGCTGGCGTGCCGCCGAGCTGACCCGCGGCGATCTGATCGTTCTGGACCTGCAGCGCATTGATGACGTCCACCGGCGTCAGGTTGTATTTATTCAGCAGGTTGCCATCCAGCCAGACGCGCATGGCGTATTGCGCGCCGAACAGCTGCACATCGCCCACGCCGTTGAGGCGGCTAATAGGATCTTTGACATTGGAGGCGACATAGTCAGAAATATCGTCCTGGGTGGTGGTCGGGTTATCAGAGATAAAGCCGGCGACCAACAGGAAGCTGCTACTGGATTTCTCGACGCTAATCCCCTGCTGCTGTACTTCCTGGGGCAGCAGCGGCGTGGCCAGCTGCAGTTTGTTTTGCACCTGTACCTGGGCAATATCGGGATCGGTACCCGATTTAAAGGTGAGCGTAATGGTTACCGAACCGGCAGAGTCGCTGGTCGACGACATATACATCAGATTGTCGATGCCGTTCATATTCTGCTCGATAACCTGAGTGACCGTATCCTGTACGGTCTGGGCATCTGCACCGGGGTAGGTGGCGGAGATCGCTACCGCAGGAGGGGCGATTGTCGGGTACTGAGCTATCGGCAGCTGCAGGATGGCCAGGCCGCCGGCAATCATCATAATGATAGCCAGCACCCAGGCGAAGACCGGTCGATGAATAAAAAACTTAGACATGGCTGGGTATCCTTATTGCACGGCCGGCGCCGCACGCTCCGCTTCCGCTTTGACAGTGACGCCTGGACGGACTTTCTGTAAGCCGCTGACAATCACTTTATCGCCCGGCTTCAGCCCACTGGTGATAAGCCACTTATCGCCAACGGCCTGAGTCGCGACCACTTCCCGGGTTTCAACCTGGTTTTTGTCATTCACCAGCATCACGGAGGCATCACCACGCGGCGTGCGGGTCACCCCTTGCTGCGGTACCAGGATAGCCTGCGGATCGACGCCTTCGTCTATGCGGGCGCGGACGAACATCCCTGGCAGCAGGACATGCTGCGGGTTAGGGAAGATAGCGCGCAGAGTAATTGAGCCCGTACTTTCATCAACAGTGACGTCAGAAAACTGCAGTGAACCTTTGAGCGGATAGGCCTGGCCGTTCTCCATGACCAGCTCAACGCTTTTGGTATCACCGCCGCGCTGCAGGCTTTCCTGCTTAAGGCGCATGAAGTCATTACTGGACTCCGTCACGTCAACATAGATGGGATCGAGCTGCTGGACGGTAGCCAGGGCATCCGACTGGCCGTTGGTGACCAGCGCCCCTTCGGTGACGCTCGATTTACCGATGCGCCCGCTAATGGGGGAGGTTACTTTGGTGTAGGCCAGGTTGATACGGGCCGTTTCCACGGCAGCTTTGGTGGCGATGACATCGGCATCGGCCTGGCGGGCGGTGGCCACTGCCTGATCGTATTCCTGCTGGCTGATATATTTAGTACCCAGCAGTGGAACGTAGCGTTTCACCGTCAAATGGGCGATAGCGGCCGCGGCTTCGGCTTTGGCCTCATCGCCTTTGGCGCTGTTCCACGCCGCCTGGTAGGTCGCCGGATCGATCTGATAGAGTGACTGGCCTGCTTCGACATCACTTCCTTCAACAAAGTTACGCTTCAGGATGATACCGCTCACCTGGGGGCGGACTTCCGCTACGCGAAAAGCAGAGGTTCGGCCCGGCAGTTCGGTGGTGACTGATAGCGGCGCGCTGTTCACGACATGGACCGTCACCTGCGGCGCCTGCGCATGGGGTTGCTGGTTGTCAGAATTATCGCAACCGGTTAGCAATAAGGCCGAGATAATTAAACCGGATAAAAGTGTCACTCTGGCGTGAGTCGTCATGGCGGTTCCTTATAGATTACGTACCCAATCAGGCGGCGAATCTGTGAAAGAAAGAGGGAATCAAAAAGCAGTTTGCCATCCTACAAATAAACGCCGTTGGATGTAAGAGATACTTATTTTTAAGCAATCAGCAAGGCACGCAAAAACAAAAAAATGGTCACTGTAGTATTGCGATTTATCGCAATTGTAAAAGTTGATAAATAGACATTATTTCAGTGAATGTATTTTCCGGTGATATTCACTTGAATAATTAATTCTCTTTTCGCATCAGGATTAACTTGTCTGCATTTTTGCTAAATAATACTTCATGGCAAATGCTAGATTAATTCTAATTAAGAATATCCTATATTATCTGCTTATCGGGAAGTGGGGCCTTGTATGGCAAGAAAAACAAAAGAAGAGGCGCAGCGCACGCGGCAGCTCCTGATTGAGTCCGCAATCCAGCAGTTCGCCCTGCGCGGAGTAACCAACACCACCCTGACGGATATCGCCGATGCGGCGGGAGTGACTCGCGGCGCGGTGTACTGGCATTTTGCCAGTAAGACGGAGCTGTTTAATGAAATGTGGCAGCAGCAGCCGCCGCTTAGAGATTTGATTCAGCCCAGTCAGGCCATAGAGTACGAACAGGAGCCGTTAAATGCTTTACGCGAGCGGTTTATTGCAGGCCTGCGCTATATTGCTGCGAATCCTCGACAGCGCGCTCTGATGCAAATTCTTTATCAGCGCTGTGAGTTTTCCAGTGATATGCTTTCGGAATACGAAATTCGCCAACGTATTGGTTTTAATTATTCACTCATTGGCGGCATCCTGCAGTGCTGCGTGCGTAACAATATATTGCCAGCCGAAACAAACATTGAGATGATATTAATTGTTTTACACAGTGCTTTTTCCGGGCTGATTAAAAACTGGCTGCTCGATCCGCAACGCTTCGATCTTTATCAGCAGGCGCCTGCGCTGGTGGATAATATAATGGCGGTGGTCTGTGCTGCGCGTTTATCGGGAGGGCCTGCGCTACGGCTGGTGAATTAGTAATGAGTTCTGTTGGCGCAGATAATAAAAAAGGCGCTTCCCCATGCCGAAGAGCGCCTTTTATATCAAGCAAGCAACTGACTAGTATCAGTTCATGCCGTATTTTTTCAGTTTTTTACGCAGCGTACCGCGGTTGATGCCCATCATCAGAGCAGCGCGGGTCTGGTTACCACGGGTGTATTGCATCACCATGTCCAACAGGGGCTGTTCAACTTCAGCCAGTACCAGCTCATACAGGTCATTCACATCCTGACCGTTCAGTTGAGCAAAATAGTTCTTCAGTGCCTGTTTAACCGAGTCACGCAGGGGCTTTTGAGTTACCTGATCCTGAGAGTTAACGGTAGAAACGGTCAGTACGTCAGAATTTACGCGTTGTTCGAACATAGTTCTGTCAGCTCTTTATTTCTATTACGCAAAATTTTCGAAGTATGCCTCCAACGCCTCCAGCTGTTCGCTGGCATCCTCAATGGCGTTGAATGTGCGCCGAAACTGGTCATCTGGAGCATGTTCCTGAAGATACCAGGAGACGTGTTTACGCGCGATTCGGTACCCTTTTGCCTGACCATAAAAGTCATGCAACTCCCGAACGTGCGCACAAAGCAAGCGCTTCACCTCTGCCAGCGGCAGCGGGGGCAGCAGCTCTCCAGTGTCCAGATAATGCTGGATTTCCCGAAAGATCCAGGGTCTTCCCTGAGCTGCACGGCCTATCATCAGGGCATCAGCCCCTGTATAGTCGAGCACAGCTCTGGCTTTAAGCGGGTCAGTAATGTCGCCATTCGCGATAATCGGAATGGAAACTTTCTGCTTAACTGCCCGAATACTGTCGTACTCAGCGTCTCCGTTAAACAAGCAGGCGCGGGTGCGTCCGTGAATAGTCAGAGCCTGAATGCCACACTCTTCGGCCAGTTGGGCAATCTCTACGCAGTTACGGTGTTCCGGTTCCCAACCGGTGCGAATCTTGAGAGTCACAGGAACGTCCACCGCGTTAACGACCGCCGTCAGGATCGACTTCACCTGGTCGGGGTACTGCAAGAGGGCTGAACCTGCAAGCTTGCGATTCACCTTTTTCGCCGGGCATCCCATATTGATATCAATAATCTGGGCGCCGCTTTCCACGTTAATCCGCGCGGCGGCAGCCATCTCTTCCGGCACGCTACCGGCGATTTGCACGGTACGAATACCGGGCTCATCGATATGCACCATCCGTAAACGGGACTTGTCGCTCTCCCACACCTGTGGGTTAGAAGACATCATCTCGGAAACGGTTAAACCCGCTCCCATCTCGTAGCACAGCGTCCGGAATGGTCTGTCAGTAATGCCAGCCATGGGCGCTGCGATCAGGCGATTTCTGAGCTGGTGGTGTCCGATGCGCATGAGTTAAGAAATGACCATACTGTGACTGCAAGGCGGCGTATATTACGCATTTTTTGCACGAGATGAAAGGCCAAACTTTGAGCAATCCTCTGTTGCAGATCAATGAATCCGGGACTAGCGTAAAAGGGATGAATAAATACTTATATTAATCATTGATTTAATGGATGATGGATAATTTGTGTCCATTTATAAAATCATAAAACTTCTCGATTTTTCTTGGATAGACTGGCCGCATGGCGATATAAAACGCTGTTTTTGTAGCCAAAAAAGTGCTCTGTAGTGCGATTTGCCTCTCATTTCCTGGCATTATTTGGTGGCTACTGGAAACAAAAATGCGGCCCGTAGGCCGCATCGCGCTTAGTTTTTCCGGCCGGTAATCCGGCACCACTCTTCCTTCTCGACCACCGGGTCAAGGGTGAAGAGATCGGCATAGGCTTCACAGACGCTTTCCGCCTGGCTGGCAAGGATGCCGGAAAGCCCCAGCAAACCGCCTGAAACGGGCAGGACGCTGATTAATGGCGCCAGCTCACGCAGCGGGCCTGCCAGGATATTCGCGACCACCACGTCGGCTTTCATCGACTCCGGTTGGTCCTGAGGAAGATAGAGCTCCAGGCGTTCAGAAACGCCGTTACGCTGCGCGTTATCACGACTGGCCTGAATAGCCTGCGGGTCGATATCAATCCCGATTGCTTTTGCCGCCCCCAGCTTCAGTGCGGCAATCGCCAGGATGCCGGAGCCGCAGCCGAAATCAATCACCGTTTTTCCGTTGAGGTCGAGCCCATCCAGCCACTGCAGGCACAGGGATGTCGTCGGATGCGTACCGGTGCCAAAGGCCAGACCCGGATCGAGCATCACGTTGACGGCATTTTCATCCGGAACATCGCGCCAGCTTGGGCAGATCCATAGCCGCTCCCCGAAGCGCATGGGGTGGAAGTTATCCATCCATTCCCGTTCCCAGTCTTTATCTTCCAGCTGCTCGATCTTATGCGCGAACCCGGCGCCCAGCAGCGGATGCTGCTCCAGTTGGGCAACGACCGCTTTCATATCGGTTTCAGCATCGAACAGGCCGATTACGTCGGTATCCCCCCACAGGCGGGTTTCCCCGGGCAATGGCTCAAATACCGGCGTATCGTGCGTATCCTGGAAGGTGATCGAGACCGATCCGGCCTCCATCAGCGCATCGCTAAGATCTTCAGCGTTCGCGCCGGTGGTATTTAGTTTCAGTTGGATCCATGGCATAGCAAAACTCTTTATTTATCAGTAGTCAAAATGGGGGACTGTGGGGCGGGACGACCGAAACTGTTCCCCGCCACAAACGCCAGCAAACTCAGCAGCAGCGCGGGAACGATCGGGTGAAAGCCCAGAAACTGCACTTTCAGCGTGGCCAGTACGGCATACAGGACGCCGCCTACGATCATCGCGCTCAGCGCGCCAGCCGCGTTGGCGCGTTCCCAGTAAAGGCCCAGCACCAGCGGCCACAGGAAGACGGCTTCCAGGCCGCCGAAGGCCAGCAGGTTCAGCCAGATTATCATCTCCGGCGGCCGCCAGGCCGCGAGCAGCAACAAGACCCCCAGCAGGAGCGTGATGCCGGCGGACATGCGTTTAAGCCGCTTTTCGTTAGTCGCCTGATCCGGCCGCCAGTTCAGGTACAGATCTTTGATGATCGTAGCGGAACTTTGCAGAAGTTGGGCATTGATCGTCGACATAATCGCCGCCATCGGCGCGGCAAGGAAGATCCCGGCGGCAAAGGGCGGAAGCACTTTAACCATCAGCGTCGGGATCACCAGATCCGGCACGGTTAAATCGGGGATCACCGCCCGGCCTAATGCCCCAGCCAGATGAATGCCAAACATCAGGATCGCCACCACGATGGTGCCGATAATGATGCCGCGATGCACGGCTTTGCTGTCTTTGTAGGAGATACAGCGCACTGCGGTATGTGGCAGACCAATAACGCCGAAGCAGACCAGCACCCAAAACGAGGCCATAAAGGTTGGCGAGAGGATATCCTCCGCGCCCTGCGGGGACACCAGCTTGACGTCGATCGACTGCAGCGTCTCTACCGCATGGCCAACCCCCCCGGCGGCGTGGATCACGCCCACCAGCAGCACGATCGTGCCGATCAGCATTACCATGCCCTGCATCGTGTCGTTGAGCACGCTGGCGCGAAAGCCGCCATAGGCGGTATACAGCGCGATGCTGACCCCGAAGATCAGCAGGCCGGTATCGTAAGGAATACCGGCAGCCGTCTCCAGCAGGCGGGCGCCGCCGATAAACTGGACGGTCATGGCGCCGACAAAGGCCACCAGCAGACTCAGGCTGGCCAGCCAGACCAGCAGGCGACTCTGATAGCGCGCAAACAGCATGTCATTGAGGGTGACAGCATTATAGCGACGCGCAAGGATGGCGAATTTTTTCCCCAGCACGCCCAGCGACAGCCAGATGGCGGGGAGCTGGATCATCGCCAGCAGCACCCAGCCCAGGCCGTATTTATAGGCGGCGCCGGGTCCGCCGATAAATGAGCTGGCGCTGATATAGGTGGCGGTTAGCGTCATGGCCAGCACGAAGCCGCCCATCGAGCGGCTGCCGAGAAAGTACTCATTAAGAAAGCTACCTGAGGCGCGTTTTCTCATGGCGTAGAGGGATAAACCGAACACCACCACCAGGTAGGCGATCAGGGGAATAATGACCTCAAACTGCATCATCGTCCTCCAGAGAAATATCGCGGAAAATCAGTTTGACCATCGCCCAGCACAGCAGAATGAACAGCAGCGGTACCAGCAGGCAGGCCATTTCAAACCAGTGTGGCAGGCCGGTAAAGCCAATAGCCACCCCCGGCAGATAGGCGGCGGCCAGCCAGGCGGCAAGGTAGAGAAGGGTCAGCCACAGCGCCCAGCGCGCTTCTTTGTGGGCCTGAACAAAGCGTTTGTCCATTTTTTGTCCCTTGAGGATGAAGAAAGCGGGGATTGTACCGCATGGTATAGATGAGGAGAGAGAAAAAGAAAAAAGGCCGGTTTACCCGGCCTTTTGCTGAGAGAGCAGAATTATTTTTCCTGCAAGCCGAGTTTTTTCTCCAGATAGTGGATATTGGTGCCACCATGCTGGAAATTCTCGTCGCTCATAATGCGCATCTGCAGATCGACGTTGGTTTTGATGCCATCGATGATCAGCTCCTGCAGCGCATTCTTCATGCGGGCAATCGCCACGTCACGGCTTTCGCCGTAGCAGATCAGTTTACCGATCATGGAGTCATAGTACGGCGGTACGGTGTAACCGGCGTAAATATGTGACTCCCAGCGCACGCCAAAGCCACCCGGCGCGTGGAAACGGGTGATTTTGCCCGGGCTCGGCAGGAAGGTGTTCGGGTCTTCGGCGTTGATACGGCATTCCACCGCATGGCCGCGAACTACCACTTCATCCTGCTTGATGGACAGCGGCTGGCCGGCTGCGATACGCAGCTGCTCTTTGATCAGGTCAACGCCGGTGATCATTTCAGTTACCGGATGCTCTACCTGGATACGGGTGTTCATTTCAATGAAGTAGAACTCGCCGTTTTCGAACAGGAACTCAAAGGTACCCGCCCCGCGGTAGCCGATATCCACACAGGCTTTCGCGCAACGCTCGCCGATGTAGCGACGCAGTTCCGGGGTGATGCCCGGCGCCGGCGCTTCTTCGACCACTTTCTGATGACGGCGCTGCATGGAGCAGTCGCGTTCAGCCAGATAGATCGCGTTACCCTGACCATCCGCCAGCACCTGAATTTCAATGTGGCGTGGGTTTTCCAGGTATTTCTCCATGTAGACCATGTCGTTGTTGAAAGCCGCTTTGGCTTCCGCTTTGGTCATGGAGATGGATTGCGCCAGTTCAGCGTCGCTACGTACAACGCGCATACCGCGACCGCCGCCGCCGCCGGAGGCTTTGATGATCACCGGATAGCCGATGCGTTTGGCATGGGCGCGGTTAGCGTCCATGTCGTCGGTCAGCGGGCCGTCAGAACCCGGAACGGTCGGGACGCCGGCTTTCTTCATGGCGGTGATCGCGGACACTTTGTCGCCCATCAGGCGGATAGTGTCGGCTTTCGGGCCGATGAAGATAAAGCCGGAACGCTCAACCTGCTCAGCAAAATTAGCGTTCTCAGAGAGGAAGCCATAACCCGGGTGAATCGCTACCGCGCCAGTGATCTCAGCGGCGCTGATAATGGCCGGAATGTTCAGATAGCTTTTTACGGACGGAGCCGGACCGATGCAGACCGTCTCATCCGCTAACAATACGTGTTTTAGATCGCGATCCGCAGTGGAGTGCACAGCGACAGTCTTGATGCCCAGTTCTTTACAGGCACGCAGGATGCGCAGTGCGATCTCGCCACGGTTAGCGATGACAATTTTATCCAGCATGTTCGCCTCGTTACTCGATAACTACCAGCGGCTCGTCGAATTCTACTGGTTGGCCGCTTTCGATCAGAATGGCTTTCACCACGCCGGCTTTGTCGGCTTCGATCTGGTTCATCATTTTCATCGCTTCGACGATGCACAGGGTGTCGCCCACGTTAACTTTCTGGCCAACTTCCACAAACGCTTTCGCGTCCGGGCTCGGCGTACGATAGAAAGTACCAACCATCGGGGAACGTACGATGTGACCACTGATTTCCGCTTTCGCCGGCGCTTCAGCCGCAGCAGCTGGTGCGGCAGTCGCGGCGGCAGGCGCCTGAGGCTGCATCATCGGCGCAGCATAAGCCTGCTGCATAACCGGATAGCTTGCGGCCGGTGCAGAGCGGCTGATGCGAACAGACTCTTCGCCTTCAGAAATTTCCAGTTCGGAGATACCTGATTCTTCAACCAGCTCGATCAGTTTTTTAATCTTACGAATATCCATGAGTGGGTTCCGTACTCTTTGTTTAGTGTGATTGTGACAGGCGTTTTACCGCCGTCTGTAAAGCGTATGAATAACCATCCGCCCCCAGCCCGCAAATGACGCCAGCGGCGACATCTGACAGATACGAGTGCTGGCGGAAGGGTTCGCGTGCATGCACATTGCTCAGGTGAATCTCGATAAACGGGATGTTCACGGCGAGCAAAGCGTCACGGATTGCTACGCTGGTATGCGTGAACGCGGCCGGATTAATCAGGATATAGTCCACGTTGTCTTTAGCCTGATGAATTCGGTCGATTAACGCATGCTCCGCGTTGGACTGCAGGTGATCCAGACTCACATTCAGCGCCGCCGCTTCAGATGTTAAACGGTTAACAATTTCAGCCAGCGTGAGAGGGCCATACTTCTCAGGCTCGCGGGTACCGAGCATGTTAATGTTTGGACCATTCAAAAGCAAAATGTGAAACTTCACTGCCATTGTGTGGCGATCTCCTGCCATTTTCGGGTAAAAAACAACATATACCTTCAATGCGCCCTTGTCACCTTTTCAGGGTCAGAAAACCCCGTCAGGAAAACCAAAGTCGCACATTATAACGATTTCGTAGCAATTGGCAGCTAAATACTGGTCTTATCAGGGAAGATTATCAACCGCTATCTGAAAAAGAGTCGCGGTTGATAAAGGATCTGCGGGAAACTGCACATTACCGGATTGCGCGCCACCACTGGCGGAACTTCTTGTAACGCCATGTCAATAGCCCCGCTGCCAGCAGGGCATATATAACGGGCTGCGGCGAGACGATCTTCACTGACCACAGGTAGTGTATCGGCGCGAGGATCGCCACCAGATAGACGAAGTTGTGTAAAAGTTGCCAGCGACGCCCCAGTTTTCGCTGCATCGCTTGCGTGGAGGTCACCGCCAGCGCCAGCAGAATCGCCCAGCTGATCATGCCCAATGTCAGATAGGGGCGGGTGATAATCTCCGAGCCCAGCAGAGCCAGATTGTTAATGCCCAGCTCCAGTAGGGTATAGCTGGTCAGGTGCAGCGTCGCCCAGGCAAAACACCATAAACCTAACAGCCGACGAACGCGAATCAATAATGGCTGCTTCGCATAGCGCGCCAGCGGAGAGACCAGCAGCGTCGCCAGCAGAAACTTAAGCGCCATTCTGCCGGTAAAGTGCTGGATATCCTTGGCTGGATCGGCGCTAAAGTAGCCCTGGTGCCCGGCCCAGAATAACCAGACCAGCGGCAAAAACCCCGCAAGGTGAAGTAAAACCTTCAGCCAGACGATCTGTTTGACGGTGAAACGCACTAGAAGTTCTCCCGCAGATTCATGCCGCGATACAGCGACGCCACTTCGTCGGCATAGCCATTAAACAGCAACGTCGGTTGACGCTTCACATCGAGCACGCCGCCGGCGCCGATAAACCGCTCGCTAGCCTGCGACCAGCGGGGGTGATCGACGTGCGGATTGACGTTAGCGAAGAAGCCGTATTCGTCCGGCGCCGCCAGGTTCCAGGTGGTTGGCGGCCGCTCGCGGGTCAGCTCGATACTAACAATGGATTTTATGCCTTTAAAACCGTACTTCCACGGCACGGTCAGGCGGACCGGCGCGCCGTTTTGCGGCGGCAGCGCTTTGCCATACACCCCGACGGTGAGTAGCGTCAGCGGGTGCATCGCTTCATCCAGCCGTAGCCCCTCCACGTAAGGGTAAGCGAGCCCCCCGCCGATAAACCGGTCTTTCTGGCCGGGCATTTGATCCGGAGCATAGAGGGTTTTGAAGGCCACATAGCGCGCGCTGCTGGTGGGCTCCACCAGCGCCAGCAGTTTATGCAGCGGGAAGCCGACCCAGGGGACCACCATCGACCAGGCTTCCACACAGCGCATACGATAAATGCGCTCTTCCAGCGGGAAGCGTTTGGTCAGATCGTCATGGTCAAGGGTCAGAGGTTTCGCCACTTCGCCACCGATGGTGAGCGTCCAGGGATCGGTGCGCAGGCTACCCGCGTTCGCCGCCGGATCGGCTTTATCGAGGCCGAATTCATAAAAATTATTGTAACCGGCGACCTTATCTTCCGGGGTAAGCGTCAGATTAGCCTGCCACTCGGCGGGTTTAGCAAACTCCAGGGCCTTGCCCGCCGGGGCCGGCGGGCGGTCATTTCCTTTAAACCAGTCCAGCAGATCGGCCTGCGCGGCGGCGGGAAGGGAAAGCGCGGTCGCGCTGATACCCAGCATTTTCAGCACCTGGCGCCGCTTGAGCATAAAAACGGATTCGGCCGTGACGTCGGCTTCCGTCAGTTTTTTTCTTTTCATGGTGTCCTCCGTCATGCGTTTTCCTAAGCATGACGGAGACGGCGATGAATGGCGAATATGTCACGAAAAATTGCACATTAGGATGAGGAGCCGCCGCCGAAGCAGAGGCGCGGTCGTCCAGGAATCATCGGAAAGTGGCGCAAGACGTTTCCTTTGCCGCGCATGACCCGGCATCTTTAGCAGGGAAAAGGGGGCGGTAAGCTGGCCAGACGGTAAACCGGTAATAATTTGCGTCGCCGGCGCGGGTTTGCCATCCTGCGTCTAAAATTAAAGCGCTTCTGGCGCAGGCCGCAGGCGGGCGACGATTGGCAAATTTTTTCTGCAAACTATACTCGCTATCGGCATACTTTTACCGATAATACGCATTCCATTGCCAGACTCGCCATCTTTGATAGTATGCGTCGCGCTTTAAAAGGTTAATGCTTGCGGCAAGGCGCGCGCCGGCACGGGAGCCTGATGGTTCATCGGGTAGTCATTCACTCGCGGAGTTAACACAGGGATGCGATTAACGACGAAGTTCTCAGCCTTTATTACGCTGCTAACTAGCCTGACCATCTTTGTCACGCTGATTGGCGCTTCGCTGAGTTTTTATAACGGCATTGAGAACAAGGTCGAAAACCGCGTTCAGGCGGTGGCGACCATGCTGGATAACCGGCTCATCACCACCTCTTTCGATAAGCTTGAACCGCAGTTGGATGAGCTGATGACGCCGATCGAGATCGTGCATATCGATTTCATGCTCAACGGCAAACCGCTCTACAGCCATTCCCGACCCGATAGCTATCGCCCGCTCGGCAGCCATGAGCAATTCCGTGAGATCACGGTTCAGTCGCTTAAACATCCTGGTATTACGCTGCATCTGGTCTACGTTGACCCGATGGTGAACTATTTCCGTTCGCTGTCGATCACTGCCCCGCTGTCGATCTCCATTGGCTTCATGGTGGTGATTATTTTCTTCGCCGTCCGCTGGATCCGCCGCCAGCTGGCCGGCCAGGAGCTGCTGGAGGTGCGTTCCACGCGTATCCTGAGCGGCGAGCGCGGGCCGCAGGTGCGCGGGTCGGTCTATGAATGGCCGGCCAGCACCAGTAGCGCGCTGGATATGCTGCTGTCGGAGCTGCAGTTCGCCAGCGATCAGCGCAGCCGGATGGATACGCTTATTCGCTCCTACGCGGCGCAGGATTCGAAAACCGGACTGAATAACCGCCTGTTTTTTGACAATCAGCTGGCCACGCTGCTGGAAGACCAGGAGAAGGTGGGAGCCTACGGCATCGTGATGATGATCCGTCTGCCGGAGTTTGATCTGCTACGGGACAACTGGGGACGGGCGGCGGCCGAAGAACATTACTTTACGCTTATCAACCTGCTCTCTACCTTTATTATGCGTTACCCCGGCGCGCTGTTGGCGCGCTATCACCGTAGCGACTTCGCCGTGCTGCTGCCGCACCGTACGTTGAAAGAGGCGGATAGTATCGCCGGCCTGTTGCTGAAGGCGATGGATGCGCTGCCTCCAACGCGTATCCTCGATCGCGACGATATGATGCATATCGGCATCTGTTCTTTCCGCAGCGGGCAATCGGCGGCGCAGGTGATGGAACATGCGGAAGCGGCGACGCGCAACGCGGTGCTGCAGGGCAGCAACAGCTGGTCGGTCTATGATGACACCCTTCCGGAGAAAGGTCGCGGCAACGTTCGCTGGCGAACGCTGATCGAACAGATGCTGAGCCGCGGCGGGCCGCGGTTGTACCAAAAACCAGCTGTCACCCGCGACGGGCGGGTACATCATCGTGAACTGATGTCGCGGATGTACGACGGTAAAGAAGAGGTGATTGCAGCGGAATACATGCCGATGGTGCTGCAGTTTGGCCTGGCGGAGGAGTATGACCGCCTGCAGGTAACGCGCCTGCTGCCGTTTTTAGGCTTCTGGCCCGAGGAGAATCTGGCGCTCCAGCTGTCGGTGGAGTCGCTGATCCGTCCGCGTTTCCAGCGCTGGCTGCGCGATGCCTTGATGCAGTGTGAAAAATCGCAGCGTCAGCGGATTATTTTTGAACTTGCAGAGGCAGATGTTTGTCAATATATCGGCCGTCTGCAGCCGGTTATGCGATTGGTTAACGCTCTGGGCGTTCGGGTGGCAGTGGTTCAGGCGGGGTTAACCCTGGTTGGAACCAGCTGGATCAAGCAGCTGGATGCGGAGCTGATCAAACTGCATCCGGGTCTGGCGCGCAACATCGAAAAGCGCAGCGAGAACCAACTGCTGGTGCAAAGCCTGGTGGAAGCCTGTAAAGGCATGCCTATGCAAGTTTTTGCGACGGGCGTACGCAGCCGCAGCGAGTGGTTGGTACTGTCCCAATGCGGTGTCACGGGCGGGCAGGGGGAATTTTTTGCCGCCTCACAGCCACTTGACACAAATGTGAAAAAATATTCGCAAAGATACTCGGTTTGATCTGCCGTTTAGCGTGATTTCACGTAGAATAACGCGCGCCATCGTGAAGGGGGTGTGCTTGTCTACCTGCCGGATCATCGCAATGTAAATGCCAGTGACCCTCCTTTGACAGGTTACAAATTCAGGCGTGGAGCGCTGCTGAAGATTTCAGCAATGAACGGAGTCGGGAAAATTTGTAACAAAGGAAATGAACTGCACTAATTTTCACCGCAGCAGGTGATTTTTGCGCCTTGTCGCTGCTGCGTGTGGTTGGTAAAGTAAGCGGATTTTGTTTTCCGCCCCAGCTTTCAGGATTATCCCTTAGTATGTTAAAAAAATTTCGTGGCATGTTTTCCAATGACCTGTCCATTGACCTGGGTACCGCGAATACCCTTATTTACGTAAAAGGACAAGGCATCGTATTGAATGAGCCTTCCGTGGTGGCCATTCGTCAGGATCGTGCCGGATCGCCGAAAAGCGTCGCCGCCGTGGGTCATGAAGCGAAGCAGATGCTCGGCCGTACCCCGGGTAATATCGCGGCGATTCGCCCGATGAAGGACGGCGTTATCGCTGACTTCTTCGTGACGGAAAAGATGCTGCAGCACTTTATCAAACAAGTGCACAGCAACAGCTTTATGCGCCCGAGCCCGCGCGTGCTGGTGTGTGTACCGGTTGGCGCAACCCAGGTCGAACGTCGCGCTATTCGTGAATCCGCGCAGGGCGCAGGCGCCCGTGAAGTCTTCCTGATCGAAGAGCCGATGGCGGCAGCGATTGGCGCAGGCTTACCGGTTTCTGAAGCGACCGGCTCCATGGTGGTGGATATCGGTGGCGGTACCACTGAGGTGGCGGTTATCTCCCTGAACGGCGTGGTCTATTCCTCTTCTGTACGTATCGGCGGTGACCGCTTCGACGAAGCCGTTATCAATTACGTGCGTCGTAACTACGGCTCCCTGATCGGTGAAGCGACCGCTGAACGTATCAAGCATGAAATCGGTTCGGCTTACCCGGGCGATGAAGTGCGCGAAATTGAAGTGCGCGGTCGTAACCTGGCGGAAGGCGTGCCACGCGGCTTCACCCTGAACTCAAACGAAATTCTTGAAGCGCTGCAGGAGCCTCTGACCGGCATCGTGAGTGCGGTCATGGTTGCCCTTGAGCAGTGCCCGCCGGAACTGGCGTCTGATATCTCTGAACGCGGGATGGTTCTCACCGGCGGTGGTGCGCTGCTGCGCAACCTGGACCGTCTGTTAATGGAAGAAACCGGTATTCCAGTCGTGGTTGCTGAAGATCCGCTGACCTGCGTAGCGCGTGGCGGCGGCAAGGCGCTGGAGATGATCGACATGCACGGCGGCGACCTGTTTAGCGAAGAGTAGTCAGCCTGAAGGTCCGGGGCGGCATACGAGCTGCCCCTGGTCTTTACTGACACGAGAATACGCATAGCCTATGAAGCCAATTTTTAGCCGTGGCCCCTCGCTACAGATTCGCCTTATTCTGGCGGTGCTGGTGGCGCTTGGCGTGATTATCGCCGACAGCCGCCTGGGTACGTTCAGTCAAATCAGAACGTACATGGATACAGCCGTCAGCCCTTTCTACTTTGTCTCTAATGGTCCCCGGGAACTGCTCGACAGCGTATCGCAGACGCTAGCTACCCGCGACCAGCTCGAACTGGAAAACCGCGCGCTGCGCCAGGAGCTGTTGCTGAAAAACAGCGATCTGCTGATGCTGGGCCAGTACAAGCAGGAGAACGCGCGCCTGCGTGAACTGCTTGGCTCGCCGCTGCGCCAGGACGAGCAAAAAATGGTGACGCAGGTCATCTCAACGGTCAACGACCCTTACAGCGATCAGGTGGTTATTGACAAAGGCAGCGTGAACGGCGTCTATGAAGGCCAGCCGGTTATCAGCGATAAAGGCGTCGTGGGGCAGGTCGTGGCCGTGGCGAAAATGACCAGCCGGGTGCTGCTGATCTGCGATGCCACTCATGCGCTGCCGATCCAGGTTCTGCGTAACGACATTCGCGTCATTGCCGCCGGTAACGGCTGCACGGACGATCTCCAGCTTGAGCATCTGCCGGCGAATACCGATATTCGCGTCGGCGACGTGCTGGTGACCTCCGGTCTCGGCGGTCGTTTCCCTGAAGGGTATCCGGTTGGGGTAGTCTCCTCGGTGAAACTGGACACCCAGCGCGCCTATACCGTGATTCAGGCGCGTCCGACGGCCGGGCTGCAGCGCTTGCGCTATCTGTTGCTGCTGTGGGGCGCCGATCGTAATGGCGCTAACCCGATGACCCCGGAAGAGGTTCATCGGGTGGCTAACGAACGTCTGATGCAGATGATGCCGCAGGTACTGCCTGCGCCGGATGCGATGGGGCCGCAGATGCCGGCGCCCGCCACCGGGTTGACGCCGCCTCAGCCGTCGCAGCCTGCAGGGGGGCAATAGTGGCAAGTTACCGTAGCCAGGGACGCTGGGTTATCTGGCTCTCGTTTCTTATCGCGCTATTGCTGCAAATTATGCCCTGGCCGGCGGACATCAGCGTTTTCCGGCCCAACTGGGTATTATTGATCCTGCTGTACTGGATCCTCGCGTTGCCGCACCGGGTAAACGTGGGGACGGGTTTCGTGATGGGGGCTATTCTTGATCTCATCAGCGGTTCAACGCTCGGCGTTCGCGCGCTGTCTTTAAGCATCGTCGCCTATCTGGTCGCGCTGAAGTATCAGCTGTTCCGTAACCTGGCGCTGTGGCAGCAGGCGCTGGTGGTAATGCTGTTATCCCTGGCCGTGGATATCATTGTTTTCTGGGCAGAGTTTTTAGTGATCAACGTCTCTTTCCGTCCGGAAGTATTCTGGAGTAGTGTAGTAAACGGCATCCTCTGGCCATGGCTCTTCCTGCTGATGCGTAAAGTGCGTCAGCAATTTGCAGTGCAATAAGGTTGATATGACAACTCTGTATCTCGCTTCTGGTTCCCCGCGTCGGCAGGAACTGCTGACTCAGCTTGGTCTCGCTTTCGAGCGTCTGGTTCCTGGTATTGAGGAGCAGCGCCATCCGCAGGAGAGCGCCCAGCACTATGTCGTCCGCCTGGCGCGCGAAAAAGCGCAGGCCGGGGTGGCGATGGCCACCCGCGATTTGCCGGTGCTGGGAGCGGATACGATTGTCATTTTGAACGGCGAAGTGCTGGAAAAACCGCGCGACGCCGAACACGCTGCAGCGATGCTGCGTTTGCTTTCCGGCCACACCCATCAGGTCATGACCGCGGTGGCGCTGGCGGATAAGCAGCAAACGCTGGACTGTCTGGTGGTCACGGAAGTGACCTTCCGGCGGCTCAGCGAGCAGGATATCGCCGATTATGTGGCCAGCGGCGAGCCTTTAGATAAAGCAGGTGCATACGGTATTCAAGGGTTGGGTGGTTGCTTCGTCAGGAAGATTAATGGCAGCTATCACGCCGTAGTCGGCTTACCGCTGGTGGAAACGTATGAGTTGCTCAGTAACTTTAACTCACTGCGTAAAGGAAAGGGATAAAGATGACGGCTGAATTATTAGTTAACGTAACGCCATCCGAAACGCGCGTTGCGTATATTGATGGCGGTATTCTGCAGGAAATCCATATTGAGCGTGAAGCGCGACGCGGAATAGTAGGCAATATCTACAAAGGTCGTGTTAGCCGAGTGCTGCCGGGAATGCAGGCGGCTTTTGTAGATATTGGTCTGGATAAGGCGGCGTTCCTTCACGCCTCCGATATCATGCCGCATACCGAGTGCGTCGCCGGTGAGGAGCAAAAGCAGTTTACCGTGCGCGATATTTCGGAGCTGGTGCGCCAGGGCCAGGACCTGATGGTCCAGGTGGTTAAAGATCCGCTGGGTACCAAAGGCGCGCGTCTGACCACCGATATTACCCTGCCTTCCCGCTATCTGGTCTTTATGCCAGGCGCCTCCCACGTGGGGGTCTCTCAGCGGATTGAAAGCGAAGCCGAGCGCGAGCGCCTAAAAAAGGTCGTCGCAGAATATTGCGATGAGCAGGGCGGGTTTATCATTCGCACCGCTGCGGAAGGCGTTCACGAGCAGGAGATGGCCGCCGATGCCGCTTATCTTAAGCGCGTATGGACCAAGGTGATGGAGCGCAAAAAGCGCAACCAGACCCGCTATCAGCTGTATGGCGAGCTGGCTCTGGCCCAGCGCGTGCTGCGTGATTTTGCCGATGCGCAACTGGATCGCATTCGCGTCGACTCGCGCCTGACCTATGAGGCGTTGCTCGAATTCACCGCCGAATATATCCCGGAAATGACCAGCAAGCTGGAACACTACAGCGGCCGTCAGCCGATATTCGATCTCTTTGACGTTGAGAACGAAATTCAGCGCGCGCTGGAGCGTAAAGTCGAGCTCAAATCGGGGGGCTATCTGATCATCGACCAGACCGAGGCGATGACCACCATCGATATCAACACCGGGGCCTTTGTCGGGCACCGCAATCTTGACGATACGATCTTCAATACCAACATCGAAGCCACCCAGGCGATAGCCCGCCAGCTACGTTTGCGTAATCTCGGCGGCATTATCATCATTGATTTCATAGACATGAACAATGAAGATCACCGTCGACGGGTGTTGCACTCTTTAGAGCAGGCGCTGAGTAAAGATCGGGTGAAGACCAGCATTAACGGCTTCTCCCAGCTGGGCCTGGTGGAGATGACCCGTAAACGCACCCGTGAAAGCGTGGAGCATGTGCTGTGCAACGAGTGCCCAACCTGCCACGGACGTGGAACGGTAAAGTCGGTGGAAACGGTGTGCTATGAGATTATGCGTGAGATCGTCCGCGTACATCATGCTTATGATTCCGATCGCTTCCTGGTCTATGCTTCCCCTGCGGTGGCGGAAACCCTGAAAGGGGAAGAGTCGCATGCGCTGGCGGAAGTGGAAATCTTTGTCGGCAAACAGGTGAAGGTACAAATTGAGCCGCTCTATAATCAAGAGCAGTTCGATGTTGTTATGATGTAAGACACTGCGTCATTGTGCGGCTGACAAGGAGAGAGGCGTGAGGCGACTGCCCGGGATTTTATTGCTCACCGTGGCAACATTGATTGTTATCGTCGCGCTGCTGGTGAGTGGCTTGCGTCTCGTGTTGCCACAGCTCGACGCCTGGCGTCCGCAGCTGCTGGAGAAGATCTCCACCCTCACCGGTACGCCGGTGGACGCCTCGCAGATCACCGCCAGCTGGCAGACTTTTGGTCCGACGTTAGACGCCCGCGATATCCATGTCGGGCTGAAAGATGGCGGCACAATGGCGGTCAAGCGCGTAACCCTGGCGCTGGATGTCTGGCAGAGCCTGCTGCATATGCGCTGGCAGTTCCGCGACCTCACCTTCTGGCAGCTGCAGGTCCATACCAATACCCCTATTCAGACCAATGACGGTGGCGAAAGCCTGAAAACCGACCGCATCAGCGATCTCTTTTTACGTCAGTTCGATCACTTTACTCTGCGCGACAGCCATCTGAGCTTCCTGACCCTTTCCGGTCAGCGGGCGGAGCTGGCGGTTCCGCAGCTGACATGGCTTAACGGCAGGAACCGTCATCGCGCCGAGGGGCAGCTCAGCCTCTCCAGCCTCACCGGCCAGCATGGCGTCATGCAGGTGCGGATGGATCTTCGCGATGAGGATGGCCTGCTGAATAAAGGCCGGGTCTGGCTACAGGCGGATGATATCGACGTCAAACCGTGGCTGGGACGCTGGATGCAGGACAATATCGCCCTGAAAAGCGCCCGCTTCAGCCTCGAAGGCTGGATGACCATTGAAAAAGGCGATGTGGCCAGCGGCGACGTATGGCTGAAAAAAGGGGGCGCCAGCTGGCAGGGCGATAACGAAGTCCATCATTTGTCGGTGGATAACCTGACGGCGCATCTCTCCCATGATAAGCAAAGCTGGGCCTTTTATATTCCCGATACGCGGATCGCTATCGATGATAAACCCTGGCCAAGCGGAGCCCTGGCGATGGCGTGGATCCCGGCGCAGGACGTTGGTGGCGACGATCGTCAGCGTAGCGATGAGTTACGTATTCGCGCCAGCAATTTGGCCCTCAGCGGCCTGAGCGGGTTACAGCCGTTTGCTGATAAGCTGGCGCCTTCTCTGGGCGAACTCTGGCGTACCACGCAGCCTGGCGGCAAAATCAATTTGCTGGCTCTCGATATCCCCCTGCAGGCGACGGAGAAAACGCGTTTTCAGGCGCAGTGGAGCGATCTGGCGTGGAAGCAGTGGAAACTCCTGCCTGGGGCAGAGCACTTCTCCGGCAGTCTGAATGGCAGCGTTGAGCACGGGGAATTACGCGCTCATATGGCGAAGGCGCTGATGCCGTATGCCGGCGTCTTCCGCGCGCCGCTGGAGATAGCCGCTGGCGAAGCCACGCTCAGTTGGGTGAAAAACGACAAAGGGTTTATGCTTGATGGCCGCGATATAGACGTGCAGGCGACAGGCGTACGCGCCCGCGGCGGCTTCCGCTATCTGCAACCGCAGGGGGACGATCCCTGGCTGGGTATTCTGGCGGGCATCAGCACCAATGACGGTGGCCAGGCATGGCGTTATTTCCCGGAAAATCTGATGGGCAAAGCGCTGGTGGACTATCTCAGCGGCGCGATTAAAGCAGGGCAAGCCAGCGATGCGACGCTGGTGTATGGCGGCAATCCGCATCTATTCCCTTATCCGCATAATGAAGGCCAGTTCCAGGTTTATGTTCCGCTGAAGAACGCCACTTTTGCCTTCCAACCGGACTGGCCGGCGTTAACCGGGCTGAACATCGACCTCAATTTTATCAACAACGGCCTGTGGATGCGGGCGGATAAAGCGATGCTTGGCAACGTGACCGCCAGCAATCTCGATGCCGCGATCCCGGACTATGCGCAGGAAAAACTGCTGATTGATGCCGATATCAAAGGCCCGGGAAAAGAGGTTGGACCTTACTTTAATACTACGCCGCTGAAAGAGTCGCTCGGGGCGGCGCTGGATTCCCTGCAGCTGGATGGGGATGTGAGCGCTCGCTTACATCTGAATATCCCCCTCGACGGCGAGATGACCACCGCGAAAGGCGATGTGCGCCTGCAGAATAATAGCCTGTTTATCAAACCGTTAGATACTACGCTGCAGAACCTGAGCGGTAATTTCAGCTTTGTGAATGGCGATCTCAATAGTCAAACGTTGAGCGCGACCTGGTTTAATCAGCCGCTGAACCTCAATTTTTCCACCCGCGAAGGTGAAAAAGCGTTTCTGGTGGATGTCGGGATGAATGCCAACTGGCAGCCGTCGCGCACCGGGCTGCTGCCGAAAGCCATGAGTGAGGCGTTGAGCGGTAGCGTCCCGTGGGATGGCAAGGTCGCTATCGAACTGCCGTACCATGGCAATGCCAGCTATAAGGTCGATATCAACGGCGATCTGAAGAATGTGAGCAGTCGCTTACCTTCGCCAGTCAGTAAGCCCGCCGGCGAACCCCTTCCGGTCAAAATTAACGTCGCCGGCGGCCTTAGCAGCTTCGACCTGACCGGCTCCATCGGGGCGAAGAATCATATTAACAGCCGCTGGTTGCTCAATCATAAGCTGACGCTGGATAGAGCGATCCTTACCACTGACAGCAAAGGGTACTCTCCGCTGCCCGATCAGCCCGGTATCGAGCTCAACCTGCCGCCGATGGATGGCGCGCAGTGGCTGGCGCTCTTCGAGAACGGCGCGGCAAATGAAGTGAGCAGCAGCGTGCTCTTTCCACCGCGCATTGTGCTGCGTACGCCGTCGCTGGCCCTCGCGGGGCAACAGTGGAACAACGTCAGTCTGATGTCCCAGCCGGTCGCCGGCGGCTCGCAGGTTGAGGCGCAGGGGCGTGAGATCAATGCCACATTGACGATGCGCGACAATGCTCCGTGGCTGGCAAATGTGCGTTATCTCTATTTCAATCCGGCCAGCGCCAGCGGCCAGAACGCAACAGAGAATGTGGCCCCCCAGACGGCGACGCGGCTGGATTTCCATGGCTGGCCCGATCTGCAGCTACGCTGCGCGGAATGCTGGCTGTGGGGACAAAAATATGGCCGCATCGATGGGGATGTGGCGATCAAAGGGGATACCTTAACGCTCTCCAACGGCCTGGTGGATACCGGGTTTGGCCGGCTGACGACCAACGGCGTGTGGGTGAACGCCCCTTCAGGGGTTCGAACCTCGCTGAAAGGCAGACTGCACGGCAATAAGACGGATGCATTTGCGGATTTCTTTGGCGTCTCCACGCCGGTGAAGGATTCGCCGTTTGATATCGACTACGATCTGCACTGGCGCGCGCCGCCCTGGTCACCCGATGTCGCGTCGCTCAATGGCATCATTAAAAGCCACCTGGGCAAGGGGCAGTTTACCGACCTGAGTACCGGGCACGCTGGCCAGCTGCTGCGTCTGCTGAGTGTGGATGCCCTGCTGCGTAAACTGCGTTTCGATTTCAGCGATACCTTCAGCGAAGGCTTTTACTTCGATTCGATTAACAGTACGGCATGGATTAAGGATGGCGTACTGCATACCGATGATACGCTGGTAGATGGCCTTGAAGCGGATATTGCTATGAAAGGGTCGGTCGATCTGGTGCGTCGCCAGCTGGATCTGCAGGCGGTGGTGGCGCCGGAGATCTCCGCGACCGTCGGCGTGGCGGCGGCCTTTGCCGTCAACCCCATCGTCGGCGCAGCGGTATTTGCCGCCAGCAAAGTGCTGGGTCCGCTGTGGAATAAAGTTTCGATTCTGCGCTATCGCATCACTGGCCCGATTGACCAGCCGCAGATCAATGAAGTGCTGCGCCAGGCGCGCAGCAATAAAAAGCAATGATTTGACGATTGCCGGGAATTGCCGCAATCTCAATAGATAGCCTTCTGTATTTCCGCCTGTCAGGCGGCAACAAACGAGTAGCATAACGATGAGTCTGAACCTGGTAAGTGAACAATTACTGTCGGCAAATGGCCTGAATCATCAGGACCTGTTTGCCATTCTTGGTCAACTGACCGAGCGCCGCCTCGATTACGGCGATCTCTATTTTCAGTCGAGCTATCACGAATCCTGGGTTCTGGAAGACAGCATCATTAAAGATGGGTCGTACAATATCGACCAGGGCGTAGGCGTGCGCGCCGTCAGCGGCGAAAAAACGGGCTTTGCCTACGCCGATCAGATCAGCAAACTGGCGCTGGAGCAGAGCGCCCAGGCGGCGCGGACCATTGTGCGCGACACCGGCAATGGCAAAGTGCAGACCCTCGGCGCTGTAGAGCATCGTGCCCTGTACACCAGCATCGACCCGCTGCAGAGTATGACCCGGGAAGAGAAGCTGGATATTCTGCGCCGGGTAGACAAAGTCGCCCGGGCGGCGGACCAGCGGGTGCAGGAGGTTTCAGCCAGCCTGAGCGGGGTGTATGAGCTGATCCTGGTCGCCGCCACCGATGGCACTCTGGCCGCCGACGTTCGTCCGCTGGTTCGTCTTTCCGTCAGCGTGCTGGTGGAAGAGGATGGCAAGCGTGAGCGCGGCAGCAGCGGTGGTGGCGGGCGTTTTGGTTATGACTATTTCCTCGCCTCCCAGGAGGGCGACGTGCGGGCCGATGCCTGGGCGAAAGAAGCGGTGCGCATGGCGCTGGTCAACCTCTCGGCGGTCGCCGCCCCTGCGGGGATGCTGCCGGTGGTGCTCGGCGCCGGCTGGCCTGGCGTCCTGCTGCATGAAGCGGTCGGCCATGGGCTGGAAGGCGATTTCAACCGGCGTGGCACCTCGGTCTTTAGCGGCCATATGGGGGAATTAGTCGCTTCTGAGCTGTGCACCGTAGTGGATGACGGCACCATCGCCGATCGCCGTGGCTCGGTGGCCATTGATGACGAAGGGACGCCGGGGCAATACAACGTGCTAATCGAAAACGGCATTCTGAAAGGCTATATGCAGGATAAACTCAACGCGCGCCTGATGGGCGTCGCACCGACCGGCAATGGCCGACGTGAGTCGTATGCCCATCTGCCGATGCCGCGTATGACCAACACCTATATGCTGGCGGGCCAGTCGACGCCACAGGAGATTATCGAATCGGTCGACTACGGTATCTTTGCGCCTAACTTCGGCGGCGGGCAGGTGGATATCACCTCCGGTAAATTCGTCTTTTCCACTTCCGAGGCCTATCTGATCGAAAAAGGGAAGGTCACGAAGGCGGTGAAAGGGGCCACGCTGATTGGCTCCGGCATTGAGACCATGCAGCAGATTTCGATGGTGGGCAACGACCTGCGCCTGGATAACGGCGTCGGCGTCTGTGGCAAAGAGGGCCAGAGCGTGCCGGTGGGCGTCGGCCAGCCGACCCTGAAGGTCGATAACCTTACCGTCGGCGGCACCGCCTGATCCTGACCTGGTTCCCGGCGCTGCCGGGAACCGCTTCACCGGGCGATCCCGCGCCCGTGCATGCCCTGATAGATCTTCGCCACGTCGACAAAATACTCCGTCAGATAGTTGATACAGACCTGCACTTTCAGCGGCAGTTTATCCTTTTCCGTATACAGGGCGTAGACCGGTCGCGGATCGGACTGATAGCTGGGCAGCAGGATCTCAAGCTCACCGCGGTTGATCTCTTCGATCGCCCACATTAACGGTACATAGGCGATACCCACCCCGGCGGTCAGCCAGCGCACCAGCGTCATAGGGTCGTTGGTCACGAAGCGCCCCTGCGGGGTCAGGCGGGTCGAGATCCCTTCCGGCGCGATAATGACAAACTCATTGTCCGGCCGCACGCTATATTCCAGCCAGGCATGTCCGGCAAGGTCGGCCGGTTTCTCTGGATTGCCAGCCTGCGCCAGATAGCTTTTAGCGGCGCATAATACCATCGGCATTGAGCCCAGGCGGCGGGAAAAAAGGCTGGAATCCTGCAGGGCGCCCACGCGGATCACCACGTCAAGGCCGTCGGCGATCAGGTCTGGCGCAGGTATGCCGGTGACCAGATTAACAGAGAGCCCGGGGTATTCTTTGAGCATTTTCGCCGTTATGCGCGCCAGAACATTCTGTGCCATAGTTGAAGAGCAGCCGATGCGCAGCGTCCCGATGGGGGTATTGTTAAATGCGTATAATTGCTCATGGACATCCTGCGCTTCAAACAGCATCCTACGGCAGCCCTGGTAATAGATTTTACCTGCTTCAGTTAAGCCAAGGCTGCGGGTGCTGCGGTTGAGCAGCTTTACCTGCAGCTCATCTTCCAGTTTGGCGACGGTCTGACTGATCGAGGAAACGCTCATCTGAAGCTGGCGGGCCGCTGCGGTGAATGAACCTAATTCGACCACTTTGGCGAAAACGGACATGCGTTTTAATCGTTCCATTATTCACTCTGGCTTAAAAGTGATTTAGATCACACATTGTAGATAATGCGGCAATCGTTACGTTAATATATTGTTAGCTACATAATAAACGCATTTGCTCACTACCTGTACGCTTCTTATTCAAGGTCATCATGAGTCTGTTTCCTGTCATCGTGATTTTCGGTTTATCGTTTCCGCCGATCTTCTTCGAGTTGCTTTTGTCGCTGGCTATCTTTTGGCTGGTGCACCGACTGCTGGTTCCGACCGGCATTTACGATTTTGTCTGGCACCCAGCACTGTTTAATACGGCGCTCTATTGCTGCCTTTTTTATTTGATATCGCGCTTGTTCGTTTGAGGTTGATGTGAAAACACTAACAAGAAATATCCTCCGTACTGCCATTACCGTGATACTGGTCATTCTGGCCTTCGTGGCGATTTTCCGCGCCTGGGTTTATTACACCGCCTCGCCGTGGACGCGTGATGCGCGCTTTAGCGCCGACATTGTGGCGATTGCCCCCGACGTCTCCGGGCTGATTTCTCAGGTAAACGTCAAGGATAACCAACTGGTTAAGAAAGACCAGGTATTGTTCGTTATTGACCAACCTCGTTACCAAAAAGCGCTGGCGCAGGCGGAAGCTGATGTCGCCTATTATCAGACGTTAGCTCAGGAAAAACGCGTCGAAGCCGGTCGGCGTAATAAGCTTGGCGTACAGGCGATGTCGCGGGAAGAGATTGATCAGGCGAACAACGTACTGCAAACCGTTGAACATCAGCTGGCGAAAGCGGTGGCTAGTCGCGACCTGGCCAGGCTAGATCTGGAGCGGACGGTCATTCGCGCCCCTGCGGATGGCTGGGTGACTAACCTTAACGTCTACACTGGGGAATTTATCACCCGTGGCTCCACGGCGGTGGCGCTGGTGAAAGAGAATACGTTTTACGTCATGGCCTATCTGGAAGAGACCAAACTGGAGGGCGTCCGTCCAGGCTATCGTGCGGAGATTACCCCGCTGGGCAGCAGCAAAACCATTAAAGGGACGGTGGACAGTATCGCTGCGGGGGTGACCAACGCCAGCAGCAGCAGCGACTCGAAAGGGATGGCCTCGGTCGACTCCAACCTTGAGTGGGTGCGTCTGGCGCAGCGTGTGCCGGTGCGTATTCGCCTCGATCACCAGCAGGGGAATCTGTGGCCATCGGGCACCACGGCGACGGTAGTGATCACCGGTCAAGAAGATCGTGATACCAGCCAGGCCAACTTCTTCCAGAAACTGGCTATGCGCCTGCGCGAATTTGGTTAATCGCTATGGGGACATATACCATTGCTCCCCGGCATCTCCGCTTTGCCATTAAGCTTGCATGCGCGGTGGTGCTGGCGCTGTTTGTCGGTTTCCATTTTCAGCTCGAAACGCCGCGCTGGGCGGTACTGACGGCAGCGATCGTCGCCGCCGGGCCGGCCTTTGCTGCTGGCGGCGAACCGTACTCCGGCGCGATCCGCTATCGCGGTATGTTGCGTATTGCCGGGACCTTTATTGGCTGTATTGCGGCGCTGGTTATCATCATCCTGATGATCCGCGCGCCTCTGCTGATGATGCTGGTCTGCTGTCTGTGGGCCGGGTTTTGTACCTGGGTTTCGTCGCTGGTCAAGGTCGAAAACTCCTATGCCTGGGGGCTGGCCGGGTACACCGCGCTGATTATCATTATTACCATCCATACCAATCCGGTGCTGGCGCCGCAGTTTGCTGTCGAACGCTGCAGCGAAATTGTCATCGGTATTGTCAGCGCCATCGTCGCCGATCTCCTGTTTTCGCCGCGTTCGATTAAAAAAGAGATCGACCTCGAGCTCGATAATCTGCTGATTGCACAGTATAAGCTGATGCAGTTATGCGTCGCGCACGGTGAAAAAGAGGAAGTGGATCAAGCCTGGGGAGCGCTGGTACGCCGCACTACGGCGCTGGAAGGTATGCGTAGTAACCTGATTATGGAATCCTCACGCTGGGCAAAGGCCAATCAGCGCCTGAAGGCGATCAACACCCTTTCGCTAACCCTTATCACCCAGGCTTGCGAAACCTATCTGATTCAGAACTCACGCCCGGAAATGGTCACGGACGACTATCGCGAGCTGTTCGCCGAGCCGGTTGAGACGGTGCAGGATGTTCACCAGCAGCTGAAGCGCATGCGCCGCTTCCTGACCTGGAAAGGCGAGCATAATACCCCGGTCACGATTTATAGCTGGGTGGGCGCCGCCACGCGTTACCTGCTGCTTAAGCGCGGCGTGGTGGGGAATACTAAAATCAGCCGTATCGAGGATGGCGTGTTGCGCGGCGAAACGGTGGTTAAAGTGGAGTCCGCCGAACGTCATCACGCGATGGTGAACTTCTGGCGCACCTCCGTCTCCTGTATTCTCGGAACGCTATTCTGGCTGTGGACGGGCTGGACCTCAGGCAGCGGCGCGATGGTAATGATCGCCGTGGTTACCGCGCTGGCGATGCGCCTGCCGAATCCCCGAATGGTGGCGATAGACTTCCTCTATGGCACCCTGGCGGCGTTACCGTTGGGCACCTTGTACTTCCTGGTGATCATGCCGGCGACGCAGCAGAGCATGCTGTTGCTTTGCATCAGCCTGGCGGCGATGGCGTTCTTTATCGGGATCGAAGTGCAGAAAAGGCGTCTCGGATCGTTGGGGGCGCTGGCGAGCACCATCAACATTCTGGTGCTGGATAATCCGATGCAGTTCCAGTTCAGCCAGTTCCTCGATAGCGCGCTGGGGCAGATCGTCGGCTGTTTCCTCGCTCTGATGGTTATTCTTATTGTCAGGGATAACTCCCGGGCCAGAACCGGTCGGGTGCTGCTGAACCAGTTTGTCTCCGCGGCGGTCTCTTCGCTGACCACCAACTCGGCGCGTCGCAAAGAGAATCATCTGCCCGCGCTCTATCAGCAGCTGTTTTTATTACTCAATAAATTCCCAGGTGACGTCGCCCGTTTCCGTCTGGCCTTGACGTTAATCATCGCCCATCAGCGCTTGCGCGATGCGCCCGTGCCGGTGAACGACGATCTCTCCGCCTTCCATCGTCAGCTGCGACGTACCGCGGACCATGTGATCTCCGCCGGCAGCGATGATAAGCGTCGGCGCTATTTTACCCAGCTGCTGGCGGAGCTTGATGTCTATCAGGAGAAGCTGCGGGTCTGGGAGGCCTCGCCGCAGGTCACCGAGCCGGTACGGCGACTGGTTGAGATGTTGCATAAGTACCAGCATGTGCTGACCAGCAGCTAACCCATAAACCGACGCCCAGGCGTCGGTTTTTTTATCGCTATACTTAACGGCGACAGAAAGAGAAGCGGGAGGGGCTGTCATGACCACCTATACGTTTGATTTTGACGAAATCGCCGAACAACAGGATTTCTACCGGGAGTTTTCCCGAACCTTCGAGCTGGCTCAGGATAAGGTCAACAACCTGGATTCGCTATGGGACGCAGTGACCGGTGGCCTGCTACCGCTGCCGCTGGATATTGAGTTCATCCATTTAAATGACAAGCAGCGCCGGCGCTTTGGCGCATTGATTTTATTGTTTGATGAAGCAGAGGAAGAGCTGGAGGGGGAGTTGCGTTTTAATGCCCGACAAGCATAAAAAAGCCCCCGGCAGGCGGGGGCAAGTCGTCGAAATAAGACGACGAGGGTTTATTTGTACAGCTCAGCGGTGGCGTGCCAGCTATCGCCGGTACGTGCTTCAATAATACGGTAGCTGCTGGCGCCTTCTTTCTCGGCTTTAGCCGCCAGTTCCTGACGCATGTCCATTGGCGCACTACCTACCTGGGATACGGAGATGGTGCCCATGGATTGCAGATTTTGGGCTTGCTCTGCGTTCACTTGCTGGACAGCCGCGCTGGCACCGAAAGAGAGAAGGGAAGCCAGGCCAAGGGATGCGATGATCATTGCGCGTTTCATAATCTTTACTCCAGTCTTTGTTTTGCCGCGGCGGGGCGATGTATGTCGCCGGGCCGCGGTAGAGAATTTTTGTCAGGTTAATCGTTGACGTCTAAAACTTATTTATACAGCTCAGCAGTGGCATGCCAGTGGTCGCCAGTGCGGGCTTCAATAATGCGGTAAGAAGAAGCCCCTTCTTCCTGCGCTTTTTTGTTCAGCATTTCATGCATATCCATCGGGGAAGATGCTACCGCGCCGACGGAAACCGTGCCGATGGCCTCGCGGCCCTGGGCCTGCTCGCTGTTGATAATATCAGCGGCGAAAGCGCCAAACGACACGACGGACAGGATGCTGATAGCAGCTACAGTGGTTTTGATTTTCATGATGTTCACCTCGTCGAATCTTTTTGTTGGGGGTCTTTGTTTCGTGACCCTCATCACAAAACCAAGTATACACTAATCACCAAAAATATTAATACCATGCTAATTGTTTTGTGCGTTAATAGTTACAATAGATTGCGCTTTTTATAACGGATAAGAATTAAAAATGACACGTTAGCGACAGCGATAAGATTTATTTCTAATAAATTCATAAAGGTATACGAATTTGATCTTTTGTGCGTTTTACGATTTTTGCGTTAGTAAAAGAACGTATAGACGGCGTAAATGACACTAAGTGTTAAATAGTTGTTGTGCCAGAAGGGGGAGAAGCAAAAGAAAGGGGAGTCGCCCTCTGACGGTAGCCAGAGGGGAATTACTCAGAGTTCCTGCTCAAACAGAACCAGAATGGCGTCGTGCAGATCTTTCACCGTAAAACCGCGCGCAGGCGTGGTAAAGATGGTGTCATCCCCGGCGATACTGCCAAGAATGCCTTCCGCTTTGCCCAGCGAGTCGAGAAGACGGGCGATCAGCTGCGCGGCGCCGGGGCTGGTATGAATCACCACTACGGCATCGTTATAGTCGATATCCAGCACCAAATTCTTCAGCGGGCTGGAGGTGGTCGGTACCCCAAGCTCGGCAGGCAAGCAATAGACCATTTCCATTTTGGCGTTACGGGTACGCACCGCGCCAAATTTGGTGAGCATGCGGGAAACCTTCGATTGGTTGATATTCTCGAAGCCCTCTTCCTGCAGCGCCTGGACGATCTCTCCCTGCGAGCTGAATTTCTCTTCTTTAAGCAGCGCTTTAAACGCTTTAACCAGTTCTTCTTGTTTTGCCGAACTTCGCATAAGTCACCCAGATTATGGTGGTAAAATCAACATCATTATGCATAACCATGAATTTTTATGCAAATAATCCGCGAAAGGATAGGTCAATAATGTTATGAAGGGGGCATATTTTAGCAAAAAAACCGTATAAGGAACATGTTCTCATCACAACGCTTAAAGCCATGTAAAAGTAAATGAAATGTTATTGAGTTGGTGTTGTTTTGCGCAACTGGCTGGGTGTATTGTAACCAATAGTCGATCCGGTACTTCGCTTTGCTGGATGGTCAGTCAGGAAGCATAAAGTGCGCCGCTGTTCTATTGCTACGCACAATAATGCATTCTTCAGCCATAATCATTGTAATTGTTCATCTTGTGAATTAAGGTCCAGGCGACGGAATAACGAAAGACTAAATTAACCATAATAAGGAGTTTAGGATGAAAGTTGCAGTCCTTGGCGCTGCCGGTGGTATCGGCCAGGCGCTTGCCCTACTACTTAAGACCCAACTGCCTTCAGGTTCAGAGCTCTCGTTGTACGACATCGCTCCGGTTACGCCGGGCGTGGCGGTAGATCTAAGTCATATCCCCACAGATGTAAAAATTAAAGGATTTTCCGGTGAAGACGCTACTCCGGCGCTGGAAGGCGCGGATG
The DNA here is from genome assembly GCF_040804525.1 of Klebsiella sp. Shm-1. Taxonomy (NCBI): domain Bacteria; kingdom Pseudomonadati; phylum Pseudomonadota; class Gammaproteobacteria; order Enterobacterales; family Enterobacteriaceae; genus Klebsiella; species Klebsiella sp. Shm-1. The sequence goes on from NZ_CP161823.1 coordinate 492,763, forward strand.
TAGTGCTGATCTCCGCGGGCGTGGCGCGTAAGCCCGGCATGGATCGTTCCGACCTGTTTAATGTGAATGCGGGTATCGTGAAGAACCTCGTGCAGCAGATTGCCAAAACCTGCCCGCAGGCCTGCATCGGCATTATCACCAACCCGGTGAATACCACCGTGGCTATCGCCGCCGAAGTACTGAAAAAAGCCGGCGTGTACGATAAAAACAAACTGTTCGGCGTTACCACGCTGGACATCATCCGTTCCAATACCTTTGTGGCGGAGCTGAAAGGTAAATCGGCAACCGAGGTGGAAGTCCCGGTCATTGGTGGTCACTCCGGGGTCACCATTCTGCCTTTACTGTCGCAGATCCCCGGCGTCAGCTTTAGCGATCAGGAAATTGCCGACCTGACTAAACGTATTCAGAACGCCGGTACCGAAGTCGTGGAAGCGAAAGCGGGCGGCGGGTCGGCGACCTTGTCGATGGGCCAGGCGGCTGCCCGTTTTGGTCTCTCTCTGGTTCGCGCCATGCAGGGGGAAAAAGGCGTGGTGGAGTGCGCCTACGTGGAAGGCGACGGCCACTATGCGCGTTTCTTCTCCCAGCCGCTGCTGCTGGGGAAAAACGGCGTGGAAGAGCGACAGTCTATCGGCAAACTCAGCGCCTTTGAACAGCAGGCGCTGGAGGGCATGCTGGACACCCTGAAGAAAGATATCGCGCTCGGCGAAGACTTCGTCAACAAGTAATCTCGCCCTAACAGAAGAGCCGGAACCGCTGTTCCGGCTTTTTATTGTCCAGCATTCATGGAAACCGGGTTTCTGGTCAGATTCCCGGCCGGTCCGGTATTTAGCGATTAACGTGGCTCCCCAAACGGGGAGCCGTTTAGTTGGTGGCCGGGTATTCCTGGACGGCGATATGGAGCGTGATTTTCTTATCATCACGCATGATGACCACCGGAATTTCCGATCCCGGGCGGATCTCGGCCACCTGATCCATCGTCTCCAGTGCCGAGACGGCGGGTTTGTCATTCACGGAGATGATTACGTCGTTGGCGCGGATCCCGGCTTGCGCCGCTGGACCGTCCGGGGCCACATCGTTAACGACGATCCCCTGAATCTGATCGATCCCTCCGCCCTGCGCGTGCAGCGGGGCGATCTCCCGGCCGCTAATGCCGATATAGCCGCGGATCACCCGGCCATCGCGGATCAGTTTATCCATAATTTTGGTCGCTAACTGGAACGGGATCGCAAAGCCAATGCCTTCCGGCGTTTCGCCGTCATTGCTCTTGTCAAAGGAGAGGGTGTTAATCCCCATCAGCTCGCCGAGGGAGTTCACCAGCGCCCCGCCGGAGTTACCGTGGTTGATCGAGGCATCAGTCTGCAGGAAGTTCTGGCGGCCGGTCGGATTGAGGCCAATGCGCCCTGTGGCGCTGATAATCCCCTGGGTGATGGTCTGCCCCAGGTTATAAGGGTTGCCAATCGCCAGCACCACGTCGCCGATGTGCGGCGTGCGTTTCGGATTGATCGGGATCACCGGCAGCCCGCCGGTAGCATTGATCTTGAGCACGGCGAGATCGGTGAGGGAATCGGATCCTACCAGCAGCGCTTCGAAGACGCGGCCGTCCTGCAGGGCGACGATAATCTGATCGGCATCGTTGATAACATGCTTGTTGGTCAGGATATAGCCGCGCTGATCCATAATCACCCCTGAGCCAAGCGTCAGCTGATTATGGCTGGTGCTGTTCAGGGCGCGGTTATAGACGTTCACCACGGCGGGCGCCGCGCGGCGCACCGCGGCGTTATAGCTCGCCGGGGAGTCGTCTGCCGTATCGTTCTGGGTAGTCGGCGCCAACTGCCACTGGCGCAGCGAGGGCATCAGGGCCAGCAGCAGACCCCCGACAAGCAAACCGATGAGTACTGAACGTAATAACTTTCCAGGCATGATGCAGATATCGTTAATGAATGGTCAGGCGCAGCATAGCATGAGTTGTCCGGACATCGCACATGGCGGCGATGCCCGGAGAGACAATCAGCGCAGCAGCAGATAGATGCTTTCGTTGCCGCGGATCACGTTCAGGGCGATGACCGGCGGTTTGCCTTCGAGCGCTTTGCGCAGTTCGGCAATCGAGTGAATACGCTGCCGGTTAAGGCCAATGATAATGTCATCCTTATGCAGACCGACCTGGGCGGCGGCGCTGCCTTTATCCACATTATCGATCACCACTCCTTTGGTGCCATCTTTCATCTGGCCGTCGCTGAACGAGGCCCCCTGCAGCGCCGGGATAATCAGTTCCGCGCTGGCGGTTGAGGAGGTGCTCTTATCCAGGGTCACTTCGACATCGACCGGCTTTCCGTCGCGCAGCAGGCCCAGTTTGACCTTGGTACCCGGCTCGGTGGTGGCGATCCGCGAACGCAGTTCGGCGAAACTGTTCAGCGGTTTGCCGTTCAGACTCACGATGACGTCCCCGGATTTAATCCCCGCTTTGGCGGAGCCGGAGTTTGGCAGGACTTCACTGACGAAGGCGCCGCGCTGAACGTTGAGATTCATCGCTTTGGCGATGTCGGCGCTCATTTCCATGCCTTTAATGCCCAACAGGCCGCGCTTGATTTCGCCAAACTGAATAAGCTGGTCGGCGAGGGTTTTCGCCATATTGCTTGGAATGGCAAAGCCGATGCCGATGCTGCCGCCGCCCGGCGCGAGGATCGCGGTGTTGATCCCGATAAGCTCGCCGTTGAGGTTCAGCAGCGCGCCGCCGGAATTGCCGCGGTTAATCGAGGCGTCGGTCTGAATGAAATTCTCCAGCCCTTCAAGGTTCAAGCCGCTGCGGCCAAGGGCAGAGATAATGCCGGATGTGGCGGTCTGGCCAAGGCCGAACGGGTTGCCGACGGCGACGGCGAAGTCGCCGACGCGAAGTTTATCAGAGTCAGCAATGGCGATTTGCGTCAGGTGGTCTGGCTTAATCAGCTGCAGCAGAGCGATATCGCTCTGTTCATCGCTCCCGACCAGTTTGGCATCGAACTCACGGCCATCGTTCAGCTGGACGCTGATCTTCTGCGCCTGATTGATGACGTGGTTATTGGTCAGCACATAGCCTTTCGCCGCGTCGATGATAACGCCGGAGCCGAGCCCTTCAAACGGCTGCGCCTGCTCCTGCGGGGCGTTATCGCCAAAATATTTTTTCAGCTCTTCCGGCATATTGAGCGTCGGCGAGGCAGTGCCTTCCACCTGTACGCTAACCACCGCCGGCAGAACCTTTTCCAGCATCGGCGCCAGGCTTGGTAACGCGCCCTGGCCGGGCACCTGAGTCGGTAAGGATGCCGCTGCCGGAGGCAGGACCGACAACGATAACCCAATGCTTAACGCTAACGCACTCAACAGCAAAGTCTGTTTCTTCATTAGATGCTGGCTCTCGTAACCTGAGGTGTATGGAAAAATGTCCTGAATAACCTGATGTTATTGAATTTTTGCACAGGTAACAACGTGGGGACTGGTTTAAATTGTAGCCGGGAAGTGGGGGAAGGAGCGGGCGCGACGGGCGCGCCCGGAGAATATTTTAATCGCAGCGAGGCTTAATCGCGTTTTGCGCCTCCGCGCAGTAAACCGGATGCGCCCTCGGAGTAGTCGCGCGGCATCTGGACCGGCGCCTGATCGTTGCTGGCTTCAGACTCTTCCAGACGGTTGCGGAACGGGTTGGCGTCTGCCATCGAGTCCGGCAGCAGGTTGTTAGAGCTTTTCGCCATATGCTGATATAGCTGACGATAGTCGTGCGCCATGTTATCCAGCAGTTCGGCGCTACGCGCAAAGTGGCTCACCAGCTCTTCACGGTACTCTTCAAGCTCGGCTTTATTCTTTTCCAGTTCGTACTGCAGCGCCTGCTGTTGGCGCAGTTTGCGGTTGCCGAAACGCATGGCGACGGCGCCAATGATGATACCGACGACTAACCCAATTAGCGCGTATTCCCAGGTCATGAACATCTCCCGTTGTATTGTGGTTCCGTAGGGTGGCTCTTAGGCTCTCCGCCTGCGCCCGATAGTGCCACTATAACCGCTAATTCCACAGAAGTGGAATCCTGGCGTATCATCGCGTAGTGTAGAACGGCCTTTTTTTCGTCAATCGTGAGCTTCGGCATTACGGTTTTCAAGGAATAACAATTAGATCATGCAAAGCCTGTCTCCAACATCGCGTTACCTTTTAGCCCTGAAAGAGGGCAGCCATCAACCCGACGACGTCCAGCAAGAAGCGGTGAGCCGCCTTGATACCATTTACCAGGAACTGCAGACGCAGCCCGCGCCGGTCGCGTCAGGCGGCGGTTTGCGCGCGAAATTCGGCAAACTGCTGGGTAAGCGCGAGCCGGCTGCCGGGACGGCACCTGTCCGCGGCCTGTATATGTGGGGCGGCGTGGGGCGAGGCAAAACCTGGCTGATGGACCTGTTTTACCAGAGCCTGCCAGGCGAGCGTAAACAGCGCCTGCATTTCCATCGTTTCATGCTGCGCGTACACGAAGAGCTGACCACCCTGCAGGGACATAGCGACCCGCTGGAGATCGTCGCCGACCGCTTTAAAGCGGAAACCGACGTGCTCTGTTTCGACGAGTTTTTTGTCTCCGATATTACCGACGCCATGCTGTTGGGCGGGCTGATGAAAGCCCTGTTCGCCCGCGGCATCACCCTGGTGGCGACCTCCAATATTCCGCCGGATGAACTCTATCGCAATGGCCTGCAGCGGGCCCGTTTTCTGCCGGCGATCGACGCCATCAAGCAGCATTGCGATATTATGAACGTCGATGCCGGCATCGATTATCGACTGCGTACCCTGACGCAGGCGCACCTGTGGCTGTCGCCGCTGAATAACGACACCCGCGAACAGATGGATAAATTGTGGCTCGCGCTGGCGGGCGCGCCGCGCGCTGCCGGGCCGACGCTGGAGATTAACCATCGCGAGCTGCCTACCCTCGGCGTAGAAAACCAGACGCTGGCGGCGTCATTCGCCACGCTATGCGTGGATGCGCGCAGCCAGCATGACTATATCGCGCTCTCCCGACTGTTCCATACGGTGATGCTGTTCGACGTGCCGGTGATGACCGCGCAGCTGGAGAGCGAGGCCCGCCGCTTTATCGCTCTGGTGGATGAGTTCTACGAGCGCCATGTAAAGCTGGTGGTCAGCGCGGCAGTACCGCTGTACGACATTTACCAGGGCGAGCGGCTGAAGTTTGAGTTCCAGCGCTGTCTCTCGCGTCTGCAGGAGATGCAGAGCGAAGAGTACCTCAAACGTCCGCATATGCCCTGACAGGGGACTTTTTCAGGCGGATTCAGGGCCGCAAGGCCGCCCCGGGCGCGGCCTGAAAAATCTCATAAAGGGGTCGATCTTTGACCCCGACTTCTCTATAATCTTGCGACCCCACGTTACGAGAAGGTTTTTTTCCCGAAACTTTCTATGCGCCGGCATAGGCTATTCGAAGGGGTAGGTTTGCTGGACAATGTCGTGTGAACCTCAACTGACTAAACGTTTGGGTGTTCACCAACGTGTAACTTATTATTTGGGTAAGCTTTTAATGAAAACTTTTACAGCTAAACCAGAAACCGTAAAACGCGACTGGTATGTTGTTGACGCGACCGGTAAAACTCTGGGCCGTCTGGCTACTGAACTGGCTCGTCGCCTGCGCGGTAAGCACAAAGCGGAATACACTCCGCACGTTGATACCGGTGATTACATCATCGTTCTGAACGCAGAAAAAGTTGCTGTTACCGGCAACAAGCGCGAAGACAAAATGTACTACCACCACACCGGCCACATCGGTGGTATCAAAGAAGCGACCTTTGAAGAGATGATTGCCCGCCGTCCTGAGCGTGTGATTGAAATCGCGGTTAAAGGCATGCTGCCAAAAGGCCCGCTGGGTCGTGCTATGTACCGTAAACTGAAAGTTTACGCGGGTAACGAGCACAACCACGCGGCACAGCAACCGCAAGTTCTTGACATCTAATCGGGATTATAGGCAATGGCTGAAAATCAATACTACGGCACTGGTCGCCGCAAAAGTTCCGCAGCTCGCGTTTTCATCAAACCGGGCAACGGTAAAATCGTTATCAACCAGCGTTCTCTGGAACAGTACTTCGGTCGTGAAACTGCCCGCATGGTAGTTCGTCAGCCGCTGGAACTGGTCGACATGGTTGAGAAACTGGATCTGTACATCACTGTTAAAGGTGGTGGTATCTCTGGTCAGGCTGGTGCGATCCGTCACGGTATCACCCGCGCTCTGATGGAGTACGACGAGTCCCTGCGTTCCGAACTGCGTAAAGCTGGCTTCGTTACTCGTGACGCTCGTCAGGTTGAACGTAAGAAAGTCGGTCTGCGTAAAGCACGTCGTCGTCCGCAGTTCTCCAAACGTTAATTGTTTTCTGCTCACGCAGAACAATTTGCGAAAAAACCCGCTTCGGCGGGTTTTTTTATGGATAAAACGGCTGTTATCCACAAGCATAGCGCCGGTTCTCGCCACTTTTTCAGCATTTCCAGAATCCCCTCACCACAACGTCTTCAAAATCTGGTAAACTATCATCCAATTTTCTGCCCAAATGCTGGTGATTGTTCATTTTTTGTTTTATTCGTGAACGAAGGTGACATCGCGCTAATGGGGTTTTTACATCTGGCTGGTCATGAGTGGCCGGCAGCAGTACAAAATTCTGAATATACCTGGAGGTTTTCATGGCTGTCGCTGCCAACAAACGTTCGGTAATGACGCTGTTTTCTGGTCCTACTGACATCTATAGCCATCAGGTCCGCATTGTGCTGGCCGAGAAGGGTGTCAGTTTTGAGATAGAGCACGTGGAGAAGGATAACCCGCCTCAGGATCTGATTGACCTCAACCCGAATCAAAGCGTACCGACGCTGGTGGATCGTGAGCTCACTCTGTGGGAATCCCGCATCATTATGGAGTATCTGGATGAGCGTTTCCCGCACCCGCCGTTAATGCCGGTTTATCCGGTGGCGCGTGGTGAAAGCCGCCTGTATATGCAACGTATCGAGAAGGACTGGTATTCGCTGATGAACACCATCCAGAGCGGTACCGCAGCGCAAGCTGATGCTGCGCGTAAGCAGCTGCGTGAAGAACTGCTGGCCATCGCGCCGGTCTTCACCCAGAAACCTTACTTCCTGAGCGATGAGTTCAGCCTGGTGGACTGCTACCTGGCGCCGCTGCTGTGGCGTCTGCCGGTTCTTGGTGTGGAGCTGGTTGGCGCTGGCGCGAAAGAGCTCAAAGGCTATATGACTCGCGTATTTGAGCGTGATTCCTTCCTCGCTTCTTTAACTGAAGCCGAGCGTGAAATGCGCCTCGGTCGGGGCTAAATAATGGATGTATCACAGCTGACGCCGCGTCGCCCGTATCTGTTACGGGCGTTTTATGACTGGCTGCTGGATAACCAGCTGACGCCGCACCTGGTGGTGGATGTGACGCTGCCGGGCGTGCTCGTGCCGATGGAGTACGCGCGCGATGGGCAAATCGTTCTCAATATTGCCCCGCGTGCGGTAGGCAATCTCGAGCTGGCGAACGACGAAGTGCGCTTCAACGCGCGCTTTGGCGGGGTACCACGCAACGTGTCTGTCCCGCTGGCTGCGGTACTCGCCATCTACGCCCGTGAGAACGGCGCTGGTACGATGTTCGAACCGGAAGCGGCCTATGACGAAGACGTCAGCAGCCTCAACGATGATGACGTCGCGCCGGAGAGTGAAAGCGAAACGGTGATGTCGGTGATCGATGGCGATAAGCCGGATAATCACGACGACGATCCTGACGACACGCCGCCGCCGCGCGGTGGTCGCCCGGCGCTGCGCGTGGTGAAGTAAATCCCTTCTCTGACAGGCCCTGCGGGGCCTGTTTTTTTGTCTGTCCGCTTTGTTAACTCTGCCACAAACGAGGCGTCCCATGGCTGGTATCGTCATCGCCACAGGTAGTTTTTAGGGAGCAGACATGTCTTTACTCGCACAACTGGACCAGCGTATCCGTCATCATGGCGGATTAATTGTCTCCTGCCAGCCGGTGCCGGGCAGTCCGCTGGATAATCCCGCTATCGTCGCGGCAATGGCGCTGGCGGCTGAGCAGGCGGGAGCGGTAGCGCTGCGCATCGAAGGCCTGGCCAACCTGCAGGCCGTTCGTCCGTTAGTGACGGTGCCCGTTATTGGGTTGATCAAACGCGATTTGCCCGATAGCCCGGTGCGTATTACGCCATGGCTGGAAGATATCGACGCGCTGGCGCAGGGCGGAGCGGATATTATTGCTATTGACGGCACCCAGCGTCAGCGTCCGGCGTCAGTGTCGGCGCTATTAGCAGAAATTCATCAGCTGGGGAAAGTGGCGATGGCCGATTGCTCATCTCTCGACGATGCACTCGAGTGCTGGCAGTTGGGGGCTGAGATTGTCGGCACGACTCTCTCCGGCTATACCGCAGAGGAGACGCCGGATGAGCCGGATCTGGCGCTGGTGCAATGCCTGAGCGCGGCGGGCTGCAGAGTGATTGCCGAAGGGCGCTATAACACGCCTGCCCAGGCGGCGGAGGCGATGCGCTGCGGCGCGTGGGCGGTGACCGTCGGCTCGGCGATTACCCGCCTGGAGCATATCTGCGGCTGGTATAATACGGCGCTGAAAGCGGCGGTTTACCCGGCGAATGAGCAATAAAAAAGCCCGATGACGTTAACCATCGGGCTTTTATGCGTGAGGCTCCGGACCTAATCAGACTTCAAGGTAGTTGAGGATCCCGTCCGCCGCTTTACGACCTTCGGCAATCGCGGTGACCACCAGATCGGAACCGCGAACGATATCGCCACCGGCGAAGATTTTCGGGTTGCTGGTCTGGAAGGCGTTTTCGCTGCCTTCCGGGGCGATAATACGGCCCTGGGAGTCCAGTTCGACGCTGTGCTTCGCCAGCCACTCCATGCTGTGCGGACGGAAGCCAAACGCCATGACTACGGCGTCAGCCGGCACCACGTGCTCAGAGCCGGGGACGATCTCCGCGCGGCGGCGGCCCTTCGCATCCGGCTGGCCCATTTCGGTGCGCGCCATCTTCACGCCGCAAACCTTACCGTTGGCATTCACTTCCACGCCCAGCGGCTGGACGTTAAACTGGAACTCAACGCCTTCTTCGCGCGCGTTTTTCACTTCGCGTTTTGAGCCGGGCATGTTCTCTTCGTCACGGCGATAGGCGCAGATCACGTGCGCCGCATTCTGACGGACGGAGGTGCGTACGCAGTCCATCGCGGTATCGCCACCGCCGAGCACCACCACGCGTTTGCCTTCCATGCTGACATAGGGCTCATCGGCGGTTTCACCAAAGCCCATGATCTGCTTAGTGTTAGCGATCAGGAACGGCAGCGCGTCGTAAACACCCGGGGCGTCTTCGTTGTCCAGTCCACCGCGCATCGACTGATAGGTCCCGACGCCGAGGAACACCGCATCGTACTCCTTCAGCAGGTCGTCGAGCTGCACGTCGCGGCCCACTTCGGTATTGAGTTTGAACTCAATGCCCATGCCGGTGAAGATCTCCCGGCGGCGGGTCATCACCTCTTTTTCCAGCTTGAACGCCGGGATACCGAAGGTCAGCAGGCCGCCGATTTCCGGATGGCGGTCAAATACCACCGCCTTGACGCCGTTACGGGTCAGCACGTCGGCGCAGGCGAGGCCCGCCGGGCCAGCGCCGATGATCGCGACGGTTTTACCGGTCGGCTTCACGTCGGAGAGATCCGGACGCCAGCCCATCTCGAATGCCTTATCGTTGATATAGCGTTCGATGTTGCCGATGGTCACCGCGCCGAACTCATCGTTCAGCGTACAGGAGCCTTCACACAGGCGGTCCTGCGGGCAGACGCGCCCGCAGACTTCCGGCAGAGTGTTGGTTTGATGCGACAGCTCGGCCGCTTCAAAAATACGCCCCTCGTTGGCCAGCTTCAGCCAGTTCGGGATGTAGTTATGCACAGGGCACTTCCATTCGCAGTACGGGTTGCCACAGGAGAGGCAGCGATCCGCCTGCGCCTTGGCCTGGCCTTCTGAAAACGGCTCGTAAATTTCCACAAACTCAATTTTACGGATCTTCAGCGGTTTCTTTGGCGGATCAACGCGCTGCAGGTCGATAAATTGATAAACGTTCTGACTCATCTTAACCCCTTACTGCGCCTGCACCCGCAGCTCAGCTGCGGAACGACTACGGTGACCCAACAGTGCTTTAACATCGCTGGACTTTGGTTTAACCAGCGCAAACTTCGCGGAGAAGGCCGGCCAGTTGGCGAGGATCTCTTCGCCGCGTTGCGAACCGGTAAGCTGTACGTGCTCGGTGATTAAACCGCGCAGGTGCTCTTCATGGATGGCCAGAGAATCAACGTCCAGCACTTCCACCAGCTCCGGGTTCACGCGTTTGCGGAAGTCGCCATCTTCATCCAGGACATAGGCAAAGCCGCCGGTCATCCCTGCGCCAAAGTTGACGCCGGTTTTTCCGAGCACGCAGACGATGCCGCCGGTCATATATTCGCAGCCGTTGTCGCCGATGCCTTCCACCACGGTGATGGCGCCGGAGTTACGCACGGCGAAACGCTCGCCCGCGCGGCCTGCGGCGTACAGACGACCACCGGTCGCGCCGTACAGGCAGGTGTTGCCGATAATACTGGCTTCATGGCTGCGGAACGCAGAGCCCACCGGCGGACGAATGGCCAGCAGACCGCCCGCCATGCCTTTCCCGACGTAGTCGTTGGCGTCGCCAGTCAGATGCAGTTCCACGCCGCCGGCGTTCCACACGCCGAAGCTCTGGCCCGCGGTGCCGCTAAAGTGAGCGACGATCGGGTCGCCCGCCAGTCCCTGGTCGCCATGGGTCTGGGCGATATACCCGGACAGCGAGGCCCCCACGGAGCGGTCGGTGTTACGGATATCAAACCAGAACGTCTTGCTCTGCTTTTCATCCACGTACGGTTTCGCCTGCTGCAGCAGCTGGGCGTTGAGCACGCCGTTATCGAACGGTGGGTTGTTCTCGGTGCAGTACAGCGCTTTGCCCGGATGCGGCTCTGCGGTCTCCAGCAGTTTACCCAGATCTAGTTTCTGCTGCTTGGCGGTGAACCCATCCAGCTCTTTGAGCAGATCGGTGCGGCCAATCAGATCCACCAGACGCTTGACGCCCAGCTGGGCCATCAGCTCGCGGGTCTCACGGGCGATAAATTCAAAGTAGTTGGTCACTTTGAACGGCAGACCGTGATAGTGATTCTTACGCAGTTTGTCATCCTGGGTCGCCACGCCGGTAGCGCAGTTGTTCAGGTGGCAAATACGCAGGTATTTACAGCCCAGCGCGACCATCGGGCCGGTACCGAAACCGAAGCTCTCCGCGCCGAGGATCGCCGCTTTGATGATATCAAGACCGGTTTTCAGGCCGCCATCCACCTGCAGACGGATCTTATGACGCAGACCGTTGGCAACCAGCGCCTGCTGGGTTTCCACCAGGCCGAGCTCCCACGGACAGCCGGCATATTTCACCGAAGAGAGCGGGCTCGCCCCGGTGCCGCCGTCGTAGCCGGCGATGGTGATCAGGTCGGCATAGGCTTTGGCCACGCCGGTGGCGATGGTGCCAACGCCCGGCTCAGAAACCAGTTTGACCGAAATCATCGCTTTCGGATTGACCTGCTTGAGGTCGAAAATCAGCTGCGCCAGATCCTCGATAGAGTAGATATCGTGGTGCGGCGGCGGGGAAATCAGCGTGACGCCCGGTACCGAATAGCGCAGTTTGGCGATGTACGGGGTGACTTTATCACCCGGCAGCTGGCCACCTTCACCCGGTTTCGCCCCTTGGGCGACTTTGATCTGGATGACGTCGGCATTGACCAGGTAGGCTGGCGTGACGCCGAAGCGGCCGGAAGCGACCTGCTTGATGCGCGACACTTTATTAGTGCCGTAGCGCGCCGGGTCTTCACCGCCTTCACCGGAGTTGGAGAAGCCGCCGATGCTGTTCATCGCTTCCGCCAGCGACTCGTGCGCTTCCGGGCTCAGGGCGCCGATCGACATCGCCGCGGTATCGAAGCGTTTAAACAGCTCCTTCGCCGGCTCTACTTCGTCGATGCTGATGGCGTCTTCGCCTGGGTTGAGCGCCAGCAGGTCGCGCAGCGTGGCCGCTGGACGTTCGTTAACCAGTTTCGCGTATTGTTGATAATCGCTGTATTCGCCGCTCTGCACGGCCTGCTGCAGGGTGCGCACCACGTCCGGGTTGTAGGCATGATATTCGCCGCCGTGCACATATTTCAGCAAACCGCCCTGGGCCAGCGGCTTACGCGCCAGCCAGGCGCGTTTCGACAGATTCAGCAGATCCTGCTGGAAGTCGTCGAAGCTGGCGCCGCCGATGCGGCTGACCACGCCCTGGAAGCAGAGATCGGAGACATCGCGATGCAGACCGACCGCTTCGAACAGCTTCGAGCAGCGGTAGGAGGCGATGGTCGAGATCCCCATTTTGGACATGATCTTATACAGACCTTTGTTGATACCGTTGCGATAGTTCAGCATCACCGCACGGTACGGTTTATCGATGGCTTTGCTGTCGACCAGCTTCGCCAGCGTTTCGTAGGCGAGGTATGGATAGATAGCCGTCGCCCCAAAGCCGAGCAGCACGGCGAAGTGGTGCGGATCGCGGGCGCTGGCGGTTTCAACGATGATGTTGGCATCGCAGCGCAGGCTTTTATCGACCAGACGGGTCTGGATCGCGCCAACGGCCATCGGCGCCGGTACCGGCAGACGGTCTTTGGCGATGTTGCGGTCAGAGAGCACCAGCAGCACGGTGCCGTCGCGCACCATTTGCTCCGCTTTATCGCACAGCGCTTTCACCGTCTCGCTGAGGGAGGCCTCTGCCGGGTTGAACGTGATATCGAGGACGTCGGCGCGATAGTGCTCTTCTTCCATCGTCGTCAGCTGTTTAAAATCGGAGTACAGCAGGATCGGCGATTTGAAGCTCAGACGATGCGCCTGGCCTTCCGCTTCGCAGAAGACGTTCATTTCGCGGCCGATGCTGGTAGCCAGCGACATGACGTGCGCTTCGCGCAGCGGGTCGATCGGCGGGTTAGTCACCTGGGCGAACTGCTGACGGAAGTAATCGTAGATAATGCGCGGCTGGCTGGAGAGCACGGCGAAAGGCGTGTCATCGCCCATCGAACCGACTGCTTCCTGGCCATTTTCGCCGAGCACGCGCAGGACGGAGTCCAGCTCTTCCGCGCTGTAGTTAAACTGTTTCTGGTAGCTGGCGAGCGTGTCGTCATCCAGCTGGCGACTGCCAACCTCTTCGTCCGGCAGATCTTCGAACGGCACCAGGCGACGAACGTTTTTCTCCATCCACTCTTTATACGGATGGCGGCTCTTCAGATCGTCATCGGTTTCCGCTGAGTGCAGAATGCGTCCGGCACGGGTATCGATAACCATCAGCTCGCCCGGGCCCACGCGGCCTTTCTCGACCACTTCGTCAGGCTGGTAATCCCAGATGCCGACTTCGGAGGCGCAGGTGATGAGCTTATCTTTGGTAATGACGTAGCGCGCCGGGCGCAGACCGTTACGGTCGAGGTTACAGGCCGCGTAGCGGCCATCGGACATGACGATGCCCGCCGGGCCGTCCCACGGCTCCATATGCATGGAGTTAAAGTCGAAGAACGAACGCAGCTCCGGATCCATATCCGGGTTGTTCTGCCAGGCTGGCGGCACCAGCAGACGCATGGCGCGCACGATGTCCATCCCGCCGGCCAGCAGCAGCTCCAGCATGTTGTCCATAGAACTGGAGTCGGAGCCGGTTTCGTTAACGAACGGCGCGGCGTCGTGCAGGTCAGGGATCAGCGGGGTCTGGAACTTATAGGTACGGGCGCGGGCCCACTGGCGGTTGCCGGTAATGGTGTTAATTTCACCGTTGTGCGCCAGGTAGCGGAACGGCTGCGCCAACGGCCAGCGTGGTACGGTGTTGGTGGAGAAGCGCTGGTGGAACAGGCAGATAGCCGACTCCAGGCGCAGGTCCGCGAGGTCCAGGTAGAAGCGCGGCAAATCCGCCGGCATACACAGACCTTTATAGATGTTGACCAGATTGGACAAGCTACAAACGTAGAAATCCTTGTCTTCCTGCAGGCGTTTTTCAATGCGACGACGCGCAATAAACAGACGGCGCTCCATATCGCGCGGGCGCCAGCCAGCCGGGGCGTTGACAAAGATTTGCTCAATACGGGGCAGCGAGGAGAGGGCGATTTCACCGAGCACGCCTTCGTTGGTCGGCACATCGCGCCAGCCGACAATCGACAGGGTCTCAAGCTGAAGTTCTTCTTCAACGATGCGGCGCGCCGCTTTAGCCAGCTCAGGATCTTTATTCAGGAACAGCATCCCAACGGCGTAGTTTTTGGCTAAACGCCAGCCGCGCTCTTCGGCAACGATGCGGAAGAAACGATCGGGTTTTTGCAGCAGCAGACCGCAACCGTCGCCGGTTTTACCATCGGCAAGGATTGCGCCACGGTGCTGCATGCGGGCCAGTGCGTGTATTGCGGTTCGCACTACCTTGTGGCTAGGTTCGCCTTCTATGTGGGCGATCAGGCCGAAACCACAGTTATCCCTCTCAAGGGATTTGTCGTACAACATATCAGTGAACCTCCCCAGGCTCTACGGACACCCTCCGATACCGATTGCGCACAGGCACAGAAAGAGCATGGCGACGGGGTTTACACCTCGCATTCGCCCTCTTTAAATCCTTTTCGCATCGGTACACAAGTTTGAGGACTTGCTGTTAAGAGGGAATCTCAATTACTGCATAAATATGATGAGCAGAGTGCTCATCCAGAAAGCTTCCAGCGGATTCCCAACTTATCGGGAATCCACACTTACGTCAAATGGCAATCTTATTAATACAAAAATGTGCTATACACAAGTTAACTAATTGTTATTAAAGAAAATAATGGCAATTTTTATGCTTTGAATACGCCTGCTGGTGGTGCGGCTAGTGTGATCTGTCTCACTGTGCACGCGGCTTTGCATTACCAATATGCGCTGAAATATATTTCATTATTAGCATATTTGACTGCAATATTTTTAACTACTGGACATTAATACCGTTTTTTACCAGAAAGCAGATTAGGGCAATGCGAAGATAAAATATAAGGAAAACTCATCACCTGGTGGTTGAATGAAATTGCAGTAATCTTGATTGTTTATGCAATAGAGTTGATCGCCGCGCTGACGATTGATCCAGGTCATCGCCGTCGGTGACGAAAAGTGGCAGGCTTGGCCCCCTTTATTGAGGGCGGTCTATCAGATTATGCAGTTACAGAAATTAGTCAATATGTTTGGTGGGGATCTTATGCGTCGCTATGGCGAAAAGGTCCATAAGCTAACGCTGCATGGCGGTTTTAGCTGCCCAAACCGCGACGGCACGCTGGGCCGCGGCGGTTGCACTTTCTGTAACGTGGCATCGTTTGCCGATGAGGCGCAGCAGCATCGCTCTATCGCCGAACAGCTCGCTCATCAGGCGCAGCTCGTCAACCGGGCGAAGCGCTATCTGGCCTATTTTCAGGCCTACACCAGCACCTTCGCTGAAGTGCAGGTGCTCCGTTCAATGTATCGTCAGGCCGTCAGTGCCGCAAATATCGTTGGCCTGTGCGTCGGCACCCGCCCGGACTGCGTTCCGCAGGCGGTCCTTGACCTGCTGAGTGAATACCATCAGCAAGGGTATGAGGTATGGCTGGAGCTGGGGCTGCAAACTGCTCATGATAAGACCCTGCATCGCATTAACCGTGGACACGATTTCGCCTGTTATCAGCGTACCGCGCGCCTGGCGCGAGAGCGGGGGCTGAAAGTCTGTGCGCATCTGATCGTCGGTCTGCCCGGAGAGAGCCAGGGGCATTGTCTGCAGACGCTGGAGCAGGTAGTGGCGACCGGCGTGGATGGGATCAAATTGCATCCACTGCATATTGTGAAAGGCAGCATTATGGCCAAAGCGTGGCAGGCCGGGCGTCTCGATGGCATTGAGCTGGAGGCGTATACCGTCACCGCTGGAGAGATGATCCGCCATACGCCGCCGGAGGTGATCTACCACCGTATTTCCGCCAGCGCCCGTCGGCCCACGCTGTTGGCGCCGCTGTGGTGTGAAAATCGCTGGACCGGCATGGTTGAACTGGATCGTTATCTGAATCAGCAGGGCGCTCAGGGCTCGGCGCTGGGCCGTAGCTGGGTTGCTCCCCAGGCTGAGTGAGAAGTACGAGCGTGATGTCCGGAACAATGCCGGACATCGCGCTCCTGCCATTTATGCCTGGCTGGCTTTCATCGTCACACGCGGAGTTTTGATCACGAACAGCACCAGCAGGGCGCCAAGCGCGGCGATAGTGCCGGCGAGTACGAAAGCGCTGTCAAATTTACCAGTAGACTGCACGATATAGCCGGTAACAATCGGCCCCACGATGCCGGAGACGCTGCCGATAAGATGGATAAAGCCGCTGGCGCCGCCGACGCGGGATTTATGCACCACGTCCTGGATAATCGCCCAGTAGATCGCCCCGGTTACATAGAGGAAAAAGATGGAGACCGACATCAGCAGAACGGCAGGCACGACGCTGCTGACGGTACCCGCCAGTCCCACGCAGATAGCGGCCATCAGCAGGCATACCACCAGCACAATTTTGCGCGACAGCAGCAGGCGCCCGGTGAGTTTAAAAATTTTATCGGAAATATAGCCCCCAAGCGCCAGACCGACAAAGCCGACTATCCATGGGATCATAGTGGTAAGGCTCATCTGTTTAATATCCAGATGGTGCTGTTGTACCAGATAGGACGGGAACCAGCTGAGAAAGAAAAACAGAATATAGTTGTAGCAGAAGAAGGCAAAGGCCGTTACCAGAATAATTGGCTGTTTCAAATAATAACCCAGCGAGTGAGTTGTTTGATTTTCTATTGTTTCCAGCGCGACTTCTTCTTCTTTCATTTTATTAATCAGCTTAAGTTCTTCCTGGCTGACTTTTTTATGCTTTTCGGGCGAATTAGCGGCAATGAAAAACCACGCTATCATCCATACAATACCGATAGCGAAAATAATCATAAAAGCCGGGCGCCAGCCGAATGCCAGGGCCAGGTAACCGACGATGGGGCCGGCGACCGCGCCGCCCAGCGGAGAGCCTGCGCTGAGAAAGCCGACGGCGGTAGCCGCTTGCTTTTTAGGAAACCAGCCGTTGATCATCTTGTTCGCCGATGCGCAGATCGGGCCTTCCGCCATCCCGAAAAGCACCCGCAGCACCAGCATGGAATAAAAGCCGGTGGCTACCGCGGTTAAGCCGCAAAACAGCGACCACAGACCGACCGCCAGGCCCATTACCAGCGTTGCGCCAAACTTATCCACGGCCAAACCGCCAATAAAATTAAATACCGCGTAGCCGAAGAAAAAGCTGCCGAAAATAATGCCGAATTGTTCAGCGTTAAGTGCAAGGTCCTTTTCAATCATCGGGACCGTAATGGATAATGCCACCCGGTCCAGATAATTTATCATATATACTAAAAATAATAACAGGACGATAATCCAGCGGATATTTTTTCCCATGATAACACCATGCTCATTATATTATTTATATCAGGCGCGGCGGATACGCAGATATCCGTCGGCCGTTATTCTATACGATGCCGGTTTAACCCAGCTGCAGCAGCACTTTGCAGCAGGTCTTACGGTCGTTAGCAAAAATCTCCATGGCCTCTTTCACCTGCTCCAACGGCATACAATGGGTGATTAACGCCTCCGGACGAATAAGGCCTTTCTCCATCCAGTCGATGACCAGCGGAAAACGCCCGCTGTTCAGCCGGGAGGAGAAAATAGAAATTTCTTTACTGGTGATGCTTTGCTGAGTGAGGGTCGAGGCCTCGCCGGAGAAACCGAGTATACCGATGCGGGCGGCGGGGGAGGCGAGGAGAATGGCTTCCTGCAGGATCGCCGGGTGGCAGGCGGCATCAATGACCAGCGTGGGGGCAAGCTGCCGCTGCGCCAGCTGTTCCGCGAGCGGCTGGTCAGTGTTATCGAGCGTCAGATCGGCGCCGTTTTCCCGGGCCATCTGCAGACGTTCGGCAATGCGATCCACGACGATCACCTGCTTAACGCCATATACCCCCTTTAGCGCCTGAATGATTGTCAGCCCCATCGGGCCAGCGCCGTAAACCAGGGCAATATCTTGCGCCGTGGGCTGCAGCTGGGCGGTAATATTTGCCGCGATGGTAAAAGGCTCAACCATCGTTGCCTGACGGTCGCTGATAGCCTCGGGGATGCGCCAGGCATTTTTCGCCGGCACGCAGGCATAGTCGCTAAATCCCCCGTCGCGGTGAACTCCTATGACCTGGAGCTGCGTACAGACATTCGGCCTTCCTACCGAGCAAGGATAACAATGGCCGCAGCTGACAACGGGGTCCACCGCGACACGCTCGCCGATGCGTGCCGGAGATACCTGCTCGCCGACGGCGTCGATGATGCCATAGAATTCATGGCCGATGACGCGGGGATATTTCGCGAAAGGGTTGTGGCCGTGATAGATGTGTACATCGGAACCACAGATCCCGGCAAAAGCAATTTTCACCCGTACTTCATGGGCGCCCGGAACTGGAACCGGACGTGATTCAATGTTCAGTTGGCCTGGCTCTTTGACGACGACGCTTCTCATTTTGATTCCTTCCATTGTCTTTTTTCTGAACAAATTACGCTACTTTTATTACCATACAAGTATGCAAAAGATCATAATCAGGCCTGGATCACATTTGAGAAAGCTCGGCAGAAAAAGCCATAGCATGATTAATCTATTGAAATAAATTGAAAAAATTATGAATGCACCGACGCATTCACCGCTGGCGAGCCGGTCGGCAGGAATGTGATCGCTATCACGACAGCCAACGCTCAATCATCTATGATTACTGGTATGGTAGTAGGGTAAATTAAACTAAGTTGAGCAGGTGAAGACAATGCAGATGACAATGCGCTGGTTTGGACCAGAGGAAGACAAGATTTCATTAGAACATATTCGCCAGGTGCCTGGCGTTGAGGGGGTGGTCGGCGCGCTCTACGACGTCGCGGTGGGCGAAGTATGGCCGGTGGATAAAATTGAGCGTCTGGTCGGTCAGGCCCATGCCGCAGGCCTGAAAATGGAGGTGATAGAGAGCGTCAACATCCATGACGACATCAAAATCGGCCTACCTACCCGTGACCGCTATATTGCCAACTACCAGCAGACCATCCGCAACCTTGCCCGCTTTGGCGTTAAAGTCATCTGCTATAACTTCATGCCGGTTTTCGACTGGATGAAGACGGATATGAACTACGTCCTGCCGGATGGCTCGCTGACGATGGCGTTTGAGAAGAAAGATATCGATAAGCGGCTGGAAGACGTGGTGAAGGAGGTGCTTGAGAATTCAAACGGCTTCGCCTTGCCGGGCTGGGAGCCGGAACGGCTGGCGGAGGTGCAGACCCTGTTTGCCAAATATAGCGCGGTGGATGATCAGAAGCTGCGGGAGAACCTGGTTTATTTTCTGCAGGCGGTGATCCCGGTTTGCGAAGAGGTTGGGGTGAAAATGGCGATCCACCCGGACGACCCGCCGTACTCCATTTTTGGCCTGCCGCGGGTGGTCAAAAACCGCGACGATCTGGACTGGATCTGCCGGGCCGTCGATTCACCCGCCAACGGCATTACGCTCTGCACCGGCTCGATTGCCGAAGATCCTGATAATGACGTGTACGCCATCCTGGCAGAATTTACGCGGCGTAAGCGAATTCATTTTGCCCACGTCCGCAATATAAAGCTGATGCAGGATAAAGACTTTTACGAGTGCGCCCATCCGTCAGAGTACGGCTCCCTGGATATGTACAAAGTGATGCAAGCGCTGTATGACAACGGATTCGACGGCTATATTCGCCCGGATCATGGTCGCTTTATCTGGGGAGAGACCGGACGGCCGGGCTATGGCCTGTTCGACCGCGCCCTTGGCGTGACCTACCTGAAAGGACTCTGGGAGGCGTTAAGCAAGCGTTAATCCCTCTTCTGATCCCCCTCTTTTGCGGCTGGTTCGCCTCTGCGGCCGGCCGCCGTATCGACTCCTGCCCGCATTTTTTGCACAACTTACAGCGCATTGCTCAGAATTGAGTATTATTGTGCGGAGTTGTCGTGAAGGAATCCCCTATGAAGCAAATTCGTATGCTGGCGCAGTATTATGTCGACCTGATGATGAAGCTGGGTCTGGTCCGCTTTTCGATGCTGTTGGCTCTTGCGCTGGTGGTGCTGGCCATCGTGGTACAGATGGCGGTTACCATGGTGCTGCATGGCCAGGTTGAAAGTATCGACGTTATCCGCTCTATCTTCTTTGGCCTGCTGATCACGCCTTGGGCGGTCTACTTTCTCTCGGTGGTGGTGGAGCAGCTCGAAGAGTCCCGTCAGCGTCTTTCGCGGCTGGTGGACAAGCTGGAGGAGATGCGTGAGCGCGATCTAAAGCTGAACGTCCAACTGAAAGATAACATCGCGCAGTTGAATCAGGAGATTGGCGAACGTGAAAAAGCGGAAGCCGAGCGCGAGACCACCCTCGAGCAGTTGAAGATTGAGATGAAAGAGCGTGAAGAGACGCAGATCCAGCTCGAACAGCAATCCTCCTTTCTGCGCTCTTTCCTTGATGCTTCCCCGGACCTGGTCTTCTATCGCAATGAGGATAAGGAGTTTTCAGGCTGTAACCGGGCGATGGAGCTGCTGACCGGCAAAAGCGAGAAACAGCTGATCCACCTCAAACCGCAGGACGTCTATAGCGAAGAGGCGGCGGAAAAGGTACTGGAGACCGACGAGAAGGTGTTCCGCCATAATGTATCGCTGACCTATGAGCAGTGGCTGGACTATCCCGATGGCCGCAAAGCGTGCTTTGAAATCCGCAAGGTCCCCTACTACGATCGCGTCGGTAAGCGTCGCGGCCTGATGGGCTTCGGCCGCGATATCACCGAACGTAAACGCTATCAGGACGCTCTTGAGCGCGCCAGCCGGGATAAAACCACCTTTATTTCCACCATCAGTCATGAGCTGCGTACCCCGCTAAACGGGATCGTCGGGCTGAGCCGAATTTTGCTGGATACCGAACTGACCAGCGAACAGGAAAAATACCTGAAAACTATCCATGTCTCGGCGGTGACGCTGGGGAATATCTTCAATGATATTATCGACATGGACAAAATGGAGCGCCGCAAGGTGCAGCTCGATAACCAGCCGGTGGACTTCACCAGCTTCCTTGCCGACCTTGAAAACCTATCCGGCTTGCAGGCACAGCAAAAGGGGCTGCGCTTTGTGCTGGAGCCGAGCCTGCCGCTGCCGCATAAGGTAATCACGGATGGGACCCGCCTGCGGCAGATCCTGTGGAATCTTATCAGTAACGCCGTGAAGTTTACCCCGCAGGGCGGAGGGGTGAACGTCCGCGTGCGCTATGACGAAGGCGATATCCTGCACTTCGAAGTGGAAGACTCCGGAATTGGTATTCCTGAAGCGGAACAGGACAAAATTTTCGCCATGTATTACCAGGTCAAAGACAGCCACGGCGGCAAACCGGCCACCGGAACCGGGATTGGTCTCGCCGTCTCGCGTCGCCTGGCGCGTAATATGGGCGGTGATATCAGCGTTACCAGCCAGCCGGGTAAAGGGGCGACCTTTACGCTTACCGTCCATGCGCCTGCCATTGCGGAAGAAGTGGAAGATACGCTGGCGGAAGACGACATGCCATTACCGGCGCTCAACGTGCTGCTGGTTGAGGACATTGAGCTCAACGTTATTGTGGCCCGTTCAGTGCTGGAAAAACTGGGTAACAGCGTTGATGTGGCGATGACCGGGAAAGCCGCGCTGGAGATGTTTGAGCCAGGCGAATATGACCTTGTGCTGTTGGATATTCAGTTACCGGACATGACCGGACTGGATATTTCCCGGGAACTGAAACAGCGCTTTGCCGCTGACGAGCTACCGCCGCTGGTCGCCCTGACCGCCAACGTGCTGAAGAATAAAAAAGAGTATCTCGACGCCGGAATGGACGATGTGTTGAGTAAGCCGCTATCGGTGCCAGCGCTGACGGCCATGATCAAGAAATTCTGGGATGCACCGGATGAGGAAGCGCAGGAAGCGCCGGCGGCCGATCTGCATAAAGCCGACGCGGTGCTGGATACCGATATGCTGGAGCAATATATCGAGCTGGTGGGACCGAAGCTTATCAACGATGGCCTCGCGGTGTTTGAGAAGATGATGCCGGGCTACATGTCCGTTCTGGAGTCTAATCTGACCGCCCGCGACCAAAAAGGGATTGTCGAAGAGGGGCATAAGATCAAAGGGGCGGCCGGTTCTATCGGACTGCGCCACATCCAGCAGCTGGGCCAGCAGATCCAGACTCCGGATCTGCCTGCCTGGTCTGATAATGTCGCTGAATGGGTTGAAGAGATGAAATCCGAGTGGCAAAACGATGTAGCGGTACTGAAGGCGTGGGTGGCGAAAGCCAGCAAAAAATGACCCCGGACAGACCGGGGTGCGCGAATACTGCGCCAACACCAGGGAACTGGTGGTTGAGCCAGTGTTGTTTGAGTGATGTTGTTACGTGGCGCAACCGAAGAAGTGGATTGCTCGCTCATTAAGATAGCAAAGCTTAACTAATTTGTTACATGAATCAGTAAAATATGTGAAGCATAGCGAGTTAATCGACATTTTTGACTGGTTTCAGCGAGTTGCATGGAGGAGCGAAAGCGATGAAAAAAATTGGTGTGGTACTGGGCGGCTGCGGCGTGTACGACGGCAGTGAAATCCATGAGGCGGTGATTACCCTGCTGGCGATCGCGCGCAACGGCGCGCAGGCAGTGTGCTTTGCGCCCGATAAACCGCAGCGCGATGTCATCAACCATCTGACCGGGGAGGCGATGCCAGAGCAGCGCAATGTGCTGGTGGAAGCAGCGCGTATCGCCCGCGGCGACATCCTGCCGCTGGTGCAGGCGCGTGCGGAGACGCTGGACGCGCTGATCGTCCCTGGCGGCTTCGGCGCGGCGAAAAATCTAAGCAGCTTCGCCGCCGAGGGCAGCGAATGCCAGGTGGATCCCGATCTGCGGGCCCTGGCGCTGGCGATGCATCAGACCGGCAAGCCGCTGGGCTTTATGTGCATTGCCCCGGCGATGCTGCCGAAGATCTTTGCGTTTCCGCTGCGGATGACCATTGGGACCGATCTTGATACCGCCGATGTGGTGGAAGAGATGGGGGCAGAGCACGTGCCTTGCCCGGTCGACGACATCGTGGTGGATGAAGACAACAAAGTGGTCACCACTCCGGCGTATATGCTGGCGGAGGACATTGCGCAAGCCGCCACCGGGATTGAGAAGCTGGTGGCCCGCGTGCTGGCGCTGAGCGCATGAGGCTCCGCGTTGCGCCCCTTGCGCTGCTAAAACGTCTGGCATTGCGTCTGCTGCTGATCGCCGCCGTCCTCTGGGGCGGGGGGATCGCGCTGTTTAGCGTGCTGCCGGTGCCGTTTTCGGCGGTGATGCTTGAGCGGCAGGTGAGCGCCTGGCTGTCCGGCGATTTCCATTATCTGGCGCATTCCGACTGGGTTGCCATGGATAAGATCTCTCCATGGATGGGGCTGGCGGTGATTGCCGCCGAAGATCAGAAGTTCCCGGAACACTGGGGGTTCGACGTGTCGGCGATTGAGAAAGCGCTGGCGCACAATGAACGTCACGAGACCCGCATCCGCGGCGCGTCAACGCTGTCGCAGCAGACGGCGAAAAACCTGTTTTTATGGGATGGCCGCAGCTGGCTGCGTAAGGGGCTGGAAGCTGGGCTGACTGTCGGGATCGAAACCGTGTGGAGTAAAAAGCGGATCCTGACCGTCTACCTGAATATTGCCGAGTTCGGCGATGGGATATTTGGTGTGGAAGCGGCCGCCCAGCGCTATTTTCATAAACCCGCCAGTCAGCTGACGCCGGGGGAAGCGGCTCTGCTGGCCGCGGTGCTGCCGAACCCGATCCGCTATCGCGCCGATGCGCCGTCAGGCTATGTGCGCAGTCGTCAGGCCTGGATCTTACGCCAGATGCGACAGCTGGGCGGGGAAGGGTTCATGCGCGAGCATAAGCTCTATTAGCGGGTTACTCCGGCGCCGGGGCTGGTACAGTCGCCAGTCGTCCGTCGCCGGGAAGCGTCACGTTTAGTCTTCGTCAAAGCCAGCGTTAAACAGGGCAATCACCGCGGCGAGGGCTTCAACTTCCTGCGGACCGCTGGCCTCCACCTCTATCTGTCGCCCTTTCGCCGAGTCCAGCATCAGCAGGGCAATCACGCTGTTGGCTTCCGCCTCCGTGCCTTCATCGTTGCGCAGCAGTACTTCGGCATCGAAATTCTGCATCAGTTCGAACAGCTTCATCGCCGGGCGGGCGTGCATGCCCAGCTTATTGGTGATTTCAACGGTCTGCTTTACGGTCATGATTTACGTTTTTCCAGCGTCCGATGACGAGACTGCACGTTCTTGCCGCGCGAGCGGAAGTAGTCAGCCAGTTGTTCAGCAATATAAACCGAACGATGTTTACCGCCGGTACAGCCAATGGCCACCGTCAGATAGCTGCGATTGTTGGTCTCCAGCATCGGTAACCATAGCTCAAGATAGCTTCGGGTCTGATAAATAAAGTTGTGCACTTCAGTGTGCCGATCGAGGAAGGCGGCCACTGGTTTATCCAGACCGGTCATTGGACGCAGTTTCGGATCCCAGTGCGGGTTGGGCAGAAAGCGCACGTCAAAGACGTAATCGGCATCGATCGGAATACCGTGCTTGAAGCCGAAGGATTCGAAGACCATCGTCAGTTCACGCTCGCGTTTACCCAGCAGTCGGGTACGCAGCATCTCGGCCAGCTCATGCACCGACATTTCCGACGTATCGACGATCAGATCGGCGCGGGAGCGCAGGGGCTCCAGCAGATCGCTCTCTTCGTCGATGGCGCTTTCCAGCGACAGATTCTTGCTGGAGAGCGGGTGCAGGCGACGGGTATCGCTGTACCGGCGGATCAGGGTATTGCGGTCGGCATCAAGGAACAGCAGCTGCGGAGAAAAACATTCCGGCAGATTCTGCATCGCCTGCTCGAATATCTCCGGGGATTCCGGCATGTTACGCACGTCGATGCTGACGGCCGCGGAGATATTACGGTCAGCCAGCGACCGCGCCAGGTCGGGCAGCAGCACGACCGGCAGGTTATCCACGCAGTAAAAGCCCATATCTTCCAGCGCTCGCAGAGCGACGGATTTCCCCGAGCCCGAGCGGCCGCTGACGATCATCAGTACCATGTACCGTTTCTCCTCAGTACGATAAAGGATAAGGTGCGACTGCCGTTATGCGTCATCGCTGCTTCCTGCTTCGGTGATGATCTCATACAACTCTTCATCGCTCTGCGCCGCGCGCAGGCGACGACAAATCGCTTTGTCCGCCAGCCGTTTGGCCACCAGGGAGAGCGTATGCAGGTGAGTTTTTGTCTGGTCGGCCGGCACCAGCAGCGCGAACAGCAGGTCGACAGGTTGATTGTCGATCGCGTCGAAGGCGATGGGGGTTTCCAGCTGGACAAAAACGCCGACAGCACGCAGCGTATCCTCTTCCAGTTTTCCGTGGGGAATGGCAATACCATTGCCGATCCCGGTACTGCCCATTTTTTCGCGGGTGAGGATCGCTTCGAACACCACCTGCGGCGGCAAACTTAACTGTTTGGCGGCCAGTTCGCTGATGATTTCCAGAGCACGCTTCTTGCTCTGGCAGTGCACCTGGCTACGGGTACATTCCTGGTTCAGGACGTTGCTCAGTTGTAGAGCCGAATCGTTGTTCATCATAATTTCACCTGAGCGCCCCCGCGCCCGTCGCCGATGATATCCAGCGGCGGGCGCAAGGGGGCCCGGACAATTAGTGTTGTTTTAGTTTATCTTTGTGCTTCGTTAACTGTCTTGCCAGCTTGTCGATAAGACCATCGACAGCCGCATACATATCCTGCCCTTCCGCACTGGCATGGATTTCGCCACCGTTGACATGCAGATTCGCGTCCGCAATTTGCGTCACTTTCTCTACTTTTAACACAATATAGACCTGATTGATCCGGTCGAAAAATTGCTCCAGCTTGCTGAACTTCGCCGTAACGAATTCGCGCATCGCAGGCGTAATTTCGACGTTGTGTCCTGTAATGTTGAGCTGCATAGTGTCTTCCTTATCGGTTATGTCAGACCAGTTGTTTACGCTGGTTTGACGGCGGGATGGATAAAGACTCTCTGTACTTCGCGACAGTGCGGCGCGCCACCATAATACCCTGCTCGGACAGCATGGAGGTGAGCTTACTGTCGCTCAACGGCTTCGCGGGGTTTTCCGCGGCGATGAGCTTCTTCACCAGCGCGCGAATCGCCGTCGACGAGGCTTCGCCTCCGCCTTCGGTATTCACATGGCTGGAGAAGAAATACTTCAGTTCAAAAATACCGCGCGGACTGTGCAGATATTTTTGCGTGGTGACACGGGAAATTGTCGATTCATGCATCTCGACGGCCTGGGCGATATCGGCCAGCACCATCGGCTTCATATACTCTTCACCCTGTTCGAAAAAAGCCTGCTGCTGCTCTACGATGCAGCGGCTGACGCGCAGCAGGGTATCGTTGCGGCTTTCCAGACTTTTAATCAGCCAGCGGGCTTCCTGCAGATTGCTGCGAATGAACTGGCCGTCGGCGTCATTGCGGGCGCTGTTGCCCATTGCCGCATACTGCTGATTTATTTTCAACCGTGGAATGCTGTCGGCGTTGAGCTCGACGGTCCAGCGGCCGCTCACCTTGCGCACCAGCACATCCGGGATGACATATTCCGGTTCGCTGGTCTGAATGGACTGGCCAGGGCGAGGATCCAGGGACTGGATCAGATTGACCGCCTCTTTAAGCACCTCTTCTTTCAGGCGGGTGACTCGCATTAGAGTGCGGAAATCATGGTTGGCCAGCAGATCAAGATGGTCGCTGATAATCAGCCGGGCCTCTTCCAGCCACGGCGTCTCTTTAGCAAATTGCGACAGCTGGATCAGCAGGCAGTCGCGCAGATCTTTCGCTGCGACGCCAACCGGATCAAAACGCTGGATTCGCTTGAGGACCGCTTCCACCTCCTCCAGGCCGATCTCGTCATCGCCGATGCTGTCGACAATATCTTCAATCTGAATCGTGAGGTAGCCCGTATCGTCGACGGCGTCGACGATAGAGGTGGCAATAGCGCGGTCGGTGTCGGTGAAAGGCGTCAGCTCAACCTGCCACATCAGATAGTCCTGCAGCGTCTGGGTGGTCTCGCCTTGATAGACGGGAAGCTCGTCGTCCTGATAGTCGACGCCGTTACCCGACGGCGTGCCAGCGGTATAGATTTCATCCCAGCTGGCATCGAGAGGCAGTTCGTCGGGCATCTCTTTTTGCTCAAGCGCATCGACGGTATCGAGGGACTCGCGGTCCTCCACCTCTTTTGCCTCTACCTCGTCGTGAAGATCGGTTTGCTCAAGCAACGGGTTACTTTCCAGCGCTTGCTGGAGCTCTTGCTGGAGTTCTAACGTGGACAACTGCAGCAAACGAATCGCCTGCTGCAGCTGCGGCGTCATGGCAAGCTGTTGGCTAAGCCTTAATTGCAAACCTTGCTTCATGTTCAGGGTAAATATCTCCGGCTAAAACGTCTGTAACCTCTACCCTATCAGAGTCTGAAGTCTTCCCCAAGATACACGCGCTTAACCTGCTCATCTTCGAGGATCTGCTGCGGTGTACCATGAGCGATAAGGTGTCCCTGACTGACAATATACGCGCGTTCGCAGACCGCGAGGGTCTCACGGACGTTATGGTCGGTAATCAGAACGCCGAGACCGCTGTCGCGCAGGTGCTCAATGATGCGTTTAATATCGATAACGGAGATCGGATCCACGCCGGCAAAGGGTTCATCCAGAAGAATAAATTTCGGATTCGCCGCCAGCGCGCGGGCGATTTCGACGCGGCGGCGTTCACCACCGGAGAGCGCCTGACCGAGGCTGTCGCGCAGGTGCTCAATATGAAACTCTTCCATCAGCTCTTTAGCGCGATCTTCCCGTTGTTCGCTGGATAGATCGTCACGGATCTGCAGGACCGCCATCAGGTTGTCATAGACGCTGAGGCGACGGAAAATCGACGCTTCCTGCGGCAGGTAGCCGATGCCCCGTCGCGCGCGCGCGTGCAGCGGCAGCAGGCTGATGTCTTCGTCATCGATGATGATATTGCCTGCGTCGCGGGGCACAATCCCGACCACCATGTAGAAGGTGGTCGTTTTACCGGCGCCGTTCGGGCCGAGCAAGCCGACAATCTCGCCCGAGTTAACGGTGAGACTGACATCTTCCACCACGCGGCGGCCTTTGTACGCTTTAGCGAGATTCTTCGCAGTTAAGGTTGCCATAACGGATTAGTTACTCTTCTTTTGCT
This sequence comes from Klebsiella sp. Shm-1, assembly GCF_040804525.1. NCBI lineage: Bacteria > Pseudomonadati > Pseudomonadota > Gammaproteobacteria > Enterobacterales > Enterobacteriaceae > Klebsiella > Klebsiella sp. Shm-1. The sequence goes on from NZ_CP161823.1 coordinate 521,182, forward strand.
GGTTGCCGCTTTTGTCCTGCAGCTCGGACGGCACCAGAACGGTGGTGACGCGTCGACCTTTGTCGCTGAAGGCCTGCATTTTTTGCTCTTTCACCAGATAGGTGATCTTGTCGCCCTTGATGTTGCTGTCGAGCTGTTCCAGATAAGCGTTGCCCGTCAGCACGACGTAATCGTTCTGCAGCTCGTAGCGCATTTTCGACGCCCGGCCTTTTACCGGCTTGCCGTTATCCTGCATCTGATAGAAAGTAGCCGGGTTACCGAAACCTTCGATCACCTCTTTGCCTTTCTCGTTGCCCGGACGGGTGACCACCACTTTATCAGCGTTAATCTTGATCGTCCCCTGGGTCACGACCACGTTACCGGTGAAGGTGACGACATTGCCCTGCATGTCCAGCGACTGCTGATCGGATTCGATATGGATCGGCTGATCGGTATCGCCCGTCTTGGCGAGGGCCGGCAGGCTGGCGGCCAGTAACGCGCCGGCGAGCGCAATCTTAAGGCTGAGTTTGTTTGTTCTGAATTTCATAAGAGGTTCTCACCTTTTCAATCAGCTCGGCATTTTTGCTGCGAAGGTTTCCACGCATTTTCAGGCCGCTGGAATTAAATGTGGTGCCGTATAACGTCACCATGTCATCGGAGGTAACGTCCTGCGTTACCAGATTTATCTGGGCGTTATCCGTCGTAATTTTGCGCAGTTGAGAATCTGGCGCGAGCGCATTCACCTCAACGTGCCCGTAAAGATAGAGCATCCGGTCATTCGTCAGCTTCGCTTTGTCTGCTCTGACCGACCAGGTAGGCACCTTGTTAGTATCAAAGGTGGTCATCACCGGTTTGGTAAACCAGGAGACCTCCTGATCGGAAAAATATTCCACGTGCTCGGCAATCAGCCGATAGCTCAGGGCGCCTTCCGGACTGTATACCACGGTGTCGGTATGTTCGCTTTTATACGTAGGGTCGTTAGGATTGACCTCCGGCTGGGCCGTGTCGTCCGTATTCGCCAGATTCAGGCCGATAAGGATCAGCGCGAGCAGCGACAGTAAAATGATAACCCAACGTCTGGTTTTACTCATATTGATTGCCCTTTGGCCTCATCCAACTTGCCCTGCGCCAATAGTAACAAATCGCAGACTTCGCGTACCGCGCCGCGTCCGCCGTTAATTCGCGTGACATAATTCGCCCGCGGTAGCAGCAGCGGATGCGCATCGGCGACGGCGACGCTAAGGCCCACTTCGGCCATCACCGGCCAGTCAATAAGATCGTCGCCGATGTAGGCGACTTCTTCCGGCCGCACGTGCAGTTTGTCCGTCAGATCGCGGAACGCCAGCAGCTTGTCCGACTGCCCCTGGTACAAATGCGTAATGCCCAGCGTCTGACAGCGATCTTCTACCAGTTTAGCTTTTCGCCCGGTAATAATCGCCACTTCAATACCCGAGGTCAGCGCGCAGCGGATACCATAGCCATCGCGGACGTTAAACGCTTTCAGCTCCTCGCCGTGATTACCCATATATATAAGCCCGTCGGATAATACACCGTCGACATCAAGGATCAGTAGACGGATCTTCGCCGCGCGATCGACAAACGCCTGGCTTACCGGCCCGTAGCAGGTCGCTAACTGAGCATCAGCATTATTCATTATTTTTTCCTTACTTACACTACGCCCGCGCGCAGCAGATCGTGCATATGTACCACACCCAGCAGATGGTCGCCATCGGCAACCAGCACGCAGGTGATATGACGGGATTGCATCAGGTTTAGCGCATCCACCGCCAGAGTGCCGGGGCGGATGCGGATACCTCCCCGGGTCATGACGTCGGCAATGCTGGCATCGCGCATATCAACGCCGGTATCGAAGACCCGGCGCAGGTCACCGTCGGTAAAGATACCGATGATGTTCATATCGTCATCGCAGATAGCGGTCATGCCTAAATTTTTACGCGTGATTTCCAGCAGCGCATCGCGCAGGGTCGCCTGCAGGCCGACGTGCGGGATTTCATCACCGGTATGCATAATATCATTGACCCGCAGCAACAGCTTACGGCCGAGTGCGCCGCCCGGATGCGACAGGGCGAAATCCTCAGCGGTAAAGCCGCGGGCTTCCAGCAGGGCGACGGCGAGGGCATCACCCATCACCAGCGCGGCGGTGGTGCTCGACGTGGGCGCCAGTCCTAACGGGCAGGCCTCCTTCGGCACTTTCACGCACAGATGGATATCCGCCGCGCGCGCCATGCTGCTCTCCGGCCGGCTGGTGATACAGATAAGCTTCACCTGCTGGCGCTTGAGGACCGGGATCAGCGCGAGGATTTCATTCGATTCGCCGGAGTTCGACAGCGCAATTACCACATCCTGCGGCGTGACCATACCTAAATCACCGTGCGCCGCTTCGCCGGGGTGGACAAAAAATGCCGAGGTGCCGGTACTGGCGAAGGTTGCCGCCATTTTGCGGCCGATGTGGCCGGATTTGCCCATCCCCATCACCACGACTTTCCCGCCGCAGCGGAAAATCGTTTCGCAGGCATGGGTAAAGTCTTCATTTATGTATTGATCGAGCTGGGCCAGACCTTCACGTTCAATTTCCAGCACCTGACGGCCTGCCTGTTGAAAGTCAAAATCCGTGGGCAAATCTATTTGCGACATGATGTTATCCCGAATCATTCAACGAAGAGCGGTGCTGTCCAAAACAGCATCGCCAACCAAACCACAAAGCCGCCGACCAGCAGCGCGCCAACCAGTCGTCCCGGCTGCTGCTGACGGCGCCAGCACAGCACTGCGAAGATCAGGCTGACCAGCAGCATCACGCCATAATCGCGAGTGAAGGCTTCGGTCGCAAAGCTCCCCGGCGCGATCAGCGCCGGTAAACCCAGCACCAGTGCGATATTAAGGATATTGGCGCCGATGATATTGCCGATGGCAATATCATCTTCCCCTTTCCGCGCCCCGGCGATGGCGGTGGCCAGCTCCGGCAGGCTGGTGCCTATCGCCACCACCGTCAGGCCGACGGTCAGTTCGCTGATGGCGAAATAGTTTGCCAGCACTGTACTGTTATCCACCACCATGCGGGTCGCCATCGGCATGACGATCATCGCTACCCCTAACCAGAGCAGGGCGACCGGCAGCGACCCTTCGCGTGGCAGCTCCGCCAGCTGTTCGCGGGTCAGGCTATCGCTTCCCTGGCGCTCCGCCAGGCGAGCGATTTTGATGGTGAACAGCAGCCACAGAAGCGCTAACGCCAGTAAAAATAGCCCGTCGAGACGGGTCAGTTGTCCATCGTAGAGCACCAGTCCCGCCAGCACGCTGACCAGCAACATTAGCGGTAATTCGCGGCGCAGAATATCAGAATGCACGGTAAATGGCCTGAGTAAGGCGGCGAGACCGAGGATCAATAAGATATTGGTGATATTAGATCCGAGCGCGGTGCCGACCGCCAGATCGGTCTGCCCGTGCAGCGAGGCCGCGGTGGCGACCATGATCTCAGGCAGGCTGGTGCCGATACTGACCACTGTCATGCCGATGATCAGCGGCGGGATCCCCAACATACGACACAGGATGGAGGCGGCATAGACCAGACGATCGGCACTGTAGACAACCAGCAATAAACCAATAATTAACAGAGCCGTCGCTAAGAGCATCTAAAGTCCTTTCTTCAGGTATAATCGTCGCCTCGCTGGGTTATCCCTACGCAGCGTAACGAATTCTTAATTTTGACTTTATGTGTGCCAAAAGTAAAACAAATGCCAGCTTTCGCTAACCTGTGCAGGTAAGATTCTGTAAAAATGTTGTGATTGTGGCGCAAGAAAGGGCCATGCTTGCCCGTCAGGTGTTTAGTAAGGATGATTTTATGAGCCAAACTCAGGCGAATTTAGTTGAAGTGCGCGGTATCCGCTTTTCACGCGGCGATCGTGTGATCTTCGACGACATCTCGCTGTCGGTGCCGCGCGGTAAAATTACTGCGATCATGGGACCTTCGGGGATCGGCAAGACTACCCTGTTACGCCTGATCGGCGGCCAGATCCCGCCGGACAGGGGAGAGATCCTGTTTGATGGCGAGAACGTGCCGCAGATGACGCGTTCGCGTCTTTATACGGTGCGTAAGCGGATGAGCATGCTGTTCCAGTCCGGCGCGCTGTTCACCGATCTCAATGTCTTTGACAACGTTGCCTATCCGCTGCGCGAACATACGCATTTGCCGCCTGCGCTGCTGCATACGACGGTGATGATGAAGCTGGAAGCGGTGGGGCTACGCGGTGCGGCGAAGTTAATGCCTTCTGAGCTTTCCGGTGGGATGGCGCGCCGCGCCGCCCTGGCGAGAGCCATTGCCCTGGAGCCGGATCTGATTATGTTCGACGAACCGTTCGTCGGGCAGGATCCCATCACTATGGGCGTGCTGGTGAAGCTGATTTCTGAACTCAACAGCACGCTGGGTGTCACTTGCATCGTGGTTTCGCACGATGTGCCCGAGGTGCTTAGCATCGCGGACTACGCGTATATCGTGGCGGATAAAAAGATTGTCGCCCACGGTAGCGCCCAGTCGCTACGGGAGAATACCGATCCTCGGGTTCGTCAGTTCATTGATGGTATTGCCGACGGTCCGGTGCCGTTCCGTTATCCTGCTGGCGACTATCACCATGATTTATTAGGCATAGGGAGTTGAGCGACTCATGCTGTTTAATGCGCTGGCCGCGCTAGGTCATCGCGGTATTAAAACCACCGCGACGTTTGGACGCGCCGGATTAATGCTTTTCAACGCCGTTGTCGGCAAACCAGAGTTTCGCAAGCACGCGCCGCTGCTGGTTCGTCAACTCTATAACGTCGGCGTCCTGTCGATGCTGATTATCATTGTATCGGGCTTGTTTATCGGTATGGTGCTCGGGCTGCAGGGGTATCTGGTGTTAACCACCTACAGCGCAGAGACCAGTCTTGGCATGCTGGTGGCGCTGTCGCTGCTGCGTGAGCTGGGGCCGGTGGTCGCCGCGCTGCTGTTTGCCGGCCGCGCCGGGTCGGCGCTGACCGCCGAGATTGGCCTGATGCGGGCCACGGAACAGCTCTCCAGTATGGAGATGATGGCGGTGGATCCGCTGCGTCGCGTCATTTCCCCACGCTTCTGGGCCGGTGTCATTTCGCTGCCGCTGCTGACGATTATCTTCGTCGCGGTAGGGATCTGGGGCGGTGCGCTGGTGGGTGTGAGCTGGAAAGGCATTGACGGTGGTTTTTTCTGGACCGCGATGCAAAATGCCGTCGACTGGCGAATGGATCTGGTGAACTGCCTGATTAAGAGTCTGGTGTTCGCTATTACGGTAACCTGGATTGCGTTATTTAATGGTTATGACGCTATCCCCACTTCCGCCGGGATTAGCCGGGCGACAACGCGTACCGTGGTGCATGCGTCGCTGGCGGTTCTGGGGCTGGATTTTGTGCTGACTGCGCTGATGTTTGGGAATTGAGTTCATGCAAACGAAAAAAACTGAAATCTGGGTAGGGGTGTTCTTACTGGTGGCGCTGCTGGCGGCGCTGTTTGTCTGCCTGAAGGCGGCGAACGTCACCTCGCTACGCACCGAGCCGACTTATCGCCTTTATGCGACTTTCGATAACATCGGCGGCCTGAAGGCGCGCTCGCCGGTGCGCATCGGCGGCGTGGTAGTGGGGCGGGTAGCGGACATTACGCTCGATCCGAAAACCTATCTGCCACGCGTGGAGCTCGATATCGATGAGCGCTACAACCATATCCCGGATACCAGTTCGTTGGCGATCCGCACCTCTGGCCTGCTGGGCGAGCAGTACCTGGCGCTGAACGTCGGTTTTGAAGACCCGGACCTCGGGACGACTATCCTTAAAGACGGCGGCACTATCCAGGACACCAAGTCCGCCATGGTGCTGGAAGATCTGATTGGTCAGTTCCTTTATAACAGTAAGGGCGGCGACAATCAGAATTCTGGCAATGATAAGGCCGAGGCAGAAGGTCATACTGACGCGACGCCGGCAGCCGGCACGACGCATTAATTTCAGGAGAAATACGATATGTTTAAACGCTTACTCATGGTCGCCATGCTGGTGATTGCCCCGCTGACCGCCGTCCAGGCTGCAGATCAGTCCAATCCGTATAAGCTGATGAATGAAGCGGCGCAGAAAACCTTCGATCGCCTGAAGAATGAACAGCCGAAGATTAAAGCTAATCCTAACTATCTGCGCGACATCGTCGACCAGGAGTTATTGCCGTATGTACAGGTGAAATATGCCGGCGCGCTGGTGCTGGGCCGCTATTACAAAGAAGCGACCCCTGCGCAGCGTGAGGCCTATTTTGCCGCCTTCCGTGAATACCTGAAGCAGGCCTACGGTCAGGCGCTGGCGATGTACCATGGGCAGACTTACCAGATTGCTCCGGAGCAGCCGCTGGGCAGCGCAACCATCGTTCCGATCCGCGTCACTATCATCGACCCGAACGGTCGTCCGCCGGTACGTCTTGACTTCCAGTGGCGTAAAAATACCCAGACCGGCAACTGGCAGGCCTACGATATGATCGCGGAAGGGGTGAGCATGATCACCACCAAACAGAATGAGTGGAGCGATCTGCTGCGCACCAAGGGCGTTGATGGCCTGACCGCGCAGCTGAAAGCGATCTCTGCGCAGCCGATCACCCTGGAACAGAAAAAATAATGAGCGGGCAGCTGAGCTGGACTCGCGAGGGCGAGACGCTGGCGCTGCACGGGGAGCTGGATCAGGATCTGCTGGTCCCGCTCTGGGAGGCGCGCGCCCAGGCGACGGCGGGAACGGCGATCATCGATCTCAGTCAGACCACGCGCGTGGACACCGCGGGCCTGGCGCTGTTAGTGCATTTTATGGCGCTGATTCGCCGTCAGGGCCGGGAAGCGCAGCTGGTCGGCAAGAGCGAAAACCTGCAAACGCTGATCGGTCTTTACAACCTGCCTGCCGATCTGATCTGATAATCTTTTCAGTGCCTTAGCACTGAAGCTATTCCGAAAGCCCTGGCAATCTTTTCGCCGGGGCTTTTTGCTTGTTTAAGACCGCGCCACTTTCCTCTAAGATGTTGGGCTGTTTTCACTATCAGATAAATTTGAGCCCATGGAAAATCATGAAATTCAGACCGTGCTGATGAACGCACTCCCCCTCCAGGAAGTCCACGTCTCTGGCGATGGCAGCCACTTTCAGGTTATTGCTGTGGGTGAGATGTTCGATGGCATGAGTCGGGTGAAAAAGCAGCAGAGCGTCTACGCGCCGCTGATGGAATATATTGCCGACAACCGCATCCATGCGCTGTCGATCAAGGCCTTTACTCCGCAGGAGTGGGCGCGAGACCGCAAACTCAATGGCTTCTAAGCTGTGGGGGATCCCCTGCAGCGTATGTGAATTTTTAATAGAGAACAGAATCAATGGATAAATTCCGTGTTCAGGGGCCGACTCGCCTTCAGGGTGAAGTCACCATCTCCGGGGCAAAAAACGCCGCCCTGCCAATCCTCTTTTCCGCGCTGCTTGCCGAAGAGCCGGTAGAGATCCAAAACGTACCTAAGCTGAAAGACATCGATACCACCATGAAGCTGCTGAGCCAGCTGGGCGCGAAGGTCGAGCGCAATGGTTCGGTATGGATTGACGCCGGCCCGGTCGATGTATTCTGTGCTCCGTACGATCTGGTGAAAACCATGCGCGCCTCTATCTGGGCGCTGGGCCCGTTGGTGGCACGTTTCGGTCAGGGGCAAGTTTCTCTGCCTGGCGGCTGCGCTATCGGCGCGCGTCCGGTCGATCTGCATATTAGCGGTCTGGAGCAGCTGGGCGCCGAGATCAAACTGGAAGAAGGTTATGTCAAAGCCTCGGTCAGCGGTCGCCTGAAAGGCGCGCATATTGTGATGGATAAGGTGAGCGTCGGCGCCACCGTAACCATCATGAGCGCAGCGACGCTTGCGGAGGGAACGACGATTATTGAAAACGCCGCTCGCGAGCCGGAGATTGTCGATACCGCCAACTTCCTGAACGCGCTGGGCGCAAAAATCACAGGCCAGGGTAGCGATCGCATTACCATCGAAGGCGTGCAGCGCCTGGGCGGCGGCGTCTACCGTGTGCTGCCTGACCGTATTGAAACCGGGACTTTCCTGGTGGCCGCGGCGATTTCCGGCGGCAAGATCCTCTGCCGTAACGCGCAGCCGGATACCCTGGATGCCGTACTGGCGAAGCTGCGCGACGCCGGGGCTGACATCGAAACGGGCGAAGACTGGATCAGCCTCGATATGCACGGCAACCGTCCGAAAGCGGTCAACGTGCGTACCGCGCCGCACCCGGGCTTCCCGACCGATATGCAGGCCCAGTTCACGCTGCTTAACCTGGTAGCGGAAGGGACCGGCGTGATCACCGAAACGATCTTTGAAAACCGCTTCATGCACATTCCGGAGCTGATCCGTATGGGCGCGCACGCGGAGATCGAGAGCAATACCGCTATCTGTCACGGCGTGAAGCAGCTTTCTGGCGCGCAGGTGATGGCGACCGATTTGCGCGCGTCGGCGAGCCTGGTGCTGGCCGGCTGTATCGCTGAAGGGACCACCATCGTCGATCGCATCTATCATATCGATCGCGGCTATGAGCGTATCGAAGATAAACTGCAGGCCTTGGGCGCCAATATTCAACGCGTGAAGGGCGAGTAACCGCGTCCTGACAGCGCCCCGGGACGTTGTTCCGGGGCGCTGTCGAGCAATCACATCACTTGTCGATCTTCTTCTGACGCATCATCTGCGTTCTGTCGATAAACTCATGAGTCACCGGGTCGTGGTAGCGTGACGGCCAGATGACCCACGGCTGCGTTTCCAGCGCTGTGGCGATAATCAATTCGCCTTTCGGCCAGGGGCGGGTCAGGGCGTTCGCCAGCGTTGAAGAACTTAGTCCGTGCCGTCGCGACTCTGCCGCCAGCGATGTTCCCCGTTTACGTAATCCCGCAACAATATCTGCGGGATGCCAGTCGATGAACTTATCCATAAATTCTCCTGGTGTTAAAGGTCCAGATCGTCCCACATGGGCGATAGAGACACTATACCCGCGTACTATGTAGGGTTCTAACAAGTTCTGTTAAAGCGCCGGAATATTCAGAATCTATCAAGATATTCGGAAGTTTAGGGAGAGAAATGACATTTTACTGGAACTTTCCCGCGCGTCGCGCGGGAAAGGAGGGGGGATTAATGATCGCGCTGGACTGCAATATGCGCCAGCCCAATCAAGGCTTCGCGCCAGGGCGTGTCCGGGAGGATCTGCAGCGCGGCAATGGCTTTGTCAGCTTCTTCTTCGGCACGCTTCTGCGTCCATTCCAGCGAACCGCAGGTCGCCATCGTTTCCAGCACAGCATCCAGTAGATGGCGGCCGTTGCCTTGCTCGATCGCACCGCGGATCATCGCTGATTGATCGGGTGTGCCATGGTGCATGGCGTGCAGCAGCGGTAGCGTGGGTTTACCTTCGTTCAGGTCGTCACCGACGTTTTTACCGAGCCGCTCGCCGTCAGAGCTATAATCGAGTAAATCGTCGATTAGCTGGAAAGCGGTGCCGAGATAGCGGCCATAATCCTGCAACGCGCGCTCTTCTTCCGCAGTGCAGTCGGCCAGCAGTCCCGCACACTGCGAGGCTGCTTCAAACAGGCGCGCCGTCTTGCTGTAGATAACGCGCATGTAGTTCTCTTCGGTGATATCCGGGTCATTGACGTTCATCAGCTGCAGCACTTCTCCTTCGGCAATGACGTTCACCGCTTCCGACATGACCTCAAGGATCTTCAGCGAGCCCAGCTGGGTCATCATCTGAAAGGCGCGGGTATAGATAAAATCGCCGACCAGCACGCTGGCGGCATTGCCAAACGCCGCATTGGCCGTGGCTTTGCCGCGACGCATATCAGACTCATCGACGACGTCGTCATGCAGCAGGGTGGCGGTATGAATAAATTCAATCAGCGCGGCAATGGTGACATGCGCGCTCCCCTGATAGCCCACCGCGCGTGCGGCGAGCACAGCAATCATCGGGCGAATGCGTTTGCCGCCGCCGCTGACGATGTAATAGCCTAACTGATTGATAAGCTGAACATCGGAGTTGAGTTGCTCAAGAATCGTCGCATTGACACCCGCCATATCTTGCGCGGTTAACTCATTGATTTTTTCTAAATTCATCGCAAAAGCCGGGCCAAATGTCCTGTTACCATGAATCCAGGTGGGATCACAGAAGGATTAAGACAGAATTAAAAGAAGATATGATTGTACTGAAAAATTGCCGTAGATAAACGTTGTCGTGAAAGTTGTGTTTTTTTTCTGCATTGATCGCTAATCGCTCTTGTCAAAGGCTCGCGTTTTGCGTAATATTCGCGCCCTATTGTGAATATTTATAGCGCACTCTGAATCACATAAAGAGGTGCGCGGAAGCGGAGTTTTATATGTACGCGGTTTTCCAAAGTGGTGGTAAACAACACCGAGTAAGCGAAGGTCAGACCGTTCGCCTGGAAAAGCTGGACATCGCAACTGGCGAAGCTGTTGAATTCGCTGAAGTGCTGATGATCGCAAACGGTGAAGAAATCAAGATCGGCGTTCCTTTCGTTGAGGGCGGCGTAATCAAAGCTGAAGTTGTTGCTCACGGTCGTGGCGAGAAAGTTAAAATCGTTAAGTTTCGTCGTCGTAAACACTATCGTAAGCAGCAGGGCCATCGTCAGTGGTTCACTGATGTGAAAATCACTGGCATCAGCGCCTAAGACCTGAGGAGTAGATTTAAATGGCACATAAAAAGGCTGGCGGCTCGACTCGTAACGGTCGCGATTCAGAAGCTAAACGTCTGGGCGTAAAACGTTTCGGCGGTGAAGCAGTTCTGGCAGGTAGCATCATCGTTCGTCAACGTGGTACTAAATTCCACGCTGGTACCAACGTTGGTTGCGGCCGTGACCACACTCTGTTCGCTTTGACTGACGGTAAAGTCAAGTTCGAAGTTAAAGGCCCGAAAAACCGTAAATTCATCAGCATCGTTGCTGAATAAGTTTTTCGCGTCCCGGTAACGGATGAAAGCCCCGCAACACGTTGCGGGGCTTTTTACATTCGTCTACCGGAAAATTTTTGCAGGGAAACAGGCATGAAGCAGCAGGCTGGGATTGGCATTATTCTGGCGCTTACCACCGCAATGTGTTGGGGAGCGTTGCCGATTGCAATGAAACAGGTTCTCGAGGTGATGGCGCCGCCTACGGTGGTCTTTTATCGCTTCCTGATGGCCAGCATTGGGCTTGGCGCGATCCTCGCGATCAAAGGCAAACTGCCGCCGATGCGAATTTTTCGCAAGCCGCGCTGGCTGGTGTTATTAGCGATTGCCACCGGCGGTCTGTTCGGTAACTTCATCCTGTTTAGTTCTTCCCTGCAATACCTCAGCCCCACGGCTTCTCAGGTCATCGGCCAGCTATCGCCGGTGGGGATGATGGTGGCTAGTGTCGTAATTCTGAAAGAGCGCATGCGCGGCACCCAGGTGGTGGGCGCGTTGATGCTGCTCAGCGGGCTGGTGATGTTCTTCAATACCAGTCTGATTGAAATCTTTACCCGCCTGACGGACTACACGTGGGGGGTAATTTTCGGCGTTGCTGCCGCTACGGTGTGGGTAAGCTACGGCGTCGCGCAAAAGGTGTTATTGCGCCGTCTGGCATCACAGCAGATACTATTTTTGCTGTACACTTTGTGTACGATTGCATTACTGCCGCTTGCTGAGCCCGGAGTGATTTCCCGGTTAAGCAGCTGGCAACTGGCATGCCTGATTTTTTGCGGGCTGAATACCCTGGTCGGCTACGGGGCGCTGGCGGAAGCCATGGCGCGCTGGCAGGCGGCGCAGGTCAGCGCGTTAATCACCTTGACGCCACTGTTTACGCTACTGTTTTCTGATTTATTATCAATGGCCTGGCCCGATGTTTTCGCCAGACCGATGTTAAACCTGATTGGTTATCTCGGTGCGTTTGTCGTGGTTGCGGGCGCGATGTATTCCGCCATCGGTCATCGTCTTTGGGGACGTTGGCGTAAGCGAGAGGCGGTAGTACCGCTGCCCCGCTCAGGCGAATGATTTACGGAGAGTAAAATGAAGTTTGTAGATGAAGCAACGATCCTGGTCGTAGCAGGTGACGGCGGCAATGGTTGCGTAAGCTTCCGCCGCGAAAAGTATATTCCGAAAGGCGGTCCGGACGGCGGCGATGGCGGCGATGGCGGCGATGTCTGGCTGGAAGCGGACGAGAACCTGAATACCCTGATCGACTACCGTTTTGAAAAATCGTTCCGCGCCGAACGTGGGCAGAATGGTCAAAGCCGCGACTGTACCGGTAAGCGCGGTAAAGACGTGACGGTAAAAGTGCCGGTCGGCACCCGGGTTATCGATCAGGGCACCGGCGAGACCATGGGCGATATGACCAAACACGGTCAGCGTCTGATGGTGGCGAAAGGCGGCTGGCACGGTTTGGGCAACACCCGTTTCAAATCATCCGTTAACCGTACGCCGCGTCAGAAAACCATGGGTACCCCGGGTGATAAACGCGACCTGCAGCTGGAGCTGATGCTGTTGGCCGATGTCGGGATGCTGGGCATGCCGAACGCCGGCAAATCCACCTTCATCCGTGCGGTCTCCGCCGCCAAGCCGAAAGTGGCTGACTATCCGTTTACCACCCTGGTGCCAAGCCTGGGCGTGGTGCGTATGGACAATGAAAAGAGCTTCGTAGTTGCCGATATCCCGGGGCTGATTGAAGGCGCAGCGGAAGGGGCAGGCCTCGGTATCCGCTTCCTCAAGCACCTCGAGCGCTGCCGCGTACTGCTGCACCTCATCGATATCGATCCGATCGACGGCTCCGATCCGGTTGAGAATGCGCGCATCATCATCGGCGAGCTGGAGAAATACAGTGAGAAGCTAGCCTCCAAACCACGCTGGTTAGTTTTCAACAAGATTGACCTGATGGACAAGGCCGAAGCCGAAGCCAAAGCCAAAGCGATTGCCGAAGCGCTGGGTTGGGAAGAGAAATTCTACCTGATCTCCGCGGCCAGCCAGCAGGGCGTGAAAGAGCTATGCTGGGACGTGATGACCTTCATCATCGAAAACCCGATCGTGCAGGCGGAAGAAGAGCAGAAGCCGGAGAAAGTCGAGTTTATGTGGGACGACTATCACCGTCAGCAGCTTGAAGAGGCCGAAGCCGAAGCAGAAGATGACGAAGACTGGGATGACGACTGGGATGAGGACGACGAAGAAGGCGTCGAATTCATCTACAAACGCTAATCCTGACTTCTCTGGATCAAAAAGGGCCGCATCTGATGCGGCCCTTTTGTTTTAATTGTTCTGGTACAAATCTTTATACAAGCGGCTTTCAAAGCGGACCAGTGGGATGCGGCGATTGCGCTGAGCAGCTGGCTCCACGGCGTAGCCGGAGAGATATTGCACGAAGGCCACCTTTTGTCCGCTGGCGGTAGTGATGAAGCCTGCGAGGTTATAAACCCCCTGGAGCGACCCGGTTTTCGCCGAAACTTTACCATCGACGCCCGCCTGATGAAGACCGGCGCGATACTGCAGCGATCCGTCATGGCCCGCCAGCGGCAGCATGGAGATGAAGTTGAGCTCGGTATCGTGCTGGGCGATATACTGCAGCACCTGCATCATGGTCGCCGGGGCGATCAGGTTGTGGCGCGACAGGCCAGAGCCGTCGGCGATGATAGTGTTGCCGAGATCGACCCCAGCCTGTTGACGCAGGATCTGCCGTACGGCATCGGAGCCCGCCCGCCAGGTGCCAGGTACGCCGAACCGGGCGTGGCCGATGGTGCGAAAGACGGTGTCGGCAATCATGTTGTCTGACTTCTTCAGCATGATCCGCAGCAGATCGTGCAGCGGAGCCGACTGGCTGGTTGCCAGCACGGTGCCGGGCTCATTGGCCAGCGTCTGGCGCAGCAGCGTGCCGCTGTAGGTGATCCCCGCCTGGGCCAGCTCGGCTTTGAGGATCGCTCCGGCATAGCTGGCGCCATCCTGAATGGCGAAGGCCAGAGGCAGCGGCTCGCTACGCTGCGGCAGGCAGCCGGTGAGAGTATAGCGATTGAGATCGCCCGGCACCACGTCGAGCTCGCAATACTGCGCTTCCGATGAGCCACGCGCCAGCGTTCGCACCTGGCTGAACATGGTGACCGGATAATAGGATGCAACGCGAATGAAGGCGACATCGCCCGGTTTCTGCGCGCTATACAGCGAGACAGAGAAGCAGTTACGGTCGACAATCGCCGCCGCCGGCGGGGCGCTGAAGCACTGCGTCAGGTCGTTCCACGGCCAGCCGGGCGCTTTGTCATGGCTGGCGAAGACCGAGGTATCGATGAGCACATTGCCTTCGATACGCTGCACGCCGGCTTTTTTCAGCGTCGCCACCATATTGCGAATATCCTGCCGTTTAAGCGTCGGATCGCCGCCGAAGCGCGCAATCAGGTCGCCTTTCAGCACGCCGCCGTCAAGGGAACCTTTGGTTTCCAGCGTGGTGGTAAAGCGAAAATCGGGCCCCAGTTGCAGCAGCGCCGCCAGCGCGGTGATGACCTTTTGCGTACTGGCCGGGAGCGCCATTTGCTGGCTGTGATAGTCGATTTCCGGCGTCGATGCGCCGACCTTTTGCGCCATAAAGGCAAGGTTCGCACCGGCGGGAAGCTGGTTGATGTACTCGTCAATATTCGCCGCCTGAGCGCTAAGCGCTATACCGGCGGTCAATCCGATGATAAATCTGGGAAATCGCATAATCTCGCGCTAACAACCTGAAGCCAGGCCGTCATACTACGGTGCAACGCCCAGTAAAGTAAACGATGACCCATAATGAACTTCGGGGTAAAATACCCATCAAATGAAAAATTGCTGCTGACCTGGGGAGTGTTTCCCGGGTCGGTTTCTTTTTGCTCGTGTCCTGCCCGTGGGCAGGACAGGTGGCGGAGCGGAGCTATCCGTTCCCTGAAGGAATGATAAAGAGGTATAACTAATGCAAGCGATTCCGATGACCTTACGTGGCGCTGAAAAACTGCGCGAAGAACTGGATTATCTGAAGTCTGTGCGTCGTCCTGAAATCATTGCCGCTATTGCTGAGGCCCGTGAACACGGCGATCTGAAAGAGAATGCCGAGTATCACGCCGCGCGTGAGCAGCAGGGTTTCTGCGAAGGGCGTATCAAGGATATCGAAGCGAAGCTGTCTAACGCGCAGGTTATCGATATCACCAAAATGCCGAACAACGGCCGGGTGATTTTTGGTTCTACCGTCAGCGTGCTGAACCTCGATACCGACGAGGAACAGACCTACCGCATCGTGGGCGATGACGAAGCTGATTTTAAGCAGAATCTGATCTCCGTGAACTCGCCGATCGCCCGCGGTCTGATCGGCAAAGAGCAGGATGACGTCGTGACTATCCGTACCCCGGGTGGGGAAGTGGAATACGAAATTACCAAGGTTGAATACCTGTAAGGCGTATTTCCCGCTACGATGTTTATAGATTGTAAAGAAAGGAAAAAGGCCGCATAGCGGCCTTTTATCAACGTCAGGAGCATGGCATTTTGCTCGCCTGGCCGCAGAAATCCCTCGTTTTACACAAAGTTGTGTCGAGATTCAGGATATTCTTAGCGTGGCAGCGAGATTTTACGCTCTGGCGTTGGGCGGTACAGAACCAGCGTTTTACCGATGACCTGTACGTTACAGGCGCCGGTTTCGCGTACGATGGCTTCCACGATCAAGGCTTTTGTTTCGCGATCTTCTGAGGCGATCTTCACCTTGATGAGTTCATGGTGCCCTAACGCTTGTTCGATCTCGGCCAGTACCCCTTCGGTCAAACCATTGTTGCCAAGCATAACTACCGGCTTGAGCGGATGTGCCAGACCTTTCAGGTGCTGTTTTTGTTTAGTACTCAGATTCATCGTATTTTTTTGCTTACGTTGGGATTGAAAACGGGTCATTCTACCGCCATCTCCCATATATCGCCAAACTACCGCGTCGATTTTTACGCAGTAAAGTACGATGAACCCGAACGGGAATGTTAAATGACAGGTAAAAAGCGTTCTGCCAGCTCAAGCCGCTGGCTTCAGGAACACTTTAGCGATAAATATGTTCAACAGGCACAGAAAAAGGGGTTACGTTCCCGTGCCTGGTTTAAACTTGATGAAATACAGCAAAGTGACAAAATTTTTAAGCCGGGGATGACGGTAGTCGACCTCGGTGCTGCTCCCGGTGGCTGGTCGCAGTATGCGGTCACGCAGATCGGCAACAGCGGCCGCATCATCGCTTGCGATCTTTTACCAATGGATCCAATCGTTGGTGTGGACTTCCTTCAGGGCGATTTTCGTGATGAATTAGTCCTGAAAGCGTTACTTGAGCGAGTGGGCGACAGTAAAGTCCAAGTTGTCATGTCCGATATGGCGCCGAATATGTGCGGAACACCGGCGGTGGATATTCCCCGGGCTATGTATCTGGTAGAACTGGCGCTTGAAATGTCTCGTGATGTATTAGCGCCAGGTGGTAGTTTTGTAGTGAAGGTGTTCCAGGGCGAAGGCTTCGATGAGTATCTTCGAGAAATTCGCTCCCTGTTTACGAAGGTCAAAGTTCGTAAGCCGGACTCTTCCCGCGCTCGTTCGCGTGAAGTGTATATTGTAGCGACCGGGCGTAAACCATAACCGGCAGATTTCAAACGAAAGTTTGAAAGAAACTGGATATAGAGTATCCTGACGCTGTTTTTAACACAGTTGTAATAAGAGGTTAATCCCTTGAGTGACATGGCGAAAAACCTAATACTCTGGCTGGTCATTGCCGTTGTGCTGATGTCAGTATTCCAGAGCTTTGGGCCCAGCGAGTCGAATGGCCGCAAGGTGGATTATTCTACCTTCCTGCAAGAGGTCAATCAGGACCAGGTTCGCGAAGCGCGTATCAACGGACGTGAGATCAACGTTACCAAGAAAGATAGTAACCGTTACACGACTTACATTCCGGTTAACGATCCGAAGCTGCTCGATAACCTGTTGACTAAAAACGTCAAAGTTGTTGGCGAACCACCAGAAGAGCCGAGCCTGCTGGCTTCCATCTTCATCTCCTGGTTCCCAATGCTGCTGCTGATCGGCGTCTGGATCTTCTTTATGCGGCAAATGCAGGGCGGCGGCGGGAAGGGCGCGATGTCCTTCGGCAAAAGCAAAGCCCGTATGTTGACGGAAGACCAGATCAAAACCACTTTTGCAGACGTTGCCGGGTGTGACGAAGCGAAAGAGGAAGTCGGCGAGCTGGTAGAATACCTGCGTGAGCCGAGCCGTTTCCAGAAACTGGGCGGTAAAATCCCGAAAGGCGTCCTGATGGTCGGCCCTCCGGGTACCGGTAAAACGCTGCTGGCGAAAGCGATCGCTGGTGAAGCGAAGGTTCCGTTCTTTACCATTTCCGGTTCTGACTTCGTCGAAATGTTCGTCGGTGTGGGCGCTTCTCGTGTGCGTGACATGTTCGAACAGGCTAAGAAAGCCGCGCCTTGCATCATCTTCATCGATGAAATCGACGCCGTCGGCCGCCAGCGTGGCGCAGGCCTGGGCGGTGGTCACGATGAACGTGAGCAGACCCTGAACCAGATGCTGGTTGAGATGGACGGCTTCGAAGGTAACGAAGGTATCATCGTTATCGCGGCGACTAACCGTCCGGACGTTCTTGACCCCGCGCTGTTGCGTCCGGGCCGTTTTGACCGCCAGGTGGTGGTTGGCCTGCCGGATGTTCGCGGTCGTGAGCAGATCCTGAAAGTGCATATGCGTCGCGTTCCGCTGGCGCCGGATATCGATGCGGCAATCATTGCGCGCGGTACCCCGGGCTTCTCCGGTGCGGATCTGGCCAACCTGGTCAACGAAGCGGCGCTGTTTGCTGCCCGCGGCAACAAACGCGTTGTGTCGATGGTTGAGTTCGAGAAAGCGAAAGACAAAATCATGATGGGTGCGGAACGTCGCTCCATGGTGATGACGGAAGCGCAGAAAGAGTCTACTGCTTATCATGAAGCGGGCCACGCGATTATTGGTCGCCTGGTGCCGGAGCACGATCCGGTGCACAAAGTGACGATTATCCCGCGCGGTCGTGCGCTGGGTGTGACCTTCTTCCTGCCGGAAGGCGATGCAATCAGCGCCAGCCGTCAGAAACTGGAAAGCCAGATCTCCACCCTGTACGGCGGTCGTCTGGCGGAAGAGATTATCTACGGTCCGGAACATGTTTCTACCGGTGCGTCCAACGATATTAAAGTGGCGACGAACCTGGCGCGTAACATGGTGACCCAGTGGGGCTTCTCCGACAAACTCGGTCCGCTGCTGTATGCGGAAGAAGAGGGTGAAGTCTTCCTCGGCCGTAGCGTCGCGAAAGCGAAGCATATGTCCGATGAAACCGCGCGTATCATCGACCAGGAAGTGAAATCGCTGATTGAGCGTAACTACGGTCGTGCTCGCCAGCTGCTGAACGACAACATGGACATTCTGCACGCGATGAAAGATGCGCTCATGAAGTATGAGACCATCGATGCGCCGCAGATTGACGACCTGATGGCTCGTCGCGAAGTTCGTCCGCCAGCGGGTTGGGAAGAACCTGGTTCTTCTAACAACTCTGACAACAATGGCACGCCTCGTGCGCCGCGTCCGGTTGATGAACCGCGTACGCCGAACCCGGGCAACACCATGTCAGAGCAGCTGGGCGACAAGTAAGCTACCGCTGTTGATGCTTGTTTAACCTTAAAACCCCGGGCGTCCGCTCCGGGGTTTTTCTTTTTTAACCTCTTCAGTCTCAGGGATTTTGTGATGAAACTTGTAGCCCAGGGCTCAACCCTCGATCTCTCTCACCCCCACGTGATGGGTATTCTAAATGTGACGCCTGACTCCTTCTCCGATGGCGGCGCCCATAATTCGCTGATTGAGGCGGTGAAGCATGCCAATCTGATGATCAACGCCGGCGCGACCATCATTGATATCGGCGGTGAATCGACGCGGCCAGGGGCGGCTGAGGTTAGTGTGGAAGAGGAGCTTGCGCGGGTGATACCGGTGGTTGAAGCCATTGCCCAGCGCTTTGAGGTATGGATCTCAGTGGATACCTCCAAGGCGGAGGTTATTCGCCAATCGGCCAGGGCCGGGGCGCATATCATCAACGATATTCGTTCGCTGACCGAGCCCGGCGCGCTGCAGGCCGCCGCGGAAACTGGACTACCGGTGTGTCTGATGCATATGCAGGGACAACCAAAAACCATGCAGGAGGCGCCGAAGTATGAGGACGTCTTCGCCGATGTTGAGCGTTTTTTTAATGAGCACATTGTGCGCTGCGAACAGGCGGGGATCGCAAAAGAAAAATTGCTGCTCGACCCGGGATTCGGTTTCGGTAAAAATCTCTCCCACAATTACCAACTGTTGGCCAGGCTTGGGGAGTTTCATCACTTTGGTCTGCCGCTGCTGGTCGGTATGTCACGTAAGTCGATGGTAGGTCAGTTGCTGAACGTCGGGCCGTCGGAGCGGCTGAACGGCAGCCTGGCCTGTGCCGTCATTGCAGCAATGCAGGGCGCGCAGATTATCCGCGTCCATGATGTCAAAGAAACGGTAGAAGCGCTGCGCGTGGTGGAAGCCACCCTCGCCGCTAAGGGAAAAAAACGTTATGAGTAACCGCAAGTATTTTGGCACCGATGGTATTCGTGGCCGCGTCGGCGATGCGCCGATCACTCCGGAGTTTGTGCTCAAGCTGGGCTGGGCGGCGGGCAAAGTGTTAGCGCGTCACGGTTCGCGTAAAATTATCATCGGCAAGGATACCCGTATTTCGGGCTATATGCTGGAATCGGCGCTGGAAGCTGGACTGGCGGCAGCGGGGCTCTCTGCGTCGTTCACCGGGCCTATGCCGACACCGGCCATCGCCTACCTGACGCGCGCCTTCCGCGCCGAGGCGGGGATTGTTATCTCTGCTTCACATAACCCTTTCTACGACAATGGCATTAAATTCTTCTCCATTGAGGGCACCAAGCTGCCGGATGATGTCGAAGAGGCGATTGAAGCCGAAATGGAGAAAGAGCTCACCTGCGTGGATTCGGCTGAGCTGGGCAAAGCCAGCCGTATCGTTGATGCGGCGGGGCGCTACATTGAATTTTGTAAGGGTACCTTTCCCAACGAACTGAGCCTGGGCACGCTGAAAGTGGTGGTGGATTGCGCGCACGGCGCGACCTATCACATCGCCCCTAATGTCTTCCGCGAGCTGGGAGCCCAGGTTATCGCGATGGGCTGCGAGCCAGACGGTCTCAACATCAACGAAGAGGTCGGCGCCACTGACGTGCGGGCGCTGCAGGCGCGCGTGCTGGCGGAAAAAGCCGATCTGGGTATTGCCTACGACGGCGATGGCGATCGGGTGATTATGGTTGACCACGAAGGCAATAAAGTCGATGGCGACCAGATCCTCTATATCATAGCCCGGGAAGGATTGCGTCAGGGGCAGCTGCGCGGCGGCGCCGTCGGCACGCTGATGAGTAATATGGGGCTGGAGCTGGCGCTCAAGCAGTTAGGCATCCCGTTTGCCCGCGCGAAGGTCGGTGACCGCTATGTACTGGAGATGCTCCAGGAAAAAGGCTGGCGCATCGGTGCGGAAAACTCCGGCCATGTGATCCTGCTGGATAAAACCACCACCGGCGATGGCATTGTTGCCAGCCTGCAGGTGGTCGCGGCGATGGTCCGCAACCACATGAGCCTGCATGACCTGTGCAGCGGGATGAAAATGTTCCCTCAGCTGCTGGTGAATGTCCGCTTTACCGAGGGCAGCGGTAACCCGCTGGAGAATGAGCACGTCAAAGCGGTGACCGCGGAAGTGGAGGCGGCGTTAGGAAAACGCGGCCGTGTCCTGCTGCGTAAATCGGGTACGGAGCCGCTGATCCGCGTGATGGTGGAAGGCGAGCATGAAGATCAGGTGCACGAGTTTGCGCACCGCATCGCTGAGGCGGTAAAAAGCGTTTAGCTTTGCCGGCTAAGTGGTTAAAAAGGCGGCGCTTGCCGCCTTTTTTATGATCGAAAATTGGCTTTTTGCTGTTTTTTTCTGCAGTTGATACAATGTGTCGAAATTGCCCTTGCGAAGGTCATTCGCTTTGGTTAGTATTCACACCCGCTTCAGTGGGAAACGTTAAAACGTCCCGCTTTATTGGTCGAAGCACTTGGTATGCGGCGAATCCGCAAGGAACAGGTTGATTATGTACGAAGCTCTTTTGGTTGTTTTCCTTATTGTAGCGATTGGCCTTGTAGGTCTGGTTATGCTGCAGCAAGGTAAAGGCGCTGATATGGGAGCCTCCTTCGGTGCAGGCGCTTCCGGCACACTGTTTGGGTCCAGCGGTTCTGGCAACTTTATGACCCGTATGACCGGCATCCTGGCTGCGCTGTTCTTCATCATCAGTCTGGCGCTGGGTAATATCAACAGCAACAAGACCAGTAAAGGAAGTGAGTGGGATAATCTGAGCGCGCCGAAAACGGAGCAAACTCAGCCAACTGCGCCGGCTCAGCCGACCAGCGATATCCCGCACTAAGTATTCTGTACCGAGGTGGTGGAATTGGTAGACACGCTACCTTGAGGTGGTAGTGCCCTAACGGGCTTGTGGGTTCGAGTCCCATCCTCGGTACCAATATTCCAGAAAAAAGACGCTGAAAAGCGTCTTTTTTTGTTTTTGTCCCCGCTGGACATTTATTTATAAACATCTCTTCGCTGGTTGCCTCCTTTTACTGTCGTTAAAGTCGCCTCGTCAAATTAACAGAGGTGAAGTGACACAATGAACAAGATCGGGTTGCTTATCGTCGCCGGCGTACTCGGTTTAGCTGGGTGCAGTTCAACATCGCCCTCCCAAACGGTGGAGACGATTAATGCGCTAACCGTACCGGTATCGCCCAGTGAGTCTGGGACTACAGCGAATCATGCCCAGGCGGTGAGGCGCTATTTCCAGGACAATACGGCACTGATTAGTCGCCTTAACCATTCGTTGAAAAGTCATTATCTGCAGGACGTGGAGCGCCGCGATGTGTTCGACAGACACAGCGAGGCGTATAAAGTGTATGGCGCCCTGACCCGCCTGGAGCAGATGGCGTCCATGAATGAGGTTTACCGCAAAGAGAATAATGTTGCGGGCCTACAAGAGATCAACCGCGTACTGAAAAGCGTGCCGCTGACCAGCTGAGAATGAAGCAGGGACTGCTGACCGGCAATCCCTGTGAAGAGTTAAAAGCGGAAGTTAACCCCGGCGTAAGCGCCGTCGGCCAGCGTGTTATCGCGATTGCCATCTTTCCCTGCCATATCAATATAGCGATAGCCAGCTTCGATATTCAGAGACGGGAGCACGTTAAGGCGTACCCCGGCATTGGCCTCCACATAATCCTCAACGCCGCTGGACATTGAGTCCGGTGAGTAATAGCCCTCGCCGAAAAGCGTGAAATACTGACCAAGGGGGAGTTCAGCGCCACCACCGGCAGCGATGGCGTAACCTTCATCACCATCTTTTGGATTCAGATAGACCGCCTTACCGCCCAGGGTCATCAGAAAAGGGCCAAGGTTAAAGTTATAACCCATTCCCAGTCCTACACTATCTCCGTCGTTGTCGCTATGGGCCCACTGAGAACTGAACGTCATACCCGGTTCCCCGGCACCAAAGCTGGCGGACAGATTGGTAAACTCGGCGCCAGCTTCTCCATGCAGGTTAACGGCTGCGCAAGCAGCGCTGCTGGCTCCCAAAGCGATCGTTACGGCAACCATTTTTGCAGCAATAGACTTCATTATTAAATTCCTTCAGATAAAAAAAAGCCCGATATGGGCGTTCGGGCATAATTAACGGGTTCGTGCATCTCATTGTTATGGTCGCGGCAGGCGAGGAGGCAACTCTCGCTACCGCCGCACACGTCTGGCCGATTTCCGCTGGCATATCCTGAGCCGGTGCAGGCCCGGCGGTTAACGCCGTTTGTGGTCGTCTGCTGGCGAACTCAGGAATAGATTGTCTTCCGGGAAACCCAGGCGCTTAGCATAAAATTTTTGTTCTTTTAGCGGTAACGGTTATTGGTTTAAATTTAAACATCTTCCCCGCTGCAGCAAATAACAATAAATGATAGGAGGAGTGCGGGTCAGAATTTTTCAGGAAGTGAGACGATATTTTGTAAATAACCGCCGCGGGCAAAGGCAATATAACCGCCTTTCTTTATTGCTGACAATACATTGAGAATACTGCTACGCGACAGAAGGGTCCTGTCCTGAATATACTCAAGAATAGATACTCGCTGTCGGGTCTCTTCGCTTAATAGCATCATCTCCAGCAAATGGTTACGGATGACCGAATAGGTACGCTGCTGCAGGACCAGATCGTCACGATACACCATATACGAGGTATGATAAGCCAACAGGCTGGTCACCTCTTCCCACAGGTTATGCTGACGAAAAAGCGCCGAAGCCAGGTCATAGTCGATCCGTAGCAGTTCGCATGATACCTCGGCTCGCAGGCTGTGGCTGCGGCTGGGCTGCAGCATTTCCGCCACGCCGAAAAGATGCGGCTCATAGACGGTCACCATCAGTAGCCTGTCGGAATTACGAATAATCGACAGCTCGCCTTTTTTAAAAATAAAGAGCTGGGTTTTGCCTTTATATTCCCATGTCAGTCTTTTTCTGGCGATCGCGTTAACGGGGGTCGCGTGTGGCTCAAGTACATCGATCAGTCGGTCAATGGTCTTTTGCGGCCTGATCGGCGGTTTAATATTCATGATGTGTATCACCAGATATGAATTAATCAATTGAGGCTATTATAGTCAACAGTTTTGCTGGTCTGGCGATAAGGAAAAAATGCGTCATGGCATTTTTTTTACGTTGGTGGGTCATTCAAAATAAAAAGCCGGCGGTGAGCCGCCGGCGGAAAGCAACATTGTCAGGCGATTATTTGCCTTTGTTTTCCAGATTTTCAACCTGCGGTAAACCGGTTGCCGAGGAGGCGCTCAGCAGGCCAGACTGGGCATAGCCGAACAGCTTCTCGCGGGTATCGGTGATGTCCAGATTACGCATGGTCAGCTGGCCGATACGGTCTTCGGCAGTAAACATGGAATCGCCTTTTTCCATGGTCAGACGCTCCGCTTTATAGGTCAGGTTGTCTGATACCGTATTAAGGATCGAGTAGTCGTTACCGCGACGCAGTTCGAGGGTGACTTCGCCGGTGATCTGGCTGGCGACCCAGCGCTGCAGCGAATCACGCAGCATCAGCGCCTGGGAATCAAACCAGCGGCCCTGATACAGCAGGCGGCCCAACTGGCGACCGTGGGCGTGATATTGCTCAATCGTATCTTCGTTATGGATACCGGTCAGCAAACGCTCGTAGGCAATATGCAGGAGCGCCATCCCCGGAGCTTCATAAATGCCGCGGCTTTTCGCTTCGATAATCCGGTTTTCAATCTGGTCGCTCATGCCCAGGCAGTGACGACCGCCGATGCGGTTGGCTTCCAGCATCATCTCGACGTCATCGGCAAAGGTTTTACCATTCAGCGCCACCGGATGGCCCTGCTCAAAGCGTACGGTGACCTCTTCCGCAGGGATCTTCACGTTTTCGTCCCAGAACTTCACGCCCATAATCGGGTTGACGATCTTGACGCTGGAGTTCAGGAATTCGAGATCTTTCGCTTCATGGGTCGCGCCGAGCATATTGGAGTCGGTGGAGTAGGCTTTCTCGACCGACATCTTGTAATCAAAGCCGCAGGCGATCATAAATTCGGACATTTCGTGACGACCGCCGAGCTCATTGATAAAGTCGCTGTCCAGCCACGGTTTGTAAATCTGCAGTTCAGCGTTGGTCAGCAGGCCGTAACGATAGAAACGTTCGATATCGTTGCCTTTATAGGTGCTGCCATCGCCCCAAATGTTAACGCCGTCTTCTTTCATCGCCGCCACCAGCATGGTGCCGGTGACCGCGCGGCCTAGCGGCGTGGTGTTGAAGTAGGTCAACCCACCGGTGGTGTTATGGAAAGCGCCACACTGAATCGCGGCGATCCCTTCTGCGACCAGCTGTTTGCGGCAGTCGATCAGACGGGCGCCTTCAGCGCCGTACTCTTTCGCGCGGCGCGGGATAGCATCGTAGTCGTCTTCGTCCGGTTGACCCAGGTTAGCGGTATATGCATAAGGCACGGCGCCTTTTTTGCGCATCCATAACAGCGCGGCGCTGGTATCCAGTCCACCAGAGAAAGCGATACCAATACGTTGACCAACCGGGAGATGCTTGAGAATCGTCGTCATAAAATAAAACCCTGCTCGATAGACTGTGGTGAGTTCGACCCAACAACCTTAACTGCATTTTTATGCATTAATTGTGAGTATTCATTTAACCATCTTTTACTGGCGACAGGAAGTGCTTCATCATCTTTTTGCTAAAAAAGCCTGAAATACCAGCACAAACGGCAATCGGGGGCGCTAAAAAGCATGTTGACAAAATATACTAATCGCCGTTACAATTCATCTCGATTTTATGTCCCGTCTTCGGTACCAAATCCCAGCAGTATTTGCGTCTTTTGCTCATAAAGAGTAAAATATGCCACGTTTCAGGCGCGGGGTGGAGCAGCCTGGTAGCTCGTCGGGCTCATAACCCGAAGGTCGTCGGTTCAAATCCGGCCCCCGCAACCTCTTTCCCATTAAGTACTTTTTCAAATATACTGTGAGGACTAGGTGTCCTTCGTAGCCGAATTTGAAAGAATTCTTGCGGAAGGTGTTCCAGATCGCCATGGCGATCTCAGGGTTCAGTTATCTAAAGCCCCGATTTATCGGGGTTTTTTGTTATCTGACTTCAGAATAACTGGGCTATACGCCCTTTTTTTATGTCTTGGGGGTGGGTTTGTCCACATTAGAGCAAAAATTGACAGAGATGCTCACTGCGCCGGTTGAAGCGCTTGGCTTTGAGCTGGTCGGCATCGAATTTATTCGCGGTCGCACATCCACACTGCGCATCTATATTGATAGTGAAGATGGCATCAACGTTGATGATTGTGCTGATGTGAGCCACCAGGTAAGCGCCGTCATGGATGTCGAAGACCCGATCACTGTCGCTTACAACCTGGAAGTCTCTTCGCCTGGTCTTGACCGTCCGATGTTCACCGCCGAACACTATCAACGTTTCACCGGCGAAGAAGTTGCGCTGGTGCTGCGCATGGCGGTTCAGAACCGCCGCAAATGGCAGGGCATTATCAAAGCGGTAGACGGTGAGATGATCACGGTAACCGTCGAAGGCAAAGATGAAGTGTTCGCGCTGAGTAACATCCAGAAGGCGAACCTGGTTCCCCACTTTTAACAGTCTGGATTGAGGTGAAAGGCCCCGATGAACAAAGAAATTTTGGCTGTTGTTGAAGCCGTTTCCAACGAAAAAGCGCTGCCGCGTGAGAAAATTTTCGAAGCGCTGGAAAGCGCGCTGGCAACGGCCACCAAGAAAAAATACGAACAAGAGATCGACGTTCGCGTTGAAATCGACCGCAAGAGCGGCGATTTCGATACCTTCCGTCGTTGGCTGGTTGTAGAAGAAGTCACCCAGCCGACGCGCGAGATCACGCTGGAAGCAGCGCGTTTCGAAGATGAAAGCATGAACGTCGGCGACTATGTCGAAGATCAGATCGAATCTGTTACCTTCGACCGTATCACCACCCAGACCGCTAAGCAGGTTATCGTGCAGAAAGTCCGCGAAGCCGAGCGCGCGATGGTGGTCGATCAGTTCCGCGAGCACGAAGGTGAGATCATCACCGGCGTGGTGAAAAAAGTGAACCGCGACAATATCACACTGGATCTGGGTAACAACGCTGAAGCCGTGATCCTGCGTGAAGATATGCTGCCGCGTGAAAACTTCCGTCCGGGCGACCGCATTCGCGGCGTACTGTACGCTGTCCGTCCGGAAGCGCGTGGCGCCCAGCTGTTCGTCACCCGTTCCAAACCTGAGATGCTGATCGAACTGTTCCGCATCGAAGTGCCGGAAATCGGTGAAGAAGTGCTGGAGATCAAAGCGGCGGCTCGCGATCCGGGCTCTCGTGCCAAAATCGCGGTGAAAACCAACGACAAGCGCATCGACCCGGTTGGCGCTTGCGTCGGTATGCGCGGTGCGCGTGTGCAGGCCGTGTCGACTGAGCTGGGTGGTGAACGCATCGATATCGTCCTGTGGGATGATAACCCGGCGCAGTTCGTGATTAACGCTATGGCGCCGGCAGACGTCGCGTCCATCGTGGTGGATGAAGATAAACACACCATGGATATCGCGGTAGAAGCGGGCAACCTGGCGCAGGCGATCGGCCGTAACGGTCAGAACGTCCGCCTGGCTTCACAGCTCAGCGGCTGGGAACTCAACGTCATGACCGTTGACGATCTGCAGGCTAAGCACCAGGCGGAAGCGCATGCCGCTATCGATACCTTCACCAAATATCTTGATATTGATGAAGATTTCGCGACAGTGCTGGTTGAAGAAGGCTTCTCCTCGCTGGAAGAGCTGGCCTATGTGCCGATGAAAGAACTGCTGGAAATCGACGGTCTGGATGAAGCCACCGTTGAAGCACTTCGTGAGCGTGCGAAAAACGCACTGACTACGCTGGCGCTGGCTCAGGAAGAAAGCCTGGGAGATAACAAACCTGCCGATGATCTGTTGAATCTCGAAGGTCTGGATCGTGCCCTGGCATTCAAACTGGCTGCCCGTGGTGTTTGTACGCTGGAAGATCTCGCCGAGCAGGGCGTTGATGACCTGGCTGATATCGAAGGGATGACCGACGAGAAAGCTGGCGAGCTCATCATGGCCGCTCGCAACATTTGTTGGTTCGGCGACGAAGCGTAATAAACTGTAGCAGGAAGGAACAGCATGACAGATGTGACTATTAAAGCGCTGGCCTCAGAGATTCAGACCTCTGTGGATCGCCTGATACAGCAATTTGCTGACGCAGGCATCCGCAAATCGGCTGATGATTCTGTGACCTCGCAAGAGAAACAAACTTTGTTGACGCACCTGAACCGTGAACACGGCTCGGCGCCAGACAAGCTGACGTTACAGCGTAAGACGCGCAGTACGTTGAATATTCCAGGTACCGGTGGAAAGAGTAAATCGGTACAAATCGAAGTCCGCAAGAAACGCACCTTTGTGAAACGCGATCCGCAAGAGGCTGAACGCCTGGCCGCGGAAGAGCAGGCGCAGCGTGAAGCGGAAGAGCAGGCCCGTCGTGAAGCTGAAGAAGCAGCGAAACGCGAGGCGCAATTAAAAGCTGAACGTGAGGCCGCAGAACAAGCTAAACGTGAAGTCGCTGATAAAGCGAAACGTGAAGCTGCGGAAAAAGACAAAGTGAGCAATCAACATACCGACGAAATGACCAAAACCGCCCAGGCTGAAAAGATCCGTCGCGAGAACGAAGCCGCGGAATTGAAGCGCAAATCGGAAGAAGAAGCACGCCGCAAACTTGAAGAAGAAGCGCGCCGTGTAGCGGAAGAAGCACGCCGTATGGCTGAAGAAAACGAAAAAAATTGGTCTGAAACCTCAGACAGCCCGGAAGATAGCAGCGACTATCACGTCACCACATCACAGCATGCTCGTCAGGCTGAAGATGATAACGATCGTGAAGTCGAAGGCGGTCGCGGCCGTAGCCGTAGCAGCAAAGCGGCTCGTCCGGCGAAGAAAGGCAACAAACACGCTGAATCGAAAGCTGATCGTGAAGAAGCCCGCGCGGCCGTTCGCGGCGGTAAAGGCGGTAAGCACCGTAAAGGTTCCGCTCTGCAGCAGGGCTTCCAGAAGCCAGCGCAGGCCGTTAACCGTGACGTCGTAATCGGCGAAACCATCACCGTTGGCGAACTGGCTAACAAGATGGCGGTGAAAGGTTCTCAGGTCATCAAAGCGATGATGAAGCTGGGCGCCATGGCGACCATCAACCAGGTCATCGACCAGGAAACCGCACAGCTGGTTGCCGAAGAGATGGGCCACAAAGTTATCCTGCGTCGTGAAAACGAACTGGAAGAAGCCGTAATGAGCGACCGTGACACCGGCGCGGCGGCTGAACCGCGCGCACCGGTCGTGACCATTATGGGTCACGTTGACCACGGTAAAACCTCGCTGCTGGACTACATTCGTTCTACCAAGGTTGCCTCCGGCGAAGCGGGTGGTATTACCCAGCACATCGGTGCTTACCACGTCGAAACCGACAACGGCATGATCACCTTCCTGGATACCCCGGGCCACGCCGCGTTTACCTCCATGCGTGCTCGTGGCGCGCAGGCGACGGATATCGTGGTTCTGGTGGTGGCGGCAGACGACGGCGTGATGCCGCAGACTATCGAAGCTATCCAGCACGCTAAAGCGGCGCAGGTACCGGTGGTAGTGGCGGTGAACAAGATCGATAAGCCAGAAGCCGATCCGGATCGCGTGAAGAACGAACTGTCCCAGTACGGCATCCTGCCGGAAGAGTGGGGCGGCGAGAGCCAGTTCGTCCACGTTTCCGCGAAAGCGGGTACCGGCATCGACGACCTGCTGGACGCGATCCTGCTGCAGGCTGAAGTTCTTGAGCTGAAAGCGGTCCGCAACGGTATGGCGAGCGGCGCGGTCATCGAATCCTTCCTTGATAAAGGTCGTGGTCCGGTAGCTACCGTTCTGGTTCGCGAAGGTACTCTGCACAAGGGCGACATTGTTCTGTGCGGCTTCGAATATGGCCGTGTGCGCGCGATGCGTGACGAACTGGGTCGCGAAGTGCTGGAAGCGGGTCCGTCCATTCCGGTGGAAATCCTCGGCCTGTCCGGTGTGCCGGCTGCCGGTGATGAAGTGACCGTAGTGCGTGACGAGAAAAAAGCGCGTGAAGTGGCGCTGTATCGTCAGGGCAAATTCCGTGAAGTTAAGCTGGCGCGTCAGCAGAAATCTAAACTGGAAAACATGTTCGCTAACATGACCGAAGGCGAAGTTCACGAAGTGAACATCGTACTGAAAGCGGACGTACAGGGTTCTGTCGAAGCGATTTCCGATTCCTTACTGAAACTGTCTACCGACGAAGTGAAAGTGAAGATCATCGGTTCCGGCGTAGGTGGTATCACCGAAACCGACGCTACCCTGGCAGCAGCATCCAACGCGATTCTGGTTGGCTTCAACGTTCGTGCCGATGCCTCTGCGCGTAAAGTTATCGAAGCGGAAAGCCTGGATCTGCGTTACTACTCCGTCATCTATAACCTGATCGACGAAGTGAAAGCGGCGATGAGCGGCATGCTGTCTCCGGAACTGAAACAGCAGATCATCGGTCTGGCTGAAGTGCGTGATGTCTTCAAATCGCCGAAATTCGGCGCCATCGCGGGCTGTATGGTTACCGAAGGGACGATCAAACGTCACAACCCAATCCGCGTTCTGCGTGACAACGTGGTTATCTATGAAGGCGAGCTGGAATCCCTGCGCCGCTTCAAAGATGACGTTAACGAAGTCCGTAACGGCATGGAATGTGGTATCGGTGTGAAGAACTACAACGACGTTCGCGTTGGCGATATGATCGAAGTGTTCGAAATCATCGAAATCCAGCGTAGCATCGATTAATCATTTGATGGCTAAGCAGCCGGGGAAGCGAAGCGCCACCCGGCAATCATTTTAAAAAGGGGCTTTTGGCCCCTTTTTTGTCTTTATTCTGGAGAACTTATTATGGCGAAAGAATTTGGTCGCCCGCAGCGTGTGGCCCAGGAGATGCAAAAAGAGATTGCCATCATCCTGCAGCGTGAAATTAAAGATCCGCGTCTGGGCATGATGACCACCGTTTCCGGTGTGGAAATGTCCCGTGACCTGGCCTATGCCAAGGTGTATGTCACCTTCCTTAACGACAAAGATGAAGCCGCGGTGAAAGCGGGCATCAAAGCGCTGCAGGAAGCTTCTGGCTTTATCCGCTCTCTGCTGGGGAAAGCGATGCGTCTGCGCATCGTACCGGAACTGACTTTCTTCTACGACAACTCACTGGTGGAAGGGATGCGTATGTCCAACCTGGTCACCAGCGTGGTGAAACACGACGATGAGCGTCGTGTGAACCCGGACGACAGCAAGGAGGACTGATGAGTCGTCCTCGTCGTCGCGGCCGCGACGTGCATGGCGTATTGTTGCTGGACAAGCCTCAGGGCGCCTCCAGTAACGATGTGCTGCAAAAAGTAAAACGTATTTATAACGCCAACCGCGCCGGGCATACCGGCGCGCTGGATCCGCTGGCGACCGGTATGCTGCCGATCTGCCTTGGCGAAGCGACCAAGTTTTCCCAGTATCTGCTGGACTCCGATAAGCGTTACCGCGTGATCGCCAAACTTGGCCAGCGCACGGATACCTCCGATGCCGACGGTCAGGTGGTGGAAGAGCGCCCGCTGACCTTTAGCGACGAACAGCTGGCGGCGGCGCTGGACAGCTTCCGCGGCGAGACGCAGCAGGTGCCGTCGATGTATTCGGCGCTGAAATATCAGGGCAAGAAGCTATACGAATATGCTCGCCAGGGTATTGAAGTTCCGCGGGAAGCCCGGCCGATAACCGTCTATGAGCTGCTGTTTATTCGCCGCGAAGGCGATGAGCTGGAGCTGGAGATCCACTGCTCGAAAGGCACCTACATCCGGACGATTATCGATGATTTAGGTGAGAAGCTCGGCTGCGGCGCGCACGTGATTTTCCTGCGTCGCCTGGCGGTAAGCAAATACCCGGTCGAGCGGATGGTGACCCTCGAGCAGCTGCAGGCGCTGGTCGATGAGGCGGCGGCGCAGGATATTCCTGCCGCTCAGTTGCTTGATCCGCTGCTGATGCCGATGGACAGCCCGGCCTCGGATTACCCGCTGGTTAATATTCCAGAAACCTCCGCAGTCTACTTTAAGAACGGCAACCCGGTACGTCAGTCAGGCGCGCCGCTTAACGGGCTGGTGCGAGTGATGGAGAGCGAGTCCGGCAAGTTTCTCGGCATGGGCGAAATTGACGATGAAGGCCGCGTGGCCCCGCGTCGTCTGGTGGTGGAATACCCGGCGTAAGCGCTTTTCTTGCGATAAAAGCCTGCTACGAGTAGAATATCGCCGCTTAACGTCCGCTAACGTGTTTTAACATTTTCGGGCGTTGCATCAGGGGTCGCTGAATTAGAGATCGGCACCCTTTCTTTCTTTTAATTTTTGGAGTTATAAAATGTCTCTAAGCGTTGAAGCTAAAGCAAAAATCGTTTCTGAGTTTGGTCGTGGCGAAAACGACAGCGGTTCTACCGAAGTTCAGGTTGCACTGCTGACCGCACAGATCAACCACCTGCAGGGCCACTTTGCAGAGCACAAAAAAGATCACCACAGCCGTCGTGGTCTGCTGCGCATGGTTTCTCAGCGTCGTAAACTGCTCGACTACCTGAAACGTAAAGATGTTGCCCGTTACTCTGCGCTGATTGAGCGTCTGGGTCTGCGTCGCTAATTCTGCGAGTTTCAGAAAAAGGGGCCTGACGGCCCCTTTTTTCGACCGGGCGGCAGCAATTCATTCAAAACTCATGTATTGTTGCTAGTAATGATCTTCATGCAGAGGTTCGCGCGGCTAATGAGAGGCTTCATCCGCAGGGGCGGGTAAAGGTTGTCATTAGTCGCGAGGATGCAGAAGATCGGGTCAATAGACGCTATGTCGTGGATATGGCGTGATTTATAGATAAAAAGGATAGAATTTTGCTTAATCCGATCGTTCGTAAATTCCAGTACGGCCAGCATACCGTGACCCTGGAAACCGGCATGATGGCGCGCCAGGCAACGGCCGCTGTGATGGTTAGCATGGATGACACTGCGGTATTCGTTACCGTTGTGGGTCAGAAAAAAGCGAAGCCAGGCCAGGACTTTTTCCCGCTGACCGTTAACTACCAGGAGCGTACCTACGCTGCCGGTAAAATCCCGGGTGGTTTCTTCCGTCGTGAAGGCCGTCCAAGCGAAGGCGAAACCCTGATCGCGCGTCTGATTGACCGCCCGGTTCGCCCGCTGTTCCCGGAAGGCTTCGTTAACGAAGTTCAGGTTATCGCCACCGTCGTTTCCGTTAACCCGCAGGTTAACCCAGACATCGTCGCGATGATCGGTGCTTCCGCTGCGCTGTCGCTGTCTGGTATTCCGTTCAATGGCCCAATCGGCGCTGCGCGCGTGGGTTACATCAACGACCAGTACGTACTGAACCCAACCCAGGAAGAACTGAAGTCCAGCAAACTGGACCTGGTGGTTGCCGGTACCGAAGCGGCCGTGCTGATGGTGGAATCCGAAGCGGAACTGCTGAGCGAAGACCAGATGCTGGGCGCGGTGGTCTTCGGCCACGAGCAGCAGCAGATTGTTATTCAGAACATCAACGACCTGGTGAAAGAAGCCGGTAAACCGCGTTGGGACTGGCAGCCGGAAGCGGTCAACGAAGCGCTGAACGCGCGCGTGGCTGCGCTGGCTGAATCCCGTCTGAGCGATGCTTACCGTATCACCGACAAACAAGAGCGTTACGCTCAGGTTGACGTGATCAAATCTGAAACCATCGCCACGCTGGTTGCTGAAGATGAAACCCTGGACGCTAACGAGCTGGGTGAAATCCTGCACGCCATCGAGAAAAACGTGGTTCGTAGCCGCGTACTGGCCGGCGAGCCGCGTATCGATGGCCGTGAAAAAGATATGATCCGTGGTCTGGACGTTCGTACCGGCGTTCTGCCGCGTACTCACGGTTCCGCGCTGTTCACCCGTGGTGAAACGCAGGCGCTGGTTACCGCGACTCTGGGTACCGCACGCGATGCGCAGAACATCGACGAACTGATGGGCGAGCGCACCGACTCCTTCCTGTTCCACTACAACTTCCCTCCGTACTCCGTAGGCGAAACTGGCATGGTGGGGTCTCCGAAGCGTCGTGAAATCGGTCACGGTCGTCTGGCGAAGCGCGGCGTACTGGCCGTGATGCCGACTATTGAAGAATTCCCGTACACCGTGCGCGTGGTATCGGAAATCACCGAATCTAACGGTTCCTCTTCCATGGCTTCCGTCTGCGGCGCCTCTCTGGCGCTGATGGACGCGGGCGTGCCGGTAAAAGCCGCTGTGGCGGGTATCGCAATGGGTCTGGTGAAAGAAGGCGACAACTTCGTCGTGCTGTCTGACATCCTCGGTGACGAAGACCACCTCGGCGATATGGACTTCAAAGTTGCGGGTTCCCGCGACGGTATCTCTGCGCTGCAGATGGATATCAAAATTGAAGGTATCACCAAAGAAATCATGCAGGTTGCATTGAACCAGGCTAAAGGTGCGCGTCTGCACATCCTGGGCGTGATGGAGCAGGCGATTAACGCGCCGCGCGGCGATATCTCTGAATTCGCACCGCGTATCCACACCATCAAGATCAACCCGGACAAGATCAAAGACGTTATCGGTAAAGGCGGTTCTGTTATCCGTGCCCTGACCGAAGAGACCGGCACCACCATCGAGATCGAAGATGACGGTACCGTGAAGATCGCAGCGACCGACGGCGACAAAGCGCAGCATGCTATCCGTCGTATCGAAGAGATCACCGCTGAGATCGAAGTTGGCCGCATCTACAATGGTAAAGTGACCCGTATCGTTGACTTTGGCGCATTCGTTGCCATCGGCGGCGGTAAAGAAGGTCTGGTTCACATCTCGCAGATCGCTGACAAGCGCGTTGAGAAAGTGACTGACTACCTGCAGATGGGTCAGGAAGTACCGGTTAAGGTTCTGGAAGTTGACCGCCAGGGCCGTGTCCGTCTGAGCATTAAAGAAGCAACTGAACAGACTCCGTCTGCCGCAGCGCCGGAAGCTCCGGCTGCCGAGCAGGGCGAGTAAGGTTGCCGTTAGCCCTCCGTTTTTGCGGAGGGCGTTTTACGGGCAGGACGCCTCGTTTGCAGCCGGGGAACAGGACGTTCATCCAATCGTTGTCTTCGGGAGTGGGAAATGAAGCCTTTTTTGCGCTGGTGTTTCGTGGCGACAGCTCTCACGCTGGCAGGATGCAGTAGCACCGCCTGGCGTAAGGACGCCGTCCTCGCAGTACCATTGCAACCGACTTTACAGCAAGAAGTGATTCTGGCACGCATGGAACAAATTCTTGCCAGTCGGGCTTTATCCGATGACGAACGCGCACAGCTTTTATATGAGCGCGGAGTGTTGTATGATAGTCTCGGTCTGAGGGCACTAGCGCGAAATGATTTTTCACAAGCGCTGGCAATCCGACCCGATATGCCGGAAGTATTCAATTACTTAGGCATTTACTTAACGCAGGCAGGCAATTTTGATGCTGCCTATGAAGCGTTTGATTCTGTACTTGAGCTTGATCCAACTTACAACTACGCGCACTTGAACCGCGGTATCGCCCTGTATTAC
The DNA here is from genome assembly GCF_040804525.1 of Klebsiella sp. Shm-1. Classification (NCBI taxonomy): domain Bacteria; kingdom Pseudomonadati; phylum Pseudomonadota; class Gammaproteobacteria; order Enterobacterales; family Enterobacteriaceae; genus Klebsiella; species Klebsiella sp. Shm-1. Next base: position 556,457 of record NZ_CP161823.1, read on the forward strand.
GGCGGCCGGGCTAAGTTAGCGCAAGATGATCTGCTGGCGTTTTATCAAGACGATCCCAATGATCCTTTCCGTAGCCTGTGGCTTTATATCGCCGAGCGTAAACTCGACGAGAAGCGGGCGCTTGAAGCACTCAGAGAGCGCTTAAACAAGTCGGATAAAGAGCAATGGGGATGGAACATTGTCGAGTTCTACCTTGGCGACATTAGCGAAAAAGAGCTGATGACTCGTCTGAAGGCAGACGCAACGGATAACACCTCGCTCGCTGAGCATCTCAGTGAAACCAACTTCTATTTAGGTAAGTACTACCTAAGTCTGGGGGACAAGGACAGCGCTACGGCACTGTTCAAACTGGCGGTCGCCAACAACGTACACAACTACGTTGAGCACCGATACGCATTGTTGGAATTATCGCTCTTGGGCCAGGAGCAAGATGACCTGGCAGAATCGGACCAGCAATAGCTGACGAACACATCAGCCCATAGTTTTTTGCTTGCCATCACCTTCGCGGGTGAGGGCGTTGTTGTTCGTTAATACACCTACTTTGAGCCGGTTCACACTTTTCAATGAAAATTACCGTAAATTTTCACGATGAGTTATGTAGACTGGCCGCCATTAATTTTGAGGCACACGTACTACATGGCTGAATTCGAAACCACTTTTGCAGATCTGGGCCTGAAGGCTCCTATCCTTGAAGCGCTCACCGATCTGGGTTACGAAAAACCATCTCCGATCCAGGCTGAGTGCATTCCGCATCTGCTGGACGGCCGCGACGTTCTGGGTATGGCCCAGACCGGTAGCGGTAAAACCGCAGCATTCTCTTTACCGCTGCTGAACAACATCGATCCTGAGCTGAGAGCACCGCAGATTCTGGTGCTGGCGCCGACCCGCGAGCTGGCGGTACAGGTTGCTGAAGCAATGACGGAATTCTCTAAACATATGCGCGGCGTGAACGTGGTTGCCCTGTACGGCGGCCAGCGTTATGACGTGCAGCTGCGCGCCCTGCGTCAGGGTCCGCAGATCGTCGTCGGTACCCCGGGTCGTCTGCTGGACCACCTGAAGCGCGGCACCCTGGACCTCTCCAAACTGAGCGGCCTGGTACTGGATGAAGCAGATGAAATGCTGCGCATGGGCTTTATCGAAGACGTAGAAACCATTATGGCGCAGATCCCGGAAGGGCATCAGACCGCGCTGTTCTCCGCCACCATGCCGGAAGCTATCCGTCGCATTACCCGTCGCTTTATGAAAGAGCCGCAGGAAGTGCGCATTCAGTCCAGCGTGACGACTCGCCCGGATATCAGCCAGAGCTACTGGACTGCCTACGGCATGCGTAAAAACGAAGCGCTGGTGCGTTTCCTGGAAGCGGAAGACTTTGATGCGGCGATTATCTTCGTCCGTACCAAAAACGCGACCCTGGAAGTAGCTGAAGCGCTGGAGCGTAATGGCTACAACAGCGCGGCGCTGAACGGCGACATGAACCAGGCGCTGCGTGAGCAGACTCTGGAACGCCTGAAAGATGGTCGTCTGGATATCCTGATTGCGACTGACGTTGCGGCCCGTGGCCTGGACGTTGAGCGTATCAGCCTGGTGGTGAACTACGACATCCCAATGGATTCTGAATCCTACGTTCACCGTATCGGCCGTACTGGTCGTGCCGGTCGTGCTGGCCGCGCGCTGCTGTTCGTTGAGAACCGCGAGCGTCGTCTGCTGCGCAACATCGAACGCACCATGAAGCTGACCATTCCTGAAGTGGAACTGCCTAACGCGGAGCTGCTGAGCAAGCGTCGTCTGGAAAAATTCGCCGCGAAAGTTCAGCAGCAGCTGGAAAGCAGCGATCTGGATCAGTACCGTGCACTGCTGGCGAAAATCCAGCCGACGGCGGAAGGTGAAGAGCTGGACGTGGAAACGCTGGCTGCTGCGCTGCTGAAGATGGCTCAGGGCGAACGTTCGCTGATCGTTCCGCCGGACGCGCCGATGCGTCCACGTCGTGAATTCCGCGATCGTGACGATCGTTTCGACCGTCGTGGCGACCGAAATGATCGCGGCCCGCGCGGCGATCGCGAAGATCGTCCGAAGCGTGAGCGTCGTGACGTGGGTGACATGGAGCTGTATCGCATTGAAGTGGGTCGCGATGACGGCGTTGAAGTGCGTCATATCGTTGGCGCGATCGCCAATGAAGGCGATATCAGCAGCCGTTACATCGGTAACATCAAGCTGTTCGCTTCTCACTCCACCATTGAGCTGCCGAAAGGGATGCCGGGCGAAGTGCTGCAGCACTTTACTCGTACCCGTATCCTGAACAAGCCGATGAACATGCAGCTGCTGGGCGATGCGCAGCCGCGCACCGAACGTCGTGGCGGCGGTGAGCGTCGCGAAGGCGGCCGTGGCTTCGGCGGCGAGCGTCGTGAAGGCGGCCGTGGCTTCGGTGGCGAACGTCGTGAAGGCGGTCGTGGTGAAGGACGTCGTTTCAGCGGCGAACGTCGTGAAGGCCGTGCGCCGCGTCGTGACGATGCATCCGCGCCGCGCCGCGATGACTCAGCCGGTCGCCGCCGCTTCGGTGGCGATGCGTAATCAACGCCGCCCGCTAGCGTAAACTAAATAATACAGCCCCGATCGTCATGATTGGGGCTTTTTTTATTCCCTTTGTACTCGTGTACTGGTACAGTGCGTCATGCTCAACGTGAGCGAAGTATTTTCGACTGGAGAATTCGGTAAATGGCGACACTAACCACTACGGCAACCCGTCCGTCTCTGTTTGGCGGCGTGGTGATTATCGGCGGCACGATTATCGGCGCGGGCATGTTCTCGCTGCCGGTGGTGATGTCCGGCGCGTGGTTTTTCTGGTCGCTGGCGGCGCTGGTCTTCACCTGGTTCTGCATGCTGCACTCCGGTTTGATGATCCTCGAGGCCAATCTTAACTACCGCATCGGCTCCAGCTTCGACACCATTACCAAAGACCTGCTCGGCAAGGGCTGGAACCTGGTGAACGGTGTATCAATCGCCTTTGTGCTCTATATCCTGACCTACGCCTATATTTCGGCGAGCGGTTCGATCCTCCACCACACCTTCAGTGAACTGTCGCTGAAGGTGCCGGCGCGCGCGGCGGGCTTCGGCTTTGCGCTGCTGGTGGCGTTTATCGTCTGGATGAGCACCAAAGCGGTGAGCCGCATGACGGCTATCGTACTGGGCGCTAAGGTGATCACCTTCTTCCTGACCTTCGGTAGCCTGCTCGGGCACGTCGAGCCGACGACGCTATTTAACGTTGCGGAGAAGAATGCCTCCTATGCGCCATACCTGCTGATGACGCTCCCGTTCTGCCTGGCCTCGTTTGGCTATCACGGCAACGTGCCGAGCCTGATGAAATACTACGGAAAAGATCCGCGCACCATCATCCGCTGCTTAACCTACGGTACGCTGCTGGCGCTGGGTCTGTATGTCGTTTGGCTGCTGGTGACGATGGGTAACATCCCTCGTCCGCAGTTTATCGACATTGCGCAGAAGGGCGGCAACATTGATGTGCTGGTGCAGGCGTTGAGCGGCGTGCTGAATAGCCGGAGTCTGGATCTGCTGCTGGTGGTGTTCTCGAACTTTGCTGTCGCCAGTTCGTTCCTCGGCGTGACGCTGGGGCTGTTCGACTACCTGGCGGATCTGTTTGGCTTTGACGATAGCGCGATGGGACGCTTTAAAACCGCGCTGCTGACCTTTATCCCGCCGATGATTGGCGGACTGGTCAAACCCGATGGTTTCCTCTACGCCATCGGCTATGCTGGCCTGGCGGCGACGATCTGGGCGGCGATTGTACCGGCGCTGCTGGCTCACGCCTCACGCAAACGCTTCGGCAGCCCACAGTTCCGCGTTTGGGGCGGAACGCCAATGATTGTGCTGATCCTGCTCTTTGGCCTCGGCAATGCGGTTGTACATATCCTGTCGAGCGTCAATCTGCTGCCGGTTTATCAGTAAAGCTATTGCCCGGTGGCGCGACGTCCACCGGGCTGACGTGTGTGTTACCCCAACAGCTCCTCTTTCACCTGCATCGCTAAATCGAAAGAATGCAGACGCGCCTGGTGGTCGAAGATCTGGCCATTGACCATGATTTCGTCCGCCTCGGTTTCACGCAGAATCGACTCTAGCCCATGGCGGACTTTAGTTTTATCGCCGACCAGCGACATGCTCAGTGCCTGCTGCACACCATACTGCTCGGACGCTGACCACAGCTGATGCATATTTTCCACCGGCGGCGGCAACTGCCCGGTCTCGCCGCGACGCAGCTTCACAAACGCCTGCTGCATGGAGGTGAAGAGAAACTCCGCATCGCGGTTGCTGTCGGCGGCGATGATATTGATACACACCATCGCGTACGGTTTTTCCAGCCGCGCCGAAGGTTTGAAATTGCTGCGATACAGATGTAGGGCCTGGAACAACATATCCGGCGCGAAGTGCGAGGCGAAGGCAAACGGCAGGCCGAGCTGCGCCGCCAGTTGCGCGCTATAGAGGCTTGAGCCCAGCAGCCATACTGGAATGCGCTCCCCGTAGCCGGGAACCGGGCGCACGTGCGGGTTCGGATCGCGGGCGTCAAACCAGTCCACCAGTTCCGCTACATCGCGCGGGAAATTATCGACATCGCCGCTCATATGGCGACGCAGGGCGCGCATGGTCGGCTGATCGCTGCCCGGCGCGCGGCCAAGGCCGAGGTCGATCCGCCCGGGGTAAAGGGTGTTCAGGGTGCCGAACTGCTCAGCTATCACCAGTGGAGAGTGGTTAGGCAGCATCACGCCGCCGGACCCGAGATGCAGGGTGGTGGTGTTGGCGGCGAGATAGCCAATCAGCACCGAGGTCGCTGCGCTGGCAATGCCGACCATATTATGGTGCTCCGCCAGCCAGTAGCGATGATAGCCGCGCGATTCGGCCAGCCGGGCGAGATCCAGAGAGTGGGTAAAGGCTTCTTTGGCAGAAGATCCTTGCGGGATCGGCGCCAGATCGAGCACCGAGAATGGAACAGATTTGTCAGTCATAAAGGCTCACTTTGCTACAGCATCGTCATCAGATTGAAGGTCTTCTTCCAGCCTGGCGCATCCTGGACGCGCCAGCCAGAAAAGCTGCATCTTTAATAATGCATTAAAATCTGAGCACTGTTGTTAACAAAGTGAGCGGTTTATCAGGCCTGAAGCACCAGTCCTGGCAATCGTTTCCAGTAGCCGTTGCAATCGCTATTGCTGGTGAGATCCAGCGGCGCAGCGCCGTTTTCGTTGGCGCGGAAGGCCTCGAGCATGGCGAAGGTCTCGTTGCCCATCGGCGACAGGCGCACCATATCCACCAGGCCGTGCATGGAGGTCAGCTCATTGCCCAGGTTATAGACGTAGCCGCTCATGGTCTGAATACCATTGAGCACGAACACCTGCTGGTTCTCCTGCGACAGCATGCTGCGCCCGGTTGGGTACTTGATGCAGCAGGTTTCGCACTCGTCCTTTGGCCGGTCTTCCGAGCGGGCGGTAAAGCAGCGCGCGGAATAAGCCAGCGGCAGATGGCCGTAGCTCAGCACTTCGACTTCAAACTGGTTGCGGATACCCAGCTCTTCGCACTGGGTCAGTAAATTAGCCAGCCAGTCGCGGGAGAGTTCCACCGGCATGCACCAGCGCACCATGCCCTGTTTCCGCAGCAGGCGCAGGGTAACGGCGTTGTAGCAGTTCAGCGCATGCCCGGCGACGAACGGTAGCTTGCGTTCGGCGCAGAGATTTACCACGCCCAAATCACTGGCCTCAATCAGAAATTCGCCGTTATCGACATAGCGCTTCAGCTCGCCCAGTTCAGAAGAGGCCTGCACCAGCGCGAGAGTGGAGAGCACCACCTGCTTGCCGCTAGCGGCCAGCGTTTTCGCCATTTCGATCCAGTCGCCAACTTTGGTGGCGCGGCGTTTGCTGCATACCGCTTCGCCGAGATAAATGGTGTCGGCGCTGCAGTTTGCCGCCTGCTGGTAAAAATCTTCCAGCGTCTCTTTTGGCCAGTAGTACAGCACCGGCCCTAATGAATATTTCATGTTTCTCACTGCCATTTACGGTGATAAGCGCCAAGGGTAGTTTGTGTCCCCTCGGACATGGCGCCCAGGGTCTCCATCCAGGCGGACTGCGGTACGAAATTCTGCGGATCGGCTTTGCAGCGATCGATCGCCTGGCGCCAGACTTTCGCCACCTGGGTCACGTAAGCCGGGCTGCGCTGACGGCCTTCGATTTTCACCGAGGCGATATTGGCGGCCATCAATTCCGGCAACAGTTCCAGGGTGTTGAGGCTGGTGGGCTCCTCCAGCGCGTGATAGCGCTCGCCATCAACCAGGTAGCGGCCTTTGCACAGCGTCGGATAACCGGCATTTTCGCCATCCTGATAACGGTCAATCAGCACTTCATTGAGACGCGATTCCAGCCCCTGCGGCGTTTGCTGCCAGCGTACGAAGCGGGCAGGCGAACAGGCGCCGACGGTGTTGGGCGATTCGCCGGTCAGGTAGGAAGAGAGATAGCAGCGGCCTTCCGCCATGATGCACAGGCTGCCGAAGGCGAAGACTTCCAGCGGCACCGGCGTGGCGCGGGCCAACTGTTTCACCTGATGAATAGACAACACGCGCGGCAGTACGACGCGCGCGACGTCGAAGTTGCGATGATAGAAGCGAATGGCCTCTTCATTGGTGGCGGAAGCCTGCACCGAAACGTGACGCTCAATGTGTGGGTAACGCTCCGCAGCGTACTCCAGCATGGCGATATCGGCCAGAATGAGCGCATCGGCGCCCAGCTGAGCAGCCATATCCACTGCTCGCTGCCAGCGGGCGTAGCCGTCGGGATGAGCGAAGGTATTGATGGCGATATGCAGCTTACGACGGTGCTGATGCACAAAGCTGACGGCTTCCTGCAGTTTCTTTTCGGTGAAATTAAGGCCGGCAAAGTGGCGGGCGTTGGTGTCATCTTTCAGCCCGATATAGACGGCATCGGCGCCGTTTTCGATGGCCGCCTTAAGCGCCGGAAGGTTACCGGCTGGGCAGAGCAGCTCCATAATTTTTCCTGAAAAATGCGGCCCGTCAGGGACGCTGAATGGTTAACGAGCAGGGATTTTAGTTAACCTTCTGGTGACAATTTTTGATTTGAGGCAGTTAAAAGTGTATTGGCGGCGCCAATAACTGGCGGCCGTCATCGCGTTTTTGTTGATTTACGCCGCTATGTTGTTTATGTGATATGGCACAATAGCGGAACTATTGCATTCATGGAGTAAAGCTTGTGTTGGATAAACTGCGTTCCCGGCTGGTCCACTTTGGCCCGTCTTTAATGAGCGTGCCGGTTAAGCTGGCGCCTTTTGCCCTCAAGCGCCAGGTGCTGGAGCAAGTGCTGAGCTGGCAGTTTCGCCAGGCGCTGGCGGAGGGGGAGCTGGAGTTTCTTGAGGGGCGTTGGTTAAGTATTCATGTGCGTGACATCGGTCTGCTGTGGTATACCTCGGTAGTCGATGGTCGACTGGTGGTCAGCCAGCAGGCCGACGCCGACGTCAGCTTCAGCGCCGACGCCAGCGATCTGTTAATGATCGCCGCGCGCAAGCAGGATCCGGATACGCTATTCTTCCAGCGTCGTCTGGTCATTGAAGGCGATACGGAGCTGGGGCTGTATGTAAAAAATTTGATGGACGCCATTGAGCTCGAGCAGATGCCAAAAGCGCTGCGCGTGATGTTGCTGCAACTGGCGGATTTTGTCGAAGCTGGACTGAAGAGCCCGCAGAAACCTGAACAGACATCGGTAGGTGAGGCATGCTGATTCGAGTGGAGATTGGGATTGATGCACCGGGAATCGACGCGCTGCTGCGTCGTACCTTCGGCCGCGATGCCGAAGCGCAGCTGGTGCACGATCTGCGTGAAGATGGACTGATCACGCTGGGGGTAGTGGCGACGGATGATGAAGGCCAGGTGATCGGCTACGTTGCCTTCAGCCCGGTGGCGGTGGAAGGTGAAGAGCTGCAGTGGGTCGGCCTGGCGCCGCTGGCGGTAGATGAACGCTACCGCAGACAGGGCATTGGCCGGCAGCTGGTTTACGAAGGGCTGGACTCGCTGAATGAGTTTGGCTACGCCGCGGTGGTGACGCTGGGCGACCCGGATTTATACCGTCGCTTCGGCTTTGAACCGGCCGCGCGCTTCGATCTCCGCTGCCGCTGGCCGGACAGCGCCGAGGCGTTCCAGGTTCACCGTCTGGCGGATGACGCCCTCGACGGCGTCCATGGCCAGGTCGAATACAGCGAGCACTTTAATCGTCTTTAAGCCTTGCCAGCAGGGTTTCGAAGGCATCCTCTCCGGCAACGAGGCGCTCTTTTTCGCGCTTCGTTAGCTGCTTGACGCGATATTCCAGTCGCAATGCAAGTGAGTGTTCACCAACTTCGTGGCTAAAGGCCAGCTGCAGGTCGCCTTTGCCGCGCAACGCCTTTGCGCCTTTTCCCGCCTGATGCTGGCGAAAGCGGCGTGGCACGTCGGTGGTGATGCCGGTATAAAGGCGATTATCCGCGGTTCGAATGAGATACAGAAACCAGCACACGGTCACAAAGTCACTATGGTAAGGTGTGTGCACCATAGCATAATGGAGAAGAAAGATGGATACGCTTGCCGCCATTGGTCGCTGGCTGAGTAAACAGCACGTCGTCACCTGGTGCGTCTCCCGTGAAGACGAGCTGTGGTGCGCGAATGCCTTTTACGTCTATGACCCGGATACCGTGGCCTTTTATCTGCTCAGCGAGGAGCACACCCGCCATGGCCAGATGACCGGACAGAGGGCGAAGGTGGCCGGCACGGTTAACGGCCAGCCAAAAACGGTGGCCCTGATCCGCGGCGTGCAGTTCAAAGGCGAGATCCGTCGTCTGAGCGGTGACGAAGAGGCGCGAATGCGCCAGCGCTACGTCAAGCGCTTCCCGGTGGCCCGCATGCTGTCGGCGCCGGTATGGGAGATTCGTCCGGACGAAATCAAATTTACCGACAACACGCTGGGTTTCGGGAAAAAATTACACTGGCGGCGTGATGCCGGCGCCGAGCAGGCGTAGCGCTTCGCGATTGAAGGCCGGCAGATCGTCCGGCGTTCTGCTGGTGACCAGCTGTTCGTTATCGACCACCACCTCCTGGTCGTAAAACTCGCCCCCGGCGTTTTTCACATCCACCACAATCGGTTTCACCGCCGTGAGCTTACGTCCGCGGATCACATCGGCGCTGATCAGCAGCTGCGGGCCGTGGCAGATGGCAAACACCGGCTTACCGCCGTTGACAAAATCGCGGGTAAAAGTGACGAAGCGTTCATCACCACGCAGCTGGTCGGGAGAGTAGCCCCCGGGCAGCAATAAGGCATCAAATTCACCCGGTGTGACGTCATCGATGGCTCTGTCGATGGTGACCTCGGCTTCTCCCTGCTTACCCTTCACCGTTTTGCCAGCCTGCTTTTCGATCGTGATGACCTGATGCCCGGCGAGCTTAAAGGCTTCGGCGGGAGAGGTAAATTCAGAATCTTCAAAGTCGTCGGTAATGAGGACGGCTATCTTTTTACTCATGCTTCCTCCACTGTCTGGATGGTCAATGAGGTAATTCCATGATGATGGTGGATACTTACCTTGTAAGGTATTAAGCCTGGAACATGAGCCCGAAAGTGCAAGGCGGAGAATTCTGTAAAGGAGAACCAATGAGTCAGGTATTATTAACCGGCGCGACCGGGTTAGTTGGCGGTCACTTACTCCGGCTGCTGCAGAATGAGCCCCGTATAAGCACCATCGCCGCGCCGACGCGTCGCCCGCTGGCACCAGCGGAAGGTGTCTTTAATCCTCACGATCCCCAGCTGACCGATGCCCTGGCGCAGGTGGTTGACCCGGTGGATATCGTCTTCTGTTGCCTGGGAACGACGCGCCGGGAGGCCGGGAGCAAAGAGGCCTTCGTCCATGCTGACTACACGCTGGTGGTTGATACCGCGCTGACCGGCAAACGACTGGGTGCGCAACATATGCTGGTGGTTAGCGCGATGGGCGCCAACGCCCACTCGCCGTTTTTCTACAATCGGGTGAAGGGAGAAATGGAGGCGGCGCTGATTGAGCAAGACTGGCCGCGGCTGACCATCGCCAGGCCGTCGATGCTGTCAGGCAAGCGGGAAAAAAAGCGGGCCAATGAGACCTTCCTCGCACCATTGTTCCGGCTCTTGCCGGGGAACTGGAAATCCATTGCGGCCCGCGATGTGGCGATCGCCCTGCTGGCGGAGGCGCTGTCGCCCACCCACGAAGGGGTGCGAATTCTGTCATCATCGGAACTACGGGAGCGCGCCGCGCGGCAGGCTGAATAGCGGTTTGCAAACGCAGGCTTCCGGCGTAGTATTCACGGCTTCAATTCATATCCACATTTCTTGCTGGGGAATGCTATGGCTGGTCAGTCTTCATCTCAGGCGGCGTCACCATTTCAATGGTGGAAACCCGCGCTTTTCTTTCTCGTCGTGATTGTTGGTCTGTGGTACGTCAAATGGCAGCCGTACTACGGGAAAGCCTTCACCGCTGCGGAAACCCACAGTATCGGTAAATCTATTCTCGCCCAGGCCGACGCTAACCCGCTGATGGCGGCGTGGGACTATGCGATGGTTTACTTCCTTGCCGTCTGGAAAGCGGCGGTGCTCGGCGTGCTGCTCGGGTCGTTGATTCAGGTACTCATTCCGCGCGACTGGCTGCTACGCACCCTGGGACAATCGCGGTTTCAGGGCACGCTGCTGGGAGCGATTTTCTCGCTGCCCGGCATGATGTGCACCTGCTGCGCCGCGCCGGTCGCGGCCGGGATGCGCAAACAGCAGGTGTCGATGGGCGGGGCGCTGGCGTTCTGGATGGGGAACCCGCTGCTCAACCCGGCGACGCTGGTGTTTATGGGCTTTGTTCTGGGCTGGCAGTTTGCGCTGGTTCGCCTGGTGGCGGGCCTGGCGACAGTATTAACTGTGGCGACGCTGGTGCAGAAATGGGTGAAAGAGGCGGCGACGCAGCCGGTAGCGGTGCCTGCTGCACCGTCGGAAGCGACTCAGGGCGGCTTCTTTAGCCGCTGGCTGCAGGCGCTGTGGACGCTGTTCTGGAACACGATCCCGGTTTATATCCTCGCGGTGCTGGTGCTGGGAGCGGCGCGCGTCTGGCTGTTCCCGCACGCCGATGGCGTGGTGGATAATACGTTGTTCTGGGTTATCGCGATGGCGATCGCCGGCTGCCTGTTTGTGATCCCTACCGCGGCGGAAATTCCGATTGTGCAGACAATGATGCTGGCGGGTATGGGGACGGCGCCCGCGCTGGCGCTGCTCATCACACTGCCGGCAGTGAGCGTGCCGTCGCTGATTATGCTGCGTAAAGCCTTCCCGGCCAAAGCGCTGTGGCTGACGGGCGGACTGGTGGCGCTGTGCGGGGCGATTGTCGGTGCGCTGGCGCTGGTGTAGTTTGCCGTAAACGTACGCATAGCGGGATTGGATGCCGGGTGGCGGCTACGCCTTACCCGGCACACAACGGACAGGGGGCGGTAGCCCGGCTAAGCGCAGCGCCAGCCGGGAAACTGCAGCTTTATTTAATGTAGGTAAAGGCGGTGGTCACCCGGGATACGCCGCTTACCCGGCTGGCAATATCCGCCGCCGCCCGGCCTTCGCGGTCGGTCACCAGCCCCATCAGGAAGACTTCGCTGTTTTCCGTGGTTACTTTCACGTTCGAGGATTTGACCTGATCGGTGCTCAGGAGCTGCGAACGCACCTTGGTGGTAATCCAGGTATCAGACGAGGCGGTGCCTAAACCAATCGGCTGGCCCTGGCGCACTTCATTAAACACTTCCGTGGTCCCTTCCACGCCCATGGCGATTTGCTTGGCGCGCGCGGAGAGGTCCGGCGTCGGCGACTGGCCGGTCAGCAGAACTTTGCCCTGATAAGCGGTGACGTTGATACGGGCCTGTTTCTTAATCTGTTCATCTTTCGACAAGGCGCTATTGACGCGCAGTTCCAGGGTACTGTCATCGACCTGGGTTCCCACCGTACGCGGGTCCGTTGCGGCTTTGGTGCCGACTGCTGCCGTTCCGACTACCGCGGCGGCAACGCAGCCCTGCAGCAGTAGTGCAGAAAGCAGGATGGCGAGGGGCGAGAGAGCCTTCATGTGTTCTCCTTAATCGTCCTGGTGTGGAAAAAGAGTGTTATCTATCAAATCGCACAGACAGTTGACGGTCAGCATGTGCATCTCCTGGATACGCGCGCTGCGATGGGAGGGGATGCGGATTTCGACATCCTGTTGACCTAACAGGCCCGCCAGCTCACCGCCGTCATAGCCGGTTAACGCGACGATGGTCATGTCGCGGGTCACGGCGGCTTCCACCGCCTTGACGATGTCCCGACTGTTTCCGCGCGTAGAGATCGCCAGCAGCACATCGCCGGCGTGTCCCAGGGCGCGCACCTGCTTGGCGTAGATCTCGTCATGCAAGCGATCGTTAGCGATGGCGGTTAAGACCACATTATCGGTATTTAGTGCAATGGCAGGTAAACCAGGGCGTTCCGTTTCAAAGCGATTAATCATGCTGGCAGCAAAATGCTGTGCGTTGGCGGCGGAGGTGCCATTACCACAACAGAGGATTTTGTTGCCGTTAAGCAGGGACTGGACGAGCGTCATCGCCGCCCGGGAGATGGCGTCCGGGAGTGCTTCCGCTGCGGCAATTTGGGTTTGAATGCTTTCGGTAAAGCAGGCTTTGATTCTGTCGAGCACGGGATCCCTTACTTCTGGTATTACGCTATTCGCCAAAGGCGTTTTTTAGCCATTGGATGTCGTTTCCGGTGAAGGCTACCACATCGAAACGGCAATCCACAGTCTCAAAGCTCCCATTCTGTCGGCAGAGCCACAAACGGGCGGCTTTAAGCAGTCGTTGTTGTTTTTGCGGAGTGACGCTGGCCGCCGCATCACCGTACCGGGCGCTACGGCGGTAGCGCACTTCGATAAAAACGGTGACCGTGCCGTCGCGCATGATAAGGTCAATTTCGCCGCCACGCTCGCGGGCATTGGCGGCGATAAAACGCAGGCCCTGGCCTTCCAGCCAGCGGCGCGCCTGGTTTTCCCAGGCATCGCCGGTCTGTTTGCTTAGCTGGCCGGAACGATTTTTCCCTGCTGGTACTTGAGCCATGACAGTTTCCTGTTAATCACGCAATCCTGGTTGGCCGTCAGATCGCCGGTATTGCCGTTCAGCTCGAAGCCAGGCGTCTGGCGCATTTGCGTGAAGTGATTTGCCAGTGACCAGGCGTCAGCGCCCATGGCATACAGACGCGCCAGCGAGTAGTCATTACGCACCGCGGACAGCGCCTGCTGCATTAGCGACGGATTGCTGCCGGCCAGCATTGGGATCTCACTATACTGCAAGCCTTCCATCTCCAGACGGAAATCCGGCCCCGCGGTGCCCTGGGCGCTGCGCGAGCTGGCGTACAGGGTGACATTGCTCTGGCTGCCGTTGCGCATGGCGATCATCGGTTTGATATAGGCAATCTGTTCCGGGGTGGCGAGGATATAGGCCGCATCGACGCTGCCGCCGCTGCTTACCGGCATCTCATCCGCACTGCCGAGGATGCTGTTCTGCGCTGATGGCAGGGTGGAGACCGGGGTGCCGCTCAGCGCAATGCCCCCGCCGCCGTTCACGCCGGCGCGCAGCTCGGCCGTGGATCCAAAACGCTGCTGCAGGACGCTGGCGCCGCCCAGCTTCAGCCACTCGTCGGCAAAAGCGCTAACTACACGATCGCCCAGCGCGCCGCGCGGAACCAGCAGCAGCGGGGTCTGTTTCCCCTGTTGGTGGATATGTCGGGCGGCGTCACGCGCTTCGTCTTCCGGAGAAAGCGCGAAATAGCAGAGGTTAGCGCGGCTTTCGACTTTTTCCGGCTGGTTGAGGGCCAGCACATTGAGCGGCGTGTTGCTCTTGATAACCTCTTCAACGTTTTCTTTCAGCAACGGCCCAACCACCAGGGTGGCGCCATCCTGCTGCGCCTGGGCGAGCAGCTGGCTTATCGGCTGGCTGGTGGTGTCGTAAATTTTCAGTTCCGCAGAAGGGTTGGCGGCGGTTGCGACCACGGGCTGCGGCTGTGCGGCCGGCGCGGTAACCGGCTGGGTGGCCGGGGAAGCGGTAGTCTGCGGCGTGGTGGATGTTGCCGGCGCCTGGGCTGCCGGTTCCGCAGCAGGCGCTGCCTGGTCCTGCGTCGGGGCCTGAACCGGATCCGCGCGGCTTCCGGTGGCGGTAAGATCGCTGATTTCTGCCTGCGACGGACTCACCACATCATCATTACCGGAGACATTCGCCGCCTGGGCGACCTGGGCGGGAACCGCGCTGCCCGTCACCGACGGCGCGCCGTTTTTGGCGGCTTCAAAGCCCTGCTGGATTGTGCGGCCGAAGATCGACGCCTGACCGTTCAGCGGCAGAAAAAGCGCAATCTTGTTGATGGACGCAGGCTTATAGTTTTGCATATTCACAAGCGCCGTCGGCAGCATTTTAGCGCCCGGGTTTTGCGGATAGCGCGTCTGCCAGTCTTTAACGCCCGCTTTCAGTAGCGTCGGATCGTTGCGGTTGTCAAACCACATCCGCTGCAGATCCAGCCAGCCCTGGAGGATATTTTCATCGGCGTTGATCACCAGCGCATTGGCCTGGTCCTGGGGCATCGAGGTGAGTGCTTGCCAGGTCGCATCAATATTTTTCTGACGCTGTTTGGCGTCACTCAGCAGCGGCTGCTGGGCGATTAAGGCGCGCAGCAGGGTCAGCGATGGTTTGCCCTGGCTGGCATCGATTTGCGCCTGCCAGTAGCGCGCCTGTTGAGGCTGCTCAAGGCTTGTCGGATCGATCTTAGCCAGCAGATTACGGGCGGCCTGATAATCGTTCTGCGCCAGCTTCACTTCCACCGCCAGCAGCGACTGTTCACGGGCCTGAGTGCTGTTCAGGTTCGCCGGCAGCTGGTTAAACAGGTCGATAGCCTGCTGCTTCTTCCCTTCCTGCAGTAGTGCACGAATGGCGAGTAATTGCCAGTTGGTCTTGCTATCATTCGTGCTTTGCTGCATCTGCTGTAAGTAGAAACTGGAGTTGGCCTGCGACGTACCCTGCATAAACGCCGCGCTTTGATCCTGCGTGTGGGTGCCGCAGCCAGCAAAAATAAGAGTCGCCAGCAATACGGGCAGGCAGCGCGCGGGCTTAGAACGAAGAAATGTTGACGGTACCATAAGTGTCCAGTGATATTTTTTTGGCTCAATGCTCAATATTAAATCGGCAATACGGACGAGACAATGAAACAACACGAATCAGCGGATAATTCTCAGGGGCAGCTCTATATTGTGCCCACTCCGATAGGAAATCTGTCTGATATCACGCAGCGTGCACTGGAAGTGCTGCAAGCCGTTGATTTAATTGCAGCGGAAGATACCCGTCATACCGGTTTGCTGCTGCAACATTTTGCGATAAACGCCCGTTTGTTTGCGCTTCACGACCATAATGAGCAGCAAAAGGCGGAAACCCTGCTTGCCAAACTGAAAGAAGGGCAAAACATCGCGCTGGTTTCCGATGCCGGCACGCCGCTGATTAACGATCCTGGTTACCATCTGGTGCGCACCTGCCGCGAAGCGAATATTCGCGTGGTGCCGCTGCCGGGCCCCTGTGCGGCTATCGCCGCCCTGAGCGCCGCCGGCCTGCCTTCCGACCGTTTCTGTTATGAAGGCTTCCTGCCGGCGAAATCGAAAGGCCGCCGCGATACCCTGAAAGCGCTGGAAGAAGAGCCGCGCACCCTTATTTTCTATGAGTCGACCCACCGTCTGGTGGAGAGTCTGGAGGATATCTGCGCGGTACTGGGAGAATCCCGCTATGTGGTGCTGGCTCGTGAGCTGACCAAAACCTGGGAGTCGATCCATGGCGCGCCGATTGGTGAGCTGGTGGCGTGGGTGAAGGAAGATGAAAACCGTCGCAAAGGCGAGATGGTGCTGATCGTCGAAGGTTTCAAGGCTCAGGAAGAGGCGCTGCCGGCGGCCGCGCTGCGTACTCTGGCGCTGCTGCAGGCGGAGCTGCCGCTGAAGAAAGCCGCCGCGCTGGCCGCGGAAATCCACGGCGTGAAGAAAAACGCGTTGTATAAGTACGCCCTGGAGCAGCAGGGGGAGTAAACGATGAGCCGTTACCAACCGCCGTTTAGCATCACACCCTCGGTCCTCAACCTTGTCGTTGAGATTGGGGAATTGCTTGGGCATTGGTCGGCGAAACGTGGACAAGCATCGCCGTTGCTGCGTAAAGAAAACCGCATTCGTACTATTCAGGCGTCACTCGCGATTGAACATAATAGCCTGAGCATGGAACAGGTAACGGCGCTGCTGGAAGGCAAACGGGTTCTGGCGCCGGCTAAGGATATTCAGGAAGTGAGAAATGCCATTCGTGCTTATGAATTAATGCCCGGATGGCATGCGGCAAACATTAGCGATCTTCTGACGGCGCATAAAACGCTGATGACCGGGCTGGTTGATCGTCCAGGCGCTTTACGTGGCGGAAACGTCGGCATTTATCGCGGTACGCAGGTGATACATATGGCTCCGCCTGCTGCCCAGGTCCCAAGATTGATCGCTGATTTACTCAGTTGGCTGGAACACACCGAGCTACATCCTTTAATTGCCAGTTCAGTTTTTCACTACGAGTTTGAGTTCATTCACCCTTTCGCTGATGGCAATGGTCGGATGGGGCGTTTATGGCAGACGTTGATTCTAAGCCAGTGGCGTCAGGAATTGGCCTGGCTGCCGGTTGAAACGCTGATCCACCATCAGCAAGAACGTTATTACGACATTTTAGGTGCTTGTGATAAAACCAGTGATTGCACGCTATTCGTGACCTGGATGTTGCAAAATATCCTGGCGGCGCTGAAAGAAGGTCTGGAAACTTCATTCATCGTGTCGGAAGAAATGTCGGAAGAAATGTCGGAAGAAATCGACGTCAAATTAGCCCCACCGGAAAACGCAATTTTGCGTTTGCTAACCGAAAAGCCGGAATTAACGGCGAGAGCGCTGGCGGAGATCTTGGGGATATCAGCACGTACGGTTGAGCGTCATCTGCAAGGGCTACAGGCGAAAGGGAGATTGATTCGCATAGGCGCTAAAAAAGGTGGAAGCTGGCTGGTTAAGTAGAACCAGCCGCCATGATGTTCCACTCAGCGTGCAATTACACTATCTTCAGTTCCACCTTTTTGCTGCTTAACGCTGCACGGTCATTTTCACTAATGCCGTCGTCGGTGATCACGCAGTCTATCTTTTCCATCGGCAGTACCTGGTTAAAGCCCCGGCGATTGAATTTGCTGGCGTCGAGCACGGCGATCACCTGATGCGCGGCGGCGGCCATCACGCTGCTGATGGAGTAGCCTTCGTTAAAGGTGGTGATGCCATTGGTGGCGTCGATACCGTCGGCGCCGACAAACATCAAATCGGCGCAAATACCTTGCAGCGAACGTTCGGCAATCGTGCCGTGCATCGAATGCGTTTTGTGCCGCACGGTACCGCCGCACACCACCAGGGTGATATCTTTATTTTCTGCCAGAGTAAACGCGGCGGGCAGGCTGTTGGTGATGACGGTGATATTGGTCATCCGTACTAATGCTTCGGCGATAAGAAGAGTGGTGCTACCGCTATCGAGGATCACCGTCATACCTTCACGGATCATCGCTGCCGCGGCATGGGCGATGCGCTTTTTGGGATCGCTGGCAAGCTGATAGCGGTCTTCAAGCACCACTTCCTGATTCTCGGCGTCGGTCAGGTCGCTACCCGCACGGGCGGCGCCGCCGTGAAAACGGGTTAACAGTCCTTTTTCTTCCAGTAAGCGGAGATCGGCGCGGATCGTTACCTCAGAGATGCCAAAGAGATTCGAAAGGTCTAGAACCAATACGCTACCCTGCGTATTCACCATATCGACAATTTTGTTCCTTCGTTCAAATGAGTTCATCTTGATTTGCCTGATAATTAACTCATCTCAGTGTAATCGAAGGGTAACGAAAGGTGAACGATAATTTTCGAAAGGTTGGATGAGCCAGCGCTGATGGCTGGCTCGGGCGGTCAAGAGAGTTTGAGCAGGATTTTGCCTTGCATTGGCGCGCCGTTGAGCGCCTGCACTGCACGAGCGAAGCTTTCTGCGTCGCCACGATGGGCGATCAGCGGCGCCAGCTGCAGGCGTTTTTCAGTCAGCAGACGGGTGGCCGTTTGCCACTCTTCTCCCGGCCACGGGCCAGAGTAGTTCATCCAGCTACCCACAATATTCAACTCCTTACGCAGAATCTGCCCGAAGGTGGCTGCCGGGAGGGTTAAATCGTGATGAAGCGTGCCAACCAACGCCAGCTGCGCCCGCGGACCGGCGGCCTCAATCGCCAGCGCGACGGTCTGCGGCGTACCGGCGGTCTCGAGGACTAACTGGTCGAGCTGAATGGATTCCAGCGCCTGCTGAATCGCCTGGCCGCTCATCTCGCGACTGTTGAACACATGGGTTGCGCCGAGGGTTTTGGCCAGCTCCAGCTTCTGCGGATTGATATCGATCGCCGTGACG
Source organism: Klebsiella sp. Shm-1 (assembly GCF_040804525.1). NCBI lineage: Bacteria > Pseudomonadati > Pseudomonadota > Gammaproteobacteria > Enterobacterales > Enterobacteriaceae > Klebsiella > Klebsiella sp. Shm-1. The sequence continues at coordinate 575,001 of NZ_CP161823.1, forward strand.
CTGTTGGCGCCCAGTTCGCGGGCGCACTGTAGCGCCAGCAGGCCGATGGTGCCGGCGCCGATAATAATCACGTTTTTACCTTCACAGCCCTGCGCCAGATGAAAAGCGTGCAGGCCAACGGTTATCGGTTCGATAAACGCGCCATCATCAATTGGCATCTGGTCCGGCAGGCGGAACAGGTTGGCGCGCTTTACCACCACATATTCGGCGTTGCCGCCTTCGCTGCGTGAGCCGACGAACTGATACTGTTTACATAAAGAGAAATACTCGCGCTGGCATTGCGGGCACTGGAAGCAAGGCAGCAGCGGCACGCAGGCGACGGCATCGCCGGGCTGCAGGTCGGTTACCGCCGCGCCGTAGGATTCCACATAACCGCTGAATTCGTGCCCCAGCGTAATAGGGTAGTAATGCGCCCCTTTGGCGAAAATGCGCGGGATATCGGAGCCGCATAACCCGGAACTGACCACTTTGACCAGGACATCGTTTTCCGTTTGCAGCGTGGGGATAGGGCGTTCTTCAACGCAGACGTTCCCCTCAGCATGGATTACCACTGATTTCATAACATTCTCCAGCTATAAGATTCAGGGGAGCGAACGCTCCCCTTTTAGATCAAGACATGCCTGTACTTTGTTGCGGGGCAGCGCTTTTTTCTGCTTTTTCCGCGGCGATGAAGCCGCGAGCGCGACGCCAGGTCAGTAGAACGCCGGCCAGATAGATGATGCCGATGACCGCGAAGCCAACCACATTTTGCCAGGTAAAGAGCTGGATCAGCAGCCAGGTAATCGGCGAACCACCCTGGTCCATTGAGGCCACCATGCCGCCGGCTTTCAGGGCCCCGGCGTTTGCCGCCAGCTGGGTGTGCAGGCCAATGGTCTGGGTGGCGATCCACAGGGTGATTCCCATAATGATGACCCCGGAAATCAACGTGCGGAACAGATTGCCCTGATGTACAGCCACTGCCATCGCTACGAAGAAGCCGATGGTGGCCAGGTCACCAAATGGCAGAACCTGGTTGCCAGGGACCACGACGGCGATAAGAATGGTCAGCGGGATGAAAATCAGGCTGGCCGAGACTACCGAGGTATGACCGAGCAGCAGCGCCGGATCGAGACCAATCAGGAATTCCTGGCCGCCGAATTTAGCCTGCAGACGTTTACGCGCCTGTTTGGCTATCGGGGTGAGGCCATCCATAATCGGTTTGATCACCCGGGGCATCAGCAGCATCACCGCTGCGGTTTTCACCGCCAGCTGAAGAATGCCCTTCAGGTCGTAACCCGCCAGCGCGCCAATCACCAGCCCCATGACGAAGCCAACGGTAACCGGTTCACCGAAGGGGCCGAAGCGTTTCTGAATGTCATCGGCGCTAAAGTGAATACGGTTAAGACCGGGGATCTTGTCGATGATGGTATCCACGAGGACGGCAACCGGCCCTAAATACGCCGAACTGCCGTGCGGGATCGCAATACCCTCGAGGCCGAAGAAATCGCGGGTATCTTTGGCAAACCAATCGCCCAACTTATACACAAAAGCAGCATGCACCACCACGCCGAGAATACCTATCCAGTACGACCCGGTCGCGATATGCAGCATTGCGCCGGTAAAGGTCATATGCCAGATGTTCCAGATATCAACATTCACCACGCGGGTCATACGGGTAACCAGCATCACGATATTGACCGCGATGGCCACCGGGATCGCCACCAGGGCGATTTGCGACGCCCAGGTCATCGGTGATGAACCCGGCCAACCGATGTCTATCACGTGAAGATTAATCTGGAAATGCTCCGCCATCGCCTTTGCCGCCGGGCCGATGGAGTCGAGCATCAGGCCAATGACCAGCCCGATGCCGACAAACCCGATCCCGATATGTAGACCGGATTTAAAACAATCCCCAAGCTTCATCCCCAGTAATTTGGAGAAGATAATGATCACGATCGGCAGCATCACCGTCGGACCGAGATCGAGGATATAACGCATGATTTCGCTAAACATGGCGTTTACTCCGCGAGGATGCCGAGGATTTTCTGTTGTAAGGCTTCAATGCCGACGCCCGAGACGAATGGCATGCCGTGCACCACCGGAATGTCGCCGAAGGTCCGCTCCACGCGCGCGGTGGTGCAGATCAGGTCCGCCCCGTCCATGTAGGTTTCGATTTCATTGACCCGGCACTGCACCAAATCCAGTTCAATATTGTGGTCTGCACACAGCTCTTTAATCTCTTCTGCCGCCATCGTGGAGGTGGCGACGGCACCGCCGCAGGCGACGATAACTTTACGTTTCATAGGGTACCCCTTTTATTATCAGTATCTTATGAAGCCACGGCGCTAAGCTCGGGCTCAAGGATTAATTGCTGGAACCGCACCGGCAGCCGATCGTCGGAAGCGGCGAGCAGTGCCTCCAGCGTGTGCGGATTTTGTAGCTCACTAAATAACCGGCGCAGCAGCTTCAGCTGTGCCGCCGGGTTTTCAACAATCAGCGCGATGATGAGCGAAACGTCGATTTCGCCGTCGTCGTCAGCGCGCTGAAAAGAGACCGGCATGTCCGGACGTATCAGGTAAATGGCCGGTGATTTCGCGTGGATCGCTTCGCAGTGCGGGATAGCGACAGCATGCTTCTCCAGGGCGATGCCGGTGGGAAAAGTCGCTTCGCGTTCGAGCAGGGCGGCGGGATAGCTGTCATGTACGACGCCTCGCGCCAGCATCTCTGCGCCAATGTGTTCCAGTGCCTGCTGACTGGAACTGAAATGAATGCCGGTACGAACAAACAGTTGACTCATATATCCTCTTAACTTCACGCGGTTTCAGAAGAACAGCCGTAGCGATAGGCACGCAGGACATCCTGGATTTTGTCGAGGATCAGCGCGTGCGGCTCGGCGTTCAGTTCATTCAGCGACAGTCGTTCAAACTGCACCGGCATATACTGGCTGATAAGCCCCAGCGGTAGCTTAGCGTCGGTCAGATTAGCGATAAGTTTCTCAACGCTTTGGCGAATACGCGGATGCGGCCAGTAATAACGGATACGATCGGAAAGGCTGAAGTGGATATCGACCATCGCCTGGCTCCAGGTGGGGCGATAGTATTTTTTCCAGTAGCCGGGTTCGTTAAGCATCACTTCGTCGATCACCTCCATCACGCGACTGCGAGACTCCGGGGCGATCAGCTCATTTTCCATTTGGGCGAGGGCAAAGATGGCTTCACGCAGGGCAAAGGTGAGCGCCGGGCCGACTTTCAGAATGGCGAAGTGGTCGCGGACCAGCGCACGATAAGCCTGGCGGGTTTGGTAGTCGGTAGAGTGCGCTTCGTAGACCATCGGGGTGCTTTCGATCCAGGCGGAGAGCGCTTTCGCTTCCTGCGGCTGGTAATGAATGATTTGCGTATGGTCGAACTCCACGCCGGGCTGCACGACGATGGCGATAACTCGCTCCAGCGCGGCGTCGAGCCCCAGCTTACGGAAGGCGGCTTCATGGGTTTCGAGCGTCGCGGCGGCATCCTGCGCCCGGGTGACATGTACGCTGCCGATGGTGCTGGCCTCGCCGCCGGGAACCGGAACTTCGGTCCCGATGACGTAGGTCAGGTGGCGCTTTTGCTCATCGCTGGCGGTCTCTTCGGCAGCCTGACACAGGCGAGCGGCGCGCTCAGCAACCACACCAGGATCCAGCGGCACCGGATCGTCAGCACAGGACATTGATGCATCGAGATGGATTTTACTAAAGCCGGCGGCGACGTAGGCTTTGATCAGGTCGATTGATTTTTCCATCGCCACGGCGGCCGGTTCGTCTTGCCAGCAGTTCGGTCCAAGATGGTCGCCGCCAAGAATAATGCGCTCCGCCGGAAAACCGACGGTACGCGCGATGTTGTAGACGAAGTCGCGGAAATCGGCCGGCTGCATGCCGGTGTAGCCACCAAACTGATTCACCTGGTTGGACGTCGCTTCGATCAGCACCTTATTGTTGGTCGACAGGTCGAAACGTAACGCCGCTTCGATAACCAGCGGATGCGCCGAACATACTGAACAGATGCCGATATGTTCGCCTGACTTATGGCGAGTGATAATGTCTTTCATTTACAACCTCCGTTTTCTTTCGAATATATTCGTTATGTTTTGTTTTGGTCGCAAATGGCTTTATTTTGATTTGTGATCTGCATCGATAAATAGTGTTGTAACGCAGTGAAAGGTAACGTCTTTCGAGACAAAAACGCCCTGACCAGGAAGACAGGGCGTTTTTAATTAATTGAAAATTAACTAAATATTCGGGATAGCCAGCTGCGTTTCGTTTTGACGGCTTCCTGGGAGACCTGCTGCGGCTGGGCGGCAATTTCGCCGAGACCGGCGTTAAAAGCGTCACCAATGGCTTTTAACGCCTGCTGCGCATCGTTGCCGCTGGCCATAAAGTGCAGACGATGACCCTGTTTGGCGCCCAGCGATACGACGCGCATCAGATTCTTGGCATCAACAATGGCGGAGCGCGTATCAAGGTTTTCGACCCGGATTTGCGATCGCCACTGCTTGACGGCTTTCACCAGCACCGCGCTGGGACGGGCATGTAGCCCGTGCGGATTACGCAGGGTAAAGGTGGCCTCTTCGTCAAATTGCGGCGCGGGTTGTGGTTCTTCGCCTGCTGGCAGAGGAATGTCGCCGGCGAGAATTTCCAGCACCGCCTGGGGGGTATCAGCGCGCGTCAGCGCCTCAGGTACTCGATCATCGCCCAGAGCATGGGTGAGCTGGCGCAAAATATCGAGATGCTCATTGTCCTGAGCCGCGATACCGACAATCAGATAGGCGGTTTGCTCCTCACCCCAGTCAACCCCCTGCGGACAAGCCAGCACCTTAACGCCCGTTTTAAGCACTGCGTCGCGACTGTGCGGCGTACCGTGGGGAATGGCAATGCCGTTGCCCAGATAGGTGCTGATTTGCCCCTCGCGCTCGCGCATGCCTTGTAGATAGTCTGCCCGCGTATGTCCGGCATGGGTTAGGGCTGCAACGACACGCTGTAGCGCCTCGTCTTTTGTTTTGACCTGACGATCGAAACAAATATCGGCAGAAGTTAGTTGCATAGCTTGCTCCTTATTTCATGGCGCCAGCAAGAGCTGTCGCTTTGTTAGTGCGTTTTTGCCACAGCCGCCAGCATCCCAGCATAAGTGCCCCGCAGGCGGAACCGGCGAGAATGCACAGCACCCACATCAACGGTTTACTGACCAGCGGCAGGATTAAGAAGCCGCCGTGCGGTGCCGGAACCTGAATATGCAGGCTGTAGCTGAGTACCGCAGAAATTGAGGAGGCGATCATCATCATCGGGATCACCCGCAGCGGATCCTTGGCGGCAAAGGGAATCGCACCTTCGGTAATGTGCGTACAGCCGAGGATATAGTTGACCATCCCGGCGGCGCGTTCCTCCTCGCTAAAGCCTTTCGGAAAGAACGTGGTCGCCAGAGCGATGACCAGCGGCGGCGTGATGCAGGCGGCAGATACACCGGCCATAAAAAAGTAGTTACCTTGACCCAGCAGCAACGTACCGGTGACATAGGCCGCTTTGTTGACCGGCCCGCCGAAGTCGAAGGAGCACATTGAGCCTACCACGATCCCCAGCAGGATCGGGTTGGCTTCCTGTAAAGAGCTGAGCCAGTTCATCATGCCATTGTTGATCGCTGCCACCGGCTGGCCGAGCAGGACCATCATCACGCCGATCACCAGGACGCCTATCAGCGGCATAATAAAGATCGACTTCAGCCCTTCGTACTGGCGCGGCAGACCGTCGAGCAGATGACGGATCAGCAGCATAAAATACCCGGCGGCAAAACCGGCGATGATCCCACCGAGGAATCCGGCGCCTGTGGCGTTCGCCAGCAGACCGCCGACAAAACCGGCAACCATGCCAGGGCGGCCAGATATCGACCAGGCAATGTAGGCGGTAAACACCGGCACCATGATCGAGAACGCCTGCTGACCGACTTTCATCAGCGTGGCGGCAATCACGTTATACTGCGGTGAATTCGGGTCGGCGGAGTAGATACCCCATAAGAAAGAAACAGCGATTAAGATCCCGCCGGCGACAACGAACGGTAGCATGTTGGAAACGCCGCTCATCAGATGTTTGTAAATCTGTCGGCCGAACGATTCTCGCTCATATTTCTCGTCTGGATCCGTTGCCGCGGAGAATCCCTGACGACGCGGCGCCTGACCGTTAACGACTTTATTAATTAATTCCGCCGGATGGTGAATGGCTTCTTTAACCGGCACCTCAATAACCGGTAAACCATTAAAACGTTCGGCATTAACATCTTTATCGGCAGCGATAATCACGCCATAAATATCCTTCAGGTCTTCCGGCGTAATGGCGTTTTCTACGCCGGAAGCGCCATTGGTTTCGACTTTTATTTCAACATTTAATTTTTTCGCTGCGGTTTTTAAGGCCTCTTCAGCCATAAATGTATGAGCAATACCTGTAGGGCAGCCGGTCACGGCAATAATTTTTTTCATAATCGGACCTTTATAATTGGACGATCTGAAGTTGTTGTAATAATTCTTGCGTACGGTTTAATTTACCCAGCCCGGCGGAGGCGGCCACATCAGCGCCGGTGGCGCTGGCCAGCGCCAGGGCCTGGGGAATATCGTCTGTGTTAAGCCAATGGCTGAGGAATGCACCCAGCGCGGCATCGCCGGCGCAGGCCGAGCTGACCAGTTCGATTTTCGGTGCCGAGCAGAACCACAGTTGCGCGCCGTTCGAAAAATAGAGCCCTTGCGCGCCAAGGGTCAGCAGAACATTGCGAGCCCCGAGCTGGTGGAGCGTTTGCATTGCTTCGCGTACCCGCCGGGGGCTGCTGACATCCAGACCAAAGATCTCTTTCAGCTCGTCGTCATTGGGCTTAATCAATAGCGGACGCCACTCCAACAGCTGGCGCAGCACCGGGTGGCTGATATCTAAGATGACTTCACACCCTTTTTGCTGACACAGCACCAGAATCTCGCTATAAAACCGGCTCTCTATTCCCGGTGGCAGACTGCCGCTGATAACTAAATAATCACCAGGCGCGACGCACTGTAAATGATGAAGAATTTGTTCTTTTCCTTCATCGTCAATCCGCGCGCCGGGATTTACCAGTTTGTATTCATCGCTGCCGTCGTTAATAAAAATATTAATACGGGTGGGTTCAGCGACCCATGCCGGCGTGACGTTAATATGCTGTTTGCGTAGTTCCTCAACGATATAGCGGCCGGTAAAACCGCCGAATATGCCCATGACATGGGTTGGCTGCTGGTAATGATGTAATACCAGCGAGACGTTAACCCCTTTACCATTCGGGCAATATTCCGTCTGCCGGGTGCGGTTGACTGCCGCCGGCTGGAGCGGATCGCAAAAGATATTCATATCAATCGCGGTATTCAGTGTCAGGGTGTGGATCACGACAAGGCTCCTTCGATCCGCTGATTACAGTTGTCCTTCGCAGCCACAAACGTGAATCACTTTGCGAACGACCTCTTTCATTGCCGCTTTCGCCGGTTTCATATAGTGGCGAGGATCGTTGGCGCCCGGATTTTCCAGGAAGTAGGCTTTCAGCGCATCCGAGAAAGCAATTTTTAGTTCGGTGGCGACGTTGACTTTGCAGACGCCCAGAGAAATGGCGCGGCGAATATCACTATCCGGCAGGCCGGAAGCGCCATGCAGGACCAGCGGAACGTCAACGCGGTCGCGAATAGCCGCCAGGCGCTCAAAATCAAGCTTCGGTTCGGCGGTGTAAAGGCCATGCGCGGTACCGATGGCAACGGCCAGCGAATCAATACCGGTACGAGCGACAAATTCGCGGGCCTGTTCGGGGTTGGTATAGAGCGCATCTTTAGCATCGACCACCAGATCGTCTTCTACCCCGCCCAGACGGCCCAGCTCGGCTTCTACGCTGGCATCATAGCGGTGGCTCAACTCCACCACGCTTTTTACCAGCGCCACGTTCTCTTCGAACGGCGAGTGAGAGCCATCGATCATGACCGAGCGGATCCCTGCCTGGACTTTGCGCGTGATATCAGCCAGATCCTCATGATGATCGAGGTGCAGAGCGAGCGGGAGATCCCACTTTTTCGCCAGATCGCTGGCGATCGCTACCACGTTGCCGGTGCCGGCATAGCTATAGGTACCGGGCGTGCCGGCAAGGATCAGGGGGGAGCGTAGCTCAGCTGCCGTTTCAACGACGACCTGCATGGTTTCGAGGTTATGGATATTGAAAGCCGGCACGGCATAACCCTGTCGTTGAGCTTTCAACAGCATGTTTTTACTGGAAATGATGTACATTTTAGTCCTCTACTTTCAAGTTGTAAGTTATTTGTCTCTAATAACCTTCAATTTGAAAGTAATGTAACGATCGTCTCGGCTTTTAGGTGTGATCAACCGCACACAATGATGAATTGATTTTTAAAATGAAAGTTAATAATATTTTTAATGTTTCTTTTTTAAAGTTTTCGCCGGGAAGGTGTGCTTTTGTAACAATATGATTATTATTGATTATTTTATTTATGGCGGAGTGGGTATACAGCCGCGGTTTGACATTGCACCAGGGAAATTTAAAAATGAAAGTTATTCCAGGAGAAAATAATAAGGCATAAACCGTGGCAAAACCGTCAACCAGCCTGCTGAAAAGGCGCTTGGACATCGCAGAGATCGTTCGTAAGAACGGCGAGATCAAAGTCGACGATCTGGCAGAAATGCTGGCTGTTTCCGGGGTGACAATCCGTAACGATCTCAACTACCTCGAGCAGCAGGGCTACTTGAAACGCTCTTTTGGCGGGGCGATTTATACCGCCCAGGCTGGCGCGCCGGTTGCGATGACCCGAGAAGCGCCTGCCGTCAGAGATAAAGCGCTGGAGACGGAAATGGCTCGCCAGGTGGCGGCGCAGATAGAAAATGGCGAAACGCTGTTTCTAGGCCAGGGTTCCATTTTGCGTAAAGTGATCCCCTTTCTGGCCAACAGAGAAGAGCTTTGCCTGCTATTAAATGATCTGGGCCACGTCGCGCTGGCGCAGGAGTTTTTAAATGGGGAAACCGTTCTGCTTGGCGGGGTGTTGTCCGGTCAGGGGCGGATTGTGGAGGGCGAACTGGCGCTGAAGGCGTTGGGTCATTACCGCCCTTCACGTGCGCTGATAGCGGTGGACCACATTGCTGAAGACGGCACGCTAAGCGTGCGTAACGAGGTTACGGCACATTTGTTAAGCGAAGCGGTGGCCCAGAGTAAACGAGTCATTGCGATTGTCGCTTCCCGGCCGGTCTATGGCGAGAAACGTTATGCTGTGGGTGAATTACAGCAGATCAGCAGCGTCGTGACCCCTCAGGTCGTCGCGGCAGAGTACCATGCCTGCTTCCTCGCCGCGGGTTTGACCAACAGCTATACCAACAATGAATGCCTGACATGGCTCAACACGGCTTTGCATAAGACAAACCAGGAGCGGTGATGAACGTAACCATTTGCACCATCGGCGAGCTGCTGGTGGAGTTTCTCGCCAAGGAAGAGAATCAGGGGTTTTCCCGTCCCGGTGAATTTTGGGGGCCCTATCCCAGCGGGGCGCCGGCAATATTTGCCGATCAGGTGGCAAAGCTGGGTTTCGGCTCCGTGTTGTTTAGCTGTGTGGGCAACGACGCATTTGGCGAGATGAATATTGCGCGGCTGGAGAAAGACGGCGTCAACGTCAACGGCATCGCTATGCTGCAGAAAGCGACTACCGGTAGCGCCTTCGTCAGCTATCGTAGCCAGGCGCAGCGCGATTTTATTTTTAATATGCCTAACAGCGCCTGCGGTCTGCTGACTGCCGACCACATTGACGAAGCGTTGCTAAATCAGTGTCAGCATTTTCATATTATGGGGTCATCGCTATTCTCGTTCCGTATTATCGATGCGATGCGTAAAGCGATTGAAAACATTAAAGGCCGCAGCGGCACAGTATCGTTCGACCCAAATATTCGCAAAGAGATGCTGAACATCCCGGAGATGTCGCAGGCCTTTGAATATATCCTCGACTACACCGATATCTTCCTGCCGAGCGATGGCGAGCTGGATTACTTTGGTCTCAATCCGGAACGCAATGAGCAGGTCCTGGTTGATAAGCTACTGAAACGCGGCGTGAAGCATGTGGTGATTAAACGCGGGCCGCGTGGCGCAAGCTACTTTAGCGCCAACGAGACGCACCATGTCGCCGGCTTCAGCGTGCCGGTGGTGGATCCGACAGGTGCCGGGGATTGCTTTGGCGCCACTTTTGTTAGTCTGTTCCTCAATGGCGCCACGCCCCGGGAGGCGCTGAGATGGGCAAACGCCAGCGGCTCGCTGGCGATTAGCCAACGCGGCCCCATGGAAGGCACCTCGACGCAGGCGGAGATCAGCGCTTTTCTTGCCGCCCAGCATCCCTAACCAACAAGCCCGGATAGATCCGGGCTAAAAGTGGTTAAATCCTTACGCTCTCGATCAGGTTACCGGCGCCGGGTTAAATACCGCCAGCTGGTTGTGCAGGCCCCATTGATCGGAGAAGGTTTTTTTGCGTCCGCTGGCGACGTCGAGAATAAATTCGAACAGCTTCCGCCCGACATCCTCAATCGTCTCTTCGCCAGTGGCGATGGTCCCGGCGTTAATGTCCATTAAGTCATACCAGCGGTTGGCCAGCTCGGTACGGGTCGCCATTTTTATCACCGGTACCGCCATCAGCCCGTACGGCGTACCGCGACCGGTGGTGAATACCTGCACCGTGATGCCAGAGGCTACCTGCTGGGTGCCGCAGACAAAATCGCTGGCGGGGGTTGCGGCGTAAATGAGGCCGCGTTTGGTCGGACGCTGCCCCGGAGAGAGCACCTCAACGATGGCGCTTTTCCCTGATTTGGCAATCGACCCCAGCGCTTTTTCCACCACGTTGGCCAGACCGCCTTTCTTGTTGCCGGGGGAGGGGTTAGCGCTGCGGTCGGTTTTGCCCATATCAAGATAGTTATCGTACCAGGCCATCTCTTCCAGCAGACGTTTACCGACCTCTTCGTTAATCGCCCGCGGGGTCAACAGATGAATGGCGTCGCGTACTTCGGTCACTTCCGAGAACATCACCGTCGCCCCGCAGCGCACCAGCAGGTCGGACGCGTAACCTACCGCCGGGTTGGCGGTCACGCCTGAAAAGGCGTCGCTGCCGCCGCACTGCATCCCGACCACCAGCTCAGAGGCCGGGCAGGTTTCCCGCTGGCGCTGGTTCAGTTTCGCCAGGTGGCGCTCGGCGACCTGCAGAATGTCATCGACCATCGATTTAAAACCAACATGCTTTTCATCCTGCAGGCTGACGATGCTGGCGCTGTCCACCGGGATACTTTTGACGTCTTCCGTGCCCTGCAGCAGGCGTTCCGGCTGCAGCTTCTCACAGCCGAGGCCAATGACCATCACCTCGCCGCCGAAGTTTGGGTTGAGGGCGATATTATGAATGGTGCGAATCGGCACTACCGCCGCCGGCGCATTAATCGCCACGCCGCAGCCGTAGAGATGATTCAGGCCCACCACGCCATCGACGTTGGGATAGTTTGGCAGCAGGTCGCGTTCAATGATTTTCACCACGTAATCGACCACGCCAGCGACGCAGTGCACGCTGGTGGTAATACCCAGCAGATTCTTGGTACCCACGCTGCCGTCAGCATTGCGGTAGCCTTCGAAGGTGTAACCTTCCAGCGGCGGTAGCGGTTCAGGCACTTTAGTGGCCAGCGGCAGGGTATTCAGCGGCGGGGCGGTGGGCAGCTCCACCAGCGACTCGTCAATCCAGCTTCCCTGCGGGATATCGCGTACGGCATAGCCAATGACTTCGCCGTAGCGGATGATTTCACCATGGGCGGGGATATCCACCAGGGCAACTTTGTGACCCTGCGGGATATGCTCGACGAGCGTCAGGCCGTCCGGGAAACGCGTTCCGGCGGTTAAGCCGCGATCGTTGACAATAATCGCCACATTATCTGTCGGGTCAACTTTAATATAAAACGCGGTCGGCGATTGTTGTCGAATTGCAATGTCAGCCATTGTCCAGTCATCTCCAAACAGGTGCTAATAATAAAATAAAACGCTAATTCATTTGCTACATATCAGTATGATGGAATAAAGGATGTCAGCTGAGTTGATTTTAAAATGTGATCGGCATCACTCCTTTTTATGACGCTAACCTCTGCAGGACAGGCAATCGTAAGAAGTGTGGATTAGCGCCCATGACTTATGGCATAAGCACAATTATGGCTTTAAATAATAACTTTATATTGTGGGTATGCATAGTGTCTGGCGGGGGCGTGCTGATTATACTGAGTCATGTTTTTGAGGTGATCGATATGCGAATAGACAGTTTCAATATCGTCTTTTAAATAAATCAGAAACCACTTAAAACAATTATAAAAGGTATTCTGTGCCCGAGGAATGTCTAAATGATTTTGGATTCTACATTAGATGAAAAAAAAGGAATACCGACCCGCTATTTAATTCTGTTGATGATATTTGTGGTGACGGCAGTGAACTATGGCGACCGCGCGACCTTGTCTATCGCCGGTACTGAAGTCGCGAAAGAGCTGGGGCTCAGCGCGGTGTCGATGGGATACATTTTTTCCGCCTTCGGCTGGGCTTATCTGCTGATGCAGATCCCTGGCGGCTGGCTGCTGGATAAATTTGGCTCGAAAAAGGTTTATTCATACAGTCTGTTTTTCTGGTCACTGTTTACCTTCCTGCAAGGCTTTATTGATGTGTTCCCGCTCGCCTGGGCCGGGGTCTCCATGTTCTTTATGCGTTTTATGCTGGGCTTTTCCGAAGCGCCCTCGTTTCCCGCCAACGCCCGCATTGTGGCGGCCTGGTTTCCGGCCAAAGAGCGGGGTACGGCTTCAGCTATCTTTAATGCCGCTCAGTACTTCTCGCTGGCTCTGTTCTCGCCGCTGCTCGGCTGGCTGACCTTCGCGCTGGGCTGGGAACATGTCTTTACCGTGATGGGGATAATAGGGTTTGTGCTCACCATCATCTGGGTGAAGTTTGTGCATAACCCCACCGATCATCCGCGAATGTCGGCCGCGGAGCTGAAATATATCTCAGAAGGCGGCGCAGTGGTCGATATGGACCATAAAAAAGAGGCCACCCCGGCGGCCGGGCCGAAGATGGACTATATCCGCCAGTTGCTGACTAACCGAATGATGTTAGGCGTATTTTTCGGTCAGTATTTCCTGAATACCATTACATGGTTCTTCCTGACGTGGTTTCCGATCTACCTCGTGCAGGACAAGGGAATGTCGATTCTGAAAGTGGGGTTTGTGGCTTCGATTCCGGCGCTGTTTGGCTTTGCTGGCGGCGTACTGGGCGGGCTGTTTTCGGATTATCTGATTGGCCGCGGCTGCACGCTGACTTTTGCGCGTAAGCTGCCCATTGTGCTGGGAATGCTGCTGGCGTCGTCCATCATCCTGTGTAACTACACGGCCAGCACGCCGCTGGTCATTACGCTGATGGCGCTGGCGTTCTTTGGCAAAGGCTTTGGCGCGCTGGGCTGGCCGGTCATCTCGGATGTCGCGCCGAAGGAGATTGTTGGCCTGTGCGGCGGGGTATTCAACGTCTTTGGCAATGTGGCCTCGATCGCCACGCCGCTGGTTATTGGCTACATCGTGAGCGAACTGCACTCATTTAATGGCGCACTGATTTTTGTTGGCGGCTCCGCGCTGATGATGATGGTCTGCTACCTGTTTGTGGTTGGCGATATCAAACGTATGGAATTGCAGAAGTAAGCAACGATTAACGCAAGGTAAAAATCATGGATAACGCAATTTTTCCGAACAAATTTAAGGCCGCGCTGGCGGCGCATCAGGTGCAGATTGGCTGCTGGTGCGCTTTGGCTAACCCGATTAGCACCGAGGTGCTGGGTCTGGCGGGGTTCGACTGGCTGGTGCTGGACGCGGAACACGCGCCAAACGACGTCACCACGCTCATTCCGCAGCTGATGGCCCTGAAAGGTAGCTCCAGCGCGCAGGTAGTCCGTGTGCCGACCAATGAACCCATCATCATCAAGCGCATGCTGGACATCGGCTTCTATAACTTCCTGGTGCCGTTTGTCGAGACGGCTGAACAGGCGGCGCAGGCGGTGGCTTCGACCCGTTATCCGCCGGAAGGGATCCGCGGGGTCTCCGTTTCCCACCGCGGCAATATGTTTGGCACCGTGCCGGACTACTTCGCCCAGTCCAACAAGAACATTTCCATTCTGGTGCAGATTGAGAGCCAGACCGGAGTGGACAACGTCGAGGCGATTGCCGCGACCGAGGGCGTGGACGGTGTGTTTGTCGGCCCGAGCGACCTGGCCGCCGCCTTAGGCCATTTGGGCAATGCCTCCCATCCTGAGGTGCAGCGCGCTATCCAACATATCTTCGCCAGCGCGAAGAAGCACGGTAAGCCAAGCGGCATTCTGGCGCCAGTGGAAGCCGATGCGCGCCGCTATCTGGAATGGGGCGCGACCTTCGTCGCCGTTGGCAGCGATCTGGGCGTCTTCCGTTCTGCAACCCAGAAACTTGCCGACGCGTTTAAAAAATAATCACCAGGATGAAGAGAGAGAACATTATGACAATCAAAGTAGGTTTTATCGGTCTTGGCATTATGGGCAAACCGATGAGCAAAAATTTGCTGAAAGCAGGTTACTCGCTGGTGGTGTCTGACCGTAACCCGGAAGCGATTGCCGACGTGATCGCCGCTGGCGCTGAGACCGCGACGACGCCGAAAGCGATTGCCGAACAGTGCGAGGTGATCATCACCATGCTGCCGAACTCTCCGCATGTTAAAGAGGTGGCGCTGGGTGAAAACGGCATTATTGAAGGGGCGAAACCGGGCACTGTGGTGATCGATATGAGCTCCATTGCGCCGCTGGCGAGTCGGGAAATCAGCGAAGCGCTGAAAGCCAAAGGTATTGATATGCTGGATGCGCCGGTGAGCGGCGGCGAACCGAAAGCCATCGACGGCACGCTGTCGGTCATGGTCGGCGGCGATAAAGCGATCTTCGATAAATACTACGATCTGATGAAAGCGATGGCCGGCTCCGTAGTGCATACCGGCGATATTGGCGCGGGCAACGTCACCAAACTGGCTAACCAGGTGATTGTCGCGCTGAACATCGCGGCGATGTCTGAAGCGCTGACCCTGGCGACTAAAGCCGGCGTCAATCCGGATCTGGTTTATCAGGCTATTCGCGGCGGTCTGGCGGGCAGTACCGTGCTGGATGCCAAAGCCCCGATGGTGATGGACCGTAACTTCAAACCGGGTTTCCGTATCGACCTGCATATTAAAGATCTGGCCAATGCGTTGGATACCTCACACGGCGTGGGCGCCCAACTGCCGCTGACGGCGGCGGTGATGGAGATGATGCAGGCGCTGCGCGCGGACGGTCTCGGCACTGCAGACCATAGCGCGCTGGCGTGCTATTACGAAAAACTGGCGAAAGTGGAAGTCACTCGCTAACAAGAAGGGCGCCCTGCGCGCCCTGTTATGCTTGCCTTGCGCGGCGCTGTCAGGCTACAAAATTATGAAAATCGTCATTGCCCCAGACTCTTACAAAGAAAGCCTGTCTGCCAGCGAGGTAGCTCAGGCGATAGAAAAAGGATTTCGGGAAATTTTCCCTGATGCACAGTATGTTTCCCTGCCCGTCGCCGACGGCGGCGAGGGAACGGTGGAAGCCATGATTGCCGCCACCCAGGGAAAGGAACATTTCGCATGGGTAACGGGTCCGCTGGGTGAGAGAGTGAAGGCCTGCTGGGGCATGTCCGGCGACGGCGTCACCGCGTTTATTGAGATGGCGGCAGCCAGCGGTCTGGGGCTCGTTCCGCCCGACAAACGTAACCCGCTCATCACCACTTCACGGGGTACCGGGGAGCTAATATTACAGGCGCTGGAGCATGGTGCGGAACGGATCATTATCGGCATCGGCGGTAGTGCGACCAACGACGGTGGGGCGGGTATGATGCAGGCGCTAGGCGCCCGCCTCTGTGACGCCGAGGGACAAGAGATCGGCCATGGCGGGGGCAGTTTGAGCCGTCTGAGCCGGATCGATCTTTCCGCCATCGATCCGCGCTTACGTGACAGGATGATCCATGTGGCCTGCGATGTTACCAATCCGCTGGTGGGCGAGCGTGGGGCGTCGCGGATCTTTGGCCCACAGAAAGGGGCGACCGAGGCGATGATCGTCGAGCTGGATCGTAATCTGGCGCATTATGCCGACGTCATTAAGGCGTCGCTGCAGGTGGACGTGAAGTCGATCCCCGGCGCGGGAGCGGCCGGCGGCATGGGCGCGGCGCTGATGGCCTTTCTCAATGCGGAGCTGCGCAGCGGGATTGAGATCGTTACCGAGGCGCTGAAGCTGGAAGAGCAGATCCATGACTGCTCACTGGTGGTCACCGGGGAAGGGCGGCTCGATAGCCAGTCTGTTCACGGTAAGGTGCCGGTGGGGGTGGCCCGGGTGGCGAAGAAATACCGTAAGCCGGTGATCGGTATTGCTGGCAGCCTGACTCACGATGTCGGCGTGGTTCACCAGCACGGTATCGATGCCGTATTCAGCGTGTTAACTTCCGTTTCGACGCTGGAAGAGGCATTTCGCGGGGCGTTTGATAATATTTACCGCGCGTCGCGTAATATTGCTGCCACCCTGCAGGTTGGGATGACCACTGAGGGATGACAACGGGCGGTAAACCCTCTATACTGCGCGCCGAAGCTGACCAGACAGTCGCCGCTTCGTCGTCGTCCTCCTTCGGGGGGAGACGGGCGGAGGGGAGGAAAGTCCGGGCTCCATAGGGCAAGGTGCCAGGTAACGCCTGGGGGGTGTCACAGCCCACGACCAGTGCAACAGAGAGCAAACCGCCGATGGCCCGCGCAAGCGGGATCAGGTAAGGGTGAAAGGGTGCGGTAAGAGCGCACCGCGCGGCTGGTAACAGTCCGCGGCACGGTAAACTCCACCCGGAGCAAGGCCAAATAGGGGTTCATAAGGTACGGCCCGTACTGAACCCGGGTAGGCTGCTTGAGCCAGTGAGCGATTGCTGGCCTAGATGAATGACTGTCCACGACAGAACCCGGCTTATCGGTCAGTTTCACCTTTTTATGTCAAAACCCCGCTCCGGCGGGGTTTTTGCTATTCGAATAGCGGAGAAAGGATGAATGACTGTCCACGACGCTATACCAAAAGAACGCGGCTTATCGGTCAGTTTCACCTTTTTATGTCAAAACCCCGCTCCGGCGGGGTTTTTGCTATTCGAATAGCGGAGAAAGGATGAATGACTGTCCACGACGCTATACCAAAAGAACGCGGCTTATCGGTCAGTTTCACCTTTTTATATCAAAACCCCGCTTCGGCGGGGTTTTTGCTATTCGAATAAGCGGGGACAGGATGAATAACTGTCCACGACGCCCAAAAGAACGCGGCTTATCGGTCAGCTACCGTTATTTAACCACCTTAGGATTCTGTAGCGTCGGGATCGTGGAATCTTGCACCTGATGAACCTGGCCGACGATCGTAGCGACGCTGCCGTTGCTTAAAGCCTCTACGTCTGCGCTGTTATGCGAGCCAAAATTAAAGGTAAGACGTTTATCCGTTTTATTCTGTTCATCTCGCATGGTCACGATAAAATAGTAGCTGCCGGCGATACCGCTCTTCCGACGAATGTCGACAATCACCCCGCGTACCTTGACCCATTTACCCAGATAATCGCTGCTGGCCTTCGCCGGATTGAGAGTAAACGGCTGCAGGAACTGAGCCACTGAATACGTCTGCATCGAAGCGACGGCGTCATCTCCGGGTTGAAATAATTTGTCTCCCGCGGAATAAAAGGCTTTAGAAGCCAGGCCGCAGCCGCTTAACAGCGAGATGACAAAAACCAGCGGTAATACGCGAAAACGTAATAACATCTCAATCTCCTTATCTATTTTTAAATGATATCCTTGATGCGCTGGATAACGTAATATGCGCTAATTAAATTAAAGGAAAAGTCACCACTGTCAAATATTTTGCCTGCTGTTGAAATTAAAATAAAACCTGGTGATGTTAGGGCGTCAACTATATAAGTTAACACGGTATTCATATTTTATATGTTTTAGTGAAGTATATTAGTGCTGTGGATATATATAATGTTTGGCTATCATTTTTTACATTTATTCACTGCGCCCTGTAAAATAATAATCCGCTATTTCTGCCACCTTTACTTCAGGAAAAAAAATGAAATTGATAACCCGTATTGCCTTTGCCACGCTGTTGACCACCGGTTTCTCTATCACTGCTCAGGCCGCAGACGTTAAGGCGGCGCCAGCACCGGCGCAGGATCCTATTGTTCAGCACTTAAAACTTACCAACGATCAGGTTGCGAAAATTAAAAGCCTGCATCAGCAGTTGGAGAGTAATGTCCAGCAGATTTCCCAACAGGAAATTAAAGACGGGGCTCTGATAAACGTGATTGATTCCGGTAAATGGGATGAAAAAGCGGTCAACGATCAGCTGGCGGCCTTCAGCAAGATTGATCAGCAGGTGCGTTATTACCGCGTGAAGTACTATTTTGAGGTGAATAAGGTACTGACGCCGGAGCAGCGCACGCAGGTGAAAAAAGATCTTGCCGACGCGCTGAGTGAATAATGCCATCGGCCCCTCGCGGGGCCGATATCTTCTTCAGGCCATTAATGAAAATCAACCCAGCCATTTTGCCGTTTCAGGCGAGACTTTCTTCATCCCGCAGGCGGATCTCCGCTTCGGCAACAATGGCTTCCAGTTCGCTAAGCATCTCATCATAACCAAAGCTGGCGGCCCCGGCGACTTGCGGTTGCACCGGGGCTAACGGCGTTGGTGACGCCTTTTTTCTGTTTTTCTTCTTACTCACTGACAGACTCCATCACTTCCGTTGTTACACCGGTAAATCTATCAGCAAAGCGCGCAGCGGCGTATCGGCGACGAGGGTAATGTTAGCTTCGTCACGAATAAATGCGCCGTCACCGCAGGTGAGAGCCTGCTTTTGCTGTTCCTGTGCGACGGCATGGACGGAGCCGTGAATCGACTGCAGGTAGGCGCGTGGACCATGTAATTGCACGTTGATCTGCTCACCTTTCTCAAGCGCGATATGGTAGACCCAGGCCTGTTGGCGAAGCTGGAGGCTGTTATCCCCGCCCTCCGGAGAGGCCAGCAGCTGCAGCGTCGCGTCTGCGACATTGATTTTCTGCTGCAGCGGGTTTTCCCGCTGCGGGCAGGCATCAAGCCAAAGTTGCATTCGCGTTAACGACTGCTCTTTACTCAGATTATGCTCGCTATAGCTCACGCCAGGCTGGGTGGCGATCAGCAGCGCTTCACCGGCTTTGGCCTGCACGTGGTTGCCGTCGCTGTCGCGATACTCCGCTTCGCCTTCCAGAATCAGGTTCAGGATATCGACTTTTGGGTACGTTCTGGCCTGGAAGGAAGCGCCGGGCGCCAGCACTTCCTGGTTGAGGACGCGCAAGGATGCGAAGCCCAGTAATTTCGGGTCGAAGTAGTGGCCAAAGGAGAAGGTGTAGCGGGCCTGCAGCCAGCCGAAGTCTGCTTGTCCGCATTGTTTGGCTGTTCGGGTAGTAATCATGTTCTTGACCTCTCTTTACACTAAATCAATGGTAAAGGTATGGACGCTGTATTGTTAGCCAGATATTCTGCCCGGTATGTTCAAATTTCCTGAATGAGAAAGCGATGGCCAAAGAGAGAGCATTAACGCTGGAAGCGTTACGCGTGATGGATGCGATCGACCGGCGCGGAAGCTTCGCTGCCGCGGCTGATGAGCTGGGACGCGTGCCTTCCGCCCTGAGCTACACCATGCAAAAACTGGAGGAGGAACTGGACGTGGTGCTGTTTGACCGCTCAGGTCATCGCACGAAGTTCACTAACGTTGGAAGAATGCTGCTGGAGCGCGGGCGCGTGCTGCTTGAAGCGGCGGATAAACTCACCACCGATGCTGAAGCCCTGTCGCGTGGTTGGGAAACCCACCTGACGATCGTTACCGAAGCGCTGGTGCCCACTCCGGATCTGTTTCCGCTGATTGAGAAACTGGCGACTAAATCAAACACCCAGCTGTCGATTATCACTGAGGTGCTGGCCGGCGCCTGGGAGCGGCTGGAGCAGGGGCGGGCGGATATCGTTGTCGCACCGGATATGCATTTTCGTTCCTCTTCGGAGATTAACTCGCGCAAACTCTATTCGGTGCTCAGTGTGTACGTCGCGGCGCCGGATCACCCGATCCATCAGGAGCCGGAGCCGCTCTCTGAGGTTACTCGCGTGAAATACCGCGGCGTCGCGGTGGCGGATACCGCGCGCGAGCGGCCCGTTCTCACCGTTCAACTGCTGGATAAACAGCCGCGTTTAACGGTGAGTACGATAGAAGATAAACGTCAGGCGCTACTGGCCGGACTGGGCGTGGCGACTATGCCCTATCCGCTGGTGGAGAAGGATATTGCCGAAGGTCGCCTGCGGGTCGTCAGCCCGGAATACACCAATGAAATTGACATTATCATGGCCTGGCGACGGGACAGTATGGGCGAAGCGAAGTCCTGGTGTCTGCGTGAGATCCCCAAGCTGTTTGCCGGCAGATAGTGA
Source organism: Klebsiella sp. Shm-1 (assembly GCF_040804525.1). Lineage (NCBI taxonomy): Bacteria > Pseudomonadati > Pseudomonadota > Gammaproteobacteria > Enterobacterales > Enterobacteriaceae > Klebsiella > Klebsiella sp. Shm-1. The sequence goes on from NZ_CP161823.1 coordinate 595,572, forward strand.
TGAAGACGCTCCTCCCGCTAGCGGGAGGAGCAGGAAGATTAGTAGGAAAAGGGTTTCGGATCGGGCCCGAAGCGATTATTGCCTTCGGTGCCGCGCTGGCAGTTAAAGATCAGGATCACCAGCCAGCCGATGACCGGGATCAACAGCAGCAATAGCCACCAGGCCGAACGATCGGTGTCATGCAGACGGCGAAATTGCACCGCCCACCACGGTAAAAAGACCAGTACGCCATAGATAGTGGTCAGAATGCCTTCGCCGCCAGCCCGCTGCCAGCCCAGCATTTTATCGATGATGCTCAATACGCCGGTCAGGATGAGGTTGACCAGAATAAACATCCAGTACTCTTTGCGCCGCGCACGGCCGCCAAATCCTATATAGTTTTTTAATACCTTGAGATACCAGTCCATTTCTACGCCTCAATTAACCGTCAATCACTTGTTTTTTAAGCGATCGCAATAAGAATAGACGTGAATGAATGGTGGGTAAATATCTGTTTTCTGAATTATTGGGCGCCATCACTGGCGCCCGACAGATCAACGGAAGCGCTGATCGCGACCGTGCGGTTCGTTGAGATCCTGCTGCGGCCCAATGGAAATAATACCGGTAGGGTTAATGGTTTTATGGCTGCGGTAATAGTGGTGACGGATATGCGGAAAACTCACCGTCTCGGCGATACCCGGCATCTGGTAGATGTCGCGCAGGAAACCATACAGATTGAGGTAATCGCTGATGCGCCGTTTATCGCATTTAAAATGGGTCACATATACCGGGTCGAAGCGTACCAGCGTTGTCCACAGGCGAATGTCGGCTTCCGTTAGCTGATTGCCCGTCAGATAGCGATGCTGGCCGAGGATCTGCTCCAGCCGCTCCAGCGAGGTAAAGACCGCATCCACCGCTTCGTCGTAAGCTTGCTGGCTGGTGGCAAAGCCGGCTTTATACACGCCGTTGTTGACGTTGTCATAGATCCAGCCGTTCAGCTCATCGATTTGTTCCCGCAGCGCTGGCGGGTAGTAATCCCCGGCCCGGGCGCCAAGGCCATCGAAGGCGGTATTGAACATGCGGATGATTTCTGCCGACTCATTGCTGACGATGGTCTGCTGTTTTTTATCCCACAGCACCGGCACGGTCACGCGTCCGGTGTAGTGCGGGTCGGCGTGCAGATACAGCTGATAGAGAAAGTCATGCTGGTAGAGGGTATCGCCGGTGGCTTCCGGGAAGCTATCGTCAAAGGTCCAGCCGTTTTCCAGCATCAGCGGATTGACCACGGATACGGGGAGAAAAGGCTCCAGACCTTTTAATTTACGCATAATTAACGTGCGATGCGCCCACGGGCAGGCGAGAGAAACATACAAATGATAGCGATCCTTTTCCGCTGCAAAACCGCCTTCACCGCTGGGGCCAGCCGCGCCGTCGGCGGTCAGCCAGTTACGGAAGGCGGAAACGGAACGTTTAAAACGCCCACCGGTGGATTTTGTGTCATACCAGGTATCCTGCCAGACGCCGTCGACTAATTGTCCCATCTTTGCTCCTCCTTCAGACTACAGATAGCAAAAGCGAGGAGTGGTCTCCTCGCTTTTTTCATTCATTCAGTATAGTGCGCTTACCATTTCTTATTCAGTACACGGTCAATACTGAAGGCGCCCGGTCCGGTAATGGCCAGCAGCAGGTAACCGCCCGCAATGGTCAGGTTCTTCATGAACATCAGCGAGTTCACGCCTTCCGCAAAGTTGCTATGGAACAGGAACGCGGTCAGCAGCGTAAAGCCCGCAGTGAACAGCGCGGTGGTCCGGGTCAGGAAACCGAACAGAATCGCCAGACCGCCGCCGAACTCAAGGAGGATGGTCAGCGGCAGCAGCGCGCCCGGGACGCCCATGGCTTCCATATACTGCTGGGTTCCCGCATAACCGGTGATTTTGCCCCATCCTGCAGTGATAAACAGAATCGGCATCAGAATACGCGCTACCAATACACCAACATCTTCTAATTTTTTCATTTGTTACTCCAGAAAACCCAAAGGGCGGCGGTTTTGTTTTTTAGTGCAATCCCGCGTAGTTACGCGGTGTTGCTGTCGATGGAGAGGATAGTAGCGAGGCGGAGAGGGAATTGTTAGCAAGGAAAACTGTAGATCTATTTCAAAGTTTCTGAGCAATCAGTACGCGGAGGCGAAAGTGTACCGAACGCGATGGGCCACCACCGGTCCTGGTATGGCGTGAGGTAAAGAGCGTCGTAGAGAAGGGCGCGCTACGGAAAAGGCGCATGTTGCTGCGAATAGGGTGTGGTAACGGACAAGGAAATGGCAGAGCGTGGGCGCCAGGGAAAGCGCCCACGCTCAGGGCCGCTAGCGAACTGCCGACTGGCGCAGGATCCCGCGCACCAGGCGCCAGGTGCTCCACAGTCCGAGTCCGCGTTTGGTCCAGCGCATTAAAAAATGCGGATGTCGTACGGACCATACGGCCATCAGACCGCTGCCAACCATCAGCCACGAACGTAAACTCAGCAGCGTATGCCAGCCGCGGTCGAGGGGCGCAGTCGCCTCGTGCCAGTGACGGCGGCAGGCGCTGAGCTCCAGCCGTTGCTGCTGGATCTGGCGCAGCAGCTGCGCCTTGTGCCGTTCACGCTCCTGTCGGCCATTCACGATTTATCCTCCTCCAGAAGGGCACGGTCGTTCTCCAGCTCTTTACGCGTTAGACGCAGCAGCGTGGATCGGCGCGCCTTACGTAGGGTTAGGATACCCACGATCGCGGCGGCAAGGAGCAGCACAACGGTGGTGGCGATCATCACGTGCAGGCGGTACTGAGCGTCAACGGCCCAGATAACCAGCACCAGCAGACTCATGAGGCCAAACGCGGCAAACAGCAGCGTCAGTCCAGTCATGATCAGCAGCTGGAAGAGGTTGGCTTTCTCCTCCTCCAGCTCCACGACGACCAGACGCAGCCGCGTTTCCACCATTTCGACCAGCAGCGTGACGATGCGCTGACCAATGGAGAAAACGCGCTGACCCGGTCCCTGCGTGTGTTGAGTATTCGCCATAATCAGCGACGCGACAGCAGGACACCCAGCACCAGCCCGACGGCGGCGCCAATTCCTACCCCAGTCCACGGATTTTCGCGAACATAATCATCCGCTCGCGCGGCGGTCTCACGAGTTTGACGAAGAATCGCTTCGCTGGTTTCACCCAAACGAGCGCGGCTCTCTTTCAGCGCGCTCTCGGCTTTACTGCGCAGTTTACCCATCTCTTCTTTCGACTTGTCCGCCGAGGAATTTAGTACTTCCTCCAGGGTATCCGCCAGCGTTTTCAGTTCTGCACGAAGGTCGTCAGTCACATTCTCTTTAGCCATGTCGTTCTCCTGTAGCGTGGTCCGTGTTGCGAAAGTTAATGGTGATTAGTAATCCCGAGACTCCAGCGTTTTTAACTCCTGTTGCGCTTCATTGAGTTTATGCTGGCGTTTGTTAATTTTGTCCGCATCGCCTTTCTTCCGGGCTTCCTGCAGATCGCGCTGACGTTCAGCGATCTCTTCCCGCTGTTTGGCAATTTTTTGCTTATGATCGGCTTTGAGTTTACTGTCGCTACAGTTTTCCCGAACCTGACGTAGCGCGGTATTTAGCCCATCAATGCGACTTTGATTATGATGCTTTTCGGCGTAGCTGATCTCTCGTTGAATATCCTGCTCTTTTTCCTGGCAGGGAGAGGCGGCTAGGGCGCTGGCGCTAAGTGAAGTCAGGACCAGAAGCAGAGCGATGCGGTGTTTCATGGATAGTACCTTCCATTGTCTGAGGGGATACCCGGAGGATATACCCGTTCCCGTTGGTGAACGTGAATGCGTTGATTCCCGCAGGTTTAAGCATAGTAACAAATGCGGGAAACCACCAGACTGGGTTAATAACGCAGTCTGGCGGCAGCTTACCCGAGGCGATGCGGCGCGTCGCGCAGGCGGGATAGCCAGGCGGTGGGCGAGTTATCGTCCTCCAGAAGGGCAATAATATAACCATGTGGCAGAGCGCGGCCGAGAACTTCTTTTGCCGCCGCGCCCTGGGCGGTAGAATCGAACTTAATCAGCAGACCATCCTTCTGTGGCGTGATGCTTTTAAAGCGGATGCCGTTGGCATCGAGATGATGCCAGACGGAGAAACCGTCCGGCATTCCGATACCCTGGCCAACCGGGCGTATCGCCAGCGTGGCCTCCTGCTGCTGCACCGCCAGCCAAAGCCAGAACAGGGCGCCGAGCAGAAGAGAACCACCCAGCAGCCAGCTGAACTGGCGCAGGGAAGGGCGTTTCATGACCATCATTAGCCCCGGCTTCTGTATTTTTTCTTCCACAGTACCACCAGCGAGCCGATCAGTCCGAAGACCAACAGGGCAACCGGCAGGAGCATCAGGCAGGACATCAGCTGATCTTCATACTTGAGGAATACCGGGGTTTTACCCAGCAGATAGCCAAGCGAGGTCAGGATGAGCACCCACAGCAGGCCGCTCATCCAGTTGAAAAACTGAAAACGGGCGTTATTAAGGCCGGAAAGCCCGGCGATGGTGGGCAGCAGCGTGCGTACGAAGGCGATAAAGCGGCCGATCAGCAGCGCGGAGAGCCCATGCTTATGAAACAAGTGATGCGCACGCTGGTGATAGTGCGAAGGCAGGTGTGACAGCCAGTTTTGCACGATCCGCGTATTACCCAGCCAACGCCCCTGAATATAGCTTAGCCAGCAGCCGAGGCTGGCGGCGGCGGTGAGCAGCAGCAAGGTTTCCGGAAAACCCATCGCCCCTTTGGCGATCAGCACGCCCACGAGCACGAGCAGACTATCCCCCGGTAAAAACGCGGCAGGCAATAACCCGTTCTCAAGGAACAAAATCATAAACAAGACAAAATACAGCATGCCTATCATGGAGGGATTCGCGAGCGTTTCGTAATCCTGAGCCCACAAGGCATTCAATAACTGGGTAAATAGTTCCATTCACGATTCCTGGTACATCGGTTAACGGCACGTCTGAGCGCGCGGCATATAGGGCGACAAGATTTTTATGAGATTATGGTCGCTGCTTAGGCGCTCTGAACGCTTCCCTGTATAAGACTGAAGTAAGTAAATACCTACCCCCAGAACGACAAAATGCATCTAATTGTAACAAATCACCTGACTTTCCGTCAGAGAAATTGCAACGTGTTGCTCGTTGATTTTGCTGATTGCGGAGATGGGAGGCGAGAGGATTTACACAGGCTGACACTATATATGACTTGCTTACTCCAGCCTCACTGTCAGACAGGCGCGCAGGGGGGCGCGCCGGAGGGATAAGGCCTTATTTCGCGCCGTTGACTGCGGTATCGAGATGAACGACTGGGTTTTCGGCAAATAAGTAGCGATCGGCATTAAATTCAAAGTCATCGCTGGTTTCGTTGAACAACATTTGCTTGGTATTTTCCAGATGCTGCCACATCGCCAGCTTGGCGGCGTTGGGATCTTTTCGCAGCAGAGCTTTCAGGATTTGATCGTGGTCGTCGCACCAGTTATCGACCGTACGCAGGTCGATATGCTCATGCAGCTTTTTCCAGTAGGGGTTATGCACGCGCTGGGTCCACATCTTTTCCACGATCGCCGCCAGCGCGCTGTTCTGCGTCGCCAGCGCCACCTGGACGTGAAACTGCAGGTCCCACTCGGAGTCGCGGAAACATTTCTCGTTACGCGCTTTCTCCTGAATCTCCATCAGCTTCATGATGTCCTGTTTGGTCACCTGAGTCGCCGCGAATTCGGCAATATTGCTTTCAATTAGCTGCCGCGCCTGCAGCAGTTCAAAGGGGCCATAGTTGGCGAACTCAAGGCTTTCATCGGCCACCTGCTGGTATTTCGGATGGTTGGAGATAACGTGGATACCCGACCCTTTGCGGACTTCGACATACCCTTCCACTTCCAGCATGATAATGGCTTCACGAACCACGGTGCGGCTGACGTTTTTTTCATCGGCGATGAAGCGCTCGGCGGGCAGCTTATCCCCTACAAGGTAGACACCTTGTTCGATGCGCGTCTTCAGCTCAGCGGCAAGCTGCTGATATAGACGGCGTGGTTCAATGATTTCCATATTCGCTCCCGGAAGATGGCGACAATATTCGATTTGTTATACCACTTTTACGCGCTTTCCACCACTGGCAGGCATGAAAAAGCCGCCTGAGAAGGCGGCTTGATCGGCGATTACCTTGCCATTCGATCTAACTCTGCGTGACCGGTTTGCGGCTGCTAAGCGGCGTCGAGTCATCGTCAGCCGGTTTGTTTTTCAGCACCGTCCAGATAACCAGCGCGCCCAGCAGGTCAAAGACGGCCAGTACCGCAAACAGCGGGCTAAAGCCGATGGTATCCGCCAGCGCGCCGACGACCAGGGCGAACATGGTGCTCGCCAGCCAGGCGGCCATCCCGGTCAGACCGTTAGCGGTAGCGACTTCGTTACGGCCAAAGACGTCGGAAGAGAGGGTAATCAGCGCCCCGGACAGCGCCTGGTGAGCGAACCCGCCGATGCACAGCAGGGCAATCGCCACGTACGGGCTGGTGAACAGGCCGATCATCCCCGGGCCAATCATCAGCAGGGCGCCCATGGTGACCACCATTTTACGCGACACGATCAGGTTGACGCCAAACCAGCGCTGGAACAGCGGCGGCAGATATCCGCCGACGATACAGCCGAGGTCGGCGAACAGCATCGGCATCCAGGCGAACATGGCGATCTCTTTCAGGTTAAAACCGTAAACTTTGAACATGAACAGCGGGATCCAGGCGTTAAAGGTCCCCCAGGCCGGCTCGGCGAGGAAGCGCGGCAGGGCGATACCCCAGAACTGACGGTTGCGCAGGATTTGCCACGGCGACATTTTCTTCGCGTTATTGGTCTGATGCTGAGACTCCTGACCGCCAATGATGTAGTCACGTTCTTCGTCAGATAATTTTTTCTGGTCGCGCGGGTGTTTGTAGAAGATAAGCCAGGCGATAGCCCAGGCGAAGCTCAATACCCCGGAGATGATGAACGCCATCTGCCAGCTGTGCATGACAATCGCCCACACCACCAACGGCGGCGCGATCATGGCGCCAATAGAGGAACCCACGTTGAAGTAGCCCACCGCGATAGAGCGCTCTTTTGCCGGGAACCACTCTGAGCTGGCCTTCAGGCCGGCGGGGATCATTGCGGCCTCCGCTGCGCCGACTGCGCCACGGGCCAGCGCCAGTCCACCCCAGCTGCCGGCCAGAGCCGTTGAGCCGCAGAATACCGCCCAGGCGATGGCGAAGAAGGCATAGCCAATTTTGGTCCCCAGAATATCAAGGACATACCCCGCGACGGGCTGCATAACGGTATAGGCAGCGGAATAGGCTGCAATGATATAGGAGTACTGTTGGGTCGAAATGTGTAACTCTTCCATCAGCGTCGGCGCGGCCGCCGCTACGGTGTTACGGGTCAGGTAGCCCAGCACGGTGCCCAGCGTCACCAGCGCGATCATGTACCAACGTAACCCTTTAATTTTACGCATGTAAACCTCATCGTCTGTTATCTTTCCGCATCAGGTGCGGCCTTTACCGAGCGCAATAAGCGGCCGGGAAAGCGAAACGGAGGATTCAGGAGGGTAGTCCCCTCTGGCCTGAACCTTACCATCAGTTGTTATGTTGAAAGTCGGTATCCATTCCGTATAAGCCGATGCCATAAGCACCGGTAATGCATTCCGTCGGTTTATATGTTGCGACGGCAGAAAGATAACTTGTCATACAACTTTAAAAGTTGAGAGCTGTCACAAAAGTGGGAAAGTTAGTGTGGTCTTTATCCCTTGCCTGGAAAGCCAGAGATGGCGCGCTCTGGCGAGGTGTTTTGCTCCAGGGCGGTCATTTTTTTATCGACGTTTATTGATCTAACTCACGAAAAACAGTTCGGTCTGTAGAAATTGGTGTGATAACTTTGTCAGCATTGTAGTCAATCATCTGAAAGGCTCCCGCACTGGAGCGAAGAGGACACGCGAATGACATCGTTTATGACTGAAGATTTTCTACTTGATACCGAGTTTGCCCGCCGTCTGTACCATGATTACGCCAAAGATCAGCCGATTTTCGACTACCACTGCCACCTTCCGCCGCAGCAGGTTGCCGAAAACTATCGCTTTAAAAACCTGTATGACATCTGGCTGAAAGGCGATCACTATAAATGGCGCGCAATGCGCACTAACGGCGTGCCGGAGCGTCTGTGTACCGGTGATGCGTCCGATCGCGAGAAATTTGACGCCTGGGCGGCCACGGTTCCGCACACTATTGGCAACCCGTTATACCACTGGACCCATTTAGAGCTCCGTCGACCTTTTGGTATTACAGGTAAGCTGTTGTCGCCATCCACCGCCGATGAGATCTGGGACCAGTGTAATGATTTGCTGGCTCAGGATGCCTTCTCCGCCCGCGGAATCATGAAGCAGATGAATGTGAAGATGGTCGGTACCACCGACGATCCGATTGATTCTCTTGAGCACCACGCGGCTGTCGCCAAAGACAACTCCTTTGACATCAAAGTGCTGCCGAGCTGGCGCCCGGATAAAGCGTTCAACATCGAGTTGGCGACCTTCAATGATTATATGGCTAAGCTGGTCGAGGTATCCGATACCGATATTCGCCGCTTCGCTGACCTGCAAAGCGCCCTGACCAAACGTCTGGATCATTTTGCCGCACACGGCTGCAAAGTCTCCGATCATGCGCTGGACGTGGTGCTGTTTGCCGAAGCGACCGACGCCGAGCTGGATGACATTCTGGCGCGCCGCCTGGCTGGCGAGACCCTTAGCGAACACGAAGTGGCGCAGTTCAAAACCGCGGTGCTGGTATTCCTCGGCGCAGAGTATGCCCGTCGCGGCTGGGTCCAGCAGTACCACATTGGCGCGCTGCGTAACAACAACCTCCGTCAGTTCAAACTGTTAGGGCCAGACGTCGGCTTCGACTCGATCAACGATCGTCCGATGGCGGAAGAGCTGTCTAAGCTGCTGAGCAAGCAGAACGAAGAAAACCTGCTGCCGAAAACGATTCTCTACTGCCTGAACCCGCGTGATAACGAAGTGCTGGGCACCATGATCGGTAACTTCCAGGGTGAAGGCATGCCAGGCAAGATGCAGTTCGGCTCCGGCTGGTGGTTCAACGATCAGAAAGACGGTATGGAGCGGCAGATGACCCAGCTGGCGCAGCTCGGGCTGCTGAGCCGCTTCGTCGGGATGTTGACCGACAGTCGCAGCTTCCTCTCCTACACGCGCCACGAATACTTCCGCCGCATTCTGTGCCAGATGATCGGCCGTTGGGTGGCTGCCGGCGAAGCGCCTGCGGATATCGCGCTGCTGGGCGAGATGGTGAAAAACATTTGCTTTAACAATGCGCGTGACTATTTCGCCATTGAACTGAACTAAGGCCAGAGGTCGGTTGATATGCAATACATCAAAATCCATTCGCAGGATAACGTCGCGGTCGCGCTGACGGATATCGCTGCCGGTAGCGTGGTGACGATTGATAATGACTCGGTCACCCTCGGCCAGGATATCGTTCGCGGCCACAAGTTTGCACTGCGCGCTATCGCGAAAGGGGAAAACGTCGTTAAGTACGGGTTGCCGATTGGCCATGCGCTGGCGGATATCGCGCCGGGCGAGCATGTTCATGCGCACAATACGCGCACCAATCTCAGCGACCTTGACGCGTATCGCTATCAACCGGACCTGGTTGCCCAACCGCCACAGCCTGCGGATCGCGAAGTACAGATTTATCGTCGCGCCAACGGTGACGTCGGCGTGCGCAATGAGCTGTGGATCCTGCCGACCGTCGGCTGCGTCAACGCGATGGCCAGACAAATGCAGAACCGTTTCCTGAAAGAGACGTATGGCGCTGAGGATATCGATGGGGTACATCTCTTCAGCCACACCTATGGCTGCTCGCAGCTTGGGGACGATCACATCAACACTCGCACCATGCTGCAAAATATGGTTCGTCACCCGAACGCCGGGGCGGTGCTGGTGGTTGGCCTTGGCTGTGAAAACAACCAGGTGGAGGCCTTTCGCGAGACGCTGGGCGAGTTTGACCCGCAGCGCGTGCACTTTATGGTTTGCCAGCATCAGGACGATGAAGTGGAGGCGGGGGTTGAGCATCTGCATCAGCTGTATGAAGTGATGCGTCAGGATAAACGCCAGCCGGGCAAGCTCAGCGAGCTGAAGTTTGGCCTCGAGTGCGGGGGATCGGACGGCCTGTCGGGCATTACCGCTAATCCGATGCTGGGCCGCTTCTCAGACTATGTGATCGCCAACGGCGGCACTACCGTGCTGACCGAAGTGCCGGAGATGTTCGGCGCTGAACAGTTGCTGATGAGCCACTGCCGCGACGAAGCGACCTTCGACAAGCTGGTGACCATGGTCAATGACTTTAAGCAGTACTTTATTGCTCACGACCAGCCTATTTACGAAAACCCCTCGCCGGGTAATAAGGCCGGAGGGATCACTACCCTCGAAGATAAGTCGCTGGGCTGTACTCAGAAAGCGGGCTCCAGCCAGGTGGTGGATGTTCTGCGCTACGGCGAGCGCCTGAAGGTTCATGGTCTGAATTTACTGAGCGCGCCGGGCAACGACGCGGTCGCCACCAGCGCGCTGGCCGGCGCCGGCTGCCATATGGTGCTGTTCAGCACCGGTCGCGGCACGCCGTACGGCGGCTTTGTGCCAACGGTGAAGATCGCCACCAACAGCGAGCTGGCGGCGAAGAAAAAGCACTGGATCGACTTTGATGCCGGGCAGCTGCTCCACGGCAAAACGATGCCGCAGCTGCTGGAAGAGTTTGTGGATGCCATTGTAGCCTTCGCCAACGGTAAACCGACCTGTAATGAGCAGAATGACTTCCGCGAGCTGGCCATCTTTAAAAGCGGTGTTACCCTGTAAAGGCGTATTTGCGTTGGCGCCCAGAGGCTTGGTTTGTGTATCGGCCTGATAGCGTAGCGCCATCGGGCTCGTAACAGCGGCGTTTCAGCCAGTGAAGCGCCGTTTGTTTTTTTCAGTCAGGGAGCTTACATGACCGCGTATTGGCTGGCCCAGGGGGTCGGCGTCATCGCCTTTCTTATCGGCATTACCACCTTTATCAACCGCGATGAACGCCGTTTCAGGCTACAGCTGGCGGTCTATAGCGCTATTATCGGCGTTCATTTTTTCCTGATGGGCGCCGGGCCGGCTGGAATGAGCGCCGGGCTCAATGCGCTTCGCACGGTCATTTCCTTACGCACCCGTAGTCTGTGGGTGATGACAGTCTTTATCCTCCTGACGTTGATTCTCGGCCTAGGTAAACTGCAGCATGCCATGGAGCTGCTGCCGATCATTGGCACCGTCGCCAGCACCTGGGCGCTGTTTCGCTGCAAAGGGCTAACCGTCCGCTGCGTGATGTGGTGCTCCACCGCCTGCTGGGTCACGCATAATCTGTGGTTGGGTTCCATTGGCGGGACGCTGATAGAAGGCAGTTTCCTGATCGTCAACGGGCTGAACATCATTCGCTTCCGCCGGATGCAAAAGCGCGGTATCGATCCGTTTAAGGTTGAAAACGCAGTACAGGAAGAGAGCCCCTCCGCCCGATAGCGGAGGGGAAAAGCGTTATCCGCGCAGGGCGTTTTTCGCCAGCTGGTCGTCTTCCGCCATGCAGGCCGCGGCGGTAAACAGGGCGTCGGTGGAGGAGTTCAGCGCGGTTTCGCAGGAGTCCTGCAGCACGCCGATAATAAAGCCAACGGCAACCACTTGCATCGCCACATCGTTCGGGATCCCAAACATATTACAGGCCAGCGGGATCAGCAGCAGCGAGCCGCCCGCCACGCCGGAGGCGCCGCAGGCGCACAGCGAAGCGACCACGCTCAGCAGCAGCGCCGTCGGCAGATCCACCGGAATATTCAGCGTATGCACCGCCGCCAGCGTCAGCACGGTGATGGTGATTGCCGCGCCTGCCATATTGATGGTCGCCCCCAGTGGAATAGAGACCGAATAGGTATCGCGATCCAGATTCAGCTTCTCGCACAGCGCCATATTCACTGGAATGTTGGCGGCGGAGCTGCGGGTGAAGAACGCGTAAACGCCGCTTTCGCGCAGGCAGGTGAGCACCAGCGGATAGGGGTTGCGGCGGATCTTCCAGAACACCAGCAGCGGGTTAATCACCAGCGCTACCAGCAGCATACAGCCCACCAGCACCAGCAGCAGCTGGGCATAGCCCCACAGGGTCTCGAAACCGGTGGTCGCCAGGGTGGAAGATACCAGGCCGAAGATCCCCAGCGGCGCAAAGCGGATCACCACTTTAACGATAAAGGTCACCGCGTGGGAGACGTCGTTGATCAGGTTTTTGGTGGTGTCGTTACCATGACGCAGGGCGAAACCAAGCCCCACCGCCCACACCAGAATGCCGATATAGTTGGCGTTCAGCAGAGCGTCGATCGGGTTGGACACCATGCTCATCAGCAGGCCGCGCAGCACCTCAACAATCCCCGACGGCGGCGTGATGCTGTCGGCGGCGGTGGTTAAGTGCAGGGTCGAGGGAAAGAGAAAACTGAACAACACCGCGGTCAGCGCCGCGCTAAAGGTGCCCAGCAGATAGAGAAACAGAATGGGGCGTATACTGGTTTTTTGTCCGTGCTGATGGTTGGCGATCGAGGCCATGACAAGCATCAATACCAGCACCGGCGCTACCGCTTTTAACGCGCCGACGAACAGGGTCCCCAGCAGACCGACGGCGATAGCCGCAGGCTTAGAGACCAGCGCCAACAGTACGCCAAGCACCAGGCCGATTAAAATTTGTTTCACCAGGCTGCCTTGCGCCAGGCGGGAGAGCCACCCTGATGAGGGAGTGCGTGTTGTCATAATTCATTCCTTCCAGTGATGTAGCAAGCCATCCCAGCCACGTATTATTTTTTACGTTTATGTCAGGATGTAAGTAGATGTTTGCATAGTCGAGTATACGGAAAGAAAGACTGGCGGGAAGCGTAAAATACTGTGATTTTAATATGGATCTTATTTTTTAACTGCGTAGCAACATAATTGTGACATGAGCAGGTATTCTCGTTACGAGAACGTCTGCTATAGCTGATTACCGCGCCGCCAGCGAGGGCCGACGGCGCGGTAGCAGATTACTCTGGCAGTTTGCGCTGCTTGTCGTGCTGCCTGTTGACCCAGGCGTTAATCAGCAGCGTGACGGCCAGGATGCCGCCCACCACGCCCAGCGAGATGGCAACCGGGATATGGTAGAAGTCGACGATCAGCATCTTCACGCCAATAAACACCAGGATCACCGACAGACCGTATTTGAGCATCGAGAAGCGCTCAGCGACCCCCGCCAGCAGGAAGTACATGGCGCGCAGGCCGAGGATGGCGAACAGGTTCGAGGTCAGCACGATAAACGGATCGGTGGTGACCGCGAAGATTGCCGGGATACTGTCGACGGCGAAAATCACGTCGCTCAGTTCCACCAGAATCAGCACCAGCAGCAGCGGGGTGGCGAACAGCACCCCGTTTTTACGGGTGAAGAAGCGCTCGCTCTCGATTTTATCGGTCATCCGCAGATGGCTGCGGATCCAGCGCACCAGCGGCTTATCGCCGATGCCGGAGTCGTCCTCTTTCGCCAGCGCCATCTTCACGCCGGTAAACAGCAGGAAGGCGCCAAAGACGTACAGCAGCCAGTCGAACTGCGAAATCAGCCAGCTGCCGGCGAAGATCATAATGGTACGCAGAACGATCGCGCCCAGTACGCCATACACCAACACCCGGCGCTGCAGAGCAGGCGGTACGGCGAAATAGCTGAACAGCATCAACCAGACGAAGACGTTATCGACCGCCAGCGCTTTTTCAATCAGATAACCGGTGAGGAAGGCTAAGGCCTGCGGATCGGCGACGGCCCGGCCCTGGGTTTGCACCAGATACCACCAGAAGGCGGCGTTGAACAGCAGAGAAAGCGTGACCCAGAGGATTGACCAGCCAGCGGCCTGCTTCATGGTCATGCTATGCGAACCGCGTCGTCCCTGAAGCAGCAGGTCGATTGCCAACATGATCGCGACAACGACAGCGAATCCACCCCATAGCAACGGCGTGCCGACAGTATTCATTTGATATTCCTTACATAAAAACAAAACGGCTGACGTCGGAAGACGGCAGCCGCTGCGCTTTTATGCATAGACCTCGCCTTCCGGCAAGGTCTCACTTACAACAACCAAAGTACATCGCGATGGGCTTTGGTTATTGCCCGGCGACCGGATGCGGTATTGCACGCATCGTAATGACGATCAACCGGCAAGGAAGTTACTCCCCTTTGCACGTAACAAAATATGTCACAGGGCGGTTTTCGTCAATGGCGGCCGGTCGGGCCTTTACACTCTTTTACGCCAGCGGCTGCGTATCGGCCGGGAAGATCACCCCGGTCTGGCGACGAATTTCGCTGGACAGTTTGGCGGTGATCCGGCTCACCGCCAGGCCCGGGTGATCCACATCCTGTGTCTCCACCAGGCGCGCAAAGGTCTCCGCCTCATACAGCATGGTATTAATGTGCTGGGGCTGCGTCAGGTCCTGGGCTTTACCGCCGCGCGGCACAAACGCCAGCTTCTGACATTCGGAGATTTTTTCGATCACTAACGCGCCGTCTTCGCCCTGAATTTCACTGGGGATCGCGGAATCGCTAACTTTGGAGTGATGCAGCGTCACGTCGAAGTCGCCATAGCTCAGCACCACGGTGCCCTGGGCGTCTACGCCGCTGTCCAGCAGGCTGGCGGTGGCAAGAACGGCCTGCGGCTCGCCCCACAGCGCCACAGCGGACGCCAGGCAATAGAAGCCGATATCCATAATCGAACCGTTAGAGAACGCCGGGTTAAAGGTGTTGGGGTTTTCGCCGTCAAGGTAGCGCTGATAGCGCGAGGAGTACTGACAGTAGTTGATGAAGGCTTTGCGTAGTTTGCCCACTTTAGCGAGCGTTTCTTTCAGTAGGAGAAAGTTAGGCAGACTGGCGGTTTTAAAGGCTTCAAACAGCACCACGTTATTTTCTTTCGCCAGCGCTATCGCCGCCTCGACTTCCTGTAGGTTCGACGCCAGCGGCTTTTCGCAAATGACGTGCTTCTTATGGCTTAGGAACAGCCGGGTCTGCGGAAAGTGCAGCGAGTTCGGGCTGGCAATATAGACCGCGTCAACGTCAGGGCTCTGTGCCAGTTCATCGAGCGAGGTAAACAGATGCTCGACCGGATAGTCTTTGGCGAAGGCTTGCGCCTGTTCGAGGCTGCGGGAGTAGATGGCGGTAAGTTTATATTTGCCGGTTTCATGGGCGGCATCGACAAACTGCTTGGTGATCCAGTTTGTGCCAACAACTGCGAAACGTATCATAAACGTTGACGAACTCCGTTAAAGGGAACCTGCCGCCACTCTATCATGCCGTCATGACAAAACCAGTGCGTCACTACGCAGAACGATTTAACGAAAGGTGCGTCAGCCACAGGCGGGTGTCGAACTCCAGCTGGTGGTACTGCGGCTCCATATGGCAGCACAGCTGATAAAAAGCCTTGTTGTGATCCTTCTCTTTCAGATGCGCCAGTTCATGAACCACGATCATCCGCAGAAAGGCTTCCGGCGCGTCGCGAAATACCGTCGCCACGCGAATTTCCGCTTTAGCTTTCAGCTTACCGCCCTGCACGCGGGAAATGGCGGTATGCAGGCCGAGCGCATTGTTCAGCACGTGGATCTTACTGTCATACATCACTTTGTTGATCGGCGCCGCGCCGCGCAGAAAGCGGTTTTTCAAGTCCTGGGTGTACTGATACAGCGCTTTATCGCTGTTAACGTCGTGCCCTTGCGGATAGCGCTTTTGCAGCACCTCGCCGAGGCGGCCTTGCTCGATTAACGTGGTCACCTGCGCCAGCAGCGATTCAGGATAGCCCTGTAAATAAATGAGTTTTGTCATCGTCTTATCATTATGTCTGTCAGGAGGGCAGTTCAGCCACGGTCATGGTAAAGACCAGCGGCGCGGTACCCTCATTGCGGTAACCGTGCTCTATTTCGGTGCGGGCCACCGCCGATTCCCCGGCCGCCACCGTGCGGCAGGTCTCGCCAAGCGTCAGCGTCAGCGCGCCGGCTTCCACGTGCAGCAGCTCGAAGGTTGTTGCCGGGTGGCCGGGCGAGGCAAAGGCTTCGCCGGGCTGCATCTCCCAGCGCCACAGCTCAATCATATTCGGCCCGGCGGTGCCGGCGAGGAGCCTGGCGCTGCCCCCCAGCGGGCCTTGCCAGAGGGTGGGGATCTGCTCGGCGGGAATAATATGCAACGCGGGTTCGCTTGCCACATTGACAATATCCGCCACCGAGACGCCCAGCGCGGCGGCGAGTTTGCAGAGGATCGCAATGCTGGGATTGGCGGCCTCTTTTTCCATCTCGACCAGCATACCTTTGCTGATGCTGGCCCGGCGCGACAGCTCGTCCAGCGACATTTTTTTCGCTTTACGGTAGGCCTTCAGCCGCGTGGCGACGGCGCGACTTACCTGGTCGACATCAGATCCTGAATCGGTCGTTATATTGACTTTTACGTTCATTGGTCACTATGATGAAACAAATTGGTCATTACAGGATTATCGAATGCGTAGCGTAACGCCGTCAATCGAATCTGCGGTCAGCCGCCTGGCGCCGGGCTTTCGGGCATTAAGTATTGTGGTGGAGAGCGCGCCGGTGGCCGATCCCGCCGTCGCGGAGCAGGCGCTGGCCGAGGCCTGCCTGGCGGTGCAGCAGGATGATGTGCCCTGGGCGCAAGCGCACCTGGCGGCATGGGATGAAGCGTTCAGCGCCTTCGGCGCGAAGGCGAAACGTACCCCCTGTTCGGCGCAGGCGCTGCGCAAGCGGGTGCTGAAAGAGGGGAGCCTGCCGGCCATCGATCCGGTGGTGGATATCTACAACGCGATCAGCATTCGCTATGCCGTCCCGGTCGGTGGGGAAAATCTGGCCGCCTACCGTGGCGAACCGCGGCTGGCCATTGCCCGCGGCGATGAGCCATTCGATACGCTAAAATCGGCAGAGCCGGTAGTGGAATATCCGGAGCCGGGCGAAGTCATCTGGCGGGATGATATAGGCGTAACCTGCCGACGCTGGAACTGGCGACAGGGCGTGCGCACCCGGCTGGACAGCGGCGCGCAGACGATGTGGTTTATTCTCGAAAGCCTGCCGGCGATGCCGTTGTCGGCCCTGCATGAGGCGGGAGAGCGGCTGGTAGGTTATCTGCAGCAGCTGATGCCCGGCGCTCGCGCGTCGATAACGCTGCTGCGAGCCGATGACGAGGGCGATCTACGCTGAGCGGCGATGATCAGCGATCTCTCTTCAACTGGACAGGATTTGCGTATAAACTCGCGGGTTTTACTATTCCGGAGGCGGAGAGGCGATGAGCCAGGCAGAGTTAAACGGTGAGTTATTCACATTAAAGCGGTTCCCACCTAACGCTGAAGAAGAAGCGCTTCAGGCATGGGAAGCGGCGGATGAATATCTGCTGCAACAGGTGAATGACGTCGACGGCCTGACGCTCATCTTCAACGACGGCTTCGGCGCGCTCGCCTGCGCGCTGGCGGAGCGCAACCCGGTCAGTATCAACGACTCCTTTATTTCCGAGCTGGCGACCCGCCACAACCTGCGGATGAACGGTATCGATGAACAGAGCGTGCGCTTTCAGGATAGCCTGAGCCCGCTACCGGCCGCGCCGGCGCTGGTGCTGATTAAGGTGCCAAAACAGCTGGCGCTGCTGGAACAGCAGCTGCGCGCCCTGCGCGAAGTAGTTACGCCGGAAACCCGCATCATCGCCGCGGCGAAAGCCCGTGATGTGCACAACTCGACGCTGGCGCTGTTTGAAAAAATCCTCGGCACCACCACCACCTCGCTGGCGTGGAAAAAAGCGCGTTTGATCCACTGCGTTTTCACCGCTCCTGAGCTTGCCGATGCGCCGCAAACCTACAGCTGGAAGCTGGACGGCACGCCGTGGACCATCCATAACCACGCCAACGTTTTTGCCCGCAGCGGGCTGGATATCGGCGCGCGTTTCTTCCTGCAGCATTTACCGTCTGATCTAGAAGGCGAGATCGCCGATCTCGGCTGCGGCAATGGGGTGATTGGCCTGCAGGCGCTGGCGCAAAATCCAAACGCCAGCGTGATGTTCACCGATGAGTCGCACATGGCGGTGGCTTCCAGCCGGTTGAACGTCGAGCGCAATCTGCCGGACGATATCGCACGCTGTGAATTCATGGTCAACAACTCGCTCTCCGGCATTGAGCCCGACCGCTTTACGGCGATCCTGTGTAATCCGCCGTTCCATCAGCAACACGCTATTACCGACCATATCGCCTGGCAGATGTTTAACGATGCCCGCCGCAGCCTGAAATACGGCGGCGAGCTGTACGTCGTCGGCAACCGCCACCTCGATTACTTCCGTAAGCTGAAGCGCGCGTTTGGTAATTGCACGACGATTGCGACGAACAATAAGTTTGTCATTTTGAAAGCAACCAAGGTGCGTAAGCAGCGCTGATTCTTGTCGCGGTTTCCCCCTGCTCGCGGCTGTCGCCTTAGCCGGGCTAGCGTGCGGGATTATCGTGGTAGCCCGGGGAAGGCGCATCGCGCCGCCCCCGGGACAGGGCTAAATCGCCAGCGCCAGTTTAGTGCCCTGGGCAATCGCCCGACGCGCATCCAGCTCCGCCGCCACGTCGCAACCGCCGATGAGATGCACCGTTTTCCCCGCCGCGCGCAGCGGATCCGCCAGCTCGCGGCGCGGCTCCTGACCGGCGCAGATCACCACCTGATCGACCGCCAGCAGTTGGCGCTCGCCGCCGATAGTGACATGTAACCCTTCATCATCGATCTTTTCATAGCTGACCGCCGGGATCATTTTCACCCCGCGCGCCAGCAGCGTCGCGCGGTGGATCCAGCCGGTGGTTTTGCCGAGCCCTTCGCCCGGTTTGCTGGCTTTGCGCTGCAGCATCACAATCTGTCGCGGGCTTTTACTCAGTTGCGGGCCTTCAGCACTCAGCCCTCCCGCCGTTTGCAGGCTGGTATCGATACCCCATTCGCGGCAGAACTCGCCGATATCCTGGCTGGTGGCCACGCCCGACTGGCTTAAAAACATCGCGGTGTCGAAGCCGATACCGCCGCAGCCGATAATCGCCACCTTCGCGCCAACCGGTGCTTTATCGCGCAAGACATCAAGATAGCTCAGCACTTTTGGATGATCGATCCCGTCGATCGCCGGCAGGCGCGGGGCGATACCGGTGGCGAGGATCGTCTCATCGAACGCCAGCAGATCGTCTGTCGTGACGCGGGTGTTCAGGCGTAGATCGACACCATGAAGATGATCGAGCATGGTGCGGTAGTAACGCAGCGTCTCGTGAAACTCCTCTTTGCCGGGGATCTGTTTGGCGATATTAAACTGACCGCCGATCTCCGGGAGCGCATCAAACAACGTGACGTGATGACCGCGGGCGGCAGCGTTTACGGCGAAGGCCAGACCGGCAGGCCCGGCGCCGACCACCGCCAGCCGTTTAGGCGCGTTGGCCGGCAGGACCGGCATCAGGGTTTCATGACACGCGCGCGGGTTGACCAGACAGGAGGTGACTTTGCCGACGAAGATCCGATCGAGACACGCCTGATTGCAGCCGATGCAGGTGTTGATCTGATCGGCGCGATCGTCCTGCGCTTTTGATATAAATTCGGCGTCGGCAAGGAACGGGCGGGCCATCGATACCATATCGGCATCGCCGCGGGCGAGAATATCCTCCGCGACCTGCGGATCGTTAATGCGGTTGGTGGTGATCAACGGGATCGACACCGCGCCCTTCAGCTTGCGGGTGACCCAGCTGAAAGCTCCGCGCGGTACCGGCGTGGCGATGGTCGGAATGCGCGCTTCGTGCCAGCCAATCCCGGTGTTGATGATGGTCGCTCCCGCCGCTTCAATCGCTTTGGCCAGTTCAGTGACTTCCGCCAGCGTGCTGCCGTCGTTGACCAGATCGAGCATCGACAGACGGTAAATGATAATGAAATCGTGGCCGGCGCGCTGGCGCACCGCCTTAACCACCTCTACGGCGAAACGCATGCGCCTGGCATAATCGCCGCCCCATTGGTCGTCGCGCTGGTTGGTGCGCGCGGCGAGAAATTCGTTAATCAGATAGCCCTCAGAGCCCATCACCTCGACGCCGTCATAGCCCGCTTCGCGCGCCAGCTGGGCGCAGTGGGCAAAATCATCGATCAGCGTCAGGATCTCATCGTGGCTCAGTTCATGGGGGGTAAAACGGTTGATCGGCGCCTGTAGCGCCGAAGGGGCCACCAGCGCGGGCTGGTAGCTGTAGCGCCCTGTGTGCAGGATCTGCAGGGCGATCTTGCCGCCTTCCTGATGTACCGCGTCGGTAATATGACGATGGTGCGCCAGATGGCTGGCATCGTTGAGTACCGCGCCGCCGGCCATGGTGACCCCAGAGGGCGCCGGAGCGATGCCGCCGGTGACGATCAGCGCCACGCCGTGACGGGCGCGTTCGGCGTAAAAGGCCGCCAGCCGCTGCGCGCCGTCCGGCAGCTCTTCCAGCCCGGTGTGCATCGAGCCCATCAACACGCGGTTTTTGAGCGTTGTGAAGCCCAGCTCAAGCGGGGCGAAAAGCGACGGATAGCGGCTCATAGTGGCTTCCAATGTAAAATTATTGTTATGTGGTCGGATGAGTTACTAATTTAGCCATCGTGGAGAAAAAGGGAAAAGGGGAGTGCGGTGATTGTGATGGGATTCAAAGAACGGCGAAGCGTTGCCCCACACCCCGGCCCTCTCCCAAAGGGAGAGGGGGGAAAGGCGGAGCGGCACCGGTAGTTAGGGTGAGGGGGAAGACGCAACGCGCTGGCGGCGTTCCAGACCCGGCGCCTGCCACATCGACGTTGTCAGTCCGCTATCGACAAGGCCAAGCTGATCGGCGTACACCGTCTGCCACTTGCTCATCATCTCCTGATACAGCTCGCGATGCTGCGGATTTGGGGTGAACTCGCGGTGCCAGCTCACTAACCGCTCTCCGGTGCTGGCCATATCGTCATACAGCCCGGCGCCGGTTCCGGCGGCGATGGCGCAGCCCAGCGCGGTGGCTTCGCGGACCACCGGCACCCGCACCGGCAGGCCGGTGACGTCGCTGAGGATCTGGCTCCACAGCGCGCCTTTAGAGCCGCCGCCGGCAAACACCAGGCTGTCGAATGTCACTCCGGAGAACTGCGAGATCTGCGCGAGGTTGCAGGCGGAGACAATCGCCGCGTTCTCTTCCAGCGCGCGGAACAGGGTCGCTTTATTGCACTTCTCCGGATCGATGGAGAGGTTAATAAACGACGGCGCGGCGTGGTACCACTGCTTAAAGTGCATAGCGTCGGAAAAAATAGGCATCACGCCGTGGGAACCGGCGGGGACGCGGCTGGCCATCTCCTCCAGCAGCGAATAGGCATCGACGCCGAGCCGCTCGGCAATTAGTTTTTCTTCAGCGCAGAAGGCGTCGCGAAACCAGCGCATGGTCAGGCCGGTAAAGAAGCTGATCGATTCCGCCTGCGCCATGCCGGGAATGACATGAGGATTAACACGAATATTCATCTGCGGATCGGTGCGCACCTGCGGCAGGTTGACCACCTGCTGCCAGAAAGTGCCGCCGAGTACCGCGGTTTGCCCGGCGCGCACCACCCCAAGGCCCAGGCAGCCGAGCTGGACGTCGCCGCCGCCCATCACCACCGGCGTCCCGGCGCGCAGGCCGCTCTGCTGCGCCGCCGCTTCGGTGACGGCGCCCAGCAGGGTACCGGTCTCTTTGACCGGCGACAGCATATCGGCGCGCAGCCCGGCCATATCCAGCAGCGCCGGACGCCAGTCGCGGCTGAACAGATCGAGCATGCCGGTGGTGCCGGCGTTTGACGGGTCGACCGCCAGCTCGCCGGAAAGCTTCGCCGCCAGCCAGTCGCTGATCATGGTGATGGTTGCCGCTTTGCGGTAGATATCGGGGCGGTGGTGCGCCAGCCACAGCAGGCGCGGCATGGCGCTGAGCGCCAGGGTTTGTCCCGAGACCTCGTATACCTCGGATTCGAAGCGATAGTCGTGGATCTCCTTAAGCTCCGCCACTTCGCGGCTGGCGCGGGCATCGACGTTGGCGCAGGCCCAGATGGCCTCGCCGTTGCGGTCATAGAGAACGATGCCTTCGCGCATCGAACAGCAGGCGACGGACTGAATATCGGCGGCAGAGAGCCGGGCGGCGTCGAGCGCCTGGCGAATGCACTGGCAGGCCAGCTGCCAGTTGGTGGTAAGGTCGAACTCCATCGAGCCGGGGACGTTATCAACGCTCAGGTGTTTCCATTCGGCCTGGCCTACCGCCAGCTGGCGGCCATTAAGATCGAAAATAACCGCCCGAATGCTGCCGGTCCCGGCATCTAACGCTAACAGGTAACTCATGACATGCGCCTCGCTGTTGTCGCGCGGCGCCAGGCCGTCAGGAGGCCAGGGTAAGCACCGCGCGTGCTGTTGTCTCTTCCGTTACCAGGCCATTAATGCGCTTTCCAGTCAGAGCGGCATAAATCGCCTGCGCTTTTTCTTCTCCCCCGGCGACGCCAACGATGGTCGGCAGCTGCGCTAGCTCATCAAGGGTCACGCCGAGCAGTTCCCGATGGATCTCCAGTCCTTCTACCGGCCTGCCGTCGGCCTGCAGGAAATAACCTAAAATGTCGCCGACCGCGCCTTTGCGGGCGTACATCAGCTGTTCGCCCTCGCTGATATAGCCGGAGCGTAAAATGGTGGCGTCGCGCCGCTGATCGATGGCGCCGATGCCAACCACCGCCGCGTCCGCCGCCGTCGCCGCGAGGATCACGTCGCGCACGCTCGACTCGCGGCGCAGGATCTCGGCGACCTCCGCAGAAGAGACCCGCAGCGGCGCCGGGATAATGCTGACGCTGCAGGCGGCATCAAGCTGGCCGATGCCGGTCATATACGGGCCGACGCCGCCGGAGAGGGTCACCAGCCGCACCTGCTGCGAGCCGATAAAGCCGCTGAGATGCTGCAGGCAGCTCATGGTGGCTTCGCCGAAGCCGACCGCCAGCAGCTGTCCCGGCTGCAGAATGCCCATCAGCGACTGCGCCGCGCCGATCCCCAGCCGGGTATTCATCGGCGGGGTGTTGAGCGCCGGCAGCACGCGGGCAATCTTGAGGCCAAAGCGCTGCTGGAGTTCACTTTCCAGTGCCAGACAGCCCTCATAGCGCGAGTTGATCTGCACGCGGATCACCCCGGACTGGCGGCCTTTCTCCAGCAGGCGAGAAATCTTCAGCCGCGGCAGCCCCAAACGCTCGCCGATGTCATTTTGCGTCAGGCCGTCGTGGTAGTAGCACCACGCCACCCGCGCCACCAGCTCTTCCTCGGCTAACGCCAGCCCGGCGTAGCGGTTCTCTTCCGTAATGCGTTTTTCGCTCATAAATTGAACTCTTATAAAAATTTAGATCATATGTTCGCTATTGCGCGGTCGGAAAGTGTGAGCCGACTGGCAAAACGGATCTTTCATCGCTGGCCCATTTTTTCCTGAGGATCTAAAGCGCCAAACTGTGATCTTCGCACGGTTGTAAATATAGTTCACCGTCTACGCTTTTGAACATTATTAAATTTAAAAATCATTTGTTCAAACGAGGCGCGACGATGAAGCCACTGCTTGAAGCTCGCCAGATCCGCAAACAGTTCTCCGGCGTTGCCGTGCTGAAGGGCATCGACTTTACGCTATGCGCGGGCCAGGTGCATGCCCTGATGGGAGGCAATGGCGCGGGTAAATCGACGCTGATGAAGATCATCGCCGGCGTCGAAACCCCGGATAGCGGTGAGCTGACGATCGGCGACCGCGCGTTTGCGCGCCTCAGCCCGGCGCTGGCCCACCAGCTGGGCATCTATCTGGTGCCGCAGGAGCCGATGCTGTTTCCCAACCTCAGCGTGCGCGAGAACATTCTCTTTCGTTTGCCGAAGCGGGCGGATACCGCCGCGCGACTGCAGGAAAAACTGCAGCAGCTGAACTGCCAGATCAACCTCGATGCCAGCGCCAGCACGCTCGAGGTAGCCGATCAACAGATGGTCGAGATCCTGCGCGGCCTGATGCGCGAAGCGCGGATCCTGATCCTTGATGAACCCACCGCCTCTTTAACCCCGGGCGAAACGGAGAGGTTGTTTAGCCAGATCCGCGCGTTACAGGCGCTGGACGTGGGGATCGTGTTTATCTCGCACAAACTGCCCGAAATCCGCCAGCTTGCCAGTCATATTTCGGTGATGCGCGACGGGGCGGTAGTGCTGAGCGGCGAGACCGCAACTTACCGCGATGAGCAACTGATTAGCGCTATGACGCCGGCCAGCCGCGACCATACGCTGAGCGACACGCAAAAGCTGTGGCTGGCGCTGCCGGGCAACCGCCGCACCCAGGCGCAGGATTTTCCCGTGCTGCGGGTGGAGGAGCTTACCGGAGAAGGCTTTATCGATCTCAATCTGGAGATCCGCGCCGGGGAGATCGTCGGCCTCGCCGGGCTGGTGGGATCCGGGCGCACCGAATTTGCCGAAACCTTATACGGCCTGCGTCCACCGCGCGCCGGGCGGATCTGGCTGGAGAATCGCGAGATTAGCAATGACAGCACCCGCGCCCGGCTGGCCAGCGGGCTGGTCTATCTGCCGGAAGACCGCCAGGTCTCGGGGCTGTTTCTTGATGCGCCGGTGCGCTGGAACACGGTGATGTTCAATCAGCCGTCGTGGTGGCAGCAGGGGAAACGGGAGGCGGCGGTGGTTGAGCGCTATCACCGGGCGCTGGGGATCAAGCTGGCCGATGGCGATCAGCCGGTGCGCACTCTCTCTGGCGGTAACCAGCAGAAGGTGCTGCTGGCGCGCTGTCTGGAGGCCAACCCGCTGCTGCTAATTGTCGATGAGCCGACGCGCGGCGTGGATGTCTCCGCCCGCGCCGATATCTATCAGCTGCTGAAAAGCGTCGCCGCGCAAAATGTGGCAGTGCTGATGATCTCCTCCGATCTGGATGAGTTCATCGGCCTGGCCGACCGGGTGCTGGTGATGCATCAGGGCCGCTACAGCGGCGAGCTGGCGCGGCAGGCGGTCACCGTCGATCGCATGATGACCCTGGCCTTTGGAGGGCAGGCATGAAAACGTTACTCAAGAATCGCGAACTGAGCGCCTTCTTTGCCATCGTGGCGCTCTTTGTTGTGCTGGTGGCGCTCAATCCGGCCTATTTCAGCCTGCAGACCCTGGCGATGATTTTCTCCAGCTCGCAAATCCTCTGCCTGCTGGCACTGGGCGCGACCCTGGTGATGCTGACCCGCAATATTGACGTGTCGGTAGGCTCCACCGTTGGGCTATGCGCCATCGCCGTCGGCGTGGCGCTGAACAACGGCTACGGGTTGGCGACGGCCATCGCCTTCGCGCTGGCGATTGGCGCGCTGGCCGGAGCTTTTAACGGCCTGCTGGTCGTGGGGCTGCGCATCCCGGCGATCGTCGCGACGCTCGGTACGCTGGGGTTGTATCGCGGGGTAATGTTGCTGTGGACCGGCGGGAAATGGATCGAAGGCTTGCCCGACAGCCTGAAATCGCTCTCGGAGCCCGCGTTTATCGGCGTGTCGCCGCTGGGCTGGCTGGTGCTGGCGCTGCTGCTGGCGGGCGGCTGGCTGCTGTCGCGCACCGCCTTTGGTCGTGATTTTTACGCCGTTGGCGATAACCTCGCCGCCGCGCGCCAGCTGGGCGTGGCGGTCAACCGCACGCGGATGCTGGCCTTTACCCTCAACGGTATGCTGGCGGCCTGCGCCGGGATCGTCTTCGCCGCGCAGATTGGTTTTGTGCCTAATCAGACCGGCAGCGGCCTGGAGATGAAAGCCATCGCCGCCTGCGTGCTGGGCGGGATCTCGCTGCTCGGCGGTACCGGCACGCTGCTTGGCGCGTTTCTCGGCGCCTTTTTCCTCACCCAAATTGACACCGTACTGGTACTGTTCCGCCTTCCCGCCTGGTGGAACGACTTTATCGCCGGCCTGGTGCTGCTCGGGGTGCTGGTGCTCGATGGCCGTCTGCGTCAGGCGCTGGCCCGCCATCAGCGGGCGCTGAAGTACAGCCGTTTCCAGCCCGGTAACAAAGGGGGGAAACAGGTTGCCCGCTTTCCTGAACGCAAAAGCAAAGAGGTGGCTTAAATGAAGCTGAAGCTTAACTGGGAAAGCGCGCTGCTGGCGTTGCTGATCGTGGAGATCCTGCTGTTCGGCGCGCTGAATCCGCGCATGCTGGATCTCAATATGCTGCTCTTTAGCACCAGCGACTTTATCTGCATCGGCATCGTCGCGCTGCCGCTGACGCTGGTGATCATCAGCGGCGGGATCGATATTTCGCTGGGCTCGACCATCGGCCTGTGCGCCATCGCCCTCGGGGTGATGACCCAGGCGGGCTGGCCGCTGTGGCTCGCGGTATCGCTGACGTTGCTCTTG
Organism: Klebsiella sp. Shm-1; assembly: GCF_040804525.1. Lineage (NCBI taxonomy): Bacteria > Pseudomonadati > Pseudomonadota > Gammaproteobacteria > Enterobacterales > Enterobacteriaceae > Klebsiella > Klebsiella sp. Shm-1. Next base: position 622,025 of record NZ_CP161823.1, read on the forward strand.
GGACTGCTGTGCGGGTTATTCAACGCCGCGCTGATCCACTACACCGGCATCAGCCCGCTGGTGATCACGCTTGGTACGCTGTATCTGTACGGCGGCGGCGCGCTGCTGCTTTCCGGGATGGCCGGCGCGACCGGTTACGAGGGGATTGGCGGTTTTCCCGATAGCTTCACCGCCTTCGCCAATTTAACCCTCGCCGGACTGCCGCTGCCGCTGGTGCTGTTCGCGATTATCACCTTTTTCTTCTGGTTGCTGACCCATCGCGGGCGCTTTGGCCGCCACCTCTTTTTACTCGGGCAAAACCCGCGCGCCGCGCGCTATGCCGCGCTGTCGGTGAACGGCATCCCGTACGTGCTGTATGGCCTGGTTGGCGTTGCCTCGGCGGTCGCGGCGCTGGTGATGGTTTCCTACTTCGGCTCGGCACGTTCGGATTTAGGCCGCGACCTGCTGATGCCGGCGCTGACCGCGGCGGTGCTCGGCGGGGCCAATATTTACGGCGGCTCGGGATCGATACTGGGTACCGCGCTGGCGGCATTGCTGGTGGGGTATCTGCAACAGGGTTTACAGATGGTCGGCATCCCCAACCAGGTGTCGAGCGCGCTGTCAGGGGCGCTGTTGGTTGTGGTGGTGATGGGGCGTTCGCTGAGCCTGCACCGTGAATGGGTGCGCGCGACCTGGCGGCGTCTTTTCTCGCATAAAACAATCGGAGCATAAAATGAAATTAAAACTGATCGTGCTGGCGCTGGCGATGAGCGTGGTTACCGCGCAGGCGGCGGACCGCATCGCCTTTATTCCTAAGCTGGTCGGCGTCGGCTTCTTTACCAGCGGCGGCAACGGCGCGAAAGAGGCGGGGAAAGCGCTGGGCGTGGATGTCACCTATGACGGCCCAACCGAGCCCAGCGTCTCCGGCCAGGTGCAGCTTATCAACAACTTCGTCAACCAGGGCTACAACGCGATTATCGTTTCCGCTGTCTCGCCGGACGGCCTGTGTCCGGCGCTGAAGCGGGCGATGCAGCGCGGGGTGAAAGTCCTGACCTGGGATTCCGATACCAGGCCGGAGTGCCGCAGCATCTATATCAATCAGGGCACGCCGCAGCAGCTCGGCGGCCTGCTGGTCGAGATGGCGGAAAAGCAGGTGACGAAGCCTACTGCCAAGGTAGCGTTTTTCTACTCCAGCCCGACGGTGACCGACCAGAACCAGTGGGTGAAGGAAGCCAAAGCCAAAATCGAAAAAGAGCATCCGCAGTGGCAAATCGTCACCACTCAGTTCGGCTATAACGATGCCACCAAATCGCTACAAACCGCCGAGGGGATCTTAAAAGCCTATCCGGATCTCGATGCCATTATCGCGCCGGATGCCAATGCGCTGCCGGCGGCGGCGCAGGCGGCAGAGAACCTCAAGCGTCAGGGCGTGGCGATTGTCGGCTTTAGTACGCCGAACGTGATGCGTCCGTACGTTGAGCGCGGCACGGTGAAAGCGTTCGGCCTGTGGGATGTGGTTCAGCAGGGCAAAATTGCGGTTAACGTCGCCGATCGATTGCTGAAAAAGGGCGATCTTAACGTGGGTGACAGCGTTGAGGTGAAAGATATCGGCTCGCTGAAGGTCGAACCGAATAGCGTGCAGGGCTACCAGTATGAGGCGAAGGGCAACGGTATCGTGCTGCTGCCGGAGCGCGTGGTGTTCAGCAAAGAGAACATCAACAACTACGACTTCTGACGGAGGATGAGATGGCAGATTTAGACGATATCAAAGAGGGGAAGGACTTCGGTATTGACCGCCCGCAGCAGAATACGCTGTATACCCTGAAAGGCTGCGGCTCGCTGGACTGGGGCATGCAGTCGCGGCTGGCGCGCATTTTTAATCCGCACAGCAACCGCACGGTGATGCTGGCCTTCGATCACGGTTACTTCCAGGGGCCAACCACCGGGCTGGAGCGTATCGACCTGTCGATTGCGCCGCTGTTTGCCGACACCGACGTGCTGATGTGCACCCGCGGCGTACTGCGCAGCCAGGTACCGGCGGCCACCAATAAGCCGGTGGTGCTCCGCGCCTCCGGCGGCAATTCGATTTTGAGCGAACTCTCTAACGAATGCGTGGCGGTGGCGATGGAAGACGCGCTGCGGCTCAACGTATGCGCGGTGGCGGCGCAGGTCTATATCGGCAGCGAATACGAACATCAGTCGATCAATAACATCATCAAACTGGTGGACGCCGGCAATCGCTACGGTATGCCGGTCCTGGCGGTTACCGGCGTCGGCAAAGAGATGACCCGCGATGCGCGCTACTTCTCGCTGGCCAGCCGGATTGCCGCCGAAATGGGGGCGCAGTTTGTGAAGACCTATTTCGTTGAGGAAGGCTTTGAAAAAGTGACCGCCAGCTGTCCGGTGCCGATCGTTATCGCCGGCGGTAAAAAACTGCCGGAGCATGAGGCGCTGGAGATGTGCTGGCGGGCGATCGACCAGGGGGCTTCCGGGGTGGATATGGGGCGCAATATCTTCCAGTCCAGCGCCCCGCGCGCGATGCTGAAGGCGGTGAAAAAGGTGGTGCATGAGAATCTGAACGCGCGCGAAGCGTATCAGTTCTGGCAGGAAGAGAAACAGGGAGAGCTGAAATGAACGTCACGCTGGTGGAGATCAATATTAAACCCGAGCGGGTGGATGAGTTTCTCGAGGTGTTTCGCGCCAACCACGAGGGCGCGCTGCGGGAGCCAGGCAACCTGCGCTTTGATGTCCTGCAGGATCCCGAGGTGAAAACCCGCTTTTTTATCTACGAAGCCTATAAAGACGATGAGGCGGTGCTGGCGCATAAGAAGACGCCGCACTATTTAGCCTGCGTCGAAAAGCTGGAGGAGATGATGTCGCAGCCGCGGCAGAAGCGCAGCTTTATCGGCCTGTTACCGCAGGTGTGAGGGTTATCCTTCACCCTCTCAGAGGGAGAGGGTGAAGGACACTTTATTACGCTTCTTCGACCGAAACGCGCAGGGCCGCCAGCGCCTTGCGCGCCGCCTTCAGCACCTGTTCGCACTGCTCAAGGGTGAGGGTCAGCGGCGGTTCAATGCGGATCGTCTTGGCGTTGTTTAACGTCCCGGCGACCAGCACCCGCTGTCTGAACATCTCGCTGGCAAAGTCGTAGCCAATCTCGTTATCAACAAACTCGATAGCCATCAGCATGCCTTTCCCGCGCACTTCATTCACCAGGTCCGGATACTCCTGCGCCAGCAGGCGGAAACCGTCCAGCAGCATATCGCCTTTCTGTGCCGCCTGTGCCGGCAGGTTTTGCGTCAGCAGCACGTTGATCGTCGCCAGCGCCGCCGCACAGGCCAACGGGTTGCCGCCGAAGGTGGTGGTGTGCAGGAACGGGTTATCGAAGAGCACCGAGAAGACCTCTTCCGTCGCCACCGTCGCGCCGATCGGCATCACACCGCCGCCGAGCGCTTTCGCCAGACACAGAATGTCCGGCTGGACGTTCTCATGCTCACAGGCGAACATCTTGCCGGTGCGGCCCATGCCGGTCTGCACTTCGTCGAGGATCAGCAACGCGCCAAACTCGTCGCACAGTTTACGCACCGCCGGCAAATACCCCGTTGGCGGGAGGATCACGCCCCCTTCGCCCTGAATCGGCTCGAGGATCACCGCCGCGACGTCGTCGCCGGTTTTCTTGCACTCGCTCAGCATGGTGCGCATGGCGTTGATATCGCCGAACGGCACGTGGCGGAAGCCCGGCAGCAGCGGCATAAACGGCTTGCGGAAGGTCGACTTGGCGGTGGCCGACAGCGCGCCCAGCGATTTACCGTGGAAGGCGCCGCTGGTGGCGATGAAGGTAAATTTACCGCGCGGCGACTGATAGGCTTTCGCCAGCTTGATGGCCGCCTCTACCGATTCGGTACCGCTGTTGCAGAAGAAACTGTACTTTAGTTTCCCGGGGGTTAAGGCTGCCAGGGTTTTCGCCAGCATCGCGCGTAGCGGGTCCAGCAGCTCCTGACTGTGAAGCGGTTGTTTCGCGAGTTGATTCTCGACGGCGGATACCACAACTGGATTACGGTGCCCTACATTGAAGATGCCAAACCCACCAAGGCAGTCGATAAACTCCTGTCCCTGGGTGTCGACAAGCGTATTTAACCCTCCCGCTTGCCACTCTACGGCTCCGTAATCCCCGCCGGCTGTGACCGATTTTCGATACTCTAAAAACCCCGGATTCACATGCTCTTTAAAGTATTCTCTCACCTCCTGGTTAAGTGCTTTCATTTCCTCATGATCAAGCGTGCGCTTTTCAATGAGATTCAGTGCGTGTGCGCTGCAGGCCAGAGCCGATGCGCTGGAAGGTAACCTGTTCAAAATGTGCTCCTGGGGCGGACGTATCACACGATACTGGATTAAGTATTGCAGGGATTACGCCAGTTCGGCAGAAGCGGTGAAAATCGGGATAAATGCAAAGCAAAAGACGAATTGTGTAAAATTTAATCTCATTGCGCCACTATTGGCACGTTTTATTCCTGAGCTGACGAGATTTTCTGCCTGGCGGCAATAGACGGGGCGATCCGCCGTGGTGCGGGCTGCCCCAGCGCGGGGCAGCCGGTGGTGGAAAAAGAGGCTTAGTCGAGCTGAGAGATCTCCATCGCCGCCCGGTCAATAATGCCGATGATCTGCTTGAGCTGGGCGGCACTGCTGGCCTGCTGGTTCACTTTCAGGTCGAGGACCGCTTTGAAGTTTTCCAGCGCGCGCTTCATCTGCGGATCGCGGCGCAGCTCGCAGCCGACCATCCGCGCCTGCAGGCGCTCCTGGATATGGGCCAGGTGCTCCTGGTTCTCGGCGTGCAGCTGTTTTCCTTCCTCGCTGATAAGGATTTTCTTGCGTCCGTTGTCGTCTTCCACGCTGATAAGGCCCTGGTCCTGGAGCAGATCCAGCGTCGGATAGATCACCCCCGGGCTGGGGCTGTAGTTCCCCTGGGTAAGCGTTTCGATCTCTTTGATCAGCTCATAGCCATGGCTGGCGCTGCGGCTGAGGATATCCAGAATGATCAGCCGCAGTTCGCCGTGGCCAAAGAAACGCTGGCGACGTCCGCCGCCGCGGCGGCCATGGTCGCCGTGTTCGCTGGGATCACCGTGGCGCCCGCGTGGCCCACGCCCTTCTTCATGATGATGTCGCATGGTTACCTCCTGCTGTTTTTGATATATCTAATTTATATCTAAAAAATGAATGTTCGCAATGCTGGTTGCTATTTATTTTTTAAGTTGTTGATATATATGTGATTTTTTTCTGGCTGTGGATTTTGATGCGGTTTGTTTTGACTATATCAAAAAAAGACTTGCATTCTTTTTAGTTGGCAATCATTATCATTTGCATCAAGTTTAGATATATCTATTTACCGTTCACGAAGGCAATCGATGATGACAAAAACCAAAGCAGACAAGTACCCGCAGCGTGTCCGCAATGAGCTGCGTTTCCGTGAGCTGACGGTGCTGCGCGTGGAGCGCGCAGGCGCGGCGTTCCAGCGTATCGTGCTGGGAGGCGAGGCGCTGGAAGGCTTCGCCTCTCACGGCTTTGACGACCATACCAAGCTTTTTTTCCCCGAGCCGGGCGCGGCATTTACCCCGCCGCAGGTGACCGAGGAGGGGATTGACTGGGGGGAAGGCGTGCGGCCTGCCACCCGCGACTATACGCCGCTGTACGATGCCGAACGTCACGAGCTGGCTTACGATTTCTATATCCACGATGGCGGTATCGCCAGCCGTTGGGCGCTGGAAGCAAAAGTGGGCGATAAGCTGGTGATCGGCGGCCCGCGCGGCTCGCTGGTGGTGCCGGAAGATTATGCCTGGCAGCTGTATGTTTGCGATGAGTCCGGCATGCCGGCGCTGCGCCGTCGTCTGCTGGGATTACGCCAGCTGCCGGCGAGGCCGCAGGTGACGGCCATCGTTACTATCGCCGATGCGTCGTATAAAGATTATCTGGCGGATCTCGACGGCTTTAACATCGAGTGGGTGGTGGGCCACAATCCGGCCTTCGTCGCCGAGCGTCTGGCGCAGGTGAAGGTGCCGGCGGAGGATTATTTTATCTGGCTGACCGGCGAAGGCGCGGTGGTGAAATCGCTGCTGGCGCGCTTTGAAGACGAGAGCATCGATCAGCAGCTGGTGCGTTCCCAGGCGTACTGGCACAGCAAGTAAAAAACCATCGTGGTAAAACCCGGATAGCGGCGCGTCGCGCCCTATCCGGGCTACCGGCGGTGCCGTTTTTTGTCGGGTGGCGGCTTACGCCTTACCCGACCTGCTATTCGGCGGTGTTACGTCGCCCCGGTAAGCGCAGCGCCACCGGGGAAGGCTTAGCGTTCCGCCAGCGCCTTAAACACCATTGCCACCGCGTGGGCGCCGGGGTCCATATTGCCGAGCAGGCTCTCGCTGTTGAGATAGGAGGCGCGTCCGGCGCCGGCTTTGCTCGACTGGCAGGTGCGATCCGCGCCGGCCTGCGCCGCGGCGAAAGCGGCCTGCAGATTATCCGGTTCGGCCAGCAGCGCCGCCAGCGCCGGCTGTAGAGCATCAATCATTGTCCGGTCGCCCTCATCGGCGCCGCCGTAAAATTTCATCTGCCCCAGACCGGCGTTCAGCGCCTCGGCCACGCTGGCGCCTTGCCCCAGCTTCTGCCCGGCAGCGGTGAAGAAGATAGACATCAATACCCCGCTGGAGCCGCCCATCACCACCGTCAGGCGTTCGCCGATCAGCGCGAAGAGCGTTGGCAGATCGTTCAGCGGCAGCTGCTGACGCTCGAGCCGCTCGGCAATCTCGCGCGCCCCGGCGGCGAAGGTGGAGCCGGTATCGCCGTCGCCTACTTTGGCATCCAGCGCGTTGAGATGTTCTTCAAGATCGATGAGGGCGCCGGTCACCTGCGCCACGTAATCGCCCACCTGTGGGTTGGCCGAGGGCGTAAAATCCACCCGGGCGCTGTCGAGGGTGGACGGCACGACGTTGATAGTCCGCGGCTGCACCGGCTTCTGCCAGCTGGCGGTTTCCACATCCGACAGCAGCGCTTTCTCAATACTCTCCTCCAGCACGATGGCGGTCAGCGAGAAGCCTTTCATATCCAGCGCCGTCACCAGCGAGGCCGGGCCTATTAACCAGTCAATGCGCGCCTGCAGCGGGGTGTTGGCCAGCTCGCGGGTCAGGATCGCCATCTCAGCCACCGACACGCCGCCGAGGTTATTGAGCATCACCGCCAGGCGGCCGGTTTCCGGTAGGGCGGCGGTCAGTTTTTCCACCATCAGGTTAACGATCTCCGCACTGTTTTGCGTGGCGATCGTCGAGGCGCCCGGCTCACCGTGGATGCCCATTCCCAGCTCGGCGTGACCGGCCTGATGGCGCGGCGCGCTGTCGGCTTCCTGCGGCAGGTGGCAGCTGGCCAGCGCCACCCCGATGCTGGCGGTATGGCTGGCGGCGTATTGCGCTTCACGCAGGACGGTGGCGAGGTTGAAGCCGCGCTCGGCGAAATAGCCCGCCACTTTATGCACCAGAATGGTCCCGGCGATGCCGCGCGGCTGTTTGTTATCCGGCAGCGAAATATCGTCGCCGACGATCAGCATCTCCACGTTGTAGCCGAGTCGGCGCGCTTTCTCCGCCGCCAGACCGAAGTTAAGCCGATCGCCGGTGTAGTTTTTGACGATCAGCAGGCAGCCCGCCTCGCCGGTCACTGCCTGAATGGCGGTGAGCACCGCGTCGACGCTCGGCGAGGCGAACAGATCGCCGCAGACCGCGGCGGTCAGCATGCCTTTACCAATAAAGCCGACGTGCGCCGGTTCATGGCCGGCGCCGCCGCCGGAGATCACCGCCACGTTGTTTTTATTCAGATCGCGACGGACCACCACCCGGATCGCCGGGTCGCTCTCCAGACGGGCGAGGTTATTCCACGGGCTGGCGATAATGGTACCCTCAATCACATCGTTGACGAGGCTGGCGCGCTGGTTAAAAAAGAATTGAGACATAGTGGTTCCTGAAGAGTAAGCGAAAACTCACCCTCCGGAGGCAGGCCCCCGGAGCGGTAACGGTCAACGTGAATTTTAGTCACGGATAAGGCGCTGGTGGCGCATATCGAGCACGATAGTCTCGCCGGGCTGCACGCTGTTCAGCGCCTCGCCCTGCTGGCTCAGCCAGGCGATCCCCGCCGCGCGGGCGATAATCGCGCCGTGAGCCTGTTCGCTGCCATCGCGCAGGCACAGGCCTTTAACGAAGCTGGCATCCAGCTGTAAGACGGTTGAGGGATAAATGTTGTCGGCAATAATAATTGTTGGCTCGCCGGGCGTCGGCACTCTCTCCTGAACGCCCTGCAGATGGCGCAGGGTGCGCTGCAAAATATCTTCGATATCGATATAGCGCGCCTGCAGGTAGGGGTCATCCAGCTGGCGATACTGCTGGCTGAGCTCCATCAACACCTGATGCCATGCCCATTCCGCCGTGCATTGTTCGGTGAGCAGACGATCGTTGGCGGCATCAAACAGATCGTCATCGTCGAGCAGGGTGTGGTGCCCGGCGAAGATCGCCGCGATATCGGCGTGAAATTTATTTTCCGCCAGCTCGGTCAGGGCGATAAGATCCGCCAGCGTCTGGTCAATGGCCTGGCGCAGGCGCTGCTGCTCGCGGGCGGCATCGGCGGCAGCCGGGCGGAGCGGCTGGATCAGGGCCAGCGGATAGCGCAGGGCAGCGCCTTCGACGCGCTCGGGCGTTGCCGGAGCCGCTGCCGGTTGCGCCGCAGGCGATTCACCGAAGTTATCGGCGGCCAGCGCCTGAAACGCCGCCAGCGCCGCGTCGGCATCCGGACCGCGGGCCAGCAGGCGCAGCTTATCGTTGCGGCGGACCTGCAATAGCGCGATTTGGTTGAGGCTGTCCGGTTTGACGCACTTCCCGTTTTTCTCCAGCAGCAGATCGGCGTTAAAGCCCGCCAGCGCGGCGACCAGCTTCGACGCCGGACGCACGTGCAGGCCGTTGTGATTGTTAATAATGACTGACACCGATTTTGTGTCGCCGTCGTCGGCAAGCATCGGCGCCGGCGCGGCGTCAGAAGTTGGCGAAGGTAAACCCAGCTGAACCCGCTTGGCCTCCAGGGCGCTCATGGCGTCGGCGATCACCTTGTCGATCCCGGCGCCGGAGGCAGCGCTGACGGTGGCCGCCAGCGTCCCTTCCACCAGCGGCGCGGCGCACAGTCGCACCTTCGCGGCAATCGCCGGATCGAGCAGATCGAGGGCGGTTTCGGCGCTGAGCAACGCGCTGCCGATATCCATCATCACCAGCACGTGATCGGTATCGGCCACGGATTCGATCGCCTCCATGACTTTAAGCGGATCGGTGCCGATCGGGCTGTCGGGATCGTCGATCCCGGCGGCGATCGCCAGTTTGCAGCCATCGTTGATTAACATCTGCCGGGCCAGTTCTCCGACACCTTCGCCCAGCCGGGCGCTATGAGAAACAATAACCAGGTTTACCATCGCGATTTCCTTACTCTTTGGCGGCGGCGGCCAGCATCTGAACCATAAACAGCACCGAGGTCGCGCCGGGATCCTGATGTCCGATGCTGCGCTCGCCGAGATAGCTGGCGCGGCCTTTACGCGCCTGCATAGTGATGGTGGCGTGGGCCGCACGCTCGGCCACTTCGCAGGCGGCATCCATCGCGGCGGCGATCGACAGGTGCTGCTCGCTGGACTGGCGCAGGGAGTCCACCACCGGCAGCCAGACGTCGCACATGGTTTTATCCCCTGGCTCCGCTTTGCCGCGATTGACGACACCGTCCGCACCTTCGCGGATCATCAGGTACAGCTCGTCGAGCGTCAGGCTCTGGTGGGCCTGGGTCACCTGCGCGGCGCGAATGAAGAAGGTGCCGAACAGCGGGCCGCTGGCGCCGCCGACGTTGGAGAGCAGCGTCATGCCGGTGTTTTTGAGGATAAAGCCAATATCTTTATCGGCAATCGACGGCAGCTTTTCGACCACTTTACTGAAACCGCGGTGCATATTGAGACCGTGGTCGGCGTCGCCAATCTCTTTATCGAGGCCGGTGAGAAAATCGCTCTCTTTGGTGAAAATATCGCCGCAGCGGTACAGCCAGTCGACGATTTGCGTTCTGTTCAGTGACATGTCGTGCTCCTTAGTTTCCCCAGTTCAGCGCCGGGGTGTGAACCGGGGCGTCCCATAGCGTCAGCGTCTCGTCATCCACTTTCAGCAGAGTGATGGAGAAGCCCGCCATATCCAGCGAAGTACAGTAGCTGCCGATGAGGTTGCGTTCGATGATGATGCCGGACGCTTCGCAGCGCTGGGCGAGGCGGTTATACACGCCATACAGTTCGGAAAGCGGAGTGGCGCCGAGGTTATTAACCAGCGCGATAACCCGGTCGCCGTTTTGCAACGCGGTTTTGCTCTGCTGCACTTCCTGCCACGCGCCCTTGACGGTATCCCACTGGCGCAGCGTGCGGCTGTAAGCGCCGTTTTCCAGCAGGGTATCGAACATCTCATCGACGGTTTGGTCCAGCGAGCTGAAGCGGCGGCGGTCGATGCCCGGCTCGCCGTGAATGCCGACGCCGAACTCCATCTCGTCATCTTTCAGCGTAAAGGAGGGCTGCCCGGCAGCCGGTACGGTGCAGGCGCCAAGGGCGATACCAATCGAGTGGCCGAGATTGTTCAGGCGGCGGCCCAGTTCAGCGCAGGCTTCCAGCGAGTCGCCGCGCTCGGCGGCGGCGCCGACCAATTTTTCGATCAGTACGGTGTTGGCGACGCCGCGACGACCGGCGGTATAGAGGCTGTCTTTCACCGCCACGTCGTCGTCGACCACCACGGTGGTGACTTTAATGCCGCTCTCATGCAGCAGCTCGGTGGCGGTCTCAAAATTCAGGATGTCGCCGGTATAGTTTTTGATAATTAGCAAGACGCCTTCGCCGCCGTCAATTTGCATCGCGCATTCAAACATTTTGTCCGGCGTCGGCGAGGTGAAGATTTCCCCCGGACAGGCGCCGGAGAGCATGCCCTGGCCGATATAGCCGCAGTGCATCGGTTCATGTCCGCTGCCGCCGCCGGAGAGCAGGGCCACCTTGCCAGCCACCGGCGCGTCGGTGCGGGTCACATACAGCGGGTCCTGATGCAGGGTCAGCTGCGGATGGGCTTTAGCCAGCCCCTGTAATTGTTCATTCAGTACATCTTCAACACGGTTAATCAGCTTTTTCATTATTCAGTGCTCCGTTGGAGAAGGTTCGATGCCGCCTCTCTGCTGGCGGAGGCGGTCATCGCGTAGGGGTATCGTCTGACGGTGGAGCGTGCCTGGCGATATGATGATTCTGGCTGAGCGGACGAAAAAAAGAATGCCCCGACGATCGGGTTTCATTACGAAACATTGCTTCCTGATTTTGTTTCTTTATGGAACGTTTTTGCTGAGGATATGGTGAAAATGCGAGCTGGCGCGCTTTTTTTCTTCTGCCATAAGCGGCGGTCAGGATAGCCGGCGAAGCGGGTGGGAAAAAATTTTTTGCTGATTTTCTGCCGACTGCGGGAGAAAAGGCGGTCAAACACGGAGGATTGTAAGGGCATTATGCGGCAAAGGAGCGGATCGGGATCGCAATCCTGACAGAGACTAGGGTTTTTTGTTCCAATATGGAACGTAAAAAATTAACCTGTGTTTCATATCAGAACAAAAAGGCGAAAGATTTTTTTGTTCCCTGCCGGCCCTACAGTGATCGCACTGCTCCGGTACGCTCCGTTCAGGCCGCGCTTCACTGGCCGGCGCGGATAACGCCAGGGCTCATCATGTTTACATGCGCACTTATTTGAGGGTGAAAGGAATGCTAAAAGTTATTCAATCTCCAGCCAAATATCTTCAGGGTCCTGATGCTGCTGTTCTGTTCGGTCAATATGCCAAAAACCTGGCGGAGAGCTTCTTCGTCATCGCCGACGATTTCGTAATGAAGCTGGCGGGAGAGAAAGTGGTGAATGGCCTGCAGAGCCACGATATTCGCTGCCATGCGGAACGGTTTAACGGCGAATGCAGCCATGCGGAAATCAACCGTCTGATGGCGATTTTGCAAAAACAGGGCTGCCGCGGCGTGGTCGGGATCGGCGGTGGTAAAACCCTCGATACCGCGAAGGCGATCGGTTACTACCAGAAGCTGCCGGTGGTGGTGATCCCGACCATCGCCTCGACCGATGCGCCGACCAGCGCGCTGTCGGTGATCTACACCGAAGCGGGCGAGTTTGAAGAGTATCTGATCTATCCGAAAAACCCGGATATGGTGGTGATGGACACGGCGATTATCGCCAAAGCGCCGGTACGCCTGCTGGTCTCCGGCATGGGCGATGCGCTCTCCACCTGGTTCGAGGCCAAAGCTTGCTACGATGCGCGCGCCACCAGCATGGCCGGAGGACAGTCCACCGAGGCGGCGTTGAGCCTCGCCCGCCTGTGCTATGATACGCTGCTGGCGGAGGGCGAAAAGGCCCGTCTGGCGGCGCAGGCCGGGGTAGTGACCGAAGCGCTGGAGCGCATCATCGAGGCGAACACTTATCTCAGCGGCATTGGCTTTGAAAGCAGTGGCCTGGCCGCCGCCCACGCAATCCACAACGGTTTCACCATTCTTGAAGAGTGCCACCATCTGTATCACGGTGAGAAAGTGGCCTTCGGTACCCTGGCGCAGCTGGTGCTGCAGAACAGCCCGATGGACGAGATTGAAACGGTGCTGGGCTTCTGCCAGCGCGTCGGCCTGCCGGTGACGCTCGCGCAGATGGGCGTCAAAGAGGGGATCGACGAGAAAATCGCCGCGGTGGCGAAAGCCACCTGCGCGGAAGGGGAAACCATCCACAATATGCCGTTTGCGGTGACCCCGGAGAGCGTCCATGCCGCTATCCTCACCGCCGATCTGTTAGGCCAGCAGTGGCTGGCGCGTTAATTCGCGGTGGCTAAACCGCTGGCCCAGGTCAGCGGTTTTTCTTTCTCCCCTCCGGCAGTCGCTGCCGGAGGGGTTCTCTATGGTACAACGCGGAAAAGGATATGACTGTTCAGACTCAGGATACCGGGAAGGCGGTCTCTTCCGTCATCGCCCAGTCATGGCACCGCTGCAGCAAGTTTATGCAGCGCGAAACCTGGCAAACGCCGCACCAGGCCCAGGGCCTGACCTTCGACTCGATCTGTCGGCGTAAAACCGCGCTGCTGACCATCGGTCAGGCGGCGCTGGAAGACGCCTGGGAGTTTATGGACGGTCGCCCCTGCGCGCTGTTTATTCTTGATGAGTCTGCCTGCATCCTCAGCCGTTGCGGCGAGCCGCAAACCCTGGCCCAGCTGGCTGCCCTGGGATTTCGCGACGGCAGCTACTGCGCGGAGAGCATTATCGGCACCTGCGCGCTGTCGCTGGCCGCGATGCAGGGCCAGCCGATCAACACCGCCGGCGATCGGCATTTTAAGCAGGCGCTACAGCCATGGAGTTTTTGCTCGACGCCGGTGTTTGATAACCACGGGCGGCTGTTCGGCTCTATCTCGCTTTGCTGTCTGGTCGAGCACCAGTCCAGCGCCGACCTCTCCCTGACGCTGGCCATCGCCCGCGAGGTGGGTAACTCCCTGCTTACCGACAGCCTGCTGGCGGAATCCAACCGTCACCTCAATCAGATGTACGGCCTGCTGGAGAGCATGGACGATGGGGTGATGGCGTGGAACGAACAGGGCGTGCTGCAGTTTCTCAATGTTCAGGCGGCGAGACTGTTGCATCTTGATGCTCAGGCCAGCCAGGGGAAAAATATCGCCGATCTGGTGACCCTCCCGGCGCTGCTGCGCCGCGCCATCAAACACGCCCGCGGCCTGAATCACGTCGAAGTCACCTTTGAAAGTCAGCATCAGTTTGTCGACGCGGTGATCACCTTAAAACCGATTGTCGAGGCGCAAGGCAACAGTTTTATTCTGCTGCTGCATCCGGTGGAGCAGATGCGGCAGCTGATGACCAGCCAGCTCGGTAAAGTGAGCCACACCTTTGAGCAGATGTCTGCCGACGATCCGGAAACCCGACGCCTGATCCACTTTGGCCGCCAGGCGGCGCGCGGCGGCTTCCCGGTGCTGCTGTGCGGTGAAGAGGGGGTTGGGAAAGAGCTGCTGAGCCAGGCTATTCACAATGAAAGCGAACGGGCGGGCGGCCCCTACATCGCCGTCAACTGCCAGCTATATGCCGACAGCGTGCTGGGCCAGGACTTTATGGGCAGCGCCCCTACCGACGATGAAAATGGTCGCCTGAGCCGCCTTGAGCTGGCCAACGGCGGCACCCTGTTTCTGGAAAAGATCGAGTATCTGGCGCCGGAGCTGCAGTCGGCCCTGCTGCAGGTCATTAAGCAGGGCGTGCTCACCCGCCTCGACGCCCGGCGCCTGATCCCGGTGGATGTGAAGGTGATTGCCACCACCACCGTCGATCTGGCCAATCTGGTGGAACAGAACCGCTTTAGCCGCCAGCTGTACTATGCGCTGCACTCCTTTGAGATCGTCATCCCGCCGCTGCGCGCCCGACGCAACAGTATTCCGTCGCTGGTGCATAACCGGTTGAAGAGCCTGGAGAAGCGTTTCTCTTCGCGACTGAAAGTGGACGATGACGCGCTGGCGCAGCTGGTGGCCTACTCGTGGCCGGGGAATGATTTTGAGCTCAACAGCGTCATTGAGAATATCGCCATCAGCAGCGACAACGGCCACATTCGCCTGAGTAATCTGCCGGAATATCTCTTTTCCGAGCGGCCGGGCGGGGATAGCGCGTCATCGCTGCTGCCGGCCAGCCTGACCTTTAGCGCCATCGAAAAGGAAGCTATTATTCACGCCGCCCGGGTGACCAGCGGGCGGGTGCAGGAGATGTCGCAGCTGCTCAATATCGGCCGCACCACCCTGTGGCGCAAAATGAAGCAGTACGATATTGACGCCAGCCAGTTCAAGCGCAAGCATCAGGCCTAGTCTCCTCGATACGCGCCATGGAGAACAGGGCATCCGACAGGCGATTGCTGTAGCGTTTGAGCGCGTCGCGCAGCGGATGCGCGCGGTCCATGGCCGTCAGCAGGCGTTCGAGCCGACGGGACTGGGTGCGCGCCACGTGCAGCTGGGCAGAGGCGAGATTCCTCCCCGGGATCACGAACTGTTTTAACGGGCCGCTCTCGGCCATATTGCGGTCGATAAGCCGCTCCAGGGCGGTGATCTCCTCTTCGCCGATCGTCTGGCTCAGGCGGGTCAGGCCCCGCGCATCGCTGGCCAGTTCAGCCCCCAGCACGAACAGCGTCTGCTGAATATGGTGCAGGCTTTCCCGCAGCCCGGCGTCGCGGGTCGTGGCGTAGCAGACGCCCAGCTGGGATATCAGTTCATCGACGGTGCCGTAAGCCTCGACGCGAATATGGTCTTTCTCGATGCGGCTGCCGCCGTACAGGGCGGTGGTGCCTTTATCCCCGGTGCGGGTATAGATACGATACATTCAGTTTCTCTCACTTAACGGCAGGACTTTAACCAGCTGCCCGGCGTTGGCGCCGAGCGTACGCAGATGATCGTCGCTATCGGTGACGTGTCCGGTAGCCAGCGGCGCGTCCGCCGGCAGCTGGGCATGAGTGAGGGCTATCTCGCCGGACGCGCTGAGCCCGATACCCACCCGCAGGGGCGAGCTTCTGGCCGCCAGGGCGCCCAGCGCAGCGGCGTCACCGCCTCCGTCATAGGTTATGGTCTGGCAGGGGACCCCCTGCTCCTCCAGCCCCCAGCACAGCTCATTGATGGCGCCGGCATGGTGCCCGCGCGGATCGTAAAACAGGCGTACGCCTGGCGGTGAAAGCGACATGACGGCCCCCTCGTTAACACTCAGAATGCCTGGCGGAAAATCGCGGCAATCTCCTGCTCGTTGCCTTTACGCGGGTTCGAGAACGCATTGCCGTCTTTCAGAGCCATCTCCGCCATGTAGGGGAAGTCGGCCTCTTTTACCCCCAGATCGCGCAGATGCTGCGGAATACCGATATCCATCGACAGACGCGTGATAGCGGCGATGGCTTTTTCCGCCGCGTCGAGAGTGGACAGTCCGGTGATATTTTCGCCCATCAGTTCAGCGATATCGGCGAATTTCTCCGGGTTGGCGATCAGGTTGTAGCGCGCCACATGCGGCAGCAGGACAGCGTTGGCCACGCCGTGCGGCATGTCGTACAGGCCGCCCAGCTGGTGCGCCATGGCGTGCACGTAGCCGAGGTTGGCGTTATTGAAAGCCATCCCGGCCAGCAGAGAAGCATAGGCCATGTTTTCCCGCGCCTGCAGATTGCTGCCGAGGGCCACGGCCTGGCGCAGGTTGCGGGCGATGAGGCGGATCGCCTGCATGGCGGCGGCGTCCGTCACCGGGTTAGCGTCTTTGGAGATATAGGCCTCTACGGCGTGGGTCAGGGCATCCATCCCGGTCGCCGCGGTCAGGGCGGCCGGTTTACCGATCATCAGCAGTGGATCGTTGATAGAGACCGACGGCAGGTTGCGCCAGCTGACGATCACAAACTTCACTTTGGTTTCGGTGTTGGTCAGGACGCAGTGGCGGGTGACCTCGCTGGCGGTGCCGGCGGTGGTATTGACCGCGACGATAGGCGGCAGCGGGTTGGTCAGGGTCTCGATTCCGGCATACTGGTACAGATCGCCCTCATGGGTGGCGGCGATGCCGATGCCTTTGCCGCAATCGTGCGGGCTGCCGCCGCCCACGGTGACGATGATGTCGCACTGTTCGCGGCGAAACACGGCGAGGCCGTCGCGCACGTTGGTGTCTTTCGGGTTCGGCTCGACGCCGTCAAAGATCGCCACCTCGATCCCGGCCTCCCGCAGATAATGCAGGGTTTTGTCCACCGCGCCATCTTTAATTGCCCGCAGGCCTTTGTCGGTGACCAGCAGGGCTTTTTTCCCCCCCAGCAGCTGGCAGCGTTCGCCGACTACGGAAATGGCGTTGGGGCCAAAAAAGTTAACGTTTGGCACCAGATAATCAAACATACGATAGCTCATAATATACCTTCTCGCTTCAGGTTATAATGCGGAAAAACAATCCAGGGCGCACTGGGCTAATAATTGATCCTGCTCGACCGTACCGCCGCTAACGCCGACGGCGCCAATTACCTGCTCATTAAAAATAACTGGCAGGCCGCCGCCAAAAATAATAATTCGCTGTTGGTTGGTTAGCTGCAGACCGTACAGAGATTGTCCTGGCTGGACCGCTGACGTAATTTCATGGGTACCTTGCTTCAGGCTGCAGGCGCTCCAGGCTTTATTCAGGGAAATATCGCAGCTGGAGACGAAGGCCTCGTCCATCCGCTGAATAAGCAGCGTGTTGCCTCCGTGGTCAACCACGGAAAACACTACCGCCACCTTGATCTCAGTGGCTTTTTTTTGCACCGCCGCCGCCATTTGCTGGGCGGCAGCCAGGGTGATTGTCTGAACTTGTTGGCTCTTGTTCATCATTCTCTCCCGCACCAGGATAACGCTGGCGCGAATAGTCAGTAGGGGGCGATAGTAAAAAACTATTACCATTCGGTTGGCTTGCTTTATTTTTGTCAGCGTTATTTTGTCGCCCGCCATGATTTAGTCAATAGGGTTAAAATAGCGTCGGCAAAACGTAATTAAGGGCGTTTTTTATTAATTGATTTATATCATTGCGGGCGATCACATTTTTTATTTTTGCCGCCGGAGTAAAGTTTCATAGTGAAACTGTCGGTAGATTTCGTGTGCCAAATTGAAACGAAATTAAATTTATTTTTTTCACCACTGGCTCATTTAAAGTTCCGCTATTGCCGGTAATGGCCGGGCGGCAACGACGCTGGCCCGGCGTATTCGCTACCGTCTGCGGATTTCACCTTTTGAGCCGATGAACAATGAAAAGATCAAAACGATTTGCAGTACTGGCCCAGCGCCCCGTCAATCAGGACGGGCTGATTGGCGAGTGGCCTGAAGAGGGGCTGATCGCCATGGACAGCCCCTTTGACCCGGTCTCTTCAGTAAAAGTGGACAACGGTCTGATCGTCGAACTGGACGGCAAACGCCGGGACCAGTTTGACATGATCGACCGGTTTATCGCCGATTACGCGATCAACGTTGAGCGCACAGAGCAGGCAATGCGCCTGGAGGCGGTGGAAATAGCCCGTATGCTGGTGGATATTCACGTCAGCCGGGAGGAGATCATTGCCATCACTACCGCCATCACGCCGGCCAAAGCGGTCGAGGTGATGGCGCAGATGAACGTGGTGGAGATGATGATGGCGCTGCAGAAGATGCGTGCCCGCCGGACCCCCTCCAACCAGTGCCACGTCACCAATCTCAAAGATAATCCGGTGCAGATTGCCGCTGACGCCGCCGAGGCCGGGATCCGCGGCTTCTCAGAACAGGAGACCACGGTCGGTATCGCGCGCTACGCGCCGTTTAACGCCCTGGCGCTGTTGGTCGGTTCGCAGTGCGGCCGCCCCGGCGTGTTGACGCAGTGCTCGGTGGAAGAGGCCACCGAGCTGGAGCTGGGCATGCGTGGCTTAACCAGCTACGCCGAGACGGTGTCGGTCTACGGCACTGAAGCGGTATTTACCGACGGCGATGATACGCCGTGGTCAAAGGCGTTCCTCGCCTCGGCCTACGCCTCCCGCGGGTTGAAAATGCGCTACACCTCCGGCACCGGATCCGAAGCGCTGATGGGCTATTCGGAGAGCAAGTCGATGCTCTACCTCGAATCGCGCTGCATCTTCATTACCAAAGGCGCCGGGGTTCAGGGACTGCAAAACGGCGCGGTGAGCTGTATCGGCATGACCGGCGCTGTGCCGTCGGGCATTCGGGCGGTGCTGGCGGAAAACCTGATCGCCTCTATGCTCGACCTCGAAGTGGCGTCCGCCAACGACCAGACTTTCTCCCACTCGGATATTCGCCGCACCGCGCGCACCCTGATGCAGATGCTGCCGGGCACCGACTTTATTTTCTCCGGCTACAGCGCGGTGCCGAACTACGACAACATGTTCGCCGGCTCGAACTTCGATGCGGAAGATTTTGATGATTACAACATCCTGCAGCGTGACCTGATGGTTGACGGCGGCCTGCGTCCGGTGACCGAGGCGGAAACCATTGCCATTCGCCAGAAAGCGGCGCGGGCGATCCAGGCGGTTTTCCGCGAGCTGGGGCTGCCGCCAATCGCCGACGAGGAGGTGGAGGCCGCCACCTACGCGCACGGCAGCAACGAGATGCCGCCGCGTAACGTGGTGGAGGATCTGAGTGCGGTGGAAGAGATGATGAAGCGCAACATCACCGGCCTCGATATTGTCGGCGCGCTGAGCCGCAGCGGCTTTGAGGATATCGCCAGCAATATTCTCAATATGCTGCGCCAGCGGGTCACCGGCGATTACCTGCAGACCTCGGCCATTCTCGATCGACAGTTCGAGGTGGTGAGCGCGGTCAACGACATCAATGACTATCAGGGGCCGGGCACCGGCTATCGCATCTCTGCCGAACGCTGGGCGGAGATCAAAAATATTCCGGGCGTGGTTCAGCCTGACACCATTGAATAAGGCGGTATTCCTGTGCAACAGACAACCCAAATTCAGCCCTCTTTTACCCTGAAAACCCGCGAGGGCGGGGTAGCTTCTGCCGATGAACGCGCCGATGAAGTGGTGATCGGCGTCGGCCCTGCCTTCGATAAACACCAGCATCACACTCTGATCGATATGCCCCATGGCGCGATCCTCAAAGAGCTGATTGCCGGGGTGGAAGAAGAGGGGCTTCACGCCCGGGTGGTGCGCATTCTGCGCACGTCCGACGTCTCCTTTATGGCCTGGGATGCGGCCAACCTGAGCGGCTCGGGGATCGGCATCGGTATCCAGTCGAAGGGGACCACGGTCATCCATCAGCGCGATCTGCTGCCGCTCAGCAACCTGGAGCTGTTCTCCCAGGCGCCGCTGCTGACGCTGGAGACCTACCGGCAGATTGGCAAAAACGCCGCGCGCTATGCGCGCAAAGAGTCACCTTCGCCGGTGCCGGTGGTGAACGACCAGATGGTGCGGCCGAAATTTATGGCCAAAGCCGCGCTATTTCATATCAAAGAGACCAAGCATGTGGTGCAGGACGCCGAGCCCGTCACCCTGCACGTCGACTTAGTAAGGGAGTGACCATGAGCGAGAAAACCATGCGCGTGCAGGATTATCCGTTAGCCACCCGCTGCCCGGAGCATATCCTGACGCCTACCGGTAAACCATTGACCGATATTACCCTCGAGAAGGTGCTCTCTGGCGAGGTGGGCCCGCAGGATGTGCGGATCTCCCGCCAGACCCTTGAGTACCAGGCGCAGATTGCCGAGCAGATGCAGCGCCATGCGGTGGCGCGCAATTTCCGCCGCGCGGCGGAGCTTATCGCCATTCCTGACGAGCGCATTCTGGCTATCTATAACGCGCTGCGCCCCTTCCGCTCCTCGCAGGCGGAGCTGCTGGCGATCGCCGACGAGCTGGAGCACACCTGGCATGCGACAGTGAATGCCGCCTTTGTCCGGGAGTCGGCGGAAGTGTATCAGCAGCGGCATAAGCTGCGTAAAGGAAGCTAAGCGGAGGTCAGCATGCCGTTAATAGCCGGGATTGATATCGGCAACGCCACCACCGAGGTGGCGCTGGCGTCCGACGACCCGCAGGCGAGGGCGTTTGTTGCCAGCGGGATCGTCGCGACGACGGGCATGAAAGGGACGCGGGACAATATCGCCGGGACCCTCGCCGCGCTGGAGCAGGCCCTGGCGAAAACACCGTGGTCGATGAGCGATGTCTCTCGCATCTATCTTAACGAAGCCGCGCCGGTGATTGGCGATGTGGCGATGGAGACCATCACCGAGACCATTATCACCGAATCGACCATGATCGGTCATAACCCGCAGACGCCGGGCGGGGTGGGCGTTGGCGTGGGGACGACTATCGCCCTCGGGCGGCTGGCGACGCTGCCGGCGGCGCAGTATGCCGAGGGGTGGATCGTACTGATTGACGACGCCGTCGATTTCCTTGACGCCGTGTGGTGGCTCAATGAGGCGCTCGACCGGGGGATCAACGTGGTGGCGGCGATCCTCAAAAAGGACGACGGCGTGCTGGTGAACAACCGCCTGCGTAAAACCCTGCCGGTGGTAGATGAAGTGACGCTGCTGGAGCAGGTCCCCGAGGGGGTGATGGCGGCGGTGGAAGTGGCCGCGCCGGGCCAGGTGGTGCGGATCCTGTCGAATCCCTACGGGATCGCCACCTTCTTCGGGCTAAGCCCGGAAGAGACCCAGGCCATCGTCCCCATCGCCCGCGCCCTGATTGGCAACCGTTCAGCGGTGGTGCTCAAGACCCCGCAGGGGGATGTGCAGTCGCGGGTGATCCCGGCGGGCAACCTCTACATTAGCGGCGAAAAGCGCCGCGGAGAGGCCGATGTCGCCGAGGGCGCGGAAGCCATCATGCAGGCGATGAGCGCCTGCGCTCCGGTACGCGACATCCGCGGCGAACCGGGCACTCACGCCGGCGGCATGCTTGAGCGGGTGCGCAAGGTAATGGCGTCCCTGACCGGCCATGAGATGAGCGCGATATACATCCAGGATCTGCTGGCGGTGGATACGTTTATTCCGCGCAAGGTGCAGGGCGGGATGGCCGGTGAGTGCGCCATGGAAAATGCCGTCGGGATGGCGGCGATGGTGAAAGCGGATCGTCTGCAAATGCAGGTTATCGCCCGCGAACTGAGCGCCCGACTGCAGACCGAGGTGGTGGTGGGCGGCGTGGAGGCCAACATGGCCATCGCCGGGGCGTTAACCACTCCCGGCTGTGCGGCGCCGCTGGCGATCCTCGATCTCGGCGCCGGCTCGACGGATGCGGCGATCGTCAACGCGGAGGGGCAGATAACGGCGGTCCATCTCGCCGGGGCGGGGAATATGGTCAGCCTGTTGATTAAAACCGAGCTGGGCCTCGAGGATCTTTCGCTGGCGGAAGCGATAAAAAAGTACCCGCTGGCCAAAGTGGAAAGCCTGTTCAGTATTCGTCACGAGAATGGCGCGGTGGAGTTCTTTCGGGAAGCCCTCAGCCCGGCGGTGTTCGCCAAAGTGGTGTACATCAAGGAGGGCGAACTGGTGCCGATCGATAACGCCAGCCCGCTGGAAAAAATTCGTCTCGTGCGCCGGCAGGCGAAAGAGAAAGTGTTTGTCACCAACTGCCTGCGCGCGCTGCGCCAGGTCTCACCCGGCGGTTCCATTCGCGATATCGCCTTTGTGGTGCTGGTGGGCGGCTCATCGCTGGACTTTGAGATCCCGCAGCTTATCACGGAAGCCTTGTCGCACTATGGCGTGGTCGCCGGGCAGGGCAATATTCGGGGAACAGAAGGGCCGCGCAATGCGGTCGCCACCGGGCTGCTACTGGCCGGTCAGGCGAATTAAACGGGCGCTCGCGCCAGCCTCTCTCTTTAACGTGCTATTTCAGGATGCCGATAATGAACCAGACTTCTACCTTAACCGGGCAGTGCGTGGCCGAGTTTCTTGGCACCGGATTGCTCATTTTCTTCGGCGCGGGCTGCGTCGCTGCGCTGCGGGTCGCCGGGGCCAGCTTTGGTCAGTGGGAGATCAGTATTATCTGGGGCCTTGGCGTCGCCATGGCCATCTACCTGACGGCCGGTGTCTCCGGCGCGCACCTTAATCCGGCGGTGACCATTGCCCTGTGGCTGTTCGCCTGTTTTGAACGCCGCAAGGTGCTGCCGTTTATTGTTGCCCAGACGGCCGGGGCCTTCTGCGCCGCCGCGCTGGTGTATGGGCTCTATCGCCAGCTGTTTCTCGATCTTGAACAGAGTCAGCATATCGTGCGCGGCACTGCCGCCAGTCTTAACCTGGCCGGGGTCTTTTCCACGTACCCGCATCCACATATCACTTTTATACAAGCGTTTGCCGTGGAGACCACCATCACGGCAATCCTGATGGCGATGATCATGGCCCTGACCGACGACGGCAACGGAATTCCGCGCGGGCCGCTGGCGCCGTTGCTGATTGGCTTGCTGATCGCCGTGATCGGCGCGTCGATGGGGCCGCTAACCGGCTTTGCGCTGAATCCGGCGCGCGACTTCGGCCCAAAACTGTTTACCAGTCTGGCCGGGTGGGGCTCGATCGCCTTTACCGGTGGGCTGGCGATCCCTTACTTTCTGGTGCCGCTGCTGGCGCCGGTGGTGGGGGCGATTATCGGGGCGTTTTTGTATCGCAAGCTTATCGGCCGCCATCTGCCGTGCGAATGCGGTATCGATGAGTAAAGCGGGACCCGCCGCAGCGCGGCGGGTTTCCCCGGCCTGATGCCGGGGGGGGGGATTATTTTTTGATGACCGCGCTGAGATCGCCAAGTTTAGCGGCGGGGTTCTTGTGGCACTCCTGCAGCATTTTCGGTACCGAAACGGTCTCGACTTCATGCCAGTCAACATAGTCGCCGCCGCTAAAGTCGGTGTTGCGATTCACTACCCAGAAGGCCACCGGGGTCATGCTTTTTGGGTTCATATCCATAAATTCCTGACAGGTCATATTCTGCGGCGTGGTTTCCTCAACCGCGAACGCCGGGCTGGTCATCAGACAGAATGTGGTAGCCGCCACGGTCAATACGAGTGCTTTAGGTAAATTCATTTTCTTCTCCAGTGTCAAAATAGGGCTTAAGCCTGAGCGTGCTTCATTTTATTGCGCAGGACCAACAAGCCGATGGCGCTAAATATCATTTCAACGCCGATAAAGGCGGTAATAAATAACCAGCTTTGCTGCGGGTTCATGGCCAGCCACAGGCAAGCGATAAGTAAATCCAACAGGCCGATAAAAATATTCCAGCCAGCGCCGCTTTGTTTGCGGGTTTGACATCCGTTAACGATGCGGGAAATACCGCCGAGAACAAATAAAAAGCCAAATAAAATGGCCAGACTGCTCATACCGTTGAGAGGATTGACCACAAAGCTCAGGCCGAGCACGATCCAGGCGATGGCGAAGATCAGCGCCACCAGGCGTGATTTCCAGTGCTGCTGGCGGAAGACAATCAGGCTGTACAGCGAATAGAAGCCGCAGATCATCAATAACATGCCGGTTACTGTGGCGAGATACCAGCCGGCGACCAACGGCCAGGCCAGACAACAGGCTCCGCAGATAAACAGCAATACCGCCATCAGGCAGGCATGCCGTTTATATCGAATGAAGACGCGTGGGCTAAACGCATTTAAGGTGTAATGGCTAAACATAAACATAATTGCTCCGCAGATCCCGGTTGGCGGCCTGACGCTGAATAAAAAGCGTGAGGGTTTATTCAGCGGGCCAAAAGAAAGGTCTGAGGAAAATAGTAGGCCGCGCGATCGGCAGGCGTAAATAAGAGCGCCGAGGCCACTTTATACGCCTGGTCTGACAGCTGTCAGACCAGGCCCGCAATATTACTTCCGGGCTCTGATTCTCAATGCCCACGATATTTTTTAAGCTGGCTGCGTTTGGTGATGCTTACCGATTTTAATCAGGAGTCAACGATGAAAAAAGTCATTCTGGCGAGCCTGCTGGCAACCATGATGAGTACCTCTCCGGTATGGGCAACAGATAGCGCGACGGCAGCGCCAGCCGCGGCAGCCACGACGCAGGTACAGAAAGAAGCCGCCGATGTGCTGCAGGTGGCGGTGCAGGGCGCGAATGCGATGCGCGACATCCAGTTCGCCCGTCTGGCGCTGTTCCATGGCCAGCCGGATAGCGCCAAAAAACTGACAGACGACGCCGCCGCGCTGCTGGCCGCCGATGATGCCAGCTGGGCGAAGTTTGTGAAAACTGATGCTAAAGCCAAAATGATCGCCGATCGCTATGTGATCATTAACGCCTCTATCGCCCTGTCTGAAGACTATGTGGCCACGCCGGAAAAAGAGAGCGCTATCCAATCCGCCAACGAAAAGCTGGCGAAAGGCGATCAGAAAGGAGCTATCGATACCCTGCGCCTGGCCGGTATTGGCGTGATTGAGAACCAGTATCTGATGCCGCTTAACCAGACCCGTAAGGCGGTAGCGCAGGCGCAAGAACTGCTGAAAGCCGGTAAATATTACGAAGCGAATCTGGTGCTGAAGGGCGCTGAAGAGGGCATTGTGGTGGATAGCGAGATGCTGGTGGCAGGCAACTGATACTTGTTCCACCCTGAGAGAGCGCAGAGGAAAAAACTGACAAGGATGTCCCCTTAACGCTCGGGCAGGCGGACTGCCCGAGCGGAACGGCTAGCGGCCGATCAGGGCGTCGATTTCGCCATCGATCTCGCGCATGACGCCGGTGATGCGCTGTACCACCTCCAGACAGCTTGCCGGCGTCAGCGAATCAGGCCGCTTTGCCTCAAAAGGGACGCACAGTTGTTGTAGCGCAGTAATCCCCAGAATTTGTGCTGAACCGTGCAGACGGTGCAGCGCCCGCAGAAAAATCTGCGGCTCATGCCGGGCGATTGCCTGTCCGGCAGCCTGTAAATCCGCGGCCGACGCATCGCGGAACGTCTCCAGCATCTCATTCATCAGCGCCTGGTCTCCCCCCGTATTCTCGCTCAGCACGCTGAGCTTCAGGTGCCGGGTAGCGTGAGGTGATGCGCGGCCCACCGCTAAACGGCTGAGCTCATGACTCAGCGTCTGGACCGACACCGGCTTAAACAGACACATATTCATGCCGCTGGCCAGACACGCCTCCCGCGACTGCGGCAGCGCGCTGGCAGTCACGCCCCAAATTACCAGGCCCGGATAGCGACGGCGTAGCGAGGCCGCCAGCGCCAGGCCATCTTTCTTCGGCATATTGAGGTCTGTTATCAGCAGATCGTAATGTTTGCTGGCGAGCTTATTCTCTGCCTCTTCACCGTCGCAGGCTTCATCGACGCTATAGCCGATAGTGCTGAGCTGGCGCTTGAGCAGTAGCCGGTTGGTGGGGTGATCGTCCGCTATCAGTATCGCCAGCCCGGGTAGAGCCTGCGGTCTGGCGGGCGACGCCTGCGGCGCGTGGATCGCGCAGCGGCTCGCCTTGACCGGCAGCGTGATGGTGAAAGTGGTCCCCACGCCCGGACGGCTGACCATCTCCAGGCGACCCTGCATCAGCGCAACCAGCTCTTTGCAAATGACCAGCCCCAGTCCGGAGCCGGTCTGCTGGCGTCCCTGGCGCGCCTGGGCATAGCGGTGGAAGAGGGTGGCCTGCTCTGCTTCACTGATCCCGCAGCCGCTGTCGCTAACCATGAGGGCCAGCTCTCCCTGTGTCTCATTCGCCGGCGTCAGCCGGCAGGAGACCTGAATTGCGCCTTCGACGGTAAACTTCAGCGCATTGCCGATGAGATTATTGAGGATTTGCCGTAGCGCCTGCGGGTCGACCCACAGCATGGTCCCTTCCTGCAGCGCGTTATGGTAGTGCAGATCGATGCCCTTTTGCTGCGCCAGCGCGTCGAAGGTATGACACTGCTGCGACACTAACTGTGCGACATCGCTCCACTGCGGGGTAACCTGGTATTTTCCCGATTCAATCTTGTCGATATCAAGAATATTGCCGATAAGTCCCAGCAGGGTTTGCGCCGTCGACCCCGCCAGCTCGATCGCCTCTTTACGCTGGCCGACGTTCAGCTCAGGTTTCGCCAGCAGCTCCAGAAAGCCGACGATGGCGCTCACCGGCGTGCGCAGCTCGTGGCTCATGCTGGCCAGAAAGCGGCTCTTGGCTTTTGTCGCCTGAATCGCTTTGTCTTTTTCGCGCTCCAGCGCACAGGAGAGGGCCTCCTTCTGCGCCAGCTCCTCCTCGAGCCGCTGCTGGGAGTCTTTACGTTTGCGCACTTCCCGACACAGGGAGAGTCCCCAGCCGAGGCTGATGGCGATCAGCACCAGCGCAAAGGCGATCAGCTGGTAAAACTGGCGGCTGTACTGGCTCCAGTTCTCTATTTGCTGACTGGAGATTTTCGACCACTTCTCGGTCATCTGCAGAATATCCCGTGGCGGAATAACCTGCAGCGCTTTGTTAAGAATGGCGGCCAGCACCGGTTCATCGCGCGGGATGGCCAGCCGAATGGCCGCGACGGGGAGTCCATCAATGCGGGTGTAGTGCAGACCCTGTGGATAGTAGTGGTCGATCATATAGCGGGCGGAAAGCTCCGAGGCTACGGCGGCATCCACTTCGCCTTCCTCTACCATCTTCATGGCGACGCCAACGTTATCCGTTTCCACCCAGTTAATCAGCGGAAAACGCGCTTTCAGATCATGGGCGGCGATAGGCCCGACCGGCAGGGCGATCCGTGCCGAGCGCGTCAGCAGATGCTGGTCGGGGGCGCTGCCGCGGGCGACCAGCACAAAGGCCACGTTAATGAGCGGATCGCTGAGGGTGACGTAGGCCTGCGGCTGTGGGGTCAGGGTGGCGGCGGGCATGATCGCCCAGTCCTCTTTTTCCATGCGCTTTGCCAGAGCCTGACGGTTGCGCACCAGAATGGGGTCAAACTGCAGGCCGGTCTGGAGTGAGACAATATTCAGCATATCGGCCATGATGCCGCGCAGTTCATCCTCGTTATCCACCAGGGTAAATGGCGGAAAATAGGGGTTCACCAGCAGGCGGACGCGACGATGCTTCTGCAGCCAGCGCTGCTCTTCGGGGCTAAAGGTAAGCGGGGTATTGAGAAACGACAGATCGCCACGGTTGAGCCAGTTTTGCATGATCCGCATCGCGGTGTCGCTGTCGACGGCATGGATAAAACGGTCGAAGAGTTGATGCAGCTCTGGCCGATCGTCACGGGTGACAAAGCGGTTGTGTTGCTCCTGCTGACGAAAATAGTGCGCGATAACCAGCGATTGCGAGAAATATTTCGAGATGCAGTGGCCAGTGGTGATGTTGTTGCCGATAAAATACTGATTCTCGCCGCTGACCACCGAGGCGAGAGCCTGATAGTCGCTATCATAAAGGGTGATTTTGGCGTTGGGAAACGCCTGCTGAATAATATCGAAAAAAGCGCAATCGCGGGTGCAGGCCAGCGTGACGCGGCGGTCAGTGGTCAGCGGCGGCAGAGGGGATTTCAGCGAGGTGACCAGCGTCGGCCAGGTTTTAAGCAGCGGCGCGGATTGATCCAGGCCCGGGGCGAGCGCATCCCGGTGCGCCACCTGAGTGAGCAGGGTATCCACCTGGCGGTCGGCCAGGGCGGTGAGCGCCTGCTGCTCGGTGTCATACTGGCGGATAATCACCTTCAGTCCGAGGCTGTGCGCCATCAGCGCCAGATAGTCGGCGTTAATGCCCTGATAACTTTTCTCGTCGCCGTCGTAGACGATGGGCGTCCTCTCGGGAAGCCAGGTCCCGACGGTCAGCGTAGGCTGCGCCGCCAGCCATGCTTTCTCCTTACCGCTAAGCGGGATATCGATCGCCGCGATATGAGAATGACTCTTCAGCTCCAGTTGTTTCATGGCATACGCGGCAGGCGAGAGGCTCAGCGCCAGCCCGACAACGACGGATAAAATAAGACGAACCGCCATGCCATCACCCTATTTTATTGCGTTGCGCAAAGTCATATAGCTCAAGCAGGGTGCTGCAGCCTAATTTATCCATCAGACGGACCTTATAGGTACTTACCGTTTTATTGCTGATATTCATTTTGCTGCCGATGGTGGTGTAGTCGACGCCGCTGAGAATATAGCGGAACACCTTCATCTCCTGCGTTGACAGCGTATCCAGCCGGTCCTGATCGGTGATGCCGTGGGTGCAGAAGCGTTCCAGTGAAAAGGGGAAATAGCTGTAGCCATTATTGGCTGCCTCGATTGCGGCGAGGATATTATTCATTCCCTCTTTTTTACTCACAAAACCATTTGCTCCGCAGTCGGCGCTGCGTTTGCCGTAGAACAGTTCATTCTTAGCGGAAATGATGATGATTGTTCCCTGGTAGCGGCGTTTGCGCAGCTGCTCCAGCACCTCGATACCGCTGAGCTCCGGAATATCGACGTCGACGATGAGCAGGTCAGGCTGCATGCTTTCCGCGGTCTGCACGGCATGAGCGCCGCTGTCGAGCTCTGCCGCGACGGTAATACCGTTGCTGTCGAGAAGGTTGCGAATGGCGATACGTGCCAATGGATGATCGTCAATGATTATCGCATTCATGGGGGCGTAAATCCTGATATGAAAAAAGAAGGGCGATGCCTGGTGCAGGTGCGGCGGGGGTTATTTTTATCGATGCCGTTATAAGGCGTAA
The DNA here is from genome assembly GCF_040804525.1 of Klebsiella sp. Shm-1. Taxonomy (NCBI): domain Bacteria; kingdom Pseudomonadati; phylum Pseudomonadota; class Gammaproteobacteria; order Enterobacterales; family Enterobacteriaceae; genus Klebsiella; species Klebsiella sp. Shm-1. The sequence goes on from NZ_CP161823.1 coordinate 651,148, forward strand.
TTGTAACACAAATCGTTTTGGGCCAGGGAAATATTGTGGAGCTGAGCCAGACGAATATATTTGCATAGCTGGATGACAGCTGTAGGAACGGGCGTTCACTTGCTTCAGCGCGGTCTGCTGTTAAAAAAAATGCAAACGATTAATCTGCTCTTATTAAGGTGAGTTCTCGGGAATATCGTCCGGCGACAACTGGCAGGTAAAATAATAACAATGGCGAAAGAAAAACGCGCCTTCTGGCGAAAATGGGTTTGGAAACATCTGCTGGCAGGAATAACAGTACTGGCAATGAGTAGCGCCGCGGTGGGAAAGGATGTCGTCCCCGATGAGGCGCGGACCCGAGATATGATGCGCTGTCAGGATTATCTGCAACTGGATCCGCGCGCCTGGACGCCGATGGTGATTTGGCTGATGAACGATCCTTTTTCACTGGAGCCGCCGGAGTGGACCGACTTCCATGAAGCCGAGCTGGTGCTGACGCCGATCCTCACCGAAATCTGCCGTCAGGAGCCGGATGTCTGGCTCACCTCGCTGCGGGAACGGCTCAATTCTTATCAGCAGGTGCGGTCACTGAACTAAGCGACCGCGGTAAAACCGCAGAAAAAGTGACTAAATGCGCAGTTAGCGGCCTTCTTCTGCGCAAAGGCTCAGCAGCGGCCTGCTTTTTGCGACAGGGCGTCGCAGGTTTTGCTCGCTAGCGTCGGGTTGGCGCCGGCGCAGATGGCATTCGAGACGGTGCTACCGCCGCCCAGCGGGATCAGCCCGTAAAGCTTCGGCTCGGCGGCCTTCGTCACATAGCAGCGATGGCTGGTTTTGCCGATGGTGGCCACAAAGTTGGTTTTCACATCCTGCTGCCTCGCATCGGAAATTGTCACCTGCGAAGCATCGACATTAAAAGCAAACGCGGCGGCCTCTTTCATTTTCCGTCGTCATGGGTGGTTTAGCTACGCAACCCATTAATAACAGTGCCAGACAGGTACTGATTGATATATCCCGTATTTTCATCATTTCATCCTTTTTGTAAGTCAGCGGGTTATATATAAGAGCGGGGGGAGGAACGCGTTGATTTCGATCAGCTGGCGCAGGCTATGGTTATTTTTCGGAAATTGACCTGTGTTGTTACATTTATCGTGAGTAGTATGAATTCCAGCATTGCAGGAATGAAAGATATTTCAAGACTACGTTGCGTAGTTAGACAGAAGTCAACAGGAGTGCGGCGGTTATGGGCTGCCCGAGATGCACTGAGCAATATTTTGCTAAGGCAGAATGCTATCTGTTTTAGCGTAAGCGCAAATTTTCCCTGCGTTATAACGGACTTTTTATCCTCTTAATGGGATAGCGACAACACGCTAAGCCATGCGCGCTGCTCAGCGGTTTGTGGTGCCATTTTAAATTCAGGAACAAAAAAGCCACTCTTTCGAGTGGCTTAATTATATGATTTTAAATCTAAAATTTGGTGGCCCCTGTTGGGTTTGAACCAACGACCAAGCGATTATGAGTCGCCTGCTCTAACCACTGAGCTAAGGGGCCGTGGCGAGGGATTATAAAGTAACTGGCGATTGCAATCCAGCGTAAAGCGCGCAGCTGCTGTTTTTATAAACAATGCATTTTCAATCCTTTATAATCATGTTTTAGCCATACAGCCGGAGAAAACATGATTAGCGATATCCTTGCGCCGGGCCTGCGCGTTGTCTTTTGCGGTATCAACCCGGGGAAGTCCTCCGCCCATACCGGCTTTCATTTTGCCCATCCTGGCAATCGCTTCTGGAAGGTCATCCATCAGGCCGGGTTCACCGATCGGCAGCTCAGGCCGGAAGAGGAGCTGCAGCTGCTGGATACGCGCTGCGGCATCACCATGCTGGTAGAGCGTCCGACGGTGCAGGCCAGCGAGGTCGCCTTGCAGGAGCTGCGCAGCGGCGGCCGTGAGCTGGTGCGGAAAATTGAAGAGTATCAGCCGCAGGCGCTGGCGGTGCTCGGCAAGCAGGCCTTCGAGCTGGCCTTTAACCAGCGCGGCGCGAAGTGGGGGAAACAGGCCATGACCATCGGGACGACCCAGGTGTGGGTGCTGCCTAATCCCAGCGGCTTAAACCGGGCGACGCTCGATAAGCTGGTGGCGGCCTATCGTGAACTGGACGATGCCCTGGCAACCCGCGGCCAGTAGCGGAGAGAGGCGACTTTCCCGGGATGGCCACCTGAACGCCATAAAAAAAGCTCCCCGCAGGGAGCTTTTTAACAGGCTGTAGACGATGCCCCGCGACGATTAATCGTCGAGGAAGCTACGCAGCACTTCAGAACGGCTCGGGTGGCGCAGTTTACGCAGCGCCTTCGCTTCGATCTGACGGATACGTTCGCGGGTAACGTCGAACTGTTTACCCACTTCTTCCAGCGTGTGGTCGGTGTTCATGTCGATACCGAAACGCATACGCAGCACTTTCGCTTCACGAGCGGTGAGGCCGGCCAGCACGTCATGCGTTGCCGCGCGCAGGCTCTCGGTGGTCGCAGAATCCAGCGGCAGCTCGAGGGTGGTATCCTCGATGAAATCCCCCAGATGCGAATCTTCATCGTCGCCGATCGGCGTTTCCATGGAGATAGGCTCTTTGGCGATCTTCAGCACTTTACGGATTTTGTCTTCCGGCATCAGCATACGCTCAGCCAGCTCTTCCGGGGTCGGTTCACGGCCCATCTCCTGCAGCATCTGACGGGAGATACGGTTGAGCTTGTTAATTGTCTCAATCATATGCACCGGAATACGGATGGTGCGCGCCTGATCCGCGATAGAGCGGGTGATGGCCTGACGGATCCACCAGGTGGCGTAGGTCGAGAACTTGTAGCCGCGACGGTATTCGAACTTATCGACCGCTTTCATCAGACCGATGTTGCCTTCCTGAATCAGGTCGAGGAACTGCAGACCGCGGTTGGTGTATTTCTTGGCGATAGAGATAACCAGACGCAGGTTCGCTTCAACCATCTCTTTCTTCGCACGACGGGCTTTCGCTTCGCCGATGGACATGCGACGGTTGATATCTTTAACCTGCTCGATGGTCAGGCCGGTCTCTTCTTCAATCTGCTGCAGCTTCTGCAGGCCGCGCTGCACATCTTCTTTCACTTCCAGCAGCTTCTCAGACCACGGCTTGTTCATTGCCACCGCGGCGTTGAACCAGGTTTCGCTGGTTTCGTTGCCGGTGAACAGGGTGATGAAGTTTTTCTTCGGCATTTTGCACTGCTCAACGCACAGCTTCATGATGATACGTTCCTGAGTACGAACGCGATCCATCATGCTGCGCATGCTGTTGACCAGGTAATCGAACTGCTTCGGCACCAGGCGGAACTGCTTGAAGACTTCAGACAGCTTCAGGATCTCTTCCTGGGCGGCGGCATGGCTACGACCTTTGGCTTTGATGGTGTCGCGCGTCAGCTCGTACTGGGTACGCAGCTCGGCGAATTTCTCACGGGCCAGCTCTGGGTCGATGCTGTTGTCGTCATCGCTGTTGTCGTCGGCGTCTTCATCTTCGTCTTCGTCTTCGTCGTCATCCATCTCTTCCTGAGACAGCTCGGAGCCAACGTGGGTGGCGGTTGGCGCCATATCTTCTTCGGCGTTCGGATCGACGAAACCGGTGATCAGATCGGACAGACGGGCTTCTTCCGCTTCAACGCGGTCGTACTGCTCAAGCAGGTAGGTGATCGCTTCCGGATATTCGGCAACGGAGCACTGCACCTGATTGATGCCGTCTTCGATGCGTTTGGCGATGTCAATTTCGCCTTCACGGGTCAGCAGCTCTACGGTACCCATTTCACGCATGTACATACGCACCGGGTCGGTCGTGCGCCCGATTTCGGATTCCACGCTGGAGAGCACCTGCGCGGCGGCTTCGGCAGCATCTTCATCCGCGGTGTTTTCGGCAAGCATCAGATCATCGGCATCCGGTGCTTCTTCCATCACCTGAATACCCATGTCGTTGATCATTTGGATGATGTCTTCGATCTGATCGGAATCGACGATATCTTCCGGCAGATGGTCATTGACCTCGGCATAGGTCAGATAGCCTTGCTCCTTACCACGTTGGACAAGAAGCTTCAGCTGTGACTGCGGGTTTTGCTCCATAAGACGGTATCCACACTTAATTCGTTTGATTGGTGTCGGCAGACGGGCTGTCGACATTTAAAGCGAGGGCGTACTTATATTATTGCCGCTGCGCCTCTGCGCGGCTGTCGGGGGCTTCCCGATCGATACTCGGCACTTAAGCCGTTAAATACTTTTCCTTCACGTTGTTCTGCGTTTTCTTACTGCTTTGATACAACGTGAAGGATATTGTCTGTCATTTATTTTTTCGCCAGCTCCTGGCTGATGGTCCAGAGCTCCCGGCGTTCTTCACTGCTTAAACCGTGTGTGCGATCGCGAGCTATCAACTCTTCCTGTCGCAGTTCCAGCAGTGAATCAAACATATGGTTGAGCGAGTCGGTGAAGGTTTGTTCAGCGATGTCTTTATCTGCTATATCGTCCCACATCGACAGTTTTTCAAGGGTTGCCGCCTCTTTTGTGCCGCGATATTGCTCTAAAAGTTGCCCGGTTGTCAGACCAGGCTGCGCCAGACAGCTCTTCACCAGTTCGCTGAACAGGCTCAGTCCCGGCATTTTGCGCGAGTCCAGTCCCTCCAGCGGCGGGACTAACGGCGCCAGATCCGGGTTTTGCACCAGCAGTCCTATCAGTATACGCATGGTCGTGCGTTTTAGCTGCGGTGCGGGACGCGGCGCGCCATTTTCCGCCTGTTTTGGCATTAATCGTTCAAGCTGCGCGTCATCTAAAATGCCCAGCTTATTGCCCAACTCCTGACGCAAATAGATGCGCAGCGTTTCGCCCGGGACCTGGGTTATCAGCGGCAGCGCCAGCGTGCTCAGCTGCGCGCGCCCGTCCGGAGTACTCAGATCGACCTGCGGCAGCAGGCTGTTAAACAAGAACGTGGAGAGCGGCTGAGCCTGCTCCATCCGCGCCTCGAACGCCGCTTTGCCCTCTTTACGCACCAGCGTATCCGGGTCTTCGCCGTCAGGCAGAAACATAAAGCGTAGCTGGCGACCATCGGTCATGTACGGCAGCGCCGTCTCCAGCGCGCGCCAGGCGGCATCGCGGCCGGCCCGGTCGCCGTCGTAGCAGCAGATGACGTTATTCGTCACCCGGAACAGCAGCTGGATATGGTCGGCCGTGGTCGAGGTACCCAGCGAGGCCACGGCATAATTAATGTCGTACTGCGCCAGCGCCACGACGTCCATATACCCTTCGACAACCAGCAAACGCGGTGGTTCGGGGTTATCCTGCTGCGCTTCATACAGGCCATACAGCTGGCGGCCTTTATGGAATATGTCGGTTTCCGGGGAGTTCAGATACTTCGGCAGGGCATCGCCCAGCACCCGTCCGCCAAACCCAATCACCCGGCCTCGCTTATCGCGGATGGGGAACATCACCCGTTCGCGGAAGCGGTCGTAACTGCGTCCCTGATCGTTGGTGACCAGCATGCCGGCATCAATAAGCGACTGGCGGTTTTCCTGATTGCCGCCAAACCGTTTTAAAACGTTATCCCAACCTGGGGGAGCATAGCCGATGGCAAAGCGCGTAATCACCTCGCTGCTTAACCCCCGTTTCGCCAGGTACTGGCGCGCAGGATCGGCGGCGGGCTGCATCAGAGACTGTTGATAAAACGCATTCAGACCATCCAGTAACTGGTAGAGGTTCTGCCGTTGATGGCGCTCTATCTGGCTGGGTCCGTTGCCTGCTTCATAAGGCACCTCGAGGTTGTGCATGGCGGCCAGCTCTTCGACCGTTTCCACGAACTCGAGCTTGTCGTAGTTCATCAGGAAGTCGATAGCATTGCCATGCGCCCCGCAGCCGAAGCAGTGGTAAAACTGTTTTTCACCGTTGACGGTGAAAGAGGGGGTTTTTTCGTTATGGAACGGACAGCACGCGTGAAAATTTTTGCCCTGCTTTTTCAGCTTTACCCGCGCATCGATCAGATCGACGATGTCGGTTCTGGCAAGCAGATCGCTAATAAATACACGTGGAATTCGTCCAGCCATAAGCCCCGTTATTTCTGATGACTATAAACGAAAATAAGCCGCGCATTCCTTTCGGAAGCACGGCCTTACAACTACAACTCGGTCTGAATTGAGAGCGTCGCTCTCAACAGATTAGTACAGACGAGTACGGCGTGCGTTTTCGCGAGCCAGTTTCTTCGCGTGACGTTTCACTGCAGAAGCTTTAGCGCGCTTACGTTCGGTAGTCGGTTTTTCATAGAACTCACGACGACGAACTTCCGCCAGAACACCTGCTTTTTCGCAGGAACGCTTGAAGCGACGCAGAGCTACGTCGAACGGCTCGTTTTCACGTACTTTAATTACCGGCATGTGCCTCTCACCTTTGATTAATTCGGTTTGCCGCTGGCCGCAATGCCAGCTTATTTCAAAATGGTGCGGAATTTTACTGCAACTACTGCTGCTTTGTAAAGCACCGGCGCCTTTTTTGAAAGGGACTTTTATAAGGGTGAGGAGTATACACGAAGAGAGCACCAGGGGTGAGCAAAGTTTTACATCGCCGGTCATTGGACCTACACTGCGCGGTATTGAAGCGAGGTAAAACAACTCATGCGTGTACTGGGCATTGAAACATCCTGCGATGAAACCGGCATCGCGATTTATGACGACCAGCAAGGTCTGTTAGCCAACCAATTGTATAGTCAGGTGAAACTGCATGCGGATTACGGCGGCGTGGTGCCGGAGCTGGCATCGCGCGACCACGTGCGCAAAACGGTGCCGCTGATCCAGGCGGCGCTGAAAGAAGCCGGTCTGACGGCGAAAGATATCGACGCCGTCGCCTATACGGCGGGTCCAGGCCTGGTCGGCGCGCTGCTGGTCGGGGCGACCGTTGGCCGGGCGCTGGCCTTCGCCTGGAACGTGCCGGCGATCCCGGTACACCATATGGAAGGGCATCTGCTGGCGCCGATGCTGGAAGATAATCCGCCGGCGTTCCCGTTCGTCGCGCTGCTGGTTTCCGGCGGCCACACCCAGTTGATTAGCGTCACCGGTATTGGTCAGTATGAACTGCTGGGCGAGTCGATTGACGATGCGGCGGGCGAAGCCTTTGATAAGACGGCGAAGCTGCTGGGACTGGATTATCCCGGCGGGCCGATGCTGTCGAAAATGGCGTCCCAGGGCACCGAAGGCCGCTTTGTCTTCCCGCGGCCGATGACCGACCGTCCGGGGCTGGACTTCAGCTTCTCCGGCCTGAAGACCTTCGCCGCCAACACCATTCGCAGCAACGGCGACGATGAGCAAACCCGCGCCGACATCGCCCGGGCGTTTGAGGATGCGGTCGTCGATACGCTGATGATTAAATGTCGCCGCGCGCTGGAGCAAACCGGCTTTAAGCGTCTGGTGATGGCGGGAGGCGTGAGCGCCAACCGTACCCTGCGGGCGAAGCTGGCGGAGATGATGCAAAAACGCGGCGGCGAGGTGTTCTACGCTCGCCCTGAGTTCTGTACTGACAACGGCGCGATGATCGCCTACGCCGGCATGGTGCGTCTGCAAACCGGCGCCAAAGCCGAGCTCGGCGTGACGGTTCGCCCGCGCTGGCCGCTGGCCGAGCTGCCTGCCGCCTAACGCATCCTGAAACAGGCCGACGTCACGTCGGCCTGCCTTCCTGACTACTCCATACTTTTACACAGCGAGCAGATGGCTCCCTGATGCTTGTGCGAGTGCATCACGTCCGGGCGCTCGTACTCTTCCTCACAGCTAACGCATTGATACACGGTGGTGGAGGCGTTCCCCGCCGCGTCATAGCGCGGCTCGGCGATGCCGTCATCCACCTGCTTAATATAGTAGCGCCCGCGGGTAAGGAGCCCCATCAGCGGGGTCATGACAAAGGCAACGACCAGCGCAATCAGCGGCGAGAACGGCGCCAGCGTCGCCCCCAGCAGACCGAAGAAGGCGCAGATCGACAGCCCGGCGGCCAGACCAAAGGAGACCACGCCCACCGGGTTAACGTTGTAGATCATGCCGCGACGATACTCCGGCTGCGCCGGCGCCAGCTTGAGCAAGCCTTTATTAAAGGTGATGTCGGTCGCCACCACCACGACCCAGGCGATGGCGAAGTTGGAGTAAAAGCCGAGGATCCACGACAGGGCGCTGAACATATCGCCCTCCATCAGCGCCAGGGCAATCGCCAGGTTGACCACCACAAAAATAATCCGTCCCGGATAGCGTTTGGTGGTGCGGGTCCAGGCGCTGGTCCACGCCAGCGAGCCGGAGTAGGCATTGGTGACGTTAATTTTGATCTGCGAGATCACCACCAGCACCACCGCCAGCGTCAGGGCCAGCCAGCCGGGCACCAGGTTATCGAAGACGCTGACGAACTGCTGCACCGGTTCGGTATTGTGCACCGCCGGGAAACGGGTCAACAGATAGAAGCCGAGGAAGGCGCCGATGATCTGTTTGATCGCCCCTAACACCACCCAGCCCGGGCCGGCGGAAAAGACCGCCAGCCACCAGCTTTTACGATTCTCCGCGGTCTTAGGCGGCATAAAGCGCAGGTAATCAATTTGCTCGCCAATCTGCATGATCAGCGACAGGCATACCCCGGCGCCGAGCATGATGGCGGTAATATCCACCGTCGACGCGCTGTTTTTACCGGCGAAATGCAGGAAGCCGTCCACCAGCTGCGGATCTTTGACAATCAGCCACACCACCGGCACCACCATCAGCACCAGCCACAGTGGCGTGGTCCACACCTGCAGGCGGGTCAGGGCTTTCATGCCATAGACCACCAGCGGGAGCACCATCAGGGTGGCGATCAGATATCCCATCCACAGCGGGATCCCGAGGCCCACCAGCAGGCCCTGGGCCATGATCGAGCCTTCGAGGGCGAAGAAGATAAAGGTGAAGCCGGCAAAAATAATGCTGGTGATCACCGAGCCGAAATAGCCGAAGCCGGCGCTGCGGGTGATCAGGTCAAGGTCAATGTTGTAGCGCGCGGCGGTGATCGCCAGCGGAATGCCGGTGAGGAAGATCACCAGCGCCGCCACCAGGATCGAATAGATGGCGTTGCTGGTGCCCCAGGCCATACCGATGCTGGCGCCGATGGAAAAGTCGGCCAGATAGGCGATGCCGCCCAGCGCGGTGACCGCGACGACGCCCGGACCCCAGCGGCGAAAGCTCAGCGGGGCGTAACGTAAGGTGTAATCTTCTAAGGTTTCCCGGGTACCGGAAGTCCGCGTTGTCGCGGGTAATTCAGGGTTAAGATCCAGTGATGACATAGTCATTCCTTAATGGTTAGGCATGACTTGAATTAGCAAACCTTATGCCATATTGCAGGGCAGGCGTGGCGCGGAGGTGGAGGCAGGATGATATAAAGAGAGAGCAGAGGCTGCACCATCCGGACGCGCTTGCGCCCGGCTGGTGCAACAGGCCTATTTGCCAAGCATGCCTTTGTCTTCGAGGAAGGCGATAATGGTGCTCAGGCCGTCGCCCTGCTTCAGATTGGTGAAGGTCCATGGGCGATCGCCGCGCATACGCTGGGTATCGCTCGCCATCACCTCCAGCGACGCGCCCACATAGGGGGCAAGGTCGGTTTTATTGATCACCAGGAAATCGGATTTGGTGATCCCCGGTCCGCCTTTGCGCGGGATCTTCTCCCCTTCGGCCACATCGATGACGTAGATGGTCAGATCCGCCAGCTCCGGGCTGAAGGTGGCGCTCAGGTTATCGCCGCCGCTTTCCACGAAGATAAGGTCGAGGTTACCGAACTTTTCACTCAGCGCTTCCACGGCGGCGAGGTTCATTGAGGCATCTTCGCGGATCGCCGTATGCGGGCAGCCGCCGGTTTCCACACCGACGATGCGTTCAGGCGCCAGCGCGCCCGCTTCGGTGAGGATGCGCTGATCTTCTTTGGTATAGATGTCGTTAGTGACCACCGCCAGCTGCCAGGTATCGCGCATCGCTTTACACAGTGCTTCCAGCAGAGCGGTTTTACCGGAGCCGACCGGGCCGCCGACGCCGACGCGCAGCGGGTGTTTATAAGAGTTCATGGCTTCTCCTAGGAACGGAATAATCGAGAGTATTGGGTTTCATGCCGGGCAGAGGCGATAGCGGCGAGCGGGGTGGCCGATCCGATATCGCCGTCCGGCGCGGCCAGCGCGCGGGGCATCTCGGCCGCGTAGTGGTCACAAAGACGTAAAATCAGCTGCTGGGCGGCCTGCTGGCCGAAGGGGACCAGCTTGACGCCGGCCATCACGGCGCTCTCAATCCAGCTATAGCCCAGGCTGAGGGCCATCTCGGGCAGGGCGATACGCCAGCGCACGCCGAGCCAGGCCATCCCGGCGAGCTGACTTTGCTGGCACAGGGAGCGCCACGGCGGCGGACAGTCCGGCTGCCAGTCGCTCAGCAGACGGGCAAACGCCGCGCCGCGGTTGCGCTCTTCCTCCCGCAGTTCACGAGTTTCCCGGCAGGCCAGCAGATAGGCGGTCCAGCGCTGGGCCGCAGCGATATCGCTTTGTTCGCAGGCGCGGTACAGGCGGGCGAACAGCGGCAGGTCAACGGTAAAAAAGCCTTCCGTCATCTGGCGTCGCTGCCAGCGCTCGAAGGCCGCGACGTCCAGCACCCAGCCGGCTTCCACAGCCCACTCCAGCCCCTGGGACCAGCTGTAACCCCCTACCGGCAGGTTGCTGCTGGCCAGCTGCATCAGCCGCAGGCGTTGTTCCGCTGTCGACATGCTAGTGGCTGTGAGCGTGGTGGTCATGATGAGCATGATGATGACCGTGGCTCTCGCTGGCGTAAGCGCCGGCTTCCGGCTCGAACGGCAGCTGGCCAAAGGTCACCGTCAGGCCGAACTGGCGCAGCATATCGTCCAGCACGTGATCGTGATGGTAGCGCAGCTCGCCCGGCATGATCTGCAGCGGCACGTGACGGTTGCCGAGGTGGTAGCAGGCCTTCGCCAGCATAAACGGATCGTCGCAGCGCACTACCGACACCCCTTCATCAGCGGCAATCACCTGCACAAACTCGGTGCCTTCTTCGTTGCTGAGCACATCGCCGCCGCGCAGCAGCAGGCCGCGGGGCAGCAGCAGGCCGGCTTCCCGGCCATCGTTGAGGGTGACCTTAACCCGGCTTTTGACGCGAACATCAATCGGCAGCGTAACGCTGGCGGTCACGGCGGCGGGGATCTCCAGACGTTGAGTTAAATAAAGCATCCGCTCTCCTTAAAACAGAAAATATCGTTGCGCCATCGGCAGAACGTCTGCCGGCTCGCTGGTGATAAGTTCGCCATCCACCCGCACCTCATAGGTCTGGGCGTCGACGGTGATGTTAGGCTGCAGACTGTTGTGCACCATGTCGGCTTTCTGCACCGTACGGCAGCCTTTCACCACGGCGATCGCGCTGCGCAGGTTCAGCCGCTCGGCAACGCCATTGGCTGCCGCCGCCTGCGACAGGAAGGTGAGGCGGCAGTGATGGCGGGCGCTGCCCAGCGCGCCAAACATCGGGCGGTAGTGCACCGGCTGCGGGGTCGGAATAGAGGCATTGATATCGCCCATCGGCGCGATGGCGATCATGCCGCCTTTGATCACGGTGGCCGGTTTCACGCCGAAGAAGGCTGGTGACCAGACCACGAGGTCAGCCAGCTTACCCACCTCAATGGATCCGACTTCGTGTGCGATGCCGTGGGTCAGCGCCGGGTTGATGGTGTATTTGGCGATGTAGCGCTTCACGCGGAAGTTGTCGTTATTCCCGGTCTCCTCCGCCAGCGCTCCGCGCTGCACCTTCATGCGATGCGCCACCTGCCAGGTGCGGAGAATCACTTCCCCGACGCGGCCCATGGCCTGCGAATCGGAGGAGGTGAGCGAGAAGGCGCCGAGATCGTGCAGCACGTCTTCCGCAGCGATGGTTTCCCGGCGAATGCGCGACTCGGCAAAGGCCACGTCCTCGGCGATGTCCGGGTCCAGATGGTGGCAGACCATCAGCATATCGAGATGTTCATCGATGGTGTTGAGGGTGTAGGGCAGCGTTGGGTTGGTGGACGACGGCAAAATGTTCGGGTGGGCGCAGGCGGTGATGATGTCCGGCGCATGGCCGCCGCCGGCCCCTTCGGTATGGAAGGTGTGGATGGTGCGCCCGCCGATGGCGGCGAGGGTGTCTTCCACAAAACCGGATTCATTCAGGGTGTCGCTGTGCAGGGCGACCTGGATGTCCATTTCATCGGCGACGGTTAACGCACAATCGATCGCCGCCGGGGTGGCGCCCCAGTCCTCATGGATCTTCAGGCCAATAACGCCCGCCGCCACCTGCTCGCGCAGGGCATCCGGCTGAGAAACGTTGCCCTTGCCCAGCAGGCCGATATTGACCGGCAGGCTGTCGGCCGCCTGCAGCATGCGTGAGATATACCACGGGCCCGGGGTGCAGGTGGTGGCATGGGTGCCCGCGGCCGGGCCGGTGCCGCCGCCGACCATGGTGGTCACGCCGGAGACCAGCGCCTCTTCCGCCTGCTGCGGACAGATCCAGTGAATATGGGTATCGATCCCGCCGGCGGTGACAATTTTTCCTTCGGCGGCAATCACTTCCGTCGCGGCACCGATGGGGATGGTGACGTTGGGCTGGATGTCGGGGTTACCGGCTTTGCCGATGGCGAAGATCCGGCCGTCCTTCACGCCGATATCGGCCTTAACGATCCCCCAGTGATCGACGATCAACGCGTTGGTGAGCACCAGGTCGACACAGTCGGCGGCCAGCATCTGCCCCTGGCCCATGCCGTCGCGGATCACTTTTCCGCCGCCGAATTTGACCTCTTCCCCGTAGGTGGTCAAATCGTCCTCCACCTCGATCCACAGCTCGGTATCCGCCAGGCGCACCTTGTCGCCGACGGTGGGGCCGAACATATCGGCATAGGCCTGGCGTGAAATATTACTCATCGTTTACCTCCAGAGGGCCCATGACCTCGCCGCGGAAGCCGAAGACGGCGCGGTGACCGGCGAAGGCCACCAGCTCGACCTCGCGTTTCTGGCCGGGTTCAAAGCGTACCGCCGTGCCCGCCGGGATATTCAGGCGATAGCCGGCGGCCTGCTGACGGTCGAACTTCAGCGCCGGGTTAACCTCGGCGAAATGGTAGTGCGAACCGACCTGAATCGGCCGATCGCCGTGGTTCTCAACGACCACGCGACAGGTTGCCCGGCCGGTATTCAGGGCTATCTGACCGGGCTTAACGTGATATTCACCGGGGATCATGGCGCTACCTCAGATAATCGGGTTGTGAACGGTGACCAGCTTCGAGCCGTCCGGGAAGGTGGCTTCGACCTGGATATCCGGGATCATTTCCGGGACGCCCTCCATCACCTGCTCGCGGGTCAGGACGTGACGGCCTTCCTCCATCAGCGAGGCCACGCTTTTGCCGTCCCGAGCGCCTTCCATAATAAAGGCGCTGATCAGGGCCACGGACTCCGGATAGTTGAGCTTCAGGCCGCGGGCCAGGCGACGCTCCGCCACCAGCGCGGCGGTAAACAGCAACAGCTTGTCTTTTTCTCGGGGGGTCAGTTCCATAACGTTCTCTTAAGTCAGCCAGATTCGGGGAAGTACGGGAGATTTACCGGTGAGATGAGGGCGCAGAAACTGCCATACGTCGCGCATCACCCGCTGGCAAATCAGATTATCGTCACTGAGGAAACGCACCGTCAGCAGGCGGTCGGTCAGGCTGGCGCCGGCGTAGAGACCGAGCGGCGCCAGCGCGTCGCGCACCCCGTCGAGCAGGGCATCGGTAGCCGGATAGCACAGCAAAGTGCCGACCCAGGGACGTTCGGCGACGCTGGAGAGCTCTCCCTCCTGCAGCTGCAGGCGCTCGACCAGCAGCGGCTCATCGTCCACCCATACCTCCAGCCGGTTGCTGAGGGTGCCGTGGCTGAAGGTTTCGCCAATCACCGGGCGGCCAAGGCAGAGCAGATCCCAGGCCAGCAGCCTGCTGGAGGCGCAAAGATGAAAGGTAGTGAACAGCCGGGCATTGGCCCCGGGAAAGAAGATGGCATCCTGCGGGAGCCACTCCAGGGTCGCCTGCGGGGCAAGGGTCAACTGCTGGCGAACTAGCGCTTGCGCGCCGCTGCTGCGGTAAAACTTGCTGGCGCCAGGCATGGTTATCAGCGTATGGCAGCCGGGGGCAAGGTGCGCGCTAATTGTCAGCTCATCACCGCCGACGATGCCGCCGGGCGGGTGAAGCAGATAGAGGTGACAGGTCTCTTCTTCCGGGTAAAACGGGCGCTGGACGGTCAGCGGGCCGACGTGTTGGGCGCTGGCGAGAACGGTCTTGCCGCCGGCCTGCTGAAAGCGGAGATCCAGCGTGGCCTGCCAGCCTTTTTTGAGTGGTGGTAACACGGTGCCGTGCAATGTTGCGCCCCTGCAAAATCAAGATAAAACAGCAGCAATGAGTATTGATCGGCGGGAGTTTATCCCGGTCATACGAAACGCTTATGTCATCCGTAACCCGGAGCGTCGCGACGGGCGCGAGGGGAAAGCGGCATAACCGCTCCGGATTATTTACCCGGATAATCTTTGCCGTCAATATCCTGATCCGCAGCCTGGGCGCGGCGGAAAAGGCGGCGGATCGGGTTGCGCCGCGCCGCCAGCCGCCAGCGCAACTTTTGCCTTTCCATGCTGCTAACGTATTGTTACAAAAGGAGGATGTGGCGATGATCGCCTTTGATGGCGAGGAAGCGTAAAAGGGCGGGTGAAAGGCGCGATTAGCGCAGGGGAGTTCCCCGGCTGGCGGAGCCGGGAGGGGAGATTACTTCTGCTCTGGCGTTTTTTTCTTCTTCACGCGGGTCCAGATTTTGCTCTCCTGGCGACGCCACAGACGCTGAATGTTGTCGTGATGGCGCAGGAGGATCAGGCAGGAGAGCATCGACACCGGAAAGGTGTACTGCGGTTTGAACCACCAGACGTAGAACGGGGCGATCAGCGCGCTGACGATAGCGCCCAGGGAAGAGTAACCGCTGAGCAGGATGGTCAGCAGCCAGGTCCCGGCCATCACCCCGGTGAGATCGAGCCCGATGGGGGCGATAGCGCCGAAGGCCGTGGCGACGCCTTTACCGCCGCGGAAATGAAAGAAGACTGGCCAGATATGGCCCACGCAGGCGGCAATCGCCACTAACCCCAGCCAGAACGGCGTAAGGCCCAGCGCCCAGGCGCCCCACACCGGGAGCATGCCCTTCAGCACATCAAAAATAAGTACCGCTACGGCCGCCCCTTTTCCGCCAATTCGTAGTACGTTAGTGGCCCCGGGGTTGCCTGAGCCGCTGTCGCGTGGGTCGGGCAGGCCAGCAAGGCGACATACCAGAATGGCGCTGGAAATGGAGCCGCAGAGGTAGGCGAGGAGTACCAGTCCAGGCGCGATTGCACTCATAACGCTGTTCCGTTTTGAAAATGTCGTTGTATTCTCTGCATCTGTGGATAATACGCATAATTCGCCGGAAGTGGTATCCGGTTTAGCTAAAAAGCAGGCAGGGCGTGATGGATATTGTATTTATAGAGCAACTTTCGGTAATCACCACCATTGGTGTTTATGACTGGGAACAAACCATTGAGCAGAAGCTGGTGTTCGATATCGAAATTGCATGGGATAACCGCAAGGCGGCCGCCAGCGATGATGTCAGCGATTGCCTCAGCTATGCTGATATCAGCGAGCGCGTGATCGCGCATGTGGAGGGGGGGAAATTTGCGTTAGTGGAGCGGGTGGCGGAAGAGGTGGCCGACCTGCTGCTGGAAACATTCCAGTCGCCATGGGTGCGCATAAAAGTCAGCAAACCTGGCGCCGTGGCTCGCGCGGCAAACGTCGGGGTGATTATTGAACGTGGCCTTAATCTGAAACAAAACTTTTCAGGTCATACTTGTTAAACAAATTGCGTTTATACCGGTCATAGCATCCGGTCATCAGGCAATTTTACTGGCGATGTCCTTCCAGAACGGTGGACGAATCCGTGTGTACTTCCTGTACGCTGCGGATTACGCGCGCTCTGGCAGCCGGGTTATGCCTGTTGAACGATACCGTGTTTCTGGTTTTTTTCATTTTACTTTTTTAAAGGGTTTAATTGGATGAGCGATATACACTCGCTGCTGGTGGCGGCAATATTGGGTGTGGTTGAGGGTTTGACAGAGTTTTTACCTGTTTCCAGTACCGGTCATATGATTATTGTTGGTCACCTGCTGGGGTTTGAAGGTGATACCGCAAATACCTTTGAAGTGGTGATTCAGTTAGGTTCGATACTCGCCGTGGTGGTGATGTTCTGGCGTCGCCTGTTCGGTCTGATCGGCATCCATTTCGGGAAACCGCCGGCGCATGAAGGCCAGGGCAGCGGCCGTTTGTCGCTTATCCATATCCTTCTCGGCATGATCCCCGCGGTGGTGATGGGGCTGATTTTCCATGACACCATTAAATCCTTGTTTAACCCGGTGAACGTGATGTACGCCCTGATTGTCGGCGGCGTATTGCTGATTGCAGCGGAAGTGCTGAAGCCGAAACAGCCGCGCGCGGTCGGGATTGACGATATGACCTACCGTCAGGCGTTCGTCATCGGCTGCTTTCAGTGCCTGGCGCTGTGGCCAGGTTTCTCCCGCTCGGGGGCGACTATCTCCGGCGGCATGCTGATGGGCGTCAGCCGCTATGCGGCCTCGGAGTTCTCTTTCCTGCTGGCGGTACCGATGATGATGGGCGCCACCGTGCTGGACGTCTACAAGAGCATCGGCTTCCTGAACATGGGCGATGTCCCGATGTTCGCCGTCGGCTTCGTGATGGCGTTTATCGTGGCGCTGATTGCGATTAAAACCTTCCTGCAGCTGATCAAACGGATCTCGTTCATTCCGTTCGCTATCTACCGCTTTATCGTCGCGGCAGCGGTGTACGTGGTCTTCTTCTAAGGCCTGCGCCCTCAGCCTTGCGGCTGGGGGCAACGCTGTTCCTTCCACTGCGCTACCGCCGCAATTCTCCGCCGCGTCAGCTCCTCGCGAATTTCCGCCCCTTTAAAGCCCGCCGCCACGACCTCTTTAGTGGAGACCGACTGCGCCACTTCCCAGGCCTCCAGCAGCAGGCGCCCCTGCGGGTAATCGCTGGCCTCGAAACCGGTGCGTCCGCGGACGTCGGCTTCGCTGGTGAGCGCGATCTGCTGCACGCGCTGCGGTTTGCGCCACGCGTCAATGCTGTCGAAGAGTTTGACGAGGGTTTTCGGCTGCAGAATTGGCAGGGTGTGGATTAGGTCATGGTACTCCGCCACCAGTTTCGCGAGATCGCGGATATCGTTCGGCACCCGCAGACGCGCGCAGAGCTGCTCCACCAGCTTGACTCCCGCCGGACCATGGCCGTGGTGACGCGGCCAGAGCGCCTTCGGCGTCAGCCCTTTGCCGAGGTCATGGCACAGGGTGGCGAAACGTACGTCGACATCCGGCGACAGCATCGCGGCCATCGTGACGGTCATCAGGGTGTGCAGGCCGGTGTCGATTTCCGGATGCCATTTCGCCGGGGCCGGCACGCCGTACAGGGCGTCAATCTCCGGGAACAGCACCTTGAGGGCCTGACAGTCGCGCAGCGTCTGGAAAAAGACCTGCGGGTTGCGAGTAGTTAATGCGCTTTCCGTCTCTTTCCACACCCGCTCCGGCGTTAAATGCGCCAGCTCGCCGGCCTCAACCATCGCGGCCATCAGGGCCTGGGTCTCTTCGGCAATGCGAAAACCGAGGTGGGCGTAGCGGGCGGCAAAACGCGCGACGCGCAGCACGCGCAGCGGATCTTCACTAAACGCGGGAGAGACATGGCGCAGCAGGCGCTGACGGAGATCGTTCTGTCCGCCGTAGGGGTCGATAATTGCGCCGTCGGCATCCTGGGCGAGGGCGTTGACCGTCAGGTCGCGGCGCAGCAGATCGGCTTCGAGGGTGACGTCCGGGGCGGCATAGCAGGTAAAACCGGTATAGCCCGCGCCGGATTTGCGCTCGGTGCGGGCCAGGGCATACTCTTCCCGGCTTTGCGGATGGAGGAACACGGGAAAATCGCGGCCTACCTGTTGATAGCCCGCGTCTAGCATCTGTTGCGGGGTGGCGCCCACCACCACCCAGTCTCGGTCTTTGACCGGCAGCCCTAACAGCGCGTCACGCACCGCGCCACCGACCAGATAACTCTTCACGCCTGATTCTCCCGTATCCGTTTTTCGCAAGATGATACGTAAGTCTGGCAGAGAAGACGAATTAGTTCATCCACCGGTCTTTACGTTTGCGGCTTGGCACCAGATGCGGCAGCACCAGACCGAGCAGCAGACCGACGCCCAGCACACCGCCGCCGTACATAAACCACTGCATGATAATGGTGCGCTGTTTATCATCAAGCTGCAGATTTGCCGCATTCACCTTCTTCTGCGCGACAACCAGCTCGTTTTTCAACTTTTGGTTCTCGTCCTTCAGCGCGTTAATCACGCTGTCGCTGCCGGCGACTTTCTTCTGCATATCCGCCGTGCGCTGGTTCCAGGTGGCATCGATGTTATTCAGCTTATCGGTCAGCGTTTTGACCTGGTTTTCCAGATCCGGGACGCGGGTGCGCAGGCTGGGCTCGTTGCTCAGCTCTTTCAGCGGGATCCAGGCGGTACGGCCGTTGCTGTCGCGAATTTGCGCGTAACTGGTGCTGTCGTTCGTTTGCAGTACCGACACTTCTTCCCCGGCGTTGATGGTGCCGACCAGACGATAATTATCGCCCGGGCCGCTGCGAACCCAGGTGTTCAGCTCATCGGAAACGTAGCGCTTTTCTTCTGCGTGAACCGCCGTGGCGGCGCTAAGCGCGAGCAAAGTAAAAGTAATCAGGCGTAATTTTGGCATCAGGTCATCGTTTGGTCATAAAAAGTGGAACGATAGTAGAGGCATCGCCAGAGCGACGCAAAGTTTTCCGCCACAATCGGAATCATCCAGGAGGTGGCCCGGCAAAAAGCGCGTTGCATGGCGATTCGCCGCAAAATACTATCTACTGACAAAAAATATCGTCGTAAGTTCGCCGCAATTTGTCGGCGCAGCACAGAAGCGGAAGAATTCAGTCATGGCTCAAGAAATCGAACTCAAGTTTATCGTCGCTCAGGATGGGGTAGAGACGCTGCGCGAGCAGCTCAATGCGCTCGAGGCGAAACATACGCCCGCGGGCCAGTTGCTGAACATTTATTACGAAACCGCCGATAACTGGCTGCGTCGTCACGATATGGGGCTGCGCATCCGCGGCGATCAGGGGCGTTATGAGATGACGCTGAAAATCGCCGGTCGGGTGGTCGGCGGCCTGCACCAGCGCCCGGAATATAATATTCCACTGGATAAACCGGAGCTGGCGCTTGAGCGCCTGCCGGCGGAGGTCTGGCCGCAAGGGGAACTTCCGGCCGCGCTGGCGGAGCACGTCCAGCCGCTGTTCAGCACCGATTTTGCCCGTGAACGCTGGGTGATCCAGGAAGGAAAGAGTGAGATTGAGATTGCCCTCGATCGCGGCGAAGTCAAGGCGGGCGAACATCAGGAGCCGATCTGCGAACTGGAGCTGGAGCTGCTCGCCGGGGAGACCGCCGATCTGCTGCGCCTCGCGCATCGTTTGCTGGAGAGCGGCGTCCTGCGTCAGGGGAGCCTGAGCAAAGCCGCGCGCGGGTATCATCTGGCGCAAGGTAACAATGAGCGTCCGGTGACCCGGCTGGCGGTGCTGCCGGTGGCAGCGAAGGCCAGCGTGGAGCAGGGGCTGGAGGCGGCGCTGGAGAGCGCCCTGGCGCATTGGCTGTATCACGACGAGATCTGGCTGCGCGGCAACGCAAAAGCCAAAGCGGAAATTCTGCTGGCGATAGCCCGCGTGCGCCATGCCCTCGTGCTGTTCGGCGGCATCGTGCCGCGTAAGGCGACCACCCACCTCCGCGCGTTGCTGAACGACGCCGACGCCGTTCTGCTGGCTGCGGACACCGCCGACGAAGCGTTATTCCGCACCGAGGTCGTTGGCGCCAAACTGGCCCTGACCGAATGGCTGGTCCAGCGCGGGTGGCGTCCGTTCATCAACGAGGCGGGAGAGAAAAAAATAGCCGGCTCGTTCAAACGGTTTGCCGATATTCACCTCTCGCGGGTGGCGGCCGAGCTGCGCAGCGCCGTGCAGCATCTGGCGGTAGAAGATGCCGCTGACCAGTTGCCGAAGCTGTCCCGCGACATCGACAGCGTCCAGCTGCTGGCGGGCGCCTATGGCGACGCCGTCGCGCCCTGGCTGGAGAACTGGCAGGAACTTCAGCGTGCGATAGAGCATGACGACCGCAGCGTGTTTGAATATTTCCGTCGCCAGGCGCTGGCTGCCGAGCCGTTCTGGCTGCATAGTGGAAAACGATAATTACAGGCCAGGGAGCCCTTATGATGCCGCTTTCTCCGCAGTTACAGCAGCACTGGCAGACGGTCGCTGACCGTCTGCCAGCGGATTTTCCCGTTGCCGAACTGAGCCCAGAGGCCAGGTCGGTGATGGCGTTCAGCGATTTTGTCGAACAGAGTGTGATCGCTCAGCCGGGCTGGCTGAATGAGCTTGCGGACTCCGCGCCGGCGGCGGAAGAGTGGCGGCATTACGAAGCCTGGCTGCAGGAGCGCCTGCAGGCCGTCACTGACGAAGCGGGGTTGATGCGAGAGCTGCGTCTCTTCCGCCGCCAGATGATGGTCCGCATCGCCTGGGCGCAGGCCTTGTCGCTGGTGCGCGAAGAAGAGACGCTGCAGCAGCTGAGCGTCCTGGCGGAGACCCTGATTGTCGCCGCCCGCGACTGGCTGTACGCCGCCTGCTGTAAAGAGTGGGGAACGCCATGCAACGCCGAGGGTCAGCCGCAGCCGCTGCTGATCCTCGGGATGGGAAAGCTGGGCGGCGGCGAGCTGAACTTCTCTTCCGATATCGATCTGATCTTTGCCTGGCCGGAGCATGGCGCCACCCGCGGCGGCCGCCGCGAGCTGGATAACGCCCAGTTCTTTACCCGCCTGGGGCAGCGGCTTATCAAGGCGCTCGACCAGCCGACGCAGGACGGCTTTGTTTATCGGGTGGACATGCGCCTGCGGCCGTTTGGCGACAGCGGGCCGCTGGTGCTCAGCTTTGCGGCGCTGGAAGATTATTACCAGGAGCAGGGGCGGGACTGGGAACGCTACGCGATGGTGAAAGCGCGGATCATGGGCGATAACGACGGCGCCTACGCCAGCGAACTGCGCGCGATGCTTCGCCCCTTCGTCTTCCGCCGCTATATCGACTTCAGCGTGATCCAGTCGCTGCGTAACATGAAAGGCATGATCGCCCGTGAAGTGCGGCGTCGCGGGCTGAAAGACAACATCAAGCTCGGCGCCGGCGGCATTCGTGAAATTGAATTTATCGTTCAGGTCTTTCAGCTGATCCGCGGCGGTCGCGAACCTGCGCTGCAGCAGCGCGCGCTATTGCCGACACTGGCGGCGATTGATGAGCTGCATCTGCTGCCGGAAGGCGACGCGACGCTGCTGCGCGCGGCCTATCTGTTCCTGCGCCGGCTGGAAAACCTGCTGCAAAGTATCAACGATGAACAGACCCAGACCCTGCCGCAGGATGAACTGAACCGCGCCAGACTGGCGTGGGGGATGCATACCGATGACTGGGAGACGCTGAGCGCGCAGCTGGCGAACCATATGGCCAACGTACGGCGGGTGTTTAATGAACTGATCGGCGATGACGAGGCTCAGTCGCCAGATGAGCAGCTGGCCGAGTACTGGCGCGAGCTGTGGCAGGATGCGCTGGAAGAAGATGACGCCAGTCCGGCGCTGGCGCATTTAAACGACGCCGACCGCCGCAGCGTGCTGGCGCTGATTGCCGATTTCCGCAAAGAGCTGGATCGGCGCACCATCGGCCCGCGCGGCCGCCAGGTGCTGGATCAGCTGATGCCGCATCTGCTGAGCGAAATCTGCTCGCGCGCCGATGCGCCGCTGCCTCTGGCGCGGATCACGCCGCTGTTGACCGGGATCGTCACCCGCACCACCTATCTTGAACTGCTGAGCGAATTCCCCGGCGCGCTGAAACACCTGATTACGCTCTGCGCGGCATCGCCGATGGTCGCCAGCCAGCTGGCGCGCCACCCGCTGCTGCTGGATGAGCTGCTGGATCCCAACACCCTCTATCAGCCGACGGCGACCGATGCCTATCGCGACGAGCTGCGTCAGTATCTGCTGCGGGTGCCGGAAGAGGATGAAGAGCAGCAGCTGGAGGCGTTGCGCCAGTTCAAGCAGGCGCAGCAGCTACATATCGCGGCGGCGGATATCGCCGGCACCCTGCCGGTGATGAAGGTCAGCGATCATTTAACCTGGCTTGCCGAAGCGATCCTCGACGCGGTGGTGCAGCAGGCATGGGGGCAGATGGTGGCTCGCTACGGCCTGCCGACCCATCTGCACGATCGCCAGGGGCGCGGCTTCGCCGTCGTCGGCTACGGTAAGCTCGGCGGTTGGGAGCTGGGCTACAGCTCCGATCTCGACCTGGTGTTCCTCCATGACTGTCCGGCGGAGGTGATGACCGACGGCGAGCGGGAGATTGACGGCCGTCAGTTCTACCTGCGGCTGGCCCAGCGGATCATGCATCTGTTCAGCACCCGCACCTCGTCCGGTATTCTCTACGAAGTGGACGCCCGGCTGCGCCCTTCCGGCGCGGCGGGGATGCTGGTTACCACCGCTGACGCGTTTGCCGACTATCAGCAGAACGAGGCCTGGACGTGGGAGCATCAGGCGCTGGTGCGCGCCCGCGTGGTCTATGGCGACCCGGCGTTGCAGGCGCGCTTTGACGCCATTCGTCGCGATATCCTGACCACCCCGCGGGAGGGCGCAACCCTGCAGACCGAGGTTCGCGAGATGCGCGAGAAGATGCGCGCCCACCTCGGCAACAAGCATCCCAATCGTTTTGATATCAAAGCCGATGCCGGCGGGATCACGGATATTGAATTTATTACCCAGTATCTGGTCCTACGCTATGCCAGCGACAAGCCGAAGCTGACCCGCTGGTCTGATAATGTGCGTATTCTCGAGCTGCTGGCGCAGAACGACATCATGGACGAGGAGGAAGCGCGCGCCTTAACGCACGCGTACACCACCTTGCGTGACGCGCTCCATCACCTGGCCCTGCAGGAGCTGCCGGGACACGTGGCGCCAGAGGCCTTCAGCCGGGAGCGCGAGCAGGTCAGCGCCAGCTGGCAGAAATGGCTGATGGCTTAACTATAAAATCGGGTGTGCTATTATCGCGCGCAAAGTTTGCGTCTCGCAGGAGAGAGTCATGAAAGTAACGCTGCCGGAGTTTGAACGTGCAGGAGTGTTGGTGGTGGGTGATGTGATGCTGGACCGCTACTGGTACGGCCCCACCAGTCGTATTTCCCCGGAAGCCCCGGTGCCGGTGGTGAAGGTGGAAAATATCGAAGAACGTCCTGGCGGCGCGGCAAACGTAGCGATGAACATCGCCTCGCTGGGGGCAACCTCGCGCCTGGTGGGATTGACCGGGATTGATGACGCCGCCCGCGCGCTGAGCCAGGCGCTGGCCAACGTCAATGTGAAGTGCGACTTCGTCTCCGTCCCGACTCACCCGACTATCACCAAGCTGCGGGTGCTGTCGCGCAATCAACAGCTGATCCGCCTCGACTTTGAAGAGGGCTTCTCCGGCGTCGATCCGCAGCCGATGCACGAGCGCATTCAGCAGGCGCTGGGCTCTATTGGCGCGCTGGTCCTTTCGGACTATGCCAAAGGGGCGCTGACCAGCGTCCAGACCATGATCCGACTCGCACGCGAAGCGGGCGTGCCGGTGCTGATCGATCCGAAAGGCACCGATTTCGAACGCTATCGCGGCGCGACGTTGCTCACCCCGAACCTCTCTGAGTTTGAAGCGGTGGTGGGCAAGTGCCAGGATGAAGCGCAGATCGTTGAGCGCGGCATGAAGCTCATCGCCGAATTCGAACTGTCGGCGCTGCTGGTGACGCGCTCTGAGCAGGGGATGACGCTGCTGCAGCCGGGGCGTCCGCCGCTGCATATGCCGACCCAGGCCCAGGAAGTGTACGACGTGACCGGCGCCGGCGACACGGTGATTGGCGTGCTGGCGGCGACCCTGGCGTCCGGCAACACCCTGGAAGAGGCCTGCTATTTCGCTAACGCCGCGGCGGGCGTGGTGGTCGGTAAGCTGGGTACATCCACCGTTTCCCCTGTCGAGCTGGAAAACGCGGTCCGCGGCCGGGCTGAGACCGGCTTTGGCGTGATGAGCGAAGAGGAGCTCAAACAGGCGGTTGCGGCGGCGCGCAAGCGCGGCGAGAAAGTGGTGATGACCAACGGCGTCTTCGACATTCTGCATGCCGGTCATGTCTCCTATCTGGCGAATGCGCGCAAGCTGGGCGACCGTCTGATCGTGGCGGTCAACAGCGATGCCTCCACCAAACGTCTGAAAGGCGAAACCCGCCCGGTGAACCCGCTGGAACAGCGGATGATCGTGCTGGGGGCGCTGGAAGCCGTCGACTGGGTGGTCTCCTTCGAAGAAGATACTCCGCAGCGCCTGATCGCTGGCATCCTGCCGGATCTGCTGGTCAAAGGCGGCGACTACAAACCGGAGCAGATCGCCGGCAGCGAAGAGGTCTGGGCGAACGGTGGCGAAGTGTTGGTGCTCAACTTTGAAGATGGCTGCTCGACTACCAATATTATTAAGAAAATACAAAAAGATAGCGAAAAATAACTTTTTCGATATTCACCCGCCTGTGTGGTGAAACATCACGGCCTGCGATAGACGTATCGCGGGCCGTTTTTATTTAATCATGTGGAAAATGATTTAGCGCAATAAATAATCATGTTAAGCGCATTTTTCGTACAAATCGCGTTAAGGTAAGCGTAAATACTGAAGTGAGTAAAAGGCATATGACTGATCAGAACATCCACCGCTGAAGGAGTATGCGCATGAACCATAACGATATGTATTCAATGAAGAATTTTGATTTTTTGGCGCGGAGTTTCGCCAGAATGCACGCCCAGGGCCAGCCAGTTGATCTTCAGGCCATTGTCGGCAATATGGATGAAGAACATCGTGAATGGTTTTGCCAGCGCTATGAACTGTACTGTCGCCAGGTGAGTAGTCAGGCGGAAGCCGCCCATTAAGCCAAACGCAAAACGGGCCCCCAGGGGCCCGTTTTTTACTGCTGCTCTTCGCTGCCCGGCGTCGTCGCCGGGCGGTTTTCGAGGTCATTCAGGCGCTGCTCCAGCAGCGCCAGTTTTTCCCGGGTCCGCAGCAGCACCTGAGTCTGCACGTCAAACTCTTCGCGGCTAACCAGATCCAGACGGGTCAGCTGCGACTGCAGCGCCTGGCGGATTTTCTTCTCAACATCCTCACCCAGATCGCGAAGTCCTTTTGGCATCGACTCATGGACCTGGCGGGCGATTTGTTCAATTTTTTTCGGGTCAATCATGGTGGTTTCCTGCTCGGGTCGGATGATTGATCATTGTAGTGCGAACCAGGCCGCCTATAAACCAGAAATGTTTGAAGCTTATGCATTGCCGAGGATAGTCAATAGCGTTATAGTTATCTCGCTTATTCTCAGGGCGGGGCGAAATTCCCCACCGGCGGTAAATCAACCATGGCGTTGAAAGCCCGCGAGCGCTTCCCGTGACTACGGGAAGGTCAGCAGATCCGGTGTAATTCCGGGGCCGACGGTTAAAGTCCGGATGGGAGAGAGTAACGGCACAGTCGGGCCCAGGCCCGCTCGCGTTGACTTTTGCCGCTAAACCGGCGCTCCTAAGACTGCCCTGATTCTGGTAACCATAATTTTAATGAGGTTTTTTTACCATGAATCAGACGCTCCTTTCTTCTTTTGGTACCGCTTTTGAACGTGTGGAACACGCTTTGGACGCCCTGCGCGAAGGCCGCGGCGTGATGGTGCTTGATGATGAAGACCGTGAAAACGAAGGCGATATGATCTTCGCCGCCGAAACCATGACCGTTGAGCAGATGGCGCTGACCATTCGTCACGGCAGCGGCATTGTGTGCCTGTGCCTGACCGAAGAACGCCGCAAACAGCTGGATCTGCCGATGATGGTAGAGAACAACACCAGCGCCTACGGCACTGGCTTCACCGTGACCATCGAAGCGGCCGAAGGTGTGACCACCGGCGTCTCCGCTGCCGACCGCGTGACCACCGTCCGCGCGGCCATCGCCGACGGCGCGAAACCTTCCGATCTCAACCGTCCAGGTCACGTCTTCCCGCTGCGTGCGCAGCCGGGCGGCGTACTGACCCGCGGCGGCCACACCGAAGCCACTATCGACCTCGTGACCCTGGCTGGCTTTAAACCGGCAGGCGTGCTGTGCGAGCTGACCAATGACGATGGCACCATGGCCCGCGCGCCGGAGTGCATCAAGTTCGCTCAGCAGCACAATATGGCGGTAGTCACGATTGAAGATCTGGTGGCCTATCGTCGCGAACATGAGCGTAAAGCCAGCTAAATAGCGGTTCGCTATGCCCGAGCACAGCCCACTTGTTAGTGGGCTGTGTTGTTTCTGCGCTTTAACCGATGCCCATCGTCTGGAGTACCACCAGGCTCAGCCCCATGACCGACATCCCGCACAGGACGCCGTAGCTTGGATTGCTTTGCGGATCGATCTCTTTCGCCAGCGGCATCAGTTCATCGACCGACAGCGCCACCATAATCCCGGCGACGGCAGCCATGATCGCGCCCATCACCAGCGGCGAGACCAGGCTCCCCAGAATCAACCACGCCAGCACGCCGCCCAAAATTTCCGCCATGCCGGAAAGCCCGGCCCAGAGCACCGCTTTGCTGCGCGAGCCGGTGGCGGCATACACCGGTCCGGCAACCGCCAGTCCTTCCGGAATATTGTGCAGGGCGACGGCAAGGGCGACGCCCATGCCAAGCTCGAGGTTGTTGCTGGCCGTGACATAGGTGGCGATCCCTTCCGGAAAGTTATGCAGGCTGATCCCCAGCGTCAGAAGAATAGCGGTGCGGCGTAAGTTGCGCGGGCGCGGCATGGCGGGAGTCATCAGATCCTGCGGGTGGGCGTGCGGCAGCAGGCGGTCAAGACCAAAGTAACCCAGCAGGCCGACAACAAACATTCCGTAGCCGAGCAGCGGCGACATGCCCTCGGCGGCCAGCGCGGCAGGCAGCATTTCCATCAACGAAATCAATAGCATAATCCCGGCGGCAAAGCCGAGGGAGAAGCCAAGCAGGCGGTTAGAGGGTTTCTGGCCAATCACGCCGAATATGGCACCAATGAAGGTTGCGCTACCGGCTAACAGCGTCAATATTAAGGGTGATGACATCGCTTCTCTCCCTGTGAAAATAATTACATACGAGTATATTGCCTGAGGATGCGCGTACGGGACACGTCCCTTTACCGCGAATTACATTCAAATTTTCTGACGATCATCATCATGGTTATCTGAGTTTATCCTGGCGCAAAAGCGCGTAATGTGAGCACATCACATTGACACCCTAAGGATATCATCATGTCCCGTACCCGAATGCCCGCGTTGTTTCTCGGCCATGGCAGCCCAATGAACGTGCTGGAAGACAACCGTTATACCCGCGCCTGGGCTCAACTGGGCGAAACCCTGCCGCGTCCGAAAGCGATCGTGGTGGTCTCTGCGCACTGGTTTACGCGCGGTACGGGCGTAACGGCGATGGAGGCGCCGAAGACCATTCATGACTTCGGCGGTTTTCCGCATGCGCTGTATGACACGCATTATCCGGCGCCGGGCTCTCCGGCGCTGGCGCAACGGCTGGTGGAGCTGCTCTCGCCGGTGCCGGTCACCCTCGATACAGAAGCCTGGGGATTTGACCATGGCTCGTGGGGCGTGCTGATTAAAATGTATCCGCAGGCGGATATCCCGATGGTTCAGTTGAGCATCGACAGCACCAAACCGCCGGCCTGGCATCTCGAAATGGGGCGGAAGCTGGCCTCGCTGCGTGATGAAGGCATTATGCTGGTGGCCAGCGGCAACGTGGTGCATAACCTGCGCACCGCCCGCTGGCATGGCGAGAACACGCCGTACCCTTGGGCAGAGTCCTTCAATAACTACGTGAAGGCGAATCTGCAATGGCAGGGGCTGGACGAGCAGCACCCGCTGGTTAACTACCTGGCACACGAAGGGGGCTCGCTCTCCAACCCGACGGCGGAGCATTTCCTGCCGCTGCTGTATGTCCTGGGGACGTGGGATGGCGTTGAGGCGATGACGATCCCGGTCGATGGCATCGAGATGGGCTCGCTGAGCATGCTGTCGGTGTTGGTTGGCGCCTGATGATAGCGCGCTCCGGCGGCATTTACCGTCGCCGGAGCGCGGCATTATTCGACGAAAATGTGCGGATAGAAGCGCGACAGATCCTGGGTGATCAGCGCCCGGTCTTCGCGAATACCGATCCCTGCAGGCTGGTCGTTGATGAGCCAGCTGCCAATCAGCGTATAGCTATCGCCAAACTTCGGCAGCGGGTAAAACGCCTGCACGATGGTGCCTTCTTCCCCGTAAGGGCCTTCTACTGCCTCCACCACTTTGCCATTTTCAACGATCGACACGTTAGCGCCTTCGCGGGAGAAGATTGGCTTAATGACGTACTTCTCCATCTCCGGGTGAGCATCTTCGCTGAAGTAGGCCGCCAGCAGATTAGGGTGATTGGGGAACATCTCCCACAGCATCGGCAGCAGCGCCTTGTTGGAGATAATGCTTTTCCACGCCGGCTCCAGCCAGCGGACGCCAGCGTCTTCCAGCTTGGTGGAGAACATCTCCCGCAGCATAAACTCCCACGGATAGAGCTTGAACAGATTGCCAATCACCTGATCCTGCAGATCGGTAAACTGGCCTTTTTCGCCCAGGCCGATATCTTCAACGTAGAGGAATTCCGTCGCCAGCCCCGCTTCAGCGGCGCAGTCCTGCAGATACTGCACGGTACCGCGATCTTCAACGGTATCGCGGCAGCAGGCCATATGCAGCAGCTGAAAGCCAAACTGCTCGCGCAGCTCGCCGAAGCGATCGATCAGCTTTTCCTGCAAACTGTTGAACTGGTCGCTGCCCGCCGGCAGCTTGCCGGCGTTGAGCTGATCTTCCAGCCAGATCCACTGGAAGAAGGCCGCTTCATACAGCGAGGTCGGGGTGTCGGCATTGTTCTCCAACAGCTTCGGTTCGCCGACGCCATCCCAGGCCAGGTCGAGACGTGAGTAGAGCGACGGCTGGTTGGTTTTCCACGACTGGCGCACAAAACCCCAGGTGTGTTTAGGGATGCGGAATTTGGTCATCAGCTCATCGCTGGCGATCACTTTTTCCACCACCTGGAGGCACATCTGATGTAGCTCAGCGGTGACCGCTTCCAGCTTTTCCACCTGCGCGAGGGTCAGCTTGTAATACGCCTCTTCGCTCCAGTAGGGCTCGCCGTACATGGTATGGAAGTTGAAACCGTACTCGGTCGCTTTCTCGCGCCAGTCCGGGCGCTCGGTAATACTGACTCTTTCCATGTTGCTTAGCCGCCCATTGAGCGAGAAGAGGACGTTGAGCCTGCGGCGCTACGCTGCATGGTCGACTGTTTCGCTACCGACTCGCCAAAGCCGCCGCGGGTGACGGTGGTGGTGGTGGCTGGCTTCGGCGCCATCGCGGTTTTCGGCACATTCATGGTGCGGCCCGGCTGGGCGGCGCCATAGCTCTTGCCGCTGGCGTCAGTGTACTGACCGTAGGCCGGGCTGGCCGGATTTTTCGAGCTGAACAGCGGCTGCTGTTGCGCCATGCCGCCGCCCATCAGGCGGCCCATCATGTAGCCGGCCATCAGCGGCATCCAGAAGCTGCCGCTGCTTTGCGCCTGCGCCTGGTTTTCCGGGGCGACGCCCGCCTGGGCTGGCGTCTGCTGGCACTGGCCTTCGCCAAACTCGGCGACGCAGTCTTCGCGGGTGGCATACTTCGGCGCAGTGCGCTCTGCCTCTTTTACCGCGTTGGTGTAGGCCGTGGTGCATTCGGCTGCTTTGCCCGGGTTGGCGGCGGAGCAGTCATCGGCGTTCTGGTACAGCGACACCGTTTCGTCGCTTTTTTCACAACCGGCGAGCATAAAGACCGCGGTGACGGCCAGCGCGACCGGCGTCAGATGGCGTGCGCTCCAGCTTTTGCGGAACGACGAATGATTAATATTTTTTGTCCGTTTCATATTTGTCTTCCAGGACCCAGTGGTATGGCGTGTGTTAACGCTCAGGATAGAGGATGAGTGGTGGAAAATGAAGCGAAGAGGGGCGCTAAGCGGGGGATCTTTACGTTGCCTTACGTTTAACGCATCGCCTGTCCGACGGACAGGCGATGCGCATCACAGTATGAGAATTACTGACGGAACGGATTGCTGCCGCTGCTCTGGTTGGTCCGTGCGGACGCCGGCTTCACCGCCGCGGTAGTGTTGCCGTAGCCATCAGCGGTGGCATCCTGTTGCGGATTTTCCGGCGCGACGCTATCTGCGGAGGTGGAGATGGGTTTACCCAGCGTGTTGTTCAGGGCGACCAGATCCTGCTCGTTCAGGGTACCTAACGCCGACTTAATGTTCAGCTCGTTGATCAGGTAGTTGTAGCGCGCATTCGAGAGCTGCTGCTTAGCGTTATACAGCGTAGTGGTGGCGTCGAGGACGTCAACGATAGTACGCGTACCCACCGAGTAGCCAGCTTCCATGGCATCCAGGGAGCTTTGCGCAGAGACCACCGCCTGTTTGTAGGCGTTGATGCTGCTGATGGAGGCGTTCACGTTGTTAAACGATGAACGCACAGTCTGCACGACGCTGCGGTGGGCGCTTTCCAGCTGCTCGCTGGCGCCAACGAAGTTGTATTGCGCCTGCTTGACCTGCGAGGTCACCGCGCCGCCCTGGTACAGTGGCAGAGAGAAGTTCAGGCCGATTTGGTTCTGCCCGGCATCGTTATCCTGGTATTGCTGAGGATTATTATGGGTTTTTGAACCACTGTAGCTAGTATTCGATATCCCACTCGACGCGGATAGGCTGAGCGTCGGCAAATGGCCGTCCTGCGCCTGGCGAATCTGCTCGCGAGCCAGGTCCTGGTTCAGACGCGCCTGCAGCAGCGACAGGTTGCGGTTCTCCGCTTCCTTCAGCAGGGCGTTGACCGCCTGCGGCTTGTTGGTTTTGAAGCCATTCACGTTCAGGGAGGCCAGCTCCGGATAGTAGTTACCGGTGACCTGACGCAGTTCTTCGACGGCGTTGTCGAGATCGTTACGCGCGGTGACTTCGTTCGCCAGCACGGCATCGTATTGTGAACGGGCGTTCTGTACGTCGGTGATCGCCACCAGGCCTACGTTAAAGCGCTGCGTGGTTTGATCCAACTGGCGGTAAATAGCCTGTTTCTGCGCTTCGGTATAGGAAAGCGTGTCGATGGCGGCCAGCACTTTAAAATAGGCCGTCGCGGTATTCAGAATCAGTGTTTGCTGATCGGTCTGATACGTGACATCCTGAATCCCTGCCGTTTTTTCCTGCAGCGTCAGGGCGCGCCATTTCGACATATCAAACAGAACCTGCGTTAACTGCAGCGAGCCGCTGGTGACGTTTGAATTGATGCCGTTGCTGTCGCGATAGCCATTGTTATAGGTATAATCCGCTCCCAGCCCAAGCTGAGGCAGTAATGGACTGCGCGCTTCGTTGATCTTTTCGAACGCGGCGTCACGATCGGCTGCCGATTTACGCAGATCGGGGTTGCTGATGCGTGCCTGCTGGTAAACCTGAAGCAGGTTTTCCGCCTGGCTCATGGCGCTGAACCCGGTCAGGCTCAGGCCGATAAGAATGGGGAGCAATTTCTTCATTTGCATTCCTTGTTGTGAAGCATTTAGCGCTGGTCTAATTCTAAGAAAAATTCCGCTGATTGTATCGATTCTGCCGCCGTAAAAAGTTGGCGTTACGTGCCATCCGGCGGTAATTTGCACCAATCTAACATACGGACCGTAAAACGGTAGCCAAACGGTTTGGAAATCCCTAATTTCAGATTCGCAGGACATGACAATGAGCAAACCCACGCAGCAGGGAATTACCTTCTCCAAAAATGATGTAGAAATTATTGCACGCGAAACGCTATATCGTGGTTTTTTTTCGCTCGATTTATACCGTTTTCGCCACCGCCTGTTTAACGGCGGCATGAGTGGCGAAATCACCCGTGAAATTTTTGAGCGCGGGCACGCCGCCGTCTTGCTACCCTTTGACCCGGTGCGCGACGAAGTGGTGCTGGTCGAACAAATCCGTATCGCCGCCTATGATACCAGCGAGAGCCCGTGGCTGCTGGAGATGGTCGCCGGCATGATTGAAGCGGGTGAAACGGTGGAAGATGTTGCCCGTCGGGAAGCGCTGGAGGAGGCCGGGCTTGAAGTTGGGCGGACGAAACCAATATTAAGCTATCTGGCCAGTCCCGGCGGCACCAGCGAACGGTTATCGATCCTGGTGGGAGAAGTTGATGCATCGACGGCAAAAGGCATTCACGGCCTGGCCGAGGAAAACGAGGATATTCGGGTGCATGTGGTGAGTCGGGAGCAGGCTTACCAGTGGGTAGAAGAGGGGAAAATCGACAACGCAGCCTCTGTCATCGCCTTGCAATGGCTGCAATTGCATTATCACAATTTACGAAATGAGTGGACAAAATGAAGCGTTATACACCTGACTTCCCTGAGATGATGCGCCTGTGCGAGACCAACTTCGCGCAGTTGCGCCGCCTGTTGCCGCGAACGGATGCAGCGGGTGAGAAGGTAAGCTATCAGGTGGGAAGCGCGCAGTATCGGTTAACGATAGTTGAATCGACCCGCTACACTACTCTGGTGGCAATAGAGCAGACTCTGCCTGCAGTGAGCTACTGGAGCCTGCCATCGATGACCGTCCGCCTCTACCATGACGCCATGGTGGCCGAAGTGTGTTCGAGTCAGCAGATCTTTCGCTTCAAAGCGCGATATGATTATCCTAATAAAAAGTTGCATCAACGCGACGAAAAGCATCAAATTAACCAGTTTTTGGCCGACTGGCTGCGTTACTGTTTAGCACATGGAGCGATGGCGATTCCGGTTTGTTAGCGTCGTTAAACCTAAGGACACCATTTGGAAAGCCTGTTAAACCTACCTCTGGCTGGTGAGGCCAGAGTCAGGATATTACAAATTACTGATACTCACCTGTTTGCTGAAAAGCATGAAACGTTGTTAGGCATCAATACCTGGGATAGCTATCAGGCCGTACTGTCGGCCATTCATGCCTCACAGCGTCCATGCGATCTGATTGTCGCAACAGGCGATCTGGCGCAGGACCACTCCTCCGCGGCCTATCAGCATTTTGCTGAGGGCATCGCGAGTTTTGCTGCACCCTGCGTCTGGCTACCGGGCAACCATGATTTCCAGCCGGCGATGTACAGCACCCTGCAGGAGGCGGGCATTTCCCCTGCCAAGCGCGTGTTTCTCGGCGATCGCTGGCAGATCCTGCTGCTCGACAGCCAGGTGTTTGGCGTTCCCCATGGCGAGCTGAGCGACTTCCAGCTGGAGTGGCTCGAACATAAGCTGGCGGAGGCGCCGGAGCGCTATACCTTACTCCTGCTGCACCATCATCCGCTGCCGGCCGGCTGCAGCTGGCTGGATCAGCATAGTCTGCGCAATGCCGGCGCGCTGGACAGCGCGTTGAGCGCCTGGCCGCGGGTGAAGCATCTTTTGTGCGGCCATATTCATCAGGAACTGGATCTCGACTGGAATGGCCGGCGCATGATGGCGACGCCGTCGACCTGCGTCCAGTTTAAACCGCACTGTGCCAATTTCACTCTGGATACGGTGTCACCGGGCTGGCGCTGGCTGGAGCTTCACCCTGACGGGACGCTGACCACCGAAGTGTGCCGCCTGGAAGGCGCCGCGTTTCATCCGGATATTGCTTCAGAAGGCTACTGATGGCGACGCTCCTTTATCTGCATGGCTTTAACAGCTCTCCGCGCTCGGCGAAGGCGACGGCGTTAAAGACCTGGCTGGCGCAGCACTATCCTGAGATCACCATGGTGGTGCCGGAGTTGCCGCCTTACCCGGCGGAAACGGCGGAGCTGTTGGAGTCCATCGTGCTGGAGCACGGCGGCGAGCCGCTGGGGGTCGTAGGGTCGTCGCTGGGCGGCTACTACGCGACCTGGCTTTCGCAGTGCTTTATGCTGCCGGCGGTGGTGGTTAACCCGGCGGTGCGGCCGTTTGAACTACTAAACAATTTTCTCGGCCACAATGAGAATCCATACACCGGGCAGCAATATGTGCTAGAGTCTCGCCATATTTACGATCTCAAAGTCATGCAAATCGACCCGCTCGAAGCGCCGGATTTACTCTGGCTGCTGCAGCAGACCGGGGATGAAGTGCTTGATTACCGCCAGGCCGTGCATTACTACGCCTCTTGCCGGCAGACGGTAGAGGAGGGCGGTAATCACGCATTTGTCGGCTTTGACGATCATTTCACTCAGATTATCGAATTTCTCGGCCTGCGCTAAACGGCCCTGAACGACCTACGAATACACACCATGACGCAATCTTCATATAATGCTGATGCCATTGAGGTACTCACCGGGCTAGAGCCGGTGCGCCGCCGTCCGGGCATGTATACCGACACCACTCGTCCTAACCATCTTGGTCAGGAAGTTATTGATAACAGTGTGGATGAAGCGCTGGCAGGCCACGCCAAACGCGTGGAAGTTATCCTTCATGCCGACCAGTCCCTGGAGGTCATTGACGATGGTCGTGGGATGCCGGTCGACATCCACCCGGAAGAGGGCGTGCCAGCGGTTGAGCTGATCCTCTGCCGGCTGCATGCGGGCGGTAAGTTTTCCAATAAAAACTATCAGTTTTCCGGCGGCCTGCACGGGGTGGGGATCTCGGTAGTCAACGCCCTGTCAAAACGCGTGGAGGTCAACGTGCGTCGCGACGGTCAGGTCTACAGCATCGCCTTTGAAAATGGTGAAAAAGTGGAAGACCTGCACGTCACCGGCACCTGCGGCAAACGCAATACCGGGACCAGCGTCCATTTCTGGCCGGACGAAAGCTTCTTCGACAGCCCGCGCTTTTCCGTTTCACGTCTGACCCACCTGTTAAAAGCGAAAGCGGTGCTGTGCCCGGGCGTGGAAATTGTTTTCCGCGACCAGGTGAACAACAGCGAGCAGAGCTGGTGCTATGCCGATGGCCTGAACGATTACCTGAGCGAAGCGGTGAACGGCCTGCCGCTGCTGCCGGAAAAACCATTCGTCGGCGCCTTCTCCGGCGAGACGGAGGCGGTGGACTGGGCGCTGCTGTGGCTGCCGGAAGGCGGCGAGCTGCTGACCGAGAGCTACGTGAACCTGATCCCGACCATGCAGGGCGGAACGCACGTTAACGGTCTGCGTCAGGGGCTGCTCGACGCGATGCGTGAGTTCTGCGAGTACCGTAATATCCTGCCGCGCGGCGTGAAGCTGTCAGCGGAAGATATCTGGGATCGCTGCGCGTACGTGCTGTCGGTGAAGATGCAGGATCCGCAGTTCGCCGGGCAAACCAAAGAGCGTCTGTCGTCGCGCCAGTGCGCGGCGTTCGTCTCCGGCGTGGTGAAGGACGCCTTCAGCCTGTGGCTGAATCAGAACGTGCAGGCCGCGGAGCTGCTGGCGGAGATGGCCATCTCCAGCGCCCAGCGCCGTCTGCGCGCGGCCAAAAAAGTGGTGCGCAAAAAGCTGACCAGCGGTCCGGCGCTGCCGGGTAAGCTGGCGGACTGTACCGCCCAGGATCTGAACCGTACCGAGCTGTTCCTTGTCGAGGGGGATTCGGCGGGCGGCTCAGCCAAGCAGGCGCGCGATCGCGAATATCAGGCGATCATGCCGCTGAAGGGCAAGATCCTTAATACCTGGGAAGTCTCTTCCGATGAAGTGTTAGCTTCGCAAGAAGTGCACGACATTTCGGTGGCGATTGGTATTGACCCGGACAGCGATGATTTAAGCCAGCTGCGCTACGGTAAAATTTGTATTCTGGCGGATGCGGACTCCGATGGTCTGCACATTGCCACCCTGCTGTGCGCGCTGTTCGTTAGACATTTCCGTACCCTCGTGAAAGAGGGGCACGTCTACGTGGCGCTGCCGCCGCTGTACCGTATCGACCTCGGCAAAGAGGTTTACTACGCGCTAACGGAAGAAGAAAAAACCGGCGTGCTGGAGCAGCTGAAGCGCAAGAAAGGCAAGCCAAACGTCCAGCGCTTTAAAGGGCTCGGCGAGATGAACCCGATGCAGCTGCGCGAAACCACTCTTGACCCGAATACCCGCCGCCTGGTGCAGCTGGTGATAAGCGATGAGGACGAGCAGCAGACCACGGCGATAATGGATATGCTGCTGGCCAAAAAGCGTTCGGAAGATCGTCGCAACTGGCTGCAGGAGAAGGGCGATATGGCGGATCTGGAAGTGTAAGACCGTACGCTGCGCCAGACGTAAAAGGGAGCCTCAGGCTCCCTTTTCTTATTCCGTTTCAGCGTCGGCGGGCTTAGACGCCAGCCTGCAGAATACGGATGCTGGTCTCCAGCACATCGCCTTTGACCGCTTCCGACCAGGCTTTCATGTGCGGGGTTTGCAGGTGTGCTTCAAGATGCGCGACGCTTTCCCACTGCTCGACCATGACGATAGAGTCGGGCGCTGTGGTCTGGAAGCTGACGCCGGCGGCATGATCCACCAGCGGGGCATAGCCGTGGCAGCCGGCCTCCTGCAAAACGGTCGGAATAATTTTCGCGAACTGATCGAGAACCGCCTGGCGGTGGTGCTGGCCCGGGCGGGTACGGATTTCTGCAATCACTGTTAACATGGTTAACTCAACTCCTTCTGTGTGGATCTTGTCATACTCCAGGTTCCAATAACTCGAAATATGTAGAGCATAGACCCCTAGTTAACCAAAAATTTCCGCCAGATGCTTGCGATATTCTGCGATATACCGTGGGACATCAGGCATTTTAATCACGTCGTTGGCGATAAAGGTCGGCAATGCCTCCATGCCGAGGAACTGATTGGCTTTATGGAACGGCAGGTAAACGCCGTCAACGCCGACGCCGTGGAAGAACTGGTCTTTGTCGGTGAAGGCTTCCATCGGCGCGTTCCAGGTCAGAGAAAGCATATATTTTTTCCCCTGCACCAGGCCGCCGGAGCCATATTTTTTGCTGGCGTCGGAGCGGGTACGGCCATCGCTGGCGTACAGCGAGCCGTGGCCTTCGGTAAAGACGTCATCCATATATTTTTTCACCGTCCACGGAGCGCCCATCCACCAGCCCGGCATCTGCCAGATCACCACATCGGCCCACAGGAAATTCTGTACTTCTTCTTTTACGTCGTACTCGCTTTCGGCGCGAACGCTTTTAACATCGTGCCCGGCGTCGCGCAGATAACTCTCCGCGACCTCGGTCAGGGTGTCGTTCAGTTGACCATTAGAGTGCGCGAACTTTTTCGCCCCATTGATAATCAGGATGTTGCTCATTTTTTACCCTCATATATGAAAATTTGCCGACGATCTTACCCCGCGAAGCGGGGCAGTAAAATGAGCAAAATGTGCAAAGTCTTTTGCCAAATGAGCAATAATCTCGCTACCAGTACACGCGGGCCTCGAAGCCGCCGTCGCGCGCGTTGGCAAAATCAACCTGCATGCCGTGCAGCGAGGCGATGCGCCGGACGATCGACAAGCCCAGGCCGCTGCCCGGCGCCTCCTGCCCCGGCGGACGATAAAAACGCTCGCCAATGCGCGAGAGCGCCTGCGGGCTAATGCCTGGGCCGTTATCGCGTACCCGGAACTCGCGGGCGTTGAGCGTGATATCGACCTGACTGCCGCGCGGGCTATAGCGCACCGCGTTATCCAGCAGATTGCGCACCAGCAGACTGAGCAGCAGCGGCTGGCCGGTGCGGACGATATGGCTGGCATTAAGATGCAGGCGCAGCTCAATCCCGGACTGCTGCGCCGGGTGATACATCTCCATCACTGCCGACTGCAGCAGATCGGCGATAGCGACCTGCTGCACATCATCCAGTTGGGCGAGCGAGTCCAGCCGCGACAGCGTCAGCAGCTGATCCACCAGTCGGGTGGCGCGATCGATCCCCTGGTGGAGCTGATCCAACGCTTTCTCACGCCCTTCGGGATCGTCCAGGGAGAGTTGGGCGACTTCGGTCTGCACCTTCAGCGCCGCCAGCGGGCTGCGTAACTCATGGGCGGCATCAGAGGTAAACCGACGCTCGCGCAGCATGGCGTCGTGAGTGCGTCGGAACAGCTGATTCAGCGCTTCGACCAGCGGGCGAACTTCGGCGGGGATCTTCTCCACGCTGAGCGAATCCGCCGAGTCCGGCGCGCGCAGGCGCAGCGTGCGCGCCAGATTTTTCAATGGCGCCAGCTCGCGGCTTAACAGCACGATGAGCAGCACGAACATCAGCGGCAGGGCAACCATCCACGGGGTGAGCTGCGAGGTCACGATATCCATCGCCATTTCGCGCCGGTAATCCCACTCCTGGCCGACGGCGATGCGGTAGCGGCCGTCGGCGGTGGTTAACCACAGGAAACGCCACTCGTCATCGTCGTCACGCAGATAGCCATCGCTGAATCCCTCGCGCTGCGAATTCCACTGAATATCCTCTCCGTTCTCGCCGTCATTAAGCACCATTTTGCCGTCGCGGGTGAAGATGGCGAACGCCAGCGCGTCGTCATCGATGTGCCCGTGGCGTACCTTTTTCTTTTCCCCGAGCAAGGCGGGCGGGGCGCGCAGTTCATCGAAATGCATGACGCTCAGGCGGCGAGCGAACAGCAGCTGCTGGGTATCGAACAGCTTATCCAACTTTTTGCTGGTCTGCTGCCAGGCGATAACGCTGGCCATCCCCCAGGCGGCGGTGGTCAGTACGGCAAACAGCAGCGTCAGGCGCAGGCGCAGGCTCAGGCGGGCAAGTCGTTTCATGCGTCACCCAGGGTATAGCCGATGCCGTGGACGGTACGGATAAAGTCGCTGCCGAGCTTGCGGCGCAGATGATGGACGTGAACTTCCACGGCGTTGCTGGAGACCTCGTCGTCCCAGGTGTAGAGCTTTTCCTCGATAAGCTTACGCGGCAATACGCGCCCGGCGTTGCGCATAAGCAGTTCCAGCAGGGCGAACTCCTTCGGCTTCAGCGCCAGGCTTTCGCCGTCGAGGCTGGCGGTTAAGCGGTTCGGATCGAGGATCACCTTGCCGTGGCGCAGTTCGCTGCTGCTCTGGCCGTGCGCGCGGCGGATCAACGCTTCGAGGCGCGCTGCCACCTCAATCAGGGCGAAAGGTTTGCACAGGTAGTCATCGGCGCCCAGGCGCAGGCCCTCCACCCGCTGGCTGAGGGCATCGCGGGCGGTGAGGATCAGCACCGGCTCATGGCGGCCTTTATCGCGCCATTCGCGCAGAATATCGAGGCCATCGATGCCGGGTAGGGTGAGGTCAAGGATTGCGGCGTCGTAGGGGGCGCTGTATAAGGCATTTTTGCCCTCCAGCCCGGCGGTAAACCAGTCAATGCTAAAGCCCATTTTGCTCAGCCCGGCTTTGATGCCGTCGCCGATAAGCTTGTCATCTTCCACCAGTAATATGCGCATGTTTCCCTCCGACGATCCCGTTTCTTTGCGCAGTAAACCGCGTTGAAGCGGGTGATGTACAGCATTAAAATTTCTTTTTTCCGCTTAAGAAGTCGTTAAGTTTTGTCGGGCGTAATAGGAGCCATACCAACACAAAAGGGAGAATATAAGATGAAAAAAATTGCTGCGATGACCGCGATTATTGCTTTAGTTTCCATGCCGGTACTGGCCGCCGGGCAGGGAGGATTCACCGGACCGTCTACTACCACTACCACCCAGGCTGGCGGCTTCACCGGGCCGAGCGGCGCGGTGACCACCGTGGCGAACGCCAAGTCGCTGCGTGATGACACCTGGGTGACCCTGCGCGGTAAAATCGTCGAGCGCATCTCTGATGACCTGTATAAATTCCAGGATGCTTCCGGGGTGATCAATGTCGATATCGACCACAAGCGCTGGAACGGCGTGACCGTCGGCCCGCAGGACACAGTAGAAATTCAGGGGGAAGTCGATAAGGACTGGAACTCGGTAGAAATCGACGTTAAACAGATCCGTAAAATCGCGCCATAAGTCTCCGTCGGATAAGCGCAAGATCGGTCAGGAATCGCGATCCTCGCTCTGTCAGAGTATGTCGCGAGGAGGAGACGATGAACGATATTAAGGCCAGCCCGGCGTATGTCGGGCGCTTCCAGCGCGTCTGTAGGTACATTGCGCGCCATCTTGATGAGCCGCTGTCGCTGGAGACGCTGAGCGCGATAGCGCACAGTTCGCCTTACCATTTTCACCGGCAATTTAGCGCTTATACCGGCATTCCATTGTACCGGTATATTCAGTGGTTGCGTCTGCGACGCGCCTGTTGGCGCCTGGCGTTCAACCCCCGCGATAAAGTCATCGATATTGCCCTTGATGCCGGATTTCAGAATGCGGAGTCGTTCAGTCGTGCCTTCCGTACCGCGTTTGACCAAAGCCCGACCCAATTCCGTCAACAACCGGACTGGGCCGAGTGGCATCGACGCGTACCGAAACATACGCTACAGGAGCAAACGTCGATGGACGTCAACATTATTTCGTGCCCCTCCACCCGGATAGCCGTACTGCAACATCGCGGTAGCCCGGACCTTGTCAACGCCACCGCCGCGCGTTTTATCGCCTGGCGTAAGACGAGCGGACTATCGCCCGTCGCCACCAGCGATACCTGGGGGATCGCCTGGGACGATCCGCAGACCACCCCGCAGGAGGCATTTCGTTTTGATATCTGCGGTACGGTCGATCGGCCGGTTGGTGAAAACGCCTTTGGCGTGATTAACGGCGAAATCCCCGGCGGACGCTGCGCCGTCGTGCGCCATCACGGCTCGCTGGACACGCTGGCGAACAGCGTTTGGTTTCTCTATCGCGACTGGTTACCCGCTTCAGGCGAGACGTTACGGGATTTTCCGGTGTACTTCCGTTACCTCAATTTTGTCCATGAGGTGGCTGAGCATGAACTGCAAACCGATATTTATCTGCCGCTGGCCTGATTAAGCGTGACGGAATCCTCAGCCGATCTCACGGCCTGTGACTCAGGGCGTGAGATCGGGTATTATCGCGGGTAGTTTTGCCGTCCGAACGGTCGGTACCCAGATTGAGGATCCACGATTAATGAGCGATATGGCAGAGCGCCTTGCGCTGCATGAATTTACGGAAAATGCTTACCTGAACTACTCCATGTACGTGATCATGGACAGGGCATTACCGTTTATTGGCGATGGCTTAAAACCGGTCCAGCGTCGCATCGTCTATGCGATGTCCGAGCTGGGGCTGAACGCCAGCGCGAAATTCAAAAAGTCCGCCCGCACCGTCGGCGACGTGTTGGGTAAATATCACCCGCACGGCGACAGCGCCTGCTATGAAGCGATGGTGCTGATGGCGCAGCCGTTCTCTTACCGCTATCC
Source organism: Klebsiella sp. Shm-1 (assembly GCF_040804525.1). Taxonomy (NCBI): domain Bacteria; kingdom Pseudomonadati; phylum Pseudomonadota; class Gammaproteobacteria; order Enterobacterales; family Enterobacteriaceae; genus Klebsiella; species Klebsiella sp. Shm-1. The sequence continues at coordinate 692,627 of NZ_CP161823.1, forward strand.
GCTGGTGGATGGTCAGGGAAACTGGGGGGCGCCGGACGATCCCAAATCTTTCGCCGCCATGCGTTACACCGAATCCCGCCTGTCGAAGTATGCCGAGCTGCTGCTCAGCGAGCTGGGGCAGGGGACGGTCGACTGGGTGCCAAACTTTGACGGCACGCTGCAGGAGCCGAAAATGCTGCCAGCGCGTCTGCCGAACATCCTGCTGAACGGCACCACCGGCATCGCGGTAGGCATGGCGACCGATATTCCTCCGCACAACCTGCGGGAAGTGGCCAAAGCGGCGATTACGCTGATTGAGCAGCCGAAAACCACCCTCGACGAACTGCTGGATATCGTACAGGGGCCGGATTTCCCGACCGAGGCGGAGATCATCACCTCGCGGGCGGAAATTCGCAAAATCTACCAGAACGGGCGCGGCTCAGTGCGCATGCGTGCGGTGTGGAGTAAAGAGGACGGCGCGGTGGTGATCAGTGCGCTGCCGCATCAGGTCTCCGGCGCCAAAGTGCTGGAGCAGATTGCGGCGCAGATGCGCAATAAAAAGCTGCCGATGGTTGACGATCTGCGCGACGAATCGGACCACGAAAACCCGACCCGTCTGGTGATTGTCCCGCGCTCCAACCGGGTGGATATGGAACAGGTGATGAACCACCTGTTCGCCACCACCGATCTGGAGAAGAGCTACCGCATCAACCTCAATATGATCGGCCTTGACGGCCGCCCGGCGGTGAAAAACCTGCTGGAGATCCTCAGCGAGTGGCTGGTGTTCCGTCGCGATACCGTGCGTCGCCGTCTAAACCATCGGTTAGAGAAAGTGCTGAAGCGCCTGCATATCCTCGAAGGTTTGCTGGTGGCGTTTCTTAATATCGATGAAGTGATTGAGATCATCCGCACTGAAGATGAACCGAAGCCGGCCCTGATGTCGCGCTTTGGCATCAGCGAAACCCAGGCGGAAGCGATTCTGGAATTAAAACTGCGCCACCTCGCCAAACTGGAAGAGATGAAGATCCGCGGCGAGCAGAGCGAGCTGGAAAAAGAGCGCGACCAGCTGCAGGCGATTCTGGCGTCTGAACGTAAGATGAACAACCTGCTGAAAAAAGAGCTGCAGGCCGATGCCGATGCCTTCGGCGACGACCGTCGCTCGCCGCTTCACGAGCGTGAAGAAGCGAAAGCGATGAGCGAACATGACATGCTGCCGTCTGAGCCGGTGACTATCGTTCTGTCGCAGATGGGCTGGGTGCGCAGCGCCAAAGGACACGACATTGACGCCCAGGGCTTGAGCTATAAGGCGGGCGACAGCTGGAAAGCCTCGGCGAAGGGCAAGAGCAACCAGCCGGTGGTGTTTATCGATACCACCGGACGCAGCTATGCCATCGATCCGATTACTCTGCCTTCCGCGCGTGGCCAGGGTGAACCGCTTACCGGCAAACTGACCCTGCCGCCGGGCGCGACCGTGGAGCATATGCTAATGGAAAGCGACGATCAGAAACTGCTGATGGCTTCCGACGCGGGCTACGGTTTCGTCTGTACCTTCAACGATCTGGTGGCGCGCAACCGTGCCGGTAAAGCGCTAATCACCCTGCCTGACAACGCGCACGTGATGCCGCCGCTGGTGATTGAGGATGAGTCCGATATGCTGCTGGCCATCACCGCCGCCGGGCGGATGCTGATGTTCCCGGTCAGCGATCTGCCGCAGCTGTCGAAAGGCAAGGGCAACAAAATTATCAGCATTCCGGCGGCGGAAGCCGCAGCCGGCCAGGACGGTCTGGCACATCTGTTTGTTCTGCCGCCGCAGAGTACGCTGACCATTCACGTCGGCAAACGGAAGATCAAACTGCGTCCGGAAGAGCTGCAAAAAGTCACTGGCGAGCGCGGCCGCCGCGGTTCGCTGATGCGCGGCCTGCAGAAAATTGACCGCGTGGAAATTGACTCGCCGCGTCGTGCCGCGGCAGGCGATAGCGAAGAGTAAGCGCGTCTCCTCCCGTCTTTGACGGGAGGAGACGAAAAAATGCCGCAAAATCGTTGTTTATTCAGGCGTTGCGATTAACAATGTCCATCATCAGGGACCCAGGAAGAACGGTCCCGGCCTGCGCAGAACTTGTGAGCCTGCCTTCTGCCAGCAGCGAATAATTCTAAGCGGTTTGGGTTTTAGAGGTAGCTATGCTATTCATTTTTCGAGTAATTTTCGTGGTCATTTATTGCATCGTAGTGTGCGTACTTGGCTGTCTGTACTGCTTGTTCAGCCCACGTAATCCAAAACACGTTGCCACTTTCGGCCATCTGTTTGGCCGTTTATCTCCGGTATTTGGCCTCAAGGTAGAGCTACGCAAACCCGCCGACGCGGAAAGCTATGGTAACGCGATCTACATCGCTAACCACCAGAACAACTATGATATGGTGACGGCGTCGAATATCGTGCAGGCTCCGACGGTCACCGTAGGTAAAAAGAGCCTGCTGTGGATCCCGTTCTTTGGCCAACTGTACTGGCTGACGGGCAATTTGCTGATTGACCGTAATAACCGAACCAAAGCGCACGGCACTATTGCCGAAGTCGTCAACGCTTTTAAAAAGCGTAAAATTTCGTTCTGGATGTTCCCGGAAGGGACCCGTAGCCGCGGCCGCGGCCTGCTGCCGTTTAAAACCGGGGCTTTTCACGCGGCTATTGCCGCTGGGGTGCCGATTATTCCGGTGTGTGTCTCGAATACATCGAATAAAATAAAGCTCAATCGCTGGAACAACGGTCTGGTGATTGTGGAAATGCTGCCGCCGGTAGATACCACTCAGTTTGGTAAAGACAACGTGCGCGCGCTGGCGACGCATTGCCGCGAGCTGATGGCCGCCAAAATCGCTGATCTGGACAACGAAGTGGCCGAGCGCGAAGCGGCTGGAAAGCAATAAGACAGGAAACGCCGCCAACGCGCGCGTATTGCTGGCGGGAAACGAATTCCCTTTTTCATTTGTCAGTATGTCATGGAGTTAATATGTCACTCAGTCGGCGTCAGTTTATTAAGGCTTCCGGCGTAGCGCTGTGCGCTGGCGCCGCGCCGCTGAAGGCCCATGCCGCCGGCCAGCAGCCTGCGCTGCCGGTTCCGCCGCTGCTGGAATCTCGTCGCGGCCAGCCGCTGTTTCTGACGCTGCAGCGTTCCCACTGGTCGTTTACCCCCGGCACCCGCGCCCCCGTCTGGGGGATCAATGGCCGCTATATGGGGCCGACGATCCGCGTCTGGAACGGAGACGACGTCAAGCTTATCTACAGCAACCGCCTGACGGAGAACGTGGCGATGACCATCCGCGGTCTGCAGGTGCCTGGCCCGCTGATTGGCGGCGCGGCGCGCATGATGTCGCCGAACGCCGACTGGGCGCCGGTGCTGCCTATCCGCCAGAGCGCGGCGACGCTGTGGTATCAGGCCAACACGCCGAACCGGATGGCGAAACAGGTTTACAACGGTCTGGCGGGCATGTGGCTGGTGGAAGACGAGGTCAGCAAGAACCTGCCGATCCCTAACCACTATGGCGTCGATGACTTCCCGGTGATTATTCAGGATAAACGGCTGGATAACTTCGGCACGCCGGAATATAGCGAACCGGGCAGCGGCGGCTTTGTGGGCGACACGCTGCTGGTTAACGGCGTGCAGAGCCCGTATGTTGAAGTGTCGCGCGGCTGGGTGCGCCTGCGCCTGCTGAACGCTTCCAACTCCCGGCGCTATCAGCTGCAGATGAGCGATGGCCGACTGCTGCATGTGATTTCCGGCGATCAGGGATTCCTGCCGGCGCCGGTTTCGCTCAAGCAGCTATCGCTGGCCCCGGGGGAGCGGCGTGAAATTCTGGTCGATATGACTAACGGCGATGAAGTGTCCATTACCTGCGGCGAAGCGGCGAGCATCGTCGACCGTATCCGCGGTTTTTTTGAACCGTCAAGCATCCTGGTCTCCACGCTGGTGCTGACGCTGCGTCCGACCGGGCTGCTGCCGCTGGTGACCGACAGTCTGCCGGTGCGCCTGCTGCCGACCGAGCTGCTCTCCGGTACGCCGATCCGCAGCCGGGATATCACCCTTGGCGACGATCCGGGCATCAACGGCCAGCTGTGGGATCCGCAGCGTATCGATATCACGGCGCAGCAGGGGACCTGGGAGCGCTGGACGGTGCGCGCCGACCGCCCGCAGTCGTTCCATATTGAAGGGGTGATGTTCCAGATCCGTAATGTCAACGGCTCGTCTCCTTTCCCGGAAGATCGCGGCTGGAAGGACACCGTGTGGGTCGACGGGCAGGTTGAGCTGCTGGTCTATTACGCTCAACCATCGTGGCCGCACTTCCCGTTCCAGTATTTGAGTCAGACGCTGGAGCTTGCCGATCGCGGCTCGATCGGCCAGATGCTGGTGAATCCCGCGCCGTAATCTCTCTGACCCTGGCCGGCGCACGGTCAGGGTTTGAGAAAATCCTCCTTCATTTCCACTATCATTCCGGCTTATAATCCACGCCCTTTTGGTTATTTTTTTATCATTTTCCCCGGAAGCAATATGAGCGCAATATCCCTGATCCAACCGGATCGTGACCTTTTTTCCTGGCCGCAATACTGGGCTGCCTGTTTTGGCCCTGCGCCCTTTTTACCGATGTCGCGTGAAGAGATGGATCAACTTGGCTGGGATAGCTGCGACATTATTCTGGTCACCGGCGACGCCTATGTCGACCACCCGAGCTTCGGGATGGCCATCTGCGGCCGCATGCTGGAAGCGCAGGGTTTCCGGGTAGGGATCATCTCCCAGCCGGACTGGAACAGCAAAGACGACTTTATGCGTCTGGGAAAACCGAACCTGTTCTTCGGCGTGACCGCCGGTAACATGGACTCAATGATCAACCGTTACACCGCCGACCGTAAACTACGTCATGACGATGCCTATACGGCGGGTAACGTGGCGGGCAAACGACCGGACCGCGCTACCCTCGTCTACACCCAGCGCTGTAAAGAGGCGTGGAAAGATGTGCCGGTGATCCTCGGCGGCATCGAAGCCAGCCTGCGTCGTACCGCCCACTATGATTACTGGTCCGACACCGTGCGCCGCTCGGTGCTGGTGGACTCCAAGGCCGATATGCTGATGTTCGGCAACGGCGAGCGTCCGCTGGTGGAAGTGGCTCATCGCCTGGCGATGGGCGAAACCATCGACCAGATCCGCGATGTGCGCAATACCGCCATCATGGTGAAAGAGGCGCTGCCGGGCTGGAGCGGCGTGGACTCCACCCGTCTGGATACGCCCGGTAAAATTGACCCCATCCCGCATCCGTACGGTGAAGATCTGCCGTGCGCCGATAACAAACCGGTCGCGCCGAAAAAACAGGAAGCGAAAAGCATTACTGTGCAACCGCCGCGGCCCAAACCGTGGGAAAAAACCTATGTGCTGCTGCCTTCCTTCGAGAAGGTGAAAGGCGATAAGGTCCTGTACGCTCACGCCTCGCGCATTTTGCACCACGAAACCAACCCCGGCTGCGCCCGGGCGCTGATGCAAAAGCACGGCGAGCGCTACATCTGGATCAACCCGCCGGCAATCCCGCTCTCCACCGAAGAGATGGACAGCGTCTTCGCGCTGCCGTACAAGCGGGTGCCGCATCCTTCCTATGGCGATGCGCGTATTCCGGCGTATGAGATGATCCGCTTCTCAATCAACATCATGCGCGGCTGCTTCGGCGGCTGTTCGTTCTGCTCGATCACCGAGCACGAAGGACGCATAATCCAGAGCCGTTCTGAGGATTCGATCATTAATGAGATCGAAGCCATTCGCGACACCGTGCCCGGCTTTACCGGGGTGATCTCCGATCTCGGCGGGCCAACGGCCAACATGTATATGCTGCGCTGTAAATCGCCGCGCGCTGAGCAGACCTGCCGCCGTCTCTCCTGCGTCTATCCGGATATTTGCCCGCACATGGATACCAACCATGAGCCGACGATCAATCTTTATCGCCGCGCTCGCGAGCTGAAGGGCATCAAGAAGATCCTTATCGCCTCCGGGGTACGCTATGACATCGCGGTCGAAGATCCGCGCTATATCAAAGAGCTGGCGACCCACCACGTCGGCGGCTATCTGAAGATCGCCCCGGAGCATACCGAAGAGGGACCGCTGTCGAAGATGATGAAGCCGGGAATGGGCAGCTACGACCGCTTTAAAGAGCTGTTCGACACCTATTCGAAGCAGGCGGGTAAAGAGCAGTATCTGATCCCGTACTTTATCTCCGCTCATCCGGGGACCCGTGATGAAGATATGGTGAACCTGGCGCTGTGGCTGAAGAAGCATCGCTTCCGCCTCGACCAGGTGCAGAACTTCTATCCGTCGCCGCTGGCGAACTCGACCACCATGTATTACACCGGCAAGAACCCGCTGGGTAAAATTGGTTATAAGAGCGAAGAGGTGGTGGTGCCGAAGGGCGATAAACAGCGCCGTCTGCACAAAGCGCTGCTCCGCTACCACGATCCGGCAAACTGGCCGCTGATCCGTCAGGCGCTGGAGGCGATGGGCAAGAAGCACCTGATTGGCTCCCGTCGCGACTGCCTGGTGCCAGCGCCAACCCTGGACGAAATGCGTGAAGCGCGTCGCCAGAACCGCCATACTCGTCCGGCGCTGACCAAGCACACGCCGATCGCCCATCAGCGCCAGACGCCTGCCGCTGCGGGCGCGAAAAAACGCGTTAAGCCGAAGGCCGTATCACGCTAAGCGGCTGGCCCGGCGGGATCGCTCGCCGGGAACATCTGTGAAAAAAGGAGAGAGGTGATGACGCCGGTCATCCTGTCGCGACAACAACTGGACCAGCTCTGGGAGATAGACCGCAGCGAAATTATCGATACGCTCTACCGTCTCGATAACGGTCAGCTGCGGGCTTATCGGGAATATTATGACGTGCGTGGCTGGGACCCTCACGATCGTCAGGTTTATACTCCGATTCACGAGGCCTGTTACGATCGCGGCGGTATTTTTTTCGCCTTTTTTGACGATGAGCAGATGATTGCCGCAGCGGCGCTGGATACGCTGCCTCGCGGCATGAATGGCGAGCTGCGCCAGCTATTATTCTTTTATGTAGGGGCGGGAAAGCGCGGCCAGGGCTGGGGGCAGCGACTGTTTCAGTATGCCCTGCACCAGCTGCCAGAAATGGGGGCGTCCGGCCTCTATATCTCGTCGATCCCCAACAAAAACACCGTCGATTTTTATCTGGCTCAGGGATGTCGCTTAGCGGATAAGCCCGACCCGGCGCTGTTTGCGCTGGAGCCAGAGGATATTCATCTGGTCTGCGATCGCCTTTAACGCTGAGGCGCTAAAGGCGATGGCAAGAGAGAGCATTATCCGCCGAACTGATCCGGGTCAGGACCGAGACGTTTACCCTGGTCCAGCTTCGCGATCGCTCCCAGCTCATCTTTGTCGAGACGGAAGTCCCAGACGTCAAAGTTTTCCGCGATACGCGACGGCGTGACGGATTTCGGGATCACCACCAGACCGCTATCAAGATGCCAGCGGATGACGATTTGCGCCGGCGTTTTGCCGTACTTATCGGCGAGCTGGTGGATGACTTTTTGATCGAAGACGCCTTCGCCGCCCTGGGCCAGCGGGCTCCAGGATTCGGTCTGGATCTTGTGGGTGGCGTTCCACGCGTGCAGCTGACGCTGCTGCATAAGTGGATGGAGTTCTATCTGATTGATCACCGGGGCGACGCCGGTTTCATCAATCAGCTTCTGCAGATGCGGTACCTGGAAATTACACACGCCAATGCTTTTGGTCAGCCCCTGCTGCTGCAGCTCGATCAACGCCTGCCAGGCCTCGACGTAATGGCCGATAGCCGGTACCGGCCAGTGGATTAAATAGAGATCCACATAGTCCAGCTTCAGTTTGCTGAGGCTCTCTTTCAGCGCCTCGTGCGGCCGTTTTTGATCGTCGTTCCACAGCTTGGTGGTGATGAAGAGCTCATCGCGGTTGACGCCAGCGCTGTGCAGCGCATTGCCGACGCCGGTCTCATTTTGGTACGCGGCGGCGGTGTCAAAAGAGCGATAACCGACTTCCAGCGCCTTATGAATGGCGGAGACGACTTCCTCGTTGCCAGCTTTCCACACGCCGAGACCCAGCTGCGGCATCAGGTTGCCGTCGTGCAGTTTTATAACGGTTGGATGTGTCATGCCTTCCTCCTGTTAATGAACTCGGCGAAGCAGGATCCGCCGAGGGGTAGCATTAAGTCTGGACGAAATAGCTAAAAACGGTAGTAAAAACACCTCTCCCCGGCGTTTGTTTAACGTAAGGAGAGGTGAATCAGGCGGGGAGCGCTTAGCGTGCAGCCTCGTAAATACGGCGGCTGACGTCCAGGGTGATATCCTGATGTTCGCCAAGTTTAGTCATGCCGTGCTCTTCCAGTTTCGCCAGCAGCGCCGGGATGGAGCTACCGTCGAGACCGTAATCGGAAAGGCGGGTCGGCACGCCCATCTGCTCGAAGAACTGACGCGTTGCGGCGATGGCGGCATCGATACGTTGGTCGTCAGAGCCTTCGGTAATATTCCACACGCGCTCGGCATACTGCAGCAGCTTCTCGCGCTTGGCATCGCGTTTCTCATTCCACAGCGCCGGCAGCACGATAGCCAGCGTCTGGGCGTGATCCAGGCCGTGCATCGCCGTCAGCTCGTGGCCGAGCATATGCGTCGCCCAGTCCTGTGGCACGCCTGCGCCGATCAGGCCGTTCAGCGCCTGCGTCGCCGCCCACATAATATTGGCGCGCACGTTATAGTTCTCCGGTTCCTGCAGGGCTTTCGGGCCATCCTCGATCAGGGTCAGGAGAATGCCTTCGGCGAAGCGGTCCTGGATTTTGCCGTCAACCGGGTAGGTCACGTACTGCTCGACGGTATGGACGAAGGCGTCAACCACGCCGTTCGCGACCTGGCGCGGCGGCAGGGTATAGGTATAAACCGGATCGAGGATCGCGAACTGCGGCTGGACGTGCGAAGACATAAACGCGCGTTTGTCGCCGGTGGTTTTCCGCGATATGACCGCGCCTTTGTTGGATTCAGAACCGGTCGCCGGCAGAGTCAGTACCGAGCCCATTGGAATGGCGCTGGCAATTTTGCTGCCATAGGTTTCCAGAATTTCCCACGGATCGATATCCGCGTCGTAGTGGGCTGCTGCAGCGATAAACTTGGTGCCATCCAGCACCGAACCGCCGCCGACCGCCAGCAGGAAGGTCACTTTCTCTTCCCGGGCGAGTTTCACCGCATTCATCAGGGTTTCGTAAGACGGATTCGGCTCGATGCCGCCAAATTCAAGGACATCCAGGCCATTCAGAGCGGTGAGGACCTGATCCAGGACGCCTGTTTTTTTGACGCTGCCGCCGCCGTAGGTGATCAGTACGCGGGCTTCCGCCGGGATCTGTTCACGCAGCTTTTCAATCGCGCCTTTGCCAAACAGAATGCGGGTTGGGGTATGCAGGTCGAAATTATTCATTGCTTAAGTCCTCCAAAGAGTAAAACCGTCGACAGGGACGATACCGCTGCCCGATGAAGGTTATTGTGGTCCTGGCGCCGTTGACCCTCAATGCACATTCCTGCCGATGTCTTGCCTATTTCTCCATATGGCTGGAGAATTTGTAGCGGCCTGCGCACAATGTACAGGTGAAGAAACATCGGGAGAGACGGTGGCAATGCAACACGCAGAGATATGTCGGACATTAACGGAGAAGATTAACCTGCTGAAAGATAAGCACGAAATGTTAAGTTCGTTGCTGCCTGACGTCCGTTTGCTGTACGGAACGCAACCGGGGCCCCGGACGCCGGTGATGTATCAGCCGGGGATCGTTTTTCTCTTTTCGGGCCATAAAATTGGTTATATCAATGAGCGGACTTTTCGCTACGATACAAACGAATATTTACTGTTGACCGTGCCGCTACCTTTCGAGTGCGAAACCTTTGCCACCCCGGAGGTGCCCCTCGCCGGGATGCGCCTGAACGTCGATATCCTGCAACTGCAAGAGCTGCTGATGGATATTGGCGAAGATCCGCTGTTTCAGCCCGCGGTCGCCTCCAGCGGGATAAACTCCGCGGTACTCTCGGAGGATATTCTGTGCGCTGCCGAACGGCTGCTTGACGTGATGGAGCGGCCGCTGGACGCACGGATCCTTGGCAAGCAAATCGTCCGCGAAATTCTGTATTATGTGCTGACGGGGCCCTGCGGCGGCGCGCTGTTGGCGCTGGTCAGCCGGCAGACCCACTTCAGCCTGATAAGCCGCGTGCTCAAGCATATCGAAAGCCAGTACACCGAAAACCTCAGCGTCGATCGGCTGGCGGCGGAAGCGAATATGAGTGTGTCAGCGTTTCACCATAATTTTAAAGCGGTGACCAGCACATCTCCTTTGCAGTATCTGAAAAACTACCGTTTGCACAAAGCACGAATGCTGATGATCCATGACGGCATGAAGGCCAGCGCGGCGGCGATGCGCGTGGGATATGAAAGCCCTTCGCAGTTCAGCCGCGAGTTTAAGCGCTACTTCGGTTTGACGCCGGGAGAAGACGCCGCGCGTATTCGCACGATGCAGGGGATGTAATACCGGGAAAGGGCGGCCGGGCGGGCGCAGGCCCCCCGGCAGATAAGCGTCAGGCGCTGCAATATTTCTTTTTAATGACCACGAACAGCGTGCCGAGCAGGCCAGCCAGCAGCAGGGCAATCGGCAGGATCATCAGACAGGTCATCACCTGATCTTCATGGCGCTTCACAAACGGGATCATGCTCAGCGCATAGCCAAGACCCGTCACCACACAGACCCACAGCAGGGCGCTCAGCCAGTTGAAGAACTGGAAGCGGCGGTTCGGCAGGCCAGAAATCCCGGCCATGGTTGGCAGCAGGGTGCGGACAAACGCCAGAAAACGGCCCGCGAGCAGCGCCAGCAGGCCGTGGCGGTCAAACATGCAGGTGGCGCGCTGATGGTACTTATGCGGCAGATGCGCCAGCCAGCCTTTCACCGTTTGCGTATTGCCCAGCCAGCGCCCTTGCACATAGCTCAGCCAGCAGCCGAGGCTGGCGGCGGCGGTCAGAATGGCGATAGTGGGCACAAAGTCCATGACGCCTTTAGCAATCAGCGCGCCGGCGAGCAGCAGCAGGCTGTCTCCCGGTAAAAAGGAGGCGGGCAGCAGCCCGTTTTCCAGAAACAGGGTCGCGAACATAACCAGATATACAACGCCCACAACGTGAGGGTTCGCCAATGCGGCAAAATCATGTTGCCACAGCGCGGCGACAATCTCTTGAATGACAACCATGGACTTTCCTAAGTGGTACCGTATTGTTGACTAGTGTACTCCTGAAGAGGCCCGAGCACCTTGATCCCGGGCGCAACAAAAGCGGCCGCTTTGCTAAAAAGCGTCCGCTATTGTTGCCACTGACTGTCACTTTACACGATACGCGCGAAGCCCGCTGCTAAATCCGCCTGCAGATCGTCAACATTTTCGAGACCAATGTGCAGGCGGATCAGCGTGCCGCTGAAGTCGACTTCAGCATCCGGTCGAATATGGGCGATTTGCTCCGGCTGGTTGGCGAGAATCAGCGACTCAAAGCCGCCCCACGAATAGGCCATACTGAACAGGCTGAAATTGTCGAGATACTCCGCCAGTTCGGCATCATTGAGGCGCTTGCTGAGCACAAACGAGAATAGCCCGCTGCTGCCGGTGAAATCACGTTTCCAGAACTCATGACCTTTACTGCCGGGCAGGGCGGGGTGGTTTACCCGCGCCACCTGCGGGTGCTGCGCCAGCCACTCGGCGATGCGCAGGCTGCTTTCATGATGCTGACGCAGGCGCACGCCCAGGGTGCGCAGGCCGCGGCTGGTCATATAGGCAGTATCGGCGTCCAGCATTTGCCCCATCAGGTAGGCATTTTCACGCAGCTGCGGCCAGCAGCGCGCGTTCGCCACCGCGGTGCCCACCATGGCGTCGGAATGGCCGATCAGGTATTTGGTGCCTGCCTGAATGGAAATATCAATGCCAAAATCCAGGGCTTTAAACAGGATCCCCGCCGCCCAGGTGTTATCGATCATGATAATCGCTTCCGGGGCGACCTGACGCACGGCGGCGACTATCGCCGGCACATCGTGCACTTCCATGGTGATCGAGCCGGGCGATTCGAGGAACACCACGCGGGTCTCAGGGCGAACCAGACGGGCGATATCGGCGCCGATTAAGGGATCGAACCAGCTGGTGGTGACGCCGAGTTTGGCGAGAATTTTGGTACAAAAGTCCTGGCTTGGCTCATAGGCGGTATTGGTCATCAGCACATGGTCGCCTTGCTCGACAAACGCCAGGATAGTGTTAGCCACCGCCGCGGCGCCGCAGGGGAAGAGGGCGCAGCCGGCGCCGCCTTCCAGCTCGCACATCGCTTCCTGCAGCGAGAAATGGGTCAGGGTGCCGCGACGACCGTAGAACAGCTCGCCGTTGGCCCGATTGCGGGTGGCGTGCTTTTTGGCCTCGACGGTGTCGAAAACCAGCGATGACGCGCGCTGGATAACGCTGTTCACTGAGCCCTGGGTGTACTTTTTGCTCCGCCCGGCGTTGACCAGCGCGGTATCAAGATGTTTATCAGCCATGTTGACGAACCTGTTTTTATACGTCTGGACGTCTAAACTAACATGAATCTGCTTTTCTATACCAGCGCACCGCCGATACAGGCGAAAATTTTACCAGGCCCGCGGTTAGCCGCTTTTTTACTGCGTAAGCGCAAGGAAAATAAACGTGATTTGCTGCACAGTGTAAATACTAATGAGAACCACTATCAATTCGATGTCGTTTTGATATTATTGTGGGCAGATTTTGTGATTATCGTCGTGGAGATAGAGCGTGGGTAATAATTTGATGCAGGCGGATCTCTCCGTTTGGGGTATGTATCATCATGCCGATATTGTCGTTAAGGTGGTGATGATTGGCCTGATTCTGGCGTCGGTCGTCACATGGGCCATCTTCTTCGGTAAAGGGGCGGAAATCCTCGCCAGCAAGCGTCGCCTCAAACGTGAACAGCAGCAGCTGGCGGAAGCCCGCTCTCTCGATCAGGCCAGCGATATCGCCAGCGCCTTTGAGGCGAAAAGCCTCACCACCCAGCTTATCAATGAAGCGCAGAACGAACTCGAACTCTCTGCCGGTGCCGAAGACAATGAAGGCATCAAGGAACGAACCGGTTTTCGCCTTGAGCGCCGCGTTGCAGCGGTCGGTCGCCATATGGGTCGCGGTAACGGCTACCTGGCGACCATCGGCGCCATTTCCCCGTTTGTGGGTCTGTTTGGTACCGTCTGGGGCATCATGAACAGCTTTATCGGCATCGCCCAGACCCAGACCACCAATCTTGCGGTGGTAGCGCCGGGCATCGCAGAAGCGCTGCTGGCGACGGCCATCGGCCTGTTCGCCGCCATCCCGGCGGTGGTCATCTATAACATCTTCGCCCGCATGATCGGCAGCTACAAGGCCTCGCTCGGCGACGTCGCCGCTCAGGTACTCCTGCTGCAAAGCCGCGATCTGGACCTCAGCGCCAGCGGCGTGAAGCCGGTGCGCAGCGCGCAGAAATTACGGGTAGGTTGATCGGCTATGGCGATGCGTCTTAATGAAAACCTGGACGATAACGGCGAAATGCATGAGATCAACGTGACGCCGTTTATCGACGTCATGCTGGTTCTGCTGATTATCTTTATGGTGGCCGCGCCGCTGGCGACGGTCGACGTGAAGGTCAATCTGCCGGCCTCCTCCAGCCAGCCGCAACCGCGACCGGAAAAACCCATCTACCTGTCGGTGAAGGCGGATAAGAGCATGTTCCTCGGCAACGACCCGGTTACCGAAGCGAATATGATTAACGCCCTGGATAGCCTGACCGCCGGCAAAAAAGATACCACCGTCTTCTTCCGCGCGGATAAAACCGTCGATTACGAGACGATGATGAAAGTGATGGATACCCTGCATCAGGCGGGCTATCTCAAGATCGGGCTGGTGGGCGAAGAGACCGTCAAAGCCAAATAACCCGCTTGCGTTTCTGCAAAGGCTGGCCGCGTGCAGGCCTTTTTTTGTTGTCTGCCGGCGATGTGTTGGCCTGGCGTTGCCATCACGTTATCTCTCTGAGGTATAATGTCGCTTCTATTTGTTAACTGACAGGATCTTATGGAACGCTTTCTGGAAAATGCTATGTACGCCTCGCGCTGGCTGCTGGCGCCGGTTTATTTTGGCCTCTCGCTCGGTCTGATTGCGCTGACCATCAAATTTTTTCAGGAGATCTTCCACATACTGCCGCATATTTTTAGCGTCAGCGAGTCGGATATGATTCTGACCCTGCTGTCGCTGGTGGATATGACCCTGGTGGGCGGTTTGCTGGTGATGGTGATGTTCTCCGGGTATGAAAATTTTGTCTCGCAGCTGGATATTAACGAGGGTAAAGAAAAACTCAGCTGGCTGGGCAAAATGGACGCGACTTCGCTGAAAAATAAGGTTGCCGCCTCCATCGTGGCGATCTCCTCTATTCACCTGCTGCGGGTGTTTATGGATGCGAAAAACGTCCCGGACAATAAGCTGATGTGGTACGTGATTATCCACCTGACCTTCGTGCTTTCGGCCTTTGTGATGGGCTACCTTGATCGTCTGACCAAAGTGAAACACTGATCCCTTCTCTCCCGGCGGTGTTAGCCGCTGGGCTGTTTCTCCCCGTTTAATGCTTTTCTGGGCTGGCGTATGTCCGGGCTTCTGCTTTGCTTAAAGAGCGCTTAACAACGGAGGCAGGGTGATGACGCGATTAACGGCCAAAGATTTCCCGCAGCAGTTGCTCGAATATTATGACTACTATGCCCACGGCAAAATCAGTAAACGCGAGTTTCTCCAGCTGGCGGGGAAATATACTGTCGGCGGGATGACCGCGCTGGCGCTGTTTAATCTGCTGAAGCCCGACTATGCCCTGGCAGAGCAGGTACCGTTCACCGACCCGGATATCCGCCCGGAGTATATTCATTATCCCTCTCCTGACGGTCACGGCGAAGTGCGGGCTTACCTGGTGACGCCGACAAAAATAGCCGACAAAGCGCCCGCTGTGGTGGTGGTGCATGAGAACCGCGGCCTGAACCCCTATATTGAAGATGTAGCCCGGCGGGTAGCGAAAGCGGGGTATATCGCGCTGGCGCCGGATGGCCTGAGCGCCGTCGGCGGCTATCCGGGGAATGATGATGAAGGCCGCGCCCTACAGCAGAAAGTCGATCCCGTGAAGCTGATGAATGATTTTTTTGCGGCGGTCGCGTTTATGGCGAACTATCCACAGGCGACGGGGAAGGTCGGTATCACCGGTTTTTGCTACGGCGGCGGCGTCAGCAACGCGGCGGCGGTGGCGATCCCGGAGCTGGCCTGCGCGGTGCCGTTTTACGGTCGCCAGCCGCCGCTGAAGGAGGTTGATAAAATTAAAGCACCGCTGCTGCTGCACTATGCCGGCCTCGATAGCGGCATTAATGAAGGCTGGCCTGCCTATGAACAGGCGTTGCAGGAACACCATAAAGTCTACGAGGCCTATTTCTATCAGGGCGTGAATCACGGCTTTCATAATGATTCCACGCCGCGCTACGATCGGACTGCGGCTGATCTGGCCTGGCAACGCACGCTGGCATGGTTTGAGAAGTATTTACGCTAGCGCAACCGTCATAAATAGCGCTACCGCTCGCTCAAAAAAACGCTATATAATTTATTATATAACGATTGGGAGGGCGCGATGGAAAATCATTTTGGCAAAGGCTTAATGGCGGGGCTACAGGCATCCTATGCTGACACCGCCGCGCATGCGGCGAATTTTTGCGCCGACTATAAACGCGGGTTTGTGCTCGGCTACTCGCACCGCATGTTTGAAAAAACCGGCGACCGCCAGCTCAGCGCCTGGGAAGCGGGGATCCTCACCCGTCGCTATGGCCTGGACAGGGATATGGTGATGGATTTCTTCAAAGAAGGTGGGTCGGGTATGGCGATGCGCTATTTTCTGGCGGGCTATCGGCTGGAAAGCTAAACAGGACGGCTTCGCAGGCGGAACCGTCCTGTGGTGGGAACCCTTTCCCGTCCACGGGAAAGGGTGAAGACCTTACGCCTGGCGCTTATCTTCCGTTTGGGTGTCAAAGTCTCGGGCATCATGGCGCTCATGCAGCTGCTCATTGAGCGGGCCGTTGGTGCGGTTGACGATGCGTCCGCGCTTGACGGCCGGGCGGTTGCCGACATCCTGCGCCCAGCGCAGCACGTTTTTATAGCTCCCGGCGTCGAGGAACTCCGCCGCGTTATAGACATTGCCCAGCACTACGTTGCCATACCACGGCCAGACAGCCATATCGGCGATGGTGTACTCCTCGCCGGCCACATAGCGACCGCGGGCGAGCTGTTTGTCCAGTACGTCGAGCTGGCGTTTGGCTTCCATCGTAAAGCGGTCGATCGCGTACTCGATCTTCACTGGCGCATAGTTATAGAAGTGGCCGAAGCCGCCGCCGAGGAACGGCGCCGCGCCCTGCAGCCAGAACAGCCAGTTGAGGGTTTCGGTGCGACCGGCAGGATCTTTCGGCAGGAAGAAACCAAATTTTTCCGCCAGATAGAGAAGAATGTTGCCGGACTCAAATACCCGGGTCGGCGGCGTGGTGGAATGGTCGCTGAGGGCCGGGATCTTCGAGTTCGGGTTGATCTCGACAAAGCCGCTGGAAAACTGATCCCCTTCGCCAATGCGTATCAGCCAGGCGTCGTACTCCGCGCCGCTGACGCCCAGCGCCAGCAGCTCTTCAAGCATGATCGTCACCTTCTGGCCGTTGGGTGTACCGAGTGAGTATAGCTGGAGCGGATGGGTTCCTACCGGCAGGACGCGTTCATGAGTCGCGCCGGAAACGGGACGGTTGATGTTGGCGAACGCGCCGCCGCTGTTTTGCTTCCATTCCCACACTTTTGGTGGCTGGTAGTTTTGCTCTGACATGCTGGTTTGCCTTTTTCGTGGATGTACAAAAAGTGTAGCAGGTGACCTCAGGCCATAATCCGCGCGGCCCACACGCTGACATCATCGCCGCTGCCCAGATCCGGCTGCACCAGGCCGTTGACCATAAAGGTCGGCGAGACATGGATGCCGTTCTGACGGGCGTATTTACTGTGCCACTTGATCACGTCCTGCAGCTCCGGGCGGGCAAAGGCGGCCCCCAGCAGCACGTGACTGTAGCGTTCAATGCGCTCAATGATTTGCTGCGGCGTGGCGTTCATATTCGGCCCGCTGCAGTGATCGGTAAACTCAAACTCTTCCCGATGGTCGGCCACGGCCTGCATCACCTTATGCGCCTGCTCTCTGCCGTGCGGCAGGGTGGACGCGGCGAGGATGCAGCGGACGATAACCCCGGAGAACAGATGCCACGGCTGCGACTGCAGGCGTATCTTGATGGTCACGTTATCGGCGCCGACCTCATCGAGCAGATCGTCGAGTTTATTAAACGCGCGGACAGAGTAGGGGCAGGTGGGCTCAAGGAACACCTCAAACGTCCGCGGGCCGTGTCCCCAGACCAGCGGTTGGGCATTCAGATGCGAGGGTGTGCTCATTGTCGACTCCTGATGTTGCGTTGTTTTTTTGTTATATCACCGATAACGATATCACTTTTGTTTCCGGCTGCAGGGTTATTTTCCTTAACGGCACGATTAGCGAAACGAATGAGTGGTATCATCGTTACACCTCTGTCTGGTAAGTGCCTGCGGCAGGATAAGAAGAGGGAGTTTTGTTTCGCCAACTGCCCGGGCTGCATTAATTTGAGGTCAGGCTAAATGAGCAAAGGATCGACAAGCAGTGACGCCCCGTTTGGGACATTGTTAGGCTATGCACCCGGTGGCGTAGCGATTTATTCATCGAATTACAGTAGCTTAAATCCGCAGGACTACCCGGATGACGCGACGTTTCGCAGCTACATCGGTAATGAGTATATGGGGCATAAATGGCAGTGCGTGGAGTTTGCGCGCCGCTTTCTGTTCCTGACCTATGGCTTTGTCTTCACCGATGTGGGGATGGCTTATGAAATCTTCTCCCTGCGTTTCCTGCGCGAAGTGGTCAATGACAATATTCTGCCGCTGCAGGCCTTCGCCAACGGCTCCCGCCGTCCGCCTATCGCTGGTTCGCTGCTGATCTGGCAGAAGGGGGGCGAGTTTAAGCACACCGGCCATGTGGCGGTGATCACCCAGCTTGTCGGCAATAAGGTGCGTATCGCCGAGCAGAACGTGATTCACTCGCCGCTGCCGCAGGGCCAGCAGTGGACCCGCGAGCTGACCCTCGAGGTCAACGACGGCCGGTACACGATCAAAGATACCTTTGCCGATACCGAAATTTTAGGCTGGATGATCCAGACCGCCGATACCGAACACAGCCTGCCGCAGCCGGTGCTGCCGGGCGAGGCGATGGCCATCAAAGGCGCGCGGCTGCCAAACAACGGCCAGTTTCGCGGTAAATGGCTGAACGAGAAAGACCCGCTGCAGAAAGCCTACGTGGCAGCCAACGGTCATTTCATCAACCAGGATCCCTATCAGTATTTCACCATCAGCGAAAGTGCCGAACAGGAGCTGATCAAAGCCACCAACGAGCTGCACCTGATGTATCTGCACGCCACCGATAAGGTGATGAAGGATGACAACCTGCTGGCGCTGTTCGATATTCCGAAAATTCTCTGGCCTCGTCTGCGCCTCTCGTGGCAGCGCCGCCGTCATCATATGATCACCGGGCGCATGGATTTTTGCATGGACGAGCGCGGGCTGAAGGTGTACGAGTACAATGCTGATTCCGCTTCCTGCCATACCGAAGGCGGGCTGATCCTCGAACAGTGGCTGAAGCAGGGCTACTACGGCACCGGCCACAATCCAGCGGAAGGTCTGCTCGATGAGCTGGCGGGGGCGTGGAAACACAGCCGGGCGCGGCCCTTCGTCCACATCATGCAGGACAAGGATCTGGAAGAGAACTACCACGCGCAGTTTATTCAGCGTTCGCTGACCCAGGCCGGTTTTGAGAGCAAAATTCTCTTTGGCCTTGATGAGCTGCGCTGGGACGCTGCCGGTCAGCTGATCGACGCCGACGGGCGGCTGGTCAACTGCGTCTGGAAAACCTGGGCATGGGAAACCGCCATTGAGCAGGTGCGCGAAGTCAGCGCCGAGGAGTACGCGGCGGTACCGATTCGTACCGGACATCCGCAGAATGAGGTGCGGCTGATTGACGTCCTGCTGCGTCCTGAAGTATTGGTATTCGAACCCCTGTGGACGGTGATCCCCGGCAACAAAGCCATTCTGCCGGTGCTGTGGTCGCTGTTCCCGCATCATCGCTATCTGCTGGATACCGATTTTGAGGTTAACGACGAGCTGGCGAAAACCGGCTATGCGGTGAAGCCTATTTCCGGGCGCTGCGGTAACAATATCGACCTGATCGGCCCTCAGGATGAACTTCTGGATAAGACCAGCGGCCAGTTTGTCGATCGCAAGAATATCTACCAGCAGCTGTGGTGCCTGCCGAAAGTGGACGGTAAGTACATTCAGGTGTGCACATTTACCGTCGGCGGTAACTACGGCGGTACCTGCCTGCGCGGCGATTCGTCGCTGGTGGTGAAAAAAGAGAGCGATATCGAGCCGTTAATCGTTTTGAAAGACAAAGCATGACGTACGAAACCCGGGTAGCGGCATACCCCTGTCCGGGTGACAACGTACTGAAAAGGATAGCCCCGGCATGGTAAGCGCCGCCGGGGAGCACCTGCAACAAAGCCAAGATAATTAACACAACAACAAGACAGAAAAGGAAAATAGTATGCACGATCGGCGTCTCGCCGCCCGCGCGGGTGAACTCAAGCCCTCCGCCGTCCGCGAACTTCTCAAGCACAGTAAACTGCCCGGCGTGATTTCGCTTGGCGGCGGCATTCCGGCCCCGGAACTGTTTGATACCGAAGGCCTGGAGCTGGCGGTGCAGAAGGTGATGAGCGAGCGTTTTAATGACGCATTCCAGTACGGTCTGACGGAAGGCTACCCGCCGCTGCGCCAGGCGGTGAGTGAAATTTGCCACTCCCGTGGCGTCGCCTGTTCAGCCGCCCAGGTCTATATCACCTCCGGCTCGCAGCAATCGCTGGATATCGTTGCCCGTACGCTGCTCGATCCGGGCGATACTATCGTCGTTGAGCGTCCCACTTATCTGGCGGCGCTGCAGGTATTTCAGCTGGCGCAGGCCAATATTCTCAGCGTTGACACCGACGATGACGGGATGCTGGTGGAGCAGTTGGCCGACCTGCTGGAGACCACCCGCGTCAAAGCTGTTTACCTGGTGCCGACGTTCGGCAATCCCGGCGGCAAAACGCTGAGCGAGGCGCGTCGTCGCCGGTTGGTTGAGCTGGCGAAAAAATATGATTTCGTCATTCTGGAAGACGATCCCTACGGCGAAATTAGCTTTACTGACGCCGTTCGGCGCCCGCTCTATCAGCATGCTGTCGAGCTGGGCTGTGAAGATCAGGTGGTTTACACCTCGACTTTTTCGAAAATCCTCGCGCCAGGGATGCGCATCGGCTGGATCGTCATGCCGGACTGGCTGGCGCAGCAGACGGTGATTGTGAAGCAGGCGGCGGATCTGCATACCAATATGCTGTCGCAGGTGATCACTGCGGAATACCTCAGTCTGAACCGGCTGGATAACCAGATTGCGTTGATTCGCGAAGACTACCGCAAGAAGTGCGTGGCGCTGGCCGATGCGCTGGAAAGCCGCCTTGGCGAGCACCTGGAATTCAGCCGCCCGCAGGGGGGGATGTTCCTGTGGGCGCGTTTCCGCTATCCGTTCGATACCATGGAATGGATGAAGAAAACGCTGGAAAACGGCGTGGTGTACGTCCCGGGTGAAGCGTTCTATCACGATAAGCCGGATACCCGTACCCTGCGTCTTTCTTACTCCACGGTGTCAGAAGCCGGATTGCTGACGGCCGTTGAGCGGCTGGCGGCCTCCCTGTAACGTCTCTGCTGTGCGCCGCTTTTCGGCGGCGCGCAGCCCTGTATGACGTTAACGTCCAGCGCAGGGTCAATCCGTTTCGGCGATCCGGTCATCGAGCCAGACCAGCATCAGCGCTGCGAGAAAAGCCAGCGCAAAGGTTCCAATAAACAACCACATAGACGTCCCTCGCGGGTTAATTATTTTGCTGATTCTACCGGAGAGCGATCGTTGCGGTCGGCGATGGAGATTTTAGTTCCGGCGGAATGGCTGGCGAGAGAGAAAAAGTCATCGGCATCAATATCGAAGTTAAGAATAATTTCCCTGTATTTTCCACCGTTAATTAACGCTTTGGCTTCTTTAACACTACTGGCAATAATGACAGGCATCAGTTTTATCTCATTTTGAAAACTGTGAAGCAAAATAAGAGTTAGTTCGTACCAGATCAACTACTTTTTATCGTATTCCGCCGCAGAAAAAACGTCGTACTGTGACGCGACGACGACCGGATATTTTGTGACAGCGATCCGGTCATCAACAGCACAATCTTATTCGACGCTGGCGATATGCTGCAATTTTGCCAACTCGTCAGGATGATTTCCCCTGTTGTTTTTCGCGCAATATCTCGCCGCAGCGCTGCTTGTCCTGACGCAGCGCCTGCTGTTCCTGCGGGCTGAGCTGGCGCCAGGTATCCAGCATCCGCTGCCCCAGCGCCGGAAGGTAATGGGTTTTATGCAGCGCGTAGTCAGAATTTCCCCCCTCGACGATATTCTGCATATCGTGGAGGAACTGGCGGCTGTCGTCATGATCGATTATGCAAAATACCGCCCGGTAGTAAGCTTCATCTTCCTCGGTGTAATGCGGGGTGAACCACCAGACCAGCAGCGCGATAAGCGCCAGTAGCGGGATAATTAAGGATAATTTTTTCAACATCAGTTTTTCGGCCGGAGACAATCAGCCGTCAGTGTACCTGCAACGACGGCCTGATGTAAGCGCCGGCCCCGGCGGGCCGGCACAGGCTAGTAGCCGACCGGGTAGATGCGGCCGGTCTGAACGCCTTCAATGCTGCGGCGATAGGCCTGCGCCACGGCGGCGGCGGGAACGCTGGGGAAGCCCGGGAAAAAGTCGCCGTAGGCCGCCAGCGACTCGCTGAGCACGGTGGGGCTGATGAGATTGATGCGGATCCCGCGCGGCAGTTCGCAGGCGGCGGCGCGGACAAAGCCTTCCAGACCGGCGTTGACCGTCGTGGCATTGACCCCCTGAGCAATGGGTTCCTGCGCGACAATACCGCTGACCAGGGTAATCGACCCCCCGTCGCGCAGAAAATGCTGGCCGACCAGCGCCAGGCGAATTTGCCCCAGCATCTTGTCCTGCAGACCGAGGTTGAACTGGCTGTCGGTCATGGTGCTTAACGGCCCAAAGTGCAGATTGCCGGTGGTGGAGACGATGGCATCTACTTCACCCGTTTGGGCAAATAGCGCCTCGACGCTCTCCTGCGAGGTGATATCCACCTGATAATCTCCCCGGGTGCGGCCGACGCGGATAACCTCATGTCTCTGACTCAGTTCTTCGCTGACCGCGCGACCGATGGTGCCGCTGGCACCGATAACGATAATTTTCATGGCAGACTCCTGATGAGGTGAGAGGCTATTTTTTAATAAAAGTAATCTCGGATAAACTGGCTAAAAGTTAGAGCATTACTAACCAGAGGTTAGCAATATGGACAAATTACGAGGGATGGAGACGTTTATTGCCGTGGTGGAGTGCGGCAGCTTTACCGGGGCGGCGTCGCGCCTGGGGCTGTCGGCGGTGATGGTTGGGAAATATATCGCCCAGTTGGAAAGCCAGCTGGCGACGCGTCTGCTGGAGCGTAACACCCGACGCCAGAGCCTCACCGACGCCGGGCGAGTCTATTTTGACGAAGCGAAACGGGTGATGGAGCAGGTCTCCATCGCCGAAAGCGCGGTCGAGCGGCTGCGGCTGGCGCCGGCCGGCACCCTGCGGGTGAGCGCTCCCACCTCGTTCGGCGCCAGCGTGATCGCGCCCCTGACCGCCACCTTCCTGCAGGCCTGGCCTGCGGTCCGGGTGGAACTGGATCTGACTAACCGGATGGTCGATCTGGTGGATGAGGGGTTCGATCTGGCGATCCGTATCGGCGAGATCCATCAGGAGGATCTGGTGGCTCGCTACCTGGCGCCGTATCGGATGGTGATCTGCGCCGCGCCGGCTTATCTGGCGCGTTACGGAACGCCCGGCAGGCCGGAAGATCTCGCCGATCATCTCTGCCTGTCCCATACGGTCTGGACCGCCCGCAACGAGTGGCGGCTGCCGGGCGTAGAGGGAGAAGTGCGCTGGAAACGCGATGCGGTTTTGCGCTGCAACGATGGCTACGCGCTGCGCCAGGCGGCGATCGCCGGGGCCGGGCTGCTGATGCAGCCGGAGGTGCTGCTGGCCGATGCGCTGGCCAGCGGCAGCCTGGTGCGCGTGCTGGAGGCGTGGACTCCGCAGCCGCGGCCTGTGCATCTGCTCTGGCGCCAGGATCGTCGGCCCCTGCCGAAGCTGACGCAGTTTATCGCCCACCTTCAGCAGGGAATGGCCGACGCGCTGACAACGACCCGCGCGTCGGAATAATCACTCCGCCCGCAGCGCCTGCTGCCAGTCGGCAATCAGATCGTTGGGATCTTCGATCCCCACCGACAGGCGGATCAGCTGCGGTGTGATACCGTTCGCCAGGCGTTTCTCCAGCGGGATCGAGGCATGGGTCATGCTGAAGGGCTGGCTCACCAGACTCTCCACGCCGCCCAGGCTCTCCGCAAGCGTAAACCAGCGCAGCTTGCTGATGATGTGCTCGGCGTAACCTTCATCGCCCTTCACCACCACCGAAATCATGCCGCCGGGCAGGGCCATTTGCTGGCGCGCCAGCTGATGATGCGGGTGCGAGGCCAGCCAGGGAAACCAGACTCGCTCCACTTCCGGCTGCTGTTCCAGCCATTCGGCGAGCTGCAGCGCGTTCGCGCTGTGGCGCTCCATCCGCAGCGCCAGGGTACGGATGCCGCGCAGCGACAGGAAGCTGCTGAACGGGTCAAGCACGCCGCCTACCGCATTCTGCAGATAGCCAAGCTTTTCCGCGAGCTCGGAGTTATCGCCAACCACCGCCAGGCCGGCGACGACATCGGAATGGCCGTTGAGGTACTTGGTCGCGGAGTGCACCACAATATCAAACCCATGCTCCAGCGGGCGATGGATCGCCGGCGAAGCAAAGGTGTTATCGGCGACGCTGATCAGGTTATGGCGGCGCGCGATGGCGGCGATGGCGCTGAGATCCGCGAGCTTCAGCAGCGGGTTGGTGGGCGTTTCCACCCAGATCATGCGCGTATCGGGGCGGATCGCCGCTTCAATTCCCGCCAGGTCGTCGGGTTTCACCCAGCTCACCTGCAGACCAGCGCTACGGCGGCGAACGTTTTCCAGCAGGCGGTAAGTGCCGCCATACACATCATCGACCGCCACCAGATGACTGTCCTTATCCAGCAGCTCCAGCACGGCGGAGATGGCGGCCAGCCCGGAGGCGAACGCGTAGCCGCGCGTGCCGTTTTCCAGGTCGGCGATCGCCGTCTCCAGCGCGTGACGGGTGGGATTCCCGCTGCGGGAATATTCATAACCGGTATGCTGCCCCGGCGCTGGCTGAGCAAAAGTGGAGGTGGCATAAATCGGCGGCATCACTGCGCCGTGGCTGTCGGTGAAGGTTCCGCTATGTACACTCAGGGTGTGGATAGATGACATAAAAAATTCCTTATTGTGCGACTCGGTTACGCCAGGCGGTCAATACATCGCTGCGGGTGACCAGGCCAAGAAAACGCGCGTTGTCAGCGATCACCGCCACCAGACCGCGATCGAGAATGGCCTGCAGTTCGCTCTCGGGCGCATGCTTATCGAGGGTTTCAACATGGCGACTCATCGCTTCGCTGACCGGCAGGGAGAAGCGTTGGCGATCGCCCTGTACGTGGCGGATCAAATCCCACTCATCGACGATGCCGACCACGCGGCCATCCTCCAGTACCGGCAGTTGGGAGATGTCATACAGCCGCATGCGGGTAAAGACCGCGGCCAGGGTGTCGTCCGGCGCGGCCGTGACGGTAGCGCCTTCGTCATGGCGCAGGGCGATAAAATCACTGAGATCGCCCTGTTCGGGGCGGGCGATCAGTCCTTGCTGGCGCATCCAGTCGTCGTTGAACATTTTGGACAGGTATTTATTGCCGCTGTCGCAGGCGAAGGTCACCACCCGCTTCGGACGGCTTTGCGTCCGGCAGTAGCGCAGCGCGGCGCTGAGCAGGGTGCCGGTGGAAGAGCCGGCCAGCACTCCTTCGACCTGCAGCAGCTGGCGCGCGGTGTGGAATGCTTCGCAGTCGCTGACGCGATACGCGGTATGTACCCCCTCCAGCCTGGCCAGCGGCGGGATAAAATCTTCGCCGATCCCTTCGACCAGCCAGGATCCCGTTTCGCCGTAGCGTCCGGTATCGACCTGATCGGCAAGGATCGAACCCGCCGGATCGGCGAGAATAAATTCCGTTTTCGGCGAGTGCTCAGCAAACCAGGCCTGAAGCCCACCCAGCGTGCCGCCGGAGCCGACGCCGACGACGATGGCGTCGATGTCGCCCTCCAGCTGCTGATAAAGCTCCGGCGCAGTGGAGGTGGCATGGGCCAGCGGATTGGCGTCGTTATTAAACTGGTCGATATAAAAGGCGCCCGGCGTTTCATCGGCAAGGCGGCGGGCATAATCCTGGTAGTAGGCCGGGTGGCCTTTATTGACGTCGGAGCGGGTGAGCAGCACCGTCGCGCCCAGCGCCCGAAGGTGAAAGATTTTCTCGCGGCTCATTTTGTCCGGCACCACCAGGATCAGGCGGTAATTTTTCTGCGCCGCAATCAGCGCCAGACCGAGGCCGGTATTGCCGGCGGTGGCTTCGATAATCGTTCCCCCGGGCGCCAGTTTTCCCTGGCGCTCGGCTTCATTAATCATCGACAGCGCAACCCGATCTTTAATTGACCCGCCGGGGTTCTGATTTTCCAGTTTTAAAAACAGACTGCAGGGCCCGGTATCCAGTTTGTGCAACTGGAGCAGGGGAGTATGACCGATCAGGTCGCTCACGGAATGAAACAGTGACATAACCATTTACCCACTCGTTTAAGATTTTTGCATACTAGAACTGTGAAAACGGTTATTTAAAGAATATTTCTCTGTCATTTAGCGCAAAATGGAATATAAGATGCTATTTGGCCATCTGGAGGGAAAGCAGGGCAGCCACCTGGGCGGATCGATTTCCAGAAAAGGGCGTTTTTAGCCGCTTTTAGCGGGAAAATGGCGATTTTAATCAGTGTGTTATCTGATATCTGAAAATGTGTTTGCGAAAAGATTCTATGGAGAATAGGCCTGCGCTTGTCGTTAACTAGCAGCGGGCTGGCCAGGAGAAAAACGCAGCAGGGAAATCACGGGTTAACGCAGTTCGATGGAGAGTCCGGATGCAGAAAAGCAAAAACCCACCATTTGGAGCGATCACGCTCCGGTAGATAGTTTCTCACCTCACGGTGAGGCCTTTTCGAAGGACTCCGGGCTGACGCCATCCGGGAGTATGGCTTTGTGCAGGCTAAAAAGCACGGTTGCGATGTACTCAATGGGAAGCAGATCCCTGCTTATTTCCAAAAAACGACCGTTGCTTCCGATATAACGCGATCGACAACTTTTCGATTCTATGCGAACTCTGCTTTCGATCAATGTTGACTAAATGTCACGACTTACAACATGCATAAGTCATATCTTTCGGCGGAAGATTTCCAGGTTATAAAACCGGTATGTTTATTCCGCCCTGTCATCCCAGGTGATGGTGTCTATGTCATAATCATGTTCAAATGCAAGCCAATTTTGACTACTTCTGTTTCCCGGCACTGCTGGTTTTTCTGGGATTTTTTAATGCGACTGAGTGCGAAGTATCTCTCTTCCGGAGAAACAGACGCCCCTCTCTGGTGTATCTCATTACAATCGTAACTATAATAATGCAAAGGCTCAGGTGGTGTTCTTAGGGGGAGAGTGGGTATATTTCTCCTGCTGTTATCGACAATGGCAGTTGTTTATGTTCCGTAGGTATCATGGTTATTCCATATTCCAGAATGAGTAGATATACTCGCCCCGGTGACCCCTGCGGGGGAGCTTGTACTACGTAATGAGTTCGCGCCTCTATAGGCTGGCTAATACCAGGTTTGTTCATCGCAGATATAAGCGATATAACTCAAAAAAAAGCACGGGGCATCTACGTAATAAACTCAGTGTATTCTCCATTTTTATCCGTGCCCACGAAAGTTCTTAATTGATTGATGGCATTTTTCAGATTATCAGACGGTAAAAATGTAGTCCGACGATTGACTCTGCATTGTTGTCTGTCGATAGTCGCCATCCCTTGTCTTCTTTTCCATGTGAATAATCCAGAGCGAAGAACCTGAAATACAGGCGCATTCTAAATACGCCGGATAATAGTATTCGGATATATTATACTCTCTGTGAATATGCTGGTTTCAACAACGCCTGGTCTGGCAGGTAAATTGAATGCTGGTCAAAATATCGCTTTTATTAGCGCTCATCGTTATATCTGCGTGATACCAGTCTGTTTGAAGACCGGGTCATCATCATCCGTTATTCATTTTGCGTGTCAGTCCGGTGTATACAGTGTTTTCATTCCGGTTACAGGAGAGTGGAGTGGATTACATATGTAATCTTAATCGCTCACAAGGACTCTGCCTGTCTCATTGTTTGCCCAGGGGGAGGGGCAGTATTATATTTCGGCGAAATGTTCTGTACGTGTCTTTTATAAATAAGTGAGAGTGAAAAATGTCTATTAAGAAAAGTGTTATCGCTGCTGCAGTTTTTGCAAGCCTTTCTGGTGTCAGCATGATGGCTAATGCAGCACCGTCTGCTGATGTGACGCTGGAAGGTATTATCACCAACACTACCTGTGATGTTTCCGTTAACAATGGCCTGGCGACCCTGAATGTGGGGGTCTACAAAGCAAGTTCTTTTACCCCTAACACTCAGCAGGGCTCTGTTGCGCTGCCGGTTGAATTAACCAACTGCGCTGATGAGACTGGCGCGCTGATTATTCAGGGGCAGAGCGCAAGCTCCGACCCGAGCAAGCAGCTGTTTACCGCCGCGACGGGTGATACCGTTGGCTTTATGATTAAGGATGCTAACGATGTGCAGGTGGCTGAGTCACAGAATGTGGCTTTGGATGTGACCTCTGCTGACACGAATAGTTATTCTTTCAATGTAGGTATGGGTACCACTGACGCTACGCCGGCAGCGGGTAGTTATAGCGTACCGGTGACTGTGGCTTATATTGTCAATTAACCATAAGGTGAATAGGGGACGTGGCAACGCGTTCCCTTTATTAATTAACGATGAAAACTTTCCAGCATGTCACTTTTGTTTTACTCCTGATATTTGCAGGAATGGCTTCCGCCTTCGCGGGAATTTCCATCGACAGCTCGCGCATTATATTTCAGAGCAGTGATGATGCCAGAGGGCGCAGCGTCGGCGTAACAAGTTCAGTCTCATCGGTCGCACCTTATCTGGTCAGGGCACAGGTCTCACGGGATATCGAAGGTAACAACGTACAGACTCCGTTCATTACGACGCCGTCATTATTTCGCCTTGAGCCGGGCAGTACGAATCAGGTTCTGGTGGTGAAAAAACCGGGTGCGGATGGGCTGGCGAAGGACAGAGAATCCCTCTTTTATTTTCGCAGCGTTGCCATGCCGGCGGGGGGAAAGCAGAGCGCTTCCCCGTCATCCGTGGTAGGGGGGTCACTTCAGGTTTCCACGGCAACGGTAGTTAAGCTGTTTTACCGCCCGGGAGGGCTGGCGTTACCGCAGCAGCAGGCTATGGGTATGCTGCAGTTTTCATCCACCGGGCAGGGCCTTCGGGTGACCAACCCAACTCCGTATTACATTACGCTCGCCGATCTTAAGGTGGCCGGAGTCAGGGTTCCTCTCAGTGCGGTAGCAGGCAACACCATGATAGCGCCTTTTGGGGCTCAGTTATATGCGCGTGCGCCGCATCAGGGGCGGGTTGAATGGAAGGCTATCAATGATTATGGCGGTACGGAGGTGTTTCATGGTTCGGTCCGCTAAGCCGTTATCCGGCGTGGCGCTCGCCTGCGTGTTGGTATCATCGGGCATTCAGGCCGCTGACACGGCGGAGGTGAATTTTACCGCGCAAATCAGCGATGGTACCTGTGATGTCCAGTTATCGCAGTCATCACTCCAGTTTGGTATCCACAAAGCCGTTGATTTTCAGTCCGGCGCTACCGTGGCGATGTTACCTCTGACGGCGACCGTGATATGCAGCGGGGCGACAACACCAAAGATGTCGGTGTCGGGCAGCACACCGTATTCAGACAGTACCATTTTCCGCGATCCGGGCTCGGTGGCCACAGGTGTAGGGTTCATGGTACGCCAGGACACTGGAGATATAGATTTGGGATCGTTTTATAACCCCTCACAGGCGGTCAGTAATAACGTCAGTTTTGCTCTGTCGCCCGTCGGGAATGCAGGCACGCCCCATAACGAACCCTTCCTGCTGGGCCTGGTGAGGGCCGGAAGTGAAAGTGTGACCCCTGGCGCCGTCAAATCGACATTAACGTTTACGGTATCGTTTGACTGAATCTGGAGAGTATAAAGGATGCATTACAATGAACGGACCCGTTCCACAAAACTGGTCGGCTTTATGTTGTCAGGCATGTTGTTTGCACTGACCACATCAGTATATGCAGGCTCTTCCTCAACGACGGTTAATTTTTCAGCCACGCTGGTTGGAGGCTCCTGTCAGATTTCAGTGGATCGGCCCAGTATTACATTTTCGCCTGTGTCCTCTTCCACGGTAATTGCGGCAGGGGGGGATGGTATCGACCCGCAGTTATTTTCGATGACGTTTTCTGACTGTAGTGGCTGGGGATTAACACCCAAAGTCCAGATTAAAGGGAATACCTTCACGTCCGGAATTCCGCTGTTCCGCAATGATAATGCGGCCAGTGATTATTCTCAGGGGTATGGAGTAAAACTGGTTCAGCAAGGCCAGATGGCCGCAATCGCTAATATGGATAAGCTAATTGTCGGTACTGCGGACCAGCAGCTTAATACCCTTAATGGTCAGACACTGAATTTTGAAGCACGTTTATCCTGTGGTAACTGTACTGCCGGACCTTCGTTGAAGGGCGGTAATATGAACGCCACCGTGACGCTTCAGTTTATTTATGAATGAATTGGCGATAAAAATGAATGTATTCGCACAAGCTGCGGGCAGATTTATACTGTGGTTTGCCGGGTTTATAGGCTTAATGCTGGTCTGTAATGTAGCGAGTGCCGCTGAGGGGGGACTGCAGCTCAGTCAGACACGCGTTATATTTGATGCCAGAGCAAAAGATACACAGGCGACGATAAAGAATAACAGCGGCCAGGTTTATTTGATAAAAGCCGATGTATTTGCGACACCTGACGGTAGAAACACTCAGACGGACCCGAAGTCTGCTGTACCCTTTATGGTGACGCCTCCCTTATTCAGGCTGGAGCCAAACAGTCAAAATTCGGTACTGATAGTCCGTAATGGCGCAGCACAATTACCTGCGGATCGTGAATCGGTTTTTTATCTGAGTTTTTTGGCTATTCCTTCGACATCAGATGCCGCCGAAGGGACACAGTCTGGTGTGTCAGCCCGTATTTCAGTCGGTATACAGTCGGTGATTAAACTGTTTTACCGGCCTTCCGGGCTGTCAATGCCGGCGAGTGAAGCGGCCAAAAAGCTGACTTTCAGCAATACGGAACATGGACTGGGTATTAGCAATCCCACGCCGTATTACGTGACCCTGTCCCGACTGAATGTAGACGGTAAGAGCATGGATGTGAAAGGGACAGAGGCGGGGGCAATGCTTGCGCCATTCTCCACACAGTATTACCCCGTCAACGGGACTGTGAGGACCGTTTCCTGGACAACCATTAATGATTTCGGTGGTGAAAGTATCGAACATCAATCGGCCGTAAAAGGAATATAATAAACCTCATGCTGCGTATTTTTTGTTTGCGTCAATATCGACTAATGATATTGCTTTTTTCCATGTTTATCATCAGCTCGCCATCATATGGGTCGACTGGTAATAACCCTGACGGTATTAAATTACAATCCACACGCGTGATATATCCGGGTGAGAGCCACAATGGTATTACATTTACAGTTACCAATAATACCGCAAAGCCTTTCCTTTTACAGTCGCGGGTTATTCCATGGCAGGCTGATGAACAGGATAACGTATCCGGTAATCAGAGTGGAGGGGGGCCATTTATTGTATTGCCTCCCTTACAGCGGCTGGAAGCATCAGATGCGCTGACGCTCCGTATCCGTTTAACGCGTAATACACTGCCTAAGGATCGTGAGTCGGTATTTATTCTGAGCCTGAAAACCATACCTGGTCAGGAGAAAAACACGGATTCAGCGTCATTGACGCTGGCTATGCAAAATAATCTGAAGCTGTTTTATCGCCCGGAGGGGATGCCTGAGTATGATGTGTCCGAATTTGCGCGGGAAATACGGTTTATATCGCAGAGTGGGGAACTGAAAGTGATAAACCCGACACCATATTATCTCACTTTTCGTTCACTGTCTGTCGGGAAATATCCGGTCGAAAAAAACGCGCTTTCAAAAATGATACCGCCATTTGGGGAACAGAGGTACCCATTATCAGCCGGTGCGCGGGGGCAGGTGACCTGGAGTCTTATTGACGGTGAAGGACGGAATACTCCAGAGCAGGTCAGCGTACTGTCTGGGTAAGTATTTTAATAAATACAATCTTTTCTGGTGAATGGAAAAAAGCGACATGCATCTTATTTCTAATTTCGGGAAGCCTTCTTCCGGGAAGCTTTTCCGTTACTCCCCGGTGGCAGGTTTTTTATTGGTTTGTATTAACCCAGCCTGGGCCGGTGATTATTTTGATCCGGGATTTCTTGGTAATTCCGGCGATAATACGGCTGTCGACCTTTCCGCATTTTCTGAGGCCGGGGGAGTTCAGCCGGGGAAATATACGGTATGGGTATTTGTTAACCAGCGCAATGCAGGGCAGTACACCCTGGATTTTCAGAAAAATACGCAGGGCAAAATTGCGCCGGTTCTCACGCCATCTGAACTGGAAACGTTTGGAGTGAATGTCAGGCAACTGCCGGACCTGAAAGATTTGCCTGCTACGGCTGAGATAGACAATATTGGCGCGCTTATCCCTCAGGCGACCACCATGCTGGATCTGGCGCGCCTGCGTCTGGATATCAGCGTACCTCAGGCCGCAATGCAGCCTGAAGTACGTGGTGCGGTTGACCCGTCGCAATGGGAGGAGGGGATTTCCGCCCTGATGGCGAACTATAGCCTCAGCGCCGGTCGTACCACGAATTCCGGCCAGAACCAGACGTCGCATAATAATAACCTCTTTGCGACCGTGCGCGCCGGGGCAAACACGGGGCCGTGGCGTCTTCGCAGCACCATGACCCATACCCGGGTGGAGAATAACGGCGGTAATAATGCCCTGACGACCACCCAGACACGCTTTTCGAATACCTACCTTGCCCGCGATATTCGGGGCTGGCGCTCGAACTTACTCATGGGTGAGAGTAGCACCGGTAGTGACGTTTTTGACGGTATCCCTTTCCGTGGGGTGAAGCTCAGCTCTAATGAACAGATGCTCCCGAGCCAGCTTCGTGGCTATGCGCCGGCCATCAGCGGCGTGGCGAACAGTAATGCCCGAGTGACTGTGCGTCAAAACGGCAATGTAGTGTACGAGACCTATGTGGCGCCAGGGCCGTTTTACATCAATGATATCCAGCAGGCCGGCCTGTCAGGGGACTATGATGTCAAAGTCACGGAAGCGGACGGCACCGAGCGCCAGTTCATCGTGCCCTACTCTTCCCTGCCGGTCATGTTGCGTCCCGGTGGCTGGAAGTATGAGCTGACGGCGGGACAGTATGACGGCAATCTGACAGATGGTTCCCGCCGGGCTGATTTTATGCTGGGGACCGTGGTATACGGACTGCCCGGTGATGTCACGCTGTTCGGCGGTATTCTCGCCGCAAAAGACTACCAAGCGTTCAACATCGGTACCGGGGTATCCCTGGGATACGTCGGTGCGCTCTCGGCTGATATCACGAATTCATCGGCGAAGTTTGATAACGAATCCACCTTGATAGGCCAGTCTTATCGCGTTCGTTATTCCAAAAGTCTGCTGTCCACGGGCACCTCTGTTGATTTAACCGCGCTGCGGTATTCAACCGAGGATTATTACAGTTTCAGTGAATTCAACAGTCAGGGACACCAGTTGCAGGAGGGAGTCAGCCCGTGGTCCCTGCAGCGCCGCCGTAACAGCTTCCAGACGCAGCTCAGCCAGCAACTCGGGGACTGGGGAACCATGTATTTCCGGGCCAGCCGGGATGACTACTGGGGAGGCGAACGTACGCTGACCGGCATGTCGCTGGGTTACAGCAACAGCCTGAAAGGCGTCAGTTACGGTGTCAACTACAACATTGATCGGACAAAGGATGCGAACGGTAACTGGCCGGAAAATCGCCAGATTTCGTTTAACGTCAGTGTGCCGTTCAGCATCTTTGGCTATTCACGTAACCTGCAATCAATGTATGCCACCACGACGCTCACTCATGATAACACCGGGCGGACCCTGAGTCAGACCGGGCTCAGTGGTAACACTCTGGACGGGAAACTGTCCTACAGTGCTTCGCAAAGCTGGGGTAACCAGGGACAGATCAGTAACACCAACTTAAATACCGGTTACCAGGGAAGCAAGGGAAGTATCAGCGGCGGATACAGCTACAGCAGCGATATGCAGGCTATCAACATGAGCGCCAGTGGCGGGGTGATGGTGCATAGTGGCGGGATAACGCTGTCACGTGCCATGGGCGATTCGGTGGCGCTGGTGAGTGCCCCGGGGGCGGCTGGCGTGAGTGTCAACGGTGGTACGGCGGTCACCGACTGGCGCGGATATGCGGTAGTGCCTTACCTGACGGATTACACCCGCAACAGCGTGGGTGTTGACCCCAGCACCTTACCGGAAAATGTCGACCTCACACAGACCAACCTCAATGTATACCCGACCAAAGGCGCTGTCGTCAAAGCAAACTTTGCGACCCGGGTGGGTTATCAGGTGCTGATGACGCTTAAACTCGACAATGGCGTGGTGCCGTTTGGAGCAGTTGCCACGTTACTGAATGCGGGGATGGCAGAGGTGAATAGCAGCATCGTGGGTGATGACGGACAGGTTTATCTGACCGGATTGCCGGAGCGGGGGGAGTTACTGGTTAAGTGGGGCGAGACAGCAGCACGTCAGTGCCGTGTCAGTTTTGACATCTCCGGTTTATCGACGTCGCCGGATAAACCGGTCCGTCAGGTGACCTATACCTGTCAGGGCGGGAAATGATGAACATGAATCCCACACAGTGTAATGAGCTGAGTGCGGAGCACGATGAACGCACGAAGTGGCATAACGACGACCTGCGTGATGCGCAACGTTTAGACGATGCCTGGGCCTGGCTGTGTGAGTCGCGCAAAACGGCGCCAGCGAATGCGGATATCTGGCATTTGCGACAGCGCTGGCCTGCCTGCCGGGAAGCGTTTCTCAGAAAACTGCAGTCGGGAGAGCACCACCTGTCCCCCATGTTGGTGGTGGGGACACGCCGTCAGGTGATGTGGTCCGCGGAGGATGCGCTGGCCCTTAAGTGGGTGGCGCTGTCCATCACCCCATCCATCCCGGTACATGAGAAGTGTGAGCATGTGAAGGGGCATGGCGGTGGTAGATCGTCCGTACGTCGGATCTCGCAGAGCCTGACCGAAAACGGTTACCGCTGGGTTTGCCGCACCGACATTAAGGGGTATTACGGGGCTATCAATAAAGAGACTTTGCTGTTGCAGCTGAGAGAGCATATTACGCGCCCGGCGTATCTGACTATTTTAACTCAGTATATTCACTACAGCGTGGAAGAGGGCGGTGAGTTTTACACGCCCGAAAAGGGTATCGCGCGTGGTTGCGCGTTAAGTCCGCTCATGGGGGCGTTGCATCTCAGGGCTGTGGATAATTATTTTGCTCATCAACATAAAATCTATTATGGACGTTATATGGACGATTTTGTTATTTTAACTTACAGCCGCTGGCAGTTACGTAAGCAGATGAAGCAACTCAATAAATATCTTGCGTCATTAGGGTTTGAGAAACACCCGGACAAGACGTTTATTGGCAAAGTGAGCCGAGGTTTTGACTGGCTGGGCGCGTGGCTCACGGATAAGGGTGTGGTCGGCATTGCCCCTAGCGCACTGACCAACCACCGGGAGAAGGTCCGTCGGCTTTATGAGCAGACACGTCACTGGTCTAAAACGAAACAAGCCAGGCGTGTGTCGGATTACCGGAATCGGTGGAAAATTTGGGCAGTGTTAATGGCCTCCCCGGTTGCGCACGCGGCCTCCCTCGACCCCGGGGAAACCCTGCGGACGTCCGGGACCTGGAGCTACACCCAGATGGGCTCAGGTGCGGTCGCGGGAACCGGTTCGGATGCCGCCGGCTACGGGTTCGTGATCTCGCCAGGCGGGTCATCCGCCCACTCGCTCTGCACCCTTGCCACCACCTTTCCCATGGGACAAACGACCGATGGGTATACCGGGGTCCAGATCGCGCCGGACGTAGTGCTAGGCCTTACTGGCACTGCAACCGGTCCCAACGACACCAGTACGTCGATACAGCGGCTAGCCACGTGGTCGGAAACTGGCGCCTACGCTCCCACGTATCCCAACTACAGCGGGTACACTTGGTGCGGTCGACAAGCGCGCGCTGATGAGATTAAATCGCCGTCGACTGCTACGTTCTCCGGGTCCTGGTTCATCCACGCGGGGCCTGCGGCACGACCGGGCACGTATTCGTATTCCGGCCTCCTCTTGTCCAGGCTAGGGGCAAGTACCTGGCCTCTGCCTGCCAAAACCGTCGTAGTGCCCGCAGGCTCTATAACCGTCCGGCCGCCCACCAGCTGCACGGTCGGCCTCGACGCGCCAACTGTCAAGTTCGGAACTGTGGCAGACACTGACGTGAGTAACAGCTCCCTATCCGTGCAACACTCTCGACTAACCACGAACTGTAGCTCCGTCCACGACGGAGGGACGGGCACTGGCCGTGTCACGACCTCACTGTCTTTGCTATCCCAGTCCGGGGGGAGTCAAGCGCTCCCGCTCCAATCGTCAGAAAACTTACAAGTAGCTGAAGTATATGCGCGTCTGGGTAACTACTCTGTCGGGAGCTGTCAGCCGGGGTCGGGGAGTCTTGACTTTGTTGGGACACCGGTCACTTTGGGAGACTATGCTGTTGGTGCAAACGTGGAGGTGATTACGTGGTCGCTGTGTAGCAATGGAGAAAAGAACAGAGGGAACGGATCGGGTTCTGCCACCCTGACCGTCGCATGGCCCTAACCGGGCTGAGCCGCTGATGTTCGCATGGCGTCTGCGGGGGGGGAATGGAGGGAAGTCCAGTTAGGCCGCGCAACCGTGTCCCTGGCAAGTGTCCCTTGTACCCCGCCCGCCCGTTGTCAGGCCACACGCATTCAGACGCTAGACAGGTAGCGCGCAGCTGAGGTTGGTGGGGCCCCCCGGCTGGGGTATCAACGGAACGCCCCCCACACCTCCCTACATTCATACAACACATCCCCCTAGAGTCGGGCAAAACAACGCCGCGTCGACCATGCCAGCCTGTCGTACGTAACGGGATCAAGCTAAATTGCTCCCAGGTTTGGCACCACCACATACACGGCACTAAGTAGCATCTCGCAACCAAATGACTGCGGACCGACCTCTCCCTGAACCCGCATTTTCGTACGAAATCTAATCCAAACTGCAATGACGTTAAGGTATCCGGCCGAAGGGGAATGATTCTATCACCACAAAGGTATAAACACGGTACTAGTGCAACACGTCAACAACCAGTTATTGAGCTGCAATAGCGCCGACCATATAAAACGCGAAAAAAAAACGTAAACGTGAACGTAAAAAAAATGGGCGTGCCGTTGAGGGGGATATTTGTCACCAATTAAAAAGCCTATATCTTCGCATATGCAAGAAATTACAAACTACGTTCTGTCGCCATGCGCCATGGCAGCGAAAGGATTGTCCCAACTAATAGGTACCTCACTCCAGTCCCCGGTCTGGCTGAATCCTTGCCATCAGACCCCACTAACCATTCCACCGACAGTCAACGTGGGGCAGATCATAATATTTATTCCTGACGATCCACTGTGGTTGCTGTTCACTCTGCGCAAAGCCGCTAGCCTCCTCGCCTATACCAAACGTCCTTTGCCGGTGGTATTGTTAAGCCGCAGCCCGACTCCATGGCTGTGGAAAACTTTACTTCACCAGGTAAGCGATCACCGCCTGCTGGCTTCTGGACAAGCGGTCTCCTCTGATCTACCGTGCCGGGCTCTGGCGGATCTACTGAAAGGTGGTCTGGTCGGCTACCCCACCTTGCAACAACTTTCTTCTGTTGAAGCGCTGGCAAGCGGTAATCCACCATCAGGTTTAAGCAAAATTGAACTTAATGCCATTTTCGCCCTGCTGTGTGGTCTCAGTATCAACAGCCAGGCTCAGATCCGTAACGTCAGTCAGAAAACGCTTTACCGACAAATATCGTCAGGATTAAACAAGATAGCGAAATATCACCCACACATGGCGAGCCGATTTCATGGTGGCCTAAACAAACTCGTAGAGGGGCAGGGCATGAGCGTGCTGACTGCATGTGAACGTGAGTTTATCCATGCGATTCATAGCCGACAGATATTTCCGGTCTTTCAGCCAATTGTTGATGACAACTTACGTGTGCAGGGTTTTGAGATATTATCGCGCTGGCGAAAAGATAATATTGTACTGAAGTCGGATTAATTTCTATTGCATATCCACTCCGAATACGCCTGACTACTCCTTTCCTCCGTTGTCCTGCAGGAAGCGGTACAGAATATCAATCGCTACCAGGGCGAGTTTTACTTTTCAGTCAATATCCCTGCATGCATCGCGCATCACTCAATCTTGCTCGCATGGTGGGTATCGCCTGTCAACAGTTACAGAACAAACTATGGGTCGAATGTTTGGTAGTGGAATATTCTGAAACCATCGATTTACAGCAACAAGGAAAAGCGGTGGAGAATATGAGTAACATTAAGCAACAGGGTGTCGCATCTTTCTCGACGACTGCTTCTCACATAGCAGCGTAATGTTCCCGGTGAGAATAGCTCGTTTTAGTGGCTACAAGCTGGATATGAGCATTATCAATGAATTGCATAGCGATTCGCACGTGCTGGCGCTGATCAAAAGCCTAGTTTACTATTGCCAGCTGACGCAGAGTTGCTGTATTGCTGAGGGGGTGGATAGCATCGAAAAATTTAATCTATTAAAAGCGCTTGGAGTTAATAGTTTCCAGGGATATCTGTTCTCCCCGCCAGTTAACCGTGAACAGCTATATGGGATTTTCCAGAGTTTTAATTTATAAACATTATCGAAGAAATGCGTATTCCGATGATTCCGGTCAGTGACTCCGGCGATTTCGATCACGCTTCCTACGCTGGTTATTTCTTACTTTAATTTTTAACCCATATGATCGGTTTGCG
This sequence comes from Klebsiella sp. Shm-1, assembly GCF_040804525.1. Lineage (NCBI taxonomy): Bacteria > Pseudomonadati > Pseudomonadota > Gammaproteobacteria > Enterobacterales > Enterobacteriaceae > Klebsiella > Klebsiella sp. Shm-1. Next base: position 731,275 of record NZ_CP161823.1, read on the forward strand.
CCAGTTTACGCATTGATTCGCCCCTGAGCTCAACTCGGTGTCCGTTGTGCAGTAGCCGGTCCATCAGGGAATCGGCTATAAGCACTCACACAGTGACAGCAGAAGAAGCCCGGAAACCGTGACCACAGACATCGACCTTTGTGTCGTAGCCCATCAGCCGTAATGCGTTATTTACCGTATTTTCACTCATGGGTTTCCAGGGATTATGGTCACCGGTGAAAATCAGTTCATGTTCTCCGCAGATGGTGTGGATCTGCTGCAGAATATCCAGCGCCTGAGCAGAGAGTGGCACCAGATGCTCTGTCCGCATTTTTGAGCCACGGTGCGAGTATTTAACTCCTTCAATAGGTTTCCGCTCGGGAGGAATGGTTCACATGGCTTTCCTGAAGTCGATCTCGGACCACCTGGCGAAGCGAAGTTCACTTGAACGGATGAAAATAAGCAGGGTGAGCTTAGTTGCCAGTCGGGTGAGAGGTTGTCCTCTGTAGGTATCCAGTCGTTCGAGTAGCTCTGAAATGCGATTTAAGGCGAGGGCAGGACGGTGCTGGCATTTCACCGTCGTTAAAGCGCCCGCCATATCCACGGCAGGGTTATAACTGATAATGCCTGACTGGGCTGCATAGCGCATAATTGCAGTGATACGTTGTTGAAGACGGGCGGCAATCTCATAGATCTCTTTGGCTTCGGCTGTTTTAACGGGATAAATCAATCGGGAGGCCTGAGGGTGGCAATATCCTGTGAACCGGTACACGGGAAAACATAAGTCTCGAGATTTTTCAGTATCTTCTCACTATGTAAGGCTGACCATATTTTATTGCGCTTATGCCACTGCCTGGCTTTGCGTTCAAATATCTGAGCTGCTTCGGGTACAGACTTTTTGATTCGTTTCTGTTTGTACGGATCAATTCCCTCCGCTATCAGCTTCCTCGCCGCATCGCGCTTTTCCCTTGTTTCTGATAATGAGACTTCAGGATAACCCCCCCGATCGAGCGTTCTCTCTTTTCCTGGAACCGGTAGCGGAGTATCCAGTAGCGCGAGTCGTTAGCATGAACGAGCAAAATTGTACCCTCGCCAGGGACTGGATGCGGGTGGAATTTGATTAAGTAGGGTGGAGTTAAGGGAAGATAAAAGTGTTGATTCTGGCGGGCTTGGAATGCAAAAACGGACCTCCGTGGAGGTCCGTTGCTATGAATTTGGTGCCCGGACTCGGACTAACGCCGCAGGCGTTGAACAGCGCGCGTGTCGCGCTGGCCCCGAAGGGGTGAGCCGCTGTGCGGCGAATAATCGAACGCAGTTCGATGGAGAGTCCGGTCGTAGAAAAGCAAAAACCCGCCTTGTGGGCGGGTTCTTTAAATAGTGGTGCCCGGACTCGGAATCGAACCAAGGACACGGGGATTTTCAATCCCCTGCTCTACCGACTGAGCTATCCGGGCAACGGGGCGCATTAAACCGTAATCGCCGCGCCTCGTCAACGAAATTTATCTGTTTTACAGCAGACTGAACAATCTATCACCACATTGCGCTAAAAGCACGCGTCTTCAGGCAAAAAACAGCGTCCAGGCCGCGGAAATTGGCATCGCCAGCACCAGCGCAGGCAGCATATTCACTACGGCAAACATTTTTATCCCGCAGATGCGCAGCCCGGTGGCCACCAGCAGCATGCCGCCGACGGCGCTGAAATCCGCCAGCATCATCGGCGTGGTAAGCGGCATAATGATCGCCGCGCAGGCTGCAAGAGTCAGCTGGATAAGCAGCATCGGTACGCTGATGGCGGCGACGGCAATGCCCAGGGTGCAGGCGAAGATGGTGGCGGTGAAAAAGTCGAGAAACGCTTTGGCAATCAGAATGCTGGCGTCGCCGGTCATCCCTTCGCGCATGGCGCCGAAGACGCCGGTGCCGCTGGCGCAGAACAGGACGATAATCGCCACATAGCTCTGAATATAAGACTCATGAGCCGAAGCCTTTTTCTTGCCTTTCGCTGACATCAACTGCTGGAGTTTACTGACCAGCGTATTGATGCCTTTTTCCATATTGCATATTTCGCCGAGCAGCGTCCCCACCAGGGTCGACAGCACCATCACCGGCAGATTGGCGCACTTAATGACCAGTAAAATGCCGATGCCCAATGACGCCAGGCCAAAAATAGAGGTCATTGCGGTGCGGATCCGTTCCGGCAACCGTTGGCTGAGTAAGGCGCCCAGCACACCGCCGACCAGCACCGCGCTGGCGTTAATAAAAGGTCCTGTAACCACGCTGACTCCTGTTAAAAATCCCTGATAACCGCATTATTATGGCGTTAACTTACCGGGAAAGCTTGTGTATCCGTGATATAAGTGCATACGGTTTTCATCTTGCGCCTGTTCGGGAAAGGTGCCATGATTGCGCGAATTTTCTCCTCCCTGATATGAGGCCGCCGATGACGACACAGCCATTATCTCGCCAGCGACGCCGCGCCCAGATGCGCGGGCTGCCTCATCTTGCTACGCTTACCCCTCTGTTCACCATGCGGTGAAGGACACGTATGCTCACTGTAGGGCAACAGTAAGATCGGACGCGTCTGCTTTTACTGATGTCCGGCGGTCGGAGCTGAATCCGTCAGACCCGGACACATCGTTGGGCAAGGTCTCCCTTGTCTGAGATTTTTACACTCCCGATACGGGCATTTGCGCTTATGAAATCCATGCACATTGCCGCCAGCTGCGAGCTGGTCACCCGCTTGTCCACCCACCGTCGCGTTGTGGCGCTGGACAGTACCGATTTTACCGATGTGGCGGCAGTCGTCATCTCCGTGGCCGACAGTCGCAGCGGCATCCTTACTCTCCTCAGGCGTAGCGGATTTAACCTGCCGGTCTACCTGCTGAGTGAGACGGCGGTCGACAAGCCGGAGGGGGGGCAGGCGGTGATCGCCGGTAAAGATCAGGAGTGGCTGGAGCTGGAGGCGGCGGCCTGTGATTATGAAGCGCGTCTGCTGCCGCCGTTTTTCAATACCCTGACCCAGTACGTCGAGATGGATAACAGCACCTTTGCCTGTCCGGGGCATCAGCACGGGGCGTTTTTCAAAAAGCACCCTGCAGGCCGTCAGTTCTATGACTTTTTTGGCGAAAATGTCTTTCGCGCCGACATGTGCAACGCCGATGTGAAATTAGGCGATCTGCTGATCCACGAAGGATCGGCCAAGCACGCGCAGAAGTTCGCTGCGAAGGTGTTCAACGCGGATAAAACCTACTTCGTCCTCAATGGCACCTCGGCGGCCAACAAAGTCGTGACCAACGCGCTATTGACCCGCGGCGATCTGGTGCTGTTCGATCGCAACAACCACAAGTCAAACCATCACGGGGCGCTGATCCAGGCGGGAGCGACGCCTGTCTATCTGGAAGCTGCGCGCAATCCGTTCGGCTTTATCGGCGGCATTGACGAGCGCTGCTTTGATGAGCATTACCTGCGGGATCTCATCCGCGAAGCGTCGCCAGAGAAAGCCACGGCCTCTCGCCCGTTTCGTCTGGCGGTGATCCAGCTCGGAACCTATGACGGCACGGTCTATAACGCCCGCCAGGTGGTGGATAAGATCGGCCACCTCTGCGATTACATCTTGTTCGACTCGGCGTGGGTGGGCTATGAGCAGTTTATCCCAATGATGGCCGACTGCTCGCCGCTGCTGCTGGAGCTGACCCCCGACGATCCGGGTATTTTTGTCACCCAGTCCGTGCACAAGCAGCAGGCCGGCTTCTCACAGACGTCGCAGATCCATAAAAAGGATAACCATCTGCGCGGCCAGGCGCGCTTCTGTCCGCACAAGCGGCTGAATAACGCCTTTATGCTGCATGCTTCCACCAGCCCGTTCTATCCGCTGTTCGCCGCACTGGACGTCAACGCTAAAATCCATGAAGGTGAGAGCGGCCGTCGCCTGTGGGCCGAGTGTGTGGCGCTGGGCATTGAGGCGCGCAAAGCGATCATCGCCAACTGCAAGATGATCCAGCCCTTTATTCCGCCGATGGTGGCGGGGCGCCCGTGGCAGGATCACCCGACCGAGGCGATCGCCCGGGAGCGCCGCTTCTTCAGCTTCGAGCCGGGCGCGCGCTGGCATGGTTTTGAGGGCTATGCGGACGACCAGTATTTTGTCGACCCGTGCAAGCTGCTGCTGACCACCCCGGGCATCGACGCGGAGAGTGGGGAGTACAGTGAGTTCGGCATTCCGGCGACTATTCTGGCGCATTATCTGCGTGAAAACGGCATCGTGCCGGAGAAGTGCGATCTCAACTCGATTCTGTTCCTGCTGACGCCGGCGGAAAGTGCCGAAAAAATGGCGCAGCTGGTAGCGATGCTCGGGCAGTTTGAACAGCATATTGAAGCGGATACGCCGCTGGCCGATGTGTTGCCGACCATCTATAACAAATATCCGGTGCGTTATCGCGACTATACCCTGCGCGAGCTGTGCCAGGAGATGCACGATCTGTACGTTAGCTTTGACGTGAAGAGCCTGCAAAAAGAGATGTTCCGTAAACGGAGCTTCCCAAGGGTGGTGATGAATCCCCAGGATGCCAACCACGAGTTTATTCGCGGCAACGTTGAGCTGGTGCGTCTGAGCGAGGCGGAAGGCCGCGTCGCGGCGGAGGGGGCGCTGCCGTATCCGCCGGGCGTGCTGTGCGTGGTGCCCGGCGAGGTCTGGGGCGGCGCCGTGCTGCGCTATTTCCTCGCGCTGGAGGAGGGAGTCAATATGCTGCCTGGCTTCTCGCCGGAGCTGCAGGGGGTTTACAGCGAGACGGATCCGGACGGCATTAAGCGGCTGTATGGCTACGTGCTGAAGGGATAAAAAAACGCCCCGCCGAACAGGCGGGGCGTTTTACTTTTGCCGATCACACGCTCTGCTGGGCGGCGGTCGGTTGTCTGACGTGTTTGTATTTGAACAGCGCCACGAAGGCAAAGGCCAGCACCAGCGAATAGCCGGCGAAAATCAGCCACACGCTCTGCCAGTCAGTGATCCCCTCGACGGTAAAGTGTTCGACGACTTTGCCGCTCACCATCCCGCCGAGAATACAGCCGAAGCCGTTGGTCATCATCAGGAACATCCCCTGAGCGCTGGCGCGGATTTCCGGGCGCACCTCTTTCTCAACGAACACCGAACCGGAGATGTTAAAGAAGTCGAAGGCGCAGCCGTAGACGATCATCGACAGCACCAGCAGTACAGTGCCGAACGGCGTCGGGTCGCCAAAGGCGAACAGGCCGAAGCGCAGCATCCACGCCACAATACTGATAAGCATCACGTTCTTAATGCCGTAGCGGCTAAGGAAGAATGGGATGGTCAGGATAAACAGCGTTTCGGAAATCTGCGAAATCGACATCAGCACTGACGCGTGCTCGACGATAAAGCTGCCGGCAAACAGCGGATCTTTATCGAAGCTGTGCAGGAAGGTGTTACCGAACATGTTAGTGATTTGCAGCTCGGCGCCGAGCATCATCGAGAAGATAAAGAAGATAGCCATACGCTTGTTTTTAAACAGCGCAAAAGCGTTCAGGCCGAGCATCTCCGTCCAGCTTTGATTGCGCTGGGCGTTGGCGACCGGAATATGCGGCAGCGTCAGGGTGAACAGAGTCAGCAGGACCGACAGCGTCGCGCCAATGTACAGCTGCATATGGCTCAGTTCAAAGCCGGAGAAGCTCACGCCCCACATGGCGAGGATAAAGCCGATGGTGCCCCAGATACGAATTGGCGGGAAATCGGTGACAATATCCAGCCCCGCCGACTGCAGGCGGTAGTAGGAGATGGTATTGATCAAGCCAAGCGTCGGCATATAGGCCAGCGAGTTAAGCAGGATCACGAGGAACATCTCGCCCGGCGTGGTGACCTGCGCCGCGAGGTACAGCGTTAACGCGCCGACCAGGTGGCAGATGGCGTATACCCATTTGGCGCTGATCCACTTATCGGCGACGATGCCGAGTAGCGTCGGCATCAACACCGCGGCGATACCGAGCGAGCTATACACTGCGCCGATTGCCGCGCCGTCAAACTTCAGCGTGACAAACATGTACGAGCCAAGCGTGGTGAGCCAGCTCCCCCAAAGGCAGAACTGCAGGAACGACAGTATTTTGAGCTGCAGCTTAAGATTCATGTAGTTATCCTCACGAATGTGGGCTTGTTATGTTTTTAAAATAACATTAATCCCGTTATTTTGATGCGATTCTATCATTCACTAGCTTAATGCTTCTGTTAACTGCCGCAGAAAACCGAAAGATATTACAGAGTATGGCGGAGAATAAGCGCGGCCTCAGCGCGGGGCTGAGGCCGGAGTCGGGAGGAGGGCTATTTACGGCGGTAGCTTTTCTGCGCCGTATTAACTTTGTACAGATAGCGGCGCGATTCCGCCGACGGATGGCGGGTGGTCAGCGTCTGGTAGACGTCCCCTGGCGCCATGCTGTTGATAATATTGGCCGCCTGCACTTTATCGCTGGAGAAGACCCGCAGTACGCTGCCGGCGCCGCCGTTATAGGCAGTGATCACCGCGTAGCGACGCGAGGTGGGGTTATCGATGCCGGCGAGGTAAACATTGTTCAGCATCGCCAGGTAGGCGGTACCGGTGTCGATGTTATTCGCCGGGTCAAACAGATAGCTGCGGCTTGGCAGGCCGGATTTACCCTGGGAGCGGAAGACGTCTCTGCCGGCGCTGTGCTGGACCACCTGCATCAGCCCCATGGCGTCGGCATGGCTGACCGCATAGGGGTTAAAGGAGGATTCGGTCTGCATAATCGCGAGGATCAGCGACTCATCAACCCCATACTTACGCGAGGCCTGACGCACCATGCCGAGGTATTTATGCGCACGTTTGTCGAGGTGGTTCGGCACCAGGTTAATGGTGATGCTGTAGACCACGCGCAGGCCGTTGTTGCGGCTCTTCAGACGGGTTTGCAGCAGATAGTCGGCAAAGCGCGCGGCGCGCCACTCCCAGCGAATCGACGCCCCGGTGTTATCCACCACCTGGCCATAGAGGAACGGCTCTTTGGAGATCTGGATGTCATCGACATCGGAATAGAGGTCAATGGAGTTGGGGTCATCGCCCATCAACAGGGTTTTGATGATCGCCTGGCGCAGTCGTCCGCGAGGGTCGGTGCCGGCAATGGTCTCGACGGTGATCGTCCCTTCATCGAAGTTGATGTGGCTGCGGGTTTGATACTGGTCGGTGTACTTGACGTAGTCCTTTGGCCCGGCGAGCAGGACTTCGTTGTACCCCCAAATGTTCTCGATGTTGTGGGCGAACTGGCCCATCAAAATATCGAATCCGTTCGTGTCCTTGACCCAGGCCTCGTTGTATTCGGCGCCTTTTTTATTGGAGCTGGAACACGAAACGAGCAACGGCGCAATCAGCGCGAGCGCTAAGTATTTTTTCATCATTCCGGGCGTGCGTGTTGTGTTTGTTTTTTTAAAGGCCGCAGGGCCCTTACTGTTTTTCCGGCGGCGTGTAGCCTTCGATGTGCACGTCTTTCCCTTCAAACAGGAACTGCACCATCTCCTGCTCAAGCAGTTTGCGGTGCTCCGGGTTCATCATGCTGAGCTTTTTCTCGTTGATCAGCATGGTCTGCTTGTGCTGCCACTGCGCCCAGGCTTCTTTGGAGATTTCGTTGTAAATACGCTTTCCGAGCTCGCCCGGATACAGCTGGAAATCCTGGCCGTCCGCTTCACGCTGCAGGAAGGTACAAAAAATGGTTCTGCTCATAATTAATCCTCTTTGATAGCCGAAAAATTTATACCGGCGCTCCGGCTTTTAGCTGTTGCAACAAGCGCTCCACGGGGGCCGCCAGACCGACCGACGGCGGCTGCGCTAAGTTATACCAGAGTGCGTTGCCTTCATCCATGCATGCGCCAGATGAGTGCACTGTAAGCCACATCGGAATAATATCCAGGTGGAAATGGCTGAAAGTGTGGCGAAAAGCGGTTAATTGCGTCAGATTATCGGCCTTAATCTGGCGCTGCGCCAGCCACTCGCGTAGCTCCGCTTCGTCTGCAAACTGCGGAAAACAGAACAACCCGCCCCACAGACCCACCGGCGGACGCTGGGAAAGAAACACCTCGTCGCCGTGCTGCATCAGCAGGAAGTAGCCGGTGCGTTCCGGGAGGGTCTGCTTCGGTTTTTTGCCCGGATATTCCGCCCATGAATGGTTCGCGTAGGCCACGCAGCCGTTGCTCAGCGGACACAGCTCGCACTTCGGCTTCGAGCGGGTGCAAACCATTGCCCCGAGATCCATCATCGCCTGGTTGAAGCGCTCGACGCCCTCTGCCGGGGTGACCTCTTCGCTGATGTCCCACAGCCGTTTTTCCACCTCTTTTTTCCCCGGCCAGCCGCTGACAGCATAGCAGCGGGCGAGCACGCGCTTCACGTTGCCGTCGAGAATCGGATAATGCTGACCGAGCGAAAGGGATAAAATCGCCCCCGCCGTTGAGCGCCCGACGCCGGGCAGCGCCGCCACTTCGTCAAAGGTCCGGGGGAATTCCCCGCCGTGCAGTGTGGCGACTTGCTGTGCGGCTTTATGTAAGTTGCGCGCCCGCGCATAGTAGCCCAGACCGGTCCACAGATGCAGCACTTCATCCAGCGGCGCGTTGGCGAGATCCACCACCGTGGGGAAACGCGCCATAAAGCGTTCAAAATAGGGGATTACCGTGGTCACCTGGGTTTGTTGCAACATCACTTCGGAGAGCCATACTTTGTAGGGCGTCTTGGCGATTTGCCAGGGCAGGGTTTTACGCCCGTATTTGTCGTACCAGTCCAGAACCTGGGCTGAAAATTGCGTGGCGAGAAAAGTCAAAGCTACGGCTCCGGGATCGCGATTACAGGGGGGCAGATTGCAGCATAAGGGCGAGTGGCTGTAAACCCTTGCATCCGCCGGGTAACTTTGGATAATGCCCGTTTTCCGAACACATTCACAAGCAGACCAAACTTTTATGAAAAACGACGTCATCTCTCCGGAATTCGATGAAAACGGTCGCCCGCTGCGCCGTATTCGTAGCTTCGTCCGTCGCCAGGGCCGCCTGACGAAAGGGCAGCAGCATGCGCTGGATAACATTTGGCCGGTGATGGGCGTTGAATTCAACGATGCGCCGCTCGATTTCGCCGCCCTGTTTGGCCGTGACGCGCCGGTCACCTTAGAAATTGGCTTCGGGATGGGCGCCTCGCTGGTGGCGATGGCGAAAGCCAAACCGGAACAGAATTTCCTCGGCATTGAAGTACACTCCCCGGGCGTTGGCGCTTGTCTGGCTTCTGCGGAAGAAGAAGGCGTACAAAACCTGCGCGTAATGTGTCACGATGCAGTGGAAGTGCTACATACCATGATCCCGGATAACTCGCTGAATATGGTGCAACTGTTTTTCCCTGATCCGTGGCATAAAGCGCGTCATAATAAACGTCGTATCGTGCAGCCGCCTTTCGCTGAGCTGGTGAAAAGCAAGCTGAAGCTCGGCGGCGTCTTCCATATGGCGACCGACTGGGAAGCTTATGCCGTGCATATGCTGGAAGTCATGTCCTCGCTGGAAGGCTATCGTAACCAGTCGGCAAGCAACGATTACGTACCGCGCCCGGAATCGCGCCCGGTAACCAAATTTGAACAGCGTGGCCATCGTCTCGGCCACGGCGTATGGGACTTAATGTTCGAGAGGGTGAAATAATGGCCAAGAATCGTAGCCGTCGTCTGCGTAAAAAAATGCATATCGATGAGTTTCAGGAGTTAGGCTTCTCCGTCGCCTGGCGTTTCCCGGAAGGGACCAGCGAAGAGCAGATCGACCAGACGGTCAACGATCTGATCGAAGAGGTGATAGAGCCGAACAAGCTGGCCTTCGACGGCAGCGGTTATCTCTCCTGGGAAGGGCTCATCTGCATGCAGGAGATTGGTAAGTGCACTGAAGAGCATCAGGCTATCGTACGCAAATGGCTGGAAGCGCGTAAGTTAGAGGATGTGCGCACCAGCGAACTTTTTGACGTCTGGTGGGACTAAGTTTGACAAGGGTCGGCAATTGCCGGCCCGTTTTGTCTTAAGGGAGTTTTATGATGCGTAAAACGCTGCTGGCGGTGGCGCTCTCCATCACCGCTTTGTCTGCCCATGCGGACTACCAGTGTAGCGTCACGCCGCGTGACGATGTGATCCTCAGCCCGCAGCAGGTGCAGGTGAAAGGGGAAAACGGCGATCTGGTGATAAAGCCGGACGGCAATCTGACCTTTAACGGCAAGGCCTATGCGCTCAGCGCCGCCCAGCGCGAACAGGCGCAGGATTATCAGGCCAGCCTGCGCAGCAGCCTGCCGTGGATTGACCAAGGCGCGCGTTCGCGAGTCGAAAAAAGCCGCAAGGCGCTGGATAAAATCATTACCGAACAGGTTGGCGCCAACAGCAGCATGCACGGTCGCCTGACCAAACTGGACGCGCAGCTGAAAGAACAGATGAACCGCATTATCGAACGTCGCAGCGATGGCCTGACCTTCCACTATAAAGCTATCGACCAGGTACGCGCCGATGGCCAGCAGCTGGTGAATCAGGCGATGGGCGGCATTCTGCAGGACAGCATTAACGAGATGGGGGCGAAAGCGGTGCTCAAAGGCGGCGGTAATCCGCTACAGGGCATTCTCGGCAGCCTCGGCGGCCTGCAAACGGCGATTCAGGAGGAATGGAAAAACCAGGAGGCCGATTTCCAGCAGTTTGGTAAGGACGTCTGCAGCCGGGTGGTATCGCTGGAGGACAGCCGCAAAGCGCTGGTTGGCTCGTTAAAATAATCAAAATTTCGCGGCCCGCATACCTTTGGGCCGCGCACTTCGCCACTCAGGCGCGGCCGTGCGACACGCGTGAACGGCGAGCCAGAGAATCAATGATTACCGCAATCGCCAGTACCGCGCCGGTAATGATATAGCGCAGCGAAGACGGCAGGTTCAACAGCGTCAGCCCATTTGAAATCGACTGAATCACGATGATCCCCAATAGCGCGGACCAGGCGCTGCCGCGTCCGCCAAACAGGCTGGTGCCGCCGATCACCGCCGCGGCGATGGCGTTGAGGTTGACGTCGCCGGTGCCGGCCTGCTGGCTGGCGGAAGCCAGTCGCGACGCCGCGAGAATGCCGCCGAAGGTCGCAAGCGTGGTACACAGGACGAAAGCGCTCACATAAATCGCCCGCACGTTAATGCCCGAACGGCGCGCCGCTTCACGGTTGCCGCCAACCGCGAACATCGAGCGACCCCATTTTGTCCGTTTCAGCGCGTAGTTGAGGATCATCACGCAGGCGACAAAGAGACCGAAAATCCATGGAATACCGCGCCCCTGATTGAGGTAAAGCACCGCGGCCTCGAAGATAATCGTCAGCGCGATCGCGCGCGCCACTAGCGAGCTGACTCCCTCGGCGGAAAGATTGGCCGCCAGGCGCCGCGAGCGTTTTTTCAGGCCAAAAATAAGGATCGCCAGCCCTGGCAGCAATGCCATCAGGTGTGAGAACCAGCCGGGCATCACCAGCAGTTGGCCAAAGCGCACCAGCGGCGAAGTATAGGGCAGGTTGATGCTGCCGCTCGGCCCGAGGATATACAGCTGCATACCCAGCAGCGCCAGCAGGCCGGCGAGAGTGGCGACGAAACTCGGCATTCCGACGCGGGTATACAGCAGCGCGTAGACCAGCCCGACGGCCACGCCGCAGGCCAGCGCCACGGCGATGGCTCCCGCCAGCGGCCATCCTGCGTTCACCCACAGCACGCCGACGATAGCCGATGCCAGGCCGCTCATGGAGCCGACCGACAGGTCTATCTCACCAAGCATTAGCACGCAGACGATGCCGAGCGAGATAAACCCGACCGTCGCGCAGTCAAACAGCAGGTTCACCAGGTTATTCGGCGCGATATAGACCGGGTTGAGGAAGGTGAAAACCAGGGAAATCACAATCAGCCCGGCTATCACCGGCGCGGTGCCGAGATCGCCGGTTTTGATGCGGGTTATCTGCGCGCGTAGGGCGCCGAACAGCCCCTCGTCGTGACGAACGCGCTCATCGCTGCGATCCAGCGCGGTGTGGGATGCGGTCTTACTGTTCATAAAATTACATCGCTCCGGAAGTCGTTGGCTGTGATTTACGTTCAACCCGGCGTGAGACGGCGTTTTCCGTCGCGCCGGTGATCGCGGCGACCAGATCCTGATTAGAAGCATCGGGCGTGAAGATCCCTTTGTTGCGCCCGAGACGCAGCACCACGATACGGTCGGCGACGGCGCGAACGTCTTCCATGTTGTGACTGATGATGATGACGCCAAGCCCGCGCTCGCGAACGCGCTCAATCAGGTTGAGCACTTCCGCGGTCTGCGCGACGCCCAGCGCCGCGGTGGGTTCATCGAGCATAATGATTTTAGGGTTCAGCAGCAGCGAACGGGCGATGGCGACGGTCTGCCGCTGGCCGCCGGAAAGCGATGCCACCGGTTCGCGTACCGACGGAATACGTGCCGCCAGCTCCTGCAGCAGCGTCCAGGCTTTCACTTCCATCGCCACTTCATCGAGCTGGAACGGCGAAATTTCATGACCCAGAAACAGGTTTGCCACCACATCAAGGTTTTCACACAGCGCCAGATCCTGAAACACCGTGGCAATACCGTATTCCAGCGCCTTGCCGGGGCTATCGAGGGTGACGGGGTTGCCGTCAAACTCAATGGTGCCGGAGGTCGGCTGGTGGACGCCGGCGAGGATCTTCACCAGCGTGGATTTGCCCGCGCCGTTGTCGCCGACCAGCGCGACCACCTCGCCGGCGTGGACTTCTAATTCGATATCCGTCAGCGCGGACACCGCGCCAAAATGTTTAGAGACGTTGCGCAGTTGCAGTATTGGCCGCCCGGCGGCGGAGTTGTGTTGTTGTTGCGGCATACAAAACGACCTCAATAATGGCGAAATCGCGCCCGCCGCGGCGGGCGCAGGGGCAAAAGTTACTTGCTGATGCCTAACTTCTGGCAGGCGGCGGCGTACTCGCCGCTACACACCTGATCCCAGGTCTGGATTTTTTTATCGAAGATTTCCGCTTTGATGTTTTTGGCCGTCACCACTTCCGGGGTAAATAGCTGGGAAGGGGTGTTGTACAGGGTGGTGCTGGCCTGCGGTTTTTTGCCCTGGATAAAATCAACCGCCACTTTGGCCGCCGCCGCGGCGACGATCTCCGATGGCTTGGAGATGGTGTTGTACTGATCGCCAGCGATGATCAGCTGCAGCGCGGCGATAGTGGCGTCATTGCCGGTGACCGGCGGCAGCGGCTGGACGCCGGCAGCCTTAAAGGCGGCAATTGCGCCGCCGCCGGTACCGTCGTTTGCCGCGACCACGCCCTTAATTTTGTCGCCAAAGCGGGTAACCTGCCCGGCGGTCCACTCCTGGGCTTTCGGCGGCGCCCACTCCGGGGTGTCGAATTCGGCCAACGTTTTGTAACCGGACTCTTTCAATCCGCGATGGATACCGTCGCGGATCAGCCCTGCGGCGGCATCGGTTGGCGAACCGTTAATTTGCAGCACGCCGGCATCCTGCGGCACGCCGCTCGCTTTCAGATGGTCGGTAAGAGATTTTGCGATGGCGTAGCCAATGCCCTCGTTATCAAATGAGACGTAGAAATCAGCCGGTTTGTCTGGTACCGGGCGATCATAGGCAATGACCTTGACCCCCTGCGCTTGGGCGTTTTCGACCAGCGCGGCGGCGGCGGAAGAGTCAACCGGATCCAGGACGATCACTTTCGCCCCCTGGGCGATAACCGAGTTGAACTGCTGCTGCTGCTGGAGCGACGCGTTGGCGTTGGCATTCTGATAGATGACCTTACAATCCGCGCAAAGCTTGCTCATTTCCGCCTTAAAACCGGGGAAGTCGTGCTGTTCATAGCGGGTAGAGGCCTGATCGGGCATTAAAAAGGCCACGGTGGCGGACTCTGCAGACCAGGCTGAAGCCGTGACGGCGCCGGATAGTGCGGCGAGTGTGATAAAAATATTACGGTAATTCATTGTGTTACCCTCTTTTTTATAGGCTTAAGCCCGCCGGGTTGCGCCGACGTTACAGAGACTTTTTTAATCAGAGTTACCAATAATTTACATGTAGGATACGTCGGTTTTACATTTGCTCAACCGATGAAGCAGGATTACCACTGCGCAAAAAATGAGTCAAGAAAAGGAAAAAAGTCGATCGGATTTTGTGATTCGCTGCAAATAAGTGAACAAAAAAACGCCAGTCGATTTGACCGTAGCGGGGGAGGATGTAAGGGGAAAGATACGGGCGACGACGTGCCGCCCGCAGGGATTACTCTTCGCTGAGGAACAGCTCCAGCAGCGAATTTAAAAACAGTTTACCGTGCTCGGTAATTTGCCAGTTTTGCGCATCTTCCAGCAGATAGCCTTCGGCGATAGCGGCATCGATTTGCTGACGGATAACCTGCTCATCAAGGCCGGTATACAAGCTGAACTCCGCGCGCGGCGCGGCCTCCAGCAGGCGAAAACGGTTCATAAAGAACTCAAACGGTTTATCCGCTTCTTCCACATCATGCTGACGCTCAAGGTAACGGCCTTCCATATACCCGCGCGGGTGGCGGGTTTTGGCGGTTCGCAGAATGCGTCCGTCAGGGAAGGTGATCTTGCCGTGCGCGCCGCAGCCGATGCCGAGGTAGTCGCCAAAGCGCCAGTAGTTGAGATTATGCTGACACTGGAAGCCTGGCTTAGCATAGGCGGACGTCTCGTACTGCTGATAGCCGGCGGCGCTCAGCAGCTGATGCCCCTGCTCGAAAATATCCCATAGCGCGTCGTCATCCGGCAGCACCGGCGGCCGGGAGCCGAACAAGGTGTTCGGCTCAATGGTCAGCTGGTACCACGACAGGTGCGGCGGGTTGAGGGCAATCGCCTGACGCAGATCGTCCAGTGCCTCCTCCAGCGACTGGTCCGGCAGACCGTGCATCAGGTCGAGGTTGAAGCTGCGCAAGCCGAGGCCGCTGGCGAGACGTGCTGCGCGCTTGGCTTCCTCCGGGCCGTGGATCCGCCCCAGGCGCTGCAGCTTCGGTTCGCTAAAGCTTTGTACGCCGATGGAGATGCGGTTTACCCCGGCGCGCTGATAATCAACGAAGCGATCGGCCTCCACGGTACCCGGGTTGGCTTCCATGGTGATTTCCGCCCCGGCGGCCAGCGGCAGGCAGGCGCGGACGCCATCGAGCAGGGTTTGCATGGCCGGGCCGGACAGCAGGCTCGGCGTACCGCCGCCGATAAAAATAGTGCCTATTTCCCGTCCCTGGGCATATTGCGCATCAGCCTGCAGATCGTTCAGCAGATGCTGGACGTAGTCATCATGCGGCACCTCGCCTTTCAGCGCATGCGAATTAAAATCGCAGTACGGGCATTTCTGCACGCACCAGGGAATATGGATATAGAGACTCAGCGGCGGCAAATTAGCCATTACGTAATGCTTCCAGTAACAGTTTCAGCGCCTGCCCGCGATGGGAAATGGCGCTCTTTTCTTCACGGCTCAGTTCGGCCGCGGTTTTACCTTCTGACGGGACGAAGAAGATCGGGTCGTAACCGAAGCCGCCATGACCGGCGGCTTGTCGGGTGATTACCCCAGGCCAGCTGCCGTGGCACACCAGCGGCGTGGGATCCTCGGCATGGCGCAGATAGACCAGCACGCAGTGGAACTGGGCCTGACGCTGGTCGTCCGGCACGTCTTTTAACGCGTCGAGCAGCTTCTCAAGATTCTGCTGGTCGCTGGCATCGACGCCGGAATAGCGTGCGGAGTAAATACCCGGCGCGCCGCCAAGAGCATCGACGGCCAGACCGGAATCGTCGGCGATGGCCGGCAGGCCGGTGATCTGCGCCGCGTGGCGCGCTTTCAGAATCGCGTTTTCAATGAAGGTCAGGCCGGTCTCTTCCGCAGAGTCCACGCCAAGCTCGGTCTGAGCGACGATATCGAGACCAAAATCTTCCAGCAGCGAGGCCAGTTCGCGCACTTTGCCGGCGTTGCCGGTAGCGAGGACGACTTTTTGCATGATGAATCCTGTTTATTCAGTTAGCGCCGCGACCGCAGTCGGGATCTGTTGTGGGGCGATGATTTTAACTTGCTTATGGCGGCCCAGCTCGCCTTTTTCAATCAGTACCTGGCTTTTGGCGACGCGGAACTGTTTGGCGAGAAATTTCACCAGGTGGGCATTGGCCTGGCCATCAACGGGCGGGGCGGTAATGGCGACTTTAAGCTCGTCGCCATGTACGCCCACGATGCTATCGCGGCTGGCCTTAGGCTGAATGTACAGCCTCAACACCAGCCCGTCAGCGCAGGTTTCAACGGCACTCATAGCGCCATCCACAGCCCCGGCAGCAGTACATTACCGGTGGCCTGCAGCACTTCGGCGATGCCCATATTGATTACGTACAACAGCAGTACCAGCACCATCGGCGAGAAATCGATACCGCCCATCGACGGCAGCAGGTTGCGGATAGGGCGCAGCAGCGGGTCCGCCAGCTGCATCAGCACATACTCCACCGGGCTACGGCCCTGGCTGACCCAGCTCATGATCGCCATCAATAGCAGTACCCAGAAGATCAACGAGCCGATGGTTTTCAGCAGAATAAGCAGAGCGGAGATCCAGATGATCGGCTGGAAGGTGATCACCATAAACAGCACGATCGCTTTGATGACGCAGAGAATAAATGCCACCAGCAGCGAGGCGCTGTCAATCGGCCCCATTGCCGGGATAATCCGGCGCAGCGGTCCGACAATCGGCTGCGTGGCTTTCACCACAAACTGCGAAAACGGATTGTAAAAGTCGCAGCGCGCCCACTGCATCCAGACGCGTAACAACACGACCATCGTGTAAAGCTCAATGACCGTTGAAAGCAGGAAAGTCAACGTCTTCATGGCGTTCCTCAGATTCCTTATTATTTGCTGTAGTCGCGCGCACCAAAAATGGCTGTACCGATGCGCACCATCGTGCTTCCCGCCGCGATTGCGGCTTCCATATCGTCCGACATTCCCAGAGACAACGTATCGACCGTGGGGTACCGCGTTTTTAATCGCGCAAATGCTACCGCCATTTGCCGGGCGACGGCAAACTGCCTTACATATTCTGACTCAGGCGCGGGGATGGCCATCAGGCCGCGCAGTTCCAGATGAGGTAACTCAGCGATCTCCGCCGCTAAGCCGTCGAGCGCTTCCAGCGGGATGCCGGATTTGCTCTGCTCATCGCTGATGTTAATTTGAATCAGCACCTTCAGCGGCGGTAAATGCGCCGGGCGCTGCTCGTTCAGGCGGGTGGCGATTTTCAGCCGATCGACGGTGTGGCACCAGTCAAAATGCTCTGCCACCAACCGGCTTTTGTTGGACTGCAGGGGGCCAATAAAGTGCCACTGCAGCCCGCTGACGCCAGCCTGCTGGAAATGGTTAATCTTCTCCACGCCCTCCTGGACGTAGTTTTCACCAAATGCCCGCTGGCCTGCCGCAATGGCTTCTTCGATCGCGCTCGCAGGTTTCGTTTTACTCACTGCAAGCAATGTCACTTCTTCTGGCGCACGCCCGCATCGGGCGGCAGCACCGGAGATTTTGTCCCGGACCTGTGCCAGGTTATGCGCAATATCGTTCATATTCCGAGGATGAGTTATGAAGCTGGAAGAAATCGTAGCCCTTAGTGTAAAGCATAATGTCTCCGATCTACACCTGTGCAATTCCGCCGCACCGCGCTGGCGGCGGCAGGGCAGGCTGGAGCCCGCGCCCTTTCCCGCGCCGGATATTGCGAATTTACTCAATGACTGGCTCGATGCCGCACAGTTACTGCACTGGCAGGAACACGGCCAGATTGACTTTGCGCTGAACCTGGCCTGCGGTGCGCGGCTGCGCGCCAGCGCCTTCGCCCATACGCGTGGGATATCGCTGGTGCTGCGCCTCCTTCCTGAACAGTGCCCGCGTCTGGACACGCTCGGCGCCCCGCCTGCGCTGAGCGAACTGCTGGCGGAAGAGAGTGGTTTGCTGTTGGTCACCGGAGCGACGGGCAGCGGCAAGTCGACCACCCTGGCGGCAATGGTGGGGCACCTCAATCAGCATCTTGATGGCCATATTCTGACGCTTGAAGATCCGGTGGAATTTATTCATCACAGCGAGCGCTGTCTGATCCAGCAGCGGGAAGTTGGCCGTCACTGTCCTTCGTTCGCCGCGGCGCTCCGCGTGGCGCTGCGCCAGGATCCGGATGTGATCCTGCTCGGGGAGCTACGCGACAGCGAAACCATTCGCCTGGCGTTAACCGCGGCGGAGACCGGGCACCTGGTAATGGCGACATTACATACCCGCGGCGCGGCGCCGGCGGTGGAGAGATTGATCGATGTCTTTCCGGCGGAGGAGAAAGATCAGGTTCGTAGCCAGCTTGCCGGAAGCCTGTGCGCGGTGCTGGCGCAAAAATTGTTACCTGCACGTCAGGGCGGGAGAGTTGCGCTATACGAGCTTCTGGTCAACACGCCAGCGGTGGCGAATTTGATCCGTGAAGGAAAAGTACATCAATTGCCTGGTGTGATGCAGACCGGGATGCAGGCCGGAATGTTGACCTTTACCCAGAGTTTTCAGCAACGTGTCGCTGCAGGCGCGCTATAAGATGAGAAAGAGATTGATATGACAGGTTAAATGATATGTTAGATGAATGTTTATTTGTTGTTTATTAATATTATTTGGTAATACAAATAACTTTTGATTATAAATTCAAATAACACATTCAGATTAGATATGTCGACAGTGAATACGCATTTCCAGGAAAAAAGTTTGATTATCTTTTGACAGCTTTGAGTCATTCGATTTATGCTGTTTGTGGGAATAGGATGATTCTCATGGAATAACGTTTCAGTTTGTAAATTACCTTGGTGATTTATAAATTCACGACTGTTTGTATCTTTTTTTATTCATTTAACCACCATGGCGGTGGGTAACAGCTAAGGAGAGTTTTAAGTGATTAATTTAAATGGAAATTCATCATCTTCTCGTCAGGTAACCTTTATTACCCACCCGTCGATTCAAAGCAAAGCCTTTGCCAGCTATCTGAGCGAAACCCTGATGGCACCGGTGGTTTTACAAAATATTAATAAACCGCTGGCGCAGCGTTTGGCAAAAGATTCTGTAATATTATTTGATATTGCAGTGTCAAATAAGAAATTAAACGGGGTGTGGCGGGATATTATTCGCCTGCAGGCAGATAATCCTCGTTTGTTGATTATTAATAGCGCACAAAAGTATGAGCTATACGAAATGGCGCAGTGGCCGGCTTTATATGGCGTGTTCCGTCATGACGATGATGAATCGCGCTTAATTGAGGGCGTTAAGGCCGTGCTGAACGGCGAGCAGACGGCTGAATTGAGCGTGATGCACCCGGCGATGTACGCTGCGGACCATGCATCGACTCCAGTAGAGAACTCGCCGCTGACCGAGCGGGAATGCGAGATCCTCAACGAACTGCGCTGCGGCGCAACGAACCTGGATATCGCCCGCGCGCTGTTTATCAGCGAGAACACGGTGCGGACGCACCTGTACAATGTGTTTCGTAAACTGAGCGTGAAAAATCGCACCCAGGCGGTGAGCTGGGCTAACGAACATCTGCGCCACTAAGCGGGTAAACGTGCGCCGTCAGCGGTCCGCCGGCGGCGCAGGAGGGCAGAGTTTAAAAGCTCTGCTCGAAGTAGCTTTCCAGTATGACTACGGCAGAGGCTGAATCGACGCTGCCTTTATTCAGCGCCCGGTAGCCGCCGTGTTCAAACAGGCCCGCGCGGGCCTCAACCGTACTCAGCCGTTCATCGTGGAGAAGGATCGCGACGCCAAAGCGGCCATGAATTTTATTGGCGAAATTACGCGCGCGCGCCGTCAGCGGTTGCTCGGTGCCGTCCATATTGAGCGGCAGGCCGACGATTACCGCCTCAGGCTGCCACTCTTTAAGCAGTTTTTCGATGACGTTCCAGTCCGGTTTACCGTCCTGCGCCTTCAGCGCCGGTAATGGTCGTGCGGTCGCGGTGATGCGTTGTCCCACCGCCACGCCGATGCTTTTGGTGCCAAAGTCAAAGCCGAGAAAGGTTCCGCTCATCACGCATGCCCCGCGACGCCTGGCATCGTCACAATGTCGATACCAATCAGTTTAGCCGCCTCGCGCCAGCGATCGGCGATCGGCGTACGGAAAAGAATATTCTGATCCGCCGGGGCGGTGAGCCAGGCATTATCTAAAATCTCCTGCTCCAGCTGCCCTTTCTCCCACGAAGAGTAGCCCAACGCAACCAGCACGTTGCCCGGCTGCCGATCGGTACCTAAGGTTTCAAGAACATCCCGCGAGGTGGTAATCACCGTGTTATCCGAGATGCGAATGCTCGAGGAAAAGTCAGAGGGCGGGGTATGCAAAATGAAGCCGCGGTCTTCCGCCAGCGGGCCTCCCAGCATCACCGGTTTATCCAGACGGATCTCTGGATTGCGCGGCTCCGGGACAATTTTGAGCTTCTCAAGGATCCCTTCCACCTGCAGATTTTCCAGCGGCTTATTGATAATAATGCCCATGGCACCCTCGTCGTTGTACTCGCAGATATAGACTACGGAGCGGCGGAAAATGGGGTCCTGAAGCGCGGGCATGGCAATCAGAAAGTGATGCTGTAAATTCATTGTCAGAGGTTCGTTCCTGGTTCAAAAAAGCAACACCCAGTATGCGGGCAAAGTAGAATGGTGTCGATGCACTTTATCTGGCTGGCGCCCGAGTGGCGTCAGGCTGGCAACGTTTCACGAGCGCGGTAATCCGCGCTCGCTGCGCCAAAAGCGGACGTTGGTCCGCCGTCGTGCTTATTTATCGATACGTCTTTCGATAGCGTCCATCAGCATACCGGTGATCGAAATATCCGGGAAGGCGGCTTCGATTTCGCGTACGCAGGTGGGGCTGGTGACGTTAATTTCCGTCAGACGGTCGCCGATGATATCCAGGCCGACGAAGATAAGGCCTTTGGCCTTCAGCGTCGGGCCGACGCGGCGGGCGATTTCCCAGTCGCTTTCGGTCAACGGGCGGGCTTCGCCGCGGCCGCCGGCGGCCAGATTGCCGCGGGTCTCGCCACCCTGCGGAATTCGCGCCAGGCAGTAAGGCACGGGCTCTCCATCCACTACCAACACGCGCTTGTCGCCATCTTTAATGGCCGGCAGATAGTTCTGCGCCATGCAGTAGCGGCTGCCCAGTTCGGTCAGCGTCTCGGCAATCACCCCAAGGTTTGGATCGCCGGCTTTAACACGGAAAATAGAGGCGCCGCCCATGCCGTCGAGCGGTTTCATGATGATATCGCCGTGCTTTTCCCAGAAGGCTTTCAGCTGGGCTTTATTGCGGGTGACCAACGTTTCCGGAGTCAGTTCAGAGAACCAGGCGGTGAACAGCTTCTCGTTACAGTCGCGCAGACTCTGCGGCTTGTTGACGATAAGCGTGCCTTTCTCTTCCGCTCGCTCCAGGATGTAGGTGGCATAAATAAATTCGGTATCAAACGGCGGATCCTTACGCATCAGGATGACGTCAAGGTCCGCAAGCGGCAGATCCTGCTCGCCGGTGAAGTCATACCATTTATCGTAGTTCTGTTCGACGCTCAGCGTGCGCGTCCGGGCGCGGGCTTCGCCGTTGATCAAATAGAGGTCGTTCATCTCCATATAATGGAGTTCATAGCCGCGACGCTGCGCCTCCAGCAACATAGCGAAGCTGGTGTCTTTCTTGATGTTGATGGTTGCGATGGGATCCATCACGATGCCGAGCTTGATCATGGTTCTTCTCCGTTAACGCCTCAACCTAAGTCGCCAAAACGCACCTGTAGGGCGGTGATGGCGGTGAGCGCAGTAGTCTCTGTACGCAGAACGCGCGGTCCCAACAGGATATCAGTAAACTGGTATTGCGCGGTCATCGCTATCTCTTCAGCCGACAGCCCGCCTTCCGGGCCAATCAGCAGACGGACGCGTTCAACCGGCAGCGGCAGCGTGTTAATGCTGGCGCTGGCGCGCGGGTGCAGGTTGAGCTTCAGCCCGCTGTCCTGCTCGGCGCACCACGCCTCCAGCTGCATCGCCGGACGTATTTCCGGTACCACGTTACGACCGCTCTGTTCGCAGGCGGCAATAGCGATTTTCTGCCACTGCTGGATCTTTTTCTGCAAACGTTCGGCATCCAGTTTAACGCCGCAGCGCTCGGAAAACAGTGGCGTTATGAGGCTTACCCCGAGTTCGATCGATTTCTGGATGGTGAATTCCATTTTTTCGCCGCGGGACATCACCTGGCCTAAATGGATATGCAGCGGCGATTCCCGATCGTCGGGTTCGCCACTGAGCACCTCAACCGTAACGTTTTTCTTACCGGCCTCGGTGATGACCGCGTCAAACACCTGGTTACTGCCGTCAAAAAGCTGTAGGTGCTGACCGGCGGTCATGCGCAGGACGCGGCCGACGTGGTTGGCCGCGTCATCGCTCAGCGCGATCTGGCTGCCGACAATGAGGCGTTCTGGATGATGGATGCGAGGAATGCGCATGCTTGATATTCCGTTCGTTGCGCAGATGCCAGCTTCCCGCCATCGGGCGGGAAGCACAGGGCTGCAAATTAACAATTGCCGCTAGTGTAGGTTAGCTCTTTTGCGCCTGGCAAGCCTGCTGGACATACGGATTATGGTTGCCCTGCACTTTCGCGATGCGCTCATCACGTTCACATTCCCAGGCGGTGACCGGGTACTGTTTATTCCAGGCGGTAAACAGCTGAGTTTGCTGGCGGGAAAGATTCAGCTGATAGCGGTCGCGCATATAGAAGTAGGTGCGGGCGATAGCGCCGCGAGCGCGGGCAGGGGGCTCGGCGATTTTATCTTTAAAATCGACCTTCATGGTGCACTGGCCGTACTGGCCTTCACCGCCGTTCCACTGGCTGTACATGAAGTTGCCGCGATCGCCATTCACTTCTCCCACCGCCGGCTGCAGGTTGTGCATGTCGCTTTCCATCTTGCGGTATTCCGGATCTTTGGCGCAGTTTTTACGTCCACCCTCCTGCCAGCACTGACGCTGATGGCCGAACTGCCATGCCGGCACTACGTGCTCCCATTCAACCCGGCTGGCGCGGTTCTCATTTTTACGCACTTTATAGCCGCAGGATTCCAAATCGATAACGCCTTTTTTCCCCTGCCAGTCGATTTTACAGCCGCAATAAAAATCGCCCGGAACGTCGGCATTCACTTTGACGCCAGCGGCTTTGGCCTGGGAAAAACTATTAATACCAGCGGCCGCAAGCGGACCACTGACTGCCGCGCTCAATACCGCTACGGCTAAAACATGCATACGGGACATCGTTAACTCCGTGTCAAAACGAGCCCGCAACGTAGCGAATGAGGGTGCCGGATGCAATCAGTCAGATCAGAAAGTTTCTAATTAATTCCGATGGTTATTTTTCAGCCACCAGCAGATCGCCGCAGCGAACGCAGCGGTAGGTGGCCTCGCCGCGAACCACCCGGTTATGGCGACGGACGGTGAGCTGGTGCTGCTGACAGCGACAGCGATAGGGGAAGGTGTTCTG
The DNA here is from genome assembly GCF_040804525.1 of Klebsiella sp. Shm-1. Lineage (NCBI taxonomy): Bacteria > Pseudomonadati > Pseudomonadota > Gammaproteobacteria > Enterobacterales > Enterobacteriaceae > Klebsiella > Klebsiella sp. Shm-1. Next base: position 754,776 of record NZ_CP161823.1, read on the forward strand.
GCGGACCGAAGCGAGTTCAAAGCGGTGGGTGCGACGCGCGGGAACGCCAAGGACGCTCTCCATCATCCATTTCCACTCTTTCCCGTGCGGCGCGACGCGGCCGAAATGCTGCCAGACCAGCAGGTGCGCCAGCTCATGCGGCACCACTTCATCGATAAACTCCCGCTGATTTTCCAGCAGTAGCACCGGGTTTAAACGAATTTCGTTTTTCTCCAGCCAGGCGGTGCCGGCGGAAGTACCACGCTGCTGGTAGACCAGCGTCGGTTCCGCATAGCGGCGTTCCAGCTTGCGATTCGCATTGGCGAGATGCTCCCGCAGGCTGCGCATGACGGCCTGCTGAATAGCGATGGGAATACGGGGCGTTTTCATAGCGCCAGAGGATAGTGCGGCGGAGGGGGGAGAGCAAGAGGAAGCTTCCTCCCGGGATGGGAGGAAGCTCAGGAAGGTTAATCGCGGGCACCGATCTCGCGCAGTGGACGACCCTGCATCAGGTTACGTTCAATATGTTCCAGCGAGACGTTTTTGGTTTCCGGGATCAGCCACAGCGTCAGCAGGATAAACAGCACGTTCAGACCGCCGTACACCCAGAAGGTATTGGCGCTGCCCAGCGAGTTGAGCATGGTCAGGAAGGTGGCGCCGACAATGATGTTGGCAATCCAGTTGGTCGCTGTGGAGCAGGTGATACCGAAGTCGCGGCCTTTCAGCGGCTGGATTTCGGAGCACAGTACCCAAATCAGTGGGCCGGCGCTCATGGCGAAACCGACGATGAACATCAGCAGCATTAGGACGGCGATGTACTGGGCGGTAGAGGAGTGAATGCCGATGTGCATCATCGTACCCAGGACGCCCATACCCGCGGCCATCACGATAAAGCCAAGGATCAGCGTCGGTTTACGGCCCCAGCGGTCGACCAGACCGATGGCGATAAAGGTGGCCAGCACGTTAGTCAGACCGACGATCACTGTCCCCCACATTTGCTCAGTGGTGTTGGCATAACCCGCCAGCTCAAAGATCTTCGGCGCGTAGTACATGATGACGTTCATCCCGGTGAACTGTTGCATCACCTGCAGCAGGATGCCGAGGAACACCGCGCGGCGGAAGTTGCTGTTGTCTTTAAACAGCGACCAGCCGGACTGTTTTACCTTCAGGCTTTCACGGATTTCATCGAGCTCGCGTTTCGCTTCGGCGCTGGTATCGCGCAGGCGCAGCAGCACGCGTTCCGCATCGACAAAGCGACGTTTGGCGGCGAACCAGCGCGGGCTGTCCGGCAGGAAGATAACGCCGATCAGCAGCAATACCGCCGGAATGATGATAACCCCGAGCATCCAGCGCCATGCGCCGCTGTAGCTGAAAGCGGTGTCAGAGAGATAGGCGCCAAGGATCCCGATGGTGATCATCAGCTGGTACATGGAAATCATACTGCCGCGAATTTTTTCTGGCGCGATTTCCGACAGATACAGCGGAGCCGTATATGAGGCGACGCCCACCGCCAGGCCGAGCAGCACACGGGAAACCAGCAGGATCTCGACGTTTGGCGCGGCGGCAGAGAACAGCGAACCGGCGACGAAGAGGATTGCGCCGATCATCAGGCTCTTTTTCCGGCCCAGTTTGAAAGAGAGCCAGCCGCTGCCGACCGCGCCGACGGCAGCCCCGAACATCATGGAGCTGACCACCCACTCTTGGGTGTGGGCGGAAATCTGGAACTCATTGGCAATAAAGGGTAAGGCACCCGCAATAACACCGATATCAAGGCCGAACAGCAGGCCAGCCAGCGCGGCGAGGAAACAGACGAAGAACGTCATAGTCTTGTTCGAACGCCCTTGTTTTTTGTTGTCAGGCATAACGCCCTCCAGTTGAGTTATTGATTCTGTCGATGGTTAGGGTAGGACACTCGTCGGTAAAAAAACGTGACTATAATCACGGCTGTGTAATCGTTTCCACAAAGGTAAAGAAACGTAATTCATTAAATGCTTTTTAAATCAGCAACATAAACAAGGATAGACGACATTTTGAAAAACGGTAATCAGAGTTGACCGAAACAATATGTAACATTGTGAAAAATGGGTACAGGAGATAGCGTCTTTGGGCAGAAGGTGACAGTCTTTACTATGTAATCGCTTTCATTTTGTGGCGGCCGCGCGTTGAAATGGGGGCGCAGAAAAGGGGGGGAGGTGTAAATAAAAAGGCCAGCGCGAGGCTGGCCTTGAAGAGAGGAAGCGCGGAGATTATTTCAGACCGGCCGCTTCCCGCAGCAGCGCCGCTTTGTCGGTTTTTTCCCATGGGAAATGTTCGCGACCAAAGTGACCGTAGGCTGCGGTTTCTTTGTAGATCGGGTGCAGCAGATCCAGCATCTGAATCAGGCCGTATGGACGCAGGTCGAAGAACTCGCGCACCAGCAGGGTCAGCTGTTCAGAAGGCACTTTCTCGGTGCCAAAGGTTTCCACCATGATGGACGTCGGTTCTGCAACGCCGATAGCGTAGGAAACCTGAATTTCGCAACGATCGGCCAGGCCTGCGGCAACGATGTTCTTCGCCACATAGCGCGCCGCGTAGGCTGCGGAACGGTCAACTTTAGACGGATCTTTACCGGAGAACGCGCCGCCGCCGTGGCGAGCCATGCCGCCGTAGGTATCAACGATGATCTTACGACCGGTCAGACCGCAGTCGCCCATCGGGCCGCCAATAACGAAACGGCCGGTCGGGTTGATGAAGAATTTGGTGGACGCGTTGAGCCATTCGGTCGGCAGAATCGGCTTGATGATCTCTTCCATCACTGCTTCCTGCAGGGATTTCTGATCGATATCTTCCGCGTGTTGAGTCGACAGAACGACCGCGTCGATGCCGACGATTTTGCCGTCGTCATACTGGAAGGTCACTTGGCTTTTCGCATCCGGGCGCAGCCACGGCAGGGTGCCGTTTTTACGCACTTCAGCCTGACGCTGCACCAGACGGTGAGCGTAAGTCACCGGCGCCGGCATCAGCACGTCGGTTTCGTTAGTGGCGTAGCCAAACATCAGCCCCTGGTCGCCGGCGCCCTGTTCCAGCGGATCGGCACGGTCAACGCCCTGGTTAATGTCCGGAGACTGTTTACCAATGGCGCTCAGTACGGCGCACGAGTTGGCGTCAAAGCCCATATCGGAATGCACGTAGCCAATTTCGCGGACGGTGTTGCGGGTGATCTCTTCGATATCAACCCATGCGCTGGTGGTGATTTCGCCGCCTACCAGCACCATGCCGGTTTTGACATAGGTTTCACATGCGACACGCGCTTTCGGATCCTGCTCGAGGATCGCATCCAGCACGGCATCGGAGATTTGGTCAGCAATTTTGTCAGGATGCCCTTCTGATACGGACTCAGACGTAAAAAGGTGTTTTGCCATATTTTATTTCACCTGTGGACGATTCGGATAGCTCATACTGTTGTGTAATGTGGCTTTGGTGGATAATCAGCGCAAAGCCGCGCAGGTAGCGACACGAGCAGTCTGAGTGTTAATCAGTATAGACGGATTAACTTCTGGACGGCCATTTTAGGTCAAATCTTGAGCCCATTTCCAGCCTTTTTTGATGGCGGTCGCATTTATGGGAAAACCCGCCTGGCAAAATTTCCTGACAACCGCGCAAACAGGCACATTTTTATTTTGCTTTTTACCCCGCTTCTCGGTATAAAACGCCGCGCGCGGCTCATTAAAAAAGCGCACGGGGCATGGCCCTGTGGTGCCACTTCCAGCCGGGTTAAGCAGTCTGTATTTACAGAATCTCGCAGCGGCGTAGCGCCTGTTGCCCGGTATGTATAGCTTTGGCTTGTCGCCGACCCTGTCGCAGGGCGGTGTGGAGGTGATACCAGATAATGAACCAATGTTTTTCGTTTGATTCGTCGCGTCGTTCTGTCGCGCGTCAGCACTCCGCAACCTGCATCTCTCTCATGCAAACCAGCCGATGTTCACCCCATCTCGGCGCTTCTCAGGATTCCAGGGCCGGTCGGCCGTCAGAAAACTGAACAAGGGCGCTCTTGCCTGGCAAGAGTTTTCTCGTGGTTTCTCCGGACTGTCATACTCTGTTCGGCTACGTGTTTTACGATGATATGAATAAGAAACCGGTCGCGCAGTCGCAAAACCAGCAGATAGTGCTGGGCTTTAGGACTGTTCATGGGTTGTTATCGCATCTTTGGACTGCGATAGTAGTTAACTGTCTTACACTTATTATTAAAAATTGAGGTTCGCTATGTCTGACGACATGTCTATGGTTTCGCCTTCGTCAGCAGGCGAACACGGTGTACTACGTTCCATGCAGGAGGTAGCGATGAGCTCCCAGGAAGCCAGCAAGATGCTGCGTACTTATAATATTGCCTGGTGGGGCAATAACTATTATGACGTCAACGAACTGGGCCACATCAGCGTTTGCCCGGATCCGGACGTCCCGGAAGCGCGCGTTGACCTCGCGGAATTAGTCAAAGCCCGCGAGGCGCAAGGGCAGCGCTTGCCGGCGCTGTTCTGCTTCCCGCAGATCCTGCAGCACCGCCTGCGCTCGATCAACGCCGCCTTCAAACGCGCGCGTGAATCGTATGGCTATAACGGCGATTACTTCCTCGTCTACCCGATCAAGGTTAACCAGCACCGTCGCGTGATTGAATCGCTGATCCATTCCGGCGAGCCGCTGGGCCTGGAAGCCGGTTCGAAAGCGGAACTGATGGCCGTGCTGGCGCACGCCGGGATGACCCGCAGCGTCATCGTCTGTAATGGTTATAAAGACCGCGAATATATCCGTCTGGCGCTGGTGGGCGAGAAGATGGGCCACAAGGTCTATCTGGTCATTGAGAAGATGTCCGAGATCGCTATCGTACTGGAAGAGGCCGAGCGCCTGAACGTGGTGCCGCGCCTCGGCGTACGTGCGCGTCTGGCCTCGCAGGGCTCCGGTAAATGGCAGTCCTCCGGCGGCGAGAAGTCCAAGTTCGGCCTCGCAGCGACCCAGGTGCTGCAACTGGTCGAAATTCTGCGCGAGGCAGGCCATCTTGAGAGCCTGCAACTGCTGCACTTCCACCTCGGTTCGCAGATGGCTAACATTCGCGATATCGCCACCGGCGTGCGTGAATCGGCGCGTTTCTACGTCGAACTACATAAGCTGGGTGTCAATATTCAGTGCTTCGACGTCGGCGGCGGCCTGGGCGTGGACTATGAAGGCACCCGCTCGCAGTCCGATTGCTCGGTGAACTACGGTCTGAACGAATACGCCAACAATATCATCTGGGCGATCGGCGATGCCTGCGAAGAGAATGGCCTGCCGCACCCGACGGTGATCACCGAGTCCGGCCGCGCGGTGACCGCGCACCATACCGTGCTGGTTTCCAACATCATCGGCGTTGAGCGTAACGAATACACCGAGGCGACCCCGCCGGCGGAAGACGCTGCGCGTCCGCTGCAGAGCATGTGGGAAACCTGGCTGGAGATGCACGAGACCGGCAACCGCCGCTCGCTGCGCGAATGGCTGCACGACAGCCAGATGGACCTGCACGATATCCACATCGGCTACTCCTCAGGCACCTTCAACCTGCAGGAGCGCGCGTGGGCGGAACAGCTGTATCTGAACATGTGCCATGAGGTGCAGAAGCAGCTCGACCCGAGCAACCGCGCCCATCGTCCCATCATCGATGAGCTGCAGGAGCGAATGGCGGATAAAATCTACGTCAACTTCTCGTTGTTCCAGTCGATGCCGGATGCCTGGGGGATCGATCAGCTGTTCCCGGTGATGCCGCTGGAAGGGCTGAACAAGTCGCCGGAGCGCCGCGCGGTGCTGCTGGACATCACCTGCGATTCCGATGGCGCCATCGATCACTACGTGGACGGCGACGGGATCGCCACCACCATGCCGATGCCGGAATACGACCCGGAGAACCCGCCGATGCTGGGCTTCTTCATGGTTGGCGCCTATCAGGAGATCCTCGGCAACATGCATAACCTGTTCGGCGATACCGAGGCGGTGGACGTGTTCGTCTTCCCTGACGGCAGCGTTGAGGTTGAGCTGTCCGACGAGGGCGATACCGTGGCGGATATGCTGCAGTATGTGCAGCTGGATCCGAACACGCTGCTGACCCAGTTCCGCGATCAGGTGAAAAATACCGGTCTGGACGACGCGCTGCAGCAGCAGTTCCTCGAGGAGTTCGAGGCGGGACTGTACGGCTATACTTATCTGGAAGACGAGTAGCCGCTGATGCCCGGTGGCGCTGCGCTGACCGGGCCTGCGTATGTCGGCCGGATAAGGCGAAGCCGTCATCCGGCAGCATGCGATACTCACTTGAACCCGTATGCATTACCGGCGATAATTCACGCCAATAAGCGATTTATCTATCAAACCCTTCCTCGTCGGGCCTAACGACGCGGAGGGGTTTTTTTATACTTATTTTTTACGTTCCACGACTGTCAAAAGAGGTCATATCCATGAGCACTTTAGGTCATCAATACGATAACTCCCTGGTATCCAATGCCTTTGGCTTTCTGCGTTTGCCAATGAACTTTATGCCGTATGAAAGCGATGCGGACTGGGTCATCACCGGCGTGCCGTTCGATATGGCGACCTCCGGGCGCGCGGGCGGCCGTCATGGCCCGGCGGCGATCCGTCAGGTTTCCACTAACCTTGCCTGGGAGCACAACCGTTTCCCGTGGAACTTCGATATGCGCGAGCGCCTGAACGTGGTGGACTGCGGGGATCTGGTGTACGCCTTCGGCGACGCGCGCGAAATGAGCGAGAAGCTGCAGGCTCACGCCGAGAAGCTGCTGGCGGCCGGCAAACGTATGCTCTCCTTTGGCGGCGACCACTTCGTTACCCTGCCGCTGCTGCGCGCCCATGCCAAGCACTTTGGTAAAATGGCGCTGGTGCACTTCGATGCTCACACCGATACCTACGCCAACGGCTGCGAGTTCGACCACGGCACCATGTTCTATACCGCGCCGAACGAAGGGCTTATCGATCCGAACCACTCCGTACAGATCGGGATCCGCACCGAGTTCGACAAAGACAATGGCTTTACGGTGCTCGACGCCGGCCAGGTTAACGACCGCAGCGTTGATGACGTGATTGCCCAGGTGAAGCAGATCGTCGGCGACATGCCGGTGTACCTGACCTTTGATATCGACTGTCTGGATCCGGCGTTTGCGCCAGGCACCGGTACCCCGGTTATCGGTGGGCTGACCTCCGACCGCGCGATCAAGCTGGTGCGCGGCCTGAAGGACCTGAACATCGTCGGGATGGACGTGGTGGAAGTCGCCCCGGCCTACGATCAGTCCGAAATTACCGCTCTGGCGGCGGCGACCCTGGCGCTGGAGATGCTGTACATCCAGGCGGCGAAAAAGGGCGAATAAATCTGTTCCCGTCATACTTCAAGTTGCATAGGCGTGGGCAATAAATCGGCCCATCCCTGGGCCTCGTCCTTACGGGGCCAGCGCAAGCGCTGTTCAAAACGACTAGCCGTTTTGTCCTGCAACTTATTTAGGGTATAGACGCGTTTACTGCTGCTGCGCGACGCATACGCAGCAGCAGTGCGCCGCCGGCGCACAGCGTGATCAGCTGCGATGCCACCAGAACGGAAATACCTGAACTGACCGATCCCACCGATTTCATCACCACTCCCATCAGCAGCGGAATAAACGCCGCGCAAATATTGCCAATGCCGTTAATGATCCCATAGGCGCTGCCCACCGCTTCGCGCGGGGCGTGATGCTGAACCACCGCGGGGATCGCTGCCCCCTGTAATCCCCAGAAAACGTTCGCCGCCAGCATAAACAGCGCCAGCATCGCCGGCTGCTGGCTGAGCATCAGCGCCAGCACAGAACCGGCGGTGAGTAGGCCGCCGATAATAAACAGCAGCGGCGCCTGCTCCGGGCGCATTTTGTCGAGGAGCACGCCGCCAAGAAACTTTGAGCCGAGGCTTAACAGAAAGGGGACAGCCGCCAGCAGGCCGGTAGCCTGTAGCGAGAAGTGGTGCTCGTCGCGCAGCCAGGCGGGCAACCAGGCGCTACTCCCCCACAGATAGCTGAGCGTGGCGATTTCTACCAGCAGGATCCAGCCTAGCAGCGGCGTACGCCAGGCGAGGGCGAAAGTCTGCCTGAAACCCGGCTTCGCGCGCTGTGAGGTTACTTGTGGCGCGGGGAGAAACCGCCAGATTAATCCGCCGCCGAGCAGCAGGTTAAGCAGCGCCAGCGCATAGAAGGAGCCGATCCAGCCAACGTGCGCCATCAGCCAGGTGACCAGCGGGAAGCCTACCGCCAGCCCCAACGATACGCCAAGGGCGGTCAGCGCATTCGGCTTGCCTATTTCATCAGCGGCGAAGTTGTCGTTGATAAAGCGCGTTTTCAGAGAGAACAGCGGCCCCTCCGCCACGCCAAGAACGATGCGCGCGATCAACATTCCCAGCAGTGAGCCGAGTAGCGGGGAAATGGCGCACACCAGCGCCCATATAGCAATGCTGCTTAAGAGTCCCTGACGATAATGCCATCTACTTTCTATAACTGGGGTTAATAATAATGCCGAAAAACCATAACCCAGAAGAAAGCATGTCATTAGCATACCTTGTAACATTCTGTTTTCATTTAACTGAAAATGGGCAGCGAATTCCGGGTTAAGGATCATCACCGAGATATTAACCCGATCGACGTAGGAAATAATTATTAACAAAAGTAATGCTATTACCCCTTGCCATCTTGCCGCCATTCGTTGTCTCCACGCTTAATTTAATGATTGCCAGTTATTATTTTTTAACGCCAGAAATAGTTACATGAGTAAAATGGTTCACCTATGAAACTCATTGTTTTTGAATGATTAAATAAATAGCTGTTTCATGGGTGAAACACCATGGTTTCCGCTGTTGCCCATTTTTAATGATCGATTTGAAAAGAAGTCAATAGTCGTATGTGAAATTTAAATCGGCATTTTTATTTATAATGGATCACCGCTTTAAATATCATCATTTCATCTGAATGCAGTTTTTCGTGATCAATTGCACACTTAGCTAATTTAAAAGCCACTCATTAACAAATTCGTCACATTAATGCTTGACGAAACATTCACCGCTTTTATATTGACCGTATTAAATAAGAAACAGAGTTTCATATATGAAACAAAAGCCTGGAGGATTGCGATGAGCTGGATAGGCGTATGTGACGCGGAGCAAGTACAGGAAGATTTCCCATATAGCGGCAATATCGATGGTAAGGAAATCGGTATTTATCTGATTGATGGCGAATATTACGCGCTGGAAGACGTTTGCCCTCATGCCTATGCGCTCCTGAGCCAGGGCTTTGTCGAAGATGGCAAGGTGGAATGCCCGCTGCATGAGGCGGTATTCGACGTCAAAACCGGCCAGTGCCTGCATGGACCCGGCGGTCGCAACCTTAATCGTTACCCGGTGCGGGTATACGACAATCAGATCCAGATTACCTTTATCGAGGAGAACGTGGCATGAGCGAATCCCTGGACTTCAACCCGGCGCTACCGGAAAGCCGCCAGTTTACGCCACCGGCGGAAGGCGGAAACGGCAATATCCATAAGCCTGGCGACTATCACAATCTGATTTGGCAAACCCGCAGCCGGGTACCGGAAAACTGGGAACTGCAGCTTATCGCCACCCTGGAAACGTTGTTCGAGCAGGGAGCGGAAAGTCTCGGTGAACTGGTGAACGGCCTCAATGGCGTCAGGATGCATGACCAACAGGGCGAACCGTGGAGCGAAAGCAGCTTCCAGGCATTTTTACAGGTTAACGGCTACTGAGGACACAGCGATGACGACAACGGTACAAAACTATCTTGATAAAGGGTTGCGCGGCCTGTGGTATCCGGTGCTGGCGAGCTGGGAAGTGCAGTCTGCGCCGGTAGGCATAACCCGTCTCGGCGAGCAGATCGTGGTCTGGCGGAATAAAGATGGCCAGGTGCAGGCCCTGGAAGACCGCTGCCCGCATCGTGGCGCGCGCCTGTCGATGGGCTGGAACTTAGGCGATCGTATCGCCTGCTGGTATCACGGCGTGGAAGTCGCCGGCAACGGCGAAGTGAAAGACGTTCCGGCGGTGGATCGCTGCCCGCTGGTCGGCCAGCAGTGCGTGCGCAGCTACAGCGTGCACGAAGCGCACGGGGCAATCTTCCTGTGGTTTGGCGTCACCGCCGATCAGCAGCCTGATGAATTGAGCTTCCCTGAGGAACTAGCCGATAGCGAAAAATACAGTAACTTCCTGTGCACCGCGGCGTGGAAATGCAACTACCAGTACGCGCTGGAAAACGTGATGGACCCGATGCATGGCACCTATTTGCACTCATCATCGCACTCGATGGCAGAAGGCGATCGCAAAGCCGATATGGTCCTGCAGCCGACGAAAACCGGCTTTATCTTCGAGAAAAAAGGGCAGAGCGGCGTTAACTTTGACTGGGTTGAACTGGGCAACAGCGGCGCCTACTGGATGCGTCTGTCTATTCCGTACAAAAAGCGTTTCGGGCCGGGCGGCCACTTCTGGATCGTCGGCATGGTGGTTCCGGAAGATAACGATAACTGTCGCGTCTTCTTCTGGCGCATCCGCGGCGTTCAGGGCTGGCAGCGCGATCTGTGGCGCTTTATGTACCGCAACCGTCTGGAAAAACTGCACTGGGAAGTACTGGAGCAGGATCGCGTGGTGCTGGAAAGCCTGGCGCCGAACGCCCGCGATCATGAATACCTTTATCAACATGACGTCGGTCTGTCCCGCCTGCGCCGCATGATGCAGAAAGCGGCGAAAGAGCAGTTAGCGCTCCGCGAAGCGCAGCAGGGTGCCGCTTGATGAACGGCCTGCTAACCGGTAAACGTATTGTCGTCACCGGCGCGGCGCGCGGCCTCGGGTACCACTTTGCCGAAGCCTGCGCCGCTCAGGGCGCGACGGTGGTGATGTGCGACATCCTGCAGGGAGAGCTGGCGGAAAGCGCTCATCGCCTGCAGCAGAAGGGCTATCAGGTCGAATCTCACGCCATCGATCTTGCCAGTCAAGCATCGATCGAGCAGGTCTTCAGCGCCATCGGCGCGCAGGGGTCTATCGATGGCTTAGTCAATAACGCAGCGATGGCCACCGGCGTCGGCGGAAAAAATATGATCGATTACGATCCGGATCTGTGGGATCGGGTAATGACGGTCAACGTTAAAGGCACCTGGTTGGTGACCCGCGCGGCGGTACCGCTGCTGCGCGAAGGGGCGGCGATCGTCAACGTCGCTTCGGATACCGCGCTGTGGGGCGCGCCGCGGCTGATGGCCTATGTCGCCAGTAAGGGCGCGGTGATTGCGATGACCCGCTCCATGGCCCGCGAGCTGGGTGAAAAGCGGATCCGTATCAACGCCATCGCGCCGGGACTGACCCGCGTTGAGGCCACGGAATACGTTCCCGCCGAGCGTCATCAGCTGTATGAGAACGGCCGCGCGCTCAGCGGCGCGCAGCAGCCGGAAGATGTCACCGGCAGCGTGGTCTGGCTGCTGAGCGATCTTTCGCGCTTTATCACCGGCCAACTGATCCCGGTCAACGGCGGTTTTGTCTTTAACTAACAAGTGAGGCGGTATGGCGAACGATCAGGAAGTGAAGTACCTGGTACCGGGTCTGGAGCGCGGTTTACAACTGCTGCTGGCGTTTGGCGAACAGCATCGCGATCTGACTTTTGCCGAGCTGCATCGGCTGGTGGATATGCCGAAAGCGACCGCCTATCGCGTGGTGCAGACGCTGGAATATATGGGCTTTCTCGAGCGCAACGCCCGCACCAATACCTTTTCGCTGGGCATGAACGTACTGCGTCTGGGCTTTGAATATATCGCCTCACTGGATGTCGCTCAGGTGGGTCAGCCGGTCATCGAGCAACTGCGCGATATCAGCCAGTGCAGCAGCCATCTGGCGATCCGCGACGGCCGCGACATTATCTACATCGCCCGCGTCAGCGCCGCCGGTTCGCGTATCAACCAGGTCAGCGTCGGAACGCGGCTACCGGTGCACTGCACCTCGCTTGGCCGCATGCTGCTGACCGATGTTTCCCGCAGCGAGTTTGAACAATTGTTCCCGGATGAACGGCTGCCGGGCAATGCGCCGGGCCAGCTGTACGACCGCGAAGCGCTGTGGCAGATGGTGCAGCAGGATAAAGCCCGCGGCTACGTGATTGGCGAATCGTTCTACCGCCACGGCATCTCATCGATTGTCTATCCGGTCTTTAACCGCAGCGGCCGGGTGGCGGCGGTCGTCAGCATTCTGGTGCCGTCGGACGAGATCCCGCAAAGCGATCGCGAGCGGTTGCAGAACGAAGTCAGTATGGCGGCGGACAAAATTTCCGGCTTCCTCGGATATTTGTCACAGGCAAGTTAAATCAACAACTTAACGGCAGGCGCTTGATTGCGTCGGGCATGTTTTACGCCCAAATTCGGGCGACTGAACGGTAAAGAGGCGACGAATAATGAGTATTACCGGAATTGAAAAGCTGGAATTTGGCGTAGACGACCTGAACCACAGCGCCAAATTTATGCGCGATTTTGGCCTGACCGGCGACGCCAGCGGCCGCGCGTTTACCACCCTCAGCGGCGCGCGGGTCGAACTTAACCCGACCGATGCCGCCGATCTCCCGCCAGCCTTTGAGGCGGGCAACACTCTGCGTCGCATGACCTGGGGCGTGGCGGATCGGGCGACGCTGGATGCGCTGCGCCCGAAGCTGGAACGCCAGCCCGGTTTCCGTGAAATCGACGGCGCGCTGGAGTGCCGCGATCCCAACGGTATGACGCTGCGGGTGCAGGTTAGCCAGCAAACGGCGGTTGAACTGAACGTTGAACCGATCAACCAGTGGGGCGATGTGCGTCGCATCGACACTCCGAGCCCGGTATACGACCGCGCGCAGCCGATTAACGTCGGCCACGTCGTATTCTTTGTTGAAGAGCTGGCGGCGGTGGAAAGTTTCTATCGCGAAGTGCTGGGCTTTCAGGTGTCAGACCGCTATATCAATCGCGCGGTGTTCCTGCGCTGCGGCGTGCGCGGCGGACACCATAACCTCTTCTTATTGCAGTTGCCCAACCGCAAACGCGGGCTAAACCACGTCGCGTTTACCGTGCGGGATATTCATGAAGTGATCGGCGGCGGCATTGCGATGAACAAAAACGCGTGGAGCACGTTTATCGGTCCCGGCCGCCATCCGGTCTCCTCGGCCTACTTCTGGTATGTCAACAGCCCGACCGGCGGCGCTTTTGAGTACTACACCAACGATGACTATCTGACGGAAAACTGGCAGCCGCGCGAGCTGGAGCATTCACTCGTGTCCTTTACCGAATGGGCGGTGGAAGGCGGTATCGATCACGATACCCGTCGCCAGCAGAAAAAACCGGAGGCGGTATGACGGCGCGGATAGTCATTATCGGCGGCGGCCAGGCTGGCGGCTGGGCGGCGAAAACGCTGCGTGATGAAGGGTTTAGCGGCGAGATTTGCGTGGTTGCCGAAGAGCAATGGGATTTTTACGAGCGCCCGCCGCTGTCGAAAGCGGCATTGCTGGAGGCCGAACCGGCGCTGCCGCGGTTATTCAGCGCCGAGGTGCAGCAGGCACTGGATCTGCGCTGGTACCGCCCGCTGCGCGCGAAATCGATCGACCGGCAAAATAAAACCCTGGCGCTGAGCAACGGCGAAACGCTGGCGTACGACCTACTGCTGATCGCCACCGGCGGCCGCGCGCGGCTGCCGTCCGAGGCCTGGGGGCAGCATCCTCAGGTATATACCCTGCGCCACTGGCAGGACGCGCAGCGTCTGAAGCAGCGGTTGGCATCGGCAACGCGGCTGGCGATCGTCGGCGGCGGCTGGATTGGCCTCGAAATCGCCGCCTCGGCGCGCAAAAGCGGCGTAGCCGTGACCCTTTATGAACAGCAGCCGGCGCTGTGCATGCGCTCGGTCAGTATGGAGGTCTCGCAGGCGCTGGATGAGTTGCATCGCGGGCAGGGCGTTGATATTCGCCGCGGCTGCGGCGCGCTGGAGCTGGAAGATGATAACGGCTTGCCGACGCTGCACTGCGACGGCCAGCGGGAAACCTTCGATGCGGTAGTGGTGGGGATCGGCGTCGATCTGAATCTCGAACTGGCGCGCGATGCCGGGCTCACTGTCGATCGCGGGATTGTCGTTAATGCCCAAGGGCGCAGTAACGATCCGGCGATTTTCGCCGCTGGGGATGTCGCCCAGCACCATCAGTACGGTCTGTGCATTCAGTCGTGGGCCTTTGCGCAAAATCAGGCCATCGCGACAGCGAAAGCGATGCTCGATCCACAGGCCAGCGGCTACGACGAGGCGCCGTGGCTGTGGTCAGATCAATACGATCGCAATATCCAGATCCTCGGGATCCCGCAAGCGGGCAGCCGGACCATTGTGCGTGACGAGCCGCAGGGCGCGATCTACTTCTCCCTGAATGCCGATGGACGCTTAACTCAGCTGGTGGCCTTCAATAATGCACGTATCGTGAAGCTGGCGAAGCGCTGGATGGCGGCGGGAAGGGATCTCTCTAACGTCCCGCTCGCTGACCCGACTTTCTCGCTGATGTCATTGCGATAAGAAACGCGAACCCTTAAGGGGGAGAAATGACCACATTAGAGACCAACGCCGCGCCTGCAGAGGCGAGCGGCGAGGGCGTCCGCACGCCTGAAAAAGCAGTTCGTTGGGCCATTCCGCTGTCGCTGCTGGCCTGCGTGCTGCTGGCTTTTTTCGACAAAATCAGTATCGCCGCGCTGTTTTCCGATAGTCACTTCCAGCAGGCGATGGGCATCGATTTCGACACCACCCGGTTGGGCATTCTGATGAGTGCCTTTTTGCTGAGTTACGGCTTCTCGTCAGTGTTATTAAGCGGCCTTGGCGACCGGATTGCGCCGCTGCGTCTGCTGACTGGAATGATGGTGGTGTGGTGCATCCTGATGGTGATCATGGGCTTCACCCACAACTACGCGCTGATGGTGACGCTGCGCATCCTGTTGGGCATTGCTGAAGGGCCGCTGTTTCCGTTGGCGTTCGCCGTGGTGCGCCACACCTTCCCGCAGCGGCTACAGGCCCGCGCCACCATGCTGTGGCTGCTCGGCACGCCGGTTGGCGCGGCGCTGGGTTTCCCGCTGTCAATTTGGCTACTCAATACCTTCGGCTGGCAGAGCACATTTTTCGTGATGGCGATGCTGACGATACCGGTGCTGATTTTTGTACGCATCGGGCTGCGCGGCGTACAACTGGAGGCGAGAGCGAGCAGCGATAAAACCTCGCAGGAAGCGCGCCGCAGCGCGCGTCTCGAGCTCTTTGTGAGTCCGCATTTTTGGATGATCTGCATCTTCAACATCGCCTTTCTCGCCTATCTGTGGGGGATCAACGGCTGGCTGCCGGGCTACCTGATTAAAGGCAAAGGCATTCATCTGGAACACGCCGGCTGGCTGTCGTCGATGCCATTTATCGCCATGTTGCTAGGCGAAATTATCGGCGCCTGGCTGTCCGACCGCGTCGATAGGCGCGCCGCCGCCTGCTTTATTTCCCTGGCAGGCGCGGGTATTGGCCTGGCGGCAGTGATGCATTTCACCACGCCGCTGCCGGTAATCGCGGCGATGAGCTTTAGCACCTTTATGTGGGGCACCGGCGCGCCAAACATTTTCGCGCTGCTGGCTAAAGCGACCCATCCACGGGTCAGCGCCACGGCGGGTGGAATTTTCAACGGGCTGGGAAACTTTGCCGGGGCGCTATCGCCGGCGGTGATGGGCGCGCTTATCGCCTTCACCCATAGCATGGATTCCGGGCTGATTTTTCTGGCGGTGATGGCGGCGGTGGGCTGCGCCCTGTTACTGCCGCTGCTGAGACGTTACTGAGGATAAAACGATGACTGATTCAACCGTAACTGCAAAACAGAGTTTGAAACCTGACCATATGACGATGGAAGAGTGGGTGGAGTCGCGTATCGCGCGCTTTGAAGGCCGTAAATACGACTGGAATGCGCTGAAATTCCAGGCCGATTTCGATCCGAAATATCGCCGCGCGCAGATGCGCTACATCGGCACCGGCGCCACCGGCGTCGCCAGTGATACCAACACCGTTCCGGCCGAGCACTTCACCTTTTCCACCATGGTGTTGCCGTCCAAATGTGAAGGCCCGCTGCACCTGCATGATGACGTAGAAGAGGTGTTCTTCATGCTCAAAGGGCAGATCACTCTGATGATTCAGGACGGCGACAACTATACCGAAACCGTGCTGCGCGAACGCGATCTGATCTCGGTGCCGCCTGGAATTTACCGCGGTTTGTTTAACCACGGCGAAGAAGAGGCGCTGATGTGCGTGATGCTCGGCACCCATAAGCCGCATATTCCGACCTACCCGGAAGATCATCCGCTGGCAAAAGTAAAACGTAACTAAGGGGCGATGATGACGGGGTTTCGTGAACAAGGAAGCGGTATTCCGCTGACGCTGCTGCACGGCATCAGTTCCGGCGCGGCCTCCTGGCATAAACAGATGGCGCTGCCCGGCTACCGCGTGCTGGCCTGGGATATGCCCGGTTATGGCGAAAGCCCGATGCTGGCGGCGGCGCCGGCGGATGCCGGCGATTACGCCGACGCGCTGGCGCGAATGCTGGACCGCGCTGGAGTAGAGCAAACCATACTGGTCGGCCATTCGCTGGGCGCGCTGGTGGCGGCCGCCTTCGCCGCGAAATACCCGCAGAGGGTGCTTTACCTGGTGCTCGCCGACGTCGCGCAGGGCTACGGCCAGGCGGAAGCCGCACAGCGGGAAAAAGTCTGGCAGGGGCGTCAACAGCAGATAGCGCTGGGCGGCGAGGCGATGGCCCAGGGGCGGGCGGCAAAACTGCTGCGCCCTGGCGCGCGCGAAGCCGATGTGGCGACGGTGGCGGCGGGGATGCGCAGGCTACGCCGCGACGGTTATCTCGCCGCGGCCTGGATGCTGGCCCATGACGACATTCACCGTTGGCTCGCCGACTATCGCGGTCGTCTCTCCGTGTGGTGTGGCGAGCAGGATGCCATTACCCAACCGGAGTTAGTGCAGGGAGTGGCGCTGCGTTACGGCGCTCCTTACATCGCCATCCCTCAGGCTGGACATGCCAGCTATCTCGATAACGAAATCTTTTTTAATCAACAGCTTTTACGCATAGGGGAAGAGGTGCGCGATGAATGCACAAATTGAAGGACGCGTCGCGGTAGTCACCGGCGGTTCGTCAGGAATCGGCTTTGAAACGCTGCGCCTGCTGCTGGGCGAAGGGGCGAAAGTCGCCTTTTGCGGCCGCAACCCGGATCGGCTGGCTAGCGCCCATGCGGCGTTGCAAAACGAATATCCAGAAGGTGAGGTGTTCTCCTGGCGCTGTGACGTACTGAACGAAGCTGAAGTTGAGGCGTTCGCCGCCGCGGTCGCCGCGCGTTTCGGCGGCGTCGATATGCTGATTAATAACGCCGGCCAGGGCTATGTCGCCCACTTCGCCGATACGCCACGTGAGGCCTGGCTGCACGAAGCCGAACTGAAACTGTTCGGCGTGATTAACCCGGTAAAGGCCTTTCAGTCCCTGCTAGAGGCGTCGGATATCGCCTCGATTACCTGTGTGAACTCGCTGCTGGCTCTGCAGCCGGAAGAGCACATGATCGCCACCTCTGCCGCCCGCGCCGCGCTGCTCAATATGACGCTGACTCTGTCGAAAGAGCTGGTGGATAAAGGTATTCGTGTGAATTCCATTCTGCTGGGGATGGTGGAGTCCGGGCAGTGGCAGCGCCGTTTTGAGAGCCGAAGCGATAAGAGCCAGAGTTGGCAGCAGTGGACCGCCGATATCGCCCGTAAGCGGGGGATCCCGATGGCGCGTCTCGGTAAGCCGCAGGAGCCAGCGCAAGCGCTGCTATTCCTCGCTTCGCCGCTGGCCTCCTTTACCACCGGCGCGGCGCTGGACGTTTCCGGCGGTTTCTGTCGCCATCTGTAAGGAAAGATGATGAAAAAGGTCATGTTAATTGGCTATGGCGCGATGGCCCAGGCGGTGATTGAACGCCTGCCGCCGCAGGTGAGGGTGGAGTGGATCGTGGCGCGCGAATCGCATCACGCAGCGATCTGCCTGCAGTTTGGTCAAGCGGTGACGCCGCTTACCGATCCGCTGCAATGCGGTGGGACGCCGGATCTGGTGCTGGAATGCGCCAGTCAGCAGGCGGTCGCGCAATACGGCGAAGCGGTACTGGCGCGCGGCTGGCATCTGGCGGTGATCTCGACCGGTGCGTTGGCGGACAGCGAACTGGAACAGCGTTTACGTCAGGCGGGCGGCAAGTTGACGCTGCTGGCTGGCGCAGTAGCCGGGATTGACGGCCTGGCGGCGGCCAAAGAGGGGGGGCTTGAACGAGTGACCTATCGGTCGCGTAAAAGCCCGGCCAGCTGGCGCGGCAGCTATGCCGAACAGCTTATCGACCTCAGCGCGGTCAATGAAGCGAAAATTTTCTTCGAAGGCAGCGCCCGCGAGGCGGCGCGGCTATTCCCGGCAAATGCCAACGTGGCGGCAACCATCGCGCTGGGCGGTATTGGCCTTGACGCGACCCGAGTACAGCTGATGGTCGATCCGGCGACGCAACGCAACACCCATACGCTACACGCCGAAGGATTGTTCGGCGAGTTTCACCTGGAGCTGAGCGGCCTGCCGCTCGCCAGCAATCCGAAAACATCGACCCTCGCGGCACTGAGCGCGGTACGCGCCTGCCGTGAACTGGCATAACGCAGAGAGGCTGAGATGGACGAATTAGACATTTTTATCGGCGGCCAATGGCGTCGCGGCGGCGGCAATTTGATGCACAGCCAGTTTCCGGCGGATGGCGCTATTAACGCGGCGCTGCATGCGGCAAGCCTCGATGATTTACAGGAGGCGATCGACAGCGCCGACCGCGCCTGGCGGGAGCCAACGTGGCGGGCGATGCTGCCGCATCAGCGGGCGAAGATCCTGCATAAAGTCGCCGATCTGATTGAAGCACAGCTTGATGAGCTCACCCAAAAGCAGAGCCGCGATAACGGTAAACCGCTGGCGGAAGCGCGAGGGCTGGTGATGAGCGCGGCGGGGACGGCGCGCTATTTTGCCGCCGCCTGCGAGTTACTGGAAGGCGAGCTGCCGACGCCGCGGCAGGCGGATCTATTGACTCTGAGCCGCTATGAGCCGTTGGGCGTGGTGGCGGCGATCACCCCATGGAACTCGCCGATCGCCAGCGAAATGCAGAAGGTGGCCCCGGCGATCGCCGCCGGAAATGCGGTGATCCTCAAACCGGCGGAAGCCACGCCGCTCATGGCGCTGGAGCTGGCGAAGATCTTTGAGCAGGCCGGTTTACCCGCCGGACTGCTGAGCGTGCTGCCGGGTAAAGGATCGATTATCGGCGATGCGCTGGCCCGCCATCCTAAGGTGCGCAAAATTTCCTTTACCGGCGGCACCACCACCGGACGTCACCTGGCGCACGTGGCGGCGGAAAAGCTGATCCCGGCGTCGCTGGAGCTGGGCGGCAAATCGCCGACCATCGTGCTGGAAGATGCCGATATCGAACAGGCGGCGCGGGGCATCTGCTACGGCATTTTCAGCTCCGGCGGCCAGGCCTGCATTGCCGGCTCGCGGCTGTTTGTTCATGACAAAGTGTATCCGCAATTAATGGCCCGCCTGTTGGAGTTAACCCAAGGGCTGCGGGTTGGTCATCCGTTCAGCGCTGGCACCCACGTCGGGCCGCTGATCAACGATAAACACCGGCAGAGCGTGCTGGAGTACGTCGAGCTGGCGAAACGCGAAGGCGGCAGCGTGCTATGCGGCGGCGAGATCCCGGCGGATCCGGCGCTGGCGGCAGGCAGCTATTTCCTGCCGACCATCATTGAAGGGCTGAACAATCAGGCCCGCGTTTGCCAGGAAGAGATCTTCGGACCGGTTCTGGTGGCGATGCGTTTTCACGATGAAGCGGCGCTGATCCGCGAGGCCAATGATTCGGTCTTCGGACTGGCGGCGGGGATCTGGACGCGTGATACCGGCCGCGCGCTGCGTCTGAGCGAACAACTGGAAGCCGGTACGGTGTGGATCAACACCTACAAAGTTTTCTCCATTTCGACCCCGTTTGGGGGCTTTAAAGAGAGCGGTCTGGGCCGCGAAAAAGGGATCCAGGGGCTGAAAGCCTGGATGCAACAAAAGAGCATTTATCTGGCGACGGGTAATAGCGTCAACCACTGGTGCGACTGAGAAAGGGTGAGCAATGAGCGAAATGATAACCGTCGGCGATGCCATCGCCAGAACGCTGGAGCAGTATCACGTTGAAGCCATTTATGGCGTCATTTCCATCCATAACCTGCCGATCGCCGATGCCGTCGGCCAGCGGGAAAAAATCCGCTTTGTTCCGGCGCGCGGTGAAGCGGGCTCGGTGACCATGGCTGACGCCCACGGCCGTTTTTCAGGGCTCGGCGTGGCGCTGACCAGTACCGGCGCGGGTGCGGGTAATGCGGTCGGCGCGCTGGTTGAGGCGATGAACGCCGGTACGCCGCTGCTGCACCTGACCGGACAGGTCGAAAAAGCCTGGCTGGACGCCGACACCGGTTTCATTCATGAAACCCGCGATCAATTGACCTTCCTGAAAGCCAGTTCGAAGCGCGCTTACCGCATTAGCAACGCCAACCAGGCGGTGGCTATCCTGCATAAGGCGATTCAGGAGGCGCAGACGCCGCCGTGCGGCCCGGTCTCGGTGGAGATCCCAATCGACATTCAGAGCGCCAAAATTCCGCTTTCACTGCTGACCGCGCCGCTGAAACGCGCTCCGGCGGTTGAGCCGGAAGCGTCGCTGGTCGATGCGCTGTGGGCGCAGCTTAAGCAGGCGAAGCAGCCGCTGCTGTGGCTTGGCGGCGGCGCGTTAGAGAGCGGCGAGGCGGTGAAGACGCTGGCGGATGCCGGGGTGACGGTGATTTCCAGTACCCACGGCCGCGGCATTCTGGCGGACAGCCATCGCGCCAGCCTGCGCGCGTTTCATAATTCTCCCTCGGTTGAAGCGCTGATTTCACAATGTGATTTCACACTTGTTGCCGGTTCCCGGCTGCGCAGCAACGAAACGCGCTCGTGGACGCTGGAACTGCCCACGCCGCGGGTGCAGATTGATATTGACCCGGCGGCGGCCAGCCGTAACTACTTGATGGACAATACCCTGGTGGCGGATTGCCGGGCGCTATTAGCGGCGCTGGCAGCGCGGGTGCAGGGCCGGATATGGGGCGATGCGCGTTGGGATAGCCAACTTAAAGAGGCGGTAGAGGCGGCGGAGCAGGGGCTGCGCGACCAGTGCGGCGATTACGCTAAATTGAATGACGCGATTGCGCAGGCGCTGCCCGATGACGGCATCCTGGTGCGCGATATTACCGTTTCTGGCAGCCTGTGGGGCAGCCGTCTGTTCCGCGCTCACGGCCCGCTGATGAATATCCATTCTCTGGCCGGAGCCATCGGTATGGGGCTACCGATGGCGGTGGGTACCGCGATTGCCAATCCGCAACGTAAAGTGGTCGGCCTGGTCGGCGACGGCGGCCTGAGCCTCAACCTTGGCGAACTGGCGACCCTGGCGCAGGAGAAGGCCAATGTGACGCTGTTGATTATGAATGACGGCGGCTACGGCGTAATGCGCGGTATTCAGGATAAGTATTTTGGCGGCCGCCAGTATTACAACGAGCTGCACACGCCAGACTTTTCCCTGTTGGCGCAGGCGATGGGTCTGCAGGCGTGGAGCGTGGATCGGGCTGAGGATTTCCAGGCGGTGATGACCGAAGCGCTGGCGATGCCGGGGCCATCGGTGGTGGAAGTGAAGATGGGCCAGATTGGCGCGCTGCGCTTTGCCGGCCCGCCGCAGAAGACGCTGTATTAATGATAACCCAGTGACCCCAACCCTCTCCCTTCCGGGGAGAGGGTACCGCACGGCACAGGGGGTTAATCAAGGCGCCGGACGGTTGCTCCTGCGCGCCGGGAGAGGGCCGGCTCACTGGAGAGGGTTCATTATATGGTTAAAACACGTTAAACGGATATTCGACGTAGAACCGCACTTCATTCCCGCTGACGTTATAGTCGCTGGCGTTGCTGGAAACGCGCAGCACCGAATAGCGGAGTCTCAATTTCAAATCTTTCGCCATGCCGTTTTGCACCTGGTACTGCACCTGGTTGAACCATTCGTGTTCTTTACCGTTGCTGGTCTCGGCGGTTTTAATGTTATCCCCGCGAACGTAGGCGGTGGTCCAGCTCAGGCCCGGTACGCCCAGTCCGGCAAAATCCAGGCCATAGGAGGCCTGCCAGGAACGTTCATCCTCGCCGTTAAAATCTGACCAGTAGGAGTTAGCCAGCCAGATGGTGTTGCCGCCATCGCCGACGCCGCCCTGGTTCTGGTAGCCGCCATAATGGTAGCCGGTGCTGCCGCTGCTTTGCTGGTAAGCGACCTTAAAGGTGTGAATATCCCAGATATAGCTGGCGGCAAGGCTCCAGATGCTGTTGCTGCGCCCGGTGCCATTGGCGTCGGCATATTCTTGATTTAAGCGCGAGTTATAGCCGTTGAAGTCAACAATCAGCTGCTGGTCGGCGGCGAACGGCTGCTTGTAGTTCAGGCCGAGATACTGCTTATTCAGCACGTCTTCGACGTGCGAAGCGTAAAGCGCGCCGCTGAGCTGGTCGTTGAATTGATAGCTGACGCCGCCAAAGGTCAGGCTTTTCAGGCCGCTGTTGTGGCTGTCGTCGCTTTTGCGCTGCTGATCGGTGAGATAACCGGCGTTAATTTCCAGACCGTCGATTTCTCTTGAGGTCAGCATGGTACCGGTATAGCTCTCGTACAGCAGTCGCGAGTCATCGGCGTAGACGATAGGCAGCATCGGGCGCTGGCTACCGTAGCTGAGGACGGTATTCGAGAAGCGCATTTTAGCGGTAGCGCCAAATTTTGCTAAATCGGACTTCGCGCGGCCATCATCATCCTGGGCGAAAAAGTCGATACCGCCCGCGCCGCTGCGGCCGCGGCCGCCGTCGAGGCGCACGGCGTACTGCGCAATGCCGTCAACGCCGAAGCCGACCGGCCCTTGAGTAAAGCCGGACTCAAAGGTCGCGATGATACCCTGACCCCATTCGGCTTTATCCGGCAAACCATCGCGATAATCGCGTTTGATATAAGCGTTACGTAAAAAGAGATCCAGGTGGCTGTCTTCAATAAAGCCCTGACTGGTAGATTGTTGGCTGGCGAAAGCCGGCGCGGCGGCAATAATGCCAAGTGCGATTAATGGTAATTCTTTTTTCACTGAGGGCACTTCTCTGTCTGTCGATATATTCAAGGGAATCACTGCTGACCAGATATTCTCCTGAAATAATGTCGAAAGCAATCATTGTGTGAGCAGTTATTGCAGCCGGAAACAGGTTGTATGGTGCATGAGCCGTGCGCCAGGCAGTAAGGGGTGGACTATTTATTATTCGGGTAAAGACGATTCTGGAAGCCAGATAGTGTGCGGCCTTTTTAATTTACCAAATAATATATTTCTGAATCGCCGGGCATAAAATAATTGGCTGTGATGCGCTGTGATAATAATTAACGGTTTGTGCGCTTAAATTATCAATTAATGCGGCTAAATATTTTTACGGATATATAAAAAAGGGAGGCAATAATGCCTCCCGCTGATGATTATTTAATCCCGTCGGCCTTCATGCGATCGCGAATATGCTGGGCGCGCGCTTCTGAGGCCGGGTGATCGTCAAACATCGAACTCTGACGACCGGCTTCCAGCTTGGCCAGTTTCTCGAAGCTGGTGGCCAGTCCCGACGGATTGATACCGTGCTTACGCAGCAGGTCGTAAGAGTAGTCATCCGCTTCCGATTCCTGACGCTGGGAGAACTGCGAGTTCACCAGTTTTTCGCCCAGATCGCCCAACTGAGACTGCGACAGGCTACCGACGATACCGCCCGCGGAGGCCGCCGCCGCACGCACGGCGTTGGTACCCAGGGCGACCTGCATGCCTTTCTTCACGTGGCCCAGCGCGACGTGGCCCATTTCGTGGCCGATCACCGCCTCGACTTCATTATCGTTCATCAGATCCATCAGCCCGCTGTAGACGCGGATGCAGCCGTTGGCCATGGCGAAGGCGTTGACATCCTTGGTCTCATAGACCTTGTAGTTCACGGGCTGACCATTGATGTTATCGCCCAGCGCAGCCGCGATTTTGTTCAGCCGCTGGCTGTATTCACTGTTGGCCGGGGCGATTTTCGCTTTGGCGTCCATCTCTTTACAGGCCTGGTCGCTTAAGGTTTTCACCTGCGCGTCGCTGAGAGAGTATGCCTGGAAGGCTTCGGCGCCTGAGCTGAGCAGACCGTTGGAGTCCATGTTCTGACATCCGGTGAGGGTTGCTGCGATCCCAAGAGCAAGTACGGTTGAGCGAATTTTCATTTTTATCTTCCACAATCTTATGGTTGTTTATCCGAAAATACGGCGACGGCAGGGAACCGTATTCTGCGTAAATTATAAAGAGTATCGCAGGATGCGGGCGAGCGGATTCCGGCGTAGCACAACCTGTTCCAGAGATTTCTTAAAGGGCAAAAGGATGCTCCATGTACATGACTTGTCGCTTGGGTTACATTGTTCACACTTTTTTCCGGCGTAGCCCAAAACGCGCTCTCGTCAAGTCGTTAAGGGCATGGCCTTCAACAGTCCGAACTGGAGTCAAAATGTCCTCACGTAAAGAGCTTGCTAACGCTATTCGTGCGCTGAGCATGGACGCTGTACAGAAAGCCAAATCCGGCCACCCGGGGGCCCCGATGGGTATGGCTGACATTGCCGAAGTGCTGTGGCGTGATTTCCTGAACCATAACCCGAACAATCCGGCCTGGGCTGACCGTGACCGTTTTGTGTTGTCAAATGGCCATGGTTCGATGCTGATTTACAGCCTGCTGCACCTCACTGGCTACGATCTGCCGATTGAAGAGCTGAAAAACTTCCGCCAGCTGCACTCCAAAACCCCGGGTCACCCGGAAGTCGGCTACACCGCAGGCGTGGAAACCACCACCGGTCCGCTGGGCCAGGGTATCGCTAACGCGGTCGGGATGGCTATCGCCGAGAAAACCCTGGCGGCGCAGTTCAACCGTCCGGGACACGATATCGTCGACCACTACACCTACGCCTTCATGGGCGACGGCTGCATGATGGAAGGCATTTCTCACGAAGTGTGCTCCCTGGCCGGTACCCTGAAACTGGGTAAACTGGTGGCGTTCTATGATGACAACGGCATCTCCATCGACGGCCACGTTGAAGGCTGGTTCACCGACGACACCGCGAAACGCTTTGAAGCCTACGGCTGGCACGTGGTGCGCGGCGTGGACGGTCACGACGCTGACGCCATCAAACGCGCGGTAGAAGAAGCGCGGGCGGTCACCGACAAACCGTCCCTGCTGATGTGCAAAACCATCATCGGTTTCGGTTCGCCGAACAAAGCCGGTACCCACGACTCCCACGGCGCGCCGCTGGGCGACGCCGAAATCGCCCTGACCCGCGAAGCGCTGGGCTGGAAACACGCGCCGTTTGACATCCCGTCTGACATCTATGCCCAGTGGGATGCCAAAGAAGCCGGCCAGGCGAAAGAAGCCGCATGGAACGAGAAGTTTGCGGCTTACGCCAAAGCCTTCCCGCAGGAAGCAGCCGAATTCACCCGCCGTATGAAAGGCGAGATGCCGTCTGACTTCGACGCGAAAGCTAACGAGTTCATCGCGAAGCTGCAGGCCAACCCGGCGAAAATCGCCAGCCGTAAAGCCTCGCAGAACGCCATCGAAGCCTTCGGCCCGCTGCTGCCGGAATTCCTCGGCGGCTCCGCAGATCTCGCGCCGTCCAACCTGACCCTGTGGTCTGGCTCTAAGCCGATCAACGAAGACGCTGCCGGGAACTACATCCACTACGGCGTGCGCGAGTTCGGTATGACCGCTATCGCCAACGGTATCGCGCTGCACGGCGGCTTCCTGCCGTACACCTCCACCTTCCTGATGTTCGTGGAATACGCGCGTAACGCGGTACGTATGGCCGCGCTGATGAAACAGCGTCAGGTGATGGTCTACACCCACGACTCCATCGGTCTGGGCGAAGACGGCCCGACTCACCAGCCGGTAGAGCAGGTGGCTTCCCTGCGCGTGACCCCGAACATGTCCACCTGGCGTCCGTGTGACCAGGTTGAATCCGCGATTGCGTGGAAATATGGCGTGGAGCGTCAGGACGGCCCGACCGCGCTGATCCTCTCCCGTCAGAACCTGGCGCAGCAGGAGCGTACCGCAGAGCAGCTGGCGAACGTGGCCCGCGGCGGTTATGTGCTGAAAGATTGCGCCGGCCAGCCGGAGCTGATCTTCATCGCCACCGGTTCAGAAGTGGAGCTGGCGGTTGCCGCATGGGACAAACTGACTGCCGAAGGCGTGAAGGCGCGCGTGGTTTCCATGCCGTCCACCGACGCGTTCGACAAGCAGGATGCGGCTTATCGCGAATCCGTACTGCCGAAAGCCGTGACCGCGCGCGTTGCCGTGGAAGCGGGTATCGCTGACTACTGGTTCAAATACGTTGGCCTGAACGGCGCTATCGTTGGCATGACCACCTTCGGTGAGTCTGCGCCGGCTGAGCAGCTGTTCGAGGAGTTCGGCTTCACCGTTGATAACGTGGTCGCTAAAGCGAAAGCGCTGCTGTAATCGCTGGTACGGTGCGGGCTGATGCCCTCACCCCAACCCTCTCCCACAGGAGAGGGTGCAAACACCAAAACGGTAACCCCTGGGTTACCGTTTTGCTTTTATCTCGCCACCCGGCTTTTTTGTATCTGCTATTCCTGAACCATGTAATACGGTTGTAAATTATTCCAGCAAAAATGTGATGTGAGTCATATAGCTGGTTTATTGCGCTGGACAAACATTCCTTTTATTCCTCATTTCGCTTATTCTAGCTGAAGCGTTTCAGTCGTTTAAATGTTCGACAATTAATCAATCAGTCGCAGTTTGCAGCTGGTAAGGTTCCCCTCAGAGCGTTGCTGGATTACTCTGTCAGCCACCTCATAACAGGGACAGCCTTGCAGGAGATCTATGACCATTCGCATCGCGATTAATGGCTTCGGTCGCATTGGACGCAACGTGGTTCGTGCTCTATATGAATCCGGGCGTCGTGCGGAAATCACCGTGGTGGCAATCAATGAGCTGGCGGATGCCGCGGGCATCGCGCATTTATTGAAATATGACACCAGCCATGGCCGTTTCGCCTGGGATGTCCGTCAGGAGCGCGAGCAGCTGTTTGTTGGCGACGATGCCATCCGTCTGCTGCATGAGCCGACCATTGCGGCGCTGCCCTGGCGCGAACTGGCGGTGGACGTCGTGCTTGACTGTACCGGGGTATACGGGAGTCGTGAACACGGTGAGGCCCATCTTCAGGCGGGGGCGAAAAAAGTGCTCTTTTCCCACCCCGGCGGCAACGACCTCGACGCGACGGTGGTGTACGGCGTAAATCAGGATGAACTTCGCGCCGGGCATCGCATTGTCTCCAACGCCTCCTGCACCACCAACTGCATTATTCCGATCATTAAACTGCTCGATGACGCCTATGGCATTGAGTCCGGCACCGTCACCACCATTCACTCGGCGATGCATGACCAGCAGGTGATTGACGCTTATCATCCGGATCTGCGGCGTACCCGCGCGGCCAGCCAGTCGATCATTCCGGTGGATACCAAACTGGCGGCAGGGATCACCCGTATTTTTCCGCAATTTAACGACCGTTTTGAAGCGATTGCCGTGCGGGTGCCGACGATTAACGTGACGGCAATTGACCTGAGCGTGACGGTGAAAAAACCGGTAAAAGCATGTGAAGTCAACCAGTTGCTGCAAAAAGCAGCACAAGGTGCATTTCATGGTATAGTTGACTATACGGAATTACCGTTGGTCTCGACAGATTTTAACCACGATCCGCACAGCGCCATCGTCGATGGTACGCAAACCCGGGTCAGTGGCGCGCATCTGATCAAAACGCTGGTCTGGTGCGATAACGAATGGGGCTTTGCTAACCGAATGCTCGACACGACGTTAGCGATGGCGGCTATTGGTTTCAGGTTCGACGCGTAAACGTCGACAAAACTTTATGAATCAACGAGAGGATTCACCATGTCTGTAATTAAGATGACCGATCTGGATCTGGCTGGTAAACGCGTTTTTATCCGTGCGGATCTGAACGTACCAGTTAAAGACGGGAAAGTAACCAGCGACGCACGTATCCGTGCATCTCTGCCGACCATTGAACTGGCGCTGAAGCAGGGCGCGAAAGTCATGGTTACTTCTCACCTGGGTCGTCCGACCGAAGGCGAGTACAACGAAGAATTCTCTCTGCTGCCGGTTGTTAATTACCTGAAAGACAAACTGTCCAACCCGGTACGCCTGGTTAAAGACTACCTGGACGGCGTGGAAGTGGCTGCCGGTGAACTGGTGGTGCTGGAAAACGTTCGCTTCAACAAAGGCGAGAAAAAAGACGACGAAGAACTGTCTAAGAAATACGCTGCGCTGTGCGACGTGTTCGTGATGGACGCTTTCGGTACTGCGCACCGCGCGCAGGCTTCCACCCACGGCATCGGCAAATTTGCTGACGTGGCGTGCGCAGGCCCGCTGCTGGCCGCTGAACTGGACGCGCTGGGTAAAGCGCTGAAAGAGCCAGCTCGTCCGATGGTCGCTATCGTTGGTGGTTCTAAAGTGTCCACCAAACTGACCGTTCTGGATTCCCTGTCTAAAATCGCTGACCAGCTGATCGTGGGCGGCGGTATCGCTAACACCTTCGTTGCCGCTCAGGGCCACAACGTCGGTAAATCCCTGTACGAAGCAGATCTGGTTGATGAAGCCAAGCGCCTGCTGGGCACCTGCGATATCCCGGTTCCGACCGACGTTCGCGTAGCGACCGAGTTCTCCGAAACCGCAACGGCAACCCTGAAGTCTGTTAACGACATCAAAGATGACGAGCAGATTCTGGACCTTGGCGACGTTTCCGCACAGAAACTGGCTGAAATCCTGAAGAACGCCAAAACCATCCTGTGGAACGGCCCGGTTGGCGTATTCGAATTCCCTAACTTCCGTAAAGGGACTGAAATCGTGGCTAACGCTATCGCGGACAGCGAAGGTTTCTCCATCGCCGGCGGCGGTGACACCCTGGCAGCGATCGACCTGTTCGGCATCGCTGACAAAATTTCCTACATCTCCACTGGCGGCGGCGCATTCCTTGAATTCGTCGAAGGCAAAGTCCTGCCGGCAGTAGCGATGCTCGAAGAGCGCGCTAAGCAGTAATTCAGTTCAGGCGGGGAAACCCGCCTGTTTTTCAGCGCGCTTAAGGGCTCGCGAACCTTCTTCAACGGTCGAAGATACAGATACAGGACTAAGTAACATGTCTAAAATTTTTGATTTCGTAAAACCGGGCGTCATCACTGGCGACGACGTTCAGAAAGTGTTCCAGGTAGCGAAAGAAAACAACTTTGCACTGCCGGCGGTAAACTGCGTAGGTACTGATTCCATCAACGCCGTTCTGGAAGCTGCAGCGAAAGTTCGCTCTCCGGTTATCGTTCAGTTCTCTAACGGCGGCGCAGCGTTCATCGCAGGTAAAGGCGTGAAAACTGACGTTCCTCAGGGTGCTGCTATCCTCGGCGCTATCTCTGGCGCCCACCACGTGCACCAGATGGCTGAACACTACGGCGTGCCGGTTATCCTGCACACTGACCACTGCGCGAAGAAACTGCTGCCGTGGATCGACGGCCTGCTGGACGCCGGTGAAAAACACTTCGCCGCTACTGGCAAACCGCTGTTCTCTTCCCACATGATCGACCTGTCTGAAGAGTCCCTGCACGAAAACATCGAGATCTGCTCTAAGTACCTGGCTCGCATGGCCAAAATGGGCATGACCCTGGAAATCGAACTGGGCTGCACTGGCGGTGAAGAAGACGGCGTGGATAACAGCCACATGGACGCTTCCGCCCTGTACACCCAGCCGGAAGACGTGGATTACGCCTACACCGAGCTGAGCAAAATCAGCCCGCGTTTCACCATCGCCGCTTCCTTCGGTAACGTACACGGCGTGTACAAACCAGGTAACGTAGTTCTGACCCCGACCATCCTGCGCGACTCTCAGGAATATGTTTCCAAGAAACACAACCTGCCGCACAACAGCCTGAACTTCGTGTTCCACGGCGGTTCCGGTTCTTCCGCTCAGGAAATTAAAGACTCCGTCAGCTACGGCGTGGTGAAAATGAACATTGATACCGACACCCAATGGGCAACCTGGGACGGTATCCTGCAGTATTACAAAGCGAACGAAGCTTACCTGCAGGGCCAGCTGGGCAACCCGAAAGGCGAAGACCAGCCGAACAAGAAATACTACGACCCGCGCGTATGGCTGCGTGCTGCCCAGACTTCCATGGTGACTCGTCTGGAGCAGGCATTTAAAGAGCTGAACGCGATCGACGTTCTGTAAGAAAAATCTGTTTCTTACCCGGAAGCCCGCAGCAATGCGGGCTTTTTTATTATCTTAACAACAGGATAGCGCGGCAGAAAACTGTGATCCATTTGGCAAAACGTGCACTTATTGTTTACCCTATAACCTGACTGCCCTGTCGCAGGCTGAGTTATTTACTTCCCCCCAGGGGATTCATAAGGAATGTTAAATGGAAGATTTGAACGTTGTCGATAGCATCAACCACGCCGGGACGTGGCTGGCACGCAACCAGGAGCTGCTGCTGAGCTATGCCGTCAACATCGTCGCGGCTATCGCTATCCTGATCGTCGGGATGATCGTGGCGCGCGTCGTCTCTAATACCGTCAACCGCCTGATGCTGGCGCGTAAAATTGACGCTACCGTGGCCGATTTTCTCTCTGCGCTGGTGCGCTATGCGGTTATCGCCTTTACGCTGATTGCCGCCCTGGGGCGGGTAGGCGTGCAGACCGCCTCGGTGATTGCGGTGCTGGGTGCTGCCGGTTTGGCGGTGGGTTTAGCGCTGCAGGGATCGCTGTCGAACCTTGCCGCAGGCGTACTGCTGGTGATGTTCCGCCCGTTCCGCGCTGGCGAGTATGTCGACCTTGGCGGCGTGGCAGGTACGGTGTTGAACGTGCAGATTTTCTCCACCACCCTGCGTACCGCGGACGGTAAAGTAGTGGTGGTCCCGAACGGGAAAATCATCGCCGGCAATATCATTAACTTCTCCAGGGAGCCTGCGCGTCGCAATGAGTTTATTATCGGCGTCGCTTACGATGCTGATATCGACAAGGTAAAGCAGCTACTGACCTCGATTATCGAATCTGACGATCGAATTCTGCGCGATCGGGAAATGACCGTTCGTCTGAACGAACTCGGCGCCTCGTCGGTGAACTTCGTGGTGCGCGTGTGGAGCAAAAGCAGCGATCTGCAAAACGTCTACTGGGATATCCTCGAGCGTATCAAGCGTGAATTTGACGCCAACGGCATCAGCTTCCCTTACCCGCAGATGGATGTTCATGTGGTGCGCCTGCCGGAAAAAGCAGAGTAAACCGCCTCTCAATAACTTAGGCCGGCCATGCCGGCCTTTTTCAATAGCTCATCATTAGTTGTTCTAATTAATGATTAATTCTTTCAATTTCCGCTAATAATTCATTCGCGCTATAGTCAGCGCCACTCTCGAACTCAGCGGATAAATCCTTATGTTTACTTATTACTTTCAGGGGCTTGCCCTGGGAGCGGCTATGATATTGCCGCTTGGCCCACAAAATGCCTTTGTGATGAATCAGGGGATCCGTCGTCAGTATCATCTGATGATTGCCCTGCTATGCGCGGTCAGCGACTTGCTGTTAATCTGCGCTGGCATTTTCGGCGGTAGCGCACTGCTGATGCAATCCCCGTGGCTGCTGGCGCTAGTGACCTGGGGCGGCGTGGCCTTTTTGCTGTGGTATGGCTTCGGCGCATTGAAAACGGCGTTCAGTCAGAGTCTTGAACTCGCCAATGCAGAGGTAATGCAGCAGGGGCGCTGGAAAATCATTATCACCATGCTGGCGGTGACCTGGCTTAATCCGCACGTTTATCTGGACACCTTTGTGGTGTTAGGCAGCCTGGGAGGTCAGCTGGCGGTGGAGCCGAAGCGCTGGTTTGCGCTAGGGACCATTAGCGCCTCTTTCCTGTGGTTCTTTGGCCTGGCGCTGTTAGCCGCCTGGCTGGCGCCGCGACTGCGTACCGCCAGAGCCCAGCGGATCATCAATATTGTGGTCGG
Source organism: Klebsiella sp. Shm-1 (assembly GCF_040804525.1). Taxonomy (NCBI): domain Bacteria; kingdom Pseudomonadati; phylum Pseudomonadota; class Gammaproteobacteria; order Enterobacterales; family Enterobacteriaceae; genus Klebsiella; species Klebsiella sp. Shm-1. Next base: position 786,985 of record NZ_CP161823.1, read on the forward strand.
CGCCGTCATGTGGTTTATTGCGTTTCAGCTGGCAAGAGAAGGCGTCAGCCATATCCAGGCGTTGCTTAACTAAGCGTTGTCCGATGGACTTTCCTGCTGTACGCGCTAAGCTTGCTGGCATGCGTCCCGTAAGGGCGATTTAAGTAACATGGAGAAACGACAGTGAAGTTAAAAGTCTTAGCCCTGGCGGCAACACTCGGATTGACCACGATGGCGGCACAGGCCAGCGAATTGCCGGATGGCCCGCACATTGTGACTTCAGGCACAGCAAGCGTTGCCGCGGTTCCGGACATCGCCACCCTGGCGATCGAAGTGAACGTGTCGGCAAAAGACGCCGCGTCGGCAAAAAAACAGGCTGACGATCGCGTTGCGCAATATCTCTCTTTCCTCGAAAAGAGCGGTATTGCTAAAAAGGACATCAACTCGGCGAATCTGCGTACCCAGCCTGATTACGACTATCAGAACGGGAAAAGCATTCTGAAAGGCTATCGCGCGGTGCGCACAGTGGAAGTGACCTTGCGCCAGCTGGATAAACTCAACGGTCTGCTGGATGGCGCCCTGAAAGCGGGTCTCAACGAGATTCGCTCCGTCTCGCTGGGCGTTGCGCAACCGGACGCCTACAAAGATAAAGCGCGTAAAGCGGCGATCGACGACGCCGTGCATCAGGCGCAGGAGCTGGCCGCAGGCTTCCACAGCAAGCTGGGTCCGGTGTACAGCGTGCGCTACCATGTCTCCAACTATCAGCCGAGCCCGATGGTTCGCATGATGAAGGCCGCTGACGCTGCGCCGGTTTCTGCCCAGGAAACCTACGAGCAGGCGACTATCCAGTTTGACGACCAGGTCGATGTAGTCTTTGAGCTGCAGCCGGCGCAAGCCGCTGCTCCAGCCACCCCGGCGAAACCGGCGGAAACGCCGAAACCGGCCCAGTAAGCGATAGAAACAAAAAAGCCACTTCAGCGAAGTGGCTTTTTTATGCCCGCGGTTTAATCCTGACGCAGCACCTTGTGTCCGTAGTCAATGAGCGCATCGGTCACCCGGCGCATCATGCGGCTTTCCGGGGCGAAGCGGTGCCAGTAGAGCATGCGGCGCTGGAACAGGCCCGGGGTGAGATCGATAAGTTCGCCGCTGTTGAGCTCTTTTTCGATCTGCAGATGCGGGATCATACAGCAGGTGGTGCCCTGGCGCGCCAGCTGCACGAAAGCTTCCGACGAGTTGACGATGTGGCAGGGGACGCTGCCCGGCGGCAGGTCGAAGTTTTGCTGCAGGAACGCCTGATGCATATCGTCCAGATGGTCGAAGGCGACGACTGGCGCCTTAAGCAGCGCCGAACGCGTCACGCCATTCGGGAAATAGCGTTGCGCAAACTCTTTTGATGCGACAAACAGGTAATCGAGCGCCCCCAGCTGATCCACCAGGCAGCTTGGCAGCGCCTGCGGCTGGATACTCACTGCGCCCACTACTTCGCCACGGCGCAGGCGCTCCTGGGTGCGGGTTTCATCTTCCACCTGCAGGTTGAGACGAATAGGGGAGTCTGACAGAACGTTGGCCAGCGCCGGCAGCAGCCAGGTCGCCAGACTGTCGGCGTTCACCGCCAGCGACAGCAGCAGCGGCGTAGAGCCGGTTTGTTCATCGCCCAGCCATTCTTCCTCCAGCAGTTCAACCTGGCGCAACAGAGCCAGCAGTTTCTGTCCTTGCTCGGTGGGGCGCGGCGGCACGGTACGCACCAGCAGCGGCTGGCCAAACATATTTTCCAGCTGCTTAATACGCTGTGAGACGGCGGACTGGGTAATACATAGCTTCTGCGCGGCGCGCTCAAATCCTCGTTCCCTAATCACCGCATCCAGCGCTTGTAGTGTCCTGTAGTCCGGTCGTTTCATTATTCTGGCGTGCCCCCATAACTAATCGTTATCTCGCACTATGACATAAATTTTTATTTGATACAGACGAAATTGGTCTGTTCAGTTGTGTGATCTGCATCGCAGGGACATTTCCACTATCGATGTTCTATAATGCGCCACAGGCATTCACATCTCGGACCAGAATTATGACGCAGGATGAACTGAAAAAAGCGGTAGGTTGGGCAGCACTGCAATATGTACAGCCAGGGACTATTGTCGGCGTAGGCACCGGCTCGACGGCGGCCCATTTTATTGACGCGCTGGGCACCATGAAGGGGCAGATCGAAGGGGCGGTTTCCAGCTCCGACGCCTCCACCGAGAAGCTGAAAAGCCTCGGGATCACCGTCTTCGATCTTAACAGCGTCGATCGCCTGGGGATCTATGTTGACGGCGCGGATGAGATCAACGGCCATATGCAGATGATCAAAGGCGGCGGCGCGGCGCTGACCCGTGAAAAGATCATCGCCTCGGTCGCGGATAAATTTATCTGCATCGCCGACGCCTCCAAGCAGGTCGATATTCTGGGCAAGTTCCCGCTGCCGGTGGAAGTCATTCCGATGGCGCGCAGCGCCGTGGCGCGTCAGCTGGTCAAGCTGGGCGGCCGTCCAGAGTACCGTCAGGGCGTGGTGACCGATAACGGCAACGTGATCCTTGACGTGCACGGCCTGGAAATTCTTGATGCGATCGCGCTGGAAAACGCGATCAACGGTATTCCTGGCGTCGTCACCGTGGGACTGTTCGCCAACCGTGGCGCCGACGTGGCGCTGATTGGCACTGCCGACGGCGTGAAGACCATCGTAAAATAGTCTGTCCGCAGGGAGCCGACCGGCTCCCTCGCAAATATTTTTTCACCAGGTGCAATTTGGTGACTTCTGTCACATTTATGCAACCATTCTGATTTACACGCTACCATTTCTTCTCTTTCTGGTGTTTTGTCCTGCGATTTCCCTCTGGATGACATTTCTTCAGGACGGCGACGCAAACGTTCATATTGCCGCGATAGTTTTTTTTGATATGTTGCTGAGACGAACTTTCGTTCAGCACGACATCAGTTAAGACAAAACAGGACGGGGAAATGGCTAAGGTATCACTGGAAAAAGACAAGATTAAATTTCTGCTGGTTGAAGGTGTGCATCAAAAGGCAATCGATAGCCTTCGCGCAGCGGGTTACACCAACATTGAATTTCATAAAGGCGCGCTGGATTCAGAACAGCTGAAAGCGTCGATCCGTGATGCCCATTTCATCGGCCTGCGTTCCCGTACCCATCTGACTGAAGAGATTTTCGCCGCAGCGGAAAAACTGGTTGCCGTCGGTTGCTTCTGCATCGGGACCAACCAGGTCGATCTGAACGCCGCTGCGAAGCGCGGTATTCCGGTGTTTAACGCGCCGTTCTCTAACACCCGCTCGGTGGCCGAGTTGGTGATCGGCGAACTGCTGCTGATGCTGCGCGGCGTGCCGGAAGCCAACGCCAAAGCGCACCGCGGGGTGTGGAACAAGCAGGCGGTCGGCAGCTTCGAAGCGCGTGGTAAAAAGCTGGGCATCATCGGTTACGGCCACATCGGTACCCAGCTTGGCATTCTGGCGGAATCGCTGGGAATGCACGTCTTCTTCTATGATATTGAAAACAAACTGCCGCTCGGCAACGCCACTCAGGTACAGCATCTCTCCGACCTGCTGAACATGAGCGATGTGGTCAGCCTGCACGTGCCGGAAAACGCCTCTACCAAAAATATGATGGGCGCGGAAGAACTGGCGCTGATGAAGCCGGGCGCGCTGCTGATCAACGCCTCCCGCGGTACCGTGGTGGACATTCCGGCGCTATGCGATGCGCTGGCCAGTAAGCATCTGGCCGGGGCGGCTATCGACGTCTTCCCGACTGAACCTGCGACCAACAGCGACCCCTTCACTTCGCCGCTGTGCGAGTTTGATAACGTGATCCTCACACCGCATATCGGTGGCTCCACTCAGGAAGCGCAGGAGAACATCGGTCTGGAAGTAGCTGGCAAGCTGGCGAAATACTCTGACAACGGGTCAACCCTGTCGGCAGTTAACTTCCCGGAAGTTTCTCTACCGCTGCACGGCGGCCGCCGTCTGCTGCATATCCATGAGAACCGGCCGGGCGTCCTGACCGCAATCAACCAAATCTTCGCCGCGCAGAGCATCAACATTGCCGCCCAGTATCTGCAAACGTCGCCGCAGATGGGCTACGTGGTGATTGATATTGAAGCGGAAGAAGATGTTGCCCAGCAGGCGCTGCAGGCAATGAAAGCGATCCCGGGGACTATCCGCGCCCGTCTGCTGTTCTAATCATTTTTGCCTCTCGGGCAGGTCGCGTACCTGCCCGTTTTTTTGTTAATACTTTCCAGGCTGAATTTTTCGTCCCCGCGTACCTACCAACACCAGGTTTTTCCCGGGGTGATGACCGCCGGCAGCGGGATATCCCACTCTTCGCTCGGCAGGCTATCCACCTGCTGGCAGTCGTGCGCGTAGCCCACCGGCTGCAGGCGATACTGCTGCCAGTTTTGCAGCGTCCGGTCGTAAAAACCGCCGCCCATTCCCAGCCGTTGGCCACTGACATCGAAGGCCACCAGCGGGGTCACCAGCACATCGAGTTCAGCCAGCGGCAGCACATCCCGCACATCGAGCTTCGGTTCGCGGATCTTCAGGCGATTCACGATCAGTTGGCTCTGCGGATGGTAGTGTAAAAACAGCAGATTGCCGGGGCTAAAGGGATGCAGCACCGGGAGATATACCCGCTTGCCGGCGCGCCAGAGCTGGTCGATCAGCGGCTGGGTGTCCAGCTCGCCGTCAAAGGAGAGAAACAGCGCCACGTTGTGAGCGAGAACTATCGGCGGCCAGGCCATCATCCGCTCGGCGGCCTGTTGGGCAAACAGGCGCTGTTGCTCCGGGCTGAGTGCGCGTCGACGATCGCGGATCTGCTGGCGAATATGCTGACGGGAGAGCAGGGTATCGGGCTGTATAGTCATGCAGGTCTCGTTACGGGCTGGCGAAACAATAGGAGCAAGTGTAATACAGGGCGGCTTCAGCCGAAAACACGTATGGGGGATGATGCGAAGTAAAGAAGGGAATCTCCGAGATGCCGCCGCAGGCTGTAACCCTTGAACCCTTGGTTCAAGGTGAATGTGTCGTCACGGTTTTAAGGCTTCTCGGACGAACCGAGCATGCTCACCAACCGTGGAGCGCCACATTCTTGTGGTATGAAATATCGGCTCAGGGGACTGGCCCGCTTGCAAACATCTCAGAGAAATTTTGTTCTTGCGATTACTCTAACACAGTTAACTGCAAAGTGTTATTCAAACTTCGACCCTGGCTTTTCGCTTATGCGACCTTGCTCAAGCAATGCTTGTTCGATGGTCTGCTGAAGCATGCGAATGCGCTGCTCCATGCTGGAAGCGTAGTCGCGGGTCTTCGCTTTTTCCTGAGTCAACTCATAGCTGATGTTCAACGCCGCGATGAAGACCAGCTGCTCAGTATTTGTGACTCTAGTGCGTTCTTTTAAATCTTGCAACCGCTGATTAAGGTCTTCAGCTGCCTGATTCAGGGCATCCCTTTGTTCAGGCGGGCAATTCACTCGCAGTGAACGGCCGAAAATTTGGAGATCTACGGGTTGTGCAGACATGCCACCTTCCTGCTGATTGACTGCGCTGCCTTCACACCCTGGCCCGGGTCTGCGAAGGGGCGACACTATAGCTACCCTGGTGCGAAGATACAAGCCCTATTCTGGTTCACCAGGGTCCAAAGTGGTAGCATACCATGAATATTCCTCCCAACGATGACGAATGCGCATGTCTATACAGAACGAAATGCCTGGTTACAACGATGTAGACCAGTTACTGAACCAACAAGGGGTAGGTCTCACCCCGGCCGAAATGCACGGTTTGATCAGCGGATTGCTGTGCGGCGGCAACACGGACAGCAGCTGGCAGCCGCTGGTGCACGACCTGACCAACGAAGGTCTCGCCTTTGGCCATGAACTGGCTCAGGCGCTGCGTAACATGCATTCCGCCATCAGCGATTCACTGGATGACGACGGTTTCCTCTTTCAACTGTATCTGCCGGAAGGCGATGCGGTGAGCGTCTTTGACCGTGCCGACGCCCTCGCCGGTTGGGTCAACCACTTCCTGCTTGGTCTTGGCGTTAGCCAGCCGAAGCTGGATAAAGTGAAGGATGAAACCGGGGAAGCGATTGACGATCTGCGTAATATTGCCCAGCTGGGCTACGATGAAGACGAAGATCAGGAAGAGCTGGAGATGTCTCTGGAGGAGATTATCGAGTATGTCCGCGTTGCCGCACTGCTGTGCCACGACACCTTTGCCCGTCAGCAGCCAACCGCACCGGAAGTCCGCAAACCGACATTACACTAACTAAAATTCGTTCAGGGGGCGTCATGACTCAGCAGGAATTTCTATCGCGTCGCCAGACGCTGTTGGCGCAGATGCAGCCAGGCAGCGCGGCGCTGATTTTCGCCGCACCGGAAGCGGTGCGCAGTGCAGATTCGGAATATCCCTACCGGCAGAACAGCGATTTCTGGTACTTCACCGGCTTTAACGAACCGGAAGCGCTGCTGGTGTTGATTAAAAGCGATGAAACCCACAACCATAGCGTGCTGTTCAACCGGGTTCGCGATCTTACCGCTGAGATCTGGTTTGGACGCCGTCTGGGCCAGGAGGCCGCGCCGGCGAAGCTTGGCGTCGACCGGGCGCTGGCGTTCAGCGAAATCAACCAGCAGCTGTATCAGCTGCTCAACGGTCTGGACGCGATCTACTTCGCCCAGGGTGAATATGCCTATGCCGATGAGATTGTGTTCAACGCCCTCGAAAAACTGCGCAAAGGCTCGCGCCAGAATCTGCAGGCGCCGAACTCGGTTATCGACTGGCGGCCCATTGTGCATGAGATGCGCCTGTTTAAATCCGCGGAAGAGCTTGCCGTGATGCGCCGCGCCGGGGAGATCACCGCGCTGGCCCATACCCGGGCGATGGAAAAATGCCGCCCTGGCATGTTCGAATATCAGCTGGAAGGTGAAATTCTCCATGAATTCAACCGCCACGGGGCACGTTTCCCCTCCTATAACACCATCGTTGGCGGCGGCGAAAACGGCTGTATTCTGCACTACACCGAAAACGAATCTGAACTGCGCGACGGCGATTTAGTCCTGATTGACGCCGGCTGCGAGTATCGCGGCTATGCCGGGGACATTACCCGCACCTTCCCGGTAAACGGTAAATTTACCCAGCCGCAGCGCGAGATCTACGACATTGTGCTCGAATCGCTGGAGACCGCGCTGAAACTCTATCGGCCGGGCACCTCGATCTGTCAGGTCAACCAGGAAGTGGTGCGCATTATGATTACCGGCCTGGTGCGGCTGGGGATCCTGAAAGGCGAGATTGACGAGCTTATCGCCAACAACGCCCACCGCCCGTACTTTATGCATGGCCTGAGCCACTGGCTGGGTCTGGATGTGCACGATGTCGGTAATTACGACACCGACCGTTCGCGCGTCCTGGAGCCGGGAATGGTGCTGACCGTCGAGCCGGGACTGTATATCGCCACCGATGCCGACGTGCCGGCGCAGTATCGCGGCATCGGCATCCGTATTGAAGATGACATCGTGATTACCGAAGACGGTAACGAAAATCTCACTGCCGGCGTGGTGAAGAAGGCGGATGAGATCGAGGCGCTGATGGCGGCGGCGCGCCAGTCATGAGCGTGCTGATCGTCGGCGGCGGGATGACCGGGGCGACGCTCGCGCTGGCCATCTCCCGTTTGACCGGCGGCGCGCTGCCGGTCCACCTCATTGAAGCGCAGGATCCGCATTCTTCACGCCACCCTGGCTTTGACGACCGGGCGATCGCCCTGGCTGCGGGCACCTGCCAGCAGCTGGCGTGTATCGGTATCTGGCAACGCCTCGCCGAACGCGCGACGCCCATCCAGCGAGTACACGTCAGCGACCGCGGTCATGCCGGGTTTGTGAATCTGGCGGCCGCGGATTATGGCCTGTCGGCGCTGGGCCAGGTGGTTGAACTCCACGATGTCGGCCAGCGGCTGTTTGGTCTGCTGCGCGAGGCGCCGGGCGTCACGCTGCACTGTCCGGCGAAAGTGGAAGCGGTCAGTCGCAGCCAGGAGAGCGTCAGCCTTACGCTTGAGGGCGGCGAAATCATTAACGGTAAGCTGCTGGTGGCGGCGGACGGTTCCCGTTCGGCACTGGGCGCCCGCTGCGGCATCAGCTGGCAGCAGCAGCCGTATGAGCAGATAGCGATCATTGCTAACGTCAGCACCGCGTTGCCCCACGAAGGTCGCGCCTTCGAGCGCTTTACCGAGCATGGCCCGCTGGCGATGCTGCCGATGTCGCAAGGGCGCTGCTCGCTGGTGTGGTGTCATCCGCAGTCGCGCCGCGATGAGGTGCAGAGCTGGTCTGACGAACGCTTTTGTCAGGAGCTGCAGCAGGCATTCGGCTGGCGGCTGGGGCGTATTACCCACGCCGGGAAGCGCAGCGTTTATCCGCTGGCCCTCACCACCGCCAGCCGCGCGGTGTCGCACCGCCTGGCGCTGGTCGGCAACGCGGCGCAGACGCTGCACCCGATCGCCGGGCAGGGCTTTAATCTCGGCCTGCGCGATGTGATGAGCCTGGCGGAATTACTCGCTGACGCCCATCTCAGCGGCGAAGATGTCGGTCATTATCCACTGCTGTGCCGCTATCAGGCGCGCAGGGCAGGGGATAAAGCCGCCACCATCGGCGTGACCGATGGGCTGGTGCATCTGTTTGCCAACCGTTGGGCGCCGCTGGTGGCGGGGCGCAACGTCGGTCTGATGGCGATGGAATTATTTACCCCGGCGCGCGATGCGCTGGCGCAGCGTACCCTCGGTTGGGTTCCCCGTTAAGGAGTAGAACGTGCAAAGTGTTGATGTTGCCATTGTTGGCGGTGGAATGGTGGGGCTGGCGGTAGCCTGCGGTCTACAGGGTAGCGGCCTGCGCGTCGCAGTGCTGGAGAAAGCAGAGCCGCGACCGCTGGCCGCCGATGCGCCGCCGGCGCTGCGCGTTTCGGCAATTAATGCCGCCAGCGAAAAGCTGCTGACAAAGCTGGACGTCTGGCGCGAGATCGTCGCCCAGAGGGCCAGCTGCTATCACGGTATGGAAGTGTGGGATAAAGACAGCTTTGGCCACATTAGCTTCGATGACCAGAGCATGGGCTTTAGCCACCTTGGCTATATTATCGAAAATGCCGTAGTGCATCATGCATTGTGGCAGAAGGCGCAGCGTTGCGCTGACGTTACCCTGCTGGCTCCGGCGGAACTTCAGCAGGTGGCGTGGGGCGAGAATGAAGCCTTTCTCAGCCTGCAGGACGGCAGCATGCTGACCGCGCGGCTGGTGATCGGCGCCGATGGTGCCAATTCATGGCTGCGCAATAAAGCCGATATTCCGCTGACCTTCTGGGATTACCATCATCATGCGTTGGTGGCGACCATCCGTACCGCTGAGCCGCATCAGGCGGTGGCCCGCCAGGCGTTCCATGGCGACGGGATCCTCGCCTTCCTGCCGCTCAGCGATCCGCACCTGTGCTCGATCGTCTGGTCGCTATCGCCGGGGGAAGCGCAGCGGATGCAGCAGGCTGATGAAACCACCTTCAACCAGGCGCTGAATATCGCGTTCGATAATCGCCTTGGCCTCTGCCAGCTGGCAAGTGAACGTGAAGTTTTCCCGCTGACCGGCCGCTATGCCCGTCAGTTTGCCGCCCACCGACTGGCGTTGGTCGGCGATGCCGCGCATACCATCCATCCGCTGGCCGGGCAGGGGGTCAACCTCGGTTTTATGGATGCCGCCGAGCTTATTGACGAGCTGAAGCGCCTGCACGCTCAGGGCAAAGATATCGGCCAGCATCTTTATCTGCGCCGCTACGAGCGCAGCCGCAAGCACAGCGCGGCGCTGATGCTGGCGGGCATGCAGGGCTTCCGCGAAATGTTCTCCGGGAGCCATCCGGCGAAGAAATTTCTTCGCGATGTGGGACTCAAACTGGCCGATACGCTGCCTGGCGTGAAACCGCAGCTGATTCGCCAGGCGATGGGCCTCAACGATCTGCCTGCCTGGTTACGTTAACCGCGTCACACTTCTTTCACCCGGCCTGGGCGCCGGGTTTTCCCCCTCATTTGAAATATTCTAATTTCACCTCTTTTTTCGCATTAGATTTATTAATGCGTCCTTTTTTTTGTTAAAGAAATTAGAGCCGTAAAATCGCATAAAACACCATCATTACCTAATTGTCGCGCCGTTAATGTTAATTTTATGTGGCGTAAATCGCTTTTTTCTAGTCAATAACTCTGTAGGCTTTTCGGCGGATTTTAGCCATAAGCTAATGTGATGCCCTGAATGAGCTTATGGTTTAGCGCCGGGTTCGGTGGTAAGTTCAGGCCAAAGAGAACGTTTGCGTCGGCGTCCGTCAGCGATGCCGACGCCGAATTTCATGGCGCAAAATCGCCGACAATTTCGTGGCTGGTTCCGTTTTATTCGATGAGGAAAAGATGGCTCAACAGACTCCGTTGTATGAACAACACACGCTGTGCGGCGCGCGCATGGTGGATTTCCATGGCTGGATGATGCCGCTGCATTACGGGTCCCAGATTGATGAGCACCATGCGGTGCGCGGCGATGCAGGGATGTTCGATGTGTCGCATATGACCATCGTCGATTTCCACGGCAGCCGGATCCGCGAGTTCTTGCGCTATTTGCTGGCCAACGATGTGGCGAAGCTCACCACCCCGGGCAAAGCGCTCTACACGGGAATGCTTACCGCCTCCGCCGGCGTCATCGATGACCTGATTGTCTATTTCCTTTCTGAAGATTATTTCCGCCTCGTTGTTAACTCCGCCACCCGCGAAAAAGACCTCGCCTGGATCTCCGAACAAGCTGAACCTTACGGCCTTGAAATTACCGTTCGCGACGATCTGTCGCTGATCGCGGTGCAGGGCCCCCAGGCGAAAGCGAAGGCGGCGACGCTGTTTACCGACGCTCAGCGTCAGGCCGTGGAAGGCATGAAGCCGTTCTTCGGCGTGCAGGCCGGCGACCTGTTTATCGCCACCACCGGCTATACCGGCGAAGCGGGTTATGAAATTGCGATGCCGAACGAGCAGGCGGCTGATTTCTGGCGCGGTCTGCTGGACGCTGGCGTTAAGCCGTGCGGTCTTGGCGCGCGCGACACCCTGCGCCTGGAGGCCGGGATGAACCTGTACGGCCAGGAGATGGACGAAGGCGTTTCCCCGCTGGCGGCGAACATGGGCTGGACTATCGCCTGGGAGCCCGCCGATCGTAACTTCATCGGCCGCGAAGCGCTGGAGATGCAGCGCGAAAAAGGCACCGAGCAGCTGGTTGGCCTGGTGATGACCGAGAAAGGCGTCCTGCGCGGTGGTCTGCCGGTCCGTTTTACCGATAGCGACGGTAATCAAAAAGAAGGCATTATCACCAGCGGCACCTTCTCGCCGACGCTGGGCTACAGCATCGCGCTGGCTCGCGTGCCGGCCGGGATTGGCGACACCGCGGTGGTGCAAATCCGTAACCGTGAAATGCCGGTTAAAGTGACTAAACCTGGTTTTGTACGCAATGGCAAAGCCATTGTGTGATTTCCCTTTTTTGGAGATGAATTGATGAGCAACGTACCAGCAGAACTGAAATACAGCAAAGAACACGAGTGGCTGCGTAAAGAAGCGGACGGTACCTATACCGTAGGGATCACCGAGCACGCGCAGGAGCTGCTTGGCGATATGGTTTTCGTTGACCTGCCGGAAGTGGGCGCCACCGTTGAAGCGGGCGCCGATTGCGCGGTTGCCGAATCCGTGAAGGCGGCCTCCGATATCTACGCGCCGATTAGCGGTGAAATCGTTGCCGTCAACGAAGAGCTGAACGACTCTCCGGAACTGGTCAACAGCGACCCGTATACCGACGGCTGGATCTTCAAGATCAAAGCCAGCGACGAAGCGCAGGTTGCCGCGCTGTTGGATGCCGCCGCGTATGAAGCTTTACTGGAAGACGAATAAATACGCTTCATCCTTCACGCTGCAGGGGCGTTGGCTTCCTGGCTCCCCCCGGTCACTTACTTTTGTAAGCTCCCGGGGAGTCGCTGTGTCGCCGCCTTCCTGCAACGCGAATGATTTTGCGTATTCTGGCCCGGTAAGCATCAGCGCTTGCCGGGCAAACCAGTCAGACAACCACGATTCACCGCACGTTTCAGGAACCATCGCTCATGACTCAGACTTTAAGTCAGCTTGAAAACCGCGACGCCTTTATTGAACGTCACATTGGCCCGGACGCTCAGCAACAGCAAGAGATGCTGAAGACCGTCGGCGCGGATTCGCTTAACGCCCTGATCGGCCAGATTGTGCCGCAGGATATCCAGCTGGCGACCCCACCGCAGGTGGGCGACGCGACTACCGAATTCGCCGCGCTGGCGGAGCTGAAGGCGATTGCCAGTCGCAACAAGCGCTTCAAGTCTTACATCGGCATGGGCTATACCGCCGTGCAGCTGCCGCCGGTCATTCAGCGCAACATGCTGGAAAACCCGGGCTGGTATACCGCCTATACCCCTTACCAGCCGGAAGTATCCCAGGGCCGTCTGGAGTCGCTGCTCAACTTCCAGCAGGTCACTCTGGATCTGACCGGGTTGGATATCGCTTCCGCTTCGCTGCTTGATGAAGCCACCGCCGCCGCCGAAGCGATGGCGATGGCCAAACGCGTCAGTAAACTGAAGAGCGCCAACCGCTTCTTCGTTGCCGCCGACGTCCATCCGCAAACCCTGGACGTGGTTCGCACCCGCGCGGAAACCTTCGGCTTCGACGTCATCGTCGATGACGCCGACAAAGTGCTCGATCACCAGGATGTCTTCGGCGTGCTGCTGCAGCAGGTGGGCACCACCGGCGAAATCCACGATTACAGCAAACTGATCGCCGAGCTGAAAGCGCGCAAAGTGATTGTCAGCGTCGCCGCCGACTTTATGGCGCTGGTGCTGCTGACGGCGCCGGGCAAGCAGGGCGCGGATATCGTTTTCGGTTCCGCCCAACGCTTCGGCGTGCCGATGGGCTACGGCGGCCCGCACGCGGCCTTCTTCGCGGCGAAAGATGAATTCAAACGCTCCATGCCGGGCCGGATTATCGGCGTATCGAAAGATGCGGCGGGGAATACCGCGCTGCGCATGGCGATGCAGACTCGCGAGCAGCACATCCGCCGTGAGAAAGCGAACTCCAACATTTGTACCTCGCAGGTGCTGCTGGCCAACATCGCCAGCCTGTACGCGGTATTCCACGGCCCGGCGGGTCTGAAACGTATCGCTGGTCGCATTCATCGTCTGACCGACATTCTGGCCGACGGCCTGCAGAAGAAAGGGCTGAAGCTGCGTCATGCCCACTACTTCGACACCCTGTGCGTCGAAGTGGCGGATAAAGCTGCGGTGCTGGCGCGTGCCGAAGACCTGCAGATTAACCTGCGCAGCGATATTCACGGCGCGGTGGGCATTACGCTCGATGAAGCGACCACTCGCGAAGATGTGCTGAACCTGTTCCGCGCCATCGTCGGCGACGATCACGGTCTGGATATCGATACCCTGGATAAAGACGTGGCGCTGGATAGCCGTTCGATCCCGGCGGCGATGCTGCGCGACGATGCGATCCTCACCCATCCGGTGTTTAACCGCTACCATAGCGAAACCGAGATGATGCGCTACATGCACGCCCTGGAGCGTAAAGATCTGGCGCTGAACCAGGCGATGATCCCGCTGGGCTCCTGCACCATGAAACTGAACGCCGCGGCGGAGATGATCCCGATCACCTGGCCGGAATTCGCCGAGCTGCACCCGTTCTGCCCGGTCGAGCAGGCGGAAGGGTATCAGCAGATGATCGCCCAGCTTTCCGACTGGCTGGTGAAACTGACCGGCTATGACGCCGTCTGCATGCAGCCGAACTCCGGCGCGCAGGGTGAATATGCTGGCCTGCTGGCGATTCGCCATTATCACGAGAGCCGCAACGAAGGCCATCGCGATATCTGCCTGATCCCTAGCTCCGCGCACGGCACCAACCCGGCTTCCGCGCAGATGGCGGGTATGCAGGTAGTGGTCGTTGCCTGTGATAAAAACGGCAACATCGATCTCGCCGATCTGCGTGAAAAAGCAGAGCAGGCGGGGGCCAATCTCTCCTGCATCATGGTCACCTATCCGTCGACCCACGGCGTGTATGAAGAAACCATCCGTGAAGTGTGCGAGATAGTGCATCAGTTCGGCGGCCAGGTTTACCTCGATGGCGCCAACATGAACGCCCAGGTCGGGATCACCTCTCCGGGCTTTATCGGCGCTGACGTTTCGCACCTCAACCTGCATAAAACCTTCTGCATTCCGCACGGCGGCGGCGGTCCGGGTATGGGCCCTATCGGCGTGAAAGCGCACCTGGCGCCGTTTGTACCGGGCCACAGCGTGGTACAAATTGAAGGCATGCTGACCCGCCAGGGCGCGGTTTCCGCCGCGCCGTTCGGCAGCGCGTCCATTCTACCGATCAGCTGGATGTATATCCGCATGATGGGTGCGGAAGGGCTGAAGCAGGCGAGCCAGAACGCGATCCTTAACGCCAACTACATCGCTACCCGGCTGAAAGACGCCTACCCGGTGCTCTACACCGGTCGCGATGGTCGCGTAGCGCACGAATGCATTCTCGATATTCGTCCGCTGAAAGAAGAGACCGGCATTAGCGAGCTGGATATCGCCAAGCGCCTGATCGACTTTGGCTTCCATGCCCCGACCATGTCTTTCCCGGTAGCGGGGACGCTGATGGTTGAGCCGACGGAATCGGAAAGCAAGGTCGAGCTGGACCGCTTTATCGACGCGATGCTGGCGATCCGCGCGGAAATCGACCGCGTCAAAGCCGGCGAATGGCCGCTGGAGGATAACCCTCTGGTGAACGCGCCGCACACCCAGGGCGAGCTGGTGGGCGAGTGGAACCATCCGTACAGCCGCGAGCTGGCGGTATTCCCGGCAGGGTTGCACAACAAGTACTGGCCGACGGTGAAGCGTCTGGATGATGTCTACGGCGACCGCAACCTGTTCTGCTCCTGCGTACCGATGAGCGAATACCAGTAAGTTTGCGTTTTAGCTAAACTTTTAAAGGCGCTGCGGCGCCTTTATTTTTTTGGAGGGAAGGTATGGGAATAGCTCTTATTAGCGGCGCGAGCCGCGGCATAGGCCGGGCGACGGCGCTGCTGCTGGCGCAGGAAGGGTATACCGTGGCGGTCAATTACCATCACAACATTAACGCCGCCACCGAGGTGGTGAATACCATTGTGGCGTCTGGCGGCAAAGCCACGGCGCTGCGGGCGGACATCAGCGATGAAGCGCAGGTGATGGCGATGTTTGAGGCGATCGACCGCATGGGCGAGCCGCTGACGGCGCTGGTCAACAACGCCGGGATCCTGTTTACCCAGTGTACGGTGGAGAGCCTGAGCGCCGAGCGTATTAACCGCGTGCTGGCCACCAACGTCACCGGTTATTTCCTCTGCTGTCGCGAGGCGGTAAAGCGCATGTCACATCGACATGGCGGTAAGGGCGGGGCGATAGTTAACGTGTCGTCGGCGGCGTCGCGCCTTGGCGCGCCGGGGGAGTACGTTGACTATGCCGCGTCGAAAGGGGCGGTAGATACCCTGACCACCGGGCTGGCGCTGGAGGTGGCGGCGCAGGGGATCCGGGTCAACGGCGTGCGTCCGGGGCTGATTTATACCGAGATGCACGCCTCCGGCGGTGAACCGGGACGCGTGGATCGAGTGAAAGGTTCGCTACCGATGCAGCGCGGCGGCCAGCCGGAAGAGGTCGCTCAGGCCATTGCCTGGCTGCTGAGCGACAAAGCGTCGTATGTGACGGGTAGCTTCCTTGAACTGGCGGGCGGGAAATAACCCGTAGATGTCTATTGCCCGGCGGCGCTGCTGGACTGACCCCATAAAGTTGGATGGTTCATATTAAGCGGCTCTCAGAGCCTGGGTTCGGTACTCTACCGGACTCAGGCCTTTTAATTTCAGGCTTATCCGCTCGTTGTTGTAGTAATGGATATAGTCCTCTACGGCTTTTCTTAGCGCACTGACACTCCTGAACTCCCTCAGATAAAAACACTCCGATTTCAGGGTCCCGAAGAAGTTTTCCATCACTGCATTATCCAGGCAGTTTCCTTTACGCGACATACTCTGCGTCATCCCATGCGCCTTTAAACGTTCCTGATAGCTCCTCATCCTGTAATGCCAGCCCTGATCCGAGTGCAGCAGCGGAGCATCTCCCGGTCTGAGCTTCGGGAACGCACCGTCCAGCATCGTATTCACCATCTCCATCACCGGCCTTTCCGACAGGCTGTAGGCGATAACCTCCCGGTTAAACAGATCGAGAACTGAAGACAGGTAAAGCTTTTTTCCCTGTACCGGGAACTCTGTCACATCTGTTACCCATTTTTCGTTGGCTTTTGACGCACCGAAGTTCCGGCTCAGGATATTGGGCGCGGCCTCGCCCGTTCTCCCTTTCCAGGCACGATATTTTTTCGCCCTTATCACAGACCGGAGTGACAGTTCTGCCATCAGCCGCTGCACTGTTTTATGGTTTATCCGCAGCCCCTGTTTTCTCAGTACGAGCGTGATCCTGCGGTAGCCATAACGACCTTTGTGATAGTGGTATATCTTCCTGATGTTCTCTTTAAGACCCGCATACCTGTCCCCTTGCTTCAGTGCATTCATATTGTAATACCACGTGCTACGGGACATACCGGCCGCCCGCAGAAGGTCCCGCAGAGCGTGTTCGTGCCTTAGTTCACTGATTATCAGGGCTTTTTGCCATTTTTTTCGCTCTGAACCAAGGCTTTCAACTTTTTTAGATAGGCATTCTCTGCCCGCAGATAACGCAGTTCGGCCCTGAGCTCTTCGGGGGAGAGTTTTTCCAGCTCTTTATCTGTCAGTGGTGGGATATTTTTTGGCTTTGTCATTTTTCCGGGCCGTCCGCATTGTATGTTTAAAAGACCTTCCGCTCCGGCATCGTTGTACACGTCGAGCCAGCGCCGGACAAGTATTTCTGCGGAGAGATTAAACCGGGCAGCCGCTTCACGCATCGTCAGGCGGTCACTGATAACCGCCCGGACGACCACGAGTTTAAATTCATCGGAATAATGATTATTTTTTGCAGTCAGGCCTTCTGCACCGTGGAACTGCCATGCCCTGACCCAGCGACGGACAGATGTTCTTTCAATACCAAAAAGGTCGGCTGTACTCTGTTCTCCGTCTTTACCGGACAAATAATGATTAACCACAGCCAGTTTTGTTTCAGGGGAATACTTTGGTTTAGCCATAAAATTGCACCTTACTCAGTTGGGTGTCCAACTTTTGGGGTGCAGTCCACTGCGCTTGCCGGGCCTACGGGGTCAAAGCCGAATGGTAGGCCGGGTGGCGGATACGCCTTACCCGGCATAAAAACCGCTAAAGCCCGACGGTCTACCAGGAGGCCAGCCACAGCCGCAGGCGCATTCCCCAACTGCTGGTCCAGCCGGTGGTAACCGACTTCACCTCGCCTTGAGAAATGACCACCAGCGTTGGCGTTACCTGGATATCCCACTGCCGCGCCAGCTGGCCGCTTGGATCATTCACCGTCGGCAGCGCCAGTTTCTTCCTGGTCAGCCACTTCTCCAGCGCGGCGTTATCGCCGGAACGCAGGGCTACCGTCAGCACATTGCCGCCGTCGGCGGCAAGCGATGCCACCGACGGCGTGGTATAGCGACAGACTCCGCACCAGGTCGCCCAGACGTACAGCAGCAGCGGCTTTTGCTGGCTCATGGCGTTCAGATCCAGCGTCCTGCCGTCGAGTGTCTGCAGCGATGTGGCGCTGACGTTTTGCGGCAGCGCGGGCTGGCGAAAATAATCCACCGCCAGGCTCACCGCCGCGCCAATCAGCAGCCACACCGCCAGCTCGCGCAGCCAGCGCCTGATTTTACTGGCCACGGGCTTTCGCCAGCTGTTCTTTCACCAGCCCCTCCAGGTCTTCAGCAGGGATCGCGCCGGCCACCATCTGATCGCCGATGATCGTTGCCGGGGTGCCCTGTATATTCAGCACCTGCGACAAAATCAGGTTCATCTTCAGCGAATCCATGGTCTTGTCATCGATATTTACGCTATCGGTAGCGGTTTTCTTCTGCGCGGCGGCGATACTGGCGTCATCGTGATAGCCTTTTTTCGCCATCAGCCGCTGATGCAGCGCCCAGAATTTATCGGGCTGCTGACGCCAGGTGGAGAGCGCGATTTTAGCGGCATTCACCGAACTCTGCCCTTTAAACGGCAGCAGCTTAACGATGAGCTGGATGTCCGGATTATCGTGCACGATTTTTTCCAGCAGGGGATCAAACTGTTTGCAGTAAGGGCAGTTGTAATCGGTAAACGAGACGATTGTGAGTTTTGGCTCTTTCGCGCCGGTGCGCGGGCTATTCGGATCGTTAAACAGCAGCTGGGCTAACTGGTCATTACCGTTCGATTGTGGTTCTTCCGCCGGGGCGGCGAAGCTGAAGGCCGATACGCACAGCAGTAATAAGGCGGTGATAGCTCTCATGTTATTTTCCTTTAGCGGCGGACAGGGTGGCGAGAAGGTGTTCGCGGTCTAACAGCGCAGGCAGAATCTGTCCCTGCGGCAATTCCGGTCCGTAAATCTGGTTAAACGGCACCGCGGCGCTGCCGCGTGCGGTTAAAAACTGACTAATGTCAGCGGAGGGGCGGCTCCAGTCGCCGCGTAAGGCGATCACATCTGGCGCTAACAGCGCCTGCTGGACGTCGTCGCGCAGCAGCACGTTGTATTTATTGGCTTTACAGGTCACGCACCAGTCGGCGGTGACATCAATAAATACCCGTTTATGCTCCGCCAGGGCGCTGGCGATAGCCTGCTCGCTGAGCGGCTGCCAGTTAACCCGGTCGCGGCGCGGGCCCTGGCCGTCCTGTTGGGCAACAAAGGCGACGGCGCCCGCCACCACGATGGCCAGGGCGCCCGCGCGCAGCGCCGTCCGCCAGCGGTAGCGCCAGGCGGTGGCCACTAGCAGGGCGATGGCCAGCATCACCAGCAGGGTAAGCACCGGCGTACGGCCGATGTGGATCGTCAGCAGGCTGACCAGCCATAGCGCTGAACCAAGCATCATTAGCCCCAGCACCACCCGCAGATGATTCATCCAGCGGCCCGGGCGTGGCAGTCGTTGCGCCAGACCCGGCCAGGCAACGATCAGCAGCCACGGCAGGCTCATGCCGATCCCCATGGCGAAGAAAATGCCCCACAGCAGCGGCAGGGGCGCCACCAGCGCCACCGACACGGCGGTACCGAGGAACGGCGCGGTGCAGGGCGTCGCCAGCAGGGTGGCGAAGGCGCCCTGCCAGAAATGGCCCATTAAGCCGTTGCCGCCGCGGGTGGCGAGGAAGGTGCTGGCGCTGGAGGATAGGCGGATTTCGAACAGCCCCAATAAACTGGCGCTGAACAGCACCATCACCAGCGCCATCGCGCCGATAAACCACGGGTTCTGGAACTGGATGCCCCAGCCGAGCGCCTGATTCCCCAGGCGTAGCGCGGTCATCATCAGCGCCAGCGCCAGGAACGAGACGACGATCCCAAATACCGAGGCGAGGAACTGCCGCCGCACCGCGCCGCGTTCGCGACCTTCGGTTTGCACCAGCGAGCCGAGCTTCATCGCCAGCACCGGCAGCACGCAGGGCATGACGTTGAGAATTAGCCCGCCGGCCAGCGCCATCAGCAGCACCCAGCCTAACGCCAGCCCCGGCGCGGCGCTGCCGGCGGCGACGGCGACTTGGCTTTCCTGCGCCTGACCGCTATCGGCCAGCACCAGCGACAAGGTTTTACCGCGCAGATCCGGCGCCGCTTCGCCCCAGCTATCGGTGACCGGTACGGTGGCGGTCAGCGTATCGCTGCGGGTGGTAAAGCTCGGCTTGCCGAAATCGACATCCTCCATGCTGTCGATAAACAGCGCTGGCTGCTGCCAGCCGGCATCGCGGCGGGCGGTCACCGTCAGTTTGCCGCTGACGTAGCTGGCGGTCAGCTGCGAAGTCAGGCCATCGCGCAGCGGCAGTGTGCCCATCGCGCGGGTAAAATCATAATTAAATCGCTCCCCCGCCGGAGTCGTCATATCCAGCGAAAAGGGGTAGTCAGTGAGAATGCAGACATTGCTGCAGGTAGAGAGCGTCAGGACGCCGCTAAGCGTCGGCGGTATCTTCCCGCGCAGCGTCATCGGGAAGCTGACGTCGCCGTGATAGCCCTGAGTGGAAATGCCCGCGACGTCGAAGCGCTGCGGCGTCGGCCAGCGCCAGTTCACCTCCAGCGGCGTGTGCCAGGCGATAGCCGGCGCGATGCCGCCTTCCCCTGGCGAGCGCCAGTAGGTTTTCCAGCCCTTTTCCAGCGCTACGTCTAAAAGCAGGCGAGTGTCGCCATTGCTCTCGGTTTGCGCCCGCAGGCGCACGCTGGCGTGTTGATTGTCGGCGGCGCGCAGCCAGCCGCTGTCGGCGGCCTGGCTGACGGGCAGCCATAGCCAAAGCAGGCAGACCAGTAGTCGCCTGAATACCATATACATAAGTTTGCTCCGTAAGTGATGAATTAACCTGAACTGCCAGGAGAATCAATCACTCACGGAAGACGCATAATCGCAGATGCACCCGCAATCGGGGTGAGGAGATAACGCGGGGAGGCCACTGGCGTTCGATACGCGGCGGGATCGCCGCCAGCACCGCCAGCAGCAGGGTGATAGCCAACAGCGCCCCTTCAAACAGCATCGGCGGAACGGCCATCAGCGACTTGGCGCTGAGCTCGCACGGCGTGACCGGCGCCTCGGCCTGATCCTGGTTTTGCTGTAGCGACGGGCTGTCGGCGGTGAGGTTCATGACCAGCGCGTGCATCCCGGCCATCCGTTGAGCGGTGCAGGTTAGCACCACCAGACAGGCCAGGAGGACAAAAAGAATGGCTTTGCGTTGTCGCTTAATCATGATTGCCTCAAATATTCACGAGGCTTATCTTAACGGGCGAACGGGTTTTGGCAATGGTAAAGCTGTAAAGAAGTGTCTGGCGGATAAGCAATTAGCCCTCCCCCGGCCGGGAGAGGGCGGTTAGTTACAGGTTCTCACCGTTGCTGGCGATGACCTCTTTGTACCAGTTAAAGCTCTTCTTGCGCGAGCGGGACATGTCGCCGGTGCCATCGTCGTGTTTGTTGACGTAGATGAAGCCGTAGCGTTTGCTGTACTGCCCGGTGGTGAAGGAGACGCAGTCGATGCAGCCCCATGGGGTATAGCCCAGCAGATCGACGCCGTCATAAGTGACCGCTTTGATCATCTCTTCGATGTGGGCGCGCAGGTAGTCGATGCGGTAGTCATCGTTGATGCTGCCGTCGGCTTCTACTTTGTCGTAGGCGCCAAAGCCGTTTTCCACGATAAACAGCGGCTTCTGATAACGCTCATACAGTTCACACAGAGAATAGCGCAGGCCGACCGGGTCAATCTGCCAGCCCCAGTCGGAGGCTTTGACGTGCGGGTTCGGCACGCTGCCTTCGAAACCGGAAATGGCATCGCCGGTGCCGCCCTCGGCTTTCACCGCGTTGGTCATGTAGTAGCTGAAGCCGAGATAGGCGCAGGTACCTTCGCGCAGGATCTGCGCGTCGCCGTCTTCCATCCTGATGTTGAAGCCGCGGCGTTCCCATTCATTCAACACATAGCTCGGGTAGTAACCGCGCAGCTGGACGTCGGTAAAGACGTAGCGCTCGCGCATCGACTCCTGGGCGAACATGACATCTTCCGGTTTGCAGGAGTAAGGGTAGAGGGCGACCATCGCCAGCATGCAGCCGACCTGCATGTCCGGGTTGATGCGCCGCGCCGCTTTCACCGCCAGCGCGCTGGCCACGAACTGGTGGTGCAGCACCTGGTACATGGTCTCTTCCGGATTGTCATGCTCGGTATAGACCACCCCGGAGCAGCAGTAGCCGAACAGCGGCGCGCGCCAGTTGCGCTGGTTGTTGATCTCGTTAAAGGTCATCCAGTATTTCACTTTGTGCTTATAGCGCTCGAAGACCACTTCGGCAAAGCGCACAAAGAAATCGACCACTTTGCGGTTGGTCCAGCCGCCATACTGCTGCACCAGGTGCAGGGGCATCTCGAAGTGGGAGAGAGTGATCACCGGCTCGATGTTGTATTTCAGCAGCTCGTCGAACATGTCGTCGTAGAACTTCAGTCCCTCTTCATTCGGCTGGGTTTCGTCACCCTGCGGGAAGATGCGGGTCCAGGCGATAGAGGTGCGGAAGCACTTGAAGCCCATCTCGGCGAACAGTTTGATGTCTTCTTTGTAGCGACCGTAGAAGTCGACGGCTTCGTGGTTCGGGTAGTATTTTCCCGCTTCGACCTGGTGGGTGATTTCGCGCGGCACGCCGTGCGCCCCGCCGGTCAACACATCGCAGATGCTGGGGCCTTTGCCGCCCTGATCCCAGCCGCCTTCAACCTGATGCGCGGCGACCGCGCCGCCCCATAAAAAATCTTTCGGAAGGGTTAATTTTTTCATCCTGGCTAATCTCTCTAATAACTATTGTTCTCGAGTCTAGCAAAGTGAAAGTGAATGTCACGATATAACAAATTCCGCCAAAGGTAATATGTTACATCAAAAAAACAGGCTGTTATTTTTAGCTGATTTTGCGCGCTAATTTACGTCCGAGGGATTCGAGAATATAGATCACTGGAATTTGCGTTGTAATATCGTAGACGCCGCCAATGCGCGTCTGCGGCACGTGCCAGGAGAGATTGAAATCAGCCAGTTTGGCCAGCCGCGAATGCTCATGGCTGGTAATCGACATCACCTTGCAATGATGCAGGCTGAACTGGCTGGCAAAGCGCAGGATCTCTTCCGTCTCGCCAGAGACGGAAAGCACGATCGCCAGCGCGTTGCGGGCCATATCGTTGGTTACAGGAAAATAGGGGTCGTCAATATGGTTGCTGAATTTACCGACGTTGGAGAAGAAGCGTGCGCCATATTTCGCCAGCGCGCCGGAGGTGCCGGCGCCGACAAAAATAATACGTTCGGAGGCGAGAATAATATCGACGGCCTGCTCGAGTAATTCATCGAACTCGTCATTATTGACGCTTTTAAAAAAGCTCATTATTTCGCTGGCGCCGATATTTGCCTGTTGAGGCTCATTCTGCTCGAGATATAATTTAAAGCGCACGCGAAATTCAGAGTAGCCCTCGCACTGCAGTTTGCGGCAGAAGCGTAACACGGTGGTCGTGGAGACCCCGGCGGCCTCGGCCAGTTCGCGGATGGTCATGTACATCACTTTGTCACGATTTTTAATGACGTAGTGGTAGACCATCATCTCAAGATTATTGAGACTGGCGACAGCGGCGTGGGAGAACATACTCACAGGGCGAACTCACAATTCATAATGACCAGGACGGAATTATATCATGCAGGCCAATGACATTACCTTTTTTCAGCGTTTTCAGGACGACATCCTCGCCGGGCGCAAAACCATCACCATTCGCGATGCAGCGGAGTCGCACTTTAAGCCCGGCGATGTGCTGCGCGTTGGGCGCTATGAAGATGACGGCTATTTTTGCACCATCGCCGTGACCGCGACCTCGACGGTGACGCTCGATACGCTGACCGAACAGCATGCGCAACAGGAGAATATGACTCTCGGGCAGCTGCGGCAGGTCATCAGCGACATCTATCCTGGCGAGAGCCAGTTTTATGTCATTGAATTCAAAACGCTTTAAGATAATCAGGAACAGCTGTGAGTTGAAATAAAAATGTAACTTTATGATTTTAAAGTATTTACAAATATACATCGTTTTATTTTAGCTAACAGGTGTTCACTGGAATCATTCTCAGTTACCCTAAGTGGGCAATGAAAGCGTTCTTGTTTTCACGGAGTCCAGTATGGTTCGCAAACCATTAATCACTCAGGGATATTCTCTGGCAGAGGAAGTTGCCAACAGCATCAGCCACGGGATCGGGCTGGTGTTCGGTATCGTCGGCCTTGTGTTGCTGCTGGTGCAGGCGGCGGATACAAACGCCAGCGCGACGGCGATCGCCAGCTACAGCCTGTACGGCGGCAGCATGATTATGCTGTTCCTCGCTTCCACGCTCTATCACGCGATCCCGCATCAGCGGGCGAAACAGTGGCTGAAGAAATTCGACCACTGCGCCATCTATTTGCTGATTGCCGGGACCTACACGCCGTTTTTGCTGGTGGGGTTGAATTCACCGCTGGCGAAGGGGCTGATGATCGTCATCTGGAGCCTGGCGCTGCTGGGGATCCTGTTTAAGCTGACCATCGCGCACCGCTTTAAAATTTTGTCGCTGGTGACCTATCTGACCATGGGGTGGCTGTCGCTTATCGTGGTCTATCAGCTGGCAGTGAAGCTGGCGGTGGGCGGGGTAACGCTGCTGGCGGTTGGCGGGGTGGTGTACTCGCTGGGGGTCATCTTCTACGTCTGCAAACGTATTCCCTATAACCACGCTATCTGGCACGGTTTCGTGCTCGGCGGCAGCGTGTGTCACTTCCTGGCGATTTATCTTTACATCGGCCAGTCCTGATAAACATCCCACGGTGGCGCTGCGCTTACCGTGGCTACGATATTCTGCGGCCGGGTAGCCCGGCTAAGGCGCAAGCGCCGCAAGCCGGGAACTTTTCCTTAATCTTCTTCCAGAGAATACGGCAATGGTTTGATGCTCAGGCTGCCGGCATCGTCGCGCACGCGGAACACGCTGTCCGGTTCCATGTCGTTATTCATCACTACCTGGACCATCAGGCTTCCGTCATCCAGCTGTACGGCTGCCAGCACCGTACCGGTGCGGCGCCAGTTGTCGCCCATCTTCAGCTCCAGGTCTTCCCCGGCTTCCGGCACCCGGCTGGCGGTCCCTGACAGCGTCCACAGCGCGCGCTTATTGGCGCCGCGGAATTTCGCCCTCGCGACCATTTCCTGGCCGGTGTAGCAGCCTTTTTTGAAGCTGATGCCGCCCAGCGCCTGCAGGTTGGTGGCCTGCGGAATGAACTGCCCGCTGTTGGCGCTGTCGATAACCGGCAGGCCGGCTTCAATATTCAGCGCCAGCCACTGTTGGCTGTTGTTAAACTGCGCTTCGCCGCGCAACGCGTCGGTGACGCGGTTGGCGGTGTCGACATCGGTCACCAGCAGGAAGCGCTCGCCCGGGTGTTCAAACCACAGCAGGCTGGTGGCGCCTTCGCTGACCACCGGGGTGGCAGCGTCGGGCAAGGCGGCGAACAGCGGCGCCAGCGCGGCGCGCGCCTGGAAGCCGGCTACTCCCAGCAGAACCAGATCGTCGTTGGCGGCAATGGTGACTTTGGAGAAGACGGCATATTTTTTCAGCTCGGTCAGC
The DNA here is from genome assembly GCF_040804525.1 of Klebsiella sp. Shm-1. Taxonomy (NCBI): domain Bacteria; kingdom Pseudomonadati; phylum Pseudomonadota; class Gammaproteobacteria; order Enterobacterales; family Enterobacteriaceae; genus Klebsiella; species Klebsiella sp. Shm-1. Next base: position 812,298 of record NZ_CP161823.1, read on the forward strand.
TGCGCGTCGCGCAGGCTGCGGCGCTCAATCCACGCGAAGCCGCCCTCGCGACGGAATACGCGCAGGTTGCTCCACATCTTGCCTTTGGCATCACAGTGGGCGGCAAGCAGATGCTGGGCATCGGTGAGATGACTCACATCGGCGGTAATCTGCCCCTGCAGATATTTTTCGCTGTCCGGCCCGCTAATTGTCGCCAGCGCCCAGTCATCCAGGGTCATCAGCGTTAACGGCAGACGAGCGGAAGAGGAAGGCTGACGCGGAGGAAAAGGTGTAAAAGCCATAGTCATATCCTGAATCGCTTAACGCAGTGTGTGTGACCAATGGTAAAAGAGCTATAGTGCATTGCAAGTGCTTTCAACAGGCCATTTGTGCGCTGGCGTGAGACAGCCGCCTGACGCAGGGAATCAATAAACCCATCATTATTTTAAGGTTTTTATGGAAGGATGCTCGCATTCAGCGATATTCCTGTAAAGTTACGGCAGAAAACGGGTTAAACTAACCTATATTTTGCTGCTGGAAGGTCAACATGGACATTAACAATAAAGCACGTATCCACTGGGCATGCCGCCGCGGGATGCGCGAACTCGACATCTCCATCATGCCGTTCTTTGAGTATGAGTACGATACCCTCAGCGACGCTGACAAACAGCTGTTCATTCGCCTGCTGGAAAATGACGATCCGGATCTGTTCAACTGGCTGATGAACCACGGCAAACCGGCCGATGCGGAGCTGCAGCGGATGGTAACCTTAATTCAGACACGGAATCGGGAACGTGGTCCTGTGGCAATCTGATCTCCGTATCTCCTGGCGCGCGCAGTGGTTTTCCCTGCTGCTTCACGGCGTGGTGGCGGCCCTGGTGCTGTTGGTTCCCTGGCCGCTGAGCTATACCCCGATCTGGCTGCTGCTGCTGTCGCTGGTGGTCTTCGACTGCGTGCGCAGCCAGCGGCGGATCCATGCCCGTCGCGGGGAGATAAAACTGCTCACCGATTCCCGTCTTCGCTGGCAAAACGCCGAATGGGAGATCCTCGGGACGCCGTGGGTTATCAATAGCGGTATGCTGCTGCGTTTGCGCCATGTCGATACCCGGCGCGGACAGCATCTTTGGCTGGCGGCGGACAGCATGGACGCCGGAGAGTGGCGCGATCTGCGCCGGCTGGTGCTGCAAAAACCGGCGCAGGAGTAAGCCGCGTCAGGAAAAGTGTTCGGCCATTTCGCCGAGGATCTGCTCGCACCAGCTCTGGATGCGCTCGTCGCTCAGGTCGTACTGGTTGGTTTCATCCAGCGCCAGGCCAACGAACAGTTGGCCATCGGCGATCACCGGTTTCGGGCTGGTGAACTCATAGCCTTCGGTTGGCCAGTAGCCGACAAACTTCACGCCCTTGGTCGCCAGCTTGTCATGCAGCATGCCGAGCGCGTCAAGGAACCATTCGCCGTAGCCCAGCTGATCGCCCATGCCGTACAGCGCGACGATCTTTCCCTCGAGGTTCAGGGTGTCCAGCTGATCCCAGACCGCTTCCCAGTCTTCCTGAATTTCGCCGAAATCCCAGGTCGGGATGCCAAGGATCAGTACGTCGTACTGGCTCATCAGCGCGGGGGAGTCATCTTTCAGATTGTGCAGCGTCACCAGTTCGGGGCCGATGATATCGCGGATTTTCTCCGCGGCCATTTCGGTGTAGCAGGTACTGGAGCCGTAAAACAGACCTATATTCATCGCGTAAACATCTCGATTCTTGCCGTGAATGGCGGGCAGTGTACCAGAAAGGCGTCCTCTTAAGGCATAATGAGAGCGTTTAACGAACAAAGAGGCCGATGTGAAACAGGATCTGGCACTAATCGAACAGTTTCTCGATGCCCTTTGGCTGGAGCGCAACCTGGCGGAGAATACGCTCAGCGCCTACCGTCGCGATTTGACGATGTTAGTTGAGTGGCTGCACCATCGCGGCCTGTCGCTGGCAAGCGTTGGCAGCGACGATCTGCAGGCGCTGCTGGCTGAGCGGCAGTCCGGCGGCTACAAAGCCACCAGCACCGCGCGCCTGCTGAGCGCCGTGCGCCGTTTTTTCCAGCATCTGTACCGGGAAAAAATTCGCCCGGACGATCCCAGCGCGCTGCTGGCCTCGCCGAAGCTACCGCAGCGGCTGCCAAAAGATCTCAGTGAGGCGCAGGTTGAGCGCCTGCTGCAGGCGCCGCTGGTGGAGCAGCCGCTGGAATTGCGCGATAAAGCGATGCTGGAGGTGCTGTATGCCACCGGCCTGCGCGTCTCGGAGCTGGTGGGGCTGACGATGAGCGACATCAGCCTGCGGCAGGGCGTGCTGCGGGTGGTGGGAAAAGGCAACAAAGAGCGGCTGGTGCCGCTGGGGGAAGAGGCGGTACTGTGGGTGGAAAATTACCTCGAGTATGGTCGCCCCTGGCTGCTGAACGGCGTGGCGTCGGATGTCTTATTTCCCAGCCAGCGCGCCCAGCAGATGACGCGCCAGACCTTCTGGCACCGGATTAAACACTATGCCGTACTGGCGGGGATCGACAGCGAAAAGCTTTCCCCGCACGTGTTACGCCATGCGTTCGCCACGCATTTGCTCAATCATGGCGCCGATCTGCGCGTGGTGCAGATGCTGTTAGGACACAGCGATCTCTCCACCACGCAGATATACACCCACGTGGCGACCGAGCGTCTGCGACAACTTCATCAACAGCACCACCCGCGGGCGTGAGTGCTGAACAAAAGGACTGAGTATGAAAAAAGGTTTATTGATGTTCACCCTGCTGGCGGCCTCCCTTTCAGGAGCGGCGCACGCCGATAGCGCGGCAATTAAACAGTCGCTGGCGAAGCTGGGTGTGCAGAGCACCGATATTCAACCATCGCCGGTTTCCGGGATGAGCACGGTGCTGACCGACAGCGGCGTGTTGTACGTGACCGACGACGGCAAACATATCATCCAGGGGCCGATGTACGACGTGAGCGGCGCGCAGCCGGTCAACGTCACCAACCAGCTGCTGCTGGGTAAGCTGAACGCGCTGAGCAATGAGATGATTGTCTACAAAGCGCCGAAGGAGCAGCACGTCATCACCGTCTTCACCGATATTACCTGCGGCTACTGTCATAAACTGCACGAGCAGATGAGCGACTACAACGCGCTGGGGATCACCGTGCGCTATCTGGCCTTCCCGCGCCAGGGTCTGCAAAGCCAGGCGGAGCAGGACATGAAGGCCATCTGGTGCGCGAAAGATCGCAACAAAGCGCTGGATGACGCCATGAATGGTAAAGGCGTGCAGCCGGCGAGCTGCAGCGTAGATATCGCCAAACATTACACCCTCGGCGTGCAGATGGGCGTCAACGGTACGCCGGCGATGGTCCTCAGTAACGGCATGGTGCTGCCGGGCTATCAGGGGCCGAAAGAGCTGAAGGCGTTCCTTGATGAGCACAAAAAACAGACAAGCGGTAACTGATTCGCGTGAAACAACAGATACAACTACGCCGCCGCGAGGCGGTTGACGGCGTCGAACTCCCCGCCGACCTGCCGCCGCTGCTGCAGCGGCTATATGCCAGCCGCGGGGTGCGCAGCGCGCAGGAGCTGGAGCGCAGCGTCAAAGGCATGCTCCCCTGGACGCAGCTCACCGGCGTTGAAAAAGCGGTCGAGATGCTGCATGACGCGTTCCAGAAAGGGTTGCACATCGTGGTGGTCGGTGATTTTGACGCCGACGGCGCCACCAGCACCGCGCTCAGCGTGTTGGCCCTGCGCGCGCTGGGTTACGGCAACGTCTCCTATCTGGTGCCGAACCGCTTTGAAGACGGCTACGGTTTAAGCCCGGAAGTGGTCGATCAGGCCCATGCTCGCGGCGCGCAGATGATCATGACCGTCGACAACGGGATCTCGTCCCATGCCGGCGTCGATCATGCCCATGCGCTGGGGATCCCGGTGCTGGTGACCGATCACCATCTGCCGGGCGAGACGCTGCCGGCGGCGGAAGCTATCGTTAATCCCAACCTGCGCGATTGCGACTTCCCGTCAAAATCACTGGCCGGGGTGGGGGTGGCGTTTTATCTGATGCTGGCGCTGCGCACTTTTCTGCGCGATAAAGGCTGGTTCGACGCTCGCGGCATCCCCGCGCCGAACCTTGCCGAGCTGCTGGATCTGGTGGCGCTTGGCACCGTCGCGGACGTCGTGCCGCTGGATGCTAACAACCGTATCCTCACCTGGCAGGGGTTAAGCCGCATTCGCGCCGGCAAATGTCGGCCCGGTATTAAGGCGCTGCTGGAAATTGCCAACCGCGATCCGCAAAAGCTGGCGGCCAGCGACCTCGGTTTCGCCCTCGGGCCGCGCCTGAACGCGGCGGGACGGCTGGACGACATGTCGGTCGGCGTCGCGCTGCTGCTGTGCGATAACATCGGCGAAGCGCGGGTGCTGGCCAACGAGCTCGATGCGCTTAATCAGACGCGCAAAGAGATTGAGCAGGGGATGCAGGCGGAAGCGCTAACGCTCTGTCAGCAGCTGGAGCGCAGCGCCGATACCCTGCCCGGCGGGCTGGCGATGTACCATCCGCAATGGCATCAGGGGGTAGTCGGCATTCTCGCCTCGCGGATTAAGGAGCGCTTCCATCGCCCGGTTATCGCTTTTGCGCCTACCGGCGACGGCACGCTGAAAGGCTCCGGCCGTTCCATTCAGGGGTTGCATATGCGCGATGCGCTGGAGCGCCTTGATACGCTTTATCCCGGGCTAATCCTGAAGTTCGGCGGCCATGCGATGGCGGCGGGCTTATCGCTGGAGGAGGCGCGTTTTGAAGAGTTTCAACAGCGCTTCGGCGAGCTGGTGACCGAATGGCTGGATCCTGCGCTGTTGCAGGGCGAGGTGGTTTCCGATGGCCCGCTGGCGGCGGCGGAGATGAGCATGGAAGTGGCGCAGATGCTGCGCGACGCCGGGCCGTGGGGGCAGATGTTCCCGGAACCGCTGTTTGACGGTCGTTTTCGCCTGCTGCAGCAGCGGCTGGTGGGCGAGCGTCACCTGAAGGTGATGGTCGAACCGGTTGACGGCGGGCCGCTGCTGGACGGTATCGCCTTCAACGTTGATACTTCCATCTGGCCGGATAACGGCGTGCGTGAAGTCCAGTTAGCCTACAAGCTCGACATCAACGAGTTCCGCGGCAACCGTAGCCTGCAGCTGATCATCGATCACCTCTGGCCAAATTGACAACAGTGTAGGAATAAGGGCGCGAATCCGGTAGAATTCCGCTCTTATCACCGCATTTTGACAAATCCATTAAAAGAAACCGACCATGTTTGAAATAAATCCGGTAAAAAACCGCATTCAGGACCTCACGGAGCGCTCCGACGTTCTTAGGGGGTATCTTTGACTACGATGCCAAGAAAGAGCGTCTCGAAGAAGTAAACGCCGAGCTGGAACAGCCGGACGTGTGGAACGAACCCGAACGCGCCCAGGCGCTGGGTAAAGAGCGTTCTTCCCTGGAAGCCATCGTAGATACCCTGGATCAGATGTCCCAGGGGCTGGAAGACGTTGCCGGCCTGCTGGATCTGGCCGTGGAAGCGGATGACGAAGAGACCTTTAACGAAGCCGTCGCCGAGCTGGATACCCTGGAAGAGAAGCTGGCGCAGCTTGAGTTCCGTCGCATGTTCTCCGGCGAATACGACAGCGCCGATTGCTACCTTGACATTCAGGCCGGTTCCGGTGGCACCGAAGCCCAGGACTGGGCCAGCATGCTGATGCGCATGTACCTGCGCTGGGCGGAAGCGCGCGGCTTTAAGACCGAAATCATCGAAGAATCCGAAGGTGAAGTCGCGGGGATTAAATCCGTGACCATTAAGATCATTGGCGATTACGCCTACGGCTGGCTGCGTACGGAAACCGGCGTTCATCGTCTGGTACGTAAGAGCCCGTTCGATTCCGGCGGCCGCCGTCATACCTCCTTCAGCTCCGCGTTCGTTTACCCGGAAGTGGAAGACGATATCGATATCGAAATTAACCCGGCCGACCTGCGCATTGACGTATACCGCGCCTCCGGCGCCGGTGGTCAGCACGTTAACCGTACGGAATCCGCGGTGCGTATTACCCATATCCCGACCGGGTTGGTGACGCAGTGCCAGAACGACCGTTCGCAGCACAAGAACAAAGACCAGGCCATGAAGCAGATGAAAGCAAAGCTTTATGAACTGGAGATGCAGAAGAAAAATGCCGAGAAGCAGGCGATGGAAGACAACAAGTCCGATATCGGCTGGGGCAGCCAGATCCGCTCTTACGTGCTGGATGACTCGCGTATTAAAGATCTGCGTACCGGGGTGGAAACCCGCAACACTCAGGCGGTGCTCGATGGCAGCCTGGACCAATTTATCGAAGCAAGTTTGAAAGCAGGGTTATGAGGAACCAACATGTCTGAACAACAAGCACAGGGCGCTGACGCGGCAATTGACCTTAATAATGAACTGAAAACCCGTCGCGAGAAGCTGGCTGCGCTGCGTGAGCAGGGCGTCGCATTCCCGAACGATTTCCGTCGTGACCATACCTCTGACCAACTGCACGCTGACTTCGATGGCAAAGAAAACGAAGAGCTGGAAGCGCTGAACGTTGAAGTGGCCGTTGCTGGCCGCATGATGACCCGTCGTATCATGGGTAAAGCGTCCTTCGTGACCCTGCAGGACGTAGGCGGCCGCATCCAGCTGTACGTGGCGCGTGATGACCTGGCGGAAGGCGTTTATAACGACCAGTTCAAAAAGTGGGACCTCGGCGACATCATCGCCGCCCGCGGTAAGTTGTTCAAGACCAAAACCGGTGAGCTCTCTATCCACTGCACCGAGCTGCGTCTGTTGACTAAAGCTCTGCGCCCGCTGCCGGACAAATTCCACGGCCTGCAGGATCAGGAAGCGCGTTACCGTCAGCGTTACCTGGACCTGATCTCCAACGATGAATCTCGTAAGACCTTCAAAGTGCGTTCGCAGATCCTGGCGGGCATCCGTCAGTTCATGGTTGGCCGCGGCTTTATGGAAGTAGAAACCCCGATGATGCAGGTGATCCCGGGCGGCGCTTCCGCGCGTCCGTTCATCACCCATCATAACGCGCTGGATCTGGACATGTACCTGCGTATCGCGCCGGAACTGTACCTCAAGCGTCTGGTGGTTGGCGGCTTCGAACGCGTCTTCGAGATCAACCGTAACTTCCGTAACGAAGGGATCTCCGTTCGTCATAACCCAGAGTTCACCATGATGGAACTCTACATGGCTTATGCGGATTACAAAGATCTGATCGAGCTGACCGAATCTCTGTTCCGCACCCTGGCGCAGGACATCCTCGGCAACACCGAAGTGCCTTACGGCGACCAGGTGTTCGACTTCGGCAAGCCGTTTGAAAAACTGACCATGCGCGAAGCGATCAAGAAATACCGTCCGGAAACCGAGATGGCGGATCTGGATAACTTTGATTCCGCGAAAGCGATCGCTGAATCTATCGGCATCAAAGTGGAGAAGAGCTGGGGTCTGGGCCGTATCGTGACCGAGATCTTCGAAGAAGTGGCGGAAGCGCACCTGATCCAGCCGACCTTCATCACCGAATACCCGGCGGAAGTTTCTCCGCTGGCGCGCCGTAACGACGTCAACCCGGAAATCACCGACCGCTTTGAATTCTTCATTGGCGGCCGTGAGATCGGTAACGGCTTTAGCGAGCTGAACGACGCCGAAGACCAGGCGCAGCGCTTCCAGGATCAGGTTGATGCGAAAGCCGCAGGCGACGACGAAGCAATGTTCTATGACGAAGACTATGTCACCGCGCTGGAACACGGCCTGCCGCCGACCGCTGGTCTGGGTATCGGTATCGACCGTATGGTCATGCTGTTCACCAACAGCCACACCATCCGCGACGTTATTCTGTTCCCGGCGATGCGTCCGCAGAAATAATCGCCCTTCGCGAAAAGCAAAAAACCCGGCTTGCCGGGTTTTTTTATGTCTGATGTGATGTCCTAAGGCTGGCGTAGCCTGGCTCAGCGCAGCGCAAGCCGGGGATCCCGGATGGCGGCGTAAACGCCTTATCCGGGCTACGCAATGGCGCAGAACCGTAGGCCTGTGCAAGCGTAGCGCCGCCAGGCATTAATGACAGGCACAGGGCTGCGCCTGGCCTGGAGAATAGTCAGCTTACCCGCGCAGACGCACAACAAAGTCGGTCAGCGCCTGGCGGGCGTCCCGATTTTCCGCTTCCAGCACCATCCACGGGCTGAACGCCCACGGCGTGGCGGCCAGCGCGCTTAACATGGTTGCCAGGTCAACCCACTGATAGTCCATGACTTCATCGTCGTTAGGCTGCACTTCGCTTACCACGCGCGCGGCATATACCGGGCACACTTCGTTCTCAACGATACCGTTTGGGGCGACCGCCCGGTAGCGGAAGGCCGGGTGAACCGGCGCGATATCAGAGATCTCCACACCGAGTTCGAAGCGACAGCGGCGCGTGACGGCCTGCTCGAAGGTCTCGCCCTGCTGGGGGTGTCCGCAGACCGAGTTGGTCCATACCCCGGGCCAGGCTTTTTTGCCCAACGAACGGCGAGTGACCAGCAACTGACCCTGCTGGTTAAACAGCCAGCAGGAAAACGCGAGATGTAAAGGGGTATCAAACGTATGGGCGGCATACTTCTCCAGCATACCGGCAGGCTGATCCTGCTCATCCAGCAAAATGACGTGTTCCCCGGCCATGACGACTCCTGAAAATAAAAAATGACCCGGCACAAACCCGCCGGGTCATGTACTCAGGCCACTAGGGTAGCCCATAAATGGGAGAAAGGCATTACCAAAACAAGCCCTGGAGGCAGCTCTGTGAACGGCAACGCGCAATGGAGAGGAGAGGCCGCCGCGCCGCGTGGCGCAAATATGAATTTCTGCCTGCCGCAGACCGCGCGCTAGGGACGGGGGATAATGGTTTCGCCATCAGGGATGACGCCCTGCGCCGCGGACTGGTATGATATTCGCCCTGATTGCGAGGTAAGTGGTTGTGTTAAGTGCAGGATGCCTGATGATGAAACGCTTTTATATGACACTGATGCTGGCGGCAAGCCTGGTGCTGGCCGGCTGCTCCAGCACCTCCGATTCCGGTGGCACCTACACCGTTAAACGCGGCGATACCCTGTACGGCATCTCCCGCACCACCGGCACCAGCGTTCGCGATCTGGCCCGCCTGAATAACATCTCCCCGCCTTACACCATTGAGGTGGGGCAGAAGCTGAAGCTTAACGGCAGCAGTTCAACGAAGACAACGAAGAAAAAATCTTCCTCTACGCGCACCGCGGCGGTCACGCCTTCGTCCGCGGTACCTCAGTCCTCCTGGCCGCCGGTGGGACAGCGCTGCTGGCGCTGGCCGACCAGCGGCAAAGTGGTCCTGCCTTATTCCACCGCCGATGGCGGCAATAAAGGCATTGATATCGCCGGAACCCGCGGCCAGCCGGTGTATGCCGCCGGGGCGGGCAAGGTGGTCTACGTCGGCAATCAGCTGCGCGGCTATGGCAATCTGATCATGATTAAGCACAGCGAGGATTACATCACCGCCTATGCCCACAACGATAAGCTAATGGTGAATAATGGCCAGAGCGTGAAGGCCGGCCAGCAAATTGCCACCATGGGTAGTACGGATGCCGACTCAGTGCGGCTGCATTTCCAGATCCGCTACCGGGCGACAGCCATCGATCCGCTGCGTTACCTGCCGCCGCAGGGAAGTAAACCTAAGTGCTAAAAGGTTATTTTATCGCCAGTCAGCATCCGGCAGGCTTGTCACAGGGTGCGTAAGGGCTATAATGCTTCTCGCACCTCTTCGCGGGCGTAGTTCAATGGTAGAACGAGAGCTTCCCAAGCTCTATACGAGGGTTCGATTCCCTTCGCCCGCTCCAAATTCAAGTCTCCTGAAGTCTACCAAACTCAATTTTCCCTTGATAAATCAGCGGTTATAGCATTCTGTTAGTCTATTGAACTCCGACGGAAGACTCCACTTTGGTTGCGGGATCGGCGTTTTGCGCTGCTGGCGCTGGAGTCGTAGCGTTTAGTGATATTTTCGCGCTTATCCTGTTTCCGCAGGATGAGTGATTTTACGCAACCGGCTCGCGCTGACGACGACCGATACCGCAGAGGCCGCGGCGGCGCTCCACAGCGCAACATGAATTGACCTTTCATCTGCTGCCAGCAGAACGGCTACGGCGGCGGCTCCCAGGCACTGCCCGAAAGTGCGCATAATGGATAAAACACCGGACGCATAACTCGCGTGCTCACGAATAACGTTTGAGAGCATTTCCCGGTTATTGGGACTCTGAAAGCAGCCAAACCCTATTCCGCATACCAGACTTCGCAGGCAGATATCCCACATTGAAGGGCCGGCGGGTAACGTCGCCAGCAGGATCAAACCGACGACAAATATCACCAGCCCCAGGGTGGATATCGCCGGGGCTGATATCGTGTCCGCCCAACGGCCTGCATGCGGCGCAATCAGCACGATCCCTAATGGCCACGGCGTAAACAGCAGGGCAGACACTACCGGACTGTAGCCGTATTCGCTCTGAAACAGGAAGGGTAGCGCAATAAAGGTGATCCCCTGGCTGACGAAAGCAACCATCGACGTGAAGGCCGCGAGGGTAAAACGTTCATTTTTAAACATGCTCGGCGGCAGTAAGGGATGACCCGTGCGGCGGATTTGCCAGATAAAAGCCATGCCGCTCAGCGCAGCGAGAGCCATCCAGCAAAGGCTGCCGAATTGAGAAGTAGCGTTCTGTAGGCTGTTCGCCGCCATGATCGTCGAACCCAACAGCAGCGCCGACAATATGGCGCCCACGGTGTCGAAGGGCGCCTGCATACGGATCGCATCCCGCGGCAGCGCTCTGACCGCCAGCAGTAAGGCGAGGGTGCCGGGAAGAACGTTTATCGCAAACAGCCATTGCCAGCTAAGGGTGTGAAGGATCGTACCGCCCAATACCGGGCCGATAGCGGAGCTCGAGGCAATGAGCAGGGCATGGAACCCCAGAATGCGGCCAAGTAAGCGTCCGGGAAATACGGACCTGAGTATTGCGGGGGCAATACTCAGCGTCGCCGCGCCGCCGATCCCCTGAAGCACGCGCATACCGATAAGCACTTCGGGCTTATTCGCCAGCGCACAACCCAGTGATGTCAGGGTAAAGGTCGTCAGGCCCGCCAGAAATACGGGGCGATAACCCAGACGGGCCGCAAGCGCCGCGAATATCGCCAGCGTCATCGCAGCTGCCAGCAGATACCCGTTGGCGAACCAGACGGCAATACTGGCAGGTACCTGCATCTCCTGAGCCATGGAGGGCAGGGCAATGTTGATCATGGTGCCATCAAACACGCCCATTAAGGTGGTGGTCATTATTGCGGCCATCACCCGTGCGCGCGCCGGGCCAGGCAGTCCTTCGTCGCCGGGTTGACTGGAAAAGAGCGTCATCATTTGTCCTCTGAGAAGAGTGTATGGATGACAAAACTATAAAGATGGCTTTTACCAGGCGGAAGGCGCACTATTTTCACTTTATTGTTGCATCAAACGCCTTATCTTAATGTGCTGGGAGGAAGGGTAATGTCTGATCCCGATTTTAATTTGCTGGTAGCTCTCGACGTATTGCTGAGTGAAGCGAGTGTCGCAGGTGCGGCTCGTCGTCTGAACCTCAGCACTTCGGCCATGAGCCGGACATTAAGCAGGTTACGCGATGTCACAGGAGACCCGATCCTGGTACGCGCCGGGCGTAACATGGTACTGACCCCGTGGGCCGAAGCGACCCGGGATCGCGCCAGGCGTGCAGTGCACGATGCCAGGGCGGTATTACAGCCCTCAACTGAAACGTTCAGCGCGCAAAATCTGGCGCGTCTTTTTACCATCAGGGCAAACGATGGTTTTGTGGTGGCGTTTGGGCCTGCGCTTATAGCAGCGGTTGCCGACGCAGCGCCGGACGTCTGTATACGCTTCGCGCCTAAGCCGGAAAAAACGTCGCGCTATCTTCGGGAAGGGCTGGTTGATCTGGAGATTGGCGTTCAGAGTAATATGGGGCCAGAAATACGGCTGCAACGACTGTTTGAGGATCGGTTTGTTGGCGTCGTCCGTAAAGGGCACCCGCTGGCTAAGCAGGCTGAAATAGGCGTGAGTGATTATGTCGCCTGGGGCCATGTGGTAGCGTCACCCGAGGGCGCGTTGCACGGATCCGTTGACGATGCGCTGGCCGAACTGGGGACAAAACGTAAAATTGCAAGCGTCGTACCGGGATTTCCGACAGCACTTTCCGTGGCGCTGGAATCGGATCTTATCGCCATGATACCCGCACTCTATTTACTCAATCAGCAGGTAACGGACCAGGTACACCTTTTCGAGCTGCCGTTCAAAAGCCGTCGTATTACGGTATCGCAGATGTGGCACCCAAGAATGGAACGCGACCCCGGTCACCGCTGGCTGAGAGAGCAAATTCTTGCGATATGCGGTGTGGGGAGGTCAGTCATGACTAAGGAGCCTGTATAGCGATTGCTATAACATCAATTTATATTAAATGAATAATTCAATTCATTGATATTTAATATAAAATACATCAATCGAAGTAGCGGTGTAGTAGCTAAATTGAGATGTCCATCTCTGGACCAAATAGACATGTCCGCGCTATCGTCTCGCCACAGCGATCGCTGCTTTCAAAGGATGAGACTCATGACGGCATACGGAACGGCAATTTTCTCAATGAGCGATGTGAACAGACTCACGATCGAAGTCTCCATACTTCGATAGACCGTTTATGTTCTTTCCGCGAGACCTAATCGAAAGCCCTCGTGGTACCTTTAAATTAACAATTAACGATAAATAAAGGACAGCTTCCCTGTCCTTTATTCTTTTTTATTCAGCTTTGCTCTCGCGCGCTCGCAATACCTCACCGACCACCGGGGCGGCGGTAAACGCATTTGGCCATCCCGCGTAGAACGCCGCCTGGGCGACTACTTCTCCGGCCTCTTCAGCCGAAAGCCCATTATCCATAGCTCTGTTTAGGTGGTAGCCAATCTGCGCGCTCTGTCCGGCGGCGATTAACGCGCTGACCGTCACCAGACTTCTGTCGCGGGGCGTAAGCGCGGGCCGTTGCCAGAGGTCGAGAAACAGCGGGTCGGCGGTAAATTTAACCAGGCCAGGCGAAATGGGGCCGACATTTTTTTCCACGGTGTCTGCACGCTGTTTCTCTACCTGTTCATTGAGTGGCAGCAGCGTTGGCGAGGCGGCGGGCAGGGCCTCTGCCGTCACGCCCCTGGCTTCAAAGATGGTTTTAGCGACGCTGACGGCTGACATCGCATTGGGCCAGCCAGCGTAGAAGGCGAGGTGAGTAATAATCTCTGACACTTCCGCTGGCGTCACGCCGCTATCGAGCGCAACGGCAATATAGTGCTTCAGCTCGCCTGGCTGGTTGCGGGCAATCAGCATCGCTACGGTCACGATGCTACGGTCGCGGGCGGACAGGGCGTCACGTTGCCAGAGGTCGTTGCTGATGGCCTCGCGGCCGAAGCGCGCCAGCGCCGGGGAGACCGCTTGAATATCAGCGTCCGCAAGGGTGGAAGGGGTAATTTTCATCATAGCTTCATCTCTTTGTTCGTGGGCATAAGTAAAATCAGACAGCACAAGCGACAAGGCTGCCGCGGCAATCACGTTTTTCATGTTTTATTCTCCCTGCTGAACAGGACAGAGGGTTACCGCGTCCACACCTGATGATGGTCTTTGGCTTGCGGCGTGTTTTGCGCCATCACGCCTGTGAGAACGTGCGGCTGGTAGGCTTCTTCCAGATAACGGATGTCTTCCGGGCTCAGTTGAAGGGCTACAGCGTTGACCGCGCCGTCAACATGATGCTTTTGCGTGGCGCCGATCACCGGGGCGGTGACTTTAGGCAGCAGCCAGGCCAGCGAAATTTCGGTCATGGAGACCTGATGCCGTTCGGCAAGTTCGGCGACGCGGGCAATAATGATCCGGTCCTGCTCTGCCGTGCCGTCGTATTTGCCCCGGGCATAATCATCTTCCACCGCTCGCCGCGTGTGGCCTTCTAAGCGGGAGAGACGGCCGCTGGCCAGCGCGCTATAGGGAGTCATGGCGATACCCTCTTCCGCGCACAGCCCGAACAGCTCTCGTTCATCTTCACGCATAATCAGGTTGTAGTGGCTCTGCACAGAAACAAAGGATGTCAGCCCTTCGCGTTCGGCAAGAGCGTTCGCCTTCGCCAGCTGCCAGGCATAGCAATTGGAAATGCCAATCGCGCGCACCTTGCCGGCGGTCACTGCGGTGTGCAGCGCCTCCAGCACGTCGATAACCGGGGTGTTGTAATCCCAGATGTGGTAGATGTAGAGGTCGATGTAGTCCATCCCGAGGTTTCGCAGACTCTGGTCAAGCGAGCGGGCTATCGCCTGTTTTCCGCTGATCCCCTCGGCAATCTGGGCAGCGGTTCGTGGCAGAAACTTGGTGGCCAGCACCACCTCCTCGCGTTTTGCCATCTCCCGCAGCGCCCGGCCAACGTACCGTTCGCTGGAGCCGTTCTGATAGGCGATGGCGGTATCGTAAAAATTGATGCCCTGTTCCAGAGCGTGGCGGATGATGTCCCGGCTGGCTGTTTCGTCCAGCGTCCAGCGATGCTGACCCGTTGACGGATCGCCAAACCCCATACATCCCATGCAGATACGGGAGACCAGTAAGTCACTCTTCCCGAGCCGGGTATACTGCATCGTTATTTTCTCCCTTTGGGTTATTCCACCAGAGTATTAAGCCGCGCGATCAGTCTGGCCGCGTGTTCCCGGGCAAGCGTTTTTTGCTGAGCGATTTTGTCGGCATCCCGGTCGGCGTAGCTAATACCGCAGGTATAAACCGGCGCCAGCAGCTCAAGATTGCACAGCCTGGCCGTGGTCTCGAAGGGAAGGAGATACTCCTCAACGGCATGGCCAAAGAAACCGTCAGCGGTATAGAGCCCCTGTGGCGCTCCCGTGGTGAAGGAGAGGATCAACTTTTTACCACCCAGTTTCGCCGTTGAGCCATGGGCGAAGCCGTGGACAAATACCTCGTCCAGCCACTGTTTCATTAACCCGGGCAGCCCATACCAGCTAAAGGGAAACTGCCAGACAATCACATCCGCCTGCAGCAGGCTTTCCTGCTCAGCGGCGATGTTGAATTTGCCGTCCGGATAGAGCCAGTCCAGACGACGGATTTCCGCATCAGGCAGGGCGGTCGCCAGCTCATCGAGGATGGTGGCGTTGGCGATGGAATGGTTAAGATCCGGATGCCCGGAAACGACAAGAATATGAGCCATTCCCAACGTTACTCCTGATGTTTAAATTCAGCAGAGAAGAGATTTTCCCAGCTAATAAACGAGCCGAGTGGAATACACTCGAAGGTTAATAGACCCGCTTTTGCCAGCGGAAATTCGGCCATGACATTATTCGCCTCTTCCACGGTGTCGCACTCGAGGAAAATAGCGACGCCGGGTCGATCCTGACGGAAATAGATGTCGCGAATAAAGCCTGACTTGTACAGTCCCCAGGCGTGCAGGGCTTCTGCGGTAAGGTGCGGCGCATAGTGTTCCAGCGTCGCGCCGGGGGCAGGGATATCCAGACATAAAATTCGCATAGTTGTCTCCGGAAAGTCGTTATCAGCGGGAAGAGACAAAAGTATACGAGCCGCAGGGGGGGAAGATTAGGCGGTCATTGACTTAAGAATATTTAGCCTGTACTTAATAATCAGGCGAGGGTGTCTTAAGGAGATGCTATGAATAACGCGCTTTATAATCAGATACGCATCTTTCAGAGCATTGCGCGCGAGGGCAATATCTCGGCCGCCGCGCGCAAGCTCGAAATCACGCCGCCGTCGGTCAGCAATGCGCTCAGGCTGCTGGAGGAGCATATTGGCCACCCCCTTTTTGTGCGCACTACCCGGCGTATCGAGCTGACGGAAACCGGGCAACAGCTGCTGGAGCAGACCGCCGCGGCGGTGGAGACACTGGAAAAGTCGCTGGAAATCATCCGCGACCAGAATCAGGAGCCCTCCGGGGCAGTGAGAATAACCCTCTCGCGCTTTGCCTACCTGCTTATTCTCAAACCGGCGATGGCGGCATTTTGTCAGCAATATCCGGGGATCCAGCTGGAAATATCGGTCTATGACGGTACCGTCAATATTATTGAAGAACGTTTCGACCTTGGGATCCGCTTTGGCGATATTCTCGAAGGCGGCGTGGTCGCCCGCCCGTTAATGAAGCCGTTTCGTGAAGGGCTATACGCCTCCTCTGCCTATCTTGCCGAATATGGCGTGCCCGCGATGCCTGCCGATCTCCATCATCACCGGCTGATTGGCTATCGCTTTATTACCAACAACCGCATCCTGCCGCTGATCCTCAATGACCACGGCGAGCAGCTCACCGTCGAGATGCCCGGACAGTTAATCAGCAATGATATTGACGTCATGGCCGACGGTATTCGCCACGGACTGGGGATTGGCCGTTTATTTGAACCTATCCTGCAATTACAGCCCGATCGTGAGCAGTTTATTCCCGTGATGGAGGACTACTGGAAAACCTATCCGCCGGTTTATCTCTATTACCCAAAAAACGCAGGCAGAACGAAAAGGGTGAAAGCCCTGATTGATTTCCTGATAATGCATGCCGCGGAATAAAGGCTATTTTGCGTGCGAAATATCTGAAGGCACAGATCCTGTCTTTCCCTCAGTCTTAACCCTATACTCCTTGCGGATAAAGCGGTTTTTATCGCGATGATTTTTGCCGCTCAACGGCTTAACCCATCACCAACGTCATAGGCTGGGAATATCAATAAGGGAGAGGTATCAATGGGCAGACGCTTCATAGTCTGTATATTCGCGCTGGTGGCGTTTTCGGCCAGTGCTGCGCATGGTGTTCACGGTGGCCATAACGGGCAGTCGGTGAGCGCTGGCGCCGACGGCGGCAACGGTTCGAACGGCGGCGATATCGATAATTCCTCGGGTCGGGCAGGGTGCCCTGGCGGCACCGATCCCGATAAGCACGGTCATTTTTATCTCCCTGGCACCAGCGAACCCTGCAATCCTGGGCCCCAGGATGCAGAGAAAGTCGGGTCTTCCCGCTAGCGTTCAGCTCAGATCGTGCAGCGCTTTGTCCAGCGGCGGGGAAAGCTGAATATCCTGAAACGCAACCGCCAGTCCGCCACGCTCCGGTGAGCAGCACATGACGCCCGCTTTCACCGGGCCTGGCGGAAAGTAGCCGAGCCGCAGCAGCGGCCAGCGCTCGCCGTCGGTTGAATACTGCAGCCTTAACGCGTCGCCCTTGCGGGTCAGCCGCAGCCAGAAGGTGCGCGGGTCGCCGGGGAAAAGCCCGGTGGCCCAGTCGGAGTGGGTTAGCGTCAGTACGCTGCCGATGGCCGGGGCATCGTCATTAAACTCAATTCCCGCCTTCAGCCAGGTCTGCTCGTCGGCCATCATCATCAGCCCGGCCTGGTCGTAAAGCGTGGTGAAATCCGCACAGATTTTTGCCTGCAGGGTAAAATCGCCCGCCACTTCTGCGGCATAGAGATGGCCAGAGAAGCGCTCGAAGCCATACCAGGTATGGCGCCAGAAGTCGGTATGCTTATTAGTGACCACCGTCAGGCCGTCGGAATCGCGGCGCCACTCGGCAGGTTCATTGATCCAGTGAAAGTACGGCTGCATTTTTCCTCCGGGATATGCTTTCAGACAGGGTTATAACAGCGACTGCAGCGCGGGTGACGACATGCTGGCCTCAAAGGGAATAATCTCTGTACGGGCGAGACCCAGCTGCTGGAAGGGATCCTGGCTCAGACGCGCTTGCAGAGTTTCCCGGCTATCGCATTTTGCCAGAATGACGCCGCCGGTGCGGGGAATACGGCGGCCGGAGGCGAGAAAGAGGCCGTCGGCATAGCCTTTTTTGAGCCATTCGATGTGGGCGGGGATCGCACGGTCAACCTCTTCGAGCGGTTTTATATACGTTAAAACAACCACATAAATCGTACTCATCCTGAAAGCCCTGGCAATCCAATGGGATCTCCAGCCTGACATATTTCGATGATGGATAAAAGAAAACGCGGCATTTTTCCGTGCTATTTAGCAGGGATGGCGGGGCGCAACATCCCGGATGCTCATCGCAGACGTGAATTAATATATATGTTTTTTCGCATGTATATTGATCTTTCTTTGTGGCCCCGTATGCTGTCCGTCACGCTTGAGGAGAAATCATGTCTTTATTGCCCCTGCAACTGTTCAAAAACCTCGCCGATGAAACTCGGCTGGGGATCGTATTGCTGCTCAAGGCGCGTGGAGAGCTGTGCGTGTGCGATCTCTGTACGGCGCTCGCCCAGTCCCAGCCCAAGATCTCCCGCCATCTGGCGATGCTCCGTGAGAGCGGATTGCTGCTGGATCGTAAACAGGGTAAGTGGGTCCATTACCGCCTCTCTCCGCAGATGCCGGCCTGGGCGGCGCAGGTGATTGAGCAGGCCTGGCTCAGTCAGCAGGAGGATGTGCGGCTGATGATCAGCAGACTGGCTGGCGGGCCGGGTTGCCGGTAAAAAATTTATCTTAACATATATGATTTTTCGAATGTGATTGGCGGAGGAACGATGTTGCTGGCAGGTACGATTTTTATCCTGACCCTGGTGCTGGTGATCTGGCAGCCGCGGGGGTTAGGGATCGGCTGGAGCGCGGCATTTGGCGCGGCGCTGGCGCTGGCCACCGGTGGCGTACAGGTAGCCGATATCCCGGTGGTATGGCATATCGTCTGGAATGCGACCGCCACCTTTATCGCCGTTATCATTATCAGCCTGCTGCTTGATGAGTCTGGCTTTTTCGAATGGGCCGCGCTGCACGTTTCCCGCTGGGGAAGAGGCCGGGGTCGTCTGCTGTTTACCTGGATTATCCTGCTCGGCGCGGCTGTGGCGGCGCTGTTTGCCAACGATGGGGCGGCGCTGATCCTCACGCCAATCGTGATTGCCATGCTGCGAGCGCTGGGGTTCAGCAAGGGAACGATGCTGGCCTTTGTCATGGCCGCCGGATTTATTGCCGATACCGCCAGCCTGCCGCTGGTGGTGTCGAATCTGGTGAATATCGTTTCGGCAGATTTCTTTGCCATCGGCTTCAGGGAGTACGCTTCGGTGATGGTGCCGGTCGATCTCGCGGCGATCCTCACCACCCTGGCGATGCTGCACCTGTTCTTTCGCAAGGATATCCCGCCGGCCTGGGATATGGCGTTACTGAAAGCGCCGGCCACGGCAATAAAAGATCCAGCGACGTTCCGCACCGGCTGGGGCGTGCTGCTGCTGTTGCTGGCTGGCTTTTTCATCCTTGAACCGCTGGGGATCCCGGTCAGCGCCATCGCGGCGCTCGGTGCCGGGATCCTGTTTGCTGTCGCGAAGCGCGGACGGGTAATTAATACCGGCAAGGTGCTGCGCGGCGCCCCGTGGCAGATAGTGATCTTCTCGCTGGGAATGTATCTGGTGGTGTATGGTCTGCGAAACGCCGGGTTAACGGACTATCTGACCACGGTGCTGAACATGCTGGCGGAGCGCGGGCTCTGGACCGCGACGCTGGGCACTGGTGTTCTGTCGGCCTTCCTCTCTTCGATCATGAATAATATGCCCAGCGTACTGGTCGGCGCCCTGTCGATTGAAGGCAGCGCGGCATCAGCGGCTATCAAAGAGGCTATGATATATGCTAACGTCATCGGTTGCGATCTGGGGCCGAAAATTACGCCAATTGGTAGCCTGGCCACGCTGCTGTGGCTGCATGTGCTGGCGCAGAAGCACATCACCATCGGTTGGGGTTATTATTTTCGCTGCGGCATTATCATGACCCTGCCGGTACTGCTCGTGACGCTGGCCGCGCTGGCGCTGCGTCTCTCCTTCAACCAGCCATGAGAACGTGCTATGAGCATCACCATTTACCATAACCCTGACTGCGGCACCTCGCGTAATACGCTGGCGCTGATCCGTAACAGCGGCGCCGAGCCCACCATTATCTATTATCTGGAGACGCCGCCGTCGGGTGATGAGCTGCGCCAGCTGCTCGCCGCGATGGGGATCCCGGTGCGCGCGCTGCTGCGGAAAAACGTCGAACCCTACGACGCGCTGGGCCTGGCGGAAGACCGGTTTACTGACGACCAGATAATCGACTTTATGCTTCAGCATCCGATCCTGATTAACCGTCCGATCGTAACGACGCCGCAGGGCACCCGACTCTGCCGCCCGTCAGAGGTGGTGCTGGAGATCCTGACGGCGCCGCAAAAAGGCGCATTCGTGAAGGAGGACGGTGAGCCAGTCATTGATGCCGCAGGGCAGCGTGTGAAATAGCGCGCAGAATGGCGCCGGCTGTAGCAGCCGGCATGCCGTGTTAATCCTCCTGTATGGTAGGCTCTCCAGGTATGTAGCGCCTGGATTGCTGACAATATTCTCGCTTAGCGCTATTTCTCCACTATCCAGTCTGTTTCCCTTACTTTTCCTGCCGTTATACACCGCCTCTGCGCCGGTGGTTTATGTCTCTCGATAAATTATTAACTGTTTGTTTTTAATAGGTAAAATTTCGTTTTGTGCGTAATGATATAAAGTCAACGTCGTTTGCATTATTGCGAACATTAAATCTGTAAAACTAGATGTTTGTCGACTTTTCATCTAAAAAGGGAAGGTAAGGGGCTGGACAAAACCATTGCGTGGTTATCAAATGGTTAAAAATGCTCGTGTTTGATGTTAATACAAACAAATTATAAATCGTCAGCCTGCTTTATACGGTTAACTTGCGCTGCGGCGCACCTTACCTGGAGAATTTATGCATTCCTCTGTTAATAAAAACGAAAGCCGTACCTTTTTCGGCCATCCTTATCCGCTGGGCTCACTGTTTTTCACTGAAATGTGGGAGCGCTTCTCGTTTTACGGCATCCGTCCTTTACTGATCCTGTTTATGGCGGCGACAGTGTACGACGGCGGCATGGGCCTGGCGCGAGAGAACGCCTCGGCGATCGTTGGGATTTTTGCCGGCAGTATGTATCTGGCCGCGCTGCCTGGCGGCTGGCTGGCGGATAACTGGCTTGGCCAACAACGCGCCGTCTGGTACGGCTCTATCCTGATCGCCCTGGGGCACCTGTCGATCGCTCTGTCAGCATGGCTGGGCAACGATCTGTTCTTTATCGGTCTGATGTTTATCGTCCTGGGTTCCGGGTTGTTTAAAACCTGTATCTCGGTGATGGTCGGCACCCTGTATAAAAAGGGCGACGCGCGCCGCGACGGTGGTTTTTCGCTGTTCTATATGGGGATCAACATCGGCTCGTTTATCGCGCCATTGATCTCTGGCTGGCTTATCAAATCGCATGGCTGGCACTGGGGCTTCGGCATCGGAGGGATCGGGATGCTGGTGGCGCTGATCATTTTCCGTGTCTTTGCCGTACCGTCGATGAAGCGCTATGACGCGGAGGTTGGCCTCGATTCCACCTGGAACAGCCCGGTGGCGAAAAAGAATGGCGTTGGAGCGTGGCTGCTGGCGCTGGCTCTGGGAGTGGCGGTGCTGGTCACGCTTATCAGCCTGGGCACGATCGTGATTAACCCGGTGGCGGTGGCCAGCGTGCTGGTCTATGTAATTGCCGCCTCCGTGGCGCTCTATTTCATCTGGCTGTTCGTCTTCGCCGGACTCAACCGTAAAGAGCGGGCGCGCCTGCTGGTATGCTTTATTTTGCTGGTCTCGGCGGCCTTTTTCTGGTCCGCGTTTGAACAGAAACCGACCTCCTTCAACCTGTTTGCTAACGACTATACCAACCGGATGATCGGCGATTTTGAGATCCCCGCGGTCTGGTTCCAGTCGATTAACGCCTTGTTTATCATTCTCCTCGCGCCGGTATTCAGCTGGGCGTGGCCTGCGTTGGCGCGTAAAAACGTTCGTCCGGGCAGTATGACCAAATTCGTCATTGGCATCCTGTGCGCAGCGGCGGGCTTTGGCCTGATGATGCTGGCGGCGCAGAACGTTCTGAGCAACGGCGGGGCCGGTGTGTCGCCGCTGTGGCTGGTGGGCAGCATCCTGATGCTGACGCTCGGTGAACTGTGCCTCAGCCCGATTGGGCTGGCGACCATGACTCTGCTGGCGCCGGAGAGAATGCGCGGCCAGATGATGGGGCTGTGGTTCTGCGCCAGCGCGCTGGGTAACCTGGCGGCGGGCCTGATCGGCGGTCATGTGAAGGCCGATCAGCTGTCGCTGCTGCCGGACCTCTTCGCCCGCTGCTCCATCGCATTGCTGATCTGCGCCGCCGTGCTGGCCGTGCTGATTGTCCCGGTCCGCCGGATGCTGGAGAACAGTCGGTCCAGCGCCGCGCAAAAATCCCTCAGCAACGCCTGACGCGATCCTCAGGCCGGCCCTACGGGCCGGCTTGTTTTTTGTCCAATCCCCGCCCCAGCAGAACAAAATCCCCTTTTCACAATGCGCGATGTCCCATAACGTGAGCGTGTTCTTTGAAATCACGTCGCTTTCCGGTCCATAGTGTAGTCAGGTTTACTATGTGGTTAATATAAGGACACACCTATGCCAGCAGTCATTGATAAAGCATTGGATTTCATCGGTGGTATGAATACGTCTGAGCCAGTACCACAGTCTATGGATGAAAGTACCGCGAAGGGAATTCTCAAATATTTAAAAGAACTGGGCGTACCCGCCACCCCGGCCGACGTCGCTGCGCGCGGCCAACAGCAGGGCTGGAGCGCTGGGTTTACCGATAAAGTGGCGGAGTGGGCTGAACGGGTCGCCGCCGGCGAACGGCTGGTGATTAAGCATCCGGAATTCTTTTCCACCTATATGCGGGAAGAGCTGCGCGCCCTGGTGTAATCGCCGCGCATCCACCCCGCCTCTTCAGCTTAATGCCTTCCCCTATTGGGAAGGCATTCTGGCGGATGACAAACCCGTTTCGTTATTGTGTTCGCCTTTCTGCCGGGTGGCGGCTTTCGCCTTACCCGGCCTACAAAAAACTACAATATCAGACAGTTATGCAGTTAGCTGTAGGCCCGCGCAAGCGCAGCGCCGCCGGGCAAGCGCTGAAGATTGCACTTTGTCTGCAGTCTGATTGCCTTCCCCTATTGGGAAGGCATTCTGGCGAATGACAAACCCGTTTCGTTATTGTGCTTGCCTTTCTGCCGGGTGGCGGCTTTCGCCTTACCCGGCCTACAAAAAACTCCAATATCAGACAGTTATGCAGTTAGCTGTAGGCCTGCGCAAGCGCAGCGCCGCCGGGCAATCGCTGAAGATTGCACTTTGTCTGCAGTCTGAATGCCTTCCCCTCGGGGAAGGCATTTTTGTTACTGCCCTCGATAGCCGCCGCCCAGGGCTTTGATCAGGGTAATGTCGGTGCTTAGCCGCTGGGCCTCAATGTCCAGCAGCAACAGCTGCTGGGCGAGGACCGCCCGGCGGGCTTCTTCGGCGGCGTAGCGGCTGAGGAGGCCGCGCTGATAATGAGCGCGAGCGCTATCGGTGGTGGTCTGCGCCGCGGTGACTTTTAGCTGCTGCAGCGCGCGCTGCTGATTCAGGTCGTTAAGCTGGCTGGAGCTGATGGCGACATCGCGAACCGCATCCAGCACCGCCTGGTTGTACTGTTTGATCAGGATGTTGCTGGCGGTGCGTACCGACTGCAGATTAGCGTTCAGACGGCCGCCGTCGAAGATCGGCAGATACAGCCCGGGCAGCAGGTTGATCTGCTGGAAAGAGGACTTAAACAGATCCCCGATGCTCAGGGCGTTATAGCCCCAGAACGCTTTGATATCAAAATGGGGGTAGAAGGCCGCTTTCGCCGCATCGACCTGGCTCAGGGAGGCGGTGACGTAGCCGCGCAGCGCCTGCAGGTCCGGACGGCGGGCCAGCAGCTCGAAAGAGAGCGACGGCGGCAGCGTCTCCTGGAGCGCCGGCAGCGCCACCGGATGGATGGCCGGCATGCTCTGCGCATCGGCGCCGATCAGCGCCCGCAGGGTTTCACGATACTGGGTCAGCATCCCCTCGGCGCTAATGATCTGCTGGCGAGCGGCGAGCTGTTCGGCCTGGGCGTTGGCCACATCCACACTGTCTTCCAGGCCGCGCCGGGTCCGGTGCTCGTGGGCTTCCACCGAGAATCGGGCAATGCCCTCCAGCTCCTGCAGCAGCGCGATTTTCTGGAACGTCGCCTGCATGGCGAAATAGAGCTGCGCCACGCTGCTGGCGATGTCGAGCTCAATGCCGGCGGTCTCCGCCAGCCGGGCGTTTTTCTCGCCAATAGCGGCGGCGACCCGGGCGCGATCGGCCCCCCAGAGATCGATATTCAGCTGCGCCCCGACGCCAACGGTATTCAGCGTATACCAGGGGCCGTTTTTATCCACCGGCAGGGAGTATGAGTAGGGCCAGCTAAAGGATTTGTCGGTGATCCGCAGGCGGTTTTGCGCCGCGACGGCGGTGGCCTGCAGGCCCATCGCCGACCGGGCGAGTTCCACCGTGGACTGCGACTGGGAGATGCGCAGCCGGGCGGCCTGCATGGTCGGCGAGTTCTGCAGCGCCCGGTTGATCAGCATATTGAGCTGAGGATCATCATAGGCCTCCCACCAGCGGGCGGCCGGCCAGTCGCTGTTCGCCAGGTGGATCACCTGCGCCAGCTGGGCCTGCTGCGGATTGACGATGGCGACCTGGGCAGGCTCATCCTGGATCAGCGCGCAGCCGCTGAGCAACGTCAGCGTCAGGGTAAAAAGAGTGCCGCGCAGGCGCGCGGAGAAAGGAAGGATCATCATGACGTTTTAGCCTGTTGCTCAGTCGCTATCGGTGTCGGCCCCCAGTCGGGCAGGGCGGCCAGCGCGGCGGCCAGCGCCGGGCCAAAGGGGTTAGTCAGTTCGGCGGTCAGCTGTTCGCCAGGCGCCGTCGCCTCCTGTTCGATACGTTCAGCGTAGCGCCGCAGCTGTTCGGCGCAGCGGGCCAGGGTCGGGTCTCCCGGCGCGGCGTTGAGTCGGTAGCCTTCGCTGAGGCGGGCGATCTCCTCGGCCTGGGCGAGGGTGGCGCGCATCGGCCAGTCTTTCGCCTGGGGCCAGGGGTGAGCATACGTGCCCAGCGGTTCGGCGCGAACCCGGTGGATCAGCGCTTCGCTGTCGGTGAAGGCGACAAGCAGGGGAGCCAGCGGAACCGCCTCCTTCGGGGCGGCGAGGCAGTCCGCCAGCCGGCGATAGAGTGCCGCAAGGCGGGTTTTCAGCTGCGGCGCTTCGCTGTCCGGCCAGAGATACAAATGAACAATGGAGGAGACCAGCACCCCGAGCAGGATGCCCAGCACCCGATCCCGCAGCTCGGTGAGGTTCGTCAGCGGAGCAAACCAGCTGAGAAAGGCCAGCGCAAAGGTGAAACCAATCTGGATCCCGGCGTAGGCGATACGCTCCGAGCCGGCGGCAATCCACGCCGCCAGCGCCAGCACCGGCAGGGACATCGCCAGCAGGCCCGTCAGCGAATCGGTCCAGGGCTGGACAAAGACGATTAACAGCAGCGCCAGCAGGGAGGCGAGCAGCGCTCCGCCGATGCGCAGCCATGTCTTTTGCATCGTGGCGCCCAGCCCGGGCTGGGCGACGATCACGCAGCTCAGCATAATGGTATGTAGACCCTGCCAGTCGGCAGCGGTATAGAAGACATAGCAGATTAGGGTCGCCAGCAGGGTCTTGAGCGCAAAATGGAGATATGCCGGGTTGCGCCAGGCGTCCGGCGCCAGCAGGGGCGCCTTCTCCACCTCACCCTGCGGCAGGGCAACCGGCTCACCCTGCGCCAGCCGCTGCAGAGTGGTAGCCATCTCCTGCAGAACAGCGCGATTGACGCCGCGACCGCTGAGCGTCAGGGGAGGAATAGCGCCGTCAAACGGCTCCTCGCTAAGGGCGTTCTTCAGCTGAAGTACCGCCTGCGACAGCTGCTGGCGATCGTCACTATCCGCCTCGTCTGCTTGCAGCAGGGCCGCCAGCTGGTAGCAGCGCAAAGTGGCGGCCAGCCGCGAGCGCCAGGCCAGGGGATCGGCGGCGATCTCCGGTGTCGCCCGGCTGGCCTGGGCGAACAGCGACTGCAGCTGATTGAACTGCGCGGCGGTCTCGCCGAAGGTCGGTGGCGCTTCAGCGTCCGGGGCCGCAAGCCGCCGGGCGACCTCGTGCAGCATCCCGGCCAGGCGCGCCTTAAACTGGTTACCGGGAAAGGCCTGCTGAAAGCAGGCGTTGACCAGCAGGGTGACGAGGATCGCGGTGTTAATCGCCACCCACAGCCAAAGCAGCAGCCGCACCAGGATCTCGCTCTGGCTGGTCATCGACGGGAAGGTCTGAGCGTAAATCACCGCCAGCGCCACCACGAAAAAGGCTAGTCCCAGCTTGCCCAGCACCCGCATCAGATAGAGGGCGCAGAAAAAGAGCGCCACGGAGGCCGCCAGGCGGATCAGCGGGTAGTCATAGGTCCACTTGATGATCAGCAGCACGCCGCCGAGCGCCACGGTGACGGTGACAAAAAAGACCACGCTGACCAGCTTAATCATCAACACGTTAGGCTGGCTGACGTAGAACACGACGATCAGCGCAACGGCCAGGAAAGGGATCTGCAGGGTCATAAACAGGGTGATGAGCACCGCGCAGCTTAGCGTCAGGCGCAGCGTGTAGCTGGCGCGTCCCGGCGCGTCGCGCAGTTCCTGGCGTAAAAAATGGGCGAGAGGAAACATAGCGTCGCCCGGCTACGGCTGCAGCACGGCGCTGGCCGAGGCGCCCATGCGGAACAGTTCCGGGTCGGGATCGCTGACGGCGATTTTCACCGGGAAGCGCTGCGAGACGTGGACCCAGTTAATGCTTTTCTGGATCAGCGGCAGCCCTTCGATGACGCTCCCACCTTCGGGCAGGACCCCGGAGCCGACCGAATCCACCACCCCGTTAAAGGTCCGGTTGTGGTTGGTCATCACGGTGATCCGCGCCGCCACGCCGGGGCGCACGTTGTTCAGGTCGGTTTCGCGGAAGTTCGCGATCACATACCAGCGGTCGTCATCCAGCAGGGTGAAGACCGGCTTCAGCGCCGAGGCGTACTGGCCGACGGTGGTTTTCAGCGCCACCACCACGCCGTTGAACGGCGCGCGCACTTCGGTAAATTCCAGATGCAGTTCAGCGAGGGCGATTTGCGCCAGGACCCCGGCGCGTTGCGCCACCATGGCATCCACGCCGGTCACGGCCGCCGAGGCCTGTTTGGCCTGCAGCAGCGTGGCCTCCAGCTCCGCCCGCGCCGCTTTCTCAGCGGTGCGCGCCTGATCGAGATCTTCCTGGGAAGCGAACCCCTGCGGCACCAGCGGCTCAAGGCGGATACGCGTGGAGGTGGTCTGCTTAACCAGCGCTCTGGCGCGCTCGACGGCGGCCGCCACCGACTGGGCGTTATACTCCTGCGCTTTGATGGTGCGCTGGGTCAGCATGATCTGCGCGTCGAGGGTCGTCAGCCGGGCTTTCGCGTCATCGAGCATTGCCTGATAGGGGCGGGGGTCGATGCGGAACAACAGATCGCCTTTTTTCACCCGCTGGTTATCGCGAATGGGCATCTCCACGATGCGTCCGCTGACCTCGGGCACTACATCGATGGTATCGGCATAGACATAGGCGTCATTGGTCTCCGGCGAGGTTTGCAACTGCCAGATAACGAGGATCAGCGCCAGGATGGCGGCAAGGACCAGCGCCAGCAGAGGCCACTTTTTGCGTAACAGGGGAGTGCGGGAAGTTGTCATAAGCGATCAGTGAACAAAAAACAGAAACCACAGCAACGTGGCGAACAGGAACATCAGCGCGACGTAGCTGAAGACCAGGGGAGAAAAGCGCGGCTGCCAGCCTTTACGGGTAATCAGGATATGGCAGGGGATCAGTAAAAACGCACCGCCCAGTAAGCAGAAAAACCAGCCGGGAAAAGCAGCGCCCAATACCGGGATCTCTGGCGAAAGTGAGCAGCCGGAAAGCGGCAAGACGAGCAGTAACCGCGCCGGGCGGGCGATGGTGGCAATATGATTCAATGGAACATCCCTGAGTGATCATACCAGTGTGTCATGAGTGTAATCGCCTCGTTGCGGGAATGAAAGTCAACCGATCGTTGACTGCGGGATCCTTGCGCGATGGGAGAGCATGATGTGAGGCGTCAATTCCCGCGCTTGCGCATAGTCAGCCGCCACGGCGAGGGCTATGCTTAGCCTGAAAGATAAAAACGACCGAGGCAATGTCATGGATAAGGAATTACTGGAAGCCGGCTACCGGGCCTACACCGGGGAGAAAATCGACGTCTACTTTAATACGGCGATCTGTCAGCATTCCGGGAACTGCGTGCGCGGCAGCGCGAAGCTCTTCAACCTGAAGCGTAAGCCGTGGATTATCCCGGATGAAGTGGATGTCGCGACGGTGGTAAACGTGATTGATACCTGCCCGAGCGGCGCTCTGCAATATCGTCATAAATAAGCGAGGAGAAGATGGAAATACTGGAAGGGCATAACAAATTTTATGTTAACGACGCGCAGGGAAACCAGGTGGCGGAGATTGTTTTTGTTCCCACCGGCGAACACCTCAGCATTATCGAACATACCGATGTTGATCCCAGCCTGAAAGGCCAGGGCGTGGGGAAACAGCTGGTGGCGAAGGTAGTGGAAAAAATGCGCCAGGAGCAGCGGAAGATTATCCCTCTCTGCCCGTTTGCCAAACATGAATTCGATAACACCCGCGAATACGACGATATTCGCGCATGACGTACCGGCACCGGTGCTAACCGGTGCGCTTTTCTCGCACCCTCAACGTTTCGCCGGATCGCGCTGGTGGGAAAAGCGGCGGATCAGATCCGGGAGATGTTCGCGCCGCATCGGTGGTGAAAACAGATAGCCCTGGAAGCGATCAATCCCCAGCGATTTTAACTGCGTAAATTTCGCCAGTGAATCCACCCCTTCCGCCACACAGCGGCTGCCGCTCAACTGACAGTAGTAGGCCAGGCTTTTTATTAGCGCAAGCGCCTTTGGATCGTGCTGGGCGTCATTGACGATGCTCATATCCAGTTTATACGCATTGAAGTGCTGTCGACGCGCCGGAAAGATAACGCTCCCCTGAGAAAAGCAGTCGTCCAGCATCACGCGCACGCCAGCACGTTGCAGCTGCGCCACGTGGGCGGCGGAGCGGCTCTGATGGCGAAAATCGATAGTTTCAGCATATTCCAGCACCAGCCTTGCCACGCCCTCTGGCTGCCGAAGCTGCTGGCGAGCGGCTTCCACCATCCGCAGCAGGCTGTCACTGTCGGCGAGTGAGGAGGGTATGTTGACCGAAAAATAGAAGGTGCCTGGATACTCATTAATATTCTGCACGGCCTCCTGCAGAACAAAGGCCGTAAGCAGCAGCCAGGTGTAGTCGGCGCGGAAGTGCGGCAGAAAGGTCTGGGGGTGAAGTACCTGGCCGCGGTGGCGCCAGCGGATCAGGATCTCCACCCCCTGTAGCTGTGAGCGACTATCGACGATAGGTTGAAAAACCGGGAAGACCTGGCGATCGTGAATCGCTTGTACCCATTCCTGTTCAAACGCCGTCAGTGCGTTTGCGGGTGAGCGCGGCAGCAGCGTGCGCGGAAAGCGGGGGGCCAGATGCGGATGACATTCCACCAGCTTTTTCACCCCAGCCAGCCGTTGGGTGTAGAGCGTTTTCTGGCTCAATCCGAGACGTTGGGCCTGCTCGCCTATCGTCTGCCCTTGCAGCAGGGCGAGGATCACCTTGAGCTCGGCGTGGGTCAACCCGACGACCCGTTTTCCGTGGATCAGGGCGGCTTCGCTGGCAAGCCGCTCAAGCCGCGGCGCATTCTCCAGCCGATGGGCCAGCTCCGCGCAGGACAGATCGGCGGGGGCAGTATGGACGTTGCGCAGACGATCCGGATGACTCACCTGATAGAGCAGC
Source organism: Klebsiella sp. Shm-1 (assembly GCF_040804525.1). NCBI lineage: Bacteria > Pseudomonadati > Pseudomonadota > Gammaproteobacteria > Enterobacterales > Enterobacteriaceae > Klebsiella > Klebsiella sp. Shm-1. The sequence continues at coordinate 842,180 of NZ_CP161823.1, forward strand.
GTTTGCCACAGCCAGATGGCCGGGCTGCGGCTCAGAATCAACATCGGTAACGGCGGCAAGGCCTCGTCGAGTAGCCTTGCCGCCTGGCGCAGCGTGGTGAGCATCCACAGGGGATCGTCAGGGAGATACACCACGATCCGCTTCACGGCGGCCAGCTCGCGCAGGGACACGCCCTCGACCGGCAGCTCAACGGGCCGCTTCGCGGCGTTCAGCATCAGCTGGCTCAACCCGCGGGCGGCCAGCGAGCAGGGCGAGAGGATATAATCGGTCATCATTGATAGACAAAGGTGATGCCGATGATCGACTGCACGTTGCCGGCGGTAACCTGGCCTGTGGTCCGGGCATAGGTGGCCGTCAGGCCGAGGTTGACCGGCGAGGTGCCGACGGTGCCCAGCGAGACCGTGCTGTTCGCCGGGACGGCGCTGCCGTTGCGCGTCAGCTGAACGCCTATCCCCTGCGCCGGCGAGGCGGAGGCGGTATTGGTGAAGATCGCGTTGGCGCTGTCCGCGGTGGTGCCGGAGAGGTAATACCCCAGCTGCTGGCTTTGCGCGCAGTGGACGGTGAGCGGCACGGCCATCGATCCCGGGTAGTCGGGGAGGGTGACGGTGACATCGCGGGCGGAGACGTCGCAGCCGCCGGTGGGGACCACCACGTCGTTGTTGGCGTAAATGTTCCAGATGAACTGGAAGGAGTCGCTATTGTAGTTGTTGGTCTGATGCAGGATCAGCACCGCGATTAACGATCCTGCGGTGATGGCCACCCCACCGGCAGTGCTCACCGGCGTCAGATACAGGACGGCCGGCCAGGGTTTATCGGTCCGTGAATCATAAATCACCCGCGCGGTTTCCGTGGTGGTCGGGAACGGGTAAGAGGTGCCGTTATATTTCACGGTGCCTGAAAAACTCGACAGCACACCGCCATAGGCGGATCCGCGCTGCAGGGTCACGTAGTCGGTGATCGTTTCCGGATAGTCGTTATGGCAAAAAATCTGCGTGGAGAGGTCGACCACCAGGTTTTGCCCGACGTTCACCGCCGGGGTCAGGTTAACGTAGACGTTGGCTGACCCGCCGCCGATGGGAATCGTCGCCCCGGTGGCCGTTTTGCAGGCAAAGGACCAGGCGTTCATCGACCAGCCCAGCAGCAGCAGGGTGGTGAACAGGGGGATTATTTTTTTCATCATGATGCTCTCCTGGCTCAGGCGTAGGTATAGGTGACGTTAATCACCGCCTGAATGGTGCCTTGCGTGGCGCCGTCGTTGACGGACAGCGCCCTGACCTGCAGCGGGAAGCGAGCGGACTGGCTGGCCTCATCCACCTGTACCGACTGGCTGCTGCCATTGTTCAGCGTGGTGCCGTCCTCGTTCTGCAGTTCGAGCTGAATATTGCCCGCCGTTCCCTGGTTTTTGTAATAGCCGGTGCTGTCCGCCGTTCCGCTGAAGGTGGCTTTCACCCGTGAAGTACCCACGGGGCAGTTGCTCAGATCCAGCGCCACGCTGTGCCAGGCCGATGCCGAGCCCGCACCGATCAGGCTAAAGGTATAGAGATCGCCCAGCTCGACGGTGGCATTGACGGTGGAAACCGTGCAGGGTCTGGCCACCACCTTGCCGTTGACGGTGAGAGTGACGTCGGCCGCCCGCAGGGAAGCGCTCGCGGTTAACAGGCCGGCCAGCAGCCAGCCCACATGAGTCCATTTCATTTCAGCCTCCGCTTACTGAAATTCCAGGGTGAATGTCGCTGTCGCATTGACATGCCCGGCGGTGACGGGCACCTGAGTGGCCATCAGCCGGGCGTAAAAGTTGAGAATATTGGTCTGGCCCGGGGTCAGCGTGGTCCAGGTCATGGTGGATGACGGCGCATTGACCGGCAGCCGGGACTGCTGCTGATCGAGAATTTCCACCCCCATTCCTGCCGCCGCCGAGGCCCCGGCATCGAGTTTTAACAGGCTGGTGTTGATGCTGTCCGCCACGCCGGTGAAACCGACCTTCACCGCGGTGACGGAAGTGCCGCAGGGCGACAGCACGATGCGGAACGGCACCGGCGGCGTCGTCGCCCCAACGGCATAAAACTGCTTCGCGGCGTTATCCTGTAAATCGACAGTAAAATCCTTCGATTCGCCGGCTACCGCGCAGGCGTTATCGCGGACATAGCCGCTGATGGCGATCGTGCTATCGGCGGCAAGCGCAGCCGGTGCGCCCAGGGTGAACAGGGCGCCCAGCAGATACTGCAGTGTTCTCATCATGATCTCCTTAGCGGCACGCGACCGAAAGCTGACTGAGCGCCTGCTGCTGGCTCTCCGGCGGCAGACGGTAATCGGCCACGCACTGAGCGTCCGGGCCATCGCCCCATTTCACCCGCACTTTGCCCGCCAGCGGCATCCCGCTCAGGTAGACCTGGCCGTTGTCGGCGACGATGCTGCCGCTCTGGTTGCTGTCGCCGGTGGCGAGGGCGCCAAACGGCACCGGTTTGCCGCGATGGGTCAGCGTCATCAGGATCTTCATCCCCACCTGGGCGTTAAAGTTGGCGCGGACAATCGCCCCATGGGTGGGCACCACGCTGACCACCGCATCGTCAAGGTCGACATTGTCCGCCAGGGTGTTGGTATCCAGCGCGATCCGGTTTTCACGATACTCAGTGGCATAAGGCAGGACGGCATACCCGCGCCAGTCGGTGCGTACCCCGGTCTGGTTTTCCACTTTCACGCCGCCGGCGCCGGGGGCTTTCACCAGCACCACGGTATCGTTTAACGGTTGGCTCAGGGTGATGCCGTTGGCGTGCGCCAGCACGCCGCCGCTGACCCCGTAATAGAGCTGTTTAAAGCCATCGCTGCGGCTGTAGCCGACGTTGGCGTTGCCGTAGCCGCCGCGGTAGTTGAGGGCGGTGTAGCCTGTGCTCCCGTTGTCGCCGTTGCCGCCGCCGGCATAGCCGGTCTGCACGCTATAGCTGAGGTTGTTGTCTTCCAGCAGGGTGCCGTACAGGCCCGCCAGATTGGTCATGCGGCCATTGAGATCGTGCGACAGGCTGTAGCTGGCGCTGGCGTGCCGCCAGACCGAGCGGCTGTCGGAACGCAGCCAGTGGCTGAAGGGGATATTGATATTGATCGCCAGCATTTGATCGCGCCCCTGCTGCCAGGCGTTTTTTGTCAGGCTGTAGCTTAGCGACCAGTTGATATCGTCCACGGCGGCGTTGAGGCCGGCCTGCAGCTGCTCATCGGCATCGTCGGTGCCCCAGTAGGTCTGGTGGCTACCGCTGAGATAGAGGGTGGCGGTGCGCCCCAACTGCTGAGTCACGCTCAGCTGCACCTTGCCGCGCTTGCTGTAAGCCAGATTGTAGTAGTCGGTAAATTTCGGTTTTACCTGGATAACGCCGTCCTGGGTTTCCACACTGTAGCCGCTCATCCGGCGGTAAGTGGTATCGGCAAAGTTATAATAGCCGCGGGTAGAGTAGCGGTAGCCCACCAGCTGCAGGTTGGTGCCGGTCTCATCCAGGGATTTGTTATAGAGAAAACGCACCGACTGCCCCTGATGTTCGCTGTCGTCAGCCAGGGTGGCGTTGGCCTGAGTGATATCCAGCGACAGGGCGCCGAAATAGCCCATGTTTTTCCCCACCCCAAGGTTAAAGGCGCGATAGCGGTCTGCCAGCTGGGTGCCGCCGTAGAGCGTCCAGCCTGCCGGCAGGCCATGCATGGCCGTGCCCTGGAAAAAATCGGGCGTTTCCTGCTGACTGTTGCCGCTGCGGTACTCCCCGGCGGTGAGGGCGAAGCGGGTATGGCCTTCACGCTGGAGAACCGGCACCGTTGACCAGGGCACGCTGAAGACCTGGCGGGAGCCATCCGCTTCTTTGATCGTGACCTGCAGATCGCCGCCATTGCCCGCGGCGTAGAGATCGTCGATGGTAAATGGTCCCGGCGGCACTGTGCTCTGGTAGATTTCGTAGCCGTTTTGCCTGATTGACACCTGCGCCGTGCCGCGGGCGATCCCGTGGATCACCGGCGCAAAGCCTTTCTGGCTGTCCGGTAGCATATTGTCGTCGGAGGCCAGCTGGGCGCCGCGGAAGTTGATCCCGTCGAAGACATCGCCGTTGGTGTAGCTGTCCCCTAGGGTGAGTCGCGAACGCAGAGGCGTGATGTCCCGCTCAAGCCAGCTGTTAACGTGCTGCCAGCGATTCTCGTTGGATGAGGTGCTACCGCCGCTGCTGTAGCTCCAGGTGCTGTTATCGCGCAGACGCCAGGCGCCAATGTTCAGGCCGCTCTGTAGATTCAGATAGGCGTAACGGCTGCTGCCACCTGTGGTGTTATGGGCGTTATTGCCCGTGAAGTTATAGTTAATCAGCCCGGCGGTGATACCGTTATCCCACAGCTCCGGCGGAATATAGCCGCGCGCATGGTTACCCATAAATGCCTGGGGGACAGTGAGGTACAGGCGCTGCTGTCCGACGTCGAAGCGCGTGGTAGCTTCGCTGATAAGCGTGGTCAGCGGCACGCAGGCCGTGCTGTCCAGCGTCGCCATGCCCGGCACCCGACCGGTATCCACACCCATGCTCGCCAGCTGGCCGCGCGTCAGGCAGGGTGACAGACCGTGACCCTGGGCATCGGCCTGGAAAGTGACGTCCCGGGTGGTCATAAAACCATTGTTGAGATAAATATCGACGCGATAGGTGCCTGGCGGAACCTCCTGGCCTTTTTCAAATCCCGACAGGTCAGCCACCGCCGCCGGATCGTCAGCTAAAAAGCGGGGGTTAAAATAGAGGTCCGCCCGCGCGGCAAACGGCTGTGAGCAGAGCCACAGCGCCAGCGCCGGAGATACCAGGCGCCGGGCAGTTCGGCAACCTAAATGATCCAGTCCATATTTCCGATGTGACATTATCCCTCCGGTCCGACGTTGCCCGGCTGTCATTGCTTCTGGTCATGCGCAGCGTGTCCCGCGCGGCGGGGCGCTTCTTGGTTAGCGCAGCACGCCATTCATTTTCGGCGTCAGCGCGCCGTAATCATTAATCGTGCGATAGGTGATGGTGTTCCCGGCATCCGCGGGTAGCTTGACGCTGGTTTTGCCCATCGGCGGTACGAGGGCGTTCTCCAGAATGCGTGTCCCGGCGTTCAGTTCGGTCACCGTCAGGTAATAGGGGGTGGGGTTCGTCAGCGTCAGCGACGATCCGCTACGGCTAAAGGTCAGCTTTTCCGCCGCTTGATCCGGAGGCAGGGCCAGTTTTCCCGGACGGTAGTAGAGCTTGATGCGGCTGATAATCGCCAGCTGCAGGGTATTGTCGCTGAGCTTTGATTTATCCATCGAAGGGATCGCCTTCACGTTCATCCAGAACAGACTTTCCCGATCCTGCGGCAGCTGGTTATTGGTGGCGTCGATAATGCGCAGGGTGTTCTCTTTTTTACCCTGCATGGCAAACAGCGGAGGAGTGATGACAAACCGGCCGTCTCGCTGACCATCGGCATTTTCCACCCATGACTGAATAAGCCAGGTACTGTTGTCATCATTATTGGTCACCGCGAGCTGGACCTGCTTCTGTCCCGCCGGGTAGATAACCCGGGTCGCGCCAAGCGCAACGCCCGCCTGCGCGCTGGCGCTAAAGATACTGGCGGCGAAAAGCACACATCCTGCCAGTAAGCCATGCGCCATCGTTGCCGTTTTTCTCACATTATCTCCTTGTCTGCTCACCGTGTTGTCCTGTTTGTCTGCGGATTAATTACTGATAGGTCAATGAGAACCAGGCCTGGGCATTGGCTGCACCGCCGGTGACCTGGCGTCCGGTCGCCCGATATTTGGCGACGAAATTTAGCGTCGTCGGTCCGCGGTAGAGTGATATCCAGCGATCCGCTGGACGATTGAGCGGGAGCTGCTGGCCCTGGCTGTCGAATAGCGCAATACCGATCCCACTGGCGATCCCCGGACCTTCACCCACCGACAGCACGTCGGGGTTTTTTCCATCAGCCACGCCGTGAAAGGTCACACCCACATGCTGGCTGACCGCCGTACTGCAATCCTGTAAATGAATCGCGAAAGGGATTGGGTTGCTGTCTTCGCCGACAGCATGAAATCGATTACTGCTGATCTGCCCCAGATTGACCGTCATCTGCCGATCGCCGGCTTCGACGCGGCAGGAGCTCGCCATTATCAGGCCCTGAAAACGCATGCTGCCCCCCGGCAGCGTGACGTTCCAATGATTACCGGCCAGCGCCAGCGGAGGCAGTAGCAGCAGCAGACCAGATTTCATTCCCTGCATCGTTTCACTCCGGTTGAAAATAGAGAGCGGGCCCTCCTGGCCCGAATAGCTTCCCTGCCTGACTCGGGTCTTACTCGTACTGCACTTTGAACGTGGCATCCGCGTTCGCTATACCAGCCGTCGCTGCGCCGGTCGCGTAGTAACGTGCCTGGAACGGGATGATGTTGGGGCCGTCATTCAGCGTGGTCGCAGCACTGAAGGTGGCGCCGTCCAGTGCCAGTGGCGTACCGGTATTGTCGAGGATCTGCACGCCGACGTTGGTTGCGCTGCCGGCGGCAGAGTTTTGCAGGGCCAGAACGGTGGTATTGCTGCTGTCGATGGCCGTACCGGCGAAGGCGACGGACGCTTTGGTGGCTACCGTAGTGTCGCAATCATCCAGCTGGATGTTGAAACCGACGGCCGAACTGGTGCTCCCCGCCGTGGCCAGTTTCGCGGAACGCACCTGGCCTAACTGAACGGTTTGATCGATAGAGCCGGCATCCACCGCACAGGCCGCATTAACGACTTCTCCTTTAAAATGCACGGTCCCGCCGTTGACCGTGGTGGTATCGGCCAGAGCTGCCGTGGAGCTCAGTGACAGGGCTGACACAACAATCATTGCCAGTGTTTTGATTTTCATACTGTTTTCCTTTGAACGATGTCGAAATAACGAACCGGATTGGCAGCCGTTGTGCCTTCCAGGCATTTCAGATTTCAGCCGAGTGGTCCGGCTGCCGGCTCTGCACAGTTTTCGCCCAACCGATGAGACAATTGGGGCCATTTTGACTCGTTGGGGTAAATGATCTGTATTTTGTGTCAACCTGGTATTCTGTGGTTTTAAATGCTGCAAAATTTGGTTTTTATGGTAATATAATCTGGTGTGGTGGGAGGGGGGGCGAAAGGAATAGCGATGGCGTTGGCGACGGATCGCCGGTGCAGCAGAGATATGGTTAGAGAAAAGTGAGTAATTGCAGGTTTAAAAATAGATAATAATCAATGAGATATGATTTTTTTTGCGGAAATATGGCGCAGTGAGTTGCAAAATATGTCAAAACATTTTTATGATATAAACAGTTTGGCCCCAATTGACCTGTTCGTTATTTTTTTAATTCTTTAAAATCAATCAGTTATTTCATTTTTCGTCTTCTGGTCTTTTTCCTCTAAAAGATTATTTCTTTCCCAGATGCCAGCGAAACGTGCCGCATTACTGGCGGTGTAACGTACTGTGTGACGAATATTGCGATGTCCTAGATAATCCTGTATCAAACGCGTATCTGTCCCTCTTTCAGCCAGTTCATAGCCGCAGGCGTGACGCAGCATATGGGGGTGAGTGTGCGTGACGGTACCCGCATTTTCCCCGGCGGAGCGAATAATACGATACGCCTGCTGGCGGGAGAGCGCGGTGCCGCGGCGGGAGATAAACAGTGCGTCCGTTTTGTCCGCCGCTTTCCAGCCGGCACGGACCAGGCTCCAGCGCTCAATCGCCTCGCGCTCATCAAAACGCAGTGGATGAATCGTCGAAAAACCATTCTTTAATCGCCGCACATTAACCCGCCCTTCATGGAGATCCAGATCGTGATAATGCAGATCCAGCAGTTCGCTAATGCGCATGCCATGGCGAAAGGCCAGCAGAATGAGGCAGTAGTCCCGTTCGCCGGTAGGGCCCTGACGAGCAGCCTGCATCATGGCCTGAACTTCTTTGGCGGTTAGAAAACGACGTCGGTTCACAATAGTTGCTCCTGAAAATAGGTATGAATGACCGTCACAGCGAAACCATACGCCATGACGAGAAAGGTTCTGTAATGCTAAAACGGTACAGGGTGAAGATGATTAATCACGAATTGATAACATATTACATTGCCAGACACTAAAAATATCGTCGGGTGATAATTCTTAATTTTAAAGATTTTAATCATCGGCTCAATAGTATCTGCGCGGGTTGCCGCCAGGTATATAAAATGAAAGGATATTTTTCATTACCAGCCGCTATTAAAAACACAGCCGCGGTAATTTTTTCCCACCAATAAATACCCAGCCTTATTCCTGAGTAAACGCAGGGTTATATTAACTCTCAGTCATAAGGATTAAATAAGAACTTGTGGGAACAGTAATCCTAATTAACGCAGGGTTAATAATCATGAATATTTTAATTTGTCGACCGCTCGCGATACAACGCCATCCATGGCGTCAAGGCTATTGGATCAGCGACGATCGCTGTTTGTCACGGGGATTGTCCCAGATGCCATAGAAGCGTCCCGCATTGCTGGCGGTATACCAGACGGTGTGGCGGATATTGCGATGCCCGAGATAATCCTGTATCAAGCGGGTATCGATCCCCATATTCGCCAACGCAAAGCCACAGGAGTGCCGCAGCATGTGCGGGTGGATCTCCAGTGGCAGCCCCGCCAGTCCCCCTGAGGACGCGATAATCTGATAAAACTGTTGGCGGGAAAGGGGATTACCTTTGCGGGAGAGAAACAGCCATTCGCTGGCGGCCTGCGGCCAGCTGCTGCGAATGGCCAGCCAGCGCTTTAGGGCGTAGATCTCTTTATCCAGCAACGGGTGGGTAGTCGAAAACCCTTTTTTAAGCCGATGGATGTAAACACATCGGGCAGCAAGGTCGATATCCGATATTCGTAGACGACAGATCTCGCTGGCGCGCAGACCATGGATGAAGCACAGTAACGTCAGGCAATAATTACGTGCAGCATAAGGACCGGTATCGGCCGCTTTAAGTAAAGACTCAATTTCATTCTGAGTCAGGAAGTTCCTTTTTTTTATGTCGGCGTTATTCGTCATGGTTTTCCCTTTTATTGCAGGCATATTTTTGGTTTTCCGAGCCTGCGTCAGGTCATTGTTAAATTTGACTGCCTTTTTATTTTGAAACAGCGTGGTGATAACGTTTTAATTTGCTACGAGCGCGAGCGGTATCATGGGCTAGCTCCATTGCTAACGATAAGAGGCCGCGATCTGAAGGGTAAAGAAAGGGTGAGCTGGCTGAACTGATGAATCTTTCCTGGGGGTTTCCACGTCCTGTACATCCCTGATCCTCTTGATGATACCCGCATGATGATGAAGGCTTGGGCTTCCGGCCACGGCAAGGCGGCTATCAATGCCGTCATGATTGATTGCCTGTCTACTGGGCAATGTCACCCCAGTAAACCAGCCTCCCTCGCCGACAACCTTCGGGAATGGCATGAGAAATTTCTCAGACAAAATACAACCTTAAGTCGTCTGGATAGCATTCACTGCAAAACTACAACAGTGATTAAACCATACTGCAAAAAGCCTGGTGATAATAGCATTGTCTGTAATAGAGCACATTACGCCGTATTTCAACGGGTAAGCTTAATCTGGTACATGCGGTTGAATGAAATGAAAACTCGTCACGGTCAACGTATACAGGAAGATATCAATGGGAGGTAGAAGAGGACAGGTAAGTATTGCGACACGGTCTGGCGGCGGGTTGGAATACTCGCTTCGGCGCGGGAAGGACTCACATCCAGGATACGCCGAAGCCTGCCGGTTCACCACTTTTCGTCACGTGCCTCCTGGCGCTTGTCGCTGCGCCAGGTGGCCTGTACGGAAAGCGATGGCAGCAGTAACCAGGGTAAGTAAGCCTCTTTTCATGGAAGTGATCCTGCTGAAGAGTGCAATAAATAGCAGTTAAAGAATATTGTTGCCGGAAGCGCAGCATAATAACTGACAAAAAATGCTCGCCAAGAAATAACTTATTTATTTTTATCTGTGATTTTTTGAGTAATTATTCCTGTTAAAAGGTATTGGTAACCAATAACGCATAAAAAGATATAGCTGTGGTATGCTCAAGATATTGAGGCATTCTGCGCTAATACGGTGTCGGGAAGATAGCGATCGGTAGATAATGCGGAGCCTGGTGACTACGAACAATCCCGTGAACAGCTTCGACAAATTCCTCACCCTTCAGCGCTGACACCTTCGCTCGCCTGTCGTAAAGTTGCTGTCAGGCGGTTTACGTTTACTACAATGGTATAACGATGACGACTCCGATTGCGCTCCGCGACTGGCGCCTGCTGGCGGCCGGGTGCGGCGGCCTTCTACTGCTGGCCGCCGCTATCACCTTGCACAGCCACTGGGGTGACTTTCTCCAGTGGTGTCTCGCCACCCAAATTACCCTGCATCGCTATCTGGTGATGTACCTTCTGTTGCTGAATAACCATCAGTACAGCGGCGGTATCTGGCTGCTGGTGGGGGCCTTTCTCTATGGCGTGCTGCACGCCGTCGGACCGGGACACGGTAAATTTATCGTGACGACCTACCTGAGCACCAATCAGGAGAGCCTGACGGCGGCGCGGGTGGTGCCCTTTCTCGGCAGCCTGTTGCAGGGCGTCACTGCGATACTCTTTGTCTTTATTCTTGCGGTGGGGCTGAATCTGGCCGCCGGCGATCTTAGCGCCAGCCGCTGGTACGTCGAGAAGATCAGCGCCCTGACCATCGGCGTCTTTGGGGCTTATGTTATCTTTCGCGCTCTGCAAAGCCTGTGGCCGACAAAACAGGTGATTCGCCGTCTGACGCCAGCGCATCAGCATGACGCCTCGTGCGGCTGCGGCCATCACGGCGTGGGGCAGGATATGCAGGGCGCTGACTGGAAGACGCGCCTTGGCGTGGTGCTGGCTATCGGCGTTCGGCCCTGTAGCGGGGCGATCATGATTTTATTATTCGCCAATGCGTTGGGGATTGTTAGCTGGGGCATCGCCGCGGTGATGAGCATGGCGCTGGGCACCGCGCTCTCGATCCTCGGTCTGTCGCTGCTGGTTCACTATGCGCGCCATCGGACGGTCAAACGATTGGTCACGAATCACCGCCCGCGGCCCTGGCTGGTACCGTTGGTGAAGATCCTCGGCGGTCTGGCGCTGATCCTCTTTGCCGTGGGATTGTTTTTCAGCGTGGTGCCGATCAGCGCCAACGGCGACTTTATCGCCGCTGGCTGTTAGCCCGTTTCCAGCAGTCGCATCAACACCCGCAGCGCCTGATCCAACTGCTGGCGTTCACCGTCACTGAGTCCTGCCAGCAGTTGCCGTTCGTTGTCGACGTGGGTTTCCACTGCGGCATCGATCCGTTCGCGTCCGGCGGAAGTCAGGGCGACCAGCATACTGCGGGCATCCTCCGGATTGGGCAGGCGGGTAATAAACCCGCGTTTCTCCAGCGCCTTCAGACGATGGGTCATGGTGCCGGAGGTAATCATCAGCGTGGAGAAGAGCTGGGTGGGCGAAAGTACGAAAGGCGCCCCGGCGCGCCGCAGCGTCGCCAGCATGTCAAACTCCCAGCGCACCAGATCGTGGCGCGTAAAGGCCACTTCCACCTGCGGCTCCAGCAGCATAGCGCATCGTTTCAGGCGACCTATCGGCCCCATGGGGCTGCAGTCGAGGTCTGGCCGCTCCCGCTGCCACTGGGCGAGGATGCGATCCACGGCGTCGATCGGCGGTGATTTGTCCATTAGTGCTCACTTGTCTTGATATCAAGATACTTGGCGGTACATACTTCACTCACTAATTTACCTTGAAGTGAAGATAAAATCATGGCTTTTCTCTCACGTAATCTGATTCTCGACCTGCTGCTCACCGCGCTGGCGCCCGCTATCTGGGGGACGACCTACATTGTCACCTCCCAGTTTCTGCCCCCTGACCGCCCATTTATTGCTGCGCTGCTGAGGGTGCTGCCGGCAGGTATCGCCCTGCTGATCTGGAGCCGTCGTTTTCCGCAACGCGGCGAATGGGCAAAGCTGATCGTTACCGGCATCTTAAATATCGGCGCGTTTCAGGCGCTGTTGTTTATCGCCGCCTATCGCTTACCCGGCGGGCTGGCGGCGGTGATCGGCGCGATCCAGCCGCTGCTGGTGATGCTCCTCGCCTGGTGTGTCGACCGGCAGCGCTCGCCCTGGCTGGCGGTGTTCTCCGCCATCGCCGGCATACTCGGTATGGCCATGCTGCTGCTGTCGCCGCACACCGTCCTCGACCCGCTGGGCATCGGCGCGGCGTTTCTCGGGGCGATCAGTATGGCGCTGGGCACCTGGCTTTCCCGGCGCTGGGCGCTCTCCCTGCCGATCGTCGCGCTGACCGGCTGGCAGCTGACGATCGGTGGGGTGGTGCTGGCCCCGGTGGCGCTGATCGTTGACCCTCCTTTGCATCAGGTAACAGTGCTGCAGGCGGCCGGCTATCTGTGGCTGTGCCTGGCGGGCGCCATGCTGGCCTATGGCCTGTGGTTTCGGGGGATTGGCCGCCTCTCACCGGTGGCCGTGTCGGCGATGAGTCTGCTGAGCCCGGTGACCGCCGTGGTACTGGGATGGATATTCCTCGGACAAAAGATCCAGGGGATGGCGCTGATGGGATTGATCGTGGTGCTGGCGAGCGTGCTGTCTATCCAGCTCGCGCTGGCGCGTCAGGCGGCGGGAGCAAAAACGAAAAAAGCCCCGTAACGGGGCTCGACATTGCTGCGTGCGGGGTGGGCGGCGGGAGCCAGACCAGCCACCCGCAGGCGGCCTGTCCGGCAGCTCCCTCTGCAACCATTCGCTTATTTAGACAGCTCGGCGGTCATATGGACCTGGTTGCCGGTGTACGCTTCGGTAATGTGATAGGAAGCGCCTTGTTCTTTCGCAATGGTTGCGATTTTCGCTTCTGCGCTGTCCAGGGTGTCTGCTGTCACGCTCACCGGATGAGCGAAGCTAGCGAAAGAGACCAGGGAGAGCATACCGGCAGCGGCGAGTAATTTTACGTTTTTCATGGTGTTTGTCCTTTTAACTTTTATGGTGGAAAGCATGTTTGCTTTCGATGGACTTATAATAAGCCTGCTAACTATAACGTGCGTGGCAAAAAGTGCGATTTAGATCACATTTTTATGGCGGTTTGATGGCGTAAACATGATCGTTTATCTATTTTTTAATTTAAAAACAATGAATTAATGATTTGTTTCTGAAAGGGGGGATCACATGGGCTGCCCTTGTTCAGGGAGAGGAATGCGCCTCATTCATGCTTTCATCATTCGTTGTGTGAATGGTTTGGTGCTGTTTTCACCACCGCAAAGGCAGATTCAGACTTATCGCGATGGCCTTCCGAGGGCTTTTTCTGCATGCTGTTGCGGTCACTTTCTCTCGCTCTGGCGTTAGGCTTGCTGCGCTGTAAACAACCACCCTCGCGTTTTCATCTATCAATGACTGTTTATTAATAGTCGATGGTTATCTGTTATATAACTTAATGAAACGTGAACAAATGTATATTTGTCGGCGAATAAATAGCATTCTTTGACGCCGATAGCACCAGCGAACTTATATTTTTAGGTTCGTTACCTGACGCCTTAAATATTGCGGCTCCCGGTCAGTCGAAGATTCTATTAGCAGTGGCATAAATCAGCATCGCCTGATGTTTCTGGTTCTATGCGAATTCACAGTGTGCTCATTGATTCGTAATTCACTCTGACAAGGAAATGGCAATGAAAAAGGTTCTTCTCTCTGCAGCAATGGCAACCGCGTTTTTTGGCATGACTGCTGCCCATGCAGCTGATACCACTGTTGGCGGCGGCCAGGTTAATTTCTTCGGTAAAGTTACCGATGTATCCTGTACTGTTTCCGTTAACGGCCAGGGCAGCGATGCGAACGTTTACCTGTCTCCGGTAACCCTGACTGAAGTTAAAGCGGCAGCAGCGGATACTTACCTGAAACCGAAATCTTTCACCATTGACGTCTCTAACTGCCAGGCTGCTGATGGCACTAAACAGGATGACGTAAGCAAACTGGGCGTGAACTGGACCGGCGGTAACCTGCTGGCTGGCGCAACCAGCAAACAACAGGGCTACCTGGCGAACACCGAAGCTTCCGGTGCTCAGAACATCCAGCTGGTGCTGTCTACTGACAACGCTACCGCGCTGACCAACAAAATCATCCCGGGTGACAGCACTCAGCCGAAAGCGAAAGGCGACGCTTCCGCTGTAGCTGATGGCGCGCGTTTCACCTACTACGTAGGCTACGCCACCAGCGCGCCGACCACGGTAACCACCGGTGTGGTTAACAGCTACGCGACTTACGAAATTACTTACCAGTAATTCCGTCAGAAAATAAAACTGCCCCGCGATGGGGCAGTTAATAACAATAATAAAGCGGCAATGTCCGCCGCTTGTATTTTTATTCTGAGGTCAGCATGAAGCGTATTGCCCTTTTTTTCTGTTTCATTTTTAGTTTTGCGGCCCATGCCAACAATATTATTGTTAACGGTACCCGCTTTATTTATCCAGGAAATGAAAAAGAAATAACGGTACAGCTTTCAAATAACGCCGACCGTCCGGCGCTGGCGCAGGCCTGGCTGGATAACGGCGATGCCGATGCCACACCGGATACCATTACCACCCCGTTTATTATCACCCCGCCGATTTCGCGCGTTGACGCCAAGAGCGGCCAGACGCTGCGTATTAAGCTCGGCAGCAGCGCCGGTCTGGCGAAAGACAAAGAGACGCTGTGGTGGCTGAATCTGCTGGAAATTCCGCCGGTGGTGGCCAATCAGAAAAATGAAGGCCAGAACGTGCTGCAGCTGGCGATCCGTTCGCGCTTTAAATTTATTTATCGTCCTGCCGGACTGGGCAACCGCGATGCGGCGGCCGAGAAGCTGACCCTGACCGCCAGCGGCAGTGGTCTCGCCATCAACAACCCGACGCCGTTCTACATTACCGTCAGCCGTATTTCCCGCGACGGCGGTAAAGCCCTGAACAGCAAAACCGTGATGCTGGCGCCGCAGTCCAGGCAAACGGTGGCGCTCTCCTCCGCCGTCAACCGCGGCGAAACCCTGACCGTTAACAACATTAATGACTATGGCGCCGATGTCGCAGTGAAAGTGGCCGTTAAATAAGGGAAAAGCTAATGAAGCAGAGGTCATTCTGCCCGGGAAGATTAAGCACCGCGATCGCCATCGCGCTGTGCTGCTTTCCGCCATTTTCCAGCGGACAGGAAAACCCGGGAACGGTATATCAGTTTAACGACGGCTTTATTGTCGGCAGTCGCGAAAAGGTCGATCTGTCGCGCTTTTCGACCAGCGCGATTACCGAAGGCACTTACTCCCTTGACGTCTACACCAACGACGAGTGGAAAGGGCGCTACGATTTACGCATCGCGCGCGATAAAGATGGTCGGCTGGGCGTCTGCTACACCAAAGCGATGCTGGCCCAATATGGCATCGCGGCGGAAAAGCTCAATCCGCAGCTGAGCGAGCAGGAGGGCTACTGCGGTAGCCTCAAATCCTGGCGCAACGAAGAAAACGTCAAAGACAACCTGGTCCAGTCCTCCCTGCGGTTGAACATTTCGGTACCGCAGATCTATGAAGATCAACGCCTGAAAAACTATGTCAGCCCGGAGTTCTGGGACAAAGGTATTACCGCGCTCAATCTTGGCTGGATGGCGAACGCCTGGAACAGCCATACCTCTTCGGTAGGCGGGTCGGATAACAGCAGCGCCTATCTGGGCGTCAACGCCGGTCTGTCGTGGGACGGCTGGCTGCTGAAGCACATCGGCAACCTGAACTGGCAGCAGCAGCAGGGTAAAGCGCACTGGAACAGCAACCAGACCTATCTCCAGCGCCCTATCCCACAGCTCAACTCCATCGTCAGCGGCGGGCAGATTTTCACCAATGGTGAATTTTTCGACACCATCGGTCTGCGCGGGGTTAATCTTTCCACCGATGACAATATGTTCCCGGACGGCATGCGCTCGTATGCTCCGGAAATTCGCGGCGTGGCGCAGAGCAACGCCCTCGTCACCGTGCGTCAGGGCAGCAATATTATCTATCAGACCACCGTTCCGCCCGGACCGTTTACCCTGCAGGATGTCTATCCTTCCGGCTATGGCAGCGATCTTGAGGTCTCGGTGAAAGAAGCGGATGGCTCGGTAGAAGTGTTTAGCGTGCCTTACGCTTCCGTCGCCCAGCTGCTGCGTCCGGGAATGACCCGCTACGCGCTCTCCGCCGGTAAAGTGGACGACAGCGCGCTGCGCAACAAGCCGATGCTCTATCAGGCGACCTGGCAGCACGGGATCAACAACCTGTTGACCGGCTACACCGGGGTCACCGGTTTTGACGACTATCAGGCCTTCCTGGTGGGGACCGGGATGAACACCGGCATCGGCGCGCTCTCTTTTGACGTCACCCATTCGCGGTTGAAGAGCGATGCCCATGATGACTCGGGTCAGAGCTATCGCGCGACCTTTAACCGCATGTTTACCGATACCCAGACCAGCATCGTGTTGGCGGCGTATCGCTACTCGACGAAAGGTTATTACAACCTCAACGACGCGCTGTACGCCGTCGATCAGGAAAAAAATAGTCGCAGCAACTACACCCTGTGGCGGCAAAAAAACGGCATGACCTTCACGGTGAACCAGAACCTGCCGGACGGCTGGGGCGGGTTTTATCTCAGCGGCCGTATCTCCGATTACTGGAACCGCTCCGGGACCGAGAAGCAGTATCAGGTCAGCTACAACAATTCATTTGGTCGTCTCTCCTGGTCAGCGAGCGCGCAGCGCGTCTATACGCCAGACAGCTCCGGTCATCGTCGCGACGATCGTATTTCACTCAACTTCAGCTACCCGCTGTGGTTTGGCGATAACCGCACCGCCAACCTGACGTCGAACACCTCGTTCAATAACTCGCGCTTTGCCAGCTCGCAGATTGGTATCAACGGTTCGCTGGACAGTGAAAACAACCTTAACTACGGCGTGTCGACCACCACCGCCACCGGCGGTCAGCATGATGTGGCGCTCAACGGCAGCTACCGTACGCCATGGACCACCCTCAACGGCAGCTACAGCCAGGGCGAAGGCTATCGTCAGAGCGGCATTGGCGCCAGCGGGACGATGATCGCCCACAGCGGCGGCGTGGTGCTCTCACCGGAAAGCGGCTCGACGATGGCCCTGATTGAAGCCAAAGACGCGGCCGGGGCGATGCTTCCGGGATCGCCGGGCACCCGTGTGGACAGCAATGGTTACGCCATCCTGCCGTATCTGCGCCCGTACCGGATTAACGCCGTGGAAATCGACCCGAAAGGCAGTCATGACGACGTGGCCTTCGATCGCACCGTGGCGCAGGTTGTGCCGTGGGAAGGCAGCGTGGTTAAGGTCGCGTTCGGCACTAAGGTGCAGAACAACCTCACCCTGCAGGCGCGCCAGGCGAACCATGAGCCGTTGCCGTTTGCGGCAAGTATTTTCTCCCCCGACGGCAAGGAGATCGGCGTTGTCGGCCAGGGCAGCATGATGTTTATCAGCGATGCGAACGCCAAACGCGCGATTGTGAAGTGGAGCGGCGGGCAGTGTTCGGTGGATCTGGGACAGCAAACAACAAAGGATAGCGTATGTCGCTGAGGAAATTACTAACGCTTTTTATCGTCTTAATGGCGCTGGGAACCACCTCGTCCTGGGCCTCCTGTACGCGTCTCTCATCGCCAACGGTGATGCTGGACATGGTGGTGGGCAGGGTGGTGGTGCCCCCGGATCTGCCGGTGGGCTCGGTGATCCTTACCCGCGACTGGACGATGAGCGCTCCCGGCGGGGCAAGCTATCGCTGTACTTCCGGCACCAACCGCTTTGCGGCGAAGATCGTGTCGCCAGGGGCCACGGACCTTGGAAATAAAATCTACTCCACCAACGTGCCGGGAATCGGCATGCGTTTCAGCCGCGGCGGCGCAACGGTAAATATCGTCTATCCCGACGTCTTTTCGTCCCGGGTATATAACACCACCAACTATTCCCTCGAAGGGTCGCGCTTTACGCTGCAGATTATCAAAACCGCGGCAACCACCGGCAGCGGCACCCTGGCGGCGGGTAAGTACACCTCCTACGACTGGGAGAGCGGCGGTAACCCGATCCTCGAAACCTATCTGAGCGCCAACGCCATCACCGTGGTCTCGCCCTCCTGTTCGGTGCTGAGCGGGAAAAATATGAATGTCGATGTGGGTTCCATCCGGCGCACCGACCTGAAAGGGGTCGGCACCACCGCCGGCGGGAAGGATTTTAATATCGACCTGCAGTGCAGCGGCGGCCTGAGTGAAACGGGATATGCCAACATTAGCACCTCGTTCTCCGGTACCCTGGCCACCAGCACTACCGCTACCATGGGCGCCTTGCTGAATGAAAAAGCCGGCAGCGGGATGGCGAAAGGCATTGGCATCCAGGTGCTGAAGGATGGCTCCCCGCTGCAGTTTAATAAGAAATACACCGTCGGCCGCTTGAATAATCAGGAGACCCGCTACATCACCATACCGCTGCACGCGCGTTTTTATCAGTATGGCCCGACGACCAGCACCGGCGAGGTGGAGTCGCATATGATCTTTAACCTGACGTACGATTAATACGGGAGGGGGAATGAAGGGATTGCCGAAAAACACTATCGCGTGGCTGCTATTTTGCGGCAGCCTCGCCGCCCCCTCGGCGTGGGGTTTTGAGACCAATTACGATCGCGGACGGGTCGATTTTGCCGGGCGGGTGACGGATATTTCCTGTAGCGTCGCGCTAAACGGCGGCCAGCATGCCGGCAGCGGTAATGTCTGGCTGGCGCCGGTCAGCCTGGCGGAAGTCCACGATCGCGGGGCCGGGGCGTTTATGAAACCGCAGCCGTTTACCCTGGCACTGTCAAACTGCCAGCTGCGCCATGATGGTGGGGCAGCCTCGCAGGATGAGGTGCGTCGGGTCAGCGTGCGCTGGGTCGATGGTTTTTTACTGACGGCGGTCGGTAACGAAAACGCCGGGTATCTGGCCAATACCTTGCCGGATGGAGCGCAGAATATTTATCTGGCGCTATCGACTAACGATAATAATACGCTGGATAAGAGTAATAAAATTGTCCCGGCGGACCCGCAGCAAAATCAGGTGCGTTTGCAGGAAAGCGCGGTCAGCGGCGGCCTGTTCACCTATTACGTTGGCTATGTTTCGCCAACGCCGAAAAGCGCCACCAGCGGGCCGATTACCAGCTGGGCAACGTGGGAATTAGTTTATAATTAAGTGACGTTAAAAAGCCGGGAATTCCCGGCTTTTTTTACATGGCAATATCATCGGCGACCAGTTGTTCAATACTGACTTCCCGCCAGTAATGTCCCTGGATAGCAAACCACTCCATTCCCTGCAGCCATTCTTTATGGGCTTCGCTTTCGACACCTTCAATAATCACATTATGATGGTTGCGCGATAAAAAGGTCACCAGCGCATCCATCAGCTGGCGGCCGGACTCTTTGCGCATCAGGTGCCAGAAAAAATCCTTATCAATTTTCACATAGTCAAAGTGATAACCGCGAATAGCGTTAATTCCCGCGTAGCCGGAGCCGAAGTCGTCGAGCCACAGTGAGGTATCCTGTGGGCTCTGCCAGGCGGCAAGAGAATTATGCAGCAGATTCTCGGCGTTTTCGGTTACCTCGAAATGGACGCAGGTCAGGGCGGCGATTTTGGCTTTTATATCCTTCTGGCGCAACAGGTTAAGGATATGGTCATCAACGTTAATTGTTGCGGAAATATGGTTACGTAAAAACCAGGCTTTATGCTTTTCAATCAGTGCCAGTTGTTCGAGAAAAATACGTTCACGAACGGCGGCGGTAGCATGGCGGAAAAAATCTTCGGGGGAAATAGAAAGATTATCAAAGCGGCTTAAGCATTCCACCGCGACCAGAGTACCTTGTGGGGAAAACATTTTCTGAAAGACGTAGCGTACAGCGATATCATTACGAGATAAAATGTTGTCTTCGAATATTTTAGTGTTCATTATCCCTCTTCACGAGGTTAGTCAGACAATAGGCAGAGGATACATTAATTATAGGCTACCTGATGATTAATGGGAATGGCGGGAAATGTAAATCAACAGCGAATAAGTACGCTTTATCCGCTACTGATTTACCGGGAGAACATTTAGCATTGATGGAGAGCGGCAATACGCTGATTCATAGTGCGGGAATTATCAATACCCAGTTTTTGCATGATATGGATGCGGTGGCTATGAACCGTTTTATGAGCAATGCCGAGCAGGGCGGCAATACGCTTATTATTATTGTTGGCAATGAGCAGTTCGAGGATCTGACACTCCCGTGGTGAAAGCTGTTTGCGCAATCCTCGCGGCGGCAGTTCGCTGACGCCTTTGGCGCGTTGGACGATAGATGAAAAAAGAGTTAGCGGAGATTTCTCACTAATAATCATAGCGTTGTCAAAGTTTATCAACTCTCTGCACAGCCCGACAATGTCGCTTTTCACCATTAGCACCGGCTGCTGGCAGCGCAGCAGGGAAAGGCGGAGCGCATTCAGCAGATCGACGATCCTGATGGCAGAAATATCCTTATTAATTAAATTGAAAATAATCGTCTGGGCCAGTGGCAGATGTTTCTCATGGATGACATCGGCATAACTCAGACGGGTGGCATTTTCATGGCTATCAATAAGGTAGTGATAGATTGAGTGACCAATGAGATTGTCATTGGTGTACAGCAATATACTGTCCAAGGTTGTCAGATTCTCTTTTTGCGCTTGGCTTCTAAGATCAGGTCCAGCAGTATCTTCTCTATTCTGCGCTGGTCATCGAGATGGCGGAACTTAAACTGGCAGGATATCTGATAGTAGCTCTCACTCTCTTCATTAGCGTTATCCAGGGTGATAACAATGACATTTTTGACCACCAGGTCGATGGTGATCTCGCCATATTCTGCAAGCATAAGTACGGCGTTTTTCAGTAAGGCGTTGTGGCTGAGAAATTTAAGATTCGGCGTTTTGGTCATCAATGCGCAACCGCCATCTGAAATGTCTTTGATATCGAAAAGATAGTTTTCGCCGTTTTTATGGCGGCCGCGGCAATAAAAGTCATGCTCATGGCGTAAACGAAAGCGGGGATCGCGGCGACGCTGCACTACCTGCAGGCATTCAGGCAATGAAAAAGCGTAGCGGATACCTTTATCGACACCGCTATTGTCATGTTTTGTCAGGGCCGCATTAAACTCTATTTTCCCTGAATCGCTATGCAGGAGAAAGCGAATTTTATGCCCGGACGGGATTTTGCGATGGGTCTGAATATGAAACTCGGCAAAGTCCACGCGCGTCAGTTGGGTTATGATACTGGTGTTGTTAAAAAATATTTCAATTTCAGTACGTTTGCGCAACTCCTCTCTGAAAATAGCAATAATTTCATACTTACTGGTCTTTATCGTTCCCTCTGTCATATGCATCCCTTGTAAATAGTTGTCGTGAGGCGTTTGATTTTTCTTATAGCAATAGCAACATTCTGATTGGGTTAATCAGATGTTTTTATGAGCGTTTGATGTTATTGACTATCTTTGCAGCCAGATTGATATGTATAAACTTGGAATTTGATATTGTATTTCCTGTAATCACGAGTTTCGAATTTTGGTCATGACAAAAACGACAACGGCCTCCAAGCTGGAGACCGGTCGAAGGATAAAAAATTAAGTTTAATTAACGGGGATAATGAGAGAACGATCGTCGATCACGCCCCATTTGTAGGATCTATAGTGCCAGTAGCGGTGAGGTTTTTCCAGGCAAATATTGAGGAGGGATAGGGTTCCCTCCATTTTGTCTGGCAGGTCAGCGGCGCGCGGCGGTGGCGATATTATCGAGGGTGCGCAGCGCTTCCGCGGGCAGGACCAGCTCGGCAGCGGCAATATTTTCCGCGAGGTGCGTGCGGGAGGAGGTGCCGGGGATCAGCAGAATATTTGGCGCTCGCTGGAGCAGCCAGGCGAGGGCGACCTGCATCGGCGTCGCCTCAAGCGAAGCCGCGACCTCGTTCAACTCCTGCGCCTGCAACGGCGTAAAACCGCCCAGCGGGAAAAAGGGCACCCAGGCGATGTGCTGGGCGGCCAGCGCATCCACCAGCGCGTCGTCGGCGCGATGGGCAACGTTATAAAGGTTTTGCACGCAGACGATGGGTGTCATTTTCTGCGCATCCGCGACCTGCTTTGCCGTCACGTTGCTGAGGCCGATATGGCGGATTAATCCTCGCTCTTTCAGTTCCAGCAGGGTGGCGAGTGGCGCCTCCAGCGAACCCTCCACCGGGCCGTGCGGGCTCAGCATACTGCGCAGATTAACCACTTCCAGTACCTCAAGCCCCAGGTGACGCAAATTGTCTTCAACGGCCTGGGTCAGTTCGGCGGGCGACATGGCCGGTAGCCAGTTGCCTTTCTCGTCACGGCGGGCGCTGACCTTGGTGACAATGCACAGATCGTCAGGATAGGGATGGAGCGCTTTGCGGATCAATTGATTGGTCACATGCGGACCGTAAAAATCAGAGGTATCGATATGGTTTACCCCGGCCTCGACGGCGGCCTGCAGGACGCGCACCGCCTCTTCGGGATCTTTGGGCGGGCCGAAAACACCGGGGCCGGCCAGCTGCATCGCGCCGTAACCTAAGCGATAGACCTGGCGATCGCCGAGCGTGCCGCGACCGGATAAGGTGACACTGGACATAAGAACTCTCCTCACGGTGGCTAAGCCGTAAGTGTAATCCGCTCACAAGGAAGGCAAGGGGGAGAATATTGTCAGAATGTGCGACAGCAGCTCAGGCAGCCGCTGTCGCCAGAGGGGATTAGCCGAAGAACATCACCGACACGCAGAGCAGGCCAACCACCAGCGTAATGGCGTTACCCACCGAGCGGTACGGCTTCAGCGCCGGAATGAGCCATGTCGACAGCGTGGGCATAATAAACAGGATCATGGCGATAAGCGGTCCGCTGATAGCGTAGATCATTGAGATCGCATTCGGGTTGATAAAGCACACCGCAAAAGTGAAGGCGGAGACCAGCAGGATCGACATCGCGCGGTTGAAAGCGCGGCTCTTACGCACGCCCAGCAGGCCCAGCGAGCTTTTGACGATTTCGCTGGCGCCTTCAATCACTCCGAAGTAGGTTCCGAGAAACGATTTCGACATAGCGACGACGGCGACGATGATGCCGGTCACCGCCAGCCATCCCGGCGCGCCTGGCACCATCGACAGGGCGGAGAGGATAGTCACCCCCTGATCGCGGGCGGTCTCTATATAGGTTGCCGGGATCGCCAGCAGACAACTGAAGACAAAAAACAGCACGCTGGCGCAGATGATGGTGTAGGCCACCTTCATGATTTTTTTGCATTTACCCATGGCCAGGTCGCCGTGTTTCTCCTGCTGATCGATAGCAAAAGTCGAGATGATCGGCGTATGGCTAAAAGCGAAAACCATCACGGGAATAGAGATCCAGACCTGGTGGAGCGTCTGCGGGCTGAACTGCATCTGGCTGGTGAGATGCTCCGGATGCCAGTCGCGGATTAAATAGAGGGAGAGAAACAGGAAACAGGCGATAAGCGGGAAGACCAGAAAGCCCATCACCTTGATGGTGACCTGCCGTCCCATGAGAAAGATCAGGTTGAGGACCAGCACGACCCCCAGACTCAGCAGCGCACGCAGCCCTGGGGTCATCGGCGTGCGATGCGCCACCTGTTCGGCCAGCGAGTTGGTGATGGCCACGGCGTAGATGAGCACCACCACAAAGAAGGCAAGGAAATAGAGGCCGGTGATCAGGTTGCCAATTTTCTTACCATAGTAGTGATTAACTGCGCCGGTGATCCCGGTTCCCGGCGCGATATTGGCCGAGAGAATAAACTGGCTCAGCGCTTTGTGGGGCCAGTAAGTGAGCGGCCAGGCGACCAGCGCGGTGATGAACAGCACAATGGCGCCAGCCGAACCCAGCTGGATCGGTAGAAATAGCGTCCCAGCGCCTACTGCAGTGCCATATAAGGCAAAACTCCATAGAGTTTCTTCTTTAGACCAAATTTTAGACATTATGCGACTTTATCAACCGTCAAACCAAAAAAAAGGAGTGCAATTTACCATATTTATGGTTCGTCTGTTGCGATAGTTTTTGGTGATAAAGTCGCGGCGGATCGTCGAAGATCCGCGCCGGGATTAACCGCGCGCCGTCTGGCGCGGGCGGCGGTGACGAATAACGCGCTCGCGCAGGGTGTCCCATACCCAGTTAAAGGCCATGGTGTAGGGCAGGAAGAAAAGCATGAAACCGATCTCCAGCATAAACGCCTGCAGCAGCGAGACGCCCAGCACGATCGCCACCATGGTGACGCCAATGATGACGAATCCGGTTTCGAAACCGAGCGCGTGCAGGGCGCGTACTTTCAGCTGGCGGGGGAAGCGGGAGACCGGCCACAGGCGATCGAACGCCGCGTTATAGATAATGTTCCATACCATCGCCAGGGTGGCGAGCAGAATGCTCAGTCCGCCCATCTCCACTACCGAGCGCTGCATCAGCCAGGCGGCGGTAGGGGCGAGGATCAGCGTCGCCAGTCCTTCGAAGGTGATGGCGTGGATAACGCGTTCGGTGAGCGTCTTGCGCTGATGTGGGGTCTGTTGCATGGCGAGCTACCTCCAGTTTTAGCCTGAACAGGAAATTACCCGGCAGTTTATGGAAAAATATGATAAACAAAAGATAGGAACCATCGATATTGTAGATACATCATGCGTTATTCACCGGAAGCCTTAACCGCCTTTGTCGAGGCGGTCGACAGCGGATCGTTCTCCGCCGCCGCCCGCCGCCTGCGGAAAAGTCAGTCGACGATCAGTACCGCCATCGCCAATCTGGAGGCCGATCTCGGCGTAATCCTCTTTGACAGGGCAACGCGGCAACCGACGCTGACCCCGCAGGGGGAGCAGGTGCTGAGCTATGTCAAAGCGATTCTTGCCGCCAGCGAGCGGCTGGACGAACTGGCTGTGTCGCTGTCCGGCGAGACGGAGCCGCGGCTGACCTTCGTGCTCTCCGATACTCTGCACCCGGACGTGCTGGAAGATCTGCTGGTGCAGTTTGACCGCCGCTTTCCTCATACCGAGTTTGAGTGTTTGATTGGCGAAGACGAGGATGTGATCGATCTCCTGCAAAAATCCCGCGCCCAGGTGGGGCTGATTGAGGCGAGGGAGCGCTACCCCACCGATATCGGCAGCACCCGCCTGCCGCTGCAGACGGCGATGGGCATTTATGTAGCCCCTGACCATCCGCTGGCGGCGCAGGGTAAGGTCGCCTGGGATGAGCTGCGCAGCTGGCGCGAGCTGCGTTTGAGCACCTTTCTGGCCAGCGCCACCGAACCTGCCGCAGGCCAGGTCTGGTCGGCGCCAAACTACCTGCTGCTGCTCAGCATGGCGGCGCAGGGGTTCGGCTGGTGCATTCTGCCCAGCGCGCTGGTGGCGGAGTTTGCGCCGCAGGGCGGGCTGGTGGCGCTCGATATCCCCGGCTGGCCGCGGGCAATTTCAGTCGATCTGCTGTGGAATAAGAAAGCGCCGCCGGGAGCGGCCGGCAGCTGGCTGCGTCAGCATCTGCAGCGGCGTGAACGTTAACGAATAGCTATTTCTTTGTGATTGGCTTCACTTTTTTTAAACAATTACAAAGTTTTTTGATAACAATTATCTAGTATATCGCTGTTTCTTTGCGCAAATGCATGGGCAGGGGTAGAGGATGAAGGATGTCGTGATCGTCGGCGCGCTGCGAACGCCGATTGGCTGCTTTCAGGGCGCATTATCGCGCCATTCAGCCGTCGAGCTGGGGAGCGTGGTGGTGAAGGCGCTGGTGGAGAAGACGGGAATCGATCCGCACAGCGTGGATGAGGTGATCCTCGGCCAGGTGCTGACCGCGGGGACCGGACAAAATCCGGCGCGTCAGTCCGCTATTCGCGGTGGGCTGCCTAACACCGTATCGGCTATCACAATTAACGATGTCTGCGGTTCCGGCCTGAAGGCTCTGCACCTCGCTACCCAGGCGATCCAGTGCGGGGAAGCGGACGTGGTGATCGCTGGCGGCCAGGAGAATATGAGCCGCGCTCCGCATGTGCTTACCGACAGCCGCACCGGCGCCCAGCTGGGCAACAGCCAGCTGATTGACAGTCTGGTGCATGATGGGCTGTGGGATGCTTTCAACGATTATCATATGGGCGTCACGGCGGAAAACCTGGCCCGGGAATTTGGCATCAGTCGCGAGCTGCAGGACGCCTGGGCGCTCAGCTCACAGCATAAGGCGCGCAAGGCGATTGATTCCGGTCGCTTTCGCGATGAGATCGTCCCGGTTGTCACCGAGCATAACGGCGCGGCGCGCACCGTGGATACCGATGAACAACCGCGGGTGGATGCCAGCGCGGAAGGGCTGGCCAGCCTGCAGCCCACCTTCGATCGCCTTGGATCGGTAACCGCCGGCAACGCCTCAAGCATCAATGACGGCGCGGCGGCGGTAATGATGATGAGCGAGGCTAAAGCGCTGGAGCTGGGGCTGCCGATCCTTGCGCGGATCCGCGCCTTCGCCAGCGTCGGCGTCGATCCGGCGCTGATGGGCATTGCCCCGGTGCATGCCACCCGTCGCTGTCTGGAGCGGGCCGGCTGGCGGTTGGACGACGTCGATCTGATCGAAGCCAATGAGGCCTTTGCCGCTCAGGCGATCTCGGTTGGCCGGGTACTGGAGTGGGATGAGCGCCGGGTCAACGTCAACGGCGGCGCGATCGCCCTCGGCCACCCCATCGGCGCCTCCGGCTGCCGGATTCTGGTGTCGCTGGTGCATGAAATGATCAAGCGCGATGCCCGCAAAGGTCTGGCGACGCTGTGCATTGGCGGCGGTCAGGGCGTGGCGCTGGCGGTAGAACGCGCATAGCGCTATACCTCGATTTCCATGGCCTCCTGCGGGAGGCCTTTTTTATGCGCCGTGCTTTGCCGAACCCTTATTTTTCCCCTCCCTCTTTCACTCTCCCCGGCGAAATTATTGAGCTTCGTCACGTCTTGTTGTGCCACCTTTTTTGAAACAAATAACTACGATCCTGGTCACTAAAACTATGGTGTCTAAAAAATAAAATGATGTTTCATAAAAACGAAATGTCATTTTATTTATTGTAAGGGTACCCTATGTTAAAACGATCTCTGGTTCTCGCCGCCCTCTGCGGTATGTCTTTTGCGGCAACCGCGGTAACGATAGATTTACGTCATGAATTTATTGATGGCGGAAAGAGTGATAAAAGTAATGCTGACCGCGTCTCCGTTTCTCACCGCTTTGCCAACGGCTTAGGCTTTACCGTCGAGGCCAAATGGCGTTCGGGTGGCGACAACGGTTCGCAACCCTATTCGGACGTGGTGGGCAATGGTCATGAAGACACCATCAGCTGGCGCTGGAAAGCAACGTCGAACTTTTTCCTCACCCCCGGGTTTACCATTGAGAGCAACGACAGCCGCTCCATCTACAAGCCGCACCTGCACGCGCAGTACAGCTTCGACAACGGCTTCTATGTCGCCGCTCGCTATCGCTATGAATACACCCGCTATCCGAACAACGCCGGCAAAGATGATGACAAAGTTAACCGCGGCGACGCGTGGGCCGGATTTGTCCTCGGCGACTGGCGTACAGAGCTGAACTATGTCTATGCCCGCAGCTCGGAAGGGGTCAGCCGCAACGACAATAAACCCTACTCGCAGGAATATAACGTGAAGGTGGCCTATAAGCTGGATAATAACTGGTCGCCGTATGGCGAAATTGGCAACGTCGGGGTCAATGACCGCAGCGATCGTCAGACCCGCTTCCGCGTTGGGGTGGCTTACTCGTTCTGACCGACCATTCATCCCTCATCGTTTGTTTTCCCCGGCGCCGTCAGCCGGGGTTTTTTTATGGGGGAAAGAGAAGGGACAAAAAAAGCCCTCCATGAAGGAGGGCAAGGCCAGTTACAGAAAGAAGTGTGGCGTGGATCAGGCGCTCAGCATTGACGGGTGCGCGGGTAATTTCGCGATATAGATGGCCGGTTTACCGTCTTTATCGGAGCTGAACAGAATGGCGCTATCGTCCGGGGTAAATGAGGGGTGCGGGTGCGTTACCTGGCGGCTGTTGGCCACCGTCGCCCACGAGGTATCATGGCGCGCGACGCGGAAGTAGCGCTTTTCCGCCACGTTAAAGACATACAGCCAGGGATCGTTATCAATGGAGTAGCCGCCGGTATCCTTGACATCCACCGGTGTACCTGAGCCATCGCCTACCAGCAGCGTGCCATCGAAATTGCTCATCAGATGCGAGCAGGCCGGCATCGTCATCAGGGCCTCGTTGACGCCGCTTTCGGGATCAAAGCGATAGATCGTCCGCCCCTGCTGGCCTTTCAGATAGGAGACGTAGATCAGCGCCGAACCGTCCGGCACCCAAAATTCATGAGTACAGCTTTCGCCTGGAGCATGCGCTTTGACTTTGCGAACATGGCTGCCATCCTCGTTGACCAGCCACATGCGGGCGTCCACCAGATCGTGCGGCCCTTCATGGCAGAAGGCGACGGTATGGTCGTCGAAGGGACGATAGATCGGGTGTCCCAGCCAGATTTTTTCCTCATGGATCACCTGGCTCTCACCGCTGCGCAGGTCGACGCGCAGCAGGCGGCAGTGCGGTCCTTTATGGAAGAAATCATGGAAAATCTGCCAGTCGTTGAGTGGCGTCCAGTCGCTTTTGGCAATCTCAATGCCCACCAGTTTGCTGCAATCGCTGTTTGCCACCCAGGTGCCGTAGCCGACCCAGTCATCGCTGACGCGATAAACTTCGCGCTCAACGAGGGTGGTCAGATTCACCTCCAGCAGGGTGCGGTCATTTTTCACGTAATAAAGCGACTTATCGTCCGGGGAGAGGAAGCCGCCGAAGGTGTTATCCCCGGCGCCTTCGGTTAGCTGGACGGCCTCGGCGCTGGCGATATTCAGCAGATAGTAGTTCCAGTGGCCGTCAAACTCGCCGGCGAACAGTAAATGGCTGCCATCGTTAAAAAAGCACTTCTGATAGAAGTAGTTGCGATGACAGGTGACCTCCGGGGGGGTTAAGCGGGTGACTTCCGCCCCGGTATCCGGATCGTGGCTGACGTGATAATTCAGTTTGACCCGCATGCCTTTAGCCATGTAGTGCTCCTTTCTTTCCTGCGATGCCGCTGGACCAGAGGCGTGTCGCTGAGTGATATGTTTTAAAAGACGGGTATTAATTTATCAAAACATTGTTTCATTATTTGTGATGGCTCACGCAGTTCAGCGTAATTCCCGCGTTTTCAGCGGGCTGCTGGCTTCGCTTCGGCACCTCTGCAGACAATCGGTTGAATCTTCATCTTTTCAAAACCTTTTCCGGCCTGGCGCGTGCCGGGAGGCTCCTTTGCTTTTTCTTTTTTTGTAATCATCATCATAAAAAATGAAACATCGTTTTAAATAATATTGAAAATGGCTGGGGGCGGGGCTAAGATGGCACCCATCAGCAAAACGGAACTCTGTTTTATTTTCATTATGGTGGGCTATGCCCGAGAGTTCGCCCCACGCTCAGTCGCGCCGCCGGCGCGGACCGGGCCGAGAGAACCTTGCCTGCAAACAGCAGGCTCTGAACGACTAAGGAACATAATATGATTCTTGATGCATTCTCCCTGCAGGGAAAAGTGGCCGTCGTGAGCGGATGCGATACCGGTTTAGGTCAGGGGATGGCCCTCGGGCTGGCGGAAGCGGGCTGCGATATTGTCGGTATCAATATCGTCGAACCGGTGGAGACTATCGAGCGGGTAACCGCGCTGGGACGCCGTTTTCTTAGCCTGACCGCCGACCTGCGCCAGATCGACGGTATTCCTCAGCTTCTGGAGCGGGCGGTGGCGGAGTTCGGCCATATTGATATTCTGGTCAACAATGCCGGCCTGATTCGCCGCGAGGACGCGCTGGCGTTCAGCGAAAAAGACTGGGACGACGTGATGAACCTCAACATCAAGAGCGTATTTTTTATGTCCCAGGCGGCGGCGAAACACTTTATCGCCCAGGGCAGCGGCGGGAAGATCATTAACATCGCCTCCATGCTGTCGTTCCAGGGGGGGATCCGCGTGCCGTCGTATACCGCATCCAAAAGCGCGGTGATGGGCGTCACCCGCCTGCTGGCCAACGAGTGGGCCAAACACAACATCAACGTCAACGCCATCGCCCCGGGGTATATGGCGACCAACAACACCCAGCAGCTGCGCGCCGACGAGCAGCGTAGCAGCGAAATCCTCGATCGCATTCCCGCCGGGCGCTGGGGGCTACCGGCCGATCTGATGGGGCCAGTCGTGTTCCTTGCCTCCTCAGCCTCCGATTACATCAATGGCTACACGGTGGCGGTGGACGGCGGCTGGCTGGCGCGCTAACCGTCCGCGATGGCCGGGGTCTGTCGTATCGCTCCGGCCATCTGAGCAATTATTGTCCATACGCAAAAGTGCGGATCGTCCATACTCCGGAATACGGGTATAATGTTACCGCTCTGTATAAACAGGGTTATTAACTATTGGAAACGCATTTTTTGTTACTTTGAAAGTTTAATGTCCATCACAAAACCCATCCTGCCAGCAATATAGTCCATATCTTTGGCTTATCCTGCCTGACCCATTCATCCACCAGTCACGTACTTTCGTCTTATGTCTTACTCTGTGTGGCAGGAAAAAAATGACTTCAATCAGTAACGACTCTACATTATCGCCGCGGACGCAACGTGATACCCGGCGGATGAACTGGTTTGTTTCCATCGCCGCGGCGGTGGCGGGCTTGCTTTTTGGCCTGGATATCGGCGTGATATCCGGAGCGTTGCCCTTTATAACCGACCATTTCACCTTATCCAGCCAGCTTCAGGAGTGGGTGGTTAGCAGCATGATGTTGGGGGCGGCGATAGGCGCGCTGTTTAACGGCTGGCTGTCGTTCCGCCTTGGCCGTAAATACAGCCTGATGGCGGGGGCCGTACTCTTTGTGGCCGGCTCTATCGGATCCGCTTTTGCCGCCAGCGTGGAGGTGCTGCTGGTGGCCCGCGTGGTGTTGGGCGTGGCAGTCGGGATTGCCTCTTATACCGCGCCGCTGTACCTCTCCGAGATGGCCAGCGAGAACGTGCGCGGGAAAATGATCAGTATGTATCAGCTGATGGTCACCCTTGGCATTGTGCTGGCGTTTCTTTCCGATACCGCCTTTAGCTACAGCGGTAACTGGCGCGCCATGCTGGGCGTGCTGGCGCTGCCGGCGGTGATCCTGATCATTCTGGTCGTCTTTTTGCCGAACAGCCCGCGCTGGCTGGCGGAGAAGGGACGCCATATCGAAGCGGAAGAAGTGCTGCGGATGCTGCGCGATACCTCGGAAAAGGCGCGCGACGAGCTTAACGAGATCCGTGAGAGCCTCAAGCTGAAGCAGGGCGGTTGGGCGTTGTTTAAGGTCAATCGTAACGTGCGCCGGGCGGTGTTCCTGGGCATGCTGCTGCAGGCGATGCAGCAGTTCACCGGCATGAACATCATCATGTACTATGCGCCGCGTATCTTTAAAATGGCGGGCTTTACCACTACTGAACAGCAGATGATCGCCACCCTGGTGGTGGGCCTGACCTTTATGTTTGCCACCTTTATTGCGGTGTTCACAGTGGATAAAGCGGGCCGCAAGCCAGCGCTGAAAATCGGCTTTAGCGTGATGGCGCTGGGCACTCTGGTGCTGGGCTACTGCCTGATGCAGTTCGACAATGGCACCGCATCCAGCGGCCTCTCCTGGCTCTCCGTCGGCATGACCATGATGTGTATTGCCGGGTATGCGATGAGCGCGGCGCCGGTGGTGTGGATCCTCTGCTCCGAGATCCAGCCGCTAAAATGCCGCGACTTCGGTATCACCTGCTCGACCACCACCAACTGGGTGTCGAACATGATCATCGGCGCCACTTTCCTGACGCTGCTTGACGCGATTGGCGCCGCCGGCACCTTCTGGCTCTACACGGCGCTCAACGTGGCCTTTATCGGCATCACCTTCTGGCTGATCCCGGAAACCAAGAATGTCACCCTCGAGCACATTGAGCGCAACCTGATGGCGGGCGAGAAGCTGCGCAACATCGGTAATCGTTAATGTGAGGCGCGCGGCAACCACGGGCTGGCGACTTTGCGCGTCTCCCGATGGTTGTCGCCGTGAATGATATGCAGGGCGCTCAGGCGCCCGATGTCATAATGCGGCAGTTGCACTGTGGAGAGCGGCGGTAGAAACAGATCGCCAATGCCCACCATGTTGTCGTATCCCACGACCGCCACGTCCTGTGGAATGCGTAACCCCTGGCCCAGCAGCGTCTGATAGACCATAAACGCGATGCGATCGTTGCCGCAGATCACTGAGTCAAAGCCAGGTTTACCCTCGCGGATATGCGCCAGCACCACCGCCGGGATATCGTGGTAATGCTCATCGCCCTGGCCCATATACGAATGGCTCAGATGGTCCGGTTCGATACCGGCCTCCCGGCAGGCGCGCTCCAGCCCCAGGCGGCGGCGGATCGTCGCCGGCTGGCTGGCGGGTAAGTGCAGGCACAGCGGACGACGATAGCCAGCGGCAAGCAGGGCTTTCACCGCGTCGTACTGCCCCTGTTCATCGTCCGGGATATAGCTGGCCACCGGCTGGCTGAGGCTTTCGCAGTTGGCCAGCACGCAGGGCAGAGTCAGCAGTTTTTCCGGCAGTGGTACCTGGCGCAGGCCCATGGTGGTAAAGATAATGCCGTCCGGACGATGGGAGAGGAGCAGGTCGACCACCGCTTCCGGACGATCGTCAGAAAACATATTGACCACAAAGCTGTTCCAGCCGTGGGCGCGGGCCGTCTCTTCGATCGAGAGGGTGATCTCCACCGAAAAGGGCGTGGTCACGGTATCCAGCGCCAGCACGCCGATGGTGCTGGGGGTTGCGCGCGCCCCGCGGATCTTCTTCGCCGACAGGTCGGGGACGTAGTTGGTTTCGGCGATGGCGGCCTGCACGCGGGCCAGCGTCTCAGGCTTCAGCCGCTCCGGGGTGTTCAGCGCCCGTGAGACGGTCATCAGAGATACATTCGCCAGTTTTGCTACATCTTTCAGGGACGCCATTTTTTCCTCCGCCATTGCCGCAGAGTACAGGCTATACAACTAAGTCGCTGATGTAAAAGAGTGAAACGATTTTCTGCTATCGCCGTCGTGAGCTATGTTGCGGTTGATTTTTGATCGCGATCGCATCTTCATTATGTTAACGTTAACTTTTGTGATTAACATCATATATCGCAGCGAATCCACCTGCGTTTTGTTTTTTGTTAACGTTACCATAATTGCATTCCTCTAACACGAGAATGTCATGATGAAAGCGCCTCACTCACACAGCTACCCGTTGCTCAGTGCCTTACTGTTTTTCTTTTTCGTGACCTGGTCGTCATCCGGCTCCTTGCTCTCTATTTGGCTTCACCAGGAGGTTGGGCTGAAGGCAGGCGATACCGGTATTATCTATGCCGTACTGTCGGTTTCCGCGCTGTTTGCGCAAGTTTGCTATGGATTTATCCAGGACAAGCTGGGGCTGCGCAAACATCTGCTCTGGTATATCACCGCGCTGCTGATCCTCTCTGGTCCGGCGTATCTGCTGTTCGGCCACCTGCTGAAAATCAACGTCCTGCTGGGCAGCATCTTCGGCGGGATCTATATCGGTTTGACCTTTAACGGCGGCATTGGCGTGCTGGAATCCTACACCGAGCGCGTGGCGCGTCAGAGCCAGTTTGAATTCGGCAGGGCGCGGATGTGGGGCTCGCTGGGCTGGGCGGTGGCCACCTTTTTCGCCGGCCTGCTGTTTAACATCAATCCGCAGCTTAACTTCCTCGTCGCCAGCTGTTCCGGGCTGGTGTTCTTTATCCTGCTGGCGCGTCTGCGGGTCTCCTCGGCGCCGCATGCGATGCAGGAGGCGGTATCGGGCGGTAAGGTGACCCTCGAAGATGCGCTGCGCCTGCTGACGCTGCCGCGCTTTTGGGCGCTGGTCTTCTTCGTCATCGGCACCTGCATTTACGGCGTCTATGACCAGCAGTTCCCGGTCTATTTCTCATCGCAGTTCGCGACCCTGCAGGAAGGCAATGAGATGTATGGCTACCTCAACTCCTTCCAGGTGTTCCTCGAGGCGGCCGGCATGTTCTGCGCGCCGTGGCTGGTGAACCGCATCGGCGCCAAAAACGGTCTGATTTTCGCCGGCATGGTGATGGCGATGCGCATGGTGGCCTCCGGTCTGGTGGAGGGGCCGCTGCTGATCTCCATCACCAAACTGCTGCACGCGGTGGAGTTGCCGATACTGCTGGTGGCTATCTTTAAGTACAACAGCCTCAACTTCGATAAACGTCTCTCCTCCACCCTCTATCTGGTGGGCTTCGCCTGCACCAGCTCGATTATCGCCAGCGTATTGTCGCCGCTGGCGGGCTACAGCTATGAAAAATATGGCTTCGCCCAGTCCTACCTGATCATGGGCCTGCTGGTGTTCTGCACCACCTTTATTTCCATCTTCTTGTTGCGCTCCGGCAAATCCTCCGCCGATCCGCTGGTGTCGCAACCTACCGCTATCTGAATCAAAAAGAGTGAAAATGATGACTTACACAATCTCCCGGGCTGAACAGGTTCTCCAGACACAACGCCAGGCGCTGAATCTGCGCTGGTATCCGCACTATCACCTGGCGGCCCGCGCCGGGTGGATCAACGACCCAAACGGTCTGGTGTGGTTCGACGGCTGGTACCATGCCTTTTATCAACATCACCCGTACTCCACCCAGTGGGGACCGATGCACTGGGGGCACGCGCGCAGTAAGGATCTGGTGCACTGGGAGCATTTGCCGGTAGCCCTGGCGCCGGAGGGCCCGGAGGATAAAGACGGCTGCTTTTCCGGCTCGGCGGTGGTCGATGGCGATACCCTGGCGCTGATTTACACCGGGCATAAGTTCCACGGCGATCCTGGCGACGAAGCCAATCTGTATCAGGTGCAGTGTCTGGCCACCAGCCGCGACGGGATCCACTTTGAGCGTCAGGGGATGGTGGTCGACACCCCGCCGGGTATGCACCACTTCCGTGACCCGAAGGTCTGGCGTGAGGGAGATAGCTGGTACATGATCGTCGGCGCGCGCGAAGGCGATACCGGCCAGGTGCGGCTGTACCGTTCAGCCGATCTGCGCCAGTGGCAGGACGCGGGGGTGCTGGATGAAGCGGAAAGCACCATGGGCTATATGTGGGAGTGCCCGGACTTCTTCACCCTCAACGGCAAACGCGTTCTGATGTTTTCCCCACAGGGGATGCAGGCCGCGGGTTTCAGCAACCGCAATCTGTTCCAGAGCGGCTATCTGATCGGCGAGTGGCAGCCAGGCCAGCATTTTATTCGCCATGGCGAATTCCGGGAGATGGATAACGGCCACGATTTCTATGCCCCGCAAAGCTTCGCCACCCCCGATGGCCGGCGGATCGTGATTGGCTGGCTGGATATGTGGGAATCGCCGCTGCCGGAGCAGCAGGACGGCTGGGCGGGCATGCTCTCCCTGCCGCGCGAGCTGAGCCTGAGCGCGGATGACCGCCTGCAGATGCGCCCGGCGAAAGAAGTGGAGAGCCTGCGCGGCGCCTGGTTCCCGTGGCCGGTCAGCACCCTGAACAACCAGCAGACGACGATGGTCGACAACTGCGAGGCGATGGAGGTGAATCTGCGCTGGGACTGCGCCCGCAGCAGCGCCGAGCAGTATGGTCTGCGCTTTGGCGATGGCCTGCGCATCTACGTGGATGCCCAACAGCAGCGTCTGGTGCTGGAGCGGCATTATCCGCAGTATGGCCTGTGCGGGACGCGCAGCGTGCCGTTGACCGCCGGGGCGGATCTCAACCTGCGAATATTTTTCGATAGCTCTTCGGTGGAGGTTTTTGTCAATGACGGCGAAGCCTGCCTGAGCAGCCGTATCTATCCGCAGGCTCCCCACCGTGAATTAGCGTTATTTGCCTGGAGCGGCTCGGCGGCATTAACCGAAGCCGGCGCCTGGCAGCTCGAATAATAATAAGGCTGTTGTCGTTAATAACCCGTCTTTGACGATGGGCGGGTTATTATTGCCTGCATCGTCGTGCGTTACCCATTAATAAAAAATTCAGTTCATTCCATAATAAAAGGGTTTACCGATGAATAAAATCTGGGTCGGGTGTTTTCTGACGTCTCTGTATCTGCCATCCGTTATGGCGCAGGCGCCGTTATCGCTGGAGGAGCGACTGGCGCAAATGGAGCAGCGGCTAAAGGCGACGGAGGCGCGCGCCGCCAGCGCAGAGGCGGAAATTAAGACGCTGAAAGGCCAGCAGCAGGCCGCGACGGTCGCCCGCGCGGCGCCTGCTTCGCCGCGTTTGCAGCTAAATGACAATGGCGAATTAAAATTTTATGGCGACGTCGAATTTAACCTCGATGGCGCCAGTCGCACCGGCAGTCTGACGTCGGTCAAAACCAGCGCGAATAAAAGCTGGGCGCCCGGCGATAAAGAGCGCTGGGATATTAACGGTCGTATTCTGCTGGGTTTCGATGGCAGACGGAATGGCGCCGACGGGCAATATGCCGGATTCAGCGTGCAGCCTCTGGCGGATATGGATGGCAAAATGAATCTTGATGATGCGGTATTTTTCTTCGGCCAGCAGGATGACTGGAAAATAAAAATAGGCCGCTTTGAAGCATGGGATATGTTCCCGCTGAATCAGGATACTTTTATTGAATATTCAGGTAATACCGCCAACGATCTCTATTCCGATGGCTATGGCTATATTTACATGATGAAAGAGGGGCGCGGGCGCAGCAGCAGCGGCGGTAACCTTCTGTTTAGCAAAACGGTGGATAACTGGTATTTCGAAGTTAACACCCTGGTGGAGGACGGCAGTTCGCTGTTTGTCGATCAGAACTATCATGGTAACGCGCTGGAAAACCGCAAAAATGTGGTGTACGTGCGGCCGGTGGCGGCGTGGCAGTCCGGCGCCTGGTCGGCGGCCGCGGCGATAGAGAGCAATCTCGTCAACAACGCTTACGGCTATCAGAGCCAGAGCGGACGCTGGGTCGACCAGTCAAACCGCACCGGCTACGGGCTGACCATGAGCTGGAACACCCTGAAAAGCGATCCGCAGGATGGGGCGGTGGTTAATCTGAGTACCGCCCTGCTGGACGCGGCGGACGAAACCGACTTCAGCGCCGGGATCAACGCCCTTTGGCATCGCGTGGAGCTGGGCTATATCTATGCGCACAATAAAATCGACCAGTTCAATATGGCCGGGGTGACCAGCGAATGCGATGGCGATTGCGCTATCCTGGCGCCGGGGCGCTATGACATCCATACCCTGCACACCTCCTGGCAGTTGCCGAATATCATGGCGATGCCGAACTTCAATATTTACCTTGGCGCCTATGCCTCGTGGCTCGATTCCACGGCAGCGAAGAGCGGGAATCCCGATGAACGCTACGGCGCCCGGGTGCGCTTTAAATATTTCTTCTGACAGGGCCGTCTGGCAGACCCTCCCGCGGCGTGCGCCGCGGGAGAGTTCAGACGGGCAGGTTAGCGCATCGCGCGGCGCAGAATGCGGTCGGTCTGGCGCTGGAAGTCCTCGGCCGCTTCTTCCACCGACTTTTTACCGTAGTCGATGTACTGCAGGGTGGTGCCGAACTGGGCGACGATCTGCGGATCGTCGAAGTACGGGGAGACCGGCAGAGCGGTGGGCAGGGATTGCGCCAGCTTCAGGCCGGACACCGCCGGATCGTCGGCTTTGATTACCCCATCCTCGGTCAGGTAGGTGACCGCCGCTTTACTCAGCGGCACGCCGCGCTCCAGTCCAAGAATATCCACCCCTTCTTTGCTGTTCAGCAGGAAGTTAATCACTTTCGCCGCCGCCTGCGGGTTTTTCGTCGATTTGCCAATCGACAACATTTGCGCGGGCTTGAAGAACAGTCCGGCATCGGTGGCGCCCGGCAGCATCGGGTATTCCCCCAGCACCAGCTTCGCCGGCGGCTTCAGGTTATCGGAATATTTGTTGATGGTGGAGTTCCACATGTAGGTCCCGCCCCATTCGCCCTGGATCCACGGCTTCATTTCGTACATGTTGCTCTTGCCGAAGGAGGCATAGTAGCGGGTGTCCGGCATCACATGGCTGTCGATAAGCTTCTTATACATACCGAAGAAATCCGCCCACTGCGCTTTGCTGTAGGAGAATTTTCGCCCTTTCTCATCGATGGCCGGCTGATTGTATTTTTGCACCATATAAGAGTTGAGCAGGGCCAGCACGTCCTGGTGTTCGAGCACCACCGGGTAGTACTGTTTCCCGAGCTTGCTTTCGAAAGTTTTTCCCGCCGCCATGAGTTCATCCCAGGTTTTCGGGAAGGGGATGCCCGCCTTTTTCCATGCTTCGTCGTTAAAGTAGAAGACGCGGGCGGTGACGGAAATTGGAATACCGTTAAGCTTGCCGTTGACCGTGGTGGACTGCAGTTCTTTGGCGTCGAACTGGCTGAGGTCGATCTCGTCTTTCAGGGTATTCAGATCGTAAAAGCCATCGCCATTTTTCGAAAAGATCGGCAGCCAGTTCCAGTTGGTCTGCATCACGTCAGGCTCGGTACCGCCGGCAATCTGGGTGGTCAGGCGTGAAAGATGGCCGTCCCAGCCGGTGTATTCTGCTTTGACGTTGATGTCTGGGTTTTGTTTGTGGAATTCCTCCAGCGCCTTGAGGGTGACCTGATGGCGGCCGTTGCCCCCCCACCAGGACATACGCAGGTCGACATCCTGCGCTAGCGAAGAGAAGGCGCTAAGGCCCAGGGTGGCGGAGAGGGTGGCGCTTATCAGCACGTTTTTCATTGTTATGCTCCAGGGTTCACAGAGAGAGGTTCTGTTCGGTTTTGGCGTCAAAGATGTGACACTTGTTGAGATCAAAGGTGAAATAGACTTTGCGATTCAGTCCCTTGGCAATCATCGGCTTCGCATCGTCCGACGGCACGCGGGCGGTCAGCTCATAATCAGCAACCCTGAGATAAACAAAGAATTCATGTCCCATGTTTTCTACGCGTACCATTTCACCCGCGCAGGAACCTTCGGCAAACGGTTCATCGGAGAGAGAGACAAACTCCGGGCGCACGCCAAAGAACACCTGCTGATTCTTATGGGTTTCAACTTTGCTTTGCAGCCGATCGTTGAGCGGCAGCCGCTGATCGCCCAGCGTCAAATGCAGGCGACCACCGTGCTCAACCAACTGGCTGGGACGAATATTCATCTCCGGCGCGCCGATAAACCCGGCGACAAACATATTTTTCGGCTGGTGGTAGAGATTGTCCGGGGTATCAACCTGCATAATGTGGCCGAGCTTCATCACGCAGATGCGGTCGCCCATGGTCATCGCTTCCGTCTGATCGTGGGTGACGTAGACGGTGGTCGCCGGTTTGCCAGATTTTTTCAACTGCTTATGCAGATCGGAAATGCGGATCCGCATCGAGGCGCGCAACTTGGCGTCAAGGTTGGAGAGCGGTTCGTCGAACAGGAAGACGTCCGGTTTTTTGACGATCGCCCGGCCCACCGCCACGCGCTGCGCCTGGCCACCGGAGAGCTGGCGCGGCAGGCGATCGAGCAGTTCTTCCAGTTCGAGAATTTTCGCCGCTTCTTCCACCTGTCTGTCGATTTGCGCTTTCGGCAGCTTGCTCAGCTTCAGGCCGAAGGCGAGGTTTTCGCGCACCGTCATATGCGGATAGAGGGCGTAGTTCTGGAACACCATCGCGATGCCACGGGATTTAGGCGCCAGGTTGTTGACGATTTTGTCCCCAATCCGCACCTCGCCGCCGCTGATGGTCTCCAGGCCCGCCAGCATGCGCAGGGTGGTCGATTTGGCGCAGCCGGAGGGGCCGACGATCACCATAAATTCGCCATCGGCAATCTTCAGGTCGATACCATGCACCGCTTTAAACCCGTTGGAGTAGACTTTTTCCAGTTTGTTGAAAATCACTTCAGCCATGATATTTCCCTCTTAACCTTTGATTCCGCTGCTGGTCACGCCCTGCACGAAGTAGCGTTGAGCCAGGAAGAAGACAATGATGGACGGCAGAATGGAGATGCTCGCCATTGCCAGAATTTCGTTCCACGGCGCGCCTTCCGTGACGTCGATAGACATTTTTAGCGCCAGCGCGATGGGATACTTATCGACGCTGTAGACGTAGATCAGCGGACCGATAAAGTCGTTCATCGACCACATAAACTGGAACAGCGCCACCGAGATAATGGCCGGCTTGAGGATCGGCACCACCACATACCACAGCACCTGGATGGAGTTGCAGCCGTCGATCTGCGCCGCCTCTTCCATATCGCGCGGCACGCCGCGCAGAAACTGGATCAGCATGAAGACGAAGAATCCCTGGGTGGCGAAGGCCAGCGGCAAGTACAGCGGCAGATAGCTGTTCAGCATCCCCATTTCGCGGAACATCAGGTACTGCGGGATCAGCAGGACGGTGCTCGGCAGCAACATGGTGGTGATAAGCGTTGCGAACCAGAACTTCTTCCACGGGATCTCAAAGCGTGCGAAGCCGTACGCCACGATGGTGGAGGAAATGATCGTTAACACCACTTTCGGGATCACATACTTAAAGGTGTTCAGCATATAGTGGCCGAAATGGTATTCGGTGCCGGTCTTCCAGCCGTTGATAAACCCGTCCCAGGTGGCGTGGGCAGGCCACAGCCCGAGGGTGGTGAAGATCTCATGGTTCGGCTTGAACGAGGCGGAGAACATCCACGCCAGCGGGTAGAGCATCAGCAGGCCGACGAATATCAGCACGACGTAGCGCACCACCCGGCTCACCTTTTCCCGGCGCAGCGTACGGGCGACCTCACGATCGGCGTCGCTCATCACCGGCGCCATCTGTTGAATATCAGCCATTTTTGCCTCCCTTATCGGCGGAGTAGAAGACCCAGTATTTCGATGACTTAAAGGCGATCGACGCAAAGACCGCCACGACGAGGAACAGCACCCACGCCAGCGCGGCGCCATAGCCCATGTCGAAGTACTTAAAGGCGGTATCGTAGATATAGAGTGAGAAGAGGTAGGTGTAATAGGTCGGACCGCCGCCGGTTATCACGTACGGGCCGGTAAACTCCTGGAACGCCTGGGTGGTCTGCATAATAAAGTTGAAGAAAATCACCGGGGTGATCAGCGGCACGGTGACCTTCATGAACATCTGCCACTTTGAGGCGCCGTCAATCATTGCCGCCTCATACTGCGACTGCGGAACGTTCTGCAGCGCGGCGAGGAAGATGACCATCGCGGAGCCAAACTGCCAGACGCGCAGCAGGGTGACCGACATCAGCGCCAGGGAGGGTTCCCCCAGCCAGTTGATGGCATCGATGCCAAAGACGGCGAGAAAACTGTTCAGCAGGCCGTCAATGGCGAACAGGGCGCGCCACAGCACGGCAATCGCCACCGAGCTGCCGAGGATCGACGGAATGTAGTAGGCGGTGCGGAAAAAGCCGATGCCGCGCAGTTTGAAATTGAGCACAAAAGCAATGCCGAGGGCGAAAGCCAGTTTTAAGGGGATGGTTAAAAAGACGTAGGCAAAGGTCACCCCCATCGATTTCCAGAACAGGCTATCCTCGGTCAACATATAGCGATAGTTTTCGATGCCGTTAAATACCGGCGGGCTCATCAAGTCGTACTCGGTAAAACTGAGAAAGAAAGATGAAACAAAGGGAAAAGCGGTAAAGACGATCAGCCCGATGATATAGGGCGATATCCATGCCAATCCCAGCAGCTTGTTTTCATTCATACATACCTACCTGGCTTACGAGTTGTAATACGGATCCGGTGACACCGCGCTGTCGGCCTTTTACGCCTGACAACGCAAAAATGTCTGAACGCTTCCTCTGCTTAACATGTCCTTGTTAATTAATGGGTTATTCTTTAACTGGTCTAGCAGGTAAGGGCTGTCAGCCCCTTTTTTTATGCTGAACTGTTTTTTATAAAACACCGTTTTAATTTCATTTTATTGCGATTTGTTTCTGCGTCATGCAGATCAGGATGGAAATGTGATCAAAGTCGAAACGATGTTTCAAAAAGGTGAGGTGGTAAGCATTTTGGCCGTAAAGGGCGCCTGAAAGGAATGAAAAATTAGGCTTAACTGAGCGGGAAATATTATTACCAGGATAATGATTGTGACAGCATCTTTTTATTGAAGGGCGCCGGGCAGTAACCGGGGACGGCGAACGCCCCCGTTATGGATTAGCCTTCAAGAAAATCTTCGCGAATGGGAGTAAAGGTATCGAGCAGCGTGCCGGGCTGCAGGCAGACGCAACCGTGCATAATCCCCGGCCGCTTATACAACGTATCGCCGGCGCTGACGACGCGCGTCTCCTCGCCGATGGTGAACTCGAACTCGCCGGAAAGCACATAGGTGAGCTGTTCGTGAGGATGGTTATGCATCGGGCCGACGGCGCCGGCGGCAAAATTCACCTCCACGGCCATCATTTTGCCGTCGTGGGCCAGAATGCGGCGGGTTACGCCATTGCCGAGGTCTTCAAGGGTGGTGTCTTTATGAAAAATAAACATCGGGCGATCCTGTTGTTAAAGTGAAATATTGTTTCATTTAACTTATCCCACTCTTCATGAAAAAGAAATACGCGGCCAGAGAAGTGGAAAGTTGATCACAAGTTTGCTTCACTGGCAGAAACGACATAAGGAGCAGAAGATGAAAACCATTGGCCTGTTAGGCGGCATGAGCTGGGAGTCCACGATCCCCTATTATCGGTTGATCAATGAGGGCGTTAAGGCGCGACTGGGCGGCCTGCACTCTGCCAACCTGGTGCTGCACAGCGTCGATTTTCACGACATCGAAGCCTGCCAGTCCGCCGGCGACTGGGATCGCGCCGGGGAGATCCTTGCTGAGGCCGCGGTCGGGCTGCAGCAGGCGGGGGCCGAAGGCATTGTCCTGTGCACCAACACTATGCATAAAGTCGCAGATGCCATCGCCGCCCGCTGCCAGGTTCCCTTCCTGCATATTGCCGATGCCACCGGACGGGCGATTGCCGCCAAAGGTCAGCGCCGGGTCGCGCTGCTGGGCACCCGCTATACCATGGAGCAGACCTTTTACCGCGGTCGTCTGCAGGAGCAGTTTGCCATCGAGACGCTGATCCCTGAGGCTGACGATCGGGCGCAGATCAATCAGATCATCTTCGACGAACTTTGTCTCGGCACCTTCAGCGAGGCGTCGCGGGATTATTATCTGCAGACGATCGCCGCCCTGGCGGAGCAGGGGGCGGAAGGGGTTATTTTCGGCTGTACGGAGATTGGCCTGCTGGTGCCTGCCGAGCTCAGCCCGCTGCCGGTCTTTGACACCGCGGCGATCCACGCGGAAGACGCGGTCAACTTTATGCTCTCTGCAGGACCGACGCCAGCGGCGTGAGGATCTGCGGCAGACTCTGCTGCAGGTGGGCAACAAAGGCGTCGACCAGCGCCGAGCGCGGGCGGTGGAGAGGGCGGATCAGGCTGACGGTAAACGGCACCTCGACGCTGAAGCGGCGCACCACCACGCCGCTATCGGCATAGTCCAGGGCGGTTAACGGATTCACCACCGAGATCCCGGCGCCGGCGCGCACCATGGCGCAGATCGAGGCCGCGCTGTGGGTTTCGACCACCATCCGCCGTTTAACCTGATGCTCAAGGAACAGGGCGTCGAGCAGCTGGCGATAGCTGTCGGTGCGCGACAGGCTGATGTAGTTTTCGCCCTGAAAATCGGCGGGGGTCAGCGTCGCCTGCGCCGCCAGCGGATGGCCGGCGGGCAGCACGCAGACTTCATTCAGCGTCAGCAGCGGGGTGCGTTCGGTGCCCGCGGGGGTATGCAGGGTCTCCGTCAGGCCAAGGTCATGGCGCTGGGCGGAGAGCCACTCCTCCAGCAGCGGCGACTCCTGGGGGACGATCTGCAGGCTGACCTCCGGGTAGCGAGCGAGAAACGGCGGCAACAGCAGCGGCAGAAAGGACTGGGAAAACACCGGCAGACAGGCGATCGACAGCTCGCCCTGGCGGAACTCGCGCAGGCTCTCGGCGGCGCTGACGATACGGTCCAGGCCATACCAGGAGCGCTGAACCTCCTCAAACAAACGCAGGCCCTGCACCGTCGGCTGCAGGCGACCGCGGGTCCGCTCAAACAGTTGCAGGCCGAGCACCTTCTCAAAGCGCGCCAGCTCGCGACTGACCGTGGGTTGCGAGGTGTGCAGCATCCGCGCCGCTTCGGTCAGGTTGCCGGTGGTCATCACCGCGTGAAAGATTTCGATATGACGCAAATTGACGGCTGGCATGCGGTCTCCGTGAGGCTCGGCTGGAACCATATCATTTTTGCATAGAGTCGCGATAAAACGATATTTTTTATTCGTCTGTCACTGTGGCGTAATCAGAAAAAACAGCGACCAACACACGCACTGCACCGGAGTTCTTATGCCACACTCGCTTTACGCCACCGATACTGACCTGACCGCGGACAACCTGCTGCGCCTGCCGGCGGAATTTGGCTGCCCGGTCTGGGTCTATGATGCGCAGATTATTCGCCGCCAGATAGCCCAGCTCAGCCAGTTCGACGTGGTGCGTTTTGCGCAAAAAGCCTGCTCTAACATTCATATTCTGCGTCTGATGCGTGAGCAGGGGGTGAAGGTGGACTCGGTGTCGCTGGGGGAGATCGAGCGGGCGCTGGCGGCAGGCTACGATCCGCAGCAGAATCCAGAGGATATCGTCTTTACCGCCGATCTGATCGACGACGCCACCCTCGATCGGGTGAAGGCGTTACAGATCCCGGTGAACGCCGGCTCGATCGACATGCTGAGCCAGCTGGGCGAGGTGTCGCCGGGCCATCGCGTCTGGCTGCGCGTCAACCCGGGATTT
This sequence comes from Klebsiella sp. Shm-1, assembly GCF_040804525.1. Lineage (NCBI taxonomy): Bacteria > Pseudomonadati > Pseudomonadota > Gammaproteobacteria > Enterobacterales > Enterobacteriaceae > Klebsiella > Klebsiella sp. Shm-1. The sequence goes on from NZ_CP161823.1 coordinate 887,045, forward strand.
GGTCACGGCCACAGCCAGAAAACCAATACCGGCGGTGAGAATAGCAAGCATGGCATCTGGTACAGCCACCTGCCGGCGGCGCTGGAAGTGATGCGTCGCTATCAGCTGCAGCTGGTCGGGATCCATATGCATATCGGCTCTGGCGTTGACTATGGTCACCTGGAGCAGGTGTGCGGCGCGATGGTGCGCCAGGTCGTCGACTTTGGCCAGGATCTGCAGGCCATCTCCGCCGGCGGCGGTCTGTCGATTCCTTACCGCGAAGGTGAAGAGGCCATCGACACCGCCCACTATTATGGCCTGTGGAACCGCGCCCGGGAGCAGATCGCGGCCCATCTGGGGCACCCGGTGAAACTGGAGATTGAGCCAGGACGCTTCCTGGTGGCCGAGTCCGGCGTGCTGGTGTCGCAGGTGCGCAGCGTGAAAGAGATGGGCAGCCGTCACTTCGTGCTGATTGACGCCGGCTTTAACGACCTGATGCGCCCGGCAATGTACGGTAGCTACCACCATATCACCGCTCTGGCGGGGGATGGCCGGGATCTCAGCGCCGCGCCGCAGGTCGAAACCGTGGTGGCCGGGCCGCTGTGCGAATCCGGGGATGTGTTTACCCAGCAGGAGGGGGGCAAAGTCGAGACCCGCCTGCTGCCGGCGGTGGCGCCTGGGGATTATCTGGTGCTCCATGACACCGGCGCCTACGGGGCTTCGATGTCGTCCAACTATAACAGCCGTCCGCTGCTGCCGGAGGTGCTGTTTGATGGCGGCAAGGCGCGGCTGATCCGCCGTCGCCAGACCATCCAGGAGCTGCTGGCCTTAGAGCTTATTTAAAAAAAGGTCCCGTCGTCACCGACTCGCGAAGCACCAGCGTGCCGGTAAACGGCGGGATCGTTTCTATCGGCTGCTGATTGGCAAGCTTGATCGCCTGGTCGATAGCCGTAGTGATCATGTTGTCGATCGGCAGATAAACCGTCGACAGCCCCGGCTCCAGCCATTTCGCGCTTGGCGCATCGTCGAAGCCAAACAGCGACACATCCTGTGGAATACGCAGCCCCGCCTGATGCAGCGCCTTTGACGCCCCCAGCGCCATATCATCGTTACAGGAAAACAGCGCGCTGAAGCGGGCTTTCTCGTCCAGCAGTTCCCGGCACAGTTCGTAGCCGCGGGTCATCGTCGAGTCCCCATACTTCACCCGGCTCGGATCCCACTCAATACCATGTTTTATCAGCGCGTTGCGGTAGCCCTGCAGGCGAGCCTGGCCGGTAGGGGTATGCATCGGGACGGTGATGCAGGCGATATCGCGGTGGCCCTGGGTAATCAGATACTCCACGGCCTGGAAGGCGGCTTCCTGCTGTTCGAAGAACACGCAGCGTTCGCGGGCCTGCGCCACATCGCGGTTAATCACCACCAGCGGCATGGCGATCGAGTTAATCAGCGACATGATCGCCTTCTCGCTCATGTGCCGGGTATAGAGGATGATCGCATCGCACTGCCGGTCGGCGAGCATCTGCACCGCTTCCTCTTCGCGCTCCGGCGTATCATGGCCGTCGGTGACGATAAGCTGCTTTCCCCAGGCTTCGGTCTGGCGTGACGCCTGCTGCAGCAGACGGCCAAAGTAAAAGCCGTCAAAGGTGGAGACGACCAGCCCGATACTATTGCTGGTCTGATTGGCCAGCGAGCGGGCAAGGAAATTGGGCCGGTAGCCCAGCTCTTCCATCGCTTTAAAGACCTGTTGGCGGGTGCTCTCTTTCACCTGACCTGTGCCGTTCAACACGCGGGAAACCGTCGCTTTCGAGACGCCTGCGCGAATTGAGACATCCAGCATTGTAGCCATTCATCGATTCCTGATTTCACGTGGTAAAGCGCAGTTTATCACAGACCGAAAAGGGACATATCGACGGGGCGGGGCGGAAAAACCATCGCGATCACGCTTTTGGCAGGAACTGACGAGCCGACAGACTCTGGTATGCCAATGTCGATTTTATCGGATATTTGGGATACCACTGTGCGCGTTGCGAGCGCTGTCACAGAACTATTTTTGCCTGGCGACTATGTTTTGGTATGCCAAAAGTCTCTGGCTGTTCACCTGGCCGCAATAAGCCCTTTACTCTGAGGTACTCTTTTATGGCATTACAGGACAAACTGATCGACGCGCTGGGGCGTTTCGCGACGACATTCAACAGCTATCGCTACATTATGGCGATCAAATCGGCGTTTATTACCCTGATGCCGGTGATCATCGTCGGGGCCTTTTCGGTGCTGATCTCCAATATGGTGCTGGATCCGAAGAATGGGCTCGCCAGCTTTTCCTCGCTCTCCTTTCTTGCGGCGCTGAAGCCGATCACCAGCGCGCTTAACTACGCTACGCTCAACTTCCTCAATATCGGCGCCGTGTTTCTGATCGGTATTGAGCTGGGGCGGATCAACGGCATCAAAAGCCTGTTTCCCGGCCTGTTGGCGGTGATCTGCTTTATCTGCGTCACGCCGACCACGGTGGAGATGATGGTCGATGGCCAGATGCACGTGGTGAAAGATGTCCTGCTGCGCCAGTTTTCCGATACCCGAAGTCTGTTCCTTGGGATGTTCATCGCCATTCTGTCAGTGGAGATTTACTGCTGGCTGGAGGGGCGCAAGGGACTGAAGATCAAAATGCCGGATACCGTGCCGCCGAACGTCTCTGCCTCTTTTTCCGCGCTGATCCCGGCGATCATCACCACCACCGCGATCGCCACCTTTGGTTTTCTCTTTCACCAGCTGACGGGAATGTATCTCTACGATGCGGTCTACCAGGTGGTGCAGCAGCCGCTGGAGCGGGTGGTGCAGAGCCTGCCGGGGATCCTGCTGCTGATGTTCGTCGCCCAGCTGTTCTGGGTGATCGGCATTCACGGCAACCAGATGATCAAGCCGATCCGCGAGCCGCTGCTGCTGGGAGCGATCACTGTCAATATGAGCGCTTTTGAGCAGGGGAAAGAGGTACCGAACATCATCACGATGCCCTTCTGGGATGTCTACATGAGCATCGGCGGCTCGGGGCTGACCATCGGCCTGCTGATTGCGGTGATGATCGCCACCAGGCGCAAAGAGATGAAAGAGATCGCCAAGCTGTCGATAGGCCCGGGGCTGTTCAATATTAACGAGCCGGTGATCTTCGGGATGCCGATCATGCTCAACCCGATCCTCGCCATCCCGTTTATCATCACCCCGCTGGTGACCGGCAGCATCGGCTATTTCGCCACCCTGACCGGCTTCGCCGGCAAGGCGGTGGTGATGGTGCCCTGGACCACGCCGCCGCTGATCAACGCCTGGCTCTCCACCGCCGGCTCGATGGGGGCGGTGGTGACCCAGCTTATCTGCATCGTCGTCGCGGTGCTTATCTATCTGCCTTTCGTCAAAATCGCCTCCCGCCGTGCCGATGCCGCGCAGCGTCAGGTAGACAATCAACAAACCGCCAACCCTGTCTGAGGAGCCTATGACTACCGTACGGATGACCATTCCCGATGATTTTATCCTTGGCGCGGCGGCTTCCGCCTGGCAGACCGAAGGCTGGAGCGGGAAAAAACCAGGGCAGGACTCCTGGCCCGATCTCTGGTACAAAAACGATCGCCACGTCTGGCATAACGGCTATGGCCCGGCGGTGGCCACCGATTTTATCAACCGCTTTCAGGAAGATGTGCAGCTGATGAAGCTGGCCGGGCTGACCCACTACCGCACCTCAATCAACTGGTCGCGCTTTCTGACCGACTATGAAAACGTCACGGTGGATGAGGAGTATGCGGCCTATTACGACCAGCTGTTCGATGCGCTGCTGGCTAACGGCATCACGCCGATGATCTGCCTTGAGCATTATGAATTGCCCGGCTATCTGCTGGAAAAGTATGGCGGCTGGGGGTCGAAAACGGTGGTTGAGCTGTTTGTGCGCTACGCGGAGAAGGTGTTTGCCCGCTACCACCCGAAGGTGACGCGCTGGTTTACCTTTAATGAGCCAATTGTGGTGCAGACTCGGGTCTATCTGGATGCTCTGCGCTGGCCCTATGAGCAGAACACCAGCACCTGGATGCAGTGGAACTATCATAAGGTGCTGGCGACCGCCAGCGTCGTGAAGCGGTTTCGCGAGCTCGGCTATCCCGGGACCGTCGGCTGCATCCTCAATCCGGAGGTGACCTACCCACGCTCACGCGCCCCCCATGACCTGCGCGCGGCGGAGATCTACGATCTGTTCTACAACCGCATGTTCCTCGACCCGCTGGTGCACGGCGTCTGGCCGCCGGAGCTTCTCGCGCTGCTTGAGCAGCATCAGGTGACGTGGGAGACCAGCGAGGAGGATCTGGCGGTTATCCGCGAGCACACCGTCGATGAGCTGGGGATTAATCTTTACTACCCGCACCGGGTCAAAGCCCCGTCGCGGGCCTGGCATCCGCACACCCCGTTCCATCCGGCCTGGTATTATGAGCCGTTTGAGCTGCCCGGCCGGCGGATGAACGCCTCCCGCGGCTGGGAAATCTACCCGCAAATCATCTTTGATATGGCGATGCGGATAAAAAATGACTATCGCAACATCCCGTGGTTCGTGGCGGAGAGCGGGATGGGGGTGGAAAACGAAGGCCAGTTCCGTAACCGCGAAGGCGTCATCGATGACAGCTACCGCATTCGTTTTATCAGCGAACATCTGTGGCACACCCTGCGCGCCCGCGAGGCAGGGGCCAACTGCCAGGGCTATATGCTGTGGGCGTTTACCGACAATGTATCGCCGATGAACGCCTTTAAAAACCGCTACGGGCTTATCGAAATCGATCTGCAAAACCATCGCGCCCGGCGAGCCAAAGCCTCGGCGCACTGGTTTCGTCAACTGGGCGAACGGCGTGAACTGGTGCTGGATATCGATGATGAATACCGCTAGCCGGGGGCAATATTTGCTAAGATAGCGGCGTATTTGACTCGCAGGCATGTAACGCACAGGTGATTTTGTGGAAAAAGCGATAGTTCCGCCGGAAAAGAAGCCCTATCAGGAGATTGGTGATGACCTGCGCGCCCAGATCGCGCAGGGGCGCTACCCGGTCGGGTCGCGTTTGCCGCCGGAACGCCATATTGCCGAAACCTATGGCGTCAGCCGGACCATCGTGCGCGAAGCGCTGCTGATGCTGGAGCTGCAGGGGACGGTGGATATTCGTCAGGGATCCGGGGTGTATGTCATGCGCATTCCCCACGAGAACGACAGCGAAGAGGAGCAGCTGCTCAGCAGCGACGTCGGCCCGTTTGAAATTCTCCAGGCGCGCCAGCTGCTGGAGAGCAACATCGCCGCCTTTGCCGCGAAAATGGCCACCCGCGCCGATATCGACAATCTGAAGCGGATTATTGAACAGGAGCAGCGGGCAATCGCTCTCAACGACACCGCGCAGGATAACGCTCGTCTGTTCCATCTGGTGCTCGCCGGGGCGACGCAGAACCAGATGCTGTTGGCGACGGTAGAGCGGATCTGGCTGCAGATGGACAGCAGCCCGCTGTGGCAGCAGTTCAATGTGCATATTGCCAGCCGCGCCTGGCGGCTGAAATGGCTCGGCGACCGGCAGACTCTGCTCGCCGCGCTGCGGCGTCGCGATGTGATGGGCGCCTGGCAGGCGATGTGGCAGCATCTGGAAAACGTCAAAAACAGCCTGCTGGAGCTGTCCGATGAGGACGCCCCCGACTTTGACGGCTATCTGTTCGACTCAGTGCCGATTTTTCAGGGGAAGCTGGTATGACGATCCTGCCGCTGTACGCTGCGCCGCAGTTCGCCCCGCAGGTGACCGACTGGCTGTGGCAGGCCTTTGGCGGCGAGACGCTGCCGCGGCAATTCTTCGCCAGCATCGTGCAGCATAGCCAGACGGCGGAGGCGCTGCCGTTGACCTTTATTGCGGTGGAAGGCGAGCAGTTGCTCGGCACGATTGGCCTCTGGCGCTGCGATTTGATCAGCCGCCAGGATCTGTTTCCCTGGCTGGCGGCGCTGTTCGTCGCGCCCGCCGCCCGCGGTCAGGGGCTGGCCGGAAAACTGCAGCGGCATGTGATCGATTATGCCCGCCGCGCGGGCTTTCGGGAGCTCTATCTCTACTCCGCCTGCCGGGATTTCTATGAACGCTTCGGCTGGCGCTACATCGGCGAGGGGCTGGATTACCCGGCCACCGCCGTGCACCTCTATCGCTATGACTTATCGCCTTCCTGCGGGGCGACCACCGAGTGACGACGGACCAGCGTCGGGCTGAACAGATGGGTGATCTCCGGCGCCGGCCGCTGCTCCGCCAGGGCTAAAGCCAGCTCGGCCGCCTGGGTCGCCATCGTGACGATCGGATAGCGGACGGTAGTCAACCGCGGGCGGACATAGCGCGAAATCAGGACATCGTCGAAGCCAATCAGCGAAATCTCCCGCGGAACGTCGATGCCGTTGTCATTCAGCACCCCCATCGCGCCGGCGGCCATCGAGTCGTTATAGCAGGCGACGGCGCTAAAGTGGCGACCGCGGCCAAGCAGTTCGGTCATCGCCTGTTCGCCGCCGCTTTCATCCGGCTCGGCAAACGTGACCAGCCGGTCGTTGCACGGCAGGCCGCTCTCCTCCAGCGCCGCGTAGTACCCCTGCAGCCGATCTTCCGCATCGGAGATATCGTGGTTTGAGCACAGATAGCCGATACGCGTGTGCCCCTGCTGGATCAAATGGCGGGTCGCCAGCCAGGCGCCGTAGCGGTCGTCCAGCGCGACGCAGCGGGTTTCATATCCGGGCAGGATGCGGTTGATCAGCACCATACCCGGGATCTGTTTCATCAGCCCGGCGAGTTCCTCATCGGGGATCATTTTGGCGTGCACCACCAACGCCGCGCAGCGATGGCGGATCAGCTGCTCTATCGCCTGGCGCTCCTTCTGCACGTTGTGGTAGCCATTGCCAATCAGCAAAAAGTTGCCGGTGCGGTAGGCCACCTGTTCGACGGCTTTGACCATTGCGCCGAAGAAGGGGTCGGAGACATCGCCCACCACCAGACCGACGGTTTCCGTTGACTGCTGGGCTAGCGCCCGGGCGTTCGCGTTGGGGTGATAGTTCAGGGTTTCCATCGCCGCGCCCACGGACTGACGCGAAGCTTCGCTGGCTTTGGGAGAGTTGTTGATGACGCGGGAGACGGTAGCGACGGAGACTCCTGCGAGTCGGGCTACATCCTTAATAGTCGCCATACCATGCCTTTTCTAGGGTAAGCGTTTACATACTGCTATGTTACGGGAAAGAGCGGCAGATTCAAGGCGCGGCGGCGAAGGAATGGCGCAAATGTGATTCAGCGCGGGCTTATCGGTGACCTGTTTACATTGACGCGATCGGTAATTGAAACCGGCGCAGGAAAATACAAACCTTTGCTTACACTTTGCGATGCGCTGTTGCGAATGTTCGCTGGTTTGTTCGCGGATCCGGTTGATATTCTGGCTATCCCAGAGGTATTGATAGGTGGAGTCAACGTCACGTTGACCACTTTACTTACACCAGCCTGCGCAGATGCGCAGGTTTTTTTTTGCCCGCTATCGGCGTTGTTACAGATAGCGAAAATCGTAATACCTCGTTGCACTTAGGCTCACTCCCTTGCGTTTTCCCGCTGGCCCGTTACGGCCAAAAAACGTGACAATCGAGATCCCAGAGGTATTGATAGGTGAGTTTCTCAGGTACGCTCTTCGTACTGAACGTCTTACACCGACCTGCGCGGATGCGCAGGTTTTTTTTATTCCGAAAATCCCCCCGCTGCACTGCTTTCCCATGCCTTCTCGTGTAACCTGCTTTGACTCATCAACCGGTCACATGGAGTTGTTATGCTTTTGGGATTTTTCAGACTGCTGTTCAAGGGGTTATACCGGGTCAGACTGACCGGCGACACGCAGGCTTTATACCAGCAAAAGGTCTTAATCACCCCGAACCACGTCTCTTTCCTCGACGGCATTCTGCTGGCGCTGTTTTTGCCGGTCCGACCGGTTTTTGCGGTCTATACCTCAATCAGCCAGCGCTGGTTTATGCGCGCGCTGACGCCGATTATCGATTTTGTGCCGCTGGACCCGACCAAGCCGATGTCGATCAAACATCTGGTGCGCCTGATTGAGCAGGGGCGGCCGGTGGTTATTTTCCCGGAAGGGCGAATTTCGGTCAGCGGCTCGCTGATGAAAATTTATGACGGCGCCGCCTTTGTCGCCGCCAAATCGCAGGCGACCATTGTGCCGCTGCGTATTGAAGGCGCCGAACTGACACCCTTCAGCCGGCTGAAGGGGCTGGTGAAACGTCGCCTGTTCCCGCGTATTCAGCTGCATCTCCTGCCGCCCACCCATCTGCCGATGCCCGAGGCGCCGCGCGCCCGCGACCGGCGGAAGATCGCCGGGGAGATGCTGCACCAGATCATGATGGAAGCCCGGATGGCGGTGCGCCCGCGGGAAACCCTGTATGAGTCGCTGCTGGCGGCGCAGGACCGCTTCGGCGCGCGCAAACCCTGCGTGGAGGATATCAACTTCCAGCCGGATACCTATCGCAAGCTGCTGACCAAAACCCTGTTTGTCGCCCGCATTCTGGAAAAATACAGCCAGCCGGGCGAGAAGATCGGCCTGATGCTGCCTAACGCCGGCATCAGCGCGGCGGTGATTTTCGGCGCTATCGCCCGCGGGCGTATTCCGGCGATGATGAACTATACCGCCGGGGTGAAAGGGCTCAGCAGCGCGATAGCCGCCGCGGAGCTCAACACCATTTTCACCTCGCGCACCTTCCTCGATAAAGGCAAACTCTGGCACCTGCCGGAGCAGCTGACCCAGGTGCGCTGGGTATTCCTGGAAGATCTTAAAGGCGATATCACCCTCGCTGACAAACTGTGGATTTTTGCTCATCTGCTGGCGCCGCGTCTGGCGCAGGTTAAGCAGCAGCCGGAAGACGCGGCGATGATCCTCTTCACCTCCGGTTCCGAGGGCAATCCGAAAGGGGTGGTGCACAGCCATAAGAGTCTGCTGTCCAACGTCGAGCAGATCAAAACTATCGCCGACTTTACCGCCAATGACCGCTTTATGTCGGCGCTGCCGCTGTTCCACTCTTTTGGCCTCACCGTCGGCCTGCTGACGCCGCTGCTTACCGGGGCGGAAGTGTTTCTCTATCCCAGCCCGCTGCACTATCGCGTGGTGCCGGAGCTGGTCTACGATCGCAACTGTACGGTGCTGTTCGGCACTTCGACCTTCCTCGCCAACTATGCCCGTTTCGCCAATCCGTACGATTTCTACCGCCTGCGCTACGTGGTCGCCGGGGCGGAGAAGCTGCAGGAGAGCACCAAACAGCTGTGGCAGGATAAATTCGGCCTGCGCATTCTCGAAGGCTATGGCGTGACCGAGTGCGCACCTGTGGTCTCGATTAACGTGCCGATGGCGGCGAAGGTCGGCACCGTGGGCCGCATCCTGCCGGGAATGGACGCCCGCCTGCTGGCGATGCCAGGCATTGATCAAGGGGGGCGGCTGCAGCTGAAAGGGCCGAACATCATGAAAGGCTACCTGCGGGTGGAAAACCCCGGCGTGCTGGAAGCGCCTGCGGCGGAAAACCAGCACGGCGAGATGGAAGCGGGCTGGTATGACACCGGGGATATCGTTACCTTCGACGAGCAGGGCTATGTCCGCATTCAGGGCCGCGCGAAGCGCTTCGCCAAAATCGCCGGCGAGATGATCTCCCTCGAGATGGTGGAGCAGGTGGCCCTCGGCGCGTCGCCGGACAAAATGCACGCCACGGCGATTAAACAGGACGCCAGCAAAGGCGAGGCGTTGGTGCTGTTTACCACCGATAATGAACTGACTCGTGAAGCCCTGCTGCGCTACGCTCGCCAGCACGGCGTACCGGAGCTGGCGGTGCCGCGAGATATACGCTGGCTGAAACAGCTACCGGTGCTCGGCAGCGGCAAGCCAGACTATGTCACCCTGAAAAATATGGTCGACGAGGCGGAAACAACCCATGAGTGAGTCAGTACATACTAACCCTTCGCTGTACTCCAAAGGGATGGTGGCGGTGATCTGCGCCCAGTTCCTGTCGGCCTTCGGCGACAATGCGCTTCTCTTCGCCACCCTGGCGCTGATGAAGCAGCTCTATTATCCGGAGTGGAGCCAGCCGGTCTTGCAGATGTTGTTTGTGGGCGCTTACATCCTCTTTGCCCCCTTTGTCGGCCAGTTCGCCGATAGCTTTGCCAAAGGCCGGGTGATGATGGTGGCCAACGGCCTGAAACTGCTCGGCGCCGGCTGCATCTGCTTCGGCGTCAATCCGTTTATCGGCTATACGCTGGTGGGGATTGGCGCCGCCGCCTATTCGCCGGCCAAGTATGGCATTCTCGGCGAACTCACCACCGGCGATAAGTTAGTGAAGGCTAACGGACTGATGGAGTCCTCGACCATCGCGGCGATCCTGCTGGGCTCCATGGCCGGCGGGATCCTCGCCGACTGGCACGTGCTGGCGGCGCTGATCGTCTGCGCGCTGGTCTACGGCGGGGCGGTAGTGGCTAACCTGTGGATACCCAGGCTGCCGGCGGCGCGTCCGGGGCAGTCGTGGCGTTTTAAGCCAATGACGCACAGCTTCTTCAGCGCCTGCCGGACGCTGTGGCGCAACGGCGAAACCCGCTTTTCGCTGATGGGCACCAGCCTGTTCTGGGGCGCTGGCGTGACCTTGCGTTTCCTGCTGGTGATCTGGGTGCCGGAGGCGCTGGGCATTACCAGCAACGCCATGCCCACCTATCTTAATGCGATGGTGGCGGTGGGGATTGTGCTGGGTGCCGGGGCGGCGGCGAAGCTGGTGACCCTGGAGACGGTGTCGCGCTGTATGCCGGCCGGGATTTTGATCGGTATCGCGGTGATAGCCTTTGCGGTGCAGCAGTCGCTGCTGCCGGCGTTCGGTCTGCTGCTGCTGCTCGGGGTGTTCGGCGGGTTCTTTATCGTACCGCTGAACGCGCTGCTGCAGGAGCGTGGGAAACATTCGGTCGGGGCAGGTAACGCCATTGCAGTACAGAACCTCGGTGAGAACGTGGCGATGCTGCTGATGCTGGGGCTCTATTCCCTGGCGGTGAGCGTGGGCGTTCCACCGGTCGCCGTGGGGATAGGCTTTGGCGCGGTATTCGCCGTGGCCATTGCCGCGCTGTGGGTCTGGGGGCGGCGTAAATAACCTCCCGGCTTGCGCTGCGCTTGACTGGGCGAGGGGGTCGCCAATATCTGCTCTTCGGTAGCCCGGGTAAGGCGTATACGCCTTACCCGGGGCTTTGCTTTCTTACGGCGCCGGGTAGGTATAAACCTGATGCACCGCCTCAATCTCCGCTAATACCTCTTCGCTCAGCTCAAGCTGCAAACTTTCCACGTTGGCCTGCAGCTGCGTCATGGTCGTCGCCCCCAGCAGGGTGCTGGCGACAAACGGCTGCCGACGCACAAAGGCCAGCGCCATTTGCGCCGGATCGAGGCCGTGGCGTTTGGCGATATCCACATAGGCCGCTACCGCTTTCTGCGACTGCTCGCTGCTGTAGCGCGTAAAGCGGCTGAACAGCGTATTGCGCGCCCCCGCCGGCTTCGCACCGTTGAGATACTTGCCGGTCAGTGTGCCGAAAGCCAGGCAAGAGTAGGCCAGCAGCTCCACGCCTTCGAACTGACTCACTTCCGCGAGGCCGACTTCAAAGCTGCGGTTCAGCAGGCTGTAAGGATTCTGAATAGTCACGATCCGCGGGAGGTCGTGCTTATCCGCCAGGTGCAGATAACGCATCACGCCGAAGGCGGTTTCGTTCGACACCCCGATGTAGCGGATCTTCCCGGCGCGCTGGAACTCGGTCAGCGCTTCGAGGGTATCCAGCAGCGTCACGGCGGGCGCGGCGTCGGCCCAGGTATAGCCCAGCTTGCCAAAGCAGTTGGTTGGCCGCTGCGGCCAGTGAACCTGATATAAATCGAGATAATCGGTCTGCAGCCGCTTCAGGCTGGCGTGCAGCGCCTCGCGGATATTTTTGCGGTCCAGAACGTGATTGGGCCGAATGCTGCTGTCGTTATTGCGCGCGGGCCCGCTGACTTTCGAGGCGAGCACCAGCTTTTCGCGATTGCCGCGTTTCGCCAGCCAGTTGCCGACGTAGGTTTCAGTCAGCCCCTGGGTTTCCGGGCGCGGCGGGACCGGGTACATTTCAGCGACATCGATCAGGTTGATGCCGTTGGCAACCGCGTAATCGAGCTGCTGGTGGGCATCGGCCTCGCTATTCTGTTCGCCAAAAGTCATGGTTCCCAGCCCGAGGGTGCTGATTTCAAGAGAACTGTGTGGGATACGGTGATACTGCATAGCCAGCTTCCTTTTTATTTATAAGGTCAGGCATTCCCCGACAAAGGAGTATCAACATGGCAGAGGGTGAGAAAAAGAGGAAGTAAAAAATCAAAAAAGCCGGGTGACGAGGAGGGGCGGTGGGTGAAACCCGCGGCGTCCTGGTATATCCCGACTCTTCTCAAAAGACTGGTGGTCGGTAAGCGCAGCGTCAACAGAAGCTGGGGCCGACAGGGAAAGATTAACGCTTAATGATTTGCGAAACGTCGTCACGATTGATCTGCATTTTATTACCCTGCTGATCTTCGTAACTGATTAAACCGGTATCGTCATCCACGGTAGGTTTACCGTCGGTCAGGATCATTCGCCCATCTTTGGTCGCCATGACGTAATCGCTGCTGCAACCGGAAACCGAGAACGCCAGTCCTACGGCGGAAATCAATACTGCCCATTTCTTCATCGTCAACACCTCTTCAGTAGCTGCACCCCATACCCGTCTATTAATAGCCTGATTTGTGAGACATAAAAAGCAGTAAAGTCTGAAAAAGGGTTGCAGCCTGTGACCAGGCTGCAATTTTGTGGTTTACAGCGGGTTTTTCTTATTACGCAGCAGGTTAAGGCTCTCCACCGCGATAGAGAAGAACATGGCGAAATAGATGTATCCCTTCGGCACATGGACGTCGAAGCTTTCCAGCATCAGGGTAAAGCCGACGAGGATCAGAAACGACAGCGCCAGCATTTTCACCGAAGGATGACGGTCAACAAAATCGCCGATGGGTCGCGCGGCGAACATCATCACCCCCACCGCGATCACCACTGCCGCCATCATGATGAACAGATGATCCGACAGGCCGACGGCGGTGATCACTGAATCGAGGCTAAAGATGATATCCAGCAGCATGATCTGCACGATGGCGCCGAGGAAGGAGTGGACGTTGGTCTTCAGCCCCTCCTCTTCACCTTCGATAGATTCATGGATCTCTTTACTGGCTTTCCAGATAAGGAATAGCCCGCCGAGCAGCAAGATCAGATCGCGAAACGAGATCTCCTGACCGAAAACGGTAAAGAGCGGGTTGGTAAGCTTAACGACCCAGGCGATTGAGGCCAGCAGCGCCAGACGCATGACCATCGCGCCCATCAAACCGATCCGGCGCGCATGGGCGCGCTGGGCGGTGGGGAGCTTAGCCACGACCAGAGAGAGGAAAATAATATTGTCGATCCCGAGCACGATCTCCAGCAGCGTCAATGTGCCCAGCGCCAGCCAGGCGTTAGGATCGGTTATCCATGCAAATAACATTGTTCAAAGTCCTGCAAAATAGAAAGCAGCAATTATATGCAACCCCCAACGCAGAACAAAAAATTAATCGTGTTGTAACAAGAAATGGCGGGCAAGCAGAGCGGCGGTAAAATTCTTTTTCAGATAGAAACCGCGCGGCAGCGTGAGGATTGTCTCCCCGCGGGCGCCGATGGCTTCGGTCAGCGCCTTGCTGTTGGCGGCTTTCGGTCTTAACTGCAGCACCTCGCCGTGGCGGGCGGTAATGCGCTCGACCTCACCGAGAACAATGAGATCCATCAGCTCTTCCCAGTCCATGCGCAGCTGGCGCTCCTCGTCTTCATCCGGGCTCCACAGCAGCGGTGCGCCGACGCGCCGCGCCGCCAGCGGGATGGTGCGTTCACCCTCCACCGGGATCCACAGGACGCGCTGCAGCTTATGCCGTACATGGCTGCTCTCCCAGGTGACGCCGCTATTGCCGGTTAACGGGGCGACGCAGACGAAGGTGGTCTCCAGCGGGCGTCCCCGGCTGTCGATGGGGATCGTTTTGAGCTCGACCCCCAGCGCGGCGAAATCCTGCTCGGGTTTACTGCCTGCGCTGGCGCCCAGCCACAGCTCCAGCAGAATGCCCGTCCAGCCTTTATCGCGCTTCAGATCGCGCGGAATGGGGATCCCCGCCAGCGCCGCCAGCTCGCCCAGCGAATAGCCGGCCAGCTGGCGGGCCTGGGCCAGCAGCTGTTCCTGACTTTGCGGCGGTGAGGCGAGCGGAGCGATAGCGGGCATAGGGCAATACCTTTGGTTAAAAAGTGAGCGCTAATTTTGCGCGTTGTGGATAGAGTTTACCGTTTTCTGAGTAACTATACCAATCCCATGATTTATATGGCTTTTTAAACTCATCATGCGGCTTATGAAAACGGTGTAAACGGGTTTTCCAGAACTGGTCACTGACAATAAACAGGATCTTACACCATGTTATCCACAGAAAAGTGGGATAACTGGGGAAAAGACTCACTACTGGTTCGATTTACAGCCTTGACGTGCGACGAAAATCGAATTTTTAGAGAAAATCTGCCGGTGGCCTGCGCGTAATCTGTGGATAAAATCGACATTGCTCGATCTTTCATCAGTCGGCGGATCGCATGTGTGATGATCGTCACGTTATGCTGTAATGTGTGAAAGGAATATATTCTAACTTTATGAATATTATACTATTATTTTCAGATGCTAGCGATGCGATGTTCGGATTACTCTGGGTTTTCCCGGGTTAATTCCGTACTTCTTCACAACTCTATCCACAGAAAAAGTGAATAAAATCGGCTGTCACGCGCTTTCATTGTTTATAACTCTGGCAATTACTGTGAGTTATTCAAATGTTATCCGTTCTCAGTGTGCGAACAGAGTGGTTTACCGTTTCCGGCGAGTGTGAAACAATCATTCACATTGAAGCTTATCTTGAGGTAGTCCGGTGATTGATGACGATGGCTACCGCCCAAATGTCGGTATTGTAATCTGTAATCGTCAGGGCCAGGTGATGTGGGCCCGGCGCTATGGTCAGCACTCGTGGCAGTTCCCGCAAGGGGGCATTAATCCAGGAGAATCCGCAGAGCAGGCGATGTATCGGGAATTGTTTGAAGAGGTCGGGTTAAGCCGTAAAGATGTGCGGATCCTGGCCTCAACCCGTAACTGGCTGCGTTACAAGTTGCCTAAACGTTTGGTGCGTTGGGACACAAAGCCGGTTTGTATCGGCCAGAAACAAAAGTGGTTTCTTTTGCAGTTGATCGGCAACGATGCGGACATCAATATGCAAACCAGCAGTACACCTGAATTTGATGGTTGGCGCTGGGTGAGTTACTGGTACCCGGTTCGCCAGGTGGTGTCGTTTAAGCGCGACGTCTACCGCCGGGTGATGAAAGAGTTCGCCAGCGTGACCATGTCGCTGGCGGAGAGCGCACCTAAGCCGCAAAACGCGCCTGCTTATCGACGTAAAAGAGGTTAAGCCACGCACATTATGCTCACTCGGTTGCGAGAAATAGTCGAGAAGGTCGCGAGCGCGCCGCGTTTAAACGAGGCGCTGGATATTCTGGTGACGGATGTCTGCCAGGCGATGGAGACGGAAGTCTGCTCGGTTTACCTGGCTGACAATGACCGACGCTGCTATTACCTGATGGCCACCCGCGGGTTAAAAAAACCTCGCGGGCGCACCGTTGCGCTGGCGTTCGATGAAGGCCTGGTGGGGCTGGTTGGCCGCCTGGCGGAACCCATCAACCTCGCCGATGCGCAAAAACACCCCAGCTTCAAATATATCCCCGCCGTCAAAGAGGACCGCTTCCGCGCCTTCCTTGGCGTGCCGATCATTCAGCGCCGCCAGCTGCTGGGCGTGCTGGTGGTCCAGCAGCGCGAGCTGCGTCAGTTTGATGAAAGCGAAGAGTCTTTCCTCGTCACCCTCGCCACCCAGATGGCGGCGATCCTCTCCCAGTCCCAGCTGAACGCCCTGTTCGGCCAGTATCGTCAAACGCGCATTCGCGCTCTGCCGGCCTCTTCCGGGGTGGCGATCGCCGAGGGCTGGATGGACGTCAGCCTGCCGCTGATGGAGCAGGTGTATGAAGCCTCGACGCTGGACACCGCCTCGGAACGCGAACGCCTGACCGGTGCGCTGGAAGAGGCGGCCAACGAGTTTCGTCGCTACAGCAAACGCTACGCCGCCGGGGCGCAAAAAGAGACGGCGGCGATCTTCGATCTCTACTCGCACCTGCTCTCTGACGCCCGCCTGCGTCGCGAGCTGTTTGCCGAAGTTGACAAAGGCGCCGTCGCCGAGTGGGCCGTCAAAAAGATCATTGAGAAGTTCGCCGAACAGTTTGCCGCGCTGAGCGACGGCTATTTGAAAGAGCGGGCCGGCGATCTGCGTACCCTGGGCCAGCGTCTGCTGTTCCATCTCGACGACAGTATTCAGGGGCCCAACACCTGGCCGGCGCGCATTATCCTCGTGGCGGACGAGCTGTCGGCCACCACCCTCGCCGAAGTGCCGCAGGATCGCCTGGCCGGCGTGGTGGTGCGCGATGGCGCCGCCAACTCCCATGCCGCTATTATGGTGCGGGCCCTCGGCATCCCAACGGTGATGGGCGCCGATATTCAGCCCTCGCTGCTGCATGGCCATACGCTGATTGTCGATGGCTATCGCGGTGAACTGCTGGTGGATCCTGAACCTGTCCTGTTGCAGGAGTATCAGCGCCTTATCAGCGAAGAGAACGAACTCAGCCGCCTGGCGGAGGACGATCTCCAGCGCGCGTCGGAGCTGAAAAGCGGCGAGCGGGTGAAAGTCATGCTCAACGCCGGCTTAAGCCCGGAGCACGAAGAGAAGCTCGGCAGCTTTGTTGACGGCATTGGCCTCTACCGCACCGAAATTCCCTTTATGCTGCAGAGCGGCTTCCCCTCAGAAGAGGAGCAGGTCGCCCAGTATCAGGGCATGCTGCAGATGTTTAACAGCAAACCGGTGACCCTGCGTACCCTGGACATCGGCGCGGATAAACAGCTGCCGTATATGCCGATCAGCGAAGAGAACCCGTGCCTCGGCTGGCGCGGGATCCGCATCACCCTCGATCAGCCGGAGATCTTTTTGATCCAGGTGCGGGCGATGCTGCGCGCCAACGCCGCCACCGGCAACCTCAGCATTTTGCTGCCGATGGTGACCAGTCTGGAGGAAGTGGATGAGGCCCGTCGGCTGATCGATCGCGCCAGCCGGGAAGTGGAAGAGATGATCGGCTACGCCATCCCACGTCCGCGCCTGGGGGTGATGCTGGAGGTCCCGTCGATGGTCTTTATGCTGCCGCAGCTGGCCAGCCGGATCGATTTTATCTCGGTAGGGACGAACGACCTGACCCAGTACCTGCTGGCCGTCGACCGCAACAATACCCGGGTCGCCAGCATGTATGACAGCCTGCATCCTGCGGTATTGCGGGCGCTGGCGATGATCGCCCATGACGCGGAGCGCTTTGGCATCGATCTGCGCCTGTGCGGCGAGATGGCGGGCGACCCGATGTGCGTGACGATCCTTATCGGCCTCGGTTACCGCCATCTGTCGATGAACGGCCGCTCGGTGGCGAGGGTGAAGTATCTGCTGCGCCGCATTGATATCGAAGAGGCGCAGGAGCTGTCGCGTCGCAGCCTCGATGCGCAGATGACCGCCGAGGTGCGCCATCAGGTGGCGGCCTTTATGGAGCGTCGCGGTCTCGGCGGCCTGATCCGCGGCGGGCGGTAGCGCCAGCCCGGGTGAGGCGTAAGCCGTAACCCGGGGATCCTCTGCTCGCCCCCTCCGGCAAAATAGGGTACCGCCGGGAAAACGGCATTCTGTTAGCATCCGTATACATATCTTTTACACGTTCGGCGCGGATCGCTCTTGTGGCTTATGCTATGATTCGCCTCCTTCGGCGTGCCCGTTTTGTTCGGGCATGGATCATCACCGCTGTCCACTTTCGGCGGAATAACAAGTCTTTATGGTGACAGATGAATAGTGGCTACCTGCATTTTCCGGAGTTCGATCCGGTCATTTTTTCTCTAGGCCCGGTCTCCCTCCACTGGTACGGTTTGATGTACCTGGTGGGCTTTGTCTTTGCGATGTGGCTGGCCACCCGTCGGGCGAATCGTCCGGGCAGCGGCTGGACGAAAAATGAAGTGGAAAACCTGCTCTACGCGGGCTTCCTCGGCGTCTTCCTGGGCGGCCGTATCGGCTACGTGCTGTTTTACAACCTGCCGGTATTTCTTGCCGATCCGCTGTATCTGTTCCGCGTCTGGGACGGCGGCATGTCGTTCCACGGCGGCCTGATCGGCGTGATCCTGGTGATGATTATCTTCGCCAGACGCACCAAACGCACCTTCTTCCAGGTCTCCGATTTTATCGCGCCGCTGATCCCGTTTGGTCTTGGCGCCGGGCGTCTGGGCAACTTTATCAACGGCGAGCTGTGGGGCCGCGTAGACCCGAGCTTCCACTACACGATGATTTTCCCGGGCTCCCGTGCCGAAGACCTGGCGCTGCTGCCGACGCATCCGGAATGGCAATCGCTGTTCGATGCCTACGGCGCGCTGCCGCGTCACGCGTCGCAGCTGTACGAGCTGGCGCTGGAAGGCGTGGTACTGTTCCTGATCCTCAACCTGTTTATCCGTAAACCGCGCCCGACCGGCTCCGTTTCCGGTCTGTTCCTGATTGGCTACGGCCTGTTCCGCATCATCGTGGAATTCTTCCGCCAGCCCGACGCCCAGTTCACCGGCGGCTGGGTGCAGTACATCAGCATGGGGCAGATTCTTTCGATCCCGATGGTGCTTGCGGGTATCATTATGATGGTTTGGGCTTACCGCCACCGTCCGCAGCCACAGAATTCTTGAGGAACCATGAAACAGTATCTTGATTTGATGCAGAAAGTGCTCACCGAGGGCACGCCAAAAAATGACCGCACCGGCACTGGCACGATCTCCATTTTCGGCCATCAGATGCGTTTTAACCTGCAGGAAGGCTTCCCGCTGGTGACCACCAAGCGCTGTCATTTACGCTCCATCATCCATGAACTGCTGTGGTTCCTGCAGGGCGACACCAACATCGCCTATCTGCACGAGAACAACGTCACCATCTGGGACGAGTGGGCGGATGAGAATGGCGACCTGGGGCCGGTCTACGGCAAACAGTGGCGTTCCTGGCCTGCGCCGGACGGTCGTCATATCGACCAGATCAGCACGGTGATGAACCAACTGAAAAACGACCCGGACTCCCGCCGGATCATCGTCTCGGCATGGAACGTCGGCGAGCTGGATAAAATGGCGCTGGCGCCGTGCCACGCCTTCTTCCAGTTCTACGTCGCCGACGGCAAGCTCTCCTGCCAGCTGTATCAGCGTTCCTGCGATGTGTTCCTCGGCCTGCCGTTCAATATCGCCAGCTATGCGCTGCTGGTGCATATGGTGGCGCAGCAGTGCGATCTGCAGGTCGGTGATTTCGTCTGGACCGGCGGAGACACCCATCTGTACAGCAACCATCTTGAGCAGACCAACCTGCAGCTAAGCCGCGAACCGCGTCCGCTGCCGAAGCTGGTCATCAAACGCAAGCCGGCGTCGATCTTCGACTACCGCTTTGAAGACTTCGAGATTGAAGGTTACGATCCGCACCCGGGCATTAAAGCGCCGGTGGCGATTTAATCCCCAGCAGAGATAACCAACCGGCGCCCGATGGCGCCGGTTTTTTTATGCCCTTCGCACCACCCGATGGGAGCGCTTTCCGTTACCACCGGGAGAAGGTTGTTTTCACCTGCCCCCCAGGCCACAGGTGGTTGCGGTGGGCGAAGTTGGGTAGACGTTCGCAAAAAAATGTCCTTCTGTCGAGTATGCAAAGCTTTTTTGCGTATCTGGCCGGGAAAGCTATTTTCCGTCGTCGCGCCAGGGCTAATCGCCGCGGCATACTCGACGCCATGAACAGAGAACATGGCTACACCCTGATGGAAACCCTGGTAACGCTGACACTGATGATGATCCTCAGCGTCGGCGGCCTGTACGGCTGGCAGCGCTGGCAGCAGCAGCAACGACTGTGGCAAACCGCCGTCCAGGTGCGGGATTTTCTGCTCTTTCTGCGCGATGACGCCAACGCCTACAACCGGGATCGCGTGCTTCGCGTCGGCCAGGACGAAGTGGGCTGGTGCCTGAGCGCGGAGGGGGAGGGGCCTGACTGCGCCTCGGGGACATCCTTCACGCTGCGCCCGCGCTGGCCGGGGATCACGCTGGCTGGCGTTACGCCTGGTCTGGGGTTTTATGGTCTGCGCAGCACCGCCTGGGCGGGGAATCTGCGGCTGCAGAGCGCGGCCGGCAGCTGGAGCATTGTGATCTCACACTGGGGGCGGATTCGTTTATGCCGCAGCGACAGCGCAGGAGGGTGTCAGTGAGCCGCCGCGGATTTTCCCTGGCGGAGGCGCTTATCGCCATGGCCATCGGCTCGCTGCTGCTGATGGGGGCCTGCCGCTTTCTGCCTGCCCTGCAGCGTCATATTCTGCGCCAGGGCGAACAGCTGGCCCTGGAGAACGAGCTGTGGCAGCGTGTGCATGCCGTGGGAAAACATCTCCAGCGCGCCGGGTACTGCCGGGGAGCGTGCGGCGGAGCCGGGCTGGAGCTAGCCGCTGGCGGGGAGTGTCTGATTGTGCGCTGGGATGCGAACAGCAACGGGAGATGGGAAACTTCCCCCGCGGCAGCGGCGGAGAGCACCGGCTTTCGCCTGCGCGACGGCGCGCTGGAGACCCTGCGCGGGGCCAGCGACTGCCGCGGCGGCGGATGGGAGAAAATCACCAACCCGGCCGCCATCGTGGTGACGCGCTTCTCGGTACAACGTCAGGTCACCCCGGGCTTCGCGCCGGAGCTGAGCGTGACGCTGGCGGCGCGCTCCGCGCAACAGACGGGCCTGACGAGCGAGGTTGAGCAGCGGGTGACGGGGTATAACCTGTGATCCGCCAGCGTGGAATGTCGTCGCTGCTGATGGTGCTCCTGTTGCTGACCCTCGGCAGCCTGTTACTCGAGGGGCTTAACCTGCAGCAGCGGGCGCTGCTGGCGCAAACCGCCAGCGAAACGCAGGCGATCCGCGATACGGCGATAGCCCATTCCGCGCTGCAGTGGGGAAAACAGCAGGTCTGGTCGGCGCAGGTGGCGCTGGCCTGCCGGGAGCAGGCGCCGCAGGGCTGGCGCGCCTGTCTGCGTATCTTCGGCGACGGTTCACTGGTGCTCAGCAGCGCCAGCGGCGAGGTGCAGGTCTGGCAGTCCGGCGAGGTGCGCGGCGGGCAGGTGCGTTTTTCCGCCCACGGCTGGAGCGATTTTTGCCCGCTCAGGGAGGCGAGCTTATGTCAAATGCCCTGAAGCGTCAGCGGGGGTTTAGCCTGCCGGAGACCGTGCTGGCGATGGCGCTGATGGTGCTGACGGTCACCGCGCTGGGCGGCTATCAGCGCGGAATGGCGCAAGGAATTGTCCAGTTGAACCAGACCCGTCAACTGTGGCGCGACGCGTGGCGCTATAGTCAGCTCTCCGCGCCGCCGTCGCCGGCACGCGGGCAGGTAAGCCGTATGCAGACATCGAGGCAAAGATGTGTCAGCATCACGGTAACGATCAGTAGACCCGTTGCAAAGCGGGTGCAGATGACCCGGCTGCATTGCCCGGTCAGCCAGTAGTCAGGAGCAATTATGTTAAGGGTATACCACTCAAACCGGCTGGATGTTCTCGAGGCGTTGATGGAGTTTATCGTCGAGCGCCAGCGGCTGGATGACCCTTTTCAGGCCGAAATGGTGCTGGTGCAGAGTACCGGCATGGCGCAGTGGCTGCAGATGACCCTGGCCGCGCGCTTCGGGATTGCCGCCAATATCGAGTTCCCGCTGCCGGCGAGCTTTATCTGGGATATGTTCGTGCGCGTCCTGAAAGATATTCCGGGCGAAAGCGCCTTCAGCAAGCAGAGCATGAGCTGGAAGCTGATGACCCTCCTGCCGCAGCACCTGGAGGAAGACGATTTTATCCTGCTGCGCCAGTATCTGAGTGATGACGGCGACAAGCGCAAGCTGTTTCAGCTGGCCGCCCGGGTGGCGGACCTCTATGACCAGTACCTCGTCTATCGCCCGGAGTGGCTGATGCGCTGGGAGGCCGGCCAGCGGGTGGAAGGTCTCGGCGATGCCCAGCAGTGGCAGGCGCCGCTGTGGCAGGCGCTGGTGAGCTATACCGCCGAGCTGGGGCAGCCGCAGTGGCACCGCGCCAATCTCTACCAGCGCTTTATCAGTACCCTGGAAAAAGCGGACGAACCGCCCGCCGGGCTGCCGTCGCGCGTCTTCATCTGCGGGATTTCCGCGCTGCCGCCGGTCTATCTTCAGGCGCTGCAGGCGCTGGGTAAGCATGTCGATGTCTATGTCTTGTTTACCAACCCCTGCCGCTACTACTGGGGAGACATTAAGGATCCGGCGTTCCTGGCGAAGCTGCTGTCGCGCCAGCGGCGCCATCACCGCGAGGCGCGCGCGCTACCTCTGTTTCGCGACACCGAGCAGGCACCGGGGTTGTTTAATGACGCCGGGGAACAGGATGTCGGCAACCCGTTGCTCGCCTCCTGGGGCAAACTGGGGCGCGACTATATCTACCTGCTGGCAGGGCTGGAGCGCTATGAGGAACTGGACGCTTTTGTCGACATCGCCCCCGATAACCTGTTGCATAACCTGCAATCGGATATCCTCGAACTGCGCAACGCGGCGGTGGCCGGGCAGAGCGCAGAGGCATTCGCCCACAGTCGCGACAAACGTCCGCTGGCGCTGGATGACCGCAGTCTGAGCATTCACGTCTGCCACAGTCCGCAGCGCGAAGTGGAGGTTCTGCACGATAGGCTACTGGCGATGCTGGAGGCGGATCCGACGCTCACGCCGCGGGATATCATCGTCATGGTGGCGGATATCGACAGCTACAGCCCCTATATACAGGCGGTGTTTGGCGCAGCCAGCGGCGATCGCTGGCTGCCGTGGGCGATCTCCGACCGTCGCGCCCGAGAGTCGCACCCGGTGCTGCAGGCGTTTATCACGCTGCTCTCGCTGCCGGACAGCCGCTTCGCCAGTGAAGATGTGCTGGCGCTGCTGGACGTCCCGGTGCTGGCGGCGCGCTTTAATATCACGGAAGAAGGGCTGCGCTACCTGCGCCAGTGGGTGAACGAGTCCGGCGTCCGCTGGGGAATGGATGACGACAACGTCCGTGAACTGGACCTGCCGGCGACCGGGCAGCATACCTGGCGGTTCGGCCTCACCCGCATGCTGTTGGGCTACGCGATGGACAGCCGCGAGGGAGAATGGCAGTCGGTGCTGCCGTATGACGAATCCAGCGGTTTGATCGCCGAGCTGGTGGGCAACCTCGCGTCGCTGCTGATGCAGCTTAATCTGTGGCGACGCGGCCTGGCCCAGCAGCGGCCGCTGGCGGAGTGGCTGCCGGTCTGTCGCGATCTGCTGAATGACTTTTTCCTGCCGGACAGTGAGACCGAAGCGGCGCTGGCGCTGATTGAGCAGCAGTGGCTGGCGGTTATTGATAGCGGTCTGGAGGCGCAGTATGGCGAGCAGGTGCCGCTGACGCTGCTGCGCGATGAGCTGGCCCAGCGCCTCGATCAGCAGCGGATCAGCCAGCGCTTTCTTGCCGGCCCGGTCAATATCTGTACCCTGATGCCGATGCGTTCGATCCCCTTTAAGGTGGTGTGCCTGCTGGGGATGAATGACGGGGTTTATCCGCGCACGCTACCGCCGCTGGGCTTTGATTTAATGAGCCAGAAGCCGCAGCGCGGCGACCGCAGCCGGCGCGATGATGACCGCTATCTGTTCCTCGAAGCGCTGATGTCCGCCGAGCAGACGCTGTATATCAGCTATATCGGCCGTTCGATCCAGGACAACAGCGAGCGTTTTCCTTCGGTGCTGGTGCAGGAGCTGGTGGATTATATCGGCCAGAGCCACTGTCTCGCCGGTGACGAAGAGCTTGACTGCGACGCCAGCGAAGCGCGGGTTAAAGCCCATATCACCCATCTTCATACGCGCATGCCGTTCGACGTTGCCAATTTCCAGGAAGACGAGAACAAGAGCTACGCTCGTGAATGGCTGGCGGCCGCCGGCCAGCAGGGAGAGGCGCATAGCGATTTTATACAGCCGCTCACCGCGCCGCCGATTGACAGCCTGCCGTTCGATCAGCTTCTGCGCTTCTGGCAGCACCCGGTACGCGCGTTCTTTCAGCAGCGTTTGCGGGTCAATTTCCGCGCCGAAGAGGACGATATTCCAGACGACGAGCCGTTCACTCTTGAAGGGCTGAGCCGTTATCAACTGAATCAGCAACTGCTCAATACGCTTATTGAGGAGCAGGACGTCTCGGCTATGTTCCGCCGCTTTCGCGCCGCCGGCGAGCTGCCGTATGGCGCCTTTGGCGAGCTGGTCTGGGAGACGCAGCGCCTGGAGATGCAGGCGCTGGCCGAGCGGGTGATGGCCGAGCGCCAGCAGGCGCAGAGCATGGAGATCGATCTGCAGTGCGGCGGCGTGAACCTGACCGGCTGGCTGCAGCAGGTGCAGCCGGACGGTCTGCTGCGCTGGCGGCCTTCGCTGCTGAGCGTCTCCCAGGGGATGCAACTTTGGCTGGAACACCTTGTCTACTGCGCCAGCGGCGGCACCGGCGAGAGCCGGCTGTTTGTGCGGAAAGAGGGAGAGTGGCGCTTTCCGGCGCTGGCGCCCGCCGAGGCGCAGGCGTACCTTAACGAGCTGGTGGATGGCTATTTGCTGGGGATGTCGCAGCCGCTGCTGCTGCTGCCGGAAAGCGGTGGCGCCTGGCTGAAAGCCTGTTACGACGCCGAAAAGGATGTCATCTTAATGGACGAAGAGACGCAGCAGAAAGCGCGGAGCAAATTCCTGCAGACCTACGAAGGGAACATGGTGGTCAGCGGGGAGGGCGCCGATATCTGGTATCAACGCCTGTGGCGTTCGCTGGAGCCGGCGCATTACGAAGAAATCATTGCCCAGACGCAGCGTTATCTGTTACCGCTATATCGTTACCATCGGTCCACACAAATTTAAATAGTATAAAAATTGCGCACTGAATGGCGGTTCATTTAATATGCGCAACGTATCACGGACTGATGGACATAAAAGGCTGCACGCTGTGCAGCGCAAGTTTGTTAATGATGAGGTTCGTGAATGCCCCGCAGTTTATGGTTCAAGGTTTTTGTTGTGCTGGCCGTCCTCTGGGCGCCGTTTAGTCAGGCCGACACCGGATGGCAGCCGATTCAGGAGACGATCCGCAAAAGCGAAAAAGATACGCGTCAGTATCAGGCGATCCGCCTTGATAACGACATGGTCGTGCTGCTGGTTTCCGATCCGCAGGCGGTGAAATCGCTGTCGGCGCTGGTGGTGCCGGTGGGATCCCTGCAGGATCCGGCAGATCATCAGGGGCTGGCGCATTTTCTGGAACATATGACGCTGATGGGGTCGCAAAAATATCCCCAGCCTGACAGCCTTGCAGAGTTTCTTAAGCTGCACGGCGGCAGCCATAACGCCAGTACCGCGCCCTACCGCACCGCGTTTTATCTTGAAGTGGAAAATGATGCGCTGGACGGGGCCGTAGATCGCCTGGCCGACGCCATCGCCGCGCCGCTGCTGGATAAAAAATATGCCGACCGCGAACGTAACGCGGTCAACGCCGAGCTGACGATGGCCCGGACGCGAGACGGGATGCGCATGGCCCAGGTCAGCGCGGAGACCATCAACCCGGCTCACCCGGCGGCCCACTTCTCCGGCGGCAACCTCGAGACGCTCAGCGATAAGCCCGGCAGCCCGGTGCTTGATGCGCTGCACACCTTCCGCGATAGCTGGTACTCCGCCAATCTGATGAAAGCGGTGATCTACAGCAACAAGCCGTTGCCGGCGCTGGCGCGCATGGCTGCGGACACCTTTGGCCGCGTGCCGAATCGTCAGATCAGCAGGCCGGAAATTACCGTCCCGGTGGTCACGGATGCGCAAAAAGGCATCATTATTCACTATGTGCCGGCGATGCCGCGTAAAGTGCTGCGCGTCGAGTTTCGCATCGACAACAACAGCGATCGCTTCCGCAGCAAAACCGATGAGCTGGTCACCTATCTTATCGGCAACCGCAGCCCGGGCACGCTCTCTGACTGGTTGCAAAAACAGGGTCTGGCGGAAGGTATCCGCGCCGATTCCGATCCGGTGGTAAACGGCAACAGCGGCGTACTGGCGATCTCAGCCACCCTCACCGACAAAGGCCTGGCGCACCGCGATGAAGTGACGGCGGCCATTTTCAGCTACCTCGGCCTCCTGCGTACTCAGGGCATCGATAAACGGTACTTCGACGAACTGGCGCATGTACTGGCGCTGGATTTCCGCTATCCGTCGATCAACCGCGACATGGACTACGTGGAATGGCTGGCGGACACCATGATCCGAGTGCCGGTCGAGCATGCGCTGGACGTGGTGAATATTGCCGACCAGTACGACCCGCAGGCGATCAAAGACCGGCTGGCGATGATGACCCCGCAGAACGCCCGCATCTGGTATATCAGCCCCCAGGAGCCGCATAACAAGACGGCCTACTTTGTCGATGCGCCGTATCAGGTGGATAAGATTAGCGAGCAGACGTTCGCTGACTGGCAGCACAAATCGCAGGCCATCCAGCTGCAGCTGCCGGCGCTCAACCCCTATATTCCGGATGACTTCACCCTTATCAAAAGCGATAAAGCCTGGCCGCATCCGCAGCTGATCCTTGATGAACCGACGCTGCGGGTGGTGTATGCCCCGAGCCAGTATTTTGCCAGCGAGCCGAAGGCGGACATCTCCCTGGTGCTGCGTAATCCCCAGGCGATGGACAGCGCTCGCCGGCAGGTGATGTTTGCCCTCAACGATTATCTCGCCGGCATCGCCCTCGACCAGCTCAGTAACCAGGCGGCGGTCGGCGGCATTTCGTTCTCTACCGGCGCTAATAACGGATTAATGGTCAATGCCAACGGCTATACCCAGCATCTTCCGGCGCTGTTCAGCGATCTGTTGCAGGGATACTTCAGCTATACGCCGACCGAGGAGCAGCTGGAGCAGGCCAAATCCTGGTATGCGCAGATGATGGATTCCGCCGAGAAAGGCAAAGCCTACGATCAGGCGATAATGCCGATCCAGATGGTCTCGCAGGTGCCGTACTTCCAGCGCGAAGTGCGCCGGGCGCTGCTGCCCTCCATTACCCTTAAAGAGGTGCTCGACTACCGCGCCAACCTGAAAACCAGGGGGCGTCCTGAACTGATGGTGATCGGCAATATGACCGCCGATGCCGCCACGACCCTGGCCCGCCAGATCCAGCAGCAGCTGGGCGCTGACGGCAACGAATGGTGCCGTAATAAAGACGTGGTGGTGAACCGGCAGCAGCTGGCGATCTTCAACAAAGCGGGCAATAGCACCGACTCCGCGCTGGCCGCGGTGTTTGCGCCGCCCAACGTGGATGAGTTCAGCAGCACCGCCGCCAGCACCCTGCTGGGGCAGATCATTCAGCCGTGGTTCTACAACCAGCTGCGTACTGAAGAGCAGCTCGGCTACGCGGTCTTTGCCTTCCCGATGAACGTGGGGCGCCAGTGGGGCATGGGCTTCCTGCTGCAGAGTAGCGATAAGCAGCCGGCCTTCCTCTGGCAGCGGTTCCAGGCCTTCTTCCCCACCGCGGAGGCGAAGCTGCGGGCGATGAAGCCGGAAGAGTTTGCTCAGCTCCAGCAGGCGGTGATAAGCCAGATGCTGCAGGCGCCGCAGACGCTGGGCGATGAAGCCTCGAAACTGAGCAAAGATTTCGATCGCGGTAATATGCGTTTTGATTCACGTGATAAAGTAGTGGCTCAGATTAAACTGCTGACGCCGCAAAAACTTGCCGACTTCTTCCATCAGACGGTGGTGGATCCGCAGGGCATGACGATCTTGTCCCAGATTTCCGGTAGCCAGAATGGCAAAGCGGACTATGCCCAGCCGAAAGGCGGCAAAGTGTGGGAAAACGTCAGCGCATTGCAGCAATCCTTACCCCTGATGCGAGAGAATGAATGACCGACACCGCTGAGTCTTTGGATCCCCTGCGCTTGCCCCTGATCGGCGAGCGCCTGATAGAAGCCTCTGCGGGCACCGGAAAAACCTTTACCATCGCCGTGCTGTATCTGCGGCTGCTGTTGGGGCTGGGCGGTGAGGCCGCCTATCCCCGCGCCATCAGCGTTGAAGAACTGCTGGTGGTGACCTTTACCGAGGCGGCGACCGAAGAGCTGCGCGGCCGTATCCGCAGCAACATCCACGAACTGCGCATCGCCTGCCTGCGCGGCGAATCCGACAATCCGCTCTACAGCGCGTTGTTGGCGGAGATCGCCGATAAAGATGACGCTGCGAAGACGCTGCTGCTGGCTGAACGGCAGATGGACGAGGCGGCGGTATTCACCATCCACGGCTTTTGCCAACGGATGCTGAGCCTTAACGCCTTCGAGTCGGGCATGCTGTTCGAGCAACAGCTGATCGAGGATGAATCCCGCCTGCGCTATCAGGCCTGCGCCGATTTCTGGCGCCGCCACTGCTATCCCCTGACCCGCGATATCGCGGCGGTGATCCACGACGTCTGGAAAGGGCCGCGCGATCTGCTGAAGTCCCTTGACCGCTGGCTGCAGGGCGAAGCGCCGCAGCTTAAGTCGCCGCCAGCCCCTAACGAGACGCTGGCCGAACGCCATCAGCAGATCATCGCCCGCATTGACTCGCTCAAGCAGCAGTGGCGTGAGCAGGTGGGCGAGATCGAAGGCGTGCTGGAAAATTCCGGCCTTGACCGGCGGAAGTTTAATCGCGGCAACCAGGGCAAGTGGATGGAGAAAGTGAACGCCTGGGCGCAGGAAGAGACGTTAAGCTACCAGCTGCCCGACGCGCTGGAGAAATTTGCCCAGTCGTTTCTGCTCGAGCGCACCAAAGCCGGTGGCGAACCGCCGGTGCATCCCCTGTTTAGCGCCGTAGAGTCGTTGCTGGCCTCCTCGCTGACGCTCACCGATCTGGTGCTGGCGAGAGCGATGGTCGAGATCCGCGATGCGGTCGCCCGCGAAAAGCGCCGCCGCGGCGAGCTGGGGTTTGACGATATGCTCGGCCGGCTTGACGAGGCGCTGCGCGGCGACAGCGGCGAGACGCTGGCCAGCGCCATTCGCCAGCGTTTTCCAGTGGCGATGATCGATGAATTTCAGGACACCGACCCTCAGCAGTACCGGATTTTTCGCCGCATCTGGCGCCGGCAGCCGGAGACGGCTCTGCTGCTGATCGGCGATCCCAAGCAGGCCATCTACGCCTTTCGCGGCGCCGATATCTTTACCTATATGAAAGCGCGCGGCGACGTTGCCGCGCACTACACCCTCGATACCAACTGGCGCTCCTCGCCGGGCATGGTGGGCAGCGTCAATCGGCTGTTCAGCCTCAGCGATAACCCCTTCATGTTCCACGAGATCCCGTTCCTGCCGGTGAAGGCGGCGGCGAAGAACAAGGGGCTGCGCTTTACCGTTGACGCGGCGGACGTACCGGCGATGAACGTCTGGCTGATGCCCGGCGACACTGTCGGGTCTGGCGATTATCAGACCTTTATGGCGCAGCTCTGCGCCACGCAGATCCGCGACTGGCTGAGCGCCGGTCAGCGGGGGCGCGCGCTGCTGTGGCGCGGGGAAACCTCGCGCCCGGTACAGGCTTCGGATATTACCGTGCTGGTGCGCAACCGGCTGGAGGCGGCGCAGGTGCGTGAAGCGCTGCAGACGCTGGGTATTCCCTCGGTCTACCTCTCCAACCGCGACAGCGTTTTTGAGACGCTGGAGGCCCAGGAGCTGCTCTGGCTATTGCAGGCGGTGCTGGCCCCGGAGCGGGAAAATACCCTGCGCAGCGCGCTGGCGACGTCGATGTTTGGCCTGACCGCGCTGGATATTGAAAACCTGAACCAGGATGAGCAGGCGTGGGACGCGCTGGTGGAAGAGTTCAGCGAATACCGCCAGATTTGGCGGCAGCGCGGAGTGATGCCGATGCTGCGGGCGTTGATGACAGCCCGACATATCGCCGAGAATCTGCTGGCGACCCGCGGCGGCGAGCGGCGCTTAACCGACATTCTGCACATCAGCGAACTGCTGCAGGAGGCGGCCAGCCAGCTGGAAAGCGAGCATGCCCTGGTGCGCTGGCTGGCGCAGCATATCGCCGAGCCGGACAGCAACGCCGCCAGCCAGCAGATGCGTCTCGAAAGCGATAAGCACCTGGTGCAAATTGTCACTATTCACAAGTCAAAAGGGCTGGAATACCCCCTGGTCTGGCTGCCGTTTATCGCCCGGTTTCGTAAACAGGACCAGGCGTTTTACCACGATCGCGAGACGTTCGCGGCGGTGCTGGATCTGGGCCAGGATGAGGCCAGCCTCGAGCTGGCGGAGGCGGAACGACTGGCGGAAGATCTGCGCCTGCTGTACGTCGCCCTGACCCGCGCGGTCTGGCACTGCAGCCTCGGCGTGGCGCCGCTCAGCAGCCGGAAATCCGGCAACAGCGATTTCCACCTCAGCGCGCTGGGGTGGCTGCTGCAGGCGGGCGAAGCCATGGACGCCGCCGGGCTGGCTGCGCGGCTGGCAGACTTCTGTCATGGCGATATTGCATTACAGATTCCGGGCGAACTGGATCTCACCCCGTGGCAGGCGCCCGCGGCGACCATCCCGCGATTGTCGGCGCGCGAGCTGCAGCGCCGCATCGCCGACGACTGGCGGGTGACCAGTTACTCCGGACTGCAGCAGCATGGTTTCAGCGGCGGGCAGGATTTGCTGCCGCGTCTGGATGTTGATGCCGCCGGCGTCGGCGAAGTCGTGGAAGAGCCGCAGCTGACTCCGCACCAGTTCCCGCGCGGCGCCGCGCCGGGGACCTTCCTGCACAGCCTGTTTGAGGAGCTGGACTTCACCCAGCCGGTGCCGGAAGGGTGGATGGCGGAGAAGCTGCAGCTGAGCGGGTTTGACGCGCAGTGGGCGCCGGTGCTGACCGACTGGCTGGGGGGCGTGCTGAAGACCCGCCTGCCGGGGCCGGATATCGCGCTCAATCAGCTTGCGGCGCGGGATAAACAGGTGGAGATGGCATTTTACCTGCCCATCGCCCAGCTGCTGACGGCGGAGCGCCTTGACGCGCTTATCCGCCAGTACGATCCCCTCTCTGCCGACACGCCGCCGCTGGATTTCCGCCAGGTGCGCGGCATGCTGAAGGGCTTTATCGATCTGGTCTTCCGTCACGAAGGCCGTTATTACCTGCTGGATTACAAATCCAACTGGCTGGGGGAAGATCGCGAGGCCTACACCCGGCCGGCGATGGAGCAGGCGATGCGTGCCCACCGCTACGATCTACAGTATCAGCTGTATAGCCTGGCGCTGCACCGCTATCTGCGCCACCGGCTGGCCGATTATGACTATGACCGCCACTTCGGCGGCGTGATTTATCTTTTCCTGCGCGGCATGGACGGGCAGGAGGGGGGGCAGGGGATCTTCACCACCCGGCCGGTGCGACCGCTGATTGACGGTCTGGATCAGCTTTTTGCCGGAGAAACTCAGGAGGAGGCCTCATGACTTTCGAACAACTACTGCTGGCGGCGGTGGAGCAGCGTCTGCTGCGGCCGCTGGACGTCCAGTTTGCCCTGATGGTGGCGCAAAACGACCCGCCGGCGGTCAAGCTGGCGGCGGCCTTGCTGAGCCGGGATGCCGGCGAGGGGCACGTCTGTCTGCCGCTCTCGCGGTTGAGCGGCGACGAGGCGCTGAGCGGTAAAGCGGGGGAGATCCGCGATCGGCTGCTGGCCGAAGCCGGCGCGCCGGAGGACTGGCCCGCACTGCTGCTCGCGTCGTCGGCGGTGAGCTGCGGCGATGCTCCGGCGCCGATGATTTTGTGCGGCGACCGGCTCTATCTGAATCGGATGTGGCGCAACGAGCTGACCGTCGCCCGCTTCTTCAATGAAGCCAACCGGGTGCTGGAGATGGATGAGGCCCGGCTGGCGTCAACCCTGAATGCCCTGTTCCCTGCCACCGGCGAAACCGACTGGCAAAAAGTGGCCGCGGCGGTGGCGCTGACCCGCCGCATCTCAGTGATCTCCGGCGGTCCCGGGACCGGGAAGACCACCACCGTGGCGAAGCTTCTGGCGGCGCTGATCCAGATCGAAGACAGCCCACGCTGTCGTATTCGCCTGGCGGCACCGACGGGGAAAGCGGCGGCGCGTCTGACCGAATCGCTGGGCGCGGCGCTGAGAAAATTGCCGCTGACCGACGCGCAGAAAGCGTTGATTCCCACCGAGGCCAGCACGCTGCATCGTCTGCTGGGCGCCCAGCCAGGCAGCCAGCGGATGCGCTATCACGCCGGCAACCCGCTGCATCTGGACGTGCTGGTGGTGGATGAAGCCTCGATGATCGACCTGCCGATGATGTCGCGGCTTATCGACGCGCTGCCGGCCCACGGGCGGGTGATTTTCCTCGGCGATCGCGACCAGCTGGCCTCCGTAGAAGCGGGGGCGGTGCTGGGGGATATCTGCGCCTGGGCGAGTTCGGGCTATACCGCCGCGCGGGCGCAGGAGCTGACCCGGCTGACCGGTTCGCCGGTGCCGGCGGGCGAGGGGGCTATCGCGGGCGCGCTGAGAGACAGTTTGTGCCTGCTGCAAAAGAGCTATCGCTTCGGTAGTCACTCCGGCATCGGGAGCCTGGCGCGGGCGGTGAACGCTGGCGCGCGCGCGGAGGTGAAGGCCACGCTGCGCCAGCCGTTTGACGATATCGCGCTTCATCCCCTCAGCACGACCGAAGAGTACGAAGCCATGCTCGGCGCGGCTCAGCAGGGCTATGAGCGCTACCTGCAGCTGCGCCGCGAGCGGGCCGAACCGCAGGCCATGCTGGCCGCTTTCAGCGAATTCCAGCTGCTGTGCGCGCTGCGCGAGGGGCCGTATGGCGTGAGCGGCGTCAATGAGCGGCTGGAGCAGCGGCTCAACCGCCAGCGGGCGATCGCCCTGCCGCGCCACTCTCGCTGGTATGATGGCCGACCGATCATGATATCGCGCAACGACAGCGCGCTGGGGCTGTTTAACGGCGATATCGGCATCGCCCTGGAGCGCAACGGCGAGCTGCGGGTGTGGTTCCTGATGCCCGACGGCGCCATCAAGTCGGTGCAGCCGAGCCGTCTGCCGGAGCATGATACCGCCTGGGCGATGACCGTGCATAAATCGCAGGGCTCGGAGTTCGAACACGCGGCGCTGATCCTGCCGGCGCGCAGCGTCCCGCTGGTGACCCGCGAACTGGTCTACACGGCGATCACCCGCGCGAAACGGCGGTTGTCGCTCTATGCCGACGAGCAGGTGCTCTCCCAGGCCATTGTGACGCGCACCGAACGGCGCAGCGGCCTGGCGGAGATTTTCGCCGGGCGCGAAACCCCATGAGACGCCGGGTCCGGGCGATGGAAAATGCTGCAGCCGTCGCCCGGGCTGGCGGAAAAATCAGTAACTAAAGAACAGAGGGAAAAGCCAGAGCGCCGAGATCGAGTTCATCGCGAAAAAGCGGACTGCTGCGCCGCCGGCCAGCGGTGGGGTGGAACAGCGGGCACAAAAAATCACCAGCGAGGAGATGAGAAGATTCATGCCGGACGTCAGGGCCAGCAGAAATAATATCGCGATGGCGGCGCCGAGCGCGGCATAGCCATGCTGATGATGGCGCTGGTTATCCCAGAGGAGCAGTATCATCAGCAACCACGGATAGAGGGCGACCGCGGTGGTGATGAGATTAATATGTCTGACCAGCCAGTTCGGTTTGGTTTCCATTCTTTAAGCGATCCTTACAGGGCGGGTGGCGGCCGCGGCGCCAGTCGACGTCCTGTCGACAGCCAATAGCATATCGGTGAGCCAGCGAGAAAGAAATGGCCTGCGCGGAAACCAGGAATTTCGCCCGCGTGCGTACGCCAGGCTGGCGGGAAGAGGGGCGGGAGACCGGCCGGGGATAAAGCGATAAGCGTCGCGCTATCCCGGGCCGTTAGATAGAGAGGAGAAGGGCTTAAGCGAGGTCGGCCATCAGCACCTTCGACCGGCGCTGATAGTTATACATCTGCTTTTTACTCTCCGGCAGCAGGTCGATATCCACCGGCGTGAAGCCGCGCTCCTGGAACCAGTGGATGCTGCGGGTGGTTAACACGAACAGCTTGCTCAGTCCCATCTGCCTGGCCTGAGCGGCAATACGCTCCAGCAGCACCTCTCCCCGCGACGAGCTCCGGTAATCCGGATGCACCGCCACGCAGGCCATTTCGCCGATCTTCTCTTCCGGGAAAGGATAGAGGGCGGCGCAGGCGATGGTGGTGTTATCGCGCTGAATAATGGTGAATTTGTCGATCTCCATCTCCAGCTGTTCGCGGGAACGGCGTACCAGAATGCCCTGCTGCTCGAGCGGGCTTATCAGCTCAAGAATACCGCCGATATCATTGATGGTCGCCCGACGGATCTGCTCCGCGCTCTCCATGACGATCTGGGTGCCGATGCCGTCGCGTGAAAACAGCTCCTGCAGCAGCGCGCCATTTTCCTGATAGCTGATCAGGTGGCAGCGCCGTACGCCGCTGCGGCAGGCCTTCACCGCCCCGCGCAGGAAGCGCACGGTGCCGGAGTTATAGTCTTCGTCTGCTTCCAGCTCTTCGACGCGGGCTTGCGCCTCATTAGGGAACAGTTCGGAGACAATTTCCCCGGCCTGGTTGTAAACCCCTTGCGACGAACAGAAGCCGATCATTTTCTCCGCCTTCAGCTTGATGGCCAGCTGGGTAGCGATCTCTTCCGAAGTCAGGTTAAAGCTCTCGCCGGTGACCGACACCGCGACCGGCCCCATCAGGACAATGGCGCCGCTGTCGAGCTGACGATGAATCGCCTCTTCGTCAATGCGGCGAATGCGTCCGCTGTGGCAATAATCGACGCCGTCATCGACGCCCAGCGGCTGGGCAATGATAAAGTTGCCGCTGACAACGTTGATATGGGCCCCCTGCAGCGGGGTGTTGTTGAGGCTCATCGACAGACGGGCGGTGATCTCCAGCTGCAGCATCCCCGCCGCCTGCTTAACCAGCTCCAGCGTTTTGGCGTCAGTCACTCGCGTCTGCTTGTGATAGACCGGCTCGTGATGGTGCTCGGCGAGGTTAGCGTCAATCTGCGGGCGGGCGCCATAGACCACCACCAGGCGAATGCCCAGGCTATGCAATAATCCTATGTCATTGACAATATTTGAGAAATTTTCATGCTCAATGGCTTCGCCGCCCAGCATGATGACAAACGTTTTTCCCCGATGGGCATTAATATAGGGAACAGAATGGCGGAATCCTTCTACCAGTTCAGTGCGACGTTCCTTCACCATGACAAACCCTCAATGCATGATTATTCGTAATTATTGTATTTTTATTCTGTTTTGCCGTTAAGCGCAAGCCCCAATTTGAGGCTAAGCCGCGAAAAACATGTGACCCGGCGCAGGGTGTCAATGAATGTTTACCCTTTTATAGATGACAGGTTATATGCCTTTCGTTAAAGTTTCTGGTCAATCTGTTTGTTTTGGGTATAAATGCGTTTTTATTGCTTGGGAGTGGCATGTCGGGAAACAACTCTGGATTAAGCCGTCGCCGTTTATTGCAGGGGGCGGGCGCCATGTGGTTAATGAGCGTGAGCCCTGTTGGGCTGGCCGCCGCCGCGCGGGTGGTCGCTGTTCGCGTCTGGCCAGCATCGACCTACACCCGCGTCACGGTGGAATCGAATCATGTGCTGAAATACCGGCAGTTTGCCCTCAGTAATCCGGAACGGGTAGTGGTCGATCTGGAGGGGGTTAACCTGAACTCGGTACTGAAGGGCATGGGGGGCCAGATCCGCGCTGACGATCCCTTTATTAAGTCCGCCCGGGTGGGCCAGTTTGATCCGCAAACCGTGCGCATGGTCTTCGAACTCAAGCAGAACGTTAAGCCGCAGCTGTTTGCCCTCGCGCCGGTGGCCGGCTTTAAAGAGCGTCTGGTGATGGATCTCTACCCCGCCAACGCTACCGATGTTCAGGATCCGCTGCTGGCGCTGCTCGAGGATTACAACAAAGGCGATCTGGAGCGGCAGGTGCCGCCGGCGCAAAGCGGGCCGCAGCCGGGCAAAGCCGGGCGCGACCGGCCGATTGTCATCATGCTCGATCCCGGGCACGGCGGCGAAGACTCCGGTGCCGTGGGGAAGTATCGCACCCGCGAGAAAGATGTGGTGCTACAGATCGCCCGTCGCCTGCGGGCGCTGATCGACAAAGAAGGCAATATGAAGGCCTATATGACCCGCAACGAAGACGTGTTTATCCCGTTGAAAGTGCGTGTCGCCAAGGCGCAGAAGCAGCGCGCCGACCTGTTCGTGTCGATTCACGCCGACGCCTTTACCAGCCGCCAGCCCAGCGGCTCTTCGGTGTTTGCCCTCTCCACCAAGGGGGCCACCAGTACCGCGGCAAAATATCTCGCCCAGACGCAGAACGCCTCGGATCTGATCGGTGGGGTCAGCAAGAGCGGCGACCGCTATGTCGACCACACCATGTTCGATATGGTGCAGTCCCTCACCATCGCCGACAGCCTCAAATTCGGAAAGGCAGTGCTGGAGAAAATGGGCAATATCAATAATTTGCACAAGAATCGGGTAGAGCAGGCGGGCTTTGCGGTACTGAAGGCGCCTGATATCCCCTCCATTCTGGTGGAGACGGCGTTTATCAGTAACGTGGAAGAAGAGCGGAAACTGAAAACGGCCAAATTCCAGCAGGAGGTGGCCGAGTCGATCCTCGCCGGGATTAAAGCCTACTTCGCCGACGGCGCGACGCTGGCCCGCCGCGGATAACCACACAGGAAAGGGACATGGCCTTACTGAAAAGCGCCCATGGCGGCAATATCCGCGAGGCCGCCGCCCTGCTGGGCATAGCCCCCGGCGAGCTGCTGGATTTTAGCGCCAACATCAATCCGCTGGGGATGCCTGCCTCGCTCAGGCAGGCGATCGTTGACAACCCAGGCTGCGCCGAACGCTACCCTGACGTCGAGTATCAACAGCTGCATCAGGCGCTGGCTGCCCACCATCAGTTGCCGGCGGCGCATATCCTCGCCGGCAACGGCGAAACTGAATCGATCTTCACCCTCGTCCACGGCCTTAAGCCGCGGCGGGCGATGATCGTCATTCCCGGTTTTGCGGAGTACCGGCGGGCGCTGCAGACGGTGGACTGTGAGGTGGTGGAGTATGCCCTGCGGGAGCGCGATGGCTGGCAGCTGACCGACGCGATCCTCGATGCCCTGACTCCGGCGCTGGACTGCCTGTTTCTCTGCACCCCGAACAACCCCACCGGCCTGCTGCCGGAGCGGGGCCTGCTGGAAGCCATTGCGCAGCGCTGCCGGGCGCTGAACATCAGCCTGATCCTCGATGAGGCCTTCCTCGACTTTATCCCCGACCAGCCGGGGTTTATTCCTCTGCTGGCGCAGCATCCGCACGTCTGGGTTTTGCGATCGCTGACCAAATTTTATGCCATTCCGGGGCTGCGTCTCGGCTACCTGCTGAACGCTGATGCCCAGGCGGTGGCCCGACTGCGCGCGCGACAAATGCCGTGGTCCATCAACGCCTATGCCGCCCTGGCCGGGGAAATTATTCTCCAGGATCGGGCGTATCAGCGGGCCACCTGGCAGTGGCTGCAGGAGGAGGGAGCGCGTTTCTATGCGCAGCTGCAGGAGATGGCCGGGCTGACCGTGTGGCCCGGGCGTGCTAACTACCTGTTCTTGCGCTGCGACAGAGCCGATTTTGACCTGCAATATGCCCTGCTGCGCCAGCATGTGCTGATCCGCAGCTGCGCCAACTACCCGGGGCTGGATAGCCGCTATTTCCGGGTGGCGATCCGCAGCGCCGAGGAAAACGACCAGCTGCTGGCGGCGTTGCGCCGGGTGCTGGCCTGAGGCCTACTGCAGGATGACGCCCCCGGGCACCATCGCCAACAGATGCTGCTGCGGCCAGTGGGCGGCGATATCGCTCTCTGCCAGCCGCCATTGCAGAAATTCGACGTCATGCCGACGGCGGTCCAGCAGCAGGCCGACGACGCTGCCGCTGTGCGCCACGTTGAGACCATAGAGCCCTGCGCTTTCCACCAGGTCCAGCAGCGCGTCAAACCCCGGCTTAGGTAACAGCTGCTGGCTGGCAATGGCGCTGATGGTCGCTGCTTCGCCCAGCAGCTGCGGGTTGCCGCAGTGGCAGGCCTGCTGTACTTTCTCCCACGCCAGCTGCAGCCGGGAGGCGTTTGCCAACAGGCCCGGCTCGCGCGGCAGCTGGTGATAGTCGGTAGTGCGCAGCGTCAGCGGGCTCTCCAGCACTAACAGGTCGAGCGCCGGCGGAGGGGGACAGGCGATTTGCGTGGCGGCGGTATTATGGTCGAACAGCGTCAGCTGGCGAAACAGGGTGCTGTCGGTAGGCTCCAGCGCGACGCACAGGCGCGCCAGCGTCGGCTCATCCAGTAGATGGCCCAGATGATGGGCGGTGGCGACGGCGGTGGCAGCGATATCGGCGGTGCTGCTGGCCATCCCTTTGGCCACCGGGATCGTTGAGTGCAGGGTGATGCGGATCTGCTGGCTCAGCGCTGGGGGGTAGCCCCAGTGGGCCAGCAGCTGGTCGACCATCGCCCGCGACAGCGGCCGCTCGTCTTTTCGCGGTACCCCGGTCTCGACCTCGACGGTGCTGTACCAGTCCACCGGACAGGAGACCAGCTTTTCGCTGCCGAGGATCCAGCCCTGGATAAGTTCTCCGCACGAGGCGGGACATTGTGCAACAGCCACATTTTCACCTTTCCGCTTACCTTCGCCAGGGCGCATAGTGGCATGGCGACCCGCCGGTTACCATGATTCTCCGCAAGAGGAGGCGCGTCGTTTATGCCGACACCGCCAGCTCGCGCGCCTGCGGCAATGCAAGACGCATGACGTCGCGGGCAATCATTAGCTCTTCATTGGTGTTGATCACCGCCACTTTGACCAGCGCATTATCCTCCTGAATAAAGGTCGCGCTCCGCTGGTTTTTCTCGTCGTCCAGCGCGAGGCCGAGAAAATGCAAATTGCGGCAGATCGTCGCCCGCGCCCGGGCGGAATTCTCGCCTATGCCGCCGGTAAAGATCAGCGCGTCCAGACCTCCCATCTGCATGATATAGCTGCCGATAGTCGCGCGAATGCGTTCGGCAAACAGCGACAGCGCCAGAGCCGCCCGTTCGTTGCCGGCGTCAGCTGCCTGTTCGACGTCGCGGTAATCAGATGACACGCCGGAGACGCCAAGCAGCCCGGATTCATTATTCAGCAGCTGGCTGAGCTGCTGGGCGGATTTCCCTTCTTTCTCCACCAGCCAGGGAAGAATCGACGGGTCGATATCGCCGCTGCGGGTGCCCATCATCACCCCGGACTGGGGAGTAAAGCCCATTGAGGTATTCACCGACTGCCCGCCTTTGATGGCGCAGACGCTACAGCCATTGCCCAGATGGCAGCTTACTACCCGCAGGGCGCTCAGCGGTACGCCCAGCTTTTCCGCCAGCGCGCTGCTGACATAGTGATGGCTGGTACCGTGAAAACCGTAGCGGCGAATGCCCAGCTCGGCGTAATAGCGCCAGGGGAGGGGATAGAGCCAGGCCTCCGGCGCCAGGGTCTGGTGAAAGGCGGTATCAAAAACCGCCACCGCCGGTACCGCGGGTAACAGCTGGCGAAAGAGACGTATGCCCAGCGCATTGACCGGGTTATGCAACGGCGCCAGCTCCGCCAGGCGCTCGATCTCCCGCAGGGTATCGTCGCAGACCAGCGCGGCGTCTTTGAAGCGTTCGCCGCCGTGGGCGACGCGGTGGCCAACGCCGTCGATCTCCTGCAGGCTGCTCAGGATCCCGCGGCCGGTCAGCGCCTCCAGCAGCAGGGTCACTGCCTCATGGTGATCGGCGATGGGCAGCGTCTCCTGCCATTTCTGTGCCGACGTTTTCAGCGTGAAGCGGGCCTCGGGCAGGCCGATACGTTCGATCAACCCCTGACAGAGCAACGCCCCCTGCGGCATGTTAAGCAGCTGAAACTTCAGGGAGGAGCTGCCGGCGTTAATCGCCATGATTTTATAGGTCATTGATATTCCTCTGCATTCAGGCAGGCGAACAGGTCATCAAGCCCGTCGCCGGTTAACGCGCTGGTGATAAAGATATGTCCGGCGCCCGCCGCCTCGAGCCATGTCCGGACCTGTTGCAGACGGGGCGGGGCGGCTAAATCGGCTTTGGTGATCACCCCGATAACCGGGCGGTTCATCGGGGCGGTAAACCCCGGAGAAAAAGGTGACCAGGGCGCATCGGCATTTAGTACCAGCGCGATGACATCGGCCTCGCAGGCGCTGGTGAGCAGTGCACTGTACAGGCAGCGGTTTTCCAGATATTCCCCGGGGGTATCGATGGCGGCCGGCGTCCAGACGATGGCCTGGGTTTTCTGATAGCGCAGGGTTTCGCCACGCAATACCTGTGTCAGCGAGGTTTTGCCGCACTGGCTGGGTCCGATTAGCATCAGGCGTTTCATGGGCTCAGGTCCGGGTAATTGGGCAAGCGGTGAAGCGCATCAGCTCACCGAGGGTGCGGGTGACCTGCCTGAGCGCGTACTCCACGGCGGAGACATCGCCGGTCAACACCACCGCGCCGGTGAAGCGATCGAGAAAACCGATCTCCACCGCACCGGACTTGGTAGCGATGTCGCAGGCGATAATCGATGCTTCACTGGGGGTAATGGTAAGAATGCCGATGGCGGAGACCGCGTCCGGCAGACCCAGCTTTTTGAACAGATCTTTGCCAGGATTGGCAATGAGATGCGCCAGAGTAACCTGTTTGCCCGGGACATACTCCTGGATCATGCGTTCGGTAGGGGTTTGCGGTTCCATTATCCCTCCATCAGCTGTTGCCACAGCGCATCGTGCGGTCGCGGGATCACTGCCCGGTGAACCAGTAATCCTTTCTCGCCTGCGCTGTCGCTGGCCACCGTGACGGCGTTGTCGACATCGGCGATATCACCCGCCACCACCATGTAGCATTTGCCGCCGATACCAAACGCCATATGGACCCGCACCAGGGTGACGTTGGCCGCTTTCACCGCGCGGTCGGCGGCGCTGATGCACGCCGCCACGCTCCAGGTTTCGACGATCCCCGCCGCCTGCCGCTGCCCGACCACGTTGAGACCGCTGATCGCCGGTAGTACGCTGGGGTGAATGTTGGCCAGCACCAGGCTGTCCACCAGCATCTCCCCAGCGCGCGCGGTGCCGGCGGCGATTGCCTGCTGCACGGCGCC
Source organism: Klebsiella sp. Shm-1 (assembly GCF_040804525.1). Taxonomy (NCBI): domain Bacteria; kingdom Pseudomonadati; phylum Pseudomonadota; class Gammaproteobacteria; order Enterobacterales; family Enterobacteriaceae; genus Klebsiella; species Klebsiella sp. Shm-1. Next base: position 928,425 of record NZ_CP161823.1, read on the forward strand.
GACGTCGCCGCCGAGCATCAGCAGGAATTTCCCGGGGCAAAGGGTTCTGCAGAGCAGGAGCTGTACGTTCGCGCTTTTCAGCATGACGTCACCCAGCTCCATCCCCCTGGCGATGCTGGTCAGTTCTAAAATTCCGATAGCCTGGGTCATGATTAACCTCTTACAAGCGTAATGGCCTGCTCCGTGATGGCGGAGACCAGGCCGTCAATACTGGCGTGCACCGGCGCGCCGAGGGCGTCGGCGGGGATATCCGCCAGTAGCTGGCCGCGCGTTACCCGCTCTCCCGGCGCGACGCAGGGCACGGCGCTGATGCCGATATGCTGGCGCAGGGGCAGGGTGACGCAGGCCACCTCCGGCTCCACCGCCGTCAGCGGCGCTTCCTGATACCAGGGATCAAGTCCCAGTTTGCTGATGAGCCGCTTGACCGGCACCAGGCGGTGCTTCGCCATCTCGTCCGCCGGACGCAGCGGTCCGTCGTAGCGCAGGTTTTTCGCCCTGAGCTCACGTTTCAGCAGACGGTTGATGCGCATGGGGGAAATACCCACCGGGCAGGCGACGCTCTCGCAAACGTTGCACTCCGAACAGGTCAGGGCGCTGAGCAGCAGCGACGGGGTGGCCGCCTGGCGATAGTTCACCGCCCGCACCAGCAGATGAGGGGAAAGCTCATGGCCGATCAGGTGCCGGGGGCATAAATCTGTACATAAACGGCACTGTTCACAGACGGTGCGGGCGATGGCGAGCAGCGTTCGTTCATCCTGCCGCCGTCGCTGGATCAAAGGATGGTTGCCCGGGAGCACCAGCAGGCCGCCGGTGGTTTTGGTGACCGGTGTCTCGAGGGAGGTAATAAGCGAGCCCATCATCGGACCGCCGTTGATAAACCCCGGTTCGTCAACCGTCGCGCCGCCGGCCAGATCCAGCACCTCGCGCAGCGATATACCCAGTGGTACGGCCAGCGTCAGTGGACGGGCGACGGCGCCATTGACGGTCAACGTCCGGCGAGTTACCGGATAGCCCTGTTCCACGGCTCTGGCGATATTGAGCACCGTCTGCACGTTATTGACCACCACGCCGACGCTGACCGGCAGCGCGGCAGGTGGTACGCGGCGTCCCGTCGCCAGCCAGATAGTGAGCACCTCATCCCCGGCCGGATAGACGTCAGGCAGAATATGCAGCCGGGCCCATTCCGGGAGTCGTGGGGTTAATGCCGCAATCGCCGGAGCATATTTCGCCTTCAGGGCAATGATCCCTTCCCGGGCGCCAGTGGCGGTCATCGCGTAACCCAGGCCGCGAATCAGTCGGTCAGCCTGCTGCGCCATCAGCTGTTGGTCAACCTTCAGCATCGGTTCGCATTCGGCGGCGTTCACCAGCACGGTGTCCACCCGGGCCTGCAGTTTGATGTGGGTCGGAAAGCCTGCGCCACCGGCTCCTACGACGCCAGCGGCCCGAACGCGTTCGCGGATCTCCGCTGCATCAATGCTTGATAGTGGCCCTATCGCTTCACTCATTGCAGGTTCTCCAGCAGTTGCGCGATGGCCGCGCCATCGACCGGACGCGGGTTGGTGCGCAGGGTGGCGTCGGTCAGCGCGGCCGGCACCATGGCGGGAATTCGCGATAAGAAAAGGGGATACTTTTCCTGCAGCGCGCCCTTGAGGGTGGGAATGGCGCACTGCTGTTTCAGCGTTTCCACCGCGGTAAGCAGCGCCTGGAAAGCCTCCTGTTCGCCAGCTGCGGGCGGGCAGAAGCGGCAGGCCCTGGCCAGGCGCGCATAGCGCTTAGCCGCTCGCGGCTCGCCGGCATTGAAGCGGATCACCGCGGTCAGCAGCAGCGCATTGGCCAGGCCATGGGGGAGGTGAAACTGGCCGCCAAGCTGATGGGCGATCGCATGATTGAGCCCAAGGCCAGCCTGGCTAAAGGCCATACCGGCGAGGGTTGATGCATTGTGCATTTTGCTGCGGGTCGCAATGCAGTCGCCCTGACGAATCGCAACGGGCAGGGCGCGAAACACCAGCCTGGCGGCCTTTTCCGCCAGCGCATCGGTAAAATCGGTGGCCTGCGGCGAGACCCATGCCTCCAGGGCGTGGGTCAGCGCGTCCAGCCCGGTATGGGCTGTGATGGTGGGCGGTACGCTAACCACCAGCGTCGGGTCGATGATCGCCATGTCGGGACAGAGCGCCTCATGGAACAGCGGGTACTTGATCCCTTTTTCCGGGTCGCTGATGACGCAGGCGCTGGTCACTTCCGAACCGGTACCGCTGGTGGTGGGGATCGCCACGCAGGTGTCGACAGGCAGACCGCCCTGCTGGCTGAACCAGACGATAGCCTTGGCGGCATCCATCGCCGAGCCGCCGCCGAAGCCGATCACCACCTGCGGACGCAGGGCCTGCATCTGCGCTATCCCTTTCGCCACGGTGTGAATGGTCGGATCCGGTGTAATATCGCTGAACACGCTGACGCGGTTGCTGGCGGGCAGCGCGGCGCGCAGTCGGTCAAGCAGCGGCGAGCGCGCCAGGAAGCCGTCGCAGACGATCCAGATGTGCTGATGGCTAAAGCGCTGCAGCGCGGCAAGGCTGCCCGGGCCGCTGTAGAGGCGCGTTTGCAGAGAAAAGGTATGCATGGCGCCCCCGGTTAGCGAATGGAAAAACCGTTGGTCAACACGCAGCGCCGCAGGCGGGCGAACGTCCGCGCGGAGGTGGTGCCTTCTCCGGTTGGCGTGGCGATGGTGAAGGTGGTAAACCCTTCGCCGCCGACGCCGATTCCCGCGTAAGACGGGCCATTTTTGACAAAAATGGAGGTCTGCAGCGTGCGTGCCGCCAGATTGAGCCGCGAGACATTCTGCGAGTGCATAATGGCGGTGTGGTGCAGACCCTCCTCAACGCGCAGGGCCAGCGCCAGGGCGCTGTCAAAGTCGGCGACCCTGACGATCGGCAGCACCGGCATCAGCTGCTCGCAGGTCACCCAGGGGTCGTTCGCCTCCACCTCGGCTATCAGCAGGCGAGGGGGGCGAGACGGAACGGCGAGACCCGCCGCCGCCAGCAGCGCAGCCGGGCTTTTACCGACCAGTTTTTTATTCGCCGCGCCGTCGGGCAGGCAGACGGCACGCAGGGTATCGGCCTCCTGTCGGCTCAACAGCAGCGCGTCAAAATCCTGCATCTGCTGGATCAGGCGGTCAGCGACGGAGGCGACGACGATCAGGCTTTTTTCGGCGATACAGGGCAGGTTGTAATCGAAGGCGGCGCCGCTGATGATATCTTCGGCGGCTTTGACGAGATCGGCGGTTTCATCAACGATGCACGGCGGATTGCCGGCGCCAGCGCCGATCACTTTTTTACCGCTTTTCATGCCCATCGCCACAATGCCAGGGCCGCCGGTGATAGCCAGAACGGCAATCAGCGGGTGGGACATCATTTGCTGGGTGGCTTCAAAGGTCGGCTCGGCAACGGTCACCACCAGGTTACGGATCCCGCTGCAGCGGTAGGCGATCTCTTCGATCCTGGCGATAAGCTTCAACGAGACCTTTTTCGCGCCGGGATGGGGGCTGAAATAGACGCTGTTACCCGCCGCCAGCATGCTGATACTGTTGTTGATAATGGTTTCCGTTGGGTTGGTGCTGGGCGCCACGGCGCCAATAACCCCGAACGGCGAGTACTCAAACAGCACCATCCCGCCATCGCCGGTGAGGGCGCTGGTAGTGAGATCCTCTATGCCCGGCGTGTTTTCAAGAGCGGCTTTATTTTTCAGATATTTATCTTCTTTGTTGCCCATGCCGGTTTCCGTGGCGCTCTCTTCCGCCAACGTCGCCAGCTCGGGGGCCAGCGTCTCCCGCAGGGCGCTGATAATGGCGCTGCGGGTTTTTAGCGGACACTGCTGATAGCGGAGAAAAGCCTGATGAGCGGCGTCGATGGCGCTGCCGACATCGCAGAAAATGCCCTGCTCTTGCTGAGGGGCAGGGGGCGTCGGCGCGAGCTTTTCACTGAGGATGGTGCGGATAAGGGTTTCCAGTTCTGCTGTATTCATTGATGAGTTCTCACGTTAATGGCCGCCATGGCAGCCTGTGCAATAGCCATATCCTGCTCGACGCTGCCGCCGCTAATGCCGAGGCCGGCTATTAGCTGGCCATCGCGCCACAGCGGATATCCGCCGCCAAAGGTGACGACTTTGCCCTGCAGATGGCTCTCCAGACCGTACAGCGCAGCGCCTGGCTGTACGGTCGTCGCGAGCTCGTGGGTGGCGGTTTTCATGGCGACGGCGGTCCAGGCTTTTTTCGGCGCCAGCTCGCTGCTGACCAGCAGCGCATCGGGCATTCGCCAGGTCACGGTTTCGGTGCCGTGTGCGTCAACGATGCTGACCACCACCGGCACCTGCAGCTGGCGGGCGTGTTCAATGGCCTGATGGATGAGCTGATGCAGCTCGTGAAAGGAGAGCGACCCGGCCTGGGCTTTGGGCGCGTCGGGCGCAGGCGACCCGCTGGCGGCCAGATAGCGGGCCGCGATCTCCGTCACAAGGCGGCGCTGGTGAGCGGCATGATCCTCGCTGCGCGCCAGGGCATACAGGCAGTCAGATAAGCGGTTCAGATAACGCAGCAGTATCTGACGGATAGTAACCTCTGCCGCCAGCTCGACCAGCCGGCGCTCCGCCCGTCTGGCAACGGTGCGGGCCAGGTGCAGACGGCTGGCGGCTTCACAGCGTCCGGGCAATACAAACTGGTGCAGCGCCGGCACGCGGGCCATCTCGCGATCGATGGTCTGCTCCAGCAGGGCAATCTCTTCGCTGCTGATATAGCGCTTACCCGGTGATGGCTGTTCGCTGTCGCTGGCGAGCTCCGCGCTGAACCAAAAAATGTGCTGCTGCAGGGCTTCGAGCAGGGTGCGCTGTTCCTCTTCAGCGACGGCGCAGACGCACAGGCTCAGCATGGCGTTCAGTTCATCCAGGGTGCCGTAGGCTTCGACGCGCGGATGCGTCTTGCTGACCCGCTGGCCGGTATAGAGTGATGTACTGCCGGCATCGCCGGTTCGGGTATAGATAGCCACAGGCGCCCCCTTAGCGTGAAAGTGAGTCAACAATGCCCACGACGGCAAGATCGATGGCCTCATTCGGGCCGCTGAAAACGTGGCGTGCGCTCGAGCCGCTGCAGAGCAGCACCAGCTCGCCGACGCCAGCGCCAACCGAATCTACCGCCACTTCATCGCCGCTCGTGGGGAGAATCGGAGGATCGTCGTCCGCGCTTACCCGGCGCACCAGCAGCAGTTTTTTGCCGTTCAGAGAGGGCGATTTTTGCGTCGAGACGACGGCGCCGGTCACGCGTGCCAGATGCATAGTTCACTCCTGCTTAATCAATTGAACATGCCGCGCGACGGCCGCTTCGCGGGCGAGGGCGGTGATAATGGGGCGGCGGCGCAGCACCAGATAGCCGCCACTGAAACGGGCTACGTCGGCATAGGTGAGCACCGACGCGGCGTGAAGCCTGACGGGCTGGCCAAGCGGATCGCTGTACGTCAGCGGCAAGCGGGCGAGTTTTTTTACCGCCAGCGAGGGGAGCAGGGCGGGAAGCAGCGTTAGCTGTACCCGAACGCCCCAGGCCATCGCCCCATGCAGTGCGCAACCGGCTGCCGCCAGCGCACGCTGGCCGGCAAGCTGCTCCAGCAGCGGTAAATCGACCTGCACGATGCGCAGCGAAGCGTGCTGGCACAGCAGGCTGCGGATATCCGCTTCGCCGAGCTGGGCCACGCTGAGCGTGGCCGTGCTGAGGGCGCGACGGCGCAGACGGGCGGCGACCTCTTCGACGATACGCTGCAGCATCGCGTGGTTCATGGCTTCGTCACCAGCGTTGCCCAGGCTTGCGCAGCGTCAGCGCCTGCCGCATTAGCCTCGTCAGTATCGATGTGCATCTCAAGACGCATATCCGGGGCAACGCGGACCGCTACGTTGTCGAAGATAAGCCGCCTGTCGCTGCCTTCGATCGCCACCGCGACGCTATCGCCATGGGAGACGCGCAGGATCAACGCATCAAGTGGCGACATATGAATATGTCGCTGGGCAACAATCGTCCCGCCGCTCAGCTCCAGTTCGGCAAAGGGGCTTATCAGGCGGATCCCCGGCGTGCCCTGCAGATTGCCGGACATGCGCAGCGGCGCGGCGATACCGAGGATCCGGGCGTCGGTGCGTGAGATTTCCACCTGGCTGGTCTGGCGCAAAGGGCCGAGCAGGCGCACGTTGTTTAATCGCCCTTTGGGGCCAACCAGGGTCACCGTCTGCTCTGCAGCATATTGTCCCGGCTGCAGCAGCGCTTTTTTCGGCTGGATGGGCTGCGCGGGAAAAAGCCTGGCATAGTCAGCCGCCGCTAAATGGATATGGCGACTGGAGATACCGATTGGAATGGGACGCTGGCGCATCTCATCCAGCACTTTGTTGACTGTCGAAGCCAGCTGTTGTTTATCCATTACGCGTCACCTCGTTTACCGGCGTGCAGGCACTGCGAGCGGGGATCGCCTTTTTGTCGTGGGCAGTGTGGGTCCAGGCACAGGTTGCAGGTCACCCGCTCCGTAGAGTGGGAAGGGGCGTCTGTGAGGGCCGTGTTCTCCTCCGTCACGGCGACGTCAGGCGCTGGTGAAGGCGCCTGGACGCGGGCCGGCAGCAGGCCTTCCCCGGGCCTGGCGATAACCTTCTGCGCTACCAGCCCCTGCTGCCGTTCGGCGAGTTCGGCCCCGGTCATCACCGCCGCCTGGACAGAGGCCACATCACCGGCGATCTTCACCACCATCCAGCCGGAACCGTTGGTCTTTTCCAGGGCGAGCAGCGTGATGGCGGCCGCTTTCGCCATAGCGTCGGCGCAGGTGATGGCCAGGGCCAGACCGCTGACCTCAAGTAATCCCAGTGATTGCTTCACGCGGTGCTCCTTTTTTGAGGGTCAGACGGATTTCGGCAGAATGGCCTCAACATCGCTATGCGGGCGCGGGATCACATGGCTGGACTTGACCTCGCCGACCACGCTGGCCGCCGCGCTGCCGGCGTCAACGGCGGCTTTGACCGCGCCGACGTCTCCGCGGACCATCACGGTAATCAGCCCGGAGCCAATTTTTTCGTAACCAATCAACTGCACGTTGGCGGATTTCACCATTGCATCAGCGGCTTCAATGGCGCCAACCAGGCCTTTCGTTTCAACCAGTCCTAGTGCGTTATTCATACTGCGTTCTCCTGTGGATTAAGCATGGCGATCCCGAAATGGGATCCCTTTGACGAGACGAGCCGCATTGTTGCCAGTGTTTCGCCGGGCCAGCCTGTTCTGGTGATACATCAGCGAAAACAGCGGAGTTGATGCGGGTAAATTTTTGTAGTGCACGATGAGCCGTTCCCGGTCGCAGGCGATGCCTACCTGCAGCGGCGAACGCTGCGCCGCCTGCCAGGCGTGATGAACAAGATCGCCGCCGGTCTGCGGCTGCAGAACAAAAGGAATGCCTTCCTCTTCAATGCCCAGCAGGACATCGCGCCACTGTTCGCTGCATTCGTCAGTGACGGCAATGACGATGGCGGGGGCGACTACGCTACTCTCCATGTGTGCCTCCTTTTTGCCAGGAAAGGAGTAATCCGCTGGCGACCGCATTGCGTGGGCCTTCACAGCCGCGGATGTTGCCGCGCCCGGCAACCAGCCGGTAGTGCGCCAGCGCGTCGGTGACCAGCTGGGGGATCTCGAAATCGAGGGACGAGCCGCCCACCAGCACCACGAACGGGATGTCGCGAATGTTGCCGGTAGGGCTCACCTGGCGTAACGCTCGCAGGGCGTTGGTGACAAAGACGCGTGATTTGGCGCTACGGCGAATGGCGCGCACTTTCTCCAGCGGCAGATCGCCGGGCAGGGGAACCAGTTCATCCGGTTTCACCACGCAGACGCGGGCAAATACCGTCGGTGGTAAGGCCGACGGAAAAAACTGGACGCTGCCGTCTTCATGACGCAGATGAAACAGGCTTTCGACTTTTGCCAGCGGATATTTTTTGATCTCTTCCGCCAGATAACGGTCCTCAAGCCCCAGCTCGCGAGCGATGATCATCGTGACCATATCGCCGGCGCCGGCCAGGTGAGTGGCGCTGATCTCTCCCTGCGCATTGATAATGGAGGCGTCGGTCGACCCGGCGCCCAGATCGAGGATCGCCAGCGGGCGCGTGGTGCCGGGAGTGGTGAGCGCCCCAAGAATAGCCGCCTCCGCTTCGGCGCCGCCCACCTGAACCGCAATCTGCAGTTTGTGCTCAATTTCACGGGCGATGAGGGCCATCTGCAGGCGATCCGACTTCACCATCGAGGCGATACCCACCGCCTGCTCCAGCGAGAACTCTCCCGCAAGACCGCCGGTCACGCTGACTGGCACTGCCGTATCAACGGCCAGCAGATCCTGAATGCGGATCTCCTGAGCTGGCTTATTGGTAAGCTCCGCCATGGTCTGGCGCACGTGCTCTAGCATGCCGCCGATATTGGTGCCCGCTTCTCCCGCGACGTTGTCCAGTTTGCCGCAGCCGTCAACCGCTTTCATGATGGCTTCCGCCCCGGCGGCCACATCAACCTGTACGCTGCGCCCCTGAGCGATGAGCAGCAGATTACCTGCCGGAATAGCGCGGGCCTTGACGTCGCCGGAGGGGGTTTTCACCACCACGGCCGAGCGGTTGCCAATCAGCGCCCGCGCCATTGGCACGATATTTTTGGTCTCCTCGGCGTTGAGATCGAAAACGGTCGCAATACCGTAGGGGTTGGAGAGCGTTTCGATGATCTTACCGGGTAAAGCGACCTCGACGGCCGCCAGCATGCCAAGTGGAATCCGGTCGATATGCTGAACTTCGTCGATCACCGGTAGCGGTTGCTGTAGCCGGTTATTGACCAGCACGCCGTCATCCTGCTGCAAAATAATGCCGGTTATCTGATAGCCCGCTGCCGTTGCCGCATTGACCATCGCGGCGACATCGGCAAAGTCAAAGGCCGAGGAGACCACCAGAATATAGGGAGTGTCCGCGGAGCAGGACAGCAGCGCCTCTGGTGTGATGGTGATGCCGACCCCCAGTCCGACGCCGCCGGGTGTCTTCGGGTTATGGCCGATCATGGTGGACTCGGTGATGATGGTTTCCGTGATGGTTTCCATCGCCACATCGCCAATGACCGGCGTGGCTTCGTTAATGCGAATAAGCGAAATATCGCTGAGCTGAATGCCGGCCGCTTTTGCCGCCTGCGTTAGCGCCTCCTGGATACCGAACACATTTCGTAATGTGCCTTTTATACCCGTGGTTTCAGCCAACGCGCTGTGGCGAATGTTCAGCACACCTGCGTCATCGACCGTCGCCAGGGCGACTTCTGTCGAGGAGTTGCCAATATCAATGCCAGCGATATAGCGCATGCTTACCCCCTGTTAATCGTCGCCTTTGAGTTTCTTACGCTCGATGTACAGCCCGGCCGCTTCCCGAACAAAGGCGGCACAGAGTCGTGCCTGGTAGCGATGCTCGAGGTCATCAGCGATCGCCAGTAGCTCCGCCTGGGTGGAACGGTATGGGCGCAGGGCGTTGTAGATCTCAAGGATTCGGTCGTCGGGAACCGCGGTGAGCTCTGCGGCCCGCTCAAAGTTCATCGCCAGCCGATCGCGTCCGGCATCCTGGGCGATCGCCGCCTGCATACGCAGCGTTTCCGGAGTGATGCGCATGTCCTGCGCCGTAACGCGATCGCTTAATACGTTCTCCAGCGTCAGGTCATCGAGCGTTTTATTGGTAGCGGTTTTGACCCACTCCGGATGGCGGGTCGCTAACGGGTAGTCGCTAACTTTTGGCTGGCGAACGGTGTCGTTTGTCGGCGCGGCTGGCGCGGGCGTTATCCCGTCCTGTAGGCTGTTCATCCGGCTCAGCACGTCGCGTACCATGGATTCAATTGCGTCGGTATTCATCGGGATATCCTTTGTTAAAGCGCCACGCGCAGTTCCTGCGGGTTTTTGCCCGTCACCACGTATTTGGTCTCTTTAATGTGCAAAATGGCCGACTTCGCCTGGTATTTGGGACGAGCCATCTGATCGTTAAGCGTCGGCACCGGCTGCGGCGACTCGCGTTTGGCGTAGCGCGCGGCGTTTTTGCCAATCTGACGGTAGGTTTCCAGCGTCAGCAGCGGCGCCTGCGGGAAGAGTTCCAGATTGGAAAGCGGCGGCAGGCCGCGCTGGTGGATGACGGTGGTGCCTTTCGACTGAATACCGATCGAGATGCCGGAGCCGCTCAGGCGGTTGCCTTCCACTGCCACGAAGGCGACGTCAGAAGACTTAAAGCAGCGGATCACCCGGGCTTTGATGCCTTCTTCCTCAATGCCGGCGATCACTTCGCGCAGAATATTTTTATGCGGAATGCCGACGATATTGGCGGTTTGCGCCAGACCAAACGCTGGCCCGACGGCAATAATGACTTCATCCTGCTGCGTGCCGGGTTTGGCTTCGCCGATTTCCGTCAGGAAGCTGTCGCCGGACACAGGCGCAACGGCGACCGGTGCGGCAGAGGCGACAGAAGCCGCAGACGCGCTAAAGGAGACCGGCTTATCTGCGCCTGATTTCATCTCCGACAGCACCTCTTCGATAATCTGGCGCAGCAGCGTTTCGTTAATTTCCATTTTTCACCCCTTAGCCAAGTTCATTGGGATCGAGCGCGCCCGGGATATTTTTAATCTCTTCCCAGCGCTCGCCTTGCAGGCGGTAGCCTGTTGCCGGACCGGCATAATCGTTCACGTCATTCACGGCCGAGAGCACCTGGCCCTCGCCAACAATGATGGCGGAGGTATGCAGGTAGTCGCCGGTGAGCTTGGCTTTCTGAATATTGAGCATGTCCTGGGCGACATCGGGGAAGCCGCCTTTCGCCAGGGCTTTCACCACCTCCAGGCCGTTGCGGTTCTTGTTGATGATCTCCTGAGCAAACTTGATGTCCTCGACGATATTGCGCTCAGGCATATCTTTTGAACCGTGGGCGTAGGTGGCGGCTTCTACTTCTTCATCCGTAATAGGCGGCAAACCCATGCCGGCAAATACCGCCTGCAGCGCGCGGGCGGCTTTGTTGCGAATGGCGATCACGTCCTCTTCACGCACCGGCCGCAGGCCGCCATCGACCTTCAGGTCGCGCTGGATCACGTTGTAGTCATCGAAGTCTTCGGCATCTTCGTTGGAACCGGCGAACATGTTGTCGTAGTTCGGCACCGCCGAGTAACCGGAGGAGATGAAGTCGGTGCCTGGCAGGAACTGCATCAGCAGACGCGCGGTACGCCGCATATCCGAGTGGGTAAAGGTTTGATCGTTGCTGGAGGCGCACTCCAGATCCAGCGCTGAGCAGATCAGGTTTTCCGCCAGTACGGCGCGGATCCCGGACGGCACGGCGGACGGTACGCCGATACAGCTGACGGAGCCATTCTGCAGGCCTTGCACCCCGGCGGCTTTGGTGATGTAGATGCAGCGCGCTTCGAGATAAAGCATCGATTTGCCTTCGGCATAGCCCATCTGTACTTCAGAACCGGAACCGGAGGTAAAGCGCATTTTCAGGCCGCGCGAGGCGTAGGAGGAGGCGAGGAAGCCTTTCGACCACGGGGTGTCATCGCCATCGGTAAACACCGGTTCCGTACCGTATACCGAAATGGTTTCGGCATAGCAGGTGTGGCCCAGCATGCCCAGTTTCAGCTCGGTGGCTTCTTCCAGCGAACACTGGGTGAGGACGCCGGGGCGGCCAACCTGTGAACCCACCAGCAGGGCGATGGCGTTGAACGGCGCGTAGCGCGCCACGGCGACGGTGGTCTCCTGTTCGTCAAAGCCGCGCCATGCGCCTTCAGCGGCGTCGGCGGCAATCTGTACCGGATTATCTTTGATATTAGTGACATGCGCCTGCTGGGACGGCGTGCGGCGGGCGCGCATTTTTTGCATCGCCATCATCATCTCGACCACGTTCATATGCGACACCACTTCCACGATTTTCGCCGGGGTCATCGCGGTAGTGAGCGGCACGATGTCGCTGCGTTTAACGTTCGGGTCGCAGAGCATGTTGGCGAGCTTAACCGAATCCATGGCCATCACTTCTTCGGCCCGGGCGAGATTAATGCCGTAGCGCGCGATAAAGTGGTCAATCAGGTCGAACTGCTCAACCGGTTTACCGTCGAGTTCGGTCACCGCGCCGTTGACGATGCGGATAGAAGGTTTGGGATCGTTAGGGCTTTCCATCGCGATAAAGCCCTCTTCAATCCACTCCTTAACGAAACCATCCTGATTCACAGGGCGTTTCGCCAGTGCTTCAAATCTTTTCGATCTCATGAATCAGCCTCGCGGGTATTAAATGTAGGAGGGGCGATCGTTTTTCGGTTCGGCGCCCAGCGTCGCCAGTACGGTTTTGCCGATTTCCCGGGCGGAGATCACCGCCTGGCGCACCGCGCCGGAGTCGCCGGAAATCACCAGAATGGCTTCGTTGCTGAAACTGGTGCCGTGGGCCGGTGAGCTGTAAGCCACCACCTCGACGTTGGCTGATTTCAGCGCGGTATCGGCCATCAGCACGCCAACGGACGCCGGGGCGCCGACGATAATGCCGCAGGCGCGGCCCAGTGGGGCACCGAACGCTTTTTCCAGGGCATAACTGGCGCGCGCGGTATACTGCAGCTCAATATGACCCGCTTCGTTGCCGTAGACATCGCCGAAGGTACGGTCCAGCTCTTTCAGCGCGACCTCAATCCCGCGTTTGACGTCGGAAACATCATTCCCGCCCAGCACAATCAGCGAGCCATGACCGGCGCCGCCTTTGGTGTCGCGAGGAAGCTCAATGCTGACCACTTCGGTGTTGGTGGCTTTGACCGCTTCATCGGCGGCCATGATGTGCGGCCCGGCGCCGGTGCGGGCGCCGAGGATGCCGATAGAGCGATAGCGTTTTTCGAGCTTCATCGCCTCCAGCAACGCGGCATCCACGTTGGCGATGACCAGCCCGAGGGTGTCGCCAATGGCGGTCCCGACAAATTCCGTTAAGCTGCAGCTTTTCTCTGCCATAGCCGTCTCTCCTGTGGGATGGGGGGTATCGGGAAGCGCCTGCTGCTCTGGCGTCGCCACACGGGCTATGACTTGCGCCATGATCTGTTCAACCAGCTCATTGCTGCTCATTGGCTATTCCCCTTCGGTAAGATTTTTTCAACATCGGTATGGGGGCGGGGAATGACGTGTACGGCTTTCACTTCGCCCACGTGGCGGGCTGCGGCGGCACCGGCGTCGGTGGCGGCTTTAACTGCCCCCACGTCGCCACGCACGATGACGGTCACCAGGCCTGAACCGATCCTTTCATAGCCAACTAATAAAACGTTGGCCGACTTAACCATTGCGTCAGCGGCCTCTATGGCTGCGGTTAAGCCTTTGGTTTCTACCATTCCTAATGCTTCTTGTTGCATAAAGACCTCGCAGGATATGTGCCAGTGAGGGAACTATATGGCGGAGCGGCGAAAAAGAATGGCTGAGTTGATGGTGGAGAGCGAAAAAATAGTGGTTTTTATATAATATAAAATGGATTTATTTTATTTTATATCGTTGTTTTTATTTGATTTTATTGTTTGTATAAATGTGATTATATTGCAATTCACGCTCCGTATTTACATTTTAAGAGGTGATTTTTTAAATTGTTTTTGCTATGCGATATTTTGCGTGATGTGATATTTGTTGGAAAATAAGCACTGCGCTTTCGCAATTTTTTATCATTTAGTTGGAAATTAAAATACCCCCTGAACGCCCGCCATTGCTGCAGGGATTCGCGAACAAATAGCAATAAATTATTCTTCTTCGGCGACTTTACGCCGCCCGATTTCCGCAGGATGCCAACACTTTGCCGCTGCCGGTTTCTATAGTGGGCCTCGCCGTACCCAACGAGCCAGCGGATGGTTGGCTGGCCTGGACACGAACTTCGTCACGAGGTGTCACAATGAATGGTTCTTTACGCGCGCAATGTATCGCCGAGTTTTTAGGCACCGGGCTGTTTCTGTTTTTTGGTATCTGCTGCCTGAGCGCCCTGAAACTGACCGGCGCCAGCCTGGGGCTGTGGGAGATCTGTATTATCTGGGGACTAGGTATTTCTCTGGCGGTGTACCTGACGGCCGGCATTTCGGGGGGACATCTGAACCCCGCGGTCACCGTCGCCCTGTGGCTGTTTGCCTGCTTCCCGGGCAGAAAAGTGGTGCCCTATATCGTGGCTCAGGTCGCCGGCGCGTTTGGCGGCGCCGTGCTGGCCTGGATACTTTACAGCACCCTGTTTACGCAATTTGAAACGGTGCATCATATGGTGCGCGGCAGCCTGGAAAGCCTGCAGCTGGCCAGTATATTCAGCACCTACCCGGCGCCTGAGCTCAGCATCTGGCATGCGGCGCTGGTGGAGGTGGTGATCACCTCGATGCTGATGGGGATGATCATGGCGCTCACCGATGATGGCAACGGCGTACCCAAGGGCCCACTGGCGCCGCTGTTGATTGGCATTCTGGTGGCGGTGATCGGCGCCTCGACCGGGCCGCTTACCGGCTTCGCGATGAATCCGGCACGCGATTTTGGCCCGAAATTGTTCACCTGGTTCGCCGGGTGGGGCAATATCGCCATGACCGGGGGAAGAGATATTCCCTATTTTATCGTGCCCATTATCGCACCGTTGTTAGGGGCCTGCCTCGGCGCCGCAATTTATCGTTTTCTTATCGCCAATAATCTGCCCTGTCATACCTGCGTGGAGGAAGAAAATACGCGTTAGCGTCATAAGGGGAATGTATCTGTGAAATAGCCAGGCTAATTTCATGAACCGATATCACGAACCGCTCAAAAAGTCTCCCCGGGTTGGGAGACTTTTGTTATTGTCAATGCACTTTTTTATCGTCGATGGGATCTGATGCTAAAAAAGGTAAATATGAAAAATATGTTTTATTTATAACAAAAAATTAACTGAGGGGTTTTATCATGATTTCTGCGAGTACCTTGAACTCAGAACTCATCAATAAAATCGCACAGGATTTTGCGCAAGCCACCAGTCTGGCGGTTGTGGTCGTCAATATTCACGGTGATGAGATTTCTGAATTGTTTAATTTCACGCCGTTTTGCCAGCTGATGCGTCAGCACCCGGAGCACAGCGGACGCTGTCGCATGAGCGACCGCTGCGGCGGGCTGGAAGCCTCGAAAAAAGACCAGCTGTGTATCTACCGCTGTCATGCGGGGTTAACCGATTTTTCCATCCCGCTGGTGATCGCCGGCCACCTGGTCGGTTTCGTGCTGTGCGGGCAGGTGCGTCTGAGCAATGATGTTGAACTGGTTGATATCTTGAACGTCGATGACCGCTGGCAGGACGATCCGGCGCTGGTCCAGGCGTTTCGCGATGTGCCGGAGATGGACTATTCGCGGGTTATCGCTTCGGCGGATCTGCTGAAGCTGATCGTCGAGAATTGCCTGAAAAAACAGCTCAACTTTGTGGTTATCAAAGATAACCCGTCGCAGAACGACCCGGCGCAGGCCAGCCGGGCGCCCTCGCCGCACGATGGCAAAATGAAGAAGGCGCTGCGCTATATCGACGCGCATCTCTCCGATGAGCTGCGTCTGGAGGATGTGGCGGCGCATGTCTATCTCAGCCCGTACTACTTCAGCAAACTGTTTAAAAAGTATCAGGGGATCGGTTTTAACGCCTGGGTCAATCAGCAACGGATGGCG
This sequence comes from Klebsiella sp. Shm-1, assembly GCF_040804525.1. Taxonomy (NCBI): domain Bacteria; kingdom Pseudomonadati; phylum Pseudomonadota; class Gammaproteobacteria; order Enterobacterales; family Enterobacteriaceae; genus Klebsiella; species Klebsiella sp. Shm-1. The sequence goes on from NZ_CP161823.1 coordinate 944,102, forward strand.
AGCGCAAAAGAGCTGCTATGCCACAGCGACTGGAGCATCGCCAGCATCGCGCGGAATTTAGGTTTTTCGCAAACCAGCTATTTTTGCAAAGTGTTTCGCCAGACCTATCAGGTAACGCCGCAGGCATTTCGTCAGCAAATTAATGCCGGATCACAAACTGAGTCTTTTTAAATGACAATATTTTGCTATTGCCGATTTTTGATATCCCCGAGTATCTTCATCAATATAAAATGAAAAAAACGACAGTAGAGCAATAAATTGTCATAGCGCAACAAAATAGTGATATTCGAGGGATAAACTACACCAGTTTTTATTTTTGTGATGAGATAGAGTGTCCGTTAATACGAGACAGCTGATTATCACAACACCGCTTTCCTTCACTGACGTCATTGTGACGAGTGATGAAACGGTAAAAGAAAACATAAAGTAATACCCGTCGATGCAGGGCGCATCGGCGAAACAAACCGACAGGTTCGACACCAGTTTGGTGTCAGGGAAGGGGGTGTAAATCCCCCGCAGCCCCCGCTGCTGTGATGCTGACGACCCCGCAAAAACCACTGATCGAAAGATTGGGAAGGGCGGGCGAGAACGAGGCTAAGCCAGAAGACCTGCCTGCCGGTAACTGACCAACAACTTCGGTGGGAAGTGGGTGGCTTAGCGGTGCGTGGTCGCAGGACCAGGCATGCGCGTAGCTATACCCTGACCGCCAGAACAGGACAGGGTATGGCAACCAGGCGTGCGTTCATTCTTGCGGGTACCGGCAGCGGTTGTGGCAAAACCACCGTTACGCTCGGCCTGCTCAGCTTGCTCCAACAACGCGGTATGCGGGTGCAACCCTGTAAAGTAGGGCCTGACTACCTGGATACCGCCTGGCACACCGCCATCAGCGGCATCGCTTCCCGCAATCTCGACAGCTTTATGCTTCCCGCCCCGATACTCAACGCGCTGTTTACCGAACAGCTACAGCAGGCCGACATCGCGGTTATCGAAGGGGTGATGGGCCTGTATGACGGCTACGGCACCGACCCTAACTACTGCAGCAGCGCGGCAATGGCTAAGCAGCTTGGCTGCCCGGTGATTTTGCTGGTCGATGGCAAAGCGGTGTCGACCTCCATCGCCGCCACGGTGATGGGTTTTCAACATTTTGATCCGGCTCTCGACATCGCTGGCGTTATCGTCAATCGGGTCAACAGCGACGCGCACTTCCAGCTGCTGAAAAGCGCCATTGAGCGCTACTGTCGGGTGCCAGTGCTCGGCTATGTGCCGCGCGTGGAAGGCGTGGCGCTGCCCGAACGACATCTGGGACTGGTGACCGCCCGCGAGTCGGTGGTCAATCAGCAGGCATGGCGGGATTTTGCCAGCCTGCTGGGGCGCACCCTCGACATAGACCGGCTGCTGGCCCTCAGCGAACTGGCCGCCATGCCGATCGGCGAGTGGGGAGAACAGCTTGCCGCCGATGCCGGCGAAGGACTGACGTTGGCCCTCGCCGACGATGAGGCCTTCAATTTTTATTACCCCGATAACCTGGCGCTGCTGGCGCGCTGCGGCGTGAAGATGGTGCGCTTTAGCCCACTGCGCGATCGCCAGCTGCCGGCCTGCCAGATGATCTGGCTCGGCGGCGGCTATCCGGAGCTGCATGCGGCCGGGCTATCCGCTAACCACGAGATGCTGACACAGCTTCGCGCGGCGCACCGGCGCGGGGTGGCGATCTACGCCGAGTGCGGCGGCCTGATGTATCTGGGCACGACCCTGGAAGTCACCAGCGGCGAGCGCTACACGATGGCGGATATTATTCCCGGACACAGCCGAATGGGGACGCGTCTGACCCGGTTCGGCTACTGCGAAGCGCAGGCGCAGCAGCAGACGCTGCTGGCAGCCCCTGGCGAGTGGCTGCGCGGCCATGAATTTCATTACTCCGATTTTTCTCCCGCCACCCCCGCCGTACTGGCCTGCCGTAAACAGCGAGACGGTAAGACGCTCCAGCAGTGGCAGGGAGGATGGCAGTCCGGCAGCGCCTTTGCCAGCTATCTCCATGTCCATTTTGCCCAGCGTCCCACCATGCTCAACCACTGGTTGCGGGCAGCAAGGAGGGCGCTATGACCCTTCTCGCCTGGTGTGTAGCCTGGATACTTGATGTCGTCATTGGCGATCCGCCGCACTGGCCGCATCCGGTGCGCTGGATAGGTCGCCTGATCGCCGTCAGCCAGCGTGTAGTGCGACGCGTCTGCCATAGCGACCGGGCGCTGCGCATCGGCGGCGGGGTGATGTGGCTGGTGGTGATCGGCCTGACATGGGGCGTTGCCTGGGGCGTACTGGCGCTGGCGCACGGGATCCACCCCTGGCTTGGATGGCTGGTGGAAGTGTGGATGATCTTCACCGCGCTGGCGGGACGCTGTCTGGCACAGTCGGCGATGGCGGTGGCCCGGCCGCTGCAGGCCGGAGATCTCGCCGAAAGCCGGCATAAGCTCTCCTGGATTGTCGGGCGCGATACCTTCCAGCTCCAGCCAGCGCAGATCAACCGTGCGGTGGTGGAGACCGTGGCGGAGAACACGGTGGATGGCATTATCGCGCCGCTCTTTTTCCTGCTCCTCGGCGGCGCGCCGCTGGCCATGGCCTATAAAGCGGTCAACACCCTCGATTCCATGGTCGGCTATAAACACGAAAAATACCGGGCGATCGGCATGGTCAGCGCTCGTCTTGATGATGTAGCCAACTTCCTTCCCGCCCGGCTGAGCTGGCTGTTGCTCAGCCTTGCCGCGGTGCTATGCCGGGAAGATGGCGCCCGGGCGCTGCGTACGGGCTGGCGCGATCGCTATCAGCACAGCAGTCCTAACTGCGCCTGGCCGGAAGCGACCGTCGCCGGCGCGCTGGGGATCCGCCTTGGCGGCCCGAACGATTACTTCGGCCAGCGCGTTGAAAAGCCCTGGATAGGCGACGCCGTCCGCGACATCGCGGTGGACGATATTTCCCGAACCATTCGATTAATGTGGGTGGCGTCAAGCCTGGCGCTGGCGCTGTTTATCGGCGTGCGCTACTGGCTGGTCGGCGCGGCCTGAGGAGAACCTGATGCAGTACATCCAACAACCGCAGGCGATCGAGGCGAAAAGCTTCGACATCATCAGCGAGATCATCGCCGAAACGCGACCGGACTACCGTTTCGCCAGCCCGCTGCACGAGGCGATTATCAAGCGGGTGATCCACACCACCGCGGACTTCGACTGGCTGGATATTCTGTGGTTTTCTCCGGATGCCCTGATCGCGCTGAGTGAGGCCTTGAGCCGGCCCTGCACGCTGTATACCGATACCACCATGGCGCTGTCCGGGATCAACAAAACCCTGCTGGCCCGCTTTGGCGGCGAATGCCGCTGCTATATCAGCGACCCGCGGGTGGTGCGCGAGGCGCAAAGCCGGGGGATGACCCGCTCGATGGCGGCGGTGGATATTGCGGTGCAGGAGCCCGGGGAGAAAGTGTTCGTCTTCGGCAATGCGCCAACCGCGCTGTTTCGCCTGCTGGAACATCGCGAGACCGCCATCGGCGGCGTGGTGGGGGTGCCGGTCGGGTTCGTCGGCGCGGCGGAGTCGAAAGCGGCGCTCAGCGAGAGCGGCCTGCCGGCCATCGCCGCGCTCGGCCGCAAAGGGGGAAGCAACGTGGCGGCAGCGATTGTGAACGCTCTGCTTTACCACCTGCGGGAGGCGCAATGAGCGATCAGACCTTTGACGCCCCGGTGTGGCATCACGGCAAAGCGCTGCGCAAGGGCTACACCACCGGCTCCTGCGCCACAGCGGCGGCAAAAGTGGCGGCGCTGATGGTGATGCGCCAGCATATGATTCATCAGGTCTCGATCGTCACCCCCTCCGGCGTCACCCTGTGCCTGAACGTTGAGTCCCCGCACGTCGAAGGGCAGCAGGCGGTCGCCGCGATCCGTAAAGACGGCGGCGATGATGTCGACGCCACCCACGGCATGCTGATTTTTGCCCGGGTCACCCTCAATGACAGCGGAGAGATTAGCCTGCAGGGCGGGGAGGGTATCGGCACGGTGACCCGCAAAGGGATCGGCCTGCCGACAGGCAGCCCGGCGATAAACCGCACTCCGCGGCACACCATCGAGACCGCCGTGCGCGAAGCGATAGGTCCTACCCGCGGCGCGCAGGTGGAGATTTTTGCTCCGGAAGGCGCGCTTCGCGCGCAAAAAACCTATAACGCCCGGCTGGGGATCCTCGGCGGGATCTCGATTATCGGCACCACGGGGATCGTTACCCCGATGTCGGAAGAGAGCTGGAAGCGCTCGCTCTCCCTCGAACTGGAGATAAAACGCGCCGCCGGGCTGGAGCGCGTGGTGCTGGTGCCGGGCAACCACGGTGAGCGCTTTGTCCGCGAGCAGATGGGCATCGACCCGCAGATGGTGGTCACCATGAGCAACTTCGTCGGCTACATGATTGAAGAGGCGGTTCGGCTCGGTTTCCGCCAGATTGTGCTCATTGGCCATCCCGGCAAACTGATCAAAATCGCCGCCGGGATCTTTCATACCCACAGCCATATCGCCGATGCGCGGATGGAAACTCTCGTCGCTCATCTGGCGCTGCTTGGCGCGCCGCTGCCGCTGCTGACGCTGGTCAGCGAGTGCGACACTACCGAAGCGGCAATGGAGCATATCGACGCCTGGGGATACCAGCGCCTCTATAACCATCTGGCTGAGCGAATCTGCCAGCGTGTTCTTGAGATGCTGCGCTTCACTCAGCAACCGCCCACCTGCGACGCGGTTCTGTTTTCTTTTGATAACCAGGTACTGGGCAGCAGCCGTCCGCTGGAGGCGATTGCCCGGGAGCTGACATGTTGACGGTCGTGGGAATGGGCCCGGCGGGGCTGCAGTGGCTGATCCCGGCCGCGCGCGAGGCAATCGCCGCCGCTGAGGCGCTGGTGGGCGGCAGCCGCCATCTCCAGCAGTTTCCCGACTTCGCCGGCGAGCGCTTCGCGCTGGGGGCCGATATGCCGGCGCTGCTGGCGTGGATTGAGGCCCATACCGGGCGCCGCGTCGTGGTGCTGGCCTCTGGCGACCCGCTGTTCTATGGCATTGGCACCCGGCTGATTGCCCATTTTGGCCGGGAACGAGTGCAGGTGATCCCCGGCATCAGCGCGGTGCAGTACCTCTGCGCCCGGGCGGGCATCGACATGAACGATATGTGGCTGACCAGCAGCCATGGCCGGGCGGTGAGCTTCGATGCTCTGGCCGCCCACCGGAAAGTCGCCATGGTGACCGACGGCCGCTGCGGACCGCGGGAGATAGCCGCCCAGCTGATGGCCCGCGGCAAAGGCCATCGCTGGATGGTGATAGGCGAGAATCTGGCGATGGAAAACGAGCGGATCCACTGGCTGCCGGTCAGCGCCGTGGAGGACGAATATGAGATGAATGCGGTGGTGATCCTCGATGAAAGATGAGCTGTTTTTGCGCGGCGCCCAGGTGCCGATGACCAAAGAGGCCGTGCGCGCGCTGGCGCTGGCGAAGCTGGAGCTGCACCGGGCGCGCCATCTGATTGATATCGGCGCGGGCACCGGCAGCGTCAGCATTGAGGCTGCTCTACAGAACCCGGCGCTGCGGGTGACGGCGATTGAGCGTCAGGCCGACGCGCTGCGCCTGCTGGCGGAGAACCGGCAGCGCTTTGGCTGCGACAACATCGCTATCGTGGCGGGCGTTGCGCCGCTGGCGGTCGCCGACAAAGCCGACGCGATCTTTATGGGGGGCAGCGGCGGCCACCTGACGGCGCTGATCGACTGGTCGCTGGCGCAGCTGCATCCCGGCGGCCGGCTGGTGATGACTTTTATTTTGCAGGAAAACCTTCATAGCGCCCTGGCGCACCTGCGGCAGAGCGGCATCCACGAGGTGGACTGCCAGCAGCTGGCGGTCTCCACCCTGGCTACCCTGGGCAGCGGCCACTACTTCAAACCCCATAATCCCGTTTTTGTCATCGCCTGTCAGAAGGAAGAAAACCATGGCTGAGACTTTTGATCCCCATTGCGTGTGGTTCGTCGGCGCCGGTCCGGGCGATCGCGAACTGATTACTCTCAAAGGCTACCGTCTGCTACAGCAGGCGCGGGTAGTGATCTACGCCGGGTCGCTGATCAACACCGAGCTACTGGCCTACTGTCCGCCACAGGCGGAGTGCCACGACAGCGCCGCGCTGCATCTGGAGCAGATACTCGACCTGATGGAGGCGGGGGTGAAGGCGGGAAAAACGGTGGTGCGTCTGCAGACGGGCGACGTCTCGCTATATGGCTCGGTGCGCGAGCAGGGCGAAGAGCTGACCCGCCGCGGGATCCGCTGGCAGGTGGTGCCGGGCGTCAGCGCTTTCCTCGGCGCGGCGGCGGAGCTGGGGGTGGAGTACACGGTACCCGAAGTCTCGCAGAGTCTGATTATTACCCGTCTGGAAGGGCGCACGCCGGTTCCCGCGCGCGAACAGCTGGAAGCCTTTGCCAGCCATCAAACCTCGATGGCGATTTACCTGTCGGTGCAACGTATTCACCGGGTGGCGGAGCGGCTGGTGGAGGGCGGCTACCCCGCGACCACCCCGGTCGCGGTGATCTACAAGGCCACCTGGCCGGAAAGCCAGACCGTCCGCGGTACCCTCGCGGACATCGGCGACAAAGTACGCGACGCCGGGATCCGCAAAACGGCGCTGATCCTGGTCGGCCCCTTCCTCGGCGATGAGTATCACTACTCAAAACTGTACGCAGCGGATTTTAGCCATGAATACCGTAAAGCCTGAATCCATTGCCCTGTTTTGCCTGACGCCCGGCGGCGTGCGGCTGGCAAAACGGCTGGCGGCCATGCTGCCGCTTACCTGTTACACCAGCGAAGCGCTGCAGGAAGAGGGGTTTATCCCCTTCAACGGCGGCTTTGCCAGCGCTGCCCGCGAGGCGTTCAGCAGCTTCTCGGCGCTGATTTTTATCGGCGCCACCGGGATTGCCGTGCGGGTGCTGGCCCCGCTGGTGAATGACAAGCTCAGCGACCCGGCGGTGGTGGTGATTGATGAGCGCGCCCGGCACGTCATCAGCTTGCTCTCCGGCCATGCCGGGGGGGCCAATGCGCTGACCCGCTATCTCGCCGGGATGCTCGACGCCGACCCGGTGATCACCACCGCCACCGACGTCAACGAGCTGGCCGCCCTCGACACGCTGGCCTTCCAGCTGAACGCCCGGATGACCGATTTTCGCGCGGCGGTGAAAACCGTTAACCAGATGCTGGTGAGCGGTAAGCGGGTGGGGCTGTGGTGCGACGGCGAATTTACCGGGGCGCTAAGCCGCTGCGACCAGCGCGGGTTTATCCCGGTAAGCGACCTGGCGCGCTTGCCGGCGCTCGACGCCCTGATCTGCGTCACCCTGCGCCGGTCGCTGCCGCCGCTGCCGGTGCCTCACTGGAAGCTGGTGCCCCAGCGGGTGGTGGCGGGGATCGGCTGTCGGCGCGACACCCCCTGCGCGCTGCTCAGTACGTTGCTGGATCGCCAGCTTGCCGCTCAGCGTCTTGACCCGCTGGCGCTGAAAGCGATCGGCAGCGTGAGCCTGAAGGCAAACGAGCCGGGGTTGCGCCAGCTGGCTCACCGCTGCCGGGTGCCGTTCGAAACCTTCAGCGCCGAGGCGCTGCGCGAGCACGAGCACCGCTTTCCGGCCTCGTCTTTTGTCCGGGAGACGGTCGGCGTCGGCAGCGTCTCCGGCCCGGTGGCCTGGCTGCTGAGTCAGGGAAACCTGTCCGGCGAAACCCTGCGTGAGCAGGGCGTGACCATTACTTTGGGAGTAACACACTGATGTTAAGCGTAATCGGAATTGGCCCTGGCTCGCAGGCGATGATGACCATGGAAGCCGTGGAGGCCCTGCAGGCGGCAGAGATCGTGGTGGGCTACAAGACCTACACCCACCTGGTAAAAGCCTTTACCGGCGACAAGCAGGTGATCAAAACCGGCATGTGCAAAGAGATTGAGCGCTGCCAGGCGGCCATCGAGCTGGCGCAGGCCGGGCACAACGTTGCGCTGATCAGCAGCGGCGACGCCGGCATCTACGGCATGGCGGGGCTGGTGCTGGAGCTGGTTAATAAGCAGCAGCTGGACATTGAGGTCCGTCTGATCCCAGGGATGACGGCCAGTATCGCCGCCGCCTCGCTGCTCGGCGCGCCGCTGATGCATGATTTCTGCCATATCAGCCTTAGCGATCTGCTGACGCCCTGGCCGGTGATTGAAAAACGCATAGTCGCCGCCGGGGAAGCGGACTTTGTTATCTGTTTCTACAACCCTCGCAGCCGCGGCCGCGAAGGACATCTGGCGCGCGCCTTTGCGCTGCTGGCGGCCAGTAAAAGCGCAGATACGCCGGTCGGCGTAGTCAAATCCGCCGGACGCAAAAAGCAGGAGAAATGGCTGACCACCCTCGGGGAGATGGATTTTGCCCCAGTGGATATGACCAGTCTGGTGATCGTTGGCAACAAAGCGACTTACATCGACAACGGCCTGATGATCACCCCGCGAGGCTACGCGCTGTGAATCACGGCGACGTGCTGGTTATCGGGGGCACCAGCGATGCGCGGGCGATCTGCCAGCAGCTGGACGCCGCCGACGTGCGCTACACCCTGTCGGTGGCGACCCCTACCGGCGAGCGGCTGGCCGGCGATATCCGCGGGCAGATACGCTGCGGGCGTATGGAGTGGCAGCAGATGGCGGAGTGGCTCAGAGCGCAGCGCACCCGCTGGGTGATCGATGCCTCTCACCCCTACGCCGAGGTGGTCAGCCAGAATATTGTGCGCGCCTGCGCCAGCGTCGGGGTTCTGCTCAGCCGCTATCAAAGGCCGGAGCAGCTGAGCGATCTGCGCCATCCGCTACTTCACGTGGTCGGCGATCTGAACGAGGCCTGCGCGGTGGCTCGTCGCCTCGGCGAGCGGATCCTGCTGACCACCGGCAGCAAAGATCTGGCGGCCTGGCGGGCGGGACTGGCGGAGAAAACGCTGCTCGCCCGGGTGCTGCCGGTGCCGGAGGTGGTTCAGCACTGTAGCGATCAGGGGTTTGGCGTCGGGGAGATCTTCGCCCTCTGCGGGCCGTTCAGCGCCGAATTTAACGCCGCCTTTTATCGCCAGTGCCGGGCCGATGTTGTGGTGACGAAAGCCTCGGGGGCGGAAGGAGGCTATCAGGAAAAAGTACAACCCTGTCTTGATGCGGGGATCCCCTGCATCGTCATTACCCGTCCGGCGCCGCTGGTGACGGGTGATGAACTACTGCAAAGCCAGGCCGATTTCACTGCGCGGCTGACGCGCTGGCTGTCGGCGACTTGAGGAAGAGGATATGAAAAAAGCACTTTTGGTGGTGAGCTTTGGCACCAGCTATCACGACACCCGCGAGAAGAACATCGCCGCCTGCGAGCGCGATCTGGCCGCCAGCTGCCCGGATCGCACGCTGTTCCGCGCCTTCACCTCGGGGATGATTATTCGCAAACTGCAGCAGCGCGATGGTATTCATATCGATACTCCGCTGCAGGCTCTGCAACAGCTGGCCGAGCAGGGATACCAGGATGTGGCGATCCAGTCCCTGCACATTATCAACGGCGACGAGTACGAGAAGATCGTTCGCGAAGTGCAGAGCATGCGCCCGCGCTTTCAGCGTCTGACGCTGGGCGCGCCGCTGTTGAGCGGTCATGGCGATTACGTGCAGCTGATGCAGGCCCTGCGCCAGCAGATGCCGCCGCTGGCGGCGACGGAGCGAGTGGTGTTTATGGGGCACGGCGCCAGCCACCACGCCTTCGCGGCCTACGCCTGTCTGGATCATATGATGGCGGTGCAGGGTTTTCCGGCGCGGGTGGGGGCGGTGGAAAGCTATCCCGAAGTGGACATCGTCATTAACGAACTCTCCCGCCAGGGCGTGACCGGCGTGCATCTGATGCCGCTGATGCTGGTGGCCGGCGATCATGCCATTAATGATATGGCCTCCGACGAAGACGATTCGTGGAAAACCCGCTTCAATGCCGCCGGTATCCCCGCCACGCCGTGGCTTAACGGGTTAGGGGAGAATCCGGCGGTGCGGGCGATGTTTGTCGCCCATCTGCAGCAGGCGCTGAACGACACGATGGAGAAAGCAGCATGAGCGGCAAACTATACGCCCTGAGCAGCGGGCCGGGGGCGGCCGATCTGATCACCGTGCGTGCGGCGCGGATCCTCGGCCAGCTGGATGTGCTGTATGCGCCAGCCGGCCGCAAAGGCGGCGACAGCCTGGCGCTCTCCATCGTACGCGAGTACCTGGGCGCACACACGGAGGTCCGCTGCTGCCATTTTCCGATGAGCGCCGACAGCGCGGAAAAAGAGGCGGTGTGGAACGACGTTGCCGCGGCGCTGGCCCAGGAGGTGGCGGCGGGCAGGCAGGTCGGGTTTATCACCCTCGGCGACGCCATGTTGTTCAGCACCTGGGTCTTTCTGCTGCAGCGGATTGGCTGCCCGGAGTGGCTGGAGATTGTCCCTGGCGTTACCTCCTTCGCCGCCATTGCCGCGCGGGCGAAAACCCCGCTGGCCATGGAGCAGCAGTCGCTGGCGGTCATCTCCTGCACCGCGCCGGAAGCGGACATTGCCGCGGCGCTGCGCCAGCATGACAGTCTGGTGCTGATGAAAGTCTACGGCCGCTTCGCCCGCATTAAGGCGCTGCTGGCGCAGGCGGGGCTGCTGGATGCGGCGCTGATGATGTCAGAGGCCACCCTGTCGGGCGAGCAGTGCTGGCGCCGTCTGCGCGAGGTCAGCGATGACCAGCCGCTGCCCTATTTCTCGACCATCCTGGTTAACAAACAGTGGGAGGAGGCGGAATGAATCAGGTGAAATCGCTGAAGCAGCTTTCGTATGGGGGGCTGGCGGCCGCTGTTCTGCTGATCATCGTCCCGCAGGAGGCGTTCGCCATGCATATCATGGAGGGCTTTTTGCCGCCGATGTGGGCGCTGGCGTGGTGGTTGCTGTTTTTACCCTGCCTGTGGTACGGCCTGGTGCGCCTGCGGCGTATCGTCCAGGAAGAGAGCAATCAGAAGGTGCTGCTGGCCCTCTGCGGGGCGTTTATTTTTGTTCTTTCGGCGCTGAAGATCCCGTCGGTGACCGGCAGCTGCTCGCATCCGACCGGCGTCGGTCTGGCGGTGATCCTCTTCGGGCCGGGCGTGGTGGCGGTGCTGGGGGCGATCGTTCTGCTGTTCCAGGCGCTGCTGCTGGCGCATGGCGGCCTGACCACCCTTGGCGCCAACGGGATGTCGATGGCGGTGATCGGCCCGATGGTCGGCTATCTGGTGTGGAAGCTGGCCTGTCGGGCGGGGATCCGTCGCGATGTCGGGGTCTTTCTTTGCGCCATGCTGGCGGATCTGATGACCTACTTTGTCACCTCCGTCCAGCTCGGGGTGGCCTTTCCCGATCCGACAACCGGGGCAGGCGGATCGATCGCCAAGTTTATGGGCATCTTCTGCCTGACGCAGATCCCGATAGCCATCGCGGAAGGCTTGCTCACCGTGATGATCTACGATCAGCTAACCAAACGGCGACTGATCGCCGCGGAGGGACATTAATATGAAAAAGACCCTGATCCTGTTGGCGATGGTGGCCGCCCTGATGATCCTGCCATTTTTTATTAACCACGGCGGCGAGTTTGGCGGCTCGGACGGCGAAGCGGAGAGCCAGATCCAGGTGGTGGCGCCGGATTATCAACCCTGGTTCCAGCCGCTATATGAACCGGCGAGCGGCGAGATTGAGAGTCTGCTGTTTACCCTGCAGGGCTCGCTTGGCGCGGCGGTGATTTTTTACATTCTCGGATATGCGAGGGGCAGACAGCGCCGTGATGACCGGGTTTGACCGACTCAGCTACCAGAGCCGCTGGCTGCAGGTGGCGCCAGAGCGTAAGTTTCTGCTCTGGCTACTGCTGATGGCGCTGGCCTTTACGCTGCCGGCGTGGGGCCAGGCGCTGACGCTGGCGCTGACCGCCGCGCTGACCTGCTGGCTGCTGCGGGTCTCATTCTGGCGCTGGTGCCGCTGGATGGCGCTACCCTTTGGCTTTTTGCTGGTCGGCGTGCTGACCATTGTGTTCAGCGTTAGCCGCGACCCGCAGATGCTGTTAGCCAGCATACGACTGGGCGCTTTCTCGATAGGGATTTCCGCTCCGGGGCTGGCCGTGGCCGGGGAGACCTTCTGGCGCAGCCTGGCAGCGATGGCGGCCACGCTCTGGCTGGTGCTTAATCTGCCTTTCCCACAGCTGATTATCTTGCTCAAGCGCGGTCGCGTACCGCGGCTGTTGACGGAGCAGATCCTGCTGACCTGGCGCTTCATTTTTATTCTGTTGGACGAGGCGATGGCGATTCACCGCGCGCAAACCCTGCGTTTTGGCTATGGTAGCGTGCCGCAGGGCTATCGCTCGCTGGCGATGCTGGTGGGACTGCTGTTCACCCGCGTCCTCCTGCGCTATCAGCAGATGAGCACGGCGCTGGATATCAAATTGTACCAGGGTGATTTTCACCTCTAAGGATAAGTATGCTTGCCACAACCGATCTCTGGTTTCGCTATCAGGATGAGCCGGTACTTAAAGGGCTGACGCTGGATTTTTCCCGCCATGCGGTGACCGGCCTGGTGGGGGCCAACGGCTGCGGAAAGTCGACGCTGTTTATGAACCTGAGCGGCCTGCTGCGCCCGCAGCAGGGGGCGGTGCTGTGGCAGGGAGAGGCGCTGAATTACAGCAAGCGCGGTCTGCTGGCGCTGCGCCAGCAGGTGGCGACGGTGTTTCAGGATCCGGATCAGCAAATATTCTATACCGATATCGACAGCGATATCGCTTTTAGTCTGCGTAACCTCGGGGTGGCGGAAGAGGAGATCGCCCGCCGGGTGGATGAGGCGTTGACTCTCGTCGATGCCCAGGGGTTTCGCCAGCAGCCGATCCAGTGCCTCAGCCATGGGCAGAAAAAACGGGTGGCAATCGCCGGGGCGCTGGTGCTGCAGGCGCGCTACCTGCTGCTTGACGAGCCCTCCGCGGGCCTCGATCCACGCGGGCGGGCGCAGATGATCGCCATCATCCGCCGCATTGTCGGGCAGGGGCGGCGGGTGGTGATCTCCAGCCACGATATCGATCTGATCTATGAGGTGAGCGACGCCGTTTACGTGCTGCGTCACGGCGAAGTACTGGCCGCGGGGGATCCCGGCGAGGTATTTGCCTGCGCGGAGACGATGGACAGGGCGGGATTGACGCAGCCGTGGCTGGTGAAACTTCATAGCGAACTGGGGCTGCCGCTGTGTAAAACCGAGGCGGAGTTTTTTCAGCGGATGCACAACAACGCGATAGGCGCGATAAAGGAGGCGTCATGACGCTGGCAGTGATGTTGCAGGGCACGGCTTCCGACGTGGGGAAAAGCGTGCTGGTGGCGGGACTGTGCCGCATTTTTCATCAGGATGGGCTGCGTACCGCGCCGTTTAAATCACAGAATATGGCGCTGAACTCCGGCATTACGCCGGATGGCAAAGAGATGGGCCGGGCGCAGATTTTCCAGGCCGAAGCGGCCGGGATTGCGCCGGATGTCCGCATGAATCCGATTTTGCTCAAGCCCACCAGCGACCGTCAGGCGCAGGTGGTGCTGATGGGGCAGGTGGCGACCAGCATGGATGCGGTGAGCTATCACCAGTACAAGCCGCGCCTGCGCGAGCAGATCCTCGCGGTCTACCAGAGCCTGGCCGGAGAGTATGAGGCGCTGGTGCTGGAAGGCGCCGGCAGTCCGGCGGAGATTAACCTGCGCGACCGCGATATCGTCAATATGGGCATGGCCGAGATGGCGCAATGCCCGGTGATCCTGGTGGCCGATATCGACCGCGGCGGGGTGTTTGCCGCGATTTACGGCACGCTGGCGCTGCTGCAGCCTCAGGAGCGGGCGCGGGTGAAAGGGGTGATCATCAATAAATTCCGCGGCGATGTGGCGCTCCTGCGCTCCGGGATAGAGCAGATCGAGGCGTTGACCGGGGTGCCGGTGCTGGGCGTTATGCCATGGCTTGACGTGGATCTCGAGGATGAGGACGGCGTCGCGCTGCAGGCCGGGAAATACCATCGCACCGACCGGCGCGATATCGACATCGCCGTGGTTCACCTGCCGCATATCGCCAATTTTACCGACTTTAACGCCCTGGCGGCACAGCCAGACGTCCGGGTGCGCTATGTCCGCGATCCGCAGGCGCTGGCCGACGCCGACCTGGTCATTCTTCCGGGCAGTAAAAATACCCTCGGCGATCTGTGCTGGCTGCGCGAGAGCGGCATGGCGCACGCGGTCGAGCAGGCCCGGCAGCGCAAGGTGCCGCTGCTGGGGATCTGCGGCGGCTATCAGATGCTGGGCGAAACCATTATCGATGAGGTGGAGTCTGGCCTTGGCGCCCAGCCCGGGCTGGGGGTGCTGAAGACCGTGACCCACTTCGCCCAGCACAAAACCACCACCCAGGTGCAGGCGACCCTGGGGTCTGCGCTCCCGGATTGGTTAGCCGACGCGGCGGGGCTGCGCGTCAGTGGCTATGAAATTCATATGGGCGAGACGCGCCGCGAGGCAGGCTGCCCGCCGCTGCTGCAGTTGCATAAAGCGGGGCAGGCAGTGGACGACGGGGCGATAAGCGACGACGGCCTGGCGTTCGGCACCTATCTCCATGGCCTGTTCGACAGCGATGCCTTTACCCGGGCGCTGCTCAACGGCCTGCGCCAGCGCAAAGGGCTGGCGCCGCTGGACAGCGCCCTGGAGTATGCCCGCTATAAAACCCGGCAGTTTGATCGGCTGGCCAAGGCCATGCGCGAACATATCGCCATCGATAAAATTTACGCCATCATGCGCCAACATCAGGAGCCCCTATGCTGACTCTGGTTACCGGCGGCGCGCGCAGCGGCAAAAGTCGCCATGCCGAGGCGCTGATTGCCGATGCGCCGCAGGTGTTATATATCGCCACCTCGCAAATCTTTGACGACGAGATGGCCGCAAGGATCCAGCATCATCGCGACGGCAGGCCCGCCCACTGGCGCACCGCCGAGCGCTGGCAGCAGCTTGATGAACTGATCACCCCGGCTATCGCCCCAGCGGAGGCGATTTTGCTGGAATGCATCACCACCATGGTCACCAACCTGCTGTTCGCGCTCGGCGGCGACAGCGACCCCGACGGCTGGGATTACGCCGCCATGGAACGGGCTATTGATGACGAAATTGGCGTGCTGATTGCCGCCTGTCAGCGCTGTCCGGCGCACGTCGTGCTGGTGACCAACGAGGTGGGGATGGGCATTGTGCCGGAGAACCGCCTGGCGCGGCATTTTCGCGATATTGCCGGGCGGGTCAATCAGCGCCTGGGGGCCGCGGCGGATGCGGTCTGGCTGGTGGTCTCCGGCATCGGCGTCAAAATCAAATAACTCAATCGCTGGCTGACCGGGCCAGCCCTGGCAGGGATTCTGTATGCAAAATTTAAACACGGTTCTGCGGGCGATCCCCGCGCCGGACGCCGACGCCATGGCGCGGGCACAGCAACACATCGACGGCTTACTCAAGCCCCCCGGCAGCCTCGGGCGTCTGGAGGCGCTGGCGGTGCAGCTGGCGGGAATGCCCGGCCTGGGCGGCCAGCCGCAGGTGGCGAAAAAGGCCTTGCTGGTGATGTGCGCCGACCATGGAGTGTGGGACGAAGGGGTGGCGATTTCGCCGAAGGCGGTCACCGCCATCCAGGCGGCAAATATGACCCGCGGCACCACCGGCGTCTGCGTGCTCGCCGCCCAGGCCGGGGCGAAAGTGCATGTAATTGATGTCGGTATCGATAGCGAACCGCTCCCCGGCGTGGTGAATATGCGGGTGGCGCGGGGCTGCGGCAATATTGCCCGCGGTCCGGCGATGAGCCGTGAGCAGGGGCAGGAGCTGTTGCTGGAGGTGATGCGCTACACCCGCGCGCTGGCCCAGGAGGGCGTTACCCTGTTTGGCGTCGGCGAACTGGGGATGGCCAATACCACGCCGGCGGCAGCGATCGTCAGCGTCCTGACCGGCAGCGATGCGCAGGAGGTGGTCGGGATTGGCGCCAATCTGCCGCTGGCGAAGGTTGGCAACAAGGTTGAGGTGGTGCGGCGGGCTATCGCCGTCAATCAGCCCGACCCGAATGATGGCCTCGACGTACTGAGCAAAGTCGGTGGTTTCGATCTGCTGGGGATGACCGGTGTCATGCTGGGGGCGGCGTCCTGTGGGCTGCCGGTGGTGCTGGATGGCTTTCTCTCCTACGCGGCGGCGCTGGCGGCGTGTCAGATAGCGCCGGAGGTGAAACCGTATCTGATCCCGTCCCACTATTCGGCGGAGAAGGGGGCGCGTATCGCGCTGGCGCACCTGGGCCTCGAACCGTATCTCAATATGGGCATGCGTCTGGGAGAAGGCAGCGGCGCGGCGCTGGCGATGCCGATCGTCGAGGCGGCCTGCGCGATGTACCATCGCATGGGCATGCTGGCGGCAAGCAATATTGTGTTACCGAAGGGGTAAGCAGGAGATGGGGGCGGCAATGGCCGTTCCCGTTTTCGGCAGAGGTTTTGCTGGCGGCAGAAACAAAAAAACACCCTTGAGGGTGTTTGTAATGTTGGTTGCGGGGGCCGGATTTGAACCGACGACCTTCGGGTTATGAGCCCGACGAGCTACCAGGCTGCTCCACCCCGCGTCACCGTACTGCTTCACTTTGTCAAATTTGATTGGTTGCGGGGGCCGGATTTGAACCGACGACCTTCGGGTTATGAGCCCGACGAGCTACCAGGCTGCTCCACCCCGCGTCACCGTACTGCTTTACTTCATCAAATTTTAATTGGTTGCGGGGGCCGGATTTGAACCGACGACCTTCGGGTTATGAGCCCGACGAGCTACCAGGCTGCTCCACCCCGCGTCCGTGGAAGCGCACTATACTCCGCTAGCGAGATGATGCAACCTTTTTTCGACCAAATCGACATTTTTGTAAGAATTGGCTTATAAAACGCCACGTTGTGGTGTTTTTTTACACAAATCTGTGCCATCGATGAGATCGCGCATTTCAATAGCTCCGGCGCTTTGTTATCTTCAACACGCACTAAGGCTTCGCAGCAAAAGATGAGACACCATGAAAGGACGTTGGGCAAAATATGTAGCGACGGGGGCAATGCTGGCCATGCTCGCCGCCTGTTCCTCAAAACCGACCGACCGCGGTCAGCAATATAGCGATGGCAAGTTCACCCAGCCGTTTTCACTGGTAAACCAGCCGGATGCCGTCGGGGCGCCGATCAACGCCGGCGACTTCTCCGAGCAGGTTAATCAAATTCGTAACGCCTCGCCACGCCTCTATAATAGCCAGAGCAACGTCTATAACGCGCTGCAGGAGTGGCTGCGCGCCGGCGGCGACACCCGTACGCTGCGCCAGTTTGGCATCGACGCCTGGCAGATGCAGGGCGTCGACAACTATGGCAACGTCCAGTTTACCGGCTACTACACGCCGGTGGTGCAGGCGCGCCACACCCGTCAGGGCGAATTCCAGTACCCCATTTACCGTATGCCGCCAAAGCGCGGTAAGCTGCCGTCCCGCGCCAGCATCTATGCCGGCGCGCTGAGCGATAACTATGTGCTGGCGTATAGCAACTCGTTGATGGATAACTTCATCATGGACGTGCAGGGCAGCGGCTATATCGACTTTGGCGATGGTTCGCCGCTCAACTTCTTTAGCTATGCCGGGAAAAACGGCTGGCCCTATCGCAGCATCGGCAAAGTGCTAATCGACCGCGGGGAAGTGAAGAAAGAAGATATGTCGATGCAGGCGATCCGCGAGTGGGGTGAGAAGCACAGCGAAGCGGAAGTGCGTGAGCTGCTGGAGCAGAACCCGTCGTTCGTGTTCTTTAAACCGCAGTCTTTCGCGCCGGTGAAAGGGGCCAGCGCTGTGCCGCTGATCGGCCGCGCCTCGGTGGCCTCCGACCGGTCGATTATTCCGCCAGGAACCACCTTGCTGGCCGAGGTGCCTCTGCTGGATAATAACGGCAAGTTTAACGGCCAGTACGAACTGCGCCTGATGGTCGCCCTCGACGTCGGCGGGGCCATCAAAGGTCAGCATTTCGACATCTATCAGGGCATTGGGCCTGACGCGGGCCACCGTGCCGGCTGGTATAACCACTACGGCCGCGTATGGGTGCTGAAAAACGCCCCGGGCGCGGGGAATGTTTTTAGCGGCTAACCCCCCTGGCCGTGCCTGTTGACCAGGGCGCCCGGATGACGCCGCTTGCGGCGGCCTCCGGGCGCTGTCATTTTGTTCTGAGGTTCTATGTCTGTTGTAATCAGCGATGCCTGGCGCCAGCGTTTTGGCGGTACGGCACGTTTATATGGTGAAAAAGCGCTGCAATGTTTTGCCGACGCCCACGTCTGCGTGGTCGGGATCGGCGGGGTCGGCTCCTGGGCGGCGGAAGCGCTGGCGCGGACCGGCATCGGGGCGATCACCCTTATCGATATGGACGATGTCTGCGTCACCAACACCAATCGTCAGATCCACGCCCTCAGCGGCAACGTCGGGCTGGCGAAAGCGGAGGTGATGGCGGAGCGTATTCGTCTCATCAACCCGGAGTGTCGGGTGACGGTGGTGGATGATTTCGTGACCCCGGAAAACGTGGCGGAATATCTTGGCGTCGGCTTTAGCTATGTTATCGACGCTATCGATAGCGTCCGGCCGAAAGCGGCGCTTATCGCCTGGTGTCGCCGCTACAAGGTGCCGCTGGTGACTACCGGCGGGGCGGGCGGTCAGATTGACCCAACGCAGATCCAGGTCGCGGACCTGGCGAAGACCATCCAGGATCCGCTGGCGGCCAAACTGCGCGAGCGGCTGAAAAGCCAGTTTGGGGTGGTGAAAAACAGCAAAGGTAAGCTCGGTGTAGACTGCGTCTTCTCTACGGAAGCGCTGGTCTACCCGCAGGCGGACGGCAGCGTCTGCGCAATGAAGAGCACGGCGGAAGGGCCGAAGCGGATGGACTGCGCTTCCGGCTTTGGCGCGGCGACGATGGTGACCGCGACCTTCGGGTTCGTCGCGGTGTCGCATGCCCTGAAGAAGATGCTGGCGAAAGCGCAGCGTGACGCTGCGGCTTCCGGAAAGTAGTTTGCCCACCGGGCGCGGCGGCGGGAAAGCGAAATCGGGAGATTACCTTTCGCGGGCGGCGGCGAGCACCGCCTCGCTCAGGGCGCTGAGGCCCTGGCTGCGCGAGGCGCTGAGCTGGCCGCGCAGCCCCAGCTCGTTGAACAGCGCCAGCGGATCCTGCGCCAGGATCCCGGCGCGGGTTTTTCCTTCCACGGCGGTTAAAAGTACCGCCAGCAGACCGCGCACAATCCTTCCTTCGCTGTCGCCAAAGAAGTGCAGCCTGCCCTCGGCGTCCTCCTCATAGCCCAGCCAGACGCGGTTCTCACACCCGGCAATCTCATGGGCCTGCGCTTTGCGCTCGTCGGTCAGCGTCGGCAGCTTTTTGCCCAATAAAATCAGCTGACGGTATTTATCCTCCCACTGGTTCAGCGGGGCGAAGATCTGGCGCAGCGTAGCGTCGGTAATGGTTGTGCCGAAGGGGTGCAGAGTTGTCATTAATCCACCAGAATTTCCAGGGCGCGATCCACCGCGTGGACCAGCGCCGCAACATCGTCTTGGGTATTGTAGGGGGCGAAAGAGGCCCGCAGGGTGCCGCTGACCCCTAAGGCCGCCAGCAGCGGCTGGGCGCAGTGTTGTCCGGCGCGCAGGGCAATGCCGGACTCCGCCAGCAGCGTCACCAGATCGCTGTGATGAATACCCTCAAATTCAAAGGCCAGCAGGCTTGACTGCTGGCAGCGGAAAGAGCGGAAGCCCGGCCGTTTCGCCAGTTCCTCTTCCGCCAGGCTCGCCAGACTGCGGCTCCAGTTTTCCGCCTGGCCGATATCGCTCTGCGCCAGCCACTCCAGCGCGGCGCTGAGGCCGATAACCCCGGCGACATTCGGCGTACCGGCCTCGAGGCCATAGGGGGCCGGCTGCGGCGTAAAGCCGTCAAAGCTGACCTCGGCGATCATTTTCCCGCCGCCGAGCCAGGGCGACATCGCTGCCAGCAGCTCGCTTTTGCCGTACAGGGCGCCGATCCCGGTCGGGCCATACAGCTTATGGCCGGAAAAGGCGTAAAAATCGATATCCAGCGCCTGCACGTCAGCGGGGAAATGCACCGCCCCCTGGGCGCCATCGACCATCACCACCATCCCGGCGGCGTGAGCAAGGCGGATAGCCTGCGCCAGGTCCGGGCAGCCGCCGGTGACGTTGGACATCTGACCGATGGCCAGCACCCGGCTGCGCGGGGTAATCAGCGCGCTGAGGCTGGCGATATCCGGCAGACGGTCGGCGCCAAGCGGCAGTTTGACCACTCTGGCGCCGGTCTGCCCGGCCACCATCAGCCAGGGCACGAGGTTGGCATGATGCTCGGCTTCGCTAACGATAATTTCATCGCCAGGCTGCAGGCGCGGCCGGACGTAGCTCTGCGCCACCATATTGATGGCCTCGGTGGTCCCCCGCGTCCAGACGATATCTTTGCCGGAAGGGGCGTTAAGCCACGCCGCCACGCGATCGCGGGCCGCCTCGTAGCGCTCGGTCAGCCGCTGGGCGGCGGCGAACTGGCTGCGATGGACATTGCCGGCGCTCAGGCGATAAAACTGGTCGCTGGCGTCGATCACCGCCAGCGGTTTGAGCGCTGTCGCCGCGCTGTCGAGATAGACGCCGGCATCGGCCAGAGACGGAAACTGCGCGCGAAAGTGCGCCGGGTTGAATGCGTTCATGGAATTCCTCGTATCAATACCGCGATCGTCGCGCAATTTGCCGGGCGTGACAAGGTCTCTGCGTCCTGTGGAATTGTCCGAATGTGACTCCACGTCGGTCAAAGAGGGTTATGCTGAAAAGTGTTGGGTTTGTGTTTTAACCTATTACTTAACGAGTTACGAATAGTATAAATAGCCGTAAGGAGAGAAGAATGAAAATGACTAAGGCCGCTGCGATTATCTCTGCCTGTATGCTGACTTTAGGCCTGAGCGCCTGTTCCTCTAACTATGTGATGCATACCAACGATGGGCGGACCATCGTTACCGACGGGAAACCGCAAACCGATAATGACACTGGCATGATCTCGTATAAAGACGCGTGGGGCAACAAACAGCAGATCAATCGCTCTGACGTGAAACAACTGGGTGAACTGGACGAGTAAGGCAGTAAAAAGGCAAAAAAAAGCACCGCGCGTTGCGGTGCTACATTAAATCACTATGGACAGACAGGGTAAATGTACAGGAAGTGAAAAGGGGTAGCTTTGCTACCAGGGTCTGCAAAAACAGACCAATTGCAAACACAACAACACAACATCACAACCGTAAGCCAAAAGCTTGATGGAACACGCATTCCAAAAAAAGCTTCTCGTTCCGGCTCAGGAAGTGCCGCCACTATAGGTATTTGCTGGTAGAACCTCAACGGACAATTTATAATGGCTCAGATAAAAAAAACTAATAGGTTAATCATTGTTTCCTATTTGTTAAATTGAGTTAACATCTAAGCCAGAATAACCATGTCGAAGCGATTACCACCTCTGAATGCATTACGTGTTTTTGATGCAGCCGCACGTCATCTCAGCTTCACTCGGGCAGCCGATGAGCTTTTTGTGACGCAGGCCGCAGTCAGCCATCAAATCAAGTCTCTCGAGGATTTTCTGGGCCTTAAGCTGTTCCGTCGGCGCAATCGTTCGCTGCTGTTAACGGAAGAAGGGCAGAGCTATTTTCAGGATATTAAAGAGATTTTTTCGCAACTGACGGAAGCGACGCGTAAACTGCAGGCGCGCAGCGCCAAAGGGGCATTAACGGTCAGTTTATTGCCAAGTTTCGCCATTCAGTGGCTGGTGCCAAGACTAACAAGCTTTAACTCAGCTTATCCGGGAATCGACGTCAGGATCCAGGCGGTGGACCGTCAGGAGGATAAGCTGGCGGACGATGTCGATGTGGCGATTTTTTACGGCCGCGGCAACTGGCCGGGCCTGCGTGTGGAAAAATTGTACGCCGAGTATCTGCTGCCGGTCTGTTCCCCGCTCTTGCTCACCGGCGACAAAGCATTGAAAACGCCTGCCGATCTGGCGCAACATACCCTGCTTCACGATGCGTCCCGCCGCGACTGGCAAACTTATACCCGCCAGCTTGGTCTAAGCCATATTAATGTGCAGCAGGGGCCGATTTTCAGCCATAGCGCGATGGTGCTGCAGGCGGCCATTCACGGGCAGGGCGTGGCGCTGGCCAACAACGTCATGGCGCAGTCCGAAATTGAAGCCGGTCGTCTGGTGTGTCCGTTTAATGATGTTCTGGTCAGTAAGAATGCGTTTTACCTTGTTTGCCATGACAGTCAGGCAGAACTGGGTAAAATAGCCGCTTTCCGGCAGTGGATCCTGGCGAAAGCGGCAAGTGAACAAGAAAAATTCCGCTTTCGTTATGAACAATAATTACTTGTAGGGTAACAACATGACCAGCCGTTTTATGCTGATATTCGCCGCGATTAGCGGCTTTATCTTTGTGGCTCTGGGCGCCTTTGGCGCGCATGTCTTAAGTCAATCGCTCGGCGCGGCGGAGATGGCCTGGATCCATACCGGCCTGGAGTACCAGGCCTTCCATACCCTGGCGATTTTTGGTCTGGCGGTGGCGATGCAGCGTCGGATCAGTATCTGGTTCTACTGGAGCAGCGTATTTCTGGCGTTAGGGACCGTGCTGTTCAGCGGCAGCCTCTATTGTCTGGCGCTCTCTCATTTACGTCTGTGGGCGTTCGTGACCCCGGTGGGCGGCGTAAGCTTCCTCGCCGGTTGGGTTTTAATGTTAATTGGTGCAATTCGTCTGAAACGTAAGGGCGTTGTTCATGAATAAGGTTGTCCTCTATTGTCGCCCTGGGTTTGAGAAAGAGTGCGCAGCAGAAATTACCGATAAGGCAGCCCGCCTTGAGGTGTTTGGTTTTGCCCGGGTCAAAGAAGACTCTGGCTATGTAATTTTTGAAGGTTATCAGCAGGACGACGGCGAGAAGCTGGTGCGCGATCTGCCGTTCAGCTCGCTAATTTTCGCCCGTCAGATGTTTGTGGTCGGCGAACTGCTGCGCGACCTGCCGCCGGAGGATCGCATTACCCCGATCGTCGGCATGCTGCAGGGCGTGGTGGAGAAGGGTGGCGAGCTGCGTGTGGAAGTGGCGGATACCAACGAAAGCAAAGAGCTGATGAAGTTCTGCCGCAAGTTTACGGTGCCGTTACGCGCGGCGCTGCGCGAGGCGGGCGTGCTGACCAACTATGAAACGCCAAAGCGACCGGTGGTGCATGTGTTCTTTATCGCACCCGGCTGCTGCTATACCGGCTACTCATACAGCAACAACAACTCACCGTTCTATATGGGCATTCCGCGGCTGAAGTTTCCGTCCGACGCCCCGAGCCGTTCCACCCTCAAGCTGGAAGAGGCGTTCCACGTCTTTATTCCGGCGGACGAGTGGGACGAGCGTCTGGCGAACGGCATGTATGCCGTCGATCTCGGCGCCTGCCCGGGCGGCTGGACCTATCAGCTGGTGAAGCGCAACATGTGGGTCTCTTCGGTCGATAACGGCCCGATGGCCCAGAGCCTGATGGATACCGGCCAGGTGACCTGGCTGCGCGAAGACGGTTTCCGCTATCGTCCGAACCGCAACAACATCTCGTGGATGGTCTGCGATATGGTGGAGAAACCGGCGAAGGTGGCGGCGCTGATGGCGCAGTGGCTGGTCAACGGCTGGTGCCGGGAGACCATCTTCAACCTCAAGCTGCCGATGAAAAAGCGCTATGAAGAGGTGTCGCAGAATCTGGCCTATATTCAGGCCCAGCTGGACGAGCACGGCGTTAACGCCCAGATCCAGGCGCGTCAGCTGTATCACGATCGTGAAGAGGTGACCGTTCACGTGCGCCGCCTGTGGGCCGCCGTCGGCGGACGTCGCGACGAGCGTTAATCCTTCCCCCTCAGGCCGGAGACGCGTGCGCGTCCTCCGGCCTTCCCCTTAAGGCTGCGGCGCATCCGACACAATATGCGTCACGTCATCCAGATGACCAATCCTCGCCTCGCCGGAGCGGTTGAACTTGCTTTTGTCGATCAGCAGTAGCGACTGCGCCGCCCGCTTAAGCAGGATCGATTTGAAGTCGGCATTGAACGCATTGGAGTCCCACAGCGCGCCCTGCGGGTCGATGCCTTCGCAGGAAAAAATAAACAGATCGATCTCCAGCGATTTCAGCTGGGAAATCAGCGCCGGGTTCACGTAGCAGCCATATTTCCGCTGCAGAGTGCCGCCGGAGCAGGTGAGCGTGATCTGGTCGCGTTTGGCCAGCTCCTGGCAGATGGGCTGGCTGTTGGTAAAGACGTGCAGCGGGCGGTCCGGCAGCTGGCGGGCGAGATACCAGCAGGTGGAGCTGGCATCGAGGGCGATCACCATCCCTTCGTCAATCCAGGCCAGCGCTTCGCGGGCGATGTCGGCTTTATGCGCGTAATGGCTTTTCAGGCGCATGTGGAAAGGATCGCCGCTGTCCTGGCTGCGCTGGTGGATCACTTTGGCCCGGCCGTGGTTACGCAGCACTTTGCCCTGCGCCTGCAGCTCGCTCAGATCGCGGCGAATAGTTTCCCTGCTGACGTTGAGCTGTTTTGACAACGTTTCGGTGGTCAGGCTGCTGTGGGTGATCAGGAGATCGACGATCGCCTGCTGGCGGGCTGCTTTCATTTATTCTCATCCCATCATTGATTGAGCGTCTGCATCAGGCAGACGCTCCGGCATGAGATTACGGCGTGACTCCTTTTTTTAAAAGGATATTTCCGTACTTAGCGCACTCTCCTGTGATAACGATCGCAAAGGCTTTTTGCGCCCGGTCGTAGAAGGCAAAGCGGTCAATCCGCACGATATCCGGGCAGGGGGCCTGCGCCGATAGCGCCTGCCGATAGCGCTGTTCCACCGTCGGGTCGAGCGCATCGCCTTCGACGGCGGCCATCATCACCACCGGCGGCGCATAGCTGTCTAATTCGAACAGCGGGATAATCGCCTGCAGCAGATCGCTGACTCGCAGGCCATCGGCGCGGATCACCTGCGGCCCCATGCTGTGCGCCGGGAAATGGGCATCGGAAAAAATGATTTCATCCCCATGGCCCATTTCGGCCAGCACTTTCAGCAGTTCCGGCGATATCAGCGGGGAAATGGTTTTGAGCATCTCAGGCTTCCTCTATCAGTTCAGGTTCAGTTTGCGGCCAGAAATAGCGGTAGCGGTACGCGACCTGCGCTCTGGCCTGTTCTGGCGAAGAGAACTCGCCCACGCCATACCAGCCAAACATCGCCGCGCCGGCCACGGTGGTTTCGGCATCGTCGAGGACTTTGATCGGTATCCCGAGTCGGTTGGCCTTGATCTGGTTCCATAGCGCGTTGCGGCTGCCGCCGCCCACCAGCAGCAGCTCTTTCGCCCTGAAGCCGCCGATTTTTTCCAGGGTTTGCAGATGCTGCGCCAGCTGATCGCTTAACCCCTCCAGCGCGGCGCGGTAAAAATGGCCGCGGGTGGTGTTGAGCGTGACGCCCTGCCAGCCGGCGTGCTGGCTGGCGAGCAGGTCGCACTGCATCCTGACGCCCTGGGCGCCGGGCGGGATCGCCTGCGCTTCGTCAATCAGCGTCTGCCATGGGGTGTCAGCGCTCCACAGCAGTTTGCGCACCCACTCGAGCACGCCGGAGGCCAGCCACTGCATCCCCGGGTTATAGCGGCCCGGCTGGCTGTCCAGCTCGCAGGTGGAGCCGCTGTAGTCACAGAGCAGCGAGGTGTCGACCTGCGCGCTGCGTACCATCAGGATCTCCCAGGTCCCGGAGGAGAGCACCGGCTCATCCTGCCCGGCGCCGGCGCCAAACAGAGCGAACTGGGTGTCATGCCCGGCCGAGATAACCGGGATCCCGACGGGGAGGCCCAGCAGCGCAGCGGCCTCCGGCAGCAGGGCGCCGATCGGCTGGCCTGCTTCAACCAGCCGCGGGAACAGGCGGCGCGGCAGGCCGGTCGCCTGCAGGATCGGCGCGCTGAAATCGCGCTGCCGGAGATCGAGCATCTGGCTGGTGCCCGCCATGGTGAGGTCGGTGGTGAACTCCCCGGTCAGCCGATGGTTGATCAGCGATGAAATAAACAGCCAGGCATGGGCCTGCGCCAGCAGCTGCGGGTGGTTCTCTTTCAGCCACACCAGCTTATACAGGGTATTGAACGCAAACGCGCCGACGCCGGCTATCTGCTGCAGCTGGCGCGCGGGCATATACTGGCTGATATTCTCCATCACCGCCGCGGTGCGCGGGCATTTCCAGCTGATGATCGGATACAGCAGGGCGCCCTGCTCATCCACCAACGCGCCATCGACGCCAAAGGTCGTGACGGTGATGCCGCGCACCGTGCAGGAGGCCAGCTGGTCATGGATCTGCCGACAGCAGTCGGCAAAGCGCTGCATAATGGCCTCCAGCGACCACTGGTGCCAGTCGCTTTTTTCCGCCGCGATGTCGCTGGCGTTCGCCGTTGCGGCGCGTGCGATAATTTTCCCTTGTCGATCCACGGCCATCGCCCGCACGTTCGTGGCGCCGCAGTCGAGGACCAGGATAACGTCTTGCTTCATAGTGACTCCCGAAACAACATTGCCGGATGGCGCAGCGCTTATCCGGCCTACAGACCGCGCGCGTCTGTAGGCCAGGTAAGCCTGCGCCTCCGGGCGAAACCAACCTGTTAACGCTTATACAGCGGCCCGTAGTTCTGGCAGGCGCGGTAGTCCTGGCCCTCGATATCCATGCCGTGCGCGGCCCAGGCGGAAGGGCGATAGATTTTCGCCTCTTCCACGTTGTGCATGCAGACCGGAATGCGCAGCATGGCGGCGAGGGTAATGAAATCTGCGCCAACGTGGCCGATGGTCAGCACGCCGTGGTTGGCGCCCCAGTTGGCCATCACCGAGTACACATCGCTGAACGGGCCCTTGCCGGTCAGGCGTGGGGCAAACCAGGTGGTGGGCCAGGTGGAGTTGGTGCGGGCGTCGAGCTGGTCGTGCATCGCTTTGGGCAGCGCTACGCTCCAGCCTTCGGCAATTTGCAGCACCGGCCCCAGACCTTTGATGATGTTCACCCGGGTCATGGTGAACGGCACGCCGCCTTCGGTCAGGAAGCGGGAAGAGAAGCCGCCGCCGCGGAAGTATTCGTGGATCGCCGGGCACCATTCGGTCGCCGCGAGGCAGGCATCCGCCTCGCTCTGCTCAATCTCCCAGTGGGGTTTCATCGTCGGATTGCCCTGCGCGTCGCGCTGCTGGCAGGAGCCGTCCAGCGCCGCAGAGCCGGAGTTAATCAGGTGAATGATGCCGTGCTCCGCCCGCCCGGTGAGCGGCTGCCCGGTGACCCGTTCAACGGCATCCGGCGACCAGTAGGTGCGTACGTCGGCAAACACCTGGGCGGTGCCGGTGAGCTGATGGCCCATCAGCATGGCCACGCCGTTGAGGCTGTCGTTTTCGGTAGCGACGACAAACGGTTCGCGCACCCCGTTCCAGTCAAAAGAGCTGTTGAGCAGCGCTTCGGCGGTATCGCCATTGGGGTATTGATCGGTCCAGTGGCGCTGACCCTGGAAACCGGCGGCGATGGCGTTGTAGCCCAGCGACTCCTCCACCAGTCCTTTTTCTGCGAGCTTCGGGTTACCCTGCATCATGTCGCGGATGCACATCGCCATCAGCAGGCTCTCTTTCAGCACCGCGCGGCTCTGCGTTTCATTGCGCTTATACTGCTCAGCGTTCTGATCTTCGCCGTAGCGGAAGTGTTTATCCGCCCACGCCAGCGCCATCTCCAGCTCGGTTTCATCATAGATTTTTTGATCGATTCGCCGGCGCAGCTCCGTCATGTCGACAGCCTGAACCTTCATGCCGAGCCAGGATTCAAAAAAGTTGTGGTCGACGATAGATCCGGCGATGCCCATTGAGACGCCGCCCAGCGACAGATAGCTTTTCCCTTTCATACTGGCGACAGCCAGGCCGGCGCGAGCGAAGCGCAACAGCTTTTCTTCGACATCCGCTGGGATCGACGTGTCATCGGCATCCTGCACGTCATGTCCGTAGATGGAGAACGCCGGGATCCCTTTCTGGCTATGGGCCGCCAGCGCCGCGGCCAGATAGACCGCCCCCGGACGCTCGGTGCCGTTAAAGCCCCAGATGGCCTTCGGGCGCAGCGGATCCATGTCGATGGTTTCGCTGCCGTAGCACCAGCAGGGGGTGACGGTGATGGTGACGCCAACGTTCTGGCTGCTGAATTTCTCTTCACAGGCGGCCGACTCGGCCATGCCGGCGATGCAGGTATCGGCAATCACGCACTCCACCCGGGCGCCGCAGGCGTGGCGCAGTTTCTCGCTGATAAGCGCGGCGGTGGCTTTCGCCATGTTCATGGTTTGCGCTTCCAGCGACTCGCGGACCCCCATGCGACGACCATCGATTACCGGACGAATACCGATCTTCGGTAAGCTGATTTTTTTCATTACAGATCCCTCAGGTTATGCGGATAACAGGTTTAGTTCGTCGCCGCTTGTGAACGGAAACGGGCAAAAATAAAGATGATGGCGAAGCACAGCGCCGGGACCAGTTCGGCGGTCGGGATATTGCCGGCGGCGTCGCTGACAAAGCCCATCACCGGGGTAACGATCCCGCCGCCGATAATGGTCATGACGATAAATGACGAGCCATATTTGGTGTTCTGGCCCAGATGCTTAATCCCCAGCGAGAAGATGGTCGGGTACTGAATGGACATAAAGGCGCTGCACAGGGTCAGGGCCAGCAGACCGACGTGGCCGCCGCTGAAGGCGGAGAGCAAACAGAGCAGCATGGCGATAAACGCATAGATAGCGAGCACGTTGTGCGGCGCGAAGCGGCGGATAAGCCAGGTGCCGGTAAAACGGCCGATAAAGAAGCAGACCATGGTGGCGGTCAGGTAGTTGGCGGCGAAACCGGCCGTCATGCCCGGGATCTCTTCGATAGCGTAGCGAATCAGGTAGCTCCAGCAGGCGGTTTGCGCGCCGACGTAGCAGAACTGGGCCAGTACCGCCCAGCGCCAGTGGCGGATGCGCATCAGGCGCGTCAGCGAGGCGAAAAAAGTGCTCTGCGCGCTGTCGCTGTGGTCATCGCTTTGCAGGGAGGGGAAGCGGGTGCAGACGATCAGCAGGGCGACCAGCAGGACAATGGCCACGATAATCATATAGGGGGTTTGTACCGACAGGACCAGACTGTGCTTCCAGGCGCTGAGCTGTTCCGGCGTCATTTTATCCAGCACCTCCTGCGGCTGATGCGGGACGTTAGACAAAATAAGACTCTGGCCAAATACCACGGCAATAATGGCGCCGAATGAGTTAAAGGTCTGGGCCAGATTAAGGCGGAAGTGACCGCCGCTTTCCGGACCGAGGACGGTGACAAACGGGTTGGCCGCGGTTTCCAGACAGCCAAGCCCGGCAGCGATAATAAATAATCCAATCAGGAATAAAGTGTAGTTCATCACTTCGGCGGCAGGCCAGAACAGCGCGGCGCCGCAGGCATATAAAAACAGACCCGTAAGGATGCCGGCTTTGTAGCTGAATTTTTTCATCAACATCCCGGCGGGGATGGGAATAATAAAATAGCCAAAGTAAAAGGCCGATTGAATTAATCCGGCCTGGAAGTTAGTCAGGGTAAAGGCCTGTTGAAATTGCGGTAATAAAATATCATTCAGATTATTAGCCACGGCCCACAGAAAAAAGAGGGAGCACAGCAGAGCGAAAGGAATAATGTAGCTCTTACTCTGCCCGCTCTCCATGGCGCGGTAACTTTGCGTTGGTATCGTTGTGTTTCCCATAGCGTCCTCATCAGTTCAGAAGCATTTACAACAGCATTCAGGGCGCAGTCTGGTGCTGCAGCAGACCGCAAAATTAAGTGAGCTCAGGTGACGCGCCGGTGAGTGAAATGAAAGTCACGGCGGAACTCATGACTTCATTTTCAAATAAAAACCGCCTGTTAATATGATGATGGTCACACTTAACGCGCTGTGGACCATTTTATGTGATTATTGTCACTTTAATTTTTCAAAAACGCTGACCGTTTGAGAAAATAAATTCACAAAACCACAACGCTAATGACCGAATGAATATATATTGTGGAAAACGGGCAATTGTTACAAAGAAATAAAATGCCCGCTTGATGAAATATTATTAAGAACGGGCATTTTAATCTCTCTCGTAATGGGCATGGTTGCTTTATTCATGGCGGAATAATTGACGCGGCTCACAAAAAATAATCATGAAAATTCCCCTTTGAATATTCAGGTTGATGATGAAGACCATTATTCACCCTATCCCACGGTAGCCGACGATATTTCTGTTGCCCTGCCGTTGATGGATGATGAGTCACCAAAAGAGGAACGCAATGGAAAGAAACAGACTGGCCCGGCAGATTATCGATACCTGCCTGGAAATGACCCGCCTGGGGTTAAATCAGGGGACCGCCGGCAATGTCAGCGTGCGCTATCAGGGAGGAATGCTGATCACCCCTACCGGTATCCCATATGAAAAGCTGACGGAAGACAAGATCGTCTTTATTGATGCCGACGGCCAGCATGAGCAGGGAAAACTGCCCTCCAGCGAATGGCGTTTTCATCAGGCGGCCTACCAGACGCGACCCGATGCCCAGGCGGTGGTCCACAATCACGCTGTCCATTGTACGGCGGTGTCGATCCTCAACCGGCCCATCCCGGCCATCCACTATATGATCGCCGCGGCCGGCGGGAATTCGATCCCCTGCGCGCCCTATGCCACCTTCGGCACCCGCGAACTGTCTGAGCATGTCGCGGTGGCGCTGAAGCACCGCAAAGCCACGCTGCTGCAGCATCACGGCCTGATCGCCTGCGAGGCCAGCCTGGAGAAAGCGCTCTGGCTGGCGCATGAAGTGGAGGTCCTGGCCCAGCTCTACCTCAGTACGCTGGCGATTACCGACCCGGTCCCGGTGCTGGATGACGAGGCGATCGCCATCGTGCTGGAGAAGTTCAAAACCTACGGATTACGCATTGAAGAGTGATGCCGCAACGCTAACAGGAGAGCCACGATGGCAAACAGAATGATCCTCAATGAAACGGCATGGTTTGGCCGGGGGGCGATAAACGCATTAACCGATGAAGCGGTGCGGCGCGGTTATCGTAAAGCATTGATCGTCACCGACAGCACTCTCGCCCGCTGCGGCGTGGCGGCGAAAGTCACCGACAAACTGGATGCCGCCGGGCTGGCATGGGATATGTTCAGCGACGTGATCCCTAACCCGACCATCGCCGTGGTCCAGCAGGGGCTGCAGGCCTTTCAACGCAGCGGGGCGGATTACCTGATCGCCATCGGCGGCGGTTCGCCGCAGGATACCTGTAAGGCGATCGGTATTATTCAGCGTAACCCGGAATTCGCCGATGTCCGTAGCCTCGAGGGGCTGTCGCCCACCCGTCAGCCCAGCGTGCCGATCTTCGCGGTGCCGACCACCGCGGGTACCGCGGCGGAGGTGACGATTAACTATGTCATCACTGATGAAGAACAGCGGCGCAAATTCGTCTGTGTCGACCCGCACGATATTCCGCAGGTGGCCTTTATCGATGCCGATATGATGGACGCTATGCCGCCGGCGCTGAAGGCGGCTACCGGCGTAGACGCCCTGACGCATGCTATCGAAGGGTACCTCACTCGCGGCGCCTGGGCTTTGACCGATGCTCTGCACCTCAAGGCCATCGAGATCATCGCCGGCGCGCTGCGCGGCTCGGTTGCCGGCGACGCCGGCGCGGGGGAAGCTATGGCGCTCGGCCAGTATGTGGCGGGGATGGGATTTTCCAACGTTGGGCTTGGCCTGGTGCACGGTATGGCGCATCCGCTCGGCGCTTTTTACAACACGCCGCACGGCGTGGCGAATGCCATCCTGCTGCCGCACGTGATGCGCTTTAATGCTGAGGCGACCGGGGAAAAATATCGCGACATCGCCCGGGCTATGGGCGTCAGGGTGGAAGCGTTAAGCCTGACCGCCGCGCGCGAGGCGGCAGTAGAGGCGGTCTGCCAGCTTAACCGCGATGTCGGTATTCCCGGCCATCTGCGCGAGGTGGGCGTCAGGAAAGAGGATATTCCGGCGCTGGCCCAGGCGGCGCTGGCGGATGTGTGTACCGGCGGCAACCCGCGCGAGGCGAGCCTGGCGGATATCGTCGGGTTATATCAGGCGGCCTGGTGATTGCCTGGCCCGGGTAAAGCAGGCCGTTACCCTGCACCGGCGCACCTCTTAACGATGGTCAGCGCGTCAGCCGCAGCTGCTGCAGATTGCCGTCCAGCTGGAGGTCGGTCTGCAGGCGGGCCACCTCCCGGCAGGTGAAGGCCATCTCCTGATGCGCGGCCAGCTTTTTGCGCCACTTCTCCGGGACCTCGGCCAGACGGGCGTACAGCCCCTCCAGGTCCTGAAACTCGTTCAGCAGCTGGGCGGCGCTTTTGGGTCCAATGCCCGCCACGCCCGGCACCTTCGAGCTGCTGATCCCCGCTAGCCCCCAGTAATCCGCCAGCTGCTCCGGGGTGACGCCGAACTCGCTGGCGATGAAGGGGGCGTCCAGCCAGCGCTTCTGAAAGTAGTCGCGGATGCGGATGGTGGGCGACAGCAGCTGGCAGTAGCCTTTGTCGGTGGAGACGATGGTGGCCTGATGGCCCGCCTGGGCCACCTTCACCGCCAGGGTGGCGGCGAGATCGTCCGCTTCGCTGCCCGGCGAGGCCCAGCAGCGGATCCCCCGCTGTTCGAAGGCGGCCCGCAGCGCCGGCATCTCGGCGACCAGCGTCTCCGGCATCGGCGCGCGGCCGGCTTTGTACTCCGGCAGGCGCTGGTGGCGCCAGCCGTGGGCGCGATCCTCATCATCGAACACCGCCACTGCGTGGGTGGGCTGACTGTGGACAATCAGCTGCTCCAGGGCATGCAGGCAGGTATCGACGCAGGGTGAACCCTGCACCGCGTGGATGCGGCGGATTAGATTTAACGCGTCGACGATTAACAGATGAACAGCCACAGATACCCCCTTATTCTCAGCGTCTTTAGGGTAACATCGCCATCAGATCGAGGCTATCTGCGCCTGAACAATCAGGAAGATAACGCGCAAATTTCGCTAACTGACCGCCATCAGCGGTCTGATGACGTCCGGCGCGGGTTCGCCGTACCACACCGCTTCGCGCACCGGGACCGGTTTGGCGATAAGCCCGAGGGCGTAAAAGCGATCGGCGATGGTCTGCTGGGCGCGGATCACCGACAGATCCATCGGCCGCGGGCGATGGCTGCGGCGGGCGAGGGCCATGCTCAGCGACCGGGCGTCGATCCCCAGCTCTGCCGAGAGTAAGCGGGCCGCTTCGCCGCGATGCGAGTCGATAAACTGCCCGGTGTGGGTCAGCTCCGTCAGCAGGCGGCGCATGATATCGCCATGCTGAGCGAGGTAGTCCCGTCGCGAAAGATAAAACTGATGGTTGTTGACCCGGCCTTCGCCGCTGGCGACCACCCGCAGCTCGCCGGTGTGTTCGGCGTCGCTGAGCAGCGGATCCCACATCATCCAGGCGTCAACCGCCAGATAGTCGCTGGCGGTCAGCGGATATTTCGGCGGGGTATAGACCACCCGCACATCGTTCAGACCCAGGCCGGCGTCCTCGAGGATCTGCAGCAGCAGCCAGTGGACATTCGACCCTTTATTGAGGGCGATGCGTTTACCGCGCAGATCGCTGAGCTGGCGAATGTCGCTCCCCTGCGGGACGACCATCGCCACGCTGCGCGGCGCCGGCGGCTCCCACGCCACGTACATCAGTTCGCTATTGCTGGCCTGGGCAAACACCGGCGGCGCTTCTCCGGTGGTGCCGAAGTCGATCTCGTTGCAGGCGAGGGCGTGGAGGAGCTGCGGTCCGGCAGGAAACTCACTCCACAGCACGTTGACGCCGAGGCTGGCGAAGGCGGTTTCCAGGCTCTGACGGGCTTTCAAGATCCCGAGGCTGCCGAAGCGCTGGTAGCCAATGCGCAGTTCGCGATCGGCCCCGGCTGCGTTGGCGAACGCCCGCGGCGGCGCAGGCGGGCGGCGGCGGCTTTTGATCAGCCCGAGGTTAGCGAGCTGGGTGCGCAAGGTATGCCGGCTGATCCCCAACAGCGCGGCCGCCTGGCTCTGGTTATCGTCGCAATGTGCCATGGCGTGGCGAATCAGGGCGCTGGTCACTCGCTGCCACAGCGGCTCGCCGGGAAGCGCCAGCTGGTGGCGAATAAAGTCGTCCAGTTCATGATCGCTCGCCGGCCCCGGGGCGTCGTTGAGCGTCGCCAGGCGCAGCTGGGCAGGACTGATCTCCTCTTCTTTACTGAGCAGCACCGCGTTGTGCAGGGTGTTTTCCAGCTCGCGAATATTGCCCGGCCACGAATAATCCATCAGCCGGGCCAGTGATTCCGGCGCCAGACGCAGGGTTGGCCGCCCGAGGCGCCGGGCGTAGAGTGATAAAAAGTGGTGCGCCAGCAGCGGGATATCCTGCCGACGCTGGCGCAGCGGCGGCAGCGGCACCACCGCGATATTCAGTCGATAGTAGAGATCCTCGCGAAAGCGGCGCTCGCGGATCGCCTGGGCCAGGTCAACGTGGGTGGCGGCAATCACCCGGACATTCACTTTAATCGCTTTGCGTGAGCCGACGCGGGTAATTTCACGCTCCTGCAGCACTCGCAGCAGCTTGACCTGCAGCGGCAGGCTTAATTCGCCGATCTCGTCCAGCAGCAGCGTCCCCCCTTCCGCGGCTTCAAACCAGCCGGGCTGTCCCTGCTGCGCGCCGGTGAAGGCGCCTTTCTCATGGCCGAACAGTTCAGCTTCGGCGAGGCTCTCGGTCAGCGCGCCGCAGTTAACGGCCAGAAACGGCTGCTGGCGACGGGCGCTGTGATGATGGAGATAGCGGGCCACCACCTCCTTGCCGGTGCCGGTTTCGCCCACGATCAGCACGGTCGCCTCCGTTGGCGCGAGTTTGTCCAGCAGGCTCTGGAAGGCCTTCGACGCCGGGTCGATCAGCGCGGGAGCGGTGGAAGGGGATTCTGGGTTCAGCATAGCGGGCCTCCGATCGTTGACGCTCTGAACTTATCCTGCGGCGGCCGCAGAAACCAGAGGGGGAAGGCCCGCGGCTGTTGCAAATGCGCCAGCGGATGCGCGGCGGCTGCGCGATTTGCAACAGCGCGGCGCGGCGAAGCCGTTTTCAGTGCATTGATTTTAAAAGATTAATTTTTTATTCACCATTGGCATGATTATCGCTAACACCCATATAACCAAATTAAAACATCTCTTCGATAAATATCGGATATGGTTATATAGGAAATAGATAATGACGCAGCAAGCTCCCGACAAGATCAATGTCTTCTGGTTCTTACCTACCCATGGCGATGGCCGTTATCTGGGTACCACCGAGGGTGGACGCCCGGTCGATTTACCTTATCTGCAGCAGGTGGCGCTGGCAGCCGACAGCCTGGGCTACTACGGCGTGCTGATCCCCACCGGTAAAAGCTGTGAAGATTCGTGGCTGGTGGCCTCGGCGCTGGCGCCGTTGACCCGCCGTCTGCGCTATCTGGTGGCGGTCAGGCCGGGCCTGCAGCCGCCAACCCTGGCGGCGCGGATGGCGGCCACCCTCGACCGTTTATCGGAAGGTCGGCTGCTGATCAACGTCGTTACCGGCGGCGACCCGGTGGAAAACAAAGGCGACGGTATCTTCCTCAGCCACAGCGAGCGCTATCAGGTGACCCGCGAATTTCTTGATGTTTACACCCGCCTGCTACGCGGGGAAAAAGTGGATTATCACGGCGAGCATATTCACGTGGAAGGCGCTGAGGTGTTGTTCCCGCCGGTGCAGGAGAATGGCCCGCCGCTCTATTTCGGCGGCTCTTCTGATGCGGCTATTGATGTGGCGGCCGAGCAGATCGACAGCTATCTGACGTGGGGCGAACCCCCGGAACTGGTGGCGGAGAAGCTGGCGGTGGTGCGCGAGCGCGCCGCGGCCCGCGGACGCACCCTGCAGTACGGCATTCGTCTGCACGTCATTGTGCGCGAAACGGAAGAAGAGGCATGGGCCGCCGCCGACCGGCTGATCGCCCATCTTGACGACGATACCATTGCCCAGGCGCAAAAGATCTTCGCCCGCATGGACTCGGCCGGCCAGGCGCGGATGAGCGCCCTGCATCAGGGATCGCGCGATAATCTGCGCATTGCGCCCAATCTGTGGGCCGGCGTCGGACTGGTGCGCGGCGGCGCGGGTACCGCGCTGGTAGGTAATCCGCAGCAGGTAGCGGAACGCATCCGCGAATATCAGGCGCTCGGCATCAGCAACTTTATCTTCTCCGGCTACCCACATCTGGAAGAAGCGCACCGCTTTGCTGAGCTGGTGATGCCTCTGTTGCCGCTGGAAAACGGGGCCTCGTCGAAGGCGCGTAGCGTGAACACCGGTCCGTTTGGCGAAACCATCGGCGGCGATAAGCGCCCGGTTCGCCAGGTCAGCGCCAGCTGATGGCCCGGAGCGCGACCATGAGACAGCATACCGGAGGAGGGCAGCGATGAGTGCAGAACCGCATATCGTGATTATCGGCGGCGGCTTTAGCGGCGCGGCGGTGGCGATTGAGCTGCTGCGCCTGGCGCCGAACGGGGTGCGCGTGACGCTGCTGGAGCCGCGCCAGTCCCCCGGGGCCGGGGTGGCCTACTCCACTGCGGAGCCGACGCACCGGATTAACGTTCCGGCCGCTCGCATGCAGCTGGCCGGCGACGAAGAGGGCGCCTTCGATCATTGGTACCGCCATCAGCCTGCCTTTGCCGTCGATGTGCAGGCGCTGCGCCCGGACGGTTCCGTCTACCCTCAGCGCGGTCAGTTTGGTCGCTATGTGGCGCAGCGTTTTGCCGACGCCGCCGCGTCCAGCGGCGGACGGCTTCGCCACCTGCGCGATCGGGCGCTCGCTTTTCATCAGGGGACGGTGACCACCGACGGCGGCCTGCAGCTTAAGGCCGATCTGCTGGTGCTGGCGATCAGTCATCCACCGCCTTCGCTGCCGGCACAGGCCGAAGCCTGGCGTCATCATCCGGCGCTGATTGCCAACCCGTGGCAGCCAGGCGCGCTCGATGCCATCGCCCCGCACGCCCGGGTGGCGGTGATGGGCACCGGATTAACCATGGCCGATACGGTCGCGACGCTGGACCGGCTGGGCCACCGCGGCAGTATCGTCGCCTTTTCGCGCCATGGCCTGCTGTCGCGCGGCAACCTTAGCGGCGCAGGGGCAACCTGGCCTGGCGACTATCAGCAGGGCAGCCTGCGCCAGCGCCTGCGCCAGATCCGCCTCGACGTCGCGTATGCGGCGCAGCAGGGCCTGAGCTGGCAGGTGGTGCTGGATGCGGTTCGTCAGCAGGGGCAACGGATCTGGCAGGCGCTCAGCGTCGCCGATCGCCAGCGTTTTCTGCGCCATCTGCGCCATTACTGGGATGTCCACCGCTACCGCGTGGCGCCGCAGGTCGCCGAGGTGCTGGAGGCGCGCCAGCGCACGGGCAGTCTGCAGGTGCAGGCGGCCAGGCTACTGTCGATAAGCGGTGAAGGCGAAACGCTGTGTCTGACGCTGGCGCGGCGCGGCGGCGGCGTGCAGACGCTGAGCGTCGATCACCTGATCCTGACCACCGGACCCGCACACCGCGCCCTGACCGACAGCCAGCCATTTTTACAGGACCTCGCCCGCCGCGGCCTGATTCGCGCCGATGCCCTCGGCATGGGCCTGGAGGTGGACAGCCGTTCCCGGGCAGTGGCTGAGCCGCACGTTGAGGCGCTGCCGGTGCTGGTGGCCGGTCCGGCCGCCCGCGGGCGTTTTGGCGAACTGATGGGCCTGCCGCAGGTAGCCGACCATGCCGCTGACGTGGCGGCGCAAGCGTTACTCACGCTCGGGATCCCGCAGGACTCCCGATGTCCTGCGTACTGAATACCTCTCTTTCTTTTCCCTGATTCATTTTGCCGCGTGCGCCCCGGCGACGGGCCGCGCTATGGAGATTGCTATGTCATCACAACGTGAAATTCGTCTTAACGCTTTCGATATGAACTGCGTCGGCCATCAGTCGCCGGGCCTGTGGGCGCATCCCCGGGATCGCTCCTGGCAGTATAAAGATCTGGAGTACTGGGTGGATCTGGCGCGGCTGCTGGAGCGCGGCAAGTTCGACGGGCTGTTTATCGCCGACGTGCTGGGGATCTATGACGTGCTGAACGGCAGCGGCGATGCGGCGATCCGCCAGGCGACGCAGGTTCCGGTCAACGATCCGCTGGCTCTGATCACCCCAATGGCGCTGGTGACGGAGCATCTGGGCTTCGGCCTGACCGCCTCGCTGTCGTTTGAGCATCCTTACCCCTTCGCTCGTCGTCTGTCGACGCTCGATCATCTGACCAAAGGGCGGGTGGGCTGGAATATCGTCACCTCCTATCTGGAGAGCGGGGCGCGCAATATCGGCCAGCAGACCCAGACCGACCATGACACCCGCTATGACTATGCCGATGAGTATTTGCAGGTGATCTACAAACTGCTGGAGGGAAGCTGGGAGGACGGGGCGGTGCTGCGCGACAGAGAGCGGAAGATCTTCAGCGATCCGCGGAAAATCCATCCCATTAACCATCAGGGACAGTTCTTTTCCGTGCCGGGGATCCACCTCTGCGAGCCATCCCCGCAGCGCACGCCGGTGCTGTATCAGGCGGGGGCGTCCAGCCGCGGCAAACAGTTCGCCGCCGGCCATGCCGAATGCGTCTTCGTCGCAGCGCCGTCGAAGGTGCTGCTGAAGAAGACGGTGGCGGATATTCGCCGCCGGGCAGCTGAGGCGGGGCGCGATCCGCACAGCATCCTGATCTTCAACCTGCAGACGGTGATTGTCGGCGACACCGACCGCGAGGCACAGGCGAAGTGGCAGGAATATAAGCAGTACGTCAGCTATGAAGGCGCGCTGGCGCTGCTCTCCGGCTGGACGGGGATCGATTTCGGCCAGTATCAGCCGGATCAGGTGCTGAAGTATCTGCACACCAACGCCATTCAGTCGGCGGTGGAGGCCTTTTCGACCGCTGATCCGAACCGCCAGTGGACGGTGCAGGCCCTGGCCGATTGGGCGGGGATCGGCGGCTTCGGTCCGCTGGTGGTTGGCAGCGCGCAAACCGTGGCGGACGAGCTGCAGTCCTGGGTCGAAGAGACGGACGTCGATGGCTTTAACCTCGCCTATGCCGTCACTCACGAAACCTTCCGCGATGTCGTCGAGCTGCTGGTGCCTGAGCTGCAAAAGCGCGGCGTCTTTAAGCAAGAGTACCGCGAGGGGACCCTGCGCGAAAAACTGTTCGGCGGCGGCCCGCGTCTGGCCGCGCCTCACCCGGGCGCCAGCTACCGCCGCGATGCGCGCACGGCGGCATCGGTAGAGGAGAAGGTGACATGATCGCTATTGATGACCTGTATAAAAGTTACCGCACGGCGGATGGCCGGCTCAGCGCGGTGCTGAAAGGGCTGTCGCTGCAGGTGCCTGAGCGCTCCATCACCGCGGTGGTGGGGCCGAGCGGCGCCGGTAAATCAACCCTGGCGCGCTGCATCAGCCTGCTGGAGCAACCGGACAGCGGCAGCATTCGTATCAATGGCAAGGATCTGTCGGCGCTGTCCGGCGAGGCGCTGCGCCGGGAACGGCGGGCGATTGGCACCGTTTTCCAGTCTTCGGCGCTGTTGAGCCGCAGGACCGCCTGGGAGAATGTCGCCCTGCCGCTGGCGTGGCTTGGTGTGGTGGAGCGCGATATCAAGGCGCGGGTTGGCGAGCTGCTGGAGAGCGTCGGCCTGAGCCACAAAGCGGATGCCTGGCCGGCCCAGCTCTCAGGCGGCCAGCGCCAGCGGATCGGCATTGCCCGCGCGCTGGCGCTGCGCCCGTCCGTTCTGCTGGCGGATGAA
The DNA here is from genome assembly GCF_040804525.1 of Klebsiella sp. Shm-1. Taxonomy (NCBI): domain Bacteria; kingdom Pseudomonadati; phylum Pseudomonadota; class Gammaproteobacteria; order Enterobacterales; family Enterobacteriaceae; genus Klebsiella; species Klebsiella sp. Shm-1. The sequence continues at coordinate 984,075 of NZ_CP161823.1, forward strand.
GCCACCTCCGGCCTCGATCCTCAGGCCACGGCCTCGGTGCTGGCTCTGCTCAAGCGGCTGCGTGATGAGTACCAGCTGGCGATCGTCCTGATTACCCATGAAATGGACGCGGTGCGCACGGCGGCGGATGCGGTGGCGGAGATCCGCGACGGGACGATCGTCCAGTACGGGCGGATCGAAGATCTGCTGGCGCGTCCCGATTCTCTGCTCGGCCAGCAGCTGTTGCCGCTGACGCCGGCGGCAGCTACCCACAGCGATCTGCTGCTGCGTCTGAGCTACCGCTGGGATGTGCCGGTGGCCACCGACTGGATCAGCCGCCTGAGCCAGCAGTGGGCGCTGCAGATCGATCTCCTTGGCGGTCACGTCGAGGTGATTAATGGTCGGCTGGCCGGTCGCCTGCAGGCCGGAGTGCGCTTTCAGGGCGAACGCCTGTCGCCCGCGCGACTGCAGGGCCTGCTGGCGCAGCTCGGCATAACGGCGGAGATCCTCGACAGCGCGCCGTTGCTCAGGGAGGCGGTATGAAACCGACAGTCATCAGTCAGGATACCCCCTGGGGCGAAATCCCTTCGCTGCTGCTCCCCGCCTATGGCGAAACCTGGCTGATGGTGGCCATTGTGATGCTGTTTGTTGTCACGCTGGGGGGGCTGGTGGGGGTGGTGTTGTTTAACGCCTCGCCGCGGGGCTTATTTCCGCACGCACTGCTGTACCGGCTGCTGAACTGGGTGGTCAATATGGGACGTTCGCTGCCGTTTCTGGTGCTGATGGCCGCCATTATCCCGTTCACTTACTGGCTGACCGGCACCACGATTGGCATCCCCGCCGCGGTAGTGCCGATGATCGCCGCCGGCGTCCCGTTCTTTGGCCGTCTGGTGGAGAACGCGCTGCGCGAGTTGCCGGCGGAGGTCACCGCGGTGGGGGTCGTCTGCGGCGGGTCGCGCTGGCAAATCATTGCCAGCGCGCAGCTCAGTGAAGCCATGCCCGCGCTGGTGGCGGCGGTGACGCTAAACCTGGTCTCGATGATCGAGTATTCGGCTATCGCCGGGACCATCGGCGCCGGCGGCATCGGCTACCTGGCCGTGGTGTACGGCTATCAGCGCTTCGACAACCACATCATGATCGCGACGATCGTTGCCCTGATCGCCACGATCCAGTTGATTCAATTTTTGGGTGACCGTCTGGTCAACCGTTTACGCCACACGCAGGGGAACCTTGTATGACAACAGAGCAATTTGAGTTACGTAAAGCGCGGCGCTGGCCCTGGCTGGCGGCGCTGGCGGTGATTATCCTGCTCGCCATCGCCTTCTGGTGGTGGCGGGGACATACCCAAAGCCAGCAGGTGGTCTTCGGCAGCACGTTAAAAATTCACTACGAGCCGGCGATGGCCGGCGAGCAGCGGATCATTGAGTATATTAATCAGCATATTGCGCCCGATTACGGTCTGAAACTGGAGGCGGTGGGAGTGCAGGATCCGGTCCAGGCTGACCGCGCGGTAGCGGAAGGTCAGTATGCCGGGACGATCTATCAGCATCAGTGGTGGCTTAAACAGGTGGTGGACGCTAACGGCTTTGCGCTGTCGACCACGGTGCCGGTGTTCCAGTGGGCGTTTGGCATCTATTCCGACCGCTACTCGTCGGTACAGGCGTTGCCCAACGGCGCGACCATTGTCGTGCCTGACGATGGCGCCAATCAGGGGCAGGCCCTGTGGCTGCTCCAGCGCATTGGGTTGATCTCGCTCGACCCGGCGGTGGAGCCGCGCACGGCGAAGCTGAAAAATATTGTCGGTAACCCGCATCAGTTTGTCTTTAAAGAGCTGGATCTGCTGACCATGCCGCGGGCGTTAAATTCGGTGGATGCCGCCATCGGCTATGTCTCGCAATTTGACGCCGGGAAAGTGCCGCGTGAGAAAGGCATATTATTCCCGCCGGCGCCGCGCACCTTTGCTTCGCAATTAGTGATTGGTACACCGTATTTATCGCAGGAAAATATCGTCAAATTAAAACAGGCTTTTTCTGATCCGCGGATCCAGACGTGGTTAAAAACCACCGATGACCCGCTGGTAAAAGACGTATTAGTTCCAGTGTCCGCGGAATAAGCGTCCTGCACGACGTCTATTTTCGTTGTTATTTATTTCCCTTGAGGATGCGTGAAAGCGCGTCCTTTTTGTGCTGGTGGTATTTATTAACTTATTGATTATATTGATTTTTATAGAATGATTTGTTGTTTTGATTCTCGTCGCGCGCGGTCTATAACAGCTGATGACCTGCACAAAATAATAAGGTGAAAAAATGAGTACATTACCAGTGGATAATCCCGGTATCGCTTCGGTACCGGTCAGTAGCGTCGGGGATGTGGCGCGGCTAATTAATTCCGGCAAGGAACAAGCGAAATATGCGCGGATGATTGTCTTCCTCGCGCTGGGGGGCGTTTTTCTCGACGCATATGACTTAACCACGCTCTCCTACGGTATTGATGACGTTGTACGTGAATTTCAGCTCTCACCGCTGCTGACCGGCCTGGTGACTTCGTCCATTATGGTCGGGACTATCGTCGGCAATATTATCGGCGGCTGGCTGACCGATAAATATGGTCGCTATTCGGTTTTTATGGCCGATATGTTCTTTTTCGTGATTTCGGCTATCGCCGCCGGGCTGGCGCCGAACGTCTGGGTGTTGATTGGCGCCCGCTTCCTGATGGGCATCGGCGTTGGCATCGACCTGCCGGTAGCGATGTCCTATCTGGCCGAGTTTTCCCGCTTTGCCGGCAAAGGCAACAAAGCGGCTCGCCTCGCGGCGTGGTGCCCGATGTGGTACGCCGCCTCAACCGTCTGCTTTCTCATTATCTTCGGCCTCTATTTCCTGCTGCCGCAGGAGCATCTTGACTGGCTGTGGCGCGCCTCCCTGCTGTTCGGCGCCGTGCCGGCACTGCTGATTATTGCCGTCCGCAGTCGATTTATGAATGAATCCCCGCTGTGGGCGGCGAACCAGGGCGATCTGACCTCTGCAGTGCGTATTTTACGCGACTCCTGGGGGATCCATGCCCATGAGGTCCCGGCGGCGAAGCCCGCGCCAGCGCCGAAAGTGAGCTTCCGCGTGCTGTTCGAAAAACCCTACCGCGAGCGGACTATCGTCGCCGGGGTGATGAATATCTGTATCTCCTTCGAGTACACGGCGATTGCCTTTTTCCTGCCGTCAATTCTTGCCCAGTTCCTCGGGGCTGGCGTCTTCGAAACTATTTCGGCATCGCTGGGGCTGAACGCCCTGTTTGCTTTTACCGGTGGGCTGCTCGGTATGCATCTGGCGTGGAAATATCCTTCGCGTCATGTGGCGATAGCCGGCTTCGCCCTGCAGTTTGTGGCGCTGATTGTGCTGGCGCTGGTGGGGCAACCGCACGCGACGGCAGGTATCGTGCTGGCTATCGCGATGCTGGGGCTGTGGCTGTTCGCCGAAGGGTTTGGCCCGGGGGCACAGCTGATGATCTACCCGGCGCTCTCCTATCCTACTGCCATTCGCGCCACCGGGGTCGGTTTCAGCCGGGCACTCTCCGGGATCGGCAGCGCGCTGGCGTTGTTTATTCTGCCGCTGCTGCAGGCCTCCCTCGGCACGCAGATGTTCTGGGTGGTCTCGCTTGCCGCCATTATTCCCATTTTCTTCCTGCTGGCGGTCCGTCATGAACCGACGCGAGAAGATATCGACGCACTTCATGAATAAGGAACTGACAATGACCCTGCTCTCTACTGGCACCGATTATGACGCGCTGGCGGCCGCCTTCCGCCCGATATTCACCCGTATCGCCCAGGGCGCTGCGGAGCGCGAACAGCAGCGCATTCTGCCCGATGAGCCGATCCGCTGGCTGAAAGAAGCGGGCTTCGGCACGCTGCGTATCCCGCGCGAGAAGGGCGGCTGGGGCGCTTCGCTGCCGCAGCTCAGCGCGCTGCTGATCGAGCTGGCGCAAGCGGACTCTAACCTGCCGCAGGCCCTGCGCGCGCACTTTGCCTTTGTGGAAGATCAGCTGAATCAGCCGGATTCCGCCGGGCGCGACCGCTGGTTTCGTCGCTTCCTCGACGGTGAGCTGGTGGGCAGCGGCTGGACGGAGATCGGCGCGGTTAAGCTGGGAGAGGTGAACACCAGAGTGACGCCGGCAGAGGGCGGCTGGCGACTCGACGGCGAGAAGTTTTACAGCACCGGCGCGCTGTACGCCGACTGGATCGATGTGTTTGCCCGGCGCAGTGATACCGCCAGCGATGTGATAGCCCTGGTCAGCACCCAGCAGACCGGCGTGGTGCGGGAAGATGACTGGGATGGCTTTGGCCAGCGGTTGACCGGCAGCGGGACCACCCGCTTTACCGGCGCTCGGGTGGAAACCGAACATGTCTATGATTTTGCCCAGCGCTTTCGCTATCAGACCGCCTTCTACCAGCATGTGCTGCTGACGACCCTCGCGGGCATTGGCCTGGCGGTTGAGCGGGATGCCGCGCAGGGCGTCAAACATCGCTCCCGGATGTACAGCCACGGCAACGCCGCCGTGCCGCGCGATGACGCCCAGGTTCTGCAGGTCGTTGGGCAGATCAGCAGCTGGGCATGGGCGACCCGGGCCGCGGTCCTGCAGGCCGCGGAATCGCTGCAGCAGGCCTATGTGGCGCACGTCAGCGACGACGAAGCATTGATTGCCCGGCGTAACCAGCTGGCGGAAGTGGAAGCGGCGCAGGCGCAGGTGATCGCCAGCGACTGGATCCCGCGGGCGGCGACGGAGCTGTTTAATGCCCTCGGGGCGTCGGATACGCGAACTCGCCTTGCGCTGGATCGCCACTGGCGCAATGCGCGGACGGTTGCCTCGCATAATCCGGTGATTTATAAGGCACGTAATATCGGTAACTGGCTGGTGAACGGTGAAGCGCCCACCTTTATCTGGCAGATAGGCAATGGTGAGAAAACGGCGGGGTAAGCCTGTCGGCGACGGGAGGCGCAGTGCTTCCCGTCGTCAGGAAAATCAAGGTTTATCCAGCGACCAGGTGGCGCTGCGCACGTCGACTTTCACCGGCAGCAGGCCGATGCGCGTAAAGGTATCCGCCAGCGCCTGCTGTTCGTTATACACCGCCGGGGTCATGCGTTCGGCACCGTAGGGCAGGCGGGCCAGGGTCTTCAGCCAGATGGCTTTATCCAGTCCAGTTGAGGTCGACAGCAGCCCGGCGGCCTCGTCCTGATGGCTGTTCGCCCACGCGCTGAGTTTACCCAGCTCATCCACCACCTGCTTTGCTGTCTCCGGGTAGGTATCTGCAAACTTGCGGCTGGCGAGATAGAAGGTGTAGTGCGGCACCAGCCCCTCGGCATTGCGGATCTGTCGGGCTTTCGCGTTGGTTTCCACTTCTGCGAGGAACAGATCCCAGATCACCCACGCATCAATCGCCCCGCGCTGGAAAGCGGCGCGGGCGTCCGCCGGTGGCAGATAGACCGGGGTGATGTCTTTATAGCTGAGGCCCGCTTTTTCCAGTGCGGCAACCAGCAGGTAGTTGACGTCAGACCCCTTGTTCAAGCCCACGCGCTTGCCCTTCAGGTCGGCCACGCTGTGGATTGCCGACTGTTCAGGCACCACAATCGCTTCCGTTTTCGGGTTAGCGGGGGAGTGGGCAAGGTAGACCAGATCGGCTTGCGCCGCCTGGGCAAAGGCCGGAGGCGCATCGCCGGTCGCGGCCAGATCGATACTACCGACGTTCAGCCCCTCCAGCATTTGCGGCCCGGCGGGGAATTCGACCCAGCGTACGGCAATGCCCTGTTTTTTCAGGCTCTCATCCAGCGTGCCGCGGTACTTCAGCAGCGCGAAGATATTCGCCTTTTGATAGCCGATGTTGACGGTTTCCGGCGCTTTGGCCAGCGCGGAGGTAGAGAGGGCGGCGAGGACCAGCAGCCAGGCGGGGCGGAATCGGTTGGACATTGTTTGTTCTCCTTAGCGGTTTTGCGTAAGGTAACAAACAGCGCTTATAACCATTAAATAACTAAAATTTTATTGATATAACAAAAAGAGTTATGCAGGACGATGGCCCGACACGCCGACGCGTGGCGGGCCAGCAGGTTAATCGCAGGCAACAATCTTCATCGCCAGACCACCGCGGGAGGTTTCCCGGTACTTGGCGTTCATGTCTTTGCCGGTTTCGTACATGGTCTCGATCACTTTATCGAGACACACGCGCGGCTCGCTGGTCCGGCGCAGCGCCATTCGCGCGGCGTTGACCGCTTTCACGGCAGCGATAGCGTTGCGTTCGATGCACGGCACCTGCACCTGGCCGGCGACCGGGTCGCAGGTCAGGCCGAGGTTATGCTCCATAGCGATCTCTGCCGCGATGCACACCTGACCCGGGCTGCCGCCCAGCAGTTCCGCCAGACCGGCCGCCGCCATCGAGCAGGCGACCCCCACTTCACCCTGGCAGCCGACTTCGGCGCCGGAGATGGAGGCGTTCATCTTATACAGCGAACCAATCGCGCTGGCGACCAGCATATAGCGGGCCAGGGAGTTGCTGTTCACCTTGCGGATAAACTTGTCGTAGTAGGCCAGCACCGCCGGCACGATACCGCAGGCGCCGTTGGTTGGCGCGGTCACCACCCGGCCGCCGGCGGCGTTCTCTTCGTTCACCGCCAGGGCGAACATATTGATCCAGTCGACCACCGCCATCGGATCGCTGTTGGTGGTGTCCTGGCTCACCAGCATACGGCGCAGCGCGGCGGCGCGGCGCGGGACGCGCAGTTTGCCCGGCAGGACGCCTTCGGTGGTGATGCCGCGCTCGATACCGGCGCTCATCACTTCCCACACCGCGGCGAAGTGTTGCTCAAGGGCTTCTTTGCTGTGCAGCGCCAGTTCGTTCTGCATCATCAGGCCGGAGAGCGACAGCCCGGTTTCACGGCAGTGACGCTGCAGGTCGGCGGCGTTTTTGTAAGGGTAAGGAACGGCAACCGGCGCCTCGGTAGTCTGGCCGAAGTGCTCCTCATCAACGATAAAGCCGCCGCCGATAGAGTAATACGTCTGGCTGTAGAGCACCTTGTCGCCGGCCAGGGCGGTGATACGCATGCCGTTCTCATGCAGCGACAGGTTGTCGGCATGGAAATTCATGCACTGATCCACCGGGAAGTCCACTTCGTGCTGACCGTTGGCCAGCATCAGGCGGCCATGGGTATTAACGTCCTGAATAAAGCCCGGAATGGCGTCGATGTCGACGGTGTCCGGCAGGTTGCCGGCGAGTCCCATGATAATCGCGATATCGGTATGGTGGCCTTTACCGGTCAGGGAGAGGGAGCCGTAGACGTCGACGACGACTTTGCTCACCTCGGCCAGCAGGCCGCGCGCGATCAGGTCGTCAGTGAATTGTTTGCCCGCTTTCATCGGTCCAACGGTATGGGAGCTGGAAGGGCCAATGCCGATTTTAAAGATATCGAATACGCTGATCATATGTATTCCCGTGCTGTCGGAAAGCGCGCCGCCGTAAAGCGGCGCGGGGGGAGGCGTTGAATGAATTAGCTGAACAGAGAGTAGAAGATCGCGGAGATGGCAATCAGGCCCATAATCACCACGAAGACGTTGCTGATATGGCCGCTGTATTTACGCATCGCCGGGACTTTCTGAATCGCGTACATCGGCATCAGGAACAGGATCATCGCGATAATCGGGCCGCCAAGGGTCTCGATCATACCGAGGATGCTCGGGTTCAGGGTTGCCACAATCCAGGTGGTGATCAGCATGAACAGCGCGGTCAGCTTGTTCAGTTTGTTGATTTCAATCGATTTGCCTTTACTGCGCAGGGATTTAATCACCATGCCGTTAAAGCCTTCGCGAGCGCCCAGATAGTGGCCAAGGAAGGATTTGGTGATGGCGATCATCGCGATGATCGGCGCCATCCAGGCAATGATTGGCGCGTTAAAGTGGTTCGCCAGGTAAGACAGAATCGAGATGTTCTGCTCTTTCGCCGCCGCCAGGTCTGCCGGAGAGAGGCTCAGAACGCAGCTGAAGACGAAGAACATCACGGTCAGCACCATCATGATGTGGGCGCGAGCGAGGATACTGGAGCATTTCTTCTCAGCGCCTTCGCCGTACTCTTCACGTTTGGCTACCGCGAAGGAAGAGATGATCGGCGAGTGGTTGAAGGAAAAGACCATCACCGGGATCGCCAGCCACAGGGTCATCAGCAGGCCGTTGCCGGTAACGGAAGCGCCGCTCAGGGAGAGCGTCTCCAGCGCCGCGCCGTTCCACTGCGGGATCAGATACAGAGCCAGCACCATCAGCGCGATAACGAATGGGAACACCAGCACGCTCATCGCTTTCACAATCATCTGCTCGCCGAAACGCACAATGGTCATCATGCCGACGATCAGGATCAGCGACAGAATGGCGCGCGGCGGCGGCGTCATGTGCAGCTGATGCGCCATGAAGGTTTCGACGGTGTTAGTGATCGCCACGCTGTAAACCAGCAGGATCGGGTAGATAGCGAAGAAATAAAGCAGGGTAATCAGCTTACCTGCGCCTACGCCGAAGTGTTCTTCCACTACTTCGGTGATGTCTTCGCCCGGGTTTTTCCCGGAGAGCACGAAGCGGGTCATGCCGCGGTGGGCGAAGAAAGTCATCGGGAAGGCCAGAATCGCCATGATGATCAGGGGGATCATGCCGCCAACGCCGGCGTTGATCGGCAGGAACAAGACGCCTGCGCCAATCGCCGTGCCGTACAGGCCCAGCATCCACATGGTGTCGGTTTTACGCCATCCGCTGCGGGTTTCGCCCGAAACGATGGTGCTGGTTTGAGTGGTTTCCATCTGTATCTCCTGGAGGAATCAACAAAATCTAATGAATAAATACAATTGCGTAACATGAAATTCGTTTAATTACGGTTTTTTTAGAAATTTTCTCCGTAATAATTGGGCCGGAAAGATACATTTATATGGTTTATGCATCAGTGATCGCGATCTCAAATGCAATAATCCACTTTCAATGTGCGTATTTTTAGTCCAACAGCCTGTTTCTGGTGATCAGCCAGCGATTTGTGGCGCGAAGGCTACCATTTGCAGCATATGAGATAAAAGCGGAGCGGCGTAATAACGAGGGATTTACTGTAAAAAAGAGAACTAGTCGACGTTTTTGCGCTTAAAACCATTTTTTGTAGTGATAATTGTCGCAGTTTTTACCAACGCAAACGTTTGGCTATGTAGAAATAATTCAGGTGATTGATTAGTAACAGAAAGGTTTTTAGCGCGTTCTGGAAGTCAGAGGAAGAGAGCCCGCCGGGGGCAGGCGTCAGGCGATGCCCCGGCGGGAGAGGGGGAAATCAGGCGATGATTTCGTAGCAAGGAATATAGGCGGTGCCGCCCGGAAGCTTCATGCGGTGCTGGGCGACGAAGCCCTGCAGCAGATCGTCCATACGGCGCATCATCTCCGGATCGCCGTGCAGTTTGTAAGGACCGTACTGCTCAATGGCCTGGATGCCCACCTCTTTGACGTTCCCCGCGACAATCCCGGAGAAGGCGCGACGCAGGTCGGCGGCCAGCACTTCCACCGGCTGATCCGGGGAGAGTTTGAGGTTGGCCATGTTCTCGTGGGTCGGATCAAACGGCATCTGCAGGTCCGGCGAGATGCGAATCGACCAGTTAAAGCTATAGGCGTCATCGGTCTCGCGACGGCTCTCTTTCACCAGCGGCATCGCTTTTTTCATCTGCCGCGCCACTTCCGCGGGGTCGTCAATGATGATCCGGTAGTGGCGACGGGCCGATTCGCCCAGGGTATGGGTGATAAACTCGTCCAGTACGCGGAAGTAGTCGGCGCTCTCCTTCGGCCCGGTGAGGATCAGCGGCAGCACCTGCGCTTTGTTGTCGGGGTGCATCAGAATACCCAGCAGGTAGAGCAGCTCTTCGGCAGTGCCGACGCCGCCCGGGAAAATAATGATCCCGTGGGCGATACGTACGAAGGCCTCCAGACGCTTTTCGATATCCGGCATGATGATCAGTTCATTGACCAGCGGGTTCGGTGGTTCCGCAGCGATAATGGATGGTTCGGTCATGCCGATAAAGCGGCTGTCTTTGTAGCGCTGCTGCGCATGGCCGACGGCGGCGCCTTTCATCGGCGCCTCCATTGCGCCAGGCCCGCAGCCGGTGCAGATATTCAGTTCCCGCAGGCCCAGCTGCGTACCGACGCGGCGGGCGTAGAGATATTCGTTTTCGTTGATGGAGTGGCCGCCCCAGCAGACGATCATGTTCGGCGCCTCGCCGACGTGCAGCGCGCGGGCGTTGCGCAGGATCGAGAACACCAGGTTAGTGATATGAACCGAACTTTCGAGATCGAGGTTCGGGAAGCGAACGGTATTGTGGATCTGGCCGTAAACGAACAGGATATCGCGCAGCACGGCGAACAGGTTGGCCTGCAGGGAGCGGATAATCCGCCCGTCAACGAAGGCGTCTTCCGGCGGGTTGATCAGTTCCAGCTTCACGCCGCGTTCGCGCCGCAGCACGTTAATCTCGAAATTTTCGAAACGGGACAGGAGCTCCTTGCTGTTATCGGTCAGGCTCCCCGAATTGAGCACAGCAAGCGAGCAGTTGCGAAAGAGTTGGTACAGGTCGCTGCTGGCGGTGCGCTTAAGCATATCCACTTCCAGCTGCGACAGCATATCCATTGAACCAAGCGGGCTAACATGTGTAATCAAGTGAACTCCTTACAGGACGCATATGGTCTTCCTGTGATTACAATAGCCCTGCGAACGGCGTTTCCACAACCTTGCGCGCGCCTAAACGCACGCAAATTGTGAAATTGTTTATTATTGACGGGCGAGGCGGCCGGTGGCCGGGGAAAAGTCGCCATTGCTGCGCCAGGGGTTGATATCCAGACCGCCGCGTCGCGTATAGCGGGCGTAAACGGAAAGCGATTCCGGCTGGCAGAAACGGAGAATATCGTTAAAGATACGTTCGACGCACTGCTCATGGAATTCGTTATGGTGGCGGAACGAAACCAGATAGCGCAGGAGCTGCTCGCGGTCGATTTTCGCCCCCCGATACTGGATCTGCACCGAGCCCCAGTCCGGCTGATGAGTGATAAGGCAATTAGACTTCAGCAGGTGGCTGACCAGCGTCTCCTCCACGAATTTGCCGCTGGCGGCGCCCTGCAGGTAATCGGCGCTGAACTGATAGTTATCGATCTCGATATCCTGATCGTCGATGCAGGTGCCGTGCAGGCGGGCAATCGGCTGGCCTTCCAGTTCATCCAGGCGGTAGAGCGATACCTTCACCTTCCCCTGCGCGCAGGCGCTGAGATCGCGAGTCAGCGTCTCTGCAACGTCCTGCCAGCTGGCGAAACGGGTCTGGTTAAAGCTGTTGAGATAGAGCTTAAAGCTTTTCGACTCCACCAGATTGAGGCTGGTATCGGGCAGCTCGACGTGGCCGACAGCTACCTGCGGCAGACCTTTGCCGTTCAGCCAGGAGAGTTCGTACAGCGTCCAGATATCGGCGCCGTGAAACGGCAGATTATCGGCATGCAGGCCCAGCGGGTCGCGGTTTAAACTGCGCGGCACGCCCTGCAGCAGCGAGGCGTCATAGGTATCGCGGTAATCGGTTGATTTACCGAGCGTCAGGCCGGCCAGCGCCTGATGATTATCGTAAGAAGACATGTTTCACCATAGTAAAGCGGGTACACTATTGCTCCAGTGTATCCTGTCTAACGTGAAGAGAGAAACCGGTGGACCATCAGACAGCAGAAGCGCTACGCGCTTTTACCCAACGATATTGCGCCGTCTGGCAGCAGCAGCGCCACAGCCTGCCGCGCAGTGAAGAGCTTTACGGCGTCCCGTCGCCTTGCGTTGTCGACACCCAGGGCGAGGCCGTTTTCTGGCAGCCACAGCCGTTTTCGCTGGCGCAAAATATCAGCGCGGTTGAACGCGCCCTCGACATTGTGGTACAACAGCCGCTTCATTCTTATTATACCACTCAGTTTGCCGGCGATATGTCCGGCCGGTTTGCCGGCGAAACCTTGACGCTGCTGCAGACCTGGAGTGAAGAGGATTTCCAGCGGGTGCAGGAAAATTTAATCGGGCACCTGGTGGTGCAGAAGCGGTTGAAGCTGTCGCCGACGCTGTTTATCGCCACCCTCGAGAGTGAACTGGATGTGATTTCCGTCTGTAATCTCAGCGGCGAGGTAGTCAAAGAGACCCTCGGCACCGCCAAACGCATTACGCTTTCTCCCTCACTTGCGGGTTTCCTCAACCACCTTGAGCCAGTTCTGTAATCCAGTCTGCCAGATCGTTTGTGAGAGATCTCTTACAAAACCTGTAAGAGATCGTCATCATTTAAGGTAAATTTAATCCATACTTTTTTATATAAGTTGTTGGTATTAAATCAGATCTTAATTTTTTCGTCCTTTTGAGTGGGGACTAATCTTAAGAGATTGTCTCAAGAAGGGTTGTAAGAAGGGGCAGAATCAGTGATCCTATGTCTGTCGACAGGACGTCGCGAAATGAAGCGAACATCAGGATGATGGCGCTTCTGCAGGACCCGCCAGGACGGCGTTGCAGGGACAGGCTTCAGGATGAAGCAAGGATAACGCAGGATCGCGTAATGGACACCTCCAGGATGGAGAACGAGAGCCGCTCAGGATGAACGGTGGATCAGGAAGATCGGGACAAACTTATGGATAAGTCATTTCGCATCGGGGTGGTGTGAAAGCAGGATGCACGTGTTTATGGATGAACATGGTCAGGAGACCTCAGGAAAAGTTTTCAAGGACGAGCAGGGAGCACCAATGTAGCGGGACTGCTGCAAAACGAACCGGGAGCACTGTTTATACAGTGCTCCCTTTTTTTATTTCTCCTGCGGATTTGCTATCCTGCGCCCGGTTTTTAACTCATCGAGGTTTCCCCATGACTCTTCACGATAGCGTGCGCGATCGCCTGCGCGCCATTGAAGCCCTGCTGCGCGAAACGGAGCACTGGCAGGAGACGGCGCCGGACAGCAGCGCCTTCGCCAGCGATAAGCCGTTTTGCCTGGATACCCTGGAGCCGCTGGAGTGGCTGCAGTGGGTCCTGATCCCGCGTATGCACCAGCTGCTGGAGAGCGGCCAGCCGCTGCCGCAAAATTTTGCCGTTGCGCCTTATTACGAAATGGCTCTGGATCAGGCCCACCCGGTCCGCGAATCCATGCTGGCGGAACTTCTGCTGTTAGACGCGCTGTTTGCCGGTGAGCAGGCCTGATGCTGGAGATTATCTACCAGGACGACTGGCTGGTGGCGGTCAACAAACCCTCGGGCTGGCTGGTGCATCGCAGCTGGCTCGATCGCGACGAGAAAGTGGTGGTGATGCAGACCGTGCGCGACCAGATTGGTCAGCACGTTTTTACCGCTCATCGTCTCGACCGGCCCACCTCCGGCGTGCTGCTGATGGGATTGTCGAGCGAGGCGGGCCGGCTGCTGGCGCAACAGTTCGAGCAGCACCAGATCCGGAAGCGCTACCATGCGATCGTCCGCGGCTGGCTGATGGAAGAGGCGCTGCTGGATTACCCGCTGGTGGAGGAGCTGGATAGAATCGCCGATAAGTTCGCCCGCGAAGATAAAGGGCCGCAGCCAGCGGTAACCCACTACCGCGGTCTGGCGACAGTGGAGATGCCAGTGGCGACTGGGCGCTATCCCACCTCGCGCTATGGGCTGGTGGAACTGGAGCCGAAAACCGGCCGCAAGCACCAGCTGCGCCGTCATCTGGCCCACCTCCGTCATCCGATCCTCGGCGACAGCAAGCACGGCGATCTGCGGCAAAACCGCAGCGCCGCGGAACATTTCGGCTGTCACCGCTTGATGCTGCACGCCAGCGAGCTGTCGTTAACCCATCCTTTTACCGGCGAGCCGCTGACCCTGCGCGCCGGTTTTGACGACGTCTGGATGCGCGCGCTGTCGCAGTTTGGCTGGCGCGGGCTTCTCCCGCTAAATGAAAGGGTTGAGTTTGCCGACGACAGCGGTCAGGATGAAGAGAATAAGGTCAATCCAGGGAGATAATAGCATGGCGGAAGTCGGAATTTTTGTCGGCACCATGTACGGCAACTCGCTGCTGGTCGCGGAAGAAGCGGAAGCGATCCTCAGCGGACTGGGACACAAGGCTACCGTGTATGAGGATCCGCAGGTCAACGACTGGGAATCCTACACGGGTAAGTATGTGCTGGTGGTCACCTCCACCACCGGGCAGGGCGATCTGCCGGACAGCATCGTCCCGCTGTATGAGGGCATCAAAGATATGTATCAGCCTCACCTGCGGTACGGCATTATCGCGCTCGGCGACAGCACCTATGCCAACTTTTGCGGCGGCGGCCTGAAGTTCGATCAGCTGCTGCAGGAGCAGGGCGCGAAGCGCATCGGCGAGATGCTGAAGATTGACGCCAGCGAAGACCCGGAGCCGGAGAGCGTCTCCAATCCGTGGGTTGAACAGTGGGCCACCCTGCTCGCATAAAAGCGCTGCCCTCTCCCTACGCAGAGGGCGCTCTTTCAATACGTCGCGGCCAGATACGCGGACGTCAAAATAGTAGCGCTTTCCAGGCGCCACGCCTTTAGGCAAACGCCACAATATCCTTAGCAATATCATGGCTTAAGCCAGCCAGTTTCACCGGGTCAAGTGAGGTATTTCACACTCCGGCCCTTTTTGCTGCGCTATGCGGCGCCAGCGGCGCTGGCTTTTCATTTCCGTGAACTTCCCCCCATTCTTTCAGGCATTCGCCACAAACCACCTGCAATAGCGGCGTAAAAGCTGTGTGGATGCACGGTGAGCCGCGGTGTGCCTCTTCATATACTGCTCCAGCCAGTGATAAATGCAGTGCCAGATATAACGACAACTATCAAAACACGACCACGTCATTCTGATTACCCTACAGGTTGTGCTGTTCAGAATGAACGTAGCTAAACGCTATGATTCAGGAGTACAACAATGAGTTCATTAAGTCAGGCGGCGACGGCGGCTGAAAAGCGCACCAACGCCCGCTACTGGATAGTGGTGATGCTGTTTATCGTCACCTCTTTTAACTATGGCGACCGGGCGACGCTGTCGATCGCCGGTTCGGAAATGGCCAGGGATATCGGCCTTGATCCGGTGGGGATGGGGTATGTGTTCTCCGCCTTCTCATGGGCTTATGTCATCGGCCAGATCCCGGGCGGCTGGCTGCTCGACCGCTTCGGCTCGAAGCGCGTCTATTTCTGGTCGATCTTCATCTGGTCGATGTTTACCCTGCTGCAGGGCTTCGTCGATATCTTCAGCGGCTTTGGCATTATCGTTGCGCTGTTTACCCTGCGCTTCCTCGTCGGCCTTGCCGAGTCGCCGTCATTCCCCGGCAACAGCCGGATCGTCGCCGCCTGGTTCCCGGCGCAGGAGAGGGGGACAGCGGTATCGATTTTTAACTCCGCCCAGTACTTTGCCACCGTTATTTTCGCGCCGATCATGGGCTGGCTGACGCATGAAGTGGGTTGGTCGCATGTGTTCTTCTTTATGGGCGGGCTGGGGATTGTGATCAGCTTTGTGTGGCTGAAAGTGATCCACGATCCGAACAACCACCCGGGCGTGAACCAGAAAGAGCTGGACTATATCGCCGAAGGCGGGGCGCTGATCAACATGGATCAGAAGAGCAGCGCGCAGAAAGTGCCGTTTAGCGTCAAAATGGGGCAGATCAAGCAACTGATCGGCTCGCGGATGATGATCGGCATCTATATCGGTCAGTACTGCATCAACGCCTTAACCTACTTCTTTATCACCTGGTTCCCGGTTTATCTGGTGCAGGCGCGCGGCATGTCGATCCTCAAAGCCGGCTTTGTCGCCTCGATTCCGGCGGTGTGCGGCTTTGTCGGCGGGGTGCTGGGCGGGGTGATCTCCGACTGGTTAATGCGCCGCACCGGCTCGCTGAACATTGCGCGCAAAACGCCGATTGTGCTGGGGATGCTGCTCTCCATGACCATGCTGATGTGTAACTATGTCAACGTGGAGTGGATGGTGATCGGCTTTATGGCAATGGCCTTCTTCGGCAAAGGGATCGGCGCCCTCGGCTGGGCGGTGATGGCGGATACCGCGCCGAAAGAGATTAGCGGTCTCTCCGGCGGTCTGTTCAATATGTTCGGCAATATCTCCGGCATCGTCACCCCGATCGCCATCGGCTATATCGTCGGCACCACCGGCTCGTTCAACGGCGCGCTGATCTACGTCGGTATCCATGCCCTGGTGGCGGTGCTGAGCTATCTGGTGCTGGTGGGCGATATCAAACGTATCGAACTGAAACCTGTAGCGGGACGTTAATCATGACTACTCAATCCAGCCCGATTATCACAGAGATGAAGGTCATTCCGGTGGCCGGGCACGACAGCATGCTGCTGAACATCGGCGGAGCGCATAACGCCTGGTTTACCCGCAATATCGTGGTGTTAACCGATAACGCCGGCCATACCGGCGTCGGCGAAGCGCCCGGCGGAGAGGTCATCTACCAGACGCTGCTGGCGGCGATCCCGCAGGTGGTGGGCCAGGAGGTCGCCCGACTCAATCGCGTGGTGCAGCAGGTGCACAAAGGCAATCAGGCGGCGGATTTCGACACCTTCGGCAAAGGGGCGTGGACCTTCGAACTGAAGGTTAACGCGGTGGCGGCGCTGGAAGCGGCGCTGCTGGACCTGCTCGGCCAGGTGCTTAATGTGCCGGTCTGCGAGCTGCTGGGCCCGGGTAAGCAGCGTGATGCCGTCACCGTGCTGGGCTACCTGTTCTATATCGGCGATCGGCAGAAAACCGACCTTGGCTATCTGGACCATACGCCGGGCGATCACGAATGGTACCGCCTGCGCCACCAGCAGGCGTTGAGCAGCGAGGCGGTAGTGCGTCTGGCGGAAGCCGCCCAGGATCGCTACGGTTTCAAAGACTTTAAGCTCAAAGGCGGCGTGCTGCCCGGCGAGCAGGAGATTGACACCGCGCGGGCGCTGAAAAAGCGTTTCCCGGATGCGCGCATCACCGTCGACCCTAACGGCGCCTGGCTGCTGGATGAGGCCATCGCGCTGTGTAAAGGGCTGCAGGATGTTCTGACCTACGCCGAAGATCCGTGCGGCGCCGAGCAGGGTTTCTCCGGCCGGGAGGTGATGGCCGAGTTCCGCCGCGCCACCGGGCTGCCGGTCGCCACCAATATGATAGCCACTAACTGGCGCGAAATGGGCCATGCGGTGATGCTCAACGCCGTCGATATCCCGCTGGCGGACCCGCACTTCTGGACGCTCTCCGGCGCGGTGCGGGTGGCGCAGCTGTGCGACGACTGGGGGCTCACCTGGGGCTGCCATTCCAACAACCACTTTGATATTTCCCTGGCGATGTTTACCCACGTCGGCGCAGCCGCGCCGGGCAACCCCACCGCCATCGATACCCACTGGATCTGGCAGGAGGGCGACGCGCGCCTGACCAAAAATCCGCTGCAGATTATTAACGGCAGCATTGCCGTGCCAGACGCGCCGGGACTCGGCGTGGAACTTGACTGGGAGCAGGTGCGCAGAGCCCATGAGGCCTATAAAGCGCTGCCGGGCGGCGCGCGCAACGACGCGGGCCCGATGCAGTACCTGATCCCCGGCTGGACATTCGACCGCAAACGTCCCGTTTTCGGCCGCCACTAATTAAAAAGGATGATGCTATGACGACTTTCTCTTCAACGCCCGTTGTCACCACCATGCAGGTGATCCCGGTTGCCGGCCATGACAGCATGCTGATGAACCTGAGCGGCGCGCACGCCCCGTACTTCACCCGCAATATCGTAATTATCAAAGATAACGCCGGCCATACCGGCGTCGGTGAAATCCCGGGCGGTGAAAAAATTCGCCAGACCCTGGAGGATGCCATTCCGCTGGTGGTGGGCAAAACGCTGGGCGAGTATAAAAACGTGCTGGGCGCGGTGCGCAATCAGTTTGCCGACCGCGACGCCGGGGGCCGCGGCCTGCAGACCTTTGACCTGCGCACCACCATTCACGTGGTGACCGGCATCGAAGCGGCACTGCTGGATCTGCTGGGCCAGCACCTTGGGGTCAACGTCGCCTCGCTGCTAGGCGATGGCCAGCAGCGCAGCGAAGTCGAAATGCTGGGCTATCTGTTCTTTGTCGGTAATCGCCATGCGACGCCGCTGGCCTATCAGAGCCAGCCGGATGAGCAGTGCGAGTGGTATCGCCTGCGCCATGAAGAGGCGATGACGCCGGATGCGGTGGTCCGCCTGGCGGAAGCGGCGTATGAAAAATATGGTTTCAACGACTTTAAGCTGAAGGGCGGCGTGCTGGCCGGTTTTGAAGAAGCCGAAGCGATCAGCGCCCTGGCGAAGCGCTTCCCGAATGCTCGCGTCACTCTCGACCCGAATGGCGCCTGGCTGCTTGAGGAGGCCATTCAGATTGGTAAACAGCTGAAGGGCGTGCTGGCCTATGCGGAAGATCCGTGCGGCGCCGAACAGGGCTTCTCCGGCCGAGAAGTGATGGCCGAGTTCCGCCGCGCGACGGGCCTGCCGACCGCCACCAATATGATCGCCACCGACTGGCGGCAGATGGGCCATACGCTGTCGCTACAATCGGTGGATATCCCGCTGGCGGACCCGCACTTCTGGACCATGCAGGGGTCGGTGCGCGTAGCGCAGATGTGCCATGAGTTCGGTCTGACCTGGGGTTCGCACTCTAATAATCACTTCGACGTGTCGCTGGCGATGTTCACCCACGTCGCGGCAGCGGCGCCGGGCAAGATCACCGCTATCGATACCCACTGGATCTGGCAGGAGGGCAACCAGCGTCTGACCAAACAACCTTTTGAAATCAAAGGCGGCATGGTGCAGGTACCGAGTACCCCGGGCCTGGGGGTTGAGCTGGATATGGACCGCGTGATGCAGGCAAATGAGCTATATAAGAAACATGGTCTTGGCGCCCGCGACGATGCGATGGCGATGCAGTATCTGATCCCGGGCTGGACCTTTGACAACAAGCGTCCATGCATGGTGCGCTAAAAGTCCGCCGGCCTCTGCGGGGGCCGGCATTGCGCGACAGCGCCAGGGGTTGGCTCAGAGTAAGGACAGCAGATGAAAATAGTGATCGCACCGGATTCCTGGAAGGAGAGCCTGAGCGCGCTGGAAGTGGCCAGTGCGATAGAGCAAGGCTTTCGCGAGATTTATCCTGACGCCGAGTACGTCAAGCTGCCGGTTGCCGATGGTGGGGAAGGGACGGTGGAAGCCATGGTGGCGGCGACCGGCGGGCTTCTGGTTCCGCTGACGGTCACCGGGCCGCTGGGCGAGCCGGTTGAGGCATTTTACGGGCTGTCCGGCGATCGCCAGTGCGCCTTTATCGAAATGGCGGCGGCCAGCGGCCTGGAGAGCGTCCCGCCGGCGCAGCGTAACCCGCTGCTGACCACTTCCTGGGGTACCGGGGAGCTTATCCGCCATGCGCTGGACGCCGGGGTAAGACAGATCATTATTGGTATTGGCGGCAGTGCGACCAATGACGGCGGCGCCGGGATGGCGCAGGCGCTGGGGGCGAAACTGCTGACCGCCGAGGGCCAGCAAATTGCCTCCGGGGGCGGCGCGCTGGAGACGCTGGCGCGAATCGATCTCAGCGAACTCGATTCGCGGCTGGCAGATTGCCGGATTGACGTTGCCTGCGACGTCACCAACCCGTTGACCGGCCCGCAGGGCGCCAGCGCGGTGTTCGGCCCGCAAAAAGGGGCGACGGCGCAGATGATCGACCGGCTCGATAGCGGCCTGCGGCACTATGCCCGGATTATCGCCCGCGATTTAGATATCGACGTGCTGAGCCTTGAGGGCGGCGGCGCGGCGGGCGGCATGGGTGCGGCGCTGTATGCGTTCTGTGGTGCTCAGTTGCGTCCGGGCATTGAGATTGTCACCGATGCGCTACAGCTGGCTGAGCGGGTGGCGGATGCCGATTTAGTGATCACCGGCGAAGGGCGTATCGATAGCCAGACGATCCACGGCAAAGTGCCGGTGGGGGTGGCGAGGGTGGCGAAGCGTTTTAACGTCCCGGTGATCGGGATTGCCGGCAGTCTTACCGCCGATGTTGGCGTCGTGCATCAGCACGGGCTGGATGCGGTATTCAGCGTGTTGTATACCATCTGTACCCTTGATGAAGCGTTGGCCAATGCCGCCGCCAACTTGCGAATGACGGCGCGTAACGTAGCCGCGGTTTTGCAGATGGGCGACAGGCGGTAACCCGGCTGGCGCAGTGGTATTTGTAGCCCGGATAAGGTGCGTAGCACCGCGATCCGGGAACCATCCCCGGTGGCGCTTACGCTTACCGGGGCTACCAACCGAATACCGGACCGTAGGACGTAGCCCGGATGAGGCGCGTAGCGCCGCTATCCGGGGTTTACACCCCCATCCGGCACGCTTCGCGGGCCACATTATCCATCTCATCTAACAGCTCAAGCAGCTCCGGCTCCAGATCCTCGGCGGCGGTGCCTGCCCGCAGCTGACTTTCCAGGGTATGGCACAGCTTTTTCAGCCGCGGCACGCCGCTATAGCTGCAGCTGCCGTGCAGTTTATGGATCAGATCCACCAGCCCTTCCGGCTGCTCGCCCACCAGCTGCTCCTCAACTTTGTTACGCACCTCCGGCATAAAGGCGATCAGCATTTGCAGCATCTCCCGCGCCAGGTCCGGCTTCATGGCCGCCTGGCGCAGCGCCAGCTGCCAGTCGAGCGTTTGATTATGATCGACGATCGGCTCTGCGGGCGGTAGCGACGCCGGAACGACGCTGTGCAGGCCGGGCTGATAGCGCAACAGCAGTGCGTGCAGTTTCTCTTCTTCGATTGGCTTCGCCAGATAGTCGTTCATGCCGGCGCTCAGTAATTTCTCACGCTGCCCCTCCAGGGCGTGCGCGGTGACCGCAATAACCGGGGTTTGCTGATGATGGGACAGGTGATGGATAAGCTCACAGGCGCGGATGCCGTCCATATCCGGCATCTGAATATCCATCAGGATCAGATCCATCTGCAGCTGCTTGGCCTTGTCCACCGCCTGCTGGCCGCTGTCGCAGAGGATCACCTGCTGCACAAGATCATCCAGCAGGGCGCCAATCAGCTTCAGGTTAGCCGGGTTGTCGTCGACGGCCATTACCGTCATTGGCAACTTATGACTGTCGATCTGCATCAGCGGCGCGGAGGCAAGCGCGTGGCTGGTAGCCACCAGCGCCGGTAGCAGACGGGTGGTGGTGAGCGGCTTTAACAGGCAGGCGGCAACGCCGTCGCGCTTCAGGGCTTCGGCGCTGACCTGGGCATGGCACGGCAGGGCCAGCAGTACGTTATCGGACATCGCGCAGGCTTTGGCTAATTTTTCCCGATGCGGCGACAAATCGCGCATTGAAACCGGGATACCGACCAGCAGAATGTCATACTGCGCTTCCGCCAGCGAGGAGAAGGTAGGGCTGTAGATAACCTCCAGCGGCGTAGCGGCCAGCATCTCCAGGGTACACTGCGCCGCCGTCGCGTTGGCTTCCACATAGGCCAGACGTTTGCCGACAAGCCCGTCGGTGTTCAGCGTATCCGGAATGGCGTTCGGGTTGAGATCGAGGCTGATATGGAACCAGAAGGTGGAGCCGCGGTTCGGCTGGCTGTGGAACGAAATATCCCCGCCCATCTCTTTGACCAGACGCTGAGTGATCACCAGCCCGAGCCCGGTGCCGCCGTGGCGGCGTGAAATACTGGCATCGGCCTGACGGAAGGCCTGGAATAGCCGGGACTGGTCGCGCTCGGGGATGCCGATGCCGGTATCGTGGATCTGAATTTCGATCTGTACCCGGGAATTACTGATGGCCCGCTGCTCCACCAGTACGTCGATATTGCCGTGCTCGGTAAATTTGATGGCGTTGCCCACGAGGTTGGTCACAATCTGCTGCAGACGCAGCGGGTCGCCGATAACGTTGTCCGGTACATTGTTCTTAATATTCAGCGTCAGCTCCAGCCCTTTATCGTGCGCGGAATGCGCCAGCAGGGTGACCACTTCATCAAGCGAAGTGCGCAGCAGGAACGGAATACTCTCCAGGATCAGCTTCCCGGCTTCCAGCTTGGAAAAGTCGAGCACGTCATTGATGATCGCCAGCAGATTGTTGGCCGAACGTTCGATGGTGGTCAGGTGGTCGCGCTGCGTAGCGTTGAGATCGGTTTTCAGCGTCAGGCGGGTAAAGCCGATCACCCCATTGAGCGGGGTGCGCAGCTCGTGAGACATATTGGCCAGGAACTCAGACTTAATGCGCGCCGCCTCCTGGGCGCGCTTTTTCGCCAGGTCCAGCTCGACGTTCTGGATCTCCATCTGCTCAAGCGTTTCCCGTAGATCGGAGGTCGCCTGGTCGACGTTGTGTTGCATCTCTTCGTGGTATGCCGCCAGCGACATGGCCATCGAGTTAATGCCATTTTTCAGCATATCCAGTTCGCCGAGCATAAAGCCTTCGACCCGGCTGTCCAGCTGTCCGCGGCGGATGCGGTCGACAGTGTTAACCATATTGCGGATTGGCCCGGTGACGTCGCGCATCAGCCTCCAGCCGAAGATTAACGCGATGCCGATACAGAACAGCATCATTACGCTGGAGATAAAAATCTCTTTGTACTGCTGGAGGCGAACCGATTTTAGATCCAGCTCCAGGGCGACGTAGCCCAGCATATTGCCCGGCATTTTAGCGTCAGATTCGGGTGATTCATCCGGAGAATAGCTTTCCGAGACAATAGGCGTGCGCAGGATCATCATGTCGCCATCGCGGATGACGCTGAGGTGACGGGGGAATGCCTCGCCTTTCGGGATCTGCAGTTCGCTGGGATTGAGCTGGTAATTGGAGGTGACAAATAAGCGGTTATGCGAATCGTACACCGAGATGGCCCGCACGATCTCCGAGTGGCGACGATGCAGAACGCTGATCAGCTGGCCGATGGATTCGCGGTTTTGCAAGTTCATGCCATATTCGCTGGAGACCGCCAGCGGTTCGATAATACTGGCGCCAGCGTCCTCCAGCTGGCGTTGCAGGTCGTTATAACGATGAGCGACAAAGAAAATACTGAGCAACAGTCCTATCAGGACGGTTGGCGCCAGAATCAGAATCATCATGCGAGCACGCAGGCTGTAGTTGGTCATGCGGTTCCATTATGGGAGAATATAGACATCATCGTTCTGTGCAGCGTCGCTGCGCCTCGCGGCGCTGCCGCTCTGAACGAGCTCGTTTTATTTGATTGAGACAACTCTCTACGATGGCGCAATTCTACTCTGCAAAACGGCGTGTGACGACGCGCCAGATCATAACCGTTACAGTCAACGACCTCGATCCCTTTGGTCAGGGTGTTGCCCGCCACCAGGGGAAGGCGCTGTTCGTGAGCGGCGTGCTGCCCCACGAGCAGGCCGAGGTGGTGCTGGTGGAAGATAAAAAACAGTACGCCCGCGCCGAGGTGAAACGCCGACTGACCGACAGCCCGCAGCGCCAGGCGCCGCGCTGCCCCCATTTTGGCGTCTGCGGCGGATGCCAACAACAACATGCCAGCGTTCCGCTTCAGCAGCAAAGTAAACGCGCCGCGCTGGGGCGACTGATGAAGCGCGAGGTAGATGACGTCATCGCCGGCGCGCCGTGGGGCTACCGCCGTCGCGCACGCTTGAGCTTGAATTATCAGCCGAAGACCCAACAATTGCAGATGGGTTTTCGCCAGGCCAACGCCAAAGCGATCGTCGATGTGGTGCAGTGCCCTGTTTTGGTGCCCCAACTTGAGGCATTGCTGCCCGCTGTGCGCGAGTGCTTAAGCGCGCTGAGCGCATTACGCCATCTCGGCCACGTCGAGCTGGTGCAGGCGGACAACGGTCCGCTGATGGTGCTGCGCCATACCGCAGCCCTGCCGGCGACAGACAAGGAAAAACTGGAACGCTTTTCGCAAACTTACGGTCTTTCCCTGTACCTCGCGCCACAAAGCGAGATACTGGAGCATATTCATGGCGAAGCGCCATGGTATACCTCAGACGGACTACGCTTAGTGTTCAGCCCGCGGGATTTTATCCAGGTCAACGACGGCGTAAATCAGCAGATGGTGCGTACCGCACTGGAGTGGCTGGATCTGCGGCCAGAGGACCGGGTGCTGGATCTGTTCTGCGGGATGGGCAACTTTACCCTGCCGCTGGCGACACGCGCCGCCCATGTGGTGGGCGTGGAAGGGGTGCCGGCGCTGGTGGAGAAGGGGCGGGAAAACGCCGCCCGCAATGGTTTATCAAATGTCACTTTCTTCCATGAAAATCTGGAAGAAGACGTCACCCGTCAGGCCTGGGCGAAGCACGGCTTTGATAAAGTGCTGCTGGACCCGGCCCGCGCCGGCGCGCCGGGCGTGATGCCGCATATAATAAAACTGGCACCGCGGCGGGTGGTGTATGTTTCCTGCAACCCGGCGACGCTGGCGCGAGACAGCGAAACCCTGTTGCAGGCTGGATATCAGATTCAACGCCTGGCGATGCTGGATATGTTCCCGCATACCGGCCATCTGGAATCAATGGTGTTGTTTGAGCGCAGGCTTACATAAGGTCATTCACAACGTCGCAGAAGAGCCACCCTGGCCATGAATGCTGACGCGACCTGCAGGATGACATGTAGAAAGTTGAGGCTTGCCGACTTCGGCAGGCCGGTCCCTTAAGGAGAGGACAATGGTTGCGGTAAGAAGTGCACATCTTAATAAAGCTGGTGAATTTGACCCGAAGAAATGGATCGCGAGTCTGGGAATTTCCAGCCAGCAGTCGTGTGAGCGCTTAGCCGAAACCTGGGATTATTGTCGCGAAAAAACGCAAGGACACCCGCAGGCGGACCTGCTGCTGTGGCGGGGCGTCGAAATGGTGGAGATCCTCTCCACCCTAAGTATGGACATCGATACGCTGCGCGCGGCGCTGCTGTTCCCGCTGGCCGACGGCGAAGTTGTCAGCGAAGAGGTGATGCAGGAGAGCGTAGGTAAATCGGTCGTGACCCTGATTCACGGGGTGCGGGACATGGCCGCTATCCGCCAGCTGAAGGCTACCCATACCGACTCGGTCTCTTCCGAGCAGGTGGATAACATTCGCCGTATGCTGCTGGCGATGGTTGACGATTTCCGCTGCGTGGTCATCAAACTTGCTGAGCGTATCGCGCATCTGCGCGAGGTCAAGGACGCGCCGGAAGATGAGCGCGTTCTTGCGGCGAAAGAGTGCACCAATATCTATGCTCCCCTGGCGAACCGCTTAGGTATCGGCCAGCTGAAGTGGGAGCTGGAAGATTACTGCTTCCGCTATCTGCACCCGGCGGAATACAAGCGCATTGCCAAACTGCTCCACGAGCGCCGTATCGACCGCGAGCATTACATCGAAGAGTTTGTCGGCCACCTGCGCTCAGAGATGAAAGCCGAAGGCGTCAAGGCGGAAGTCTATGGCCGGCCGAAGCATATCTACAGTATCTGGCGCAAAATGCAGAAAAAACACCTCGCTTTCGACGAGCTGTTTGACGTTCGCGCGGTGCGTATTGTGGCTGAGCGTTTGCAGGATTGCTATGCCGCGCTGGGGATCGTCCATACTCACTACCGCCATCTGCCGGATGAATTCGACGACTACGTGGCCAACCCGAAACCCAACGGTTACCAGTCTATCCATACCGTGGTGCTGGGGCCGAGCGGCAAGACGGTGGAAATTCAGATCCGCACCCGGCAGATGCATGAAGACGCCGAGCTGGGCGTGGCCGCACACTGGAAGTACAAAGAGGGTGCGGGAGCTGGTACCAGCGGCGGCCGCGGCTATGAAGACCGTATCGCCTGGCTGCGTAAGCTGATTGCCTGGCAGGAAGAGATGGCCGACTCCGGCGAGATGCTCGACGAAGTGCGCAGCCAGGTCTTCGACGACCGGGTGTATGTCTTTACGCCGAAAGGCGACGTGGTGGACCTGCCTGCGGGGTCGACGCCGCTCGACTTTGCCTATCATATTCACAGCGATGTCGGCCATCGCTGCATCGGCGCCAAAATTGGCGGCCGCATCGTGCCATTCACCTACCAGCTGCAGATGGGCGATCAGATCGAAATTATTACCCAGAAGCAGCCGAACCCGAGCCGTGACTGGCTGAACCCTAACCTCGGCTATGTGACCACCAGCCGCGGACGCTCGAAGATCCACGCCTGGTTCCGTAAGCAGGATCGCGACAAGAACATTCTCGCCGGTCGGCAGATCCTCGACGACGAGCTGGAGCATTTGGGCATCAGCCTGAAGGATGCGGAAAAGCACCTGCTGCCGCGCTATAACTTCAACGAGCTCGATGAACTGCTGGCCGCCATCGGCGGTGGCGATATCCGTCTCAACCAGATGGTCAACTTCCTGCAGGCGCAGTTCAATAAACCTAGCGCCGCCGAGCAGGATGCGGCCGCGCTGAAGCAACTGCAGCAGAAAACCTACACGCCGCAAAATCGCACCAAGGACAATGGCCGGGTAGTGGTGGAAGGGGTAGGCAACCTGATGCACCATATTGCCCGCTGCTGCCAGCCAATCCCGGGCGACGAGATCGTCGGCTTTATCACCCAGGGGCGCGGGATCTCCGTGCATCGCGCGGACTGCGATCAGCTGGCTGAACTGCAGTCGCATGCTCCGGAGCGCATCGTCGATGCGGTATGGGGCGAAAGCTACTCGGCGGGCTACTCGCTGGTGGTCAGGGTGGAGGCGAACGATCGCAGCGGTTTACTGCGCGATATCACTACCATCCTCGCCAATGAGAAGGTGAACGTGCTGGGCGTCGCCAGCCGCAGCGATACCCGTCAGCAGCTGGCAACCATCGATATGACCATCGAGATTTACAACCTGCAGGTGCTGGGCCGGGTGCTCGGTAAGCTCAACCAGGTGCCGGATGTGATCGACGCGCGCCGTCTGCACGGCGGTTAATTCATCTGCAGGCCGGATAAGGCGAAGCCGCCATCCGGCAATTTCGCAACGTCGGATAAGGTCTAAACGCCTTATCCGGCCGACTATTTTTTAAATTTCCAGGATTGTCACATGACTCAAATTGACCGCTTGCTCGGCATCATGCGCCGCCTGCGCGACCCGGAAAACGGCTGCCCATGGGATAAAGAGCAGACCTTTGCCACTATCGCCCCTTACACCCTTGAGGAGACCTACGAGGTCCTCGATGCTATCCAGCGGGAAGATTTTGACGATCTGCGCGGTGAACTGGGCGATCTGCTGTTCCAGGTGGTGTTCTATGCGCAAATGGCGCAGGAAGAGGGACGCTTTAACTTTGACGATATCTGCGCCGCCATCAGCGACAAGCTGGAGCGTCGCCACCCGCATATCTTCGGCGAGGCATCGGCGGGCAATAGCACGGAAGTCCTGGCTCGCTGGGAGCAAATCAAAAGCGCGGAGCGGGCGGAAAAAGCCCAGCATTCGGCACTGGACGATATTCCCCATAGCCTGCCGGCGCTAATGCGCGCGCATAAAATCCAGCGCCGCTGCTCGGCAGTGGGTTTCGACTGGACCTCGCTGGGCCCGGTGCTCGACAAAGTGCATGAAGAAATTGATGAAGTGATGCATGAAGCGCAGCAGGCGGTGGTGGATGAAGCAAAACTGGAAGAGGAAGTGGGCGATCTGCTGTTTGCCACGGTGAACTTATCCCGTCATTTGGGCGTCAAAGCCGAGGTGGCGCTGCAGAAAGCAAACCTCAAATTTGAGCGTCGCTTCCGCGAGGTCGAGCGTATTGTCGCCGCCCGCGGCCTGGAAATGACCGGCGTCGACCTCGATACCATGGAAGAAGTGTGGCAGGAAGTAAAACGCCAGGAAACTGATCTCTAACGGATTTTCGTGATCAAGCGCGATTTGTGTGATTTTATAAATAACAAGCGCTTGATTTACGTCAAAAACATTTCGCCAAAAGCGTCTATTTTCTCTTTCCGTTATGTCGTTGAAACACCATGTAGCCTGCCTCTTCGAGTTGTTCGAGTCGCAACACAGGTGCAACTTGAAGAACGAAGGGGAGGGGAAGAATGAAAGTTTGTGGCGTCACGCATGTTCGGGTATACTACTTTCCCGTCCTGGTTATTCCATCGTTTTACCCTAACTTCTCAGGTTCAGCATGACAACGAACTATATTTTTGTGACCGGCGGGGTCGTATCCTCTCTGGGTAAAGGCATTGCCGCAGCCTCCCTGGCAGCCATTCTTGAAGCCCGTGGTCTCAACGTGACCATCATGAAACTGGATCCGTATATCAACGTCGATCCGGGCACCATGAGCCCAATCCAGCATGGGGAAGTGTTCGTTACTGAAGACGGCGCAGAAACCGATCTGGACCTGGGCCACTATGAGCGTTTTATCCGCACCAAGATGACGCGCCGCAATAACTTCACCACCGGCCGTATCTACTCCGACGTGCTGCGCAAAGAGCGCCGTGGCGACTACCTGGGCGCGACCGTTCAGGTTATCCCGCACATCACCAACGCTATTAAAGAGCGCGTACTGGCGGGCGGCGAAGGCCATGACGTCGTGCTGGTGGAAATCGGCGGTACCGTAGGCGATATCGAATCCCTGCCGTTCCTCGAAGCGATTCGTCAGATGGCGGTAGAGATCGGCCGCGAGCATACCCTGTTCATGCACCTGACTCTGGTGCCGTACATGGCCGCCGCGGGCGAAGTCAAAACCAAGCCGACCCAGCACTCCGTGAAAGAGCTGCTCTCCATCGGTATTCAGCCTGATATTCTGATCTGCCGCTCCGATCGCGCGGTTCCGGCCAACGAACGAGCCAAAATTGCTTTGTTCTGTAACGTTCCGGAAAAGGCTGTGATTTCTCTGAAAGACGTCGATTCCATTTATAAAATTCCGGGCCTGTTGAAATCTCAGGGGCTGGACGATTATATTTGTAAACGATTCAGCTTAACTTGTCCGGAAGCAAACCTGGCCGAATGGGAACAGGTAATCTATGAAGAAGCTAATCCGGCAGGCGAAGTCACCATCGGTATGGTCGGTAAGTACATTGAACTGCCGGATGCCTACAAGTCGGTGATTGAAGCGCTGAAACACGGCGGTCTGAAAAATCGCGTTACCGTCAACATCAAGCTGATCGATTCGCAGGATGTGGAAACGCGCGGCGTCGAAATCCTCAAGGATTTAGACGCTATCCTGATCCCGGGCGGCTTCGGCTACCGCGGCGTTGAAGGCAAGATCGCCACCGCGCGCTATGCGCGTGAAAACAATATTCCTTATCTGGGCATCTGCCTGGGTATGCAGGTTGCGCTGATTGAGTTCGCGCGTAACGTAGCGGGTATGGAAAACGCCAACTCGACGGAATTTGTGCCAGACTGTAAATACCCGGTCGTGGCCCTGATTACCGAATGGCGTGACGAAGATGGCAACGTTGAAGTCCGCTCTGAGAAGAGCGATCTGGGCGGCACCATGCGCCTGGGCGCGCAGCAGTGCCAGCTGAGTGATGATTCTCTGGTACGCCAGCTTTACGGCGAGCCGACCATCACCGAGCGTCATCGTCACCGCTACGAAGTCAACAACATGTTGTTGAAACCGATTGAAGCTGCCGGTCTGCGCGTTGCGGGCCGTTCCGGGGATGATCAGTTGGTCGAGATCATCGAAGTGCCGAACCATCCGTGGTTTGTGGCCTGCCAGTTCCACCCGGAGTTTACTTCGACGCCGCGTGATGGACACCCGCTGTTTGCCGGCTTTGTGAAAGCCGCGAGCGAGTACCAGAAACGCCAGGCGAAGTAAAAAGAGTTTGAACGGCAATGCACCCATCCGGGTGCATTGTTTGTCTGGAGTTTTAGTTTAACTTGTACTGAGGAAAACCTAATGTCCAAAATCGTTAAAGTCATCGGTCGTGAAATCATCGACTCCCGTGGTAACCCGACTGTTGAAGCCGAAGTACACCTGGAAGGTGGTTTCGTCGGTATGGCAGCTGCTCCGTCAGGTGCTTCTACTGGTTCCCGCGAAGCGCTGGAACTGCGCGATGGCGACAAATCCCGTTTCCTGGGTAAAGGCGTAACCAAAGCTGTTGCTGCGGTAAACGGCCCGATCGCTCAGGCAATCCTGGGCAAAGATGCTAAAGATCAGGCTGGCATCGACAAGATCATGATCGACCTGGACGGTACTGAAAACAAATCTAACTTCGGTGCGAACGCTATCCTGGCCGTTTCTCTGGCGAACGCCAAAGCAGCTGCTGCGTCCAAAGGCCTGCCGCTGTACGCGCACATCGCTGAACTGAACGGCACTCCGGGCAAATACTCCATGCCGGTTCCGATGATGAACATCATCAACGGCGGTGAGCACGCTGACAACAACGTCGACATCCAGGAATTCATGATTCAGCCGGTTGGCGCGCCGACCCTGAAAGAAGCAGTACGCATGGGTTCTGAAGTGTTCCATCACCTGGCGAAAGTGCTGAAGTCCAAAGGCATGAACACTGCCGTTGGTGACGAAGGCGGCTACGCGCCGAACCTGGGTTCCAACGCCGAAGCGCTGGCTGTTATCGCTGAAGCGGTTAAAGCTGCAGGCTACGAGCTGGGCAAAGACATCACCCTGGCGATGGACTGCGCGGCGTCTGAATTCTACAAAGACGGTAAATACGTTCTGGCTGGCGAAGGCAACAAAGCGTTCACCTCTGAAGAGTTCACTCACTTCCTGGAAGAGCTGACCAAACAGTACCCGATCGTCTCCATCGAAGATGGTCTGGACGAATCTGACTGGGAAGGTTTCGCTTACCAGACCAAAGTACTGGGCGACAAAATCCAGCTGGTTGGTGACGACCTGTTCGTAACCAACACCAAGATCCTGAAAGAAGGCATCGAAAAAGGCATCGCTAACTCCATCCTGATCAAGTTCAACCAGATCGGTTCTCTGACCGAAACTCTGGCTGCTATCAAGATGGCGAAAGACGCTGGCTACACCGCTGTTATCTCTCACCGTTCTGGCGAAACTGAAGACGCTACCATTGCCGACCTGGCTGTTGGTACCGCTGCAGGCCAGATCAAAACCGGTTCTATGAGCCGTTCTGACCGCGTTGCTAAATACAACCAGCTGATTCGTATCGAAGAAGCGCTGGGTGAGCAAGCGCCGTTCAACGGTCGTAAAGAGATCAAAGGTCAGGCTTAATCCTGTCCTTGTGAAATAATCATGCCAGCCTTCGGGCTGGCATTTTTTTTACGCCTGCGGCCATTATTTAAAGTCGACGGCCATTTGCTGAGGGATCGACAACCCGCGGGTGGTTTCCACGCAGCGGTCGATGTAATCGGTAAAGCGCGGCGGTTTTGGCATCCCCATGCTCAGCAGCTTGTCGTTACTAAAGCGCACGTTCAGTGTGGCGAATGCGCCGTATAAGCGCATGGCTTTCAGCATCAGCCGCTCATTGCATGGCCCAAATATCCCTTTCAGTTCGCGTCTCATTTTGACCAGCGTTTCATAGCTCACCTGGGCGTACTTATCCCCCACCGGCGCCTGCTCCAGGGCCTGAGCCATCGCCCGGTCGATTTCGGCAAACTTCACGCTGTTCTCTTCGCCAGCAGAGATATGCACCACC
The DNA here is from genome assembly GCF_040804525.1 of Klebsiella sp. Shm-1. Classification (NCBI taxonomy): domain Bacteria; kingdom Pseudomonadati; phylum Pseudomonadota; class Gammaproteobacteria; order Enterobacterales; family Enterobacteriaceae; genus Klebsiella; species Klebsiella sp. Shm-1. The sequence continues at coordinate 1,015,562 of NZ_CP161823.1, forward strand.
TCGCCGTGAGCCAGAGGCTGGTTAAGCAGCATTAGCAGGGCGTCGGCGCAGTAGTCCACCGGGATAACGTCAATTCGGTCCTCCATGGAGCACATGAATTTCTGCAGCATCAGCCCCATGCTGAACACCCAGAAAATACTGCTGGAAGGCCGGCAGCCGTGATGGGTATGACCCACCACGATAGAGGGGCGGGCAATTACCAGCGGTAGCGTAGGGCACTGCTGCTGCATCAGCTGCTCGATGGTCGACTTCGAGTGGGTATATTCCACCAGGTGCTCAGCGCGTTCCCGAAACTCCGCGCTTTCGGCGACCAGTGAATCCGGTTCAGGCGAACATGACATCGCCGTACCGACGTGCAGAAAGCGCTGCAGACCCGTCACCTGCGCCATCCGTTGCGCCAGGCGCAGCGTGCCCTCAACGTTAACCTTCCAGATAAGCGGGTTGCTGCCAAATGAGGCGACAGCGGCGCAGTTGAGGACATGGGTGACCTGCTCAAGGCGCGGATCGTTAAGAAAATGCTCCGGAGAGGCGAGATCGCCCAGCAGGATATGCTGCTGGCGCAACATCGCCAGCTTCTCCTCGGCGATGTTGAACTTACGCATGTTCTCTTTGACCCGTTCGAGGCCAGCCTCGGGGCTATCAGCACGTACCAGCAGCAGCAGATCTAACCGGGTTTCCTGATGGAGTATTTTCTCTAACGCGGCACCGCCCAGAAACCCCGTAACGCCGGTAATTAATAATGTGGTCATAAACGCTATCTCATTATGGTTGGTCTGCGGGATTCTAGGCGGGCAAAAGTAAACGACAATTAAATAAAAAAGGGGTCCGATCAGGGCTTTATTAAGACCAGTTTAAGGTTATTATTACCGGGGGATAGAATTGGACTCGCAGATCGGCCAGATAATTCACTCTTTCATGTATCAGTTTGTACATTGCTGTATTTTAAGGTTTTTTATTTTGGTTCTTGGACCTTTTATTTTATCCTGAATGACAGGAATAACATTTTTTGTTACATATTTCCCCCCGCGCGTCAGAATGCTATTTATTTTAATTCTTATCATGCTAATAAACTAAGCCAAAAGAAAAGATTGCCTTTTTAATCAATAATATTATTCCCGACACGGATATTGACGGAGGGGTAAAAAAGCGATCGCAGCACAGGACAAGACCTGGGCAGCGAAATCTGCGATAATGAACGTTTATCACCCTAAACAGAGATGACTATGCAGTACCCGATTAACGAGATGTTCCAGACCCTGCAAGGCGAGGGTTACTTCACCGGCGTGCCTGCCATCTTTATTCGTCTGCAGGGATGCCCGGTAGGATGCGCGTGGTGTGACACCAAGCATACCTGGGACAAGCTGGCCGATCGGGAAGTGTCGTTGTTCAGCATCCTGGCGAAAACCAAAGAGAGCGACAAGTGGGGCCCGGCAAGCAGCGAGGATCTGCTGGCGATTATTGGGCGGCAGGGGTGGACAGCCCGCCACGTGGTCATTACCGGCGGTGAGCCCTGCATTCATGATTTAACGCCGTTAACCTCGCTTCTGGAACAAAACGGCTTTAGCTGTCAGATTGAAACCAGCGGCACCCATGAAGTACGCTGCAGCCCCAATACCTGGGTGACGGTTTCCCCGAAGGTCAATATGCGCGGTGGCTATGACGTGCTGTCTCAGGCCCTGCAGCGTGCGGATGAGATCAAGCATCCGGTAGGGCGCGTCCGCGACATAGAAGCGCTGGACGAACTGCTGGAAACGCTGAGCGATGACAAACCGCGGATCATCGCCCTGCAGCCGATCAGTCAGAAAGAAGATGCGACGCGCCTGTGTATCGACACCTGCATCGCCCGCAACTGGCGCCTGTCCATGCAGACGCACAAGTATCTGAATATTGCCTGATAAAAAAGCCCGGCAGCGTACTGACCGGGCTTTTTATCGCTTACTCGCCGCGATAGACGCAGCCGGCGGTGCAGGTCTCTTTGACCATCACGGCGCTAAGCAGCGGCACCCGCGGTTTCATCTCATCCCAGATCCATTTGGCCAGCACTTCGCTGGTGGGGTTTTCCAGACCAGGAATATCGTTCAGATAATAGTGGTCGAGGCGATCGTATGTCGGCTTAAAGGCGGCCTTCAGCTCGGCAAAATCCATGATCCACCCGGTATGGGGATCGACTTCACCGGTGATCTCCAGACGCACCATAAAGGAGTGGCCATGCAGGCGACCGCATTTGTGTCCTTCCGGGACGTGCGGCAGGTGGTGGGCGGCTTCGAAGGTGAAATCTTTAAACAGCGTGGTGGACATCATTGACTCTCAACAGGACGAAAAAAACCGGCGTAGGGTACCGGAAAGTACATTTTTTCGCATTAACTAAAACGGCCGTGAACAGAAAATGGACATGTCTATCTGCTTTATTTGATTTAATCTCTTATATTTCAATTGCTTATTTAATCGATTTTGTTGTTAATAACTACAACTAAAACAGGTTAGTCCATTTGGTTATTTATTATTTCCATCCCTTCTTTAATTGTTACTATGCCCGCCGTTAACCTTCTATTCTCTTCTGTTTTTGTCGCGCTGACAGGGTGCGAATAACAGCTTTGCTTACTGGAACAAACGACGCATGACGACACAGGCCCCACCTTCCAATTTGCTGCCGCTCAACCCGGAGCAACTGGCGCGCCTTCAGGCGGCCACCACTGACTTCACGCCCACTCAGCTCGCCTGGGTATCTGGCTATTTCTGGGGCGTGCTGAATCAGCAGTCCGGCACGGCGGTAGCCGCCCCCGCCCCGGCCGCCGAGGTACCGACGATCACGCTGATTTCCGCCTCGCAAACCGGCAACGCCCGCCGCGTCGCCGAAGCGCTGCGTGACGATCTGCTGGCGGCGAAGCTGAACGTGAAGCTGGTGAATGCAGGCGATTATAAATTCAAACAAATTGCTGCGGAAAAACTGCTGGTGGTTGTAACGTCCACCCAGGGGGAAGGAGAGCCGCCGGAAGAAGCGGTCGCATTGCATAAGTTCCTGTTCTCTAAGAAAGCGCCGAAGCTGGACGGGACGGCGTTCGCCGTCTTTGGTCTCGGCGATACCTCTTATGAATTTTTCTGTCAGTCCGGCAAAGATTTCGACAACAAGCTGGCCGAGCTCGGCGCGGAACGTCTGCTCGATCGCGTTGATGCCGACGTTGAATATCAGGCCGCGGCCGCTGAATGGCGCGCGCGCGTGGTTGAGGCGCTGAAGGCCCGTGCGCCGGTCGCTGCGCCCGCTCAGCTGGCCACCAGCGGCGCGGTGAACGATATTCACACCAGCCCATATACCAAAGAAGCGCCCCTGACGGCGACCCTGTCGGTCAATCAGAAAATCACCGGCCGCAATTCAGAAAAAGATGTGCGCCATATCGAAATAGACCTCGGTGATTCCGGTCTGCGCTATCAGCCGGGCGACGCCCTGGGCGTCTGGTACCAGAACGATCCTCAGCTGGTGAAAGAGCTGGTGGAGCTGCTGTGGCTGAAAGGCGACGAGCCGGTGACCGTTGAGGGTAAAACTCTGCCGCTGTCGGAAGCCCTGCAGTGGCATTTTGAGCTGACGGTTAACACCGCGACTATCGTTGAAAACTACGCCACCCTGACGCGCAGCGAATCGCTGCTGCCGCTGGTGGGCGACAAAGCTCAGTTGCAGCAGTATGCCGCCGCGACGCCGATCGTCGATATGGTCCGTTTCTCTCCGGCGCAGCTGGACGCTGAGGCGTTAATCGGTCTGCTGCGTCCGCTGACGCCGCGCCTGTATTCTATTGCTTCCTCACAGGCGGAAGTGGAGAGCGAGGTGCATGTCACCGTGGGCGTGGTGCGCTATGAAATTGAAGGCCGCGCCCGGGCTGGCGGCGCCTCCAGCTTCCTCGCCGACCGCGTGGAAGAGGATGGCGAAGTCCGTGTCTTTATCGAACACAACGACAACTTCCGTCTGCCAGCCAACCCGGAGACCCCGGTGATCATGATTGGCCCGGGCACCGGTATTGCGCCGTTCCGCGCCTTTATGCAGCAGCGCGCTGCGGACGGAGCGCAAGGCAAGAACTGGTTGTTCTTCGGCAACCCGCACTTCACCGAAGATTTCCTCTATCAGGTGGAGTGGCAGAGCTATGTGAAGGAAGGTCTGCTGACCCGTATCGATCTGGCCTGGTCCCGCGATCAACAACAAAAAATCTATGTGCAGGACAAACTGCGCGAGCAGGGGGCCGAGCTGTGGCGCTGGATCAATGACGGCGCCCACATTTATGTCTGCGGCGACGCCAATCGTATGGCGAAGGACGTGGAAAACACCTTACTGGAAGTGATTGCCGAATACGGCGCGATGGACGCCGAAGCGGCGGACGAATTTTTAAGTGAGCTGCGCGTTGAGCGCCGTTATCAGCGAGATGTCTACTAATGAGCGAAAAACATCCGGGGCCTTTAGTGGTCGAAGGTAAACTGAGCGATGCCGAGCGCATGAAGCTTGAGAGCAATTACCTGCGCGGCACCATTGCGGAAGATTTAAACGACGGTCTGACCGGCGGTTTTAAAGGCGATAACTTCCTGCTGATCCGTTTCCACGGCATGTACCAGCAGGACGATCGCGATATCCGCGCGGAGCGCGCCGCCCAGAAGCTGGAGCCGCGTCATGCGATGCTGCTCCGCTGCCGTCTGCCGGGCGGGGTGATCACCACCACCCAGTGGAAGGCGATCGATAAGTTTGCCGCTGAGAACACCATTTACGGCAGTATTCGCCTGACCAACCGGCAGACCTTTCAGTTCCACGGCATTCTGAAAAAGAACGTCAAGCCGGTGCATCAGATGCTGCACTCGGTGGGGCTGGACGCGCTGGCCACCGCCAACGATATGAACCGTAACGTGCTGTGCACCTCCAACCCCTACGAGTCGCAGCTGCACGCTGAGGCCTACGAGTGGGCGAAAAAGATCTCTGAGCATCTGCTGCCGCGTACCCGCGCTTATGCCGAGATCTGGCTGGATCAGAAAAAGGTCGCCACTACCGACGAAGAGCCGATCCTCGGCCAGACCTATCTGCCGCGTAAGTTTAAAACCACGGTGGTGATCCCGCCGCAGAACGATATCGATCTGCACGCCAACGACATGAACTTCGTGGCGATCGCCGAAAACGGCAAGCTGGTGGGCTTTAACCTGCTGGTGGGCGGCGGTCTCTCTATCGAACATGGTAACAAAAAAACCTACGCCCGCACGGCGAGCGAATTCGGTTATCTGCCGCTGGAGCATACTCTGGCGGTGGCGGAAGCGGTTGTGACCACCCAGCGCGACTGGGGCAACCGTACCGACCGTAAGAATGCGAAAACCAAGTACACCCTTGAGCGCGTCGGTGTCGAAACCTTCAAAGCGGAAGTGGAGCGCCGGGCAGGCATTAAGTTTGAGCCGATCCGCCCGTACGAATTTACCGGCCGCGGCGATCGCATCGGCTGGGTGAAGGGGATTGATGATAAGTGGCACCTGACGCTGTTTATTGAAAACGGCCGCATTCTCGATTATCCGGGTCGTCCGCTGAAGACTGGCCTGCTGGAGATTGCTAAGGTCCATCAAGGCGAATTCCGCATCACCGCTAACCAGAACCTGATTGTCGCCAGCGTACCGGAAGATCAGAAGGCGCGGATCGAGAAGCTCGCGCGGGATCATGGCCTGATGAATGCCGTCACCCCGCAGCGCGAAAACTCGATGGCCTGCGTCTCCTTCCCGACCTGTCCGCTGGCGATGGCGGAAGCCGAGCGTTTCCTGCCGTCGTTTATCGACAAGGTGGAAGGAGTGATGAGCAAGCACGGCGTGAGCGATGAGCATATCGTCACCCGCGTCACCGGCTGCCCGAACGGCTGCGGCCGCGCGATGCTGGCGGAAGTGGGACTGGTGGGCAAAGCGCCGGGCCGCTATAACCTGCACATCGGCGGTAACCGCAACGGCACCCGCATCCCGCGGATGTACCGTGAGAATATTACCGAGTCGGAAATTCTCGACTCGCTAGACGAACTGGTAGGGCGCTGGGCGAAAGAGCGCGAAGCGGGTGAAGGCTTCGGCGATTTTACGGTGCGTGCGGGCATCATTCGCCCGGTGCTCGACCCAGCCCGCGATTTCTGGGAATAACATCCTGGTGCCCGGTGGCGCGTAGCGATCCGGGCCAGCGAAACCCGTAGGCCGGACGAACGCAGTGTCGTCCGGCAAAACAGGCAAACGAGGTTCATATGTCCGTACTCGATCTAAACGCGCTTAATGCATTGCCGAAAGTGGAACGCATTCTGGCACTCGCGGAAACCAACGCCCAACTGGAAAAGCTTGACGCCGAAGGGCGTGTGGCGTGGGCGCTGGAAAATCTGCCGGGAAACTATGTGCTGTCGTCGAGCTTTGGCATTCAGGCGGCGGTCAGTTTGCATCTGGTGAATCAGATCCGCCCGGATATTCCGGTGATCCTCACCGATACCGGCTACCTGTTCCCGGAAACCTATCAGTTTATTGACGAGCTGACGGACAAGCTCAAGCTGAACCTGAAGGTCTACCGCGCGGCTGAAAGCGCAGCCTGGCAGGAGGCGCGCTACGGCAAGCTGTGGGAGCAGGGCGTTGAGGGCATTGAGAAATACAATGAGATCAACAAGGTTGAGCCGATGAACCGGGCGCTGAAAGAGCTCAATGCGCAGACGTGGTTTGCCGGTCTGCGCCGCGAGCAGTCGGGCAGCCGGGCTACGCTTCCGGTGCTGGCGGTCCAGCGCGGGGTGTTCAAGGTGCTACCGATTATCGACTGGGATAACCGCACGGTGTATCAGTACCTGCAAAAGCACGGGCTGAAGTACCACCCGCTGTGGGATCAGGGCTATCTCTCGGTAGGCGATACCCACACCACCCGCAAATGGGAGCCGGGCATGGCAGAAGAAGAGACCCGGTTCTTCGGGCTTAAACGCGAGTGCGGATTGCACGAGGGTTAAGCTGTTAGCTCTTCCTCTGAGTGATAATTCAAAAAGAACACGCGGGCGATACCGCGCGTTCTTTTGTGCGTATTAGCTTTTCTTCTCCACCTTCGCCAGCTCTTTCACCAGCGGCAGCATGACTTTCACTACCTCGCGTCCGCGGTGTTCGATGCGCCCGGGCAGCGCGTGGTCGATATACTGCTGATTATCCAGCTGGACGTCATGCCAACTGGTTCCCTGCGGGAAACTGGCCGATTTGCTCCGCTGCTGATAGCCATCTTTTTTGCCGAGTGACCAGTTAGTCGCCTCGACCGACAGCACCGGGATCCCGGCGTTGTCGAAGACGCTGGCGTCATTGCAGCAGCTGGTGCCTTTCGGATAAGCCGGATTGAGTCCCGGGTTGGTGTAGGCGGCGATGCCCTTGCTGCGAGCGATAGCCAGCGCGCGGTCGCGGGTCAGCTTGCGCACCGAGGCCGGCGTGCTGCGGCCGCTGTTGAAGTAAAGCTTATCGCCCACCACCAGATTATCGAGATTGATCACCAGCAGGGTATTTTTCTTTTCCGCTTCGCTCATCCGCTGCAGCAGGTTTTGCGCGCCGAGACGGCCTTCCTCTTCACCGCTGGTGGCGATAAAGCGGATGCCATAGCGGGTAGGGACGTTCTTTAAATGCTCCGCCAGCTCCAGCAATACGCCAAGTCCCATCGCGTTGTCGTCGATGCCCTGCAGCGTCAGGCCGCCGAGGTTGTTCTCCACGTCTTTATCGCTCTGCGGCGCATAGGTGTCGAGGTGTGCCATGATAATAATCTGCTGGCGCACTTTACCTTCATGGGCGGCGATCACCGTACTGCCGGTGGCGTTATGCCAGTTCTTGCGCTGATTGCTGTCGGTATAGATATAGCGGGTATTGAAGCTTCGCACGTCGCTCTGATACCCCATCAGGGCGAACTGCTGGCGCAGATAGTCAGCTGAGAGCATTTCCGGCGGCGTTCCGGTCATTCGTCCCGGGAAGACGGTGGCGATATGGCGGGCCTGGCTACTGGCGGTGTCGCCCAGCGCGCTGAATGCGGGGGCGGCGGCAAAAACAAAACCGGTGCCGAGCGCCAGCGGAAGCAGACGGCGGCACAACGCGGAAAACATAAGGGGTCCTTACACGAACAAGACAATTTGACGGCTACAGTATGAAACTGTGACCGCGGTTAAACAATTTCAATTGCTCTTAAATAGCGGAAAAATAGCGCGTTAAGCACTTTTTGATATTTGTATTTCCGCTGCGTTATTCCTTTGTGTCACAACTCATTCCATTTCGTAATTTCATTTGCTCTAAGGCGCACCCTATAGTCGCAGTATCGCTGAATGTAAGAGAGTTGTTGCACCGTGGATTACTTGCCCCTTTTTGCCGAACTGAAACAAAGGCCCGTGCTGGTGATCGGCGGCGGCGAGATTGCTGAACGTAAGATCAAGTTCCTGCTGCGCGCCCAGGCGCAGGTGCAGGTGGTCGCTGAAACGCTGTCACCGGCGCTGGCCGATCTGGCTGCGCGCCAGGCACTCAGCTGGCGGGCGACGGAATTCAGCGACTCGCTGGTGGATGATGTCTTTCTGGTGATTGCGGCCACCGAGGATGAGGTGCTTAACCAGCGGGTATTTGCGGCAGCTAACGCGCGCTACCGGTTGGTCAACGTGGTGGATAACCAGGCGCTGTGCTCGTTTGTTTTCCCTTCTATCGTCGACCGTTCGCCGCTGCTGGTGGCGATCTCCTCCAGCGGTAAAGCGCCGGTACTGTCGCGCATTCTGCGTGAAAAAATCGAAGCGCTGCTGCCGACGAATCTCGGTCGGCTGGCGGAATCAGCAAGCTACTGGCGCAACCATCTGAAAACCCGCCTGACGACTACCGAAGCGCGTCGCCGCTTCTGGGAGCGCGTCTTTACCGGCCGCTTCGCCAGCCTGATGGTGGCGGGCAACTCTGCGGAGGCGGAAAAAGCGCTGCAGGATGAGCTCGACAAACCCGAACGCGAGACGGGAGAAATTATTCTGGTCGGCGCCGGGCCGGGCGATGCCGGGCTGCTGACCCTTCGCGGTCTGCAGGCGATCCAGCAGGCGGACGTGGTTTTCCACGATCATCTGGTGACTCAGCCGGTTCTCGAGCTGGTGCGCCGCGATGCCGAGCTGATCTGCGTTGGCAAACGCGCCGGCGAGCATTCGGTGCCGCAGCATGAAACCAATCAGCTGCTGGTGGAGGCGGCGAAGGCGGGGAAAACCGTCGTGCGCCTGAAGGGCGGCGATCCGTTTATTTTTGGCCGCGGCGCAGAAGAGCTGCAGGCTGCCGCCGAGGCGGGGATCCCGTTCCAGGTGGTGCCGGGCGTCACCGCCGCCGCCGGAGCGACAGCCTACGCCGGTATTCCGCTGACCCATCGCGATTATGCGCAAAGCGCCGTCTTTGTCACCGGCCACTATAAGCCGGACAGCGCCCCCTTCGACTGGTCGCTGCTGGCGAAGAGCCAACAGACGCTGGCGATCTACATGGGCACCATGAAGGCAGCGGAAATCAGCGCCCAGCTGATCGCCCACGGTCGCGACAGCGACACGCCGGTGGCGGTAATTTCCCGTGGCACCCGTGACGATCAGCAGACGATAACCGGCACATTGCAACAACTCGAACACCTGGCGAAAGACGCCCCGATGCCCGCCCTGCTGGTGGTAGGCGAAGTGGTGCAGCTGCATCAGCAGCTCGCCTGGTTTCAACATACATCATCCGCCGAGGGGTTTAACGCTTCGGTGGTCAATCTGGCTTAAGGAACGGTTATGGACCAAAAACGACTCACTCACCTGCGGCAACTGGAGGCGGAAAGCATCCATATTATTCGTGAGGTGGCCGCCGAATTTTCTAACCCGGTAATGATGTACTCCATCGGGAAAGATTCCAGCGTAATGCTGCATCTGGCGCGCAAAGCGTTTTATCCGGGAACCCTGCCGTTCCCGCTGCTGCACGTCGATACCGGCTGGAAATTCCGTGAGATGTATGAGTTCCGCGACCGGACCGCTAAAGCCTACGGCTGTGAACTGCTGGTGCATAAAAACCCGGAAGGGGTGGCGATGGGCATCAACCCGTTTGTCCACGGCAGCGCCAAGCATACCGATATCATGAAAACCGAAGGGCTGAAGCAGGCGCTGAACAAATACGGCTTTGACGCCGCGTTCGGCGGCGCGCGTCGCGACGAAGAGAAATCCCGCGCGAAAGAGCGCATCTACTCCTTCCGCGACCGCTTCCACCGCTGGGACCCGAAAAATCAGCGTCCGGAGCTGTGGCACAACTACAACGGCCAGATTAACAAAGGCGAAAGCATCCGCGTCTTCCCGCTCTCCAACTGGACCGAGCTGGATATCTGGCAGTACATCTATCTGGAAAATATTGAAATCGTGCCGCTGTATCTGGCCGCTGAGCGTCCGGTGCTGGAGCGCGACGGTATGCTGATGATGATCGATGACGACCGTATCGATCTGCAGCCGGGCGAGGTGATTGAAAAACGGATGGTGCGTTTCCGTACCCTCGGCTGCTGGCCGCTGACCGGCGCGGTGGAGTCTGAAGCGCAGACGCTACCCGAAATTATTGAAGAGATGCTGGTATCGACCACCAGCGAACGTCAGGGGCGCGTCATTGACCGCGACCAGGCCGGCTCGATGGAGCTGAAGAAACGTCAGGGGTATTTCTAAGGAGCCGCCATGAACACGACCATTGCCCAACAAATTGCCAACGAAGGCGGCGTAGAAGCTTACCTGCACGCGCAACAGCACAAGAGCCTGCTGCGTTTTTTGACCTGCGGCAGCGTCGATGACGGCAAAAGCACCTTAATTGGCCGCCTGCTGCACGATACGCGCCAGATCTATGAAGACCAGCTCTCTTCGCTGCACAACGACAGCAAGCGTCACGGCACCCAGGGCGAAAAGCTGGACCTGGCGCTGCTGGTGGACGGCCTGCAGGCCGAGCGCGAGCAGGGCATCACCATCGACGTGGCCTATCGCTACTTCTCAACCGAAAAACGCAAATTTATCATCGCCGACACCCCGGGGCACGAGCAGTACACGCGCAATATGGCCACCGGCGCGTCCACCTGCGACCTGGCGATCCTGCTGATCGATGCGCGCAAGGGCGTGCTCGACCAGACCCGCCGTCACAGCTTCATCTCGACGCTGCTGGGCATTAAACACCTGGTAGTGGCGGTCAACAAAATGGATCTCGTCGAGTTTAGCGAAGCGCGCTTCAACGAGATCCGGGAAGATTATCTGACCTTTGCCGAGCAGCTGCCGGGCAACCTTGATATCCGCTTTGTGCCGTTGTCGGCGCTGGAAGGCGATAATGTCGCCAGCCAGAGCGCGAATATGCCGTGGTACAGTGGCCCGACGCTGCTGGAAGTCCTCGAAACCGTGGAGATCCAGCGGGTGGTCGAGAGCCAGCCGCTGCGCTTCCCGGTGCAGTATGTTAACCGTCCGAACCTTGATTTCCGCGGCTTCTCCGGCACGGTCGCCTCCGGTACCGTGCAGGTTGGCCAGCGTCTGAAGGTGCTGCCGTCGGGCGTCGAATCGAGCGTGGCGCGTATCGTCACCTTCGACGGCGACCTGCAGGAAGCCGCCGCCGGCGAAGCCATTACCCTTGTGCTGAAAGATGAAATCGACATCAGTCGCGGCGACCTGCTGGTTGACGCGCAAGCCTCGCTGCCGGCGGTACAAAGCGCTAGCATCGACGTGGTGTGGATGGCCGAGCAGCCGCTGACCCCGGGCCAGAGCTACGACATCAAAATCGCCGGCAAGAAGACCCGCGCTCGCGTCGACGCTATCCGCTACCAGGTCGATATTAACAACCTGACCCAGCGTGAAGTCGAGTCTCTGCCGCTGAACGGCATCGGCCTGGTGGAGCTGACCTTTGACGAACCTTTAGTGCTGGATCCGTATCAGCAAAACCCGGTGACCGGCGGGCTTATCTTTATCGATCGCCTGACCAACGTCACCGTCGGCGCCGGGATGGTCAACGAGCCGCACCTGCAGGCATCGACTTCGGCATCACAGTACAGCGCCTTCGAGCTGGAGCTGAACCAGCTGATCCGTAAACATTTCCCGCACTGGGACGCCCGCGACCTGCTGGGAGGCCAATAATGGCCCAGCATGACGAAAACGTCGTCTGGCATGCCCACCCTGTGACCCAACAGCAGCGGGAACAGCATCACGGCCATCGCGGCGTGGTGCTGTGGTTTACCGGCCTTTCGGGGTCGGGTAAATCCACCGTCGCCGGGGCGCTGGAGGAGGCCCTGCATGAGCGCGGCGTCAGCACCTATCTGCTGGACGGCGATAACGTGCGCCATGGCCTGTGCAGCGACCTGGGATTCAGCGATGAGGATCGCAAAGAGAACATTCGCCGCGTCGGCGAAGTGGCCAGGCTGATGGTCGATGCCGGGCTGGTGGTATTGACGGCATTTATATCTCCGCACCGTGCGGAACGGCAGATGGTGCGCGAGCGCCTCGGGGAAGGACGCTTTATCGAAGTGTTCGTCGATACCCCGCTGGCCATCTGCGAGGAGCGGGATCCGAAAGGATTGTATAAGAAAGCGCGGGCAGGGGAATTACGCAATTTCACCGGCATAGACTCGGTCTATGAGGCGCCGGAAAAGGCGGAAATTCATCTGGATGGTGAACAATTGGTAACAAATTTGGTGCACCAACTATTAGACCTGCTGCAACAGAGCGATATTATCAGATCCTGAAACGGCAGCGGCATCGAGGGGTGCCGGTTGCCCGGTCTACAGGATTCGATATGCGCAATACCCAGAACCTCAGTATTATTCGTTCAGAACCGCCTCCGGCGATCGGCGACGAGACCACCTGGTCTTTGTCGGGCGCTGCCGTGGGCTTTATTTCGTGGCTGCTGGCGCTGGGTATTCCCTTCCTTCTCTATGGCAGTAATACACTCTTCTTTCTCCTCTACACCTGGCCATTCTTCCTTGCGTTGATGCCGGTGGCGGTGGTGGTCGGTATTGCGCTGCACTCTCTGCTCAATGGCAAACTGCTCTATAGCGTCAGCGCGACCATCCTGACCGTTGGGCTGATGTTTGCGCTACTCTTCCTCTGGCTGTTGGGATAACCCGTTGCTGGTATGAATCAAGCATGGGTATCGACAGCAAAAATATGGTACAGTCCCCGCGTTACGCGGCATCGTCCGCGCGCCCCGGTAGCGTACCCGGGCGAGTTTTGGGATGATGATGCCGTTTTTCAGGGGGCAGGATGGGTAAACTAACGCTGCTATTATTAGCTTTGCTGGTCTGGCTACAGTATTCGCTGTGGTTCGGTAAAAACGGCCTGCACGACTACACGCGGGTTAACGACGACGTCACCGCCCAGCAGGCGACTAACGCCAAATTAAAAGCACGCAACGATCAGCTGTTTGCCGAAATTGACGACCTCAACGGCGGGCAGGAAGCGATTGAGGAGCGTGCGCGCAATGAACTCAGCATGACCCGCCCGGGCGAAACCTTCTATCGTCTGGTACCGGATGCGTCTAAACGCAATCAGGCATCGGGGCAACAGCAGAACAATCGATAACCAGGCCCAGGATTACAACATGGCAGCCACTTTTCCGGGCGTTTGCGCCGTGGTGCCGGCAGCCGGTTTCGGCCGCCGCATGCAAACGGAATGCCCGAAACAATATCTCTCAATCGGTAACAAAACGATTCTCGAACACGCGGTCGCCGCGCTGCTGGCGGATGCGCGCGTCCAGCGGGTGGTGATTGCCGTCAGCCCCGGCGATCGCCGCTTCAGCCAGCTGCCGCTGGCGCAGCATCCGCAAATTACCGTGGTGGATGGCGGCGCTGAGCGTGCCGATTCGGTGCTCGCCGGCCTGCAGGCGTTGCCGGAGGCGCAGTGGGTGCTGGTGCATGACGCCGCGCGCCCCTGCCTGCATCAGGACGACCTCAGCCGCCTGCTGTCGCTCTGCGAAACCAGCCGCGTCGGCGGGATCCTTGCGGCGCCAGTGCGCGACACCATGAAGCGCGCCGAGCCGGGCAAAACCGCTATCGCCCATACCGTCGACCGCAATGACCTGTGGCATGCGCTCACCCCGCAACTTTTCCCTCGCGAGCTGCTGGTGGATTGCCTCACTCGCGCGCTAAACGAGGGTGCCACTATCACCGATGAAGCCTCGGCGCTGGAGTACTGCGGCTTCCATCCGCAGCTGGTCGCCGGACGCGCGGATAATATTAAAGTGACGCGCCCGGAAGACCTGGCGCTGGCTGAATTTTACCTCACCCGTTCCCGACACCAGGAGAAAGCTTAATGCGAATTGGACATGGTTTTGACGTACACGCTTTTGGCGGTGAAGGCCCAATCATCATTGGCGGGGTACGCATTCCTTATGAAAAAGGGCTGCTGGCCCACTCCGACGGCGACGTCGCGCTGCATGCGCTGACCGACGCGCTGCTTGGCGCCGCGGCGCTGGGCGATATCGGCAAGCTGTTCCCCGATACCGATCCGGCGTTTAAAGGCGCCGATAGCCGCGAACTGCTGCGCGAAGCATGGCGCCGCATTCAGGCCAGGGGCTATACGCTCGGCAACGTCGACGTCACGATTATTGCCCAGGCGCCGAAAATGCTGCCGCATATTCCGCAGATGCGCGTCTTTATCGCTGAGGATCTCGGCTGCCATATGGACGACGTCAACGTGAAAGCGACCACCACCGAGAAGCTCGGCTTCACCGGCCGCGGGGAAGGGATCGCCTGCGAAGCGGTTGCGCTGCTGCGTAAGGCCGACAAATGATCGCCTTTGACCAACTGACCTGGCTGCACGGCAAGCCGCAGAGCAGTGGGCTGCTGAAAGCCAATCCGGAAGATTTTCTGGTGGTGGAAGATCTGGGCTTTGCCCCGGACGGCGAAGGCGAACACGTGCTGGTGCGGATCCTGAAAAACGGCTGCAATACGCGCTTTGTCGCCGACGCGCTGGCAAAATTCCTTAAGATCCACGCCCGTGAAGTGAGCTTCGCCGGGCAAAAAGATAAGCACGCGGTCACCGAGCAGTGGCTGTGCGCCCGGGTGCCCGGCAAAGAGATGCCGGACCTGAGCAAATTTCAGCTCGAGGGCTGCCAGGTACTGGAATATGCTCGCCATAAGCGTAAGCTGCGTTTAGGCGCGCTGAAAGGCAACCAGTTTACCGTGATCCTGCGCGAGATTAGCGATCGCCAGGACGTGGAGACGCGTCTGCAGGCCATCGCTGAACGGGGAGTGCCGAACTATTTCGGCGCGCAGCGCTTCGGCATTGGCGGCAGTAACCTGCAGGGTGCCCTGCGCTGGGCGGAGAGCGGCGCGCCAGTGCGCGATCGCAATAAGCGCAGTTTTTGGTTGTCGGCAGCCCGCAGCGCGTTGTTTAATCAGCAAGTGAGTATTAGATTAAAAAAAACGGAATTTAATCAGGTCGTTGATGGCGATGCGCTACAATTAGCGGGGCGCGGGAGCTGGTTTGTCGTCACACCGGAAGAACTCGAGGTTTCGCAGGCGCGGGTGCATAACCGCGAACTGATGATTACGGCCACGCTGCCGGGCAGCGGCGACTGGGGAAGCCAGCGCGACGCCCTGGCTTTCGAGCAGGCCGCGATCGCCGAGGAAACCGCGTTACAGGCGCTGCTGGTGCGGGAGAAAGTCGAGGCGGCGCGCCGGGCGATGCTTCTCTATCCACAGCGGCTCAGCTGGAACTGGTGGGATGACGTAACCGTTGAACTGCGTTTCTGGCTGCCGGCGGGCAGCTTCGCCACCAGCGTGGTCAGGGAGCTTATCAATACAACGGGTGACTATGCGAATATTGCTGAGTAACGATGACGGGATCCATGCGCCGGGGATACAGACCCTGGCGAAGGCCTTAAGGGAGTTTGCCGAGGTCCAGGTGGTTGCACCCGATCGTAACCGCAGCGGGGCCTCAAATTCGCTGACGCTGGAATCGTCCCTGCGTACGTTTACCTTTGAAAATGGCGACATCGCCGTCCAGATGGGCACCCCGACCGACTGTGTCTATCTCGGCGTGAACGCGCTGATGCGCCCGCGTCCGGACATCGTAGTTTCCGGCATTAATGCCGGCCCCAACCTGGGCGACGACGTCATCTATTCCGGCACCGTGGCCGCGGCGATGGAAGGCCGTCATCTGGGGTTCCCCGCGCTGGCCGTGTCGCTGAACGGCTATCAGCATTACGATACCGCCGCGGCGGTAACCTGCACCATTCTGCGCGCCTTAAGCCGCGAGCCGCTGCGTACCGGGCGGATCCTTAACATCAACGTGCCGGATCTCCCGCTTGATCAAATCAAGGGCATTCGCGTGACCCGCTGCGGCAACCGCCATCCGGCCGACCAGGTGATCCCGCAACAAGATCCTCGCGGCAACACCCTGTACTGGATTGGTCCGCCGGGCGATAAGCGCGATGCCGGGCCGGGCACCGATTTTGCGGCAGTGGATGAAGGCTATGTTTCCGTGACGCCATTGCACGTCGATTTAACCGCCCATCAGGCGCATGAGGTGGTCACCGATTGGCTGGAACGTGTCGGGGTTGACAGGCAATGGTAAGTAAACGTGTTGAAAGTTTGTTGAATCAACTGCGCACGCAGGGCATCGTCGATGAACGTGTCCTCGAGGCGATCGCGCTGGTCCCGCGCGAAAAGTTTGTTGATGAAGCCTTTGAACATAAAGCGTGGGAAAACACCGCGCTGCCGATTGGCCAGGGGCAGACCATCTCCCAGCCGTATATGGTGGCGCGGATGACCGAGCTGCTGACGCTGACGCCGGAGTCGCGGGTGCTGGAGATCGGCACCGGTTCCGGCTACCAGACGGCCATCCTGGCGCATCTGGTGCATCACGTATGCTCGGTAGAGCGAATTAAGAGTTTACAGTGGCAGGCGCGTCGTCGCCTGAAACAACTTGATTTACATAATGTTTCAACCCGTCATGGCGATGGGTGGCAAGGTTGGCAGGCGCGGGCGCCGTTTGATGCCATTATTGTGACGGCGGCGCCGCCGGAAATACCGACCGCGCTGCTGGCGCAGCTGGATGATGACGGCGTGCTGGTGCTGCCGGTCGGCGAAGAGCATCAGTTTCTCAAACGGATCCGTCGTCGGGGCAACGAATTTATCATTGATACCGTCGAGGCCGTTCGCTTTGTTCCCCTGGTGAAGGGGGAGCTGGCCTGAGACCCGGATTATTCCAGGTTTTTTTTGCCTGACTTTAGGCGTAGGGTGGACACATTTTTCAGTGTCCTGGCCGGGCGCCGCCCGGTAAGCAAGATATTGGCAGTTAACATATTCCTGGGGGATAAATGAGCGCGGGAAGCACCAAATTTACCGTCAGCCGTATTGCGGCTCTTTCACTGGTTTCACTCTGGCTGGCCGGGTGTACCAACACCAATAATCCGCCTGCGCCGGTTAGCTCTGCCGGCGGCGCCGCCTCTTCCAGCACCAACTCCGGCATGCTGATTACGCCGCCACCCTCCGGCGTCAAGTCCGCTCCTCAGGCGCAGCCGATTCAGCCGATGCAGACCCAGAGCATTCAGCCGCAGCCGGCGCCGGTGGCGCAGGAGCCGGTACAGACGGTAAATGGCCGGATCGTTTACAACCGCAAATATGGCGATATTCCGAAAGGTAGCTATACCGGCGGCAGTACCTATACGGTAAAACGCGGCGACACGCTATTCTATATCGCCTGGGTCACCGGCAACGATTTCCGCGACCTGGCGCAACGCAACAATATCCCGGCCCCGTACGCGCTGAACGTGGGGCAGGTACTGCAGGTCGGTAACGCCTCAGGCCAGCCGATCACCGGCGAAAACGCCGTTTCTCAGGCCAGCGCAAGAGCGAGCGGCGGTGCGACGACCAGCACAACTTCTGCACAAAAATCGACCGCGGTGGTTGCTTCACAACCGACTATTACGTATTCTGAATCTTCAGGTGAACAGAGTGCTACCAAGATGTTGCCTAATAATAAACCAGCGACTACAACCACAACGGTTGTCGCGCCGGTGACGGCACCAACAACGGTGAGCACAACCCAGCCGACTGCAAGCAGTACGTCAACCAGTTCGCCGATCTCAGCATGGCGCTGGCCGACTGATGGCAAGGTTATCGAGAACTTTAGCGGCGCGGAAGGCGGCAATAAAGGTATCGATATTGCAGGCAGTAAGGGACAGGCTATTGTCGCGACCGCCGATGGGCGCGTCGTCTATGCCGGTAACGCACTGCGCGGCTACGGTAATCTTATTATCATCAAACACAACGATGATTACCTGAGTGCCTACGCTCATAACGATACCATGCTGGTTCGGGAGCAACAGGAAGTCAAAGCGGGGCAGAAAATCGCTACCATGGGTAGCACCGGAACCAGCTCAACAAGATTACATTTTGAAATTCGTTACAAGGGGAAATCCGTCAACCCGCTGCAGTACTTACCGCAGCGATAATTTGGCAAAGTACGGATAAGCGAAGCATCAGCTAACAGGCGCCAGGGCGGTGTCTACGTTCCTCTCGCAGAGAGGGCAGGGGAAATCGTCCAGGCGTCGTTTGTTGATGTGCCGTGGAAGGTGCTTTGCTCAGGGATCACGGGTAGGAGCCACCTTTATGAGTCAGAATACGCTGAAAGTTCATGATTTAAATGAAGACGCGGAATTTGATGAGAACGGAATTGAGGTTTTCGACGAGAAAGCCTTAGTAGAAGAGGAACCCAGTGATAGCGATCTGGCTGAGGAAGAGCTGCTGTCGCAAGGCGCAACCCAGCGCGTACTTGACGCCACTCAGCTTTATCTTGGAGAGATTGGTTATTCCCCACTGCTGACCGCGGAAGAGGAAGTCTATTTCGCGCGTCGCGCACTGCGTGGTGATGTCGCTTCACGCCGTCGCATGATTGAAAGTAACTTGCGTCTGGTGGTGAAGATTGCCCGTCGTTACAGCAATCGTGGTCTGGCGCTGCTGGATCTGATTGAAGAAGGTAACCTCGGCCTGATCCGCGCCGTTGAGAAGTTTGACCCGGAACGTGGGTTCCGTTTTTCGACCTACGCGACCTGGTGGATCCGCCAGACTATTGAACGGGCGATCATGAACCAAACCCGTACGATCCGTTTGCCGATCCATATTGTTAAAGAGCTGAACGTCTATCTGCGTACCGCGCGCGAGTTGTCCCATAAGCTGGACCACGAGCCTAGCGCGGAAGAGATCGCCGAACAGCTGGACAAACCGGTCGATGACGTCAGCCGTATGCTGCGTCTGAACGAGCGCATCACCTCCGTGGATACTCCGCTGGGTGGCGATTCAGAAAAAGCGCTGCTGGATATTCTGGCCGATGAGAAAGAGAACGGCCCGGAAGACACCACGCAGGACGATGATATGAAGCAAAGTATCGTCAAATGGCTGTTCGAACTGAACGCCAAGCAGCGTGAAGTTCTGGCACGTCGTTTTGGTCTGCTGGGTTATGAAGCTGCCACGCTGGAGGATGTGGGCCGTGAAATTGGCCTGACCCGCGAACGCGTGCGGCAGATCCAGGTGGAAGGTCTGCGTCGCCTGCGGGAAATTCTGCAGGGACAGGGGCTGAATATCGAAGCGCTCTTCCGCGAATAAGACGTTTTCTGTCAAAAAGGCCCCCTCGAAAGTCGGGGCCTTTTTCTTTGGGCTAGCCGAGGCGGGTTTCCTGCAGATGGCGCCAGACAATTTTCCCTTCCGCTTGCTGAAAAATCGCCGTCGACCAGCGAACGTTCTGACTGCTATCCGCCAGCGTTTGGCTTTCACGATATAGCACTGCGGCGCCGTCGTGCCACTCGCTGATGATTTCCATCTGATCCACTACGATATCTAACCCCGGACGGCTGCCGCCGGCGTGATGGAAAAAACGGCTCACCGTTGGGTAGTCCATCTTCTCACCGCTCAAGGGGATCATGGTAAAATCGGCGGCAAAACGCTTCATCAGCGCCTCAGCGCTTCCTTCGCCATGGCTTAACCAGCGTTCGATAAGGACATGGGCATCGAGGACTTCCTGCAGATAAGGATTCATGACTTCTCCAGAGTGGTGTGCAGGCGATGGATAATCGCCCGATTATTCAGCCGCAGGCAAAACAGCAGCGGCAACAGGGTAATGACGGCGGCGCTAATAAATACCCCCTGCCAGGCGTAGGCCGGCGGGAATACCCTCAGCAGCAGGGCGAGCAGGGCGCTGCCGGCAAAGAAGCTGAGCTGGCGGTTAAGATTCCATAGCGCGCTGGCGTCAGGCATCTCTTCGGCAGGCGTATGCAGGAAAGCGCTGCTTTGCGCGGTGCTGCTGCATAAGCTGCCTCCGCCGCCCATCAGCGTAAAGGCCAGAATCAACAGCGCCAGCTGGCTGTCCGCATCGATCTTCAGCAGCAGCATGATCCCCATCGCCTGAAGCAGGCAGCCGATGACGACCAGCGGCCGGGGCCCGAAGCGGTTGAAATATCTGCCGGTAAAGGTGATGGCGGCAAACGAGGCCAGCGACCAGGGCACCATCAGGGCACCGATTGCTCCCGGCGCCATCCCGGTGACGCGTTGCAGGTAGTACATCCCCACCACGTTGACGCCAATAAACATCCCCGGCACGCAGAGGTAGATCAGCATCGCGAAGCGCAGCAGGGGATCGGCCAGCAGCGACAGTGGAAGAAAGCGAGTCGGGCGAACCGGACCGGGGGTGTCGTTCAGCCATCGCACCGCCAGCACAAAGGTTAGCAGAGCCACAGGCAGGCTGGCGAAAAAGACCCAGCGCCAGCTGAACGCCTCGACTAACAGGCCGCCGATCGCCGGCGAGCAGGCGGGGGCCAGCAGGCCGACCAGCATCACCGCCGCCGACAGCTTCGCCCGCTCATGCGGCTGAAACAGCGGCCACGTCAGCGCCTGGCCGAGGGGGATTAACAGCCCGCCGCCCATCCCCTGCAGCGTCCGCCATAAAATTAGTTCGCTCAGGCTGTTGGCAAGTCCTGCCGCCAGCGCGCCGAGGCTGAACAGCCCCAGCGAGAGTAAAAACAGCCGTTTCGCCCCCCAGCGCTCGCTGAGCCAGGCGCTGAACGGCACAACGACCGTCAGACCGAGAATATAGGCATTACTGACCCACGCCAGCTGCGAGACGGAAACCGCCAGCGCGCGGCTGATTGCCGGAAAGGCGATGCTGGCGATAAACATATTGATCAAATCGAGAAAAAAGCCGAACAGAAAAACGGTGGCAACGCGGTGGCGGTAGGTCATGGTTCACTCCCTCAGACAGGCGGCTACTGTAAACCTGCCGCAGCGAGGGATAAACGGGACTAATCGGGATATACTGTC
Organism: Klebsiella sp. Shm-1; assembly: GCF_040804525.1. Taxonomy (NCBI): domain Bacteria; kingdom Pseudomonadati; phylum Pseudomonadota; class Gammaproteobacteria; order Enterobacterales; family Enterobacteriaceae; genus Klebsiella; species Klebsiella sp. Shm-1. Next base: position 1,036,827 of record NZ_CP161823.1, read on the forward strand.
TGAATATTTTTGACAATCATCCGGACGACGATGCTTAATCTTCAGCGCGTGACCATGTTTATCGCCGTGGTAGATGCCGGCAGTTTCACCCTGGCCGCAGCGGCGCTGGGGCAGACCAAGGCGGTGGTCAGCTTTAACGTACGGCAGCTGGAAAATGAGCTGGGGGTGACACTGCTGCTGCGTTCGACGCGGCGTTTGCGGCTCACTGACGCCGGGGTGCTGTTCTATCAGCGCGGGGTGGCGCTCCTGAACGCGGCGGAAAATCTCCAGGATGAGGTGCGGGCCAGCCATAGCGGCTTAAGCGGGGAGCTCCGGATCACCACCACGCCGGAGTATGGCGCGCAGGTTATCATTCCAGCGCTGGCCGCGTTCGCCCGTCGTCATCCGGCGCTGCGGGTGCGCCACGTCTCCTCCTCCCATCATGCCGACCTCATTTCAGAACGATTTGATGTGGCGATACGCCTCGGTACGCTGGCCGATTCCCGCTATCGTGCGACGCGGATAGCCAGTTTCGCGATCCTGCCCGTCGCCTCTCCGGCCTGGCTGGCAAGCCATCCGGTGCAGACGCTGTCCGATCTGGCGCAAGCTGAGTGGATTATTCACGAGCGCCTGCCGACGCCGCTGCGCTGGCAGCTGCGCACGGATCACCAGACAGAGGTGGATTTCGCGATAGCCAGCGCGCCGCGGTTTTCTGCTGATAGCGCTACGGCGCTGATGAGCTTTGCTCTGGCGGGATGCGGCGTCGCCTTGCTGCCCGCATGGCTGGTAGCCAAAAAGGTGGCGCAGCGGGAGCTGGTGCCGCTCCTGCCGGAATACCATTTCCCACAGCAGGGCGTGTATGCCCTTTATCCCGACTCGCAGCATTTGCCGACCCGGGTGCGGGCATTTATTGACTTCCTGCGCGAGAAGGTCGGTTAAGCGCCCGTTCAGGGCGCCATCATTTTGTGCACCAGCCGGGAGAACTGCTCGCGCTCGTCATCGCTCAGGCGGCCGAGAAACTCGTCATCGACCTCATTGCCCTGCGGAATGGAACGGTTAAGCAACGCCTCGCCTTCGTCGGTCAGATAGACAAAACGGCGGCGTTTATCGGCCGGATCGTGCTCCCGGCGCACCAGGCCGCGCGCTTCCATTCGGCTGAGCATCTCCGCCAGCGTAGCCTTGGTGCTGACCGCCGCTTCAATCAGCGCCACCTGTTCGATCCCGGGGTGCTCCGCTACCGAGCGCATCACCGCATACTGAGGTTTAGTCAGGTCCGGCAACGCCTGCTGCCAGCGGGCGGTATGCTGTTGAAAAAGCTGGCGCAGCAGGTGGAATGCTTCGTTTCGTAACTCCATGAATACTCCGTAACAAAACTGTCACCTCTATGATAGCCGTTCGTACGCCTTTTTATACCCTTTCTGCGTTTTGATTAAAAATGCGCACGTATACGAACGATCTTGCCAATAAGAGTTGGAGGGGGTAGTTTAAATATAAAGTTCGTACACGAACAAAAGTAATGAGGTCTGGAATGAAACTGATTATTGGGATGACGGGGGCCACCGGGGCACCGCTTGGGGTGGCATTGCTGCAGGCGCTGCGCGATATGCCGGAGGTGGAAACCCATCTGGTGATGTCGAAATGGGCCAAAACCACCATCGAGCTGGAAACGCCCTGGACGGCGCGCGAAGTGGCCGCGCTGGCGGACTTTTCCCACAGCCCGGCAGACCAGGCCGCCACCATCTCATCCGGTTCATTTCGTACCGACGGCATGATCGTTATTCCCTGCAGTATGAAAACGCTTGCAGGCATTCGCGCGGGTTATGCCGAAGGGCTGGTGGGCCGCGCGGCGGACGTGGTGCTCAAAGAGGGGCGCAAGCTGGTGTTGGTCCCGCGGGAAATGCCGCTCAGCACGATCCATCTGGAGAACATGCTGGCGCTGTCCCGCATGGGCGTGGCGATGGTCCCGCCGATGCCAGCTTACTACAACCACCCGGAGACGGTTGACGATATCACCAATCATATCGTCACCCGGGTGCTGGATCAGTTTGGCCTCGACTATCACAAAGCGCGCCGCTGGAACGGCTTGCGCACGGCAGAACAATTTGCACAGGAGATCGAATAATGGCTTTTGATGATTTGCGCAGCTTTTTGCAGGCGCTGGATGACCAGGGACAACTGCTGAAAATCAGTGAAGAGGTGAACGCTGAGCCCGATCTGGCGGCGGCCGCCAATGCGACCGGACGCATCGGCGACGGTGCCCCGGCGCTGTGGTTCGATAATATTCGCGGCTTTAACGACGCTCGCGTGACGATGAACACCATCGGCTCGTGGCAGAACCATGCCATCTCGCTGGGCCTGCCGCCTAACACGCCGGTGAAAAAGCAGATTGATGAGTTCATTCGCCGCTGGGATAACTTCCCGGTGACGCCAGAGCGCCGCGCCAACCCGGCGTGGGAAGAAAATACTGTTGATGGCGATGATATCAACCTGTTCGATATTCTGCCGCTGTTCCGCCTCAACGATGGTGACGGCGGTTTCTACCTCGATAAAGCCTGTGTCGTTTCACGCGATCCGCTGGATAAAGATAACTTCGGTAAGCAAAACGTCGGTATCTACCGCATGGAAGTGAAAGGCAAGCGCAAGCTCGGCCTGCAGCCGGTACCGATGCACGATATCGCGCTGCATCTGCACAAAGCGGAAGAGCGTGGGGAAGATCTGCCGATCGCCATTACCCTCGGTAACGACCCGATTATTACCCTGATGGGCGCCACGCCGCTGAAATACGATCAGTCTGAATATGAGATGGCTGGCGCGCTGCGCGAGAGCCCGTATCCCATCGCTACCGCGCCGCTGACCGGCTTTGACGTGCCCTGGGGTTCGGAAGTGATCCTCGAAGGGGTCATTGAAGGGCGTAAGCGTGAGATCGAGGGGCCGTTCGGTGAATTTACCGGTCACTACTCCGGCGGTCGTAACATGACGGTAGTGCGTATCGACAAAGTCTCTTATCGCAGCAAACCGATTTTTGAATCGCTCTACCTCGGTATGCCGTGGACCGAGATTGACTATCTGATGGGCCCGGCGACCTGCGTACCGCTGTATCAGCAGCTGAAGGCCGAATTTCCGGAAGTGCAGGCGGTCAACGCCATGTACACCCATGGTCTGCTGGCGATCATCTCCACCAAAAAACGCTACGGCGGTTTTGCCCGCGCGGTGGGCCTGCGGGCGATGACCACTCCCCACGGCCTCGGCTATGTGAAGATGGTGATCATGGTTGATGAAGACGTCGACCCGTTCAACCTGCCGCAGGTGATGTGGGCGCTCTCCTCGAAGGTTAACCCGGCGGGAGACCTGGTGCAGTTGCCGAACATGTCGGTCCTTGAACTTGACCCAGGCTCCAGCCCGGCAGGCATTACCGACAAACTGATTATCGACGCCACCACCCCGGTTGCGCCGGACCTTCGCGGTCACTACAGCCAGCCGGTGCAGGATCTGCCGGAAACCAAAGCCTGGGCTGAAAAACTGACCGCTATGCTGGCCAACCGTAAATAAGGAGAAGAAGATGATTTGTCCACGTTGCGCCGATGAAAAGATTGAAGTCATGGCGACCTCGCCGGTGAAAGGGGTCTGGACCGTGTATCAGTGCCAGCACTGTCTTTACACCTGGCGAGATACCGAGCCGCTGCGCCGCACCAGCCGCGAACACTATCCGGAAGCGTTCCGCATGACGCAGAAAGATATCGATGAGGCGCCGCAGGTGCCGCACGTACCGCCGCTATTGCCGGAAGATAAGCGTTAATGAAAGGGGCCCGCTAAGTCGGGCCTTTTTATATTTAGTACAATTATGGAAATTATTTTTTCAATAAATTAAAAAATTACGTGAAGGGTTAATATACTGAGATGACTTTGCGAGCCTGCATCCAGATTATTATAAATTCCGTCTGATTAATTCCTTGCAGATAAATTTCACGCCCTGACGAGTGTAGAATTGCGGCGGGTGCTTGAGGCTGTCTGGCCTTGAGCATTACCAGGACCCCAGACAGACGAAAGCCCCAAGAGATATTTCTATCAACTGAGGCTAGCGAATGAACATAGACAATTCAGATGTTAGTCTCTTCTTTGCAGGGAGGCAAGATATGCTGACAAAATATGCCCTTGTGGCAATCATCGTACTCTGTATTACGGTACTGGGATTTACGCTGTTGGTGCACAGCTCACTATGCGAGCTGAGTATTAAAGAGCGTAATATTGAGTTTAAAGCTGTTCTCGCTTATGAATCGAAGAAGTAGCATCCGCGCGAGGGCAATCCCGCGTATGGGTTGTCAGGACGCATCCTCTAGCACCCATTTTTTTGTTTACTAAAACGGCAGCGCTTCACAGCGCTGCCGTTTTTCACCTTAATGGGTGGCTAGACCAGGCTTTTCAGACGGTAGATCCACTCCAGCGCCTGACGCGGGGTCAGGGAGTCCGGATCAAGATTCTCCAGCGCCTCAACCGCAGGCGAGGTCTCTTCCGGGGCGGCGAGTAGCGACATCTGCGTGCCGTCGACCTGGGTCGCCGCCGCGTTGGGCGAGATACTCTCCAGCTCGCGCAGTTTCTGCCGCGCGCGCTTGATCACCTCTTTCGGCACCCCCGCCAGCGCGGCGACCGCCAGGCCATAGCTCTTGCTGGCCGCGCCGTCCTGCACGCTGTGCATAAAGGCGATGGTATCGCCGTGCTCCAGGGCATCGAGGTGGACGTTGGCGACGCCTTCCATTTTCTCCGGCAGCTGGGTGAGCTCGAAGTAGTGGGTGGCGAACAGCGTCAGCGCCTTGATTTTGTTGGCCAGATTTTCCGCACAGGCCCACGCCAGCGATAGCCCGTCGTAGGTGGACGTGCCGCGGCCAATCTCATCCATCAGCACCAGGCTATGCTCGGTGGCATTGTGCAGGATATTGGCGGTTTCAGTCATCTCCACCATAAAGGTCGAGCGGCCGCTGGCCAGGTCATCCGCCGCGCCGACGCGGGTGAAGATGCGATCGATGGGCCCGATCTCCACCTTCTGCGCCGGGACGTAGCTGCCGATATAGGCCAGTAGCGCAATCAGCGCGGTCTGGCGCATATAGGTACTTTTACCGCCCATGTTCGGCCCGGTAATGATCAGCATCCGCCGCTGCGGCGCCAGCTGCAGCGGGTTAGCGATAAACGGCTCTTTCAGCACCTGCTCGACCACCGGATGGCGGCCTTCGCTGATGCGAATGCCTGGCTTATCGCTAAAGGTCGGGCAGCAGTAGTTCAGGGTTTCCGCGCGTTCCGCCAGGTTGACCAGCACGTCCAGCTCGGCCAGCGCGCTGGCGCTGGTTTGCAGATCGGCGAGATGCGGCAGCAGCAGGTCGAACAGTTCGTCATAAAGCTGTTTTTCCAGCGCCAGCGCTTTGCCCTTGGAGGTCAGCACCTTATCTTCGTATTCCTTCAGCTCAGGAATAATGTAGCGTTCGGCGTTTTTCAGCGTCTGGCGGCGCACGTAGTGGATCGGCGCGAGGTGGCTCTGGCCGCGGCTGATCTGGATGTAGTAGCCGTGGACGGCGTTGTAGCCGACTTTCAGGGTATCGAGGCCCAGCCGCTCGCGCTCGCGGATCTCCAGTTTATCGAGATAATCGGTGGCGCCATCGGCCAGCGCCCGCCACTCGTCCAGCTCTTCGCTATAGCCCGGGGCGATGACCCCGCCGTCGCGGACCAGCACCGGCGGGGCGTCGATCACCGCGCGCTCCAGCAGTTCGCGCAGTTCGGTGAACTCGCCCATTTTCTCGCGCAATTTTTGCACCGGCTGACTGTCAACGTCGGCCAGCAGCTCACGCAGCAGAGGCAGTTGCTGCAGGGCATGACGCATGCGGGCAAGATCGCGCGGCCGGGCGGTACGCAGCGCCAGACGCGCCAGAATACGCTCCAGATCGCCGACCTGGCGCAGCACCGGCTGCAGCTCGGTATAGCGCTCCTGCAGCGCGCCGATGGTCTGCTGGCGCTCCACCAGCACGGCGGTATCGCGGACCGGCATATGCAGCCAGCGCTTGAGCATCCGGCTACCCATCGGCGTCACCGTACAGTCGAGTACCGAGGCCAGGGTGTTGTCGGTGCCGCCGGCCAGATTCTGGGTGATCTCGAGGTTACGGCGGGTGGCGGCATCCATAATGATGCTGTCCTGCTGGCGTTCCATGGTGATGGAGCGGATGTGCGGCAGCGAGGTACGCTGGGTGTCTTTGACATACTGCAGCAGGCAGCCGGCGGCGCACAGGCCGCGCGGGGCGTTTTCGACGCCGAAGCCGACCAGATCGCGGGTGCCGAACTGCAGGTTTAGCTGCTGGCGCGCGGTGTCGATTTCAAATTCCCACAGCGGGCGACGGCGCAGACCGCGGCGGCCCTCGATCAGCGACGATTCGGCAAAATCTTCCGCATACAGCAGTTCCGCCGGGTTGGTGCGTTGCAGCTCTGCCGCCATGGTTTCGCGGTCGGCCGGTTCGCTCAGGCGAAAGCGCCCGGAGCTGATATCCAGCGTCGCGTAGCCGAAGCCCTTGCTGTCCTGCCAGATGGCGGCCAGCAGGTTGTCCTGGCGCTCCTGCAGCAGCGCTTCATCGCTAATGGTGCCCGGGGTGACGATACGCACCACTTTACGCTCGACCGGCCCCTTGGTGGTGGCCGGGTCGCCAATCTGCTCGCAAATGGCCACCGACTCGCCCTGATTGACCAGTTTGGCGAGGTAGTTCTCTACGGCGTGGTGGGGGATGCCGGCCATGGGTATCGGTTCGCCCGCGGAGGCGCCGCGCTTGGTCAGCGAGATATCGAGCAGCTGCGAGGCGCGTTTCGCATCGTCATAAAATAGCTCGTAAAAATCCCCCATCCGGTAAAACAGTAGAATGTCAGGATGTTGCGCCTTCAGCTTGAGATACTGCTGCATCATCGGCGTGTGGGCGTCGAGATTGTCAATTGTGCTCATGGGGTGTTATCCAGATCCCTGATTTGAAATGGCTGCGATTTTGTAGTTGTCGTCGTTATCACATGGATGAGACATAATAACGGAGATGGGCAGGTGAGGGAAACCGACGAAAGCACGCGGCGCGATCCGGATTCCAGTTGCAGAGGGGGCGGGGTACCGTCACAGTAATTGAACCGCCGCCACGCGATCGTCTTCATACATTACGTTCGCCGTCGATGTTGTTCTGCCTTCTGGCCGTAGACCTCGTTACGACAACGGCTTGTGGTTGCTAGTCGTAAAGCCATTTACCTGCTTTTGCTGATTCGGCAAACATTTTGATAGTTAAAGGTTTACGCGTTTTTTCTACATCTTCTCGTTTTACTTTAAACCACCGAGTTAGCATTGGAGTATTCTCCCAAGGGAAATAACACGACCATTTAACACTGGAAAGATCAACATTAAATTTTTGTTCAAATTTATTTAAAGCGTCATGCAGATCGTCGCCGGGAGCATCAAATAAGTCATAATCAAGTTCCAATGGGATTTCTTTCCAATTTTTATCTAAACGGGTTGAGATCTCATCTTTAAACAAGTCTAAAACCTGATCTTGAATGCTTTTCATTAAAAGGATGTCCATTGTATACGGTCTTTGGGGCGAGCTATTAGGTTGTATTTTTCCTGAGTTTTTCTTGAAACTTGATAAATTGAGTTTACAAGTCCTATCCAACCTAACCACGGAACATAACGGGCGATAACAGCAGCAAGACTATTCGTTTTTCTCATTCTTACACCAACGGGTGTAGGAACCCTAATACCAAATGGAGTTTTTGCATTTCTCAGAAGCATCCTTCCATATTTAGAAACAACACTTGTTCCTTTTATTGCCTCTCCTGGCTTTGTTCTGGTTTTTAGCCAAGGTTGCCCGGCGAGGATAGCGGCACCAGATTCAATACCAATGCCAAGTTCGTCACAAAATTGTTCAAGAAAAATGACATCAAAAAGTTCACCAGCCGAAAGATTGGATTGTCCGTGATAGAAATAGGTTCCATTTAGTTCTTCTGTCGTATCCATTTGCTCATCTATTATGCTGTTTGTCTTTCATTCCAGGCATCGGTGAAAATTATATTTCCGTCACAATGTTTCCAGGTGATCTTCTCATATCTAAGTTCGACAGATTCAAGATGGTTGTTGTTCTTGTCTTCTGGGGAAGCCATTGTAGGAGATATTGATACGATTCGGACGCCTTCAAGTAGCATATTGAAGTATTCCACTTCTTGACCAGCATCGCTGATTTTATACCATTTGATTTCAGCAGATTTCAGGTTCTGACCAGTAGCTACTGCTTTGTAGAGGTATGGACTGGAATAGTCGAATTCTTTAACGATGATCATTGGTGAGTGCTGACGAGTGCCGGTAGGCTTGCCAGTGGCATTATCAGTGGGAATGGAGAGATTGTGATGAAACCCTTTAAATTCGATGCTGAACTCCCTGTCTGCAACATCACAACCACCTTTGATTAGTGCCCCACCGTCGTCGTATATCCACATATTACCTGGAATAGCCATGCTTCTTCTTCCCTCTATTATCATTAGTAAGAAAACAGTGTATCGAGTTGATTAAGCGCAGTAAATAATCAATGTGTCGTTTTTGGATTAATACGGGAAATATCTTCTCTGTAATGATGGTTTATATTTAAAAATAGCTGTCGTAAATATTTCATTGGGTTATTACGCCATTGGTATAGATTTTAAATATAAATGACCCTCAATAATATAATGCAGGCAATTATTGCCAGAAAGCGTAAGCGCGGCGCGATCCGGATTCCAGTTGCGCCGCGCGGGGATTATGGCGCCAGATAAACCTGGGGGACCGCGTTGTCCGGGTGCTGGACGAGGCGGACATCCGCCCCGTACCAGCGATGGATAACCGGCTGCTGGATCACCTCCTGCGGCGTGCCCTGGGCGACCAGATGTCCCTGGTGAAGCAACAGAATGCGGTCGGCCCACAGGGCGGCGAGGTTAAGGTCATGCAGCACCACGCAGACGTGCAGTTGCCCGCCGGCGGTGAGCCGTTTGAGCAAACGCAGCAGGTGCTGCTGATAGTAAAGGTCCAGCGCCGAGGTGGGCTCATCGAGAAACAGCCAGCCCTGCGGCGCGCCGTCGCGCCATAGCTGCGCCAGACAGCGGGCCAGCTGTACCCGCTGCTGCTCGCCGCCGGAGAGGCCGGGATAGCGGCGACCGGCAAGGCCATCGCAGCCGGTGACGGCCATCACCGCCGCCAGCACCGCCGGATCCGCCGTCGCGCCCCACGGTGAGCGTCCCATGGCAATGACCGTTTCCACCGTCCAGTCGGCCTGCAGGGCCGTTCGCTGCAGCATGACCGCCCGCCGGCGCGACAGCGCCTCGGGGGACCAGGCCTCCAGCGGCTTGCCTGCAAGATGGCGGGTGCCGCTGTCCGGAGTCAGATAGCCGGTCAACAGGCGCAGCAGAGTGGATTTCCCGGCGCCGTTCGGCCCGATAAGCGCCGTCATCTCGCCGCCGCGCAGCGCGACGGAGACGTTGTCGATAATCTGTCGTTTACCAAGGTGAAGTGACAGCCCCTGGGCGCAGTATTCATTAACCATGTCTGGAGTTCTCCCGACGAAAGACCAGCCACAGAAACCAGGGGGCGCCCAGCAGGCTGGTGAGCAGACCGACCGGTATCTCCGCCGGCGCCGCCACGGTGCGGGCCAGGGTGTCGGCCAGCAGAAGCAGGATCGCGCCGGCCAGCAGCGAGCCGGGGATCAGTCCGCGATGGTCCGGTCCCAGCCACAGGCGCATCAGGTGCGGCACCACCAGGCCGATAAAGCCGATGACTCCGCTGATGGCCACCGCGACGGCCACCAGCACCGCGCTGCACAGCAGCAGCCAGCGCTGCAGCGCCTGCACGTTGACCCCAAGATAGTGCGCCTCTTCATCGCCAAGCTGCAGCAGATTGAGGCGGGACGCCATCCACCACACCGCCAGCGCCGCCGGGATAATCAAGGTCGCGGCCACCAGCAGCGTCGGCCATTCGGCCTGGCCCAGACTGCCCATTCCCCACAGCGACAGCTGGCGCAGCTGGGCGTCATTGCTCAGCCAGGACAGGACGCCGACCAGCGCGCCGCACAGCGCGTTGATGGCGATCCCCACCAGCAGCAGGCGCGACAGCGAACCCTCCTCCGCCCGACTGAGGATGAAAATCACCACCATCACCGCCAGGCTGCCAATAAACGCCGCCAGCATCGGCATATACAGAGCGATCAGCCCCGCAGCGGAGAACGGGAGCACCAGCCAGCTGGCCACCGCCAGCGCGGCGCCGCTGCTGATGCCCAGCAGGCCCGGGTCGGCAAGCGGGTTGCGAAACAGCCCCTGCATCACGCAGCCGGAGAGGGCCAGCGCCGCGCCCACCAGCAGGGCCAGCAGCACCCGCGGCAGACGGATGGTCAGCCAGATATGGCGCAGCATGTCATCCCCGGAAGGCAGCAGGTTGACCAGCGGCAAGCGCATGGCGCCGAGGGTGGTGGCAAACAACGTCAGGGAGACCAGCAGCAGCGTCATCAGCAGCAAACGGCGAGCGAGGGCAGGGCGCATCAGGGCAACTGCTCCGCTTTATTTCTCAGCGCGATTATCGCCTGCGGTGTGCGCGGCCCGAAGCCCAGCAGGGCCATATCGTCGATCGTCAGCAGCTGTTTATGACGCCCCGCCGGGGTCTGCGCCAGGCCGGGCAGTTTCCACAGCCCGGCTTCGCCGCCCATCCCTTTGAGACCATCGGCGGAGATCACCACCAGATCCGCCTGGCTGGCGGCGACCCCTTCCTGCGACATGGCGCGATAGTGGTCGAAGCCCTGCATCGCGTTCTGCAATCCGGCGGCGCGAATGGCGCCATCGGCCGCGGTATGCTGTCCGGCCACCAGGGTATTCATTCCGCCGTGGCTGAGAATAAACAGCACCCGCTTAGCAACCGGCTGCGTTGGAATGGCGGCGATCTGCTGCTGAAGCTGCTGGCGCAGCGCGTCGCCTGCCGCCGTTTTGCCTAACGCTTCGGCAATGACAGCAACTTTGTTATCGATCGCGGACAGACTTTCGCCGCCCGGCACGTTCACCACCTTCACCCCGCTCGCCTGCACTTTGTGTAAGACCAGCGAGGGCTGCGCCTGGGCGCTCGCTAACACCAGCTGCGGGCGTAACGCGAGGATCCCCTCGGCGTTCAGCTGTCGCAGGTAGCCGACGTCCGGCAACTTTTGCGCCGCCGGGGGCCAGCTGCTGGTGCTGTCCCGCGCCACCAGGCTCTCCTCCGCGTGAAGGGCATAAACGATCTCAGTGACATCTCCGCCGAGTGTGACGAGCCGCTCAACGGCGGCGTGACTCAGCAGCGGGAAAGCGATCAAGAGCAGTAACCAGCGCATCATGCGGGCTGCCCTTCACGGGTCAGGCGGTCTACCTGCTGGCGCCATTGCGTCTGCTCGGGGTGCCCCTCGCTGCGCTGGCCGTAGAGCTGGGCAATCTGGGTGCCGTCTTTAGCGAACAGTTCGACGCTGGTGACGTGTCCGTCCGAAGTCGGCTTGCGGGTCACCCACACTTCATCGACGCTCTCTTCGCGCAGATGCAGGGTAAAAGTAGTATTGAAGATATTCAGCCAGCCGCGCATGGTGGCCAGCTTTTCCAGGGCGCCGGTAAAGATCTGCACGCAGCCGCGATTGCCGACGAAAATCATGATTTCATTGCCCTCCTGGCGCACCGTCTCCAGCAGCGACGGCAGCGCATGGCGATCCACGTGGCAGGCGAGGTCGTCGCTCACCAGACGGAAGGCCTGCTGGCGGGAAAGCTGATATTTACGCAGCAGACCGAAGAACTGGTGAACGTCGGTCATCGCGCGCCAGTCGTTCTCCAGGGCGGCGCCGTCGGCGGTATCGGCATATTTCACCGGCTCCAGCGGGCGCAGGGTCAGCGGTGCCGGCGCCGCCACCCGATATTCCGCGATCAGGGTCTCCCAGGCCGCCATGTCGGTCTGCGTGGTCGCATAGACTTTCAGCAGGGCGTCGCCGTGGTGGTCGAAAAACTGGATGCTCTGACGGCCATTATCGTTCAGATGGAAGGCGCTGGCCCACTGGCTGAGGAACAGACGCAGGTCGAGCGCGCGCGGGTTCAGCACCAGCCCGGCGTGGCCGCTGAGGTGCTGGTGCGTGAACTGGCCCACCTGCTCATGCACGGCATACTCGTTGCGGCAGATGCATTTGGTTTCGCCGACGCGCTCCAGGGCGGCAATCAGCGCCCGGGCGTCATCGCTCAGGCGCACGGCATCATGGCCGAGGCGGGCGGCGGTCAGCTCGGCTTCGCTGATCCCCATTTCCGCGGCGATATCGCGGGCATATTTCGCGGTACTGGCCGCTTTGGTGGCCTGGTAGCGCTGCCACAGGTCAGGGTGTGCATTTGGCATAATCATATCCTTCTCGACGATGAATATCCCCGGCCGGCGGGCCGGGGGCAGGTGCGTTATTATTCGGGCAATCAGAAGTCGACGTTGACGCCCAGCTGCCAGGTGCGGCCCGGCATCACCGCCAGCGCTTTATCGTTGGCGTCCTGGTTGGTGCCGGTCTCGATATTGCGGCTGCTCAGGTAATCCCAGTATTTACGATCGGTGAGGTTGTAGACCCCGCCATTGAGGCGCACGTTTTTCGCCACCTGCCAGTACGCGGTCCAGTCCAGCATGCCGTAGCCCGGCACGCGCATATAGTCGCTGCTGGCATCGGTGATGGCGGATCCGCTGTTGCTGTAGCTTTCGCGGTTGGTGGCGGTCGCCTGTTTCCCTTTGACAAAGGTCGCCGTCAGGGCGGTGCCGTAGCGTTTCGCCGGATCGTCCCACGCCACGCCGACGATGGCTTTCATTGGCGCCACGCTGTCGAGGTCGACGTATTTATCGCCGCTGTAGCTGGATTTCGATTTCCCTTCGCTATAGCCGAGGGCGAGGGTGGCGCTCAGGCCGTCCACCTGCTCAAACCAGGTGCCAAAGTTAAATTTGGTGCTAATCTCACCGCCGTAGATATAGGCTTTATCGCGGTTTTCCGCCTGATAAATGGTGTAGATGTTCGACGGCACATTCGTGAACTGGCCCGGATTGTTGGCGCGGGTATAGCGGGTATAGGCGATAAAGTTCTTATAGCTGTTGTAGAACAGCGCCGTGCGCAGGGTGATGCCTTCGGTAACTTCCCCTTTCAGCCCCCACTCGAGATTATCGCTGGTTTCCGTCTTCAGATCGGTATTGCCGATCAGGGCATACTGCTGGCTGCCGGCGTAGCTGGAGCCGAGGTTCCAGGAGCCATACAGCTGGCTGGCGTTGGGGAACTGCGCCCCGCGCTGGTACTGCAGGTAGGTCATCAGGCGCGGGGTGAGGTCGTACTGGAAGGTCAACGACGGCAGAACCTGGGTATCGCTGTTTTTGCCGTACAGATTCGCCACCGACGATTCGCTCAGCACGCTGCTGTTGGCGGCGAGATCGGACAGATTTTCCGGCTTAGTCGATTGATGCACCACGCGCACGCCGGGAATAACGGCGAAGTTGTGGCTATCAAGGTCGAAGTTGATCTTATCCTGGACAAAGCCGCCGAGGGTGTAGCTGCGGCTGTCTGCCTCCGGCTGCATGATCTCGCTGTAAACGCTGGGGATCGGCGACTGGCTGAACGGCCGCTGGGTTTTGCTGGTGCTGGCGTTGAAACCGGCGCTCAGATCGTGGCGGCCCAGGGTTTTCGCCAGCGCGGTCTGCAGGCCCCAGGTGTCGGTATCGTAGTTAGAGTTCACCGTCTGCATTCTGCGGGTGACGCTGTCCGGCATATAAGTCCAGTCATGGGCTTCGGTATGCTGGTAGTAGATTTTTGTGGAGACGCTGTCGAGGTAGTCGTTCATCGGCGTCCAGTCATCCTTCAGGCTCAGGCCCCAGCGCCGGGTCTGGCTGGTCTGGTTGGCGGTGCCGATGGTGCTGTTGCCGCTGGAGTCCCAGGTATCGTAGTGGGTGTGGTTGGTTTTATGGTAATAGTCGAAGGTGCTGGTCAGCTTGTGCTCATCGTTAGGCTGCCAGATCCCGGAGGCCAGAAAAGCATCGGAGTGCCAGTTCGCCGGGTAGGCGTCGACGGTGCCGCTGTTGTTTTCGGTTTCCTGGCCGTCACGGCGGCTATAGACCAAAATCCCGCGCAGGAACTCATCGCCGCCGGCGACGGTCACCCCGTTGTGCCAGCTGCGATCCGCAGAGTCGTAACCGCTGCGGTAGCCGAAGGCGCTGGTCTTGCCCGGGCGCAGGTAATCATCCGCCGATTTCGGGCGGAAGGAGACATTCCCCCCGATAGCGCTGTTGGCCGTTTCCGTCGAGGTGGCGCCGGACTGGATATCCACGCTGCCGTACATATACGGGTCGATATAATCGCGGCCGATACCGAAGGTGTTGAGCCCGGCGCGGCCGACGTAGCCGCGGCCGGTGGCGTTGGGTTGCGCGATACCGTCTACGTCGATGCCGACGCGGTTGCTCTCCATACCGCGAATGTTGTAGCCGGTGTAACCTCCGCGGTCGAAGCCGCTTTTGCCGTTGCCGGAGCCGCCGCTGGCCCCGGTGGCGCTAATGAGCGGCTCATAGCGCATGATTGAGCCGAAATCGTTAGCGCCTTTATTCTCCAGCTCCCGGGCGCTGATGCTGTGTTCGCTACCGGCTTTCTGCACCGGCGCGGGGGCGGTGACGGTCATTTGTTCCGAGGTGTCATCCACCGCCTCGCCGCTAACGGCGGAAGTATCTGCTGCGATGGCAGAAGTCTGATAAATTGCTGCAAACAAAGAGGTCACCAGCAGGCGTTTTTTACACCATGCTGCTGACGGAGTCGATTTGTACATAGTCGCCACGCCTTGATCGTTATTAGTATCGGCTCACGCGTTACTTCCAGAGTTGCAGGTTGCTCCGTCTTTTCCGTTGCGGATGGGGTCTTACTCCATTTGTTGATTGCGAATGGTAATGATAGGTATTATCGTTTGCAACAAAATAATCATGTGTCTTCATTTAAACTGCACTTTGTTTACAATTTGCCCTTTCAGACTTAGCGAGACGACGATGAACTCAAAAGCGGCCATCACCATCACCTACTGTTCCCAGTGCAACTGGATGCTGCGCGCCAGCTGGATGGCGCAGGAGCTGTTACATACCTTCAGCACCGACATCGCCTCGGTGACGCTGGTGCCGGGGACCGGTGGGATCTTCACGATCGATGTCGACGGTCAGCAGATCTGGGAGCGCAAGCAGGATGGCGGTTTTCCGGATGCGGCCGAGCTGAAACGCCGGGTGCGCGATGTCTGCTTCCCGGAGAAGCCGCTGGGCCATGTGGATAAAGGTGACCAGAAGGGGTGACAACCCCCTCCGGACGACAAGCGCCCGGAGGAGAAGCCGTTAGCGGGCTAACTGCACGTCAACCAGCACGCTTTGTCGGCGGGTGCGTATGAGGGATACCGCTTCTTCCAGCACGCCGGGGAGATCTTCGGCCCGGGAAACCGACAGGGCCGCCGCGCGGCTGGAGGCGGCGATCGCGGCGAAATCCGGCGAGGTGGTAAAGGCGGTGGCTGGAATGGTTTCCGCGCGGGCCGCGTAGCCGTCCGGGTAGAGCGCTTTGGTGCCGCCCGCGACCGCGCCCCATCCGCCGTTATTTCCGACCACGACGAGGACAGGCAGCTTCATTACCTCCGCAATATGGTGGCAGACCGCAGGGTTGGCGAACAGGTACGACCCGTCGCCGACGGCGGCAATAATCAGCTCTTCCCGGCGCGCAAGCTGCAGCCCCAGCGCGATGGGCAGGGCTTCGCCCAGGCCGCCGGCCAGCGCTTCCTGGTAATAGCTCTCGGCATGGGTCAGTCCGGCAAACTGCGGCAGCGTGGTCAGTTCAGAAACGATCCGGCCGCGGTGTTGATTAGCCAGATGGCCGAGGCAGTAGCTGAGCCAGGGTTTGGTAATGGCCCCGGTCTGGCTGGCATGGAGAAGCGCGTCGCGCTGGTTTTTCTGTTGCTGGATGCGGCTCTGCGTATATGCCGCCCGCTCCGCCACATGCTGCTGGCGGGCGGCCTGCAGCGGGCGCAGCGCCTCTTCCAGCAGGCTGAAGACTTCATCGGTCTCGCCCGCCAGGTTGATGTCCGCGCGATAGCCGCGCACCGGGTAGCGGGAGAAGAGCGGATCGGGCCCCATCTGGATCACGGTGCAGTCCTGGCGACAGTCGCCCTCGGCGATCATCCATGGCGCCTGCGAGTCGACCACCAGAATCACATCGGCGTCAGCGAGCCAGACGCTGGGATCAGCCCCGGCGAGCAGGGGATTATCGGCGCTCAGGGTAACCTCGGTGCCCCAGTATTCCACCAGAGGGATCGCCCATTCGCGCACCAGACTATCGAGGCGCGCAAAGCCTTCCGCCGTTCGGGCGCCGCGCTGGGCGAAGATGACCGGGTGTCTGGCGCAGGCGATTGCCTCGGCTGCGCGGGCGATATCTTCCCGGACTGGCGCATAGCGGACCGGCTGCTGCGAAGGGCCAGCCTGCAGCGCGGCCTCATCGACGGCAAAGGTTTCGCACAGTGGCTCACGCGGTAAGCTCAGGTAGACCGGCCCTTTCGGCAGGGAGCTGGCGATCGCCCAGGCCCGGTCAACATGCTCGCCGATCTGATCGGCCAGCCGCAGTTCAAAATCCCACTTCACGGATTCACGGATCAGCGCCGCCTGGTCGCGCATCTCCTGGCCGTAGCCAATCGGCGTATTGCGGCAGCCGAAGTGGGAATGTTCGCTTATCGGCGTGCGGCCGCCAAAAATCAGCACCGGGATATTGCTGTTCGCCAGATTGATGACGCCGCAGGCGGCGTTGGCTAGCCCGACGTTGGTGTGAACCATCACCGCCTGCACCTTGCCGGTGCCGAGGTAATAGCCATGGGCCATGCCGATGGCGGCGTTTTCATGCGGGCAGATCACTAACTCCGGTACCTTTTGCCCGGTCGCCCGGGCCTTTGCCCAGGCTTCAATGACTGGAGGATAATCGGTGCCCGAGTTGATAAAAATATACGCCACGTCCAGCGCCTGTAGCCGATGCAGTAACAGTTCAGCAGCCGATAATGTGATAGAGGCCATATTCTCTCCGTATTCACGCGGTGTAATCGCGGTAATTAAAAGGTTAAGAAAATAAATCCGCCCATCGTAATGATGGAGGCAATAATACTCAGCGCCATCGTCGAGGCCATTTCCTGCTCGCCGGTTTTATACTGCATAGCAATAATTATCGCGATGGAGCCTACCGGGATAGCCATCGTCAATACGACTTCCTTTATTTGCTCCATGCTGAAGCCCATTTTTAATAAAATGAGATAGCAGGCGCCGGGGACCAGAATATTGCGGGCGATAACGGTGATAATGGTAGCGGTGGTGATAACAATGCTGCGCGTATAGAGCACGATCCCGGCGGCAAACAGCGCCAGCCCGCCAGAGGCTTTGCCCAGCAGACCCAGCGACATCGAGATAGTCTGCGGAATATGGATATCCGCCAGCACGATGATCAGGGCGATCACCGGCGACCAGACCACGGGTTGTTTAATGGCGTTCACCACCCGTGCGCCAAAGGAAATATGCTGGCTCTTATCGCCGGTGGCGACCGACATCAGTATCATCACCAGCGGCAGCTGGAAGACGTTTTGCGTGATGCTGGACACGGTGATCAGCGACGCGCTGACGGTGCCAAATAAAAAGGCCAGCACTGAGGTGCCGATAAACGGGACTGCCGGCGAGCCGATGGCCAGCGCCTGCAGCGTACTGAGGGCGAGGTCGCGTCGAAACAGATAGCGGGCGACCAGAAAGGGAATGACGAAGCTGAGAATCAGCGCCAGGATGATAGCCACGGCGACCGGGCCCATGGTCATGACGATGTGTCGCGGCGTCATCACCATATTGCTGAAAATACTTAGCGGCAATGCGTAGAGCATCACAATTTTATTGATGTCTCCCGCCTGCTGCCAGTTAAAGTCTTTTCGTTTACCGCTAATATAGCCGATGATGACGGTAATGATGACCGGTAATATAGCGCCTGAAATTAATAGAATATTGTTCTGTGTCATGGTGATATATTCTCATTATAAATTATCTTCGGTTCAGAAATGTGTTTTGCCGTGGGTGGTGAGATAAATAAATCCTTTTGAAGTATGCGTTCCGGTGATTTTTGAGCGTATTGATAGCGATATTTATTCGCTAAAAAAGGGCGCAGGGGAAATGCAAAAACCGTTTATTCAATGAGTAAATATCATGCCAATGAAATTTAAGCAGATTCAGGCATTTATTACCGTCGCCCGCGAAGGCAATATGACCCTGGCCGCAGAGAAAATGGGGATCACCCAGTCGGGACTGAGCCGACTGCTATTGAGTCTGGAAGCGGACCTGAGCGCATCCTTATTCGAACGACATAAGCACGGCATGGCGTTGAGCGAATATGGCAGCGCCTTTTTACCCTACGCGCTGACGATGCTGAATACCGAACAAAAGGCGCGCGAGGAAATTGAGCTCATCCGCGGCGCCGGGAAAGGCATTCTGCGGATTGGCTGCGTTTCCAGTCTGCTGACCAGCCATTTCATCGATAAGCTGGCGGCTTTCCATCAGCGCCATCCCCAGATCCATCTGCGGATCGTCGACCGCATTGACTCCGAGCTGTATAAGCTGTTGCTGATGCACGACATCGATATCGCCCTCTGCGGTCCCTTACCGCATGATGAGAAAATCGTGGTGCGGGGCAAAATTAACTGGCAGGACCGGATCTGCATCGTCGCCAGGCAGCACCACCCGCTGCATCAGGCGGCGGACGTCACCCTGGAGGCGATGCTGGACTATCCGTGGATTATGCCGCCGCCGTCTAGTACGCCAATGAACATCCTGGCGGATATCTTTCGCGCCCGGCAGTTGCCCTGTCCGCAACCGGTTATTGAGTGCGCCTCATCCTCGGCCATTAAGGCCTTTCTGTGCGAGAGCGATCTGTTAACGTCGATGCCGGCCCCGGTTTACCGACACGAAGAAGCGCTTGGCCTGCTGCGCCCGTTTGAGCTCGAGGGCAGCGTTTTTATCCGGGATTTCTATGCCTACAGCCATTTCGGGGTTCTGTCCGGGGCAGCCCTGCAGTTGATTCAGCATCTGAAGCAGTGAGTCTGGTCGGGTATGGATATTAAGGTGTATGATAAATGCATCTTAAAAAAGACGAAAGGCAGGGAGATGGGGAAGCGTATCGAACGGGAAAAAATGACGATTCAGCGGATGATTGCCCTCTACCAGCGGCGCAGTCCCGAGGCGCAGGCCGATGATGCGCACTATCAGGCGCTGAACGCCTACGCTGACAAGCGCCTTGATAAGTGCGTGTTTGGCGAGAATAAACCGGCCTGCAAGCAGTGTCCGGTGCACTGCTACCAGCCGGCGAAGCGCGAGGAGATGAAGCAGATTATGCGCTGGGCCGGGCCGCGGATGCTCTGGCGCCACCCGATCCTCACTGTTCGCCATCTGCTGGACGACAGGCGCCCGGTGCCGCCGCTGCCGGAAAAATATCGACCGAAAAAGTAGCGGCTTTCCCTGGTCAGCGCTGCGCAGCCGGGCGACAAGTCGTGCTCTTGTAGCCCCGGCAAGGCGTTAGCCGCCACCGGGGATAATTGCTGAAGTTTTCTGTTTCTGACTATCGCGGATCGTGCTTGCGACAAAGGCGACCACAAACAGCGCGGTAAACAGCACCACGATAGTCGGCGCTGGCGCGCTGTCGAGATAAAACGCCAGCCACACCCCTCCCGCCGAGCAGCCGATGGCCACCGCTACCGCCAGCAGCAGGGCGTGGATAAAGCGTCTCACCAGCAGAAGCGCGATCGCCCCGGGGGCAATCAGCAGCGAAATCGACAGAATAATCCCCACCGACTGCAGCGTCGCGACGATGGTCAGGGCGATCATGCACAGCAGGCCGTAGTGCAGCAGTCCGCCGCGCAGGCCGCTGGCTTTAGCCTGCGTTGGATCGAAGGCGTGCAGCAAAAAATCCCGCCATTTGAGCCCGATGATCAACGCAATCACCAGTGCGATCGCCGTCGTTTGCCCAATATCGCTGAGGGATATTCCCAGCATATCGCCGAACAGGATATGGTCGAGATGAACATCGGACTGGATCGCTACGTACAGCACCAGTCCGGCGCCAAACATGCCGGAGAAGACAATCCCCATGATAGTATCGCGCTTGAGTCGGCTGTTATCGTCGAGAAAACCGGTCGTCACGGCGCACAGCAGACCGGCGATAAACGCGCCGATGGCGAAGGGGATGCCGATAATGTAGGCCAGCACCACGCCCGGAAAGACCGCGTGGCTCATGGCGTCGCCCATCAGCGCCCAGCCTTTGAGCACCAGAAACACCGACAGCAGCGCGCAGGGAATGGCGACGACGATCGATATCGCTATCGCATTGACCATAAAAGGAAACTGGAACGGGGCCAGGAACAGGTTCAGCATGCGGCCTCCCTGGCGCGGCGGCGGCTGGCCAGCAGGCCGTGCTTCGGCGCGAAGATAAAGGTGATGAGGAACAGCAGCGTTTGCGCGACCACGATAATGCCGCCGGTGGCGCCGTCGAGATAGTAGCTGAGCCAGGCGCCGAAGAAACTGGTCAGGCTGCCGATAGACACGGCGATGGCCAGCAGGCGCGGAAAGCGGTCGGTTAACAGCCACGCGGTGGCCCCGGGAGTGACCACCAGGCAGATGACCAGAAAGGCGCCGACGGTCTGCAGCGCCGCCACGGTGCAGGCGGCCAGCAGGGTAAAGAACAGCAGCTTCAGGCCGCGGGTGTTCAGGCCAATCGAGCGGGCATGGTGTTCATCAAAGAAGGTCACCATCAGGTCTTTCCATTTCAGCAGCAGAATCGCCATTGAGATAAAGCCGATCGCCGCCAGCTGGATAATATCCTCCGGGGCGATGGCCAGAATATTGCCGAGGATGATGGTCTGGATATTCACCGACGTCGGATTCAGCGACACCATAAACAGCCCGATCCCGAAGAAGGAGGAGAAGATCAGCCCGATAATAGCATCCTCTTTTAGCCGCGAGCGCTGTTGCAAAAACAGCATGCTGCCTGCCGCCAGACCGCCGGAGAGAAATGCGCCGAGCGCGAAAGGCAGGCCGAGCATATAGGCCCCGGCGACGCCGGGCACAATCGAGTGGGAGAGGGCGTCGCCAATCAGCGACCAGCCTTTGAGCATCAGGTAGCAGGAGAGAAACGCGCAGACGCCGCCCACCAGCGCCGACACCCACATCGCATTGAGCATATAGTGATAGCCAAACGGCTCCAGCAGCCAGCTCATCGTGGGCCTCCCGCCGCGCGCCGGCTGATAAACGGCCGCTCGTCATCGGTGATAACCTGCGCTTCCCCGCCGGTCAGCGCGACGTGGCGCAGCACGCCGCTGAAAGCCCGCTCCAGATTCTCGGCGGTGAAGGTGGTTTCTGTCGGGCCGCTGGCCAGCACGGTGCCTTTCACCATCACCGTATAATCACAAAATTCACTCACTGACCCGAGGTTATGGGTGGAGACCAGCATGGTACAGCCCTCATCGCGGAGCTCGCGCAGCAGGCTGATGATCCGCGCTTCGGTCTGCACATCGACGCCGGTGAAAGGCTCATCCAGCAGGATCACCTGACCCTGCTGAGCGATGGCGCGGGCAAGAAAGACGCGCTTTTTCTGCCCGCCGGAGAGCTCGCCAATCTGCCGATGGCGGTACTCGCTCATGCCCACGCGGGCCAGTGCGGTATCGACAATCTCGCGATCGCGCGGCTTTGCCCGCCGCAGCCAGCCCATATGGCCGTAGCGGCCCATCATCACCACATCCTCCACCAGCACCGGGAAGGACCAGTCCACCTCTTCCGACTGCGGGACATAGGCGACCAGGTTCTGGCGCAGCGCGCGGTTGACCGGCTGGCCGAGTATGGCGATCTCGCCGTGGCCGACACGCACAAAGCCCATCAGCGCTTTAAACAGCGTGGATTTACCCGAGCCGTTAACCCCCACCAGCGCGGCAATGGAGCCGCGCGGCACGCTGAACGAGGCGTCGCGCAGGGCAGTGTGGCCGTTGCGCCAGGTGACGGTGAGCTGGTCGACATACAGTCCCGCTTGCGCTGCATTCATGGCTGCTTCCTCATCCCGTCCTGGATACCGTTGACGATGGTTTCGGTGGTGACGCGCAGCAGGTCGAGCCAGGTCGGCACCGGGCCGTCGGCGGCGCTCAGCGAATCGACATACAGCACGCCGCCGTAGTGGGCCCCGGCTTCCCGCGCCACCTGACGCGCCGGTTTATCGGAGATGGTGCTTTCGCTGAAGATGGTCGGGATGCGTTCTTTCTTCATGGTGTCGATAACCTTGCGCACCTGTTGCGGGGTGCCCTGCTGGTCGGCATTGATCGGCCACAGATACAGTTCGCGCAGGCCATAGTCGCGGGCCAGATAGGAGAAGGCTCCCTCGCTGGTGACCAGCCAGCGCTTATCCGCCGGCAGCTGCGCCAGTCTGGCCTGCAGCGGCGCCATCGTCTGACGGATCTTCTCTTTGTAGGCCTCGGCGTTACGGCGATAGGTGTCGGCGTGAGGCGGATCGTACTTCACCAGCGCATCGCGAATGTTATCGACATAGATCAGGGCGTTATCTGCCGACATCCAGGCATGGGGATTGGGCTTCCCGCTATAGGGGCCCGCGCTGATGCCCATCGGCTGGATCCCCTCGCTGACCACCACCTCCGGAACGCCTTTTAAGTGCTGATAAAAACGGGCAAACCACCGTTCGAGATTAAGCCCATTGCTGAGGATCAGCTGCGCCCCCTGCGCGCGTTTGATATCGCCGGGCGTGGGCTGGTAATCATGGATCTCCGCGCCCGGTTTGGTGATGGAGCTCACGTCGGCGGCGTCGCCGGCCACGTTCTGCGCCATATCGGCGATAACCGTGAAGGTGGTGATAACCCTGAATTTCTCCTGCGCCGAGGCCGGCGTCGCGGCCAGCAGAGCCAGCGCGCTGGCCAGCAGCAATGATTTCAGCGGTGTCAGGTGTAGCATAGGATCCCTCGCAATGGTGTGGTTAATTTCCCAGCGTTTATAGCCATTGCTATGTTATATAGCACAAGCTATTTATAAATGAAAATAATTCTTATTTGCATGCGTGGGTAATAATGAGCCGGGAAACGAAAGCGCGAAAAGGGGAGGTAAGTCTGGCCCGGCGCCAACCGGGCGAAGATCAAGAGATATCGGCGACCGACTGGCGCGGGATCAGGCGGCCAGCCAGCGAGCGGCCCTCGGCGGTGAAGGTTGGCCGGTCGTCAATCAGGCTGCGAATACGCTGAATACAGTTATCCAGCAGCGCCTCCAGTGGCCAGGAGATGCAGGTCAGCGGCGGGTAGAGCAGCGAGGCGAGCGGGGAATCCTCAAGGCTCAGCAGGGAGACCTCCTGCGGGACGGCGATGGTGAATTCGCGCAGCAGACGCATCGCCTCAGCCGCGTAGCGGTCGCGTTTAACGATAATGACTGAGTATTTACTGAAGCTGTTAATTAAGGTCAGCAGCGCCTGCTCGACGTCATCGTTGGCCGTCAGCACCAGCTGACGGTTAAAAGGAATGGAGTAGTTCTGCAGGACGTTGCGGTAGCCTTCCAGCATCTGACGGCTGGCATCGTCGCTATCGCTGTCCACCAGCAGGGCGATGTTGCGGTGTCCCTTGCCAATCACATAGCGGCAGGCGCTTTCGGTGGCAAAGGCGAAGTCATAGCCCTGGCTGTTGCTCCCGGCGACGCCGAAGCGGTCAAAGGCGATAACGTTGCGCGGCGCGTCGGCGGCAACGGCGCCCAGCACCACCACCGCCACGCACTGGCGCTGCAGATCGTCGATTACCGCCGCCTGCTCTACCGGGTCGCTGACGTACTGGACCAGCAGGCTTTTATTCAGCCCTTTCAGCGCCTGAGAGAGCAGCGGCAGCAGACGTGCGCCGTGGCTTTCGTCCTGCGCGGAAATCACCAGACCAACGTGGCTGGATGTCTGACTGGCGAGGTTTTGCGCGGCAAAGCTCGGGCGATAGTTGAGTTCTTCAACGGCCCGCAGCACAGCTTCCCGGCTCTCTTCGCGCACGCCCCGGGTGCCGGTCAGCACGCGGGATACCGTCGCTCTTGAGACATTCGCTAATCTTGAAACATCATCAATCGTTGGCATGGCTTTTTCTGTCTGAACATTTTCGCCTAGCTTAACATACCTGCTGAAAAAAGTGTCTACCGCTGCCCTTGCGCGGCGCCGGGAAGCCGGGGCAGCCAGGCCGCGCCGCGCACGCCGCTGGCGTCGCCGAAACGGGCCGGTTTGATCTGCGTGCGGCAGGTGTCGGAGAAGATCCACGGCACGATGGCGGCAGGCAGATCGCGATAGATCTGGCTGACGTTGGACAGACCGCCGCCCAGCACAATCACCTGCGGGTCGAGAATATTGATCACCGACGCCAGGCTGCGGGCAAAGGCATCGATAAAGTGTCGCCAGTGGGCCAGCGCGCGCGGATCGCCGTTTTGCGCCGCGGCGACAATGGCTTCCGCACGGGCTTGTTCCCCATAGCGGCGGGCGAAGCCGGTGCCGGAGAGAAAGCTTTCGATGCAGTTCGTTTTGCCGCAGTAGCAGGGCTGCGGCGGGCCATCGCGCTCAGGAGTATAGCCCGGCAGCGGATTATGCCCCCACTCCCCGGCGATAGCGTTGGGGCCGCTGAGTAGCTGTTGATGAACGGCGATCCCGCCGCCGCAGCCGGTACCGATAATCACCCCGAAGACGGTGGTAGCTCCGGCGCCGGCGCCATCCACCGCCTCCGAAAGGGTGAAGCAGTCGGCATCGTTTGCCATCCACACCGGCTGGCCAAGCTGCTGCATGATATCCCGGCGCAGATCGTGACCGTTGAGCACCAGGCAGTTGCAGTTTTTAATGCGTCCGCTTTGCGGATCGATAGCTCCTGGCAGGCCGATCCCCAGGGTGAACGGCTGCGGGTTGACCGCGCGAATATCGGCAATCAGGGTCAGCAGCTGACGCATAAAGGCGTCATAGCTCTCTTTGTGGGTCGGCCGGCGCAGGCGCTGGACGCATTCGCCCGCCGGGTCCAGCAGTACGGCTTCCATTTTGGTGCCGCCAATATCTATTCCAAGATGTAACATAGTGACCTCGGGGAATCAGGCCCGGCCAGCGCGTCTGGCCGGGCAAGGCGCTAGGCGTGAAGCGGCTGCGCGCGGTAAATCGCAATCAGTTCGGCAATAAGCTCTTTCGCCAGAATGGATGTCATCAGGTGATCCTGAGCATGGACCATTACCAGCGTCATTTTGGTTTTTCCCTCGCCTTCGTCAGCTTCGATAAGCTGGGTCTGTACAAGGTGAGCTTCGCGGGAATAGTGCGCCGCTTCCTGCATTTTGGCGTCGGCGGTGGCGAAATCACCCGCTTTAGCGGCGTGCAGCGCTTCGTAGCACAGGCTACGTGACTGGCCGGCATTGATGATGATCCCCATCACCTGTTCTTCTAATTCCATGATTATCCTCTGAATCGTTAGCGTTAAGCGGTTTGCGCCGCGTTGTCAGCCTGGCCGACGGCGTTTTCACGCTCCTGGGCCAGCAGCTGTTTTTCGTAAGCTTTGAGAAATGGCAGGTACATCACCATGGCGGTAGCCATACAAATGAGGCACAGGATCACCGGGCTAAAGCTCCAGTTCGCCGCCCACGAGGCGCCGATAGGCGCCGGCGTTGTCCACGGCGTCATCGACACTACGCGGCTGACCAGGTCCAGCTTCAGCGCGAAGTACGCCAGGGTCGCGTTGACCATCGGCACCAGCACGAACGGCAGGAAAAACAGCGGGTTCATGATGATCGGCGCGCCGAACAGAATCGGTTCGTTGATGTTAAATACGCCCGGCACGACTCCCATCCGGCCGATCGTCCGCAGATGCACGGCCTTGCTGCGCAGCAGCATCAGCGCCAGCGGCAGGGTGGAGCCGACGCCGCCGATCAGCAGATAGTGATCCCAGAAGCCCTGGACATAGATGTGCGGGATAGCGGTGCCAGCGGCCATGGCCGCCTGATTGACCGACAGGTTGGCCATCCAGAACGGGTTCATGATCCCGGTGACGATCAGCGCGCCGTGGATCCCGGCGAACCACAGCACCTGACAGACCAGCACCGACAGCAGGATCGCCGGCAGCGTATCGGAAGCCGCGACCAGCGGCTTCACCAGCGACATGATCGCTTCCGGAATGATCATCCCCAGCTGGGCTTCGATAAACAGGTTCAGCGGATGCAGCGTCAGAATGATCGCCAGCACCGGGATCAGGATTTCAAACGAGCGCGCCACCCCGGCAGGCACTTCCGGCGGCAGGCGAATGGTGATGTTATGCCGTTTGAGGAAGGCGTACAGCTCGGTGGAATAGATGGCCACCAGAATGGCGGTAAAGATCCCCTGACCGGAGAAGTAGGCAGTAGAGATCTGGCCATCTTTCAGCGGCGCGGCTACCAGCAGAAACGACATCAGCGACAGCATCCCGGCGGTCAGCGAGTCCAGATGATGGTGTTTGGCGAGGCTGGCGGCGATCCCGACGGCGATAAACAGGGTCATCACCCCCATGCTGAAGTTGAACGGCAGCATCAGCGCATCGCGATGATCGAGCGAAAATTGCAGCCAGGCGCGGGCGAATCCCCAGGTGGTGTCGGGTGAGAAGGGGGGAAAGATAAACACCAGCAAAAACGAGCCGACGATCATAAAGGGCAGGGCAGTGATAAAGCCATCGCGGATCGAGGTGACATATTTTTGCTGGCCGATCGCGCCGGCCATAGGCGTGATCTGCCGTTCGATCACGTCGATCAGTTTAGCGTACAGAGAGCTCATGATCTTTCCTTAGTTCTTGTTTTCGATAAGGGAAAGGGCGAAATCAAGGACCGCGGCGCCTTTTTGCATGCCGTAGTCCATCATATTGATGGGTTCGACGCGGATACCGTATTTATCCGCCTGTTTTTGCAGGTCCTGCTGCATGTATTTCACCTGCGGCCCCAGCAGCACCACCTGATAATGGCCAACCTGTTCGGCGAACTCCGCTACGCCATAGGCGTTGATCTCTACCGGCAGGCCCCGCTGTTCGGCTTCCGCAATCATTTTTTTCATCAGCAGGCTGGTGGACATGCCTGCCGAACAACACAACATAATTTTTTTCATAATTACCGCTCCTGATGAGGTTGGATGAGCGGACTATAGTCAAAATGGATGCATTACGGAAAGCGCTTTCCGTTTGTGGATTTATTAATTGTGACCATGATCACCTATGGCAGGCTTTCACTTTCCGGTGTTGTGGGCGATCATCCCGGCGAGACAACCATTCGCAAAGGTAGGAGTATGAACATTCAGTTAATGAATGTGGCCGTGGACATCATCGAGCAGCGGCTGGCGCCGCTGGCGAACGTTCTGACGCGCAACAACCACATTACGGCGATGCGCGATAGCTTTGCGCTGGCTATGCCCTTTGTGATTGTTGGCAGCCTGTTAGTTCCCATTTTGTTTCCGCCCGTTTCCATCGACGGCGCCTCGCGTTTCGGCCAGGTCTATTTGCTGCTGCGGCCTATCCTGCTGCCGACCTTTCAGCTAACTATTGGCCTGGTGGCGCTGATTGTCGCCTTCGGCGCCAGCGCCAGTCTCGCCAAGCAGTACCGTCTGCCGGAACGGCTCTGCGGTTTAACCGGGTGTCTGGCTTTTCTGCTGTTTATCGGCTTTCGCGAGACTGCGGTGAGCAATGTTTATCTCGGCGGTATGGGGATATTTACCGCCCTGATATCCAGCACCTATTCCATTGAGATAATTCGTTTTTTCTACAAAAAAGGCTGGTGCATTCGCTTGCCTGATGAAGTGCCGCTGATGACCCGCAATGGCTTTCAACTGCTGATCCCGCTGCTGGTGGTGATGCTGTCGATAAGCGTGATGAATGCCATACTGCTGCAGACCACCGGACGCATCGTACCGGAGTTGATCAGCGAAGCGGTGCGGCCGCTGGTGCTGGCGTCCGACACGCTGATGGCGGTACTTATCTCTTTATTTATCTGTAACTTACTCTGGTTTATCGGTATCCACGGCGCGCTGATCATCACCGGGATCATGAACCCCTTCTGGATGACCTATCTGTTTGAAAATCAGCAGGCGCTGGCGGCGGGTTCGCCAACGCTGCCGCATATTTATCTGCAGGGGTTCTGGGATTTTTACCTGCTGATCGGCGGTATTGGCTCCACCTTGCCGCTGGTGCTGATGGCGATGCGCAGCCGCTCGCGGCAGCTGAAAAGCGTGGCCAAGATTGGCCTGCTGCCGTCGCTGTTTAATATCAACGAGCCAATACTGTTTGGTTTTCCGGTGATCATGAACCCGGTTTTTTTACTGCCGTTTCTCTTTGTTCCGCTGATAAATGCCTGTATCGCATGGTATTTAACTCAGCTGGGTATCCTCGACCGCGCGGTGGCGATGCTGCCATGGTCGATGCCTTCCCCGCTGGGGGCGGCATGGTCGGCGAACGGCAGCTGGAAAAATTTGTGCATGAGCCTGTTCGCGATGTTTAACGCCTGGATGCTCTATCGCCCCTTCTTCAAAGTGTACGAACGTCAGCTCGCGGAAACCGAACGCTGACCCCCTCGCCGTCGGCGGCTTATCCCCCGGCGGCACCTGCTCATCTGCTCCTCCTTCCGCTCCACTGCCGGCGCCCGGCGGCATTCTTGTCATTTTATGTGATCAGTCTCACGAATATATTCGCCGCAGAGCTAATTTTGTGAACCAGATAGGCAATTATGGAAAGCGCTTTCCGTAAGTGGATGTACATTTCCGTTTTTGATCCGTAAATTTCCCCTCCGTTATCGGTTCGTGTTAACAAACATAACGTGGGAAAAAAATAATGATAAAGCTGAAACACTCAATACCTCTGGCTCTCCTCTCGCTGGCAGGGGCCAGCAGCCCGGCCTGCGCCGATCCGAAGTATGATTTTGCGCTGCATGGCTATATCCGCTCCGGGATCCTGGCGAACTCCGATGGCAACCGCGCGGACTCCGTCGGCCTGATGCCGGACGGTAAGTGGCGACTGGGCAACGAAGAAGACACCAAGATCGAACTGATCCCCACCGTGACGCTGACGGCGGACAGCGGCGTGGTGGCGAAAGTGCAGGCCAACCTCACTCACCAGTCGAAATGCACCTCCGACTGGAACTGTCAGGATGACGATGGCCATGACGTACAGTTTCGTGAAGGGTTCGCCGAGCTGAGCAATCTGGATTTTGCGCCGGAGATGACCTTCTGGGCCGGTAAGCGCTACAGCAGCTCCAACACCTCCAGCCATCAGTTCGACTGGGAGTACATTCAGTACAACGGCACCGGCGGCGGCTTCGATAACATGGATCTCGGCTTCGCCCGCTTCGACGCCGGGGTGTACGCCTTTTCACCCACCGATGAAACCAAAGCCTACCCGGTGGATAAGGGAGATCAGGGCTACCCGGATGACTATTCCCTCAACCTGTGGCTGAAAAAGATCGCGGGGACAGGCTTCGATCTGGAGCTGATCGGCCACCACATGAACCGTAACGAAAACCATCCGACTTCCGCCGAGAAGGGCTATGGCGTGACCGGTATTTATAACTTTGACGGCTTCTATGGTCTGACCGGAGGATACTCCCGCCTCGCATTGCAGTACGGGAAAGGGCTGGCGGCGGGTGACTCGCTGGGTAAAAACGGCTGGGGCTGGGCCAACCTGGAAAACACCCAGTCCTGGCGAGTGGTGCTGGATAGCGTGGCCTCGATGGGCGATCTGGAGATCTCGACCTTCGCTTTCTGGCAGAAAGATAAAAACTACCGCTGGTGGACAGAAGATGAAAATGGCTGGGGACGCTCGATGTGGGTCGCTGGTATCCGCCCTTATCATCAGATCACCCGCAACTTTGCCATGCAGTACGAGCTGGGCTACGAATACCTGGATGACAAAAACTACAAAGGAGTAAACGGCAAAGGCAAAGGCGGCCTGACCAAAGTCACCGTTGCGCCAACGCTGACCTTTGACTCCGGTTTCTGGGCGCGTCCGCAGTTGCGCTTCTTCGTCACCTACGCGAAGTGGGATAAAGGTGTCTCCGATGCATTAGACGGTAACTACAACTGGGATACCAATACCATCACCGCCGGCGGGTATTCCCGCAGTGGCTCTACCGATACCGTTAACTTCGGCGTACAGGCCGAGGTCTGGTTCTAAGGAGAGAGAACGATGAAGCCGATGAAAAACCTGCTGCTGATGGGGCTGCTGTCCGCGCTGGGGGCCGGCGGGGCGCTGGCCGCCGAGCGCTCGCACTTTACGCACTTTATCACTCGCGACGGCGCCACCCTCAAGGACGGCGACAAGGTGTTTCGTTTCGCCGGGATCCACGCGCCGGAGCTGCACCGCATTGAAGACGACGCCCGCGGCCCCTGCAGGGCAGACCCGCGCGGCTGGGGGCAATACTTTAAATGGCCAACGGCCCAGGAGCAGCAAAACTGGATCCAGGCGATGGTGCAAACCGGGGCGAAAGCCCAGCGCGTCTACGTGCTGTCGGTGCAGCAGGAATTTGATAAGGCCTGCGGGCGTGAGACCCATATTCTGGCGCCGGAAACGGCGGACGGCATGCCGCGGCTGAATGAGAAAGCCATGCGGGTGTATGACAACATGATTGCCGAAGCGGATAAACAGGGATTGCGTCTGATCCTGCCGTTTATCGACCACTGGTGGTGGTGGGGCGGGCGCGAGCAGCTGGCGGCGTTCTATCATGAAAAAGCGGAAGACTTTTATCGGACCGATAGCAAGACCTTCAAAGCCTATCTGGATGTGATCCGCCAGGTTATCACCCGGACAAATACTGTCACCGGCCGCGCCTATTATGATGAAAAGGCGATCATGGCCTGGGAAACCGGTAACGAGCTGGAGGATACCAACGCCGATTTCCTGCATCAGACCGCGGCGTGGATTAAAAAATGGGCCCCTCATCAGCTGGTGGTGGATGGCACCTATAAGAAAATCAATTCCTTTGCGCTGACCGACCCCAATGTGGATATCGTCAGCAATCACTATTACACCAATGCCGATAATAACCATCCCGGGCAGGTGACGCAGGATCTGCGCGCCGTCGGCGGGCAAAAAGTCTATCTCGTCGGCGAGTTTGGCCTGCTGCCGGCGGATCAACTGAACGCCATTATGCAGTCGATTGTTCACAGCGAGGTCAACGGGGCGCAAGCCGCCGGCGGGCTTATCTGGGGCTTCCGCGGCCATCGTCACGACGGCGGCTTCTACTGGCATAAGGAGTCGACCGGGCACTACAGCTACCACCTGCCGGGGTTTGCCAAAGAAGGCGAAGCGAACCAGGAGCAGGCGGTGGTCGATCTGGTGCGCACCGCCGCGGCGCAGATGGCCGGGCAGCAGACGATGGCGCCGCTGCCGAAGCCGGAGGCGCCTTTGCTGCGCGAGACCACCTCGCCCTTCGCGATCAACTGGATGGGCGCTGCGGTGGGACGCAGCTACGATGTCGAACGCGCCGCCTCACCGACCGGGCCGTGGACGGTGGTGGGCCGGGATATCTCCGATGGTGTTAACGAATGGAATCCGGAAACCATGGTTCTGTTCCGCGACGATTATCGTCAGCTTCAGCTCGGGCATACGTATTACTACCGGGTGACGGCGAAAAACGAGAGCGGTCGTTCGGCTCCTTCCAATGTGATTAGCGTGCAGCATAGCGAGGAGAATCAGCCGCCGGTTGTCACGCTGGAACCGGCCCTAACCACCACGCAGGACCAGGGCGTCGAGCTTACTGCCAGCTGGCAGGACGATGGCCTGCCGTCGCGAGAGGTTAAGGTGGGCTGGCAGCACGCCGGCGATGGCCAGGTGCATTTCTGCCATGCCGATCGGGCTCAAACCCGGGCCTGGTTTACGGCGCCAGGCACCTATGCGCTGACGTTCACGGCGGACGATGGGCTGCTGAAAAGCAGCAAAACCGTGACCGTGACGGTAGGCGAGGCGACGGGGAAAGCGCCAGCGGATTTTTGTCGTTATCACGGCGAAGTTTATGGCGTGGCTGAGGGGCGGCTGACGGTGATGAAGAGTGATAAAGACGCGCTGACAGTTGGTGAGGACGGCTTCCTCGGCCCATTTGCCAACGAGGGGGATAAGGTCAGCTGGCAGGTGCAGGCGCCGTGGAGCGGTCAGTTCCTGCTCAATGTAACCTTCAACGGCAAATGGGGCGGTAAGCAGAACTCATTTGTCGTCAACGGGGGCGCTCCGCAGACCGTGGCCTTCCCGCAGACGGATGAGCAGGGCCAGCAGCTGCGGATACCGGTGACGCTTAACGCGGGGACTAATCAGATTGACTTCGGCCGCTTCGCCGGCGACTGGGGCTATATGTTCATTAAATCGATCGAAGTGGTCGCTGAGTAGTACGTTCAGGCTGCGCCAGACGGGCGCAGCCTTTTTTCGAAGGAGAGGTTATGCAGCAGTATCAGTTTCCGCAAGGGTTCCTGTGGGGGGCGGCGGCGTCCGGCCCGCAAACGGAAGGGGTCACCAATAAGCGCCATCGTTCCATCTGGGACAGTTGGTTTGCCGAACAGCCGGAGCGATTTTATCAGCAGGTAGGGCCGCAGACCGTGTGTGATACTTATCATCAGTATCCGCAGGACGTGGCGCTGATGAAACAGACCGGCTTCAACTCATTTCGTACCTCGATACAGTGGTCACGACTGATCGCTGATTTGGAAACCGGCGCGCCGGACCCGGACGCGGTGCGTTTTTATCACGCCTATCTGGATGAGATGATCGCCAACGGCATTGAGCCGATGATCAATCTCTACCACTTTGATATGCCGGAAGCGCTGCAGAAACAGTACGGCGGCTTTGAATCGGCGCACGTAGCCGAGCTGTTTGCCCGCTTTGCCCGCACCGCCTTTAGCCTGTTTGGCCATAAGGTTAAATACTGGATAACCTTCAACGAGCCGATTGTGCCGGTTGAGGGAGGCTACCTGTACGACTTCCACTATCCATGTAAGAAAGATGGCCGGCTGGCGGCGCAGGTGGCGTTTAACATTATGCTGGCGCACGCCAAAGCGGTAACGGCTTATCGTGAACTGGCGCTGGCGGGCGAGATCGGCGTGGTGCTCAACCTGACCCCGAGCTATACCCTCACCGACAGCGACGCGGATAAAAAAGCCGCCGGGTATGCCGACCTGTTTTTTAACCGCAGCTTCCTTGACCCGCTGGTAAAACATGAATTCCCCAAAGCGCTGTGCGAGATCCTTGCCGCCCACGACTGCCTGCCGACGACCAGCAAAGACGACGCGGCGTTGATCCTCAGCGCGGATATCGATTTTCTTGGGGTAAACTATTACGTGCCGCGGCGGGTAAAAGCGCGTGAGAGCGAATATGACCTCGATTATTTCACCCCGGAATACTATTTCGAAAACGCGGTGAACCCGCAGGGCCGCTTTAATCCTTATCGTGATAACAACGAGATCCTGCCGCAGGCGATCTATGACATTGCCGCCAATATTCGCGATAACTACGGCAATATTAAGTGGTATCTCGCGGAAATCGGCATCGCGATGGATCGACAATCAGAGGGCGAGCCCGGGGCGGACGGGGTGATAGACGATACTTTCCGCATCCAGCTGATGGAGGAGCATCTGGTGCAGCTGCATCGGGCGATAGCCGACGGCGCGAACTGCTTTGGCGTGCACCAGTGGACGTTTATCGACAACTGGTCGTGGATCAATGCCTTCAAACGGCGCTACGGCTTCTGGCGACTGGATCTGGAGACCGGCGAGCGACAGATAAAACGCAATGCGCTGTGGTTTGCCGAACTGGCGACCAGCAACGGTTTTACCAGCGATAAATAGCGCGCTGCGCCAGCGCTCCCTCTCACCGGCGTGGAAAGGGGGAGCGCGCGAGGTTACACCAGTTCGTCTTTATTAATACCCAGCCGCTTCATGCGTGACAGGAGCGTGGTGCGCTTGAGCCCCAGCCGCTGGGCGGCGCCTTTCGGCCCGGCCACCACGCCGTTGCTCTCCTTCAGCACCCGGACGATCAGCTGATATTCATCCTCACCTTCCTCAGGCAGGACCGCCGGCGTCCGCGGGGCTTCCACGATATCCCGCTCCGGCAGGGAGAGCTGCAGTACGTTGCCGCGGGTGAGCAATACCGCCCGTTCGATAACGTTTTCCAGCTCGCGCACGTTGCCCGGCCACTCCATGCGCGTCAGAGTGCGCAGGGTTTCCGCCGGAATGCTGTCGATATTGCGCCCCATGCGGCGGGCGATTTTAAAGGTAAACGCCTTCACCAGCAGCGGGATATCGTCGGGACGTTCGCGCAGCGGCGGCAGGTGGATCGGGAACACGTTGAGCCGGTAGTAGAGATCGCTGCGGAATTCCCTGTCGATAACCATCTGCTTGAGATCGCGGTTGGTGGCGGCGATCAATCGAACGTCGGTCTGAATCAGCTTGTTGCTCCCCAGACGTTCGAACTCCTGCTCCTGGAGGACGCGCAGCAGTTTGGGCTGCAGTTCCAGCGGCATATCGCCCACTTCATCGAGGAACAGGGAGCTTTTGTCCGCCAGTTCGAAGCGGCCGATACGCTGGGCGCTGGCCCCGGTGAACGCGCCGCGTTCGTGGCCGAACAGATCGCTCTCCAGCAGCCCGGCGGGCATCGCCGCGCAGTTCATCTTCACCATCCGCCGACCGTTGCGTCCGCTGAGGTTGTGGATAGCGCGGGCGATAAGCTCTTTGCCGGTGCCGGTTTCGCCGAGGATCAGCACGGTGCTGTCGCTGTGCGCCACCATCTCTACCTGCTTGAGCACATTGTTCATCGCCTCGCTGCGGCCGATAATCTCCCCGAATTCGCTCTCGACATTATTGAGCTGCTCGGTGAGGGCGAGGTTCTCATCCACCAGCCGCTCTTTCAGGCGCTGAATTTCGCGGTAGGCGAGGGCGTTATCGATAGCGATCGACACCCGCTCGGCGATCTGCCGCAGCAGCTTGAGATTGGTGGTGGTGAAGACCTGTTCGTCGCACTGCGCCAGCTTAAGCACCCCGAGCAGGGTATTGCCGGACATCAGCGGCAGCAGGCACAGGGTCTGGATCTTATTGCCCCACATCTCGAAGAGCATTTTCTCATACGGCGCGAGAGTGTCATGTTCGTGCAGATTAAGCAGCAGCATCTCTTTGCTTTTGAACACGCGCTCGGTGAGGGTGCCGGCTTCATCCACCTCGCTCTGGTCGTGAACCGGGTGGCTGGCGTCAAGATAATGCGTGGAATAGATGTTGAGCTTCCCCTTGCGGTCGCTGCGCAGCACCACGCTGATGGCGTCGATCCGGAAGTAGCGATGGATCTCTTTCGCCACCTCGCTGACCAGCTCGTCGATATCCAGTCGCGAGAGCACCGCGTTGGTGATCGCCACCAGGATGCGAAAGTTGTCGCGCTCGTGGCACAGCAGATCGTAATCGACGTTATTGCTGACCCGGTTCTGAATCTGTTCGGTGACGACGGCGACGATCTGCGCGAAGGTATGCAGCCGCTGGAACTCTTTCTCGCTCCACGGCCGGTTGTCACGGCGGAGGAATTCGCAGCCGCCGAAGATCCGCCCGTCCGCCGCCAGCGGCAGCAGCGAATAGTATCCGAACGGGCGATAGAGCCCGCTGCGGATAAGCTGCGGCCAGGTGTCGGCAAAGGTTTCATGATCGCAATGCAGGGCATCCGGCCGGGAGAGTAAGCGACGCACCGGACCGTGGGCCAGGACGGTTTCATCCTCGTAGCTTACCGGATGGCCGGCCTCATCGCAGGCGTACCTGGCCGCGCGGTGATTACCCGCGTTCCACAGGATGATGGCCGCCTCATCGGCCAGCGCGGACTGTTGCACCAGACGGGTCAGGGTTTCGCTTAGCGCGGCCAGGTCGGGCTGCTGTAATAAAAGCCGGGTGATATCGAACAGCCCCTGCTGGCCGAGATCGCTCATCGGTGTATACGACATTGCTTACGTCCAAAACGCGCCGACAACGCGGCGCATAAGAAAATGATGGTACAAATAATAGTATGTTAATAAAGCGGTTATTGCCGCTTTAACCCATCCATGGGCGCCCGCTGGTTTGGGCAAAATAATTACGCTGGCTTTTTCCCGGCTCGCGCTGCGCTTAGCCGGGCTACCTGTGCGCGCAGTTTTGTAGCCCGGATAAGGCGCCAGCCGCTATCCGGGACCCGACGCCGTCGTTAACAAATTCTCGGCAGCGGTTCGGCGTGGGGAAGATCGAGCGTCCGCTTCACGCCGTACAGCCCAACGGAACGTACGCCCGGGCGGGCGACCACTTCGCCGATTATCGCCGCATCGCGTCCTAACGCGTGAGACCGCAAATGCGCCAGCACGTTTTCCGCCTCGTCGCGGGCGACGGCGAGCACCAGCTTGCCTTCATTGGCGAAGTTCAGGGCGTCCAGACCAAGCAGCTCGCAGACGCCGCGCACTGTGTCGTTGACCGGCAGCGTTGCCTCCTGCAGTTCGATGCCGCAGCCGCTGGCGGCGGCGAACTCATGGGCGACCGCGTTAACCCCGCCGCGGGTGGCGTCGCGCAGGGCTTTCACTCCGCTCAGCGGGCGCAGGGTCTGGATAAGCGGCGTCAGCACCGCGCAGTCGCTGGACAGCGCGCCGTCCAGCCCCATCTGCTCGCGCAGGTTAAGGATGGTGGCGCCATGATCCCCCAGCGTGCCGCTGACCAGCAGCACATCACCGGCGCTAATCTGCTGCGTCCCCCAGCGAACGTCCGCCGGGATGGCGCCGATGCCGGCGGTGTTAATAAACAGCTTATCCGCCGCGCCGCGCGGCACCACTTTAGTGTCGCCGGTGACGATGGCGATCCCTGCCGCCCGGGCGGTGTCGGCCATGCTGGCGACCACCGCTTCCAGGGTGGCCATCTCCAGCCCCTCTTCGAGAATAAAGCCGCAGGAAAGATAGCGCGGGATGGCGCCGCTGACCGCCACATCGTTGGCGGTACCGCAGACGGCCAGCTTGCCGATATTGCCGCCGGGAAAGAACAGCGGGTCAATCACGTAGCTGTCGGTGGAGAAGGCGAGGCGGTCCCCCTGGGCGGCGAGCGCCGCCAGATCGAGGCGCGCCTGATCCTCCTGCTCCGCCAGCCAGGGGTTGGCGAAGGCCTGCATAAACAGGTCGCCGATCAGCTGCTGCATTGCCTGTCCCCCGCTACCGTGGGCTAACTGGACGCTTTTCATACTTCATTTTCCTGACTGCGATATTGATACCAGGCGGCGCAGGCCCCTTCAGAGGAGACCATTAGCGCGCCAAAGGCGCTTTGCGGATTGCAGGTGCTGGCGAAGAGCGGGCACTGGTGCGGTTTACAGCGGCCGGTCAGCACCTCGCCGCAGCGGGCGCGCGGGTCGTCGCACACGCGCTGCGGCGCCGGGCGAAAATGCGCCTCGGCATCGAAGCGCTGATAGGCTGGCGTAAGCTGCACGCCGGAGTCGCTGATGACCCCCAGGCCGCGCCATTCGCTGTCGCCATCCAGGCGGAAGACGTCGGCCATCGCCGCCTGCGCCAGCGGGTTGCCCTCATCCGGCACCACGCGACGGTACTGATTTTCCACATCGCTGCGCTGCGCTATTGTCTGCTCAACCAGCATCAGCGCGCCTTGCAGTAGATCAAGCGGTTCGAAACCGGCGACCACTAAAGGACGGTGATAGTCGCTGGCGATAAAGCCGTAGGCCTCGGTGCCGATCACCATACTGACGTGGCCCGGGGCGAGAAAGGCGTCGATTCCGTTCTCCGGCTGGTCCAGCAGGCTGCGCAGGGTCGGCAGCAGGGTGATGTGCTGGCAGAAAAAGTAGAAGTTATCGACGTTGCGCTCTCGCGCCTGACGCAGGGTCAGGGCGGTAGCGGGCATGGTGGTTTCGAAACCAAGACCAAAAAAGACCACCTCGCGCTGCGGATTTTGCTGCGCCAGCCGCAGAGCGTCCATCGGCGAGTAAACGATGCGGACATCGGCGCCGCGGGCTTTCGCCTGCAGAAGCGAGCCGTTTTTACCCGGCACGCGCATGGCGTCGCCGAAGGTGCAGAAGATCACTCCCGGGCGGCTGGCAATCTCAATGCAGGCGTCGATGCGCCCCATCGGCAGGACGCACACCGGGCAGCCGGGACCATGAATAAATTCGATGTTCTCCGGCAACAGCTGGTCGAGCCCGAATTTAAAAATGGCATGGGTATGGCCGCCGCAGACCTCCATGATGCGCAGCGGTCGCGCGGCGGTGTGCGGCAGCAGACGAGCACGCTGCTGAAGATGGGCCACCAGTTGCATCACCTGTTCGGGGGCGCGGTATTCATCTACGTAACGCATTATCGCTCCTCGCCGTACAGCAGCGCGCCGACGTCCGGCTCCACGTCAAACATATTTTGCAGCGCCTCGAGGGTGTCGCGGGCTTCGGCTTCATTAATGACGCTCATGGCGAAGCCGACATGCACCAGCACCCACTGGCCGAGCCGCGGCTGGCCCTGCTCATCAACGGCGCCGACCAGCGTCAGGTCGACGTCGCGCTGAATACCGCAAACTTCCACCTTCGCCAGCACGCCGTCGATGGCGCAAATTTGTCCCGGAATGCCTATGCACATCGCTGCGTCTCCAGCCAGGTGAGCCATTGCTCCATGCCTTCGCCGCTGGTGGCGGAGACAAGAATAATTTCAATATGCGGATTGACCTCGCGGGCGCAGGCCAGGCACCGCTCAACGTCGAAATTGAGATACGGCAGCAGGTCGACTTTGTTGAGCAGCATCAGGCTGGCGGCGGCGAACATATGCGGATACTTCAGCGGTTTGTCTTCGCCTTCGGTGACCGACAGCACCGCCACCTTATGGCGCTCGCCGAGATCAAAGCTGGCCGGGCAGACCAGGTTGCCGACGTTTTCGATAAACAGAATGCCGCGGTTAGCCAGCGGCAGGCGCGGGGCGGCGTCGGCGATCATCTGGGCGTCGAGATGGCAGCCTTTCCCGGTATTGACCTGAATCGCCGGGGTGCCGGTGGCGCGAATGCGGGCGGCGTCATTGACCGTTTGCTGATCGCCTTCAATCACCGCGCAGTCGGCGCGTCCTTTCAGCCGGGTGAGGGTTTCGGTGAGCAGGGTGGTTTTGCCGGAGCCGGGGCTGGAAACCAGATTCAGCACCAGCTGCTGTTTTGCTGCGAAGCGTGCGCGGTTGCGTGCCGCCAGGCGGTTGTTTTTATCCAGCACGTCGATCTCCACTTCCAGCATCCGCCGTTGGCTCTGCCCCGGGGCGTGGGTACCCGCTTCGCCGTGGCCGTAATGCAGGTCGCCCTCTGGCGTGCGGGTGGGGGCGAAGTGGTCGATTTTGACACCGATGATGGTCATCGTCTGGCGTGGGGCGGGCGCGAAGGGGGCGCTGCGGAACGCGGAATGCGGGTTTCGTTCGTCTCCTTCAATATAGAGGTTGCCTTCGCCACAGCCGCATGTTGTACACATAATTTACTCCAATTCTAAACGCTGAATCTGTAAGCCATCATCCGCCACGATCTGCAGCTGGTCGTTATTGCAGTGCGGGCAGCGGCGAACGTGCTGCGAGACAAGATGGACGTACTGCTGACAGCGATCGCACCAGCATTCAGCCTGTTGTTCGGTGATATGCAATTCACACCCCTCCGCCAGCGTGCCGCGGCAGACCAGCTCAAAGCAGAAGGTCAGGGCGCTGGCTTCCACGCAGGAAAATGCGCCGACCTTAAGCCACACGCCGGTAACCCGCCGCGCGCCGGCCTGCTGCGCCTGTTGTTCAATAATTTCCAGCGCCCGCTGGCTGAGGGTGATTTCGTGCATAGTCGCCTCCGTATCGCGATGCGCCTTCTATGCAATAACGATGCCAGAATGAAATCGTCGTGGCAGTCAATGTCGATGTCGACGCCCCGGGGCTGTCATCGACATGTCGCATCGGCAGAGGTCGATAAAAAAACATAGTTAAATCAATTAAATAAAACCTGGCATGAAAAATGCTTAGAGGGTGCATCTCATGCTACGGAGAAACCGATATGACTATTTGGGAAATAAGTGAAAAGGCGGATTACATCGCCG
Source organism: Klebsiella sp. Shm-1 (assembly GCF_040804525.1). Taxonomy (NCBI): domain Bacteria; kingdom Pseudomonadati; phylum Pseudomonadota; class Gammaproteobacteria; order Enterobacterales; family Enterobacteriaceae; genus Klebsiella; species Klebsiella sp. Shm-1. The sequence goes on from NZ_CP161823.1 coordinate 1,076,931, forward strand.
ACCGTCACCGGCAGCAGCAGGAGCAGTGGCACATCTACTGTAACTCGCTGGTTCAGGGGATCACCTTGTCGAAGGCCCGCCTGCATCACGCGATGAGCTGCGCGCCGGACAAAGAGCTGTGCTTCGTGCTGTTCGGCCATTTTCAGGTGTTCGTCGCCCTCGCGGAAGGCTTCAACAGCCACACCATCGAGTACTACGTCGAAAACAAAAACGGCGGTGATAAGTATCTGATTGCTCAGGCCACCCTCGCAATGGATGGCACGGTGGACGGCCGCATCAGCAACCGCTCCCGCGACCAGGTGCTGGAGCACTATCTGGCGATTATCGCCACCGTCTATGACCGTCTGTATGACGCCATGGAACAAGACCAACCGGTGGATTTAAGCCATCTGGCGCTGACCCACTGATCGTAAGGTGTCGACACGTGTCGAAAATGACACCTGCGCAACCTGATTTCGTCAAAAATGACTTTCACCCGAGGATGACCCGGTGAACCGTTTTGTAATTGCTGACTCCACTGTCTGTATCGGCTGCCGCACCTGCGAAGCCGCCTGCTCTGAGACGCATCGCCAGCACGGCCTGCAGGCTATGCCGCGGCTGCAGGTGATGCGTAATGAAAAAGAATCGGCACCGCAGATGTGCCACCACTGTGAAGATGCTCCCTGCGCCACCGTCTGCCCGGTTAACGCAATCCAGCGCGTCGATGGCGCGGTCCAGCTCAACGAGAGCCTGTGCGTAAGCTGCAAACTGTGCGGCATTGCCTGCCCGTTCGGCGCCATTGAATTTTCCGGCAGCCGCCCGCTGGATATCCCGGCGAATGCCAATACCCGGCTGGCGCCCCCCGCGCCGCCGGCGCCGGCGCGCGTCAGCTCGCTGCTCGACTGGGTACCGGGCGTGCGCGCTATTGCCGTGAAATGCGACCTCTGCCACTTCGATGACCAGGGCCCGGCCTGTGTGCGGACCTGTCCGACCAACGCGCTGATGCTGGTGGATAGCCGTGATATCGCCCAGGCCAGCAAGCGTAAACGCCAGCTGACCTTTAATACCGACCTTGGCGACTTGTCGCTGTTCCAGGCGCAACAGGGGGAGAGGGAATGAGTGTAATTGGATTAGTGAATCAGGCGGTGGCGTGGTATGCCGCCAGCGCCGTACTGGCCTTTCTGTTTGCCATGCGCAAACCGCTCAGCGGCGCCATTGCCGGGATCGGCGGCGCGGTGGCCAGCGCCATGCTGGTGGTCGCCGGCGGCGCCGCGCTGCTGATGCCGGAGCGGATCCACGGCGGCATGCTGCAGTTTCTCCACCTGACGATACGGGTGGGGGGCGTCAACGCGCTGTGGCTGCTGGCCATCGGCCTGTCGGCGCTGCCGGTGTCATTGTTCAATATTAGCTGGCATCGCCACCCGCAGGTGAAGGCCAACGGCCCGCTGGTCAACCTGCTGCTGGCCGCCGCGACCTGCGCGGTGGTGGTGACCAATATCGGTTCACTGGTGGTGATGGCGGAGATCATGGCGCTCTGCGCGGCATTTCTCACCGGCTGCGCCGCCTCCGGTAAGCTGTGGTTTGCGCTGGGGCGTCTCGGTACTTTGCTGATGGCCTGGACCTGCTGGCTGGTGTGGTCAACCTACGGCACCCTCGAGCTGGCGCAGATCAACCTTCAGGCGGTGGATATGATGCAGAACCCGCTGCTCTGGCTGCCGGGTCTGGTGGGGTTCGCCCTGCTGGCCGGGGCGATCCCGCTGCACGGCTGGGCGCCGCAGGCCCACGCCGGGGCCAGCGCGCCGGCCGCCGCGCTGTTTTCCACGGTAGTGATGAAAGTCGGTCTGTACGGCATGCTGACCGTTTCGCTGGCCGGCGGCGTGCCGCCGCTGTGGTGGGGCGTGATGCTGCTGGCGCTGGGGATGATCACCGCCTTTATCGGCGGACTGTATGCGCTGATGGAGCATAACATTCAGCGCCTGCTGGCCTATCACACCCTGGAGAATATCGGCATTATCCTGCTGGGGCTGGGCGCCTTCGTCACCGGCGTGGCGACCCGCAACAGCACGCTGATGGTGCTGGGCTTTATCGGCGGCATGTATCACCTGATTAACCACAGCCTGTTCAAAACCACGCTGTTCCTCGGTGCCGGAGCGGTGTGGTTCCGCACCGGCCATCGCGATATCGAGAAGCTGGGCGGCATCGGTAAAAAAATGCCGCTGATCTCCCTCGCCATGCTGGTGGGGCTGATGGCAATGGCGGCCCTGCCGCCGCTGAACGGCTTCGCCGGCGAATGGGTTATCTATCAATCCTTCTTCAAAATGAGTACTGGCGACCTGTTTATCGGCCGTCTGCTGGGGCCGCTACTGGCCGTTGGCCTGGCGATCACTGGCGCACTGGCGGTGATGTGTATGGCGAAAGTCTACGGCGTGACCTTCCTCGGCGCGCCGCGGACGAAAGAGGCGGAAAACGCCACCTGCGCCCCCTGGCTGATGACCCTGAGCGTGGTGCTGGCGGCGGTGTTCTGCCTCGTTGGCGGCATCGCCGCGCCGTGGCTGCTGCCGCTGGTGAGCGGCGCCTTCCCGGTGCAGGCTCAGGTATCGAGCGTGGTGTCGCAGCCGATGATCGCGCTGCTGCTTATCGCCTGCCCGCTGCTGCCGTTCCTGCTGATGATCTTCTTTAAAGGCGATCGCCTGGCGGCGCGCTCGCGCGGCGCGGCGTGGGTCTGCGGTTACGACCACGAGCAGTCGATGGTGGTAACGGCCCACGGCTTTGCCATGCCGGTGAAAGAGGCCTTTGCGCCGCTGCTGAAGCTGCGTCACTGGCTGAACCCGGTGCGTCTGGTGCCGGGCTGGCAATCGGCCTCGGCGCCGGCGCTGCTGCGCGGGATCGCGCTGGTTGAGCTGGCGGTGCTGGTGGTGATTGTCATTTCGCGAGGAGCCTGAGAATGAGTCTGTTAATTGCATTGCTACAGGCGCTGGTGCTGTTTGCCGTCGCGCCGCTGTTGTCCGGGATCGTTCGCGTCGCCCGCGCGCGGCTGCATAACCGCCGTGGACCGGGGGTACTGCAGGAGTATCGCGATATCCTGAAACTGCTGGGCCGCCAGAGCGTCGGTCCTGACGCCTCGGGCTGGGTGTTTCGCCTGACGCCGTACGTCATGGTGGGCGTGATGCTGACCATCGCCACCGCGCTGCCGGTGGTGACGGTAGACTCCCCGCTGCCGGTGCTGGGGGATCTCATCACCCTGATCTACCTGTTCGCCATCGCCCGTTTCTTCTTTGCCATTTCCGGTCTGGACACCGGCAGCCCGTTTACCGCGCTGGGCAGCAGTCGCGAAGCGATGCTCGGCGTGCTGGTGGAGCCGATCCTGCTGTTGGGCCTGTGGGTGGCGGCGCAGGTCGCCGGCTCGACCCATATCAGCGCCATCACCGATACCCTTTACCACTGGCCGGCGGCGCGCAGCATTCCACTGATTCTGGCGTTATGCGCCTGCGCCTTCGCCACCTTTATCGAGATGGGCAAACTGCCGTTCGATCTGGCGGAAGCGGAGCAGGAGCTGCAGGAAGGGCCGCTGTCGGAATACAGCGGTAGCGGCTTTGGCATCCTGAAGTGGGGCATCAGCCTCAAACAGCTGGTGGTGCTGCAGATGTTTGTCGGGGTCTTCTTCCCGTGGGGCCAGATGACCAGCTTCAGCGTCGGCGGCCTGCTGCTGGCGCTGGTGGTCGCCATCGTTAAGCTGGTGGTTGGGGTGCTAATTATCGCGCTGTTTGAAAACAGCATGGCGCGTCTGCGTTTTTGTGCCACCTCCCGCGTCACCTGGGCCGGGTTTGGTTTCGCCTTTTTAGCTTTCGTCTCCTTGCTGGTGGCGTGATTAAGAGAGTTTGAGCATGTCTGAAGAAAAAATCGGTCAACACTACCTTGCGGCGCTGCACCAGGCCTTTCCCGGCGTGGTGCTGGACGAAGCCTGGCAGACCAAAGACCAGTTAACCATCACCGTGAAGGTCAACTACCTGCCGGAAGTGGTGGAGTTTCTCTACTACCAGCAGGGCGGCTGGCTGTCGGTGCTGTTCGGCAACGATGAACGTAAGCTCAACGGCCACTACGCGGTCTATTACGTGCTGTCGATGGAGCAGGGCACCAAATGCTGGATCACCGTGCGCGTGGAAGTGGACGCCAACAAACCGGAATACCCGTCGGTGACGCCGCGCGTCCCGGCGGCGGTATGGGGCGAGCGCGAAGTGCGTGATATGTACGGCCTGGTGCCGGTCGGCCTGCCGGACGAACGCCGGCTGGTGCTGCCGGACGACTGGCCGGACGAACTCTATCCGCTGCGCAAAGACAGCATGGATTATCGCCAGCGTCCGGCGCCGACCACCGACGCCGAAACCTACGAGTTTATTAACGAGCTCGGCAGCAAGAAAAACAACGTGGTGCCGATCGGCCCGCTGCACGTCACCTCTGATGAACCTGGCCACTTCCGCCTGTTCGTTGACGGCGAGAACATTATCGACGCCGACTACCGCCTGTTCTACGTCCATCGCGGGATGGAAAAGCTGGCGGAAACCCGCATGGGTTATAACGAAGTGACCTTCCTGTCGGACCGGGTGTGCGGCATCTGCGGCTTCGCCCACAGCACCGCTTACACCACCTCGGTGGAGAACGCGATGGGCATCGTGGTGCCGGAGCGGGCGCAGATGATCCGCGCCATTCTGCTGGAGGTGGAACGCCTGCACTCGCACCTGCTGAACCTCGGTCTGGCCTGCCACTTTACCGGCTTTGACTCCGGCTTTATGCAGTTCTTCCGCGTGCGCGAAACCTCGATGAAGATGGCTGAGATCCTTACCGGCGCGCGTAAAACCTACGGCCTGAACCTGATCGGCGGGATCCGCCGCGACCTGCTGAAAGAAGACATGATCCAGACCCGTCAGCTGGCGCAGCAGATGCGTCGCGACGTGCAGGAGTTGGTGGATATGCTGCTCAGCACGCCGAATATGGAACAGCGTACCGTCGGTATTGGCCGTCTGGACCCGGAAATCGCCCGCGACTTCAGCAACGTCGGCCCGATGGTGCGCGCCAGCGGCCACGCCCGCGACACCCGCGCCGACCACCCGTTTGTCGGTTACGGCCTGCTGCCGATGGAAGTCCACAGCGAGCAGGGCTGCGATGTGATATCTCGCCTCAAGGTGCGGATCAACGAGGTTTACACCGCGCTGAATATGATTGATTTCGGTCTCGATAACCTGCCGGGCGGCCCGCTGATGGTGGAGGGGTTCACCTATATTCCGCACCGCTTCGCGCTGGGCTTCTCCGAGGCGCCGCGCGGCGACGATATCCACTGGAGCATGACCGGCGACAACCAGAAACTGTACCGCTGGCGCTGCCGGGCGGCGACTTACGCCAACTGGCCGACCCTGCGCTATATGCTGCGCGGCAACACCGTTTCCGATGCGCCGCTGATCATCGGCAGCCTCGACCCGTGCTACTCCTGTACTGACCGCATGACCGTGGTCGATGTACGCAAGAAGAAGAGCAAAGTGGTGCCATACAAAGAGCTGGAGCGCTACAGCATCGAGCGTAAAAACTCGCCGCTGAAATAAGGAATCGCCATGTTTACCTTTATTAAAAAAGTTATTAAGACCGGCACCGCGACGCACGCCTACCCGCTGGAGCCGATGCCGGTGGACAAAAACTTTCGCGGCAAGCCGGAGCATACGCCACAGCAGTGTATCGGCTGCGCGGCCTGCGTGAACGCCTGCCCGTCGAACGCCCTGACGGTCGAGATCGATCTGGCCACTAACCAGCTGGCGTGGCAGTTTAACCTCGGGCGCTGCATCTTCTGCGGTCGCTGTGAAGAGGTGTGCCCGACGGCGGCGATTAAGCTGTCGCCGGAGTATGAGCTGGCGGTGTGGAAGAAAGAGGATTTCCTCCAGCAGTCGCGCTTCGCTATCTGCCACTGCCGGGAGTGCCAGCGTCCGTTCGCGGTGCAGAAGGAGATCGACTACGCCATCGCGCTGCTCAAGCATAACGGCGATACCCGCGCCGAGCTGCACCGCGAAAGCTTCGAAACCTGCCCGGAATGCAAGCGCCAGAAATGCCTGGTGCCGTCCGATCGTATTGAACTGACCCGCCATATGAGGGAGGCCAGCTGATGAGTACTTTACTTGGCCCGCGCGATGAAAACGGCATTCCCGTGCCGATGACGGTGGATGAATCCATCGCCAGCATGAAGGCCTCGCTACTGAAGAAGATTAAACGTTCGGCCTACGTCTACCGCGTCGACTGTGGCGGCTGCAACGGCTGCGAAATCGAAATTTTCGCCACCCTTTCGCCGCTGTTCGACGCTGAACGCTTCGGGATTAAGGTGGTGCCTTCGCCGCGCCATGCCGATATTCTGTTGTTTACCGGGGCAGTGACTCGCGCGATGCGCTCCCCGGCGCTGCGCGCCTGGCAGTCGGCGCCGGATCCGAAGATCTGTATCTCCTACGGCGCCTGCGGCAACAGCGGCGGCATCTTCCACGACCTGTACTGCGTCTGGGGCGGTACCGATAAAATCGTACCGGTCGACGTCTATATTCCGGGCTGCCCGCCGACGCCAGCCGCCACGCTGTACGGCTTCGCCATGGCGCTTGGCCTGCTGGAGCAGAAAATTCATGCCCGTCTGCCGGGTGAGCTCGACGAACAGCCGACCGAGCTGCTGCATGCCGATATGGTGCAGCCTCTGCGGGTGCGCATCGATCGCGAAGCGCGGCGTCTGGCGGGCTATCGCTATGGACGGCAGATTGCCGATGACTATATGCGTCTGCTTGGCCAGGGCGACAGTCAGGTGCTGCGCTGGCTGGAGGCGGAGAAAGATCCGCGTCTGACCGAGATCGTCACCCATCTCAACCAGGTGGTCGAGGGGGCGCGTATCCGATGAGCGAGACGGTGGTGTTCAGTCAGCTGAGCCGTAAATTTATTGATGAGAACGACGCCACGCCGGATCAGGCGCAGCAGGTGGTCTATTACAGCCTGGCGATTGGCCACCACCTCGGCGTCATCGACTGTCTGGAGGCGGCGCTGAGCTGCCCGTGGGACGCGTATCTGGCATGGATCGCCACCCTTGAGGCCGGAAGCGCCGCGCGGCGCAAAATGGAGGGCGTGCCGAAGTATGGCGAAATCGTCATCGACAGCAGTCATGTGGCGATGCTGGCCAACGCCTTTGATAAAGCGCAGTCCGCGCAGACCCCGCAGCAGCAGGCGTGGAGCAAAACCCTGCTCAGCATGCTGCATGATATTCACCAGGAGAGCGCCATCTACCTGATGGTGAGGAGATTACGTGACTGACGTTTTACTCTGTGTCGGCAACAGCATGATGGGCGACGACGGCGCCGGCCCGCTGCTGGCGGAGATGTGCGCGGCGAACCCGGCCGGCCAGTGGGTGGTCATCGACGGCGGCAGCGCGCCGGAAAACGACATCGTGGCGATCCGCGAATTACGCCCCGAACGCCTGCTGATTGTCGATGCCACCGATATGGGCCTAAACCCCGGCGACATTCGCATCATCGATCCCGACGACATCGCCGAGATGTTTATGATGACCACCCATAACATGCCGCTCAACTATCTGGTCGATCAGCTGAAAGAAGACGTCGGCGAGGTGATTTTCCTCGGCATTCAGCCGGATATCGTCGGTTTTTATTATCCGATGACCCAGCCGGTGAAAGAGGCCGTTGCCCGGGTGTATCAGCAGCTGGCAGGCTGGCAGGGCAAGGGCGGCTTTACTCAGCTGGAGGCCGCGGACGACTAGCCCTGCGGCGAACCGGGCTCTCCGCCGGCGCACGACTGGCCGGAAGGGAGCCCCGTTCCCGGCGCTGCCAGCTCAAGATTCTCTATCACTAATTTACCGGGCGACACCGAGACTCTGACCTGCGTGCCGACCGGAAACCCCGCCTGCTCCAGCCAGTCGCCGTTTAAGCTTAATGCCGCGTGGCGGGTGTAGCGCCGCGTCTCCCGCGTTTTGCGGTCCTCATGGCGTTTTCTGACATATCCCACGGTTAACTGGCGAATGGCCCTGGCTATCCCTCTGGCTGCGGTAGGGTGCTGTGCGCTCATGATGTGCTCCTTGCTGAAGATACCCCTGTAAAAGTACTGGATAAAATACCAGTTATTGTAAACAGGTGGCAAACCAGAAACTGGAATCAGGCTCGAGAAAAAAGCATGTAATGGATGCAACAGATAGCCGACGCCCGTCCCCCGGTTATCGCGGGGAACGGGCGCGCGTGGGCGAGGGTGCTTAGTCGAGATCGGCGCCGTTACTGGCTATCACCTTCTGGTACCAGAAGAATGACTTTTTACGCTTACGCGCCAGGGTGCCGTTGCCGGCATCGTCGCGATCGACATAGACAAAGCCGTAGCGCTTGCTCATCTCGCCGGTGGACGCCGAGACCAGATCGATGCAGCCCCAGCTGGTGTAACCCATTACCGGAATGCCGTCGCCGATAGCATCGCGCATTGCCCTGATGTGCTCGCGCAGGTAGCTGATGCGATAGTCGTCATTGATGTCCCCATTGGCATCGATCTCATCGCGGGCGCCAAGCCCGTTTTCCACCAGGAACAGCGGTTTCTGATAGCGGTCGTACATCATGTTCATGGTGATGCGCAGGCCCAGCGGGTCGATGCCCCAGCCCCATTCGCTGGCCGGAATGTGCGGGTTCTTCAGCGACTTGACGATGTTGGCGGCATTGGTGTTGCTGGCGTTCATCTCCGCCGAGGCGCAGCGCGACGCGTAGTAGCTAAAGGAGACGAAATCGACGGTGTTTTTTAGGATCTCGTCATCGCCCGGCTGTTTCGCAATCGTGACCCCTTTTTCCCGGAACACCCGCGCGGCCCACACCGGATAGGCGCCGCGGGCCTGGACATCGATAAAGAACAGGTTTTCGCGGTCCTTCTCCAGCGCCATCCATACATCTTCCGGCTTGCAGGAGTAAGGGTAGAAATTACCGCCGGCCAGCATACAGCCGACCTGATTTTGCGGGTTAATCTCATGGGCGATTTTCGTCGCCAGCGCGCTGGCCACCAGCTCGTGATGCGCGGCCTGATACTTCACCTGCTCCTGGTTTTCACCCTCTTCAAACACCAGACCGGCGCCGGAGTAGGGGCTGTGCAGCATGATGTTGATTTCATTGAAGGTGAGCCAGTATTTCACCAGGCCGTCAAAAGCTTCAAAGCAGGTGCGGGCGTAGTGGCTGAAAAAATCCACCATTTTGCGGTTGCGCCAGGAGCCGTACTCCATCACCAGATGCATCGGCACGTCGAAATGACACAGGGTGACCAGCGGCTCGATACCGTGCTTTTTGCACTCCTCGAACAGTGAGCGATAGAAGGCGATGCCCTGCGGATTCGGCTGCTGTTCGTCGCCGCGTGGGAACAGGCGGCTCCAGGCGATGGAGGTGCGAAAGACGCTGAACCCCATCTCGGCCATCAGGGCGATATCTTCTTTATAGCGATGGTAAAAATCGATCGCCTGGTGGCTGGGGTAAAATTCGTCTTCACGCAGCGTAAAGCGCTTCTCCAGGCCTAATTTTACCGGCAGGCGATGGGCGCCGTGGGGAAGGGTATCCACGGTGGTCAGCCCCTTACCGCCTTCAAGATAAGCGCCTTCAGACTGGTTGGCGGCCAGTGCGCCGCCCCATAAAAATCCCTGTGGGAAACTCGCCATGCATTACCTCATTATCAATAGTGTATTCAGGCGTGGGATGCCTGGGCCCGGGCCTGGCGCGCTCTGGCGTCGGCAGCGGCCTGCTCAACGGGAATGTCCTCAAAGCCAAGGATCAGCGTCAGGGCAAACGACAGCACCACCGACAGCGCCATCACGCCAAACACCCAGACGATGGTCATTGGATTGGCCGGATCGAAAAACTGCACGCTGGTAAACAGCCCCGGCGCCGCCATCGAATGGCTGGCCAGTCCGGCAATACCTGCCACCGCGCCGCAGATAAAGCCGCTGATTAAGCTGGCGATCAGCGGGCGCTTCAGGCGCACCGCCACGCCGTACAGCGCCGGTTCGGAAATCCCGGCCAGAATCGCCGATGCCGCGGCGGCCAGCGCCGTCTGGCGCAGCTCCGGGTTTTTAGTTTTCCACGCTACCGCCAGCGAAGAGCCGCCGAGCGACAGGTTGGCGCCGATCTCCGATGGCATCACCATACCCTCTTTGCCGGTTTCGGCGATGGTCTGAATGATGGTCGGCGTAAAGACGCGGTGCATACCGGTCATCACCAACAGCGGCCACAGCCCGCCCATGATCGCCACCGACAGCCAGCCGAGATAGCTGTGGATCGTATACACCAGCGCGGAAATGGCGCTGCCGATCCAGATGCCCAGCGGGCCAATCAGCAGGATCGCCAGCGGGGCGGCGATCAGCACGATCAGCATCGGCTTCAGAAAGTTTTTCGTCACCGCCGGGGTAATGCGATCCACCCAGCGCTCGATATACGACAGGCACCAGGTCATCACCAGCGCCGGGATCACCGTATAGGTGTATTTCACCGCGGTAACCGGAATAAAGGCGAATTCAACGTGTTCTCCCTGGGCGGCTTTGGCCATCAATTCGATAAACCCAGGATGCACCAGCACCCCGGCGATGGCGATAGCCAGCGACATATTAGTTTTGAATTTCACCGCCGCGGAGGCGGCCACCATCAGCGGCAGGAAGAAAAATGCGCCGTCGCCGATAAGCGCCAGCAGGGTCAGCGTCGGCGAGCCTTTCGGCAACGCGCCGCTCATCTCGAGGATCATCGCCAGCAGCTTGACCATCGATCCGCCGATAATCGCCGGGATCAGCGGTGACATGGTGCCGATCAGCGCGTCGAGGATCCCGGCGCCGATGCGTTTCAGGGTCAGCGGCGCTTTGCCCTGCGGCTCAGCCGGGCGCAGGTCGCCAGGCAGCAGATTCACCACCTCGCGGTAGGCCTGGGAGACAGTGTTGCCGATGATCACCTGGCACTGGTTATCGCTGCGCACGACGCCGAGCACCCCGGCCAGGCCTTTCAGGGTAGAGCTATCGACCTGTTCGTCGTCTTTAACCACGAAGCGCAGACGGGTCATGCAGTGGGTAACGGCGGCGACGTTGTCGACCCCGCCGATTGCCGCGACTATCTGTTGCGCCAGGGCTGCATAATTTTTCGACATCGGATTTTATCCTGTTTATCAATAGGGTACTGATCTGCCACCGCCCCGCATCGCCGGGCGATAGCATGTTTTTGTAGGAAACCGGTTCCACAAAATCATGGTGAGTTTTATTTAATTGCACAAGAAATAAAAAAATATGATCTCAATTTTGTGATTTTGATCGCTAAGCGTCGCCGTGAGCCGGATCGCGGTGATGAACAGGGGAGTGCTGTAAAAGCGGGAAACGTGCAGTACACTGCCTGCAACTTTTGCAACAGGAAGAATCACATGGCAACGATGCTGGAGGTCGCAAAGCGCGCGGGGGTATCGAAGGCGACCGTTTCGCGGGTGCTGTCGGGCAACGGCTATGTCAGCCAGGAGACCAAAGACCGGGTGTTTAAGGCGGTGGCGGAGAGCGGCTACCGGCCAAATCTGCTGGCGCGCAACCTGGCGACCAAAACCACGCAAACCCTCGGCCTGGTGGTGACCAATACCCTGTACCACGGCGTCTATTTTAGCGAACTGCTGTATCACGTGGCGCGGATGACGGAGGATAAAGGGCGGCAGCTGATCCTGGCCGACGGCAAGCACAGCGCGCAAGAGGAGCGGGAGGCGATCCAGTACCTGCTGGATCTACGCTGCGATGCGATCATCATCTACCCGCGCTTTCTCACCGTTGATGAGATGGACGAGATCGTTGAGAACCACTCGCAGCCGATCATGGTGCTTAATCGCCGCCTGCGCCGCCACGCCAGCCACTGCGTCTGGTCCGATCAAAAAGCCTCGGCGATGCGGGTAGTGGAGCGGCTGATTGCGCTTGGCCATCGCGATATCGCCTTTATTACCGGCTCCCTTGACTCTCCCACCGGCGTCGAACGCCTCGCCGGCTACAAAGACGCGCTGGCTGGCCACGGCATCGCCCTGAACGAGGCGCTTATCGCCGAAGGGCGCTGGACGCCGGAAACCGGGGCGGCGGGGGTGGAGAGCCTGCGTCAGCGCGGGGTTACCTACAGCGCGCTGGTGGCGAGCAATGACGATATGGCCATCGGGGCGATGAAGCAGCTTCACCAGCTGGGCGTTAAGGTGCCAGAACAGGTCTCGGTGGTGGGGTTTGACGATATTGCTCTTGCGCCGTATATGGTGCCGTCGCTCGCCAGCGTCCGGGTGCCGGTGACGGATATGATTAAAGAGAGCATCAATCGGCTGATCTTTATGCTGGATGGCGGGGAATTCAACTTTCAGCAAAGCTTTCCCGGAGCGCTGATTGAACGCGAGTCGCTGGTGGCGGGCCCCTGTGCCTGACGTCGTCAGCTGTCATCGTCACTACTGACGATGACAGCAAAGCCCAGCTATAATAGTCTTTATAATCAATATATTAAAAACTTGGAACGTATTATGCATACTCCGGCGCGTAACCTTCTTACTGCTGGAGAAATGGATGAACCGTTTCATTATCGCCGATGCGAGCAAATGTATCGGCTGTCGCACTTGCGAAGTGGCCTGCGTGGTATCCCATCAGGAACATCAGGACTGCGCCTCCCTGACGCCTCACACCTTTCAGCCGCGTATTCACGTGATCAAAGGGGTCAATGTTTCCACGGCGACCGCCTGCCGTCAGTGTGAAGACGCCCCCTGCGCCAATGTCTGCCCGAACGGCGCCATCAGCCGCGATAAAGGCTTTGTCCATGTGATGCAGGAGCGTTGCATCGGCTGCAAAACCTGCGTCGTCGCCTGCCCGTACGGGGCGATGGAGGTGGTGGTGCGCCCGGTGATCCGCCATAGCGGCGCCGGATTGAACGTCGTGGCGGAAAAAGCCGAAGCCAACAAGTGCGATCTCTGCTTCCACCGCGAGAGCGGCCCGGCCTGCATGGAAGTGTGCCCGACGCACGCCCTCGTGTGCGTTGACCGCAACAAACTTGAGCAGATGAATATCGAGAAACGTCGCCGTACGGCGCTGGCCTGGTAAGTCAAGGCATGAACGGGGTGCAAATCCGCATTCGCGGTAAAGTGCAGGGGGTCGGTTTCCGCCCCTTTGTCTGGCAGCTGGCCCGGGCGCAGGCCCGCTGCGGCGATGTCTGTAACGACGGCGACGGCGTACTGGTGCGGCTGGTCGGGGGCGACGACGGTTTTACTGCCGCTCTGGCTGACCACTGCCCGCCGCTGGCGCGGATCGACAGCACCGCCTGCATTCCCTATCGCTGGGCGGCCACGCCGCAGGATTTCACCATCCGCGAGAGTGGGGCGGGACGGATGCGGACTCAGATTGTGCCCGATGCCGCGACCTGCCCGGCGTGCCTCGCGGAGATGAACGATCCCCGGGCACGCCGCTACCGCTACCCCTTTATCAACTGCACCCACTGCGGCCCGCGGTTGACCATTATTCGCGCCATGCCCTACGACCGGCCCTTCACCGCAATGGCGCCGTTCCCGCTCTGTTCCCCTTGTGAGGCGGAATTCCGCGATTCTGCCGATCGCCGTTTTCACGCCCAGCCGGTGGCCTGCCCCGACTGCGGGCCGCGACTGGAATGGCGGGCAGAGGGGGAAACGCTGGACGGCGAGGCGGCGCTGCAGGCGGCTATCGCCCGGCTGGCGGCGGGCGACATCGTGGCGATAAAAGGCATCGGCGGCTTTCATCTGGCCTGCGATGCCGGTAACCCCGCTGCCGTTGCCACGCTGCGGGCGCGAAAACACCGCCCGGCAAAACCGCTGGCGGTAATGCTGCCGACGGCAACGGGCTTACCCGCCGCCGCTGCGGCGCTGATGGGCTCCCCGGCGGCGCCCATCGTACTGATTGCCAAAGCGCAGGTCTCCGGCCTGTGCGACGAAATAGCGCCAGGGCTTGCGGAAGTTGGGGTGATGCTGCCGTCTAATCCGCTGCAGCATTTGCTTCTGCAGGGCCTGGCGCGCCCCATCGTAATGACCTCCGGCAACCTTAGCGGCCGTCCGCCGGCGTTAAGTAATGCTCAGGCGCTCAATGATTTAGCCGACATTGCCGACGGCTTTCTCTTGCATAATCGCGACATCGTACAGCGGATGGATGATTCACTGGTGCGCGCAAGCGGTGAAATGCTGCGCCGCGCCCGGGGCTACGTCCCGGACGCGCTGCCGCTGCCGCCGGGGCTAGGAGACATCCCGCCGCTGCTGGCTCTCGGCGCGGATATGAAAAATACTTTCTGCCTGGCGCGCGGCAGCGAAGCGGTGCTGAGCCAGCACTTTGGCGATCTTGGCGAGGAAGGTGTTGAACAGCAGTGGCGCAGCGCCCTGCAGCTGATGCAGAGCATTTACGCGTTTGTGCCGCAGCGGGTGGTGGTTGATGCCCATCCCGGCTATCGCTCAACGCAGTGGGCGGCCTCCCTGCCCCTGCCGCTGGAGACAGTGCTGCATCACCATGCCCACGCCGCGGCGTGCCTGGCGGAGCACCGCTGGCCGCTTGACGGCGGGGACGTTATCGCCCTGACACTCGACGGTATTGGTATGGGGGAGAACGGCGCGCTGTGGGGCGGGGAGTGCCTGCGGGTCAACTATCGCGAATGCGAACATCTTGGCGGGCTGCCGGCCGTCGCGCTGCCAGGGGGGGACCTGGCGGCACGCCAGCCGTGGCGAAATTTGCTGGCCCACTGTCTGGCATTTGTCCCTGACTGGCAGGATTATCCGCAGGCCGCCACCCTGCGCCAGCGCAACTGGCCGCTGCTGGCGCAGGCCATCGAGCGCGGGATTAACGCGCCGCGCGCCTCATCCTGCGGACGGCTGTTTGATGCCGTTGCCTGCGCCCTGGATTGCGCGCCGGAGAGTCTGAGCTATGAAGGCGAAGCGGCCTGTCGGCTGGAGGCGCTGGCCGCCAGCTGCCCCGGCGTCAGCCACCCGGTTACGCTGCCGTGGCGCGACGACGCGCTGGATTTAGCGACCTTCTGGCGGCAATGGCTGAGCTGGCAGGCGACTCCGGCGCAGAAAGCGTGGGCTTTCCACGACGCCCTGGCCTGGGGACTGGCGGCGATGGCCCGCGACTGCGCCACCGTCCGCGGCATCGACACGATGGTCTGCAGCGGCGGGGTGCTGCATAACCGCCTGCTGGCGGCGCGATTGACCTTTTATCTGGCGGATTTTACTCTGCTGTTTGCACAGCAGTTGCCGGCCGGCGACGGCGCAATCGCCTATGGTCAGGCGGTGATCGCCGCCGCCCGCTGGCAGGCTCAAGGAATACAACCATGATAATGACAGTTTTACGCCAGCAGCCGCGCGCCGCGGGTCTGGTGCTGGGGTTGATCGCGGCGAATTTACTGGCCTGGTGCTGGGCGCTGCAGGCCTTTGGCGACAGCGGCGCGCTGATGGCCGCCAGCCTGCTGGCCTGGGGCTACGGCCTGCGCCACGCGGTGGACGCCGACCATATTGCGGCGATTGATAACGTGACCCGCAAGATGATGCAGCAGGGGCGGCGGCCTTTCGCCGTCGGGGCGTGGTTTTCGCTGGGCCACTCATCGATTGTGGTGCTGGCCTCGGCGGCGATTGCCGCGACCGCCACCGCCTTCAGCACGCAGATGAGCTGGCTGCATGATACCGGCAGCGTCATCGGCACCGCCGTGTCGGCCCTGTTTTTACTGGCGATGGCCTTTATCAACCTGGTGATTTTACGCAGCGTGTGGCGCAGCTTTCAGGCATGGAAGCGCGGGGAGCCGGTGAGCGACGAAATCGTCAGCGGCGGCGGGGTGATGAGCTGGCTGTTTGGCAAGACCTTCCGTCTGATAAGCCGCAGCTGGCAGATGTACCTGGTCGGTTTCCTGTTTGGCCTCGGTTTTGATACCGCCACCGAAATCGGCGTACTGGGTATCTCCGCCGCCGGCGCGTCGAGCGGGATTTCCGTCTGGTCGATTATGGTCTTTCCGGCACTGTTCGCCAGCGGTATGGCGCTGGTGGATACGCTTGATAATGTGCTGATGGTCGGCGCCTACGGCTGGGCGTTCAGCAAACCGCAGCGCAAGCTTTATTACAATATGACCATCACCGGCACTTCGGTGGTGGTGGCGCTGTTTATCGGCGGCCTGGAAGCGCTGGGCCTGCTGATGGATAAGTTTGCGCTCAGCGGCGGAATATGGCGCTGGGTAGGGGCGTTAAACGACAACCTTGGCGACGCCGGATTTGTGGTGGTCGGGTTGTTTGTCGCCTGTTGGGCGCTGTCGGTGCTCAACTACCGCTGGCGCGGCTACGACAATCTGGCGCGCTAGGCTGGATATGTTCCCGGCTTGCGCTGCGCTTAGCCGGGCTACCAGGACAATACCGTAGCCCGGCTAAGGCGTTTACGCCGCAAGCCGGGAAAACCATCAACTTACCAGTTGTTTGAGCAGCGCAAAGGCTTCCTTCATTTTGTCTTCACTCACCACAAAGGCCCGCAGCTGGTTTTCGGCATCCACGCCTTTCGCCACCAGCCCCTCTTTGGCGGCCACGATATTCCACGTCAGATCGTCGCGGCGGGTGTCGCCGGCCAGATGCAGCGGCAGATCCGGGGTTTTCACCTTCACCAGCATTGGCGGCAGCTTGAGTTCTCCCGCCTGCGCCAGCAGATTTTTACTCAGGCACATGGCGCTGAGTAAAATCGGCTGCAGGAACGGCAGTACCACGCCGTTGATTTCCGCACAGTCGCCGAGCGCATAAATCGCCGGGTCGCTGGTTTGCAGCTGGCTATTGACCACAATACCGCGGTTAATCTGCAGTCCGGCGTGGCGCGCCAGCGACGTTTCCGGGCGCAGGCCGGCGGCGGCCACCACCGCATCGACGGTTATCGCGCGCTGGCGATCGAGACTGACGCGAATGCCGTCGGCGGTTTGCTCCAGCCCCTCCAGCTGCGTTTTCAGCATCAGATGTACGCCCATCTCGGTGAGCCGATGCTGCAGGCGGCTGCTGGCCTCCGGCGGCATCAGCGCCGCCAGCACGCTGGCGGAGTTATCGACTACCGTTACCGCTTTACCGGCGCGGCAGAAATCCATCGCCAGTTCGCAGCCAATCAGGCCGCCGCCGACGATCAGCACGCGCTTCGCGTCGTGCAGCCGGCTCTGCGCCGCGCCATATTCGCGCTGGCTATTGAGCGTTAGCATCAGCTCGCGCCCCGGCACCGACGGGATAAACGGCGTCGCGCCGGTGGCCAGCACCAGTTTGTCGTAGCGCCACTGGTTATCGTGGCTCTTCACTAACCGGTTTTCGGCGTCGATATCGCTTACCCAGGTATGGGGAAACAGACGCAGAGTGTACTGCTCGGCGAACTCGCCGGCACTTTGCAGGGTCAGATCGTCGGCCTTCTGTCCGCGGCTGATGACATGGCTGAGGTCCGGTTTGTTGTATTCATCCATGCTATCGGCGGCGATGAGGGTCAGCGGGATTTGCGCATCCTGCTTACGAATATTTTTCACCAGCTGGCGGGCCGCGAAGCCCGAGCCGATGATGACGATGCCATCACTCATTTTGCCTCCGTCGCCAGTACGTCAAAGACATCTTTGCCAAGAGAACACTCAGGGCAGAGGAAATTGTCCGGCACTTCGCTCCACGGCGTACCCGGCTGTACATCCTGATTAGGTTCGCCTTTCGCCGGGTCATAGACCCACTGGCACACGCTGCACTGCATCATGGGACCGAGATCGGCGGCCGCGGCCGCGGCACAGGCGCAGTCCTGTGGTTCCGGTGTTGTCGCTGCTTCAGCAACCGGCAGCGGCGAGAGGGCCCATTGGCGAGCGATGTCGCGACCGTGTTGGCGGCACAGCTCCAGCGCGTCGATATCCGGGCGCCATTTGGCTTTCAGGCTCAGCGACATCTCAAAGCCGGCATCCTGCAGGCGGGTGGACAGGCGGTCTACCGCGCCGCCGCTCCAGCCGTGCGAGCCAAAGGCGCTGGCGCGTTTATTGCGAAAACGCAGCCCGGTCATCTCTTCCACCAGCCCGGCGATTTTCGGCATCATCACGTTGTTCATGGTGGACGTGCCGACAAGTACGCCTTTCGAGCGGAAAACATTGGTGAGGATGTCGTTTTTGTCGCTGCGGGCGACGTTAAAGATTTTCACCGCTACCCGTGGGTCAACCTCGGTGATCCCCTGGGCAATGGCGTCCGCCATCATGCGGGTATTATTGGACATGGTGTCGTAGAAGATGGTGATGCGATCTTCCTGATAATCCGCCGCCCACTCGAGGTATTTCTCGACGATTTGCGTCGGGTTATCGCGCCAGACCACGCCGTGGGAGGTGGCAATCATCTCCACCGGCAGGTTGAAACCGAGGATTTCAGTAATTTTCGGCGTCACCAGGCGGCTGAAGGGCGTCAGGATGTTGGCGTAGTAGCGCTGGCACTGTTCGTACAGTTCAGTCTGGTCCACTTCATCGTTGAACAGATGTTCGTCGCAATAGTGCTGGCCGAAGGCGTCGTTGCTGAACAGCACCGCGTCGCCGGTCAGGTAGGTCATCATGCTGTCCGGCCAGTGCAGCATCGGCGTTTCCACGAAGATCAGCTGTTTACCGTTACCGATGTCGAGAGTATCGCCGGTTTTCACCACGTGGAAGTTCCACTCCGGATGATGATGGTGGCCGTTGATCGAGTCGATGGCGTTGGCAGTGCAGTAGATCGGCGTATCCGGGATCTGCATCATCAGTTCGGTCAGCGCGCCGGCATGGTCCTCTTCGGCGTGGTTAATGACGATATAGTCGAGGTCGGCGAGGTCGATTTCGCGGCGCAGGTTCTGTACGAACTCGCGGCTGAATTTATGATCGACGGTATCGATCAGCACGTTTTTCTCTTCGCGGATGAGATAGCTGTTGTAGCTGCTGCCGCGCAGCGTTTTATATTCGGTGCCGTGGAAATCACGCACTTCCCAGTCACGTTGGCCAACCCAAAGAATGTTATTTTTCACCACAATAGACATAGCAACCTCAATCAATACAGTGTGTTTAAACTCAGTTGACTGGCTTATATCAAGTTGCGTGCCAACTTTTTAATTCATTGATAATTATCTGTTTTTAATTTTTTCTGATTTTGGTTGTTGTCAAAATGACAATGGTTAAAATAGTCGATATGACAATGCGTATTGTCAAAATGACAATGGAGCGGCAATGAGTTTTTCCGTCGACGAGCTGGCGAGAATCGCCATAGATTTACAAAGCGATATTGGTCACACCGACCGCTTTTCGCGCCTGATTACTACCCTGCGGCAAATTCTTGGCTGCGATGCCTCGGCGCTGCTGCGCTATGAGGCGCATCAGTTTGTGCCGCTGGCGATCGATGGCCTGGCGCAGGATGTGCTCGGTCGGCGCTTTGCCCTGGAAGGACACCCGCGGCTGGAGGCGATTGCGCGCGCCGGGGATGTGGTGCGCTTCCCGGCGGATAGCGACCTGCCCGACCCCTATGACGGGTTGATCCCCGGTCATGAGAGCCTCAAAGTCCATGCCTGCGTGGGACTGCCGCTGTTTGCCGGGCAGACGCTGATTGGCGCGCTGACCCTGGACGGCATGGATGCCGATCGTTTCGATAGCTTCAGCGATGAAGAGCTGCGGCTGATTGCCGCGCTGGTGGCCGGGGCGCTGAATAATGCGCTGCTTATCGCCCGCCTTGAAGCGCAAAACGTCCTGCCGGCGCAGGCGGTGAATTACCCGCTGCCGGAGCGCCAGGAGATCATCGGCCTGTCGGGGCCCATGCTGCAGCTGAAAAAAGAGATCGATATCGTCGCCGCCTCGGATTTAAACGTGCTGATCAGCGGCGAAACCGGCACCGGCAAAGAGCTGGTGGCGAAGGCGGTGCATCAGGGGTCGCCGCGAGCCGCCAACCCTCTGGTGTACCTCAACTGCGCGGCGCTGCCGGAAAGCGTAGCGGAGAGCGAGCTGTTCGGCCATGTGAAAGGGGCATTTACCGGGGCTATCAGCAACCGCAGCGGTAAATTTGAGATGGCGGATAACGGCACCCTGTTTCTTGACGAAATCGGCGAACTGTCGCTGGCGCTGCAGGCCAAACTGCTGCGCGTGCTGCAGTATGGCGATATTCAGCGCGTCGGCGATGACCGCAGCCTGCGGGTCGATGTGCGGGTGCTGGCGGCGACGAACCGCGATCTGCGCCAGGAGGTGGTGGAAGGGCGCTTTCGCGCCGATCTGTACCATCGGCTGAGCGTCTTCCCGCTGTCGGTTCCGCCGCTACGCGAGCGGGAAAGTGACGTGGTGCTGCTGGCGGGCTATTTCTGTGAGCAGTGCCGCCTGCGGATGGGGCTGGCGCGGGTCATTTTGGCTGAGGCGGCGCGAAACCGGCTGCAGAAGTGGTCCTGGCCGGGCAACGTGCGCGAACTGGAGCATGCTATCCATCGGGCGGTGGTGCTGGCGCGGGCCACCCAGGCCGGTGATGAAGTGGTCCTGGAGCCGCAGCATTTCCAGTTTGCGGTGGCGGCGCCGATGTTGCCGACTGAGACGGCGGCAGCGGCGCCCGCGACGGGAAACATCAATCTGCGCGAGGCGACCGACTCTTTTCAGCGAGAAGCCATTAGCCGCGCGCTGGAGGCGAACCAGGGCAACTGGGCGGCGACCGCCCGAGCGCTGGAACTGGACGTCGCCAACCTGCATCGGCTGGCGAAACGTCTGGGTCTTAAAGGATCCCCGCCTGGTAAAAGTTCTGCAGGTTAATGGCGCCGACCAGTTGGCCGTTCTCATCCACTACCGGCGCGGCGCTGATTTTGTGTTTCATCAGCCGCTCTTTGGCTTCCACCGCGCGGCTATCCGCCTGCAGCGTTACGCCGTTGCGGGTCATCGCCCGAGTGACGCCATCGTTGAGCGTACCGCCAGCAACCAGCCAGCGGCGCAGGTCGCCGTCGGTGAAAACGCCCTGCACGCGGTTGGCTTCATCGCAGACCGCCACCAGGCCGAGTCCGGTTCGGCTTAGTTCGAGCATGGCGTCCATGACGTTGGCCTCGGTATTGACCCGCGGCACTTCTTCATCACGACGCATCAGGTGATGCACTTTGTTCAGCAGCCGCGCGCCGAGGGCGCCCGCCGGGTGGGAACGGGCGAAATCCTCTTCATTGAAACCGCGCGCCTGCATCACCGCCATCGCCAACGCGTCGCCCAGCATCAGCGTGTTGACGGTGCTGGAGGTTGGCGCCAGATGCATCGGGCAGGCCTCGCGCTCCACGGCGATATCCAGCACCGCTTTCGCCGCCAGCGCCAGCGGCGAGGTGGATTTGCCGGTCATCGCCAGCAGCGGAATGCCTTTTTCTTCCAGCCGCGGCACGATGAGATCCAGCTCTTTCGCGCTACCGGAGTAGGAGATAAACAGCATCACGTCGCGGCTATCGAGCATGCCGAGATCGCCGTGTAGGGCTTCCGCCGGATGGACGAAAAAGGCCGGGGTGCCGGTGCTGGCGAAGGTTGCCGCCAGCTTTTTACCGATGTGGCCGGATTTACCGATACCGGAGACAATCAGTTTGCCCTCGCAGTGGATAATGGTTTCCGCCGCGCGGATGAAGTCGTCGCCCAGGCGCTCCGGCAGGCGGCTCGCCTCCTGCAGCTCAAGCATCAGGGTCTGGCGTCCGGCCTCTAACAAAAAGTTACTCATGATGTTCTCCAGTAATAATGACTTCAATGCCTTTGGCTTCCAGCGCCCGCTGGAATTCCGGGTCAATATCGGCATCGGTAATCAATTTATCCACGCGTTCAAGGCCGCAGACAATATTGGGGCTTTTACGACCAAACTTGGATGAGTCGGCCATCAGGATCACTTCGCGGGCGGCGTTGCACATCGCTTTGCTGACGGTATAGACCTCATTAAAGGTAGTGACTCCGGCGTTCAGATCGATACCGTCGGTGCCCATAAACAGCTTGTCGAAGCTGAACTGTTCGAAGGCGTTTTCCGCCAGCTGGCCGTGAAAAGAGGCCGATTTTTTACGGAAGGTGCCGCCCGGCATCAGGATGGTCTGCTCGTTATCGAACTCTGATAGCGCGTTGACGATATGCAGGCTGTTGGTCATCACCGTGATGTTATTAAAGTGACTCAGCAATGGCACCATCTGCAGCACGGTGCTGCCGGCGTCGAGGATAATTGAATCGCCATCGTGGATGTATCGCACGGCGGCCTCGGCAATCTGCGCTTTTTTATGGGTGTTGATCAGCGTTTTATGGTCAATCGGCGGATCGGCTTCATCCTTGTTGAGTACCACGCCACCGTAGGTGCGAATGACGGTGCCGGCGTTTTCCAGCGTGACCAGATCCTTGCGGATGGTGGTGCCAGTGGTATCGAAGTGTTGCGCCAGCTCTTCGACCGAGCATTTTCCCTGCGACTGCAGGAACTCGAGAATGGCTGCCTGGCGCTGACGTGGTTTCATAGGCGTCTATCCTGCGTTTAAGTTTCGAAGTGATAATTTCGCAAGATATTTACTTTTACAACGAAATTATCCATGTTTCGGATTAAGCGCTAATGATAGTGCATTCTGACAGCGCGGATCATGGGGAAAGATCACATCAGGCTGCAATTCCGCAATATGTTTGCCTGCCAGAGCCGGGATCTTTTGCGGACTGGCGAAAATGGTGAAGCCTTTCATCAGCAGCGTGTCGCTAATGCGGTCGTTATCATCGACGGCGATGGCGACGATGGCGCGCGGTTGAAAGCGCCCGGCGGAGCGGCCGACGCCCACCCGCCCCTGCTGGCACAGGCTATCAAAGGCGCGATTGAAGCGGCGGATCTGCCAGCCGCCAAAGGCCAGCTGGGTAAGCCAGGCGATGGCGGCGACGATGATTAATGCAGTAACCATAGGTCTCTCCTTAAGAGGGGCGGGAACAGCCCAGGTCACGGCGCGAGCGCCTAACCCGAGCGACCCGCGGTGCCGTTTTTTTGTCGGGTGGCGGCTAACGCCTTACCCGACCTACAGTTTTGTAGCCCGGATAAGCGCAGCGCCATCCGGGAACCTGTTAAAACATCACCTGGCCGCCGGTGACGTTGATTGACTGCCCGGTGCAGTACGACGACTGTGGGCTAGCGTAAAACATCAATACGTTCAGCACATCCTGATATTCGCAGCCGCGCTTCAGCGGCACCTTGTCGATGTAGTACTGCTCGACTTCGCTCTCATCGATACCGAGCTTGGTGGCATACTGCGGCAGCAGCGACTGGAACATCGGCGACTTCAGCAGATTGCCGAGCATCAGCGAATGCACGGTAATGCCATATTCCGCCAGATCCAGCGCCAGCGACTGGGTCAGCCCGACGCCGCCGAACTTCGCCGCGCTGTAGCCGGAGTTGTGCTTACTGCCAACTTTGCCGGATTTCGAGTTGATCTGAATGATCCGCCCCTTAATACCGTCGCGGATCATCAGCCGCGAGAACTCGCGGGCGCAGAGAAAATAGCCCACCAGATTGACCTGCAGCGAGCGGTCGAAATCCCCCAGCGCGAAGTCGCTAATAAACGCCGCCTTGGCGATCCCGGCGCTGTACACCAGCAGGTCGACGCGCGAAAAAATCTCATCCACCCCGTGGGCCAGGGCGGTGACGCTGGCCTCGCTGGTGGCGTCGGCGCCGAAGCCGTACGCCATACCTTCGCCATACTCAGCGTTAATCTCCTGGGCGACGCGGCTGGCTTTTTCGCTCTGAATATCGACCACCGCCACGCGGTAGCCCTCGGCGGCCAGCCCGCGGCACAGAAACTCTCCTAAGGTTTGTCCACCGCCAATGACAACAGCAACCTGATTCATCTCTCTCTCCTTTTAAGCAACAAACTTCAGTACGCAGCCGGGCGCGATGGCGTCCGGCACCGGGCCCGCCACATGGACGGTACCTGGGAACTCCGCTTCACGATGGCCGTCAAAGCGCAGGGTGATGTGGCCCAGCTCGCGCAGGTTTTGTTCAGCGACCTCGCCGACGGCGGTCACCGGGTAGCGCTGTTCGCCAAGCTGCAGCTCTGCCCCCGGCTGCAGCGTGCCAGCAAGCTCGCCGTGGTTGTGAATAAAGCAGTACTCTTCGATATCCGCCGGGGCGCCCTCGCGGAAGGTGATCAGCATTTGCTCTTCCAGCGCCATCGTCGCGCAGGCGCCGATGTGCGTAATGGTGGTCTGGTAAATCACAGTCATCTGCAGGAACCTCTTACTGGTAAATAAATCCGGAAACGAACCACGCGATCAGCACCGTTGGTGCGCCGGTCAGAAAGCGGCTGACCAGCACCGACGGCACGCCGACGCGCACGGTATCCTGGCGGGCTTCGGCTAGCGACAGGCCTACCGGAATAAAATCGCAGGCGGCCTGGGCGTTAATGGCGAATAGGGCGGGCAGGGCGAGGTGCGGCGGAATGTTGCCGAGGCCGATTTGAACGCCGATCAGCACGCCGATCACCTGAGCTATCACCGCGCCGGGGCCGAGAAACGGCGACAGTAGCGGGAAGGAGCAGATCAGCGCCAGGGTCACCAGCCCCAGCGGATGGCTGGCAAGCGGCGCCAGGCCGTGGGCAATCCAGTCGCCGATGCCGGAGGCCATGATGATGCCGATCAGCGCCGAGACGAAGGCCATAAACGGCAGAATGGTTTTCAGCACCGTATCAATGGTGTCGCGCCCGGCCTGGAACAGCACCGCCACCACCGAACCCATGCCCATCCCGACCTTCGCCAGCAGGCCATCGCTCTGTTCAGTAATCTTCTTGCTGGTGTCGTAATCGCGACCCGCGCTCTTGTTTTCCGCCGGCGGCTCGGAAACCCCTGCGCTGTCGGGAGCGATGCACTGGATGTTGTCCTCTTTGACGCCGGAGACATAAATATCTTCCGTGATGTACTGGGCCAGCGGCCCTGATTTGCCGGTGGCATGGATATTCACCGTCGGGATGCGGCGCTTAGGATAGAGCCCGCAGCGCAGGGTGCCCCCGCAGTCGATAATTGCCACGCCGATGTCGCTTTCCGCTGGTTCCCCCTCTTTAAACCCGTCCACCGGCTGCCAGCCGGTCAGGCTGGCGATGCGGTCAACAATCGCCGGGCGGGTGCCGGCGGTGATATAGACGATCTTTTTGCCTTCGACGGCGTCGAGCTCAAGCGGGCCGCCCCAGCCGCCGGTGCCTTTCTCTATACGAATACGGGTCATGATGTCGCTCCTGACAGATGCACTTTCTGGGAAAGCTGAATCGCCATTTTTCTCTCGAAAATCGAGGTGGTCAGGTCGGTGACCCAGCCGCGGAAGAAGTTAGTCACCAGGCCAACCAGCAGGTAGCTCACCGCCAGCGGACCGAGCGGTAGGCCGAGGGTAGTGAGGCCGTTGGCGATGCCGAGATAGACGAACAGCTCGCCGGGGTTGATATGTGGAAACAGCCCGTTCATTGAGTGGCAGCTATACGACGCCGCCGCGTAATAGCTGGGCTTGTACTTCTCTGGCATAAACCGGCCGAGGCTTAACGTCATTGGGTTACAAAACACGAAGGTGCCGATGCAGGGTAGCAGCAGGTAGCGGGAGATTGGGTTTCCTGCGCAGCGCTGCGCCAGCTTCTCGATCCGCTGCTGGCCGATAAAGTTGATCAGCGCGTTCATGATCACCAGCAGGCTGATCAGCAAGGGGAGGATCCCGGTCACCATGCCGGTAAATACCTCGCCGCCTTTCTGAAACAGGCCGATAAACCACTCCGCGCCGTGGGTCACGACGTCAATCATTGTTCTCTCCTTCAGCATGTTATTTTTCTTGCTAATCGCAGGCTGATTTTAATCATTTTGAAAGGTTTAAAAGTGTTAAATGGATCGCAAAATGAAAGATAAATATTTTATTTTGAAAGATGATGCGGGCGAGATGAAATGTTGCAGGGCATAAAAGCACGCAGGGGAGGAGCCGTTGAAGGACTATTTTGTCTACAAACAGATTGTCGCTTTCTTGTTGGTCGTCGCATGCTTTACCATAATTATCCCTTGCTGAATTTGTTAAACGGAATTCCCATGTTGAAGCGTCGCTATCTGGCTTTACTTCCCCTTTGTGTGCTCCTCGCTGCCTGCAGCAGCAAACCCAAGACCCCCGCGGAAACGGAGATGGCGAGTGGAACCGGCGGCTTTTTGCTGGAACCGCAGCATAACGTGATGCAGATGGGCGGCGACTTCGCCAACAACCCGGCGGCGGCGCAGTTTATCGATAAGATGGTGGCGAAGCACGGCTTCGACAGGCAGCAGCTGCAGGAGATCCTGTCGCAGGCAAAGCGCCTGGATTACGTCCTGCGGCTGATGGATCGTCAGGCGCCGACCGGCCTGCCGCCAACCGGGCCGACCGGCGCCTGGCTGCGCTACAAGAAACAGTTCATTACCCCGGATAATGTGCAGAACGGCGTGGTGTTCTGGAATCAGTATCAGGACGCGCTCAACCGCGCTTATCAGGTTTACGGCGTGCCGCCGGAAATCATCGTCGGCATTATCGGCGTGGAGACTCGCTGGGGCCGGGTGATGGGCAAAACCCGGATCCTCGACGCGCTGGCGACGCTGTCGTTTAGCTACCCGCGCCGCGCCGAATACTTCTCGTCGGAGCTGGAAACTTTCCTGCTAATGGCGCGCAGCGAAAGCGACGACCCGCTGGATCTGAAAGGCTCTTTCGCCGGGGCGATGGGCTACGGTCAGTTTATGCCGTCCTCCTATAAGCAGTATGCGGTCGATTTTAACGGTGACGGACATATCAACCTGTGGGACCCGGTGGATGCTATCGGCAGCGTGGCCAACTACTTCAAACAGCATGGTTGGGTGAGCGGCGATCTGGTGGCGGTGCAGGCGCTGGGGCAGGCCCCGGGGCTGGAGAATGGTTTCAAGACTAAATACAGCGTTTCGCAGCTGGCGGCCGCAGGGCTGACCCCGACCCAGCCGCTGGGTAACCATCAGCAGGCCAGCCTGCTGCGGCTGGACGTCGGCACCGGCTATGAGTACTGGTACGGGCTGCCGAACTTCTACACCATCACCCGCTACAACCACAGCACCCACTACGCGATGGCTGTCTGGCAGCTGGGTCTGGCGGTTGCGCAGGCCCGCGGCGGTTATTAATCCTTTCATCCGGCTGACAATTTCCCAGCCTCCCCGGATAGCGGCGCGTAGCGCCTTATCCGGGCTACGGTCCGGTATCCGGTTGCTAGCCCCGGGAAGCGCAGCGCGACCGGGGGATGACGCCGAGGAGGCCGCGCTTATCCCCCCGTTTTTTCCCGTCTCCATGCCTCTTGTTGACCTTTGTTACATTTCCGCTGACTGACGCTGATTTACATTCTTTCTTCGCTTCGTTATTGTTATGTTATAACATTAAATTGAGGCGGGGATATGTTCACATCGATTTTTATGGCATCCGGCGCGGCGCGCGCGGCTATCGCAGGCGTGCTGCTGGCGGCGCTATGGTTAGCAACCTGGTGGGCGGTGACGCTGCCATGATTGAACTGGAGCAGTTGGTCGCCGGCTATGACGGGGTAGCGATCACCCCTCCGCTGAGCGGGATGATATGCCCCGGCAGCCTGACGGCAATTGTTGGCCTCAATGGCTGCGGAAAATCAACGCTGCTGAAAACCCTCGCCGGGTTTCTTCCGCCGGTCAGTGGCCGCCTGCGCTGGCAGGGAAAACGGCCGGTGATCGGCTGGCTGGCGCAGCGCCATGCCCTCGAGTCGCAGTTTCCTCTCAACGTGCAGGATGTGGTAAGCCAGGGCGCATGGCCCGGCGTGTCGCTGCTGCGCGGTCTGGGGGGCGGCACCCGGCGACGCATCGGCGCGGTGCTGGAGCGGGTCGGGCTGGCGGGCCTGGCGAAAACGCCGATCGAAGCGCTCTCCGGCGGCCAGTTTCAGCGCATGCTATTTGCCCGGGTGATGGTGCAGCAGGCGCCGCTGGTGATGCTCGACGAGCCCTTCACCGGTATCGACGAAGCGACCAGTCGCGAACTAATGGATTTGATCCTCGAGATGCACCGGCAGGGACAGACCATCCTGGCGGTGCTGCATGATAACCAGCGGGTGGCCGACTTTTTCCCCGAGACGCTGCTGCTGACTCCCCAGCGCGCCTGCTGGGGCGCTACCCGGGCGGTGCTCCCGGCCTTCAGTCATGTGAGGTCGGCATGATCTGGCACACCTTCTTTCAGCCTTTCATTGAATTCGGCTTTATGCGTCGGGCCCTCGTGGTGTGTCTGGCGCTGTCGCTGAGCACCACCATGCTGGGCGTCTTCCTGCTGCTGCGGCGCATGAGCCTGATGGGCGATGCGCTGTCGCACGCCATTCTCCCCGGCGTGGCGGTGGGGTATCTGCTGAGCGGCATGTCGCTGCTGGCCATGACCCTCGGCGGCTTCATCGCCGGTATCGTGGTTGCCCTGGTGGCCGGGTGGGTGAGCCGGCGGACACCGTTAAAAGAGGACGCCAGTTTTGCCGGATTTTATCTGGGCTCGCTGGCCCTGGGCGTCACCCTGGTGTCGCTGCGCGGCTCCAGCGTGGACCTCCTGCATCTGCTATTTGGCTCCATTCTGGCGGTCGACCGCGATGCGGCGCTGTTTGTCAGCGGCGTCGCCAGCCTGACGCTATTGTGCATTGCGCTGTGCTACCGCGGTCTGGTCAGCGAGGCGTTCGACAGCGCCTGGCTGCAGGTGAATCACCGGCGGCTGCCTGCGCTGCTGCATGGGCTTTTTCTGGCGCTGCTGGTGCTTAATCTGGTGGCCGGGTTTCAGGTGCTCGGCACGCTGATGGCGGTAGGGGTAATGATGCTCCCGGCGGTCGCCGCGCGCTGCTGGGCGCGCACGCTGCCGGGCATTCTGCTGCTGGCGGCGGGAATGGGCGCGCTCTGCGCCTGGCTGGGATTAAGCCTCTCCTGGGCGATTAGTCTTCCCGCCGGGCCCGCTATTGTGCTGACCGCCAGCGCACTGTTTTTTGTTTCGCTATTTTTTGGCACGCGCAGCCGGCTGCTGGTCGGTTGGCGCACATTGATGGGGTAAGGAAATGATGAAACGTAGTGCAATAGTGGTCGCGCTGGCCCTCGGCCTGATGGCGCAGGGGGCCATGGCGAAAACGCTGAATGTGGTAAGCAGTTTTTCGGTGTTGGGTGATATAGCGCAGCAGGTCGGCGGGGAGCATGTCCATGTGGATACCCTGGTCGGCCCGGACGGCGATCCGCACACCTTCGAACCGTCGCCGAAGGATAGCGCGCTGCTCAGCAAGGCCGACGTGGTGGTGGTTAACGGCCTGGGGCTGGAAGGGTGGCTGGATCGCCTGATTAAGGCCTCTGGTTTTAAGGGCGAGCTGGTGGTGGCATCGAAAGGCGTCAAGACCCATGCCCTTGATGAAGAGGGTAAAACGGTGACCGATCCCCACGCCTGGAACAGCGCAGCGAACGGCGCATTGTATGCGCAGAATATCCTCGATGGTCTGGTGAAAGCCGACCCGGAAGATAAAGCGGCGTTGACCAGCAGCGGCAAGCGCTATATCGACCAGCTGACGTCTCTCGACGGCTGGGCGAAAGCGCAATTCAGCGCCATTCCGCTGGCCAAGCGCAAGGTCCTGACCAGCCATGACGCTTTCGGCTATTTTGGCCGGGCTTATCACGTGACCTTCCTCGCGCCACAGGGGCTCTCTTCAGAGAGCGAGGCCAGCGCGGCGCAGGTGGCGGCGCTGATTAAGCAAATCAAAGCGGATGGCGTCCATACCTGGTTTATGGAGAACCAGCTTGACCCGCGGCTGGTGAAGCAGATTGCCAGCGCCACCGGCGCGCAGCCGGGGGGCGAACTCTATCCGGAAGCGCTATCTAAGCCGGGCGGCGTCGCCGATAGTTACGTCAAAATGATGCGTCACAACGTTGAGCTTATCGCTAACAGCATGAAGTAACAGGTTGTCTGGTCGTCCTGGTTATCACAGGACGACCCATTTCTGGATCCCCCCTCGTAAAATCGCCACTTCATCCCCATATCTCTGTCGAAAGTGCTATCTTTGATGGCCTCTTTATCCAGAGCAAAGCGGGGCGATAATGACCGATTCAGAATTAATGCAGCTAAGCGAGAAGATTGGCCGGGCGCTGAAGGCGCGTGGGGCGACGGTGACCACGGCGGAATCCTGTACCGGCGGCTGGATTGCTAAAGCGATCACCGATATTGCCGGCAGCTCGGCGTGGTTTGAACGCGGCTTTGTCACCTACAGCAACGAAGCTAAATCGCAAATGATCGGCGTCAGCGAAGCGACGCTGCGCGACAACGGCGCGGTAAGCGAACCGGTGGTGGTGGAGATGGCGATTGGCGCGCTGCGCGCGGCGCGTGCGGATTATGCCATCTCCGTTAGCGGCGTCGCCGGGCCGGATGGCGGCAGCGTCGAAAAGCCGGTCGGCACGGTATGGTTCGGCGTCGCCAGCGTGAGCGGGCAAGGGGTGACGCGGCGGGAATGCTTTGCCGGAGACCGCGAAGCGGTGCGTCGTCAGGCGACGGCCTATGCGCTAAATCTGCTCTGGCAACAATTTCTACAAAACACTTGATACTGTATGACTATACAGTATAATTGCCTCAACTGAACAAATATTAACGGCGAAGCGAACACGCTTTACCCTGCATGATTAGGAGTAACAATGGCGATCGACGAAAACAAACAGAAAGCGTTGGCGGCTGCACTGGGCCAGATCGAAAAGCAATTCGGTAAAGGCTCCATCATGCGCCTGGGTGAAGACCGCACCATGGATGTGGAAACCATCTCCACCGGCTCGCTTTCTCTGGATATCGCGCTGGGCGCCGGCGGTCTGCCAATGGGCCGTATCGTCGAGATCTACGGTCCGGAATCCTCCGGTAAAACCACCCTGACGCTGCAGGTTATCGCCGCAGCGCAGCGTGAAGGTAAAACCTGTGCGTTCATCGATGCTGAACATGCGCTGGATCCTGTCTATGCACGCAAACTGGGCGTCGATATCGACAACCTGCTATGTTCTCAGCCGGACACCGGCGAGCAGGCGCTGGAGATCTGTGACGCGCTGGCGCGCTCTGGTGCGGTTGATGTTATCGTCGTCGACTCCGTCGCGGCGTTGACGCCGAAAGCGGAAATCGAAGGCGAAATCGGCGACTCTCACATGGGCCTTGCGGCGCGTATGATGAGCCAGGCGATGCGTAAGCTGGCGGGTAACCTGAAGCAGTCCAACACGCTGCTGATCTTTATCAACCAGATCCGTATGAAAATTGGCGTGATGTTCGGTAACCCGGAAACCACTACCGGTGGTAACGCGCTGAAGTTCTACGCCTCTGTGCGTCTGGACATTCGCCGCATCGGCGCGGTGAAAGAGGGCGACAATGTCGTCGGCAGCGAAACCCGCGTCAAAGTGGTGAAAAACAAGATCGCCGCGCCGTTTAAACAGGCCGAATTCCAGATCCTCTACGGCGAAGGCATCAACTTCTACGGCGAGCTGGTAGACCTCGGCGTGAAAGAGAAGCTGATTGAGAAAGCGGGTGCCTGGTATAGCTACAACGGCGACAAAATCGGTCAGGGTAAAGCGAACGCGATCACCTGGCTGAAAGAGAACCCGGCGGCGGCGAAAGAGATTGAGAAGAAAGTGCGCGAACTGCTGCTCAACAATCAGGATGCGAAGCCAGACTTCGTTGTTGACGGCAACGACGCAGAAGAAACCGAACAGGATTTCTGATATCGTCTGCAAGACTGACAGGGCTGCTTAGGCAGCCCTTTTGCTTTGTGAGATTATCGAGGTGCCTGTGACTGAACCTTCATCACGCCGCTCCGGCTACGCCCGCCTGCTGGACCGTGCTATCCGCATTCTGGCGATGCGCGACCACAGCGAGCAGGAGCTGCGACGCAAGCTGGTCGCTCCGGTGATGAGCAAAAACGGTCCTGAGGCGCTGGACGCCACCCCCGACGAGCTGGAGCAGGTTGTCGCCTGGTGTATCGAAAACCGCTACCTTGACGACAACCGCTTCGTCGGCCAGTTCATCGCCAGCCGGAGCCGCAAAGGCTATGGTCCGGCGCGCATTCGCCAGGAGCTCAGCCAGAAAGGCATTGCGCGCCAGGTCGTTGACCAGGCGATGCGCGAATGCGATATCGACTGGGTGAGCCTTGCCAGGGAGCAGGCACAGCGTAAATACGGCGAACCGTTACCTTCCGCCTTTACTGAAAAAGTGAAAGTTCAGCGATTCCTGCTTTACCGCGGCTACCTGATGGAAGATATCCAGGAAATCTGGCGAAATTTTGCAGATTGACCCATCCGGGATTTTACTTCGCCGTAAAGAAAACTTATCTTATTCCCACTTTATTCCGTCGGGCCGCTGGTTGTGACTGTGCAGGCAGCGGCCTGGGCGATTATTCCTTTACACAAAATCATTCAAGCTGCATCAGGGCGGCAAGAGAGACTCTCTTTCGCAACGTACGTCAGTTCGGTGCCGGAAGAGCAAGCGCAGCCAGGACAGAGGCGACTTGAAGGATGACGTGTAGCTTGATTTCAGGATAATTATGAGCAAGAGCACCGCTGAGATCCGTCAGGCGTTTCTCGACTTTTTCCATAGCAAGGGACATCAGGTAGTTGCCAGCAGCTCCCTGGTGCCGCACAACGATCCGACCCTGCTGTTTACCAATGCAGGGATGAACCAGTTCAAGGATGTCTTCCTTGGTCTCGACAAACGTAATTATTCGCGTGCGACCACCGCACAGCGTTGCGTGCGTGCGGGTGGTAAACACAACGATCTGGAAAACGTCGGTTACACCGCGCGTCACCACACCTTCTTTGAAATGCTGGGCAACTTCAGCTTTGGCGATTACTTCAAGCAGGATGCCATCAAATACGCGTGGGAACTGCTGACCGGTGAGAACTGGTTCGCGCTGCCGAAAGAAAAACTGTGGGTTACCGTTTACGAGACCGATGACGAAGCTTTCGACATCTGGGCCAATGAAGTAGGCGTTCCGCGCGAGCGTATTATCCGCATCGGCGACAACAAAGGCGCGCCGTTTGCTTCTGACAACTTCTGGCAGATGGGCGACACCGGTCCGTGCGGCCCGTGCACCGAAATCTTCTTTGACCACGGCGATCATATCTGGGGCGGCCCTCCGGGAAGCCCGGAAGAAGATGGCGACCGTTACATTGAGATTTGGAACATCGTCTTCATGCAGTTCAACCGTCAGGCTGACGGTACCATGGAGCCGCTGCCGAAGCCGTCCGTCGACACCGGTATGGGTCTGGAGCGTATTGCCGCGGTGCTGCAGCACGTTAACTCCAACTATGACATCGACCTGTTCCGCGATCTGATCGCCAGCGTGGCGAAAGTCACCGGCGCGACCGATCTGACGAACAAGTCGCTGCGCGTTATCGCCGACCACATTCGCTCCTGCGCCTTCCTGGTTGCCGACGGCGTGATCCCGTCGAATGAAAACCGCGGCTACGTGCTGCGTCGTATCATTCGCCGCGCGATCCGTCACGGCAACATGCTGGGCGCGAAGGACACCTTCTTCTGGAAACTGGTTGCCCCGCTGATCGATGTGATGGGCTCCGCCGGCGACGAGCTGAAGCAGCAGCAGGCTCAGGTTGAGCAGGTGCTGAAAACCGAAGAAGAGCAGTTTGCCCGCACCCTCGAGCGCGGCCTGGCGCTGCTGGATGAGGAGCTGTCGAAGCTGAAAGGCGACACCCTGGACGGCGAAACCGCCTTCCGTCTGTACGACACCTACGGCTTCCCGGTCGACCTGACCGCCGATGTGTGCCGCGAGCGCAACATCAAGGTTGACGAAGCTGGTTTTGAAGCCGCGATGGAAGAGCAGCGCCGCCGCGCGCGCGAGTCCAGCGGTTTCGGCGCCGACTATAATGCGATGATCCGCGTTGACGGCGCCTCTGAATTTAAAGGCTACGATCATCTGGAGCTGAACGGCAAGGTTACCGCCCTGTTTATCGACGGCAAAGCGGTGGATAGCGTTAGCGCTGGCCAGGAAGCGGTGGTGATCCTTGACCAGACCCCGTTCTATGCGGAGTCCGGCGGCCAGGTGGGCGATAAAGGCGAATTAAAAGGCGCGGGCTTCTCCTTCGCAGTCAGCGACACGCAGAAGTACGGCCAGGCTATTGGTCATATCGGTAAAGTCGCCAGCGGCACACTGAAAGTGGGTGACGCGGTGCAGGCCGACGTAGATGAGGCTCGCCGTCAGCGTATCCGTCTCAACCACTCCGCGACGCACCTGATGCACGCGGCGCTGCGCCAGGTGCTCGGCACCCATGTGGCGCAGAAAGGTTCGCTGGTCAATGATAAAGCGCTGCGCTTTGACTTCTCGCATTTTGAAGCGATGAAGCCGGAAGAAATTCGTGCGGTGGAAGACTTGGTCAACGCGCAGATCCGTCGTAACCTGGCTATCGAAACCAACATTATGGATATCGATGCCGCGCGCGCATCCGGCGCCATGGCGCTGTTTGGCGAGAAATACGACGACCGCGTGCGCGTTCTGCGGATGGGCGACTTCTCCACGGAGCTGTGCGGCGGGACTCACGCGGCGCGTACCGGCGATATCGGCCTGTTCCGCATCACGTCAGAGTCTGGCACCGCTGCTGGCGTGCGCCGTATCGAAGCGGTGACTGGCGAAGGCGCGATGGCCATCCTGCATGCGCAGAGCGATCAGCTCAATGATATCGCTCAGCTGCTGAAGGGTGACAGCCACAATCTCGGCGATAAGGTTCGCGCCGCGCTGGAGCGTACCCGCCAGCTGGAAAAAGAGCTGCAGCAGCTGAAAGAGCAGGCTGCGGCGCAGGAGAGCGCAAACCTCTCCAGCAAAGCGGAAGAGATTAACGGCGTTAAGCTGCTGGTCAGCGAACTGACCGGCGTTGAGCCGAAAATGCTGCGTACCATGGTTGACGATCTGAAGAACCAACTCGGTTCGACGATCGTTGTATTAGCTACGGTAGCGGATGGTAAGGTTTCTCTGATTGCAGGTGTGTCTAAGGATGTGACAGACCGCGTGAAAGCAGGGGAGCTGGTTGGTATGGTCGCCCAGCAGGTGGGCGGTAAAGGGGGCGGTCGTCCGGATATGGCGCAGGCCGGTGGTACCGATGCGTCTGCTCTCCCTGCAGCGTTAGCCAGTGTGAAAGGCTGGGTCAGCGCAAAACTGTAATAACTATAAACGCATTTACCCTAAATAATTCGAGTTGCAGGAAGGCGGCGACGCAGCGAATCCCCAGGAGCTTACTCAAGTAAGTGACTGGGGTGAGCGAGGAAAGCCAACACACATGCAACTTGAAGTATGAGGGGTATAGGTGCCATAACCAGAGGGTTATGGCACCTTGCGTCAGAAACACTGATAACGATAAAGTCGGGTTGAAATTGTGTATATCGGCTAAACTTAGGTTTAACAGAATGTGATGCCATGACTGCTTATACCCTAAGGTATTTGTCATCGCTTACTTTTTGGCGTTATATGATGGATAATGCCGGGATACGAGAGACCCGACTCTTTTAATCTTTCAAGGAGCAAAGAATGCTGATTCTGACTCGTCGAGTTGGTGAGACCCTCATGATTGGAGATGAGGTCACTGTGACAGTTTTAGGGGTGAAGGGTAACCAGGTTCGTATTGGCGTAAACGCCCCTAAAGAAGTGTCTGTTCACCGTGAAGAGATCTACCAGCGTATTCAGGCTGAAAAATCCCAGCAGTCCAGTTACTAAGGTTTCCGCGCCTCGCTGTGCAGTGAGGCGCATCACTTACCGCCGCTTTTTCCCTTTTTCTGTTTTTTCCCCCTGCGCCATACCGCTTTTCATTACCCTTTGCCGCTTTGGTCGTTTGGCGTTATGCCAGCGTCAGGGCTGATTTCCTGTTGATAAATTGCCCTTTTTGCCGTTTTTGCACGCGAATTGCGTGCGAAGTGTGCAAACGAAAAAAGGTCTCGAAAAAGTGTTTGACTTATAAGTACCAGAAAGTAATATGTGCGCCATCGCAGCGACGAAGAGCAGAAACAAGTTCTTCGAAGCACTCGAAAGAGGCGTGTGTGGTGAGGTGGCCGAGAGGCTGAAGGCGCTCCCCTGCTAAGGGAGTATGCGGTCAAAAGCTGCATCCGGGGTTCGAATCCCCGCCTCACCGCCATTTTGCATCCGTAGCTCAGCTGGATAGAGTACTCGGCTACGAACCGAGCGGTCGGAGGTTCGAATCCTCCCGGATGCACCATCTTCTTTCTGAATTAAGAGAGAAGAGCGCTGTGAAAGCAGCGGCCCGCAGTGCGAGGCATAATCGAGTCACTCTACCGATTAGGCCATCATACTCAGTGTGGCATGTGTTAGTTGTGACACTGACGCGTAGTAAAGCAAGTTTCCCGATGCATCCGTAGCTCAGCTGGATAGAGTACTCGGCTACGAACCGAGCGGTCGGAGGTTCGAATCCTCCCGGATGCACCATTCTTTAATAAGAATGGCAAATCGCGAAATTTGATATCAGAATTACAGCAGTAATCCCGATGCATCCGTAGCTCAGCTGGATAGAGTACTCGGCTACGAACCGAGCGGTCGGAGGTTCGAATCCTCCCGGATGCACCATATTCTCCTTGATAACAGCGACGATGTTGTTTTATGGTCTGCGAAATTATCGCCAGCACCAGGGAGGATAACGTTGCGTAAGCAACGGCCCGTAGGGCGAGGCGCAGCCGAGTAATCCTCCCGGATGCACCATATTCTCCTTAGTAACAGCAACATTGTTGTTATTTGGTTTGCGAAACCATCGTAAGTGCCAGGAGAGTAACCCCGCAGTAAAATAGCTTTCCCGATGCATCCGTAGCTCAGCTGGATAGAGTACTCGGCTACGAACCGAGCGGTCGGAGGTTCGAATCCTCCCGGATGCACCATATTCTCCTTAGTAACAGCGACGACGTTGTTTTATGGTCTGCGAAATCATCGCCAGCACCAGGGGGATAACGTTGCGTAAGCAACGGCCCGAAGGGCGAGGCGTAGCCGAGTCATCCTCCCGGATGCACCATATTCTCCTCAGTAACAACGACGATGTTGTTGCATAGGCTGCGAAATTATCGCCGCACCCGTTCTGAATGCATAATCTTCACTCTTCTCTCACCATCCCGATTACCTCGTTTTCCATCACTGGCTTCATCCTGACTTTTTTATTGGCAAGACGCGCTTTCCACTATAATTTATCCTTGTATATCAGCGTTATCAGGCTGAGATAAATGCAAGGAGAGAAATCCATGAAATGGTTCAAAGCAATACCTGCTTTTTGCGCGACGCTGCTGGTAACGACGGCCCTCGCTGGCTGTGCGGGATCGGCTACAAAGGAGAGTACGGGCGGCTATATTGACGATACCGTGGTGACCACCAAGGTGAAAACGGCGCTCTTTAACGATAAAGACATTAAGTCCTCAGAAATTAGCGTCCAGACCTTTAAAGGCCGCGTCCAGCTGAGCGGATTTGTCTCCTCCGCGGAGAGCGCTAAACGAGCCGTAGAAGTCACACGCCGAGTGCAGGGCGTGCGAATGGTCGAGAACGATCTGCGTATTAAATAAGGCTGGTTATCCGGCCTAATGTTTGGGGGCGCCTGAGGGCGCCTTTGTCGTCTGCGCCGCTGGCCGCGACAACGGCGGGCTTTTGCGTTACAGTAATCATTCCCAAACCGGTTGGTGAGAAGACAATGTACGAAGGTTACGCAGGACTGATCTTTGATATGGATGGCACCATTCTCGATACCGAGCCGACCCATCGGCAGGCATGGAACGAGGTGTTGGGCCGCTACGGTATGCGTTTCGACGAACAGGCGATGGTCGCGCTCAATGGCTCACCAACCTGGCGAATCGCCCAGGCGATTATCGAACTCAACCAGGCCGATCTCGATCCACATCGCCTGGCGCAGGAAAAAACCCAGGCCGTCAAAGCGATGCTGCTGGACAGCGTACGCCCGTTGCCGCTGATTGAGGTGGTTAAGGCATGGCACGGCCGTCGCCCGATGTCGGTGGGAACCGGCAGCGAGAGCGCCGTCGCCGAAGCGCTGCTGGCGCACCTGGGGCTGCGTCATTACTTCTCCGCGGTGGTGGCGGCCGATCATGTGGTCAACCATAAACCCGCTCCCGATACCTTCCTGCTGTGCGCCGAGCGCATGGGCGTCGCGCCGGAAAAATGCGTCGTCTTCGAAGATGCCGACTTTGGTCTGCAGGCGGCGAAGCGCGCGGGAATGGACGCAGTTGACGTGCGTTTGCTGTGAGCGACGCGCTGTCACTCACCTCGCTGTTTGCCAGTAGCTTTTTAAGCGCCACGCTGCTCCCCGGCAATTCGGAGGTTGTGCTGGTGGCTATGCTACTTGCGGGGGTCAGTCATCCGTGGTGGTTAGTATTAATAGCAACAATCGGCAATAGCCTTGGAGGGGTAACTAACGTTATTCTGGGGCGCTTGTTTCCGCTGCGCAAAACCTCGCGCTGGCAGGAGCGGGCGGCCGGCTGGCTTAAGCGCTACGGCGCGGTCACGCTCTTACTGAGCTGGGCGCCGGTTGTCGGCGATTTACTGTGTTTGCTGGCGGGATGGATGCGCATTTCCTGGGGACCGGTACTCTTTTTCTTATGCCTTGGTAAGGCGCTGCGCTATATCGCTATTGCGGCAGCGACGCTTCAGGGCATGACGTGGTGGCACTAATTGGACTGACAGTTCATCCATTACAATTATGCTTATTCAAACGATTTCGACAGGCGGGAGGTCAAATTGATCCCGGACGTATCACAGGCGCTGGCCTGGCTGGAAAAACATCCGCAGGCTCTGCAGGGTATTCAACGTGGTCTGGAGCGGGAAACGCTGCGCGTGAACGCAGACGGCACCCTTGCAACGACCGGTCACCCTCCGGCGTTAGGCTCAGCGCTAACGCATAAATGGATTACCACCGATTTTGCCGAAGCTTTACTTGAGTTCATTACGCCAGTAGATGGCGATATTGAGCATATGCTGACCTTTATGCGCGATGTCCATCGCTATACCGCGCGTCAGCTTGGCGACGAGCGGATGTGGCCGCTGAGCATGCCATGCTATATCGCCCCCGGTCAGGATATTGAGCTGGCGCAGTACGGCACCTCTAACGTGGGGCGCCTGAAAACGCTATATCGCGAGGGGCTGAAGAATCGCTATGGCGCGCTGATGCAGACTATCTCCGGCGTGCACTATAACTTCTCCCTACCGATGGCCTTCTGGCAGGCAAAATGTGGTGTGGAAGATGCCGAGAGTGGTAAAGAGGCCATTTCGGCGGGCTATTTCCGCTCAATTCGTAACTACTATCGCTTTGGCTGGGTGATCCCCTATCTGTTTGGCGCCTCGCCGGCGATTTGCTCCTCATTCCTGCAAGGCAAACCGACAACGCTGCCCTTTGAGGAAACGGGCAACGGCATGTATTACCTGCCGTATGCCACCTCGCTGCGCCTCAGCGACCTTGGTTATACCAATAAGTCGCAAAGCAATCTCGGAATTACGTTTAACGATCTGCACGAGTATGTGGCAGGATTGAAGCGGGCGATTAAAACGCCGTCGGAAGAGTACGCCAAAATCGGGCTGCAGAAAGACGGCAAGTATCTGCAGATCAACAGCAACATTCTGCAGATTGAAAATGAACTTTATGCGCCGATCCGCCCGAAACGCGTCACCCGTCGGGGCGAAACCCCGTCCGATGCGCTGTTGCGCGGTGGTATTGAGTATATCGAAGTGCGTTCGCTGGATATCAATCCGTTCTCGCCGATCGGCGTTGACGCCCAGCAGGTGCGTTTCCTCGACCTGTTTATGGTCTGGTGCGCGCTGGCCGACGCGCCGGAGATGAGCAGCGATGAGCTGCTGTGCACCCGCACCAACTGGAATCGGGTTATTCTGGAAGGGCGTAAGCCGGGCTTAACGCTGGGGATTGGCTGCGAAAGCGCGCAGTTCCCGCTGGCTCAGGTGGGCAAAGATCTGTTCCGCGATTTACGCCGCGTGGCGCAGACCCTGGACAGTATCCACGGTGGCCAGGCATATCAGCAGGTCTGCGACGAGCTGCTGGCCTGCTTTGACGATCCGGAATTAACCTTCTCAGCCCGCATTCTGCGTTCTATGATTGAAGAAGGCATTGGCGGTACCGGCCGTGCGCTTGCCGATCGTTACCGGACGCAGCTGCGCGAAGAGCCGCTGGAGATCCTGAGCGAAGACGATTTTATCGCCGAGCGCGACGCGTCGGTGGCGCGACAGAAGAAAGTGGAAGCTGAAGACAGCGAGCCGTTTGAGGCGCTGCTGGCGCGGCACGCGTAGCGCTGGAAAAGAAAAAGGCCACATCACTGTGGCCAAACTTTCATCTCTGATTCAGGGATGATGATGATAATAAATGCGCGTCTTTCATATACTGAGACTCGCGGCTGAACAAAGAGTTCATTTTATTTTAAAAAAATTCACTCCCGGAGGTGACGAATGCCGTTGTTAGATAGTTTCACAGTCGACCATACCCGAATGGAAGCCCCAGCGGTGCGTGTCGCGAAGAAAATGAACACGCCGCATGGCGATGAAATCACCGTTTTCGATCTGCGCTTCTGCGTACCGAACCAGGAAGTGATGCCGGAACGCGGTATCCACACCCTGGAGCATCTGTTCGCGGGCTTTATGCGCGATCATCTGAACGGGAATGGCGTGGAAATTATCGACATTTCGCCAATGGGCTGCCGCACCGGCTTCTATATGAGCCTGATTGGTACGCCGGACGAGCAGCGCGTCGCTGACGCCTGGAAAGCGGCGATGGCCGATGTGCTTAAGGTGAAAGATCAGAACCAGATCCCGGAGCTCAACGTCTACCAGTGCGGGACTTACACCATGCACTCGCTGGAAGAGGCCCAGGACATCGCTCGCCATATCATTGAGCGCGATGTGCGCATCAACAGCAACGACGAACTGGCGTTGCCGAAAGAAAAACTGCAGGAACTGCACATCTAGTGCTTCCGCCACGGCCCGACGCCTGTCGCCGGGCCGCTCTTCTGACGCCGCGATGACGACGACGCTTTCCTTCTCCTTTCAGCACCGCCCTTTGGTGCCCTTTGCCCATGATTATGCCCACGGTGACCAGGAAGACTGGCATCAGCATGACTGCGCCCAGCTGCTGCATATACTAAGCGGCGTGGTGCGGGTCGCGACGCCGGTAGGCTACTGGGTGGTGCCGCCCGGGCGCGGCGTCTGGCTGCCGGCGGGAACGCCGCACGCGCTGCGCATGACCGGCAACGTGGCGGCACGCACCCTGTTTATCGATCCGCTGGCGCGCGCCGATCTTCCGGCGGGCTGCCAGATCGTACAGATCACGCCGCTGCTGCGGGAACTGATCGTGTCATCCCTGGCGCTGGCGGAACGCTATGCCCCCGCCAGCCGCGACGAAAGAATTTATGAACTGATCCTCGATGAGATCCGCGGGAT
Organism: Klebsiella sp. Shm-1; assembly: GCF_040804525.1. Lineage (NCBI taxonomy): Bacteria > Pseudomonadati > Pseudomonadota > Gammaproteobacteria > Enterobacterales > Enterobacteriaceae > Klebsiella > Klebsiella sp. Shm-1. The sequence continues at coordinate 1,118,320 of NZ_CP161823.1, forward strand.
GGCGATCCTGCCGTTTGGCCTGCCGGAGCCGCAAAGCGAAACGCTGCGTCGGCTGTGCCAGCAGGTACGCGAGGCGCCGGGCGAGGCCTGGAGCAGCGGCCAGGCGGCGAAGGCGTGCAGCATGAGCGAGCGAACCCTAAACCGCCATTTTCAGCAGCAGACTAGCCTGACGTGGAGCGAGTGGGTGCGCCGGGCGAAGCTAATGGAAGCGCTGGTGCGCCTGGCGCAGGGCCACTCCGTGCTGCGGGTGGCGCTGGAGCTGGGCTACGGTAGCCACAGCGCCTTCAGCGCCATGTTTCGTCGGGTGATGGGCGTCGCCCCCAGCGACTATTTTCGTCCCCCGGCCTGATCGGCGGCGCTGAGCGCATTGCACAGCGCCTGCAGCGAGGCGCGCGCCACGTCATTATCGATACCCACGCCCCAGTAGCTTTCTCCTTGCGGAAAAACGCAGCGGATATAGGCCACCGACCGGCTGTCGCTGCGCGCGCCGAGGGTATGCTCATGATAGTCCTTGATCATAAACGGCTGCCGAAACAGCGCGCTGAGCCCGCTGGCTGCGGCGGAGAGCAGGCCGTTGCCCTGGCCCTGCAGGCGTCGGGTTTCGCCGTGGTGACGCAGCGTTGCCTGCAGGGAAAGCTGGCCATCCTGCTGGCTGGCGCTCTGATAATCGAGCAGCGTCAGCGCCGGCTGCGCCTGCAGCCCGTAGCGCGTGCGGAACAGCTGCCACAGCGCATGGTGGGTCATCTCTTTGCCGTCGCTATCGGTGGCCTGCTGAACGTGCTGGCTGAAGTCCTGCTGCAGCCCGCGGGGCAGTTTCAGACCATGATTTTGTTCGATAAGCCAGGCGCTGCCGCTCTTCCCCGACTGGCTGTTGACGCGGATCACCGCCTCATAGCTGCAGCCAATATCCTGCGGGTCAATGGGCAGGTAGGGCATCTGCCACGGATCGCCAGGCTGACGGGCATCAAACCCTTTTTTGATCGCATCCTGATGGGAGCCGGAGAAGGCGGTGTAAGCCAGACTTCCCGCCCACGGGTGGCGCGGGTGAACGGGGATCTGGTTGCAGTTTTCCACCACCTCCACCACCCGGTTCATCTGCTCGAAGCGAAGCTCAGGGTCGATGCCCTGGCTGTAGAGGTTCATCGCCAAAGTCACCAGACAGACGTTGCCGGTGCGTTCGCCGTTGCCAAACAGGCAGCCTTCTACCCGATCGGCGCCGGCCATCACCGCCAGCTCGGCGCTGGCGACGCCGGTGCCGCGATCGTTATGCGGGTGCACGCTGATGCAGACCTCGCCGCGGCGGGAGAAGTGGCGGCAAAAATACTCGATCTGATCGGCATAGACGTTGGGGGTGTTGACTTCCACCGTCGCCGGCAGATTGACGATCATCGGTCGCTCGGCGCAGGGCTGCCAGACATCCGCCACCGCTTCGCAAATCTCAAGCGCAAACTCGGGCTCGGTGAAGCAGAAGGTTTCAGGCGAATATTCATATTGCCAGCGGGTCTCCGGCTGCTGTTCGCACTGCTGACGGATAAGCCGGGTGGCGCGGGTCGCGAGGGCGATCACCTCGGCCTTGTCCATGCCGAAAACCAGCTCGCGGAACAGCGGCGCGGTGGCATTGTAGAGGTGGACGGTAGCCCGGCGGGCGCCGCGCAGCGCCTCAAAGGTGCGCAGGATCAGCGGGTCTCGCGCCTGGGTCAGCACCTGGATGGTGACATCCTCCGGGATGCGCTGTTCGTCAATCAGCTGGCGGACAAAGTTGAAATCGGTTTGTGAGGCGGAAGGGAAGGCGACTTCAATCTCTTTAAAGCCGCACTCCAGCAGCAGATCCCAGAACTGCAGTTTGCGGGCGCTGTCCATGGGCTCCGCCAGCGCCTGGTTGCCGTCGCGCAGGTCAGTCGACAGCCAGCGCGGGGCGTGGCTGATTTGCCGGTCTGGCCAGCGGCGGTCAGGCAGGGCGATCGGCGGATAGGGACGGTACTTTTCAGCAGGATGGCTCAGCATAGTGTTCTCCTTAATGGTCAGCCTTTATCCTGCCCGAGCGCAGGGTGACGGGCTTTCGCAAACGAGACAGAAACTAGCGAGAACTGGACAACCTGACGCCGTAAAAAAGGGACCCGGAGGTCCCTTTATGTGAGGCCTAGTGCGCGCCGCCGCCGCCGCCGCCGGCGCTGAACGGTGGTCTGGCGAACCACACCAGCCCCAACAGCAGGATGAAAATAGCCGCAGAAATCCAGAAGATTTCGTTGGCGGAGATAATGAGCCCCTGGTTGGTTATCTGCTGCGCTATCCAGCCGGACGCCTGCTGCTGCGTCATTCCCATGCCCTGCAGCTGATCGTATATCTGCTGCGCGTTGGGGTTAAAGGGGGTCACCGATTCGGTGAGCTGCGCATGATGCAGCGCCTCGCGGTTGGTCCACAGGGTGGTGGTGATCGAGGTCCCGATGGAGCCGGCAAGGGTACGGGTGAAGTTCGACAGGCTCGACGCCGCCGCCAGCCGCTCCGGCGGCAGGCCGGAGAGGGTGATGGTGGTCAACGGCATGAAGAAGCAGGCCACCGCGAAGCCTTGGATAAACTGTGGCCACGCCGAGGCGCCAAAGTCCATCCCCGGTTCGAAGGTCCAGGCGCGCCAGTAGAAGCAGACCGCGTACATAATAAAGCTGAAGGTGACCAGCCGCCGCATGTCGAGCTTATGCGCGAAGCGGCCGATAATCGGCGACAGAATGACCGGGATCACCCCCACCGGCGCCGACGCCAGGCCGGCCCAGGTCGCGGTGTAGCCGTATACCTCCTGCAACAGCTGCGGCAGCAGCACGATGGCGCCGAAGTAGAGCATATAGGCCAGACTGATACAGAGGCAGCCGATGGTGAAGTTGCGCGACTTAAATAGCGACAGATCGACAATCGGGTTATCGTCGGTTAGCTCCCAGACGATCAGGAAGCTTATCGCCACCACCGCCACGATGGTCAGAATGATAATCTCATTGGAGGAGAACCAGTCCAGCTCTTTACCCCGGTCCAGCATCACCTGCAGGCTACCGATACCGATGATCAGCAGCGCCAGACCGACGCCGTCGATCCGCCGCTGTTCGGTTTTGGTTTCCCGGTTGCGCAGGGTCTGCAGGGTCATCAGCACCACCGCCACGCCAATGGGCACGTTGATAAAGAAGATCCAGCCCCAGTGATAGTTATCGCTGATATAGCCGCCGAGGATCGGACCGCAGATGGGCGCGACAATCACCGTCATCGACCACAGCGCCAGAGCGATAGAGCGCTTCGCCGGGGGATAGTTGCTGAGCAGCAGACTTTGCGACAGCGGGATCAGCGGCCCGGCGACGATCCCCTGAATGACGCGGAAGAAAATCAGCATCGTCAGGCTGTTGGAGACGCCGCAGGCCCAGGAGGCAATGGCGAAGGCGGTGGTTGACCACAGGAACAGCTTCACCTCGCCGACGCGCTTGGCCAGCCAGCCGGTGATCGGGATGGAGATGGCGTTAGCGACCCCGAACGAGGTGATGACCCAGGTCCCCTGGCTCAGCGACGAGCCAAGGTTGCCGGCAATGGTCGGGATCGCCACGTTGGCGATAGTGGAATCCAGCACCTGCATGAACGTCGCGAGCGACAGCGCAATGGTCATAATGACCAGCTGCGCGCCTTCCAGCGGTTTTTGCTGTTGCATTACACTCACCCCGAATTATCCGGCGTTGGCCTGAATGATCTCGTCTATCAGCTTATTAACCGGATCGAGAGCGATTTCGCGGGCATTGCTCTCGTAAACCGGGGAGCTCCGCACCTGGCTGGCCAGCATTTCACCATCGCGATCGGTGGTGTTGACTTCCACCAGCGTCGAGAGGCCGATGCGCAGCGGGTGTTCCGCTAGTTGTTTTTCATCCAGCTCGATACGAACCGGCAGACGCTGTACCACTTTGATCCAGTTGCCGGTGGCATTCTGCGCCGGCAGCAGAGAGAAGGCGCTGCCGGTGCCCATATCCAGACCGACCACTTTACCGGTGTATTTCACGTCATCGCCATAGATATCGCTGATCACGGTGGCCGGCTGGCCGATACGCATATGCGCCAGCTGAGTCTCTTTAAAGTTAGCATCGATCCACAGGTTGGTCGCCGGGACCACCGCCATCAGCGGCGTGGTGGTGCCAATCTGCGCGCCAGGCTGTACCGAGCGACGGGAAACGTAGCCGCTAATCGGGCTGACGATCTGCGTACGCTGCAGGGCCAGCCAGGCGTTACGCACTTCGGTGGCCGCCTGGAGCACCGCCGGCTGCTGTTCCAGCCTGGTGCCCAGCACGATCGCCTGGTTGGCGTTGTACTGCTGGATTGCCACGTCGAGTTCGGCCTGTGCGCTGGCGACGGTATCGCGGGCGTGCTGCAGCTCTTCGCGGCCAATGAGGTTCGCGGCGCCCAGCGGGATGCGGCGGTTCAGGTCAGCCTGCGCCTGGGCGAGGGCGGTTTTTTTGACGTCGATATTTGCCTGCAGCTGCTTGCTGTTGATCATCTGCTGGCGGGTCTGACGCACGCTGGCGGCCAGTTGGGTCTTAGCCTTTTCAAACGCCTGTTGGGCATCGGTCCGATCGAGCGTGACCAGCGGATCGCCTTTCTGCACGTAGTCCGTGTTGTCAGCCCAGACTTTGGTCACGCTGCCCGCGACCTGAGCCATAATTTGTACCTGATTCCCTGCCACGTAGGCATCGTCGGTCTCTTCGTAGTGACGCAGTACCAGAAACCAGTAAATCCCATATGCCACGGCAATAATAATGAAGAGCAATGTCAGCAACAGAAGGGCGCCTTTACGCTTTCCTTTTTTGCTGCCTGGTTGCTGCGGGGTTTGGCTCTCCGCATTTGCACTCATGTTATTCTCCACGATCTTATTATTTCACATCGGCTGAGCCGACCTGTTTATCAGAAAGGCCAGCAGAGATCTGCTGGCCTGGCTGTTTTCCTTGCAACGTAAAAATGGGCTGAGCGACGCCGCCCTTAGCGTAGAGAGTCCGCTAGCACGCCTTCTTCTTCCATCTGATCAAGGCGGCTCAGGAGTTTGCGGGTGATGTGTTCGAGCTGATCTTTTTCGCTGGTGCTAAGTGAAGACCACAGCTGATGCAGGCAGTTATGCTGCGGCGGCAGGACTTCACGCAAAAACTGATGGCCCTTTTCGGTCAGTTGCAGATGCAAACAGCGACGATCGTTATCGCTCTCGCGGCGCTCAATCCAGCCGCGTTTTTCCAGTTCATCAGCGATACGGGTGGCGTTGGTACGTGACGAGCCCAGCGCACAGCTCAGCTCGGACGGCTGGATGCTGTGGTTTTCCTGTGACTCCAGCGTAATCAGCGCCATAAATAATGTCTCGTTAATTCCCTGCGCTTTGAGCATTTTATTGCGATTTTCCAGCAGCTTACCTTGCATATGCATGCAAAGACGAGTTAACAGGATCTCCTGAAACGGGAAATCTTCATGGCGGCTGGCGCGAAACTTGAGCATTTGCTCAATGGGAGTAAACGAACTATCCATTTGGGTATGACCTCATTAATTACAGCCGATATAATAACTATTGTGACAAATAAATCAAATGAATTATTGACCAAAATTGATACGTAAAGCTTAGAGCCCGTTGGTGATTTTCCATGCCAGACCATAGGCAAACGCCGACAGCAGGGTCGGGACAATGATGCTGCGGGTTTTCCAGAAGGCGGCCCCCAGCACCAGGAAGCCGGTCAGCGTCGGCGCCAGGCGATGGGCATCGGCGAGGATCTCCGGCACGCTGGAGACCACCAGCAGCGCGCAAATCGAGGCGATGCCAATAGTATCCAGCAGCACGCTGACCGGGCCGCGGCGGGCAGGACGAGCGTGGCCGGCGCGCAAACGCAGAGGAAGATAGCGAAAGAGATAGTTGACGCCGCCGACTATCACCCCGAGCAGAAGGACTTCACTGTTCATCCGGCATCCCCTTGAGCATGGCCTGAAGCAGCGCCGTCAGACACCCGCAGACAATTCCGGCGAGGATCGCCGCCGGAATGGAAAATAACAGAATGCCGCCCAGCGCGCCCGCCAGCGCCGCCGTGACGCAGAGTGACTGCTGACGCTGGAAAGAGGCCAGCAGGAAGCTCATAAACAGCGCCGGCAGCATAAAGCCGAGGGCGGCTTCCACCGCCGGATAATCCACCAGCAGGCCGTTGCCGGACCAGGCGCCGGCCAGCGTGCCGCACACCCACGATGCCCACGAGGTAAAAGCGAGACCAAGCATCCAGTTTTCGCTCCAGCGGCGGTTATCGCGAACCAGCCTGGCGGTAGCGGCGGCGAAAACCTCATCGGTCAGGCCGAAGGCCCAGAGGGCGGTTTTCTTTTTATCCAGCGCTGAGCGAATGCGGCTGCGCAATGAGGGGCCATACAGCACGTGGCGGACATCCATCGCCATCACCGTCAGGGCGGCGACCCACAGCGAACTGCCGGCGGCCAACATGGCGGTGATCACAAACTGGCTGGCGCCGGCGTAAATAATGCAGGAGAAGAACAGGCTTTCCAGCGGGGTGAAGCCCAGCCGGGTGGCATTGAGTCCGAAGGCGAATGCCACCGGAAGGTAGCTGATGACGATGGGGAGACTGTCTTTGATGCCTTCGCCGACGGTGGCGACGCGTTCAGGTAAGGCACAGGTTAAGGGCGCGGGGTTTTCCATATGAATAACTTATCGCTGGATCCATGTGAAGGTGGCAATTTGACCGATGTCTCCACCTTAACAGAGCGCGATGCGCCTTAACACTATGGAAATTCCTGGAATCGCTTTTCTATGACCTGGCCACGAGAAAGGGGCAAGGGGGCTGGATAAGGCGCTGGGCCTTATCCGTGAGCGGTTTTACTGCTGCGCGGCGAGGGCGGTTTTCACCCAGCTGTCGAACAGCGGCTGGTGGGCTTTGATCCAGCCATCAACGTGGCCGTTAATGTCGGCTTCGGAAGCATGGCCTTCATGCATCATCGCATTCTCGGCGTTGATGTCGGCGATCGGCAGCTTCATGACGCTAAACAGAGTGGCGGCGGCCGGATTTTTCTCCGCCCAGGCTTTGTTGGCGACGATGTGCATCGTGTTCACCGGGAAGCCATAGTTGGCGCCGTTGGCCAGTTTGGTGTCGATGTTTTTCTGCTCGCCCGGCAGGGAGGAGAACGGCACCTGCAGCCAGACGACGTCCTTGCCAGGCTTCAGCACGTCGCTAACCCAGTACGGCGTCCAGGTGTAGTAGAGCACCGGTTTACCCTCTTTATACCGGGCAATGGTGTCGGCCATCATCGCCGCGTAGTTGCCCTGGTTATGGGTGACGGTTTTGCTCAGGCCATAGGCGTCAATCTGATGGTTAATCACTGCTTCGCAGCCCCATCCTGGGGTACAGCCGGTGAGATCCGCTTTACCGTCATTGTTGGTATCAAACAGTTTGGCGATCTGCGGATCTTTGAGCTGATCGATGGAGGTGATGTGGTACTGCTCAGCGGTTTTTTTGTCGATTAAATAGCCCTGGGCGGCGCCTGAGACGTACACTCCTTTGCGATAGAATTTGTTATCACCGCCCGCCGCGGCGTACATGTCATCGTGCAGCGGTTGCCAGTTGGTGGCGATAAAGGTGGTATCTCCGGCGGCAATCGACGTATAGGCAACGTTATAGTCCACTTCGCTGGGTTTCTCGACGGTGTAGCCCAGCTTCTCCAGCGCGCGACTGACCAGCAGGGTCTGGAAGCTCTCTTCGGAGATAGTGCTCTGAGCGGGCTTCACCGTAATCCCTTTACCCGGCAGGTCGGCGGCGAAGGCGCTGGTGGCGAGCAGGGTGGCAAAGGCGGCGGTGGCCAACATCGTACTATGTCGCATGGTGGTTCCTCTTATTGTTTAACGGGAAGGGCCGCTCCCGGGCATCGGCTGGTGTCGGGGAGCGGCGCTGTTATCGACTTATCGACAGAAAGGGCGAGTGATAAGCCCCAGCGGGCCGGTGGTGTACCAGCGGCGGTTGCCGCGACTGCGGGCGTCGCGACCGACGGCCTGGGTGAGGCGGTCAAGAATAATCGCCAGGATCACGATCCCCACCCCGCCGACGGTCGCCAGGCCCATATCCAGGCGACCGATACCGCGCAGCACCATCTGGCCGAGGCCGCCGACGGCGATCATCGAGGCGATCACTACCATCGACAGGGCCAGCATCAGGGTCTGGTTAACCCCGGCCATAATGGTGGGCATGGCCAGCGGCAGCTGCACCTTAAACAGCAGCTGGCGCGGGCTGGCGCCAAATGAGCGCGACGCTTCGATCAGATCCGCAGGCACCTGGTTTATCCCGAGGATGGTCAGACGGACGATCGGCGGCAGGGCGAAGATAATCGTCACCACCACGCCCGGTACGTTGCCGATGCCGAACAGCATCACGATCGGCACCAGATAGACGAACGCCGGCGTGGTCTGCATGGCATCCAACAGCGGGCGGATGATTTTCGCCGCCCGCGGGCTGCGCGCTAGCCAGATCCCCAGCGGCAAGCCGATAACCATGCAGAACAGCAGGGCGGTGAGGACCAGCGCCAGAGTGACCATGGCTTGCGACCACGCGCCGATGGCGCCGATGGCAATCAGCGATACCAGAGTGGCGACCCCCATGCCGAGGCTGGAGATCTGCCAGGCGATTAGCGCGAAGGCGATAATCGCCACCGGCGCCGGCATCCCCAACAGCAGCTGCTGGAAGGCGCTGAGGATGTAGTCGATCGGCACGCGGATCCCCTGGAACAGCGGACGGAAGTGCAGCACGATCCAGTCGATGGCGTGGGTCACCCAGCTGTCGAGCGGGATCAGGGTCTTATGGAACGGATCCATGATATTGAACTGTTCCGGCTGCGGCGCAGGGGCGCTGTGCAGCCAGTCGGCGCCGCCGCCATTAGCCGGCGCGGCAGTAGAGGCGCCACCCCAGGCGTCGGCAGCCTGCGCGGCGCTGTCGGTTGACGGGGCGCTGCCCCACGGGTTGGTCTGATCAGCCATGATTCACCCCCTCGCGATCTAAAGCCTGGAGCAACATCCGTTTGGAAATGATGCCAATATATTGTTGTTCTTCATCCACTACCGGCACGGCGCACGGAGCGTGGCCGACGTGGGAGAGCAGATCGCTGAGCGGGGTTTGCGCTTCCACCGCCAGCGGGGCGTCAATCAGCGCCGCCTCGATCCCCTGCCCGGCGCTGAGGGCTGTTTTCAGAGAATCAATCGAGACAATCCCGACAAAGCGATTACCGCGCTCTATGACATAGCCATATTCCCGGTCTTCATCCTGTAATAATTTCAGCGCCGAACGGGGGCCAAAACCAGGCGTTTTACGAATCAGGCCAACCGGGCTGCGGCGGGCAATATCTTTCGCGCTGAATACCTGGCTAATATCCACGCCGCGGAAGAAGGTGCGCACATAATCATTGGCCGGATTATTTAATATTTCATCCGGAGTGCCGACCTGGACCACTTCGCCATTTTGCATAATGGCGATACGATCGCCAATTCGCATGGCTTCATCAAGGTCATGGGAAATAAAGACGATAGTGCGTTGATGCTTCGCCTGTAATTTGATGAGCTCATCCTGCATTTCGGTACGAATGAGCGGATCGAGCGCAGAGAAGGCTTCATCCATTAACAGAATATCGGGATTAATCGCCAGGGCGCGAGCTAAACCGACGCGCTGGCGCATGCCGCCGGAGAGTTCATCCGGCCAGGCGTGGGCATAATTCTCCAGCCCCACCTGACGCAGCGCCTCCCGGGCTTTTTGCTCTCGTTCGGCGGCGGGAACGCCGGCAAGCGCCATGCCGAACGCCGTGTTATCGAGCACGCTCATGTGCGGCATCAGCGCAAAGGACTGAAAAACCATCGCAATTTTCTTGCGACGCACCTCGCGCAGCTCGGCATCCGACATTTTGGCGATATCGACCCCGTCAATCAGCACCTGGCCGCGGGTGGGTTCAATCAGGCGATTGAGAAGGCGAACCATGGTGGATTTCCCCGAGCCGGAGAGCCCCATGATGACGAATATCTCGCCTTCTTCAATGGCCAGACTGGCGTCTTTGACGCCAAGCGACAGCCCCGTTTTTTCCAGTATTTGCGCTTTGTTGAGTCCTTTCTCAATATATTTGAAAGCACGGTGTGGATGCTCGCCAAATATCTTATAAAGATTTTTGATTTCTAATTTAATTGCCATGCAATAGAGAAGTTCCTGTTATTTGTTTATTGCGATATGATACCCGATGGTGATTATGATCTTTTTACACCCTAACATACTCAGATTCTGTGACAACCCTCAATGGCAAACTCTCGGCAAAATCAGATGGGGGCAACTGTGGCTAAGCCCCCGTGATATAAGGGCTGGGCGGTAATTTGTTGTTGGTAATATTTTTTGATTATCTTTGGATAATTCGACTGAAATGGACCGGTTTTCTGCTAAATATGACGAAGTGATGACGGTTAGGTCATGGAGAGAATATTTGGTGGATTAAACGCTATTTTGTGAAATTAATCACCAGGAATCCGCCTGCGATATTCCTGGTGAAAGTACGGTTAAAAGTCCCAATCGTCGTCGGCGGTCTCTTCCATTTTTCCTATCACGTAGGAGGAGCCGGAACCGGAGAAAAAGTCATGGTTTTCGTCGGCGTTGGGCGACAGCGCTGCGAGGATTGCCGGATTGACCGCCGCCATCTCCGCCGGGAACAGCGCCTCGTAGCCGAGGTTCATCAGCGCTTTGTTGGCGTTGTAGCACAGGAAAGCGCTGACGTCGTCGAACCAGCCGCTCTCGCCGTACAGCTCCCGGCTGTAGGCCAGTTCGTTGTCGTAAAGATCCATCAGCAGATCGAGGGCGAAATTTTTCAATTCTTCGCGCTTGCCGGGGCTGACGATCTCCAGTCCTTTCTGGTACTTGTAGCCGATGTAATAGCCATGCACCGCTTCATCGCGAATGATCAGGCGGATCAGATCCGCAGTGTTGGTCAGCTTTCCCCGGCTGGAGAAGTACATCGGCAGCCAGAAGCCGGAGTAGAAGAGAAAGGATTCGAGGAACACGCTGGCGATTTTTTTCTTCAGCGGCTCGTCGGCCTGATAGTAACCCAGCATCAGCTGCGCCTTGCGCTGCAGGGGATCGCAGCTTTCGCTCCAGGCGAAGGCGGCATCCACCTCCTTGCTGTGGCACAGCGTGGAAAAGATGGAGCTGTAAGAGCGGGCATGAACCGCCTCCATAAAGCTGATGTTCGACAGCACCGCCTCCTCATGCGGGGTTAAGGCGTCCGCCATTAGCGCCGGGGCGCCGACGGTGTTCTGAATGGTGTCAAGCAGGGTCAATCCGGTAAAGACGCGAATGGTCAACTGCTGCTCCGCCGCGCTGAGGGTTTGCCAGGCGGGAATGTCGTTCGACAGCGGCACTTTCTCCGGCAGCCAGAAGTTGCTGGTGAGACGGTTCCAGACCTCAAGATCTTTATCGTCATCAATGCGGTTCCAGTTGATTGCGCTGACGCGCGTTAAATGGGTCATCCTGTTCTCCTTACAGCGCGCAGGACACGCAGCCTTCAATTTCAGTGCCTTCCAGCGCCAGCTGGCGCAGACGGATGTAGTAGAGCGTCTTGATGCCTTTCTTCCAGGCGTAAATTTGCGCCTTGTTGATATCGCGGGTGGTGGCGGTATCGGGGAAGAACAGGGTCAGCGACAGCCCCTGGTCGACGTGGCGCGTCGCCTCGGCGTAAGTGTCAATGATCTTCTCCGGCCCTATCTCATACGCATCCTGGTAGAGGGCCAGATTGTCGTTATTCATAAATGGCGCGGGGTAGTACACCCGTCCGGTTTTCCCCTCTTTGCGGATCTCAATCTTCGAGACGATCGGGTGAATGCTGGAGGTGGCATGGTTGATGTACGAGATCGAGCCGGTGGGCGGCACCGCCTGCAGATAGCGATTGTAGATGCCATAGCGCATGACATCGTCGCGCAGCTGGCGCCAGCTTTCCCGGTCGGGCAGAGAGATGCCAGCGCGGGCGAACAGCGTGCGCACCCGTTCGGTTTTCGGCTGCCACTCCTCCTGCAGATATTTGTCGAAGTACGCCCCGCTGGCGTAGCGCGACTGCTCGAAGCCGGCGAAGCGCTGGCCGCGCTCGCGGGCCAGCTGCATCGAGGTGTGCAGCGCGTGCCAGGTCACGGTGTAGAAGTAGATATTGGTGAAGTCCAGCCCCTCCGGGCTGCCGTAGGCAATGCCTTCCCGCGCCAGGTAACCGTGCAGATTCATCTGCCCCAGGCCGATGGCGTGGGAGGCCGCGTTGCCGGCCGCCACCGAGGGAACCGACTGAATATCGCTCATGTCGGACACGGCGGTCAGGGCGCGCACCGCGGTGGCGATTGTGCGGCCGAAATCCGGCGAGTCCATGGTGTGGGCGATGTTCAGCGAGCCGAGGTTGCAGGAGATATCTTCCCCGATATGCGCATAGCTGAGGTCTTCATTATAGGCGGACGGCGTACTGACCTGCAGGATCTCCGAACACAGATTGCTCATGGTGACCCGCCCGGCCACCGGACTGGCGCGGTTCACGGTGTCTTCAAACATGATGTACGGGTAGCCGGATTCAAACTGGATCTCCGCCAGGCGCTGGAACAGGTCGCGGGCGCGGATCCAGCGCTTGCGGACCCGCTCGTCGGCCACCAGCTGCGGATAGAGGTCGCCGATGGCGCAATCGGCGAAAGGTTTGCCGTACAGCCGTTCGACGTCATAAGGCGAGAACAGGGCCATCTGCGCATCTTCTTTCGCCAGCTGGAAGGTGATATCAGGGATCACCACCCCCAGCGACAAGGTTTTGATGCGGATTTTCTCATCGGCATTTTCACGCCGGGTATCAAGAAAGCGTAAAATATCGGGATGGTGAACATGCAGCCAGACCGCACCCGCCCCCTGGCGGGCGCCGAGCTGATTGGCATAGGAGAAGGCGTCCTCCAGCATCTTCATCACCGGCACCACCCCAGAAGACTGGTTTTCGATGCGCTTGATCGGCGCCCCGGCCTCGCGCAGGTTGGAGAGTAAAAAGGCCACCCCGCCGCCGCGCTTCGACAGCTGTAGCGCCGAGTTCACCGCCCGGCCGATGGACTCCATATTATCCTCAATACGCAGCAGGAAGCAGGAGATCAGCTCCCCGCGCTGCTGTTTGCCAGCGTTAAGGAAGGTCGGTGTGGCGGGCTGAAAGCGGCCGCTGAGTATCTCCTCCGTCAGCTGCCGCGCCTGCTGTTCATCGCCCCGGGCCAGCGTCAGGGCCACCATCACGCTGCGTTCGGCGAAATCCTCGAGGTAGTGCTTGCCGTCAAAGGTCTTCAGCGCATAGCTGGTATAGAACTTCCAGGCGCCGAGGAAGGTCTGAAAGCGAAACGGAGCGCGCTGGGCATGGGCGAACAACGCCAGCACAAACCCGCGGTCATAGCCGGCCAGCACCTGCGGATCGTAATAGCCCTCGCTGACGAGCCAGCTGAGCTTATCCTCCTGGCTGGGGAAGGTGAGGGCGTTGGGCTGAACCTGGGTCGCCATAAAGGCCTCAACCGCCTGGCGATCTTTCTCAAACGGGATGCGGCCCTCGCTGTCGTACAAATTCAGCATCGCGTTGAGGGCGTGAAAATCCACGGCGGCGGTTATACGTTCTGCGGTTGTCGTTGCCAAAATTCACTGACTCCTTTACGCACGGTGTTGATATCGTCGGGGGTTCCCATCAGCTCGAAGCGGTAGAGATAGGGCACGGCGCATTTTTGCGCGATGACATCTCCGGCACGCCCCCAGCCGTCGCCAAAGTTGCGATTGCCGGCGGCAATCACTCCGCGGATCAGCTGGCGGTTATGCACGTCGTTTAAAAAGCGGATCGCCTGACGCGGTACCGCGCCGGCGGTGCCGCCGCCGCCATAGCTGGGAACGATGAGAATATAGGGCTCGTCTACCCGCAGATGTTCACGCTCGTTCAGCGGGATGCGCACCGCTGGCAGCCCCAGGCGCTGCACAAAGCGATGGGTATTCTCCGAACGGCTGGAGAAGTAGACGATGAGGCTCATGCGCTGGCTGCCGTAAAGGAGGGGCGCAGGCGATTGATCATATCCGGGCGGAAGCCGCTCCAGCGCAGCTCACCGGCGATCACCACCGGCAGCTGGCGAAATCCCTGCTCGCGCAGGGTGTCGGCGGCATCCGGCTGCTGGTCGACGTTGACCATTTCAAAGGCCAGTCCCCGGCTCTCCATGGCTCGCCGGGTGGCATGGCACTGCACGCAGTCATTTCGAGTGTAAATAATAATGCGCATGATTCGTATTTCCATTTAAGATAACAGCACGGCGCTAAACATAGCGTCGAACGTAGTGGGCCATTCGATAAGGAAATACTAGATGTAGTTATTTAAAACTTCAACCACTCAATATATAGCGTTTTTGGCAAGCGGGTCCCCCGCCGGGATAGATCGGCGGAGGAGGGGGGAGGCTGTGCGGAACTACAGGCGCATGGCCACGGCGAGGCGGTTAAAGGCGTTCATCAGACTGACGGCGAAGGTCAGATCGCTTATCTGACGCGGGGTAAAATGTTCGCGCAGCGGCAGGTAAACCTCATCTTCCGCATGGCTGGCGGCAATGTCGGTGACCGACTCGGCCCATGCCAGCGCCGCGCGTTCGGCCGGAGTAAAGTGGGCGCTTACCCGCCAGCCCGCAAGGGCATCCAGTTTGCTTTGCGCCATGCCGCCTTTGCGCAGCGCCTGGCTATGTTTCTCAAGACAGAAGGCGCAGCCGTTGATCTGCGAGACGCGTAAATAAACCAGCTCTACCAGGGCGTTGCCCAGCTCGCTTTTCTCCAGCGCGATGCTGGCCTGTACCAGCCCTTTATAGACTTCCGGGCTCAGTTCACTGAATGGCTGACGTAATTGGTTCATGGTGTTCTCCTCTCTAAGACGGCAGCCAAAATAGCACTATAATGGACTGCAAAAGATAGCCATATTGTGATGAAAAAAGCAGACCATAATGGAAGCGATTAACCTCCCGCTTTATCAGCGTATCGCCCGCCAGTTGAAATCGGCGATTGAACGTGGCGAACTGACCCCGGGCAGCCGTTTGCCCGCCAGCCGGGTGTACGCTCAGGAGCAGGGCGTCTCCCGGGCGACCATCGAAAACGCCTGGGGAGAGCTGGTCGCCCAGGGATGGCTCGAGCGGCGTGGGCAGGCGGGGACCTTTGTCAGCGAGCGGCTCAGCCCGCGCCAGCTGGCGCCGGTACCGCCAGTGCAACCGGCCGCGCCGACGGAGCCGCTGCCGTTTCAGATGGGGCTGCCGGCGCTGGATCTCTTTCCGCGCGGGCAGTGGGCGCGGGTGATGGGGCGTCGGCTGCGGACGCAGTCGCGGTTCGATCTTGCACCCGGCGATCCCGGCGGCGATCCGCTTCTGCGCCAGGCTATCGTCGATTATCTACGCCTGTCGCGCAGTATCGACTGTCAGCCGGATCAGGTGTTGATCACCGGCAGCTATGCCGCCTCCATGAACCTTATCCTGCGTACCCTGGCGCAGCCGGGACAGCATATGTGGATGGAAGATCCGGGGTATCCCTTTATCCGGCCGGTCGTCGAGGCTGGGCAGCTGGCGGTGGATGCGATTCCGGTGGACGACGAAGGGATGGACGTCGACTGGGGCCAGCGTCATCACCCGCAGGCGCGATTTGCCCTGCTCACACCAGCCCATCAGAGTCCGCTGGGGGTCGCGCTGTCGCTTCCCCGACGCCGCCAGCTGCTGGCGTGGGCCGCGGAGCGCGACGCGTGGATCATTGAGGACGATTACGATAGCGAGTTTCGCTATCACGGCAAACCGCTGCCGCCGCTGAAAAGCCTTGATGCGCCGCAGAGGGTCATCTACGCGGGCACCTTCAGTAAGTCGATGTTCCCGGCGCTGCGCACCGCCTGGCTGGTGGTGCCGACCCCGCTGGTGGCGCGTTTTCACCAGACCGCGGAGCGCCAATCCTGCACCGTTCCCACCCTGTGGCAGCAGACGCTGGCGGATTTTATCCAGCAGGGATATTTTTGGCGTCATTTGAAGAAAATGCGTGCCAGCTATAGCCAGCGTAGACAGTGGCTGGAGTCGGCTCTGCAGGCGCAGGGCTTTCAGGTCACGCCGCAGCTGGGGGGAATTCAACTGGTTATGTCGGTCAGCGGCGACGATCGGCTGCTCGCGCGGCGGGCGGTTGTGGCCGGGCTGGCGGTGCAGGCGCTGAGCGACTGGCGGATTCGCCACGCGGGCGAGGGGGGATTATTGATGAGTTTTACCAATATACGTTCGCCGGCGATGGCTGACGGACTTGCCCGACGGCTGAGAGAGGCGATCGCGATTTGATGGCGCTTAAGTCGGGGAAGGAGAAAAACCCCTGCGGCCAGAGGCGCGCAGGGGCTGACGCGTATTTGTTATCTTCATTGCCTTCCGTAAAGCTCGCGGGCTACCGCGCGCCAATCGCGCGGCGGCAGCCGACGCTTAAGCTATTATCGACGTAAATTGAGCAATACGCCAATAAATACCCCGACGGCGGCGGCGGCGCCCACACTGTGCCACGGTTTATTGCGCACGTAGGTATCGGCACAGCCCAGCGCATCGCACGCTGCCTGGCGCGCATCCAGCGCCGCCTGCTGCACCCGGTTGTGGCCATTAAGGCGGGCACGAGTCTCTTTTAACAGCGACTGCGCTTTGACACGCGCCGCTTCCGCTTCCTCATTGGCGTCACTGCCCCATGATTTCAGCACCTCTTCCAGCGTATCCGCTAATTGGCTGACATCGTTATGAATATCTTCGGCGTTCTCGTCAAAATTGTTGCGGTTCACATGGTTAGCCATCGTTATCTCCCTTAATTCCATCGAGTGAGTAAGTGTAGGACAAGATTTTGAATTATGCTTACTGTTGTGGTTTCTGGAATTTTCCGAAAGCACTGTCCTTAATGAATAAGGTAAGGTCAATGTGCGGTAAAAGATAACGAGGAATCAGTATGTATTTAAGACCCGATGAGGTGGCGCGTGTTCTTGAAAAAGCCGGCTTCACCATGGATGTTGTGACGCAAAAAGCGTACGGCTATCGCCGCGGCGATAATTATGTTTATGTGAACCGCGAAGCGCGCATGGGGCGAACAGCGTTAGTTATTCATCCGGCGTTAAAAGAGCGCAGCAATATGCTGGCCGAACCGGCTTCAGATATCAAAACCTGTGATCATTATGAACAGTTTCCGCTGTATTTAGCCGGGGATGCGCAACAACATTATGGTATTCCGCATGGATTTAGCTCACGCATGGCGCTTGAGCGTTTTCTGAATGGGCTATTTGGCGAAGCCCAGCCGGCAATGTCGACGAATTAATACGCCGATAGGCATTTAAGGATCCAGGCGAGGCGGGCTGGCGGGAAGAGGCGACTGGCAGAGCCAGTCGCTGCTAACGCGTTGGTCAGGCCTTCGCCTGCTGATAGGGCGCCACGCGGAACAGGCGGCGGCAATAGTCGAGGAAGTAGCCGTAGGCGGCGCCCATCATCATTGATACCGCCAGGTTCGAGCTCACCGCGGCGACAATCTGGTGCCAGTCAGCACCCACGCTCCACAGAATAGCGACATACACCGGCGACTGAAAGGTGACGTAGGCCAGCACGTCGGCCATATTTTTCATCCACCTGGCCGGGCTGATGCGCCGGGCCTGACGCATGGCGAAATCGCGATAAATCCCATAGGGTACGGCAATAATAATGTTGACCGGGATCGCCACCAGACGCGACGATAACGACTGCTCAAACGTCATACCAGAGAGAAAAATTTCGATCATCATGTTGACGACGGTGCAGTAAACTACCATCGCAAAGGTGTCTGCAACCGCATGCCGCAAGCGGGAGTGCGCAGAGAACATCGGAGTGCTCCTCGAAAATGAAGTCATTAACGCCGAAAAATGCGCGTTGGTATAGCGTTTTTGGGCTGCCTGTTTTGATGTGCGTAGAGTATATCTCTGCATTAAAAGTGGCAACTAGCTATAAATTTTTATTTATCGCCTTTTTGTCGATAAAATACTCTGCGATGGTTTGTTTTTTGTTCGTTACGCTACTTTTATTCCTGTTTTTACAAATATCCATATTTATCAATGAGTTACTCTTGGTTGCGAAATCGAGACTGGCCGAGGGAACGGCGCCTGATAGCCAACCATGGCGCAACATTACGCGAGTGTGTGATTCCGCTCTCTTTTAGGATTTTTTATGCCGTAAGTCGCGTTTTTATGGTGAAAAATTCTGAATTGCGAATTGTTGTTTTATTCCCATTGTCTGATTAACTATTCACTGCGGCCAAAGGTATGTATCAGAGCGGCCACGTATGAACAGCAGGTAACCCGCTGACCATAAAGCTAATATTCCTGGCGAGAACGATGGTTTTTCCCGTCATTCTGCCTTTTTTATTTATTCACTCTCTTTTTTGCCTGTGCTTATGAAAAAGGCTCAGATATTTGCCAATATAGCTTCAGGGGATAACCGCTAATATCCACCTTATATATTTATCTGGACAACCGAAGGCTGGAAATAAATAAACGTTTCTATTACACTTGCCGCGTTGTATCTTTTAATTTGCTATTTGGAATTTTTTAATTTTATGTCTTCAATGTTACACAAACTGAATAATATCCGTTCACTGCGTGCCCTGTCCCGTGAATTCTCCATTGACGTGCTTGAAGAGATGCTGGAAAAGCTCAGGATCGTCACTGAAGAAAAACGTACGCAACAGCAGCAGGCAGCTCAGCAGCAGGCTGAATATCAGGAGAAAGTGAATACCTGGCTTGAGCTGATGCGCGCCGACGGTATTTCTCCTGACGAGCTGGTGGCCGATATTCAGCCGCCAAAGGCGGGAGGCAAAAAGCGTCAACCGCGCCCGGCGAAATATCGTTATACCGATCATACTGGCGCAGAGAAAACCTGGACCGGACAGGGAAGAATGCCGAAGCCGATTGCTGAGGCTGTCGCCCAGGGTAAATCGTTGGATAGCTTTTTAATTTAACGCCTTCGGGCCAGCGCCAGCCCGGTGGTGAGAGACCCACCGGCCTGGCCTTACGACTTTAAGCGAGGGGCTTTAGCAGACGCCGAAGTCTCCCTCTTCCTGATACGGCGTGACCTCGTCCGACTTCAGCGAATAGCGCTCTCCCTGCTCCTGTGCGGCCTGAACCACCACCAGTTGCTCCCCTTGCACTTCCACCACTTTCAGTTTTGGTCCGCCCGCTCGGGGTTGTACCAGATCGCCGACAGCAAACATAATTCACTCCTCACTGTTAACACCATGGATAAACCTAAACCATAGCTCAACGCCCGCTCACTGAACACCGGGCGTGCTGTTTTTTGTTAAAACAATTTGGAGTTATATGTATTAACATTGTTAATGTTTTGCTGGCGCCATACCGCTGCTGAGAAAGGGGGACGGCGAGGGTAGGGTTACCACCAATCAGGTCAGGAAAGACACCATGAAGTATATCATTCTGTTGATCATTGTTATTGCTGTACTGTATGTCCATTACCGCGGACGGGTGCGCTATCGTTTCTGGCGGCAGCTCTCCGACCATTCCACATTTACCGCGCCGCTGAATGGATTTATGTATTTATTTTCCCGCGTGCCGAATACGCCTTATCTGCGGCCGGAGATGTTTCCCGAGCTGGCGATATTGCAGCAAAACTGGCAGGTTATTCGCGACGAAGGTCTCCACCTTCAGCAGCTGGAGCAGATTAAAGCGGCCGATAAATATAACGATGCCGGGTTTAACTCATTTTTCAAAACCGGCTGGAAACGCTTTTATCTGAAATGGTATGAGGATGCCCATCCTTCCGCCAGCCAGCTCTGTCCGCAAACTACCGCGCTGCTGCGCGATATCCCGTCGGTGAAAGCGGCCATGTTTGCCACTCTGCCGGACGGTAGCCGTCTGCCGCGCCATCGTGACCCCTACGCCGGCTCGCTACGCTTTCATCTGGGCCTGGCAACGCCGAACGATGACCGCTGCTTTATCGAGGTGGATGGCCAGCGTTACAGTTGGCGCGATGGAGAAGGCGTGCTGTTTGACGAGACCTATATCCACTATGCGGAAAATACCAGTGGTGAGAATCGCTTGATTCTGTTCTGCGATATTGAACGGCCGATGCGCTACCGCTGGGCGCAGAAAGTTAACCACTGGCTGGGACGCCATCTGATGAGCGCCGCTTCGGCGCCCAACGATATCGGCGATCGCACCGGCGGGATTAACCGGGCGTTTCGCTATATTTACCAGATCCGTATTGTTGGTAAGCGGTTGAAAAAATGGAATAAGACGGTCTATTACATCGTCAAATGGCTGCTCTTCGGCGGCATTGCCTGGCTTATCTGGAGCGCGTTTTAACCCCCTGGCGCCGGTTCCACGGCATGGTCGCCAGCAGACGCGCCATGCCGCAAAAGCCGGTTACGCCGGCGAAGGTGAGCCCGGCGCCGACCGCGCCGCTGAGCAGGAAAAAGCCGCCGTTAACGGTATAGCCCAGCAGCACCCCCAGTAAAATCAGGGTGCCAGCGGCAATTTGCACCTGGCGCATCAGCGGCAGCGGCTGCGATGAATCTTCCACTACCGGCAACCCCGCGGCTTTCCACGCCTGAATTCCTCCTGCCAGCAGACAAGGCTGCGCCGGCGCGGCGGCCGCGGCCAGACGAATCGCATTATTCTGCGTCCGGGAACCCGCCTGGCAGTGAAAGATGACCGTCTCTCCGGCTCGGGCATTGAGGGGCGCACCGCTGGACAGAGTGGCGAGCGGCACCAGCTCGGCATCGGGGATATGTTCGCGCGCATATTCATCCGCATCGCGGATATCAATCAGTCTGGCGCCCTGGGCAATCTGCGCCTGGGCCTCGGCGGGAGTTACGGTGGCGATGGTCATAGGATCCTCACGGGCAATAGAGCGTTTTCAGCGTATTGATCACCTGCTGTACCGCAGGGTGGGTGATGAAATAGTGGATACGCTGGGCGTCGCGCTCGCTGTCGATCAGCCCCTCGTCACGCATCCGCGCGAGGTGTTGCGAGGTGGCGGAGGGGCTCAGCCCTGTAGCCCGGGCGAGTTCGCCGGCGCTGGCCCTGGGCGCATCGCACAGCATGCACAGGATCAGCAATCGGTGAGGATTGCTCATCGCTTTCATCAGCGCGGCGGCTTCTCCGGCGCGGGCCTGCAGGTCTTCAGGTGTGGTCATTTATTTTAGCTTTGTCTAAATTTAGATAACTCTAAAATAAAAAGGCCGCCAGCGCCAGCACAATTTCTCCACGACTCAGGCCGGAACGGCGAGCCGGGCAATCTGCGCCCGGGCGCTGGCGATCCCGGCGTCGCGACCATGCGGGCGATTGTCCAGCCCTTCGGCATAGATAAATTCCACCTCCTGGATCCCCATCAGCCCCAGTACCGCGCGCAGATAGGGCGTGACGGCGTCGGTAGTTTCTCCCTGGTGAATACCGCCGCGGCTGCTGACGACCACCGCCCGGACGCCCTCCACCAGCCCCTGCGGCCAGCTCTCGGTGTAGCGAAAGGTTTCCCGCGCCCGCGCCACGAGGTCGAACCATTTTTTTAGATCGGTCGGGACGTTGAGGTTATACATCGGCGCGCCGATCACCAGCAGGTCGCTGGCCTTTAACTCGGCGATAAGCTGGTCGGAGAGGGCGACCGCCTCGCGGATAGCAGGCTGCGGATCCACTGCCCCGCGCAGGGCGGCGAACAGGGGGCGATCCAGCGTTGGCAGCGCCATGGCGCTGAGATCGTGTTCGGTGAGCCGATCGCCGTGTCCCGCCGCCTGGCGCGCCGCGAGAAATTCGTTAATCAACTGATTGGTCAGGGATGTTTCGCCATTAATGCTGGATTTTAAAACCAGAACGTTAGCCATGATGAGTGCCTCAAATGAAAGATAGAAGCAAAGACTAACACTGTCTTTTTTGTCTCAGGAGTGACATTATTTTTCCCTATTGTATCCCGTAAGGAACCAATCTGTGCGCGACGATCTGAATGCGATCCCGGTATTTGTCACCGTGGTCGAGAGCGGCAACTTTGCCAGCGCGGCGGCGATCCTCCATGTGACGCGTTCGGCGGTGGGAAAAACCATTGCCCGGCTGGAAGCGCGTCTCGGCGTGGCGTTATTCCAGCGTACCACCCGACGGCAACTGCTGACGGAAGAGGGGGAGCAATTCTATCGCCAGTGCCGGGAAGCGCTGGAGCGCATCCGCGAGGCCGAAGAGACGCTGCAGCGCGGCAAAGATGAGGTGCAGGGGCGGCTGCGGGTGTCGCTGCCGGTGCTGTTTGGCCAGCGCTGCGTGGCACCGCTGCTGTTCCGCCTCAGCCAGCGCTATCCGTTACTGAAGCTCGAGCTCCACTACAGCGACCGGCAGGTCAATCTGCTGGAGGAGGGGTTTGATCTTGCGGTGCGTATCGGGAGCCTGGCCGATACCGGGTCGCTGCGGGCCCGGGCGCTGGGAGAGCACGGCATGGTGCTGTGCGCGGCGGCGGAGTACCTGCGCCAGCAGCCAGCGCCGCAGACTATTGCCGGGTTGAACGAGCACCGTACCCTCGGCTATCTGCACAACGGCCAGCTGCAAAAATGGCAACTGTATGACCCGCAGCAGGGCGAAGTGCGCTTCAGTCCGCAGACGTGGCTGATACAGGATGATTTTGCCGCCATCGCGGCGGCAGTGCAGCAGGGGATGGGCATCGCCTGGCTGCCGGACTGGCTGGTGGCGCAGGCGCTTGCCGATGGGACATTGCAGCAGGTGTTGGCGCCCAGCGCTCAGGTGCGTTTCGCCATCCACGCGGTATGGCCGGAGGGGCCGTGGCTGCCGCAAAAAACGCGGGCGGCGATCGATGCCCTGCGGGAAGGGCTACCTCTTACCGCAACACCTGGTTAGCGCAGAGAGATATAACCGCCATCTATGGCGGCGGAGGTTTTCCGACAGCGTGCAAGCTACCGGCGCGCTTTACGCCATAGCCTCAGCGACGAGGCCGTCCGGCACGGGCGGCACGGCGGTACAACGTGCTGCGGGCGATACCCAGTATCTGCGCCGCCCGGCTGACGTTGCCGTTGACCCTGGCCAGGGTATCGACAATCAACTGCTCATCATGGGCCTGCAATCCCCCGCGCGGCAACGGCGCAGGCGTGGCGCGATACGCCTCCGGCAGCGCGTCGGGCGTCAGCGTGTCGCCCTCATCGGCGAGAGCCAGCATTACCTTCAGGACGCTCTGCAGCTGGCGTACGTTTCCCGGCCACGGCAGCTGGCTGAGGTGAACCAGCAGCGCGTTTGAAAGCGTCACCCGGCGTGAAGCACCGCCCAGGTCGTGCCACAGGGTGGCGATAAAGGTTTCCAGCGCCGGCCACTCGCGCAGCGGAGGCAGCGCCAGGGCGTATTCCCGCAGGCGCCACAGCAGATCTTCACGGAATTCTCCGGCGCTGACCCGCTGGGTCAGGTTGCGGTGGGTGGCGCAGATCAAGGCGAAATTCACCGGCACGCTGCGACTGGCGCCCAGCGGAGCGACCTCTTTCTCCTGCAGGACGCGCAGGAGGCGGGTCTGCAGCGCCAGCGGCATATCGCCGATCTCATCAAGAAACAGCACCCCGCCGTCAGCCTCGCGGATTTTACCGATATAGCCATTTTTGCTGGCGCCGGTAAACGCCCCCGGCTGGTAGCCGAAGAGCTCGGATTCGATCAGCGATTCCGGAATGGCGGCGCAGTTAATGGCGACAAATTTACCGCTGCGCCAGCGGCTGTGCCGGTGCAACGTGCGGCTGACATACTCTTTGCCGCTGCCGGTTTCTCCTTCAATGCACAGGGCGATGCCGGCGTTGAGCAGCCGCAGCAGCTTTTCACCTTCGCGCGGACTGGTAAAGGGGAGATGCATGGCCGGCGGGGCGCTTACCGCCATCCGGCGGCGGGTGGGCGCCCGCAGGCGATAATGGTAGCGGCCCTGCGGCGTGGTCAGCGGCAGCGGGACGCTGACCGCCGTTTGCGTCAGCGTCGGAAAAAGCGAGGCAAAGGTGAGCTGGCCAAACTGCGCCGCGCTCAGGCCGAACTCGCGCATCGCCAGCCGGTTGCCGGCGGTGAGGACGTTGTCGGAAAAGACCAGCAGCAGCTCCTCGACGCTGTCGAGTTTGTCCACCTGCCGGTGCAGGCTCATCAGCCACTGCTCAGGATGCAGACTCTGTTTCACCCACAGATATTCAATTTGCTTTGCCGCCGCTTTTACCCAGCCAAAGGTGTGCTGGTGGGGAAAATTCGCCGGGCCGGAGATATCCAGCACCCCGGCGATGCTTCCGTCCGGTCGCTGGAGCGGCATCGCCGCGCAGTACAGATTCTGGTTGCGGGTAAGAAAGTGCTGACGGCCATCGATCTCGCAGCCATCGTCAATCGCCAGCGCGGTGCCGATGGCGTTGGTCCCGCGCCCGCTTTCACTCCACAGATTGCCGGGAGCCAGCGCCACGCGCTGGGCCTTTTGCAGCGCCTGGGTATCGCCGAGAGTATGCAGCACCAGGCCGTCGGGGTCGGAAAGGATCACCACCGACTGCAGGTCTGCGACCTGGCGCGACAGGGCTTCCACCACCGGCTGCGCCAGCTGCTGCAGGCCGCGGTGGCTGGCGAGCCGGTCCGCCAGCTCGCCGGCGCCGAGGCGGGGAAAATCCTCGGTGGCGGGATCCAGCCCGTAGCGCTGGCAGCGAGACCACGAATCGCTCAGCAGGGGATTCGCATTAACCTCTGGTGCGAGAAGAAAGGGATTGCCTGCCACAGGGCACCTCTGGGTCGATGTTGCTGTGTTGCAATATTGTAGCCATTTGGTTTATTTGGTGTTGCGATTTGCAACACATAAGTGGAAACCCGTGCGACAGATGGCTGACCATCTGCTCGGTTAGTGAAGGCAACGTATTAATAAATAAAAATATTTAAAGAAAATAAAAAACTGGCATAACCCCTGCACAGTGAGAAGCGTTCGGCGGCAAATTTAAAAAATCAATATGCCGCTGCGTCTCAACCCTACAGAAGGAGATTTGCGATGCGTTATGCACATCCTGGCCAGCCCGGCGCCGTGGTTTCATTTAAATCGGCTTACGGCAACTTTATTGACGGTAGATTTGTCGAGCCGCTGAGCGGTGAATTCTTTATGAATACTTCGCCGGTCGACGGCAGCAACATTGCGCAGTTTCCCCGCTCGGATGCCAGAGACATTGACTTCGCCCTCGACGCCGCCCATCGCGCGGCGCCGGCGTGGGGTAAAACCTCAGTGCAACAGCGCTCCAGGCTGCTGCTACAGGTCGCCGATCGTATTGAACAGCATCTGGAATATCTGGCGGTGGCGGAGAGCTGGGACAATGGGAAACCGATCCGCGAAACCCTGAATGCTGACCTGCCGCTGGCGGTGGATCATTTTCGCTACTTCGCCGGCTGCCTGCGCGCTCAGGAGGGAAGCACCGCCGAGATTGACGAAACCACGGTGGCCTATCATTTCCATGAACCGCTGGGGGTGGTCGGGCAGATTATCCCGTGGAACTTCCCGCTGCTGATGGCCGCGTGGAAGCTGGCCCCGGCCCTGGCGGCGGGGAACTGCGTGGTGCTCAAACCGGCGGAACAGACGCCGCTAAGCATTACCCTGCTGCTGGAGCTGATCGGCGATCTGTTCCCGGCCGGGGTGCTTAACGTGGTGCAGGGTTTCGGCAAAGAGGCGGGCGAGGCGCTGGCCACCAGCAAGCGTATCGCCAAGCTGGCGTTTACCGGCTCCACGCCGGTCGGGCGGCATATTCTCGCCTGCGCGGCGGAAAATATTATCCCCTGCACCGTCGAGCTGGGGGGGAAATCGCCCAACATCTACTTCGCCGACGTGATGGACGGAGAAGAGGAATTTATTGAGAAGGCGGTGGAGGGGCTGGTGCTCGGCTTCTTCAACCAGGGTGAGGTCTGTACCTGCCCGTCGCGGGCGCTGATCCATGAATCCATCTATGAGCCCTTTATGGCACGGGTAATGGAGAAGGTGGCGCAGATCCGCCGCGGCGATCCGTTAGATACCGACACCATGATCGGCGCTCAGGCTTCCCGCCAGCAGTTCGACAAGATCCTCTCCTATATTCAGATTGCCCGGGAAGAGGGTGGGCAAATTCTGACCGGCGGCGAGCGGGCGGCTATCGCGCCGGCGCTGGATAATGGCTTTTATATTCAGCCTACGCTGATTAAAGGTCGCAACGATATGCGCTCCTTCCAGGAGGAGATCTTTGGGCCGGTGATCGGGGTGACCACCTTTAAGGACGAAGCGGAAGCGCTGGCTATCGCCAATGAGACCCAGTTTGGTCTCGGTGCCGGGGTGTGGACGCGGGATACCAACCTCGCCTATCGCATGGGTCGCGGCATTAAAGCCGGTCGCGTGTGGACCAACTGCTATCATGTCTACCCGGCGCATGCGGCGTTCGGCGGCTATAAACAGTCCGGCGTCGGTCGGGAAACGCACAAGATGGCGCTGGATGCCTATCAGCAAACCAAAAACCTGCTGGTGAGCTACGGCACCGCGCCGCTGGGCCTGTTCTGAAGTCCATCTCATTTCTGACCGATCCTCAGTCCGCAATCCATTCGGGTTGCGGATTTTTTTTAACTTCAAAATAACCATTCGAAGAGGGTGGTTATTTTGCCGGCGGCAGCGCCCATGTATTTATGTCACTTATGTATTGGCTTTCACTTGAAAATAAAAACACTTCCATAATAAGGGATTAGCGGGTGGAGGTGGCGCACCCTGGCGTCGTTTGTGTAGAAATTATGAATATTAATACCAGGAAAATTCCTAATTTTTGTGTACGCTCTGACGAGCGCACAATAAAACAAGACGAATTTTTGAACAATTGTCTTTAAATTTGTTAATTGAATTGATCTGTTGTTGTTTAAAGGTATTTGAATTTCTTTTGTATAGATATGTAAATTAACATTGAAAAGCCATTTCAAAAATTAAATATATGGCGAACATAGCTATTAACTTATAGTTAACATCTCCCCGGGTTGCCTTTTGATACTTCGGGTAATATATTTATTTCGCACATCAAAATAACTCTTTTTTCTTCTGTTTGTTATTCATGGCCATCTATTGGCGAAATAAGGCAGAGTAGAGGGGGATGTGCCTAATATCCTGCGGAAGGAACGCAACGTACATTTACAGGGAGGAGCTGACGAGCCGTTTCGCGATAGCTTTAGGGCTATTGTCGATGATGGAAAATATGTTCGTTAACGATGAGATAAATAATGAAAAAACAACCTCGCTTTATAACCATCCTCATAGGAGCGCTGCTTTCTGGCGTAGCCTTGCAGGCTACCGCGGCCAACACTATCAATCCTGACTCGGGCACCAGTTCGGAAGGCGCCGGCGGGCAGGTCATCTTCAATGGGTCAATCACCGACAGCTCTTGCAACGTCGATAGTAGTTCTAATGGCCAGAAGGTTGATCTGGGCAAATGGGCCAGCAACTATTTTACCGGCACTGGTTTTGAAACCACCAAAACCCCCTTCCATATCAAAGTGAAAGATTGCCCGGCCAGCGTGACTACGGTCGCCGTGCTGTTTGACGGCGCGCGCGATCAGTCTGATAACTCCCTGCTGGCCATCAACGGCGGCGCCAGCGGCGTAGCGATTAAGCTGTATGAGCACGATCGGTCGACGGCTGTCAGCCTCGGTAAAACGTCAGCCAAACAGACGGTCACTCCGGGTACCAGCGGCGGCACCGGCTCTGCCGACCTCGAGTTTTACGCCGACTATATCTCCACCGCGGCGACCGTGACGGCAGGTAAAGCCGACGGTACAGCTAATTTCAATATGATTTATAATTGATCTAATTGCGCGTTATTCAGAGTCAGCCCACTGCGTCTTGATTAATTACAGATAGCTAATGTGTTAATTGTCATGAAGTCACGAAATATATTCGTGACGGTATAGTTGTTTTTGCTAATTATCCCGTCGAGTACTGGCTCTGTTATTCACTGCTTTATTTTGTTGTCTGTTCAACTTTTACCTGATGGTAAGTCATGATGAAGAAAATAATTGCCGTTGCGGCTTTTCTGCTGTGCACCACGGCAGCGCAGGCCGGTATTGTCATGGGTGGAACCCGTGTGATTTATCAGGAAGGGAAGCGTGAAGCCGCTATTTCAGTCACCAATGCCGATACCCATACGCCCTATCTGGTGCAGTCGTGGGTGGAAAATTACGCGGAAAACGATAAGGCCAGGGTGCCCTTCATTGTAACGCCGCCCTTGTTCCGTCTCGATCCGGAGCAAAATAACGTTCTGCGGATTAACTTTATTGGCGCCTCGCTGCCCCGCGACCGTGAATCGGTCTTCTGGCTGAACGTCAAAAGTATCGCCCCGACGCCTCAGGGCGAGGTGAATAAGCTGCAGGTGAATATTAAATCGAAATTCAAAATCTTCTATCGCCCCAACGACCTGGCGGGCGACCCGGCAAAGGCCTGGCAGCAGCTGAAGTTTAGCCAGTCCGGCGGTCGGCTGACGGTGATAAATCCCACTCCCTACTTCGTCTCTTTTTACGCCGTCGAGGTGGGCGGGCAAAGCATCGACGATCCCGGCATGGTGGCTCCCTTCGGCGAGAAAACGTGGCCGGTGAGCGGGCACGGCACCGTCAAATGGCGGGCGATTAACGACTACGGCGGCGTCAGCGATTTCGCCCAGCAGTAATTCCCCTTTTTGATGAGCTTACCGGACGGCGCCAGCATGAAAAGAATAACAACAGCCAGGGTGCGGGAGTATGCCTTGTTGCCCGTTACCGCCGGGCGGGCGGTGGCGCTGGCGACGGTGCCGACGATGATGTTTTGTCTCAGTCCGTTGAGCCGGGCGCTGGCCGACGACTATTTTGACCCGGCGGCGCTGGAGTTTGCTGACCCGCAGCAGCAAACCTCCGATCTGCACTACTTCGCCAAACCCGGCGGCCAGCAGCCGGGGACTTATCCTGTCACCGTGGTGGTTAATGACCAGGAGCTGGGTCAGGCTGATATCACGTTTGTTGACGATGGCGGGCAGCTGCGCCCGGTGCTGACGCCCGGTCAGCTGGCGGAGTATGGCGTCAACGTCAGCGCGTTTCCCGCCTTTCAAGCGCTGCATGAAGGCGAAACCTTCACCCGGATCGAGAAGTTTATTCCCGACGCCAGCAGTCGGTTCAGCTTCGCTAACCAGCGCCTGACGCTGAGTATTCCCCAGGCGGCGATGAACGTGCAAAGCCGCGGCTATGTCGATCCGTCGCGCTGGGACGATGGCGTGCCGGCCGCGTTTGTCGATTACTATTTTTCCGGCGCGCAAATAAAGAACGCCGACGAAGGGGAGAGCAGCCGCTCAAACTATCTCAATTTACGCAGCGGCCTCAACCTGGGCGCCTGGCGACTGCGCAACATCTCCTCAATGCAGTATGACCAGCAGCGCCGGCACTGGGATACCCAGAGCACCTGGCTGCAGCGCGATGTCCGCTCGCTGAAGAGCTTGCTGCGGATCGGCGATACCTATACCACCGGCGATGTGTTTGACAGCATACAGTTTCGCGGCGTCCAGCTGATGTCTGACGATGAAATGCTCCCGGACAGCCAGCGCGGCTTTGCCCCCACCATTCGTGGCGTGGCGCACAGCAATGCCAAAGTGACCGTCTCTCAGCACGGGTATGTGATCTACGAGACCTTTGTGTCGCCGGGGGCGTTCGCCATCAGCGATCTCTACCCCACCTCGCAGAGCGGCGATCTGGAGGTGAAGGTGACCGAGAGCAATGGCGCGGTGCGTACCTTTACCCAGCCCTATTCCGCGGTGCCATATATGCTGCGCGAAGGGCGCGGCAAATTCAGTCTCAGCGCCGGCCGCTACCACTCCGGGGGGGAGTCGGTGCGCTCGCCGGAATTTCTGCAGGGCACTTTGTTCTACGGTTTGACGGCGGGATTCACCCTCTACGGTGGTACGCAGCTGGCCCGGGACTATCAGGCGTGGGCGCTGGGCCTGGGCCGCGGTTTTGGCGAGTTCGGATCGCTGGGAGGGGATGTCACCCAGGCCGTCACCCGTACGCCGTCGGGCAAGCGCTATACGGGCCATTCGCTGCGCGCTCAGTATCAGAAAAATTTTGTCAGCTCGGGCACTGCGTTCAGCCTCGCCAGCTATCGCTACTCGTCAAGCGGCTATTACGATTTTGCCGAAGCCAGCGCCCTTGAAAGCGCCCAGGGGCAAGTAGACAACCGGCGTCGCCGGGAAGAGCTGTCGGTGTCGCAAAGCCTTGGTGGCCTGGGCAGTCTGGCGGTTTCCGCCTGGTCGCAGGAGTACTGGCATCGGCAGAGTCGGGATGAGACGGTGCACCTTGGGTTCTACAGCGCCTGGAAAGGGATCTCCTGGGGCGTGGGCTATTACTACACCCGCACCAGCGGCCAGCAAAAAAATGACCGCTCCTGGTCATTCAATATCAATATTCCGCTGGGTGGTCCGCTGTCCGACAGCGCGGTGAGCTACAACACCACCTCGGACAGCAATGGCTATACCTCGCAGCAGATGTCGCTGTATGGCGCGGTGCCGACGCGGCCAAATCTGTTCTACTCGGTTCAGCAAGGTTATGGCAACCAGGGACGAGGCAGCAACAGCAGCGCCTCCCTGGACTACCACGGCGGCTTCGGCAACGCCCAGATCGGCTATCGCCATGACGCCGCCAGCAACCAGTTGACCTGGGGAGGCGCCGGCTCGGTGGTCGCGCATCCGCACGGCGTCACCTTCGGCCAGACGGTGGGTGAGAGCTTCGCCATCGTCCGGGCGCCGGGGGCCGCCGGCGTGGCGGTGCAAAACGGCAACAATGTGCACACCGACTGGCGCGGCTATGCCGTGGTGCCCTCTCTGACCGCCTACCGGAAAAATGTCATTACCCTCGATACGGAGTCGATGGCCGACGACACCGACGTCGACCAGCAGGGGCAGACCGTGATCCCCGGCGGCGGCGCGGTGGTGATGGCCAACTACCAGACCCACATTGGCAACCGGGTGCTGTTTACCCTGCGCAATGCCCAGGGGCCGCTACCGTTTGGCGCCAGTGCGCGGCTGGTCGAGGAGGAGGAGAGCGGCAATCCGCCGGGCGGCATGGTGGCCGACGGCGGCCAGGTGTATCTCAGCGGTGTGCCGCAGGAGGGAACCCTGGCGGTGAGTTGGAACGTCAACAACCAGTCGCAGAGCTGCACGCTGCATTTTCATCTTCCGGATAACCCACAGCAGAGTCTGAATACGGTGAAAACCGTCTCCGGACTGTGCCAGACACGCTGAGGCGGCTATGAAATCTGTTTTTCGTCTACTTCCTTTCCTCTTTCTGCTGGGGCTGAGCGCCTATCTTCCCGGCGTGCGGGCTGAAACCTGCCGCGCAAATATCGGCCAGACCACGGTCAATATTCCTAATATCAAGTATTTACCCACGCTGCCGGTCAATACCCAGATGACCAGCGCGATGGCGGATAACGGCAGCGGGATCCCTTTTTCCTGCGACCTGCAGCTGCCGACGGCGAGCGCCAAACGCATCGTCTATAAGCAGCTGAAAACCGGCGGCTCGCCGATGGTGATTAACGGACAGCATGTCTACCCCAGCGCTATCGACGGCATTGGTTACGCCCTCAGCTTCCAGTGCGCCGGCGGCCCGATGCGTGCCATCGATGGCAGCCACTCCGCCGGCGGCGAGTCGGTGGTGGTATGCGACAGTGCGACGCTCCCGGCGCTGATGACGCAGCAGCAAACCACGGTGAGGATTGCGGTAACCTTCTATAAAACCGGAACGGTGCAACTGGCGGACGGGACGCATACCAACTCGCCGCCGCTGCCGCAGGTGGGGGAGATGACCATTGAACAGCAGACCAGCGCAAGCGCCAGCTTTGTCGCCAGCGCGCCGGTCAGCATCGATATCGCCGCCCTGAATGTGGACATTGGCAGCAGCGGCAGCTGCCAGGTAGCGACATCGACGATCCAGGTCAGTCTGGGTACGGTTAACCGGGGGGAGTTTCATGGCAAAGGGACTACCGGCGGCCAGGCGAAGCGCTTTTCGATTCCGGTCTTCTGTCCGACGCCGACCGACGTGCGCATCGGCTTTTTCGGCGTCAGCGTGGAGAGCGATACCCTGGCCCTGAGCCAGGCCAGCAACAGCGCCAGCGGCGTCGGCGTGAAGCTGACCTACGGCAATAACCCCGGTGCGGCAGTGCCCGACGGCACCAGCGTTAAGATCAATGAGGCCAGCAACTTGCCGATCCTGAAAAGGGTGACCGGCGCCAGCGCCGGTACCGCCGAGGCGATCAATTTCAACGCCCAGTATGTGCAGACTGACGCCACGGTGGGAGCCGGTACGGCCAACAGCATGGTGACTTTCGCCCTGGAGTATAACTAGCCTGGGGCGCCGTTATTCAAAGGTCACGGTGATTTTGGCGGTCGCGGAAAAAGAACCCAGCTTCGGCGTTCTCGACAACCAGAGCAGCCCCGCCGTATAGGTACTCGCAAGGGTCGCGCCCGTTGCCAGCGTAAAGTGAATCGGAGCATTCATCTCAATAAGGGGATGCATGCTGGCGTTTGGCGAGATGGCAATGCCGAAGCCGCTGTCCGACTGCGGCAAAATAATGGCGCTCTCCTGTATCGTATTGGTGGTGCTAAACGTAGCAAGCATAGGTTCGGTCCCGCAATCACTGCCGTTACCCTGCTTGACCAGACCATAGGTGACGGTAAAGGGGCGTGTTTTTTCATAGTAGCCCGGTCGGGCGTTACCGGCAGGAATATCGCCAAAGTTAATTTCGCTTGGCGAAATAGATACCGTGGGGACGCAGGCCATTGTTCTGATACGGTTCAGGCCGGTAATGAAAAGATTATAGTTGGCGCCAGCGGTGCCGTTGCGTAGACCGCCTTGGCCATCTACCTGAAAAAGCGACAATTTTAGGTTATCGTCTATTTTACCTTCCCCGGTCACTCTGCGGCCCGTCGAGATGATATAGACCTGGTAAACCAGGCTGAATGTCTGCCCAATGGCCGGGGACTTACAGGTATTCCCGCTTTTATCACACAGCGTCGCCGGGCCAATCTCCACCGATTTTTTATTTTGTAGCAGATAGTCGATGCCGTTGTAAGTAATGCCTACCTGGATAAAGTCGGGCAAGCTGCTGGCTTTATTTTCCGGATCCAGCCAGAAATAGGCGCTTTCACCGTTCGGAAAATTATCGGTATCTTCGCAACTGAAGGTGGCGGTAATAGGGCTGGAGACCCATATCTTTTTATTGGCAATAAGCTCGCTGCTGGAGACTTTAATGATGCTCTCGATATTCACGACTTCGCTGATCGTGGACGAGGTGGTCTTGCAGGTCAGCGCCTGCGCCGGGAAGGCGCTCAGCATGAACAGAACGGAAAGCCATGTCAGAAATAACGTATCGCTAAGTCGGCGCATAATTACCTCGAGGGGGTTACTGTGCAGATTAAGGATAATTCACGCCAGGCCGTCGCCTGCTGAGGCTCCTGGCGCAGTTCGGGCAGGGTGATTTCGCAGCTTTGCTGGTGCGTTTCGCCCCATTTCATCTGCAGCTTTTCGCCTGAATCGACTCCGCTGACGTAAACTTCTCCTCCCGGGCCGACCAGACCATTGCTGATCCCACTGGCGCGATAGAGCTGTGCGCCCAATGGTGGATAGCTGCCGTCGGCGAGGGTGGTATGGATCAGCACGCTATATCCCCGGAACGTATCAAAGCGCACCCGGGTAATTGCCCCGCGGGTAGGCACGGTATCCGCCACTGCGTTAGGGACATCAAGAAAGGCATCGAAGTCCTGAGGGTTGAGCGCGACAGAATTGACCCGATAGGGAACGCTTTGTGGTACGACAGCGTAGCCGAAGGGATCGATGCGCACGCCGGTCTGATTCTCTATCCCTACCCCCTGAGCGTCTTTGGCCTCCACTAGCGCAAAGGTTGAGCCCAGCGGTTGAGAGAGGGTAACGCCGCCGCGGTGCGCCACCACGCCGCCGCTCAGATTCAGACTCGCCTGACGATGGCTTTTGCTGTAGGCGTAGCCGGTATACAGATTACCGTACTGGCCGAGATAACCCAGGCTGGCGCTGTTGGTGCTATGGCTGGTGTCATCATAGGCGCTGGTGACGGCCCAGCTCAGGCGACCATCATCGAGCAGCGTGCCGTTTACCCCAGCCTGCCCGGACGTGCCAGACGATTTACTGTGGGCGAGGGTAAATGCGGTATTGATCCGGCGGTTTTCTTGCAGAGTAAAAGGGATGGAAACGCGCAGTGTGATGCTATTGTCGTCATGGGTGAAGTGGCTGCGCGTATTCTGATAGTACAGACCATAGTTCACGTTATGGATAGTGCTGTTAAAGCCCGCCTGCAGCGAGATATCGCTTCCTGAGCTATTCCAGTAATTTTGCTGGCTGAAGTTAAGGAAGAAAGCGCTGTTCTTACCGAGAGTTTGCCGGGCAGAAATATCAAAGCGATGCTTTTTATTATAAAACCAGGACGTGTAATAGTGTTGGGGAGCGCTTGCCTGCCAGCTTTCGTCTTCGTCAGAGGGCCAGTAATCATTTTCGTACAGGCCATTGTGCCAGCGTCGACGCTCGTTAACCGCATCGCTGAGGCTATAATAACCTGCCGTTGAGTAACGGTAGCCCGCGATTTGAAAGTCGGTCTTGCTTGATAAAAAGGATTTAGCATACAGAAAACGCACGCTCCCTCCCTGCTTGCGCTGGCCATTCGCCAGCGTCGTTCCCGCCAGCGTATAGTCGGCTGAGAGGGCGCCAATCTCCCCCAGATTGCTACCGACGCCAAAGGCGCCGGCGCGATAGTTCTCCGCTGCAAGGGCGCCACCGTATAGTGTGAAGGTATTATTCAGGCCATAAGAGAGCGAGCTTTGCATCAGGGCGGGGGCATAGCCGTCAGCACCGTCATGATACTTACCCGCCGACAGCTGATAATTCCATTGGCCTGCCCGCACCAGCTGTGGCAGGGTGGTGTAGGCGACAGTAAAGGTCGTCTGGCTACCGTCGGCTTCAATGACGGTCACGTAGAAATCACCGCTGCGGTTAACGGCGCTGATATCATTTAGCTCAAAGGGACCGGCTGGGACGTTCTCGCTGTAAATCAGATAGTTGTTCTGCCGAACTTCCACCCGGGCATTGCTGTTGGCCACACCGCGAATGACCGGCGCGAAGCCGGTCTGGCTGCTGGGGCGCATTTCGACATCGGTGCCAAGCTGTACGCCGCGAAACTGGACGCTATCGAAGACGCTGTTGTCGGTACTGGTCTGGCCGACGACAAGCCGGCTGCGCCAGGGAATGATGTTCGTTTCCGCCCAACTGGCGATGCTTTGCCACTTATCCGCCTGGCCGCTGAACTTATTCCAGTAGGCATTATTGCGCAATCGCCACGATGCAATATTGATCCCGCTGTTTAGCGAAAGATATTGGTACTGGTGGCTGCCCCCGTCGCCATTATTGGCATCGGTAGAATAGCTGTAGTTGACGAAAGCAGCGTTAATACCTTCATCAAAGCGCATGGGGGAAACATAGTCGCGAGGATAGTGCTCAATATATTGCTGAGGGATATGTATGATCAGCCGATGATTAGCGATATCCAGCTGTTGCTCTGCCTGGCGGATCGTCTGCGACAGCGCGAAACAGGGCTGGTGGTCATCGTCAATCTTGACGCCATAGCGGATATATTCCGCCGCGCTCAGGCAGGGGGCCAACCCGCCGTGTGCGCTATCCTCTGAGAAGCGAACGGGGCGGCTATCCACCAGCAGATCGTTAATGTAAATATTAACGTCATAGGTGCCCGGCATGACGTCGCCATCGCTGGCGACAAACTGATTAAAAGCCAGCGGGTCGATGCCGTTCACAAACTGGGCATTATAGCGTTCCGCGCTGTCTGCCGGTAACGTGATGGAGATTAACCATGCGCTGGCAAAATAGCGTAATTTACTATCGTCCATCACTCTATCTCCCTAAAGAGGTGCGACGTTTATTTTTTTATTGGAATATCAACAACGGCGCCGTAATCATTAATATATTTCATTTTATGCAAGCGCTGCATGCTGGCGATATTGACAGCGTGATGACTGTACGGCAGCAACATAAAGTTTTTCAGAGGATAGATTTTGCCTTTGTTGTCGATCGCCTCGGCATTAATAACCGTAATATGCAGTGGACTGTTGTTAGTAAAAGATAACGTGTTAGCGCTTTGCTGCCACTGCAGATTTTCAACGGCTTTGGGCAGCGATGTGGCAATCCCTTGCGGGCGATAAAATAGTTTTAATCGGGTGCGAATCGCGAACTGCAG
Source organism: Klebsiella sp. Shm-1 (assembly GCF_040804525.1). Classification (NCBI taxonomy): domain Bacteria; kingdom Pseudomonadati; phylum Pseudomonadota; class Gammaproteobacteria; order Enterobacterales; family Enterobacteriaceae; genus Klebsiella; species Klebsiella sp. Shm-1. The sequence continues at coordinate 1,154,645 of NZ_CP161823.1, forward strand.
GATATTATTTTCCTCAGGCGCAGGAGGGACCTCCTGAATATTCACCCAAAACAGACTTTCCCTGTCGGCAGGAAGACCGGTTCCTGAGTAAATAAAGCGCAGTTGTGCCGATTGCTCGGGGCGTAATTTGACCAGGGGCGGCGTTGCCACAATGGGTAAGCCGCTGCTGGGGGTCTCCGGACCTGTATCAAGCCAGGTCTGGACGATATAGTTTTTGCCGCTTCGGTTGTTAATTTTCAGACTGGCCGATTTATCTTTGCCCGAATAAATAACCCGTGAGGCATCGATGGTAATGGCCGCCTGGGTCTGAAAAGCCAAAGCGCCTATGATCACTGCCAGCAGCGTTTTCATATCTTACCCCTTATCCGCGTCGTGCCGTCCCTGGCCAGGTGTTATTCCTGCATAATGGTAAACCTGGCGGTCGCATTGCCGTCGCCAGCTTCGGCGTTGTCTTTATCCCAGGTATAGTAGTAGGCTTTCAGGTTGAAGGTACCGGTGCCATCGGCATTGACCGTAATACTCGGGTCGACGTTGGGATCGAAAGGTTTATCGAGCGTGACCGGGGTATTATTGCGGTCGGTTAGCTTAATGCCGACTTTTTTAGCTGTAAGATTACCTGCATCGAGAGCCAGTACGTTAGTGATAGGCGCCTCGGTGGCTGATGCACCGTCGAGCACAATATAGTACGTGCCCTCGTCACAATCTTTGACGCTAATATTGACCCCAACTTCTGGCCCGGTGCCATTGGTATCATTTTTTAATTTAGACAGCGGAACAGCGCCCATCTTAACTTCAATGAGACCGTCATTATTGCCGCTTGCCAGTTTGCAACTTGAGTTGACAATTGTACCTGAAAAATACAGCGTACCGTCCGCCGCGGAGGCATAGTGTGAGGTCAAGCCGACGAGTGCCATTGCCAGGCAAAGTGATTTCATTTTCATAGCCAATTCCTTCTGTTGTGACCCTGGGAAGCTAATAGCCAGGCGTACTCATTGACGCTGCATAAGCCGTTAGCTCTGTTGTTGTGATAGCCATAAAGCGAACTTATCCCCCCTCCAGGGAGTGCAGGAAATGATACAGGCCTGCAATATTGCGGACATTGAGTTTCTGGTAGATGTTTCTCCGATAGTGACTGATCATCATATTACTAAGGTCGGTGGCCTGAGCAATTTTCTTATTATTTAAACCTGAGATGATATAGGGGAGAAGAGAGTCCTCCTGTTTCGTAAGTTTAATATTGACACAACTGTCCAGCGAGCTAATTGATTTTCTGAACACTTTAATACAGCGATGATCAGACGCATTCTGTAAGTATTTCTGCAGCCGTTGGGTAACATCTATATAATCAAGCACGATCGTCGAAATAGAGTTTATGATAATGTTTTCGACTGGATCGGCAAGAATCTCACTTTTAACGACAAAAACGATATCGCCATGAATGATCTTTTTTTTACGATAGAGCAGTGCGGCTAATTGTTGAATGTCCGGGTGGCTATAGTCCACGATAATGGTTCTGGCTATGGTTAGACTTTTATCATTCACGTCAGAAATATTATCCAGAAACAATGTTTGACTATACCGACGTTGAGCACTCATGGTCATGTTAACCAGAGACCGGATGCCGTTAATAAAAAATTTATTGGCGGAAATGATAATAATCATAATGTATTTCCTTATACACTGCTTCTGTAACCAAGTATTACTGCTGGAGAGGAGGGGAGTAAATAAGATGATAAGCAGGATCATTAGAAAAATCCTAATGAAAGATGTTGCATGAAGTGTTTTTACTTATTAATCAGGAGGTTATAATTTAATATTCAACTATTAACGCATAAGAGGAAGGTAAAAAAAACGATAATAAATAATATATTAAACGTATGGCCAGGAATAAAATATGAATGCGCTGCGGGGCATTTTACTGAAAGTCAAAACAACCAGCAAGCTCACAGCGAGAAAGAGGATTAATTAACGTTTTGCCCCACGTCGGGTTGTATGTCCCCGTGTTTAAAAATAGGATGAATGCCCTGGCTCGCACTGCGGATACTGTGACTGATGCGGCCGGTCACTCTGGCATGAAAAACGATAACTTTAAGGATGGCGAAATGAGACTGACGGTGGGGCTGGCGCTGACGCTGGCGATAATGACCTGCGGCGCCCAGGCGCGCGATATGCAATCCATCGAGCACAGCGGTGAACTGAAGGTGGGCGTGCCGGGCGATTACGCGCCGCTGGCGTTTCGCAATGCCGCCGGCGAACTGCAGGGCTATGACGTGGACATGGCCCGCGATCTCGGGCGCACGCTCGGCCTCAAGGTGAGCTTCGTCTACACCAGCTGGCCCGCGCTCGCCGCCGATCTGCAGGCGGACAAGTTTGATATTGCGATGGGTGGGGTTACCGAGACCCCGGCGCGGGCGCAAGCCTTCGCCCTCAGCCATCCGGTGGTGGCGAACGGAAAAATCGCCTTAGCCAACTGCCAGGCCGCCCCGCGGCTCGGTTCGCTGGAAAAAATTGACCGTCCGGACGTGAAAGTGATCGTCAACCCTGGCGGCACAAACCAGAGTTTTGTCGATGAACACATCAAGCAGGCGCAAATTATTCGCGTGCAGAACAATGTCGATAACCTGCAGGCGCTGCGGCAGAAAACGGCCGATATGATGGTGACCGATCTGATTGAAGGCGACTATTACCAGAGCAAAGAGCCCGGCGTGTTCTGCGTTGCTAACGAAACGCCGTTCGCCGGTACCGCCAGCAACAAGGTGTATATGATGAGTAAAGATAACCCGGCGCTGCTGGAGAAAGTGAACCAGTGGCTGGATAGCCAGGACAAAGAGGTTCTCAAACGGAAGTGGAAAATTCGCGGTTAACCGCGGCGGCGCGCCACCACCGGCAGATATGTCCGGCGGTGGCTATCGTCCACGGTTAGCGCTGCGGCGACAGCGCCTGTCGCGCCAGACCGCGAAAGTAGCAGGCGTAGCCGAGGGTGGCGGTCAGACACAGCATATAGCCAAACGACTCGCTGCCTTCCTCCACCGTATTTTTTACCACCCGGGCGTAGTTCTCTTCCAGCACGGCGTACCACAGGCCGTGCATGCCAAACAGCCGCGAGAAGACCAGAATCGCCAGCAGGCCGCTAATCATCATCCCGTAATACGGGGTGCGGGTATACTCCGCCAGCTGCGACAGGGTCTGACGCAGATGGCGCAACGGCAACAGCAGCGACCCCGCGGTGGCCAGCAGGGCAAACCACACCCAGCTGCCGTGGGAGAGTAAATCAAACAGGCCATCCAGTTCGCGGATCAGCATGGCGAGAAAGAAGCCGCCGATGAGGATATTGCTATAGCGCAAGTGGGCATATTTCCGCGCCAGCAGCAGATGAACCAGCACGATAACGGCCAGCACGCTCTCCTGGACCACTTCGGTGAGCGACACTTCCGGGATGTCGTTGCCAAACACCCGAATATCCACCCACAGGCAGAGTACCGCGAGGGCGGCCGCGACCGCCGCGCCGAGAAAGAATAGCAAGCTTCGTAACAGAGACATTTACACCACAACTTATATTTAAAACAAATATCATAAGTTTTGGGAATACATGTTCCTGTTCACTTTGTGCGACTTTGCGGCTGTTTTTTAACATTTTGCGCTTTTTAGCGCCCTGGAAGGCGGCAGGGGAGGGGGCTCCCCTGCATAAAGGGGATTCAGAGAATATCATCCACCACGCCGCCATCGACGCGCAGCGCGGCGCCGGAGGTGGCTGACGCCTGCGGCGAGCAGACGTAGACCACCATATTGGCGACCTCTGCCACCGAGGCCGCCCGCTGGATCACCGAGCTCGGACGATGGGTCATGACAAACGCTTTCGCCAGTTCCTCCAGCGACTGACCGGTTTTCGCCACGTCGTCTTTCAGCATTTCGGCAAAGCCGTCGGAAATCGTTGGCCCTGGCAGAACGCTGTTAACGGTCACTCCGCTGCCTGCGACATATTTCGCCAGGCCGCGGGCCAGCGAGAGCTGCGCGGTCTTGGTGACGCCATAGTGGATCATGTCCGCCGGGATATTGCGCGCCGATTCCGAGGAGATAAACACCACCCGCCCCCAGCCTTTGTTGACCATCGCCGGGAGCAGCCCTCGCGACAGGCGCACGCCGGACATGACGTTGGTCTGCCAGTAGTTGTCCCAGGTCGCGTCGTCGGTGGCGTAGAAATCCTGCGGGCCATAGATCCCGGCGTTATTGACCAGAATATCGACGCCGGTCACGGCCCGCAGCAGCTGCGCTGCGCCGTCGGCGTCGCTGAGGTCGGCGATGGCGGGGCGCGCCTTCGCGCCCGGCACCTCATTTTGCAGCCGGGCGATCGCGGCGTTCACGCTCTGCTCGCTGCGCCCGTTAAGGATGACCTCTGCGCCGCTCTCCGCCAGGCCTTTGGCGATGGCGAAGCCAATACCCGCCGTGGAGGCGGTGACCAGCGCGACTTTTCCGGCTAAATCAATCTTCATGTTCCTGCCTTCTGGTTGTGGATCTCCTATTAAGCGTAGCAGCGGCGATATAGCCGGGGATCAGTAACCGGCGTGCTTATTGACCAGGTTTTTCAGCGGCAGCCCGCGGCGCTGGCGCTGAATGTTCTCCAGCAGCTGGCGGGCGATCACCTCGGCAGAGGCCGCAGAGGCCATATGCGGGGTGATGACCACCTGCGGATGGCGCCACAGCGGATCGTCCGCCGGCAATGGCTCCTGCGGGAAGACGTCGAGCACTGCCCCAGCGAGCTGGCCGCTCTCCAGCGCCGCCAGCACATCCTCATTGACCATATGCTCCCCGCGGCCGCAATTGATCAACACCGCCCCGGCGGGTAGCCGGTTGAACAGCGGCGCGGCGAGGATACCTCGGGTCTGCGCGGTGAGCGGCAGGAGGTTAATCAGCCCGTCAAGCGACCCGAGGAAGCTGTCGAGCGCCTCCTCGCCGCGATAGCAGGTGACGCCAGCCAGCTGCTTTTCACTGCGCGACCAGCCGGAGACCCGATAGCCGAGGCGGGCCAGCTGGTCGGCGATATAGCCGCCAATTTCGCCGAGCCCCATAATGCCGATATGGAAGTCGGCGGCGGCGCGCTGGGGATAGAGCTTCCAGGTTTGGGTCCGCTGGTGGGCCAGCGCCCGGTCGAAATGGCGCTGAAACCACAGGACGCTCCACAGGGCATATTCGAACATGCCGTGGCGAAAATCTTCATCGATCACCCGGCACAGCGGGATCTCGCTGGCGAACAGCGCGGGCGGCAGATGATCGACCCCGGCGGACGCGGCCTGGATCAGCTTCAGCCCCGGCGAACGGGTCAACAGCTGCGGGTCCGGGAACCAGCAGCTGGCGTACTGGGCGTCGCGCGCCGCCTGGTGATGGGGCAGAAGCGCCGTGACGTCGGGAAACTGCTGCAGGGCGGCGCAAATATCGCGGGCGAAATCCGCGTCGTTACAATCCACCACGATAGTGATATCAGACATAGGCGTTAGTCTTTGTAAGAGGTATCGAGACGGTCAAGACGGCGCAGCCACGCCTGCCAGACCTGTTGACGTTCATGCTCCACGCCCATCAGCTGCTCGCAGGCGTGCTGGCTGAGGTGCGGAGCGATGGTGTGGATCGGGCTGAGGGCCGCCAGCTGGGCGGTGGCCATCTGGATCTCGCAGGCGCGGTTCAGGTAGTACATGATGTAAAACGCGTCAGCCACGGTGCGGCCCACCGACAGCAGGCCGTGGCTCTGCAGGATCATAGCGATATTATTCCCCAGCGAGCGCTGGATGCGCGCCCGTTCGTCGAGGTCAAAGGCCACCCCTTCATAGGGATGGTAGCCGACGCGCTGGTAAAATTCGGTGCTGATCTGGTTGAGCTGCAGCAGGCCGTCCTCGCAGGCGGCCACCGCCATTCCCGGCAGCGTATGGGTGTGGATCACGCAGTGGGCGTCTTCCCGGGCCATATGCACCGCGCTATGGATGGTAAAGCCCGCCGAGTTAGCCGGCGCGTCGCCCGCTACGACCTTGCCCTGCATATCCACTACGATCAGGTTGCTGGCGGTGACTTCGTCAAACATCATGCCGAAGGGATTAATTAAAAAACGCGGCTCGCCGTCGCCGGGCAGGCGCACGGAGAAGTGAGTGTAGAGGGTATCCTCCCAGCCGAACAGCGCCGCCAGCCGGTAGGCGGCGGCCAGCTGCTGGCGCAGGTGTTGCTCAGTTGCCATTTAGCGTACTCCCATAAATTCACGGATTCGTTGCAGAGAAGGCGCCTCCAGCGGGCTGCGGATCACCTGCGGGGCGATATCGGCCTGCACCACGCCGTTCTCCATCAGCACCACGCGGTCGGAAATCGACAGGGCGAAGTCCATCTCGTGAGTGACAATCAGCATGGTCATGCCTTCGCGGGCCAGCGACTGAATGACCTTCAGCACTTCGCCTACCAGCTCGGGATCCAGCGCCGAGGTCGGTTCGTCAAACAGCATGATGTCCGGCTTCAGCGCCAGCGCCCGGGCGATCGCCACGCGCTGCTGCTGGCCGCCGGAGAGCTGTCCGGGATACTTGTGGGCATGGGCCAGCAGGCCGACGCGGTCGAGCAGCGCCAGGGCCTGCTCGCGGGCGACCGGCTGGTCCAGCAGCTGGTGATAGCGCGGGGCCAGCATCACGTTGTCGAGCACCGTGCGGTGGGGGAACAGGTTGAAGCTCTGGAAGACCATGCCGATGCGCCGTACCCCGGCGCGCATCTGGCGTTTGTCGACGATGGCTCCGCCCTTAAGATAGTCCTCGCCGTAGAGAATGATCTCCCCGCCATCAAGGCTTTCGAGGGCGTTGATGGTGCGGATCAGGGTGGTTTTGCCGGAGCCGGACGGGCCGATGATGCTGATCACCTCCCCGTTCTCCACCTGCAGATCGATGCCTTTCAGCACCTCATGCTGCCCCCAGGATTTGCGAATGCCCCGCAGATCGAGCGCTGGCGGCGCGCCGTTGACGGCCGGCGTTTTGATCTCTTCCGTCAGCGCCGGCAGGCTCTGGCGCAGCGCCTGGCATTCCGCCTCGCTGAGGGTTTGCGGACGCTTACGCTGAATATCGAGACGATTTTCCAGCGCCCGGAACAGCCAGGTGAAGACGGTAACCACCATCACGTAGTACACCGCTACCGCCAGCAGGGTCTCCATCACAAGGAAATTCTGCGCATACAAGCGTTGGCCGGTGAGCAGCAGCTCGGGTAAGGAGACCACCGACAGAATCGAGCTCAGCTTAATGATGGTGATGTATTCATTGATCAGCGTCGGCAGCGAGATGCGAAACGCCTGAGGGATCACGATCAGCCGCTGGATGCCGATAAAGCTGAAGCTCAGCGCATGGCCTGCCTCGCTCTGCCCCTTGGCCACCGACAGCAGCCCGCCGCGGTGGATCTCCGCCATATAGGCCGCCTCGGTGACGGTCATCGACACCAGCCCGGCGATAAACGGCACCCCGAGCAGCGGCTGGGTCACCGGAAACAGCTGCGGCAGGTTGTAGACAAACACCAGCAGCACCATCAGCGGCACGCTGCGAAAAAACCAGATATAGAGTTCGACGGGGATCTTGACCCAGCGCGGCGCCGAGAGCTTCGCGCAGGCTAACAGAAAACCGACCACCAGGCCGATCCCCCAGGACAAGGTGCTGATTACGATGACGGTCACGCACGCCTGCCAGAATGCCCCAATGCTAAACAATGAAAAAAAGTATCCCCAATCGAACGCCATACTGACTCCTGTTGCGCAGTGCTTATTGTCTTAATCGATGCTTTCTAAGTTGTATTTTTTGATCAACGCGGCATATTGGCCGTTGGCCTTCAGCGTGGCCAGGGTGGCCTTGATCGCCTCCGCCAGCTCGGTGTTGCCTTTGGCGACGTAGATCCCCAGCGGCAGCGGGTAGACCAGGCGCGTAGAGCTTATCGCCAGGCGGCCGCGGCTCTTGTCGACAATGATCTGCGCCGCCGGGGCAATCTCAAGCTGGGCGCCGATGTTCTTCGACAGCAGCGCCTGGGAGGCTTCCGGCGCCGTCGGGAACTCCTGAATGGTGATGGCCGGTTTGCCGTTTTTCAGGCACCACTCATCGGAGTGTTTTTTCAGGCTGGTCACCCAGGTGGTGCCCGCCTGCAGACCGACCTTCACGCCGCACAGCTCATCTTCGGTTTTCGGCTGCACCGCGCCGCCCTTCAGGGCGATGATCGACGCGCCGGAGAGGGCGTAAGGGATGGCGTCGGCCTGCTTCTGGCGCTCCGGCGTCACGTACATCCCGGAGATCACCGCGTCATATTTCTTGCCGATGCCGAGGATCAGGCTGGTGAACTTGGTGTCGATCAGCTGCGGTTTGGCCTGCAGATGTTGGGCGATCAGCGCGGCAAACTCCGGGTCGAGACCGACGATGTTGTTATTGCTGTCATAAGACTCAAACGGCGGGTAGGTGACCTCCATCCCCACCTTAAAGACGCCCTCGGTCAGCAGTTCCGCCGCCTGGGTGACAGGGGAGAAACAGGCGCTGACGGCGAGGGTAAGCGCGACACGGCGCGAGATTTTTTTCAGGGTGCTAGTCATCATGGATCCTCACGGGTGGTTAGGGGTTTTTTTGCTGAGCCTGTTTTTTCAAATGGCCAAACGTATTGGTGCCGCGCGCGCGCTCCGGTAGCTGAAGTTCACCGCGATTGACCTTCTCGCGCAGGTAGCGATAGGTTTGCAGCGCCTGGCTCCACATATGCTCCCCGATGCTGAGCTCCTGATATTCACCGGCTTCGCCGGCGGCGAGAAAGGTCGACAGCGGGCGGATCAGCGTGTGGTAATCGCAGGCGAAAAACAGCGGGAAGGAGTACCGCTCCTGCGGCACTTTGCGCACCCGGTGGGCTGTAGCAACAAATGTGCCAGCGCTGAGCACTTCCAGCATGTCGCCGATATTGATCACGAACGCCTCTTCTCCGGCGGCGTTTTTGACGGGAGGTGCATCGATCCACACGCTTTCTTCATTGAGAACTTCAAGGCCGGGCTGGTCGGCGAGCAGCAGGGTGAAGCACTCATAGTCGGTGTGTGCACCAATTCCGGGAACATCTTCGACGCTGGCGTCGAACGGGTAATGGATCAGCCGCAGCTTAGCCGGCGGGCAGGTCACCATCGGTTTGAAATAACCTTCCGGCAGGCCGAGCGCGAGGGCGAAAGCGTCGAACAGACGGTGGCCGAGGGCGAAAACCGCGTCGTAGTAGGCCAGCACCCGCGCGCGGAAATCCGGCAGATCGGGCCACTCGTTGGCACCGATCAGCGGCGTACCGGCGAGCACCAGCGGATGGTCATCCGCTGCCTGGAAGCCGATATCGAAAGCCTCTTTATGGTCCGGCTTGCCGGAGCCGTAGATCTCTTCTCCTTCCGGAACGTAGCCCTTATGGCTTTTGGAGTGGCCGATGTAATAGTTCATCTTCTCCTCCATCGGCAGGGCGAAGATCTGCTTCGCCGCCTCGCGGACGCCGGCGATCAGCGCCGGGTCGATGCCGTGGCCGGTGATGTAGAAAAAGCCCACCTCGCGCGCCGCGCGGCCGATGGCGTCGGCCACCGCCTGACGCCTGGCGAGGTCATCGCCGGCCAGATCGCGGATATCGATGGTCGGGAGTTCAGTAAAAGCGTGCTTCACGGCGGTCATGGCTGCGGTTCCTGTTCAGTGAGCGATAAAAACTGCTGAAAGTGGGCCTGCTGGCGCGTAGCCATCCAGGCGTTGAGCGACCAGAGATCGGCCACCGGAACGTTGGTGAACGGCAGATGGTGCAGATAGCCGTCGGCGCCAAACTCCGGGGTCAGCGTGGTCTGCGGGTAGCCGCGCTGGCGCTGCGAACGCCAGATTTGTTGCCAGAAGCGCTCGGCAAAAGCCAGCGCCGGTTGATACTCAGGCGCCGCCGGGTGCGGCACCTGCGGCCCCTGGTCGTAGCCCACCCGAGCCTGCACGTGATGCACGCGGTCGATAAAGGCGCTGAAGTCATCGCTGGGGTCATCCAGCAGGCGCTCGCTGACCACCACCCAGTGGCTGATGTCGGCGGTAAAGCGCAGCTGGGGGAGCTGCTGAATGATCTCCAGGGTGAGCCACGGGCTGTACAGCGAGGTGGCGCGATGGGTTTCAAAGCTGCAGGTCAAACCAAACCCGGCGGCCAGCTCGTGCGCCTTGCCGAGAAAATCGACCTGCTGCGCCAGCGGCCAGCGATCGTTGCCCGCCAGCAGATTGACAAAGCGCGGGTTGAGGCCGCTGGCCTCGGCGAAGCGGGTCTGCAGGCGCGCCAGATGCTGCTCGGGCGTTTCATGCTGGGCGGGGAGCACCCCGCCGCCACTGAAAAGAATGGCGATATACTCCAGCCCCGACGCCTGCAGGCGGTCGGCGAGCTGCCGCCGCTCGGCCACCGTTAACGGCACGCGGGCTTCGATACCGCAGCAGCCGACGCGCTGCAGTTCATCCAGCGTTTGCGGCCAGGGGGTCGTCACTCCCCAGAGGGTGCGAAAGCATTTCAGCTCCATGGCGGCTTCCTCAGGCGTACTTCACGCCGGGCAGGACGCAGAGCATCTCGTACAGCAGGTTGGCCGCCAGCTGGGAGGTATTACCGCTCACGTCGTAGGGGGGCGAGACCTCGACCAGATCGGCGCCAATCAGGTTCAGGCCGCGGCAGCCGCGGACGATCTCCAGCGCCTGAATGGAGGTCAGACCGCCAACTTCCGGCGTCCCGGTTCCTGGAGCCCAGATGGGATCGAGGCTATCGATATCAAAGCTGAGATACACCGGCCCGTCGCCCATCTGCTGGCGGACTTCGGCCATCAGCGGCGCCAGCGAGGTATGCCAGCACTGCTCCGCCTGCACCAGGCGAAAGCCCTGGTCAACGCCCCACTGGAAGTCGCCGGCGGCATAGCCCTGGGCGCGCTGGCCAATCTGCACCACCCGTTTGAGGTCGAGCAGTCCCTCCTCAACGGCGCGGCGGAAGGTGGTGCCGTGGGCGATTTTCTCTCCGAACATCTCATCATTGGTGTCGGTATGGGCGTCGACGTGGATGAGGCCCACCGGACCATGTTTTTTGGTCAGCGCCCGCAGGATCGGCAGGGTAATGGTGTGGTCCCCGCCGAGGGTCAGCGGGATCAGCGGATAACTATTCAAACCGGTGTAGTAATCTTCGATAATTTGCACCGATTTGAGCAGGCTGTAGGTATTGATCGGCACATCGCCGATATCAGCCACCGACAGCGAGTCGAACGGCGCGGCGCCGGTCGCCATATTGTACGGACGGATCATCACCGATTCGGCGCGAATATAGCGTGGTCCGTAGCGCGTGCCCGAGCGCTGCGAGGTGCCGATATCCAGCGGAATGCCGACAAATGCCGCGTCAAGTCCCTGTAAATCTTCGATAAACGGCAGGCGCATCATTGTGGCGCGTCCGGCGAAGCGTGGCATCTCATTGCCACCCTGCGGTTGGTGAAAGAGGTTATCCATGTCTGCTCCTGAATCTGACGGATGAAACGTAACAGGAGAGATAGTGCGCAACCCGCGCTGGACTTTACATCGTCTGGCGTAAATACTCAGTTCATTTATTGGTGAACTAAATACGATGCATCACGACGCCAGCCTCAATATTCGCCAGCTGCAGGTTTTCGAGGCGGTGGCCCGCCTGGAGAGCTACAGCCGGGCCCAGCAGGAGCTGGGTATTTCGGTCTCCGCCATCAGCAATGCGATGTCGCAGCTGGAGGGACAGCTCGGCTTCACCCTCTGCCAGCGCGGGCGCGGCGGCTTTTCTCTGACCGAGAAAGGCCAGCAGTTTTTACAGCAGGCGATCCGCGTGCTGAGTGAACTCAATGAGCTGGAGCGGCAGTCGGCGCTGCTCAAAGGGGAGCACAGCGGCACCCTGTGCATCTCGACGCTCGACTCCATCGAGACCGAAACGGCGCTCTCGCTGCCGGTGGTTCTGCGCAGCTTCAGCGACAAATTTCCCCATGTGCATATCAAACTGATTATCCGCACCCCGGCGGAGCAACTGAACGGCGTGCTGAACAACCATATCGACCTGGCCATCGGCAGCTACAACTCGCAGGTGCATAACATCATCAGCGAGCCGCTGTACCGTGAACAGCACTGGCTCTACTGCAGCGATCTGCACCCGATGTTCTTCAGCCGCCAGCTCGATAAAGAGCAGATCAGCCAGTGCCCGCTGGTGACCCGCAGCTACTGGAACACCAGCGATCTCCGCCGTCGGGGCTTCAGCAAAGGGAGCGCCACCGTCGAGACCGTCGACGCCCAGCTGCTGCTGATCCTCTCGGGGAAATATATTGGCTATCTGCCGGAGCATTACGCCTGGCCGTGGATCAAAGAGAACCGCCTGCGGGTGCTGCTGCCCAACGAGTTTGGCTTTCAGTCGCCGTTCTCGGCCATCTGTAAGCGCGGGCGCAGCAATGAGCCCTATCTGAAAGCGTTCCGCGACCTGCTGAAGAAAAATACGGTGGCGCGGCCGAAGTGGAATTATTAAGCGGGGTAGGGGCTTCCCTCCGCCGGGGTGGTGATTTTCGCGCTTAGCGCGCTGCCCGGCGGGGGCATGTCCCCTGTTCAAAAAACGAACGGCTGCCGGTAGCCCGCCCGGGCTGCGGCTGCCAGGCAACTGCCTCCAGGTTATCCACAGGGTTAGGCGCCGCTGGTGTGGACAGGTCGCCGGGCGACAGGGCGCGGCTAGCGGAACAAAGGATGGCGTTTGCGTTAAATAAAACGGTACGAAAGGGAATCTGTGTTTGCCCCGCCTTTGCCCGTGAAATCAGAAAATTTACTTCGCAGGCTAACCGCAGATTGCTTCAAAAAAATTCCCGTATTTGTTATATTGTTGTTCATTGATTATTCACCTCTGCGGTGCCAAAAAGAACAAGATTCACCGCAACCCAGGACACTGCCATGTTAGATTACCGCTTCCCGACAGCTTTGCAGATGGTTCTCAGCGTAGCAATGGCGGAGCAGATGGGTGAACGTTCGACGAGTGCGATTCTGGCCTACGGCCTGGAAGCGAACCCGAGCTTTATCCGTAAACTAATGGTTCCGCTAACTCGTGACGGCATTATCGTCTCCACGCTTGGCCGCAACGGCTCAATTCATCTTGGCCGTCCGGCGGACAAGATCACCCTGCGTGATATCTATCTTTCGGTTATCGAAGATAAAAAACTGTGGGCGTCGCGTCCTGACGTCCCGGCCCGCTGCGTGGTCAGCGCCAACGCCTGCTGGTACTTCAAATCGGTTGCCGATGAAGCAGAGCAGGCTTCGTTAAACGTCCTCGCTCGCCATACCGTGGCCAGCGCGCTGGAGGCGGTCAAAAACGCCGATACCAGCGGCTGCGACCCGGTGCCGGAAATGATCGCCCGCTTTAAAAAAGCGCATTAATCATTTTCTGGTGACGAAAAAAAACCGCCTTCAAATTGTGAAGGCGGTTTTTTTGTTATCTGCTGCAGGCTAGGCGGGCAGATCCTCCTGGACCGGCTTCCTGCGGGTCACCAGTTTCCGTAGCGTCACGTAAAACACCGGCGTCAGGAACAGACCGAAGAGCGTCACGCCCAGCATCCCGGAGAACACCGTGATCCCGGTGACGCCGCGGACTTCCGCCCCCGCGCCGTGGCCGAGGATCAGCGGAATGGTCCCGGCGATAAAGGCGATGGAGGTCATCACGATCGGGCGCAGACGCAGGCGGCATGCCTCCAGGGCGGCTTCCATGATGCCTTTCCCCTGGATCTCCAGCTCGCGGGCAAACTCGACGATCAGAATGGCATTTTTACAGGCCAGGCCCATCAGGACCACCAGACCCACCTGCACGAAGACGTTGTTATCGCCCCCGGTCAGCCAGACGCCAAACAGCGCGGAGAGCATCGTCATCGGTACGATAAGGATCACCGCCAGCGGCAATGTCCAGCTTTCATACAGCGCGGCCAGCACGAGGAACGCCAGCAGCACCGCCACCGGGAAGACGATCAGCGCCGTGTTGCCCTGGGTGGCCTGCTGGAAGCTGAGATCCGTCCACTCAATATTCATCCCATTCGGCAGGATCTGCTTCGACAGCTCCTCCAGATGCGTCATCGCCTGTGAAGAAGAGAGGACCCGCGGATCGGCATCGCCAATCAGGTCCGCCGCCGGATAACCGTTGTAGCGGATCACCGGATCCGGCCCGTAGGTGGTACTGATATTCACCATACTGCCGATCGGTACCATTTCGCCCTGATTATTGCGGGTGCGCAGATTGGCGATATCTTCCACGCTCTCGCGGTATGGCCCATCGGCCTGGGCCATCACGCGCCAGGTACGCCCGAACTGGTTAAAGTCATTGACATAAGACGAGCCGAGATAGGTCTGCAGCGTACCGAATAGCTCGGTTAGCGATACCCCCTGCGCTTTCGCCTTATCGCGATCGACCTGCACGTCCAGCTGCGGCACGTTAGCCTGGTAAGTCGAGATCGGGAAGTGCATCCCCGGCGTCTGCATAATCGCCCCGGACATCGCATTCACCGCGCTTTGCAGCGCGCCATAGCCCAGCCCTCCGCGATCCTGGATGTACAGGGAGTAGCCGGAACCCTGACCCAGTCCTAAAATCGGCGGCGGCAGGATGGAGAAGCCAAAGCCCTGCTGGATTTGCGCGATTTTGGCGTTAATCTCCGCGTTAATTTCCGCCGCCGTGTGTTTGCGCTGGTCGAACGGTTTCAGGCCAAAAAAGACCGTCCCGGTATTCGGCGTGTTGGTGAACTGCAGCGCGTTAAGCCCCGGGAAAGCGACCGCATAGTCGACCCCTTCGGTATTCATCCCGATCTCGCTCATTTTGCGGATCACCGCGTCGGTGCGCGCCAGCGACGACCCTTCCGGCATCTTCACGCCGCCAATGAGATACAGCTTATCCTGGGTGGGAATAAACCCGCCGGGGACGACTTTAAACATTACCCCAGCGGCGCAGAGCAGCAGCAGATACACCGCAAACACCGCGCCACGGCGTCCGAGGGTTTTGCTCACCAGCCCCTGATAGCCGTTCGAGCTGCGCAGGAAAAAGCGGTTAAACGGACGGAAAATCCAGCCAAACAGGCGATCGATCAGCCGGGTAGGGAGGTCTTTCTTCGCGCCGTGAGGCTTTAACAGCAGGGCCGCCAGCGCCGGGGAGAGCGTCAGCGAGTTGATGGCCGAGATCACCGTCGAGATGGCGATGGTCACCGCGAACTGTTTGTAGAACTGTCCGGTGACCCCGGAGAGAAACGCCATCGGCACGAACACCGCGCACAGCACCAGCGCAATGGCGATAATCGGCCCGGAGACCTCACGCATCGCCTGATGCGCCGCGGCAAGCGGCGCAAGCCCCTCTTCGATATTACGCTCGACGTTCTCCACCACCACGATGGCGTCGTCCACCACGATACCGATAGCCAGTACCAGCCCGAACAGGCTCAGGGTATTCAACGAGAAGCCCAGCAGATAGAGAATGCTGAAGGTACCCACCACCGATACCGGCACCGCGATCAGCGGGATAATCGACGCGCGCCAGGTCTGCAGGAACAGGATCACTACCAGCACCACCAGCACTACCGCCTCCAGCAGCGTCTGCACGACCGCGCGGATGGAGTCGCGGACGAAAACCGTCGGGTCGTACGGCGCCGCCCATTGCATATCTTCCGGGAAGCGGGTGGCCAGCTCGGCCATTTTGGCGCGTACCGCGTTCGACAGATCGATGGCGTTAGCGCCGGGGGACTGGAAGATACCGATCCCGACCGCATCCTTATTGTTGAGCTGGGAGCGCAGCGCATAGCTACCGGAACCCATCTCGATGCGCGCCACGTCGCGCAGGCGGACCAGCGAGCCGTCCTGCGCCGTTTTCAGAATGATATTGCCAAACTCTTCTTCGGTATGCAGACGGCCCTGGGCGTTAATGGAGATCAGGAAATCGCTCTCCTGCGGCAGCGGCTCGGCGCCAAGCTGTCCGGCAGACACCTGGACGTTTTGCTCCTGCATCGCCGTCACCACATCCGAAGCCGTCAGACCGCGGGCCGCGACCTTATTGGGATCCAGCCAGACGCGCATCGCATATTCACCGGAGCCAAAAATCTGGATCTGGCCGACGCCGGGCAGGCGCGCCAGCTCATCCTTCACTTTCAGCGTGGCGTAGTTGCGCATATACAGCGAGTCGTACTTCCCGTTTGGCGAAAACAGATGCACCACCAGGGTCAGCGTCGGAGACTGCTTCTGGGTGGTGATCCCCAGACGGCGTACATCCTCCGGCAGACGCGCTTCGGCCTGCGCGACGCGGTTCTGCACCTGAACCTGCGCCTGATCCGGGTCGGTACCCGGGCGGAAGGTGACGGTGGTGACCAGCACGCCGTCGGAGCCGGCGACCGATTTCATGTACATCATGTTTTCAACGCCGTTGATCGCTTCCTCCAGCGGCGTCGCCACGGTCTCGGCAATCACTTTCGGGTTGGCGCCGGGATACTCCGCGCGCACCTGGACGCTCGGCGGGACGACATCCGGATATTCGCTCACCGGCAGCAGTGGGATAGCGATTAACCCGGTGATAAAAATTAAAATCGACAGCACCGCGGCGAAAATCGGCCTGTCGATAAAAAAGCGGGAAAAGTCCATGTCTTGGATTCTCTGATTAGGGATCAGTTAAGGGTGGCGCTGGAGGTCATGGCAACGGTTTTGGCGTTAACCGGCATACCCGGCATAAACACTTTTTGTAAGCCGTCGACGATGACGCTATCCCCAGGATTCAACCCCTTCTGAACGATGCGTAAACCGTCTGCCAGCCGCCCTGGGGTAATGTCGCGGCGCTGTGCTTTACCATCTTTATCAACGATATAGACGTATTTACGATCCTGATCGGTCAGTACCGCTTTGTCGTCGATCAGCGTGGCTTTGAACTCTGCGCTGCCCGGCAGACGCACGCGGGCAAACAGCCCCGGTGTGAACAGACGCTGCGAGTTATCCAGCAGCGCACGCATGCGGATGGTGCCGGTACTCGGCGTTAACTGATTATCGAGAAAATCCACTTTGCCCTGGTGGGGGTAACCCTCCTCGCCAACCAGGCCAATCTCCACCGGGAGCGCCTGATTATCGCTGGACGCGCCTTGCCCGCGGCGGGCGAGGTTTTGATAGTGGAGGTAGGTTGACTCGTCGACGTCAAAGTAGACGTACACCGTCTTCTGCGAGACCAGGGTGGTGAGCACGCTGGCGGTGTCGCCCGCGGTGACCAGGTTACCGCTGGTGATCAGCGCCCGGCTGGCGCGGCCGTCAATAGGGGCGGTCACTTTGGTGAAGTCGAGGTTAAGCTGCGCGGCATCCACCGCCGCCTGCGCGGCGCGAATGTCGGCCTGCGCCTGAACCGCGGCTGACCGGCGCTGCTCCCACTCTTCACGGGAGACGAGGTTGGTATGGACTAATTTATCGGTGCGGTTCGCCTCGCTTTGCGCGAGGCTGGCCTGCGTTTTGGCTCTTGCCAACGCCGCCTGCGCCTGCTCCAGCGCGGCGCGATAGGTTCTGTCATCTATCGTGAACAGCACCTGGCCCTTTTTCACCTCCTGGCCGTCGGTGTAATTCACTTTATCAATGTATCCCGAGACGCGAGGGCGAAGCTGAACGCTCTCCACCGCTTCAATGCGACCGTTAAAACTATCCCACTGACTGATCGACTTCACCAGCACCTTAGCGGCGCTGACCGTCGGGGCGGGAGGCGCAGCATTCTGCGCGACGCTGTCGTCGCAGCCGACGAGCAGAAAGGAGAGCATCATCGCGCCGAGCGCGGTCAGGTGAATGTTTCCCCAGGTTTTTTGCAGGCTCATTATTTTTATTCCGGTAAATGTAGCCGCCGGGCAAGACGCAGCGTGAGAAGCCGCGCCACTTCCTTTGTCCGGGCTGGCTTAAGGCCATTTGTGTCGATCATCGCCACAAAACTGTAACAATTTCGAATACACTATCGCGGCGATTGTAGGAAGGCGCTTAACTAAGTGCAAGAATAATTGTTGCACTTTATGTGCGGTCCAGGGGGAGATTAAAAAACCGCGATCCCGGCGTGGATTTAAATGTAACAATAAAACTTGCATTTTGTGTAAAAACAGGCCACCTTTAAATGCAACTGACAAAGATGCTTTTAACCGGCCGCGAGGGGGTAACATGATGAACACTGGCGCCATCATTCAGGATCTGATCGACTGGATCGACAACCATCTTGATAGCCGTCTGGATATTGACACCGTTGCCCGACGAGCCGGCTATTCGAAGTGGCACCTGCAGCGGATCTTCAAAGAACATACCGGGCAGCCCCTCGGAGAATATATTCGGGCGAAAAAGCTGCAAAAGTCGATCGAACGCTTGGCCCACAGCAACGAGCCGATCCTGAACGTGGCGATTGCCCTCGGCTTTGACTCCCAGCAGTCCTTCAACCGCAGCTTCAAGCGCCAGTACGGCCAGGCGCCCGGCGTCTGGCGCCGGAGTATCAGCCGCTCTGTTGCGCAGACATCTCGTCAGCGATCCGCATGACCGGGGAGGGTCAGTCCTGACCCGGCCCATGATCGAATTTGCTGCCTTTGCCGATGGCATAGAACTGCCCGCCTGCGACATAGTGAACGGTCCGTAGCTCGTCCGGCGCATCATCAAAGATCCAGTGTCCGTTGCGGAATACCCGGTCATCGCTCCAGGCGGCGACGATATCGCCCATAAACAGATTGTGTTGCTGCTGAATGTCCGGGTAGGGCATCACTTTGCACACCAGCCAGCCCGCACAGCCTGCCACAAGAGGAAGATCAAATTCCGGCTGATAAAAGAAGGGGATGGTGTCATTTTTATCCGGCGCGTCGGCATAGCTGCGCCCGCCAGCGTAGAGGACGGTTGCCATCTGGCTGACTACGGGGATCTGCACCACGAAATAGCCGCTCTTTTCCACCAGCTGACGAGTGAAAGCCTGGGTGCCAATATAGGCCACCACTTTTCGCTCGCCTGCCAGCCCAACCCAGGCGGCTGACATGACATTTTCGACGCCATCATATTTTGCGGAAATCATGGTGGTGGACCCGACCTGCAATAAACGATAGGCCTTACTTATTTCGACAGGCTGAACGGACATGGTTTTTCCTTTGTGCATGCTATTTAACGTAATGATTATCTGGATATTTATTGAGGGCATGTTCATTTTCGGGCCCTCTTTCGTAATCCACCGTGCAACGATACGCCAGGCGATTAAGTGTAAAAAGGTGCGTAAATTGTTTTCATTATTCATAATCCACGAATAATCATGCCGTCTGTCGGTAAGCTGCTCGCTACAGGAGAGAAAGAAGGTGGATCGTATTCAGGCTATGCAGATGTTTATGCGCGTCGCGGAGGCAGGAAGCTTCGTGCGTGCCGCGGAAACCCTTTCCCTGCCGGCCTCCACTGTCACCAGTACCATTAAAAACCTTGAGAAATACCTGAAGGTGCGGCTGCTGAACCGGACCACAAGGCGGGTGAGCCTTACCCCGGAAGGGATGCAGTATCTGGCGCAGTGCCGGGAAATTCTCGCCCTCATCGAACATAGTGAATCCACCCTGAGCGAGTCTGTCGCGCGGCCTCAGGGGCGCCTGCGGGTTGATATGCCCGCGGGCATCGCGCATTTCATCGTCATGCCGCATCTGCCGGACTTTTACCGGCGCTATCCCGATATCTACCTGATGATCGGCGTCAGCGATCGCCAGGTCGATCTCATTCAGGAAGGCGTCGACTGCGTGATACGAACGGGAGAGCTGAACAACTCCAGCCTGGTGGCCCGCCCTCTGGGCCGCTTTCGCTGGGTCACCTGCGCGTCACCGGACTATCTCAGGGAATATGGTGTGCCGCCGTCACCGGAGGCGCTCTCTCAGCACCGGGCTGTGCATTATTTCTCCGGTCAGGCGAGGCGGGCCGATGAGTTCCGCTTCGTTCGCCATGGCGAGACCTTTTCTGTACCCGTCAGCGGCAACGCCGCGGTGAATGAAACGGGGCTCTATATAAAAATGTGCCTGGCAGGATTTGGGCTGGCGCAGCTGGCGGAGAATATCGTTGCTGACCACCTGCAGGAGGGGAGACTGGTGGAAGTGCTGACGGACTGGCAGCCGCCCCCGGTACCCGTCACATTGCTCTATCCGCACCAGCGCTTTCTCTCTCCCGCCGTGCGGGCGTTTGCTGAGTGGATGAGCGAGGTGGTTTGAGGGGAGTATTGCTTGCATTTAGCGCTTCGCGATGGAGGGTAGGGTTCCAGCAGAAATATCTGGTCTGCTGATGAATCGCTCGATATTCTGTAATGCTTTGTCTTTTTTGTGAACAGGAAAAAGTATGCTTAATACGCTACCCGATTTACACAGAAGTTTTGCAGAGCAACTGAAGCTTAAATTACAGTCTGATTCGCGGATCCACTCCCTTCTCGCCGGCGGCTCGTTTATCCATGGCGGGTTTGATCAATACTCCGATCTGGATTTCGTGGTGGTGATCGACCCTCTCTATTATGACGAAATCATGGCTCAGCGTATGGCGTTCGCCGGAACGCTCGGCCATCTGCTACATGCTTTCACCGGGGAACACGTCGGTGAGCCTCGCCTGCTGATCTGCCTGTTTGGCCCGGAACTTCTGCATGTCGATCTGAAATTTATCACCCTGGACATGCTCACTCAGCGCGTTGAGGAGCCTGCCGTGCTATTTACCCGTGATAACGATGCTCTCAAGCGACAGCTGGCAAAATTTAGCGCGCACTGGCCGAACATGACGCCGGAGTGGTTTGAGTCCCGGGCCTGGATCTGGCTGCATTATGCCGTGGTTAAACTGGGCAGGGGGGAACTCTTCGAAGCGCTGGGGATGCTGTCTTTCTTCCGGGAACAAGTGCTGGGACCGATGCTGTTTCGTCGCGCCAATCTACCGCAACGCGGCGTTCGTCGAATAGAAGCCCTCGGCATTGATCCCGATGGCCTGCTGACTTCCACTCTGGCAACACACGATCGTCACTCCGTCGGGATTGCCATTCGAAGGGCTGCTGACGCTTATGTCAATCTGCGGGCTGATGCGCTGCCTGACAATATCGCAGACGATGCGGCGCGTCGGGCGGTCCTTGCCATGCTGGACGCGTATTCTCACAAGGGGTAAATCTATCCCTCCGGCCGCGGACGCGGCCGGAGGGTGAAAGGGTTGTGCGAGTGTCGTGGGAGGTCTAATTCTGAGAGGGGGGGCTAGCGGGGTATCGGTAACGTGAAAATACCAGAGCTTTTCGTTGTGCCTATCAATAGGCCTAAAAGGTTCGGATTTAATGAGTTTTCTTTGGACTGCGCGGGACAAATTGAGGGCACAAAAAAGCCCGCAGGGCTTGCGCCGTGCGGGCTTTCAGGACTTCATCGGATGACTCTGGTAATCACCGATGGAGAATTTTGGTGGAGCTGGCGGAGTCTGATGTTAGCCATTAATTTACTGTATTTAATCAGGTTTTAATGAAATTTATTTTTACCGTATACCTAAGCGTATACCAATTTAGCTTTGTAGGAACATAACTACAGCTTTGCTGGTATGAGGAATCTCATCCCAACAAGGTTTTTTTCGAGTCGATAGCACAGGAGAGATGTTGTTAAGGAGAAACTGCAAATTTACTTTACTATTCGTCACGATTAGCGTTCTTAGCTTTCTCCCATTCAATGCCTAGTCCTTTAAACTTTTGTGCAAATGGAATGACTATGAGTGCAACACTAGCTCCTAATAAGGCCATTCTCTCAGTCGTCAAAAAATGAAATTTAATATCAGCAATCACAATTAGAAATAAGACTGCAGCAAGAAACCAGGAAACTCGTTGAAAAGTATCCATAGTTTCATTTTTTTTCTGCCGGATATCATTTTTCCTAACCGCCGATTCTTCCGCAGTAAGGGCTCGGAAAGTTGGGAAAAGATTGAAGTCAGATTTAACTAAATCACCTGCCTCACTCAATGAGTAAAGTGCAAATGGCAATGGATTATTTGGAATGGATGATACAGCCACCAAGAATAGTGGGATTTTTTTATTGCCAATTGCATGTCTGTATTTTTTTAATTGATTAAGAACTTCTTCGTTATTTATAAGCCTGTCTGCCTTTATTTCAATAATGGCAAGATATTCTTTCTTTTCTGGATCTATAATTGCAAAGTCTGGTCTGTATGTCCTACTGCCATCATTGGCAAAAAATGCTGGTTCGTATAATATTGAATCTTTGGTGTATCCTAAAGATAATAAGTGCTCAGAGAACTTTTTTTCCGCCTCTGAATGGTATTTAATGTCCATCACAGTCCCTTTATGCTTTGCTAAGCAAGGTTTTTATATAAAATTGATTCCAAAGAGTCAATAACTTAACTAAAAAATACAGCCATTTCAATAAGTAAAGAGATTTTTTTTGCAAGACAATGTTTTTAGACTTTTGATGAGATAACTGCAAAAATGTTTTTGTATTTAAGTGATTATTTCAATAACAACTAATCACATTTTTCTGTGAACTCGAATTGATTACACTTACCATTATTTGAATCAGTGCGTTAAGCGTTCTCAGCCGAGGCACTACTCACAGCTCATTAATGATTAACTTCCCGTATTGCATCTTGGCGCGATGAACCCCAGAGGTAGGAAAAAATTTTTTTATGGAAAACTGTTCACTCGATATTATTTTTCATTTAATTCAGTTAGATACAAGGTGAAGAGTCCGTGAACAGTGAACACTTTACTGTTCAATCTCGGGAGTTAAAGGTAAAAAAAGACCGGCTGATGCCGGTCCGAGTAGGTTATATTGCTGTTCTTTCGTTGCACCGGGGCAGCCAGTCTGCGTTGCTTTCATCTCTGAGTGCGAGATTAGTCTGCATCCTCTGATTCGTTCGCCGCTTGCCGTAATTCAGGCCGTACTCTTTCAGCATCGATGACAGTCCTTTGCCGAACATGGTGAGACTGAGCGTATTCTTGTAGCCGTGCGCCTCCATATAGACCAGATAGGCGTGGTACAGATACAGGCGCGGCTGTCGCGGGACAATATTCGCATTCCCCATATACATCCCGTCAGGTTCGGGCAGCTCC
Source organism: Klebsiella sp. Shm-1 (assembly GCF_040804525.1). Taxonomy (NCBI): domain Bacteria; kingdom Pseudomonadati; phylum Pseudomonadota; class Gammaproteobacteria; order Enterobacterales; family Enterobacteriaceae; genus Klebsiella; species Klebsiella sp. Shm-1. The sequence goes on from NZ_CP161823.1 coordinate 1,177,700, forward strand.
TCAAGGTAGCCGCAAAAATCAAACGTCGGATCGGCATCGCGCTTGATGCTCAGTGCCTCGTCTGAGTTCTGCTGTGACTGGAGCAGCGTGCGGGCGGTCATCGGGTCACGGAAGCGCTGCATCAGCTGGCGCACAATCACGGCCAGCTCGCGTGCGATTTTGTCCCTGAGCTGCGGATCGCGTTCCTCCGGGGCGATTTGCTCCGGGAAGTGGATTATCACCCGGCGACGGGATACGCCTCCGCTGCGGTTGGTGAAGCGCATCGGGTTATTGTTCACGGCCAGAATTACCGCCGGGATATAGGCCGAATAGGCGTCGCGGTATTTCGGGTCAACCGACACAGCATCACCGCCGGTGATGGCTTTGAGCCCCGCGCCGTCCCCGCTCCATTTATCCTGGTCAGGCAGGCGTATCAGTGGGAAGCCAATCAGCGCCGCGCGTTCGCGTGGTGACTCCAGCGTCTCGATGGTCGCAGACGTGGCGTTGTCTTCCCCGGCGAGCAGGGTCGCAATTTCAGCCAGAATACTTTTTCCGCTCCCGCCGGTTCCGGTCACATCAAGAAAGAGCTGCCAGTCGTAGCGGTTCGCCAGTACCATAAACAGCGCGGCGAGTATTACATCACGCTTGTCAGCGTTGCCGCTGGTCCCACGGTCGAGCCAGCGCCAGAAGTTTGGCGCGTGGGTTTCCAGCGTTTCGCCCTCCACCGGAGGGGTAAAGTCCACGTCGCACAGCGTACGCAGCCAGTGTGATTTGCTGTGTGGGCTGAATACGCCGGTGAGGGTATCGAGTACGCCATTGCGAAAACCAATCATACGGCGCGCGGGCGGCCTGCTGGGAAATAATCAGTTTCAGGGTCTCCACCACTGAGGCAATTTTCCCTGACGAGAACGGGGCACGCAGTCGCCGGAACAACCCGGCCATGTCGCGGGCAAAATCCGATGGCGGAATAATTTTCCATATCCCGGCCTCATAGCGGGACAGGAGCTGGCCGTTCGCGTCCACGGCCAGCGCTTCGTCGTAATGTTCATGCACCCGCATTGCCTTTTCGCTGGTGCTCATGGCGGTAAATTCCGCCTCACTCATGGTAGTGAAAGGACTGTCAGGCGGAGGCCGTATGGCGTCATAAATCGCTTTCCGCGTGGCCTCTTCGCCGTGCTGCATAAACGCATCATTCCAGTCGCCGAACAGGCAGAGCAACAACGCCCTCACAGGCGTCTGCGGCCGCAGCGGCTTTACTCCGGCCGTTTCCGTTAAGGTCGCGGTCGGCTGCAAGCACAATCTGACATGCCGGGTGCTTTTGTCGGGCAAGGCTCGCAAGAGAAAGGAGGCTCACTGAGGACAGCGCCACTATGACGGTTTCGCCGGTCAGGTGATGCACGGTGAGCGCGGTCGCATAGCCCTCCGCAATCCACAGACGTTTTCCGGTCTGCTTTTGCCCTTCGATGGTGTGACATGCCCCTTTAACCTGACCTGCTTTCAGGGTGCGTTTAGACTGTCAGCATTGATAAGCTAAAGATTAACCAGTGCGCCGGTATCGTCATACAGCGGGACAACCACATCACCGGCGCGGAACATCACGCCGCCGCTTTGCGGTCGGCCTCGGTTTCGGCCTCTACGGCCGCAATAATCTCCGGGGCAACCGGCGGCAGGTTGCCGGTTACGGCGTTCACCTTCCCGGCAGCTTCTGACGGGGTCACGCCAAACACTTTCTCTACCAGCTTAAGCCCGTCACCTGCGCCACACTGATTGCAGAACCACCTCCCGCGCCCCTCTTTATCGTCAAAGCTAAAACTGTCAGAGCCGCCGCATACCGGACAAGCCTGATGCCGGTTTTTAATGACCTTCACGCCCAGCGCCGGGAGTATGTGCGGCCAGTGGCCGCGAGCCTGTTTTACGGTTTCCGTTATGTTCATTTTCATCGTTGTTTTCTCCCTCAGTGCAGTACTGGTGCGGTGATATGGCGGGCGCAGAGTTCATCCATCACTGCGAGCCCGAGAAAGGACAGCGACGGTGCGGCTTTCAGTGGTCCGGCTTCCATTAAATCTTCTAGTAACGCACAGGCAATCTGACGGCCTTGATATAAAAAAATGGGAGATTAATCAGGCCGCCGGTCGCTATATCCGTTCACATGAGGAAGTACAGTGCATCAGCATTCGTAACCGGCTTCATGATTTTATGCAGCAGAACGGCGCAGAGTTGGCCGCCGCACTGGCACCAGAACTGATGGGGGTTAAGAACCAGCCCGCGATGATAAAAAACCGCGCACTTAACCGTTCAATGGCATATCTACGTGAAGCCCTTTCCGTCTGGCTGGCCGCAGGAAATGACATTGGTTATTCAGCACCGGATAACGACATTTTAACGGCCATCGGATACAGGCCTGATGCGCCTTCGAGGGATGATAATCGTGAAAGATTTACCCCTGCACAGAACACGATTTACACCCGCCGACGCGCCGAGCTGGCCGCGCAGTAGGCCGTAAAAAATTACCTGTAAATCCCGTCATTTTTCCCGAATTAAGCCATGTATCCAAAAGGTGCATGGTTTTGCATGTGTTTTCCCGCCCCTGTACTCCCGACCAGCGCCAGTTGCGGTGCGAACTGAGCCCACCTTTGCCCTGCATTAAAAGTACCCCCTTAAGCGGGCAGGCGTGGCGGGGAGAGCATTGCGCGCTAACATTAAAAGCATTATTAGAAATTGATGATCTTACAATCACAAATGATGTAGGCTTATGACGCTTGGTATACATATAAATTAAGCTGGTTCGAAATCAAAGCATAACGTTGAGGGATTAGAACATGCGTAATAAAGAATACCCCCACGGTTTGGTCATAGCCGTTCATCCATATCCGAGATATATAAATAGTGATTGGATTCTGCATGAGTACATCAGCGAATATAAGGAGCCCTTTAAATGGAAAAGAAGGAAAGAGATACTTGAACAGTTTGATTATGGATTGGTGTTTAATACTTATGAAGAAGCATTGAATGCTGCCGAGGTAATAAATAATTTCATAAAGGAAAAAGTTAGTGAGCTTGAAATTAGTCAAGAGGTCAAAGATTCGTATTTTTTAAAGGCAGAAAAAGCAATAATTTCTAGGCAAAGGCTTCAAAATGAAGAATATTTAATGCTTTCTGAAGCTTTAAATATTACTTCGTCACTGTCAAGGCCCAAAGAAGATGAAGTGATTTTAAAATTAAATGCTTATCAACGCGCTAGTATATCTATCAAAGATGAACTGCTACAAGAGATTAATATTAACCCGCTGATTGAAATTGCTCATTTGAAAGAAAATAGAATGGTTATTGGAAAACATGCAAACGGAGATTGGGGTAGGTATCTCTATTACAATGAACTGACCACTAAAGTTGCATTTAGAGAGAAGATATCAAGAGCGTTTGGATTTTCAGGTCGAGATCACTGGGGCAGAGTAAAGTCAGAAATTAGAATACGGTTATTACCACGTGCAAATGAACTATTACAGCTTTCCAGTGTAAAAAGGATGCTTGCAGATGCTCATGCAAAGGGTCATAAGGTATTAATGGCGGGTGGGTATGTATTTTGGTATGAAGAAACTGGCGATGTTGGATGGATTGTTAAAGCGACTAATAGTAGTGATTCACTTAAAAGCGGTGAAAGTATCTGGCACGAAGGAACTATTATATCGAAAAATCATGGGAGAATCGTTGTTTTCCCATATATAAAAGTGAATGGTGAAAAAGTCCAAGGGCATACGAAAAATGCTCCTCATGACGGAAAGGCTAAGCCACGACATCCAAGTGAATATGTTGAATTACCATTCCTTGTACTTGAAGACGATTTGATGGTTGGTCTTTTTGGTGAGCTTAAATATGAGTGAGGGTATTGAGGCCATATGTACTTGGCCTCAATAATTTTTTAAATGAATTAGAATCCTTCCAAAAGTTGATTTATTCCATTGCTGTCATCAAAGTTTATTTTGTCAAGTTCGGCAAGAGCTTTTCTATATTTTAATTGGGGTGTTTTATCAAAAGTCAAAATTCCTGAAATTAAGTTAAGATTTGTTTTTCCATCGCAGTTTAGGATGTTTTCAAAATTTACGTCAATCTTTACTTCATCATCATGTCTTATAGCACGACGAACCTCTAATGTAAGATTCGTATCATCACTTGTTAATCTATGATTACTATGGAAATATTCTGGATTTTTTACTTTTAGTATGCTTAATACATGAGAGATTATTGTTTCATTACGTGCAATTACTACCCATGCATTACCTATATCTGCAAATGTAGTGTTTAAGTAGCCATCTTTTGTATTAAGCTCTTTAAACTCCCTGAAGTCTCCATTTATTAGTTTGGAAAGGGTTTTGTTTTCTTCTCCCTTAGAGAAGATATAAATTAGTGAGCGACCTGGAAAGAGAAGTTCAACTTTAGAAATGACTTCTTTTGGGGTGCTTGTTATCGATCGTTGGCTGATTTTTTCATATAAGTGGACATAATCTTCTAAAAGGTTCTTTATAACACTCGAACGGAAGGTCGAGTAATCAATATCCGCACATAATTCAAAAAGGTTTTTATGTCTTATAGACTCATCGTTTTTATAAAGCGTTCTTAATATTCCTCGCTGTCTTTCTTTAGTGTCCCTACATATAAACATGGCTGCGAAATATTCCATAAGTGACTTATGTGACCAGCGAATTATTGCTCCTTCCTTGACAAATAAAGGTACGGTTTCGATAAGATCTTTTATGAATAATGATGCAGATATAGTCAACCCTGGTATTTTAGATGCAATTTCTTTAATGATTATTTGAAGATCATCTTTAGTGAACTCAATCCTTCCACCTTCCTTTAAACACCAAAATCCTAATCTTCGCAGAATCTGATGGAAGTCAGTTGAATCAAGCTTAGAATGTTTTTCCCTGACGTAACCAAGCTCTTTTGTTAGGTCATGAGATTCAAATAAAGCATCAAATACCTGGCTGTAAAACAATTCTTTCTTACGTGGAATTATTGGTTTGAATTTATATGCGCAAAATAATAAAGAAACATATAATGGAGTTGAAAGAAAATCATCGAAGTTTCTTCCTTCTTCTAAACGAAGACCTTTGATTAACTTTGACGAAATATTTCCGGTGTTATCGTAACGTCTAAGTAAATCATACGCTTGATAAGAATCTAACGGTTTTATTTTGAACCTTGAGAATCCATACAACTCAGAGAGGAAGCTATCATGTCTGGAAGTTATAATTATTTTGCTTTCTGAAAAATCATCTGCAAACTCACGCAAAGAGTTGACTACGGAGGATTTAATCCCTTGAGGTATTTCATCAATGCCATCGAATAAGTAAATAAAGGGAATTTCTTTAAGGCATGCATTGGAAATGTTTTTACCTAAACCTAGTTGATTCTTTACTTGTTCAGCAATGCTATAATCTTGTATGCGACGAAGCTCCAGATAAATTGGTATTTGATTCGTTTCTTCTATGCAATATAATGCAATTCGCTTCATTAAAGTTGACTTCCCCATACCTGCGGAGTCAGTTATTAATATATGGTTATAAGAATTTAAGATGTCAATCTTGTTATTAATTAAACACTCATAGTTTGATTGCTCGTTGTCATGGTATACAGAAATTGGTTCATATATTTTTTTTAGTTCGATGGGGGTGTTTTGGAAAGCTAATGTGTTTACTAAAGAACATTGTCCTCCGACACGAGAAAGGAATTTTTCCATGCTGTCATTTAGAAATCTCGCGGCTCTAACATCATCTAAATAATCTTTAACTCGTGATGAAATTATTGGGATTATTTTATTCTTGATGACTTCTTTAGCCCAAGGAAGTGATGCTGCGATCATTCCATCTAAAGTTACAGGTTGCATATTCAATCCTTATTTGTATTGTTGGTGGACAGCTTGCCCCCACCAATTCATTAATTCTATTCTCGCATCTAAATAGATTGAGCGGTTATAAGCTTTACGAACTTCATTCTTGTAAGTATGTGCTAGAGCAGCTTCTATCACATCTGCATTTAACCCAGCTTCATTCATTGCTGTACTTGCAATAGAACGTAAACCATGAGCAACTAATTTTCCACTATAACCAATACGTTTCAAAGCTGCATTCGCAGTCTGGCTATTCATTGGCATTTTGGGATCATTTCTACTCGGAAAAACGTATTCTCGGTGAGCACTGATTGGCTTCATGACTTCCAGAATCTCTATTGCCTGGGGGGATAACGGTACAATGTGCTCACGCTTAGCCTTCATCCGTTCGGCTGGAATAGTCCAGAGCTTTGCATCGAGATCGAGCTCAGCCCACCTAGCACCGGAAGCCTCAGAAGGACGAACTAGAGTCAGGAGTTGCCACTCAATGAGGCAGCGAGTCGGAACAGGCAAATTTGACATGACGAGAGAACGCATCAGCATAGGCAATTCTTCTGGGCGCAACGTAGGCATATTTTGTTTTTTTGGCTTCTCAAAGGCCATTCCAATGCCTGATGCTGGATTGGCATCAATAAGACCAGTATTTACGGCATAAATCATTATCTCGTTAACACGTTGCACCAACCGGCGCACCGTCTCCAGCGCCCCACGAGCTTTGATCGGTTCAAGGGCTTCAACCAGTGTTCGGGCTTTGATTTGCTGGACAGGGATCTCCCCGATGGTGGGGAATACGTCTTTTTCCAGTGAACGCCATATATCTTTAGCGTAATCATGGGTAACGCTTTTGCTTTTGAGCTGGAACCAGTTAGCGGCGACCGTCGAAAAAATACTGTCCAGAGCGATTCGCTGCTGTTCCTCTGCAACTTCAGCTTGAATTTGCGGGTCGATTCCGTTGGCTAATAGGGTTAGGTAATCTGCTCTTAACCCTCGGGCATCAGCAAGAGAAAGGGCAGGAAACGCCCATCGCCATCATGCAGCGTTAGATCCTTCTCTAACGCTTTCGCGCGCAGAACTTCGGTGTTGGTCAGGGGGCGTGTTGTCCGTGCCACTGTGGCCGCTTCTTCATGAATTGGTATACGCTTTTGGGTATACATCCTACCGTATACCTAAACGTATACCAATAATCACCGGATTTTGATGGATGTTCTCGGACAACAACAGACACAAAAAAGCCCGCAGGGCTTGCGCCGTGCGGGCTTTCAGGACTTCATCGGATGACTCTGGTAATCACCGATGGAGAATTTTGGTGGAGCTGGCGGGAGTTGAACCCGCGTCCGAAATTCCTACATCCTCGGCACTACATGCTTAGTCAGTCTTTACATTCGCTTGCCAGCTGCGGACAGACACGCCACTAACAAACTAGCCTGATTAGATTTAACGCTTCAACCCCAGGCAGGGCATCCACGCGATCTCTTTTGGGTTTGACCTCTCTTTGATCCCCGTCTTAAGAGCGGAAGCTAGGGAGAGAGGGCTCAGAGCAGGTTATTAAGCTGCTAAAGCGTAGTTTTCGTCGTTTGCGACTATTTTTTGCGGCTTTTTACGAGGCCAACCGCCCCTCGGCATGCACCTTGGGTTTCGCAAATCCCGTCGAATCCAGAATCAGCCCCAATGTGTAGGTCAAGTATAACAGATTTGTGAATGTCGTTACCAGCCCCATCACGCAGGATTATTTCAGCAGGGTGGACGAAAAATCAGCATCAACAAGGATATAGCGTAAGGGCCAGCGAGAGCTGGCCCTCGGGGAGGGGAAATTAACGTCCGGCGTGCTTCATAATACGCGCCTTGTCCAGCGCCCATTCACGATCTTTCAGGTCGGTACGCTTGTCGTGCTGTTTCTTACCTTTGGCGACGCCGATTTTCACTTTGCACCAGGCGTTCTTCCAGTACAGCGACAGGGCGACGACGGTGTAACCTTCGCGGTTAATGCGGCCGTACAGCGTGTCCAGCTCACGCTGGTTGAGCAGCAGCTTACGGGTGCGCGTCGGGTCGCAGACATAGTGGGTGGAAGCCACGGCCATGGGCGTAAAGTTGGCGCCGAACAGGAAGGCTTCGCCATCCTTCAGGATGACATAGCTATCGCCGATGTTGGCTTTGCCTGCACGCAGGGATTTGACTTCCCAGCCCTGCAGGGCGAGACCAGCCTCGTATTCATCTTCGATAAAGTATTCGTGACGGGCGCGTTTATTCAGCGCAATGGTGGCTGATCCAGGTTTGTGGGCTTTTTTCTTAGTCATAATGTCCTGAAGTCATCGTCTTATACACAGTTACCTCGATCGCATCCTGCGAGGTGTACTGCGCATCTTAGCACGAGTTGCGGCACAGCGTTTTTTTTAGCAGCAGATAAATGATATTATTTGCACTGTGTTTAAATGTGGAACCTGCTATGCCTCAGATTAGCCGTACTGCGCTGGTGCCTTTCAGCGCGGAACAGATGTATCAACTGGTAAACGATGTGAAGTCCTATCCTGATTTTCTGCCAGGCTGCACCGGTAGCCGCGTGCTGGAATTGGGGCCGACGCAAATGACGGCGGCGGTTGATGTGTCCAAAGCCGGCATCAGTAAGACCTTCACCACACGCAATACACTGACCAGCAACCAGAGCATTTTGATGAGCCTGGTGGATGGCCCGTTCAAGAAGCTGATTGGCGGCTGGAAGTTTATTCCGCTGAGCCCCGAGGCCTGCAAAATCGAATTCCATCTCGATTTCGAGTTTACCAATAAACTGATTGAGATGGCTTTTGGCCGGATCTTCAAAGAGCTGGCCGCTAACATGGTGCAGGCGTTCACTTCGCGCGCCAAAGAGGTTTACAGTGCCGGCTAATATTCGTGTTGAAGTCGCCTACGCGCTGCCTGAAAAGCAGTATCTGCAGCGGGTCACCCTGGACGAGGGGGCGACGGTCGAGCAGGCGATTATCGCCAGCGGTCTGCTGGCGCTGCGTGATGACATCGATCTGGCGAAAAACAAGCTGGGTATCTACAGTCGTCCGGTAAAGCTGCATGACGAAGTTCACGACGGCGACCGGGTGGAAATCTATCGTCCGCTGATCGCAGACCCGAAAGAGCTGCGTCGCCAGCGGGCAGAGAAAAGCGCCGCAAAGTAACCTGCAGCAGACCGGCTATCAGCCATAAAAAAAGCGCTCATCGAGCGCTTTTTGCTTTTCCGGGCCTTACTGACTGGTCAGCGCAGGCTTGTTATCAATGTTAGTCAACACACCGCCGCTGTTGAAGGTCAGGGTTAGGGTCTGCTGAGTCACTTTCTGGTGGCCCGGCTCCTGACGGAAGACATAGAACCAGGTATTGGTGCCGAACGGATCCGTCATCATTGGCGTCCCCAGAGCATAAGCTACCTGCTGTTGCGTCATACCGACACGAATTTTTGCTACATCGTTTGGTGCCAGATAGTTACCCTGGTTGATGTCAGGACGGTAAACCACTCGTTCCAGAGTGGAACAGCCTGCGGTCAACATAAGAAGAACCGCTGCGGCAGCAGTCAGCGTTTTACAGCGCATAGTGATTTGATTCCTTTTTGGGCCCGAGCAGTACGTGGCTCATCTGTAATATGCCGATAATAATAGACCTTCGCGCCGTTGGAAACCTCCGGCTGCAGGTCAGCAGGCAATTTGCTGTTCACTATGACCCTGTGAAAATCAAAAAGTTTACGCCGCAAGCAACTCTTTCGCGTTCGCCAGGGTGTTGCGCGTGACTTCGCTGCCGCCCAGCAGACGGGCCAGCTCCTGCAAGCGAGCACGTTTATCCAGCGGCTGCATATGGGTTTCGGTCATCTCGCCATCGGTCTCTTTGCAGACAAAGAAATGATGGTGGCCGCAGCCTGCGACCTGCGGCAGGTGGGTCACGCACATCACCTGCGTGGACTCGCCCAGCTGGCGCAGCAGCTTGCCGACCACGGCGGCGGTGGGGCCGCTGATGCCGACGTCCACTTCGTCGAAGATGAGCGCCGGGGTTTCCATTTTACGCGCGGTGATCACCTGAATCGCCAGCGCAATGCGCGACAGTTCGCCCCCGGAGGCCACTTTGGCGATTGGCTGCAGCGGCTGACCTGGGTTAGTGGTGACGCGGAACTCAATATGGTCGGCGCCGTCGGCGGTGAGATGGCGTTCATCGAACGCGACCTCAATCGCGAAGACCCCGTGCGGCATCGAAAGTGAGTGCATACTCTCAGTGATAAGCTGGGTCAGCTCGTCGGCGCTGGCCTGACGCAGGGCATGCAGCTGGCGCGCGGTCTCCAGCGCCAGCTGATGATGTTCGACCACCTGCTGGCTGAGGGATTCCAGCGAGCCGGCGCTGTCGTCCAGCAGGCGCTGCTCTTCCAGCATCGCCTGATAAACCGCCGGCAGCTCTTCCGGCATCACCTGATGTTTACGCGCCAGCGCGATTTGTCGGGAAATCCGTTGCTCAAGTTCAAACAGACGGTTCGGATCGAGATCCAGACGGTCATGGTAGTGGCGCAACTCGTCGCTGGCCTCGCTGAGCTGAATGGCCGCCTCTTCCAGCATATCCAGGACGCCGGAAAGCTTGCTGTCCATGCCCACCAGCTCGCTGACCAGCTGCTTCGCGGTATAAAGCTGGCTCTGCAGATTGGCCTCTTCGCCGTCCGCCAGTACCGTAAGGGCGTGCTGGCAGGTGCTGAGCAGCTGGCCGCTGTTGGCCAGGCGCTTGTACTCTTCGTCAATCTGCTCGAATTCTCCCGGCAGCGGGTTAAATTCGTTCAGCTCTTTAAGCTGATACTGCAGCAGATCGGCGCGGGCGGCGCGCTCCTGGCTCTGCTGCTGATGCTGGGCCAACTCGCGGCAGCTCTGGTGCCACTGGCGATAGTGCTCGGCCATACGCTGAGTAAGCGCATACTCACCGGTATAGCCGTCGAGCAGCGTTTTTTGGTGTTCGGGTTTGGTCAGCAGCTGGTGGGCATGCTGGCCGTGGATCTGGATCAGCAGCTGGCCCAGCTCGCGCAGCTGCGAGAGCGGGACGGCGGTGCCGTTGATGAAGCCGCGCGAGCGGCCGTCGGCGCTGATCACCCGGCGAAGTAAACACTCACGCCCGCTCTCCAGCTGATTCTCTTCCAGCCAGCGCTGGGCGGCAGGGGTATCTTTCAGCGCGAAGCGCGCGCACAGGTCGGCACGGGTGGCGCCGCGACGCACCATGTCGGCTTCCGCTCTGCCGCCGAGGCACAGCCCCAGCGCGTCGATGGCAATGGATTTCCCGGCGCCGGTTTCCCCGGTGATGGCGGTCATGCCGCTGTGGAAATCAATTTCCAGTTCACGAACGATAGCAAAATTACTGATGGTGAGTTGCGCCAACATAGCTGCCTTCCTGTATGAAAAACCAATACTGTGTTTTCGTACAGTATAGACTGGTTTTTTATCCAGTAAAGAGGCAGCCGTGAAAATCAGAACAATTTTTTCGACCAGCCGAGCTTGGTGCTTAATGTATTGAAATAGCTGTAATCTTTAGGGTGAATCAGATTGAGGTGATAATCACAGCGGCGAATGAGGACATCTTCGCCATCCTGGATCGGCAGGGCAATCTGGCTGTCGCAGCTGATCTCCAGATCGCTGCAGCGGTGAGAGAAGCGTAGGCGGATGGTGCTGTCGCCGTTGATCACCAGCGGTCGCGCTGAAAGGGTGTGCGGGAACATCGGCACCAGGGTGATGGCGTCCAGCGACGGCGTAAGGATTGGGCCGCCAGCCGACAGCGAGTAGGCGGTGGAGCCGGTCGGAGTGGAGATAATCAGGCCATCGGATCGCTGAGAGAACGCAAAGACTTCGTCGATATAGACTTCGAACTCAATCATATGCGCCACTTTGCCGGGGTGCAGCACCACTTCGTTGATGGCGGTGCTGATACGTTTCTGGCAATCCTGCTGACACACCTGGGCCTCCAGCAGAAAGCGTTTCTCGGCGATGTAGTGGCCTTCCAGCACGTCGGCGAGCTGCTGCAGGGCGTTGTCCGGGTCAAGGTCGGTGAGAAAGCCGAGGTTGCCGCGGTTAATGCCGATGACGTTAATGTCGTAACGGGCCAGGGTCCGCGCCGCGCCGAGCATATTGCCGTCGCCGCCCACCACCACCGCGAGATCGGCCTGTTGGCCAATCTCCGCCAGCGTGCCGGTTTTCACGTTGCTGAGCTGAAGTTCATGGGCGATCTGCTGTTCAACCAGCACTTCATACCCTTTGCTGCACAGCCAGCGCCAGAGCATTTCATGTGTGGTCAGGGCGGTGGGGTGACGAGGATGTCCCACAATGCCGATACACTTGAAATGGTTCTTCATGATCTGGATGTCCTTGCGTTAAATGAAATAGTGACAATCTGTCCGCTTCCCTTGAAACCCGGAAACTGATCCCCATAATAAGCGAAGTTAGCGAGATGAATGCGAAAAAAACGCGGAGAAATTCATGAGTAGTAAAGAACAGAAAACGCCTGAAGGGCAAGCCCCGGAAGAAATTATCACGGAGCAGCACGACGACGTTGAGGCGGTAGAGCCTGAAGTTTCGGCTGAGCAGGTGGATCCGCGCGATGAAAAAATTGCGAATCTGGAAGCCCAGCTGGCTGAAGCGCAGAAACGTGAACGTGAAGTGATGCTGCGTGCCAAAGCTGACGAAGATAACCTGCGTCGTCGTACCGAGCAGGATATCGAGAAAGCGCACAAATTCGCGCTGGAAAAATTCGTCAATGAACTGCTGCCGGTAATCGACAGCCTGGACCGCGCGCTGGAAGTGGCTGACAAGGCTAACCCGGAGCTGGCGCCGATGGTGGAGGGGATCGAACTGACCCTGAAATCTATGCTGGACGTGGTGCGTAAGTTCGGCGTGGAAGTGATCGCCGACACCAACGTTCCGCTGGATCCGAACGTCCACCAGGCCATTGCGATGGTCGAGTCTGAAGATGTGGCGGCGGGCAACGTGCTGGCCGTGATGCAGAAAGGTTATACCCTGAACGGCCGTACTATTCGCGCCGCGATGGTGACGGTAGCGAAAGCGAAATAACGCTTGCTGCCTTGCTCAACGGCTGCCTGCGGGCGGCCGTTTTTTGTGTCATCGCTCCCGGCGCGAGATAAAAAAACGGCGGGCCGCAGCCCACCGTGATATTAATTCCTTCGCTCGCGCTACTCCGCGACGCTCTCGCGTAATGATTTCACCGGCATCACTTTCACCTGTTTGATCATGTTGTCCTGCACGTCGAGGATATCTATATCGTACTGCTCAATGCGCACGCGGGTGCCCGGGACCGGGATCTCTTCCAGCGCTTCGAGGATAATACCGTTGACGGTGCGCGCTTCATCTTCCGGCAGGTGCCAGTTAAACGCTTTGTTGATTTCGCGAACGTTGGCGCTGCCGTCGATAATCACCGTGCCGTCGTTAAGCGGGGTCACTTCCTCCGCCAGGGTGGGTGACATGGAGGTGGTGAAGTCGCCGACAATCTCTTCAAGAATATCTTCGACGGTGACCAGCCCCTGAATATCGCCGTATTCATCGACCACCAGACCGACTTTCTTTTTATTGCGCTGAAATTTCACCAGCTGGGTGCTGAGCGGCGTGCCTTCCGGCACAAAGTAGATCTCATCTGCCGCCCGCAGCATGATCTCTTTTGTGAACTCTTTCTTCTCCGTCATCAGACGGTAGGCTTCGCGAACGCGCAGCATGCTGATGGCATCGTCCAGCGAATCGCGGTAGAGCACGATGCGGCCATGCGGGGAGTGGGTCAGCTGGCGGACGATAGATTTCCAGTCATCATTGATATCGATGCCGACAATCTCATTGCGCGGCACCATGATGTCGTTAACGCTGACCTTCTCCAGGTCCAGCACCGACAGCAGCATATCCTGATTGCGTCGTGAGATTTGTGAACGGGATTCATTCACAATCGTGCGCAGTTCATCTTTGCTCAGGGCGCTGCTGATGACGGTATCGGTGCGGATGCCCATCATGCGCATCAGTATGCGGGTGATGGTATTCAGCAGCCACACCAGCGGCATCATCAGCACCTGCAGGGGCGCCAACAGGAAGCTGCTGGGGTAGGCGACCTTTTCCGGATAGAGGGCGGCGATGGTCTTCGGCAGCACTTCGGCAAATACCAGCACCACAAAGGTAAGTACGCCGGTGGCGATCGCGACGCCGGCGTCGCCGTACAGGCGCATGCCGACGATGGTGCCCAGCGCCGAGGCGAGAATGTTGACAAGGTTATTGCCGATCAGCACAAGGCTAATCAGGCGGTCCGGCTTGCGCAGCAGCTTCTCCACGCGCTTGGCGGGGCGGTTGCCTTGTTTCGCCATGTGGCGCAACCGGTAGCGGTTCAGCGTCATCATGCCGGTTTCGGAACCGGAGAAATAGGCAGAGATAATCACCATGACGATCAGCGTTATGATCAGCGTGGTGGTGGAGATATGTTCCACGTAGGATTCCTTAAAAGACTTAGCTCACGAACTGCTGCAGCACGCGGCTACCAAAATAGGCCAGCGTCAGCAGACCGGCGCCAGCGACGCTGAACCAGACCACACGACGTCCGCGCCACCCTTCATGATAGTGCCCCCACAGCAGGACGATATAGACGAACCACGCAATAATCGACAGCACCGCTTTATCGATATTTTCGCTGCTGAACAGATTGTGCATGTAGAACAGGCCGCTGCACAGCGTCAGGGTCAGCAGCACCACGCCGACCTGGGTGATGTGGAACATTTTGCGCTCAATGCTCATCAGCGGCGGCATTTCGCTGCTGAAGGCCAGCTTTTTATTCTTGAGCTGGTAGTCGATCCACGCCAGCTGCAGCGCATACAGCGCGGCAATGATCAGCGTGGCGTACGAGAAGAGCGACAGGCCGATATGCACCAGCATCCCCGGGGTGGTTTCCAGGTGAGTGATATATTCGTTAGGCACGAATGTGGCGAAGGCCAGGTTGATCAGCGCGAAGGCATAGACGATAGGCAGCAGCAGCCAGCCGCGATTGCGCGAGGCCACGATAGTCATCACCGTACAGATCATCAGGCTGACCAGCGACCCGACGTTCAGTAAGCTGAGATTTTGCCCGCTCTCGCCGCCGGGGAATATCCGTGCTTCCAGCGCAAAAGCATGGCAGATCAAGGCGATAGTCGCAGATAAAATCGCCATTCGCCGCCAGCTGCTGTTTTTTTGCAGCAAGCCGGGGATAATCAGCGCGAGGCTGACGGAATAGGCGACAAGGGCGAGTAGAGCAAAAACAGGCATAGGTGTCGGCTGTTGGCTAAATAAGAAAGAGAAGCAGTATAACGTTAGCAGGCCTCTGCTCCAACCGTTGCAGCACATTCAGATTGATGTCGTGTTATACTCCGCCACATTCGTTTTGTGTGTCGCTGCGGCGACCGACCGTTTCCACCTCAGGCGAGAGACAATGTTTGATAATTTAACCGATCGTTTGTCGCGTACGCTGCGCAACATTAGCGGCCGCGGACGCCTTACAGAAGACAATATTAAAGACACCCTGCGCGAAGTGCGCATGGCGCTGCTGGAAGCGGACGTTGCGCTTCCGGTGGTCCGTGATTTCATCAGCCGCGTCAAAGAGAGCGCGGTCGGCCATGAAGTCAATAAAAGCCTGACCCCGGGTCAGGAGTTCGTCAAAATCGTCCGCAACGAGCTGGTGGCGGCGATGGGCGAAGAGAACCAGACGCTCGACCTGGCGGCGCAGCCGCCGGCCGTGGTGCTGATGGCGGGCCTGCAAGGTGCTGGTAAAACCACCAGCGTCGGTAAGCTGGGGAAATTCCTGCGCGAGAAGCACAAGAAGAAAGTGCTGGTCGTTTCCGCGGACGTTTACCGCCCGGCGGCGATCAAACAGCTGGAAACCCTGGCCGAGCAGGTCGGCGTCGATTTCTTCCCGTCTGATGTTGGGCAGAAGCCGGTTGATATCGTCAACGCGGCGCTGAAAGAAGCGAAACTCAAATTCTACGACGTGCTGCTGGTGGATACCGCCGGTCGTCTGCACGTTGACGAAGCGATGATGGACGAAATCAAGCACGTCCACGCCGCCATTAACCCGGTTGAAACCCTGTTCGTCGTCGATGCGATGACCGGTCAGGATGCGGCGAATACCGCGAAGGCCTTTAACGAAGCGCTGCCGCTGACCGGCGTGGTGCTGACTAAAGTGGACGGCGACGCCCGCGGCGGCGCGGCGCTGTCGATTCGCCATATTACCGGCAAGCCGATTAAATTCCTCGGCGTCGGCGAGAAAACCGAAGCGCTGGAGCCGTTCCATCCGGACCGCGTCGCTTCCCGTATCCTCGGCATGGGCGACGTGCTGTCGCTGATCGAAGATATCGAGAGCAAGGTTGACCGCGCGCAGGCCGAGAAGCTGGCCTCCAAGCTGAAGAAAGGCGACGGTTTCGACCTCACCGACTTCCTTGAGCAGCTGCGCCAGATGAAAAACATGGGCGGCATGGCCAGCCTGATGGGCAAGCTGCCGGGCATGGGGCAGATCCCGGACAACGTGAAAGCGCAGATGGACGACAAAGTGCTGGTGCGTATGGAAGCGATCATCAACTCGATGACCCTGAAAGAGCGCGCTAAGCCGGAAATCATCAAAGGTTCGCGTAAGCGCCGTATCGCCGCCGGCTGCGGCATGCAGGTGCAGGATGTGAACCGTCTGCTCAAGCAGTTCGACGACATGCAGCGCATGATGAAGAAGATGAAGTCGAAAGGCGGCATGATGAAGATGATGCGCGGGATGAAAGGGATGATGCCGCCAGGCTTCCCGGGTCGTTAAAAACAAGGGCATAAGGTTATCTTGTTTGCCATTTTAGCGCCGGGGTGTGCTCGCCATCCTCACGTACTACCTGTACGTTACAGTGGTTGCGCACACGCTGGTACTAAACTGGCTGCACCGCCGACGGCCTTTTACAGCAGACTTATCAACTGCTGATTGCATTTTCCCCAGAAATCAGTAAAATTTTCGGGCTTTTAATATGACACCGGGCTCCGTTCCTCGATGGGGCCCGGTTGTTTTATTCACACAAGAGGATGTTATGGTAACTATTCGTTTAGCACGTCACGGCGCTAAAAAGCGTCCGTTCTACCAGGTTGTTGTCACCGACAGCCGTAATGCACGCAACGGTCGCTTCATCGAGCGCGTTGGTTTCTTCAACCCGATCGCTAACGGTGCGGAAGAAGAAACTCGCCTGGATCTGGATCGTATCGCTCACTGGGTTGGCCAGGGCGCTACTGTTTCCGATCGCGTTGCCGCGCTGATCAAAGCCGCTAACAAAGCAGCTTAATCTGTCACGGTGGTCATGATGAGCAAGCAACACACCGCGCAAGCACCTGTTGATCCGATCGTATTGGGGAAAATGGGTTCTTCCTACGGTATCCGTGGTTGGCTCAGAGTGTTTTCCTCCACCGAAGACGCCGAAAGCATTTTTGACTATCAGCCCTGGTTAATCCAGAAGGCGGGTCAGTGGCAGGTCGTTGAGCTGGAAAGCTGGCGCCACCACAATCAGGACATCATCATCAAGCTGAAAGGCGTTGACGATCGTGATGCCGCGAATCTACTGACTAATTGCGAAATTATCGTGGATTCATCGCAGTTGCCGGAGCTGGAAGAGGGTGACTACTACTGGAAAGACCTGATGGGCTGCCAGGTAGTTACGACGGAAGGCTATAGCCTCGGTAAAGTCATCGATATGATGGAAACCGGGTCGAATGACGTGCTCGTCATCAAGGCAAACCTGAAAGATGCATTTGGTATCAAGGAGCGGTTGGTTCCGTTCCTCGATGGGCAGGTTATCAAGAAAGTCGATCTCACTACGCGTACTATCGAAGTAGATTGGGATCCTGGTTTTTAAATTCTCCGGATAAACGGTAAAAGACGGCGCTATGTGGATTGGCATAATTAGCCTGTTTCCTGAAATGTTCCGCGCAATTACCGATTACGGGGTAACTGGCCGGGCAGTAAAAAATGGCCTGCTGAGCATCGAAAGCTGGAGTCCTCGCGACTTCACGCATGACCGGCACCGTACCGTGGACGATCGTCCTTACGGCGGCGGACCGGGGATGCTAATGATGGTGCAACCCTTACGGGATGCCATTCATGCAGCAAAAGCCGCGGCAGGTGAAGGCGCGAAGGTGATTTATCTGTCACCTCAGGGACGCAAGCTTGATCAAGCGGGCGTCAGCGAACTGGCAACGAATCAGAAACTGATTCTGGTGTGCGGTCGCTACGAAGGGATAGACGAGCGCGTAATCCAAACCGAAATTGACGAAGAATGGTCAATCGGCGATTACGTTCTCAGCGGTGGTGAGTTACCGGCAATGACGCTGATTGACTCCGTTTCCCGGTTCATTCCGGGAGTACTGGGCCATGAAGCATCGGCAACGGAAGATTCCTTTGCTGATGGGTTGCTGGATTGCCCCCACTATACCCGTCCTGAAGTGTTAGAGGAGATGGAAGTACCGCCAGTATTGCTGTCGGGAAACCATGCTGAGATACGTCGCTGGCGTCTGAAGCAGTCGCTGGGCCGCACCTGGCTTAGAAGACCTGAACTTCTGGAAAACCTGGCTCTGACTGAAGAGCAAGCAAAGCTGCTGGCGGAGTTCAAAACTGAACACGCGCAACAGCAGCATAAACATGATGGGCAGGCGTGAGCCCCCAATATCAGTTTACCCAGGATAAGAGATTAAATTATGAGCAACATTATTAAGCAACTTGAACAAGAACAGATGAAGCAGGACGTACCTTCCTTCCGTCCGGGTGATACCGTGGAAGTGAAAGTATGGGTTGTTGAAGGTTCCAAAAAACGTCTGCAGGCATTCGAGGGCGTGGTTATCGCTATTCGTAACCGCGGTCTGCACTCTGCATTCACTGTTCGCAAAATTTCCAACGGCGAAGGCGTTGAGCGTGTCTTCCAGACTCACTCTCCGGTAGTTGACAGCATTGCTGTTAAACGTCGTGGTGCTGTACGTAAAGCTAAACTGTACTACCTGCGTGAGCGCACTGGTAAGTCTGCTCGTATCAAAGAGCGTCTTAACTAAGATTCGCTTTCGCGACATCCTGACAAAAAGGGCTGGCCTCAGGGCCGGCCCTTTTTTTATCTTTGTTGTAACCATCGTGATGTAAATCATTTACAATACGCCCTCTATACGGAGGGGCGGTGGTCAGTAACAGTTTTCAGCAAACGACACCTAAACGGCGAGCCGCCTGGCTGGCGTTGTTGGCGATCCTGCTGATCGTGGTGGCCCCCCTGATCTCCGTCTCCCTGCAAAAAGACCCCATGAGCGCCATGCCCGGCATGCACCACGCCATGATGATGGATAGCTCGTCCGCGAGCATGGCGCAGATGCCCGGGCACAAGATGGCGATGATGCACAGCACAGACGGCGCCACGCATACCGGACACGAAATGCCGCTGGACCATGCCGAAGCGTGTGGCTATTGCGTGCTGTTAGCCCATGTCCCGGGGCTCCTTTTCGCGCTGGCGCTGTTCGTCGCCATGCTTCTGCGGCGCATTCGCCTGCCGGTTTCTCGCCCGGTATTAAAGCACTGGCACTACTTTCCCTGGCTCTACCCCGAAACCCGCGCCCCGCCGCGGCTGTCTGCTTTTTCCCTTTAATAAAAATCAATCTGCGCACCGCGCAACGACCTCTTTTGCTTTAAAAAAGGAAAAGTATGACAACCTGCACCTCGCGCGCGGCATGGCTGAACCTGCTGCGTCGCCTCCATTTCTATATTGGTCTGTTTATCGGACCGTTTATCTTTGTCGCTGCCCTGACCGGTACGTTGTACGTGGCGACGCCGCAGCTGGAAAACTGGCTCTATCACGACGCGCTGCATGGCCTTGCCGAGGGGACTCCGCAGCCGCTCAGCGCCCAGATTGCGGTGGCCGAAGAAGCGACCCAGGGCAATCTGCGGCTGCTGGCGGTGCGTCCGGCGCCTGCGTTGGGCGAGACCACGCGCATTATGTTTGCCGATCCGGGTCTCGGAGAGTCGGAATCCCGGGCTATTTTTGTCGATCCGATCGCGCTGCGGGTGAAGGGCGATATGACGGTCTACGGCACCAGCGGCATCCTGCCGCTGCGCCAGTGGATTGATTATGCGCATCGCTCTCTGCTGCTGGGCGACAGCGGGAGGTTATACAGCGAACTGGCCGCCTCCTGGATGTGGGTGGCCGCGCTCGGAGGCATTGCCCTGTGGGCGATGACGCGTCCAAAACGGCGGCTGAATAACGCCCTGCAGAACCATCGTCGGCTGCACGTGACGCTGGGCTGGGGCTTACTGGTGGGTATGCTGCTCTTCTCCGCCACCGGCCTGACCTGGTCGCAATGGGCCGGCGGCAATGTGGACAAAATGCGGGCAGCGTTCGGCTGGCTGACGCCGCAGGTCAATACCCAGCTGCATGGCGAGATGCCGATGACGCACGATCCCCACGCCGGACATCATATGGATGCGATGGCCATGGCCCAGCATCAGCCGGCGCTGCAGCTGGTCCAGTTTGACCTGGCGCTGGCGGCGGCCCGTCAGGCGGGGCTGAACGCCAGCCGGCTGGAGATCCGTCCGCCAGTGTCAGACGACCGCGCCTGGACGGTGAATGAGATCGACCGTCGCTGGCCGACGCAGGTGGACGCGGTGGCGATCGATGGCGCCACGATGCAGGTGGTGGATCGCACGCGTTTTGCCGACTTTCCGCTGATGGCGAAGCTCACCCGCTGGGGCGTCGATTTCCATATGGGGATCCTCTTTGGTCTGGCGAATCAGCTGCTGCTGGTGGGATTTGGCTGCGCGCTGTGCGTTACCATCGGGGTGGGGTACCGGTTATGGTGGATCCGCCGTCCGCCTCAGGCGGCCTGGGATCCGGCGCGTTCGCTGCTGCAGGCGTGGCTGTCGCTCGCCTGGCCTGCCCGAAGCCTGGTGCTTGGGCTGGCGTTTGCCCTTGGATTGGCCATGCCGTTAATGGGAGCCAGCCTGCTGCTGTTCATTGCCGTTGACTACCTGCGCTGGCGCGCGGCAACGGCAATGAGGATGATGAAGTCCAGCGACTAAGCGAAGACTTACGGCGTGCTGATGACCACCGTTACCCGGCGGTTTTCGGCGCGCCCGGCCGCCGTGTCGTTGCTGGCGATCGGGTATTTTTTGCCAAGGCCGCGGGTGACTAAATTACTGCGTGGGACATGAGCGCCTTCCGCCCAGGCATCGGCCACGCTGTTGGCCCGCTTAAGCGACAGGGCTTCATTGTAGCTATCTTCACCATAATTATCGGTATGGCCTTCAAGGCGGCTATGGGTGATCCCGGTAGCCGCCAGCCGCGAGGCCATCGTGGTGATCTGCTGGCGGCTGTCGGGACGTAGTCGGTAGTCATTCTTGTCAAACAGGATGCTATCGGATAAGCCCAGGGACCAATCGCCATTGCTTTCAGTGAAGCCGTAAGATTTCATCGCCGCCACCTGCTCCGGGGTAAATTTTCCCTGAGGAGCCTGGCAACCTGTCAAAAGCGCCGCCGCCATCAGGGCGGGGACGAAATATTTTCTGATCATAATGAGTCCTTTATTATTTCAGCGTCTGCTGGATACGTTGGTTTTTCATCCGATACATATTCTGATCGGCAAGTTCTTGCAGTGATTCCGCGGTGGCGTGCTCCCACGCCAGGGCATAACCGACGCTCAGCGAGAGCGTGGCGCTATGACCGTTGTGCAGGTTGAATGGCGGAAGAAATTGTTCCGTTAGCGCCTGGCACAGGGCCTGCACTTCTGCTTCCGAGCGCACCTCGCGCAGCAGAACGGCAAACTCATCGCCGCCAAGACGCCACGCCAGATGGCGTTTACCGGCAAAAGTCATCAGGCGGCTGGCGACCTCCATCAGCACTTTATCGCCCGCCGCATGCCCCCAGTTGTCGTTAATCAGTTTGAAATTATCGCCATCAAGAAACAGCAATGCCGAGGTTTGATGATCGACTTCATTCTGCATCAGCTCGGCGAGCGCGTTACGAAAGGCGGCGCGGTTAGCCAGGCCGGTCAACGGATCGTGTAACGAACTGCGCAACAGCTGCGCGTTTTTGGCCTGCAGCTGGCGCTGCCAGTCCTCCATTTCCCCCAGCAGGCTGTTAAAGTCCTGGGCGAAAAGATGGAACTCCTCGATACGCTCCTCCGGCACCCGCCGGGAGAAGTGGCGGTTTTCACGTATATCATGCACGACCTCAGTGATGCTCTGCAGGGCGGCGACGATCCCCCGGTGTAGGGAGTGGGTCAGCAGCAGGGCGATGAACGAGGCGAGCAGAATGCTGCCGGTCAGCACCAGAATCGAGATACCGAGAAAGTGGCTAATCAGTTCATCAAGCGCGGTCAATCTCAGCTCGCCGATTTGTTTGCCCTGGTGCCAGATGGGCTGCACCGTGGGCTCCGGAAACAGCCATTTACTGATAAGCCCGCTCACTTGCTCTTTATTGGCCAGCGGTTCATGGCGCCACGCGGCGAAGTGCTGCATCTGGCCGTTTAGCACGATTGCCTGGGAGATCTGCCCTTGCTTGCCCAACGACGCGAGGGTCTCCTCTGCCGCCGCGCTGTCGCCAAACACCAGGGCGGCTTCGAGGCTGCGCCCCATGGTCGCGGCAGTGAGCTCAAGATTTTTCTGCGCGTACTGCTTGAGCGTGAAGATTGAGGCTGTACTCAGCAGCAGCCAGACCAGCGTCATGGAGATCACCACGCTTATCACGCTAATGCGACGGAGCGCGCGTTTGAAAGTCGGGCGCGGAGTCTGTGAAAAGTCCTTATTCATGTGGTTTCTTCCGGGCAAGCATCAGGACGTCCGGGTTAACCCGAACCCCGCTGTGCGTCAGAACGTCCAGATTAACGGAGAAGCGGACCCGGTCGTCATTGATGATCAGGCAAAACGCGCTACCAATTGAACAATCCGTATTTTGTTCTGCGATGAGTAACAGCGGCCTCGGGCCATAGCGGCGAGTGAGTTCTGACTGTTCAGTCGGCGATTCGCTGCCAAAATAAAAACCATCGCAGGTCGTTTTTAACGCTTCTTCACGATTACGTACTATCACCGGTTGATAGGGTAATGCATCCGGATCTTCATGAGCCAGGCTATGGGTGAAGCGTGATGAGGCAAAAATGCACAGCTTTGGCGCTCCTGTTAATGACGGCCAACGGGTGTAGGTCACGATCCCGGAAACAATAGCGCGAACATGTTCTGAAGGTCCGGCAGCAAAAACAGGAGATACCGCGATGAGAAAAAATACAGTCAATAAAAGACGGTGTAATACTGTCATTAACGCTTCCGTCAAAGTCGCCATAGCGCGGGAAAAGCGGCTGCCGATGCCCGGCGAAGAATACCACTGTTAATAAAACCCGTCATTAGATGCGCCCTTTGCTTTGGGACAATTCTCACCAGGATTTTTCGTAGTACCGATACCGTGGGTGCGCAAGTTTGGCTTGTTTTTTCTATGTGTAAATATTGTTATACGCATCGCGCCATTGTGAGTGGCAATTAATTCGTTGGTGTAAATTAAAATTTACGGAATATGGATTGAATTCTTTACTTTGTGTGGTATCGTTACGTCATGCCCTCTGAGGCAACCCTTATCGCAAACGAGCTACACAGGATCGCAATCATGCAAAAAGACGCGCTGAACAACGTACATATTACCGACGAACATGTATTAATGACCCCGGAGCAACTGAAGGCGGAATTCCCGCTGAGCGTCGAGCAGGAAGCGCAGATCGCGCACGCCCGTCAGACCATTTCGGATATCATCGCCGGTCGCGATCCGCGCCTGCTGGTGGTATGTGGTCCTTGCTCCATTCACGATCCGGAAGCTGCGATTGAATATGCTCGTCGGTTTAAAGCCCTTGCCGCAGAGGTCAGCGATAGCCTCTACCTGGTGATGCGCGTCTATTTTGAAAAACCCCGTACCACCGTCGGCTGGAAGGGGCTGATTAACGATCCGCACATGGATGGTTCGTTTGATGTTGAAGGCGGCCTGAAGATTGCGCGTCGTCTGCTGGTTGAGCTCGTCAATATGGGACTGCCGCTGGCGACGGAAGCGCTGGATCCCAACAGCCCGCAGTACCTTGGGGATCTGTTCAGCTGGTCCGCTATCGGCGCGCGTACCACGGAATCACAAACGCACCGCGAAATGGCCTCTGGCCTGTCGATGCCGGTCGGCTTTAAAAACGGTACCGACGGTAGCCTGGCCACGGCCATCAACGCCATGCGCGCCGCGGCGATGCCGCACCGTTTCGTCGGCATCAATCAGGCCGGGCAGGTCTGCCTGCTGCAAACGCAGGGTAATCCGAACGGCCATGTGATCCTCCGCGGCGGCAAGGCGCCGAACTACGGTCCGGAAGATGTGGCGAAATGCGAAAAAGAGATGGCGCAGGCGGGACTGAAGCCGTCGCTGATGGTAGATTGCAGTCATGGAAACTCCAATAAAGATTTCCGCCGCCAGCCGGCCGTGGCTGAATCCGTGGTCGCGCAGATCAAAGATGGCAACCGCTCCATTATCGGCCTGATGATCGAAAGTAATATCCACGAAGGCAATCAGTCCTCTGAACAGCCGCGTGAGGCGATGAAATACGGCGTCTCGGTGACGGATGCCTGCATCAGCTGGGAGACTACCGAGGCGCTGCTGCGTGAACTGGATAAGGATCTCCGCGGCCACCTGGCGGCCCGTTTGGTTTAAGAGGAAAGTATGGTTGCTGAACTGACCGCGTTACGCGATCAAATTGATGAAGTGGATAAAGCGTTGCTTAGCCTGCTGGCTAAGCGTCTGGAGCTGGTGGCCGAAGTCGGCGAGGTGAAGAGCCAGTATGGCCTGCCGATTTACGTCCCGGAGCGCGAGTCGGCGATGCTCGCCTCCCGACGTAAAGAGGCGGCTGCGCTCGGCGTACCACCGGATCTGATCGAGGACGTTCTGCGTCGCGTGATGCGGGAATCCTATTCCAGCGAAAACGACAAAGGCTTCAAAACCCTGCAGCCGAATCTGCGGCCGGTGGTCATCGTCGGCGGCGGTGGGCAGATGGGGCGTCTGTTTGAGAAGATGTTAACGCTGTCCGGCTACCAGGTGCGTATTCTGGAAAAAGAGGATTGGGCCCGGGCGGCGGATATCGTCGCCGATGCCGGCATGGTTATCGTCAGCGTACCGATTCACACCACCGTGGAGACGATCGCCAGGCTGCCGCCCCTTCCGGCGGATTGCATTCTGGTTGACCTTGCCTCGGTGAAAGCGGAGCCGCTGCAGGCGATGCTGGCGGCGCATCAGGGCCCGGTTCTTGGCCTGCACCCGATGTTCGGTCCGGACAGCGGCAGCCTGGCGAAGCAGGTGGTGGTCTATTGTGATGGCCGCCAGCCGGAGGCCTATCAGTGGTTCCTCGAACAAATCCAGGTTTGGGGCGCGCGGCTGCACCGCATCAGCGCCGTTGAGCACGATCAGAACATGGCCTTTATTCAGGCGCTGCGCCACTTTGCCACCTTCGCCTATGGCCTGCACCTGGCGGAAGAGAATGTACGTCTTGAGCAACTGCTGGCGCTCTCGTCACCCATTTACCGACTGGAGCTGGCGATGGTAGGCCGTCTGTTTGCCCAGGATCCGCAGCTGTACGCCGATATTATTATGTCATCGGAAAACAACCTGGCGCTGATTAAGCGCTACTACCAGCGTTTCGGCGAAGCGATCGGCCTGCTGGAGCAGGGCGATAAGCAGGCGTTTATCGACAGCTTCCGTAAAGTCGAACACTGGTTTGGCGATTACGCTCAGCGTTTCCAGAGCGAGAGCCGCACGCTGCTGCGTCAGGCGAACGATAATCGGCAGTAAAGCGAAAAAGATGTATACAATAAAGCCAGCGACCGCTGGCTTTTTTTATAGGGATGACAACGATGGCTGAACCACAACCGCTGTTTGACTACACCGGATACCTGCCGGAATGCCCGACCTGGAGCGAGGCAGAACAGGCCCTCTACTGGGCTGATATCATGGAATGTGAAATTCACCGCTACGATATCCGCAGCGGAGAACACCAGGTGCTGCAGTTTCCAGAGGAGGTCGGCTGTTTTGCCCTGCGCGAGAAGGGCGGGTTTATCGTTGCATTGCGCAGCGGCATCTGGCTGACCGACGCCCACGGCCTGCTGCGGCGGAAAGTCTGCGATAACCCGAGCAATCCGGAGCTGGCGCGGTTTAACGACGGCGGGACCGATCGCGATGGGCGCTTTTATGCCGGTACCTTCTGGGGGCCTGGGGATTACAACGGCGCGCTGCTGATGCGAGTGGATAACGACCTGCAGCCGAAAGTGATCCAGTGTGACATCCATGGCGCCAATGGCCTGGCCTTTAGCGCCGACCGGCGCTGGATGTATACCTCTGATACGCCGAACGCCGTGATCTACCGTACGCCGCTGGATGAGCAGGGTGAGCCTGGCCGACGCGAAGTCTTTCGCCGTTTTCAGCCTGGCGAAGGGATCCCTGACGGGGCGGCGATCGACGTGGAGGGATGTTACTGGAGCGCAATGTTTGACGGCTGGCGGATCGCCCGTTTCTCGCCGCAGGGCGAGGAGCTGGAATCCTACCCGATGCCGGTTCGTTGCCCGACGATGGTCTGCTTCGGCGGGGCGGATATGAAAACGCTCTATATCACCACCACCCGGGAAAACATGGAGGACGATGAGCTGGCGCAGTATCCGCTGTCAGGCGCCATCTTCACCCTGCCGGTAGCGGTGGCAGGGATGAAGAAATTACCGTTCCGCGAATGTTAAACCGGATCCACCGGGACCACGTTTTCGCTAGGGTAGCAGCCGAGGACCTTCATGGAGCGGGTGATATCCGCCAGCTCCTTCAGCGCCTTGCGCATGGGCAGCGAATCCAGGTTGGCCTGAATATCGAGATAAAACATCTCTTCCCAGGGATTGCCGTGGATCGGGCGGGATTCCAGTTTGGTCATGATCAGATTGTGGTTGCGCAGCACCAGCAGGGCTTCCACCAGGGCGCCCGCCTGCTGACCGGTCGCCATTAACAGCGTGGTCTTGGCCGGCACCTGATCGGAGACGTTCACCGCTTTGCGCGCCAGGACGAGGAAGCGCGTGATGTTCTGCGTCTGGTTGGCCTGGCAGTGCTCCAGCACCTGCAGACCATACAGAGCGCCGCCCGCTTCGCTACCCAGGGCCGCGACGGCCGGGGAGTTCGCCTGCGCCACTTTTTCCATTGCCGCCGAGGTGCTCTCGGTATACTCAATCTTCCAGTGCGGGTAGCGGCTCAGGTACTGGCTGCACTGCTGGAACGGCTGCGGATGGCTGTAAACGGTCTGAATTTTATCGGCATCCGTCGAGGTGCTCACCAGTACGCAATGATCGATAGGGATCGTCAGCTCGCCAACGATCGACAGGCTGGTGTGCTGCAGCAGATCGTAGACGTCGTTGATCCCGCCGGAGCTGGTGTTTTCAATCGGCACCACCGCGTAATCGGCCTGGCCGGTTTCTACCTGATTAAAAATATCGGCGAACTTCGCGCAGCCGCTCTCAATAAACTGCTCAAAGTGGCGAGCGGCGTACTGACGCGCCGCCAGATGCGAGTAAGAGCCCTTGGGACCGAGGAACGCCACGCGGGCCGAATGCGGGTTAATTTTATTCAGATGCTGCTGCAGCAGGGTTTGCTGGGTAAGAACAGAGTCTTCGATAATCAGCTGGAACAGGCGGGTGATATAGTGCGCATCCAGATTATGGCGCTTGCCGATAGTCATCAGGCGCTCCAGCAGATCGCGTTCGCGGTCAATATCACGCACCGGACGATGGGAGGCCAGTTTGGCTTTTCCAACCTCAACAGCCAGTCCGCGGCGCTCCGCCAGCAGAGCAAGCAGCTTCTCGTCCAGGGCGCTTATCTTATCGCGCAGCGCCAGTAATGGGTTTTCCTCGGTCATAGATGTTGCCTTTGTTGTTATCAAATAAAAAAGGCCTCCCGGGTGGGAGGCCTTATTGTTCGTCTTCGCATTCTTTCTTATACGACGAATTGCCTCCCGGTCAGGGGAAGGTAAAAAAGAATGCGAAGAAGAACGGGACAAGTTTCATGGTAAATTCCTTTAGGTAGTGGGGATTACAGTACCTGTACTGTTTTCACTCTGTCAATAAAAAACGCGCCCGAAGGCGCGTGGCATGACACAACTTAAGTTAAGGATTACTCTTCTTCTTCCACAAAGCCTGCCTCTTTCACCGACGTCGCGGCGCGG
The DNA here is from genome assembly GCF_040804525.1 of Klebsiella sp. Shm-1. Lineage (NCBI taxonomy): Bacteria > Pseudomonadati > Pseudomonadota > Gammaproteobacteria > Enterobacterales > Enterobacteriaceae > Klebsiella > Klebsiella sp. Shm-1. Next base: position 1,205,810 of record NZ_CP161823.1, read on the forward strand.
CGGGCTTCCCCTTTGTGTTGCACTTTATTGAGCTGCCGTTCCAGCTTGTTGATCAATTCGTTAATGGCGGCGTACATATCTTCATGACGCGCACTGGCAACCAGATGGCCGTTTGGCGTGTTGATGGTTGCATCAGCGATAAAACCCTGCGGCTCCTTAGACAGAATGATGTGCGGGTTGATTAAATGAGTTTGCCACTTATCCAGTTTGGCGAGACGGTCTGCGACATGCTGGCGGATTGCCGGAGTAATTTCCATTTGTTTACTGGTAATGTTCATTGTCATAAATTTTACCTCTTGTCTTTCCCGTCTTGGTGAATCCAGCATACCTTTCCCAATGTCAAAATGTGGGATCTAAATCACATTTTATTGTCACTTTTTGTCAACAAATTCATTTTGTGAGACAGGGCAGGAAGAAGTGAGATTTTACTTGTCGAACCCGATAAAGCAGGCCATATTTGATGAGTTAACCCGGCGCTAAACCGCTTCAGCTCGTCGGGAAGCGTATAAAAAAACGGCAGCCAGTGGCTGCCGTTTGCGATCGATGAGTCAGGCTCAGGTGTTCTTGCTGTTCGCGGCGATAATCTTCGCGACTTTGTCCGCCTGAGCGTTCATTTGCATCTGACGATAGGCGTTTTCCATCTTCGGCAGGGCATCGCGGGTGGCCTGGGTATCCGGATAATTACGCATCATCCCTTCCACACGGTTAACCACGGCAACCCATGCGCCACGATCGGTGTAGTAATCCACGACCGACAGCTCATATTTGGCCAGACGATCTTTCAGGAACACCATGCGTTTATAGGCGTCAGTGGCGTACTGGCTGTTCGGATAACCACGCACCAGTTTGGAGAAGTCATTGAAGGCATCGCGCGCGTGCTGCGGATCGCGGTCGGAGCGATCAACGCCGAAGAAGCCCTGCAGCGCGCTGTCATCCAGGGCCATGTTGGTCAGGCCGCGCATATAGATGACATAGTCGATGTTCGGATGGGTGGGGTTCAAACGCATGAAGCGATCGATAGCCGCCTGAGCCAGAGGAAGATCGGCGTTTTTATAATACGCATAAATCAGATCCAGCTGTACCTGTTGGGAATAAGGGCCGAATGGATAACGATTATCCAACGCTTCCAGTTGCGTTATCGCCTGTTTCCAGTTACCGTCCTGCAGTTTTTGCTGGGCGGTCGCGTAGATTTCATTCGGCGGATTATCAGGCACCTCTTCCTTAGAGCCGGAGCAACCCACCAAAGCCAGGCTCAGTGTGGCGGCTGCCACCAGGTATTTCATGCGCGTCATGACGTTTTGACTTCCTCAAAATGTTTATGCGGGAGAATCTCTGTTCCTGCTCCCGATTAAGACCAGCTACAATAGCACACTATATTAAACGGCAAAGCCGTAAAACCCAACGTTAAACGAAGAAGCTGTATATGGCACAACGAGTACAACTCACCGCAACGGTGACCGAAAATCAACTCGGTCAACGCTTAGATCAGGCTTTGGCCGAATTGTTCCCTGATTATTCGCGATCGCGGATAAAAGAATGGATCCTCGACCAACGCGTATTAGTCAATGGCACCATTGGCGATAAACCGAAAGAAAAAGTGCTGGGGGGAGAACGCATCGCTATCGATGTGGAAATCGAAGAAGAGGCGCGCTTCCAGCCGCAGGATATTCCGCTCAATATCGTTTACGAAGATGATGACATCATCGTGATCAATAAACCGCGCGATCTGGTTGTACATCCTGGCGCGGGCAACCCTGACGGTACTGTGCTGAATGCGCTGCTGCACTACTATCCGCCTATTGCCGATGTGCCGCGCGCGGGTATTGTTCATCGTCTGGATAAAGACACCACCGGTCTGATGGTGGTGGCGAAAACCATTCCGGCGCAAACCCGGCTGGTGGAGTCGCTGCAGCTGCGCGAGATCACCCGTGAATACGAAGCGGTGGCGATCGGTCATATGACCGCCGGTGGCACAGTGGAAGAGCCGATCAGCCGTCACCCGACCAAGCGTACCCATATGGCGGTGCATCCGATGGGCAAACCGGCGGTGACCCACTACCGCATTATGGAACATTTCCGCATCCATACCCGCCTGCGTCTGCGTCTGGAAACCGGTCGTACGCATCAGATCCGCGTGCATATGTCGCATATCACCCATCCGCTGGTAGGCGACCAGGTCTATGGCGGCCGGCCGCGTCCGCCGAAGGGCGCGTCGGAGGAGTTCATCACCGCGCTGCGTAAATTCGACCGCCAGGCGCTGCATGCCACCATGCTGCGCCTGTATCACCCGATCTCCGGCATTGAAATGGAGTGGCACGCGCCCATCCCGCAGGATATGGTCGAGCTCATCGAGGCGATGCGCGCCGATTTTGAAGCCCATAAGGACGATATTGACTGGTTATGACGAAACTGATTGTACCGCAGTGGCCAATGCCCGGCAGCGTGGCGGCCTGTAGTTCTACCCGCATCGGCGGCGTGAGTCTGCCGCCCTATGACTCGCTCAACCTGGGCGCCCATTGCGGCGACAATCTGCAGGATGTCGAAGAAAACCGGCGGCGGATGTTTGCCGCCGGCGGCTTGCCGTCTTACCCGGTTTGGCTGGAGCAGGTCCATGGCACCGAGGTTCTGACGCTGGACGGCGGACCCTATCCGTCGAAACGCGCGGATGCCTCTTATAGTCGTACGCCAGGGACCGTCTGCGCGGTGATGACCGCTGACTGCCTGCCGGTGCTGTTCTGTAACCGCGATGGCACCGAAGTCGCCGCGGCGCACGCGGGATGGCGCGGCTTATGCGAAGGGGTTCTGGAAGCGACGATTGCTCGTTTCGCCGATAAAGCCGAAAATATTATGGCGTGGCTGGGGCCCGCCATCGGTCCGCAGGCGTTTGAGGTGGGACCGGAAGTCCGGGATGCCTTTATGGCGAAGGACGAGAATGCGCACCGGGCTTTTCGTCCGGCAGGCGAAAAATATTTTGCTGATATCTACCAACTGGCGCGGCAGCGTCTGGCAAACGTCGGCGTTGAGCAGATTTTCGGCGGCGATCGCTGCACGCTAAGCGAAAAGGATGATTTTTTCTCTTACCGGCGCGACAAGACCACCGGTCGTATGGCAAGTTTCATTTGGCTGATATAACCTAGAGAATCAAGACGATCCAGAAGGCAAACTTATTTTTCACATAGTTCGGGTCTTTAACCTTGAATAATTGAGGGATGACCTCATTTAATCTCCAGTAGCAAATTTGACCTGTTTATGGGAGGAGTTATGCGTCTGGATCGTCTTACCAATAAATTCCAGCTTGCTCTTGCCGATGCCCAGTCGCTCGCACTCGGGCACGACAACCAATTCATCGAACCTCTTCATTTAATGAGCGCCTTGCTGAATCAGGAAGGGGGATCGGTACGTCCTTTATTAACCTCGGCGGGCGTGAATGCCGGGAAACTGCGCACTGACATCGAACAGGCCTTGAGCCGTTTACCGCAGGTGGAAGGCACCGGCGGCGATGTGCAACCTTCTCAGGATTTAGTGCGGATCCTCAACCTTTGCGACAAGCTGGCGCAAAAGAAAAAGGACAACTTTATTTCGTCGGAACTGTTCGTTCTGGCGGCGCTTGAATCACGCGGTACGCTGACCGACCTTTTAAAATCCGCCGGAGCAACAACCGCCAACGTGACTCAGGCGATTGAACAAATGCGCGGAGGGGAAAGCGTGAACGATCAGGGTGCCGAAGACCAACGTCAGGCATTGAAGAAATTTACCGTCGATCTGACCGAGCGAGCCGAGCAGGGCAAGCTGGATCCGGTGATCGGCCGTGATGAAGAGATTCGCCGTACCATTCAGGTACTGCAGCGTCGTACCAAAAACAACCCGGTGCTGATCGGTGAACCCGGGGTGGGTAAAACGGCAATCGTCGAAGGCCTGGCGCAGCGTATCGTCAACGGCGAAGTACCAGAAGGGCTGAAAGGCCGTCGGGTATTGGCGCTGGATATGGGGGCGCTGGTGGCCGGGGCGAAATACCGCGGTGAGTTTGAAGAGCGTCTGAAAGGCGTGCTGACCGACCTGTCAAAACAGGAAGGCAACGTCATTCTGTTTATCGACGAACTGCATACCATGGTTGGCGCTGGTAAAGCCGACGGCGCGATGGATGCGGGTAACATGCTGAAGCCGGCGCTGGCGCGTGGTGAACTGCACTGCGTCGGGGCGACGACGCTTGATGAATACCGTCAGTACATCGAAAAAGACGCCGCGCTGGAACGTCGCTTCCAGAAAGTGTTCGTCGCCGAGCCTTCGGTAGAAGATACCATCGCGATTCTGCGCGGTCTGAAAGAACGTTATGAGCTGCACCACCACGTGCAGATCACTGACCCGGCTATCGTGGCGGCGGCGACCTTATCGCATCGCTATATTGCCGACCGTCAGCTGCCGGATAAAGCCATCGACCTCATCGATGAGGCGGCATCCAGCATCCGTATGCAGATTGACTCCAAACCGGAAGAGCTGGACCGCCTCGATCGGCGTATTATCCAGCTGAAACTGGAACAGCAGGCGCTGAAGAAAGAGTCTGATGAGGCGAGCCTGAAGCGTCTCGATATGCTCAACGAGGAGCTGGCGGATAAAGAACGGCAGTATTCGGTGCTGGAAGAAGAGTGGAAAGCGGAAAAAGCGTCGCTCTCCGGTACCCAGACCATCAAAGCTGAGCTGGAGCAGGCGAAAATCGCCATCGAACAGGCGCGTCGTGTCGGCGATCTGGCGCGGATGTCCGAGCTGCAGTACGGCAAAATTCCGGAACTGGAGAAACAGCTGGCGGCGGCCACGCAGGCCGAAGGGAAAACCATGCGTCTGCTGCGTAATAAAGTGACTGATGCTGAAATCGCCGAAGTGCTGGCCCGCTGGACCGGTATCCCGGTCTCCCGCATGATGGAAAGCGAGCGTGACAAACTGCTGCGTATGGAGCAGGAGCTGCATCATCGGGTGATTGGCCAGGATGAGGCGGTTGAAGCGGTATCCAACGCCATTCGCCGCAGCCGCGCCGGGCTGTCCGATCCGAACCGGCCGATTGGTTCGTTCCTGTTCCTCGGTCCAACCGGGGTCGGTAAAACCGAGCTGTGTAAAACGCTGGCTAACTTTATGTTCGACAGCGACGACGCAATGGTGCGTATCGATATGTCCGAGTTTATGGAGAAACACTCCGTCTCGCGTCTGGTCGGTGCGCCTCCGGGATACGTCGGCTATGAAGAGGGCGGTTACCTGACCGAGGCGGTGCGCCGTCGTCCTTATTCCGTCATCCTGCTGGATGAAGTGGAAAAAGCGCACCCGGATGTGTTCAACATTCTGCTGCAGGTACTCGACGACGGGCGTCTCACCGACGGGCAGGGGAGAACGGTCGACTTCCGTAATACGGTAGTCATCATGACCTCGAACCTCGGTTCCGATCTGATTCAGGAACGGTTCGGCGAGCTGGACTACGGACATATGAAGGACCTGGTGCTGGGGGTAGTCAGCCAGAACTTCCGTCCGGAGTTCATCAACCGTATCGACGAAGTGGTGGTCTTCCATCCGCTGGGCGAGAAACATATTGCCTCTATTGCCCAGATCCAGCTGCAGCGTCTGTATAAACGTCTGGAAGAGCGCGGATATGAAGTGCAGATGTCCGATGAGGCGCTGAAGCTGCTGAGCGCCAATGGTTACGATCCGGTATACGGCGCGCGGCCATTGAAACGTGCTATTCAGCAGCAGATTGAGAACCCGTTAGCCCAGCAGATCCTTTCCGGTGAGCTGGTTCCGGGTAAAACCATCGAGCTGGTAGTAAAAGACGACCGCATTGTGGCAGTGCAGTAAATCACAAAACGACAAAAACGGGCCCAGCGGGCTCGTTTTTGTTTAAAAACCAGGCAAGAATTAAAGCTCAATACCTGATTTGGTTGAAAAGTGAGCGGTTGAATTCTTTTTTTGAATTTATCCTTGTCACTCCAGAATTACCCCCTATAATGCGCCTCCACTGACACGGAACAACGGCAAACAAGCCGCCGGGCCAGGAGGATTCAACGACGGAAATCGACGTTGAAAGCCGACAGAGAAAAGCAAAATAAGCGCTTGACTCTGAATGAGGAAAACGTATTATACGGGACCTCGCGACAGAGCGCTAAAGCGCGTCGCAACTGCTCTTTAACAATTTATCAGACAATCTGTGTGGGCACTCAAAGTGACATGGATTCTTAACGTCCTCGGACGAAAAATGAATACCAAGTCTCAAGAGTGAACACGTAATTCATTACGAAGTTTAATTCTTTGAGCATCAAACTTAAATTGAAGAGTTTGATCATGGCTCAGATTGAACGCTGGCGGCAGGCCTAACACATGCAAGTCGAGCGGTAGCACAGAGAGCTTGCTCTCGGGTGACGAGCGGCGGACGGGTGAGTAATGTCTGGGAAACTGCCTGATGGAGGGGGATAACTACTGGAAACGGTAGCTAATACCGCATAATGTCGCAAGACCAAAGTGGGGGACCTTCGGGCCTCATGCCATCAGATGTGCCCAGATGGGATTAGCTAGTAGGTGGGGTAACGGCTCACCTAGGCGACGATCCCTAGCTGGTCTGAGAGGATGACCAGCCACACTGGAACTGAGACACGGTCCAGACTCCTACGGGAGGCAGCAGTGGGGAATATTGCACAATGGGCGCAAGCCTGATGCAGCCATGCCGCGTGTGTGAAGAAGGCCTTCGGGTTGTAAAGCACTTTCAGCGGGGAGGAAGGCGCTAAGGTTAATAACCTTAGCGATTGACGTTACCCGCAGAAGAAGCACCGGCTAACTCCGTGCCAGCAGCCGCGGTAATACGGAGGGTGCAAGCGTTAATCGGAATTACTGGGCGTAAAGCGCACGCAGGCGGTCTGTCAAGTCGGATGTGAAATCCCCGGGCTCAACCTGGGAACTGCATTCGAAACTGGCAGGCTAGAGTCTTGTAGAGGGGGGTAGAATTCCAGGTGTAGCGGTGAAATGCGTAGAGATCTGGAGGAATACCGGTGGCGAAGGCGGCCCCCTGGACAAAGACTGACGCTCAGGTGCGAAAGCGTGGGGAGCAAACAGGATTAGATACCCTGGTAGTCCACGCCGTAAACGATGTCGATTTGGAGGTTGCGCCCTTGAGGCGTGGCTTCCGGAGCTAACGCGTTAAATCGACCGCCTGGGGAGTACGGCCGCAAGGTTAAAACTCAAATGAATTGACGGGGGCCCGCACAAGCGGTGGAGCATGTGGTTTAATTCGATGCAACGCGAAGAACCTTACCTGGTCTTGACATCCACAGAACTTTCCAGAGATGGATTGGTGCCTTCGGGAACTGTGAGACAGGTGCTGCATGGCTGTCGTCAGCTCGTGTTGTGAAATGTTGGGTTAAGTCCCGCAACGAGCGCAACCCTTATCCTTTGTTGCCAGCGGTCCGGCCGGGAACTCAAAGGAGACTGCCAGTGATAAACTGGAGGAAGGTGGGGATGACGTCAAGTCATCATGGCCCTTACGACCAGGGCTACACACGTGCTACAATGGCATATACAAAGAGAAGCGACCTCGCGAGAGCAAGCGGACCTCATAAAGTATGTCGTAGTCCGGATTGGAGTCTGCAACTCGACTCCATGAAGTCGGAATCGCTAGTAATCGTAGATCAGAATGCTACGGTGAATACGTTCCCGGGCCTTGTACACACCGCCCGTCACACCATGGGAGTGGGTTGCAAAAGAAGTAGGTAGCTTAACCTTCGGGAGGGCGCTTACCACTTTGTGATTCATGACTGGGGTGAAGTCGTAACAAGGTAACCGTAGGGGAACCTGCGGTTGGATCACCTCCTTACCTTAAAGAACCTGCCTTTGTAGTGCTCACACAGATTGTCTGATGAACGTAAAGAAGCAAGGCGTCTTGCGATTGAGACTTCAGTGTCCCCTTCGTCTAGAGGCCCAGGACACCGCCCTTTCACGGCGGTAACAGGGGTTCGAATCCCCTAGGGGACGCCACTTGCTGGTTCGTGAGTGAAAGACGCGTGCCGAACTATCTCAAAACTCATCTTCGGGTGATGTTTGAGATATTTGCTCTTTAAAAATCTGGATCAAGCTGAAAATTGAAACGACACACAGTCAATGTGTGTTCGAGTCTCTCAAATTTTCGCAATCAGAAGTGAAACATCTTCGGGTTGTGAGGTTAAGCGACTAAGCGTACACGGTGGATGCCCTGGCAGTCAGAGGCGATGAAGGACGTGCTAATCTGCGAAAAGCGTCGGTAAGGTGATATGAACCGTTATAACCGGCGATGTCCGAATGGGGAAACCCAGTGCAATTCGTTGCACTATCGTTAACTGAATACATAGGTTAACGAGGCGAACCGGGGGAACTGAAACATCTAAGTACCCCGAGGAAAAGAAATCAACCGAGATTCCCCCAGTAGCGGCGAGCGAACGGGGAGCAGCCCAGAGTCTGAATCAGCTTGTGTGTTAGTGGAACGGTCTGGAAAGTCCGACGGTACAGGGTGATAGTCCCGTACACCAAAATGCACAGGTTGTGAACTCGAAGAGTAGGGCGGGACACGTGGTATCCTGTCTGAATATGGGGGGACCATCCTCCAAGGCTAAATACTCCTGACTGACCGATAGTGAACCAGTACCGTGAGGGAAAGGCGAAAAGAACCCCGGCGAGGGGAGTGAAAAAGAACCTGAAACCGTGTACGTACAAGCAGTGGGAGCACCTTCGGGTGTGACTGCGTACCTTTTGTATAATGGGTCAGCGACTTATATTCTGTAGCAAGGTTAACCGTATAGGGGAGCCGCAGGGAAACCGAGTCTTAACTGGGCGTTAAGTTGCAGGGTATAGACCCGAAACCCGGTGATCTAGCCATGGGCAGGTTGAAGGTTGGGTAACACTAACTGGAGGACCGAACCGACTAATGTTGAAAAATTAGCGGATGACTTGTGGCTGGGGGTGAAAGGCCAATCAAACCGGGAGATAGCTGGTTCTCCCCGAAAGCTATTTAGGTAGCGCCTCGTGAACTCATCTTCGGGGGTAGAGCACTGTTTCGGCTAGGGGGTCATCCCGACTTACCAACCCGATGCAAACTACGAATACCGAAGAATGTTATCACGGGAGACACACGGCGGGTGCTAACGTCCGTCGTGAAGAGGGAAACAACCCAGACCGCCAGCTAAGGTCCCAAAGTCATGGTTAAGTGGGAAACGATGTGGGAAGGCACAGACAGCCAGGATGTTGGCTTAGAAGCAGCCATCATTTAAAGAAAGCGTAATAGCTCACTGGTCGAGTCGGCCTGCGCGGAAGATGTAACGGGGCTAAACCATGCACCGAAGCTGCGGCAGCGACACTATGTGTTGTTGGGTAGGGGAGCGTTCTGTAAGCCTGCGAAGGTGTGCTGTGAGGCATGCTGGAGGTATCAGAAGTGCGAATGCTGACATAAGTAACGATAAAGCGGGTGAAAAGCCCGCTCGCCGGAAGACCAAGGGTTCCTGTCCAACGTTAATCGGGGCAGGGTGAGTCGACCCCCTAGGCGAGGCCGAAAGGCGTAGTCGATGGGAAACAGGTTAATATTCCTGTACTTGGTGTTACTGCGAAGGGGGGACGGAGAAGGCTATGTTAGCCGGGCGACGGTTGTCCCGGTTTAAGCATGTAGGCTGGTTATCCAGGCAAATCCGGATAATCAAGGCTGAGGTGTGATGACGAGGCACTACGGTGCTGAAGTAACAAATGCCCTGCTTCCAGGAAAAGCCTCTAAGCATCAGGTAACATCAAATCGTACCCCAAACCGACACAGGTGGTCAGGTAGAGAATACCAAGGCGCTTGAGAGAACTCGGGTGAAGGAACTAGGCAAAATGGTGCCGTAACTTCGGGAGAAGGCACGCTGGTGTGTAGGTGAAGCCCCTGCGGGTGGAGCTGAGACCAGTCGAAGATACCAGCTGGCTGCAACTGTTTATTAAAAACACAGCACTGTGCAAACACGAAAGTGGACGTATACGGTGTGACGCCTGCCCGGTGCCGGAAGGTTAATTGATGGGGTTATCCGTAAGGAGAAGCTCTTGATCGAAGCCCCGGTAAACGGCGGCCGTAACTATAACGGTCCTAAGGTAGCGAAATTCCTTGTCGGGTAAGTTCCGACCTGCACGAATGGCGTAATGATGGCCAGGCTGTCTCCACCCGAGACTCAGTGAAATTGAACTCGCTGTGAAGATGCAGTGTACCCGCGGCAAGACGGAAAGACCCCGTGAACCTTTACTATAGCTTGACACTGAACATTGAGCCTTGATGTGTAGGATAGGTGGGAGGCTTTGAAGCGTGGACGCCAGTCTGCGTGGAGCCAACCTTGAAATACCACCCTTTAATGTTTGATGTTCTAACGTTGGCCCCTGACCGGGGTTGCGGACAGTGTCTGGTGGGTAGTTTGACTGGGGCGGTCTCCTCCCAAAGCGTAACGGAGGAGCACGAAGGTTAGCTAATCCTGGTCGGACATCAGGAGGTTAGTGCAATGGCATAAGCTAGCTTGACTGCGAGCGTGACGGCGCGAGCAGGTGCGAAAGCAGGTCATAGTGATCCGGTGGTTCTGAATGGAAGGGCCATCGCTCAACGGATAAAAGGTACTCCGGGGATAACAGGCTGATACCGCCCAAGAGTTCATATCGACGGCGGTGTTTGGCACCTCGATGTCGGCTCATCACATCCTGGGGCTGAAGTAGGTCCCAAGGGTATGGCTGTTCGCCATTTAAAGTGGTACGCGAGCTGGGTTTAGAACGTCGTGAGACAGTTCGGTCCCTATCTGCCGTGGGCGCTGGAGAATTGAGGGGGGCTGCTCCTAGTACGAGAGGACCGGAGTGGACGCATCACTGGTGTTCGGGTTGTCATGCCAATGGCACTGCCCGGTAGCTAAATGCGGAAGAGATAAGTGCTGAAAGCATCTAAGCACGAAACTTGCCCCGAGATGAGTTCTCCCTGAGACTTTAAGTCTCCTGAAGGAACGTTAAAGACGATGACGTTGATAGGCCGGGTGTGTAAGCGCAGCGATGCGTTGAGCTAACCGGTACTAATGAACCGTGAGGCTTAACCTTACAACGCCGAAGATGTTTTGGCGGATTTGAGAATTTTCAGCTCTGATACAGATTAATCGATACGTTGGTGAGACGTGTTGATAAAACAGAATTTGCCTGGCGGTACTAGCGCGGTGGTCCCACCTGACCCCATGCCGAACTCAGAAGTGAAACGCCGTAGCGCCGATGGTAGTGTGGGGTCTCCCCATGTGAGAGTAGGGAACTGCCAGGCATCAAACAAGTGAAGAGCCCATCCTGTCGGATGGGCTTTTTGCGTTTCTGGCGTCCGGCCAGCGTGCCGGTATATCTCACCCGGTGGCGCTGCGCTTACCGGGGCTACAAAACCGTACCCCGGAAAAAGTGCGCAGCACCGCCTCCGGCGAAAATTACGCCATGTTCGCTCCATTATCTCCTTTCAACGCAAAATAAAACCCCGTCATGGCAATCCCTTCGCCATAATCCACTTTTTCCCTGCCCCTGCGCTGGCGATGATCGCGAAAACCGTGCTTGCGAAAAAAAATGTGAATCCAATCACATATAAAAAAATAACAATTATATAACATTTAGTTTACTAATTAATTTGTCTGCGTGACGTGGTACGCCCGACAAGACAGATTGCAGTCTTTGCTGGAGCAATATAACAATGACAGAAAGTAGCATTACCGAACGGGGCGCGCCGGAACTGGCCGATACCCGTCGTCGTATTTGGGCAATTGTTGGCGCTTCCTCGGGGAATCTGGTTGAATGGTTTGATTTTTACGTTTACTCATTCTGCTCGCTCTATTTCGCGCACATCTTCTTTCCATCCGGAAATACCACCACCCAACTGCTGCAAACGGCAGGCGTATTTGCCGCCGGATTTCTGATGCGTCCTATCGGTGGATGGCTGTTTGGTCGGATCGCTGACCGCCGGGGACGTAAAACGTCCATGCTTATCTCGGTCTGCATGATGTGCTTTGGCTCACTGGTGATTGCCTGTCTGCCGGGTTATGCGGTGATCGGCACCTGGGCCCCGGCGCTGCTGCTGCTGGCGCGTCTGTTCCAGGGGCTGTCTGTTGGCGGAGAATACGGCACCAGTGCGACCTATATGAGTGAAGTCGCGGTGGAGGGTAAGAAAGGCTTCTATGCCTCCTTCCAGTACGTTACGCTGATTGGTGGTCAACTGCTGGCTGTATTAGTGGTTGTGGCGCTCCAGCAGGTGCTTAGCGATGAAGATCTCCATGCCTGGGGATGGCGTATTCCTTTTGCCCTCGGGGCGGTACTGGCTATCGTCGCGCTGTGGCTGCGTCGCCAGCTGGACGAAACCTCGAAGCAGGAGACCCGGGCGCTGAAAGAGGCTGGCTCATTTAAAGGGTTGTGGCGCAATCGCCGGGCCTTTGCGATGGTGTTAGGCTTTACCGCCGCCGGATCGCTGACCTTCTACACCTTCACCACCTATATGCAAAAGTATCTGGTCAACACGGCGGGCATGACGGCCAGCACCGCCAGCGTGATCATGACCGCGGCGCTGTTCGTTTATATGCTGGTTCAGCCGCTATTCGGCGCCTTCTCGGATAAAGTTGGCCGCCGGACCTCCATGCTGTGCTTTGGCGTGCTGGCGACGTTATTTACCGTGCCTATTCTCAGCGCCTTGCAAAAAGTGAGCTCACCCTATGCCGCCTTCGGCCTGGTGATCTGCGCCTTACTGATTGTCAGTTTCTATACCTCGATCAGCGGCATCCTGAAAGCAGAGATGTTCCCGGCTCAGGTTCGCGCGCTTGGGGTCGGGTTGTCCTATGCCGTCGCGAACGCATTGTTCGGCGGCTCTGCGGAGTACGTCGCGCTGTCGCTTAAGTCGGCAGGGATAGAGCACGCGTTCTACTGGTATGTGACGGTGATGGCCGCCATTGCCTTCCTTGTCTCCCTGATGTTGCATCGCAAAGGGAAGGGGTTGCGTCTGTAACGCTTACTGATGAGCCAACTGCCATACAGCGTAGCCGGTGGTCGCGCCGGCGACATCCCAGGCAAAATCCTTCCAGCTCCAGCCGCTCCCAGCCGGGCGGCTGTCCCAAAGCTCTTTTGAGGCGCCAAGGCTGACGGAAAACATCAGGCCGATAGCGGCGCTGCGGTCCCGGCTGTAACCCTGATGTTGCGCATATTCATTGCCAGCGGCAGAGAGCATCGCTGAGGCCAGAAAATGCTGGGCTTTGTCCTGACCGGACCATGCATCATTTGCCATGTGGCTGCAGCCGGTTAACAGCAGCGAAGCAATCACTATTATCGTACGCATAGCGCTTCCAGAAAAAAGCCCCGTCGAGGCGGGGCTGATAGTCAGAGAATACGGCTGATCAGCCGGTCAATGCGGATCCGCCGCAGGCGGCGGATCAGTTTTCGCACTTTCACCGGATAGTCGGCGATACTTTGCAGATCCCGATAATGTTTCACTACCGTGGTGTGGGTGCGGATGAGCTTCAGCTCTTTCTCCCGCATGGCCCCCAACTGCCGCTTTGGATCGTGGATCAGAATGGCGTTTTCCAGATCGAGCCGCCAGGCGCGCGGGTTCAGGTTGTTGCCAGTGAGCAGCATCCACTCATCGTCAACCCACATGCCTTTCAGGTGGTAGCTGTTATCATCATCCTTCCACAGGCGGACGATCAGCTGATCGGTATTGACATAATACTGCAGCCGGCTGAGGAAACGCCGCAGGTTGATCTCATACAGATAGGGAAGGGCGCCGATGATTTTAAACGGCTGATCTTCAGGAATGTAGAAATCGTTAGCCGTTTTATCGCCGACAATAATCTCCACCTGTTTTCCGTCGCGCAGCAGCTGGATGATATTTCTTACCAGTACGGCAGGGAGGTTGAAGTAGGGGGTGCAGATCGTCAGCTTGTGTTCGGCACAGGGCATCAGGTGAAAGATGGTTTTATTCAGCAGGCTCGATTTACCCAGGCCTACCAGCGGGGTGACGGAGAGTTCTTCGTCACCAGCGGTGCCGACAAAATGGTAGCTGCGGTCGCGGAGCTCCTGACGGTACTGGCGAATGTCGTTTTTGATTTCCGGGCTTTTTGGCCGATCCGGTCTGTCGAGACGGTTAACGCCGCGCCCCTGAACCAGATTGTTGTCGACCCAGTCGAACATGATGTCCGCCATTTTGCCGTTACGGATGCACTGATAGCGATCATAGCGATACTTATCATGCTGATGCAGATAAACATCATTCAGGCTGGCGCCGCTGTAGAGGACGCAGTCATCAATAATAAAGCCTTTGAAATGGAGAACGCCGAGCGCCTCCCGGGTGTTAATCGGCACGCCGTAAACGGGGATATCTACCCCTGGATTTTCATTGGCCATCCGACAATACCAGTCGGCATTGGTATTAGAGGCGGCGGCGCCGATACGGCCACGCTGAGCGCGGTGCCAGTCCACCAGAACGCGGACATCCAGTTCCGGACGCTGGCGTTTGGCGTCATAAAGGGCCTGCAAAATTCCTTTTCCGCCATCATCTTGCTCCAGATAGAGCGCAATAATGCATATACGCTGAGTGGCGTGGGCAATCCGGGTCAGTAACGCTTCCCTGAATTCCGCAGGGGCGTAAAAGAACTCTACATCATCAACTGACTGAGAAAGCTTAGGGAGTTGGGCAAGGTGTTGTTGATGTTTATTACGCTTAAATTTTGACAACATCACAGTGCGTTTCTTCTCTGTTTATTGAAGGGTCTTCTGTACCATGCAGACGACGTAAGCGGGCAATAATACCATTACTACCCGCTAATGTGGTCAACAATTGCGGTCAGCGTCGCGCGATTATCCCTGATTCAGGGGCAGCGACAGGCTGACAATCCCATCTTCCAGCTGAATATCGACGGTGAATCCCAGCTTTCTGGCGAGGCCTATCATGCCTCGGTTATTTGGCATCGTAATACCATTAAGGCGCTGCAGGCCATGGCTTTGCGTATAGGCGATCAGCTTTTCCAGCAACCTTCGCCCCAGGCCTAACCCTTTTAAATCTGAACGGACCAGAACGGCAAACTCGGCGTCAATATTATCGGGATCGGAGATCGCCCGCGTCACGCCGAGGATCTCGCTCTTCTCTGCGCTGGTCCTGACGGCAACGAACGCCATTTCTCGATCGTAGTCGATCTGGGTCATATTGGCTAAGTCGTCATGGGTAAATTCGTTGATCTCACTAAAATAGCGATAATAGAGATCTTCTTTGGTGACCTGGGCGATAAATGCGAGCAACTGTGGCTCATCTTCCGGGAGGATCGGCCGGAACAGACAGCGATCGCCATTTTTCATCACCACCCACTCCTCCAGTTGGTGCGGATAGGGACGAATAGCGAGACGGCTTTCACTGTCGCCGCTGAAGGGAGCAAGCCCCAGGGTAACGTCCAGCGCCGTAAACTCGTTGCCGGAGGCGAGCAGGGGATGAATATCCAGGCGCTGGATCTCCGGGCAGTCGACGATCAGGTTCGAGACCTGAACCAGCAGCTGGCTTAAGCCAGCGATATCCAGCGGGCGCAAGGCGCTGCGGCCGCGGATCTTCTTATTTTTGATCGCCTGGATCACCAGATAACGCGCCAGGTTCATATTCAGCGGCGGCAGCGCCACGGCGGCCTGGTCCTCGGCCCGCCACTCCACGCCGCCCTCGCCTAGCATAATCAACGGGCCGAAGACGGGATCGTGCTCAACCACTACTCTTAGCTCCTGGGCGCCAGCGCGATTGGCCATGCTTTGCACCAGCAATCCATGAATGCGCGCCTGGGGCCAGGCCAGTTTGACGCGATCGATCATCGCATCTGCAGCCTGCTGCACCTCGGCGGCGGTACGCAAATAGAGCATGACCCCCTGTACTTCTGATTTGTGCGGGATATCCGGAGAACGCAGCTTCAGCGCAACCGGATAGCCTATCTGCTCAGCGATATGCACCGCTTCCGCGCTGTCAGCGGCAATCCAGGTTGGCAGCGTGTGGATGCCATAGGCCCGAAGCACCGGGCTGACCTCGTGAGTATCCAGCGTGGTGGCGCCGTCTTCTATCGCTTGCTGCAGCAGAGCATGCGCCTCGCTGGTATTGGCGGTTAAGGAGTCTGGTAGCACCGGCGTCTCGCGCAGTTGTTTCTGGTTGCGACGGTATTCCACCATATGCATAAAAGCGGTGATCGTGCCCTCCGGCGTACGGTAGGTAGGGAGGCCGGCATCGCTGAATAAACGTCGCGCTTCCTGCGAGGAAAATTCGCCGCACCAGTTGGTCAGCACGGTGACATATTTACCGCGCGGGTGATGCTTCAGAGCGTCAATCAGGGCCAGGGCACTCTCGGTGCCCGGCGCGGCGGCGCTGGGAGAGTGGATCACCAGCAGCGCGTCATAGTCCTGACTGTTGAGCAAAACATTCACCGCCCGCTGATAGTGTTCGCTACTGGCGTCATCGCGTAGATCCAGCGGGTTGGCGATCTCCACGCCAACCGGCAACGCCTGGCGCAGGGCGTCGCGCGTCTCCTCGCTGAGAGTCGCCAGCTTACCGTTTCGCAACCAAAGCTCATCCAGCGCCAGCGCCGCCGGCGCCGCACCGTTGCTGACGATCATCAGTTTTTCACCGCGCAGCGGGCGCATGTGGCTGAGCGTTTCCACCGCAGAGAACAGCTCATGGGTATCCTGCACCCGCAGCAGACCAGCGCGCTGAATGGCCGCATCCCATGCCGGGTCCATCCCGGAATTGGCGTGCAATAGCTTCTGCGCCGCCGGACTACGGCCGCTTTTAATCACCAGGATAGGTTTGTTTCGCGAAGCGCTGCGCGCGGCGGAGACAAAGCGGCGCGCGTCGCTGAGATGCTCGAGGTACAGCAAAATGGCGCTGGTCTTGCTGTCGCGGGCCAGAAAGTCCAGCAGGTCATCGACATCAATATCCAGGCTATCGCCCAGGGCGATGAAGTAGGAAAAACCCATCTCGCGCTGTTGCGCCCAGTCAAGGATAGTATTGGAGACGGCGGCCGACTGCGAGATAAAGGCCAGTTTACCGCGATGGATCGGCACCGGTGAAAAGCTGGCGTTCAGCCCTTGCCATGGGGCCAGCAGTCCGAGACTGTTGGGGCCGAGCAGACGCATCTGATAGCGCGCGGCGCATTCGAGCAGCGCCGGGTACTGTTCCGGCTGCGAAGAGAGGATGATGCAGGTCTTGCAGCCTTTTTGCCCTAAGGCTTCGAGCAATTCGAGATTACGCCTGGCGTTAGTACAGAGCACCGCCAGATCCGGGGTAAACGGCAGACTCTCGATGGTAGGCCATGCCAGTACCCCAAGAACCGCCTTCCAGGCGGGGGTGACCGGCATCACCGGGCCATTGAAGCCGCCGGCTAACAGGTTGCGCATCATGAGATAGCCAGCTCGCTGCGGCTTCATTGATGCGCCAATAACGGCGATGGACTTTGGTCGCAGCAGCGCTTCCAGGCCTCGTTGGCTCATACCGGTCTCCTTTCATCCCAGTGACCGAATGATTTTAAACGTTTTCCACCTGGCCCGCTGTGATACTGCCCTTATGCTGGGTTTTTCCCGCCAGATAGCGGGTCCGGAAGCGGGTGAAGTGCTCGCCAAGCGCAGCGGCGGCCGGGGCATCGCCCGCCAGATCCAGCAGGGCGATGGCCACTTCCGCGGTACAATATTGTCCGTCGGCGTGCGCCTCGCGCAGATGGTAGGCAGAGATGCGCGACAGATCGACGGAGATAATCGGCAGCGCGTCGAGATAAGGACTCTTACGGAACATTTTGCGCGCTTCGGTCCAGGTGCCGTCGAGCATGATAAACAGCGGGGGTTTACCGGACGGCGGCGCGCTCAGGACCTGGCGATCCGGCCCGGCATAGGAGGCCGGAAATACGACCATGGGCTGATAATCAGGATGGGCGACCAGATCGAGCAGCGCCTGCGGCGGTTCGGTACGCGACCACTGAAACGCTTCGGTATCTGGCAGAATATCGGCGATGAGCCGGCCAGTGTTGCTGGGCTTCATCGGTTCCGTATCAAACATCACCAGGCAGAAGCGGCTGGCGGCCTGCGCTGAGGTTAACGTGGCGCACAGGCACTGCTTGAGCGGCAGCAGACAGCGCTGGCAGCGGCGGATGCGATTACCGCGCGCAAGGAAAGGGCGGGTAGCTCGCGCGAGACGTTCGGCGCGCAGGCGAAGGACAGCGTTATCAGTCATGGGAGTCGCTAGTGAAAAACGCTATTGTCGCAGAGGTGAAAACGGGGCACAAGCGGTGCCCCGGAAGGGTTATTGTTGGCCGGCTTCGTTAAGCCAGCTATCGAATGGCGCTTTTGGCACTGCGCCATTGAGCATGTCGATCACTTCGCCATTTTTGAACATCATAATGGTCGGGATGCTGCGGATACGAAACCGGGCGCTAAGCTCACGTTCCGCTTCGGTGTTGACTTTCACAAAACGCATCTTCCCGCTACGCTCTTCCGCGACGTCTTCAAAGATCGGCGCGAAGCTACGGCAGGGTCCGCACCATGGCGCCCAGAAATCGACAACGACCGGCAGATCGTCCTTCAAGAGTTTATCCAGCGTTGCCCCGGTCGCGTTGATGACGTCGCCGTCAAAAAGATCGTGACCGCAGCGTCCGCACTTTGCGCCATCCGCGCTACGATCGTCCGGGAGGCGGTTCAGAGCCTGACAACTGGCACAAACGGTATTCATAACTAACCTCTGGTTATGGGTTGCAACGTGGCACGTGGCCGATATGTTTCTGTGATGTTACATATTATCGATGAAGTGTTATTTGAGGACAATGCGTTTTGTTCGATGAGTGCAATAGAGGCCGGCTTTTAAACGAAATCATGGCGAAGCGATGGCACATCGGGTAATCTGCGCGCTTCGCGCAGCGCAGGTGGAGAAAATTGATGAGCGACGAACTGAAAAATAAAAGCGGCAAGGTCAAAGTGATGTATGTCCGCAGTGATGATGATTCTGACAAACGCACCCATAACCCACGTACCGGGAAAGGGGGAGGTCGTCCAGGAAAATCTCGTGTTGACGGCCGCAGCCGCCCTGCGCGTGACGAACGAAACAGCCGCGGCGACGATCGCAAACGTGACGACCGTAAGCGTGACGAGCGCAAACGCGATGATTTTCATCGCGACGATGCGTCTCCGTGGCGTACCGTTTCCCGCGCTCCTGGCGATGAGACGCCGGTAAAAGAAGATCACGGCGGGATCAGCGGGAAGAGCTTTATCGATCCGGAAGTGCTGCGTCGTCAGCGTGCGGAAGAGACCCGCGTATATGGCGAAAACGCCTGCCAGGCGCTGTTCCAGAGCCGTCCGGAAGCTATCGTTCGCGCCTGGTTTATTCAGAGCGTGACGCCGCGCTTTAAAGAGGCGCTGCGCTGGATGGCGGCCAACCGTAAGGCCTATCACGTGGTGGACGAAGCCGAGCTGGCGAAAGCCTCCGGCACCGAGCATCACGGCGGCGTCTGCTTCCTGATCAAAAAACGCCACGGCACTTCTGTTGCTCAATGGGTCGCGAAGGCCGGGGAAGAAGATTGCGTTCTGGCGCTGGAAGATGTGGGTAACCCACATAATCTCGGGGCGATCATGCGCAGCTGCGCGCACTTTGGCGTGAAGGGCGTGGTGGTTCAGGATGCCGGCGTGCTGGAGTCCGGGGCGGCGATCCGTACGGCGGAGGGCGGTGCGGAGCATGTTGAACCGATCACCGGCGACAGCTTTATCGATACCCTCGATCAGTTCCGCAAAGCGGGCTACGCGATTGTCTCAACGTCCAGCCATAATGGTACCCCGCTGTTTAAAGCCGAGCTGCCGAAGAAAATGGTGCTGGCGTTAGGCCAGGAACGTGATGGTCTGTCCGATGCGGCGATTTCCAGCGCCGATCTCAGCGTTGCCATCGACGGTACCGGCAACGTCGAAAGCCTGAACGTCTCTGTGGCGACCGGCGTCCTGCTGGCGGAATGGTGGCGTCAGAACAAGGCGTGATTCGCCTGCCTGAATGCAAAAAAGCCAGCTGATGCTGGCTTTTTTTTATGGCTGTCAATCACTCGCTTTCAGCGGGAAGGACCGGCATCCAGTCGATCGGCGTTTCGCCGCGGTCAACCAGCCACTGGTTGGTCTGTACGAAATGGTTGCAGCCAAAGAAGCCGCGATGCGCAGAGAGCGGTGATGGATGCGGCGCCTTCAGCACGCAGTGGCGCTGACGATCGATAATCGCGCCTTTCTTCTGCGCATGGGAGCCCCACAGCAGAAAAACTACTCCCTCGCAATGCTCATTGATTAAAGCGATAACCTTATCGGTAAAGGTCTCCCAGCCCAGACTGGCGTGCGAGTGCGCCTGTCCGGCGCGGACGGTCAGGACCGTATTCAGCAGCAGCACGCCCTGTCGTGCCCAGCTTTCGAGATAACCGTGGGTGGGGCGGGTAAAGCCGGGGATCGTGGCCTCCAGCTCTTTATACATATTCAGCAACGAAGGCGGGATCGCGACGCCCGGACGAACTGAGAACGCCAGACCGTGGGCCTGACCCGGGCCGTGATAGGGGTCCTGGCCGAGAATGACGACTTTGACATCGCCCAGTTCAGTAAAGCGAAACGCATTGAAGACGTCTTTTTGCGGCGGATAGATGGTGATCCCGGACTGGCGCTCTTCGGCGACGGTCTTCAGAGTATTGAGAAAATAGGGTTGTTGCTTTTCATCCGCCAGCACGTCATGCCAGGTTAAAGGGGTGGTCATCTTGCTCTCCTGCAAAAGGGTCATCGCTATAGCTTAACGGCTTCTTTCTATAGAACAAAATCGGCACGGCTTGATGCCGGCTTTTATGCAAAAAAAATTGAAAATTTACAAAATTATTTATAGCTCACAATGGCGTAACTTGATGTAAAACAATAAAAACCTCCTATACCCACGTTGGGTGAGTGGTTTTTATTGATTTATATCAAGGAATGCCGAGGGTGCGGCTGATATATATACACTCATACAACAATGGTTTTACCAATTGGCCGCGAAGAGGCCAAAATCGAATAAACACTGCCTGGGAGGCATCAAATGATTACTGGTATCCAAATTACTAAAGCGGTAAACGACGACCTGCTCAACTCTTTCTGGCTGCTGGATAGCGAAAAAGGCGAAGCGCGCTGCCTGTGCGCCAAAGGTGGTTTTGCGGAAGATGATGTGGTTGCGGTAAGCAAACTGGGTGAAATCGAATACCGTGAAATCCCGGTGGACGTGAAACCGGAAGTGCGCGTCGAAGGCGGTCAGCACCTGAACGTTAACGTGCTGCGTCGCGAAACCCTGCTGGACGCGGTTGAGCATCCGGAAAAATATCCGCAGCTGACCATTCGTGTTTCCGGCTACGCGGTACGCTTCAACTCTCTGACGCCGGAACAGCAGCGCGACGTTATCGCCCGTACCTTTACCGAAAGCCTGTAAGGCTAACGCCAGATGTGAAAACGCCGGGATATCCCGGCGTTTTTTTTACTCATCGCTGGACGCTGATGGCGTCCCGGCCGCGCTTGGCTTCCGGCGCTTACCGATATTTTTCGTATCGCGGTGGCGCTTCTTCACCCGCGGTTTCTCTTTTTCATCTTTTTTCTTCTGCGCACGCTTCGCCAGCACTTTCTTCGATGGCTTACCCGTCAGCTTCTCGCTCGGCGCACGGGTCGTCGGGCGCAGTTCATCGATAACTCTGGCTTTCAACGGCTCTTCAATATAGCGACCAATCTTACCCAGCAGCAGGTGGTCATGAGCCTCGACCAGAGAAATGGCGGTCCCTTTTTTACCGGCGCGGCCGGTACGACCGATACGGTGCAGGTAGGTATCCGCGGTACGCGGCATATCGAAGTTAAAGACGTGGCTGACGTCCGGAATATCGATACCGCGGGCAGCGACGTCGGTGGCGATCAGCACGTTGACGCGGCCGTCGGTCAGGCGCTTGATAGCTTCGTTTCGCTTGGCCTGCACCATCTCGCCTTCCAGCCAGCAGGTGTTAATCCCGGCCTCACGCAGCCAGTTAGCCAGCTCATGCACGCGCTCGCGCTTACGCACAAACACGATAGCGCGGGTGGCTTCCGGCTGTTGCAACAGATTCACCAGCAGTTTGGTTTTATGTTCGATATCGTCGGCGCGGTAGTACCACTGATGGATTTTCTTACGCTCGCGGGTTGACGGATTGGCGGAAACTTCAACCGGCTCCTCCAGCAGACGCTCAGCAAAGTCTTTGATCGCATCGCCTTCCAGCGTCGCTGAGAACAGCATAGTCTGCTTGCGCCAGCGAGTTTCACCGGCGATGGTTTCGATATCCTGGGCAAAACCCATATCCAGCATGCGGTCGGCTTCATCGAGGATTAGGGTCTCGACGGCGCGGCAGTCGAAATTCTCTTCTTTAATATATTGCAGCAGGCGACCGGTGGTGGCGACTACGATGTCCTGGTTTTCGCTGAACACTTCCGCGTGGTTCATGTACGCCACGCCGCCGGTAATGGTAGCAATGTCCAGATGGGTATGCTTCGCCAGCTCGCGGGCGTGGTCGGCCACCTGCATCGCCAGCTCACGGGTCGGCGTCAGGATAAGAATGCGCGGCGGGCCGGATTTCTTACGCGGGAAATCGAGCAGGTGCTGCAACGCTGGCAGCAGATACGCCGCCGTTTTACCGGTGCCGGTCGGCGCTGAACCGAGAATGTCACGGCCATCGAGCGCAGGCGGAATAGCGGCGGCCTGAATGGCTGTCGGGCGAGTGAAACCTTTATCCTGGAGGGCTTCCAGCAGGTTTTCGTCGAGTTCAAGTTCGGAAAAAGTCGTTACAGTCATGTTCTACCTCTGAGTGGGCCGCCGATTATAGACGTTACTGACGTAATGTTCATCTGTTTGTAAGGCTATCTGTTCTCCGGTATTGTGCATAGCCTTAGGTTCAGGAGTTTTTGTCGGCAAGGTTATTGAGGATGTCTCAGTCGAAGTTTGCGCTGCCGCGCAATGGTTTTACCTTCAAACGGTTCTTTGTCGCTCACGATCGCTGCGCCATGAAGGTGGGTACCGACGGCATTTTGCTGGGCGCCTGGGCGCCGATTGCCGGAGTGAAGCATGTGCTGGATATTGGCGCGGGCAGCGGCTTGCTGGCGCTGATGCTCGCGCAGCGTACCGGAGATGATGTGCATGTCGAGGCGGTAGAACTGGACGAAGAGGCCGCCGCTCAGGCGCGGGAAAACGCCCTCGCGTCGCCGTGGGCTTCGCGGATTGAGGTCTGGCAGGCCGATATTCATCAGTGGCAGCCGTCGCAAACTCGACGCTATGAACTGATAATCAGTAATCCGCCCTTTTTTGCCGAAGGCGTGCCATGCGCGACCTCGCAGCGAGAGCAGGCGCGGTACACCACGACGCTCGATCACGCCTCCCTGCTGACCTGTGCCGCAGAGCATATTACCGAAGAAGGTTTTTTTTGCGTGGTGTTGCCGGTGGATATTGGTAATGCGTTCATCGAACGGGCAAGGGCGATGGGCTGGCATCTGCGACTGCGTACTGACGTGGCGGAGACCGAGCTGCGACCGCCGCATCGGGTGCTGCTGGCTTTCTCCCCGACGGCAGGGGAGTGTTTCAGCGACAGGCTGGCGATCCGCGGGCCAGAGCAGCAATATTCGGAAGGCTTTACCGCTCTGACCGAGGACTTTTATCTCTTTATGTGAGCCAGGGGCGAGAGTATCGACGGGCCGCTGTCAGGCAGCGGCTGCGGATAGTCGAGGGTATAATGCAGACCGCGGCTCTCCTTACGCAACATCGCGCAGCGTACGATAAGCTCCGCCACCTGCACCAGATTGCGCAGTTCCAGCAAATTATTCGAGACGCGGAAGCGGGCGTAATACTCATCCAGCTCCTGCTGGAGCATGGTAATGCGCCGCAGGGCGCGCTCCAGCCTGCGGGTGGTGCGCACAATCCCCACGTAATCCCACATCAGCAGGCGCAGTTCGTGCCAGTTGTGCTGGATAACCACCAGTTCATCCGGGATCTCCACCTGACTTTCATCCCAAGCTGGCAGCGTGGCGACCTTCTGGGCGAGCGGCAGGCGCCGGGTAATATCCTCCGCGGCGGACCAGCCATAGACCAGGCACTCCAGCAACGAGTTCGACGCCATACGATTCGCGCCGTGCAGCCCGGTGTAGCTGACTTCGCCGATGGCGTATAAACCATCGACGTCGGTGCGGCCATTATCATCCACCATCACGCCGCCGCAGGTGTAATGCGCGGCGGGGACGACCGGCACCGGATCTTTGGTTAAATCAATTCCCAGGCCGAGCAGCTTTTCATAAATCATCGGGAAATGCTGGCGAACAAACGCCTCGGGTTTATGGCTGATATCAAGGAACATACAGTCTACGCCCAGGCGCTTCATTTCATGGTCGATGGCGCGGGCGACGATATCGCGCGGGGCCAGCTCGCCGCGCTCGTCAAAGTCCGGCATAAAGCGGGTGCCATCCGGGCGTTTAAGGTGGGCGCCTTCGCCGCGCAGCGCTTCAGTAAGCAGGAAATTACGCGCCTGGGGGTGATATAGCGCGGTGGGGTGGAACTGGTTAAACTCCAGATTCGCCACCCGACATCCCGCCCGCCAGGCCATCGCAATCCCGTCTCCGGAAGAGACGTCGGGGTTAGTGGTATATTGGTAAACCTTCGCGGCCCCGCCGGTAGCGAGTACTACGGCTTTCGCGCTGCAGGTTTCCACCCGCTCTTTATTACGATTCCAGATCCATGCCCCGACCACCCGGCGGGTGCCCGGCAGGCCAATCTTATCCGATACGATCAAATCGACGGCATTGCTGCGCTCAAGGATGCGGATATTAGGATGGGCAAGCGCTTTATCGACCAGCGTCGTCTCTACCGCTTTGCCGGTGGCGTCGGCGGCGTGAAGAATGCGCCGATGGCTGTGCCCCCCTTCGCGCGTGAGATGATAGCTCTCTTCGCCATTGGCCTGGACCTGGGTGTCAAACAGCACTCCCTGATCGATAAGCCACTGGACGCATGATCGGGCGTTGCTGGCGACGAAGGTGACCGCATGACGATCGCAGAGTCCCGCGCCGGCGATGAGGGTATCTTCGACATGGGATTCAATACTGTCCGTCTCATCGAAGACGGCGGCAATCCCACCCTGGGCGTAGAACGTCGAACCTTCGCTGATCGGCCCTTTACTCAGCACGGTCACCGAACTGTGCTCAGCCAGGCGCAGGGCAAGGGAAAGACCGGCAGCGCCGCTGCCGATAATCAACACATCACAAGAGAAGTCAGGAGTGGTATTCATTGTCTTTGTTTAATTTACTAAACACATTTAGCTCACAATAGCACCGGTCCGTGAGGAATCGTACAATTTTTTTGTCTGCTGTTGTGACGGCTAAACAAAAGGCGAACGGAAACGGCGTCTTGCGCGCTGAAAATGAGATGCGGGGAAGGTTGATGGCATTGGATTTTATAGTGAAATAAACGGCGTGTTACGATACCCTTCAGACGGGCCTGCGCTTTTTCTTATTGACTTACCTATCGTTTAGCAACCTGGGCATATAATGATTGATAACGATCTGCCGCCGTTGCCAGACAAAAAACAAAAAGCGTAACGGAACTTTATTGTTTTCATGCACTCCAACAGTCAGCTTGCTCATAATGCAGATTTTGGGTGGTGTTTTGAAGACGCATGGGAATTGGGTTTGGGGAGACATTACCTCGGATGAGCGAGCAGTTAACGGATCAGGTCCTTGTTGAACGGGTCCAGAAAGGAGATCAGAAAGCGTTTAATTTGCTGGTAGTGCGCTATCAGCATAAGGTCGCGAGCCTGGTTTCCCGCTATGTACCGCCGGGCGATATCGCTGACGTTGTTCAGGAATCGTTCGTTAAGGCATGGCGTGCGCTGGACTCTTTCCGGGGAGATAGCGCTTTTTACACCTGGTTATACCGTATCGCCGTCAACACGGCGAAGAATTATCTGGTTGCTCAGGGGCGCCGTCCGCCGTCCAGCGATGTTGACGCCAACGAGGCGGAAAACTTCGAAAGCGGCGGGGCGTTGAAAGAAATTTCGAACCCTGAGAACTTAATGTTGTCAGAAGAACTGAGACAAATAGTTTTTCGTACCATTGAATCGCTCCCGGAAGATTTACGCATGGCAATTACGTTACGGGAGCTGGATGGCCTGAGCTATGAAGAGATAGCCGCTATCATGGATTGTCCGGTTGGGACGGTGCGTTCGCGTATCTTCCGGGCGCGAGAAGCTATTGATAATAAAGTTCAACCGCTTATCAGGCGTTGACGATAGCGGAATACTGGAAAAGGGTATCAGGCATGCAGAAAGAAAAACTTTCGGCTTTAATGGATGGTGAAACGCTGGATAACGAACTGCTCAACGAGCTGAGTCGTTCTTCTGAGATGCAAAAAACCTGGGAGAGTTATCACCTTATCCGCGATACGCTGCGTGGCGATACCGCTGAGGTGCTGCAATTTGATATCTCCGCCCGGGTGATGGCCGCCATTGAAAATGAGCCCGTTCGTCAGACGGCTCCGCTTATTCCTGAATCTCAGCCCGCACCGCATCAGTGGCGGCAGATGCCGTTCTGGAACAAGGTGCGTCCGTGGGCCAGCTCCCTGACTCAAATGGGCGTTGCCGCCTGTGTATCGCTTGCGGTTATCGTCGGCGTCCAGCACTATAATGGTCAGTCTGATTCCGCTCAGCAGCCAGAAGCGCCGGTGTTCAATACGCTGCCCATGATGGGTAAAGCAAGCCCGGTAAGTCTTGGCGTGCCGGCTGACGCGTCAGCGGGAAGCGGCCAGCAGGCGCAGGTCCAGGAACAGCGCCGCCGAATTAACGCCATGCTGCAGGACTACGAACTGCAGCGCCGCCTGCACGCTGAGCAGCTTCAGTTTGGCCAGGCCCAGACTCAGCAGGCCGCAGTCCAGGTACCGGGCTATCAAACTTTAGGAACACAATCGCAGTAATGAAGCAACTTTGGTGTGCCATGTCGCTCATGGCAGGCAGCCTGTTGTTCTCTGTCAACGCCTCGGCTGATACATCGTCCGGGGCGTTGTTGCAGCAGATGAACCTGGCCAGCCAGTCTCTCAATTATGAGCTGTCTTTTGTTAGCATCAGCAAACAAGGCGTTGAGTCGCTGCGCTATCGTCACGCGCGACTGAACAACCAACCGCTGGCGCAGTTGCTGCAGCTGGACGGTCCGCGCCGGGAAGTGGTCCTGCGCGGCACGGAAATCAGCTATTTTGAACCCGGTCTCGATCCGTTCACCCTGAACGGCGACTATATCGTCGATTCGCTGCCATCGCTGGTATATAGCGATTTCAAACGCCTCTCCGCGGCGTATGATTTTATTTCCGTGGGCCGTACCCGTATCGCTGACCGCCTCTGCGACGTGATCCGCGTCGTGGCTCGCGACGGCACGCGCTACAGCTTTATCGCCTGGCTGGATGCTGAAACTAAGCTGCCGCTACGCGTCGATTTGCTCGACCGCGACGGGGAAACGCTGGAGCAGTTCCGGGTTGTCTCCTTCAATGTTGGCGATAACGTCAGCGCCAGCATGGAGACGCTGGCAAAAGCGAATTTGCCGCCGCAGCTGTCGGTGCCTGAAGGAGGCGACAAAGCCAACTTCAACTGGGCGCCGACGTGGCTCCCGCAGGGCGTGACTGAGGTTTCCAGCAGCCAGCGCCGTCTTCCCACCTTTGACGGTCCGGTAGAATCACGTCTCTATTCCGACGGCTTGTTCAGCTTCTCGATCAATATCAACCGCGCCACGGCGGCCAGCAGCGACCAGCTGTTGCGCACCGGCCGACGCACCGTCAGCACGACGGTGCGCGATAACGCGGAGATAACCGTAGTGGGCGAGCTGCCGCCGCAGACGGCGAAGCGTATCTCTGACAGTATTAAATTCAAGGCAGTACAATGATTAAAGAGTGGGCTACCGTGGTTTCCTGGCATAACGGCGTGGCGCAGGTGCACTGCGACGTTAAAGCCTCCTGCAGCAGCTGCGCCTCCCGTGCCGGCTGTGGTAGCCGGGTGCTAAACAAGCTGGGGCCGCAGACCAGCCATACCATTAGCGTGCCCTGCGAGCAGCCGTTGGCAGCGGGGCAAAAAGTGGAGCTGGGGATCGCTGAAAGCAGCCTGCTGGGCTCAGCGATGCTGGTGTATATGGCGCCGCTGGCGGGGCTGTTTGTAATGGCGTCTATTTTTCAGGTGCTGTTTGCCAGCGATATTGCGTCACTTTGCGGCGCGCTGCTGGGCGGCGTCGGCGGCTTCCTGGTGGCGCGCGGTCTGTCGCCGCGACTGGCGGCACGTCAGTCCTGGCAGCCGGTGATTTTGAACGTCGCACTGCCGCCGGATCTGCTGCGTGTTGATACGCCTTCCTCCGACATGGGCCAGTGATTTCACTGGCCCTTATCTTTATTTACCTTTCCTGTTACAACGCCACAATTTCTGCGGGTATGCTGGATCTAACAGCATTTCCTGGTTTCGCGGATGTAGTGTAGAATGCGGCGTTTTCGGATTAAAAAACGTCAGGCACAGTACAGCGGCCTCATGATACTCGTAAGGCATAATTAACTCTAAATATGAAGAATATACGTAACTTTTCGATCATCGCTCACATCGACCACGGTAAGTCGACGCTGTCTGACCGTATCATCCAGATTTGCGGTGGCCTTTCTGATCGTGAAATGGAAGCCCAGGTTCTGGACTCCATGGATCTTGAGCGCGAACGCGGGATCACCATCAAGGCGCAGAGCGTCACCCTGGACTATAAGGCCAGCGACGGTGAGACCTACCAGCTGAACTTTATCGACACCCCGGGCCACGTGGACTTCTCTTATGAAGTTTCCCGTTCTCTTGCCGCGTGCGAAGGCGCGCTGCTGGTGGTAGACGCCGGGCAGGGGGTAGAAGCCCAGACCCTGGCCAACTGCTACACCGCCATGGAGATGGATCTCGAAGTGGTTCCGGTACTCAACAAGATCGACCTGCCTGCGGCCGACCCTGAGCGCGTAGCGGACGAGATTGAAGATATCGTCGGGATCGACGCCCACGACGCGGTGCGCTGCTCAGCGAAAACCGGCGTCGGCGTGACCGACGTGCTGGAGCGTCTGGTGCGCGATATCCCGCCGCCGGAAGGCGATCCGGACGCGCCGCTGCAGGCGCTGATTATCGACTCCTGGTTCGATAACTACCTCGGCGTGGTGTCGCTGGTGCGGATTAAAAACGGCACCATGCGCAAGGGCGACAAGATCAAGGTCATGAGCACCGGCCAGGTCTATAACGCTGATCGTCTGGGCATCTTCACCCCGAAACAGGTTGACCGTACCGAGCTGAAATGCGGCGAGGTAGGCTGGCTGGTCTGCGCGATCAAAGACATCCTCGGCGCGCCGGTGGGCGATACCCTGACCGCCGCCCGCAACCCGGCAGACAAAGCGCTGCCTGGCTTTAAGAAGGTGAAACCGCAGGTGTATGCCGGCCTGTTCCCGGTGAGCTCCGATGATTATGAAGCTTTCCGCGACGCGCTGGGCAAACTGAGCCTTAACGATGCCTCTCTGTTCTACGAGCCGGAAAGCTCTACCGCGCTGGGCTTCGGCTTCCGCTGCGGCTTCCTCGGCCTGCTGCACATGGAGATCATTCAGGAGCGTCTGGAGCGTGAATACGATCTCGACCTGATCACCACCGCGCCAACGGTAGTCTACGAAGTAGAGACCACCTCCAAAGAAGTTATCTACGTCGACAGCCCGTCCAAGCTGCCGCCGCTGAATAATATTCAGGAGCTGCGCGAGCCGATCGCCGAGTGTCACATGCTGCTGCCGCAGGAGTTCCTCGGCAACGTGATTACCTTGTGTGTCGAGAAGCGTGGGGTGCAGACCAACATGGTTTACCACGGTAAACAGGTGGCGCTGACCTATGAAATTCCGATGGCGGAAGTGGTTCTCGACTTCTTCGACCGCCTGAAGTCCACCTCCCGCGGCTATGCGTCGCTGGACTACAACTTCAAACGCTTCCAGGCGTCGAACATGGTTCGCGTCGATGTGCTGATCAACGGTGAGCGCGTCGATGCGCTGGCGCTGATCACCCACAACGATAACGCGCCGTATCGCGGCCGCGAGCTGGTGGAAAAGATGAAAGATCTGATTCCGCGTCAGCAGTTCGATATCGCGATTCAGGCGGCCATCGGTAACCACATTATCGCGCGCTCTACGGTGAAACAGCTGCGTAAAAACGTCCTGGCGAAATGCTACGGCGGCGACGTCAGCCGTAAGAAAAAGCTGCTGCAGAAGCAGAAAGAA
Organism: Klebsiella sp. Shm-1; assembly: GCF_040804525.1. Lineage (NCBI taxonomy): Bacteria > Pseudomonadati > Pseudomonadota > Gammaproteobacteria > Enterobacterales > Enterobacteriaceae > Klebsiella > Klebsiella sp. Shm-1. Next base: position 1,236,129 of record NZ_CP161823.1, read on the forward strand.
GGTAAGAAGCGTATGAAGCAGGTCGGTAACGTTGAGCTGCCGCAGGAAGCGTTCCTCGCCATTCTGCACGTTGGTAAAGACGGCAAATAACCCTAAGGAGTTGGCATGGCGAACATGTTTGCCCTGATCCTGGTGATTGCAACCCTGGTGACGGGCGTTTTATGGTGCCTGGACAAGTTCATTTTTGCACCGAAACGTCGTGAACGTCAGGCCGCTGCTCAGGCAGCGACCGGCGAGCAACTGGACAAGAAGACGCTGAAGAAAGTCGGCCCGAAACCGGGCTGGCTGGAAACCGGCGCATCGGTTTTCCCGGTGCTGGCGATCGTTCTGGTGGTACGTTCATTTATTTATGAGCCTTTCCAGATCCCTTCAGGTTCGATGATGCCAACGCTGCTCATCGGCGATTTTATTCTGGTGGAGAAATTTGCCTACGGCATTAAAGATCCTATCTACCAGAAAACGCTGATCGAGACCGGCCATCCGAAGCGCGGCGACATCGTGGTGTTTAAATATCCGGAAGACCCGCGTCTGGACTACATTAAGCGCGCGGTGGGGTTACCGGGTGATAAGGTCACCTACGATCCGGTTGCCAAACAGGTCACTATTCAGCCGGGCTGCAGTTCCGGACAGGCCTGCGGCAACGCGCTGCCGGTGACCTATTCCAACGTGGAGCCGAGCGATTTTGTTCAGACCTTCTCCCGCAGCAACGGCGGCGAAGCGAGCAGCGGTTTCTGGCAGTTGCCGAAGGGCGAAACCAAAGCCGACGGCATTCGTCTTACCGAGCGTCAGGAGACATTGGGCGACGTGACGCACCGAATTCTGATGGTGCCGATTGCCCAGGATCAGGTTGGGATGTACTACCATCAGTCCGGTCTGCCGCTGGCCACCTGGATTGTGCCGCCCGGTCAGTACTTCATGATGGGCGACAACCGGGATAACAGCGCCGACAGCCGGTACTGGGGCTTTGTGCCGGAAGCCAACCTGGTCGGAAAAGCAACCGCTATCTGGATGAGTTTTGAAAAGCAGGAAGGTGAATGGCCGACCGGCGTGCGGTTATCGCGCATTGGTGGAATTCATTAATTTCCTCTGCTGAATTCACGTCGCTGCTGTTATCGCAGCGGCGTGAATTATTTAGTATTTAAATCCATTCAAACTAACGACATCCCGTGTCGTTGCGTATAGAATATCCCCCCGAAGTTTTTGGTTGTCGCTCTGCCGGGTGACACTGCACACGAAAGCGTATTGGTCTGTTTCAAATTACTGTTTGAAGCGAATGCTCAGGTCGGTTTCGTGTGCTGCATCTTTGACGCATTCATTTATTGGTAACGCATGAACCCCATCGTAATTAATCGGCTTCAACGAAAGCTGGGCTACACTTTTCATCATCAGGAGCTGTTGCAACAGGCATTAACTCACCGCAGTGCCAGCAGCAAACATAATGAGCGCCTGGAATTTTTAGGTGACTCCATTTTAAGTTTCGTGATCGCGAATGCGCTGTATCATCGCTTTCCTCGTGTAGATGAAGGCGATATGAGCCGTATGCGCGCGACGCTGGTGCGCGGCAACACGCTGGCGGAGATCGCCCGCGAGTTTGAGCTGGGCGAGTGTCTGCGCCTCGGGCCGGGAGAGCTGAAAAGCGGCGGTTTCCGTCGCGAATCGATTCTCGCGGATACCGTTGAAGCGTTAATTGGCGGGGTTTTCCTCGACAGTGATATTCAGAACGTTGAACGCTTAATCCTCTCCTGGTACCAGACCCGTCTGGACGAAATCAGTCCGGGCGATAAGCAAAAGGATCCGAAGACGCGTCTGCAGGAGTATCTGCAGGGACGTCATCTGCCGCTGCCGTCTTACCTGGTGGTCCAGGTTCGCGGCGAAGCGCACGATCAGGAATTTACTATCCACTGCCAGGTCAGTGGCCTGAGTGAACCGGTGGTTGGCACAGGTTCCAGCCGTCGTAAGGCGGAGCAGGCTGCCGCCGAACAGGCGCTGAAAAAGCTGGAGCTGGAATGAGCGAAGAAAAAAGTTATTGTGGGTTTGTCGCCATCGTGGGTCGTCCAAACGTTGGCAAATCCACGCTGTTGAACAAGCTGCTTGGGCAGAAGATCTCGATCACCTCCCGTAAAGCGCAGACCACCCGTCACCGCATCGTCGGTATCCATACCGAAGGGCCGTATCAGGCGATTTACGTTGATACTCCGGGCCTGCATATGGAAGAGAAGCGCGCCATTAACCGCTTAATGAACAAAGCGGCCAGCAGTTCGATTGGCGACGTGGAACTGGTCATCTTCGTGGTGGAAGGCACTCGCTGGACGCAGGACGATGAGATGGTGCTCAACAAGCTGCGCGACGCGAAAGCACCGGTGATCCTCGCGGTCAACAAGGTGGATAACGTGCAGGAAAAAGCGGATCTGTTACCGCACCTGCAGTTCCTCGCCAGCCAGATGAATTTCCTCGATATCGTACCGATCTCAGCGGAAACCGGCACCAACGTTGATACCATCGCGGCGATCGTGCGTAAGCATCTGCCGGAAGCGATCCATCACTTCCCGGAAGATTATATTACCGATCGCTCACAACGCTTTATGGCCTCCGAAATCATCCGTGAAAAACTGATGCGTTTCCTCGGCGCTGAGCTGCCGTACTCCGTCACCGTGGAAATCGAACGTTTCGTCAGCAACGAGCGCGGCGGTTACGATATCAACGGCCTGATCCTCGTCGAGCGCGAAGGGCAGAAAAAGATGGTGATTGGCAACAAAGGCGCCAAAATTAAAACCATCGGTATCGAAGCGCGTAAGGACATGCAGGAGATGTTTGAAGCGCCGGTGCACCTCGAGCTGTGGGTGAAAGTGAAATCCGGCTGGGCCGATGACGAGCGCGCCCTGCGCAGTCTCGGTTACGTTGACGACCTCTGAGTTAACGCAACGTGGATGGATGGCAGCGCGCCTTTGTCCTGCATAGCCGTCCGTGGAGCGAAACCAGCCTGATGCTGGACGTCTTCACGGAAGAATCCGGTCGTGTGCGCCTGGTTGCCAAGGGCGCACGCTCCAAACGCTCTAATCTCAAAGGCGCTTTACAGCCCTTTACCCCCTTGCTGGTTCGCTTCGGCGGTCGCGGCGAAGTCAAAACCCTGCGCAGCGCGGAAGCCGTTTCGCTGGCGCTGCCGCTCAGCGGCATCACCCTCTACAGCGGTCTCTACGTTAACGAGCTTATCTCCCGCGTGCTGGAGCACGAAACACGCTTCTCCGAACTCTTTTTCGACTACCTGCACTGCATTCAGGCGCTCGCCGGGGCCAGCGGCTCGCCGGAGCCCGCGCTGCGGCGTTTTGAGCTGGCGCTGCTCGGGCACCTGGGCTATGGCGTGGATTTTCTCCACTGCGCCGGGAGCGGCGAGCCGGTAGACGACACCATGACCTACCGCTATCGTGAAGAAAAAGGCTTTATTGCCAGCCTGGTGATTGATAACAACACGTTTACCGGGCACCATTTGAAAGCATTGGCGAGTCGCGAGTTTCCTGATGTTGATACGCTGCGCGCCGCGAAGCGCTTTACCCGTATCGCCCTGAAGCCCTATCTCGGCGGCAAACCGCTCAAGAGCCGGGAGTTGTTTCGCCAGTTTATGCCCGCGCGAAAGGCGCGAGCCGATAATACGAATAATGATTAACGAGGATTGTCATGGCTGAATTATTGTTAGGGGTCAATATTGACCATATCGCGACCTTGCGTAACGCCCGCGGCACCGCTTACCCGGATCCGGTTCAGGCGGCTTTCATTGCCGAACAGGCCGGCGCCGACGGCATTACCGTGCATCTGCGCGAAGACCGTCGCCATATTACCGATCGCGATGTGCGTATCCTGCGCCAGACGCTGCACACCCGCATGAATCTTGAAATGGCGGTCACCGAAGAGATGCTGACGATCGCCTGCGAAACCAAACCGCACTTCTGCTGCCTGGTGCCGGAGAAGCGTCAGGAAGTGACCACCGAAGGCGGGCTGGACGTCGCCGGCCAGCGCGACAAGATGCGCGATGCCTGTCAACGCCTGGCGGATGCCGGCATCCTGGTCTCCCTGTTTATCGATGCGGATGAAGCGCAGATCAAAGCGGCGGCGGACGTTGGCGCGCCCTATATCGAAATCCACACCGGCTGCTATGCCGATGCCAAAACCGACGCCGAGCAGGCCAGGGAGCTGGAACGTATTGCCAAAGCGGCCACCTACGCCGCCAGCCTCGGCCTGAAGGTGAATGCCGGCCACGGTCTGACCTACCACAACGTGAAAGCGATTGCTGCGCTGCCGGAAATGCATGAGCTGAATATCGGTCACGCGATTATTGGCCGTGCGGTGATGAGCGGCCTGAAAGAGGCGGTGGCGGAAATGAAGCGTCTGATGCTGGAAGCGCGCGGCTAATGGCCATTCTCGGGTTGGGTACCGACATCGTCGAGATTGCCCGCATCGAAGCAGTGATCGCCCGCAGCGGCGATCGCCTTGCCCGCCGGGTGCTGAGCGACCATGAATGGAGCATCTGGGAGCAGCACCAGCAGCCGGTGCGTTTCCTGGCGAAACGCTTTGCGGTCAAGGAAGCGGCGGCGAAAGCGCTGGGAACCGGGATCCGTAACGGGCTGGCGTTTAACCAGTTCGAGGTTTACAACGACGAGCTGGGCAAGCCGAAGCTGCGGCTATGGGGTGAAGCAAACCTTTTAGCTGAACGCATGGGAGTAAGCGCTATTCACGTTACTCTCGCTGATGAACGCCACTACGCCTGCGCCACGGTGATTGTCGAAAGCTAGCCAGGAGGGCGGTTAAATTTTATCCGCGTGGTGCATCAGCACGAATTTATCCCACAGCTGTTCTTCACTCTCGACGTGTGCCGGATCTTTCAGGATCGTATTCGGGATCGGGCACACTTTCTGGCAGGTTGGCGTGTCGTAATGACCCACGCACTCGGTGCAGCGGTCGCTGTTAATCTCATAAATGCTGTCACCCATCGAAATGGCCTCATTCGGGCACTCCGGCTCGCACATATCGCAGTTGATGCATTTTTTGGTAATTAACAGCGCCATCAGGAAAGTCTCAGAAACAACACAAACAGGGCGGGCATTATACGCCCATTTTCTGCTCAAACCAGCTTTTTCACCAGCGCTTCGCTATGGCGAATGCGCTCCGGCGCCCGCTCCAGATCCTGCTGCACCAGCCCCATAAACAGCAGATCGGTGAGCATCATTTGCGCGCTGGTGGAGGAGATGGCGGCGCTGCGCGTCGCCTGCTCTTCGGCGATAGTATACAGGCAGTGGGTCGCCTGCTGTTGCAGGGCGTTCGGGCTAAACCCGGTGATCGCCAGGATCTTACAGCCGACGCGCAGCGCTTCACCGGCCGCCATATTGATTTCCCGGCGCTCGCCGGAGTAAGAGATCGCCAGCAGAAGATCGTCGCTGGACATGGCCTGCACCGTCGCCAGCAGGGCATGCATATCCTGCTCAGAAACAGCGTTGATGCCGATCTTCATCAGCTTCCAGCTAAAGTTACGCGCCACCAGGCCGGAGGCGCCAATCCCGGTGACGATCACTCGCCGGGCGTTGCGCAGCAGCGTGACGGCTTCCCGTAGCGTCTCTTCAGTGTTGACGTCCAGCGAGGCATGCATGGCGGCGACATTGTCTTTAATGAGTTTCTCGCCGACCAGACGCAGCGGATCGTCACCGCGAATGTGGTTATGCACCGGGACGGAGTGCGGATCCGGGCTACTCGCCAGCGCTTCACTAAGGGCCAGCTTCAGCGCCGGAAAGCCTTTGAATCCCAGCTTCTGGGCAAACTTAACCACGCTGGACTGACTCACACCGGCTTCCGCCGCCAGCTGCTGCGAGCTGAGGTGCCGGGTCTCATCGGGCTGGCTTAGAATATAATCGGCCAACTTTTTGTCGCTCGCCGCCAGGGTGGGATAGCGCTGACGAATACGCGTTAAACAGTTCATTGGAGCTCCGCTGGAGCCGTCCGGCTCGTGACTGACAGAATTTTTATTCGATTATAAGGGGTATACCATGAATTAAAAATTCTTAAGCCACAATTTTTCCTTCGCCTGCTACTTTAATTCTTTCTTAACGGAGGGGATGTTTTCCCTCGACATGGCGTCAGGCTGTTAAGCTTACCCTAACGAGAAGCGAGTTCTGAGATAAAGGAGGCAGTTTGCAGCACACTGAACGGAGAGTGGTGTTTTTCGATCTGGACGGAACCTTACACCAACAGGATATGTTCGGCAGTTTTCTGCGCTATCTGCTGCGCCATTTGCCGCTGAACCTGTTGCTGGTGGTGCCGATGGGGCCGGTGATCCTTGCCGGACTGGCAGTGAGCGGACGGGCGGCGCGCTGGCCGATGAGCCTCCTGCTGTGGGCGACAACCTTTGGCCGCCGCGAGGCGGTGCTGAAGCGGCTGGAAGCGGAGTTTGTCGGCTGGTTTCGCCATCATGTGACGGCGTTTCCGGTAGTTCATGCGCGGCTTACCGCCTACCTGACCAGCACCGATGCCGACGTCTGGTTGATCACCGGCTCGCCGCAGTCGCTGGTGGAGCAGGTCTATCGCGATACCCTCTGGTTGCCGCGGGTGAATCTGATAGCCAGCCGCACCGCGCGCCGCTGGGGCGGCTGGGTATTGACCCTGCGCTGCCTGGGGCATGAAAAGGTGGTACAGCTGGAGAAAAAGATTGGCGCCCCGCTGCGGCTGTATAGCGGCTATAGCGATAGTGAGCAGGATAATCCATTGCTCGGCTTTTGCCAGCATCGCTGGCGGGTAACCCCTCAGGGAGAGCTTCAGCAGCTGGAGTAATAGTGTGTAATTGATAGCGCCCATGTATAATGCGCCCCGCTTTTTCTGCTGGAGTGGCCGCTGTGTCTGACCTCGAACTCAATGATGAATACTGGATGCGTCATGCCCTGACGCTGGCGAAACGCGCCTGGGAAGAGGGCGAGGTGCCGGTGGGCGCGGTGCTGGTGCATAACAATCAGGTCATTGGCGAGGGCTGGAACCGGCCGATAGGCCGTCACGACCCCACCGCCCATGCGGAGATTATGGCCTTACGCCAGGGCGGACTGGTGCTGCAAAACTACCGCCTGATCGACGCCACGCTGTACGTGACCCTCGAGCCCTGCGTCATGTGCGCGGGCGCGATGGTGCACAGCCGTATCGCCCGCCTGGTGTTTGGCGCCAGGGATGCCAAGACCGGCGCCGCCGGCTCGCTGATGGATGTTCTGCACCACCCGGGAATGAACCATCGGGTTGAGATTAGCGAAGGCGTGCTGGCAGAGTCCTGCTCTGCCATGCTGAGCGACTTCTTCCGCTGGCGGCGGGAAGAGAAAAAAGCGCTGAAGAAAGCCCGGGAGCAGACTGGGGAAAGTTAATACAGGTGGCCGGGGAGTTTCATCCGGGCATTATCCATCTGCTTATCGGCGCGAAACTTGAAAAAGGGCAGGGTGGTCTCCTGCGGCTGTTCGAGCTCATTGGGGAGCACGGCCGGGTAATCCTCCGCCAGGGCCAGCGTTTGCTGCTGCTGGCGCTCCTTCTCTGACAAATAGCCGACAAGGCTTATCTGATATTTGCGGATGTTTTCCACATAGGCGTAGGCCTCATGGCCGCGGGCATAGCCGTATTTTAGTTTGCTGTAATAGGGTTTCTGGCTCAGCAACGGTAAACGCAGCTTAACGTCCGCCCAGCTGTTAGGATTGCCTTTCTGTTTGCGGGTGAGCGCCATGGCGTCCAGCATATGGGCATAACCCATATTATAAGCGGCCAGCGCAAACCAGATGCGTTCATCTTTCGGGATCGAATCCGGCACTTTATCCATCATATCCTGCAGGTAGCGCATGCCGCCGTCGATACTCTGCGCCGCATCGGTGCGGTCGGTTAGACCCAGGCTTTGCGCCGTATTGCGTGTGAGCATCATCATACCGCGCACGCCGGTGGGGGAGGTGGCCTGCGGATCCCAGTGGGATTCCTGCCAGGCGATGGCGGCCAGCAGGCGCCAGTCAATCTCGCGGGCGTATTTTTCAAACAGCGGCTGCACCTCCGGAAGAATATTTTCCACCGCGCGCAGGAAGGTGCGGGTATCGACATAATCGAAATCGTTGCCGTGGCCGAGGTACTTCTCCTCGAGGCGCGCCAGGGTGCCGTCTTCATTGATGTTGTTGAAGAAATCAAGCATTGCCGCCGACAGCGAATTATCGTCGTCCCGGGCGCTAAACCAGGTGACCGGCTGTTCGTCGGTGATATCGAGGGCCACCGCCAGCTCCGGATGGACGCGCTGAAACAGGCTGACGGCCACCGAGTCAGCGATGGTGTAATCAAGTTTACCGTCAATCACCGCCTGCATCAGCGCCGTGGTACCGCGTTTTTCGTCCACGCGCCAGGCAAGATCCGGGTATTTCTCGGCTTTTAAGGTCTGCAGGTCGTTGATCGCCACGTGGCCCGGAGCGATAGTGAGCTGCTCGGCGGTCAGCGCCGCGAGGGTGCGCGGCCGGGTATTGCCGACGCGGTAGACCAGCTGTTGCGAAACAGAATAGTAGGTGGGGCCGGCCTGATAGTTTTTCACTCGCTCCTGGTTATAGACCAGTCCGGCGGCCAGCATATCGGCCTGACCGTCGTCGAGGTCGTCAAACAGCTGGCTGATGTTTTGCCGGACGGTTATCTTAAGCGTTACGCCAAGGTAGTCGGCAAACTGCTTCGCCAGTTCATAATCCAGACCGAACGCTTTATTGTTCATGGTGGCGAAGGTCATTGGCGAGTTGATAGTGCTGATGCGCAGCTCGCCGCGAGCGATAATGCCCGCCACCCGGTTCTCGGGTTTACCAGACCAGGGGATCGACGGCCACAGGGCCGCCGCCAGCAAAAGGGTGACAATGCCGATCAGCAGATAATTAATCTTTAATTTTTTCAGAGAGTTAATCTTCTGCAGCTTCAGGTTCCTCAGCAGGCGATGTCCGGAAAAAACGCAAGGTTGTCGTCGAATGTGCGGCATTCTGCTTAATAATGCGCCAGTTGGCAACTTATTCGCGATGGTCGTCACATTTATTGATAAACAGCATCAATGATTTTATTTCTACGCAAACGGTTTCGTCGGGGCGCAGGATTCACTATAATGACGCCCGTTTCCCCCCCTGGCTCACCCTGAAAGCTTCGAAGACGAGAGACTTATGATGGAAATTTTGCGTGGTTCACCTGCACTGTCGGCATTCCGTATTAATAAACTGCTGGCACGATTTCAGGCGGCCAACCTTCCGGTAAGCGCCATATATGCCGAATATATTCATTTTGCCGATCTGAATGCCCCGCTGAGCGCTGACGATCGCGAGCGCCTGGCGCGACTGCTTCAGTATGGCCCGAGCTTAAGCAGCCATACCCCGACCGGTAAATTACTGCTCGTGACCCCTCGCCCTGGCACCATCTCTCCCTGGTCTTCTAAAGCTACCGATATCGCTCACAACTGCGGTCTGGCGCAGGTTGTGCGTCTTGAGCGCGGCGTGGCGTATTACGTTGAAGCCTCAACCCTGACCGAAGCGCAGTGGGCCGCGGTGGCGGCGGAGCTGCACGACCGCATGATGGAGAGCGTCTTCGACGCGCTGGAAGCGGGCGAGAAGCTGTTCGCTCACCATCAGCCGACGCCGGTCACCAGCGTCGACCTGCTGGGCGAAGGGCGTCAGGCGCTGATTGACGCCAACCTCCGTCTGGGTCTGGCGCTGGCCGACGACGAAATTGACTACCTGCAGGACGCGTTTACCCGCCTGGGACGCAACCCGAACGATATCGAGCTGTATATGTTCGCCCAGGCGAACTCAGAGCACTGTCGCCACAAGATTTTCAACGCCGACTGGATCATCGACGGCGAACAGCAGCCGAAGTCGCTGTTCAAAATGATCAAAAACACCTTTGAAAAAACGCCGGACTACGTGCTGTCGGCCTATAAAGATAATGCCGCGGTGATGGAAGGGTCTGAAGTCGGGCGCTATTTCGCCGACCATCAGACCGGGCGCTACGACTTCCATCAGGAGCCGGCGCACATTCTGATGAAGGTGGAAACCCATAACCACCCGACGGCCATCTCTCCATGGCCGGGCGCGGCAACCGGCTCCGGCGGCGAAATCCGCGATGAAGGCGCCACCGGCCGCGGCGCGAAGCCGAAAGCGGGCCTGGTGGGCTTCTCGGTTTCCAACCTGCGTATCCCGGGCTTCGAACAGCCGTGGGAAGAAGATTTCGGTAAACCGGATCGCATTGTCACCGCCCTGGACATCATGACCGAAGGCCCGCTGGGCGGAGCGGCGTTTAACAACGAATTTGGTCGTCCGGCGCTGAACGGCTACTTCCGCACCTATGAAGAGAAAGTCACCAGCCACAATGGCGAAGAGCTGCGTGGCTACCACAAACCGATCATGCTGGCCGGCGGTATCGGCAACATCCGCGGTGAGCACGTGCAGAAGGGCGAGATTACCGTCGGCGCGAAGCTGATCGTGCTGGGCGGCCCGGCGATGAACATCGGCCTCGGCGGCGGCGCAGCGTCTTCTATGGCCTCCGGCCAGTCCGATGCCGATCTCGATTTCGCCTCCGTACAGCGTGACAACCCGGAAATGGAGCGCCGCTGTCAGGAAGTGATCGACCGCTGCTGGCAGTTGGGCGACGCCAACCCGATCCTCTTTATCCACGACGTTGGCGCCGGCGGTCTCTCCAACGCCATGCCGGAGCTGGTGAGCGACGGCGGCCGCGGCGGTAAATTCCAGCTGCGCGATATTCTCAGCGATGAGCCAGGGATGAGTCCGCTGGAGATCTGGTGTAACGAATCGCAGGAACGTTATGTTCTGGCGGTCGCCCCGGAGCAGCTGCCGCTGTTCGACGAACTGTGCCGCCGCGAGCGCGCGCCTTATGCCGTTATCGGCGAAGCTACCGCTGAGCAGCATCTGAGCCTGAGCGACAGCCACTTTAACGATCAGCCGATCGACCTGCCGCTGGACGTCCTGCTCGGCAAAACGCCGAAAATGACCCGCGACGTGCAGACTCTGAAAGCTCAGGGTAGTGCACTGGATCGCCAACCGATTACCCTTGCCGATGCGGTTAACCGCGTTCTGCATCTGCCGACGGTGGCCGAGAAAACCTTCCTCGTGACCATCGGCGACCGCACCGTGACCGGTATGGTCGCCCGCGACCAGATGGTCGGCCCGTGGCAGATCCCGGTGGCCAACTGCGCGGTGACCACCGCCAGCCTCGACAGCTACTACGGCGAAGCGATGGCGATGGGCGAGCGCGCCCCGGTCGCCCTGCTGGACTTCGCGGCCTCTGGCCGTCTGGCGGTCGGCGAAGCGCTGACCAACATCGCCGCCACGCAGATTGGCGAGCTGAACCGCGTGAAGCTGTCGGCTAACTGGATGGCCGCCGCCGGCCACCCGGGTGAAGACGCTGGCCTGTATGAGGCGGTGAAAGCGGTGGGCGAAGAGCTGTGCCCGGCGCTGGGCCTGACCATTCCGGTCGGTAAAGACTCGATGTCGATGAAAACCCGCTGGCAGGAAGGCAGCGAGCAGCGCGAGATGACCTCTCCGCTGTCGCTGGTCATCTCTGCCTTCGCCCGTGTCGAAGATGTCCGTCATACCGTCACGCCGCAGCTTTCGACGGAAGATAACGCCCTGCTGCTGATCGACCTCGGTAAAGGGCACAACGCGCTGGGCGCGACGGCGCTGGCGCAGGTCTATCGCCAGCTCGGCGACAAGCCGGCTGACGTGCGCGATGTCGCGCAACTGAAAGGCTTCTGGAATGCGATGCAGGCCCTGGTGGCGCAGCGTAAACTGCTGGCCTACCACGACCGCTCCGACGGCGGTCTGCTGGTGACCCTGGCGGAAATGGCCTTTACCGGCCACTGCGGCGTGGAAGCGGATATCGCCGCGCTGGGCGACGACCATCTGGCCGCGCTGTTCAACGAAGAGCTGGGGGCGGTGATTCAGGTCCGCGCCGCAGACCGTGAGGCGGTGGAAGCCATTCTGGCGGTTAACGGCCTGGCGGACTGCGTGCATTACCTCGGTAAAGCGGTTGAGGGCGATCGCTTCGTGCTGACCGCCGGCGGTCAGACGGTGTTCAGCGAAAGCCGCACCACGCTGCGCATGTGGTGGGCGGAAACCACCTGGCAGATGCAGCGTCTGCGCGACAACCCGGCCTGCGCCGATCAGGAGCATGAGGCGAAAGCCAATGATGCCGACCCGGGCCTCAATGTGAAGCTCTCGTTTGATATTAACGACGACGTCGCCGCCCCGTACATTGCCACCGGCGCGCGGCCGAAAGTGGCCGTCCTGCGCGAGCAGGGGGTGAACTCCCACGTTGAAATGGCGGCCGCCTTCCATCGTGCCGGCTTTGACGCCATCGACGTGCATATGAGCGACCTGCTGGCCGGCCGGACCGGTCTGGGCGATTTCCATGCCCTGGTAGCCTGCGGCGGCTTCTCCTACGGCGACGTGTTGGGCGCGGGCGAGGGCTGGGCGAAGTCGATTCTGTTCAACGAGCGCGTGCGCGATGAGTTCGCGACCTTCTTCCATCGTCCGCAGACGCTGGCGCTCGGCGTGTGCAACGGCTGTCAGATGATGTCCAACCTGCGCGAGCTGATCCCGGGCAGCGACCTGTGGCCGCGCTTTGTGCGCAACCAGTCTGACCGCTTTGAAGCGCGCTTTAGCCTGGTGGAAGTGACGCAAAGCCCATCCCTGCTGCTGGAAGGCATGGTTGGCTCACGGATGCCGATTGCGGTCTCCCACGGCGAAGGTCAGGTGGAAGTGCGCGACAGCGCGCATCTGGCCCAGCTGGAGAGCAAAGGTCTGGTGGCGCTGCGCTTCGTGGATAACTTCGGCAAAGTGACCGAAACCTATCCGGCGAACCCGAACGGTTCCCCGAACGGTATCACCGCGGTGACCAGCGAAAGCGGGCGCGCGACCATCATGATGCCTCACCCGGAACGCGTCTTCCGCACCGTAAGCAACTCCTGGCACCCGGAGAACTGGGGCGAGGATAGCCCGTGGATGCGTATCTTCCGTAACGCGCGTAAACAGCTGGGTTAATCTTCCCGCCGCGCTTCACGCGAACGTATCAGCCCCCTGCCTGACAGGGGGCTTTTTTTTATCTGTGATGGTCGGCACGCCGGGGTGTCGGGAATTGCCGACAACTGCGATATTGCAGTGTCGCCAATAGGCGACACTTAAGTTATTGATTTAAATGATGAGTAATCGGTAGCCTATTTGGTGTCGCTAAATAGCGACAATGCGGGTGAAAAATAAACAGTGGTAGTACGACTGTTCCTGCGGTTAAAGCCATATATATCAATATGTTAATAAAATGTTTTGAGGGCTGGCATAGTTCATGCATAATATTAACCAGTGGCTCATTCACCTTCTTATGTCAGCCCCTTCGGGACGCGCTACATAAACTTCGAATGACGCACAAACAGGTGCCTGCCGTCCAACTCCTGATAACAGCCTGGCTTTATCAGACATCGGGCGAAACGTCGAGTAAGGCACCGCCTCATTCCTGAACAAAGCCAGGCCTTGCGCCTGGCTTTGTTGTTTCTGCGGCGCAGTAACCAGCGGTAGCGCTTTTCTCCGGCGCGCTCCTCAGTTAGCATCGACCAGAGCTAATGATTGAGACAACATCCTTGAAGCGACTCTCTCTTTTCCCCCGTTCGCTGCGTCAGCTGGTGACGCTCTCCTTTGTGCTGATCCTGCTGCCATTGCTGGTGCTGGCCTGGCAGGCCTGGCAGAGCCTGAACGCCCTCAGCGCCCAGGCGGCGCATATTAACCGTACCACCCTGGTCGACGCCCGACGCAGCGAGGCGATGATCAATGCCGCACTGGAGATGGAGCGCAGCTATCGCCAGTACTGCGTGCTGGACGATCCGACGCTGGCGCGCGTCTATCAAAACCAGCGGCAGCGCTACAGCCAGATGCTGGACGCCCACGCCGGCGTGCTGCCGGACGAGAAGCTCTGGCAGGCGCTGCGTCAGGATGTCAGCGATCTGGCGCAGCTGCAGTGTAAAAATAGCGGCCCCGATGCCCAGGCAGCCGCCAGACTGGAAGTTTTCGCCAGTAATAACAGCGATATGGTGCAGGCGACCCGGGCGGTCGTCTATTCTCGTGGCCAACAGCTGCAGCAGGAGATAGCCGAACGCGGCCAGTTTTTTGGCTGGCAGGCGCTGGTGCTGTTTCTGCTGAGCCTGGCGCTGGTGCTACTCTTCACCCGCATGATTATCGGCCCGGTGAAAGGCATCGAAAGAATGATCAATCAGCTGGGGGCAGGGAAGTCGCTGGACGACGCCGCATTGTTTACCGGCCCGCGCGAGCTGCGATCGGTGGGCAAGCGCATCATCTGGCTCAGCGAGCGCCTGGCGTGGCTGGAGTCGCAGCGGCATCAATTTCTTCGCCATCTGTCGCATGAGCTGAAAACCCCGTTGGCCAGTATGCGTGAAGGTACCGAGCTGTTGGCCGACCGGGTCGCGGGGCCATTGACCCCTGAGCAGCAGGAGATTGTCGAGATCCTCGACAGCAGTAGCCGTAACCTGCAAAAGCTGATTGAACAGCTGCTGGACTATAACCGAAAACAGGCCGACGGCCCGGTGGCTCGCGAAGCGGTGGACCTGGTGGACCTGGTGGAAAACGTCGTGGCGGCGCACAGCCTGCCCGCGCGGGCTAAACTGATGCATACCGAACTGACGCTGCAGGCGCGGCGTTGCCTGGCAGAGCCTGCGCTATTGATAAGCGTAATGGATAATCTCTACTCCAATGCGGTGCACTATGGCGCTGAATCCGGTAACATCCGTATCCATAGCTACCGGCACGGAGAGCAGGTGCGTATTGATGTCGCCAACAGCGGCGAACCGATCCCGGCCGCGGAAAAAAACATGATATTCGAGCCTTTTTACCAGGGGAGTCACCAGCGTAAAGGGGCCGTTAAGGGCAGTGGACTGGGGTTGAGTATCGCCCGCGACTGCGTCCGGCAGATGCAAGGGGAGCTCAGCTTAGTTGATGCGCCCGCCGGGCAGGTCTGTTTTCGCATTACGCTTCCCTCAGCGCCGGAATAATCCAACTTATGAATCGATATCGGGGAACTATGTCCCAATTCCTGGCCTGGCGCCGTTCCCTCAGCGGATGGCTGCTTTCAGGCATTGCTTGTCTGACGCTGGCGGGGTGTTCCGCCGGCTTTTCACCGCATACCGCGGAAGGTACCGCCGCCCCCGGGCAGGCGCAGCATCAGGTGGCCGATTTTGTCGCGGTAGACTGCGCGGATATCTGGGCGCACAGCAGCGATGCCAGCGACAAAAATCCCCTCTACTGGCTGCGGGGCATTGACTGTGCCGATCGCCTCGCGCCGGCGCAGGCGCGGGCGGAGGCGAAACGCCATACCGACGACAGCTGGCAGGACGCGTTTCGTCGCGGCATCCTGCTTGCTGATGCTAAAATTACCCCTGAGGAGCGCCGCGACCTGGTGGCGCGTCTCGATACCTTCAGCCCGCAAATCGCCGTTCAGGTCCGCCCGCTGTATCAGCTCTGGCGCGACGGCCAGACCCGTCAGCTGCAGCTGGTGGAAGAGCGTGCCCGTTACGCTAAGCTTCAGCAGTCCAGCGATAGCGAACTGGAGACACTGCGTCAGCAGGAGCTGGCGCTGCGCGAGCAGCTGGAGCTGACCACCCGCAAGCTGGAGAACCTGACGGATATCGAACGCCAGCTCTCCAGCCGCAAGCCGGGCGGCAATTTCGGCAGCGAAAAAGTGCCGGAGGTGATCCATGACGATCCGTAAACCGGCGCGTTTACTGCTGGTGGATGACGATCCGGGACTGTTGAAGCTACTGGGCATGCGCCTGGTCAGCGAAGGCTACAGCGTGGTCACCGCCGAGAGCGGGCCGGAAGCGCTGCGCGTGCTGGGGCGTGAGAAAGTGGATCTGGTGATTAGCGATCTGCGGATGGATGAAATGGACGGCCTGCAGCTGTTTAGCGAGATCCAGAAGGGCCACCCCGGCATGCCGGTGATCATTCTCACCGCTCACGGTTCGATTCCCGACGCCGTGGCGGCTACCCAGCAGGGGGTGTTCAGCTTCCTGACCAAGCCGGTCGATAAAGATGCCTTATATAAAGCCATTGATGAGGCGTTGGAGCAGCGCTCGCCGGCCACCGACGAAGCCTGGCGCCAGGCGATTGTAACCCGCAGCCCGCTGATGCTGCGCCTGCTTGAGCAGGCCGGAATGGTGGCGCAATCGGATGTCAGCGTACTGATTAATGGCCAGAGCGGGACCGGGAAGGAGATCGTCGCCCAGGCGATCCACAACGCCAGCCCGCGTCATGATAAGCCGTTCGTGGCGATCAACTGCGGCGCGCTGCCGGAACAGCTGCTCGAATCCGAACTGTTTGGCCATGCGCGGGGCGCTTTTACCGGCGCGGTCAGTAACCGTGAAGGATTATTCCAGGCCGCTGAGGGTGGTACGCTGTTTCTCGACGAGATCGGTGATATGCCGGTTGCGTTGCAGGTGAAGCTGCTGCGCGTCCTGCAGGAGCGCAAGGTGCGCCCGCTGGGCAGCAACCGCGATATCGAAATCAACGTGCGGATTATCTCCGCCACCCACCGCGACCTGCCGAAGGCGATGGCCCGCGGCGAGTTTCGTGAAGACCTGTTCTACCGCCTCAACGTAGTGAACCTGAAAATACCGCCGCTCTCCGAACGTACGGAAGACATCCCGCTGTTGGCCAACCATCTGCTGCGTCAGTCCGCCGATCGCCATAAGCCGTTCGTGCGGGCGTTTTCCAGCGATGCAATGAAGCGGCTGATGGCCGCCAAATGGCCGGGCAACGTGCGCCAGCTGGTGAACGTGATCGAGCAGTGCGTGGCCCTGACTTCGTCGCCAGTGATCGGCGACGCGCTGGTTGAGCAAGCGCTGGAGGGCGAGAACACGGCGCTGCCGACCTTCGTGGAGGCGCGCAATCAGTTTGAGCTGAACTACCTGCGCAAGCTGCTGCAAATTACCAAGGGCAACGTCACTCACGCCGCGCGGATGGCAGGGCGCAACCGCACCGAATTCTATAAGCTGCTGTCGCGCCATGAGCTCGACGCCAACGACTTTAAAGAGTAGCTCCGCACTATAGCGCAAGTTATGATACGGTAAGCAACCGGTTACGCGATTAAGACAGGAACCCCATGAAAAAGATTGATGCGATTATTAAACCTTTCAAACTGGATGACGTGCGTGAAGCGCTGGCCGAAGTCGGCATCACCGGGATGACGGTAACGGAAGTGAAAGGCTTTGGCCGCCAGAAAGGGCACACCGAACTGTACCGTGGTGCCGAGTATATGGTCGATTTTCTGCCGAAAGTAAAAATTGAAATTGTGGTGACCGACGATATCGTCGATACCTGTGTGGATACCATCATCCGTACCGCACAGACCGGTAAAATCGGCGACGGTAAAATCTTTGTCTTCGACGTGGCGCGGGTCATTCGTATTCGTACCGGCGAAGAAGACGACGCGGCGATTTAACGCTCGCCGCTCGCTGCAGTATTGCCGGGTGGCGCTGCGCTTACCCGGCCTACAGATCCCCGCGTCGTCGGGGCTTACAGCACCTTATGCGGGCCGAAGCATTCGTAATGAATGTTGTCTTTGTTGACCCCTAATTCGACCAGCTGCTTCGCTGCAAACTGCATAAACGCTACCGGGCCGCAGAGATAATACTGCATCTGCGGGTCGCGAATATTGTCCGCCACTGCTGCTAAATCCATCAAACCTTCGCTATCAAAACGTCCAGCCTGACGGTCGGCCTCAGTCGGGGTGCGATACCAGACGTGAGAGGTAAACGCCGGCAGCGCCGCGCCGAGCGCCTTCACTTCATCGGCAAAGGCGTGAACGTCGCCATTTTCCGCCGCATGGAACCAGTTCACCTGACCCTGATGACCGCTCTTCGCCAGCGCATCCAGCATCGCCAGCATCGGCGTTTGCCCGACGCCGCCGGAGAGCAGGGTGACTGGCGTCTGCGGCTTAACGTTAAGGAAGAAATCTCCCGCCGGGGCGGCCAGATAGACCACATCGCCTTCGCTGGCATGGTTATGCAGCCAGCTGGAAACCTGACCGCCTTCCTCGCGTTTAACCGCAATGCGGTAGCCTTTGCCGTCCGCTTTGCGGGTCAGGGAATACTGGCGGATTTCCTGATATTCGAAGCCTTCCGGTTTCAGCCAGATGGCCAGGTACTGGCCAGGCTGGTAATCGGCGACCGGCTGGCCATCAACCGGTTCGAGCTCAAAGCTGGTGATAAGCTGGCTGCGCGGGGTTTTCTTCACGATGCGAAACGCGCGGGTCCCTTCCCAGCCGCCGGTTTTACTGGCGTTTTGCTGATAGATCTCGGCTTCACGGCCGATAAAGACGTTCGCCAGCACGCCGTAGGCTTTACCCCAGGCATCGAGCACTTCCTGGCCCGGACTGAACATTTCATCGAGGGTCGCCAGCAGATGGCTGCCAACAATATTGTACTGCTCCGGTTTGATCTGGAAGCTGGTGTGTTTCTGGGCGATCTTTTCCACCGCCGGCAGCAGGGCAGGCAGGTTATCGATATTGCTGGCGTAGGCGGCAATAGCGTTGAATAACGCTTCACGCTGATCGCCGTTGCGCTGGTTGCTCATGTTGAAGATCTCTTTGAGCTCCGGATTATGCGCGAACATACGATCGTAGAAATGGGCGGTTAATTTCGGGCCGGTCTCTACCAGCAGGGGAATGGTGGCTTTTACCGTGGCGATGGTTTGAGCGTCAAGCATAGCGTGCTTCCTTATGTGTTATCTTAATGATGCATTTTAAATGCATCTTAAAGAAATAACCCTGCGTTGTAAATGGTTCTTTAACACATTCCCCCGATCCAGTTACAACATGAAGAATTTGCATCACAAACCTGAAAAGAAATCCGTTGATACTGAGAGAGGCGTTATTGCTCAAAGCCTTGTGTCATGCGGAGCCAATCGTTTGCGTAAAATCCTTTGTCAAGACCTGTTATCACAGAATGATTCGGTTATACTGTGGGCCGTTGTCCAATCGGACCGCCTTTTTAGGCCGAAATTTTATTGTTAGCTGAGTCAGGAGATGCGGATGTTAAAGCGTGAAATGAACATTGCCGATTATGATGCCGAACTGTGGCAGGCTATGGAGCAGGAAAAAGTACGTCAGGAAGAGCACATCGAACTGATCGCCTCCGAAAACTACACCAGTCCGCGCGTTATGCAGGCGCAGGGCTCTCAGCTGACCAACAAATATGCTGAAGGGTATCCGGGCAAGCGTTACTACGGCGGCTGTGAATACGTCGACGTGGTTGAACAGCTGGCAATCGACCGCGCGAAAGAACTGTTCGGCGCTGACTATGCTAACGTCCAGCCGCACTCCGGCTCCCAGGCTAACTTTGCCGTCTACACCGCGCTGCTGCAGCCGGGCGACACCGTGCTCGGTATGAACCTGGCGCAGGGCGGCCACCTGACTCACGGCTCCCCGGTTAACTTCTCCGGCAAACTGTACAACATCATCCCTTACGGTATTGATGAGTCCGGTAAAATTGACTACGACGACATGGCGAAGCAGGCTCAGGAACACAAACCGAAGATGATCATCGGTGGTTTCTCCGCTTACTCCGGTATCGTTGACTGGGCGAAAATGCGTGAAATCGCTGACAGTATCGGCGCTTACCTGTTCGTCGATATGGCGCATGTGGCAGGCCTGATTGCCGCTGGCGTGTACCCGAACCCGGTTCCGCATGCTCACGTTGTGACCACCACCACCCACAAAACCCTGGCGGGTCCGCGCGGCGGCCTGATTCTGGCGAAAGGCGGTAGCGAAGAGCTGTACAAAAAACTGAACTCTGCAGTGTTCCCAAGCGCGCAGGGCGGCCCGCTGATGCACGTTATCGCGGCGAAAGCGGTGGCGCTGAAAGAAGCGATGGAGCCAGAGTTTAAAGTTTACCAGCAGCAGGTTGCGAAAAACGCTAAAGCGATGGTGGAAGTGTTCCTGAACCGCGGCTACAAAGTGGTGTCTGGCGGTACTGAGAACCACCTGTTCCTGCTGGACCTGGTGGATAAAAACCTGACCGGTAAAGAAGCTGACGCTGCCCTGGGCCGCGCCAACATCACCGTCAACAAAAACAGCGTGCCGAACGATCCGAAGAGCCCGTTCGTAACCTCCGGTATCCGTATCGGTTCTCCGGCAGTGACTCGCCGCGGCTTTAAAGAAGCGGAAGTCAAAGAGCTGGCTGGCTGGATGTGTGACGTGCTGGACAATATCAATGACGACGCGGTCATTGAGCGCGTGAAAGGTAAAGTGCTGGATATCTGCGCCCGCTTCCCGGTATATGCGTAAGCGTTAGCGTTGACATCAAAAAGGCCGCGTATGCGGCCTTTTTTGCGTCTGGAGATTAGCGGCGGTCGAGGGAGATCGCCCCGGGGCCGGTTACCGCCAGCAGCAGGAAAGCGCCGGCGATGCTGACGTTTTTCCAGAAGTTAATCATGTTCGGCAATACCGCATCGCCAGTCATATCCCAGTAGTGATGGCCAATCACCGCCGTGCCCAGGGTGTAGAAAATAAAGATGACCGCCAGCGGGCGGGTGAAAAAGCCGAGCACAATCAGAATCGCGGCAGGCACTTCCATAATGACGGCGATAATCGCCGCCAGGGTCGGCATCGGCGCGCCGGAGGCGGCCATGTACTGCACCGTACCGTCAAAGCCCAGCAGTTTGGGGTAGCCAAAAAGAATAAACAGAATCACCACGGCGATGCGGGCGATAAGCAGCAATAGAGAGCGGGAAGCGCCAAAATCAAAATAGCGGAGTGTGTTCATAATCAGCTCGTTATGAGAGACGTGTGATTTAAACGTAATACACAAATTTGCGCTCCGCCACGTTCGTTTATGACTAAACCAGCGTCTGCAATTGCTCCTCAACGTACAGATAACCTATCCCCATCAGCTGCTGGGCGCGTGTCAGCTGGCCAAAGCCAATTTGGGTGGCGTGCGCTCGCGGCGTATCCCGGTGGTCAAAGGGGTTGAAACCCGTTTGTTTGACGATACTTTCCAGCCACTGCTCACCGAAGGCGCAGCTGCGCCCGTAAAGCCATATTTGATTAATATTTAATATATTCAGGAAATTATAGAGGCTTAAGCCAATCGCGTTGGCAGCGTTATCAACCCATGCGCGAATTTGCACATCTCCCTCTTTCCAGGCCTCAATGAGCGACGCCGTGGTTAACTGCTCAGGGGAGAGCGTTGCTTCAGGCTGCGTTTTGAGCCACATTCGGGCCTGTTTTTTCAGCGCGCTGAGAGAGGCGACGGTTTCGAGGCAACCGTATCTTCCGCAGTCGCAGGCTTTGCCGTCAGGATTGACAATCGTATGCCCAATCTGCCCGCTGCCGTACAGACTGCCGCGATAAATATGATCGTTAATCACAAATGACGAGCCGATACCGTAGTCGACGTTGATCACGCAAAAATCCTGCTGTGTACCCTGATGCTGCCACTTCTCCGCCAGCGCCAGCATCACGCAGTCGTTATCCACCCGAACCTGCACGCCAAGCCGCTCCTCAAGCAGATACTTTATTTCGATCGGTGTTTTCCAGCGTGCCTGGGGCATGGTTTGTGAAACGCCGGTAATCGGATCAACCTGTCCATGCACGCCAAGGGCGAGATTGATGCTGTGCTGCGGGTAGCGGCGGTGGATATGCCGCCAGCATTCAACGATGGCCTCAAGCAGGGCCTGAGGAGTGGGCGCGTTGACCGGCAAATGCTGATGACCATCCACTGCCAGCAGGCGGGCGTCGGCAAGCTGATATTCAATGCTGGTCGGGGTGATATTCATGCACAGTGTCCAGGCGCCGTGCTCGGGGATCTGGTAGCTGCCGCTGTTCACGCCCCGTTTGCTCAAGTGTTCCGTTGAGTGACCGATCAATCCCTCGCTAAGCAGCTCGGCCAGAATATTGCTCACCGCCGGAATGGAGAGACCGGTGAGTTGAGAGAGCTGTGATTTACTGAGCTGCTTTTCCCGCCACAGATGGGAAAGAAAAATCGACTTATTGGCCTGCCGGACCCGGGCGTTATTAAAGCCAGTACGCTGCATACACTTAACTCCCTTAACTATATTGCGTGAGCATTGCGCATTTTAACAGCGAATTGGCGATATAGACTCCTGTTATTGCAACTTTTACTTCGTTTTGTTTAGTGGAGGCATCATGTACGGTTCGGTTAAGGTCTGGCAGGAAATCATTTCATTACCAACGTGGACGACGGGAGCGGAAGATCCGAACCCTATGTTTCTGGAAAAACGTGTTTATCAAGGATCTTCCGGCAGCGTCTATCCCTACGGCGTGATTGATACCCTGACCGGCGAACGCGAAATGCGCGATTATCAGGCAGTGTGGATGGAGAATGATTTCCTTCGGGTCATGCTGCTACCGGAGCTTGGCGGCCGTATTCACCGGGCATATGATAAAGTCAAACAACGTGATTTCGTCTATTACAATGAGGTGGTTAAGCCAGCCCTGGTAGGGCTGCTCGGGCCCTGGATCTCCGGCGGAATCGAATTTAACTGGCCGCAACATCACCGGCCGACGACCTTTAAGCCGGTCGATTTTTCTATTCAGCAGGGAGAAAACGGCGCGCAGACCGTATGGATGGGGGAAGCGGAGCCCATGCGCGGTTTGCAGGTTATGGCCGGGTTTACGCTCTATCCTGACCGCGCGCTGATTGAAATCACTGGCAAGATCTTCAATGGTAACGCCACGCCGCGCCATTTCCTGTGGTGGGCCAACCCTGCAGTAAAAGGCGGCGATGCCCACCAGAGTGTATTCCCACCCGATGTCACCGCTGTATTCGACCATGGTAAGCGTGATGTTTCCGCTTTCCCGATTGCCACCGGTACCTACTACAAAGTGGACTATTCTGCGGGGGTTGATATCTCCCGTTATAAAAACGTCCCGGTACCCACTTCGTATATGGCGGAGAAGTCGGATTACGATTTTGTCGGCGCTTATCATCATGACGAGCGAGGCGGGTTACTGCATGTTGCCGATCACCATGTCTCTCCTGGCAAGAAACAGTGGAGCTGGGGGTACGGGGATTTTGGCCAGGCCTGGGATCGAAATCTGACTGATGAAAATGGCCCTTATATTGAGCTGATGACCGGCGTCTTCACCGATAACCAGCCTGACTTTACGTGGCTTGCGCCTTATGAAGAGAAGGTGTTTGTGCAAAATTTCCTTCCCTACAGCGAGTTAGGGATGGTGCAAAATGCCAATACACAGCTGGCACTGAAGCTGGTTCGCGAGTCTGGGCAACTGCAGCTTGGCGTATATGCCATTGCTCCGCTAAATCATATCGTGGTTGAACTCAGCGCTGACCATCAGCCATTGTACGAAACTCAGCTGACGCTGAAGCCCGGTGAGAGCTGGCAGCAGACGCTGCCGGAAAATGGCGTCGGGCGCTTAACCCTCAAAGTGAAAACCGCCGAGAACCAGCCGCTGCTGGATTATCAGGAACATATTACCCAACAGACGCCGCTGCCCGAACCAGCTATAGCGCCCGCGTTACCGGAAGCGATCCACAATGGCGACGAGCTCTATTTTATCGGCCAGCACCTTGAACAATACAACCACGCAAGCCGCTACGCCGGGGATTACTATCGTCGGGCGGTTGAGCTCGATCCGCAGGATTATCGCAATAATGTTGCCCTCGGTACCCTGGCGTTCAACAGTGCCGACTGGGCGCTGGCGGAACAGTGTGCCCGTGCTGCGCTACAGCGCGCGCATCGTTTGAATAAGAACCCGCGAGATGGCGAAGCCAGTATGCTGCTTGCCAGCGTGCTGGAAAGGATGGGGGATGATGCAGGCGCCTGGGATCACTATTACAAAGCCTCCTGGAGCGGTAACTGCCGTGACGCCGCCTGGTGGTCGCTGGCGAGGCTGGCGATGAAGCGCGGTGATGTTGCCGATGCGCTGGAAAAAGTAAACACCAGTCTGCGGTTCAACGCCAGCAATCCTCTGGCGATGGGGTTGAAAGCGCTGGCATTAGCCAACAGTGGGCAGAAGAAAGCAGCGCTGGAGTTTATTTTCGCCTCTCTTGAGCAATACCCATTGAGCTATCCGCTGCACTGCGCGCGCTGGATGATTGAGCGGAGCGACGACGCGCGAGAAGCCCTGCTGCGCATCACGGGGCGCAGAGGGGTCAACGCCAGCCTGCTGGCGGGTTGGTTGCTCTCTATCGGACAGACGTCGGCGGTGAAAGAGGTTCTTGCGGTTCTGGACAGTCAGGAAGCGCTGCCGATGCTCTGGCGTGCGTCGCTAAGTGATGATGCCAATGAACGCCAACAGTTTATTGCCGCCGCCGAGCACTGCCATGCGCACAATGTTCGTTTCCCTAACTCACTCGATGAAGTTCAGATGCTGCAGTCGCTGGGCGACAGCGCTTTTGCCCGCTATCTACTCGGTTGCTTCTGGTACAGCAAACGTCGCTATGACGAGGCGGTGAGCTGCTGGCGCGAGACGCTCGAAAAATCTCCCGATTATGCGCCCGCTCATCGTCTGCTGGGCGTTTACTCGTGGAATAAACAGCAGGATGCAACGCAGGCGCTGGCTTATCTGCAGCGCGCCGTAGCGCTGGAGCCGGACAATGCGCGCTTCCTGTTTGAACTCGATTTTTTGCAAAAATTACTGGCCAGGCCGGTACATGAGCGACTGACGACGCTGGTGGAACGTAAAGCCGTGGTGCTGAAGCGGGACGACCTGACCGCTGAGCTGCTAAGCCTGTGGAACGCGTCCGGTCATTATGCCGATGCCGCCGCGATTCTGGATACGCGCGTATTCCATCCCTGGGAAGGAGGAGAAGGGAAAATCACCGGCCAGTATTTGCTCAATCAGCTCCATCTGGCATTACAGTTCATCGAGCGTGGGGCGTTTAAACAGGCCACGGACTGTCTGAAAGCCGCATTACGCTATCCCGACAATCTGGGGGAGGGGCGACTGCCTGGGCAAACGGACAACGATATCTGGTATTTGCTGGGCTACTGCGCAGAACAGGCTGGGGATGCGCAGCAGGCGGCGGAATATTACCAGCTTGCCCGGCAAGGGGGCTCAACGCTGGACGCCGGGCGGTACTACAACGATCAACCCGCCGATTACCTTTTCTGGCAGGGCATTGCGCTGCGTAAGAGCGGTAACCCAGCGCAGGCCGAGCAGCACTTCCGCCATTTTATCGACTGGGCCGCGCAGCATCGGGATGACGTTCCGCAAGTCGATTTTTTTGCCGTCTCTCTTCCGGACCTGGTGGTTCTCGATGTATCAGCGCAGCAGAGACATCTGCAGCACTGCTTGTTTATTGAAGCGCTGGGCCATCTGGGGCTGGGCAACGTATCCGCCTGCCAGCAGAGGATGCAGCAGCTTCTGCAAATAAATCCGGCTCATGATAAGGCGCATCTGATTCGCCATGCCCTGCAAAGCGGCATTTTTTCCTGAACCTCAATGGGCGGGCTCGGCCCGCCTGAACCCTACTGTTCCCTGCGTTTCCCTTATAGAGGAATCATTATGAACAACGCGCAGACACATCTGAAAATGGGCTACGTCTGGACGATTTGTCTGGTCGCCGCCTGCGGTGGTTTACTGTTTGGCTATGACTGGGTGGTGATTGGCGGCGCTAAGCCATTTTATGAAGCCTGGTTTTCAATTACGGACCCGGCGCAGTCCGGCTGGGCGATGAGCTCAGCGCTGTTGGGCTGTATTTTCGGCGCATTAATTTCGGGATGGTGCGCAGACAAACTGGGGCGCAAGCTGCCATTAATTCTTTCCGCCGTGCTGTTCAGCGCGTCGGCCTGGGGGACGGCGGTCGCCAGTCATTTCGATATGTTTGTGGTTTACCGCATTGTGGGCGGCGTAGGGATTGGTCTGGCTTCCGCTCTCAGCCCGCTTTACATTGCCGAAGTCAGTCCGGCAGAGAAAAGAGGGCGTTTTGTCGCGGTCAATCAGCTCACCATCGTGATTGGCGTACTGGCCGCTCAGTTAATCAATCTGATGATTGCTGAACCGGTGGAGCCGGGGGCGACGCAGCAGATGATTGTGGACAGCTGGAATGGGCAGATGGGCTGGCGCTGGATGTTCGGTGCGGAACTGGTGCCGGCGCTGGCGTTTCTGGTCCTGATGTTTTTTGTCCCCGAGTCGCCGCGCTGGCTCATGAAGGCCGGTAAACCGGAGCGCGCCCGGGCTGCGCTGGAACGCATTGGTTCTGCCGACTATGCCGACAGGATCCTGCGTGAAATCGCGCATACCCTGGAAAAGGATAACAATAAAGTCTCCTACGGCGCGCTGTTGGCTCCCCAGGTGAAACCGATTGTGATCATTGGCATGGTGCTCGCCATATTCCAGCAGTGGTGTGGGATTAACGTCATCTTTAACTACGCGCAGGAGATTTTTGCCTCGGCGGGGTTCGATATTAACAGCACGCTGAAATCGATCGTCGCGACGGGCGTCGTTAATCTGGTCTTTACCATTGCGGCGCTGCCGCTGGTGGATAAAATCGGTCGCCGTAAATTAATGCTGCTTGGCGCTTCGGGATTGACGCTGATCTATGTGCTGATCGCCGGCGCTTACGCCATGGGCATTATGGGGTGGCCGGTACTGTTGCTGGTGCTGGCGGCGATTGCTATTTATGCGTTGACCCTGGCGCCGGTGACCTGGGTGCTGCTGGCGGAGATTTTTCCCAACCGCGTACGTGGACTCGCGATGTCTTTAGGTACCCTGGCGCTGTGGATCGCCTGTTTCCTGTTAACCTATACTTTCCCGCTGCTTAATGCCGGTCTGGGCGCGGCAGGAAGCTTCCTGCTGTATGGTGTCATTTGCGCTGCCGGCTACCTCTATATCCTGCGCAACGTCCCGGAAACGAAAGGTATCACCCTCGAAGCGCTGGAAGAGCAGCTGGCGCAGCGTCATACGGGCGTGAATGCGGCGAAGCAGGAGCAGATGCGCTAATGGCGGAAGAGTGGATTCTGGAGAACGCGCATCTGCGGATGTGCGTCTCTTCTCTGGGCGGCAAAGTGCAAAGTTTATTCTCGCGGCAATATCAAGCGCCGGTGCTATATGAAAATCCCGCCGGCGGCATGTTTCCGATGCTGCCATTGGCCAATCGCGTCGCCGGCAACCGTTTTATTTTTCATGGGCAGGAGATTGTCCTGCCTCGCCACCATGCCGACGAGTATTTCTTTCTTCACGGTGACGGCTGGTTACAGCGCTGGGATATTATTGAGTACGGCGCCGAGTATTGTGTATTACAGCTGCGTCGGCAGCATGCCTGCGGTTTCGATTATCTGGCGCAGCTCCGCTACCAGTTGCTGCGTAACCAGCTGATAGCGGAGCTAACGCTTACCCACTATGGGGAGGTCCCTGCGCTTTACGGCTGCGGCTTTCATCCCTTTTTCCCTTTCGATGAACGCAGCAAGGTTCAGTTCCAGGTCAGCGGTTACTGGCCGGAAGGGGAGAATCACTTACCTCTCAACTGGCAAGGAAACTTGCCCGACTATGCCAATTTCAGCGTGGCTCAGTTCGGTGAAGATCGTTGGCTGAACGTGGGTTATTCCGGCTGGGGCGGGCGGGCGAGGGTAAGCAATGACGTGATGAATATCACAATTCTATCGCAAACTCCGTGGTTGATGCTGTTCAGAATGCAAGGTGAATCATTCCTTTGCCTCGAGCCGCAAAGCCATCCGGTAAACGCCCACAACATGGACGGGCAGCCGGGGCTGCGAGTTTTAGGCGCGGGAGAGAAGCTCAATTTTTCGCTGAAAATCATCATCGAGGGGGCATAAATAACGAGCTATCAGCAGACAAGAGCATCTTGCGCCCGCCGGGGTTTATCGCCAGACTATCGCCACCATTCGGGAGGAAATCATGGTCTTGCACTCCACGCGCTGGCTGGCGCTCAGTTATTTCACCTACTTTTTTAGCTACGGTATTTTTCTGCCCTTCTGGAGCGTCTGGCTGGCCGGAAACGGGCTGACTCCGGAAACCATCGGCATTTTGCTTGGCGCCGGTCTGGTGGCCCGTTTTCTCGGCAGTCTGCTGATTGCCCCGCGGGTGAGCGATCCCTCCCGGCTGATCGCCGCGCTGCGCGTGCTGGCGCTGTTAACCTTGCTCTTCGCGCTGGCCTTCTGGGCCGGCAGCCACGTAGCATGGCTGCTGGCGATCATCATCGGCTTCAACCTGTTCTTTTCGCCGCTGGTGCCGCTGACGGATGCTCTGGCCAATACCTGGCAAAAGCAGATCACCATGGACTATGGCCGGGTGCGGCTATGGGGCTCTATTGCCTTTGTAATTGGTTCGGCGCTGACCGGCAAGCTGGTGAGCCTGTTCGATTACCGGGCGATCCTGCTGATGCTAAGCCTGGGGGTCGCCTCGATGCTGCTCGGCATGCTGCTTAAGCCGTCGGTGATGCCCCAGGGGGAGTCGCGCCAGCAGCAGGGGGCCGGAATGGCGGCCTGGCTGACGCTGGTGCGCCAAAGCTGGCGCTTTCTCGCCTGCGTTTGTCTGCTGCAGGGAGCGCATGCCGCCTACTATGGCTTTAGCGCCATCTACTGGCAGCAGGCCGGCTATTCCGCCTCGGCGGTCGGTTATCTGTGGTCGTTAGGCGTGGTGGCGGAAGTGGTGATCTTCGCGTTGAGTAAAAAGGTGTTCCGCCGCTTCAGCGCCCGCGACCTGCTGTTGCTCTCCGCCGCCTGCGGGCTGATTCGCTGGGGACTGATGGGCTGGACCACGGCGCTGCCGGGACTCATCCTTGCGCAGATCCTTCACTGTGGCACCTTCACGGTGTGTCATCTGGCGGCGATGCGCTATATCGCCGCCCGTCAGGGTAGCGAAGTGATCCGTCTGCAGGCCGTCTACTCCGCGGTGGCGATGGGCGGCAGTATTGCCATCATGACCGTCTTCGCCGGTTTCCTCTATCAGCACCTGCACCAGGGCGTATTCTGGGTGATGGCCCTGCTGACGCTCCCGGCGATGGCTATACGGCCAAAAGCGGTGGCGGCCTAGTCCTCGAGCATGGCGCAGATATGCTGCTGCTGGCGTTCAGTGAAGTAGTTCTCCGCGTGGATCAGCGGCGGCGAAAACAGCGGCAGCGCCGTCGCATAGGGGGTGACGATAAGCGTCACCCCTTTGGGCGCACCTTCCTTCTGAAAGCGCTCTACGCTCTGGTATTTGATATTCAGCGGCAGCAGCGTTAGTTCGCGCAGCTGTTGCTCCAGGGCCTCTTCAATAGCTGGGTTGTCATCGGTTAGCAACAGCACCTGTTTCTCGTGCAGGTCGCTTTTCTGCATCAGCCAGGCGCCAAAGATCACCG
Organism: Klebsiella sp. Shm-1; assembly: GCF_040804525.1. Lineage (NCBI taxonomy): Bacteria > Pseudomonadati > Pseudomonadota > Gammaproteobacteria > Enterobacterales > Enterobacteriaceae > Klebsiella > Klebsiella sp. Shm-1. The sequence continues at coordinate 1,265,488 of NZ_CP161823.1, forward strand.
CGATTAAACCGGTCTCTTCCTCATTAAAACGGATGTGCCAGGCCTCCTCGAATTCGCTCAATGCCGCCTGGGTGGTACGCAGTAAGCGAGGGTAGAGCCGGGTCACTTCCTCTGTGAGCGTGCTGTCGATGCCGATAGCAAACACGCTGCGGATCAACGCCTGCGACAAATGAATATAGAGTTGATCGCTGAGCCCCTGCTCATCACTGAACGCTCTGCCAGCGAGGATCTGGAAGCGGTGGATCAGGCCGGAGATAGCCAGCCGCAGGCGGCGATCGTGCGGGTGACCGTCGCGGACCGGGTCGGGGGTTTTGAGCAACATAAACAGCAGCGAGAGGAAAAAAGGTTCTCCGACATGGGGCGGAGCGCCGACCCGACGCTGCCAGTGGCGGACAATCTCCTGCGCCAGGGTGAACTCGGCGGCGGTTTGAGCCCAGCGTTGCTGTTCCTCATTGAAGTCCGGAGAGTATCCCCGGTGATGTTCGAGCAGACAGTACTGCAGGTACAAGCGCAGAAACTGCACGTCGCGGCAGTCAAACTGGCGATTGAGCGCCCGCGCGCAGCGGTTCACCAGCGCCTGCAGATTGGTATCATCGTATAAGGTGCGGGCAATGCCTTCCTGTTTAAGCTGCGTTTTCAGCGCCGGGGTAAAATGATGATTAACGAACTGTGGGCAGAGGCGCAGCCCCCGCCGCAGCGCATGCAGCAGACATAAACGTTGGTCGAGCGCGGCGCCTTCAATCCGATAGCTGCCGTCCACCTGTGACTGGAGGGTCAAACGGTGGTAACGCTGAATTTCGCGTCCGGTCTCCTCAATATCCTGCCGGGCCGTGGTCTCATCAACGAGGTTGATCCTGCCAAGCCGTTCAGTCGTCACCGACTGTCCGGGCAGATAAAACATCAGGAGCACCTGGCTACGGCGCTGTGGACTGGAAAGCGCAGATGGTGGTTCAATGACGGTCATCATCTGGTAAGTTCCAGTTAGGGTTTCCGCTAAGGATAGACAATGACCGCGGCGTGGGCAGGGAAGAGCGTCCGCTTTTACTCAGGATTGCTGGCGAAGTTCACAGAATTTTTCACGTGAGGAACAGATGAACAGAGTGAAACAATGCACAAGCGCGGCGTTTTTCATGGTTTTATCATGGTCGGCCGCTGCGCATCCGCATAGCTTCATCAGCCTGCAAAGCGAGCCGGTGGTCAAGGATGGTCTGCTGAGCGCCTTTAAAATGCGCTGGACGATGGATGAAATTACCTCATCGGATCTGCTCTATGATGCCGGAAACGCCAAACCGGGCAGCGAAGTCTGGAAAAAGCTGGCGGCAGAGGTGATGGCCAACGTGCTCGGTCAGCACTATTTCAGCGAGCTGTGGCATAACGGTCAGCGGGTTAAATTTGACAATCGTCCCGACGGTTACGGCCTCGAACGTGACGGACTGCAGGCGGTACTCACCTTTACTCTGCCGCTGGCGACGCCGCAACCCGTTGCCGGGCAGACGTTTACCTTTTCCACCTTCGACCCGACCTACTACGTCGATATGTTTTATGACAAGGATAGCGATTTTTCCCTGCCCGCAGGGCTGCGGGCCGCCTGTAAGGCAACGGTGATGACGCCAAAACCGAACGACAAAATGCTCTCATACGCCCAGTCGCTGGATAAAGCGGATGCGCCGCCGGAGGATATGGCGCTGGGCAGCTATTTTGCCCAGAAGGTGACCCTGACATGTCAGTAATTTTTACTCCGCGTGCGCGATCTTCGCGCTGGAAAGCGCTGTGGCCGCTGGCGCTGTTGCTGGCTGTGAGCATCATCGGCGGCATTTGGCTGTGGCGGGCGTGGCCGCAGGTGCTGATGCAGAGCGCAGTCTGGCAGCGTTCGCTCAACCTGGAACTCAGCCGCCTGCTGCAGGCGGTGGCGGAGAACCCGGCGGCGGCAGGGCTGTCTCTGCTGGGGTTTAGCTTCGTTTACGGGGTGCTCCATGCCTTAGGGCCCGGACACGGTAAAATTGTCATTACGACCTGGCTTGCCACCCATCCCGCGAAGCTGAAATCAAGCATTGGCCTGACGCTGGCCGCCTCTTTATTACAGGGGCTGGTGGCCATCGCGCTGGTGGTCGTGGTGCTGGCGCTGCTGCAGCTGCCGGCGCGCCAGCTGCACCTCAGCAGTTTCTGGCTGGAGAAGGGGAGCTATTTGCTGGTGGGTGCGTTAGGGCTGCTGCTGTGCTGGCGGGCGTTAAAAAAGCTGCGTCTGCTGCTGCGCCGGCCAACGTTTACCGCTTTTACCCCGCATCATGTTCATAACGAACACTGCGGCTGCGGGCATCAGCATCTCCCGGCCCCGGAGCAGCTGCAGGCCGGCGACGACTGGCGGGCTCGCGCCGCGATTGTCCTGTCGATGGGTATGCGTCCCTGCTCGGGGGCGATCATGGTTCTGCTGTTCAGCAAGGTAATCGGCGTTTTTGGCTGGGGGATGGCGGCGGCGCTGGCGATGGCGGCGGGAACCTCGTTGACTATCACGGCGCTGGCGCTGTTGGTGCATGGGTTCCGCCAACTGGCGATCCGCCTCAGTCGCCATCAGGCGCCAGCGTTATGGAAGCAGGTTAGTTGGGCGACGCTGGCGCTGGCCGGCGGCGTCATATTGCTGGCGGCGGCAGGGGTGATGTGGCTCAGCGCCGTCCCTGCCGGCGGTGGGATCCGTCCGTTTTAGACAGACGCCGGGCGCAAATCCTAAAGTGGGCGCCAGCGCTTGCCGCTGGCGAAGCGATGCTCTAGTTTTCCGCTTTTCGGCGGATGACAAGGAGTCGCTATGGCCGCAAATATCGTTTCTCCCGCGCAGAGCGGGCGGTTCTATTATGGCTGCGCCGGCGCCGCCGGGCTGCTGGCGGGCCTGGCGATCGTATTCTGGTTTCCAGCCCTGGCCAGCTGGTGGCCGTCAGATCTGGTGCGTGTCTACCACGCCATGCCGTATGTTATGCGATTAGGGGTGGCGAGTGTCGCGGATATTCCGCTGGTGGCCTACGCCACCCTAACGCTGTCGGGCTTCGTGCTGGCCTTTTGTCATCCCGGTCACAGTAAACTGCCCATTGTTGCCTGGGCTGTGCATAACCAGCCCTCGCCGCGGGAGATGGTCGACTGGATCCTGCGCAGCTGGGTGTTGCAGTTCGGTTTTCTGGTGATCATTTTCTGGCGTTTCGCGTTTATGGGTAAGCTAAGCAGCGACAGGCTAATGCAGATCGTGGGCATCTTTAACGACGTATGCTATCTGGCCACGCTGGTGCTGGCTGGAATACTGCTGCGCGACGGCTGGCGCGACTTTCAGGGCGTTGCCGCACCGGCAGGCAATATTCGCATTCCGCTGATCTTTGCCCTGAGCTTTTATCTGCCGTTTCAGCTGGTATGGATTTTACTCAGTGCGCAGCAGTATGAGCTGCCGCTGTGGGGATGGCTGCTGCTGGTTCCGGCGATGGTCGGCGTGCTGTTAGCCCGCCTGGCGACGGTAGGGATAGCGCTGTGTTTCCGGCGCTGGCTGGGGCCGCAGGGCTGTCTGCGCTGGCGCGGACCGCTGGCCTTATTTAGCGGCCTGACGGTGCTCTGTATTGGCGGCAATGCGGTGATTCGCCAGATCCTCAACATGATAAAATGACATAAAAAAAGGAAGCCGCGGCTTCCTTTTTGACATCAGTAAGAGATTAACGCTTCAGCGCGTCGCTCAGCTGCTCGCGCATGTTCGCCAGCATCGCTTTCACCACGCGCGGGTTACCGGCAACGATGTTGCCCGTCAGCATATAGTTATGACCGCCGGTGAAGTCGCAGACAATCGCGCCAGCTTCACGGGCGATCAGCTCGCCTGCGGCGAAATCCCATGGTTTCAGGGCGATCTCAAAGTAACCGTCAACGCGGCCGGCGGCCACATAGGCCAGATCCAGCGCGGCAGAGCCGGTGCGACGGAAGTCGGCACATTCGGTAAACATGTTGCCGAGAATATTCATGTAGGTGGTGGCGTGCTGCTTCGCTTTGAACGGGAAGCCGGTCGCGATAATGGTGCCGTCGAGGTCGCGAGCGTTGCTGCCGCGCAGACGGTAGCCGTTCAGCTGCGCGCCCTGGCCGCGGGTCGCGGTAAACAGTTCGTTACGCATCGGATCGTAGACCACCGCGACTTCAGTACGCCCTTTGATGCGTACGGCGATGGAAACAGAGAAGTGCGGCAGACGTTTAACGAAGTTGGTGGTGCCATCCAGTGGATCGATAACCCATTGAACATCCTGCTCTTCGCCAGCGTGTTCACCGCTTTCTTCGGTGATAATGGTGTGCTGCGGGTAAGATTTGCGAATGGTTTCGATAATAATCGCTTCGGCGGCTTTATCGACGTTGGTCACAAAATCATTGCTGCCTTTCTGGCTGGTTTCTACGGTGTCTGGCGTTTCGTAGTGTTTGGCAATTAAATTACCCGCCTTGCGCGCGGCGCGCACGGCGATGTTCAGCATCGGATGCATCGGTCTCTCTCACTGGATGTTAAAGAACGGGAAAAAACGGCGCATATAATAGCAGCCAAATCTGCTTATGTCTCCGTTTTATGGTAGCATGCACGAATAATCTTTAGCCGAAGAACCATAATGCTGCAAAATATTCGAATCGTACTGGTAGAAACTTCCCATACCGGCAACATGGGCTCCGTAGCCCGCGCGATGAAAACCATGGGCTTAACTAACCTGTGGCTGGTCAATCCGCTGGTCAAACCTGATTCGCAGGCGATAGCCCTGGCCGCGGGCGCCAGCGACGTGATCGGCAACGCGCAGATTGTCGATACCCTTGATGAAGCGCTGGCAGGCTGTAGCCTGGTGGTTGGCACCAGCGCGCGCTCCCGCACGCTGCCGTGGCCGATGCTCGACCCGCGCGAATGCGGTCTGAAAAGCGTCGCCGAAGGTCAGCATGCGCCGGTGGCGCTGGTCTTTGGCCGCGAGCGCGTTGGTCTGACCAACGATGAACTGCAGAAGTGCCACTATCACGTGGCGATCGCCGCCAACCCGGAGTACAGCTCGCTGAACCTGGCGATGGCGGTGCAGGTTATCGCCTATGAAGTGCGGATGGCCTGGCTGGCGGCGCAGGAGCAAGCGCAGCCGGCGGTTGAGCATGAAGAGGCGCCGTACCCGCTGGTGGACGATCTGGAGCGATTCTACGACCATCTTGAGCAGACGCTGCTGGCGACGGGCTTTATCCGCCCGAATCATCCGGGGCAGGTGATGAACAAGCTGCGTCGTCTGTTCACCCGCGCGCGTCCGGAAAGCCAGGAGTTGAACATCCTGCGCGGCATGCTGGCGTCTATTGAGCAGCAGAATAAAGGTAAGTAACCGCGTTAACGCCGGATGGCGCTTCGCTTATCCGGGCTACGAATCGGGCTCGCCTGGCGCGATGAAGGTGTCAGGCTATGCGGAAGTAAAACGGCACGGAAAGCCAAATACCTGACTAAAACAGTCAAGTAAATAGTTGACCAAATTACTCGGGAATGTCAGACTTGGCCCTGCTATGCAATACCCATATTAATAAAAAGCCCGGCCAGGGGCGAGTTTGAGGTTAAGTAAGACATGAGACTGACATCTAAAGGGCGTTATGCCGTGACCGCGATGCTTGACGTTGCGCTCAACTCTGAAACGGGCCCGGTGCCGTTGGCAGATATTTCAGAGCGTCAGGGAATTTCGCTTTCCTATCTGGAACAGCTGTTCTCTCGCCTGCGTAAAAATGGCCTGGTTTCCAGCGTTCGTGGCCCAGGTGGTGGTTATCTGTTAGGTAAAGATGCCGGCAGTATCGCCGTCGGCGAAGTCATTAGCGCCGTGGACGAATCCGTTGACGCCACCCGTTGCCAGGGCAAGGGCGGCTGTCAGGGCGGCGATAAATGCCTGACTCACGCGCTGTGGCGCGACCTGAGCGAGCGCCTGACCGGCTTCCTGAACAATATCACCCTCGGGGAACTGGTGAATAACCAGGAGATCCTCGATGTTTCCGGTCGTCAGCATCAGCACGAAACCCAGCGCAATGCGCGCACTCAGGACGCGATTGACGTTAAACTGCGCGCCTGAGTGACCCGTCCCGTTTCGGGCTGCGGCTGACAGGGCAAGGCGGCGCGAAACGGCGGGACAACGATTATAAAGAGCTTTCAGAATCAGGCCGGGATGCTCCGACATTCCGTGTACTCGGTCGTACATCAAGCCGGTTGCCTGATTCCTTGCATTGAGTGATGTACGGAGTTTAAGAGCAATGAAATTACCGATTTACCTCGATTACTCCGCAACCACGCCGGTGGACCCGCGTGTTGCCGAGAAAATGATGCAGTTCCTGACCATGGACGGGACCTTTGGTAACCCGGCCTCCCGTTCCCACCGTTTTGGCTGGCAGGCTGAAGAGGCGGTTGATATCGCCCGCAATCAGATTGCCGAGCTGGTCGGCGCCGACCCGCGCGAAATCGTCTTTACCTCTGGTGCGACTGAATCCGACAACCTGGCGATCAAGGGTGCAGCCAACTTTTATCAGAAAAAAGGCAAGCACATCATCACCAGCAAAACCGAGCATAAAGCGGTTCTGGATACCTGCCGTCAGCTGGAGCGCGAAGGCTTCGAAGTGACCTACCTGGCGCCGCAGAGCAACGGGATTATCGATCTGAAAGAGCTGGAAGCAGCGATGCGTGACGACACCATCCTGGTTTCCATCATGCATGTGAATAACGAAATCGGCGTGGTGCAGGATATCGCTACCATCGGCGAGATGTGTCGCGCCCGCGGTATCATTTACCACGTAGACGCCACCCAGAGCGTGGGCAAGCTGCCTATCGATCTGAGCCAGCTGAAAGTTGACCTGATGTCCTTCTCCGGTCACAAAATCTACGGTCCGAAAGGCATCGGCGCGCTGTACGTGCGTCGTAAGCCGCGTATTCGTATCGAAGCGCAAATCCACGGCGGCGGCCACGAGCGCGGTATGCGTTCCGGTACTCTGCCTGTTCACCAGATCGTCGGCATGGGTGAAGCTTACCGTATCGCCAAAGAAGAGATGGAAAGCGAGATGGCGCGTCTGCGCACGCTGCGCAACCGTCTGTGGAACGGCGTGAAGGATATGGAAGAAGTGTACCTCAACGGCGACCTCGAGCAGGGCGCGCCGAACATTCTTAACGTCAGCTTCAACTATGTTGAAGGCGAGTCGCTGATTATGGCGCTGAAAGACCTGGCGGTTTCCTCCGGTTCAGCCTGTACTTCCGCGAGCCTTGAGCCATCCTACGTGCTGCGCGCGTTAGGCATGACTGATGAACTGGCGCACAGTTCTATTCGTTTCTCTTTAGGTCGTTTCACTACCGAAGAAGAGATTGACTATGCCATCGATCTGATTCGCAAATCCATTGGCCGTCTGCGCGAGCTTTCTCCGCTGTGGGAAATGTTCAAACAGGGCGTGGATCTGAACAGCATTGAATGGTCACATCACTAATTCGGCACCAATAAGGAGAATTCATCATGGCTTACAGCGAAAAAGTTATCGATCATTACGAGAATCCGCGCAACGTCGGCTCTTTTGACAACAGCGACGAGAACGTCGGCAGCGGCATGGTCGGCGCGCCGGCCTGCGGCGACGTGATGAAGCTGCAGATTAAAGTCAACAATGAAGGTATCATTGAAGACGCGCGCTTCAAGACCTACGGCTGCGGTTCCGCTATCGCTTCCAGCTCCCTGGTTACCGAGTGGGTGAAGGGCAAATCGCTGGACGAAGCGCAGGCGATCAAGAACACCGATATCGCCGATGAACTGGAACTGCCGCCGGTGAAAATCCACTGCTCGATCCTGGCGGAAGACGCGATTAAAGCCGCGATTGCGGATTACAAAAGCAAACGTGAAGCAAAATAATTAGTTGAGGTTTTGTTATGTCGATTACTCTTAGCGACAGTGCAGCAGCGCGAGTCAATGCCTTCCTGGCGAACCGCGGTAAAGGGTTTGGCCTGCGCCTGGGCGTAAGAACCTCCGGCTGCTCGGGTATGGCCTATGTACTGGAGTTTGTTGACGAGCCGGCGGCTGAAGACACCGTGTTTGAAGACAAAGGCGTGAAGGTCGTGATCGACGGCAAAAGTCTGCAATTCCTCGACGGCACTCAGCTGGACTTCGTCAAAGAAGGCCTCAACGAAGGGTTCAAATTCACTAACCCTAACGTCAAAGATGAGTGCGGCTGCGGCGAAAGCTTTAACGTATAATCGGTACTCCTCAACCCCACCGCGGTCACGCCGCGCGTGGGGTTTTAATTTAGATGCATGACCCTGAGGTTACTATGGACTATTTCACCCTCTTCGGGTTACCAGCCAGCTATACCCTCTCGCTTGAACAACTGGCTGTCCGGTATCAGGATCTGCAGCGCCAGTACCATCCGGATAAATTTGCCAGCGCGCCTGCGGCGGAACAGCTTGCGGCGGTTCAGCATTCCGCCACTATAAACCAGGCCTGGCAGACGCTGCGCCATCCGCTGACTCGCGCAGAATATCTCCTTTCGCTGCATGGCTTCGATCTGGCCAGCGAGCAGCATACCGTTCGCGATACCGCGTTCCTGATGGAACAGCTGGAATTGCGCGAAGAGCTGGATGAGATCGGCCAGGCGAAAGACGACGCGCGGCTGGAAGGTTTTATCAAACGGGTGAAAGCGCTGTTTGATACCCGTCAGCAGCTGATGGTTGACCAATTGCATAATGAGAGCTGGGAGGCGGCGGCGGACACGGTTCGTAAGCTCCGTTTCCTCGATAAACTGCGCAGCAGTGCTGAAGAACTCGAAGAAAAACTGCTCGATTTTTAATTTTCGGAAGCAATTATGGCCTTATTACAAATTAGTGAGCCCGGCCTGAGCGCCGCGCCGCACCAGCGTCGTCTGGCGGCCGGTATCGACCTGGGCACCACCAATTCTCTGGTGGCTACCGTGCGTAGCGGCCAGGCCGAGACTCTGCCCGATCATCAAGGCCGCTATCTGCTGCCGTCGGTGGTGAACTACCACGCTTCGGGGCTGACCGTCGGCTATGACGCCCGGCTTAACGCCGCTCAGGATCCTGCCAATACCATCAGCTCCGTGAAGCGGATGATGGGGCGCTCCCTCGCCGATATTCAAAACCGTTACCCGCATCTGCCGTATCAGCTGCAGGCCAGTGAAAACGGCCTGCCGATGATCCAGACCGCCGGCGGCCTGCTGAACCCGATTCGCGTCTCCGCCGATATCCTCAAAGCGCTGGCCGCCCGGGCGGCCGAAGCGCTGGCCGGCGAACTCGACGGCGTGGTCATTACCGTTCCCGCTTACTTCGATGACGCTCAGCGCCAGGGAACCAAAGACGCGGCGCGTCTGGCGGGCCTGCACGTGCTGCGCCTGCTCAATGAGCCGACCGCGGCGGCTATTGCCTACGGCCTCGACTCCGGCCAGGAAGGGGTGATTGCGGTCTACGATCTCGGCGGCGGCACCTTTGATATCTCCATTCTGCGTTTAAGCCGCGGGGTGTTTGAAGTGCTGGCCACCGGCGGCGACTCGGCTCTCGGCGGCGATGATTTCGATCACATGCTGGCTGACTACCTGCGCGAGCAGGCGGGCTTCAGCGACCGCAGCGATAACCGTCTGCAGCGTGAGCTGCTGGATGCCGCCATCGCGGCGAAAATCGCCTTGAGCGATGCCGAGGCAGCGCACGTCGAGGTCGGCGGCTGGCAGGGCGATATCACCCGCAGCCAGTTTAACGATCTGATTGCCCCGCTGGTAAAACGTACCCTGATGGCCTGCCGTCGGGCGCTAAAAGACGCTGGCGTTGAAGCGCAAGAAGTGCTGGAAGTGGTGATGGTCGGCGGTTCGACCCGCGTGCCGCTGGTGCGTGAGCGCGTTGGCGAGTTCTTCGGTCGCACTCCGCTGACCTCCATTGACCCGGACAAAGTTGTCGCCATCGGCGCGGCGATCCAGGCCGATATCCTGGTGGGCAACAAGCCGGACAGCGAACTGCTGCTGCTCGACGTTATCCCGCTGTCGTTAGGCCTGGAAACCATGGGCGGCCTGGTGGAGAAAGTGATCCCGCGTAATACCACCATTCCGGTGGCCCGCGCGCAGGAGTTTACCACCTTCAAAGATGGCCAGACGGCGATGTCCATTCACGTGATGCAGGGCGAGCGTGAGCTGGTCCAGGATTGCCGTTCGCTGGCGCGCTTTGCGCTGCGCGGTATCCCGGCGCTGCCGGCGGGCGGGGCGCATATTCGCGTTACCTTCCAGGTGGATGCCGATGGCCTGCTGAGCGTTACGGCGATGGAAAAATCGACCGGCGTGGAAGCCTCCATCCAGGTGAAACCGTCTTACGGTCTGACCGATGGCGAAATCGCCACCATGATTAAAGATTCGATGAGCTACGCCGAACAGGATATTCAGGCGCGCATGCTGGCTGAACAGAAAGTGGAAGCCGCGCGCGTACTGGAGAGCCTGACAAGCGCGCTGGCCGCCGACGCCGCGCTGTTAAGCGCCGCGGAGCGTCAGGCCATCGATGCCGCTGCGGAGCAGGTACGCGCCGCCGCGGCAGGCGACGACGCTGACGCGATTAAAGAAGCGATTAAAAATATCGACACACAAACCCAGGAATTCGCCGCTCGCCGTATGGATCAGTCGGTCCGTATCGCGCTGAAAGGCCAATCCGTGGACGAGGTTTAAAATGCCAAAAATTGTATTTCTGCCCCACCAGGACCTGTGTCCGGATGGCATCGTTGTGGAAGCTGAGACCGGTGAAACCATTCTCGATGCCGCGCTGCGTAGCGGTATCGAAATTGAACACGCCTGCGAAAAATCCTGTGCCTGCACCACCTGCCACTGCATCGTGCGTGAAGGTTTTGACTCGCTGGCGGAAAGTAGCGAAGATGAAGACGACATGCTGGATAAAGCCTGGGGGCTGGAACCTGACAGCCGTCTGAGCTGCCAGGCGCGCGTCACCGACGAAGATCTGGTCGTTGAGATCCCGCGTTACACCATCAACCACGCACGCGAGCACTAATATGGCACTGAAATGGACCGACAGCCGTGAAATCGGCGAAGCGCTGTACGACGCTTACCCGGATCTCGACCCGAAAACCGTTCGCTTTACCGACATGCATCAGTGGATTTGCGATTTGGAAGAGTTTGATGATGATCCAAACGCATCCAATGAAAAAATTCTCGAGGCGATTCTGCTAGTCTGGCTAGACGAGGCCGAATAATTTCGCGTTAAGCGAAAACATTTTAACGGGCTGCCATAGGGTGGCCCGTTTGCTAAGAAGGATAATGATAATGACCGAAGCTATGAAGATTACGCTTTCTACTCAGCCAGCCGATGGACGCTGGGGAGAAAAAGCGACCTGGAGCATCAATAACGACGGCATCGCTCTACATCTCAACGGTAAAGACGACCTCGGGCTTATCCAGCGCGCGGCGCGCAAAATTGACGGCATGGGCATCAAGCACGTCGCCCTGAGCGGCGAAGGCTGGAACACCGATCGCGCCTGGGCCTTTTGGGCCGGCTATAAAGGGCCGAAAGGTCAGCGTCAGGTCGAATGGCCATCCCTTGACGACGCGCAGCGCAGCGAGCTGGATAACCGCCTGACGATCATCGACTGGGTGCGCGACACCATCAATGCGCCGGCGGAAGAGCTGGGTCCGGAGCAGCTGGCGCAGCGCGCTGTCGACCTGCTGTGCGGCGTGGCGGGTGAGAAGATTAGCTATCGCATCACCAAAGGCGAAGATCTGCGCGAGCAGGGCTATCTTGGTCTGCATACCGTGGGCCGCGGCTCCGAGCGTTCGCCGGTCCTGCTGGCGCTGGACTATAACCCGACCGGCGATAAAGAGGCGCCGGTATACGCCTGCCTGGTGGGCAAAGGCATCACCTTTGATTCCGGCGGCTACAGCATCAAGCAAAGCGCCTTTATGGATTCGATGAAATCCGATATGGGCGGTGCGGCGACTATCACCGGCGCGCTGGCTTTCGCCATTACCCGCGGTCTGAACAAACGTGTGAAGCTGTTCCTGTGCTGCGCCGACAACCTGATCAGCGGTAACGCCTTCAAACTGGGCGATATTATTCATTATCGCAACGGCAAAACCGTTGAAGTCATGAACACTGACGCGGAAGGCCGCCTGGTGCTGGCGGATGGCCTGATTGACGCCTCGGCGCAGAAGCCAGAGCTGATCATCGACGCCGCCACCCTGACCGGCGCGGCGAAAACCGCGTTGGGCAATGATTACCACGCGCTGTTCAGCTTTGACGATGCGCTGGCGAATCGCCTGCTGGCGAGCGCTCAGGCGGAAAACGAAGCCTTCTGGCGTCTGCCGCTGGCCGAGTTCCACCGCAACCAGCTGCCGTCCAACTTTGCTGACCTGAACAACACCGGTAGCGCGGCCTATCCGGCCGGCGCCAGCACCGCGGCGGGCTTCCTGTCCCACTTCGTGGAAAACTACCATCAGGGTTGGCTGCATATCGACTGTTCGGCAACCTACCGCAAATCTGCCGTTGAGCAGTGGTCGGCGGGCGCCACCGGGCTTGGCGTGCGTACCATTGCTAACCTGCTGACAGCTGAGTAATGGCCTTGCCGGGTGGCTCCCGCGCTTACCCGGCCAGGAAAACCATATGCCCGCGTGGACGAATGGCCGCCGGGCAATTCATTGTGAAGTAGCCAAACTATGTCAGATACAAAAAATGAATTAGAAACCCTGCTGGAAAAAGCGGCGACTGAGCCCGCCCATCGTCCGGCATTTTTCAGCGCGCTGCTGGAGGCCACCGTCTGGGTGCCGGGCAGGGCAGCCGATGGCGAGCAGATTGTCGAAGATAGCGCGCTGGATCTGCAGCATTGGGAAAAAGACGACGGTACCTCGGTGATCCCATTCTTTACCTCGCTGGAGGCGCTGCAGCAGGCGGTGGCGGATGAACAGGCCTTCGTGATGATGCCGGCCCGCACGCTGATGGCGATGACGCTGGGCGAATCGTTATTCCTCAACCCGAAGCTGCCGAGCGGCAAAGAGTTCACCCCACGGGAAATCAGCCATCTGTTAGGCGAAGAAGGCAGCCCACTGAGCACCCAGACGGTACTGGAAGGCGGCGAAGCGCTGCTGCTGTCTGAAGTCGCCGAACCGCCGGCGCAGATGGTCGATTCGCTGACCACGTTGTTCAAAACGCTGAAGACCGTCAAGCGGGCGTTTCTGTGCTCGATTAAAGAGCGCGCCGACGCGCCGGCAAACTTATTGATCGGGATTGAAGCGGAAGGAGATATTGAAGCCATTATCCAGACCACCGGCAGCGTGGCCACCGATACCTTGCCAGGCGACGAACCGATCGATATTTGCCAGGTGGTGGAAGGCGAGAAGGGCATCAGCCACTTTATGATTGCCCATATCACGCCGTTCTATGAAAAGCGCTGGGGCAGCTTCCTGCGCGATTTTAAGCAGAACCGCATCATCTGACAGCGGGGGCGGCAGCCCCCGCTGTTTCTTTCTGCTTCCAGTTCGAGGCACAAAAGCGGGGTGGCAAAAGCTAATGCAGGGCGGCAAAGATTCGCGGATAGGCAGACACCATGTGATAGAGGAGAAATCCCGTCACGCACAGTGTGACAATGCCGTTGAAGAGCGCCATATCCCCGCGCCAGGCCCGGCACCTCTCTTCGCCCAGCAGAGAACGTAGCGCTGCCACCAGCCCGCCGACCAGCATAAACGCCAGTAACACCCCTGCCATTTGCGCGATAACAATGTACCAGCCCAGCGGCGTATTCACGCCCCGGGCGCTCATCAGCGCGATCTGCGCCGGCAAAATCGTCTGGAACCCGAGGGTAAGTATCATGAGAAGACGCAGGTCCGCCAGCTGAGCGTCGAACGTGCGGGCCAGGCGCCGGGCGTCACGCAGGAGCAGCACCCCTGACGCCACCGCCGCGGCAACGCTGATGTGCTGGAGAATAAAAATGTATAACGCCAGGGTTCCGGATGGGACCCGGGACAAAAAGAACAGATTGCAAAAGACCATGACCAGCAGGCCAAATTTTGTGACCCAGGCACGGAATACCTCGCCGGGCCAGCGTCGGCTTGACGCTGGGTTATGCATCATCCACGCGGCAAGGGTCGACTTACCGTAACCGGGCGCGAGCAGCACCATCAGAAAACCCAGCAGCGCCTGATGGCAATAGGTGACTAACGGAACGTCTTCGAGAGTGACCCCGAGAAAGCGGGTATACACGGAGACTGGCGCAGGCACCAGGCTTAGCCATGTCCGGTTCCATTGCGGCCAAAAATAAAGGATCGCGCCGCCTGCCAGCAGGCCAGCTATACCTCCCAGCCAGGGAAGGCGCGGTGAATAAGCCGAATGTGGGTTAGAGACTAATGCCATTTTCACTCCTTGTGGTGACATCAGATTGGGATGGACTGGATGCGCTATCAGCCCTGAGGAATTCTGTACCAGTGCTCTGCCTCCTCATCAGGCAAAGCGAACTCGACAGGTACAAGCCCTGCGGCAGCACAGAGTAACCGGTTTAGCGAGAAGCAGAAGGAAGGGAGAGGGAAAATCAGAAATTATTTAGTGACCGCGGGACGGGAGGCCCGCGGTCACGCCGTGTTTACGGAGCGGCAGGGGCCGGTTCAATCGGCAGATCGCTCCGCGCGCCCCATTCGCTCCAGGAGCCGTCATACAGGCAGACGCCGTTCACGCCAAGCGTGGTGAGCGCCAGCACGACCACCGCCGCCGTCACCCCCGAGCCGCAGCTGGCGATGATCGGCCGTTCAAAATCGACACCCTGACGTAAAAAGATATCGTTCAGCTCGTCAACGGTTTTCAGTTCGCCGTTAATCACCAGAACCGTCCACGGTACGTTCAGCGCGCCGGGGATATGCCCGCGGCGCAGGCCCGGGCGCGGTTCGTCGGCCTGGCCGTTAAACCGGGCCGCCGGACGGGCATCGACAATCTGCGCCGATCCTTCATGGCTGACCAACAGGACGTCGGTCAGACGCTTAATTTGCTGAGGATCGAACCGCACGTCGAATTCCCCTTCGGCCACCTCCGGCATCCCTTGTTCCAGCGGCAGTTCGTCGCGCCGCCAGCCCTCCAGTCCGCCGGCCAGAATTGACACCTTCTCTACGCCAAAGGTGCGCAGCATCCACCACGCGCGCGGGGCGGAAAACAGATTGCCTTCGTCATAGACCACCAGATGCTTATCGCTGCAGACGCCCAGTTCGCGCATGGCGACGGCAAACGCTTCGGCCCGCGGCATCATATGCGGCAGCGGACTGGTGTGGTCGGATAGCGCCTCGATATCGAAAAACAGCGCGTTCGGCACATGGCCGGCGCGGTATTCCGCGGCCATATCCCGCAGGGCCTCCTGCCCGGCGGGCGCCATGCGGGCGTCGATAATCTGAATTTCCGGGTCATCAATATGTTCTGCCAGCCAGTCGGCAGCGACAAAAAACGAGGTGGACATAGGTGCCTCCGTTTTATTATTCATGACTGAATTGTCGGCGTTTTAGCTGGTGCTGACAAGTTAAGGACGCCAGAGTGGGGACGGCGTCACGGCACTTTTCTGATTAATCGGCAGAAACCCGCTTCGTCACTGTTGAGAAGCGCCGCCATAACGCATAATAAATGTGACAAATTGCATCAGGCTCATCGGCCGAGGGGTTAGAAGGATGAAACCATTTCGTTTAGCGGCGCTATCACTGGCGCTCCTTACCGCATTTTCATTAACCGGGTGTGATGACAGCGGTACACCGCAGGCCTCGGCCCCGGCGCCAGCCGCGGATAGCAACCCAGGCGCGACGGCAAAACCGGACCGCGCCCAGCTGGCGGCGCTGGCGGAAAAAAGCCAGGGTAAAGCGCTGACGCTCCTCGACGCCTCGGAGGTGCAACTGGATGGCGCCGCGACCCTGGTGCTGACGTTTTCCGTCCCGCTGCAGCCGGACCAGGATTTCTCGCGCAGCGTGCATCTGGTCGACAAGAAAAGCGGTAAGGTGGACGGTGCCTGGGAGCTGGCGCCGAATCTGAAAGAGCTGCGTCTGCGTCACCTTGAGCCAAAGCGCGAGCTGATTGTCTCGGTCGACCCGACGCTGACCGCCCTGAACAAGGCGACGCTCGACAAACCGTTTGAGAAGACCCTGACCACTCGCGATATCGCACCGAGCGTTGGGTTTGCCAGCCGCGGCTCGCTGCTGCCGGGCAACGTGGTCGCCGGGCTGCCGGTGATGGCGCTTAACGTCGATAATGTCGACGTTAATTTCTTCCGCATTAAGCCGGAATCGCTCTCCGCCTTTGTCAGTCAGTGGGAATACCGTAACTCGTTAAGCAACTGGGAATCTGATGAACTGCTGAAGATGGCGGATCTGGTCTACAGCGGCCGCTTCGATCTCAACCCGGCGCGTAATACTCGCGAAAAGCTGCTGCTGCCGCTGAGCGACATCAAGCCGCTCCAGCAGCCTGGCGTCTACGTGGCGGTCATGAACCCGGCGGGCCGTTATAGCTACAGCAACGCGGCGACGCTGTTTACCCTCAGCGATATCGGCGTCTCGGCGCATCGCTACCATAACCGGCTGGACGTTTTTACCCAGAGTCTGGAAAACGGCGCCGCCCAGTCGGGCATTGAGGTGCAGTTGCTCAATGCCAAAGGGCAGACCCTGGCGGAAGCGAAAAGCGACAGCCAGGGCCACGTCACCCTGCAAACCGATAAAGAAGCCGCGCTGCTGCTGGCGCGCAAAGAGGGGCAGACCACGCTCCTCGACCTCAAGCTGCCGGCGCTGGATCTGGCGGAATTCTCTATCGCAGGCGCGCCCGGCTTTAGCAAACAGTTCTTTATGTTTGGCCCGCGCGATCTCTATCGTCCCGGCGAAACGGTGATCCTTAATGCGCTGTTGCGCGATAGCGACGGCAAGCCGCTGGCGGAGCAGCCGGTGAAACTGGAGGTGGTTCAGCCGGACGGCCAAGTGATCCGCTCGGTGATGAGCAAACCAGTGAATGGCCTGTACCAGTTTACTTATCCGCTCGACAGCGGCGCGGCTACCGGCATGTGGCACATTCGCGCCAGCGCCGGCGACAATCAGCCGCGCGAATGGGATTTCCACGTTGAAGACTTTATGCCGGAACGCATGGCCCTGAACCTGACGCCGCAGGCCGCGCCAGTCGCGCCGGATGCCGACGTCACCTTTGGCGTTAGCGGCGCTTATCTCTACGGCGCGCCGGCCAGCGGCAACCAGCTGCAGGGCAAGCTGTTCCTGCGCCCGCTGCGCGACGCCGTCGCTGCGCTGCCGGGCTTCCAGTTCGGCGATATTGCGGAAGAAAACCTCTCCCGTAGTCTGGATGAAGTCCAGCTGACGCTGGACGAAAAAGGCCATGGCGAAGTGACCACCTCAAGCCAGTGGCAGGATAGCCATTCGCCGCTGCAGGTGGTGCTGCAGGCCAGCCTGCTGGAATCCGGCGGTCGCCCGGTGACCCGTACGGTTAAGCAGCCGATCTGGCCCGCCGAGGCGCTGCCGGGGATCCGCCCGCAATTTACGCTGAAGGACGTTTACGATTACCGCACCGATACCACCGTGAAACAGCCGGTGGTGGATGAAAACAGTAACGCCGCGTTTGATATCGTCTATGCCGACGTCAAAGGCGAGAAAAAAGCGATCTCCGGTCTCCAGGTGCGGCTGATCCGCGAGCGGCGCGACTACTACTGGAACTGGTCCGACAGCGAAGGCTGGCAGTCGCAGTTCGATCAAAAAGATCTGCAGGAGGGCGAGGAGTCGCTAGACCTGCAGGCCGGCCAGATCGGCAAAGTGAGCTTCCCGGTGGAGTGGGGATCCTATCGCCTGGAGGTGAAAGGACCGGACGACGTGGTCAGCAGCGTGCGCTTCTGGGCGGGCTACAGCTGGCAGGATAACAGCGAAGGCGCCGGCGCGGCGCGTCCTGACCGGGTCACCATGAAGCTGGATAAACCGAGCTATAAACCGGGCGACACCATCAGGCTGCACATCGCCGCCCCGGCGGCGGGTAAAGGCTACGCAATGGTGGAATCCAGCGAAGGGCCGCTGTGGTGGCAGGAAATTGACGTCCCGGCGGAGGGGATGGACCTGTCGATCCCGGTGGATAAAACCTGGAATCGCCACGACCTCTACCTTAGCACGCTGGTGGTTCGTCCCGGCGATAAATCGCGCTCGGCAACGCCGAAACGCGCGGTGGGCCTGCTGCATCTGCCGCTGGGCGATGAAAACCGTCGCCTGACGCTGGCGCTGGAGGCCCCGGACAAAATGCGCCCCAACCAGCCGCTGACGGTGAAAGTGAAAGCCAGCGTCAAAGAGGGCGAGGCGCCGAAACAGGTCAATGTCCTGCTCTCGGCGGTGGATAGCGGGGTACTGAATATCACCGATTACGCTACCCCAGATCCGTGGAACGCCTTCTTTGGCCAGAAGCGTTACGGCGCAGATATCTATGACATCTACGGCCAGGTGATCGAAGGGCAGGGACGGGTGGCCAGCCTGCGCTTCGGCGGCGATGGCGACGAGTTAAAACGCGGCGGCAAACCGCCGGTCAACCACGTGACGATCGTCGCCCAGCAGGCGCAGCCGGTGGTATTGAACGATCAGGGCGAAGGCACGGTGACGTTACCCATTGGCGATTTTAACGGCGAGCTGCGGGTGATGGCCCAGGCGTGGACGGCGGATGACTTCGGCAGCAGCGAAGATAAAGTGGTGGTGGCCGCCCCGGTCATCGCCGAGCTGAACACTCCGCGCTTCCTCGCCAGCGGCGATACTACACGGCTGGCGCTGGATCTCAGCAATCTGACCGATAAACCGCAAACCCTGCAGGTACATCTTACCGCCAGCGGGCTGGTGACCTTGACCGATGGCCAACTGCCGCCGGTACAGCTGGCGCCGGGGGCGCGCAGCACGCTGTTTATACCAGTGAGCGCGCTGGCGGGCTTCGGCGATGGTCAGGTTAATGCCACCATCAGCGGCCTGAGCCTGCCGGGCGAAACCTTCACCCCGCTGCAAAAACAATGGAAAATCGGCGTGCGTCCGGCGTACCCGGCACAGACCGTCAACAGCGGCGCAGTGCTGCAGCCAGGTGAAAGCTGGCAGCCGCCGGCGGCGCAGAGCCAGGGCTTTGCCCCGCAAACGCTGCAGGGCCAACTGCTGCTCAGCGGTAAACCACCGTTGAATCTCGCCCGCTATATCCGCGAGCTGAAAGCCTATCCTTACGGCTGCCTTGAGCAGACCGCCAGCGGCCTGTTCCCGTCCCTGTATACCAGCGCGGCGCAGCTAAAGGCGCTGGGCATTAGCGGGGACAGCGACGAAAAACGCCGCGCGGCCATCGATGTCGGTATTTCACGCCTGCTGCAGATGCAGCTGGAAAACGGCGGCTTTGCGCTATGGGATAGAGAGGGGCCGGAAGAGTACTGGCTGACCGCCTACGCCATGGACTTCCTCGTGCGCGCCAGCGAGCAGGGCTATAGCGTACCGGTCAACGCCATTAATAAAGGCAACGAGCGCCTGCTGCGCTATCTGCAGGAGCCAGGCCTGATGACCGTGCGCTACAGCGACGACGCCCAGGCCAGCCGCTTTGCCGCTCAGGCCTATGCCGCGCTGGTGCTGGCGCGTCAGCAAAAAGCGCCGCTCGGCGCCTTGCGTGAAATCTGGAGCCGTCACGACCAGGCGCGATCCGGCTTGCCGCTGCTGCAGCTCGGCATTGCGCTGAAAACCATGGGCGATGCGCCGCGCGGCGACGCCGCCCTGAAGCTGGCGCTGCTGGAAGAGAATAAGCTGCTGCCGGAGGTGCAAACTCAGCTGTTGAGCACGCTGTCGGAAGAGGCCTATGGCCAGCGCTGGCTGTCGACCCAGGAAACCAACGCCTTGTTCCTTGCCGGACGTACGCTGGCGGACCTGCCGGGCAGCTGGCAGGCGCAAACCTCGCTGCAGGCGGAGCCGCTGGCCGGCGACAAAGCGCAAACCCGCAATCTCGACGGCGATCGGCTGGCGGCGCTGCAGGTGAGTAATACCGGCAGTCAGCCGCTGTGGCTGCGCCTCGACAGCAGCGGCTATCCGCAAAGCGCGCCGCAGCCGGGCGGTAACGTCCTGGGGATTGAACGCACTATTTTCGATACCCAGGGGCAGCAGAAATCGCTGTCTTCACTGCGCAGCGGCGAACTGGTGCTCGTCAAGCTGGAGGTGACCGCCAAACGCAACGTGCCTGACGCGCTGGTGGTTGATCTGTTGCCAGCCGGTCTGGAGCTGGAAAACCAGAATCTGGCCAACAGCAGCGCCAGCCTGCAGGAGAATGGCGACGCGGTGCAAAACCTGCTTAACCAGATGCAGCAGGCGGATATTCAGCATATCGAGTTCCGCGATGACCGTTTCGTCGCTGCCGTCGCTGTCAATGAAGGCCAGCCGGTGACGCTGGTCTATCTGGCGCGGGCGGTGACGCCGGGCACTTATCAGGTCCCGCAGCCGCAGGTGGAATCGATGTATGCGCCGCAGTGGCGGGCGACAGGAGCGGCCAGCGGTCCGCTCACCGTGACGCCGTAAATGCGCGTATTGCCTCGGGTAAAACGCCGCTGGCGCTGGCTGGCGGCGTTTATTTTTCTGCTGTGGCTGGCGGTGCTGGCGGCCGATCGCCTGTGGCCGCTGCCGCTGCATGACGTCACGCCTGCCCGTGTGGTGGTGGCGGAAGACGGGACGCCGCTGTGGCGGTTTGCCGACGCGCAGGGCGTCTGGCGTTATCCGGTCACGCTCGCCGACGTGTCGCCGCGCTATCTGCAGGCGCTCATCCACTATGAAGACCGCTGGTTCTGGCGCCATCCGGGGGTCAATCCCTTCGCGGTGCTGCGCGCCGCCTGGCAGGATCTTACTTCCGGGCGAGTTATCTCGGGCGGCAGCACGCTTACCATGCAGGTGGCACGCCTGCTTGATCCCCATCCACGCACCTTCGGCGGCAAGCTGCGCCAGCTGTGGCGAGCGCTGCAGCTGGAGTGGCATCTGTCAAAAAGCGACATTCTAACCCTCTATTTGAACCGCGCGCCGTTTGGCGGCACCCTGCAGGGGATCGGCGCGGCCAGCTGGGCCTATCTCGGTAAGCCGCCTGCCCGGCTTAGCTACGGCGAGGCGGCGCTGCTGGCGGTACTTCCCCAGGCGCCCAGTCGTTTACGTCCGGACCGCTGGCCGCAGCGGGCCCAGGCGGCGCGTGATAAAGTGCTTACGCGAATGGTCAGCCAGGGCGTCTGGCCGGAGCAGGCGGTAAAGGAAGCGATGGAGGAGCCAGTATGGCTGTTTCCGCGCCAGATGCCGCAGCTGGCGCCGCTTTTTTCACGCCGGGCGCTGGCGACCAGTCGTGATGAAAAGGTGGTGACGACTCTGGATGCCGGACTGCAGCGGCAACTGGAAGATCTGGCGCTGAACTGGAAATCGCGCCTGCCGCCGCGCAGTTCGCTGGCGATGGTCGTCGTCGACCACACGGATATGAAAGTTCGCGGCTGGGTGGGCTCGGCGGATATCACCGACGACAGCCGCTTCGGCCATATTGATATGGTCTCGGCGGTACGCTCGCCGGGGTCGGTGCTGAAACCCTTTATCTACGCGATGGCGATGGATGAGGGGCTGATTCACCCGGCATCGCTATTACAGGATGTGCCACGGCGTTTTAGCGATTATCGCCCCGGTAATTTCGACAGCGGGTTTCATGGCCCGGTGAGCGCCAGCGAGGCGCTGGTGCGGTCGCTGAATCTGCCGGCGGTGCAGGTGCTCGAAGCCTATGGACCAAAACGCTTTGCGGCTAATTTACGCAACGCCGGGCTGCCCCTGACGCTGCCCGCTGGCGCAGAGCCGAATCTGTCGCTAATCCTCGGCGGCGCCGGGGCGCGGCTGGAAGATATTGTCGCGGCGTACAGCGCCTTCGCCCGCCATGGCAAGGCGGCGCGGCTGCGCCTGAAGCCGAGCGATCCATTGACCGAGCGCGCGCTGATGTCGCCCGGGGCGGCATGGATCGTCCGGCGTATTTTGGCCGGCGAAGCGCAACCGGTTCCCGATGCCTCGCTGCCGCAGGCGGTGCCGCTGGCGTGGAAAACCGGCACCAGCTACGGCTATCGCGACGCGTGGGCGGTCGGCCTCAATGCGCGATATCTGATAGGCATCTGGACCGGGCGCCCGGACGGTACGCCGGTGGTGGGCCAGTTCGGCTTCGCCAGCGCCGTACCGCTGCTCAACCAGGTCAATAATCTGCTGCTGGCCCGCCCGGCGATGAGCCGCGGCGGGCTGCCGAGCGATCCGCGCCCGGCAACGGTCAGCCAGGGGACAATCTGCTGGCCTGGCGGGCAGGATCTGCCGGCGGGCGACAGCAACTGTCGTCGTCGCCTGGCCAGCTGGCTTTTGGATGCCAGCCAGCCGCCGACCCTGCTGCTGCCGGGGCAGGAGAGCGTACGCGGGATCCGCTTCCCGGTGTGGCGCAATGAACACGGCGAACGGGTGGCGGCGGATTGTCCCGGCGCTCGGGAAAGCCAGGTCGAAGTCTGGCCGCTGCCGCTGGATCCCTGGCTGCCGGCCAGCGAAAGGCGGCGCGCGCGCCTGGGACCGGCATCGGAGTCATGCCCGCCGTTACAGACTCAGGATACCGCGCCGCTGGTGCTGTCCGGCATCCGTGATGGGGCAGTGATAAAACGTCTCCCGGGTGAGGCGCGGGTGATGTTGCCGCTACAAACCAGCGGTGGGGAGGGGCGGCGCTGGTGGTTTATTAATGGCGAACCGTTAGAGGCCCCCGGCGCAAGAACCACGCTAACGCTGGATAAACCCGGCGAGTGGCAGTTGGTGGTGATGGATGAAGCGGGCCAGACGGCAGCCGCCAGCTTTACCCTGCAATAACCAGGGTAAATTTGTTGTTGGCGGTTTGTGTTTTCAATACTCATCTTATTTTAACAAAATGTTACCTTCATCCGTAGGCAGGGGCGGGGATGCTCATTATAATGCGCGCCAGGCCATACAATCGTATGTGCAACAACAGAACATTTAATTAGAGGTAATCATGGCTATTGAACGTACTTTTTCCATCATCAAACCAAACGCGGTGGCAAAAAACGTTATTGGCAGCATCTTTTCCCGCTTTGAAGCTGCAGGGTTCAAAATCGTCGGCACCAAAATGCTGCACCTGACCGTTGAACAGGCTCGTGGTTTCTATGCTGAGCACGAAGGTCGCCCGTTCTTCGACGGTCTGGTTGAGTTCATGACCTCCGGCCCGATCGTGGTTTCCGTTCTGGAAGGCGAAAATGCGGTACAGCGTCACCGTGACCTGCTGGGCGCCACCAATCCGGCAAACGCCCTGGCGGGTACCCTGCGCGCTGACTACGCTGACAGCTTCACCGAGAACGGCACCCACGGTTCCGACTCTGTAGAATCCGCTGCCCGCGAAATCGCGTTCTTCTTTGCTGAAGGCGAGGTTTGCCCGCGCACTCGCTAATCTCCTGCGTCTTTCACGCCACAGCATTGTTGGCTTCCTTCGCGCACCCCGGTCACATAGTTATCTATGCTCCCGGGGATTTGCGAACTCGCCGTCTCGCTGTGACCTGAAATACTTTGGAGATACAAACCTCGTCTTTTCGACCGTCGCGGCGTTGGCTGCGCGCGTTCACCCCGGTCACATAGTTATCTATGCTCCCGGGGATTAATGAGAGGCTCCTGCCTCTCACCGGAGGCCAGCCTACGGCTGGTCAAATTCGTTCCCGACGAATTTGTCACTTGCTTGCCGCCTTGCGACAATCGAAAAGCCTTAGAGGATTGAGCAGTCAGTTACAGATTTTTTTCATTGCTTTGTGCAAACGTGGCAATGATGCGCCAGAATTTGTAGAATATAGCGCCCCTGGACGAGCAGTCGCTCTCCGGGGCGTTTCTTTTTCAACCCACCTGGGGCCATAACGTGTAATAACGAGGCCGGAAAATATTATGTCTGAACAAATTGTCACGCCTGATACCGCCGCTCTGACGGTGCCGAACAAAGATGCCAAAATCAACCTGCTGGATTTAAACCGTCAGCAGATGCGCGAGTTTTTCAAAAACATGGGCGAGAAGCCTTTCCGCGCCGATCAGGTGATGAAATGGATGTATCACTACTGCTGCGACGACTTTGATGAGATGACCGACATCAACAAAGTCCTGCGCAGTAAACTGAAAGAAGTGGCGGAGATCCGCGCCCCGGAAGTGGTTGAAGAGCAACGCTCAACCGACGGGACCATTAAATGGGCGATTGCCGTTGGCGATCAGCGCGTCGAGACCGTCTATATCCCGGAAGAAGACCGCGCCACCCTGTGCGTCTCCTCCCAGGTAGGCTGCGCGCTGGAGTGCAAATTCTGCTCCACCGCCCAGCAGGGCTTTAACCGCAACCTGCGGGTATCCGAAATTATCGGCCAGGTCTGGCGCGCGGCGAAGATCGTCGGCGCGGTGAAGACCACCGGCGTGCGTCCCATTACCAACGTAGTAATGATGGGCATGGGCGAGCCGCTGCTGAACCTCAACAACGTCGTTCCGGCGATGGAAATCATGCTCGACGATTTCGGCTTTGGCCTTTCCAAGCGTCGTGTGACCTTGTCTACCTCCGGCGTGGTGCCGGCGCTGGATAAACTCGGCGATATGATCGACGTTGCGCTGGCGATCTCCTTGCACGCGCCGAACGACACCATTCGCGACGAAATCGTCCCGATCAACAAAAAGTACAACATCGAGACGTTCCTCAACTCGGTGCGCGGCTATATTTCGAAGTCCAACGCCAACCAGGGCCGGGTGACCATCGAGTACGTGATGCTGGATCACGTCAACGACGGCACCGAGCACGCCCATGAGCTGGCGGCGCTGCTGAAAGATACGCCGTGCAAGATCAACCTGATCCCATGGAACCCGTTCCCGGGCGCGCCGTATGGCCGCAGCTCCAACAGCCGCATCGACCGTTTCTCCAAAGTCCTGATGGAGTACGGCTTTACGACCATCGTGCGTAAAACGCGCGGCGACGATATCGATGCCGCCTGCGGCCAGCTGGCGGGCGACGTCATTGACCGTACCAAGCGTACGCTGCGTAAGCGGATGCAGGGCGAAGCGATTGACGTAAAAGCGGTCTGACAAATGATGACCCGTGCAGCGCAGGCGGCACGGGTCATATTTATGGCCGATAGCCAGGCGAAATACGCTGATTCGGTTAATAATTACGGTGCGTTTTTGTCGACTTTGAGGCAGTATGTAGCGGCACAACAACCGCTTAGCATTCAATTTTGATTCGTCTCTGTGATCGCGCGGCTGACAGTCCTATACTGTGAGGCTGACGTAGCACAGATGTCTCGCGGCGCCGGCTTTTTCCCGCGCTGAACTTTAAATTTCACGTACCAGTAGTTGTAGCGAATGAATACTGAAGCCACTCAAGATCATCAAGAAGCAAACACCACGGGCGCGCGTCTGCGTCACGCCCGCGAACAACTCGGACTTAGCCAGCAAGCGGTGGCCGAACGCTTATGCCTGAAGGTGTCCACGGTTCGTGATATTGAAGACGATAAGGCCCCCGCCGACCTCGCCTCCACCTTCCTGCGCGGGTACATCCGCTCCTACGCTCGCCTCGTACATATTCCAGAAGACGAGCTGCTGCCGATGATGGCCAAGCAGGCGCCCATCCGCGCGGCGAAAGTCGCGCCAATGCAGAGTTTCTCTTTAGGCAAGCGCCGCAAAAAGCGCGACGGCTGGCTGATGAGCTTCACCTGGCTGGTGCTGTTTGTGGTTATCGGTCTGAGCGGCGCCTGGTGGTGGCAAGACCATAAGGCGCAGCAGGAAGAGATTTCGACTATGGCCGATCAGTCTTCCGCAGAGCTGAACGGCGGCGACGCCAACAGCCAGAACGTGCCGCTGGATACCAGCGCCCCTGCAGCCCCGACCGCCGATAGCGCCGCGAACAGCGCGCCAACCGATACCGCCAGCGCACCGACCACCAGCGCGCCGGCCCAGACGCCAGCGGATAATAACGCTGTCGTGGCGCCTTCCCAGGCCAATGTCGATACCGCGGGGACGACGCCGGCAGCTCCGGCTACCACCCCAGCCTCGCCGTTGCCGACCGATCAGGCGAACGTCACGACTCCGGCGGCGTCGGCGCAGGATCTGGTGATGAACTTTTCCGCCGACTGCTGGCTGGAAGTGAGCGATGCCACCGGTAAAAAACTGTTCAGCGGCCTGCAGCGTAAAGGCGGTAACCTGAACCTGAGCGGTCAGGCGCCGTATAAGCTGAAAATTGGCGCCCCGGCCGCGGTACAGATCCAGTATCTGGGCAAGCCTGTCGATTTAAGTCGTTTTATCAGAACTAACCAGGTTGCGCGTCTGACCCTCAATGCCGAATCATCACCGGCGCAGTAACAGACGGGTAACGCGGGAGATTTTTCATGCATAACCAGGCTCCGATTCAACGTAGAAAATCTAAACGTATTTACGTTGGTAATGTGCCAATTGGCGATGGGGCTCCCATCGCCGTTCAGTCAATGACCAATACGCGCACCACCGATGTGGCGGCGACCGTAAATCAAATCAAAGCGTTAGAGCGCGTAGGCGCGGACATTGTCCGTGTCTCTGTTCCGACGATGGACGCTGCTGAGGCGTTCAAACTTATCAAACAGCAGGTTAACGTCCCGCTGGTCGCCGATATCCACTTTGACTACCGTATTGCGCTGAAAGTGGCGGAATATGGCGTCGACTGCCTGCGTATCAACCCGGGCAACATCGGCAACGAAGAGCGCATCCGCATGGTTGTAGATTGCGCTCGCGATAAAAACATCCCGATCCGCATCGGCGTCAACGCCGGCTCGCTGGAAAAAGATCTGCAGGAAAAATATGGCGAGCCGACGCCGCAGGCGCTGCTCGAATCCGCCATGCGTCATGTCGATCATCTCGATCGTCTGAACTTCGATCAGTTTAAAGTCAGCGTTAAAGCCTCCGATGTCTTCCTGGCGGTGGAATCCTATCGTCTGCTGGCGAAACAGATCGATCAGCCGCTGCATCTCGGGATCACCGAAGCGGGCGGCGCGCGCAGCGGCGCGGTAAAATCGGCGATCGGTCTGGGACTACTGCTGTCCGAGGGGATCGGCGATACGCTGCGCGTCTCGCTGGCGGCGGATCCGGTGGAAGAGATCAAGGTCGGCTTCGATATCCTCAAATCTCTGCGTATTCGTTCCCGCGGCATTAACTTTATCGCCTGCCCGACCTGTTCACGCCAGGAGTTTGACGTTATCGGTACGGTGAATGCTCTGGAGCAGCGTCTGGAAGATATCATCACCCCGATGGATGTTTCGATCATCGGTTGCGTGGTGAACGGCCCGGGCGAAGCGCTGGTCTCCACCCTTGGCGTCACCGGCGGCAACAAGAAAAGCGGCCTGTATGAAGACGGCGTGCGTAAAGATCGCCTGGACAACAACGACATGATCGACCAGCTGGAAGCGCGGATCCGCGCCAAAGCCTCGATGCTCGATGAAGCCCGTCGGATTGATGTTCAACAGGTTGAAGCAAAATAACGTGTTGGGAAGCGATACGCTTCCCGTGTATGATTGAACCTGCGGGCGCGAGGCGCCGGGGTTCATTTTTGTATATATAAAGAGAATAAACGTGGCAAAGAACATTCAAGCCATCCGTGGCATGAACGATTATCTGCCGGGCGAAACCGCTCTCTGGCAGCGCATTGAAGGCTCACTGAAGCAGGTGCTCGGTAGCTACGGTTACAGCGAAATCCGTTTGCCGATTGTAGAGCAGACCCCGTTATTCAAACGCGCGATCGGCGAAGTGACCGACGTGGTTGAAAAAGAGATGTATACCTTCGAAGACCGCAATGGCGACAGCCTGACGCTGCGTCCGGAAGGGACGGCGGGCTGCGTACGTGCCGGCATCGAACATGGTCTGCTGTACAATCAAGAACAGCGTCTGTGGTACGTCGGGCCAATGTTCCGTCACGAGCGCCCGCAGAAAGGTCGCTACCGCCAGTTCCACCAGATCGGCGCCGAAGTGTTTGGCCTGCAGGGCCCGGACATCGACGCGGAGCTGATTATGCTGACCGCGCGCTGGTGGCGTGAGCTGGGCATCTCCGAACACGTCAGCCTGGAGCTGAACTCCATCGGTTCGCTGGAAGCGCGCGCCAACTACCGCGACGCGCTGGTGGCATACCTGGAGCAGTTTACCGATAAACTGGATGAAGACAGTAAACGCCGGATGTATACCAACCCGCTGCGGGTGCTGGACTCCAAAAACCCGGACGTTCAGGCGCTGCTCAACGACGCGCCGGCGCTCGGCGATTATCTTGACGAAGAGTCGAAAGCCCACTTTGCCGGCCTGTGCGCGTTGCTTGACGATGCCGGGATCCGCTACACCGTCAACCAGCGCCTGGTGCGCGGCCTTGATTACTATAACCGCACCGTGTTCGAGTGGGTGACCACCAGCCTTGGTTCCCAGGGCACCGTCTGCGCCGGCGGTCGTTACGACGGCCTGGTTGAGCAGCTGGGCGGTCGCGCTACCCCGGGCGTGGGTTTTGCCATGGGGCTGGAACGTCTTGTTTTACTGGTCCAGGCAGTGAATCCGGAATTTAAAGGCGATCCTGTTGTCGATATATACCTGGTAGCCTCCGGGACCGATACTCAGTCTGCTGCAATGCGTCTGGCTGAGCAGGTTCGCGATGCGCTGCCCGGCGTGAAGCTGATGACCAACCACGGCGGCGGCAACTTTAAGAAGCAGTTCGCCCGCGCTGACAAGTGGGGGGCGCGCGTCGCGCTGGTGGTCGGTGAGTCGGAGATCGCTGACGGAAACGTGGTAGTGAAGGATTTACGCTCAGGTGAGCAAACTACCGTAACGCAGGAGAGCGTTGCCGCGCATTTGCGCACACTTCTGGGTTAATCTCCCGGGAATTATTAGTCAGGAGAAGGACTGCGTGGAAACTTTTAACAACGAGAACGATCAGGTCGATGCGCTGAAGCGCTTCTTTGCCGAAAACGGCAAAGCGCTGGCGGTCGGGGTGATTTTAGGGATTGGCGCGCTGGTTGGCTGGCGCTACTGGACCTCCCATCAGCAGGATACGGCCAGAGACGCGTCGCTGGCTTACGAGAAGGCGACTTCCGCGCTGAAATCGAATACGCCAGAAGTGCTGTCAGGGGCAGAGAAATTCGCGGCTGACAATAAAAATACCTACGGCGCCTTCGCCTCTCTCGAGCTGGCACAGCATTTTGTTGAACAGAACGATCTGCCGAACGCTGAAAAGCAGCTGCAGCAGGGGCTGGCGGCCGCATCTGATGATAATCTGAAATCGGTTATCAGTATGCGTCTGGCCCGCGTTCAGCTGCAAATGAAACAGGCTGATGCGGCGCTGAAAACCCTCGACAGCATCAAAGGTGAGGGCTGGACCGCCATTGTGGCCGATTTGCGCGGCGAAATTCTGTTGAGCAAAGGCGATAAGCAAGGGGCCCGTGCGGCGTGGGAAGCTGGCGTGAAAAGCGATGCTTCTCCTGCGCTCAGCGAAATGATGCGTATGAAAATGAATAATTTGTCCATCTGAGAGGGACTCGATGCAATTGCGTAAATTACTGTTGCCAGGGCTGCTTTCCGTTACCTTGCTGAGCGGGTGTTCGCTGTTTAATAGCGAAGAAGATGTGGTGAAAATGTCACCGCTGCCGACGGTAGAAAACCAGTTTACGCCGTCCACGTCCTGGAGCACCTCGGTTGGCGATGGTATCGGCGAATTTTACTCTAACCTTCATCCGGCCTTTGCCGACGGCGTAGTGTATGCTGCTGACCGTAAAGGCACCGTCAAAGCGCTGAACGCCGACGACGGCAAAGAGGTGTGGTCGGTGAATCTGGCGGAGAAAGATGGCTGGTTCTCGCGCACGCCAGCGCTGCTTTCCGGCGGGGTGACCGTCTCTGGCGGCCATGTTTATATCGGCAGCGAGAAAGCGCAGCTTTATGCGCTGAATACCAGCGATGGTACCGTGGCCTGGCAAACCCGTGTCGCCGGCGAGGCGCTGTCGCGTCCGGTGGTGAGCGATGGCATGGTGCTGGTGCATACCAGCAACGGCCAGCTGCAGGCGCTAAACGAGACCGATGGGGCCGTGAAGTGGACCGTTAACCTCGATATGCCGGCGCTCTCCCTGCGCGGCGAGTCTGCGCCTGCGACCGCCTACGGCGCGGCGATCGTCGGCGGCGACAACGGCCGCGTCAGTGCAGTATTGATGCAGCAGGGGCAGATGATTTGGCAGCAGCGTATTTCTACGGCCACCGGCCCGACGGAAATTGACCGCCTGAACGACGTCGACACGACGCCGATCATCGTTAACGGTGTGGTTTATGCGCTGGCTTATAACGGTAACCTGACCGCGCTGGACCTGCGTAGCGGCCAGATTATGTGGAAACGCGAGCTGGGTTCGGTGAATGATTTCATCGTCGATGGTAACCGTATCTACCTGGTTGACCAGAACGATCGCCTGCTGGCACTGACCACCGACGGCGGTGTAACCCTGTGGACGCAAAGCGATCTGCTGCACCGTTTGCTGACCGCGCCGGTGTTGTATAATGGCAATCTGGTCGTCGGCGATAGCGAAGGCTACATGCACTGGGTTAATCCGGAAGATGGCCATTTTGTGGCGCAGCAGAAAGTCGATAGTTCCGGCTTCCTGACCGACCCGGTGGTTGCCGATGGTCGACTGCTGATCCAGGCGAAAGA
The DNA here is from genome assembly GCF_040804525.1 of Klebsiella sp. Shm-1. NCBI lineage: Bacteria > Pseudomonadati > Pseudomonadota > Gammaproteobacteria > Enterobacterales > Enterobacteriaceae > Klebsiella > Klebsiella sp. Shm-1. Next base: position 1,296,170 of record NZ_CP161823.1, read on the forward strand.
CGGTACGCTGTACGCGATTACGCGTTAATTACCGCTGTCGTGAGTGATTAAGAAACGGCCCCTGGCAGACAGGGGCCGTTTTGACTTTTTTAAAAACGTCGTTAAGACGATGTTGCTTAGTGATTGTATGAGGCATTTAACATGATACCTGTGGTCGCGCTTGTCGGGCGCCCTAACGTTGGAAAATCCACGCTCTTTAACCGCCTGACGCGCACTCGTGATGCGCTGGTTGCGGATTTCCCGGGGCTGACTCGTGACCGTAAGTACGGTCGGGCCGAAGTCGAAGGCCGCGAATTCATCTGTATCGATACCGGTGGTATTGATGGTACGGAAGAGGGCGTGGAAACCCGGATGGCGGAGCAGTCGCTGCTGGCAATCGAAGAGGCCGATGTGGTGCTGTTTATGGTCGATGCGCGCGCGGGCCTGATGCCGGCGGACATCGCGATCGCTAAACACCTGCGCTCTCGTGAAAAGCCCACCTTCCTGGTGGCTAACAAAACCGACGGCATCGACGTCGACCAGGCAATGGCGGACTTCTGGTCGCTCGGCCTGGGCGATATCTATCCGATTGCCGCTTCGCACGGCCGCGGCGTGACCAGCCTGCTGGAGCAGGCCCTGCTGCCATGGGTCGATGAGGTTAATCCGCAGGAAGAAGTGGATGAAGACGCCGAATACTGGGCGAAATTCGAAGCCGAGCAGAATGGCGAAGCGGAAGAAGAGCCGGAAGACGACTTCAATCCGCAGGATCTGCCGATCAAGCTGGCGATTGTCGGACGTCCTAATGTCGGTAAATCAACCCTCACCAATCGCATCCTCGGTGAAGATCGCGTGGTGGTTTACGATATGCCGGGCACCACCCGTGACAGCATTTATATCCCGATGCAGCGTGACGAGCGCGAATACGTGCTCATCGATACCGCCGGGGTGCGCAAGCGCGGGAAAATCACCGACGTAGTGGAAAAGTTCTCGGTGATCAAAACGCTGCAGGCGATTGAAGACGCCAACGTCGTGCTGCTGGTGATCGATGCTCGCGAAGGGATCTCCGACCAGGACCTCTCGCTGCTGGGCTTTATTCTTAACAGCGGCCGTTCGCTGGTGATCGTCGTTAACAAGTGGGATGGCCTGAGTCAGGAAGTGAAGGAGCAGGTGAAGGAGACCCTCGACTATCGTCTGGGCTTTATCGACTTTGCCCGGGTGCACTTCATCTCCGCCCTGCACGGCAGCGGCGTCGGCAACCTGTTTGAATCGGTGCGCGAAGCCTACGACAGCGCTACGCGCCGCGTAAGCACCGCGATGCTGACCCGGATCATGAACATGGCGGCGGAAGATCATCAGCCACCGCTGGTGCGTGGCCGTCGCGTGAAGCTGAAATACGCCCACGCCGGGGGCTACAACCCGCCTATCGTGGTGATCCACGGTAACCAGGTCAAGGATCTGCCGGATTCCTACAAGCGCTATCTGATGAACTACTTCCGTAAATCCCTGGACGTGATGGGCACGCCAATCCGGATCCAGTTCAAGGAAGGGGAAAACCCGTTCGCTAACAAGCGTAACACCCTGACGCCGAACCAGATGCGTAAACGTAAGCGCTTGATCAAACACATCAAGAAAAGCAAATAATCATTAAACCCGCTTCGGCGGGTTTTTTGTGGCCGCCATGCCGGTAAATGTCAAAACCTTCCGCCATAATCCCGCGATACTTCGCCGGGAACAGAGCGGCTCAAAGGTGGACTTACTATGCAGATTGGTTTTATCGGCCTCGGCGCGGTGGTGGAAACCGCCTATTTACCGGCGCTGCGTCGCCTGGGGGACGTCATCGACCGCTGCCAGGGCTATGACCTGGACTGCAGCAGAGCGCTGCCGGGGATCCAGCGCTGTAGTTCGCTGTCGGCGCTGCTGGCAGAACCCCTGGATACGCTCTTCATTACCACCTCATCACTTCAGCATCTGCCCGTACTGGAGAGGGCGTTAGCCAGCGGCATTTCCCGCATCGTGGTGGAAAAGCCGATCGTGGCCAACCTTGAGCAGGCCGCCCGGCTGCGGGCGCTGCTGGCGCCGCCTGAGCAGGCCGCGCGGGTGCTGGCTCTTGACCACTGGATGGCACGAGGCGTTGCGCTGAACGCTCCTGGCCCGCGGTGGCGAGCGGAAGGGGAGGCCAGCGGCCTGCCTCCGCCGCACCTGTCAGCGCAGGATATCGTCTGGATCGAAGGTTATTTGCAGGAGCCAAGCGGCTTTAACAGCGCTGGTGAGCCGGTCGCACTCAATTTTGCCACCGGGGAGCTGGATACCCGGCAGCTGCGTCACCCTGATGGGGTGATCCTCGATATCGGCACCCATGTCCTGGCGATGCTCCGCGAAACCCTGCACGCCAGCGGAGGCGATACGGCGCTGAGCCTTTCCCTTCGGGTGGCGAAAGACCGCCTCGGCCATGACATTGCTCCTGGGGATACGAGCACTGCCGAGGGGGTGGCGCATCTGCAGGGAACCCTGGGCACTATCCCGCTCAATATCTGGCTCAACAAATACGCGGGTCCCGCGGGCGGGCAAAAGGGAATGCGAATAGGACTGCGGGACGGGCGAGTAATCACCCTCGATCGCGCCCCTGAGGGCGAAGTGGTGACGCTACAGGACGGCGAGCGGGTGCAGCGCTGGACCCGGCCCGGGGCGATCTATACGCACTGTCTTGATGAGCAGATCCTCGGCGCGGATAATTTGTTTATCCGGGCGCCGGACAGCGTGGCCGGGCTAACGCAGCGTAGGCTTGAGGAAGTGGAATGGCTGCTCAGGTTGCAGCAGCAATTACGCGGCCCGCATTAAACCCGGAACATGATAAAATAGGTGCAGATAAACGTTGAAAGGAATGGTTATGGAACTTGATTGCCCTCTGTGCCACGCGCCGTTAGATGTCAAAGGCAGTAGCGCGCATTGCGCCCAGTGCGAAAGGGTGTTTGCCCTCGAGGCCCGCTGCCCGGAATGCCACCAGCCGCTGGAGGTGCTGAAGGCGTGCGGCGCGGTGGATTACTTTTGCCAGCATGGGCATGGCCTGATCTCGAAAAAACGGGTGGAATTTATTCCGCTGGTTTAGTGGGCGAAGGCTTTCTGGCCCGCGTTTTTTTCACCGGCGCGATCTGCTTCACTTCGCTTTCGACCCAGCCGTCTTTCAGGCGGGTGGTGAGCCGATCGCCGGTTTTGACCTGTTTTGTCTGCTTCAGCACCGTACCGTCGCTCACCGAGGTGACGCTGTAGCCCCGCGCCAGGGTGGCTAAGGGGCTCACCGCCTCCAGATGGGTCACCGCGTTGCCAAACCGTTCACGCCGCTCGCTGAGGCGGCCACGCATAATTTCCGCCAGCCGGTATTCCAGCTGCTGGATCCGCGACTGCGCGCGGTGGATCCGCGGCTGCGGGTTGTAGTGATTCAGACGCTGAACGGTGCGCTTTTGCCGCTGTTCTGCGCGCTTAAGCTGTGACTCCACGGCGATACGCATCCGCTGGCGCAGGCGTTCCAGGGCGGTCTGCTGGCGGGCCAAGCGCAGCTGTGGATGCTGTTGCTGCAGGCGATGGAACAGCTGGGTAAAACGGCGCTGGCGACTGGCGAGGAAATAGTCCATCGCCATTTCCAGCCGCTGCTGTCCGGACTGCAGCTGGCGCAGCAGCTCCTGCTGGTTGCGGCTGACGATTTCCGCGGCGGCTGAGGGAGTCGGTGCCCGCAGGTCGGCAACAAAATCAGCGATCGTGACGTCGGTTTCATGGCCGACGGCGCTGACGATAGGGATCTGGCTGGCGAAAATAGCCCGCGCCACCCGCTCATCGTTAAAACTCCACAGATCCTCCAGCGAACCGCCGCCGCGTCCGACAATCAGTACGTCACACTCCTGGCGCGCGTTGGCCAGCGCGATGGCGCGCACAATCTGTCCGGGGGCGTCGTCACCCTGGACCGCGGTTGGGTAGATGATCACCGGCAGCCCGGGATCGCGGCGCCTGAGCACATGGAGAATATCGTGCAGCGCGGCACCGGTTTTCGAGGTGATGACGCCGACGCAGTGGGCGGGAGAGGGGAGCGCCTGCTTATGTTTTTGCTCGAACAGTCCTTCCGCCGTTAACTGCGCTTTCAGCTGCTCATACTTCTGCTGCAGCAACCCTTCGCCGGCGGGCTGCATGCTTTCGACGATAATCTGGTAGTCGCCGCGCGGCTCATACAGGGTGATGTTGGCGCGAACCAGCACCTGCTGCCCGTGCTGCGGGCGGAACGTGACCCGGCGGTTGCTGTTGCGGAACATCGCGCAGCGCACCTGGGCATTATCGTCTTTTAAGGTGAAGTACCAGTGGCCGGAGGAGGGCTGGCTGAAGTTAGAGATCTCGCCGCTGATCCAAACCTGACCCATTTCGCGCTCAAGCAGCAGACGCACCGTCTGATTGAGGCGGCTTACGGTAAAAATTGCGGGGGATTGAGAGGGTAACATGTGAGCAAGATCAAACTTTAAATCAGCAGGTTATTCAGTCGATAGTAACGCGCTCAGAGGGGATGGCAAGTATTATTTGCAAAAAAGGGTAGATGCAATCGGTTACGCTCTGTATAATGCCACGGCAATATTTATCCACCCTGGTCGAGATATTGCCCATGCTACGTATCGCTAAAGAAGCCCTGACGTTTGACGACGTCCTCCTCGTTCCCGCTCATTCTACCGTTCTGCCGAATACTGCCGATCTCAGCACTCAGCTGACGAAAACCATTCGTCTGAATATTCCTATGCTCTCCGCAGCCATGGATACCGTAACGGAAGCGCGTCTGGCTATTGCCCTGGCACAGGAAGGCGGCATCGGCTTTATTCACAAAAACATGTCCATCGAGCGCCAGGCGGAAGAAGTTCGTCGCGTGAAGAAACATGAGTCCGGCGTGGTCACCGACCCGCAGACTGTTCTGCCGACGACCACTCTGCGTGAAGTGAAAGAGCTGACCGAGCGCAACGGTTTCGCCGGCTACCCGGTGGTTACCGAAGAAAACGAGCTGGTCGGCATCATCACCGGCCGCGACGTGCGTTTCGTCACCGATCTGAACCAGCCGGTCAGCGTCTACATGACGCCGAAAGAGCGTCTGGTCACCGTTCGTGAAGGCGAAAGCCGTGAAGTGGTCTTCGCTAAGATGCACGAAAAACGCGTTGAGAAAGCGCTGGTCGTGGATGAGAGCTTCCACCTGCGCGGCATGATCACCGTCAAAGACTTCCAGAAAGCAGAACGTAAACCGAACGCCTGTAAAGATGAGCAGGGCCGTCTGCGCGTAGGCGCGGCGGTCGGCGCCGGTGCCGGCAACGAAGAGCGCGTAGACGCGTTGGTAGCGGCAGGCGTTGACGTTCTGCTGATCGACTCCTCGCACGGTCACTCAGAAGGCGTTCTGCAGCGTATCCGTGAAACGCGCGCGAAATATCCTGACCTGCAGATCATCGGCGGCAACGTCGCCACTGGCGCAGGCGCACGCGCGCTGGCGGAAGCCGGCTGCAGCGCGGTGAAAGTGGGCATCGGCCCGGGCTCCATCTGTACTACCCGTATCGTCACCGGCGTGGGTGTGCCGCAGATCACTGCTGTTTCCGACGCGGTGGAAGCGCTGGAAGGGACCGGTATTCCGGTTATCGCTGACGGCGGTATCCGTTTCTCCGGCGATATCGCCAAAGCGATCGCCGCCGGTGCGGCGGCGGTGATGGTTGGCTCCATGCTGGCGGGTACCGAAGAGTCCCCGGGTGAAATCGAACTCTATCAGGGTCGCTCTTACAAATCCTACCGCGGGATGGGCTCCCTTGGCGCGATGTCCAAAGGCTCCTCTGATCGCTATTTCCAGAGCGATAACGCCGCTGACAAACTGGTGCCGGAAGGTATCGAAGGCCGCGTGGCCTATAAAGGCCGCCTGAAAGAGATCATTCACCAGCAGATGGGCGGTCTGCGTTCCTGTATGGGTCTGACCGGCTGTGGTACCATTGACCTGCTGCGTACCAAAGCTGAATTCGTACGCATCAGCGGTGCGGGCATTCAGGAAAGCCACGTTCACGACGTGACCATCACCAAAGAGTCCCCGAACTACCGTCTGGGCTCCTGATTTCTTCGCCCGACCTTGCGTCGGGCGATTTATTTACTCTGTTTCACTTGCCTCGGAATTAGCGTCAATGACGGAAAACATTCATAAACATCGCATCCTCATCCTCGACTTCGGGTCTCAGTATACTCAGCTGGTGGCGCGTCGCGTGCGTGAGCTGGGCGTCTACTGTGAGCTGTGGGCATGGGATGTCACGGAAGCACAGATCCGCGAATTTAATCCAAGCGGCATCATTCTTTCCGGCGGCCCGGAAAGCACCACCGAAGAGAACAGTCCGCGCGCGCCGCAGTATGTGTTCGAAGCCGGCGTGCCGGTATTTGGCGTCTGCTACGGCATGCAGACCATGGCGATGCAGTTGGGCGGCCATGTAGAAGGTTCTAACGAGCGTGAGTTTGGTTACGCGCAGGTTGAAGTGGTTAACGACAGCGCGCTGGTGCGCGGTATCGAAGATTCCCTGACCGCAGACGGCAAACCGCTGCTGGACGTGTGGATGAGCCACGGCGACAAAGTGACCGCCATCCCGGCGGACTTCGTAACCGTCGCCAGCACCGACAACTGCCCGTTCGCCATTATGGCCAACGAAGAAAAACGCTTCTACGGCGTGCAGTTCCACCCGGAAGTGACCCACACCCGTCAGGGAATGCGTATGCTGGAGCGCTTCGTGCGCGACATCTGCCAGTGCGAAGCGCTGTGGACCCCGGCGAAAATCATTGACGACGCCGTTGAGCGTATCCGTCAGCAGGTTGGCGACGACAAAGTGATCCTCGGCCTCTCCGGCGGTGTGGACTCTTCGGTGACTGCGATGCTGCTGCATCGCGCTATCGGCAAAAACCTGACCTGCGTATTCGTGGACAACGGTCTGCTGCGCCTGAACGAAGCGCAGCAGGTGATGGAGATGTTCGGCGACCACTTTGGCCTGAACATTGTTCACGTTGAAGGCGAGCAGCGTTTCCTCGACGCGCTGGCGGGTGAAAGCGATCCGGAAGCGAAGCGTAAAATTATCGGTCGCGTTTTCGTGGAAGTGTTCGACGAAGAAGCGCTGAAGCTGGACGACGTCAAATGGCTGGCGCAGGGTACCATCTACCCTGACGTTATCGAATCTGCCGCTTCCGCCACCGGTAAAGCGCACGTCATCAAATCTCACCACAACGTGGGCGGCCTGCCGAAAGAGATGAAGATGGGCCTGGTTGAGCCGCTGCGTGAGCTGTTCAAAGACGAAGTGCGTAAGATCGGCCTGGAACTGGGCCTGCCGTACGACATGCTCTACCGTCACCCGTTCCCGGGCCCCGGCCTTGGCGTGCGCGTGCTGGGCGAAGTGAAGAAAGAGTACTGCGACCTGCTGCGTCGTGCGGACGCTATCTTCATCGAAGAGCTGCACAAAGCTGACCTGTATAACAAAGTCAGCCAGGCGTTCACTGTGTTCCTGCCGGTTCGTTCCGTCGGCGTGATGGGCGATGGCCGTAAATACGACTGGGTGGTTTCCCTGCGTGCGGTGGAAACCATCGACTTTATGACCGCGCACTGGGCGCACCTGCCGTATGATTTCCTCGGCCGCGTCTCCAACCGTATCATCAATGAAGTGAACGGTATCTCCCGCGTGGTGTATGACATCAGCGGCAAGCCGCCAGCAACGATTGAGTGGGAGTAATCCCCGGCGTTAGCTGAGTAAAACGAAACCCTCTGTGTTTACAGAGGGTTTTTTTATAGCTGCTACATTAAGGTCTCCCACCTGACGGCAAGCGCTAATCGCGCATATATTGATGCATCTGGGCCGCCGTCAGATCCCACTGGCTTCCTTCAAACGGGGGCATATAGCTGCCATCATCTTCGCCAATCTCAGCGGCAGTGAGCTGATTGAGTTTATCGTTCATTGTCATTAACAGATCCCGGTATTTCTCTGGCTCCCGGGCGAGGTTATGATTTTCTTCGGGGTCGTTAACCAGATCGAAAAGTTCAACATCATTATTCTCCAGCAGCTCGGCCAGGGTCGCAGGAATATGATGCTGCTTGAGCGAAAAGTAGCGGGCAAATTTATAGTGTCCATCGTTGATCATACGGATCCCTGAGCGATGGGAAAAATCAGGATGGAGTGACGCGATCGCTTTTTTAAATTGATCGTGCGGGAGTTTTTCTCCAGCCAGCTTTCTGAATTTTGCCGTGTATTGCGCATCCATATACAGGATCATGCCGTAACAATAAAGCGAACCCGGACGCAGCGCATTTAAGCCCGCTTGCTCAGGATGCGCCAGTAATGGGCTCATATCCCGGCCTTTTCTGCCCTCCAGGACTTTCTCTCGCAGCGACCGATCGCGTCCAGTCAGACCAATCAGGGTCGGTACTAAATCCAGATGATTGGTCAAACTGTTGCAGCGGATATTTCCCGGATACGCCGGATGGCGAATGATCATCGGCACATGGATCTGCTCTTTATACACCGAGGAACCTTTACCATGCATCTGGTGGGAGCCACCGAGTTCCCCATGGTCGGCGGTAAAGACGATAATCGTATTTTGCGTCAGTTGAAGATTATCAAGTTCATTGAGAATCGCCTCAAGATGCTGGTCATTATCGCGAATACAGTTGAAATAATAATCCAGTAATTTGCGCCAGCGCCGGTCTTCATCGGGGAACTGTCCCTCCATCACCGCCCTGGCATTCTGGTACTCTTTATGGGCGGCAGGTCTGCCAGGCTCATCGAGCGGCTGGTGGCGGTTTGCAGGCAGCGGATAGTCTGGCCAGCTTTGCTGATAGATTTGGTTGTGCGGGGGTTGGGTTGGCAGCAGGGTGTGGTTTTCTTTATCCATTGGCCCTTTCCACTGCACCTGCTCACCATACTCATCGGTGTCGATAAACATGACATCGTGGGGGTTAACCAGGTTTACTGCCGCGAACCAGGGTTTATTTTCATCATTCAGCGGGCGGCCGGTGTTACGTAGCCAACTAATGGTCTGCCCCGTGGTGACTGAATCAAAGAAATAGCCGCCCTTACTTTTCCCGATGACATCGCCAATGCCGTGATAATCAGAGAAACCATACTTTTCCATAATTTCATGCAGTCGCGGCGTCGGGATCTCGCCCAGGTCCATTTCTTCTACCGATTTACCAGCGACCGGCTGATCGATCTCCCGGGTAAGATGCCATTTACCTTTATACGCCGTGTAATAACCCAGTTCACGCATCATATGGCCCACGGTACGTAATTCCGGATCCAGATCGTAATTCATCCAGGGGAAGCCAAGATTATCAAACATCCGGGTGTGCGGCATATGGAGCCCGGTGTACATGACAGAGCGCGATGGCGTACAAACGTTGGCCGTGTTCTGATGATTGGTAAAAGTGATACCCGTTTTCATCAGGCGTTCCCGGCCCGGCACCGGAAAGGGATACCGCTCGAAATAACGTTCCTGATCGCAGGTTATTAGTAAAATATTGTAGCCTTCGGGCAGTGTGTCAGGGATTTCGCCGGTGAAAGGAATATCCCATGCCGCTTTCGGGGCGGCATTATTTTGCGCGGCGTTTCCCGTCTCTGGTAACAGGCTCACGACAGCGGCAATCCCCAGACCTTTGAGGAGAACGCGGCGATTTCCATCTATTTTATTTGGTTCTTTCATCTTCAGACTCCGTTAATTGTAATATATTTTGCCGAATCTCCGGGATAAGACTCATAATGAGCGCGGGCGGCTGGCAATTTAATAAAAGCCTTCGCATGACGTTCATATAGGGCGTGATATGGCCGAAAAAGGCTAAATAGCCGCTGCACAGGTAATTCTGTGCTTCGTCGTCATGGATGGTAAAACGGTGTTTAGGGCATCCCCCATGGCAGGCAAAGCGCCAGTGGCAGCTCTGACAGCGGGCAGAGAGTTGGCCCTTTTGCTTCCCGAACTGTTGCTGAAATGGCGAGCTCGCCATCGCTGCCATAGCATCTTGCTTCAGATTACCCAGCTTATATTCCGCTGAGACAAAGTGATCGCAGCTGTAGACATCGCCGTTTTGCTCCACCAGTAAACTCTGCCCACAGACAGGCTGCATGGTGCAGAGCGTGGCGGGCTGGCCGGCCCATACGCCGAGCAGATTATCAAAGTACTGGATAAACACCCTGCCAACATCGTTTTCCAGCCAGTCGTCGAAAACACTGCACAAAAATTTGCCCCAGCCCTCAGGGGTAACTGACCAGGGAGCAGGGGAGTCAACGAGAGGAATAAACTGGAGATGGTGAAGGTTTAGCTCGCGGCTCAGGCAGCGATAGAGACTTTTCCCCTGGCTTGCAGACTGGCGGCTGACCACCACCATGGCATTTACCGGAACGTCATGCTGCTGCAGGCAGCGTATGGCCTGCACAACTTTTTCCCAGGTGGGTTTTCCGCAGCCCGTCGTACGCCAGGTGTCGTGGAGTGACGCAGGGCCATCAATGGATAATCCGACCAGAAATCCATGACGACGCAAAAAACGAGCCCATTTATCGTTCAGCAAGATGCCGTTGGTTTGCAGGCTGTTGGCGATGATTTTGTTACCACGGTAACGCTGCTGGAGCTCGACCACCTTTGCAAAAAAATCCAGCCCACATAAGGTAGGCTCACCGCCCTGCCAGCAAAACTCGACGTTTTGCGAGGGGGTCGATGAAATGGTGTTGTGAATGTACGCTTCCAGCGTGAGGTCGTCCATGGTGGCATACCCTGGACGCGGAACCTCGTTTTCCAGATAGAAACAATACCGACAGGCCAGATTGCATCGATTGCCGCCGGGTTTTGCTACGGTATTAAAATTAGCGCTCATTCTTTGCTATGCTCGAACGTTTTCGATGAGGAAGAGAGTAAAGCTAATTGTGTTACCGGAGGTGTGGCTAATGTTACCGATGGCGACTGGCTTTATTTTTTGGATCATTATGCAAGCGAAAAATACAGGCGGTATCGTTATTTTTCGCTGGTGACAGCATGCCCTGCTATTCTCTTAAAAATTTCATCATTGATTTGGTGAATATATTTTTATTAAAAATTTATAATATGAATAATGCCTGCCATATGGCTATAAGCGCAGGCGTAAATTATCAAGGGCGTAGTGATCCACGTTTACTCTTCAGCAAGGTTGTTTTTGGCTATCGGTTGGTCAACGGCCGCTGCCGGATATTCTACATTACGTTCATCCTGCGCCTTACCCGCCTCGCGCACCATCGCCAGCGCCAGTCCGGCAACGATCAACGTTAACCCGGTGGACACCCACATTCCGCCGATAATGCCCAGCCGGTGGTTCAGCCATGCGTAGGCAAAGGGTGAAACAGCTGCCATCAGTTGCCCGGGGATCAGCAGGAGACCCGTGCGGCTGGCGTAGCTTTCTGCGCTAAACAGCGCCAGCGGCAGCGTCGCTTTGACAATCGTCACCAGCCCGTTAATCGCGCCATAGCCCAGCACAAACCCGGCTGCGCATCCGGCAAAGGTCGAGCTGCTCAATCCAAGGAGAAAACAGAGCGGCATGGCGAGCGCAGTAAAACGCGTTAGCGTGAGCGAGGTGACCCGGGGACCGGCCAGCACTTCCCCCAGCCGGGCGCCGGTCTGGCCGAATCCCCACAGCACACCGACGGCAACCGGCAGACCAAAGTGGCTGATAAACTCCGGCAGATGGGTAGAGTTACCGTTAGAGATGAAGGTGATCAGCGCAATAAAGATCGCGTAACGCGCCCCGTTACGCCGGTCGCCCTCTGCTGTCGCTGGCGGGGCTGGTGATTTCGCCGCTGAACTGAGCCGCTGGCGAGGCAGTTGATAACTCAGCCATGCGCTCAGCAGGCCAAACAGCGCATAGATCCGCAGGGCATTCTGCCAGGGCATGATGGTTAATAACGCCTCGCCCAGCGGCCAGAAGAGGGCAGAGGCCAGACCGCCAGCGAGAGTGATATGAGAGATAGTTTTCCGCGCCTGCTGACCGTACAGATTCACCACTGCGGCGAACAGCGCATCATACAGTGAGAGCCGCATGCCGATGCCGGTCAGCAGCCAGGCGCCGTACCAGCCGGCCAGCGAAGGGCGCCAGGACATCATGGCGCAGCTGGCGGCTATCAGTAAGGTACCGCTGGTGACCACCAGCCTTCCGCCAAAGCGAGCCAGCAGCCTGGCAACGAACGGGGAGACAGCGGCCATCATCAGCATCGCAAGCGTAAGGCCGAGATAGATCTGCGGCAAGGACCATCCTTTGTCGGCGGCGATAGTCCCGGCAAAGGTGCCGGGCATATAAAAAGAGATCCCCCAGTTGATGAGTTGCTGACCGCCCGCGGTGAAGGCAAGGCGTCGGGGAATAGCGTTTATTTCCATGGTTTTTCATTCCGTTAAGACAGTTGTCCTGAGCATACCCGGCAGGCTATTGTTCTGGCAGAGCGGCCACCTTATGCGCGGTATAAGAGAAACTTTTATGACAACACTGAACCTGGGAAATCTGGCGACCTTCCGGCTGGTCGTACAGCGCGGCAGCTTTTCTGCCGCCGCCGACGCGCTGGGGATCTCCCAACCTGCCGTCAGCCTGCAGGTACGTCAGCTGGAGCAGTTTTTACAGACCAGGCTGCTGGAGCGAACCGGACGTGGGATCAAGGCGACGGCGGCGGGAATGGCATTGCTGGCCCACAGCGAGCAGATCGATCGGGCGGTGAATAGCGCGGTGCAGTCGGTCAGCGCATTCAGTCAGGAGGTTAATGGATCGTTGACGCTGGGGACCGGCGCGACGGCCTGCATTCATCTTCTTCCACCGCTGCTGCAGCATCTTCGTCAGCAGCACCCGCTGCTGACGGTGGGGGTGACCACCGGCAACACGCTGGATATCGTCCGCGCGGTGGAAGAAAACCGGCTCGATCTCGGGCTGGTCACGCTGCCCGTGCAGGGGCGCAGTCTGGCGGTGACTACGGTGTTAGATGAGGAGTTCGTGACCATCTATGCCAGCCGCGAGACGGAGATGCCGGCGGTTTATACTCCCGCCGAACTGCAGGCGCAGCCGCTCATTGCCTTCGAGGCGGGTAGCGGCACGCGGGATCTGATTGACCGCTGGTTCCGCTCGGCGGGACTGGCGGTGACGCCGGTAATGCAGTTGGGGAGCATCGAGGCGATTAAGCGCATGGTGCGGGCAGGGCTGGGCTACAGCATCGTGCCCCGCATGGCGGTGGAGCGGGTGGAGGATCGCGACGGATTACGCGTACACTCGCTGGCGCCGCGGCTATACCGACAGCTGGCGGTAGTCATGCGTCAGGACAAAATTGTGACAAAAGGTATCGCTGAAATGCTGCGCCTGCTGCATACCGTGCGCTTATAAATCGCCGACGGCAAAATTACCGCATCAAAGACAGTACTTCAGCAGCGAGCGGCTCTGCCTGCGGAGTGTGGCGCTTGCAGTATTAGAATCAAAAGATTACTCGCGGGGGGAGGGCTCGACGGTGAGCGATGACTCCTGCGACGCTTTTTTATCCTGATGATGGTACCAGGCGCCGATGGAGGAGTAGACAAAGCGTCCAAAGAAGAAGAGAAAGCTGATAAGCAGTACGATACGGGTCATGCGACGGTTAAATCGATGTCGTTTACGCATACTGGGTGCCTGACTCACAAAAGGATCCTTGAAGTATACCCGAAGATGGGCGATGGGGGTATTAAGGCACAGGAACGAGATGGGGTCAATTGATGCAGATGTAAAAGTGCGGCAGTGAAAACATTAATTAATGTTATATAAGATAATCGTCGTATTTACATGCTCACTTTATTAGCCGTGAAATGTCGGGAAAAATAAGATTTATTAATGTTGGCGTCAGCATTTGTTGATTTATATCAATAGTCTCCTTCTCTTGGCCACTAAAATCAGCGGACGTTACCGTATCGTTATTATTTACGCGGTCAGCATGGGTGGTTGGATGCCTGCCTGAATATGCCTCGCGGGAGCAGAGGCACTCTGTAGAGCACCTATGAATTTATTAAAATACTATCAACAATATCGCGACAAGTGGTGGGCTTTACCGCTCGTTCTGCCTGCGCTGTTATTACCGGTCGCCAGATGGGCGAATACCTACACCATGCTCAATGGTCATATGGTATTTTTGTATTATCTTCCCCTGGCGCTGGTGCTCAGCCTGATGATGTTTTTTGGTTGGGCGGCGATCCCTGGCATTATTATTGGCCTGCTGTTAACTCTGGCCCACGGCATGATGCTTGAGCAGTCCATCGGTGTACTGTTCCATTTCCTTATCCCCTGCGTGCTCTGCTGGGGCGGCTACCGCATTTTTGTCCCCCAGCGTCAGCAGGTCTCACACGGCAACGTCCGACTGATGCCGCATCGTCTGTTCTGGCAAATGCTGCTCCCTTCGGTCATTTTTCTGATTTTGTCACAGATTGCCGAATATCTTGGACTCCATCCGCGCACAACGGAAATGACCGGCGTTACGCCATTTAGTTTACGTTCATTAATCACCTTTCAGGCGCTAATGGTAGGGTGCCTGACCGGCATGCCGCTGTGTTATTTTGTGTTACGGGTCATTCGTAATCCTTTTCATTTACGCGGCTTTATTTCTCAGGTTCGCTTACAAATTGATCCAAAAATAAAAAAAATTGAAATCATTTGCTGGGCGACGGTATTAATTCTGTTACTGTGGCTATTATTGATGCCGCTTAATGATAGCAGCACCATATTTAGTACGAATTATACGTTGTCATTGCTGATGCCGGTGATGCTCTGGGGTGCCATGCGTTTTGGCTATCGCTTTATCTCACTGATCTGGACGCCGGTGCTGATTGCCGTGATCCATTTTCATTACCGTTACTTACCAATTTACCCAAGCTATAACACCCAGTTGGCGATCACGTCATCAAGCTATCTGGTATTCTCGTTTATTGTCGCCTATACGGCGATGCTGGCGACACAGCAGCGGCTGATCTACGCTCGCGTCCGGCAGATGGCCTTCCTCGACCCGGTGGTTCATATGCCGAACTTGCGGGCGCTGAGCCGGGCGCTCAACGGCACGAGCTGGTCGACGCTCTGTTTTCTGCGCATTCCTGAGCTTGAACTGCTTGGGCGCCACTATGGGGTACTTTTGCGAATCCAGTATAAGCAAATGCTGGCGAACCACCTGAGAACGCTGCTGCAGCCCAACGAAGCGGTATATCATCTTGCCGGTCACGATTTAGTGTTCCGTCTCAATAGCGAAGGGCACCAGGCGCGCATTCACTTAATTGACCGCTCCCTGCGACAGTTCCGTTTCCACTGGGACGGGGTCCCCCTGCAGCCGCGGATCGGCATGAGCTATTGCAACGTTCGCTCGCCGGTCAAGCATCTGTATTTACTGCTTGGCGAGTTGAACACCATTGCCGACATGTCGTTAGCCAGCGGCCATCCGGAAAATTTACAGCGCCGCGGCGCGGGCCATGTTCAGCAGGATCTGAAAGATAAAGTCGTGATGATGAACCGCATTCTCAAAGCGCTGGAACATGACCATTTTGTCCTGATGGCGCAGCCTATCCAGGGCATTCGCGGCGATCGCTATCATGAAGTGCTGGTGAGGATGGAAGGGGAGTCGGGTGAGCTAACGGGGCCAAACGAGTTCTTGCCGGTGGCGCACGAGTTTGGGCTGTCAACGCGGGTGGACCAGTGGGTTATTGAGCATACGCTGGCCTTTATGGACGCCAACCGGCGGGCGCTGCCCGGTCTGCGGCTGGCGATCAATCTTTCTCCGGTGTCGCTGAGCCGCAGCCAGTTTCCTCAGGAGGTCGAAGCGCTGCTGCAGGCCTACAACATTGAGCCATGGCAGATTATTTTCGAGCTGACCGAGAACTACGCGCTCAGCAATCCCGAGCTGGTCTGCCAGACTTTAGAGCATCTGCGGGCGCTGGGCTGCCGGGTGGCGATCGATGATTTTGGTACCGGCTACGCCAGCTACGCCCGGTTAAAATCAATGAACGTCGACATTCTTAAAATCGACGGCAGTTTTATTCGCAATCTGCTTGCCAGCAGTCTTGATTACCAGGTCGTGGACTCTATTTGTCGTCTGGCGCGTATGAAGAACATGCAGGTGGTGGCCGAATATGTGGAGTCGCCGGAAATACGTCAGGCGGTCATCACGCTGGGGATCGATTATATGCAGGGCTATGATATCGGGGTACCGGTACCTCTGACGCAGTTGGCGGAGGAGATGACCGGCTGAGCAGCAAAAAGCCGGGCGTAAGCGCCCGGCTCGGTTGATAGCCAGAGATACGATCAGGCGTCTGGCTCTTCTTCAGCAATCTTCAGCATCCATTCCGGCACGCCTTCCCAGTACTGTTGCTCTTTTTCCAGATCCAGCAGCACCAGCGCATTCTGGCTAAACCAGTTGTGCGGAAACGTCAGCGTCCAGTGGTGAGCTTCCGTCTGCAGGCGCAGCGTCGGCGGCGTAGTGGTAGCCTGACGCTGATTATTCAGCAGTACGCCCAGGCGCAGTAGCTGAATTAGCGGCAGAAACTGCTTTTTCCTGAATAGCGTAAAGCGCGGCAGATCGTCGAGCTTGATCGCTTTGCGATGATAGCGTACGAGGGTGGCCATCAGCATCTGCTGCTCCTGGTTGAAGCCCGGCAGGTCGCTATTTTGGAGAATGTAGGCCGAGTGACGATGCATGCCGCTGTGGTTGATATTCAGCCCTACCTCATGGAGCATCACCGCCCATTTCAACAGCGCCGCGAGGTGCGGATTGGCCAGCTTGGGATTCTGCTCCTGCCACTGCTCCAGCATCTGGGTGGTAGTTTCCAGTACCCGGCGCGCCTGTTCGCGATCGATGTTGTACTGATTTGCCAGACTCTGTGCCGTGCGGCTACGAATATCCTGGTGGCGGAAGCGGCCTTCCATTTCGTACAGCACGCCTTCACGCAGGGCGCCATCGGACAGACGAAGTTCTTTAATGGCTAGCGCGTCAAACACGCCGCACAGAATCGCCAGCCCCGGGGCAAAGACCGCTTTACGATCTTCAGAAAGACCAGGCAGACTGAGCGCGTCGAAGTTTTTATGCTTCAGCAGCTCACTGACCAGCATTTCGAGGCGTTCCGGCGTAATAAATCCGTCCTTCTCGCCCATCGCCACCAGCACTTCCTGGGCGGCTTTAATGGTGCCGGAGGCGCCCAGCGCCACGGTCCATCCCTGAATACGGAACTGCCAGGCCAGCGTCTCCAGCTTCTGCACCGCCGCCAGGCGCGCGCGCTGGAAGTTTTCTTTATTGATAACGCCGCCAGGGAAATAGGCCTGCGAGAAGCTCACGCAGCCCATGCGGCGGCTTTCCACCAGGCGGGGCTCAAAATCTTCGCCAATGACCAGCTCGGTTGAACCGCCGCCGATATCAATCACCAGCTTGCGGCCGCGCTCCGGCTGCGTGTGCTCAACGCCCATAAAAATCAGGCGCGCTTCTTCATTACCGGAGATGATCTCGATCGGGTAGGGGATCACTTTTTCCGCGCGTTTAAGAAACTCCGCCGCGTTGGTCGCCTGACGCAGCGTATGCGTCCCGACGATACAGACGCTGGAGGGGGAGAACCCCTGCAGGCGTTCGGCAAACAGCGACAGGCAGTTCAGCCCACGGGTCATGGCTTCTTCGCTCAACACCGAGTTTTCATCGAGGCCATCGGCCAGATGTACGCGCTGTTTCAGGCGTCCGATGATCTGCATGGCGCCGTCGACGACACGGGCGATCACCATATGAAAACTGTTCGAACCAAGGTCAACCGCAGCGAACTCCTGCGGCCGAGGGGTGTTATCGTTTATTGGCATAGGTTAGTCGGGTTGTTCGAGTGATTTGAGATAATCGTAAATCGCCATTTGCGCGCGCACTTTACGGCGATTGCCGCGCGGCACATAGCGGTTACTCAGTTCTTTATCAAGATAGCGCGCTTTTACCGTATCGTTGAACAGGATATCAAAAATATCCAGCACCCGCTGCTTCAGACGCGGATCGAGCAGCGGAGCGGCAACTTCGATGCGATAATCGATGTTACGCGTCATCCAGTCGGCAGAGGAGAGCCAGACCTGTTTATCGCCACCGTTTTCAAAACAGTAGACCCGGTCGTGCTCGAGGAAACGGTCCACAATACTGATGACGCGGATATTTTCGCTGATACCTTCCAGACCCGGGATCAGCGAGCACATGCCGCGGATCAGCAGATTAACCGGCACGCCGGAGCTGGAGGCGGCATACAGTCGGTCCACCAGACCTTTATCCACCAGGTTGTTCAGCTTCAGCGTAATCCCGGACGGTTGCCCGTTTTGCGCATTGGCGATCTCGCGATCGATCATCTCATACAGCAGACGACGCGAGTTCTGCGGCGACACCAACAGGTAGTCGAAGCTAACCGGACGATAGGGGTTCTCGATAAAGTTAAACACCCGGCGGACTTCATTGGTAATGCGCGCATCGGCGGTTAACAGCGAATAGTCGGTGTAGATCCGCGCCGTCTTCTCGTTAAAGTTACCGGTGCCGATGTGGGCGTAGCGCACCACCTCATCGCCTTCTTTACGCGAGATAAGGAACAGCTTGGCGTGGATCTTCAGACCTGGCGCAGAGAAGATAACGTGGACTCCCGCTTCCGTCAGGCGTTTCGCCCAGTGAATGTTAGCCTCTTCATCGAAGCGCGCCTGCAGCTCCACCACTACGGTGACTTTCTTACCGTTGTGGGCGGCGTGGATCATCGCGTCAATAATGCGCGAATCCTTGGCCACGCGGTAAATGTTGATTTTGATCGCCAATACGCTGGGGTCGAAGGAGGCCTGACGCAGCAGCTCCAGCACGTGCTCAAAGGTGTGATAGGGATAGTAGAGCAGCACGTCGCGTTCGCGAATGGCGTCGAAGCCGTTGCGGAATTTATCAAACCACAGATGACGCAGGCGCGGCATGGGTTTATTGACCAGATTGGCCTTACCGACGTTCGGGAAGCCGATAAAGTCTTTAAAGTTGTGATAGCGGCCGCCCGGCAGCATTGAGTCGTAGTTGGAAATGGAGAGCTTATCGCGCAGCATTTCGACCATCGCATCCGGCATATCGCGCTGGTAGACGAAGCGAACCGGCTCGGCGGTCAGGCGCTGCTTGAGGCTGGAGGACATCAGCTCCATCAGGCTCGACTCCATCTCATGCACCAGATCGTACTCGGCGTCACGGGTCATCTTCATCGAGTAGGCGTTCAGCGCATCGTAATCGAAGAAGCCTTTAAAAATATCGTCCAGGCAATAGCGCAGGATGTTATCCAGGAGGATCATTGGCTTGCGGCGACGCGGCGCTTCCGGCGGCAGGTTCACGAAGCGCGGCACTTTATCCGACGGTATTTCCAGCAGAGCATAGTTGATGTTTTCCCCGCGGATAATCTCCACCGCCAGATAGGTGTAATCATCTTTCAGGAACTGCACGAGGTCCGTTTCGCGGTTGATCAGGATCGGCGAGATATGCTGGCGTAAATACTGCTTGAAGTAGTTGCGCAGCCAGGCCTGCTGATTGACGGACAGCTGGCGCTCGTTGATCAGGAAGATCTGGTTACGCGCCATCTCCAGCAACAGTTCATTATACAGACTATCGAATTCCTGATCGGCCTTCAGAACGCGGGCCTGAATTTTGCCTAACAGGTGGCGAGAATGGGCGGTACTGCCTTGTTCTTCACTGATAATAATCCGGCGCTTCAGCTCAGCGAAGCGCACTTTGTAAAACTCATCCAGGTTGTTGGAGTAAATCCCTAAGAAGCGCATGCGCTCAATCAGCGGGTTACTCTTGTCCGCCGCTTCCTGCAGCACGCGTTCGTTAAAAGACAACCAGCTGAGTTCTTTTTCGATGTATAGCTTTTCCTGGCCCATTACCGCTCACACTCCGTTTTACTCACAGGACGTAGACTATTATGACGAATTTTTCTGCGTAGCGATTTACTGTGTCACAACAATATGACAGTAAGAAGAATTATTTCTGTGAGATGTTTGATTAGTAAACACTTTTAATTAAAAAAAAGCCCCGCGATGTGCTCATGCGGGGCTGGTTGTTCATTCGTCGGCGGCATAGCCCTGCGGGGGAAGCTGTCGCTCATCCAGCCAGGCGTGGTTGCCTGCCATGCGCAGACGTCCATCGACGAACCAGCTGATGACCAGCGGATAAATGGCATGTTCCTGGGCCTGAACCCGCGCCGTGATTTCCTCCTCGCTGTCGCCAGCGAAGACCGGCACCTTGGCCTGCAGGATAACCGGCCCACCGTCCAGCTCATCGGTGACGAAGTGCACCGAGGTGCCGTGCTCCTCGTCACCGTTCTCCAGCACCTGACGATGAGTATGCAGGCCAGGATACTTCGGCAGTAGCGAGGGATGGATGTTCAGCAGACGTCCCTGATAGTGGCTGACGAACGCCGGGCTAAGGATACGCATATAGCCTGCCAGCACCACCAGATCCGGGGCGTAGGCGTCGATTTCATGCATCAGCTGACGATCGAACGCTTCCCGGTCGGCAAACTGACTTTGCGCCAGCGCATGGGCCGGGATGCCGGCCAGGCGCGCGCGCTCAAGGCCGAACGCATCAGCCTTGTTACTGAATACCGCACGCAGGGTGCCGTTTATCTGTTTCCGGCCGCAGGCGTCGATGATCGCCTGCAAATTGCTGCCGCTACCGGAAATCAGCACCACGATGTTTTTCATGCAATGACCACACGCTGTTCGGAATCGGAGGCTTTGATATACCCGATTTTCCACGCGTTTTCACCTTTGTCATTCAGCAGGGCAATCGCTTTGTCCGCTTCCGCTGCCGGCAGGGCGATAATCATCCCTACGCCGCAGTTAAAGGTACGGTACATTTCATGCTGGCTGACGTTACCGGCGGTTTGCAGCCAGTTGAAGACGGATGGCCACTGCCAGGAGGACTCATCGATGATCGCCTGGGTGTTATCCGGCAGTACGCGCGGAATGTTTTCCCAGAAGCCGCCGCCGGTCAGGTGGGCAATAGCGTGGACGTCAACGCTGGCGATCAGATCAAGCACCGATTTCACATAGATGCGGGTTGGCGCCAGCAGATGGTCGGCCAGCGGTTTACCGTCAAGGTCGGTAGTTTGTGGGTCAACGCCGCTAACCTCAATGATCTTACGCACCAGCGAATAGCCGTTAGAGTGCGGGCCGCTGGACGCCAGCGCCACCAGCACGTCGCCATCGGTCACTTTGCTGCCGTCGATGATTTCTGATTTTTCCACTACCCCGACGCAGAAACCCGCCACGTCGTAATCTTCGCCGTGGTACATCCCGGGCATCTCTGCGGTTTCACCACCGACCAGCGCGCAACCGGACTGCAGGCAGCCTTCGGCGATGCCGTTGATGACGCTGGCTGCGGTATCGACGTCCAGTTTACCGGTGGCGTAATAATCCAGGAAAAACAGCGGCTCAGCGCCCTGAACCACCAGGTCGTTCACGCACATGGCGACCAGGTCGATACCGATGGTGTCGTGACGCTTCAGATCCATTGCCAGACGCAGCTTGGTACCGACGCCGTCGGTGCCGGAGACCAGTACCGGCTCGCGGTATTTCTGCGGCAGTGCGCACAGCGCGCCGAATCCGCCCAGTCCCCCCATCACTTCCGGGCGACGGGTTTTCTTCACCACGCCCTTAATACGGTCGACGAGAGCGTTGCCTGCATCAATATCCACGCCGGCATCTTTATAGCTGAGAGAGGTTTTATCGGTCACTGCGAAGTCTCCACGCGTTTGCGGTAAGCAAGAAAAATCGGCGCAATTCTAACAGGGAAAGCAAACGTTTGCGAGCCTGCTTTACAGTTGGCGTAAAACCGCTGATGAATGGTTAAATTTGATACTGCTCACGAAAATGAAACCGGGTACAGTCTGGTGCTTGCCTCTACGTAAAGGAATCCTCATTATACGACTGAAACCGGTTTCCGTGTTGGTTTGCCACGCATTTTGTCGGTGATTGACGCGGGTCAGGAGAGGGATGAATGAAGATTGCGGCATTTGATATCGGTGGCACCGCGTTAAAGATGGGCGTGATGGCCCGCGACGGCAGGCTGCTGGAAACCGCCAGGCAGTCAATCAATGACAGCGATGGCGATCGGATCTTACAGGCAATGCTGTCGTGGCTGGCGGCCCATCCGTCGTGTGAAGGAATAGCCATCAGCGCGCCGGGCTATATCGATCCGCACAGCGGTTTTATCACCATGGGCGGCGCTATCCGTCGATTTGATAACTTCGCCATGAAATCGTGGCTCGAGACGCGAACCGGGCTGCCGGTCTCGGTGGAAAACGACGCCAACTGTGTGCTGCTGGCCGAGCGCTGGCAGGGCAAAGCGGCGGAGATGGCCAATTTTCTGGTGCTCACTATCGGTACTGGCATCGGTGGGGCGATTTTCTGCCAACACCAGCTGATCAACGGGGCGCGTTTTCGTGCCGGCGAATTCGGCTACATGCTTACCGACCGTCCCGGCGGACGCGATCCTCGTCGCTATTCAATGAATGAGAACTGCACTCTGCGGGTGCTGCGCCATCGCTATGCGCAACATATTGGCGCGCCGCTGGATAGCGTGACAGGCGAACTGATTTTCGACCGCTATGACGCCGGCGACCCGGTTTGTCAGCGTCTGGTCGCCGAGTTCTTCAATGGCCTGGGCCATGGCCTTTATAACCTCGTCCATATCTTCGATCCGCAGACCATTTTTATCGGTGGCGGCGTTGTGGAACGCCCAGGATTTCTGACGCTACTGCGCCAGCATCTGGCCTGGTTCGGCATTGCCGACTATCTCGATACCGTCAGTCACGGTAACGATGCCGGCCTGATTGGCGCGGTTTACCATTTTAATCAGCTGTATCGTTCGCCAGACGACGATCGACATTAGGGAGAGACTATGTCCGGATTTAAAGCAGGTTTTCTGTGGGGCGGCGCGGTCGCAGCGCATCAGTTAGAGGGCGGCTGGCAGGAGGGCGGCAAGGGGATCAGCGTGGCGGATGTGATGACCGCCGGCGCCCACGGCGTGCCGCGGGAAATTACCGACGGCGTGGTGGCCGGGAAAAACTACCCGAACCATGAGGCGATCGATTTTTATCATCGTTATCCACAAGACCTGGCGCTGTTTGCCGAGATGGGCTTCAAATGTTTTCGCACCTCGATTGCCTGGACGCGTATTTTCCCGCAGGGCGATGAGCTGGAGCCCAACGAGGCTGGCCTGCAGTTTTATGATGATCTGTTCGACGAATGCCTGAAACACGGCATTGAGCCAGTCATTACGCTGTCGCATTTTGAAATGCCTTATCACCTGGTCACCGAGTACGGCGGCTGGCGCAACCGCAAGCTAATCGACTTTTTCGTGCGCTTTGCCAGGGTCGTCTTCACCCGCTATCAACATAAAGTGAAGTACTGGATGACCTTTAACGAGATCAACAACCAGGCCAACTTCCATGAGGACTTTGCTCCCTTCACCAACTCCGGTTTGAAATATTTGCCGGATGAAGACCGGGAACCGGTGATGTACCAGGCCGCGCACTATGAGCTGGTGGCCAGCGCCCTGGCGGTGAAAGCGGCGCGCGAGATCAACCCGGCGCTGCAGATTGGCTGCATGATCGCTATGTGCCCCATCTATCCGCTGACCTGCGCCCCGGACGATATGATGATGGCGATGAACGCCATGCACCGCCGTTACTGGTTTACCGACGTCCACGTGCGCGGTCGCTATCCGCAGCATCTGCTCAACTATTTTGCCCGCCGCGGCTTTACTCTGGATATCACCGAAGCCGATCGTCAGGCGTTAACCGAGGGCTGTGTCGACTACATTGGCTTTAGCTACTATATGTCGTTCGCTACCAAAGCCACCGAAGACAACCCCTTGCTTGATTATGATGAAACCACCAGCCTGGTCTCCAACCCGTACGTCAAAAAGTCGGACTGGGGCTGGCAGATTGACCCGGTCGGCCTGCGCTATTCGCTGAACTGGTTCTGGGATCACTACCAGCTGCCGCTGTTTATTGTCGAAAACGGCTTTGGCGCGATTGATGTCCGCGAAGCGGACGGCAGCGTCAATGACCAGTATCGTATCGATTATCTCTCCGCTCATATCGCGGAGATGAAAAAGGCGGTGGTCGAGGATGGCGTCGATCTGATGGGCTACACCCCCTGGGGCTGTATCGATCTGGTTTCCGCCGGCACGGGGGAAATGAAAAAACGCTACGGCTTTATTTATGTCGATAAAGATAATGAAGGCAATGGCACGTTGGCACGCAGCCGGAAAAAGTCGTTTGCCTGGTATCAGCAGGTAATTGCCAGCAACGGGGAGAACCTGTCGTAGCCGGGTGGCGCTAACGCTTAACCGACCTACAATACACGTAGGCCCGCGTAAGCGTATGGACTGCACCCCGCACCCAAGCCGGAGCCTCGCCTCCGGTTTTTTTGTCTCTAAATCACTTTGCTTGATATACGTCAAGCAAGATGGGTATGGCACAATCCGCAAAAAGCGGTATAATCCCGCGATTTTTTTTGTGGCTGCCCCTCAGAGGAGAAAGAGAATGAAGATTGTGGAAGTCAAACACCCACTCGTCAAACACAAGCTGGGCCTGATGCGCGAGCACGACATCAGCACCAAACGCTTCCGTGAACTCGCCTCAGAAGTGGGCAGCTTACTGACTTATGAAGCCACCGCCGATCTGGAGACTGAGAAAGTCACTATTGAAGGCTGGAACGGTCCGGTGGAAGTCGAGCAGATCAAGGGCAAGAAAATTACCGTTGTGCCTATCCTGCGCGCTGGCCTCGGCATGATGGAAGGGGTGCTGGAGCACGTGCCAAGCGCGCGTATCAGCGTGGTCGGTATCTATCGCAATGAAGAAACCCTCGAGCCGGTGCCTTACTTCCAGAAACTGGTGTCTAACATCGATGAACGTATGGCGCTGGTCGTTGACCCGATGCTGGCCACCGGTGGGTCGATGATCGCCACTATCGATCTGCTGAAAAACGCCGGCTGCACCAGCATCAAGGTGCTGGTGCTGGTGGCGGCGCCGGAAGGGATTGCCGCGCTGGAGAAAGCCCACCCGGACGTTGAGCTGTACACCGCCTCTGTCGATAAGGGACTGAACGAGCACGGGTATATCATTCCCGGTCTCGGCGATGCCGGCGACAAGATTTTTGGAACGAAATAAAATATACCGCGAAAAAAGCCGACTTTGAGAGTCGGCTTTTTTTTGAATAAAAGTAATCCACAGCAAATAACAGACGACTCTCAGAGGAATACACTATGACGCGCCGTGCCATCGGGGTGAGTGAAAGACCGCCGCTTTTACAGACAATCCCGCTTAGTTTGCAACATCTGTTCGCCATGTTTGGCGCAACGGTACTGGTGCCTATTCTGTTCCACATTAACCCGGCCACCGTCCTGCTGTTCAACGGCATCGGTACGCTGTTGTACCTCTTTATCTGTAAAGGCAAAATTCCCGCTTATCTGGGATCAAGCTTCGCTTTTATCTCCCCGGTGCTGCTGCTGTTGCCGCTGGGCTACGAAGTGGCGCTGGGCGGCTTTATTATGTGCGGCGTGCTGTTCTGCCTCGTCTCCTTTATTGTCAAAAAAGCCGGTACCGGCTGGCTGGATGTGATGTTCCCGCCGGCGGCGATGGGCGCCATCGTGGCGGTTATCGGCCTCGAACTGGCGGGCGTGGCGGCTAATATGGCCGGGCTGCTGCCGGCCGACGGCCAGTCACCGGACAGTAAAACCATTATTATCTCGATGGTGACCCTGGCGGTGACGGTGTTCGGATCCGTGCTGTTCCGCGGCTTCCTGGCGATTATCCCGATCCTGATCGGCGTGCTGGTGGGCTATGCGCTGTCGTTTGTGATGGGCGTGGTCGATACCACCCCGATTGCCGAGGCGCATTGGTTCGCGCTGCCGACTTTCTACACTCCGCGCTTTGAGTGGTTTGCTATCTTCACCATACTGCCCGCCGCGCTGGTGGTGATTGCCGAGCACGTGGGGCATCTGGTGGTGACCGCCAATATCGTTAAGCGCGATCTGATCCGCGACCCGGGCCTGCATCGTTCGATGTTTGCCAACGGCCTGTCGACGATCGTTTCCGGCTTCTTCGGTTCGACGCCCAACACTACCTACGGTGAAAATATCGGCGTGATGGCGATTACCCGGGTCTACAGCACCTGGGTAATCGGCGGCGCGGCGATCATTGCGATTCTGCTCTCCTGCGTCGGCAAACTGGCGGCGGCTATCCAGATCATCCCGGTGCCGGTGATGGGCGGCGTTTCCCTGCTGCTGTACGGGGTGATCGGCGCCTCGGGGATCCGCGTACTGATTGAATCGAAGGTGGATTACAGTAAAGCGCAGAATCTGATCCTCACCTCCGTGATCCTGATCATCGGCGTTAGCGGCGCTAAAGTGCACATTGGCGCCGCCGAGCTGAAAGGGATGGCGCTGGCGACTATCGTGGGCATCGCCCTCAGCCTGATTTTCAAGCTTATTAGCGTCCTGCGTCCGGAAGAGGTGGTCCTCGACGCGGCGGATAGCGAAGAGTTTAAATAACGATCGCCTGACCGGGCGGCGATCCCGCCCGGTTCTCTCCTGACCTAAATCTGTGGTAAACTCTTCGCGTTTTTCTGTAAGCCTATGTTGAGGTCCATCTGAACGCACCGGCACAGCTCTCTTTGCCACTGTATCTTCCTGACGACGAAACCTTCGCGAGTTTCTGGCCGGGTGATAATCCTTCCCTACTTGCCGCCCTCCAGAACGTACTGCGCCAGGAACACAGCGGGTACATTTATATCTGGTCACGTGAAGGGGCAGGTCGTAGCCACCTGTTACACGCCGCCTGCGCGGAGCTTTCCCAGCGCGGGGATGCGGTAGGCTACGTGCCGCTGGATAAACGGACGTGGTTTGTGCCCGAGGTGCTGGAGGGGATGGAACAGCTGGCGCTGGTGTGCATCGATAACATCGAGTGCGTCGCCGGCGATGAGCCCTGGGAGATGGCCATCTTTAATCTCTATAACCGGATCCTGGAATCAGGCAAAACCCGGCTGCTGATCACCGGCGATCGGCCGCCGCGGCAGCTGAATCTTGGCCTGCCGGATCTGGCCTCAAGGCTGGACTGGGGGCAGATCTATAAGCTGCAGCCGCTGTCGGATGAAGACAAACTGCAGGCGCTGCAGCTGCGCGCCAGACTGCGCGGCTTCGAGATGCCGGAAGATGTGTGCCGCTTCCTGCTGAAGCGGCTGGATCGCGAGATGCGTTCGCTGTTTATGACCCTCGATCAGCTGGATCATGCCTCGATTACCGCTCAGCGCAAGCTGACGATCCCCTTCGTGAAAGAGATCCTTAAGCTTTAGTCCGCCAGGGGAGTCAGCTCCTGCTCCGTCAGCCCGGTCAACCGGGCGACCAGGTCGCGCGGAAGGCCGCTGTGCAGCATAGCGACAGCGATGCGCTGCGCCTCTTCTTTCCGTCCTTCCTGACGGCCTTGCGCCAGGCCCCGCTCCAGCCCCTGTTGTTCCAGATATTCCGCAATCGTCATCAACGTCTCCTTATGCTGCGGCGTACGTAACGCCAGCTCGCGAATGAATTTAATCGGCTCGCGCGTGTTGCCTGCCTGTACCAGATAGTGCATCAGGGCTTGTACCTGCGATTCCGTCGCCAGTCCAGTCAATAATAATTCGCTCAGCTTGTCGAGGAACTGCGCCAGATCGCGTTGTCGAATATGTTTTTGCAGTAACTCCAGCGTTGCCATGCGCTGGTGGGTGGCAATCTCGTCATCCGGAATGACGGTTATGTCCGCCAGCGGAAACGCCCCGTGATAAAGGTGGCCGGCCAGCTCCGGAGCGACGAATTCATCGAGCCAGCGCAGAGAGAACGGATAGGGGCTCACCAGACCGTGGTAGAAGAGAACAGGGATCACCAGCGGCAGGCGATCGTGGCCGGCATCGAGATGGCGCTGCATGGCGGCGATGGCGTAGCGCATCAGACGAAAGGCCATATGCCGGTCGGGCGTGCTCTGGTGTTCGATAAGCGCATAAATATAACCGTCGCCCGCCGTGGTTTTCAGGGAATACAAAATGTCGGCGTAAAAGGGACGCAGATCGTCTTCGACAAAATGCCCGGACTCGAGATGCAGCGTACGCAGATCGCACACTTTAAGCAGCGTCTCGGGCAGATACAGTTGCAGGAAATCACGGGCGGTATCGGGA
Organism: Klebsiella sp. Shm-1; assembly: GCF_040804525.1. NCBI lineage: Bacteria > Pseudomonadati > Pseudomonadota > Gammaproteobacteria > Enterobacterales > Enterobacteriaceae > Klebsiella > Klebsiella sp. Shm-1. The sequence continues at coordinate 1,324,389 of NZ_CP161823.1, forward strand.
TGGGAGAGGTAGGTCTTAAACACGGCGTCATGGGGCGTGGAGGTCGGCTTTTTCATGTTCATCCGTCCAGTGGATTGAGCGATGGATGAACAGTAGCACCGTCCGGCGGGCGGGAGATATTGGCGTGAAAGATCTGGAATCTCCTACGTAAAAAAAGCGCCGCGCAAGCGCGGCGCGGGTGAGTTAGCTTACGATCTCAAGAACCTGTTCCGGCGGGCGGCCAATACGCGCCTGGCCGCGGCTGACGACGATAGGGCGCTCGATGAGTTTCGGATTGTCGACCATCGCCTGTATCAGCGCCGCGTTGCTGAGAGCCGGGTCGGCCAGATTGAGCGATTTATACAGATCCTCTTTCTGGCGCATGAGCTCGCGGGGGCTCTCCATACCCAGCAGCTGCAGCAGCTGGCGCAGCGTCCCGGCATCCGGTGGCGTCTCAAGATAAAGCACCACCTCAGGATCGATGCCGCGGCTCTGCAGCAGGCTCAGCGTTTCGCGGCTCTTGGAGCAGCGTGGGTTATGGTAAATTTTTACCGCGTCGGTCATGGGGTCTCCTTACATTTTTTGATAGGGACGGAAGCGAGCCTGCAGATCGCGTAGCTGATCGATACGGGCATCGTAACGTGCCTGCTGCAGGCTACCCAGTTTCACCTGCGAGCTGGCGCTGCTGAGCAGGGAAATCGCCTGCTCCAGCTGGCCGACCAGCGCCATGCTTTCAGCCCGCGCCGCCAGCTCCTGATCGCGATTGCCCAGCGCGCCTTCCGCCTGGGCCAGCAGGTCCCAGCCGTTGCCATCCTCTTTATAGGTAAAGGTATACCGGTTCAGAATGGTCGCCGCTTCCCCGGGCTGCCCGCCCTGCAGCAGGGCGTTGGCCAGGTTCAGCTGCAGCACCGGATTAGTACGCAGCTCGCGGGCGTTTTTAAGGCGATTGATGGCGTCGCTGGTTTTCTTCTGTCCGAGGTCGATATCGGTGGCCAGATCGAGATACCAGGCATTTTGCGGGTCGGCGTTGAGCAGCGGCTGCAGCGTTTTGCGTGCCTGGTCAAAGTTGTTGCTTTCCATCGCCAGCAGAGCGCGACCATACTGGGCGGCATGCTGTTGGCGGATATTGCCTTTATCCCAGGCGTTCAGCAGATCGGTGCCCAGCTTGTTGTCGCCGTTGGTGTACATCCCGAGGGTACGCGCCTTCGCCAGATAGAAGTCCGCCGAGGACTGTACCACCACCGGGCGCATCTGGTTGGCGCGGTTACGGGCATCGGCCAGTCGGCTTTCCGGCAGGGGGTGGGTGAGCAACATTTCCGGTGGTCGCGTCGAGTAGCGCGACTCGTCAAGCAGTTTACCCATAAACATCGGCATGGCCTGTGGGTCGAAACCCGAGCGCTGCAGAACCTGAATGCCAATCCGGTCGGCCTCTTCTTCGTTCTGGCGGGTGAAGCTGATCATACCCTGCTGAGTACCGGCCAGCGTCCCGGTCAGGGCCGCCATTCCGGCCTGCGGGCTGGCCATCGCCAGCAGAATCGAACCTAGGGCACCGACCCAGGTCAGCGGCGCATTGCGCTTCTGATCTTCCATCGCGCGGGCGAGATGCCGCTGCGTCACGTGGGAGATTTCGTGCGCCATGACAGAGGCCAGTTCGCTCTCGTTATCAGAGTAGCGGAACAGGGCGGAGTGGAGGACCACATTGCCGCCGAAGAAGGCGAAGGCGTTGATCTGGTCGTTATTAATCAAATAGAAGTGGAACGGGGTACGCACCGAGTTGGCGTGAGCCACCAGACGCATACCCAGCCCGTTGATATATTGCACCAGCAGAGGGTCGTTGATCAGCGGCGCGCTACCGCGCAGTTGGCGGACGTAGTAATCCCCCATCTGCATTTCCTGACCGATTGACAGCGTGCTTCCTGCGGAGGTTCCCATGTCCGGCAGGGTATCTGCGGAGTCAGCAAAAGCAGGACCTATCGAACCCAGCGTCAGCGACGCGATCGCGGTCGCCACCAGCGTTTTCTTCAACTGCCTGAACATAACCTCTGTCCTGTAATGTGGGTGTGCCAGTTTGACCGATTGTGCGGCGTAATGTTCCCTGGCCGCATCCCAGCGAGTTTAGCTGGCGTTGGCCGCCTTGAAAATATGTTCTTCATGGCGGAGAACGGTTTGACTGCGGCGCATCAAAAAGCGAAGTCTTTTTTGTGACATTTCGATACAATTCCCCGGATTGTCGCCGCTTGGCCCTTCAGGGAAGGTTTTATGCTTGAGATGTTAATGCAGTGGTACCGCCGTCGATTCAGCGACCCTGAGGCGATAGCGCTGCTGGTTATTTTGCTTGCCGGTTTCGGCATTATGTTCTTTTTCAGCGGCCTGCTGGCCCCGTTGCTGGTGGCTATCGTGCTGGCGTATCTGCTGGAGTGGCCGACCGTTCGTCTGGAGCGCATCGGTCTGTCGCGCACCTGGGCCACCTCGCTGGTGCTGATCCTCTTTGTGGGCATCCTGCTGTTGCTGGCCTTTGTGGTGCTGCCGGTAGCCTGGCAGCAGGGGATCTACCTCATCCGCGATATGCCGGGCATGCTAAATAAGCTCTCTGATTTCGCCGCCACGCTACCGCGGCGCTATCCGGCGTTAATGGATGCCGGCATTATCGATGCGATGGCGGAAAATATGCGCACCCGGATGCTGACGGTGGGCGACTCGGTGGTTAAGTACTCTCTGGCCTCGCTGGTGGGGTTACTCACCCTGGCGGTCTATCTGGTGCTGGTGCCGCTGATGGTCTTCTTCCTGCTGAAGGATAAAGAGCAGATGCTCAACGCGGTGCGCCGCGTTCTGCCGCGCAATCGCGGGCTTGCCGGGCAGGTGTGGAAAGAGATGAACCAGCAGATCACCAACTACATTCGCGGCAAGGTGCTGGAGATGATTGTCGTCAGCGTCGCCACCTGGATAGGCTTTATTCTCTTTGGCCTCAACTACTCGCTGCTGCTGGCGGTGCTGGTGGGCTTCTCGGTGCTGATCCCCTATATCGGCGCGTTTGTGGTGACCATTCCGGTGGTGGGGGTGGCGCTGTTTCAGTTTGGCGCTGGCACCGAGTTCTGGAGCCTGTTTGCGGTCTATCTGATTATTCAGGGGCTGGACGGTAACCTGCTGGTTCCGGTGCTGTTCTCGGAAGCGGTCAATTTACACCCGCTGGTGATTATCCTGTCGGTGGTGATCTTTGGCGGACTGTGGGGATTCTGGGGCGTCTTCTTCGCCATTCCTCTGGCCACGCTGATTAAAGCAGTGGTGCATGCCTGGCCGGATGGTTTGGCAGTCGAGGACTAAGGCAATGAGAATAAAAAAAGACGCCGGGCGAGGGCTTCCTCTCCCGGCGTCTTGCTTTGCATCAGGCGTTTTCTTTCAGCCAGTTCAGCACCACGTCGTGGTGATTGCTGGTTTTGAAATCATCAAAGACGTGTTCGATTTTGCCATCGGCATCGATGAGGAAACTAATCCGGTGGATCCCGTCGTAGGTTTTCCCCATAAAGGATTTTTCGCCCCAGACGCCAAACTGCTCGCAAACCTGATGGTTTTCATCAGACAGCAGCGTAAAGTTCAGCAGCTCTTTTTCGGCGAAACGGGAGAGTTTTTCCGGTTTATCGGTGCTGATGCCCAGCACTTCAACGCCGGCTTTTTTCAGGTCGTCCATATTATCGCGCAAGCCGCACGCCTGTACGGTGCAGCCCGGGGTCATGGCTTTCGGGTAAAAATAAACCAGGACACGTTGTCCCTGGAAGTCGGTTAAATTTACTTCCTCGCCATCCTGGTCCGGTAAGCTAAATTTCGGTGCGATATCACCGGCTTTCAGTGGGGTCATGGGTTAAACTCCATCCTGTTCATCATGCTGTGAATAATTAACGATGTTAATACTGCCTTGTGCGTTCAGTTCTGTACATAGGGCTTTGAACGCTTGTTCGATATTTGCTGCATTTTGCGTCGCAGGACTGTGGGCAGTTATCTGGATAAAAAGCTGCGCGGAATCGCCGTCTCCCGGCTGCGTGCGGGACACCAGCTCCGCAATATTCATATTCCATGTATCGCACAGGGCAGTAAAGCGCTCGATGATATGCGGTGAGTCCGGCACCTCAACCTGGACCCAAACGGTGTTTGGCATGGCCTGCGGCGGGCGCGCAGTGGTGCGTTTCATCACGATCAACAGCTCCAGCTCCGCGCCTTTCAGCGGCAGAGTTGATTCGATCAGGTTAATCGCATTCCACGACCCGGAAAGCAGCATGATAAACGTAAACTCATCACCGAGCATGGCCAGCCGGCTGTCTTCGATATTACAACCGCAGCTGCTGACGTGGCGAGTGATCGTATTCACGATGCCGGGACGGTCAGCCCCCAGGGCGGTAATAACCAGATAGTGTTGTAATGAGGCTGTCAAACCTGTTCTTCCTTTAAAAAGGTGAGGTAACATTAGGAAAGCATAAAAAAAACCGCCATACAACATCCCTGATGGCGTCGGGTCTCTTGCTTTTATTACAGCTCCAAACGTAACATTGAGAATCTTGTCGCACTTCTGCTCTGAGGATGGCCCATGTTCACGGGAAGTATTGTAGCGCTTGTCACGCCGATGGATGAAAACGGTAATGTCTGCCGGACAAGCCTGAAAAAACTGATTGATTACCATGTCGCCAACGGAACCTCGGCGATCGTTTCGGTAGGGACTACCGGTGAATCCGCAACGCTGAGCCATGAAGAGCATGGCGACGTGGTGATGATGACGCTGGAGCTGGCCGACGGGCGTATTCCGGTTATCGCTGGAACGGGAGCCAATGCAACCGCAGAGGCGATTAGCCTGACCAAACGTTTTAACGATAGCGGTGTTGTTGGCTGCCTGACGGTCACTCCTTATTATAACCGTCCGACCCAGGAAGGCCTGTTCCAGCACTTTAAAGCTATCGCCGAACATACTGACCTGCCGCAAATTCTGTATAATGTGCCGTCCCGTACCGGTTGCGATATGCTGCCGGAAACCGTTGGCCGTCTGGCGGAAATTAAAAATATTGTCGGTATTAAGGAAGCAACAGGGAACTTAAGTCGCGTTCACCAGATCAAAGAGCTGGTTTCAGACGACTTTATTCTGCTGAGCGGTGACGATGCGACCGGTATGGACTTCATGCAGCTCGGCGGCGTAGGCGTGATTTCTGTCACGGCCAACGTGGCGGCGCGCGAAATGGCCGACATGTGCCGTCTGGCGCTGGCGGGTCAATTTGCCGAAGCTCGTGCGATTAACCAGCGTCTGATGCCACTGCATACAAAATTATTTGTCGAACCCAATCCTATCCCGGTGAAATGGGGATGCAAGGCGTTGGGTCTTGTGGCGACCGATACGCTGCGCTTGCCGATGACGCCTATCACCGATCATGGTCGTGAAGCCGTCACTGCCGCGCTGAAGCATGCCGGTTTGCTGTAAAGTTTAGGGAGATTTGATGGCTTACTCAGTACAGAAGTCGCGCCTGGCGAAGGTTGCGGGTGTTTCGCTGGTTCTACTCCTCGCGGCCTGTAGTTCTGACTCGCGCTATAAGCGTCAGGTGAGCGGTGATGAGGCCTATTTACAGGCATCACCGTTGAGCGAACTTCACGCGCCGGCGGGGATGATCCTGCCGATTCAGGTGGGTGATTACAATATTCCGGTGGCTAACAGCACCGGCGCGGTCGGTAAAGCGCTGGACATTCGTCCGCCGGCGCAGCCGCTGGCGCTGGTGAGCGGTGCGCGGACCCAGTTTAACGGCGATACCGCGACGCTGATGGTCGAGAACGGCCGCAGCGGTTCGCTGTGGGCACAGGTCACCAGTATTCTTCAGTCGAAGAACTACGTTATCGCCAAGCGCGATGATGCGAGCCAGACGCTGAACACCGACTGGGTTGAGTGGAACCGTCTTGATGAAGATCAGCAGTATCGCGGTCGTTATCAAATCTCCGTCAAACCGCAGGGTTATCAGCAAGCGGTGGTCGTTAAGCTGGTGAATCTGGAGCAGGCGGGTAAACCGGTTGCCGATCCGGCATCTCTGCAGCGCTACAGCACCGCTATGCTGAACGTCATTTCGGAAGGCCTTGACATGAATGCCACCAGCGCCCAGAACGCCGCCCAGCGCAGCGCGGGGGCCACCTTCGACGTGCAGAGCGCCGCCGACGATACCGGCCTGCCGATGCTCGTTGTTCGCGCGCCGTTTAACCTGGTGTGGCAGCGTCTGCCGGGCGCCCTCGAGAAAGTGGGGATGAAAGTGACCGACAGCACGCGCTCTCAGGGCAGCATGGCGCTGACCTATAAGCCGCTGTCTGACAGCAGCTGGCAGGAACTGGGCGCACGTGACCCGCAGCTGGTCTCCGGCGACTACAAACTGCAGGTCGGCGACCTCGATAACCGCAGTAGCCTGCAGTTTATCGACCCGAAAGGCCACACCCTGACGCAGTCGCAAAATGACGCCCTGGTAGCCGTATTCCAGGCCGCATTTAACAAGTAATCAAAAGGGCTGGAGCAATCCGGCCCTTTTAATATATAGTGACGCAAACGTGTGCGTATACACATCATCCTTCAAATTGCCTCTTTGTTGGCCGCCTTCGTTCACCCCAGTCACTTACTTTTGTAAGCTCCTGGGGATTCGCTCAGTTGCCGCCTCGATGCACTTTGAATGATTTTGTGTATAGGTGGAAACGTATTTTTAGGCTCAATATCACTGGAGTAGTGAAAGATGAAAAAGCAAGCTGAGTTGTATCGTGGTAAGGCGAAGACAGTATACAGCACCGATAATCCGGACCTGCTGGTACTGGAATTCCGTAACGATACGTCAGCAGGTGATGGCGCGCGCATCGAGCAGTTCGATCGTAAAGGCATGGTGAACAACAAATTCAACCATTTCATTATGAGTAAACTGGCAGAAGCGGGCATCCCTACCCAGATGGAAGCGCTGCTCTCCGATACCGAATGTCTGGTGAAAAAACTGGATATGGTGCCGGTAGAGTGCGTGGTGCGTAACCGTGCGGCAGGCTCGCTGGTAAAACGTTTAGGCATTGAAGAAGGTATCGAGCTGAATCCGCCGCTGTTCGACCTGTTCCTGAAAAACGATGCTATGCACGATCCGATGGTCAACGACTCCTACTGCGAAACCTTCGGCTGGGTGAGTAAAGAGAATCTGGCGCGGATGCGCGAGCTGACCTACAAAGCCAACGACGTGCTGAAAAAACTGTTCGATGACGCCGGTCTGATTCTGGTGGACTTTAAGCTGGAGTTTGGTCTGTTCAAAGGCGAAGTGGTGCTGGGCGACGAGTTTTCGCCGGACGGCAGCCGCCTGTGGGATAAAAACACCCTCGATAAAATGGACAAAGACCGCTTCCGCCAGAGCCTTGGCGGCCTGATCGAAGCCTACGAAGAAGTGGCTCACCGCCTGGGCGTTAAGCTCGACTAACCCGCCCGCCGCCAGAAGATGGCCTCATCTTCTGGCGTCTCTTGCTGTTTCCTGTGGTAATCCTGCGCTGAACCGCCTACGATCTCTGCTATTGATACATAACAGGGAATGAGGTGCTTATGCGCTGGCAAGGGCGTCGCGAAAGCGACAATGTTGAAGATCGACGTGGACAATCAGGCTCGCCGTTTGGCGGCGGCGGGGGCGGCGGCTTCCGTCTGCCGAGCGGGAAGGGCGGCATTGTACTGCTGATTATTGTGCTGGTGGCGGGCTACTACGGCGTGGATTTGACCGGCATGTTGACCGGCGAACCGATGCCGCAGCAGCAGACCTCCACGCAGCGCTCCATCAGTCCGAAAGACGATGAAGCGGCGAAGTTTACTTCCGTCATTCTGGCTACTACCGAAGATACCTGGGGGCCGATCTTTGAAAAGATGGGCCGCCAGTACCCGCAGCCAAAGCTGGTGCTCTATCGCGGCGCGACCCGTACCGGCTGCGGCACCGGTCAGTCGGTGATGGGCCCCTTCTATTGTCCTGCCGACAGTACGGTCTATATCGACCTGTCATTCTACGATGAGATGAAAAATAAACTGGGCGCCGACGGCGACTTTGCCCAGGGGTACGTCATTGCTCATGAAGTGGGTCATCACGTACAAAAACTGCTGGGCATTGAGCCGAAGGTCCGCCAGCAACAGCAGCATGCCACGCAGGCCGAAGCCAACCGCCTGTCGGTTAAGATGGAGCTGCAGGCAGACTGCTTCGCCGGCGTCTGGGGTCATAATATGCAGCAGCAGGATATTCTGGAAACTGGCGATCTGCAGGAGGCGCTGAACGCCGCCGAGGCCATCGGCGACGATCGTCTACAGCAGCAGAGCCAGGGACGCGTGGTGCCGGACAGTTTTACCCACGGCACCTCGAAACAGCGCTACACCTGGTTCAAACGCGGTTTCGATAGCGGCGATCCGGCGCAGTGCAATACCTTCGGCAGCGCGCTGTAATCGTCCCCCATGATGGACGCGCTGCTTAACCTCACCGCGCAAATGGCGCGGGAGGGGATCCGTCGCCTGCTGGTGCTCAGCGGCGATGAGAGCTGGACGCTGCAGCAGGCGCAGGCGCTACGGGAGAGGCTCGGCGGCGATGGCCTGTGGGTTGGCCCCGAGCCGGTTTCTGCGCCCTGCGTGGCGCCCTGCGCGCTGAAAACGCTGCTGGGGCGGGAAGTGATGCACGCCTTTTTCGATGCCCGGCGCGGGTTTGATGTGGCCGCCATGGCGGCCCTGAGCGGCACGCTGCGGGCGGGAAGCTGGCTGGTGCTGCTGACGCCCCCCTTCGCCGACTGGCCGACCCGGGCGGATGAGGACTCTCTGCGCTGGAGCGATACGCCTGACCCTATCGTTACCCCTAACTTTGTTCACCGCTGCTGTCGGCAGTTTATCGCCGATCCGGAGGTGTTGCTCTGGCGGCAGTCGGACCGGCCACGTTTCCCGCTGGCCGCCCCGCGTCCCGACTGGCATCCCGCCGATGGCCGCCCGCAGGCCGAGCAGGCGGCAATCCTTGAGCAACTGATACGCCTGCCGCCCGGTATCGCGGCGGTGACGGCGGAGCGTGGACGGGGGAAGTCCGCGCTGGCGGGCATGCTTCTGCGCCAGCTTGGGGGCGAGGCCATCGTCACCGCCCCAACGCGTAGCGCTGTCGTGGTGCTGGCCAGCTTTGCCGGGGAGACGTTGCGCTTTATGGCGCCCGATGCGCTGCTGGCGTCGAAAGAAAAGGCGGCGTGGCTGATAGTCGATGAGGCCGCGGCTATCCCGGCTCCGCTTCTCCGGCAGCTGGTGAGCCGTTTTCCCCGCACGCTACTCACCACGACGGTGCAAGGGTACGAGGGCACCGGTCGCGGATTCCTGCTGAAATTTTGCGCCAGTCTGCCCCATCTGCAATCGTTCACCCTGAGCGCCCCGATCCGCTGGGCGGCGGGCTGTCCGCTGGAGTCAGCCATCAGTCAGTTGCTTATCTTTAACGATGAGGCATTTCGCGACGCGCCGATGGGGGAGATAGCCCTGGAGGCGGTCAATCAGTCCTGCTGGCAAACGCAGCCAGCGCTACCGGAGGCGATGTACCAGCTATTGTCCGGGGCGCATTACCGAACTTCCCCGCTCGATCTGCGGCGCATGATGGATGCTCCGGGCCAGGCTTTCCGCTGCGCTCGCGCCGGCGGCGCGGTAGCGGGCGCCCTGTGGCTGGTGGCCGAGGGGGGACTTTCTCGCGAACTGAGCCGGGCGGTATGGGCGGGTTTTCGCCGGCCGCGCGGGAATCTGGTCGCCCAGTCGCTGGCGGCGCACGGCGGCAGTCCCCTGGCGGCGACGCTGCGCGGGCTGCGGGTCAGTCGGATCGCTGTCCATCCCACCCGCCAGCGGGAAGGCCTTGGGCGGAAGATGATCGCCGATATCGCCGCCGATGCCGCTGGCTATGACTATCTCTCCGTCAGCTTCGGCTATACCGCTGAGCTGTGGCGCTTCTGGCAACGCTGCGGGTTTACCCTCGTACGGCTGGGTACCCATCGCGAGGCCAGCAGCGGCTGCTATACGGCGATGGCCCTCTATCCGTTGACCGCGGCAGGGCGCCAGCTGGCGCAGCGGGAGGCGCAGCGGCTGCAGCGCGATGAATACTGGCTTCGCCCGTGGCGAGAGGAATCCGCGCCGCTGCCGGCCGTCGCAGACGCTATGCTTAGTGATGAGGACTGGCTGGAAGCGGCGAGCTTTGCCTTCGCCCACCGCCCGCTGGCCGCGGCGCTGGGCTGCCTCAACCGCCTACTGATGCAGGCCGACATGCCGTTGCCGGCCCTGCGGGGACGACTGCAGGGCAAAGAAGAGGCCGCACTCTGCGCCGTGCTGCAGCTGACGGGGCGAAAAGCCTTGCAGGCGAGATGGCGTCGGGAGGCCGCTGACGCCTTGCGCTCCCTTGATGCAGCGCGCGCTGAGGCGCTGCGTCAGCAGGTGGCGCATCTGCAATTTTTTTAACTAACTCATTCAGTTAAATGGCATGGTCATATCTGGCGAGCGGCGTACACTGCCCGCAAACACTAAGGAGACAGCCATGAAACACGATCATTTTATTGTTCAAAGTCCTGCGACGCCTGCGCAACAGCTGTTGCTGCTGTTTCATGGCGTAGGGGATAACCCGGTCTCCATGGGGCAAATCGGCAGCTGGTTCGCGCCGCAGTTTCCCGATGCGCTGATCGTCAGTATCGGCGGGGTGGAACCTTGCGGTCCCAACGGTCGGCAGTGGTTTTCGCTGCAGGGGGTGACGGAAGAGAATCGTCAGCAGCGCATCGACGCCATTATGCCGACCTTTATTGAAATTGTACGCTACTGGCAGGAAAAGAGCGGCGTCAGTCCACTGGCCACCGCGCTGATCGGTTTCTCTCAGGGGGCGATTATGTCGCTGGAGAGTATCAAAGCGGCGCCGGATCTGGCTTCGCGGGTCATCGCCTTTAATGGCCGCTATGCGACGCTGCCGGAGACGGCAACGACGGCCACTACCATTCACCTGATCCACGGTGGTGAAGATCGGGTTATCGACCTGGCGTGGGCGGTGTCGGCCGAGGAGGCGTTACAGCAGGCGGGCGGCGACGTGACCTTAGATATTGTCGACGATCTCGGGCATGCCATTGACGATCGCAGTATGCAGTTGGCGATCGAGCGTCTGCGTTATACCGTGCCAAAGCACTATTTTGATGAGGCACTGAGCGGCAGTACGCCAAAAGGGGATGATATCATCGAAATGCTGTAACCCCGGAGAGCGGGGTTACAGGCGGGCGGTACCGCGATAAAGGCAAACTTACGGTTTCTTCGACTGGTCGTGCTTCGGCCAGTCGTCGTCGTCGTCCCATTTATCGTTAAAATCACGGTGCGGCGGCAGATCGGGTTTGTTGTTGAGGAATTTTTTGTGGTCAACGCGATTTAGATCTTTAATCACGTTGATAATTACCCCCACCAAAAAGACCAGCACCAGAATCCACCAGTGTTTAATAAGCCATTCCATGCGCGCTTCCTCTTTACGTCAATTCGTCAGGCGACCAGCTGTTCCATGACGCGTTGATACATCCGCGCCAGCAGCTGCAGGTCGGCGGCGTTCACACATTCATTAATTTTGTGAATCGTTGCGTTTACGGGGCCCAGCTCAACCACCTGCGCCCCCATGCGCGCGATAAACCGTCCGTCTGAGGTGCCGCCGTTGGTTAACAGCTGCGGTTTGATCTCATTATAGTGCTCAATCGCATTGACGACCGCATCCACCAGCTTGCCCCGTTCGGTGAGGAACGGCTGGCCGGAGAGCCACCACTCCACGCTGTAACGCAGCTGGTATTTTTCCAGCAGGGCGATCACCCGGGATTTGATCATCTCGTCCGTCAGCTCCGTACTGAAGCGGAAGTTGAACTGGACGAACATATCGCCGGGGATCACGTTATTGCTGCCGGTGCCGGACTGCACGTTGGCGATCTGCATGCTGGTCGGCGGGAAGAACTCATTGCCTTTATCCCACTCGATATTGACCAGTTCCGCCAGCATCGGCGCCGCGCGGTGGACAGGGTTATCGGCAAGGTGCGGATAGGCGACATGGCCCTGCACGCCGTGAATAGTCAGGTTGCAGGTCAGCGAGCCGCGGCGGCCGTTTTTCACCACATCGCCGACCACTTCGGTACTGGAAGGTTCGCCGACCAGACAATAGTCCAGACGCTCGTTACGCGCCATCAGCGTCTCCACCACTTTGACGGTGCCGTTTTTGGCGCTGGCCTCTTCATCAGAGGTGATCAAAAACGCCAGTCGGCCCCTGTGGTTCGGGTACTGCGCGACAAAACGCTCTGCGGCAACCACCATCGCCGCCAGCGAGCCTTTCATATCCGCCGCTCCGCGGCCAAACAGCATCCCGTCGCGGATGGTCGGTTCGAACGGGGGATTGATCCAGCGGTCGGCGTCGCCTGCCGGGACTACGTCGGTGTGGCCGGCGAAGGCCAGCGTCTCGCCGTGGCCGCGCCAGGCCCAGAAATTCTGCGTATCGCCGAAATCCATCGGTTCAACGGTAAAGCCGATCGCACGCAGGCGTTCAATCATTAACGCCTGGCATCCCGCATCATCGGGGCTAAGGGAAGGGCGGCGAATAAGCTGCTGAGCCAGCTCAATGACCGGGCAAGACATAGACTATACCTCGTTAAACTGCTGATAACTTGCTTCACTAAAACCCAGCAGCATAGGACGACCGGGCGCGCAGAGCAATGGGCGTTTGATAATTGCCGGCATTTCCAGCATCAATGCGGCTGCGGCGTCGGCATTATCGATGCTATTGCGCAGCGACTCGTCGAGTTTGCGCCAGGTGGTGCCACGGGTGTTCAGCAGCGCCTGCCAGCCCAGCTCGGCAATAAAGGTATCCAGTTGCGCGCGCTCAAGGCCATCGGCGCGGTAATCATGGAAGCGATACTCAATCTGATGCGCTTCCAGCCAGCGGCGGGCTTTTTTAATGGTATCGCAGTTTTTAATTCCGTACATGTTGAGCATAGATAAACCTTTTACATTCAATTAAGCGGTTAACTCAGATATTTCCGAATATATAAGTCTTACTGAAATAATACGTGATTCAGATGAATAAATATAACTTTTTACCGGGGATCTCATTCGATATATCGGGTGGTTAAATGTTGGCCACCTGTGGGCATGATGTGAGGGCTTTAACATTATTGCAAAAATGTTGTCTGAGGTTGCTCTACGTCACATTATGTTTACATACGAAGCGGCATAGTAGCGACAACCAGAGGTTTTATCTCTGTCAGCGGTCCATAAGACAATCAGAGCAATAGGGGAGCACAACTTCCCATCGGTAATGAAGTTATATAGAATCGACCATAATAATAAGAGAGGCTATTATGATTGAACATGAACTGGGGAACTGGAAAGACTTTATTGAAGGCATGCTTCGTAAATAAATTTCCGCAATGTGAGCAGGGGAATAACGCGAAGTAAATAAGCGCGCTAGGGTTCTGAACACATAAAGAAGGCGACCACCGTGGTCGCCTTTTCTGTTATTACGCCTCGCCGCCGAAGCTCGTCGGTTTATTGCGGACGCTCCTTTAGCGGAAAACGGCGACGCACCAGCACAAAGAACAGCGGCACGAAAAAGATCGCCAGCACGGTGGCGGAGATCATCCCGCCCATCACTCCGGTGCCGACCGCATGCTGGCTGCCGGAACCGGCGCCGGTGCTGGTCGCCATCGGCAGCACGCCGAAGATGAACGCCAGCGAGGTCATCAGGATGGGGCGCAGGCGCTGACGGCAAGCCGACAGCGTGGCGCTGAGCAGATCCTGGCCCTTCTCGTTGAGCTCATTGGCGAACTCGACGATCAGAATGGCGTTTTTCGCCGACAGGCCGATCACCGTCAACAGACCCACCTGGAAGTACACGTCATTCTCCAGCCCGCGCATCCAGGTCGCCAGCAGGGCGCCAATCACCCCCAGCGGCACCACCAGCATCACCGAGAACGGCACCGACCAGCTCTCGTACAGCGCCGCCAGGCACAGGAACACCACCAGCAGAGAAATCGCGTACAGGGCCGGCGCCTGAGCGCCAGAGAGGCGTTCCTGGTAGGACATGGCGGTCCATTCGAGGCCAAAGCCGGTGGGTAACTGCGCGGCCAGCTTCTCCATCATGTCCATCGCGGTACCGGTACTGATACCCGGCGCCGCCTCACCGACGATCTCGACCGCTGAGTAGCCATTGTAGCGTTCCAGCCGCGGCGAGCCGGTCTCCCAGCGCGAGGTGGCGAAGGCCGAGAATGGCACCATCGTGCCGCTGCTGTTGCGCACGTACCAAAGATTGATATCGTCAGGCAGCATCCGGTATTTCGCCGCCGCCTGGACGTAGACTTTCTTTACCCGGCCGCGATCCATAAAGTCGTTGACGTAGCTCGACCCCCACGCGGTTTGCAGCGTATCGTTGATGTCGTCAATGGAGACGCCAAGCGCCTGCGCTTTACGCTGATCGATATCGACCTGCAGCTGCGGACTGTCATCGAGCCCGTTATGCCGGACGCGGGTCAACAGCGGATTTTTCCCGGCCAGCTCAAGCAGCGTATCGCGCGCCGCCATCAGCGCATCGTGCCCCTTCCCGGCATGATCCTCCAGCTCCATATCGAAGCCTGCCGAACTGCCGAGGCCGCTGATCGCCGGCGGGCTGCTGGCGATAACCCGCGCTTCGTTAATCTGATTAAACGCTTTGGTGGCGCGTTCAATAATGGCAAAGGAGGTGCCGGTTTGCGGGTCGCGCTGGTCCCAGTCTTTGAGACGAACGAACATGCGGGCCACGTTCTGCCCATTGCCGCCGGGGCCGGAGCCAACGGTAGCGAACACCGACTCGACGTTCTGCTTCTCGTTATTGAGGAAGTAATCTTCCGCCTTCTGCACCACCTTCAGCGTCTGCTGCTGGGTGCTGCCGCTCGGCAACTGGACCGAGGTGGTGAACATCCCGCGATCCTCCAGCGGCAGGAACGAGGTCGGCAAATGCAGAAACAGGAACACCATCCCGCCGAGCAGGACGACGTAGATCAGCATCCAGCGCAGCGAGCGGTGCAGTATTTTACCGACGAAGGTTTCGTAGCGGCTGGCGCTGCGGTTGAAGGTGCGGTTGAACCAGCCGAAGAAGCCTGTTCTTTCATGGGATTCACCTGGCTTAACCGGCTTAAGCAGCGTGGCGCAAAGGGCAGGGGTGAGGATCATGGCCACCAGCACCGAGAGGACCATCGCCGCGACGATAGTGATTGAGAACTGGCGATAGATGGCGCCGGTGGTGCCGCCGAAGAAGGCCATCGGCACAAATACCGCCGACAGCACCATCGCGATCCCCACCAGCGCGCCCTGAATTTGTCCCATCGATTTGCGGGTCGCCTCGCGTGGCGACAGGCCCTCCTCGCTCATGATGCGCTCGACGTTCTCCACCACCACGATGGCGTCATCCACCAGCAGGCCGATCGCCAACACCATCGCGAACATCGTCAGGGTGTTGATGCTGTAGCCACAGGCATACAGCACCGCGAAAGTGCCCATCAGCACCACCGGCACGGCGATGGTCGGGATCAGGGTGGCGCGGAAGTTCTGCAGGAACAGATACATTACGAGGAAGACCAGCAGGATCGCCTCCAGCAGGGTTTTCACCACGTCGGTGATGGAAGCCTTCACGAAGGAGGTGGTCTCGTAGGCGACCTTATATTCCAGACCGTGGGGGAAAAACTGCGCCAGCTCATTGAGGCGATTGATCACGCGCTCCGCGGTGGCCATTTCGTTGGCGCCGGAAGCCAGCTTGATCCCGAGGCCTGAGGCCGGCTGGCGGTTGTAGCGGCTAAGATAGTCGTACTTCTCCGCCCCCATCTCGACGGTGGCGACATCGCCCAGCGTCACCTCTGAACCATCCTGATTGACGCGCAGAGTGATATTGCGGAACTGCTCCGGGGTTTGCAGCAGAGATTGCGAGTTGATGGTGGCGTTCAGCGCTTGCTTATCGACCGAAGGCGTCCCGCCAAGCTGGCCGACGGCAATCTGGGCGTTCTGCGAACTGATGGCGTCGGTAACATCCTTGGTGGTCATCTGGTAGCTGTTGAGCTTCGCCGGGTCGAGCCAGATGCGCATTGAGTATTGCGAACCGTAGGCGTCGATATCCCCCACGCCGTTGACGCGGCTGAGCGGGTCCTGGATGTTACTGGCGACGTAGTCGGCGATATCTTGTTTATCCATACTGCCGTCAGTGGAGACGAAGGCAAGCGTCAGGATATTGGTATCACCGGTCTTGCGCACCGTCACCCCCTGGTTTTGCACCGCCTGCGGCAGCTTACGCATCGCCGACTGTAGCTGGTTCTGAACCTGCTGCACGGCTTCATCCGGGTCGGTACCGGCGGTAAAGCTGAGGGTGATCGTCGCCTGGCCGGTGGCGCTGCTCTGGGAGGACATATACATCAGGTTATCGAGGCCGGTCATATTCTGTTCGATAACCTGAGTGACGGTATTCTCCAGGGTTTGCGCGGAGGCGCCGGGATAGTTGGCGGTGATCCGCACATTCGGCGGGGCGAGGTCGGGATACTGTTCAACCGGCAGCGACAAAATGGCAAGGGTGCCCGTCAGGCATAACAGGATTGCCAGCACCCATGCAAAAATGGGGCGATCGATAAAGAAATTCGCCATCAGAATAAAAACCTCATATGCACATTTTCTTGTTATTGCACAGCCTGTGCCACTTTAGCGCCAGCCTCTCCGGCAATCGTGGAGAAATTAAGGAGATAGTGTAATTTATCATGTTGCTTTTGCCGTATCGTAAAGAAACCTCGAGCTTTCCTGCCAGCAGGTAGCGAGTCTGCTTCGTCACCGCAGACCGGCGCATTATCCCTTGCCGGTGTGAAACCTCATTTCATTTAAGTCAAAAAAATTGATCCAAAACGGATTCTCTCCAGAAAAAGTTTATCCTGGGCAATTGGACATTGTTCCGGCGTCATCTTGTCGGGTAATAAATAGGCATGCGCATTGAGGGGTTATTCACCAAGAAGACAAAAGGAAGCCATGAACCACTTTATTTTGAGCGATAGCCGAAAGTGCATCGGCTGCCAGGCCTGCGAAGTGGCCTGCGTGATGGCGCATAACGAGGAGCAACACGTGCTGACCCCGCAGCGCTTTTTGCCACGTATCACCGTGATCAAAGCGGAGGGCCAGCGTAACGCCATCACCTGCCGCCACTGCGAGGACGCCCCCTGCGTCCGCTGTTGTCCCAACGACGCCATCGCCCAGTCCGGCGACAGCGTTCAGGTCCGTCAGGAGAAATGCATTGGCTGTAAATCCTGCATGGTGGCCTGCCCGTTCGGGGTGATGCAGGTGGTGGTGACGCCCCAGGCCGCAGGCCTGGTGAAAGCCAGCGCGCACAAGTGCGATCTATGCCAGGGCCGCGAGGCGGGGCCAGCCTGTGTGGAAAACTGTCCCGCGCAGGCGCTGACCCTCGCCGACGATGAGACGTTGATCACCCTGGCGAAGCAGCGGCGACTGCGCTCGGCATGCCAGGAGGTGCAGCCGTGGCAGCGCGCTACGTCGCTCTGCAGCCAGCCCAATGCTGGCGCGAAGGTCAGGCAAATGGCGATGACGCCCCCGCGCGGGGAGCCGGATAAGCTGGCGGCGGAGGTGCGTAAGAGCCACTTTGAGGAGATCTATCAGCCGTTCACCCCGCAGCAGGCGCAGCAGCAGGCCGCCCGCTGTCTCACGTGTGGGGAGCACAGTATTTGCGAATGGACCTGCCCGCTGCATAACCATATCCCGCAGTGGATCGAGCTGGTTAAAGCGGGGAATATCGCCGCCGCGGTCGCGCTTTCCCATCAGACCAACTGCCTGCCGGAGATCACCGGCCGCGTCTGTCCCCAGGACCGGCTGTGTGAAGGCGCCTGCACCCTGCGCGATGAAAGCGGGGCAGTCACCATCGGCAATATTGAGCGCTATATTTCCGACCAGGCGCTGGCCAGCGGCTGGCGTCCGGACCTTTCGCAGGTTAAGCCGAGCGGCAAGCGGGTGGCGATTATCGGCGCCGGGCCTGCCGGGCTGGCCTGCGCCGATATGCTGGTGCGCCACGGCGTCCAGCCGGTGGTCTTCGACCGTCATCCGGAGATTGGCGGTCTGCTGACCTTCGGCATTCCGGCGTTCAAGCTGGATAAATCGCTATTGGCCCGGCGGCGGGCGATCTTCAGCGAGATGGGTATCCGCTTTGAGCTCAATTGCGAGGTGGGGAAAGATATCTCCATGGCGACACTGCTGGCCGATTATGACGCGGTGTTCGTCGGCGCCGGAACCTATCGCTCCATGAAGGCGGGGCTGCCGAACGAAGAGGCCCCCGGGGTCTACGATGCGCTGCCGTTCCTCATCGCCAACACCAAACAGGTGATGGGGCTGGCGGCATCGGCGCAAGAGCCTTATGTCAACACCGCCGGGCTGAACGTGGTGGTGCTGGGCGGCGGCGATACGGCGATGGACTGCGTGCGCACCGCGCTGCGCCACGGTGCCCGCCAGGTGACCTGCGCCTATCGGCGAGATGAAGCCAACATGCCGGGCTCGAAAAAAGAGGTCAAAAACGCCCGCGAAGAGGGGGCGCTCTTTGAGTTTAACGTCCAGCCGGTGACGCTTGAGCTGGACGAGAAAGGGCGAGTTAACGGGGTACGCTTTTTGCGCACCGAGCTGGGCGCTCCGGACGCCGGGGGAAGACGCCGCCCGACGCCGATCCCCGGCAGCGAGTTTGTTATGCCGGCAGATGCGGTGATCATGGCCTTTGGCTTCCACCCGCACCGCATGCCCTGGCTGGAAGCGGCGGGGGTGGTGCTGGACAGTCAGGGGCGTATTAAAGCCGGAGTGGAGAGCCGTTACCGTTATCAGACCAGTCAGGAGAAGATCTTTGCCGGCGGCGATGCCGTGCGCGGCGCAGACCTTGTAGTGACGGCGATGGCGGAAGGCCGTCACGCGGCGCAGGGGATCCTGGACTATCTGGCGCGGAAAACGACGCCGCTTCACTGACGACAAACCCGGCTCCGCAGCGTAGTATGAGGGCGTCCTTTTACGCTGTGGGGTCGGTATGTCACTCAATATTCACGTCATTAAAGATAAAATCCTCTCTGAGAACTGGTTCGTACTACGCAACATGACCTATGAGCTGACGCGGGCGGACGGCAGCGTCGTGCGCCACAAGCGCGAGGTCTACGATCGCGGCAATGGCGCCACCGTGCTGCTGTATAACCGCCATAAGCAGACGGTGGTCCTGGTGCGTCAGTTCCGTGTCGCCACCTGGGTCAATGGCAATCATGACGGCATGCTGATTGAAACCTGCGCCGGGCTGCTGGACAACGACGAGCCGGAAGCCTGCATTCGTAAAGAGGCGGTGGAAGAGACCGGCTACGAAGTGGGCGAGGTGAGAAAGCTGTTTGAGCTGTTTATGTCGCCAGGGGGCGTCACCGAGGTAGTGCATTTCTTTATCGCCGAGTACAGCGACGCGCAGCGAACCACCAGCGGCGGCGGGGTGGATGATGAAGCCATCGAGGTGCTGGAGCTGCCTTTTAGCCAGGCGCTGCAGATGGTCGCTGACGGGGAGATCCGCGACGGTAAGGCGGTCATTCTGCTGCAATATCTGCAAACCTCCGGCCTGATGTCGGGGAACTCTGACAAATCCGATTGAGTAACCCGCTGCCGTTGTCCAGGATAGGCGCCGTGGTCGGGTTTATCTGGGGTCGGGCGGTTCATGCTTTTTCGCGTCATCTTTTTCCTTTTTCTGGCGGTGCTGCCTTGCTCGCAGGCATGGTCGGCACCGACGCAGCAGCGCTTCAACGACTGGCTGGTCACCTGTAACAACCAAAATTTCTGCGTCACCCGTAACGTGGGGCTGCATCATGGCCTGGTGATGACCCTCAGCCGCAGCGCTGGGGCAGTCACTGACGCCAGTCTGCGTATCGAGCTGGGCGGCACCGGCAATCCAGTGGCGACGCTCGCGCCGATAGCGCCGCGC
Organism: Klebsiella sp. Shm-1; assembly: GCF_040804525.1. NCBI lineage: Bacteria > Pseudomonadati > Pseudomonadota > Gammaproteobacteria > Enterobacterales > Enterobacteriaceae > Klebsiella > Klebsiella sp. Shm-1. The sequence continues at coordinate 1,344,362 of NZ_CP161823.1, forward strand.
CTGCTGCTGGATGGTAAACCGCTGTCCCTGACCGACAAGCGCTGGCACATTGAAGATAAGCTCATTAAAACCGCCGACAGCGTGACGATCGATGCGTTTCTCCAGCAGGTTCAGGAGGGTAAAGCGCTCTCGCTGGCCAATGGCCTGCAGACCATCTCCCTGCAGGGGTTGAAAGCGGCTCTGTTTTTTATCGACGATCGGCAAAAGCGGGTAGGTAGCGAAACGGCCTGGGTCGGCAAAGGGGAAGAGCCGCCGCTCAGCGTACCGCCGGCGCCGGCGCTGCGCGCGGTGGCGAGCGCGGAAACGGCGCAGTCGCCGCTGGGGCGTGAGGAGCTCAACGATCTGATGGACTACGGTAATGAGCGGATGACCAACAGCCACTGCTCCCTCGATCCCTTCCGCCGTGAAATTCGCGTTACTGCGCTGACGGATGACAAAGTGCTGCTGATGACCAGCTGCGAATCCGGCGCCTACAACACCGTCTGGCTGGCCTGGCTGGTCTCCCGCCAGCGCCCCTATGTCGCCCGTCAGGTGCGGCTAACGTTGCCATTCCAGCCGCCGGGCGAGGCGCCGCGTGAGATTGAGCTGATCAACGCCAGCTATGATGACCGCCGCCATGAGCTGGTGACCCTGGATAAAGGCCGCGGGGCCGGCGATTGCGGGATCCAAACCCGCTGGCGTTTTGACGGCCAGCGGTTCAGCCTCTCCCGCTACGCGCAGCAGCCGACGTGCGACAACTGGCAGGGGCCAGATGCCTGGCCCACGCTGTGGATCACCCGTTAAGCACCTGTTCGGCGGTGGCGACGATATGGTCGACCGTAAAGCCAAAGAACGGGAACAACTGCTCTGCCGGGGCGGATTCGCCATAGCCGGTCATGCCGACGATCTTGCCTTTTAAGCCGACATATTTATACCAGTAGTCCGCTATCCCGGCTTCGACCGCCACCCGGGCGCTGACGTCCGACGGCAGCACCGATTCGCGCCAGGCCTCATCCTGGGCGTCAAACACATCAGTGGAAGGGAGCGAGACGACCCGCACATTTACCCCTTTGGCCAACAGTTTTTCCGCGGCCAGGACGGTGATCTCCACTTCCGAGCCGGTGGCGATGAGGATCAGGTCGGGTTTTCCGCCGGCATCCTTCAGCACGTAGCCACCCCGGGCGATATCCTGCACCTGTTCCGGGGTACGCGGCATCTGCGCCAGGTTTTGTCGCGACAGGATCAGCGCCGTCGGCCCGCCCTGTCGCGCGATAGCCGCTTGCCAGGCGACGGCGGTCTCCACCTGGTCGCAGGGGCGCCAGGTGCTGAAGTTGGGCGTCAGCCGCAGACTGGCCAGCTGTTCCACCGCCTGGTGCGTCGGCCCGTCTTCCCCAAGACCGATCGAGTCATGGGTATAGACCATGATCTGCCGGGCCTTCATCAGGGCTGCCATGCGCGCGGCGTTGCGGGCGTACTCCACAAACATCAGGAAGGTCGAGGTATAAGGAATAAAGCCCCCGTGCAGGGCAATGCCGTTGGCCACCGCGGTCATGCCAAACTCGCGCACCCCGTAGTGGATATAATTGCCCGCAGGATCGTCTTTAATCGATGTCGATCCAGACCAGATGGTCAGGTTACTCGGCGCAAGATCCGCAGAACCGCCCAGCAGTTCCGGGAGGTGCGGGCCGTAGGCGTTCAGCGCGTTTTGCGAAGCCTTGCGGCTGGCGATTTTCGCCGGCTCGGCCTGCAGTTTCGCCACGTAGTCGCGGGCGATCGCGGCAAAGTCTTCCGGCAGGGCGCCATTCATACGTCGGGTCAGCTCAGCGGCCAGCTCCGGGAACTGCTGCTGGTAGGCGGCGAATTTCTCGTTCCAGGCGTGCTCCGCTTTTTCCCCGCGCGGACGCGCATCCCAGCCCGCGTAGATCTCTTTCGGGATCTCGAACGGAGGATATTTCCAGCCAAGCTGCTGGCGGGCCAGCGCTACCTCTTTTTCGCCCAGCGCCGCCCCGTGAGACTCCTCTGAGCCGGCTTTGTTGGGCGAACCGAAGCCGATGATGGTCCGGCAGATAATCAGTGACGGTTTATCTTTCACCGCCTGCGCTTCCGTTATCGCCTGTTTGATAGCCTGCGGATCGTGGCCGTCGATATCGCCTATGACGTGCCAGTGATAGGCGCGGAAGCGTTCCGCCGTATCATCGGAAAACCAGCCTTCGGTTTTGCCGTCGATGGAGATGCCGTTGTGATCGTAAAAACCGATCAGCTTGCCCAGTCCGAGCGTGCCGGCCAGCGAACAGGCCTCATGGGAGATCCCCTCCATCAAACAGCCATCGCCCATGAAAACCCAGGTGTGATGGTCAATGATCTCATGGCCGGGGCGATTAAACTGCGCCGCCAGCGTCCGTTCGGCGATGGCCATCCCGACGGCGTTCGCCAGCCCCTGGCCCAGCGGGCCGGTGGTGGTTTCCACCCCAGGGGTATAGCCATGCTCCGGGTGGCCGGGCGTTTTAGAGTGCAGCTGACGGAACTGCTTCAGTTCAGACAGCGGCAGATCGTAGCCGGTCAGGTGCAGCAGACTGTAGAGCAGCATCGACGCGTGGCCGTTGGACAAGATGAAACGGTCTCGGTCTACCCAGTCAGGGTTCTGCGGATTGTGCTTGAGAAAATCGTTCCACAACACTTCGGCAATATCAGCCATCCCCATCGGCGCACCGGGATGGCCGGAGTTGGCTTTCTGCACGGCGTCCATACTCAGGGCGCGGATGGCGTTGGCAAGCTCTCTTCGGGACATATTTTTCTCCGTGAGACTAAAGTGACAGTTTGGCGGCAAGCAGATCTTCCAGTTTGCGCTGATCGACGGCGAACAGGCGGATCCCCTCCGCTAGCTTTTCGACCGCCATCGGATCCTGATTATGTTCCCAGCGGAACTCCGCTTCACTGAGCGGCACCGGACGCGGCAGGATCTGGCTGGCAGGGATCAGTTTGCGCACCACCGGGGTATCGCTGGCCTGCAGCTCTTTTAATAAAGGCGGGGCGATGGTCAACCGGTCGCAACCGACCAGCGCCAGGATCTGCTCGGTGCGGCGGAAGCTGGCGCCCATCACGATGGTGTTGTATTTATGCTGTTTGAAATAGTCATAGATATTGCGCACCGATTTCACCCCCGGATCTTCCTCCACCACGTACGGCTCCAGCGGTTTGCGCGCCTGATACCAGTCATAAATACGCCCAACGAACGGGGAGATGAGATAAACCCCGGCCTCGGCGCAGGCCCGGGCCTGGGCGAAGGAAAACAGCAACGTCAGGTTGCAGTGGATCCCCTCTTTCTCCAGCACCTCCGCGGCGCGGATCCCCTCCCAGGTGGATGCCAGCTTGATCAAGATCCGCGACTTATCAATGCCCATCTCCTGATACAGCGCCACCAGGTGGCGAGCCTTCTCGATACTTTTCTCGCGGTTGAAGGAGAGCCGGGCGTCCACCTCGGTGGAGACCCGTCCGGGAATACTTTTGAGGATCTCCGCGCCAAAATTGACCGCCAGCTTATCGCAGGCGTGAGCCACCTGCGCTTCGCGGCCGCCACCCTGTTTTTTGGCCCAGGCGATAGCGTCGTCGATGAGGCCGCTATAGGACGCCAGGCCGGCGGCCTTCAGCAGCAGAGAGGGGTTGGTGGTGGCGTCTTCCGGATGGTAGTGGCGGATGGATTCGATGTCTCCGCTGTCGGCGACTACCGTGGTGAACTGCTTGATGCTGTCTAACTGATTCATGGATAAGTCCTCCTGGAACAAGGTGTTACATGAGTGCTTGCCGGTATACGGTATAAACATTGATGAGGTACATAACCAAAAAGCATAGCAGACAGGGCTATTATTGGCGGCGAATCCGGGTAACATAACCGCTATAAATTGATAACAACAAAATCATAACGATGGCCAGAGTTTGGCGGTGTTCAAAGTTTATCGCCCCGCCAGGAGGGATACTGTCTGCCACTGAAAGGTGAACGACAGGATGGTCATCACGCTTTTCCCCTACGAACGATACGTGAAAGAAAGGAATAGAAAATGGATGAGCAGTTAAAACAGAGCGCCCTCGACTTCCACGAATTTCCGGTTCCCGGAAAAATCCAGGTCTCGCCGACCAAACCTCTCGCCACCCAGCGCGATCTGGCGCTGGCCTACTCGCCGGGCGTCGCAGCCCCCTGCCTGGAAATCGAAAAAGATCCGCTGGCCGCCTACAAATACACTGCCCGTGGCAACCTGGTGGCGGTCGTCTCCAACGGCACCGCGGTGCTGGGGCTCGGCAACATCGGCGCGCTGGCCGGTAAGCCGGTAATGGAGGGCAAAGGCGTCCTGTTTAAGAAATTTGCCGGTATCGATGTGTTTGATATCGAAGTCGATGAGCTGGATCCGGACAAATTCATTAACGTCGTCGCCGCCCTCGAGCCGACCTTCGGCGGTATCAACCTGGAAGATATTAAAGCGCCGGAGTGTTTCTACATCGAGCAGCAGCTGCGCGAGCGGATGAATATCCCGGTCTTCCATGACGATCAGCACGGCACGGCGATCATCAGCACCGCGGCGATCCTCAACGGTCTGCGCGTCGTCGAGAAGAATCTGTCCGACGTGCGGATGGTGGTCTCCGGCGCGGGCGCGGCGGCGATCGCCTGTATGAATCTGCTGGTGGCGCTGGGGATGCAAAAGCACAACATCGTGGTCTGCGATTCGAAAGGCGTTATCTATAAAGACCGTGAGCCGAACATGGCGGAAACCAAAGCCGCCTATGCGGTGGAAGACGACGGCAAACGCACCCTCGATGACGTGATCGACGGCGCCGACATTTTCCTCGGCTGCTCTGGCCCGAAAGTGCTGACTCAGGAGATGGTGAAGAAGATGGCGCGGGCGCCGCTGATCCTCGCCCTGGCCAACCCGGAGCCGGAAATCCTGCCGCCGCTGGCGAAGCAGGTCCGCGATGACGCCATCATCTGTACCGGCCGCTCCGACTACCCTAACCAGGTCAACAACGTGCTCTGCTTCCCGTTCATCTTCCGCGGCGCGCTGGACGTCGGCGCGACGGCGATCAACGAAGAGATGAAGCTGGCGGCGGTGCATGCAATTGCCGAGCTGGCCCATGCCGAGCAGAGCGAAGTGGTGGCCTCCGCCTACGGCGATCAGGATTTAAGCTTTGGTCCGGACTACATCATTCCGAAACCATTCGACCCGCGGCTGATCGTCAAGATAGCCCCTGCGGTGGCGAAGGCGGCGATGGATTCCGGCGTGGCAACGCGCCCCATCGCTGATTTTGACGCCTATATCGAGAAGCTGAGCGAGTTCGTCTATAAAACCAACCTGTTTATGAAGCCTATCTTCTCTCAGGCGCGCAAAGAGCCGAAGCGCGTGGTGCTGGCGGAAGGGGAGGAGACCCGGGTGCTGCACGCCACCCAGGAGCTGGTGTCTCTGGGACTGGCCAAACCGATTCTGGTGGGGCGCCCGAGCGTGATTGAAATGCGCATCCAGAAGCTGGGCCTGCAGATCAAGGCCGGCGTTGACTTTGAGATCGTCAATAATGAATCCGACCCGCGGTTTAAAGAGTACTGGAGCGAGTACTACCAGCTGATGAAGCGCCGCGGCATTACCCAGGAGCAGGCGCAGCGGGCGGTGATTAGCAACACCACGGTGATTGGCGCCATCATGGTTCATCGCGGTGAAGCGGATGCGATGATCTGCGGGACTATTGGCGAGTACCACGATCACTACCGCGTGGTGCAGCCGCTGTTTGGCTATCGCGACGGCGTCAGCACCGCCGGGGCGATGAATGCGCTGCTGCTGCCGAGCGGCAACACCTTTATCGCCGATACCTATGTCAATCACGATCCGTCGCCGGAAGAGCTGGCGGAGATCACCCTGATGGCGGCGGAAAGCGTGCGACGCTTTGGTATTGAACCGCGGGTGGCGTTGCTGTCGCACTCCAACTTTGGCTCTGCCGACTGTCCGTCAGCCAGCAAAATGCGTAAAACCCTGGAGCTGGTGAAGGCCCGCGCCCCGGAGCTGATGATCGATGGCGAAATGCATGGCGACGCCGCGCTGGTGGAAAGCATCCGCAACGATCGCATGCCGGACAGCCCGCTGAAGGGGGCGGCCAATATTCTGGTGATGCCGAATATGGAAGCCGCCCGGATCAGCTATAACCTGCTGCGCGTCTCCAGTTCGGAAGGGGTGACCGTCGGGCCGGTGCTGATGGGGGTGGCGAAGCCGGTGCATATCCTGACGCCGATCGCCTCCGTACGTCGGATCGTTAATATGGTGGCGCTGGCGGTTGTTGAAGCGCAAACCGAACCGCTGTAATTTTCTATTTCCCCCGCTAACGCGCGGATCCGTTTCCGCGCGCAATATCAGGCAGGCCGGTGAGTAAAAAACGCTGAGCCTGCCTTTTTAATTCCACCGCAATATTATTTTCTCTCCTGAGTGATCCACTTCACCTTTTAACCCCACTTGCCGAAATTTGTTATTTGCCGCGCTGAAATACCGTCACCATGAGGACAGATTTCAGGGGGGCAATCAGTCATGGATAAAGAACGCATTATTCAGGAATTCGTACCAGGCAAACAGGTCACGCTGGCGCATCTGATTGCCCACCCGGGAGCGGAGCTGGCGAAAAAGATCGGCGTACCCGAATCCGGCGCGATCGGCATTATGACGCTGACGCCGGGAGAAACGGCGATGATCGCCGGCGATCTGGCGATGAAGGCCGCCGACGTGCACATCGGTTTTCTCGACCGGTTTAGCGGCGCGCTGGTGATCTACGGCTCGGTCGGCGCGGTGGAGGAGGCGCTTCTGCAGACCATCGGCGGATTAGGCCGCTTATTAAATTATACCTTGTGCGAATTAACGAAAAGTTAATTGAGAGCGACCATGAAGCGTATTGCGATTGTCGGCGCCGTCGGTGCAGGAAAAACCACGTTATTTAATGCCCTGCAGGGGAATTATTCCCTCGCCAGAAAAACGCAGGCGCTGGAATTTAACGATCGTGGCGACATCGATACACCCGGGGAATATTTCAGCCATCCGCGCTGGTATCACGCCTTAATTACCACCTTGCAGGATGTGGACACCCTGATTTATGTCCATGCGGCCAATGATACCGAAAGTCGCCTGCCACCCGGGTTGCTGGATATTGGCAGCCGAAAGCACCTTATCGTGGCGATCAGCAAAACGGATCTGCCGGATGCCAATGTCGCCGCGGTGCGGCAGCTGCTGGACGGGATGGGGTTTCAGGCGCCGGTTTTCGCCCTCAACGGTTGCGATCCGCAAAGCGTTGCGCCGCTGGAAAATTACTTGAGTGAGCTCAGCCAAAAGGAGGAAGGGCCAGGTGAAGAAACTCATTACCGCTAACGATATTCGTGCCGCCCACGCGCGCGGCGAACAGGCGATGTCAGTAGTTCTGCGCGCCAGCATTATCACCCCGGAAGCGCGCGAAGTCGCCGAGCTGCTGGGATTCACTATCACCGAAGACGATGGCGCCGCGCCGGCGGCGACAGCGGCGGACAGCGACAAAACGGAAAGCCAGCGGATCCGGGAAACCATCCTGGCGCAGCTACCGGAAGGCCAGTTTACCGAAAGCCTGGTCGCGCAGCTGATGGAAAAGGTGATGAAGGAGAAGCAGTCCCTGGAGCAGGAGGCGATGCAGCCGGGATTTGACTCCGTGACCGGCAAAGGCGGCATCAAAGTGATCGACGGCAGCAGCGTGAAGTTTGGCCGCTTCGACGGCGCCCAGCCGCACTGCGTTGGCTTAACGGACCTGGTGACTGACCAGGATGGCAGCAGCATGGCGGCCGGATTTATGCAGTGGGAGAACGCCTTCTTCCCGTGGACGCTGAACTACGACGAAATCGATATGGTGCTGGAGGGCGAGCTGCATGTGCGCCATCAGGGGGAAACGCTGGTCGCCAAAGCGGGGGACGTCATGTTCATCCCGAAAGGCTCCAGCATCGAATTCGGTACCCCGGCGACGGTGCGCTTCCTGTACGTCGCCTGGCCGGCAAACTGGCAATCGCTATGAACGATTTCATTACCGAAGCGTGGCTCAGAGCGAATCATACGCTCAGCGAAGGCGGTGAAATCCATCTTCCTGCCGATGCCCGCCTGACGCCCTCGGCGAGGGAACTGCTGGAAAGTCGGCATCTGCGGGTCAAATTTCTCGACCGCCAGGGGCGCCTGTTTGTCGAGGATGACGAACAGACGCCGCAGCCGGTGCATGTCCTGACCAGCAGCGACCATCCGCCCCAGGCCTGCTGCGAGCTTTGTCACCAGCCGGTGGGCAAAAAGCCGGACACCTTAACTCATCTGACGGCCGATACCCTCGTGGCGAAAAACGATCCGCGGCTGGCCTTCCGCGCGGTGCTGGACAGCACCATCGCCCTGACGGTGTGGCTGCAAATTGAACTGGCGGAGCCCTGGCAGCCGTGGCTGACGGACATCCGTTCGCGGCTGGGCAACATCATGCGCGCCGATGCGCTGGAGGAACCGCTGGCGGCGCAGTCGATAGCCGGATTCAGCGAGGCGCAGCTGCATCGTCTGTCCCATCAGCCGCTGCGTTACCTGGGTCACGATCACCTGGTGCCGGAGGCCCGCCATGGGCGCGATGTCGCGCTGCTTAATTTGCTGCGCGGCAAAGTGCGCGAGGCGGAGGTGACCGCGGCGCAGGTGTTTATTACGCCGCAATTTGCGGTCCAGCGCGCCGATATTATGCAAGCGCTCAACCGCCTTTCCAGCGCGGTCTACGTGATGATGATCCTGGGCGTGACGGACTCGCCGCCAGCGCTCAGCCAACTGCAGCAGCTGGGAGGTGAAGATGATCATTGACCAGTGTCGCAAACTGGCGCTGCGCGCCCCCGCCAGGGTGGTGTTCCCGGATGCGCTGGACGTCCGCGTGTTGAAGGCGGCGCATTATCTGCAGCAGCAGGGCCTGGCGCATCCGATCCTCGTCGCCAGCCCCTTCGCGCTGCGGCAGTTCGCCCTTGGCGAACGTCTGCCGCTGACCGGGGTGCAGGTCATCGATCCGCACAGCAACCTGGCGATGCGCGAGGCGTTTGCCGCCGCCTGGCAGGCGCGCGCCGGCGATAAAGCGCCCGCTGACGCGGTCGACAAGCTGGCCGACCCGCTGATGTTCGCCGCGGCGATGGTCAGCGCCGGGCAGGCCGAGGTGTGTATCGCCGGAAATCTCTCGTCAACCGCCAGCGTGCTGCGCGCTGGTCTGCGCCTTATCGGCCTGCAGCCGGGATGTAAAACGCTCTCTTCGCTGTTTCTGATGCTGCCGCAGTATACCGGACAGCCGCTGGGGTTTGCCGACTGCAGCGTGGTGCCGCAGCCGACCGCGGCGCAGCTGGCGGATATCGCGATTGCCAGCGCCGAGACCTGGCAAGCGATCGCTGGCGAAGCGCCGCGGGTGGCAATGCTGTCCTTCTCGACACACGGCAGCGCCCGGCATCCCTGTGTGGCTAACGTCCAGCAGGCCACGGAGATCGTGCGTCAGCGGGCGCCGCAGCTGATGGTCGATGGCGAGCTGCAGTTTGACGCCGCCTTTGTACCGGACGTCGCTGCGCACAAAGCGCCCGGCAGCCCGCTGCAGGGCCGGGCTAATGTGCTGGTCTTTCCGTCGCTGGAGGCGGGCAACATCGGCTACAAAATCGCCCAGCGGCTGGGCGGATATCGCGCCATCGGGCCGCTGATCCAGGGCCTGGCCGCCCCGCTTCACGACCTCTCGCGAGGCTGTAGCGTAGAGGAAATTATCGAACTGGCGCTGGTGGCGTCGGTACCGCGCCAGACGGACGCAAGCCGGATCCCCGACTCGTCCACGCTGGTTGAATGAATGGTCCCCTTCAGGACCCCTTATGAGAGGAAAACACAATGGAAGCATTAGGAATGATTGAAACCCGGGGCCTGGTTGCACTGATTGAGGCCTCCGACGCCATGGTCAAAGCGGCCCGCGTCAAGCTGGTGGGAGTGAAACAGATCGGCGGGGGCCTGGTGACCGCCATGGTGCGCGGCGATGTCGCGGCGTGCAAAGCCGCGACGGATGCCGGGGCGGCGGCGGCTCAGCGTATCGGTGAGCTGGTCTCTGTACATGTCATCCCGCGCCCGCATGGCGATCTGGAAGAGGTCTTCCCGATTAGCTTCAAGGGCGACAGCAGCATCTAACGGGGGAGGGGGGGCCGGAAAGTTCTGGCCGGATAAGACGCCAGCGCGTCGCTATCCGGCCATGAAAAGGCATGAATGCCGGATGGCGTTGCGCTTTTCCGGCCTGCACATCACACGCGGAGACGGACATGAAGCTGGCTGTGGTAACCGGATATGTGGTCTGCACCGTACGCCATGAAGGTCTGGCCCACGACAAACTGCTGATGGTGGAGATGCTCAATGCCCGCGGCGAGCCCGACGGGCAATGTGCGGTCGCCATCGACAGCATCGGCGCGGGATGTGGCGAGTGGGTACTGCTGGTCAGCGGCAGCTCGGCGCGACAGGCGCACGCACACGGCGCCTCTCCGGTCGATCTGTGCGTGATTGGTATCGTGGATGAGGCTGCGGCCGATGGTCAGGTGCTCTTCCATAAGTAGGGTGAAAAATCATGAATCAACAGGACATTGAACAGGTAGTGAAAGCGGTACTGCTGAAAATGAAAGACAGCAGCCAGCCTGCCGGCACCGTTCATGATATGGGCGTTTTTGCCTCACTGGATGACGCTGTCGCGGCGGCAACGGTGGCCCAGCAGGGATTAAAGCGGGTGGCGATGCGTCAGCAGGTGATTCAGGCCATTCGTGAGGCGGGTGAAAAGTATGCCCGTGAACTGGCGGAGCTTGCGATGACGGAGACCGGCATGGGACGCGTTGAAGATAAGTTTGCCAAAAACGTGGCGCAGGCGCGCGGCACGCCGGGCGTGGAGTGTCTGACTCCGCAGGTGCTCACCGGCGATAACGGCCTGACGCTGATTGAAAATGCGCCCTGGGGCGTGGTGGCCTCGGTGACGCCGTCCACCAATCCGGCGGCGACGGTGATCAACAACGCCATTAGCCTGATAGCCGCCGGCAACAGCGTGGTCTTCGCCCCCCATCCGGCGGCGAAAAAGGTCTCGCAAAGGGCAATTACCCTGCTTAACCAGGCGGTAGTGGCCGCCGGCGGCCCGGCCAACCTGCTGGTGACCGTGGCGAACCCGGATATCGACACCGCCCAGCGGCTGTTTAAGTACCCTGGCATCGGCCTGCTGGTGGTGACCGGCGGCGAAGCGGTGGTCGAGGCGGCGCGCAAACATACCAACAAACGCCTGATCGCCGCCGGGGCTGGCAACCCGCCGGTGGTGGTGGATGAGACTGCCGATCTACCGCGCGCCGCGCAGGCGATCGTCAAAGGCGCCTCGTTTGATAACAACATCATCTGCGCCGACGAGAAGGTGCTGATCGTGGTCGATAGCGTTGCCGACGAACTGATGCGCCTGATGGAAGGCCAGCAGGCGGTGAAACTCACGGCGGCGCAGGCCGAACAGCTCCAGCCGCTGCTGCTGAAAAATATCGACGAGCGCGGCAAAGGCACGGTCAGCCGCGACTGGGTCGGCCGCGACGCGGGCAAAATCGCCGCGGCGATTGGCCTGCAGGTGCCGGCGCAAACCCGTCTGCTGTTCGTGGAAACCCCCGCCAGCCATCCGTTTGCGGTGACTGAACTGATGATGCCGGTGCTGCCGGTGGTGCGGGTGGCGAACGTCGAGGAGGCCATCGCCCTGGCGGTGCAACTGGAAGGCGGCTGCCACCACACCGCGGCGATGCACTCGCGCAATATCGACAACATGAACCAGATGGCGAATGCCATCGACACCAGCATCTTCGTCAAAAACGGGCCGTGCATCGCCGGGCTTGGGCTGGGCGGTGAGGGCTGGACCACCATGACCATCACCACCCCAACCGGGGAAGGGGTAACCAGCGCGCGGACCTTCGTTCGTCTGCGTCGCTGCGTACTGGTGGATGCGTTTCGAATCGTATAAGGGATGAACATGGCGCACGACGAACAACGCTGGCTTTCGCCGAGACTGCAAAAAGCCGCTGCCCTGTGTAACCAGGCGCCCGCCGCCAGCGAGTCGCCGCTGTGGCTGGGCATCGATTTGGGCACCTGCGACGTGGTGTCGATGGTGGTCGACCGCGATGGCCAGCCGGTTGCGGTATGCCTTGACTGGGCCGACGTGGTGCGCGACGGCATCGTCTGGGATTTTTTTGGCGCCGTCACCCTCGTGCGCCGACATCTTGCGACTCTCGAGCAGCAGCTGGGCTGCCGCTTCACCCATGCGGCGACCTCGTTTCCGCCCGGCACCGATCCGCGCATTTCGATCAATGTCCTGGAGTCCGCCGGGCTGGAGATCAGTCATGTGCTGGATGAGCCTACCGCGGTGGCCGATCTGCTGCAGCTCGATAACGCCGGGGTGGTGGATATCGGTGGCGGCACCACCGGGATCGCCATCGTTAAACAGGGCAGGGTGACATATTCGGCGGATGAAGCCACCGGCGGCCACCATATCTCCCTGACTCTGGCCGGGAATCGCGGCATCGGGCTTGAGGAGGCGGAGCAGTACAAGCGCAGCCACGCCGGGGAGATCTGGCCGGTGGTTAAGCCGGTGTACGAGAAGATGGCCGAAATTGTCGCCCGACATATTGCCGGACAAGGGATTGTCGATTTGTGGCTGGCAGGCGGCGCCTGTATGCAGCCGGGCGTGCATGAGCTGTTTCGTCAGCGCTTCCCGGCATTACCGGTGCATTTGCCGCAGCACAGCCTGTTTATGACCCCGCTGGCAATCGCCAACAGCGGGAGGGAAAAAGCGGAGGGGATGTATGCAAGCTGAACTGCAGACGGCGCTGTTCCATGCCTTTGATACGCTGAATCTTCAGCAAATGAAAAGCTTCAACGTTCCGCCGGTGACGCTGCACGGCGTCGGCGCGCTGGCGGCCTGCGGTCCGCAAGCGCAGTCCCGGGGCCTTAGGCATCTGTTTGTCATGGTTGACAGTTTTCTCCATCAGGCGGGAATGACCGCCGGGCTGGAGCGTAGCCTGGCGATGAAAGGGATTGCTATGACTCTCTGGCCCTGTCCCGCCGGCGAACCCTGCGTCACCGATGTCTGCGCCGCCGTCGCCCAGCTGCGGGACGCGCGCTGCGACGGCGTGGTGGCCTTTGGCGGTGGATCGGTACTGGATGCGGCGAAGGCGGTGGCGCTGCTGGTCGCCAATCCTGAGCAGACGCTGGGGGAGATGACGGAGCACAGCGAGTTGCGCCCACGTCCGCCGCTGATCGCGGTGCCGACCACCGCTGGCACCGGGTCTGAAACCACCAATGTGACGGTGATTATCGATGCGGTGAGTGGACGCAAACAGGTGCTGGCGCATGCCTCGCTGATGCCGGATGTGGCGATCCTCGACGCCGCGCTGACCGAGGGCGTCCCGCCGCATATCACGGCAATGACCGGGATTGATGCGCTGACCCACGCCGTCGAGGCCTACAGCGCCCGCCACGCCACGCCGTTTACCGACAGTCTGGCGATGGGGGCGATAGCCATGATCGGCGAGGCGCTGCCGAAAGCGGTGGGCTGCGGTCAGGATCTGGCGGCGCGGGAAAACATGCTGCTGGCTTCCTGCATGGCGGGGATGGCGTTTTCCAGCGCCGGGCTGGGGCTATGCCATGCCATGGCGCATCAGCCGGGGGCGGCGCTGCATATTCCACACGGTCTGGCCAACGCCATGCTGCTGCCAACGGTGATGGAGTTTAACCGCATGGTGCGCCGGGCGCGCTTCAGCCAGATCGGCCGGGCGTTAACCGGCAAGAAAACCGATGACCGCGAGGCTATCGCCGCCGTGCGCGAGCTGATCGCCGAGGTCGGTCTGACGATGCGGCTGACGGAGGCTGGCGCGACGTCCGCGCACTACGCCGCCTGGGCGCAAGCGGCGCAGGAGGACATCTGTTTGCGCACCAATCCACGCACCGCCAGCCGGGAGCAGATTATCGAGCTGTACGCGGCGGCGCGATAAATGCCGATTTTCCCGGAGGCGTGTGGCTGTGGCTTTCCCGGCTCGCGCTGCGCTTAGCCGGGCTACAGGATCACAGCCGTCTGCTATGCCGTAGCCCGGGTAAGGCGTTCACGCCGCGGCCCGGGAAAGTTGCCTGAGTGCGGCTAATGTCCCGGTATTCACAGTATCTACAAATCATAAATGACAGGGAGTAAGGGCTATGGGAATTAACGAAATCATCATGTACATCATGATGTTCTTTATGCTGATTGCCGCCGTGGACAGGATCCTGTCGCAGTTCGGCGGCTCGGCGCGCTTTCTCGGCAAACTGGGGAAAAGCATTGAGGGATCCGGCGGTCAGTTTGAAGAAGGGTTTATGGCGATGGGCGCGCTGGGCCTGGCGATGGTCGGGATGACCGCCCTGGCGCCAGTGCTGGCTCATCTGCTTGGTCCGGTGATTATTCCGCTGTATGAGATGCTCGGCGCCAACCCGTCGATGTTCGCCGGCACGCTGCTGGCGTGCGACATGGGCGGTTTCTTCCTCGCTAAAGAACTCGCGGGCGGCGACGTGGCGGCCTGGATGTACTCAGGCCTGATCCTCGGCTCTATGATGGGTCCGACCATTGTGTTCTCCATTCCGGTGGCGCTCGGCATTATCGAACCAACCGATCGCCGCTGGCTGGCGCTCGGCGTGCTGGCGGGCATTGTCACCATTCCCATCGGCTGTATCGCCGGCGGTCTGGTGGCGATGTATTCCGGGGTGGAGATCAACGGCCAGCCGGTAGAGTTTACCTTCGCGCTGATCCTGATGAATATGATCCCGGTGATCATCGTCGCCGTGCTGGTGGCGCTGGGGCTGAAGTTTATTCCGGAAAAAATGATCAACGGCTTCCAGATCTTCGCCAAATTCCTCGTGGCGCTGATCACCATCGGCCTGGCGGCGGCGGTGATCAAGTTCCTGCTCGGCTGGGAGCTGATACCGGGGCTCGATCCGATCTTTATGGCGCCTGGCGACCAGCCCGGCGAGGTGATGCGCGCCATCGAAGTCATTGGCTCTATCTCCTGCGTGCTGCTCGGCGCTTATCCGATGGTGCTCCTGCTGACCCGCTGGTTTGAAAAACCGCTGATGCGCGTTGGTAATCTGCTAAAAATCAACAATATGGCTGCCGGCGGCATGGTCGCTACCCTGGCGAACAATATCCCGATGTTCGGCATGATGAAGCAGATGGATACCCGCGGGAAAGTGATCAACTGCGCCTTCTCGGTGTCAGCGGCGTTCGCCCTCGGCGACCATCTCGGTTTTGCGGCGGCCAATATGAACGCCATGATCTTTCCGATGATTGTCGGCAAGCTGGTCGGCGGCGTTACCGCGATTGGCGTGGCGATGCTGCTGGTGCCAAAAGATGAAAACGTACCGGCGCCTGCCAACAACGAAGCGGAGGCGCACTCGTGAACACGCGCCAGCTATTGAGCGTCGGTATTGATATCGGCACCACCACCACGCAGGTGATCTTCTCGCGCCTCGAGCTGGTGAACCGCGCGGCGGTTTCCCAGGTGCCGCGTTATGAATTCATCAAACGCGACATTAGCTGGCAAAGCCCGGTCTTCTTTACGCCGGTTGATAAGCAGGGAGAACTGAAAGAGGCCGAGCTTGAGGCGCTGATTCTGGCTCAGTACCGGGCCGCAGGGATCGCTCCACAAGCGGTGGATTCCGGGGCGATCATCATCACCGGCGAAAGCGCGAAAACCCGCAATGCCCGCCCGGCGGTGATGGCGCTCTCGCAGTCGCTGGGCGATTTTGTCGTCGCCAGCGCCGGGCCGCATCTGGAGTCGGTCATTGCCGGACACGGCGCCGGGGCGCAGACCCTGTCCCGGCAGCGGATGTGCCGGGTGCTTAATATCGATATTGGCGGCGGTACCTCGAACTATGCCCTGTTTGACGCCGGAAACGTCAGCGCCACCGCCTGCCTCAACGTCGGCGGCCGCCTGCTGGAAACCGACGCTCAGGGGCGCGTGGTCCACGCGCACCCGCCGGGGCAGCGGATTGTCGATGCGCTGTTTGGCGCCGGCACTAACGCCCTGGCGCTGACCGCCGGGCAGCTGGCGCAGGTGGCGCGCCGGATGGCGGCGCTGATCGTCGAGGTGATCGACGGCACCCTCTCACCGCTGGCGCAGGGGCTGATGCAAACCGAAGTACTGCCTGCGGGTATTCAGCCGGAGGTGATTACCCTTTCCGGCGGAGTGGGGGAGTGCTACCGCCATCAGCCCGCCGATCCTTTCTGTTTTTCCGATATCGGGCCGCTGCTGGCCACGGCCCTGCACGAGCATCCGCGCCTGCGTGAGATGAACGTGCAGTTCCCGGCGCAAACCGTGCGCGCCACGGTGATTGGCGCCGGGGCGCATACGCTGTCCCTGTCCGGGAGCACCATCTGGCTGGAGGGGGTTCCATTGCCGCTGCGCAATCTGCCGGTGGCTATCCCGCAGGATGCCGCCGATCTGCCGAACGCCTGGCTCCAGGCGCTGACGCAGCTCGATCTGGCTCCCGAGGCGGACGCTTACGTGCTGGCGCTTCCCGCTTCACTTCCGGTGCGCTACGCCACCTTACTGACCGTAATTGACGCCCTGCTGGCGTTTGTCGCCCGCTTTCCCAATCCCCGTCCGCTGCTGCTGGTGGCCGAGCAGGATTTTGGCAAAGCGCTGGGCATGCTGCTGCGGCCACAGCTTCCACACCTTCCGCTGGCGGTCATCGATGAGGTGAGCATCCGGGCGGGAGACTATATCGACATTGGTACGCCTCTTTTTGGCGGATCGGTTGTGCCGGTGACGGTGAAATCACTCGCATTTCCTTCCTGAGGGAACGACTTATGAAACTAAAGACCACATTGTTCGGCAATGTTTATCAGTTTAAGGATGTAAAAGAGGTGCTGGCGAAAGCCAACGAACTGCGTTCGGGGGATGTGCTGGCGGGGGTAGCGGCGGAGAGTTCGCAGCAGCGCGTGGCCGCCAAGCAGGTGCTCTCCGATATGACGGTGGCCGATATCCGTAATAACCCAGTGATCCCGTATGAGGAGGACTGCGTTACGCGCCTGATCCAGGATGACGTGAACGAAACCGCCTATCAGCGGATTAAACACTGGACCATCAGCGACCTGCGGGAATACGTGCTCAACGACGAGGTCACCAGCGACGATATCGCCTTTGTCCGCAAAGGGCTGACCTCCGAGGTGGTGGCTGCGGTGGCCAAGATCTGCTCCAACGCCGATCTGATCTACGGCGGTAAAAAAATGCCGGTGATCAAAAAAGCCAATACCACCATCGGTCTGCCGGGGACCTTTAGCTGCCGCCTGCAGCCGAACGATACCCGCGACGACGTGCAGAGTATTGCCGCGCAAATCTATGAAGGGCTCTCCTTCGGCGCGGGCGACGCGGTGATTGGCGTCAACCCGGTCACTGACGACGTGGAGAACCTGAGCCGGGTGCTGGATACGGTGTACGGGGTGATCGACAAGTTTAACATCCCGACCCAGGGCTGCGTGCTGGCGCACGTCACTACCCAGATTGAAGCCATCCGCCGCGGCGCGCCGGGGGGGCTTATCTTCCAGAGCATCTGCGGCAGTGAAAAAGGGCTTAAAGAGTTCGGCGTCGAGCTGGCGATGCTCGATGAAGCGCGGGCGGTGGGGGCGGAGTTTAACCGCATCGCCGGGGAGAACTGTCTTTACTTTGAAACCGGGCAGGGCTCGGCGCTTTCCGCTGGCGCTAACTTCGGCGCCGACCAGGTGACCATGGAAGCGCGTAACTATGGCCTGGCGCGGCACTACGATCCGTTCCTCGTCAACACCGTGGTGGGCTTTATCGGGCCGGAGTATCTCTATAACGACCGGCAAATCATTCGCGCCGGACTGGAAGACCACTTTATGGGCAAGCTGAGCGGCATCTCAATGGGCTGCGACTGCTGCTATACCAACCATGCCGATGCCGACCAGAATCTCAACGAAAACCTGATGATCCTGCTGGCGACCGCAGGCTGCAACTACATCATGGGCATGCCGCTCGGCGACGACATCATGCTCAACTACCAGACCACCGCCTTCCACGATACCGCGACCGTGCGCCAGCTGCTGGGCCTGCGGCCGTCGCCGGAGTTTGAACGCTGGCTGGAAACGATGGGCATTATGGCAAATGGTCGCCTGACCAAACGGGCGGGCGATCCGTCACTGTTCTTCTGATGACGCGGGGATGACACATCATGGATCAAAAACAGATTGAAGACATTGTACGCAGCGTAATGGCGTCAATGGGACAACCACAGTCGCAGCCGCAGGCCCCCGCAGCGTCGACGCCGGCCTGCCATGCCGCCTGCGCCAGCGAAGCGGTGGTGGAAAGCTGCGCGCTGGACCTGGGCTCAGCGGAAGCGAAAGCCTGGATTGGGGTACAACATCCGCACCGCGCCGAAGTACTGACTGAACTGAAACGCAGTACCGCGGCGCGCGTTTGCACCGGCCGCGCCGGCCCGCGTCCGCGCACTCAGGCGCTGCTGCGCTTCCTGGCCGATCACTCGCGCTCGAAAGACACGGTGCTCAAAGAGGTGCCGGAAGCGTGGGTGAAAGCGCAGGGGCTGCTGGAAGTGCGTTCCGAGATTAGCGATAAGAACCTCTACCTGACGCGTCCGGATATGGGCCGTCGCCTCAGTCCGGAAGCGATTGATGCGCTGAAGGCGCAGTGCGTGATGGATCCGGATGTGCAGGTGGTGGTCTCCGATGGTCTGTCGACGGATGCCATCACCGCCAACTACGAAGAGATCCTGCCGCCGCTGCTTGCCGGCCTGAAACAGGCGGGTCTGAAGGTCGGGACGCCGTTCTTCGTGCGCTATGGCCGCGTCAAGATTGAAGATCAGATCGGCGAGATCCTCGGCGCGAAGGTGGTGATCCTGCTGGTTGGCGAGCGCCCGGGGCTCGGCCAGTCGGAGAGCCTCTCCTGCTACGCGGTGTACTCCCCGCGGGTGGCGACCACCGTCGAGGCCGACCGGACCTGTATCTCCAATATCCACCAGGGCGGCACCCCGCCGGTAGAAGCCGCCGCGGTGATCGTGGATTTAGCCAAACGTATGCTGGAGCAGAAAGCCTCCGGCATCAACATGAGCCGT
The DNA here is from genome assembly GCF_040804525.1 of Klebsiella sp. Shm-1. NCBI lineage: Bacteria > Pseudomonadati > Pseudomonadota > Gammaproteobacteria > Enterobacterales > Enterobacteriaceae > Klebsiella > Klebsiella sp. Shm-1. The sequence continues at coordinate 1,363,507 of NZ_CP161823.1, forward strand.
TAAGGAGGCATCATGCCAGCATTAGATTTGATTCGACCCTCGGTCACCGCGATGCGCGTGATTGCCTCGGTGAATGACGGTTTCGCGCGCGAGCTTAAATTACCGTCGCATATACGTAGCCTCGGACTCATCACGGCAGATTCTGACGATGTGACGTATATTGCCGCCGACGAAGCGACAAAGCAGGCGATGGTGGAGGTGGTCTATGGCCGCTCCCTCTACGCCGGCGCGGCCCATGGTCCGTCGCCTACCGCCGGCGAAGTACTGATCATGCTTGGCGGCCCGAACCCGGCGGAAGTTCGCGCCGGGCTGGATGCCATGATGGCGCATATTGAAGGTGGGGCGGCATTCCAGTGGGCTAACGACGCGCAAGATACCGCCTTTCTGGCGCACGTGGTGTCGCGTACCGGCTCTTATCTTTCATCGGCCGCTGGCATCGCGTTGGGCGATCCGATCGCTTATCTGGTGGCGCCGCCGCTGGAGGCGACGTTTGGTATCGATGCGGCGATGAAGTCGGCCGACGTTCAGCTGGTGACCTACGTCCCGCCGCCATCGGAAACCAACTATTCGGCCGCCTTTTTGACGGGAAGCCAGGCCGCCTGTAAAGCCGCCTGCAATGCCTTTACCGATGCCGTTCTCGATATTGCCCGTCATCCTGTACAGCGTGCGTAATGGAGGGAGCGATGATCAATGCGCTGGGATTGCTCGAAGTGGAGGGCATGGTCGCGGCTGTAGACGCTGCGGATGCCATGCTTAAGGCGGCCAATGTGCGCCTGCTCAGTCATGAAGTGCTCGACCCGGGCAGGTTAACGCTGGTGGTGGAGGGCGACCTGGCGGCCTGCCGCGCCGCGCTGGATGCCGGGGCCGCCGCTGCCCGGCGGACCGGCTGCGTGATCAGCCGTCGGGAAATTGGCCGCCCGGAAGAGGATACCCAGCGGCTGATCGGCGGTTTTCAGCCACCGCCGCCAGCGCCCATGCCGCCTGCTGACCCGGCTTCATCGGAAGCCTTACTGACGCTGCTGGCTTCAGTTCGTCAGGGCATGACGGCCGGCGAGGTCGCCGCGCATTTTGCCTGGCCGCTGGATAAGGCCCGCCAGGCGCTGGAGCAGCTCTTTTCCGCAGGGACGCTACGAAAACGCAGTAGCCGCTATCGTCTCAAAAATCCATAACCTGTCGGAGGTGCCGGGAGCGGCTTGCCCCCGGCTTTAACGATTATGAAAAAGCGTCGTTCTGCAAATTTGCACCATCTCTGTTGCGAGGCGTTGCCGGAAGACACCAGGCTGACGCCTCAGGTTGAAATTGACAATATTCATCAACGACACACAACCGATGTGTATGAGCACGCCCTGACCATTACCGCCTGGCAACAGATCTACGATCAGCTGCATCCGGGGCAGTTTCGCGGCGAGTTTACCGAAATCCTACTCGATGAGATCCAGGTCTTCCGCGAATATACCGGGCTGGCGCTGCGCCAGTCCTGCCTGGTCTGGCCGAACTCCTTCTGGTTTGGCATTCCGGCGACCCGGGGTGAACAGGGGTTTATCGGCTCGCAGTGTCTGGGCCGGGCAGAAATCGCCACCCGTCCCGGCGGTACGGAGTTCGAGCTCAGCACGCCGGATGATTACACCATTCTCGGGGTAGTGATTTCGCAGGAGGTGATTGCGCGTCACGCCAGTTTCCTGCACCACCCGGAACGGGTGCTACATATGCTACGCAACCAGTCAGCGCTGGCGGTCCGCGAGCCGCATAAGGCCGCGCTGTGGGGGTTTGTCCAACAGGCGCTGGCCACCTTTAGCGAGCATCCGGATACCCTTCATCAGCCGGCCGTGCGTAAGGTCCTGCGGGATAATCTGTTGCTGGCGATGGGCACGATGCTGGAAGAAGCGCAGCCGATGGTAAGTGCAGAGAGCGTCAGCCACCAGAGCTACCGCCGCCTGCTGGCGCAGGCGCGCGAATATGTGCTGGAAAACAGCGCGGAGCCGTTAACCGTTCTCGATCTGTGCCAGCAGCTGTACGTCAGCCGTCGCACCTTGCAGAACGCCTTCCATGCGATACTGGGGATTGGTCCTAACGCCTGGCTCAAACGGATCCGCCTGAACGCCGTGCGTCGGGAGCTGATAAGCCCCTGGTCAGAGCGCGAGACGGTCAAGGAGGCGGCCATGCAGTGGGGATTCTGGCATTTGGGGCAGTTCGCCACCGACTATCAGCAGCTGTTTGCTGAGAAACCGTCGATGACGCTGCACCATCGCCTGCGCCAGTGGGTGTGAGGGAAGAGACTCCGCTACCGGGTGGCCAGCCGCCATCCGGCCGTTACAGCCAGTCGCGCACCTGAATAAACTCGCTCAGCGCCGCCTCGGGGCTGCCGGGCTCGGGCTGATAATCATATTCCCAGCGCACCAGCGGCGGCATCGACATCAGAATCGACTCCGTACGCCCGCCGGTCTGCAGGCCGAACAGGGTGCCGCGGTCCCAGACCAGATTGAACTCGACATAGCGGCCGCGACGGTAGAGTTGAAAGTGGCGCTCGCGTTCGCCGTACGGCGTGGCTTTCCGGCGTTCGACGATAGGTAAATAGGCGTCAGCATAGCCGTTCCCGACCGCCTGCATAAAGGCGAAGCAGTGGTCAAAATCCGGGGTGTTCAGGTCGTCAAAGAACAGACCGCCGATGCCGCGCTGCTCCTGGCGGTGCTTGAGATAGAAGTAATCATCGCACCATTTTTTATAGCGCGGATAGACTTTCTCGCCGAACGGCAGACACAGATCGCGGGCGGTACGATGCCAGTGGACGGCATCCTCTTCAAAGCCGTAGTAAGGGGTTAAATCAAAGCCGCCGCCGAACCACCACACCGGGTCGGCGCCAGGCTTTTCGGCAATAAAAAACCGCACGTTGGCATGGCTGGTGGGCACGTAGGGGTTCAGCGGATGAACCACCAGCGAGACGCCCATGGCTTCAAAACTGCGTCCGGCCAGCTCCGGGCGGTGCGCGGTGGCGGAGGCAGGCATGGCGTCGCCATGGACGTGGGAAAAGTTGACCCCCGCCTGCTCGAACACCCGGCCTTCGCGCAGCACCCGGCTGCGTCCGCCGCCACCGCCTTCCCGCTGCCAGGCATCTTCAATAAACGGCGCGCCATCCACGGCGCTCAGCTGCTGACAGAGGTTGTCCTGGAGCTGGAGCAGAAAAGTTTTTACCTGCGCGGCATCGGGTTTCATTAACGTCTCTTCGAATGGGCTTTCTGGTTATCGAACCAGTGGAAATAGCTGATAATGCCGTTGGCAATCGCGGTGGCGATTTTCTGCCGGAAGGCGGTGGTGCCGAGCAGTTTCTCCTCGTTCGGGTTGGTGATAAACGAGGTTTCCACCAGCACGGACGGTATGGATGGTGACTTCAGCACCACGAACGCCGCCTGCTCGGTATTGCGGCTGTGCAGCTTATGTACCGGCTTGATCTTTTTCAGGATATGCGAGCCCAGCGTCAGGCTGTTTTTGATGGTGTCGGTCTGCACCAGATCGAACAGTACCTGCTGCAGCAGATGGTCTTTATCCGTCGCTTTCTTACCGGCGACCTCATCGGCGCGGTTTTCGCGATCGGAGAGGTATTTCGCCATGGCGCTACTGGCGCCGCGGTTTGACAGGGCGAACACCGAGGCGCCGGCGGCGCTCGGGTTGGTGAAGCCATCGGCGTGGATTGACATAAACAGATCGGCGCCGTGCTGATGGGCGATCTCCACGCGGTCGTACAGCGGGATAAAGGTATCCCCGGTGCGGGTCAGGCGGGCGTCGATGCCGTTGCTGCGCAAAATGCTGCGCACGTTCTTAGCGATCGCCAACACCACATGCTTCTCTTTCGAGCCGTTATGGCCGATAGCGCCGGTATCGATGCCGCCGTGGCCCGGATCTAACATTACAATCCGGCGACCCCCGGCCTTTTTGGCGGCGGGTTTGCTATGTCCATTTGACGTTTTCAGTGGCTGTTCTTTTGCGCTGACCTGTGAGGCGACGCCGCTCAGCGTCATCGCAGCCAGCCCGGCTTTCAGCACCTGACGGCGCGAAGCAAGTATTTTTAAGGGTTTAAAAGTGCTCATTCGGCCTGAATTGTAAACAAGTGATGTCCAATGTTATATCGTATCGCGTTTGCCGTTACGACCATTCAAAATAAGAATTGTTTTACTTTTCATTTCAATACATGACAAAGTCATATTATGCCATTTTTTGTCGCTGATTTCGCCTGATATTGGCTATCAGTTATATTCGCGCCATAATCACTGTTTTTAACCGTCAATGGTGGGGAATACCATGGAGATTCGCGTTTTTCGCCAGCAGGATTTCGAAGAGGTTGTGACGCTGTGGGAGCGCTGCGATCTGCTGCGCCCGTGGAACGATCCGGAGATGGATATTGAGCGCAAGCTGAATCACGACGTCAGCCTGTTTCTGGTGGCGGAAGTGAATGGCGAAGTGGTCGGCACGGTGATGGGCGGATATGACGGTCATCGCGGATCGGCCTATTATCTCGGCGTCCATCCGGAATATCGCGGCCGGGGTATCGCGAACGCGCTGCTCAACCGTCTGGAGAAAAAGCTGATTGCCCGCGGCTGCCCGAAAATCAACATTATGGTCCGTGAAGACAATGATGTGGTGCAGGGAATGTACGAGCGGTTGGGCTATGAGTACGCCGATGTCCTGACCCTGGGCAAGCGCCTGATCGAAGATGAAGAATACTGAGTTTATCCCCGCCGATTTTGATGCCCATGGCCGTCTGCGCCTGCCTTTGCTTTTCTGGTGCGTGCTGTTGTTGCAGGCCCGCACGTGGGTGCTGTTTTTGATGGCCGGCGCATCGCGCCAGCAGGGCGACGCGATTCTTAATCTGTTCTATCCCGATCACGAGCGCTTCTGGCTTGGTTTACTGCCAGGCGTGCCGGCGGTGCTGGCCTTTCTGCTTAGCGGCTATCGTCAGCGCCTGCCGCGCCTGTGGCGGGCGATGCGCTGGCTGCTGGTGCTATCGCAAGTGCTGCTGTTGCTGTGGCAGCCGATGCTATGGCTGAGCGGCGAATCTCCCTCCTCGTTGACCATTGCGCTGCTGGTCGCGGATGGCTATGCCCTGTGGTGGCTGTTAACCAGCCGTCGCCTGGGCGCCTGTTTTCACCAGACCACCTTTTAATGGCACTTTTTGCCGATCGTGAACTCCAACATGCGTTGAATGACTCAGAAAGGATTGAGATATGAAATCGCTACGTGTAATGCTCTGTGCGCTTCCGCTGGCGCTGACCGGCTGCTCCACGATGAGCGCAGTCAACTGGTCGGCGGCCTATCCGTGGAACTGGTTTGGCGCTTCCACCGAGGTGACCGAGCAGGGAGTGGGTAAACTGACGGCTTTCACGCCGCTCAATGAACAGGCGATTAGCGATGCGCTGGGCAGCGACTACCGTTTACGCAGCGGAATGAAGACCGATAAGGGCAATATCGTCCACTACTTTGAAGCGCTGAAAAACAACAGCGTGGCGCTGACCATCAATGGCGACAACGGTGCTATCAGCCGGATTGACGTGCGTGATGCGGATATCAAAACCGCCAGCGGCGTGAAAATCGGCACACCGTTTAGCGACCTGTACAGCAAAGCCTTCGGCAACTGCCAGAAAGGCAGCCATGACAACGGGGCGGTCGTCGAGTGTCAGGCCGAGGGGAGCCAGCATATCAGCTATGCCTTCACTGGCCACTGGAGCGGTCCGGACGAGCTGATGCCCTCCGACGATACGCTGAAAAACTGGAAGGTCAGCAAGATTATCTGGCGTCGCTAAATTGATCTGAAGAGACACGACAGCTCTGAAAAACGGTTACAATGGCGCGTTAGCAACGCGACAGCGTTGTGGTTGCATCATTTCAGGAGGAGCGATGTCTCAGGTTCAGAGCGGCATTTTGCCGGAACATTGCCGCGCGGCGATTTGGATTGAAGCCAATCTCAAAGGGGACGTTAACGCCCTGCGCGAAGCGAGCAAAATTTTTGTCGATAACGTGGCCACCTTCCAGGCTAAATTCCCCGACGCCAAACTCGGTGCGGTGGTGGCGTTCGGCAATAACGTCTGGCGTCAGCTGAGCGGCGGCGAAGGGGCGGATGAGTTAAAAGATTTCCCGGTCTATGGCAAAGGGCTGGCGCCGTCCACCCAGTATGACCTGCTGATTCATATTTTATCCGCCCGTCATGAAGTTAACTTCTCGGTGGCGCAGGCCGCGCTGGCCGCCTTTGGCGACGCTATCGACGTGAAAGAAGAGATCCACGGCTTCCGCTGGGTGGAAGAGCGTGACCTCAGCGGCTTCGTCGATGGCACCGAAAACCCGGCGGGGGAAGAAACCCGCCGCGAAGTGGCGGTCATTAAAGACGGCGTGGATGCGGGCGGCAGCTACGTGTTCGTCCAGCGCTGGGAGCATAATCTCAAACAGCTGAACCGCATGAGCGTGCCGGATCAGGAGATGATGATCGGCCGTACTAAAGACGCTAACGAAGAGATCGATGGCGATGAACGTCCGGTCACGTCGCACCTGAGCCGCGTGGACTTAAAAGAAGATGGCAAAGGGCTGAAAATCGTCCGTCAGAGCCTGCCGTACGGCACCGCCAGCGGCACCCATGGCCTCTATTTCTGCGCCTACTGCGCGCGCCTGTATAACATCGAGCAGCAGCTGCTGAGCATGTTTGGCGATACCGACGGTAAACGCGACGCGATGCTGCGCTTCACCAAACCGGTGACCGGCGGGTATTACTTCGCGCCGTCGCTGGAGCGTATCCAGGCGCTGTAATTTTTCCCCTCACCCTAACCCTCTCCCCAAAGGGGAGAGGGGACGGTAAGGTGCGGCTATGGGATCTGCGTGCGGATTCTTTTACTCCCTCTCCCTCAGTCAGAGGGGAGGGGTGAGGGCATCGGCGACTCAGGCGCTTCAAGTATCCCCTCCATCACCGCATCACCATGCTCTTCAAACTCAATATTCCAGAAGCGTAAAACTCGCCATCCCTCGCTCTGTTGCCAGCGGGTGCGGCGTCATCGTGTTGGCCGCCGTCTAGTCCAATCGCCAGCCGTATTGCGCAGCAGGCGAAATCGAGAATATAGGGGCCAACGGGGTGCTGACGGCGAAACGTGTCGCTAGCAAAACGGCGGTTGCCCAGTAAGTACCCTGGTCGACGTTCTGCGGGCGTTAAGCTACGTCTGAGCTGACGAGCAAATATCTGTGTGTTTTTCATATAAACACAGTGCACGCCTGGCTGCCGTTTGTCACAATGACCCGTCTAATCTGCGAGCCGCTTTCAGCTAAGCTTTGCCAGTTGCTTATTCCCTTTTCGACTTCCAAATCGCCAAACGGTATATAAAACCGTTACTCCTTTCGTACCCGTTATAAATATGATGATCATCAGAAAATGTTCAACGTTGATAAGGGTGCGCAATGGCCGTTAAATCACTGAAAAAAGGATATCTGGCGCTGGCGGCTTCCATGCTGCTGGTGGCGCAGACGCAGGCGACGGAGCTGCTGAACAGCTCCTATGATGTCTCCCGCGAGCTGTTTGCCGCCCTTAACCCGCCTTTTGAGCAGCAGTGGGCGAAAGACAATGGCGGGGACAAGCTGACCATCAAGCAGTCGCATGCCGGTTCATCCAAGCAGGCGCTGGCTATTTTGCAGGGCCTGAAGGCGGACGTGGTCACCTACAACCAGGTGACGGACGTGCAGATCCTGCATGACAAAGGCAACCTGATCCCGGCCGACTGGCAAAGCCGTCTGCCGAACAACAGCTCACCGTTCTATTCGACGATGGGTTTCCTGGTGCGTAAAGGCAATCCGAAAAACATTCATGACTGGAACGACCTGGTTCGCTCTGACGTTAAGCTGATCTTCCCGAATCCGAAAACCTCGGGTAACGCCCGATACACCTACCTGGCGGCATGGGGCGCGGCGGATAAAGCTGATGGCGGCGATAAAGCTAAAACCGAACAGTTTATGACTCAGTTTCTCAAGAACGTCGAAGTCTTTGACACCGGCGGGCGCGGAGCGACCACCACCTTCGCCGAGCGCGGCCTCGGCGATGTGCTGATTAGCTTCGAATCGGAAGTGAATAATATTCGCAAGCAGTATGAGGCGCAGGGATTTGAAGTGGTTATCCCGAAAACCAACATTCTGGCGGAGTTCCCGGTAGCCTGGGTCGATAAAAACGTCAAAGCCAATGGCACGGAAAAGGCGGCGAAAGCCTACCTGAACTGGCTCTATACGCCACAGGCGCAAACTATCATTACCGACTACTACTATCGGGTAAACAACCCGAAAGTGATGGATGCTCTGAAGGATAAATTCCCGCAGACCGAGCTGTTCCGCGTGGAAGATAAGTTTGGCTCCTGGCCTGAGGTAATGAAAACCCACTTCGCCAGCGGCGGCGAACTGGACAAACTGCTGGCGGCGGGGCGTAAGTAATGTTTGCTGTGTCGTCCAAGCGCGTGCTGCCGGGCTTTACCCTGAGCCTTGGCACCAGCCTGCTGTTTGTCTGTCTGATTTTGTTATTACCGCTCAGCGCGCTGGTGATGCAGCTGGCGCAGATGAGTTGGGCGCAGTACTGGGATGTGATCACCAACCCGCAGGTGGTGGCCGCCTATAAGGTGACGCTGCTGTCGGCGTTTGTGGCCTCGATTTTTAACGGCGTCTTTGGTCTGCTGATGGCCTGGATCCTGACCCGCTATCGTTTTCCGGGCCGCACGCTGCTGGATGCCTTAATGGACCTGCCGTTTGCGCTGCCGACGGCGGTAGCCGGTCTGACCCTGGCCTCGCTGTTTTCGGTGAACGGTATTTACGGGGAATGGCTGGCGAAGTTCGATATTAAAGTCACCTATACCTGGCTCGGCATCGCCGTGGCGATGGCCTTCACCAGCATCCCGTTTGTGGTACGCACCGTGCAGCCGGTGCTGGAAGAGTTGGGGCCCGAGTATGAGGAAGCGGCGGAAACGCTGGGCGCCACGCGCTGGCAGAGTTTCCGCAAGGTGGTGCTGCCGGAGCTGTCGCCGGCGCTGCTGGCGGGCATTGCTCTGTCGTTTACCCGCAGCCTCGGCGAATTCGGCGCGGTGATTTTTATCGCCGGCAACATCGCGTGGAAGACGGAAGTAACGTCGTTGATGATCTTTATTCGTCTGCAGGAGTTTGACTATCCGGCGGCGAGCGCCATCGCCTCGGTGATCCTGGCCGCCTCACTGCTGCTGCTGTTTTCCATCAATACCCTGCAGAGTCGCTTTGGTCGACGCGTGGTAGGTCACTAATGGCGGAAGTTACTCAATTGAAACGCTACGACGCGCCCCGTATCAACTGGGGAAAATGGTTTCTGATTGGCGTCGGGATGCTGGTCTCCGCCTTCATCCTTGTGGTGCCGATGCTCTACATCTTTATCCAGGCCTTCAGCAAAGGATTGATGCCGGTGCTGGAAAACCTGGCGAACCCGGACATGCTGCATGCCATCTGGCTGACGGTGATGATTGCGTTGATTACCGTACCGGTGAACCTGGTGTTCGGTACCTTGCTGGCCTGGCTGGTGACACGTTTTACCTTTCCGGGGCGCCAGCTGCTGCTGACGTTGCTGGATATCCCGTTCGCCGTCTCGCCGGTGGTGGCCGGTCTGGTGTATCTGCTGTTTTACGGCTCTAACGGTCCGCTGGGCGGCTGGCTTGACGCGCATAATCTGCAAATCATGTTCGCCTGGCCGGGCATGGTGCTGGCGACCATCTTTGTTACCTGTCCGTTTGTGGTGCGTGAGCTGGTGCCGGTGATGATGAGTCAGGGCAGTCATGAAGATGAGGCCGCGGTGCTGCTGGGCGCGTCCGGTTGGCAGATGTTCCGCCGGGTGACGTTGCCCAATATTCGCTGGGCGCTGCTGTACGGCGTGGTGCTGACCAACGCCCGCGCCATCGGCGAATTTGGCGCGGTGTCGGTGGTTTCCGGCTCGATCCGCGGCGAAACGCTGTCGCTGCCGCTGCAAATTGAACTACTGGAGCAGGATTACAACACCGTCGGCTCGTTTACCGCCGCCGCCCTGCTGACGTTAATGGCTATTCTGACCCTGTTTTTAAAGAGTATGTTGCAATGGCGTCTGGCCAATCAGAAAGAACGCGCGCAACAGGAGGGAAATCATGAGCATTGAGATTGCCAATATTAAGAAATCGTTTGGTCGCACCCAGGTGCTGAATGATATCTCGTTGGATATCCCTTCCGGACAAATGGTTGCGCTGCTGGGGCCCTCGGGCTCCGGAAAAACCACCCTGCTGCGAATTATCGCCGGTCTGGAGCATCAGACCAGCGGTCATATCCGCTTCCACGGTACCGACGTCAGTCGGATGCACGCTCGCGACCGTAAAGTGGGCTTCGTTTTCCAGCACTATGCGCTGTTCCGCCATATGACGGTGTTCGATAACATCGCCTTTGGCCTGACCGTGCTGCCGCGCCGCGAACGCCCCAATGCGGCGGCGATTAAAGCCAAGGTGACCAAACTGCTGGAGATGGTGCAGCTGGCCCATCTGGCGGATCGCTATCCGGCGCAGCTGTCCGGAGGCCAGAAGCAGCGCGTGGCGCTGGCGCGCGCCCTGGCGGTGGAGCCGCAAATTTTGCTGCTGGATGAACCTTTCGGTGCGCTGGATGCGCAGGTGCGTAAAGAGCTGCGCCGCTGGCTGCGTCAGCTGCATGAAGAGCTGAAATTCACCAGCGTGTTCGTCACCCACGATCAGGAAGAGGCGATGGAAGTTGCCGACCGGGTGGTGGTCATGAGCCAGGGCAACATCGAACAGGCCGATGCCCCGGAGCGCGTATGGCGTGAGCCGTCTACCCGTTTCGTGCTGGAGTTTATGGGGGAAGTGAACCGCCTGCAGGGGGTCATCCGCGGTGGACAGTTCCACGTCGGCGCCCACCGCTGGCCGTTAGGCTATACCCCGGCATACCAGGGGCCAGTGGACCTGTTCCTGCGCCCGTGGGAAGTGGACATCAGCCGGCGGACCAGCCTGGATTCGCCGCTGCCGGTGCAGGTCCTGGAGGCCAGTCCGAAAGGGCACTACACCCAATTAGTCGTCCAGCCTCTGGGGTGGTATGACGAACCGCTGAGCGTGGTGTTAACGGGCGACGAGGCGCCGTCCCGCGGCGAACGGCTGTTCGTCGGGCTGCAAAACGCGCGTTTGTACAACGGTACCGAGCGTATCGAGCCGCGCGGCGAGCTTGCTCTGGCGGAGTCGGCCTGATAGCTTAAATCCATGTGCTTTTGCCGGGTGAGGCTCTGCTTACCCGGTCTGGAATTATCACGCGTCTGCCAGGCCGGGTAAGCGAAGCGCCGCCCGGCTTTTTTATTGAGTAAAAATCGTGAATACACTCGAACAAACCATCGGCAATACCCCTCTGGTCAAACTTCAGCGTCTGGGACCGGACAACGGCAGCGAAGTCTGGGTCAAACTCGAAGGCAATAATCCGGCCGGCTCGGTGAAAGATCGCGCCGCGCTGTCAATGATCGTTGAAGCGGAAAAGCGCGGCGAAATTCAGCCCGGAGACGTGCTGATCGAAGCGACCAGCGGCAACACCGGTATTGCGCTGGCGATGATCGCCGCGCTGAAAGGCTACCGGATGAAGCTGCTGATGCCCGACAACATGAGCCAGGAGCGTCGGGCCGCGATGCGCGCTTACGGCGCCGAGCTTATCCTGGTCAGCAAAGAGCAGGGGATGGAGGGTGCCCGCGACCTGGCTCTGGAGATGGCCCAGCGCGGCGAAGGCAAACTGCTCGATCAGTTTAACAACCCGGATAACCCCTACGCCCACTACACCACCACCGGCCCGGAAATCTGGCAGCAGACCGCGGGGCGTATCACCCACTTTGTCTCCAGTATGGGGACCACTGGCACCATTACCGGCGTGTCACGTTTTCTGCGTGAACAGAGTAAACCGGTGACCATTGTTGGCCTGCAGCCGGAGGAGGGGAGCAGTATTCCCGGGATCCGCCGCTGGCCGGCAGAGTATATGCCGGGGATCTTTAACGCTTCGCTGGTGGATACGGTGCTGGATATTCATCAGCAGGATGCCGAGAACACCATGCGTCAGCTGGCGGTGCGGGAAGGCATTTTCTGCGGCGTCAGTTCGGGCGGCGCGGTAGCGGGCGCGTTACGCATAGCCCGCGAAAATCCTGGCGCGGTGGTGGTGGCGATCGTCTGCGATCGCGGCGATCGTTACCTTTCCACCGGCGTGTTCGGCGAAGAACACTTTAGCCAGGGGGCGGGCATTTAATCATCAAGCAGGTCGGTGCCGTAGGAGTTATCGACGGTGCACAGCCAGCGTTCGCCCTGCTTCTGAAAGACATAGGTGGCGCGTCGCGTAACCTGGGATATCCCGTCCGCCGTCGGGATATCCAGCCGGGTCTCCATAATCACCAGCGCATTGCCGCCGCCTTCAATAACCTCCATTTTCCCCTGAGTCACCACCAGTCGGTGCTGGAAATAGTCGGCAATGGCGATAAAGGCTTTGCGGATATTCTCTTTCCCTCTGACCACCATGCCCGGTTTGACGACCAGCGCGGCGTCTTCTGCGTAATAACTCATCAGGGTATCGTAATCTTCCTGCGAGATAGCGCGATCGCAGGCTTCAATGACCGCTTTCAGTGCCGGGTCAGCGTTATGCATCTCTGGTGCTCCTTGTTGTGAGCGATTTGTCCGCCTCGGCGATCAGGGCATGCAGGTAAGACTAGCCTGCTGTCGTTTATTTTTCATTAATTTGTCGGCAGCTGCCATCACTCCCCGATACGTTCGGTGGACTGCCTGCGTCAGGGGGCGTCTAAGGCCTGCGCAATATCGGCCGCCAGGCGGGAAATCTCAGCGTCACTCAGACGGCCCAGCGACAGGCGTAGCCCGTGGGAGGGCGTACGGATGCCAAACACCTCTCCCTCCCGGACCAGCCAGCCGGCGCGGGCCAGGCGTAAGGCGTAGGGCTGGCTCGCCGCTGGCAGCGGCAGCCAGAAATTGAGGCCATCCCCTGGCGTAGCATGGCTGAAGCCGTGCCGGGCCAGCGCCGCCGCCAGTTTCTCATTCTGCTGGCGATAGTGACGACGGGTCTCCGTCATCGAGGCGATAAACGCCTCGTCGGTCAGGCAGGCCAGCGTCAGGTCCTGCAGCAGATGGCTGACCCACTGGCTGCCGGCGTTAAGCCGCAGGCGCAGCGCCGCTGAAGTAGCGGCATCGCTGGCGATAAAGGCCAGCCGTAGGTCTGGTCCGAGGGTTTTTGACATCGAGCGCACCAGCGCCCAGCGTTGGGTGCTTGCAGGAAGAGGGGAGTGCCATGGCGTGGCCGACAGCAGGGCAAAATGGTCATCAACAATCGCCAGTACCTGCGGATAGCGGGCTAGCACCTCCCGCAGGGCATGCGCCCGGGTTTCCGTCAGGCTACAGCCGGTAGGATTATGCGCGCGCGGGGTTAAGATCACCGCCCGTGCGCCGTTGCGTAACGCCTCCTCCAGGCCGTCAGGATCCATCCCTTCGGCATCCACCGCCACCGGGCAGGGGGTAAAACCGGCGTAACGCACCATATTGATGCTGCTGAGAAAACAGGGATCTTCCACCACAACGCCGTCGCCGGGGAGCAGCAGAGCGCACAGCAGGCGCTCCAGGGCGTCTATCGCCCCGCTGGCGAGATTCACCGCAAAGGGAACGGCTATCTCTCTGGCAAACCACGCCTCGGCCCATTGGCCAAGCCGCGGCTCGATGGGCGCATCGCCATACAGGCGGGGCGTGCGGGCAATCTGGCCCAGATAGCGGGGTAAATCAGGCAGTCTGGCCGGATCCGGATTGCCGCTGGAGATATCGTTCAGCGGGGTCGTTGGGTCACCTCCCTCCAGCGCCGGCAGTGTGTCCCGCGCTTTAATGGCTGTACCGTTGCGTCCCTGACTGACGGCCAGCCCGGAGGTCACCAGCCGTTTATAGGCGGCGGCGACAGTGTTGCGATTCACTGCAAGCTGGCTGGCGAGTTCACGTACCGGCGGCAGAACCTCTCCGGGCTGCAACCCGCCGCTCTGCACCAGATGGCGGATGTTATCGAAGATTTCGCTGGCGGTTTTTCCGGCTAACATTATTGACCTATGACAAAATGGAATTTAGCATAGGACGAATCATAATCAGTGCGTGACCCGCTGTCCAGCGGGGGGAGAAAAGATGGGCCAGCAGGATGATATACAATCAGTGCTCTTTCACGACAAAAGCCGGGCGTCGGAAGTGGATATCGTCGCCGTGCAGTCGCAGGTAGTCTATGGCAGCGTCGGCAACAGCATCGCGGTTCCGGCGATTAAACAGCATGGTCTGCGCGTGCTGGCGGTGCCGACGGTGCTGTTCAGTAATACGCCCCATTATGAGACGTTCTATGGCGGCATTATTCCGGAAGAGTGGTTTGTCGGGTATCTGCAGGCGCTGGAGGAGCGCGACGCGCTGCGCGAACTGCGTGCGGTCACCACCGGCTATATGGGCAGCGCTGTGCAAATCGAACGCCTGGCGCAGTGGCTGACGCGCGTACGGGCCCGCCATCCCGGGTTATGCATTCTGGTGGATCCGGTCATCGGCGATGTCGACAGCGGCATCTATGTCAAGGCTGAGATCCCGGACGCCTATCGTCAGCACCTGCTGCCGCTGGCGCAAGGGATCACCCCCAATCTGTTCGAACTGGAGACGCTGAGCGGCCAGCGCTGTCGCGATCGGCAGGAGGCGGTCGCCGCGGCGCGAAGCCTGCTGTCGGACACCCTCAAATGGGTGGTGATCACCAGCGCGCCGGGAGAGGCCGATTCGACGATCAATGTGCTGGTGGTGACGGCCGATGCAGTGGAAGTGGTGGTTCACCCGCGGGTGGAGACAGACTTAAAAGGAACCGGCGATCTGTTCTGCGCGGAGCTGGTGAGCGGGTTGCTTTCCGGCCTGGCGCTGGGGGCAGCGACGCAGGCTGCTGCCCAGCGCGTGCTGGAGGTGATGAACTGGACTGCCGCCCAGGGTTGTGACGAATTGATCCTACCGCCGCTGGAGCAAAGCAGATGAAAAGCTATCGGTTAGTGATCCGCCAGCAGGGACGCATTGTTGGTCATTTTGATACGACAGGTGAGGCGGCGCTGGAGGATGCCTGCGTGGCGCGGTCGCTGTTCGGCCTGGCCGGTGGATATCAGTGCGAACTGCTGGTCGCTGACAGCGAGCGGCGAATTCTGGAGAGCACCCCGGAGGGATTGCGCGTCTTGTCTCGCGAGAAGTGCTATCGACCGGTAACCTGCGCGGTATAAAAAAAATGGCGCCTTTCGGCGCCATTTTTATGCAGCAAGCATTACTTCTTGATGCGGATTACCGGGGTTTCACCCACGGTCACGCTACCGGACAGTTTGATCAGCTCTTTGATCTCGTCCATGTTGGAGATAACCACCGGCGTCAGAGTCGACTTGGCTTTCTCTTCCAGCAGCGGCAGATCAAATTCGATAACCGGATCGCCGACTTTCACGCGCTGACCTTCTTCAGCGATGCGCTTGAAGCCTTCGCCTTTCAGTTCAACGGTATCAATACCGAAGTGAACGAACAGCTCGATGCCGCTATCAGATTCAATAGAGAACGCGTGGTTGGTTTCGAAAATTTTACCAATGGTACCGTCTACCGGCGCGACCATTTTGTTGCCAGTCGGTTTGATGGCAATCCCATCGCCCACAATTTTTTCCGCAAAAACCACATCCGGCACGTCTTCAATGTTGACGATCTCACCGGAGAGGGGAGCAACAATCTCAATAGTTCCGGTGTCTTTCTTGTCATCAGAAACCAGAGATTTCAATTTATCAAACAAACCCATGATCTTCTCCTAAGCAGTAATTTGGGCCGCGCATCTCGTGGATTAGCAGATTGTTTTTTCTTCAATGAACTTGTTAACCAGCGTCATTAACTCGTCCGTTGTCGGTTGAGCAAGAGCCTGCTCTGCTAATACTTTCGCATCTTCGAAGTTCGTATTACGAATAATCTTCTTGATGCGCGGGATGGAAATGGCGCTCATAGAGAATTCGTCCAGCCCCATACCCAGCAACAGAAGTGTAGCACGTTCATCGCCCGCAAGCTCACCGCACATGCCAGTCCATTTACCTTCAGCGTGAGAAGCATCAATAACTTGCTTAATCAGATTCAGTACAGACGGTGACATCGGCTGGTAAAGATGTGAAATCATATCATTACCACGGTCAACTGCCAGAGTATATTGCGTTAAATCATTGGTGCCGATACTAAAGAAATCAACTTCTTTGGCCAGATGACGAGCAATAGTCGCCGCAGCCGGTGTTTCCACCATCACGCCGATCTCAATGGATTCGTCAAATGCTTTACCTTCGTCACGCAGTTCCTGTTTGTAGATTTCGATCTCTTTCTTCAGCGCACGCACTTCTTCAACAGAGATGATCATCGGGAACATAATGCGCAGCTTACCGAAAGCGGAGGCACGCAGGATGGCGCGAACCTGGTCGCGCAGGATCTCTTTACGATCCATCGCAATACGCACGGCACGCCAGCCGAGGAACGGGTTCTCTTCTTTCGGGAAGTTCATGTACGGCAGCTCTTTGTCGCCGCCGATATCCATGGTACGGACGATAACGGCCTGAGAGCCACAGGCCTCAGCCACCGCTTTATAAGCCGCAAACTGTTCTTCTTCAGTTGGCAGCGCGTCACGGTCCATGAACAGGAATTCGGTACGATACAGGCCTACGCCTTCGGCGCCGTTGCGCTCAGCACCTTCGACATCGCGAACGGTACCAATGTTGGCGCAGACTTCAACCTGATGGCCGTCGAGGGTAATCGCCGGCAGATCTTTCAGTTTCGCCAGTTCGGCTTTTTCTTCCGCAACCTGAGCCTGCAGACTACGCAGCGCTTCAATTTGCTCGTTAGACGGGTTGATCAGAACCTGGTTGTTCACCGCGTCGAGAATCAGATAGTCGCCATTTTTCACCTGCGCCGTGATGCTGCCGGTGCCCACGATGGCCGGCAATTCCAGGGAACGCGCCATGATAGAGGTGTGGGAGGTACGACCGCCCGCATCGGTGATGAAACCCAGCACTTTTTTCAGGTTCAGCTGTGCGGTTTCAGACGGGGTCAGATCGGCGGCGACGAGGATGACTTCATCCTGAATCGCACTCAGATCGATGATTGCCAGACCAAGGATGTTGCGCAGCAGGCGCTTACCGATATCACGTACGTCAGCCGCACGTTCTTTCAGGTATTCATCATCCAGCTCTTCCAGGGCAGTGGCCTGACCGTCGATAACTTCATTGGCTGCCGCGTCGGCAGTCATGTGCTTATCTTTAATCAGGGCTATGATTTCCTGCTCAAGCTCCTCATCTTCCAGCAGCATAATATGCCCTTCGAAGATGGCTTCTTTTTCTTCACCGAAAGTTTCACCAGCTTTGGTTTTGATGACCTCCAGCTGGGCGGAGGCCTTGGCGCGGCCGCTCAGGAAACGTTCGACTTCCTGATCAACCTTATCGGCAGAAATTTTCTTCCGGTCGATGACAATTTCATCTTCCTTCAGCAGCAATGCTTTGCCGAAGGCGATACCCGGGGATGCTAAAATGCCTGAAATCATAACCCTACCTTACTTGTGACTGATATGAAAAAGAACCCGTGAACTTACTCGAGTTCAGCCATCAGTTTAACCAGATGCTCAACAGCTTTCTGCTCATCTTCGCCTTCAGCGGAGAGGGTCACTACGGTGCCCTGGGTCAGGCCCAGAGTCTGCAGTTTGAACAGGCTTTTGGCGCTGGCGCTTTTGCCGTTGGAGGTTACAGTGATCTCAGAAGTGAAGCCTTTAGCTTCTTTAACAAACTGAGCAGCAGGGCGGGTGTGCAGACCGTTCGGAGCGGTAATGGTAACTTCTTGCTGGAACATTATATTTCCCCAACTTATAGGTTTAGTGTTGTGGACCTAAAGTCTAGTCTAACGACTCGACTTTAGCCTGTATTGTTAGCGCCGGCGTTACGTTTCCGGCCTTGGCGTCGGCAGCGCCTGGCGCTGCGAAGACCTGCGGGCCATTGACGTCTAGCACGTCATTAAACATTATGCCGCGAAAGGAAGACTTGAACCAAATCATAAAATCGATTCAGCTGGCGGAAATCCTCTTCTGAATAATTTCGCGCATCAAAATAAATGTGCTGGTTAAATACCAGACCCTACGAGGTGAATCAATGCCAGGAGGGGTAAAACTTTGACGTGCGCCACAAAAAAGCACCCGAAAAGGTGCTTTTTTACACATTATTTACAAGCTGGCACTACTGTTGCAGCTCTTTCTCAGTGAAGAGATCGGCGAACAGCGCGGTGCTTAAATAACGCTCACCTGAGGAAGGCAGGATAACCACAATATTCTTATTGGTAAAGGCCTCATCTTCCTGCAGCTTCAGCGCGGCGGCAACGGCGGCCCCGGAAGAGATACCCGCCAGGATGCCTTCTTCTTCCATCAGGCGGCGCGCCGTGGAGATAGCTTCCTCGTTGGTAATGCCGATCACTTTGTCGACCAGCTTCAGATCCAGGTTGCCAGGAATGAAGCCGGCGCCGATACCCTGAATTTTGTGCGGACCCGGCTTGAGCTCTTCCCCCGCCAGCGCCTGGGCGATCACCGGGGAATCGGTCGGTTCAACGGCGACGGTGATCAGATCTTTTTTACCTTTGGTGTTTTTGATATAGCGGCTGACGCCGGTCAGCGTTCCGCCGGTACCTACGCCGGAGATAAACACATCCACCTGACCATCGGTATCTTCCCAGATTTCCGGGCCGGTAGTCTTCTCGTGGATTTCCGGGTTAGCCGGGTTGCTGAACTGCTGCAGCAGCAGGAATTGTTCCGGGTTGCTGGCGACAATCTCTTCCGCTTTCTGGATAGCGCCTTTCATGCCTTTGGCGCCTTCGGTCAGCACCAGGTTGGCGCCCAGGGCTTTCAGCAGCTTACGACGCTCGATGCTCATGGTTTCCGGCATGGTTAGCGTCAGTTTGTAGCCGCGGGCCGCCGCCACGTAGGCGAGGGCGATACCGGTGTTGCCGCTGGTCGGCTCGACCAGTTCCACGCCAGGTTTCAGAACGCCGCGCTTTTCAGCATCCCAGATCATATTGGCGCCGATACGGCATTTTACGCTAAAGCTCGGGTTACGAGATTCTACCTTTGCCAGGATACGGCCATTACCGATGCGGTTCAGTCGTACCAGCGGCGTATGACCGATAGTCAGGGAGTTGTCTTCAAAAATCTTACTCATGGCCCGTCCTTAACTGTATGAAATTTGGGGGTACGGCATCAGCATACCCGCTTAAAGAATATGCGGAAGTAAGGATTTAGCATATCTATATGCGGAAGGGAAATAATGATAAGCAAGAAGGAATAAGCGCGATATAAGGGAGCGGCCTTTGCCGCCCCCAAGTGAAGGTGTTACCGCTATTTCCAGCTGGCGTGTCTATCGCGATAGCAATCGACCCACATGGCGGTGGCGCCGCAGATAGCCACCGGAAGGATCACCAGGTTTAACACCGGGATCATTGTGAACAGGCTGGTGAGCGCCCCAAACTGCATATTCATCACTTTGCGACTGCGCAGCGCTTCGCGCATGGTTTTGAAGGGAACCTTGTGATTATCAAAGGGATAATCACAGTATTGAATCGCCAGCATCCATGCGCTGAACAGGAACCAGAGTACCGGGGCTACCGTCTGCCCAACGCCGGGAATAAAGTAGAGCAGCAACAGCACGATGGCGCGCGGCAGATACCAGGCCAGCTTCTGCCACTCACGCTTCATAATCCGCGGAATATCTTTCATGATGCCAAAGACGCCGACGTCCGGCGGGGTAGCGCCGGTCAGGCGCGCTTCCAGCTGTTCCGCCAGCAGGCCGCTGAACGGCGCGGCTATCCAGTTGGCGATCGTCGAAAAGAAGTAGCCAAACACCAGCAGGATTGAGAGCACTACCACCGGCCACAGCAGGTAGTTTAGCCACTGCAGCCAGTCCGGCACATGGCTCATCAGCGAGGGGATCCAGCTGCCGAGACGGGTAAACAGCCACCAGAAGGCAGCGCCCATCAGCAGCACGTTAACCAGTAAAGGCAGGAAGACATATCGCCGTATGCCCGGCAGCCCGATGAGTTTCCAGCCCTGCGAAAAATAATAAACGCCGCTGCGCGGGGTCGGTGCGGATGATGAAACCATAGCCAGGCATTGCTCCTTTTTTAACATCCGGTGTGAATGCTCGCTTATTTTATCGGGTCGTCAGACAATAACCAGTTAGGAAATGTTCGAAAAAACAGCAAAAAGCACGATTTAGTTCATCTTTATGTGGTGAAAGCGACCGACGCACTTGCACTTGAGGTAATCGGCAAATACTCTTAGTGAGTAAATGTTTGCCGTGGTGGCAAGGTGTTAGAACAACAGAGAATATAATGATGCAGGATTTGCGTCTGATATTAATCATTGTTGGCGCGATCGCCATAATCGCTTTACTGGTACATGGTTTCTGGACCAGCCGTAAAGAACGTTCTTCGATGTTTCGCGATCGCCCACTGAAACGTATGAAGTCGCGCGACGATGAGTCGGAAAACGACGACTTTGATGATAATGTTGAAGGCGTAGGAGAAGTCCGCGTTCATCCGGTGACTCACGCCCCGCACGGCGCGCATGGGGAGCATGAAGCCCCTCGTCAGGCGCCGCAGCACCAGTACCAGCCGCCTTACGAGCGCCAGATGCAGCAGCCTGCGCGTCCTGAAGAACCGGTTCGCCAGCCGCCGCAGCCGCCGCGCCAGGCCCCGGTTCCACCGCAGCAACAGCCTGCGCCGCATGCGGCTCCGCAGACTGGCTGGCAACAGCCGCAACCTGCGCAGCCGCCCGTACAACCGCAACACCAGCCGCAGCCTGTTGTGCAGCAGCCTGTCGCGCCGCAACCGGTGACGCCGACCGTCGCTCAGCCGCAGCCAGCCGCCCCGCAGCAGCCTGCGCCACAGCCTGTTGCCGCGTCGCAGCCCGCCGTCGCGGAACCGCAGCCGGTAGAGCCGCAGCAGCCCGCCGCGCCGCAGCCGAAAGAGCGCAAAGAGACGGTCATTGTGATGAACGTCGCCGCGCATCATGGCGCCCAGCTTAACGGTGAAGTGCTGATCAACAGTATCCAGCAGGCCGGCTTTAAGTTTGGTGAAATGAATATTTTCCACCGCCACCTAAGTCCGGACGGCAGCGGTCCGGTGTTGTTCAGTCTGGCCAACATGGTGAAACCGGGAACCTTCAATCCGGACAGCATGGCGGATATGATGACCCCTGGGGTGACTATCTTTATGCAGGTCCCTTCCTACGGCGATGAACTGCAGAACTTCAAGCTGATGCTGCAGTCTGCGCAGTATATCGCTGACGAAGTGGGCGGCGTGGTGCTTGACGATCAGCGTCGCATGATGACGCCGCAAAAACTGCGTGAATACCAGGATCGTATTCGCGAAGTGAAAGACGCGAACGCCTGACGTTCCGCGTTAACTCAATCCTTTCTCAACCCCCGCCTGTCGGGGGTTTTTTATCATTGATGGTGTGATATGGAACCAATCGAACAACAACTGACTGAACTGCGAACCACGCTTCGCCATCATGAATATCTGTACCACGTTATGGACGCGCCGGAAGTGCCGGATGCGGAATATGACCGCCTGATGCGCAAGCTGCGCGAGCTGGAGAGCCAGCACCCGGAGCTGATTACCCCGGATTCGCCAACTCAGAGGGTGGGGGCGGCGCCACTCACCGCCTTTAGCCAGATCCGCCATGAAGTGCCGATGCTGTCGCTGGATAACGTGTTTGACGAAGAGAGCTTTCTCGCCTTCAACAAGCGGGTACAGGATCGCCTGAAAAGCACAGATCATCTTACCTACTGCTGCGAGCTTAAGCTCGACGGCCTCGCGGTGAGCATTCTCTATGAAAACGGCGTGTTGGTGCAGGCGGCAACCCGCGGCGACGGCACCACCGGCGAAGATATTACCTCTAACGTGCGAACTATTCGCGCCATCCCCCTCAAGCTGCATGGCGAGAATATTCCTGCACGCCTTGAGGTACGTGGGGAAGTGTTCCTCCCGCAGGCCGGGTTTGAAAAAATCAATGAGGAAGCTCGCCGCACCGGCGGGAAAGTGTTTGCTAACCCGCGTAATGCGGCAGCGGGTTCGCTGCGCCAGCTCGATCCGCGCATCACTGCGAAGCGACCGCTTACTTTCTTCTGCTACGGCGTGGGCGTGCTGGAGGGCGGCGAGCTGCCGGCCAGCCACTCGGCTCGGTTGCTGCAGTTCAAAGCATGGGGGCTGCCGGTGAGCGATCGCGTCACCCTGTGCCATACCCCCGAGGAAGTGCTTACTTACTATCGTAAAGTCGAGGAAGAGCGTCCCCACCTGGGCTTTGACATTGATGGCGTGGTGATCAAAGTCGATTCGCTGGCGCTGCAGGAGCAGCTGGGTTTCGTCGCCCGCGCGCCGCGCTGGGCCGTGGCCTTTAAGTTCCCGGCACAGGAGCAGATGACCTTCGTCCGGGACGTGGAGTTCCAGGTGGGCCGCACCGGGGCGATTACGCCGGTGGCGCGTCTGGAGCCGGTCCATGTTGCCGGCGTGTTGGTGAGCAATGCCACCCTGCATAATGCCGATGAAATTGAACGCTTAGGCTTGAAAATCGGCGACAAGGTGGTGATTCGCCGGGCAGGCGATGTGATCCCGCAGGTGGTTAACGTGGTGCTTTCCGAGCGTCCGGCGGATGCCCGGGATGTCGTCTTCCCGACCCACTGTCCTGTATGTCAGTCAGACGTTGAACGGGTGGAAGGCGAGGCGGTAGCCCGCTGTACGGGCGGCCTGATCTGCGGCGCGCAGCGCAAAGAGTCGCTCAAGCACTTCGTCTCCCGTCGCGCGCTCGACGTTGACGGCATGGGCGACAAGATCATCGACCAGCTGGTGGAGAAAGAGTACGTCCATACCCCGGCGGATCTGTTCCGGCTGACGGCGGGGAAACTGACCGGGCTGGATCGGATGGGGCCGAAGTCCGCGCAAAACGTAGTCAACGCCCTCGAGAAAGCCAAAGAGACGACCTTCGCACGTTTCCTCTACGCCTTAGGTATTCGCGAGGTAGGAGAAGCGACGGCGGCGGGCCTGGCGGCGCATTTCGGCACTCTCGAAGCCCTGGAGCAGGCTTCCATTGAGGAGCTACAGAAAGTCCCTGATGTCGGCATCGTCGTCGCTACCCATACCTTCAACTTCTTTGCCGAAGAGAGCAACCGCGATGTCATTGCGCAACTGCTGGCGGAGGGGGTTCGCTGGCCTGCGCCGGTGGTGGTGAAGGCGGAAGAGATTGATAGCCCGTTTGCAGGCAAAACCGTGGTCCTTACCGGCAGCCTCAGCCAGCTGTCACGCGATGATGCCAAAGCGCGTCTGGTGGCGCTGGGGGCGAAGGTGGCAGGCAGCGTGTCGAAGAAAACCGACCTGGTGATTGCCGGCGAAGCGGCGGGTTCTAAGCTGGCGAAAGCGCAGGAGCTGGGCATCGAGGTGATTGACGAAGCCGAAATGATGCGTCTGCTGGGAGAATAACGTGGATAAAGCGCAGCTGGTCGAGATAGCCAATACCGAAATGCCGTTCGGTAAATACAAGGGACGTCGCTTAATCGATGTCCCGGAAGAGTATTTATTGTGGTTCGCGCGTAAGGATCAATTCCCTGCCGGGCATCTTGGCGAGCTGATGGCGTTGACCCTGCTGATTAAAACTGAGGGGCTGAGCGATCTGGTCCAGCCCCTGAAGAAAGCGCGTTAGGCTTTGGCCGCGTTGGCCTTTTCCTCAGCGAGACGCGCATCGGTTTGCTGCTTGTAGCGCCGCGCCAGCACCGCGCAGACCATCAGCTGGATTTGGTGGAAGATCATCAACGGCAGCACCATGATGCCGAGGATGGAGGTCGGGAAGAGAATATTGGCCATCGGAATGCCGTTGGCCAGGCTCTTTTTCGAACCGCAGAAGACGATGGTAATCTCATCGGCTTTGTTAAAGCCGCAGCGGCGGGCGACAAAGACGTTGACCGCGATGACGATGGCCAGCAGCACCAGGCTGACCACCACGATAAACAGCAGCGATCCCAGACCGACTTTATGCCAGATGCCATTCACCACCGCCTCGCTAAAGGCGGAGTAAACCACCAGCAGAATCGAGGTCTGGTCGGTCTTACCAATCCACTTCTTATGCTTCGCCACCCAGTCGCCAATCCACGGCCGCGATAAGTGACCGAGCACGAAAGGCAGCAGCAGCTGCAGCATAATTTTACCGACCTGCTCCAGACTGCCGCCTGCGCCGTGAAGGTTCATCAGGACCCCCACCAGTAGCGGGGAAACAAAGATCCCCAGCAGGCTGGAGGCCGAGGCTGAGCAAACCGCAGCCGCGACGTTGCCCCCGGCCAGCGAAGTAAAGGCGATAGCGGATTGCACGGTGGCCGGCAGAATGCACAGATAGATAAAGCCGCTGTAGAGCATCGGATCGACATTCACCGGCGCCCACCAGGCAAACAGAACCCCGAGTAGCGGGAAGAGAATAAAGGTGCTGCACATCACCCATAGATGCAAACGCCAGTGGCTGCCGCCGGCGATAATCGCCTCCCGGGAGAGTTTAGCGCCATGCATAAAGAACAGCAGCGCGATGGCGGCGGTGGTCAGATGTTCAAAGAAGGGGACGAAAGCGCCACGGGCCGGGAAGAATGAGGCCAGCAGGACAACGGTGATTAGCGTTGCCGTAAACGGATCGAGAATACGGAAAAGTTTCATAAACGCTCCTGAAAAGAGATGCGCTATTGTGCTTTTTTTCATTTGAGAAATAAAATTGATTTATTGCATCTATTCATGAATAAAAAAGATGAATTACTCTCTGCGTCAGTTAAAAGTATTTGTCACCGTCGCCCGGGCCAGAAGCTTCAGCCGGGCAGGGGAGATGATTGGCTTAAGTCAGTCGGCCGTCAGCCATAGCGTCAAGGAGCTGGAGCATCAGACCGGCGTCCGTCTGCTCGACCGTACTACTCGCGAAGTGGTGCTCACCGAGGCGGGTCAGCAGCTGGCGGGCAGGCTGGAACGTTTGCTTGATGAGTTGACGATTACCCTGCGTGACGCCGGGCGGGTAGGCCAGCAGCTGAGCGGCACCGTCAAGGTCGCCGCCAGTCAGACGATTTCCGCCCACCTTATTCCGCAGTGTATTGCTCACAGCAATCGTCGTTATCCCGATATCGATTTTGTGCTGCACGATCGGCCCCAGCAGTGGGTGCTGGAGAGTATCCGCCAGGGGGAAGTGGATTTTGGCATCGTGATTGATCCGGGGCCGGCGGCAGACCTTCAGTGTGAAGTGGTTCTGGCGGAACCATTTTTGCTGCTCTGCCGGGAGGATCATCCTTTTGCCAGCCTGACAGAAGTGCCGTGGCAGGCGCTGCAGGATGAAAGGCTAATACTGCAGGATTATGCGTCCGGCAGCCGCCCGCTGATCGATGCGGCCCTCAGCAGGCTGGCTATCCGGGCGAACATCGTCCAGGAGATTGGCCACCCGGCAACGCTGTTTCCGATGGTAGAATCGGGAATTGGCATCAGCGTTCTGCCGGCGCTGGCGCTACCGTTACCGCAGGGGAGCCATCTGACGGTGAAACGGCTGACTCCGGTGATGGAGCGGCAGCTGATGCTGGCATGCAGGAAAAATCGCTCGCTGTCGACCGCCGCTCAGGCGTTATGGGAAATTGTGCGTGAAGAAGGGGAGAATTTAACCGCCGCCAGGGTTGAAGATCCGCTATATCAGCGCTGACAGGGGAGATTGCTGCGGAGGGACTCGTGGCAGGGCCATGTTCCGCGCATAGCAAAAAGGCGCCTTTAGGGCGCCTTTTTACATTGGTGGGTCGTGCAGGATTCGAACCTGCGACCAATTGATTAAAAGTCAACTGCTCTACCAACTGAGCTAACGACCCGAAGTGGTGGGTGATGACGGGATCGAACCGCCGACCCCCTCCTTGTAAGGGAGGTGCTCTCCCAGCTGAGCTAATCACCCACTTCGGTACTTCACATTTTGACAGAAAATCCAGCTGGCGAGAAAGTGGTGGGTGATGACGGGATCGAACCGCCGACCCCCTCCTTGTAAGGGAGGTGCTCTCCCAGCTGAGCTAATCACCCACTTCTCAATTTTCTGTTCTACACGGCGGAGACTACGTTAAGTAGTGGTGGGTGATGACGGGATCGAACCGCCGACCCCCTCCTTGTAAGGGAGGTGCTCTCCCAGCTGAGCTAATCACCCCCGCTGTGTGGAGTCGCATTATAGGGAGAGTTGAAAATGAGTCAACGCCTTTTCTAAAGAATTCGTTCGTTCGTCGTAAAATTAAACAAAGCGATCGCGAAACCGGCGCCATAGCATGATTTATAAACAAAAATGGCAAACCGTGACGTTCCGATGGGAACAACATTGAGGAATCAGCCCACGGTGTTAGAATATTGACCCATAATTTCCACCGGACATTGCCGGCTATCGGCATCTTTATTAAACGTAAGGCCAATTCATGAAAATCAAAACTCGCTTCGCGCCAAGCCCAACCGGCTATCTGCACGTTGGCGGTGCGCGTACTGCTCTCTATTCCTGGCTTTTTGCCCGTAACCACGGCGGTGAGTTTGTGCTGCGTATTGAAGACACCGATCTCGAACGCTCCACCCCGGAAGCAATTGAAGCCATCATGGATGGCATGAACTGGCTGAATCTGCAATGGGACGAAGGCCCCTATTTCCAGACCAAACGTTTCGATCGTTATAACAACGTAATCGATGAGATGCTGGAAGCCGGTACCGCTTACAAATGCTATTGCTCGAAAGAACGTCTGGAAGCGCTGCGCGAAGAGCAGATGGCGAAGGGTGAGAAGCCGCGTTACGATGGCCGCTGCCGCCATAGCCACGAGCACCATGCTGACGATGAGCCGTGCGTCGTGCGTTTCGCCAACCCGCAGGAAGGTTCGGTTATTTTTGACGATCAGATCCGCGGACCTATCGAGTTCAGCAACCAGGAACTGGACGATCTGATCATTCGCCGTACCGATGGTTCCCCGACCTATAACTTCTGCGTGGTGGTAGATGACTGGGATATGGCGATCACTCACGTGATCCGCGGCGAAGATCATATCAACAACACGCCGCGCCAGATCAACATCCTCAAAGCGCTGAATGCGCCGGTGCCGGTTTATGCGCACGTGTCGATGATCAACGGCGATGACGGTAAAAAACTTTCCAAGCGCCACGGCGCAGTGAGCGTGATGCAGTATCGCGACGACGGCTACCTGCCGGAAGCGCTACTCAACTATCTGGTGCGCCTGGGCTGGTCTCATGGCGATCAGGAGATTTTCACTCGCGAAGAGATGATTGAGTTCTTCTCGCTGGGCGCGGTGAGCAAATCCGCCAGTGCCTTTAACACCGATAAACTGCTGTGGTTAAACCATCACTATATCAATACCCTGCCGGCGGAGTATGTGGCAACGCATCTGCAGTGGCATATCGAGCAGGAAAATATCGACACTCGCAACGGCCCGCAGCTGGCTGAGCTGGTGAAACTGCTGGGCGAGCGTTGCAAGACGCTGAAAGAGATGGCCCAGAGCTGCCGCTACTTCTATGAAGAGTTCTCTGAATTCGATGCCGACGCCGCGAAAAAACATCTGCGTCCAGTGGCGCGTCAGCCGCTGGAAGTGGTTCGCGATAAGCTGGCGGCGATTAGCGACTGGACGGCGGAAAACGTCCATCACGCGATTCAGGCAACTGCTGATGAGCTGGAGGTGGGGATGGGTAAAGTCGGTATGCCGCTGCGCGTGGCGGTTACCGGGGCAGGGCAATCTCCTGCGCTAGACGTTACTGTCCATGCTATCGGTAAATCCCGTAGCGTAGATCGTATCAATAAAGCGCTGGCTTTTATCGCTGAACGCGAAGGCCAGGCGTCCTGACGGCGACTCAGCTGAAACAACGGCAGGTTACCCTGCCGTTTTTTTTGTCTGTTATTCCGGACTGGCGATGCCGAGGCGGGCAAGAAAACCGCTAATCCCTTCCCGGGCCAGCAGATCGCGGAGCTGCAGCTGTTCTGCCGGAGTCATCAGCTGTAGGGTTTCCGTGATTTGCCGCCAGATCGCGTCTGCCTCATTGACCAGGTATGCACCTGGCGATTCCGCGAGATGATTGTCGGTAAGCAGATGGCGTCTGGCAGGGATGTTGGTCAGAAACTCGCGTACCGGTTGGTCGATAACCACCAGTCGCGCTCGCCCCCCTTTAACGCCGGGTATTGCTTCGGTGCGCCATTGTTTCTCGCGAACCCAGCGATTGATCGTTTGTCTGGCCAGCCCCAGGCAGTCGGCAAGCTCTGCGGGCGTCATTTTATCTTTCAGTTTCATCATGGTTTACCGATCGCGGATCCCTAACCGAAGCAGTAACCCGGTGATCCCCTCGCGCAGCAACAAAGACATAAGCTGCTTCTGCTCGCTGGGGGTGAGTTCTTTACTGAGGGTCAGCAGCAGCGATTCCAGATCGCTATCATGGGGAGAATAGATGCCGGGCGTCTCCGCCACGCGCTGGGCGCTGCGGATAAACTCCCTGACTTGCTCATTGACATGGACCAGGCGCGCTTTGCCGCCCTGGACGCCAGGTCGCGGAGAGGTTTGCCAGCCTTCTTTCCGCACCCACTTATTGATAGTTTGCCGACTGTAGCCGGTTAGATGGGCAATTTCTTCAGGTGTCATTCGTTCCTTGAGCATACTATTTCCTGAGTAAATGTATGGGAATTAGCTGCCCATGTTATAGCATCCTTTTACGTGAAAAGGTGACCTGTTTAACTTCTGACTGCGATAAGGCTCGCAATGTCAGCAAGTTGCCTGCTTTTTCAGCGATTGAATCGGGAAGGATAATTTTGCCGTTGACACCTGAGCGAGGAATTCATATTATGCCGCCCGTCAACACGACACGCTTTACGTTACGGGGCTATAGCTCAGCTGGGAGAGCGCTTGCATGGCATGCAAGAGGTCAGCGGTTCGATCCCGCTTAGCTCCACCAAATTCTGCACCCAGCGGATTTGGTTCGTAAAGAAGTCCTGTGGGGCTATAGCTCAGCTGGGAGAGCGCTTGCATGGCATGCAAGAGGTCAGCGGTTCGATCCCGCTTAGCTCCACCAAAATTCAGAACCCTCGCTTCGGCGGGGGTTTTTGTTTTTAGCGGGTTTCATGTAAAGCACTTTCTGGTTACGTCAGTTAATCTCCAGCAATTAAAATCGAAAGTAATTTCAGACTTTTTCCTGATAATTCGCCTTGCCTGCCCTAAATAAGCAACATAACATTTCCCCCATTAAACGTGATGAGGTTTCTGGAGCTTTAATTAACAATAATGCTTGATAAAATTAACATTAATATCAAAAAAACTCTATTGGCCTTTATCATTTGTTTAGTCGCTATTCCGCTGGCTCGTTTTATTTCACCGCAAACGATAATTGACGGCAACCTTATTTATATTGCCTGGCTGCCAATCAGCGTGATGTTTTCTGTTATTTTTATCTTTGGTCGCTATGCGATTGCGCCATTAATTCTCGCGTTTGCCATCACCAATAGTTTTCTCATTAAATTAACGCTGCCGCAGGCGTTTATCTTACTTTTTTGTCAACTGTTCGCCGTGTTTGTCTCCTGCGCTATTCTGCGACTGTTGGTGGGGAAGCGCTGGCGCTGCGGTCCAACGGCAAAACATATGGGGGCGCGGATCTTCTGGGGCGGCTTCTTCGCGCCGGTGCTCCTGAAAATCACCATGTATCTCGCCGGACAATATTTTGCGTTTCCATTAGCTATTACCAGTTACTTTGGTAGTATGCCGTTGATTTATACTGTAATAGATATCCAAAGTTTAATCAGTGCGGCATTAATTTTTACGACGTTTCTTTATTATCCAATGCGGATGATTATCAGTCCGCGCTACGCCCGACGTTTCTGGCAGCAGGAATGTTTACCGTGGCTGGCACCGCAATATCGCTCCTTTACCCTATATTGGTTTATCGCGTTGGCGGTGATATTAACGCTATTGTGTGCGCCGTATCAGTCTGAATTTATTGCCGGTTATTTAGTTCCGGTTATTTTTATTGTCTACTTTATCGGTATCAGTCGAATAGGCCATGCGCTATTGCGTATTTCATGGTCTGTCTCGGCCTTTTTGCTGGTGGTATATAACAAAAACTTTCTCCAGGGGGTGCAAAGCGAGTATTCACTCTCCTTTGTGCTGTCGGTTCTGATCTCCTTTACTATCTGTTTGTTTTATATGGCCGACATCTATGCCCGCAGCGACCGCAACAAACGCCGCTGGCGTAGCCAGGCGGAAGAGGATCCGCTGACCGGCTTGCCTAACCTGCGCGCGCTGGAGAGCCATTTACAGAGCTGTCCTCAGCAGGCTATCTGCAGCCTGCGTATTGATAATCTCGACTTTCTCAGTCGGCATTATGGTCTGATGATGGGGGTGGACTGTAAACGGCAGATTATTCGGGCGCTGCAACCGCTGCTGGGAGCGGCGGATAAAGTCTTCCAGGTACCGGGCAGCGAACTGATCCTCGTGCTTGATGGACCGGAGCCGTCGTCCCGCTTGAATCATATGGTCGCGGTCCTCAACCACAAAAAGTTCAGCTGGCACAATCAGCCGCTGGATTTGGAGTTTGGCGCGGCCTGGGGCCGCGATGACGGCCAGGGTGAGGGACTTTACCAGATGCTGGGCCAGCTAAGCTGGCTTTCCGAACAGGCGGGCAGTGAACGTCGGGTGCTGGCGCTGGACGAGGAGCAGGATCTGGTGGTGGATCAAACTACCGAGCAGGTGCGCCTCCTTATGCGCGTCAAGCAAGTGCTCAAAGATCGCGCGCTGATGCTCTATGCGCAACCGATTCAGAATCCGGAGGGGGAGGGTTATCATGAGATCCTCACGCGCATGCGCTGTGGCGATAGCGTCATTATGCCCGACCGATTCATTCCGCTGATTGTGCAGTTTAACCTCAGCCAACGTTTTGACATGCTGGTGCTGGAGACCTTGTTCAGTATGCTCCATAAGCATCCCGGCCAGCGCTTCTCGGTCAACCTGCTGCCTGCAACTCTGATGCAAAAGAACAGCGCAGGGCAGATTATCGCGCTGTTTCAACGCTATAGCGTCTCGCCAGAACTTATAACTATTGAGGTGACCGAAGAGCAGGCCTTCTCTAATGCGGACACCAGTCGGCAAAATCTTGAAGCGTTGCGCGCGTTTGGCTGCGCCATCGCTATTGATGACTTTGGCACCGGCTATGCGAACTATGAACGTCTGAAACATTTACAGGCCGATATCATTAAGATTGACGGCTGCTTCGTCCGCGACATCCTCACGGACCCGCTGGACGCCATCATGGTGAAATCGATTGTCGAGATGGCGCGGGCGAAACAGATGAGCGTGGTGGCGGAATATGTCGAAAGCGAACCGCAAAAAGCGCGCTTGCTGGAGCTGGGCGTGAATTATCTGCAGGGTTATCTGATCGGTAAACCACAGCCGCTGGGTGAATGTCGGGCAAAAAAAAGCCGGGCATTGCCCGGCTCAGATGACTGACGTCTGTTACAGAACCAGCGCCGCAATCGAGGCGGACAGCACGCTAACCAGCGTGGAGCCGTACACCAGCTTCAGACCGAAGCGAGAAACTACGTTGCCCTGTTCTTCGTTCAGACCTTTGATCGCCCCGGCAATAATACCGATAGATGAGAAGTTGGCGAAGGAGACCAGGAAGATAGAGATAATGCCTTCCGCGCGCGGGGAGAGCGTCGAGGCAATTTTCTGCAGATCCATCATGGCGACGAATTCATTGGAGACCAGTTTGGTAGCCATAATACTGCCCACCTGCAGCGCTTCGCTTGCCGGCACACCCATCACCCAGGCGACCGGGTAGAAGATATAGCCGAGGATACCCTGGAAGGAAATGCTATAGCCGAACCAACCGGTCACGGTGGCGAACAGGGCATTCAGCGCCGAGATCAGCGCGATGAAGCCGATCAACATCGCCGCCACGATAATCGCGACTTTAAAACCTGCCAGAATATACTCGCCCAGCATCTCGAAGAAGCTCTGACCTTCGTGCAGATTCGACATCTGCAGATTTTCTTCGCTCTCTTCCACGCGGTAAGGGTTAATTAATGACAGAACGATAAAGGTGCTGAACATGTTGAGCACCAGCGCCGCAACGACATACTTTGGCTGCAGCATGGTCATGTAAGCGCCTACGATGGACATGGACACGGTGGACATCGCCGTCGCCGCCATGGTGTACATGCGGTTGCGCGACATTTTGCCGAGAATATCTTTATACGCGATAAAGTTTTCCGACTGGCCGAGGATCAACGAGCTCACGGCGTTGAAGGACTCCAGCTTACCCATGCCGTTAACTTTCGACAGGACGGTACCGATCGCGCGAATGACAATCGGCAGGATACGAATATGCTGCAAAATGCCGATCAAAGCCGAAATGAAGACGATAGGGCACAAAACTTTGAGGAAGAAGAAGGCCAGGCCTTTATCGTTCATGCCGCCGAACACGAAGTTTGTCCCTTCGTTGGCAAACCCGAGGAGTTTTTCAAACATCTCGGAAAATCCTTTCACAAAACCCAGACCAATATCGGAGTTGAGGAAGAACCAGGCCAGCAGGACTTCAATGACAAGCAGTTGAACAACATAACGAATACGGATCTTTTGGCGGTCATGGCTGACCAACAGGGCCAGTATAGCCACCACAACGATCGCGAGGACAAAATGCAAGACGCGGTCCATAGTTGCTCCAAATATGAGGCAGGTTAAATTTCCGTGCACATTCTATGCAACGGCTTTAAAGAAAACGAGATCAATTGCACACTATTGCAAGGAACTGTGACCAATGGCAAAAATAGTGATCCAACATCCACTTTTGTTATGTTACGTAAAGGTTTTAAAAGTTGCATTCTTGTACTACTCTTAATAGCGGGCTGGATCTCGTTTTCTGACGCCCGTATTTCATTTCCGGCCAGCTATTGTTCCCTTCTATCACAGCAATCATTATCTCCATTCTAAATGAACTTGATAATCATTCGCATTTTGATAGCATAAAACATAGCAAAGGCTATATTTCCAGAGGCAGAAGATGACTAGCAGTCGCGTTGAGAATAGCAGTAGTCGCGCCGCGCGCAAGGTGAAGCTCGCCTTAATGGGCCCGGCTTTCGTCGCTGCCATTGGCTATATCGATCCGGGTAATTTCGCCACTAACATTCAGGCCGGCGCCAGCTTTGGCTACCAGCTGCTGTGGGTCGTGGTGTGGGCTAACCTGATGGCGATGCTGATCCAGGTGCTTTCTGCCAAACTGGGCATTGCCACCGGCAAAAACCTGGCCGAGCAGATCCGCGACCATTACCCGCGTCCTGTTGTCTGGTTTTACTGGGTACAGGCGGAAATTATCGCTATGGCCACCGATCTGGCTGAATTTATCGGCGCCGCGATTGGCTTTAAGCTGGTGCTCGGCGTGTCGCTTCTGCAGGGGGCGGTGCTGACCGGGGTGGCGACTTTTCTGATCCTGATGCTGCAGCGGCGCGGACAAAAACCACTGGAGAAGGTGATCGGTGGATTGTTGCTGTTTGTCGCCGTGGCCTATGTCGTGGAGTTGATCTTTTCCCAGCCCGCGCTGGCTCCTCTGACGAAAGGGCTGGTGATCCCCACGCTGCCCAACGGGGAGGCGGTATTCTTAGCCGCCGGGGTACTGGGTGCGACAATCATGCCGCACGTTATCTACTTACATTCCTCGCTTACCCAGCATCTGCATGGCGGAACGCGAAAAGAACGCTATAACGCGACCCGCTGGGATGTGGCGATCGCTATGACCATTGCCGGGTTCGTCAATCTGGCGATGATGGCGACCGCTGCGGCGGCATTCCACTTTAATGGCCATACCGGCGTCGCCGATCTTGATCAGGCCTACATGACGCTGGAGCCGCTGCTGAGCCACGCGGCGGCGACCATCTTTGGCCTCAGCCTGATTGCCGCCGGTTTATCGTCGACCGTGGTGGGCACTCTGGCAGGTCAGGTCGTTATGCAGGGGTTTATCCGCTTTCATATTCCGCTGTGGTTTCGCCGGGCGATCACCATGCTGCCGTCGTTTGTCGTCATTCTGCTGGGGCTGGATCCTACGCGCATCCTGGTAATGAGTCAGGTGTTGCTCAGCTTTGGCATTGCGCTTGCCCTGGTGCCGCTGCTGATATTTACCAGCAATGCGAAGCTGATGGGGGACCTGGTGAATACCCGTTGGGTGAGAGGCATCGGCTGGGCGATAGTCGCTATTGTGGTGAGCCTGAACGGCTGGTTAATAGTGGGGTCGCTGCTCGGGGTGGATTAATTGATTCCTGATGCTGAATAAAGTAAAGGGGAGCCGATGGGCTCCCCTTTACGTCTGTTAGTGATGGCCATGTCCATGACCGTGACCGCGCCCACCCGGGCCGCGTCCCCAGCCGCCGCGGTGGTCATCGCGGTCGTTCCAGCCAGCACGATAGCCGCGCTCCCAGGCTTTATCTCTGCCTTTGTACCAGCCTTTGTGCCAGCCGTTGTCATGACGATGCCAACGGTTATCACGCCATTCATAGTGACGACGCCAGTAATCACGGTCGCGCCAGCTGCCACCGTCCCAGTAGTTACCGTAATTGTCACGATCGCCTATTTGTAATTTTACCGATGGCAGCAGGGTGATTTCACCAGCGTTAGCGACCAGTGGCCCTGCGGCCAGCAGTACTGCTGCCAGAATCAGTGACCTGAACATACTCTTCTCCTTCACGATCGGGGCCGTAAGCGGCCTGTTAACCTGATATTACGGGCCGGTAAAGACCCGCCGCATCGGACGAACTCCGAAAGAGCAGGAAAGAGCACTTTTTGCTAAAGTAACATTTGCTTTACAGCGCAAGGATGGCGTCGATGGCCGCGCACTCCTCGGTGGTGAAATGGCGATTCTGCAGCATGCCGACGGCATCATCCAGTTGCGCGGTTTTGCTGGCGCCGATCAGCACCGAGGTGACTTTCTCTTCGCGCAACACCCAGGCCAGCGCCATCTGCGACAGCTTCTGCCCACGCGCTTCCGCCTGCCTGTTAAGCTGACGAATTTTTTCTAATCGGGCAGGAGTCAGTTGCTCCGGCTGCAGAAAACGACTGCTGCTGGCGGCGCGCGAGTCGGCCGGAATGCCGTTGAGATAGCGGTCGGTAAGTTGCCCGCCGGCCAGCGGTGAAAACGCTATGCTTCCAATCCCTTCCGTCTGCAGAAAATCCAGCAATCCTTCTTCCACGCCGCGTTCGAACATCGAGTAGCGAGGCTGGTGAATGATGCAGGGGGTGCCGAGGTCGTTAAGGATCTTCACCGCCTCCCGCGCCTGGGCCAGAGGATAGTTGGAGATCCCGACATATAGCGCTTTACCCTGACGAACCAGATGATCGAGCGCACGCATCGTTTCCATCAGCGGCGTCTGTGGATCAGGCCGGTGATGGTAAAAAATATCGACGTATTCCAGCCCCATGCGTTTAAGGCTCTGGTTAAGGCTGGCTACCAGATATTTTCGCGATCCCCAGTCGCCGTAAGGGCCGTCCCACATCGTGTAGCCTGCTTTAGTGGAGATGATTAACTCATCGCGATAAGGCAGGAGCGACTCTTTCAGGATGCGGCCAAAGTTGCTTTCCGCCGAGCCCGGCGGCGGCCCATAGTTGTTGGCCAAATCGAAATGGGTTATACCGAGGTCAAAAGCGTGCAGGAGCATCTGCCGGCTGGTTTCCACTCGCGTTTCATCGCCAAAGTTATGCCACAGGCCAAGGGAAATAGCCGGTAGCTGCAGACCGCTGCGGCCGCAGCGACGGTACTCCATCGTTTGATATCGCGTGGTGCTTGCCTGGTAAACCATTCTTCCTCCGCCGACAAAACAGGATGTGTATACGTTTACACTAAACAATGTTCTGCGTGGAGTACACTGCTTTTTCTGCGTAATTATTGCTTTACACTGCCATTATCACCTCCCATCTGGACAGGCGGATCGCTTATTCAATACTCAAATTACACCTGCACCAAAATGAGGATAATGGATATGCAACCGACCTACACTATTGGGGATTATCTGCTGGATCGCCTTGTCGACTGCGGTATTGACCGCTTGTTCGGCGTGCCGGGAGATTACAACTTACAGTTTCTCGATCGCGTCATCGCGCACAGCGCCTTGGGGTGGGTCGGCTGCGCCAACGAGCTGAATGCGGCATATGCCGCTGACGGCTATGCGCGCATCAAAGGAGCCGGTGCG
Organism: Klebsiella sp. Shm-1; assembly: GCF_040804525.1. Lineage (NCBI taxonomy): Bacteria > Pseudomonadati > Pseudomonadota > Gammaproteobacteria > Enterobacterales > Enterobacteriaceae > Klebsiella > Klebsiella sp. Shm-1. Next base: position 1,399,831 of record NZ_CP161823.1, read on the forward strand.
CTGCTGACCACTTACGGCGTCGGCGAATTGAGCGCGCTGAACGGCATTGCGGGTAGCTATGCGGAACATATTCCGGTATTGCATATCGTCGGTGCGCCCTCTACCGGCGCCCAGCAGCGCGGCGAACTGCTGCACCATACCCTCGGCGATGGCGATTTTCGCCATTTCGCCCGCATGAGCGAGCAGATCACCTGTAGCCAGGCGCTGCTGACCGCCGGCAACGCCTGCCATGAAATCGACCGTGTGCTGCGCGATATGTTGACGCATCATCGCCCCGGCTATTTGATGCTGCCAGCCGATGTCGCCAGAGCGGCAGCGATTGCCCCAGCCCAGCGCTTGCTGGTGGAGCCCGCTCCGGCGGATGAAAACCAGCTTGCCGGGTTCTGCGAACAAGCCAGCCGCCTGCTGCGGGGCAGCCGACGCATTTCCCTGCTGGCGGACTTCCTGGCGCAACGTTATGGCCTGCAGAAGACGCTCCGGGAGTGGGTGGCGAAAACGCCTGTCGCCCATGCGACGATGCTCATGGGCAAGGGATTGTTTGATGAGCAGCAGAGCGGGTTTGTCGGCACCTACAGCGGGATTGCCAGCGCGCCGCAGACCCGGGAGGCGATTGAAAACGCCGACACCATCATCTGCATTGGCACGCGCTTCACCGACACCATCACCGCAGGATTTACCCAACATCTGGCGCGGGAAAAGACTATTGAGATCCAGCCCTTCGCCGTCAGGGTGGGCGATCACTGGTTCAGCGGGGTGCCGATGGATAAGGCTTTGGCCGCGCTGATGACGCTTTCCGCCCCGCTGGCGGCGGAGTGGGCTACGCCTCAGGTCGTGGCGCCGGAGGCTGAGGAGGGCGCTGAAGGCGAGTTGACCCAGAAAAATTTCTGGGCGACGGTGCAGGGCGCCCTGCGTCCGGGGGATATTATTCTCGCCGATCAGGGGACGGCCGCCTTTGGTATTGCGGCGCTGAAGCTGCCCTCTGAAGCATCGCTGATCGTCCAGCCGCTGTGGGGCTCGATTGGTTTTACTCTCCCGGCCGCCTATGGCGCACAAACCGCGGCGGCGGAGCGGCGGGTGGTGCTAATTGTCGGCGATGGCGCGGCCCAACTGACCATTCAGGAGATGGGCTCCATGCTGCGTGATAAGCAAAAGCCGCTTATTCTGCTGCTGAATAACGAAGGGTATACCGTGGAACGGGCGATTCATGGTCCAGAGCAGCGCTACAATGACATCGCTCTGTGGGACTGGCAGCGGCTGCCGGAAGCCTTCGCCCCTGACGTTGCTTCGTGCTGCCGGCGGGTCACTCAGACGTCTGAACTGCGGGAGGCGATGACGGAGAGCATCACCTCCGATACCCTCACCCTGGTAGAAGTGATGCTGCCGAAAATGGATATCCCCGATTTCCTGCGCGCGGTGACGCAGGCCCTTGAGGAGCGAAACAGCCGCGTTTAATCGGTATCCCGTTTGGCAATCATCAACGGTCTCCCGGCCAGCAGCAGCCAGGCCGGGAGCATCACCATACACAACAGCGGCAGCAAAGTCGTATCCGGGACCACCACGGCGGCCATAAACAGGCTCAACCAGCCGTCGCGAGTGACGACCAGCACCATGCCGAGGATCGCGCAGGAAACGGTGATTGCCGCCGGCACCGCGTCAACATGAGCATGCAGCATCAGCCCCAGCGCTACCCCGACGAACACCGCCGGGAAAATTCGCCCGCCGCGAAAGCCGCTGGCTGAGGCAAGAACCAGGGCCGCCAGTTTGACCAGCGCGATAAGCAGAAAATCCGCGGCGGTTAGCGTCTGGCTGAAGGCCAGCTGCTGCATCTCATCCAGCCCTTTAAATAGCGTTAAGGGCCCGCCTATCGTCCCCACGATCCCCAGCAGCAGCCCGCCGATGCCGAGGGTCAGGATTGGATTTTTCAACCGATGCATCAGGGCATGCAGTCGCGGCAGACACCAGACGGCCACCATGCCGACGGCGATAGCGATCAGGGCGACGATAATGCCGCTGAGAATATCAACGAAGCGCATCTGACCATAGTGCGGGATCGGCAGCGAAAAATGGGGATGGAAAAACAGACCCGTCGTCAACGCGCCGGCGGCGGCGGCGAGGAGGGGAGCAAAGAGGCGATCCCACAGTGGCGTATCGTTGCTGCTATTGAGGGTTTGCGAAAAAATCAGCGCGGCGGCAACCGGGGTACCGAAGAGGGCGCCGATGGTGCCTGAGGCCGCGAGGATGGTCCAGTCCAGCGAGCTGACGCGCGGAAACAGTCGGGAGCCGACGGCGACAGCCAGCGCGATATTCACCACCATAATCGGATGCTCCGGGCCGAGGCTGACGCCGCCGGCGAGGCCGAGGATCAGCGCGGCGAGGAGTCCGGGCAGCGCGCCGGTGGCAATGGGAGCGCCGATTAACGACTCGGTCGCTGGATCCGGCCCGGCGTGCCCGGGGCTGTAACGAATGACCAGACCCACCGCGATCCCTGTCGCCGTCAGCATGGCGATGATCCACAGCGGGCTGTCGGCGCTCACCCCCAACTGCGCGGGCAAATTGCTCCACAGCACGCGCTGCAGCAGCGCGGCAACCTTCATCGCCACGATCAGGATCAGGCTGCAGGCGATACCTATCAGGATGGCCGGCACCGACAGGATCAGCATTGTTCTGGCGCGAGGATGGAGCATGGAAATGTCCTTGTAAAAGTGCTGGAGCACTACTTTGCCTTCGTCAGCGGAGACCGTCGATGCAAATGGTGCTGAAACGATAAAGTTAAGGTGACATCTGATATCCGGCGCGTCCTTTACAGGCTACCTTGCATAGATTACAAACTAAATGTGACCTGTGTCGCTAAACAAGGGGCGTCTGCGCGTTGGACGTTGTTGTTAAGCCGCCATGAATTTACAGTGTGCCAAAAGATTTATTTTGACTTTAGCGGAGCCGTAACGGAATGACAAAATTTGCTTTAGTAGGAGATGTCGGGGGGACCAACGCCCGCCTGGCGCTATGTGATCTGGCGAGTGGAGAGATCTCTCGCGCAAAGACCTATTCCGGGCTCGATTACCCCAGTCTGGAGGCAGTGGTGCGCGTCTACCTCGAGGAGCACCAGGTAACGGTCAACGAAGGTTGTATCGCCATCGCATGCCCGATTACCGGCGACTGGGTGGCGATGACCAACCATACCTGGGCTTTCTCTATCGCCGAAATGAAGCGTAACCTCGGCTTTGCCCATCTGGAGATAATTAACGATTTTACCGCTGTTTCAATGGCCATTCCGATGCTGAAAGCTGAGCACCTTATTCAGTTTGGCGGCAGTGCGCCGGTAGCGGGCAAACCGATCGTCGTTTATGGCGCCGGGACCGGGCTCGGCGTGGCGCATCTGGTCCACGTTGATAAGCGTTGGGTCAGCCTGCCGGGCGAAGGCGGTCATGTTGATTTTGCCCCGAACAGCGAAGAAGAAGGGATCATTCTGGAAGAGCTACGCGCCGAGCTGGGGCATGTTTCCGCAGAACGCGTGCTCTCAGGTCCCGGGCTGGTCAACCTGTATCGCGCGATTGTCAAATCGGACGGCCGACTGCCGGAGAACCTGCAGCCGCGTGAGGTGACCGAGCGAGCGCTGGCGGACAGCTGCACCGACTGTCGTCGGGCGCTGTCGCTGTTCTGCGTCATTATGGGACGCTTCGGCGGTAACCTGGCGCTGACCCTCGGGACGTTTGGCGGGGTGTATATCGCCGGCGGCATCGTGCCGCGCTTCCTGGAGTTCTTTAAAGCCTCTGGTTTCCGCGGCGGTTTTGAAGACAAAGGCCGTTTTAAAGCTTATGTTCAGGATATCCCGGTTTACCTGATCGTGCATGATAACCCAGGCCTGCTGGGCTCCGGCGCGCATCTGCGTCAGACGCTGGGCCAGGTGCTTTAAGCATTCTTCTCCCGGGCTACCGTCGTAGCCCGGATGGCGGTGCTTTCCGCTCTCTACAGATTCATCAGCTGGCGAAACTCTTTCACTTTACTGCGACTGACCGGAACCTGAAACTCCAGGTCACGCAGGCGCAGCACATAGGTGTTGTTGAACCACGGCTCAATTTCCCGAATTTTGCTGAGATTTACGCAATACGAGCGGTGGCAGCGGAAGAAATGCGCGGTGGGCAGTTTGCTGCAGAATTCAGTAATGTTCATCGGCATGACGAATGACTCCCGGCGGGTATAGACGAATGTCATCTTTTCATGCGCCTCGGCATAATAAATATCATGAATACTGGTGACGATGATCCGCTCATCTTTGATCAGATTGATGGTGTCGTTTTCCCGTGGCGCCGCGCTGGCTAATCCTGAAGCAGCGTTATTTTGCTGCTGCCAGGCGGTGGTCAGCTTTTGCAGCATATTGATGATGCGCGATTCCTGGTAGGGTTTCAGGATGTAGTCAAAGGCTTCCAGCTCAAAGGCTTCCACCGCATGTTCTTTCCACGCGGTGATAAAGACGATAAAAGGTTTATGGGCAAACTGGCTGATGTTTTGCGCCAGCAGAACCCCGTCGAGCGACGGAATATTGATATCGAGAAAGATGGCGTCGACCTTGTTGTGCTGGAGAAATTTCAGCACGTCCAGGCCGTCGTCAAAGCTGCCGACGATCTCCATCTGGCTATGGGTGTTAATAAGCCAGGAGAGCTCCTGCTGGGCCAGAAACTCATCCTCCACAATGATAACTTTCATCTTTTCTCCGCTCATGACAACAGCGACTCCGTCAGCGCCTGCGGCGTAGAGTTATTGGGGACATAAAAGGCAATTTCGGTTCCCGGCGTCAGATTGCGGATATGCAAACCCTGGCCGTAGAGAAGTTTCACCCGATGATGCACATTGAGCAGGCCGATTTTGTTACCCGGCATCTCATCGGCTTCCACGCGGGCGACCACGGCGGGATCGATACCGTTGCCCGTATCGCGAACGCTGATGCGTACCCGATTGCCGCACTCGTTAATGCCGATCGTCACCACGCCTTTGCCTTTACAGGGTTGAATACCGTGAACGATGGCATTTTCCACCAGCGGCTGGATAAGCAGGCTCGGGATCACGCAGCTGACGTCGTCGTCAATATCGTAGATGACCGTCAGCTTGTCGCCGAATCGCGCCTGTTCAATAGCGATATAATCTTTGATCTGATACAGCTCTCGTTTGATATCAATCTGCTCATCGTCTTTTAATTCGATGTTATAGCGCAGGTAGCGCGACAGATTAAAAATGAGCTGGCGCGCGGTGTCTGGATTAAGGCGAATCGAGGAGGAGATCGCGTTCAGCGCATTAAATAAAAAATGCGGGTTAATTTTGCTTTGCAGGGCGCGCAGCTCCGCTTTGTTGGCCATCTCCCGCAGCTGTTCGGCGCGGGAGACTTCCAGCTGGGTGGAGATTATTTGCGACAGGCCAATCGCCATCTCCTGCAGCGTCGAAGTGATGCGATGGGCGTGGCAGTAATAGATTTTTAGCGTGCCGGTCACCACCCCTTTTTCCCACAGCGGGATCACCATCAAGGAGTGGATCTCCGGGGTGCGGTGGGCTTCGTCATTGTTTTTTATGATGATTTTCCCATAACGAATCGCCTGCCGGGTGGTGGGGCTAATCATATCGTCGTGGCGTTGATAGTTGGCTTCACCGACGCCCACGTAGGCCAGCACGTGCTCGGTATTGGTGATCGCCACCGCGTCGGCAGTAATGTCGCGGCGGATAATCTCGCAAACCTGGCGCAGAGAATCGCTGTTAACGTGTCGAAAGAGCGGCAGGGTTTTGTTGGCGATATCGAGCGCCAGTTTCGCCTGCCGCGCCGCGCTGGCCTCCTTTTCCCCTTCAACGCTCTGCACCAGCAGCACGATAAAGCCGATGCAGACGCTGCCGAGGATCATCGGAATACCAATTTTCGAAACAATATCTACGCCGAGACTCAGGGAAGGCGCCCAGACCACCACCAGGATCATGGTCAGAGTTTCACACATCATCCCCGCCAGAATGCCGATTTTCCACCGTTGTTCGCGGGCCACTTTACGATTAATCAACCCCGACAGCAGGCCGGCGACAATGCTGGTGATAAAGCAGGGCACCGCGGTCACGCCGTCGATATCAATCAAATAGCGGTGCACGCCGGCAATCGCCCCGACAATCGCGCCCACCCAGGGACCAAACAGGATCCCACCGGACATCACGGCGATAATGCGGACGTTCACCAGGGACCCCTCAACCGGGACGCCGGACCAGGTACTAAATAGCGCGAACAGCGAGAAAATGGCTGTCACCGCCAGCAGCTCTTTCGGAGTATGGGCCGACTTATGCAACAGTTCGCGGAACAGGCGCAGGCGAATAAGGAAAAAGAGGCAAATAAGCATCAGGGCCGCACGATCATAGACCGCCAGCATCATAGTAAAGATTTCGTGCATTGGTGCGCCGCGTCAGTGGCCAGAAAGGGACATGATAAAAAACCTGACGGCAGAAGACCAGCCGTGGAACCATAAAGCGGAAAAGTCGCACTTTTTAAAGGGGATTAATTAAAAAGCATCGCGATAGCGGCGGTCTTCGCCATTAACGATAATATTCTGTGTTAAGAAAGATATCAGTGTGTTACCACCTTTATACAACCCGGGATTATTCCGCCAATGAACTGCCGCATTTAGCGCAGTCGATACCCGTTTTATATGCCAGGGAATATTTTTTAACGGGCCTCTCGACAACATGAATTTTTTCAGGTTATTTTCTAAACGAGCCGCAACAGCGGCAGCGTCGCTCGGACGGTCCGGGCGCTAACGTTAATTAGAGGAACCTATGGCTGAATCCAGTCCTGAACGCCGTTTTACGCGTATCGATCGTCTCCCTCCGTACGTTTTTAACATTACTGCTGAACTGAAAATGGCTGCGCGTCGGCGCGGCGAAGATATTATCGATTTCAGTATGGGTAATCCCGATGGCGCGACGCCGCCGCATATCGTGGAAAAACTCTGCACCGTTGCTCAACGGCCTGACACCCATGGTTACTCTACCTCGCGGGGGATCCCGCGCCTGCGTCGCGCCATTTCACGCTGGTATGAAGAACGCTATAACGTCGATATCGATCCGGAATCGGAAGCGATCGTCACCATTGGTTCGAAAGAGGGGCTGGCGCACCTGATGCTGGCGACGCTGGATCATGGCGACACCGTACTGGTGCCGAACCCCAGCTATCCGATTCATATCTATGGTGCGGTAATCGCCGGGGCGCAGGTGCGCTCAGTGCCGCTGGTGGAAGGGGTGGATTTCTTTAACGAGCTGGAACGCGCCATCCGCGAGAGCTATCCGAAGCCGAAGATGATGATCCTTGGCTTTCCCTCAAATCCGACCGCGCAGTGCGTCGAACTGGATTTCTTTGAAAAGGTTGTCGCTCTGGCGAAGCAGTATGACATTCTGGTCGTCCACGATCTGGCCTATGCCGATATCGTGTATGACGGCTGGAAAGCGCCCTCCATCATGCAGGTGCCCGGCGCGCGAGATGTCGCCGTCGAGTTCTTTACCCTGTCGAAAAGCTATAACATGGCCGGCTGGCGCATTGGCTTTATGGTGGGTAATAAGACTTTGGTGAATGCCCTCGCTCGTATCAAAAGCTATCATGACTACGGGACTTTTACTCCGCTGCAGGTGGCGGCGATAGCTGCGCTGGAGGGCGATCAGCAGTGCGTGCGCGATATTGCCGAACAGTATAAGCGCCGTCGCGATGTGCTGGTCAAAGGGCTTCATGAGGCCGGCTGGATGGTGGAGTGTCCGAAAGCGTCTATGTACGTGTGGGCGAAAATACCGGAACCTTACGCCGCCATGGGGTCGCTGGAGTTTGCGAAAAAGCTGCTTAATGAAGCGAAGGTTTGCGTCTCGCCGGGGATTGGCTTTGGCGACTATGGTGATACCCACGTCCGCTTCGCCCTGATCGAGAACCGGGACCGTACGCGCCAGGCGATCCGCGGTATCAAGGCGATGTTCCGCGCGGATGGTCTGCTGGCCTCCGCGAGCTAGCGCTGCGGGCAGCACGGCAAAATAAAAACGGGAGCATGAAGGCTCCCGTTTTTTTTGACACCGCTGCAGTCTAGATCATCAGGGCAAAAGTACCGGCCCAAACGATGACCATAAAAGAGAGGCCCATAAAGAAGTATTTCACGACTCATCACTCCACGCGCTTGTGCGACGTTCAAATGAATTAATTGTTCTGTTTTTCAAGGGCTGTCGCCAGTGTAACTTCACCCTGCAGCAGCCCGTAATTCTGTGCGTTTAGTGCTCCAGATGGCGCTAATGTACGCCTAAAAAATCAGGGAAACAAGAGGCATTTTTTTATTAATTTTTAGTTACTTACGAGTGTCGTGATTCGGCGACACATTAATTTCACAGGGTAATAAATTTAGCGCCAGCGACGCGAAGGAAACGGGTTTTAGCGATGGGGCGGGCGGAGAAGGCCAACGAGAGCGCGCGGCATTATCTTTGCCACGCGCCGCCGTCGGTTCAGGGCAGGTCTGAGGCGCGCTGTCGCCACTCGGCCGGGTAGTGTGCCGGGATAAAGCGCAGCGTCAGCGCCATGAGTAGCAGGACGCAGATCGCATGCCAGGACCAGTCAAGCGTGTAGTTCCCGCTCAGGCTACGCAGCAGGCCTGAAAGCCAGGGCGACAGACCGGCGATGATAAATCCGATCCCCTGCATAAAGGCTACCAGCCTGCCGGCCACCGCCGGTTGTCCGGCGTGATCCAGCGCCAGCACCAGGCACAGAGGAAACGCGCCGCCCAATCCCACGCCGCAGGCAATGGCCCAGAGCGCAGAGAAATGCTCTGGCAGCCAGATAAAGCCGCAGAAGCCAATCAGCTGTAGCGCCAGCGCTAGCAGAAGAAGCTGGCGCCGATCCTCCTGGCGAGCCAGCGCCGGGAGCAGCAGCGCGCCGGCGGTTTGCCCGACGGTCAGCAGCGCCAGCAGCGAACCGCTGTACTGGGCGCTGTCGCCTAGCTGGATGTAGTAAGGAGGCAGCCAGGCGATCAGGCTGGCGTAACCGGCATTGATCAGTCCGAAATAGAGTCCCAGCGTCCAGGCGCGGCGCTGGCCAATAATCGCGACCCGGGGGGAAGCGCTGGTCTGATGCGGTGCGCGAGGCAAATGCCGACAAATCGCCAGCCAGCTGAGCAGAGCCAGGAGCGCAGGGAGCGCCCACCAGGCTAGCGCATCATGCCAGGCCGCGCTATGTGACGCCAGCCATGGGGTGAACGCGGCGCCTAACCCGCCGCCGCCCATCAGCGCCGCTGACCATAGTCCCATCACCAGCGGCGTCCGTCGGGGAAAGAGGTGCTTAATTACCGCCGGGATGGCGGCCTGAATAATGCCGATGCCAATTCCTCCGGCCAGAGCGCTGGTGAGCAGTAAGCCACTATTCGGGGCGATTTCCCGCAGCAGGGCGCCTGCCGCGATAATCAGCAGGCTCAGCGCAATACTGCGCTTTTGACCGATATAGCGATCGACCCAGCCAGCGGCCAGCGCCAGCACCCCCATCGCGATCACCGGCAGCGCGGTCAGGAGTGCGGCCAGGGTATAGCTCATGCCGCTGGCTGCGCGGATGTCCGGCAGCAAAGGACCAATGGAGGTAAGCAGCGGCCGCATATTGATCCCAGTCAGTACCAGGACTGCCAGCGTCAGGTTCTGTCGCAGCGCTGGTGTCATGACTGCCGTTCCGCCCAGCGCTGATAAAGTTCAGTTCCCTCCGGCTGCGGGCGATGATGGATCGGCAGCGTTTGCTGGGCCAGCGGCTGCTGCAGCTGCTGATAAATCGCGGCGGTCGAGAGCTGAAAAGGCTCCCCGTCCTGATTGCTATTGGCGAAAAACACTTCCCGCACGCCGGTTAAATAGAGCGCGCTCAGGCACATAGGGCAAGGTTGTCCGCTGGCATAGATGACGCATTCGCGCAACACCGCGCTTCCCAGTCTGGTGGCAAGATCGCGAACGGCGTTCAGTTCGGCATGCGCCGTTGGGTCACCGCTCAGATGAAAGGTATTGACGCTTTCAGCGACAATCTCATCATTCCGCACCAGCACGGCGCCGAAGGGGCGCCCACCGTCAGCAATGTTTTGTTTTGCCAGCACTAATGCGCGCTGAAGATAACGATCGTGAGCGGACATAGTCACTCCTGCATAAAACGATGTTAAAGGTGAAATATGTTGAGGGTCGTGCGAAGAGGGTACGTCTCTTGTTTCATAAGTTAAAAGACTTATTTATGATAATGCCTATTGGAATTTCTTATAGGTGGGCCGATGCTTCTGCGCCAACTTTCCTACTTTATCGCTGTGGCTGAACATTGTGGCTTTTCCCGCGCCGCCGCGGCGCTGCATGTCTCCCAGCCTGCGCTGTCACAGCAGATACGCCAGCTGGAAGCGATGCTGGAGGTTCAGCTTTTCGACCGCTCTGGCCGACGTATTCGCCTGACCGATGCTGGAGAGATCTGGCTGGAGTATGCCCGTCGCGCGTTACGCGAGCTTGAGGAAGGTCGGCGCGCCTTGCATGACGCAGAAGATCTCCAGCACGGTAAACTCCGCATTGCTATGACGCCAACTTTCACTACCTATATGCTGGGCCCGCTGATGGAGGCGTACTACCGACGCTACCCTGGAGTAAAAGTGCTTATCCAGGAGATGAACCAGGAGCGGATGGAGGCGATGCTGCTGGAGGATGAACTGGATGTGGGGATTGCCTTTGACGATTGCCGGTCACAGGAAATTGTGGTTCAGCCGCTGCTGACGGAAACGCTTGCGCTGGTGGTGAGCCGTGCGCATCCGCTGGCAGGAGAGCGCGACTTGCAACTGCAGGCTCTCGACGCCCAGCCGCTAATTTTACTGAGCAGCGAGTTTGCTACCCGCGAGCAGATTGATCGTTATTGCCGCCTTCATCGGCTCGAACCAGACGTGCGGATGGAGGCCAACTCCATCGGGGCCGTTCTGTCGGTTATTCGAAGCACAACGTTAGCAACGCTGCTGCCGGCGGCGATCGCCGGGCAGTTTGATGATGTGGTGGCGATTGAGCTAAGACCTGCGCTGCTGCAGCGCACGGCCTGTTTATTGCAGCGGCAGGGCGCCTGGCAGAGCGCCGCAGCGCGCGAATTCATCACCCTGGCCCGAGAGAACGCGATAACGATTGAGCAGGAAAACCGCCAGTCCCTTGCCTGAAGGACTACGTTACTCGCCGGCGAACTGCGACTCACGGCTGGCTTCGCTGCCGATATCGCCTTCATCGGGCTGGGCATTCTCTATAAGCATGCCTTCTTCCTTAAGCCTTTCCAGCACGTGATGAAAGAGCTGAGTCTTGTCTGGCTCAGCCATACTCTGCAACTTCTCATTAAATACAGTATGGGACTGAACAAGATAATGGATAAATTCCAGCAATACCTCACTTTGCGGCAGGACGGTTAATTCCTGCTGGATGTAACGGGTTTGATCCAGTAGCGGATTTTTCGTCACGTCCATAGGCCGGGCGCTAATACTGTGGGCGTATATTTTCTCAATGGCCTGGCTGGTGATATAGATGCGGTTCAATGATATCGAGGGGCGTTCGTCTTCCTCTGGAATGAAATGACAATAAACAAATGGTTTATCCGGCAGCATCATGCTGAGGCGGTTTTCGAAAAGAATATCATCTGGCGCCTCCAGCAGCGCCATTAGGTTCCGACAGTGTGGATGCCAGAGCCCTGAAGCAAATACCTTTACGTTGAACTGGGTTACCGTATTTCCGCGCAGGGTTTCCATCGTCGGAATATCGCCTTCAAGCCGCAGAATACTGCGGATATGGGAGTGATGCGACCAGACTGTTTCTCCTGCCTCGACTGAGGTAAATGGATTAAACGCGCTGGTTACTTCTTTTTCCTGATGGGAGAGGACGGCGATTTTTAATATTCCCGGCGTTGGGTTAAGCTTAAGACATAGATTGATTGCGCCTATATCATGCCAGTGAAGAATGTCTTCCAGTTCGCAGTTTAATAATTTTTGCGCCCGCGCCAGAGAGCAATACTCCATTGGCGGTAAATTATTTAGCTTCCAGATATTCCGTTCTGTAATATTCATAAGAATTGTATGTCGATGAAAAAATAAATCGCCATGGTGAGCAAAAGCATCAATGACAATGATTTATTTTTTTCTGCTGACTTCCTTTATCTGATTAACAAAATCCATTCACATTGAGAATAATATATCGATAAATTGGCTGTTTTTATTGTTTTGCTGCCGCATATTTACTCTTTCCCGTTATCTTATCATCTCTTATTCGTAGAGAAAAATAGTTTGCTGAATATAAGCGCTTCTTCCTGTTTAGCAGCAATATTTAAGGTGAGTATGAGCGGAGCACGAAAAAAGGGACGGTTAATTTGGCAAACTTTGTGGTCGGCAGGAAGTATCAAACAGACGCCTGCGGCGCCTGTCGAAGCTACCTGTAGTTATTGCGGCATAGACAGGAAGCGGTCACCCGGTTGCGCGATGGCATACCAGGCCATCATTTCGGCAGTGCCTGGCTGGCCTTCAGCAGGCGCCCAGGCCATAGTGTCCATTTCGGCAAGCGGTTGATAAGCACCTTGCTTAACTTCAAAAACCATCCCGCCAGCGTCGAGTGAGAGCACCGTATGCCAGGTACCGGCTTCCATTTCCAGCGCCGTGCAGGTTTCACCCAGCACCACCCGGCGGGTAACCACGCCGTGGTCATCAAAATTCAGTACCACAAATCGGCCTTTCAGCGGCAGTAAAAGTTCGAAGGTATGTCTGTGCCGGTGGGGGCGGATATAGGTGCCGGGTTCCATGGCGATGGCCAGACGCTGTATCGGGTCGCTTAGTTCAGGATGAAAATTGCGATGGGCACGCAGGCGCGGAGCACTGGCTGCCGCTTCGCTCTGCTGCTGCATATCGCTGAGGGTGATCTGTTTCATATCAACGCCTGGCTCCTGTATCGTCCAGAGAAGGTTGTAAAAGGTCGCGGCTAGTGACTGAAAAAGTCAGAAGGTATTGTACGCAGAAATGCGCGTTGCTGTCGGTTTATTGTGTGCGTGATTGACAAAGACACGTTCCTTTCTGGCAGGACTAACCATACTGAAATCGTTGGCTAATTATGATTACGAGAAGAATACGTTCTGGCTGGCGTTTAGGTCATCGTGGTGAATGGCGGGCAACTTTTATATGGTGTCCCCTGCAGGAATCGAACCTGCAACTAGCCCTTAGGAGGGGCTCGTTATATCCATTTAACTAAGGGGACAAGGCGGCATGAGTATAGCGTTTTTTGCCCGCCTGAGTAAGAGCCATACCGTCTGACTGCTTAAACCCTCGCCACTCAGGGCGCTTTTTTTATGTCCGGTCGGCCTTTTTCCCTTTCTCCGCCGCCTGGGCGCGGGCTTCCGCTTTTCGCTTGCTGCTCATATCGTTACGGATCTGCGCATGGCTCAGCAGTGCGAAGATGAAGGTCCCGCCACAGATATTTCCCGCCAGGGTCGGCAGGGCGAACGGCCAGATAAAGTCGCTCCAGGGCAGATTTCCATTAAACACCAGATAAAGGATCTCGACCGAGCCCACTACAATATGGGTGGTATCCGCCAGGGCGATAAGCCAGGTCATGAGAATAATCACCACGATTTTGGCGGCGCCGGCGACAGGAAACATCCAGACCATGGTGGCGACCAGCCAGCCGGAAATAATCGCATTAGCGAACATCTCTGTCGGACTGTTCTTCATTACGTCTTCGGCGATGCTGACAAAGGCCTGACGGGTTGGCTCATCAAAAATAGGCATATAATTGAAGGCCCATGCGGCCACCGCGGTACCGATGAGATTGCCCGCCAGCACCACCGACCATAGCCGCATCAGCAAACCGACGTTACCGAGGGTGGGATTATGCATCACCGGCAGAACGGCGGTGACCGTATTTTCAGTGAACAGCTGCTGGCGGGCCATAATTACGATAATAAAGCCGAAGGTGTAGCCGAGGTTTTCCAGCAAAAAACCGCCCGGGATCCCCTCCAGTTTGACGTGAAAAATTCCCTTCGCCAGCAAGGAGGCCCCCATCGACAGGCCGGCCGCAATCGCTGACCATAGCAGGGCCAGCGCATCGCGCTCCATCTCTTTTTCCCCTTCCTGGCGAATATGTTCATGGATCGCCATCGCCCGCGAGGGAAGGCGATCTTCATTTACTTCGATCTCTTCACCACGCTGATTTTCCTCACTTTCCACTTCTCTTTCGTCATCCTCTGCCTTTAATTTGTTATTGTCTAGTTCATCCATTTCGTGGCCCTCGCTATCAATCTGTATAGTTATAGCGTAGCGGCTTTCCCTGCCGTCTGGCTGGGCATACTCTGAAATCGCAAAAATGGTAACGTCAGATTTTTGTCGCTCCGGTAGAATAGGAGCCCCGCGATTTCGTTATTCCCAGGCTAAGATCAAATCAACAACTTGGGTGATATAGACATCGTTCAACGTGCTGTTACAATCGCTCACATCTTTACGGGCGGAAGCGTTGTCTTTCCGTCATGGATGGCAACTCGCGATAGCCATAAAAACCAGGGAGACATCTATGAATTATCGCCTGTCGGCGCTTGCGCTTGGCGCCACATTGCTGGTGGGATGTGCCAGTTCCAGCTCTGGCGATCGGCCGCAGGGGCGCTCAGACCCGTTAGAAGGGTTTAACCGCACGATGTTTAACTTCAACTTTAACGTGGTTGATCCTTACGTGCTTCGCCCCGTCGCGGTGGCATGGCGCGACTACGTCCCACAGCCGGCGCGCAACGGGTTAAGCAATTTTACCAGTAACCTGGAAGAGCCGGCAGTGATGGTGAACTACTTCCTGCAGGGCGACCCCTATAAAGGTATGGTGCATTTTACCCGCTTCTTCCTGAACACCATTCTCGGTATGGGTGGGCTTATCGATGTGGCCGGGATGGCGAATCCGCAGCTACAGCGGGTTGAGCCACATCGTTTCGGCAGTACGCTTGGGCATTATGGCGTTGGCTATGGCCCGTATGTTCAGTTGCCGTTCTATGGAAGCTTTACCTTGCGCGACGAAGGCGGCGATATGGCCGATGGCTTGTATCCGGTGCTCTCCTGGCTGACCTGGCCGATGTCGATCGGTAAATGGGCGGTGGAAGGGATTGAGACACGTGCTCAGCTGCTGGATTCCGACGGCCTGCTGCGCCAGTCTTCCGACCCTTACATTCTGATGCGTGAAGCCTACTTCCAGCGTCATGACTTTATCGCCAACGGCGGTAAGCTGACCCCGGCGGACAACCCGAATGCTCAGGCTATTCAGGATGAGCTGAAGGATATCGATTCACAGTGATCGGCGAATGATAAAAAAAGGGTGAACATAATGTTCACCCTTTTTTGTGGCGCGCTGCTTATCAGAAGCGGTAGTTGAAGTTAGCGCCGTACAGCCAGGCGGTTCCTTCGGAACGGAAGGTATACGGGCCTTCCTTAATTTCAACATGCTGCCCGTGCATGTATGAAACGCCGACGTCAACCGAGGCATCTTTATTGAACGCGTAGGTGGTACCCGCGCTCAGCCACAGGCGATCCTGGTCCGGAATAGAGATAGAGCGGTTATTAGCCGGCACCGGGCTGTCATCGAAGGCGATACCGGTACGGAAGGTCCAGTTATCGTCATAATAATAGGTGGTCCCCAGCGCAAGACGATAGGCGTCCTTGAAGCCTTCCTCTTTATAGAACAGCGTCTGGCCGTTGCTGCCGGTGGCTTTCAGCTCCTGGAACTGACTCCAGCTGGTGTAGGTCAGGCTATAGTGGACCGCCCACTGCGGCGCCACGCGGTTATAGCCGGACAGCTCCCACATTTCCGGCAGGTTAAGGGTTAGCGAACCATTTGTCGTCTGGCCGCTGGTGCCCGCCGGCAGGCCGAAGTTGCCGAGGATCTGGTTATAGGCCGCCGGCAGGCTGCTGCGGTAGTTACCGTCGAAGTCGATCTTGACCTCAGAACGGTAGGTTAAACCGTAGCGGTTATTCTTATCCAGCTCATAGAGGATCCCGGCGTTCCAGCCGAAGCCCCACGCGTTGCCATTAAGATGGGCGATCTGCGTGTCGGCCGGGATCTTCGCTACCTGGCCCGCCAGCGCCGGCGGCAGCGCGCCAGAGCCTGCGACAATCTGCCCCAGATCGCCTGCATAGCGCTCGATCTTCGCCTTGGCGTAGACCGCGTCAAAGCCTAAGCCGAAGCTCCAGTTGCTGTCGAGGCGGTAGGCGCCGCTCAGGTTGAAGTTCGCGGTGGTCAGGTCAGTTTTACCGCCCATGCTGCCGGCCGCATAATCATCGTTATACTCTGTTGCCAGACCATAGTTAGAGGTGATAGACGCCCCCCAACCAAATTGGTCGTTAATCGGCGCGACAAAGTGGAAGTTGGGCACCCACGCCGTCGGGGCGATATTGTCTGCTTTCAGGCTCTTGCCGGTGGGAGAGGTGCCCGAAACATTAACGCCCGGGTCGACAAACACGGCGCCCGCCGACATGGTCGGGCGGTCAAACATCATAATTAATGCCGGGTTACGACTGGCATTACCAGCATCGTCAGCGATCGCCCCTTCACCGGAATAGGCACGACCCAGCCCCGATGCAGAGAATTCGTTGAGCTGGAAGCCTGCTGACCAGGCCTGGGTGGAAACAAGTGCGACAGCCACTGCAAGGGCAGATTGGGTAAAGCGGGTTTTCTGGCTCATGCCCATAACCTCATTGAGTTATTTTTTTTTAAACTATGTTACATGCCGTAACAGAAGCGCGGGAGTGTAGGGTCTGCGGTACAACCAAGAAATCAGACCAGTGCGCTGAGTATAGGTCTGACCAGATGATTTGTTGCAAGTATGTTTATGAAGTTTTTCAATTGTGATAACAGAAACGCGATCCAGCTGGCAAAAATCTCGGAGAGAGCAAGGGGGACAGAAGGGGATTTTTGTTTTAGATCATTTTTAAGTGTGATTTCTGTCACTTAACGCCGGCAGAGCGATTCTCGGCTGGAGGCTCACCGGGGACAGGGCGTAAAATAGGCACATCATTTTTCTGGCACCGAAGGTGCATCTCCAGAGGAAATCTACGATGAGTAAATGTAGCGCTGATGAAACCCCGGTTTGCTGCTGTATGGATGTTGGCACGATTGTTGACAACACCGACTGCACCGCCTCCTACAGCCACGTATTCGCCAACCGCGCTGAAGCCGAGCAAACGCTCGCCGCGTTAAGCGAAAAAGCCCGCAATGTCGAATCTGAGCCGTGCCAAATTAACCCAACCTTCACTGACGTTGACGGCGGTGTGCAGCTGGATATCGATTTTGTTTTCAGTTGCGAAGCAGAATCCCTGATCTTCCAGCTGGGCTTACGTTAATCCTTCCCCCTCGACGCCCCTGATAAGGGGCGTTTCCTTTCCTTTTCACTGTGTTTTGGCTCGCAATTTTGCGCTTCTCCGATTGGCTTAATGTAAAAAATTAGTTAAGAATGTTATCAGGTCAGACCACTTGGTTGTCTTGGTTAACAGGGGAGTGTTATGAGTCAGGCATTACCGCTTATCACCCGTCAGGGCGATCGCATTGCCATTGTCACGGGGTTACGCACGCCATTTGCTCGTCAGGCTACGGCTTTTCATGGCGTTCCAGCCATTGATTTAGGAAAAATGGTGGTTGGCGAGATGCTGGCGCGCAGCGACATTCCTGCCGAAGTCATCGAGCAACTGGTCTTTGGCCAGGTGGTGCAGATGCCGGAAGCGCCGAACATCGCCCGGGAAATTGTGCTGGGTACCGGCATGAGCGTACATACCGACGCCTATAGCGTCAGCCGCGCCTGCGCCACCAGTTTCCAGGCCGTGGCGAACGTCGCTGAAAGCCTGATGGCCGGCACCATCCGCGCCGGTATTGCCGGCGGCGCCGACTCCTCCTCTGTCCTGCCCATTGGGGTCAGTAAAACGCTGGCCCGCACGCTAGTGGATGCCAATAAGGCACGCACGCTGAGCCAAAAGCTGAAGCTGTTTTCCCGTCTGCGGCCACGCGACCTGCTGCCGGTCCCCCCGGCGGTGGCTGAATATTCAACCGGATTGCGGATGGGCGATACCGCCGAGCAGATGGCGAAAAGCTGGGGGATCTCCCGCGAGGAACAGGATGCCCTGGCGCATCGTTCGCACCAGCTGGCAGCGAAAGCCTGGGAAGAGGGTAAACTGTCCGCAGAGGTGATGACCGCCTATGCTCCCCCTTTCCGCGAACCGCTCGAGCAGGACAACAATATTCGTAAAAATTCAACGCTCGCAGATTATCAGAAGTTACGCCCGGCCTTTGACCGCAAACATGGCACCGTCACCGCCGCCAACAGTACGCCGCTGACGGACGGCGCGGCAGCGGTGATCCTGATGACCGAGTCGCGGGCTAAAGAGCTGGGGCTGAGGCCGCTGGGCTATCTGCGCAGCTACGCCTTTACCGCCATCGACGTCTGGCAGGATATGCTGCTGGGGCCCGCGTGGTCCACGCCGCTGGCGCTGGAGCGCGCTGGCCTGACGCTGGCGGATCTCACGCTTATCGATATGCACGAAGCTTTCGCCGCGCAGACGCTGGCCAATCTCCAGTGTCTGGCAAGCGACCGCTTTGCCCGCGAGGTGCTGGGCCGCTCGCAGGCCACCGGTGAGGTAGATGAAAGCAAGTTTAACGTCCTCGGCGGCTCTATCGCCTACGGTCACCCCTTCGCCGCCACCGGCGCGCGGATGATCACCCAGACGCTGCATGAGCTGCGGCGACGGGGCGGGGGATTTGGTTTGGTGACGGCCTGCGCGGCAGGTGGTCTGGGTGCGGCGATGATCGTGGAGGCTGAATAATGGATACTGTTTCCGCTTTTAAGCTTGAGGTCCGTGCGGACAAAATCGCGGTGATCACCATTGATGCCCCGGGTGAAAAAATGAATACCCTGAAAGCCGAATTTGGCAGTCAGGTACGGGGATTGATACGCCAGTTACGTGACGATAAGTCAGTGCGCGGCGTAGTATTTATCTCCGCCAAAGCGGATAACTTTATCGCCGGCGCTGATATCAACATTATTGCCCGCTGCCGCAGCGCGCAGGAGGCGGAAGCGCTGGCGCGCCAGGGACAGCAGATTATGGCTGAGATCCATGGCCTGTCGATCCCGGTGATTGCCGCTATCCACGGCGCCTGCCTTGGCGGCGGTCTGGAGCTGGCGCTGGCCTGTCATGGCCGTATCTGTAGCGATGACGAAAAAACCCGACTCGGCTTGCCGGAGGTACAGCTTGGCCTGCTGCCGGGTTCCGGCGGGACGCAGCGTTTACCGCGGCTGATCGGGGTCAGCACCGCGCTGGATATGATGCTCACCGGCAAGCAGCTGCGGCCGCGGCAGGCGCTGAAGGCCGGTCTGGTGGACGAGGTGGTGCCGCAGGCGATTTTACTGCAGGCGGCGGTGGAGTTGGCGCTGAAGGGGCGACCGACCAGCCGGGAGGTGCCTGTTCGTGAACGCGTACTGGCAGGGCCCCTGGGGCGCCATCTGTTATTCCAGTTTGTCGGTAAACAAACGCAGCGCAAAACGCAGGGAAATTACCCGGCGGTGAAGCGAATCTTGCAGGTCGTCGAGAATGGTCTGGCCCATGGCTGCAGCAGCGGATACGCTGAAGAGGCGCGCGCATTTGGCGAACTGGCAATGAGCCCGCAGTCGCAGGCGCTGCGATCGATCTTCTTTGCCAGTACCGATCTGAAAAAAGACCCTGGCGCCGAGGCGGGCCTCGGCCCGCTGAGAAGCGTTGCAGTACTGGGCGGTGGCTTGATGGGCGGGGGGATCGCCTATGTGACCGCCTGTAAGGGTGGGCTGCCGGTGCGGATTAAAGATATCCAGCCGCGTGGCATCAACCACGCCTTAAAGTACAGCTGGGATCTGCTGAATAAACAGGTTCGTCAGCGTCGACTGCGCCCAGTGGAGCGCGATCGTCAGATGGCGCTGATCTCCGGCACTACCGACTATCAGGGCTTTGCTCATCGCGATGTGGTGATCGAGGCGGTATTTGAAGACCTGGCTCTCAAACAGCGGATGGTCAGCGAAGTGGAACAATACGTCGGGCCGCAGACCATCTTTGCGTCGAATACCTCATCGTTGCCAATCGGCGATATTGCCGCTCACGCCAGCCGCCCGGGGCAGGTAATCGGCCTGCATTTTTTCAGTCCGGTGGAAAAAATGCCGCTGGTTGAGGTGATCCCGCACAAGGGAACCGACCCGCAGACTATCGCCACCGTGGTGCAGCTGGCTAAACGGCAGGGGAAAACGCCGATTGTTGTCGCAGATAAAGCGGGGTTCTATGTGAACCGTATCCTCGCGCCGTATATCAATGAAGCGATGCGCCTGCTGGTGGAAGGCGAACCGATTGAAGTCATTGATAACGCGTTGGTTAAATTCGGTTTCCCGGTGGGGCCAATTCAACTGCTGGATGAGGTGGGTATCGATACCGGCACCAAAATTATCCCCGTGCTGGAGGGCGCGTTTGGAGAACGTTTTAGCCCGCCTGCAAACATCATTGACGCGATTTTGAAGGACGATCGCAAAGGCAGAAAAAATAATCGTGGTTTCTATCTTTATGAGACAAAAGGGCGTAAAAGCAAAAAACGGCCCGACCCGGCAGTCTATCCGCTGCTCGGCATCGGCCGCCCGCAGTCGCGGCTTTCCGCGCAGCAGGTGGCGGAGCGCTGTGTGATGATGATGCTTAACGAAGCGGCGCGCTGCTTTGATGAGCAGATTATCCGGAGCGCGCGCGATGGCGATATCGGCGCCGTCTTTGGTATAGGGTTTCCGCCATTTCTTGGCGGCCCGTTCCGGTATATGGATACTATCGGCGCGGGTGAAGTTGCCGCGATCCTGCAGCGCCTGGCCGCCCAGTTCGGCCCACGTTTTACACCCTGTGACACTTTATTACGCATGGCCGAACAGGGGACCACCTTTTGGCCAGCGGATGAACGGCTGACCTAAGTTGTGGTCAAAGAAGGTAAATCCGGCTGCGGACGACGCTGTTGATTGGCTGTTTTGTAAACAATGATTGACTATACTTACGCCATTGAGGTAAAAAACAGCGTTTCATTCGTGGAATGGATCAGGCACAATGCCCGGCCACCGGGTCACCTGCGTATTGTCTTCGCAGGCCAAACTACGGTGCTTCTGGTTAACAAAAGCGGTGCAATATGCAAGTTTTTATTATGCGTCACGGCGACGCTGCCCTCGATGCAGCCAGTGACTCGGTTCGTCCATTAACCGTATGCGGTTGTGATGAGTCTCGTCAGATGGCAACCTGGCTGAAAGGTCAAAAAGTGGATATTGAGCGCGTTCTTGTCAGTCCCTATCTGCGTGCGGAACAGACGCTGGATATTGTTGGGGAGTGCATGAACCTGCCGAAACATGTCGACGTGATGCCGGAGCTCACGCCGTGCGGTGATGTGGGAATGGTGAGCGCCTATCTGCAGGCGCTGGCGAATGAAGGCGTGGCGACGGCGCTGGTTGTCTCCCACCTGCCGCTGGTGGGGTATCTGGTCTCAGAGCTGTGTCCGGGGGAAACGCCCCCGATGTTCACCACCTCGGCTATCGCCTGCGTGACGCTGGATGCCGACGGCAAAGGTGAGTTCCTCTGGCAGAAAAGCCCCTGCAACCTCAAGATGGCCAACGCCATCTGACGGCCCCCCGGAGCCCGCCGTTACGGCAGCTCCGGCGGTTGCCACTCCTCGACCTCAATCAATATCAGCAGTGCGGCGTCACCGCCGTACTCTTTTGGTGCCTGGTGAAACGCCATAATATGCGGATGTTGCGCCAGCCACAGCGGGGTTTGCTGTTTGAGGATGTGTTTCCCGTGCCCGTGCATCACGCAGGCGCAAAACACATGCTCGCGGCGGCAGGCGGCAATTAGCGCGCCCAGCTCCTGTTTGGCCTGCTGCTGGGTAAGCCCATGCAGATCGAGGAACAGCTCCGGCGAATAATCTCCACGGCGCAGCTTTTTCAGCTCGAAATGGCTGACGTCGGGGCGGACATATTTCGTCGAGCCTTCGGTATTCAGTAGCGGTTGAAACTCATCGGAAAAATAGTGGCTGTTATCGACCTGTTCCTGCAGCAAACGCTTAGGAGCAACCTCGGTAATTTTCTTGCGCTGCGGGCGGTGAACAATAGTGTCCTGTTTGATCTTCCGCGTGCCGGTCATCAGCTGACGGAACAGCGCCTGATCCTCCTCGCTAAGCGATGTCTTCTTTTTCATTGTCCGCTCTCATTCATACTTTGCGCTAGTTTACCCGACTCAATATCCCTTCGGGCAAGGAAAACCTGTTTTTTCCCCCGCCCCTTATCGCAAGAATGCTGATTTATCGCCGTCTTCATGGCACACTAGCCGCCGAATTTATAGCAGAGTGTGCCCTGGAGGATGTCGTGGATAAAATTTTTGTTGATGAGGCAGTCAATGAGCTGCATACCATTCAGGACATGCTGCGCTGGGCGGTAAGCCGTTTCAGCGCTGCTAATATCTGGTACGGTCACGGGACTGATAACCCGTGGGACGAGGCGGTACAGCTGGTGCTGCCTTCACTGTATCTGCCGCTGGATATCCCGGAAGACATGCGCACTGCGCGCCTGACCTCCAGCGAGAAACACCGCATTGTAGAGCGGGTGATTCGCCGCGTGAACGAGCGTATTCCCGTCGCCTATCTGACCAACAAAGCATGGTTCTGCGGGCATGAGTTTTACGTTGATGAGCGGGTGCTGGTGCCGCGCTCCCCGATTGGCGAACTGATCAATAACCAGTTTGCCGGACTGATTAACCATAAGCCGCAGCACATCCTTGATATGTGCACCGGTAGCGGCTGCATCGCCATCGCCTGCGCCTATGCCTTCCCGGAAGCGGAAGTCGATGCGGTAGATATCTCCCCGGACGCGCTGGCCGTCGCCGAGCACAACGTTGAGTCCCACGGCCTGATCCATCACGTTACGCCGATCCGTTCCGATCTGTTCCGCGATCTGCCGAAGCTGCAGTACGATCTGATCGTCACCAATCCGCCGTATGTCGATGAAGAGGACATGGCCGATCTGCCGGAAGAGTATGAGCATGAGCCGGTGCTGGGGCTGGCCTCCGGAAGCGACGGCCTGAAGCTAACGCGCCGTATCCTCGGCAACGCGCCGGATTATCTCAGCGACGACGGGATTCTGATTTGTGAAGTCGGTAACAGCATGGTACATCTGATGGAGCAGTATCCGGACGTGCCGTTTACCTGGCTTGAGTTTGATAACGGCGGCGACGGGGTCTTTATGCTGACCAAACAGCAGCTGATTGACGCCCGTGCGCACTTCGGTATTTATAAAGACTAAAAAAACAACACGCCAACATAACGAAAAAGATTGGAGCCGTGATGGCAGGAAATACAATTGGACAACTCTTTCGCGTCACTACCTTCGGCGAATCGCACGGTCTGGCGCTGGGCTGCATCGTTGACGGCGTGCCGCCGGGCATCCCGCTGACCGAAGCCGACCTGCAGCACGACCTCGATCGTCGTCGCCCGGGTACCTCGCGTTACACCACGCAGCGTCGCGAGCCGGATCAGGTCAAAATCCTCTCCGGCGTCTTCGAAGGCGTTACCACCGGGACCAGTATCGGTCTGCTGATTGAGAACACCGATCAGCGTTCGCAGGATTACGGCGCGATCAAAGATCTGTTCCGTCCGGGCCACGCCGATTACACCTACGAGCAAAAGTATGGTCTGCGCGACTATCGCGGCGGCGGTCGTTCTTCTGCGCGCGAAACCGCGATGCGCGTAGCGGCCGGGGCGATTGCCAAAAAATACCTTGCCGCGAAGTTCGGCATCGTCATTCGCGGCTGCCTGACGCAGATGGGCGATATTCCGCTGGCCATCAAAGATTGGGATCAGGTTGAGCAGAACCCCTTCTTCTGTCCGGACCCGGATAAAATCGACGCCCTGGATGAACTGATGCGCGGCCTGAAAAAAGAGGGCGACTCCATTGGCGCGAAAGTGACGGTAGTGGCTGACGGCGTACCGCCAGGCCTCGGTGAGCCGGTCTTCGACCGCCTGGATGCCGATATCGCCCACGCGCTGATGAGCATCAACGCCGTGAAAGGGGTGGAAATTGGCGACGGCTTCGAGGTGGTGAAGCTGCGCGGCAGCGAAAACCGCGATGAGATCACCAAAGCCGGGTTCCAGAGCAACCACGCCGGCGGCATTCTTGGCGGCATCAGCAGCGGCCAGCAGATCGTTGCCAACATCGCGCTGAAGCCTACCTCCAGTATTACCGTTCCCGGTCATACGATTAACCGCTTTGGCGAAGAAGTGGAGATGATCACCAAAGGGCGTCACGATCCGTGCGTCGGCATCCGCGCCGTACCGATCGCTGAGGCGATGCTGGCGATCGTTCTGATGGATCACTTTATGCGTCAGCGCGCGCAGAATGGCGACGTGACGACGACAATTCCACGCTGGTAACCATGAAAAACACCGTTATCGCACTGCTTGCGCTGTTGGCTAGCGCCGGTAGCCTGGCCGCCACGCCATGGCAGAAAATAACCCAACCGATCGGCGGCAGCGCCCAGTCAATCGGCGCGTTTTCCAATGGCTGTATCGTTGGCGCCGAGGCGCTCCCCCTGAGTGCCCCCGGCTATCAGGTGATGCGTACCGATCAGCGTCGCTACTTCGGTCATCCGGATCTGGTTCAGTTTATTCAGCGCCTGAGTAATCAGGTGCACAATAAAGGTATGGGAACCGTGCTGATTGGCGACATGGGGATGCCGGCGGGCGGGCGCTTTAACGGCGGGCACGCCAGCCACCAGACGGGCCTCGATGTCGATATCTTCCTTCAGCTGCCGCAAACGCGCTGGACATCGTCCCAGCTGTTGAAGCCGCAGGCGCTGGACCTGGTCGCCAGCGATGGCAAGCATGTGGTGCCGTCGCTATGGAGCCCGCAAATCAGCCAGCTTATCAAGCTGGCGGCGGAAGATAGCGAAGTTACCCGCATCTTCGTCAACCCGGCGATTAAACAGCAGCTGTGCCTGGACGCGGGCAGCGACCGCCAGTGGCTGCGTAAAGTCCGTCCCTGGTTCCAGCATCGCGCTCATATGCACGTCCGACTGCGTTGCCCGGCGGGAAGTCTGGAGTGCGAGGATCAGGCGCCGCCGCCGCCCGGCGATGGCTGCGGAGCGGAGCTGCAGAGCTGGTTCGAACCACCTAAACCCGGGTCTACCCCCCCTGTGAAGAAGACGCCGCCGCCGCTGCCGCCTTCCTGCCAGGCGCTACTGGATGAGCATGTGCTGTAATGGATAGTTTTATCGAGTTGTTTGCCGTATCGCCGCTGGTGCTGGTGGTACTCTTCTTTGTCGCCATCCTGGCCGGTTTTATTGACTCACTGGCGGGAGGCGGGGGCTTATTGACTGTCCCTGCGCTGATGGCGGCCGGCATGCCGCCAGCCCAGGCGCTGGCGACCAATAAGCTGCAGGCCTGCGGCGGGTCGCTATCGGCGACCCTCTATTTTGTCCGCCGCAAGGTGGTTAATCTGGCCGATCAGAAGCTGAATATTCTGATGACCTTTATCGGCTCAACCGCCGGAGCGCTGCTGGTGCAGCACGTGCAATCCGATATTCTGAAGCAGATCCTGCCGTTGCTGGTGATTGGCATCGGCCTTTATTTCCTGCTGATGCCGAAACTGGGCGAAGCCGACCGGCAGCGTCGGCTTTACGGTCTGCCGTTTGCGCTGGTCGCCGGCGGTAGCGTAGGGTTTTACGATGGCTTTTTCGGCCCCGGCGCCGGTTCGTTTTACGCCCTGGCTTTTGTCACTCTGGCCGGGTTTAACCTTGCCAAGTCGACGGCCCATGCCAAGCTGCTGAACGCCACCTCAAACGTCGGCGGCCTGCTGCTGTTTATCATCGGTGGAAAGGTTATCTGGGCCACCGGCTTTGTGATGATGGCCGGCCAGTTTATTGGCGCCCGTGCCGGGTCCCGGCTGGTGCTGAGTAAAGGGCAGTCGCTGATCCGGCCGATGATCGTTATCGTCTCGGCGGTGATGAGCGCGAAACTTCTTTATGACAGCCACGGGGCTGAGATTTTGCAGTGGTTGGGAATTCATTAATGCAACAGCAACACCATTATCAGCAGCTGATAGACCTTTTCGACAGCTGCTTTGCCGAAGAATTTAATACCCGCCTGATTAAAGGCGACGATGAGCCGATCTACCTTCCGGCTGACGATGAAACGCCCTATCACCGTATCGTGTTTGCGCACGGATTTTTTGCCAGCGCCCTGCACGAGATCTCTCACTGGTGTGTCGCCGGCAAGGCGCGTCGCGAACAAGTAGATTTTGGCTACTGGTACTGCCCGGACGGCCGCGATGCGATGACCCAAAGCCAGTTTGAGGATGTCGAGGTGAAACCGCAGGCCTTTGAGTGGCTGTTCTGCGTGGCGGCGGGATTTCCGTTTAACGTCAGCTGTGACAATCTGGACGGGGACGTTGAGCCCGATCGCATCGCCTTCCAGCGCCGGGTGCATGCTCGGGTGATGACTTTACTTGAACAAGGGATCCCCGAACGTCCGGCGCGCTTTATTCGCGCGTTACAACACTATTATCAAACGCCGCCATTGACGGCGAAACACTTTCCGTGGCCGGAAGACCTGCACTAAGGCCGCACATTACATGACAAGAGGTAAGATGATGATCGCGGAGTTTGAATCACGCATTCTGGCGCTGATTGACAACATGGTAGACCACGCCAGTGATGATGAACTGTTTGCCGGCGGTTATCTGCGCGGCCACCTGACGCTGGCGGTGGCTGAGCTGGAAGGTGAGGGCGAGCATTCTGCTGACGCGGTACACAGCAGAGTTAGCCAGAGCCTGGAGAAAGCCATCAGCGCTGGCGAACTGTCGCCGCCGGACCAAATTCTGGTGCAGGGGATGTGGCATAACCTGTATCAACAGGCGAAAAATCAGGCCTGAGCCATGTTGTAGCCCGGGTCAGGCGTCAGCCGTACCCGGGAAATTGCCTGCCCTCATGGTTTTATTTCACCGCTTTTCCCTTCAGCAGTTTTCTCACCCACAGCCGATTCGGATTCAGCGCCGCCAGGGTGTCGCTATCCAGCGGCAGCGGTTCCGCGCTCATTTGCGCCGCCAGCAGCTCAGCGCTTAACGGCGCGGTGCAAAGTCCGCGCGACCCGAGCGCGCCAAGCATAAACAGGTTACGACAGACCGGCGCGCTATCGGCGATATCCGGTTGTTCGTGGAGGCTGGCGTATTGCGTCAATGTTGCCGCGTAGTCCGGCACGTTGCCGACCATCGGTAGATGATCGCGGGTGGCGCAGCGCACGCCGCAGCGAGCGTCGTTGGCGCTGATATCCACGTCCTGTGGCCACTCCGCGCCCGGGAAGCAGTCGATCAGCCGTTGCCGGTTGTGCTGCTGATCTTCTTCGCTGAAGGTGGTGTCGGTTTTCCCGCGGTGGTAGCTGGCGCCAATGCAGTGCTGCTGATTTTGCGGATTCTGTGGCGTCAGGTAGCCGTCGTAGCACAGCACCTGGCGCAGGGCAGCAAGCCGCGGGGTGGTGGGAATATGGCTGACCTGGCCGCCAACCGGGTAGACCGGCAGTTGGGCGGTTTGCGCAAAACCAGTGATGCGGTGGCCGTTCGCCAGAACCACCGCCTGATGATAGCGCTGCTGATTGAGCAGCCAGCCATCGCCCTCCGCGCTGAGCGTTTCAACGTGATAACCATAGTGCACGTGCAGTCCGCGCGTGGCCGCCAGCGCCAGCAGCTCGGCGGTGAGCTGCTGCGGGCACAGCCAGCCGCCGGCCGGATAGGTGATGCCGCCGCAGCCGGTATCGACGCCGGTCAGCCCGGCAACCTGTTCCGCCGTCACCGCGCAGGCGATGTCCGGGGGTAAATTCAGCGCCAGCATCTGGGCGATTTTATGCGCGCTTTTCTCATCCCAGCCGAGCTGGGTAACACCGCACCATTGGTGATCGAACATCACCGGCAGCGCGTCATACATTCGGCGGGCGAAGGTAAACGCGGCCGGAAAAAAGCGCGCCAGCGCCGGATCGTGCTGACTTAACAGCGGATACAGCGCGCCCTGGCGATTGCCGGAGGCGCCCTGCGCTGGAGCCTCATCGGCGCAGTAAAGGGTCACCTGCCAGCCGCGGCGCAGCAGCGCCAGGGAGAGCAGGGCGCTGGCGATCCCGCCGCCGATGATGGCCGCCTCGCGGGCATCGCTGCTACTGCGAGCGAACCAGGGGGCGCGCGCAGGAAAGCTCAGCGTTTGCGCCATCTCGCCGGTTAGCATCTCCCGCTTGCGGCCGAAGCCTTTGCTTTTACGCATGGTAAAGCCGGCCTCCTGCAGGCCACGGCGAACAAAACCGGCGGAGGTAAAGGTGGCCAGCGTCCCGCCGGGTCGCGCCAGGCGCGCCATGGCGCTGAACAGATCCTGAGTCCACATGTCGGGATTTTTCGCCGGGGCAAAGCCGTCAAGAAACCAGGCGTCCACCTGCTGGTTCAGCGAATCATCCAGCTCCCTGGTCAGCTCATTGATATCGCCAAACCACAGATCGAGCGTCACCCGCCCGCCGTCGAGCAGCAGACGATGGCACCCGCCGAAGGCCGACGGCCATTGCGCCTGCAGCTGCTGCGCCCACGGAGCCAGCTCTGGCCAGCGCTGGTGCGCCAGGCGGAGATCCTCAGCCTTCAGCGGATATTTTTCAAAACTGATGAAATGTAACCTTTGCAAGGTAACGTCCGGGTTATCACGAACAAAAACGTCAAACGCCTGCCAGAGGGTGAGGAAATTGAGCCCGGTGCCGAAGCCGCTCTCCGCGACGATCATCAGCGGGCGAGGGTGGCTGGGGAAGCGCTCCGGCAGGCGATTTCCGCCGAGAAAAACGTAGCGAGTCTCTTCCAGACCGTTGTCATTGGAAAAGTAAACATCGTCGAAATCTCGGGAAACAGGTGTACCCTCAGCGTTGAATTCCAGGTTGGCGGGTTGTATGGCGTTTTGTTTCACGTAAGTTACTCGAATCACAAGGCGTAGCACGATCTTAACGATGTGTGCCTGAGGGCGCAAATTTATACACAAAATGTCTGATCGGACTTGTTCGGCGTACAAGTGTACGCTATTGTGCGACACGAAACTTAAAATAGTGCGACTTACAGAGGTATTTAATGAAACGTGCAGTGATTACTGGCTTGGGCATCGTTTCCAGCATCGGTAATAACCAGCAGGAAGTCCTGGCATCTCTGCGTGAAGGACGTTCAGGGATCACTTTCTCTCAGGAGCTTAAAGATTCAGGGATGCGCAGCCACGTATGGGGCAACGTCAAACTGGATACCACTGGCCTCATTGACCGCAAAGTAGTGCGCTTTATGAGCGACGCCTCCATCTATGCTTACCTGTCCATGGAACAGGCTGTTGCCGACGCAGGTCTGGCGCCTGAAGCATATCAGAATAACCCGCGTGTCGGCCTGATCGCAGGCTCCGGCGGCGGTTCCCCGAAATTCCAGGTCTTCGGCGCCGATGCCATGCGTAGCCCGCGTGGTCTGAAAGCCGTGGGCCCGTATGTGGTCACCAAAGCGATGGCTTCCGGCGTTTCCGCCTGCCTCGCTACGCCGTTCAAAATTCACGGCGTTAACTACTCCATCAGCTCGGCCTGCGCCACTTCCGCCCACTGTATTGGTAACGCGGTAGAGCAGATCCAGCTGGGCAAACAGGACATCGTCTTTGCCGGCGGCGGCGAAGAGCTGTGCTGGGAAATGGCCTGCGAATTCGACGCCATGGGCGCGCTGTCCACTAAATACAATGACACCCCGGAAAAAGCGTCCCGTACCTATGATGCTAACCGTGACGGCTTCGTTATCGCCGGCGGCGGCGGTATGGTCGTGGTGGAAGAGCTGGAACACGCCCTGGCGCGTGGCGCGCACATCTATGCCGAAATCGTCGGCTATGGCGCGACCTCCGATGGCGCGGACATGGTCGCCCCGTCTGGTGAAGGCGCAGTGCGCTGCATGCAGATGGCGATGCATGGCGTTGATACGCCGATCGACTATCTGAACTCCCACGGTACCTCCACTCCGGTCGGCGACGTGAAAGAGCTGGGCGCCATCCGCGAAGTATTCGGCGACAACAGCCCGGCTATTTCGGCAACTAAAGCGATGACCGGCCACTCGCTGGGCGCGGCGGGCGTACAGGAAGCCATTTACTCCCTGCTGATGCTGGAGCACGGCTTTATCGCGCCGAGCATCAACGTTGAAGAGCTGGACGAGCAGGCTGCTGGCCTGAACATCGTCACCAAACCGACGGACGCTAAGCTGACCACCGTAATGTCCAACAGCTTCGGCTTCGGCGGCACCAACGCCACGCTGGTGATGCGTAAATACAACGCCTAATCAGCATGTGATGCGCAAAGGGGAGCCACCGGCTCCCCTTTTTTGTCATCTTGACAGAGTAAGAGCCCGCAGGCACACTGCTCGCGGATCCATTAGTCTCTCCACTAATGCGTAAGCGTTTAACGTCAACCAACGCGCCTTAACCCTGATAATCAGGTGGAGGGGGCGTGTCGCTTTGCTCGCCTTACTCTGCGAATCTGGAGTAATGCATGTCCGCAGTTACTGAAACAACATCCAATTCTTCGGCCAATTTTTCGCTTTTCCGTATTACGTTTGCCGTCTTTTTGACCTATATGACCGTTGGTTTGCCGCTGCCGGTGATCCCGCTCTTTGTCCATCAGGAGCTGGGATTTGGCAACACCGTGGTTGGCGTGGCGGTAGGGATCCAGTTCCTCGCCACCGTTCTGACCCGGGGGTACGCCGGGCGCCTGGCAGACCAGTACGGCGCTAAACGTTCCGTCCTGCAGGGGATGCTGGCCTGCGCCCTGGCGGGCGCGGCATGGCTGGCCGCTGCGCTGCTGCCGCTGCCGCTGCTCGCCAGGCTCGGTCTGCTGCTGCTGGGCCGCTTGATCCTCGGGTTTGGCGAAAGCCAGCTGCTGACCGGAAACCTGAGCTGGGGGATGGGCCTGGTGGGACCGGCCCGTTCCGGCAAAGTGATGTCATGGAACGGCATGGCGATGTACGGCTCGCTGGCGGTGGGCGCCCCGCTGGGATTATTGATCTATAGCCATTTTGGCGTGGCGGTGCTGGCCTGTGTCACCATGGGACTACCGCTCGTCGCCTGGCTTATTAACGGTACCGTGCGCAAAGTGGCGGCCCACGGAGGCGAGCGGCCTTCACTCTGGAGCGTCATCGGCATGATCTGGCGCCCGGGCATTGGCCTGGGCCTGCAGGGTGTCGGCTTTGCGGTGATCGGCACCTTCGTCTCCCTCTATTTCGCCAGCCATAGCTGGCCAATGGCCGGCTTTACCCTGACGGCGTTTGGTGGCGCCTTTGTGCTGATGCGAGTGCTGTTCGGCTGGATGCCGGATCGGTTTGGCGGCGTTAAGGTGGCGATGGTCTCGCTGCTGATAGAGGCGGTTGGTCTGACGCTGCTGGGACTGGCGCCGAATGCCTGGCTGGCGCTGGCCGGTGCGGCGCTGACCGGGTGCGGCTGTTCGCTTATTTTCCCCTCACTTGGCGTGGAAGTAGTGAAGCGCGTCCCGGCGCAGGTGCGCGGCACCGCGCTCGGCGGCTATGCGGCCTTTCAGGACATCTCCTATGGCCTGACCGGGCCGCTGACCGGCCTGCTGGCGACCTCGCTGGGCTACTCGTCGGTGTTCCTTGCCGGCGCCCTCTGCGCGGCGCTGGGGATCCTCGTCACCCTTATCTCATTTCGCCGCTAGGTTATTGTCCGGCCTGAAAACGCTGTAGGAAACACCGCGGCGTTTGGCATGAAGGGGAGCCGTAAACGCCGCCGGTGGCTGCTGGGCTACAGCAGGAGCCACAGCACAAGGAGCAGGACAACTGCGCCCAGCGCCAGCTGCCACGGCTTAGCGCTCCACGTCCGCCTGGCGACAGGCTCCTCTTGCGGGATGGCCAGCGTCTCCTGGGCGCGGGCCACCCGCAGCACAAACACCTTGTTCAGCAGCGCCAGGATCTGCGCCGGGCTCAGCGTGGTCCGCGGCGTGACCTGCCAGCTGCGACGGGCAAAGTCGACAATTGTCTGCCACTCCGCGGCCTCCAGCGGCTGCTTGAGCGCTCCCTGCAGCGAGGTGAGCGTCGGCGCGCTTTGCGCACTCAGCGTTTGCCGCGCCTGCAGCCAGTACGAAAGCGGCAGGAAGTGCGTCGCCGGGATCAGCTCCCCGGACTTGACGCCGCAAAGCTCCAGCATGGATTGCCAAATCAGCTTGCTTGGTTCGCCGGTGGCGGCCGCCAGCTTAGTCACCAGCTGATTGAGCGTATTATGCTCGGCTGGCAACAGCGGGCGCAGGGTCGGCGGGCGCTGCTGCGGCTGCGGGATCGACAGCTGGCCATGCTGCAGCAGATGCAGAATGGTCTCCAGCTGCGTCTGGCTAAGGGCATGCAGCGCCGTTTGCCCATAATGCTGACGAATATAATCGCTCACCGCCTGGCGGTTATTGCCCTGACCGAGCAGATCGCTGAGCTGCGCTAAGGTCTGGCGATGATGATGATTATCCTGAGCGGCGGCTAAGCGCTGGTTGAGACTGGCCTCCGCGGCGCTGAAATGGCAGGCCAGCAGGGGCGAGTCGCCTTTCAGTCCGAGGTCATGTTTGACGCAGGCCCACACTTCCGCGTTCTGCTGCGAGGTCAGCGCCACCAGGCGCGTGATCAGTCGCTCCAGAACGGTGCGTTGCTGCATGGAAAGCGAAGGTTCGCCGGTGGCGGCAGTGCCTGATGGGCCTCGCCCTGGAGGACGGTCTGGCATATCAGCAAGGGGGTGCGTCATGATTCATCCTTTCGATATCGCGGTGCTGGAACCAGGTGATGAGTATGCCTGGCGGCCAGATTATGGCACACTTCCCCAGTTAACTCTCGTTCTCAGACAGGTACTGAACTGTGAAAATCCTCGTTGATGAAAATATGCCCTATGCCCGTGAGCTTTTTAGCCGTTTAGGCGACGTGCAGGCGATCCCAGGCCGTCCGGTCCCGGCCGATGCCCTGACCGATGCGGATGCCCTAATGGTGCGCTCGGTCACCCGGGTCAATGAAGCATTGCTCGCCGGCAAGGCCATTAAGTTCGTCGGCACCGCTACCGCCGGCACCGATCACGTCGATCAGGCGTGGCTGCAGCAGGCGGGGATTGGTTTCTCTGCGGCGCCCGGCTGTAACGCCATTGCGGTGGTAGAGTACGTCTTTTCATCGCTGCTGATGCTGGCCGAACGCGACGGCTTTGCGCTGCGCGACCGCACCGTCGGGATCGTCGGCGTCGGTAACGTTGGCGGGCGACTGCAAAAGCGCCTGGAAGCGTTGGGGATCAAAACTCTGCTCTGCGACCCACCGCGCGCCGATCGCGGCGACGAAGGTGACTTCCGCTCCCTCGAGGCGCTGGTCCAGGAAGCCGATGTCATCACCTTCCATACGCCGCTGTATAAAGAAGGGCAATATAAAACCCTGCATCTGGCGGATGAGGCGCTGATAAGCCGCCTGAAGCCCGGAACGATTTTGATCAACGCCTGCCGCGGGCCGGTGGTCGATAACGCCGCACTGCTAAAGCGGCTGGAAGCTGGTCAGCCGCTGAGTGTGGTATTGGACGTCTGGGAGCCGGAGCCGGATCTAAACGTTGAGCTTCTCAAGCTAGTGGATATCGGTACCGCGCATATCGCCGGCTACACCCTCGAAGGGAAAGCGCGCGGGACGACGCAGGTTTTTGAAGCCTACAGCGCCTTTATCGGCCATCCGCAGCAGGTAGCGCTGGACACTCTGCTGCCGGCGCCGGAATTTGGCCGCATTACCCTGCATGGACCGCTCGATCAGCCGACGCTGAAAAGACTGGTCCACTTGGTGTATGATGTGCGCCGCGATGATGCGCCGCTGCGGAAGGTGGCCGGCGTCGCCGGTGAATTCGACAAGCTGCGTAAAAATTATCAGGAACGTCGCGAATGGTCTTCGCTGTATGTGCAGTGCAGCGATGAGCAGGCGGCGACGCTGTTGCGCCAGCTCGGTTTTAACGCCGTGCATCATCCTGTTCGTTAATGTCTTCTTAATGCCCCTGCCGGATACTCCGGCGGGGCCGCTTTATTTCTGGAGTTAACCACCATGTCTGAAGGCTGGAATATTGCCGTACTGGGCGCAACGGGCGCCGTAGGCGAAGCCCTGCTCGAAACTCTTGCTGAACGCCAGTTCCCGGTAGGAGAGATTTTTGCTCTGGCGCGCAACGACAGCGCGGGCGAACATCTGCGTTTTGGTGGCAAGTCGGTGATCGTCAAAGACGCCGCCGAATTTGACTGGACCCAGGCCCAGCTGGCTTTCTTCGCCGCCGGCGTCGAAGCCAGTGCAGCGTATGTCGAAGAAGCGACCAACGCCGGGTGTCTGGTTATCGATCTCAGCGGCCTGTTTGCGCTGGAGCCGGACGTACCGCTGGTGGTGCCGGACGTGAACCCGTTCGTATTAGACGATTATCGCAACCGCAACCTGATTGCGGTGCCTAATAGCCTGACCAGTCAGCTGTTGACGGCGCTCAAACCGCTGATCGATCAGGGCGGGTTGTCGCGCATTAGCGTCACTAACCTGCTCTCCGCCTCGGGGCAGGGGAAAAAAGCGGTGGATGCGCTGGCAGGTCAGAGCGCTAAGCTGCTGAACGGCATCCCTATCGATGAAGACGATTTCTTTGGTCGCCAGCTGGCGTTCAACATGCTGCCGCTGCTGCCGGATCGTGAAGGTAGCGTGCGCGAAGAGCGCCGGATCGTCGATGAAGCGCGCAAAATTCTTCAGGATGACGGGCTGATGATCTCCGCCAGCGTCGTTCAGTCGCCGGTCTTCTACGGCCATGCGCAGATGGTGAGCTTCGAAGCGATGCGCCCGCTGGCGGCGGAGGAGGCGCGCGACGCTTTTACCCGCGGCGAGGATATCGAACTTTCTGAAGAGGGCGAATTCCCGACTCAGGTTGGTGATGCCTCAGGCAATGCCCGCCTCTCCATCGGCTGCGTGCATAACGATTACGGTATGCCGGAGCAGATCCAGTTCTGGTCGGTAGCGGATAACGTGCGCTTCGGCGGCGCGCTGATGGCGGTGAAGATCGCCGAGAAGCTGATTGAGGAGTACCTGTACTGATGTCTGAGATGGAGCAACAGCCGATCTGTAAAATCGCGCTGGGCATCGAGTACGACGGCAGCAAATATTACGGCTGGCAGCGGCAAAACGAAGTGCGCAGCGTGCAGGAGAAGCTGGAAAAGGCGCTCTCGCAGGTGGCGAACGAACCGATTACCGTCTTTTGCGCCGGCCGCACCGACGCCGGCGTCCATGGCACCGGCCAGGTGGTGCATTTCGAAACCCGGGCGCAGCGGAAAGATGCCGCCTGGACGCTGGGGGTAAATGCGAATTTACCTGGTGACATCGCGGTGCGTTGGGTCAAACATGTACCGGCGGATTTTCACGCCCGGTTCAGCGCCACGGCGCGCCGCTATCGCTACGTCATCTATAATCATCGCCTGCGTCCGGCGGTGTTAAGTCATGGCGTGACGCATTTTCACCAGCCGCTCGACGCCGAGCGTATGCAGCGCGCCGCGCAGTGTCTGCTGGGAGAGAATGACTTTACCTCGTTTCGCGCGGTACAGTGCCAGTCGCGTACCCCGTGGCGCAACGTGATGCATATTAACGTTACCCGCTACGGCGCGTATGTGGTGGTGGATATCAAAGCGAATGCCTTTGTACATCATATGGTCAGGAATATTGTAGGCAGCCTGATGGAGGTCGGGGCCGGAAACCAGCCGGAGAGCTGGATGGCAGAACTGCTGGCAGCAAAAGACAGGACGCTCGCTGCGGCAACGGCAAAAGCGGAAGGGTTGTATCTGGTGTCGGTGGATTACCCGGCCCACTATGATTTACCGGTGCTGCCAATGGGCCCGCTGTTTCTGGCGGACTAATAGGGTCATTAAGGGTAAAGACAAACATGGACTTGATTCACTTTTTAATTGATTTCATCCTGCATATTGATGTGCACCTTGCCGAACTGGTTGCCCAGTATGGCGTCTGGGTTTATGCCATTCTGTTTTTGATTCTGTTCTGCGAAACCGGGCTGGTGGTGACGCCATTCCTGCCGGGCGATTCCCTGCTGTTCGTCGCGGGCGCGCTCTCGGCCTTGCCAACCAACGATCTCAATGTCCACCTGATGGTACTGCTGATGGTCATCGCGGCCATCGTCGGCGATGCGGTCAACTACACCATTGGCCGGCTGTTCGGCGAAAAGCTGTTCAGCAATCCGAACTCAAAGATATTCCGTCGCAGCTATCTGGATAAAACCCACAGCTTCTACGAACGTCACGGCGGGAAAACCATTATCCTGGCGCGCTTTGTGCCGATAGTCCGAACCTTTGCGCCGTTTGTGGCGGGAATGGGGCATATGTCCTATCGTCATTTTGCGGCCTATAACGTAGTTGGGGCGCTGCTGTGGGTGCTGTTGTTCACCTATGCCGGCTATCTGTTTGGCGATTTGCCGGTGGTGCAGGAGAACCTGAAGCTGCTGATCGTGGCGATCATCGTCCTCTCGGTCCTGCCGGGCGTGATTGAGATTATTCGCCACAAGCGGGCGGCGGCGAAGCAGGCGAAGTAGTTTAGCCTGTGTTGCGCGTGGCGGTGCAGAGCGTCACGCGCAGCGGTTTGACCACTTTTTTATCCCATGTTCCGGGATGATATGATTTAATGTGCAACATTCATGGTCTGTAAGAGGCAAAAATGGCATTATGCGCCCCTTACGACAAAACTGGCATCGACCAGGTTCAGGCAGAAAGGTTATCAATGAGCTGGATTGAACGAATTAAAAGCAACATCACTCCCACCCGCAAGGCGAGCATTCCTGAGGGTGTATGGACCAAGTGCGACAGCTGCGGTCAGGTACTCTACCGCGCCGAGCTGGAGCGCAACCTGGAGGTTTGTCCTAAGTGCGATCACCATATGCGCATGTCGGCGCGTAATCGCCTGCATAGCCTGTTGGATGAAGGTTCTCTGGTAGAACTGGGTAGCGAACTTGAGCCAAAAGATGTGCTGAAGTTCCGCGATTCAAAAAAATACAAAGACCGCCTGGCGTCCGCTCAGAAAGAGACGGGCGAGAAAGACGCGCTGGTGGTGATGAAAGGTACGCTCTACGCGATGCCGGTGGTTGCCGCCGCCTTTGAATTCTCCTTTATGGGGGGATCGATGGGTTCCGTCGTCGGCGCACGCTTTGTACGCGCGGTGGAGCAGGCGCTGGAAGATAACTGCCCGCTGATCTGCTTCTCCGCCTCCGGTGGCGCCCGTATGCAGGAAGCGCTGATGTCGCTGATGCAGATGGCGAAAACCTCCGCGGCGCTGGCGAAAATGCAGGAGCGCGGACTGCCGTACATCTCCGTGCTGACCGATCCGACCATGGGCGGCGTATCGGCGAGCTTTGCGATGCTGGGCGATCTGAACATTGCCGAGCCGAAAGCGCTGATCGGCTTTGCCGGTCCTCGCGTTATCGAGCAGACCGTACGCGAGAAGCTGCCGCCGGGATTCCAGCGCAGTGAGTTTCTGATTGAAAAAGGGGCGATCGATATGATCGTTCGCCGTCCGGAAATGCGTCTCAAGCTGGCCAGCATTCTGGCGAAGCTGATGAACCTGCCGGCGCCGGTTGCCGTTTCGGAAGCGCCTCATGAAGGCGTGGTGGTGCCGCCGGCACCGGATCAGGAACCTGAGGCCTGATAAAGCAGAGGGCAGGGCCTGGCGGCGCTGCCCTTTTTTATTCATACGCGTTAACCGTCAATTCTTACGGGCATCATGGAAAAAGATCCTATTCCTCAGGCCACGTCGCCCTTGGCTACGTGGCTTTCTTATCTGGAACATCTGCACAGTAAAACCATCGACCTTGGGCTGGCGCGCGTCAGCGAGGTCGCCGGGCAGATGGATATCGTTAAACCGGCGCCGTTCGTTTTTACCGTCGCGGGCACCAATGGCAAAGGCACCACCTGCCGCACGCTGGAAACCATCCTGATGGCGGCCGGTTATAAAGTGGGGGTCTACAGCTCTCCGCATCTGGTGCGCTACACCGAACGCGTGCGCATTCAGGGGGCTGAACTGCCGGAGGCGGCGCATACGGCTTCGTTTGCTGAAATCGAAGCGGCGCGGGGTGACATCTCGCTGACCTATTTTGAATACGGCACGCTCTCGGCGCTGTGGCTGTTTAAGCAGGCGCAGCTGGATGTGGTGATCCTTGAGGTCGGGCTCGGCGGGCGTCTCGACGCCACCAACATCGTTGATGCCGACGTCGCGGTGGTCACCAGCATCGCCCTCGATCATACCGACTGGCTGGGCCCGGATCGCGAAAGTATCGGCCGGGAAAAAGCGGGCATCTTTCGCGCCGGTAAACCGGCGGTGGTGGGGGAGCCGGATATGCCGCTCACCATCGCGGAAGTGGCTAGCGAGAAGGGCGCGCTGCTCCAGCGCCGCGGCGTCGACTGGCGCTATGAGGTGGAAGGCGAAACATGGTCCTTCCGCGATACGGCAGGGGCGTTAAGCCACCTGCCTCTGCCTCAGGTGCCGTTGCCGAATGCGGCGACGGCCGTGGCGGCGCTGCGCGCCAGCGGGCTTGCCGTGGATGACGCTATCCTGCGCGCAGGGATCCGCGATGCGATGCTCCCGGGACGCTTTCAGATAATCAGCGACGCCCCGCGAGTGATCCTCGATGTGGCGCACAACCCGCACGCGGCGGCCTATCTCGCCGGGCGTCTCAAAACGTTAGCGAAAACGGGACGCGTGCTGGCGGTTATTGGTATGCTGCATGATAAGGACATCGCCGGCACGTTGGCCAATCTGGCTCCGGAAGTCGATGCCTGGTACTGCGCGCCGCTGGAAGGCCCGCGCGGCGCGACGGCAGAGCAGCTGGTGGAACATTTGCGCTGCGGTACAGTCTATAGCAGCGTGGCGCAGGCGTGGCGTGCGGCCATGGCTGACGCTAAAGTGGAAGATACCGTGCTGGTGTGTGGTTCGTTTCACACCGTAGCGCAGGTTATGGAAGAGATAGACGCGGGGAGAATCGGTGGCGAGTAAGTTTCAGAACCGTTTAGTCGGGACAATCGTGCTGGTGGCGCTGGGGGTGATTATCCTGCCAGGGCTGCTGGACGGGCAGAAAAAGCATTACCAGGATGAGTTTGCCGCGATCCCGCTGGTACCGAAACCAGGCGATCGCGATGAACCGGATATGTTGCCGGCGGCAACCCAGGCGTTGCCTTCGCAACCGCCGGAAGGGGCGGCGGAAGAGGTGCGGGCGGGCGATGCCGCCGCGCCATCGTTAGATCCATCGCGTATTCCGGTGAACAGCAACAGCTTCGATGACGTTCAGGAGCCGGTGGTGGCCGCGAAACCGCAGCCCAAGCCGCAGCCGAAACCGCAGCCGCAACAGCAGGCCGCGACGCCAACGCCGCCGCCGGCTAAGCCACAGCAGCAACAGCCACCGCAGCAGCAGGCGGCCCTGCCGGCGCCGACCGGCAAAGCCTATGTGGTTCAGCTGGGCGCGTTGAAGAACGCCGATAAGGTGAATGAGATTGTCGGTAAACTGCGGGCCTCGGGTTTCAAAGTCTATACGTCGCCTTCGACGCCGGTACAGGGTAAAATTACCCGTATCCTCGTCGGCCCGGATGCGTCAAAAGACAAGCTGAAAGGCCAGCTGGGCGATCTGCAGCAGATCTCCGGGCTTAGCGGGGTGGTGATGGGCTTCACCCCGAACTGATTGTTTTTTCCGCCATGCGGAGAGAACGTGGCGGGGAGAAACGCCCCGCAAACCCTGTCTCAGCCGCCCTGAAGAGGCGAAAGGCAGTCTGGCGTTGAATGTTTTTTCAGCGCCATTTTTATTTCTGTAGGGCATGGAAATCCCTACGCAAACGTTTTCTTTTTCTGTTAGAATGCGCCCCGAACTGGACGACAGGGCGTAAATCGTGGGACGTATATGGTCTGGATTGATTACGCCATTATGGCGGTGCTGGGTCTTTCTTGCCTGGTCAGCCTGATCCGCGGCTTTGTTCGCGAAGCTTTATCGTTAGTCACGTGGGGTTGCGCGTTTTATGTCGCCAGCCATTACTACGCTGACCTGTCTGTCTGGTTTACGGGCTTTGAGGATGAACGGGTTCGAAATGGGATTGCTATTGCGGCGCTGTTTATCGTGACGCTCATCGTTGGCGCTATCGTGAACTATGTGATAGGCCAGCTGGTGGAGAAGACCGGTTTGTCAGGAACCGACAGGGTATTGGGGATCTGCTTCGGCGCGCTACGTGGGGTGCTGATCATCGCCGCTATCCTGTTCTTCCTGGACACCTTTACCGGGATGGCGAAGAGCGATGACTGGCATCAGTCGCAGTTTATTCCCTATTTTACCCCCGTCATCAGATGGTTTTTTGAATACCTGCAAAGCTCGTCAAGTTTCTTGCCTAAAGTATAGACTTTGGGTCGTTGCTGAACGAGGAAAAGACGTATGTGCGGTATTGTCGGTATCGCCGGTGTTATGCCGGTTAACCAGTCGATTTATGATGCGCTAACGGTGCTCCAGCACCGTGGACAGGATGCCGCTGGCATCATCACCATTGATGCCAACAACTGCTTCCGGTTGCGTAAGGCTAACGGGCTGGTAAGCGACGTATTCGAGGCCCGCCACATGCAGCGTATGCAGGGCAATATGGGTATTGGCCACGTGCGTTATCCTACGGCGGGCAGCTCCAGCGCCTCCGAGGCGCAGCCGTTTTACGTTAACTCGCCGTATGGCATCACATTGGCGCATAACGGCAACCTGACCAATGCGCACGAGCTGCGTAAAAAGCTGTTTGAAGAAAAACGCCGCCATATCAATACCACCTCTGATTCCGAAATCCTCCTCAATATTTTCGCCAGTGAGCTGGATAACTTCCGTCACTACCCGCTGGAAGCGGACAACATCTTCGCGGCGATTGCGGCGACCAACCGCCTGATCCGCGGCGCGTACGCGTGCGTGGCGATGATCATCGGGCATGGCATGGTGGCCTTCCGCGACCCTAACGGCATTCGTCCGCTGGTGCTGGGTAAACGTGACGTTGGCGACGGTCGCACCGAGTATATGGTGGCCTCGGAGAGCGTGGCCCTTGATACGCTTGGTTTTGAATTCCTGCGCGATGTGGCGCCGGGCGAAGCGGTCTATATTACCGAGAAGGGCCAGCTCTATACCCGTCAGTGTGCCGATAATCCGGTCAGCAACCCGTGCCTGTTCGAGTACGTCTATTTTGCCCGTCCGGACTCGTTTATTGACAAAATTTCCGTCTACAGCGCCCGCGTCAACATGGGGACTAAGCTGGGCGAAAAGATTGCCCGCGAGTGGGAAGATCTGGATATTGACGTCGTTATTCCGATCCCGGAGACCTCCTGCGACATCGCGCTGGAAATCGCCCGCATTCTCGACAAACCTTATCGTCAGGGCTTCGTGAAGAACCGCTACGTCGGCCGGACGTTTATCATGCCCGGTCAGCAGCTGCGTCGTAAATCTGTTCGCCGTAAGCTCAACGCCAACCGTGCGGAATTCCGCGATAAGAACGTGCTGCTGGTCGATGATTCCATTGTACGCGGCACCACCTCGGAGC
The DNA here is from genome assembly GCF_040804525.1 of Klebsiella sp. Shm-1. NCBI lineage: Bacteria > Pseudomonadati > Pseudomonadota > Gammaproteobacteria > Enterobacterales > Enterobacteriaceae > Klebsiella > Klebsiella sp. Shm-1. Next base: position 1,441,495 of record NZ_CP161823.1, read on the forward strand.
AGATCATTGAGATGGCGCGTGAAGCAGGGGCGAAAAAAGTGTATCTCGCCTCCGCTGCGCCGGAAATTCGTTTCCCGAACGTGTACGGTATCGATATGCCGACCGCCAACGAACTGATCGCCCATGGCCGCGAAGTGGATGAGATCCGCCAGATCATTGGCGCCGACGGCCTGATTTTCCAGGATCTCAACGATCTGATCGACGCGGTGCGCGCGGAGAACCCGGATATTCAGCAGTTTGAATGCTCGGTGTTCAACGGCGTATATGTGACCCGGGATGTCGACCAGCAGTACCTCGACTATCTTGACTCCCTGCGTAACGATGATGCCAAAGCGGTCCAGCTGCAAAACGAAGTCGAAAACCTCGAGATGCACAACGAGGGTTAAGCCGTTCACGCGTCGCGGGCCTGCCGTACCTAAAGGACGGCGGGCTTTTTTTCGCCCCTTAACTGTGCGTCAATAGTTGCGCCAGAGGCTATAATCCGGCAAAGTCTGCGGCACACGCGCAAGGGGTAACAGAACGTGAAACGACTGATTATTGGCATTTCCGGCGCCAGCGGCGCCATTTACGGCGTGCGGATGCTGCAGGTGCTAAGAGATGTGCCGGATATTGAAACTCATCTCATCCTCAGCCAGGCGGCGCGCCAGACGTTGGCCATGGAGACCGACTACTCCGTACGTGAGGTGCAGGCGCTAGCCGATGTGGTGCATGACGCCCGCGATATCGCCGCCAGTATCTCTTCCGGTTCTTTTAAAACCGCCGGGATGGTGATTTTACCCTGCTCAATGAAGACGCTCTCGGGCATTGTCCATAGCTATACGGATGGCCTGCTGACCCGGGCGGCGGATGTCGTGCTGAAAGAGCGTCGTCCGCTGGTGCTCTGCGTGCGGGAAACGCCGTTCCATTTGGGCCATCTGCGTCTGCTGGTTCAGGCTGCAGAGCTGGGGGCGGTGATAATGCCGCCGGTACCGGCTTTTTACCACCGGCCACAAAGCCTGGACGATGTCATCAACCAGACCGTCAATCGGGTACTCGATCAATTTGATATTAGTCTGGAGCACGACTTGTTTACCCGCTGGCAGGGGGCCTAGTGTCGCACTATAGTGGTGCATGAAATGTACGCTTGCGCTCCGGTGGTGCAAATTTGTTGCCGCGATCAAATCCTCGACATTTATTTCGTCTTTTTGCGCTCAGGCGCTGCGGTTTCGCCAGTAATGCTGGTATCTTCCCTTTTAAGACAATCCTGCAACTTTATTTTAACAAATTTAACCCTGTTCCCGGCACGCACCGGGAAGATGGCACAAAAACTGCAGGATTGATCGGCAATCACCATAACAAGCAACGCACCACATCACGACACTTAAGGGTACTGTATGAAGAAGACGATTCTGGCTCTCTCTTTACTCGTGGGAATGAGCAGCACGGCCAGCGTGTTTGCTGCTCTGCCGCAGAGCATTCGCATTGGCACTGACGCGACCTATGCGCCATTTTCGTCGAAAGACGCGAAAGGGGACTTTGTTGGTTTTGATATCGATTTAGGCAATGAGTTGTGCTCCCGAATTAAGGTGAAATGTACCTGGGTCGGCAGTGATTTTGACTCCCTGATCCCCTCCCTCAAAGCGAAGAAAATCGACGCCATCATCTCTTCCCTCTCTATTACCGAGAAGCGCCAGCAAGAGATCGCCTTCTCTGACAAGCTATATGCCGCTGACTCGCGTCTGATCGCCGCCAAAGGGTCGCCGATCCAGCCGACGCTGGAGGCGCTGAAAGGCAAGCACGTCGGCGTGCTGCAGGGTTCTACTCAGGAAGCCTATGCTAACGACCGCTGGCGCAGCCAGGGCGTTGACGTGGTGGCTTACCAGAACCAGGATCTGATCTATTCAGACCTCGCAGCTGGCCGTCTGGATGCGGCGCTGCAGGATGAAGTCGCCGCCAGCGAAGGCTTCCTGAAACAGCCTGCCGGGAAAGATTTCGCCTTCGCCGGCCCGTCCGTTAAAGACAAAAAGTACTTTGGCGACGGCACCGGTATCGGCCTGCGTAAGGACGACGCCGAGCTGAAAGCCGCGTTTGATAAAGCGCTGGGCGAGATGCGTAAAGACGGCACCTACGACAAAATGGCGAAGAAATACTTCGATTTTAACGTGTACGGCGACTAAGACTGCTGCAGGCCCGCACAATGGGGTGGGCCTGCCGCCAGGTTCGTATCCATGCCCCAAAAGGGTGCATCTAAACGCGCTGTGGATCATTTCAGTGCAAAAGCAGCCAGTTTTTTGGCTAAAAAATGCATAGTTAAGCGTTTCTGATGCAAAAAATCGGCCTTTCTGGTGCATAAATCTTTGCCCTTAAGGGGCGAATAATGGCACGATAACTGGCGTAAATAGTTCTAATAAACCCGTTAGAATGACAGTCTGTCGAGGATAGTTATGAAAAAACTGGCGTTGTCTCTCTCTTTAGCGCTGGCCCTTTCCAGCGTTTCCACGGTCTTTGCCGCCATCCCGCAAAAAATTCGTATCGGTACCGATCCGACTTATGCTCCCTTCGAATCGAAGAATGCGCAGGGAGAATTGGTCGGTTTTGATATCGATCTGGCAAAAGAGCTGTGTAAGCGTATTAATACGCAATGTACCTTTGTTGAAAACCCGCTGGATGCGCTGATCCCCTCCTTAAAAGCGAAGAAAATCGACGCGATTATGTCTTCGCTGTCGATTACTGAAAAGCGCCAGCAGGAAATTGCCTTCACTGACAAGCTGTATGCGGCAGATTCGCGTCTGGTGGTGAAAAAGGGCAGCCCGGTAACGCCGGATCTCGCCACCCTCAAGGGTAAGCGCGTGGGCGTGCTGCAGGGGACGACTCAGGAAACCTATGGCAATGAGCACTGGGCGCCGAAAGGTATCGAAATTGTCTCCTATCAGGGGCAGGACAATATCTATTCCGACCTGACCGCCGGCCGGATCGACGCCGCGTTCCAGGATGAGGTCGCGGCCAGCGAAGGGTTCCTGAAACAGCCTATTGGTAAAGATTACCAGTTTGGTGGCCCGTCAATCAAAGACGAGAAACTGTTTGGTGTTGGCACCGGTATGGGGCTGCGTAAGGAAGACAACGAACTGCGTGAAGCGCTGAATAAGGCGTTTGCGGAGATGCGTAAGGACGGCACCTACGACAAGCTGGCGAAAAAATATTTCGATTTTAACGTATACGGCGAATAATTCTCACGCCTCGCCATTGCGTGCGTTTCGCGCGCAATGGTGAATGACAGACAGGGTAGGCAGCATGCTGTATGGGTTTTCACAGGTTATTTTGCAGGGTGCGCTCGTCACCCTGGAGCTTGCGCTCAGCTCGGTCGTTCTCGCCGTCCTGATTGGGCTGGCGGGCGCTGGCGCAAAGTTATCGAGCAACCGTCCACTGGCGCTGGTGTTTGAAGGCTATACCACTCTGATCCGCGGCGTGCCCGATCTGGTGCTGATGCTGCTGATTTTCTACGGCCTGCAGATTGCGCTAAACAGCGTTACCGATGCGCTGGGCATGGCCCAGTTTGATATCGATCCGATGATCGCCGGGATTATTACCCTCGGCTTTATCTATGGCGCCTATTTTACGGAAACCTTCCGCGGCGCCTACCTTGCGGTGCCGAAGGGGCATATCGAAGCGGCCACCGCCTTTGGCTTTAGCGGCGGGCAGACGTTCCGGCGTATTCTCTTCCCGGCGATGATGCGCTACGCGCTGCCGGGGATAGGCAACAACTGGCAGGTTATCCTCAAGGCGACGGCGCTGGTCTCGTTGCTAGGGCTGGAGGATGTGGTCAAAGCCACGCAGCTGGCCGGGAAAAGCACCTGGCAGCCGTTCTACTTCGCCATCGTCTGCGGCCTGATTTATCTGGTGTTTACCACCGTTTCTAATGGCGTACTGCTGCTGCTCGAACGCCGCTATACCGTTGGCGTGAAGAGGGCTGACCTGTGATTGAAATTATTCAGGAGTACTGGAAATCACTACTGTGGACCGACGGCTATCGCTTTACCGGCGTGGCGATTACCTTATGGTTGCTGATCTCTTCAGTGGTAATGGGGGGCATCCTGGCGGTGTTTCTGGCCATCGGCCGCGTCTCGAGCAATAAGTTTATCCAGTTCCCCATCTGGCTGTTCACTTACATATTTCGCGGCACGCCGCTGTATGTGCAACTGCTGGTTTTTTACTCCGGCATGTATACCCTGGAAATCGTCAAAGGCACGGAGCTGTTGAACGCTTTTTTCCGCAGCGGGCTAAACTGCACGGTTCTGGCGTTAACCCTGAATACCTGCGCCTATACCACTGAAATTTTCGCCGGCGCGATCCGCTCAGTACCCGCCGGAGAAATTGAAGCGGCGCGGGCCTACGGCTTCTCGTCAGTCAAACTGTATCGCTGCATTATTCTGCCTTCCGCGCTGCGGATTGCACTGCCGGCCTACAGTAACGAAGTGATCCTCATGCTGCACTCTACCGCGCTGGCGTTTACCGCTACGGTACCGGATCTGCTGAAAATCGCCCGCGATATCAACTCGGCCACCTATCAGCCGTTCACCGCGTTTGGCATCGCCGCGGTGCTTTATTTAATTATCTCGTATGTGCTGATTAGCTTGTTCCGTAAAGCGGAAAAGCGCTGGTTGCAGCATATCAAACCTTCTTCGACGCATTGAGAACGCCATGTCCGACAATAAATTAAACGTTATCGATCTGCATAAACGCTATGGGGAACACGAGGTGCTGAAGGGCGTCTCGCTGCAGGCGAAAGCCGGGGACGTTATCAGCATCATCGGTTCATCGGGTTCCGGAAAAAGTACCTTTTTGCGCTGTATTAACTTCCTTGAAAAACCGAGCGAAGGCACGATCGTCGTCAGCGGCCAAAATATTGGTCTGGTACGGGATAAAGACGGCCAGCTGAAGGTGGCCGACAAGAACCAGTTGCGCCTGCTGCGCACCCGGTTGACCATGGTGTTTCAGCATTTCAATCTGTGGAGCCATATGACGGTGCTGGAGAACGTCATGGAAGCACCGATTCAGGTGCTGGGCTTAAGCAAACAGGAAGCGCGCGAACGGGCGGTAAAATATCTGGCCAAGGTCGGGATAGACGAACGTCAGCAGGCGAAGTATCCGGTGCATCTTTCCGGTGGCCAGCAGCAGCGTGTCTCTATTGCCCGCGCGCTGGCGATGGAACCGGAAGTGCTGCTGTTTGATGAGCCGACCTCCGCGCTGGATCCGGAACTGGTGGGCGAAGTGTTACGCATTATGCAGCAGCTGGCGGAAGAGGGAAAAACCATGGTGGTGGTGACCCATGAAATGGGCTTTGCCCGCCACGTCTCTTCACATGTCATTTTTCTGCATCAGGGTAAAATTGAAGAAGAAGGGCATCCGGATGCGCTGTTTGGCGCGCCGAAAAGCCCGCGCCTGCAGCAGTTTCTGAAAGGTTCGCTGAAATAATCGGCTCATCCGGCGTCTGCGGACGCCGGATGAGCTTCCCGCTCCAGCCGATAGATCCAGTCATCGTAATCGACGCCGTTCAGATGATAGGCTTTCTCCAGCACCTGGGTGCGCACAAAGCCTTGCTTCTCCAGCAGGCGCGATGAGCCACGGTTTTCACCCAGCACCCAGGCATTGATGGCCTGCACCCCCAGGGTGGTGAAACCATACTCGCAGACCGCCCGCAGCGCTTCGCTGGCATAGCCTTTTCCCTGAGCCTGAGGCAGCAGCGCGTAGCCGACGTCAGCTTCGTGCGGATTTTTCGGACTGATGCGGAGCCCAATATCGCCCAGCGCCTCGCCGAATTTATCGCGCAATACAAACACCCCGGGATCGGCACAGCGACTGACGAAGACGCTGCGCAGCACCTCCTCGCTTAACACCTCCCCCATAAAACGCATCACCTGCGGATCCTGGCGCAGGCGCAGAAAAAAGGGCCAGTCATCGGTAACAAAGCGGGTAAGCGAAAGGCGTGGTGTGGTGATGGTCGTCATAAAGCAGTCAATACGCAGAAAGAAAAGCCTACCTTAGCACTTTGCTTTGCCAGGTAACACCGGCGAACCGGCCGGCTGGCGGTGAATTCAGGCGATTAAGGGCGCTGGTTGTCCTGAATATGGCGATGCTGCAGCGCCAGGGTGAGGCCATCCAGGCGTGGAGCATGAGCCAGCAGAATGGAATCAGGGGAGCCAATGCTCCCCTGTGTCAGCCATTAACTCAGCACATCCTTTAGCGCTTCGTCCAGATCGTACCAGCGGAAGGCAAAGCCGGCGGCCTCCAGACGCTTTGGCAGCGCGCGCTGGCCGCCGAGCACCAGGACGGCGGATTCCCCCATCAACAGGCGGATAGCGGCGGCGGGAACGCGGAAAATCGCCGGTCGATGGAGCGCATGACCCAGCGCATGGGCGAACTGCTCGTTATGCACCGGGTAGGGAGAAACCATATTGAACGGACCGCGCAGATCGTTATCCAGCAGCCACAGAATGCCGTTAACCATATCGTCGATATGGATCCAGGCCAGGTACTGTCTGCCATTGCCGATAGGCCCGCCGAGGCCGAGCTTAAAGGCGGGTGTCATTTTGCCGAGAATACCGCCCCGCGGAGCCAGTACCACGCCGGTGCGCAGCAGGCAGACGCGGGTGCGCTCGCTTTGCGCTTCGCAGGCAATTTGCTCCCAGCGGGCGCACAGCTTATGGGTAAACTCATTGTGCGGTGGCTCTTCTTCGGTCACCACCACTTCGCCGAGGTCGCCATAGTAGCCGATGGCAGACCCGCTGATCAGCACGGAGGGAGGGGTGTCGCTGGCGTGGATCAGGCCCACCAGCCGCTGCGTGAGATCCCAGCGGCTATGGCACAAGCGTTGTTTCTGCTCGGCCGTCCAGCGTTTATCAGCGATGGGTTCACCCGCCAGATTGATGACGGCATCAATATCATTGAGGTGGTGATGGCCCTCGAAATCGCGCCACAGGGTGACGCGCGGATCGAGACGGGCGCGGGCGGTATCCGGATGTCGCGTGGAGACCGTGACGCTATGCCCGAGCTCCAGCAATCTGGGTATCAGATGTCGGCCAATCAGGCCGGTACCACCAGTAAGCAGGATCTTCATACCACCTCCCTGACATGGTTAGCGACGCCAGCTCATGGTCATGGACACCGAGTCGGCATAGCGCAGCGCATGAAGTTTATCAATCTCCACTTCAGCATATGTGACCCAGTGATGTTCGCATGCGATATTCAGCACATCCTGAGTTAATTTTTCCAGCAGCGAAAAACGGCCATTCTCAAGATGGCTGATTATGCGCTTGGTAATGGTGCGATAGTTCAGCGCATCATTGATGTCCTCGCTGTCGCGCGCTTTATCGGCAGGGTAGTGAATGGCTACATTCACTACCACGTCCTGGCGGTTGGCGATCTCTTCCTCTTTAATACCAATAAAAGTCCGCAGGCGCAGGTTCTTAATACGAATAATGGCGTCTGGTTGAGACATTGCAGGCTTCCTCCGTGGTGTAAGTCCTGCAATCATACAACAAAGCGCGACGGGCGAGCAGGGGGTTAATAAAGCTGAATTTTTAACATCGCTTCCGACGTTGCCGGCCGCTGCTTAATGCGCTCATACCAGTTGTGCACCGCCGGATAGTTCGCCAGATCGATACGCTGTCGGACATGGCAGTTCACCCAGGGCCAGGCGGCGATGTCGGCGATACTGTAGTGGTCGCCGCCAAGCCACGGGCTGCATCCCAGACGCTGATTTAGCACCCCATACAGTCGTTGGGTTTCCACCTGAAAACGTTCAATAGCGTAGGGCACGGTTTGCGGCGCGGAGTGGGAAAAATGTTGATTTTGCCCCAGCATCGGCCCCAGCCCGCCGACCTGCCAGAACAGCCACTGCAGCGTGACGTAGCGTTCCCGCAGCTCGCCGCTCAGCAGCTTACCGCTTTTTTCCGCCAGATAGAGCAGGATGGCGCCTGACTCGAAAACGCTCAACGGCGCCCCGCCGTCAGCAGGCATGTGGTCGACGATAGCCGGAACTTTATTATTCGGCGAAATCGCCAGAAACTGCGGATGAAATTGTTCCCCTTTGCCGATATCGACCCGAATTAGCCGATAGGCTAGCTCCGCCTCTTCGAGGAACAGGGTGATTTTGTGGCCGTTTGGGGTGGGTGCATAGTAAAGATCGATCATAATATTTCCCGCCGTCGTGGGTCGCAAACTGTTCGAGTATAGGTGAAGCTGCGCCACCCGGGAGAAATTCCGCAAGCGACCCGGCAGCCAGGCGACGAGTCGTCCGCGCTCGAGCAGTGACATCGCCTGTAAGACAGGCTATGTTGGCTTATTGTCCTGTCTACCACCCTTGAGGAAGCTATGAGTCAGCCTGTCATTACCCTGTGGTCCGATGCCGATTTTTTCTCACCGTACGTGATGTCTGTCTATGTCGCTCTGCAGGAAAAAAGCCTGCCTTTTACCCTTAAAACCGTCGACCTGAACCGCGGCGAACATCTGCAGGCGGGCTGGACAGGCTATGCCGCCACCCGTCGCGTACCGCTGCTGGAGGTTGATGATTTCGCGCTAAGTGAGTCTTCGGCGATTACCGAGTATCTGGATGAGCGTTTCGCGCCGCCGGAGTGGGAGCGCATCTACCCGCATGATCTGCAAAAACGAGCCCGCGCCCGGCAGATCCAGGCCTGGCTGCGCAGCGATCTGATGCCAATTCGTGAAGAGCGATCCACCGCCGTGGTGTTTGACGGGGCGAAAATGCCGGACCTCAGCGAGGCCGGCAGGCAATCTGCGGAAAAGCTGTTTGCCACCGCCACCATGCTACTGGCCCACGGCGGGCAAAATTTATTTGGCGAATGGTCTATTGCCGACGCAGACCTGGCGCTGATGCTCAATCGCCTGGTTCTCAATGGCGATAAGGTACCGGAGGCGCTGGCTGATTATGCGTCTTTCCAGTGGCAGCGGGCCTCAATCCAGCGTTACGTGGCGCTTTCCGCCAAACGCTGAGGCTGATAACCCGCCGCGCTTCCGCTATCATAGAGGCATCGTAACCAGTGGAGATGGAACCTATGAAGCTGATGTTTGCCTCCGATATTCATGGTTCGCTGCCCGCCACGGAACGCGTGCTTGAACGGTTCGCGCAAAGCGGCGCCAGGTGGCTGATCATACTCGGCGATGTGCTCAATCACGGTCCGCGCAACGCGCTGCCTGAGGGGTATGCGCCGGGTGAGGTGGCGGAGCGGTTGAACAGCGTGGCGGAACGCATTGTTGCTGTTCGCGGCAACTGCGACAGCGAAGTGGATCAGATGCTGCTTCGTTTTCCAATGACCGCGCCCTGGCAGCAGGTGCTTAGCGAACGCTATCGCCTGTTTCTGACCCACGGGCATCTCTATAGTCCGGATAATCTGCCGCCGCTGGCCGCTGGCGATGTCCTGGCATATGGCCATACTCATATACCGGTCGCGGAAAAACGCGGCGCAATTTACCTCTTTAATCCCGGCTCAGTGAGTATCCCGAAAGGGGGATATTCCGCCAGCTATGGGCTGCTGGATCAGGGGCGGCTGCAGGTTTTAGCACTCAATGATAATCAGGTTATTGCAGAGGTTGCAATTTACCCGTAATTTAGCCCTCAATCATAAAGACGCGCCGCGAGAGCGCATTTAAAGTAAGGTTTCCTGATGGCGGAACAGAATCATTTGGCAAGCACAGAATGGGTCGATATTGTTAATGAAAACAATGAGGTGATAGCACAGTCCAGCCGCGAGCAAATGCGCGCGCAGTGCCTGCGCCACCGGGCGACCTATATCGTCGTTCATGACGGAATGGGGAAAATTCTGGTGCAGCGACGCACCGAGACAAAAGACTTTCATCCGGGCATGCTGGATGCCACCGCTGGCGGCGTCGTGCAGGCTGATGAGCAGCTGCTGGAATCGGCCCGTCGCGAGGCGGAAGAGGAGTTAGGCATCGCCGGGGTGCCGTTTGCCGATCACGGCCAGTTTTATTACGAAGACAAATTCTGCCGCGTCTGGGGAAGCCTGTTCAGCTGCGTCTCCCACGGGCCGTTCGCCCTGCAGGAAGAAGAGGTCAGCGAGGTGTGCTGGTTAACGCCGGAAGAGATCACCGCCCGCTGCGATGAGTTCACGCCGGACTCCCTGAAAGCGCTGGCGCTGTGGATGACCCGCAACGCCGGTAATGAGTATGATGATGCGGAAGAGAGCGAGCGCGAATAAAGATCGCAAACGCGCGGCAGCAATCGTCGCTCGCCTCCTGACGACAAAAAGGCAGCCATTCGGCTGCCTTTTGCTTTGACCACAGCGGCAGATTACTTCTGCTGCTGAGCCGATTGGATCGCGGTCAGTGCGATGGTATAGACGATATCGTCTACCAGCGCGCCACGGGACAGGTCGTTGACCGGCTTGCGCATACCCTGCAGCATCGGCCCGATGGAGATCAGGTCGGCAGAGCGCTGTACCGCTTTGTACGTGGTGTTACCGGTGTTCAGATCCGGGAAGATGAACACGGTCGCGCGGCCAGCTACCGGTGAGTTCGGCGCTTTGGACTTCGCTACGTCAGCCATCACCGCGGCGTCATACTGCAGCGGGCCGTCGATCATCAGGTCAGGACGTTTTTCCTGCGCCAGACGGGTCGCTTCGCGGACTTTCTCGACATCGCTACCCGCGCCGGAGGTACCGGTGGAGTAGGAGAGCATCGCCACGCGCGGTTCGATGCCGAAGGCAATCGCGGATTCAGCGGACTGAATAGCGATTTCCGCCAGCTGCTCGGCGGTCGGGTCCGGGTTGATCGCGCAGTCGCCGTAAACGTAAACCTGTTCCGGCAGCAGCATGAAGAACACGGAGGAGACCAGCGAGCTGCCCGGCGCGGTTTTGATCAGCTGCAGCGGCGGACGAATGGTGTTGGCAGTGGTGTGAACCGCGCCGGATACCAGACCGTCGACTTCGTCCTGTTCCAGCATCAGGGTGCCGAGAACCACGTTGTCTTCCAGTTGCTCACGCGCGACCGCTTCGGTCATGCCTTTGTTCTTACGCAGTTCTACCAGGCGACCCACATAGCTTTCGCGAACCACTTCCGGATCGACGATTTCAATGCCGGCGCCAAGCTCAACGCCCTGGGCCGCGGCTACGCGGTTGATCTCATCCGGGTTACCCAGCAGGACGCAGGTGGCGATCCCGCGTTCGGCGCAAATCGCCGCCGCTTTCACGGTACGTGGTTCGTCGCCTTCCGGCAGAACGACACGTTTGCCGGCTTTGCGCGCCAGCTCGGTCAGCTGGTAGCGGAAGGCTGGCGGAGAGAGACGGCGGCTGCGCTCGGAGGTCGCGGTCAGCGATTCGATCCAGTCGGCGTTGATGTAGTTGGCCACGTATTCCTGAACTTTCTCGATACGCTCGTGATCGTCAACCGGTACTTCGAGGTTAAAGCTCTGCAGGCTCAGGGAGGTCTGCCAGGTGTTGGTGTTGACCATGAATACCGGCAGGCCGGTCGCGAAAGCGCGTTCACACAGCTTGCTGATGCGCGCGTCCATTTCATAGCCGCCGGTCAGCAGAATGGCGCCGATTTCCACGCCGTTCATTGCCGCCAGGCAGGCCGCAACCAGCACGTCAGGACGGTCTGCGGAGGTAACCAGCAGAGAACCAGGGCGGAAGTGTTCCAGCATGTGCGGGATGCTGCGCGCGCAGAAAGTCACGGATTTCACGCGGCGGGTATTGATATCGCCTTCGTTGATGATGGTCGCATTCAGATGGTGCGCCATGTCGATCGCGCGGGTCGCGATCAGATCGAAGCTCCATGGCACTGCGCCCAGCACCGGCAGCGTGCTGCCTTTCTGCAGCTGAGCCGGGTCAATCTTCACGATTTTTGCTTTCGACGAGTCGTCGAAAATTTCCGACAGGTCAGGACGGGTACGGCCCTGATCGTCGACAGGGGCATTCAGTTTGTTGACGATAACGCCGGTGATGCTGGTATTTTTGGCGCCGCCAAAGCTGTTACGGGTCAGTTCGATACGCTCGTTCAGCTGTTCTGGCGTGTCGGTGCCCTGAGACATCACGAAGACGATTTCAGCGTTCAGCGTTTTGGCGATTTCAAAGTTCAGCGCCTGGGCGAACTGATGCTTACGGGTCGGTACCAGGCCTTCCACCAGCACCACTTCCGCGTCCTGTGTATTCGCGTGGTAGTTGGCAATGATCTCTTCCATCAGCACATCTTTCTGATTGCTGGAGAGCAGAGACTCAACATGGCTCATCTTCAGCGGTTCAGCGGCGGTGGTGGTGGAGGAGCTGGCGCGAACGATGGTGGTGGTCTGGTCTGGGGCATCGCCACCGGAACGCGGCTGGGCGATAGGTTTAAAGACGCTCAGACGAACGCCTTTGCGTTCCATAGCGCGGATCACACCGAGGCTGACGCTGGTCAGACCTACGCTGGTACCGGTAGGAATTAACATGATAGTACGGGACACGGTATATCCTCTTTCGTTACCGCCAGTATCAGGCGGGATACAAAACAGCACCGCCAGCTATCCGTCATATTTCAAGTTGCACGTGCGTTGGCTCTACTTGCTCACCCCGGTGACGTACGCGCTGTACGCGGCCGGGGTTTTGCTGTGTCGCCGCCTTCCTGCAGCTCGAATTATTGCGGGTCAGGGCTGGCGATGTGGAATTATGCGGTCAGACGGCTGGCGTCTTGCGCGATGACCAGCTCTTCGTTGGTCGGGATAACCACGGCAGGACGGGTGCCTTCTTTGTTGATGAAGCCAGACTTGCCGAAGCGGGCAGCAAGGTTACGCTCATGGTCAACTTCAAAGCCCAGTACGCCCAGTTTGCCCAGCGACAGCTCACGCACCATCGCGGCGTTTTCACCGATACCACCGGTGAAAATAACGGCGTCAAGACGGCCGTCCATCAGCGCGGTGTAGGAACCGATGTATTTCGCCAGGCGGTGGCAGTAAACGTCCATCGCGCGTTTAGCGTCGGCTTTTTCCTGATAGTTGTCTTCCACGTAGCGGCAGTCGCTGGTGACTTCGGTCAGACCCAGCAGGCCGGACTCTTTGGTCAGCATTTTGTTGATCGCGTCAACGCTCATGCCCAGGGTGTCGTGCAGATGGAAGATGATGGCCGGATCGATGTCACCGGAGCGGGTACCCATCACCAGGCCTTCCAGCGGGGTCAGACCCATGGAGGTGTCAACGCATTTACCGTTACGGATAGCGGAAACAGAACCACCGTTGCCGAGGTGGCAGGTGATGATGTTCAGCTCTTCCACCGGCTTGTTCAGGATCTTAGCTGCTTCCTGAGTCACGTAGAAGTGGCTGGTGCCGTGCGCGCCGTAACGACGAACGCCGTGCTCTTTGTACAGGCTGTACGGCAGGGCGTAGAGATAGGATTCTTCCGGCATGGTCTGATGGAACGCCGTATCGAATACAGCCACGTTTTTGTCTTTCAGGTGCGGGAAGGATTTCAGCGCTTCAGCGATGCCGATCAGGTGTGCCGGGTTGTGCAGCGGTGCGAAAGACGCGGCGTCTTTAATACCCTGAATTACGGACTCGTCGATCACCACGGAGCTGGTGTATTTTTCACCGCCGTGTACGATACGGTGGCCGATTGCGGTCAGCTGAGCAGACAGTTCTGGTTTTTGTGCCAGAATAGTGTTAACGATAAAGTTCAGCGCTTCACTGTGCGCGGCGCCCGCGCCTAACTCGGCTTCTTGTTTGCTGCCGTCCATTTTCCATTTGATACGGGCTTCCGGCAGGTGGAAGCATTCCGCTAAACCGGACAGATATTCGTCGCCGTTCACGGCGTCAAGGATAGCAAATTTCAGAGAGGAGCTACCGCAGTTCAGAACCAGTACTAACTTACTCGACATGGAAGTACCTTTTTATGATACGTGGCTAAAAAAACGTCAGTGTGTCATTAGCGTAGCGCAGGATGACCTCGACATTTATGATTAACATCATGCCTTGTTCTGTTTTCGGGCACGATGAGAGAAGTACATTTGATTTTATGCCATTTTGCATAATTTTCAGCCAATGGCAGAATATGCGATAATTTGACTAGCCTGGCAAAGAGTCTAACCGCCCTTTCAGGCGGGCACAGGATACCTGATTGCGGCATCCTTTGCCAAAATCTTTTGAACGATGTCATGCATAGTTGGTGTTTTGCACGAATTTTTTAAGTTTTATATGTAAAGTTGAGGTAAAGCCATGTCGACCCCTGAGAAACGCCCCGTTAGCTTCTTTAGCTTGTTCAACCGCGGGCAGCATTACGCAAAGACCTGGCCTCTCGACAAGCGCCTCGCGCCGGTGTTTATTGAAAACCGCATTATTCGTGCCACCCGCTATGCCATCCGCATCATGCCGCCAATCGCCATTTTTACCCTCTGCTGGCAGATAGCTCTTGGCGGCCAGCTGGGCCCCGCCGTCGCTACCGCGCTGTTTGCGCTGAGCCTGCCGATGCAGGGACTCTGGTGGTTGGGTAAGCGTTCGGTGACGCCGCTGCCGCCCTCCATTCTTAACTGGTTCTATGAAGTGCGCGGTAAACTGCAGGAGGCGGGGCAGGCGCTGGCACCGGTCGAAGGCAAGCCCGATTATCAGGCGCTGGCTGACACGCTTAAGCGCGCCTTCAAACAACTGGATAAAACTTTCCTTGATGATTTGTAATTCACTACGGAAAACGCATATAAAAGAAGGCGCATGATTTATGCGCCTTCTTTATTTCACGCCCTACCGTGCTACAGGAGTCACAACATGGAAATGACCAATGCGCAGCGTCTGATTTTATCCAATCAGTACAAAATGATGACGATGCTCGACCCGGATAATGCGGAACGCTACCGTCGTCTGCAAACCATCATAGAGCGTGGGTATGGGCTACAGATGCGTGAACTGGACCGCGAGTTTGGCCAGTTGACGGAAGAAACCTGCCGTACCGTTATTGATATCATGGAGATGTACCACGCGCTGCACGTCTCCTGGACCAACCTGAAAGACGCGGCGGGTATCGATGAACGCCGGGTCACCTTCCTCGGATTTGATGCCGCCACCGAAGCGCGTTATCTCGGCTATGTGCGTTTTATGGTCAACGTTGAAGGCCGCTACAGCCATTTTGACGCCGGTACCCATGGCTTTAACTCGCAGACTCCGATGTGGGAGAAATATCAGCGGATGCTGAGCGTCTGGCACGCTTGCCCGCGCCAGTATCATCTGAGCAGTAATGAAATTAATCAAATTATCAACGCCTGAGGGAGGTGCCCGTGCAGTGTAAAGGTTTCCTGTTCGATTTAGACGGGACGCTGGTGGATTCCTTGCCGGTGGTGGAGCGTTCATGGTGCAAGTGGGGGGATCGTTTCGCCATTGACCATGATGAAATTCTCAGTTTTATTCACGGCAAGCAGGCCATTACCTCCATTCGCCATTTTATGCCGGGGCGCAGCGAGGAGGATATCCAGGCTGAATTTCGCTACCTCGAGCAGATAGAAGCCACTGATATTGAGGGTATCGTCGCGCTGCCGGGGGCATTAGCCCTGCTGAATACGCTCAATGAGGCCGGGATCCCGTGGGCGATTGTCACCTCTGGCTCGATTCCGGTTGCCCACGCGCGTCACCGCGCGGCGGGCCTGCCGATGCCTGAGGTGTTCGTCACCGCCGAGCAGGTGAAACACGGCAAACCGGCGCCGGACGCCTATCTGCTGGGTGCCGAGCGGCTGGGTCTGCCTGCCGGGGAGTGCGCGGTGGTGGAAGATGCGCCGGCGGGGCTCCTCTCCGGACTGGCGGCCGGCTGTCGCACTATCGCGGTCAACGTGCCCGCCGATGCCCCTCGCCTGGATGAAGCCGACCTCGTGCTGAGCAGCCTGGAAGATCTGGTGGTTGAACGCCAGACTGACGGCGTGGTAAATGTGCGTCTTAAAGCGTAAACCCATGATTTCGCCCCGCGTCGTCGGGGCTTTTTTATGCCACTATGTCGACTCCCACTTGTGACAAGGAAACGTTGTGAACGGTGAATTGATTTGGGTTTTATCCCTCCTGGCCATCGCGGTTGTGCTGTTTGCTACCGGCAAGGTGCGCATGGATGCTATCGCCCTGATGGTCATTGTCGCCTTTGTCCTCAGCGGAACGCTGACGTTAAATGAAGCTTTTTCCGGATTCAGCGATCCTAACGTGATCCTGATTGCCGCCCTGTTTATTATCGGCGATGGCCTGGTGCGCACCGGAGTCGCCACCAAAATGGGGGCATGGCTGGTGAGCGTGGCGGGGAACAGCGAAACCAAAATGCTGATCTACCTGATGCTCACCGTCGCCGGTCTGGGCGCGTTTATGAGCTCCACCGGGGTGGTCGCCATTTTCATCCCGGTGGTACTTAGCGTCTCGGCGCGGATGAATACCTCGCCATCGCGGCTGATGATGCCGCTGAGCTTCGCCGGGCTTATCAGCGGGATGATGACCCTGGTGGCGACGCCGCCCAACCTGGTGGTCAACAGTGAATTGCTGCGCGAGGGACTGCACGGCTTCAGCTTTTTCAGCGTCACGCCGATTGGCCTGGTGGTGCTGATCCTGGGCATCGTCTATATGCTGGCGGTGCGCTTTATGCTGAAGACGGATAATGGCGACTCCGCACGCGATGGGCGAAAAAGAAGCACCTTCCGCGATTTGATCCGCGAGTATCACCTCACCGGCCGCGCTCGCCGGCTGGCCATCCGCCCGGGTTCGCCGATGATCGGTCAGCGGCTGGATGATTTAAAGCTGCGTGAGCGCTACTGCGCCAACGTGATCGGCGTTGAACGCTGGCGGCGGTTCCGCCGGGTAATTGTCAACGTCAACGGGGTATCGGAATTTCGCGCCCGCGACGTCCTGCTGATCGATATGTCCGCCTCCGATGTCGATTTACGCCAGTTCTGCGGCGAGCAAATGCTTGAGCCGATGGTATTGCGCGGCGAGTATTTTGCCGATCAGGCGCTGGATGTGGGGATGGCGGAGGTGGCGCTGATCCCGGATTCAGAGATGATTGGCAAAACGGTGCGTGAGATAGCCTTCCGCACCCGGTTTGGTCTCAATATCGTCGGCATGAAGCGCGATGGCAAAGCGATGGATGGTTCGGTGGTCGATGAGCCGCTGCAGCTCGGCGATATCCTGCTGGTGGTCGGCAACTGGCGGCAAATTGCCCTGCTGGCGAAGCGCGGCCGGGATTTCGTGGTACTCAATATGCCGGTTGAGGTCGATGACGCTTCGCCGGCCCACAGCCAGGCTCCGCATGCGATTTTCTGCCTGGTGCTGATGGTAGCCCTGATGCTCACCGATGAAATTCCCAACCCGATTGCCGCGATTATCGCCTGTCTGCTGATGGGCAAATTCCGCTGTATCAATGCCGAAAGCGCCTACAAGGCGATCCACTGGCCGAGCATTATTTTGATTGTTGGGATGATGCCGTTTGCCCTGGCGCTGCAAAAAACCGGCGGGGTGGATCTGGTGGTGAAGGGACTGATGGATGTCGCCGGAGGCGAGGGGCCTTATCTGATGCTCGGCTGCCTGTTCATGATGTGCGCGGCGATTGGGCTGTTTATCTCAAACACCGCCACGGCGGTGCTGATGGCGCCTATTGCCTTAGCGGCGGCGAAGTCAATGGGCGTCTCTCCCTATCCTTTTGCCATGGTGGTGGCGATGGCGGCTTCGGCGGCGTTTATGACCCCGGTCTCCTCGCCGGTTAACACCCTGGTGCTTGGCCCTGGCAAGTACTCATTTAGCGATTTTGTCAAAATAGGCGTGCCCTTTACCATACTGGTGATGGTGGTCTGCGTCCTGCTGATCCCGGTACTGTTTCCGTTTTAAGATATTCTGGCCGGGTAGAGCACAACCGCCGCCCGGCCAGAACCTTACAGCGGCGAATCCTGGCTAATTTCGTCCAGCGACAGCTGGAAGCTTGGGACGAACACTTGCATAAAGTAATCCATCTCCGCGCTGCGCCGCGATGCCAGGGTCTTTTCCAGCCGACCTTTGGCCAGCAGAAATTCGTTATTGCCTGCAGACAGCTCTTCGAGGCACTTCAGGTAAGCGCAGAGGGCGTCAGCCTGTTTAACGATCGACTGCTCTTCCTCACTGTAGTGATGCTCATCAATCAGCGGCTCGAAAATATCGCGCAGCTCGTCAGGGACCATATCCACCAGCTTTTGCTGAGCAATTTTCTCAATCGCCTTATATTCCTGGGCAATCTGCGAATTGAAATATTTCACCGGAGTAGGGAGGTCGCCAGTTAGTACTTCCGAGGCGTCATGGTACATCGCCAGCAGGGCGATACGCTCGGCGTTGACCTGGCCGCCAAATTTGCGGTTTTTAATCGCCGCCAGCGCGTGGGCGACCATCGCCACCTGCAGGCTGTGTTCGGAGACATTTTCGGTGCGCACGTTGCGCATCAGCGGCCAGCGGTTAATCAGTTTCAGGCGGGAGAGGTGGGCAAAGAAATGACTCTGACTCATAGGGACCCTTAATCAGTGACAACATCGGGTTCCATTGTGCGCAGGGATCGCCGCCGGATGCAAATGCCGGCGGCGGCGCGATTAAAGCTGATGGTAGCCGGAGAGGAAGCGGCCAAAGCGGGAGATAGCCATCTCCAGGTCGTCTTCGCGCGGCAGGGTCACGATGCGTACGTGATCCGGCCACGGCCAGTTAAAGGCGGTGCCCTGCACCAGCAGGACTTTCTCCTGCAGCAGGAAGTCGAGCACCATTTTCTGGTCGTCATGAATATTGAAGCGTTTGGCGTCGATTTTCGGGAACATATACAGCGCGCCTTTTGGCTTCACGCAGGAGACGCCCGGAATATCGTTGATAAGCTCCCAGGCGCGGTTGCGTTGTTCATACAAACGCCCGCCCGGAATGATAAATTCGCTGATGCTCTGATAGCCGCCCAGCGCCGTCTGGATAGCATGCTGGGCCGGCACGTTGGCGCACAGACGCATTGAAGCCAGCATCTCCAGCCCTTCGATATAGCCCTTCGCGTGTTTTTTCGGGCCATTCAGCACCATCCAGCCCTGACGGAAGCCGGCAACGCGGTAGGTTTTCGACAATCCGTTAAAGGTCACCGTCAGCAGGTCCGGCGCCAGGGCGGCAATAGAGTGATGCTGCGCTTCGTCGTAGAGGATCTTGTCGTAAATTTCATCGGCGAAAATGATCAGATTATGCTGACGAGCGATCTCCACGATCTCCTGCAGCAATTCTTTGGAATAGACCGCGCCGGTGGGGTTGTTAGGGTTAATGATCACGATCCCGCGGGTGCGCGGTGTGATTTTTGCGCGGATGTCGTCCAGATCCGGGAACCAGTCAGAGGATTCGTCACACAGATAGTGCACCGCTTTGCCGCTGGAAAGCGAAACCGCCGCCGTCCACAGCGGGTAGTCCGGGGCGGGAACCAGCATCTCATCGCCGCTGTTTAACAGCGCCTGCATCGCCTGCACAATCAGTTCGGACACGCCGTTGCCGATATAGATGTCTTCCACCGTGACATCGCGCATACCCCGGGCCTGGTAATGCTGCATGATAGCTTTACGCGCCGAGTACAATCCTTTCGAATCGCAGTAACCCTGGGCGGTAGGCAAATTGCGGATGACATCGACGAGGATCTCGTCAGGGGCCTCGAAGCCGAATGGCGCCGGGTTGCCGATGTTCAGTTTCAGAACCTTATTGCCTTCTTCTTCAAGACGTTTGGCTTCTTTCAGAACCGGGCCGCGGATGTCATAACAGACGTTCTCTAACTTGCTGGATTTTTCGATGGGGGACATGAATCTTGACCTTTTAGCTGTTATCGCCACTCCCTGCCGTGGAAGTCAGCACGGAACAATGTACTCCCCCTCCCCGCTGTTTTGAAGGCTTTGCAGGAGAAGATTTTGCTAACGCCGGATTTTAAGCGCAATTGATTTATCTACCGATTGTGGATTTGGTCTGTGGCTTATGCCTTTTTATGTCGATTTTTTGGTTGTAAATATAGATTTAGTAGCGATTTTGCCATCATTTATCTCGTTTGTTTGCCCGGTAATATGGGGAGGGAGGAGGGGGAGTCGCTAAAAAACGCTATCCTGCATACAAGCGCGATTGGCTTGTAATTTTGATGTTAAATAATTTTAATAAAAAACAGCGTGCGACCACATTATTATTATTTTTAGCGGGTAATAATCTGAGGTTTGTTAATTAATATAAAATGTTGAAAAAAATTTAAAATTGTCTCAGTTAATCCTTATTAAGGCTTATAAAAAGGAGGGGGATAGGTTAGAATATCACCGTTAATATCCGTGTTAACCGCCAAGAACTGCGGTTGCATTGAGATTTAATATATTGTTATTACAGGATTTTATTGTTCCTTTTCTGCCGGAAAGTTACGCCAGAAGAGCGATTTTCTCAGCATCACTGACCGGGTTCCCGCGGCGACGTATGGCGCCTGGCTGGTCGTGGTAATAAATAATAATGAGAAATACGAACAATATATTACTCCGCAGTTCTGCGCATTTGCCCAGACGAGTACTTTGGCATGTAATAACGTTCGTCCAGTTGTTTATCCGCCGTTAGACGGTGAGCACGAGGCTCAGGGAATAGCCGGAAACCTGGCGTAAAGCATCAACAAGGCAGGTCAGCGTTAGCCACCTGTAAGTGAAGAAAGATGATTAATACAACACGTCCCATACTCAACCTCGATCTCGATCTGCTGCGTACCTTTGTCGCGGTCGCTGATTTGAACACTTTTGCCGCCGCCGCCGCCGCAGTGTGTCGTACTCAGTCCGCGGTCAGTCAGCAAATGCAACGCCTGGAACAGCTGGTGGGCAAAGAGCTTTTCGCCCGCCACGGCCGCAATAAGCTGCTGACCGAGCAGGGGATCCAGCTGCTGGGCTATGCCCGCAAAATTCTCCGTTTTAACGATGAAGCCTGTATGTCGCTGATGTATGGCAGCCTGCAGGGGGCTCTGAGCATCGGCGCGTCAGAAGAAACGGCTGACACCATCCTGCCGTTTTTGTTAAACCGCATCGGCTGTTTCTATCCCAGAATGACGTTGGAGATCAAAGTTCACCCCCATGCCGCCATCATGGAGATGTTGGCCGAGGGGCTGGTCGATCTGGCGTTGACCACCCATCAGCCTCCCGGCTTTACCTCTTTTACCCTGAGAACATCACCTACTCTCTGGTATTGCGCAGCGGAATATGTGCTGGCGAAGGGGGAATCTATCCCCCTGATCCTGCTCGAAGAGCCAAGCCCATTCCGCCAGGATATTATCGCCGCGCTGGAAACTGCTCGCGTCAGTTGGCATCTGGCCCACGGAGCTTCCTCGCTATCGGGCGTGAAAGCGGCGGTGAAGGCCGGGCTGGGCGTGACTGCGCGCCCGGTCGAAATGATGAGCCCGGATCTACGCGTGGCTGGCATCAGTGAGGGGTTACCGGCGTTGCCGGACACCCGGTACGTCGTCAGCTGCAATCCGCGGACGGTGAGCGAACTGCCGCAGGCGATTTTTCAGTCTCTGAGCCAGGAGATCCATCCCTGGGAAACGGGCACAGCACTTACTCCGGAAGAGGGAGGGAATACCTTGGTTTTGTAAGGGTATTCTTGCTAACAAAGATCACAAAAACTGGTAACAGAATGTAAGTGCCCAAAAAGAGCCTCAGGAGTTGGTTTCCCCCTTGGCGGCTCTTTTTTTTGCACTCTTATTGATGTTTTGAATCTTTTTTGTATTTCTTTGCAGAAAAATCAGCGTATTGGCGTGACAAGGCGCTCAGCTTGTCGACTTTTCCCTGCACTTTCAACACTTCCTGCTAATGTTAAAAAACCGGATGGATTGTTGCCGATTTCCTGGGGTAATTAACAAAACCGTGTCGCAGATCAAGAAAATACCCCTCTTTGGGGGGAGGAATCGAGGCTAAATCCTGTCAAAATAGAAGGGATTTTTGATTTACGACGGAAACGGACACGATTCAACAACACTAAAACCGAACAGTATGCAAGGTTATTTCGCAGAAAAGGGCATTTAATGTTAATGAAAAGATTCCAATGTAAATTAATGTTATGAAAACTTTTGTTAAAGTTGACAAAAGGTTAAAGAAAGGGGTAAAAAGCCACGGCATCTGGGCTTCTCACATCGACCAGGGACGCTTTTTTGCACGGTTATTTTTTATTCCTCCCGTGAAACGCTGTGGCGTTCATCTGCCAGTAAGAGCAGAGGGTTTTGGCGCTACACTTTTTTGGTTAAGCAATGCGTATGTCAACATCCACTGAAGTCATCGCTCATCATTGGGCATTCGCTATATTTCTCATCATCGCTATCGGCCTGTGCTGCCTCATGCTCGTCGGCGGCTGGTACCTTGGCGGTCGCGCGCGCGCGCGTAGTAAAAACACGCCGTTTGAATCGGGGATCGACTCCGTCGGTTCGGCCCGCTTACGTCTTTCTGCGAAGTTTTATCTGGTTGCCATGTTCTTCGTTATCTTCGACGTGGAAGCCCTGTATCTCTACGCATGGTCGACCTCTATCCGCGAGAGCGGCTGGGTCGGCTTTGTGGAAGCCGCAATTTTCATTTTAGTGCTACTGGCTGGTCTGGTTTATCTCGTTCGCATCGGCGCACTGGACTGGACGCCCGCGCGTTCCCGTCGCACGCTGGTTAACCCGGAAACAGACAGTCCCACTAACCGTCATATGCAGTAAAAGCGAGGCAATAAGATGGATTATACGCTCACCCGCATAGATCCTAACGGTGAGAACGACCGTTACCCCCTGCAGAAACAGGAGATCGTTACCGATCCTCTGGAGCAGGAAGTCAATAAAAGCGTGTATATGGGGAAACTCGAACACGCGCTGCATGACATGGTGAACTGGGGCCGTAAGAACTCAATTTGGCCGTACAACTTCGGCCTTTCTTGCTGTTATGTGGAAATGGTGACGTCATTCACTGCGGTGCATGACGTTGCGCGTTTTGGGGCAGAAGTTCTGCGCGCCTCTCCGCGTCAGGCGGACCTGATGGTGGTCGCGGGAACCTGCTTTACCAAAATGGCGCCGGTTATTCAGCGTCTCTACGATCAGATGCTGGAGCCGAAGTGGGTGATCTCCATGGGCGCCTGCGCCAACTCAGGCGGGATGTACGACATCTATTCCGTCGTCCAGGGCGTGGATAAATTCATTCCGGTCGATGTGTACATCCCGGGCTGCCCGCCGCGTCCGGAGGCCTATATGCAGGCGCTGATGCTGCTGCAGGAGTCCATTGGTAAAGAACGTCGTCCGCTCTCATGGGTGGTTGGCGATCAGGGCGTTTATCGCGCCAATATGCAGTCGGAACGCGAGCGTAAACGCGGCGAACGTATTGCAGTGACCAATCTGCGGACGCCGGACGAGATTTAATTTGCGCCTGCGGGCGGGAGAACCACTTCGCAAATCAATCTACAACAGCGCGAAGTCTCGCCGGCAGTCACCACGGACCTTTTGCAATGGTGAACAATATGACCGATTTAACCGCGCATGACGCCGCACCAGCCTGGCAAACCCGCGATCACCTTGATGACCCGGTGATTGGCGAACTGCGCAACCGCTTTGGGCCGGATGCCTTTACCGTTCAGCCAACCCGTACCGGCGTACCGGTGGTATGGGTGAAGCGTGAACAGCTGCTGGAGGTGGGTGATTTCCTGAAGAAATTGCCGAAGCCTTACGTGATGCTGTTTGACCTGCACGGCATGGACGAACGTCTGCGCACGCACCGCGATGGCCTGCCCGCCGCGGATTTTTCCGTTTTCTATCACCTGATCTCCATCGATCGCAACCGCGACATCATGCTCAAGGTGGCGCTGTCGGAAAACGATCTGCATCTGCCGACCTTCACCAAACTGTTCCCCAACGCCAACTGGTATGAGCGTGAAACCTGGGAAATGTTTGGCATTACCTTCGATGGTCACCCGAACCTGCGTCGCATCATGATGCCGCCGACCTGGGAAGGTCACCCGCTGCGTAAAGATTATCCGGCGCGTGCCACCGAGTTCGACCCGTTTGAGCTGACCAAAGCCAAACAGGATCTGGAGATGGAGGCGCTGACCTTTAAACCGGAAGAGTGGGGCATGAAGCGCGGCACCGACAACGAGGACTTCATGTTCCTCAACCTCGGTCCGAACCACCCATCGGCGCATGGTGCGTTCCGCATTATTCTGCAACTGGACGGCGAAGAGATCGTCGACTGCGTACCGGATATCGGTTATCACCACCGCGGCGCCGAGAAGATGGGCGAGCGTCAGTCCTGGCACAGCTACATCCCGTATACCGACCGTATTGAATATCTCGGCGGCTGCGTCAACGAGATGCCGTACGTGCTGGCGGTGGAAAAACTGGCTGGGATCACCGTACCGGATCGCGTGAACGTGATCCGCGTGATGCTCTCCGAGCTGTTCCGCATCAACAGCCACCTGCTGTATATCTCGACCTTTATTCAGGACGTCGGCGCGATGACGCCGGTCTTCTTCGCCTTTACCGATCGGCAGAAAATTTACGATCTGGTGGAAGCGATTACCGGGTTCCGTATGCACCCGGCGTGGTTCCGCATCGGCGGCGTCGCGCACGATCTGCCGCGTGGCTGGGATCGCCTGCTGCGTGAGTTCCTCGAGTGGATGCCGAAGCGTCTGGACTCCTATGAGAAGGCCGCCCTGCGCAACACCATTCTGAAAGGCCGTTCCGTCGGCGTGGCAGCCTATACCGCCAAAGAGGCGCTGGAGTGGGGCACCACCGGCGCAGGCCTGCGCGCCACCGGTATCGACTTCGACGTGCGTAAATGGCGTCCTTACTCTGGCTATGAAAACTTCGACTTCGAAGTCCCGACCGGGGGGGGCGTCTCAGACTGCTACACCCGCGTGATGCTGAAAGTAGAAGAGCTGCGCCAGAGTCTGCGCATTCTTCAGCAGTGCCTCGATAACATGCCGGAAGGCCCGTTCAAAGCGGATCACCCGCTGACCACGCCGCCGCCGAAAGAGCGCACGCTGCAGCATATCGAAACCCTGATCACCCACTTCCTGCAGGTATCGTGGGGCCCGGTGATGCCGGCCAACGAATCTTTCCAGATGATTGAGGCGACCAAAGGGATCAACAGTTACTACCTGACCAGCGACGGCAGCACCATGAGCTACCGCACCCGCGTGCGTACGCCGAGCTTTGCGCACCTGCAGCAGATCCCGTCGGCGATCCGCGGCAGCCTGGTATCCGACCTGATCGTCTATCTGGGTAGTATCGATTTTGTTATGTCAGACGTGGACCGCTAATTATGCACGAGAATCAACAACCACAAACCGAGGCTTTTGAGCTGAGTGCGGCAGAGCGTGAGGCTATTGAGCACGAGAAGCACCACTACGAAGACCCGCGTGCGGCGTCCATCGAAGCGCTGAAAATCGTTCAGAAACAGCGCGGCTGGGTGCCGGATGGCGCGATCTACGCTATCGCCGATGTGCTGGGGATCCCGGCCAGCGACGTGGAAGGCGTGGCGACGTTCTACAGCCAGATTTTCCGCCAGCCGGTTGGCCGTCACGTGATCCGCTACTGCGACAGCGTGGTATGCCACATCACCGGCTATCAGGGTATTCAGGCCGCCATTGAGAAGAAACTGAATATCAAGCCGGGGCAGACCACCTTTGATGGCCGCTTTACCCTGCTGCCGACCTGCTGCCTGGGTAACTGCGACAAGGGACCGACCATGATGATTGATGAGGATACTCACAGCCATCTGACGCCGGAGGCAATTCCTGACCTGCTGGAGCAGTACAAATGAAAACCGTAATTCGTACTGCGGAAACGCATCCGCTCACCTGGCGCCTGCGCGACGACAAGCAGCCGGTGTGGCTGGACGAGTATCGCAGTAAAAATGGCTATGAAGGGGCGCGTAAAGCCCTGACCGGGATGGCCCCGGATGAGATTGTCACGGCGGTAAAAGACGCTGGCCTGAAAGGGCGCGGCGGCGCGGGCTTCTCCACTGGTCTGAAGTGGAGCCTGATGCCGAAAGACGAATCCATGAACATCCGTTACCTGCTGTGTAACGCCGATGAAATGGAGCCGGGCACCTATAAAGACCGCCTGCTGATGGAGCAGCTGCCGCACCTGCTGGTGGAAGGCATGCTGATCTCCGCGTTTGCGCTGAAAGCGTACCGCGGCTACATCTTCCTGCGCGGGGAATATATTGAAGCGGCCCAGCATCTGCGTCGCGCGATTGCTGAAGCCACCGAAGCGGGTCTGTTGGGGAAAAACATCCTCGGCACCGGGTTTGACTTCGAGCTGTTCGTGCACACCGGGGCAGGCCGCTATATCTGCGGCGAAGAGACGGCGCTGATCAACTCTCTGGAAGGCCGCCGCGCCAACCCGCGATCCAAGCCGCCGTTCCCGGCGAGCTCCGGCGTCTGGGGCAAGCCGACCTGCGTCAACAACGTAGAAACCCTGTGCAACGTGCCAGCGATCCTCGCCAACGGCGTCGAGTGGTACCAGAACATTTCCACCAGCAAAGATGCTGGCACCAAGCTGATGGGCTTCTCCGGCCGGGTGAAGAATCCGGGCGTCTGGGAGCTGCCGTTCGGCACCACTGCCCGCGAGATCCTCGAAGATTACGCCGGCGGTATGCGCGATGGCCTGAAGTTTAAAGCCTGGCAACCGGGCGGAGCAGGGACCGACTTCCTCACCGAAGCGCACCTCGATCTGCCGATGGAATTCGAAAGCATTGGTAAAGCGGGCAGCCGTCTGGGCACCTCGCTGGCGATGGCCGTTGACCACGAGATCAACATGGTCTCGCTGGTGCGCAACCTTGAAGAGTTCTTTGCCCGCGAGTCCTGCGGCTGGTGTACGCCGTGCCGCGATGGTCTGCCGTGGAGCGTGAAGATCCTGCGCGCCCTGGAGCGCGGCGAAGGCCAGCCTGGCGATATCGAAACCCTTGAGCAACTGTGTCGATTCCTGGGCCCGGGTAAAACCTTCTGCGCGCACGCGCCGGGCGCGGTCGAGCCGCTACAGAGCGCGATTAAATATTTCCGCGAAGAATTCGAGGCTGGCATTAAGCAGCAGTTCAGCAATACCCATGCAATCAACGGGATTCAGCCGAACCTGCTTAAGACGCGCTGGTAATCTAAAGGTTTTTTATTTTTGGAAGCACGCAAATGGCTACGATTCATGTAGACGGCAAAGAATACGAGGTCAACGGGGCGGACAACCTGCTAGAGGCTTGTCTCTCTCTTGGTCTTGATATTCCCTACTTTTGCTGGCACCCGGCGCTAGGGAGCGTCGGTGCTTGCCGCCAGTGTGCGGTGAAGCAATATCAGAACGCGGAAGACACGCGTGGTCGCCTGGTGATGTCCTGTATGACTCCGGCATCCGACGGCACCTTTATTTCTATCGACGACAGCGAAGCGAAGCAGTTCCGCGAAAGCGTGGTGGAGTGGTTGATGACTAACCACCCGCACGACTGCCCGGTCTGCGAAGAGGGCGGCAACTGCCACCTGCAGGATATGACGGTGATGACCGGTCATAGCTTCCGCCGCTATCGTTTCACCAAGCGTACCCACCGCAATCAGGATCTGGGGCCGTTTATTTCGCACGAAATGAACCGCTGCATCGCCTGCTACCGCTGCGTGCGCTACTACAAAGATTATGCCGACGGCACCGATCTGGGCGTCTATGGCGCGCACGACAACGTCTACTTCGGCCGCCCGGAAGATGGCACCCTGGAGAGCGAGTTCTCCGGCAACCTGGTGGAAGTCTGCCCAACCGGCGTCTTCACCGACAAAACCCACTCCGAGCGCTATAACCGTAAGTGGGACATGCAGTTTGCGCCGAGCATCTGCCAGCAGTGTTCCATCGGCTGTAACATCAGCCCGGGCGAACGCTATGGCGAGTTGCGTCGTATCGAAAACCGCTATAACGGTACCGTGAACCGCTACTTCCTCTGCGACCGCGGTCGTTTCGGCTATGGCTACGTGAACCTGAAAGACCGTCCGCGTCAGCCGGTGCAGCGCCGCGGCGACGATCTGATCACCCTTAACGCCGAGCAGGCGATGCAGGGGGCGGCGGATATCCTGCGCCAGTCGAAGAAAGTGATCGGCATCGGTTCCCCGCGCGCCAGCATTGAAAGCAACTTCGCGCTGCGCGAGCTGGTGGGCGCCGACAACTTCTATACCGGCATCGCCAAAGGCGAACAAGCGCGCCTGCAGATGATGCTGAAAGTGCTGCGCGAGGGTGGGATCCACACGCCAAGCCTGCGCGATATCGAATCCTACGATGCGGTACTGGTGCTGGGCGAAGACATTACCCAGACCGGCGCGCGCGT
Organism: Klebsiella sp. Shm-1; assembly: GCF_040804525.1. Classification (NCBI taxonomy): domain Bacteria; kingdom Pseudomonadati; phylum Pseudomonadota; class Gammaproteobacteria; order Enterobacterales; family Enterobacteriaceae; genus Klebsiella; species Klebsiella sp. Shm-1. Next base: position 1,469,764 of record NZ_CP161823.1, read on the forward strand.
GGCCCTGGCGGTACGCCAGGCAGTGAAAGGGAAAGCACGCGAAATGGCGGCGGCGCAGAAAGTGGCCGACTGGCAGATCGCTGCGATCCTCAACATCGGCCAGCGCGCCAAGCACCCGCTATTCGTCACTAACGTCGATGACACCCGCCTGGATGACATCGCGGCGTGGACCTACCGCGCGCCGGTGGAAGATCAGGCGCGTCTCGGCTTTGCTATTGCCCATGCGCTGGACGACAGCGCGCCGGCGGTTGACGGCCTGAGCCAGGACCTGCAGGGTAAAGTCGATGTGATCGTTCAGGCGCTGGCCGGGGCGAAAAAACCGCTGATCATCTCCGGGACCAACGCCGGCAGCATGGAGATCATCCAGGCCGCCGCTAACGTGGCGAAAGCTCTGAAAGGCCGCGGCGCCGATGTCGGGGTGACCATGGTCGCCCGGGCGGTTAACAGCGTCGGACTGGGCATGATCGGCGGCGGCTCGCTTGAAGAGGCGCTGGACGAACTGGAAAGCGGCGCCGCAGACGCGGTTATCGTGCTGGAAAACGACCTTCACCGTCATGCTTCCGCCGCGCGCGTTGACGCTGCGCTGGCGAAAGCGCCGCTGGTGATGGTGGTGGATCATCAGCGCACCGCGATTATGGACAAAGCGCACCTGGTGCTCTCCGCGGCAAGCTTTGCGGAAAGCGACGGTACCGTGGTGAACAACGAAGGCCGCGCCCAACGTTTCTTCCAGGTATACGATCCGGCTTACTACGACGCGAAAACCGTAATGCTGGAAAGCTGGCGCTGGCTGCATTCGCTGCACAGCACCGTCAACAACCGTCAGGTTGACTGGACTCAGCTGGACCACGTCATTGATGCGGCGATTGCGGCGCTGCCGCAGCTGGCGGGCATTAAAGACGCCGCGCCGGATGCGACCTTCCGCATCCGCGGCCAGAAGCTGGCGCGTGAACCGCACCGCTACAGCGGCCGCACGGCGATGCGCGCTAACATCAGCGTGCACGAGCCGCGTCAGCCGCAGGATAAAGACACGATGTTCGCCTTCTCCATGGAAGGGAACAACCAGCCGTCCGCCCCGCGTTCGCAGATCCCGTTCGCCTGGGCGCCGGGCTGGAACTCCCCGCAGGCATGGAACAAGTTCCAGGATGAAGTGGGCGGGAAACTGCGCCACGGCGATCCGGGCGTTCGTCTGTTTGAAGCGTCCGCCAGCGGACTGGAGTACTTCACGGCGGTGCCGGCCAGCTTCCAGGCGGAAGAGGGCAAATGGCGAATTGCGCCGTACTACCATCTGTTCGGCAGCGATGAGCTGTCTCAGCGCGCGCCGGTGTTCCAGAGCCGGATGCCTGAGCCGTACATCAAGCTGAACCCGGCGGATGCCGCGAAGCTTGGCGTCAACCCAGGGGCAATGCTCTCCTTTAGCGTGGAAGGCCAGACCCTGCGTCTGCCGCTGGTTATCTCTGAAGGCCTGACCGCGGGACAGGTTGGCTTACCGATGGGCATGCCGGGCATTGCGCCGGTGCTGACCGGATCGCGTATTGATTCACTGCAGGAGGCGAAAGCATGAGCTGGTTAACGCCGGATCTTATCGACATTCTGTTAAGCATCCTGAAGGCCGTGGTCATTCTGCTGGTGGTTGTCACCTGCGGCGCGTTCATGAGCTTCGGCGAGCGTCGTCTGCTCGGCTTGTTCCAGAACCGCTACGGACCTAACCGCGTCGGCTGGGGCGGTTCGCTGCAGCTGGTCGCCGACATGATCAAGATGTTCTTTAAAGAGGACTGGATCCCGCGCTTCTCCGATCGCGTGATCTTTACTCTGGCGCCGGTTATCGCCTTTACCTCGCTGCTGCTGGCCTTCGCTATCGTGCCGGTTAGCCCGACGTGGGTGGTGGCCGACCTGAACATCGGCATCCTCTTCTTCCTGATGATGGCAGGCCTGGCGGTCTACGCGGTGCTGTTCGCCGGTTGGTCGAGCAATAACAAATACTCGCTGCTGGGGGCGATGCGTGCTTCCGCGCAGACCCTGAGCTACGAAGTGTTTCTCGGTCTCTCCCTGATGGGCGTGGTGGCGCAGGCGGGGTCATTCAATATGACCGATATCGTTAACAACCAGGCGCATCTGTGGAACGTTATCCCGCAGTTCTTCGGCTTCGTGACTTTCGCCATCGCCGGCGTGGCGGTGTGTCACCGTCACCCGTTCGACCAGCCGGAAGCGGAGCAGGAACTGGCCGATGGTTACCACATTGAATATTCCGGCATGAAATTCGGTCTGTTCTTCGTCGGGGAATACATCGGTATCGTCACCGTTTCAGCGCTGATCGTCACGCTGTTCTTCGGCGGCTGGAATGGCCCGTGGTTACCTCCTTTCATCTGGTTCGCGCTGAAAACCGCGTTCTTCATGATGATGTTCATTTTGATCCGCGCATCATTACCGCGTCCGCGCTATGACCAGGTAATGTCCTTTGGCTGGAAGGTATGCCTGCCGTTAACGCTGGTCAACTTGTTGGTAACGGCGGCTGTCATTCTCTGGCAGGCGCAATAAGGGGTGAATTGAACATGACCTTAAAAGAATTATTGGTGGGGTTCGGCACCCAGGTCCGTAGTATCTGGATGATTGGCCTGCATGCCTTCGCCAAACGTGAAACCCGGATGTATCCGGAAGAGCCAGTCTACCTGCCGCCGCGCTATCGCGGCCGCATCGTGCTGACCCGCGATCCGGACGGTGCAGAGCGCTGCGTCGCCTGTAACCTGTGTGCGGTAGCCTGCCCGGTGGGCTGTATCTCGCTGCAGAAAGCAGAGACGGTAGACGGCCGCTGGTATCCGGAGTTCTTCCGCATCAACTTCTCACGTTGCATCTTCTGCGGCCTGTGCGAAGAAGCGTGCCCGACCACGGCGATCCAGTTGACCCCGGACTTCGAGCTGGGTGAATACAAGCGTCAGGATCTGGTGTACGAAAAAGAGGATCTGCTGATTTCCGGTCCGGGCAAATACCCGGAATATAACTTCTACCGGATGGCGGGTATGGCAATCGACGGCAAAGATAAGGGCGAAGCGGAAAATGAAGCTAAGCCAATCGACGTCAAGAGCCTGTTACCGTAAGGAGAGGGGCAATGGAATTCGCTTTTTATATCTGTGGCCTGATAGCCATCCTCGCAACCTTGCGGGTCGTCACCCACACCAATCCGGTGCATGCGCTGCTGTACCTGATTATTTCGCTGCTGGCGATTGCCGGGGTGTTCTTCTCGCTGGGCGCGTACTTCGCCGGAGCGCTGGAAATCATCGTCTACGCCGGGGCCATTATGGTGCTGTTCGTCTTCGTGGTGATGATGCTCAACCTGGGCGGCACCGAGATCGAACAGGAGCGCAAGTGGCTGCAGCCGGGGATCTGGATTGGCCCGGCCATCCTCTCCGCGGTGCTGCTGGTGGTTATCGTTTACGCCATCCTGGGCATTAACGACCAGGGTATCGACGGTGCGGCGATTAACGCCAAAGAAGTGGGCATTGCGCTGTTTGGGCCGTACGTCCTGGCGGTGGAGCTGGCCTCCATGCTGCTGCTGGCGGGCCTGGTGGTTGCCTTCCACATTGGCCGCGAAGAGCGCGCCGGCGAGGTGCTGAGCAACCGTCTGAACGACAGCGACAAACGAAAAACGGAGGAACACGCATGATCCCCTTAACACATGGACTGATCCTCGCGGCCATCCTGTTTGTGCTTGGTCTGACGGGGCTGGTGATCCGCCGCAATCTGCTGTTTATGTTGATTAGCCTGGAAATCATGATTAACGCCGCCGCGCTGGCCTTTGTGGTGGCGGGTAGCTACTGGGGTCAGGCAGATGGTCAGATAATGTATATCCTCGCCATCAGCCTCGCGGCTGCGGAAGCGAGTATCGGCCTGGCGCTGCTGCTGCAGCTCCATCGTCGCCGCCAGAACCTGAACATCGATTCAGTAAGTGAGTTGCGTGGATGAACATGCTTGCCTTAACCATTCTTTTGCCATTGATTGGCTTTGTGCTGCTGGCCTTCTCCCGCGGGCGCTGGTCGGAAAATCTTTCCGCCGCCGTTGGCATGGGCTCGGTAGGCCTGGCGGCGCTGGTCACCGTGTACGTTGGCGTCGACTTTTTCGCTAACGGCAAACAGGCGGTCAGCGTGCCGCTGTGGACCTGGATGTCGGTCGGTGATTTCAACATCGGCTTCAACCTGGTGTTGGACGGCCTGTCGCTGACCATGCTCTCCGTAGTTACCGGCGTCGGCTTCCTGATCCACATGTTCGCCTCCTGGTACATGCGCGGTGAAGAGGGATATTCCCGCTTCTTCGCCTATACCAACCTGTTTATCGCCAGCATGGTGGTTCTGGTACTGGCCGATAACCTGCTGCTGATGTACCTCGGTTGGGAAGGCGTGGGCCTCTGTTCTTACCTGCTGATCGGTTTCTACTACACCGATCCGAAGAACGGCGCCGCAGCGATGAAAGCGTTTGTGGTGACCCGCGTCGGCGACGTGTTCCTCGCCTTCGCGCTGTTCATTCTTTATAACGAACTGGGCACCCTGAACTTCCGCGAAATGGTGGAGCTGGCGCCGCAGCACTTCGCTAACGGCAGCACCACGCTGCAGTGGGCGACGCTGATGCTGCTTGGCGGCGCGGTCGGTAAATCCGCCCAGCTGCCGCTGCAAACGTGGCTTGCCGATGCGATGGCGGGTCCGACGCCGGTCTCTGCGCTGATCCACGCCGCGACCATGGTCACCGCTGGCGTCTATCTGATCGCCCGTACCCACGGCCTGTTCCTGATGACGCCGGAAGTGCTGCATCTGGTCGGTATCGTCGGGGCGGTCACCCTGGTGTTGGCGGGCTTCGCCGCGCTGGTGCAGACCGATATCAAACGCGTTCTCGCCTACTCTACCATGAGCCAGATTGGCTACATGTTCCTCGCGCTGGGCGTGCAGGCATGGGACGCGGCGATTTTCCACCTGATGACTCACGCGTTCTTTAAAGCGCTGCTGTTCCTGTCGTCTGGTTCGGTCATTCTGGCCTGCCATCACGAACAGAACATCTTCAAGATGGGCGGCCTGCGCAAATCGATTCCGCTGGTATACGTCTGCTTCCTGGTGGGGGGCGCGGCGCTGTCCGCACTGCCGCTTATCACCGCAGGCTTCTTCAGTAAGGATGAGATTCTGGCAGGCGCGATGGCCAATGGCCATATCAATCTGATGGTGGCAGGCCTGGTCGGCGCCTTTATGACCTCGCTGTACACCTTCCGGATGATTTTCATCGTATTCCACGGTAAAGAGCAAATTCACGCGCACGCAGGGAAGGGGATTACCCATCATCTGCCGCTGATTGTGCTGCTGGTACTATCCACCTTCGTTGGCGCGCTGATTGTGCCGCCGCTGGAAGGCGTACTGCCGCAGACCACTGAGCTCGCCCACGGTAGCGTGATGACGCTGGAGATTGCCTCCGGGATCATCGCCATTGCCGGGATTCTGATCGCTGCATGGCTGTGGCTGGGCAAACGCACGCTGGTGACCTCCATCGCCAACAGTGCGCCTGGCCGCTTCTTCGGTACCTGGTGGTTCCATGCCTGGGGCTTCGACTGGTTATACGACAAGGTGTTCGTAAAACCATTCCTCGGTATTGCCTGGCTGCTGAAACGCGATCCGCTGAACTCGTTGATGAATATCCCGGCGATCCTTTCCCGCTTCGCAGGCAAAGGCCTGCTGGTGAGCGAGAACGGTTATCTGCGCTGGTATGTGGCTTCAATGAGCATCGGCGCGGTGGTGGTGCTGGCGCTGCTGATGGTATTGCGTTGATTTGATCGCGCGGTTTTGCCCGGTGGCGCTTCGCTTACCGGGCCTACGAGACCGTAGGTCGGGTAAGCGAAGCGCCACCCGACACAACAAACCGCACTCAAACGTGAATGTAGTCGAATTCGTTGAAAATCGGTCCTGAACGGGACTTTAACAAGGAATAAAAATCGCCATGTTACTACCCTGGCTAATATTAATTCCCTTTATCGGCGGCTTCCTGTGCTGGCAGACCGAACGCTTTGGCGTGAAAGTGCCGCGCTGGATCGCGCTGATTACCATGGGACTGACGCTGGTGCTTGGCCTGCAGCTGTGGATGCAGGGCGGCTATTCTCTGACGCAATCCGCGGGTATTCCGCAATGGCAGTCGGAATTCGTGCTGCCGTGGATCCCACGCTTCGGCATTAGCATCCATCTGGCGATCGACGGCCTGTCGCTGCTGATGGTGGTGCTGACCGGTCTCCTCGGCGTGCTGGCGGTGCTCTGTTCGTGGCGTGAAATCGAAAAATACCAGGGCTTCTTCCACCTCAACCTGATGTGGATCCTGGGCGGCGTTATCGGCGTGTTCCTCGCCATCGACATGTTCCTGTTCTTCTTCTTCTGGGAAATGATGTTGGTGCCGATGTACTTCCTGATCGCGCTGTGGGGCCACAAAGCCTCGGACGGTAAAACGCGCATCACAGCGGCCACCAAGTTCTTCATCTATACCCAGGCGAGCGGCCTGGTGATGCTGATTGCCATTCTGGCGCTGGCCTTCGTCCACTTCAACGCCACCGGCGTGTGGACCTTCAACTATGAAGATCTGCTGAAAACCCCAATGTCTCACGGCGTGGAATACCTGCTGATGCTCGGCTTCTTCATCGCCTTCGCGGTGAAAATGCCGGTGGTGCCGCTGCACGGCTGGCTGCCGGACGCTCACTCCCAGGCGCCGACCGCCGGCTCTGTCGACCTCGCGGGGATCCTGCTGAAAACCGCCGCCTACGGTCTGCTGCGCTTTGCGCTGCCGCTGTTCCCGAATGCCTCCGCCGAGTTTGCACCCATCGCCATGTGGCTGGGCGTGATTGGTATCTTCTACGGCGCGTGGATGGCCTTCGCCCAGACCGATATTAAACGCCTGATCGCCTACACCTCCGTGTCCCACATGGGCTTCGTGCTGATTGCTATCTACACCGGCAGCCAGCTGGCCTATCAGGGAGCGGTGATCCAGATGATTGCTCACGGTCTGTCCGCGGCGGGTCTGTTCATTCTGTGCGGCCAGCTGTACGAACGTCTGCACACCCGCGATATGCGCCAGATGGGCGGCTTGTGGAGCAAAATTAAATGGCTGCCGGCGATGTCGATGTTCTTCGCTGTCGCCACCCTGGGGATGCCGGGCACCGGTAACTTCGTCGGCGAATTTATGATCCTGTTCGGCAGCTATAAAGTGGTGCCGACGATCACCGTCATCTCCACCTTTGGTCTGGTATTCGCGTCCGTTTACTCGCTGTCGATGTTACATCGCGCTTACTTCGGTAAAGCGAAGAGCGAAGTGGCGGCGAAAGAGTTGCCGGGGATGTCCCTGCGTGAACTGTCTATCATCCTGCTGCTGGTGGTGCTGCTGGTGCTGTTGGGCTTCTTCCCGCAGCCGATCCTCGACACCTCGCATGCTGCGATGAGCAACATTCAGCAGTGGTTTGTTAATTCTGTTTCTACTACAAGGCCGTAATTCGCCATGACAATAACTCCACAACAACTGATCGCACTGCTACCGCTGCTGATCGTCGGCTTGACGGTGGTGGTTGTGATGCTCTCCATTGCGTGGCGACGCAATCATTTTCTCAATGCCACGCTGTCGGTTCTTGGACTTAACGCCGCGCTGGTCTCGCTCTGGTTCGTCGGCCAGAACGGGGCGATGGACGTCACGCCGCTGATCCGCGTTGACGGCTACGCCATGCTTTACACCGGTCTGGTGCTGCTGGCGAGCCTCGCGACCTGTACTTTCGCCTACCCGTGGCTTGAGGGTTACAAGGACAACAAAGAAGAGTTCTACCTGCTGGTGCTGATCGCCGCCCTGGGCGGCATTCTGCTGGCCGGTGCGAATCATCTGGCGGCGCTGTTCCTCGGTATTGAGCTGATTTCGCTGCCGCTGTTCGGCCTGGTTGGTTACGCCTTCCGCCAGAAGCGTTCGCTGGAAGCGAGCATCAAATACACCATCCTCTCCGCGGCAGCTTCGTCCTTCCTGCTGTTCGGTATGGCGCTGGTGTATGCGAACTCCGGCAACCTGTCCTTCCTCGCGCTGGGCAAAAGCCTGGCGGACAACATGCTGCACGAGCCGCTGCTGCTGGCGGGTCTTGGCCTGATGATTGTCGGTCTTGGCTTTAAACTGTCGCTGGTGCCGTTCCACCTGTGGACGCCGGACGTTTACCAGGGGGCGCCTGCGCCGGTCTCCACCTTCCTGGCGACCGCCAGCAAGATCGCTATCTTCGGCGTAGTGATGCGTCTGTTCCTGTACATGCCGGTGGGCAACAGCGAAGCGGTACGCGTGGTGCTGGGCCTGATCGCCTTCGCCTCTATCATCTTCGGTAACCTGATGGCGCTGAGCCAGACCAACATTAAGCGCCTGCTCGGTTACTCTTCCATCTCCCATCTCGGCTATCTGCTGGTGGCGCTGATTGCCCTGCAGAGCGGTGAAATGTCGATGGAAGCCGTGGGCGTCTACCTGGCCGGTTACCTGTTCAGCAGCCTCGGCGCGTTCGGCGTGGTCAGCCTGATGTCCAGCCCGTACCGCGGCCCGGATGCTGACTCGCTGTTCTCCTACCGCGGCCTGTTCTGGCACCGTCCGATCCTGTCGGCTGTGATGACGGTGATGATGCTCTCCCTGGCCGGCATCCCGATGACCCTCGGCTTTATCGGTAAGTTCTACGTGCTGGCCGTCGGTGTGCATGCGCATCTGTGGTGGCTGGTTGCCGCGGTGGTTGTCGGCTCGGCGATCGGTCTCTACTACTACCTGCGCGTGGCAGTGAGCCTGTACCTGAGCGCGCCGGAGCAACTGAATCGCGATGCGCCGTCAAACTGGCAGTACAGCGCCGGCGGTATCGTGGTGCTGATCTCCGCGCTGCTGGTGCTGGTGCTCGGTATCTGGCCGCAGCCGCTGATTAGCATCGTGCAGCTGGCGACGCCGCTGATGTAAGTTGATTGACTCAATAAAAAACCGCCGGGATGGCGGTTTTTTTATGCCCGGATTTTACGCCATCTTGTAGACCATAAAGTCTTCCGCCAGCAGCGTGTTAGGGAAAATCTCCCGGCATTCCGCCAGCATACGCAGACAGCCTTCGGCATCGTAGCGCGAGCTAAAGTGGGTGGCGATCAGCGTACCGACCCCCGCTTCTTTGGCAAGCGCCGCGGTCTGCTGACTGGAAGAGTGGCCGCGGCTATTGGCTTTCTCCGCCATCGCCTGCTCAAGGGTGGTTTCGTGGACCATTACATCCGCCCCGCGAGCCATCTCCAGCGCCTGCGGGCAGGGGGCGGTATCGCCGAAGATGGCCAGCGTTTTACCCGGGGTTGCTGGCCCCAGATAGCGGCTGCCGTCAATGACCCGGCCATCTGCCAGCTCGACGCGCTGTCCGCGCTTGAGTTGATGGAACAGCGGCCCGGGAGGCACGCCATCGGCAATCAGCTGGGCGGCGTCGAGGGTGCCGGGCTTGTCATGCTGCTCAATGCGATACCCATAGCACTCCACCGGATGGCTGAGCGGATACGCGGTGACCCGATAGCCCTCTTCGTCGAACACCAGACCAGGGCCGACTTCGATGATGGTGAGCGGATAGTCGGTCCACGAACCGCTCAGGCGCAGCGCGGTCTCAACAAACTCTTTGAGTCCTTTTGGCCCGTAGAGGGTGAGGGGCAGAGAGTTTCCCTGCATCGAGCGGCTGCACAGCAGACCGGGCAGGCCGAACAGGTGGTCGCCGTGCAGATGGGTAATAAAAATCTTATTCAGTTTGCCGGGATGGTAGGGCGTGTGAAGAAACTGATGCTGGGTCCCTTCGCCGCAGTCAAACAACCACATTTCAGCGCGGGTCGGCTGTTGCAAATTCAGTATTATCGACGTCATATTACGCGTGCGGGTCGGCACCCCGGCGGATGTCCCCAAAAAAGTTAATTCCATCGTCCAGTGTCCTCAGGGCGAGTCGCAAAGTATCAGTATATCAATAAGGAGCAGCAGATGATGACCTGGCAGGATCTCCACCATAGTGAACTCACCGTTCCCCAGCTGTATGCGCTGCTGAAATTGCGCAGTGAAGTCTTTGTCGTAGAGCAGCAGTGCGTCTATCAGGATGTCGACGGCGATGATTTGGTTGGTGAAAATCGCCATCTGCTCGGCTGGCGCGATGGCGAACTGGTGGCCTACGCGCGGATCCTCAAAAGCGAAGAGGAGTTTGCACCGGTGGTGATTGGCCGGGTCATCGTCAGCCCCGCCGCCCGTGGTGCGAAGCTCGGCTATCAGCTGATGGAGCAGGCGCTGGCCAGCTGTCAGCAGCACTGGCCGCAAAAGGCGATTTACCTCGGGGCGCAGGCGCACCTGCAATCCTTTTACGCCCACTTCGGTTTTACGCCGGTGACCGAGGTCTATGATGAGGATGGCATCCCCCACATTGGCATGGCGCGAGAAAAGCGCGCTGTCTGACTCCTCTGCACCCTCGTCCACGCGCAGCTCTGGCCCGGCGAGCGGGTAAGATAAAACCCGCTCCCTCATCATGGGTACTGCTATTCCGTCGTCGAACCCCTTATAATGTGGGGTTTTACTACCGTGGAGATTTGCGTGCTGTCTGTTTCCACTGCGCTGGCCCGTTTGCAAGACGGCCTGGGCGAGTCATTTCCAGACTCGCCCGGCACGCGAATTATCGATGTTGCCTTTCCGCTGAATGATGCCTTCGATCCGCTACTATGGTGCGGCCAGCAGGCGCAATGGCCGCAGTTTTACTGGCAGCAGCGCAATGGCGATGAGGAACTGGCGACGCTGGGGGCGGTAAAAACCTTTACCTCGCTCGACGCGGCGAACCGCTTTTTACGCCAGTCCGGCCGGCAGGATCTGCGTATCTGCGGCCTGAATGCGTTTGAACCGCAGCAGGGCAGCCTGGCGCTGCCGCGTCTGGAGTGGCGCCGGTGCGGCGGCAGGGCCGTGCTGCGGCTGGTGCTGCATAGTGATATCTCCCTGCGTGAGGATGCCGCGACGGCCCGCGCGTTTCTCGCCAGCCTGACAACCACTCAGGCGACTCCCGGCGCCATACCGCCGTTGCTGAGCGAGCGCCACTCATCCGACTATCCTCAATGGCAGGCAATGATTGCGCGGGCGGCTAAGGCGATCAGCGCCGGTGAAATGGATAAAGTAGTGCTGGCGCGGGCAACTGACCTGCAGTTTGCCGCCCCGCTGGACGCCGTGAGCATCATGGCGGCTAGCCGGCGCAGCAATCTTAACTGTTTTCATTTCCTGATGGCGTTCAATGCCCGGCAGGCATTTTTCGGCTCCACGCCGGAACGGCTGTGGCGCCGGCGCGGCGCGCTGCTGCGCACCGAAGCGCTGGCGGGGACCGTCGCGAACCATCAGGAAGACGCGAAGGCGCAGCAACTGGCCGACTGGTTGATGAAAGACGACAAAAACCAGCGGGAAAACATGCTGGTGGTAGAGGATATCTGCCAGCGCCTGCAGAGTGAGGCCTCGACGCTGGACGTCCTGCCGCCGCAGGTGGTGAGGCTGCGTAAGGTGCAGCATCTCCGACGCTGCATCTGGACCGAGCTGGCGGCGCCTGACGACAGCCGCTGTCTGCTGCAGCTGCAGCCCACCGCCGCGGTGGCCGGCCTGCCGCGCCGGGCGGCGCTGGCGTTCATTCAGCGTCATGAACCGTTTTCCCGCGAATGGTACGCCGGGTCCGCCGGGTATCTGTCACTGGCGCAAAGCGAGTTTTGCGTGGCGCTGCGTTCGGCGAAAGTGAACCACGACACCCTGCGGCTGTATGCCGGGGCGGGGATCGTCAGCGGCTCTGATGCACAGCAGGAGTGGCAGGAGATTGACAACAAAGCGGCCGGGCTGCGCTCGCTGCTGTGTCCATAAAGCTTGAATGACGATGCATATCAAAACGACGTCACTTTGCCTTATCTATACTTAGCATCAATATTTGATACCGGACAATTTCATGTCAGTAAGCGCATTTAACCGACGCTGGGCGGCGGTGATCCTGGAAGCTTTAACGCGCCATGGCGTGCAGCATATCTGCATCGCGCCGGGCTCGCGCTCGACACCCTTAACCCTGGCGGCGGCGGAAAACCGCGCCTTTATCCATCATACCCATTTCGACGAACGCGGCCTCGGCCACCTGGCGCTCGGACTGGCGAAGGCCAGCCGGCAGCCGGTGGCGGTGATAGTCACCTCCGGGACCGCCACCGCGAACCTCTATCCGGCGCTGATTGAGGCGGGCCTCACCGGCGAAAAGCTGATCCTGTTGACCGCCGACCGTCCACCGGAGCTGATCGACTGCGGCGCGAACCAGGCGATCCGCCAGCCCGGAATGTTTGCCTCCCATCCTGCGCAGACGATTTCTTTGCCGCGTCCCTCGCAGGATATTCCTGCCCGCTGGCTGGTCTCAACCATCGACCAGGCGCTGGGGGCGCTGCACGCCGGCGGGGTGCATATCAACTGTCCGTTCGCCGAACCGCTGTATGGCGATATGGATGAGACCGGCGTGGAGTGGCAGCAGCAGCTCGGCAACTGGTGGCAGAGCGATAAACCCTGGCTGCGTCAGGCGCTGCAGTTAGAGAGCGAGAAGCAGCGCGACTGGTTCTTCTGGCGGCAAAAACGCGGCGTCGTCGTGGCGGGGAGAATGAGCGCCGCGGAAGGGAAAAAAGTGGCTGAGTGGGCGCAAACTCTCGGCTGGCCGCTGATCGGCGATGTCCTGTCGCAGACCGGGCAGCCGTTGCCGTGCGCCGACCTGTGGCTGGGCAACGGCAAAGCGGTCAGCGAACTGGCGCAGGCGCAGATCGTGGTGCAGCTCGGCAGCAGCCTGACCGGCAAACGCGTGCTCCAGTGGCAGGCGACCTGCGAGCCGGATGAATACTGGCTGGTGGATAATCTGCCAGGCCGCCTCGACCCGGCGCAGCACCGCGGCCGCCGTCTGCTCGCCAGCGTTGAGTGCTGGCTTGAGCTGCATCCGGCGGAAAAACGTCAGCCGTGGGCGACGGTGATCCCACAGCTTGCCGGGCAGGCGTGGCAGGCGGCGGTTGCCAGCAATGAGCCTTTTGGCGAAGCGCAGCTGGCGCAGCGTATTCGGCGCTATCTGCCGGAGCAGGGGCAACTGTTTGTCGGTAACAGTCTGGTGGTGCGCCTGATCGACGCCCTGGCGCAGCTACCGGCCGGGTATCCGGTCTACAGCAACCGCGGCGCCAGCGGCATCGATGGCCTGATCGCCACTGCGGCCGGCGTGCAGCGCGCCAGCGCCCGACCGACGCTGGCCATCGTTGGCGATCTCTCCGCGCTCTACGATCTCAACTCGCTGGCCCTGCTGCGCCAGGCGTCGGCGCCGCTGGTGCTGATCGTGGTGAATAACAACGGCGGACAGATTTTTTCTATGCTGCCGACGCCGCAGGACGAACGCCGCCAGTTCTATTTAATGCCGCAGGACGTGGATTTCAGCCACGCGGCGGCGATGTTCGGCCTGGCCTATCATCGTCCTGATGACTGGCCGTCGCTGGATGAGGCGCTGGCCGGCGCCTGGCGCAGGGCGGGGGCGACGGTGATTGAGCTGGCGGTCAACGAGACCGACGGCACGCAGACTCTCCAGCAGCTGCTGGCGCAGGTAAGCCGCCTGTGATACTCAGCGCGGCGGTCGACAACGGTCAGTCAGGTTATCCCTGGCTGGTGTTTCTGCACGGGTTTTCCGGCGACCGCGACGAGTGGCGTGAAGTGGGCGACGCCTTTCCCGTCTGGCCGCGTCTGTATCTCGATCTGCCGGGGCACGGCGGCTCCGCGGATATCGCGGTACAGGACTTTGCCGGGGTCAATACTCTGCTGCAGTCTATGCTTAATAGTTACAACATACATAAGTATTGGCTGATCGGCTACTCGCTGGGCGGCCGGGTGGCAATGAACTTCGCCAGCCAGCCGCGCGCAGGCATGCGCGGGCTGATCGTTGAAGGCGGCCATCCGGGCCTGCAGGATGTAGAGGCGCGGCAGGTGCGGCGCAGCAATGACCGCGCCTGGGCGGAACGTTTTCACCGCGAGCCGCTTGAGCAGGTCTTTGCCGACTGGTATCAGCAGCCGGTCTTCGCTTCGCTGAATGCCGCGCAGCGTGAGTCATTGGTCGCCTTACGCAGCCGGAACAACGGCGCGACGCTGGCGGCGATGCTGCAGGCAACCTCCCTTGCCGCGCAGGCCGATCTGCGCGCGTCTCTGCAGGCGCGCGATTTTCCTTTTCACTACCTGTGCGGCGAGCGCGACGCGAAGTTTCGCGCCATCGCGCAGACGCTCGCGGCGGATCTCCATCTTATTCACCATGCCGGACACAACGCGCACCGGGACAACCCGGCGGCGGTGATTGCCTGTCTGGCGCAGATTCTGGCAAGTTAACTGAAGGACATTCTATGATCTCTCTTGATGAAGCAATGCTCTACGCCCCCGTTGAATGGCACGATTGCTCCGAAGGCTATACCGATATTCGCTATCACAAATCGACTGACGGGATTGCCAAAATCACCATTAATCGTCCGCAGGTGCGCAACGCCTTCCGCCCGCTGACCGTCAAAGAGATGATCCAGGCGCTGGCGGATGCCCGCTATGACGACAATATCGGCGTCATCGTGCTGACCGGTGAAGGTGAGAAAGCCTTCTGCGCCGGCGGCGACCAGAAAGTCCGCGGCGACTACGGCGGCTATCAGGACGACTCCGGCGTTCATCATCTTAACGTGCTCGACTTCCAGCGTCAGATCCGCACCTGTCCAAAACCGGTGGTCGCGATGGTGGCCGGCTACTCTATCGGCGGCGGTCACGTGCTGCATATGATGTGCGATCTGACTATCGCGGCGGAAAACGCCATCTTCGGCCAGACCGGGCCAAAAGTCGGCTCTTTCGACGGCGGCTGGGGCGCCTCCTATATGGCGCGGATCGTCGGGCAGAAAAAAGCGCGCGAAATCTGGTTCCTGTGCCGCCAGTATGACGCTCAGCAGGCGCTGGACATGGGGCTGGTGAATACCGTGGTACCGCTGGCGGATCTGGAAAAAGAGACCGTGCGCTGGTGTCGTGAAATGCTGCAGAACAGCCCGATGGCCTTGCGCTGCCTGAAAGCGGCGCTGAACGCCGACTGCGACGGCCAGGCTGGTCTGCAGGAGCTGGCGGGCAACGCCACTATGCTGTTCTATATGACGGAAGAGGGGCAGGAAGGCCGCAACGCCTTCAACCAGAAACGTCAGCCGGACTTCAGCAAATTTAAACGGAATCCATAATGCGCGTTTCGCAGGTTTACCGCTGGCAGATACCGATGGACGCGGGCGTGGTGCTGCGCGAGCGGCGGTTAAAAACCCGCGACGGGCTGTTCATCCGCCTGCAGGAGGGGGAACGCGAAGGCTGGGGCGAAATTTCTCCCCTGCCGGGATTCAGTGTCGAGACGCTGGAAGAGGCGCAAATGGCGCTGTTAGCGTGGGCACAGGCCTGGCGCGACGGCGCCGAGCCGCCGCTTCCCACGCAGCCCTCCGTCGCGTTTGGCATCAGCTGTGCGCAGGCGGAGCTTGGCGGCGAACTACCGCAGGCCGCGGATTATCGCGCGGCGCCGCTCTGCTCCGGCGATCCGGATGAGCTATTCGCCAGACTGGCGGCGATGCCCGGCGAGAAGGTCGCTAAGGTCAAAGTTGGCCTCTGGGAGGCGGTCCGCGACGGTATGGTGGTCAATCTGCTGCTGGAGGCGATCCCCGACCTGCAGCTGCGGCTCGATGCCAACCGCGCCTGGACGCCGCTCAAAGCGCAACAGTTCGCCAAATACGTTAATCCGGCGTACCGCCAGCGCATTGCTTTTCTTGAAGAACCTTGCAAAACGCGGGAGGATTCTCGGGCCTTTAGCCGCGAGACAGGGATCGCTATCGCCTGGGATGAAAGCTTGCGCGAGGCGGATTTCCGCTTTGTCGCCGAGCCGGGGGTGCGTGCGGTGGTGATCAAACCGACGCTAACCGGCAGTTTGCAGAAGGTGCAGCAACAGGTCGCCGCGGCGCATGCGCTGGGGTTGAGCGTAGTGATCAGCTCGTCGATCGAGTCCAGCCTTGGGTTAACCCAGCTGGCGCGGGTTGCCGCCTGGCTGACGCCGCAGACCATCCCCGGACTCGATACGCTGGCGCTGATGGGCGCCCAGCTGGTACGGCCGTGGCCCGAAAGTGCGCTGCCGGTGCTCAACATTGATGCGCTGGAGCCGCTGCTGTGACCTTTAACGACTGGCCCTGGCGGCATTGGCGTCAGCGGCGTGGAGAGGCCCTCGCCTTACGTCTGAATAACCAGCCGCTGACCTGGTGGGAGCTATGCGCGCGGGTTGACGCGCTGGCGTCTGGTTTTGCCGCGCAGGGCGTAATGGAAGGGCAGGGCGTGGCGCTCCGGGCCTATAACCAGCCGGAAACTCTGCTGGCATGGCTGGCGCTGCTACAGTGCGGGGCGCGGGTGCTGCCGCTGAATCCGCAGCTGCCAGCGGTGTTGCTGCAGGCGTTGTTACCCGCGTTAACCATGCAGCATCAGCTGGTGCTGAATGGCGATGTGTTGCCGGGGAATTTACCGATGTTAACCCTGCAGTTGGTCGAGGGCGAGCATGCTGCTTGCTGGCATGGCGATCGGTTGGTGTCGATGACGTTGACCTCCGGTTCAACCGGCCTGCCGAAAGCGGCGGTACATAGCGCCAACGCCCATCTGGCCAGCGCGGCTGGCGTGCTGGCGCTGATGCCGTTTGCCGCAGGAGATGACTGGCTGCTGTCGCTGCCGTTGTTCCATGTCTCCGGTCAGGGGATCGTCTGGCGCTGGCTGCTGGCCGGCGCGCGACTCACGGTACGTGACAAACAGCCGCTGGCGCAGATGCTGCACGGCTGTACCCATGCTTCGCTGGTGCCGACTCAGCTATGGCGCCTGCTGAATGATGATGCTGCGGTTTCCCTCAAGGCGGTGCTGCTCGGCGGCGCGTCGATCCCGGTCGAATTGACTGAACGGGCGCGAAAGCAGGGCATACGCAGCTTCTGCGGCTATGGCCTCACCGAATTCGCCTCCACCGTGTGTGCCAAAGAGGCCGACGGCGCTGCGGATGTTGGCGAAGCGCTGCCGGGGCGAGAGGTGAAAATTGTCGCCGGCGAGATCTGGCTGCGGGCGTCGAGTATGGCCGCAGGCTACTGGCGGGATGGTCAATTGTTGTCATTAACCAACAATGAAGGTTGGTTTGCGACGCGCGATCGCGGAGCATTGCATAACGGTCGGCTGACGGTTGTTGGGCGACTGGATAACCTCTTTTTTAGCGGTGGAGAAGGTATTCAACCGGAAGAGGTCGAGCGTGTGATACTCGCCCATCCACAGGTACAGCAGGTGTTTATCGTGCCGCTGGATGATGCGGAATACGGCCAGCGCCCGGTAGCGGTGGTGGAATGCGATGACGGCTGCGAGTTGAGCGCGCTGGCGGCATGGAGCGCTGAGCGGTTAGCGCGTTTTCAGCAGCCGGTGCGTTGGCTGCGGTTGCCGGAAACGTTAAAAAACGGCGGGATTAAGATTTCGCGCCGGGCGCTGTGCGAGTGGGTCAGGCAGCAGACGCATGCGACCGTATCGTAGCCACCCGCATTATCCCGCGGCATAACGCCGGGTGGGTTGAACGCGGTATGCTGGACTAAAGTAGCCCTTTCAGGCTGAGAGTAACGCGGGTGGCGGCATTAAGATCGTAGTTTTTGAGATCTTCGGCTTTGACCCAGGCGTAATCGTCAAACTCCTCGTTGATCGTCACATCGCGATTGGCGCTCACGCAGTCGAAGATGAGATAGATCATGTAGATCGTTTCCTGATGCCCGTCGGGGTAGGTTTTGACGCGGGTATCGTCGCGAAAGCACCATGGCGCGATATGGGTAAGGATGAGTTTTTCGCCGAGCTCTTCGCGTATTTCCCGCCGCAGCGCCTCTTCAATACGTTCCCCTGGCTCCACGCCGCCGCCGGATAAGGCCCATTGCCCGGGAAAAACCCCGCGGTCGGCGGCCATTTTGCAAAGCAGATAATGGCCTTCATTCTCGATCAGCGGGCAAACAATCGTCCTGTGGCGCATGGGTTTTCTCCTGCAGAGGGATGGGGCGGTATGCTGGTGAAATAGTTTGCGAGCCGCCTCGGTAAACTGCAAGCGAAATACAGTTCAGGTCTTGTTGAGTGCTACGTTAAGCGAAAATGATTGTATGGAGCACCGCCATGGAAAGGGCGACGAATTCCCCCCACGATGCTGTATTTAAACACCTGCTGTCGCATCGGGCGACGGCCAGGGATTTTCTGGACATTCACCTTCCCGCACCGCTGCGCGCGTTATGTAATCTGAACACGCTGCGGCTGGAGTCCGGGAGCTTTATTGACGACGAACTGCGGGCGAGTCATTCCGATATCCTTTACTCGCTGCAAACGCAGGCGGGGGAGGGCTATATCTATCTGTTGATAGAGCACCAAAGCTCGGCGGACCGCCATATGGCATTTCGCCTGATGCGCTATGCGATAGCCGCGATGCAGCGTCATCTGGATAAAGGGCATACGCAGCTGCCGCTGGTGATCCCGCTGCTGTTTTATCATGGTCGCGTTTCTCCCTGGCCTTACCCGATGTGCTGGCTGGCAGGCTTTGCCGATCCGGACATCGCGCGGCGGATCTATGGTGAAGATTTTCCCTTAATTGATATCACTAGCACCCCGGACGATGAAATCATGCGCCATCGGCGCGTGGCGATGCTGGAGCTGCTAAAGAAGCATATTCGCCAGCGGGATTTGATGGACCTGCATGAGCAGCTGGTCAGGCTCCTGGCGCTGGGATACACTAGCCGCAGGCAGCTTAAGACGCTGTTGCACTATTTATTACAGGCAGGAAACGCCGCCGATCCGGTTGCTTTTTTGCGCCATCTTGCGCAAAACGTTCCCCGGCGGCCGCATAAGGAGACGCTAATGAATATTGCCCAGTTTCTGGAACAACGCGGCCATCAGCAAGGATTAAAGCAAGGTCTTGAACAAGGTCTACAGCAAGGTATCGAGCAAGGTGAGCAGCAGACCGCGGAGCGTATCGCCCGGGCGATGCTTGCTAACGGACTCGACCTGTCGCTGGTGGCGAAACTGACCGGCCTCGCCCCGGAATGTCTGGCCCGGCTGCAGCATTAATTATTCCCTTATCCACCCGCGCCGCGCCGATCGTGCGGCGCCAGCTCTCTGTTTTCGTCAATGTGTCAGCGTTAATCATAATAAACATGAATATTACTGGCGTTGAATAGGCTGTTCGTGGTTCTGGCAACGCTCGATGCCGTAAAAATACGCAACTGGTTACACTCTTGTGAAAATTCATTTCGCCAGGTCATTGATTCCTGATGGGTGCGCAGTAGAATTTTCAGGTTTTTCGGGACTTCTTTGATTTTAATTTTCTGGATAGAGTAAATAATGAAAAAAAGCATTTTTATGGCGCTGGCGGGCGTGATGATGGTTTCTTCGGCGGCCCATGCGATTAGCGTTACCGGTGAAGCCGGCGAGCATTACACCAACCTTGGCGTCGGCTTCGGCACCGAGTCCACCGGCCTGGCCGTTTCGGGTAACTGGCTGCACAGCGATAACGACGGCGACGCCGCGGGTTTAGGCCTGGGACTCAATATTCCGCTGGGGCCGTTCCTCGCGACCGTGGGTGGTAAAGGTATTTACACCAATCCGAAACAGGGCGATGAAGGTTATGCGGCCGCGGTCGGCGGCGGCCTGCAGTGGAAAATCGGCGACAGCTTCCGCCTGTACGGCGATTATTACTACTCTCCGGATTCGCTCTCCAGCGGCATTGATAGCTACCAGGAAGCCAACGTCGGCGCCAGCTGGACCATTATGCGTCCGCTTAGCATCCAGGCCGGCTACCGTTACCTGAACCTGGCGGGCAAAGATGGCAACCGCGATAACACCATCGCCGACGGCCCATACATCGGCGCCAGCGCCAGCTTCTAATCTCTTCCGGCGCGGCATCTTCTTGCTGCGCCAGATTTTCCTCCTCGTCAGCATCCCGCTTTGCGTTATAGTATTTCTCACCTGGCAGGCAAGGAGTGAGCAATGTTGAATGTGGAAATGCTGTCCACCGGCGATGAAGTGTTGCATGGTCAAATCATTGATACCAATGCGGCATGGCTGGCGGATTTCTTTTTTAATCAGGGTTTACCGTTAACGCGCCGCAATACCGTTGGCGACGATCTCGATGCGCTGGTGGCGATTCTGCGCGAACGCAGCGAACAGGCGGATGTGCTGATCGTCAACGGCGGCCTCGGCCCAACCAGCGACGACCTGAGCGCGCTGGCCGCTGCCACTGCGAAAGGCGAAGGGCTTATTTTGCATCCGGAGTGGCTGGAAACCATGACCCGCTTTTTTGCCGAGCGCGGCAGGCCGATGGCGGAAAGCAACCGTAAGCAGGCGGAAATCCCGGCCAGCGCCGAGATGATCAACAACCCGGTCGGTACGGCCTGTGGCTTTGCCATCCAGCTCAACCGCTGCCTGATGTTTTTCACTCCCGGGGTCCCCTCTGAATTTAAGGTGATGGTCGAGCAGGAAATTTTACCGCGTCTGCGCCAGCGCTTTACGCTGCCGGACCCGCCGGTATGCCTGCGTATGACCACCTTTGGCCGCTCGGAGAGCGAGCTGGCGCAAAGTCTTAATCCGCTGACGCTGCCTCCGGGCGTGGTGATGGGTTACCGCTCGTCGATGCCGATCATTGAACTCAAGCTAACCGGACCGGCCAACCAGCGCGACGCCATGCTGGCCCTGTGGCCGGAGGTGCGTAAGGTGGCTGGCGACAGCCTGATTTTCGAAGGCACGGAAGGGTTACCGGCGCAGATCGCCCGCTGTCTGCAGGAGCGGCAGCTGAGCCTGACGCTCAGCGAGCAGTTTACCAGCGGCCTGCTGGCGCTCCAGCTGTCCCGCGCCGGCGCGCCGCTGCTGGCCAGCGAAGTCGTTCCGGCGCAGGAGGAGACGCTGGCGCAGGCGGCCCGCTGGGCGGCCGAGCGGCGCATAAACCATTTTGCCGGCCTGGCTCTGGCGGTGAGCGGTCAGGAAAACGATCATCTTAACGTGGCCCTGGCCACCCCGGACGGCACCTTCGCACTGCGGGTGAAGTTTAGCGCCACCCGCCACAGCCTGGCGGTACGCCAGGAAGTCTGCGCTATGATGGCGTTAAACATGCTGCGTCGCTGGCTGAATGGCCAACCGCTGGCCAGCGAACATGGCTGGATTAACGTGGTGGATTCCCTCTCGCTGTAAGTCATTCCCCCCGGCGCACCGTATCCTCGGGGCGCCGGTCGTCCAACCTGTTGTACTCTTCTGAAAAAATTCTGTGCGTTAAGTCACAATTTTCTGCTGCGAACGGTCCAGTATACGGGGAAACGATTGCCCCGCGATGTCGCTCACACTTTACCGCCCGGACAATCGCAACACTGATTCCAGTATTCAGGATTGGAGTCCAGTATGTTGGAATCAACGAAAGTCCCGGCGCTGACCCGCGCGATTGAGATCCTCAATTTAATTGGCCGCATCGGCCCCTGCAGCGCGGCGACGATAATAGCGGAGCTGGGGATCCCGAAAAGCACGGTGTATCTGCTGCTGGGCGAGCTGAAAAAGCAGCGCTTCATCAGTATGGATAATCAGGATAACTACTGCCTGTGGACCAAGCTGGTGGAGCTGGCCGGGCAGGCGCTGAGCAAAATGGACCTGCGCGAGCTGGCGCGGCCGCGCCTCACCCGGCTGATGGATGAGTGCGGCCTGCTTTGTCATCTGGGCATTATCGATCAGGGTAACGCCTACTACATTCTGAAAATTGAGTCTCCCGCCACCATCAGCGTGCGCTCGCATGAGGGTAAGAGCCTGTCGCTTTACCGCTCCGGGATCGGCAAATGTTTGCTGGCCTGGCAGCCCGCCAGCGTTCAGGCGTCGATTATCGAAGACCTGCAGTGGGAGCGGGCCACGCCAACGACCATCACCGATGCTCAACAGCTGCGGGAGGAGCTGGGGCGGATCCGCGCCCGGGGCTGGAGCTTTGATAATGGCGAGGACTATCCGGATGTGCGCTGCGTGGCTGCCCCGGTATTTAACGCCAATAACGACCTGACCGCCGCCATCTCGGTGGTGGGTACCCGTCTGCAAATCAATGAAGACAATCGCGATTACCTGGCTGGTAAGGCGATTGCCTGCGCGAAAGATATTTCACGTCTGCTGGGGTGGAAAAGCCCCTTCGAACAACTCGCCTCATCATAAGGAGAACATCATGACCCTACCGAAAATTAAACACGTCCGCGCCTGGTTCATCGGCGGCGCTACAGCAGAGCAGGGCGCCGGCGGCGGCGATTACCACGACCAGGGGGCTAACCACTGGATTGACGATCATATCGCCACCCCGATGAGCAAATATAAACAGTATGAGCAGTCCCGGCAGTCGTTTGGCATCAACGTGCTGGGGACGCTGATTGTGGAAGTGGAAGCCGACAACGGACAGACCGGCTTTGCGGTGTCGACGGCCGGGGAGATGGGCTGCTTTATCGTCGAAAAACATCTCAACCGCTTTATCGAAGGCAAATGCGTCAGCGATATCAAACTGATCCATGACCAGATGCTTAACGCCACCCTTTACTACGCGGGATCCGGCGGCCTGGTGATGAATACCATCTCCTGTGTCGACCTGGCGCTGTGGGACCTGTTCGGGAAAGTGGTTGGCCTGCCGGTCTACAAACTGTTGGGTGGGGCGGTGCGCGACGAAATCCAGTTCTATGCCACCGGCGCACGTCCGGACCTGGCGCAGGAGATGGGCTTTATCGGCGGCAAAATGCCTACCCACTGGGGGCCGCACGATGGCGACGCCGGGATCCGCAAAGACGTCGCCATGGTGGCGGATATGCGCGAAAAATGCGGCCCGGATTTCTGGTTAATGCTGGACTGCTGGATGAGCCAGGACGTTAACTATGCCACCAAACTTGCCCATGCCTGCGCCCCTTATAACCTCAAGTGGATCGAAGAGTGCCTGCCGCCGCAGCAGTATGAAGGCTATCGCGAGCTGAAGCGCCAGGCGCCGGCCGGGATGATGGTGACCAGCGGCGAGCACCACGGCACGCTGCAGTCCTTCCGCACTCTGTCGGAAACCGGCATCGATATTATGCAGCCCGACGTTGGCTGGTGCGGCGGCTTAACCACCCTGGTGGAGATCGCGGCCATCGCCAAAGCGCGCGGGCAGCTGGTAGTGCCCCACGGCTCGTCGGTTTACTCACATCATGCGGTGATCACCTTCACCAACACGCCGTTCAGTGAGTTTCTGATGACCAGTCCGGACTGCGCCACGCTGCGCCCGCAGTTCGACCCGATCCTGCTCGGCGAGCCGGTGCCGGAGAGAGGGCGCATTCATAAATCGGTCCTGGATAAACCCGGCTTTGGCGTCGAGCTCAATCGCGACTGCAACCTGAAGCGTCCTTATCAACACTGATTGCGTCGGGCCGCCCGGCGGCCCGCGCCTGAGGATATTATGATGAGCAACACTCTGCTGGAGAGCGTGGTGAAGAAAAACCGCGCCCGCTTAATCCCCTTTATGCTGGCGTTGTACGTGCTGGCGTTTCTTGACCGTTCTAATATCGGTTTCGCCAAAGAGACCTACCAGCTGGATACCGGACTCAGCAATGAGGCCTACGCGCTGGGGGCCGGTATCTTCTTTGTGGTCTATGCCTTCCTCGGGGTGCCGGCCAATCTGCTGATGCGCAAATTTGGCGCCAGGCGATGGATCGGCTGCACCACGCTGCTGTGGGGCGTGCTGTCGGCGGCGATGGCGTGGGCGGATACGGAAGCGAAATTCCTGCTGGTACGTACCCTGCTGGGCGCGGCGGAGGCGGGCTTCTTTCCAGGAATGATCTACCTCACTTCACAGTGGTTTCCCCAGCAAAACCGCGCCAGCATTATGGGGCTGTTTTATATGGGCGCGCCGCTGGCCCTGACGCTGGGATCGCCTTTATCCGGTGCGCTGCTGGAGATGCATGGATTTATGGGCCATCCCGGCTGGTTCTGGATGTTTGTCATTGAAGGCCTGCTCGCCGTCGCCGCGGGAGCGTTCACCTTCTTCTGGCTGGACGATTCGCCGCAGCATGCCCGCTTCCTGAGCGCAGCGGAGAAACAGGCGCTGATAAGCGAGCTGGCGCGCGAGGAGGAGAAAAAGATTGCCTCGCGCCTGTCCGATGCGCTGCGTAACGGGCGGGTCTGGCAGCTGGCGCTGATTTATCTGACCATTCAGGTGGCGGTCTATGGTCTGATTTTCTTCCTGCCCACCCAGGTTGCTGCGCTGCTGGGCACCAAAGTCGGCTTCGTTGCCTCGGTGGTGACGGCCATCCCGTGGGTGGCGGCGCTGTTTGGCACCTGGCTTATCCCTCGCTACTCCGATCGCACCGGCGAGCGACGCAATATTGCCGCCCTGACGCTGCTGGCGGCGGCGGTCGGGATTGCGGTGTCCGGACTGGTGGCGCCGGTGCTGGCTATCATCGCGCTGTGCGTGGCGGCGGTCGGGGTGATAGCCGTGCAGCCGGTCTTCTGGACGATGCCGACGCAGCTGCTGTCCGGCACGGCGCTGGCCGCAGGGATTGGCTTTGTTAACCTGTTTGGCGCCATCGGTGGTTTTCTGGCGCCGATCGTGCGCGTGCAGGCCGAAACGTTGTTCGCCAGCAGCGCCGCCGGACTGTTAACCCTGGCCGGCGTCGCCATTGTCGGGGTGGTCATTATCTTTTCATTGAGCCTTACCCGCGCGGTACCCCAGCGCGGCAGCGTACAGCATTGAATAAAGGAATCGCTATGAACGCACTGTTATCTAACCCCTTCAAACGGGGATTATTACGCGGTGAGACGCAAATCGGCCTGTGGCTGAGCTCCACCTCATCCTACATGGCGGAGATCGCTGCGACGTCGGGATACGACTGGCTGCTGATCGACGGCGAGCATGCCCCGAACACCATTCAGGATCTTTATCATCAGCTGCAGGCGATTGCCCCCTATGCCAGCCAGCCGGTCATTCGCCCGGTCGAGGGCAACCGCAGCCTGATAAAACAGGTGCTGGATATTGGCGCCAGAACCTTGCTGGTGCCGATGGTCGATACCGTCGAGCAGGCTCGGGAGGTGGTCTCAGCGACCCGTTATCCCCCCATCGGGAGCCGCGGCGTTGGCGCCGGCGTGGCGAGAGCGGCGCGCTGGGGAAGGGTGGAGAATTATATGGCGGAGGCGAATGACGAACTCTGTCTGCTGATTCAGGTCGAGAGCCGAACCGCGCTGGAGAACCTGGACGCTATTCTCGAGGTGGAAGGCATTGACGGGGTGTTTATCGGTCCGGCGGATCTCTCCGCCTCGCTGGGCTACCCGGACGATGCCGGTCACCCTGACGTGCAGCGGGTGATCGAGCAGAGCATCCGGCGCATTCGCGCGGCGGGGAAAGCGGCCGGATTTCTGGCGGTCGACCCGGCGATGGCGGAAAAATGTCTTGCCTGGGGGGCCAACTTTGTCGCCGTCGGGGTGGATACCATGCTGTATACCCAGGCGCTGGACCGCCGGCTGGCGATGTTTAAATCTGCCAGCGCCCAGCCGCAAGAGAAAACGAGCTATTGACGGCACAGGCTGGCGCTGGGCTCAGACGAGCGCCTGCGCCAGCACCGTCAGCGGATGCTCGCAGCGTTTGCTGGTGGACATCTCAATCTGCCATTTGCAGGTCTCGCAGTCGGTGACGACGAGGTCGGCCTCGCTCTCCTCAATCTGACGGAACAGCGGGGCGCCGATAGCCTGGGATACCGCGTAATTCTCAGTTTTAAACCCGTAGGTGCCTGCGATGCCGCAGCACTGGGAATCCAGCACCTCCAGCTGCAGGCCGGGGATCAGCCGCAGCAGCTCGAGGGTATACAGCGACCAGCCCATCTTTTCCATATGACACGGGGTGTGATAGACCACTTTCAGCGGCAGCGGGCGCAGCGGTAGCGTCCTGCCGGCAGCCAGCTGTTTCCAGATCCAGCGGGTGGCAAGCTCGACCCGATCGCGAAGATCGCTGTTATCGACATCGAGGAGATGGGGGTATTCATCACGTAGCGTAAAGGCGCAGGTCGAGGAGGTGGCAATGATCGGTAGCGTGTTTTCCCGCATCGCGGCGACGTTGCTCTGCGCCTGCTTACGCGCCTTGTCGAAAAAACCGTTGGCGATGAGCGGTACGCCGCAGCATTTTTCTTTTGATAACAACTGCACCCCGGTACCCAGCGCGTTGACGACGCGAATCAGATCTTTATCCAACTGTGGATGGTTATAGTTGACGTAGCAGCCATGAAAGAAAGCCACCTGTTCGCTGTACTGCTTCTGACGGGCGGCGAGCTGGCGGTAAGCGCGGCGGAAGGTGCCGAAACCATATTTCGGCAGCGTACGCCGGTGATCGATGTTGAGCGTCGCGTCGAGCAGACGGCGCACCGGTTTTAAGCCGGTGGCGGCGTTGACCAGGGGGGCAAAGGGGGTGGAAAGGGTACCCATCAGGTCGGTATGGCTGAGGATGGCGTCGCGCAGGGTCGGCTTTTGCTGGCCGTACTGTGCCCGGGCGCGTTGAATGATATCGCCAATTTTCACATCCGACGGGCAGGCGACCTCGCAGCGCTTGCAGTTAATGCAGTACTTCAGCGCCTCGTCGTACAGCGCGCCATCCTTCAGACGCAGGCGTTCGCCGTCCGGCCCCGCTTGTTTCGGGCCGGGATAGCGCGGATTGACCCGACTTACCGGGCAGGTGGTGGTACAGACCGTGCACTTAATGCAGCTTTCAAAACGGGTATCGTTCATGGCCGGCCTCCGGCAAGGGCGTGGATCTGTCTGGCGGCGTGCAGCGCGGTAACGGCGCAGACGCCGCCGCCACAGCCGAGCTGAATGGCATCGAACCCGCCGAGCAATGAGCCGATGGCGAACAGATTATGGAACGGCTGCCCGCCCAGCAGGGGGCGCAGCAGGGCATCGGTTTTCACTCCGAAGCGCTGCCACGGTTGTGAGGCGAAGAAATCGCGCTGGTACCAGCTTTCCCGTGGCAGAGTCTGGTGAAGGTCGAGGCCGAGGATCGGCTCGCGCACGCTATCGCGAGTGGCGACAAGACCGTTGCTGAAAAAGCTGCCGCTGGCCAGCACGGTAAAGCGCGGACGCAGCGCAATATCGCCGTGATTGCGCGTCCAGACCGCCTCGACGGCGTTCTGTCGATGGCTGATTTTCACCACCTCATCGCCTGCGAGCCAGGCGCCGCCCTCGCGAATGAACTGGCGTTGCAGCTGAGAATGCAAACGCATCCCGGGAACCGAAGGCGGCAGCGTCGGCAGCAGACGCAGCGGGCAGGGTAGACGCGCCTGCAGCCAGTGGTACAGGCGATCGTCGGCGAGGCCAAAACAGGCGGGCATGATCAGCAGGTCATACTGCTGCGCCAGCGGTAGCAGCGCTGCATGCAGGGCCGGCCACATATTCTCATCATCCAGGACGCGGGCGATATTGGCGGCGCGAAACTCGGTCGGGTTGTCACGCAGCACATCCAGCAGCGGTAACTCGATTTCCACCGCCGCGGCGGTAACTCCGTGTTGACCGAGCGCGGCGGCGGCGAGATGCGGCTGAAAATCAGCAAAGCCGCTGATCCCCACCAGACAGGCGCCCTGCGACGGCAGGGGCGCGACAGGCACCTCAAGGGGCGACAGCCATGCCGGGCGCAACGTCCCCAGCGGCGTTACCCGCCGGTGCGGCCGGCGCGCATCGCCCTGCATCACCGCGCCGCAGGCGGCCAGCAGGGCTTCGGTCTGTGTCGCGTATTTGAGTACCGCCTCGGCGCCGAGCCGGGAATAAGGGTGTTCAGGAAGCTGTTCAGCGAGCTGCTGCAGACCTTGTGCGACGTCAGTGACGTGATCGCCGTTGGGCAGCGCCGAGAGCAGGTCTAACGACGCGGAGGAAAAATGCAGCGCGCTCTGCCCGCGGCTGATGATGACGCTGCGCAGGCCGTGCTGATTCAGGGCCAGCCCGCACAGCAGGCCGGCGAGCCCGCCGCCGATAATCGCGCAATCAAACTTCATCCCGGTGCTCCTGTGGCAATCCGCACAGGCCGAGGTAGACCCAGCGGGTGAATTCGCTTTCGCGCAGCGCATCGCCCCAGGCGATGGGCTGCACGCCCTTCCAGCGTTCATTGAGAAATTCCGAGAGCTGGGTTAACGACTGCGCGGGCGTGGTGACGTTAAAGCGCTGCAGCAGTCCGGCAGCGCGGCAGGCGCAGAGTTCCCCCTGACAGGTCCCCATGCCAATCCGGGTGCGGCGGCGCAGGTCGAGCAGGGTGTTGACCGCCAGGTTTTCCACCGCGTATTTCACTTCACCGGCAGTGACGGCTTCACATTCGCAGACCAGGCTACGGTGCTGGCGGCTGTCGCCAAGCCAGGACGGGGTGCGATCGCCGTGACGGTAGACGGCCGAGCCGCGCAGCGGGGTGGGGAGGGAGATAATCTTTTGCAGGGTACTTTCCGTTGGCTCCTGTGAACCGGGCAGCGGGGCTTCGGCCGTGGTACAGGGGGTGGTGTTTCCCAGCTTACGACAGACGGCGTCGGTGGCCCACTCGGCCATCAGGCGATAGGTCATCAGCTTGCCGCCGGTGATAGTAATGAAGCCTTCCATACCGTCACGCTGGGCATGGTCGAGCAGGACGATGCCGCGGCTGACGCCGCGCCCGCTGGGATCGTTATCGCTGGCCACCAGCGGGCGGACGCCGGAGTAGGCGCGGAGGATCCGGGTGCGGCCCATGACCGGCGCCAGCTTTTCCCCTTCGCGCAGCAGGGTATCGACCTCCGCCGCTGTTACCCGGTTGTCGTCAATTTCGTCATAAGGAATATGCATTGAGGTAGTGCCGATCAGCGAGATGGTATCGCCGGGCACCAGAATATCGGCGTCGGCCGGCTTACGGCAGCGGTTGATCACCAGGTTGTTAATCCGATGATCGAGGATCAGCAGCGATCCCTTCGCCGGGAACATGGTGATGCGCAGGTCGGCATATTCCGCAATACGCTGTCCCCAGATCCCGGCGGCGTTAACCACCATCCCGGCGTACAGAGTGCGGGCCTGGTGAAGTTGGCGGTCGTATACCTGGACGCCGCAGACGCGATCGCCCCGGCGCAGCAGGCCTGTTACTTCGCAGCCGGTAAGGATCTGCGCGCCGTGTTCGCGGGCGTCGAGCATATTGGCCGCGGTGAGGCGAAACGGGTCGATGGTACCGTCCGGGACCTGCACCGCGCCCAGCAGCGTCGGGTTGACGGCGGGCTCCCGGCGCAGCGCTTCCTGCGGCGAGAGCGGCGTGGCCTCTATGCCAGCCTGCTGACAGGCGTCGATAAAGGTTTGCTGCCATGCCAGGTCATCTTCAGGCAGGGTGATAAACAGCCCATTGGTCGGTTCAATACAGTGGCGGGCGATGCGGCGCAGGATGCGGTTCTCACTGATGCATTCGCGGGCGGATTCGTTGTCGGTCACCGCGTAGCGGGCGCCGCTGTGCAGCAGTCCATGATTCCGGCCGGTCGCCCCGGTGGCGATATCATGGCGCTCAATGAGCAGCGTTCGTAATCCGCGCCGGGCGCAGTCGCGGGCGATACCGGCGCCGGTTGCTCCGCCGCCGATGATAATGACCTCGCTATCAATACGTCCCGTCATCTTCAGCTCCTCTGCTTTCGTTTAACACCATTTAGCCACAATTAGTAAGGTTATTGTTTGATTTCGAGCATATTCGCGCGTTATTTGAGCGTGTTATGTGATTTCGTGCTCACATTGGAACGTTTTGTCATATTTCTGTAACAAATTGTGCGATGTTTCACAGTATCAACTCTACGTATTGCCTACCATCGCGACCATATTTGAAGTTGGTGATTAATCTGGGATTTTGTCGTGACGTCAGTAGAAAACAGCAAGGGCCACGGAGGCTGATATGTTAAGTATTTTTAAACCCGCCGCGCATAAAGCGCGTTTGCCAGCAGCGGAGATTGACCCGCTATATCGCCGATTACGCTGGCAGATTTTTATTGGCATCTTTTTTGGTTATGCCGCCTACTATTTGGTTCGTAAGAACTTTGCCCTGGCGATGCCTTATCTTATCGAGCAGGGGTTCTCTCGTGGCGACCTCGGCTTCGCCCTTTCCGGTATCTCCATCGCCTATGGATTTTCGAAATTCATCATGGGATCGGTCTCTGACCGCTCGAATCCGCGCATTTTCCTGCCGGCTGGCTTGATCCTCGCCGCGCTGGTGATGCTGGTGATGGGCTTCGTGCCGTGGGCGACGTCCAGCATCATGATAATGTTCGTGCTGCTGTTCCTCTGCGGCTGGTTCCAGGGGATGGGCTGGCCGCCGTGCGGCCGGACCATGGTGCACTGGTGGTCGCAGAAAGAGCGCGGCGGGATTGTCTCGGTGTGGAACTGCGCGCATAACGTCGGCGGCGGCATTCCGCCGCTGCTGTTCCTGTTAGGGATGGCGTGGTTTAACGACTGGCACGCGGCGCTGTATATGCCGGCATTCGGCGCCATTCTGCTGGCGATTTTCGCCTTCGCAATGATGCGCGACACCCCGCAGTCCTGCGGTCTGCCGCCGATTGAAGAATATAAAAACGACTACCCGGACGATTACAGCGAAAAGCACGAAGAAGAGCTGACGGCGAAGCAGATCTTTATGCAGTACATTCTGCCGAACAAGCTGCTGTGGTACATCGCTATCGCTAACGTCTTCGTTTATCTGCTGCGCTACGGCATTCTCGACTGGTCGCCGACCTACCTGAAAGAAGTTAAACACTTCGCGCTGGATAAATCCTCCTGGGCCTATTTCCTGTACGAGTACGCGGGGATCCCGGGCACGCTGCTGTGCGGTTGGATGTCGGACAAAGTGTTTAAAGGCAACCGCGGCGCCACCGGCGTGTTCTTTATGACCCTGGTGACCATCGCCACTGTCGTTTACTGGCTGAACCCGCCGGGTAATCCGGGCGTCGATATGGCCTGTATGATCATCATTGGCTTCCTGATCTACGGCCCGGTGATGCTGATTGGTCTGCATGCCCTCGAGCTGGCGCCGAAAAAAGCCGCCGGGACCGCCGCGGGCTTCACCGGCCTGTTCGGCTATCTTGGCGGTTCCGTGGCCGCGAGCGCTATCGTCGGCTACACCGTCGATTTCTTCGGCTGGGACGGCGGCTTTATGGTGATGATCGGCGGCAGCGTGCTGGCGGTTATCCTGCTGGTTATCGTGATGCTCGGTGAACGTCGCCATCACCAACAGCTGAAACAAGCCTAAGGAGCGGCGATGAAAATGAAACTCACCGCGCTGATGAGCGGAATGATTCTGTCCAGTTCGGCGCTGTGCTTCAGCGCGACAGCGGCTGATAAAATGGTCATCGCCCACCGCGGCGCCAGCGGGTATCTGCCGGAACATACCCTGCCGGCGAAAGCGATGGCTTACGCTCAGGGGGCGGATTACCTTGAGCAAGACCTGGTGATGACCAAAGACGACCGGCTGGTGGTGTTACACGACCACTATCTCGATCGGGTGACTGACGTTGCGCAGCGTTTCCCGCAGCGGGCGCGTAAAGATGGCCGTTTCTACGCCATCGACTTTACCCTGGCCGAGATTAAATCGCTGAAGTTTACCGAAGGTTTTGAGCCGAAAAATGGTAAGAACGTGCAAACCTATCCCGGTCGATTCCCGATGGGCAAATCCGATTTCCGTATTCATACCTTTGAAGAGGAGATTGAGTTTGTCCAGGGGCTGAACCATTCAACCGGCAAAAACATCGGTATCTACCCGGAAATCAAAGCGCCGTGGTTCCACCACCAGGAAGGCAAAGATATTGCCGCCAGCACATTGAAGGTGCTGAAGGAATATGGCTATACCAGCAAGCAGGATAAGGTTTATCTGCAGTGCTTTGACGCCAACGAGCTCAAACGCATTAAAAATGAGCTGGAGCCGAAGATGGGGATGGATCTCAATCTGGTGCAGCTCATCGCCTATACCGACTGGAATGAAACCCAGCAGAAACAGGCCGATGGTAAGTGGGTGAACTACAGCTATGACTGGATGTTCAAGCCAGGGGCGATGGCGCAGATTGCGCAGTACGCCGACGGTATCGGCCCGGATTACCATATGCTGGTAGCGGAAGGCTCGAAGCCGGGGGCGGTGAAGCTGACGGCGATGGTGAAAGAGGCGCATGCCAGCCATCTGCAGGTGCATCCGTACACCGTGCGCGCGGATCAGTTGCCGGAGTACGCGACTAACGTTAATCAGCTCTATGACGTGCTGTATAACCAGGCGGGCGTCGACGGCTTATTTACCGATTTCCCGGATAAAGCGGTGCAGTTCCTGGACGCGAAACGCTAAAAAGCCGGGTGGCGGCTACGCCTTACCCGGCCTACGGTCTGTGCGGCCTGCCTTTAATTTATTCACGATGCTGGCTGAAACTGCCGGTGTTGGTGGCCTCAAAATCGCTGAGACGTACCCGGCAGGCCGGGGCAGCCCGCATGGATGCGGGCTGAGGGCCGTGATTTGCAGGGACGCTGCCTCGGCCCGACCCGAAGCCTGCCGGGATAAGTCGAAGGAACCACGAAGTGGCGATTTTGGCGGCCAGAGCCCGGGAGTACAGAGGGCGGCGGCGATTGGCCGCCCTCTGTGCGCTCCCTGCGCCACGGAAAACATATTGCATAAAAATTAACCGGGAGCGCAATATCCTCTGAAGCGACACGCGATAAACGTTTTTCTCAAGCGAAAAAGTTGCAAACCGATAACAGTATCTACGAACTGCGGTTTTGTAGGTCAGGTAAGCGTAGCGCCACCTGACAAGACTACATCTCGATCTCAATATCGCCTTTCGCCCGGCAGCAGCAGGGCAAAATTTCTCCCGGCTGGATAAAGGCCAGCGGCTCGGTCAGCCAGTCAACCTGGCCGGAGACCAGACGCGTGCGGCAGGAGCCGCAGTAGCCTTCGCGGCACTGATATTCGACGTCGATATTATGCGACTCCAGCGCCGCCAGCAGGGAAGGGTGTTCATCCTGACACTCAAGGCGAGTGTCAGAGATTTTCAGGAAGATCCGCTTCATTACAGCTGGAAGTTACTCAGATCGTCGGCATCGACTTCAGAATCGATCTGGCCGACGAGATAAGAACTGACTTCCACTTCCTGCGGCGCCACCTGAACGTTGTCGGAGACCAGCCAGGTGTTGATCCATGGGATCGGGTTGGAGCGGGTCTGGAACGGCAGATCGAGGCCCACCGCCTGCATGCGGATATTGGTGATGTACTCGACGTACTGGCAGAGAATATCTTTATTCAGGCCGATCATCGAGCCGTCGCGGAACAGGTAGTCCGCCCACTCTTTCTCCTGCTGAGCCGCCAGCACGAACAGGTCATAGCACTCCTGCTTGCACTCTTCGGCGATTTCCGCCATTTCCGGATCGTCGCTGCCGGAGCGCAGCAGGTTCAGCATATGCTGGGTGCCGGTCAGGTGCAGCGCTTCATCGCGGGCGATCAGGCGGATAATTTTGGCGTTGCCTTCCATCAGTTTGCGTTCGGCAAAGGCGAAGGAGCAGGCGAAGCTGACGTAGAAGCGGATCGCTTCCAGGGCATTAACGCTCATCAGGCACAGATAGAGTTTCTTTTTCAGCTCGCGCAGATTCACGGTCACGGTTTTGCCGTTGACGGTGTGGGTGCCTTCGCCCAGCAGATGCCAGTAGCTGGTCATCTCGATCAGCGAATCGTAATAGTGAGAGATGCCTTCCGCACGTTTCTGGATCTGCTCGTTGGTGACGATGTCGTCGAACACGGTCGCCGGGTCGTTGACGATGTTGCGGATGATGTGAGTGTACGAACGCGAGTGAATGGTCTCGGAGAAGGCCCAGGTTTCTACCCAGGTCTCCAGCTCCGGGATGGAGATCAGCGGCAGCAACGCCACATTCGGGCTACGGCCCTGGATGGAGTCGAGCAGCGTCTGGTACTTCAGGTTGCTGATGAAAATATGTTTTTCATGTTCCGGCAGCGCCTGGTAGTCGATGCGATCGCGGGAAACGTCAACCTCTTCCGGACGCCAGAAGAAGGAGAGCTGCTTTTCAATCAGCTTTTCAAAGATGTCGTATTTTTGCTGATCGTAGCGGGCCACGTTAACCGGCTGGCCAAAAAACATGGGTTCCAGCAGCTGATCGTTTTTCGTCTGTGAAAAAGTGGTGTATGCCATTGAAGTGAGTCCTGTTGAACTGTATTGCCCGGCAGGAATGGGTTGGCCGGGCCTACACAAACGTAGGCCGGGTAAGCGTAGCGTTACCCGGCAAAAATACCTTAGATCTTACAAGCGCCGCTTTCGCAGCCGTCGTCCTGGATGGACGGGGCCAGGTCATCCTGGGCGTCTTCAGCGCCATCACGGGTGTTGTGATAGTACAGCGTTTTGACGCCGAATTTATAGGCGTTGAGCAGGTCTTTGAGCAACTGCTGCATCGGCACTTTTCCGGACGGGAAGCGCGTCGGATCGTAGTTAGTGTTGGCAGAGATCGACTGGTCGATAAACTTCTGCATGATACCCACCAGCTGCAGATAACCGTCGTTGTTCGGCATCTCCCACAGCAGCTCGTAGGCGTTCTGCAGGTTTTCGTAATCTGGCACCACCTGGCGCAGGATACCGTCCTTGGACGCTTTGATACTCACGTGGCCGCGCGGCGGCTCAATGCCGTTGGTGGCGTTGGAGATCTGCGACGAGGTCTCGGACGGCATCAGCGCGGAGAGCGTGGAGTTGCGCAGGCCGTGGGTTTTAATGGATTCGCGCAATGCTTCCCAGTCGTAGTGCAGGGGTTCGCTGACGATGCCGTCCAGATCTTTCTTATAGGTATCGATCGGCAGGATGCCCTGCGCATAGGTGGTTTCGTTGAACCACGGGCAGGCGCCTTGCTCGATAGCCAGCTCGTTAGAGGCCTTCAGCAGATAGTACTGAATCGCTTCGAACGTTTTGTGCGTCAGGTTGTTGGCGCTGCCGTCGGAGTAGCGTTTGCCATGCTTCGCCAGATAGTAAGCGAAGTTGATCACGCCGATACCCAGCGTACGACGCCCCATCGCACCGCGTTTAGCCGCCGGGATGGGGTAATCCTGATAGTCGAGCAGCGCATCCAGAGCACGCACCGCCAGCACCGCCAGCTCTTCCAGCTCGTCGAGGCTGTCGATAGCCCCGAGGTTGAAGGCCGACAGGGTGCACAGCGCGATTTCGCCGTTTTCGTCGTTGACATCTTCCAGCGGTTTGGTCGGCAGGGCGATCTCCAGGCACAGGTTAGACTGACGCACCGGGGCGACTACCGGATCGAACGGGCTGTGGGTGTTACAGTGGTCGACGTTCTGGATATAGATGCGGCCGGTAGAGGCGCGCTCCTGCATCATCAGCGAGAACAGCTCAACGGCTTTAATACGCTGCTTACGAATGCTGTCGTCCTGCTCGTACTGGGTGTATAGGCGCTCAAACTCGTCCTGATCGGCGAAGAAGGCGTCATACAGGCCCGGGACGTCGGAAGGGCTGAACAGGGTAATATCGCCGCCCTTCAGCAGACGGGTGTACATCAGCTTGTTGATCTGTACCCCGTAGTCCATGTGACGAACGCGGTTGGCGTCGGTACCACGGTTGTTTTTCAGCACCAGCAGGCTTTCCACTTCCAGATGCCACATTGGGTAGAAGAGGGTTGCCGCGCCGCCGCGCACGCCGCCCTGCGAGCAGGATTTCACCGCGGTCTGGAAATGCTTGTAGAACGGAATGCAGCCGGTGTGGAAGGCTTCGCCGCCGCGGATCGGGCTGCCCAGCGCGCGAATGCGCCCGGCGTTGATGCCGATGCCGGCGCGCTGGGAAACGTATTTCACAATCGCGCTGGAGGTGGCGTTGATGGAATCCAGGCTGTCGCCGCACTCGATCAGCACGCAGGAGCTGAACTGACGGGTGGGGGTACGCACGCCGGACATGATCGGCGTCGGCAGCGAGATTTTAAAGGTGGACACCGCGTCGTAGAAACGCTTGATATAGTCCAGACGCGTTTCGCGCGGATAGTTCGAGAACAGGCAAGCGGCGACCAGAATATAGAGGAACTGCGCGCTCTCATAAATTTCGCCGGTGACGCGGTTTTGTACCAGATACTTGCCTTCCAGCTGTTTAACGGCTGCGTAGGAGAAGTTCATGTCGCGCCAGTGGTCGAGGAAACCGTCCATCTGCTGGAACTCTTCTTCCGTGTAGTCTTCCAGCAGATGATGATCGTATTTACCTTTCTCAACCATCTTCACCACGTGATCGTAGAGCGCCGGCGGCTCAAACTGACCGAAGGCTTTTTTACGCAAATGGAAAATCGCCAGACGCGCGGCGAGGTACTGGTAATCCGGTGCGTCGCGGGAGATCAGATCCGCAGCGGCTTTAATAATGGTTTCGTGGATGTCCGCGGTTTTGATGCCGTCATAGAACTGGATATGGGAGCGCAGCTCTACCTGGGAAATCGAAACGTTATTCAGTCCTTCTGCCGCCCAATCCAGTACGCGATGGATTTTGTCGAGATTGATGCGCTCGGTGGTCCCGTCGCGCTTTGTCACCAGCAGACTCTGATTCATGTGGATTTTACCTGTCCGTGAAAGAAAATATCCCCCGTTTATCCACAGAAGGCCGTTGTGACTAACTCTGTGGATAAATACTATATGTAGGGGGTTGTCGATAAAAGAAACGCTATATGGTGAGTATTTTAGTAAGGAATCTTTTGAGTACAAGGGTTGATTTTGACGTTAAATTGAGGTTGCGGAAGGGTAATAATCCGCAAGTCCACGTCGCATAAGGCCTGGAGAAGAAGTCAATAAAACAGAAAAAAAAATGAAAATTTGATCGAGTGCTGATTTCTTCATCGGAAGAAATAATCACGCGGCTTGATGCCGCGCAATCATCATAAGCGGAGGTGCTGACCTCAGTCCTGTTTGGCGGTGGTATGCAACATATAGTTAACATCAACCCCCGGCGCTAACTTGAAGGTATTGGTCAGCGGATTGTAATGCAGACCGATGATATGCTGCTCTTTCAGAGTAGTCTGATCTACCCAGCCCAGCAGCTCGGCCGGCTTGATAAACTTCTTCACATCATGAGTGCCTTTGGGCACCATCTTCATGACATATTCCGCCCCGACTACCGCCATCAGCCAGGCCTTGCCGTTGCGGTTGATGGTGGAGAAGAAGACCTGGCCGCCGGGCTTCACTAACCGCGCGCAGGCGTGCACCACCGACTGCGGGTCGGGGACGTGCTCCAGCATCTCCATGCAGGTCACGACGTCATACTGCTGGGGATGCTTCGCGGCATGTTCCTCAACTGTTTCCTGAACATAGTTTACCTGAATACCGCTCTCCAGGGCGTGCAGCCTGGCGACCTGCAGCGGTTCGGCCCCCATGTCCAGCCCGGTGACCGTCGCGCCTTCGCGCGCCATGCTCTCGGCGAGGATGCCGCCGCCGCAGCCGACATCGAGGACTTTTTTACCGAACAGGCCGCCGGAGCGTTCGGCAATATAGCCCAGCCGCAGCGGGTTGATGCGGTGGAGCGGTTTGAACTCGCCCTCCAGATCCCACCAGCGCGAGGCGACGGCTTCGAATTTGGCGATTTCAGCATGATCGACGTTAGGGGCTACCGACGTTTTTTCGGCATTCATGGGCGCTTTTACTCCTTTTCTGTTCAGACCTGCGAGTATATCAGCAGCGCGCCATGAATAAACCGTATTGCTTTACCTCTATTAGCGCGGCTGTGTTATAATTTGCGACCTTTGAATCCGGGATACAGTAGAGGGATAGCGGTTAGATGAGCGACCTTGCGAGAGAAATTACACCGGTCAACATTGAGGAAGAGCTTAAGAACTCTTATCTGGATTATGCGATGTCGGTCATTGTTGGCCGTGCGCTGCCGGATGTCCGAGATGGCCTGAAGCCGGTACACCGTCGCGTACTTTACGCCATGAACGTATTGGGCAATGACTGGAACAAAGCCTATAAAAAATCAGCCCGTGTCGTTGGTGACGTAATCGGTAAATACCACCCGCACGGCGACTCCGCGGTATACGACACCATCGTGCGTATGGCGCAGCCGTTCTCGCTGCGTTACATGCTGGTGGACGGCCAGGGTAACTTTGGTTCCATCGACGGCGACTCCGCCGCGGCGATGCGTTATACCGAAATTCGTCTGGCGAAAATCGCTCATGAGCTGATGGCCGATCTTGAAAAAGAGACGGTCGATTTCGTCGACAACTATGACGGTACGGAGCGTATTCCGGACGTCATGCCGACCAAAATTCCTAACCTGCTGGTGAACGGCGCCTCCGGGATCGCCGTAGGGATGGCCACCAACATACCGCCGCATAACCTGACGGAAGTGATTAACGGCTGTCTGGCGTATGTTGACGATGAAGACATCAGCATTGAAGGGCTGATGGCGCATATTCCTGGCCCTGATTTCCCGACCGCCGCCATTATCAATGGCCGTCGCGGCATCGAAGAGGCCTATCGCACCGGTCGCGGTAAAGTGTACATCCGCGCGCGCGCGGAAGTGGAAGTGGACGCGAAATCCGGCCGCGAAACCATCATCGTGCACGAAATTCCGTATCAGGTGAACAAAGCGCGCCTGATCGAGAAAATCGCCGAGCTGGTCAAAGAAAAACGCGTGGAAGGCATCAGCGCGCTGCGTGACGAGTCTGATAAAGACGGGATGCGCATCGTGATTGAAGTGAAGCGCGATGCGGTAGGGGAAGTGGTGCTTAACAACCTCTATTCCCAGACCCAGCTGCAGGTCTCCTTCGGCATCAACATGGTAGCTCTGCACCATGGTCAGCCGAAGATCATGAACCTGAAGGACATCATCGCCGCGTTTGTACGCCACCGCCGTGAAGTGGTGACCCGTCGTACGATTTTCGAACTGCGCAAAGCGCGCGACCGGGCGCATATCCTCGAAGCGCTGGCCGTTGCGCTGGCCAACATCGACCCGATTATCGAACTGATCCGTCGCGCGCCGACCCCGGCAGAAGCGAAAACGGCGCTGGTTGCCCAGGCGTGGGATCTCGGTAACGTCGCGGCGATGCTGGAGCGCGCCGGGGATGACGCCGCGCGTCCGGAATGGCTGGAACCAGAGTTCGGCGTGCGCGACGGTAAATACTACCTGACCGAGCAGCAGGCTCAGGCGATTCTGGATCTGCGTCTGCAGAAACTGACCGGCCTTGAGCATGAAAAACTGCTCGACGAATATAAAGAGCTGCTGGAGCAGATCGCAGAGCTGCTGCACATTCTCGGCAGCGCCGACCGTCTGATGGAAGTGATTCGCGAAGAGCTGGAGCTGATCCGCGACCAGTTCGGCGACGAACGTCGTACCGAAATCACCGCCAACAGCGCTGATATTAACATCGAAGATCTGATCAACCAGGAAGATGTGGTGGTCACCCTGTCGCATCAGGGGTATGTGAAGTATCAGCCGCTGACCGACTACGAAGCACAGCGTCGTGGCGGTAAAGGCAAATCGGCAGCGCGCATTAAAGAAGAAGACTTTATCGACCGCCTGCTGGTGGCTAACACCCATGACACCATCCTCTGCTTCTCAAGCCGCGGCCGTCTGTACTGGATGAAGGTCTATCAGCTGCCGGAAGCCAGCCGCGGCGCGCGCGGTCGGCCGATCGTCAACCTGCTGCCGCTGGAAGCCGATGAGCGCATTACCGCCATCCTGCCGGTCCGCGAGTACGAAGAGGGCGTCAACGTCTTTATGGCCACCGCCAGCGGTACCGTGAAGAAAACCGCGCTGACCGAGTTCAGCCGTCCGCGTTCCGCCGGTATCATCGCGGTCAACCTGAACGAAGGCGATGAGCTGATCGGCGTCGATCTGACCTCTGGTCAGGATGAAGTGATGCTGTTCTCCGCGGCCGGTAAGGTTGTACGCTTCAAAGAAGACGCCGTTCGCGCCATGGGCCGTACCGCCACCGGCGTACGCGGTATTAAGCTTGCGGAAAACGACAGCGTCGTCTCGCTGATTATTCCACGCGGCGAAGGCGCGATCCTGACGGTGACGCAAAACGGTTACGGTAAACGTACCGCGGCGGCGGAGTATCCGACCAAGTCGCGTGCCACCCAGGGCGTTATTTCGATCAAAGTCACCGAGCGTAACGGTTCCGTGGTCGGCGCCGTGCAGGTGGATGACTGCGATCAGATCATGATGATCACCGACGCCGGGACGCTGGTGCGTACCCGCGTTTCCGAAGTGAGCATCGTGGGCCGTAACACCCAGGGCGTGATCCTCATCCGCACCGCGGAAGATGAAAACGTGGTGGGTCTGCAGCGCGTGGCTGAGCCGGTGGATGATGAAGAGCTGGATGCCATCGACGGTAGCGCGGCGGAAGGCGATGACGATATCGCCCCGGAAGCGGATACCGATGACGATGTCGCGGATGACGCCGACGAGTAATTCCGTATTGTGATATCGCACAGAAGGGAGGCCTGGCCTCCCTTTTTTTCGTTCTGAATATACTGCGTAACGATGGGCTGCCGAATGACAAAGCATTCGGCAAAGGGGGGTTAATTTATCCTTTCCACAATCATCGCGATGCCCTGACCGCCGCCGATGCACAGCGTGGCCAGACCGAGCGTTTTATCGTGCGCTGACAAGGCATGCAGCAGGGTCACAAGAATACGCGCACCGCTGGCGCCGATAGGGTGTCCAAGGGCGATTGCCCCGCCGTTGACGTTCACCTTCTGCGGATCGAAACCCAGCGTCTTACCCACGGCAAGGAACTGTGCGGCAAACGCTTCGTTGGCTTCGATCAGATCGATATCAGAAAGTGTCAGTCCGCTCAGTTGCAGCGCTCTCTGCGTAGCGGGAACCGGCCCCATCCCCATTAACGCCGGCGCGACGCCGCCGCTGGCCCAGGCTTTGATCCGTGCAAGAGGTTTTAATCCCGCTGCCAGCGCTGCGGATTCTTCCATCACCACCAGCGCCGCCGCGCCGTCGTTAATGCCGGAAGCATTACCTGCCGTTACTGTGCCAGACTTGTCGAAGGCCGGACGCAAAGCGGCAAGCCCTTCTGTCGTAGAGTCGGCTTTAGGAAACTCATCACGTTCAAAAATGGTCGTTTTTTTACGGGAGGTGACGCTGACCGGCACAATTTCGGCCCGGAATGCGCCGGAATCGATGGCGGCAAGCGCTTTACGCTGTGAAAGCAGCGCCAGCTCATCCTGCATTTCCCGGCTGATGCCGTATTCCTTAGCAACGTTTTCTGCGGTGATCCCCATATGATAACCGTGAGTGGCGCAGATAAGACCGTCGCGCAGGATCACGTCGGAGAGCCGCCCGTCGCCGAGACGGTAGCCCCAGCGGGCTTTAGCGTCCAGCAGGTACGGCGCCTGGCTCATGTTTTCCATACCGCCTGCGACCAGCGCTTGCGCCTGTCCGGCCAGAATCGCCTGCGCGGCCAGCGCCACGCTTTTGAGGCCGGAGCCGCACACTTTGTTAACGGTAAAGCCGCATACCGTCTCGGCAAGACCGCTTTTGAGCAGCGCCTGGCGGGCCGGGTTTTGCCCGAGACCGGCCTGTAGGACGTTGCCCATAATCACTTCATCCACGCGCTGAGGATCGAGCTGCGCGCGCTGAAGGGCTGCCTTAATTACCGTAGCGCCGAGGTCGATGGCGCTGGTGGTCGCCAGCGCGCCGTTAAAACTGCCGATTGCGGTACGCGCCGCGCTGACGATGACACAATTTTTCATCTTAATTCCTTAAAAGTGAGGGGGGCCGTCAGAACAAGGTCAAACCAATGACAAAAATGACCCCAGAGAAGAGAAGGGCGGTGATGCAGTAGCCCATAATGTCGCGTACTCCGAGTCCGGCAATGGCCAGCGCGGGCAGCGCCCAGAACGGTTGCGCCATGTTCATCCACTGCTCGCCGTAGGCGATCGCCATCACCGATTTACCGAGGTCGGCCCCTAACGCCTGAGCGGCAGGTATCACAAACGGCCCCTGGATAACCCAGTGGCCGCCGCCCGACGGCACAGCGAAGTTAATCAGCGCGGAGCTGAAGAAGGTCATCACCGGGAAGGTGTCTTTGTTGGCGACGTTGATGAAAAACTCCGTGATAAGACCGCCGAGGCCGGAGTGTTCCATCATCAGTTGGATCCCGGCGTAGAAGGGGAACTGCACCAGGATACCGGCGGTGCTGCGCGCGGCGGCGCTGATGGCGCGCATATAGGCCATCGGCGTTTTGTGCAGCAGCAGACCGGCGATCATAAACATCAGATTGACGGTGTTAATGGTGATGTTGAATCCCTTTTCGGCGAAGTAGATCGCCAGATAAGCAATCCCCAACGCGCCAATGATCAGCGCGAGGATGCGGCTCTCTTCCAGCTTTTCCGACGGCGGGGCGTCAGCCGGCAGTTTCTTCTGAAAATCGGCCTCTTCCAGCAGCAGTTTCGGATCGATGCTGATTACATCGGACGGTTTTGGCGTCATCATGCGGGTGATAAACGGCATTACCACGATAAGCCCGAGCGTGATGAAGATGTTGAATCCGGTGAGCAGGGTATCGCTGACCGGGATTAAGCCCGCAATATGTTCGACCGGGTTGCCCGGCGTCGCCGCCAACAGGGGCATGGAGCCGGAAAAGCCGCCGCCCCAGGTGAGAAAACCGATATAGGCGCAGGCAATCAGCAGCGGATAATCGGAGCCGGGCACGCGACGGGCGACCTCACGGGCAAACATCGCCCCGACCACCAGGCCAAATCCCCAGTTGATCACGCAGGCGACGGAGCCAAAGAAAGTCACCAGCATCACGCCCTGAACGGGCGTTTTCGCGGCGGAAGCGGCGGCGCGCAGCAGGCTTTTAACCGGGCCGGAACTGGCCAGCGCGTGACCGGTGACGATAATCAGCGCCATCTGCATGCCGAACGCCAGCAAGTTCCAGAAGCCGTCGCCCCAGAATTTCACCATACTGATTGGCGTTTGCGGCGTCAGCCAGAGGGCAATGCCAAAGGTCAGCAGGGTC
Organism: Klebsiella sp. Shm-1; assembly: GCF_040804525.1. Taxonomy (NCBI): domain Bacteria; kingdom Pseudomonadati; phylum Pseudomonadota; class Gammaproteobacteria; order Enterobacterales; family Enterobacteriaceae; genus Klebsiella; species Klebsiella sp. Shm-1. The sequence continues at coordinate 1,512,811 of NZ_CP161823.1, forward strand.
AGCAGCATCGCGAAGATCAGCGGATCAGGAAGCCAGCGGCTGACGACCCGCGTCATAAAGCGTGAGAGACGGCCAATCATGCGCCACCCCGCTGGATCAGCAGATCTGCGGCAATGTCGAAGCGTGCTTCGGTTTTCGCCCGCAGAGTTTCAGGGGCGCACCCTTCGGCGATTTCAGTCAGCCACATCCGGCCATCAATAAAGCGGAATACCGCCAGTTCAGTGACCAGCACATGAACCGCATGCTGGGCGGTCAGCGGCATGGTGCACTGGCGCAGGATCTTCGCGGAACCGTCTTTGGCGCAGTGTTCCATGGCGATGATTACTTTGCGCGAGCCGGTCACCAGATCCATCGCGCCGCCCATGCCGGGCACCATTTTGCCGGGCACTACCCAGTTGGCGAGGTTGGCTTGTTCATCCACCTGCAGCCCGCCGAGGACGCAGGCGTCGACATGACCGCCGCGAATCAGCGCGAACGACATCGCGCTATCGAACATCGCCGCCCCGGGCACTATTCCACAGGGCTGTCCGCCGGCATTCACCAGATCCGGGTGGACGGTTGAGACGGGACCCAGCCCGAGAAAGCCGTTCTCCGATTGCAGCGTGATGTTAATTCCTTCCGGTAGGTAATTGGCGACCATCGTCGGCAGGCCAATCCCTAAGTTTACGACGTCGCCATCACGAAGCTCTTGCGCCACGCGGCGCGCAATACGTTGTTTAGCATCCATTATTTGCTCTCCTGTGGAATGACGATGTGGTCGATAACGGCGCCCGGGGTGACGATCTGGTCGGGAAGCAGCTCGCCTGTCGCCACCATTTCGTCAGGCTCAACCAGCGTAATGTCGGCGGCGAGAGCAATGAGGGGGTTAAAATTACGGGCGCTGAGCTGGTAGGTCAGGTTGCCGAGCGGGTCGGCGCGATGGGCGCGGATAAGGGCCAAATCCGCACGCAGTGGGCGTTCCAGCAGCCAGGTTTTACCGTCAAGCTGGAGCGTTTGCTTCCCTTCCTCCACCACGGTGCCGACGCCGGTCGGGGTGAGAAACCCGCCCAGCCCTGCGCCGCCGCAGCGGATTTGTTCAATCAGGGTGCCTTGCGGAACCAGTTGAACCTCCATCTCCTGGGTTATCATCCGCCGTCCGGTTTCCGGATTCGTGCCGATATGAGAAGCGATGACTTTGCTCACCCGACCATTAACGATCAGCGGGCCGACGCCGGTATCGACAAATGCGGTATCGTTGGCGATGAGCGTCAGGTCTCTGACGCCGGATTCAAGCAGGGCTTCCACAAGGCGGGGCGGGGTGCCTACCCCCATAAAACCGCCAATCATGATGGTCATGCCGTCACGAAAGAAGCCAGAGGCGTTCTGTAAGCTAATCAGTTTTGTTTTCATTATGTTTCCCTTTGCATACTCCATTTTGGGTACGCAGAGGGAATAGCAAGCGGGATGCCAGGATTGATTCGTCGGAAGGAAATTCGTTAACTTACTGAATATAAACTTTTATTTTCCCTGCGGTGCGCAGGAATATTGGCGGGCGTTATGCAGAATTTTGCGCACTGTGCAAAATTCTGCATAGCAGATTCTGGTACTAAAGGCCGGCCGGATCGATACCGTACTCTTGCAGTTTGTACATCAACGCGCGTCGGCTGATGCCTAACATTAATGCGCTGCGCGTGCGGTTTCCCTCCTGCTGTTCCAGCACTTCCATAATAATTCGCCGCTCTTCACGCTTAATCTCCTCTTTCAGGTTGCGCTCCCCTGGTTGCGCGGCTTTTACTTCGCCGCCTTTGCTCACCGGCTGGCGGAATGGGGCGGGCAGATCTTCAGCGAAAATTACTGCGCCGGTGCTCATTACCACCGCGCGCTCAATCACATTGGATAATTCGCGGATGTTGCCCGGCCACGGCCAGGCGGTAAGCCGCGACATGGCGGCGGGATCGATCTCAATCATATCGCGCTGATTTTCCGCGCTGAATTTCTGTAGAAAGTGGTTGGCTAACAGGGCGATATCCTCCCGCCGCTCGCGCAGGGGCGGAAGCAGCAGATGGATCACGTTCAGCCGGTAAAACAGATCTTCACGAAAGGTTCCCTCTTTTACCATCGCCGCCAGATCGCGGTTGGTGGCGGCAACGATACGGATATCCACCTGAATGGTTTGCTGCCCGCCGATACGCTCAAACTCTCTTTCCTGCAGGATCCGCAGCAGCTTAGCCTGCAACACCAGCGGCATTTCACCGATTTCGTCCAGCAGCAGCGTTCCCTGATGGGCGCGTTCAAACAGCCCTTGACGTTGCGTTTGTGCGCCGGTAAACGCCCCTTTTTCGTGGCCAAACAGTTCACTCTCCAGCAGCGATTCGGGCAGGGCGGCGCAGTTTATCTTGATAAAGGGGCCGTTAGCCCGCCGGGAGTTGTAGTGAATGGCGCGGGCAATCAGCTCTTTTCCGGTGCCGCTTTCGCCGCAAATCAGCACGCTGGCCTGCGAAAGGGCGATTTTCGCCGTGTCTTTGCAGATATCCATCATCCGCGGACTGTTGGTCAGGATATGTCCCCACTGCCAGCTGGTGCTCAGCGCCTGATGCAGGCTGCGGATCTCCTGCTTCATCGCCTGTAGCTGTAAGGCCCGCTGAATCAGCAGGTTAAGCTCATCAAGATCAAATGGTTTAATCACATAATCAAATGCGCCGCTACGCAACGCTTCGACTGCGGTTTCCACTTCGGCGTAAGCGGTCATCAGAATGATGGGGATCCGCGGCTGCTGCGCGCGCATCACTTTCAGCGCCTCAATTCCGTTCATTTCCGGCATCCGGATATCCATCAGCACCACGTCGGGCGGCGTGTCGGCAAAGTGTTGCAGCGCCGCCTGACCGTTACTGGCGCAGTGGGTCTCATGCCCCTGTAGCGAAAACGCGGTGGCAAGCATACGGCGAACGTTATCTTCGTCATCAACGATAAGAATACGGTAGCTGGTTTTCATTCTAACGAGGTTTCCTGCGGGTTAATCGGTAAAATAAGGGTAAAGGTCGCGCCGAATCCCGGCTGGCTAGCCACACGGATATCGCCCTGATGCGCGTTGATAATGCGCTGGCTTAGCGCCAGCCCGAGACCAGTTCCTGATGCTTTGGTGGTGAAGAACGGATCGAAGATCTTGTTTTGCACATCGCTGTCGATACCGCAGCCATTGTCTTCGATGGTCAGCGCCAGATGCGTTGACGTATCGCGCCAGGTGCGGATGCGGATTTCACCGCGCGCGCCGATCGCCTGTACCGCGTTGATTAACAGATTCAGGAGCACCTGTTTAAGCAGTTCGCGATCGGCGACGATCGCGGGCAGCTCGGCGTCGAATTGCGTACTAAAGTCGATCCGCGCCTGGACTCCGGAGGTTTGTACCAGGATCAGCGCCTCCTCAATCAGCGCTTTGAGCTGCACCTGCTGCCACTGGCTTTGCCGTGGGCGGGAAAAGTCCAGCAGCTGCTGGATGACCTTATTGATCGAATCAATTTCATTAAGGACTACCGACAGATACTCCTGATGCACCGGCAGGGTCGTCTGCTGGCGAATAATCTGCACGTAGCCGCGGATGGCGGTGAGCGGGTTGCGCACCTCATGCGCGACGCCCGCCATCAGCTCCCCCAGCGTGGCGAGTCTCTCCGTTTGCGCCAGGCGACGCTGCGCCTCTTTGCGGGCGGTTAAATCGGAGAAGATAACCAGCGCGCCGATCAGTTCGCCGTTGGCGTTATGGATGCGGCTGGTGGTGACGCTGATCTCAATCGTGCGGTCACGGCCAGGAAAACTGACCTCCTGCGCCAGATGCTCTGTGCCGTGCGCCAGGGTATCCAGCACCGGGCTATAAAAGTGGGTGTTGGCGAATAAGGTCGCATAGGGTTGCCCGACCAGCTCATCCAGTTTGTAGCCCGTGATGATCTCCGCCGCCGGGTTCATGGTGGTGACATTCCCCTCTCTGTCGATGGCGATAACGCCGTCGGCGGCGTTATCAATAATCAGGTCGTTAAGGGTTTTGGTCTCCCGCAATGTTTGCGCCAGCGCGTTGACGCTGCGGCTGATCTGCCCCAGTTCGCCGGGCAGATCGGGCAACTGCGCGGGAATTTTTTGCGCCAGCGTAGGCAGACCGTCGGTGATGATGTCGATATTGGCGCTCAGGCGGCGCGAAAAGAGGACGATCAGCAACAGGCTGCTGATAAGCCCGGCCGCCAGAACAGCAATGATCCGGACATCCATCTTCCAGGCCTGCTGGCGAATATCCTCCGTCAGCTCATTGGCCCAGATATAACCGAGAACTTCGCCATGGCGCGCTATCGGAATCATGGAATTGAGGATATCGCCGCGCACCTGCCTGCCGGAAAACACCCGCGGGGCGTTGGCGCGCATAACCTCCCGTCCGGGATGATCGGCGGCGATAGTCACCCCGACGTTGTTTTGATACAGCGCCGAAGGGGCGTAGGTGATAATGGCGTCCAGCGCCTTGTTGTAATAGCCGGCGCCAATCCCCGGAAACGCGTGGGTGATGCGTTCGGTGACTGGCGACAATTCCGCATTCAGCATGCGGATCCGTTCAGCGCGCGACAGCTGACTATGCTGGCTGAAGCGTTCGCCCAGCGCCTCGTCGAGCAGGTGTACGACGGCCGATAATTTTTTCTCTTTTTCAGATAACACCGCTGACCGGCCTTCGGTTTCTACGATATAACCAATAGAAAGCGTCGGCACAATGACCATCAGGATAGCCATCAGAATCATTTGATTGCGTAAGCGACGTGGGTATATCCTTTTTAACCAGTGCATATAGACATCCATGTAGTTCTTCTCATGCAAATGTCGATTATCGAGGGTCGCAGCACAGGTTTCTCGGGGATGTATCATATTCCCATCAAGAGAGGGCATTGCGACGCCGGGCATTTACCGCTACCTTAACCGCATTCTGTTGAGTCCCTGACGGCCGAGCATCGCCACATTGAAATATCTTGCCTCTTTTCATACAACCCTGAAGGTTTCACGTTATCTGTTCAGAGCGCTGGCGGTATTGCTGTGGCTGCTTATTGCGTTTGTCTCTGTGTTTTATATCGTCAACGCGCTGCACGAGCGGGAAGCCGAAATCCATCAGGAGCTTAATCTCAACGCCGATCAGGCCCAGCGCTATATCCAGCGTACCGCGGATGTAATGAAAGAGCTGAAGTATGTCGCCGGTACTCGCTTGTCGGCAGGGGACGCGGTAGCGCAAGGGCAAAACGGCGATATGGCGGTGCCCAACTTTGAACCCCTGTACCCCGATTCCGACTGCAGCGCGATGAGCGCCACCTGGCGTAATTCGCTGCAGTCGCTGGCATGGTTTATGCGCTACTGGCGGGATAATTTTACTGCCGCCTACGACCTTAACCGCATCTTTCTCATCGGCAGCGATAACTTCTGCATGGCCAACTTTGGCCTGCGGGACGTGCCGATTGAGCGCGATCAGGCGCTGAAAGTCCTGCATCAGCGCATAGAGCAATATCGCAACGCGCCGCAAAATGAGCGCGGCAACAACCTGTTCTGGATAAGCCAGGGCGTTCGCCCCGGGGTGGGCTATTTTTACGCCCTGACGCCGGTCTATATGGCCAATCGCCTGCAGGCGATGCTGGGCGTGGAGCAGACCATCCGCATGGAAAGCTTCTTTACGCCGGGCAGCCTGCCGATGAGCGTGACGATCTTTGACGATAACGGCCAGCCGCTGATTTCGCTGGCCGGTGCGGAAGGTAAAATCCAGAGCGAAGCGAAGTGGATGCAGGAGCGGATGTGGTTTGGCTACAGTTCGGGTTTCCGCGAGCTGGTGCTGAAAAAAAGCCTCTCGCCGTCCTCCCTGAGCATCGTCTATTCCGTCTCGGTAGATCAGGTGCTGGAGCGGATCCGTATGCTGATCATCAATGCTATCGTTCTTAATATCCTCAGCGGCGCGATGCTGTTCGCGCTGGCGCGGATGTATGAGCGGCGCATTTTTATCCCCGCGGAGAATGACGCCCAGCGCCTGGAAGAGCACGAGCAGTTCAACCGCAAAATTGTGGCTTCTGCCCCGGTAGGGATCTGTATTCTGCGCACTGCCGACGGGACCAATATTCTCAGTAATGAACTGGCGCACAACTACCTGAACATGCTGACCCACGAGGACCGCCAGCGGCTGACGCAGATCATCTGCGGCCAGCAGGTCAATTTTGTCGACGTGCTGACCAGCAACCATACCAACCTGCAGATTAGCTTTGTTCATTCACGCTATCGCAATGAAAACGTCGCCATTTGCGTGCTGGTGGACGTTTCCGCCCGCGTGAAAATGGAGGAGTCGCTGCAGGAGATGGCCCAGGCGGCGGAGCAGGCCAGCCAGTCGAAATCGATGTTCCTGGCGACCGTTAGCCATGAGCTGCGTACCCCGCTATATGGCATCATCGGTAACCTCGATCTGCTGCAGACCAAAGCGTTGCCGAAAGGCGTCGATCGCCTTGTGACGGCGATGAACAACTCCTCCAGCCTGCTGCTGAAAATTATCAGCGATATTCTTGATTTCTCGAAAATCGAGTCCGAGCAGTTGAAGATCGAGCCGCGGGAGTTCTCTCCGCGCGAAGTCATGAACCATATCTCCGCTAACTATCTGCCGTTGGTGGTGCGCAAGCAGCTGGGCCTGTACTGCTTTATCGAGCCGGACGTTCCGGAACAAATGTCCGGCGACCCGATGCGCCTGCAGCAGGTGATCTCAAATCTGCTCAGCAATGCGATAAAGTTCACCGATACCGGCTGTATTGTCCTGCACGTCCAGTGCGCGGGGGATTATCTGCAGATTAGCGTTCGCGACACCGGAGAGGGGATCCCGGCGAAAGAGGTATTGCGCCTCTTCGATCCTTTCTTCCAGGTGGGGACCGGCGTGCAGCGCAATTTTCAGGGCACCGGCCTTGGCCTGGCGATCTGTGAAAAACTGATCAGCATGATGGATGGCGATATTGCTGTCGAAACCGAGCCGGGGATGGGTAGCCGCTTTACCATCCGTATTCCTCTGTATGGCGTGCAGAATACCTCACCGGTGAGCAGAGACGGTTTCGCTGGCAAGACCTGCTGGCTGGCGATTCATAACACTTCGCTGGCGATGTTCGTCACCTCGCTGCTCAGCTACCACGGCCTGACGGTCCGCCGCCATGCCGGCGAAACGCCGGACGCCGAGGATGTCTTACTCACTGACGATGAGGCGCTGAACGGATGGCAGGGAAGGGCCATGGTCATCTTCTGTCGCCGTCATATCGGTATTCCGCAGGAGCGGTCCGCCGGCGAATGGCTGCACAGCGTGACGACTCCCCACGAACTGCTGCCGCTGCTGGGGCGTATTTTCCATGTTGCGCTCGCCAGTGCGGAAAATAGCCCGGCGCTGATGGCCCCGGAGGCGCAGGCCGGCAATAACGACGACATGATGATCCTCGTGGTCGACGATCACCCGATCAACCGCCGCCTGCTGGCGGATCAGCTGGGTTCGCTCGGCTACCAGTGCGTGACCGCGAACGACGGGATCGACGCGCTCAACGTCCTCAGCAAGCAGCACATCGATATCGTGCTCAGCGACGTCAACATGCCTAATATGGATGGTTATCGCCTGACGCAGCGCATTCGTCAGCTTGGCCTGACGCTGCCGGTGATTGGCGTAACGGCCAATGCCCTGGCGGAAGAGAAGCAGCGCTGTCTGGAATCGGGGATGGACAGTTGTCTGTCCAAGCCGGTCACCCTCGACGTACTGAAGCAAACGCTGACGGTATATGCGGCGCGGGTGCGTAAAGGGCGGGAATAATGGGGAGCTCCGTCTCGCCGGGGCGAGACGGAGAGGGCGAAGAGATTACTCTTTGTCCGTCGCGCTCAGCGAGACGGAAGAGAGGTAGTTCAGCAAGGCGATGTCGTTTTCGACGCCCAGCTTCATCATCGCCGATTTCTTCTGGCTGCTGATGGTTTTAATGCTGCGATTAAGCTTTTTGGCGATCTCGGTTACCAGGAAACCTTCGGCGAACAGGCGCAGTACTTCGCTCTCTTTCGGCGACAGGCGTTTATCGCCATAGCCGCTGGCGCTGATTTTTTCCAGCAGGCGAGAGACGCTTTCCGGGGTGAATTTCTTCCCTTTCTGCAGCGCGGCCAGCGCTTTTGGCAGGTCGGTCGGCGCCCCCTGCTTGAGGACGATCCCTTCGATATCCAGATCCAGCACCGCGCTGAGGATCGCCGGATTGTTGTTCATGGTCAGAACAATGATCGACAGATCCGGGAAGTGGCGCTTGATGTATTTAATCAGCGTGATCCCGTCGCCGTATTTGTCACCGGGCATGGACAGATCGGTGATCAGCACATGGGCGTCAAGCTTCGGAAGATTGTTGATAAGGGCCGTGGAGTCTTCAAACTCGCCAACGACGTTCACCCACTCAATTTGCTCAAGTGACTTACGAATACCGAACAGTACGATCGGATGGTCATCGGCAATAATTACGTTCATAGTGTTCATGTATAAGGCTACCTTCTACAGCAAGCTCTTGACGTAAGCGTCAATGTCGCTGATATATTTTTCTATGCCTTGCGCATCCTTTTCGCGAATCAGATGCTCAAGCGTTTCACATAACTGCTTGCCGGGTATCAGATTAAGCATAGCAAATGCCCCTTTGAGGCGGTGGGCGGTTTGCGCCAGAGCAGCAAAATCGCCCGCTTCGATTTCAGTATACAATCTCTGAACATCATCCGGTACCGTATCGGCAAACAGTGCGTAATAGCCGCTGGCATGGAGTTCGGCGTTACTCTCGTTTCCTGAGGTGACGGGCTGAACCGCCTCCTCCGCCAGCTGCTGCTCAATAAGCTGCAGGATAGCCTCCTGCATCGCCGTGCTAATATTAAAGTTGACCCGCAGTTGGCCCGGGCCGATCTTGCGTATCCCGACCTCATCATCGCTTAAAAGCAAGCCTGAAGCAGTAAGATTAGACGGATTATCCGTTAAATAAAGATCAAAGGCTTGACTGGTCGCCCGATCGTCCGGTGTGATGCAGGACGCTCCCCAGCTCTCCAGCTGGCGAGTGACAATCCGCCGCACTTCGCTGGAAGTCACATCCAGCAGGACGATAACGTCATCCAGCAAATGCTCTCCCGCCTCTGGCGCCTCTTCGCTAGCCGGCATTTTCAGATGCAGGGTATAGCGCGTCCCCAGCGACTCCCGGGCTTTAATGGTCAATTGCCCGCCCAGCTTGCGCGTCATGCGGTCGCATAGCCAGAAGGTAAGGGCGTTTGCTTTGCCGTACAGGTCGCTCTGGGTCTCGTTGAGATACGGGAAGTGCATATTGTCGATCTCGTTTGCCGAGACGCCGTTGCCGGTATCCAGAATGCGGAAGGTCAGGCGATCGCTGGCCGACTCATCCTGACAGACGTCGAGGGTGATCTTGCCGATAGGCGTGGTGGTCACTGAATACTGGATTAACAGCACCAGCGTGCGCCGCAGAGCTTCACGGTCGCCATAGCGCTGCTCGCCGGCCGGGAGCGCATTGTTGATGAGCAGCTGCAGACCCTTGCGTTTCATCGCCGGCAGCACTTCCGGCACGACGTCGTCAATAAGCTCCTGCACCGAGAACAACGTCTGGTTGGTTTTCCAGGCATCGCTTTCCAGCAGATTGGCGAGCTGAATGTCATCGATGAGTTTGACCAGCTCATCGGCATGCTGGGCCAGCGTCCGATTCTCTGTACTACTGAGCGCCGCCGCCTCTGCCGCCAGCGTCAGCGCGGGCTGCTTCAGGGCGCTGCCGATGTGCTGCATAAAGGCCGCCCGTCCCTGCTGGTTTTTCTCATACAAGCGCTGGGCCTGCTTGAGCTTTTTATTGACCAGCACTTCGCGGTCCTGATCACGGATGATCAGGATCTGGGTGCGCGGCGCTACCTGGCTGCGATACTGGCGGATTTCATACTGCTCATTATTGACGGTGGCCTGAATTACCCCCTGATGCTGGTCCGCCATATTGGTGATGTTCTGCAGATTCAGGTGCGGAAGCAGATGGTCGGCAATTGGATTGCTGATAACCGTTCGGTTGGCTTCCTGATCGTGAACGAGCAGCCCCAGCGGCAGCAGAGAAACAATCTCTTCGTTAATGGCGCGCAGCAGACGCAGTTCGCTGTTGGCGGCGGAGGGGAGCCCGGCGCCAGACGAATGGCTGCGTCCTTTATAGTGGCGAAAGGTGGTAAAACCAAACAGCGCCAGCGCCAGCAGACCAATGTTGAGCAGCAGCGGCAGAAGAATGTTCTGCATGGACTCCAGCAGCATGGTGCTCATTGGTACCGTCCACAGCAACTGCATACCGGTAGTGCTGATGTCGGTGGCGATGTCAATCTGCATGCCGTTAAAGGTGATCCCGATATGATCGGCGCTCTCTTTATCCGGCGTGGTGGCGAGATTTTGCGACGGGTCAGGCTCGATACGGAAGCTGTCGATGGTCATGCCGGGCGGGATCAGATCGTTAATCGGCAGGTCGAAGGCGACCACCGTGGCAAGGTGTCCGGGCTGGTTGAAGGTGGTGCGTAACGTAAAATAGTGCGCGTTCTGCCAGGCGAGATGGCGCAGCGGCGAGAACGTCTCGCGCTCATCAAGGGTATTAGCCTGCAGCAGCATTTCCGCGCGCCGTGACTCCACGACGCTGCTGATCGTTGACTCTTTGAAGCTCGAAGAGAGGTCCTTCAACGGCAGGGTGGAGACCAGGATCAGACTATTGTCCAGGCCGTTGAGATAGTACATCGACCACGGAATGGTCTCCGCGCCCCACAAAATATCGAGATAATCGGACATTTTCTGCGTCATTTCGAGGGTGGAGCTGTCATGGGACCCAAAGATCAGGGCTTCGGTTTTACGCCGGGGTTTCTCCAGGTAGTAAACGTCCTGTTTTAAACGCGTCTCCTGCAGACCGCCGCTTGCGGTGTTGACTGAGGTGGCGGCGATATTGTCGTAGATCTGCCAGGTGGCATAGCGCCAGGCGTCAATGCGCTGGTGCAGAGCGTGGGAGACATCAACCACCTGATAGCTTTTCTCCTTCAGCCAGGCATTGACGGCGCTTTGGATCATCACCCCCATTGTCGCCAGCAGGACAATAACCATCAAAATGAAGAAGCGGCTGATGTTGCCGGGGATCAGGGAGAATTTTTTCGGGGTCATCTTGTGGCTGAACGACTCATCATTGTTTGTAAACAGGATGTAGCGCCAGAGTAACTGGCAACAAAGCAGATGCTGCTGGCAGTATAAAGGCTAATGGCGTAAATCCATACTACAGATTGGCGCCAGCGGTGCGATGCCGCCCAGGAATTATCTTAGAAACGAAGCGTAAATGAAACCGCGCCGGGAAGGTTAACCGGCGACGATATTGACGGAAACAAAAGGGAAGAATCGCACGAAATAACAAGACATTGGCAGAATATGCACCACTGATGGCCTAATTGATTGATTAATAGTCGTTAGGGAATCATTAGCCGTAGCACAGATAAATTAAAGTTGTGTAAAGAAGGGTAAAAAAAACCGGATGCGAGGCATCCGGTTGAAATAGGGGTAAACAGACATTCAGAACTGAATGACGGTAATAAATAAAGTTAATGATGATAGCGACTCTTATTTTAGCCACCAATGATCATTTTGTTTTACCATTCAGTGCTATAGATATGTTGTCGTCTATCACTTTGATTATAAAAGGTTAAATATTTTTTTTGATGATTAGTGCGTATTTCCCTGACCATTTTGCGGTGAAAAAAGTTCCGCTGAATTTACAAATTGAAACATCTTGTGGGAACTTTGAAACATCTTAGAAGTTTTAGTATCATATTCTTGTTGGATTATTCTGCATTTTGCAGCACAATGAAATAGCCGACTGATTAGAAGGGTAATCAGTAAGCAGTGGCATAATAAAAGGCATATAACAAACAGAGGGTTAATAACATGAAAGTTAAAGTACTGTCCCTCCTGGTACCGGCTCTGCTGGTAGCAGGCGCAGCAAATGCGGCTGAAATTTATAACAAAGACGGCAACAAATTAGACCTGTACGGTAAAATTGACGGTCTGCACTACTTCTCTGACGACAAGAGCGTCGACGGCGACCAGACCTACATGCGTGTAGGCGTGAAAGGCGAAACCCAGATCAACGACCAGCTGACCGGTTACGGCCAGTGGGAATACAACGTTCAGGCGAACAACACTGAAAGCTCCAGCGATCAGGCATGGACTCGTCTGGCATTCGCAGGCCTGAAATTTGGCGACGCGGGCTCTTTCGACTACGGTCGTAACTACGGCGTAGTATACGACGTAACGTCCTGGACCGACGTTCTGCCGGAATTCGGCGGCGACACCTACGGTTCTGACAACTTCCTGCAGTCCCGTGCTAACGGCGTTGCAACCTACCGTAACTCTGATTTCTTCGGTCTGGTTGACGGCCTGAACTTTGCTCTGCAGTATCAGGGTAAAAACGGCAGCGTCAGCGGCGAAGGCGCGACCAACAACGGTCGTGGTTGGAGCAAACAGAACGGCGACGGCTTCGGCACCTCTCTGACCTACGATATTTGGGATGGCATCAGCGCTGGTTTCGCGTACTCTCACTCCAAACGTACCGACGAGCAGAATAGTGTTCCGGCACTGGGTCGTGGCGACAACGCTGAAACCTACACCGGTGGTCTGAAATACGACGCCAACAACATCTACCTGGCCTCTCAGTACACCCAGACCTACAACGCAACTCGCGCCGGTTCCCTGGGCTTTGCAAACAAAGCGCAGAACTTCGAAGTGGTTGCTCAGTACCAGTTCGACTTCGGTCTGCGTCCGTCTGTGGCTTACCTGCAGTCTAAAGGTAAGGATCTGGAGCGCGGCTACGGCGACCAGGACATCCTGAAATATGTTGACGTTGGCGCGACCTACTACTTCAACAAAAACATGTCCACCTATGTTGACTACAAAATCAACCTGCTGGACGACAACAGCTTCACCCGCAACGCCGGTATCTCTACCGACGACGTGGTTGCACTGGGCCTGGTTTACCAGTTCTAAGTTGCAAGCTGCATAACAAAAAGGCGCCTCTGGCGCCTTTTTTTATGTCCGGTTTAACCTCGCTGGTATACTCTTGTCGCCCTGGTAAGAGGAGCCTCGATTAATGGATATGACTTTCTTTCGCGCCGCGCTGCTGGGCGCCTGCGTTCTGCTCTCTGGCTGCGATTCAGCTACCACTCCTGCGACCCCCGCCGCGACGGCCACCGTGCTGGATGGCAAAACGATGGGCACCTTCTGGCGGGTCAGCGTCATTGGCGTGGATGAGGCAAAGGCCCAGGCGTTGCGCGCCAAGGTTCAGGCCCAGCTGGACGCCGACGATCGCCTGCTGTCGACCTGGAAAAACGACTCCGCGCTGATGCGCTTCAATCATGCCGCCACTACCGAACCCTGGCCGGTGAGCGAAGCGATGGCGGATATCGTCACCCTGTCGCTGCGGATTGGCGCCAAAACGCACGGCGCGATGGATATTACCGTGGGGCCGCTGGTCAACCTGTGGGGCTTTGGCCCGGATAAACAGCCGGTCACCACCCCGGATGCCGAGGCGATAGCCGCGGCGAAGGCGCGCACCGGCCTGCAGCATCTGCAGGTTATTAATCAGAGCGGCAGGCAGTTCCTGCAAAAAGATATTCCCGATCTGTTTGTCGACCTCTCCACCGTGGGGGAAGGCTATGCCGCCGACCACCTCGCGCGGTTGATGGAGCAGGAGGGGATCTCCCGCTATCTGGTGTCGGTGGGCGGGGCGCTGGTCAGCCGCGGGATGAACGGCGAAGGCAAGCCCTGGCGGGTAGCGATCCAGAAACCGACCGACCGCGAAAACGCCGTTCAGGCGATTGTCGACATCAATGGTCACGGCATCAGCACCTCCGGCAGCTATCGCAACTACTATGAACTCGATGGCAAACGCATCTCGCACGTTATCGATCCGCAGACCGGGCAGCCGATAACCCATAAGCTGGTCTCCGTGACCGTCATTGCGCCAACGGCGCTGGAGGCGGACGGCTGGGATACCGGACTGATGGTGCTGGGGCCGGAAAAAGCGCAGCAGGTGGTGCGCGAGGAGGGGCTGGCGGTCTACATGATCGTTAAAGATGGAGAGGGTTTTAAAACCTGGATGTCGCCGCAGTTCCGCACTTTCCTTGTCGGCGAGAAAAATTAAAAAGCAAGATTGCGGGTTTTTTACTGCGGGCTTTACCACAGACTGAGGGTACACTTACAGCTGGAGACCCGTCATGAAACCGATAGTTGCCGATACCGATGATCGCCGCTGGCAGGCGGTCTGCGAACGTGATACCCGGGCCGATGGTCAGTTCGTCTTTGCGGTACTGACCACCGGCATCTGCTGTCGTCCCTCCTGCCGCTCGCGGCGCGCGCGGCGGGAAAACGTACGCTTTTTTGCCGACGTCGCCGCCGCCGTGGCGGCGGGATTCCGCCCCTGCAAACGCTGCCAACCGGATAAAGACTACCCGCAGCAGCAAAGGGTCGACAAAGTAGCGCAGGCCTGTCGGCTGCTGGAGCAGGACTCGCCCCTGACCCTCGAGGCGCTGGCAGGCCAGCTGGCGATGAGCCCGTTTCATTTCCACCGTTTATTTAAATCCGTCACCGGCATGACCCCTAAAGCCTGGCAACAAGCGTGGCGGGCGCAGCGCCTGCGGGAAGCGCTGGAGCAGGGGATACCGGTGACCCGCGCCGCGCTGGCGGCTGGTTTTCCCGACAGCAGCAGCTATTATCGCCAGGCCGACGCAGCGTTAGGGATGACCGCCAGCCAGTTTCGCCGCGGCGGCGCCGCCACCGTGGTAACCTGGACCACGGGCGACTGCGCGCTGGGTCGTTGCCTGGTGGCGCAGAGCGAGCGCGGCGTCTGCGCGGTGCTGCCGGGTGATAACGATGCGGCATTGCTCGACGACCTGCGCCGGCGCTTTCCCAATGCCGAGCTGCGTGAAGGCGACCCTGATTTTTGTCAGCAGATGGCCGAGATTTTCGCCCACCTCGACGACAGCCGGCGGCCGGTATCGCTGCCGCTGGATCTGCAGGGCACCGCGTTTCAGCTGCAGGTCTGGCAGGCGCTGCGGCAGATCCCGGTGGGCGAGACCCGCAGCTACCGCCAGGTGGCAGAGCATATTGGCCAGCCGCGGGCGGTAAGAGCCGTGGCCGGCGCCTGCGCGGCGAATTCGCTGGCGGTGATTGTTCCCTGCCACCGGGTGGTGCGTGAAGATGGCGCCCTGTCCGGTTATCGCTGGGGAACGGCGCGAAAAGCGCAGCTGCTGGCGCGCGAGGCCCAACATGAGGAGGAGTAATGCTCGATCTGTTTAGCGATACCCCACCGTGGCAGGAGCCGCTGGCCCCCGGCGCGGTGGTGCTGCGGCGATTTGCCCGCGAACGCGCCCCGGCGCTGCTGCAGGCGATAGCCGACGTCGCCAGTCAGTCGCCGTTTCGCCAGATGGTCACGCCGGGCGGGTACACCATGTCGGTCGCCATGACCAACTGCGGCGCGCTGGGCTGGACTACCGATCGCCACGGCTATTTGTACGCCCCGGTCGACCCGGTAACCGATCAAACCTGGCCGCCGATGCCTGCCGTCTTTCATGAACTGGCGCTGGCGGCCGCCGCCGCCGGCGGCTATCCCGAGTTTTCCCCCGACGCCTGTTTGATTAACCGCTATTGTCCTGGCGCAAAACTGTCGTTGCATCAGGATAAAGATGAACAGGATCTGCGGGCGCCGATTGTCTCGGTCTCGCTGGGCTTGCCGGCCATCTTTCAGTTTGGCGGCTTGCAACGCAGCGACCCGCTGCAGCGGCTGCTGCTGGAGCATGGCGATGTGGTGGTCTGGGGCGGCGAGTCGCGCCTGTTTTATCATGGCATTCAGCCGCTGAAAGCGGGGCATCATCCGGAAACGGGCGACTGTCGTTACAATCTCACCTTCCGACAGGCGGGCGGTCGCCAGTATTAAAATAAGAATTATTCTTGATGTCATCGGCGAGCCGTTTAAACTGCTGGCTGTTTTGCTTTTGCGGATAGCCTGTTATGGAACTTCTCTCTCTCGTCTGGCGCCAGTACCGCTGGCCGTTTCTGGGCGTTATTGCTCTCAGCCTGCTCAGCGCTGCGCTGGGTATCGGCTTAATCGCTTTCATTAACCTGCGTCTGATTACCTCTGTCGATACCTCGCTGCGGGTCCTGCCGGAGTTTCTTGGTCTGCTGGGGCTGCTGATGGCGGTGACCCTGGGCTCGCAGCTGGCGCTAACCACCCTCGGCCACCATTTTGTCTATCGTCTGCGCGGTGAGTTTGTTAAACGCATCCTCGATACCCAGATTGAACAAGTAGAGAAGATCGGCAGCGCGTCGCTGCTTGCCGGGCTGACCAGCGATATCCGCAATATCACCATCGCCTTTGTGCGCCTGCCGGAGCTGGTGCAGGGGATCATTCTCACCTTCGGCTCCGCGGCCTACCTCGCCTGGCTGTCAGGAAAAATGATGCTGGTGACGGCGCTGTGGATGGCGCTCACCATCTGGGGCGGCTTTGTGCTGGTCTCGCGGGTGTACAAACATATGGCCAGCCTGCGCGAAACGGAAGATAAACTGTATCACGACTATCAGACGGTGCTGGAGGGGCGTAAAGAGCTGACCCTCAACCGCGAGCGCGCGGAGTATGTGTTTAACCAGCTCTACCTCCCGGACGCCAGGGAGTACCGGCACCATATCGTTCGCGCCGATACCTTCCACCTCAGCGCGGTCAACTGGTCGAATATTATGATGCTTGGCGCCATCGGGCTGGTATTCTGGATGGCCAACAGCCTCGGCTGGGCCGATACCGCCGTGGCGGCGACCTATTCCCTGACGCTGCTGTTTCTGCGCACGCCGCTGCTCTCCGCCGTCGGCGCGCTGCCCACGCTGCTCAGCGCCCAGGTGGCGTTTAACAAGCTGCGTCAGTTCTCCCTCGCCCCGTACCGGGCCGACTTTCCCCGGCCGCAGGCGCATCCTGACTGGCAGACGCTGGAGCTGCGCGATGTCACCTTTCATTATCCGGACCAGCGCTTTGCGGTAGGGCCGCTTAATCTGACGCTGAAGCGCGGCGAGCTGGTGTTTTTGATAGGCGGCAACGGCAGCGGCAAGTCAACGCTGGCGATGCTCCTGACCGGCCTGTACCAGCCAATATCCGGTCAGATCCTCGTCGACGGCCAGCCGCTGGCGGCGGAGAGGCCAGAGGAGTACCGCAAACTGTTTTCCGCAGTGTTTACCGACGTCTGGCTGTTTGACCGCCTGCTCGGGCCGCAGGGCGAGGAGCCCGATCCGGCGCTGGTGGCGACATGGCTGGAGCGTCTGCAAATGGCCCACAAGCTGCAGCTGGAGAACGGAAAAATCGCCGACCTGCGGCTGTCGAAAGGGCAGAAGAAGCGCGTGGCGCTCCTGCTGGCGCTGGCCGAGTCCCGGGACATCATTCTGCTGGATGAATGGGCGGCGGATCAGGATCCGCATTTCCGCCGCGAGTTTTACCAGGTCCTGCTGCCGCTGATGCAGCAGATGGGCAAAACCGTGTTCGCCATCAGCCATGACGATCACTACTTCCAGCACGCCGATCGTCTGCTGGAGATGCGCACCGGCCAGCTCGCCGAACTTACCGGCGAAGAGCGGGAACAGGCTTCCCGCGATGCGGTGGCCCGTACGGCCTGACAATCGCCACGCGCCCGGTGAAAAGCCCGGGCGCCGCTGAAATTTTCAGCGTCTACATCGTTGACGGTTATTATTTCCCCCTCCTCGCGCTATGCTTAAGGCTTCCGGCCCGCAGGCCGGCTCACCATTCTCAAAAGGATTGCCCGATCGATGTCCGTTTTGCATAAAAAAAGCGCCCGCTTGCGTGACGAAGAGCGCGCCCGTCTGATTTGGCTCTTGAGCACCGATAAAGCGGTGACTTCCGCGCTGCTGGGCAAACTGACGCTGGCTGAACGATATGATGAAGGGACGCTGGCCGATGACCTGGCCGAAGTGGAAATGCTGGTCTCGCATCTGCCGCCGCCGGATCTCGCCGATGCGCTGGAAGCGCTTCCCTATGACGCCCGCACCGCGCTATGGTGCCTGGTGCCCGACGATAAACGCGGCGAAGTGCTGCTGGAGGCCTCAGAGAACGTCTGGGGCGACCTGATCGACAAGATGAGCGACCCCGAGCTGCTGCAGGCCATGCAGCCGCTGGATATCGATGAACAGGTTTACCTGCTGCAGCATCTGCCGCGCAACCTGACCGGACGGCTGCTGGCGACCCTGCCGGCCGAGAAGCGCGCCCGTATTCGCCAGATTATGCGCTACGCCGACAACAGCGTCGGGTCGATCATGGAGTTTGAGGTCATTACGGTGCGACCGGAGGCCACCCTGGCGGCGGTGCAGCGCTATCTGCGGCGTCTCGGTAAAATGCCGGAAAACACCGATAAGCTGTTCGTTACCACCCGTAACAAGCTGCTGCTCGGCGAGCTGGAGCTGCAGACCATTCTGCTCAATGATGCGCAGAAGCGGGTGGGGGAGGTGATGGAGGGCGACCCGGTCACCTTTCAGCCGCACGAAGAGGCGGAGAAGGTGGCGCGCACCTTCGAACGCGACGACTTGCTCAGCGCCGCCGTCATTGATGCCGACGGCAAGCTGATCGGGCGCCTGACCATCGATGAGATCGTCGATGTGGTTTATGAAGAAACCGATAACGATCTGCGGCGGATGGGCGGCCTGAGCGATGAAGAGGATGTCTTCGCCCCGGTCAGCAAAGCGGTGAAAACCCGCTGGGCATGGCTGGCGGTCAATCTGTGTACGGCGTTTATTGCTTCCCGGGTCATCGACGGCTTCGAACACACCATTTCACAGCTGGTGGCGCTGGCCTCGCTGATGCCGATCGTCGCCGGGATTGGCGGCAACACCGGCAACCAGACGATCACCATGATCGTCCGGGCGATGGCGCTGCAGCAGATCCAGCCCGGCAGCTTTACCTTTCTGATCCTGCGTGAAATGGGGGTCGCGCTGATTAACGGTCTGGTGTGGGGCGGGATTATGGGGGCCATCACCTGGTGGCTGTATGACGATCCGCAGCTCGGCGGGGTGATGACGCTGGCCATGATGCTCAACCTGCTGATGGCTGCAATGATGGGCGTGATAATCCCGATGGTCATGGTGAAGCTGGGGCGCGACCCGGCGGTCGGCTCCAGCGTAATGATCACCGCCATCACCGACACCGGCGGCTTCTTTATTTTTCTGGGTCTGGCGACGCTGTTTCTAATGTAGCCTGCGCTTTTGCCCGCAGGCGGCGGGGGATGATCGCCATCGCGACAATCCCCGCCAGCACACCGATCGCCAGATTGCTGGTTCCCACCGTCGCGGCGACGGTCACCAGCATCACCAGCGTTTCCGGCCACGGATTACGCGCCAGCTCGCCCGGGCGAATGCTGTGCCAGCTAAAGGTCTTCACCGCCACGATCACCATCACCCCGGCCAGAACCGCCATCGGGATCTTCGCCATCACCTGGCTGAGCGCTGTCACCAGCAGGAGCAGCACCAGGCCGGCGATTACCGTTGAGAGGCGGCTGCGGGCCCGGCCCATTTCCACGTTCACGATAGTCTGGCCGATCATCGCGCAGCCGGCGATGCCGCCATAGCAGCCGGCAAGGATATTGGCGATACCCAGCCCGGCGCTTTCCCGCGATTTGTTCGACGAGGTATGAGTGAGATCATCCACCAGCTTAGCCGTCAGCAAGGACTCCATCAGGCCGACAAAGGCGATGCTGAGGGCGCACGGCCAGATTATCTGCAGGGTGGTCAGGTTCAGGGGAACGGTCAGGGCGGTGAACCCCGGCAGGCCGCCGCTCATTGACCCTTCATCGCCGACGGTCGGCAGCTGCTGGCCGGTGGTCGCGGTATAGAGGGTGAGCGCGACGATGGCGATCAGCGGCGCCGGGATAGTCTTAATAACGCGCGGCGCCCACAGGACGATAAGCAGCGTCAGGACGAACAGGCCAACGATTAGCGGTTGTCGACTCCAGAAATGCGGCACCTGAGCAAAGAAAATCAGGATCCCAAGGGCGTTGACGAAGCCGGTCATCACCGCCGGGGGAATAAAGCGCATCAGGCGCGCCATGCCGCACAGACCAAACAAAATTTGAATAATACCCGCCAGAATGACAGCCGGTAAAATGTACCCCACGCCGTGCTGATGCACCATCGGGCCAATCACCAGCGCCACCGAGCCCGCGGCGGCGGTGACCATCGCCGGGCGTCCGCCGAAGATTGACATCGCCAGGCAGAGCACCACCGAAGCAATCAGGCTTACCTGCGGGTCAACGCCGGCAATGACTGAAAACGAAATCACTTCAGGGATGAGCGCCAGGGCGGTGAGCACGCCGGCCAGCACTTCGCGCGTTAGTAAAGACGGGGAGCGGAGGATGGGACGCAGGTTGCCGGAAGCGGCGGGGTCAGAAACTGGGGGCATAAAAAAAGTTCGCAGCTTATAAAAAAAGAGGGAGCGGTGTCAGGCCCTGCTTCCGTGCGGTCTGTCACAAAACCAGGGATGATAGCGCGGAATCTGTCAGCGCACCAGTACAAAAAGTGATTTGGTGTATACATTTATTAAACATTTTTATAACGGATCTCAAAACAGAACTTAAAATTTAAACAATATTTAAATTTTTGAGCTTCGGTGGTAACGTGAGGGGTGAGAATCGTATCACCTGCGCTAAATAAAAACAGCGAGTAAAGTAAGGCTCAAATCCGATGAATAAAAAGATGGCCGTACCACGCTCACAGGCGGTTGGTCCCAACAGCACTCGGACCAACACCCGCCATGAGCAAGAGACGGATGTATTGTTGATTGGCGGCGGCATTATGAGCGCCACACTGGGAACCTGGCTGCAGGAGCTTGAGCCAGACTGGTCTATTACCATGGTTGAGCAGATGTCCAGCGTGGCGGAAGAGAGCTCAAACGGGTGGAATAATGCGGGTACCGGCCACGCGGCGCTGATGGAGCTGAACTACACGCCGCAGACCGCCAACGGCATCAATATCGACAAAGCGGTCGACATCAACGAAGCCTTCCATATCTCGCGTCAGTTCTGGGCGCATCAGGTGACGCGCGGCGTCCTGAACAAACCAAAATCTTTCATTAACAGCGTGCCGCACATGAGCTTTGTGTGGGGCGAAGATAACGTCAACTTCCTGCGTGCGCGCTACGCGGCGCTGCAGCAAAGTGAACTGTTCCGCGGTATTCGCTATTCTGAAGACCATCAGCAGATCAAAGCCTGGGCGCCGCTGGTGATGGAAGGCCGCGACCCGCTGCAAAAGGTCGCCGCCACTCGCTCAGAAGTGGGAACCGACGTCAACTATGGTGAAATTACCCGCCAGCTGATCGCCGGTCTGCAAAAGCATGATAATTTCTCCCTACAGCTGGGCACCGTGGTGCGTCGCTTCAAGCGCAACGCCGACAAGAGCTGGACGGTCACCCTGGCGGATGCCGACAATCGTCGTCAGAAGCGGGTCATTAAAGCTAAATTTATCTTTATCGGCGCCGGCGGCGCAGCGCTGACCCTGCTGCAGGAGACCGGCATTCCGCAGGCCAAAGAGTATGCGGGCTTCCCGGTCGGCGGCCAGTTCCTGGTCTGCGAAAATCCGGAGGTGGTGAACCACCATCTGGCGAAGGTCTACGGTCAGGCCGAAGTGGGCGCGCCGCCGATGTCGGTGCCGCACATCGATACCCGTATTATCGACGGTAAACGCGTGGTGCTGTTCGGACCATTCGCCACCTTCTCGACCCGTTTCCTGAAGAACGGTTCGCTGTGGGATCTGCTGGCCTCGACGAATACCTCAAATATTTTGCCAATGCTCAACGTCGGCCTGGACAACTTCGATCTGGTAAAATATCTGATTAGCCAGGTGATGCAGAAAGATAAAGATCGTCTGGCCGCGCTGTGCGAATATTATCCGGAAGCGCGGAAAGAGGACTGGCGGTTGTGGCAGGCCGGTCAGCGCGTGCAGATCATTAAGCGCGACGCGAAGAAGGGCGGGGTACTGCGCCTGGGCACCGAAGTGGTCAGCGATGATGAAGGCACCGTCGCGGCGCTTCTCGGCGCGTCGCCAGGGGCCTCCACCGCGGCGCCTATCATGCTGCAGCTAATGGAAAAAGTGTTTAAAGATAAAGTCAATTCGCCGGAATGGCAGGCCAAGCTGAAGGCGATCATCCCAACCTACGGTATTCGTCTTGACGGCAACCCGGCGGAGATCGAGAAAGCGCTGGCGTGGACCAGTGAAGTGCTGGAACTGAAATATGAGCCAGCCGGGGCGGTGGATGAGGTACCGCAGGCGGAGCTGAAGCCGCTGAGCGGCGGCAAGCCGATGGCGGATATCGCGCTCTGATAAACGCTCTGACAAAAACGGCAGCCTGCGGGCTGCCGTTTTTTATTGCCGTTTGCGCTGTTCGCCTTAGCGGACGACGGCGTTGCCGATAGTCTCGTCGGCGCGCCAGATGCGATATTTCACATCGACATTGCTCGGCGTGTATACCACGATCGGCAGTTTGCTGTTGTAGCGCAGCATGGCGTCATCCCCGAGGCCGGCAGTGACAAATTTCTTCTCTTTTTTGCCGTCCGGGCAGGCCATCATGGTGGATACCGGGCCGCTCAGCTTCTCAAAGACATAGTAATCATAGCCCCAGCCTTCCAGGGTTTTACTTTCCAGTTCCCCGCCGAGACGATGATGGTTGCAGTCGACTTCCAGCGTCTGGCCGATCATCAGCTCAACCTTGAGCGCCGACTCATCCTGCTGCTGCGGCAGCTGAATAACCTGACGCTTCATGCCTTTTTCCGCTTTCGGGAACGGCGCGACTTTTTCCAGCGGCTGGTCTGCGGCCAATGCGCCAGCGGACATGCAGGCGGCGGTCAGCAGAGAAACGGCTAGCGTAGTGATTTTTTTCACGGTTGATCATCCTTTATTTTCGTTCCTGACAGAGATAGCCTATCATCACTCAGCTGAATGTTAAGATTTATTTACCAATTTTTGCAAAATGAATAGTGTTATCTACTGGTAAGACATCGGCCGCGCAGAGCGCAACAGAGGCGCTGGCGGGCCGCCAGCCCCCTGCCGGGAAAGCTATTCATTACGGCTATTTTTCGCTTCCTCAATAAACTCTTCATCGATTTCATCGGTATTGCCGGCATGTTCTCGTCCCGACAGCAGGTTCCAGCAGGCGATAAACAGGGCGGCGATCAGCGGCCCGATCACGAAGCCGTTGATACCGTAGATCTCCATGCCGCCCAGAGTGGCGATAAGGATCAGATAGTCCGGCATCCTGGTATCCTTGCCCACCAGCAGTGGACGCAGAATGTTATCCACCAGGCCAATCACAATCACAAAGAAGCCGACGATAAAGGCGCCCTGCCACAGCTGGCCGGTGGCGAAGAGGTAGATGGCCGCTGGCACCCAGATAATGGCCGAGCCCACCGCCGGGATAAGCGACAGAAACGCCATCAGCGCTCCCCAGAGAATGCTGCCGTCCAGACCGGCGATCCAGAAGGCAAAGCCACCCAGCGCCCCCTGCGCCAGCGCCACGGCGACGGTACCTTTTACCGTGGCGCGGGCCACAGCGGCGAATTTAGCGAACAAATGCTGCTTCACATAGCTTGATAACGGTAGAGACTCGAGGATCAACAGCACCAGATAAGGTCCATCCTTCAGCAGGAAAAACAGCAGATACAGCATGATGCCGAAGCTGACGGTGAAGCCAAAAGTCCCTTTGCCAATCAGAAACGCGCTGCCGGCCAGATACTGACCGCCTTTCAGAGCGGCATCAGAGAGCTGCTGCTGGATCTGCTGCGCGCTATCAAGGTTATGATCGGCGAGGAAGCTTCTGGCCCAGCCGGGAAGATGGGCGAACAGGCTGGCGACCACCGTCGGAAACTGGGTGTCGTTATGCTGCAGTTTGCTGTACACCAGGTTGAGCTCGTAGGCCAGCGAGGAGAGAATGATAGCCAGCGGCGTAAAAACGATAAGACAGATAATGACGATGGTCATCAGCGCCGCGAGGCCATTGCGCTCGCCGAGGCGGGTACGGATCTTGTTTTTGACCGGATTAAAAATCACCGCGAGGATCGCAGCCCAAAGGATGGCGGAATAATAGGGTGAGAGAACATCAAAAAAGGCCAGGGTTACAATGAAGACGATAAGGATGAAAAATCCTTTGGTAAGTCCATTAACTCTCATGTTATCCGCTCCTGCTTATGAGTCATACGGTCGAATAATAGATGCTACGACGTAATTTACCATCAGGATAGTCGTACATCTTCACGATACATTGAAGAAAGGGCACAAATTAAGCGAGCGGGCGGCAACAGGGGAAACAGGCATAAAAAAACCAGCCTTAAAAGGCTGGTTTCTGTGGAGTTTTTGGTCGGCACGAGAGGATTTGAACCTCCGACCCCCGACACCCCATGACGGTGCGCTACCAGGCTGCGCTACGTGCCGACGCGTGGGGAACAATATTACCCGTTCCCCAGGCGAATGCAAGCGGGTCACGCGCGATTGATTCATAATTAATCAATCAGTTAGCGATAAAGCGTTTTTCGTCAGTCAGGACCTGCAGCAACAGGCTGAGCTGCGGTTTCTGATCTTTAATTTTCTCGCCGTCGCGGCTCCAGGTGGTATAGGTGCCGTTATGGTTGAGGACCACGGTGATGGTCGGGGTGGTGATGGCCAGCGTATCGCCGTTGGCCGCGGTGACCCAGTTACGACGCCGCGCGGCGCTGAACAGATCTTCTCCCTGCGAGTACTCATTGGCCGGCGTCGAAACGTGAAGCAGGCGCTGCATCAGCGTAGTCATCACATCTTTGTTATCGGTCAGGGTGGCAATCTCCTGCGCCGGCGTGCCCGGCCAGTGAATAACCAGCGGCACCTGCAGCTGCTCGCGCGACCAGTCGAACGCGTCGTGTTTCGCATTCAGCGGCTTGCCGTGGCCGCCGGTAATAATTACCACCGTATTATCGAGTTTGCCGGCTTCGCGCAGCGCAGTCAGCACCCGATCGATCTGGGCATCAACGTCGCCTGCCGCCTTGCTGTAGCGGCGGACAAAGCCCTGCTGCTGCGTGTCGTCGAGAGTGGTGCCATTGAGCGAGATCCACGAGAACCAGCGATTCTCATCCTGCGCGTAACGGTCCAGCCAGCCGATCCACTGATTGGCCGTCTGCTCGTCGCTCTGGGTCTTCGCGCTCGGCAGCGAGAAATCGGAGAGCAGCGCCTGGCGATACAGCGGGCTGCTAAACCCATCGGAGGAGAAGAGGCCCAGCTGGTAGCCTTGCTGGTTGAGGGCAGTAATCAGCGCGGCGGGAATACGCGCCGAGAGGACACCGTCCATATAGCCAGGCGAAATACCGTAGAACAAGCCAAACAGGCCGCTGTCGGCGGTATTGCCCGAGCTCATATGCTGGGTAAAGTTAACGTTTTCTTTGGCAAATGCCGCCAGCGCCGGCATGGTCTTTTCAAACCGCGAGTAGTTCAGGTTGTCGACGGTGATCAGCAGCACGTTGTAGCCCGCGCCGAGGTCACGGTAGCGCAGGTTGCTAAGCGGATACTGGACCGATACCGCCTCCGGCGCCCCTTGCTCCACCAGACGACGCTGATAATCCTGGGCGTCGAGCAGGCCATGTTTCTCAAGGAAACGACGGGCGGTCATCGGATAGGAGAGCGGCAGATTCGCCCGCTGCATAGTGATCGGGCGATAGAAATTGGCGTCCGCCCAGATATAGACCAGGTGGCTGCTGACGAACGACAAAAAGAAGAACCAGGCGACCGGGCGGGCGTAATGGCGGCGGCGCGTCAGGCTGCGCAGCTTTTGCCAGCTCCAGGTGGCGAAGAGCATTTCAATCAAGAAGATGACCGGGACGCTGATAAACATCAGCTGCCAGTCGCGCGCCATCTCATTCTGGTCAGGGTTGATGACCAGCTCCCAGACGACCGGGTTTAAGTGCAGATGGAAGCGGGTAAAAACCTCGCTGTCTATCAGCAGCAGCGTCATCCCGGCGGTGGCAAGGATCACCGACAGGAAGCGCATCAGGCGCTGCGAGACCACGATAAAGGTCAACGGAAAGAGGATCAGCACATAGCTGGTAAACACCAGAAAGCTGAAATGCCCGACGAGACTGACGTACGAAAACAGTCGTCCGGCAAGCGTCGTCGGCCAGTCGGCGACAAAAAGGTAGCGGCTGCCGAGCACCATGGCCAACAACATGTTGAACAGGGCGAACCAGTGCCCCCAGCTAACCATCTGGGAGACTTTTTCTCGGTAGGGCTGACGTAGAGTCACCATATACTGTTGCTGTTATCCTTAATGCGCTGGATCGTCGTTAATCGAAGATTGCAAAGCCTGCGCGAAAGAACGGGCGATGGCCTGACGCTGCGCCGGCGCGACGCTACTGTTGATCAGGTTGGTCACCATATTGCCTAACACCATCAGTGAAAGGTCCACCGGGGCTTTGTGTGATTCCAGGACGTTCGTCAGCTCGCTGAGCAACTGTTCGACCTGTTGATCGCTATAGCGGGAAATTTGCGGCATAAACTCAAAATCTGTTTGTTCGTGAAAGGGCAACATATTACCGTAGCAGCAGCTTTTTTTCCGCATTTTTTCGCCGCGGCGCAAAAGCGCATCAATCGACGTTAACGACGTCGAAATGTGTGGCGCCAGTTGCGTCGGCCACCCGGCGGTGGTTGAATACCGCCCGGTCTAAAAGGAGAGTTTAACATGAGTCTGGATATCGACCAGATTGCCCTGCATCAGTTAATCAAACGTGATGAACAAAATCTGGAGCTGGTGCTGCGCGAGTCACTGCTGGAGCCGAACGCGACGGTCGTCGAGATGATGGCTGAACTGCACCGGGTCTATAGCGCCAAAAGCAAAGCCTATGGCTTGTTCAATGAAGAGAGCGAACTGGCCCAGGCGCTGCGCCTGCAGCGTCAGGGGGAAGAAGAGTTTCTGGCGTTTAGCCGCGCGGCGACCGGTCGCCTGCGCGATGAGCTGGCGAAATACCCGTTCGCCGAAGGAGGCATTGTCCTCTTCTGCCAGTATCGTTACCTTGCGGTCGAGTATCTGCTGGTGGCGGTACTCAATAACCTGAGCAGTATGCGCGTCAACGAAGAGCTGGATATCCGCTCGACCCATTATCTGGATATTAACCATGCCGATATCGTCGCGCGCATCGATCTCACCGAATGGGAAACCAACCCGGAGTCGACCCGCTATCTGACCTTCCTGAAAGGGCGGGTAGGGCGCAAAGTGGCCGATTTCTTTATGGATTTCCTCGGCGCCAGCGAAGGGCTTAACGCCAAAGCGCAGAACCGCGGCCTGCTGCAGGCGGTGGATGACTTCGCCGCCGATGCCCAGCTTGATAAATCCGAGCGACAGAACGTGCGCCAGCAGGTCTACGCCTACTGCAACGAACAGCTGCAGGCTGGGGAAGAGATTGAGCTGGAGTCGCTGTCCAAAGAGCTCGCCGGCGTCAGCGAAAAGAGCTTCCAGGAATTCACCGCTGAGCAGGGCTATGAGCTGGAAGAGAGCTTCCCGGCGGATCGCAGCACCTTACGTCAGCTGACCAAGTTTGCCGGCAGCGGCGGCGGATTGACCATTAACTTCGACGCCATGCTGCTGGGCGAACGCGTATTCTGGGATCCCGCCACTGATACCCTGACCATTAAGGGTACCCCGCCGAATCTGCGCGACCAGCTGCAGCGCCGGACGTCAGGCGGCAATTAAGCCCTGCGCCACGGCGGCGCTACCGCTGAACGGGGACGATCTCCACGCCGCTCTGCACCAACTGTTGGCGCAGCGCGGCGTCGGGTTCTCCATCGACAATCAGCGTACTGGCGAGGCTCAGCTCGCCGATGGCAAAGGCCGACGCGGCGTTGAGCTTTTCCCGGGAGGCCATTACCACGGTTTCTGCCGCCCTGGCCGTCAGCGCGCGCTTGATGCCTGCCTCTTCGTAATCACCGGTGGTGAAACCCGCCCGCGGGTGGACGCCGGTCACCCCCATAAAGAACAGATCGGCGTTGATCCGCGCCATTCCCGCCAGCGTCTCGGCGCCGACGGCGACAACCGAATGTTTAAATACTCTGCCGCCGAGCAGGATCACCTCGATTCGCGGGTGGTCCACCAGCGCCACGGCGATGCCCGGGCTGTGGGTGACCACCGTGCAGCTGAGGTCGGCGGGTAAAAAGCCGATCATCGCCGCGGTGGTGGTGCCGCCATCGACAATCACCACCTGTCCCGGCTGGATCAGGGCGGCGGCGGCGCGGGCGACCGCCTGCTTGGAGGCGATCTGCACGCTTTTGCGCGTTTCAATTGGCGCAATGGCGGCGGATACCGGCAATGCCCCGCCATGGACCCGCTGCAGTTTTCCCTCCGCTGCCAGCTCGCGCAGATCGCGGCGAATGGAGTCCTCGGAGACGTTAAACCGCTGGCTTAGCTCCCCGGACATCACCTGTTTTTCCTCGGTGAGGATCTGGAGGATCTGCTGTTTTCTCTGACTGGCGAGCATCGGTTTTCCTTCATCGAATGATCTTGTTTGTGCACGATTATGCATGTTATGGTGCCTGCTGTCACCTCAAAGGGGAAATAACATGCAAACACATGCACCGCACGTCCGCCACGTTCGCGAGACGCTGCTCTCGGATAACTGGTACACGTTGAAAAAATATACCTTCGAACTGCTGCGTCGGGACGGTCGCTGGCAGGAGCAGAGCCGCGAGGCTTATGACCGGGGCAACGGCGCAGTCATTTTACTCTACAACCGGGAAAAGCGGACGGTGGTCCTGACCCGTCAGTTCCGTTTTCCGGTATTTACTCATGGCCACGACGGATATCTCATTGAGGCGGCTGCCGGGCTGTTGGATAACGCCTCGCCGGAGGCGCGGATCGTTGCCGAAGCGGAAGAGGAGACCGGCTTTCGTGTGACCCGTGTCGAACCCGTCTTCACCGTCTTTATGAGCCCCGGCTCCGTCACCGAAAAACTCTACTTTTTTATCGCCGAATATCAGGCCGATGACCGTCGGGGTGACGGCGGCGGACTGGCGGCGGAAGGTGAGGACATTGAAGTACTGGAGTGGCCGCTGACGCGGGCGCTGCAGGCCATTCGCGATGGCGAGATCATGGATGCTAAAACCATTATCCTGCTGCAACACCTGGCGCTGAATGCCGACACGCTCCTCGCCGGCTGAGCGGCAAGGAGCGGGGAGTTAACGCAGCTCGCGGGCAATGGCGCTGTACATCAGCGCCGCTTCCAACGGCTGAGCGTTGAAGGAAGGTTCCGCCTGCGGCCAGGCCGACCACTGGACGATCACCAGGTGTTCCGCGCGGTTCACCATGATCACCTGGCCGTAGATCCCCAGCGCCCACAGCGACCCTTTAAGCCCTTCCTGCGGCGTCGGCTGGACGTTTTGCGCATTCGCCGGAATCGCGTTATTCCACCACTGATAGCCGTAAATACCCTCCGGATGCGCTGCCGAGACCGAGTTTAGCGCCTTGGTCCAGCTGGCGGCTTGATCGAACCAGCCAGTCGGCACCAGCTGTTTGCCATTGCTTAACCGACCGTCACGGGCGACGAATTCACCAAAGCGGCCCCAGTCTTCAAGGGTGGCGTTAAAGCCGTGGGCGCCGACGTCGTGCTTCCCTTGCTGATAAGCATGCCACACGCCGTCGTGGGCCATCCCGGCCGGCTGCCATAGAGCCTGTTCAAGCCAGGCGGCCAGCGACATGCCGGTGGCGCGCTCCAGGATATCCCCAAGCAGCCAGGCGCCGCCGGAAGAGTAGGACCACTGCTCGCCCGCCGGGTGTTGACGCGCCAGGCCGGTGACGATTTTACGCACGCAGGCATAGGCGCCCGGGTGCGCTTCACACTGGGTCAGGCGGGCGAAATGCGACTGCGGGTCGGTGTAGTCTTCATTCCATTCCACCCCGCTGGTGTGTTGAATCAACTGCTTCAGCGTTACGCCGTTCCAGGCGGTGCCTTTCAGTTCGGGTTCATAAACGGTAATCAGGTCATCAAGGGAGTGGATTTTACCCTGTTGAATGGCGATACCGACCAGCGTCGAGACCACCGATTTGCCTACCGAGCGCGAGGTCCACAGGGTGGTGTCGGTATTACCTTCGGCGAGATATTTCCAGGCGACTTTACCATCTTTCAGCACCAGCATACCGCTGACGTTCTCGCGCTTCAGGTAATCCTGCAAATTCCAGGTGTGGCCGTTGAGCGTATAGCGGGCATCGGTCAGTTGTTTTTCAGCGCGCTCCAGCGGCGTCGAGGCGCCGTGGCGGAAGACATCGCCGGCATAGTTGCGATAGTCATTGCGAAAGCCAATCACGCGTGAAGTCTGATCCCAGCTGAGCATGTCTTTGGCCGCGGGTAGCGTTTGATCGTAAGGCGTTGGGCAGACATCCAGCGTCAGGCTGCCGCAGTGTTGCGCCATTGCCGCCGCCGGCAGCGCCGCCAATATTAACGCCAGGGCCAGTGGTTTTCTTATCATTGTCATTTCCTCGTTTGCCATAGATTCGCTGCGCAGTATATAAATCGGCGCGCGCCGGCTAAAATCAGCACATGGGGGATTTTCCCCCTTAAGGGAGAAAAAGGATGAAAACCCTACAGTATTCATTCGCACAGATTGAAGCCTTCGCGACGATTGCTGAGACCGGCAGCCTGTCGCAGGCGGCCATTCGTTTAGCTAAAGACCGGACCACGCTGCGCGATCTGCTGGACTATCTAGAAGATGCGCTGGGCTACCGGCTGTTCAGCCGTGAAGGACGTAGCCTGACGCTAACTGCCGAGGGCGAGCAGCTGTTTCGCCAGGCGCATCTGCTGTTGCGTCAGGCGCAGGCTTTCGAGTCTTTTGCGCAAACGCTGCCGCAAACCGCCGGGCAGGCGCTGCGTCTGGTGTACGATCCCTTCGTGCCGCGTGAATTTCTCTGTGCGCTGGCCGATAACCTGGCCCGACGGCAGATCCGCCTGAGCTGCTGGAGCGCCTCGCGTCGCGAAGCCGAGCAGGCGCTGAGCGATGGCGTGGCGGAGATGGCGATTTGTCAGGCTAACAACCGCACGCTGGGGAGCGAAATGGAGTGGCGGGCGCTCGGCACCGTGGATCTGCGTTTCTACGCGGCGGACAGCCTGTTCCGCGACGCTCCGCGGCCGCTGACGCTATTGAATCTTTCGTTGACGCCGCAGTTAGTGATGCACCGGCGCAGTGACGATCAAATCGCCCGCCGGCTGCAGATTTCCGGCCATACGCTGTATATGAATGAAATTACCCTGTTGCGCCATGCGCTGGAGCAGGGGAGGGGCTGGGGGTTTTTACCGGACCATTTGCGGCCAGGCGAGTGGCAGGGAGTCAGTGAAATCGCGACGGAGGTCGGCAGTCAGGGGCTGAACGTCACCATGGTGATGCTCTGGCTGCCCGGAATGAATAAGCATCGGATGCTTAGCGACATCGTGCACGAGGCGCCGGAGCTTTGGCAGCGCAGATAACAAAACGCCCCGGAGCCTGAGACCCCGGGGCGCTTGCCATACAACTTGCTATCGACGATTACGCGCGAACGAAGTCGATGTGAGTCAGTTTCGGCTTGAACGCGTGGCGCTGAACAGCCTGAACTTTGACTTTTTCTTCTTTGCCATCAACAACGACGGTCAGAACTTCGCTGTAAAACTCAGCTTTGTCCTGCATGTTCCATACTTTGTCGTGGTCCAGTTCGATAGCAACCGGAGCAGCTTCGCCACCGTAGATGATTGCCGGGAACTTGTTAGCTGCGCGCAGGCGGCGGCTCGCACCCTTACCCTGCTCTTTACGTACTTCTGCGTTGATAGTAAACATTGATGTCTCTCTATATATAAAGCCTGCTACAGGCGACCCAGCAACAGGCGGATTATCTGCTTTGCGAATGCAAAAGCGGGCGGCATTATAGCCGCCAAACGACACCCGGGCAATCAAAACCTCAGCTTTCCGGTAATTAACGCAGCTCGTTGGCGCGACGAAAACGCCCCTGATAATCGAACACTTTTTCCCGCACCTGCCAGTACTGCCCCTTCATGCGGGCGACGACAAAGTCCGGATGGCGCAGCAGCGCCTGCTGGGTCACGATATCCGCCGGCGTTATCCAGCGCAGCGGCACCCCGGGGGTGCGGGTATGCGGGCGAATAAACAGTTGTTCGAAGGCGGTGCGCTGGGCGGGGGTCTGCAGACGGAAGCGCTCACTGACATCCGCCCCGTCTTCATCGTAGTAGGTGATTTTCAGCCACGGGCCCTTCTCGTCGCCGCCGTGCTGCAGGGCCATGCCGCTGCAGCGCAGCACCAGCGCGTCCTTCAGCTTCAGCGCCGCCTTCAGCATATCGTCCGGGTCAACCAGTATAGTGTCGCACTCCCGGCAGCGGCGGGCGGCGATGTCGTTTTCCGCATTACACTGCGGGCAGTTTTTAAAGCGAAAGCGGAAGTCGCACTGTTCGCGGTGGCCGTCGTCATCTTCGAACCACCCCTGGCAGCGGCGGCCAAAGTGTTCAATCAAGGTGCCGTCGGCGGTGGTTTTGCCCCAGAAGGTATTGGCGAAGCCGCAGGCCGGGCAGAAGACCTGCACCGGCACGTTGTCGCTTTTGCCCTTCGGCGTCCCCACTTCCGGGGCATACAGGTCATGCGGATTGCCGGCGTAGTCTAGGATCAGACAGTCGGTTTTCCCCGGCGCCAGGCGCAGACCGCGGCCAACGATCTGTTGGTAAAGACTCACCGACTCGGTGGGGCGGAGGATGGCGATCAGGTCGACGTGCGGGGCGTCAAAGCCGGTGGTCAGCACCGCGACGTTCACCAGATAGCGATACGCCTGCGCTTTAAAGGCCTCGATGATGCGATCCCGCTCCGGCCCAGGCGTTTCGCCGGTGATCAGCGCCGCCTGGCCTACCGGCAGCAGGCCGGTCACTTCCCGGGCGTGTTCCACGGTGGCGGCAAAGATCATCACCCCTTTGCGGTTTTCGGCGAACTCCACGATCTGGCTGACAATATGCGGCGTGATACGCTGTTGTTTTTTCAGCTCATGGTTAAGATCGGCTTCGCTGAACAGGCCGTTGCTTTGCGCCTGCAGGCGACTGAAATCGTACTGCACCACCGGCATATCGAGGCGCTCCGGCGGCGTCAGATAGCCGTGTTTAATCATATAGCGCAGCGGTAGCTCATAGATGCAGTCGCGGAACAGGGCCTTTTCATCGCCGCGCACCATCCCATGATAATGGAACTGATAGATCCAGCCCTTGCCAAGGCGGAACGGCGTGGCCGTCAGGCCGAGCAGCCGGATCTGCGGATTGACCTGCCGCAGGTGACCGATGATCTGCTGATACTGGCTGTCGTCATCATCGCTGATGCGGTGGCATTCATCGACGATGAGTAGCGAAAATTCGCTGCGAAACTGGTCGAGATTGCGCGCCACCGACTGCACGCTGCCGAACACCACTTTGCCGTGGCTCTCTTTTCGCTGCAGACCGGCGGCGAAGATATCCGCCTCGAGTCCAAGGGCGCAGTATTTGGCATGGTTCTGCGCCACCAGCTCTTTGACATGGGCCAGCACCAGCACGCGGCCGCGCGCCAGCCTGGCAAGCTCGGCGATCACCAGACTTTTGCCCGCGCCGGTGGGCAGGACAATCGCCGCCGGCTCGGTATGGCGACGGAACCAGGCGAGGGTGGCATCGACGGCTTCTTGTTGGTAAGGACGTAATGTAAAAGTCATGAATTCACGGGGCTAATTAACTGGCGAATAGTATGCCATGAATCTTTTCCCTTGAGTGGTGTTAAGAGCCCGTTATACTAGCCGGTGAAATTCTTCTTTTTCGGGCGATTTGCCCGCTCCAGCACTATGACAGGCTAAAAAAATCTCATGCGACTTGATAAGTTTATCGCTCAGCAGCTGGGCGTCAGCCGGGCTATTGCCGGGCGTGAAATTCGCGGCAGCCGCGTTACCGTGGACGGCGACATTGTGAAAGATGCCTCTTTTAAGCTCCAGCCGGAGCACGAGGTGGAGTATGACGGAAATACGCTGACCCAGCAGAATGGCCCGCGTTACTTTATGCTCAACAAGCCGCAAGGGTACGTCTGTTCCACCGACGATCCCGATCATCCGACTATCCTTTATTTCCTCGACGAGCCGGTGGCGCATAAGCTGCACGCCGCCGGACGGCTGGATATCGACACCACCGGGCTGGTGCTGATGACCGATGACGGCCAGTGGTCGCATCGCATTACCTCGCCGCGCCACCACTGTGAAAAAACCTATCTGGTGGCGCTGGAAAGCCCGCTGGCGGAAGGGACCGCGGAGCTGTTCGCCAAAGGCGTCCAGCTGCATAACGAAAAAGATCTCACCAAACCGGCGTTGCTGGAAGTTATCACTCCGACCGAAGTGCGCCTCACCATCAGCGAAGGCCGCTACCATCAGGTGAAACGCATGTTCGCCGCCGTGGGCAACCACGTGGTTGGCCTGCATCGGGAACGCATCGGCGACATCCTGCTGGATGAATCGCTGGCGCCGGGTGAATATCGTCCGCTGACGGAAGCGGAAATCGCCAGCGTGGGCGCCCCGCAGCCACGGAGTAAAACGTGACGCTGAAGCAGAATTCTTCACTGGGGATTGTGTTTATCCTTGGCCTGCTGGCCATGCTGATGCCGCTGTCTATTGATATGTATCTTCCGGCCCTGCCGGTGATCGCCGCCCAGTATAACGTCCCGGACGGCAGCGCGCAGATGACGCTCAGCACCTATATCCTCGGCTTTGCGCTGGGTCAGCTGCTGTACGGCCCGATGGCGGACAGCCTTGGCCGCAAGCCGGTGATCCTCGGCGGAACGCTGGTCTTCGCGGCGGCGGCGGTAGCCTGCGCCCTGTCGCAAACCGTCGATATGCTGATTGTCATGCGTTTCTTCCACGGTCTGGCAGCCGCGGCGGCCAGCGTGGTGATTAACGCCCTGATGCGCGACATCTATCCGAAAGATGAGTTTTCGCGCATGATGTCGTTTGTCATGCTGGTCACGACCATTGCGCCGCTGGTGGCGCCGATGGTCGGCGGGGCGGTGTTGGTCTGGTTCAGCTGGCATGCCATCTTTTGGATCCTCGCCCTGGTGGCCCTGCTGGCCTCGCTGATGATCGGCCTGTTTATCCGCGAAACGCTGCCGGCTGAAAGGCGTCAGCCGTTCCATCTGCGCACCACGCTGGGTAACTTTGCCACGCTGTTCCGCCACAAGCGGGTACTGAGCTATATGCTGGCGAGCGGCTTTAGCTTCGCGGGCATGTTCTCTTTCCTTAGCGCCGGTCCCTTTGTCTACATCAATATAAACCACGTCGCGCCTCAGCACTTTGGCTACTATTTTGCGCTGAACATCGTTTTTCTGTTTCTGATGACCATGTTCAACAGCCGGTTTGTGCGGCGGGTAGGGGCGTTGCGTATGTTCCGCGCCGGGCTGTGGATCCAGTTTGCCATGGCGGTGTGGATGGTGGTCTGCGCGCTGCTGGATGTCGGCTTCTGGTCACTGGTGATCGGCGTAGCGGCCTTTGTCGGCTGCGTATCCATGGTGTCGTCTAACGCCATGGCGGTGATCCTCGATGAGTTTCCGCATATGGCGGGCACTGCTTCGTCGCTGGCGGGGACTTTCCGTTTCGGTATCGGGGCGATTATCGGCGCGCTGCTGTCGATGGCGACGTTTACCACCGCCTGGCCGATGCTGATCTCTATTGCCTTCTGCGCAACCTGCTCTATTTTCTTCTCGCTTTACGCATCCCGGCGGCGAAAAATCGCACGCTAGGTCACATTTTCAGGGGCGAAATCGCCCCTTTCTTGATGCATGTCAACCGCAATGGGCTTCAGGGTTCTGCGATTTGTTTCTTTTATGTAAAATCAATTAGTGTAAAAAGTCGCATTGTTGCGATAAAAAAGTTGTTTTGGATCACAGAAACGGGTACATATAGCGCCAATTGGCTCGCCAGGTATAAAAAATAAAGCGCTGGATTATAAGCGCTTAACCCTGGTCCGCCGCCGCTGTAAACGTTTTCTGCCTCAAGGCAGGACTATTTGTCAACAGTGTGTTAATATTGATGTAAATTTATTGTGAAGCCTTTTGCTTCCGGGGAAACCAAGTGAATACACAACAACTCTCTATCGTACACCGTCTGCCGCAGAGCTATCGCTGGCTGGCCGGTTTTGCGGGTTCCAGAGTTGAACCGATTCCGCAAAACGGCGCGCAGAACGAGAACAGTCTCGTTGCCCTGAAATTGCTGAGCCCGGACGGTGAGAAAGCCTGGCCGGTGATGCATAAGCTCAGCCAGGCGTTAAGCGACATCGAAGTCGACTGTTCCGTGCTGGAGTGCGAAGGCGAACCCTGCCTGTTCGTTAACCTGCAGGATGAGTTTGCCGCCACCTGTCGTCTGAAAAACTTTGGCGTGGCCATCGCCGAGCCCTTCTCCGGCAATAATCCTTTCTGACCGTCAGCTTAGCGCCAGCAGCTGGCGGGTATACTCATGCCGGGGTGCGCTGAAGACGGACTTGCACTCGCCCTGTTCGACCACCTCTCCCTGACGCAGCACCATCACCTGGTGACACAGCGCCCGCACCACGCCTAAATCATGGCTGATAAAAATATAGGCCAGCTGATGCTTTCGCTGTAAGGCTTTCAGCAGGTTCAGGATCTGCGCCTGAACGGTTTTGTCCAGCGATGAGGTCGGTTCATCGAGGACGATCAGCTGCGGTTTGACGATCAACGCTCTGGCGATGGCGATACGCTGTCGCTGGCCACCGGAGAACGCCGCCGGATAGCGCTGGCGGCTGGCCGGGTCGAGGCCGACCTCCTGCATGGCAAGGATCACCGCCTGTTCGCGTTCGGCCGCCGTCAGCGTCGGCTGGTGGACGCGCAAGCCTTCCTCAATGATCTGCTGCGCCGTGAGGCGCGGATTGAGCGACGAGTTCGGATCCTGAAAAACCACCTGCATCTGTCGGCGCAGCGGTAGCAGCTGTCGGCGGTTACGCCCCTGAATCGGCTGGCCGGCGAAGGTTATCTTGCCCCCGGACGGGATCAGGCGCAGCAGGGCCAGGCCGGTGGTGCTTTTACCGGAACCCGATTCCCCCACCAGGCCCAGCGTCTCGCCGGCGCGCAGCTGAAAGCTGAGGCTGTTGACCACCCGATGATGATCGACCACCCGACGCAGGATCCCTTTGCGAACGGGAAACGCCACCTTTAAATCGTCCGCCTGCAGCAGCACCGGGGCATCGGCGGCCAGCGGCACCGGCTCCCCGTCCGGCTCGCTATCCAGCAGGCGTTGGGTGTAGGGATGCGCTGGCGCGCTGAACAGCGCCCGACAGTCATTGTGTTCCACGCAGCGGCCGTTCTGCATAACCGCCACCCGGTCAGCCAGCTGGCGGACGATGCTCAGGTTATGAGTGATAAACAGCAGCCCCATGTTCAGCTCCTGCTTCAGCTCGCGCAGCAGTTGCAGAATTTGCGCCTGCACCGATACGTCCAGGGCGGTAGTCGGCTCGTCGGCGATCAGCAGCTCCGGGCGAGTCAGCAGCGCCATGGCGATCATCACCCGCTGGCGCTCGCCACCGGAGAGCTGATGCGGATAG
Source organism: Klebsiella sp. Shm-1 (assembly GCF_040804525.1). Lineage (NCBI taxonomy): Bacteria > Pseudomonadati > Pseudomonadota > Gammaproteobacteria > Enterobacterales > Enterobacteriaceae > Klebsiella > Klebsiella sp. Shm-1. The sequence goes on from NZ_CP161823.1 coordinate 1,550,470, forward strand.
TCCGCCAGCCGCCGCGGCGCCTGACGGATCCCGACGCGCTCCAGGCAGTCGAGGATCTCCCCGCGCGCCGCCTGTTTGCGCATTCCCCGGTGTAACGACAGCACCTCGTAGAGCTGTTTTTCCAGGGTGTGCAGAGGATTGAGCGATACCATCGGTTCCTGAAAGATCATCGCGATCCGGTTGCCGCGCACGCCGCGCAGGGTCGCCTCATCCGCATGCAGCAGCGACTGGCCATGAAAACGGATGTCACCGCTGGGGTAGCTGGCCGGCGGGGTAGGGAGCAGCCGCAGCACCGACAGGGCGGAGATGCTCTTACCTGAGCCGGATTCGCCCACCAGGGCCAGCGTTTCGCCGACCGCCACCTCGAGCGACAGATTATGCACCACGGTCTGCGTCTCGCCCTGCTGGCGAAAGGCAATAGAGAGATTGTCGATAGCTAATAGCGGGTGGGTCATATTACACCGCCTTACTCGGGTCAAAGGCGTCGCGAACCGCTTCACCGATAAAAATCAGTAGCGTCAGCAGCACGGCGACGGAGAGAAATGCGGCAATGCCCAGCCAGGGCGCCTGCAGGTTGTTTTTGCCCTGCAGCAGCAGCTCGCCGAGGGAGGGCGAGCCGAGCGGCAGGCCGAAGCCGAGAAAATCCAGCGACGTCAGGGTGGTAATGGAGCTGCACAGGATAAAGGGCAGGAAGGTGAGGGTCGCCACCATCGCGTTGGGCAACATATGCCGCAGGATGATCTGCCGGTCGCTAACCCCTAACGCCTGCGCCGCCCGAACATAGTCGTAGTTGCGAGTGCGGAGAAATTCCGCGCGCACCACGCCCACCAGCGTCATCCAGCCAAAGAGAACGGTGATTGCCAACAGCCACCAGAAGCCCGGCTGCACGACGCTGGAGAGCAGGATGATCAGGAACAGCGTTGGCATGCCGGACCAGACTTCGATAAAGCGCTGCCCCCACAGGTCGATTTTACCGCCGTAGTAACCCTGTATCGCTCCGGCCAGCACCCCCAGCACGCTGGAGAACAGCGTCAGCAGCAGACCGAAGAGCACCGAGATGCGTGTCCCATAGAGGATCCGCGCCAGCACATCGCCGCCGTTGGCGTCGGTGCCGAGCCAGTTGCTGGCCGAGGGCGGCGATGGAAAGGGAACCGTGCTGGCAAAATTAATTGTCGTCGCGCCGAAGCGCACTGGCGGCCATAGCGCCCAGCCGTGAGTCGCCAGCTGCTGCTGCAGCCAGGGATCCTGATAGTCGGCGGCGGTGGCGAACGCGCCGCCGAAGGTTTGCTCGGTGTAGTTTTTTAACACCGGGACGTACAGCTGGCCCCGGTACTGCACCAGCAGCGGGCGGTCGTTGGCCAGCAGCTCGGCGCCCAGGCTGCAAAGGAAGAGAATTAAAAACAGCCACAGCGACCAGTAGCCGCGACGGTTGTGGCGAAAGCGCGCCCAGCGGGCCTGATTAACGGGACTGAAGAAAGACATTAGCGGCCCTCAAAATCAATGCGCGGGTCGACCAGCGTATAGCTGATATCGCTGACGATATTCAGCAGCAGGCCAATCAGAGTGAAAATATAGAGCGTGCCAAACATCACCGGATAGTCGCGGGAGACCGTCGCTTCATAGCCCAGCAGACCCAGGCCGTTTAGCGAGAACATCACTTCGATCAGCAACGAGCCGGTAAAGAACATACTGATAAAGGTGGCCGGGAAGCCGGCGATTACCAGCAGCATGGCGTTACGGAACACGTGTCCCCAGAGGATCTGTTTCTCACCAACGCCTTTGGCGCGGGCGGTGACCACATACTGTTTGCGGATCTCGTCGAGGAAGCTGTTTTTGGTCAGCATAGTCAGCGCGGCAAAGCCGCCAATTACCGTCGCCAGCACCGGCAGGGTGATGTGCCACAGGTAGTCGAGGATCTTCTGATACCAGGGGAGGGTGTCGAAATTTGGCGAGACCAGACCGCGCAGCGGGAAGAGGTCGAAATAGCTGCCGCCGGCAAAAATCACGATCAGCAGGATGGCGAACAGAAAGGCAGGGATCGCATAGCCAATGATAATCAGTGTACTGCTCCAGATATCAAAGCGGCTGCCGTTGCTGACCGCTTTGCGGATGCCCAGCGGAATGGAGACCAGATAGATAATCAGCGTGCTCCACAGCCCGAGGCTCACCGAGACCGGCAGGCTGTCTTTAATCAGCTGCAGCACGGAGGCGCTGCGAAACAGGCTGTCGCCGAAATCAAAGCGCAGATAATCGCCCAGCATCTTCAGATAGCGTTCGTGCAGCGGTTTATCGAAGCCGTAGCGGTGGGTGATCTCGGCGATGACTTCCGGGTCGAGGCCGCGCCCGCCGCGATAGTGACCCTCGCTGATATTGCCTGCGCCGGTGCGGGCATGGCTGGCGCCCATCCCGCCGTCGCCAGCCCCCGGCATCCCGCCGCGCTGATTAAACTCGATGGCGGCGATGGCCTGATCGACCGGGCCGCCAGGCGCGATCTGGACAATAAAAAAGTTAATGGTGATGATGGCCCACAGGGTGGGGATGACTAACAGCAAACGGCGGATCAGGTAGCTGCCCATGGGATGTCCTTAGCGTCTGTCCGCGGGGAGGGTGGCCGCTTTGTTCACGTCGTACCACCAGGTATCGAGGCCGGACGAATAGATGGGGCGGGTCGCGGGGAAAGAGAACTTATTCCACCACGCGGTGCGGTCCTGCGCCATATACCACATCGGCAACATGTAGTTATTCCAGGTCAGCACACGATCCAGCGCCCGACCGAGAGGGATCAGTTTCTGCTTATTGCCCTGCCACTGCAGGATCTGCGCAATCAGCTTATCCACTACCGGGCTTTGCACCCCCGGCGCGTTGTAGCTGGAGTGAATATAGTCGGACGCCCAGGAGATTTGCAGGTCGGTCCCCGGCCAGGGCATGGCGCGCCACAGGCTTGGCATCATGTCGTAATCCCGGCTGCGGCGGCGGTTGCTGTACTGCGAATTATCAACCTGACGAATATCCATGACGATCCCCAGACGCTGTAGGTTGTGCTGAAACGGCAGCACCCAGCGGTCATTGCCCCCGGCCGGCAGCAGTAGCTCAAAGCGCAGCGGCTTACCGGTGGCGGCGTTGACCCGGCGCTGGTTCTTCACCGTCCAGCCCGCCGCATTGAGCAGGGCGTCGGCTTTGAGTAAGTTGGCGCGATCGAAGCCATCGCCGCGGGAGACCGGCGGCTGGTAAACCTGGCTGAAGAGCTCCGAGGGCAGTTCGTTTTTCATCGGCGTCAGCAGGGCCAGCTCGGCTGCGTCGGGCAGGCTGCGGGCGGCATATTCGGTGTTCTGGAAATAGCTGTTGGCGCGCTGATAGGCGCTGTAAAACAGCGCCTTGTTCATCCATTCGAAATCGAACGCCAGGGTAATGGCCTGCCGCACCCGGCGATCGGCAAAAATCGGGCGCTGAATATTGAACGCCAGCCACTGGGTATCCTGCGCCGAGGTATTGGTATGCTCATCTTTAATGATGTAGCCGCGGCTGAAGTTGCGACCGACGTAGCGGGTAGCCCAGTTTTTGGCGACGGTCTCTTCCCGGCGATCGACGGCTCCCGCTTTAAAGGCTTCGAAAGCGACATTGTCGTCGAGATAATAGTCATAGCGCAGCGTATCGAAATTCCAGCGACCGCGGTTGACCGGCAGGTCGGCCGCCCAGTAGTCGGCGACCCGGGAATAGGTAATATATTGCCCCATTCGCCAGGCGCTGATGCGGTATGGCCCGCTGGCCAGCGGCGGCTTCGACAGCGGGTCGCTGAGTTTGTGCTGGCGCCAGAACGCCTCGGGCATCACCGGCAGGCTCAGCAGACTCAGCATGTTCTCTTTGCCGGGCTGGCCGAGGTCAATACGCACGGTCAACGGCGCGATGGCCTTCACGGTGGTGCCTTTATAAAACAGGCGAAACTGCGGCACCCCTTCGGTCATAAACTTGTTGAAGGTAAACGCCACATCGCGGGCGGTGATCGGCGTGCCGTCATGGAAGCGGGCGCGCGGGTTGAGCGCGATCTCCATCCAGGAATAGTCCTCGGCATAGCGCGCCCGCTCGGCAATCAGCGGGTAGTAGCTGCCGGGCTCATCATCCGAGGTGGTGAACAGGGTATCGTAGAGCGCCTCCGTGCGTACCGCGGGGTTGCCGCGCAGCGCATAACGGTTGAAGTTATCAAAGGTGCCGATCGCCGCCAGGGTGAGGGTGCCGCCTTTCGGCGCCCTGGGATTGACGTAATCAAAATGACTGAAACCGGCGGCGTATTTCGGTTCGCCGATAATCGCGAAGGCTACGCTTTCCTGAATGGTTTGCGCCTTAGCGTCCAGGCTAAACAGAGCCAGCAGAATCAGAAAGAGGCGCGCATACATAGGCGGCAGAATACCCTGTCATGGCCGGCCCCCATGGCCGACATCCGTTCCCGCATCATAAGTGAGACTTAGCGCGTTGTGAAATAGTTCGCGGGTTCATCGTGCGCAGCCACCAGCCCGGCCAGCGACAGCGGTCGGCTGATCCAGTACCCCTGCAGGAAATGAACGCCCTGGCCGCGAAGCCACTCCGCCTGTTCCTGGGTCTCCACCCCTTCGGCGACGGTCATTAATTTCAGCCGGCGGCTGAGGGTCAGTACCGCATCCAGCACCGGCGAGGTTACTGTTTCAGTACCAATCGCCTGCACAAAACCGCGATCGATCTTCAGATAATCGAAGTTATACCGTTCGAGATAGATCAGCGCGCTATGCCCGGTGCCGAAATCATCAATCGCGATTTCGAATCCCTGGCGGTGGAGCCAGGCGAAGTTAGCCATCGATTTTTCTTTATCAATCATCGCCCGCTCGGTTACCTCCAGCACCACGTGAAAGTGGTCGGCGGGCAGCGCGGCGGCGAAGCGCAGCATATCGTCACGGAAGCTGTCGGCCTGCAGATGGGCAGGGGAAATATTCAACCCCAGCTTCACGCCGCGCGGCAGAATACGCTTCAACACCGCAGCGTCGCTGGCGATCAGCGCGAGCAGGTGATGGGTTAGCGGCACGATCATCTGCTGGGTTTCGGCCAGGTTAATAAAAACGTCGGGCGGAATTTCACCAACCACCGGATGGCGCCAGCGCATTAGGACCTCCACGCCGCTGATACGTAGAGTCTGTGCATTAACCACCGGCTGATAAACGATGTAGAACTGGTTATTTTTGATCCCCAACAGAATAGATTTTCGCGGATCCGATTTGATCGTCAGCACGTAATAGCAGAGCAGCCCCGCCAGCAGGCCGCAGACGACCCCGAGCAGCAGAGCAAACTGCGTATTTTCCGCCAGCCAGCTGTTGGCATACAGGTAGACCTTCAGCGGTAAGCCCTCGATCTGTGCCTGGCGGATCGGCACGTTATGCAGCGTTTGCGGATCCACCAGCCGATTACTGAAGGTGGAGATAGCGGTGTGATCGATGGCCAGCGCAATGCCGCTGAAATCGTTTTGCCGTGCGGAATAGAGGATATACGGTGTGAGATTAGCGTTAATCGACACGAAAATGCCGCTGTTTTGATCGCCGGGTTTACCTACCCACAGCGCCAGCGCCGCGCTCTTCGGCATCATCGGCGTGCCTGGTAAAATCGCCATAGCAACGGGTTTGCTGATATCGATGGCCGGGATCAGCTGGCTGAGGGGCGTATTCATGGCTCCCGTAGCCGATGAGCAAAAGGCGATGCCGTTTTTGACCAGCAGGAAAGCGCGGACGTTGGGGCTGAACGCGGCGTGGGAGGTAAGCCCGGAGTCAATATTCTCGCAGGGCTGGTCCACCAGCGGCTGCAGGCCGTCAATGGTCTGGCGCAGGTCGTGAAAATAGCTTTTCAGATAGGTATTAACATTGTTGATAATGGCGTCGAAACGCTCGGCCCGGTTATGGTAGATCACCATAAACTGAATGCTCCCGGCCAACAGCGCGACGATGATCCCCACGCTCAGGCTGGTTAACCAGGTTTTACGCTGGGGCGAAAAGTAGCGAGTAAGCATAGCCAGATTCTTTCCGTATTATTGAAGCGCATCAACGGAGTGTCGGTCGTCGTTTTTCTCATTCCCACTTAAAAGACATAGCTTATTTTGCGACGTTGAGAACCAGGTGGCAAAAAAAAACACTGCCTGGGGCAGTGTTTTTTATCCCGCAGCCAGCCAAGGGATAACCGGCGGCGGTGGAGGACAGTTTACGAGCGGCTCAGGACTCGACGCGCTTCATTGTAGCGCTTTTTCCAGTATGGCTCATCCATGCTGGAGATAGTCACCCCGCTGCTGGTGGAGGCGTGAACAAACTGGTTGTTGCCGAGGTAGATCCCGACATGGCGGCCGGTAGAGCCGGCGCGAAACAGAACCAGATCGCCTGTACGCAGTTGGGCACGGGAAATCGATTTTCCGGTTTCCTGCTGTTCAGAGGTTGAACGCGGCAGTTCCAGACCAAATTGTTCGCGGAAGGTGCGCTGCACAAACGCTGAGCAGTCGATACCCTTGCGGGTGCTGCCGCCGAGGCGGTAACGCACGCCTTTCCAGCTGGCATACTGATCCATTAAACGGGACTTTACGTCCAGGTTACGGACCATCGTTTCAAATTCATCCTGAGAGGCTTGCAGTGATGATAAATCGCCACTACCCACAGCATGCGTCTCAGAATGCATATTCCTGGCGGTACTTGTTGAACTACACGCGGAAAGCAGAACCGCTACTGCAATCGCGGGGGCTACCCGCAAGATATATCTCAAAATCGGCTGAGATTTGACCATGCTGTTTATTTTCCCTTGTTGTCCTTAACGACAATGTCGTTATAAAAAATGCCAAACGTGTTAGAGCCTAAATACCCATCCGCAATGAGACAATTCCTTAAGCTTAAATTTGTGCAGTCACGCACAATTTTATTCATGCCCTGAATTAATGCTGCGGAAAAGGCAAAACGAGAACGAGATTACCCTATCAAACGCCGCATGGCGAGCGGTTTTGCGCGATTTCTTATAAGTATTTTGGTGACAAAAAGTGAATCATCGGGAAAGGCCAAAATTACGGCAATATCGGGCAAAAAACAGACAATTCCTTCATTTGTCACGGGATTAATGTGACAAGAAGATGAACGTCATGTTGAAAAAAAGGGAAAATGTAAAAAGGGACCCAAAAGGTCCCCTTATAGTTAATGACTCTTGCGGCTGCCGGAGACATTATTTGGCCGATATTCTGCTGGGTAAGTAGCGATCGAAAAAGGCGATCAATTTATCGCTCAGCGGGGTCATCAATACCCAGGGCGCGCCGATCAGCACGGCGGTCAGGGAGCCGACGGCAATATCGCTAAACCAGTGGGCGCCAATCATTACCCGCGGGAAAGCAAAGACCACAAAGATAATCAGCGCGACGCCCAGCGCGCGACGGCCAAAATAGCGCCACATAAAGCTGGCGAAGATCAGCAGCATCATCCCATGATCGCCAGGGAAGCTGTCCTTCGACGCATCCTTAGTGGGGAAGTTAACGACGTCGCTGACGCGGGTAATATCGCTAAAAAACAGCGACGGGCTGGCGCGCTGTACCGGCATCAGGTGTTGTGCGAGCTGGTTGATGATCACCGCCGCCAGCAGCATCACCAGGCCCATGATGGCGATCTGACGACGGCCTGCAGTCGGCGCCTTTAGCCAATAGCTCAGCATCAGGCAGCCCATCGCCAGCAGCGAACAGGCGTCGAAGGCGCGATTGTTGATGATCGCCAGCAGCCAGGCATAAGCATGGCTGACGCTGACGCCATGGTTAAAGAAATGGAAGATCGCGGAGTCGACCGGCAACCACGCGCCATGGTTGGCTGGCAGATACCAGGAGCAAAATAGCGCTACACCCGCGATGTTAAGCAGCAGGATTAAAGGAATTCGGTTTTTCATCATAGCCATTGCGATTTTGTGACAGTCGGCGGCAACCTTAGCCGCCTTAACTTAAACGAAGCCTCAACAACGAGGTCTGGAGTGCGTTCCAGTCGGCTTCATTCGCGGAAATAAGCTCGATCCGACTATCGGGCGGAGCGACGCTGAGGGTCTCGATATGGAGATCCTCCCCCTGACGGTTGATTCGTACCGCCCCCTCGGCAATGCGCATCACGCCTTTAACGCGCCCCACTGGCGCCAGCCTGGCCCATTCGAGCAGGCCGATGGTGTCAAAAACCGTCTCCGCGTCGAAGATCCAGCCGCAGCCCTGATAGCCCTGGCCATTGTTGAGATGTCGGCGCCAGCGCTGGTGTTCCGCCAGGCTGAGCGCGGCGAGGCCGGAAGTGGGGGGATGGCGGTGGGCGTGCTCCGCGCTCGCCGGCAGCGGGGCGGTGTTCCGTCGTGGCTCATCGAGCAGGGTCAGATCGATATTGCCCTGGATTGCCGACACCTTGCGACGCTCGCCGCCCCAGCGCTGCCACCAGTCGGCCAGCGCCCGGGCGCTTTCGGGGGTTTCCCGATCACTTTTATTCGCCACAATGATGTCCGCCGCGGCCAGCTGATCGCGGAAGTTGTCGTTGCTGACGGCTCTTTCATCCAGCAGCTGGCGGGGATCGAGGATGCACAGCGTGGCGCGCAGATCGATCCAGGGCTCATACACCGCCGCGGTGAGGATATCGAGGATCTGCTTTGGGTGGCCCAAACCGGTGGGTTCGATCAGCAGGCGATCGGGTTTGCCCTGGCGCAGCAGGGTGTTCAGCCCAACCTGCATCGGCAGGCCATTGACGCAGCACATGCAGCCGCCGGGGATCTCTTTGAGCAGGGCGCCGCTGTCGGCCAGCAGCGCGCCGTCTATCCCGACTTCGCCAAACTCGTTAACCAGTACGGCCCATTTTTCATCCGCAGGCTTCTGCGCCAGCAGATGAAGAATCGAGGTCGTCTTACCGCTGCCGAGAAAGCCGGTGATCAAATTGGTTCTGGTCACTCTTTTCTCCAGGATAAATGTAATGTTGTAACAGTTACGCCTATCCTGACGAAAAAAGGGGGAAAAGAGAAGTCCTGAGGCGGACAGAAGAGAATTCTGTCCGCATAAGCGCAAATATTGTTAAGAATTCAGCGCGCGGGCGACGGCCTCGCGGGCGCCGTGCGTCGCCAGCTGTTGCCAGGCGGCGCGGATCCCGGCGACAAACTGGGCGTTGTGCGGCAGGTCGCGGCCAAATATTTCCTCCAGCCCCAGCAGGGCGTCGACGCGCTGCTGCTCATCGCTCTGCGCCACCCGCTGCCGGATCTTGTCGACCAGCGGATCGCGCACGTCGATCGTCTGACCGGCGTCGTCCGTGCCGCTGACGTAGCGCATCCAGCCGGCCACGCCGAGAGCCAGCAGCGGCCAACGGCTGTCGCGCGCCAGATGTACGCGGATGCCATCGAGCATGCGCTGGGGCAGCTTCTGGCTACCGTCCATGGCGATTTGCCAGGTGCGGTGTTTGAGCGCCGGATTGCTGAAGCGGGCGATGAGACTGTCGGCATAGGCCAGCAGATCAACGCCGGTAATGGTCAGCGTCGGAGCCTGTTCGTCAAGCATCAGCTGGCGGGCGGCGCGGCGGAAGACCTCATCCCGCATGCAGTCGCTAATGTGCGCATGCCCTGCCAGATAGCCAAGCCAGGCGAGGAAAGAGTGGCTGCCGTTGAGCATCCGCAGCTTCATTTGCTCCCAGGGCAACACGTCATCGGTCATCTGCACGCCCGCCGTCTCCCAGGCGGGTCGCCCGGCGACAAAGTGATCTTCGACCACCCACTGAATGAAGGGTTCGCAACTGATGGCGCAGGGATCGTCGACCCCCAGCACGGTGGCGATTTCCGCCAGTGACTCCGGTGTGGCCGCAGGAACAATACGATCCACCATGGTGCCCGGGAAGCTGACGTTGTCGGCGATCCAGTCCGCCAGCGCCGGGCTGCGTTTTTCCGCCATGCCGAGGACGGCATTTTTTACCACGTGACCGTTGTCGGGGATATTATCGCAGGAGAGCACGGTAAAGGGCGGAAGGCCTCGTTCCCGGCGGCGGGCCAGCGCTTCAACTAAAATACCGGGAGCTGACTGCGGCAGCGTCGGATTCTCCAGATCGTGAATAATGCGCGGATGCGTCGGATCCAGTTTCCCGGTCGCCGGATCGATGCAGTAGCCTTTTTCCGTAATGGTCAGCGAGACAATCGCTACCTGCGGCTCGCAAAATTTTTCGATAATCGCCGCCAGCGAATCGAGCCTGGCGTTCAGACATTCGTGCACCGCGCCGATCACAATGGGCTGGTTGCCGTCGGCGCCTTTTTCCAGCACGGTAAACAGATGGTCCTGTTCGCGAAGCTGGCTCATCAGCGTGTCGCCGCTGAACAGACTGATTTCACAGATCCCCCAGTCGCCGCCGACGTTATTCAGCACGCGATCGGTGAGCAGCGCCTGGTGCGCGCGGTGAAACGCGCCAAAGCCGAAATGGACAATACGCGAGCGGAGCTGGCTGCGATCGTATTGAGGGTATTGCACGTTCTTCGGTAGCGTAGCGGTTGCAATTGTTGTCATTCTTCCCACACCTGTTTAACTGCTTATTAACAATGCCAGTCTAAAGTTATATGACAGGAAGTTAAATTGGTAAGCCGAAATTATCCGCTGACTGTGAGCTGGATCAATCAATAGGCCAGCACTGTTTGCAGCCAGGTGAGAAACATGTATGGTAGTCGTCATGAGTGTCGCCATTATTGGTATAACAACTTTTGTGAGGACATAGCGATGGAGCAAACCTGGCGGTGGTATGGGCCGAACGATCCGGTATCGCTTGATGATGTACGGCAGGCGGGGGCGACCGGCGTCGTCACTGCGCTGCACCATATTGCAAACGGTCAGGTATGGCCGGTCGACGAGATTAAAGCGCGTCAGGCGCTGTTAGCGGCAAAAGGGTTGACCTGGTCGGTCGTCGAAAGCATTCCCGTCCACGAGGATATTAAAACCCACAGCGGGCAGTATGCGACCTGGATTGCCAACTATCAGCAGAGCATCCGCAACCTCGCGGCCTGCGGCATCGATACCGTGTGCTACAACTTTATGCCGATCCTCGACTGGACGCGCACCGATCTGGAATATGAGCTGCCGGACGGCTCCCGGGCGCTGCGTTTCGATCAGATCGCTTTCGCCGCCTTTGAGCTGCATATCCTTAAACGCCCGGGAGCGGAAGCGGATTACAGTGAAGAAGAGCAGCGTCAGGCTGAGGCCTATTTCAAGGCGATGAGCGAAGCAGATATCGATAAACTGACTCGCAATATCATCGCCGGCCTGCCGGGAGCGGAAGAGGGCTACACCCTTGACCAGTTCCGCGCGCGTCTGGCGGAGTACGACCACATTGATAAAGCGCAGCTGCGTGAAAATATGGCCTATTTCCTGCGCGCCATCGTGCCGGTATGCGAAGAGGTAGGGATCCGCCTGGCTGTGCATCCGGACGATCCGCCGCGGCCGATCCTTGGCCTGCCGCGTATCGTGTCGACCATCGAAGATATGCAGTGGCTGAAGGAGACGGTGGACAGCATTAATAATGGCTTCACCATGTGTACCGGATCGTATGGCGTTCGCGCCGATAACGATCTGGTGAAGATGGTGGAGACCTTTGGCGATCGCATCCATTTTACCCATCTGCGCTCTACCTGCCGTGAAGCAAACCCAAAAACCTTCCACGAGGCGGCGCACCTTAGCGGCGACGTCAATATGGTGGCGGTGGTGGATGCTATCCTGCGTGAAGAGCAGCGGCGTAAACAGGCCGGCGATCTGCGCCCGATCCCATTTCGTCCGGATCATGGTCATCAGATGCTCGACGATCTGCGCAAGAAAACCAACCCAGGCTATTCGGCGATTGGCCGTCTCAAGGGGATGGCGGAAGTGCGCGGCGTCGAGCTGGCGCTGAAAATGACCAAATACCCTGAACTGCTGTAATCGCGGCAATGGGTATAATAAAAAGGACAGCCAGCGCTGTCCTTTTTTACTGTCGGGGCGTTACCGATGATTAATCCGCGCGGCCCATATAGCGGCACTCTTCGATATGAATGCGGATTTTCTCACCGGTGGTCAGGTATTCCGGCACCTGAATCACCAGGCCGGTGCTCATGGTGGCTGGCTTGGTGCGGGAGCTGGCGGACGCACCTTTAATACCCGGCGCGGTTTCGATAATTTCCAGGTCAACGGTCTGCGGCAGCTCCAGCGCCAGCAGCTGGCCGTCCCAGGTCAGCACCTGCATGTCTGGCATCCCACCTTCCGGAATAAACTGCAGCTCTTCTTCAATCTGCTCTTTGGTAAAGGTGTAAGGGGTATAGTCTTCTTTATCCATGAACACGTATTCGTTGCCATCGACGTAGGAGAAGTCGACGAAACGGCGGGTCAGGGTGACGGTATCGACGATATCGTCGCCTTTGAAGCGCTCTTCTACTTTCAGGCCGGTGCGCACATCGGAGAAGCGCATTTTATATAGTGTCGCAGCACCGCGGGCGCTGGGTGACTGAATATCAATATTTTTCACAATCAGCAGCTTGCCGTTGTAATTCAGCACCATACCTTTTTTAATTTCATTCGCTCTTGGCATTGCAGTAATCCTGTCACTTAACGAGTCAAAAATATCGCGTAAAACTACTCGCGCCCGGGCGTTCAGGCAAGCGGATTTCGCGAGTTTTGCTATCTTCTGGCAAAACGTTTAGGCTGTGGCGCAAAATGAGCGTTTGGGAGTCGGGTTGTGGAATGTCGTACTGATTGTGGCGCATGTTGCATCGCCCCCTCTATATCATCGCCGATCCCCGGCATGCCGCAGGGCAAGCCGGCTAACACCCGTTGTATCCAGCTTTCCGAGCGCAATTTATGTCTTATTTTCGGCTCCCCTCTGCGCCCGAAGGTGTGCGCCAGCCTGCAGCCCTCGCCGGAGATGTGCCTCACCCACCGCGATGAAGCGATCACCTGGCTGCTGGAGCTTGAGCTGGCCACCGCGCCCTGAGCTCAACGCAGCAGATGAGAAGGATGGAAACCAATGTGCTTACACGTCTCTTATCCGCCACAGGCAGGCCTGAGTGACAACGCCCATCGCCAGCGCAATCCAGAACACCGCGTGATAGCTCCAGATCTCCGCCACTACCCCCGCCAGTGAACCGGCAATGATCCAGCCGACGCGGGTAGTATTGGTATAGAGGGTGGTGGCCGCGCCCGCCTGCCCCGGCATCAGGTCCTGGAAATAGAGCATGCCGATCCCGGCGAGGATCCCGATATAGATGGCGTTCAGCACCTGCATCGCCAGCAGCAGCGCTGGCGTATGCACCGTCAGCATGCCGACGTAAAACAGCACCCCGGCCACTGCAGAAAGACGCATCAGAAAGCGTTTGCCGAAACGCCGGGCGTAGTAACCGGCAATCAGCATGGTCGGAATTTCCAGTCCGGCGGCGGTGCCCATCATCAGCCCCGCCAGCTTCTCCGGCAGATGCAGCTCGTCAATGATAAACAGCGGCATGTTAATGATGTACAGGCTGTTAGTACCCCACATCAGGGTGCAGATGCTGAACAGCAGCAGCGCATCGCGGCGATGCGTGCGCGGAGCTTCCAGCCGGCCGGTCGCTACCGGCTTTGCTTTACGCATGCTGGGCAAGAATAGCCAGACCATGATCCCGCAGACGATAAACGCCGCCGCGGCGCTGAGATACATCGCGGTAAAACCAAATCCCATCGCCAGGGCGTAGGCCAGCGGGGGACCAATCACCCATGCCAGGGAGACCTGGGCACGTAAAATGGAGCTGAACATCACCGCTTCGCGGCCGGTCCTGTCGGCATGCTCCCGCGCGAGGGCAAACATCTGCGGGTTGGCGGTCGATCCAAAGCTGCTGAGAAAAACGCCGATGAACAGCAAAATGAAATAGTTGCGGTTCCAGGCAAAGAGTACGCAGGCCAGCACCCCCAGCAGACAGCAGACGACAATCAGCTGCTTGCGGTCGCCCTGACGGTCGGAGCGGCCGGCGAGGAACTGACTGACCAGAATGCCAATAACCGCGCTGCCGGTAAAAAAGAAACCGACCATCGCCGGGCGGACGTGCACTTCGTTGGTCAGAAACAGGCTCAGGGTCGGGGTTTGCAGCGCCCCGGCAATGCCCGTCAGAAAGGCGACGATTAAGAAGGCGGAAGAGGTGACATCGAACCCGCGTCGGGGGAGAGCGGCGCTACGGTTTTCCATGGGTTTGGTTTTCTGTAGTTTCAGGAGACGGCGCGGAGTTTACGCCTGCTGGCTAAAAATAAACAGTAGTATGGCACGAATAATTAAAAAGGCGTTTCAAAATATAGAGTTCAGCAAAAAGCTGACGTTCGAGGCGGTCGATAGCTAAAGCTTCAGCAAAAGTGTGCAGTACCTCTAAGTTCTGCGATCAAGTCGCTGACGTACCTTGCGCGTTGAGCAAGAAAGGTACAAAATTCTTGAAACGTTTCAGCGTCATTCGGCAATCCGTTCCCCGTCAGATGGCGCCTTTTTTCTCAAGTTAGCTGAAACGATTCAATTCAGCAGGAGAGGAGAACCATGTTCCAGTTATCTGTGCAGGATATTCATCCCGGCCAGCAGGCCGGTAATAAAGAAGAGGCCATCCGTCAGGTCGCCGCCGCGCTGGTCAGCGCCGGCAACGTGGCCGATGGCTACGTGAACGGCATGCTGGCTCGCGAGCAGCAGACCTCGACCTTCCTCGGCAACGGGATCGCGATCCCGCACGGCACGACGGATACGCGTGACCAGGTGCTGAAGACTGGCGTTCAGGTGTTTCAGTTCCCGCAGGGCGTCACCTGGGGTGAAGGGCAGACCGCCTATGTGGCGATCGGGATTGCCGCCAGCTCAGATGAACACCTCGGCCTGCTGCGTCAGCTGACCCACGTGCTGAGCGATGACGCGGTCGCCGCGCAGCTGCAGTCCGCCACCACCGCGGAAGAGCTGCGTGCGCTGCTGATGGGAGAGAAGCAGAGCGAAGCGCTGAAGCTGGATAACGAGACCCTCAGTCTCGACGTCGCGGCCAGCGATCTGCTGACCCTGCAGGCGCTGAACGCGGCGCGTCTGAAAGAAGTTGGCGCTGTCGATGCCGCCTTCGTTAGCCACGTCATTAACGATACGCCGCTGAACCTCGGTCAGGGCGTCTGGCTGAACGACAGTGCGGAAGGCAATTTGCGCAGCGCCGTGGCGGTCAGCCGCGCGGCTAACGCCTTTACCCGCGACGAGCAGCCGGTTTCCCTGCTGGTCACGGTGGCGATGGCCGATGAGCAGCCGACCGCAGTGCTGAACCGTCTGAGCAAGCTGCTGCTGGACAAGAAAGCTGAACATTTGCTGAAAGCCGACGCCGCCACCGTGCTGGCGCTGCTGACCAGCGACGACGCCATTGCCGAAGATGTGCTGAGCGCCGAATTCGTGGTGCGCAATGAACACGGCCTGCATGCCCGTCCGGGCACCATGCTGGTCAACACCATTAAACAATTTTCCAGCGACATCACCGTTACCAATCTCGACGGTTCCGGCAAGCCGGCTAACGGTCGCAGCCTGATGAAGGTTGTGGCGCTGGGTGTGAAAAAAGGTCACCGTCTGCGTTTTACCGCGCAGGGTGAGGATGCGCAACAAGCGCTGGATGCGATTGGCGAAGCGATCGCCGCAGGCCTTGGGGAGGGCGCATAAATGAGCAGACGTGTAGCAACGATTACGTTAAACCCGGCATACGACCTGGTGGGATTCACCCCGGAGATTGAACGCGGCGAAGTGAACCTGGTACGCACCACCGGCCTGCACGCCGCCGGGAAAGGCATTAATGTGGCGAAAGTGCTGAAAGATCTCGGCATTGATGTCACCGTCGGCGGCTTCCTGGGTAAAGACAACCAGGACGGCTTTCAGCAGCTGTTCAGCGAGCTGGGGATCGCCAACCGTTTCCAGGTGGTGCAGGGCCGGACCCGTATCAACGTTAAGCTGACGGAAAAAGATGGCGAAGTGACCGATTTCAACTTCTCCGGCTTTGAAGTCACCCCGGGCGACTGGGAACGCTTTGTCAACGACTCCCTGAGCTGGCTCGGGCAGTTCGATATGGTCTGCGTCAGCGGCAGCCTGCCGTCCGGCGTTAGCCCGGAAGCCTTCACCGACTGGATGACCCGTCTGCGCAGCCAGTGCCCATGCATTATTTTCGACAGCAGCCGCGAAGCGCTGGTTGCCGGACTAAAAGCGGCGCCGTGGCTGGTGAAACCGAACCGTCGCGAACTGGAAATCTGGGCTGGCCGCAAGCTGCCGGAGATGAAAGATGTTATCGACGCCGCCCATGCGCTGCGCGAGCAGGGTATTGCCCACGTGGTGATCTCCCTGGGCGAAGAGGGCGCGCTGTGGGTCAACGCCTCTGGGGAGTGGATTGCTAAACCACCTTCAGTGGAAGTGGTCAGCACCGTTGGCGCCGGCGATTCGATGGTCGGCGGCCTGATTTACGGCCTGCTGATGCGTGAATCCAGCGAGCATACCCTGCGCCTGGCGACCGCCGTCGCTGCCCTGGCCGTCAGCCAGAGCAATGTAGGAATTACCGACCGTACCCAGTTGGCCGCGATGATGGCGCGCGTCGACTTACAACCCTTTAATTGACAGCAGGAGAGGCATAATGAAAACGCTGCTGATTATTGATGCCGGACTCGGACAGGCGCGCGCCTACATGGCGAAAACCCTGCTGGGTGCCGCGGCGCCGAAAGCGCACCTTGAGCTGATTGATAACCCGAATGACGCCGAACTGGCCATCGTGCTGGGAACCGCGCTGCCGGCCGATAGCGCGCTGAATGGTAAAAACGTTTACCTGGGCGATATTAACCGTGCTGTCGCCCATCCGGAGCTGTTCCTGGGAGAAGCGAAAGACCACGCTAAGCCCTACGTTGCGCCAGCGGCGGTAGCCGTTCCGGCCGCCGCTCAGGGGCAGAAACGCATTGTCGCGGTCACCGCCTGTCCGACCGGCGTCGCCCACACCTTTATGGCGGCAGAAGCCATCGAAACCGAAGCCAAAAAACGCGGCTGGTGGGTGAAGGTGGAGACCCGCGGCTCCGTTGGGGCGGGCAATGCCATCACCCCGGAAGAGGTGGCCGAGGCGGATCTGGTGATCGTCGCTGCCGATATCGAGGTGGACCTGGCGAAATTCGCCGGCAAGCCGATGTACCGCACCACCACCGGTCTGGCGCTGAAGAAAACCGCCCAGGAGCTGGATAAAGCGGTGGCGGAAGCCAAACCGTACCAGCCATCCGGCAAACCTCAGGCGGCTGCTGAAGGGAAAAAAGAGTCGGCGGGCGCCTATCGCCACCTGCTGACCGGCGTCTCCTATATGCTGCCGATGGTAGTGGCCGGGGGCCTGTGTATCGCGCTCTCCTTTGCCTTCGGGATCAAAGCGTTTGAAGTGAAAGACACCCTGGCGGCGGCGCTGATGCAGATCGGCGGCGGCTCGGCCTTCGCGCTGATGGTGCCGGTACTGGCAGGCTTTATCGCCTTCTCCATTGCCGACCGTCCGGGTCTGACCCCGGGCCTTATCGGCGGTATGCTGGCGGTTAGCGGCGGCTCCGGCTTTATCGGCGGGATCATCGCTGGTTTCCTTGCCGGTTATGTGGCGAAAGCCATCAGCACGAAGCTGAAACTGCCGCAGAGTATGGAAGCCCTGAAGCCAATCCTGATCATTCCGCTGGTCTCCAGCCTGATCGTGGGTTTGGCAATGATCTATCTGATCGGTAAACCGGTAGCCGGTATCCTCGCCTGGCTGACCCATTGGCTGCAAACCATGGGCACCGCCAACGCGGTTCTGCTGGGCGCGATCCTCGGCGCGATGATGTGTACCGATATGGGCGGGCCGGTAAACAAAGCGGCCTATGCCTTTGGCGTTGGCCTGCTGAGTACCCAGACCTATGCGCCGATGGCGGCGATCATGGCGGCCGGTATGGTGCCACCGCTGGCGATGGGTATCGCGACGCTGGTAGCGCGCAATAAGTTCGACAAAGGGCAGCGGGAAGGGGGTAAAGCCGCGCTGGTTCTTGGCCTGTGCTTTATCTCGGAAGGGGCGATTCCTTTTGCCGCCCGTGACCCGATGCGCGTTCTGCCGTGCTGTATCGTCGGTGGCGCGGTAACCGGCGCTATCTCCATGGCGGTCGGCGCGAAACTGATGGCGCCGCACGGCGGGCTGTTTGTTCTGCTGATCCCGGGGGCGATTACGCCGGTGCTGGGCTACCTGCTGGCGATTGTTGCCGGAACGCTGGTGGCGGGCCTTGCCTACGCCGTGCTGAAACGCCCTGAGGCGCAAACAGCGGAAGTTGAAAAAGCGGCATAATCCTACCGCAATAAAAAAGGGCCGATTGTTCGGCCCTTTTTTTGTCTCTATTTACGCCACTTCGGCAATCTGCTGCGCCCGCAGCCAGGCAATCTCTTCCGCCCAGATATCCGGGTTGATGGTTTCAAGAATCAGCGGAATACCGTCGAAGCGGCTGTCCTGCATGATCCAGCTGAAGCAATCGTGGCCGATGTTGCCTTCCCCCAGGCTGTGGTGACGGTCGACCCGGCTGCCGAAGGCGCTCTTGGCATCGTTGAGATGCATGCCGCGCAGATACTGAAAACCGACGATGCGTTCGAAGGCGGCGAAGGTTTTTTCGCAGGCTTCGGCGCTGCGCAGGTCGTAGCCGGCGGCGAAAGCATGGCAGGTATCAATGCAGACGCCGACGCGGGATTTATCTTCCACGCCGTCGATGATGGCCGCGAGGTGCTCGAACTTAAAGCCGAGGTTGCTGCCCTGGCCAGCGGTGTTTTCGATCACCGCAGTAACGCCTTCGGTCTTCGCCAGCGCGATATTGATCGATTCGGCGATGCGCGCCAGGCACTCCTCCTCCGGGATCTGCTGCAGATGGCTGCCGGGGTGGAAGTTGAGCAGCGTCAGCCCCAGCTGCTGGCAGCGGGTCATTTCATCAATGAAGGCATCACGGGATTTTTCCAGCGCTTCTTCCACCGGGTGGCCAAGGTTAATCAGGTAGCTGTCGTGCGGCAGGATCTGCCCCGGGCCAAAGTGATACTTTTCACAGGCGGCTTTGAATTCGGCGATGGTCTCGTCGCTGAGCGGCGCGGCGCGCCACTGGCGCTGGTTCTTGGTGAAGAGGGCGAAGGCGGTTGCTTCGATTTCGGCGGCGCGAATGGCGGCATTGGCCAGTCCACCTGAGGCGCTCACGTGCGCTCCTACGTATTTCATAAAAAAACTCCAGTTAAAGCCGCTGGGGGGTGGGTAATGATAGCGGCTTAACTGGAGAAAGATGTAGTGCTTTATGCCATCAGGCTGTGGATAGCGACGTTAATGACCCCGCCGCCGACAATCAACCAGACGAACAGCATCAGCGCCATCAGCAGCGGTTTCGCCCCGGCTTTTTTCAGCGCGCTGACGTGGGTGGTGACCCCGAGGGCGGCCATTGCCATCGCCAGCAGGACGGTATCCAGCGTCACCAGCATATCCACCACGGCTTTCGGCAGCAGATGGAAGGAGTTAAACACCGCCACCAGGATGAACATAATGGCGAACCACGGAATGGTGATTTTGCTTTTCTCGCCGTTGCCTGCCGGGGTCAGCTGTTTAACACGCGCCGCCAGGAACAGCAGGAACGGAGCCAGCATCATGACGCGCAGCATTTTGGCGATAACCGCCGCGTTCTCCGCGTCCGGGCTGACCGCATGGCCGGCGGCAACAACCTGCGCCACTTCATGCATGGTGGAGCCCATATAGATCCCGTAGGTCTCCGGGGTAAACCAGTGCGCCAGCAGCGGGTACATCGCCGGGTAGAGGAAGATGGCGATGGTACCGAAGATAACCACTGTGGCGACGGCAACCGTCACTTTACTGGCTTCGGCTTTGACCACCGGCTCGGTGGCGAGCACGGCCGCCGCGCCGCAGATGCTGCTGCCGGCGCCGATCAGCCAGCTGGTGTGTTTATCGAGACCAAACACTTTCTGGCCAAGGAAGCAGGCGATAAAAAAGGTACTGGAGAGCGTCAGAACGTCAATCAAAATACCGCTCACGCCGACGTCGGCAATCTGGGCGAACGTCAGGCGAAAGCCGTAGAGGATGATCCCCAGGCGCAGCAGATGCTGCTTGGCGAAGATCACCCCGCCGTCGCAGGGCTGCCAGATTTTCGGGTAGACCGTGTTGCCGACGACCATCCCGAACAGGATAGCGAGGGTCAGGGCGCTAAAGCCTGCGCCGGCGATGGCCGGGAAACTACCGGCCCACAGGGCGGCGCCGGTCAGAGCGGCAGTCAGCGCCAGGCCTGGGACAAAATGCCACAGGGAACGATGTTTGGTGGGTAAAGTGAGTGCTGTCATAACCTTCTCCTTTGTCTGCCTAAAGGTTACGCCGTGCGGGATTAAATATAAAATTGATTATATGTTTATAATCAATCGTAATAAGTGGTTAATGGCCGCTTCGCCGGTTACAACGGGGCGAGAGCGGGTTAGGCAGAAGCGGGGCGGTCTCGCCGGCAAGACGATGATTTTGTGATATAAGCGGATTTTCCTTCCGTCAGCCGCCTCGATTTGTGTCACCATAGTAAGGAAGGTTATTCAGGTTGGATTACTAAACGGGTGGGTTATGCATATTACGCTGCGGCAGCTGGAAGTGTTCGCCGAAGTCCACAAGAGTGGGTCGACCACTCAGGCGTCACAGATGCTGGCGCTTTCGCAATCCGCGGTCAGCGCCGCGCTGACCGATCTGGAAGGGCAGCTCGGCGTGCAGCTGTTTGACCGCGTCGGTAAACGACTGGTGGTGAATGAGCATGGACGGCTGCTGTACCCGCGTGCGCTGGCGCTGCTGGAGCGGGCCCTGGAGATCGAGCAGCTGTTTCGCGGCGATAACGGGGCGATCCGAGTCTACGCCAGCAGCACCATCGGCAACTATATTATGCCGGAGATTATTGCCCGCTATCGTCATGACTTCCCGGATCTGCCGGTCGAGCTGAGCGTCGGCAACAGCCTGGACGTCATCAACGCCGTCGCCGACCTGCGGGTGGATTTCGGCCTGATTGAGGGGCCGTGCCATGCCGCCGATATTATTGCCGAGCCGTGGCTGGAGGATGAACTGGTGGTGTTTGCCGCGCCCAACTCACCGCTGCTGGCGGGGGAGGTGACCCTGCAGCAACTGGCTGAGGCGCCGTGGATCCTGCGCGAGCATGGCTCCGGCACCCGGGAGATTGTCGATTACGTTCTGCTGTCGCATCTGCCGGCGTTTCATCTGGGCATGGAGCTGGGTAATTCAGAGGCGATCAAGCACGCGGTCAGGCATGGCCTGGGCATCAGCTGTCTATCGCGGCGGGTGATTGCCGAACAGCTTGCCTCGGGCACGCTGGCGGAGCTGAAAGTGCCATTGCCCCGGCTGACGCGCACGCTGTGGCGGATCCATCACCGGCAGAAGCATATTTCTAAAGCATTACAACGTTTTCTGCACTATTGCCAGGTGTAGCAGCCCGGTTTTATCGCCTGATTACGGGGGGAATTCGCTGGCAATTCCGCAGGTTAGTGCTTTACTAATAATTTGCGGGCGATCATGAAGCTCTCTTATAACTTTGCATTTGTACCGGATGGAACCCCGATCGTCTGCTACAATCGCGCCTCATTTTTTGGATGGATAGCATTATCACATGGTTTCGGAAACTAAAACCACAGAAGCGCCCACGCTACGTCGTGAACTGAAGGCGCGCCACTTGACCATGATCGCCATCGGCGGTTCCATCGGTACGGGTCTTTTTGTTGCCTCTGGCGCAACCATTTCGCAAGCAGGTCCCGGCGGGGCGCTGCTGTCTTATATTCTGATCGGTTTGATGGTCTATTTCCTGATGACCAGCCTCGGCGAGCTGGCGGCGTTTATGCCGGTATCCGGTTCCTTCGCCACCTACGGGCAGAATTATGTTGAAGAAGGCTTCGGCTTCGCGCTGGGCTGGAACTACTGGTACAACTGGGCGGTGACGATCGCCGTTGACCTCGTGGCCTCACAGCTGGTGATGAGCTACTGGTTCCCCGACACTCCGGGCTGGATCTGGAGCGCCTTATTCCTCGGCATCATGTTCCTGCTGAACTGGATCTCGGTGCGCGGCTTTGGCGAGGCGGAATACTGGTTCTCGCTGATAAAGGTAGCCACCGTCATTATCTTTATCATCGTCGGCGTGATGATGATTGTCGGCATCTTCAAAGGGGCGCAGCCAGCCGGCTGGAGCAACTGGGGGATCGCGGATGCGCCGTTCGCCGGCGGTTTCTCGGCGATGATTGGCGTGGCGATGATTGTCGGCTTCTCGTTCCAGGGCACCGAGCTTATCGGCATCGCTGCCGGTGAATCTGAAAATCCGGAGAAGAACATTCCGCGCGCGGTGCGCCAGGTCTTCTGGCGTATCCTGCTGTTTTACGTCTTCGCGATCCTGATTATCAGCCTGATCATTCCGTATACCGATCCGAGTCTGCTGCGCAACGATGTGAAGGATATCTCCGTCAGCCCGTTCACCCTGGTGTTCCAGCATGCTGGTTTGCTGTCGGCGGCGGCAATCATGAACGCCGTTATCCTGACTGCCGTGCTGTCGGCGGGTAACTCCGGGATGTACGCCTCCACGCGTATGCTGTACACCCTGGCCTGCGACGGTAAAGCGCCGCGCATTTTCTCGAAGCTGTCGCGTGGCGGCGTGCCGCGTAATGCGCTGTACGCGACCACCGTGATCGCGGCGCTGTGCTTCCTGACTTCCATGTTTGGCAACCAGACGGTGTACCTGTGGCTGCTGAACACCTCCGGGATGACGGGCTTTATCGCCTGGCTGGGTATTGCGATCAGCCACTATCGTTTCCGTCGCGGCTACGTCCTGCAGGGTAACGATATTAATAATCTGCCGTATCGTTCCGGGTTCTTCCCGCTGGGGCCGATCTTCGCCTTCGTGCTGTGCCTGATCATCACCCTCGGACAGAACTACGAAGCGTTCCTCAAGGACACCATTGACTGGGGCGGCGTGGCGGCGACCTACATCGGTATTCCGCTGTTCCTCGTCATCTGGTTTGGTTACAAGCTGGCGAAAGGCACCCGCTTTGTTCGCTACAGCGAAATGACCTTCCCGGACCGCTTTAAGCGTTAATCTTCGCGATTGTGCGATAAAAGCCCTCTGTGAAGAGGGCTTTATATTGCTGGCAAAGTGCAATCTTCAGGGATTGCCCGGCGGCGCTGCGCTTGCGCGGGCCTACAGATAATCGCATAACTGATTGATATTGCTATGTTTCGTAGGCAGGGTAAGGCGAAAGCCGCCAACCGGCAGACATGTGAGCACAATAACGAAGACAGATTTGTCATCACCCGCAAGCCCTCTGAACAGAGGGCTTTTTTTATGTTTGTGCGGTTACAGCTTGTCACAATTCTTCATAATTATATTGATAATCGTAATCATTATCTTTATCATTTTCGCCCATTACGGATGAAGCCACTCCCCGTCTCTGCCGCTTGTACAGACTGACACCGGGCGACCAGCCACATCGACGAGAAAACAGCGCGAGCATGCCGCCGACAGAGCGGCAAGTCGCCAGCGCGTGTGAGCAGCACCTTGTTGTTTGTTTGGTTGTACACCTCATGGAGATTTGGAATGTTCAGGTTAAACCCTTTTATCCGGGCGGGATTGTCTGCGTCCGTCGTATCGTTGGCGTTTCCGGCTCTGGCCGATGTGAATGAAGAAACGCTGGTGGTGACCGCCTCGGCCACTGAACAGAATGTCAAAGACGCGCCGGCGAGCATCAGCGTCATCACCCAACAGGATTTACAACGCAAGCCTGTTCAGAACCTGAAAGACGTGCTGCGCGATGTGCCTGGGGTCCAGCTCACCAACGAAGGGGATAACCGCAAGGGCGTTAGCATCCGCGGTCTGAGCAGCAGCTATACCCTGATCCTGGTCGACGGCAAGCGCGTTAACTCGCGGAACGCCGTCTTCCGCCACAATGACTTCGACCTTAACTGGATCCCGGTGGATGCTATTGAGCGTATCGAAGTGGTGCGCGGCCCGATGTCCTCCCTCTACGGCTCCGATGCGCTCGGTGGGGTGGTCAACATTATTACCAAAAAAATCGGCCAGAAATGGACCGGGACGCTGAGTGCTGATACCACTATTCAGGAGCACCGCGATCGCGGGGATACCTATAACGGCCAGTTCTTCACCAGCGGCCCGCTGATCGACGGCGTACTTGGAATGAAGGCCTACGGCAGCCTGGCAAAACGCGCCAAGGACGATCCGCAGTCATCCAGTAATGCCACCGGCGAGACGCCGCGCATCGAGGGCTTCACCAGCCGCGATGGCAATGTTGAATTCGCCTGGACGCCGAACGAAAACCACGATTTTACCGCAGGCTACGGCTTTGACCGTCAGGATCGCGATTCCGATTCCCTTGACCGCAACCGCCTTGAGCGGGAGAACTACTCTCTGAGCCATAACGGCCGCTGGGATATCGGCAATAGCGAGCTCAAGTTCTACGGCGAAAAGGTGGATAACAAAAATCCAGGGCAGAGCGGGACTATTACCTCGGAAAGCAATGCCATCGACGGCAAGTATGTCCTGCCGCTGGGCATGATTAACCAGCTGGTGACCTTCGGCGGCGAATGGCGCCACGACAAACTGAAAGATCCGGTCAACCTGAGCAGCGGCGGCCAGTCAACGTCGGCTAGCCAGTACGCCCTGTTTATCGAAGACGAATGGCGCATCATCGAGCCGCTGGCGCTGACCACCGGCATTCGTATGGACGACCATCAGACCTATGGCGATCACTGGAGCCCGCGCGCCTATCTGGTGTATAACGCCACCGATACCGTCACCGTCAAAGGCGGCTGGGCGACGGCGTTTAAAGCCCCGTCGCTGCTGCAGCTTAACCCCGACTGGACCACCAACTCCTGTCGCGGCTCGTGCAGCATCGTCGGTAACCCGGATCTGAAACCGGAAACCAGCGAAAGCTTCGAGCTCGGTCTCTACTACCGCGGGGAAGAGGGCTGGCTTGAAAATGTCGAAGGCAGCATCACCACCTTCCAGAATAATGTCGACGACATGATCGATGTTCTGCGCACCTCCAGCGCCAGCGAAGCGCCGGGCTACCCGAACTTTGTCGGCTGGAAAACCGTCAACGGCAAGCGCGTGCCGATCTTCCGCTATTTCAACGTCAACAAAGCCCGCATCAAAGGGGTGGAGACGGAGGTGAAGATCCCGTTTGGCGATGAGTGGAAGCTGACGGTGAACTACACCTACAACGATGGTCGCGATCTGAGCAATGGCGGCGACAAACCGCTGCAGACGCTGCCGTTCCATACCGCCAACGGCACGCTCGACTGGAAACCGCTGGACGATTGGTCCTTCTACGTGACGGCCAACTATACCGGCCAGCAGCGCGCGGTGAGCGCCACCGGCAAAACGCCGGGCGGCTACACCCTGTTTGACGTTGGCGCGGCATGGCAGGTGACCAAAAACGTGAAACTGCGCTCCGGGGTGCAGAACGTGGGTGATAAAGATTTGAGCCGGGACGACTACAGCTATACCGAAGAAGGCCGTCGCTACTTTATGGCGGTGGATTATCGCTTCTGATTGCCGGCGCTAAAACGCGTCCTGTAGGCCTGAACATGCGCCGCGAAGCAGCTTCGCGGCGCATTGGCGTTTAGCCAAAGAGATGCTGCGCATGGAAGCGCAGATGGTCTTCAATAAACGAGGCAATGAAGTAATAGCTGTGGTCGTAACCGGGCTGGATGCGCAGCGTTAACGGCCAGGCCTTCTGCCGCGCGACCTCCGCCAGTACCGCCGGCTGCAGCTGTCCGGCAAGGAATGGATCGTTGTCGCCCTGATCGATAAGCGTCGGCACGGCGTCCTCTGGCCGGCTGGCCTGCATCAGCGCGCAGCTGTCCCAGGAGTGCCATGCCGATTCATCCGCGCCGAGATAGGCGGTAAACGCTTTCTTGCCCCACGGGACCTGGGAGGGATTGACGATCGGCGCGAAGGCGGAGACGCTGGCGTAGCGGCCGGGATTTTTGAGCGCCATAATGAGCGCGCCGTGGCCGCCCATCGAGTGGCCGCTGACGGCGCAGCGTTCGCCGACGCTAAACTCGCTACGAATAAGCGCGGGCAGTTCGTCACGCAGGTAATCGTACATTCGGTAGTGCGCCGCCCAGGGCGCCTCGGTGGCGTTCAGGTAGAAGCCGGCGCCTTGTCCGAGATCGTAACCGTCGTCGTTGGCCGCCTCGTCACCGCGCGGGCTGGTATCCGGCATCACCAGCGCGATGCCCAGCTCGGCGGCAATGCGCTGGGCGCCCGCCTTGGTGGTAAAGTTCTCATCGTTACAGGTCAGCCCCGACAGCCAGTACAGCACCGGCGGCGGCGTTTCGCGCTCAGGCGGTAAAAAAATGCTGAACGTCATGGCGCAGTTCAGGACAGGGGAGTGATGACGCCAGCGTTGTTGCTGGCCGTCAAAACAGCGATGCTCTTCAAGCAGTTCCATGCAAGGCTCCTCGGAAGGGATGTGCGCGTAAACGTTCATAATACAGATATTTCATTAGCCGGTGAGCAACTTTCACTTTCTCCTTTTGAGAACTTACTGCATCATTAATGCAACTTATAGCCAACATGCCGGTGTAGCGACGGCGCTTATGAATGCGTACAGCGGTTGGAACATTCCGGATACGGCGATAAGGATTTGGCGTCGCGCCTGAGGCATGGCTTCGCTCCCTAATAAAAGGCAGCGCCAATTTCAATAATTATCGTTACGGCTACTGGATTCTGTGCGCCACCTCACGCACAATGAATACAAACTTTGCCCCCAGAAAAAGCAAAGAGCGCCACACCTGCAGGAGAAACATAAATGTCATCACTGAGTAAAGAAGCCGTCCTCGTTCATGAAGCGCTGGTCGCTCGTGGGCTGGAGACGCCGATGCGTGCGCCAGTACAAGAAATTGATAACGAAACACGCAAGCGTTTGATTACCGGTCATATGACCGAGATTATGCAACTGCTGAATCTGGATCTGAGTGATGACAGTCTGATGGAGACCCCGCATCGCATCGCCAAAATGTATGTCGATGAGATCTTCTCCGGGCTGGATTATTCTCGCTTCCCGAAAATCACCGTCATTGAAAACAAAATGAAGGTCGATGAAATGGTCACCGTGCGCGATATCACCCTGACCAGCACCTGCGAACACCATTTCGTTACCATCGATGGTAAAGCGACGGTAGCCTATATCCCGAAAGATTCGGTGATCGGCCTGTCGAAAATCAACCGCATCGTGCAGTTCTTCGCCCAACGTCCGCAGGTCCAGGAGCGTCTGACGCAGCAGATCCTGATCGCGCTGCAGACGCTGCTCGGCACCAACAACGTGGCGGTATCCATTGACGCGGTGCATTATTGCGTGAAGGCGCGCGGCATTCGCGACGCGACCAGCGCCACCACCACCACCTCTCTCGGCGGCCTGTTTAAATCCAGCCAGAATACCCGCCAGGAATTCCTGCGCGCAGTACGTCACCACGACTAAAACGGAGCAGGGTGCATGGAGAGAAATGTCACGCTGGACTTTGTCCGCGGCGTCGCCATCCTCGGTATCCTGCTTCTCAATATCAGCGCCTTCGGCTTGCCGAAGGCCGCTTATCTCAATCCCGCCTGGTCAGGAAGCGCGTCCCTTAGCGATGCCTGGACCTGGGCGCTCCTCGACCTGCTGGCGCAGGTGAAGTTTCTCACCCTGTTCGCGCTGCTGTTTGGCGCCGGTCTTCAGCTATTGCTTCCGCGAGGGAAGCGCTGGATCCAGTCGCGGCTGACGCTGCTGGCGCTGCTCGGTTTCATTCACGGTCTTTTTTTCTGGGATGGCGATATTCTGCTGGCCTATGCCCTGGTGGGGCTGGTGAGCTGGCGCATGGTGCGTGAGGCGCACCATGTCAAATCGCTGTTCAACACCGGGGTGGTGCTCTACCTCACCGGCATTGCGGTGCTGGTCCTGTTGGGGCTGATCTCCGGGACCGCGGCGAATCGCTCGTGGGCGCCGGACGCGGCGAACCTGCAGTATGAGCAGTACTGGAAGCTGCACGGTGGCATGGAGGCGGTCAGCAACCGGGCGGATATGCTATCTGACAATCTGCTGGCGCTGGGCGCGCAGTATGGCTGGCAGCTGGCTGGGATGATGCTGATGGGCGCGGCGCTGATGCGCAGCGGCTGGCTGAAGGGGCAGTTTAGCCTGCGTCACTACCGGCGTACCGGCGCGCTGCTGGTGGCGGCCGGCATGGCGGTCAATCTGCCGGCAATATTCGCCCAGTGGTATCTGGCCTGGGACTATCGCTGGTGCGCGTTTTTACTGCAGGCGCCGCGCGAACTTAGCGCCCCGCTGCAGGCTATCGGCTATGCCGCGCTGGCCTGGGGCTACTGGCCGCAGCTCTGCCGTTTCCGCCTGGTGGGCGCTATCGCCTGCGTCGGACGCATGGCGCTGACCAACTACCTGCTGCAGACCCTGATCTGCACCACCCTGTTTTATCATCTTGGGCTGTTTATGCGCTTCGATCGTCTGCAGCTGCTGGCCTTTGTCCCCCCCATCTGGGCCGTTAACCTCCTTGTCTCATCGCTCTGGCTGCGCCGCTTCCGCCAGGGGCCGGTGGAATGGCTGTGGCGTCAGTTAACCCTGCGTGCGTCAGGCACATCATTGAAAGACACATCCAGATAACGATCTCGATCACAATCATTAACAAAACGGATGTAAACGTTTCCAGCCGTGTGACCTCACTCACGCAGCGGACCGTGGGTCGCTGCCAGAATAGCCTCCTTGCTAAGCACAGGAGGTGAATGTGACGTGCTGTAATTCTCTTAAGGTCGCTGAGTATGATCACCATTCGTGATGTCGCCCGCCAGGCGGGCGTTTCCGTGGCCACCGTGTCGCGGGTGCTGAATAACAGCGCGCTGGTGAGTCCGGATACGCGCGACGTGGTGATGAAAGCGGTGACCCAACTGGGCTACCGGCCCAACGCCAACGCCCAGGCGCTGGCCACCCAGGTCAGCGATACCATCGGCGTGGTGGTGATGGACGTCTCCGACGCCTTCTTCGGCGCGCTGGTGAAAGCAGTGGATACCGTTGCTCAGCAGCATCAGAAATATGTGCTGATCGGCAACAGCTATCACGAGGCGGAAAAAGAACGTCACGCCATCGAGGTGCTGATCCGTCAGCGCTGCTCGGCGCTGATCGTCCACTCGAAAGCGCTGAGCGATGATGAACTGAGCGACTTTATGCAACATATCCCGGGGATGGTGCTGATCAACCGCATCGTGCCGGGGTATGCCCATCGCTGCGTAGGGCTCGACAACGTCAGCGGCGCGCTGATGGCCACCCGTATGCTCCTCAATCATGGTCACCAGCGCATCGGCTATCTCTCCTCAAACCACGGCATTGAAGATGACGATATGCGCCGGGAAGGGTGGAGCAAAGCGCTGCAGGAGCAAGGCATCATCGCCCCGGACAGCTGGATCGGTTCCGGCTCCCCGGATATGCAGGGCGGTGAAGCGGCGATGGTCGAACTGCTGGGGCGCAATCTCGGCCTCACCGCGGTGTTTGCCTATAACGACAGCATGGCGGCCGGCGCGCTGACGACGCTGAAGGACAACGGCATTGTCGTGCCGCAGCATCTGTCGCTGATTGGCTTTGATGATATTCCTATTTCCCGTTACACCGATCCTCAGCTCACCACCGTGCGCTATCCGGTAATGTCGATGGCAAAGCTGGCCACCGAGCTGGCGCTGCTGGGGGCGGCCGGCAAGCTGGATCGCGAGGCGACGCACTGCTTTATGCCGACGCTGGTGCGCCGTCATTCCGTTGCCCAGCGGCAAACTGTGGGGCCGATCACTAACTGACGCGATCGCGGGATGTAACCGCTTTCAATTTGTGAGTAAATTCACAGTATATTAACATTCGCCTTATTATGATGGCAGCGTTTACCAGTCTGAACCACGAGGTGATGGATATTCCTCACTTTATTTAGTAGGAACAAGGCGTTAAACGAGTTTTACAGTCGTATTTTTCTGGAGCGTTACCCGACACGGAAGACCGAATTTTCGTCGTGAAATGCGTTGTGCGGTAACACTAATGCAACAAATCCCGCCTGCATTTTCTCACAATAATGACCCTGCATAATAAAACCGGAGATTCCATGAATAAGAAGGTGTTTACCCTGTCTGCTGTAATGGCTGGTCTGTTATTTGGCGCCGCCGCACACGCAGCAGATACCCGTATCGGCGTGACGATTTATAAATATGACGACAACTTTATGTCGGTAGTGCGTAAGGCGATTGAAAAAGATGGCAAATCCGCGCCAGACGTCCAGCTATTGATGAATGATTCGCAGAACGACCAGTCGAAACAAAACGATCAGATTGACGTGCTGCTGGCGAAAGGCGTGAAGGCGCTGGCGATTAACCTGGTTGACCCGGCCGCCGCAGGTACGGTGATTGAAAAGGCGCGCGGGCAGAATATTCCGGTGGTGTTCTTCAACAAAGAGCCTTCCCGCAAAGCGCTGGATAGTTATGACAAGGCTTATTACGTCGGTACCGACTCGAAAGAGTCGGGGATTATTCAGGGCGATCTGATCGCCAAGCACTGGAAAGCCAACCCGAACTGGGATCTGAATAAAGACGGTCAGATCCAGTACGTTCTGCTGAAAGGCGAGCCGGGCCATCCGGATGCGGAAGCGCGTACCACTTACGTTATTAAAGAGCTGAATGATAAAGGTCTGAAGACCCAGCAGCTGCAGCTGGATACCGCGATGTGGGATACCGCCCAGGCGAAAGACAAAATGGACGCCTGGCTCTCCGGCCCGAATGCCAACAAGATTGAAGTGGTGATCGCTAACAACGACGCCATGGCGATGGGCGCGGTTGAAGCGCTGAAAGCGCACAACAAGAGCAGCATTCCGGTGTTCGGCGTTGATGCCCTGCCGGAAGCCCTGGCGCTGGTGAAATCCGGCGCGATGGCCGGTACCGTGCTGAACGATGCCAATAACCAGGCGAAAGCGACCTTCGAGCTGGCGAAAAACCTTGCCGACGGGAAAGACGCCGCGGCAGGCACCAACTGGAAAATTGACAACAAGATTGTTCGCGTCCCCTACGTGGGCGTCGATAAAGACAACCTGAGCCAGTTTACCGGCAAATAATCGTGATGTGAGTTGCGGGCGTGGGTTATCCACGCCCGATTATTCCTGATACAGAACCAGACTCCTGCTGGCGCTAGTGCGCCGGACGGGGCTTGCATGAACGCAGCCAGGTATAACTATGGTCAGCAATAATAGCGAACGGTCAGGCGAATATTTGTTGGAGATGAGCAACATCAACAAATCGTTTCCTGGCGTCAAGGCTCTTGATAATGTCAACCTGAAGGTTCGTCCGCACTCCATTCATGCGTTAATGGGTGAGAACGGCGCCGGTAAATCGACATTATTAAAATGCCTTTTTGGGATCTATCAAAAAGATTCCGGTAGCATTCTTTTTCAGGGAAAAGAGATCGATTTCCATTCGGCGAAAGAAGCCCTGGAAAACGGTATTTCGATGGTGCATCAGGAATTAAACCTGGTATTACAGCGTTCGGTCATGGATAACATGTGGCTCGGGCGCTATCCAACTAAAGGCATGTTTGTCGATCAGGACAAAATGTACCGGGATACCAAGGCCATTTTTGATGAGCTGGATATTGATATCGATCCGCGCGCCCGCGTCGGTACCTTATCGGTATCTCAGATGCAGATGATTGAGATCGCGAAGGCGTTTTCCTATGACGCCAAAATCGTCATCATGGATGAGCCGACGTCATCTCTGACGGAAAAAGAGGTCAACCATCTGTTTAAGATCATCCGTAAGCTGAAAGATCGCGGCTGCGGTATCGTCTATATCTCGCATAAAATGGAAGAAATTTTCCAGTTGTGCGATGAAATAACCATCCTGCGCGACGGCCAGTGGATCGCCACCCAGCCGCTGGAAGGGCTGGATATGGATAAGATCATCGCCATGATGGTCGGGCGTTCGCTTAACCAGCGTTTTCCGGATCGCGAAAACACTCCGGGCGAAGTGATCCTCCAGGTGCGCAATCTCACCTCGCTGCGCCAGCCCTCCATTCGCGATGTCTCCTTTGACCTGCATAAGGGCGAAATTCTCGGTATCGCCGGCCTGGTGGGCGCTAAACGCACCGACATCGTGGAGACCCTGTTCGGCATCCGTGAGAAGGCCAGCGGCACCATCACGCTGCACGGCAAGAAGATCAACAACCACAGCGCCAACGAGGCGATAAACCACGGTTTTGCGCTGGTGACCGAGGAGCGGCGCTCTACCGGGATTTACGCCTATCTGGATATCGGGTTTAACTCGCTGATCTCCAATATTAAGAAATATAAAAACAGCGTCGGCTTGCTGGATAACTCGCGAATGAAGAGCGATACCCAATGGGTTATTGACTCGATGCGCGTCAAAACCCCCGGTCAGCATACGCAGATTGGCTCGCTTTCCGGTGGTAACCAGCAAAAGGTCATTATAGGCCGCTGGCTGCTGACCCAGCCGGAGATCCTGATGCTGGATGAGCCAACGCGCGGTATCGACGTCGGCGCCAAGTTTGAAATCTATCAGCTGATTGCCGAACTGGCTAAAAAAGACAAAGGGATCATTATTATTTCTTCCGAAATGCCGGAACTGCTGGGGATTACCGACCGCATTCTGGTGATGAGCAACGGCCTGGTCGCGGGCATTGTTGAGACTAAAACCACCACGCAAAACGAAATACTGCGTCTTGCGTCATTGCACCTTTAAGATCAGGGGCTTCACATGAGTGCGTTAAATAAAAAGAGTTTTCTCACTTACCTGAAAGAGGGTGGGATATATGTTGTCCTTCTGGTCCTGCTGGCCATTATTATTTTCCAGGATCCGACATTTTTAAGTCTGCTCAACCTGAGTAATATTCTGACCCAGTCCTCGGTGCGTATTATAATTGCCCTCGGCGTGGCCGGACTTATCGTCACGCAGGGGACCGACCTCTCCGCCGGCCGTCAGGTGGGTCTGGCGGCGGTAATTGCCGCCACCATGCTGCAGGCGGTGGATAATGCCAATAAGGTATTCCCGGATATGGCGACCATGCCGATCCCGCTGGTGATCCTGCTGGTGTGCGCCATCGGGGCGGTCATCGGCCTGATTAACGGGATCGTCATTGCCTACCTGAACGTGACGCCGTTTATTACCACTCTCGGCACCATGATCATCGTGTACGGCATTAACTCGCTGTACTACGACTTCGTGGGCGCGTCGCCGATCTCCGGCTTCGACAGCCACTTCTCCCATTTCGCGCAGGGGTTTGTGGCGCTGGGCTCCTTCCGCCTGTCCTACATTACCTTCTACGCGCTGATTGCCGTCTTCTTTGTCTGGATCCTGTGGAACAAGACGCGCTTTGGCAAAAACATTTTCGCTATCGGCGGTAACCCGGAAGCGGCGAAGGTCTCCGGGGTTAACGTAGCGTTAAACCTGCTGATGATCTATGCCCTCTCCGGCGTGTTCTACGCCTTCGGCGGCCTGCTGGAAGCCGGACGTATCGGTTCGGCGACCAATAACCTCGGCTTTATGTATGAACTGGACGCCATCGCCGCCTGTGTGGTGGGCGGCGTATCGTTCAGCGGCGGGGTAGGGACGGTGTTTGGCGTGGTGACCGGGGTGATTATCTTCACCGTCATCAACTACGGCCTGACCTATATCGGCGTCAACCCTTACTGGCAGTACATTATTAAGGGGGCGATTATTATCTTCGCCGTGGCGCTGGACTCCCTGAAATACGCCCGTAAGAAATAAGATTGAACGCATCAAAAACCCGCGCCTGGCGCGGGTTTTTTTTTATCTGAAACGAATGCGTTGATGGAGGCTACTTTTCTTTCTGCAGCTCCAGCAGCTGCTCCGGGGTGACGGCCGGGTAGGATTGGGCGTCATCCGGCACGTCATGCTGCTGCGCCGGAATCGGGATGAGAGGGCCGAGAAAGCGCGGTTCCCGTTTGAAGATATAGAGGTCCGCCAGCGCGCCAAAGCGGGCGCCGAACTCGCGCAGCCGCACGCTCCACATATCCTTCGGCGACGGCACCGCGTAGCACTGGGCCTGGATCCCCATATGCAGGGCGATAAACAGCGCCCGTTCGCAGTGGAAGCGCTGGGTGATGATAATGAAGTCGTTGGTGTCGAACACTTTCCGGGTACGGACGATCGAGTCGAGGGTACGGAAACCGGCATAGTCCAGTACGATATCCGCGGGATCGACGCCGCCTTTAATCAGGTCCCGACGCATGGTCATCGGTTCATTGTAGCTTTGCAGAGCATTATCGCCGCTCAGCAGGAGATAGTTGACCTTGCCGCTGTTGTAGGCGTTCAGCGCACCCTGGATGCGGTAACGGTAATACTGATTGATGACGCCGGTGCGGTAATATTTGGCGGTGCCCAGCACCACACCGACCTGACGGTAGGGCAGGTCCTGCAGTTCATCATAGATATAGGGCGCGGTTTTCCAGCTCATCCAGCGGTCAAGGCCCAGCACGGTCAACAGCAGCAGGCCGAGCAGGACTAACAGGCTGTAGAACGCACGCTTTAACATGAACTTGGCTCAATAATAGACAACGGAGTCTTCAGGCTACTTTACCCGCCGGGTAAGCGCAAGAAACCCGCGTTTGATTGCGGGGATTTTCAGCAATATAGACAGATCGCCGAACGCAGGCCGGGTAGGGCGTGAGCCGACACCCGGCATAGGGATCTTCAGCTCGCCATGGCGCGAACCGTAGGTCGGGTAAGCGTAGCGCCACCCGACACCTAACGGTATAAAAGGTCGGCCGGATAAGCCGAAGACGCCGTCCGGCAATCTGCTCAGGCTGATCAACCTAACAGGACGCGCTCAATATTGTGGCAGCCCAGCGCCTTCAGGGTGGCGACGGTGGCATCCCACTGGATCAGCGCCGCGTCGGCTTTCTCCGCCAGGATTGCCCGCTGGATAGCGGGATAATCATAGCCGTTGAGGCTCAGGAGATTCAGCGCCCCCTGCAGCGGCGGCAGCGTCGGGTTGAACGCTGCGTTTTCCGCATAGCTACCGCTGAAAATGGTACCGTCTTTCAGCTCCAGCGCCACGCCGGAAGGCGAGTGGCTGTAGGGCGCATGGCAGCGGTTGGCGGCCTGAATAGCTGCCTGGGTCAGGGCATCGCCGCTCACCGGGTAGCCATGGTCCTGTTCATCCATCAGCAGGGTTTTGATCTCGAGGTCTTTCGGGCCAAAGGCGTCCGGCAGATAGTGCTCCAGAGCATGCGCTTCGCGACCCGGCAGATGAATGCGCAGCGCCAGCCCGCTGTTCAGTTCGTTCATAAACTGACGGCAATGACCGCACGGCGTGTAGTTCACCGTGATAGCGCGCAGGGAGGTCTCGCCGCGCAGCCAGGCGTGGCTGATGGCGCTCTGTTCCGCGTGAACGGTCTGCTGCATGGTAGCGCCGAGAAACTCCATGTTGCCGCCAAAGTACCAGCGGCCGCTGACGCCGCGGGCGATAGCCCCGACGTTAAAATGAGAAAGGTCGGGGCGCGCGCAGGCAGCGGCAAGCGGCAGTAGCGCAAAAGCCAGCGCGTCTTCGTCCAGACCTGTCGCATGCTGCAGCGTCGCCACCTGATCGGCTTCGAGCAGCGCCGGGAAATGCGGGTCGGCGAGCATCGGGGCGATGGCCGCCTGCAGATCTGCTGCCAGAGTCGTCAAAGCAGCTTGAAAACGTGAGTGCATAGCGTTGCCTCATAACAGTGTAATGGGAAGCCAGTGTACGGGCGGCCAGCGGTTCCATATGTGATGAATATCTCATTCTTTATGCAACTCTGATTCGTTGCATTAAAAAATGTGATTTAAATCACTATTAACCTACCACTGCGAGGATCAGCGGAAATAAGAACGGCGCCATCAACGAGGTGATGATCCCGCATAGCACCAGCGCCAGTGAGCTAAACGCGCCTTCCTGATAGTCCAGCTCGGCGCAGCGGGCGGTGCCGAGGGCGTGCGAGGCGGTGCCCATTGACAGGCCGCGCGACGCTTTGGTGCGAATGCGCATCAGGTTAAGCAACGTATGCCCAAATACCGCGCCGAGGATGCCGACAAAAATTACGCACACGGCGCTGATGGCCGGAATGCCGCCGATGCTGCCGCTAACCGCCATAGCAATCGGCGTAGTGACTGACTTAGGCAGAATAGAGGCGGCGATTTGCGGCGTGGCGCCCATCAGCAGAGCGACGGTGGTGCCGGTGATCATCGCCACGCAGCTGCCGATAAAGCAGATGGTAATGATAGATTTCCAGCGGGCGCGGATCTGGTGCAGCTGTTCATACAGCGGGAACGCAAGGGCCACTACCGCCGGCTGCAGCAGATCGTTCAGGACTTTGCTGCCGGCAAAATAACGCTCATAGGAGATCCCGGTCAGCAGAAGAAATGGAATAATCACCACCATCGCCACCAGCAGCGGGTTGAGCAGCGGGAACTTAAAGCGGGCCGCCAGTTTGCGGGCGAGAAAAAAGACGATCAGGGTTAGCGGTAGCGACCACCAGATTTCATGCATCATTCTTCTTTTCCTTTTTGGCCAATCACTTTACGTTCGCCATGCACCAAATGGGAGCTCCAGCTCACCACTACAAACACCACCAGCGTACTGATGGCGCAGGAGATAACGACAGGCCCCAGCTGGGCGCGCAGCAGATCCCAGTACTGCATCACCCCAACGCCGATCGGCACGAACAGCAGCGCCATATAGCGGATCAGGATATTGCAGCCGGGGTTGACCCATTGCGGCGGCATAATTTGCAGCGCCAGCAGCACGAAGAGGATCAGCATGCCGATGATGCTGCCGGGGATAGTGATAGGCAGCAGCCCGGCGATAAAAATTCCGGCGTACAGGCAGGCGTAAATCAGGACGAAAGCCCGCAGGTACTGCCAGATAATAGTCAGCGATTTACTCATGGTAATAACCCTTGATGAAGTGCATTCATCATACAATTAATCCCTAAAATGTGCTACCGATCACATCATGAATTCTATGCATAGCGCTGATAGCTTACGGGAACCTAGTCTCACCCGTCAGGGCCCGACACCTTGCGGCTCAGGCGGGATCGCTCCCCACGCTACCTTGCTGGATGAGGCGCGGCAAATAAAGGCGAATGGGACGCCGCAGTCCCCTGTAAAGCATAGAGATTATCTCGCCGCTTTGCCGCATCGAGCGTGCGGGGTACGGCGTGCGTCTGGTCCGACGCATTGAGCGCTTTCAACCAGCGCCCGGAGGCGCTACCATAGCGCCTCTTTTTTTTCGGGTAACGATATGCGTGTTCTACTGGCGCCGATGGAAGGCGTGCTCGATTCGCTGGTGCGCGAGCTGCTGACCGAGGTTAACGATTACGATCTCTGTATCACCGAATTTCTGCGCGTGGTGGATCAACTGCTGCCGGTAAAATCGTTCTACAGGCTATGCCCGGAACTGCATCACCAGAGCCGCACGCCGTCCGGAACCCGCGTACGGGTCCAGCTGCTGGGACAATATCCCGAGTGGCTGGCGGAAAATGCCGCCCGCGCGGTGGCGCTGGGTTCATGGGGGGTGGATTTAAACTGCGGCTGTCCGTCGAAGCTGGTAAACGGCAGCGGCGGCGGGGCAACGCTGCTGAAAGATCCAGAGTTGATCTATCGCGGCGCGAAAGCCATGCGAGAGGCGGTTCCCGAGCATCTGCCGGTGACGGTGAAAGTTCGTCTTGGCTGGGACAGCGGTGAACGGCGCTTTGAAATCGCCGACGCGGTGCAGCAGGCGGGGGCCAGCGAACTGGTGGTTCACGGCCGTACCAAAGAAGATGGCTACAAAGCCGAACGCATCAACTGGCAGGCGATCGGCGAGATCCGCCAGCGCCTGACTATCCCGGTGGTCGCCAACGGTGAAATCTGGGACTGGCAAAGCGCCCAGGATTGTATGGCTGTCACCGGCTGCGATTCGGTGATGATTGGCCGCGGGGCGCTCAATGTGCCGAACCTCAGCCGGGTGATCAAATACAACGAACCGCGCATGCCGTGGCCGCAGGTGGTCCAGCTGTTGCAAAAATATACCCGCCTGGAAAAGCAGGGTGATACCGGCCTGTATCATGTGGCAAGAATTAAGCAGTGGTTAGGCTATTTACGCAAGGAATATACCGAGGCGCTGACCCTGTTTAATGAAATCCGCGCCCTGCAAACGTCTGCTGAAATAGCGGCGGCGATCGGCCGCTATTAACCGCCATACTGTTATTCGCTTCACATATTATTACTTGCATGCCTATTGATGATAGGCATGGGTTGAATAAAGTGATAATGTGCGGTCAATCAATTCAGGATTGCTACTGAACTCAGGCAAAACCTAAGCACTTTCGTCATTCGTGGCGCAAAGTGCTTAGGTTTTTTTTTGGTAAAAATTCAGGGTGGATAAAATGATGATGTAAAACAATGAGATGTGAATAACGATTTCTCTGGCATTGTCGCGGTTTTATTACCGACGGACGCTTTTTGCCATTCATTTTTAAAAAAAGAAAACGGGTAAATAAATAGCCTGGGGATCCCCTTTGTTTTTATTCAGTCACGGTGGATATCACAATGCATAACAAAAAAATAAATCAGCTTTTGATCGGCGCTATGCTGGCGGCCATGGCGCCTGCCGTGAGCGCCGCGGACATCCCGGCGTGGAACGGCAGCGCGCTGGGGTTTGAAGCCGGGCAGCAAGGGCTGCTGGGCGATATGCTAGGCATTCGTCCGATCCTTGAAGAAAACGGCTTTCATTATAATCTCGGCTATCTTAACGAGATGGCCTACAACGCCGGCGGCGGCTATAACCATGATAAACATCTGGCCTATATTGACCAGGTGTCATTGACCTTTACCCAGGATCTGGAGCGCTGGACCGGCATACCGGACGCGCGGCTTGAGGGCAATATCGTCAACCGCAACCATGATGATAACCTCACCACGAAACGGCTGCAGGATCCGCGGGTGAGTTTCAACGATCTATCGCAGGAGAGCTGGGGCGGCGGGTCGATTACCCGCCTTGGCTGGCTCACCTTTGCCCGCAGCTTTGACGACCGCCGCCTGACCTGGCGCATCGGCATGATGAACAAGGTGCAAACCTTCGACCAGATCATTCCCTGCGATTTTCAGCTGCTGACCCAGTGCGGTGGGAAATCGGCCAACTCGCTGACCTGGAATAACTGGAACATTCACACCTGGGGCACCACCCTGGAGTACAAGCTGACGCCGACGGTCACCCTGAAAGGCGGGGTGATGGAGCAAAACCCGCAGGCTACCGCGCGCAGCCACGCGTGGAGCTGGTCGACGAAGGGTAGCAAAGGCATCTTACTGCCGATGGAGATCGAAACCCGTCCGCTGATTAATGGCCTGCCGGGAGCCTATAACCTTGGCGTGGTCTGGACTAACGCGCCGCAGAGCGACCTCTACAGCGGTAAATCCGGCGGCGCCGGGGCGACCGATCCGCAAGGTTACGCCGAGCACGATAGCACCTGGTTTATGTACGCCGGCCTGAACCAGCAGATCACCCGCCACGCCGACGACCCGCTGCGGGGGATGAGCGTCTCACTGAGCGGCAGCCTCAGCGACCAGCGCAGCAACTATATCCACTCCGCCGTCGCCGCCTCCATGCGCTACCGCGGTCTGTTTGACGCCCGCCCGGAGGACTGGATTGGCTTCGGCCTGACGTGGATCGACATGAGCAGCCACTACGCACGTAATCAGCGCTATATGAATCAGATAAGCGGCGCCACCGACTATAACGATCCGGCTTACCAGCCGGTGGCCGGTCATTCGCTGAACGGTGAGCTCTATTATCGCTTCCGCCCGGTCTCCTGGCTGGAGCTGCAGCCGGGCCTGCAGTACTGGCACCGTCCGGGCGGCGTCGCGCAGACCCAGGATGCGTGGGTAGTGGAGTGGAAAACCGTCGTGACCTTCTGATAGTCGCGATCTTAATCACGTTTTTTCACTTGTCAGGTTGAGCGCGCAGCAGAAGTTGTTAAAGTGCGGGTGTTGGATTGCAACTGCTGCGGCAGGCAAAACCTGATCACCTGGCGTTTCGTCGGGGGTCAGGTTTTTTTGTTTCTGGGGTCTATATGCAAATCGCCAAAGTACTCAATAACAATGTGGTGGTGGTTCTCGACGAGCACCGGCGCGAACAGGTGGTGATGGGGCGAGGGCTGGCCTTTCAGAAACGCCCGGGCGACGTGCTGGACGACAGTAAAATTGAAAAAGTTTTCGCTTTACAAAGCGATGAGCTGGTCGGCCGCTTAGGCGAGCTTCTCAGTCAGATACCGTTAGAAGTGATGACCACCTGCGATCGCATTATCGACCTGGCACGCGGACGGCTGGGCAAGTTACAGGAAAGTTTGTACATCACGTTAACGGATCACTGTCATTTTGCTATCGAGCGGCAGAAAAAGGGCATCGCACTGCGTAACGTGCTGCTGTGGGAGATTAAGCGGCTGTATCCGAAGGAGTTCGCGCTGGGCCAGGAGGCAAGGGCCATCATTGCCAAAAGGCTCGGCGTGGAGTTGGCGGAGGACGAAGCCGGATTTATCGCCCTGCATCTAGTGACGGCGCAGCTCAACAGCGAAATGCCGGAGGTCATGCACGTGACCCGGGTGATGCAGGAGATCCTGCAGCTGGTGAAGTATCAGCTGCAGCTTAACTACGATGAAGAGTCGCTGAGTTATCAGCGTTTCGTCACCCACCTGAAGTTTTTCGCCCAGCGGATGCTGACGCGCACGGTGGTGGAAGATGACGACGTCTCGCTGCACAGCGCGGTGAAAGATAACTACGCCAAAGCGTGGAAGTGTGCGGAAACGGTGGCGACGCATCTGCAAAAGCAGTATCAG
Source organism: Klebsiella sp. Shm-1 (assembly GCF_040804525.1). NCBI lineage: Bacteria > Pseudomonadati > Pseudomonadota > Gammaproteobacteria > Enterobacterales > Enterobacteriaceae > Klebsiella > Klebsiella sp. Shm-1. The sequence goes on from NZ_CP161823.1 coordinate 1,591,387, forward strand.
CGGTCGCTGACCACCGAAGAAATTATGTTTCTTGCCATTCATATCGAACGGGTAAGAAAAGAGGGGCGTTAATTCTCCCCAACAAAACTGGATTGTTACTGCATGATGCAGGCAAAACCTGAGCGCGACGCCCACCGGCGTGGTTCTCAGGTTTTTTTATTTTTTACTACTCAGTCGCCGGTTGTCTGCGGGCAGCGGCAGTAAGGAAAAGAGCATGGAATATAAAGCACTCGCGCAGGATATTCTCAACCGCGTCGGCGGCAAAGAGAACATTGTGAGTCTGGTTCACTGTGCGACACGTCTGCGTTTTAAACTGAAGGATAACGGCAAAGCCGATGCCGAAGGGCTGAAGGCCAATCCGGGCGTGATTATGGTGGTGGAGAGCGGCGGCCAGTTTCAGGTGGTGATTGGCAACCACGTTCACGACGTCTGGCTGGCGGTGCGCCAGGAGGCGGGGTTAAGCGATGACAGCGAACCGGTTGCCGAGGAAAAAGCGGCCAAAGGATCGGTGTTAAGCCAGCTTATCGACATCATCTCCGGCATTTTTACACCGTTTATCGGCGTGATGGCGGCAACCGGTCTGCTGAAAGGCCTGCTGGCGCTGGCGGTGACCTGCGGCTGGCTTACGCCGGAGCAGGGGACTTATAAAATCTGGTTTGCTGCCAGCGACGCGCTGTTCTTTTTCTTCCCGCTGTTTCTTGGCTATACCGCCGGGAAGAAGTTTGGCGGCAACCCGTTTATCTCGATGGTGATTGGCGGGGCGTTAACCCACCCGCTGATGATTCAGGCCTTTGAGGCCAGCCAGGCGCCGGGCGCGGCGGTGGAGCACTTTCTCGGCATTCCGGTGACCTTTATCAACTACAGCTCGTCAGTGATCCCGATTATTCTCGCCTCATGGGTCTGCTGCTGGCTGGAGCGCAAGAGCAACGCGCTGTTGCCGTCATCGATGAAAAACTTCTTCAGCCCGGCCATCTGCCTGGCGGTGGTGGTCCCGCTTACCTTCCTGGTGATTGGTCCGGTCGCCACCTGGCTGAGCCATCTGCTGGCCAACGGCTACCAGTTCATTTATGCGTTTGCGCCATGGCTGGCGGGCGCGGTACTGGGCGCCATGTGGCAGGTGTGCGTTATTTTCGGCCTGCACTGGGGGCTGGTGCCATTGATGATCAATAACATGACGGTGCTTGGTCACGACTCCATGCTGCCTATTATCCTCCCGGCGGTGATTGCCCAGGTGGGCGCCGTGCTCGGTATTTTCCTCGCCACCCGCGATGCGCGTCAGCGGGTGCTGGCCGGTTCCGCCTTCTCCGCCGGGCTGTTCGGCATCACCGAGCCGGCTATTTATGGCGTGACTCTGCCGCTGCGCCGTCCGTTTATCTTCGGCTGTATCGCCGGAGCGATTGGCGGGGCGATCACTGCCTTTAGCAACAGTTATGCCTACTCGTTTGGCCTGCCAAACATCTTTTTCCCGGCGCAAATGATCCCGCCCGGCGGGATTGACGCCAGCGTCTGGGGCGGGCTTATCGGCACCGGCGTGGCTTTCGTGCTCGCCTGCGTGCTGACCTTCTTCGCCGGCCTGCCGCGCGCCAGCGCTGCACCAGGCGCCGTGACGGTAGCCCCGGCCTCGGCAAACGATATTCTGGCGCCGATGAGCGGCAGCGTTATCGCCCTCGAGCAGGTGCCGGACAGCACCTTCGCCAGCGGCCTGCTGGGTAAAGGTGTCGCCATTATCCCGGCGGTGGGCCAAGTGATTGCCCCGTTCCCGGGCGAAGTGGCCTCCCTGTTTCAGACTAAACACGCCATCGGCCTGCAAAGCGACAGCGGCATTGAGCTGCTGATCCACGTCGGCATCGACACGGTCAAACTCGACGGCGTGCCCTTTACCGCGCATGTGAAAGAGGGCGACAGGGTACAGGCCGGCGATCTGCTGATTGAGTTTGATCGCCAGGCGATTCTGGACGCCGGCTACGACCTGGCGACCCCGATCATTATCAGCAACAGCGACGACTACCGGGAGATTGACACGGTGGCGTCCAGCGCCGTCGAAGCCGGTCAGCCGCTGTTGTCAGTCAGCCATTAATCACAGGAGAAAGAGATGAAAACATTCCCGGCGGATTTTTTGTGGGGCGGCGCGACCGCGGCCAATCAGGTGGAAGGTGCTTATCTGGAAGATGGCAAAGGCTTATCCACCTCCGATGTGCAGCCGCATGGCGTGTTCGGCGAAGTGGTCGAGCGCGTACCCGGCGACAGCGGCATAAAAGATGTGGCGATCGATTTTTACCATCGCTATCCGGAAGATATCGCCCTGTTTGCCGAGATGGGTTTTAACTGCCTGCGAGTCTCCATCGCCTGGACCCGCATCTACCCCAACGGCGACGACGCCGAGCCGAACGAAGCCGGCCTCGCGTTCTACGACAAGCTGTTCGACGAGATGGCGAAGCACAACATCACCCCGCTGGTGACGCTGTCGCATTATGAAATGCCATGGGCGCTGGTAAAAAACTACGGCGGCTGGGGCAGCCGGGAGGTGATTGGCTTCTTTGAGCGCTACGCCCGGACGGTGTTCAGCCGCTATAAAAATAAGGTCAAACTGTGGCTGACCTTTAACGAAATCAATATGTCGCTACATGCCCCGATGACCGGGGTCGGCCTGCCGGCCGGCAGCAGCAAAGGCGAGGTGTATCAGGCGATTCACCACCAGCTGGTGGCCAGCGCGCTGGCGGTCAAAGCCTGTCATGAGCTGGTGCCTGAGGGCAAAATCGGCAATATGCTGCTCGGCGGGCTGATGTATCCCCTGAGCTGCAAACCGGAGGATGTGTTCGAGACGCTGCAGGAGAACCGCAGCTGGCAGTTCTTCGGCGACGTACAGGCGCGCGGCGCGTACCCGGGCTATATGCAGCGCTATTTCCGTGACAACGGCATCACGCTCACCATCACCGACGCCGATCGTGAAGCGCTAAAAACCACCGTCGACTTTATCTCCTTCAGCTACTACATGACCGGCTGCGTCACCGCCGACGAGGCGCTGAACCAGCAGGCGCGCGGCAATATTCTCAGCATGGTGCCGAACCCGCACCTGGCGAGCTCGGAGTGGGGCTGGCAGATAGATCCGCTGGGCCTGCGCACACTGCTGAACGTGCTGTGGGATCGCTACCAGAAGCCGCTGTTTATCGTGGAAAACGGTCTGGGCGCCAAAGATAAGGTGGAAGCCGACGGCAGCATTAACGATGACTACCGCATCAGTTACCTGAACGACCACCTGGTGCAGGCGCGGGAAGCCATTGACGATGGCGTTGAGCTGATGGGCTTTACCAGCTGGGGACCGATTGACCTGGTGAGCGCCTCAAAAGCGGAGCTGTCGAAGCGCTACGGCTTTATCTATGTCGACCGCCATGATGACGGTACCGGCACCCTGGCGCGCAGTAAGAAGAAGAGCTTTAGCTGGTATAAAGAGGTGATTGCCAGCCGCGGCGCCAGCCTGAAAGCCTAAAGAATGCCCGCCCGGCCATCGCCGGGCGGGAGATTAGCCGGTTTACGCGCGCGCAGTAAAAAGATCATCGGACGTTCTTTCTCTTCATCCAGAGCGGGCAGGGTGGTAAAGAAGTGCGGCTCGTTAAAAGATGCTGGCTCATATTCACCCCCCTGAATTGATAAGGTTGTTTATTTTTAGCAAGCTAATAATTTAGTCACACGCTTTACTAAACGCGTTTAATTCAATTAACTTATGATAACCAACCTGATTAAGTTATCTGACCTGTCCAATGAAATTGATATTAAATAAAAGCGTGCTGGCGGCATTGCCCCTGGCCATCGCGCTGGCTGGCTGCGCGCCATCTCATAAGGTTGCTAATCCGCCGCAGCAGCAAATTCCAGCCTCCCATGTTTCCATGGATCTCCCTGCCGCCGTGAAAAATGGCTGGCCGCAGACTGACTGGTGGAAAGATTACCATGACCCACAGCTTAATAATCTGATTCAGCGAGCGTTGGCCAACGCGCCGGATATGCAGATTGCCGAACAGCGCATCAGGCTTGCCGAAGCGCAGGCGCGAATGTCGCAGGCGAATCTTGGCCCGGAGATGGATTTCTCCGCCGATATTGAACGCCAGCGCATGTCGGCCGAAGGCCTGATGGGACCGTTTGCTACCGACACCGACGGCAATACCGGCCCGTGGTACACCAACGGTACCTTTGGCCTGACCGCCGGTTGGGATCTCGATCTGTGGGGAAAAAACCGTGCGCTGGTGAAAGCGCATATCGGCGAGCTGAAAGCCCAGGTTGCTGAACAGGCCCAGACCCGTGAGCTGCTCTCCGGCAGCGTGGCGCGTCTGTACTGGCAGTGGCAGACGGAAGCGGCGATCAAAGCGGTGCTGCAGCAGGTGAAAAACGAGCAAAATAATATCGTGACGGTCGACAAGGCCCTGTATCAGCGCGGGATCACTAACTCCGCCGAAGGGGCGGAGAACGATATTAACGTCAGCAAAACCGACCAGCAGCTGGCGGACGTGACGGGCACGATGAAAGAGATTGAAGCGCGGCTGATGGCCCTGACCAACAGCCAGAGCCAGTCGCTAAACCTCAAACCCGCCAGCCTGCCAACGGTCAGCGCGCAGCTGCCAGATACCCTCGGCTATGAGCTGCTGGCGCGCCGCCCGGATCTGCAGGTCGCCCACTGGTATATTGAGGCGTCCCTGAGCGAAGTGGACGCGGCGAAAGCGGCATTTTATCCGGACATCAATCTGATGGCGTTCCTGCAGCAGGATGCCCTGCACTTAAGCGATCTTTTCCGCCATTCGGCGCAGCAGATGGGCGTTACTGCCGGGTTGACGCTGCCGATCTTTGACAGCGGCCGCCTTAACGCCAACCTGGATATCGCCAGCGCGCAGAATAGCCTGTCGATCGCCCAGTACAACAAAGCGGTGGTGGATGCCGTTAACCAGGTGGCGAAAACCGCCAGCCAGGTCGAAACATTAATGGCCAAAAGCCAGCAGCAGCAGCAGGTTGAAAAAGACGCTCAGCGGGTAGTAGATCTGGCGCAGGCCCGAATGGCGGCGGGGATCTTACCTGGCTCCAGAGTCAGTATGGCGAAGCTCCCGGCGCTGCAGGAACGGATCACCGCATTGCGCCTGCACGGCCAGTGGATTGACGCTAGCATTCAGCTGACCTCGGCCCTCGGCGGCGGCTACCACCAGACGGTGAAGTAACCGCCAACCACGGTGCGCCCGCGGGCGCGCCGCTTAGTCTTTCTTCTTACTCTCGCGCCGCCTGAGCCACCAGTGGGCGGCCACCACCACCACCACCGCGAGGATCAGCCAGATCCAGTGCTTCAGATGGGCGTCCAGATGATGCAGCCACGGGCCAACCACCTCGCCGCCGAGATAGCCAATGGTGGTAAACAGCAGGGCCCACACCAGCGCTCCGACAATATTCAGCGGCAGGAAAATGCGCGGCGGCAGGCGGCTGGCGCCGATCAGCAGGGGGCCGATTACCCGGAAGCCATACATAAAGCGGGTGCCGATGACAAACAGCCACGGCCGGTGCTGGATCATACGCTGCGCTTTACGGATCCGCGCTTTCTGACTGGCGAAACGGCGCAGGATGCGTCCCCCGAAGCGGCGACCGACCAGATAGAGCAGCTGATCGCCAATCATCCCGCCGAGGGCGACGGCGATCACCACCAGGGGAAATTTCAGTAGCCCCTGATGCGCCGCGACGCCGCCCAGCAGGGTAATGGTCTCACCTTCCGCCATGCTGCCGACGATCAGCGCCGCGTAGCCATACTGGGAAATCAGGTGATTGATATCCATAAAAAGCTTTTCTCCTTACCTCATCACCTCTTAATCATACACCCTGCTGACCAAAACGCGGCGACGCAGAATTTTCTGTGCTGTACATAAAATAATCTACAGGGTGAATTATACTTGGATCAGTGCAGTACGAAGCCGTGACAAGGGGGACGCTATGAACCATGTCTGGGGGCTCTTCGCTCATCCCAACCGGGAAATGAGCGTGATTAAGAGCGAGAATGAAACCATTTCTCATCACTATACGCATCATGTGCTGCTGATGGCGGCGGTTCCGGTAGTCTGCGCCTTTATCGGCACCACGCAGCTGGGCTGGAACTTCGGCGATGGCACCGTGATTAAACTGTCGATGCTGACCGGACTGGCGCTGGCGGTGCTGTTTTACGCCGTGATGCTTGCCGGGGTGGCGATCATGGGGCGGGTCATCTGGTGGATGGCGAGGCAGTATCCGCAGCAGCCTTCCCTGAAACGCTGCATGGTGTTTGCCGGCTACGTCGCCACCCCGCTGTTTCTGAGCGGGATTGTGGCGCTCTATCCGCTGGTCTGGCTGTGCGCGCTGGTCGGTACTATTGCGCTGTTCTATACCGGGTATCTGCTGTATCTCGGCATTCCGACCTTCCTGAGCATTAATCGGGAAGAGGGGTTAAGCTTTGCCAGCTCGACGCTAGCTATTGGGGTACTGGTGCTGGAAGTGCTGCTGGCCATCACCGTGGTGCTCTGGGGGTATGGCTACCGACTCTTCTGATCGGGCGGCACGGGTAAATATGCATTGCCGGCAAATATGTATTTTATGTCGGCAATGCAGCATTTCTTCACGATTCTTATTAGGCACAGGGCCTTACGGCGCGGTATGATGGCGTTTGCCAGCGAAGTTGCCCACTTTACCTCGCGGCGTACGTTCCATAACGTGCAAAAATACTTTTCAGAATGCCCATGATGCCGAAATTTCGAGTCTCTTTGCTCAGCCTGACCTTGCTGCTGGCTGTGCCTTTTGCGCCCCAGGCGTTAGCAAAAACCCCGACGGCGGTGACCGCCTCGCAGCCGGAAATTGCCTCCGGCAGCGCCATGATCGTCGATCTGGCCACGAAAAAAATCATTTATGCCAGCCAGCCTGATCTGGTGCGCCCGATGGCGTCGATCACCAAAGTGATGACCGCCATGGTGGTGCTCGATGCCCATCTGCCGCTGGATGAGATGCTGACGGTGGATATCAGCCATACGCCGGAAATGAAGGGGATCTACTCCCGCGTGCGCCTCAACAGCCAGATTAGTCGCCGCGATATGCTGCTGCTGGCGCTGATGTCTTCCGAGAACCGCGCGGCCGCCAGCCTGGCGCATCACTATCCGGGCGGCTACGACGCTTTTATTCGCGCGATGAACGCCAAAGCCCAGGCGCTGGGCATGACCCATACCCGCTACGTGGAGCCCACCGGCCTGTCGGTGCATAACGTCTCCACCGCCCGCGATCTGACCAAACTGCTGATCGCCAGCGAGCAGTATCCGCTGATCGGCCAGCTGAGCACCACCAAAGAAGAGACCGCCACCTTCGCCCATCCGGCCTACAGCCTGCCGTTCCGCAACACCAACCATCTGGTGTATCGCGATAACTGGAACATTCAGCTGACCAAAACCGGCTTCACCAACGCTGCCGGCCACTGCCTGATTATGCGCACGGTGATTAACCAACGTCCGGTGGCGCTGGTGGTGATGGATGCCTTCGGCAAATATACCCACTTCGCTGACGCCAGCCGCTTGCGGACCTGGATTGAAACCGGGAAGGTAATGCCGGTACCCGCCTCGGCGCTGAGCTATAAAAAGCAGCGCGAAGCGCAGATGGCGGAGGCGATGCTGAAAGGCGGCGCGCAGACCGCGCAGAACGATTAATCTGCATGTCTCCCGGATGGCGGCGCATTGCGCCTTATCCGGGCTACGTGATTTGGCACCGGGTTTGCCCCCTTCGCAGGCCCGGCAAGCGCAGCGCCGCCGGGCAATCAGGTCGAGTGCCGGTGTTTGTGGCGGATGGCGGCTGACGCCTCTCCGGAACCGCGCTGAACGGTAGCCCGGCTAAGGCGTTTACGCCGCGAGCCGGGGATTTGACGCCGGATATCACTCCGGCAGCGTCCAGTCGCCGTCACCCAGCGCGCGCTGCATAATCAACGTATCCCGCCAGTCGCCCATCTTGTAGCCGACGCTGCGCAGCTGACCCGCCACGGTAAAGCCGAACTTTTTATGGATCGCCAGCGAGCCGGCATTGTTATGGCCATCGCCGATGATCGCCAGCATCTGCCGCCACGGGCCTTTCTCGCACTCAGCGATTAGCCTGGACAGCAGCGCGCTGCCGATGCCGCGTCCGCCCATTCCGGATTCCACGTATATCGATTCCTCGAGGGTGTAGCGATAGGCCGGACGCGGGCGATAGAAGGTGGCATAGCAGTAGCCGACGATAGCCCCGCGCCACAGCGCTACCAGCCACGGCAGCCCGTTGTCGCGCACGGTCTGGATCCGTTTACGCATTTCGTCAACGGTGGGGGGGATCTCTTCGAAGGAGGCGCGGCCATTAAGCACGTGCCAGACATACAGCGCGGCGATGGCGTGCGCATCGTCGGGCAGCGCTTCGCGAATTTCTAAATCACTGTCGAGTAACGGGGCCTCTGCGGGCATGGCGGCGCTCCTGAATCTGCCGGAGAAACATTCTCCGGCGTGCAGCGTAATACAGAAGCGCCAGGCTGAATAGTCCTGCCGTCGATTATTGCGGATCCGCCGGAGAGGCTGGCGTTGGGGCCGCTTCACCCCAGTATTTCTGCTTGCTGGTTTTACCAATCCCCGGGTTCATGCTGTTGGTGGGATCGTTCTGGCGATAGAACTGCTGCAGGCTCTCCGGGGCCTCATATAGATGACCCACGTTATGCTCCGCCGGGTACTGGGCGCCGCGCGCTTTCAGTAACTCCAGCATTTTTTCCTTCAGCGCGTGGGCGTCGACCCCTTTCCTGACGATGTAATCCTGATGGAACACATGGCACATAAAGTGGCCATAGTAGAGCTTATGCACCAGCTGGCTGTCGATTTCGGGCGGCAGATGTTCGAACCACTCGGTATCGTTACGGCGCAGGGCGATATCCAGCGCCAGAATATCTTCGACTTCGTCGGCATGCACCGCCTGATAGCGGATCGCCGCGCCGGCGGCGGCAAAGCGATGGAGGAACGCCTTGCTGCCTTCCTCCGGCGTACAGGCGAAGAAATCCCCCTCGGCCTGCTGGAAGTACTCCGTCAGCCAACGCTGCGCTTCTTCGATGCCGTCGCCAGCCATCTTCAGCAGCAGATGATGTTCATATTTATCACGCCAGGTTTTCATCCGCTCCGGTAAATGCGCCGGAAAGACGTGGCCGAGCTTCTGCATAAAGCGGTCGGTAAAGTGCGGCTTAAACAGCGAGACTTTCTCCAGCATCGCGTCGGTGCGCCCCTTCATGGTGAAGAAGAACGGCATTTTGTCGGTGCCGAGCTTGTCGATCATCAGGAAGGTGTCTTTGCCATACTTCTCGGCGATATCGTAAATATCGCGGTGCATATATTCCCCCGCCACCGGCAGATGCTGGAACTCAGCGAGGATATGACGGCGGATCTCGGTCAATACCTGTGGCTGGTTGGTGCCAATGTAAAACACCTGCTGGCGCTTTTCCGCCGGGAAAGTATCGAGACGCACGGCGAAAACCGCCAGCTTGCCGGCGCAGCCGGAGGATTCGAACAGGCGGTCCGGGTCGGCGTTATAGCGCGCCGGGGTGTCGGCATCGACATCGCGCACGCGGGTGACATAGTCGTGATCGTGGGCGTGGCGGCCGTCGTGCAGCACATCGCTATCGCTAATCCGTTCGTCATCGAGGCGGCTGAGGATCTGCTCCGGCGTGCTGCCGAGATCGATGCCCAGATGATTGACCAGCTTCAGCTTGCCGTCGGCGTCAATCTGCGCGAACAGCGACATCTCAGTGTAGGCCGGCCCGCGCTGCACCAGCGAGCCGCCGGAGTTGTTGCAGATCCCACCGATGACCGATGCGCCGATGCATGACGAACCGATCACCGAGTGCGGTTCGCGTCCCAGCGGTTTGAGCGCTTTTTCCAGCGAATAGAGGGTGGTGCCGGGCCAGGCCAGCACCTGCTCGCCTTTGTCCAGCAGATGCAGTTTGTCCAGGCGCAGGGTGCTGATAATCACGATCTCGCGATCGTAATCATTGCCGTTGGGGGTCGAACCTTCGGTCAGGCCGGTGTTGGCCGCCTGCATCAGAATTATTTTATCGGCGTCTACGCAGGCGTTGAGCACGCGCCAGAGCTCCAGCAGGGTACCGGGAAAGACAACCGCCAGGGCCTCGCCCTGACCGGAGCGGAAGCCTTTGCGGTAGCGCTGGGTTTTTGCCGGGTCGGTCAGCAGATGCGAAGGGCCAACCAGGCGCGCCAGGTCAGCCAGAAACGTTTTATGGGTGTCAGTGGGTGCAGATGACATGTTCCACTCCTTGTGGTGGTGCGCGAAATATCGAGGATAAGCATAGCGCTTTGTATGACAATTTGATGCATGAATGTTTCGCAAAAATCAGAGAAGAACCTTAGCATTCTGCGGGCGCGTTGTTTATATATATGGCAAACTGCGGTTTTTATTATGTTTTACCGAGTCCCCGTCTGAGATAAAGCGAGATAACAATGAAATGGCTCTGCACTGTAGGCGTCGCCGTGAGTCTGGCGCTGCAACCCGCGCTGGCGGATGAACTGTTTGGTAACCACCCCCTGACCCCGCAGGCGCGGGATGCCTTTGTCACCGACCTGCTGAAAAAAATGACGGTGGACGAGAAAATCGGCCAGCTGCGTCTGATAAGCGTTGGCCCGGATAACCCGAAAGAGGCGATCCGTGAAATGATCAAGAACGGTCAGGTGGGGGCGATTTTTAACACCGTTACCCGCCCGGATATCCGTGTAATGCAGGATCAGGTGATGCAGCTTAGTCGCCTGAAGATCCCGCTGTTCTTTGCCTACGATGTGCTGCACGGTCAGCGCACCGTGTTTCCGATAAGCCTCGGCCTGGCCTCGTCGTTTAACCTTGATGCGGTGAAGACCGTGGGCCGCGTGTCAGCTTATGAAGCCGCCGATGACGGCTTGAACATGACCTGGGCGCCGATGGTCGACGTCTCCCGCGACCCGCGCTGGGGACGCGCTTCCGAAGGGTTCGGGGAAGACACCTATCTGACCACGATGATGGGCCAGGCGATGGTGGAGTCGATGCAGGGCAAGAGCCCGGCGGACCGCTATTCGGTGATGACCAGCGTCAAGCATTTCGCCGCCTACGGCGCGGTAGAGGGCGGGAAAGAGTACAATACGGTCGACATGAGCCCGCAGCGCCTGTTCAACGACTATATGCCGCCGTATAAAGCCGGGCTTGATGCCGGCAGCGGCGCGGTGATGGTAGCCCTGAACTCGCTGAACGGCACCCCGGCGACCTCTGATTCTTGGCTGCTGAAAGACGTCCTGCGCGACCAGTGGGGCTTTAAAGGCATCACCGTTTCCGACCACGGCGCCATCAAAGAGTTGATTAAGCACGGCGTGGCCTCCGACCCGGAAGACGCGGTGCGCGTAGCGCTGAAGTCCGGCATCAACATGAGCATGAGCGACGAGTATTACAGTAAGTACCTGCCGGGGCTGGTGAAGTCCGGCAAGGTGACCATGGCCGAGCTGGATGATGCCACCCGACACGTGCTCAACGTGAAATATGATATGGGACTGTTCAACGATCCCTACAGCCACCTGGGACCGAAAGATTCTGACCCGCAGGACACCAATGCGGAAAGTCGTCTGCATCGTAAAGAGGCGCGCGAAGTGGCTCGCGAGAGCCTGGTGCTGCTGAAGAACCGTCTTGATACGCTGCCGCTGAAAAAATCCGGCACTATCGCGGTGGTGGGCGCGCTGGCGGACAGCAAGCGCGACATGATGGGCAGCTGGTCCGCGGCCGGAGTGGCCGAGCAGTCGGTGACCGTCCTGACCGGCATCAAAGAAGCGCTGGGCGATAACGGCAAAGTGATTTACGCCAAAGGGGCGAACGTTACCGATGACAAAGGCATTGTCGATTTCCTCAATTTGTATGAGAACGCGGTGCAGGTTGACCCACGCTCGCCGCAGGAAATGATCGACGAAGCGGTCGCGGCGGCGAAGCAATCCGATGTGGTGGTCGCCGTGGTGGGCGAGGCGCAGGGCATGGCGCATGAGGCCTCCAGCCGGACCGATATCACCCTGCCGCAGAGCCAGCGCAATCTGATTGCCGCTCTTAAAGCCACCGGCAAACCGCTGGTGCTGGTGCTGATGAACGGGCGTCCGCTGGCGCTGGTGAAAGAGGATCAGCAAGCCGATGCGCTGCTGGAGACCTGGTTTGCTGGCACCGAAGGCGGCCACGCCATCGCCGACGTGCTGTTTGGCGACTACAACCCGTCGGGCAAGCTGCCGATGTCTTTCCCGCGCTCGGTGGGGCAGATCCCAACCTACTACAGCCACCTGAATACCGGCCGGCCGTATAATCCGGAGAAGCCGAACAAGTACACCTCGCGTTACTTCGATGAAGCCAATGGCCCGCTGTATCCGTTTGGTTACGGCCTGAGCTACACCACCTTTAGCGTCTCCGATGTCAACATGTCGTCGGCCACCATGCCGCGCGATGGCAGCGTGACCGCCAGCGTGCAGGTGACCAACACCGGCAATCGCGAAGGGGCGACGGTGATCCAGCTCTACCTGCAGGACGTCACCGCCTCCATGAGCCGGCCGGTGAAAATGCTGCGCGGCTTTAAAAAGGTCACCCTCAAACCGGGCGAAACGCAAACCGTTAGCTTCCCAATCGACGTCGACGCGCTGAAGTTCTGGAATCAGCAAATGAAATACGTTGCTGAGCCGGGCAAATTCAATGTCTTTATCGGCGTGGACTCCGCCCGCGTGAAGCAGAGCGAATTTGAGCTGCTGTAAGGCATCGCTCTTAAGTCCAACGTCACGCTTTAAAGGCCGATTAATCGGCCTTTTCTTTTTCGCATCGCTGGCAAATGGGCTACGCTTTTCTCTTAAGCTTCTGTAAGCGAAGCGCAAAAGAACTGAGGGAAGCGGGATGAAGATGGCAATGAAATGGTCCGGCGCGCTGGCGCTGGCCGCCCTGATAAGTTTACCGCTGCAGGCGGCGGAGCCGGTGAAGGTCGGCTCGAAAATTGATACCGAAGGCGCGCTGCTGGGCAATATGATCCAGCAGGTGCTGGAAAGCCACGGCGTAAAAACGATTAATAAAATCCAGCTCGGCACCACGCCGGTGGTGCGCGGGGCGATTGTCGCCGGCGAGCTGGATATCTACCCGGAATATACCGGCAATGGCGCCTTCTTCTTCAAAGATGAAAACGACCCGGCGTGGAAGAATGCCCAACAGGGCTATGAGAAGGTGAAGCGCCTCGATCAGGAGAAACATCAGCTGGTATGGCTCACCCCGGCGCCGGCCAACAACACCTGGACTATCGCCGTGCGCCAGGACCTGGCGGAGAAAAATAAGCTGACCTCGCTGGCCGACCTCAGTCGCTACCTGAAGCAGGGCGGCGAATTTAAGCTGGCGGCTTCGGCGGAATTTATTGAGCGCCCGGACGCGCTGCCGGCGTTTGAAAAAGCGTATGGCTTCAACCTCAACCAGAACCAGCTGCTGTCGCTGGCCGGGGGCGATACGGCGGTGACCATCAAAGCGGCGGCGCAACAGACCTCCGGCGTTAACGCGGCGATGGCCTACGGCACCGATGGCCCGGTGGCGGCCCTGGGGTTACAGACGCTGAGCGACCCGCAGGGCGTGCAGCCGATATATGCCCCGACGCCGGTGGTGCGCGAGGCGGTGCTCAAGGCCTACCCGCAGATCGCCGACTGGCTGCAGCCGGTCTTCGCCAGCCTCGATGAAAAAACGCTGCAGCAGCTGAACGCCCGCATTGCGGTGGAGGGCCAGGATGCGAAGCGCGTGGCGGCAGATTATCTGCAGCAGAAAGGCCTGCTGAAGTAAGCCACCGGTGACCATTCGCTGTACTCATCGCGTCGGCCTGCTGCTGACAGGTCTGCTGCTGGTTACGCTGGCGCTGCCGTTTATTACTTACGCGCCGAATCGCTTACTCTCCGGCGAAGGGCGCGGGCTGTGGCAGGTAATGCCCTGGCTCGCCGGCGTTCAGCTGGCGGCGGCCCTTGCCGGGATGCTGCTTTGCTGGCTGCCGGGCAGGGCCGCGCCGCTTCTTCACCTGCTGCTGGCCGAACTGCTCTTCCCGCTGCTTATCTGGGGCAGCGGCCAGGCGGCGCTTGAGCTCTCCCGCCACGGCTCGCCGCTGGCGCGCACCTCGCCCGGCAGCGGCCTGTGGTTGTCGCTGGCGCTTTGTCTGCTGCTGGCCAGCGAGGCCATCCGTCATCTTACCGTCCGGCCGCTCTGGCGCTGGCTGCTCAATGCGCAAGTCTGGCTGTTGCCCATCATCCTGCTCGCTATCGGGGCGCTCGATCAGCTCTCCTTGCTGAAGGAGTATGCCAACCGTCAGGAGGTATTTGATGACGCCCTGCGCCAGCATCTGCTTCTGCTGTTCGGCACCCTGCTGCCGGGCCTGCTGATTGGCCTGCCGCTGGGGGTATGGCTGTGGCGGCGTCCGCGCTGGCAGGCGCCAGCTTTCACCGCGCTCAATGTGATCCAGACTATTCCGTCGGTAGCGCTTTTTGGCCTGCTGATTGCGCCGCTTGCCGGTCTGGCGCGTTATTTCCCGACGCTGGGCGAGCTGGGCGTCTCCGGGACCGGCGTGGCGCCAGCCCTGATCGCTCTCACTCTCTATGCGCTACTGCCGCTGGTGCGCGGGGTGGTGACCGGCCTGCAGCAGGTACCGCAGGATGCCCTGGAAAGCGCGACGGCAATGGGCATGAGCGCCGGGCAGCGCTTTCGTCAGGTGCAGCTTCCGCTGGCGATGCCGGTACTGCTGCGCAGCCTGCGGGTGGTCAGCGTGCAAACCGTCGGCATGGCGGTAGTGGCCGCGCTGATCGGCGCCGGCGGCTTTGGCGCGCTGGTTTTTCAGGGGCTGCTGAGCAGTGCGCTGGATCTGGTGCTGCTGGGCGTGGTGCCGACCATTGCCCTGGCGGTGGTGGTGGATGCCCTGTTCGCCCTGTGGGGCGCCTGGCTAAAAGGAGAGGCCAATGATTGAATTTCAAGGGGTCAGCAAAGTGTTTGCCGGCCACCCGGCGGTGAAGGACCTGACCCTGGAGCTGCGCGAAGGCGCTTTCTCGGTGCTGGTGGGGACTTCCGGCTCGGGCAAGTCGACGACGCTGAAGATGATCAACCGTCTGCTGGAGCCGGACCGGGGCACTATTCGCTTTGCCGGCGAGGACATTCGCCAGCAGCCGGTCCTGACCCTGCGGCGGCGGATGGGCTATGCCATCCAGTCCATCGGCCTGTTTCCCCACTGGACGGTGGCGCAGAATATCGCCACCGTGCCGCAGCTGCAAAGATGGCCGCAGGCAAGGATCGCCGACCGGATCGACGAGCTGATGGCGCTGCTGGGGCTGGAGGCGACGCTGCGCGACCGTTACCCGCATCAGCTCTCCGGCGGCCAGCAGCAGCGGGTGGGGGTGGCGCGGGCGCTGGCGGCAGATCCGGAGGTGCTGTTGATGGATGAGCCCTTCGGCGCCCTCGACCCGGTGACCCGCGAGGCGCTGCAGCAGGAGATGCTGCGCATCCACCGTCTGCTGGGACGGACGATTGTGCTGGTGACCCATGATATTGACGAAGCGCTGCGTCTGGCGGACCACCTGGTGCTGATGGACGGGGGCGAGGTGGTCCAGCAGGGGGCGCCGCTGGAGATGCTCCTGCGACCGAAAAATAGCTTTGTACAGACCTTTTTTGGTCGTAGCGAGCTGGGCGTGCGCCTGCTGTCGCTGCGCGAGGTGGGGGACTATTTGCGTCCCGACGAACGGCTGGCGGGCGAGGGGCTGACCGTCACCATGACCCTGCGGGAAGCGCTGTCGCAGTTTGTCGCCCGGCGCTGCGAGACGCTGCCGGTGGTCGATGCCGAAGGCAGGCCCTGCGGTACGCTGCATTTTGCCGATCTGCTGCGTCAGGAGATGAGCCATGAAGGCGCTTCGTGAGCCGCTGTGGTGGCTTATCGCGCTGTTTATCGGCCTGCTGGCAGGGCTGCCCTACAGCGCGCCGCTGTTCAGTCGGCTGTTCCCGGAGCTGCCGCGGCCGGTCTACCAGCAGGAGAGCTTCTGGGCGCTCACTCTCGATCACGGCTGGCTGGTGGTGGCGTCCAGCCTCGCGGCAACGGCAATCGGGCTGGGGGCTGGGGTGGCGGTCACCCGGCCCGCCGGCGGCGCGTTTCGTCCGCTGGTGGAGACCATCGCCGCTATCGGGCAGACCTTTCCGCCGGTGGCGGTGCTGGCGATGGCGGTGCCGGTGCTGGGCTTTGGCTGGCTGCCGGCGCTGATAGCCCTCGCGTTGTATGGCATACTGCCGGTGCTGCAGGGGACGCTGGCCGGGCTGGGTTCGATACCGCCGGGGGTGTCAGGTGTGGCTGAAGGGATGGGAATGACCGGCTGGCAGCGTCTGTATAAGGTGGAGCTACCGCTGGCGGCCCCGGTGATCCTGGCGGGGATCCGCACCTCGGTCATCGTCAATATTGGTACCGCGACCATTGCCTCGACGGTTGGGGCCAGTACGCTCGGGACGCCGATCATCATCGGCCTGAGCGGCTTTAATACCGCCTATATTGTTCAGGGGGCGCTGCTGGTGGCCCTGGCGGCGATTATCGTCGACCGCGCGTTTGAGCGTCTGACCCGCTGGATCAGCCGACACCGCCACGCACAATAAAGGAATAGCCGGCCAGCATTACGCCGCTGATCCCGCCGATGGCCATAAGTAAGAAGAGAGTGACGACCGCGATTTTCGCTGGCTTCATAATAGGCTCCTGATGTTAACAGGGGGATTATACGGTGAAGCGCAGGTGTTAATGAAACATTAATTGCGGTTTAGCGCGCCGCGCCGGGCTTTTTGCCGCGTTTGCTGCGCAACGCGCCGCAAAAAAGAGTGATCCTGGCCGTAATTTTTCATTTTTATGCAGGGCTTCAAAGAAAGTTTTCGCCAGGCAGGGTATGGTACGCGCTTTCAGGCATGTGTGGTTTGCGGGTATGTACGAGTTTGATCTGGTGTTGCTGCTGCTTCAGCAGATGTGCGTATTTTTGGTCATCGCGTGGTTGATGAGCAAAACCCGACTGTTTATCCCCCTGATGCAAGTCACCGTTCGCCTGCCGCACAAGCTGCTGTGCTACGTCACCTTCTCCATTTTCTGCATTATGGGGACCTATTTCGGTCTGCATATCGAAGACTCCATCGCCAACACCCGCGCCATCGGCGCCGTGATGGGCGGCCTGCTCGGCGGGCCGGTGGTCGGCGGGCTGGTAGGGCTCACCGGCGGCCTGCACCGCTACTCGCTGGGGGGAATGACCGCCTTAAGCTGCATGGTCTCCACCATCGTTGAGGGGCTGCTGGGCGGTCTGGTGCACAGCGTGCTGGTCAAACGCGGCCGGCCGGACAAAGTCTTTAGCCCGCTGACCGCCGGGGCGATCACCTTCGTGGCCGAGCTGGTGCAGATGATGATCATTCTGCTGATTGCCCGCCCGTTCCAGGACGCCCTGCATCTGGTGCAGAGCATTGCCGCGCCGATGATGGTCACCAATACCGTCGGAGCGGCGCTGTTTATGCGCATTCTGCTGGATAAACGGGCGATGTTTGAGAAGTACACCTCCGCCTTTTCCGCCACGGCGCTGAAGGTGGCGGCGTCCACCGAGGGGATCCTGCGTCAGGGATTCAACGAAGAGAATAGCATGAAGGTGGCCCAGGTGCTGATCCAGGAGCTGGACATCGGCGCGGTGGCGATCACCGATCGCGACAAGCTGCTGGCGTTTACCGGCATCGGCGACGACCACCATCTGCCGGGCAAGCCTATTTCCTCCTCGTATACGCAACGGGCGATTGAGACCGGGGAGGTGGTCTACGCCGACGGCAACGAGGTGCCTTACCGCTGCTCGATTCATCCGCACTGTAAGCTGGGGTCGACGCTGGTGATCCCCCTGCGCGGCGAGAACCAACGGGTGATAGGCACCATTAAACTGTATGAGGCGAAAAATCGCCTGTTCAGTTCGATCAACCGCACCCTCGGGGAGGGGATTGCCCAGCTGCTGTCGGCGCAGATCCTCGCCGGACAGTACGAGCGGCAGAAGGCGCTGCTGACGCAATCCGAAATCAAGCTCCTGCACGCCCAGGTCAACCCGCACTTCCTGTTTAACGCGCTTAACACGCTGAAGGCGGTGATCCGCCGCGACAGCGATCAGGCCGGCCAGCTGGTGCAGTATCTATCGACCTTCTTTCGCAAGAACCTGAAACGGCCGACGGAAATTGTCACTCTTGCCGATGAGATCGAGCATGTTAACGCCTATCTGCAGATTGAGAAGGCTCGCTTTCAGGCTAACCTGCAGATCCAGATGGCGGTGCCGGAAGGGCTGGCGCATCACCAGCTGCCGGCCTTTACCCTGCAGCCGATCGTGGAGAACGCCATTAAGCATGGTACATCGCAACATCTTGGCGTCGGCGAAATTACCATCCGCGCCAGCCAGGACGATCGCTGGCTGCAGCTGGATATCGAAGATAACGCCGGGCTGTACCGGGCCAACCCCCAGGCCAGCGGGCTGGGGATGAATCTGGTGGACAGGCGGCTGCGGGCGCGTTTTGGCGCCGACTGCGGCATCAGCGTCACCTGCGAGCCGGAGCGCTTTACCCGTGTCACCCTACGTCTGCCCCTGGAGGAGAATGCATGCTGAGAGTATTGATCGTCGATGATGAGCCGCTGGCGCGGGAAAACCTGCGCATTTTGCTGGAGACACAGCGCGATATCGAGATCGTCGGCGAGTGCGGCAACGCGGTGGAGGCCATTGGCGCGGTGCATAAGCTGCGTCCCGACGTGCTGTTTCTCGACATCCAGATGCCGCGCATCAGCGGTCTGGAGATGGTCGGGATGCTCGACCCGGAGCACCGCCCCTATATCGTGTTTCTCACCGCCTTTGATGAATACGCGGTGAAAGCCTTTGAGGAGCATGCCTTTGACTATCTGCTGAAGCCGATTGAAGCTGCCCGGCTGGAGAAAACCCTCGCCCGCCTGCGCCAGGAGCGTAATCTGCAGGATGTGTCGCTGCTGGATGATGCTCAGCAGACGCTGAAATACATTCCCTGTACCGGCCACAGTCGTATCTGGCTGCTGCAGATGGAGGATGTGGCCTTCGTCAGCAGCCGGATGAGCGGCATCTACGTGACCGACCGCGAGGGAAAAGAGGGCTTTACCGAACTGACCCTGCGCACCCTTGAGAGCCGCACGCCGTTGCTGCGCTGCCATCGCCAGTATCTGGTGAATATGGCGCACCTGAAGGAGATTCGCCTGGAGGAGAATGGTCAGGCGGAGCTGCTGATGCGCGCCGGGCAAACGGTGCCGGTGAGCCGACGCTATTTAAAAAGCCTGAAAGAGGCGATTGGCCTGTAAAGCTGGTACACTGCGCCCCATTGCATCATCGACAGTAAAAGGCCCTCATGCTCAGTAATGATATTCTTCGTAGCCTGCGCTACACCCTGAAAGTCAATAATAACGATATGGTGCGCATTCTCGCGCTCTCCGCTATGGAATCCACCGCCGCCAGCTTCGACACCTGGACGACGAAAGAGGATGAAGAGGGCTTTGTTCGCTGCCCGGACATTATCCTGTCGGGTTTCCTGAACGGCCTTATCTATGACAAGCGCGGCAAAGATGATTCGGCCCCGGAGCTGGCGCTGGAGCGTCGGGTGAATAACAACACGGTGCTGAAAAAGCTGCGGATCGCCTTCTCGCTGAAAACGGACGATATCCAGGCGATTATGAGCGAGCAGAAATACCGGGTGTCGGTGCCGGAGATCACCGCCATGATGCGCTCGCCTGACCACAAAAACTACCGCGAGTGCGGCGACCAGTTTCTGCGCAATTTCCTGCGCGGACTGACCCAGCGGGTGCATAACCCGAAGGCATGATTTTTTGCCGGGTGGCGGCTTCGCCTGACCCGGCCTACAACGACTGCCCCCGGGCGCGTGCTAGCATAGCGCCGCCGGGCAAAAAAAAGCCGGAGATACTCTCCGGCTTTTTTGTTATTTCACCTGCTGACCCGGCTTGGCGCCGTCGTCAGGGCTTAACAGGAAGATATCCTTCCCGCCAGGGCCGGCGGCCATCACCATGCCCTCGGAGATGCCGAAGCGCATTTTGCGCGGCGCCAGGTTGGCGACCATCACCGTCAGGCGGCCAATCAGCGGCTGCGGATCCGGGTAAGCGGAGCGGATGCCGGAGAAGACATTGCGTTTTTCGCCGCCGAGATCCAGCGTCAGGCGCAGCAGCTTGTCGGAGCCCTCGACGAATTCCGCGTTTTCAATCAGCGCCACGCGCAGATCGACTTTGGCGAAATCGTCAAAGGTGATGGTCTCCTGAATCGGATCGTCCGCCAGCGGACCGGTGACCGGCGCCGCGGTGGCTTTCACCTCTTCTTTAGAGGCTTCCACCAGGGCTTCCACCTGTTTCATCTCGATGCGGTTGTACAGCGCCTTGAACGGATTCACCTTATGCGCCAGCAGCGGCTGCTGAATGGCGTCCCAGCTCAGTTCGCTGTTGAGGAACGCTTCCGCACGCGCGGCCAGCTGCGGCAGGACCGGCTTCAGCCAGGTCATCAGCACGCGGAACATATTCAGGCCCATGGTGCAGATGGCCTGCAGGTCGGCGTCGCGGCCTTCCTGTTTCGCCACCACCCACGGCGCCTGCTCGTCGACATAGCGGTTAGCCACGTCGGCGAGGGCCATGATTTCGCGGATGGCTTTACCGAACTCGCGGCTGTCCCATGCTTCGCCGATGCTTTCCGCCGCGTCGGTGAAGGTTTTATACAGCGCCGG
Organism: Klebsiella sp. Shm-1; assembly: GCF_040804525.1. Classification (NCBI taxonomy): domain Bacteria; kingdom Pseudomonadati; phylum Pseudomonadota; class Gammaproteobacteria; order Enterobacterales; family Enterobacteriaceae; genus Klebsiella; species Klebsiella sp. Shm-1. The sequence goes on from NZ_CP161823.1 coordinate 1,612,189, forward strand.
GTCGGCCAGCTCCGCGGCCAGCACGCCGTCGAAACGCTTGCTGATAAAGCCGGCGTTGCGCGAGGCGAGGTTAACCACCTTGTTGACGATGTCGGCGTTCACGCGCTGCACGAAATCTTCCAGGTTCAGGTCGATGTCATCGATGCGTGAAGAGAGCTTGGCGGTGTAGTAGTAGCGCAGGCTGTCGGCATCGAAATGATTTAACCAGGTGCTGGCCTTGATAAAGGTGCCGCGCGACTTGGACATCTTGGCGCCGTTAACCGTCACGTAGCCGTGTACGAACAGGTTAGTCGGCTTACGGAAGTTGCTGCCTTCCAGCATCGCCGGCCAGAACAGGCTGTGGAAGTAGACAATGTCTTTGCCGATAAAGTGATACAGCTCGGCCGTGGAGTCTTTCTTCCAGTATTCGTCGAAGCTGGTGGTGTCGCCGCGCTTGTCGCACAGGTTCTTGAAGGAGCCCATGTAGCCGATCGGCGCGTCCAGCCAGACGTAGAAATATTTGCCCGGCGCGTTGGGAATTTCGAAGCCGAAGTACGGCGCATCGCGGGAGATGTCCCACTGCTGCAGGCCGGATTCGAACCACTCCTGCATCTTGTTCGCGACCTGCTCCTGCAGGGCGCCGCTGCGGGTCCACGCCTGCAGCATTTCGCTGAACGACGGCAGGTCGAAGAAAAAGTGCTCGGAGTCACGCATCACCGGCGTGGCGCCGGAAACCACCGATTTCGGGTCGATAAGTTCGGTGGGGCTGTAGGTCGCGCCGCACACTTCGCAGTTATCGCCATACTGGTCCGGAGATTTGCACTTCGGACAGGTGCCTTTCACAAAACGGTCCGGCAGGAACATGCCTTTTTCCGGATCGTAGAGCTGAGAGATGGTGCGGTTTTTAATAAAACCGTTCTCTTTCAGGCGGGTGTAGATAAGCTCCGACAGCTCGCGGTTCTCGTCGCTGTGCGTCGAGTGATAGTTATCATAGCTGATGTCGAAGCCGGCGAAATCGGTCTGATGCTCCTGACTCATTTCGCCAATCATCTGCTCCGGTGTGATACCGAGCTGCTGCGCTTTGAGCATGATCGGCGTGCCGTGGGCGTCGTCGGCGCAGATGAAGTTGACCTCGTGGCCGCGCATTCGCTGGTAACGGACCCAGACATCAGCCTGGATGTGCTCCAGCATGTGGCCGAGGTGGATGGAGCCGTTGGCGTACGGTAGGGCGCACGTTACCAGAATTTTCTTCGCGACTTGAGTCATAGTGAGCATTACATCTTCTGTTGTAAAAAGGGCTTCTGATATTACCAAAAGGGCTGTGGGTGCGCCATAAATGGCTGCCCATATATGGATAATCGTTACCTGTGATAAACTCTGTGATTACTGAAAGCATCTCAAAACAACAAAGGAGTCGGGATGAATTCGCAATCCCAGGCCAAATCCCCTGAGCGCCTACGTGCGATGGTCGCCGGGACGCTGGCCAATTTCCAGCACCCAACCCTGAAGCATAATCTCACCGCCCTTAAGGCGCTGCACCATGTCGCCTGGCTGGACGATACCGTCCATATTGAACTGCAAATGCCGTTCGTCTGGAGCAGCGCCTTCGAAGCGCTGAAAGAGCAGTGCAGCGCCGAACTGCTGCGCATCACCGGCGCGAAGGCCATCGACTGGAAGCTGACCCACAGCATCGCAACCCTCAAGCGGGTGAAAAACCAGCCCGGGGTCAACGGCGTGAAAAACATTATCGCCATCAGCTCCGGCAAAGGCGGCGTCGGTAAATCTTCTACTGCCGTAAACCTGGCGCTGGCCCTGGCGGCGGAAGGGGCGAAGGTGGGCATTCTGGATGCCGATATCTATGGTCCGTCGATTCCGACCATGCTGGGTGCGGAAGACAGCCGCCCGACCTCGCCGGACGGCACTCATATGGCGCCGATCATGAAATATGGTCTGGCAACCAACTCCATCGGTTACCTGGTGACCGACGACAACGCCATGGTCTGGCGTGGGCCGATGGCCAGCAAGGCGCTGATGCAGATGCTGCAGGAGACGCTGTGGCCGGACCTCGACTACCTGGTGCTGGATATGCCGCCGGGCACCGGCGACATCCAGCTGACCCTGGCGCAGAACATCCCGGTGACCGGCGCGGTGGTGGTCACCACGCCGCAGGACATCGCGCTGATCGACGCCAAAAAAGGCATCGTGATGTTCGAGAAAGTGGAAGTGCCGGTGCTGGGGATCGTGGAAAACATGAGCATGCATATCTGCAGCAACTGCGGGCACCACGAGCCTATCTTCGGCACCGGCGGCGCGCAAAAACTGGCCGAGAAATACCACACCCAGCTGCTGGGCCAGCTGCCGCTGCATATTACGCTGCGGGAAGATCTGGATAACGGCACGCCGACGGTGGTGGCGCGTTCGGACAGCGAATTTACCGACATCTACCGCCAGCTGGCGGGCCGGGTGGCGGCCCAGATGTACTGGCAGGGAGAAGTGATCCCGGGTGAGATTGCCTTCCGCGCCGTTTAAGGCCGCGGCGAGCGCATTAGCCAGTATCTGCCCTCGGGCGACGCGCCCTGTGCTTCGATGGTCCAGCCATGACGCTGGTAGAAGCGCAGGGCGTTTTTATTTTCCATCAGGCACTTCAGCGTTCCGCTGGCGGTAAAGGTCCGTTCGACCTGCGCCAGCAGCGCGCTGCCGATATGTTTGCCCTGCCAGTCGGGGTCGACAAACAGATGGTGAAGGAAATTATAGGCGGTCCATACGGCGGCAAAGCCCACCGGCTGGCCGTCACATTCCGCGACCCACAGCTGTTCATCCGCGGTGGCGGCATCGAAATCCTCCAGCCGCCACGCCGCGGCGGGAAGCCAGGTCCACGATAAACTGCGCGCCCGCAGGAAGATCTGGCGCAGCGCCGGAGAGTCCGCTGGCTCGCCGGGGCGGACGTGGAGATTGCGCGGATCAGCGATGATAGAAGATCTCGCCATCGTACACTTTGAGGATTTTGCCTTCGGTATCGGTGATCAGCACGTAGTTACCGCCCATATAGGTCCAGTGGCTGCCGGCGTCCGGCGCAGGCAGGTTACGCTGCTGCCACTGTTTAATGTTGTATTCCGGGGTGAGATACATCGCCGGAACGGTGTCGCCGATGTGAAACTGGGTGAAATCGGCGGTGAACTCTTTCAGCGCATACTGATCGATCCCCGCGGCAGTAGCCGTCCAGCTGGCGCCAGCGGTGGCAAGAAGTACGCCCAGAAGCATCATTTTTGTTTTACGCATAGTTTCCTCAATATTACCTGGACTCAAAATAGCAGCCTCGTATCATTCCTGATGCGTTGCTGAAATGGCAAGCACTGGATTTTTAAAAAGTGTAAGCAAAACGCGGCGCAAGTCTTGTGCCGCTTGCGTTGCAGCGACGGTGATGCGTATTTTGGGAGCAATCTGAAGCAGGGGAGAATCGGCATGTTCAGGCTGGAAGATCTGACCTTATTTGTCCGCGCCGCGGCGCTGGGCAGTTTTAGCGACGCGGCGCGCGAGGCCGGGCAGCAGCCGGCGCAGGTCAGCGCGGCGATTAAGCGTCTGGAGACGATCCTCAATATTCGCCTGTTTGCCCGTTCGACCCGCAGCCTGCGCCTGACGCCGGAGGGGGAGACCTGGCTGCCCTACGCCACCCAGATGCTCGATACTCTCGAGGCCGGTCTGCAGAAGATCCAAACCCCGGACGATGAAGTTCGCGGCATGTTGCAAATTGCCGTGCCGTCGGACCTCGGGCGTAATCTGCTCCTGACCCTGTTCCGCGATTTCCGCCAACGCCACCCGGCGCTGCGCCTGCGGCTGCTCTTTTCCGATCAGCTGACCGACGTGTTTAAAGATCCGGTGGACGTTGCGTTTCGCTATGGCAATAACGACGATGCCTCGTTTATCTCGCTGCCGGTGGCGCCGGAAAATCGTCGGGTGCTGGTGGCCTCGCCTGAGTGGATCGCCCGCCATGGCGAACCGCAGACCCTCGAGGAACTCAGCCAGCACAATGCGTTGATCTACATTTTGCGCGGCCGTCCGTTCGACCGCTGGTCGCTGAGCCTCGACGGCGTGGTTCAGCAGCAGAAGGTTTCCGGCACGGTGATGAGCGACGACGCCGAGGTGATCCGTCGGCTGGCGATCGCCGGGGAGGGCATTGCCTATAAATCGATGCTCGACGTCAGCGACGATCTGCGGGCGGGGCGCCTGCGGCGCCTGCTGCCGCGTTATCAGGGGGATGTAGTGCCGTTGAATCTGATTTGTCCGCACCGCAAACAACTCTCTGCCGCGGTGCGTTTGTTATATGAAGAGGTGAAATCACATTGTGAAGGGCTTAATGCCTGACTAAGGTCGCGAAGTAATACACCAGCGGGACGGCCAATACCCACAGGCCAATCGGGATCTCCCGCCACTTACCGGCGATAGCCTTGATCACAATGTAAAACAGCAGCCCGCCGGCAATCCCGGTGCCAAAGCTGTTGGCGATAAGGGTGATCATCACCATCATCAGCACCGGCAGCCCGTCGGTGAAGTTGGCAAGATCCACTTTGCGCAGGCCGCTGAACATGTTCAGGCCAATCAGGATCAGCGCCGGGGCGGTGGCTTCTTTCGGGATCATCAACGCCACCGGCGTGAACAGCAGCATCAGCAGGAACATTACCGCCGCCGACAGGGCGGTGAGGCCGGTTTTGCCGCCCGCTTCCGCTGCCGCCGAAGATTCAATCAGCGCCGTAGCCGCCGGAATGCCCACCCACGGGCCGAGCGCGGCGGCAATCGAATCGACCATGAACGGGCGATTAATCTGCGGCATGTTGCCTTCTTCATCCAGCAGACCCGCCTCGCCGCCCACCGCCAGCGTTGTCCCCATGGTGGAGAAAAACTCAGATGCGAAAAAGACGAACAGGAACGGCAGGAAGGCGATGTTTAGCGCCCCCAGCAGGTCAACCTGTCCCAGCACCGGCGCCAGCGAGTGGGGGGCATCGATAAAATGCGTCGGCAGTTTAGTCACGCCGAACGGGATACCCACCAGGGTAGCGCACAGAATGGCCCACAAAATGGCGCCCGGAACCTTACGCGCCTGCAGGGCTATCGCCAGGAACAGGCCGCACAGCGCCACCAGCGCGCCGGGGGCGAGAAAGTCGCCGAGCATCAGGGCGTTGGTTTTCGCATTGGCCAGCACCAGCCCGGCATTGCGAAAACCGAGGACGGCGACAAACAGGCCGATGGAGGCCGTCAATCCCAGCTTGATCGACTGCGGCACCGAGCGGGTGACCACTTCGCGCAGGCCAAAGCGGGTCAGCAGGAAGAAGAGGATCCCCGACCAGCAGGCAATTCCGAGGCCAGTCTGCCAGCCAATCCCTTCGCTACCGGCCAGCGTCACCCCCACCAGCACCGAGCCGCCAATGCCCGGGCCGACGATAAACGGCAGGTTGGCATAAAACGCCATCAGCAGCGAGCCGACGACGAAGACCAGAATGGTGCCGGTGGTGGCGGCGCCTTTATCCATCCCGCCGATCGCCAGCAGCCCCGGGATGACCACCAGTAAATAGGCGGCGGCGAGGAAACCGGTGATCCCGGCCAGGCATTCGGTGCGTAGCGTGCCGCCGCGCGAGCGCAGCGCAAAGCGGCGCTCCAGCCAGTTAGCGCGGGCGGAAGAGTGAAGTGTGTTATCGGCCATGCTCAGGCTCCCTGAGGATTATTGTTGTGATCGGTTGGCTCCGGGATCTCCCGGCAGGCTATCAACGGGTCGACTATCTGGCGGCTGCCGCCGTCGGTCAGACCCAAATCGGTTAAATGCGGCCCGGCGTTACAGGCAAGGCAGGTGCCTTCAATGGCCTTGAACACCCGGTACGGCGGCTCCCAGTCGGCGACTTGGCTGCTCAGATCGCGCAGCTCGCGGAACTGACGCGCCAGTTCCGCGGCCGGGAGATCCGACAGCATGCCGGCAATCGGCATCGCCACATGGGCGAGGATCTCGCCCTGTTGCGCCAGCGCCATCCCGCCGCCAGAGGCGATAAGCTGGTTGGCCGCCAGCGCCATATCATTAGCGTCGCGCCCGAGCACCACCAGATTATGCGAGTCGTGGGAGTAGCTGGTGGCGATGGCGCCGCGCAGCTCACCCCAGCCTTCAAGCAGGGCGATTTGCGGCGTCGCCTGATGGCGGCCGTGGCGGTGCTTGACCCAGATCAGACTGAAGCCGGCGGGCAGCTGGACTATCCCGTCACGAACCTGCACTTCCACTTCGCCCCACTGGGTGAAGCGCGCGCCGCGGATATGGCGCAGGCGGGCGATGCCGTGACGAATGCCCTGGACGCGCAGAATAAAGTCATCGGCGCGGAGGGGGGCGATCTGCAAAGTATCGCGCGGCGGCGTGACGCCCGCGGCGGGCGCGATCGGTGTCAGCAGGTTGCCCGCGCGGGCCAGCAGCTTACCGCCTATGTAGACTTCGCGGGCCACCAGTTTCTCCAGGGAATCAAACACCACCAGATCGGCGCGCCGCCCGGCGGCAATCAGCCCGAGATCGTGGCGCTGCAGGCGAATAGCGGCGTTGAGGGTGGCGAATCGCAGCGCATCGACCGCCGGTAAACCGTGCTCGATCAGCAGGTTAAGCAGGGCGATGATGCCGCCTTTCTCCAGCAGCATATCCGGCTGCACGTCATCGGTGCAGACGGTGATCTGCGAGGAGAGGTGCGGCAGCGTTTTTAACGCCGCGACGATATCTGGCAGCAGATAGGGGTGCGAGCCGCGGATCTCGATCGTCAGCCCGGCGCGCAGTTTTTCCAGCGCGTCGTCCGCCGAGGTAAGTTCGTGATCGGAGGTGACGCCGGCGGCGAGGTAGGCCTGCAGGTCAGCGCCGCTCAGGCCGCGGGCGTGGCCTTCAATCAGTTTGCCGCTGTTGAGACCGGCCTGGACAATCTCCTGCATCCGCTCGCTACCGTGCAGCACGCCGTGCATATCCATCACCTCCGCCACGCCGCGCACTTCCGGCCAGCCGAGCATGGTCTCCATCTCCGCGCCGGCAAAATCGGCGCCGGACATTTCGAGACCCGGCGTGGAGGGAACGCTGGACGGCGCGGCGACCATCACCTGCAGCGGCAGATGGCGGCTGGCGTCCACCGCATAGCGCACGCCAGCGACGCCGAGGACGTTGGCCAGCTCATGCGGATCCCAGAACACCGCGGTGGTGCCCTGGGTGAGGACGATTTCCGCATAGCGCTCCGGTGGCAGGTGCGAGCTTTCGAGGTGCACGTGGGTGTCCATCAGGCCGGGGGACAGGTAGCCACCGGCCAGGGAACGCACTTCATGGGCGTCTTCGCGACTGCCGCGCGGATGGACGCTGGCGATCATCTCGCCGACGATACCGACGTCAGCGGGGCGAATTTCGCCCGTGGCCATATCGACGATCTGCGCATCGATCAGCAGCAGATCAAACGGGGATTCACCGCGCGCGGCCTGCACGGCGCGACGGCGGACTTGAGCATTGCTGGACATAACCACTCCGGCACAAGGATAATGCGGATACTCTAGGGGCACAGCAAACGTTTGCCCAGATGAATAAATTTATCACCCGATAAGCTCGGGTTATTGTGCAGGACCACCGTAGCGAACCCGATGATGAACGAACCCTGGCAGCGGCTGCCCGCGCTCTCTCTTAAACAGCTTCAGTATTTCGTCACCCTGGCCCAGCTGCGCCATTTTACCGATACCGCCAGTCGGCTGGCGATTAGCCAGCCGGCGCTGAGCAGCGCCCTGCGGCAGATTGAAACGGTACTCGGCGGTAAGCTGGTCAACCGTACCGCTGCGACGGTCACTCTGACTGAACTGGGGGCGGCGATTTTACCCCACGCCCAGCGGATCCTCAGCGTGGCGCAGGCGGCCTTTTCCGATATGCAGCAGATTGTCGAGGCGGGCGGCGACGGGACGGTGCGTATCGGTCTGGTGCCGTCGGTCAGTTCGCTGCTGTTTCCGCTACTGCCGCAGACCCTGGCTGAGGCCTTTCCGCGTCTGCGCATTGAATTTCACGATCAGACCAACGATGCGCTTATCCAGGCGCTGCAGCGCGGCGAGATTGATTTCGGCATCGGGGCGATCGACAGCTCACTGCCCGCAGAACTGCTGGTCTATCCGCTGCGCGAAGATCCCTTCGTGGCGGTGCTGCACCGCGACGATCCGCTGGCCGCGCAGGCGCATCTGCCGTGGAAACAGCTGGTGGGGCGGGATATTGCTGTGTTCTCGAAGGGCAATATCCAGCGGCTGGTGGCGGCATTAGTGGAGAGCCATCGCCTGACGCTGACCACCCGCTACCAGGTGGACTATATCGAAACCCTGTATGGTCTGGTGCGCTCGCGCTTAGCGGTGGCGATTCTGCCGGCGCTGTACACCACCCATCTGCAGGACCCGGCGCTCAGGGTCGCCCACCTGCAGCAGCCGGCGCTCGCCCGCACAGTGGCCCTGATGCGCGGCCCGCAGGCGCTGCCCCCGCTTATTGAAGACTGTTTTTCCCTGCTGCAGGCCGCCTTGCGCTAGGGCAGGTGCTTGATCAGTACGTCCAGGTTTAAGTGGTTGATGTACTCCAGCGAGTGTGAGGAGAGGACGCCCAGCAGCCGGTTATGGTGCCCGGCAATAATTAAATCGATCTGCCGCTGCCGAACGCAGGTTTCCACGTCTTCAAACCGGCGGGTGGTCACCAGCGAGAGGGTATCCACCGGCAGGGAGACGGTGCAGGCCAGCTCGTTGAGCAGGGCTTTGGCCTGGATCACCTCCTGCGAGACCCGATCGTCGCGCAGGCTGTCGGAAACATAGTTCAGCGCCCGGTAATCGGTGCTGATGTGGGCGATGGTGATGCGCATGCCGTTCTCTTCTGCCATTCTGGCGGCATGCTGGAGCAGCGGGACGCCGTCCTGACTGCTGTTAATCAGTACCAGCGCATGGTGATAAACGGCCATGGCGTATATCCTCGGTAGGCTAAATAGCGCATGATGTCATTATTTTCTGCCCGCCAGCAGCGGAATGCAATCCCGTCCGGTTGCCTGATGAGCATGATGGCCGCGAAGGTGTCGTATCCAGGGCTAAAGGCTTGTTGTATGAACCGGTGAGTTGCGGTAAATTCCACAACGCTTAACAATTTCACTATTTTGACTCGGGGTGCCCTTCTTCGTTGAAGGCTGAGAAATACCCGTACCACCTGATCTGGATAATGCCAGCGTAGGGAAGTCAGAGACCGCAGGGTCATTGCTTCTACCTCGTCTGGCGGGAGCAAACTATGCCTGAGCTGTTGAATCCCGCGCCTGTCGCGCACCTGCGCCATCTGCTGCGCGCCCATTCCCCCCTTGTGCACTGCATGACTAATGACGTGGTGCAGACCTTTACCGCCAACGTTCTGCTGGCCGTCGGCGCCTCGCCGGCGATGGTGATCGATCCCCGCGAAGCGGCGCAGTTTGCCGCTATCGCCGATGCGCTGTTAATTAACGTCGGTACCCTGACCGAAGATCGCGCCGTGGCGATGCGCGCCGCGGTGGAGCACGCCCGTCAGGCCGGCAAGCCCTGGACGCTGGATCCGGTGGCGGTCGGCGCCCTGACCGTGCGCACGGCCTTTTGTCACGAGCTGCTGGCCTTCCAGCCGGCGGCCATTCGCGGCAATGCCTCTGAAATTCTGGCGCTGGCCGGGATGAGCGCCGGCGGGCGCGGGGTGGATACCACCGATACGGCCGCCGCGGCGCTGCCGGCGGCCCAGGCGCTGGCTCGTCGGCTGGCTACCGTGGTGGCGGTCACTGGCGAGGTGGATTACGTCACCGACGGCGAGCGGGTGCTCAGCGTGGCGGGGGGCAATCCGCTGATGACCCGGGTGGTGGGCACCGGCTGCGCGCTGTCGGCGGTGGTGGCGGCGAGCGCGGCGCTGCCGGGAGACCGGCTGGAAAACGTGGCCGCCGCCTGCGGGCTGATGAAGCAGGCCGGGGAGATCGCCGCCCGTCAGGGAGGCCCAGGCAGCTTTATTCCGGCGTTTCTCGACGCGCTGTATCAGGAGGTGCAGGGATGAAACGCATCAACGCCCTGACCATCGCCGGCACCGATCCCAGCGGCGGGGCCGGTATCCAGGCCGATCTGAAAACCTTCTCCGCGCTGGGGGCCTATGGCTGCTCGGCGATCACCGCCCTGGTGGCGCAGAATACCCGCGGCGTACAGTCGGTCTATCGCATCGAACCGGATTTTGTGGCCGCGCAGCTCGACTCGGTGTTCAGCGATGTGCGTATCGATACCACCAAAATCGGCATGCTGGCGGAGACCGATATTGTGGAAGCCGTGGCCGAGCGGCTGGCGCGCTACCGGGTGGCCAACGTGGTGCTGGATACGGTCATGCTGGCGAAAAGCGGCGATCCGCTGCTGTCGGCTTCGGCGGTGGAGACCCTGCGTCAACGATTGTTGCCGCAGGTGTCATTGATCACCCCGAACCTGCCGGAAGCGGCCGCGCTACTCGATGCCCCCCATGCGCGTAACGAACGGGAAATGCTGGAGCAGGGGCGGGCGCTGCTGGCGCTGGGCTGCGGCGCGGTATTGATGAAGGGCGGCCATCTCGACGATGCCGAAAGCCCGGACTGGCTCTTCACCCGCGAAGGGGAACAGCGGTTCACCGCGCCGCGAGTGCAGACCAAAAATACCCACGGCACCGGCTGTACGCTCTCCGCCGCGCTGGCGGCGCTGCGCCCGCGTCACGCGGACTGGGCGGCCACCGTTATCGAGGCGAAGGCCTGGCTGTCGGCGGCTCTGGCGCAGGCCGACTCTCTGGAGGTGGGCCACGGTATCGGGCCGGTGCACCATTTCCACGCCTGGTGGTAAATGGCAGCGCAACGGGACAGCAGAATCTCCTGAAAAAATGGCCCCCCGGCTGGAAAATAGCCTAAGTCGGTACCAGGCTTAACCTGCCCAAAAAAATTGGGTTGGGATAATGCACGCCGGCTTCGGCCGGCCTTACGGGAGATTGCTATGACTGATATTACGCAGTTGCTGGGCAAAGATGCCGAGAGCCTGTTGCAGCACCGTTGTATAACCATTCCGTCCGACCAGCTGTATCTGCCTGGCGCAGATTATGTTGATCGGGTGATGGTGGATAACAACCGACCACCGGCGGTGCTACGCAATATGCAGACCCTGTACAATACCGGACGCCTGGGGGGAACCGGCTACCTTTCCATTCTGCCGGTTGACCAGGGCGTGGAGCACTCGGCGGGCGCCTCCTTTGCCGCCAACCCGCTGTACTTTGATCCGAAAAATATCGTCGAGCTGGCGATCGAAGCCGGCTGTAACTGCGTGGCGTCGACCTACGGCGTGCTGGCCTCGGTGTCGCGCCGCTACGCGCATCGCATCCCTTTCCTGGTGAAGCTCAACCATAACGAAACGCTGAGCTACCCCACCGAATACGACCAGACCCTCTACGCCAGCGTTGAGCAGGCGTTCAATATGGGGGCGGTGGCCGTGGGAGCGACGATCTATTTCGGCTCAGAACAATCGCGTCGTCAGATAGAAGAGATTTCCGCCGCCTTTGAGCGGGCCCATGAGCTGGGCCTGGTCACCGTGCTGTGGGCCTATCTGCGCAATTCGGCGTTCAAGAAAGACGGCGTCGACTATCATGTTTCCGCTGACCTGACCGGTCAGGCCAACCACCTGGCGGCTACCATCGGCGCCGATATCGTTAAGCAAAAGATGGCGGAGAATAACGGCGGCTACAAAGCGGTTAACTTCGGCTATACCGACGATCGGGTGTACAGCAAACTGACCAGCGATAACCCCATCGATCTGGTGCGCTACCAGCTGGCCAACTGCTATATGGGCCGCGCCGGGCTGATCAACTCCGGCGGCGCGGCGGGCGGGGAGACCGACCTTGCCGACGCGGTGCGCACGGCGGTGATCAATAAACGCGCCGGCGGCATGGGGCTGATCCTGGGCCGCAAAGCGTTTAAGAAATCGATGGCCGACGGCGTGAAGCTGATCAATGCCGTGCAGGATGTTTATCTGGATGGCAAAGTGACTATCGCATAAGGCAAAAATCCGGGCGGCACCGCCCGGATTGCGCATTGTTTGTACCAGATGCGGTTTATTAAGACTCTGCCGCGTTGGCGGTAAACGGTTTCGCATGCTGATCGCTGGTAAAGCCAGGCTGTTCAACGCGGATTAACGGGCACAGGAAGAAGGCCAGAATATATAAGGCGGTATAGGCTATTACCACGCCGATAGTGCTGAAGTAGGGCAGCAGTACCACGGCAATCGCCGGCGCCAGAAAGTTCGACAGCCCGGCTGACAGGTTATAGACCGAAATCGCCGCGCCTTTATGGTTCGGCTCCAGCGCCGGGAACACCGCCGCCATCGGCACAAACGCGGCGACAAAAATCCCCAGGGCAATAGCCGGTACCAGCGCCATGGCAAAATTATGGCCGAAGTGCTGGGGCAGGTAATAGAACGCCAGGCTGGAAAGCGCCATCCCGATGCAGCCGAACCAGCGGATAACCTTCATCCAGCCCATTTTCTCCGCCACAATCCCCCAGAAAACGTTCGAAAAGATAGTAGTGAAGAAGAATGCCGCCCATACCTGCAGCCATTCCGAGGTGGTAAATCCCAGCTCATCAACAAACATCATCGGCATGATCACCGCAAAACCAAACAGCGACAGGGTGTTGATAATGCGCACAATGCTCGAGAACAGAATGCTGCGGTTGGTATAGAGCAGTGTCGCGGCGCGCCCCAGTTCGGCGAATTTTTCACGAGTGGTCAGGTTCTGCATATGGCGCGGCGTTTCGGTATGACGCATCGACACCAGCGCAATAATGCCACCGGTGGCGCAAAAGAGCAGCGCCAGCCACAGGGTGCCCATTTCGCCAATGTGGGGAATGGTAAAGCTCGGAATATAGCTGCCGAACACGCCGATACCCACCGAGTAGACCGCCCAGAACCAGCCCAGCGCGGAGCTGGAACTGTCGCTGCGGACGTTGTGGATAATGGCGACGATAAAGGAGTAGAGGAACAGCGGGTAGGCCAGGCCGCGGATGCCATAAAACAGCAGGATCAGCGCATAGTTGGCGCGACCGAGGCCGAAGACGAGGAACAGTACGTGGAATACACACCACAGCACGAAGCCAATCAGCATGGCTTTACGTGGGGTAATGATTTCCGCCACCACGCCGGAGACCCACGCCGACAGGGCGGCAGCCAGACCGTAGAGAGTAAAGGCAAAGGAAGCCTGCGCCGGGGTGAATCCGAGTGCTTTGATGTAGTGCGACAGAAAAGCCAGCTCAAAGCCGTCGCCGGTCATAAACACGGCGATTGCGACATATCCCCAGATGAGGTTGAGCGGTAGACCGTACCACTGTTTGTTATTAACGGACATGTTGACCTCGATTTCAGAGTGCAGATGAGTGTCTCCGCTGCATAGCAGCGGAGCATTATTGTTATAAAATAAGGAGGTATGTTATTCGCGAATCAGCCTGCCGGCCTGTTGTAGCGCCTTATAGGCCGCATACCTGCGCTGATGAAGCGGGCTAAACGCCGTCTCGCTGTGATAGGTGGCATCCACCTGAGTAAACTGCTTCATGGCCTCCGGCAGCGAAGCCGCGACTCTGCCCGCCACCGCGCCGAGGATGGCGGAACCTAACAGCACCGGCTCGCGGCTGGCGGTGCTCACGATGCTAACGCCGCAAGCGTCGGCCAACAGCTGACGCACCAGCGGATGCTGCCCGGCTCCGCCGCTGATGACGATATTTTCACTCTCAATTCCGCAGGCGCGCTGGGCGTCAATGATCTGTCGCAGACCATAGCCAATCCCGCATAGCCCGGCAACGTACAGCGCGGTCAGGTTATCCAGGTCCCGCTCCATCCCCAGCCCGGCAATCAGCGCTTTCGCGTGGGGATCGGCAAGCGGCGCGCGATTACCGAGAAACTCCGGAACGACGTGCAGACCGGCGGCCAGCGTTACCGCTTCAGAAGGGGAAGCAACCTGCGTCAGAACGCGATCCGCCAGCCAGACCGGCAGAGGGACGCCTGCGGCTTTCGCTTGCTCGCGCGCTTCCGCCGCCGCCGGATGGAAGCTCAGCAGCTGGTCGATAGCCGCGCCGGCGGCGCTTTGCCCGCCTTCACTTAGCCAGTAGCCCGGCACCATCGCCGAATAGTAAGGGCCCCAGACGCCCGGGACGAATACCGCTTCCTGAGTGGTGGTCATGGTGCAGGAAGAAGTGCCGAAGACATAGGCCATATTGTTGACCGCGCCGTTAAGCACGCCGACGGTACCGATGCCGCCCGCGTGGGCGTCAATCATCCCCACCGCCACCGGCGTACCGATCGGCAGGCCCATCTCCTCTGCCGCCGTGGCGCAAAGGCCCTCGCCGCAGGGGGTGCCTGGATCGACAATCCGCTGGCCGATGCGGAAAAAATCTTCATCCGCCAGCTCTTCGAGGCCAATCTGGCGGAAGTAACCGGCATCCCAGCGTTGTTCATGCGCCAGGTAGGTCCATTTACAGGTCACCGTGCAGACCGAGCGGGCTTCATCGCCGGTTGAGCGCCAGGTGAGGTAATCGGCGAGGTCGAAGAAGTGGCGCGCCTGCTGATAGATGTGCGGGCGATTCTCCTTCAGCCACAAAATTTTCGGCGTTTGCATCTCCGGCGAGATTTTGCCGCCAACGTACCGCAGTACCGGGTGGCCCGTGGCATTGATCTTTTCCGCCTGCCCGGTGGCGCGATGATCCATCCAGACAATAATGTTGCGGTCCGCATCGTCCGAAGGCCCGACCGCCAGCGGCGCATCGTTATCGCCAATCACCACCAGCGAGCAGGTGGCATCGAAGCCGATCCCGGCTATCGACGACGGCGAAACGCCGGCGCTGGCCACCGCCGTTTTAATGCAGTAGCACACCGCCTGCCAGATCTCACGGCTCGACTGCTCGACCTTGTTTCCGGCGCTGCGAAACAGGGTTATTTCCCGGGTCGCGTGGGCGAGGAGCTCGCCCCGCAGATTGAATACCCCGGCGCGCACGCTGCCCGAGCCGACATCCACGCCAATAATGTTTTGCGTATCGTTTTGCATCACATCCTCTCACAGGCTGGCCAGGGTCAGAGATCCACGCTGTTCGGCAGGATCACAATGTCGCGTACGGTGACGTTTTTCGAACGCGTCACCATAAACAGCACCGACTCCGCCACTTCAATCGGCTGCATCAGGCTGCCGTTGGCCAGCGCTTCGTCCATTTTTGCTTTTGGCCAGTCGTCCAGCAGAGCGGTAACCACCGGGCCCGGCAGTACGGCGCCGACGCGCACGCCATACTGCGCCACCTGGCGACGAGTGGTGTGCACAAATGCCTGCACCGCGAATTTCGACGCGGTATAGACAGGCTCCCAGATCACCGGCACCACGCCCGCGATCGAGCTGGTGAAGATAATATCCCCGGATTTTTGCGCGATCAGATGCGGCAGGACGCTGCGCACGCAGCGGAAGGCGGCGTTGATATTGAGGTGCAGCACGCGGTCCCAGACGTCCGGGTCGCCCTCGGCCACCGGCCCGCCGATATAGGCGCCGGCGTTGGCGTGGAAGATATCGAGACGCCCGGTAAGCTGCAAAATGCCCTGCAGTAGGTTATCGACCTGGTCCGCCTGCATCAGGTCGACCTGCAGGGCGAAGGCGTTTTCGCCAAGTTCGGCGACCAGTTTGTTGAGCTTTTCGCCTTCGCGGTCGATCAGTACCACTTTTGCGCCAGCTCCCAGCAGGGTCCTCGCGCACTCGAGGCCGATACCGGACGCCGCGCCGGTGATCGCGGCGACTTTACCGCTGAGGGAAGTATTCATAGAGGAGACAGAGTGCTTCATTTTATAATCCTTTGCCGTGTCTGGTTAAAACTATCGAACGCGAGGGCATCACGTTCGAGGTGATAGACTAAACCTGGTAACATATTGAATATCAGCATCTTAATTCAGGCTTGCTGGCATGTTGAGGCGGTATGCGCGCGTACTTCCTGGCGTGAAAAGGATGCTCAATCGATGAAGCTATGTTGCTCTCGCTTCATCGATTGAGCAAGTGGGGAAATTAACAGCGACATGATTTTGTGACGCAAGTTGGAAAAATGAAGAAGATAACGATTTACGACCTGGCGGAACTTTCCGGCGTTTCGGCGAGCGCGGTGAGCGCTATCCTCAACGGTAACTGGAAAAAGCGCCGCATCAGCGCCAAGCTTGCGGAAAAGGTGACGCGGATTGCCGAGGAGCAGGGCTATGCGATTAACCGTCAGGCCAGCATGCTGCGCAGTAAAAAATCACACGTCATCGGTATGATTATCCCCAAATATGATAACCGCTACTTCGGTTCCATCGCCGAACGCTTTGAGGAGATGGCCCGCGAGCGCGGCCTGCTGCCGATTATCACCTGTACGCGCCGGCGTCCGGAACTGGAGATCGAAGCGGTAAAGGCGATGCTCTCCTGGCAGGTTGACTGGGTGGTCGCGACCGGGGCGACCAATCCGGATAAAATTTCCGCGCTATGCCAGCAGGCGGGCGTGCCAACGGTCAATCTCGACCTGCCGGGCTCTCTCTCGCCGTCGGTGATTTCGGATAACTACGGCGGCGCGAAAGCGCTGACTCATAAGATCCTGGCTAATAGCGCCCGCCGCCGCGGAGAGCTGGCGCCGCTGACCTTTATCGGCGGGCGCAGCAGCGACCATAACACCAGCGAGCGTTTACGCGGCTTCCACGATGCGCATCGCGAGCTGGGGCTTAGCGTGCCGCAGGCGAATATTCTGGCTCCCGGCTATTCGAAAGGACACGTTGAGGACTGCCTGCAGGAGCGGTTTGGCAGCGCGAAGACGTTGTTGCAGGGGATATTTGTTAACTCGACGATATCCCTGGAAGGGGTTGTGCGCTGGCTGTCGCAGGTGGGTCTGACCGGCAGCGAGCAGCCGCCGATGGGCTGCTTCGACTGGGATCCTTTTGTCTACCTGCTGGGGCACGATATCGACATGGTGCAGCAGGACGTGCCGGCGATGCTGGACGCTGTTTTTTCGATTATTGACGCCGGCGAAGCCAGCCAGCAGCGGATTGAAATTCCCCCGCGACTGATGAGCAGCAGCTGAGTCGCTGTCTGGCTGTTAAACGTTACCGCGTCAGCAGCCAGCGGGCGGTATGCTCATCGGTCACCAGGCCATTGATCCAGCCGCCTTTAAGGGCGGCCAGGATCGCCGGTCGTTTATGTTCTCCACAGGCAGCGGCAATCCGCGGGCAGTGGCTCTGGCGGATATCATAGCTGGTGATCATGCGGTTGATCTCGCTGTCTACCACGTCGCCTTGCGCATCAATAAACCGCCCGAGGATCTCCCCGATGCCGCCGCGGGCGGTCAGCTCATCCATCTGCGCCTGATTGATAAAGCCGTCTTTAAAGATCGGACTTTGCGTGCCCAGCGGACCAATACCGACAAAAATCACGTCCGCCTCGCGGGCGACGCCGGAGACGCTGCGGAATAAGCGATTGGTGCACCACATTTCATACTCATCCGCGCTTTGGGCGTAGCGCGGCGCCGGCCACTGATAGTACTTGGCCTTAATTTTGCGGGTCAGCAGCAGGGGCACGTCATCGTAATAATTGCACTGCCCGTCGGCGTTCATGGCGCTGATCAGCGCCACGCAGCGGGTATTCAGGCTGTCAAAATCGATGCGCTGCAGCGCTTTTTTCAGGGTCAGGCCCGAGCCCAGACCGATGATTTTCTCTTTATCATCCTGCAGATAGCGAGCCATCAGCTGATAGCAGCCAAATGACACACTGTCGAGGGTGCTTTCTTCGCTAAAGGCGGGGACCACATTGCACTCGATCAAGCGGTATTTTTCCTGCAGCAACTGCGCATAATCGAGGCAGTTCGCTACCGGATGGTGCAGATTAATCGACACAATCCCTTCTTCTTTCGCGGCGGCGATCAGCCGTTGCACCACCGGTCTGGAGGTGCCCAGCTGGCTGGCAATCTCGCTCTGATTCTGGCCGGCGATGTAGTACATCCATGCGGCACGCACCTTCTGATCCAACCGGATATCGTCTTCTTTACTCATGGTTTCCCGCCCTAAGTTGCTGGCCAGGGCACGCAATTGGCCCGGCGAATACCCGCATTCTCGCCGTGGTTGGCATAACTGGCAAGCTTTTGCTCTTTGTTGGTCATTTGTAATTTAATTGGGTAATTGCTCTTTTGTGATCTATGGCTCTTATTTTGGTCAAATGATCAATTACAGTGGCGCCATCAACTCAAGGAGAGCAGAACATGAACAATCAATTCACATGGCTTCATATCGGTCTGGGTTCTTTTCATCGCGCGCATCAGGCGTGGTATCTGCATCGTCTGATTGCTTCCGGGGATAATCGCTGGCGCATCGCGGCGGGGAATATTCGCAACGACGCCGAGCAGGTGGTCCAGGCGCTGGCGGCGCAGGGAGGACGTTACGTCCTCGAGACCGTCAGCCCGGAAGGGGAGCGCGAATATGAAGAGATCACCTCAATCCAGAAACTGCTGCCGTGGCAGGCCGGGCTACAGCCGCTGATTAACGAAGGGGCAAACCCGCAGACCAAAGTTATCGCCTTTACCGTGACGGAAGGGGGGTACTACCTGAACACTCGCCATCGGCTGGAAACCAGCAACCCCGATCTGCAGGCCGACCTGCAAGGCGAGTGCAAAACCATTTACGGCACCCTCGCGCGGATCCTGGAAAAGCGCATGGCCGACAACGCCGGGCCGCTGACCCTGCTCAACTGCGATAACGTGCGTCATAACGGCGAGCGTTTCCACGACGGCATGGTCGAGTTCCTGCAGCTCACCGGCAAACAGGCGGTGATTGACTGGATGGCGGCCAATACCACCTGTCCGAACACCATGGTGGACCGCATCACCCCGCGTCCGGCGGCCGATCTGCCGGCCCGCATCAAAGCGCAAACCGGAATTGATGACAAAGCGCCGGTGATGGGGGAGACCTTTATCCAGTGGGTAGTGGAGAACAACTTCCGCGATGCCCGCCCGAATCTGGAGGCGGTCGGCGTGGAGATGGTGGAGTCGGTCATCCCGTATGAAGAGGCGAAAATCCGTATTCTGAACGCGTCGCACAGCTGCATTGCCTGGGCGGGAACCTTAATCGGCCAGCAGTATATTCATGAAAGCACGCTGACCGATGTTATCTACGCCATTGCCGACCGCTACGTTACGGAGGACGTTATTCCGTGTCTCGGCGATAACGGCATTGATCTGCCGACCTACCGGGATGTGGTGCTTAAGCGCTTTACCAACCCCTATATCCAGGACACCAACCAGCGCGTCGCCGCCGACGGCTTCTCGAAAATTCCGGCGATGATCGCGCCAACCTTGCATGAGTGCTACCAACGCGGCGTCCGCCCTGAGGCGACCGCCATGCTGCCGGCGCTGTTCTTCGTCTTTATGGAGCAGTGGCACAAGGGAACTCTGCCGTATCAGTACCAGGACGGCATCCTGGATGCGCAGGCGGTGCATGAGATGTTCGAGGCTCAGGATCCGGTGGCTGTCTTCGCCCGTGATAAAGCCCTGTTTGGTGATCTCGCCAACAACGCGGATTTCCTGGCGCTGATGCGCGAGAAAGTCGCCGCCGTTTACACGCTGATTAACTAAGAGGTGGCTATGTATCTGGGTATCGATCTCGGCACATCGGAAGTCAAAGCGCTGGTCATTGATGAGAACCATGAGGTTATCGCCAGCCATAGCGCGCCGCTGAGTATTCAGCGGCCTCATCCGCACTGGTCAGAACAAGCGCCGGAGCTATGGTGGGAGGCGACGGAGTACCTGATGGCCACGCTACGGGAAAAATGCGCCCAGCATTGGCCGGCCATTAAGGCGATTGGCCTCTCCGGGCAGATGCACGGCGCGGTGTTGCTGGATGCAGAGGGGCAGGCGATCCGTCCAGCCATTCTGTGGAACGACACCCGCTGCGCCGCAGAGTGCGCCGAGCTGGAGGCGATGGCGCCGGAGCTGCATCAGGTGGCGGGCAACCTGGCGATGCCGGGCTTTACCGCGCCGAAGCTGTTGTGGGTGCGCCGTCATGAGCCGCAGCACTTTCAGCGTACCGCCACGGTGCTGTTGCCCAAGGATTATCTGCGCTACCGGATGACCGGGAAGAAAGTCTCCGATATGTCGGACGCCGCCGGGACGCTGTGGCTGGACGTGGCGAAGCGCGACTGGTCCGACGCTCTGCTGGACAAGTGCGGCTTGTCACGCAGCCAAATGCCGACGCTGGTCGAAGGCTGCGAGGTTTCCGCCACCCTTGACCCGCAGGTGGCTGCCCGCTGGGGGCTGAACGCCTCGGTGGTGGTGGCCGGGGGCGGGGGGGATAACGCGGTCAGCGCCATTGGCGTCGGCGCGGTCTCGCCGGGGGATGCGTTTATTTCGCTCGGCACCTCCGGGGTGCTGTTTGTGGTGACTGACGCCTATCGTCCGGCGCCGCAGTCGGCGGTACATGCGTTTTGTCACGTGCTGCCGAACCTGTGGCACCAGATGAGCGTCATGCTGAGCGCCGCCAGCTGTTTGCAGTGGTTCTGCCGTCTGACCGGCACCACGGAGGTGGCGCTGCTGGCGGAGATTGCCGAGCTAAGCGAGGAGGATAAAGCCAACGCGCCGTTCTTCCTGCCCTATCTCTCCGGGGAACGAACCCCGCATAACGATCCTGACGCGCGCGGCATCTTCTGGGGCATGACCCATGCCAGCCTGCGCGCGCAGCTCGGCTACGCGGTGCTGGAGGGGGTGAGCTTTGGGATCAACGACGGCCTGCAGGCATTGAAAGAGAGTGGGACGCCGATCGCGCAGTGCTCGCTGGTGGGCGGGGGCGCCCGCAGTCCGTTCTGGGCCCAGCTGCTGGCCGATATTCTCGCTATGCCGGTGGTGACCCACAAAGGCGGAGAGACCGGCGGCGCGCTGGGCGCGGCGCGGCTGGCCTGCCTGGCTGCGGGCAAACCGGTTGCCGCGGTGTGTGAAAAACCGGAAGTCTGGCAGACCTGGCGTGCGGATCCCATTCGCCACCACATCCTGATGCAACGCTACGCGCAGTTTAAGACCCTGTATTTAAACGATCTGCACTATCGACAGCACTGATTTTCATCATAACCGCCGCTTCGTTGCACGTCGCGGAGCGGCCACCCTGTACCCTGAAAACGAGGTCATTATGTCTATCAATAATAAACAGTGGCTCGGTTTACCCCTGAACCTGCTCTGGGGATACATCGCCATTGCCGTATTTATGACCGGCGACGGTTTTGAATTAGCCTTTCTGTCGCACTATATCAAAGCGCTCGGCTTCTCTCCGGCGGAGGCCTCCTTTGCCTTTACCCTCTACGGCCTGGCCGCCGCGCTGTCGGCGTGGATTTCCGGGGTGGTGGCGGAAATTATCACCCCGCTGAAAACGATGATGATTGGCTTCGTGCTGTGGTGCGTATTCCACGTGCTGTTCCTCGTTTTCGGCCTCGGTCACGCCAACTATGCGCTGATCCTGCTTTTCTACGGCATCCGCGGCTTCGCCTATCCGCTGTTCCTCTACTCGTTTATCGTGGCGATTGTCCATAACGTCAAAAGCGACAACGCCAGCTCGGCCATCGGCTGGTTCTGGGCGGTGTATTCCATCGGCATCGGGGTCTTCGGCAGCTATATTCCGAGCTTTACCATTCCGCACATTGGCGAAATGGGCACCCTGTGGCTGGCGCTGGCCTTCTGCCTTACCGGGGGCGTGATTGCCCTGGTTTCCCTGCGCCATATTCAAACGCCGCAGCATATGCAGAATCTCACCACCCGTGAGAAGTTTTCCGAGCTGGGACGCGCCGCGACGCTGCTCTATACCAACCGCAATATTCTGCTGTCGAGCATGGTGAGGATTATCAATACCCTCTCGCTGTTCGGTTTTGCGGTGATTATGCCGATGATGTTTGTCGATGAGCTGGGCTTCAGCACTTCAGAATGGCTCCAGGTATGGGCAGTCTTCTTCTTCACCACCATTTTCTCTAACGTGCTGTGGGGGATCCTCGGGGAAAAACTTGGCTGGATGAAGGTGGTGCGCTGGTTCGGCTGCATCGGGATGGCGCTCTCCAGCCTGGCGTTTTACTACATTCCTCAGCACTTTGGCCATAGCTTTGCGATGGCGCTGATCCCCGCCATCGCCCTCGGGATCTTTGTCGCCGCCTTCGTGCCGCTGGCGGCCGTGTTCCCGGCGCTGGAGCCGAAGCATAAAGGCGCGGCCATTTCGGTCTATAACCTGTCGGCGGGGATGTCGAACTTTCTCGCACCGGCGATTGCCGTGGTGCTGCTGCCGTTCTTCAGCACCATCGGGGTGGTGATCGCCTATACCGGATTGTACGTGGTGGCCTTTTTCCTCTGCGCCTTTATCCGCGTGGAGCAGCCGGGGTTCTCCCACAAGGAAGCAACCGCCCGCGAGCAGGTTGAATTCTCATAGGTACTGCGGCTGGCATGCGCTTCATGCCAGCCTTAATGAGGTGAACGAATGAGTATGCAGGCGGTTATTTTTGACATGGATGGCGTGATTATTGATTCCGAGGCGCTGTGGCGTCAGGCGCAGATTGACGCCCTCGCGCAGTGGGGGGCAACGGCGAGCGTTGCTGAATGTGAAACCCTGACCAAGGGCAAGCGCCTCGACGACATTGCCGGCACCTGGTGCCGCTATTTTCAGCTTGATCTCGCTCCGCAGCGGCTTGAAGACGCCATCCTGCAGCGCATCACCCGCCTGATTGCCGCGAAAGGCGAACCGATGCGCGGGGTGCAGGAGGCGTTACGCTATTTTCGCGAAGCGGGTTATAAGATTGCGCTCGCCACGTCATCATCTCGTCAGGTTATTGCCGCTGTGCTGAACAAGCTTTCGCTCTGGCACTTTTTTGACGCGATCTCCAGCGCGGATGATGAACCACGCGGCAAACCGCACCCGGCGGTGTACCTCACGACGCTGCGGAAGCTCAATCTCAACGCCAGCCAGTGTCTGGTGATTGAGGATAGCTTTACCGGCTTTTGCGCGGCCCAGTCGGCGGGGATTGCCACGATAGTGATTGCAGAAGATAGCCAGCACGCGCGTTTTCAGGCCGCCGCTGGCCGCTATCAAACCTTACCTGAACTGCTGGAAGCGATTAGCGCGGAGCCAGCGGCGGTGGTATAAGTCAGCCATTTGTGGGCGCAGACATTCCCGGGATGTAGCTGGTCGGTTAATCTCTTCTCTGCGCTCACGCCCTTTTTTGTCCTGGTCGATCTGCCTCACATTTCGCTCATCTTTTGTGAAAACAGTCACGTCTTGTTGTGCCAATG
The DNA here is from genome assembly GCF_040804525.1 of Klebsiella sp. Shm-1. Lineage (NCBI taxonomy): Bacteria > Pseudomonadati > Pseudomonadota > Gammaproteobacteria > Enterobacterales > Enterobacteriaceae > Klebsiella > Klebsiella sp. Shm-1. The sequence continues at coordinate 1,635,498 of NZ_CP161823.1, forward strand.
CCCAAATTTATGGCCTTGCTTAGCGGTGTTTGTCCGAGGCACTACTACGAAGTTGTGCTTAGATTACATATTGAAACGTATTTTCAATAATGTAAAACCGCTTTGCCGATCTGCTTATGTCGATCGGATTTGGCCGTGATAAGGACCGAGCATGAAAATTGAATCTGTGAATGTCACCGTTTTCCAATATCCCACTCGTCGGGTTTCCGACAGCGCCGGGCACTCCCATCCGGGGGTTGAAAGCATGGCCAAAATGGCGATGCTGACCATCACCGCTGATGATGGGGCGCAGGGCTTTTCGTTTGCGCCTCCGGAAGTCGTGCGCCCGTTCGTGGTGAATACTTTTTTTCGCAAAGTGCTGGTGGGACAGGACCCGTTTAAGCGTGAGCGTATCTGGCAGGATCTTAACCACTGGCAGCGCGGCAGCGCACATCAGCTAACGGAGCGCGCGCTGTCGTTTGTTGAACAGGCGCTGTGGGACCTGATCGGCCGCAGCCTTAAGATGCCGGTTTATAAGCTGCTCGGCGGCTATCGCGACACTGTCCCGGCTTACGGTAGCACCATGTGCGGCGACGATCTGCCGGGCGGCCTGTCGACCCCGGAAGAGTATGCCGCTTTTGCTGAGAAGCTGGTCGCCCGCGGCTACAAGGCCATCAAACTGCACACCTGGATGCCGCCAATCTCTTTTGCGCCCAATCCCAAAATGGACATTAAAGCCTGCGCGGCGGTGCGCGAAGCCGTAGGGCCGGATATTGACCTGATGATTGATGGCTATCACTGGTACAGCCGCGCCGAGGCGCTGTGGATCGGCAAAGAGCTGGAAAAACTCAATTTCGCCTGGTTTGAAGAGCCGATGGAGGAGGATTCGATGTCCTCCTATGCGTGGCTGGCGGAAAACCTGTCGATTCCCATCGTCGGGCCGGAGAGCTTCGGCGGCAAGCACCACATGCGCGCCGAATGGGTGAAAGCCGGGGCCTGCGACATTCTGCGCGCCGGCGCTAACGGCGTGGGGGGGATTACACCGACCATGAAGGTGGCGGCGCTGGCGGAATCTTTCGGCATGGATTGCGAAGTCCACGGCAACGGAGCGGCAAGCCTGGCGGTGGTGGGCGCGATCCGCAACTGCCGCTGGTACGAGCGCGGCCTGCTGCATCCGTTCCTCGACTACGATGAACCGGCGGCCTATCTCAACAGCATTGTCGACCCGATGGATGACCAGGGATTTGTGCATTTGTCACAACGTCCGGGTCTCGGTGAAGACATTAATTTTGCGTATATCGAAGCCAATACCGTTAGCCACGACTGATTTAAAAAAATAAATACCCGATGGCGCTGCGCTTATCGAGCCTGCGGCCCGGTAGACCGGATAAGCCGAAAATGCCGCCATCCGGCAACATGTACCCTACAGTACAGGCAAACAGAGATATGAAAAAAACCTCCTTACTGGGAGCGTGTATTCTCGCGCTCGCCATATCGATGGGGAGCGGGGAGGCGGTGGCGAAAACGCCGCCCGACCAGCTGATCATCGGCATGAATATGAATAACCTGCTCACCCTTGACCCGGCGGCGATGACCGGTAACGAAGTGGTGGGGATCGTGGTCAACCTCTACGACTCGCTGGTGGAGCTTGACCCTGAGCAGCTCACCACCGTCAGGCCCGCGCTGGCGAAATCCTGGGATATCAGCCCCGACGGCAAAACCCTGACCTTTCATCTGCGGGATGACGTTAAGTTTCACTCCGGCAACCCGCTGACCGCCGCCGACGTCGTGTGGTCAATGCGGCGCATCCTGCACCTCAACCTGGCCCAGGCCTCAGTATGGAAATCCTATGGCTTCAGTAAGAAAAATATCGACAGCCAGGTCAGCGCGCCGGACCGCTTCACGGTGCAAATCGTATTACCCAAAGATAACGATCCGCAGCTGGTGATTTACTCGCTGGCGGCGCTGGGCAACCTCGGAGTGCTGGACAGTAAAACGGTGCAAAGCCACCAGCAGGATAACGACTGGGGTAACCGCTGGCTAACCGCCCATGAAGCCGGTTCCGGGCCGTTTATCCTCGAAACCTGGCAGGCGAAAGATGTGCTGCGCATGAAGCGCAACTCTGACTACTGGCGCGGCGAGGCGAAAATGAGCCGCGTGGTACTGCGTCATTTCCAGGAGTCGCAAACTCTGCGCCTGATGATCGAAAAAGGCGACCTTGATATTGCCAACAATATGGCGGTTTCCGATATCAACGCCCTGCGCAGCGACCCGCAGCTGACCGTCGATGCGGTGCAGCGCGGCACCATGTACTACGTGGCGATGAGCATGAAAGAGGCGCACTTCGCCAATCCGAAAGTGCGCGAGGCGGTGCGCTATCTGATTGATTACCAAGGTATCAATAAAGCGCTGATGCCGGGCTACGGCGTGCTGCACCAGCGGCCTATCAAAGCGGGAATGCCGTCCACGCTACCCGATCCCGGCTACAGGCTGGACGTGGCGCGGGCGAAAAAGCTGCTGGCGGAAGCGGGATATCCCAACGGCTTTGATACCACGCTGCGGGTACTCTCCGATCAGCCATTTCTTAACATCGCTATCGCCGTGCAGTCGACGCTGATGCAGGCGGGGATTAACGCCAAAATCATCACCGGCACTGGTAACCAGATCTACGGCGCAATGCGCGAGCGTAAATTTGACCTGCTGGTAGGTCGCGGCGGCAGCGGGATGGAGCCGCATCCGCATTCCAGCCTGCGCGCGCTGGTCTATAACCCGGATAACAGCGATAAGGCGCGCCTGACCAACTTCCAGGGCTGGCGTACCGGTTTTTACGACCCGCAACTGAATACGATGATTGACCAGGCCCTGCTGGAACGCGATCCGCAAAAACAGGTGGCTGACTACCAGGCCATCCAGACACGCTACGACCAGCTGGTTCCGGCTTTAATTCCGCTTTCGCAGATGGTTGATTCGGTCGTCGTGCGCAACGAGGTACGGGAGTATCAGCCGCACCCCTCCGCCACCACTTTTCTGCGTGACGTCTATAAAGTCCGCGAAGGAGAGAAAGGATGAGTACCGCAATCCTTGCGCCCGGCTCACGCGGCCGGCGCTTATCAAAACGGCTACTGCAGGTGGTGATTACACTGTTCGGCCTGCTGCTGCTGACCTTTACCATTGGCCGCGTCATGCCCATCGACCCGGTGCTGGCGATTGTCGGCCCGGATGCTGACCAGAGTACCTATCAGCAGGTTTACCAGCAGCTGGGGTTTGATAAATCGCTGACCACCCAGTTTGGCATCTATTTCGTCAACCTTTTGCACGGCGATCTGGGCAACGCGCTGCTGACCGGGAAACCGGTGGTGGACGATATTATCCGCGTCTTCCCGGCCACCATGGAGCTGGCAACGATGGCGATTATTGTCGGCGCGGGTCTTGGTATTCCGCTGGGCGTGTTGGCGGCGGCGCAGCGCAATAGCGTCTCCGATTATGTGGTACGCATTATCAGCCTGGCGGGCTACTCGACGCCGATCTTTTGGGTCGGGATGATGGGGCTGCTGGTGTTCTATGCCTGGCTTGGCTGGGTAGGCGGCGCCGGGAGGGTAGATCTCGGGCTGGATGGTGTGGTGCCGCGCCGCACCGGGCTGATGACCGTTGATGCGCTGCTGGCCGGCAACGGCCAGGTGTTCTGGAACGCCATTAATCATCTGATTCTTCCCGCCTCGCTGCTGGGTTTTCACTCGCTGGCTTATATCAGCCGTATGACCCGCAGCTTTATGCTGGCCCAGCTGTCGCAGGAGTTCATTATTACCGCCCGGGTGAAAGGGCTGACCGAGCGCCAGGTTATCTGGAACCATGCGTTTCGTAACATCCTCGTGCAACTGCTGACGGTGGTGGCGCTGGCCTACGGCGCGCTGCTGGAAGGCGCGGTGCTGATTGAAACCGTCTTCTCATGGCCGGGGTTTGGCTCCTACCTTACCGGAAGCTTGCTGCTGGGCGATATGAATGCGGTGATGGGCTGCGTGCTGCTGGTGGGGGTGATCTTCGTGATGCTCAACCTGCTCTCCGACATGCTGTATCAATTCTTTGACCCGAGGACAAAATCATGACCGTTTCTCTGGATTCGCCGCTTTCGGGTGGTGCGGGCGAAGGCCGTCAGCGGCTGCAACGCGCGGCGGCGCGGGCCGTCGGGTTTGTCGGCAAAATGGCGCGCAATCCGCTCACGGCCATCGGCGGAGGAATTATCTTTATGCTGCTGGTGGTGGCGATTTTCGCGCCGCTGATTGCGCCTTATAACCCGCTGGTACAGGACCTGAATAGTGCGCTGGTCGCGCCGAATGCGCAGCACTGGTTCGGCACCGATGAGTTTGGCCGGGATATCTTTAGTCGCCTGGTGTACGGCTCCCGCATCACGCTCTATATCGTGCTGCTGGTCTCGGTGACTGTCGGTCCGCTCGGACTGCTGCTGGGCGTCAGTGCCGGCTATTTCGGCGGTAAAGTCGATATGGTGCTGATGCGCGTCACCGATATTTTCATCTCCTTCCCGAGTCTGGTCCTGGCGCTGGCGTTTGTCGCCGCTTTAGGACCGGGGCTGGAGCACGTGGTTATCGCCATCACGCTGACCGCCTGGCCGCCGATTGCCCGTCTGGCGCGCGCCGAAACGCTCTCTCTGCGCCAGGCTGATTTTATCTCCGCCGTGCGTCTGCAGGGCGCTTCATCGGCCCGCGTCCTCTGGCGCCATATCGTGCCGCTGTGTCTGCCCTCGGTCATTATCCGTATCACCATGAATATGGCCGGGATCATTCTGACCGCGGCCGGCCTCGGCTTTCTCGGCCTCGGCGCGCAGCCGCCAGAGCCGGAGTGGGGAGCGATGATCTCCAGCGGGCGCACTTATATGATGGAGTGCTGGTGGGTCGTAACCATTCCGGGGCTGGCGATTTTGATCAATAGCTTAGCGTTCAACTTCTTAGGAGATGGCCTACGTGACATCCTCGATCCCCGTAGTGAATAATGCACCGCTGCTCGACGTGCGCGATTTGTGCGTCGACTTTGTTAACGGTAGCGCGGTGACCCACGCCGTGCGCGGCGTCTCCTTCCAGCTGGGGCATGAGAAGCTGGCTATTGTCGGCGAGTCCGGTTCGGGTAAGTCCACCGTTGGGCGCGCGCTGCTGCAGCTGCATCCGAAAAAGGCCCGCGTCAGCGCCAGCCGGATGCAGTTTGCCGACCTCGATCTGCAGCATCTTAGCGAAGCGCAGATGCGCGGCGTACGCGGCAAACGTATCTCGATGATTATGCAGGATCCGAAATATTCGCTGAATCCGGTGGTCTGCGTGGGTAAGCAAATCGCCGAGGCCTGGCTTACTCATCATCCCGGGCGTAAAGATGAGGCGAAAGCCAGGGCGCTGGAGATGCTGGAGGTGGTGCGTATTCGCCAACCGGAGCGCGTTTATCAGCTTTATCCGCATGAAATATCCGGCGGACAGGGGCAGCGCATCATGATCGCCATGATGCTGATTACCGACCCGGAGCTGATCATTGCCGATGAGCCCACCTCCGCGCTGGACGTGTCGGTGCGCCTGCAGGTGCTGGGCCTGCTGGATGACCTGGTTCAGTCGCGCGGGCTGGGGCTGATTTTTATCAGCCACGATATCAACCTCGTGCGCAGCTTCTGCGACCGGGTGCTGGTGATGTACGCCGGACGGGTAGTGGAGTCCATCGCCGCTAAAGATCTCGATAACGCCCGTCACCCCTACACTCAGGGATTGATTAACTCGCTGCCGGATATGCAGCATCGTCGCCCGATACTGCCGGTGCTGCAGCGTCAGGCCAGCTGGTTAACGGATTAAGGAGCGGATAATGATTGAAGTTCAACATCTCAACCTCGCGTTTGGCGAGGGGGAGAAGCGTAACCAGGTGCTGTATGACGTCAGTTTCCACGTTAAGCCCGGCGAGATCTACGGTCTGGTAGGAGAGTCCGGTTCCGGTAAAACGACGGTGCTCAAGTGCCTGGCGGGGCTGTTTACCCACTGGCAGGGGGAACTGACCATCGATGCTCAGCCCTTAGGGCATGAAATTAGCCGCGAGCGCTGCCGTCAGGTGCAGATGGTATTTCAGGACCCCTACGGATCGCTGCATCCCCGTCACACCATTGGCGATATCCTCGAAGAGCCGCTGCAGATCCATCGTATCAACGACCGCGACCGGCGGATCAATGTGCTGCTGGATAAAGTTGGCCTCAACCGCGCCTTTCGCGAGCGTTATCCGCATCAGCTCTCCGGCGGGCAGCGGCAGCGCGTGGCGATAGCCAGAGCGCTGATTCTTGAGCCTCAGGTGCTGCTGCTGGATGAGCCGACGTCGGCGCTGGATGTGTCGGTGCAGGCTGAGATCCTTAACCTGCTGGCGGAACTGCAGCGGGAGGCTAAGCTCACTTACCTGATGGTCACCCACGATCTTGGGGTTATTGCCCACTTATGCCAGAAAGTGGCGGTGATGCAGTACGGGAAGATCCTCGAAACCCTGACGGTCGATGCGCTGGTCAGCGGCCAGGCGCAGACGGCCTATACGCAGATGCTGGTTAACGCCAGTCGGCAATATACGCGCGAAATGGCGCGCGAGGTGGCGGAATACTAAGCTTTATGGCGCATTGCCTCACGGCAGATGCGCCCATTTTAATAGGTAACTATTTGATGTTATAGGTTTTTTGTGGTTGTGGGTATCGTCTATTAATGTAAGCGCGTTGTTTGGATCGATATCCTGCCCAGGTTTTTCCTGCAGCCGCAGGTGCCGTTTTACCTTAACATTCAGAGGCTCAATCAACGAACCCGGCTGCTGTATACCAGCCGGGCGCCGTCTTTGCTTTGCGAAGCCTGATCAGCGTAGCAGCGGGCAGTCGGGCGGCAGCCGGCAGCGCAGGGCCGCCGGTAACAGCTCCATACGGAAGGTTTTGCCGCTGAGCGGCTCGCCGTCGAGGTTAAAGGTCATCTCATGGGGCGCGGTTATTTCAAACCACGAGGAGACACCGTCAACAATATTCGGCGAGTTTTCCGGATTCGCCAGGGTGCTGAACAGGGCAGGGATCAGCTCTTCGCCGGTGAAAATGCGCAGATGCAGCAGACCATCGTTAATCAACGCCTCCGGACATAGCTGCTGGCCGCCGCCGGCCTGGCGACCGTTGCCGATGCCGATGACCAGCGCATCGCCCTGCCAGTGAAAGTTCTCCCCGCGGATCTCGCAGCGGTCCGGCTTCAGGGTATCCATACGCATCAGACCGTGGATTAAATAAGAGACACCGCCGAGCGCGGCCTTGAGTTTTTCCGGCGTTTCGGTGGTGATCCGGGTGCCGAACCCGCCGGTCGCCATATTAATAAAGCCGGTTTTATCATTCACCCGGGCGATATCTATCGGCACATCGCGGCCGACGATCGCCAGCTTGAGGGCGCTGGCCAGGTCCTGCGGAATACCGACGCTGGTGGCAAAGTCGTTAGCCGTGCCCAGCGGTAAAATCCCTAGCGCCATCTTGCCGCAGCGCTCCACCAGCGCGGTCGCCACTTCATTAATGGTGCCATCGCCACCGCCGGCGATCACCGTTTCAACGTTCAGCTGCAGGGCTTCATCGATAAACCGAGCGGCATCGCCCTTTTCCCAGGTCACGCGGACGTGAATATCAATCCCTTCATCGCGTAACAGGTTAACCGCTTCGCGTAGCTGCGGTTCATTGGCACCTTTGCCGTTAAGGATCAGTAAGCTGGCAGGAAACGTAGACATCATCAAGGGAACCTTTATTGCTCAATGTTGCATAAAGTGTACCGCATGACGAAAGCGAAGACCGGAGGAGAGGCAAAAAAATAAGCCCGCGTAAGGGAGATTACGCAGGCTAAGGAGGTGGTTCCTGGTACAACTAGCATTTATGGGTTATGTTTTTCAGCGAAATGGATGATACCTGTTTCGATCGAAACGGTATGTGATCCGATTCTAATATCCTTACATCGTGAAAAAATAACGCAAATTAACTAGTTACCGTGCGGATTTCTGGTTGTTTGACCAGTAAAGTTGCGCATCAGCAGGGCATACTGCAGGGGCAGGTCGTCCGGCACAGGCAACCAGACGGTATAGCCATCGCCCGGGGCCACCGGCATGGTTTCGCCTTTGCCATTCTCCATATGCTCAAGGGTGAAGTTGACGTTACCCTGCGGGGTCATCAGCTCAAGGCTGTCGCCGACGCTGAACTTATTTTTGACCGCCACGGCCGCCAGCGGGCCGTTACGCTCTCCGGTGAATTCGCCGACAAACTGCTGGCGCTCGGAGACGGAGTAGCCGTACTCGTAGTTCTGATAATCGTCATGGGTATGGCGGCGCAGGAAGCCTTCGGTGTACCCGCGGTGGGCCAGCCCCTCCAGGGTCTCCAGCAGGCTGGTATCGAACGGTTTGCCGGCGGCGGCATCGTCGATCGCCTTGCGGTAAACCTGAGCGGTGCGCGCGCAGTAGTAGAAGGATTTGGTGCGGCCTTCGATCTTCAGCGAGTGAACGCCCATCTGGGTCAGACGCTCAACGTGGGCTATAGCCCGCAGATCTTTCGAGTTCATGATGTAGGTGCCGTGTTCGTCCTCAAAGGCGGTCATGTATTCGCCCGGACGTTTGGCTTCCTCAATCATAAAGACTTTATCGGTCGGCGCGCCGATGCCGAGGGTAGGCTCCACGGTCTGCACCGGGATCGGCTCATATTTGTGGACGATGTTGCCGACGTCGTCCTCTTTGCCTTCCGCCACGTTGTATTCCCAGCGGCAGGCGTTGGTGCAGGTCCCCTGGTTCGGGTCGCGCTTGTTAATATACCCGGAGAGCAGGCAGCGGCCGGAGTAGGCCATGCATAGCGCGCCGTGGACGAAAATCTCGATCTCCATCTCCGGCACCTGGCGGCGAATCTCTTCGATTTCATCCAGCGACAGTTCACGCGACAGGATCACGCGGGTCAGCCCCATCTGCTGCCAGAATTTGACCGTCGCCCAGTTGACGGCGTTGGCCTGCACTGAAAGATGGATCGGCATCTCCGGGAAGTGTTCCCGCACCAGCATGATTAAACCCGGATCGGACATGATCAGCGCGTCCGGACCCATCTCCACCACCGGCTTCAGATCGTGAATAAACGTTTTCAGCTTGGCGTTATGCGGGGCGATGTTGACCACCACATAGAATTTTTTACCCAGCGCGTGGGCTTCATTGATGCCGAGCTGCAGATTTTCGTGATTGAATTCGTTGTTACGCACGCGCAGCGAGTAGCGCGGCTGGCCGGCATAAACGGCATCGGCGCCATAGGCGAAAGCGTAACGCATATTCTTCAGCGTTCCCGCCGGGGAGAGGAGTTCTGGTTTAAACATGGTGTTCTCGTTCTGATGACAGGTCAGATTCGCCGCACCTGGTGCGGCGAGTTGGGGAGTGTCCCCACATTAAGGGCGGGCATTGTAGCGCCGCGGCGAAGGGGAGTAAATATCAGATAGGTATCTTTCAGTATGGCTAATTTGTTTGCCATTTTGAACCTGGGCAGTACTCACACTGACAGCGTTAATAACGCCTGGTGGGATAGGCTCTAGGGAGTTCCCCGGGTTGCGGCGTAAACGCCTTACCCGGGCTACGGATTGCAGATGGCGGTGAACGTGTAGCCCGGCGAAGCGCAGCGCGAGCCGGGAAAAGGCTAACTACGCCAGCCGGCAGGCGTCCGCTTCCCAGCGGTAGCCAACGCCATACACCGCGCGGATAAACGACTGCTCGGCGTCCAGCGCCTCCAGCTTGCGCCGCAGGTTCTTGATGTGGCTGTCGATGGTGCGATCGGTGACTACCCGATAATCGTCATACAGATGGTTGAGTAGCTGTTCGCGGGAGAACACTTTGCCCGGCTCCTGGGAGAGGGTTTTCAGCAGCCGGAACTCGGCGGGAGTGAGGTCCAGCAGCTTGTCGCGCCAGGAGGCCTGAAAACGACCTTCGTCGACAATCAGCGGGCTCTGGGCGTCCAGCGCCTGCAGATCGCGCTGCGGCTTGCAGCGGCGGAGGATGGTTTTTACCCGGGCGACCACTTCCCGCGGGCTGTAGGGCTTGCAGATATAGTCGTCGGCGCCTATTTCCAGCCCCAGCAAACGGTCGATCTCTTCGATTTTCGCCGTCACCATCACCACCGGAACATCGGAGAAGCGGCGAATTTCCCGGCACAGCGTCAGACCGTCGGTACCGGGCAGCATCAGATCCAGCAGGATCAGGTGCGGCGGCGTCTGGCGGACGTAGGGCAGGACCTTGTCGCCGTGGTTAATCAACGCAGGCGCATAGCCGGCGGCCTGCAGATAATCAATCAGCAGTTGGCCGAGCTTCGGTTCATCTTCCACGATAAGGATGCGTGGGGTGTTTTCATCTACAGGCAATTCAGTCATACGTCTCTCGGTAAATCATGTTCCAGAGGTAACTCAACTTTAATGCTAACCCCGCCAAAAGGCGAATGGTCGGCACGCAGGGTGCCGCCGTGGGCCGCTACGATATTGAGGCAAATCGCCAGTCCGAGGCCGGAGCCGCCGCTGGCGCGGTTGCGCGATCCTTCCGCCCGGTAAAAGCGTTCGCACAGGCGGGCCAGCTGCTCATCGCTGACGCCGGGGGCGCTGTCGGCGAAGTCAATCACCAGCATGCGGCCGCTGCGGCGGGCGGTAATGTGCAGGCTGCCGCCGCTGTCGGTATAGCGCAGGCTGTTCTCCAGCAGATTGTTGAAGAGCTGCATCAGGCGGTCGCGGTCGCCGAAGATCATCGCCTGCTCCGGGAGCGACACCTGAATGCTTAGCTGCCGGCTGGCGAAGCGCTCGCGAAAAGCGCCCGCCGCCACTTCCAGCAGGGTGATGATATCCAGTGAGGTTTTCTGGTAGGCCAGCGCCCCCTCGTCGGACATCGACAGCTGATGGAGGTCGTCCACCAGCTTGGTGAGGGTAGCCACCTCGGCCTGCAGAGAAGGAATCGACTCGGGGGTAAAGCGCCGGACCCCGTCCTGAATCGCCTCCAGCTCGCCGCGCAGCACCGCCAGCGGGGTACGCAGCTCATGGGAGATATCGGCCATCAGATCGCGACGCATCTGCTGGTTGCGCTCCAGGGTGCTGGCGAGCTGGTTAAAATCCTGCGCCAGGCGGCCGAGCTCATCGCCGCCGGTCACCGTCACGCGGGTGGAAAAGTCGCCTGCCGCCAGCTTATGGGTGCCTTCCACCAGCCGCTTCACCGGCGCCAGCAGACCGCGGGCCAACGGGAAAGTGGCCAGCGCGGCAAGCAGGGTGGCAAGGGCGACAATCAGCCAGCTGGTGCGCTTTTGCTGCCGGTCGAAGTTAATGTCGGTATTGCGCGTCAGCCGCTCTACCGGCGAGGCGATCACTTTGCCCACCTCCGCGCCGTTGACCACGATGCTGCGCTGGGTGCCGTCCTCCGGGACGCGCTCACGCGGCCCCACCAGCACGCGCCCCGACTGATCCACCACCCAGAACATGGTGCGCCAGCCGTGGGGCGGCATTTCCGGCCTCGGACGCGGGCCGTCAGGGGGGCCATCCGGCGGCGGCCCGTTCGGGGCGGTGTCCGGCTTCATGGCGTGCCCCGGTGGCGAGCGGTCGTCGTTATCCCGTTCGAAGGTGCGCAGCAGCTGGAAGATAAAGCGGTCATTGTTGCGCAGAAACGCCCAGCTGCCATGCTGGGCATACTGCTCGCTCAGCGCGTCGCTGAGCATGGTTAAGCGCTGCTCATTGCCGCGCTTGATATAGTCGATAAACCCGCGTTCAAAACTAATGCGCACCGCCCAGTGCATGCTGATCAGCAGCACGATGCAGGTGGCGAATATAGCGAGGAACAGCTTGCCGGTAATACCCGGGCGCCATAATTTCACGATCCACTCCTGTTGCGTCGACGGAGGACGGTATTGCTGCCGACGTCATCCGGTACCCGGGAAAAGATGAGCGCCGGGAGGGCGATGATCGCCGCCATGCTCAGATAGGTGTAGAGAAAGACCTGATGGGTGCTGGCGGCGTCGAGACTCATATGCTGCTGGCCATACAGCCCCAGCAGCAGCCCGGCGATGGTCACGCCGATACTCATCGACAGCTGCATCACCATCGACAGCAGGCTGTTGCCGCTGCTGGCCAGATCGTCCGGGAGATCTTTCAGCGTCAGGGTATTCATTGAGGAGAAGCGGCTGGCGTTGATCATCCCCTGCAGAAACAGGACCAGCGGCAGCGCGTAATACCAGCCGGCCAGGGCGCTAAACATAAACAGCAGGCTGACCGCCGCCAGGCCCAGGGTGCTGGCGACCAGCACCCGACGGTAGCCAAAGCGGTTGACCACCTGGACCACGATCCGCTTCATGCCCATGCTGCCGAGCACCATCGGGATCATCATCAGCCCGGCGTGAAAGGGGGAGAAGCCGAGGCCGATCTGCAGAAACACCGGGGTCATAAACGGCAGCATGCCGCTGCCGATGCGTCCCGCGAAGCTGCCGCCGAGGCCGAGAGAGAAGGTGCGGTTGCGAAACAGGTTAAGGCTAAACAGCGCCCGGGCGTTGCCGCGGGCGTGCCACAGGTAGAGCAGCAGGGCGCAGAGGCCGACGGCCACCAGCCCCGCCAGCCAGGCAGGGGAAATGCCGAGCCCTTTCTGGCCGTCGAGCGCCAGGGTCAGGGTCGCCATTCCGGCGGCCAGCAGCAGAAAGCCGGAGAGATCGAAGCGCCGGGTCTGCATGGTGTAGTTGGGCATCAGACAGAGGGTGGCGATCGCGCCGACGATCCCCACCGGGATGTTGATGAGGAAGATCCAGTGCCAGGAGGCGTACTCCACCAGCACCCCGCCCAGCGCCGGGCCGAGCAGCGGACCGACCTGGCCCGGCAGGGTGACGAAGGTCATCGCCGCCATATACTGATCGCGCGGGACGATCTTCATCACCGTCAGGCGGCCGACCGGCACCATCATCGCGCCGCCGACCCCCTGCAGCACCCGCGCCATCACCAGCTGGTCGAGGGTGCTGGCCTGGGCGCAAAACAGCGATCCGGCGGTAAACAGCACGATGGCGGTGAAGAAGATATTGCGCACCCCGACCCGGTCGGCCAGCCAGCCGCTGGCCGGCAGCATCACCGCCACCGTTAACACATAGGAGACGATAATCATATGCATATGCAGCGGACTCTCCCCGAGGCTTTTGGCCATCGAGGGGAGGGCGGTGTTAACGATGGTGGTGTCCAGCGACTGCATAAAGAAGCCGAACGCCACTATCCATAGCTGCCAGCGCACGCTGGCCGGGAGGTCTGTCATGTTATTCGCTTACCGGTTGAGAGGAGTGACGCGAAAAACGCAGCCGCAGACGGTCAAAGAAAAGATAGACCACCGGCGTGGTGTAGAGCGTTAACAGCTGGCTCATCACCAGACCGCCGACGATGGTGATCCCCAGCGGCTGGCGCAGCTCAGAGCCATCGCCCCCGGAGAGCACCAGCGGCAGGGCGCCGAACAGCGCGGCGAGGGTGGTCATCATAATCGGCCGGAAACGCAGCAGGCAGGCCTGGAAAATCGCCTCTTCCGGCGTCAGGTTGCCGTTGCGCTGCGCCTCCAGGGCAAAATCAACCATCATGATGGCGTTTTTCTTAACGATGCCAATTAATAACATAATCCCAATCAGGGCGATTAGGCTGAACGGGGCATCGAAGATCTCCAGCGCCAGCAGAGCGCCCACCCCGGCGGAGGGCAGCGTCGAGAGGATGGTCAACGGATGCACATAGCTCTCATATAGCACCCCCAGCACGATATAGACCGTGGCGATAGCCGCGAGGATCAGGATCACCTGAGCGTTCATGGTCTGCTGGAACACCTGAGCGGTACCGGCAAAGGAGCCGCGCACGCTCGACGGCACCCCGAGCTGGGTCATCGCGCGGTCAATGGCCTCGCTGGCTTCCGACAGCGAGCGGCCGGTGGGCAGGTTAAAGGAGATAGTGGATGCCGCCGACAGCCCCTGGTGGTTCACCGACAGCGGGGCATTGGCCGGCTGCCATTTGGCGAAGTAGGCCAGCGGGATCGGCTTGCCGTCGCTGTTAATGACGAACATCTTATCCAGGGCGCTGACGTCCTGGGTGTAGGCCGGATCCACCTCCATCACCACCTTATACTGGTTGAGAGGCTGGTAGATGGTAGAGATCTGCCGCTGGCCAAAGGCGTTGTTCAGCAGGTTGTTGGCGTCCTGGACGCTGATGCCGAGGCGCGACATGGTATCCCGGTCATAGACCAGGTCCATTTCGGCGCCATTGTCCTGCTGATCCGAGTTGACGTCCGCCAGCTCCGGCAGCGCCGCCAGCGCTTTGCGGATCTTCGGCTCCCACTCGCGCAGCGCCGACAGGTCGTCGGACAGCAGGGTGTACTGATAGCTGGCGTTCGACTGCCGGCCGCCGACGCGGATATCCTGCACCGCCATCAGAAACAGGTTGGCCCCGGGCTCGTTGGCCAGCTTTTTGCGCAGCCGGTCGATCACCTGCTGCGCCGTCTCGTGGCGCTGGTCGCGCGGCTTGAGGGTGATAAACATCATCCCGCTGTTGACCCGCGAGCCGCCGGTAAAGCCGGTGACGTTATCCACCGCCGGATCTTCGCGAATGATCTTCATAAAGTCCTGCAGCTTGCCGCGCATCGCCTGGAAGGAGATGCTCTGGTCGGCCTGAATGCCGCCCATCAGCACCCCGGTGTCCTGTTCCGGGAAGAAGGTTTTCGGGATCGAAATGTAGAGCCAAACGCTGAGGGCGATGGTGCCCAGCACCACCAGGCCGGTCAGCCGGCTGTGCTTCAGCACCCATTTTAACGATTTACCATAGCCGCCCTGCACGGCCACCAGCAGGCGGCCAAAGCCGCGGTTGCGCGTCGGCTGGTGGGGCTTGCCGCTTTTCAGCAGCCAGCCGCACATCATCGGCGTCAGGGTGAGGGAGACCGCCAGCGAGATGCCGATCGCCACCGACAGGGTGACGGCGAACTCGCGCAGCAGGCGGCCGGGCAGGCCGCCCATCAGCAGCAGCGGCAGGAACACCGCCACCAGCGACAGGCTCATCGACAGCACGGTAAAGCCCACCTCGCGGCTCCCCTGCAGCGCCGCCTGCAGCGGTTTCATCCCCGCCTCAAGATGGCGGGAGATATTCTCCAGCACCACGATAGCGTCATCCACCACGAAGCCGGTGGCGATGGTCAGGGCCATCAGCGACAGGTTATTGAGGCTGAAGCCGCACAAATACATCGCGGCGAAGGTGCCGATTAAGGAAACCGGGACGGCGACGGCCGGGATCAGCGTGGCGCGTCCCGAGCGCAGGAACAGGAACACCACGAGGATCACCAGCGCCACCGAAATCACCAGCGTCTGCTCCACCTCCTCCAGCGAGGCGCGGATGGTCGGCGAGCGGTCCTGGGCGATCTGCAGGTCGATAGCCGCCGGAATGGTCTGCTGCAGCTCCGGCAGGCGGGCGCGGATGCTGTCCACCGTCTGGATAATATTGGCTTCCGGCAGTTTGCGGATCATCAGCAGGATCGCCGGTTTGGCGTTGGTCATCCCGGCGTTGCGTACGTCCTGCACCGAATCCGAGACGGTGGCGACATCTCCCAGCCGCACCGCGGCGCCATTCTGGTAGTGGACGATCAGCGGCTGATAGTCGGCGGCGGTCTTCAGCTCATCGTTGGTCTGCACCTGCCAGCGGTGCGCGCTGTCCTCCAGCGCCCCCTGCGGTTTGCGCACGTTGGCGTCGCTGATGGCGGTGCGCACCGCGTCCAGCGACACGCCCTGGTTGAACAGCGCCTGCGGGTTGAGGTCGACGCGCACCGCCGGCAGGGAGCTGCCGCCGACGTCGACATCGCCCACGCCGTCGATCTGCGCGATGGTCTGCGCCAGCTGGGTGGAGGCGAAATCATACAGCTCACCCTGGGAGTAGGTGTCCGAGGTCAGCGTCAGGATCATGATCGGCGCATCTGACGGATTGGCTTTGCGATAGGTCGGCCGGCTGGGCATTCCGCTCGGCAGCAGGCTTTGCGCGGCGTTGATCGCCGCCTGAACGTCGCGCGCCGCGCCGTTGATATCGCGGTCGAAGTTAAACTCAAGAATGATGCGCGTACTGCCCAGCGAGCTGGAGGAGGTCATCTCATTGACCCCGGCAATCCGCCCCAGGGAGCGCTCCAGCGGGGTGGCCACCGACGAGGCCATGGTCTCCGGCGAGGCTCCCGGCAGCGAGGCGCTAACCATGATCACCGGGAAGTCCACCTGCGGCAGCGGGGCTACCGGCAGCAGCCGGAAGCCGAGAATGCCGCACAGGGTGATGGCCAGCGAGATGAGGATCGTCGCCACCGGGCGGTAAATGAAGAGGGCGAAAAACTTCACTTACGCCTCCTCTTCCTGACGCGGGAAGCGGCGCTTCAGGTGCAGCGACAGGCGGTCGAACAGCAGATAGATCACCGGGGTGGTGAACAGGGTCAGCACCTGGCTGAGCATCAGACCGCCGACCATGCCGATCCCCAGCGGACGCCGCAGCTCGGCGCCAACGCCGGTGCTCAGCATCAGCGGCAGTGCGCCGAGCAGGGCGGCGAGGGTAGTCATCAGGATCGGCCGAAAACGCAGCAGACAGGCCTGGTAGATCGCTTCCCGCGGCGGCATGCCCTGCTCGCGCTCAGCGGCCAGCGCGAAGTCGATCATCATGATGGCGTTCTTCTTCACGATGCCGATCAGCAGAATGATGCCGATGATGGCGATCACGTCCAGCTCGCTGCCCGCCAGCCACAGCGCCAGCAGCGCCCCGACCCCGGCGGTGGGCAGGGTGGAGAGAATCGTGATCGGGTGGATAAAGCTCTCGTACAGCACCCCCAGCACGATATACATCGCCACCACCGCGGCGACCACCAGCCAGACGGTGCTGCCGAGCGCCGACTGGAAGGCCAGCGAGCTGCCCTGGAACTGGGTGCGAATATCGGTCGGGAAATCCAGCGACTGTTCGGCGGCGAGGATCGCCTCCACCGCTTCGCCCAGCGAGTAGTTGTCCGGGACGTTAAACGAGATGGTGGTCACCGGGAACTGATCGAGGTGGTTCACCGACAGCGGGGTAAAGCGCTGCTCCACCGTGGCGATGGCGGTCAACGGCACGATGCCGCCGTCGCTGCTGGTGAGGCGGATATTCTCCAGCGCCGCCAGGCCCGGCGTCGCCTCGGTATCCTGCTCGAGCACCACGCGATACTGATTCGCCTGAGTGTAAATAGTGGAGATCAGCCGCTGGCCGAAGGCGTTGTACAGCGCGTTATCGACATCGGCCATTGAGATGCCGAGGCGGCTGGCGCTGTCGCGATCCACCTTGATATAGGCGGCCAGGCCTTTGTCCTGCCAGTCGCTGCTGACGTCGGCCAGCTGCGGCTGGGCCTGCAGACGGCTGAGCAGCGGCGGCACCCAGGTGCTCAGCGCCTCGAGGGAGTTTGCCTGCAGGGTGAACTGGTACTGGGTGCGGCTCACCGTGGTGTCGATGGTGAGATCCTGGGTCGGCTGCAGGTAGAGCGCCACGCCCGGGACGCCGTCCACCGCCTGCTGCAGGCGGCTAATCACCGTCTGGACGCGGTCATCGCGTTCATCCAGCGGCTTGAGGTTGATCTGCAGACGGGCGCTGTTCAGCGCCGGGTTGGTGCCGTCGACGCCGACGAAGGAGGTCAGACTCTCCACCGCCGGATCCTTAAGGATAATACTGGCCACCTGCCGCTGGCGCTCGGCCATGCTGGCGAAGGAGACCGACTGCGGCGCCTGGAGGGTACCCTGGATAATGCCGTTATCCTGGATCGGGAAAAAGCCTTTCGGGATAAAGACCCACAGGATAATCGACAGCGCCAGGGTGCTCAGGGCGACGCCGAGCGTCAGCCACGGATGGTTCAGCACCCGGCTCAGCCAGCGGCCATAGACGGCGATCACCCGTTCGAAGAAACGCTCGCTGGCTCGCGAGAATCGGTTCTGCTTACGCAGCGATTCGTGGCTTAACATGCGGGCGCACATCATCGGCGTCAGGGTCAGGGAGACCACCGCCGAGATAAGAATAGCGACGGCAAGGGTGACGGCGAATTCGCGGAACAGGCGGCCGACGATATCGCCCATAAACAGCAGCGGGATCAGCACCGCGATCAGCGAGAAGGTGAGGGAGATGATGGTGAAGCCGATCTCCCCCGCGCCCTTCAGCGCGGCGGCCAGCGGCTTCTCGCCTTTTTCGATATAGCGCGAGATGTTCTCGATCACCACGATGGCGTCATCCACCACGAAGCCGGTGGCGATGGTCAGGGCCATCAGCGTCAGGTTGTTGATCGAGAAGTCGAGGAACACCATCACCGCGAAAGTGCCCACCAGCGACAGCGGCACCGCGACGCCGGGAATAATGGTCGCCGGCACGTTGCGCAGAAACAGGTAGATGATCATCACCACCAGGGCGATGGCCAGCATCAGCTCAAACTGGGTGTCGCGCACCGAGGCGCGGATGTTGGTGGTCCGGTCGGAGAGGACCTGCACCTTCACCGATTTCGGCAGGCTCTCGGTGAGCTGCGGCAGCATCTGGCGAATGCTGTCGGCGGTGTCGATGATGTTGGCCCCCGGCTGGCGCTGGACGTTCATCACGATGGCCCGCTGCTGGTTGGCCCACGCCCCGAGCCAGCTGTTTTCGGCCCCTTGTTCGACGCTGGCGACATCGCCGAGCCGGATCGGTGCCCCGTTCTGATAAGCGATAATCAGCCGGCGATAATCCTCAGCGGACTGCATCTGATCGTTAGCGGAAAGCGTCACCGCGCGGGCCGGACCGTCGAGGCTGCCTTTCGCGGAGTTAACGTTGGCGCTGGTGATAGCGGTGCGCACGGTTTCGCTGGTCAGGCCGAGGGCGGCGATGGCCTGGGCGTTAAGCTTCACCCGCACCGCCGGGCGCTGGCCGCCGGCGAGGGTCACCAGACCGACGCCGGAAACCTGGGAGATCTTCTGCGCCACCCGGGTCTCCACCATGTCCTCAACCTGGGTCATCGGGATGGCGGAGGAGGTGACGGCGAGAGTCATGATCGGCGGATCCGCCGGGTTCACCTTGCTGTAGACCGGCGGGTTGGGCAGATCGCTCGGCAGCAGGTTGGTGGCGGCGTTAATGGCCGCCTGCACTTCCTGCTCGGCGACGTCCAGCGGCAGGGTCAGCTGGAACTGCAGCGTGACTACCGAGGCGCCGCCGGAGCTTTGCGACGACATCTGCTTAAGGCCGGACATCTGGCCGAACTGGCGCTCCAGCGGGGCGGTGATGGCGGAGGTCACCACGTCCGGGCTGGCGCCCGGATAGAGGGTGACTACCTGAATGGTCGGGTAATCGACCTCCGGCAGGGCGGAGACCGGCAGAAAGCGGTAGCCGATGATCCCGGCCAGCAGGATAGCCACCATCAGCAGAGTGGTGGCCACCGGACGCATAATAAACAGCCGGGACGGGCCGCCGGTGCGGCCTGGGGGTAACACCTGCATCAGGAACGCGCTCCGTGTTTACCGCTCTGGCGCGGGGCGGGCTGCGCCTGCTCGCCGCTGCTGGCGGTGACAACTTCCACCTTCGCCCCCTCGGTCAGGCGGTCAATCCCGTCGGTGACCACGCGATCTCCGGCGGAAAGCCCGGCGCTGATGACTACTTTCTGGCTGTCCTGGATGCCGGGCGTCACGCTGTGTTTGCTGACCTTATTCTCATCGTTCAGCACCCATACGAAATGCCCTTCGTTGCCCATCTGCAGCGCGGCGGCAGGGATCACCACCGCGTTCTGCTGGGTGTCCACCAGCAGGCGGGCGTTAACGAACTGATTGGGGAACAGCGCGTCGTCCAGATTGCTAAAGCGCGCCTTCAGCTTGATGGTCCCGGTGGTCGCATCGATCTGGTTGTCGAGGCTCAGCAGCTCGCCGACGCTGATTTTCTGCTTATTGGTGCGATCCCAGGCTTCGACGCTAAGCGCTTTGCCCGCTTTCTGCGCCTGCACCACCGTGGCGATGCTGCTTTCCGGCAGGGTAAAGACCACGTCGATCGGGTGCGTCTGGGTAAGGACCACGATCCCGGTGGTATCCCCGCTGGAGATCTGGTTGCCGATATCGACCTGCTTTAAGCCGACGCGGCCGTCAATTGGCGCGGTAATGCGGGTCCAGTCGAGCTGCAGCTGGGCGCTGGCGACGGCCGCTTCATCAGCTTTCACCGTGCCGGCGGATTCCACCACCAGCGACTGCTGAGTGTCGAGCTCCTGGCGGGAGACGAGGTTGGTCTTCACCAGCTGCTGGTAACGAGCGAGATCGCGGCGGGCGTTGGCAAGGGTGGCCTGATCTTTCGCCAGCTGACCCTGCGCCTGGGCGAGAGCGACTTTAAACTGGCTGGGGTCGATCTGCGCCAGCAGGTCGCCGGCTTTGACCTGCTGACCCTCCTGGAAGTGAAGGCTCAGCAGTTGGCCGTCGACCCGGCTGCGGACGGTGACGGTGTTGGCCGCCGTCACCGTACCCAGCCCGGTGAGATAGCGCGGGACCGCTTCTTCGGTGGCGGTGGCCGCCTGCACCGGCGCCAGCGCGGCGCCAAAGCGGCCATGGCGTGCGCCGCCCGGCCCCTGCGGGCCCTGTCCGGCGGCGGGAGCCCCGCTGCCGCTCGTCCCGCGATCGTGCCAGAACCAGTAGGCGGCCCCGGCGATAATCACTACCGCCAGCGCGGCGCCCCAACGACGTATGTTACTGCCTTTCATTAGTTTACGGTCTCATCCTGAAGCGTTTCGCTGAATGATACTAGTTTAGTGAGGGAAGGGGCCGTAAAAATGGAGGAATTATGAAAAGAAGGTTGAGAAATGTCTGGATAACCGCCGCGACGCCGCGCGCTCCCGCGGCCGATATCCGGGGTGATATCAACTTTTAGTTTAAAAAAGCAAAAAATAGTTGTATCCGCGGGGGCTTTAATTAGATTTATGCGGTGAATAAATCAGTGCATTCTCATAATAATAAAATATGCACTTAAAAATCAACGTGTTAAATAATCAGGGGTCATTGCTGTGGCAAACGCAAACAAACTCACGCTCTTCATCGTCATTTTTATGCTGATGGGGATCCTCTCCGGCGCGGCTATCCATGCCTACGCGACGCCAACCACCGTCTCCGCCTGGGCGGACAACATTACGCTGCTCACCGATCTGTTTCTGCGGTTGATCAAAATGGTCATCGCGCCGTTGGTGTTCAGCACCCTGACGGTCGGCATTATGCGCCTCGGCGAGACGGCGACCATCGGCCGGGTAGGCGGGAAGGCGATGGTCTGGTTCATCACCTCCTCGGTATTATCCATTCTCGTCGGGCTGGTGATCGTCACCTTCCAGCACCCGGGCGCCGGGTTAAACCTGGCGGTGCCGAAAGAGGCGGTGGATACCGGCCTGGCGGTCAGCGGCATGAGCCTGAAAGGATTCCTGTCGCACACCATCCCCACCAGCATCACCGAGGCGATGGCCAACAACGAGATCCTGCAGATCGTGGTGTTCTCGATGTTCTTCGGCATCGCCGGCGCGTCGCTGGGGGAGAAGTTTAATGCTCCGCTGGTGGCGGCCCTTAACGTGGTGTCGCACATTATGCTGAAGGTGACGGGCTATGTGATGTACGTTGCGCCGCTGGCCATCTTCGCCGCCATCTCGTCGGTGATTGCCTCCCAGGGGCTGGGGATCCTGCTCAACTATGCTTCGTTCATCGGCGGCTACTACCTGGCGGTGCTGTTGACCAGCGCGGTGCTGATTGCCGTCGGCTATATGGTGCTGAAAAAAGAGGTTTTCCGCCTGCTGAACATGCTGAAAGATCCGGTGCTGGTGGCCTTTACCACCAGCAGCTCGGAAGCGGCCTATCCGAAGACCCTTGAGCGACTGGTGAAGTTTGGCTGCTCGCGCAATATCGTCTCGTTCGTCCTGCCGATTGGCTACTCGTTCAACCTCGTTGGCTCGATGGTCTACTGCTCCTTCGCCGCGATGTTTATCGCCCAGGCCTATAACGTGCCGCTGAGCTTTAGCGAGATTACGGTCATGATGCTGACCCTGATGCTGGCCTCGAAAGGTATCGCCGGGGTGCCGCGTTCGGCGCTGGTGGTGCTGGCGGCGACGATCCCCAGCTTCAATATACCGGTCGCCGGGATCCTGCTGCTGATGGGTATCGACCATTTCCTCGACATGGGGCGCTCTGCCATCAACGTGCTGGGTAATGGCATCGCCACCGCGATGCTGTCGAAAAATGAAGGGTTGCTGACCGACGAGGAAGCGCAGCCGGACTGGGAAGTGGAGAAAGCGGAAGCCTGATCCTGCCGCGCCCTTTCACTGAGGGCGCTATTCCACACGGAAAAAAGACCCCTGACAGGCACGTCAGGGGCAATGTGACGAAGTATCAGTTTTCCTCGTGTAGCGTGTTTTTTATTATATAAAGACGGGCGGTAACGTCTTTATACCGAGGAAGCGTCAGAGTTTAACGTTATGTCCGCCAGCGCTGGATATTTTTTAGCATCCTGCGGCTATTTTCGGATTTCCGACAATATAGCCAGGTCAATATCTTATTTTTTTTGTGCTGCTGTTTGCCTACCAGCGCTCACGTAAAAGATTCATAAACTGGAAAAATTCATGATTATTATTCAGGCTGTATTTTTCCATGATCTTATTCTTATGATAGGCGGCGGTGCGGGGACTCACACGCTGCAGGGCGGCGATTTTACTCATATCCAGCCCTTCGAGAATACCGTGCACTACGGCGGTCTGCGATCGCGATAACACGCGATGCGGACAGCTGGCGCAGCTGAGTTCCCGGCCTGCGGCGTCGGTAGCCGTGGGGGTCATACAATGCTGGAGCTCGCTTTTAATGATCGTCAGCAATTGCGGAATACTGGCCGTTTTTAGCGAAACAAAAATGACCCCTTTCAGGCAGTTAATCATGAACTCATCTTCCGGCAGCTGGTCATAGCTATGGAGGATAATCAGCGAGCTTCCTCTTTTTCTGTTCTTAATCAGGGTATTACACAGGTATATTTCCCCGGGAATCACTTCGCAGATAATGATATCTTCAGCTGACAGATCGGTGTTATGCCAGGAAAAACGCGCCCGCAGATCGCCCCGGGTGAGGTCATTGACCATGGCTACCAGCGATTCACGGACAAAGGCGTTGCGGGTGTTGATGGTGACATTAATGTTTCTCATGGCGTTATTTCCTTACGCAAAACATAACGCCATGCTGTGACAAATCCTCCGGGCGTATGCGGTGTGTTGAAGATATAAAAGTACCTACAATAATTTTTTATTATTTTAAAGTGAATTATTTACGACGCATCGAACGCTTATCGTTAAAAGTCAATTTCTGCCGCCTCCTGTCTTTCAGATAGGAAATAAAACTGTATACAGAGATGCTGAAGAAAAAAATGCATAGCAATAAAACTAACCACGTTTGCATGGCCATCGTTTTTACCCTGATTGTGTTGCATGGTGTCAGAATTTGCCGCGAACGGCTAATACGTTTTGTTATATGCTTTTCTGTCCCGTGAAAATCTTACGCCATCATCCTGATGTGCTAGCACTATAAGAAAGTTCTTAAGGTCATCGTCAGTCTCATTCCTCTCATTTCTCTCAGAAAATGAGAAAAATTAACACTTACGAGTTTTTTATATCCCGCACGGCCGCCGACGCGCCCCGTCGTTCAGGAAATAAAGGCCAGTCCCTTACCAAAGATTGCGCGAACGGGCAGGTGGATCCCCTGCTGGCGTGCCTTGTGACGCAGGCGGCTAACCACCACGTCGATCCGGTGCAGGTCAGGCTCGCTTTCATGGGAAAACAGGCAGGCATGGAGATCCAGTTTGCTGCACACTTCGTTGCGATTGCGCATCAGGAGCTGGACCAGGCGATATTCCTGCTGGGTTAATTCCAGCGTCCGGGCGTCGGGTGAAATCAGTTTATCCTCTTGCAGACGCCAGCTGCCGGGGGAGACGGCCGGCGGCGTGCCGATCGCCTCCGCAGGCGGAGCCGCCGGACGGTCCTGGCGCAGGCGCGCGCCGAGGGCGGTGAGGGTCTCGGCAAGATGGGCGAAGTTTACCGGTTTGATCAGATAGGCATCGGCCCCAAGGCTCAGCGCCTGCAGTTTATCCTGTTGCTGACCGCGGGCGCTGACCACCACCAGACCGTAGTGCCCCAGCTCATGCAGATAGTTCAGTACGCTGAAGCCATCCTCGCCGGGCAGGCCGATATCAACCAGCACGATATCCACCGGATGGCTGTGCAGTTGCCGCCAGAAGGCTTCGGCGCTGCGCGTCCCCCACACCTCGAAGCCGCGATAGCCCAGCCAGGCCAGCAGTTCATCCAGCAGATCGGCGTTATCTTCAATTATCGCCAGCCGTAAAGCCATACGTCGTTCTCCTCTTAAGCAACCGTGGGGAGGGTGAGAATAAAGGTGCAGCCGTCCGGGCCATGCTCGGCCAGCCACAGTTTGCCATCATGAGCCTGCACTATCTGACGCGCAACATACAGTCCGAGACCGGTGCCGCCTGGCACCGGCGATGTGTGCTCGCCGCGGCGGTAGCGCTCAAAGATCAGTTCCGCCTGTCCGGCGGGGAGTCCCGGGCCGTGGTCGCGAATGCGCAGCTCCGTTTGCCCGGCATCGGAATGAATATCGATGGCGATTTCACCGGGGGGCGAATACTTGACGGCGTTATCCAGCAGATTAGCGATAGCGATGCACAGCAGGCCGGCATCGGCCTGCAGCTGCGGGCTTTCCACCGCGCCGTGCTGGCGGATGTTCAGGTAGTGATCATGGGAGATAGCCACTACCGAGGCGGCCATGTTGATTACCGTCAGCAGGGCGGTCTGCTGGCGCTCGACGTGCAGATCGTGGGAGGCGAGCCGGGCGTCGGCAAGGCAGTTATCGGTGAGCTGCACCAGGCGGGTGGCGGCGCGGCCGATGCGATCGAAGCGCGCCTCCTGGCTGGTCGAGGCCGCCGAGAGGCGAAGATTCTCCAGCGCCGCCTGGATCACCGCCAACGGGGTGCGGAATTCGTGCGCCACCATGCCCATAAACTGCCGCTGGTGGAAGCTGGCTTCACGCTCAATCTGCAGTTCGCGCGCCAGGCGCTGCTTCTGCTCCAGCTGGCGGTTTTCAGCACGCACCCGCAGGATGGCAATGATCAGCACCGTAATGATGTGGACGATCAGCGCGTACTGCCAGAGGGAAAAGATCGCCATATGGAACGGGATAATCCCATGGATCGACAACTGCACCAGCACCGCGGCGACGACATAGAACGGCGGCAGCAGACCCAGCAGCAGGGTGGTACGGTCGATAGCTTTTTTGCGCCACAGCCACCAGGAGGTGAACAGCAGCACCGGGGTGATAATGATGAATACTACCCCTTCAATCTGCATCGCGAAGCCGTAAAACCCGAGCGGAATACTGACCTGCAGCACCAGGTTGAGTATCACGGCGGCGATCAGCAGCTGATGAAGTCGCGGCATATTCTTCTTCAGATCAAAAATCTCGCTGTGCAGCCAGAGGGCGGTGGCATAGCTGAACAGCGAGAGGCTACTGATCATAAAATCCTGGAAGGGCAGCGCGGCGTGGCCGAAGAACCACTCCGGGAAGCCGTGCAGAGCGGCCACCAGCGGATAATTGAGCGAGAAAAGACAGATCCCCCATAGCAGACGCCGGCGCAGGGCCAGCGCCAGCCACAGCGCCACGCCGCTGGCGACGGCGGCCAGACCGAAGTAGAAGCTCCAGAAAGCGGTGTCGGCGGTCGCCCGCTGTACAAATTCCTGCGGCGAAGAGAGCGAGGCCAGCAGGATCAGAGTGCTGGTGCTCTGCAGGCGAAAGACCACCTCATAGCCGGCGGCGGTCGGCGGCGGGGGGAGGATCAGCACGCTTTCGCGGCAGTGCAGGTCGCTCTCGCGGGCGCCGTCGCGGTCGCCAAAGGTGCGCTGTGCCCAGGGGGCATCGCTGCCCAGAGGCCGGTAGTAAATAGTCAGATGGTCGACAAAAGAGGGGCCCAGCTGCAGCCAGCGCGGCTCCCCGGCAAACCACGTTCCCGGCAGTTCGCTGCGCAGCCACCAGGTTTTTCGCGAATAACCAAAGGAGGGGATCTGCCGGGTGGTGGCGAGCTGGTCTGTGGGCAGGGCGGCGAAGCGATCGATGGTCATCTGGCCGCTGGCGTCCGCGTACCACTGGACCGGAATATCAATGCCCACCTGGCGCGTCGCCGCCTGCGCCTGTGGGGCGACCAGCAGCAAGAATAATCCACAGCTGAGCAGCCAGCCTGCCAGGAACTGCGGCCGGCAACGCCGGACCGCCGCGAAGATCGCAGACACCCTTTTCAATCACGCCCCCTTGCGGCAAGCCAACGATACAGACCGCAGACATCTGGCTACGGTATGGATAATACGCCCCCGGAAGGGGGAAAAGTGGACAGGCCTGTCCGGACGAACAGGCCATTTTGCGTGGGAGACCAGGAATATTCCAGCGTAATCTGCATCGGCAGGATCAGGACAGACCTGCTGCGCGGCGGCGGTGGGCTGGGGTTAGCGGAAAACCACCTGCGCCCAGCGGGCCAGCCCGGCGGTTACCGAGCCAAAATCATCGCCACCGGCCAGCGGAATCCCCGGCAACTGGGCGGTCAGCGCCTTTTTGATCAGCGGCGAGCGGGCACTGCCGCCGGTAAGATAGATCACGTCCGGGGTGGTCTGGCTGCTGTCGAGCGCGAGCTGCACCTGTTCCATAATGCGGGTCAACGGTTGATCCAGCGCGGCTTCCAGACCCTGCTGGGCGATGGCGGTGGCCAGCTCGTCCTGAATAAACGGCAGCGCGGTTTCGACGCTGGCGGCGCTGGAGAGGGCGATTTTGCTCTCTTCGGCGCTGCGCACCAGACGATAGCTGAGACGCTGGCGCCAGACCTTCAGCAGCAGAGCCACCTTGTCGGCATCCCGGGCGCTGCGCAGCAGATCGTTCAGCAGGCGGCCGTTGGCGGTGCTGTAGAAATCGCTCTGCGCCGGCACGTCGTTGATCGCCACCGCGTTCCACCATGGGAGGATCGGCAGCGCGGTGCCTTTTTCCGTTTCGCCGCCCATGCCGAGGAGGGGCATCAGGCATTTGAAGGCCAGGGCAATGTCGAGATCGTTACCGCCGATGCGGCAGCCGCTGTGGCCGAGCAGGCTCTGCTGGCGGTCGGCGCGCTCCCGCCACTGCGGGCCCATCAGCAGCAGGGAGCAGTCGGTGGTTCCGCCGCCGATATCGACGACCAGCACCCGCTTTTCTTCACTGAGGGTCGCTTCGAAATCGAGCCCGGCGGCCACCGGTTCAAACTGAAAGACCACATCGCGGAAACCGGCGCGGTGGGCGGCGCGCTCAAGGATCCCCTGCGCCTGGGCGTTCGCCTCATCGCCACCGAGGCCCTGGAAGTTAATCGGCCGGCCAATCACCGCCTGGTCGATCTGCTCGGGCAGCTGGCTTTCGGCCTGCAGTTTGATGTGCAGCATCATGGCGCAGACCAGGTCTTCAAACAGGGCCACCTGCTGCGGCTTCAGCCCGCTGGCGCCGAGGAAGGATTTTGGCGATTTAACGAAGTAGACCTCTTCCGGATCTTCAACATACTGATGCAGCGAGGCGAGACCGAACTGCACGCTGTTGCGCAGCACCTCGATGTCTTCGTCGCGGTTGGCGGCGATGGCCCGACGCAGCAGCGCCTGGTTTTCGTCGCTGTGGGTGGGGACATCATGATGGCGATAGAGCCACTCGCTGACCGCTTCGCGCGTCGGCGCGCAGAGCATGGAGGGCAGCAGGGCGCTGCCGTTTTCCAGCGTTAACAGCTGGGGGGTATTTTCCCGCATCACGGCCACCGAACAGTTGGCGGTGCCGTAGTCAAAACCAATAAACATCGTCTGCAAAATCCCCATGCCGGTGAAGAAGGGGGGCGACTTTAGCGGATCGTCGCCATGCCGACAACCGGAATTTAAAAGCAAGGCGCTGATGGTCAAGGGCGACTATCATTGAAACGCTATATAAAGGAGAGCTTATGGTGCTGTTACCCTGGACCCCGCCCTATGACTGGGCGTGGATGGTTGGTTTTCTGCAGGCGCGCGCGGTCGCCGGCGTCGAGCGTTTTCACGATGGGGGCTACAGCCGCAGCTTTGGCGTGGAAGGCCACCGCGGGCTGATTCATCTGGCGCCGGACGAAGAGGCGCAGGGCCTGCGGGTGACCCTTTCCCCCGGGCTGCAGCCGGTGGCGGAGATCTGCTATGCGCGAATTGGCCAGCTGTTTGATTTAGCCTGCGACCCGCGGCAGGTCGCTCGCACGCTGGGCGATCTGGCGCAGGCGCGGCCGGGGCTGCGCCTGCCGGGGGCGCTGGATGCCTTCGAGCAGGCGGTGCGCGCGGTGCTGGGCCAGCTGGTGAGCGTGGCAATGGCCGCCCGGCTCACCGCCAAAGTGGCGGCTGGCTGGGGCGAACCGCTGGCGGAGGCGCCTGGATATGTCTTGTTCCCGACGCCAGAGGCGCTGTCCCGGGCCGACCCGCAGGCGCTTAAGGCGCTGGGGATGCCGCTGCGACGCGCGGAGGCGCTGATCCACCTCGCCCGGGCGGCGCTCAGCGGCGAGCTGCCCCTGACGGCGCCGGCGGATATTGACGCCGGGCTGCGTCAACTGCAGACCCTGCCCGGGATTGGCCGCTGGACGGCAAACTACTTTGCCCTGCGCGGCTGGCAGGCGAAAGATATCTTTTTGCCGGATGATTACCTGATTAAACAGCGCTTTCCGGGAATGACCCCAGCCGCCATCGCCCGCTATGCCCGCCGCTGGCAGCCGATGCGATCCTACGCGCTGTTGCATATCTGGTATACCGATGACTGGGCGCCGGCGGCGGAATAGCCGCCCGGGGCGCATACCACTGGTATCGGGACGCTGAAATCCCTATAATTGCCGCGTTTGGCGGTCCGCCGCCACCCTCCATCTCTATCCAGGTTAATCAGGTCGCAAAAATTTATGACTGATATGTCCCATCAGTGCGTCATTGTAGGCATCGCCGGCGCATCGGCTTCTGGCAAAAGTCTTATCGCCAGTACTCTCTATCGCGAATTGCGTGAACAAGTTGGCGACGAACATATTGGCGTCATTCCGGAAGACAGCTATTACAAAGATCAAAGTCATCTGTCGATGGAAGAGCGCGTCAAAACCAACTATGACCACCCGAGCTCAATGGACCACAGTCTGTTGTTCCAGCATTTGCAGATGCTGAAAAGCGGCCAGCCGATTGAACTGCCGGTCTATAGCTACGTCGAGCATACCCGCACGCCGAACACCATTCACGTCGAGCCGAAGAAGGTGATTATCCTTGAAGGGATCCTGCTGCTGACCGACGCGCGCCTGCGTAACGAGCTCAACTTCTCTATTTTCGTCGACACCCCTCTCGATATTTGCCTGATGCGCCGTATTAAGCGCGACGTTAACGAGCGCGGCCGCTCCATGGACTCGGTGATGGCCCAGTATCAGAAAACCGTGCGCCCGATGTTCCTGCAGTTTATTGAACCGTCGAAGCAGTATGCCGACATCATCGTGCCGCGCGGCGGCAAAAACCGCATCGCTATTGATATTCTGAAGGCCAAAATCAGTCAGTTCTTTGAATAACCTGGCCGAATTGTGTAACGTGCAAAGAGTAGCCCTGTTGCCCTCTCCGCCGCGAAGCGTGCGGGAAGCAGCCTTATAAGGAGAAAGCCCATGCGTCTGTGTGACCGAGATATCGAAGCCTGGTTGGATGAAGGGCGACTCGCCATCAATCCGCGTCCGCCCGTTGAGCGTATTAATGGCGCGACGGTTGATGTACGGCTGGGTAATAAATTCCGCACCTTCCGTGGTCACACGGCGCCGTTTATCGATTTAAGCGGCCCGAAGGCCGAGGTCAGCGCCGCGCTGGACCGGGTGATGAGCGAAGAGATCGTCCTGCCGGAAGGGGAAGCCTTTTTCCTGCATCCGGGCGAACTGGCGCTGGCGGTGACCTACGAGTCTGTCACCCTGCCTGCCGACCTGGTAGGCTGGCTGGACGGACGCTCCTCGCTGGCGCGCCTGGGGCTGATGGTGCACGTTACCGCGCACCGTATCGACCCAGGCTGGTCCGGCTGCATCGTGCTTGAGTTTTACAACTCCGGCAAGCTGCCGCTGGCGCTACGCCCGGGGATGCCCATCGGCGCGCTGAGCTTTGAACCGTTATCGGGCCCGGCGGCCCGGCCGTATAACCGCCGTGAAGACGCCAAATATCGCGACCAGCAGGGCGCGGTGGCGAGCCGAATCGACAAGGATTGATAACGTCAACGGGGTGTTGCTGAGGGTGCCATGAGACGAATACTGACAACGCTGATGATCCTGCTGGCGGTCATTGTCGCCGGGCTTACCTCGTTGGTATTGCTGGTCAATCCCAACGATTTTCGCGCCTATATGGTGCATGAGGTGGCAGAGCGCAGCGGTTATCAGCTTGACCTTGATGGCCCGCTGCGCTGGCACGTCTGGCCGCAGCTCAGCATTCTCAGCGGACGGATGACGCTGACCGCCCGAGGCGCCGAAGAGCCGGTGATCCGCGCCGACAATATGCGCCTCGACGTGGCGCTGCTGCCGCTGCTCTCGCATCAGCTGCAGGTTAAGCAGGTGATGCTCAAGGGCGCGGTGATCCAGCTGACCCCGAAAACCGAGGCGGTTCGCGACAGCTCAGCGCCGGTGGTGCCGCATGACAACACCCTGCCGCTGGCCCCGGAGGATCGCGGATGGTCCTACGATGTGCGTCAGCTGCAGGTGGCCGACAGCGTGCTCTTTTTCCAGCATGAGAGCGGCGAGCAGGTGACCGTGCGCGATATCCGTCTGCAGATGGAGCAGGATGAGAATCACCGGGCCACCGTGGATTTCTCCGGCCGGGTGAACCGCGACCAGCGCGACCTGGCGCTGAACTTCTCCGCCACCGTGCAGGGCGGCGATTATCCGCACTCCTTAAAAGCCGACTTTACCCAGCTTAGCTGGCAGCTGCGCGGCGCCGAGCTCCCACCGGACGGCATTAATGGTCAGGGAAGTCTGCAGGCCAGCTGGCAGGAAGATGACAAGACCCTGCGTTTTGACAACCTGAATCTGATGGCTAACCGCAGCACCGTTACCGGCAGCGGCAGCGTGGTGCTGGGGGATCGCCCGGACTGGTCGCTGGATCTGCACGCCACCACTCTCGATCTCGATAGTCTGCTGGCGCAAAGGTCGCCGGCGACGGACAGTAGCGCCAGTCAGCAGGGCCAGAGTCAGACGCGACCGCTGCGCCCGGTGATCGCCGACAGCGATGAGCGCGAAGATTACCAGAGCCTGCGCGGCTTCAACGGCCGAATGGCCCTGAGCGCCGACCAGCTGCAGTGGCGCGGTCTGAACTTTACCCAGGTGCAGAGTGAAATCAGCAACCAGCAGGGGCTGCTGACGGTCAGCAAAATGCAGGGCAATCTTGATGGCGGGCAGCTCTCTCTCCCCGGCACCCTGGATGCCCGCGGCGACACGCCGCTGGCGACGTTCCAGCCGGCGCTGCAGAATGTGGAGATCGGTTCGCTGATCAAAGCCTTTAACTATTCCTTAAACCTGACCGGTAAGCTGTCGCTGAGCGGCGAATTTTCCGGAACGCGCATTGACGCCGATGATTTCCGTCGCCACTGGCAGGGACAGGCTCAGCTCCAGATGGCCGATACCCGCACCGAAGGGCTGAACTTCCAGCAGCTGGTGCAGCAGGCCGTGGAGCGCAGCACCAACGTGCGGGCGCAGGAAAATTACGACAATGCCACCCGCCTGGATTCCGTGAGCAGCCGGCTGACGCTGGATAACGGGCTGGTGACGCTGAACCGCCTGCAGGGGCAGTCCGACGTGATGGCGATGACCGGCGAAGGACAGCTCGATCTGCAGAAAGAGAACTGCGATATGCGCTTCAACGTGCGCGTGCTCGGCGGCTGGAAAGGGGAGGGCAAGCTTATCGACCGCCTGAAACAGACCGCTATCCCGCTGCGCATCTACGGCGAGTGGCAGTCGCTGAGCTACAGTCTGCAGGTCGACCAGATCCTGCGCAAACAGCTGCAGGATGAAGCGAAGCAGCGCCTCAACGACTGGGTTGAGCGTAATAAAGGCAGCAAAGACGGCAACGATGCCAAAAAGCTGCTCGATAAGCTGTAATTCCCACCCCCGCGGCCCGGAAGTTTCCGGGCTGCGTGCTTATCGTCAACGTCTGATGTCACGATGATGCCGGGTGGCGGCTGCGCCTGACCCGGCCTGGGATGTGTGCAATATCATCCGTTTGCGTCGCCACTTAATGTAGGCCTGATAAGCGCAGCGCCATCAGGCAGTGTGGCAGCTACGCCTGACCCGGCCTGGATTATACGGAGGGTGTCATCCCCCGATTAGTTCGCCATCCCGTAGGCCTGATAAGCGAAGCGCCATCAGGCATTAAACAGGATATCTGGCTATCAATTTTACTACCCTGGATACCCCGAGCCGTTATTTATGCCTGAGAATTACACCTCATAATCCAGCTCATCCTGCTTTGCCGGCGGGACGATCTGCACCTTCTGCACCCGATGGCTGTCGACCTGCAGCGTGCGCAAGGTATAACCGTCAATCTCAATGGTCTCCCCCACCTGCGGCACATGCTGCAAATACTCCATCAACAGACCGGCAACGGTGTGATACTCA
Organism: Klebsiella sp. Shm-1; assembly: GCF_040804525.1. NCBI lineage: Bacteria > Pseudomonadati > Pseudomonadota > Gammaproteobacteria > Enterobacterales > Enterobacteriaceae > Klebsiella > Klebsiella sp. Shm-1. Next base: position 1,668,185 of record NZ_CP161823.1, read on the forward strand.
CGTTTATCATCCAGCGGCAGCGGAACGTACTGCACCAGGTCCTCCAGCGGCATATGGCCGTTGACCGTCCATGAACCGTCCTGATGATGCTGAATATCGTGCCGGGCATCGATCTCCTCCACCTCATTGGGCAGATTGCCGGCGATGGTCTCCATCACGTCGCTGAGGGTCACAATCCCCTCGACGGAACCAAACTCATCGACCACAAAGGCAAAATGGGTGCGGGCCTGGCGGAACTGCTCGAGCGCCGAGAGGAGCGGCAGCCCCTCCGGGAAGACCAGCGGCTGGCGCACCAGCGCCTGCAGATCCAGCGGCTCCTGACGCAGGGACTGCTGGAGCAGGTCAATAACATGCACCACACCCAGCAGATCTTCATTATCCTTCCCGCCGGTCACCACCAGCCGGGTATGCTGATTTTTCTCCACCAGGCTGCGGATCTCTTCCTCCGGCGCGCTAAGGTTGATGCGCTCGATATCATGGCGCGACGTCATAATACTGCTGACGCTGCGCTGATTAAGGTTCAGCACCCGCTCAATCATCAGTCGTTCCTGCGGATTAAACAGTGGATGTTGATCCTGATCGGCGACCAGCGATGCCGTGTCAGCATCCAGTTCAGCTTTTTCTTTCTGCCCGCTCAGCAAATTCATCACCGCTTCGGTAGTGCGCTGACGCAGCGTCATATTGGCGGAGAGGAAGCGACGGCGGTTAAACTGCGCCAGCTGGTTAAGCGCTTCAATCATGACCGAGAAGCCAATAGCCGCATATAGATAGCCTTTCGGAATGATAAAGCTGAAGCCTTCAGCAATCAGGCTGAAGCCGATCATCAGCAGGAAGCTCAGACAGAGGATCACGATGGTCGGGTGGCTGTTAACGAAGCGCGTCAGCGCCTTGCTGGCCATCAGCATCAGGCTGATGGCGATAACCACCGCGGCCATCATCACCGCCAGGTGATCAACCATGCCGACGGCGGTGATCACCGAGTCAAGCGAGAAGATGGCGTCGAGCACTACGATCTGCGCCACGACGGCCCAGAATTTCGCCCCTTTGCGCTGGGTGGGGTTATCGCTGTCTTTCCCCTCCAGCCGCTCATTAAGCTCGACGGTCGCTTTAAACAGCAGAAACAGGCCGCCAAACAGCATAATTAAATCGCGGGCGCTAAAGCTGAAGTCGTGAAAAACAATCAGCGGTTTGGTCAGGGTGACCAGCCAGGAGATAGAGGCCAGCAGCAGGAGACGCATGACCATCGCCAGCATCAGGCCAGTGATCCGCGCGCGGTCGCGCTGGGCGGGAGGGAGTTTCTCGGCGAGGATAGCGATAAAGACCAGGTTATCGATACCTAACACCAGTTCGATAACCACCAGCGTGACGAGACCTGCCCAGATTGACGGATCGGCAATCCATTCCATATGTATTAAAACCTGTACGACTGCGGTATGTGTTACCACGATCATGGATAAGATGAGTCTAAAATGCAATAACGACGCGGATATCGCCCTGCCGTGGATGGATATATTTCCAGCGGATTAAGCGAACCGATAAGAATTATGTTCCGGAAAAGAACAGTGAAAAAATAACACCATGGCGGCGACCATGGAATAAACTTGCCGATATCAGAACTTTTTCCGCTGTGTTTCAGCGAGGTCGGCAAAAGGGCTCGCTCCCAAGGTTCGTCACGGCGAGCGCGGATGCGCAGAGCAAAGCGAAGCGCGAAGCCCGCTCACAAAACCGGCATAATTCATATTATGAAGTGAGTGCAGAATAGGGCGGATCGCAGTTCACCGCCGCGGATTCAGGCTAATATGTCGTCATATCCGGCTGTTTATGCTGAAATATATTGCCTGGCGAAATTTATTATCTCTATCTATTCTTTCCGGGCATACGCGCGGCGCGGCGGGGCCGGCGGCCAACAGACCCCGATAGACGGGCCTCTCAGCCACATCGCGCGGCGCAAAGGAACGAGCCGCTGAATAACCTGAACGAAAATAAGATTATTCTCACTTCTGACTGTTGGTAAAAGGGAGTTGTGTGTATTCTTTTACGTGACAGTGAATTTAAGAATTTGGCGGGCAGATGCCCGGGCAGTATCCGTGTATTATCAGTTCCAATGGATTTGTGACATGTACAATTTTGCAAAACCGCGTGTTTTGCAACCAAACAGGTGAAGATGAATATGGCGAATTTGAAAGCGGTTATTCCGGTCGCAGGACTAGGCATGCATATGCTGCCGGCCACAAAGGCAATTCCAAAGGAGATGCTGCCGATCGTTGATAAGCCAATGATTCAGTACATCGTTGACGAAATCGTCGCCGCCGGGATCAAAGAGATTGTTCTGGTGACGCACTCCTCGAAGAACGCGGTGGAAAACCACTTCGATACCTCCTACGAGCTGGAAGCCCTGCTGGAACAGCGCGTGAAGCGCCAGCTGCTGGCGGAAGTGCAGGCCATTTGCCCGCCGGGCGTGACCATCATGAACGTGCGTCAGGCGCAGCCGCTGGGCCTGGGCCACTCCATCCTCTGCGCCCGCCCGGTAGTCGGCGACAACCCGTTTGTGGTGGTCCTGCCGGATATCATCCTTGACGGCGGCACCGCTGACCCGCTGCGCTATAACCTCGCCGCTATGATCGCCCGCTTTAACGAGACCGGCCGCAGCCAGGTGCTGGCGAAACGCATGCCGGGCGATCTCTCCGAATACTCCGTCATCCAGACCAAAGAGCCGATGGTGGCTGAAGGCCAGGTGGCGCGTATCGTCGAGTTTATTGAAAAACCGGACGAGCCGCAGACCCTGGACTCCGATCTGATGGCGGTGGGGCGCTACGTGCTGTCGGCGGATATCTGGGCCGAACTGGAACGTACCGAGCCGGGCGCATGGGGCCGTATCCAGCTGACCGACGCCATTGCCGAACTGGCGAAGAAGCAGTCCGTCGACGCGATGCTGATGACCGGCGAAAGCTACGACTGCGGGAAGAAAATGGGCTACATGCAGGCCTTCGTCACCTACGGGATGCGTAACCTGAAAGAAGGCACCAAATTCCGCGAAAGTATTAAAAAAATGCTGGCCTGACAGCTGGCGTAAAGATGAGCGGCAGGGCAGAGCCTTTCGGCACGCCGCTCATAACGTTATGCAGAAATTATTCATAACGTGAATGTTATAACGATTGTAAAGAAACGTATGGCTTCGGAGACTTCTGGTAGTTTGTCTCGGGCCTCTGTGGTGCAATGGTCGGAGTAGCGGCAATAATGCTTTATGAATAGTCACTTAGTGCGACAATTCCTAAAGCGCAGGGAAAGCGGTCAACGACAGCCAAAAATAAAACTTGACTGCGATCATGTTTCCGCTTTAAACATCTCACTTGCATGCATAAAAATGTGAAATGAATTGGCATGCGAGCTGGTACAGACATTACGGATAATCCCTGAGTACGGCAGTGGACATCATCGAAGGATCACAGGTATATGAACTGGCAACTCATCTCATTTTTTGGCGATAGCACCGTTTTGCTGCCCAGCGCAGCGGCGCTGTTTATTGTCCTGATGCTGCGTAAAACGTCGCGTTTGCTGGCGTGGCAGTGGAGTTTGCTGTTCGGCATCACCGGCGCTATCGTCTGCGCCTCTAAACTGGCCTTTATGGGCTGGGGGCTGGGCATTCGTGAGCTGGATTACACCGGCTTCAGCGGCCATTCCGCGCTCTCCGCGGCCTTCTGGCCTATCTTCCTGTGGCTGCTCAGCGCCCGTTTCTCCGTCGGTCTGCGTAAAGCGGCCGTTATTACCGGCTATGTTCTGGCCGCCGTGGTGGGCTATTCGCGGCTGGTCATCCATGCGCATTCCGTCTCGGAAGTGATTGCCGGCCTGCTGCTGGGCGCTGCTGGCAGCGCTTTGTTCCTGGTGTTGCAAAAACGTACCCCTGATCCGGAAAGCGTGAATATCTCATGGGGCGGTGTTGCATGCCTGGTGATGGTTCCGCTTATCCTTTTACATAGCGGCAGCAAAGCGCCGACTCAGTCCCTGCTGGGACAAATCGCCACCGCGGTGGGGCCGCTGGATAAACCCTTTACGCGTACCGATCTCCACAAGCAGGCCTGGTAATCGCCATTTGTTTTACAGGGGAAATTAAGTTTTCGCCGGTTAATTAGACAAATAAGAAAATATTCTACTATATATCCGGTAATTGATAATTCATATTTATGAAATAATGAAGTGCTACTACATTGTTATTGCATATTTGTCTGGATATAGCTTTGATCAGACGTTTCTTAAATGCGCTGAGACGTTACCTGATGCACATTCAATGAATATCCAGACACTGGAAACTATTAGAAATTGTAGTTGACTATAACGCCATCATCTGATTTTTGCATGATGATGAGCTAAGTAAAAAGATGTTTTTTTACAGTAAGTTAGCTGCGTGTGTGATGTTGTAGCAGTACCGGGAAGATTTCTAACCCTGGAAATCAGTGAATAATCTTAATTGGTGACCCGCTTATTTTTTGTCAGTAGAACGACAGGCGGCATTAATTGGCAGATGTTCGGTAACAACACTCCCAATTGTGACCGAAATCCCGTAAACTTAACGCCGCCAAAAATAATGGCCTGACCAATTATTCATCCGCGGGTCGATAAAAATTAAGTCGTTCAGGTAGTCAGTGCGCTGGTAGCTGTTAAGCCAGGGGCGGTAGCGTCGCTGAAGCCGCTATCTGTAGAGCACACGGGACGATTGTGAAACGGCTGCTTTATCGCCTGACCTGAGGTAAGCATCCCTATTAGATGCGTATCATAATCACTAGGTATCCTTCGAAGTTGGTCAGGATAGGCTGCTGATATTGCCTGTGCAAAAACTTTCCCTACTCTTCCATAGCCTGGACGATAAAATTCGCCTACATTGTGAGCTGGGCAGATGTTATGAGGGGTACAAGCAGCTTAGGGTAAATGTACTTGCCTCGTCGGTGTTGCACAGTGAAGTCGACTGGTGCCGCGAGCGCTTACTATCTTGGTATTCCCCTCATTCTCATTGAGAGACGACAGCGGGGCTGAAAATGGATCTTGTACAATGATAAAAATTGCGCGCATTGCTATGACGCTGGGTTTGCTTACCTCCCTGGGAGCCCAGGCTTACGCGGCCGGGTTAGTGGTAAATGACAACGACTTGCGTAACGACCTGGCCTGGCTTTCCGATCGCGGGGTCATCCATCTGAGCCTGTCGACCTGGCCGCTGAGCCAGGAAGAGATCGCCCGAGCACTGAAAAAGGCCAAGCCTTCCTATTCTTCAGAGCAAGTGGTGCTGGCCCGTATCAACCAGCGACTGTCTGCCTTAAAAGCCGATTTCCGGTTCACCGGCTACACTTCAACCGACCAGCCGGGCACTCCGCAGGGGTTTGGTCAGACACAGCCGGCGGATAACTCGTTAGGCCTGGCGTTCAACAACAGCGGCGAGTGGTGGGATGTCCACCTTCAGGGCAACGTCGAAGGGGGAGAGCGGATCAGCAACGGGTCGCGCTTCAACGCCAACGGCGCCTACGGCGCGGTGAAGTTCTGGAACCAGTGGCTCTCTTTTGGTCAGGTTCCGCAGTGGTGGGGACCTGGGTATGAAGGTAGCTTGATCCGCGGGGATGCGATGCGGCCGATGACCGGCTTTCTGATGCAGCGGGCAGAGCAGGCGGCACCGGAAACCTGGTGGCTGCGCTGGGTGGGTCCATGGCAGTACCAAATCTCCGCTAGTCAGATGAATCAATATACCGCGGTGCCCCATGCCAAAATTATTGGCGGACGCTTCACCTTTACGCCGTTTCAGTCATTAGAATTAGGTGCATCACGTATTATGCAGTGGGGCGGGGAAGGTCGACCGCAATCATTCAGCAGTTTCTGGGATGGCTTCACTGGCCATGATAATACCGGGACAGATAACGAACCGGGTAACCAGCTGGCAGGGTTTGACTTTAAGTTCAAACTTGAACCAACTCTTGGCTGGCCAGTGAGTTTCTATGGGCAGATGGTTGGTGAGGATGAGTCTGGTTACCTACCATCGGCGAATATGTTCCTTGGCGGGATTGAAGGGCACCACGGCTGGGGTAAGGATGCGGTTAACTGGTATGTGGAAGCGCATGATACACGTACCAATATGAGCCGGACCAATTACAGCTATACCCACCACATCTACAAAGATGGTTATTACCAACAAGGGTATCCACTGGGCGATGCGATGGGAGGGGATGGTCAGTTGTTCGCAGGCAAGGTAGAACTGATTACTGAGAATAATCAGCGTTGGAGCACGCGCCTTGCATATGCCAAGGTGAATCCAAAAGATCAATCAATTAACAAGGCATTCCCTCATTCGGACACGTTGAAAGGTGTACAACTGGGCTGGAGCGGTGACGTTTATCAGTCGGTTCGTCTGAATACCTCTTTGTGGTACACCAACGCTAACAACAGCGACAGCGATGACGTTGGGGCAAGCGCAGGGATAGAAATACCATTTAGTTTATAAGGCTGAATGCTGAAAATAAGGGGAGAGCGGTGATAGCGCTGCAGGATGCAGTCAGCTTTTCTCTCTCCGCAGGCTGGTAAGGAAGCAACGGCTATGACAGCTGCTCAGGAATTGGCAAATTTTGATTTACTGATGATGTGACATTATGAAGAAAAAAATTGTTAGATTTTCGGCATTAGCATTGGCGATTGGGTTTTTATCGGGTTGTACCATTGTCCCTGGACAGGGATTAAACAGTCTACGTAAGAACGTGGTGGAGCTTCCAGACAGTGATTACGATTTGGATAAACTGGTCAATGTGTACCCGATGACGCCGGGGCTTATCGATCAGCTTCGACCGGAAACCATACTCGCTCGTCCAAACCCGCAGCTGGATAATTTACTACGAAGTTATGAATATCGCATTGGGGTTGGCGATGTATTAATGGTAACCGTTTGGGATCACCCGGAGCTGACAACACCTGCAGGTCAGTACCGTAGCGCCAGTGACACCGGTAACTGGGTGAATTCTGATGGAACCATTTTCTATCCCTATATAGGTAAGGTGCAGGTGGCGGGCAAGACGCTTAGCCAGGTACGTCAGGATATAGCCAGTCGTTTGACGACTTATATTGAAAGTCCCCAGGTTGATGTAAGTGTTGCAGCATTCCGTTCGCAAAAAGCCTATGTAACTGGTGAAGTTGCAAAATCCGGGCAGCAACCGATAACTAATATTCCATTAACCGTAATGGACGCTATCAATGCTGCAGGTGGTCTTGCACCAGATGCTGACTGGCGAAATGTTGTGTTAACGCATAATGGTAAAGATACTAAAGTTTCTTTGTACGCTTTGATGCAGAAAGGGGACTTGACACAAAATCATTTACTTTATCCTGGGGATATTCTTTTTGTCCCACGCAATGATGATTTAAAAGTATTTGTCATGGGGGAAGTGGGTAAACAAAGTACGCTAAAAATGGACCGCAGTGGTATGACAATTGCTGAAGCACTAGGCAATGCTGAAGGTATGTCGCAAGCGTTCAGTGATGCAACTGGAGTATTTGTTATTCGCCAGTTGAAAGGTGACAAGCAAGGTAAAATAGCTAACATTTATCAGCTTAATGCACAAGATGCTTCGGCAATGGTTCTGGGAACAGAATTTCAATTGCAACCATATGATATTGTATATGTCACAACAGCTCCTTTAGTACGTTGGAATCGTGTAATTTCTCAGCTTGTCCCGACTATTACCGGCGTTCATGACATGACGGAAACTGCGAAATTTATTAAGGATTGGCCATAATATGTTTAGTACAATATTAATTGTTTGCACAGGGAATATATGCCGTTCGCCAATTGGTGAGCGGTATTTACAACAATTACTTCCTTCCAAAAACATTTCGTCTGCGGGTACACAAGCTTTGGTTGATCATGAAGCTGACCAATCAGCTGTTGAAGTCGCAAGGAAAAATGGGATTTCATTGGCAGGTCATTTAGGAAGACAATTTACATCAAAATTAAGTAAAGAATATGAATTAATTCTTGTAATGGAAAAAAATCATATTGAGCAGATAAGCAACATTGCACCCGAAGCACGAGGTAAGACAATGTTGTTTGGCCATTGGTTAGAACAAAGAGATATTCCTGATCCTTATAGGAAAAGTGAAGAGGCCTTTGCATCAGTGTTCAAACTTATTGAGCAATCTGCTCTGTTATGGGCTGAGAAATTAAAAGCTTAGAAATTCAGGAAATAATGCATGACTTCAATATCCAAAAAGAAGCAACCAGAAACAGTAGATGATTTAGACTTTGGTCGAATGGTTGGTGAATTAATCGATCATAGAAAAATAATCATTGCTCTCACTTCATTTGCAACATTAATTGCTTTATTATATGCTTTTTTTGCGACGCCTATATATAAAGCTGATGCTTTAATACAGGTCGAACAAAAACAAGCGAATGCAATACTTAGCAATTTAAGTCAGATGCTTCCCGATAGTCAGCCACAATCGGCCCCTGAGATTGCATTGATCCAATCAAGAATGATTCTAGGTAAAACAGTTGATGATTTAAATCTCCAGGCTGTAGTAAGTCCAAAGTATTTTCCTATTTTTGGGCGTGGATGGGCAAGGTTAAGTGGAGAGCACCAGGGAAATATACAATTATCACGGTTATATGTTTCTTCTTCTATAGGAGATGAAGAAAACCCCCCGGAATTCACGCTTAAAGTGAAAGATAGTAATAGATATGTTATAGAGTTTGGAGGGGAGGAAATAAATGGAAAAGTTGGGGAGTTAATTGAAAAAGATGGAATAACACTAAAAATTGATGAAATTAATGCTAAGCCTGGTGCTGAATTTACTATTAAGTACGTGTCAAAACTTAAGGCTATCGCAGATTTACAAGAAAACTTATCAGTAGCTGATCAAGGTAAAGATACTGGAATATTGATATTATCATATCTAGGCGATGATCCACTCAAAATAAAAAATATAGTCGATAGTATTAGTGAGAACTACTTGGCTCAGAATATATCTCGGCAAGCAGCACAAGATGAGAAAAGCTTAGAGTTTCTTAATAAACAGTTGCCAATGGTCCGGAGCGATTTGGATTCAGCTGAGGATAAGTTAAATGATTTCAGAAAGCGGAATGATTCCGTCGATTTGTCGTTAGAGGCTAAATCTGTATTAGATCAAATTGTTAATGTCGACAATCAATTAAATGAATTAACTTTCAGAGAATCAGAAATTTCGCAGCTTTACACTAAAGAGCATCCAACATATAAAGCCTTAATGGAAAAAAGGAAAACATTACAGGATGAAAGAGGGAAATTAAATAAGCGTGTTGCAACAATGCCTGAGACTCAGCAAGAAATTTTACGTTTGAGTCGTGATGTTGAGTCAGGTAGAGCTGTATATATGCAATTATTAAATCGACAGCAAGAATTGAATATTGCTAAATCTAGTGCGATAGGCAATGTAAGAATAATTGATAGCGCTGTAACCCAGCATAAACCAGTTAAACCCAAAAAAATAATTGTTGTCCTAGCCGGTTTGTTTATTGGCCTTGTAATTTCAGTAAGCCTTGTTTTAGTCCGGATTCTATTACGTAAAGGAATTGAAACTCCAGAACAACTGGAGGAGTTGGGAATAAATGTTTATGCTAGTATTCCTGTTTCTGAAAGCAACCCCAAAAATGTAATAGCAAAACGACTAAATAAACGAGATGACAGTAGACCTAAGGTTTTACTTGCTACAGAAAATCCTGCGGATCTTGCTATTGAGGCAATAAGAGGTTTAAGGACAAGTCTGCACTTTGCAATGCTTGAAGCAAGAAATAATCTCTTAATGATTTCCGGTGCAAGTCCTAATGCTGGTAAAACATTTGTGAGTTCTAACTTATCTTCAGTAATATCTCAAACAGGTAAAAAGGTTATTTTTATCGATGCTGATTTAAGGAAAGGTTATACTCACAAATTATTTAATATAAAAAACACGAATGGACTTTCTGATTATTTATCAGGAAGAGTTGCACTTGATAAAATCATAAATAACTTACAGACAGAGGGCTTTGATTATATATCTCGAGGTTCGGTTCCACCAAATCCAGCTGAGTTACTCATGCATAATCGATTGGCGGAATTACTTGAGTGGGCGAATAAATCTTATGATATTGTCATATTAGATACACCTCCAATCCTGGCTGTGGCTGACGCTGCTATTATCGGAAACTATGTGGGTACTACTTTGTTGGTGGCCAGATTTGAAGAAAACACACCGAAAGAAATTGATATAAGTGTTAAGAGATTCCAAAATAGTGGCGTAAATATTAAAGGATGTATTTTGAATGGTGTGGTAAAAAAAGCAAGTAATAAATACGGGTATGGATATAATTATTACGATTATTCATATTCAGATAAAAAATAGGTTACTCAAGAAGGGGACGAAGAATCCCCTTTTTTAAAATATATAATAAAAGGATAATAATGAACGTCATCCATATCGCGGAAACCGTTAAAGGTGGTGTTGCAACAGTTATAAATAATCTAACGGAAAACAATGAAATTGATAGTCATGTGATATGCCCTGAGAGTCAATCAAAAGAAATATATTGCGCACAAAAAACTTTATTCTCACGAACAGGTAGAAATATATCATCTTTATCATCTTTATTCTTAGTAATCATTAAAACATTAAAATATAATAAATTTGATGTTATTCATTTACATAGTTCATTTGCCGGTTTTATTGTAAGGGCGTTATTTGCATTTAAATTAATAAATAAAAAGAAATATAAAGTTATATATACGCCGCATTGTTTTTCATTTATCATGGACACAAAAAAATGGAAGAAAAAAGCATATATATATATTGAGCGAATTCTAGCAAAACAGACAGATTGTATTATTGCAAATAGTTACTATGAGTATAAATGTGCTGTAGATGCAGGAATAAGTAAAAATAAAATAAAGGTTGTATATAATGCAGTTTCGCTAGATGGACAAGAAAAATTAGAACGTATAAAGAAATGCAATGAAAACGAGGTCCAGAAGGAGAAAATAAATATACTGTTTGTGGGACGTTTTGATAAACAAAAGGGGTATGATTATTTACTCAATGTAATCAAGGTTGCCGACGTTTCTAAATATACATTTAATATCATTGGCGATTCTGTACATGATGTTTTCGAAAAAATAGAAAAAGAAAATGTGGTATATTATGGCTGGGTTGACAATAAAGAATTGCCAGCATATTTTTGCGAGAATGATGTCTTGCTTATGCCTAGTCGATGGGAATCGTTTGGATTAGTTGCGGTAGAGGCGCAATTATATGGAGTGCCAGTAATAGCAAATAATGTGGCTTCTTTACCAGAAGTTATTTCAGATGGCTTAACAGGTATGCTTGTTAACTTCGAAGACGCTAATAAAGTTGTTGAGATAATGGATTCACATACTATCCATTTTTGGAATGAAAAAAAAGAAGCATGCCGTGAATTCGCATCTAATAAATTCAGGAAAAGCGATATGGTAAATAGCTATGTGCAAATATATAAGAGCTATTAAATATAATCAATAAACGACATGGGTATTTCATGAATATTATTTTAGTAAACACGTTATATTATCCATATAAAATAGGTGGTGCCGAGGTTTCGGTTCAGATATTGGCCGAGTCATTAATTGAGAAGGGGCATTCGGTAACAGTCGTTAGTATTCATGAGCATAATGAGCGTAAAGATACAGAACATAACGGTGTAAAAATAATATATTTGCCATACTCAAACATATATTGGGGATTGAGTTTAACTAAAAGAAATCCGTTAAGTAAAATTTTATGGCATCTAATTGATCTATATAATTTTAAAATTGCCAAAGAATTCGAAAATATTATTATGGATGTAAAGCCTGATATTGTACATACTAATAATCTTAGTGGAATATCATGTGCTGTATGGCAAAAAGCTAAAAAATACAAGTGTAGAGTTATTCATACTTCTAGAGATTATTATCTGATCCATCCAAATTGCAAACTTTATAAAAATGGTTCAGAAATGTCAGTTAAATCGATTGCGGTATCATTATGGTCGCTTTCAAAAAAAATATTGGGTAAAAATGTCGATGTTTATGTAGGCATTAGCAACTATATAAAAGATAAACACATTGAAGCCGGTTTTTTTAAAAGTACAGAAAAATACACTATATATAATTCAGTGAAATCTAATGTTATTCTTGATCTTACCGCCGCTAATGATAAACGTTTAGGCTTTATCGGGCGGTTGACTTACGAAAAAGGCTTTGACCAATTTTGTAAGTTGGCACAGTTAAATAAAACAAAAAAGTTTATTGCTGCAGGAGAGTTTGACAAAAATAGCGCTTCTTTGAAGCAGTTAGCACTTGACTCAAATGTTGAATTATTAGGCTATTGTCCTGTCGATGATTTTATGCAAAAAGTCGATATAATAGTATTACCTATAAAATGGCAAGAGCCTTTCGGTCGTGTAGTTGTAGAAGCGATTTTCGCGGGGAAAGTAGTTCTAACTAATCGAGTCGGTGGTATAACTGAATTATCTAGAATTTTGCCAAACATTTATTTTTTAGAAGATATTCAAGATATAGATAGCATACCATTTCCTGTTGAGATAGATGATTCTGAAAAGAAAATATTTAACGTTGATTATGTTACTGAACAATATTTGAAAATTTATAAAGGTTAAAGCAAGTGGCTAAAATTATCGTTGTTTCAACTGATTGCCCATATCCTGCCAACCATGGTGGTCGATTAGATATATTAATGAGATTGGAGTTATTATCCTCAACAGGACATGATGTTGATTTGATCGTTACATATAAGGAGGAAATAGACGAAGCCAGTAAACAATATTTGGAGCGAATTTGTAAAAATGTTTACTATGCTCAACGGCTTGGAATGATAAGAAGTGCTTTTAATGATATGTTGAAATTCCTTCCGTTGCAAGTAAAATCCCGTTCTAGGTTGAGAGAAATAAAATTAAATAAAAAATATGATTATGTTTTGTGTGAATCTGAGTATGTCTACAGTATTCTTAAAAATAGCACCTTAGACGCAAAGAATAAGCTACTTAGAGTTCATAATGATGAGGTTGTATATTATAAGGCACTGTTTAATGATGAAAAATCTATCTTTAAAAAAATTTATTATTTTTATGAAATGTTAGCTTTTAAATATAATAAAAAAGATATCAATTCATCTTTCGATAAACTTTTGTTTATATCTAAAGATGAATGTGATAAAGAGTCCAAAGGGATATGGCTACCAAGTCATATCCCTGTAATGCATCCTTTTAAATATGATAAATTCGACTTGCACAATTGCAATGTGCTTTTTGTGGGCAATTTATTCATGCCAAATAATTTGCAAGGACTTATCTGGTATCTTAACAAAGTTCATCCAATGGTAATAAAGGAAAATCCTGATATAAAATTAACTATAGCAGGTAATGCTAAGAATGGGATTTCTGAAGAATTGAAAAAAGCTATAAGTATATATGATGGTAATGCTATAAATTTAATTACTAGTCCTAGTGATGAAGAACTCCAAGCGATCTACGATGGAAACTGCATTTTTATTAATCCAATGCTTAATGGTGCTGGAGTGAAATTAAAAAATCTAGATGCGATGAGAAACACTATGTTTGTCGTTAGTACAAGCATTGGAAGTGAGGGCACTGGAACTAATCATGGAGAACAGTTAGTAATAGCCAATGACGAAGTGCTATTTGCAAAGCACATAATTAATTATTCTAAAAATATATCAGGTATGAAAGAAATAGCATTTAATGCCTTTTCATTTATACAGGAAAATTATGATTCGAAGAAAGTTTTCTCGAGTATTTTCAAAGAGAACTGACATGCATAATATAATTAGATTGCTTTTTAGAAATCCGTTTTTTTTCTTGTTTTGTCTTTTTATACCTTTTGATAATACTAGCCTGCAAAGTATCGGGGGGATTATGACAGCCTCTCCTTCGGCTTTAATTCTGTTGCCAGGCCTATTTGTTTCTATCTTGTCAAAAGGACTAAAGGTCAATAAAAACATATTGCTCTGTTTCTTTGGTGTTTTATTGATTTCATTTTTGTACTATTTCTACTGGGTTTTTTATTTTCCAGAGTTAGACCCGATATTCATACTTGACAGAGGGAGTAGATATTTTTTATTATATGTTTTTTATTTTTTGGCGCTTTACTATTCATTGCGACAAAATATCAAAGATATTCGAGCTGGCGCCGCCTTAATTATTATTGTTGTTATTTTTTCTGTTTTGCTCAATTATTTAGATCCTGCCATAATAAATAACAAAAGTATTATACAATATAACGATTTTATTAGCCCTGAGAGGTTGAGAGGATTCTCTCTTGAAGCTAGTGTATTTGGCTACCAGATTGTATGTAGTATCCTTCTATTAGCCGTACTGTTAAACTGGAGTACTTTTTTCCTTGTCACTGTAACGATCGTTATCGCTATATTGACAACCTCTAAAGGAGCTGCTCTTTCATTTTTGATATGTATTTGCTTTTATTTTTCCCTTAAAGGAAAGTTAATGTTTAGGGTTTTGCTGTCGCTATGCTCAATAGTAATATCTTATATTATATTCAAATATTATTTCCTAGATGCACTTGCAAGTGATATAGACACATATTCATCCGTGGCAACAAGGGGAACGATGTTCATAGTCGGACTGAAGATTTTTTTATTTAATCCGTTAGGAGTTGGATTCTTCGGTTATTTGCCATCTATTTACGATTTTACTTCAGGGGTAATAGACTTCATTAAAAGCCATTTTCCTTTTTTGAATTTTGATGAGGTATATACATATACAATTCCAGGAGAATATAAAACTGTTGGGACCAAGTCGCTAATATTAGATTTATTGATTATTTATGGGGTCTTTTTCTTAATTCCATTTATATATTTCATTAAGAAAATACTCAAAGAATTTGATGCGCAATCCGAAAGAAATTCTTATTTTCTATTGCTCTTTATAATTTTTTCAAATATGTTTTTTATTTCTCATTTAGGTAGTTACTTTACTCCGTTTTGCATTGCATTTTTGATAATTTTATCAAAAAATCGGGCCGAAAATGACATCAACTAAAGTTAAGGTATTACTAGATGAGTTTAAAATTAAAAACGATAAAAAGCACGAAATGGTCAGCGTTATCATCTTTTACAATTATTGTGCTTGGTTTTTTACAAATGGTAATACTATCTCGTATTCTGGAGCCATTTGAATTCGGTGTTTTGTCAATAATGACAGTTGTCTTTTTATTCACTGATATGCTTGCGGACTGTGGTCTCTCCAACGCCATTATTCAGAAAAAAAATATAACGTTAGATGAGTTATCAGCTTTATATTGGGTTAATATATTTTTGGGGATATTTTTATTTGTTGTGACGATCATTTTGTCATATGAGATTTCTTCATGGATGAGGCTGGATAGATTAAGCTTTCTTATACAATTAACTGCTCTTGTTTTTATTATCATGCCTCATGGCCAGCAATACCGAGCGTTAATGCAAAAAGAACTTGAATTTGATATTCTGTCTAAAATTGAAAGTTTTTCTTATCTTACTGGGTTTTGTTTGACAGTCATCATTGGAATAATAACTAAAAATGCCTCATGTGCTGTTTTTGGATATTTACTTACAGTTTCGATGAGAACTGTAATATTAAGTTTTGTTGGTCGGAAATATTATCATCCGACTTGGAAGAGAAGTAAATTACGAGAGATTAAAAAACAACTTTTATTCTCATTTTACCTTACGCTTGATAGTATATTAAATTATATCAACTCCTCAATAACAACACCGATAGTCGCTAGAGTTCTTGGTGCTATTTATGTTGGGGGGTATAATTTATCATTTAACGTTGCAGTCAATCCACCATCTAAAATTAGTCCTATAATCACCAGGGTTTTATTTCCAGCATTATCAAAAATACAAGACGATAAAGAAAGGCTGAGAATTAATTTCTTTAAACTCCTACACGTGATTAGTTATATAAATTTCCCTGCATTGCTTGGTTTATGCATTATTGCAAAAGATTTTGTATATCTGGTGTTTGGTGAGAAATGGCTTTTTATAGTTCCTACGCTCCAACTTCTTTGTATTGCCGGAGCAATGCGTATGGTAGCAAACCCTATTGGTTCATTGCTTATGGCAAAAGCTAAAATGGAGTTAAGTGTTAGATTTAATTTTGTAAAAATAATCATATTTATTCCTGTTCTGTATTTTTCTACTATCTGGAATGGAATGGTTGGTGCGGCCATTGGTTTTTTGATTTGCCAGGCAATTAATGCATTATTAAGTTATTTCTTTTTACTTAAGCCAGTGCTAGGGAATTGTATTGTTGACTATATAAATAGTTTTTTTATTCCGTTCGTTCATACACTCCCTATGATTTTATTATTGTTGGTATGTGATAATTATATTGATAAAATCTCATTAACATTTTTTATCCTGAAAATAGTAATAGGTGGGGGCGTTTATATCTTAACTATTTTTATTAGCCCTAATAAGTTACTTGCTGAGATGAAAGGCTTATTTCGTCAATTGCTCTTAAAGAGATAAATATCCTGCCAAATCATTCAGGGGGGTGTAATGAAATTACTCATGTCAAAAAGATATTTTTTAAAAAAATTAATTCCAAGTCTAACTCTATTCCCTGTCCTTACCAGCTATGCAAGCTCGAATAAGGATGTCATCGAGTCCCCTCAGAGTAAGAGATATACTATTGAAAGTATTAAACAATACATATCTTTATTTATTGGTGAGTGTGTTTTTATTAGTGGCCAAGAAGCTACTCAGGATGACTCTTTCTTTTATTCGGGATATTTTGTAAGTATACCTGTTATTGCAGATGAACTAATTGACAATGTAATTTATATTCGTGGTAAAAATTGCACATGGAAGAGAAAGATTGATGATTTTATTGATGTCAGCTGGTTTGGTGCTATTGGTGATGGTATTAATGATGATTCAAATGCTATATCGCGGGCTAATATTGCGGCACACAACGAATGCTTACCTCTTAAATTCATTCCAGGGCACATCTATCAGGTTAAAAAAACATATGAAATAGATGTATCGAAAACATCATGGTTTTCGTCGGATCTGTCAACATTAAAATGGTTTAATGATTTTAACGCAGATTTTGCAATAAGATTATTCTCGAGCCAGAAAGATTATTCTAAACGATTTCAAAATGTCAAAGTCGCTATCAAGAGTATTGCAATAATTGGCGCTGGAATTAAAAATTTACTGGATAGTTGTGCAATAAAAATTGGTGGGGATGAAAGAAATAGTTCGCTCTTCACGATTGATTCAGTATCGATTCAGGGGTGGCGTACTACACTAGCTTTTGATAATAATTCATGGCGCATAAAATTTTGTGATTGCCATTTTTTATGGGGAAATATTATTGCTCCTCCCGGCAATAAGAATTCTGGAGAGTGCATGGTATTTGATAATTGTATGTTTGCTGATAATCGGAGTTATACTGAATTACATTATGGTGATTGGTTCTTTTCAAAATGTTCATTTGATAATCATGAGGTTAAATTGTTTGGTGATGCAAATGTCTTTATAAACCAATCGCACATGGAAAACCCAGGGCGAAAAACGACAGATTTTACAATTGTTAGTATTAACTCAATAAATAGCTTTGCTTCAGTTATTGACAGTTTTATTTTTATAAGTCCGACACCTAAAATAATAAATACGCCATTGTTTTATGTGATAAGTGACAATGAAAATGGTTTATATGTGCGTAATTTACGATTCCAGGCAACTGAAAACTACAATCCATCAAAAGGCACGGAAAATGCTCTAGTACTAGTAGGCGGTGATGGGAAGTCTTATCTCGAAAACGTTAGAGTCTCATTAAATAATAAGTCATATTTAGCCTTAAACAAAAATGATTCTTCTGTGTTGATGAACTCAAGATTTAAGGATGGATTGAGATATTGGGATTTCAATGATGGTGTTTCACTCCAGGCGCGTATTTCTTCCAATGATTCTGAAACCATTGTATTTTCAAAAAACGGCGCTAGTTTATCACAAAGTGTATTGGTGAAATCGACAGGTATACTGTCGGGAGGAATGATGTTGAAGATTGTTAGTGGTGACTTAAAACTAACTCTTGAGTGTTATGATTCTCTCGATAATAATATTACTACGCGAGAATGGAATTGTTCTGCCTCTGACTATAGTGATTGGTCATGGGTACGGTTTGGTGAAAAATTACCGGATAATATTAGGAAAATTAAATTCTATTGTAAAAGTTTTGGGCAAAGTGTTGATGTCAAACTTAGTACTATATTAATGGATATCATTTCTTAAACTTAAGAACATAAGAGCTACAATATGATTTTCAATAAAGTTATTGAACGCATTAGTATACTAAAAAATAGATGCCGATCTTCTGAATGTAGCATCATTGGTGTTTTGTTTAGGATGCTAATGTTTCGATTGGTCTACAAAAAAAACATTTTAACTTCTCCGAAAGTGAAAAAAAAGAATATAAAAAATATAAAATTCCACAAAAATAGTAATTTAATTGTCGGGTTGTCAAATGTTAGTCACGTAAATAATAATTCGATATGTTATATAAATAACCGCGGTGAAATGCATGTGTCAGGAAATGTGTTTATAGCTAAAAGTGTTCGGGTTGACATTGCTGACTCTAGTAAGATTATTTTAAACGACTGTTATATTGGGCCTGAAACAGATCTTATTTCTTATTCTGGCATTAGCATTGGAAAAGGGAGTATGGTTTCTTGGAGGGTTCAATTTCTGGATGAAGATTTTCATTTGGTTTCCTATAATGATAAGAAACCTAAAGACGGTAAAATTACCATAGGTGAAAATTGCCTTATAGGGAACAATGTTGCCATTAATAAAGGTTGTATTATCGCTGATGGTTGCGTTGTTGCGAGTCATTCAGTCGTTAATGGTGTTTTCCTTGAGAAAAATTGTCTTATAGCTGGCGTTCCAGCAAGGGTTATCAAAAGAAATATATCATGGCAACACTAAGAGTTTTTCATCTCTTGTTTGTTACGTTAATGAAACTTATCGACAGATATGCTTGTTTATAAATGAGTGATTGAATTATGACAATATCTCAGCATCGCTTTCGCTCGAATGCAAATGCTTCCATAATTTCTATGCTTCAGCGTTTTTCTGATATTCTGATAATATTTTTAGGTATTTATTTTTCGTGTTTTATAAATGACTATTTTTTTAATTTACACTATGTACTAATGGCACTTGTTGCACTTGTTGTATTTCAAATGATCGGCGGTATTACAGACTTTTATCGCTCATGGAGAGGCGTGGAATTTTCTGTTGAATTAATTTTAATACTTAAAAATTGGTCGCTTTCTTTTTTACTAACGCTCGGTTTTGTTACGTTATTTTCAGATTTTGATTTAACATTTAGAACATTTATTTTTTGGTATTTGGCTGTATGTGCTGGCTTTGTTGTTACTCGTTCTTTGATCAGAGCATTAGCAGGATTTTTTAGACGGATTGGTTATAATAAAAGAAGAGTTGCTTTTGCTGGGTCTTTACCAGCAGGAATCAGTTTGCTGGAAACTTTTAGAAAGCAGCCTTGGTTAGGGTTTGAGGTTAAAGGTATATATGAAGACTCCTTTTCAGGTACTTATGATTTAGAACTTTATGCTGGAAAAATTTCTGATTTAATAAATGAGGCAAGAAAAGGAACTATTGACCGTATTTACATTGCAATGCATATGAGAGATGAGGTTGCTATAAAAAATATGGTTTCACAATTAACAGATACTACTTGTTCTGTTCTTTATATACCTGATGTATTTACTTTTAATATACTGCAGTCGCGTACGGAAGAAATAAATGGCGTACCGGTTGTTCCATTATTTGATTCCCCGCTGAATGGCATTAACATGGTTTTTAAGCGCCTTGAAGATATCATTGTATCATCATTGATTCTTATTCTGATATCACCAATTCTTCTGGTTATTGCTACTGCAGTTAAAACTACCTCGAAAGGGCCGGTTATTTTCCGCCAGGTGCGTTATGGAATGGATGGAAAACCTATAAAAGTATGGAAATTTCGCTCGATGACTGTAATGGAAAACGACGATAAAGTTATTCAGGCTACAAAAAATGATATCCGCGTGACTAAAGTTGGCAAGTTTTTACGCAGTACTTCCTTAGACGAACTTCCGCAGTTCTTTAACGTACTTTTTGGTCAGATGTCCGTTGTAGGACCTCGACCGCATGCAGTTTCTCATAACGAGCAATATCGGTCCTTAATTCAGGGATATATGCTTCGTCATAAGGTTAAGCCAGGTATCACGGGCTTAGCACAAATTAATGGTTGGCGTGGTGAAACAGATACTTTGGAAAAAATGGAAAAACGAATCGAATATGATTTGTTATATATCAGAGGTTGGAGCATTTGGTTAGATCTAAAAATAATATTCCTTACTGTCTTTAAAGGATTTATTAACAAATCTGCTTATTGATAAGATGCTGCTTAAGATAAGCATTGTGCATTTATAGTCCAAAATTTATATGTTGTGCTAGTTAACAAATTTTCACTATGAGCTCTATGTACTTTGGGCTAACATTATCATCACATTTAAGCTGCGAACGTGTCGCAGTGACCACACCAGACAGGAGTATGTAATGTCCAAGCAACAGATCGGGGTTGTCGGTATGGCTGTGATGGGGCGTAACCTTGCGCTGAACATCGAAAGCCGCGGTTATACCGTCTCCGTTTTCAACCGCTCCCGTGAAAAGACCGAAGAAGTTATTGCCGAAAATCCAGGCAAGAAGCTGGTTCCTTACTATACAGTACAAGAGTTTGTTGAATCCCTCGAAACACCACGCCGTATCCTGTTGATGGTGAAGGCCGGGGCTGGCACCGACAGCGCCATCGATTCCCTGAAGCCTTACCTCGATAAAGGCGACATCATCATTGATGGCGGCAACACCTTCTTCCAGGACACCATCCGTCGTAACCGTGAGCTATCTGCCGAAGGTTTTAACTTTATCGGTACCGGTGTTTCCGGTGGTGAAGAAGGGGCTCTGAAAGGGCCTTCCATCATGCCTGGTGGGCAGAAAGAAGCCTATGAGTTAGTTGCTCCGATTCTGAAGCATATTGCTGCGGTTGCTGAAGACGGTGAGCCATGTGTCACCTATATCGGTGCTGACGGTGCTGGCCATTATGTGAAGATGGTTCATAACGGCATTGAGTATGGTGACATGCAGCTGATTGCTGAAGCTTATGCGCTTTTGAAAGGCGGTCTGGCACTTTCCAACGAAGAGCTGGCGCAAACCTTCACCGAATGGAACGAAGGTGAGCTAAGCAGCTACCTGATCGACATTACCAAAGATATCTTCACCAAGAAGGATGAAGAAGGTAAGTACCTCGTTGATGTCATTCTTGATGAAGCAGCAAACAAAGGTACCGGTAAGTGGACCAGCCAGAGCTCACTGGATCTCGGCGAACCTCTGTCTCTGATAACCGAGTCCGTATTTGCTCGCTATATTTCTTCGCTTAAAGACCAGCGTGTAGCCGCGTCGAAAGTGCTGAGTGGTCCGCAGGCCCAGCCGGCCGGTGATAAAGCTGAATTTATCGAAAAAGTGCGTCGCGCGTTGTACCTCGGTAAAATCGTCTCCTATGCTCAGGGCTTCTCCCAGCTGCGTGCTGCTTCTGATGAATACAACTGGGATCTTAACTACGGCGAGATCGCTAAGATTTTCCGCGCTGGCTGCATAATTCGTGCGCAGTTCCTGCAGAAGATCACCGATGCTTATGCGCAAAACGCTGGCATTGCTAACCTCCTGCTGGCACCGTACTTCAAACAGATTGCTGATGACTATCAGCAGGCGCTGCGTGATGTAGTGGCGTATGCCGTACAGAATGGTATTCCGGTACCGACTTTCTCTGCTGCAATTGCCTACTACGACAGCTACCGTTCCGCAGTTCTGCCCGCTAACCTGATTCAGGCTCAGCGTGATTACTTTGGTGCGCACACCTATAAGCGTACTGATAAAGAAGGTGTATTCCATACCGAGTGGTTGGAATAATCTTTATATGCCACAGTCAGGCCATTTGGCCTGACTGTTATCTATTGTTAGTTATTCTACAATAATCTGATCAAAGTCATCTTATTTGCACGCCTGCGTTATTTATCCAGCTCTAATAAACCAAATGCTTATCTTTTAAGAATTTGCCATATTTATACTTTTGTACACTTATAATAAGCTGCTTCTGGCCTCAGAATATATCTGGGTGTTTAATAACAGGGTTTTAATTAAAGGATATTAATATGTTGCTTCCTGTGATCATGGCTGGTGGTACCGGCAGTCGTCTCTGGCCGATGTCTCGCGAGCTTTACCCGAAACAGTTCCTCCGGCTGTACGGGCAGAACTCCATGCTGCAGGAAACCATCACCCGCCTCTCGGGCCTTGAAATCCATGAACCGATGGTCATCTGTAACGAAGAGCACCGCTTCCTGGTGGCCGAACAGCTGCGCCAGCTCAACAAGCTGTCCAACAACATTATTCTTGAGCCGGTCGGGCGCAACACCGCCCCGGCCATCGCCCTGGCGGCTCTTCAGGCCACCCGTCACGGCGACGACCCGCTGATGCTGGTCCTCGCCGCCGACCATATCATCAATAACCAGCCGGTCTTCCACGACGCCATCCGCGTCGCCGAGCAGTATGCCGATGAAGGCCATCTGGTCACCTTCGGTATCGTGCCGAACGCCCCGGAAACCGGCTACGGTTACATCCAGCGAGGCGTGGCCCTCACCGACAGCGCCCACACCCCGTACCAGGTGGCCCGCTTCGTGGAGAAGCCGGACCGCGAGCGCGCCGAGGCCTACCTCGCCTCCGGGGAGTACTACTGGAACAGCGGCATGTTTATGTTCCGCGCCAAAAAATACCTCTCCGAGCTGGCCAAATTCCGCCCGGATATCCTCGAAGCCTGCCAGGTCGCGGTGAATGCCGCCGACAACGGCAGCGACTTCATCAGCATTCCGCATGACATTTTCTGCGAGTGTCCGGACGAGTCTGTGGACTACGCGGTGATGGAGAAAACCGCCGACGCGGTGGTGGTCGGTCTCGATGCCGACTGGAGCGACGTCGGCTCCTGGTCCGCCCTGTGGGAGGTCAGCCCGAAAGACGGGCAGGGTAACGTCCTCAGCGGCGACGCGTGGGTGCACAACAGCGAAAACTGCTACATCAACAGCGACGAGAAGCTGGTGGCGGCCATCGGCGTGGAGAACCTGGTGATTGTCAGCACCAAGGACGCCGTGCTGGTGATGAACCGCGAGCGTTCCCAGGACGTGAAGAAGGCGGTCGAGTTCCTCAAGCAGAACCAGCGCAGCGAGTACAAGCGCCACCGCGAGATTTACCGTCCCTGGGGCCGCTGCGACGTGGTGGTCCAGACCCCGCGCTTCAACGTCAACCGCATCACCGTGAAACCGGGCGGCGCCTTCTCGATGCAGATGCACCACCACCGCGCCGAGCACTGGGTCATTCTCGCCGGCACCGGCCAGGTGACGGTCAACGGCAAGCAGTTCCTGCTGACCGAGAACCAGTCCACCTTTATTCCGATTGGCGCCGAGCACAGCCTGGAAAACCCGGGCCGCATTCCGCTGGAAGTGCTGGAGATCCAGTCGGGGTCGTACCTCGGCGAGGACGACATTATTCGTATTAAAGACCAGTATGGTCGTTGCTAATTTTTTCGGGACAAAACGCAGAATGACACAGTTAACATGCTTTAAGGCTTATGACATCCGTGGTGAACTGGGCGAGGAGCTGAACGAGGACATCGCCTACCGTATCGGCCGCGCCTACGGCGAATTTCTGAAACCCGGGAAGATAGTGGTGGGGGGCGATGTGCGCCTCACCAGCGAGTCGCTGAAGCTGGCGCTGGCCCGCGGGCTGATGGACGCCGGCACCGACGTGCTGGATATCGGCCTGAGCGGCACGGAAGAGATTTACTTCGCCACCTTCCACCTCGGGGTGGATGGCGGTATCGAGGTGACGGCCAGCCACAACCCGATGAACTACAACGGCATGAAGCTGGTGCGCGAGAACGCGAAGCCCATCAGCGGCGACACCGGCCTGCGGGATATCCAGCGCCTGGCGGAGGAGAACCAGTTCCCGCCGGTGGACCCGGCGCGTCGCGGGACCCTGCGCCAGATTTCGGTGCTGAAGGAGTACGTCGACCACCTGATGGGCTACGTGGACCTGGCGAACTTCACCCGTCCGCTGAAGCTGGTGGTGAACTCCGGCAACGGGGCGGCGGGGCACGTAATTGATGAGGTGGAGAAACGCTTCGCGGCGGCCGGGGCGCCGGTGACCTTTATCAAGGTGCATCACCAGCCGGACGGCCATTTCCCGAACGGTATCCCGAACCCGCTGCTGCCGGAGTGCCGCCAGGACACCGCCGACGCGGTGCGTGCGCATCAGGCGGACATGGGGATCGCCTTTGACGGCGACTTCGACCGCTGCTTCCTGTTCGATGACGAGGCGTCGTTTATCGAGGGGTACTACATTGTCGGCCTGCTGGCGGAAGCGTTCCTGCAGAAGCAGCCGGGGGCGAAAATCATTCACGACCCGCGTCTGACATGGAACACGGTGGACATCGTGACCCGCAGCGGCGGCCAGCCGGTGATGTCGAAGACCGGGCATGCGTTCATCAAGGAGCGGATGCGCCAGGAAGACGCCATCTACGGCGGGGAGATGAGCGCGCACCATTACTTCCGCGACTTCGCCTACTGCGACAGCGGGATGATCCCGTGGCTGCTGGTGGCGGAGCTGCTGTGCCTGAAGAACAGCTCGCTGAAATCGCTGGTGGCGGACCGCCAGGCGGCGTTCCCGGCGTCGGGGGAGATCAACCGCAAGCTGGGAAATGCAGCGGAGGCGATAGCGCGCATCCGGGCGCAGTATGAGCCGGCGGCCGCACACATCGACACAACGGACGGTATCAGTATTGAATACCCTGAGTGGCGCTTTAACCTGCGCACGTCCAATACCGAGCCGGTGGTGCGTCTGAACGTTGAGTCCAGAGCGGATACTGCGTTAATGAATGCAAAAACCGAAGAGATTTTAGCTCTTCTCAAGTAATGCATTATCCATAATGGAAGCCATAGGGTCAGATTTTAATCGTATTTTTGACCTTATGGCTTATTCTTGACATCCCACTGGTCAAAGCGTAAAACCGCCCACAGAATTATTTAATTTCGTGGCTATCCGCCATTATCCAGTTAACTGATTAAAGTGTAATCTCATGAAAATTACTATTTCCGGTACAGGTTATGTTGGTTTATCGAACGGTGTCCTGATCGCGCAAAACCACGAAGTGGTGGCCCTGGATATCGTACAGGCCAAAGTGGATATGCTTAACCAGAAGATCTCTCCGATTGTCGATAAAGAGATTCAGGAATATCTGGCAGAAAAACCGTTAAATTTCCGTGCCACCACGGATAAGCACGACGCGTACCGCAATGCCGACTACGTGATCATTGCGACGCCGACCGATTACGATCCCAAAACTAACTACTTCAACACCTCTACGGTGGAAGCGGTTATTCGCGATGTCACAGAGATCAACCCGAACGCGGTAATGATCATTAAATCGACCATCCCGGTGGGGTTCACCCGCGACATCAAAGAACGTTTAGGGATTGATAATGTTATTTTCTCTCCTGAGTTCCTGCGTGAAGGACGTGCGCTGTACGACAACCTACATCCGTCGCGTATTGTCATCGGTGAGCGCTCCGCGCGTGCCGAACGTTTCGCTGATCTGCTGAAAGAAGGCGCGATCAAGCAGGATATCCCGACCCTGTTTACCGACTCTACCGAAGCGGAAGCGATCAAACTGTTCGCTAACACCTATCTGGCGCTGCGCGTTGCCTATTTCAACGAGCTCGACAGCTATGCTGAAAGCCAGGGGCTGAACAGCAAGCAGATTATCGAAGGGGTATGCCTGGATCCGCGTATCGGCAACCATTATAACAACCCGTCCTTTGGCTACGGCGGCTACTGCCTGCCAAAAGATACCAAGCAGCTGCTGGCGAACTACGAATCGGTCCCGAACAATATCATCGCGGCTATCGTCGATGCCAACCGTACCCGTAAAGACTTTATCGCGGATTCTATTCTCGCTCGTAAGCCGAAAGTAGTGGGTGTGTATCGCCTGATCATGAAGAGTGGTTCGGACAACTTCCGTGCCTCTTCTATTCAGGGCATTATGAAGCGCATCAAGGCGAAAGGTATTCCGGTTATTATCTATGAACCGGTGATGCAGGAAGATGAGTTCTTCAACTCCCGTGTCGTGCGCGACCTGAATGCCTTCAAGCAAGAAGCTGATGTGATCATTTCTAACCGTATGGCGGAAGAGTTGGCGGATGTGGCGGACAAGGTCTACACCCGCGATCTGTTTGGTAACGATTAATTCTGCCTGTCTGACACTGGCGGTTCCCTGCCGCCAGTGTTCTTCTTTATCTCCCCGCTATATCCCTCACTACGCGTATTTCTCGAACATTCAGATTAAGCTCAATAAATTGTGATGGACATTACGATCCTGCTCAAAAGCCGTTGCGGGTTGAAAACAGGTCCGATAAGTTAAACTTACCTTGTGAAGAGCTACCGTCACTGTGATGTAGATGCCGGAGATAAGCGCCGGGAGGTAAAACAAAGCCTGCAACGCAGGCTTTTGTTATTTATGTCCTATGAAAAAACGAGGGATAGGGCGCGAGTAGCGTTATTTTTTCTTGCCTTAAGGCCATGCCAAAACGCAGAATGAATAGTCATTCTGTCATATCATTTTTTATCTCTTAATATTATCTTAATCTAATTGCAATATGAAGTGGGCCTTACCACTTGCGTTTATTAAACGTCAGTTTCGTTTTCTTTCTGTCTTTTAAATAAGAAATTAAGAAATAAACGGAAACAGCAAGTAGTATGGCAGCGACCACTAAGAAAAATAGGTTTTCCATAATATCTACCACAGGGCGTATGTTGATTGAATTATTAGTTTGATAAGCAATACATCAGTTTTGTGCTGTTGCATGGCTTGCTCTAACATATCCTGGATTTAGGAAAATTCCTACAGAGAGTAATGTTTTTTATCTATCAGCATATAATGCTGTTTTCGCTAACCAAATTGGTTTGGATATCAGGAAAGTTTGAGTGCCTGGCGTGCGGATATTTGCTTTTCTGAAAAAGGCTGGATGAAACTGGTTTCAGGCGTGCGAGTAAAAAGGCAAAAATACCGTCTATAGCACAAAATATTATATATAAAACAATGAATGTGCATTCAGTCGACATATAGCCCGGATAACGGAGGTTCCATAGAAGAGGTGCCGCAATCTGACGATTGCGGCAGGGCATGGGGACTAGATCTGATAGTAATCCTTGTACCACTCCACGAAGTTCTTCACGCCTTCCTTCACTGACGTTTGCGGCTTGAAACCCACCAGGTCATACAGCGGTTGGGTGTCTGCGCTGGTGTCCAGCACATCTCCCGGCTGGATCGGCATCATATTCTTCTGCGCTTCCATCCCCAGCGCTTCTTCCAGGGCGGTGATGTAGTCCATCAGTTCCACTGGTGAGCTGTTGCCAATGTTATATACCCGATACGGCGCGGAGCTGGTGGCCGGGGAACCGCTCTCAACGGTCCAGTCGGCATTGGCCTGCGGGATCACATCCTGCACCCGAACCACCGCCTCGACGATGTCGTCGATATAGGTGAAGTCGCGCTTCATTTTGCCGTAGTTGTAAACGTCGATACTTTTTCCTTCCAGCATCGCTTTCGTGAACTTGAACAGCGCCATATCCGGGCGACCCCACGGACCATAAACTGTAAAGAAGCGCAGCCCGGTGGTCGGGATGCCGTACAGGTGAGAATAGGTGTGCGCCATCAGCTCATTAGCTTTCTTGGTGGCGGCATACAGGGAGACCGGATGATCGACGGAATCTTCGGTGGAGAACGGCATTTTACGGTTGAGGCCGTAAACCGAGCTGGAGGAGGCGTACACCAGGTGTTTCACCTTGGTATGACGGCAGCCTTCCAGAATGTTCAGGTACCCCATCAGGTTAGCGTCTGCGTACGCATACGGGTTTTCCAGCGAGTAGCGCACGCCGGCCTGGGCGGCCAGGTGGATCACGCGGTCAAATTGCTCTGTGGCGAACAGCTTTGCCATACCTTCACGGACGGCCAAATCCAGCTGCTGGAAATGGAATGCTGGAGATGCCAGGCGATCCAGACGTGCCTGCTTCAGGCTGACGTCATAATAGTCGTTCATGTTGTCGATTCCGACAACATCATGCCCTTCATTCAGCAGGCGCTGCGCGATATGGAAGCCGATAAAACCTGCGGCACCAGTGACCAAAAACTTCATATTTTTCCTCCGGGGTGTGGATATCCCGTTCTACATAAGTGCCGATTTTACACTGGCTTGCGGTTGGGATCACTTGCTTTGCCATGACAAGATATGCAAGTAACTGTAAACAGCGGCGTCTGAGAGTAAATGCCTTGTAATTAATTATCATTCGTGAAAGGTATTAAGCCATTCAGAAGATGAAAAGCACTATAGAAACCAATATAAACAATGGGTTATCTGTTTGTTTCGGTTTTATCGAGTATTGCTAGGTTTTAGACGCGGTCTGGCCTCGTAGAGTAAAGATTGTTACTTTGGTTTGCCCGGTGTGTTTGTTTCCCGAGAGCACTTTAGCGATAATGCCATCATATCGTCTAAAGTGTGTCCATTTTTACATTGAGAAAGCCATGCACCGGATTTTTACTTTTATTCCTTACTTGCAGAGTTATAATACGCTGCCGTTCTATTTGGCAGACTTAGGTATTGCTTGATAAATCATCACCAAAAGTTGTTATTAATATGCAAGAAATTATTTCAGAATTTCATGCTGTCCTTAGATGGTTCTTTTGCATGTAAGGGCGTGATGAGCAGGTGAGGGGAGTGCTACGCCAGGCATGCTGCTTGCGGAAATGAGAAAGTCCTGATAGCTAACGGAGAAGGGAAACGCCAGAGTAAAGCCTTTTTGTAGCTAAGGTAACGAGATGCATGGCTGTACTGAACAGTAATGCCATCTGCAGTGCGGTTTGAACGGATGTGAGTGTTAAAAACTCGGTGGATCACGCATTTTGGTTGCGATAGCCAATGGCGGTAGCGTGGAAGAAAACATAAGGTGATTTTTTAATTTATTGAATTAAAAGGGTTTTTATCGGTTTATTGCTGGGGTGTCGCTTGCGCTTCCGTTCAAATCATTGGTTGCAGTCGATGAATGGCAGCTGACCTGATAAACTTTGCCCGCAGCACAAAGCAGTCAGTTTCTCGATTGTTGAGCCTGACAGGATCGGCGAGGTAGACCTGGTATGACTAACTCATTCAGTGGATATTTGCAGAATAATTTATGAGTATAAAGATGAAGTACAATTTAGGGTATTTATTTGATTTACTTGTTGTGATAACAAATAAAGATCTAAAAGTGCGCTATAAGAGCAGCATGCTAGGCTATTTATGGTCAGTAGCAAATCCATTGCTTTTTGCCATGATTTATTATTTTATATTTAAGCTGGTAATGAGAGTACAAATTCCAAATTATACAGTTTTCCTCATTACCGGCTTGTTTCCGTGGCAATGGTTTGCCAGTTCGGCCACTAACTCATTATTTTCATTCATCGCTAACGCTCAAATTATCAAGAAGACAGTTTTTCCCCGGTCCGTGATTCCGCTAAGTAATGTGATGATGGAAGGCTTGCATTTTCTTTGCACCATCCCGGTTATTGTTGTCTTTCTTTTTGTTTATGGCATGACGCCGTCCTTGTCCTGGGTTTGGGGTATACCTCTCATTGCTATTGGCCAGGTGATTTTCACCTTTGGTGTTTCAATCATCTTTTCAACGCTGAACCTGTTTTTCCGTGACCTAGAGCGCTTTGTCAGTCTGGGGATTATGCTGATGTTTTATTGTACGCCGATTTTATATGCGTCTGATATGATTCCGGAAAAATTTAGCTGGATAATTACCTACAATCCGCTAGCGAGTATGATTCTTAGTTGGCGTGATTTATTCATGAATGGGACTCTTAATTATGAGTATATTTCTATACTCTATTTTACGGGAATCATTTTGACGGTTGTCGGTTTGTCTATTTTCAATAAATTAAAATATCGATTTGCAGAGATCTTGTAATGCACCCAGTTATTAACTTCAGTCATGTTACAAAAGAGTATCCTCTGTACCATCATATTGGCTCAGGAATCAAAGATTTAATTTTCCATCCCAAACGCGCTTTTCAGTTGCTGAAGGGGCGGAAATATTTAGCTATCGAAGACGTATCCTTTACAGTTGGCAAAGGTGAGGCTGTTGCCCTGATTGGACGTAATGGGGCAGGAAAGAGTACCTCGCTTGGCCTGGTTGCCGGCGTGATTAAGCCAACTAAGGGAACCGTCACCACTGAAGGACGGGTGGCATCGATGCTTGAACTCGGCGGAGGCTTTCATCCGGAACTTACCGGGCGTGAGAATATTTACCTGAATGCTACTCTGCTGGGCCTTCGGCGTAAAGAGGTCCAGCAACGTATGGAACGTATTATTGAATTTTCGGAACTGGGAGAATTCATAGACGAGCCAATCAGAGTGTACTCAAGCGGAATGCTAGCTAAGTTAGGTTTTTCGGTCATCAGTCAGGTTGAACCGGATATTTTAATTATTGATGAAGTTCTGGCAGTAGGTGATATCGCTTTTCAGGCAAAATGTATTCAGACCATCAGAGATTTTAAGAAAAGAGGCGTGACAATATTGTTTGTTAGCCACAATATGAGTGACGTTGAAAAAATCTGCGACAGAGTCATCTGGATCGAAAATCATAGGCTCAGAGAAGTGGGGTCTGCAGAGCGAATCATTGAACTGTACAAGCAAGCAATGGCTTAATCAGTGGGTAATATAATGAACAATAGCGTTAAAATCTATACCAGCCACCATAAGCCTAGTGCTTTTCTTAATGCTGCAATTATCAAACCTCTGCATGTCGGCAAAGCTAATTCTTGTAATGAAATTGGTTGTCCAGGAGATGACACTGGCGATAATATTTCCTTTAAGAATCCGTTTTATTGCGAACTAACTGCGCATTATTGGGTTTGGAAAAACGAAGAGCTGGCAGACTATGTCGGTTTCATGCACTATCGCCGTCATCTTAATTTTTCCGAAAAACAAACTTTTTCTGAGGATACCTGGGGGGTCGTGAACCATCCATGCATTGATGAAGAATATGAGAAGATCTTTGGATTAAACGAAGAAACAATTCAACGGTGTGTCGAAGGTATTGACATCTTGCTGCCCAAAAAATGGTCTGTCACTGCGGCGGGAAGTAAAAATAATTACGATCACTATGAACGAGGTGAATACTTACACATTCGTGATTATCAGGCTGCCATTGCCATCGTTGAAAAACTATATCCAGAGTATAGCACGGCAATAAAAACGTTTAATGATGCCAGTGATGGCTATTACACAAATATGTTTGTCATGCGCAAAGATATTTTTGTTGACTATTCTGAGTGGCTCTTTTCCATTCTGGATAATCTCGAAGATGCCATCTCGATGAACAATTATAATGCTCAGGAAAAACGCGTTATTGGGCATATAGCTGAACGGCTGTTTAATATTTACATAATTAAGCTGCAACAAGATGGTGAGCTTAAGGTAAAAGAATTACAGCGTACCTTTGTCAGCAATGAAACATTCAATGGTGCACTGAATCCAGTTTTTGATTCTGCGGTTCCAGTGGTTATCAGTTTCGATGATAATTACGCAATCAGCGGTGGCGCATTAATTAATTCCATTATCCGACATGCGGACAAAAATAAAAATTATGATATCGTCGTACTCGAAAACAAAGTTAGCTATTTGAATAAAACGCGGTTGGTAAATCTAACTTCGGCTCATCCGAATATTTCTCTTCGTTTTTTTGACGTTAATGCTTTCACTGAAATAAACGGTGTGCATACCCGAGCGCATTTTAGCGCATCAACGTATGCCCGTCTTTTTATTCCTCAACTGTTCAGACGATACGATAAAGTCGTATTTATTGATTCGGATACCGTTGTAAAGGCTGACCTGGGTGAACTGCTTGATGTCCCTCTGGGCAACAATTTAGTTGCAGCGGTTAAGGATATCGTCATGGAAGGTTTTGTAAAATTTTCTGCAATGTCGGCATCAGATGATGGCGTTATGCCGGCAGGCGAATATTTACAGAAAACCTTAAACATGAATAACCCTGATGAATATTTTCAGGCAGGGATTATTGTTTTTAATGTCAAACAAATGGTCGAAGAAAATACTTTTGCTGAATTGATGCGGGTATTAAAGGCAAAAAAATACTGGTTCCTCGACCAGGATATCATGAATAAAGTCTTCTACTCTCGAGTCACATTTCTGCCATTAGAGTGGAACGTTTATCATGGTAATGGCAACACGGATGATTTCTTCCCTAATCTTAAGTTTGCAACGTATATGAAATTTTTAGCAGCTCGCAAGAAGCCTAAAATGATTCATTATGCGGGTGAGAACAAACCATGGAATACCGAAAAAGTCGATTTTTATGACGACTTTATTGAAAACATCGCTAACACTCCATGGGAGATGGAAATCTATAAACGTCAAATGTCGTTAGCGGCTTCGATTGGTTTAACCCATAGCGAGCCGCAACAACAAATCTTGTTCCAGACCAAAATCAAGAACGTACTGATGCCTTATGTTAATAAATATGCACCAATAGGCACGCCAAGAAGAAACATGATGACTAAATATTATTACAAAGTACGCCGTGCTATTCTTGGACAATAAAAGAGACAACAGATGAAAAGAAAAAAAATATTGATCGTAGGCGCTGGTTTCTCTGGTGCAGTTATCGGTCGCCAACTTGCTGAGAAGGGACATCAAGTCCATATTATCGATCAGCGTGATCATATTGGGGGGAATTCCTATGATGCACGCGACTCTGAAACGAATGTGATGGTACATGTTTATGGACCCCATATTTTCCATACTGACAATGAAACAGTGTGGAACTATGTCAACAAGCATGCAGAGATGATGCCCTATGTGAACCGGGTTAAAGCGACAGTTAATGGTCAGGTATTTTCCCTGCCTATTAATTTGCATACTATCAATCAGTTTTTCTCAAAAACTTGTTCGCCTGATGAGGCCAGAGCGCTCATTGCTGAGAAAGGGGACAGCACTATTGCTGATCCACAAACTTTTGAAGAGCAAGCGTTACGCTTTATTGGTAAAGAGTTATATGAGGCCTTTTTTAAAGGATATACGATTAAACAGTGGGGGATGCAACCCTCGGAACTGCCCGCATCTATTCTTAAACGTCTTCCTGTTCGTTTTAACTATGATGATAATTATTTTAACCACAAATTTCAGGGCATGCCGAAATGTGGTTATACGCAGATGATTAAGTCAATTCTCAATCATGAGAATATCAAGGTTGACTTACAGCGGGAATTTATCGTTGACGAGCGAACTCATTACGATCACGTATTCTATAGCGGTCCATTAGATGCGTTTTATGGCTACCAATATGGCCGTCTGGGCTATCGAACATTAGATTTTAAAAAGTTTATCTATCAGGGTGATTACCAGGGATGCGCAGTGATGAACTACTGTTCTGTGGATGTGCCCTATACTCGCATCACTGAACATAAATATTTTTCTCCCTGGGAACAACACGACGGCTCTGTTTGTTATAAAGAGTATAGCCGTGCTTGTGAAGAAAATGATATTCCTTACTATCCTATTCGCCAGATGGGAGAGATGGCCCTTCTTGAAAAATATTTGTCATTGGCCGAGAATGAAACCAACATCACTTTTGTCGGTCGTCTTGGAACCTACCGTTACCTCGACATGGATGTGACCATCGCCGAAGCATTGAAAACGGCAGAAGTCTATTTAAATTCACTCACTGAAAATCAGCCAATGCCTGTGTTTACGGTTTCTGTACGATGAAATATACGGCATTGATAGTGACATTCAATCGTCTCGGCAAACTGAAAAAAACGGTTGGAGAGACCCTCAAACTTGAATTCACTAATATTGTTATTGTCAATAACGGGTCCACGGATGGGACCCAAGCCTGGCTTTCGTCAATTGTTGATACACGAGTCATTGTATTAACCCTCACCAAGAATACCGGTGGGGCGGGGGGCTTTAAAACCGGTAGTCAGTATATCTGTGAACAGCTGGCAAGTGATTGGGTATTTTTCTACGATGACGATGCTTACCCCTATCCAGACACGTTGAAGTCCTTTTCACAGCTGGATAAGCAGGGATGTCGGGTATTTAGTGGACTGGTGAAAGATCCACAAGGAAAACCGTGTCCGATGAATATGCCGTTCTCGCGTGTGCCAACTTCACTTGGCGACACTGTACGCTATTTACGCTACCCTGGAGAGTTTATCCCGGCAGCTAATCGTTCTATGTTCGTACAAACGGTTTCATTTGTTGGGATGGTCATACATCGTGATCTGCTCGCGACCAGTCTTGACCACATCCATGAACAGCTTTTTATCTACTTTGATGATCTTTACTTTGGCTATCAGCTATCACTAGCTGGTGAGAAAATTATGTATAGCCCGGAGTTGCTTTTTTATCATGATGTGAGTATTCAGGGCAAACTTATTGCACCTGAATGGAAGGTTTACTATCTCTGCCGTAATTTGATCCTGTCGAAGAAAATATTCCAGAAAAATGCCGTGTATAGCAATTCAGCGATAGCGATACGCATCCTAAAATATATATTAATCCTGCCATGGCAACGTCAAAAATATTCCTATATGAAATTTATTCTTCGTGGAATTTCACATGGCATAAAAGGTATTAGTGGTAAGTATCATTAAGTGGGCATAGCAATGAGAAAATTGTGTTATTTCATAAATTCGGATTGGTACTTCGATTTACACTGGATCGATCGTGCCATCGCCTCCCGTGATGCAGGTTATGAGATTCACATCATCAGCCATTTTATTGATGACAACATAATAAATAAATTCAAAACATTTGGCTTTATTTGCCATAATGTTACTCTTGATGCTCAATCTTTTAATGCATTAGTTTTCTTTCGTACTTACCATGATGTGCAAAAAATTATTAAAAATATAAAACCGGATCTCTTGCATTGCATCACTATCAAGCCATGTTTGATTGGTGGTGTGCTCGCGAAGAAATTTAATCTGCCGGTCATCGTAAGTTTTGTTGGGCTTGGAAGAGTATTTTCTTCTGACAGCATGCCTTTAAAATTATTGCGGCAGTTTACTATTGCTGCATATAAATATATTGCCAGTAATAAGCGCTGTATATTTATGTTTGAACATGACCGCGACAGAAAAAAACTGGCTAAGTTGGTTGGACTCGAAGAACAACAGACTATTGTTATTGATGGTGCAGGCATTAATCCAGAGATATACAAATATTCTCTTGAACAGGATCACGATGTCCCTGTTGTATTGTTTGCCAGCCGTATGTTGTGGAGTAAAGGACTGGGCGACTTAATTGAAGCGAAGAAAATATTACGCAGTAAGAATATTCACTTTACTTTGAATGTTGCTGGAATTCTGGTCGAAAATGATAAAGATGCAATTTCCCTTCAGGTCATTGAAAATTGGCATCAGCAAGGATTAATTAACTGGTTAGGTCGTTCGAATAATGTTTGCGATCTTATTGAGCAATCAAATATCGTTGCTTTGCCGTCAGTTTATTCTGAAGGTGTTCCGCGAATTCTTCTGGAAGCATCTTCTGTGGGTCGCGCTTGTATTGCTTATGATGTTGGTGGTTGTGATAGCCTTATTATTGATAACGATAATGGAATTATTGTTAAAAGCAATTCACCTGAAGAGCTGGCTGATAAACTTGCCTTTTTACTTAGCAATCCTAAAGCACGCGTTGAAATGGGTATTAAGGGGAGGAAACGTATACAAGATAAATTTTCTAGTGTTATGATTATCGATAAAACATTGCAAATATATCATGATGTAGTTCGATGATGTGTAAGTTTCACATTTATTATTGCGAAAAACCTTCATATTGATAATAGTAATGTTTATATAATGTAATTCAATTTACTACTAATGGTATTTTTATGGCTCATGAAAAAAGTGATATAATTGTTTCGGTCGTTATTCCTGTTTACAACGCCGAAGAGTATATTGCAGATACTCTAAAAAACATTGTTTCACAGTCATTGTATGAAATTGAAATTATAATAATCAATGATCATTCGAGTGATAATACATTAGATATCCTTAAGGAGATTGCATCCAGCGATGAAAGAATACGAATTATTGATAACGCTGTAAATATTGGAGCTGGCATATCACGTAATATAGGTCTTTCAGAAGCAAAGGGAGAATATATAATATTTCTTGATGACGATGATTATGTCGATACGAACATGTTGAAGCACATGTCTGATTGTGCGGAGCTATCAGGGGCAGATATCGTTGTATGCAGAAGCCGCTCATTTAATCTACAATCTCTCCAGTATGCTCCAATGCCAGATTCAATTCGAAAAGATTTATTACCTGAAAAAGCAGTTTTCTCGCCTGGAGATATTGAGCGAGACTTTTTCAGGGCATTTATATGGTGGCCATGGGACAAACTATTCCGACGTGAATTTATTATTCAGCACTCGTTGAGCTACCAAGATTTAAGAACATCAAATGATCTGTTTTTTGTGTGTGCATCTATGCTTAGTGCCGAAAAGGTAACTATTCTTGATGAAATATTGATTACTCATACGATTAATCGAAAAACATCATTGTCTTCAACTCGCTCCGTTTCCTATCATTGCGCACTTGATGCTCTTGTTGCTCTAAGGGATTTTCTTTTTAAAAATGGCATGATGCAAAAGCGACAAAGGGATTTTTATAATTACATTGTCGTATTCCTTGAGTGGCACTTAAATACGCTATCGGGTGAAGCCTTTAATAAACTGTTTCAAGATGTCAAATTATTCATCAGCAGTTTTGATATCAATAATGAAGACTTTTATGATGAGTTTATTCTTTCTGCTTATCGACGAATCGCTGATATGTCTGCTGAAGAGTATCTTTTTTCATTAAAAGATCGGGTTCTTAATGAATTAGAGAATGCCCAACGAAATATTTTGACCTTACAAAACGAAGTTGAGGAGATAAAACAGCAGCTTCAACAAAAGGACGAAATGATTGCTTCTATGAATAGGGAAAATTTAGCTATTAAAGCAGATAATAAAATTCTCGAAAATTACAATGAAGAACTAAAGACTGTTCAGACAAAGTTTCTTAAACTACTCTCAAATAAAGACTAGTATTTAAAAGCGTATTTTATGATTACTGTAATAGCGCCCCCATAAAAAATGAGGGCGGCACAGAAATTACTAATAATTTATCGTTGACCTTCGCATTGCATCTGACGTTTTAATAACCATACAATCATCAATACATCGATTGGTCTCAGAAATTATAACGTTGTTAGATAGTTTGAAATTAAATCCTTTCATAATTCTGATCTCTTCAGCCATACCTTTGAGCGCCCAGGGCGCTGCTAATGAAATATTCCCAAACTCATCATATCTCTGTGTTTTTGTAAAGGCATTGTAAGCAGGATCTGTGAGATCGAACATTAATTTTCCTGTGTAATTCTTAGGTATTTTATTAGTTATTTCCGCAGCAAGTGCCTGAATTTCAGAGCGTTGAGGAATAATAAATCCATTTATAATATTATACTGAGCTATTATCATAATTGTTAAAGCGATAAGAGGCCAGACAAATGCTTGCTTAGAAATTCTACTGACAAGGCTATTTATGCCAATAAGAAATAGAGTTGATATAATAAGTTCTAAGGCCACTAACGAGCGGAATGCTGCCCAATTTTCTTTTGTCGCTAAATTTGGAGCGTAGGAACCTATCCCGATCGTTATGACTATGAACGTTTTCCATCTGCCTGTTTTTCCCACAAAAATAGTGTATAAGCCGATTAAAATTGCAAATGAGGAGAACCAAGAATATATTTTTACTGGTTGTATGTTATAGTTATTTACAGCGTTTATTAGTGATTCATTTATGAACCATTTCATCTTTCCACCGATATCTGCGGTTAACTCGGCTCTCGATAATGATTCCCCATATAGCCAGACAGGAAGTACTTTTGACATGATAAAACTGCCTGCAACACCGATAACTAAAATGATAAAACATGTCGCAACTTTTTTCACAGTTAAACTACTTTCTTTTTTTATGCAACTATCAAGCATAAAAAAGAATAAGAATGTAATTGCTGTCGGTTGATATATTGCAAATGCCACCCATAAGACAACAATGGATGCTAATTTTTCTGGCAATGACGACCGCTGCTTCGAATGTGGGAAACATTTATTATAACTAATACCTGCCAGCAATACTGAAATAGTGAACGGGAAACATGTTGCCCATGAAGCATAAACTTGAAACGCAGGGAGTAAGCAAATTAACAGTGGAAATATTATTTTGAATACGGGGTTATCAAATATTTTTCTGCTGTCTATGAAGTTGTAAATAAAACAACTTAAGACAACAAGACTTAATATATTAAAAAGCCGCAAATACGAAAATGAAGAAATATCATTAATTAACATTTTTCCATAGTAACGGAACACAGCATAAACGGGACGACCAGATTGGACATCCCACTGAAACGAAGAACCGTTTCTTGTTATAGCATCAAAGAATGTTGACCAGTCGTCTGAAAATGCATATGAAAAGAAAATTACCGGTGAAAATGTTAACATAATCAGAAAGAAATAAAAAATGTAAACGTTTTTTTTATTTCCCTCTGCTAAAGAATTGATCAGATTTTGCATATTATTTTCCATTGCTATCATTACCTACGCTTTCATCAATGAAATATTTAGGTCTATTTTTCGTCTCTATATAAATTTTCCCGACATATTCTCCTATAATACCTAAAGAAAGCATTTGCACACCGCCAAGAAAGAATATAGCGATCATGACTGATGTCCATCCCTCAACTGTAGTACCTGTTGTTTTTTGAATTAAAGCATAAATAGCAGCGATGGTAGATATGATGCAAGTTATAAAACCTGTCATAGCTATAATTCGTAACGGTGTAACTGATAATGAGGTAATTCCCTCGAGAGCCAGCGCAAGCATTTTTTTTATTGGATATTTTGATTCACCTGCAATTCTTTCTTCACGGCTATATTGCACCTCAATCGAGGGGTATCCCACAAGAGGCACTAATCCACGTAAATATATATTTTGCTCTTTATATTGTTTAAGAGCCTCCAACGCACGATTACTTAATAATCGATAATCTGCATGATTTGGAGTTTGATTTACACCCATGTGGGACATTATTGCGTAAAATGCATTAGCTGTTGTACGTTTAAAAAAAGTGTCACTGTCTCGATTACATCTTACGCCGTATACTATGTCATATCCCTGGCTGTAAGCGTCAATCATTTTTTCGATACAATTTACATCATCTTGTAGATCCGCATCGATGCTAATGGTTACGTCTGTATCGACCGAGCGTAACCCTGCCATTAAGGCAATTTGATGTCCTTTATTTCTTGATAATTTTATTCCTCGCACATAGTGATAAGCGGTCGAGGCATCTTTAATTTGTGCCCAAGTATTGTCACGACTACCATCATCGACAAACAAAAGATAACTATTGTTGTTAATTTTATTTCTGGCTATCAATGAATTTAGTACATTCGAAAGCTTTTCGAGACAGAAAGGAAAAGCCTCTTGTTCATTATAGCAAGGTACCACAATAGCTAAAGAAGGAGTGCTTTTTATATCAGTTGAGGTTGTCATTTCATCGCCCAGAACTTGTTTAAAATAAAACCTGTGATAGTGTATGTAAACATCCCAAGGATTTGTGCTGAATATATTTTTTCTGGCATAAAAACGAAAAATATTTTTATGACAATGATATTTGCCACATAACAAATGAAGCAAACACATAAAAATTTTATTAGTCTATCGATGCTAATTGGTTGCGTAAATGTAAATATTGTGTTTGCTATGAAGCTGAAAACAATACCTACAACATAACCCATCGCATTGGACAGATAAATGCCAAGACCCAAATGCATTAGCAGGAAAATTACAACTGCCGTAATTAGTGTATTGACTATCCCAACTAACCCATATTTCATTAGTTGCCATAATGGGCCTGAACTTGGCATTATATACTCCGCTAGCGTTCCAATTGGATGTTAAAAGCGGCAGCATTCTAACAAACTACATCTATCATGTGAATCCAATTCACATCTCAAATATTAGGTTGTAAAGGATATTGGGAGGTATTTCGAGTGCTGCGTGAAGGGTTCATTTAGAAAGAGTAATTAATGGCGGCTTTATAACCGCCATGTCTTATATTACCTATGCCGTGCTCTTAAATTATCAATCACTTCCCCGAGATCCAGCCCCTGGTCCTGCAGCAGCACCAGCAGGTGATACATCAGGTCCGACGCCTCATTCTTCAGCTCGAAGCGGTCGTTCACGGTGGCGGCCAGCGCGGTCTCCACGCCTTCTTCCCCCACTTTCTGCGCAATACGCTTGGTGCCGCTGGCATACAGCTTCGCCGTATAGGAGCTCTCCGGGTCGGCGTGTTTACGCTCGGCCAGCAGCTGCTCCAGCTGATAGAGGAACAGCCACTGGTGGCCGGTTTCGCCGAAGCAGCTGGTGGTGCCTTTGTGGCAGGTCGGCCCGATCGGGTTTACCAGCACCAGCAGCGTATCGTTGTCACAGTCCGGCGTGATGCTCACTACATTGAGGACATGGCCCGAGGTTTCACCCTTGGTCCACAGCCGCTGCTTGGTGCGCGAGTAAAAGGTGACCTTGCCGGTGGCTTCGGTTTTCTCCAGCGCCTCCTTGTTCATGTAGCCGTGCATCAGCACTTCGCCGGATACGGCGTGCTGCACGATGGCCGGCATCATGCCGTCCGTTTTTTCCCAGTCCAGCTGTTCAGTCAACATACCCTTATCTCCACGCCCTGTGCCGCCAGGTACGCTTTCAGTTCGCCAATATTAATAATCTGTTTGTGGAATACCGAGGCCGCCAGCGCGCCGTCAACGTCGGCGTCGCGGAAGGCTTCGAGGAAGTGTTCCATAGTGCCCGCGCCGCCGGAGGCGATCAGCGGGACGTGGCACACCGCGCGAACCTTCGCCAGCTGCTGCAGGTCGTAACCGTTGCGCACCCCGTCCTGGTTCATCATATTGAGAACGATCTCGCCTGCGCCGCGCTTCTGCACTTCCTCCACCCAGTCAAGGGTTTCCCACTGCGTCACCCGGGTGCGGCTCTCATCGCCGGTATACTGGTTGACGTGATACTTGCCGGTCTCTGCGTCAAACCAGGTATCAATCCCCACCACGATACACTGCACGCCAAAGCGGTCGGCAAGGCGGGTGATCAGCGTCGGGTCGGCGAGAGCAGGGGAGTTAATCGAGATCTTATCGGCGCCGAAGGAGAGGATCTGCGCCGCGTCTTCCAGCGACTTGATCCCGCCCGCCACGCAGAAAGGAATATCGATTACTTCCGCCACGCGCGACACCCAGCTCTTGTCGACCACCCGACCGTCGCTGGAGGCGGTGATATCATAGAACACCAGTTCGTCGGCCCCTTCGTCGGCATAGCGCTTGGCCAGCGGGACGATGTCGCCAATGATCTCGTGATTACGGAACTGCACGCCTTTCACTACCTGGCCGTCGCGGACGTCGAGGCAGGGGATTATCCGTTTTGCCAGCATTGAATGGCCTCCGTTACGTTGAATTTACCTTCCAGCAGCGCGCGACCGACAATCACGCCGCGCACCCCGGTGCCGCGCAGGGCGGCAATATCATTGAGATCGCCGATGCCGCCGGATGACTGAAACGCCACCTGCGGGTAGCGGGCGCAGACTTCCTCGTACAGCGAGACGTTAGAGCCTGCCAGCGTGCCGTCGCGGGAGATATCGGTGCACAGCACGTGCTGCAGGCCGACCGGCAGATAACTTTCCACCAGCTCCTCCAGCGTCACGCCGGAGTTTTCCTGCCAGCCGCTGACCGCCACCTGCTTATTGCCGTCGGCGTCGATACGCACGTCGAGGGCGAGCACCAGCCGTTCTGGGCCAAAGCGTTTGAACCAGCCTTTCACTTCCTCCGGGGATTTCACCGCGGTGGAGCCGACCACCACACGGGCGACGCCGGCCTCAAGCAGGGCCGCGACATCCGTTTCGGTCCGCACGCCGCCGCCGACCTGCACCGGGACGTCAACCCCGGCGACCAGCGATTTCAGCAGCGGGATCTGGCGCTTCGCCGGATCCTTCGCCCCGGTCAGGTCGACCAGGTGCAGGACTTCCGCCCCCTGAGCGGCATAGGCCTGCAGGCGCGGCAGCGGATCGCTGCCATAGTCGCGCTGCTGGCCGTAATCGCCCTGATGGAGACGAACGACGGTGCCGTCGATTAAATCTAAAGCAGGAATAATCATCACATCTCCAGGAAGTTTTTCAGCAGCTGCGCCCCGGCGCTCCCGGAGCGCTCCGGGTGAAACTGCACGCCAAAGAAGTTATCTTTCTGCACCGCGGCGGTGAACGCCTCCCCGTAATTGCACTGGGCGATGGTGTACGGGTTGACCGGCATGGCGTAGCTGTGCACGAAGTAGAAATACGCGCCTTCTTCAATGCCGCGGAACAGCCGATCGCCAGCTTTGGCATACACCCGGTTCCAGCCCATGTGCGGCAATGGCAGACCGTGGTCGGTCATCTTCGGCACCTCTTCTTCGATAATGCCCAGCAGATCGACGCCGTTGTTCTCCTCGCTGCGCTTGCCGAGCAGCTGCATGCCCAGGCAAATCCCCAGCACCGGCTGGGTACAGGCTTTGATCAGGTCGATCAGCTCCCGGTCGCGCAGCTGATCCATCGCCGCCTGGGCGGTGCCGACGCCGGGAAGAAACAGTTTATCGGCACGCAATACCACTTCCGGATCGCGGCTGACCACCGGCTCATAGCCGTGGCGGCCAATCGCCGATTTCACCGAATTGAGGTTGGCGCAGCCGGTATCAAGGATCACCACATTCATTACAGCACCCCTTTGGAAGACGGCAGGGCATCGCCCTGGACGCGGATCGCCTGGCGCAGCGTACGGCCAAAGGCTTTGAACAGGCTCTCCACGCGGTGGTGATCGTTCTTGCCCTTGGTTTTCAGGTGCAGGGTCACCGCCATGGTGTAGGAGAGCGAGCGGAAGAAGTGTTCCACCATCTCGGTGCTCAGATCGCCGACGCGCTGATAGGTGAAGTCCGCCTTATACTCCAGGTGCGGACGGCCGGAGATATCCAGCGCGCAGCGGGCGAGACACTCGTCCATCGGCAGCACGAAGCCGAAGCGGTTGATGCCGCGCTTGTCGCCAAGGGCCAGCTTCAGGGCTTCGCCGAGGGCCAGGCCGGTATCCTCCACCGTGTGGTGGTCGTCGATATACAGATCGCCGCCGACGTTAACCTCCATGCGGAAGCCGCCGTGGGTGGCGATTTGGTCGAGCATATGGTCAAAAAAGCCGACGCCGGTATGGATCTTGCTGCCGCCTTCGCGGTCCAGCCACACTTTCACATCCACCTGGGTCTCTTTGGTGACGCGCTCGACGTGGGCATAGCGGTCGCGGCGGGTCAGCTGCTCGCAGATGGTCGGCCAGTCTAGGGTCTCACGGTCATAGCGCAGGCCGGTAATCCCCATGTTATCCGCCAGCTCGAGGTCGGTGGCCCGGTCGCCAATCACATAGCTGTGGGCTTTATCCAGCACGCCCTCTTCCAGCCACGGCAGCACCAGCTGCGTTTTTGGCTTGCGGCAGGCGCAGTTGTCGCCCGGGAAGTGCGGACAAATCAGCACCTCTTCAAAGTTAACGCCCTGCGAGGCGAAGATCTGCATCATCAGGTTGTGCGGGCCATCAAACGCTTCCTGCGGCAGACTGTCGGTTCCCAGGCCATCCTGATTGGTGATCATCACCAGCTTATAGCCTTCCTGCTGCAGCTTCAGCAACGCCGGGATCACCTGCGGCTCAAACGCCAGCTTGTCGAACCGGTCCACCTGGAAATCCTCCGGCGGTTCGGAAATCAGGGTGCCGTCACGGTCAATAAAGAGATACTTCTGGGTCATACATTCTCCGCAGTCAAGGCGTCAATCACGCGCTGGCTCTCGGCACGGGTACCGATAGTGATACGCAAACAGCCGCTTAATGAAGGTTGTTTATTCTGGTCACGTAAGATAATGCCCTGATCCCACAAAGATTTAAACACTGCGCTGGAGGCGGTTATCCGCGCCAGCACATAGTTGGTCTCGGAATCGAAGACCTGCTCCACGCAGGCGATGCCGCGCAGCTGTTCCACCAGGTAGCGGCGCTCGTCAAGGATCTGCGTCACGCGCTGGCGCATCGCGGCGATCCCCTCCGGGCTCAGGGCCTGGGCGGCGATATCGGCCACCGGCGTGGAGAGCGGGTACGGGGCGATCACTTTCAGCAGCACGTTGATCACCTCGGCGTTGGCGAGGGTGAAG
Organism: Klebsiella sp. Shm-1; assembly: GCF_040804525.1. Lineage (NCBI taxonomy): Bacteria > Pseudomonadati > Pseudomonadota > Gammaproteobacteria > Enterobacterales > Enterobacteriaceae > Klebsiella > Klebsiella sp. Shm-1. The sequence continues at coordinate 1,712,776 of NZ_CP161823.1, forward strand.
CCGCAGCGCAGGCCGGCGAGGGCGAAGGCTTTGGACAGCGTGCGCAGCACCACCAGGTGCGGATAGTCGCTGAGCCAGCCGGCGAGCGTCGCCTGCGGGCAGAATTCAATATAGGCTTCGTCGGCCACCACGATGGCTTTGTTGCGGGTCATCTCCAGCAGGTCGCGCATCGACTGCGGGTCGATAATCTGCCCGGTCGGGTTGTTCGGGCTGCAGACGAAGACCACCTTCACGCCGTCCAGCCGCGCCTCGATGCCCGGCAGGTCGAGCTGCCAGTCGGCTAGCGTCGGCACGGTGCGGCACTCGACGCCGATGGTTTCGGCGCTGACGCTGTACATGCCGTAGGTCGGCGGGCAGTAGAGCACCGCGTCTTCGCCGGGCTCACAGAAGGCGCGGATCAGCAGCTCGATGCCTTCGTCGGCGCCGCGGCTGACCAGCACCTGCTCCGGTTTGACCTCGGCGTAGCGGGCGTAGCTCTCAATCACGGCCTTCGGCTGCGGCTCCGGATAGCGGTTCAGCGTCTGTTCGGTAAGCTGGAAGGCTACGGCGGTAGGGAATTCGTTGGCGTTGAGCCAGACGTCGCCTTTGCCGCCCAGCCGGCGAGCGGATTGATACGGGGTCAGCGCGCGGACGTTGGCGCGGGCTAAATCTTCAATGCTCATGCTTGCTCCTTCAGGGCGGCAACGCGCAGCGTTACGGCGTTTTTGTGGGCGTCAAGGCGCTCGGCGGCGGCCAGGATCTCAATCGTTGAGGCGAGGGCGGCAAAGCCGTCGCGCGACAGCTCCTGCACGGTCATCCGCTTCTGGAAGTCGGCCAGACCGAGGCTTGAGCAGGTGGCGGTGTAACCATAGGTCGGCAGGACGTGGTTGGTGCCCGAGGCGTAGTCGCCCGCGGATTCCGGTGACCAGTCGCCAAGGAAAACGGAACCTGCGCTGGTGATGCTATCCACCAGCTCGCGGGCCTGACGGGTCTGAATGATCAGGTGCTCCGGGCCGTACTGGTTGGAGATAGCCACGCACTGCACCAGATCGCGGGCCACGATGATCCGGCTGGCGGAGAGCGCCACGCGGGCAGTTTCGGCGCGCGGAAGGGCGGCCAGCTGGCGCTCCACGGCTTCGGCGACGCGGCTGCCCATGTCGGCGTCCGGGGTCAGGAGGATCACCTGCGAGTCCGGGCCGTGTTCGGCCTGCGACAGCAGGTCAGACGCGACAAAGTCCGGGTTGGCGCCGCTGTCGGCGATCACCAGCACTTCCGACGGGCCGGCCGGCATGTCGATGGCTGCGCCGTCCAGACGCTGGCTGACCTGGCGTTTGGCTTCCGTGACGTAAGCGTTGCCCGGGCCAAAGATTTTATCTACCTTCGGCACCGACTCGGTACCGAGGGCGAGGGCGGCGATGGCCTGGGCGCCGCCGACGTTAAAGATGGTTTTTACGCCGCACAGCTGCGCGGCATAGAGGATCTCATCGGCAATCGGCGGCGGCGAGCAGAGCACCACCTGCTGACAGCCGGCGATGCGCGCCGGCGTCGCCAGCATCAGCACCGTGGAGAACAGCGGCGCTGAGCCGCCGGGAATGTACAGTCCGACGGAGGCGATAGGGCGGGTGACCTGCTGGCAGCGCACCCCCGGCAGCGTTTCGACATCCACCGCCTGCAGCTGTTGCGCGTTGTGGAAGGTCTCAATGTTATTCACCGCCACCGCCATCGCCTGCTTCAGCTCATCGCTGAGGCGCTCGCCGGCGGCGGCGATCTCCGCCTCGCTCACCTGCAGCGCGGCGACGGTGGTTTTATCAAACTTCGCGCTGTATTCGCGCAGCGCCGCGTCGCCGTTGGCTTTGACGTTATTCAGGATCTCCGTCACCGTTTTACTGATGCTGTCGGAGGCGGAAATCGCCGGGCGCGTTAAGAGTTGCTTTTGTTGGTCTGCGCTACAGCCGTTCCAGTCGATGATTGTGTTGAAGCTCATGATTGTATTCCCCTGTGTGTCCCGTGACCGGCTGGCCGATTACTCCATCATTTTCTCAATCGGCAGCACCAGAATGGAGCTGGCGCCCAGCGCCTTCAGTTTTTCCATGGTCTCCCAGAACAGGGTTTCGCTGCTGACCATGTGCATCGCCACGCGCTGCTTGTCGCCTGCCAGCGGCAGAATAGTCGGCCGCTCGGCGCCCGGCAGCAGGGCAACCACTTCTTCCAGGCGTTCGGTCGGGGCGTGCATCATGATGTATTTCGACTCGCGGGCCTGAATCACGCCCTGAATACGGGTCAGCAGGCGGTCAATCAGCTGCTGTTTGGCGTCGGCCATTTCGCCGTCGCGCTGGATCAGACAGGCTTTGGAGCGGTAGATCACTTCCACTTCGCGCAGGCCGTTGGCTTCCAGAGTGGCGCCGGTGGAGACGAGGTCGCAGATAGCGTCGGCGAGGCCGGCGCGCGGCGCCACTTCCACGGAGCCGTTCAGCAGACAGGATTTAAAGGAGATACCTTTTTGATCGAGGTAGCGCTTCAGCAGGTGCGGGTAAGAGGTGGCGATTCGTTTGCCGTCCAGCGCCGCCGGGCCGTTCCAGGCTTCATCCACCGGAGTCGCCAGCGACAGGCGGCAGCCGCCGAAGTCGAGACGGCGCAGGGTGAAGTAGCGCGGGTCTTCGCCCTGGGCGCGGCGGCTGAGCAGCTCTTCTTCCAGCACGTTTTCGCCGATAATGCCGAGGTCGACAACACCGTCCATCACCAGGCCCGGGATATCGTCATCACGCACGCGCAGAATATCGATTGGCATATTTTCCGCCAGCGCAATCAGACGCTGGGTGTGCAAATTGACTTTAATGCCGCAGCGGCTGAGTAATTCGCGTGAATCTTCGCTTAAACGGCCTGATTTCTGAATAGCTATGCGTAAACGGGTGTTGTCTAACATTGTTCTTTTCCTCTGAATACCTGTCTGAATCTGTCCGAATTTGGTCCAAAAAAAAGCCCCCGGAAGTGAATCTTCCGGGGGCTCTCTGCGCGTTCATGCACCACTGGAAGATCCAAACGTCTTCCAGCACACATCGCCTGAAAGACTAGTCAGGATGATGGTGATGATGGTGGTGTTTAAATTGAACGCGGTTCATAAAAATTCTCTGTGAATGACTATGCATTTGATGTCCTTTAACCTAAACCACTTCCGCCGCAGAAAGCAAGGGCTTTTTTCTATCATTAATTCATTTCATATTGAGCGAAGAAATTGTCAGTTGCCGCTGGCTGGCGTAGCCTGTAATCAGCACAGCGAAAGAGTCAGGAGCCTGGGATGAAAAAGGTCGCGATAGTCGGTTTGGGATGGCTGGGGATGCCGCTGGCGCTGTCGTTGACGGCGCGAGGCTGGCAGGTTACCGGCAGTAAAACTACGCAGGATGGCGTGGAGGCGGCGCGGATGTGCGGGATCGACAGCTATCCGCTGCGCCTGGAGCCGCAGCTGGTCTGTGATACCGAGGACCTCGACGCGCTGATGAACGTCGATGCGCTGGTGATCACCCTGCCGGCCCGGCGTACCGGGGCAGGGGAAGGGTTTTATCTACAGGCGGTGCAGGAGATCGTCGATACCGCGCTGGCTTACCATATTCCGCGGATCGTCTTCACCAGCTCCACCTCGGTGTATGGCAACGTCAACGGTACGGTGAAGGAGAATTCCCCGCGTCTGCCGCAAACCGCCAGCGGACAGGTGCTCAAGGAGCTGGAGGACTGGCTGCACAACCTGCCGGGGACGTCGGTAGATATTCTGCGCCTGGCCGGGCTGGTGGGGCCTTCCCGCCATCCGGGACGTTTTTTCGCCGGCAAGTCGGCGCCGGATGGCCAGCACGTGGTCAATCTGGTGCATTTGCAGGATGTGGTGGCCGCTATCGAACTGCTGCTGCAGGCCCCGAAGGGCGGGCACATCTATAATCTATGTGCGCCCCGCCATCCGGCGCGCGGCCTCTTTTATCCGCAGATGGCCCGCGAGCTCGGTCTGCCGCCGCCGGTGTTCAGCGACAGCCCGGACGGCGGCCAGGGCAAGATTGTGGATGGCAATCGTATCTGCAATGAGCTGGGGTTTGAGTACCAGTACCCCGATCCGCTGGTGATGCCGATGGAGTGATCCGCCAGCGGTGATTCGCATACCGTAAGGGGGTAGCGATGAAACCACTGCTGGATGTCCTCGTGATCCTGGATGCCCTGGAAAAAGAGGGGAGCTTTGCCGCCGCGTCGGCAAAGCTCTTTAAAACGCCCTCGGCGCTGAGCTACACCATTCACCGCCTGGAAAGCGATCTCAATATTCAGCTGCTCGACCGCAGCGGCCATCGCGCGCGCTTTACTCCCAGCGGACAGATGCTGCTGGAGAAAGGGCGGGAGGTGCTGCATATCGCCCGCGAACTGGAGAACCGGGCGGTTAAGCTGCAGCAGGGGTGGGAGAATAGCCTTCGTCTGGCGGTGGACAGCACCTTTCCCGTGGCGCTGCTCTCGCCGCCAATCGCGGCATTTTATCAACAACAGCCGCTGACCCGGCTGCACTTTACGCTGAACCCCTCCCTGCTGGACTGGCGGCCGCTGACTGACGGGCAGGCCGATCTGCTGCTGGGGGCGCTTGGCGAACCGCCGCCGCTGAGCGGTTATGACTATCTCCCCCTCGGCGAGCTGGAGCTGCTGCTGGTCGTTGCCCCACAGCATCCGCTGGCGCGACACCGCGCACCGCTAAGCTGGCGAACCCTGCGCCGTTACCGGGCGGTGGCCACCGGCGAGGGCGGGGCGCTACTCAGCGATCAGGAGACCCTGACGGTGTGTGACGCCGCGGGGCAGCTGGCGCTGCTGCGCCTGGGGCTGGGCTGGGGGTGCCTGCCGCGCTATCAGGTGCAGGGTCTACTGGACAGCGGCGAGCTGGTCTGCATGACCGTGCGCGGGCTATCGTCTCGTCAACGCGCGTGGATCGCCTGGAATGACGCCACCTGCGGTTTGGCTGGCAAATGGTGGCGGGAAACGCTATTAGCAAATAGTGCTATTTTTACAATTTATCATACGGAAACCGTATAGATATTAGCACGTTAAAAATTATGCTTACGCAATGAACTTCATAACATCTTGTCAACGCCGTTGAATTTGTTGCAAAATATGCGGCCTGAAAACCAGAGACTAGCCGACGCTTTTTTTTAAAGTGTCGGTTATTTTTTTGGTCGAAAGACACATCATTCAATACCAAGAGGCCGGGCTTCGTACCGGATAGATATTTACTAAAAACCGACAGTCGTTGTCGCTGAGGAATAGAAAGAAATGGGGCAATTTTTTGCTTACGCGCTGGCGTTCACCGTAAAAGGGGATAACTATGTCGCATAACGCTACTCCAAATACCTCTCGCGTGGAATTACGTAAAACGCTTACGTTAGTTCCGGTTGTAATGATGGGCCTGGCCTATATGCAGCCGATGACGCTGTTCGATACGTTTGGTATCGTCTCTGGTATGACCGACGGTCACGTGCCGACGGCCTACGCCTTTGCGTTAATCGCTATCCTGTTTACTGCCCTGAGCTATGGCAAGCTGGTACGTCGTTACCCTTCTGCCGGCTCGGCGTATACCTATGCGCAGAAATCCATCAGCCCGACCGTTGGCTTTATGGTGGGTTGGTCCTCGCTGCTCGACTACCTGTTCGCGCCGATGATCAACATTCTGCTGGCGAAAATCTATTTTGAAGCGCTGGTGCCTTCGATTCCGTCGTGGGTGTTTGTTATCGCGCTGGTCGCCTTTATGACCGCCTTTAACCTGCGCAGCATTAAATCCGTGGCCAACTTCAACACCGTGATCGTGGTGCTGCAGGTGGTGCTGATTGCCGTTATCCTCGGCATGGTGATTTATGGCGTGTTTGAAGGCGAGGGCGCCGGTACGCTGGCCAGCAGCCGTCCGTTCTGGTCCGGTGACGCGCACGTGATCCCGATGATTACCGGGGCGACGATCCTGTGCTTCTCGTTTACCGGTTTCGACGGCATCAGCAACCTGTCTGAAGAGACCAAAGATGCAGAGCGCGTCATTCCGCGCGCGATCTTCCTGACCGCGCTGATCGGCGGCCTGATCTTCATCTTTGCCACCTACTTCCTGCAGCTGTACTTCCCGGATATCTCGCGCTTTAAAGATCCGGATGCGTCACAGCCGGAAATTATGCTCTACGTGGCAGGTAAAGCCTTCCAGGTTGGCGCGCTGATCTTCTCCACCATCACCGTACTGGCGTCCGGTATGGCGGCGCACGCTGGCGTGGCGCGTCTGATGTACGTGATGGGCCGCGACGGCGTGTTCCCGAAAAGCTTCTTCGGCTACGTGCACCCGACCTGGCGCACTCCGGCGATGAACATCATCCTGGTCGGCGCGATTGCGCTGCTGGCGATTAACTTCGACCTGGTGATGGCGACGGCGCTGATTAACTTTGGTGCGCTGGTGGCGTTTACCTTCGTTAACCTGTCGGTGATTTCCCAGTTCTGGATCCGTGAGAAACGCAACAAGACGCTGAAAGACCACTTCCAGTATCTGTTCCTGCCGATGTGCGGCGCCCTGACCGTTGGCGCGCTGTGGGTCAACCTGGAAGAGAGCTCGATGATTCTGGGCCTGATCTGGGCCGGTATCGGTCTGGTCTACCTGGCCTGCGTGACCAAAAGCTTCCGCAACCCGGTGCCGCAGTACGAAGATGTGGCGTAAGGCGTAGCGTGATGTGATTGAGAAAAGCCGGAGGGAAACCTCCGGCTTTTTTTTCGTCTGCGCCGGTTCGACATCGAGGTCTGATTTTTTTGCAGGGCGGCGCTTGCCGGGCTTGGGGGACATAAGCTGACGGGAGGCCGCCGTAGGCCGGGTCAGGCGCAGCCGCCACCCGGCAGAAGAGCTTATCCTGCCTGCACCATAACTTTCAGCAGCGTATCCAGCAGGCCGGGAAAACGGGCGTCCAGATCTTCCCGGCGCAGCGAAATCATGTTCTCCCGTCCCTGAGGCCGTTGCCAGATCACACCGCTGTCGCGCAGGACGCGCCAGTGGTGGGTCATGGTGGACTTGGCCACCTCCTCCTGGCGCAGGGCGTTGCAGCTCAGCTCGCTGCCGTCGGCCAGCGTACGAATGATCTCCAGTCGCAGCGGGTTTCCGAGCGCGGAAAGGACATTTTCCAGGCGAATTTGTTCTCGTTCGGGGTGATTGGCGATCATAATAATCCTGTGTCGGCGGTGGCGCGGCGCATCGCAGCCGCAGCCCATATCGGCGGCTGGCGGCTACTATACCCAAACTCCGGTTCTGATACCACGCGCGCCGCCGCAACCTGCCCAATCGTAATGATAGCAAAAATAGTTCGAATATACTCGTACAGTTGTACTAAGATAGACGCAGTTAAATGAACTGCGGATCATTCCGACCGCAGACTGACCGTCAAAACGACTAAGGACGCATCATGCCCCGACCCATCCCTCTCGAACGTTATCGCAACATCGGTATCTCCGCGCATATCGATGCCGGTAAAACCACCACCACCGAGCGCATCCTGTTTTATACCGGGATGAGCCATAAGCTGGGTGAAGTACACGATGGCGCGGCAACCACCGACTGGATGGCCCAGGAGCAGGAGCGCGGGATCACCATTACCTCGGCGGCGGTAAGCTGCTTCTGGCCGGGGATGGACCGCAGCTTCGAGCCGCACCGGATCAATATCATCGACACCCCGGGGCACGTGGATTTCACCATTGAGGTGGAACGTTCTATGCGCGTGCTCGACGGCGCGGTGATGGTGTACGACTCCGTCGGCGGGGTGCAGCCCCAGTCGGAGACCGTCTGGCGCCAGGCGAATAAATACCACGTTCCGCGGCTGGCCTTCGTCAACAAGATGGACCGCCCGGGGGCGGACTTCTTCCGCGTGGTGCAGATGATGATCGACCGCCTGAAGGCTAACCCGGTGCCGATTGTGATCCCCATTGGCGCTGAAGAGCATTTCACCGGCGTCGTCGACCTGGTGAAAATGCGCGCCATCCTGTGGGATGACGCCACCCAGGGCATGACCTTCAGCTATGGGCCAGTCCCTGACGAGCTGTTGGCGACGGCGCAGCAGTGGCGGGAGAAAATGGTCTCGGCGGCGGCGGAAGCCAGCGATGAGCTGATGGATAAATACCTGGAAACCGGTGAGCTGGACGAGGCGGAGATCGTCGCCGGCCTGCGCCAGCGCACGGTGAAGGGGGAGATCCAGGCGGTGCTCTGCGGGAGCGCCTTTAAAAACAAAGGCGTGCAGCGCATGCTCGATGCGGTGGTGGAGCTGATGCCATCGCCGCTGGATATTCCGGCGATACAGGGCGTCGATGAGCAAGGCCAGCCGGCGGAACGCCATCCGAGCGACGATGAGCCGTTGTCGGCGCTGGCGTTCAAACTGATGACCGACCCCTACGTCGGCCAGCTGACCTTTATCCGCGTCTACTCCGGGACGCTGAAGAAAGGCGATGCGGTGTGGAACCCGGTGAAGGGTAAGAAAGAGCGCATCGGGCGTATCGTGCTGATGCAGGCCAACGACCGTCACGAAGTTGACGAACTGCACGCCGGGGATATCGCGGCCTGCGTCGGTCTGAAGGATGTGACCACCGGCGATACGTTATGCGACCCGGATGCGATCATTACCCTCGAACGGATGGAGTTTCCGGAGCCGGTGATTTCGCTGGCCATCGAGCCGAAGACCAAAGCGGACCAGGAGAAAATGGGCATCGCGCTGCAGCGGCTGGCGGCTGAAGATCCGTCGTTCCGTCTGCATACCGATGAAGAGTCCGGCCAGACGATTATCTCCGGCATGGGTGAGCTGCATCTGGAGATCATTGTCGACCGGATGAAGCGCGAGTTTGGCGTCGAGGCCAACATTGGCCGTCCGCAGGTCACCTACCGCGAAACCCTGCGCAAGAAAGTGACGGACGTGGAAGGCAAATTTGTGCGCCAGTCCGGCGGCAAAGGGCAGTATGGCCACGTCGTGCTGACCCTGGAGCCGCTGGAGCCGGGCAGCGGTTTCGTCTTCGAGGACGCCACCAAAGGCGGCGTGGTGCCGCGCGAGTACATCCCTTCCGTGGAGAAAGGGCTGCGCGAAGCGATGGGCACCGGCGTGCTGGCGGGTTATCCGGTGGTTGACGTGAAAGCGACCCTGACCTTCGGGTCGTACCACGACGTGGACTCCTCGGAGATGGCGTTCCGCATGGCGGCGATCTTCGGCTTCCGGGAGGGCGCGCGCAAAGCGGACCCGGTGATCCTTGAGCCGGTGATGCACGTCGAGGTGGAGACGCCGGAAGAGTACGCCGGGAATATTATGGGCGATCTCTCTTCCCGTCGCGGGATGGTGCAGGGGATGGAAGAGCGCTTCGGCAGCCAGATCATCCGCGCCGACGTGCCGCTGGCGGAGATGTTTGGTTATTCCACCACGCTGCGCTCGATGTCGCAGGGACGGGCAACCTACAGCATGGAGTTCCACCATTACGCGGAAGCGCCGCGTAATGTGGCGGATGAAATCATCGCCAGCCGCGCGAAAAGCTAAGCAACGTTCCCGGGTGCGACGCGAGGCGTCTTACCCGGGCTACTCTGGTACCAGCGCCCAGGCCCGGTAAGGCGAAGCCGCCACCGGGCAAAAAGGTAAGCACGAACTGGGGACGCAATGCCCGGCGGCGCTGCACTTGCGCGGGCCTACGGTCAGGCGTCCTCCCCGGTCATCGTTTGTAGCCCGGGTAAGGCGTTAGCCGCAACCCGGGAATTTCAGCCAATCAGACAATATCCTGCACGTACTGCCACAGCGCCTTCAGCTGCGCCAGCTTCTCTTTATCATCCGCATACTGTTGATACAGCATCTGCAGCTCATCGGCATAGGCTTGCAAAAACTCTGGCGTAAACACCTGACGACGGTGCTCTAACCAGCGCTGCTGCTCATGTTCATCGAGCGTGCCGGGGAAGTTGCGCGCCCGGTAGTTAAACAGCAGGCGTTCGATACGCTTATCGGCGAAGGTAATATCCAGCGCCGGCAGATTGCGCGGTTCGGTTTCCAGCACGATTTTCATCGCCGCGCGGTCGGCATCGCTAAAGAACCCATTGTACAGCTGGGCGTCGACGTTTTCGGACGGCACGAACGGCTCGGCTTCGGCATAGACCGCCACCACTTTCTCCCGCACCTGCGGATTCGCCCGCAGCAGCTGGGCGTTCTCCAGACAGCGCTGAATGGAGATCCCCAGCCGGTCGGCATCCTGCGGGCGCAGGGTATTGGCCTGGGCCAGTACCGGACATTTATTTAAATGCACCAGCTTAATCGGCGCCGCCGGCAGATCGCCAAGCTCGGCGCGCGGGGTGTAAAGCCGCTCGCGCAGGGCATCGGCATCCAGTTCCAGCAGCGGCGCCATATCGCCCGCCAGATCGACCATAATCACCGCATTGCGGTTTTCCGGATGCCAGGCCAGGGGCGCCACCAGGCTGGTGTTGCCGCGCGCGGCGCCAAACATGCCGGAGACATGCACCAGGGGCTTCATCTGCGGCACGTCGATAAGCGTCGCCAGCTTGCGCTTATTGCGGTGGCTGTAGAGATAATCAAACAGCCGCGGCTGCCGGGTTTTCACCAGCTTCGCCATGGCGATGGTGGCGTATACGTCGGCCATCGCGTCATGGGCGTTCTGGTGTTCAATACCGTTGGCGACGGTCAGATGTTCAAGCCGGAAGCTGGGCAACCCTTCGTCATTCTCTGGCCAGGCGATCCCTTCCGGGCGCAGGGCATAGCAGGCGCGCATCACGTCGAGCAGATCCCAGCGCGAGTTATCGTGCTGCCAGCTCCAGGCATAAGGGTCATAGAAGTTGCGATAGAAGATATTCCGCGTCACTTCGTCATCAAAGCGCACGTTGTTATAGCCGACGATACAGGTTTGCGGCACCGTGAACAGATCGTGGATGCGGCGGGCAAATGTGGCCTCATTATCCCCTTTGGCCAGCGCTTCCTGCGGCGTGATCCCGGTGATCATCACCGCCTGCGGCTGCGGCAGGTAATCGTCAGCGGGTTTGCAGTAAAACACTTCGGGCTCGCCGAGCACGTTCAGCTCCGCGTCGGTGCGGATGGCGGCGAACTGCGCCGGCCGGTCGAGGGAAGGGCTGGTGCCGAAGGTTTCATAATCGTGGAATAAAAATCCGGGCTGGTTGACGCTATCTTGCATAGTCTGTTCATTATCCGTGGTGGCGTGCGACCGGTATGGTAAACGATTTGCCCGGTCATCAGAAGGGTCGCGGCAAGCAACTTCCTCCGCTGTGTCATATTTTCTTGCAATTAAACCCTGATATGAAACGCGAAGTTCCGTAAAAAGGACGGCGGATCTGTAAATCTAGAGGATATGCCGTTGAAAGGCCGTTTGTTTATTGCTGTATCTTTGCTCGCTTCGAGCGTTTCCTGCGCATTTGCCGTCGACTTACCTGCTACGGTCGCGCCGCCTTCTATTCAGGCTGGCTCCTGGGTGCTGATGGATTACACCACCGGTCAGGTCCTGACCGCGGGTAACGAACATCAGCAGCGTAATCCTGCCAGTCTGACCAAACTGATGACCGGCTACGTGGTCGATCGCGCCATCGACAGCCATCGTATCACCTTTGACGATATCGTCACCGTGGGTAAAGACGCCTGGGCGAAGGGCAACCCGGTGTTCGACGGGTCATCGCTGATGTTCTTAAAGCCAGGGGATCGCGTCAGCGTCCGCGACCTCAGCCGCGGGCTGATTGTCGACTCCGGTAACGACGCCTGCGTCGCGCTGGCCGACTATGTCGCCGGCGGCCAGCCGCAGTTTGTCGCCCTGATGAATCAGTATGTCGAAAAACTGCACCTGCGGGACACCCATTTCGAAACCGTCCACGGCCTCGACGCTCCGGGCCAGCACAGTTCGGCCTATGACCTCGCGGTGCTGTCGCGGGCGATTATTCATGGCGAACCAGACGTCTACCACATGTACAGCCAGAAAAGCCTGACGTGGAACGGGATCACCCAGCAAAACCGTAACGGTCTGCTGTGGGATAAAACGATGAACGTCGATGGCCTGAAAACCGGCCACACCTCGGGGGCCGGGTTCAACCTGATCGCCTCGGCGGTGGATGGCCAGCGCCGGCTGATCGCCGTGGTGATGGGGGCGGACAGTCCGAAAGGCCGCGAGCAGCAGGCCGCTAAACTGCTGCTCTGGGGGCAGCAGAACTTTGATACCGTGCAGGTGCTGCAGAAGGGGCAGAAGGTCGGCACCGAGCGTATCTGGTACGGCGATAAAGAGCAGATTAAGCTCGGCACCGATCAGGATTTCTGGTTAGCCCTGCCGAAGGCGGAAGTGTCGCGCATTAAAGCGAAATATGTGCTGGATAAGAAGGATCTTGAGGCGCCGATCGCCGCCAATCAGCGGGTTGGCGAGATTTCACTGTATGACGGCGACAAGGTGGTGGGGCACTATCCGCTGGTCACCCTCGAAAGCATCAATAAAGGCGGAGTGTTCTCGCGAATGAGCGATTACCTGCATCACGAGCTGTAACCACGCCAACCGCCTCTTTGCAGGCGGTTTTTTTTCGCCTGTCGCTCGTGCTGGCGGGGCGCCTGTTTTTACAGCGGTGTGGTGGCGACTCTGTGAATTCGCGCACATACTGAAGGGGGATCTCCTGTTAAATTAACTGTATATTCATACAGTGATTTATCTCCAAAGGAGGCAAGATGAACTACAGCATCACCACCCTCGGCAAGAAAACCATCGCCGGTTTCCATCTGGTCGGGCCCTGGGATCACACGGTCAAGCAGGGGTTTGAGCAACTGATGATGTGGGTTGAGAACCACCAGGTGCCCGCCCGCGAATGGGTGGCCGTCTACTACGATAACCCGGAGGAAGTGCCGGCGGAAAAACTGCGCTGCGCGACAGCGGTCACCGTGGATGAGGATTATGTCATTCCCGCCAACAGCGAAGGGGTGATCCTGGCGGCGATTGCCGGCGGGGATTACGCCTGCGCCCGCGCGCGGGTGGTGGATTACGACTTCGCCACCCCGTGGATGCAGTTTTTCGACAGCCTGCAGCAGAGCACGGCGTATCGCATCGCCCCCCAGCCCTGCTTTGAGGTCTATCTTAACGACGGCAACCACGACGGCTACTGGGATATCGACATGTATGTTCCCGTTGAGCGCGTCGCGTCGTAGCGGTTTACCCCTGTTCCGGACAAGGTTTTTTACATTCCCGGCATGCTCCGGGCGAAAAAGCAGTTACAATTGGCCTTTTCGTTTTGCCGGAGAGGGTTGTGCGCGCTGATAAATCACTCAAGCCATTTGAGATCCGCTTGTATCGCCATTATCGGGTGGTGCATGGTGTGCGGATTGCGCTGGCCTTTGTGCTCACTTTTTTGCTGGTGCGGCTGCTGAACGTGCCTGAGGGAACCTGGCCTCTCATCACTCTGGTGGTGGTGATGGGGCCGATCTCCTTCTGGGGTAACGTCGTGCCGCGGGCGTTTCAGCGTATCGGCGGCACGATCCTCGGTTCGGCGCTGGGGCTGGTGGCGCTGAAGCTTGAGCTCATCTCCCTGCCGCTGATGGTCCTCTGGTGCGCGGCGGCGATGTTCCTCTGCGGCTGGCTGGCGCTGGGCAAGAAACCCTATCAGGCGCTGCTGATCGGCATTACTCTGTCGGTGGTGGTCGGGGCGCCGCCCGGCGATATGCATACCGCGCTGTGGCGAAGCGGCGATGTGATCTTCGGCTCGCTGCTGGCGATGCTGTTTACCGGCATCTGGCCGCAGCGGGCGTTCATCCACTGGCGCATCCAGATGGCCAGCTATGTCACCAACTTTAACCGCCTCTACCAGGCCGGCTTCTCGCCAAATCTGGTGGATCGACCGCGGCTGGAAAAGCATCTCCAGCAGGCGCTGAACGACGTGGTTAAAATGCGCGGGCTGATCACCCCCGCCAGCAAAGAGACGCACATCCAGAAGGCGATCTTCGAGGCTATCCAGACCGTCAGCCGCAACCTCGTCTGCATGCTGGAGCTGCAGATCAACGCCTGGTGGGCAACGCGTCCGGGTCACTTCGTGATGCTCAATGCGCACACCCTGCGGGAGACGCAGCAGATGACCCAGCAGACGCTGTTGTCCATCGCCCACGCGCTGTACGAAGGGAACCCTCAGCCTGTGCGCGCCAACAATGAAAAGCTGACTGAGATCGTCCTCGAACTGCGCCAGCTGCTGAAAGAGCAGGGTGATGACGGCCTGGCGGAAACCCCGGTCCATGGCTATGTTTGGCTCTCAATCGAACTGGCGCGCCAGCTGGAGCTGCTCTCGCATCTGATCTGCCGCGCGTTGCGCAAATAAACACCAGATGCACCGGGTAACCACATGGGTTGTTTCGATTCAGCAGCGTTTAGGGTTATGATAAACGCAAAGGAAAAAACATTGTCATCAGCGGCTGCTAGCAGTTATGTTAGCCCTATAACGCAGTCGCTTTACGAATCCGAATCTCAATTATTAGGGGTGTAAAAATGGAAACAACTAAGCCTTCTTTCCAGGACGTACTGGAGTTTGTTCGTCTGTACCGTCGTAAGAACAAACTGCAGCGTGAAATTCAGGACGTTGAGAAAAAGATCCGTGATAACCAGAAGCGCGTTCTGCTGCTGGACAACCTCAGCGACTACATCAAACCGGGCATGAGCGTGGAAGCCATCCAGGGCATCATCGCCAGCATGAAGAGCGATTACGAAGATCGCGTTGATGATTACATCATCAAAAATGCCGAGCTGTCCAAAGAGCGCCGCGACATCTCGAAAAAACTGAAAGTGATGGGCGAAGCCAAAGTCGAAGGCTAAACCCTGCCGGTCCGGCGGCGGTCAGCGTCGCCGGGCTGTTCCGCGTTTCCCTCTCTTCCCTGCTTTTTTCTGCGAAAACTTTGTTCCGGCAACTGCCTCTCCTCACCGACACTTTGCTATACTGGCCCGCGAAAAACGTATTGATATCGGAAAGGTTTCTCTCATCCTGGCCGGGCATCTGACGCAGCGGCGTCAGGGCGATATCTCAACACCTCTCACCTCTCCGACGATCGATTCGCCAGAAGACAAATTCAGGTGCTGACCGGGCGCGACAGAACTCTTCCGCTGCTTTCGCCGACAGGAGTCAACCTCACGTGATTAAGTCATTCTTTGCTGCACTCTCGTTTATCAGCCGCCTGCCGGTCCCGGCGCGGTTATCTCAGGGCCTGGAGATCGAACAGTACCAGCGCAGTATCGTCACCTTTCCGCTGGTCGGTTTACTGCTCGGCGCCATCGCCGGCGCGGTGGCGCTCCTCCTGCAGCCGTGGTGCGGCGTCCCGCTGGCGGCGCTGTTCGGCGTGCTGGCGCTGGCGCTGCTCACCGGCGGATTCCACCTTGACGGGCTGGCTGATACCTGCGACGGCATTTTCTCCGCCCGCACCCGCGATCGGATGCTGGAGATCATGCGCGACAGCCGGCTGGGCACCCACGGCGGGCTGGCGCTGATCTTCGTGCTGGTGGCGAAAGTGCTGGTGATTGGCGAGCTGCTGCTGCGTGATATCCACCCCATCGCAGCCCTGGCGGCGGCCTGCGCCGTCGGTCGCGGGATGGCGGTGCTGCTGATGTATCGTCATCGCTATGCGCGGGAAAAGGGGCTGGGCAATCTGTTTATCGGCAAAATTAGCCTGCAGCAGACGCTGGTGACGATGGCGATGGCGATCGCGCTGGCCACCGCCCTGATGGGGCTGCAGGGGCTGCGCGCCGCGCTGATCACCCTGGTGCTGATCTGGGGTCTGGGATGGGCGCTGAAGCGAACCCTCGGCGGGCAGACCGGAGATACCCTCGGGGCGGCGATTGAGCTGGGCGAATTACTCTTTTTACTGGCGCTGCTGTAAGGCCTGACGCCAACGGTGAGGAACAGAATGGAAACAGTTTCGGCGTTACTGGCTGCCATTCCGCAGCCCGATGTGGCGGGCATGGCGCGCGCTCAGCAGCATATTGATGGCCTGTTAAAGCCGCCCGGCAGTCTTGGCCGTCTGGAGACGCTGGCGGTACAGCTGGCCGGTCTGCCTGGTTTGCAGGGGCAGCTGGCGCTGGCGGAGAAAGCGATTGTGGTTATGTGCGCCGACCATGGCGTCTGGCATGAAGGCGTGACTCCTTCGCCGCAGGGGGTGACGGCCATTCATGCCGGCAATATGGTGCGGGGCAACACCGGCGTCTGCGTGCTGGCGGCGCAGGCCGGGGCCAGGGTGCAGGTGGTGGATGTCGGCATCGATGCCGACCCGCTGCCGGGCCTGATTAACCTCAAGGTGGCCCGCGGTAGCGGGAATATCGCCCGGACGGCGGCCATGAGCCGCCAGCAGGCGGAGACGGTGCTGCTGGCCAGCATGCATCTCACCCGCCAGCTCGCTGCCGACGGGGTGAAAGCCTTCGGCGTCGGCGAATTGGGAATGGCCAATACCACCCCGGCCGCAGCGACAATCAGTGTCCTGACGGGCAGCGACCCTGACGCGGTGGTGGGCTGTGGGGCCAATCTGCCGCTGGCGCAGCGGGGCCATAAGGTGGCGGTGGTGCGCCAGGCGATAGCCCATAATCAGCCGAACCCGGCCGACGGGCTGGATGTCCTGGCGAAGGTGGGGGGTTACGATCTGGTGGGCATGACCGGGGTGATCCTCGGGGCGGCCTCCTGTGGCCTGCCGGTGGTGCTGGATGGCTTCCTCTCCTATGCCTCTGCCCTGGCCGCCTGCCGCATGGCCCCGTCGGCGCACCCTTATCTTATTCCTTCACACCTGTCGGCGGAGAAAGGGGCGCAGATCGCCCTCGACGCGCTGGGTCTGCGGCCGTATCTCGATATGGACATGCGCCTGGGAGAGGGCAGCGGCGCCGCGCTGGCGATGCACCTGCTGGATGCCGCCAGCGTGATGTACAACCAGATGGGAACGCTGGCGCAGAGCAATATTGTGTTGCCCGATAGCGCGCCGTCATCCTGATGGTAAAGCGCATCGTCCCGCGATGGGGGCGATGCGCCGGGTTTACAGGGCCTGCTGCCAGACCGCCTGGGGCAGGAGATAAACCTTCGCCGGGGCGCGCATGCCGTCGGTGACAATATGGCGGATGCCGCTGGCCATCACCGCCAGGGTGACGTCAAAGGCGTTCAGGCTGTCGCCGAAGCCAGCGGTCAGATTGAGCATTGAACCATTGGCCAGCAGATAGACGGTTTTGTCGGCCATGCGGTAGGCATTGATATACGGCATCACCTCTTCCTGGGGGTACTGGCGCAGGTAATCGCCGTCGATCTCTTCCGCCACGTGGCCGACGTTAAGGATAAATACTCCCGCTTTCGCGCGGTCCAGCGCCTGGCGATTAACTACGTTTTTACCGCCTGTCGCCGTGGCCACCACGTCCGCCGAGGCGATAGCCTCCTGGAGGTCCACCACGTGCCAGCCGTCGTAGGCCGCCTGCAGACGGCGGGCAGGATCGATCTCCGCCACCATCACCTGACCGCCAAAAGCTTTTGCCGCCGCCGCGACGCCCTGGCCGACCAGGCCGTAGCCGATCACCAGCACTTTTTTCTCATGCAGGGTGAGGTGAGTGGTCTGGAAGAAGGTGTGCCAGGCGGTGAGACCGACCATATGGCGGTTGTGCAGCCCCTCTTTGACCGGCAGATCGTCCCAGTTAAAGATCGGATAGCCTGGCTGAATATCCCCCAGCCGATTGACGCCCGAGCCGGTGGCTTCCAGACCCGCCACGATGTTCCCAAACTCGCCGCGCTGGTGGAGCAGGGTGGTGATATCGGCGCCCATCTCGCACAGGTGAGTGGGCTGCCAGGCAATCGCTTTTTCCCATGACTGTTGCCAGTCGGCATCGCTCATATTGCGCCACGCGCAGGCCTCGGCGCCGCGCTCCACCAGCCAGGCCACCACGTCGTCCTGCACGGTGGTGGGGTTACAGGTGGTTAAAAAGACCTGAGCGCCCTTGTCGAGGATCCCCTGCACCAGCGGGATCATTTTCATGTCGAGGTGCATACAGCAGGCCAGACGCACGCCGCTGAGGTCGGGCAGCGCGGCGACCTGACGCAGGGTACGCGGCATATTCTGGCTGGCCCATGCCACTTCTTTCGCTAAAGAGATTTTATTATTCACTGGGTTATGACCTTCAATTCGCAAAAGGGGTATCCCCCTGACCGAAAAGGGATTCTATCAGCCCCCGCGAGAATTCACAGCACAATGCCGTCGGACATCGCCGCCCGCGCTATCCCCTGCGAAAGACAGGGTTGTTAATTTAAGGTTAAAAAAAGAAAATAAAATATAAGTAATTCCTATGATTTGAGCGATGAAGCGATGTTGAGTGTTATTCCTGCGGGGATATTTTCACGGCTGCGGATTTTCCTTGGCCGCCTGAAGCCGCACGCGCTGCCGGTGGCCCGCCGGCATATCGTGCTGGGATCCATTGGCGCCGGCACCGGACTGGCGGTGACCAGCATGTTCAGCCACTGGCTGCTCGGCGAAGTCAATCTGTGGTTTATTGCCCCGATGGGGGCCTCGGCGGTACTCCTGTTTGGCGTACCGAGCAGCCCGCTGGCGCAGCCGTGGTCGATTGTCGGCGGCAACGTGCTGTCGGCGCTGATCGGCGTCACGGTGGGTATGCTGGTCCCCGATGCGGCGCTGGCCTGCGGTCTGGCGGCGGCTCTGGCCATCGCCGGGATGTATTTTCTGCGCTGTCTGCATCCCCCCGGCGGCGCGGTGGCCCTGACGGCGATCCTCGGCGGCGCCGGGGTGCACAGCGAAGGCTATCACTTTGTGCTGACCCCGGTGCTCCTCAACTCGCTGATGCTGGCGCTGCTGGCTATTGTGTTTAATAACCTGGTTGGCCGCCGTTATCCGCATCCGCTGGCGGCGGAGGAGGTCAAATCCAGGGCGGTGCCGCTGGGTATTTCGGTCACCCGGGAAGATATTCACGCCGCGCTGCTGGAAGGCCAGTTCCTCGACATTGATGAAGACGATGTCCAGGAGTTGCTGGAGAATATCGAGCAGCAGGCGCGGCAGCGTATCGCGACGGCAGCCCGCCGCTAAGGGCGTACTGCGGGCTGCGGGTTACAGATCGCCGGTAAGATACTGCGCGACCCCGCGGCCAAAGCTCCAGTCGCCTTTCTGGTTACTGATAATCGACACCATCAGGTCATCGCCGCTCAGGCCGCAGTGTTCCGCCAGCTCCTCCTGCAAAATGGCGAAGAAGCGCTGCTTCTGCGCCTCGCTGCGCGGGCTGGTATAGACCCGCACCACCACCAGATCCCGCGTGCGGGTCAGTCCGAGACCGGTATCTTCAATCACCATATGGTGGGCTTTGTTTTCATGAACAATCTGGTAACGGTCGCGTTCTGGTACCTCGAAGGCGCGCAGCACGGCGCGATGGGCGGCATCCAGCAGGGTTTTGACCTCCTGTTCCGTACGGCCTTCAATCAGGTCAAATGTCAGTAATGGCATGCAGGTGCTCCTTATCGTTAGGGAATAATGATGGGCTCAACAAGATGCTAGCCGATGCCGCCGCCGGCAAAAACCGCTATAGTTGAATACATTGTTTTTACTGGCGAACAATCACATGAGCGAGAGTCGTCCGGAGAGTTACTGGCCCCATCTGTACTGGCTGACGGTGCTGGAAGAACAAAAAAGCTATACCCGGGCCGCGGAAAAGCTGGGGATCAGCAAGTCGGCTATCAGCCAGAAAATCAGCGAGCTGGAGCGGGTGACCGGTAAAACCCTCGTCCATCGCACCACCCGCAGCGTGAGCCTCAGCGACGACGGACTGCGGCTGGTGGCGGAGCTCAACGAGCCGTTTGGTCAGCTGCGGGATATTTTCACCGGCGCCTGCGATGAGGGCGGGCCGCTGCGGGGAACGCTGCGCCTGACCGCGCCGGTGGCCTTTTCCCGCCAGCAGCTGGTCCCGGCAATCGCGCCTTTTTTGCATCAGCATCCCCAGCTGCATCTGCAGCTTGAGGTCACCGACCGGCTGGTCTCTCTGGCCAGCGAAGGGTTCGATCTCGCCATCCGCCACTGTCGACGCGAGGCGCTCCCGGATACCCACGTCGCCTGGCCGCTGTGTCACACCGCGACGCTTACCGTCGCGTCCGCCGACTATATTCGCCGCCATGGCCGCCCGGAGACCCCCGAAGATCTGCGCCACCACCAATGCCTGACCTATCCCCGTGGGCTACAGCGCCCGCAGTGGACGTTCGCCTCCCGTCAGTCGCCCGATGCTCGGGTGACCATCAACGTGCAGGGGCCATTCGCCACCAATAACAGCGAGTCGCTACGTGATGCAGTGCTGGCGGGGCTTGGGGTGGCACTGTTGCCGGATTTCAGCGCCCGGGAGGCCATTGGCCGCGGGCTGGTGCAGGAGCTGCTGCCGGCGTGGCAGCCGGTGGAGGTGTTTGCCGACCGGCTATACGTCATTCGGCCCTATACTCCGCGCGTGTCGCGCGCGGTGGAAACCTTCAGCCGCTACCTGAAAGCGACCTTCAGCGAGCCGCGTCCAGCTCCTGCGCCAGCGTCTCGCTAAAGCGGGGCAGCAGATGGCGCTCGCCGGGAAGCAGCTGCGCGAGAGTAACGGTCTTGTCAGCGCAATAGACCCGCTCGCTGCCGAGCTGCGCTTCGAAGGCGTTCGCCGCCTGATGCGCCGCGCTCAGATCGGCGTCAATAAGGATCACCGCATGGGCCAGCACCACGTGGCCGCCGCCCGCCGCCAGCGGCCGCCAGTACTGGGCGGTACCGACAATCTTGCGCGTCTCCGCGCCTTCTCCGCAGGCAAGATTATACCGGCCATCGCAAAAGGAACCGCTCACCGCCCGGGGGTGGCTGGCAACGCCGAAGCGCGCGAGGGTACGCTGCAGCACCGCGCACAGCGAATGATAGATCGGTTCGGCGGCTTCGCCGAGCGGCTGCTGCACCGGCCAGGCGAGGCTAAGGTTGATAATGCCCGGCCCCTGGGGCACCAGACCGCCGCCGGAGCGGCGAAGCCATACCGGCCAGCCGCGCGCGGCAAAATGCGCGCTGACCGCCGGCAGATCCGTAAACTGACGATAGTTCCCCGGCACCACCAATCCCTGCGGCGCCTGCCAGAGCTGGGCGACGGCCTCGCCGGCGCTGGCTTTGGCAAACAGCGGCTGTTCGGCCTGGGTGGGATCCTCGCAAAACTGCAGCGCCAGCGAGGAGGGGGAAAAACGGCGAGGCCAGCAGTCGGCCAGGGTTAACTGAGACATGCATTCTCCTTACCGGAGGGCGCGGGTTACGCCCTCCGCTGGTGGGTCAGTCGACGGGGTGCTTTTTCATCAGCAGCGCGGTGAGCGCTGACAGCAGGCATCCTGCGGTCAGATAGAGGGCCACGCTGTGCCACGATCCGCCGGAGAAGGTGACCAGCGCCGCGGCAATAAACGGGGTAAAGCCGCCGCCGACCACGCTCGCCACCTGGTAGCCGACGCCGGCGCCGCTATAGCGATAGCTGGCGCCGAACAGCTCGGTAAACATCGGCTGCTGGACGCAGACCACCATATCATGGGCGATATTGGCCAGCATCAGGGCGAAGAACAGGATCCAGAAAACGGACTGACTCTCCAGCGCCATAAAGAACGGGAAACCGCTCAAAGTGCCGATCAGCGCCCCGGTGATATAGATCCGCCGACGGCCAAAGCGGTCTGCCAGCCAGGCGAAGCAGGGGATAGTCAGGCAGCTAAGACCGCCCACCAGCAGGCCAATGTTGAGAAACAGCTCGCGCGGCAGGCCGAGGTTTTGCGTGGAGTAGTTGAGGGCGAAGGCGGTGACGATATACATCGTCAGCAGTTCACACAGCCGCAGGGCGATAATCAGTAAAAACGCTCCCGGATGGCGAAGCAGCGCTTCCACTACCGGTAGCCGCTTTTTCATCTGCGGCGCGTTGTCCTGGCTCTGCTGCGCTTCAAACTCCTGCGATTCCGCCATGCCGTTACGGATCCACAGCGCAATAAGGACCAGCACCACGCTGAACAGGAACGGTACGCGCCAGCCCCAGCTGAGGAACTGCTGGTCGCTGGTCAGGCTGCTAATCAGCGATACCAGCCCGGTAGAGAGCAGGAGGCCGACGCCGTAGCCCACCTGCACCCCGCTGCTGTAAAAGGCTTTTTTCCCCTGTGGGGCATTCTCCACCGAGAGCAGCGCCGCGCCGCCCCATTCGCCGCCGACGGCGAATCCCTGAACCGCTCGCAGGAACACCAGCAGCACCGGCGCCCACCAGCCGATCTGGTTGAACGAGGGGAGCAGGCCGATGCAGGCAGTGGCGATACCCATCATCCAGACGGTCATCATCAGCATCCGTTTCCGCCCGAGGCGATCGCCGAAGTGGCCAAAAATAATTCCGCCGAGCGGGCGAAAAAGAAACCCAACGCCGAAGGTGGCAAAGGCGGCAAGCGTTCCCATCGCCGGGCCGATTTGCGGGAAAAATTCGCGGTTGAACACCAGCGCGGCGGTAATGCCATAGAGAAGAAAATCGTACCAGTCGACCACCGCGCCGGCAAAACTACCCCAGGCCGCCCGCCGGGCCCGATGTAGTGAATCTGGCGCCTCGCCGGGCTGCACGCTTATTGTTGAATCCATACCCTGTCCTGTCAGTCACGTACTTCATTGTTATTGGAATGAGACGCTTTTACCGTTGCGTCTGCTCTGAGACTACCGCGCAGCGGCCGTGGAGGAAAGTAGTTTGCCTGCTAAGCGGGGGAGATGGCGCAAAAAAGAATCGATGGGAAAGACGGTCGAAATCACACCCTGGACTTAACATTCTGGCAATTTGCCATCCAGCTTATACTTTTAATTAAATCAACGGATAACAAAGATGGACACCTTTTAAGAATCGACGTAAATGGTTTACACTTAACGTGTCTCCCTCTCTGGAATGGTGAGTAAAATGCGTCTACTTCTTGCAGTTTTATTTTGTTCTGTCATGTTGCCTTCTGCTTATGCTGAAAAACTGCCTGCGCCGACAGGAAAACCTGTACTGACCATTTCCGGAAAAATCGGAAATATGAATGTCGGCGACAAGGCCGTTTTTGATCTCGCAATGCTGGAAAAACTGGGGATGAAGACGATAGAAACCACCACCCCCTGGTACACCGGCAAGGTTCGTTTTGACGGCATTCCCCTTAATAAACTCATGGATTTAGTCGGCGCGAAAGGCACATCAGCCCGCGTGCTGGCGCTGAACGACTACACCACCATTATCCCGATTGATGATTTTTATAAATTCCCGGTCATTATGGCGTTAAAAATGAACGGTCAATATATGCGCATTCGTGATAAAGGTCCGTTATTTATTGTCTACCCTTACGACAGCAGTGCTGAATTACAGAACCAGATCTATTATTCCCGATCGGCCTGGCAAGTTTCAAAGATGATTATAGAATAAGGGTTGGATCTTGAATCGAATACTCACGGCTATTATTTTGTCGTTATTTGTTGTCACCGGATATATTACTTATCTGGTGCATGAGCGACAAAGTGAGTTGCAAAAATTTACCCGCTATACGGACTCGTGGTCAATGTCGCAAATGGTGTCGGAATATATGCGGCTGGAGTCTCGTCTGGCGGGAATGGCGATTGGGGCCGAAGGGGCGGACCACGATGAGGTGCGCCTGCGTCTTGAGATCATGATGAGCCAGATCGAGCTTCTGCAGGAGGGCGATCTGGGTAAATTCATCAATAAAAGCGAGCAGCGGAAGACGGTGGTTGCGACGCTGATTCGTAATCTTCATCTGCTCGATAAACAAGTTGATACCATGACGCCGGAGCAGGTCAGACAGATCCTGCCGGTGTTAAGCGAGCTGGATGGTCCGCTGACCTCAATAGCCGCTGCCACCCTGACGCAAGATATCAATATCGTTAATATCACCCATGATAAAATCCAGCATCTCTATTATATCTACTCGGTGATCTCCATTCTGCTGATCGCCATGTGTATAACTCTCGGTCTGCTGATGCTCCGACAGAATAATAATCTGCGTCGCGCCCATGTTCGTATGAAAACGCTGGCCAACGATCTGCAGGCCTCGAAAGAGAAGCTGCAGGTGCAGAACCGCCGACTGCAGTACGATGCCTACCATGATTCGCTGACCGGTATGCCCAACCGTCTCTCTTTCTGGCAGCGGCTGCAGGAGATCGTCAACCAGGTGCGTCCGTATAAGGGATGCGCCGTGGTGATGCTTTTCGACCTCGACAGCTTTAAGGATGTGAACGATACCCTTGGCCATGATGCTGGCGATAAGCTGCTGCAGGATCTGGCCAGTCGCCTCTCTTTTTTCCGCAAAACCTCCGAGACGCTGTATCGCCTTGGCGGTGATGAGTTTGCGATGCTCTCCTACGATCTCACTGAAGAAATGGCCCTTGAGCGGGCCAATATTATCCGGGAGAAGATCAGCCAGCCCTATCAGATCTACGATGCGCAGATTAATATCGACGCCTGCATTGGGATCGTGATCTCTGACGGTGAAAGCCGTACCGATTATCTGTACAAGTGCGCCGACCTCGCGCTGTATGAGGCGAAAAAAGAGGGTAGCGGCCATGTGCAAATCTTCCGGCCGGGGATGCTGCAGCGCCTGCAGGAGAACAAATCGTTTGAAGACGATCTGCTGCAGGCCCTGGCCCATGACGAATTCAAAGTCTACTATCAGCCGATCGCCGATACCGTCACGCGCGAAATCTACGGCTATGAAGCGCTGGTTCGCTGGTTCCATCCGGTGCGCGGCGCCGTGCCGCCGACGGTGTTTATTCCGGTGGCAGAGAAAATCGGTCTTATTAATGCCCTTGGCGAATGGGTGCTGAAAACCGCCTGTGCCGAAGCGGCCAGCTGGGCGACGCCGCTGAAGGTCTCGGTCAACGTTTCACCAATTCAGTTGATGAATACATCGCTGACCGACACCATTATCGAGGTGCTGCATCAGACCGGCCTCGATCCGCGACGTCTTGATCTGGAGATCACCGAGTCGGACGTATTCAATGAGAACACCCGTTCGCTGGAAATTCTCAGCCAGCTGCGCGAGCTGGGCATTCAGATCTCCATCGATGACTTTGGTACCGGCTATTCTTCCCTGTCCCGTTTAAGCTACTTCCCGTTCGATAAAATTAAAATCGACCGCTCGTTTGTCATCAATATTCCGGAACAAAAAGACGATCTGGATATCGTCCGCCTGATTATCAGCATGGGAAAGAGCCTGCATATGCGCATTGTGGCGGAAGGTGTAGAGACCGAAGAGCAGTTGGCTTCGCTGCAGGCGCTGGGATGTGACCTGGTTCAGGGATATTTAATCGGCAAACCGAGTCCGCTGCGCTAACAAATTTTTAACGTGTCTACTTTTATTCTCCCGGGCGATTTCAGGATCCTGAAATCGCCTTTTTTATTTTCTCTTAGCGCTAATCCCTGCGAGGTATAAAAAGGAGTAGGCGTAAAATTCCACAACAAAATAATATCCTTAACGTTTAAAAGGGGTATATGATATGCATCATATAGGCTATTTCTGAACGTCGCGTTTGAGACGGTAAAGTGAGGCACAATCATGCAGCGAATCATTATTCCCACCCATTACGTTCACACCCGCAGCACGCCGCTGTGGACCAAAGAGACCGCCCCGGCCTCTATCTGGCGCCGCCATCTGGATGCCGGCACCCGGCAGGGCGTCTACCCTCGTCTCTCGGTGATGCAGGGGGCGATCCGCTATCTCGGCTATGCCGATGAAACCAGCCCCGAGCCCGTTGAAACCCTGACTATTGAAGCCGGCCAGTTTGGCGTCTTTCCGCCGGAGAAGTGGCACTGTATTGAGGCCCTCTCAGAGGACACGGTTTTTAATGTCGACTTTTATGTTGATCCAAAAATTCTCATCGAGGGATAACAAGAGATGACCAGTGAAAATAAAGGTTATACCTTAGCGCTAGAGAATGGCCGACTTCACCAGAAGCAGGAAAAAATATTTCTTAAACCAATGGTGTTGTATATTCCACAGCAGGCGGTGGAGGCCGTTAATGACCTGCTGAGCAAGTTGCCGGACGACAGGGAAGAGGGGGAGTTTCTGTTGACGGTCACCAATAATAATAACGGCGTCTCGGTTGATAAAACCTTTTCCTCGCTGGCGGCGCTGCGCGACCCACTCACCGCGGCTGATGCGGTGAAGGATCTGATCAATATCGTTCGCGGCTACGAGTCCGATGAAGAGACCAACGTCTGCGGCTGGTAAGCCCGCTATCCCCCAGTCGGATGGCCGCCGTCGCCCGACGCCATCTGGCTGAGCAGCCACTCCCGCAGAGCGATAATATCCGCCCGCTGCGCTACCGCTTCGGTAGTGACCAGGTAGTAGCGGGCGCCAGGCAATGCGTTGCTGAACGGCGCGGACAATACGCCGCGCTGCAGCAGATCCCGCGCCAGCAGTTCGCTGGCGATCACCACTCCCTGACCGGCCACCGCCGCCTGCAGGGCATGGGTCTCATCGCTAAAGGTTAACCCCGCATCAATATTCAGCGTCGGCGGTCCATAGCGCCGACGCCAGTTCTCCCAGCTAGGCGAATCAGCTGGCACGCGCCGGTTGGCAACGTGAAACAGCGTCACCCGCTGCAGATCTTCAGGCCGGCTGAGGCCCAGAGTCGGGCTGGCGACCACGATAAAGCGATCCTCATACAGCAGCGTGCAGTACAGGTCCGGCTCCGGCGTTTCACGATAGCGAATCGCGGCGTCTACCGTGCCCAGATGCAGATCCACTCGTTCGACGCTGGTGTGTAGCCGCAGGTCGATAGCCGGAAAGCGGGCGGTGAAATCCGCCAGCCGCGGCACCAGCCAGTGGGTGAGAAAATTGGAGGTGGTGGTGACGGTTAAGGATGGCGGCTGACGGGCATGAGCGATCTGGACGACGGCCTGTTCCAGGGCGCTAAAGGCGCGTTGGGTGGCGGCGTAAAGGATCTCGCCATCAGCGGTCAGACTGACGCCCTGCGCGCTGCGTTCGCAGACCCGGCACTCCAGCACCGACTCCAGCAGTTTAATCTGATGGCTGACCGCCGTCGCGCTGACGTCGAGCGCCTCGGCGGCCTGTTTAAAACTGCGGTGGCGGGCGACGGCATGAAAAGCGCGTAGCGCCCCCAGCGGCGGCAGACGGGGCGGTCTCATGGCTGAGTTTTTCTCATCTATGGCTGAAAACTATGCGTTTGTGTAAAGCGATATTGTGGCGATAGGCTACGGGCATGTAAAGACAATGACATGAATTAAATTCATGCAGCTTCGCCTGTCAGGAGTCAACTATGCACGTTGTAAGCCGCTACACCGCCGCGGAAGCCGCGGCAACGATCGACCCCCGCGGCCGCGCTATCGCCCTTAGCGTGGTCATCGCCGCCGGGGCCTTGCTGTTAATCATGCCCCCGGTTATCGGGGTGACCGGCACGCTGAGTCTGCTGACGGCGCTGATTGCGGCCTTTAGCGTCGGGTGGGGATTCACACGCGGACAATCCTGGCTTTATCGCTCACACCTGGCGGCGACGCGCTGGGCCTTTCTGCTGTCAGCGGCCGGCTGGCTGCTGGCGCTGGTGGCCTGGTATGGCGGGCAGGACTGGCCGGCACTGCTGCCGGGCGTGGCGTGCGGTGGGGTGGGAGCGGCTGTCGCCTGGCGCATTGCGGCGGGTAGGACGGCGCTGCCGGGGATGCGGGTCAGCGGCGCCACGGTGCTGAGCGTAGCTATCGCCATCGCGGCGACGCTGCTGACCTGGCATACTGCGGGAGGAGGACGCCATGGCGTCTGCTTTGCCTTCGCCGTGCTGCTTGACTGGGCGCTGCTCGGCGCGCTGATGGTGCGGATCCGCCAGCAGGAGAGTGCGGCCTGATACCAGACGCGGTCTGGTCCAGGATCGGCGAATCAAGCGAGACAGGGTAAGTTGTCCCGCCCGGCGTTAAATATCTTCTACACTGTTACAGGCATCACATTCCTGTGCGGTCGGCACTCCTGCCGGCCGCCGTCGGCGTTCAGCCCAGGCACGGGCCTGCAGGCTGGTTATCCTGAAAGAGGAGTCTGTAATATGGCATTTGTCACCACCCAAGACGGCGTCAACATTTACTTTAAAGACTGGGGACCAAAGGAAGCTCAGCCGATTGTCTTTCATCACGGCTGGCCGTTAAGCGCTGACGACTGGGATAACCAGATGTTATTTTTCCTTGCCGAAGGGTTCCGGGTCATCGCTATCGATCGTCGGGGTCATGGCCGCTCCGATCAGGTTAGCGAGGGGCACGATATGGACCATTACGCGGCGGACGTTTCGGCGGTGGTGGAACATCTGGATCTGCACAATGCGGTCCACGTCGGGCACTCCACTGGCGGCGGCCAGGTCGCCCGCTACGTCGCCCGCTACGGCCAGCCGCAGGGGCGGGTGGCGAAGGCGGTGTTAATTAGCGCCGTCCCGCCGCTAATGGTGAAAACCGAGCAGAATCCGGGCGGGACGCCGATCGAGGTGTTTGACGGTTTCCGCAAAGCGCTGGCGGCGAACCGCGCCCAGTTCTATCTCGACGTCGCCTCTGGCCCGTTCTATGGCTTCAATCGTGATGGAGCAGAGATATCCCAGGGGACGATCCAGAACTGGTGGCGACAGGGGATGATCGGCAGCGCTAAAGCCCATTATGAAGGCATTAAGGCGTTTTCAGAGACCGACCAGACGGAAGACCTTAAGTCGATCACTTTGCCGGTGCTGGTGATGCAGGGAGATGACGACCAGGTGGTCCCCTATAAAAATGCGGCCATCCTGCAGGACAAGCTGCTGCCGAACAGCCAGCTGAAAATTTATCCTGGCTTCCCGCACGGGATGCACACCTCCCACGCCGATACCATCAACGCCGATCTGCTGGCGTTTATCCGCGCCTGATCTGCCCTCTTTGCCGGGCAGAGTGCCGTTAATGGCATTCCGCCAGCGCCCTGGGCGCCAGTCGCCTGGGGCGCGCCGGTTGACGTGCAGAGGAAATCTGCTTAACTCATGGGGTACCTGACGACTATTTTCCCCTCGCAGGATAAAACGCCGGGTTTCTCTGCGGAAACCCGGCGGAATTCTGCGCAAGAGACAAGTGAGAGACAATGAAATTAGCCGGACTTCATCCCGACGAGCAGCGTCGCCTGCAATCGCTACGCTCTTCCGGGCTGTTGAATAGCGGAAAAGAAGAACGCTTCGATCGCCTGACCAGGCTTGCCCGTTCGCTGTATAACCTGCCGGTGGCGTCCATCAGTCTGGTGGGGGAAGATCTCCTGCATATCAAGTCCTGTGCCGGTCTCGATGTGGACACGGTGCCGAGAGATATTTCATTTTGCGCCCATACCATTCTGCAAACCGACCCGCTTATCGTCAACGACATGCAGCAGGACGAGCGCTTTCACGATAACCCGCTGGTCATTGAGGCGCCGTTTATCCGCTTTTACGCCGGGTATCCGGTGCAACTGCCGGATGGCGCGACCATCGGGTCGTTCTGCCTGATGGATCACCAGCCGCGATCGTTTTCCGCCCATGAAATGCAGATCTTAAGCGATCTGGCGGCGATCGTGGAGGATGAGTTCAAGGTGCTGGATGCGGCAACCTCGGATGAGCTGACGGGACTGTTTAATCGCCGGGGATTCCTCACCCTGGCAGAGTATGCCCTGCTGACGGCCCAGCGCCGCCATGAGCCGGTGAGCCTGGCGTTTGTCGACCTCGATCGCTTCAAGCACATCAATGATACCTGGGGGCATGAAGAGGGCGATCGCGCGCTGATCGCCATCGCCGACTTGATGAAAGCGGCCTTCCGCGAGTCCGATATCCTCGCGAGGCAGGGGGGGGACGAATTTATCATTCTGTTCGCCAATACCAGCCGCCACGATGCCGCGACGGCGATGGAGACGCTCAGCCACAACGTGGCGCGTTTCAACCAGCAGGCGGCCAATCCCTGGCAGCTGGCGTTCTCCTGGGGCTGCGTCGAATACGATCCCGCCAGCCATCCCAGTCTCAACGCGCTGGTGGCCACCGCTGACCGCCTGATGTACCAGGCGAAGCAGAAGCAGGGACGCGAGCGCCGTTAATCCTTCGCGGCGGTGGCCTTCAACAGGTACTGCTGCGCCTGCTGCCGCTTCTGCGCATAGCTGCTGAGCAGCGCCTGCTGCGATTTCCCTTCGTTATCGTAAAACAGGCCGCCTTCGTCGGCGATAAAGCGATAATGCTGTTCCAGCTGGTTTATCACCCAGTCAATGCGTTGCAGGGTGAGTAAGGTACAGGACTGACCATGCAGGTCGTCTTCAATATCCAGCACATGTGAGCGAAAGGCCTCTACGGCAAACAGCCGGCTCAGCGCGGCAGGGTCCGCCAGCGCCGACTCCCAGCGCGCCGTCAACTGCTGAAAGTGAGCCAGCACCAGCGGGTCAGCGCGCCGGGCGCGAAGCCAGACCAGCTTCCGGCGGTAGCTTTCGACCGCCAGCCGCTTCATCTCGCGATATTGCGCCAGCTGCTGTTCGGCGTCAGGGATCCGGGTCATCAGCCAGCTAAAAAAGAAGCGAGTCTCAAAACGTTCGACAAAGTGGAACAGCGGGTCGGCCAGACCATTGCTGTTGAATTCTCTCAGCGGGTCGAAGGGATACATATAGCCAAAATCGAACAGCCATAACTGCTCCTGCCGGTCCACCAGCAGATTCCCGCTACAGAGATCCCACTCCATCAGCCCCTGTTCTTCGCAGGCTTCCAGAGTAGTAAATAGCTGGGCGATCAGCGGCGGGGTCAACTGGTGTATCGGCTCGCCATCGATCCAGGGGGAGAGCAGGATGCCGAGGCGATAATCGGCATACAGCGTTGGGACGATGTGGGTGAAGCGCGGCGCGGTGACCGGGTCATCCTTCAGCTGTTGCAATGCCTGCCGACGCTGTACCTCATTTAAAAACGACAGCTGGCCGTTGAGGTTGGCAACGCCGGCGACGGCGCGACGTTTCTTTAAATTGTACTCCTTGCCGGCGATGCGCAGACGATAAACCTCGCCGGTCAGGCCTGAGCCGTATACCTGCACCACATAGGGGGAATCGGGGCCCAGTGCGGCGAGGGTCTCCGGCGGCAGCGGGCAGTGGCTGACGTTGCCGACGATAAGAGGTTCTCCGCTGCGATCGAACGCCTGCTGTTGCTGTTGTCTGAGGTTCATGGTGCCTCCGGGTATAACGTTAGACAGAGTGGATAATCCACGCTATCTCACCCGCAAATGATAGTGAATTCATCCTACTGGCAGGCGCTTTTTCAGGCTGAGCTGGGGTGCGCTCACGGAGGACACGCGGGGCGTAGGAAGGCGGTAGGGAAAGGCAAGCGTCTGGAACGCATACCTGGCGTCGTTGTCAACGAGGTGCTTGCCAGGCTGGATGCGATGCTGAGTTAACGTCAGCGATGCAAAAAAGCAAAAAGCCTGCTCGAAAGCAGGCTTCTTAAATTTGGCGCCTCTGACTGGGATCGCCTTAGCCATTAACTGGCTGATTGGTAAGCTAAACCTAAAATTGGGCTTGTCAAGACCACCAGAATGACCAACTTTTTGTGCATGGGTCATTCTGGTCAAAGAGCCTTGGTATGACATCATGATTGATACGCTTTGACCTGCCCCCAGAGTTAGATACAACCGTCAGTTAGTAAGGTCGGTTTGTTTACCTTCACATTTTCCATTTCGCCACCGTGCTGCAAACTCTGATGGCGTCTGATAATTCAGTGCTGAATGTGGACGACACTCGTTATAATCCTGCCGCCAGTCATTAATGATTTTCCTTGCGTGAACGATATCGCTGAACCAGTGCTCATTCAGGCATTCATCGCGAAATCGTCCGTTAAAGCTCTCAATAAATCCGTTCTGCGTTGGCTTGCCCGGCTGGATTAAGCGCAACTCAACACCATGCTCAAAGGCCCATTGATCCAGTGCACGGCAAGTGAACTCCGGCCCCTGGTCAGTTCTTATCGTCGCCGGATAGCCTCGAAACAGTGCAATGCTGTCCAGAATACGCGAGACCTGAACGCCTGAAATCCCAAAGGCAACAGTGACCGTCAGGCATTCCTTTGTGAAATCATCGACGCAGGTAAGACACTTGATCCTGCGACCGGTGGAAAGTGCGTCCATGACGAAATCCATCGACCAGGTCAGATTGGGCGCCGCCGGACGGAGCAGCGGCAGACGTTCTGTTGCCAGGCCTTTACGACGTCTTCTGCGTTTTACGCCCAGGCCACTGAGGTGATAAAGCCGGTACACGCGCTTATGATTAACATGAAGCCCTTCACGGCGCAGCAACTGCCAAATACGACGGTAGCCAAAACGCCTGCGCTCCAGTACCAGCTCAGTGATGCGCCCTGATAAATGCGCATCAGCAGCCGGACGGTGAGCCTCATAGCGGCAGGTCGACAGGGATAAACCTGTAAGCCTGCAGGCACGACGTTGCGACAGACCGGTCGCATCACACATCAGCATCACGGCTTCCCGCTTCTGGTCTGTCGTCAGTACTTTCGCCCAAGAGCCACCTGAAGCGCCTCTTTATCCAGCATGGCTTCGGCAAGCAGCTTCTTGAGTCTGGCGTTCTCTTCCTCAAGCGACTTCAGGCACCTCCATACCGCCATACTTCTTACGCCAGGTGTAAAACGTGGCATCGGAAATGGCATGCTTGCGGCAGAGTTCACGGGCGGGTACCCCAGCTTCGGCTTCGCGGAGAATACTGATGATCTGTTCGTCGGAAAAACGCTTCTTCATGGGGATGTCCTCATGTGGCTTATGAAGACATTACTAACATCGGGGTGTACTAATCAACGGGGAGCAGGTCATGTGGTCGAAACATATATGCTCAACTACTTCCTTAACACAATGCTGAATTGATTGTGCTTCCCGATCATGTATAGACCGATCCAACAGATATAATACCGTACTTTGATTCTTGTTATCGTTAAGGAGGCTGAGGCAATAAAGTCCTGGCTGGAGGTTCCATGCGGTAAAGATTCTGTGGTGTGGTACCCCGCACAGGGAGACGGATACGTCGGGATGCTGCGTACGGCTCTATGACGCACCTCTGGTTTCCTGGATAACCTGATGTCGCTATATATCGGTTAAGTGTGCGCTTGTTTTCCGTTCGGCAAAATAGTGTGCGGGTGTACTGCCCATGGTTTTTTTGAACATGGTGATAAACGCATTGACCGATTCATACCCCAGATTAGCTGCAACATTCTGAACCGAAACGCCGCTAGCCAGTTCCCGGAGAGCAATTATCAGTTGCAGTTGCTGACGCCAGCGTCCGAACGTCAACCCGGTTTCGCGCAGCATTAAACGCGCGAGAGAACGCTCGCTAAGCGCCAGTCTTTTTGCCCATGTTTTGAATGTGCTTCGGTCGTCAGGTTGACTGACCAGAGCATCGGCCATGGCGCGGATTTTAGGATGCGACGACACAGGGAGGCTCAGTTTCTGCTGAGGCATGGTGGCTAATTCATCAAGTGTTACTCTGGTCAGTCTGGCGAGATGGCTTTCTGGTGGGTATCCGACGCCCTCGTGGGTTAAACGGGCAATGAGTTCTTTGATCAGACCAGAAATGGCCAGAGTGCAGCATCGCTCCGGCAGCGCGGCGGCTCCAGGCTCGATAAAAAGATAGTTGAGATGCGCATTCCAGGTAGCTTTTGCGCTGTGCGGCACTCCCCCGGGGATCCAGACGGCACAATCAGGCGGCACGATCCAGATATCATTTTCGGCGCGACAAATGACCGCTCCATAGAGGGCAATAATCAATTGCCCTTTGCGGTGCGTATGCACAGGCACTTCGGCCGCGTAATCGACAAAATCCAAATGACGCGCGACTGCGGGGCAGGAGGTGGTATCCGGATCGAACAGCGTATTGGCGAGTGGGGGTAACATAGATTGGCAACATTTAGGTATTTTTTGACAGAATAGAGTATTTAAGTGGATATGCAAGCCGGTAATAATTTCCGGCATGAAAAAAATTAACGCGAGTTACTTTCATTTTTTACACACGATATGCCATCGTCTTCGCGGTATGGCTTCTCCTTCACTACTGAATGATGCGAACGCTCTGCTCTATTCGGCGAAGAGTTTTACCGCTGCGATGCTCGCATACTATATTGCATTATCAATTGGCCTGGAGCGGCCTTCCTGGGCAATTATCACCGTATATATTGTTTCCCAAACCTCCGTCGGAGCATCGCTAAGCAGAAGTTTGTATCGTCTGGTGGGAACGGTAATTGGCGCTGGCATGACGGTATTAATTGTACCCACGTTCGTGAATTCCCCCGTATTTTGCAGCGTGATACTGGCAGGCTGGATTACATTCTGCCTCTATTTGTCCTTGCTGGAACGTACGCCCCGGGCCTATGGTTTTGTCCTTGCTGGTTACACTGCGAGTCTGATTGGCTTCCCTGCTGTATCCGATCCTGGCGCGATTTTTAACATCGCTATCACTCGTGTACAGGAAATCATGATCGGTATCTTCTGCGCGACACTTATTCATCGCTATGTATTGCCCGCGCGCATCTCAGGCCAGTTCAACAGTAAATTATCGCAGACGCTGCTCGCGGCGCGACAGCGTATCGCAGAGACTTTAATAGGCAAACCCGATCCTGTTTCCTCGCCGCTGCATATGGCACTGGCATTGCAGTTCCTGCAGGGCATCAGCCATCATATCCCTTATGATTTTGCGTTCTCTGTACCGGTCCGGCAAGCGAGAAAAAGGCTTCATGACAGGCTTGCGCGATTAGTCATTGTTAACTGTGAGTTACGTGACCGTTTAGCGCTGATAGCGAAGATACCTGTCGATGTGCAAATTTTAATGGATGATGTTGAGGTCTGGCTGGCCTGCAAAGATGAAGGAAAATTTAAAAGCGAGGGGGAAGCGCTCAAAAAACGCAGTGAAAAATTACTGCAGCGCTATGTCGTACATGAGTTAACGTTTGTAGAAGCACTGCATGTAAGTTTTATGCGCTACCTGACAGAGGCCATTGTCCTCGTGCAGCAGTGCTATCGTCTTTCGGATGCCATTCATCACGCGAATCAGATGCCTGCGCACTCAGAAATGAATACCGTGAAAGGGTATGTATTCCACCGCGATCCTCTTAGTGCTGCCCGCACCGCATTGGGCGCTTTCACCATCATTTTGAGCGGCTGCATGGTGTGGATTTTCTCGGCATGGCCTGATGGCGGTACGGCAGTATCTATCCTTGGCGTTTGTTGCACACTGTTTGGCAGCTTCGATACGCCTGCCCCGCATATTGTGAAATACATCATTGGTTCCCTCTGGGGAGTTGTGATAAGCCTGATCTACAGCTTCGTTCTCCTACCGCAAGTCAGTGATTTTATCGTGCTGGTAGTGGTTCTAGCTCCGGTATATCTGCTTGCCGGATCGCTCCAGGCAAGGCCGCCCACCACGTTTATGGCGATGGGGATCACACTGACGCTGCCTATTTTGTGCGAGCTGGGTGCTCATTACAGCGGGGATTTTGCCGTGGCGGTGAATACCTCTATCGCATTATTTTCTGCAACTGGCTTTGCGGTATTCAGCATGGGCTTTCTGCAGACTGTGCAGGCAGATGCGGCAATAAAACGCCTGCTTAAATTATGCCAGCGCGATATTAACCGCAGCGTGAAAGGTGTGTTGAATACTGATGAAACTCTCTGGATCAACCTGATGATCGATCGGGCTGCGTTGGTACTGCCGCGTTTGCCGCGCAGCGGACAGTCATCAGAACAGGCATTGAATCATCTTTTGCACACCCTGCGTATAGGCCTGTGTGTAATGCGATTACGCCGATGGGATGCGCATGCAGACAAAGAAATAAAAGAGGTTCTCACTTGTCTTACACACCCGACGGATATTAACACCTTACTTGAACGGATTGTCAGCCTGACTGAGCGTAGCCTGTCCGTAGCAGATGAACTATCGCGGCATCATGTTAATCAACTGGTTGATCTGTACTGCGCATTAAGCACTCAGGAAATGGAGCCTGCCGATGATCAATGATTTCAATATTGAGGGCGTTTTTGTACCCGGTCTACTGTTAATTTCCCTCGTCGCGCTCACCTGTACGCTATTACTCGTGCAGCTTTTCTCGCTAAGCAAGGGTTACCGTCGCTTGCCGTTTCGCCCGATGATCGATTTTTCCATCTTTATTATTACTTTTTACCTGTTGTTGCAGGGACTGACCGAACTGGGGTTTTTAAAATGAAATCGTTACTTTCTCTACTGGGCCGCTATTTGCTGACGCTCAGCGCTGTGGCGGTTGCTACGCTTTTGGCTTTTATTCTCTGGAAACATTATGTGCAAACCCCCTGGACCCGCGATGGTCGGGTTCGTGCGGATGTGGTCCAGATTGCGCCGGATGTCTCTGGACCGGTTCTGAATGTGGCCGTCCGCGATAATCAGTGGGTTAATCGGGGCGATGTTCTCTATTCCATTGACCCGCACTGGTTGAGGTTGGCAGTGGTCAGCGCCCAGGCTGATGTTGAGGCGAAACGTCATGAAATGCTGATGCGCCAGGATGCGGCGAGGCGACGCTCTCAGATTAAAGGGGTGATTTCCAGCGAGGATTTACAACAAACAGCCAGCGCAGCCAGCGTCGCTGCGGCTAATTACCACGGTGCACTGGCTGCGCTGGACCTTGCAGAGCTTAACTTATCGCATGCTATTGTTCGGTCTCCGGTTACGGGCTATGTCACACATTTGCGGCTTCGCCCTGGTGACTATGCCACAGCTGGAGAAACTAAAGTTTCCATCATTGATGCCAATAGTTTTTGGGTGGTTGGCTATTTTGAAGAGACTAAGTTGCAACATATCCGCACGGGAAATACTGCACACATTACGCTGATGGGATTTAAGCCGGTGATCACGGGTCATGTTGAGAGTATCGGACGCGGAATAGATGATAACAATGACGAGACCGGGGGGCTTGGCCTGCCTAATGTCGAGCCAACCTTTAGCTGGGTGCGGCTCGCGCAGCGTATCCCGGTTCGGATTCATATTGACAGATTGCCGGAGGGAGTTGAATTGGTGGCTGGACTGTCTGCGAGTATATCCATCACACCATAATAAAAAGTATGGTTTCTATTGAGGATTTATGCAGAACTTAGGGATTGTCAGCTCTTGAACTATATGCCTGATGAAAACGTATTTCTAGTAGAGTAATTCTAAGGTTTCGGTTATGAAAAACAGAAAAGATTTTGTAAATGACTTAATTATCTGGATAAACAAAAATATAGAGATGCCACTAAAAATTGATGATGTGGCTATCAGGTCCGGATATTCAAAATGGCATTTGCAGAGACTGTTTTTTTCTGAAACAGGGCGGAGCCTGGGAGGTTTTATCAGAGAGAAAAAATTATGTCTTATTTTAGAGGCTGTTATCACAACAAATGAACCTTTGATAAACATCGCGATGCGATTTGGCTTTGACTCTCAGCAATCATTAACCAGGGCATTTCGGAAAAGGTATAATGTCCCACCGCACCGGTATAGAAAAAATGCCGTAAATATTAAAAGCAAGTCTTCTAGGGAGCAGGGTAATTACTCGTATCATAAGGATGATTTTTTAAATCTTTAGTAACTATCTGAATTATGGACGGGTTCATCTAGTAATCATGGCCTTAGTACCTCAGTTATAGATTTGTTGAACGAAATGAAATCACTCATTTATTTCATTGTAAATGAATCTAAGTCTTTCTGCGCAATGTATGTTTTCGTGTTTTTGCATGTGTAATGTATTGGAGAGTAAATTTTGGATTCATTAATTGGAATATAATTACGAACTGGATTGGCCCCTATATTTCCATACACCATTTATCACTTAACCCATTACTGGTCCGACGCCGCAGATATTCACGCGGTGAACGGTACCCCAGCGCACTGTGCGGATGCCATTCGTTATAGTGTTCGAACGCCACCGCAAGGTACCTCGCTGCTGTCAGCCCATCCGGTTTTGGCATGATGCTGATGTAGTCCCGCTTCATCGTTTTTACGAAGCTCTCGGCCATACCGTTACTTTCCGGGCTGCGCACTGCTGTTGTTTTCGGCTCCAGACCCACCATCTTTGCGAACCGGCGTGTTTCGTGAGCCCGATAGGCCGAGCCATTATCTGTCAGCCATTCAACCGGGGTCGGCGGTAGCCGGTTTCCGAAGCGACGCTCCACCGCACCCAGCATCACATCTTGTACCGTCGCGCTGTCGTACCCTCCGGTACTCGCCATCCAGTGCAGCGCTTCACGATCGCAGCAGTCCAGTGCAAAGGTAACCCGCAGTTTCTCTCCATTGTCGCAACGGAACTCGAACCCGTCGGAACACCAACGTCGATTACTTTCTTTTACCGCTACCTTGCCCGTGTGCGCCCGGTTTGATACTGCCAGTGCGGACCTGTGCTCAAGTAATAACGCATGCTGACGCATGATCCGATAGACTCGTTTGGCGTTAATAACTGCGATGCCTTCATTTTCCGACTGTCTGCGCAACAACGCCCATACCCGCCGGTAGCCGTAGGTCGGAACTTCACCGATAACAGCATGGATACGGTTCAGTGCTTCCGTATCGTCGGGCTGACGCTTGCGTCGGCGATCCTGCCAGTCAGCCGGGCGGTGGGTTATCGCATGAAGCTGCGCACGTGAGACCCGCAAACAGCGACTGACGAAGCTTATTCGCCACCCTCAGGTAACAAGGGTACGTGCGCTATCCACTTTTTTTGCCGGCCAATATCTACGGCTTCACGCAGTAACTCAACTTCCATCGTTTTCTTACCCAACATACGCTGAAGCTCTTTGATCTGCTTCATGGCTGCGGCCAGTTCCGACGCGGGAACAACCTGTTCACCGGAAGTGACAGCGGTAAGACTGCCGTCCTGATATTGCTTACGCCAGAGGAACAACTGACTTGCAGCAACACCGTGTTGACGGGCAACCATCGACACAGTCATACCTGGCTCGAAGCTCTGCTGAACGATAGCCATTTTTTCCTGCGGGGTACGTCGTCTGCGGCGCTCAGGGCCTAAAACGTCGATCATCCTCAACTCTATGACTAGTCAAAAACTAGCATTAAGACTATCACTTATTAAGCGAGTCAAAGTGTCTGGATATTCAAGGGGCTAGTCTACGAACTCATGTGTGTATTTAATGGTTGGATAAATTAAGGTTAATCTATTTTGCACGTTTTGGATTCGATCGAACCTATGCAGGTCGGCTAAATCCTCCTTGAATAAGGAGTGGCTTTTATGTATGTGTGGGGTTGTGAGCAATTAAGTACTGTTTTGTTTTTACATTTCTAATGCTTGTTAATTGATGATATGTATTTATAGCCGTAATGCAGAAATATAATATCCCTTGAGGTGACAAGGAAAAAAGAGCCAAAAAAACTAATTATGTCCGTATTACTGATTTTAGAGTCCTTAATACGGACATTTGGGTTTGGTAAAATTCACTTGCGTCAATCCGACATTGATGTGGGGGAACCGCGTACGAGTGCAGTTTTTAACGTATCACCACTGAGCCTGTCGGTAATGCCTTCGTCAGATGCCCATTGTTCGAAAATAGATAGTAGTTTGTACGGTTTACTAATTAATGGACGGATGACTTCATTGTTTTTACAGGCCAGCCAGAAAAAACGAGATAGTGGTGTTGATATTCGCGTTGCAGATAATGGGGGCACTCTGCTATTGGTTATGATTTCAATGACTTTATCAAGTTCAGCATGTCGAATAACAAACCAGGCATCCCGAGGTAAAATATGAGCCGGGAAATACTCTTTCCCCAGGTAATTATTTATCCTCTTTGAGAATATCTCTTTATGTACATATGGTGAAATGTTTTTAGGGAGTTGCATAATTTTTTGTGTTATTCTTTCTTCCCATGTCATTTTATCGAATAGTTGAAATGGTTCTCCTTGTAAGCTAACTGTTATGCCATGATTAAAATCAATAGCTCCTGTTACAGGCAATGGTATTTTAAGAGATTGGGAAAGTAATTTTTGTACTAGAACATATTCATATCCAATCAATAGAGTGTCAATCACTCTCTCTGTGGGAATGATATATTTGCCAGTAGTGCTAACAATAAAATTATGTCCTTCAATAAACGCTTTTTTGTCAAGAAGGCATAAACGATTTATTGATGACATATCACATGGTCTGAGCCTTACTTTGTAGCTCGATCTCTGTATTTTTCGTAATGTAATTGGCGACTGAAAGTAAATAGAGAGATGAATGCTGCCATGTAATGCATGCCTGTAAATATCACTTTTTTTTAATTTCCAGTCCTTTTTTATTTATCACTTCGACTGCTTCACGGATAGTCAGCCAGTCAGGCGAACTATAGTTTGTATTTGATAGTGTTTGTTTCTTTGACATAGTGGTTTTCCTCTATTTCTATTTTTTAAAAAAATACCATGAATTTTCCAGTGAAATTAATTTCATGGTGCGGGATCTATTACG
This sequence comes from Klebsiella sp. Shm-1, assembly GCF_040804525.1. Taxonomy (NCBI): domain Bacteria; kingdom Pseudomonadati; phylum Pseudomonadota; class Gammaproteobacteria; order Enterobacterales; family Enterobacteriaceae; genus Klebsiella; species Klebsiella sp. Shm-1. The sequence continues at coordinate 1,753,194 of NZ_CP161823.1, forward strand.
TTATAATATTTGGATTATATTGATACGGGGGCTTCTTAGCGTTTCAGTCCCCCATATCCGGCCTCATATTTCGCAGTGATTGAAAAGAAGAACAAATATCAGGTTAAACTAATTCAATTCTCAAACATTATTTAAGTTGAATGGAAGACATTACATAAATCTGTCTGCTCCGCCTGATGCTTCAATTGTCTGTCCAGTAACAAACTGATTCCTCCCAGAAAGTAGGAACGTAGCAATTGCAGCAATATCTTCAGGAAGTCCAAAGCGGCCCACAGGCGTTTTCTCTTTACCCAGTAATGCCATTACCTCTTCGTCTGTTCTGTCAGCCAGTTCAGGACGACGATTGCGAACATTCGGTAGCATGTTCTGCGCCCAGTTATCCGTCGCGACAGCACCCACTCCGATCGCATTGACCAGAATGCCATCCGGAGCCACGCTAAGTGCTAAACTACGGGTCAGGTTGTTGATAGCGGCGCTCAGTGCGTGTGAGACGGTAAGTTGCGGATTAGGGTAGATACCGCCAATGGATGAGATATTGACAATACGCCCCCAGTTTCGTCTCTGCATCCCGGGGATGATTACCTTACAAAAACGTCGCATGGCGGAGAATTTGGTCTCAGTCATTATCTGCCAGTCTTCTTCCGAAGTGGTTAACAGCGTGCCCGCATGGGCTCTTCCGGCATTGTTCACCAGTAAATCAATACGCTGAAAAACTTTTTCCGCTTGTTCAACCACTAAAGAAGGTAGTTTGGGATCAGTCACATCCCCGGCAATAGGCAGCACCGAAACACCGTATTTCTCTGAAATTTTTTTCGCAGCAAGAATCAGCTCAGGTTCTCGTCTGGCCACCATGACTAAATGCACACCATTCACGGCCAATTCTTCACAAATGCTGAAACCAATTCCGGTATGGGCTCCAGTTACCAGAGCCACTTTTCCAGTCAGTTTTAAATCCATTTGTTGCTCCTCAAGTTAAGCACAGTCAATAACATGAGCAGTATTAGTAACAAATCTCTTTTTCAGGAGCTTGTGCATCAGAATTCAGATGTCTGAAAAAAGCGGTCAAAGAGTTGGGTGTCGCCTTTGCTTATACTCCAGACAATATTGAGTTTAGTGCCAGGAGTGGTCAATGCGTTCGGACAATCACGAGCTTTCTTCTACCAGGATTCTTATGCTGGGAATTATTTGTTGTATTGTTGTGGCTAATATTTATTTTAATCAATCTGTCCTGAATTTAATTGCCGGATCATTTCCCAATGAATGGGGAGCTGTTTCTTTGATCCCCATGGTCACCCAGGTAGGCTATGCGGTGGGCTTATTCTTTCTGATCCCCCTGGGCGATTATATTGAACGTCAGCGGCTTATCCTGCGTCAAGCGCAGGTGCTTTTCCTGGCAATGATCGGCATGATGTTATCCCCAACGGCGACAGTGTTGGTGTTCTTCTCCTTCCTTACCGGGATGGCTGCAACAGTAGCTCAACAGATAGTGCCGCTTGCCGCCTCGCTCTCAAGAACTTCTGCACGAGGTAAAACCGTTGGTACGGTGATGAGCGGTGTCCTGGCAGGTATCCTTGCTGGCCGGGCTATCGGAGGCCTTATTGGTCAGTATTTCGGCTGGCGTGGCGTCTTTTTGTCCGGCGCGATCATGACATTGCTGGCTATATTTTTCATCTTACGCATTTTGCCTACTCAGTCGTTGTCAACGCCAAAGTTTAACTATCTGGCGGTATTACGTTCATTAGGACTGCTGTGGAAAAACGAGCCGCAGGTGCGTGGTGCAACTCTTACACAAGCAATGCTGTTTGCCTCCTTCAGCGTGCTGTGGACCGTGCTCCCTTTCTGGTTAGCTTATCGCTACGATTACGGTGCAGGGATAACCGGCGCCCTAGCTGCTTTGGGGTTAATCGGTATTCTGTGTGCGCCTCTGGCGGGAAGTTTCAGCGATCGTCAGGGACCATTCCGAATGGTTGTTTTTGGTGTGATACTCATGCTGCTAGCCTGGACTGTTTTTTGGAGATGGAACAGTATTGTGGGTATGGTGGTGGGCATTCTACTACTGGATGCGGGTGAGCAATGTGTACTGATAGCTAATCAGCACACGATTTATTCTTTGCGTCCGGATGCCAGAAACCGTCTTAATACATTATTTATGTGCGTTATGTTTATTGGCGGAGCATGTGGCTCACTGACTGCCACCTGGTTATGGGAGACAACTCATAGCTGGGCGCTGATTTCTTCAGCAGGGGGCGGACTCGTGATCATGGGGATGTTGATAGCCGTAAAACGTAAATATTCAGGCCCCTATTCGGGCACATAGCGCAATAGCACTTCTTACATCCGTCGCATTGTCTGAGTCATCAACATCATGTAAAGCGTCCTGTATCAATTGTTTAGCAGCCCATTTTTCCCCGGCTTCAGCCTGCAATGTCGCCAATGAATAAGCAATACGGAGGGCCCAGCCATGAGCCTGTTGCTGACGCGCTTTGTCCAGGGCCTTCTCCAACAGCAGGCGTTGCTTCTGAGGAGGTAATTGAGTGGCAGAAAGACGCATCAGCTCAGGCGTGCACCAGTTTTCATGATCCTGGTGGGTGGCTCTCAGCGATAACCCGGTATCAATTTCTGACAACAAGGGGGAATATTGCCAATCTAATCCCATCGCCCGCAACGAGCTAAACAGTGTGGTTTGACTAACATCGGTATGACTGAACTGTTTGGCCCAAACAAGAAACAGCTCGCCGTATGTCTTCCAGAAATATAAATCATGCCTTTTTGCCAGATGAATAAGCCAGTTTGCGGCCTTTATAACCCAACGCGGATTACGATCCAGTGCTGCTGTCATACAAGCGCCTTCAGCCAGTGCACAGCAAAGAGAACAGACATGCTGCAAACGAGCGGCTTTTTTAACACCGCGCCATGCCATCTGTTTCGCGGCCTTATACTCACCCTGTAACCAGAGTAAACGAGACAGAAAGGCCTGACCGGCGCTCTCTTGATCAAGACCAAAACGGAAAGAGTGGCTTAATTCACCATGTTCATACCAATCAAGAGATTGCTGGAGATAATCACGCCCGACATCATGACGGCCCAAAAAATGCAGGGATACACCGAGAATACGCAGCCCGGTTGCCATCGCCTCCTCGTCGGTAATGGACCGTGCTAGCTCGCACATAGATTGCGCATGCTCAAGCGCTTTATCCAACTCGCCAGTACGCAGATAATACAACCATAATCCGTAATGTGCCTGTAAACGTATTTCTTTGTCGTCGAGCTTTTCTGCAATTGTCAGCGCGGTTTTCCAGGCTGAATGTGTTTCAGGCGTAGGGCCTTTTGCCCAGGTTGACGCCTTACCTGCTACAGCGCTGAGATTCATTCTCTGGCGTAGCGTTAATACTACCTGCGAAGTATTTTCATAAAGCAGAGGATAAATATGGCGCTGACATTCATCGTATAGTGAATATTCAATCCAAAAAGGGGTCATCGCTTGTAATATCTTAAGCCCCTTAGAAGGATCGGCCCCCTCAGTCAACGTTTGCTGTAATACACTCCGCAAATCATTAAGCATATGGCTATAACGTTCACGCCACTGTCCCGTTGGCAGCATAAACCAATCACCTTGGGCCTCTTCTACCAGAACTTTATAATAACCGGCAAAACGGGCCTCAAGAACAGTATATTCACCCTGTTGCCTGAGTTTATCGCATGCGAACTGGCGCATGGTTTCCAGCAGGCGGAAACGGGTCTCTGGTACCTGAGTACTGACCTGAATCAGGGATAAAGCCAGTAATCTTTGCAGATCGTCAACAACCTGCCAGCGATGCTTGTCTTTAATCAGCAGAAGGTCGCTTACTGATTTCACACTGAACATATCGGTATAGATCCCCAGAGAGCAAAATAATCGTTGTTCACGTGTGTTGAGCAACTGATAAGTCCACTCCAGCGCGGTCAGTATTTTCTGATGTCTGGGCTCCAGAGATCTGTGCGTATTGCTCAATAGCTGGAAACGGTCTTCCAGTCGGCTATAGATCTCTTTGACACTCATGACTGGCAGACGGGAGGCCGCAAGTTCAATCGCCAACGGCAAACCGTCAAGATGACGGCATAACTCGCCAATCAAAGACAGTTCGCTGGCTGATGGATGGTAATCATGTCGATTTGCCTGCCCGCGTTCGATAAAGAGGCGGACACTGGAAAAATTCAGTAACTCTTGGGTATCAGCCTCTTCGCTCTCAGGAACTTGTAATGGTGGTAGTAGATATTGTTGCTCGCCGGCAACCTGCAACGCTACCTGGCTGGTCAACAACAGTTTGATATGGGGAGCCAGGTGCAGGAGCAACGTAATCACTGGTTCAAGTTCATTAATTACATGTTCACAGTTATCAATCAGCAGTAAACATCGACGCCGTGCAAGCTGTTGCCGTGAATCGGCATCATTATGAATGGCAGCTAATGGAAGATGGAGCGCTTGTGAAATAACGGATAGCAAGCTGGATGCTTCGGTGATGTGAGCCAGTTCAGCCACACATATTCCATCAGGAAAATGCGTGTGTGTAAGACTGACGACTTCCCATGCCAGACGAGTCTTACCCACGCCCCCTGAGCCTGTAATCGTCACCAGACGGTATTGATCCAATAAGGCGCATAATTCCTGCACAGCTTTATCACGCCCCAGAATCGACGCTAGAAAAGGGGTAATAGCGGGCTCAGGTATTTTTGATTTAGAGAGCGGTTCAGTTGGCGATTTGTTGATATTAAAGCGATAACCACAACCAAATTCAGTAACCAGTAGATGGCGGTCATGTCCCAGTATGCGGCGTATAGCTGAAATTTGTGCCTGAAGATTATTTTCTTCGACGATTTCATTTCCCCACACTTGCGTAAGTAAAGATTCTTTACTTACGGCTTTACCTCTGGCACTCACCAGAACAACCAGAACATCAAAAGCTCTGGCAGAAATTCTTACTGGCTTACCCCGATGTAACAGAATCCTTAGCTGTGGCCAGATTTGCCAGTCAGCAAAGTGAATCTCATCAATTGATATCATAGTGTTGAGATCTTCTGTTTTGAGCATCACGAACTCTCGCTATGGAGTAAGCCATTTCTAACGAAAGCGGTTATCAGAATCAGGCTACATGTTGAATGTGTTGCATCGGAGTATCACTATTCAATACCACTTTTACCGTTAATGATTATAAAGCCAATAGTGCTATGTGGCATAGCTTTGCGATCAAACTGGTGATGAAAACTGAACTTCGACGAACGATCCACGCTGACAATAAGACGACGATTGGCATCCAACGAAGCGATCAAAGGCTAATTATTGCGATGCCGGTCAGCACCACCACTGCACCGGCAATCCGGCGTGCCAGATGATTTTCACGAAAAAGCCAGTACGAAAGAAGGGAGCCGACAATAATGGATGTTTCCCTGAGAGGAGCGACGAGTGCCAGTGGCATGCTCTGCATGGCTGTCAGTACAAGGATGTAGGCAAGGGGAGAGCATACAGCAATGATAAGGATTGGGATGATATCCACACGTACAGCAGTTGGAATGCGATTTCGTCGCCGCATCGCACCAGGGGTAAGAATCAGACTCTGTAGCAGGAGTGTGCTGGCGTAGTAGCGCACTGGATCCAGGTGCAGAGAGATTACCGAATAACCGTCCCAGAGTGTATAGCCAGCGATGGCGGTGCCTGTCGCTGCCCCCCAAAGCATTCCCTGTAGTGGTCGGCTTCCGCTCCTGAACGGATTGCCGGTGACAACGAAAATACCAGCGATAACGATAAAAGCGCCGAGTAAAGCGCCTGGTGAAATCCGTTCTCCCATGAGAAGGGTTGCAAACAGTATCGTCAGAACTGGTCCACTTCCTCGGGCAATCGGATAAACAACACCCAGTTCGGCGCGCTCGTAGCCAGCCTGCAAGATTAGAGAATAAGCGATATGAAGTGCAGACGAGATAACTGCGCCGACAGCGAGTCTCCAGTCGAGTTCCTGTTGTCCCTCAACTATCAGAATGAGGCTGAACGGGACCCACAGCAATGCTGAGGCACAGCTGTACGCCCAGACGAACACAAGAGTGTCTTCCCTCTTGTATTTTGAGGCTATATTCCATACTGCATGAGCTACCGCAGCAGTAAGAATCATTGCTACCGTGCTGAACTGCATCAGGACATATCGGGCAAATCAATACCCGCCCGTTCAGCCCGGCGACTTTGTTCTTTATCCCGCAGAGTGAGAGCAGCGACCAGCGTATCAATAACGACGAGCTGGGCCAGTCGACTCCCGGCAGCGGCCATCTGTGCCGGGAGTGGCATTCCGCCAACAACGAGCGAAACGTTGGCGAGTGTCGCCAGTGGGGTATCGTACTGGTTAGTTATTGCAATAAGCGATGCTCCTGCCGAGGATGCTGCATCAGCGATGGAGAGTGTGGATGATGTGCGCCCTGTTGAACTGACGACGATGATGACATCGCCTGGACCGAGTAGACGAGCAGCAATCATCGCTGATAAATAATCCTGGATACTGACGGTTATCACACCCGCCGTCCGCAAACGAAAGACCGCATCAGCGGCAACCGTCGCAGAGGGACCAGCACCAAATGCAAATACCTGGCGTGCGCTCTGGATTAAATCGACCGCCTCATCAAGTGCGGAGATTTCGATAGCACCGCTGAGCGCAGTCAGTGCGTCTACACCAGCACGAATTGATGTTTCCAGCACTGATGCCAGCGTCGCATCCGCTGTAAGAACTTCAGGCGGGGCAAAGAATTGGGCAGTGCCACGAGCCCGGGCAATCTCTATCTTAAGTTCAGTGAACCCGGTGAACCCGATCGCTCGTGCAGCGCGTATTACTGTCGGCGGTGATACACCAGCACGGGTGGCAACCTGTGCTGCCGTGCTTGTACCGACAAATAAAGGATCGACAAGCAGGAGATCGACAACTTTAGCCTCACTTGCAGCGAGGTCGCCGCTTCGGGCGTGAATGCTGCCAAGCCATTGCTGTAACCGCTGCTCACCCTCTGAAATTCTATTACCATTTTCTTTATTCATATGTAATATATTACATGTCCTTTGGGAAGGGCACAACCACCACGTAATTAGATTCTGTTGCAAGGAGTCCGCATTCATGAACACTGAAATCAATACAGTTGTTGCTGTTTTAGGTCCAGGTGCCATCGGCACAACAGTCGCGGCGGCGTTACACGAAGTCGGCCGCACACCATTGCTGTGTGGACGTACTCCCCGCGATAGCCTGACCTTGCAAGATGGCAACCGCTTTATCACCGTACCCGGTCCGGTACAGACGAATCCGGCACAAATCACTCGCAGGGTTGATCTTATCTTTCTGGCAGTCAAGTCCACACAAATCGACGCGGCAGCAGAATGGCTCAGGGCGTTGACTGGCCCGGAGACGGTTATATGCGTGCTCCAGAATGGGGTCGAACAGTTGGACAGGCTCGCTACGTACTCTCTGCCCGGACAGATCGTTCCCGCTGTCGTGTGGTTCCCTGCGCAAGCGCAGTCCGATGGCTCGGTACGCTTGCGTGGTGAGGCGCGCCTCAGCGTGCCAGACGCGCCAGCTTCCCGTGTAGTGGCCGCAGCGCTGCAAGGCACGTGGTGCTCCGTAGATCTGGCCGCGAATTTCAGCTCCCTGGCCTGGCGCAAGCTGATGCAGAATGCGGTGGCTGGACTCATGGCACTCACGCACCGCCGCTCAGGCATGTTTGGCCGTGCTGATATCGCCAGGCTTACGCTGGCTTATCTGCAGGAATGCCTGGCCGTGGCACGTGCAGAGGGCGCTGAACTCGGAGACGAAGTGCCGCAGGAGATCCTCGATAAGTTCCGGGCGGCTCCTGCAGACATGAGCACCTCCATACTCACGGATCGAGAAGCTGGCCGACCGCTTGAATGGGATATCCGCAACGGCGTCATTGCGCGTCGCGGCCGGGTTCACAGCATTCCAACGCCGATCAGCGACATCCTGGTACCGCTTCTTGCGGCTGCGAGCGATGGCCCTGGTTGATCTTAAAGCCGATGATTGCACTCTTACTTCTCTTCTTCGTCGCTCTCGGTGCCGGAGTACTCAGCGGTGTCGTCGGCACTGGCTCGTCGTTAATCATGCTGCCCGTCCTCGTAGCCACGTACGGGCCACGGATTGCTGTGCCTGTTATGGCGATCGCCTCCCTTTTCGGCAACATCGGACGGGTGATTGTCTGGTGGCATGAGATTCGTTGGCGACCGGTGTTTGCCTATTCGTTGGCGGGAGTTCCTGCGGCTGTTCTCGGGGCGCACACGTTACTTACGATTTCTCCTGGCACAGTGGAGGTATTCCTGGCAGCTTTCTTCCTTGCGATGATCCCGCTGCGCCGTCTCATCAGACGATCGAACCTCCACTTGAATCTCTGGCACATGAGTTTGGCCGGGGCGATTGTCGGGTTTATGACCGGATTCGTGCTGTCCACCGGGCCGCTCAGCGTGCCGGTATTTACCGGGTACGGAATGAGTGGAGGCGTATTTTTGGGATCAGAGGCGGCAAGCGCAATCCTGCTCTACGCTGGCAAGCTAGCTACGTTCGGTATATCGGGCGCACTCGCGCAGCCTGTCCTCACACATGGACTTGCCATCGGCATCGCATTGTTCGTCGGTTCGATGATTGCGAAACGTCTCGTCCAGAAACTCCAGACGCATACGTTCGAGCTTCTCATTGATGCCGTTCTCGTCGCTGGGGCAGTAGGGATGATCCTTGCTCTCAAATGAAATGGCACGCCAGGGCTGACGGCGCAAGCGTGTTGTTGCTGTGTAACAGCTTTCTACAGGCAGCGACGGGTCGGGGTGGAGGGGTTGGCAAGCCATCAGAAATGAATAAAGCCGTACCAGGGTATGCTGATACAGCTTTTTGTTATTGGTCATGCAGCTTCGTTGTTTTTATCCCGCCCTGTGTTAAAAGGTGGTACGTATGCGACCCGGCATGTATCGATATAATCTGACCACCACTGCATCATCGCCTTGCGGGCTTCCAGATGCTCAGCCTTATGAATGTAAGCCAGACGCACGGTGTTGCGCTCCTGGTGACTCATCTGGCGTTCCACTGCATCTTGCGACCATAAGCCAGACTCCATCAGGGCACTGCATGCCATTGCCCGAAAGCCATGTCCGCAGATGTCCTGTTTCGTGTCGAATCCCATAAGGCGCAGTGCTTTATTAACCGCGTTTTCGCACATCGGCCTGTACGGGTTATGGTCGCCGGGGAAGACCAGTTCGTAAGCCCCGGATATTTCCTTAATCCGTTTCAGAATAGCTATAGCCTGCTGTGAGAGGGGCACGATATGAGCAGTGCGCATTTTTGCACCGCGCCCTGAATAACGCACACCCACAATGGCTTCGCGTGTGGCGGGTATCGTCCAAATTCTGTTTATGAAATCAATTTCTGACCAGCGTGCAAAGCGCAGCTCACTGGAGCGAATGAACAGATGCAGCGTCAGCAGGACAGCAAGCCGGGTCAGTTCACGGCCCTGATGATATGCTTCAATGTGTTCAATCAATTCTGGCAGCCGCTCCAGCGGCAGGGCGGGATAGTGGTGTCTCATGGGGGGAGCCGTCACGCCATCAAGATTTGCTGCCGGGTTGGTGTCGATAAATCCCTGATGGACCGCATGGCGCATGATGTTACTGAGGTGCTGCCGCGTGCGGGACGCGACTTCCAGCAGGCCCTTTTCCTCAATACCTTTCAGCAGGTCAATGAAATGATGGGGTTTAAGCTCCGTGACGGACAGATGACCAATTACAGGAAAGATATGGTTGTTCATGCTGGCAAGCAGACGGTCAGCGGTGTTCTGCGACCACTTTTTATTGTTTTTATGCCATGCCAGCGCCACTGTTTTAAACACCTTCTCTGGTGTGCAGGCTCTGCGTTCAGAAGCCCTCTGCTGTGCCGGGTTGATGTTCAGCGCCAGCATCTTACGGATACCTTCGCGCTGCTGGCGGGCATCAGACAGGGAGACGGCAGGATAGGCACCCAGTGCAATGCGGGATTCTTTGCCGTTTATACGATATTTAAGATACCAGTGACGTGAGCCGCCTGGTTTGATAAGAAGGTACAGACCGTTAGAATCAGAAACTTTGAAGGGTTTTGCGGATGGTTTTAAGTTGCGGATTTTTGAGTCGTTAAGGGACATTTGGGGGTCACTCCGTCATCGAACTAACCTGACCCCAGATTTGACCACCAATTTTTCCCGATGCGGAGGGTAAAATCAAAATGCACCGGGAAGAGTTTTCACGCTAACCTCTTGAATCAATATCAGATAAGGATTCGCAAAGATGCATGCAAACAGGAAATTGGCTCCTCTGACTGGACTCGAACCAGTGACATACGGATTAACAGTCCGCCGTTCTACCGACTGAACTACAGAGGAATCGTGTGGAGTCGTATCTTAGCGGCGAAAAAACTTTTGTCAAACATCAATTCGCCTGTTCAGGTGCAACTGCCGCTTCCATCGACAATTTGTTGTCATTTCCGACAATTATTACGGAAAATACTTTGCAGGATATCCATTTCTCAATCATCATTTGAAATGTTGTTTCAACATCTCTCACTAAGGTCTCTCTTGAACGTCACCTCCGCCGTACGCCAGGCTGTCGAACGGACATCCTGGTTTAAAAAACGTCAGCGTTATCGTGTGCTGTACTGGCGCGAAATCAGCCCTCTCGCTGTGCCCATTCTGCTGGAAAATGCCTGTGTGCTGCTGATGGGGGTGTTGAGCACCTTCCTTGTCAGCTGGCTGGGAAAAGAGGCCATGGCCGGGGTGGGGCTGGCCGATAGCTTTAACATGGTCATCATGTCCTTCTTTGCCGCCATCGATCTGGGCACCACGGTGGTGGTGGCCTTTAGCCTCGGCAAGCGCGATCGGCGGCGGGCGAGGGCGGCCGCGCGCCAGTCGCTGGCTATTATGACGCTGTTTTCCATTTTGCTGGCGGGGGTGATCCATGCCTTTGGCCAGGAGATTATTGATTTTGTCGCCGGCGATGCCACCGCCCAGGTCAAGGACCTGGCGCTGACCTATCTGGAACTGACGGCGCTGAGCTACCCGGCGGCGGCGATTGCGCTGATCGGCAGCGGGGCGCTGCGCGGCGCCGGCACCACCAAAATCCCGCTGCTGATCAACGGCGGGATGAATATCCTCAATATCTTAATCAGCAGCGTGCTCATCTACGGCATCTTCTCCTGGCCGGGGCTGGGGTTTGTCGGCGCCGGGCTTGGGCTGACCATTGCCCGCTATATTGGCGCGATAGCCACGATCTGGGTGCTGATGGTGGGCCTCAATCCGGCGCTGCGGCTGTCGCTGAAGGGCTACTTCAAACCCTTTAACTTCGCCATTATCTGGGAGGTGATGGGGATCGGCATCCCGGCCAGTATCGAATCTGTCCTCTTCAATGGCGGCAAGCTGCTGACCCAGATGTTTGTCGCCGGGATGGGCACCAACGTTATCGCCGGCAACTTTATCGCCTTTTCGGTGGCCTCGCTAATTAACCTGCCGGGCAACGCCCTCGGCTCTGCCTCGACGATCATTACCGGCAAGCGGCTGGGAAAAGGGCAGATTGGTCAGGCTGAATTCCAGGCCTGGCACGTATTTTGGCTGTCGACGATCATTCTGACGCTGATCGCCTGGGGCAGCGCCCCCTTCGCCGGCTTTATCGCCTCGTTCTACACCCATGAAGAAGATGTAAAAGAAGTGGTTAAACAGCTGCTGTGGCTCAACGCCCTGTTTATGCCGATCTGGTCGCTGTCGTGGACTTTACCCTGCGCTTTTAAAGGCGCCCGTGACGTACGCTACACCATGTGGGTGTCGATGCTCGGCATGTGGGGCTGCCGGGTAGTGGCGGGCTATACCCTGGGCATCGTGCTGGGGATGGGGGTGATTGGCGTCTGGTTAGGGATGGTGCTCGACTGGGCGGTGCGCGGCGTGCTGTTTTATTTCCGCATGGTGAGCGGCCGCTGGCTGTGGAAATATCCGCGCGTGAAGGCTTCATCGGAGGAAAGCTGAGCCGTTTGCGAGGCTAAACGCCATTTTTTGCGCAAAGTGAAGAATAATTCGGCAAACGATTCATTTTATTGAAAACAGGCTTTGACAGCGCCGGGCGTCATCGATAATATGCGCCCCGTTCACACGATTCCTCTGTAGTTCAGTCGGTAGAACGGCGGACTGTTAATCCGTATGTCACTGGTTCGAGTCCAGTCAGAGGAGCCAAATTTAAGAAGCCTGCTTTCGAGCAGGCTTTTTGCTTTTCTGTTTACCGCCTTTCTTCCGTGGACAAACACCGCCGGGTCGTTTGTTTCGCTTATCCGGACGCTGACGCTCCCTGGCGGGTAACGTCAGCGTTTATCTCACGATTCCCACGTCATCGACGATTAACGGAACGGCGGCTCGTTGAAGGTGCGCAGCTTACGCGAGTGCATGTGATCTCCCTCGGCGCGCAGCAGGTCAATCGCCCGGATGCCTATCTGCAGATGCTCGGAGATAGCGCCCTCGTAAAAGCGGTTAGCCTGGCCGGGGAGCTTGATCTCACCGTGCAGCGGTTTGTCCGAGACGCAGAGCAGCGTGCCGTAGGGGACGCGGAAGCGATAGCCCTGGGCGGCGATGGTCGCGCTCTCCATATCGATAGCTACCGCCCGGCTGAGATTAAAGCGCAGCGCCGAAGCGGAATAGCGCAGCTCCCAGTTACGGTCGTCGGTGGTGACCACCGTCCCGGTACGCAGCCGCTGCTTAACCTCTTCGCCGGGCATCCCGCTCACCTGCTTGGTGGCGTCGTAGAGGGCGCGCTGCACTTCGGCAATGCTGGGGATCGGAATATCTGGCGGCAGCACCGCATCCAGTACATGATCGTCACGCAGATAGGCGTGGGCCAGCACATAGTCGCCGATGGCCTGGCTTTCGCGCAGGCCGCCGCAGTGGCCGATCATTAACCAGACGTCCGGCCGCAGTACCGCGAGATGATCGCAGATGGTTTTGGCGTTGGCCGGGCCGACGCCAATGTTAATCAGGGTGATCCCTTTGCCGTCGTGGGTGATCAGATGCCAGGCCGGCATCTGGTGCTTCTTCCACGCCAGATCGGAAATGGCCTGTTCCGGCGCTTCGGTCTCGGCGGTGATCCAGATCCCGCCGGCGCAGGAGAGAGCGATATAGGGGCTGTCGGGATCGAGGATCTGGCTGCAGCCCCAGCTGACGAACTCATCCACGTAGCGGGTATAGTTGGTGAACAGCACGTAGGGCTGGAAGTGTTCCGCCGGCGTGCCGGTGTAGTGACGCAGACGCGCCAGCGAAAAATCGACGCGGCGGGCGTCAAAGTGCGACAGCGGATAGAACTCGGTGGGATGGAACAGGCCATCCGCGGTCTCATCGCCAATTTGTGACAGCTCGGTGGTAGGGAAATAGCGCGTCAGACCGGCGCTCATCGAGCGGTCGAGTGTCAGGGTGGAACCATCTATCACGTAAGGATAGGGGATCTCATGCTGCGACAGCTCGACGCTGATATGCGCGCCATAGTCCTGGTACAGCAGGGTCAGCTGTTCCAGCAAATAGTTGCGGAACAGTTTCGGATTCGTAATGGTGGTGGTATAGCAACCGGCATGGGTGAAACGTCCCCAGGCGCGCGTTTTGAGGGCTTTATGATCGGCGCCGTCCCAGGAGACCGACAGCTGCGGATAGACAAAAAGACCTTCCGCGCGGGCTTCGGTATCGGGGAGCGTATTATGGTCGATATAGTCGCCGATGGCTTTGCGTAACGCCGTGACCGAGGCTTCATAGCGTGCTTCCAGCAAGGCAAGCGCTTGTTCCGGGGTCAGACTGGCGGCCTTGATATTCATGATTCGCTCCTTGTTTCAGGTCTGCTGACATTCCCGATAGTATGTCACAGCGGGAAAAGGGCGAAGGAGAATTTATCTGTCAAATGCGACGATACTCAGACCATAACCAGTAAAGGGAGCGGGCTCGTGTTATTTGCCGGCGTTTGTCCAACGCTCGCTGCTATAATGAGTGGCGTTGCGAATCTTCAAAGTTTGCGTCGGATTATTATTCAGACAATAGCGCGCATCGGCCAGCGGAGTGAGTTTATCCCCTTCCCGCAGGCGGAGGCGACAGGCTTCAATCTCTGCGATCATCTCCAGCGCACCGCTCTGAAGCACGACGCGGCAGAGGCTGGCCGAAGCGTTGTCCTGTACTTTTTTTACCCACCACTCCATCTGTTTTTTATCCTCTCATAGCGACATGTGCGTCGATAATTCATGTTTCTTAAAAATCTGACAATAAGATTATCCCCTTGGTTTATGCAGTGTTTAAAAATACGCAACCGATTGTTGATCTGTGCGCTAGGTTTTTTTATGCCGGGGGGCAATGATCTGCCGGGTTTAATTTGCAGGAAGCGATGACTATGCTGAAAAGCAGACCGTGAGAATAGCCTGTCAGGAAGAGGGCTGATAAGTCCGGCTACGCAATAAATATAAGAGAGAGCGTCATGAAGCATCTATTTCGACACTGGCGAACGTCGGGCGCCGTTATCGGCTCACTGCTGAAAAAAGGGAGCATTGCGGTACTGGCGCTGCTGGTGGTCTTTCTCGCCGGGCGGATCTATGAGTCCCAGCGCGGCCCGGCCCTGCATCGCTGGCATACCTGGAGTGGCAACGAGATGTCGGCCGAAGAGATCGACCAGGCGACCTTTGCCCAGTATTTGGCGCGGGAGAAGACGATTTTCGCCGATCTCCAGCGTGAGGTGACAGAGGCTTTGCCGGAGGAAGATAAAACCCCTGTCAACCGCTTTTATCGTCACAGCCGGGTCTGGCCGGGGCAGTTTAAGCAGGACTGGAACCGTTCTTTTGTGCTGCTGCCGCTGGGCAAGCCGCGCGGCAGCGTGGTGCTCCTCCATGGCCTGACCGATTCGCCCTACAGCGTGCGCTATCTGGCGCAACTCTGGCAGCAGCGGGGTTATGTGGCGGTGGTGCCGCGTTTGCCGGGACACGGCACCGCGCCGGGGGCGTTAACGGCGGTTGACTGGGAGACCTGGCTGGCGGCGACGCGTCTGGCGGTACGCGAAGCGACCCGCCTTGCCGGGGCGGACGTGCCGCTGCATCTGGTCGGCTACTCTAACGGCGGCGCGCTGGCGCTCAAGTATGCCCTCGATAGCCTGGAGGATAGCCACCTGCGTCAGCCGCAGCAGATTATTCTGCTGTCGCCGATGATCGGCGTGACCGCGTTTGCCCGTTTCGCCGGCCTCGCCGGGCTACCGTCCGTCTTCCCGGCGTTCGCCCGCGCGGCCTGGCTGAACGTGGCGCCTGAGTTTAATCCGTTCAAGTACAACTCCTTTCCGGTCAAGGCGGCGAGACAATCGTGGTTATTGAGCCAGGCGCTGCAGCAGCAGATTATCCGCGCGGCCCGGCAGGGCGAGCTGAAAGCGCTGCCGCCGATCCTCACCTTTCAGTCGGTGATGGATTCCACGGTCAGCACCCGTGCGGTGGTGGAGTCCCTGTATCGCTATCTGCCGGATAACGGCAGCGAGCTGGTGGTGTTCGATATTAACCAGGCGGCGGATCTCCGGGTCCTGTTTCGCCCTGCGCTCTATGCGGCGGTGAATACGCTGCTGCCCCCGGCGCCGCGGGCCTATACCACCACGGTGGTGACCAACGCGACGGCGCACACGCTGCAGACCGTCGCCCGGACCACGCTGGCCCAGGAACGGGAAGAGCATCGTTATCCTTTACACCTGGCCTGGCCGGCGGATATATACTCTTTGTCGCATGTGGCGGTGCCGTTTCCCCTGAGCGACTCGCTGTATGGTCGCGAGCCGGAAGAGAAGAACCGCTACGGCATTAGCCTGGGCACCATTTCACTGCGCGGAGAGACCGGGACGCTGAGCGTGGGGCTGGAGACGTTAATGCGCGTCACCTCCAATCCATTCTTTCCATGGATGATGACGCGCGTCGATGAGCGCATCGCCTGCGGCGAACAGGCGGCGGTGGCGGCCTGCCTGAAAGCGCAGGCCAGAGCAGAGGCGTTAAAACAGGATCAGGTGCAGAACGGTACGCAGCAGGATACCGACGATCGCCGCGGGAGCCACGAAGCGGAACAGGCGGACAAACCGTGAGCTGATGCCAAGAAAAATGCCGATACCGGGAAGATCAAAGGTCTGGATCAGTAGACCTGCCGAGGCGTTGACCTGGTCCACGGTGACTTTGCCCTGCTGGATCAGCTCGGAAATGACGCCAAAGTAGGCGGTGCCCCCGGCAACGCACTTCACCAGCGCCGGTAGCACAAAGTTCTGGGGGATGTGCAGCCAGCCGAGAAGCGGCTTCAGCAGCTGCTGCAGCAGGTCGATAGCCCCGGCGCCCTGCAGCAGCCCGACGATGGTTAACGACAGGATCAGCATTGGCACCGCGCCGAGCGCCAGGCGGATGGCGTCGGAGCCGGCGCTGTTAATCACGGCCAGAATTCCCTGGCTGTTCTGCTCGGCGTTCGGCAGCGCTTCCGCGCGGGGGTTCTCGGCGACCGATAAGCGCCGTCCGGTGACGTGCCAGGCGACGGCGGCCGCGCACAGGCCGCCGACCACCGAGATAACGATCGAGGCCAGCCAGTGCAGACCAAAAGGGGTAAGAGGATAGAAGACGTTGCCTTGCCCCATGGCGAACACCATGGCCAGCGTGGCGGCCATTTGTCGGTCCGAGACGCCGCGTTTATCCATAATCGACAGCGTGGCGAGCGGGGCGGCAAAGCTGACAAAGTTAATCTGGATCAGGGCGAAGGCGCTCATCCCGGTTAAGCCGAAGGGCTTCAGCAGCGGGGCCACCCAGCGAACAATCACATCGAGGATACCGCGGACCTCAAGGTATTTCATGATGATCAGCATGATCACCATGATCGGCAACAGCGTATACAGCGCGACGTCAACGGACGACTTGCCCGCCGCCATAATGATGCTTATGACATCCATTTACTTTTTTACCACTCGCAGAGCTATTGGTTCGCGTCATCATAATCCCGTGGGGAAGGAAATGATATGCCTTGATCCCTCTCGGGATCCGGCGCCGCACGGGCGCCGGGAGAAGAGGATTACTGGCCGATATTGACCAGCGTCCGACCATGAATATTATTGCTGAGGAAATCTGCGGCATACGCTGGCGCCTGCTCCAGCGTGATTTCAGTGGCCGCCTGCTGGTAGTAGCTCTCCGGCAGAAGCTGGGCCAGACGCAGCCAGACGGCGTCGCGTTCAGCGGTCGGCACCATCACCGAATCCACCCCCTGCAGACGCACATTGCGCAGAATAAACGGCATCACGGTGGTCGGCAGATCGAAGCCCCCGGCCAGACCGCAGGCGGCGACGCAGCCGCGATATTGCGTTTGCGCCAGCACTTTGGCCAACACCGGGCCGCCAACGGTATCCACCGCGCCCGCCCACAGCTGTTTCTCCAGCGGACGGGTCTCCGCGAAGTCGCTGCGCGGCAGGATCGTATCGGCGCCCAGCTGGCGAAGGTAATCGTGTGTCGATTCCCGGCCCGATACGGCCGTCACCCGGTAGCCAAGGGCTTTCAGCAACACCACGGCGGTGCTGCCGACCCCGCCGCTGGCGCCGGTGACCAGGATATCCCCGCTATCAGGGGTGACACCCGCACTAACGAGAGCATCAACGCATAGCATCGCGGTAAAGCCGGCGGTGCCGATGATCATTGCCTGGCGCGCGCTGAGCGTCTCCGGCAGAGCAACCAGCCAGTCGCCTTTAACGCAGGCTTCGG
The DNA here is from genome assembly GCF_040804525.1 of Klebsiella sp. Shm-1. Lineage (NCBI taxonomy): Bacteria > Pseudomonadati > Pseudomonadota > Gammaproteobacteria > Enterobacterales > Enterobacteriaceae > Klebsiella > Klebsiella sp. Shm-1. The sequence goes on from NZ_CP161823.1 coordinate 1,770,962, forward strand.
TGGCCAGGCCACCCCAGTGGTTTTCGCCCACGCCCCAGCCGGTGAGGATCACGGCCTGGCCGGGAACAAAGCGCGGATCGCGGCTTTCTTTCACCTGACCGGCAAAATCAATGCCCGGCACCATCGGAAACTGACGGATAATTTTGCCTTTGCCGGTGATCGCCAGGGCGTCTTTATAATTGAGACTCGACCAGTCGATGGCGACCCGGACGTCGCCTTCGGCAAGAGCGGGCAGGTCGATATCTTTGACGGTGGCGACGGTGCGGTTGTCGATCTGGTCCAGAACTAATGCTTTCATGACAGAGTATTCCTCGTCGGAAGGGGGTTATCGGCGCTAGCGCCGTCCTGTGCAGGTGTTTTTGTTGTCATACTGTGCGCAAAAAAATCCCAGTACTGGTTAAGCGGTGCGGCAGACTGGACCAGCCTGGCGCGCATCACCGCGCCTTCCCAGCCGATCCAGAACACCTGGGCCAGCGCCTGCGGTGAGGCGTCGCTGGCGATGGCCCCGGCTGCCTGCGCTTCGCGCAGGCAGCGCGCCACGCGCGACTCCCATGCCGCCAGGATAGCCATCAACCGTTGGGGAAACGTCTCGGGTAACAACGGGGCTTCCTGCAGCAGGTTGCCCACCAGGCAGCCGCGGCGAAACTGGAATTTCTCCATTCCCTGACCGGCATGACGCACAAAGGCCGCCATTCGTTCCAGCGGCGGCACGGCGTCGTCCAGCAGGAATTTATCTAATTTATGCGCAAAGAAGTCGCCATAGGCGGCAAGCACGGCGAGGCCAAAAGCCTCTTTGCTTTTAAAGCAATGATAAAACGACCCCTTTGGCACGGCGATATTCTTGATCACCGCATCAATACCCGCCGCGAGATAGCCCGTTTCGGTCAGCACTTCAAGGCCTGAGCGAATCAGCGCCTGACGCGTATCGTCAAACTGGCGATCGACCTTGGGTGGACGGCCGCGGCGGGGCTTCAGGACGGCGGAGGTATCGGGATTCATGATTTAGACCGTGTGGTTTAATTGTTGGTCAGGGTACGCCCAATTTAGGGGTAGGGCAAGCATTGCGCGTAGCGTAAGGCTGGCTGACCAATCATCCTGAACTGGGGGGCGTTAAGAATTATTTATCGCAAATACGTGGTTCGCACTGCCGGCGGGGGCACGAAATATAACTCTGCCGGGTATATTAGACTGGTCATTAATATCCATATTCACAATGCATAATACGAATTAATAATATTGGGAATATATAAACAGCGGGGGGCTGGAGCGGTTGAGTGGTTTTGTCCATGTGAAGAGGCCAATTTGCGAAGTACCCGGTCGACAGTCCCGTGAGGACTTCTCCCCGGAATGCCGGCCGGCGATGATTTGCAGACGATAGCGGATTGACAAACGCGGCTTGATAAAAGACATTGTCACCCCTGATCCGGCACCGGTTGCCACCTCAGTTTAAATATTATCGCCGGCAGACAATGACGTCTGTCTTTAATTATCGGTGACTGGGTAAATAATCTGTTACCGAAACAACACCTGCGAAAAAGGATTAACAGTCTGATGTACAGAATGAATATTGCCGTCAGAGGAGGGGATGAATGTCGCTAATTGCTATCGTGCTGGTCTTTATCATGGCCATCGTGGTGACCGTGTTCCTGTCCCATCTTCTGCCCGTTAAAGTGCCGCTACCGCTGATCCAAATCGCCGCGGGCGCCGCGCTGGCCGCCAGTGGCTTTCAGGTCGATTTTGACCCGCATATTTTTTTACTGCTGTTTATCCCGCCGCTGCTGTTCCTCGATGGCTGGCGCATCCCCAAAGACGCTTTTTTCCGCGATATGAAGCCGATTTTATCGCTGGCGATAGGCCTGGTGATGGTGACTATTCTCGGTATTGGCCTGTTTATTCACTGGCTGATCCCGGCTATCACCGTGGCGGCAGGGTTCGCTCTCGCGGCTATTCTGTCGCCTACCGATCCGGTGGCGGTATCGGCAATGACCGCCAGCTCGCCGCTTCCCTCAAGGATGGCGCATATTCTCGAAGGGGAGTCGCTGTTAAATGATGCATCAGGGCTCGTCGCCTTTAATTTCGCCATCGCCGCGGTGCTGACCGGCAGCTTCTCCCCGGGAGACGCGGTGGTGAAATTTTTCCTGATGGCCTTCGGGGGCATCCTCAGTGGCCTCGTGGTGGTGTGGGTCACCGGCAAATGTAATAACTTTCTGGTTCGGCGCACCCGCGAGGAGCCAGCCATCCAGATCCTGATCAGCCTGCTTATCCCTTTCGCCGCCTACCTGCTGGCCGAAGCGTTCCATGTCTCGGGCATTCTTGCCGCCGTCGCCGCCGGCATTGCGATGCATTATGAGCAGCTGTCGGGGCCCCGGCTTCCGGCGACGCGCATGAAAAGCAGCGCGGTATGGTCCATGCTGCAGACCACCCTCAACGGGATGATCTTTCTGATGCTGGGCGAGCAGCTGCCGCGCATGCTCAGGACGCTGCCGGCGGTAGCCAGCCAGGCCGGCGTCTCTTCGCCCTGGTATCTGCTGCTGTACGCCGTGGCCATCACCCTGGCGCTCGGTCTGATGCGCTTCGCCTGGGTATGGCTGTCGATGAAGCTGACAATTTTTCGCCGCAAACGTCGAGGCAAGGCCATCACCGTCCGTCCACGCTTCAGTATCCTCGCCGTCATGGCGCTGGCGGGAGTGAAGGGCTCTGTGACCCTCGCCGGTATTCTGACGCTACCGGTGGTGCTGGCAGATGGTTCGCCGTTCCCGGGCCGTGAACTACTGATCTTTCTTTCGATGGCGGTGATCCTGATGTCGCTGGTGGTGGCGGCTATCGGTTTGCCGTTTATGACTCGTTATCTTGCCGATGATCTACCGCATGACACCGGTAAGGACGACATTGGCGCCGTGATGACCGAGGTGGCCATTAACCGTCTTAACGCGCTACTGGACGAGCCGGTGGAGGATCCCAGTGAGCAGGCCCTGCGGGCCGATGCCGGCAATATGCTGCTCGAAACCTATCAGCGGCGGCTTCACTATAACGACAATGACGAGGGGCAGGATGTCGGGCTGGAGCTGGCTAAGCGCGCCAGGCTGGAGAAATATATGCAACGAGAGGTCATTATCGCCCAGCGTCAGGAGCTGTTCCGGCTGCGCCGCGCCCATAACATCAGCGATATCACTTTTTATGAGGTGCTGCGGGAGATAGATCTGAAGGAAGAGAGTTTACGCTAAAGCCGCAATCGCCGGAGGGTGGCCATTCGCCTTCCGGCAGAAGTACCGGCGCTGAAAAGCAAAAAGCCTGCTCGAAAGCAGGCTTTTTAAATTTGGCTCCTCTGACTGGACTCGAACCAGTGACATACGGATTAACAGTCCGCCGTTCTACCGACTGAACTACAGAGGAATCGTGTGAACGGGGCGCATATTAACGATGCCATCCGGCCTTGTCAAAGCCTGATTCAAAGAATTGCGTTCGACTGCTGACAATTTCAGCAATCGCCACCCATGCGCTGTTTTTTTCACCATGTTGCACCGTTGTAGTGCGAATGTACCCCTAATGGGGCATACCACAATCTGCTTACCGGGCAAATAAAAACCGAATTGCTATCACTATCCCTTATAACACTGCCTGCGGCGGGCGACAGCCGAGGAAATGCAAAGCTGGCAAGCAAATTGCAAAAGCCAGTGCATCATACTCCCAGCGTTGACGCTGGCGTTCCTTACAGGAGGCAAAATGAACTTAAGACGACTGAAATATTTTGTGAAAATCGTCGATATCGGCAGTCTGACCCAGGCCGCTGAAGTCTTGCATATCGCCCAACCGGCCCTCAGCCAACAGGTCGCGACCCTGGAAGGTGAAATGGACCAGCAGTTGCTGATACGCACCAAGCGAGGGGTCACGCCAACGGAAGCCGGTAAAATTCTCTACACCCATGCGCGCACTATCCTGCGCCAGTGCGAGCAGGCGCAGCTGGCGGTCAATAACGTCGGCCAGACGCTGCGTGGTCAGGTGTCGATCGGCCTGGCGCCGGGCACCGCGGCCTCCGCCATTACCATGCCGTTGCTGCAAACGGTGCGCAATGAGTTGCCCGAGGTGATGGTCTATCTGCAGGAGAGCAGCGGCACAGCGCTGAATGACAAGCTGCTGGCGGGCCAGCTGGATATGGCGGTGCTCTATGAGCGTTCGCCGGTGGCAGGCATCGTCAGCCAGCCGCTGCTGAAAGAAGACCTTTACCTGGTCGGCACCCGCGACTGCCCGGGGCAGAGCGTGGATCTCACGGCGGTGGCGGAGATGAACCTGTTCCTGCCGCGCGATTACAGCGCAGTGCGGGCGCGGGTCACCGAGGCATTCACCCTGCGTCGTCTGTCGGCGAAAATTATCGGCGAGATCGAATCCATCACCACCCTGACCGCGGCCATCGCCAGCGGCATGGGGGCGACGGTGTTACCGGAATCCGCTGCTCGTTCCCTGTGCGGGGCGGCGAACGGCTGGATGGCGCGGATCAGCACGCCTTCAATGAGCCTGTCGCTGTCGCTGAACATGTCGGCTCGCGGCAGTCTGTCGCCGCAGGCGCAGGCGGTGAAAGAGATCCTGCTGTCTCTGGTGAGCCGCCCATCGCTGGAAAACCGTGAACTGCAGCTGGTCAGTTAGGGTATATTCTCTTAAGGAATAAGTTGCTGGTTTTTATTATTTGTTACCTGGGACAACAGACTTTAACAATAGCAGATACGTTAAGTCCATTGGCCCGGAGGAAAGGGTGAACTTCCAGCAGCTGAAAATTATCCGTGAGGCGGCCCGTCAGGATTACAACCTGACGGAAGTCGCGAATATGCTCTATACCTCGCAGTCAGGCGTCAGTCGCCATATCCGGGAACTGGAAGAGGAGCTGGGGATTGAGATCTTTATCCGCCGCGGTAAACGCCTGTTAGGCATGACCGAGCCGGGTAAAGCGCTGTTATCGATTGCCGAGCGGATCCTCAATGAAGCCAGTAACGTTCGGCGGCTGGCGGATCTCTTCACTAACGATGCGTCAGGCGTCTTAACTATCGCCACCACCCATACTCAGGCGCGCTACAGCCTGCCGCCGGTCATTAAAGCTTTCCGCGAGCTGTTCTCAGATGTTCGCGTCGAGCTGGTGCAGGGTACCCCGCAGGAAATCGAAGCGCTGCTGCATAACGGCGGAGCGGATATCGGCATCGCCAGCGAGCGCCTGAGCAACGATCCGACGCTGGCGGCTTTCCCCTGGTTCCGCTGGCATCACAGCCTGCTGGTGCCGAAGGATCATCCTTTGACGCAGGTTTCTCCCCTGACGCTGGAGGCGATCGCCCGCTGGCCGTTAATCACCTACCGCCAGGGGATCACTGGCCGTTCGCGCATTGATGAGGCGTTCAACCGCAAGGGGTTGATGCCGGATATCGTGCTGAGCGCGCAGGATTCCGATGTGATCAAGACCTATGTGGAGCTGGGGCTGGGCGTCGGGCTGGTCGCCGAGCAGTCCGGTGATGCCCGGGAAGCGGACACCTTTACGCGTCTTGATACCCGCCATCTGTTCGATGCCAATACCGTGTGGTTGGGACTGAAGCGGGGCCAGCTGCAGCGGAATTACGTTTGGCGCTTTATCGAATTGTGCAATGCCGGACTGTCGCTGGATGAGATTAAGCGTCAGGCGATGGAGCCGGAAGAGGTCGCAATCGACTATCAGATTTAAGTCATTGTGGGTCAGCGGATCGAGGCGAGGAAATAACGCTATAATTCACACACGAGAGTCGCGACTGAGGAAGGGAAAATGACGATGCGGCGTGTGAAATTACTCTATACGGCGCTGATGCTGCTTGCCAGCCACGGCGCGCTGGCCGTCAGCTATCCGCTGCCGCCGGAGGGGAGCCGTTTGGTGGGCAGCGCATTTACCATTGCCGTTCCGGACAATAACACCCAGCCGCTGGAAAGTTTTGCCGCCCAGTACGGCCAGGGGTTAAGCAATATGCTGGAAGCCAACCCCGGGGTCGATGTCTATTTGCCACGCTCCGGTTCGACGCTGACTATTCCGCAACAGCTGATCCTGCCCGACACCGTGCGCGAAGGGATCGTGATCAACGTTGCCGAAATGCGTCTCTATTATTACCCGCCGCTGGGCAATAGCGTCGAAGTCCTGCCAATCGGCATTGGTCAGGCGGGACGCGAAACGCCGCGTAACTGGGTGACGGCAGTAGAGCGTAAGCAGGAAGGCCCCACCTGGGTGCCAACCGCCAATACCCGCCGCGAGTATGCGAAAGAGGGCAAAACGCTGCCGGCGATGGTGCCCCCCGGGCCCGATAATCCGATGGGGCTGTATGCGATCTACATCGGCAGGCTCTACGCCATCCACGGTACCAATGCCAACTTTGGTATCGGGCTGCGCGTCAGCCAGGGATGCATCCGCCTGCGCAATGACGATATTAAATTCCTGTTTGATAACGTGCCGGTTGGGACGCGGGTTCAGCTGATCGATCAGCCGGTGAAGTACAGCGTGGAGCCGGACGGCAGTCACTGGCTGGAGGTGCACGAGCCGCTGTCGCGCAACCGCGCGGAGTTTGAATCCGACAGAAAAGTCCCCTTGCCGATGACCTCGGCGCTGCGCGACTTTACCCAGGGGCCGGGAGTGAGCCCTGCCCAGGTCGAGCAGACCCTGCAGCGCCGCTCCGGCATGCCGGTGAATATCAGCGCCACAGCGGCGCAGGGAAGTTTGTAGCGGGTCGTTTAGTCTGATTAACGGCTATTGTAAGAAGGCTCTTTTGCTGACGATGCATTCAACGTTGTTGGGAATAAGGATCGGGAAACCGATCCTTAACTTATCAATAGTGGCTGTGATGGCGTTTTAATGAGGGCGCCAGGAGATGCTCAGGAGGGGATGATAAAGTCTGCAAATATGCCTATGGACTTAATCTTGTTACTGAGGATTTTTTTTGGGCTGCCATTGTCCATGAAAGCGAAGATCCCCTTTATGATAGCCATTATCCAGAATATAAGACGGATGAGTTCTGCTGAATCCCTATTGTCAAAACACGCCTGACCACAGTCACTACCGCTGAACCCCATCGCCGCTGATAAGCGAATCAGGGGATGGCGTCACTGATTGTTGGCAATGGGGACATGCTGCAGCATCACTTCAACGATCCAGTCAATAAAAACGCGCAGCTTGGCGTTGGCATGGCGGTTCGGTGGAAACGCCAGGTACAGAGGCATTGGGCTAATCCGCCATTGTGTAAATAATGGAATCAAAGCGCTAACGGCCTGATGCGCTGCCGCCATATAGTTGGGCAGCGCAATCACGCCTAAGCCAACTAACCCAGCTTCGAGGTAAGCATTGCCATCATCCACGGCAAGTACGTAGTTGCCCGTGATTTCAATACGTTCATTCTCACTGCACAGTACCAAAGGATCAATCTTACTGGTGCGTGAGGACAAGAATCCCACTATGCAATGGTCAGTATTTTGCAGCTCGCGCGGGTGTGCGGGAGCGCCAAGGCGTTCCACATAGCTGGGGGCGACGTAGACGCCGATTTGCAAATCGCCGACATGGCGTGCGATTAGGTACTGGTCGGTGATTTGACCTCCGCGCAGAACGCAATCCACGTTGTCGCCGATCAGATCCACTACCCGGTCGCTCACACCCATGTCGATCTGGATATCAGGGTAGCGGGCGTGGAAAGCCGGAAGCGCCGGCACCAGAATAAGGCGGGCCAGCGGACTCGGTACATCCACCCGTAGCCGTCCCCTGGGCGTCATCGCCGCACTGGACAGGCTGTTTTCAGCATCCTCCATGTCTGCTACGCAGCGGCAGACCCAGCGGTTACCGCCGGATCGAAAGTCTGTAGCCATAAGGTTGGGAGCAGCATCGCTGCTTTTCACCTGCGGGGATCACATACGGAACCTTGGACGGTACCTACGGTACGATGCTGCTTATACCCGCTGGCGGAGAGATGTCAGAAGCGGCGGTGTTGCCGATCTTTTTTGGAACCGCGCATTATTGCCTTACACCCAGGTATGGTCCGGCACGGTTAAACCGCCTTTATTTAAGCCTTTGCGGGAGCGTGGGGCTCACGGCCGTTCAGCTTGCCTCATAGCAAGAAAATAGCACCTACACCAGGATAAGATTGCATGTTTGGGGAGCGGAGAGGATCACGAAAAGCAAAAATCCCGCTCAGGTTTCCCTGAGCGGGATTTTTAAATTTGGCTCCTCTGACTGGACTCGAACCAGTGACATACGGATTAACAGTCCGCCGTTCTACCGACTGAACTACAGAGGAATCGTGTGAGCGAGGCGCATACTACTGGCCTCGCATTTTTGTGTCAACACTAAAATTAACCTGCTGATTCAAATGGCTAAATTTAGCTCAACACGTTGTTTTAGTGAACAATGCGCCGATCGCCTTCGTCCTGCAGGCCATTCTCACGTCTACGCGCCAGCGGATCCTGGCGGTAAAAGTGGCAAAAACGCTGCCACAGGGCCGGGAAGCGAGGCGCGAACAGTTCAGGCGCACTGAAAAAATATTCCGAGAGGACAGCAAAGCATTCTGCGGGATCGGTGGCGGCATAGGCGTCAATACTGGCGGCGCTTTCGCCTACCAGATCTATCTCATCCTGAATGTTGTTCATCGCGGCGTGGAGATCGTGCTCCCAGCCGGCAACTTCACGCAACGGGATAAGCGGCACGCCGCTGGCCCGGTCGCCGTTCCGCGTATCAAGCTTATGCGCCACTTCATGCACCACAAGGTTAAAGCCTGACGCATCAAAAGAGTCTTGAATATCCAGCCAGTTCAGCACTACAGGACCCTGTTGCCAGCTTTGTCCCGACTGTACCACCCGCTGGTTGTGGACCAGACCAATATCATCCTCCCATTCATCATCGACGATGAAAGGGGCAGGGTAGATCAGCACTTCATGGAAGCCATCCAGCCACTCAATGCCCAGCTCAAGCACCGGCAGACAAAAGAGCATAGCAATGCGCGCCTGATGCAGCGGGGTCAGCTCCAGCCCCTGCAATGCCACCAGCCGCTTTTGCTGTAAAAAACGGGCAGCCATCTGCGTGAGCTTGTGCTGCTCAGTGGACGAAAGATGGGCTAAAACCGGAATGGCAAGCGCTTGCTCCCAGGGCATCTCTGCGTTGCCGGACTCATCATCTGCTTTCCAGGGCCATTTAAACATCATATTGCTCGCAAAGTCGTCACTTGAACACAATTACCGAAACGGGAGCTATTAAAATGCCAAAGATCCTGGCATTATAGCAACCATCACAGCGGCGGAGAGATGCCGGAGCGGCTGAACGGACCGGTCTCGAAAACCGGAGTAGGGGCAACTCTACCGGGGGTTCAAATCCCCCTCTCTCCGCCACTTTTCTTGCTCTAACCTTCCCTTCAATAACACCGTTAGCTTCAGGTATAACGCCTGCGCTGGGGTATCACCATCATCATCGTCCTGGTTTCAGCGTAGAGTCGCGGTAGCGCGCTTTATCCTTTTGGCACCTTATCGCCGCTTTTAGCCCGAACGAGCTTAAACGCATCATAAAGAGGGAAGGTACGCCTGGAAAGCGGCAATGTCGAAAAGAGTGATCTCAACGGAGCGGGAACATAAAAAAGCCCGCTGAACGCGGGCTTTGACGGGGATCAGAACTGATAGACCAGGCCGAGGGCGACGATATCATCGGTCGCGATACCGCTGTTTTTGTAGAAGCGGTCGTCTTCATCCAGCAGGTTAATTTTATAATCCACATAGGTGGACATATTTTTGTTGAAGTAGTAGGTCATGCCCACGTCGACATACTTGACCAGATCCTTGTCGCCGTAGCGAGAATAGGCGTAGAGATCTTTACCCTTCGACTGCAGATAGGCCACGGACGGACGCAGCGGTAAATTAAAGTCGTCGAACTGATACTGCGCGACCACTTCGAAGTTCTGCGTTTTGTTGGCAATTCCGCCAAAACTATCGTTGCCATAGAAGGTCATGTTGCGGGTCTCAGCATACATGGCGGCCAGATAGATGTTATTGGCGTCATATTTCGCGCCGACGGTCCAGGCATCGGCTTTATCGCCGTTGGCATAACGCTGGCTGCTACGCGCGGCCGCCAGCTGGTTATGGGTACGGTCAGAAGACGAATACGCTGCCCCGAAGCTGATGCCCATATCGAGATCGTAGTAGCTGGAGATACCAAAACCGTCGCCATTTTCCCGCGCCAGCTTACGTTTCCCACCGTTATTAGTGCCTTCGCCAGAACCGGCGTTTTCATTATTACCCTGATACTGCAGGGCGAAATGCAGGCCGTCGACGAGGCCGAAGAAATCGCTGTTACGGTAGGTGGCCACGCCGTTAGTACGGCCGGTCATGTAAACGTCGGTCTGGGTGTAGGTATCGCCGCCGAATTCCGGCAGCATATCGGTCCAGGATTCAATGTCGTAGACCACGCCGTAGTTCCGGCCATAGTCCAGCGACCCGCAGTCGGCAAACTTCAGGCCGGCAAAGCCGAGACGGGTCCAGGAGTTCGCGCCTTCTTTTTCGCTGGTGTTCGCCTGAATGTTGTATTCCCACTGACCGTAGCCGGTTAACTCGGAAGTAATCTGCGTTTCGCCTTTCAGACCAAAGCGAACATAGGTCTGGTCGCCGTCCTCTGAAGCGTCGTCAGAGAAGTAATGCAGGCCGTCAACTTTCCCGTAGAGGTCCAGTTTATTACCGTTTTTGTTATAGATTTCGGCGGCATTAGCGGCGCTAGCCATTAATAATGCCGGAACCATGAGTGCCAGTACTTTTTTCTTTTCATTATATATTCCCTTTTAATAATAATTTCTATGAATTATGACAATCCCTCCGGAATGACGATCCGATACTAACGACTAAGTTCATCTTTATTTAAAATAAAATATGTAAATAAATAATGTTAAACATTTCAAAATATTTCTAAGTGGTTCTTTATATTAAATTTTGATGTTTGTGCAAAATTAATTATTTTCTTATATAGCAATGCTTTATTGTGTATTTGGTAGGTTGTTGTTAATTTTATGAAATAAATTGCACAAATAATAATCAAGCACATTATTCATTATGGGAATTTATTTTGTGTGAATGTAAATATCCAGGGGATTATCAACCCAGCTTGCGATAATTAAGGAATGAATAGCTTTAAGCGTACGGGAGATAATAAGGACATCTCTTCAGCCTGTGCGCATTGGCAGCATAAGTCGCGAGAAGGCGCAGAAGACGAAGATGAAACTGCTGCCTGTGACGCAGGTTAGCGGTATAATGTGATGCGTGTCACGTTTTGAGTGACAATAGTCTGTTGTGTCACGGAGAGGAATGAGATGGAAGAGCAGGCAAAACGCAGCCCGGGAGGGAAACTTGCGCTCTGGGCGTTGTATGCTTTTTGCGGATATTGTGTCTGGGTCATTGTGCGTTACTGGTGGGTAGTGGGAAAAATTCACAGCGTTCCCGGCGCCAGCGTGGAGGGTGATTTTGGAACAACGGCCGGGAAATGGCTTGGCGCCCTGTTGGGCATGCTGGTCCTCGGCGGCATTGGCTCTATTCTCGGCGCGGTCGTCTGGTATACGCGTCCATCCCGCGGCGAGCAGGATCATCAGCGCTAAAATTGCTATGCTCGAGGCTGACCCTCAGATAAAGGAAAGCCTATGGACCTGGTTGACTGGCAGCAACGATTTGAGCGCTGGATACTGACGCACCATGCGCAGGATGACGCCGCACACGATCTGTCCCATTTTCGTCGCGTCTGGGCGACCGCCACTCAGCTGGCCGCGGGGGAGGAAAGTCGACCGGCTGGTACTCCTCACGGCCTGCTATTTTCATGACATCGTCAGCTTGCCAAAAAATCATCCGGAGCGAAGTCGATCCTCGATGATGGCCGCCGAGAAAACCCTCGCCATTCTGCAGTCGGCCTTTGCTGATTTTCCTGCGGATCGTTACCCGGCGGTCAGCCATGCCATCGAGGCGCACAGCTTCAGCGCGGCGATCCCACCGCGCACGCTGGAGGCGAAAATAGTTCAGGATGCCGATCGACTCGAGTCGCTGGGAGCCATTGGTCTGGCGAGGGTCTTCGCTGTCGCCGGCGCCCTGAATACCATCTTGTTTGATGCCGAAGATCCTTTTGCTGATCGGCGGGCGCTGGATGACCGCAAATATGCCCTCGACCATTTCCAGTGCAAACTTCTGCGCCTGCCGGAAACCATGCAAACTGATAAGGGGAAAGCGATGGCGCAGCATAATGCCCGTTTTCTCGTCGAATTTATGGCTAAGCTCAGCGCGGAGCTGCAGGGGGAGCCGCTGGCGCTGGATGAAGCGGTTTTGCGCCGCTTTGCACCGCAGGCGTCAACCGACCGGTGATTTATGGTACTCTCTGCCAAAATCGTCCGCGTTGGTTGAGGATATGCCGCAAAAGTTAAGCAAGGAACACAGGTCGTTGTCGTTGGCTGAACAGGCCGGGGAAGACGCTGAGGCGCTGCTGCGTCAGCTGATGACGATCTACGATGTAAAAACGCTGGTTGCCGAACTGGTGAGCGTCGGCGAACAGCACTGGAGCGCGGCGATCCTCAAGCGCGTGGCGGCGCTTGGCCGCGCGGCGGAGCGTTTGCGCCCGCAGGAAGTTGCTCATCTGGCGACGCTCCTGCCTTCGCCGCCGGCCCATCATCCGCACTATGGGTTCCGTTTTATCGATCTGTTTGCCGGTATTGGTGGGATCCGCAGTGGTTTTGAAGCCATCGGCGGGCAGTGCGTTTTCACCAGCGAGTGGAACAAGCACGCGGTACGCACCTATAAGGCCAACTGGTACTGTGATCCGCAGCAGCACCGTTTTAATGAAGATATCCGCGATATTACCCTCAGCCAACGCTCTGACGTTAGCGACGAGGAGGCGGCGCGGCATATTCGCGAATCTATCCCTCAGCATGATGTGCTGCTGGCTGGCTTCCCCTGCCAGCCTTTCTCGCTTGCCGGCGTCTCTAAGAAAAATGCGATGGGCCGTGCGCATGGCTTTGCCTGCGAAACCCAGGGAACGCTGTTTTTTGACGTGGTGAGAATTATCGCGGCTCGTCAGCCAGCGATTTTTGTGCTGGAGAATGTCAAAAACCTCAAAAGCCACGATCAGGGGCGCACCTTCCGTATCATCATGCAGACGCTGGATGAGCTGGGATATGAAGTAGCTGACGCGGGGCATACCGGGCCGGATGACCCGAAGGTGATTGACGGGCGCCATTTCTTGCCTCAGCACCGGGAGCGCATCGTGCTGGTGGGTTTCCGTCGCGATCTGCAGCTGCATGCTGGATTTACGCTGCGCGACATCGCGGCGCAGTACCCGGCGGTGCGGCCAACATTTGGCGAGCTACTGGAGCCGACGGTCGATGCGAAATTTATTCTTACGCCGGTGCTGTGGAAATATCTTTATCGTTATGCCCGTAAGCATCAGGCGCGGGGTAATGGCTTTGGTTATGGCCTGGTTGACCCCGCCAATCCCCACAGCGTGGCCCGGACGCTTTCTGCCCGCTACTATAAAGATGGTGCCGCCGAAATTCTCGTCGATCGCGGCTGGGACCGGCCGATCGGTGAGAAGCATTTTGACGATCCGCTGAATCAACAGCGGCGGCCTCGCCGGTTGACGCCGCGCGAATGCGCCCGGCTGATGGGCTTTGAATCCCCGCAGGGGGCGCGTTTTCGCATCCCGGTATCGGATACGCAGGCCTATCGTCAGTTTGGCAACTCGGTGGTGGTTCCGGTCTTCGCCGCGGTGGCGAAACTCCTGGCGCCGCGCATCGCTCAGGCGGTGGCGCGCCGCGAAGCGGATGATAATGATGGCGGATGTTCACGATAAAGCGACGCGCAGTAAAAATATGCGGGCGATCGCCACGCGCGATACGGCGATTGAAAAGCGGATAGCGGCGCTGCTGACCGGGGCGGGATTCACCTTTGTCGCCCAGGATCGCGCGCTGCCGGGACGTCCCGATTTCACTTTACCCGACTACCGCTGCGTTATCTTTACTCACGGCTGTTTCTGGCATCACCATGACTGCTATCTGTTTAAGGTGCCGGCCACCCGCACGGCATTCTGGCTGGACAAAATCGCCGGTAACGTGGCGCGCGACGCCCGCGACCGGCAAAAGCTGGCCGAAGAGGGCTGGCGGGTATTAATCATCTGGGAATGCGCCCTGCGCGGGCGCCTTAGGCTGAGTGATGCGGCGCTCACCGAGCGTCTGGAAGAGTGGATCTGCGGCGCCGGACACGACGCGCAGATCGATACGCAGGGGATCCGCGAACTGACGACTACTTCGACGCCTTACAAGGAGTAGCCTCGCTGCGGACTGGGAAGAGATATTTCCCCAGCGTCACCAGCACTACGGCGAAAATAATCACCGCCAGCGCCAGCCACTCAATGAGCGACAGGCTCTCGCCGCCGAACCCAGTACCGAGGAGCACCGCGACCACCGGATTAACATAGGCGTAGCTGGTGGCGACCGCCGGGGTGACATTGCGGATTAAAAACATGTAGGCGTTAATGGCAATCAGCGAGCCAAAGATGGCCAGATAGGCCAGGGCGGCCATCCCGGACCAGGAAGGGACGCGGGTTAAGGTTTCACCGCTCAGCCATGAGGCCACCAGCAGGACGATCCCGGCGGCGAGCATCTCGATTGCCCCCGCCATCATGCCGGTCGGCAGTACGATTCGCGAACCGTAAACCGAGCCGAAGGCCCAGCTTAGGGAACCAATCAGGATCAGCAGTGCGCCCCAGGGGTTGCCGTTCAGGTTGCCTCCGCTGTTGAGCATCACGATACCCGCAAGGCCAATGGCAATGCCCAGCCACTCCAGTTTACGGGTGGCGATGCCGAAAAAGCGGCTGAAGCATAAGGTGAACAGCGGTACGGTGGCGACCATCACCGCCGCGATGCCGGAGGGGACGTGCTGATGTTCAGCCAGCGTCACGAAGCCGTTGCCAACCGCAAGCAGCAAGACCCCGATCAGCGCAGCGTTAAGCAGCGGACGACGCGCCGGTAGCTTATGGCCGGTGGCCAGTAGCCACCCCAGCAACAGCACGCCGGCAGCGAGAAAACGAATGCCGGCCATCATTAGCGGCGGCCAGCTGGCGACCCCGACGGCGATAGCGAAATAGGTAGAGCCCCAGATGATATACAGCGCAAACAGCGCCCCGATGAGCGGTAAAAGCTGACGGGTAGACATACTTCCTCACGACGGTGCAGAGATAGAAAGGGGACATATAGTAAACGTGAAAACTATCGTGCTGGCGAGTGGTTAATTTGCGTCAGGTTGTTAAATTTATATTGACTAATTGTACCTTGGGCACCGGCCGTTTTTTAACGCATACTCGAGGGAGACATTGATGAAAAGAGAAGGAAAATCATTTTGGCAGGAAGTAGTCTTTTAACATTACTTGATGATATCGCCACGCTGCTGGACGATATTTCCGTGATGGGCAAGGTAGCGGCGAAAAAAAAAACGGCGGGGGTGCTGGGCGACGATTTGTCTCTCAATGCCCAACAGGTTACCGGCGTGCGGGCGAATCGCGAGTTGCCCGTGGTCTGGGGAGTGGCGAAAGGGTCGTTCGTTAACAAAGTGATCCTCGTGCCACTGGCTTTGTTGATCAGCGCCTTCATCCCCTGGGCGATTACGCCATTGTTGATGCTGGGCGGCGCGTTTCTCTGTTTCGAAGGGGTGGAGAAGGTACTGCACAGTCTGGAAGCGCGGAAACACAAAGAGGATCCTGAACGGCGGCAGCAGCGTCTCGCCGCGCTGGCGGAGCGCGATCCGCTGGCCTTTGAGCGTGACAAAGTAAAAGGCGCGATTCGCACCGATTTTATTTTGTCCGCGGAAATTGTCGCCATTACCCTCGGCATCGTGGCGGAAGCTCCGCTGCTTAACCAGATCCTTATTCTCTCGGGGATTGCGATTCTGGTCACTATCGGGGTGTATGGCCTGGTGGGGGTGATCGTCAAGCTGGACGACATGGGTTACTGGCTGGCGGAAAAACGTAGTGCGCTGGCGCAGTGGCTGGGTAAAGGGCTCCTGGCCGTCGCTCCCCGCCTGATGAAGGTGTTGTCCATCGTCGGGACGCTGGCCATGTTCCTCGTCGGCGGGGGGATAGTCGTTCACGGTATTGCGCCGCTGCATCATGCCATCGAGCACTGGAGCGCGGGGTTGGGTGGGGTGATGGCCTCCACGCTGCCGGTCGTCGCCAACCTGGTGCTGGGTTTTATCATCGGCGCGGTGGTGCTGGCGGGCGTTAAGGCGGTGAGCAGCAGCCTGCGTGGCGCTGGAAAGTAGCATGGCGAAACGCAGCGTAACGGCGCCGCGTGTTCTACCCTGAAAACGCCCCGGGTATCGACAGAGACCGGGGCGCTGACGCCGCGAGGTTTGCGCAACGTATTGCGAGAGAAAGATGGATAAGCCACTGCGGTTGAAGTTAAAAAAGTGCTACCACCTGGCTCGCCCGGCGCATGTGGTTAACGCTTGTTTTATCGCAGTGCTGTTTTTCTCCACGCTGCTGATCTGGCGTGAAATCAATGTCCTGGAAGAGGCCTACGTGGCCAACCAGCGTAACAATCTGGCTAACGTCGCTCATGAAATGGATGGGCTGTTGCAGTTCAACATCGACAGAATGATGTTTTTTCGCCATGGGATGCAGGCGGCGCTCGAACAGCCGCTTGATATCGATGTATTGCGTAAGGCCAGCCAACGCTATCTGAGCCAGCGCCATCAGCAGGCCTGGCGGGTGGCGCTACCGAATCGGCGTACGCTGCCGGTGTTTGGCATCTCAGGCAGCGTCGCTGGTCACAACCCTATCCTGCTGGTGGACGATCCGCTGGCGGCTGATGAACTAATGGCGACGCTCGAGCTGGGTTATCTGCTAAATCTGACGCAGCACGATCGCGATTTCGCCGAGCGGATGCAGTATATCTCTCGTAGCGGCTTTTTTTTTACCTCGACCCTGCCGCTGCGGGATGAGTCGCAGGTGATAACGCACTATTCCCAAGCCCTCGGCGCTCCGTGGTTTACCCGCCAGACCCAGCGAAATAATCCGGGGCGAGGCGTTATCTGGCAAACCTTTCCTGACGATGACCCGCAGCTGGAAGAGCAGGTGGTCACCGCTTCGATACCGTTGGATTTTGCCGGTTACTGGCGCGGCGTGCTGGCGATGGATTTCTCAGTCAGTGAAATCAAAGCGTTTTTGGTTAGCGCCATGCAGGGGGGACAAGAGGGAGAGTACCAACTTTATGATAGCCATTTGAACCTGCTGGCTTCTTCCACGCCGGGGGGAATGTCCTGACCCTGCTGTCGCCGCGCGAGCAGGAGCTGCTGAGCCGCGCGTTTGTCCATGATAACCAGGGAGGGCTGCGTCTGCTGACGCGCTATATCAGCTGGGCCAAACTGCGCAATTTTGACGGCGTGCTGCTGCGGATCCACACTCTGCGGGAAGGCGTCCGCGGGAACTTTGGCACCATCACCATCGCCCTGACCCTGATGTGGGTCCTCTTCACCTTGATGCTGTTGCTCTCCTGGTGATCCGCAGCATGGTCCGCAACATGAGCGTTCTGCAAACCTCTCTGGAGTGGCAGGCATGGCATGATGCCTTGACCCGCCTGCTCAATCGCGGGGCGCTGTTTGAACAGGCGATGGCGGTAGCCAGCGACTGCCAGCGCAGCGGACGGCCGCTGGCGGTGATCCAACTCGATCTGGAGCATTTTAAGCACATCAACGATCGCTATGGTCATCAGGCGGGGGACAGGGTGCTGTCGATGGTGGCAGTACGCTGTCCAGCGCGGTTCGGCAGGGCGATCTGCTGGGCAGAGTGGGCGGAGAAGAGTTTTGTATCGTGATGCCGAATACCACCCTGCAGGAAGCGGCGGCGGTGGCGGAGCGATTGCGCCAGCGTATCCAGGGACGGGAAGTCTTTTTGCATAACAACGTGACGCTGCGGGTTAGCGCCTCGTTAGGGGTGAGCGCCAGCGAAGAGCGGGGGGAGTATCAGTTTGAAGCGCTGCAGTCGGTGGCCGATGGGCGACTCTATCTGGCCAAGCAAAATGGGCGTAACCAGGTCTGTTTTCGCAGCGCAGCGTGAGTAAAACGTTTCGATGCCGATTGGCAAAATGAGAATTATCTTAAAGTGATCGCAGGCGTTCGCGCTATCGAATGAAACCGGTTTGCAGCTAAGCCTTCTCACATCAGCCTTGCAGCCCGATAAGTCACCAGGCGCCAACATTCTCAATATTTTGCGTCATGAATATCTCTTGTCATGCAAAATAATTGAGGATAATGTTTCAACGCATCGGATTTCCCGGTGTAACGAATTTTCAAGTGCTTCTTGCATTAGCAAGTTTGATCCCGACTCCTGCGAGTCGGGATTTTTTTCGCCTGCCGCTAACGGTTGGCTTCACTGGCGCTGAAATCGTGAATATCGAGTTCGAATGCCTCCGCCAGCTCACGCCAGGTATGTGACCCGCGGCCATCAATGCTGGCGCGCTGCGGGTCGTCCAGCGTGCGATGGACTTCGCTTTCGCTGATCTCATTAATTGCCGCCAGCAGGGCATCTACGTTGACGTCAAGGTCGTCCCCGCTCTGGCCTGTTAATTGGTGCTTCATCATTACCCCCTCGCTGAGCGTCGCTCAAGCCTCTCTAAGTATAGTCGGTCTAAAAAAGCGCCAGTCACGTGCCGCGACGCTGCGAGTTGCGTGGTTTTGTTCTACACTGGCTGAAAATATAGAGGAGATGATTATGCAGGTGAACGATCGTGTCACGGTGAAGACCGACGGTGGCCCACGTCGATCGGGGGTAGTGCTGGCGATTGAGTCGTTTAGTGAAGGAACGATGTATCTGGTTTCACTGGAAGACTATCCTCTGGGGATCTGGTTTTTTAATGAAATAGGCCACCCGGATGGGATTTTCGTGGAAAAAGAGGTCTCGTAAAACTGAACTGGCGGGAGCGCCGCCAGTTTGTTTCAGCGCATATTTACCTGAATACCGGAGGTGATGTTTTCGGTCAGCCGAACGATATGATAAATCACCTGCTTATTATGCGTTTGTATTTTCTTTTTAATATTGCCTTTATGCGACGATACCGTCTTCGCTTTGATGTTCATTTGCGTTGAGATTTGCGAAGTACCATGCCCGGCCATCCACATTTGCAGCATATTTGATTCTGTTTTACTCAGTGACAATGTCGGTAAAGTTAACTGCCCTACACTGGTGTTTTTGTATTTAAGATAATTAACCAGAATAACATCAAGGTCTTTTGGGGTTATCGATTTTGAACTGATTAGCAGATTCTTCCGTACCCGCAAATAGCGGTCAAAATGGATGTTCGCCAGCGACATAAAGATAACAAACAGCGTCGCCGGGTTTTGCGTAATGATCTGGCGAATAATGCCATTACTTTCATCATCATGCACGAAACAGTCTTCATTCAGAAACACCACCGCCGGGCAACACGACGTACAGTGTTTCTGCAGATCCGCAGCATTGTTGACCTCAACGATTTCCTGTTTTTTAATTCCCCGACTGGTCAGATATCCCGTCAATCCCAACCGGGTATAGCTGCACAAATCCATAATCATCGTTGACATGACCCATCCTCAATCAACACGTAACGATATACACTTCGCACTGGCTGTGCGAAGCAGTCCTTGCGGGCGATAATAATAGTAGGTTTAGAAAGAACCCATTAGCTCCATTAAACTATTCCGCATCTATGCATATAATTTGCCAGGAAAACTCTTAAAGTAAAGTCAAGAACCGGTAGTGTGACCGAATTAAAAACAAAAAGTGCCCATAGATGCTATGGTTACGCGCCCAGTATTATTTTACTTTCAGAATTTCCTTACTTCAAATGAAACCCACGTTAGCGGTTGCTGGCTTGCTCGCTTATCCCTTTGCGGTGGGGGTGGAAGGCTTAACGCTTTAATGCCACAATACTTTTTTATCGGCTTGTGGGATGAATGATGAAAAAGTTATTTTTTGCTGGCATGGTGGTGGCGCTGGCCGGTTGCGTACAGGTTGATCGTTATGAGGACGTGGTTAAAGCGCCGGCGCCGGCTGTCCTTGCAGGTTTCTGGCAAACGAAAGGGCCGCAGAGCGCGATGATGAGTCCTGACGCCATTGCCAGCCTGATTGTCACCAAAGAAGGGGACACCTTCGACTGCCGCCAGTGGCAGCGCGTGATTGCGCAGCCGGGGAAACTGATGAATCGTGACAGTGAGATTTACAACGTGACCGCTTCCCTGGACATCTATCCTGTCGAGCGCGCGAGGGCAACACGATCTCCTACGATCGGATGACGTTGTCCCGTGTTGAACGTCTCACTCCGGAGTGCGAGAAGGCGTGGGTCAAAGCGCGAGCGACGGGGCCCGTCAGCGCGCCGGCCTCGACGCGCTGAGATTTTGGCGGGCCATAGCTGGCCCGCCCGGCGTCAGGGAACTACAGCACCTCCTCTAATACCCACACGCTCACGCTCCCCCCGTTACAAGTAAAGGTCGCGCAGCCTTCGCCATCGGTTTCGACAATCTCTTCCCGGTTACCGAGAAAATCCCGCCAGCGTTTGTAGCCATAGTTTTCGCCCAGCGTCAGCGTCTTTTCGCCCTCATCGCCATTGGACATGATCACCACGCAGCCTGGATCGTCGTCAGTACCGCTACGACTAAAGGCGATGCAGTTAGGATGATCGAACCAAAGGGTTTGCACGCCATGGGCAAAACGCTGACGGGCGTCGATCAGCTCGTGGAGTTGTTCGATAACGGGCATCTCAATGGCATATGTCTCTCCGTCGCCGCCGGTATCCTCATAGGAAGCGCCGAAGAGATCGGCATAAAAGACCGAGGGCACGCCATTCTCCCGCAGCAGGATCAGCGCATAGGCGAGGGGCTTGAACCAGGGTTCAACCGGCGCCTCGAGGGCCTGCAGCGGCTGCGTATCATGATTGGTGACCAGAGTGACGGCATGGAAAGGGTCGGCTTCGACCAGCGTCCCGCTGAAAATCTGGCTCATGTCATAATCGCGGCCCTGGCGCGACGCTTCATGAAATTTCATCTGCAGTGGGGCATCAAACAGCATCGTTTTGCCCTCGACCAGGTCGATATACTGCTGGAGCTTCTCCACTTCATGGGACCAGTATTCCGCTACAATAAACAGCGGCTGCGGGGCCACCTCCTGAACATGCTCGATCCACGCTTTATAAAACCAGGCGGGGATATGCTTGACCGCGTCAAGACGAAAACCGTCGCAGCCGGTCTGCTCCATTACCCAGCGCGCGCCCCAGTATTTGATCTCCTCGGTCACTGCATGATTGCGGAAATCGATATTGGCGCCCATCAGATAGTCAAAGTTGCCGAGCTCATCATCGACCTGTTCATTCCAGCCTTCGCCGGTGTAATCGTTGACGATTTTAAACACACCGTCTTCCGTCGGGTTCTCGATGTGGTCAATGCCGCTAAAACATTTGTAGTCCCAGACAAACTGCGAATACTGTCCGGCGCGCACCGGGAAGGTGTAGCGCGTCCATGCCTCGCACTCAATGATCTCCTCGTCAATTTGCGTACGATCCTGCTCATCGACGCGCTGAACGCGCAGAGCCTCTTTTTCATCAGCGCCCATTTTATGGTTGACCACCACATCCAGCAGTACGGCGATATTGTGCTCCTTCAGGGCGTTGATCGCCGCCAGCAACTGCGCTTTGTCGCCATATTTGGTGGCGACAGACCCTTTTTGATCAAACTCGCCGAGGTCAAAGAGATCGTAGGTATCATAGCCGACGGAGTAACCGCCCGAGGCGCCTTTGTAGGCGGGTGGCAACCAGACCATATTGATGCCGATTTCATTCAGGCTGGGCGCCAGCGCTTCGACCTCAGGCCACAGCTCGCCGCCGGTGGGGTAGTACCAGTGAAAACATTGCAATAAGGTGGGGTTTTTCATCTTCCATGCTCCAGACGTCAACAGGCTGACCTTTGCAGTATGGGAGATATCCAGCAAAAAGGGTGAGGAAAGCCCTGATTTTCGCTATACCCTAAAGCGGATCATATATAATAAATTTGCATAAGATGTAGCGTAACGATGTTGGTGTCAGGGCGTTAAGCGCCTTACACTACAGGAAAATCCTAACCTTCGGGGTATCTATGAAATTAGCACTTCTGGGTCGTCAGGCGATGATGGGCGCGATGGCCGTTGTTTTGATGGCTGGCGTCAGCGTGAAAACTTTTGCGGCGGAAAACCTGCTCAATCAGATTAAAGAGCGCGGCACCCTACGCGTGGGCCTCGAAGGCACCTACCCTCCCTTTAGTTTCCAGGGGGATGACGGCAAGCTGACCGGGTTTGAAGTGGAATTCGCTAACGAACTGGCGAAACATCTTGGCGTGAAGGCCGATCTCAAACCGACCAAGTGGGACGGTATGCTGGCCTCGCTGGACTCCAAGCGTATCGACGTGGTGATTAACCAGGTCACTATCTCTGACGAACGTAAGAAGAAATACGATTTCTCCACCCCATATACCGTCTCCGGCGTGCAGGCGCTGGTGAAGAAGGGTAACGAAGGCGCGATTAAAACCGCGGCGGATCTGAAAGGCAAGAAAGTGGGCGTCGGACTGGGCACTAACTATGAAGAGTGGCTGCGTCAGAATGTCCAGGGCGTGGATGTCCGTACCTATGATGACGATCCCACCAAATACCAGGATCTGCGTGTAGGCCGTATTGACGCCATTCTGGTAGACCGTCTGGCGGCGTTGGATCTGGTGAAGAAAACCAACAATACGCTGGCGGTAACCGGCGAAGCCTTCTCTCGTCAGGAAGCTGGCGTTGCGCTGCGTAAAGGCAACGACGACCTGCTGAAAGCGGTAGATGGCGCGATTGCAGACATGCAGAAAGATGGCAGCCTGAAGGCGCTGTCCGAGAAATGGTTTGGCGTTGACGTGACGAAATAACGGACAGCGGTGAAAAAAGGCGCTCCTGGAAGCGCCTTTTTTTATTTAGCGCGTAACTGTGTGCATAATGAAGCATAACTGAGTCAGGAGGGGCCATGTCACTGCAAAACTTAACCCGCTTTCCGCGCCTGGAATTGATCGGCGCGCCGACGCCGCTGGAGTATCTCCCGCGTCTGTCCGATCACCTTGGGCGCGAAATTTTTATTAAACGTGATGATACGACGCCGCTGGCGATGGGGGGCAACAAACTGCGTAAGCTGGAGTTTCTCGCCGCCGATGCGCTGCGCGAGGGCGCGGATACCTTAATCACCGCCGGCGCGATCCAGTCTAACCATGTGCGTCAGACGGCGGCAGTCGCTGCGAAACTGGGACTGCATTGCGTGGCGCTACTGGAAAATCCCATCGGCACCCGGGCGGAGAACTATCTGAGCAATGGCAACCGTCTGCTGCTGGATCTCTTTAACACCCAGGTTGAGATGTGTGATGCCCTGACCGATCCCGCCGCGCAGCTCGATGAGCTGGCGACCCGCATTGAGGCGCAGGGGTATCGTCCGTATGTTATTCCGGTCGGCGGCTCCAATGCCCTCGGCGCGTTAGGCTATGTGGAAAGCGCACTGGAAATCAGCCAGCAGTGCGAAGACGCGGTGGCGATCTCGTCAGTCGTGGTCGCCTCCGGCAGCGCCGGCACCCATGCCGGATTGGCGGTCGGCCTTGAACAGCTGATGCCGCAGGCGGAACTGATTGGGGTGACCGTGTCGCGCTCGGTCGCTGACCAGTTGCCGAAAGTGGAGGCGCTGCAGCAGGCCGTGGCCAACAGTCTCGAGCTACAGGCGAAGGCTGAAATTATACTGTGGGATGACTACTTTGCCCCAGGATACGGTACGCCAAACGAAGATGGGATGGCCGCCGTGAAGCTGCTGGCGCAGCTGGAAGGTATTTTGCTCGACCCGGTCTATACCGGCAAAGCGATGGCTGGGCTTATCGACGGCATCACGCAGAAGCGCTTTAAGGATGAAGGGCCGATACTGTTCGTCCACACCGGCGGAGCGCCGGCGCTGTTTGCCTATCATCCTCACCTCTAATACAGAAACGACAGCATGCAAGAAAGTATCCAACTGGTCATTGATTCCGCCCCTTTTCTGCTGAAAGGGGCCGTCTTTACGCTGCAGCTGAGCATTGGCGGGATGTTTTTCGGCCTGGTGCTGGGCTTTATCCTGGCGCTGATGCGCATGTCGCCAGTCTGGCCGGTAAAATGGCTGGCGCGCATGTATATCTCCATTTTCCGCGGCACGCCGCTTATCGCCCAGCTGTTTATGATCTACTACGGCTTGCCGCAGTTCGGCATTGAGCTTGACCCGATCCCGGCGGCGATGATCGGCCTGTCGTTGAATACTGCGGCCTATGCGGCGGAAACGCTGCGCGCGGCCATCGCCTCGATTGATAAAGGGCAATGGGAAGCGGCGGCCAGTATCGGTATGACGCCCTGGCAGACGATGCGTCGGGCCATTTTACCCCAGGCGGCGCGGGTCGCTTTGCCGCCGCTGTCGAACAGTTTTATCAGCCTGGTAAAAGATACCTCGCTGGCGGCAACGATCCAGGTGCCGGAGCTGTTCCGTCAGGCGCAGCTAATCACCTCGCGAACCCTGGAGGTCTTCACCATGTATCTGGCGGCCTCCCTGATCTACTGGGTAATGGCGACAGTGCTCTCCTCGCTGCAGAATTATTTTGAAAACCAGCTGAACCGCCAGGAGCGTGATCCGAAATGAGTGCGATAGAAGTGAAAAGCCTGGTAAAAAAATTCCATGGCCAGACGGTGCTCCATGGTATCGACCTGGAGGTACAGAAAGGGGAAGTGGTGGCGATCATCGGCCCCAGCGGCTCGGGCAAAACCACCCTGCTGCGTAGCATCAACCTGCTGGAGCAACCGGAGAGCGGCACTATCCGCGTCGGCGATGTGACGATCGACGCCGGTCGCAGCCTCGGGCCGCAGAAAGGGCTCATTCGCCAGCTGCGCCAGCACGTCGGCTTTGTCTTCCAGAACTTTAATCTGTTTCCCCACCGTACGGTGCTGGAGAACATTATTGAAGGGCCGGTCATCGTAAAAGGTGAAGATAAGCAGGAGTCCATGGCGCGGGCGCGCGAACTGCTGGCGAAGGTGGGGCTCAGCGGAAAAGAGAATAGCTATCCGCGCCGTCTCTCCGGCGGGCAGCAGCAGCGAGTGGCTATTGCCCGCGCGCTGGCTATGCGTCCGGACGTGATCCTGTTTGATGAACCCACCTCGGCTCTCGATCCTGAGTTGGTGGGGGAGGTGCTCAACACCATCCGTCAGCTGGCGCAGGAAAAACGCACCATGGTGATCGTGACCCATGAAATGAGTTTCGCCCGCGACGTAGCCGATCGGGCGATATTTATGGATCAGGGACGCATTGTCGAACAAGGCGAGGCAAAAGCGTTGTTCGCTTCGCCCCAGCAGCCGCGTACCCGTCAGTTCCTTGAAAAATTCCTGATGCAGTAAAGCATGGGCTGGCGCGGCGGCTCAGCTTCGCGGGAGCCGCCGCGTTTAGCCCACTCTCGCGGCGGGGTAACGCCCCCGCGACACGTCTTTGCGCTATTGACTCCCACGGCCGTATACACCGCTTCCCATCGCCCTTGGCAGGGTGTAGAACATGATGGGAGAAAAACGCTATGTTTCTGTGCGGCGAGCGGGAAAATGGCAAGCCTTCAGACTAATAAATGCGACAGCTACGATATTTTATACATATAAATAAGATTTATGTGTTAGTTTTCTGTATTTATAATAATGATTATCAATCAGGAGTTATTTGCACAGCTATGAGGGACAATGATTTTTTCAGCTGGCGGCGGGATATGCTGCACCAATTTCAGTCCATGGCCACCGGCGAGGAGGTTTATAATCTCCTGCAACGTGAAACCGAAGCGCTGGAATATGATTACTACACGCTTTGTGTGCGCCACCCGGTGCCTTTCACCCGCCCCCGCGTTACGTTCCAGTCGACTTACCCCCGCGCATGGATGTCGCACTATCAGGCAGAAAATTATTTCGCGATAGATCCTGTGTTACGGCCGGAGAATTTTATGCGTGGCCATCTGCCATGGAACGACAGCCTGTTTCGTGATGCGCCGGCACTGTGGGACGGGGCGCGTGACCATGGTCTGCAAAAGGGGGTGACGCAGTGCCTGACGTTGCCAAACCATGCTCAGGGATTTCTCTCTGTCTCCGCGAACAATCGTCTGCCGGGCGGTTACCCTGAAGATGAGCTTGAGCTGCGTCTGCGAACGCTGACTGAACTAAGCTTGCTGACGCTGCTGCGTCTGGAAGATGAGATGGTGATGCCGCCGGAGATGAAGTTCAGCCGCCGCGAACTGGAAATCCTCAAATGGACGGCGGAAGGAAAGACTTCGGCGGAGGTGGCGATGATTCTCTCGATTTCGGAAAATACGGTGAATTTCCATCAGAAGAATATGCAGCGGAAATTTAATGCGCCGAATAAAACGCAAATTGCCTGCTACGCCGTGGCGACAGGGCTAATCTGAATGCGCCTGCCGTTCTGCGTGTCAGACGTGATACCGGCTGTCAGTGATACTTTCAGCCGGCACAGGATTACTGCCGATAGGCTTGTTTAATCTGCTTAACGGTGCTGGAGAATACGGCGGCCTGAGCCTCATCTTCCATCTGTGAAATCTGCTTTTCCATTTTAATAATCACGCGCCCCGCATCCGCCTGGCCCATCGCCTGCAGCATCAGCGTAATCATCGCTTTCAGGCAGGAGACTTCCTGCGCCAGTTCCTGCTTATTTTCTGCAGTGGAAAAATCTGGTGTGCTCATCGATATCCTCGTTTACTCGCTGCGCTATTGCGCTCTAGTCAATGTGAAGGCCGCGCAGTATACCACAAGCGACAGAAAAAAAAGGTGTGCTTAATTTCTGTTCTCTCATCTGAGCTGTGAATGTTTTTATGCTTCGGATAATACGTAATAGCCGTCGGCAAGCCAATAATTTCCCCGATCTATTTAGCTCGTTAATAATTGTTACATATTTTGCTTCGTATTTATACGCTACGTAATCTGTTGTATTTTTTGTGCCTTCTGTATGAGTATTGTTAAAAAATAAGAGCCGGGCAACTGACTGTTCTCAATGACTTTCCACTTAGTGTGCACAGACATTGCCATAAATGAGAGCCAAATCGAGGCGAGGGCATTTTTTTGCCTTTTAAAATAGCAATAAAACCCGGTAATATGTGGGAGATAAAGTATCAGTAGCGTTATCCCTCATTCTGGAGATTATTCCTTTGATCAACGTTCTTCTTGTTGATGACCACGAACTGGTGCGCGCAGGGATACGACGCATTCTGGAAGATATAAAAGGGATTAAAGTCGCTGGCGAAGCCTGCTGCGGCGAGGACGCCGTCAAGTGGTGCCGGGCTAATTCCGCAGATGTCGTCCTGATGGACATGAACATGCCTGGGATCGGTGGTCTTGAAGCGACGCGCAAAATCGCGCGCTCCGTGGCGGGCACCAAAGTGATCATGTTGACCGTGCATACCGAGAATCCTTTACCTGCCAAGGTCATGCAGGCGGGCGCGGCAGGCTATCTCAGTAAAGGCGCCGCGCCGCAGGAAGTGGTGAATGCCATCCGCTGCGTCGCGTCCGGGCAGCGCTATATTGCCTCCGATATTGCCCAGCAAATGGCGTTAAGTCAGATTGAACCCGAAAAGACAGAATCGCCGTTTGCCAGTTTGTCTGAACGCGAATTGCAGATTATGCTGATGATCACCAAAGGTCAGAAGGTGAATGAGATCTCAGAGCAGCTAAATCTGAGTCCTAAAACGGTTAACAGCTACCGCTATCGGATGTTCAGTAAATTAAACATTCATGGCGATGTCGAGCTGACCCACCTGGCAATTCGCCATGGCCTGTGTAATGCGGAGTCGTTAGCAAGCCAGTGAGTGATGTTTTTGACGCAAAAGCTTTCCTGAAAACGGTGACCAGCCAGCCCGGTGTGTATCGGATGTATGATGCTGGCGGAACCGTCATCTATGTTGGCAAAGCCAAAGATCTGAAAAAGCGGCTCAGTAGCTACTTCCGCAGCAACCTTGCGTCGCGTAAAACGGAAGCGCTGGTAGCGCTGATCGCGCAAATCGACGTGACCGTCACCCACACCGAGACGGAAGCGCTGCTGCTTGAGCACAACTATATTAAGCTGTACCAGCCACGTTACAACGTGCTGTTACGCGACGATAAATCGTATCCTTTTATTTTTCTCAGCGGCGATACTCATCCGCGTCTGGCGATGCATCGCGGCGCCAAACATGCGAAGGGCGAATATTTTGGTCCTTTTCCCAACGGCTATGCCGTGCGCGAGACCCTGGCGCTGCTGCAGAAAATCTTTCCCATCCGTCAGTGTGAAAACAGCGTCTACCGCAATCGCTCCCGCCCCTGTCTGCAGTATCAGATTGGTCGCTGCCTGGGGCCGTGCGTGGCCGGGCTGGTCAGCGAAGAAGAGTATGCTCAGCAGGTAGAGTATGTGCGGCTGTTTCTCGCCGGCAAGGATGACCAGGTGCTGACCCAGCTCATCGCGCGGATGGAGAAGGCGAGCCAGAACCTGGAGTTCGAAGAGGCCGCGCGCATCCGCGACCAGATTCAGGCCGTCCGCCGCGTGACGGAGAAACAGTTTGTCTCCAACACCGGTGACGACCTCGACGTGATCGGCGTCGCCTTCGATGCCGGCATGGCCTGCGTGCATGTGCTGTTTATCCGTCAGGGCAAAGTGCTGGGCAGCCGAAGCTACTTCCCGAAAGTGCCGGGCGGCACCGAGCTGGGAGAGGTCGTGGAGACCTTTGTCGGCCAGTTCTACCTGCAGGGCAGCCAAATGCGCACGCTGCCGGGGGAGATTTTGCTCGACTTTAACCTTGGGGATAAGACGCTGCTGGCCGACTCGCTGTCGGAGCTGGCGGGTCGTCGAATCAATGTGCAGACTAAGCCGCGCGGCGACAGAGCGCGTTATCTTAAGCTGGCGCGGACCAACGCCGCGACAGCGTTAACGACCAAATTGTCTCAGCAATCGACCATTCATCAGCGTTTGCAGGCGCTGGCCGGCGTACTGGAGCTGCCGGCCGTCAAGCGAATGGAGTGTTTTGACATCAGCCACACCATGGGCGAACAGACCGTAGCATCCTGTGTGGTGTTTGACAGCAATGGCCCACTGCGCGCGGAGTATCGGCGCTACAACATCACCGGCATTACCCCTGGCGATGACTATGCGGCGATGAATCAGGTCCTGCGCCGTCGCTATGGTAAAGCGATTGATGACAACAAGATCCCGGATGTGATCCTGATAGACGGCGGCAAGGGACAGCTGGCCCAGGCGAAAGCCGTGTTTGCTGAACTGGACGTCCCCTGGGATAAACATCATCCGCTGCTGCTGGGCGTGGCGAAAGGTAGCGATCGAAAAGCGGGTCTGGAAACGTTATTCTTTGAGCCGGAAGGGGAAGGGTTTAGCCTGCCGCCGGATTCGCCGGCCCTGCATGTGATCCAGCATATTCGCGATGAATCGCACGATCATGCGATCTCCGGGCATCGCAAAAAACGGGCGAAAGTGAAGAGCACCAGCTCGCTTGAGACTATCGAGGGGGTGGGGCCGAAGCGTCGTCAGATGCTGCTGAAGTATATGGGTGGGCTGCAGGGGCTACAGCAGGCCAGCGTCGAAGAAATTGCTAAAGTACCGGGCATCTCTCACGCTCTGGCAGAAAAGATCTTCTACTCGTTGAAACATTAGGGGCTCTGTAGCAACATAGGGCTAATTTTTACTTACAACAGATAGTTACCCGTCACTATGCAATTTAATATCCCTACGTTGCTTACTCTGTTTCGCGTCATCCTGATCCCGTTTTTTGTGCTGGCGTTTTATCTGCCCTTTAGCTGGGCGCCGTTTGCCTGCGCGCTGATCTTCTTTGTTGCCGCGGTAACCGACTGGTTTGATGGTTTCCTCGCTCGTCGCTGGAATCAGAGCACCCGTTTTGGCGCCTTCCTCGACCCGGTTGCCGATAAAGTCATGGTGGCTATCGCCATGGTGCTGGTTGCCGAACACTATCACACCTGGTGGGTCACGCTACCGGCGGCGACCATGATTGCCCGTGAGATCATTATCTCCGCGCTGCGTGAGTGGATGGCGGAGCTGGGGAAACGCAGCAGCGTGGCGGTCTCGTGGATTGGCAAAGTGAAAACGACCGCCCAGATGACCGCCCTGGTATGGATGCTGTGGCGTCCTTATCCGTGGGTGGAGTGGGCCGGGATCGCGCTTTTCCTCGTGGCGGCGGTGCTGACGCTGTGGTCGATGCTGCAGTATTTGAACGCGGCGCGCGGCGATTTGCTTGATCAGTGATCGTTTCGCCGTTATTTTCAGCAAACGATACAAAGTTGCGAAAAATACCGTTGACTCACCGCGAGAGATAAGTAGAATGCAACGCATCGAACGGCGGCACAGTCTTCCAGACGATAACAAAATCAAGTGATTAGCAAATAACTTGATGATGCGGGAATAGCTCAGTTGGTAGAGCACGACCTTGCCAAGGTCGGGGTCGCGAGTTCGAGTCTCGTTTCCCGCTCCAGATTAACAGCATCGGCAGTTGCGGGTGCTTCAGTATTAAAGGCGCGTTAGCAAAGCGGTTATGTAGCGGATTGCAAATCCGTCTAGTCCGGTTCGACTCCGGAACGCGCCTCCACTTTATATCCCGAGCCCGGATGGTGGAATCGGTAGACACAAGGGATTTAAAATCCCTCGGCGTTCGCGCTGTGCGGGTTCAAGTCCCGCTCCGGGTACCATTGGGAAATACAGAATAATCAAAGCAATAAGCAGTGTCGTGAAACCACCTACGGGTGGTTTTTTTGTTTCTGTACTTTCGCTTTCTGATACCATTCCCGCCAGCCTGACGCCACGGCGTTTTTCGGTTAACTCTAGCCTTACAGTCAATTTCTCATTTGTCCCAGGACAAAACGATCGCGCCTTGCTACTATCAAACGGACTCTCAGCCCAGCCTGCCGGAGGCATCATGTTCACTGGACTTTGCGCATTTCCTTTGACACCTTTGCATCAGCAAGATTTTGATGAAAAAGCGTTTATTCGTATTCTCGCCCGTCTTACCGATGCCGGAGTCGACTCTCTGGGCATCTTAGGTTCAACCGGCAGCTACGCTTATCTCAGCCGTGAGCAGCGCAGACGAGTGGTGCAGGTGGCGAAGGCGCATGCGGGGTCGATCCCGATGATGGTCGGCGTCGGCGCCATTGCGACTAACGAGGTGCTACGCCTGGTGGAGGATGCTCAGGAGGCTGGGGCGGATGCGTTATTACTGCCGATGATGTCCTATCAGCCGCTTTCCGCGGAGGAGATCTTTGCCTTTTACGAAGAAGTCTGTCGGCATGTCTCGGTGCCGGTTTGCCTGTATGACAATCCCCGCACTACCCACGTAATGCTGGCGGATGAGCTGCAGGGGCGCATCGCCGCCTTGCCGGCCATTGCCTCGATTAAAATTCCCGGCCTGCCCGCGCCACAGGCGAGCGAACGTGTAGCGGCCCTGCGTCAGCATCTTCCCTCTCGCGTTACGCTTGGCGTTAGCGGCGATGCGTGGGCCACTGCCGGGTTGCAGGCCGGCTGCGAAGCCTGGTATTCGGTCTGCGGCGGACTCTTTCCCCGCTGCTCACTGGCGCTGGTAAGAGCGATACGTAGCGGCGATGTGGCGCAGACTGCGGCACTGAATGAGCAGCTGGCCCCCCTATGGCGATGCTTTGATCGCTATGGTGGTAGCCTGCGAGTGATAGCCAGCGCCGCAGCGATGCTCGGACTCTGCGATCCAGACTCGCTTCCCCGTCCTTTGCTTTCGTTAGGGGAGGAGGCCTGTCGTGAGGTGGCGTCGGCGCTGCGCGGCCTGGCCTGATCGCGTATCGTTGACACCGGCGCAATAGGTATCGCCGGGTGGCTTTCTGTCGGCAATTCGGCTACTGTAGGCCCGATTTTTACCATGCGAGCCTGTGAATGAATACCGGACCTTTGAACGAAAACGAACTGGAATGGCTGGATGACACTCTGGCGAAATACGCCGCCGAAGGCGCCATTCTGGATGTCTCTGAACTGGATGGCCTGCTGACGGCGATCCTCTCTGCGCCGACCGACATCGAACCCGCTCAGTGGCTGCTGGCGATTTGGGGCGGGGCGGATAATGTCCCGCGCTGGGCCAACGATCGCGAGCGCGATCGCTTTGTCAATCTGACGCTGCAGCATATGAGCGATATCGCCGAACGGCTGGAGTCTTATCCCGATCAGTTCGAACCGCTGTTCGGCACCCGCGAAGCGGAAGGTCAGGAGCTGACCATAGTTGAGGAGTGGTGCTTTGGCTATCTGCGCGGCGTGGCGCTGAGCGACTGGTCGACGTTGCCCGCTGAACTCCAGCCGGAGCTGGACGCTATCGCGCTCCACGGCAGCGAAGAACAGTTTAGCGCGCTGGATAATCTGACGGCGGATGAATTTATCGCCAGCATCGAGCGTATCACGCCGGCGGCGCTGGCGCTTTACCAGTACTGGATAGCGAATCCGCAGCCGGTGGAGGCCCCGCAGCCAATAAGAAATGAAGCGAAAGTCGGACGCAACGATCCCTGCCCATGCGGCAGCGGTAAAAAGTATAAGCAGTGTTGCTTAGCGAAATGAACAAGGGGCCAGCAGGCCCCTTTTTTATCCCACCGCGGGCAACAACCCGGCAGCGATGCTGAACTGAATAGCCACGATGCCGATCCCGCACAGCAGAACCAGCCATAGCGTCGGTGCGCCGCCGGCGACCCGCCAGGTAGCCTGCGGATGCTCTCGGCGACTCTTCATGACCAGCAGGGCCGGCATTATCAGCGCCAGCACGGCTAATGCCACCCCGGCGTAGCCGAGGGCCATGACGAAACCGCGGGGATAGAACAGGGCGAACGCCAGCGGCGGCAGGAAGGTGATTATCCCGCTCTGCAGACGCCCGCCGACGCTGTTTTTACGCTGAAACATATCCGCCAGATAATCAAACAGGCCGAGCGAGACGCCGAGGAATGACGTCGCCAGCGCAAGGTCGGCAAACAGGTGAACGGCCAGCTCCACATGCGGTGACGCCACCACTTCGCGGATCGCCTCCAGCAGGCCGTTCAGACCAGCGTTATTTGCCAGCATGGCGGTAAAGGCCGGGGCGTCGATACTGCCCAGCGTCGCCAGCTGCCAGAAAATATAGGCCACCAGAGGAATAAAGCTGCCGATGATAAATACCCGGCGCAATTTGCGAATATCCCCCCCCAGATAGCTGACGATGCTCGGGACGCTGCCGTGAAAACCAAAGGAGGTGAAAATCACCGGAATGGCCGACAGGGCCAGGCCTTGCTCAACCGGCAGCGTCAGAAGGTTCACCTGATGAATGTGCGGCATCAGCAGGGCCAGCATAATCACCAGGAAGACGATTTTGGCGCTAAACAGGAAGCGATTGAACAGATCCACCAGCGCAGTGCCAATGCACACTACCGCCCCGCCGAGGAGGGTGAAGATCAGTACGCCTGCGGCCGGTGGTAGCTGCCAGTCCAGCCACTGGTTGAGGCTGGAAGCGAGTAATTCACCGGCGCCACTGATATAGGCTGCCGTGAGGGCGTACAGCAGAAACAGCATGCAGAATCCGGTAACCCACTGCCCATAACGGCCCAGATAGCGCGCCGCCAGAGAACCGAGCCCCATATCGGCAGGGACATGCTGGTAGACTTCCAGCAGCAAAAGGGCGGTATAGCACATCAATGCCCACAAGGTGAAAAGTAAACCCAACGTGACGGTAAAGCCGACGCCTGCGGCGGCCAATGGCATTGCCAACATTCCTGCACCGATGGTGGTGCCAGCTACGATTAAAATACTGCCCAGAGTGCGGTTTTTCACGCTTTTCGCTATCCCTACAGCAAATAACAATAAATTATGCCGCGCAGAGTAGGGGATATTACGGCTTTCGTCAAATCGAGATTACAAGTTGTGTAATGAAATGTTTACACAATAAGAGGGCGAAAGCCTGCGCTAGCGCAAGGCGCGGGTTGACGGTCTGGCCTAAGCTGGCGGTTTTTGCAGGAGGGGTTATGTCTTCTATTCATGGTCATGAAGTTTTACAGATGATGCTCGCCTCGGGTGAATCCTGGACGGTCGCCTCGCTGGAGGCCGCCATTCGCCGCCGCTTTGGCGAAGAGGCGCGGTTTCACACCTGTTCAGCAGAGAATCTAAGCGCCGCACAGTTGGTGGCGTTTTTAGAGAAAAAAGGCAAATTTATTGCCAGAGAGGAAGGTTTTACTACCGCAGAAAATAAGATCTGCCGACATTAAGAGGGCCGCGACACGGACTGTCGCGGCGCGGGGGATTAATTCTGCGCGTCGAGGGTAGCCAGCTCTTTATCGATAAAGTACAGACCTTCGCCGCTTTTTCCAGCGAGGGTCAGTTTATCGATCACCGATTTAAATAATTTCTCTTCTTCATGCTGTTCAGCAACATACCACTGCAGGAAATTAAAGGTCGGGTAATCCTGGCTGGTCATGGCCGCGTGCGCCAGTTCATTTATTTTTTGCGTGATCAGCTGCTCATGCTCGTAGGTCTGGCGGAACAGCTCGTCGAGTGAGGCATATTCGGCAAACGGGGAGGCGATAGCGTTGATCCGCGGCAGGCTGCCGGTGTCGGTTAGATAGTCGAACAGGCGCTGCATATGGGTCATCTCTTCCTGAGCATGGCGACGCAGGAAGGCCGCGGCGCCTTCAAAACTGTGGTAACTGCACCAGGCGCTCATCTGCTGATAAAGAAGAGAAGAATAGAGTTCAAGATTCATCTGTTCATTCAGTTTGTCAATCATGTCCGTTTTCAGCATCGTTGCACTCCTGGAATTAAATAATAGATGTTATTGGCTGCCACTATAATTTGTTATTTAATTATTTGCAAAAAGTAAATTTAAAAATGTTTTATTTAAAATGCTAATGGGAATAACACGCATTGGCAGTTTAATAATAAATGAGAATGCTTTTAATTTATTATTCATTATTGCCTGGGCGGTCAGGACTTTGTCGCCGGCGGGTGGTAAGGGAGGACGAAGCGGATTCGCCAGCATGCAGAGGGCTGAGGTCAACAGACAGGGGGAGCCTGCGAAAGTGTGAAGCACTGCGTAAATTTTAAAACAACTTTTCATAAAATTTGAAAGTTGGTTTTCAAGGTAGTAGAGTGCAGTCAACGCCAATGACATTCTGCGGGCAGGCCCGCACAGCATTCAGGAGAGTAAACCATGAAGATTGCACTGATGATGGAGAACAGCCAGGCGAACAAAAACGCCATCATCCTCAAGGAGCTTACCGCAGTTGCCGATGAAAAAGGATTCCCGGTCTATAACGTTGGCATGAGCGATGAGAACGATCATCACCTGACCTACATTCACCTCGGGATCATGGCCAGCATCCTGCTGAATTCGAAAGCAGTCGACTTTGTCGTCACCGGCTGCGGTACCGGGCAGGGGGCGCTGATGTCGCTGAACATCCATCCGGGCGTGGTCTGCGGCTACTGTATCGATCCGGCGGATGCGTTCCTGTTTGCCCAGATCAACAACGGTAACGCTCTGTCGCTGCCGTTTGCCAAAGGTTTCGGTTGGGGCGCTGAACTGAACGTACGGTTTATCTTTGAAAAAGCGTTTACCGGTCGCAATGGCGAAGGCTATCCGCCGGAGCGTAAAGAACCGCAGGTGCGCAATGCCGGGATCCTCAACCAGGTCAAAGCAGCGGTAGTCAAAGAGAACTATCTCGACACCCTGCGCGCCATCGATCCTGAGCTGGTGAAAACCGCGGTATCCGGCCCACGCTTCCAGCAGTGTTTCTTCGAAAACTGCCAGGATAAAGCGATTGAGGCCTTCGTTCGCCAGATTGTTGGCTAATCCTTGTCAGGGCCAGCGTCGCTGGCCCTTCCGTTCATTTGTGTTTCTTTTCCGATACGCTGCTGCCTGCCGTTTTGGTCAGATGTAGGCTGTCGATCATCCCCACCAGACAGATCAACGCGATAAAGACAAACGACAGGCGAAAGGCAATTCCCGGCACAGTGGAAAGATGCAGCCAGTCGCCAACCTGCTCACCCAGGCGGATGCCGATAGCGCCGAGCGTGATCCCCAGCCCTACCGCCAGCTGCGACGCGGTACTGAACAAGGTATTGGCATCGCTCATCTGCGCGGCGGGGACATCAGCAAAGGCCAGCGTGCTCACACCCGTAAACTGGATAGAGCGAAAAACCCCGCCGAGATAAAGGATCAGCATGATGGCCCAGACCGGCGTCTGCGGCGTGAGCAGCGCGCAAGCCAGCAGCGAACAGACGTTCAGCGCGCCGTTGATCAGCAGTAGCCGACGAAAGCCCAGCCAGCGAATGAGCGGTGTGGTGGCGGGTTTAATGGTTAAATTACCGACAAACACCGCCAGCACCAGCAGGCCGGAATGAAAAGGATCCATACCGAATCCCACCTGGAACAGCAGGGGGAGCAGAAAAGGCACCGCGCTGATGGAGGCCCGGAACAACGAGCCGCCGTACATTGTCACCCGGAACGTCGGCACCTGCAGGGCGTCGAGACGAACCATAGGCGCCGCCGCCCGGCGGAAATGACGAATGGAATATAACAGACAGCCGAAGCCAAGCGCGGCGAGAGCCAGCGTCGGCCAGATCTGCGGCTGGCGATCGCCGAGCCGCTCCATCGCGGTCACCAGACTGACCATCGCGACCGAGGTAGTGATAAAACCGCTGAGATCGAAGGAGCGCCGTTCCGTTTCGCGAATATCAGGGATAATGCGCAGCGAAAGGATGATGGCGGCAAGGCCCAGCGGGACATTGATAAAGAAGATCCAGTGCCAGCTGGCGTAGCGGGTTATAAAGCCGCCCAAAGGCGGGCCGATAATGGGGGCCACCAGCGCCGGCCAGGTCAGGGTGGCGATGGCCTTGATCAGCTGGTGTTTCGGCGTGGTGCGTAGCACCGCCAGGCGACCAACGGGGACCATCAGCGCGCCGCCGACTCCCTGAAGGATACGCATGGCGACAAAGATATGCACCTCGGTGGAGAGGCCGCAGAAGACCGAGGCAAGGGTAAAGATCGCCAGGGCGAGAGTAAAAATAGCCCGGGCGCCGAAGCGATCGGCGATCCAGCCGCTGGCCGGGATCAGGACCGCAAGGGTAATCAGATAGGCGCTGATGCCGATATTCAGTTCGACCGCGGTGACGCCAAAATCCCTCGCCATATCGGGCAGGGCGGTGGCGATCACCGTCCCGTCGAGAAACTCCATAAAAAAGGCACCGGCCACCAGCAGCGCCGGCGCTGAAAAAGCACGTTCATCGCGGGAAGAGATCGCGGTATTCATGTTGTCACTGCCATCAAGAGTGTGATCCTGTGCAAAGCGGCAGGAGACGACCCGCCAGCCAGTAGGGTAGATAAAAAAACCTGCGACGGCAGGTTTTATTATCGTTAACGATTTAGGGTACTATTACGCTCCTGAAAAAAGGAGTAATTAATGTCTCAACATCTTACCGAACACGACGAGCTGGTTTCCGATGTGGTTGCCTGCCAGCTGGTTATCAAACAGATCCTCGATGTCATTGACGTCATTGCGCCAGTGGAAGTGCGTGAAAAAATGACCACTCAGCTGAAAGCTATCGACTTCGCCAGCCATCCGGCCTCTGCCGATCCGGTGACCCTTCGCGCGGTGCAAAAAGCGATCGCGTTGATTGAGCTGAAGTTTACTCCACAGGAAGAAACGCATTAATACCAGGCCTCGCCGGATACCGGCGGGGCCTTCTTCTTTAATGGGAAACGACGGTCTGCGCAGGCGCAGGGGCAGCATCTTTGAACAATTTGCTGTTGCCCCAGCACTCTTCGTAGCGATGGCCGACCAGATCCTCCACGATAACCCGCACGTCCGGCGCAATATCGCTAATTTTGCCGCCCGCTTTTATCCGCGCGACTTCCTGCAGCACCACCAGATGGGCCTTCCGGTCCAGCTTCATCTGCTTGCTGAAGACGATGGCGGCCAGGGCTAATGCGATCACCCCGACGCAGAATACCACTGCGATAGCGGTCACCGCGCTTTCCGGTTGGCTGTGCGCTTTTGACTGGAAACCGTAGAAGCTCAGGATCGCCCCCATCGAGAACACCACAATCGAGCGCAGAATTTTTCCTGAGAAGGTCATGGCGCCGGCATAGATCCCTTCCCGCCGGCGTCCGGTGTAGATCTCATCGACATCGGCCAGGAAGGTGTAAACGGTCCAGGGTATATAGTAAACCCCGCCGGTACCCAGGCCGAACAGCACGGTAATGCCGAACATCAGCACTGTCGCCAGGCCGGACGGTAGATGGAAAAACCACAGCGAGGTATACAGCAGAACCGCGAAAATGACGATCCCCAGCGCCAGGATATAGGGTTTGCTGAAGCCCTTTTTCACGCACAGGCCGATAAACAGCGCCGTAGAGATCAGCTGCAGAATCGAGTTCAGGCTGTTCAGCCCGGCCACCATCGCTGGATCGTGTTGTAGAACGAAGATCACGAAATAGGTGAAGATGGCGGCAAACAGCCATTCCGCGCCAAAGCCGCACAGGTACATACCAAGATGTTTGCGGAATACGCGTAGATAAAAAGTCGAACGCATATCTTTCGCCAGCGACAGCAGGGTGCTCAGCAGTCCTTTTTTCGCGCTGGTTTCCACCTCTTCCCCGCGCTCACGCTCCCAGCTGCACAACCACAGGCAGGAAATAGCGACGATCAGGATCGCGCCATAGGTCAGACCGGTGAGGAAGAAAGGGGTGGCAGAATCTTTGCCATACAGCAGAATGAACTGGCCGGGAATAAACGCCGCGAGGAAGTTGGCCAGCTTACCAAAGATAGCTTTATAGCCGGTCAGTTTTGAACGCAGTGAGAAATCATCGGTCATCTCTGTCGCCAGCGTTTCATAAGGCACCATGATAGAGGTGTAAATGATCTCAAACACCACATAGGTGCTAAGGTAGTACCAGAAACTCAGGCCTTCCACCCACAGCAGCGGGTAGAACATCATCAGCGGAATACCGATTAGCAGAAAGAAACGCCGGCGGCCGAAGCGCTTGCCCAGGCGCGTTTTGCCAAAATTATCCGTCAGATAGCCCATCAGCGGGTTGCTGATAGCGTCAATGATGCTGGCGACGGAGAAGATAAATGAGGCCTCGATCAGCGTCAGGCCGCAAAAGGTCGTATAAAAATAGAGTAGCCATGCGCCGCTTATCGCCAGTGCGCCGCTCCCTAACAGATTTCCGCCGCCGTAGGCTAACTGATGGCGTAACAAGATCGGTCTTCCCTGCAGCCCTTCAGAGGCTGAAGCCGTGTATCTAGCCATAAAAAATAAACCTCGTGTTTTATATTTTTGAAACACTGTTTTTATATTTCTTTATGGTTCGTCAAAAAGTGACCGCGCTCACTAATCCCCCTTATGGGGTAACGGTGATGAGGGAATGGGATCGAGTTAAAACTTTTTTATTCTTAAAAGGAATAATAGGGGAGAAAAAATAGACGTAATGGATTAATAAACCGGGCGGGGCAGCGCAGACGCGCTCCCCCTGGCAGAGCGATAAAGGCTTGATTAATGCGCTTTCTGCGCTTCTCCAACGATAGCCATCAGACGCCGATCGGTCTGCTCCATCCCGAGACCGGCTTTATCGGCATTACGAATTTCCTCAAGCACGCTTTGCAATAGCAGGCCATCCTGCTGCTGCTCTTCCGCCAACAGCGTGAGAAACCGCCAGGTGCTGTCATCGCTTTGCGCTTTGGCTTCCTGAGCGAGACCGCTCAGCAGACGACTGCGCTGTTGGTAATCGCTCAGGGTTTGGGTAAACAGATCTTCCAGCGAGGTGCACTCAGGGTTACAGGCGTGGTCGGGATTGACGATCGGCCAGCTGCCGGCTTTTTTCAGGTAGTCAAATACGCGCATAGTGAGGGTGATGCTGCTTTGCGCGCGGGTGCGCAGAAACGTCGCGGCGCCGTCGAAGCGATGTCGGGCGCACCACTCACTTAAGTTCAGGTAAACGTTAGAGGCGTGAAACTCAAGATTCATTTGGGTGTTTAGCTTTTGTGCCATTCCTGGAACTGCCATAAAAAATATCCTTATTAACCGGGAAGGGGTTACTGGTGCGCGTCAGCGGATCCTGCGGATAACTACAAGATAAAATTGTGACACGCGGCACTGTTGCAGAATAATAAAACTCTACACATTCCGTATGAGTCGGGTATTTTTTCCATTTGCCGACGATTTAAGAATACTCGCTCAACGAAATTAAGAAAACTCTCAAGCGCGGTAATTTACGTTTTGTTACACCATTATTTGTGCAAACTACCAGGGCTGAGATTGTGCGCCGTTGGCAGGGGCTCGCTGGTTTCAGATTGGTTATAAGATATAAGTATTTGACTACGAGATTCGTCGTAGAAGAGAACGGAATAAGTTATTTCATTAGTAATGTTTCAGGTTGATGATCATTATTTTTATTTTTTGTTGCAGGCGCTTTTATCAAGAGGAATATATTTTTTCTATTCGGAATAAATTACGCCAAAGATCCGTTTTTTCGCGATATTAAGCGGGCCATGTGGCTCAGCGGTGCGAGGTGGATTGCCATTTGAGTGGCGCACAGGCGATCGCCCGCAGCAACGCCGTCAATCGCTGATGATAACAGTGCTGTAACCCACCGTTAAACATCCTCTGACAACACAAGGATAAGCCTGCTGATGGTATAGATGATCCTGCTATGCCCCGGTAAAATTGTATGACAATTGTGTCATTTTTTATGTCATTTTTTGCTAAATGTATGTACGCAATTACTGTAATTCCGCGATGTGATAATGCTCTCGTATGGAGAAATAATTTCCGGGTATTACTACTCTAACAACGGCAGTGGGGAATGCGATTTTTCTAATGCCTTGTTTTGATGCCGATTAAATTGTTAATTCCGATTTTTCCCTACATGAAAGCGAATTAAAGCTGGAGTTTACCATGCACAAATTTACTAAAGCGCTGGCGGCCATTGGTCTCGCTGCGGTTATGTCACAATCAGCTATGGCGGAAAATCTTAAACTGGGTTTTCTGGTGAAACAGCCGGAAGAGCCATGGTTTCAGACTGAGTGGAAATTTGCTGATAAAGCAGGAAAAGATTTAGGCTTTGACGTTATTAAAATTGCGGTTCCGGATGGAGAGAAAACCCTGAATGCCATTGACAGCCTGGCGGCCAGCGGCGCGAAGGGCTTTGTCATTTGTACCCCCGATCCCAAGCTCGGGTCGGCGATTGTCGCCAAAGCGCGTGGCTATGACATGAAGGTGATTACCGTCGATGACCAGTTCGTCAATGCGAAGGGCAAACCGATGGAGAGCGTACCGCTGGTGATGATGGCGGCGAGCGAAATTGGCGCCCGTCAGGGGCAGGAACTCTATAAAGAGATGCAAAAGCGCGGCTGGGATGTCAAAGACACCGCCGTAATGGCGATCACCGCCGATGAGCTGGATACCGCGCGCCGTCGCACCACCGGCTCCATCGATGCCCTGAAGGCGGCCGGTTTCCCGGACGCGCAAATCTACCGCGTGCCGACAAAATCCAACGATATCCCGGGAGCGTTCGACGCCGGTAACTCGATGCTGGTCCAGCATCCGCAGGTTAAACACTGGCTGATCGTCGGGATGAACGACAACACCGTCCTCGGCGGCGTGCGCGCGACCGAAGGTCAGGGCTTTAAAGCTCCCGATGTGATTGGCATCGGCATCAACGGCGTGGATGCCGTCAACGAACTGTCGAAGGCGCAGCCGACCGGCTTCTATGGCTCTCTGCTGCCAAGCCCGGATATCCACGGCTACAAAACCAGCGAAATGCTCTACAACTGGGTCACCAAGGGCGTCGAGCCGCCGAAGTTCACGGCGGTGACCGATGTGGTGCTGATTACCCGCGATAACTTCAAAGAAGAGCTGGCGAAAAAAGGGCTGTAACAGCCTGATTAAACTGGCCCCCGCCACGGCGCGGGGGCTGAGTGCAGAAGAGCGGAGTCGTTATGCAACAGTCTACCCCTTATCTCTCATTTCGCGGCATCACCATGACGTTCCCTGGCGTAAAGGCCTTGTCCGATATCAGTTTTGACTGCTACCCAGGACAGATCCACGCGCTGATGGGCGAAAATGGCGCAGGCAAATCGACGCTGTTGAAAATTCTCAGCGGCAACTATATCCCGACCGCGGGCCATCTGCAGATCGGCGGCCAGCAGATGGCATTCGCCAATACCATGGAGGCGCTGAATGCCGGCGTGGCAATTATCTACCAGGAGCTGCATCTGATCCCGGAGATGACCGTCGCCGAAAATATCTATCTCGGTCAGCTGCCGCACAGAGGCGGCATCGTCAATCGCTCGCTGCTCAACTATGAGGCCCGCCTGCAGCTGGAGCATCTGGGTCTGGATATCGACCCGGAGACGCCGCTGAAATATCTCTCCATTGGTCAATGGCAGATGGTGGAGATTGCCAAAGCGCTGGCGCGTAACGCCAAGATTATCGCGTTCGATGAGCCGACCAGCTCGCTCTCCGCCAGAGAGATCGACAACCTGTTTCGCGTCATCCGCGAGTTGCGGGAGGAGGGAAGGGTCATCATCTATGTTTCACACCGGATGGAAGAGATTTTTGCCCTCAGCGATGCCATCACCGTCTTTAAAGATGGCCGCTACGTTTGCACCTTTGACGATATGCCGAGCGTCAGCCACGACGCCCTGGTCCAGGCAATGGTAGGCCGCAATCTGGGCGATATTTATGGCTGGAAGCCTCGCCCCTATGGCGAGGAGCGGCTGCGCCTGGAGGAGGTCAAAGCGCCTGGCGTGCGCACGCCGGTTAGTCTCTCGGTGCGCAGCGGTGAAATTGTCGGTTTGTTCGGACTGGTGGGTGCCGGGCGCAGCGAACTAATGAAAGGCCTGTTTGGCGGCACGCAGATAACCGGCGGTCAGGTGTATATCGATGGCCAGCCCGTCTCCATTCGCAAACCGGCCCAGGCCATCCAGGCCGGGATGATGCTGTGTCCGGAGGATCGTAAAGCGGAGGGGATTATTCCGGTGCATTCCGTGCGCGATAACATCAATATCAGCGCCCGGCGCAAGCATATTCACGCTGGCTGCCTGATCAACAACGCCTGGGAGGCGGACAACGCCGATCAACATATCCAGTCGCTGAATATTAAAACGCCGGGCCCGGAACAGCTGATTATGAACCTGTCGGGCGGCAACCAGCAGAAAGCGATCCTTGGCCGCTGGCTGTCGGAAGAGATGAAGGTGATCCTGCTTGATGAGCCAACCCGCGGCATCGACGTCGGCGCCAAACATGAAATTTACAATGTGATCTATGGCCTCGCCGCCTCCGGTGTCGCCGTGGTGTTTGCCTCCAGCGACCTGCCGGAAGTGCTGGGCGTCGCTGACCGCATCGTGGTGATGCGCGAAGGACAAATCGCCGGCGAACTGCTGCATGAAGAAGCCAATGAACAGCAGGCGTTAAGCCTTGCGATGCCAACAGTGAGCCAGGCTGTCGCCTGAGTAAGGAGTAAATGATGTCATCAGTGACTACGTCCGGGGCTACCCGCTCAACCTTTAGCTTTGCCCGCATCTGGGATCAGTTTGGCATGCTGGTGGTGTTTGCGGTGCTGTTTATCGGCTGTGTGATTTTTGTGCCCAACTTTGCTTCATTCGTCAATATGAAAGGGCTGGGGCTGGCGATCTCGATGTCCGGGATGGTGGCCTGCGGCATGCTGTTTTGCCTGGCCTCCGGCGATTTTGACCTGTCGGTGGCGTCGGTTATCGCCTGCGCCGGGGTCACCACCGCGGTGGTGATTAATCTCAGCGAAAGCCTGTGGCTGGGGATCGCCGCAGGCCTGTTGCTGGGGGCGCTTAGTGGCCTGGTTAACGGCTTTGTCATTGCGCGCCTTAAGATCAACGCGCTGATCACCACGCTGGCCACCATGCAGATTGTCCGCGGCCTGGCCTATATTATCTCCGACGGCAAAGCGGTGGGGATCGAAGATGAACGTTTCTTCACCCTCGGCTACGCCAACTGGTTTGGTTTGCCGGCGCCGATCTGGCTGACCGTCGCCTGCCTGGTGGTTTTCGGATTATTACTAAACAAAACCACCTTTGGCCGTAATACGCTGGCTATTGGCGGCAATGAAGAGGCGGCGCGCCTGGCCGGCGTCCCGGTGGTGCGCACCAAGATTATTATCTTTGTGCTCTCCGGTCTGGTATCGGCCGCAGCGGGGATCATTCTGGCGTCGCGCATGACCAGCGGCCAGCCGATGACCTCGATTGGCTATGAGCTGATTGTTATTTCGGCCTGCGTGCTGGGCGGGGTGTCGCTGAAGGGCGGGATCGGCAAGATCTCCTACGTGGTGGCCGGGATCCTGATCCTCGGAACCGTGGAAAATGCGATGAACCTGCTGAATATCTCGCCATTCTCACAATACGTCGTGCGCGGG
Source organism: Klebsiella sp. Shm-1 (assembly GCF_040804525.1). Taxonomy (NCBI): domain Bacteria; kingdom Pseudomonadati; phylum Pseudomonadota; class Gammaproteobacteria; order Enterobacterales; family Enterobacteriaceae; genus Klebsiella; species Klebsiella sp. Shm-1. The sequence goes on from NZ_CP161823.1 coordinate 1,815,452, forward strand.
GTGATCCTGCTGGCGGCGGTGATCTTCGACCGCTACAAACAAAAAGCCAAACGTGCGGCCTGAATTTTAACCCAACTTTTTAGTTTACAGAGTAATTGCCGCCAGCGCCCGTTTCGCTGGCGGTAACTATCAAAAATGGCGAGGTTGGTCACACTGTCTATACTTACATGGCTCACATATAATTAACAACCAGCTTCGGCTGGCCATGATAAGGAGGAAACAGGGTGGATAACCAGATATCTGTACCGCCTGCGCTAACCGGAAACTACGCTTTTTTCTTTGACCTCGACGGTACTCTTGCCGATATCCAGCCGCACCCCGATCAGGTGGTGATACCCGACAGCACGCTGCAGGCGCTCAATGCGCTGGCCCAGCAGCAGGGGGGCGCGGTGGCATTGATTTCAGGGCGCTCAATGGCTGAACTTGACGCGCTAACCCATCCCTGGCGGCTACCGCTGGCCGGCGTTCACGGGGCCGAGCGCCGTGATATCAATGGTAAAACCTACATCGTCTCTCTGCCGACAGCGCTGCGCGATGAGATCGCGGCTGAGCTGACGTCGGCGCTGGAAGCGCTCCCGGGATGTGAGCTGGAGAGTAAAGAGATGGCTTTCGCGCTCCACTATCGCCAGGCCCCGCAGCAGCAGAGCGCCGTGCTGGAGCTGGCGCAGCGGATTGTTCAGCGCTATCCGCTGCTGGCGTTACAGCTTGGCAAGTGCGTGGTGGAGATTAAACCCCGCGGCGTCAACAAAGGGGAGGCGATTACCGCGTTCATGCAGGAGGCGCCATTCGCCGGCCGCGAACCGGTTTTTGTCGGCGATGATTTGACCGACGAGGCGGGATTCAGCGTCGTTAATCAACTGCAGGGAATGTCGGTAAAAGTTGGCGCCGGGGAAACTCAGGCGCATTGGCGGTTGGCGGATGCCGCCGCTGTAAGGACGTGGTTGCAACATCTGGCGTATGACGCGCAAACCGAAAGGAGGGATGACCATGAGTCGTTTAGTCGTAGTCTCTAACCGTATCGCCTTACCGGACGATAAAAAATCGAGCGCTGGCGGTCTGGCCGTCGGCATCCTGGGGGCACTGAGAGCGGCGGGGGGTCTGTGGTTTGGCTGGAGCGGCGAGATTGGCGATGACCAGCAGCCGCTCAAGCAGGTCTCCCGCGGGAATATTTCATGGGCGTCGTTCAACCTTAATGAACGGGACCATGATGAATACTACAACCAGTTCTCTAACGCCGTGCTGTGGCCGGCTTTCCACTATCGTCTTGATCTGGTCAGCTTTCAGCGCGAAGCCTGGGAGGGATATCTGCGGGTTAACGCCATGCTGGCGGACAAGCTTCTGCCGCTGATTGAGCCAGACGATACGCTGTGGATCCATGATTACCATCTTCTGCCCTTCGCCAGCGAGCTGCGTAAGCGCGGGGTGAACAATCGCATCGGGTTTTTCTTACATATTCCGTTCCCGACGCCGGAGATTTTTAACGCTCTGCCGCCGCACGCTGAGCTGCTGGAGCAACTGTGCGATTACGATCTGCTGGGCTTCCAGACCGAAAGCGACAGAACCGCTTTTCTCGACAGCATTGCTATGCAGACTCGCCTATCCGACCTCGGCGATAAACGCTATCAGGCATGGGGTAAGGCGTTCAGTACCGAGGTTTATCCGATAGGGATCGATCCGGACGAAATTACGCGCAACGCTAAAGGTCCGCTGCCGCCGAAGCTGGCCCAGCTGAAGAACGAGCTGAAAAATGTGAAGAATATCTTCTCCGTGGAGCGTCTTGACTATTCGAAAGGGTTGCCGGAGCGATTCCTCGCCTACGAGACGCTGCTCGAGAAGTACCCTCAGCACCACGGCAAAATCCGTTATACCCAGATCGCGCCGACCTCCCGCGGCGATGTGCAGGCCTATCAGGATATCCGCCACCAGCTGGAAACCGCAGCCGGACGCATCAACGGACAGTTTGGTCAGCTTGGCTGGACACCGCTCTACTATCTGAACCAGCATTTTGATCGTAAGCTGCTGATGAAGGTCTTCCGCTACTCTGACGTCGGGCTGGTGACTCCGCTACGCGATGGTATGAACCTCGTGGCGAAGGAGTACGTCGCGGCGCAGGATCCGGATAACCCTGGCGTACTGGTCCTGTCGCAGTTTGCCGGGGCGGCGCAGGAGCTGACCAGCGCCCTGATCGTCAATCCTTACGATCGCGACGAGGTTGCCGCCGCGCTGGATCGCGCGCTCAGCATGCCGCTGGCGGAACGTATCGCCCGTCATTCAGCGATGCTGGACGTGATCAGAGAAAATGATATTCATAACTGGCAGGCGCGCTTTGTCGAGGATCTGCAGCATATTTCACCGCGCAGCGAGGAGAGCCGTCTGCGGGGGAAGATAGCCACCTTCCCTAAACTGGCCTAGTTCAGGAAAAGGGCTAACCGGCGTTAGCCCTTTTCAAGGGAAACCAACAGGACATCAACGCCGCAGCTGCCGACGATACTTTTCGCCGAGCAGGTGGCGCGTGAGAAGAGGGAATGGTTGTGATTGCCGCAGATCACCAGATCAACACGGTGCGAGCGGCAGAAGTCCTTAATATGATGGCCTAGCTCGCCGCAGGCGATGGTCATTCTTTCTATTGGGTAGTCCGCGTGGCGAGCCAGCTCATTGAGAAACTCCCGCGTCTCTTCCTGCATCACTTCGCGCAGATTTTCCATCATCGGTGCGGCGAACTGGTTATACAGCTCCGGATCCGTAGCGAGAGTGATTAAGCTCACTTTCGCGTTAACGGGGCGGGCAATCGACACCGCTTTTTTAATTAATACCTGACTCTCCGGCGTTGGCGCGACGGCAACCAGCAGATGGGTATAAGGCATCTGGCCTCCTTGAGATACGCGGAATAACCCTTTCTTCCATTCTTTACTCCTGTTTCCCCGACTGCGCAAGGGCCGATCCCGGGATTTGCGAGCCTGTTCGTTAGTCGGCGACCTTCCAGCCCGATCACATCAATGAACCTGTCTTTTGATTAAAAAGAAATGCTGTTTTATAAATGAGTGAAGTGGCGACGTCATCTCTTTGTCATTTTGCCACCGGCGACTGTTCCGTGGCAAAAGTACAAAGGTAACCTCCTTTCACAGCTTTTAGTGTAGCCAGGTACCCACTCCCTTCCGGTGGCAAATCCGGAACGATTGTCGGCGTTCTTTTAAAAAAAGACACAGGATCACGGCGATGAAAACACGAAAAATTGGACTGGCTAACTATCTGGCCTACGGCGCGGGCGATTTTCTCGGCGCCGGCACGACGGCGTTAACCGCCGCATGGCTGCTCTACTTTTACACGACCTTTTGCGGACTGACCCCGATTGAGGCCACGCTTATTTTTGCTGCCGCCCGCGTGCTGGACGCGGTGGTAAGCCCGCTGATGGGCTTTCTCACCGATAACTTTGGCACCACCTGGCTTGGTAAGCGCTTCGGCCGCAGAAAATTCTTTATTCTGCTCGGCATCCCCTGCGTATTCAGCTATTCAGCGATGTGGGTCGGCGAGATGGGCTTCTGGTACTACCTGGCGACCTATCTGCTGTTTGATATGGTCTATACCATGATTCTGGTGCCCTATGAGACGCTGGTGCCGGAGATGACCGATGACTTTAAACAGAAAACCAAATTCTCCGGCGCGCGCATTTCGATGGCGCAGATGTCGGCGATTTTAGCCTCCTTCCTGCCGGGGATCCTTCTCTCCTGGCTCGGCAAAGATAATGCCAGCTCGTTCTTCTATGCCAGTCTGGTGTTCTCGGTGCTGTGCGCGGTGATGCTGACTCTGGTCTGGTGTTTCACCTGGGAACGACCGCGGGAGGCGTGGTCGGAAGCGGCCCTGCGGGCGGAAGCGGAAAAACAAAACTTAACCCTTGCTCAGAGCCTCAATCGCCTGGTGATTGAGCTGAGTTCTACGCTGCGGATAAAAATTTTCCGCCAGCACCTCGGCATGTATCTGGGGGGCTATATCGCCCAGGACGTCTTCAATGCCGTGTTTACCTATTACGTGGTCTTTGTTCTGATGCAGGAAGCCGCCGTCGCCTCGAACCTGCTGGGGACGATGGCCATCTTCCAGTTTATTGCGGTAATCGCCATGATCCCGCTGTGCATTCGTTTTGGCCCCGCGCCGTCGTACCGCATGGTGGTGGTCCTGTTTGGCCTGAGCTCACTCTCCTACGCGCTGCTCTATTACGCCGGACTGAGCGACGTCTATTCCTTATTGCTGCTCATCTCTGCTGTCGCCGGACTGGGACGCGGCGGGATAAATTACGTACCGTGGAATACCTACACCTATATTGCCGACGTCGACGAAGCGATCACCGGCCAGCGCCGGGAGGGGATTTTTGCCGGCATCATGACTCTGACCCGCAAAGCCTCGCAGGCGGGGGCGGTGATGCTGGTGGGGATCATTATGCAGTTGTCGGGGTTTGTTTCCGGGCAAAAAATACAGCCTGAAGGGGTCAGCCATACCATTCTGCTGATCCTCAGCGTCGGCACTCTGGTGGTGTTAGCCTGCGGCTTCCTCGTCTCGCTGCGCTTCAAACTCAACCTGCACACCCACAGCGTCCTGCGCAGCGAGACCCTCAGAATGCGCGAGCTCGGCTACGCTCAGTCGGAACAGACCAGTGCGGAACACCGTGCGGTGGTCGAGCTGCTGGCGGGGATGCCTTACGACTGTCTGTGGGGCAATAACAATATTGGCTATCTGAATCGTCATAAACCTGCTGCCCCGGCGCTCATTAAGGGCGGCGCTTTGAATTCGACATATACCCGAGGTTAACAACATGAAAGTTTGGCCGGTCAAACATAGCCCATTACTGCGTCAGCCTGAACGTTTTATCGCCCGCAGCGAACTGCAGGCGCTGATCCGCAACGTGACGCAAAACCTGGTGAATATTAAGGATGAGAGCGGGCAATTTTTACTACGCCTGGATGACGGGCGCGTGATCGATACCAAAGGCTGGGCCGGCTGGGAGTGGACCCACGGCGTTGGGCTGTACGGCATCTATCAGTATTACCAGCAAACCGGCGATATCGAGATGCGTGATATCATCGATCGCTGGTTTGCCGACCGCTTCGCCGAGGGGGCAACGACCAAAAACGTCAATACTATGGCCCCGTTTCTGACCCTGGCTTACCGCTTTGAAGAGACCGGCCGTATGGCGTATCTGCCGTGGCTGGAGAGCTGGGCGGAGTGGGCGATGCACGAGATGCCGCGCACCGAGCAGGGCGGTATGCAGCACATGACTCTGGCGGAGGAGAACCATCAGCAAATGTGGGATGACACGCTGATGATGACCGTGTTGCCGTTAGCCAAAATTGGCAAGCTGCTTAACCGCCCGCAGTATGTGGAGGAGGCAACCTACCAGTTCCTGCTCCATGTGCAGAACCTGATGGACCGGGAGACCGGGCTGTGGTTTCACGGCTGGAACTATGAGGGGCGGCATAACTTTGCCCGGGCGCGTTGGGCGCGGGGCAACAGCTGGCTCACCATGGTGATCCCGGATTTTCTGGAACTGGTGGATCTCCCCGAGGGGAACGCGGTACGGCGCTATCTGATTACAGTCCTCGACGCACAGATTGCCGCCTTGGCAAAATGCCAGGACGACAGCGGCCTGTGGCATACCTTGCTGGACGACCCGCACTCTTATCTTGAGGCCTCGGCGACCGCCGGCTTTGCCTACGGCATTCTCAAAGCGGTGCGCAAGCGTTACGTCGGGCAGCACTACGCCGGGGTGGCTGAAAAAGCGATTCGCGGGATTGTGCAGAATATTTCGCCGCAGGGGGAGCTGCTGCAGACCTCATTTGGCACCGGGATGGGGTCAGACCTCGACTTTTATCGCCAGATCCCGCTTACCTCGATGCCCTACGGTCAGGCGATGGCGATCCTTTGTCTGACGGAGTATCTACGCAAGTACTTCTGAGCAGGGCGCCCCGCTGGCGAGGCGCCGAATAAAACTAACCCGGCTTTCGCCGGGTTGCTTGTTACATACGCTCGACGGTTTCGATACCGAGGGTATCAAGACCCAGCTTGAGGGTTTTCGCCGTGAGCAGCGCCAGCTTCAGACGGCTGTTGCGGGTCTCTTCGCTTTCCGCGCTGAGGATCGGGCAGTGCTCGTAGAAGCCGGAGAACAGGCCCGCCAGATCGTAGAGGTAGGCGCACATCACGTGCGGCGTCCCTTCGCGAGCGACCACGCAGAGGGTCTCTTCAAACTGCAGCAGGCGCGCGGCCAGCTGAGCTTCGCGATCTTCGGCGATGACCACCGGCGCGTCGATCATCGCGTTTTCGTTGATGCCGGCTTTGCGGAACACGGAGAGCACGCGGGTATAGGCATACTGCATATACGGCGCGGTGTTGCCTTCGAACGCCAGCATATTATCCCAGTCGAAGACGTAGTCGGTGGTGCGGTTTTTCGACAGGTCGGCATATTTAACCGCGCCGATACCCACCACTTTCGCCAGATTTTCCAGCTCGTCAGCCGACATATCCGGGTTCTTCTCGGCCACCAGGCGACGGGCGCGCTCCAGCGCTTCGTCCAGCAGATCCGCCAGCTTCACGGTACCGCCGGCGCGGGTTTTAAACGGCTTGCCGTCTTTCCCCAGCATCATACCGAACATATGGTGCTCCAGCGGCACGGAGTCCGGCACGTAGCCTGCCTTGCGCACGATGGTCCACGCCTGCATCAGGTGCTGGTGCTGACGAGAGTCGATGTAGTAGAGCACGCGGTCGGCGTGCAGCGTTTCATAGCGATACTTCGCACAGGCGATATCGGTGGTGGTATAGAGGTAGCCGCCATCCTTTTTCTGGATGATGACGCCCATCGGTTCGCCTTCCTTGTTTTTGTACTCATCAAGGAAGACCACGGTAGCGCCTTCGCTCTCAACCGCCAGCCCTTTGGCTTTCAGATCGGCGACGATCCCCGGCAGCATCGGGTTGTACAGGCTCTCACCCATCACGTCATCGCGGGTCAGGGTGACGTTCAGGCGATCGTAGGTGATCTGGTTCTGCGACATGGTGATGTCGACCAGCTTACGCCACATCTGCAGGAAGTACTCATCACCGCCCTGCAGCTTAACCACGTAGCTGCGCGCGCGCTCGGCGAAGGCTTCGTCTTCGTCATAGTGCTTTTTCGCTTCGCGATAGAAACCTTCGAGGTCGGCCAGGGCCATTTCGCCGGCGTTTTCCTGCTGCTGTTTTTCCAGATACGCGATCAGCATCCCGAACTGGGTGCCCCAGTCGCCGACGTGGTTGGCGCGGATCACCTTATGACCCAGGAACTCCAGGGTACGGACTGAAGCATCGCCAATGATGGTCGAACGCAGATGGCCGACGTGCATCTCTTTCGCTACGTTGGGTGCCGAGTAGTCGACGACGATAGTCTGCGCCTGCGGTTTCGTGACGCCCAGGCGCTCAGACTGCAGCGCGCGGTTGACGTTGTCCGCCAGAAACGCGGGGTCGAGGAAAATATTGATAAAGCCCGGCCCGGCGATTTCAACCTTGTTGGCAATGCCGTTGAGGTCAAGATGAGACAGTACCTGCTCTGCAAGTTGTCGCGGCGCCATACCCAGCTTTTTGGCGACAGCCATCACGCCGTTGGCCTGATAGTCGCCGAACTGAACTTTTGCTGACTGGCGGACCTGGGGTTCGCAATCGGCAGGCGCGCCTGCCGCGATCAGGGCCTGGCTGACTTTTTCTGAGAGAAGAGCCTGAATATTCACCGGAATACCTTACGTGTAATGCGCCTGCCCCCGAGGGAGGCGGCGCCATAATGTGGACAAATTAGGGCGGGAGTATACTGCATTTGTCCCCGTCCGTCAGCATTGCGCGCGGCGCGCCGGCGTGCGCAATCCATCGCCGGTCAGTTGCCCATCAGCGGGGCGGCGGTTGGTCCGCAGGCCGAAACACGGTAAATTACCTTTTCATTACTGACGAGCATTATTGACGAGCAAACCCATGGCAAACTGGCAGCAAAATGAACAACTGGCCGATATTACGGCGGATCTCCCGCGATTTTCCGATGCGCTTCAGCGCTTCACTGCGCGACTGGGACTGGAGATCGCCGGGCTCGACGCCGACCATATCTCCCTGCGCTGTCATCAGAATACCACTGCGGAACGCTGGCGCCGCGGTCTGGAGCAGTGCGGCACCCTGCTGTCGGAGAATATGATCAACGGCCGGCCCATTTGCCTGTTCAAACTGGCGGAGCCGGTCTGCGTGGCGCACTGGCGCTTCCATATCGTTGAGCTGCCGTGGCCGGGTGAAAAGCGTTATCCCCATGAAGGCTGGGAGCATATCGAAATCGTCCTGCCCGGCGATCCGGCAACCTTAAATGCCCGCGCTCTGGCGCTGCTGGCCGATGACGGACTCAGCCAGCCGGGGATCGTGGTCAAAACCAGCTCGCCGAAAGGGGAGCATGAGCGCCTGCCGAATCCTACCCTGGCGGTGACCGACGGCAGCGTGACGGTCAAATTTCATCCGTGGTCTATTGAACAAATCGTCGCCAGCGAGCAAGCCGATACGTAACAGTGTGAAGCCGCGCGGCGTCTGCCGCGTGAAATTGTGACATGCTGCAAAGGTTGTCTGGATCAGGGAGAGAGGAATGGCGGTACTGGAAGTGTGTTGCTACAGCATGGCGTGCGCCCGGGAGGCTGAGCGCTGCGGCGCCGATCGTATTGAGCTCTGCGCCGCGCCGCAGGAAGGGGGATTAACCCCCTCTTATGGGGTGCTGGTCTCGGCCCGCGAGGCGATTACTCTCCCGGTGCATCCGATCGTTCGCCCGCGCGGCGGCGATTTCTGCTACACCGAGGAAGAGTTCGCCGCGATGCTTAACGATATTCGCATGGTGCGGGATCTGGGCTTTCCCGGGCTGGTGACCGGCGTGCTGGATGCTGATGGCCAGGTCGATATCCCGCGGATGAAAAAAATAATGGCCGCGGCGGGGCCGCTGGCGGTGACCTTTCATCGCGCGTTCGATCTGTGCGCTGACCCGCGTCAGGCCTGGAAAACGCTGGGTGAGCTGGGGGTCAAACGTATCCTGACTTCCGGTCAGCAATCCTCGGCGGAGAAAGGTATTTCATTAATTACGGAACTTATTGCCGCAGGGGATACTCCAATCATTATGGCCGGTGCGGGAGTCCGCGCCGCGAACCTGCCGCTGTTTCTGCAGGCGGGGGTGAAAGAGGTCCATAGCTCCGCTGGCCACTGGTTGCCGTCGGAAATGCGCTTTCGTCATCCGGGCGTTTCGATGTCAGCCGATCCCGATGCCGATGAATACAGACGCTACGCCGTGAATGGCGCAGCGGTGGCGGAGATGAAAAGGATTATCTCCGCCTGGAGAAGTTAAACGGTTTTTTGCTGCACATCATGTCGCCCAATATGATGATTGCCCGTACCAGGCCCCTGCCCATTAAACAGGGGCCTTTTTTTATCTCGCTTTTTTCGCCAGCGACTGCTGGGTTTCCGGTTTGGTGGCAATGATCACAGCTCGTAATGGCGCCGGATAGCCTTCCACCGTTTTGCGCTGATCCTGTGGGTCGAGGAAATCGGCCAGCGATTCGGTCGTCATCCATTCGGTGCGTCGCTGCTCCTCTGTCGAGGTGACGCAGGCGTCGACGATGCGCACGTCAATAAACCCGCACTTCTCCAGCCACAATTTCAGGGCCGCCGCCGAGGGGATAAAATAGACGTTGCGCATTTGCGCATAGCGGTCGCCCGGTACCAGCACCGTATTTTCATCTCCTTCAACCACCAGCGTCTCCAGCACCAGCTCGCCCCCTGGCGCCAGCTGATCTTTCAGCTGCCACAGATGGTCCAGCGGCGAGCGGCGGTGGTAGAGCACGCCCATCGAGAACACGGTGTCGAAGGCCTCCAGCGCCGGCAGCTGCTCGATGCCCAGCGGCAGCAAATGCGCCCGCTGGTCGTTACCGAGCAGCTTACGCACCGCTTCAAACTGGCACAGGAACAGCTGGGTGGGATCGATACCGACCGCCAGATGTGCGCCGGCGCCGAGCATCCGCCACATGTGATAGCCGCTGCCGCAGCCCACGTCGAGGATAGTCCGGCCAGTGAGATCGGACAGGTGCGGCAGAACGCGCTCCCATTTCCAGTCGGATCGCCATTCGGTATCGATATTGATGCCGTACAGCGAATAAGGGCCTTTGCGCCACGGCATCAGGTTTTTAAGCAGATTTTCGATCCGCCGCTGATGGCCTTCGCTGAGCGGCGTTTCGCTCTCGGCGGTGACGCTGTGCAGAAGATCCAGACGCCAGGGCGTTAGCTCCGGCAGAAATTCTACGGCGCGCTCCCATTCACGAAACTTGCCGTGCAGGGCATCGCGCTGCCAGGCGGCTACCTGGGCAGGCAGCGTCTCCAGCCAGTGAGACAGCGGGCTTTTGGCGATCAGCTGATAGAAGTTACTGAAGTCGATCATGCCTGCTCCCCGGCTTTCACGGCCACCAGCGAGCCAAAGTTAAAGCACTGGAACCACAGTTCGGCATGTTCAAACCCAGCCTGACGCAGGCGGGCTTTATGGGTTTCGACGGAGTCCGTCAGCATCACATTTTCCAGCATGCTGCGTTTCTGGCTGATCTCCAGTTCGCTGTAGCCGTTGGCGCGCTTAAAGTCATGATGCATATTGAACAACAGTTCGCCAACGTGGGCGTCTTCGAAGCTGAATTTTTCCGAGAGCACTAGCGCGCCGCCCGGATTCAGCCCCTGATAGACTTTATTGAGGATCGCCTGGCGATCGCCCGGCTCAAGGAACTGAATAGTAAAGTTCAGGATCACCAGCGAGGCGTTTTCAATGGTCACGTCGCGGATATCCCCTTCAATCACTTCGACCGGCGTCGGCGCTTTATAAGCGTCAATATGGCGACGGCAGCGCTCCACCATCGCGGGCGAGTTATCGATGGCGATAATGCGACAGTCCGGATGGCTAATATTGCGGCGCACGGAGAGGGTGGCGGCGCCCAGCGAACAGCCAAGATCGTAAACCTGAGTGTTGGGCTGAACGAAGCGCTCGGCCAGCATGCCGATCATCGAGATGATATTGGAGTAGCCGGGCACAGAACGCTGGATCATATCGGGGAAGACTTCAGCAACCCGTTCATCAAAGGTCCAGTCGCCGAGGCTGGCAATCGGCGCGGAAAAAAGCGTATCGCGGTGAGACATAACGTTAAACCCGAAAAAACGAAAACGGCGTATTGTGCGCTAACGGAGGGAGAAAACCAACTCCCAGGGCATATACCAAAGATTGGCCAGCACCATTAGCAACAACGCGCACCAGGTGGCGCTCATGCCGGAGCGGCGCCAGTAGTAGACGCGGTGATGAAAACCCCAGGAGTGCATCAGTCGCCCGACAATCAATAAAATCCCGCAAACGTGCACCATCCAGGTCTGAGCGCCGTTCATCTCCATAAATAACAGCAAAATGAGGCCAATCGGCACATATTCGACGGCATTGCCGTGAACGCGGATGGCAACCTGCAGCTCGCTAAAGCCGCCGTCACCGTAGCCTACATGGTATTGGGTGCGCAGACGCACCACGTCAAATGAGAACTTCACTAACAATAACGCACCTAAAACGGCATACAGCGCGCTGACCATACGAAAACTCCCTTTAACTCTGGCAGATGGCTCCGGATATGATAGCAGGATATCAGAAAAGAGAAGATTGCTGCGGAATCGACGGCGCATTTCCTGCCGCCGGCAGGGCAGCGCGCAGGTCACCCCACAGGGTATCCACCAGCGCCGGGGCGAAAGCAATGTCCGGGGTATGCAGGAACAACCACGGGGTCCCCGACTGATGCCACTTCGCCAGGGTCTGAAGCCAGACGCGAAACAGTTCCCGGTTATGGACCATATCGTCACCGCCGATAAACCGCACCATTGGCTCTCGGGCGGTCATCACCGCATGTACCGGCACCTTCGGTTTCTTTTGTTGGGCATCGATCATCGCCGGACTAGTGGCCGCAGCGCTATGGACCGGGCGGCTGTCGAGGATCACGCGGTTGACGTTACGCTCGTGCAGCCCGCGGTTGAGCTGCTGTTCCGCTTCCCCTTTGGCGAAAAACTCGGGATGACGAACTTCGACGCCGTAGGTGAAATCCTTCGGCAGTCCGTCGAGAAAATGCCATAGCGCGGGGAGATCGCGAGGACCGAACGTCGCCGGCAGCTGCAGCCAGTACTGGCCGATGCGCGAGGCCAGCGGCGCCAGGCGGGCAAAAAATTCACGGCTTAACTCGTCGCAATGGCGCAGGGCGGCCTGGTGCGAGATGGTGGCCGGAAATTTGAAGCAGAAGCGGAAGTCATCGTGAGTCTGTTCGTACCAGCGGGCGACAATCTCCGGCTTTGGTAGCGCATACAGGGTGGTGTTGCCCTCCACGCAGTTAAAGTGGCGGGCGTACTCTTCAAGGCTGGTGATGCCAAGGCGCACCCATTTCGGGTGCGACCACTGGGGAAGCCCAATATAAATCATAGCGCCGTGAGGATCTCCTCGGTACTGCGCACCCGGCCGATGCGCGGGAAAATATGCGTCATACTGCCCTGATGCTGCTCGGCGGAGGCGGCGCTGCAGGCATCTTCAGCGATGACCAGGTTAAAACCCAGCTCCCAGGCGTTGCGGGCGGTGGATTCGACGCCGATGTTGGTGGAGATACCGCAGAGAATAATGGTGTCGATCCCGCGGCGGCGCAGCTGAAGCTCAAGGTCGGTGCCATAGAACGCGCCCCACTGGCGTTTGGTCACTTCGATATCGCTCTCCTGCTTACCCAGCGTGGCCGGGTAGGTCCACCAGTTTTCGGGCAGCGTATGCGCCCCGGCCTGAGCGTCGACAGGCTGTTTCAGCGCTTCGGCGAAATCGGCCGACCAGCCCACGCGGACCATGATGACCGGCGAACCCTGTTGCCGGCACTTGTCTGCCAGGCGAGCGGCGCGCGCCACCACCTCGTCAGCCCGATGCGGGCCGCCGGCGAAAGGCAGAATGCCTTCCTGCAGATCGATTACCACCAGCGCCGTGTTTTTTGCATTGAGTTCTAACATGGTATCCCCGTATCTTCATCTGTTGTCAGGCGGCTACAATACCTTTGCGGCTTCAGCAAAAGAGTAACAAATTTTGTTAATTTATGTGAGTGTGGACGTTAAGCGCGCAGCAAAGCAGCGTACATCGTGCGTCGGACTTATCGAACGACAGAATTTCCAGTATAATAGCCGCCTTTTTTCATTCAGTTGTGACATCAGCTAAAGCTGCGACCTCGTCGCCTGCAGGGCAGACGACAATCCGCCGACGGCTAAGTTAAGGGATATCTCATGCGTACAGAATATTGCGGACAGCTTCGACAGTCCCACGTTGGGCAGCAGGTGACTCTGTGTGGTTGGGTCAACCGCCGTCGCGATCTCGGTAGCCTCATTTTTATCGATATGCGCGACCGCGAAGGCATCGTTCAGGTGTTTTTCGATCCGGATCGTGCGGATGCGTTGAAGTTAGCCTCTGAACTGCGTAATGAGTTCTGCATTCAGGTCACTGGCACCGTTCGCGCGCGTGAAGAGAAAAACATCAACGCGGACATGGCCACCGGCGCTATCGAAGTGCTGGCTTCCGATCTGACGATCATTAACCGCTCAGAATCGCTGCCGCTGGACTCCAATCACGTCAACACCGAAGAAGCGCGTCTGAAATACCGCTACCTCGACCTGCGTCGTCCGGAGATGGCGCAGCGCCTGAAAACCCGCGCGAAAATTACCAGCTTTGTGCGCCGCTTTATGGACGACCATGGCTTCCTCGACATCGAAACCCCGATGCTGACTAAAGCCACCCCGGAAGGCGCCCGCGATTACCTCGTGCCTTCCCGCGTGCACAAAGGCAAATTCTACGCGCTGCCGCAGTCGCCGCAGCTGTTCAAACAGCTGCTGATGATGTCCGGCTTCGATCGCTACTATCAGATCGTCAAATGCTTCCGCGATGAAGACCTGCGTGCCGACCGTCAGCCTGAATTCACCCAGATCGACGTGGAAACCTCCTTTATGACCGCGCCGCAGGTGCGTGAGATCATGGAGGCGATGGTGCGTCAGCTGTGGCTGGAAGTGAAAGGCGTCGACCTGGGCGAGTTCCCGATCATGACCTTCGCCGAAGCCGAACGTCGCTATGGCTCCGATAAACCGGATCTGCGTAACCCGATGGAGCTGGTGGACGTCGCCGACCTGCTGAAGTCTGTGGAATTCGCGGTCTTTGCCGGCCCGGCCAACGATCCGAAAGGGCGCGTGGCGGCCCTGCGCGTCCCGGGCGGGGCCTCTCTGACCCGCAAGCTGATTGACGAATACGGCAACTTTGTGAAGATCTACGGCGCGAAAGGGCTGGCCTATATTAAAGTGACCGAGCGTGCCAAAGGCATGGACGGGATCAACAGCCCGGTGGCCAAATTCCTGACCGCTGAAATCGTGGAAGCGATCCTTGACCGCACCGGCGCGCAGGATGGAGACATGATCTTCTTCGGCGCCGACAACAAGAAAGTAGTGGCCGACGCGCTGGGCGCGCTGCGTCTGAAGCTGGGTAAAGACCTGAGTCTGACTGACGAGAGCAAATGGGCGCCGCTGTGGGTGATCGACTTCCCGATGTTCGAAGACGACGGCGAAGGCGGCCTGACGGCGATGCACCATCCGTTCACCTCGCCGAAAGATATGACCGCGGATGAGCTGAAAGCCGCGCCGGAAGAGGCTGTAGCCAACGCCTACGATATGGTTATTAACGGTTATGAAGTCGGCGGCGGTTCGGTGCGAATCCACCGCGGCGAGATGCAGCAGACCGTATTTGGTATTCTGGGCATTAACGAACAGGAACAGCGTGAGAAATTCGGCTTCCTGCTGGATGCACTGAAGTACGGTACGCCGCCGCATGCGGGTCTGGCCTTCGGTCTTGACCGTCTGACCATGCTGCTGACCGGTACCGATAACATCCGCGACGTTATCGCTTTCCCGAAAACCACCGCGGCCGCCTGCCTGATGACCGAAGCGCCAAGCTTCGCCAATCCGGCGGCGCTCGGTGAACTGGGTATTCAGGTTGTGGAGAAAGAGGCAAAAGCGTCTCTGGAGAACAAGTAATATGTCATTTAAGCTGCCCGTTTCGGTGCTGGTGGTGATTTACGCCGAAGATACGAAACGGGTGCTGATGTTGCAGCGGCGCGACGATCCCGCGTTCTGGCAGTCGGTCACCGGCAGCCTGGAAGCTGGAGAGACCGCGCTGCAGGCCGCCGCGCGTGAAGTAAAGGAAGAGGTCGCCATTGACGTTGCCTGCGAGCAACTGACCTTAATCGACTGTCAGCGCACGGTGGAGTTCGAGATATTTTCTCATTTGCGTCATCGCTATGCGCCGGGTGTAGAGCGCAATACGGAATTCTGGTTCTGTCTTGCGCTGCCTCATGAGCGGGAGATTACTTTCACCGAACATCTGGCCTATCGCTGGGTCAGCGCGACGGAAGCCGCTGCGCTGACCAAGTCGTGGAGCAACCGGCAGGCGATTGAAGAATTTGTAATTAACGCCGCCTGAAAGGGCGCGCTTTTTGGAGAGTTTTTTATGGCAGGTCATAGTAAATGGGCCAACACCAAACACCGCAAAGCGGCACAGGATGCCAAACGCGGTAAAATCTTTACGAAAATCATTCGCGAGCTGGTCACCGCCGCGCGTCTGGGCGGCGGCGATCCGGCTTCCAACCCGCGTCTGCGTGCGGCCGTTGATAAAGCGCTGTCTAACAACATGACTCGCGACACCCTGAACCGCGCCATCGCGCGCGGCGTCGGCGGCGATGAAGACGCGAACATGGAAACCATCATTTATGAAGGCTACGGTCCTGGCGGCACCGCGGTGATGGTGGAATGTCTGTCCGACAACCGTAACCGTACCGTTGCGGAAGTGCGTCACGCCTTCACCAAAACCGGGGGTAACCTCGGCACCGATGGTTCCGTCTCCTACCTGTTCAGCAAGAAAGGCGTTATCTCCTTCGAGAAAGGCGATGAAGACACTATCATGGAAGCGGCGCTGGAAGCAGGCGCAGAAGACGTGGTGACCTATGACGACGGCGCCATCGACGTCTACACCGCCTGGGAAGAGATGGGCGCTGTGCGCGACGCGCTGGAAGCCGCCGGCCTGAAAGCCGACGCTGCCGAAGTCTCAATGATTCCGTCCACCAAAGCGGATATGGATGCCGAGACGGCGCCGAAGCTGCTGCGTCTGATCGATATGCTCGAAGACTGCGACGACGTGCAGGAAGTGTACCATAACGGCGAGATCTCCGACGAGGTCGCAGCCACCCTGTGATGCAGCCGCATCCACGGTTAACCGGAGGCGCGTGATGGCTATTATTCTCGGCATTGACCCGGGGTCGCGCGTTACCGGTTATGGCGTGATCCGCCAGGTTGGGCGGCAGCTGAGCTACCTGGGCAGCGGATGCATCCGCACCAAAGTGGACGATCTGCCGTCGCGGCTGAAGCTGATCTACGCCGGGGTGACGGAGATCATCACCCAGTTCCAGCCCGACTATTTCGCCATTGAGCAGGTCTTTATGGCCAAGAATGCCGACTCGGCGTTAAAGCTCGGGCAGGCGCGCGGGGTGGCGATCGTCGCAGCGACCAATCAGGCGCTGCCGGTGTTTGAATACGCCGCCCGTCAGGTCAAGCAGACCGTGGTCGGGATTGGCAGCGCCGAAAAGAGCCAGGTCCAGCATATGGTGCGCACCTTGCTCAAGCTGCCCGCCAATCCGCAGGCGGATGCGGCGGATGCGCTGGCGATCGCCATCACCCATTGCCATGTCAGCCAGAATGCCGCTCAGATCAGCGAGACCCGGCTCAATCTGGCGCGGGGGCGCTTACGATAATCGCAAATCAGGCTGGATATCTATCCAGCCTTTTTTTATGATACCGCCAGATACTTAGACCATAACGCAGGAGCCCCACGTGATAGGCAGACTCAGAGGCATCATTCTCGAAAAACAACCCCCGCTGGTGTTGCTGGAAACGGCGGGCGTCGGCTATGAAGTGCATATGCCAATGACCTGCTTCTATGAGCTGCCGGAGGCCGGGCAGGAGGCGATCGTCTTCACCCACTTTGTGGTGCGTGAAGATGCCCAGCTGCTGTATGGGTTTAACAACAAACAGGAACGTACCCTGTTTAAAGAGCTGATTAAAACCAACGGCGTGGGGCCCAAGCTGGCGCTGGCGATCCTCTCCGGCATGTCGGCGCAGCAGTTCGTCAACGCCGTTGAACGGGAAGAGGTCGCCTCGCTGGTGAAGCTGCCGGGGATTGGCAAAAAAACCGCTGAGCGTCTGATCGTTGAGATGAAAGACCGCTTCAAAGGGCTGCACGGCGACCTGTTCACCCCGGCGGCCGATCTGGTGCTGACCTCGCCGGCAGGCCCAACGGCGGACGATGCCGAGCAGGAAGCGGTTGCCGCGCTGGTCGCGCTGGGCTATAAACCGCAGGAGGCCAGCCGGATGGTCAGCAAGATCGCGCGTCCGGACGCCAACAGTGAAACGCTAATTCGCGAAGCGCTGCGCGCTGCGTTGTGAGGTAAGGGATGATTGAAGCAGACCGGCTGGTATCGGCAGACAGCAGCGGCTTTGAAGAGGCCGCTGACCGCGCCATCCGCCCAAAATTGCTGGCAGAGTATGTCGGCCAGCCGCAGGTGCGTTCGCAGATGGAGATCTTTATCCAGGCGGCGAAGCTGCGCGGCGACGCCCTCGATCACCTGCTGATTTTTGGCCCGCCAGGGTTGGGGAAAACCACCCTGGCCAATATTGTCGCCAATGAAATGGGGGTGAATCTGCGTACCACCTCCGGCCCGGTGCTGGAGAAGGCGGGCGACCTCGCCGCGATGCTCACCAACCTCGAACCGCACGATGTACTGTTTATCGATGAGATCCATCGCCTCTCGCCGGTGGTGGAAGAGGTGCTCTATCCGGCAATGGAAGACTACCAGCTGGATATTATGATTGGCGAAGGTCCGGCGGCGCGTTCCATCAAGATCGATCTGCCGCCGTTTACCCTGATCGGCGCCACCACCCGCGCCGGTTCGTTGACCTCGCCGCTGCGCGACCGCTTTGGCATCGTGCAGCGTCTGGAGTTCTATCAGATCCCCGATCTGCAGCATATTGTCAGCCGCAGCGCCCGCCATATGGGGCTGGAGATGAGCGACGAGGGCGCGCTGGAAGTAGCCCGCCGTTCACGCGGCACGCCGCGTATTGCCAACCGTCTGCTGCGCCGGGTGCGTGACTTCGCGGAAGTGCGCCACGACGGCACCATCTCCGCCGATATTGCCGCCCAGGCGCTGGATATGCTTAACGTCGATGCGGAAGGGTTCGACTATATGGACCGTAAGCTGCTGCTGGCGGTGATAGATAAGTTCTTTGGCGGCCCGGTGGGGCTGGATAACCTCGCCGCCGCGATTGGCGAAGAGCGGGAAACCATTGAAGATGTACTGGAGCCCTACTTAATTCAGCAGGGCTTTCTGCAGCGTACGCCGCGGGGAAGAATGGCGACGGTGCGCGCCTGGAATCATTTCGGGATTACGCCGCCGGAAATGCCGTAGCGCGTTGCGGTTGAGCAGTTTATGGTGAAGCCCGGTCAGCAGCGTGACCGGGCTTTTTCATTTTCAGCTGGCGGCTTTTTTCGTCATGCTGAGAATAAACAGCACCGCGGCGCAGAGCACCACCGACGGCCCGGCCGGGGTATCGTAGAAAGCCGAGAAGGTTAACCCGCCGGTAACGGCCAGCATGCCCACGCCCACCGCCACGGCGGCCATCTGCTCCGGCGTACGGGCAAAACGGCGGGCGGTGGCGGCCGGGATAATCAGCAGGGAAGTGATGATCAGCGCCCCGACGAACTTCATCGCCACGCCGATAGTCAGGGCGGTGACCAGCATCAACAGCAGCTTGACCCGCTGCAGCTTCACGCCGTCGACAAACGCCAGGTCCGGACTGATGGTCATCGCCAGCAGATTCCGCCACTGCCAGAGCAGAATGCCAATCACAATCACCACGCCAATGGCAATGGCGATCAGGTCCTGCGGCGTAACCGCCAGCAGATCGCCGAACAGGTACGCCATCAGATCGACGCGGACGTTAGACATCAGACTGACAACCACCAGCCCCAGGGACAGCGCGCTGTGCGCCATGATGCCCAGCAGGGTATCGATCGCCAGATGCGGTCGTTTTTCCAGCCACACCAGCCCGCCGGCCAGCAGCAGGGTCACGACGATCACCGCATAGAACGGATTGACGTTAAGCAATAAACCGAAAGCGACGCCGAGCAGAGACGCATGCGCCAGCGTGTCGCCGAAATAAGACATGCGGCGCCAGACCACAAAGGAGCCCAGCGGACCAGCGGCGCAGGCCAGCATCATCCCGGCAAGCCAGCCAGGTAACAGAAGTTCAATCATTAGCGGCTGTTTCCCCGACGCAGTACAATTCGCCCCTGAAGGTCGTGGCGGTGATTATGGTGGTGGCGGTATATCCCCAGCTGTTCCGCGCCGCGCGGGCCGAACATGGAGATAAACTCCGGGTGCATGGAGACCACCTCCGGTGCGCCAGAGCAGCAGATATGCTGGTTCAGGCACAGAACTTCGTCGGTTTTGGCCATCACCAGATGCAGATCGTGGGATACCATTAGCACCGCGCAGTCCAGTTCATGGCGCAGCTGGTTGATAAGATCGTAGAGCGCCACCTGGCCGTTGACGTCAACACCCTGGGTCGGTTCATCCAGCACCAGCAGCTGCGGACGGTTGAGCAGGGCGCGGGCCAGCAGTACGCGCTGCGTTTCGCCGCCGGAGAGCTTTTGCATCGGCGCATCGATCAGATGCCCCGCCTGCACGCGCTTCAGCGCCGGCAGGATGTCGTCTTTACGGGTGCCCGGGCGCAAACGCAGGAAGCGGCTAACGGTCAGCGGCAGCGTGGCGTCCAGATGCAGTTTCTGCGGCACATAGCCGATGCGCAGGCGTGCGTCACGCTTGATAACACCCTCTGTCGGTGCTACCAGCCCGAGAACCACCCGCACAAGGGTCGATTTGCCGGCGCCGTTGGGGCCCAGCAGGGTTAAGATTTTGCCTGGCGTGAGAGCCAGCGAGATGTCAGACAACACGCGGCGTTGGCCAAAGGCCACCGAGACATTTTCCAGCGTTACAAGGTTTGTCATAGTAATTTAGGGGTTGCACAAGCTAGTGAATGTTATAATATCACATCACACTCACTTATTTCGATGACTAGACGCATTATGTTACATAAAAATACGCTTCTTTGCGCTGGACTTGGCGCTGTTTTTTTGTTCGCGCAGGTACCGCTGGCCAGCGCCGCCGTGGTGACTTCTATGAAACCGCTGGGCTTTATTGCGGCGGCCATCGCCGATGGGGTGACCGAGACCCAGGTGCTGCTGCCCGATGGCGCCTCCGAGCATGATTATTCCCTCCGTCCTTCTGATGTAAAACGCTTACAGAACGCAGACTTAGTGGTGTGGATTGGTCCGGAAATGGAAGCCTTTATGGATAAGTCGACGCAAAGCATTGCGGCGAATAAAAAGGTGACGATTGCCGAGCTGGATGGGGTCAAACCGCTGCTCATCACCGGGGCGGACGACGATGACGATCACCATGGTCATGACCATGGCGCAGCAGAAAAAGGTGACGGCGATCACCATCACGGTATTTACAATATGCATCTGTGGTTATCCCCAGAGATAGCGCGGCTTTCGGCGGTTGCAATCCACGATAAATTATTGGAACTTATGCCGCAGAGTCGAGCCAAACTCGACAGCAACCTGCAGCAGTTCGAGACCGCGCTGGCGGCGACCGACAAGCAGGTGAGCAATGAGCTGGCACCGCTGAAAGGGAAGGGCTATTTCGTTTTTCATGACGCCTACGGTTACTTTGAAAAACACTACGGTTTGACCTCGCTGGGGCACTTTACCGTCAACCCTGAAATACAGCCCGGTGCGCAGCGTTTACACGAAATCAGAACACAACTGGTTGAGCAGAAAGCCACTTGCGTTTTTGCTGAGCCACAGTTCAGGCCAGCGGTTATCGAAGCTGTTGCCCGGGGCACGTCTGTGCGCATGGGGACCCTGGATCCACTGGGGACAGGAATTACGCTGGGTAAAACGAGTTACCCGCAATTCCTCACCCAACTGGCGAATCAGTATTCGAGCTGCCTGAAAGGAGATTAACGAGGAAGTGAATACGTGCAACAGATAGCCCGCGCTGTCACTCAGGCATTCAACAATCTGCCACGACCTCATCGCGTTATGCTGGGGTCGCTTAGCGTTCTTACCTTAGCGGTCGCCGTCTGGCGACCCTACATTTACCACCCGGAATCCGCCCCCATCGTCAGAACCATTGAACTGGAAAAAAGCGAGATCCGCTCCCTGCTGCCGGAAGCCTCCGAGCCGATCGATCAGGCCCCGCAGGAAG
Source organism: Klebsiella sp. Shm-1 (assembly GCF_040804525.1). Lineage (NCBI taxonomy): Bacteria > Pseudomonadati > Pseudomonadota > Gammaproteobacteria > Enterobacterales > Enterobacteriaceae > Klebsiella > Klebsiella sp. Shm-1. Next base: position 1,836,913 of record NZ_CP161823.1, read on the forward strand.
AAGAAGCCATTCCTCAGGATGAGCTCGACGAAAAAGCCGATAGCGATGCCGGCGGGCACGAATATGTGGTGTCGACCGGCGATACGCTCAGCAGTATTCTGAACCAGTACGGTATCGATATGGGCGATATCGCCCAGCTTTCCTCCGCCGATAAAGAGCTGCGCAACCTGAAGATTGGCCAGCAGCTCTCCTGGACCCTGACCGCCGACGGCGATCTGCAGAGCCTGACCTGGGAGATGTCCCGCCGCGAGACCCGCACCTATACCCGTGTGGATAACGGTTTTAAAATGAGCAGCGAGCTGCAGAAAGGCGATTGGGTCAACAGCGTGCTGAAGGGCACCGTCGGCGCCAGCTTTGTCTCCAGCGCGCGTGATGCCGGGCTGACCAGCACGGAAATCAACGCGGTGATCAAGGCCATGCAGTGGCAGATGGATTTCCGTAAGCTGAAGAAAGGCGACGAATTCTCGGTATTGATGTCGCGCGAAATGCTCGACGGCAAACGTGAGCAAAGCCAGTTACTCGGCGTGCGTCTTCGCTCTGACGGTAAGGATTACTATGCCATCCGCGCCGAAGACGGCAAATTCTACGACCGCAACGGGACGGGTCTGGCGAAGGGCTTTATGCGCTTCCCAACGGCGCGTCAGTTCCGCGTCTCCTCTAACTTTAATCCGCGTCGTCTGAACCCGGTCACCGGCCGCGTCGCGCCGCACCGTGGCGTCGATTTCGCGATGCCGCAGGGAACGCCAGTGCTGGCGGTGGGCGATGGTGAAGTAGTCGTGGCCAAACGCAGCGGCGCTGCCGGGTATTACGTCGCGATCCGCCACGGTCGCACCTATACCACTCGCTACATGCACCTGCGTAAGCTGTTAGTGAAGCCGGGGCAGAAAGTGAAGCGCGGGGATCGCATTGCGCTGTCGGGGAATACCGGACGCTCTACCGGGCCACACCTGCACTACGAAGTGTGGATCAACCAGCAGGCGGTCAACCCGCTGACGGCTAAGCTGCCGCGTACCGAAGGGCTGAGCGGTTCCGACCGGACCGACTATCTGGCGCAGGTCAAAGAGGTCGTTACGCAGCTGCGGTTTGACTAACCACCGGTCAGTGGAAAGCCGGTGCCCCAGGGCGCCGGCTTTTTCTTTTGTAGGATACCCGACGTCTCGCTACACTATCCCATTATCTTGATTAAGCAGTCGATCTGCGGATTGGGCATGGAAACGAAAAAAAATAATATTGAGTTTATCCCTAAGTTTGAAAAATCCTTTTTACTGCCGCGCTACTGGGGCGCCTGGCTGGGGGTCTTTGCCTTCGCCGGTATTGCGCTGACGCCGCCATCCTTTCGCGATCCGCTCCTCGGCAAACTCGGTCGTCTGGTAGGGCGTCTGGCGAAAAGCTCGCGCCGCCGGGCGCAGATTAATTTGCTGTACTGCTTCCCGGAAAAAAGCGAGTACGAGCGGGAAGCGATTATCGACGCCATGTATGCCTCGGCGCCGCAGGCGATGGTGATGATGGCCGAGCTGGGCCTGCGCGATCCGCAGAAAATCCTTTCCCGCGTCGACTGGCAGGGGAAAGCGATCATCGACGAGATGCAGCGCAATAATGAGAAGGTGATTTTTCTCGTTCCGCATGCATGGGGTGTGGATATCCCGGCGATGCTGATGGCCTCCGGCGGGCAGAAGATGGCGGCGATGTTCCATAACCAGGGTAACCCGGTGTTCGATTACGTGTGGAATACCGTGCGTCGTCGTTTTGGCGGGCGTATGCACGCGCGCAACGATGGGATCAAACCGTTTATTCAGTCGGTGCGCCAGGGCTACTGGGGCTACTATCTGCCCGATCAGGATCACGGCGCCGAACACAGCGAGTTTGTGGATTTCTTTGCTACCTACAAGGCCACGCTGCCGGCGATTGGCCGCTTAATGAAAGTGTGCCGCGCCCGCGTCGTACCGCTGTTCCCGGTCTACGATGGCAAGACGCACCGCCTGACGGTGCTGGTGCGCCCGCCGATGGACGATCTGCTGGACGCTGACGATACGACCATCGCCCGGCGGATGAACGAAGAAGTGGAAGTGTTTGTTAAGCCGCACACCGAGCAGTATACCTGGATCCTGAAGCTGCTGAAAACGCGCAAGCCGGGTGAAATCGAGCCCTATAAACGCAAAGAGCTGTTCCCGAAAAAGAAATAAAAAAAGCCTCCGTCAGGAGGCTTTTTTATCTCTACCGTGCTTACTCGACGGTGAGGATACGAGTGGTGTTGGTGCTGCCGATGGTGCTCATCACGTCACCCTGGGTCACGACCACGAGGTCGCCGGAGACCAGATAGCCTTTGTCCCGCAGCAGATTGACGGCGTCGTGCGCGGCGGCCACCCCGTCATTCTGGCTGTCGAAGAACACCGGCGTCACCCCGCGGTAGAGGGCGGTCAGGTTCAGGGTGCGCTCGTGGCGGGAGAGGGCGAAAATCGGCAGACCGGAGCTAATGCGCGAAGTCATCAGCGCGGTACGGCCCGATTCGGTCATGGTGATGATGGCGGTAATGCCTTTCAGGTGGTTGGCGGCATACATCGCCGACATGGCAATCGCTTCTTCCACGTTGTCGAACTGGACGTCCAGACGGTGTTTGGAGACGTTGAGGCTAGGGATTTTTTCCGCGCCCAGACACACGCGCGCCATCGCGGCCACGGTTTCCGAAGGATACTGACCGGCAGCGGTCTCCGCGGAGAGCATCACCGCATCGGTACCATCCAGCACGGCGTTGGCCACGTCCATCACTTCCGCGCGAGTCGGCATCGGGTTGGTGATCATCGACTCCATCATCTGGGTGGCGGTGATGACGGAACGGTTCAGCTGACGGGCACGACGGATCAGCGCTTTCTGGATGCCCACCAGCTCAGGATCGCCGATCTCGACGCCGAGGTCGCCACGGGCAACCATTACCACATCGGAGGCGAGGATCACGTCGTCCATCGCATCCTGATCGCAAACCGCTTCGGCACGCTCAACTTTGGCGACGATTTTCGCATCGCAGCCGGCATCGCGCGCCAGGCGACGGGCGTAGTTCAGGTCTTCGCCGCAGCGCGGGAAAGAGACGGCCAGGTAGTCGACGCCGATTTTAGCGGCGGTGACGATATCAGCTTTATCTTTGTCGGTCAGCGCTTCGGCAGACAGGCCGCCGCCCAGCTTGTTGATCCCTTTGTTGTTGGACAACGGGCCGCCGACGGTCACTTCAGTGAACACTTTCATCCCCTGAACTTCGAGGACTTTCAGCTGCACGCGACCATCGTCGAGCAATAAGATATCGCCCGGCACGACGTCCGCCGGCAGGCCTTTATAGTCGATCCCGACTTTCTCTTTGTCGCCTTCGCCTTTGCCAAGGTTTGCGTCGAGCAGGAATTTATCGCCGACGTTGAGGAAAATTTTGCCTTCTTTGAAGGTCGATACGCGAATTTTTGGTCCCTGGAGGTCGCCGAGGATGGCCACATGACGGCCCAGTTTTGCCGCAATCTCACGCACTTTGTCGGCACGGAGCTGATGATCTTCCGGGGTGCCGTGAGAGAAGTTCATACGTACTACGTTTGCGCCCGCGGCGATAACCTTTTCCAGGTTGTTATCGCGGTCAGTTGCCGGGCCTAAGGTAGTAACGATTTTGGTTCTGCGAAGCCTTCTGGACATGTAATACTCCGTTGACTGATACAACTTTGGTGTTGCGTGAACATGGATTCGGTAGCGCCAGCCTGCAACGTCGCACAGCCGGATCGTTATCGAAGGTGTAATGGGGTACTGCTTGTTATCAACTTTTATTGATTATCACTGGGTACGAATGGTTCTTTATCAAAACGCGATTCCTTCAGCGCTTCCTTGACCCTCTTCAAGTTATCTCTGAATTTTGCCCCCCGACGCAAGGTAAAGCCAGTCGCCAACACGTCAATGACGGTCAACTGGGCCAAACGGGAGACCATCGGCATATAGATGTCGGTATCTTCCGGCACATCAAGGGTAATGGCGAGCGTGGCTTCCCTGGCTAGCGGCGTACCGGCGGAGGTGAGCGCGATCACCATGGCATCGTTTTCACGAGCCAGCTGCGCCAGCTCCACCAGGCTCTTGGTTCTTCCGGTATGCGAGATAATCACCACCACATCATCGTCATCGCAATTCATACAGCTCATCCGTTGCAGGACAATGTCGTCGGAATAGATGACCGGCACGTTAAAGCGGAAAAATTTGTTCATCGCGTCGTGAGCGACCGCCGCTGAGGAGCCGAGGCCGAAAAAGGCGATTTTTTTGGCCTGAGTCAGCAGATCCACCGCGCGATTTACCGCCGACATGTCGAGAGAATGGTGCACCTGATCTAAACTCGCCATGGCCGATTCGAATATTTTTCCCGTGTATGACTCAACGCTGTCGTCTTCATCGACATTCCGGTTAACATAGAGCGTGCCGTGCGCAAGGCTCTGGGCCAGATGCAGTTTGAAGTCAGGGAATCCGCGGGTTTCGAGACTACGGCAGAAGCGATTGACGGTCGGTTCGCTAACCCCGGCCTCAAGGGCGAGGGCGGCGATGCTCGAATGAATGGCCTGCTCGGGGGTGGCGAGGATCACTTCCGCCACTTTGCGTTCAGATTTGCTAAGGTGTTCCAGTCGGGACTGGATTTTTTCCAGCATGTTCATTAGTAACAGGGCGCTCATCAATGGAAACGATTTCATTAATGGGTGAAATCATTGGGCGTTTTAGCAAGAATATACCCCTCCGCAAGCGCAAGCGGTGAGGAATGACGTGAAATGATGTTGTTTTTTTTCATTACATGATCAGGGTCGTATTTTACTGACCTGAACCAGGTACAAACAACGAACAATAACGGCCGAATGCCCAAATCATCGCCGAATGTTTTCACCCTGTGCGGTTTTACCGCCGCAAACGAAGGGGAAGGCTTTCGGGAAATACGTAAACACAGTACAGTGCAGTGTAAGAAAATTACAAATATAGCCTGGCAAAAGCACCAGACTATCAACTGAGGAGAATGACATGGCGGTAACGCAAACGGCCCAGGCATGCGACCTGGTCATTTTCGGCGCGAAGGGCGACCTGGCGCGGCGTAAATTGTTGCCTTCCCTGTATCAGCTTGAAAAGGCGGGCCAGATCCACGCTGACACCAGAATCATTGGCGTCGGCCGTGCCGACTGGGATAAAACGGCTTATACCAAAGTCGTGCGCGAAGCGCTGGAAACCTTCATGAAGGAAAAAATTGATGAAGGTTTGTGGGATACCCTGAGCGGACGCCTGGAGTTCTGTAATCTTGACGTCAATGACACCAGCGGCTTCACCCGCCTGGGTGAGATGCTGGATCAAAAGAACCGTGTCACCATCAACTATTTCGCCATGCCGCCGAGCACCTTTGGCGCGATCTGTAAAGGGCTGGGCGAAGCGAAGCTTAATGCCAAGCCTGCGCGCGTGGTCATGGAAAAACCGCTCGGCACCTCGCTGGAAACCTCCCGTGAAATCAACGACCAGGTCGGCGAGTTTTTTGAAGAGTGTCAGGTCTACCGTATCGACCACTATCTCGGTAAAGAGACGGTCCTCAACCTGCTGGCGCTGCGCTTCGCCAACTCCCTGTTCGTCAATAACTGGGACTGCCGCACCATCGATCACGTCGAAATCACCGTCGCGGAAGAGGTGGGTATTGAAGGGCGCTGGGGTTACTTCGACCAGGCCGGGCAGATGCGCGACATGATCCAGAACCACCTGCTGCAGATCCTGTGCATGATTGCCATGTCACCGCCGTCCGATCTCAGCGCCGACAGCATCCGTGATGAAAAGGTCAAGGTGCTGAAATCCCTGCGCCGTATTGACCGCTCCAACGTGCGCGAGAAAACCGTTCGCGGCCAGTATACCGCCGGCTTTGCCCAGGGCAAAAAAGTGCCTGGCTATCTCGAAGAGGAGGGGGCCAACAAGACCAGCAACACCGAAACCTTCGTGGCGATCCGCGTCGATATCGATAACTGGCGCTGGGCTGGCGTACCGTTCTATCTGCGCACCGGCAAACGTCTGCCGACCAAATGCTCAGAGGTAGTGGTTTACTTCAAAACCCCGGAACTGAATCTGTTTAAAGAGACCTGGCAGGAGCTGCCGCAGAACAAGCTGACCATTCGCCTGCAGCCGGACGAAGGGGTAGATATCCAGGTACTGAACAAAGTGCCGGGCCTCGATCATAAACATAACCTGCAGATCACTAAACTGGATCTGAGCTACTCCGAAACCTTCAACCAGACGCACCTGGCCGATGCCTATGAACGTCTGCTGCTGGAGACCATGCGTGGCATCCAGGCGCTGTTCGTTCGCCGTGACGAAGTAGAAGAGGCGTGGAAATGGGTTGACTCCATTACCGAAGCCTGGGCAGCCGACCGCGATGCGCCGAAACCGTATCAGGCCGGGACCTGGGGACCGGTTGCGTCGGTGGCCATGATCACTCGCGACGGTCGTTCATGGAACGAGTTCGAGTAAGGCTGGAGGCTAATCCGTCAGGGTTATTTTACCGGTAACATGATCTGACGCAGAAAGTCGCACGCTTTTTAATCTTTTAAGCCCCGTGAGGATTCACCCACGGGGCTTTTTTTATTACACTGCCTGCAGACATTTTGCCCCTGAGCGCTGGTGTTTGTGGCCTTTACCACGTCAACACGTCATCACGCAGCGGCCGGACAGATAAAAATTTGAGGAGCCTTTATGAATTCGACAATGTTACGGGTAACAAATCGCATTATCGAACGGTCGCGTGACACCCGCGCGGCTTACCTCGCAAGGATTAACCAGGCCAAAACCGACACCGTGCATCGTGCGCAACTGGCCTGCGGCAATCTGGCTCACGGATTCGCGGCCTGCCAGGCTGACGACAAAGCCTCCCTGAAGAGCATGTTGCGCAACAACATTGCCATCATCACCTCCTACAACGACATGTTGTCCGCTCACCAGCCCTATGAACACTACCCGGAGATCATCCGCAAAGCGCTGCACAGCGCCAATGCGGTCGGCCAGGTCGCCGGCGGCGTGCCGGCGATGTGCGACGGCGTAACGCAGGGGCAGGACGGGATGGAGCTTTCACTCCTGAGCCGAGAGGTGATCGCTATGTCCGCCGCCATCGGCCTGTCGCATAACATGTTCGACGGGGCCCTGTATCTCGGGGTCTGCGATAAAATTGTTCCCGGTCTGACCATGGCGGCGCTCTCATTTGGCCATCTGCCGTCGGTCTTTATTCCCTCCGGTCCGATGGCCAGCGGCCTGCCGAATAAAGAGAAGGTTCGCATTCGCCAGCTGTATGCAGAAGGGAAAGTTGACCGTATGGCGCTGCTGGAGTCCGAAGCCGCCTCTTATCACGCGCCGGGGACCTGTACTTTCTACGGAACGGCGAACACCAACCAGATGGTGGTCGAATTTATGGGCATGCAGCTGCCGGGCTCGTCCTTTGTCCATCCGGATGCTCCGCTGCGGGAAGCGCTGACCGCCGCCGCCGCGCGCCAGGTCACCCGCATGACCGGCAACGGCAATGAGTGGATGCCGCTGGGCAAAATGTTTGACGAAAAAGTGGTGGTCAACGGCATCGTGGCGCTGCTGGCGACCGGTGGCTCCACCAACCACACTATGCACCTGGTGGCGATGGCCCGCGCGGCGGGAATTATCATTAACTGGGACGATTTCTCCGACCTGTCAGACGTGGTGCCGCTGCTGGCGCGCCTCTATCCCAACGGCCCGGCGGATATCAACCACTTCCAGGCGGCAGGCGGCGTTCCGGTACTGGTGCGCGAGCTGCTGAAAGGCGGCCTGCTGCATGAGGATGTTCACACCGTGGCCGGCTTTGGCCTGTCGCGCTACACCCTGGAGCCATGGCTGAATAACGGCGAGCTGGACTGGCGCGAAGGGGCGACAGCGCCATTGGACGACCAGGTCATCGCGACCTTTGAAAAACCATTCTCCCGCCACGGCGGCACCAAGGTGCTGAGCGGCAACCTGGGACGCGCGGTGATGAAAACTTCGGCGGTCCCGGTGGAGAACCAGGTGATTGAAGCGCCGGCGGTGGTATTCGAGAGCCAGCACGACGTGTTGCCGGCCTTTGAAGCGGGGCTGCTGGACAAAGACTGCGTGGTGGTGGTCCGTCATCAGGGGCCAAAAGCGAATGGGATGCCAGAATTACATAAACTTATGCCGCCACTTGGTGTATTATTGGACCGCCGTTTCAAAATAGCGCTGGTGACCGATGGCCGACTCTCTGGCGCCTCCGGTAAAGTCCCGTCAGCCATTCACGTCACGCCTGAAGCGTATGATGGCGGCTTGCTGGCGAAAGTGCGCGATGGCGATCTTATTCGCGTGAACGGACAGACGGGGGAACTGACGCTGCTGGTGGATGAGGCCGAACTGGCGGCGCGTCAGCCGCATATCCCTGACCTCAGCGCGTCGCGCGTGGGAACCGGTCGGGAGATGTTTGGGGCGCTGCGTGAGAAGCTCTCTGGCGCGGAGCAGGGCGCAACCTGCATCACTTTTTAAGACGATTTAATTTCTAGATCTGGCGAGAGAAAATCCTGATGAAAAACTGGAAAACAACAGCAGAAGCAATCCTCACCTCCGGTCCGGTTGTCCCGGTTATCGTAGTGAAAAAGCTGGAACACGCGGTACCGATGGCGAAAGCGCTGGTGGCGGGCGGCGTTCGCGTGCTGGAAGTGACTCTGCGCACCGAGTGCGCCCTGGAGGCGATCCGCGCGATTGCCAAAGAAGTTCCGGACGCGATTGTCGGCGCGGGCACGGTTACCAACGTTGAGCAGTTGAAAGCGGTAACGGAAGCCGGCGCGCAGTTCGCTATCAGCCCGGGTCTTACCGAATCCCTGCTGAAAGCGGCGACCGAAGACGGCACCATCCCGCTGATCCCGGGGATCAGCACGGTATCTGAGCTGATGCTGGGTATGCAGTATGGCCTGAAAGAGTTTAAATTCTTCCCGGCGGAAGCCAACGGCGGCGTGAAAGCCTTGCAGGCGATTGCGGGTCCGTTCGGCCACATTCGTTTCTGCCCGACCGGCGGTATCTCTCCGGCCAACTACCGTGACTACCTGGCGCTGAACAGCGTACTGTGCATCGGCGGTTCCTGGCTGGTGCCAGCCGACGCCCTCGAAGCCGGCGACTACGATCGCATCACCACCCTCGCGCGAGAAGCGGTGGAAGGCGCGAAATAAACCACGCCTCCAGGTCAACAACCCGGTCTGCAGCAACGCGACCGGGTTTTTTGTCTTTACCCTTCGACGATGACCGCCGCGGCGGCGGCTTTAGCCCGCGCCACGGCCTCCTCAACCGAATCGGCGACGGCGAGGGTTACCCCCAGGCGGCGGGTACCGTCAATCTCCGGCTTGCCGAACAGACGCAGCTGCAGGCCAGCCCCGACGGCCGACTGCAGCTGGCCAAAGCTGACGTTCTGGCTGGACAACTGCGGAAGGATCACCGCGGAGGCGGCCGGACCATACTGGCGGATAGCGCCGACGGGTAGCCCGAGGAAGGCGCGAACGTGCAGGGCGAATTCCGAGAGATCCTGGGAGATAAGCGTCACCATCCCGGTGTCGTGTGGTCGCGGGGAGACTTCGCTGAAGATCACCTCGTCGCCGCATACGAACAGCTCCACGCCAAACAGACCATAACCTCCCAGCGCCAGCACCACCTTGCGGGCGATGGTCTGGGCACGCTCGAGGGCCAGGTCGCTCATCTGCTGCGGCTGCCAGGACTCACGGTAATCGCCGTCTTCCTGACGATGACCAACCGGAGCGCAGAAATGCACGCCATCGACAGCGCTGACGGTGAGCAGGGTGATTTCGAAATCGAAGTTCACCACCCCCTCGACGATCACCCGTCCGGCGCCAGCGCGGCCGCCCTGCTGCGCATAGCGCCAGGCTTCGCTGAGCTGGTCAGCCGAGCGGATAAAGCTCTGGCCTTTGCCGGAGGAGCTCATCACCGGTTTAACGATGCATGGCAAACCGATCTCGGTAACCGCCGCGCGGAAGCCTTCTTCGCTGTCGGCAAAACGATAGCGGGAGGTGGGAAGCTGCAGCTCTTCCGCCGCCAGGCGGCGAATGCCTTCGCGGTTCATGGTGAGCTTTGCCGCCCGCGCCGTGGGGACCACTTTCTGCCCGGCCTGTTCCAGTTCGACCAGGGTGTCGGTAGCGATAGCTTCGATCTCCGGCACGATATAATCAGGTTTTTCCTGTTCAATCAGGGCGCGCAGGCTCTCGCCGTGCAGCATATTGATGACATGGGCGCGGTGGGCGACCTGCATCGCCGGGGCATCGGGGTAGCGGTCTACGGCGATGGTTTCAATGCCCAGACGCTGACATTCAATAGCGACTTCTTTACCCAACTCGCCGGAACCTAACAGCATAACTTTGGTGGCTGCCGGGCGCAGCGCGGTGCCTAATACAGTCATAACTCTCATCCGCAGTAAAAAAAGATGGCAGCGATTATAAACGAAAACGTTTGCGTATGTCTTTACGCGCGTAACGCGCGTGAGTTGAGTCCGGGAGGGAAATTTGCTATACTGTATAAAAATACAGTATAGAGAGGCTGCAGTATGGCGGTTGAAATTAAATATGTGGTGATCCGCGAAGGTGAGGAAAAAATGTCTTTTGCCAGCAAAAAAGAGGCCGACGCTTACGACAAAATGCTCGATCTGGCAGAGGTGCTGAATGACTGGCTGGTGACATCGCCGCTGGAGATGGATGACGTCCAGCGCGATACCATGGCGATGTGGCTGGCTGAGCGTAAAGAAGCGCTGCAGCATATCCTGCGAGTTGGCCGACTGCCAGAGCAAGAGACGCCCGCACAGGACGCCTCCGCGCCGTCGGCTACCGCCGAGACTTCTCCGGCGGGTGATGACGCCGTGCCGGCGGCCAAAGCGCGCAAAGCCAAGGCAGCCTGAACGCTGGCGGTCAGTCACTGGTCGGTCGGCCCCGATGCTGCCGTCGCACGTACCTTTGCGCATCTTTAGCCATATCTAACATTTCCTGACATCGCGTCGTTTAGGCTGATAACAGTGTTTGTCACCTGAGAGGAAAACCATGGCTAACTGGCTACATCAACTGCAGTCGCTGCTCGGGCAGCAGGGTGCGTCACCGTCCGGCGAGTCGTCAAAAGGGAGCGGCCTGCTGCCCGGCGCCATCGGTGGGCTGGCCGGATTGCTGGTGGCCAGCAAATCGTCACGCAAATTATTGGCGAAATATGGCACTAGCGCGCTGCTGGCAGGCGGCGGGGCGGTGGCGGGCACGGTGTTATGGAACAAGTATCAGCAGAAAATGCGCGCGCAGAATACGTCCGCCCAGGCGCCTGAGACGGCAGCGGCGCCGACGGATGTCGATCCGCGTAGCGTGCGGCTGATCACGGCCCTGGTATTTGCCGCGAAAAGCGACGGTCATATTGATGACCACGAGCGGGCGAATATTGAAACTCAGCTGCGGGCGGCCAATATTGACGTTCAGGCCCGGGTGCTAATTGACCAGGCGCTAGCCCAGCCGCTGGATCCGCAGCGTCTCGCCGAGGGCATCATCGACCCGCAGGAGGCGCTGGAGATCTACTACGTCAGCTGCGCGGTGATTGATATAGACCATTTTATGGAGCGTAGCTACCTTAATGCGCTGGGAGACGCCCTGGCGCTGCCGAAAGATGTCCGGGCCGATATAGAACAGGATATCCAGTCACAAAAACAAGCGCTAAGCGTCTAAATCATCACGTTTCGCTTGCATCGCTCGCGTCTTTTGCCACCCTTATAGACACGTCATCATTCAGGCGCCACCCTGCGGCCTGAATGCTCTTGTGTCACGATAAAGCAGCAGAAGAATAACATGCCACCTAAAGCTAAACGGATCCCTCACGCCATGACCTTGCATGGCGATACACGCATCGATAATTATTACTGGCTGCGCGACGATGAGCGCGCGCGACCTGACGTGCTGGAGTATCTGCACGCGGAGAACGCTTACGGCAAGCAAGTGATGGATTCGCAGCTCAGCCTGCAGGAGCGTCTGCTGAAGGAGATTATCGACCGCATTCCGCAGCGGGAAGTCTCTGCCCCCTACAGTAAAAACGGCTTTCGCTACCGTCAGGTGTATGAGCCGGGCTGCGAATACGCTATCTACCAGCGGCAGTCGGTGCTGAAAGAAGAGTGGGATGAGTGGGAGATCCTGCTCGATGCCAACCAGCGTGCGGCGAAGAGCGAGTTCTACACCCTGGGCGGACTGGGCATTGCGCCCAACAACCAGCTAATGGCGGTGGCGGAAGATTACCTTTCCCGCCGCCAGTACGGCCTGCGCTTTTGCGACCTCAGCAACGGCGAGTGGTACCCGGAAATCCTCGAAAATGTCACCTCCGGCTTTGCCTGGAGCAACGATTCACGCTTTGTTTGGTATGTGCGTAAACATCCCACCACGCTGCTCCCTTATCAGGTCTGGCGCCACACCGTCGGGACACCGGCGCAGAGCGACGCGCTGGTCTACGAGGAAAAAGATGAGACCTTCTACGTCAGCGTGCATAAAACCACCTCCCAGCAGTTCGTGGTAATTTATCTCTCCAGCGCCACCACCAGCGAAGTGCTGCTGCTCAACGCCGAACTGCCAGACGCCGAGCCGGTCTGCTTTCTGCCACGGCGTAAAGATCATGAATACAGTCTTGATCACTATCAGCACGCTTTCTATCTTCGTTCCAACCGGGAGGGGAAGAATTTCGGCCTCTACCGTACCGTGCTGCGTGATGAAGAACAGTGGACCACGCTGATCCCCCCGCGTCACGACGTGATGCTCGAAGGATTTACCCTGTTTACCGACTGGCTGGTTGTGGAAGAGCGTCAGCGTGGCCTGACCAGTCTGCGGCAAATTAACCGCAAGACCCGGGAGGTGGTGGGGATCGCTTTTGACGATCCGGCCTATGTCACCTGGCTTGCCTATAATCCGGAGCCCGAAACGTCGCGACTGCGCTACGGCTATTCCTCCATGACTACGCCGGATACGCTGTTTGAACTGGATATGGATACCGGCGAACGAAGAGTGATCAAACAGCAGGAGGTAAAGGGGCTGGATACGAGCTGCTACCAGAGCGAACACCTGTGGGTGACCGCCCGCGATGGCGTCGAAGTCCCGGTCTCTCTGGTCTACCATCGCGAACATTTTCGCAAAGGGAGCAACCCGCTGCTGGTCTATGGCTATGGCTCATATGGCGAGAGTATCGATGCCGATTTCAGCGCCAGCCGGCTGAGCCTGCTCAACCGCGGCTTTGTCTACGCCATCGCCCACGTCCGCGGCGGCGGCGAGCTGGGTCAGCAATGGTATGAAGACGGTAAATTCCTGTGTAAGAAAAATACCTTCAACGACTATCTGGACGTCTGTGACGCGCTGCTTGCCCAGGGGTACGGCGATCCGCGGCTCTGCTACGGCATGGGGGGCAGCGCCGGCGGAATGCTGATGGGCGTGGCCGTGAATGAACGGCCAGAGCTGTTCCATGGCGTGATAGCCCAGGTGCCGTTCGTCGATGTGGTGACCACCATGCTGGATGAAACTATTCCGCTGACCACCGGTGAATTTGAAGAGTGGGGAAATCCGCAGGATGAAACCTATTATCATTATATGAAAAGCTACAGTCCCTATGACGGCGTGAGGGCGCAGGCGTATCCCCACATGCTGGTGACTACCGGTCTGCATGATTCCCAGGTGCAATACTGGGAGCCGGCTAAATGGGTGGCGAAACTGCGGGAACTGAAAACCGACGATAACCTGCTGCTGCTCTGCACCGATATGGATTCCGGACACGGCGGAAAATCCGGGCGCTTTAAAAGCTATGAAGGGGTGGCGCTGGAGTACGCCTTTTTCATCGCCCTGGCGCAGGGGACACTGCCGGGAAAAGCGGCAGTGTAGGCGCTATTCCCCGAGGTAATGCCTGAGCGTCAGGCGCAGTTCGGGGCTCATGCGGTCGAGATTGTTGAATAACCAGCGCAGATAGCCTGGATCGTTTTCAGCAATCTCGGCGACGGCCTTACCCCGGTATTTGCCGAAGGTAAAAGTAGTCAGCAGCGCCGGCCGACCGGTGATATCGGCCATTTCGTCAGGGGTCCAGCCGGAAACATTGATGATATCCAGCAGCAGCGCGGCGGTGATATAGCAGTCATACAGCGCCCGGTGGTGATGCAGTCCCGGCGGCGTAGTCACGTTCAGCTTACGTGACTTATATAACCCCATATTGCTGTATTTGATTCCCGGCCACAGGCGTCGGGCCAGCTTCATCGTACAGATCCACTCGCCGTGCATCTCCGGCAACACCCGGCGATCGAAGCTGGCGTTATGCGCGACGTACCACGGGCTGCCATGATAGTGCGGAATAATCTCCTCAATCCACGGCTTATCGGCGACCATCTCTTCCGTGATCCGGTGGATAGCCATTGCCTGCGGGCTGATGGGCCGATCGGGACGCACCAGATGGCTCATGGGATTGGTAATTTGCCCGTCGACTATATCGACCGAGGCGATTTCAACGATGCCCCCCTGCAGGCCGCAGGTTTCGGTATCAATGACGCGCAGCATGGCTCGCTCCAGAGCAAAACAATAAGCGTAATGGAATTGGCCGGGCTTGCCAACCGACGGGGAGGAGGCGAGCGCGCATTATTTCTGTTTCGGCTCCCACGGTAGTCGCGAAAGGGAGACGGAGGCCAGCCGATGGGCGATCAGTCGTTCACGGAACCAGTCGCGCAGATGTGCAGGCTGTTCACGCTCGACTAAATCAGCGACCACCGGCATATTGTACCGCTCCTTAAAAGCAACGCCGGCGGCGGCGAGATCGACATTGACTTTATCCATCTCATCTTGCGAAATTTTGGCCAGATTTCTTTCCATCATCCACTCCACTCTGCTTATAAATCCGGTCAGGGCCAGATGCCTGGCTCGACTCTGGCATTATACAGGGTTATTCTCTGTGCTACAGACATAACAAAAGGGAATGACGAATATGCGACTTCTTGCTGGACGCGCGTTGCGCCTCTCCGTTGCGCTTGCCGGGATGTTAACCGCGGCGGGCGCCTTCGCCCACGCTCACCTGCAGCAGCAGATCCCGACCGCCGGGGCGCAGCTTTCAGCTTCCCCACAGACGTTGACGCTCAGTTTTTCCGAAGGTATTGAACCCGCATTCAGCGGCGTGACCGTCACCGGTCCGCAGCAGCATGCGGTGGCTACCGGAAAACTGACCCGCAGCGCCGATAATCCGGCCGAGGTCACGTTACCTTTGGCGGAAGCCTTGCCGCCGGGAGAGTACACCGTGGCATGGCATGTGGTCTCGGTGGATGGTCATAAAACCAAAGGACAATATACCTTTAGCGTGAAGTAAGCGATGCTGACCGGGCTCTATATTACCCTGCGCTTTGGGCACTTTATCTCCCTGATGCTGGCTTTTGGCTGCGTGCTGTATGGCGCCTGGTGGGCGCCGGTACCGCTGAGACGCGTGCTGATGCTGCGCTTTTATCCACTACTGCGCCCGCTGCTGCTGATCGGCGCGATCTCTACGCTGGCGCTGTATCTCCTGCAGGGAGGAATGATGGGCGAGGGCTGGACGGATGTCTGGCGACCCGCCGTGTGGCAGGCGGTGGCCGGGACCCGCTTTGGTGGAGTGTGGATCTGGCAGATCCTACTGGCGTGGATCGCACTCGCGGTAGTGTGGATCCGTCCCCGTCACGGCGCCCGCCAGCTGGTGGCCCTGCTGGCGGCACAGCTGCTGCTTTCCGCCGGGGTAGGGCACGCCGCTATGCACGATGGTCTCACCGGCGTGCTGCAGCGGACAAACCACGCTGTGCATCTCTTCTGCGTCGCCAGCTGGTTCGGCGGTCTGTTGCCCTTTATCTATTGCCTGCGCCTGGCGCAGGGGCGCTGGCGGCCGGCCGCGGTCTATACCATGGCGCGCTTTTCACGTTACGGGCATCTGGCCGTCGCCGGCACGATTGCCAGCGGAGCGCTCAATGCGCTGTTGATCCAGGGAGGATTGATTGGCGCATCGCCGTGGGGACGCATGTTGTTGATCAAATGTGCGCTGGTCGCCGGGATGGTGGTAATTGCGTTAGTGAACAGGTATGTTCTGGTACCGCGCATGTCGGCAAGCGGTTCGCAGGCGGAAAGCCTGATCCTGCGAACCACGCAGGCTGAAATAGGGCTGGGCGCGCTGGCGCTGCTGGCCGTCAGTCTGTTTGCCACCTGGGAACCTTATTGAATTAACTGGCAAAATCATGAAAAAAATTGTTCTGACCATGTTGTTACTGGCAAGCTCCGGGGCTGCTCTGGCAGCGCCACAAATTATCACCGTGAGCCGTTTTGAGGTGGGGAAGGAGAGCTGGGCGTTCAACCGGGAAGAGGTTATGTTGACCTGTCGACCGGGTAACGCGCTTTACGCCATCAACCCGAGCACGCTGGTTCAGTATCCGCTCAATGAGGTGGCTGAGCAGCAGGTCAAAGCCGGCAAAACCACCGCGCAGCCGATCTCAGTGATCCAGATCGACGATCCGCAGCATCCGGGACAAAAAATGAGCCTCGCGCCCTTTATCGAGCGAGCGAAGAAGCTCTGCTAAACTTTCTCGCTATCCTGCTGTAATAACATTAAAAAAACCGCCCTTGCCGGACAACGGCAGTGGCGGTTTTTTCGCTGGCAGAGGCCCCCTTTCCAGGAATTATGCAGCCACTTTGGCCGCGGACTGGAAAAGCTGACGCGTTAAACTATTCTTATAGTGCAAGGCGACTTAGCCTGCATTAATGCCAACTTTTAGCGCACGGCTCTCTCCCAAGAGCCATTTCCCTGGACCGAATACAGGAATCGTATTCGGTCTCTTTTTATCTTTATCTGTCTTCTTTCTCAATAGCCAGCGACATCCTGTCAGTCAAACACCCGCTGGCCTCTGGATGTCCCGTTATAGCACACCGTTTTTAGCATACACAATTCATTTACACATAAATCGCATCCTGTGGAAGGGGGAGGTGGCAAAGGTGGAACCGTAAACGAGGGCGGAGAAAAGAAAAAACCTGCACCTAAACAGGCCCGGCGTGCAGGTTAACTGGCGGGCCAACATCGGAAGCCTGCTAGTATACATATTTGTATGATAAATAAAATAAGCAAAATCTAAACGATTTGGCAATTCATGCGATTACACCTCGCCGGCTGACGAGGTGGCATAAATAATAAGAACGAGCACTTTTGCGGGCGGAAAATATTATTGCGGAACGCTGAATGTAGGGTATATCTGACTTTCCAGATAGCAGAGCAATAGCCAAATTTCATCGCTAAAAATAAACCATATGCTCCCGAGCAGAATGACCGCCAGAATAATCAGCAGAAAAATTTCGGTTTTACTCATTATGCAAGCGACTATCCGGTGGCCTTCGGGGACCCTGATAGTAGCGAAATATTGACATAATAAGCAAACGCCATGTTGTAATTCGGCTTCACCGACAGCGCAATTTAGTCACCGGCATGCCGCTGCGTCAATATTGCCACCTGCTCCGTCAGCTGATCCAGCAGCTGGAATCGCCGCCGATATTCAGCCCGTTTTTTACTGGCGATACTCTCCAGCGATTTTCTTTCCAGACATAGCGGTAGCCGCCAGCGCCAGGGGCTTTCCGGCTGGCCGTCGATAGACTGCCAGAACTCGTCGTAGCTGGCGTGGAAATGGCGGCCTTTGCTCAGGCGATAGCGCAGGGCGCGGAACACGTGACCATTATCGCTGACGCCGTAAATAGCCGCGATTTGGCTGCGCGCGGCCAGCTGCCAGATAAACTCCAGCAGCAGGCGCTTCGGAAACAGGCCGTAGCAGGCGCGAGTCGCCTGCTTAATCACCTCATGAGAAACGTGACGTCGCGGCCCCTGCAGACCGCCGATAACCAGCTGCCAGGCATCGTGATCACGGGTTACGCTGAAGGTGGCGCTGGCCAGCAGGGTGTGGTCGCTGTCGCGCAGCCACAGAGTGGTTTCACCCTCACGTTCGGCTTTGCCTGCCGAGGAGGCATAAAGAGTAAACCGGCGGTCCTCTTTTCCGTTTAACGTCAGCAGCGGGACCTCAGACAGCGCGGTCATAGCGTGCGCCAGCCGCGATCCGCGTAGGGTGTCGATATAGCGATAATGGTTGATTACCGCCACCGCCCGCTGCCAGGCGTTGAGATCGCGGGTCAGATATTGACGGTGTACTTTGCCCGGCAGCGTAGCCTGCGCGGCCAGCAGCTGATTAAAATCATCCCGAGCGCAGAGCGCTTCCAGCATCGCTCTGGTGGCGTTATAAAATAGGGCCGTGCGCAGCAAAAACTTAAAGCGGTAATTTTTTTGCCGCCAGATGGGGGCAGGTGTCAATCTGCCCATCACCAGATCGGCAATAAGATGCGAGCGCGGCGCTAGCACGCCGGATGAATGCAGGCTATTGTCTGTCACGATAAACACCTCGTTGTGATTTCCCCCTATTTTAAAGCGAGCCACTGACAAGCTTAATCCTCTGGCGGACTATATTTGCCGTCTGTTTAAAATTGATTGAGGTGTAAATTAAATTCCGTGGACCTTTGCTGGAATTACCTATAATTACCGCTGAGAGGTAATTATATGTATCAACGTATTAACGGCAGCGACTGGCGTAATATCTGGCTGATGGGCGATCTGCATGGCTGCTTTGCGCTGCTGATGAATCGCCTGCGTCAGCTGCGTTTTGATCCCTGGGCCGATCTGCTGATCTCGGTGGGCGATCTGATCGATCGCGGGCCGCAGAGCGCCGATTGTCTTGGCCTGTTGCGCTGTCGCTGGTTCAGGACCGTTCGGGGGAATCATGAGCAGATGGCGCTGGAGGCGCTGGAGAGCGGAGATATGCGGCTCTGGCAGATGAACGGTGGCGACTGGTACGTCAAGGGCGATGCGCGGCAGCGGGCCGACGTCGATCGGCTGCTGGCGAACTGTCGGCGGCTACCGTTGATTATTGAAGTGGAATGCGGGAAAGCGCGGCATGTGATCGCCCACGCCGATTACCCGGCGCCGGTCTATCGCTGGCAGCAGCCGGTGGATCCCCAACGGGTACTATGGAGCCGCCATCGTCTGAGTGAACACCTGGCGGGGCGCCATGGCGCTATTGCCGGCGCAGACCATTTCTGGTTTGGCCATACGCCGCTTCAGGCGCGTTATGACCACGATAATCAACACTATATTGATACGGGCGCTGTGTTTGGTGGGACGCTGACGCTGGTGGCGCTGCAGTCGGCAGGCTAAAAGTCGCTGTATTCGCTGGCGGGTTGCCAGAAGCCATCAATAAAATCTTCTATCGGGTAGCAGCCACCGTGGCGGATCCGCTGATCCTCCATCGCCACTAAGCACTGCGTTTCCTCGCGGTAGACGTCAACCACAATGTCCTCGCAGCCGCCATCCAGATAGCAAATAAACAACACTAAGGCAAACATCCTGGCCTCATGCTCGGGTTCACATACTATTTAGTGTAGGGGATGACGGCGGGACGGGGAAATAAATAACCCGTCTCAGGCGACGGGTTCATTGGTGTCAGGCAAGGCGCATGACCCAGGCATCGGACTGGCGGTCGTAATGTTTACGGTAGAGAACAGAATGTTCGCCATTGAGAATCGCGGGCACGCTGGTGTCGGCATCCCAGGCGTCAAGCTGCATACATAAGTCTGGATCGGATTTGCAGGGTATGCTTAACGTTCGCTCACCCTGATGCTCACCGTGCAGTTCGGCATCGTCTATTTCGAACGCGCCGATGCGGACATTGGTTTTACTCATCGCTTCACCCCATTTTTCAGCTGAGTTGTGGTACGACCAGTTATGGCCGTTATTTTTCAGCGTAGTCAATGGGGCGAAAAGCGCCAGTCAAAAAGTGCGCATTTTTTGCGCGGCCTCACACCTTGCCGGCAAAAAGTTTTCCATCGCGCACCAGTTCGCGCGGATAGCTGTTCTTCAGTCGGGAGCCGACGCGCTTCGCCAGGCCCAGCGGGACGCCCTGGAAGGTCACAATGGTTTCATCCTGCCCAGGCGCGGTTTGCGGATAGACGTCGCGCCCGCGATACCATTCTTCCGCTTCCTCCTGCGACAGCTCGAAGGCGCGCTGCGGCGCGGCAAAGGCGATAACCGCCTCATGCTGCCAGCGGTACCCCTTATTGTGCAGCTCCGCCAGGCGCACGCCGATGCGAGAAAAGCGCACCTTGCCGAACAGGGGCTCCAAAGCCAGCGGAAACAGCCACAGCTCTTTATCCCGCTGCCACAGCGTATGGCCTGCGTCCCACTCCAGGCCAACAGCCCTGGCGGCGGCAGTTACCGCGGCGGCCTCCCGGTCCTTCAGCGGCGTAAACGGGAATTTACCGACCTTATAGCCTGGCGCCGGGAGCGGATCGATCGCCGCAGTTTTGCGCAACCTCGCGACAAAGAAGCCTTCGCAATCGTAAATTTGCGGAAAAACGTGCAGAAAACCTTCCGCGGTTAAGGCGTCGGCTGCGCCGGGAAACAACTCTCCCAGCGGCAGGATCTCCACCGCCTGCGGATAGCGGGACAGCAGCCACTCAATGACCGATTGATTTTCTTCACGATTCAGGGTGCAGGTGGAATACACCAGCGTCCCGCCAGGGCGCAGAGCATGGAAGGCGCTGTCGATAAGCTCGCGCTGAGTGGCGGCGATGTCGAGGTTGCTCTCCGGCGACCAGTTTTTCAGCGCGTCGGCGTCTTTACGTACAACCCCTTCGCCGGAGCAGGGGGCGTCAAGCAGGATGGCATCGAAGGTTTCGGGCAAGGCCGCGCCAAAAACCCGGCCGTCGAAGTGGGTCAGAGCGACGTTGCTGATGCCGCAGCGGCTGATGTTGGCATGCAGCACCTTCACCCGGCTGGCGGAGAATTCATTGGCGAGAATGCCGCCCGCGTTGCCCATTCGGGCTGCAATTTGGGTGGTTTTCGATCCCGGGGCGGCGGCAACGTCCATCACCCGTTCGGGCTGCCGGTTATCGGCGAACAGGGCGGCGACCGGCAGCATCGAACTGGCTTCCTGAATATAGAACAGCCCGCTGAGATGTTCGGCGGTACTGCCCAGCGGCAGCGCGTCGTCATCCTCTCGCTCGATCCAGAATCCCTCTGCGCACCAGGGCACCGGCGCGAGCTGCCAGCCGTAGGGGGCAACCTGAGAGAGGAAATCATCGACGCTAATCTTCAGCGTATTGACGCGAATACTGCGGCGTAGCGGGCGCTGACAGGCGGCGATAAAGTCGTCGAAAGAGAGATGCGCTGGCATCGCCGCGCGCATTTGAGCGAGAAACGCTTCAGGGAAATAGACAGTATTTTCAGCCACGGGCAGCGCACCACAGAAAAAAAGGGTGCGCAGTTTAGCACAAACGCCCCGGCGCGTGACACCGGGGCGTGCGGTTTACCCTCTCCCCGCGCCCGGCGTTGCCCGGGGCGGGAGAAGGGGGCATTACTGCGGCAGAGCGGTGCCCCACTCCCGCCACTCTTTCGGCTCGCTCTCCTGCAGCAGGAAGTGCTTGCCATCCTGGGCCTTCGGCGCCAGCGGCGTGCCCGGCGGCGTGGCAAAGGCGATCCCGCCGCGGATAAACTGATTGAAGGTACCGGTTTTCACCACCCCGCCAATCAGGCCGAAGTCGAGGCTGT
Organism: Klebsiella sp. Shm-1; assembly: GCF_040804525.1. NCBI lineage: Bacteria > Pseudomonadati > Pseudomonadota > Gammaproteobacteria > Enterobacterales > Enterobacteriaceae > Klebsiella > Klebsiella sp. Shm-1. The sequence continues at coordinate 1,858,567 of NZ_CP161823.1, forward strand.
AACCCGAGGCCAGCCAGAACACCGAGTTATTACGTACCAGGTACTGGTAGCGCTTACTGATGCGCAGCTTAACCATCACCCGGTCAGACATCGACCCCAGCGACAGTCCGGTAACCGTCCCGACTTCCAGTCCGCGGAACAGGACCGGCGTACCGATGCCAAGCGACCCCGCCTCCGGCGCTTCCACCACGATGTTAAGGCCGTCGATATAACGCGAATCGCTGATCGTCGTATCCTGGATCTCAAAATCGCGTCGTGCCGGGCCGCGGCCGGGCTCAACGTTGATGTAGGCCTGGAACAGGGTGTCGAGATGTTCCACGCCCGCGGCGGAGATTTGCGGAGTGATCACCGAGAAGCGGGTCCCGGCGCGGGCGAAGGTGCCGACGTATTCCGGATAGAGCACCGCTTTCGCCTGCACTTCGTTTTTGGCGGTGATTAGCTCCAGCGACTGGATTTGACCGATGTCGATGCCGAGATAACGAATCGGCATTCCGGCCGCCATCTTCCCGGCGTCGTACGCGTGCAGGGTGATTTGGCCGCCCACGGCGCGCGCCGCCGTTTCAGATGCATAAAGGATACGTTTGTTATTCAGCCGTGCTCCGGCGCTGCTGCCATTGAGGTTATCGAAACTGATCGCCCCTTTGATCGCGCGCGCCAGCGGCGAGGCCTGCACGGTGAGTCCGTTACCGTCAAGCTTGACCTTCGCACCGCCTTCCGCCCAGAAGACGCTGTTGTTGGTCAGCAGGTAGCGGTACTCCGGCTTGATATGCAGATCGATATCGAATGCATCCTTGCGCGGTTTGACGGCGATGATCTCGCCGACGGCGAATTTACGATACAGCACCACCGAGCCGGCCTGAACGTCAGGCAGCGTCTCAGCAGACAGGCTCAGGGTAGTGGTCGGCACTTCGCTCAGGCTATTTTCCTGCGCCTTTTCAAGGTTAGCGTACAGCGGATAGCTGCTTTGCATTTTGCCTTTTTCGCCGGGGATCACCCTGATCCCGCCGTTCACCCATTCGCTGGCGCTGGCGCCCAGCACCTGCACGCCGTCGAGCCCCACTTTGACGTCCAGACGACTGTTAACCACAAATTTGCTGTCGCCGTGAATTAGATCGCGGTATTCAGGGTCAATGGCAACCTGAAAGGTTACCCCTTTGGCCGTCAGTTTACGCTCCAGCACCTGGCCGACTTTTACTCCGTGCAGCACCAGCGGCTGACCGCCGTCGATGCCGTAGCTCTCCGGCGCCGAGAGAGTAACGGTGGCGACGTTGGGCTCATCCAGCAGCGCTTTATCCGCCGGCATTACCGAGAAGTGATTGCGTGGCTCGCCTTCGCCGGGCACCAGCTCAAAGGTATTGCCGGTGAGCAGGGTGCTAATGCTGGGGTTATCGAGGGAGAGCTTCGGCTTCTTCATCTGAATCAGCGTTTTCTCCCGCAGCAGCGTCACCACGCTCGGGTCGACGGTCATCTCGCCAGTAACTTTGCCGCCGGGGTTTAGATTCAGTTTGCTTAACTGGCCCACCTCCAGCCCCTGATACATGAGCGGCGTCGAGCCCGCTTTCAGTCCATCGCCATCAGGCAGATCGAGGGTCACTACCACGCCGCGCTGGCTATGCGCCAGATCTTCATACAGGTGATATTCATCGTTTTGCGAGGCGACATGCGAATCGGCGGGGGAGTCAAAGGCGATGGCGCCGTTCACCAGCGCGGACAGGTTCTCCAGTTGCACTTTGGCCCCGCTCAGGCCGACGTCGGCCTTGACGCCTGAGACGTTCCAGAAGCGGCTGCCTTTTTTCACCAGATTGGTAAACCGGCGCTCAATTAGCACATCGATGGTCACCCCCTGATTATTGGCATTCAGGGAATAGTCATACACCCGCCCGACCGGGATTTTTCGGAAGTAGACCAGCGAGCCGCTGTTCAGAGAGCCAAGATCCGGCGCCTGCAGGTGGATCATTAGCTCGCCGTTGTTGATGCGGTATTTAGGTTGGGTGTCGAGGGCGACAAAGTGATCTTCGGGTTCACCCTTGCCCGGCATCATGCCGATGTAGTTCCCGCCCACCAGCGCATCGAGGCCCGATACGCCGGCCAGAGAGGCTTTCGGCGTGACCAGCCAGAACTGGGTCTCTTTGCGCAGCGCATCTTTCATATCGCGTTTGATGCTGGCCGAAACCTCAATCTTACTCAGATCTTTACTGAGGCTAATATCCTGGACGGTGCCGACTTCAACCCCCTGATAGCGGATCGGCGTCCGTCCCGGCACGATGCCGTTCGCGGACTGGAAATCAATCGTAATCGTCGATCCGCGATCGTCAAAGCTGGTCCAGATTAGCCAGGCGGCAATCAGCAACGCGATGACCGGCAGCAGCCAGAATGGCGAAATACGGCGTTTGGTTTTTATTCTGGCTTCAGTCTGCGAAGCGGGCGTTTCCTGACTCATGTGCGTCCCAAAGTAAGCGGCTGTCCAGCCATTCAACTGCAAGAATAGTTAAAATTACCGCGCCGCCAAAGTAAACCGCAGCCGGCCCCATGGTGAAGGCGAGGAGCTGATCGCGATTTATTAGCGACATGGTGAGTGAGATAACAAACAGATCCAGCATCGACCAACGGCCAATCCAGGTGATTAGCCGCAGCAGCAGGATGCGGGTGCGCAATCCCTGCTCGCACTTGAATTGTATGCTGAGCAGCAGGGTAAATAACACTATAACTTTGGTGAATGGCACCAAAATACTGGCGATAAACACGACCCCGGCAATGGCGATATTGCTGCTGGCCAGGGAGATGATCCCCGAGAGGATAGTGTCGTCCTGGCGCGCGCCGTTGACGTAGATGATGGAGATTGGCAACAGGTTGGCCGGAAAGAGGAAAACCAGCGAGGCAATCAGCGCCGCCCAGCTGCGCTGCAGGCTCTGCGGTCGGCGATGATGCAGCGGCGTGTGGCAGCGTCGGCAGCGGCCGCGCGCGTCGCGATAGCCGGTGTAATGGCAGCCGGTGCACACCTGCAGATTATTATCGGCGCGGGTCGCCGGACGCTCGGGATAGAAACGCTCCCATAGCTCTTCGACGTTCATATGAATAAGCGTCAGGATGCTCAACAACGTCAGGGAGATAAACGCCACCAGACCGATGCCCGGCTGCAGGAAGGCGTAATCCTGCACCTTGATGGAGGCGACGCCGATGCCCACCAGATAGATATCCAGCATCACCCACTCTTTAAGCTTGCCGAGCATCAGCAGTACCGGCCGCAGGTTCATCCCCAGCACATTGCCCAGCCAGAGATAGCTGATGGAGACCACCAGCAGCACCGGGGCGACCACCGCGCAAAACAGTACCATGGCGGCGGTAATCGGATCGCCCTGCGCGGTCATCTGCCAGATCCCCTGCAGGACGTTGGCGTCGATGCGTACGCCCAACAGATGCAGGCGCAGCAAAGGCTCAGACCAGGCGAAAGGCATGAGCAATAGCATCGCGAGGGCCATGCTGCCCAGGCGGGTCAGCGACCAGTCGCGGCCATCGCGCACCTTCGCGTTACAGCGCGGACACCAGGCGCTTTGGTTGCGTTTGAGCACCGGTAAGCGGAAGAGCATGTCACACTGCGTACAGCGCTGATAATGCGCATAGGGAAGCGGCGTGCTGACGGTATGCACGACCATCTTTTTCGCAGGTTTGAAGGTGGGTGTTTTTATCGGCATTTATTACGTACAGGAATGAATGTATCTCACTATCTTAACCTATGAATGAATTCATCTTGAGCCCAAGCGCATTTAATGCTTATTTTAGTAGGCTGTACGTATCAGGCAGTAAGACAACAAAGTGAAGATATAATGAGCAAAACAGAATTTTACGCGGATCTGAACCGCGATTTCCAGGCATTAATGGCAGGTGAAACCAGTTTTCTGGCGATGATCGCCAATACCAGCGCGCTGCTGTTCGAGCGGCTGAGCGAGGTCAACTGGGCCGGTTTCTACCTTCTGGAAGGCGATACCCTGGTGTTGGGACCGTTCCAGGGCAAACTGGCCTGCGTGCGGATCCCGGTCGGGCGAGGCGTATGCGGCGCGGCGGTGGCGCAGGCTCAGGTCCAGCGCGTCGAGGACGTCCACGCCTTTGACGGCCACATTGCCTGCGATGCCGCCAGTAATTCGGAAATTGTCTTCCCTCTGCGCGTGAATGGCCAGATTATCGGCGTGCTGGATATCGATAGTCCGGCTTACGGGCGCTTCACCGCTGAAGATGAGCAGGGGTTGCGCACGCTGGTCGAGCATCTGGAAAAACTCATTGCGGCCACGGATTATCAAAAAATCTTTACCCGTGTCGTGGGATAATCAACGGATAACGTAGCATTTAGCGAGGACGTCATTATAATGTCGCCTGTTCATGCCTGCGGCTTGTTGGCTACGTCCGTTGTAATCAGGAAATTTCATGGAAAATCAACCTAAGTTGAATAGCAGTAAAGAAGTTATCGCCTTTCTGGCCGAACGTTTCCCGCAGTGCTTTAGCGCTGAAGGTGAAGCGCGCCCCCTGAAAATCGGAATTTTTCAGGATCTCGTTGAGCGAGTGGGTGGTGAGATGAATCTCAGCAAGACCCAGCTTCGCGCTGCATTACGTCTCTACACGTCCAGCTGGCGTTATCTGTACGGCGTAAAAGCCGGCGCTATTCGCGTTGACCTGGATGGCAATCCGTGCGGCGAACTGGAAGAGCAGCACATTGCCCATGCGCGTCAGCAGCTGGAAGAAGCGAAAGCTCGCGTTCAGGCGCAGCGCGCAGCCCAGCAGGCGAAAAAACGCGAAGCCGCTGCGGCCGCAGGCCAGCAGGATGAAGGCGTTCGCCGCGAGCGTAAACCGCGTCCTCAGCAGCCGCGTCGTAAAGAAGGCGCTGAACAGCGTAAACCGCGTCCTGTTGCGGCCAAAGCCCCGCGTGAAGAGCGTCTTACTCCGGTATCGGATGTTTCCGTTCTGACCGTCGGCCAGGCGCTGAAGGTAAAAGCAGGCAATAACGCCATGGACGCCACCGTTCTGGAAATCACCAAAGATGGCGTTCGTGTACAGCTGACTTCTGGTATGTCAATGATTGTACGCGCAGAACACCTGGTGTTCTGAAACGGAGGCCGGGCCAGGCATGAACACATTTTTTAAAATCACCGCGCTTGCGGGCCTGCTGGCAATAGCAGGCCATGCATTCGCTGTTGATGACATAACCCGCGCAGATCAAATCCCCGTGCTGAAAGAAGAGCCGCAGCACGCGACGGTAAGCGAGCGCGTGACGTCGCGCTTTACCCGCTCTCATTACCGTCAGTTTGATCTCGACAACGCCTTCTCGGCAAAGATTTTTGACCGTTACCTGAACCTGCTGGACTACAGCCACAATGTGCTGCTGGCCAGCGATGTGGCGAAGTTTGCGGCTAAAAAAGACCAAATTGGCGATGAGCTGCGCAGCGGGAAACTGGACGTCTTTTACGACCTCTACAACCTGGGGCAGCAGCGCCGCTTCGAGCGCTATCAGTATGCGCTGAAGGTGCTTGAACGTCCGATGGACTTTACCGGCAATGATAATTTCAACCTTGACCGCTCCAAAGCGCCGTGGCCAAAAGACGAGGCCGAGCTGAACAAGCTGTGGGACGCTAAGGTTAAGTTTGACCAGTTAAGCCTGAAGCTGGCGGGTAAAGACGATAAAGAGATCCGCGACACCTTAACCCGTCGCTATAAGTTTGCTATCCGTCGCCTGGCGCAAACCAACAGCGAAGATGTCTTCTCGCTGGCGATGACCGCCTTCGCTCGCGAAATCGATCCGCACACAAATTATCTGTCGCCGCGTAATACCGAGCAGTTCAACACCGAAATGAGCCTCTCACTCGAGGGGATCGGCGCCGTGCTGCAGATGGATGATGACTATACCGTCATTAATTCGCTGGTGGCGGGCGGTCCAGCCGCGAAAAGCAAAGCGATCAGCGTCGGCGATCGCATCGTTGGCGTTGGCCAGACCGGGAAGTCGATGGTTGATGTCATCGGCTGGCGTCTGGATGACGTCGTGGCGCTGATTAAAGGGCCGAAGGGCAGCAAGGTTCGTCTTGAAATCCTGCCGGCCGGTAAAGGAGCCAAGACGCGTATTGTAACGCTGACCCGCGAGCGCATTCGTCTGGAAGACCGTGCGGTGAAGATGTCGGTGAAAACCGTCGGGAAAGAAAAAGTCGGCGTGCTGGATATCCCAGGCTTTTACGTTGGCCTGACCGATGACGTGAAAGTGCAGCTGCAGAAGCTGGAAAAACAGAACGTCAGCAGCATCATCATTGACCTGCGCAGCAACGGCGGCGGAGCGCTGACAGAGGCGGTATCGCTCTCGGGTCTGTTTATTCCGTCCGGTCCGGTGGTGCAGGTGCGGGATAATAATGGCAAAGTGCGCGAAGACAGCGACAACGATGGCGTGGTTTACTACAAAGGGCCGCTGGTGGTGCTGGTTGACCGCTTTAGCGCCTCGGCGTCTGAGATCTTCGCCGCAGCGATGCAGGACTATGGCCGCGCGCTGATCGTTGGCGAACCGACCTTCGGTAAAGGGACGGTACAGCAGTATCGCTCGTTGAATCGTATTTACGATCAAATGCTGCGTCCGGAGTGGCCGGCGTTGGGTTCCGTCCAGTACACCATCCAGAAGTTCTATCGTATTAACGGCGGCAGTACGCAGCGCAAAGGCGTGACGCCGGATATCATGATGCCAACCGGCAATGAAGATCGCGAAACCGGCGAGCAGTATGAAGACAACGCGCTGCCGTGGGATAGCATCAACGCGGCCACCTATGTGAAGTCCGGGGATCTGACCCCGTTTGGACCGGAGCTGCTCAAGCGCCACGACGAGCGTATTGCGCAGGATCCTGAATTCCAGTACATCATGAAGGATATTGCCCGTTATAACGCGATGAAGGACAAACGTAACATCGTCTCTCTGAACTACGCCCAGCGTGAGAAAGAGAACGAAGAAGATGATGCGATTCGTCTGGCGCGGATTAACGATCGCCTGAAACGCGAAGGCAAGCCGCCGTTGAAAAAACTGGACGATCTGCCGAAGGATTACCAGGAGCCGGATCCATATCTTGATGAAACGGTCCATATCGCGGTAGACCTGGCGCATCTGGAAAAAGCGCGCCCGGCGGTGGAACCGCCGGCCAGCAAATAAGTTGCTAACGGGCACCCTGAGAGGTGCCCGTTTTTTTTGTGCGCGTTGTCATCGCCATTCAGCTCATCTAACAAAATGTCAACCTGCGCTGCCGCTGTCAGCAAGATGCTACAAAATGTAAAGTTGTGTTTTTATCGTGACTTAGCGGGGGCTGATGGTTGAAAATTGCAGCCTGACCCATACGATGTGGGTAATCGCATAGTGCGTTTTGTTAAATTGAGGTAAAAAGAAAATTATGATGCGAATCGCGCTTTTCCTGCTGACGAACCTGGCAGTGATGGTCGTGTTCGGGCTGGTGTTAAGCCTCACGGGGATCCAATCCAGCAGCATGACCGGTCTTCTGATTATGGCCCTGCTGTTCGGCTTCGGTGGTTCTATCGTTTCGCTGATGATGTCGAAGTGGATGGCGCTGAAGTCAGTGGGTGGGGAAGTGATCGAGCAGCCGCGCAACGAAACGGAACGCTGGCTGATGAATACCGTTGCGCAGCAGGCGCAGCAGGTAGGTATTGCCATGCCGCAGGTAGCTATCTATCACGCGCCTGACATTAACGCCTTCGCCACCGGCGCGCGTCGTGACGCCTCGCTGGTCGCCGTCAGCACCGGGCTGTTGCAAAACATGAGCCGTGATGAAGCGGAAGCGGTCATTGCCCATGAAATCAGCCACATCGCCAATGGCGATATGGTTACCATGACCCTGATCCAGGGGGTGGTGAACACCTTCGTTATCTTTATCTCCCGCGTTATCGCGCAGATTGCGGCCGGTTTCCTCGGCGGCAACCGGGAAGATGAAGGGGAGAGCAGCAATGGCAACCCGCTGATCTACTTCGCGGTCGCTACGGTGCTTGAGCTGGTGTTCGGTATTCTGGCCAGCATAATCACCATGTGGTTCTCGCGTTACCGTGAGTTCCATGCTGACGCCGGCTCGGCGCGTCTGGTAGGCCGCGAGAAGATGATTGCAGCCCTGCAGCGTCTGAAAACCAGCTATGAGCCGCAGGAAGCCAGCAGCATGATGGCGTTCTGCATTAACGGTAAAGCGAAATCCATGAGCGAACTGTTTATGACTCACCCGCCGCTGGATAAGCGTATTGAAGCCCTGCGTAGCGGTGAATATCTGAAATAATCCATCTTCTGACGCTGAAAACGACAATCCGCAGCCCGCAAGCTGCGGATTTTTTTTACCGTCCGTCAGGCTGCGCGCGGCTGAGTGACCCGCAGACCGCTAATTAGCGCGGCGACGATAGCCAGGGTGCCGGCCAGCAGCAGGGCGGTGTGGGTGCCATTGTTACCGAGCAAATTGAATAGCAGCGCCACCAGCGCCGCGCCGGTGCTCTGTCCGAGCAGGCGAGCGGTGCCCAGCATGCCGCTGGCGCCGCCGCTACGATGGCTCGGAGCCGAGGCGACGATGGTATGGTTGTTCGGCGACTGAAACAGCCCGAAGCCGGCGCCGCACAGCGCCATGCGCCAGATGATATCCAGATCGGAGGGCGACGAGGGCAGCAGCGCCAGGCCGAACAGGCCGCAGGCCATAATCAGCAGGCCGACAGCCCCCAGCAGCCCGGCATGACATTTCTCGATCAAATAGCCGGCCAGCGGCGCCATCACCATGGTCGCTAACGGCCACGGCGTTAGCAGCAGACCAGTCTCCACTTCGCTGCGCCCCATCATCGACTGCAGAAAAAAGGGCAGGGAGACCATCGCCAGCATCTGCGCGCAGAAGGAGCAGATGGAAGTGCAGATAGAGAGAGAGAAGAGTGGGATACGCAGCAGGTCGACCGGCAGCAGGGGGACGGGCATCGTGAGCTGGCGGCGAACGAAGAAGAACCCCACCACCAGCATAGCGGCGACCTCCGCCAGCACCAGCTGAGTGGACTGCCCCTGGGCGAAACCGCTCAGGGCGGTGATTAGCAGCCCGAAGGTAAGGGCGTTCATAATGGCGCTCGGCAGATCGAAGCGGATGATTTTGCTGCGCGCGCTGTTGGGCGGCAGAAAGCGCATGGCCAGAACAAAGGCGACGATGCCGAGAGGCACGTTAATTAAAAACAGCCATTGCCATGAGGCGAGGGAGAGGATCGCTGCGGCGATAGTCGGGCCTGCCGCCGAAGAGACGGCAACGACAAAGGAGTTAATGCCCATGCCGCGACCAAGAAAGCGCTGCGGATAAATCAGACGGATCAGCGCGGTGTTGACGCTCATCAGCGCGGCGCCGCCCAATCCCTGCGCGACGCGGGCGAAGGTTAGCATTTCGAGGCTACGCGACAGCGCGCAGGCCAGCGAGGTAAAGATAAACACCACCAGGCCTATCTTATAGATACGCCGATAGCCGACCATGTCGCCGAGGAAGGAGAGCGGCAGCAGGGCGATGACAATGGCGATTTGGTAGGCGTTAACGATCCAGATTGAAGCCGCCGGTGAGGCGTTGAGATCGCTGGCGATAGTCGGCAGCGCGACGTTGGCGATAGCCCCGTCGAGCACGGCCATGGTCAGCCCAAGCACGATGGTCAGAATGGCGCCATAGCGTTGCGGCAACGGCACGCCATCAGAAGAATTTTTATCCATGGTGAATATGAGTCTTAAATGAAACGGTTTTTTGAATGATGAGTTTAGCATTGATTAATTCGCAGTATGTCGCAGATTTGTAACGAAGTGGCAGAAGAATGATTGCGGCTCAGAGGCGGCGAATTTATAATAAAAACCGGTTCTAATTTTTATAAAACAGTTACGACGAGGTGATAAATGGCAGGTGCAGATTTGGATAAACAGCCAGATTCTGTCTCTTCGGTATTGAAGGTTTTCGGCATCCTACAGGCGCTGGGTGAAGAGCGTGAAATTGGCATTACCGAACTGTCCCAGCGCGTCATGATGTCGAAAAGCACCGTTTATCGCTTTTTACAGACCATGAAATCACTGGGCTATGTGGCACAGGAAGGAGAGTCTGAGAAATACTCTCTCACCCTCAAGCTGTTCGAACTGGGCGCGCGCGCGCTGCAGAACGTCGACCTGGTGCGCAGCGCCGATATTCAGATGCGCGAACTTTCGCGACTGACGAAAGAGACCATCCATCTTGGGGCGCTGGATGAAGACAGTATCGTCTACATCCATAAAATTGACTCGATGTATAACCTGCGGATGTACTCGCGTATTGGCCGCCGCAACCCGCTGTACAGTACCGCGATTGGCAAGGTGCTGCTGGCATGGCGCGATCGCAGCGAAGTGGAGCAGATCCTCGACGGCGTGGAGTATAAGCGCAGCACCGAGCGGACCATTACCAGCACTGAGGAGTTGCTAAAAGTGCTGGATGGCGTTCGCGAGCAGGGCTATGGCGAGGATAATGAGGAACAGGAAGAGGGGCTGCGCTGCATTGGCGTGCCGGTGTTTGACCGTTTCGGCGTGGTCATCGCCGGGCTGAGCATCTCTTTCCCAACGCTACGTTTCTCTGAAGAACGCTTGCATGAATACGTGGCGATGCTCCACCAGGCGGCGCGTAAGATTTCTGAACAAATGGGATACAACGACTATCCGTTCTGAGGCGGCGGATACCGGGTTGGCGACCGCGGCGCTACGTCGCGATCGCCGGTTCGATGTTAGCCGTTATCAACCACGGTTGTGCTTTTACGCAGCAGAGGGCAACTGCTGACGCCGATCACTCCGCTGTCGGAATGAACATAAAGTGCGGTGCTGACTCCGCGGGCGGTGAGGTATTGGCACTTAAGACCCAGACCGCCGACGTTTTCCTCACTGTGGAATAACACCCCATAACCGCTCAATAATACGCCAATCCATAAGATAGCCACCAAGATAATAGTACGAATGATTAATCGCATTGATGCCTCATTATTTGTATGATCCCTGGCGTGATTTTGACACGAACACGTTTTGAAACAAGTCGATGATTCCTAAACTTACCTTTCGTAATACAGTTAGCCGCGGTTTAAGAAGGCCGTGCTATCCTGGCGACATTGCGTACTGATGCGGAGAGTGGAGTGAAAAAATTACGGTGGGTTTTACTGATAGTCATCATAGCAGGCTGCCTGTTGCTGTGGACTCAGATGCTTAACGTAATGTGCGACCAGGATGTTCAGTTTTTCAGCGGCATTTGCACTATTAATAAATTTATTCCGTGGTAAGACATTTTTCTGCCGACTGATTTCCTTCTGCGCCGCGGGTGGTAGAATGAACGCCTTCTCTTTGAGGTGGTGAAATGAGTGAGTTACTAAATCCTGGGATTTTAAATCTGGCATCGCTGGCTGTGTCCGTGGCGCTGCTGCTTGTCGGTCTGTTGTTATGGTTCTTCGTCAACCGCGCCAGTTCGCGGGCGAATGAGCAGATAGAGCTGCTGCAAGCGCTGCTGGATCAGCAAAAGCGGCAGAATGCGCTGTTACGTCGCCTGTGCGAAGCTAATGCGCCAGAGAAAGAGGATGTGGCTGAGCCGACCGTCGCCGGCAAGGCGAAAGGGGAGGATGAGTTTATCCGCCTGGTAGCTGAACGTTAAGGCGCCCGACAGGTGTGCATCATAAGATGCGCACCTGCATGATAGCGGGCGGTAATATCTTATTCTTATTCCATTATTCCTTTCTTAGTGCAATATCCTCTTTATTACACGCTGTAAATAAAGTCATTCTCGCCGCGTTTATTGTTGGGTAACGTGACACTGTCATCTTTTTTTCATTATTAAGGTGCAGAATTAGCACTATTTTTAGCGTGACGACTAACAGGTTTTATTATCACTACACTGGCACGGCTTAGCGATTTTTAGCCTGGAGTTATAACGAATTATGCGCATCAATATTCACCGTTGCCCACCAGACGCTTACATTACAGCAGTTCGTGTACGGACATACCTGGACGAAGCGAAGTTGTTGAGCTATGGTAAAAAAGTTGCAGTAATGAGGCAACGAATGGGCGATATTGGCTGATGCTGTAGCGCCTTGCCAGGGGCGGCAAAGACGCATAAATGTGCAGGCGATCAAATGATTACCTTATAATTTGTGCGAACGATCGAGGCACGTTTAAAAATGGCTTGCCATTATTTACGTAGTGTGTGATAACACGTTTCGGGTTAAACGAGGTACAGTTCTGTTTATGTGTGGCATTTTCAGTAAAGAAGTCCTGAGTAAACACGTTGTCGTTGAATACCGCTTCTCTGCCGAACCTTAAATTAGTGCCTCATGCAGTTATGTGTCAGTTTTATCTAGGTAAACGCCAGCAGGCGAAGAAAACAGTCTAAGGAATTTTGCAAATGGCAAAGATTAAAGGTCAAGTTAAGTGGTTCAACGAGTCTAAAGGTTTTGGTTTCATTACTCCGGCTGATGGCAGCAAAGACGTGTTCGTACACTTCTCCGCTATCCAGGGTAACGGCTTCAAAACTCTGGCTGAAGGCCAGAACGTTGAGTTCGAAATTCAGGACGGCCAGAAAGGTCCGGCTGCAGTTAACGTAACTGCTATCTGATACAAGACCACTCTTCTTGTATAAAAGCCTCGCCTGCGCGGGGCTTTTGCATTTTTATTGCAAAGCATGTCATTTTTCCCCCTCCCGTCGCGTCTTGTTGCAAATACTCATCTTTATTAGCATTGTGTAGCAGTCTGTTTTGCTAATTTTCTGTTAAATCAGTTGGTTGCAAAACAATGCCGGAGCTATGGTGCTAAAGAAAAAAACGAAGTCCGCCGCCAGTTTCACCCCGATTCGCTTCGGGTTACTGTGTGTGGCCATTCTCGGTTGTCTGGGGCTGCTGCTGGTCCGCGTGGGCTGGCTACAAATTATCTCCCCCGATAACCTGGTAAAACAAGAAGATATGCGCTCCCTGCGCGAAGAACCCGTAGCGGTTGAGCGGGGGATGATCAGCGACCGGGAAGGACGGCCGCTGGCGGTGAGCGTTCCGGTCAGTGCTATCTGGATCGACCCGCAGACCACTATGGAGAAGGGCGGTGTGGGCTATGGACCCCGCTGGCAGGCGATGGCCGAAGCGCTGCACCTCAACCTCGGAGAGCTGGCCCAGCGGGTACAGAGTCATCCCCACGCTCGCTTTCTCTATCTGGCGCGTCAGATCAATCCCGAGCAGGCAGAGTGGATTGATAAACTGCATCTGCCGGGCGTCTACCTGCGCGATGAATCGCGACGGTTCTACCCGGCGGGCCACGTGGCTGCCAATCTGCTGGGCTTTACCAATGTTGATAATCAGGGCATCGAAGGGGTGGAGAAAAGCTTTAACGCCCAGTTGACCGGTAAACCCGGGCGACGTCTGGTGCGTAAAGATAAACATGGTAATGTCATTGAGAACATTACCGAAGTGCCGCCGGTACCGGCGCATAATCTGCAGCTGAGTATTGATGAACGCCTGCAGACGGTGACGGAAGACGCCCTCGACAACGCCGTCCGCTGGAACAAAGCAGAGTCCGGGGCGGCGGTATTGATCAAAATTGATACCGGCGAGATCCTGGCGATGGCCAGCTATCCGGACTTCAATCCGAACAATCGCGATAGCGCGACGCTGGATGATTTTCGCAACCGGGCCATCAGCGACACCTTCGAGCCCGGGTCGACGGTCAAACCGCTGGTGATCATGACTGCGCTGCAGCAGGGGATTGTCCAGCCAGACAGCGTGGTGGATACCCATCCGTTCGTCCTCGATGGCCATCGTATTCGCGATGTGGGCTATTATCCGGAGCTGAGCCTGACCGGGATCCTGCAGAAATCCAGCGATACCGGCGTGTCCCACCTCTCGCTCGCCATGCCGGTGCAGCATCTGATCGATACCTATAAAGCTTTCGGCTTCGGCGAACCGACGGGGCTGGGGTTGACCGGCGAAAGCGCCGGGCTGATGCCGCATCGCCGCTACTGGGGGCAACTGGATCGCGCCACCTTCGCCTTCGGCTATGGTTTGATGGTCACCCCGCTCCAGCTCGCCCACGTCTACGCCACCATCGGCGGCTTCGGCATTGCGCGACCACTGTCGATTACCCGCATCGATCCGCCGGTGATGGGCACGCGGGTGATGCCGGAGAGTATTGTGCATAGCGTGGAACATATGATGGAGAGCGTGGCGCTCCCGGGCGGGGGCGGTACCAAAGCGGCGGTACGCGACTACCGGGTGGCGGTAAAAACCGGCACGGCGAAGAAAATCGGCCCGGACGGCAAATATATCGATAAGTATGTGGCCTATACCGCCGGCGTGGCGCCCGCCAGTCGACCACAGTTCGCGCTGGTGGTGGTGATGAACGATCCGAGCAATGGTTCCTATTACGGCGGCGCTGTGTCCGCGCCGGTCTTCAGCCAGATCATGGGCGATGTCCTGCGGCTGGAGAACGTCATGCCGGACGGCATGCCGCAAGGGGCGGAGAATCTGATCGTAATGCACGATAGCCACCCACAGGGGCCGGCGCTGTAACAGTGGTCTGCAGGGGCGAATAGCGCTACACTTTCGCCCTTTCAGCAACACCGGAGCCGTCATGTCATACAGTTGCCCCCTTTGTCACGCGCCGCTCAGCCGTAGCGACAACCACTATTCCTGCCCGCAGCGGCACCAGTTCGATCTGGCGAAAGAGGGGTACGTCAATCTGCTACCGGTGCAGTTCAAGCGGTCGCGCGATCCCGGCGATAGCGCCGAAATGATGCAGGCCCGGCGGGCGTTCCTCGACGCCGGACATTATCAGCCGCTACGGGATGCTATCGCTGAGCGGCTGCGACATTACGCCCCTACGGATTTACTGGATATCGGCTGTGGCGAGGGGTATTACACCCACGCGTTTGCCGTCATCGCCAGCCGCAGCTGGGGGCTGGACGTGTCGAAGCCGGCGATCCGCGCGGCGGCAAAACGCTACCCGCAGGTGAATTTTTGCGTGGCCTCCAGCCAGCGCCTGCCATTTTCCGACGCTAGCTTCGACGCGGTAGTGCGCATTTACGCGCCCTGCAACGCCGAAGAGCTGGCGCGGGTGGTGCGTCCCGGTGGTTGGGTGATCACCGCCACGCCGGGTCCCCGTCACCTACTGGAGCTGAAAGGGCTGATTTACGATGAAGTTCGCCTGCATGAGCTGAAGACGGAAGCGATGCCGGGGTTCCGCCTGGAGGCTCAGCAGCAGCTGGCTTATCCGATGATCCTGACGGGAAGTGAAGCGCAGGCCCTGCTGCAGATGACGCCGTTCGCATGGCGGGCTAAAGCCGAAGTGCACGCCGCGCTGCGTCAGCAGCCGACCTTTGGTTGCCAGACCGATTTTATGATCCACTGCTGGCAGCGCGAAGCGTAAAGCTTAACCGGCGAAATGGCTCCAGAGGATTTCGCTGCCGATGCCAATCAGCACGATACCGCCGAGAATTTCGGCTCGTTTGCCAAGCAGCGGGCCGATAAAGCGACCGACCATCATCCCCAGCGTCGACATGATAAAGGTGGCGCAGCCGATCGCCAGCGCGGTGGTCACAATGCTGACCTGCAGGAAGGCCAGACCGACGCCGACGGCCATCGCGTCAAGGCTGGTGGCGAAGGCGGTGGTGACCAGAAGCCAGAAACCATGTCGGTGAGGCGCCTCGCACGCCTCGTCGCTGTCGCCGCGAAAACCTTCGACGATCATTCGCCCGCCGAGAAACACCAGTAAAATAAAGGCAATCCAGTGATTCCACTCGAGGATAAACTGGCTGGCCAGCATGCCAAGCCCCCAGCCGACCAGCGGTGTCAGGGTTTCAATGGCGCCAAAAATCAGCCCGGTGCGTACTGCCTCTGAAAATTTGGGTTTATGCAGGGTGGCGCCTTTGCCGATGGAGGCTGCGAAGGCGTCCATGGACATGCCGAAAGCGAGAAGAATGGTAGCGGATAAATTCATGTGCGTGTCCTGACCGGGGATAATCCATATGACACATCGCTGCCCCCAGTAAACATACGCGGAGCCGCTCAATGGCTGAGCAATACGTACAGCAGTGATGTATCTATGGTCTCGCCTGATTGAATCTCTTCAACCCGTACGTGCCACGTTTTGCAACGAGTATGTTGACACGTACATTTCCTGGCGGGCAGGAAATCGGCTACTCCCCAACGACGGGCGCAACCTTAACATATTTTTAGAATATAAAACAATAACAGAAGAGGGCTATTTTAATAACCAAATGATAACGATTTTCATTAAAATTTATAAGTGAAAAAATAGTTAATAAAAAAGATAAGGTTAGGCGGGAAATATAGCCGTGGCTATAATATTTCTCCGCTGCTAACGGGAATAATATAGCGCTGGCTATATTTTTAAGTCATTGAGTTGTAATGAGAAGTTTGTATATCTTCTCCAGATCGTCGATATTTCGTACGCGTATCAGCAGCCGCCGTTGCTCTAATTGCATCACCAGCACACCGTCCTCGGATAAATTCATCTCTTTAATCCGCTGATATTCTATCCACACGTTGGCGAAGAAAAAGCCGCGCGGTTTAAAAATGATTTTCGGCGTACGGATCCAGAATAAATAGAGCCCCATCAGCGCCAGCACAGATAATAGCCAGGTGGTGATCGCCGTGCCGTGCTGGGTGATGTTGTTATAGATCAGAATGGCGGTGAGGCCGACAAAGATCATGCCGTCAACGCGACTGCGGCGAAGCAGGGGGATGGCCAGCAGTACCGGGCCGTTTCGCCTCGGCATAATAAACTGGTCATATATCGCGTAGGCCAGTAGCGCAAGGATAAACAGGATGATCACCAGGTCCGTGAAGGTCATTGCTTTGCGTTTCTCCTGATAAAAAAAAGCCGGGGGCAAGCCCCCGGCGTACAGCCTGGAAGTTACAGACCCAGCAGGCCGACCGCGTAGCCGGCGATACCGATGACGAAGAAGCCAACGATGATCCACAGCGGGTTAACTTTCTTACGCAGCAGCCACATACAGGCGAAGGTCAACAGCAGCGGCACCAGACCAGGCATCAGCTGATCAAGGATAGTCTGCACCGTGGTGACGTGAACCTGTCCGTCAGAGCCGGTGATTTTTGACACCACCATCGGAATGTTCACATGCGTCCACTTGTTAACCAGCGCCCCCATGACAAACAGGCCGAGGATTGACGCCCCCTCAGTCAGTTTCTGCAGGAAGCCGCCGCCCATATCTTTAACGATATCCACGCCTTTGCGATAACCATAGGCGACACCGTAGTAACGGGTCAGCAGACGCACCGCGTTGAACAGGATAAAGAACAGCAGAGGACCGAGCAGGCTACCGCTCATCGCGATCCCGGCGCCTAAGGCTGCAAACACCGGACGCACGGTACCCCAGAAGATCGGGTCGCCAACGCCGGCCAGCGGTCCCATCAGACCGACTTTGATGCCGTTGATAGCGCCATCGTCAATCTCTGCGCCATTGGCGCGCTGCTCTTCCATCGCCAGCGTTACGCCCAGTACCGGAGCGGCAACGTAAGGGTGGGTGTTGAAAAACTCAAGGTGACGCTTAATCGCCTGCTTACGCGCATCGTTGTTCTCCGGGTACAGACGACGAATCGCCGGAACCATAGAGAAGCAGAACCCCAGCGCCTGCATACGTTCGAAGTTCCATGAACCCTGGAACAGGTTAGAACGAATGAACACGCCACGAATATCACTCTGTGTGAGTTTTTTCTCGGTGGTATTTTTAGTCATATCAACCATTTCGCTCACCTGTTAGTCCAGTTCGTTATCGAGATCGTTGTTACCAGCCGCCTGAGCCGGCGCACCGGCGACGCGGTTATATTTCGGGCTCAGCTGAATGTAGAGGATTGCCATGACCGCACCAATCACACCCAGGGCCACCAGGTTGAAGTTGGTGAAGGCGGCGGTGACGAAGCCGAGGTAGAAGAACGGCATCAGATAGCCTGCGCGCATCATGTTGATGACCATTGCATAACCGACAACCACGATCATACCGCCGGCGATGTTCAGACCGCTGGTGACCACTTCCGGGATAGCATTCAGCAGGCCCTGAACTTCGCTGGTGCCGACGGAAATCGCCACGATAACGGCCGGGATAGCGATACGCATCGCCTGCAGGAACAGGGACGAGACGTGCAGCCACGACAGGGCGGTCAGGTTACCATTCTCCGCCGCTTTATCCGCCGCGTGCTGGAAGGCCACGGTGATGGTGCGCACGATGATGGTCAGCACCTGGCCTGCCGCCGCCAGCGGGATAGCCAGCGCGATACCGGCGCCGATGCTCTGATGGCCGGCAATAACCAGGACGGTGGAAATAATGGACGCCAGCGCGGCATCAGGGGCTACCGCCGCACCGATGTTCATCCAGCCCAGGGCTATCATCTCCAGCGTACCGCCGATGATAATACCGGTTTTCATATCGCCGAGAACGGCGCCGATCAGCGTACAGGCGATCAGGGGACGGTGGAACTGAAATTCATCAAGTACCGACTCCATACCCGCAATACACGCGACGATGAACACCAGCACAATCTGAAGAAGGGTAATCTCCATTGTACTTCTCCTGTTGATTAAGTCTTAAAGTGAAAACTGGGGCGCGATCCGCCGGGTTATTTATCAACCTTAGCGATCAGATCCATCATTTTCAGTTTCGGGTCGGTGGACACTTTACGTGCCTCCAGCTCGATACCGCGGGCGTTCAGCTTTTTAAACGCCTCAATATCTTTGGCATCGACTGAAATCGCGTTGTTAACCTGGGTTTTACCCTGGCGGAACGCCATACCGCCGATGTTGACGCTGGTGATTTTCACGCCGCCCTCGACGATACGTTCAACGTCGGTCGGGTTAGTAAACAGCAGCATAACGCGCTGTCCGGCATACTTGGGGTTGTTGTAGACGCGGATCATTTTGGCCACATCCACCACGTGAGCGGTGACGCCCGGCGGCGCAACCTGGGTCAGCAGAGTTTTACGCACGGTATCCGCGGCCACTTCATCACTGACAACGATGATGCGGGTAACGTTGGTCTCTTTGGTCCAGCGGGTGGCGACCTGACCATGGATCAGACGGTCGTCTATACGCGCAAGGCCAATTACCATGTAGTCGTTCAGGCCCATGGGTTTGGCCGGTGCGGCGGCTTTTGGCGCTGCGGCAGGCGCGGGCGCAGGGGCCGCTTTTTCCACCGGTTTGGCTTTAAGCGCTTTCACGCCTTCGCTGCCGGTTTCAACCGCTAAGGCGACCAGTTCATCAAAGGAAGGATCGTCGTCGCGGGCCATGAAGGTTTCTACCAGCATCGGGATATTGACGCCGGCGATAACTTCGTAATGCTCTTTATCGACGACAATGCGGCTAGCAGCGTTGAAAGGGCTGCCTCCCCATGTATCGACGAGAAACAGCACGCCTTTACTGGTATCCAGTTTTGCCAACTGGGCGTTGTATTTCTCGATCAACGTTTCGGCATTTTCACCCGGAACGAAATCGATCCAGCCAACGTTTTCCTGCTCGCCCAACAGCATTTCTGCTGTTTTCAGCAGCTGTTCTGCAGCCCAACCATGTGTGCCTATTACAATAGCAATCGTCACTTGCTACCTCCTTTATTATCGTGAATGCATCATCTGCTTTGATACATCCTGAATCACTCTTGAGGACAAAATCGATTCAGTTAGGGTGTAAGATAGAGAATAGTTACTACCGCGAATTATTTTAGACAGTGAAAAAATAATTAATGTGATGAAGATCCGTTAATCACGTATCGTCTGCGAATAATTTTGCAGCGCAAAAAATAGCCTTAGTTATTGCAAATTCAGGTAAATTATTTCCAATTTCGATCTATATTTTGCTATGTTTAACTTCCGTTTAATTACTCAGGAGTATAGGGCATAGCCCGCAGTATGGACCGTCATCGACGTCTTTTCACTTTCTGGCATCTGATTGCCACCTCTACGTATCCCGCATTTCTTTCAGCACCTGGTGTCGCGCCCCTGCATGGCATGGCGATGACTGACCTTGCCGCAAACCGGAGTCGTACATGGAATTGTTAATGGATCCCTCAATCTGGGCCGGCCTGTTGACGCTTATCGTTCTGGAAATTGTGCTCGGTATCGACAACCTGGTGTTTATTGCCATCCTGGCGGACAAACTGCCGCCGAAGCAGCGCGATAAAGCGCGTCTGATCGGCCTGTCACTGGCGCTGGTGATGCGCCTGGGGCTGCTGTCGGTCATCTCCTGGATGGTGACGCTGACGAAACCACTGATTACCATCGCCGATTTCTCCTTTTCCGGGCGCGATCTCATCATGCTGCTCGGCGGGATCTTCTTGTTGTTTAAGGCGACAACCGAGCTGCATGAACGGCTGGAAAACCGCCAGCACGATGCCGGTCACGGTAAAGGCTATGCCAGTTTCTGGGTAGTAGTATTGCAGATAGTGGTGCTGGATGCCGTCTTCTCCCTGGACGCCGTGATCACGGCGGTCGGGATGGTTAACCATCTGCCGGTGATGATGGCGGCGGTGGTGATCGCGATGATCTTGATGCTGCTGGCCTCCAAGCCGTTGACGCGCTTTGTCAACCAGCACCCGACGGTGGTCGTGCTCTGTCTGAGCTTCCTGTTGATGATTGGCCTTAGCCTGGTGGCGGAAGGGTTTGGCTTCCATATTCCAAAAGGGTATCTGTACGCGGCGATCGGTTTCTCGATCATTATCGAGTTCTTTAACCAGGTGGCGCGCCGTAACTTTGTTCGCCACCAGTCGACGCTGCCGCTGCGCGCTCGGACCGCGGATGCCATCCTGCGCCTGATGGGCGGCCGCAAACAGGCCTCCGTCAGCCATGACGCAGACAGTCCAGCCGCGGTGCCCGTTCCTGAGGGCGCCTTTGCGGAAGAAGAGCGCTACATGATTAACGGCGTGCTGACCCTGGCCCAGCGCTCCCTGCGCAGCATCATGACCCCGCGCGGAGAAATCAGCTGGGTCGACGCTGAGCAGAGTGAAGATGAAATTCGTCGTCAGCTGCTGTCGTCGCCGCACAGCCTCTTCCCGGTCTGCCGCGGAGAACTGGATGAAATCATTGGTATCGTGCGGGCGAAAGAGATGCTGGTGGCCCTGGAGTCGGGGGAAAACGTCGCGGCGCTGGCTTCTGCCTCCCCGGCAATTGTCGTTCCGGAAACGCTGGACCCGATAAATCTGCTCGGGGTCCTGCGTCGGGCGCGCGGCAGCTTCGTCATCGTAACTAATGAATTTGGCGTGGTGCAGGGGCTGGTCACGCCGCTGGACGTCCTTGAAGCCATCGCCGGTGAATTCCCGGACGCTGATGAGACACCAGAGATTGTCATTGATGGCGATGGCTGGCTTATTAAGGGGTCGACCGACCTGCATGCGCTGCAGCAGGCGCTGGGGCTGGATCCACTGATCAATGACGATGAGGATATTGCCACCGTTGCCGGGCTGGTGATCTCCGCCAATGGTCATATCCCGCGCATTGGCGACGTCGTGTCTCTTCCGCCGCTGCATTTTACCGTAGTGGAAGCGAATGATTACCGGGTCGATCTGGTGCGCGCGGTGGTCACTCGTCCGCCGAGCGACGAAGAAGAGTAATCGCCAGGCTCGCCGGCCGCTGCGGCCGGCGAGTTATTCTGTCGTCTCGCTCTCATTTTCACTCTCCTCCCTGCTGGCCAGCCACGCCGGGAACGCCTCCACCGGCATCGGCCGCGCATAATAAAACCCCTGCAGCACATCGACGCCGTGGCTACGCAGGTAGCTTTCCTGCTCCAGCGTCTCCACCCCTTCGGCAACGGTAACAATATGCAGGCGGTTGGCGAGGGCGATAATAATATCTGTCACCGTCGCGTTCACGCTATCTATGCCGACCGAGCTGGTGAACGAGCGGTCGATCTTCAAAACATCCGGGCGCAGCTTTTCCAGCCATGAGAGCGAAGTATTGCCGGTACCAAAATCATCGATCGCCAGCTGTACGCCCTTAAAGTGCAGATGTTCGGCCATATGCTGGTCGCCATCCTGCAGGACATCGCGTTCGGTTAGCTCGACCACCAGCTGCTGCACCGGATCCACGCTGAACCAGTAATTGTGCAGGTCGCGCAGCAGGAGTCCGTTAGCGAAATGGCGCGCGGCGACATTGATCGCGATGTGAAAATGGCGGTCGCGAGGAAAAGCGTCCAGGCGGCGAGCGGTTTCGGCAATCACATAGCGGGTGAGAGGGATGATCAGATTATTGCCTTCGGCGATGGGGATAAATACCTCCGGCGAAATCGTCCCACGGCGGGGATTATTCCAGCGCAGCAGGATCTCCACCCCGCAGCAGCGGCCGCTGCGCGCATCCTGCAGCGGCTGGCACCAGAGGGCAAACTCCCGGGCCGAAATGCCAAGGCTTATTTCCCGCGAGAAACTCATTCTGCCGGCGGTGGCCAGCCAGGCGATGCCGGTCATTAGCAGGCTAAAAATCAGCGCCAGCGGCAGCTCGCCGGGCAGCTCCTCAAGCGCAATCGCCGAGGCGCCAGGGCCGTTAATATTGACAGTAAACGGAAACTCCGTAGAGCGCTGGCGATAAATCACCGTGCCCTGCGGGACATGCGCTTTTTCGAGAAGCCCATGGCGGCTGCTAAAATAACGATCGCCAACCTGCAGGCTGACGTCGCTGATCAGGGCCGATTTTTCATTAAGAATTAAGGTTCCCAGCAGCTCAATATTCACCACCAGCATCACGCCGTCCAGGCCGCTCTCCGCGGCTGGATACCATTGGATCAGTACCGGCGAGCCTTTGAGCAAGGAGCTGTCGTTCGAGAAGAGCAGCAGAGGGCGGGGCGCAGGAAGCGCGGGCTGCAGGCGATGTAAGTCTGCCTGTCGCGGGCCAAAAATACTGGAACAGTAAACGATACCTGACGTGACGAGGGCGACGGAACGAATGGTTTGCAACGAGGCCGCCATTTTGCGCAGCGTCAGATGGATATCAGGGCAGGGTTTGCCCACCAGAGGGAGCAGGGTGGCTCGCTGCGCGCTTAGCGGGCGCAAGATGTCATTGAGCGCCGCCACCCGTTGGCTGGCGGCCGTGCGAATATAATCTTCATTTACGCTGCGCTGCGAAATAAATCGGATGGCTAATGTGGCGCCCAGGGTCGCCAGGGCTACCAGCAGGCAGACAATAATGCGTTTGTGACGATAGGCCGTAATGACTTTTTGTGCAGTCTGCATGTGCGACACCCTGTCGACAGGACGAGTGGTTAAGCGTGGCTTATTTTATAGAGCAAGTGTAGTGGCAGAATATCGCCAGGTATAGAAAAAAGAAAATGCGCCGTTGAAGGCGCATCAGGGAGATTTCAGTCACCAGGGTTAACCCCCTGCGCGCTTTGCAGGCGCAGAGGGGCACGAAAAGTTTAGTCACACTGAACTTTAATCGCCAGGCCGCCGCGCGAGGTTTCGCGGTACTTGGCGTTCATGTCTTTACCGGTTTCATACATGGTCTCGATCACCTTATCGAGCGAGACGCGCGGTTCGCTGGTGCGGCGCATCGCCATTCGCGCGGCGTTGATCGCCTTGACGGAGGCGATGGCGTTACGTTCAATGCATGGCACCTGCACCTGACCGGCGACCGGATCACAGGTCAGGCCGAGGTTGTGTTCCATGCCGATCTCCGCTGCCACGCAAACCTGTTCCGGGCTGGCGCCGAGCAGTTCAGCCAGGCCCGCCGCCGCCATCGAGCAGGCGACGCCCACCTCGCCCTGACAGCCGACTTCCGCGCCGGAAATGGACGCATTCATCTTATACAGCGCGCCGATCGCCCCGCAGGCCATAAAGTAGCGAATATAGATCTCCGGGCTGACGGACTCGATAAAGTGATCGTAATAGGCGAGTACCGCCGGAACGATGCCGCAGGCGCCGTTGGTCGGCGCGGTTACCACGCGACCGCCGGCGGCGTTCTCTTCATTGACCGCCAGCGCGAACATATTGACCCAGTCAACAACGTTCATTGGATCGCTGGAGAGCTTATCGCTGGCCACCAGCAGACGACGCAGCGCCGAGGCGCGACGCGGTACGCGCAGCGGGCCAGGCAGCACGCCCTCGGTGTTCATCCCGCGGTCGATACAGGCGCGCATGGTCTGCCAGACGTTGGCGAAATAATCCTCGATCTCTTTTTTGCTGTGCAGAGCCAACTCGTTCTGCATCACCATCCCGGAGAGCGACAGGCCAGTCTCTTTGCAGTAGGCCAGCATTTCCTGCGCCGATTTAAATGGGTAGGGCACCTGCAGTTCGTTGGCGTTTTCCTTGCCGAAGTGCTCTTCGTCGACAATAAAGCCGCCGCCGATCGAGTAGTAGGTCTTGCAGTAGATCTCTTTCTCGCCGGCCCAGGCGTGAATGGTCATGCCGTTTTCGTGCAGCGGCAGGTTGTCGCTGCGAAAACGCATGCCGTCATCCGCCGGGAAGTCGACCTCATGCTGGCCGTTGGCCAGCAGCAGACGACCGCGCGCTTCGACGTCACGGATAAAAGCCGGGATCGCGTCAATATCGACCGTATCGGGCTGATTGCCCGCCAGTCCCATGATAATGGCGATGTCTGTATGGTGGCCTTTGCCGGTTAATGACAGTGAACCGTAGACGTCAACCGCCACACGAGTCACTGCATTAAGCAATCCTTTTTCGACCAGGTCATCGACGAACTGTTTTCCGGCCTTCATCGGGCCAACAGTGTGGGAAGATGAGGGACCAATCCCCACCTTGAACATGTCGAATAGACTAATCACGATAATACTCCTGACAGGGTTACCGCGGGTGCGGTAACGATGTAATAACTGCGCATAGTGTAAGAGGGAAGCGCCCTGTCAGTTCAACTATTCACATGAATTAAACTAATGGCTAACCGCGATTTTACTAATAATGAGAGCGCCCTCTCATTATCAGTATAGCTAAGGACGTGCGCCAATTTGCAGCGCCAGCTCGCGAATGATCCCGGCGGTCATTCCCCAGACAAAATAATGCTGGTACCAGGAGAGCCAGACGCGGTGGTCGTTGCCCCGGCGGTGGATATCGAGTGGATGGTAGCGCCCAAGGCGCAGGGCTTCGGCGAGCGGCATTTCAAATACCGCGGAGACTTCGTCCTGGCTGGCGTGGTAGTGCAGATCCGGGGGAATAATGCCCACCACCGGCGTCACCTGAAAGCCGGTGACGCTGTCCACCGGCGGCAGGACGCCGATCACCTCGACCGCCTCCGGCGGGATCGCCACCTCTTCCTGAGCTTCGCGCAGGGCGGCGGCGATAAGCGTCGCGTCGGTATTATCTACTGCGCCGCCGGGAAAGGCGACCTGGCCGGCGTGCTTGCGCAGCAGCGGCGAACGCTGGGTCAGCAGCAGGCCGGGCTGCGGCCGGCGCACGATCGGCACCAGTACCGCCGCCTGCCGCTGATTGAGCGCATGGCGCGAAGGCTGCGGGCGCAGAAGCTGAAAGCGGGACAGAAAATCATCCAGATTAAGGGCGCGATCCGCCATGGTCTAGTTCTCCAGTTGCTGCAGGATACGATTAACTTTATCAAAAGTTTCCTGATATTCCGCCGCTTCCTCGCTATCCGCCACAATTCCGCCGCCGGCGGAGCAGTACAGCTGTCCCTGCCATGCCGTCAGGGTGCGAATGGTGATGCTGGTATCCATATTGCCGCAATAGCTCAGGTAGCCAATGCTCCCACACCAGGCATTGCGTCGCTGGGGCTCCAGTTCATCGATAATCTCCATCGCCCGCACTTTCGGCGCGCCGGTGATCGAGCCGCCGGGAAAGGCGGCGCGCAGCAGGTCGCTGGCGTGCAGCGTCATTGGCAGGCGGGCGGTGATGGTGCTGACCAGATGATGGACCGCCGGGAACGGCTCCACCACGAACAGCTCGGGGACCCGCACGCTGCCCGGGACGGCGACGCGGCCGATGTCGTTGCGCATCAGGTCGACAATCATTAAATTCTCGGCGCGATCTTTCGGCGAATTCGCCAGCTTCTCAGCCTGCTGCGCATCTGCCAGCGGCGAATCGAGCCGCGGCAGGGTGCCTTTTATCGGCCGCGTCTGGATCTCCCCCTGGCGCAGCTGGATAAAGCGCTCCGGCGACAGGCTTAAAATCGCCCCTTCATCGAGGCGAATAAAGGCGCTAAAGGGGGCGCGGTTGACGGCGTTCAGCTGGCGGAAGGCCTGCCATTCATCACCGACGTAGCTGGCCTGAAAACGCTGGGCGAGGTTGACCTGATAGCAGTCGCCGCTGTGCAGATAGGCCTGTACCTGGCGAAATTTTTCGCCGTACTGCTGGCGGCTCATATTTGACTGCCAGGCAGAGGTCAGGGCGAAGGTTTCACCCGGCGTCGGCGTTTGCGCCTCCAGCCACTGTAGACGCTGCTGCGGGTCGTCATAGCTGAGCAGCGATATCTGTTGGCGCTGGTGGTCGACGATAAGCGCCCAGTCATAGATCCCCACCGCCATATCCGCCAGCGCGATATCGGCCTGCGCGTGCGAAGGGAGACGCTCAAAGCGACGGCCCAGGTCGTAACCGAATAATCCCAGCGCGCCGCCGAGAAACGGCAGATCGTCATGGGGTTGCGGCGTGAACGGCTGACGATCCAACTGCTGCTGCAGGAGCTGCAGCGGATCTTCCGCTGAGACAACAACGGTTTCGCCGTCGTCGACCCACGTCTGTTCATCGCGCGTCAGTAGCGTGGCGCGCGGGGCAGCCACCAGAATATCAAAGCGGTTATGCGGATGGTCGGCAAAGCCGGAATGCAGCAGCATCGCCCAGGGCAGGGCGCTTAACGGCGCAAAATAGTGTTCGGCCGCATCCGGGCGCCAGGGCAGGGTAATAATCGCGGGGGACAACATCTTTCTCGATCCTGAACGTTGCCGCCCCTCTGGCGTAGTCGGGGACGGCGTGAAATAATTACGCCCCACAATGTAGCAGGAGTAAAAGATGTTTGCAGGTTTACCTTCGCTGAGCCACGAGCAACAGCAAAAAGCGGTCGAACGTATCCATGAGCTAATGGCTCAGGGGATAAGCAGCGGCCAGGCGATTGCCCTGGTGGCGGAAGAGCTGCGCGCAACGCATACCGGCGAGCAGATCGTCGCGCGCTTTGAAGATGAGGATGAGGACGAGTAATTACACCGCGGCGATAATTTTGATCTCAACTTTATACTGCGGGTTCATCAGCGTCGCCTCCACCGTGCAGCGCACCGGGGCGTGACCAGCCACCACCCACGCGTCCCAGGCTTTATTCATCGCCGCAAAGTCGCTTTTATCGGCGAGGAAGATGGTGGCGTCAAGAATACGCGACTTGTCGCTGCCCTGTTTTTCCAGCACCGCGTCAATCTGCGCCAGGGTATTGGCGGTCTGCTCGAAAGCGTCGGCATCGAGATTTGCCGGCACGCCGGTGTAGTACAGGGTCTGGTTGTGGATCACCACGTCTGACCAACGGGCTTCGGCATCAATACGCGTAATTGTCATTGCTTTTTCCTCTTTAAGCATTCCATTCGGCTGCGGCAAGACTGCCATAATGTGCCGCTCGCGTCACTACCCGGACTGGCGAAACGCCGTCCTCCCTGACATAATCACTGTCCAAATAACCAGGGGGCAATGTGATCGACGATTTTGCAGCAGACGGCCAGCTAGCCAAAGCCATACCGGGATTTAAACCGCGCGAGCCGCAGCGCCAGATGGCGGTGGCGGTCAGCGAAGCGATTGAGGCCTCCCGGCCGCTGGTGGTGGAAGCGGGGACCGGAACCGGTAAAACCTACGCTTACCTGGCGCCTGCGCTGCGGGCGAAAAAAAAGGTGATTATCTCCACCGGCTCGAAAGCGCTGCAGGATCAGCTTTACAGCCGCGATCTGCCCACCGTCGCCAAAGCGCTCAAATTCACCGGGAAACTGGCGCTGCTCAAAGGGCGCTCCAACTACCTGTGTCTCGAACGTCTTGAGCAGCAGGCGCTGGCGGGCGGCGATCTGCCGGTGCAAACCCTCAGCGATGTGATCCTCCTGCGCTCCTGGTCGAATCAAACCCAGGATGGCGATATCAGCACCTGCGCCAGCGTCGCGGAAGACTCTCAGGCCTGGCCGCTGGTCACCAGCACCAACGATAACTGTCTCGGTAGCGACTGCCCACTGTATAAAGATTGCTTCGTGGTGAAGGCGCGTAAAAAAGCGATGGACGCCGACGTGGTGGTGGTCAACCATCACCTGTTTCTGGCCGATATGGTGGTCAAAGAGAGCGGCTTTGCCGAGCTGATCCCCGAGGCGGAAGTGATGATCTTCGATGAAGCCCATCAGCTGCCGGATATCGCCAGTCAGTACTTTGGCCAGTCGCTCTCCAGCCGCCAGCTGCTGGACCTGGCGAAAGACATCACCATTGCCTACCGCACCGAACTGAAAGACACTCAGCAGCTGCAAAAATGCGCCGACCGCCTGGCGCAAAGCGCGCAGGATTTCCGCCTGCAGCTGGGAGACCCGGGCTACCGCGGCAATCTGCGCGAGCTGCTGGCGGACAGCCACATTCAGCGAGCGCTGCTGCTGCTCGATGACGCGCTCGAGCTATGCTATGACGTCGCCAAACTTTCGCTGGGTCGCTCGGCGCTGCTCGACGCCGCTTTTGAGCGCGCCACCCTCTATCGCGGGCGCCTGAAGCGGTTGAAAGAGATCAACCAGCCGGGCTACAGCTACTGGTATGAGTGTACCTCGCGCCACTTTACTCTCGCGCTGACGCCGCTGACCGTGGCCGAGAAGTTTAAAGAGGTGATGGCGCAGAAGTCGGGGAGTTGGATCTTTACCTCGGCGACGCTGTCGGTGAACGACGATCTGCATCACTTTACCGCCCGGCTGGGGATCGACGAGGCGCAGACTCTGCTGCTGCCGAGTCCCTTTGACTATCAGCACCAGGCGCTGCTCTGCGTGCCGCGCAACCTACCCCTGCCGAACCAGCCCGGCGCGGCGCGACACCTGGCGGCGATGCTCAAGCCGCTGATCGAGGCCAACGATGGTCGCTGCTTTATGTTGTGCACCTCGCACGCCATGATGCGCGATCTGGCGGAGCAGTTCCGCGCCACCATGACGCTACCGGTGCTGCTGCAGGGCGAGACCAGCAAAGGCCAACTGCTGCAGCAGTTCGTCAGCGCCGGCAACGCGCTGCTGGTGGCTACCAGCAGCTTCTGGGAGGGAGTCGATGTGCGCGGCGACGCGCTGTCGCTGGTGATTATCGATAAGCTACCGTTCACCTCGCCGGACGATCCGCTGCTAAAAGCGCGGATGGAAGATTGCCGGCTGCGCGGCGGCGATCCCTTCGATGAAGTGCAGCTCCCGGATGCGGTGATCACCCTCAAGCAGGGGGTGGGTCGCCTGATCCGCGATATCGACGATCGCGGGGTGCTGGTGATCTGCGACAACCGGCTGGTGATGCGCCCCTACGGCGCGGTGTTCCTGGCCAGTCTGCCGCCGGCGCCGCGAACCCGCGATATCCGTCGGGCGGTGCGCTTTCTCGCCGTACCGCCGGCAAGGTAATCCGCACTAAAATGTGTTAAGCTGCGCGCCATTTTGTTAATTAGCGGTTCCCAATAGACTTCGGGCGGCATGGCGGCGGGTTGGCCGTTTGCCGGAAATCAGGCTGCCTGAAGGCCTGAACTATGTAACGAGAGCGTGACCACCCATGCGAATTTTGGCTATCGATACCGCCACAGAGGCCTGCTCCGCAGCGCTGTGGAATGATGGCACCCTTAGTGCTCATTTCGAAATTTGTCCCCGCGAACATACCCAACGTATCCTGCCGCTGGTGCAGGAGGTCCTCACCGAGAGCGGCACCACGCTGAGCGAGCTGGACGCGCTGGCCTTTGGTCGCGGTCCGGGCAGCTTTACCGGCGTGCGCATCGGCATCGGTATCGCCCAGGGGCTGGCGCTGGGCGCCGAACTGCCAATGATTGGCGTTTCCACGCTGGCCACCATGGCGCAGGGCGCCTGGCGCAAAACCGGCGCCACCCGTGTGCTGGCGGCCATTGATGCGCGTATGGGCGAAGTCTACTGGGCCGAGTACCAGCGCGACGAGCAGGGCGTCTGGCATGGCGAAGAGACGGAAGCGGTGCTCAAACCGGACGCGGTAGCCGAACGACTGGCACAGCTTTCCGGCGAATGGGCCACTGTCGGCACCGGATGGCAGGCGTGGCCGGATCTGGCGAAAGCGAGCGGACTGACCTTAAGCAGCGGCGAAATTGAATTGCCGGCGGCGGAGGATATGCTGCCGTTAGCCTGTTACCTGCTAGCGGCGGGGAAAACCGTGGCCGTGGAGAAAGCGGAGCCGGTTTATTTGCGAAACGAGGTGGCGTGGAAGAAACTTCCAGGCCGCGAGTGAATCTCAGTAACAAGAAGACTGAGAAAAGGAGTCGCATCATGGCGGGTCAAAAACAGGGCGTTCGCTGGCTGCTGGCCGCAGCGGTTGCCGTTGCGCTAAGCGGCTGCGTATCGGTGCCGGATGCCATCAAAGGCACCAGCCCGACGCCGCAGCAGGATTTGGTGCGGGTGATGAACGCCCCGCAGCTGTACGTTGGCCAGGAAGCGCGCTTTGGCGGTAAGGTGGTCAATGTGCAAAACCAGCAGGGGAAAACCCGCTTAGAAATCGCCACCGTACCGCTGGACAGCGGCGCGCGGCCAGTGCTGGGCGAGCCGTCCCGCGGAAGGATTTTTGCTGACGTCAATGGCTTCCTCGATCCGGTGGATTTCCGCGGTCAACTAGTGACCGTGGTCGGACCGATCGCCGGGGTGGTTGACGGCAAGGTGGGCAGCACGCCGTATAAATTTATGCTGATGAACGCCACCGGCTACAAGCGCTGGAACGTAGTGCAGCAGGTGGTGATGCCTCCGCAACCTATCGACCCGTGGATGCTGGGTCCGCGCCCCTGGGGCTACGGCTATGGCGGCTGGGGCTGGTACAATCCCGGCCCTGCTGAGGTGAGAAACGTTGTAACCGAATGATTTTGTTGTTTATGTTAGTTCAAAGAAACAGCGGCCGGTCCGCTGTTTCTTTGTTTTCAGTCGAATAAGAAAAAAAATAGTGACGCGCTTCGCAACCTGCTCATTGCCTAATTAATAAACTGGTACGCTGAGTTAATATAATGTTAACAAAATGTATTATCCAGGGGCTGTGATGACGACGAATAACTATTTCAGAGGTGATGCAGTGAAAAAGGTTTGGCTAAACCGTTATCCCGCAGATGTTCCGGCGGAGATAAATCCTGACCGCTATCAATCCCTGGTTGAACTGTTTGAACATGCCACCACCCGTTACGCCGACCAACCGGCGTTTATCAATATGGGTGAAGTGATGACCTACCGTAAGCTGGAGGAGCGTAGTCGCGCCTTCGCCGCTTATCTTCAGGAGGGGTTGGGGTTACAGAAGGGCGATCGCGTGGCCCTGATGATGCCTAACCTGCTGCAGTATCCGGTGGCTCTGTTTGGCATCCTGCGCGCCGGGATGATCGTGGTTAACGTCAACCCCTTATATACCCCGCGCGAACTGGAGCATCAGCTCAACGACAGCGGCGCGGCGGCGATCGTCATAGTCTCCAACTTTGCCCATACCCTGGAAAAAGTGGTGGCGAAAACTCAGGTCCAGCATGTGATCCTGACGCGCATGGGCGACCAGCTTTCCACCGCCAAAGGTACGCTGGTGAACTTTGTGGTCAAGTACATTAAGCGCCTGGTGCCGAAGTACCATCTGCCGGACGCCATCTCGTTTCGCAGCGCGTTGCAGCACGGCTATCGCATGCAGTACGTCAAGCCGGAGATCGTTGCGGAAGATCTGGCGTTTCTGCAGTACACCGGGGGCACCACCGGCGTGGCCAAAGGTGCGATGCTAACCCACCGCAATATGCTGGCTAACCTCGAGCAGGTCAATGCCACCTACGGCCCGCTGCTGCATCGCGGCAAAGAGTTCGTGGTGACCGCGCTGCCGCTGTATCACATTTTCGCCCTGACCATGAACTGCCTGCTGTTTATCGAACTGGGCGGGCAAAATTTGCTGATCACCAACCCACGCGATATCCCCGGGCTGGTGAAGGAGCTGGCGAAGTATCCTTTTACCGCCATGACCGGGGTCAATACCCTGTTCAACGCCTTGCTGAACAACAAAGAGTTCCAGCAGCTTGATTTCTCCTCGCTGCATTTGTCCGCCGGCGGTGGGATGCCGGTGCAGCAGGCGGTGGCCGAGCGCTGGGTAAAACTGACCGGGCAATATCTGCTGGAGGGCTACGGCCTGACAGAGTGTTCCCCGCTGGTCAGCGTTAACCCGCACGATATTGACTACCACAGCGGCAGCATTGGCCTGCCGGTGCCCTCCACCGAAGCCAAACTGGTGGATGATGATGATAACGAAGTGGCACCGGGTCAGCCGGGCGAGCTCTGTATTAAAGGGCCGCAGGTGATGCTGGGCTACTGGCAGCGCCCTGACGCGACGGATGAGATTATCAAAGACGGCTGGCTGCACACCGGGGATATCGCGGTGATGGATGAAGAGGGGTTCCTGCGCATCGTCGATCGCAAAAAAGATATGATCCTGGTGTCGGGTTTTAACGTCTATCCGAACGAAATCGAAGATGTGGTCATGCAGCATAGCGGGGTGCTGGAAGTGGCGGCCATCGGCGTGCCGTCCGGCAGCAGCGGCGAAGCGGTGAAGATTTTCGTAGTCAAGAAAGATGCTGCGTTAACCGAAGAGGCGCTGATTACGTTCTGCCGTCGCCATTTGACCGGATACAAGGTGCCGAAGCTGGTGGAATTCCGTGACGAACTGCCGAAATCCAACGTCGGGAAAATTTTGCGGCGAGAACTGCGTGACGAAGCGCGCGCTAAAGTGGACAATAAAGGCTAAGTAACGAATGAGTCGCCTGACGCCGGCTACGCCGGCGTTTTTTATGGGCGCAAGTTAAGAGAGTATGCTTTGAACTATCAGATGATCACCACCGACGATGGCCTGCGCGCTGTCTGCGAAGCGGCAAGCGCGGCCTCCGCCGTCGCTCTGGATACGGAATTTGTCCGCACCCGCACCTATTACCC
The DNA here is from genome assembly GCF_040804525.1 of Klebsiella sp. Shm-1. Classification (NCBI taxonomy): domain Bacteria; kingdom Pseudomonadati; phylum Pseudomonadota; class Gammaproteobacteria; order Enterobacterales; family Enterobacteriaceae; genus Klebsiella; species Klebsiella sp. Shm-1. The sequence goes on from NZ_CP161823.1 coordinate 1,891,634, forward strand.
GCAGCTGGGCCTGCTGCAGCTGTTCGACGGCCAGCAGGTCTCTCTGATCGATCCCTTGACGATTAACGACTGGGCGCCGATGCGCGACCTGCTGCTCAACCAGGATGTGACTAAATACCTGCATGCCGGCAGCGAAGATTTAGAAGTCTTCCTTAATGCATTTAACCTGATGCCGCAGCCGCTGATTGACACCCAGATCCTGGCGGCCTTCTGCGGCCGCCCAATGTCCTGGGGCTTCGCCTCGATGGTGGAAGAGTATTCCGGGGTAGCGCTGGATAAAAGCGAATCCCGCACCGACTGGCTGGCGCGCCCGCTGACTGAGCGTCAGTGTGAATATGCCGCGGCCGACGTCTGGTATCTGCTGCCGATCGCCAGCCAGTTAATGGCGGAGACCGATCGCGCTGGCTGGCTGCCGGCGGCGCTCGACGAGTGCCGCGTGATGCAGCAGCGTCGTCAGGAGGTGGTCGACCCGGCCGAGGCCTGGCGCGATATCGGCAACGCCTGGCAGCTGCGTACCCGCCAGCTGGGTTGTCTGCAGCTGTTGGCGGAGTGGCGCCTGCGCAAAGCGCGCGAGCGCGACCTGGCGGTAAACTTTGTGGTGCGGGAAGAGCATCTGTGGAGCGTGGCGCGCTATATGCCCACCAGCCTGGGCGAGCTCGACAGCCTCGGGTTGTCCGGTAGCGAAATTCGCTTCCACGGCAAAACGCTGATTAGCCTGGTCGAAAAAGCGCAGGCGCTGCCGGAGTCGGCCCTGCCAGCGCCGCTGCAGAACCTGATCGACATGCCGGGCTACCGCAAAGTCTTTAAAGATATTAAAGCGCTGGTGCAGGAAGTGAGCACGGAGATGGGCGTAAGCGCGGAGCTGCTGGCGTCGCGTCGGCAGATCAACCAGCTGCTGAACTGGCACTGGCAGCTGAAAACGCAAGCCGGTGAACCTGAGCTGATTTCCGGTTGGCGCGGGGAGCTGATGGCCGAGCGGCTGAAGAGGCTGTTAAACGACTATCCGCGCTAGTTCGCGGCCAGGTTCAGACCATTAAAAAACCGGCGGCGCGTGGCGTAGCCGGTTTTTTTTCGCGATAGCGCGACAGGTCAGGATTTCGACTCTTCCGTTTCGGGTAGGGTCACGTTCAGCTCAAGAATGGATATATCCCCGTCCCGCTGCTCCAGCTGCACGCTGACCATCTCCGGGTCGATCTGTACGTATTTACAGATCACTTCCAGGATATCTTTGCGTAACTGCGGCAGGTAATGCGGCTCCGCGTCTCCGCGGCGGCGCTCGGCGACGATGATTTGCAGGCGTTCTTTCGCAATATTAGCCGTGTTCTTTTTTCGCGAGAGAAAAAAGTCGAGTAAAGCCATAATTTATCCTCCGAACAGGCGTTTGAGGAATCCTTTCTTCTCTTCTTCAATGAAGCGGAAAGGGCGTTCTTCTCCGAGCAGACGTTCAACGGTATCGGCATAGGCTTTGCCTGCGTCCGAGGCGGCATCGAGGATCACCGGCTCACCCTGGTTGGATGCGCGCAGGACTGACTGGTCTTCCGGGATCACGCCTACCAGGTTGATGCGCAGAATTTCCAGCACGTCTTCCATGCTCAGCATATCGCCTTTATTAACGCGGCCTGGATTGTAGCGGGTCAGCAGCAGATGCTCTTTGATTGGCTCTTCGCCATTTTCCGCGCGGCGGGATTTAGAGGCGAGAATGCCAAGGATACGGTCGGAGTCGCGAACGGAGGAGACTTCCGGGTTAGTGGTGATGATGGCTTCATCAGCAAAGTAAAGCGCCATCAGCGCACCGGTTTCAATGCCTGCCGGGGAATCACAGACGATGAAATCGAATTCCATTTTCTTCAGTTCTTCGAGAACCTTGTCGACGCCTTCGCGAGTCAGAGCGTCTTTATCCCGGGTCTGGGAAGCCGGGAGAATGTAGAGATTTTCCGTGCGCTTATCTTTAATCAGCGCCTGGTTCAGTGTGGCATCGCCCTGAATGACGTTGACGAAATCATAAACGACGCGACGTTCGCAGCCCATAATCAGGTCGAGGTTACGCAGGCCGATGTCGAAGTCGATAACGACGGTTTTCTTTCCCTTCTGGGCCAAACCTGTAGCGATGGCCGCGCTGGAGGTGGTCTTGCCAACGCCCCCTTTACCCGAAGTCACAACAATAATGCGTGCCATAGAAATTCCTTGTTAAAAAGGGATTAATTTAACGGTTGAATTGCCAAAGCGCTTTCACCTAAACGCAGGCGCGCCGCTTTGCCATAAAATTCGGCCGGGATGTTATCGCTCAGCCAATATTCCCCGGCGATGGAGACCAGCTCCGCCGCAAGGTGGGTACAAAATATCTGGGCGTCTCTGTCGCCACCGGCGCCTGCCAGCGCGCGTCCTCGCATCATGCCATATACATGGATATTTCCGTCAGCGATAAGTTCCGCACCGGCACTCACATGATTTGTAACAATAAGATCACAGTGTGGCGCATAAATGCGCTGACCGGAACGTACCGGCTGATCAATCAAACGCGTTTTTGTGATCTGACTAGCAACTGGCGGCGGCGGGGTGGGGTCGGACGGTGCCGGACGAGAGGCTTTTTCTTTCCCTTCGGTTAATAACGGGATGCCGGCGCGGTCGATTTCGGTTTTCAGGCGCGGAATTTTGCATCCGCTAACGCCCATAATACGTAAACCGGTCGCGGCGATAGCCTCGTTGATGGCGCGCCATTCCACCTCCTCCTCGATGCTGGCGATATTCACCACCACCGGAGCATGACGTAAAAAAGCGGGAGCCTGGGCGATTTTGTCTTCTAACGCCTGACGAATAACCTCGGGATTTGCATCGTGCAAATGAACGACAGATAACGTGAAGCTACTGCCTTTAAGTTCGATTGGCGTATTTGACATCCTGGCCTTACTCAATTTGCTGTTTATCAACCGCCGAAGTGCGGTGATATTCCGAAGACTAAAAGGCATGTTATAGTCACTCATATATTGAGGCAAGTGACCACGGGTCTAATTCCGAGTAAAACTATGTTTTGTGTGATCTATCGAAGTACTAAACGTGAACAAACCTATTTATACGTCGAAAAAAAGGACGATTTCTCGCGCGTTCCTGACGAGCTAATGCGCAGCTTTGGCACGCCGCAAATGGCGATGCTGCTGCCGCTGGATGGGCGCAAAAAACTGGTTAACGCCGATCTGGAAAAAGTGAAACAGGCGTTAAGCGAACAGGGCTATTACCTGCAACTGCCTCCGCCGTCTGAAAATCTACTAAAGAAACACCTGGCGGAACAGGGGAAACAATCCGATTAACCCACGAGGGAAAATAATGTACCAACATCATAACTGGCAGGGTGCGCTTCTGGATTATCCAGTAAGCAAAGTAGTGTGCGTCGGCAGTAATTATGCGAAACACATCAAGGAAATGGGCAGTGTGACGCCGGAAGAGCCGGTGCTGTTTATTAAACCTGAGACTGCGCTGTGCGATCTTCGTCAGCCGTTGGTGCTTCCTGAGGGGCTGGGCTCGGTGCATCACGAAGTCGAGCTGGCGGTGCTTATCGGCAGCACGCTGCGTCAGGCGACGGAAGAGCATGTGCTGAAAGGGATTGCCGGCTATGGCGTCGCGCTGGATCTCACGCTGCGCGACCTGCAGGCGAAAATGAAAAAAGCGGGACAACCCTGGGAGAAGGCCAAAGGCTTCGATAACGCCTGTCCGATCTCCGGCTTTATCCCGGCCGCTGAGTTCCACGGCGACCCGCAGAATACGTCGTTAAGTCTGAAGATTAATGGCGAAGTGCGCCAGCAGGGCACCACTGCCGACATGATCCATAGGATTGTGCCGCTGATCGCCTATATGTCGCGCTTCTTTACCCTCAAAGCCGGGGATGTGATCCTCACCGGCACCCCGGAAGGCGTGGGGCCGCTGCACAGCGGTGACGAGCTGGAGGTCGGCTTCAACGGCCTGGCGCTCACTACCCGCGTGCTGTAAGCGCTATTTGCCGCCTTTTGGGGCGGCAAAACTTGCATCGGCGTGCCAGACTGGTTATAAGGTGCACCCTTAACTGGCAACGACGGACACTCCGATGAGCGAACAACCTTTCTGGCAACAAAAAACACTGGATGACATGAGCGACGCGGAGTGGGAATCGCTGTGTGACGGCTGCGGCCAGTGCTGCCTGCACAAGCTGATGGATGAAGACACTGACGAGATCTACTTCACCAACGTCGCCTGTCGTCAGCTCAATATCAAAACCTGCCAGTGTCGTAACTACGCGCGTCGCTTTGAGTATGAGCCGGACTGCATCAAGCTTACCCGCGAAAATCTGCCGACCTTCGAATGGCTGCCGCCGACCTGTGCCTATCGCCTGCTGGCGGAAGGCAAGCCTCTGCCGGCCTGGCACCCGCTGCTGACTGGCTCAAAAGCGGCGATGCACGGCGAACGCATCTCCGTTCGCCATATTGCGGTGCCTGAGTCCACGGTGGTCGACTGGCAGGACCATATCCTTAATCTGCCTGACAGGGCGCGCTAAGCGCCGTCACGCTTTCTTCGCGTGGAACAGCCCGTTTTCACCGTCGGTTTCTTCCGCCACCCAGAAGTGAATATTGAAGCGGGCGTCGTCACTGAGTTCGACGCGGTGCCAGTACTGCGGCGGACTGGTAGCAAACTGCCCGGCATGAATCACGACTTTTTTCTCCGGCTCCGTCGCTTGTTCATTGGCAAAACCGTAATAGGTGACCGTGCCCTCCATGACGCACAGCTGACCGAAGACGCCAGCCGCGGTGTTGTGGTGGCTCAGCAGGGCGGCAGGGACATTCTCTTTGGTAAAGAATGGGGTGGAGCGTTTAACTTTCCAGTCTGCGGGGATCAGTAAAGATGACATGTGAGCTCCTGTGGGGTTTTAAAAGATGTATTTAATATGCGCCTTTTGGTGGCTGTGGTCAACCATAGACATGAAACGATTCAGCTATGCGCAGGAGGCATAAAAAAAACGCCCCGCAGGGCGTTTCATTGTGGGCTGGACTTGCCGCGGCTTAACGACCAAACAGATCGCGTTTTTTCGCTTTGAAAGGCTGAGCAACGATCACCAGAATAGCGACCAGCAGATAGGCGGCGAAAATCCCCACCAGCCATTGCGGCATCTCCAGCGACAGGAACTGCCACTGACGTACTGAACAGTCTCCGGACGCAACGAAAACCTGCGGCAGCCATTTATCCAGCGGCAGCCAGGTTGGGAAGCGGGCGGCGAAATCGCAGGTCTGGAACGGTGAAGGGTGCAGCTGGATCATCGTATGCTCCCACGCCAGCTGTAGTCCGCGTATCGCGCTGTACAACCAGATTGCCATGGCGACATAGCGCAGCGGCGTTTTGGGGGCGATAGCGCCCACCAGTCCCGCGCCCATGATGCCGAACAGCGCGCAGCGTTCGTAAATACACATGACACACGGCTGCAGCAGCATCACGTGCTGGAACCACAGCGCGACAAGTTCGAGAATAAAAGCGGTCAACGCCATCAGGAGCCAGGCACCGCGTCCTCTTGAGCACTGGTTTAAATATTGCAACATAATCATTTCCCTGGAAGATGCTAAATCATGGCAGTGTAAACGAAAACCGAACCGACGCCAGAGGCGCGGCGGAAAATATTCCGTAACGGGTTATTGATGCGCCCGGGCGAACCCGGGCAAAAACTGACTCAGGGCAGGCTGGGCGTCACCAGCCAGCCGTGCGCCAGCAGCCAGTCGGTGACTGGCATCAGGGTGAACTCGACGCATAACAGGCCGACCAGCGTCAGTACGATGGTGTAGGGCAGCGCCATCCACACCATACGGCCATAGGAGAGCCTAATAAGCGGCGCCAGGGCGGAAGTCAGCAGGAAGAGAAACGCCGCCTGGCCGTTCGGGGTGGCCACCGAGGGCAGGTTGGTGCCGGTGTTGATCGCTACCGCCAGCATCTCAAACTGGGGCAGGCTGATGGCGCCATGTTCGAGCGCCGCTTTCGCTTCGTTGATGTAGACCGTGCCGACAAACACGTTATCCGAAATGGACGACAGCAGGCCGTTGAACAGATAAAACAGCGACAGCTGCGCGTGCGGCGAGGCCTGCAGGACAAACTCGATCACCGGCGTGAACAGCTGCTGATCGATGATAACCGCGACGATGGAGAAGAAGACCGTCAGCAGCGCGGTAAAGGGCAGCGCCTCGGTGAACGCCTTGCCAATGGCGTGCTCATCGGTAACGCCGGTAAAGGTGGTGGCGAGGATGATCACCGACAGGCCAATCAGGCCGACCTCAGCCAGGTGAAAAGCCAGGGCCACGATCAGCCAAACGCCAATGAGCGCCTGGGCAATCAGCCGCAGTCGCTCCTGACGGCTGCGCTGGGCGCGGCTGCGATCGTCAAACTCCTGCAGCACCTTGCGCACCGTCGGCGGTAGCGGTTCGCCGTAGCCAAACAGGCGATACTTTTCGACCAGCAGACAGGTTAACAGACCGCAGACCATCACCGGCAGGGTCACGGGCGCCATGCGAAGAAAGAACTCGCCAAAATGCCAGCCCGCGGCTTTGGCGATAATCAAGTTTTGCGGCTCGCCGACCATGGTCATGACGCCGCCGAGCGCGGTCCCGACGCCGGCGTGCATCATCAGGCTGCGCAGAAAGCCGCGGAACTGCTCCAGCACCTCACGGTAGTGCTGCTCGATATGGCTGTCATCGAGCAGGTCGCTATCGTCCGGGCGCGCCGAGGCGACGCGGTGATAGATGCCGTAGAACCCGACGGCGACGCTGATCACTACCGCCACCACCGTCAGCGCATCGAGAAAGGCCGAGAGGAACGCGGCCGCCAGGCAGAACGCCAGCGATAGCAGCATTTTGCTGCGGATCCCCAGCAGCAGGCGCGTAAACACGAACAGCAAAAGCTGTTTCATAAAGTAGATACCCGCCACCATGAACATCAGCAGGAGCAGCACCTCCAGATTGCCGGCGATCTCGTCCCGGACGTGCGCCGGGCTGGTCATGCCGATCAGCAGCGCCTCGATAGCCAGCAGACCACCCGGCAGCAGCGGATAGCACTTCAGCGCCATGGCGAGGGTAAAGATAAACTCGACCACCAGCAGCCAGCCGGCGACAAACGGCGCCACGGCGAACACCAGCGGATTTACGATTAAGAAAATGATTAATGCCAGCTTGTACCAGTCCGGCGACTGGCCAAGAAAATTGCGCCACAGCGCGCGGCCATAAGAAATTTCCACGACAGAATCCTTCCCCGTCAATGAGTGCATGGTTTTGTGCATAACGATTGGCAAGAGTACCAGTTGAGCAAAATGAGAAGCAACTTTCTTCGCGCCGTGCTGGCGGTTTGTGAAGATAAGGAAAAGCGCAAAGTAAAAGCGGAAAATGAAACGGCGATCCCTTTTTAATTCACTTGCCATGCTATCTGCGCTATAGCGGCTCTGGTATGATGAGTGCAATTGTAACGCTGTGTAATGGAAATCTTACTATGGTCATTAAGGCGCAGAGCCCTGCGGGTTTCGCGGAAGAGTACATCATTGAGAGTATCTGGAATAACCGCTTCCCTCCCGGATCGATTCTCCCCGCTGAACGCGAGCTTTCTGAGCTGATCGGTGTCACCCGCACAACCCTGCGCGAAGTATTGCAGCGTCTGGCCCGTGACGGCTGGCTGACCATTCAGCATGGTAAGCCCACTAAAGTGAATAACTTTTGGGAAACCTCAGGCCTGAATATCCTCGAAACGCTGGCGCGCCTCGATCACGACAGCGTACCGCAGTTGATTGATAATCTGCTCTCCGTGCGCACCAACATTTCCACGATTTTTATCCGCACCGCGTTTCGCCAGCATCCGGATAAAGCGCTGGCGGTCCTGGACAGCGCCCGGGAGGTGGAGGATCACGCCGACGCCTTCGCCGAGCTTGATTATAATATTTTCCGTGGTCTGGCGTTTGCCTCCGGCAACCCGATCTACGGTCTGATCCTCAACGGCATGAAGGGGTTGTATACCCGCATCGGCCGCCACTATTTCTCCAGCCCGGAAGCGCGCAGCCTGGCGCTCGGTTTCTATCATCAGCTGGCGAAAGTGTGTGAGGCTGGCCTGCATGACCAGGTTTACGAGCTGGTTCGTCGCTACGGCCATGACAGCGGCGAGATCTGGCACCGGATGCAGAAATCGCTGCCCGGTGATTTAGCCATGAATATGCGTTAAGCGGGCTTTTCGCGATCGATATACAGAACAAGGGGGCCAATGGCCCCCTTTGTTATTTTACTCGCCCCGCAATGCTATAGCGCGTTCGGCCGCGCCGGGCAGCGGTCCAACAGCTCAATGCTGCCGTCGGCGTTCTGCTGCTCCAGCAGCACATCGAACCCCCACAGACGATGCACATGCTTCAGCACTTCGCGCCGGCCTTTGTCCAGCGGGACGCGGTTGTGCGGCACATAGCGCAAGGTCAGCGATCGGTCGCCGCGCAGGTCAACGTTCCACACCTGGATGTTCGGCTCAAGATTGCTGAGGTTATACTGCGCGGAGAGCTTATTGCGGATCTCGCGATAACCCTCTTCGTTGTGAATCGCCGAGATCTCCAGATAATTGTTGTGATCGTCGTCGAGCACGGTAAAGAAGCGGAAATCGCGCATGATCTTCGGCGACAGGAACTGACTGATAAAGCTTTCATCCTTAAAGTCGCGCATGGCGAAATGCAGCGTTTCCAGCCAGTCAGAACCGGCGATATCGGGGAACCAGTACTTATCCTCTTCCGTGGGCGACTGACAGATGCGCTTGATGTCCTGGAACATGGCGAAGCCCAGCGCGTAGGGGTTAATCCCGCTGTACCACGGACTGTTGTACGGCGGCTGGAACACCACGTTGGTATGGCTGTGGAGAAACTCCAGCATAAAGCGCTCAGTCACTTTCCCTTCATCGTAGAGATGGTTGAGGATGGTGTAGTGCCAGAAGGTGGCCCACCCCTCGTTCATCACCTGGGTCTGTTTCTGCGGGTAGAAATACTGGCTGACTTTACGCACGATGCGCAGGATCTCGCGCTGCCACGGTTCGAGCAGCGGGGCGTTCTTCTCCATAAAGTACAGCAGGTTCTCCTGCGGTTCGGAAGGGTAGCGACGAGCGGATTCAATCGCTTTTTCCTCTTCGCGCTTCGGCAGGGTGCGCCACAGCATATTCACCTGGCTTTGCAGATACTCTTCCCGGCTTTTCTGCCGCGCTTTCTCCTCCTGCAGAGAGATTTTTTGCGGACGTTTATAGCGGTCGACGCCGTAGTTCATCAGCGCGTGGCAGGAGTCGAGCAGTTTCTCTACTTCGTCGACGCCATAGCGCTCTTCGCACTCGGTGATGTACTTACGGGCAAAGATCAGATAGTCGATGATCGAGCTGGCGTCGGTCCAGCTGCGAAACAGATAGTTATTTTTAAAAAACGAGTTATGCCCGTAGCAGGCATGGGCCATCACCAGCGCCTGCATGGTGATGGTGTTTTCCTCCATCAGGTAGGCGATACAGGGGTTGGAGTTGATGACTATCTCATACGCCAGACCCTGCTGACCGTGCTTATAGGCCTGCTCGGTCTCAATAAATTTTTTGCCAAACGACCAGTGCGGATAGTTGATGGGCATGCCGACGCTGGAGTAGGCGTCCATCATCTGCTCGGAAGTAATGACTTCGATCTGGTGCGGGTAGGTGTCAAGACGATAGAGCTTGGCGACCCGGTCCACTTCGGCCAGGTAGGTTTCCAGTAACTCGAACGTCCAGTCGGGTCCATCGCTTAAACGGGTGGTGTCCCTGTTCATGGAGTCAATCGTAGCCATTAGCGCGCCCTCGTTGTTGTTGGTTTTCTCTGAACGGAAAACCTCTAAACAAGCATAGAACACGGTGCAGCAAACTGTGCTGTACGCCAATCGCTTTTCTTCGCGATTTCCCCATCTCAAAGCCGTTTTTTTGCCTTGTTTGCAGAATTTAATGCTGGGTAAAAATAAAGCGCAGCATGAGATCGTAAATCTCACAGCGTAGGGCTGGTGCGGTTTGCTGTGAGTTAAGTCACCATAAATAAAGCGTATGTTGAATAATATTTTCAACTGAGTTATCAATTTGTAATTAGATGATTGTTCTTTAACTGTTACGGAGTCGCTATGCGTGTCGTCATACTGGGAAGTGGGGTGGTTGGGGTAGCCAGCGCGTGGTATTTGAGTCAGGCGGGTCATGACGTGACGGTCATCGACCGTCAGCCCGGTCCGGCAGAGGAGACCAGCGCGGCCAACGCCGGGCAGATTTCTCCCGGCTATGCGGCGCCCTGGGCGGCGCCGGGGGTGCCGCTGAAGGCGATCAAATGGATGTTTCAGCGCCATGCGCCGCTGGCGATCGGTCTTGACGGCACCTCGTTCCAGTTGAAGTGGATGTGGCAGATGCTGCGCAACTGCGACACCCGCCACTATATGGAGAACAAAGGCCGTATGGTGCGCCTGGCGGAGTACAGCCGCGACTGCCTGAAGGCGCTGCGCGACACCACCGGCATTCAGTATGAAGGGCGCCAGGGCGGGACGCTGCAGCTGTTCCGTACCGCCAAACAGTATGAAAATGCCACCCGCGACATCGCGGTGCTGGAGGACGCCGGCGTGCCGTATCAGCTGCTGGAAGCGAAGCGGTTGGCGGAGGTGGAGCCGGCGCTGGCGGAGGTCAGCCACAAACTGACCGGCGGCCTGCGTCTGCCAAATGATGAAACCGGCGACTGCCAGCTGTTTACCACCCGTTTGGCGGCGATGGCGGAACAGGCCGGCGTGACCTTCCGCTTCAACACCGCAGTGGATGCGCTGCTGCACGAGGGCGATCGCATTGCCGGGGTGAAATGCGGCGATGAGATTATCAAGGGCGACGCCTATGTGATGGCCTTCGGCTCCTACTCGACGGCGATGCTTAAAGGGCTGGTGGATATACCGGTCTACCCGCTGAAAGGCTACTCATTGACTATTCCGATCGCTCAGGAGGACGGCGCGCCGGTTTCAACTATCCTTGATGAGACTTACAAAATCGCCATCACCCGCTTCGATCAGCGCATTCGGGTCGGCGGCATGGCGGAGATCGTCGGTTTTAACAAAGCGCTGCTGCAGCCGCGTCGCGAAACCCTGGAGATGGTGGTGCGCGATCTGTTCCCGCGCGGCGGCCACGTGGAGCAGGCGACGTTCTGGACGGGCCTGCGGCCGATGACGCCGGACGGCACGCCGGTGGTCGGCCGCACAGCGTATAAAAATCTGTGGCTCAACACCGGCCACGGCACGCTTGGCTGGACCATGGCCTGCGGCTCCGGGCAGCTTATCAGCGATCTGATCTCCGGCCGCACGCCGGCGATCCCTTACGACGATCTGGCGGTTGCCCGCTACAGCCCCGGTTTTACCCCGGCGCGCCCGCAGCACCTGCACGGCGCACACAACTAAGGAGCTTGCATGACCCGTCCGGTAGTGGCCAGCATCGACCTGCTGGCCTTGCGGCAGAATTTACAGATAGTGCGTCGCGCGGCCCCCGGGTCGCGCCTGTGGGCGGTGGTCAAGGCCAACGCCTACGGCCACGGCGTGGCGCGCGTATGGAGTGCGTTAAGCGCGGCGGATGGTTTCGCCTTGCTCAACCTGGAAGAGGCGATCCTGCTGCGGGAGCAGGGCTGGAAAGGCCCGATCCTGCTGCTGGAGGGCTTCTTCCATGCCGATGAGCTGGCGGTGCTGGATCAATATCGTTTAACCACCAGCGTCCACAGCAACTGGCAGATTAAGGCCCTGCAACAGGCGAAGCTGCGCGCGCCGCTGGATATCTATCTCAAGGTGAACAGCGGCATGAACCGGCTGGGCTTTATGCCTGAGCGGGTCCACACCGTCTGGCAGCAGCTGCGGGCGATAAGCAACGTCGGCGAGATGACGCTGATGTCGCACTTCGCGGAGGCGGAGAACCCGCAGGGAATTGTCGAGCCGATGCGCCGTATCGAACAGGCGGCGGAGGGGCTGGATTGCCCGCGCTCGCTGGCCAACTCGGCGGCGACCCTCTGGCATCCGGAAGCGCATTTTGACTGGGTTCGTCCAGGCATCGTGCTGTATGGCGCGTCGCCTTCCGGGCAGTGGCAGGACATCGCCAACACCGGGCTGAAGCCGGTGATGACGCTGCGCAGCGAGATCATCGGCGTGCAGAACCTGCGTCCCGGCGAGGCGATTGGCTATGGCGGCCTGTACCGCACCACCCAGGAGCAGCGGATCGGCATCGTCGCCTGCGGCTATGCCGACGGCTACCCGCGGGTGGCGCCGAGCGGCACGCCGGTGCTGGTGGATGGCGTACGTACCACTACCGTGGGACGCGTATCGATGGATATGCTGGCGGTCGATTTAACGCCTTGTCCGCAGGCCGGGATCGGCGCGCCGGTCGAGCTGTGGGGCAAAGAGATTAAAATCGACGACGTGGCGGCCAGCAGCGGCACCGTCGGCTATGAGCTGATGTGCGCCCTGGCGCCGCGGGTGCCAGTTGTGACCCTGTAACCTATTCCGGGGCGGATCACTCCGCCTCGTCTTCCGCGACCCGCACCCCAACCTTCAGCACGTGATCGTTCTCTTTTTCAGCTACCGTCCACACCATCCCGGCGAACTCCACCTGGTCGCCCACCACCGGCGCGGCGCCCAGCAGCTGCTGCACCACTTCCCCGAGCGACTGCTGATGCTCGCGGAACTCCTCACCGCCGTCGAGACCGTAGATTTGCGCCACATCGGCGAAGCGGGCCTCAGCATCAAGAATGAAGTCGCCGAAAAAGCGCTGATCGAGCGCCACCGGCGGCGACTGGCTGAACATTTTGCCGAGCGCCGGCAGGTCGTGCTCCCGACCAATAACGCACAGGATATCGCCTTCCCGCAGGCGGGTGCTGCCGGTGGGGTGCAGCAGGACATTGTTGCGAAACAGCGCGGCAATCCGCGTCTCCGGTGGCATGTGCAAGTCGCGCAGCGCCGCGCCGATGCACCACTTATCGGCCCCCAGCTGGTAGACAAACTGCTCCCACGGGTTTTCCGGGTGAATATCCAGCCCGACGCGGGAGATGGGCCAGCTGATGGGCGGCACCACCACTTTGGCTTTTTTCGCCGCCCACGACAGCGAAGTGCCCTGCAGCAGCAGCGATACCAGCACCACAAAGAAGGCGACATTGAAGAACAGGCGGGCGTTGTCCAGGCCGGCCATCATCGGGAACACCGCGAGAATAATGGGCACCGCGCCGCGCAGGCCAACCCAGCTGATAAACACCCGTTCGCGCAGGTTAAAGCCGCGAAACGGCAGCAGGCCGGCAAACACCGACAGGGGCCGGGCAATGAATATCATCCACATCGACAGCAGCAGCGCCGGGATAGCGATCGGCAGCAGGTCGGAGGGCGTCACCAGCAGGCCCAGCACCAGGAACATGGCGATCTGCGCCAGCCACGCCAGGCCGTCGAAGTTCTGCAGGATGCCGTGCCGGTTGCGGATCGGCCGGTTGCCCAGCAGAAAGCCGCAGAGATAGACGGCGAGGATACCGCTACCGTCGAGGGAGGTGGTGACGGCAAAAATCATGATCCCGCCGCTCAGCGCCAGCAGCGGATAGAGGCCGGCAGGCAGCACGATGCGGTTAATCATCTGCAGCAGCAGGTAGCCGCCGCCGAGGCCGATGGCGATCCCGAGGCCGAACTGCTGAATGATATGCACGGCGAACATCCAGCTGAGGCCGGTTTGGTGCTGCTGGATCATTTCGATCAGGGTGATGGTCAGGAAGACCGCCATCGGGTCGTTACTGCCTGACTCTATCTCCAGCGTCGAGCCGACGCGCTCGTTGAGCCCCTTGCCGCCGAGCAGCGAGAAGACCGCCGCGGCGTCGGTGGAGCCGACAATGGCGCCGATCAGCAGGCCTTCGATCAGATCCAGCTTGAACAACCAGGCCGCCATCATCCCGGTCAGCGCCGAGGTGATCAGCACCCCAACCGTCGCCAGCGACAGCGCGGGCCACAGCGCGACGCGAAAGGAGCTGGCCTGGGTGCGCATCCCGCCGTCCAGTAGGATCACCGCCAGCGCCAGGTTACTCACCATATAGGCGAAGGGGTAATTGTCGAAGGGGATGCCGCCGATGCCGTCAATGCCTGCCAGCATCCCGATGGCCAGAAAGATGACCAGAATCGGGATGCCAAGGCGCGAAGAAAAGGAGCTCAATAAGATACTGCAGGTTACTAAAACAGAACCCAGAATAAACAGACTAATGACCGCAGCGGCGTCCAATGTTCACGTACTCCCTGACTGGCGTGAAAAAATGGCTAAAAGTGACACTATTTTAACAATTCGCAGGGGATCCGCCTATGCGTTCGGGAAATTTATTCTGTCAGCACCGGATGGCCGCCGATCGTCAGGGTGGTGGCCGCCGCCTGATTCACCAGGCGCGCGCGGGCGCCCAGCGGCAGGGTCACCGTGCGCTGCTCGTGGCCAAACTCCAGTCCGCTAATCAGCGGCAGGGATAGCTGCTGGCGCAGATAATCAAAGACCTGCGGCAAATCGTATCCCGCGTCATAGTCGTTCGGCGCGCTGCCGGTGAAGCTGCCGAAGATCACCGCTTTCTGCGCCGCCAGCACGCCGCTGTGCAACAGCTGAAGCAGCATGCGCTCGACGCGGAACGGGTGCTCATTGATATCCTCCACCACCAGGATGCCGTCGCGGATCGCCGGCAGCCACGGCGTGCCGATAAGCGAGGTCAGCATCGCCAGATTTCCCCCCCACAGGGTGCCTTCCACCCGGCAGTTCGGCCCTTCGCCCGGCCATTCGAGGGTGAATTCCGGCTGGCGTAGCGCCTGCCAGAAATGGTGCTCGGTAAACGGGTCGAGTGTCTCCGCGCCGAAGTTGCCGGCGAGCATTGGCCCGCTGAAGGTGATGACGTTGCCCATGGCCAGCAGGCCCGACTGGATAGCGGTGAAATCGCTGTGGCCGCAAATCAGCAGCGGGTCGCGCTGCTGGCGGGCAACCAGTCCCTGCCAGTCGATATGCGGCAGCAGGCGACTGGCGCCGTAGCCGCCGCGCACGGCGAGGACGATCCGGTTGCGGCCGGGCAACTGGGCCAGCTGGTTAATATCGGCCAGCCGTTCATGTTCAGTCCCGGCGAAACGCTGCTGCCGGCGGGGAATGACCTGCTGGTGGGCCACCTCGTGTCCGGCCTGCTGCAGACGCTCGACGCCGCGGGCTGCCGCCTGCTGGTTGATGCAATACCCGGATGGCGCGACCAGATAAAACTGAGACATGATAATTCCTTGCTATGAATGAAAGGGTTATGATGCCGCCTGGAATGGCGATTGTCATCTCCAGGTGGCTAACTTCAGTCCGCACCCGTCATCCTTCAGGTTGTCGGCAGGCGGGAGACGTACCGCGGCCGTCGTTCTGTAGCATGATGGCGTTTGGGTAGATAAGGATAGATGTGTGAAATTGAGATGGTTGCTTATTTTAGTCGTTTTTCTGGCCGGTTGTAGTTCGAAACATGATTACACTAACCCGCCGTGGAACCCCGAGGTCCCGGTGAAGCGGGCGATGCAGTGGATGCCGATCAGTGAAAAAGCCGGCGCCGCCTGGGGCGTGGATCCGCAGCTGATCACGGCGATCATCGCCATCGAGTCGGGTGGTAATCCTGCGGTGGTGAGTAAATCCGGCGCCGTCGGGCTGATGCAGCTCAAGCCCTCGACCTCCGGACGCGATGTCTATCGGCGGATGGGGTGGCGCGGCGAGCCGTCGGTCAGTGAGCTGAAAAACCCGGAACGTAATATCTCGATGGGGGCCGCCTATCTGAGCATTCTGGAGAACGGTCCGCTGGCGGGGATCAAAGACCCGCAGGTGATGCGCTATGCGGTGGTGGTCTCCTATGCCAACGGCGCTGGCGCGCTGCTGCGTACCTTCTCCTCGAACCGCCAGGACGCCATCGAGGAGATTAACGATCTCGACGCCGATGAGTTCTTCGAACATGTGGTGAAAAAACACCCGGCACCGCAGGCGCCGCGCTATATCTGGAAACTACAGAAAGCGCTGGACGCCATGTAATCCCTCGTTTGGCCTCCGGTAGTCTCCCGGAGGCCACGTCCTCAGAAATCGTAGCCCACGGTGGCTATAACGCTGCGCTCTGCTCCCCAGTAACAGTTGCCGGTGCCATAGCAGCCGGAAATATACTCGCGGTCGCCGATATTGTTGGCGTTAACCTGCACATAAGCGCCTTTCAGCGTTGGCGACCAGACGCCGAGGTCGGCCCGCATCATGGCGTCCATCAGCGTGACCGACGGCAGCCGCGCGGTGTTGGCATCATCCGCCCACTGTTTACCGATGTAGCGGACGCCGGCGCCAACGGAGATCCCCGCCGGGAACTGATAGCGCGCCCAGAAGGAGGCCATCTGATCCGGGGTCAGCTGCGGCGTGTTATTGTCGGTCCCGTCTTTGGTGTCCTGGAAACGCAGACGATTCCAGGTATACGAGGCGATAGTACTCAGCTGCGGGGTGATCTGGTGGTGCGCTTCCAGCTCAACGCCCTGGGAATGGACCTTACCCGCCGGAATATAGGTGGCGGTGGCGATGTTCGGGTCGCGAGTGGCGACATCCTTTTGCGTCAGGTCGTAAACCGCGATGCTATAGAGATCGCTGCTGCCCGGCGGCTGGAACTTCAGGCCGGCTTCAACCTGTTCGGCGGTGGTCGGTTTCAACGGTTTGCCGTCCGCGCCCGGCAGCATCGCCGGGGTGATCGCCTGGCTGTAGCTCAGGTAGGGCGACAGACCGTTGTCCAGGGCGTACAACAGCGAGGCGCGGCCGCTGATATGGTCGTCTGAACGGCGGTTTGAGGTCCCCTGGGTATCGCTGACCTGCTGGGAAACGATGCGGTCGTAGCGGGCGGAAACATCCACATGCCAGCGGTTCCAGACCATCTCATCCTGCAGATACAGCCCGGTCTGGTAATAGCGGCGATTATTGTCGTCGCTGTAGGTAACGGTATGTCCGGTCTGCGCGGTATAGCCGCTAAACGGGTTAAGGGGCGCCGCGCCGCCGGCGCCGGTCCACAGGTCGTTACGGAAGCGATGATATTCGGCGCCGAGGATCAGGGTGTGCGCCAGGTCGCCTGTATTGAAATCGGCGCGCAGGCGGTTATCGGTTGACCAGCCGTCCAGCGAACCGCGCGAACCGCTGTAGCCGCGGGCCAGCATGTCGCTGTCATCTATCCAGCCAACCTGGTAGACCTGATCGAGGGAGACGTTGGTATGGGTGTAGCTCCCGGCGGAATAGACCGACCAGACGTCGGTGAACTGGTGGTCAAACTCATAGCTGTAGATCTGCTGGCGGCGCTGATAGCCATCTCCCGGATCGCCTTCGTTGGTGCTGGGGGAGAGCTTACGGCCATTGTGCGCGTAGCGGGTGCCGTCCAGCGGCAAAGAGCCGTGGTAGCCCCCGGAAGGATCTTTTTGCAGATAGGCGCGCAGCAGCAGCGAGGTGTCGCTGTCCGGCTGCCACAGCAGGGAAGGCGAAATCGCGTAGCGCTCTTCGCGGGTATGGTCATACTGCGTATCGCTGCTGCGGGTCATCCCGATCAGCCGCCATGCCCACTGGTCATTGATGGCGTCGGTGTAATCGAAGGCCGCGCCTTTGGTATTTTGCGTGCCGCCGGTCAGGCGGAAGTGGCCCTGCTGGCTGAACTGCGGACGTTTGGAAGTCAGGTTGACCACGCCGCCCGGCACGCTCTGCCCGTAGAGCGCAGAGGAGGGGCCGCGGATCACATCCACGCGTTCGATAAACCACGGGTCGATTTGCAGTACGTTATGGCTGCCGCCGTCGCTCATCAGGCGCATGCCGTCGAGGAACAGGTTATCGACGTCGCCGCCGTGGTAGCCGCGCAGGGAGATGGCGTCGAACCGGGTGGCGCCGCCGCCGAAGCTGGAGTAGACCCCCGGGGTATATTCCAGCGCCTGGCTGATGGTATTCGCCCCCTGATCCGCCATCTGCTGGCGGGTGACCACCGACACCGACTGGGCGGTAGTGATTAACGGCTGGTCGGTTTTCGTCGCCCCGAGCGAGGTGCTGGCGCTGTAGCCCTCCGTCGGCGCGCTGGCGGACGCCGGCGGGGTGGCAGTGACCACCACCGTCTCTTCGGCTTGCGCGGTGAAGGGGAGTGTGACCGCAAGGGCATACAGCAGCCCCGGGCGTTTTCGAGAAATAGCCACGTTCATAAGATCATCCTGAACCAACGCGGTCTGGTACTCCTGTACGCCGCCGCGTGAAAAACGAATCTGTCATTATTCGTTAAAAAGTAATGCGAATTATTATTGTTTGTATTTGTGCGATCAAGCGAAAAGGTGACCTGTTCAACGCGAGGGGGTGGGGAAGTGTTTCCCGCGAGCCGCAGAATGGGTCTGCGCGGGACGGTAGTGACCAGGGAGACCGCTTCCCCCCTACCGATTTTGGTAGGGGGCGGCGAAGCGTCAGGAGCCGGTCTTTTGCGGTTCCGCAGGGGCGGGGTCGTTAGCCGCGGGCGCCGCAACAGGTTTGTCCTGCGGTGAAGGGGTTGTCGCCGGACGGGTAGCGGGCAGCGCATCGCAGGGTTTCTCCTGCGGGCAGATCAGATCCAACATCTTCAGGGTGACGCCGTTGGTCCAGCCAAAGCCGTCCTGCAGCGGATATTCCCCGCCGCCGCCGCCGGTGCCGGTCGAGCTCACGTCATACTTCTCCACCAGCTTTTGCTTACTGTCATAGGTATGCTGCACGTTGGTCAGGAAGCGCCAGGTGACCTCCATGGCGATCTTCTGCTGACCATAGTTTTGCAGCCCCTCGACCGCCACCCACTGCAGCGGCGCCCAGCCGTTGGGAGCGTCCCACTGCTGGCCGCTGTTGACGGTGGTGGTGGTCAGCCCGCCGGGTTTAAGCAGGCGCGACTCGGCGGCGGCGGCCACTTTCGTCGCCCGCTCGCGTGACGCGGCATTGACGTACAGCGGGAACAGCGCCGCCGCGGTCAACTGATTGCGCACCTTGTGGCTTTTCAGATCGTAGTCGGCGTACCATCCCTCTTTATCATTCCACAGGTATTTCTCGATGGCCTGCTGGCGGGCGTTAGCCAGCGCATCGTACTGCGTAGCGCCAGCGCTGTCCCCGGATGCCTTGCTGGCGCGGGCGAGGGTTTTCTCCAGATGGAACATCAGGGCATTGAGATCGACCGGGACAATCGAGGTGGTGCGAATGGTGGCGAGCTGCTGCGGATTGTCCATCCAGCGGGAGCTGAAATCCCAGCCGGAGGCGGCGGCGGAGCGCAGGTCGCGATAGATCTCGGTTGCCGGACGATTCGGGTTGCTTTTGGCGGTTTTGACGTCGTCAAGCCAGGACTCGGGACGCGGGGTGTCGTTATCGTCCCAGTAGCGGTTGAGCAGCGCGCCGTCCGCCATCCGCACCGCCCGTTTGTCGGCGCTGCCGGGAGCCAGCGCGTCCGCTCCGGCCATCCAGTAGCGATACTCTTTCTCCAGCTGCGGCTGGTAGGTTTTCAGCACCTGGTCGCCATCGTGCGTCGCCAGCAGGCTCACCATAAAGGAGAAGAAGGGGGGCTGCGAACGGCTGAGATAATAGGTGCGGTTGCCGTTGGGGATATGGCCCCAGGCGTCAATTTCTGCGGCGAAGTTGGCGACCATATCCTCGACTTTATCCCAGTGACCGCTTTCGGCAAGACCCAGCATGGTGAAATAGCTGTCCCAGTAATAGACTTCGCGGAAACGTCCTCCGGGCACCACGTAGGGCTTAGGCAGCGGCAGCAGCGAGTCCCATTTTTCCACCTCGACGGTGCTGCGGGTCAGGACCGGCCACAGGCCATCGATATGTTGACGCAGAGTTTGCCCTTTGGGCGGCACATAGGTGTCGTTCTCTTTCGGCAGCGTGAAGTTCAGTTCGACGAAGTGGCGCAGGTCGAAGCTGGCCTGGTTTTTTTGCATCCGGTAATCGGCAAGGATCATCAGCGGATCGCTGTTCGGAATGGCGTCAGCGAACGTTTTCTGATCAGAAAACAGTTTCGCGCTTTGCACATCATTAAACAGCGGACCGAGCAGGATATCGGGTGATTGCGGGATTGGACGGGTTTCTTCAGCCTCAGCGGTCAGCGTCGCCAGGGCGATAAACGCACCCCCTAGCGCCAGACGAAGAGCATAAGGCAGGGTAGCGGGGCGACGGGAAAAGGGACTCGTCATGGATTGTTCTCCTTATCATTGCAGACTCATGTGCCACTGCATTTGGCCATCAGAAAACCATAGACGAATATCCGCCGCTGCGCGTGTCGAAGCTAACATTTTGCGCTAAAACAGAGAATTTACCGCTCACCGGTCGCTATCCAGGCGGCACAATTCTGCTCAGCCGAATATTATAATCTTAATTATATAAATGCTGGCTGGTGTTATTTTTGTTGTGAATGTTTCTGGGTAAATAATAAGCGCTATTCGATAGCGGCATCCGAAAAAAGAACGGATGTTTATCTGTAACAATAAGGTTCGTATTTATCGCATTTTAAAAATTGCGCAACGGATGAAGGCTGTGATCTGTCAGGCAAAAATACCGGGATTAATATGACTGAAGGCTGGCAGGATCACATAAATTAAAAAACATAAATAATTAATAAAAAAACATAATGGCGCCGCGCATAGCGGATAAGTAAAAAATGCAGACACTACAGAAACCGGTTTCATTTTGCATAAAGGAGTGGTGTATGTCTGCTGGCGAAAAAATTTCTGTCAGAGAGAAAATAGGTTATAGCCTGGGGGACGCAGCCAGTCACATCGTATTTGACTCGTCTGTGGCTATTCTGGCTTATTTTTATACCGATATTTATGGCCTGCCGCCCGCCGTAATGGGGACGATGTTTTTGCTGGTGCGTCTGCTGGATGCGATTACCGATCCGATTATGGGCGCGATTGCTGACGCCACCTCAACCCGCTGGGGCCGCTTTCGCCCCTGGCTGTTGGCGATCTGCGTGCCCTTTGCGGTGAGCTGCGTGCTGGTGTATTCCATTCCCTCCTTTTCCGACTCCGGAAAAATTGCCTACGCCGTGGCGGCTTATATATTTATGACACTGATGTATACGGCGATTAATATTCCGTACTGCTCGCTGGGCGCGGCGCTGACCTCCGATCCGCGCGAAAGCCTCTCGCTGCAGTCCTGGCGTTTCGCTATCACCCCAATCGGCGGCGCGCTCGGTACTGCGTTTATTTTACCGCTGGCTGATTTTCTCTATCCCGGCGATCGCGCGACCGGTATTCAGGTCTCGATGGCCCTGTTTGGCGTTATCGGCTGCCTGATGTTTATCACCTGTTTCGCCACGACTAAAGAACGCGTGCAGCCGATTAAAGAACAGAACCTGAACATCGCGCGGGACGTGAAAATACTATTTCGTAACGATCAGTGGCGTATTCTTTCCGTTTACAATTTTATGATGCTGGTCGCCGTGGTAATTCGCGGTGGCGCCGTCGTCTATTATGTTAACAGCGTCCTGCATAAAGGCGCCGACGTGATTACCATATTCATGCTCGGCGGTATGTTTGCCTCCATGCTGGGTTCGGTGCTGGCCAAGCCCTTCGGGACGCGCTTTTGTAAGGTCCGATTCTCTTTCTGGATTAATCTTCTCACCGCCGCGCTGGGCGTGGTCTGCTTTATCGTCCCGGTACAATATTGGATTGCGGTGCTCGGCGTGCATATTCTGATTTCTATCATTCAGGGCGGCAACGGCGCGTTGCAGTGGTCGATGATTACCGACGTGAATAACTATGGCGAATGGAAAACCCAGCGGCGTATTACCGGTATGAATGTCGCAGCAAATATCTTTGTCATCAAGCTGGGTGTCGCCGTCGGCGGGGCCATCCTCGGCTGGATATTGGCCTATTTCCATTACGCCGCTAACACCACGGTGCAGTCGGCTTCAGCGGTGCAGGGCGTGGTGCTGTTGTTTACTCTGGTCCCTTCCGTGTTTTATGTGCTTACCGCCGTCTCGATTAAATTCTACAGCTTAACGGAAAACAGAATGAACGGCATCGTTGATGATTTAAAACACGGCACTTTCGCCGAATCCTGATTATTCCACGCTGTATTAAGAGGGCTATGCAGGTAATTCTCTGGATAGCCCGGCTATACCCTGGATGAAACATATAACAATGTAATTAGGGATGTTAATAATGAAAGTAAACTATATGGCTCTGATTATGAGTGGTCTGTTCTCCTCTGGCCTTTGGGCCGCGGCGAATAATCACCCGACGGATATTGAAAAACGTTTAGCGCAGCTGGAACAGCGCGTAATAAATGCTGAGCAACGAGCGGCCGATGCGGAAGCGAAAATCCAGACCTTAACCCGACAGCAGAACGTGGTGGCGAAAAGCACGCCAACTGTCAAAGTGGAGTCCGCCGAGCCCGTCGCACCGGGCGCGGAGCCGACAACACTAACGCTGTCCGGCTATGGGGATATCAAATTTTATGGTGATGTCGAATTTAACATGGATGGCGCCAGCAGCAGCGGGAGCCTGACTTCGGTAAAAACCACGGCAAATAAAGACTGGGCGCCGGGCAATAATGAACGCTGGGATATTAATGGCCGCCTGCTGTTAGGTTTTGACGGCATGCGCAAAATGGATAATGGCCGTTTTGCCGGTTTTTCCGTCCAGCCGCTGGCCGACCTGAACGGCAAAATGAATCTTGATGATGCGGTATTCTTTTTTGGCCAGGAGAACGACTGGAAGGTGAAGGTTGGTCGTTTCGAAGCCTACGATATGTTCCCGTTGAATCAGGATACGTTCGTGGAATACTCCGGGAACACCGCCAACGATCTGTACAGCGACGGCTACGGCTATATTTACATGATGAAGGAAGGGCGCGGTCGGAGCAACAGCGGCGGCAACTTCCTGATGAGCAAAACCCTTGATAACTGGTATTTCGAACTGAATACCCTGCTGGAGAACGGCAGCACGCTATTCCAGGACCAGCAGTATCATGGCACCGCACTGGAAAATGAGAAAAATGTGGCCTATTTGCGCCCGGTTATCGCGTGGAACAGCGGGCGCTTCTCCACCGCCATCGCCATGGAGAGCAACGTGGTAAATAACGCCTATGGCTATCACGATGCGAAAGGACGCTGGGTCGACCAGTCCAGCCGTACCGGCTATGGCTATACGATGACGTGGAATGGGCAAAAAACCGATCCGCAGGACGGCGTGGTGACCAACCTTAACGTCGCTTATATGGATGCCGAAGATGAGACTGACTTTACCGCGGGCGTTAACTCCCTGTGGCACGGTTTTGAGCTGGGCTACATTTACGCGCATAACAAAATCGACAGCTTTAACACCGCTGATTTTATCGCTAACTGCGACGATAATTGCTGGATCGCCGATCCGGGCAACTATGATATCCACACAATCCATGCGTCGTACCTGTTTCCGAACGTAATGAATATGAAGAACTTCAACATCTATCTTGGGGCCTACGCATCATGGATTGAATCCAACCCAAACAACGGCGACGGCCAGGAAGACTCCCGCTATGGCGGCCGGCTGCGCTTCAAGTATTTCTTCTGAGCAACACAGAGCCTGCACAGCGCAGGCTCTGTGCTATTCAGCCGCCTGTCGCTACGCGGCGTGGCTCGCGAAGCCTCAGCGTCCCGTGAATCCACTTGCCCCAAACTGGTGCGTTTAACGCTAAAAACCGCCCACAAATAAGCAAAGTGTCTGGTTGTTTTTTAATCAGTTCAGGGCCATGGCCTCACAGCGTAACGCTGCGCCGACGCGCTGTGTGACCTGGCATAATTAATGCTTATCTCTTAGCGGGATTACCACAAAGTGAGTACAACCGGAGGGGATAGCCATGATTAAAATTACGCTACCTGACGGGCATTATTATGACGAGATGCTGACCGCGCAGGGTGAACAGCGGCCGCACTATAATGCCTGGTGGCAATGGTTTCGCAACACCGATCAATTCTCTATCCGGCAGAAAAAAGCGCAAGCGGAACTGCTTTTTCACCGTATCGGCATCACCTTTAACGTGTACGGCGAGGATGAGGGGACCGAGCGGCTGATCCCGTTTGACAGCGTGCCGCGGATCATACCCGCCGGGGAGTGGCAGCGCATTGACCGCGGCATACGCCAGCGGGTGAAAGCGCTGAACGCCTTCCTCTATGACATCTATCATGAGCAGAATATCCTGCGCGCGGGGCTGATCCCGGCCGAGCAGGTGCTGGCCAACGAGCAGTATCAGCCGTGCATGCAGGGCATCAACCTGCCAAACAACACCTATGCCCATATCACCGGCGTCGATATGGTGCGCAATAACGACGGTCAGTACTACGTGCTGGAGGATAATCTGCGCACGCCGTCCGGCGTCTCCTACATGCTCGAAAACCGTAAGATGATGATGCGCCTCTATCCGGAGATGTTCGAGCAGCATCACATTGCGCCGGTGGAGCGCTACCCGAGCTACCTCCTGCAGACCCTGCGCGAAAGCTCGCTGGTGGATGATCCCTGCGTCGTGGTGATGACCCCGGGTCGCTTCAACAGCGCCTACTTCGAGCACAGCTTCCTGGCGCAGCAGATGGGGGTCGAGCTGGTGGAGAGCGCCGATCTGTTTATTAAAAACGGCGCGGTGTATATGCGCACCACCGAGGGGCCGCGGCGGGTGGATGTGATTTATCGCCGCATCGACGACGCCTGGCTCGACCCGCTGGCCTTCCGCGCCGATTCGATGCTCGGCGTCCCGGGGCTGCTGTCCGTCTATCGCGCCGGCGGCGTAGTGCTGGCCAACGCCATCGGCACCGGAGTGGCTGACGACAAATCGATCTATCCGTACGTCCCGGAGATGATCCGCTTTTACCTCGGCGAACAGCCGATCCTCAGCAATATCCCCACCTGGCAGTGCCGGAAAGCGGAGGACCTGCGCTACGTGCTGAGCAATCTCGAGCTGATGGTGGTCAAGGAGGTCCATGGCGCCGGGGGCTACGGCATGCTGGTCGGCCCGCGTTCGACTAAAGAGGAGCGAGAGGCCTTCCGCCAGCGCCTGCTGGCCAATCCGGCCAACTATATCGCCCAGGACACCCTTGCGCTGTCGACCTGCCCCACCTTCGTTGAGGAAGGTCTGTCGCCGCGACATATCGATTTACGGCCCTACGTGCTGTCCGGGCAGGAGATGCGGCTGGTGCCCGGCGGCCTGACCCGCGTGGCCCTCACCGAAGGGTCGCTGGTGGTCAACTCGTCGCAGGGCGGCGGAACCAAGGATACCTGGGTGATGGAGGATGACGCATCATGCTAAGTCGTACGGCGAGTGAACTGTTCTGGATGGCCCGCTATCTCGAGCGGGCGGAGAGCTACGCCCGGGTGCTGGACGTGACCTGGAAATTATCGATGATCCCCCGTCACAGCCAGCAGTCGCGGGATCTGGCGCTGCCGCTGAATTTGTCGATGACCCACGAGTTGTTTCAGGCGCGCCATGCCCGCTTTACCATGAGCAATCTGCTCAACTTTTTTGCCCTTGATGGCAACAACCCCTGCAGTATTTACAGCTGCGTGGAGATGGCGTGGAACAATGCGCACGCCGTGCGCGGCAGTCTGTCGGCCGAAGTGTGGGAGAGCATCAATGCCACCCGCATTGAGCTGCGAAGCCTGCGCCAGCAGGGGCTGGGCGAGCTGGGGAGCGACGGCTTTTTTGAGTGGGTGAAAGAGCGGGTGCATCTGTTTCGCGGGGCAGTGATCGGCACGCTGCTGCGTAACGACGCCCTGAGTTTTATCGGTATCGGCACCCTGATTGAGCGCGCCTTCGCCACCACCCAGCTGCTGCTGATTAAGGATCAACAGCTGACCAACGACCCGGATCCGGTGCGGGAATACTACCGGCTGGATACCCTGCTCAATGCGGTCAGCGCCCGCGAAGCCTACAACAGCCTCTACCGCCAGCCGGTCAGTCGCGAAACGGTGATGGAGCTGCTGATCCTGCGCAACGATATTCCGCGTTCGCTGCGCGCCAGCATTGCCGACCTGGTGGGCGAGCTGGAGAAGATCGCCAACGACCGCTCCTATCAACCGCTGCGCCTCGCCCATCAGCTCAACGTTGACCTGCGCTTCAGCACCCGTGACGACCTGGCGCAGGCGGACCTGCAGACCACCCTTAACGGGCTGCTGGCGAGAATTAACGCGCTGTCCGACAGCATCAGACAAACCTACCTGGAGGCCTTATGAAACTGGTCATCGATCATCTCACCCGCTATGGCTACGATGAAGAAGTGAAGTTTTCCACCCAGTATCTGCGCCTGACGCCACGCAGTACCGCCCGGCAGACGATCACCGCCTGGACGCTGACCCTGCCGGACGGCGCGGCGGTGACCACTACCGACGGCTGGGGCAATGTGCTGCATGTGCTGACGCTGGATAACCCGCACAAGGAGATCACCATCCGCGCCAGCGGGATTGTCGATATCGCCGACGAAGGGGAGGAGACGCGTGATGAAGAGGCCGAGCTGCTGTCGCCGCTGGTTTTTCTGCGCTGTACGCCGCTAACCCGCGCCGATACGGCGATCCGTGAGTTTGCCCAGCGCCTCTATCGTCCCGATGCGGCGGAAGAGAGTCTGAATCAACTGATGGCGGATCTGCTGTTAAGAATGCCATACTCCCCCGGCGCGACCCAGGTGCAGGACTCCGCCGCCGACGCCTTCGCCCGCGCGAAGGGGGTGTGCCAGGATCATACCCATGTTTTTCTCGCCTGCTGCCGCGCGCTGGAGATCCCGGCGCGCTACGTCAGCGGCTATGTCTACAGCAATAACGCCCAGCATGTGGCGATGCACGCCTGGGCGGAAGTCTGGCTCGACGGCCGCTGGCTGTCGTTTGATATCACCAATAATACCCGTCGCCTGAATCAGCATTTACGGCTGGCGACCGGGCTGGATTATCTCGACGCCTGCCCGGTACGGGGCACCCGGCTGGGCGGCGGCGGGGAGATTATGTTAACTAACGCTGAAGTGCGCGAACACAGCCAGCAGGCGCAGCAGCAATAATACGGGAATAACCGCAATGACCTACTGTGTGGCCATGTGCCTGGCGGATGGACTGGTGTTTGCTTCCGACTCCCGCACCAATGCGGGCGTCGACCATATTGCCACTTTTAAAAAGCTGCACGTTTTCCATCAGGAGGGGGAACGGGTGCTGGTGCTGCAATCCGCCGGCAATCTGGCCACCACCCAGAGCGTGATAAGCCTGCTCAGCGCGCGCATCCGTACCCAGCAGGAGCCGAATCTGATGCAGGTCACTTCCCTCTACGACGCCGCGATGCTGATCGGTAAAACGCTGCTGGAGGTGATCCAGCGCGACAGCAGCAACCAGCAGACCTGCAGTAACACCAACTTCAACTGCAACCTGCTGCTTGGCGGCCAGATCGCCGGCGAAACCCATCGTCTGTTCCATATTTATCCGGAGGGCAACTTTATTGAAGCCACCCGCGACACGCCTTATTTCCAGATTGGCGAAAGCAAATACGGCAAACCGATCATCGATCGGGTGCTGACCATCGACACGCCGCTGGAGCAGGCGATGTGCTGCGCGTTGATCTCCATTGACTCGACGCTGCGCAGTAATCTGTCCGTCGGCCTGCCGCTGGATACGCTGCTCTACCGCAGCGGCAGCTTCAGCAGTGCCGGGCAGCATCGCATCACCGACAGCGATCCCTACTTCAACCGCATTCGCAAGGCGTGGTCCGAAGGGCTGTTGCACACCTTCCAGACTCTGCCGACCTGGACGCCAGCGGAGCGGGAAGAGGAGTAGTCGCTGTGACGCTCCGCCGGTATCGTCGGCGCGAAGGCGGGTAAGGCGCTGGAGTCCTTAAGTATCCTCGACCTGGCGGTAAAATTTCAGCAACAGCGGTAAATAAATTAACGACAGGCCGCACGGATTGTAGGCCGGGCAAGGCGCAGCCGCCGCCCGGCACAAAAGCGACGCCGCTGTCCTTGTCCGGCGGCGCTGCGCCTGCACCGGCCTGGATGGCCCGGGGAGGGGTTATCCCATAGGCCCGGCAAGCGCAGCGCCGCCGGATGATGGACCGGTTTAAACACCGCCAACCTGTTGCGCCATGGACGGTATTCTCTTTGTCCTGCTGAACACAAACGCGCTTTTTGGCAAAGCTAAGTCAATTAAATACTTTGTTATTTAACGTGTTATCTCACATCTTCGGTGGGAATGAGGCAACACGGCAAGGTATCGGAAGTGACGGAAAAGAAGACGGCTGTCTATGTGGATGACCAACAGCGCATCCTGATCCGCCAGCTGGCGCGCAGCTGGCTGTGGCGCAGCGAGCTGCCGACCTGGCTGCTGATTGTGACGGTTTACGGCGGCTGGTTTGCCTGCGTGGCGGGCTGGCGGACGCTGGGACTGTTTCCGGCCACGCTGCTGTTGATCTGGTTTACCGCCTGGTATATGTCCTTACAGCATGAGCTGATCCATGGGCATCCCACCCGGCTGGCATGGTTTAACCAGCTGTTGGGGACGCTGCCGCTGGCGGTCTGGTATCCCTATGGCGTCTACCGCGACAGCCACCTGGCGCACCATCGCAACCATCTGCTGACGCACCCTGAGGATGACCCCGAATCGTACTACGTAACGGCGGAAAGCTGGCAGCGCTTCTCAGCCTGGCAGCGCCGCCTTATCCACCTGCGCAACACCTTCTGGGGGCGTCTGCTGCTGGCGCCGATGATGGATATTATTCACACCCTGAACAGCGCGCTGCGGGCTTTCCGCGAGGGCGACCGCCGCGCTATCGCCATGTGGAGTCTGCATCTGTTGCTGCTGACGGGCCTGCTGACCTGGATGGCGGCGCAGGGTTTTTCTCCGCTGTGGTTTGTGCTGGCGGTGAGCTACCCGGCGCTGGCCCTGACCAAAGTACGCTCTTTTCTCGAACACCGCGCCGCGGATGACCCGCTGGCCCGCTCGGTGATCAACGAGGCCGGGCTCCCCTGGCGGGCGCTGTTCCTCAATCTCAACTACCATGCGGTGCATCATGATCTGCCAGGGGTCCCCTGGTACGCTTTACGTCAACTGTATCTGCATCGCCAGGCGGCGTATCTGCAGCGTAATCAGGGGTTCCTGGTGCGCGGGTACGGCGAGTGGCGACGCCATTTTAGCCGCCGGGCGGTGGCGGTGAACGCCCATCCGGGCTTTGGCGAGCAGGCGCAGGCGGGAGGAGAATATGGCTGAACGCATGACTTTTCCGATGTATGCCATCCACCGTCAACAGACCCAGGCCCTGTGGCAGGCGGTGCAGTCGCTGCTGGACGAACGCGGCGTGATGGTGGCGGGGGACCCTCCGGCGGCTGACCCCGGGGATCTGCTGGCTCACTGGCGCCAGCCGACGCTGTTGCTGAGCCAGACCTGTGGCTACCCGCTGGTGACCCAATTGCCGGAGGTGCAGACGCTGGGCTGCTTCCACTACGCTGCGCCGGGTTGCGAAGGGCGCCGCTATCGCAGCCTGCTGGTGGTCCGCGAAGCGGATAGTCACCGGATGCTGGGGGACTTTTTTGGCCGTCGGGCGGTGTGCAATGCCGAGCACTCGCAGTCCGGCTACAACGTACTGCGTAAAATGGTCGCGCCGCTCTCCCGGGAGGGGCGTTTTTTTTCAGCGGTGATGTTCAGCGGCAGCCATCGGCAATCGCTGCGCGAACTGCAGCAGGAAAACGCCGATATCGCCGCCATCGACTGCGTGACCTACGCTCTGCTGCAGCGCCATCAGCCGCAGGCTCTGGCTGGCCTGGTGGCGATCGGCTGGAGCCCGGCCGCGCCAGGGCTGCCGCTGATCACCGCCGGCGCCACCCCGGCGGCAACGCTGAATAGCCTGCGCGAGGCGCTCCAGCAGCTGGTAAGCGATGATCGCTATCGTTCCCTGTGCGACGCCTTGCTGATCTGCGGCTATAGCGATATGTCGCGGGAGGCCTATGCGCCGCTGCTGGCGTGGCGGGATGAGGCCGCGGCGCTGGGGGTCAGCCAGCTATAGGCGAAATGCCCGGGCCAGCGATCTGCGCCGGGGCGGGCTATAGCGGCTGGTCCCACGGCTGGGCGCTGAGATCCATTCGCAGATAGGAAGAGAGCAGGTCGACAGCCAGCTGGTCGCTCATCAGCTGCTCGTTAAGCTGCTGGCGCAGCCGCGGGATCATCTCTTCACGATAGGCCGGGTCGTTGTTTTATGGATTTGTGATCGGCAACACAAATGACTCTCCAATGGCCGTCGTAAAAGATAAATTACCAGGGTTGATTTTAATCAAAGTATGACCAACTGCGCTATGGCGGAAAAAAGATCGCTGCCTATCGCGACCCAAAAGAAAAATTGTGAATTTAATGTTTCTTTGGTGTAAATAATGACCGTGCATTTTCCCCAACCGCCGGGGATAAAATGTGATGCCCGACCGGCTTGTCATTAAATAATGGCGTTTATTACGTCTGCTTTTTATTCTTTACAGCATTAATTTAATTTTCGGCTTTCTTCTCACCCTGATAGCGCGGGTCGAATAACGTACAAAAGGCGTATTTTTTATCGCCATTTCGCCGTCGATGTTATCGCCATCAATTATTTTTATCCCCGCATTCGGCCACGGCAAAAGGCGCGCAAATAGCGTTCATGATGCTTTTAATATATTGATTTTACTTTACTTATTCTGGCTCGTGGATCCTGCTTATCCGCCGCGGCGGAGCCTTTGTGAGAGCTCTCACATAACCCGGCAATTGCGATTTGTTACACTTTCCGCCGTCAACAAAGGAATGAAAGTGAGACGTGATGAATACTTTTTCTCTGCCTAAAACACAGCATCTGGTAGTTTTCCAGGAAGTGATCCGCAGCGGGTCAATCGGGGCCGGAGCAAAAGCGTTAGGACTCACTCAGCCGGCGGTCAGTAAAATTATTGGCGACATGGAGAGTTATTTTGGCAGCGAATTAATCGTCCGGCGAAATACCGGCGTCTCGCTCACCGAGGCCGGGCAGGTATTTCTCAACTGGTCAGAAGCGATCACCCGTGAAATGAAAAATATGGTCAATGAAATGAATGCTCTGACCAACAGCGCGGTGGTGGATGTCTCCTTTGGTTTCCCTTCGCTGGTCGGGTTTACCTTTATGTCGGAGATGGTGCATCAGTTTAAAATGACTTTCCCCAAGGCGCGGGTCTCGATGTATGAGGCGCAGCTCTCCGCCTTTTTGCCGGCAATCCGCGACGGGCGCCTCGACTTCGCCATCGGGACGCTGAGCGATGAGATGAAACTGCAGGACCTGCACGTCGAGCCGCTGTTTGAGTCTGAGTTTGTGCTGGTGGCGAACCGGGCGCGGATCGGCAACGGCACCGTCCGCCTGGCCTCGCTCCAGCACGAGCAGTGGGTGCTGCCGGAGACCAATATGGGCTACTACAGCGAACTGCTGACCACCCTGCAGCGCAGCGGTATCCGCCGTGAAAATATCGTTAATACCGATTCGGTGGTGACGATCTATAACCTGGTGCTCAATGCCGATTTTCTGACGGTGATCCCCTGCGACATGACCACGCCGTTTGGCTCGAGCCAGTTTGTCACCATCCCCATTAAAGAGGCCTTGCCGGTGGCGCGCTATGCGGCGGTATGGTCGAAAAATTACCGGTTAAAAACCGCCGCGGCGTCGCTGGTGGAGATGGCGAAACACTATTCCTCGGGGCAGGGCAACCGCCACTGGCAGCCATTACAAATTATTGCGTAACTGAAAGTCGTTAAATAATCCAACACACGTCCTCGCTGTTATCAGCAGGATGACGCCCGGTCATTGACTTTATATTAAGATACAGAGGCCATAATGCATATTACCTACGATCTTCCGGTATCTATTGACGATATTCTCGAAGCGAAACAACGCCTCGCGGGAAAAATATATAAAACAGGTATGCCCCGTTCGAATTATTTTAGCGAGCGCTGCCAGGGCGAAATATTTCTTAAATTCGAAAATATGCAGCGCACGGGTTCATTTAAAATTCGCGGCGCCTTTAATAAACTGTGCGGTTTAACCGCGGCGGAAAAACGCAAAGGGGTGGTGGCCTGCTCAGCGGGCAACCACGCCCAGGGCGTCTCGCTCTCCTGCGCCATGCTCGGCATTGACGGGAAAGTGGTGATGCCGAAAGGGGCGCCGAAATCGAAAGTTGCCGCCACCTGTGATTATTCGGCGGAAGTGGTGCTACATGGCGATAATTTTAACGATACCCTCGCCAAAGCCAGCGATATTGTTGAACTTGAGGGCCGCATTTTTATTCCCCCCTATGACGACCCGCAGGTTATCGCCGGGCAGGGGACGATTGGACTCGAAATATTAGAAGATCTGTATGACGTGGATAATGTCATCGTGCCCATTGGCGGCGGCGGCTTAATTGCCGGTATCGCGATTGCGATTAAATCCATTAACCCGACAATCCGCATTATCGGCGTGCAGTCGGAGAATGTTCACGGCATGGCCGCCTCCTGGTATGCCGGGGAAATCACCAGCCATCGCCACGCCGGCACCTTAGCCGATGGTTGCGACGTCGCCCGCCCGGGGAAACTGACCTATGAAATCGCCCGCCAGCTGGTGGATGACATCGTCCTGGTGAGTGAGGATGACATTCGCCAGAGCATGGTCGCCTTAATTCAGCGCAATAAAGTGATCACCGAAGGGGCCGGGGCGTTAGCCTGCGCCGCGTTATTAAGCGGCAAACTCGACAGCTATATCCAGAACCGCAAAACGGTCAGCCTGATTTCCGGGGGCAATATCGATCTCTCCCGGGTATCGCAAATTACCGGTTTTGTTGACGCTTAATTCAATACATAAGTGAGGACAGGATATGAGTACGACTGAGAGCATTGCATCCAGCCAGACAAGCCTTTCGTCCTGGCGTAAATCTGACACCACCTGGACCCTGGGCCTGTTTGGCACCGCTATCGGCGCCGGGGTGCTGTTTTTCCCGATCCGCGCAGGCTTCGGCGGGCTGATCCCGATCCTGGTGATGCTGGTGCTGGCCTATCCCATCGCCTTTTATTGCCATCGGGCGCTGGCCCGGCTATGCCTGTCGGGGGCTAACCCCTCCGGCAATATCACCGAAACGGTGGAAGAGCATTTTGGCAAAACCGGCGGGGTGGTGATCACCTTTCTGTACTTCTTCGCCATCTGCCCACTGCTGTGGATTTATGGCGTCACGATCACCAATACCTTTATGACTTTCTGGGAGAACCAGCTGCAGATGCCGGCTCTCAACCGCGGGGTGGTGGCGCTGCTCCTGCTGCTGCTGATGGCGTTTGTCATCTGGTTTGGTAAAGACCTGATGGTCAAGGTGATGAGCTATCTGGTGTGGCCGTTTATCGCCAGCCTGGTGGTGATCTCCCTGTCCCTGATCCCCTACTGGAATAGCGCGGTGATTGACCAGGTCAACCTCAGCGATATCGCCTTAACCGGTCACGACGGCATTCTGGTGACGGTATGGCTGGGCATCTCCATCATGGTGTTCTCCTTCAACTTCTCGCCGATCGTCTCCTCGTTTGTGGTCTCCAAACGCGAAGAGTATGAAGCGCAGTTTGGCCGCGAGTATACCGAACGCAAATGCTCACAGATCATCTCCCGGGCCAGCATGCTGATGGTGGCGGTGGTGATGTTCTTCGCCTTCAGCTGCCTGTTTACCCTCTCACCGCAGAACATGGCGGACGCCAAGGCGCAGAATATCCCGGTGCTCTCCTATCTGGCGAACCACTTTGCCTCGATGTCGGGCACCAAATCCACCTTTGCCACCCTGCTGGAGTATGGCGCGTCGATCATCGCCCTGGTGGCCATCTTCAAATCGTTTTTCGGCCACTATCTCGGCACGCTCGAAGGGCTGAACGGTCTGATCCTGCGCTTTGGCTATAAAGGGGATAAAACCCGGGTCTCCAGCGGCAAGCTCAATACCCTGAGCATGGTGTTCATCATGGGCTCGACCTGGGTGGTGGCGTATGCCAACCCCAATATCCTCGACCTGATTGAGGCGATGGGCGCGCCGATTATCGCCTCGCTGCTGTGCCTGCTGCCGATGTACGCCATTCGTAAAGCGCCTTCGCTGGCCAAATACCGTGGCCGTCTCGACAACCTCTTTGTGACCGCTATCGGTCTGCTGACCATCCTCAACATTGCTTACAAACTGTTCTAATCCGGCTCAGGCCACGCGGAGTACAACATGACTGAATTTCCGGTAGTACTGGTGATTAACTGCGGCTCGTCGTCAATCAAATTTTCCGTCCTGGACGCCGCCAGCTGCGACTGCCTGCTCAACGGCGTGGCCGAGGGCATCAACGCGGAACGGGCGTTTCTCTCGCTCAACGGCGGCGAGCCGGTGGCGCTGGCGCAGCGCGGCTACGAAGGCGCCCTGCAGGCGATTGCCGGGGCATTAGCCCAACGCGACCTCATCGACAGCGTGGCCCTGATTGGCCACCGCGTCGCCCACGGCGGCGACCTGTTCACCGAGTCGGTCATTATTAGCGAGGAGGTTATCAATAACATTCGCCAGGTATCGTCCCTGGCCCCGCTGCATAACTACGCCAGTCTCAGCGGCATTGCTTCGGCGCAGCGGCTGTTCCCGGAGGTGATGCAGGTGGCGGTCTTTGATACCAGCTTTCACCAGACCCTGGCCCCGGAAGCTTTTCTCTATGGTCTGCCGTGGGAGTATTACCAGAATCTCGGGGTACGCCGCTACGGTTTCCACGGCACCTCGCACCGCTATGTGTCCCAGCGCGCCCTGGCGCTGCTCGGGTTGCCGGAGCAGGAGAGCGGCCTGGTGATCGCCCACCTGGGCAATGGCGCCTCGATCTGCGCGGTGCGTAACGGCCGCAGCGTGGACACCTCGATGGGGATGACGCCGCTGGAGGGGCTGATGATGGGCACCCGCAGCGGCGATGTCGACTTCGGCGCCATGGCGTGGATTGCCGGGGAAACCCGGCAGACCCTCAGCGACCTGGAGCGGGTAGCCAACACCGCCTCCGGCCTGCTGGGGATCTCCGGTCTTTCCTCCGACCTGCGGGTGCTGGAGCAGGCGTGGCATGAGGGCCATGCCCGCGCCCGCCTGGCGATTAAAACCTTTGTCCATCGTATCGCCCGCCATATTGCCGGCCACGCCGCGGCGCTGCAGCGTCTCGACGGCATTATTTTCACCGGCGGGATTGGCGAGAACTCGGTGCTGATCCGTCGGCTGGTGAGCGAACGGCTGACGGTCTTTGGCCTTGCGATGGACGCCGCCCGCAATCAGCAGCCCAATTCGGCCGGCGAGCGCCTGATCTCCGCCGACGGCAGCCGGGTGCGCTGCGCGGTTATTCCTACCAATGAAGAGCGCATGATTGCCCTCGATGCGATCCGCTTAGGCCGGATCCACACCGCGGCGGCGCTGGCCTGACTTTTTATTCTGTAGAGAGACGATGTTCATGAAAGTAGATATCGATACCCAGGATGTACGATACGCCGACGCCTGGCAGGGCTTTCGCGGTACGGCGTGGCAAACGCAGATCGACGTTCGCGACTTTATTCAGCATAACTACACCCCTTACGAGGGCGATGAGTCTTTCCTCGCTAACGCGACGCCAGCGACCACCGCCCTCTGGGAGCAGGTGATGGCCGGGATCCGCGTCGAGAACGCCACCCATGCGCCGGTGGATTTCGACACCAATGTCGCCACCTCCATCACCGCCCACGCGGCGGGCTATATCAACCAGCCGCTGGAAAAGATCGTCGGCCTGCAAACGGACCAGCCGCTGAAGCGCGCCCTGCATCCTTTTGGCGGCATCAAGATGATCAAAAGCGCCTTCGAGGCCTATGGTCGCGAAATGGATCCTGACTTTGAGTATCAGTTTACGGCGCTGCGTAAGACCCACAATCAGGGCGTTTTTGACGTCTATTCCCCGGATATGCTGCGCTGCCGCAAATCCGGGGTGCTGACCGGGCTACCGGACGGCTATGGCCGCGGACGGATCATCGGCGATTACCGCCGCGTGGCGCTGTACGGCATTCGCTACCTGGTCCGCGAACGTGAGCTGCAGTTTGCCGACCTGCAGCCGGCCCTTGAGCGCGGCGAGGCGCTGGAGGCCACCCTGCGCCTGCGCGAAGAGCTGGCCGAACAGCGGCGCGCGCTGCTGCAGATGCAGGAGATGGCGGCCCGCTACGGCTGCGATATCTCTCACCCGGCGCGCACTGCCCGGGAGGCCGTGCAGTGGCTCTACTTCGCCTACCTGGCGGCGGTGAAGTCGCAGAACGGCGGCGCCATGTCGCTGGGGCGCACGGCTACCTTCCTCGACATCTATATCGAACGCGATCTGCGCGCCGGTTTATTGAATGAGGAGCAGGCCCAGGAGCTCATTGATCACTTCATCATGAAGATCCGCATGGTGCGTTTCCTGCGCACCCCGGAATTTGATTCGCTGTTCTCCGGGGATCCCATCTGGGCGACGGAGGTGCTGGGCGGCATGGGGCTGGATGGTCGCACCCTGGTCAGCAAAACCACCTTCCGCTATCTGCATACTCTGCACACCATGGGCCCGGCGCCGGAGCCGAACCTGACCGTGCTCTGGTCGCAAGCGCTGCCGGCGGCGTTTAAAAAATATGCCGCCCGGGTCTCTATCGCCACCTCGTCGCTGCAGTATGAGAACGACGATCTGATGCGCAGCGATTTTCACAGCGACGACTACGCCATCGCCTGCTGCGTCAGCCCGATGGTGATCGGCAAGCAGATGCAGTTCTTCGGCGCCCGCGCCAATCTCGCCAAAACGCTGCTCTACGCGATTAACGGCGGGGTGGATGAGAAACTGAAGATTCAGGTGGGGCCGAAAACCGCACCGTTGCGCGATGAGGTGCTGGACTACGGCACCGTGATGGCCAGCCTCGACCACTTTATGGACTGGCTGGCGGTGCAGTACATCAGCGCGCTGAACATCATCCATTGCATGCATGATAAGTACAGCTACGAGGCGGCGCTGATGGCCCTGCACGACCGCGACGTCTACCGCACGATGGCCTGCGGCATCGCCGGCCTGTCGGTGGCGGCGGATTCGCTGTCGGCGATAAAGTACGCCCGGGTGAAGCCGGTGCGCGATCACCACGGGCTGGCGGTGGACTTTGTCATTGAAGGCGACTATCCGCAGTACGGCAACAACGACGATCGGGTCGATGCCATCGCCTGCGACCTGGTGGAGCGCTTTATGCGCAAAATTCAGGCGCTCCCCACCTGGCGTCAGGCGGTGCCGACCCAGTCGATCCTGACCATCACCTCCAACGTGGTATACGGCCAGAAAACCGGCAACACCCCGGACGGACGTCGGGCGGGGACGCCGTTCGCTCCGGGGGCCAATCCGATGCATGGCCGCGACCGGAAAGGGGCGGTGGCGTCGCTGACCTCGGTGGCGAAACTGCCGTTTACCTACGCCAAAGATGGCATCTCGTATACCTTCTCCATCGTGCCGGCGGCGCTCGGCAAAGCCCCGTCAGCGCAGGAAAACAACCTGGTGGGCCTGCTGGACGGCTACTTCCACCACGAGGAGACGGTGGAGGGGGGACAGCATCTCAACGTCAATGTGCTGAACCGGGAAAAGCTGCTCGATGCGATAGAACACCCGGAGCAGTATCCGAATCTGACGATCCGCGTCTCCGGCTATGCGGTCCGCTTTAACGCGCTGACCCGCGAACAGCAGCAGGATGTGATCTCCCGAACGTTCACCAGTCAACTCTGAGCGGCCACCGGGTCACAGGAGAGCCTTTAACGGGCTCTCCTGTTATCATCTTCACATTACCGCAACAAAATAATCACCACTGTTGATCATATTCGCATTTTTGCACCACGCTGGCGCGCAGCGACCGCTAACTGCATCTATGTTTAGCTCACGGGCCGGTACGGATACCGCGTTGTCCGGCTCGCCACGTGATGGCAACCGATCTCCTGACCTGAAAGGGAATGCGCCCTTGCCGGATGCGGCACGGGTTGCCGTCGCGTGCGTACCGACCGGGGCGACTGTTCTCCGGTGTTCCACTCCTTCCTGGCGGGATTTTTGCTTCTTCCACCCTGGCCGTCCTGGCGCTGCGCCAGCGTCGGCACCACACGGTAAGTGATATTTTCTGCGTCATTCCATGACGCCAGGCTTTACATCGCTGAGGAATATCCGAAT
Source organism: Klebsiella sp. Shm-1 (assembly GCF_040804525.1). Taxonomy (NCBI): domain Bacteria; kingdom Pseudomonadati; phylum Pseudomonadota; class Gammaproteobacteria; order Enterobacterales; family Enterobacteriaceae; genus Klebsiella; species Klebsiella sp. Shm-1. The sequence continues at coordinate 1,929,799 of NZ_CP161823.1, forward strand.
GTCTTTGAAACTGAAAACAATGACGCTTCATGTTGTGATAGCAGGTTGTATGAGCATGGCCTTTTACGCCCAGGCAGACGTGAAGATCGGCGTCGCCGGGCCCTTTACCGGCCCCAACGCCACCTACGGCGCCCAGTACTGGAAGGGGGCCTCGCAGGCGGTGGCCGATATCAATGCCGCCGGCGGCATCAAAGGCGAAAAGATTGTGCTGGTGCAGGGGGATGACGCGTGCGAACCGAAGCAGGCGGTGGCGGTGGCCAACCGGCTGGTGGATGAAGCGAAAGTCTCCGCCGTGGTGGGGCACTTTTGCTCTTCCTCAACGATGCCGGCCTCCGAGGTATATGACGAAGCCGGGATCCTGACCATTACCCCCGGCTCGACCAACCCGCAGATCACCGAGCGCGGCATGAAAGATCTCTTTCGCATGTGTGGTCGTGACGATCAGCAGGGGGCGATCGCCGCCAACTATATGCTGGACGTGCTGAAGGCGAAGAAAATCGCCGTCATCCACGATAAAGACACCTATGGTCAGGGGCTGGCCGATGCCACCCGCGCGGCGCTGGCGAAGCGGGGTACCAAAGAAGTGTTGTACGAAGGCCTTTCCCGCGGTGAAAAAGACTTTAACGCCCTGGTGACCAAGATCGGCGCCCTCAAGCCGGACGTGGTCTACTTTGGCGGCTGCCATCCGGAAGCGGGCCCGCTGGTGCGCCAGATGCGCGAGCAGGGGGTGCAGGCCAAATTCTTCTCCGGCGACTGTATCGTCACCGAGGAGCTGGTCACGGCCGCCGGAGGGCCGCAGTTCACCAACGGCGTGCTGATGACCTTTGGTCAGGATCCGCGCACCCTCCCCGACGGCAAAGCGGTGATCGAGAAGTTCCGCGCCAGCGGCTTTGAGCCGGAAGGTTATACCCTCTACGCCTACGCCTCCATTCAGGCTATCGCCGCGGCCTGGAACGCCGTCGGTACCGATAACGCCAAAGCCAGCGACTGGCTGAAGAGCCACGACGTCGAGACGGTGATGGGCAAGAAAGCCTGGGATGGCAAAGGCGACCTCAAGGTGTCCGACTACGTGGTCTATCAGTGGGACGACAAGGGCAAATATCACCAGCTCTGATCGGCCACGACCTGAGGACGCTCTGTCCTTTTGACTTGCGAATTGTCACATGACGGCGGTTGACCGGGAACGGAACCCGGCGGCCGTCTGCCTGGCGGCTGGAGGGGCTATGACGGCGTTTTTTCTGCAACAACTGATCAATGGGCTGACGCTGGGCGCGGTGTACGGCTTAATCGCCATCGGCTACACCATGGTGTATGGGATCATCGGCATGATCAACTTCGCCCACGGCGAGGTGTATATGGTCTCCGCCTACCTGTGCGCCATCGGCCTGGCGCTGCTCTCTTTCTTCGGGATCCACTCCTTTCCGCTGCTGATTTTCGCCACTCTGGTGTTCACCATCGTGGTCACCGGCGTATACGGCTGGGCGATCGAGCGCATCGCCTACCGGCCGCTGCGCAACTCGACGCGGCTGGCGCCGCTGATCTCGGCTATCGGGATGTCGCTGATCCTGCAGAACTATGTCCAGCTGAGCCAGGGGCCGAACCAGCAGGGGATCCCGACGCTGCTTAGCGGCGCGTTGCGCATGACGGTGGGCGATGGGGTGGTGCAGATCACCTGGACCAAGGTGTTTATTCTCGTCGCGGCGCTGGTGGGGATGCTTATCCTGACCTGGATTATTCAGTATACCCGGCTGGGGCGCATCTGCCGCGCCACCCAGCAGGACCGGCGCATGGCGGCGATCCTTGGCATCAATACCGACCGGGTGATCTCCCTGGTGTTTGTCATCGGCGCGGCGATGGCCGGTCTGGCCGGCGTGCTGGTGACCATGAACTACGGCACCTTCGACTTCTATATCGGATTTATTATCGGCATCAAAGCCTTCACCGCCGCGGTGCTGGGCGGGATCGGCTCGCTGCCTGGCGCGATGCTGGGTGGTCTGCTGCTTGGGGTGGCCGAAGCCCAGTTCGCCGGGCTGGTGAATTCGGATTACAAAGATGTCTTTTCCTTTGCGCTGCTGGTGGCGATCCTGATTTTTCGCCCGCAGGGGCTGCTGGGACGTCCGCTGGTGGCCAAGGTCTAAGGAGGCTTTATGGGTGAAATTACGCGCCAGCCTGCGCGGGCTATCCAAAACGCGCTGATCGACAGCGTACTGGCCGGCCTTTGCGCGTTAATTGTCTTTGGCCCGATCGTCGGCGTGGTGCTCAAAGGGTATGGTTTTACCCTCGCGCCTGCGCGGGTGGCGATTCTGGTGGCGGTGGTGATGGCCGGCAGGCTGGCGCTCAGTCTGCTGCTGCAGAGCCACAGGGGAAAAGCCTTTATTGCCCGCTTTGAGGGGGCGGATGACGGGGTGTACGTCCGGCCGCCGGGCTACCGTTCGCGGCTGCGCTGGATAATACCGCTGCTGGTGGGGCTGGCCATTGTCTTTCCGTTTCTCGCCACAAAATATCTGCTGACCGTGGCCATTCTTGGGCTGATCTACGTTCTGCTTGGCCTGGGGTTGAATATTGTGGTGGGCCTCGCGGGCCTGCTCGATCTGGGCTATGTGGCGTTTTACGCCATCGGCGCCTACGGCCTGGCGCTGGGCTACCAGTACCTGGGCCTCGGCTTCTGGGCGATGCTGCCGCTGGGGGCGGTGATGGCGGCCCTCGCCGGGGCGTTGCTGGGTTTTCCGGTGCTGCGTATGCATGGCGACTATCTGGCCATCGTCACCCTCGGCTTTGGCGAAATTATCCGCCTGGTGCTTAACAACTGGGTGAGCTTCACCGGCGGCCCTAACGGCGTACCGGTGCCATCCCCCACGCTGTTTGGCCTCGAGTTTACCCGCCGGGCCAAGGATGGCGGCATCCCCATCCATGAGTTTTTCCACGTCAGCTACAACCCCAACCTGAAATTCATCTTTCTCTACGCCGTGCTGTGCCTGGTGGTGATGCTGGTGCTGCTGGTGAAGCATCGCCTGACGCGGATGCCCATCGGCCGCGCCTGGGAGGCGCTGCGAGAGGATGAGATCGCCTGTCGGGCGATGGGGCTCAATCACGTGCTGGTGAAGCTCTCGGCGTTTATGCTCGGCGCGTCGACGGCCGGGATCGCCGGGGTGTTCTTCGCCAGCTATCAGGGGTTTGTTAACCCGACGTCGTTCACCTTTTTTGAGTCGGCGCTGATCCTGGCGATTGTGGTGCTCGGGGGAATGGGCTCCACCCTGGGAGTGGTACTGGCGGCGTTTGTTCTGACGGTCACCCCGGAACTGCTGCGCGGTTTTGACGAATATCGGGTGCTGCTGTTCGGCGTGCTGATGGTGATGATGATGATCTGGCGGCCGCGCGGCCTGGTGCGCACCAGCCCCGGCCGCCGGCCTCAACCCGGTGGAAACCCAGGCGCTGAGCCGGATTATTCGCTTTCTGCGCCAGCAGCACGGCATCACGGTGCTACTGATCGAGCATGATATGGGGATGGTGATGGAGATTTCGGATCATATCATCGTCCTCGATCACGGGGACGTCATCGCCCGCGGCGCGCCGCAGGCGATCCAGGCCAACGCCAGCGTGATTGCCGCCTATCTAGGCGCTGAGGAAGAGGAGACGCGCCGATGAGCCAGCCTTTGCTTGCCTTTAATGAGGTGGATGTCTTCTACGGGCCGATCCAGGCCCTGAAGCAGGTCTCCCTCACCGTCAACGAGGGGGAGACGGTGGCGCTGATCGGCGCCAACGGCGCCGGTAAATCAACGCTGCTGATGTCGGTCTTCGGCCAGCCGCGCATTGCCGGCGGGGAGATTTTCTATCGCGGGGAGGCGATCAGCCGGAAATCGACCCACTTTATCGCCAGCAACGGCATCGCCCAGGCCCCGGAAGGGCGGCGCATCTTTCCCGATATGACCGTCGAGGAGAATCTGCTAATGGGGACCATTGCCATTGGCAACCGCTATCAGGCCGAGGACAAGGCGCGAATGTACCAGCTGTTCCCCCGGCTGGAAGAGCGGCGGGGACAGCGGGCGATGACCCTCTCCGGCGGCGAGCAGCAGATGCTGGCCATCGCCCGGGCGCTGATGAGCCGACCGCGCCTGCTGCTGCTGGATGAGCCGAGCCTGGGGCTGGCGCCGCTGGTGGTGAAGCAGATTTTTCAGATCCTGCGCGAGCTGACGGCCCAGGGGATGACGCTGTTTCTGGTGGAGCAGAATGCCCGCCATGCCCTCAACCTGTCGGACCGCGCCTACGTGATGGTGAACGGCCAGATCCGCCTGAGTGGTAGCGGCCAGACGCTGCTCAACGACCCGGAGGTGAAATACGGCGTCGTTGACGTTAATCGATTCAACATGAAAAGTCTTATTTTTACGGTCGGTGTAACCGGCGATGATCTCCGGCAGTAATAACACCGACAGCGAAGGGGCGGCGTCGATTCTTATTTTCTGGGTAGTGTTATTTAAGCCTTTAATACGGCTGATCTGAAAATCCATGTCATCGAGCATATTTCGCGCATAGCCGACAAAAATTTTCCCGCGGTTGGTCAGCTGCAGGGGGTTGGCGCTACGATCGAAGATGCTGAATCCGAGGGAGGCCTCCAGCGACTGGATGCGTCGGCTGAACGAGGACTGAGAGATGTTGCGGGCTTTGGCCGCCAGGGTAAAGCTGCGCGACTCCTCAAGGGCAATCACATCATACAGCCATTTTACTTCCAGATTTGCCAACACCGATCCAGTCCTCAAAAACGCAATAAAGGCTATGCAATTTTAGCATAGCGCATAGAAACTATGCAATTAACATAATTATCGACAGGTGTTAACATTTTTTGGAAAGTTGAGATTTATGAATGCATATCGGCGACCCTACATGAGCACGATATGAAATCGCGACTCACGGTTATTTATTGCTTTATTTCATTGTCCAGGACTTATCTTATTAAATAGCCGGCGACGATGACGAAAGCAATGAATAACCCAGGCCTCTTACCTTAAATAGTTTGTCAGGAGTTCCATGTCACAACAAATTGAATCAGTAAAAATGGCTCTGCAGGAGCTGGGGATTAATGCAAGCGGCGAATTCTTTTACAACCCTGATTACGATTTGCTTATTGCACATGAAACCTCTCCTGAGCTGACCGGCGCGGCCCGCGGCGTGATGACCGACTCTGGCGCTGTGGCTGTTGATACCGGGATCTTCACCGGCCGTTCGCCGCGCGATAAATACATCGTCCGCGACGAACAGACTCGCGACACCGTCTGGTGGGCAGACTCCGGCCTCGGCCGTAATGACAATAAGCCGTTATCGCCAGACGTGTGGCGTAGCCTGAAAAGCCTGGTCGCGGGCCAGCTGAGCGGCAAAAAACTGTACGTCATCGACGCCTGGTGCGGCGCCAGCCCGGACACCCGTCTTGGCGTACGCTTCGTCACCGAGGTGGCGTGGCAGGCCCACTTTGTCAAAAACATGTTCATCGTGCCAAGCGCCGACGAGCTGGCCAGCTTTACGCCAGACTTCGTGGTGCTCAACGGCGCGGGCTGCACCAATGCCAACTGGCAGGCGCAGGGGATGAACTCCGAGAACTTTGTCGCCTTTAATCTGAGCGAGCGTATTCAGCTCATCGGCGGTACCTGGTACGGCGGCGAAATGAAGAAAGGGCTGTTCTCGGTCATGAACTACCTGCTGCCGCAGAAAGGCATCGCGTCGATGCACTGCTCGGCCAACCGTGGCGAAGCAGGGGACGTGGCGCTGTTCTTCGGCCTCTCCGGGACCGGGAAAACCACCCTGTCGACCGATCCGCATCGTCAGCTGATTGGCGATGATGAGCACGGTTGGGACGATGACGGCGTGTTTAACTTCGAAGGCGGCTGCTACGCTAAGACCATCAATCTCGATCCGCAGGCGGAGCCGGAGATTTATGGCGCCATCCGCCGCAATGCGCTGCTGGAAAACGTGGTAGTGCGCGCTGACGGCAGCGTGGATTATGCCGACGGCAGCAAAACCGAAAACACCCGCGTCTCCTATCCGCTGTCGCATATCGACAATATCGTCAAGCCGGTGTCCCGCGCGGGCCATCCGTCGAAGGTGATTTTCCTTGCCGCCGATGCGTTTGGCGTCCTGCCGCCGGTCTCCCGTCTGACCACCGAGCAGATGCAGTACCATTTCCTGTCGGGTTTCACCTCGAAGCTGGCGGGTACCGAGCGCGGCATTACCCAGCCGACGCCGACCTTCTCCGCCTGCTATGGCGCGGCGTTCCTGCTGCTTCACCCGACCCAGTACGCCAGCGTCCTGGCGGCGAAGATGGCGGAATCCGGTGCCGAAGCCTGGCTGGTCAACACCGGCTGGAACGGCGAGGGCAAACGCCTGTCGCTGCGCGATACCCGCAGCATCATTAGCGCGATCCTCAACGGCACTACCGGCCCGCTGCGCGAGGAGACCATCCCGGTGTTCGGTCTTGCGATCCCGCAGAGCATTCCAGGGGTAGACAGCGCGGTGCTGGATCCGCGTAATGGCTGGAGTTCAGCGGATAAATGGCAGGAGAAGGCCGAGAGCCTGGCTCAGCTGTTTATGGATAACTTCAAGCAGTACAGCGATACCGAAGCGGGCGCGCGTCTGGCGCTGGCCGGTCCGCAGCTGCAGAAGAGCGCGGTCGAAGCCTGATCCGCGGCCAGCAGGTCGACGCCTGGCGCCGACCTGCTGGCGAGCCGCTTTACTCCGCAAAGGCCCGCAGCGCATCGCCAGTGAGGCGATAACGCACCCACTCATCCTGCGGCTGCGCGCCAATGCTCAGATAGAAATCAATCGCCGGCTGGTTCCAGTCGAGCACGCTCCACTCCAGACGCCCGCACTGACGTTGTACAGCATATTGCGCGATGGTTTTCAGCAGCGCTTTTCCGGCGCCGATCCCGCGATAGTCGGGGGTGACGTACAGATCCTCCATATAGATACCATTGCGTCCAAGCCAGGTGGAGTAGCTGGTGAAGAACACCGCGTAGCCCACCGCTTTGCCCGCCACCTCGCAGATCAGCGCTTCGGTTTTGCTGCCGCTGGCAAACAGCGTCTCTCTGATCTCCTCTGGCGTCGTCACTACCTCTTCGGGGGCTTTCTCGTAGACCGCGAGTTCATAAATCATGTCGTAGATAGCGGTGGCGTCGTCCGGGGTGGCCTGGCGGATTGTGATGCTCATGGGGTGTCCTGTATCCATAGTCAAAAGAGAGCAAAATTGCTGACCCTGAGGATAAGCGGTATTGTGAAAAGAATTAAGTGCAATGAAATCAGCAAACGATGAATATTATGCATCCTGTCCTGCGCCGGATTGACCTCAACCTGTTGCCGGTCTTTGACGCGGTCTATCGCTCCCGCTCGGTACGCCTGGCGGCGGAAGAGCTGGCGATGAGCACCTCGGCGCTGAGCCATGCGCTTTCCCGGCTGCGCAGCGCCCTCAACGATCCGCTGTTCTACCGCGAAGGCCACCGGATGTGCCCCAGCGTCTATGCCAGCCAGCTTGCGCCCTCTATCGCTTCGGCGCTGAAGTTTCTCAACCAGGAGCTGACGCCGCCGGCGGCGTTTGTGCCGGCCGCCAGCACCGACTGCATGCAGATTGCGATCACCGATTTCACCGCGTTCTGCGTCTTTCCGAGGCTGATGCATCACCTGCAGCGTGAGGCGCCCGGGCTGCGGTTTGAGCTCCGTTATCTGCCCCACAGCCCGGCGCTGACCGAGCTGCTGGCGGGCGAGGTCGACCTGGCCCTCGGGTTCAATACCCCTGACGAGCCAGCCCATCCCGATCTTGAGGAGATTAACTGGCTGCGGGACGAATATGTGGTCATCAGCCAGGCCAACCGGACGGCGCTGACCCTGGACGCCTACCTTGCGGCCCGTCATCTGGTGGTGACCCCGTGGAATGAGCGGCAGGGGGTGCTGGACTGTGAGCTGGAGCGACAGGGCTATTCGCGGCAGGTGGCGATGAAAACCCCCTCGATGCTGAGCGCGCCCTTTATTATTGAGCAGAGCGACCTGTTGATGGCGCTGCCCCGGCGGGCGGCGGAGACGATGGCCCGCGCCGCCCGGCTGACCATTTTCCCGCTGCCGTTTCCGGTTCCGCCGTTTGACGTCAAGATTTACGCCCACCAACGCAGCGGGAAACGCGAGGCTACCCGCTGGCTTATCTCCCTGTTGCAGACGCTGGTGGGGGAGTCCACCGCTTCCTGACGCGCTTTCCAGCCGGCAGGGTATTTCGTTACCCCAGGCCAGGTTTTATGCCTTCAACCCACGGCGACATATCCTGGCCCCGGTCACAAAACGGAAAACTGACTTTTTCGCCGTCACCCGCGGCGTGGTTAGGATGGTGTGTGTTAAATGATTGTATGTAAAAGTAATGTTAATTAGTTAAATGTTATTCATGCGTAAAATGCATTAGTGGATGCGTTTATTACGCTTATTTCGTTCCCGGTTCTGTTTCAGTCTTCAGCGACAGGCGCGCGACAACGCGTGGATAACAAACTGGAGACCTGCATGCATTCAACAACCTCACAGATGAGTACCCGTGACCGGATCGGCGCCATTCTGCGCGTCACGTCCGGTAACTTTCTCGAACAGTTCGACTTTTTTCTGTTCGGGTTTTATGCCACCTACATCGCCCATACCTTTTTTCCGGCGAGCAGTGAATTCGCCTCGCTGATGATGACCTTCGCAGTCTTTGGCGCCGGCTTTTTGATGCGCCCCATCGGCGCTATCGTACTTGGCGCCTATATCGACAAGGTGGGGCGGCGCAAGGGGCTGATCGTCACCCTGTCGATCATGGCCACCGGCACCTTCCTGATCGTGCTGATCCCCTCTTATCAGACCATTGGCCTGTGGGCGCCGCTGCTGGTGCTGATCGGCCGTCTGCTGCAGGGCTTTTCCGCAGGCGCCGAGCTGGGCGGGGTGTCGGTCTATCTGGCCGAGATCGCCACCTCGGGCCGCAAAGGCTTTTACACCAGCTGGCAGTCGGGCAGTCAGCAGGTTGCCATCATGGTGGCAGCCGCGATGGGCTTTGCCCTCAACGCGGTACTGGAGCCGAGCGCTATCAGCGACTGGGGCTGGCGTATTCCGTTCCTTTTCGGCTGCCTGATTGTTCCGTTCATTTTTATCCTGCGCCGTAAGCTGGAGGAGACCCAGGAGTTTACTGCCCGCCGCCATCATCTGGCGATGCGCCAGGTATTCGCCACCCTGCTGGCGAACTGGCAGGTGGTTATCGCCGGGATGATGATGGTGGCGATGACCACCACCGCGTTCTACCTGATCACCGTCTATGCCCCGACCTTTGGTAAAAAGGTGCTGATGCTCAGCGCCTCTGACAGCCTGCTGGTCACGCTGCTGGTGGCGATTTCCAACTTCTTCTGGCTGCCGGTGGGCGGGGCGCTGTCCGACCGCTTTGGCCGCCGATCGGTGCTGATCGCCATGACCCTGCTGGCGCTGGCTACCGCCTGGCCTGCGCTGACCATGCTGGCGAACGCCCCGAGCTTTTTGATGATGCTGAGCGTGCTGCTGTGGCTGTCGTTTATCTACGGCATGTACAACGGGGCGATGATCCCGGCGCTGACCGAAATTATGCCCGCCGAAGTGCGCGTGGCAGGTTTCTCGCTGGCCTACAGCCTGGCGACCGCGGTGTTTGGCGGCTTCACGCCGGTGATTTCCACGGCGCTGATTGAGTATACCGGTGATAAAGCGTCTCCCGGCTACTGGATGAGCTTTGCCGCCATCTGCGGTCTGCTGGCCACTTGCTACCTCTATCGCCGTAGCGCCGTTGCGCTGCAGACGGCACGTTAATCAGGGAGAAGATGATGCGTAAAACGACAGGAACCCTGCTAGCCACGCTGCTGCTGGCCGCCACCGGCGGCAGCGCGTTGTCCGCTGAGGTCACCGTGATGATCTCCGGCGGCTTCAAAGCGGCGCTGGAAAAGCTGGCCCCGGCGTGGGAAAAACAAACCGGCAACCACCTCGTGGTGATCCCTGGCCCGTCGATGGGAAAAACGCCGCAGGCGATCCCTAACCGTCTGGCGCGCGGCGAACACGCGGACGTGGTGATCATGGTCGGGGACGCGCTGACCAGCCTCGAGAAAGCGGGCCGTACGCAACCGGATTCGCGCCGGGAGCTGGCCGACTCGCCGATCGGCGTGGTGGTGAAGGCGGGGGCGCCGCTGCCGGCTATCCACAGCGCAGACCAGCTGCGTGCGACGCTGCTGGCGGCGCCATCGGTCGCGTACTCCGACAGCGCCAGCGGACGCTATGTCAGCTCGACGCTGTTCCACACCCTAGGCATTGATGACGCGATGCAGAGTAAAGCGCAGATGGTGGAGCGCATTCCGGTGGCCTCGGAAGTGGCCAAGGGACGGTATGCGATCGGTTTTCAGCAGGTGAGCGAACTGCTGCCGGTGCCCGGCGTAACCTTCGTCGGCGAACTGCCGGATAACCTGCAGTACATCACCCGCTTTGCCGGGGCGGTGACCATCAGCGCCGACCACCCGCAGGAAGGCAAGGCGCTGCTGACGTATCTGGCGTCACCGGCGGCGCAGGAGACCATCCACGCCACCGGTATGCGAAGCGTAGCCGCCGCCGCGCCGGTCAGCCAGAAGGATACTGTTCAATAATCAGCTTCTCCAGCTCTGCCGCCACGTAGGACTGAATACGGCCGCTGAGGCGGATCAGGCCTACCGTACGCGTGACCACCGGGTCGGTGAGCGGCACAGCGCGGAGAACGGAATGCTCCCCGGCGGGCATCGACATCGCGGGCACGGCGGCAATGCCGATGCCCGCTTCCACCATCCCCAGCATCGTGGTGACGTGGCGGGTTTCGCAGATACTTGGCCGCGCCGGCGTCAGATGCGCCAGCTCCCGGTCAAGCAGCGTCCGGTTGCCGGAGACCCGATCCAGGCCAATATAATCCTGTTCAAAATACGCCTGCCAGCTTAGGTGCGTCTTGCGCGCCAGCGGATGATCGTGCCGACAGGCGGCCACATAGCGGTCGTCGGCAAGAGGGGTGAATTCGATACTGGCTGGCAGGTTTTTGGCAAAGCAGAGGCCAAAGTCAGCCTGTCCGCTGCTGACCGCCTCGATCACATTCCCGACGCTGCTGTCAATCAACCGGATGCGCACCTGGGGATAACGCGCCTGAAAGCTGCGGATGATTTCCGGCATAAAGTAGTAGGCGGCGGAAGGCACTGTCGCCACCGTCACCAGCCCGGTGCGCGCCTTGCTGACCTGGCTGATATCCGCCAGCACCGTCTCGACATGGGCCAGCAGCTGCTCCGAACGTTCGGCAAAATTTTGCCCATACAGCGTGAGGGTCACCCGCCGGGTGGTGCGATCGAACAGCCGGTTGCCCAGCGCCGTCTCCAGCTTTTCGATGCGTCGGCTAAGGGCCGACTGCGACAGGCAGATGGATTCGGCCGCCAGCCGAAAACTGCCATATTCCATCAGGGCGCGAAAGGCGTAGAGATCGTTGAAGTCAAAATTTACGGGCATGGCGGCATCCTTATCGGCTCTCTGGCGCCATCGCCCCGTCCGGCGAGGGGCGATGGCGGGTAGCATATCGGGCAGGACTTCGGGCGCGCGGGAAACCGCGCGCCAGGGCTTACACCTTAAGCAATTTTACCGTGGCATCGATATCGATTTCGTCTTCCGAAAAGATCAGGGTTGTCCCCTGAAAGGTGGTGATCGCCAGCTTTTTCACCGAGCGCATCTCTCCCGGCTGCACCGTGGCTTTTGGCCGGATGCTGTTCATCAGCAGCCCGACCGACAGCACGGCGTTTTCTTTATCGACGCGGGTCTCGACCGGCTCTTCTTCCCGGTACACCACATAGGATTTGATGGAGGTCAGCTTCAACCGCTCGCCGGCAATATAGATATATTTGCTTTCCGGAATGACCTTCACCGCGTAGGCCGACAGCCCTTTATTGTTGGTGGTAGGTTCGAAAGTCACCGCCGCGTCTTTCTTGATAAGATCAGGATTGGCGACCTTAATCACGTGAAAATAACGATTTTCGCCGTTTTCATCTTTGATAAATCCAAAACCTTTATCTTTAAACCACGTTGTGATTGTTCCGTTCATCGCCATTACCGTATTACTCGTTGGTTAACACAAATTTTGCAGCGCGCAGTGTAAAGCACATTGCCTGTACAGGCCATGCCTTTGCGATAAGTGTGGGTGATAAATGACGCCGCCGCGAGGGCGGATTGTGCGCCAGCATCGTGCCGCTGGGCAAAATGGGGTACTATCGCCAGCCACTCCTTCTTCGGGCCGCCTGATGTCCACCATTATCGATACCTTTGTCGCGCCGCCGTGCCGCGAACAGATCACCCTCTTGTATCAGGACGAACACCTGGTGCTGATCAATAAGCCCGCCGGGCTGCTGAGCCTGTCGGGCAAAGATCCGCGCAACCTCGACTCCGTGCATCACCGGCTGGTACAGCGCTTTCCGGGCTGCACCCTGGTGCACCGCCTGGACTTCGGCACCTCCGGCCTGATGGTGATCGCCCGCAACAAGGGCATTAACGCCTTGCTGTGCCAGCAGTTCAGCCAGCGCACGGTGGACAAGGTCTATACGGCGCTGTTGTGCGGCCATCTGGCGGAAGATGAGGGGATAGTGGAGGCGGCAATCGCCAAAGATCCGGCCCGTTTCCCGCGCATGGCGCTCTGCGCCCGCCACGGCAAACCGGCGCGTTCGCGCTATCGGGTCATAGACCGCCTGTATCAGGCGCGAGAAGGCGAGAGGGCGCTGGCGTTAACCCGGGTGGCGCTCACCCCGGAGACCGGACGGACCCATCAGCTGCGTATTCACTGCCAGCTGCTGGGCTATCCGATCCTTGGCTGCGATCTGTACGGTGGCCGGGAGCTGCCCGGCACGGAACAGGCTCCGCGGCTGATGCTGCACGCCAGCGAACTGCGCTTTGTCCACCCCGTCAGCCATGAGCCGATGCATATCCAGCAGGCGAGCCCGTTTTGATCGCCCGCGGCGGGAAAGCCCGGGGTTACCACATCAGATCGTCGGGCACCTTAAAGTCGGCGTACGGATCGTCTTCATCCTGCTCATCCTGACTCAGGGCGCTGTGCAACACGATGCTGCTGGCGTCGCGCTGGGCAATTTTCTCAGCCACCACCGCCGGAATAATCGCATATTCACCTTCGGGCTTGTTATCCACCGCCAGGCGGGCAATCGCCAGACGGCCGTTAATCAGCTGGGTCTGGGTGGGCTTGTCGACCATGATTTTTTTGATCAGATTATTATCGGTAAAGTTAAAGCCGATATCGCCCCGGGCGACCGTAATGCGGTTCATCTCGATCAGCTGCTTCACCTGGGCTTTATACTCTTTCGCCAGCACCGCCTGCTTTTGCTGCTCGCTAAGCTGTTTATCACGCTCCAGCTGGGCTTTTTTATTTTCTTCCACCGCTTCCCGGGCCTCACGGGCCTGAACGCGGGATTTTTTCGCCGTCCTCTGGACTTTAGCCATTTTTTTGCTGCTGACCAGGCCGGCTTTGAGCATCTGCTCTTGTAAGGTGAGTTTTGTCATCTGCGTGTCTGAAACTGAGGAAACATCTGGCAAGTATACCTGCATTGGCAGAAACGACGCCAGACTCGCGATCGCGCTGGGCTGCTGTACCATGCCGCGCAGCGCGGCGGGGGATTACCCCCGGGGCTGAAGCTGATAAATCCAGGCGCTGATCTGCTGTCCATCGTCGGTGGTCACTTCCACCGGCACCCGATCGTACCCTTCCTCAAAGTCGTCCAGCATGGGCCAGTGCGCCGCCAGCCGATCGGACAGGAACAGATAGCCGTTGACCCGTGGGCCGTGAGCGTCGAGGACGATCCCCGGGAAATCGGCGGCTGCGCCCCAGCCGCGCGCGTAAAAGGTGCCGGTGACGTAGCCGGGACGCCACTCGCCCCCGATCGCTTCCAGAATATGCGCATTGCTGCGACCGGGACAGAGCGTCCCATAGACAAATAGTGGTTTCATTTTCTCTCTCTCGTTCGCCCTGACACCCGCCCACAGCGGAGCGGGAAACCAAAATACGGGGTAATGCAGCGCCTGGCAATGGCCGGGTGGGGCGGGGCGCTCCTCCGGGTATCTGGCAGTTGCCGGGGGAGATTCTGGACTCAGCGCTACTGAGGGTATATCGATTGCGGTGATATTTTTATTATTATTTATATTTAAGGTAAATATAAATATTCCTGACGGAGGGATTAATTCGCTAATTAATATTCAACAGGAAAATAATAAAAGGGTCGCTTATGGAATATTCCTTCTACATGTGATGACCGAGAGCAATAAAGCTACCTTGGGTTGAATTCAGATATTATTTAGGGCCAAGCGTTACCTCCCCCTGACTCTTTCGCTTTATGATAAACATCCCTTGACCAAAAAATACCATCTGACTTCGAAACTCTCGCGGGCAGGGGAGATATTTCCTTTCCCTGAAGCGGCAGGTAATAAATCCAGCCGAACACACGGCGGATGAGGGATATCCGTCCGGGCATTTGGTCCTGTCTGCAGACCAATGAAAGTGAAAGGCACAGGAGGTGCAATGAAGATTTTCCGCCCATTATGGCGCGACGGGGCTTTTCTGGTCCCGCAGCAGTTTCAGCAACAGGCCCGCTGGGACGCGCACGTCGCCGATACGGTCTCCCGCATGGCGCTCGCCCACCCGTGGGGGGTATTGCGCGCGGAGTTTGACGCGAGCGCGCTCACCCTTTCCCGGCTCAACGCTACCCGGCTGATCGTGCGTTTCGCCGACGGAACGCTGATTGACACCGAGCTGGCGGATATTTTGCCACCGGTCCGCGATGTATCGGACGTGATGCAGGACAGCGTGGAGGTTCTGCTCGCTCTGCCGCTGCTCAGCGCCAGCGGCGGCAATCTTGATGACGGCCAGGAGAGCGCCCGCCCGCGCCGCTGGCGCGCCGAGCAGGTGACCGTCCAGGAGCTGGCCGGCCATGAACGCAGCGAGCTGGCCGTTCTGCGGCACGCGCTAACGCTGCGTCTCTCCACCGAGGAAAATGCAGCCTTCCTCACCTGCCCGGTAGCGCGTCTGGTGCGCGACGCCCAGGGGCAGTGGATCGTTGACCCGGAATTCATCCCGCCGCTGCTGTCGCTGGCGGCAAGCCCGACGCTGGTCAGCGAGCTGGGCGAGCTGTTACATCGCCTGCAGGCCCGACGCAGACGCCTGATGGCCATGCGTCGTGAAAGCAATGCGCGGATGGCTGATTTTGCCGTGGCGGATGTTTCCCTGTTCTGGCTGCTCAACGCGCTGAACAGCGCTGAACCGGTGCTCAGCGAGCTGCATCAGGACCCTTCGCGCCATCCGGAGCTGCTCTATCGCGAACTGGCCAGGCTGGCCGGCAGTCTGCTGACTTTCTCCCTTGAACATCATCTGGAAGCAATCCCCCGCTACCGGCATGCCTCGCCAGAGCAGGTATTCCCACCGCTGTTTGCCCTGCTGGATACGCTGCTCGAAGTCAGCCTGCCCTCAAGGGTGATCGCCATCGCTCTGGAGCAGGGCGCCGACCGGGAGATCTGGCGGGGCAGGCTGCACGATGCGCGGCTGCGCGAGGGGGCGGATTTTTATCTGTCGGTGCGCTCTTCACTCCCCCCTCACCAGCTACAGAGCCGCTTTCCGCAGCTCTGTAAGGCGGGTAGCCATGATGATGTCGCCGAGGTCGTCAATATTGCCCTCAGCGGCATCGCGATCAAACCGCTGAGCCATGTGCCGGCGGCCATTCCGCTACGTCTGGAAAACCAATATTTCGCTCTGGATCTCTCCACCGACGCCGCCCGCACGATGCTGGAGGCCGGCAACTGCACCTTCTATACCCCGGAATCGCTTGGCGACGTGAAACTTGAACTCTTTGCGGTACTGCGCTCATGAATACCTCTGAAAGCGATCTGATCAACAAAACCTTTTACCCGGGCTGGCTGATGGTCAGCCAGTTACGCTGCGGCCAGCCGGTGACGGATGGCGAGGCGCTCTATCGCCAGGCCTGTCGATGGGTGACCGAGGCGCGCGAGGCGCTGACGGCGGGGGGAGTCAGTGAAGCCAGCGCTGAGCAGATGCTCTATGCCTACTGCGCGCTGCTCGATGAGAGCGTCCTCAACCGCGCCAGTCAGGATGATGGCTACCGCAGGTGGCGCAAGGATCCGCTGCAGGCGCGCTTTTTCAGCACTCTCAACGCCGGGGAAGAGCTCTGGGAACGGATCCGCCAGCTGCTGCGAGAGCCCACGGCGGATGCGGCAGTGCTGACTTGTTTCTATCGTACTTTGCAACTGGGGTTTGTCGGACAGTACCGCGCCGAGGATGACGAACGGCGTGAGGACGTGGCGCAAGCGCTTGGCGCGCGGGTCCCGCCGTTCAGCCTGACCCAGGAGGCGCCGGTGGTGGTTCGTGCCTCCCGGCTGCGCAGCGGACGGCGGATGTACTGGTGCGGCTGGGCGGCTGGCATTGTGGCGCTGGCGGCGCTGTGGTTGACCTGCTCCGCCATGCTGTCACAGATGGTGGCGCAGATAGCAGGGCAGGGATAAGAGATGCGTGATAACGCCCGTCGTCTGCTTACGATACTGACCGTCATCCTGGCCCTGTGGCTAGTGCTGGGCTTCTGGCCGCTGTCCATCGGCAACCAGGTGATCTTCAGTCTGTGCATCCTGCTGGCGGGCGGCGCGGCGCTCTGGCGTCAGCGTCGCCGGGCAGTCAGCCGTCAGCGATCGGAAATCGTCCTGCCACCCGAGGATTTTCAGGGGGCAGTGGTTCTGGTCTGCGGGGATACCGACGGTCTGTTTCCCGGGCGTTCGGCGCACGGCGAAACCCGTCACGGCTGGTATCTACGGGGAGACAGCGCGGAGCAATTGCCGCGGCTGGCGCAGTACCTGGCGGCGGCGCGTCCGGCGCTGGTATCGCAGGTTTCCGTGCTGCTGGCGGTGGTACCGGAGCACCACCCCTCCGGGGAGCATCTGGCGCAGTCGCTGCGCGACTGGCGGCGGAGTATCGTTCAGTGCCGAACCTGGCTAAACGGTCTGCCGCCGGTGTGGAGCGTGTTCTGGGTGACGCCGCCAGGCGGCCAGGCCGTGGAAAGCCGCTGGTTTACCGTCACGCCGGAGAGGCCTGGTCTCCAGGTGCAGCAGAAGGGACAAGCGCCCCAGGCGGTTGCCGAGTGGCAGCGGGAGGGCAGCCCTGCCTCACGCCTGCATCAGACGCTGTGGCTGGAGAGCATTCTGACCTTGGCCGAAAACGCTCTTTTCCGGCCATTCCGCGCCCGGCAGGCGGAACTTCCTCCGCTGAACCTGTGTGCCGCGGGCATCTGCCTGACACCGGTAGCGGCGGTGGCGAACAACCTCTGGCAACAGCAAATCGCCGGGATCACCACGCTCTCCCCGGGCAACGACGCGGCGCCAGGTCCTCACCCGCTGCCGGATCTTCTTCTGTCGTCACTGCCGCACCGCCACGGGGTCAGCCGCCGGATGCGCGATGTTGGTCTTGCCGCTGGCGTGGGCTTCCTCTTTCTGGCGCTGGCGATGCTGGCTTCCTTTATCAACAACCAGCGCCTGGTGCGCAGCGTCGGCGATCATCTGGCGGTGTATCACCGCCTCAGCGGCACGCCGCCGACGCCGAAGCTGCAGGCGCAGCAGCGTCTGCGTGCCGACAGCCGCCTGCTGGATGACTGGTTGCGCCGGGGGGAGCCGCTGCGTTATCGGCTGGGGCTGTATCAGGGGGGGCGGCTGATCCCCTTCGTGGAAGCCGCTATCAATGACTGGGCGCCGCCCCCGCCGCCACGTCCGGTCATTAAGCAGGTTGTGCAGGGACCGCAGACGATCCGCCTCGATAGCATGGCGCTGTTCGATACCGGCAAATCGACGCTGAAACCGGGTTCGACAAAGCTGCTGGTGAACTCGCTGCTGGGCATTAAGGCGAAACCCGGCTGGCTGATCGTGGTGGCAGGCCATACCGACAGCATCGGCAACGATAAATCCAATCAACAACTCTCCCTGAAGCGTGCCGAGGCGGTCCGCGACTGGATGCGCGATACCGGCGATGTGCCGGAGAGCTGTTTTGCGGTGCAGGGCTACGGCGCAAGTCGTCCTGTCGCCAGCAACGAGACGCCAGAGGGGCGGGCGCAAAATCGCCGGGTGGAGATCAGTCTGGTCCCGCAGAAGGACGCCTGTCTGACGCCGGGCACGGCCAATACCTCAGGAGCAGAGACTAACGGATTAAAAAGCGAAACCGAGTAATCAGCGACCCCGATCGCGGAGGTTGAACAACAACAATCTGCCTGCCTGACCTTGTGCGCTACGGGTCCCTGATAAACAGGAAACAGCGATGGGCGGTAGCGTGCCTGCAGCCAGTCAAACTTGTCGGCAAAGCGCGGTCTCTGCGGGGATGAAGCGCAGGAAAGGGGATGGATAAAGGAGATCAGTATGGATAGCGCTAAGGACAGTGGCAGAGAAATGCTGGCGGCGATAAACGTTGAAGGCTCCGGTTTCTGGCTGCTTTTTTTATTTCTCAGTCTGTGAATATAAATATCCCTGGGGTTACCTTTTAGTTACGAAACTCCTGGTGGGGTATCTGATATATCGATATGCACATAAATATATTTATGATGAATGAGATGATTATCATTAAACAAAATTAAACAGGGCGTCCTGTGAATTGATTTTTGATGGTCATTACAGCGGAGTAAAACAGGAATATAATGGATACTTCTTCAATAATTACCGGCACCACCCTTAACCGTTACCAGCTGGATATTCCTTCATGTACCGCATCGCTGGATGTGGAAGAATTCAGTGGGGCAGAAAAACTGAGTGAACTTTATTATTACACTATTACGTTTACCAGCGCAGAGAAAAATATTGATGCCGCACAGCTCCTGAGCAAACCCGCCATGCTGACGATGGGCGGCGGCGCACTGCAGCAGCTGGCGGACTGCAAACGCGTCCATGGTGTGATTACCACCTTCCGGCGCGTCAATCGTTCTGAAGATCAGTCGACCTATCAGATAACCCTCCAGCCGTTTCTCTCCCTGCTGGATAAACAGTTTCGCAGCCATCGTTTTTTCGTCAACAAATCGGTACCGGAGGTGGTGGAGCAGGTATTGCAGGAACATCACCTCCATGACTGGGAGTATGAGTTTAATCTCAAGCAACACTATCCGCGGCGCGAGCAAATTAATCAGTATCAGGAGAGCGACCTGGCGTTTATCCAGCGCCTGCTGGCAGAGGTGGGGATATTTTATTTCTTCACCCTGCAGGAAGAGGCCCAGAGCGAAGTGGTCCACTTCGCCGACGCGCAGCGGGCGCTGATGTTCGATAAGACACTTCCTGTAAACAGCCCGTCCGGGATGAGCGACAGCGGTGCGGAATCGATATGGGGTCTGAGCATCACGCACAATGTCGTAGAGGCAAACGTCACTACCCGGGATTATAACCCCCGCGATGCGCAGAGCGTTCTCCAGTCGGCAACAGCGGAAATGACCCGGGGAAATGGTGAAGGCATCACTTACGGTGAGGTATACCACTATAAGCTTCGTCACCGGGAGCGTGGCGATAAAATCGACCCGCAGACGGAGACCGCCAACTTCTATGCCCGCCTCGACCATGAGCGTTTTCTGGCTCACCAGACGCTTATTACCGCGAGCAGTACTGCAGCCTGGCTGGCGCCGGCCCAGGTGCTGAACGTTACCGACAGTCTGCCGTCGACCCTGCCTGCGCCCGTACAGGATCCGCTGTTAATCACCGGCACCGGTTTTACCGCCAGCCGCCGGGAGGCGCTGCGGGTGTCCCTGCTTGCGGTGCCCTACAGCGAAACATTGTGCTGGCGTCCGCCGCTGCTGCCGCGCCCGAAGGTGACTGGCACCATGACGGCGCGGGTGACCAGCGCGAAGGCGAATGATATCTATGCCTGGCAAGATGCGTCCGGCCTGTACCGGGTGAAATTTGACGCTGACAGAGACGAGAAAGGGCAGGGTCAGGAAAGCATGCCGGTGCGTCTCGCCAAACCCTACGGCGGCGACGTGTACGGCTTTCACTTCCCGCTGATCCAGGGCACGGAGGTGGCGATTGCTTTCCACGAAGGCGATCCCGACCGGCCGTATATTGCGCATGCGCTGCATGACTCGCGGCATGTCGATCCTGTGACGGAGAAAAACAGCACCCGCAATGTGATTCGTACTCCGGCCAATAATAAGCTGCGAATGGAGGACAAGCGCGGCGAGGAGCATATCAAGCTCAGCACCGAGTACGGCGGCAAGACGCAGCTGAATTTAGGTCATAACGTTGATGCCATCCGCAAGCTTAGGGGGGAAGGGTTTGAACTGCGTACCGATTCGTGGGGAGGGATCCGCGCGGGGAAAGGGATATTCATTACTGCGGACAGCCAGCCTGAGGCACAAGGGAAAGTGCTGGATATGGCTGCAGTACATTCCTTGTTGACGCAAGCCGTTAGTCAAATGGAGTCTCTTTCACTGGCAGCATCAGCGGCAAAAGCACAGCTCTTGCAATATGAGCAACAACAGGCACTGATGGAAGAGAAGTTACTTGCGCTAAAGCAGGCTTTATTACTGATGAGTGCACCAGAAGGTATTGCTTTAGCCAGTGGAAGTCATCTTCAGGCAGTTGCAAGCGAAAATATTTATATGACTGCAGGGCAAAATGTTGAACTGGGAGCAAAGAAAAATATTACCCTTGCCGCTTCTGAAAAAATATCAATCTTTACCGAAACTGAGGGCGTAGAAGCTATTGTAGCTAAAGGTGATATAATATCACAGGCTCAGTCAGGAAATATTGAAGTAATAGCTAAGCAAAATATTTCGCTGACCAGTACAACAAAGGATATGACTTTTACAGCGGCAAAAACTTTAACGTTTACCTGTGCTGGCGGGGCATACATTCGCCTTTCCGGAGGAAACATCGAGTTAGGCTGCCCTGGTGATATTATGATGAAGCAAAGTAAGCTTCTCTACAGTGGCCCAGCTTCTATGCAGTCAAATATTCCAGAACTTCCTGATAGTGGTCCACAGTCAATGAGTTTTATGCTGTTAGATGCTCTTGGTAATGCTGCGCCATCTACTATGAAAGTGAGTCTTTTTGATAGTGAATCAAAAGAACAAATATGGAACTCTGCTTTTAATGATGGAGAGTCAGGTTGTTTTGAACAGCCTGAAAGTAAAAATTTTCATGCAATAATTGGCGATGATAAATGGACGAGCCTTTTTTCTTATAACGATGTGCATGATATTGAGGATGAGACTGATGATGACCTGGATTTCGATGAACATGGTCCGCAATATGATGGTGAATTAAACGAACAAGATAAGGAATAGCCATGGAACAGTATACAGTTCAGAAGGGTGACAGCCTGTGGAAAATCAGTCGTAAATTCGGAATTGATGTTAATGAACTGGCCAATATTAACGGTCTTCTCACTAAAGCAGAGCAGCATATTATCCAGCCCGGTCAGGTATTGAGTTTACCATCAAAAGACAAAGTTTATGATACTCAATTGACTTTGAGGATTTGCGATCTCGTCTGGCGCCCGCTTGGAGATGCAAAACTCAGACTCACTTTTGATGGTAAGACGTGTGATTATGTAACAGACAGCACTGGTGTTGTCGCTGGTCTGCTTATTGAAGACAGCACCAAAGGTATAAAGGTTGAACTGCAACATTTAAATAAAAAAGAATACATTCTGATTGCAGACCATAAAAAATTGCCGCTGGGAACGTTAAGTTTGCGGATATCATCCAGGGAAATGATAATAAAAGGGAGTACCAGAGTTAAACAAGGTACCCAACAATCGAGCAAACAACAGGAAAAAGAAAAGGCGAAACAGAGAAATGACTCATCTGCTTCCGGCCCATCAGAAAGTAGAACAGCGGAAAGCCCGACACCTTCTGTAAATCAAACCACGAGAACCGAAGGTGGTGCTCCCACCAGTGTGAGTAATATTGGTAATGTCAGTGAAGGGTTACGCCTTCCTCCAGAGGCAGAACAATATCGAGATTATATCATTGAAACAGCTAAAAAATATGAATTCCAGCCAGAGGGACTTTCTGCATTAATTTATGCAGAGTCAAGATGGAAAGCAAATGCGACCAATCCTACTGGTTCTGGAGCGGTAGGGTTAGGACAGTTTAAACCTGATACATGGCTATCCCTATGTGCAGAATCGGAGTCTAAAATATATCAGCTTATAACAGGAAAATATTCCTACCAGAAACTGGTCTATAAAAATAGAAAACTTTTTGGTGAATTGGTCGATGGAACTATAACGGAAATCGATAAAGATACTGTTTTATCTTTGCGGGTTAATGCAGAATACAGTATTGATATGATTGGATTGTATGATCGAAAAGGGATTGACTCACTTAGTTTAAAGTTATCAGCAGTTAGTGCTCTTGAATCAGATGAATTAGTTAAAATAGCTTACCTTGTTCATATGAATGGGGCATTTGGCGCATATGACATTATTATGAATGGGAAAGAAACTCCTGGAAAAGGCGAAAAAATCCCGACTAATATTGTTTTCTATAACCGACTAATTGGTAATTTAAAAGATAATGAGATGATAATTAGGTATTATTCTATTGATAGTACATGGAGGACCGCTTTTGTTGCATGGATGGTCAATTATTTCGATTCAATTATCGTACCTGATCATTACCGAATTGAACCGAAGATGAAAAATTACTCCACCAAAGATATTATTCAGAAACTTAATTCTACGTACATTCTAAATACGGATTTACCTCCAGTAACTATTACGAATTCGCAGCCAAGAAATACCCCATCTCCTTCTGTAAACGTTGAGGGGAATACATGGAGTAATCCACTTTCTGTTTGCCGGATTCGTACTCATGCTCTTCCTCGAGTCCGTAGTGCTACTTTTAAGGGATGGAGAACTCGCTCTAATGGACGTCGTTATCAACACCAGGGCTTGGATATAGAAGCTGCGCCAAATACACCAATATTTTCAGTAGCAGATGGTCGCATCGCTTTTATAATTGATCCTCCTCGTAGTGATTATGGCAGACAGTTGTGTATTATTGTTCAGATTGACGATCTTCCACTAGAGAAGGCGTTGCTTTGTAGATGTAATGATAGTGAAATTAGTGAGGTTTATTTTTTCTACGCCCATCTGTCTGCAATTCATTCTGGTTTAGAAAGGGGAGACCATGTACGTTGTGGTGAATTATTGGGAGAAACTGGTTGCACAGGTAATGCCAATGGAATGACCAGTATAGCTTTAGGTGCTCATCTCCATTTTGAAGTTAGAGTAAAAGAGAGACCTGGTCCTGGTATAGCAAACAGGCTTGATCCTGCTCCTTTCATCGATGGGTTTAATTATCCTTAATAAGAAAATGAGAAATGAGAATTTTTATTAAATATTCTTTCATGTCGCTTTTATTTTTAGAAGCGGCAAGCTTACAAATCTGTTATGCGTCAGATAACTCAGTATCCAGCGTCAACTCGGATACAAATTCCATGACATTCTCGGAGATTTTTTCAAGACAGGAACAACAACGTGTTGATGAGGAATATCGCGGTGATTATCGTAATTACAAAAATAAGCAAAATAATTTACCTGATTCTCAGAGGAGCAAAGTTTTTTCAAGTAATGAATATTGGTTGGTAAATAAAGAACAGGATCTATGGCTTGGCTTGTTTGATGGAAAAAATATCAAAGTGCCAGCAAACTATTACAAGGATATTCCTAATGGTGGGTATCATCAACAACGAATATTAAGAGTTAAAAGAAAGGGTAAAATTTCACAATTTTTATTGCAACGTGAAACTAATAATTACCCATCTAAATGTCTCAGTGTAATAAATAATATAGTTTTTGACTCTTCATTATATACATATTTTTACTCTGGATGTACTAGTTTTAGTTTTGAACCTAACTCAACCCGCCATAGCATATTATATGATATTTTACTATATGATAAAATATATGATGCGATAATTGTGCTTGATTCAATACCTTATTCAACTCCTGAAGATCTTAAATATATAAAAGAATCTTTGGTGTCAATAAATGGATACTATCGGTATGATGCGCTTGACGTTGCATTTAGAATAATCGCAAAAGATCAGATCGTTATTGTTGACCCTGACACAGGAAAAGCTTTACCTAAGGTACCAAAAACTGATGACAAAGGGAAAATCATCTTGATTAATGGAAAGCCAGTAATGGTTGATGACCCTGATGGCTATAATCCTGTCATTTTAAAAAGGCTTCCTGAAGTTACTATTTTTGATTAATATCTTTATCAATTATTTTGATTATCCATAGGATGGTAAATCATGAAATATTTTGTTTTGTTTTATTTTTTTGATATCAACACAATTTATCCATGCTAGCGATAGAAATGATGAGATACTCTTTTCCAAGAGTGACCCTGGAAATCTATTAGATCGAGATGCAAACGAAAGATATCATGATCAATTTATTGATTTTAAAACAACTCAAAACAATCTCCCAGATATAAAGAGAAATAAGTCTTTATTTTCCAATCAGTATTGGTTGGTAAATAAAAAACAGGACTTATGGATTGGGGTGTTTGATGGGGAATATGTAAAAATACCCGCAGGTACTTATGTTAATATTCCTGGTGAAACGTTATTTCCTGAAAGCATAATTCGAATAAAAAGAGGAGGTAAAATATCTCAATTTTTATTACTAAATAGTAATTGTACATATCCATCCGTTTGTGTCAATCGAAGAGATGGGATATTATTTGATGCTCATGATTATATGGTTTTTTATACTGGATGTGCCCGTGATGATAGATTAGCCTCTAAAAATTAAGCGTTTTTTATAATATACTATTTTACAGTAAGACATTTGATACAATATTGCGGCTTGATGAATTCCCTGATTCTGCATTGCAGGGCGAAAGTATCAATGTTTTCAAAACATCTATTGAAAAAGTTAAAGATTACTATATCGATTATAGTATCGAGTCGGCATTTAAGTTTACAGGTCCAGATCAGGTTATCGTTGTTGATGAAAAAACTGGAAAACCTCAGGAGAAGGTTCAGGAAACAGATGATAATGGAAATCCTGTCATGAAAAATGGTGAACCGGTTATGATTGATGATCCCGATGGATTCCAACCTGTCATTTTAAAAAGACTTCCTGAAGTTACTATTGCCAATTAATATATCAGACTGAATAGATTAGAATATGAAAAAAACTATTTGTGTAGGTGATAAAACATCTCATGGTGGATCTGTCTTAACGGGCTCATCTCAGATAATCATTGATGGTAAATCTGTGGCACGTAAGTCTGATCTGGTCTCATGTCCAACACACGGTGTAAATAGTATAAGTGAGGGAGATGAAAAACATTGCGATAACGGGTTAGCTGTTGCGTTAGAAGGGCACCGCTGTTCATGTGGCGCTATTCTTATTTCCGCCGGTTCGCGTGTTTTAAAGGAATGAACTTATGCCAGTAAATATTTTTGATATTCCTTCGGAAGAGAAAACATCCCAAAAAGCATTATCACTATGGGTTGAATTCGGAATTTGTGTTTGTATTATTGCTGTATATGTATGTGTTTTCTTGGTTTATTTTTCTGAGTATTTATCAAAAAATAATTATGTTTTCTGGTCTGAGTTATTGCTGGTGCCGCTACTCTTAAGCGGGGCTGTATTTTTCTTCAGAGTTATAATGTGGAATAATGAGAATATCGAAACAGTTTACTGGAATAAAACTCGCCTGGATTATTATCAGGAGTTGCTTCAAAAAGGAAGGGCCTATCTTGAGATCATTGAGTTACAGATCAGATTGCCTGATTTAAATGGAGATGTGACTAATATCATAGAGGGAGATTTATTGCCTGTTCGCTATGCACCAAAGTTTACGCATATGTCCAGATATCTTAGTTTTAATTCCCCAACAAATGAATTAAATAGCATTCATCAAATACAGGATAGAAACGCTATTTTATTTAATAAAATAATGGGATTTCTGATTAATGATATCCATATGCATATAACCCTTTTGCCTAAATATATTAGGGTAAAAGTGATATGCGCTCTTAATGATAATTTTAAACCTCTGATGGAAAATATTTGGCAAGAACGACTTGATAATATATATCCCGGGGAGAATATTGAGTTTAGTAGAAACTTATCTGAATCCATCGATAAATTGCTGGATAGCTCTTCTGATGAATATATAGTTCTTATTGCCGCCAGTTTTTATGGCGCAGAATTACTTGACGATGAAATCGACGATAAATCTGAATCTGTGATGTTTTTGTTGGGAAGACTGAGAAATGATGGCGAGACTGGTGGTCGCTCATCTTTAGGGGCTTTTTTTCGACCAGAATGTGATTGGGTAGGAATAGATAAATTGCTCCTTTGGGGAAGGGTTAATGAAGGGAGAAGGCTATCTGGTGTTATATATTCTGGGTTGAATGAAGAAGAGCTTAAAAAATTGGTGTTAAAAACAACAGATGTAATGTCGGAAAGTGCACTTTCGTCGTATATGTACGTTGATTCAGACAACTATTTATGTAAATGCCCACCTCTTACCGAGTTTTTGCAATTGAGTTATGTAAATGAGCATCTCCCCCCAGGACAGTATTTATTGGTAAATAAAAATAATGATGTTTTGAACTGTCATTTATTTAACTCAGTTGCAAGTGTTTAGAGGTTTATTATAACATGAAGAAAATCCTTATTAAATTTTCTGGCGTTTTTTTTGTCGTTATTATTACTGTTATTTTATTTCTAATATATTACCTATGGGGACCATCCCTGGGATGGATGGAACCAGCAGAAAAATTTCGGGTGCTCTGTACTATTTTCGCAGTTCCTGTTTTCCTCTCTTTGCTGCTAGTCAGTCGGTACTCACTTGTTGCGTTTGCATCAAGATTGCGTTTTTTCTGTAAATTAAATGATAAACAGAATACTCGGTCAAACAATAGTGCTCATTTGAAACAGGTAGACATAAGTAAAAAGATAATAAACGAAGTACAACAAGTTCTGCGACATACTTACGGTCATTTCTGGCATAGCAAAGTCCGCATCCTGCTGATGACCGGCTCAGTCAGTGATGTGGAACAACTGGCCCCAAAACTCACCAGGGAACTCTGGCAGGAAGACCGGGGGACTGTGCTGCTGTGGGGTGGCGATCCTGCGACTCCGGCCGATGCAGACTGGCTGGCTGCGTTGCGTAAACTGCGCCGCCGTGCGGTGGACGGAATGGTCTGGGTGACCTCAGCGCTGGACGGTATGCCGGCAACGGAAAACAGCGCAACCTCAGGTCTCACGCCAGATGCAATGGATAGCGTGTCTCATGCTTTAAAGCTTCGCTATGAGGCTCTGGGCTGGAAGCTGCCGCTGTACGTCTGGTCCCTGCATCCGCGCGCCGGAGAACAGGCCGGGCGCGTCACCCAGCCAGTGGGGTGCCTTTTGCCTGCGAATTGTTCACCGCAGACGCTCGCCGGACAGCTTACCGGGCTGATACCGCAGCTGACCGCGCAAGGCATACAGCAGGTCTGCGGTCAGCCACAGCACAATTTTTTACTCGCGCTGGCCGATCAGTTGACCCGTAAACCGGAAACGGTGACGGAGCCGTTATCGGTATTGCTTAATCCTTACCGCCCGCAGCCGCTGGCCGGAGTGGTGTTCAGCGCGCCGTCGGCGGAGGCCGGCCGCAGTATCAGCCATCACTGGGGCCGGGATAACCGCTGGGATATTCTGCCGGACAGGATGACGGAATTACCCGCAGGTCTACGTCCGCGCAAACAGGGAGTCAACTGGATGCGTGGGATGAGCGTGGCCGCCGCCGCCCTGATGTTACTCTGGGCCGCCTCAATGACAGTCTCTTTTATCGCCAACCGCCACCTGGTGGCGATCGCACAGGAGCAGGTGCGGCTGGCCTCAGCGGAGAAACAGCCGCTGGCCGTACGCTTGCATGCGCTCTCCGCGTTACAGAAAACGCTTTCTCAACTGGAATACCGCTCGCAGCACGGCGCGCCGTGGTACCTCCGCGCTGGCCTCAGTCAGAACGATGACCTGCTGGCGGCGCTGTTCCCGCACTACGGAGAGAGGGCGCAGCCGCTGCTGCGCGATGCGGCGGCGCATCATCTGGAAGAGCAGCTCACCGCCTTCGTGCAGCTGCCGCCGGACAGCCCACTGCGTGAGAAGATGACGAAGACCGCTTACGGACAACTGAAACAATATCTGATGTTGACCCGCCCGGAAAAAATGGACGCCGCGTGGTTCGCCACTACGCTAATGCAGGACTGGCCGCAGCGCTCAGGCATCGCCGACGCCGTCTGGCAGGGCAGCGGCCCTTCGCTGCTGGCATTTTATGCCGCCAGCCTGGCATCGCATCCGCAGTGGCGTCTGCCTGTCGATGACGGTCTGGTCAGCCAGGTGCGCACACGGTTAATTCGCCAACTGGGCCAGCGCAACAGTGAGTCCACGCTTTACCAGAAGATGCTCGCGCAGGTGGCGAATCAGTATGCCGATATGCGCCTGGCGGATATGACTGCCGACACCGATGCTTCGCGTCTGTTCAGCACTGATGAGGTGGTGCCGGGAATGTTTACCCGTCAGGCCTGGGAGCAGGCCGTGCAGCCGGCCATTGAGAAAGTGGTCGCGGAACGCCGCGATGAAATGGACTGGGTGCTGAGCGATACGAAGCAGACTGCCGCGCAGTCGACGTCGCCGGAAGCTCTGCGAGCCAGGCTGGCGGAGCGTTATTTCGCTGATTTCAGCGGCGCCTGGCTGGATTTCCTCAACAGTCTGCGCTGGCAGCGCGCGGCGAGCCTCTCCGATGCTATCGACCAGCTGACCCTGATGGCCGATGTGCGCCAGTCGCCGCTGGTGGCGCTGATGAACACCCTGAGCGTGCAGGGGCGAACCGGCCAGACCGGGGAAGCCATCGCCGATTCGCTGGTCAAATCGGCCAGGCAGCTGTTCAACCGTGATAACTCGCCCGTCATCGATCAACGGTCCGGCGCGCGCGGTCCTCTGGATGCCACCTTCGGGCCCGTACTGGCGCTGCTGGACAATCGCGACGGCGGGACACCCACCAGCCGTCTTAGCCTGCAGACCTTCCTGACCCGCGTCACCCAGGTGCGTCTGCGCCTGCAGCAGGTCACCAACGCCACCGATCCGCAGGCGATGACCCGGTTGCTTGCGCAGACGGTATTCCAGGGCAAGGCCGTGGATTTAACCGAAACGCGCGACTACGGCAGCCTGGTGGCGGCGGGGCTGGGCCAGGAGTGGAGTGGATTTGGGCAGACGCTGTTTGTTCGCCCGATGGAACAGGCCTGGCAGCAGGTGCTGACCCCGGCGGCGGAAAGCCTCAACGCCCAGTGGCGCAGCGCAGTGGTGGAGGACTGGAATAGCGCTTTTGGCGGTCGCTACCCCTTTAAAAATACCAGCAGTGAAGTCTCTCTGCCGCTGCTGGCAAAATACCTCAACAGCGAGACCGGGCGCATCGCCCGCTTTCTGCAGACCCGGCTGAACGGCGTGCTGCATAAAGAGGGAAGCCGCTGGATGGCGGACAGTATCAATGCTCAGGGGCTGACGTTTAACCCGGCCTTTCTGCAGGCGATGAATACCCTGAGCCATCTCTCCGACGTCGCGTTCGCCAACGGCGAAGCGGGATTGCATTTTGCGCTTCGCCCCGGCACGGCGGACGGCGTGATGCAGACGGAGCTGGTCATCGACAGTCAGAAACTTGTCTATATGAACCAGATGCCGGTCTGGCGGCGGTTCAGCTGGCCCGCTGACACCGAAGCGCCGGGCGCCAGTCTGAGCTGGGTCAGTACCCGGGCGGGCACCCGCCAGTATGGCGATTTCCCGGGCGCCTGGGGGTGGATCCGTCTGCTGGATAAGGCGGTGGTCAGCGCTTATCCCGGAACGAGCAGCAGCTGGAGCCTGAGCTGGAAAGCGCCGGATGGTCTGTTGCTGAACTACACGCTGCGTACCGAGGCGGGGGAAGGACCGCTGGCGCTGCTGGCGCTGCGAAACTTTACGCTACCGGAGACGATATTCAGCGTGCGCGCGTCTGCTGAACGTGTTCCGCTGACCGACGATATACCCGGCGAAGAGGGATACTGAACCTTCTCCCTCACTGATTGGCGTTAACCTGCAACGCCAGGCCTCCTTCGCTCATGGCCGCCCGACGGCCAACTAATCTGACCGCGCAGCCATGCTGCGTGTCTCCCTGTAGACGAATAATGGAATATTCATAATGGACGATTTAACCCTGCGATATTTTGATGCTGAAATGCGCTACCTGCGCGAGGCGGCAAAAGCGTTCGCGCAGGCTCACCCCGATCGGGCGGCGATGCTGGATCTCGATAAAGCCGGTACGCCGGACCCTTACGTTGAGCGCCTGTTTGAAGGCTTTGCCTTTTCCGTAGGTCGCTTGCGCGAAAAAATTGATGATGATCTGCCGGAGCTGACCGAGGGGCTGGTCAGCATGCTGTGGCCGCACTATTTGCGCACTATTCCATCGCTATCGATCGTGGCGCTGACCCCAACGCTGCCGGCGATGAAGATGGCGGAAACGGTGCCCGCCGGGTTTGAGATTAGCTCCCGCCCACTGGGGCCGAAAAATACCGTGTGCCGGTACCGAACCACCCGCGATCTGACGCTTAACCCGCTGGCGATAGATGAGGCGATGATGACGGCGGAGCCGGACGGGCGTTCGGCCCTGCGACTACGATTCGCCTGTAGCGAGCTGGCTGACTGGTCGCAGACCGATCTCCGCCGCCTGGCGCTGTACCTGGGGGAAGACGCCGTTACCGGCAGCGCCCTCCATCTGTGGCTGACCCGACGCCAGGCCGCGCTGTACCTGCGTCTGCCGGGTCAGACAGAGCGGGTAAGCCTCGACGGCTATTTTTCCCCGGGGGGATTCAGCGAGGAGGATCGTTTATGGCCGAAGGGGGAGAGCGCTTTCAGCGGCTATCAGCTGCTGCTCGAGTATTTCACCTTTCGCGAAAAATTTATGTTCGTGCAGCTAAATGGCCTGGAAAACATCACCCTGCCGGCGGGGATATCGCATTTCACGCTTGAGGTGGTGTTCAGCGAGGTCTGGCAAAGTGATTTACCCGTCAGCGCAAGCAGCCTGCGCCTGCACTGTGTGCCGGTGATTAACCTGTTTACCCTTGAGGCCGATCCGTTGACCATCAGCGGGCTGGAGAGCGAATACCTCCTGCGTCCGAAGCGCCTGCAGGACGGGCATACCGAAATCTATTCTGTCGACAGCGTGACCGGCTCCGGGCGCACCGGGGAGGCGCGCTATGTGCCTTTCACCCGCTTTCGTCACCAGGGCGGGATGATGCGTCGCCATGCTCCTGAGCGCTACTACCACACCCGCGTAAAACGGGGCGTAACCGGCATGCACGATACCTGGCTTATCCTCGGCGGACAGCAATGGGAGGCTGACCGGGAGCTGGCGCGGGAAACGGTCTCCTTGCGCATCACCGGCACTAACGGCCAGCTGCCGCGCCGGGCGCTACAGAGCACGCTGCTGGATCGCTGTGAGTCGATATCAGCCACGCCGCTTACCGTCCGCAATCTCTGCAGGCCCACGCTGCCGGCCTATCCCCCGGCGGAAGACCGCTACCACTGGCGGGTCATGAGCCATCTGGGCACCCGTTTTCTCAACATGATGAGCAGCGCCGAGGTGCTGCGCGGCACGCTGTCGCTCTACAACTGGCGGGAGGATGAGCTCAATAATCGCCGTCTGGACGCCATTCTGGCGGTCAGCCATCACCGAATTCAGCGTTTCGAGCAGGGCTTCCTGCTGCGCGGGCTGGATATCGAAGTGACGCTCGACGGTAGCGGATTTACCGGTGCGGGCGATGTCCACCTGTTTGGCGACATGCTCAACCGCTTTTTCGCACTGTATGCCGATATGAATCAGTTCAACCAGCTGACGCTCATTGTTCAACCTGAAGGGAAATGTATCCGGTGGAAAGAGAATCACAGTCTGCGCCTGCCCGGCTGATGGCGCAGCTCCGGCCTCAGTTGCCGTACATGAATTTTTACCGCTTCTGCCAGTTGCTGGAGAAGAACCATCCGAAGGCGCCGATCATCGGCAGCGGCTGGCTAGTAGGTGATGAACCCATACGCTTTCGCCCGCATCCGGGGATGGGCTTTCCGGCTGGCGAAATCCGTGGAATGGACGATCCTGAACCGCCCCGTCCGCCGGCGGTTCGCGTGACTTTTATGGGACTCTACGGCGTGGAATCCCCGCTGCCGACCCACTATAGCGATGACATTGCGCAACGGCGGGAAGGCGTCGAGGCCACCGAGGATTTCCTCGATATCTTTAACCATCGGCTGATCGCCCAGTATTACCGTATCTGGCGCAAATATTCCTACCCGGCAACCTTTCGGGCGGGCGGCACGGACAACATCTCGCAGTATCTGCTGGGCCTGGCGGGGCTGGGCATACCGGGATGTGCCGCCGTTGCCGCAGCGCCGCTGTCGCGATTTCTGGCGCTGCTGCCGGTGATGATGCTGCCGGGGAGATCCGGGGAAGGCATGGAGGCGCTGGTGGCGCTCCTGGCCCCGGGGACCCGGGCGACGGTGTACCACCACGATCCCTGCCGGATCCCCTTGTCGCAGCCGTTAACGATGAGCGTCCGTCAGCCGGTTAGCCTGCAACATAGGCCAGTGATGGGAATCCACGCCACGGATGTGAACGGTCAGGTATTGCTGCAGCTGGCCACGGAAAAGCCTGATGAGGTTCGCGGCTGGCTGCCCGGCGGCGAACTGTTCAGCGACCTGATGGCGCTTCTGCACGTCTGGCTCGGATCTCATCTTGACGTGCGGCTGCAGCTTTGCGTCGCCCGCCATTTACTGCCGGATGCGCAACTTTGCTGCCAGCAGGAGCATGCCGTCCAGCTCGGCCGTACCGCTGTGCTGCGTCCGCTGGATGCGCAGAAGCAGGCTGACGACAGAGTCACGATTTATCTGGGGCGCTATCAGCGCGTCCGGGAAAATATCCACCGCAGGGAGAGCGATGAAGATGGCGATTACCGCAGTTAAACCCTCCGCCAGGTTGCTGGCATTCCTCATGGTTACCGTCTTAACCGGCTGCGGCCTGACGCAGACCGTGAAAGACGGCGCCGTTTCCGTGACCCAGTCCATTTTTTACCCCCAGGTGAAAACCCTGCATCTGGATCTTCGCGCCCGGGAAGGCGTGAATAACAACGCCAAAGGCGCCTCCCTGGCGACGGTGGTGCGTATTTATCAGCTGAAGAACCGGCAAGCGTTCGACAATACTGACTACCCGTCGCTGTTTGCCGGCGATGGCCAGGCGCTGCAGGCGGACCGGGTGGCGGAAAAAGATGTTCGCCTGCGTCCGGGCGAATCGGTGACCGTCGATATGCCCATGGAAACCAGCGCGCAGTTTGTGGCGGTGGCGGCCATGTTTATCGATCCAGACCTGACGCAAAACAGCTGGCGGCTGGTACTCACCCGGGACGAACTTGATCCGGCGAGGCCGCGCATTATCGAAGCCAGCCAAAATCAACTGACGCTGCACCCGTTTAAGGAGAAGTGAAAATGCCTCGTCCCTCCCTGTATGACATCCTGTACGGCAATTTCGCCGGCGGGCTTGACCTGAATACTGTCAGCGAAACGGATCAGGTCATCCTGTCGGTGCTCGATAACATGCAGCGCATCCTCAACTGTCGGGCCGGAACGCTGGCGCATCTGCCGGACTACGGCCTGCCGGATATGACCGCTGTCCTCCAGGGGATGCCAGCGTCGGCGCATCAGCTGATGAGCACGTTGTCGGCGGTGTTGCTGAAATACGAACCGCGCCTGCAGCGGATCGCGGTGGTGATGCTCGATCAGCATGCGCCCGGCGAACTGCGCTATGCCATTGATGCGGAGCTGAAGGATATTGGCCTGGTGCGTTACGGCACGGAGTTTATGCCCGAGGGCAGGGTGTTGATCCGCCACCTCAAACGTCAGCAGTACCTTGACGCCCGCTCCGCCCTCTAATCTCTCGCTGAAAGACATCATGATGACAACACACCACGACCGTCACTATAAAGCCGGTGGCGACCCGCGCACGCTGGCTGATTTTATGGCCCTGCGTGCGGAAATGAACAAGCTCAGCCACCCGGCGCGGCCGGATATTAACTGGCCGTATGCCGAGCAGCTTGCCCGCGGGCTGTTGGAGCATCACGGCGCGGACCTGCAGACTGTCGCCTGGTATACCCTGGCCCGCGCCCGGCTGGGCGGGGTGGCAGGGATCAATGAGGGGCTGACGCTGATGGAGTCGCTGCTGGTTCGTCAGGGGAAAAACCTGTGGCCACAGGCGCTCCCGGCCCGGACAGAGATCTTCCGCACCCTGAGCAAGCGGCTGCGGCAGGTGATCCGTACCCTGAATCTTACCCCAGAGGATGTTGAGTCGCTTGAGCAGGCTGAACGTTCGCTGCAAAGCTTCGACGCAGTGCTCCAGCGCCTTGAGATCGCTCCTGAAAACCAGCTGAGCGACCTGCGGGCGCTACTGCACAGCACGGCAACTCGCTTCGAGAGCCTCGACCCTGCGCCAGCGCTTCCCACCGCGCCGCCGGTGGCGGTGTCTGACGCGGAACTTCCTGGCACTCTGGTCAGCGAAGAGGATGCGGCGAAGGTTGAGCCAGTGCCAGACCTAAAACGTAGACCAAAGGCTGAACCGCTGGCTCCGCCTTCACCTGCAAAGCGGCCCGCGCCGGTGGCGGCGTCTACTCCGGCAGCCGCGCCGCGCTGGAAGCCGTTTATCGCCGGAATGGTTACCATGCTGGCGGTAACGGGTATCGCCGTCGGCGGATGGCTGGCGCTGCGTCAGTCCGACTTGCCGCCCATTTCGGTCACCCAAAATGCCGGACCGATACCGGGCCTGCCGGCGACAACGCCCCCGGGGCCGGTTGATCTGCCACAGACGCAGCGCCAGCTTGGCGAGCTTGCCCGCCTGGCGCCGGACTGGGCGGTCAGCTACGGCGACCAGCTGGTCCACCAGGCCCTTATCCGCTGGCCGGATCAGGCGCAACCGCTGGCGCAGCAGTGGCGGCAGCAGCTGAGTGCTGGCGCATTGCCCGCGGAAAATCTTACCGGCTGGTCGGAGGGCATGCAGCAGCTGCAGCGGCTCGCCGACCAGCTCAATGCCCTCGACGAGCAGAAGGGGAAGTACCTGACGGTGAGCGAACTGAAAACCGCAGTATTTGCCATCACACAGTCGTTTAACCGCGCTGTTCCGCTGGAGGAGCAGCTGCGCCAGCTGGCCGCGCTTCCCGTTGATCAACCCTGGCCAGCCGCGCGGGGAAGCCTCGTGGAGCTGCATCTGCAACAGCTGATAGTGGAGTATGCCCTGCTGAAGCGAAAACAGCCGGCGTCGCCGACCGCTGCGCTCCCCGCAACCGGTGAGCCCTCGGTGAGTGAGGCGGTGAAATAAAGTGTGCGCATGGCAACATTTTCTTTACATCAATATTGCAAGAACCGAACGCCCTTCGTAGTCTGAAAATGATTTAAATATACCGTTTGTAGTTGTATTGAAAATTTTATTTCGATCTCTGAGGGCATACTATGAAGCACTGTAAAATCATCCTGTTAGTAGGCCTTCTGGCCAGTTCCGCTTCGGCATTAGCGGAGAAGATCGGCGTCTCAATGGCCTACTTCGATCAAAACTTTCTCACTATTATCCGCCAGTCCATTGAGAAAGAAGCTCAAGCCCGCCACGTCGACGTACAGTTTGAAGACGCCCGCGGCGACACCGGACGCCAGGCCGATCAGGTGCAGAGCTTCATTGCCTCCGGCGTGGACGCGATCATCGTCGACCCGGTGGACTCCGCCAGCACCCCGCAGCTGACGAAGATGGCGCAGCAGGCCAAAATGCCGCTGGTGTA
This sequence comes from Klebsiella sp. Shm-1, assembly GCF_040804525.1. Classification (NCBI taxonomy): domain Bacteria; kingdom Pseudomonadati; phylum Pseudomonadota; class Gammaproteobacteria; order Enterobacterales; family Enterobacteriaceae; genus Klebsiella; species Klebsiella sp. Shm-1. The sequence continues at coordinate 1,965,712 of NZ_CP161823.1, forward strand.
TGTGAACCGGACGCCGGGGGATAAAACGTTACCGCCCGGCGTGGTGTTTGTCGGTTCGGACGAGCGGGAGTCTGGCACATTGCAGATGGAGGCGCTGGCGAAGCTGGCGAACTACAAAGGCAACGTCGCCATCATGATCGGCAATCTCACCGACGCCGGCGCGCTGCAGCGCACCAAAGATGTGGAGCAGGTGGTGGCCAAGTATCCGGCAATGAAAGTGGTGCAGAAACAGCCGGCCAACTATTCCCGCAGCGAGGGAATGGATCTGATGCAGAACTGGACGGGCAACGGAGAAGCGATTGATATTGTGGCGGCGAACAACGATGAGATGGCGATTGGCGCGGCGATGGCGCTGGAGAAAAGCCAGAAGAAGCTGCTGATCGGCGGGATCGACGCCACCCCGGACGGGCTGAAAGCCCTGGCCAGCGATAAGATTCAGGTGACGGTTTTCCAGGACGCCGTCGGTCAGGGCAAAACGGCCTTAGCGGTAGCGCTGAAGCTGATTAAAGGAGAAAAGGTCGAGTCTCATGTCTGGATCCCGTTTGAGTTAGTGACCAAAGAAAACATGCAGACCTATGTGGAAAAGAGTCATTAACGGCAAGGCGCAGGTGCGCGAACCTGGCTGATAAAACCGGGCTGATAATGTGACGCCCGGGCAACTAAATCGGAGGAAAAGGCATGGCAACGGCAAGAAGCGGCTATACGCTGCAGGTGATAAAGGCAGGGCAGCAGGGGCATGTTGAAATGAGATGGGGGCATCTCGCAGACGTTGATACGCGCGCGGCGGCGGCGGCTATCATGCAGCATATCGGGCATTCTTCGTCCTCGCGGGGCCTGCAGGAGATCAGCCTGTCGCTGACCAATGCCGCCAGCGGTATCTCGGTGGAGCTTCATCACCCGGCCTCAGGGGAAAGCGCTACCCCGGCTTTTATTGAGGCTGAGTTAAAGAAAATTGTGCAGATCGTTGATGGCTACGAGGCGGCAGAAGATACCCATATTGTGGAGTAGCGTGTCGCCTGGGTAAAAAAAAATCCACGCCGCTGCGTGGATTTTTTTGCGCGGTGGCGGCGAAAACGCCAGCCAGTGGGATTAGACGTTGAACAGGAAGTTCATCACATCGCCATCTTTCACGATGTAGTCTTTACCTTCAGCACGCATTTTACCGGCTTCTTTCGCGCCCTGTTCGCCTTTGTAGGCAATGAAGTCTTCATAAGCGATGGTCTGCGCGCGGATAAAGCCTTTTTCGAAGTCGGTGTGGATCTTACCGGCTGCCTGCGGCGCGGTCGCTCCCACCGGGATGGTCCATGCGCGAACTTCTTTCACGCCCGCGGTGAAGTAGGTCTGCAGGTTCAGCAGAGCGTAACCGGCGCGGATCACGCGGTTCAGGCCCGGCTCTTCGAGGCCCAGCTCAGCCATGAACTCGTCACGCTCTTCATCGTCCAGCTCGGCGATGTCCGCTTCAACGGCGGCGCACACCGGCACCACCACAGACCCTTCCTGCTCGGCGATGGCGCGAACCTGATCGAGGTACGGGTTGTTCTCGAAACCGTCTTCATTGACGTTCGCGATGTACATGGTCGGCTTCAGGGTCAGGAAGCTCAGATAGCGGATGGCCTCTTTCTCTTCTTTGGTCAGATCCAGCGCACGCAGCATACCGGCGTTTTCCAGCTGCGGCAGGCATTTTTCCAGCGCGGCCAGCTCAACCTTCGCGTCTTTATCGCCGCCTTTGGCTTTTTTGGAGACGCGGTGAATCGCGCGTTCGCAGGTATCAAGGTCAGACAGCGCCAGTTCGGTGTTGATAACGTCAATATCTTCCGCCGGGTTCACTTTCCCCGCGACGTGAATAATATTATCGTTTTCAAAGCAGCGAACCACATGGCCGATGGCTTCGGTTTCACGGATGTTGGTCAGAAACTGGTTGCCAAGACCTTCACCTTTGGACGCGCCTTTCACCAGGCCCGCGATATCCACGAACTCCATGGTGGTCGGCAGGATGCGCTGCGGTTTGACGATTTCAGCCAGCTTGTCCAGACGCGGATCGGGCATCGGTACGACACCGGTGTTCGGCTCAATGGTACAGAAGGGGAAGTTGGCCGCTTCAATACCCGCTTTGGTGAGCGCATTGAACAGGGTGGATTTGCCGACGTTGGGCAAACCGACGATACCGCATTTGAATCCCATGATTTAAATCACCTTAATCTTTGGATAATCAATCTGTTACAAGGAACAGATTGCAGAAAATTGAATAGCTTTGCCTATTATACACGGTGCGCGGCAAAAATGCCGCACGACAACGGCTTATTGCGCCTTAAAGGCGTGCAAACGGTTGGTCGCTTTGGTCAGCCCGTCCTTTAACCAGATTTCGGTACAGCGCGCCGCTTCGTCGACAGCGTCATCGATCAGTTTCTGCTCGCTGGCCGGTGGTTTGCCAAGCACAAAGCCGACAACCTTGTTTTTGTCGCCCGGATGGCCGATTCCGACGCGTAAACGGTGAAAGTTCGGGTTATTGCCGAGCTTACTGATGATATCCTTCAGGCCATTGTGGCCGCCATGGCCACCGCCAAGCTTAAATTTCGCCACGCCCGGCGGTAAATCCAGCTCGTCATGGGCGACCAGAATTTCATCCGGGTTGATGCGATAAAAGGTCGCCATCGCGGCCACGGCTTTACCGCTGAGGTTCATAAAGGTAGTGGGGACCAGCAGGCGGACGTCCTCGCCCGCCAGGTTGATGCGCGAGGTGTAGCCGAAGAATTTGCTCTCTTCGCGCAGCGGCGCACGATGGCGATCCGCCAGTAAATCCACATACCAGGCGCCAGCGTTGTGCCGGGTGGCGGCATATTCCGCACCGGGGTTGGCCAGGCCGACAATTAGTTTAATGGTCACGTTTTCTATCCTGCAAGGGGCATTCTCTGCCGCGTAGTGTACTGTCTGCGGGCGCGCTTGACAAAATTCTGGCTATTAGACAATACCCGCATTGATGATTTACTCACTAAATCATTAGAATTTGATATGGTTCATAGACTTATTTGTAAATTTTTGTCTATTCGCTGTTCACTAATGTGATCGTGGACGCACTCCGCAGAAGAGACCTTGTCTATACTACACCTATAAGATTTGGGGACATTCCCTGGCAACCCAAAGTCCGGAGGTGACACATGAAACGCAAAAACGCTTCGTTACTCGGTAACGTACTCATGGGGTTAGGGTTGGTGGTGATGGTTGTGGGGGTAGGTTACTCCATTCTGAACCAGCTTCCGCAGCTTAACCTGCCACAATTCTTTGCGCATGGCGCAATCCTAAGCATCTTCGTTGGCGCAGTGCTCTGGCTGGCCGGTGCCCGTATTGGCGGCCACGAGCAGGTCAGCGACCGCTACTGGTGGGTGCGCCACTACGATAAACGCTGCCGTCGTAACCAGCATCGTCACAGCTAACCGTAGCATGATTTCCCGCATCGGCCGCTGAAGGCCGATGCGCTTTTCTGTGTCTCACTTTATCTCTTCCTCTTTTTCCCGCCATATTACGCCCCCATTCCGTCCTGGCCTTCGTGCTGCTATGGTTGCCAGCAAAAATGAATAGCAAGCGCGGTTTTTGCTTGACCCTGACGTTACGTCAGGCTGCAGAGTAGCGGACCTGGCCACAGAGAGGAGCAGTCATGTTAATTCAGGTGGGAGAGCTGGCGAAGCGTGCCGGACTGACGGTACGTACGCTGCATCATTATGAACAGACGGGGCTGTTAACGCCTTCGGCCAGAAGCGAGGCGGGCTATCGGCTCTATAACCTGTCCGCGGTTCAGCGCCTGCATATGATAAAGGCGCTGGCGCAGGCCGGGCTAACGCTCGCCACAATCAAGGACTATCTCGATCGGCAAACGCTGTCGCTGCCCGAGCTGCTGACGCAGCAGATAGATACGCTCAACGCCCAGCTGCGCGATGTTGGCAGGCTGCGCGACCGACTATTGGTGCTGCGCGAGGCGCTGGCGAGCGGCAATGAACCCGATCTGGAGTCCTGGCTACAGACGCTGGAGTTAATGAAAATGTACGATCGTTGGTTTAGTCAACAGGAGTTAGCCGTGCTGCCGTTTGCGGCACAGGATGAACAGAGGGCGCAGGCGTGGCGCGAGCTAACGGAGGAGGTGCAGACGCTGATGGCGAGCGGCTGCCCGACGGACAGTCCGCAGGCGATGCGTCTGGCGACGCGCTGGATGGAGCGCCTGGAGCAGGATACGGCCGGGCGTCCGGAGTTTCTGACCCGCCTGAACGAGATGCATGCCGCCGAGCCGCAGATGGTTGAACAGACCGGCGTCACGCCGGCAATCATCGCCTATATCACCGAGGCCTTTGCCGAAAGCAAACTGGCCATCTGGGCGCGGTACCTTGACGAAGAAGAGATGGCGTTCACCCGCAAGCACTATTTTGACCGGCTACAGGAGTGGCCTGCGCTGGTGGCGAAGCTGCATCAGGCGTGCCGGGAGGGCGTAGCGCCGGACTCGGCGTCGGGTCAGGCGCTGGCCCGGGCGTGGCTTGAACTGTTTCAGTCCTACGCCGGTACCCGGCCGCAGACGTTGCAGAAGTTTCGTCGGGCAATGGAGCAGGAGCCGCATTTGATGAAGGGCACCTGGATGACGCCGGCGGTGCTGAGCTGGCTGCAGCAGGCGACCGGATCCTTGATGCGGCAGGCGCAGGGACCTGCCGCCGGGTGATCACAGGTCAGCCAGCGCGGCCTGACGATCGGGGTAGAAGCTCAGGCGTCCGGGCAGCGGCTTGACGCCTGCGCGCGCTAGCGTGCGTAGCGGCTGAAACTCGAGGTTAGATACGCGCAATTCACAGCCTTCCGGCAGCTTGTTCACAAAGCGCTGGAAGGCATCCAGGCCACCGGCGTCGAGAACCGGCACCGCGTCCCATTTCAGCACCACGATGCGCTTGCCGGCGATCCGGGTCTCCAGATCGTTGAACAAGCCTTCGGCGGCGGCAAAGAACAGCGGCCCAATTACCCGCAGCACCAGCACATCGTCTGGCACCTCGACGTTGACCGGCGCCAGATGAGTCATGCGTGCGATACGGCGCATAAACAACAGCGAAGCCAGCACGATCCCGACGCTGATAGCGATCACCATGTCAAACAGCACCGTTAGCGACATGCACATCAGCATCACCACGATGTCGTCCTTCGGCGCGTGGCGCAGCAGATTGATGACTTTATGCGCCTCGCTCATATTCCATGCCACCATCAGCAGCAGGGCGGCCATCGCCGACAGTGGCAGCCAGGAGAGCAGTGGGGCGAGGATCAGCAGCGCCAGGATCACCAGCAGGGCGTGGATCACGGCGGCAACAGGCGATGTGGCGCCGGCGCGGACGTTCGCCGCCGAGCGGGCAATCGCCGCGGTGGCAGTGATCCCGCCGAAGAACGGCGCGACAATGTTGCCCAGCCCCTGGCCAATCAGCTCGCTATTGGCTTTGTGCTTGGTGCCGGTCATGCCATCAAGCACCACCGCGCACAGCAGAGATTCAATGGCGCCGAGCATCGCCATTGAGAAGGCGGCAGGCAGCAGAGCCTGCAGCGAGGCCCAGCTCAGGGTAAAGTTTGAGCCCGGCATATCCCAGGGCAATACCAGCTGCGGCAGCAGCTGCGGAATGCCATTGCCCTTAGTGCCGTCCGCCAGCTGATAATGGAACTGCGAGCCGATCGTCGCGACATCGCCGCCGAGCAAGTTGACCACCAGCATGACCGCGCAGCCGCCCAGCAGCGCCGGGAGGTGGCCCGGCAGGCGGATACCCAGCCGCGGCCAGAGGATCAGAATGCCAAGAGTAACGACGCCGATGGCGGCATCGCCAACGTTAATGGTCGGTAGGGCCATCGCCAGCGCCGCCACTTTCTGCAGATAATGCTCCGGCACATGGGGCATCTGCAGGCCGAGGAAATCTTTAATCTGCATGGTGCCGATGGTGATACCGATCCCCGAGGTGAAGCCGAGGGTGACTGACAGCGGGATATATTCGATCAGGCGGCCAAAGCGCGCCAGGCCGAAGAGGATTAAAAAGATCCCCGACATCAGCGTCGCCACCAGCAGTCCCGCCAGACCAAACTGCTGGGAAACCGGATAGAGGATCACCACAAAGGCGGCGGTCGGACCGGAAACGCTAAAGCGTGACCCGCCGGTCAAGGCGATCACAATCCCTGCCACCGCTGAGGTATAGAGGCCGTACTGCGGCGGCACACCGCTGCCAATCGCCAGCGCCATCGCCAGCGGAATCGCAATGATCCCGACGGTGATCCCGGCGATCAGGTCACGCGTGAAGCGGGCGGAGGTGTACTTTTCTTTCCAACAAGCGTCGATGAGGGCGCGGAAAGGCATCACATGTGAGGAAAATAATCTGTTCACAATAATGTTTCATCCATGAGCGCATCATCTGTCAACTAAATGGCAGGTGAAGGAGGCATTGATCATACAAATAAGGTGCGGAGACAAAAAAACCCGCCGCAGCGGGTTTTTGTGCTGGGCTCGATTAATGTTCGAACATAGCAGAGATAGATTCTTCATTGCTGATACGGCGAATAGCTTCAGCCAGCATACCGGAGAGCGTCAGAGTACGCACTTTATCCAGCGCTTTAATTTCTGGTGCCAGCGGAATGGTATCGCAGACGACAAATTCATCAATGACAGAGTTTTTGATGTTCTGGATAGCGTTGCCGGAGAAGATTGGGTGCGTCGCGTAAGCGAATACGCGTTTCGCGCCACGCTCTTTCAGCGCTTCTGCCGCTTTACACAGGGTGCCGCCGGTGTCGATCATATCGTCGACCATCACGCAGTCACGACCGGCAACGTCGCCGATGATGTGCATCACCTGGGAGACGTTGGCGCGAGGACGGCGCTTGTCGATGATAGCCATATCGGTATCATTCAGCAGTTTAGCGATAGCGCGGGCACGCACGACGCCGCCGATGTCCGGAGAAACCACAATCGGGTTGTCCAGGTTCAGCTGCAGCATATCTTCCAGCAGGATTGGGCTGCCGAACACGTTATCGACTGGCACATCGAAGAAGCCCTGGATCTGTTCTGCGTGCAGGTCAACGGTCAGCACGCGGTCAACGCCGACGCTGGACAGAAAATCCGCCACCACTTTCGCGGTGATTGGCACACGAGCAGAACGAACACGACGGTCCTGACGAGCATAACCGAAGTAAGGGATAACGGCGGTGATACGACCTGCCGAAGCACGACGCAGAGCATCAACCATAACAACCAGTTCCATCAGGTTGTCATTGGTGGGAGCACAAGTGGACTGGATGATGAAAATATCACCACCGCGTACGTTTTCATTGATTTGTACGCTGACTTCGCCGTCGCTAAAACGACCTACAGCGGCGTCGCCAAGAGAAGTGTACAGGCGGTTGGCAATACGTTGTGCTAGTTCCGGGGTGGCGTTACCAGCAAAAAGCTTCATATCAGGCACGAGAAGAACCTCAGGCATGCGTCCAGTGGTGGATGAATGGGCCAATAATGTGCGGGATGGCGCCATTCGATCCAGTCGGTGTATTTAAAGAGCACGATGCAACGTCTGGAACAGGGTGACGTTGTCACCGTAACTCAATTTCCCCGGCTGACTCATTATCAATGTGCCATCACGGCGCAGGATTCAGAGCAGGGCCTGCTTGAGCGGCGAAAGGTTAACTCCGCGCGCCACAAAGCCATTTAGCCATGCCGGGGCAGTGTCCAGCACCTGACGGGCAGCGGATTCGGTGTTAAATTCAGCAAAAACACAGGCCCCTGTGCCGGTCAGGCGTGACGGCGCATATTCTAACAGCCAGGAAAGCGCGGCATCAACCTCGCGAAAACGTTTTCTTGCGATAAGCTCGCAATCGTTGCTGAATTCACAATTTAATAACGTATTAATTGACCGGCGCGGGGTATTTCGTGGTAGCTCCGGATCGCGAAAAATGATCGGCGTCGGAATACTGACCCCCGGGTGGGCCACCAGGTACCATTTTTCCTCGGGTTCTACCGGCGTCAGTATTTCACCCACCCCCTCGGCGAAGGCGGCATGGCCGCGCACGAAAACCGGCACATCGGCCCCCAGCTGAAGGCCAAGAGTCGCCAGCTCATCTTCCGAGAGACCGCAGCCCCACAGATGGTTGAGCGCCACCAGCACGGTGGCGGCATTGGAGGAGCCACCGCCCAGGCCGCCGCCCATCGGCAGGCGCTTATCGATACTGATATCGGCGCCGCTGCCCGCCGGCAGGCGATCGCTTTCGCTGGCGGCATGCATCAGCAGACGCGCGGCGCGAACGATCAGATTCTCCTCGTCCGGCACGCCGGCCACCGGCGTCAGCAGGCGCAGTTGGCCGTCAGTACGCGGTTCGATGGTCAACGTATCGCCGTAATCGAGAAACTGAAACAGCGTTTGCAGGGTATGGTAACCATCGGCCCGCTGGCCGGTGATATATAAAAACAGATTCAGTTTTGCAGGAGAGGGCCAGCGGGTCATCATTTCACGATCCAGTTATCCATCTTCAACTTGATGCGCTGAGCGCCATTGTTCAGCTCGACATTGGACGGTAGGGCTGGCTGGGTATCGCTGGTGTAGCCGCCGTAGGTCACGTGCCAGGTTTTGCCGTTTTGCGTATAGTTCAGTTCACGCAGACGGTACCGATCGTCCAGCGAATAGTCGGTGGCGTCGCCCGGCAGGCCGATGATCCACTGGCGCAGGCTGTTCAACGGGATCGGCATCCCGGTCAGACGGCCAATCATCTCTTCGGCATCAGTGGCGGTATAGGTCTGGCCTTTGTTATCGATCAGCTGCACGCTGCCCGGCTGCGCGGTCAGCGACAGCTCGGTGCTGCCCAGCGGGTTGGTCAGCAGCAGGCGATAGCGGTCCTGGCCGGTTTGCTGCCAGAAGAAGCGGGCATAGACTTTTTGCTCATCGGAAAGATAGGCAAACGCCCCGCGGGTCTGGAACTGATTGAGGCTGCGGACAGCCTGCTGGTGCTGACGCCACTGCGGCGAATCCGGGCTTTTGCCAGGCCCTTGCGGCGTATGAAGAGAACAGGCGGTGAGGACGAGGCTGGCCAGCGGCAGCAGGCGGAACAGTCGATTCATAATGATGACAAATCCTTGATGTCTACAGGGAAAAACGGCGACAGGGAACAGCGGGCCGATTTGTGTAGCAGGTTACATTTATAACCCTTAATGCTAGCGTCGCCGGGCGATAGCGTCTACGTTCAAGTTGTCTGAAATCAAAAAATTAACCTTAATGGCGGTCTTGCTTTAACTATTACTCCAAAAGGGGAGCCTCTCTTTTATTGATTACGCGCATCCTGTATGATGCACTCAGACTAACCTTAGCAACGCTGGTACTACTCCCTCACAATGACCCTTTTAGCTCTTGGCATCAATCACAAAACAGCTCCGGTCGCCCTGCGAGAACGCGTCACGTTTTCGCCGGAAACGCTCGATAAGGCGCTGGAGAGCTTGCTGGCTCAGCCGATGGTGCAGGGTGGGGTGGTGCTGTCGACCTGCAACCGCACGGAACTCTATCTCAGCGTCGAAGAGCAGGATAACCTGCAGGAAGCGCTGATCCGCTGGCTGTGCAACTACCACGGCCTCAACGAAGAAGACCTGCGAAAAAGCCTTTACTGGCATCAGGATAATGACGCCGTCAGCCATCTGATGCGCGTCGCCAGCGGCCTCGATTCGCTGGTGCTGGGCGAGCCGCAGATCCTCGGCCAGGTGAAAAAAGCCTTCGCCGACTCCAGCCGCGGCCATCTTAACGTCAGCGAGCTGGAGCGGATGTTCCAGAAATCCTTTTCAGTGGCTAAGCGCGTGCGTACCGAAACCGATATCGGCGCCAGCGCGGTCTCTGTGGCTTTCGCCGCCTGTACCCTGGCGCGGCAAATCTTTGAATCGCTCTCCAGCGTCACCGTGTTACTGGTCGGCGCCGGTGAAACCATTGAGCTGGTAGCGCGCCATCTTCGCGAACATCACGTGCGCAAAATGGTGATCGCCAACCGCACCCGTGAACGCGCCCAGGCGCTGGCGGAGGAAGTGGGCGCCGAGGTGATAGCCCTCAGCGATATCGACGAACGGCTGAAAGAGGCCGACATCATTATCAGCTCCACCGCCAGCCCGCTGCCGATCATCGGCAAAGGCATGGTGGAGCGTGCGCTTAAGGCGCGGCGTAACCAGCCGATGCTGCTGGTGGATATCGCCGTCCCGCGCGACGTTGAACCAGAGGTCGGCAAACTGGCTAACGCCTACCTCTACAGCGTCGACGATTTGCAAAACATCATTCAGCATAACCTGGCGCAGCGTAAGGCTGCCGCGGTGCAGGCGGAATCGATCGTCGAGCAGGAAACCAGCGAATTTATGGCCTGGCTGCGCGCGCAGAGCGCCAGCGAGACCATTCGCGAATACCGTTCTCAGTCTGAGCAGGTCCGTGAGGAGCTGACGGCGAAAGCGCTGGCCGCGCTGGAGCAGGGCGGTGATGCCCAGGAAATTATGCAGGATCTGGCGCGCAAGCTCACTAACCGCCTGATCCACGCGCCAACCAAATCTCTTCAGCAGGCCGCCCGTGACGGGGACGACGAACGTCTGCATATTCTGCGCAACAGCCTCGGGCTGGAATAGCGCACCTTTCTCTTATTTTCAGGACAGGGTGAATTCACGCCTATGAAGTCTTCTATTGTTGCCAAACTGGAAGCGTTGTACGAGCGCCATGAAGAAGTGCAGGCGCTGCTCGGCGATGCCGCGACGATTGCCGATCAGGATAAATTCCGCGCGCTGTCGCGGGAGTATGCTCAACTGAGCGATGTGGCGCGCTGCTATACCGACTGGCGTCAGGTGCAGGAGGATATTGAAACCGCGCAGATGATGCTCGACGATCCGGAAATGCGCGAAATGGCGCAGGAAGAGCTGCGTGACGCCAAAGAAAAAGGCGACCAGCTGGAGCAACAGCTGCAGGTTCTCCTCCTGCCGAAAGATCCTGATGACGAGCGTAACGCCTTCGTGGAAGTGCGCGCCGGGACCGGCGGCGACGAAGCAGCGCTGTTTGCCGGCGATCTGTTCCGCATGTACACCCGTTACGCAGAATCGCGCCGCTGGCAGGTAGAGATCCTCAGCGCCAACGAAGGTGAGCACGGCGGCTTTAAAGAGGTGATCGCCAAGATCAGCGGCGACGGCGTTTACGGTCGGCTGAAATTTGAATCCGGCGGCCATCGCGTGCAGCGTGTGCCGGCCACCGAATCGCAGGGGCGGATCCACACCTCCGCCTGTACGGTGGCGGTGATGCCGGAGCTGCCGGAAGCCGAAATGCCGGACATTAACCCGGCGGATCTGCGCATCGATACCTTCCGTTCCTCCGGGGCAGGCGGTCAGCACGTTAACACCACCGACTCGGCTATCCGCATTACCCACCTGCCCACCGGCATCGTGGTGGAGTGCCAGGACGAGCGTTCTCAGCATAAAAACAAAGCCAAGGCGCTGTCGGTGCTGGGCGCGCGCATCCGCGCCGCCGAAGTGGCCAAACGTCAGCAGGCGGAAGCCTCCACGCGCCGCAACCTGCTGGGCAGCGGCGACCGCAGCGACCGCAATCGCACCTATAACTTCCCGCAGGGCCGCGTGACCGACCACCGCATCAACCTGACGCTCTACCGTCTGGATGAGGCGATGGAGGGCAAACTCGACATGCTGATTGAGCCGATTGTCCAGGAACATCAGGCCGATCAGCTGGCGGCGCTGTCCGAGCAGGAATGATGACCTTTCAGGCCTGGCTGCAGCAGGCGATCGCCCGCCTGGCGGAGAGCGACAGCCCGCGACGCGACGCCGAGATCTTGCTGGGACACGTTACCGGCCGGGCGCGAACCTGGATTTTGGCCTTCGGTGAAACGACGCTCTCTGCTGACGAGGCGGCGAGGCTGGAGGCGCTCCTGGTGCGACGCCAGCGCGGGGAACCTATTGCTCATCTGGTCGGACAGCGCGAGTTTTGGTCGCTGCCGCTGTTCGTCTCCCCGGCGACGCTGATCCCCCGCCCGGATACCGAATGTCTGGTAGAGCAGGCGCTGGCGCGTCTGCCAACCGCGCCGTGCCGTATTCTCGACCTCGGCACCGGGACCGGCGCCATTGCCCTGGCGCTGGCCAGCGAACGTCCGGACTGTGAGGTCACCGCGGTGGACGTGATGCCGGACGCCGTGGCGCTGGCGTTGCACAATGCCGAACATCTGGGCATCGCTAACGTGACGATAAGTCAAAGCGACTGGTTTAGCGCGCTGGACGGGCAGCGCTTCGCCACGATCGTCAGCAATCCCCCCTATATCGACGCCGCCGACCCGCATCTCGCCGAAGGCGATGTGCGCTTTGAGCCGTTGACGGCGCTGGTCGCAGGCGACCAGGGGCTGGCCGATCTGGCGCATATCATCCGCGAGGGACGGCAGTATCTGCAGCCCGGCGGTTGGATGCTGCTGGAGCATGGCTGGACTCAGGGCGAGGCGGTTCGCGCGCTGTTCCGCGAAGCGGGCTATCTGGACGTCGCGACCTGTCGCGACTATGGCGACAATGAGCGTCTGACCCTCGGACGTTTACCCGACATGGAGAATGTTGGCTGATGAACTTATTCACGGCTGTCCTCTACCTGCACATTGCCACAGTGGCGGTGTCGGTAGGATTGTTCGTTTTACGTTACTGGTGGATGTATCACCAGAGCCCGCTGCTGAACCAGCGGTGGGTGCGAATTGCGCCGCACTGCAGCGATACGCTGCTGTTTCTCAGCGGCGCAGGGTTAATGGCGATAACGCACTACCTGCCGTTCACAGAAGACGGCGCATGGCTGACTGAAAAGCTGTTTGGCGTTATCATTTACATCGCATTAGGTTTTATCGCGTTGGGCCGTCGTCGTCCGCGCAGCCAGCAGAGCCGCTTTATCGCGTTCCTGCTGGCGCTGGTGGTGTTGTTTATCATCATTCAACTCGCCATCACAAGAATACCGATACTGGGGTAGGTCATGGGGTCATTAGCGGATTTCGAATTTAACAAAGCGCCATTGTGTGATGGCATGGTCCTCATTTCTGAACAGGTCCGCGACGATTTTCCGTCGCGTTTTGTCGAGGAAGAGCTGCAGCGATTGCTGCGCCTCGCGCAGGAGGAGATTGCGCCGTCGTGGGACCAGGAGCGCCAGATAGAACGATTGCTGGAGCTGTTTTACGACGAGTGGGGCTTTGGCGCCTCGCAGGGCGTGTATCGTCTTTCCGACGCGCTATGGCTGGATAAAGTGCTGGTTAACCGCCAGGGGAGCGCGGTGTCGTTAGGCGCGATCCTGCTGTGGATCGCCCAGCGCCTGGCGCTGCCGGTGGTGCCGGTGATCTTCCCGACCCAGATGCTGCTGCGTGCGGACCCGGAAACCAGCGAAGAGATGTGGCTGATTAATCCGTTTAACGGCGAGACCCTCGACGAGCATACCCTGGAGGTATGGCTCAAGGGCAACATTGGGCCGGTGGCGGAATTGTTTAATGAAGATCTCGACGAAGCGGATAACGCCGAGGTGATCCGCAAGCTGCTGGACACCCTGAAGTCGGCGCTGATGGAAGAGCGGCAGATGGAGCTGGCCCTGCGCGCCAGCGAAGCGCTGCTGCAGTTTAATCCGGAAGATCCGTATGAGATCCGCGACCGCGGGCTGATATACGCCCAGCTGGACTGCGATCACGTGGCGCTGTTGGATCTGAGCTATTTCGTTGAGCAGTGCCCGGAGGATCCGATCAGCGAGATGATCCGCGCGCAGATCAACACGATTTCGCATAAACAAATTACATTGCATTAGTCTGGAACCATTCCGGTTACACCCTGATAAGGCGAACTTATGAAACAAAAAGTGGTTAGCATTGGTGATATCAACGTAGCGAACGACCTGCCGTTCGTGCTGTTCGGCGGGATGAACGTGCTGGAGTCGCGCGACCTGGCGATGCGTATCTGCGAACATTATGTCACCGTTACGCAGAAGCTTGGTATTCCCTACGTCTTCAAAGCCTCCTTTGATAAAGCCAACCGTTCCTCCATCCACTCCTATCGTGGGCCGGGTCTGGAAGAAGGGATGAAGATTTTCCAGGAGCTGAAGCAGACCTTTGGCGTGAAAATCATCACCGACGTTCATGAAGCCAGCCAGGCGCAGCCGGTGGCTGACGTGGTGGACGTGATCCAGCTTCCGGCTTTCCTCGCGCGCCAGACTGACCTGGTGGAAGCGATGGCGAAGACCGGGGCGGTGATCAACGTCAAGAAGCCGCAGTTTGTCAGCCCGGGTCAGATGGGCAACATCGTCGATAAGTTTATCGAAGGGGGTAACGACAAAGTAATCCTCTGCGATCGCGGCGCTAACTTCGGTTACGACAACCTGGTCGTGGATATGCTCGGCTTCGGCGTGATGAAGAAAGCCTCCAACAACTCGCCGGTCATTTTCGACGTCACCCACGCGCTGCAGTGCCGCGACCCGTTTGGCGCAGCCTCCGGCGGTCGTCGTGCGCAGGTGAGCGAGCTGGCCCGCGCCGGTATGGCGGTAGGTATCGCCGGTCTGTTTATTGAAGCGCATCCGGATCCGGACCACGCGAAATGCGACGGCCCGTCCGCGCTGCCGCTGGATAAACTGGAGCCGTTCCTCAAACAGATGAAAGCGATTGACGATCTGGTGAAAAGCTTCGACGAGCTGGATACCAGCAAGTAAGCCTGACTGCATCAGTAAAAAAGCCTGCCGGCGTCAAAACCGGCAGGCTTTTTTTCGCCCGGACTCCGCCGGGTGGGAAAGCGGGGTCAGGCGAAAATGGTCATCAGATAGGCGGCGAACAGCGCCATGTGGGCCGCGCCGTTCAGCACATTGGTGCGTCCGGTGGAGAAGGAGATATGGCACAGCACCAGCGAGGCGACCATCACCACCATCTCCGGGGCGCCAAGGCCAAAGCGCAGCTCATTGCCGGTCAGGAAGGCGATGAGGGTGACCACCGGGACCGTCAGCGATATGGTGGCCAGCACGGAGCCGAAAAACAGATTCATCGCCCGCTGAACCTGATTGTTGAGCACCGCTTTCAGGGCGCCAAGGCCTTCCGGCGACAGGATCAGCAGAGCCACCAGGAAGCCTGTAAAGGCCACCGGGGCATTCATGCTGGTCAACAGCGTTTCCAGCGGGTTAGCGTTCATTTTGGTAACCGCGATCACTGCCACCAGGTGCACCAGCAGCCAGGCGGTATGCCACCCGCTGCTGTGGGCGGACGGTTTACCGTGGTGCGGGTCGTCATCGTCGCTGTCGTCTTCATGCTCATAAACAAACAGGCTCTGATGGGTTTTGGTCTGAATAAGCAGGAAAACGCCGTACATGGCCGCCGAAATTACCGCCACCAACAGCGATTGCCCGGTGCTGAAGTTCGCGCCCGGCAGCGCCATCGGAAAGACCAGCACGATAATCGCTAGCGGAAACAGGGCGATAAGATACTGCTTAATGCCGAACAGATTCATATATTGGGTGGCGAATTTACGCCCGCCCAGCAGCAGAGAGAAACCGACCAGACCGCCGGTGACGATCATAATAATGGAGTAGAGGGTATCCCGCATCAAGGTCGGCGCGGCGTCGCCGGTGGCCATTAAGGCAGAGATCAAACTGACCTCAAGGATAACCACCGACAGGCTTAAAATCAGGGAGCCATAGGGTTCGCCCAGGCGGTGGGCGAGGACGTCGGCGTGGCGGACCACGCTGAAGGCGCTGCTCAAAATGCCGACCAGCGCGAGGATATTGATCGCGATAACCACTGGCAGTGACTGGCTGCTGCCCCAGAAAAACAGCACCGCCAGCGCCAGCACCGGAAAGACGAGGGAAGACTCCTTATGGCGGGTTTTTACCGCCTCATGTGCATGGGTCATGAACCATCTCCATTTATGCAGGTGTTATAATTATAAAAACGTAGGGCGGTAAAGTAACAGATCTTGCTAAATTACCGCTGGTTTTTTACTTAAATTTACGGGTATCGAGGGATATCTTGATTAGTTTATTATAATTTATGTTTACTTATATTTAGTTCTTATTATTCAGATAATTACTAAAATAATTTTTCTACTCATTTTGACCTTGATAGCCAGCCGACTGCGTACCAGACTTAAACTTAATGCCTAAACAGGAGGTCAGTATGCCCTATCGCAGTAAACAAGAACTCCCCGACAGCGTTCAGCATGTACTGCCTGCCCATGCGCAGGAAATTTATAAAGAAGCGTTTAACAGCGCCTGGGATCAATATAAAGATAAAGACGAGCGGCGCGATGACGCCAGCCGCGAAGAGACGGCGCACAAAGTCGCCTGGGCGGCGGTGAAGAACAGCTATGAGAAAGGCGATGATGATAAGTGGCATAAGAAAAAATAATCGCTGACGCCGCTTTTTCGCTTGCCAGCGCCCCGCTGATTGCTTATTGAAAGATAAAGCTGGATAATATTTCAGCAATATTGACGGATGCATGAGACGAACGCCGGGAAGCGGGCAGTGGCGGAGGTAGTAAACAGTGTTAACTCGTGATTTCTTAATGAATGCGGATTGTAAGACAGCGTTTGGCGCTATTGAGGAATCGCTACTCTGGTCGGCAGAACAACGTGCAGCCTCGCTGGCGGCGACGCTGGCCTGCCGCCCGGATGATGGCTCAGTATGGATCTTTGGCTACGGTTCGCTTATCTGGAACCCGGCGCTCAATTATCGCGAGTCCTGCACCGGCACGCTGCCGGGCTGGCACCGCGCGTTTTGCCTGCGGTTGACCGCCGGGCGCGGTAGTGCCTGCCAGCCGGGACGCATGCTGGCCCTCAAAGAGGGCGGCCGAACCACCGGCGTCGCCTATCGTCTGCCTGACGACACGCTGGAGGAGGAGCTGACCCTGCTGTGGAAGCGGGAGATGATCACCGGCTGCTATCTGCCCACCTGGTGCAAGCTGGAGCTGGACGACGGACGGACGGTGAATGCCCTGGTGTTTATTATGGATCCGCGCCATCCACTGTTTGAACCGGATACCAGTGCCCAGGTTATCGCCCCGCTGATCGCCCGGGCCAGCGGGCCGCTCGGCACCAACGCCCAGTATCTGTTTTCGCTTGAGCAGGCGCTGCGCAAGCTGGGCATGCACGATGCCAGTCTCGATGACCTGGTGGCCAGCGTCCGTGCGCTGTTGGGCGAGAGTCCGACGCCGGGCTTGGCCTGAGCGCGCGCAAAAGAAAACGCCCGGCATGACCGGGCGTCCGATTGCTGACCAGTAAGGAAAAAGCGTGGTTTTTCCTTACTGGTGGTTATCAGCCGAAAATCAATAAATTGATTTTCCTTGTTATTTTTCTGGTGCAATCTGCAAGTACAATGATTGCATGAGGTTTGTCATGAATCTCACGCCCGGCATGACCGGGCGTGTGTTCTGGCAGTGACGGTCAGGCCGGCACGTAGCTGATGGAGTGCTCCAGCGACTGGCTGTGACTGTCGATAAGCACGTTCCAGGTGCCGCTGTAGGGCACCGTCAGATAGGCGCTGTCCCGATCCTGCACGCTCAGAATATCCGCATGACTGTCGCCCGGGACCTTCGCGCTCATCAGATGAATATGGCAGCGCTCTGAGCACCGCACCACCAGCGTGTCACCACCAAATAACGTCAAACTTGCTTTAACCATCGCCATTTTATACCCCGTTTCTGTCCCGCTACAGCATCCTGCCCACCCAGTCCTCGCGTGATATTGTTCACACTTTGCTCTGTGCATCACACCAAACGGCGCGGGTCGGGATGCTGATTTTGATCAAAAAAAGGGATAAAGATTAAACAAAAATGACGTTGTTCCTGAAAGCATTCAGCTAACGTTTTTTTTATCTCTGCAGGCGGCGAAACCTGATATTTCCTGCCGTTTGGCGCCCCAGATTCAGAAGGTCAGCACTTTATCTGCCGCCAGGGTCCACTGGGCCAGCTCAACGAGAGTGCCAACCTCCACGCCGTCAACCAGCGGAAGTGCGCTGACCCCGCGGCCGTCCGCGCAGGTTTTACACAGCTTCACGGGAACCTGCTGGGCGGTGAGGATCTCCAGCATCTGCTGCACATTATACCCTTCTGCCGGCTTCTGCCCCCGCAGCCCGGCGGTGACGGCGTCGGACATCAGAAACAGCTTGAGATCGAGGTCGGACTGCTGCTCGCGCAGGGCAATGGCCAGGCGCAGGCTGTTGAACAGGGATTCGCTGCCGTAGGCGGCGCCGTTGGCGATGATCACAATACGTTGCATACAAACTCCTTCTTAAAGGCACGGTTATTGCTTTAGGCAGTATAAAGCGTTAACCCGGAGGAGGGGTATGAATAATACGACTGGTCATGCGCACGATGCGACGGCCTGGCTGCAGCTGGCGCGTCGCCTGCAAAAACAAAAGCTTCAGCAGCTTAGCCAACTGGGGGAACTGGCCAGCCAGCTCAGCGCGCTGGTGCATATGCTGCAGTGTGAGCGCGGGGCGTCGAATATCTATCTTTGCTCGGGCGGCTTGCTGTATACAGCGGAGTGTCGGGCGGGAGGGGCGCTGGTTGACGAGCGGCTAGCCCTGTTTTATGCCAGCCTCGAACGGGCGCGCGCGGTAGCCGGCAGCGCGCTGTGCTGGCGTATCGCCAGAGCGGTTGACGAGCTGGCGCAGCTCCCGGCGCTACGCGCGCAGATCGGCCGCCGGCAAATTGCCGCTGAAGCCGCGACGGAGCAGTTCAGCCGCGTCATCCGCCATCTGCTGAACATCGCCCCGCAGCTCAATGACAGCATTGACGATCCGCCGGTGGCTGGTCGGATGGTCGCCCTGTACAGCTTTATGCAGGGAAAAGAGCTGGTGGGCCAGGAGCGCGCGCTGGGAGCATTGGGCTTTACCCGCGGCGAGTTCAGCGACAGCCTGCGCCAGCAGCTGGTGGACCGTATTGACGGTCAGCAGCCCTGCTTCGACAGCTTTCAGGCGCTGGGCAGCCCGGCGACCGTCCAGTTGTTCAGAACCCAGTGCCACGCCGGTCTGGATATTGAACAGCTGCGGCGGATCGCCTGTACCCGCCAGCCGGCTGCCGACGGCGGGGAAACGGCGCTGCGCTGGTTTGGCCTGCAAACCCAACGGCTTGAGCAACTGCGCGAAGTGGAAGAGCAACTGATCGACGATCTGCTGGATGCCACCGACGCGCTGTTAGCAGACGACGCGCCTGGCTGGCAGGCCGGAGAGGAAGACGATAGCGTGACGCCACGGCTCGATAAACAGCTACTGCCGCTGGTGCGCCAGCAGGCCTATGAGCTGCAGCAGCTCTCCAGCCAGCTGGCCTCGCTGAAAGACGCGCTCGAAGAGCGCAAGCTGATCGAAAAAGCGAAAATTCTGCTGATGACGCACCAGGGAATGCAGGAGGAGCAGGCCTGGCAGACGCTGCGCAAGATGGCCATGGACAAAAATCAGCGCATGGTTGAGATAGCCCGCGCGCTGCTGATGGTGAAGGCGATTTGGCCGCTAACACCAAAGGAGTAGATGCACAATCGATGGGCATTCTTTGCCTGCCGGCGGTGCACTTTTAGGTGAAAAACCGGCCAGCGTTGGGAAAAAGCCCGCCAGCGCGCTATTGCCAAAGCTGGCATCCCGTTTGCATTACTTATTAAGTGAATAAAAGTCCGGGCAACGAACCAATGGCGGTTCGGGTGTCCGTGGATAAAGGCGTCCTGCAGTGTGTATGCACTGTCGGGCGCTTTTTTTTTGCGCATGGTGGAGCGGATATGGGCGACAAATTTTCAATTTCCCGGCGGCGCTTGCTGCAGGCAGGGGCCGCGCTGGGCGGCGCGATGCTGCTGCCGGGCGTGATGCAGGCCGCCTGGGCCGGCGGCTCGGACAAACCGGAGCAAACCCGCGTGCGGGTCGGATTTATTCCGCTGACCGATTGCGCGCCGCTGGCCATCGCCGCGGCGAAGGGGTTTGACCAAAAATATGGCATCACCCTGGTGGCGAGTAAGGAAGCCAGCTGGGCGGCGGTGCGCGACAAGCTGGTGGCCGGCGAGCTCGACGCGGCGCATATTCTCTATGGCCTGCTGTACGGCCTCGAACTGGGGATCGCCAGCAAGCCGCAGGCGATGGCCAATTTGATGACCCTCAACCGCAATGGCCAGGCGATTACCCTCTCCAGCGAGCTGCAGGAGAAAGGGGTGACCGACCTCGGCGGGCTGAAGCGGCTGATCGACCGCAGCGCGCCGGGCAGTTACACCTTCGCCCATACCTTTCCTACCGGCACCCATGCCATGTGGCTTTACTACTGGCTGGCGAGCGCCGGCATCGATCCCTTCAACGATGTGCGCACCGTCGTGGTGCCGCCGCCGCAGATGGTGATGAACATGCGCATCGGCAATATGAGCGGCTTTTGTGTCGGCGAGCCGTGGAACGCCCGCGCTATTAACGACCGTATCGGCTTCACCGCGGCCACTTCCCAGGATATCTGGCCCGAGCATCCGGAAAAGGTGCTGGGCACCCGTCGCGACTGGGTGGAACGCAACCCGAACACCGCCCGCGCGCTGGTGGCGGCCCTGATGGAGGCGCAGCGCTGGATCGCCGCCTCGCCGGAGAACACCCGGGAGACGGCCCGCCTGCTCGCAAGACGCGGCTGGCTCAATACCAAGGAGCAATACCTCACCGGCCGGATGCTTGGAGAGTATGACAACGGCCTTGGCCGCCGCTGGCAGGATGCCCATCCGATGCGCTTCTGGGCCGGGGGCGAGGTGAGTTTCCCGTGGCTGTCGGACGGGATGTGGTTCCTCACCCAGTTCCGCCGCTGGGGGTTGCTGAAGCAGGCTCCGGATTACCTCGCGGTGGCGTCGCGCATTAACCGCATCGATGTCTGGCAGGCTGCCGCCCAGGCGGTAGGAGGGATCAGCGCGCCGGCAGCCAGGATGCGCAGCAGCACACTAATGGACGGGACGGTATGGAACGGGTCCGACCCGGAAGGCTACGCCCGCCATTTCTCTATTCAACGTAAGGGGGCATGAGATGAAGCAGGCACAACGTAAGCAACCGGTCGTCAGCGTGGACAACGCGCCTGGCGAAGTGATTATCCTGCCGCCGGTGCAGGTCCGGTGCACCACGCCGGCCGTCACGCGCTGGCTGCGTGAGCTCACCCAGCGCCTGCTGCCCCCGCTGTTGGGGCTGGGAGTGCTGCTGCTGGCCTGGCAGCTGGCGGCGATGCATAGCAAAGGCTTTCCCACGCCGCTGAGCACGCTGGACTCGGCGCTGACCCTGTTTGCCGATCCGTTCTATCAGGACGGGCCCAATGACATGGGCATCGGCTGGAACGTGCTGGCCTCCCTGCAGCGCGTGGCGGTGGGCTTCGGCCTGGCGGCGCTGGCGGGCATTCCGCTGGGGTTTTTGATCGGCCGTTCGCTGTTCTTCGCCCGCATGTTTAATCCGCTGATTGCTCTGCTGCGCCCGGTCAGCCCGCTGGCCTGGCTGCCGATTGGCCTGCTGCTGTTCCAGAAGGCGGAGCCGGCTTCCAGCTGGACCATTTTTATCTGCTCCATCTGGCCGATGGTGATCAACACCGCGGAGGGTGTGCGGCGGATCCCGCAGGACTATCTCAACGTCGCCCGCGTCCTCCAGCTCTCGGAGTGGACGGTGATGCGCAAAATCCTCTTTCCGGCGGTGCTGCCGGCGGTGCTTACCGGCGTGCGCCTCTCCATCGGCATCGCCTGGCTGGTGATCGTGGCGGCGGAAATGCTTACCGGCGGGCTGGGGATCGGCTTCTGGATCTGGAACGAGTGGAACAACCTCAATGTGGAGAACATCATCATCGCCATCGTCATTATCGGCGTCGTCGGCCTGCTGCTGGAGCAGGGCCTGATGCTGCTCGCTCGCCGCTTTAGCTGGCAGGAAAAATAAGGAGCCAACATGAAACCATTAATTCAGGTGCAGGCCGTCAGCCAACGCTTCAACACCGCCAGCGGCGAGTTCCTGGCGCTGCAGAATGTCTCCTTCGATATCGTCGAAGGGGAGACCATTAGCCTGATCGGCCACTCGGGTTGCGGAAAATCGACCCTGCTAAACCTGATCGCCGGGATCACCACCCCTACCGAGGGCGGACTACTGTGTGATAACCGGGAAATCGCCGGTCCCGGGCCGGAGCGGGCGGTGGTTTTCCAGAACCACTCGCTGCTGCCGTGGCTGAGCTGTTTCGACAATGTGGCGCTGGCGGTGGATCAGGTGTTCCGTCGCACCATGAGCAAGAGTGAGCGCCGGGAGTGGATCGAACACAACCTGGCGCGCGTACAGATGGGTCATGCGCTGCACAAACGTCCCGGGGAGATCTCCGGCGGCATGAAGCAGCGGGTGGGTATCGCCCGGGCGCTGGCGATGAAGCCGAAAGTGTTGCTGCTTGATGAGCCCTTCGGCGCCCTGGATGCGCTGACCCGCGCCCACCTCCAGGACACGGTGATGCATATCCAGCAGGAGCTCAATACCACCATCGTCATGATCACCCACGACGTTGATGAAGCGGTGCTGCTCTCGGATCGGGTGCTGATGATGACCAACGGTCCGGCGGCGACGGTCGGCGAGATCCTCGCGGTCGATCTGCCGCGTCCGCGCCACCGCGTTCAGCTGGCGGACGACAGCCGGTATCACCATCTGCGCCAGCAGATCCTCCATTTCCTGTATGAAAAACAGCCGAAAGCGGCGTAAGGAGGCGGTCATGACGCGGCGACTGGTGGTGATCGGTAACGGCATGGCGGCCACCCGGCTGGTGCAGCGGCTGGTTGAGCGCGACCCCGCGCGGTTTGCCATTACCGTCGTCGGCGACGAGCCGCACCCGGCCTATAACCGCATTCAGCTCTCGCCGCTGCTGGCAGGTGAAAAAACGGCGGCGCAGATCCCGTTGCTGCCGGCGGAGTGGTACACCCGGCACGGGGTGTGCCTGCGGTCTGGCGAGGCGGTCGATGAAGTCGATATTCAGCAACGGCGGCTGCGCATCGCGGAAACCTGGCTGCCGTGGGATGAGCTGGTGTTCGCCACCGGTTCGCGGCCCTTTATCCCGCCGCTGCCGGGCATTGATCGTCCGCAGGTTATGCCCTTCCGCACCCTGGCGGACGTGGAACGTATTCTGGCGATACCCGGCCCGGCGGTGGTGATTGGCGGTGGCGTGCTGGGGGTGGAAGCGGCGGCGGCGCTGCGTCGTCACGGCGGAGAGGTCACTCTTCTGCATCGCGGCAGCGGATTAATGGCGCCGCTGACCGACGCTTTTGCCGCCGATGAGCTCAGGCAGCAGCTTGAAGCGCGCGGCATTCGCTGCGTGCTGGAGTGCCGCATCGCCGCCATCGACGCCGATGGCGTGCGGCTGGCGGACGGGCGCGTATTCCGCGCCGCCAGAGTGGTGCTGGCTACCGGCGTGCAGCCTGACAGCCGTCTGGCGGCGCAGTCCGGCGTGCTGTGCCAGCGGGGGATCGTGGTCGACCGTCAGATGGCCTCCTCGCTGCCGGGGATCAGCGCCATCGGCGAATGTTGCGAAATTGACGGCCAGACCTGGGGACTGGTGGCTCCCTGCCTGCGTCAGGCCGAGGTGCTGGCGGATCGCCTGTGCGGCGCCCCCGGCGAGGGCTTTGTCTGGCAGGACGCCGGGACCCGCCTGAAGGTCACCGGCATTGAACTCTTTAGCGCTGGCGAGCAGCAGGCCGGCGAACAGGATGACATTTATACCAGCTGGGACCCCATCGACCGCCACTATCGCCGCCTGATGCTGCGCGATGGCCGCCTGCGCGGCGTGCTGCTGATGGGCGACTGCACCGCCGCCGCCGCGCTCACCGCGCGCCTGGAAAGCGATGAGCCTGCCACCGTGGACTGGCTTTTTGACACCTCTTCAACGCAGCCGCAGGCTGCAGGAATAATGACGATGACGAAACCTGTATTAGTGCTGGTGGGACATGGCATGGTCGGCCACCATTTTCTCGAGCAATGCGTGAGCCGCAATCTGCATCAGCAATATCGAATCGTGGTGTTTGGCGAAGAGCGTTATCCCGCCTACGACCGGGTACATCTCTCCGAGTATTTTGCCGGACGCAGCGCCGAGTCGCTGTCGCTGGCGGCCGGGGACTTCTTTATTGAACATGGTATTGAACTCCGCCTCGGCGAGGCGGTGGCGACCATCGACCGCGAAGCACGGCTGGTACGGGACGCCGAGGGGCATGAAATCCACTGGGATAAACTGGTGCTGGCGACCGGCTCGTATCCCTTTGTTCCGCCAATCCCCGGTAACGATCTCGCGGGGTGCTTTGTCTACCGCACTCTTGACGATCTCGACCGTATCGCCGCCCATGCCGCCGCGGCGAAGAGCGGGGTGGTTATCGGCGGCGGGCTGCTGGGGCTGGAGGCGGCCAACGCCCTGAAACAGCTGGGGCTGGAGACGCAGGTGGTGGAGTTTGCCCCGAACCTGATGGCCGTCCAGCTGGATAACGGCGGGGCGGCGATGCTCCGGGAGAAGATTGTCGCCCTCGGCGTGGGGGTGCATACCAGCAAAGCGACCACCGCCATCGTGCGCGAGGCCGACGGCCTGCGGCTGAACTTTGCCGACGGCGGCGCGTTGCGGACCGACATGGTGGTCTTCTCGGCGGGGATCCGCCCGCAGGACGCGCTGGCCCGCGGCTGCGCGCTGCAGGTGGGCGAACGCGGGGGAATTCACATCGACGGCCAGTGCCGTACCTCTGACCCGGACGTGCTGGCGATAGGCGAATGTGCCCTGTGGGACAATAAAATTTACGGTCTGGTGGCGCCGGGCTATCAGATGGCGCGCATCGCCGCGGCCACTCTCGCAGGAGAGGACGCCAGCTTTAGCGGCGCCGACATGAGCACCAAACTGAAGCTGCTGGGGGTCGACGTGGCCTCGTTTGGCGATGCGCAGGGGCGCACGCCGGGCTGTCAGAGCTATCAATGGACCGACGGTCCGCAGCAGATTTACAAAAAAATCGTCGTCAGTCAGGACGGCAAAGCCCTGCTTGGCGGCGTGCTGGTGGGGGATGCCAGCGACTATGCCACGCTGCTGCAGATGATGCTGAACGGCATGGCGCTGCCGCCGCGTCCGGAGAGTCTGATCCTGCCCGCGCTGGAGGGAGCCGCGCCGAAGGCGCTCGGCGTCGCGGCGCTGCCGGACAGCGCGCCGATCTGCTCCTGCCATAACGTTAGCAAAGGCGATATCTGCCAGGCGGTGAACAATGGGGCGGGGGATATGTCGGCGATAAAAAGCTGCACCAGAGCGGCTACCGGCTGCGGCGGCTGCAGCGCGCTGGTGAAACAGGTGATGGAGTATCAGCTGGCGGAGCAGGGCGTCGAAGTGAAAAAAGACGTCTGCGAACATTTCCCGTGGTCGCGCCAGGAGATCTACCACCTGGTGCGGGTTAACCATATCCATACCTTCGAGCAGTTGATTAGCCGCTACGGCCAGGGGCACGGCTGCGATGTCTGCAAACCGCTGGTGGCCTCGGTGCTGGCCTCCTGCTGGAACGAGTACCTGCTGAAGCCGGCGCACCTGCCGCTGCAGGATACCAACGACCGCTATTTCGCCAATATCCAGAAGGACGGGAGCTATTCGGTGGTGCCGCGGATGGCGGCAGGGGAAGTGACGCCGGACGGACTGATCGCCATCGGGCAGATCGCCAAACGTTACCAGCTCTACAGCAAAGTGACCGGCGGCCAGCGCATCGACCTGTTTGGCGCGCGGCTGGAACAGCTGCCGGCTATCTGGCGCGAGCTGGCCGACGCCGGGTTTGAAACCGGCCACGCCTACGGCAAGTCGCTGCGCACGGTGAAATCCTGCGTCGGCTCAACCTGGTGTCGCTACGGCGTGCAGGACTCCACCGGGCTCGCGGTACGGCTCGAGCATCGCTATAAAGGGCTACGCGCCCCGCACAAAATCAAGATGGCGGTCTCCGGCTGCACCCGCGAATGCGCTGAAGCCCAGGGGAAAGATATCGGGGTGATTGCCACCGACAAAGGCTGGAATCTGTACGTCTGCGGCAACGGCGGGATGAAACCGCGTCACGCCGACCTGTTTGCCAGCGATCTCGACGAAGCGACGTTGATCCGCAGCATCGATCGTCTGCTGATGTTCTATATCCGTACCGCCGATCGCCTGCAGCGAACCAGCACCTGGATGGATAACCTGGAGGGCGGCGTCGCCTATCTGCGGCAGGTGGTGCTGGAGGATAGTCTTGGCATTGGCGAGGAGCTGGAGCAGGAGATGGCCCGGATCGTCGACAGCTACCAGTGCGAGTGGCAGACCACCCTCAACGATCCGCAGCGTCTGGCGCTGTTCCGCTCCTTCGTTAATAGCGACCAGCCCGACGAGGCTGTGCAGCGCCGCGATCTGCGCGGTCAGCCGCAGCCGCTGCTGACTGAGACGTTGCCCGAAGGCGAACTCCCATCCCGACCGTGGCAGGCGGTATGCGATCTTGACGCCATTCCGGCGCAGGCGGGGATCGGCGCCCGCTTAGGGGAGCGGCAGATTGCCCTGTTCCGCTTCGGCGAGCGGGTCTACGCCCTCGACAACCGCGAGCCGGGCAGCGCGGCCAACGTGCTGTCGCGTGGGCTGTTAGGGGACGTCGGCGGCGAGCCGGTGGTGATCTCCCCGCTGTACAAACAGCGGATACGCCTGCGCGACGGCTGGCCGTGCGACGGCGACGAACAGGCGGTACGCGCCTGGCCGGTGAAAGTAGAAAACGGCAAAGTGTGGGTGGGCAACCAGCAGCTGCTGGCTCGCGCGGAGGCCTCCTGATGAAGACCATCCGAACGACCTGCCCCTACTGCGGCGTAGGCTGCGGGGTGCTGGCGAGCGTGGACGACGCGGGGCAGGTGAGCGTGCGCGGCGACGATCAGCACCCGGCGAACCTCGGCCGTCTGTGCGTCAAAGGGGCCGCCTTAGGGGAGACCACGGGTCTGGCGGGGCGGCTGCTGACGCCGGAGGTCGACGGCCAGCAGGTAGCCTGGCCTCAGGCGCTGGCGGAAACCGCTGCGCGCCTGAGACAGATCATCGACCAGCACGGACCGCAAGCGGTGGCCTTTTACGCCTCCGGCCAGCTGTTAACCGAGGATTACTATGCCGCCAATAAGCTGATGAAAGGGTTTATCGGCGCGGCGAACATCGATACCAATTCACGGCTGTGCATGTCGTCAGCGGTCACTGGCTACAAGCGGGCCTTTGGCGCCGACGTGGTGCCCTGCAGCTACGATGATGTGGAAAACAGCGATCTGGTGGTGCTGGTCGGCTCGAACGCCGCCTGGGCGCATCCGGTGCTGTTCCAGCGGCTGGCGCAGGCGAAGCGGGATAATCCCCGATTGCGGATCGTGGCGATCGACCCCCGACGCACCGCTACCTGCGAGATCGCCGACCGCCATCTGGCGCTGGCTCCGGGAAGCGACGGCGGGTTGTTTGTGGGGCTGCTTAACGCCCTGGCTGAGGCAGGAGCCTGCGTCGATGGCTTTCGCGACGGCCCGCAGGCGCTGGCCGCCGCCCGCGGCTGGGACGTGGCGAGGGTGGCGGCCTTTTGCGGTCTGCCTGCCGATGAGGTGGCGGGATTCTATCGCGAGTTCATCGCCGCCCCGCGGGCGATCACCCTCTACACCATGGGAATCAATCAATCCGCCAGCGGCAGCGACAAATGTAACGCCATCATCAACGTCCATCTGGCCAGCGGGAAGTATGGCCGCCGCGGCTGCGGCCCCTTTTCGCTGACCGGTCAACCCAACGCCATGGGCGGCCGCGAAGTCGGCGGGCTGGCGACGATGCTGGCGGCGCACATGGATTTTGTGCCAGACGATCTGCAGCGGCTGGCCCGCTTCTGGGGGACGGAACGGCTGGCGCAGACCCCCGGGCTGACCGCCGTGGAGCTGTTTGCCGCCATTGGCCGCGGCGAGGTCAAAGCGGTCTGGATCATGGGTACCAACCCGGTGGTGTCGCTCCCTGACAGCCACGCGGTGAGCCAGGCGCTGGCCGCCTGTCCGCTGGTGATCGTCTCGGATGTCGCCGCCCAGACCGATACCGGACGTTTCGCCCACATCCGCTTTCCGGCGCTGGCCTGGGGCGAGAAGAATGGCACGGTCACCAACTCGGAGCGGCGGATCTCCCGTCAGCGCAGCTTTCTGCCGCCGCCGGGGGAGGCGAAAGCGGACTGGTGGATCATCGCCAGAGTGGGCCAGGCGCTGGGGTATCGCGAGGCGTTTGCCTGGCAGCATCCGCATGACGTCTTCCGCGAGCATGCGGCGCTGTCCGGTTTCGAAAACGACGGCCAGCGGGCGTTTGATATCGGCGCGCTGGCGGATCTCAGCCGTGAGGCGTGGGACGCCATGCCGCCGGTGCGCTGGCCGGTCAGCCGCAGCGAGGCCGCCTGGGATATCACGCGCGGCTGGCATGGCGATGGCAGGCTGCGGATGGTGCCGGTGACGCCTCAACCGACCCGGGCGACAACCGATGCCTTTTATCCGCTGATCCTCAACAGCGGGCGGATCCGCGATCAGTGGCACACCATGACCCGTACCGGCGCAGTGCCGCGGCTGATGCAGCATATCGCGGAGCCAATGGTGGAGGTGGCGCCGCAGGATGCCGTTCGCTATCAGCTTCCCGCTGACGGGCTGGCGCGGATCTGGTCGCGGCATGGGGTGATGGTGGCGAAAGTGGCGATCAGCGAAGGGCAGCGCCCCGGCTCGCTGTTTGTTCCGATGCACTGGAACAACCAGTTTGCCCGTCAGGGGCGGGTGAATAACCTGCTGGCCGCCGTCACGGACCCGTATTCCGGCCAGCCGGAAAGTAAACAGGCGGCGGTGGCGATCGCCGCCTGGCAACCGGCCTGGCACAGCGAGCTTTTTTGCCGCGAACCGCTACCATTTCCTGCGGCCTGGCATTGGCGGCGGCGGGCGGCGCCAGGCGTGCTGCACTACTCGCTGGCCGGGGAGGCATCTGCCCGACAGTGGCTCAGCGCGTGGTGCGCCCGGCGCGGCTGGCAGTTACAGGTGGCTGACGGCGGCGCGGTGTGGAACCTGCTGGCCTGGCATCAGGGAAGGCTGATGCTCGGCTGGTGGAGCGATGCGCGCGAGCCGGCGGTGGATTGCGCATGGATAAGCGCTGCCTTTGCCGCGCCGCCGTCCGATGCTGTCCAACGACATGCCTTGCTTAGCGGCCGACCGGGCGCCGCCGTCGCGCCGCGGGGGCGGATCGTCTGCAGCTGCTTTGGGGTGGGGGAATGGTCAATTAACGAGGCCATCGCCAGCGGCTGCGCCAGCGTCGGGGCGCTGGGTGGGAAGCTGAAATGCGGGACCAACTGCGGCTCTTGCGTGCCGGAGCTCAACGCGCTGCTGGCGGCGCAACGAACCCGGGCGTAACGGTGGCGCGCAGCGACGCCTCCGGTTGGGCGGCACCTTACCCAACCGGTTTCAGCTTATTCCTGGAATTGCCCACAGGGCTGCGGGAGCAGGGAAAAAACGATAAACTAACACTTCTATCCATTTTTGTGAGCTTGCGCAAACTCTGTTAATGCCTGTGTCGTTCCGTTTGTTGCCAACGTTGACCTTTCTCCTGCTGTTGCCGGGCGTTCCCGTCTGGGCGCTGACCGCCAGCGACACCACCCGCCCTGCGCAAGCGCAAGATCCGCTGCCCGATATGGGGATTGCTCCCCAGGTTGATGACGACGCCCGGCACTTTGCCGAAGTGGCGAAGAAGTTTGGCGAGGCCAGCATGAGCGACAATGGTCTGACGGCGGGTGAACAGGCGCAGCTGTTTGCCATCAGTAAAATCGGCAATGAAGTGAGTCATCAGCTGGAGAGTTGGCTCTCGCCGTGGGGCAACGCCAATGTCGACCTGCTGGTCGATAAAGAGGGGAAATTCACCGGCAGTAAAGGGAGCTGGTTCGTGCCGTTGCAGGATAACGACCGTTATCTGACGTGGAACCAGTACTCGGTGACCCGGCGCGAGCACGATCTGGTGGGCAACATCGGGCTTGGCCAGCGTTGGCGGGTCGGCGGTTGGCTGCTGGGCTATAACTCGTTTTACGATAAAGTGCTGAGCGAAAGCCTGGCGCGCGGCAGCGTTGGCGCCGAAGCGTGGGGAGAATATCTCCGCCTGTCGGCAAACTATTACCATCCGCTGGGCGACTGGCAGCTACGCGATAATCAGACTCAGGAGCAGCGGATGGCCGCAGGGTATGACGTCACCGCCCAGGCGCGGCTGCCGTTCTACCAGCACATCAACACCAGCGTCAGCGTCGAACAGTATTTCGGCGATAGCGTCGATCTGTTTCACTCCGGCACCGGCTACCATAATCCGGTGGCCGTCTCCGTTGGGCTCAATTACACCCCGGTCCCGCTGGTCACGGTGACCGCTAAGCATAAGCAGGGGGAAAATGGCGTCAGCCAGAACAATGTGGGCCTGAAGCTAAACTACCGCTTTGGCGTACCCCTTAAGCAGCAGCTTGCGGCAGACGAGGTGGCGATCAGCAACTCGCTGCGCGGGAGCCGCTTCGATAGTCCGGAGCGGGATAATCTGCCAGTGGTGGAGTATCGTCAGCGCAAAAATCTGACGGTCTATCTGGCCACGCCGCCCTGGGATCTGCAGTCCGGGGAGACGGTGCAGTTGAAGCTGCAGATCCATAGTCTGCATGGCATCAAGGCGCTGCACTGGCAGGGAGACACCCAGGCCCTCAGCCTGACGCCGCCGGTAGATGCCAGCAGCCCCGATGGCTGGAGCATCATTATGCCGGTGTGGAACAGTGAACCGGGCGCCGCGAACCGCTGGCGCCTGTCGGTGGTGGTGGAGGATAAACAGGGGCAGCGCGTCTCCTCCAATGAGATCGCCCTGGCGCTGACCGAGCCGCTGGTCAAGTTTACCACGCCAGGCGTCTCCTGGACGGACTCGCCTTAGAAGATTCGCTCCTGGTGGACCCATACCGCCGCTTCCACGCGGGATTTGAGCTTCATTTTCTTCAGCATGTGCTTTACGTGTACTTTGACGGTGCTTTCGGTGATATCCAGGCGACGGGCGATCATTTTGTTCGGCAGTCCCTGGGCTATCAGCTTGAGAATGTCGCGCTCGCGCGGGGTCAGCTGGCTGATGTCGCGATCGGAGGTGGCGCGGTTGGCGCGCAGGCTGGCGGCCAGCACCGGCGTTAATGCTTCGCTTAATACCATCTCTCCGGCGGCCGCCTGCTGCAGCGCTTTCAGCAGATCTTCCGGTTCCATGTCCTTCAACAAATAGCCATCGGCGCCGCGCTTCAGGGCGGTGACAACGTCCTCTTCATGGTTGGAGACGCTGAAGACCACTACCCGGCCAGAAAGGGATTTCTCACGCAGCTTATCCAGCGTCTCCAGACCGTTCATGCCCGGCATATTAAGGTCCAGCAGGATCAGGTCAGGATCCAGCGACTCGGCCAGCTCGATACCTTGCGCGCCATTGCTGGCCTCGCCAATCACCTGGATGTCCGGCGCCATGCTGATCAACTGTTTCACGCCGGTGCGCAGCATCGGATGGTCGTCAATGAGAAGGATAGTTGCCCGTTCCTGTTGACTCATGAGGGTCTCCTTATTGGATGGAAAACGTTTTTTCCGGGATAAACGTGACGATCACTTCGGTTCCACCGGTTTCCCGGCGTCGTACCTGACAGTCACCGCGCAAGCTCTGGGCGCGATCCCGCATAATAATTAAACCGTAATGGTTACTCCGTTCGGCGTGGTCCGGTACGCCGCGGCCGTTATCCGCTACCACCAGACGAACCTGATTATCGCGTTGTGACACCGTCACGGTTACTTCGGTTGCGCTGGCATGCTTCAGAGCGTTGCTCAACGCTTCGCGAGCGATCTGCAGCAGGTGGATCGCCTGATGCGAGGGCACAAAGCGCGGCGGGAGCTGGTAATCAAGCTGCACCGTAAAGCCGAAGTGGGCGCTGTACTCCTGACAGCTGGCCTCCAGCGCCGGGCGCAGCCCCGGCTCGGTCAACTGCAGGCGGAAGGTGGTTAACAGCTCCCGCAGCTGGGCCCACGAGGTATTCAGTTCGTTACGGATCTGCCCCAGCAGCTGGCGGCTTTCCGTCGGCAAGGCGTCGCCTTGCATCTGCAGACAGCTAACCTGCATCTTCATACAGGATAGCGACTGGGCGATGGAGTCGTGCAGCTCGCGGGCGATAGTGGCCCGTTCTTCCATGACGATCAGCTGCTGCTGCTTCTCCTGATGGCGGTCCAGCGCCAGGGTGCTGGTCAGCTGTTCCACCAGGGTATCCACCAGCTGCTGCTGATCGTGGCTGAGATGGCGGCCAACCGGCAGCGTCGCCAGCAGGATGCCGTACTGACTATGCGCATCCGACAGCCGCCACTTCAGCGTTGTTCCCCCATCCGGCAGCGGCGGCAGATTGCGTGGACAGAGGTAGCAGCCTTTATCATCACAGTCATCATCCGAGTGGCAGGTAAACTCCTGGTGATTATCTTCGTCTTCCAGGTCGTAAACCCGTACCTCGATATCGCGCAGCAGCGTCAGCCCCTGCAGGCCATTCAGTACCGGCGAAATACGTTCGCAGAGCGGGGCGCTGGAGTGCAGCCGGCGGTTGGCCTGCCATAAGAAAGCGAGGATCTCGTTCTTCTGCTCCAGTCCGGCAGTCTTCTCCTGCACCCGCCGCTCGAGCACGGCATAGCTTTCCGCCAGCTCTTCCGACATGTTATTCAGCGCCATGCCCAGGGTCGCCATTTCGTTGCGGCCGCTGATGTGCGCCCGCTGGGTGAAATCACGCTGGCTCACCGCGCGCGCCATGCTCAGCAGCTGTTTCCACGGCCGCAGCAGGCGGGCGCGTAGCCAGATGATAGTGAAGATCAGCAGCAGCGCCATACCAATGGCGAGGATGCGATGGATCCAGACCACCCGTTCGATACGCTGCTCGGTGGTGTGGTCGAATGCGGTGACCAACTGGTCGATACGATCGACAAAGTCGGCGACATCCTGGGCCACTTCCGCCTGATTGACTGCGCGCTGCATGCCGGGGGCCAGCGCCAGCTGCCAGTACTGCTGCAGGGCTTTAAGCTGGATTTCCTGGCCGTCGCGGCGGGCGGAATTTTGCAGCTCCGGGCTGAAGACGGTGGCGGTCATGTCCGCCACCAGTTTTTGATCGTTTTCATTCAGCGGGATCGCCGCCAGCAGCCGGTAGCTTTGCATACGCAATGAACCGGCCTTGTTAATGGCGTGCGCGCTGCCCTGCACGCCGTTCACCAGGCGCGCGGAGATCGCCATGCCGGCGACGCCAATAATCGTGGCGAGCAGCACGATTAACGCCAGTTGATTGACCAGCGTCAGCGGGGTAAAAAGGCGTTTTAACATGGAATGCGTGGCTCCTGACCGGTCATGTCTCCGGGAGTGGCGCTTATTCTCGACTATCCCCTGGAGTATACCCATACCCCCAAAGAGTTACTCCTTAATTGTCGGTGGTAGGCGATGTTAGGGGGGGGATTATACGCAACCCGGCAGCAGC
Organism: Klebsiella sp. Shm-1; assembly: GCF_040804525.1. Lineage (NCBI taxonomy): Bacteria > Pseudomonadati > Pseudomonadota > Gammaproteobacteria > Enterobacterales > Enterobacteriaceae > Klebsiella > Klebsiella sp. Shm-1. Next base: position 1,999,188 of record NZ_CP161823.1, read on the forward strand.
GTGAAAAACCACACTTTTTTCCCCACCATTCTCTACTCACTTGGAGGCATGGTTTATTTTTGCACAAATTAGCTCGCGCTTTTCCTTTGATTTATATCAACTTACCACCCCGGGTAACCCCTAAGGTAGCGGCAGGAAATATGAATAATCAGAGGTATCTATGAGTCAATCTTCCCTCCCGGAGAAGGCTAACCGCTCGGTCATAACCGACTGGCGGCCTGAAGATCCTGAATTCTGGCAACAGCGCGGCCATCGTGTGGCAAGCCGCAATTTATGGATCTCCGTTCCCTGTCTGTTACTGGCGTTCTGCGTTTGGATGTTGTTCAGCGCGGTTGCCGTTAACCTCAACAAAGTAGGCTTTCAGTTTACAACCGATCAGCTGTTTATGCTGACCGCGCTGCCGGCGCTGTCAGGCGCCTTATTACGCGTGCCTTACGCCTTTATGGTGCCGCTGTTCGGCGGCCGTCGCTGGACGGCGTTCAGCACCGGGATCATGATTGTGCCGTGCGTCTGGCTGGGCTTCGCGGTCCAGGATACCTCTACGCCGTTTAGCATCTTCGTGATTATCTCTCTGCTGTGCGGCTTCGCCGGAGCCAACTTTGCCTCCAGTATGGCCAACATCAGCTTCTTCTTCCCGAAAGCGAAGCAGGGCGGGGCGCTCGGCGTTAACGGCGGACTTGGCAATATGGGCGTCAGCGTGATGCAGCTGGTCGCGCCGCTGGTGGTCTCGATCTCTATCTTTGCCGTTTTTGGCGGTAACGGTAGCGAGCAACCGGACGGCTCGATGCTGTATCTGGAAAACGCCGCGTGGATCTGGGTACCTTTCCTGATTATTTTCACTCTGGCGGCGTGGTTCTTTATGAACGACCTGTCGGCTTCGAAAGCGTCGCTGAGCGAGCAGTTGCCGGTACTTAAGCGCCTGCATCTGTGGATTATGGCGCTGCTCTATCTCGCGACCTTCGGCTCCTTTATCGGCTTTTCCGCCGGGTTCGCGATGCTGTCAAAAACTCAGTTCCCGGATGTGCAGATCCTGCATTACGCCTTCTTCGGCCCGTTCATTGGCGCGCTGGCGCGTTCGATGGGCGGGGCGATCTCCGACCGCCTCGGTGGGACCCGTGTAACGCTGGTCAACTTTGTGGTGATGGCTGTCTTCTGCGCGCTGCTGTTCCTGACCCTGCCGACCAACGGCCAGGGCGGTAACTTTATCGCCTTCTTCGCGGTGTTTATGGTGCTGTTCCTGACCGCCGGGCTGGGGAGCGCCTCCACCTTCCAGATGATCTCCGTGATCTTCCGTAAGCTGACTATGGACCGCGTGAAGGCCCAGGGCGGCAGCGAAGCGCAGGCGATGCGCGAGGCGGCGACCGATACCGCGGCGGCGCTGGGCTTTATCTCCGCCATTGGCGCTATCGGCGGCTTCTTTATTCCGAAAGCGTTCGGTATCTCGCTGGATCTGACCGGCTCGCCGGCCGGGGCGATGAAAGTGTTCCTCGTGTTCTATATTGCCTGCGTGGTGATTACCTGGGCGGTATACGGTCGTAAGCGTCAGTAATCGGCCGCGGTAACGTTGGCGTATAAAAAGGCGCGCTCCCCACGGAGGCGCCTTTTTTAACCGCTTTATTAGTTACAACATACTAACGGAGGATATTGTCCGCATCGACCGCTGAGCCAGAACAGGTGGGCTTGCCAGTGAAATGGCTCTACCCCTTAATACCTCCGTTGTTAACAAATCCCGGTGAGGCGCCGCTTTTTGAGATGAAAATCATTAAAAAACAACAAGTTAAAAAATAACATCTTATACCACCTTGGTGGTAATCGAGGTTTTGCTGCGCAGTAACAAGCCAGTTCGGATTGATCGCTATCAATTCTCGCCCTCTTTCATAGCGTTACCTTCGCTGCAAATCCAGCAATGTCGATTTATCAGAGAGCCGTCAGGCTCCATATCAGGAGAAACCCGATGAGTAAATTCCTGGACCGGTTTCGCTACTTCAAACAGAAGGGTGAAACCTTTGCCGATGGGCACGGCCAGCTTCTAAACACCAACCGGGACTGGGAGGATGGATACCGTCAACGTTGGCAGCATGACAAAATTGTGCGTTCCACTCACGGTGTCAACTGCACCGGCTCATGCAGCTGGAAGATTTATGTCAAAAACGGTCTGGTGACCTGGGAAACGCAGCAGACTGACTACCCGCGCACCCGCCCGGACCTGCCGAACCACGAACCACGCGGTTGCCCGCGCGGCGCCAGCTACTCCTGGTACCTGTACAGCGCTAACCGCCTGAAATACCCGCTGATGCGTAAACGCCTGATGAAGATGTGGCGGGAAGCGAAAGTTCAGCATAGCGATCCGGTTGAGGCATGGGCGTCGATTATCGAAGACGCCGACAAAGCTAAAAGCTTCAAACAGGCCCGCGGTCGCGGCGGTTTTGTACGTTCCTCCTGGCAGGAAGTGAATGAGCTGATTGCCGCCTCCAACGTCTATACCGTCAAAACCTACGGTCCGGACCGCGTGGCTGGCTTCTCGCCGATCCCGGCGATGTCGATGGTCTCCTACGCGTCCGGCGCCCGTTATCTGTCGCTGATCGGCGGCACCTGCCTGAGCTTCTACGACTGGTACTGCGACCTGCCGCCGGCTTCGCCGATGACCTGGGGCGAGCAGACCGATGTGCCGGAATCCGCCGACTGGTATAACTCCAGCTATATCATCGCCTGGGGCTCAAACGTGCCGCAGACCCGCACCCCGGATGCGCACTTCTTTACCGAAGTCCGCTATAAAGGGACCAAAACCGTAGCCATCACTCCGGACTACGCCGAAATCGCCAAACTCTGCGATCTGTGGCTGGCGCCGAAGCAGGGTACCGATGCCGCGATGGCGCTGGCGATGGGCCATGTGATGCTGCGTGAATTCCACCTCGATAAGCCGAGCCAGTATTTCACCGACTATGTGCGCCGCTATACCGACATGCCGATGCTGGTGATGCTCGAGGAGCGCGACGGTTATTATGCCGCCGGCCGTACGCTGCGCGCATCCGACCTCGTGGATTCCCTTGGTCAGGAGAATAATCCGGAATGGAAAACCGTCGCCTTTGACGAGAAGGGCGACATGACCGTACCGAACGGTTCCCTCGGATTCCGCTGGGGCGACAAAGGCAAATGGAACCTCGAACAGCGCGACGGTAAAACTGGCGAAGAGATTGAGCTACGTCTGAGCCTGCTGGGCAGCCATGATGAAGTGGCGAACGTCGGCTTCCCGTACTTCGGCGGCGAAGGGTCTGAGCACTTCAACAAAGTCGATCTGGAAAACATTCTGCTGCACAAACTGCCGGCCAAACGCCTGCAGCTGGCCGACGGCTCTACCGCCCTGGTCACCACCGTGTATGACCTGACCATGGCTAACTACGGCCTGGAGCGCGGTCTGAACGATGACAACTGCGCCGCCGGCTACGATGAAGTGAAAGCCTACACCCCGGCGTGGGCGGAGAAGATCACCGGCGTCTCCCGCGCGCATATCATCCGTACCGCCCGTGAATTTGCCGATAACGCCGATAAAACTCACGGTCGTTCGATGATTATCGTCGGGGCGGGCCTCAACCACTGGTTCCACCTCGACATGAACTACCGCGGCCTGATCAATATGCTGATCTTCTGCGGCTGCGTCGGTCAGAGCGGCGGCGGTTGGGCGCACTATGTGGGCCAGGAAAAACTGCGTCCGCAGACCGGCTGGCAGCCGCTGGCGTTCGCCCTTGACTGGCAGCGTCCGGCACGTCACATGAATAGTACCTCGTACTTCTATAACCACTCCAGCCAGTGGCGCTATGAAACGGTGACCGCGCAGGAACTGCTGTCGCCGATGGCGGATAAATCCCGTTACAGCGGCCACCTGATCGACTTTAACGTGCGCGCAGAGCGGATGGGCTGGCTGCCGTCGGCGCCGCAGCTTGGCGTCAACCCGCTGCGTATCGCTGACGAAGCGAAAAAAGCCGGCATGACCCCGGTGGATTACACCGTGAAGTCGCTGAAAGAGGGCTCGATTCGCTTTGCGGCCGAGCAGCCGGAAAATGGCAAAAACCACCCGCGTAACCTGTTTATCTGGCGTTCCAACCTGCTGGGCTCCTCCGGTAAAGGCCATGAATACATGCTCAAGTACCTGCTGGGTACCGAGAACGGCATTCAGGGCAAAGACCTGGGCAAGCAGGGCGGCGTGAAGCCGGAAGAAGTCGAATGGCGGGATAACGGCCTCGACGGCAAACTGGATCTGGTGGTGACCCTCGATTTCCGTCTGTCGAGCACCTGTCTCTACTCCGACATCGTGCTGCCGACCGCCACCTGGTACGAAAAAGACGACATGAATACCTCGGATATGCATCCGTTTATTCACCCGCTGTCGGCCGCCGTTGACCCGGCCTGGGAATCGAAGAGCGACTGGGATATCTATAAAGGTATCGCGAAGAAATTCTCTGAAGTCTGCATGGGCCACCTCGGCAAAGAAACCGACGTCGTCACCCTGCCGATCCAGCACGACTCCGCCGCGGAAATGGCGCAGCCGCTGGATGTCAAAGACTGGAAAAAAGGCGAATGCGATCTCATCCCGGGGAAAACCGCGCCGCATATTATTCCGGTTGAGCGTGATTACCCGGCGACTTACGAACGTTTCACCTCGATCGGCCCGCTGCTGGAAACCATCGGCAACGGCGGGAAAGGCATCGCCTGGAACACCCAGAGCGAGATGGATCTGCTGCGTAAGCTCAACTACACCAAGGCGGAAGGCCCGGCGAAAGGCCAGCCGAAGCTGGAAACGGCCATCGACGCCGCGGAAATGATCCTCACCCTGGCCCCGGAAACCAACGGTCAGGTGGCGGTGAAAGCGTGGCAAGCGCTGAGCGAGATCACCGGTCGCGAGCATACGCACCTCGCGCTGAACAAAGAAGACGAGAAGATCCGCTTCCGCGACATTCAGGCGCAGCCGCGGAAGATTATCTCCAGCCCGACCTGGTCTGGCCTGGAAGACGAGCATGTCTCCTATAACGCCGGTTACACCAACGTTCACGAGCTGATCCCATGGCGCACGCTGTCCGGGCGTCAGTCGCTGTATCAGGATCACCAGTGGATGCGCGACTTCGGCGAAAGCCTGCTGGTCTATCGGCCGCCGATCGACACCCGTTCGGTGAAAGCGGTGATGGGCGAGAAGTCCAACGGCAACCCGGAGAAGGCGCTGAACTTCCTGACCCCGCACCAGAAATGGGGTATCCACTCGACCTACAGCGATAACCTGCTGATGCTGACCCTGTCGCGCGGTGGGCCGATTGTCTGGATGAGCGAAGCGGATGCGAAAGATCTGGGTATCGAAGATAACGACTGGATCGAAGTGTTCAACGCCAACGGCGCCCTGACGGCGCGTGCGGTGGTGAGTCAGCGCGTTCCAGCCGGGATGACCATGATGTATCACGCGCAGGAACGTATCGTGAACCTGCCGGGCTCTGAAATCACCGGTCAGCGCGGGGGGATCCATAACTCCGTCACCCGTATTACGCCGAAACCGACCCACATGATCGGCGGCTACGGCCACCTGGCCTATGGCTTTAACTACTACGGCACCGTCGGCTCCAACCGCGATGAGTTTGTGGTGGTACGTAAGATGAAGAACATTAACTGGTTAGACGGCGAAGGCAACGACCAGGTACAGGAGAGCGTAAAATGAAAATTCGTTCACAAGTCGGCATGGTGCTGAATCTCGATAAGTGCATCGGCTGCCACACCTGCTCGGTGACCTGTAAAAACGTCTGGACCAGCCGTGAAGGGATGGAATACGCCTGGTTCAACAACGTGGAAAGTAAGCCGGGCGTCGGTTTCCCGAACGACTGGGAAAACCAGGAAAAATGGAAGGGCGGCTGGATCCGCAAAATCAACGGTAAACTGCAGCCGCGCATGGGCAATCGCGCGATGCTGTTGGGAAAAATCTTCGCCAACCCGCATCTGCCGGGCATCGATGATTACTACGAGCCGTTTGATTATGACTACCAGAATCTGCATAACGCGCCGGAGAGCAAACATCAGCCGATCGCCCGTCCGCGCTCGCTGATCACCGGCCAGCGGATGGACAAGATCACCAGCGGTCCGAACTGGGAAGAAATCCTCGGCGGCGAGTTTGAAAAACGCGCCAAAGATCAGAACTTCGACAACATGCAGAAGGCGATGTACGGCCAGTTCGAAAACACCTTCATGATGTATCTGCCGCGCCTGTGCGAGCACTGCCTGAACCCGGCCTGCGTTGCGACCTGCCCGAGCGGCGCCATCTATAAGCGTGAAGAAGACGGCATCGTACTGATCGACCAGGACAAGTGCCGCGGCTGGCGGATGTGTATCACCGGCTGTCCGTACAAGAAGATCTATTTCAACTGGAAGAGCGGGAAATCCGAGAAATGCATCTTCTGCTACCCGCGTATTGAATCCGGGATGCCGACGGTGTGCTCCGAAACCTGCGTGGGCCGTATCCGTTATCTCGGCGTCCTGCTATACGACGCGGACGCGATTGAAAACGCCGCCAGCACCGAGAACGAGAAAGATCTGTATCAGCGTCAGCTGGACGTGTTCCTCGATCCCAACGATCCGAAAGTGATCGAGCAGGCGCTGAAGGATGGCGTACCGCAGGGGGTCATTGAAGCTGCGCAGCAGTCGCCGGTTTACAAAATGGCGATGGACTGGAAGCTGGCCCTGCCGCTGCACCCGGAATATCGCACCTTGCCAATGGTCTGGTACGTGCCGCCGCTGTCGCCGATTCAGTCCGCCGCCGATGCGGGTGAACTGGGTAGCAACGGGATCCTGCCGGACGTGGAAAGCCTGCGTATTCCGGTGCAATATCTGGCGAACCTGCTGACCGCGGGCGATACCCAGCCGGTACTGCTGGCGCTGAAACGAATGCTGGCGATGCGCCACTATAAGCGTGCGGAAACCGTTGACGGCGTCGTTGATACCCGCGCGCTGGAAGAGGTGGGGCTGAGCGAAGCGCAGGCCCAGGAAATGTATCGCTATCTGGCGATCGCCAACTACGAAGATCGTTTCGTGGTGCCGAGCAGCCATCGTGAACAGGCGCGAGAAGCGTTTCCGGAGAAAAACGGCTGCGGCTTTAGCTTTGGCGATGGCTGCCACGGCTCTGACAGTCAGTTCAACCTGTTCAACAGCCGTCGCATCGACGCCATCGACGTGACCAGCAAAACGGAGCCGCACGCATGATTGAACTCGTGATTGTATCGCGTCTGCTCGAATATCCTGACGCTGCCTTATGGCAGCATCAGCAGGAGATGTTCGAGGCGCTCGCGTCATCAGAGAAACTCAGCAAAGAGGATGCCCACGCGCTGGGCGTTTTCCTGCGCGATTTAGTGGCTCAGGATCCGCTGGACGCCCAGGCGGCCTATAGCGAACTGTTTGACCGCGGCCGGGCCACCTCGCTGCTGCTGTTTGAACATGTCCACGGCGAATCCCGCGATCGCGGGCAGGCGATGGTCGACCTGATGGCGCAGTACGAGCGCCACGGTCTGCTGCTGGATAGCCATGAGCTGCCGGATCATCTGCCGCTATATCTGGAGTATCTGGCGCAGCTGCCGGAAGAGGAAGCGCTTGGCGGCCTGCGGGACGTCGCGCCGATCCTCGGTCTGCTCAGCGCGCGCCTGCAGCAGCGCGAAAGTCGCTATGCGGTGCTGTTCGAGCTATTGCTGAAGCTGGCCAATACTCAGGTCGACAGCCAGAAGGTGGCGGAGAAGATTGCCGACGAAGCGCGCGACGATACGCCGCAGGCGCTGGACGCCGTCTGGGAAGAAGAACAGGTCAAATTCTTTGCCGACCAGGGCTGCGGCGAGTCGGAAATTTCCGCTCACCAGCGTCGTTTTGCCGGAGCCGTGGCCCCGCAATATCTGAATATCTCTAACGGAGGACAGCAATAATGCACTTCCTGAATATGTTCTTCTTTGACATTTATCCGTACATTGCGGGTTCGGTGTTCCTGATTGGCAGCTGGTTGCGCTATGACTATGGCCAGTACACCTGGCGCGCCGCCTCCAGCCAGATGCTGGACCGTAAGGGGATGAACCTGGCGTCGAACCTGTTCCATATCGGCATCCTGGGTATTTTCGCCGGCCACTTCCTCGGCATGCTGACCCCGCACTGGATGTATGAGTCCTTCCTGCCGATCGATGTCAAGCAGAAGATGGCGATGATCGCCGGCGGCGCCTGCGGCGTGATGACCCTGGTGGGCGGGTTACTGCTGCTCAAGCGTCGTCTGCTCAGCCCGCGCGTTCGCGCCACCACCACCGGAGCGGATATTCTGATCCTCTCGTTGCTGATGGTGCAGTGTGCGCTCGGCCTGCTGACGATCCCGTTCTCCGCTCAGCATATGGACGGCAGTGAAATGATGAAACTAGTCGGCTGGGCGCAGTCGGTGGTGACGTTCCACGGCGGCGCGTCACAGCATCTGGATGGCGTGGCGTTTATTTTCCGCGTTCACCTGGTGCTGGGCATGACCCTGTTCCTGCTGTTCCCGTTCTCCCGTCTGGTTCATATCTGGAGCGCGCCGGTCGAATACCTGACGCGCAAATACCAGATTGTCCGCGCCCGTCGCTAACTGGCCCGCGACTGCTCACTGACCCCGCCGCGGCGGGGTTTTTTTTCGCCCCAGCCGAGATTATTCCCAGCGGCAGCAAACAGAATAAGCATCCCACCGAGCAATTGCACCGCGGATAACGCATGGTGGAAGACCAGATAGTCAACCACCATCGCCACCAGCGGATAAATAAAGGAGAGCGAACCGGTAACGGGCGTCGGCAGTTTCTGTATCGCGCTATATAAAAGCTGATACATGATCCCGGTATGGACGATGCCGAGGATCAGCAGATAGCGCCAGGGGAAGCTGGCCGTCAATTCGGGGGCATGCACCAGCGGCAGCAGCATCACGACGCCGACGAGAACCTGAATGAAGGCGATATGTTGCGCGGGGAGCGGATGCAGTTTGCGCGCGATGATGGCGGTCAGGGCATAGAAGAATGCCGCGCCCAGCGCCAGCAACACGCCGGTGGTAAGCCCCTCTTCGTGTGCAGGCGTCAGCTCGCTCGACAACAGGATCACTACGCCGCCAAAGGCCAGCAGTAACCATCCCCATTTCACGGCGCTGACCCGTTCCCCCAGCACCATCCCCATCAGTACCAGCATAAACGGCTGGGTGTTATAGACCACGGTGGCCATACCGATTGAGATCCGTGAATAGGCGGCAAACAGCAGCAGCCAGTTGACGACCAGCGCCGCGCCGCCAATCACCGCCAGAGCGAGAGTGAAACGCGTTAGCCGGCTGAAGGGCTGGCGGCTTAACACGATAAACACCAGCAGGGTTAGCGCGCCAATCAGGCAGCGCCAGAACACCACATCAGTCACCGGCAAACCAGAGAGCAGCACGAACGCGCCGATCGAGCCGGAGATTATCATTGCCAGGCTCATCTGCCAGACGCCGCGGGTAAGTTGCATTTTTCACCTCCACCATTTTTTAGTTATTGTGCGAAAAACCCTGACAGGGTGATATGGCTGAATTAAGGTAGAAGGGGGGAAATGCCTTTTATAATTAGGTGAAATATATGAATGACGTACTTGATGAAATTGACCGGGCGATCCTCACCTGCCTGACTCAGGATGCCAGAGTTTCGCTCAAGGTCCTGAGCGCGCGAGTGGGGCTGACCTCGCCGAGCACCGCCGAGCGGGTGAAGCGCCTGGAGGAGCGGGGCGTTATTCAGGGCTATGGGACGAGGGTAAATCTCGCCGCGCTGGGCTATAGCCTGCAGGCGCTGGTGCGGGTCCGGCCGCTGCCTGGGCTGCTGCAGAAGGTGGATAAATATATCCAGGCGATGCCGGAATGTATTGAAAGTGACAAGGTGACCGGGGAAGATTGTTTTGTGATGCGTCTCGTGGTGCGCGATATTGCCCAGCTGGATACCCTGCTGGACGGTCTGGCGGAGTATGCGCAGTGTAACACCTCGGTGGTGAAAAGCTCGCCGGTAAAAAGGCGGTTGCCACCGCTGTGAGTTTTTCCGGAGGCGGTGCTGCGCACCTGTCCGGGCTACCAGACGGCACCACTTGTAGCCTCGCTAAGCGAAGCGCGAGCGATGAGACAGCAGAACAGGTGGCTGAGAGTGCAACAGTGGTGGGGGAAGGATTACTCGGCGCTAAAGCGCTTCGCCCTTCGGGCCATTGCCTGCGGCAACGTTCTCTCGCTTCGCTCTAGTCGAACCTTGGTCGAAGCTTCTCATCCTTCCCCGTGGGGCAGAATATAGAATATCGTAGAGTAATTGGATTGAGGTGTTTTTTAAGAAGATGGTGGTGGGGGAAGGATTACTCGGCGCTAAAGCGCCTCGCCCTTCGGGCCGTTGCCTGCGGCAACGTTCTCTCGCTTCGCTCGAGTCGAACCTTAGTCGAAGCTTCTCATCCTTCCCCGTGGGGCAGAATATAGCGTATCGCAGGTGGAATAAGCTGGGCAATACATGAAGAGATGGTGGTGGGGGAAGGATTACTCGGCGCTAAAGCGCCTCGCCCTTCGGGCCGTTGCCTGCGGCAACGTTCTCTCGCTTCGCTCGAGTCGAACCTTAGTCGAAGCTTCTCATCCTTCCCTGTAGGGCAGAATATAGAATACCGTAGGTAGATTATGCTGGGCATGACATGGGGAGATGGTGGTGGGGGAAGGATTCGAACCTTCGAAGTCGATGACGGCAGATTTACAGTCTGCTCCCTTTGGCCGCTCGGGAACCCCACCAGGGGTAAAATCACATTGTAGGCTATTCAGCAAAATGAATGGTGGTGGGGGAAGGATAACTCGTCGCTATCTCTCCTCGCCCTTCGGGCCGTTGCCTGCGGCAACGTTCTCTCGCTGGCGCTCGAGTCGAAGGTTCTTACCCTTCCCGCTAAGTGCAAACATCGTTTACGCTTGTCGGGGAAACCATATCACTGTAGTGAATAATGGTGGTGGGGGAAGGATTCGAACCTTCGAAGTCGATGACGGCAGATTTACAGTCTGCTCCCTTTGGCCGCTCGGGAACCCCACCACGGGGTAATGCTTGGTACTGGCCTGCTTCCTTCTCGGGAAGCGGGGCGCATCATACCAAATGATGCGCCCCTGTAAAGCATTCGTTTGACAAAAATAAACTGGTTGCCTGATTTTTACGCGTAACGCCGTAAAGCTAACCAATTCATTTCTCAGTCGATTAAAGAATAATCGTCCGGTTACCGTAAACGAAGACGCGCTGCGCCAGTACCTGATACAGCGCCCGGCTCAAGACGTTTTTTTCGACATCGCGCCCAGCGCGCATCATATCTTCTGCGGTATAAGTATGATCGACGTGAATCACGTCCTGCATGATGATCGGGCCTTCATCCAGATTGTCATTCACGTAGTGGGCGGTAGCGCCAATGATTTTCACGCCGCGCTCATAGGCCTGATGATAGGGACGGGCGCCGATAAACGCCGGCAAAAACGAATGGTGGATATTGATGATTTTGTTCGGGAAGCGGGCGACAAATTCTGGCGTCAGGACGCGCATATACTTGGCCAGCACCACGTAATCCGGTTCGTGGGCGGCGATAGCATCGCCCATCCGCTGATCGTGTTCTTCGCGGCTCAGTCCTTCATGGCTGACCAGCTCAAACGGAATACCAAAGCGCTCCACCAACGAGCGCAGGGTGTCATGGTTGCCGATAACCGCGGCAATATCGACATCCAGCCCGCCGTAGTTGGCTTTCATCAGCAGATCGCCCAGACAGTGCGCCTCTTTCGTCACCAGAATCACCACCCGGCGACGGCCTGCCGGATTCAGTTCGCGGATGGAGCCTTCAGGCAGGGCGCTGTCGAGATCGGCCAGCAGAGTAGCGTCGTTAAAAATGCCTTCCAGTTCGGTGCGCATAAAGAAACGACCGGTACGGTGGTCAACAAACTCATTGTTCTGCACAATGTTGAGTTCATGCTTGTAGCAGATATTGGTGATACGCGCGATGAGGCCTTTCTGATCAGGGCAAATAGTGCGTAGTACTTTACGTTGTAATGAATGCATCGCGAGGAAAATCCTGTAATGTTTGCAAGCGCTACGCCAGCGTTACTGGCCGCAGCATTTTTTAAATTTTTTACCTGAGCCGCAGGGGCAGGGGTCGTTACGGCCAATCAGCGGTCGTGTCCCGTCGATATAGTACCACTGTCCATTTTCTTTTAAGAATCTGGAACGTTCAATAATGGCGCCAGGGCGGTTATTGTCATTAAAGCGGGCGACAAAGCTGACAAAACCTTCATTTGGAGCTCGCCCCTCATCACTGGCGAACAGGGTTAAGCCCAGCCATTCGGTCTGGGAAAACCCTTTCTCCAGTTCGGCGCGAAATTGCTGCGCCTGACAGGACGGGTGCCAGGTTTTGATTAGATAGTCAGCGTCTTTCATGACGAACGCGCTATAACGGGAGCGCATAAGCTGTGACGGGCCCGGCGCAAGCTCAGCGCCGGACAGATATCGCTGGCAACATGAGCTATACTCCAGTGCGCTGCCACAGGGGCATAATTGCGACAAAACTGCCTCCATGGAAGAAAGAGTAACGGCGCTTCTACGCCAAAGGGCATTATGTTAACTGAGCCGTGACAATGTTGCCACGCTCAGAGTGGAAGGATAGTTATTAGTACTAATGAGAAAGCTTAAAATTGGTCTGGCGCTAGGTGCGGGAGCCGCTCGCGGATGGTCGCACATTGGCGTCATCAACGCCCTCCAGCGGGCCGGTATTGAGATTGATATCGTAGCCGGTTGTTCTATCGGTTCGCTGGTAGGGGCGGCGTATGCCTGTAACCGACTCCCGGCACTCGAATCATGGGTCTGCTCATTCAGCAACTGGGATGTCCTGAAGCTGATGGATCTCTCCTGGCGCCGGGGGGGACTGCTGCGGGGGGAAAAGGTATTCAATCATTACCGCCGCATTATGCCCGTCACCGAGATTGAACGCTGCGAGCGCCGGTTTGCCGCTGTTGCCACCAATTTAAGCACCGGTAGGGAGCTGTGGTTTACCGAAGGCGATCTACATTTAGCCATTCGCGCCTCCTGCAGTATGCCGGGGTTAATGTCGCCAGTAAGGCATAATGGTTACTGGCTGGTCGATGGCGCGGTGGTCAATCCGGTTCCTGTGTCGCTCACCCGGGCAATGGGAGCGGATATTGTGATTGCCGTCGACCTGCAACATGATGCCCATCTTATGCAGCAGGATTTGTTCTCCCTTGAAACGCCGCGGCAGGAAGCGGAAGAGAAGGAGGGGCCATGGCATACTCGTCTGCGCGCGCGCTTGACGCGAATGAGTTCCCGCCGTACGGCCGTGACGCCGACGGCGATGGAGATCATGACCACATCTATCCAGGTACTGGAAAACCGTCTTAAACGCAATCGTATGGCGGGTGACCCGCCGGATATCCTGTTGCAGCCATACTGTCCGCAAGTTTCGACGCTTGATTTTCATCGCGCCGGAGAGGCGATCGCCGCGGGGCAACTGGCGGTAGAAAAGAAAATGGATGAATTATTACCATTAGTGCGTACAGCCGTTTGACGTACGAGTTACTGACTTAAGCAAATTCTGACAGGCGATAGTGAGAATAGCGTGCCACTATTGAATTATCGTCAGCCAGGGGAGATATCATGACGCAGCCATTGGCGGGAAAACAGATTCTGATAGTTGAAGACGAACCCGTTTTCCGCTCACTCTTGCATGGATGGCTGACCTCGCTGGGAGCAACAACCTTCCAGGCGGAAGATGGCAAGGATGCCCTGCATAAAATGACGGAGGTGCATCCGGACCTGATGATTTGCGACATTTCTATGCCGAGAATGAACGGTCTGGAGCTGGTGGAAACGCTGCGTAACCGCGGCGAACAGTTACCGATCCTGATGATCTCCGCCACCGAAAACATGGCGGATATAGCTAAAGCGTTGCGACTTGGCGTCCAGGACGTGCTGTTAAAGCCAGTAAAAGATTTCGATCGCCTGCGCGAGACCGTTTACGCCTGTCTCTATCCCGCGATGTTCAGTTCGCGCGTGGAAGAGGAAGAGCGTTTATTTGAGGACTGGGATGCGCTGGTCAGTAATCCCATCGCCGCTTCAAGACTATTGCAGGAATTACAGCCGCCGGTGCAACAGGAAATGTCGCACTGCCGTATTCATTATCGACAACTGGTGTCGGCAGACAAGCCCGGTCTGGTACTCGATATCGCACCGCTTTCGGAAAATGATTTGGCTTTCTATTGTCTGGATGTCACACGCGCAGGCGATAATGGTGTGTTGGCAGCATTATTGCTGCGCGCGTTGTTTAATGGTCTGCTGCAGGAGCAACTGGCGCACCAGGGACAACGGCTACCAGAAATGGGAAGTTTGTTAAAACAGGTGAATCAACTGCTGCGTCAGGCAAATCTTCCGGGCCAGTTCCCTCTGTTAGTAGGGTATTACCACAGCGGGCTGAAAAATTTAATTCTGGTGTCAGCGGGACTTAATGGCACGCTGAATACGGGGGAGCATCAAATTCAGATTAGTAATGGCGTTCCTTTGGGGACGCTGGGTGATGCTTATCTTAACCAAATTAGCCAACGCTGCACCTCGTGGCAGTGCCAAATTTGGGGGGCTGGCGGTCGTTTACGCTTAATGTTGTCTGCAGAATGAGCAATTGCGTTTATATCTAAGCAGACGGGATTACCTCTTGCCCTTTAGCGGTGGTAACATCGAGCAGTTTTATGCGTAAAAGTCCTAATTCGAGGCTATCGGCAGCTTTTCAGACCAGTGAATACGCGGTTGACTGATATACTCGACACGTTATTTGTAACGAGAAGTTTAAAAAACAAACAGTCCAGGAGATTTCAATGGCTGCCCTTAATTCTAAAGTCAGAAAAGCGGTTATCCCGGTTGCGGGATTAGGCACCAGGATGCTGCCGGCCACCAAAGCGATTCCAAAAGAAATGCTGCCGCTGGTAGATAAGCCGTTAATTCAGTACGTTGTTAATGAATGTATCGCTGCAGGAATTACTGAAATTGTTCTGGTAACGCACTCGTCGAAAAACTCTATCGAAAACCATTTCGATACCAGTTTTGAGCTGGAAGCGATGCTGGAAAAACGTGTAAAACGCCAGCTGCTGGAAGAAGTGCAGTCTATTTGCCCGCCGCACGTGACTATTATGCAAGTTCGTCAGGGCCTGGCGAAAGGTCTGGGTCACGCGGTGCTGTGCGCCCATCCGGTAGTGGGAGATGAGCCGGTCGCGGTTATTCTGCCAGACGTTATTCTGGATGAATATGAATCCGATCTGAGCCGCGATAACCTCGCTGAGATGATCTCTCGCTTCGATGAGACTGGCGCCAGCCAGATTATGGTTGAACCTGTCGAAGACGTAACCGCTTATGGCGTGGTTGACTGCAAAGGCGAATCCCTGAAGCCGGGCGAAAGCGTACCGATGGTGGGTGTGGTTGAGAAGCCAAAAGCTGACGTTGCGCCGTCCAACCTGGCGGTGGTGGGTCGTTATGTCCTCAGCGCCGATATCTGGCCGCTGCTGGCGAAAACCCCTCCGGGCGCTGGTGATGAAATTCAGCTGACTGACGCCATTGATATGCTGATCGAGAAAGAAACGGTTGAAGCTTATCATATGAAAGGCAAGAGCCATGACTGCGGTAATAAGCTTGGCTACATGCAGGCGTTTGTCGAATATGGTATTCGTCACAAAACGCTGGGCGACGATTTTAAAGCCTGGCTGGAAACGGCGGTAGCGAAGTAATCCGCGCGGTTGAAAGTACAAACCGGGAGCGCATCTGCGACTCCCGGTTTTTTTATATCGGCCCTGAGGGCAAAAAAATCCCGCCGCAGCGGGATTTTTTATAGCGATCAACGGAGATTAGATCAGGAAATCGTCCAGTGATTTACCTTGCTCATCCATTGCTTTTTTGATCACAGCCGGGGTACGGCCCTGACCGGTCCAGGTTTTGGTTTCACCATTTTCGTCAACATAGCTATATTTAGCCGGACGTGCAGCACGCTTGGTTTTGGTACCGGCTTTAACGGCAGCCATGGTGCTCAGCAGTTCATTCGGATCAATACCGTCAGCAATCAGCATTTCACGGTATTGCTGCAGCTTACGCGTACGCTCTTCAATTTCTGCCGCGGCAGCGTTTTCTTCTTCACGGCGCTCGTTAACGACGACTTCTAATTTTTCCAGCATTTCTTCGAGCGTTTCCAGGGTGCATTCTCTTGCCTGCGCACGAAGAGTACGGATGTTGTTCAAAATTTTAAGTGCTTCGCTCATTGTAGTAATCTCAAACTTATATTGTGGGGTGGTTTGTTGAACTAATAATAGAGCGATAAAATGCGTTGTGCAATAGGGGGGAATGTAAGGAATTCAAAATTACTGGTTATTTGTCGCGAGAATTAATTAATTTAAGTTAAAATTCCCGTGCCGCTTCACATCTTTCATCGCTTATAGCGATGAGGCGAAGGCAAGCTAAAACATTGAGACGGTATGCTTTTTGAGAGGTTCAGTGAGAGAAATGATCCTTTACATGGGTAAATAACCCTCGTCAGTATTAGCGCATTTTTGGTTACAAGGCTTAATATAAAACAACCGGCAGCCCTGCTTATAGCCCATGGGCAACCGGTCTATAAGCACGAAAAGACAATGGTTACCGCGCCAGTAGCGTAACGGGGCGTACAAATAGTGGCCCTGAAAATTCAATTCATCTTCTTAATCCTTTCGGTTTGCAGGCCCTTCAGCTTCGCGACAATACCCCTGCTGAAAGCGCGGCTGTGCGCATAAAATATGGTACAATCGTCGCCGCGATAAAACACTTTGATTGGGGTCACGCAGCCGATGGCACAACTTTATTTCTACTACTCTGCAATGAATGCAGGTAAGTCGACCGCTCTGTTGCAATCTTCGTACAATTACCAGGAGCGGGGGATGCGTACCGTCGTTTATACCGCTGAGATTGATGACCGCTTTGGCGCCGGAAAAGTCAGTTCACGTATCGGGCTCTCCTCGCCGGCCCGATTGTATAATCCACAGACCTCGTTATTTGACGATATTGCGGCGGAGCACCAGCTAAAGCCGATTCACTGCGTGCTGGTGGATGAAAGCCAGTTTCTGACGCGTGAACAGGTTCATGAGCTGTCCGAAGTTGTCGATACGCTGGATATTCCGGTGCTTTGCTATGGGTTGCGGACGGACTTTCGTGGTGAGCTCTTTACCGGCAGCCAGTATTTACTGGCCTGGTCAGATAAGCTGGTTGAGCTGAAAACGATCTGCTTCTGCGGCCGCAAGGCCAGCATGGTATTGCGCCTCGATCAGGAGGGGCGTCCTTATAATGAGGGTGAGCAGGTCGTCATCGGCGGTAATGAGCGGTACGTATCGGTCTGCCGTAAGCATTATAAAGAGGCGCTGAGCGTCGGTTCGTTAACCAAGGTACAAAACCAGCACCGTCCCTGCTGATACCCTCAGAAGCTCGTACAGGCGCCTGTGGGCGCCTTTTTAATGTCTGCTATAGGTTGGCGTAGCTGGCGATAAAGAATGGCTGATAGCGGGGATAAAAAAAGCCCCGTCAGGTGACGGGGCTTGTCGCGATGCTATCGCTGTTGGTTAAGCGGATTTTTTCGCTTTTTTCTCAGCCTTTACCGGAGCAACTTCGGCTTTCGCACCGGCTTCGCCTTCGACGAATTCGCGGCCGTAGTAGGTATCCAGCAGGATCTGTTTCAGTTCGGAGATCAGCGGGTAGCGCGGGTTAGCGCCGGTGCACTGGTCATCGAATGCATCTTCAGACAGTTTATCAACGTGGGCCAGGAAGTCAGCTTCCTGAACGCCAGCTTCGCGGATAGATTTCGGAATACCCAGCTCAGCTTTAATGCTTTCCAGCCATGCCAGCAGTTTCTCGATTTTCGCTGCGGTGCGGTCGCCTGGTGCGGAGAGGCCCAGGTGATCGGCGATTTCAGCGTAACGACGACGAGCCTGCGGACGGTCGTACTGGCTGAACGCGGTCTGCTTGGTCGGGTTGTCATTCGCGTTATAGCGGATAACGTTGCAGATCAGCAGGGCGTTGGCCAGACCGTGCGGAATATGGAACTGGGAGCCCAGTTTGTGCGCCATCGAGTGACACACGCCGAGGAAGGCGTTAGCGAACGCGATACCGGCGATAGTCGCGGCACTGTGTACGCGCTCACGGGCAACCGGGTTCTTGGAACCTTCGTGATAGGAAGCCGGCAGGTACTCTTTCAGCAGTTTCAGCGCCTGCAGCGCCTGGCCGTCAGAGAACTCAGAAGCCAGTACGGAAACGTAAGCTTCCAGGGCGTGAGTCACCGCATCCAGACCACCGAACGCACACAGCGATTTCGGCATATCCATCACCAGGTTGGCATCGACAATGGCCATATCCGGGGTCAGCGCGTAGTCTGCCAGCGGGTATTTCTGACCGGTCGCGTCATCGGTCACCACGGCGAACGGCGTAACTTCAGAACCGGTACCGGAAGTGGTAGTGATCGCCACCATCTTGGCTTTGACGCCCATTTTCGGGAACTTGTAGATACGTTTACGGATATCCATAAAGCGCAGCGCCAGTTCTTCGAAGTGGGTTTCCGGATGTTCGTACATGACCCACATGATTTTCGCCGCATCCATCGGGGAACCGCCGCCCAGGGCGATGATCACGTCTGGTTTAAAGGAGTTCGCCAGGTCGGCACCTTTACGTACGATGGTCAGCGTCGGGTCAGCTTCAACTTCGAAGAAGACTTCCGTCTCAACACCCGCAGCTTTCAGTACGGAAGTGATCTGATCGGCATAGCCGTTGTTGAACAGGAAGCGGTCAGTCACGATCAGCGCGCGTTTGTGACCATCGGTAATCACTTCATCCAGTGCGATTGGCAGGGAGCCACGACGGAAGTAGATAGATTTCGGAAGTTTGTGCCACAACATGTTTTCAGCTCGCTTAGCAACGGTTTTCTTGTTGATCAGGTGTTTCGGACCAACGTTTTCAGAGATGGAGTTACCACCCCAGGAACCACAACCCAGAGTCAGGGAAGGCGCGAGTTTGAAGTTGTACAGGTCACCGATACCACCCTGAGAAGCCGGGGTGTTGATCAGGATACGCGCGGTTTTCATCATTTGGCCGAAGTAAGCCACGCGAGCCGGCTGGTTGTCCTGGTCGGTGTACAGGCAAGAGGTGTGGCCGATACCGCCCATGGCGACCAGTTTTTCTGCTTTGGCTACCGCGTCTTCGAAATCTTTTGCACGGTACATAGCCAGCGTCGGAGACAGTTTTTCGTGAGCAAACGGCTCGCTCTCGTCAACGTTGGTCACTTCACCAATCAGAATTTTGGTGGTGGCCGGCACGGTGAAGCCTGCCAGTTCAGCGATTTTGGCCGCTGGCTGACCAACGATAGCCGCGTTCAGCGCGCCATTTTTCAGGATAATGTCCTGAACGGCTTTCAGCTCTTTACCCTGCAGCAGGTAGCCGCCGTGGCTGGCGAAACGTTCGCGAACCGCGTCATAGACTGAATCAACCACCACAACGGACTGCTCAGAAGCACAGATCACGCCGTTATCGAAGGTTTTAGACATCAGTACGGACGCTACGGCACGTTTGATGTCGGCGGTTTCATCAATGACTACCGGGGTGTTACCGGCGCCGACGCCGATAGCAGGTTTACCGGAGCTGTATGCTGCTTTCACCATGCCTGGACCACCGGTCGCCAGGATCAGGTTGATGTCCGGGTGATGCATCAGCGCGTTAGACAGTTCTACAGACGGCTGATCGATCCAGCCAATCAGGTCCTTCGGCGCGCCGGCCGCGATGGCAGCCTGCAGCACGATATCAGCCGCTTTGTTGGTGGCTTCTTTTGCACGCGGGTGCGGAGAGAAAATGATGGCGTTACGCGTTTTCAGACTGATGAGCGATTTGAAAATGGCTGTTGAAGTCGGGTTAGTGGTCGGTACGATACCGCAGATGATGCCGATAGGCTCAGCGATAGTGATGGTGCCAAAGGTGTCGTCTTCTGACAGAACGCCACAGGTTTTTTCGTCTTTATAAGCGTTGTAAATGTATTCGGAAGCAAAGTGGTTTTTGATCACTTTGTCTTCAACGATGCCCATGCCGGATTCGGCTACGGCCATTTTGGCGAGAGGGATTCGAGCATCTGCAGCGGCCAGAGCGGCGGCGCGGAAGATTTTGTCGACTTGTTCTTGAGTGAAACTGGCATATTCACGCTGGGCTTTCTTGACACGCTCAACAAGCGCGTTCAGTTCAGCGATATTAGTAACAGCCATAATGCTCTCCTGATAATGTTAAACTTTTTTAGTAAATCAGTCGCTCGATTCGACATTATAGACAGGCCGTTAACAGCTTGCATGTAAATGTTTATGTAGAAAAATCAGGGCGCTGTTTCACCGATTTACTAAAAAAGCTTTATCTCTTTCGCTTTCAGGTACTGCTGCCTTCCACTCTGTTGGTGTCATCAAGATTACTCACTTCTGAGTACAAATTACGTGATTTAGATCAAGTATTGTCGCTGCTGATACCTTTCAGCTGGCTGCTTTTTGACCGGTTCGATCAAGTGTGATGGGCGGGTTTTGAAATTAAAAAAACGATTAGCATTAAATATACAAATGGCTAACATTCGATACATATCACCGGGTTATGCATATTTATAATGAATATTGCAGGTAAAAAGCGTATGTTTCGCGCAGTTATTTTATGCTGTTAACAGTCAACCGCCAATTTTGATGATGCTGCGGAGCCCAATGTGACTCAATCACTGTTCGATTTTTCTGCATATTTCAAGTTTTTCATCGGCTTATTTGCCCTGGTTAACCCGGTTGGCATTATTCCGGTATTCATCAGTATGACCAGCTATCAGCCGGCTGCGGTGCGTAATAAGACCAACCTCACCGCCAACCTGTCGGTGGCGATCATCCTCCTGACGTCGCTGTTCCTCGGCGATGGCATTCTGCAGATTTTCGGTATCTCCATTGACTCCTTCCGTATCGCCGGCGGCATCCTGGTGGTGACCATCGCGATGTCGATGATCAGCGGTAAGCTCGGCGAAGATAAGCAGAACAAGCAGGAAAAGTCGGAGACGGCGGTCCGGGAGAGCATCGGCGTCGTTCCTCTCGCGCTACCATTAATGGCCGGGCCAGGGGCAATCAGTTCAACTATCGTCTGGGGGACCCGGTACCACTCCTGGGTGCATCTGGTCGGGTTCTCACTGGCGATAGCGGTATTTGCCCTCTGCTGCTGGGGGATTTTCCGTATGGCGCCGTGGCTGGTCCGTTTGCTGGGGCAGACGGGAATCAACGT
Organism: Klebsiella sp. Shm-1; assembly: GCF_040804525.1. Taxonomy (NCBI): domain Bacteria; kingdom Pseudomonadati; phylum Pseudomonadota; class Gammaproteobacteria; order Enterobacterales; family Enterobacteriaceae; genus Klebsiella; species Klebsiella sp. Shm-1. Next base: position 2,020,538 of record NZ_CP161823.1, read on the forward strand.
CATCACCCGTATTATGGGCCTGTTGCTGATGGCCCTCGGCATTGAGTTTATTGTGACCGGGATTAAAGCGCTTTTCCCAGGGCTGCTGAGTTAGTTCGTCGCCAGCAGGCGGGGAGTCTCGCTTCACGCCTGCGCGATTATTAGCAAAACCTATTAGCCAGCGCGGAACTGGCGGTAGGGATAATATTTTGCGATATCGCTATTAATTTCATATTTTTCATTAAGATATGAAATATTTCTCTTAACATTCTCCTCACGCCTCCCACTCCTGTGATGTTATTTTCTTCACATCATTCTCTGGTACTTGCTGTCGGATCATCGAAATGATATTAGTAATTTTAACAAGGCGGCAGATGAATGTGCTAAAAAGTAATCTATTGTTAAATTTTTGTACAAAAAACCATCTTGTGGTCGCTGCTCAGAATGTCGGCTGATGAAATTATCGTAATGCTCTGATAAATAATAATATTTTTACATCGACGTTTTATGGCAAACGCTTGTCACGCTGGCAAAACCGGCAATAAAAGAGAATTCGGTAACATATTTGCAAATTGCATTGGCGGAGGTGTTTACCTTTTGGTACTTTCCGCCGTTATCGTCTGCTGAATTATGTACGCAAATGAGAATTATTTTTAATTAACTCATTTCGCCAGAACGACCCTCCAGCGAGGGCAACGAATCGACGTTAAGACTGCCGTTCGAGCGGTCGTAATAAATAAGTCGGTGATAGCAATCTGCCAATCGCATACTCCTGCGTTGGACAGAACCCGAAAACGGGAAAAACAGGCTGGTTAAAAAACCAGTAATTATAATGACTGGAGTTACAACACAATGACCATCATCACTAAAAAGCGTTTAATCGCCGCGGGAGTGCTATCCGCACTGATCGCCGGCAATATGGCAATGGCAGCGGATGTCCCGGCTGGTGTGCAGCTGGCAGAGAAGCAAACCCTGGTACGTAATAGCGGCGCCGAGCCGCAATCGCTGGACCCAAATAAAATCGAAGGGGTGCCAGAGGCCAATATTAGCCGCGACCTGTTCGAAGGTTTGCTGAATACTTCGCCGAAAGATGGCCACCCGATCCCTGGCGTGGCGGAGAGCTGGGATAATAAAGATTTTAAAGTCTGGACCTTCCATCTGCGTAAAGATGCAAAATGGTCTAACGGCGAGCCGGTTACCGCCCAGGACTTCGTATACAGCTGGCAGCGTCTGGTGGATCCGAAAACCGCGTCTCCTTATGCCAGCTATCCGCAATATGGTCATATCGTTAACGTCGACGAAATCATTGACGGCAAAAAAGCGCCGAGCGAGCTGGGCGTAAAAGCCATTGACGACCACACGCTGGAAGTCACCCTCAGCGAACCGGTACCCTATTTTTATAAACTGCTGGTTAACCCGGCGATGTCTCCCGTCTACAAACCGGCCATCGAAAAATTTGGCGAAAAGTGGACGCAGCCTGGCAATATCGTTACCAACGGCGCGTATACTCTGAAAGACTGGGTGGTCAACGAGCGGATCGTGATGGAGCGTAACCCGCACTATTGGGATAATGCTAAAACCGTCATTAACACCGTTACCTGGCTGCCGACCTCTTCCGAAGTGACCTATGTTAACCGCTACCGCAGCGGTGAACTGGACATGACTTATAACCAGCTGCCGATCGAACTCTTCCAGAAGCTGAAAAAAGAGATCCCCAACGAGCTGCACGTTGACCCCTATCTGTGTACCTATTATTACGAAATCAACAACCAGAAGGCCCCGTTCACCGACGTGCGCGTGCGTACCGCGCTGAAGCTGGGTCTGGATCGCGATATTATTGCTAATAAGGTGAAAGGACAGGGCGATCTGCCGGCCTACGGCTACACCCCACCGTATACCGATGGCGCGAAGCTGAGCGAGCCGGAATGGTTTACCTGGTCGCAGGAAAAACGCAACGAAGAAGCGAAGAAACTGCTGGCCGAAGCCGGCTATAGCGCCGATAAACCGTTGACCTTCAACCTGCTGTATAACACCTCTGATTTGCACAAGAAGCTGGCGATTGCCGCCGCCTCGCTGTGGCGTAAAAACCTGGGCATTGACGTGAAGCTGGTCAACCAGGAGTGGAAAACGTTCCTCGATACCCGTCATCAGGGCACCTATGACGTGGCGCGTGCGGGCTGGTGCGCCGACTATAACGAGCCAACCTCTTTCCTGAACACCATGCTCTCTGACAGTTCAATGAACACCGCGCACTATAAGAGCCCGGCGTTCGACAAGATTATGGCTGAATCCGTAAAAGCATCCGATGAAGCGCAGCGCACGGCGGCCTATGCGAAAGCAGAGCAGCAGCTGGACAAAGACAGCGCGATCGTACCGGTCTATTACTACGTTAACGCCCGCCTGGTGAAACCGTGGGTCGGTGGCTATACCGGTAAAGACCCGATGGATAACGTCTATACCAAAGACCTCTACGTTATCAAACATTAATGGCAATACGTGGAGCGGGTCTCGGCTCGCTCCATCGTGTCTTATTTGAGAGCAGTGCAAAGGCACACGCCAGAAGGTACGGGCAATGTTAAAATTTATCTTACGTCGCTGTCTGGAAGCGATTCCGACGCTATTTATTCTTATCACCATCTCATTCTTCATGATGCGTCTGGCGCCGGGAAGTCCTTTTACCGGGGAACGCACGCTACCGCCGGAAGTCATGGCGAATATTGAAGCAAAATACCATTTAAACGACCCCATCATGACGCAGTACTTCAATTATCTGAAGCAGCTGGCGCATGGCGATTTTGGTCCCTCTTTTAAATACAAAGATTATTCCGTCAACGATCTGGTGGCCGCCAGCTTCCCGGTTTCAGCGAAACTGGGCTTCGCCGCCTTTTTACTGGCGGTGGTGATCGGCGTTGCCGCCGGGGTGATAGCCGCCCTGAAGCAAAATACCCGCTGGGACTACGCGGTGATGGGGGTAGCCATGACCGGCGTGGTTATTCCGAGCTTTGTGGTCGCGCCGCTGCTGGTGATGATCTTTGCCATTACCCTGCACTGGCTGCCGGGCGGCGGCTGGAACGGCGGGGCGCTGAAATTTATGATCCTGCCGATGGTGGCGCTTTCCCTGGCCTATATCGCCAGCATCGCGCGTATTACTCGCGGCTCAATGATTGAAGTGCTGCACTCTAACTTTATCCGCACCGCGCGGGCGAAGGGGCTGCCGATGCGTCGCATTATTCTGCGCCATGCGCTGAAGCCGGCGCTGCTGCCGGTGCTCTCCTATATGGGGCCAGCTTTCGTGGGCATCATCACCGGCTCAATGGTCATTGAAACCATTTACGGCCTGCCGGGGATCGGCCAGCTGTTCGTTAACGGGGCGCTTAACCGCGACTACTCGCTGGTGCTCAGCCTGACGATCCTCGTTGGCGCCCTGACTATCCTGTTCAACGCCATCGTTGACGTGCTGTACGCCGTTATCGATCCGAAGATTCGCTACTGAAGCCGGAGTTCGCCATGATGTTAAGTAAGAAAAATAGCGAGGCGCTGGAAAACTTCAGTGAGAAGCTGGAAGTGGAGGGGCGTAGCCTCTGGCAGGACGCGCGTCGCCGCTTTATGCATAACCGCGCCGCGGTGACCAGCCTGATTATGCTGGTGCTTATTGCGCTGTTCGTTACCTTCGCGCCGATGGTGTCGTCGTTCTCCTACTTCGATACCGACTGGGGCATGATGTCCAATGCCCCGGATATGGCCTCCGGCCACTACTTCGGAACCGACTCCTCCGGGCGCGACCTGCTGGTGCGCGTAGCGATCGGCGGGCGCATTTCGCTGATGGTCGGGGTGGCGGCGGCGCTGGTGGCGGTGATCCTCGGCACGCTGTACGGTTCGCTCTCCGGTTATCTCGGCGGCAAAGTGGATTCGGTGATGATGCGTCTGCTGGAGATCCTCAACTCCTTCCCGTTTATGTTCTTCGTCATCCTGCTGGTGACCTTTTTTGGTCAGAATATCCTGCTGATCTTTGTCGCCATCGGCATGGTGTCCTGGCTGGATATGGCGCGTATCGTGCGCGGGCAGACGCTAAGCCTGAAGCGCAAAGAGTTTATCGAAGCCGCGCAGGTCGGCGGGGTCTCGACGGCGAGCATCGTGCTGCGCCATATCGTCCCCAACGTGCTGGGGGTGGTGGTGGTGTATGCCTCGCTGCTGGTCCCCAGCATGATCCTCTTCGAATCCTTCCTCAGTTTCCTGGGACTGGGGACGCAGGAGCCGCTCAGCAGCTGGGGGGCATTGCTCAGCGATGGCGCCAACTCAATGGAAGTTTCGCCCTGGCTACTGTTGTTCCCGGCGGGTTTCCTGGTGGTGACCCTGTTCTGTTTCAACTTTATCGGCGATGGTCTGCGTGATGCCCTCGACCCGAAAGACCGCTAAGGAGCGCTGCCATGACCATGATTGAAACGGCAAAAGCGCCGCAAGCGCAGAGCCACAGCGGGCTACTGCTGGACGTGAAAGATCTTCGCGTCACCTTTAAAACGCCGGATGGCGACGTCACCGCCGTCAATGATCTGAACTTCACTCTGCAGGCGGGCGAGACGCTCGGCATTGTGGGCGAATCCGGCTCCGGTAAATCGCAAACCGCCTTCGCCCTGATGGGACTGCTGGCGGCCAACGGTCGCATCGGGGGTTCCGCCACCTTTAACGGTCGGCAAATCCTCAATTTGCCCGAGCGTGAGCTGAACAAACTGCGCGCTGAACAAATCTCAATGATTTTCCAGGATCCGATGACCTCTCTTAACCCCTATATGCGGGTGGGCGAGCAGTTAATGGAAGTCCTGATGCTGCATAAAGGGCTGAGTAAAGCCGAAGCGTTTGAAGAGTCGGTGAAGATGCTCGACGCGGTAAAAATGCCGGAAGCGCGTAAGCGCATGAAAATGTTCCCGCACGAGTTCTCCGGGGGCATGCGTCAGCGCGTGATGATTGCCATGGCGCTGCTGTGCCGGCCCCGGCTGCTGATTGCGGATGAACCGACCACTGCCCTGGACGTTACCGTGCAGGCGCAGATCATGACGCTGTTGAATGAGCTTAAACGCGAATTCAACACGGCCATTATCATGATCACCCACGACCTTGGGGTGGTGGCAGGGATCTGCGATAAAGTGCTGGTGATGTACGCCGGGCGCACCATGGAGTACGGTCAGGCGCGCGATGTCTTCTATCAACCGTCGCACCCATACTCTATTGGGCTGTTGAATGCGGTTCCACGTCTGGATGCGGAAGGCGATGCGTTGTTGACCATTCCCGGCAACCCACCGAACCTGCTGCGATTGCCAAAAGGCTGTCCATTCCAGCCGCGTTGCCCGCATGCCATGGAGCAGTGCAGCAGCGCGCCGCCGCTGGAATCGTTCGCGCCAGGCCGCCTGCGCGCCTGCTTTAAACCGGTGGGGGATCTGCTATGAACGCCGTAACTGAACAACGAAAAGTCCTGCTCGAAATTGCCGACCTGAAGGTGCACTTCGATATCAAAGATGGCAAGCAGTGGTTCTGGCAGCCGTCGAAAACGCTGAAAGCGGTGGATGGCGTGACGCTGCGCCTTTACGAGGGTGAAACCCTCGGTGTGGTAGGGGAGTCGGGCTGCGGCAAATCGACCTTCGCCCGCGCCATTATTGGTCTGGTGAAAGCGACCGATGGTAAAGTGGCCTGGCTGGGTAAAGATCTGCTGGGCATGAAGCAGGAAGAGTGGCGCGACGTGCGCAGCGATATCCAGATGATCTTTCAGGATCCGCTGGCCTCGCTGAACCCGCGCATGACCATCGGAGAAATTATCGCCGAACCGCTGCGTACCTATCATCCGAAGATGCCCCGTCAGGAAGTGCGCGATCGCGTCAAAGCGATGATGATGAAAGTTGGATTGCTGCCCAACCTGATCAACCGCTATCCGCACGAGTTCTCCGGCGGTCAGTGTCAGCGTATCGGCATCGCGCGGGCGCTGATCCTTGAGCCAAAGCTGATTATCTGCGATGAGCCGGTCTCCGCGCTTGACGTGTCGATTCAGGCGCAGGTCGTCAACCTGCTGCAGCAACTGCAGCGTGAGATGGGGCTATCGCTGATATTTATCGCTCACGATCTGGCGGTGGTTAAGCATATCTCCGATCGGGTTCTGGTAATGTATCTGGGCCATGCGGTGGAGCTGGGGACCTACGACGAGGTGTACCATAATCCACTGCATCCCTATAGCAAAGCGCTGATGTCGGCGGTGCCGATCCCCGATCCTGATCTCGAGAAAACGAAAACTATACAACTGCTCGAAGGCGAATTACCCTCGCCGATTAATCCGCCCTCAGGCTGCGTATTCCGCACCCGCTGTCCGCTTGCCGGACCGGAGTGCGCCAAAACCCGCCCGGTGCTGGAAGGCAGTTTCCGCCATGCGGTTTCCTGCCTTAAGGTAGACCCGTTATAATCTCAGGGGCTGACGCAGGTCAGCCCTTTTTTTTTGCGAGGTTAACGAAGTGGGTATGCTTTCTGCCGCTCGTCTGCGGCTTTATCATTTACTTTTCGATCAGAACCGACGTTCCGGCCGCCGCTTTGAAGGGCTGTGCGGACTTTTCGCCCTGCTCAGCGTACTGGTAATATTTATCGAGTCGGGACTGGGCACGCAATATCACCTGACATTAGATGAATGGCATATTTTCGTCTGGCTGGAGCTGCTGGTGACCGCGGTCTTTACCCTGGAATACCTGCTGCGTATCGCTACCTGGCCCAATCCGCTCCACTATATTTTCAGCTTTTGGGGGCTGATTGACCTGGCGACGATTTTACCGCTGTATGTGATGTGGCTATGGCCGGAAATTAGCCTCAATTATGTATTCGCCTGGCGGGCAATGCGGGCGATCCGCGCGCTGCGTATTCTCAAACTACTGCGCTTTATGCCTTCGCTCAACGTGTTCTGGCGAGCGATTGTCAGCGCGCGCCATCAGCTGATCCTGTTTTATTCGTTTATCGCCATTGTGATGGTGATTTTCGGCTCGTTAATGTATCTGATTGAGGGGCCGGAATACGGCTTTACCACGCTTAACGCCTCGGTCTATTGGGCCATCGTGACCATCACCACCGTCGGCTACGGAGACATCACGCCGCACACGCCGTTGGGTCGCATCCTGGCCTCCATTCTTATCCTGATCGGCTACTCCATTATTGCCATACCGACCGGACTTATCACCACGCATATGACCAGCGCCCTGAATCGTCGACGACAGCAGCGCCTGTGTCCGCAGTGTCAGCAGGGCGACCATGACGATAACGCCCGTTTCTGCCATGCCTGCGGTCATGCCTTGCCGAAGTAAGCTGGCGACGTAAAAAAAGCCTGCCGGGAGAACCGCGGCAGGCTTTTTACTGGATGTTAAAGGTTATTCACGCCACAGAATATGGCACAGCTTATGATCTTTCTCGCGGCACAGCAGAACGCGGGCGAAGATATCATTGATTTCCCCGCCGTCGGTATCCGCCAGACCAATCACCACTTCGGCGAAGAAATCCGGGTTGAGATCGTAATCCACATGCTCTTCCCAGTCTGCCGAAGGGTCGAACAGTTCGGCGCCGCCGCGCTCCTCAAACTGCAGGTTAAACAGAATGATGTCCGCCGGGTCGAGATTGTCGGCCGCCAGTTCGAGGAAGATATCGTAAGCCTGCTCGAGCGTTTCGTCTTCGGTCAGGCGGTTGTTTAAATCCATATCCATGATTGCTACTCATTCGGTATCTGATGGGCACGTTTTACAGCAACGGGCTGAAGAAGTAAAACAGTCGCTCGGCGATCCGCTGCCACAGCGGACGTTTTAACCAGAGACGGGCATCCAGCAGGCGCGAGCGCGAGATATAATCATCCTGAACCGCCGCCAGATCGCTGCCGAAACCGGCGTCATCGATGACCAGGGTAATCTCGAAGTTGAGCCACAGGCTGCGCATATCCAGGTTGACGGTCCCCACAAGACTTAGCTCGCCATCGACCAGCACGCTCTTGGTATGCAACAGTCCGCCCTCAAACTGATAGATTTTGACCCCGGCCGCCAGCAGCTCGGTGAAGAAGGCCCGGCTGGCCCAGCCTACCAGCAGCGAATCGTTCTTGCGCGGTAAAATAATGCTCACGTCAACGCCGCGCTGGGCGGCGGTACAGATCGCATGCAGCAGGTCGTCGCTGGGTACGAAGTAGGGGGTGGTCATGATCAGATGCTCTTTCGCCGCATAGGCGGCGGTGAGGAGAGCCTGATGAATCAGATCTTCCGGAAAGCCCGGTCCGGAGGCGATCGTGTGAATAGTATGTCCGCTGGCCTCTTCGAACGGCATGATATTGACGTCCGGCGGCGGCGGCAGAATGCGCTTGCCGGTCTCTATTTCCCAGTCGCAGGAGTAGACGATGCCCATCGAGGTCGCCACCGGGCCTTCCATTCGCGCCATTAGATCAATCCACTGTCCGACTCCTGAGTCCTGTTTAAAGTAGCGCGGATCGACCATATTCATGCTGCCGGTGTAGGCGATATAGTTATCGATCATCACCATTTTACGATGCTGACGCAGGTCCATCCGGCGCAGGAATACGCGCATCAGGTTAACCTTAAGAGCTTCGACGACTTCAATACCGGCGTTACGCATCATCGCCGCCCATGGGCTGCGGAAAAAGGCCACGCTGCCCGCGGAGTCGAGCATTAGCCGACAGTGAACCCCGCGGCGAGCGGCGGCCATCAGCGATTCAGCGACGCTGTCGGCCATGCCGCCGGGCTGCCAGATATAAAAGACCATCTCTATGTTGTGACGGGCCAGCTGAATATCGCGGATCAGGGCCTGCATCACGTCGTCAGATTCCGTCAGCAGCTGTAGCTGGTTGCCTTTTACGCCGCCAATGCCCTGACGCCGTTCGCACAGCTTGAACAGGGATTCGGCCACCGGGCTGTTATCTTCCGCGAAGATATGTTTGCAGGCTTTGAGGTCGTTTAGCCACTTGGCCGTCGAGGGCCACATCGCCCTGGCGCGCTCGGCCCGACGCTTGCCGAGATGCAGCTCGCCAAAGGAGAGATAGGCGATAATCCCCACCAGCGGCAGGATATAAATGATCAGCAACCATGCCATGGCGGACGGGACAGCGCGGCGTTTCATTAGAATTCGTAATGTTACACCGGCGATCAACAGCCAGTACCCCAGAATGACCAGCCAGTTCACCACCGTGTAAAAGGTTGTCATAGATGTAAAATCCTTTTGAATGACGATATGTGATGAGTTTACGCATCAGTATTTTTCTGGCAAATAAAAACGCAGCGAAAGCGGTAGTCAGTTGCTGGCAGAGGTTTATAATGGGGGCTATTTTCACTCGTAGAGTCGTTGCAATGAAGCGTAGTAGAACGGAAGTAGGGCGCTGGCGCATGCTGAGACAGGTGAATCGCCGTAAAGCGCGCTGGCTGGAAGCCCAATCGCGCCGCAATATGCGGATCCTCGCTATCAGGAAGGGACTGGTGAAACGGCAGCGTCATGCCCTGCTGTTTATCTTCCCTGACAGCTAAGCGAGCAGGCAAACGGCACCGTACGCGGTGCCGTTGTCGTTTTCTCTCTGCGCTAAATTCCCGTTGCACATCTCCATAGGGCAATGATGGTTTTTCATGCTGCTATGCGACGACAAAACAGAGCTCCCGCCTCAGTGAAAGAGAGATGCTACGCCTGGCTTGTAATGACGGACGACAAGATCCAGAGCCAAGTCGTTTGCGGCGCGACAGGAATTAACCGTCAGATAGCATTTATTGCCGCTCAGGAAGGGCATGGCGTTGTTAAATGCTTAATGATATGACCGGCCAGCTGCGGTAACCAGGCGGGAACTGAGGGAATGAGAAAACAGACTCAGACAGGCAAGGGGGTTATTAAGCGGTCCAGCGCGTTGAAGCTCAATGAACCGACCGATCCTGACCATGAATAATCTGAGCCTGTTATATTATCCAGAGAGGCCATGCAATAAGCATCCTGAATAAAACGCAATCGTTGCGCCAGCTTTTACTTATTTTGCATAGGCTTCCGTGGATAACGTGATGGTGACGTTATCACTTACCGCCGGCACATATTTATCAAGCTTAAAGTCTGAACGTTTTATCACCCCGGTGGCATCAAATCCAATGGCCTCTTTTTTCACCATTGGGTGCATATCCTGCTTATTCAGGACGGCATGCAGGACCACCGGTTTGGTGATGCCTTTAATGGTCAAATTACCTTCCACGTCATATTTATTGTCGCCTTTGCTTTCCACTTTGGTACTCTGGAAAGTGGCGTCGGGAAACGTTTTAACATCAAAATACTCTTTGCCTAAAAACTCATCCGTTAACGCCTTGACGTGAGCGTCAATGGTTTTCACTGGCAGCGTGACGTTCACCGAGGATTTCTCCGGATTCTCTTTATCAAAGGCCAGTTTCCCTGAAACATCAGAGAGATAGGCGGTAGGGTTTGAGAAGCCGAAATGGTTCCAGGAGATCACAACCGAGGTATGCTGTGGATCAAGACTGTATTCCTTAGCCGCGGCTTGCGACACAGGAATATATAAGGCAAGTACAGAAAGCAATGCGGTTTTTTTCAGGGTATTCACACAATAATCCTCAAAATCGGCAGGTACATAAATGTTAGCCCAAAAAAATACAGGGCTTATTGAAAACATTTGTTATTCCCTTTCAAATTTTTTAATCAAGCAGTGATGCCCCTACTATCACTCTGCGTGAAGTTTACGCAACGAAATTAATAGGCTTTAAAAATGATGCTCAGCAACTTAACGCTGGCAGCGTAGTTAATACCCCTTTATGCCTGCCAGGTAAACCTTTGTCTACAGGGGTGTTATTTCCACGTGCTTTCAAGCGGCTACGGTCCTGAATATAGCAAGATGGGCTACGTTCGGTTCCGCGGCATCCGCAGTGGATGCCCAATAACATTTTTTTTCAGGCTTTCATATCTGTCGTTAAGCAACTATCTTTCAGTAATTATTTTCTTTCTATTGCACTGTAGATTTATAGGGCTATATCAGGATGTGCTGACATTAAATGCAAGCGCTAAATAACAACGCGATCCTCCCTAACAGCCTTACACAAAGTATTAGTAATTCACTATCACGCGTGGCGTCGATGTTTTGTCAGCATTTTCCATTGTCGAAAAAAGCGAGGCGATGGTCGATGATGGGGTAGCAGGAGAAAGTGCGTGCTCATCTTCCAGGCTTCTCAGGCGGATAACAGTCAACGCTTTCGCGAGGTTAAAAAGGGCGACACTTCAATGTCGTGTACCAAAATGCGCCCTTCATTCTGATGACCTGGGTGTTTTTGTGGTTAGCCAGAAAAAGGAAAGGGTATTTTCAAAAAACCTTCTTATACGGCTTAACTGAGACCTGGCGGTAAACCCCGGCGGCGATATACGGATCGTCATTAGCCCAGGCCTGGGCCGCTTCCAGCGATTCAAACTCGGCAATCACCGTTGAGCCGCTGAATCCTGCTGCGCCCGGTTCGTTACTGTCAACGGCCGGCATTGGCCCGGCGGTAAGCAGTCGGCCTTCATCGTGTAAGAGTTGTAAACGCGCGAGATGCGCGGGGCGAACCGACAGCCGCTTTTCCAGAGAATCGGCGATATCTTCAGCGTAGATAACGTAAAGCACGGCAAAGCTCCTTATCAATAATCAGGCGAATTACGTTAAGTTAAACAGCGATGGACTGCAATGCAAAGATGCGCTCTGGAGTGGAAAGCACTGCCGACGCAGCTTTTTTCTGCAAATGGCGGCAAAAATTGACTCAGGTTAAGACGCCTTATTGAATATGATTGCTATTTGCATTTAAAATCGGAGCATCATTTTTCAACAGAAACGACTATGAGCGCAATGACCCTTGAATATAGGCTATTCGGGTTTTAGGTTATCTGGCGTTCATTTGACTTGCAAGCCTCCTTTAAGTCCCTTCTCATCTCACATTGCCAATTGATTGCCATGCTGGTTTTATGTACAGTGAATCGTGATAAAGCAAGTAGCATTCAGGAGATTACATATGTCCTCTTATGATTCGCGGGTTCAGTTGACGTCAAAAAGCAGCGTTATCTATAAGTTTCTGGTTCATGCGGATAGCCCGCAGGGGGCAAGAGTCAAAGTCCAAAATCATCTGAGAAAGCTGGGAGATTTTGATTTCAGTGAAATTTGCATTTCGTCTATGGAGGTGAGGGGGGATGTCTTGCTTCTAAACCCTGACGGTACACAGTGCCTGATTATTTAAGGTACAAGCTATCATCGCAATCGCAATGTATGTTTTTTGAGCAAATGGACTATAGCGATGTGATGTCGCTGCTTATCACTACACCCTGCAATACCGTAACGCTTAACCAGTTCATAGCCGACCTTATCCAGCCTTTTCAGTAGCTGTTCAGGTAGCGATAAGACCAAATTAAAGGCTACGGGGGTAATCACCTCTTGCTTATCATTTTGTTTCAGTGGGTTGAATGCGTAAAGGTTCATTGTTCAGTCTCCACGTTTCGTAGCATTTCACCAATTGCCAGTATTAGACGCTGTTCTTCTGACTTAATCCCGCTACCGATTCGGCTTGCCAGCCTTTCCAGTTTCCCCAAATAAAAAGGGTGAAGGTTCAGAGCTATGTTTGCTCGTACTTGCTGACCATATTCATTGAAGAGTTGATTCATTTACAGCCCTCCATCGACTGAGCAACTTCAGCCGCTTCTGAGGCTGCCGCTATAGCTTTGTTTCGCTTTGTCTGTGCTTCGAGGATTCGTACAGTTGCATCACGCTGCAAGCGGGTGACCTTTGAAGAAGCCGCTTTCAGAATCCCGTCACAGAACGCTTTATGCTGGTTACTCATAGCGCTGGTGGCCTTAACGTAATCAGCGGGATTGATACCTATAGCTTCACAGAAAGGCTGTACGGCGTCGATGGCAGTCACTGTATGGCGTTGCATTAACTGAGCCTGTAAAGTGGCAATCTGAGCCTTGTAAGCGGCCTCAGTGACTTTGTTAGTCATTACCCACCTCATCAGCGACAATCACAGATAGATACGATTCAAGCGGTTTAATTCCCGATAACGCTTCTTCAGCCTGTTTCACCAATACGTTGTGAGCATGGATGGCCTTATTTACCTTATTTGCTCTCTCAGTGATTCCTGCATCAACAAATTTCTCAGCGGCTTTCTTACATGCCTTTTCAATCTCAGCAAGCGGGTTATGTTTTGGTGACTGCTGTAAGGGTACAAACTTGATAAATCCAGCTCCCATTTCATACACAATATAACCCTCATTCATCATTTTCTGAATAATGGTCTGTACCATCGCCGGGTGTGTAACCTGTCGGATTCTGAATCCATAATCTTCGACTGGCTGAGACATTAGTTGCTTAGTCTTGATAGCAATAAGAGTATCTTTATTCAGGCTGTCTGCGTTGTAAATATCCTTTGCATCTTCGATATTTTCCAGTGCGGCTTTAATTTTGGGGATGAAATGTGATTCGATTTCAATTCGTTTCTGTGTAGGACTATTCATTATTAACGCTCTCGTGAAATTCAGATACAAAAATACACCACACAGGCCGTCTTTTACGTAACCCGTGTAGTGTCATCTGGAATGTGTAAGGGGGTTGGCTAACCTGTCCCCGAGGAAGGGATGCCACAGGAAAGCCATTAATTTGTTAGGAAATCAATCCAATATAAAAATGTTAACATGTTGTTAAATTCTGTCAAGGGGTTTCAGTTTCTGACAGATAGCCTTAATGATTTCGTACCGTCTGGTTTTAGTCATCATACGAGGCGGGGTGTAATCAGAGGGAGGTGTAATTCCTGTTAATTCGGAAAGGCTCTTATATTGCATGTAGAACCGATGTGTCTTTTCAGTTACAACGATAAAGTATTTCTTTTTCATTCATATTAATAACCCTTAAACAGGAAAGGTCACCCCCCATAATAAAACCTGAGAAAGTGACCTTCCAGCTATTCTCATCTATCTAAGACCCTGTTGACCGATTTTGATAAATGAGTATTACTGTATTATTATCATACGGAACTGTGTTTTTGTCCAGTGGTATTTTGTTATTACAGAAATTGATGAATGGTTATTATTGGCGGGATGGCGTGATGGCGGAAATGCATATTTAGCACTTTTTGTTAAGAAAAATTGATGAAAATATGATATAAATAGAGTTATCTGTTAAGTTAACTGATTGAGTCTTTTTGTTTCACTTCAATAAACATGGCTAACGCAAAAAGCCATGAAAATTTGATTGATTCACTTACAAAGAATATCAATAACACTTAACAGAAAGTTAAATTCCCGAATCACCAATCAAGGAAATTATCCTTTCAACTTTCGCATGGCTTGTGTTGAATGCCAGAAACAATGGTACAGGGATAACGGTAAGCATAAGCCGGATCCAGACATTAAACCTTTTAGCTCTGCCTATACAATTGCAGCGGTATTTTTCAAAGGTATTAGGCTGTGAGTAGATGATACATCCCTCCCTGTGAAAACAAAGAGGGAGGGCAAGATTACTTAATCACAACTTTAACTTCTTTTTCCTGCCAGCTTGATTTGTTAAATGACTGACCGTAAATGAGTTTTAGTGTGCTTTCCCCTTTCTTTTCACCAATGAAGTGAAGCACTTCTTCACCACCGCACCCTACGGCACCTTTCGGACAGTCTTTTGACTGCTCATATCCTCCAGAAACGAAAATCAATCCGTCAGGAAGGTCTTTAATCATCCAGCCGTAACCCGTAGTCGGATTGGACTCAAGGGATAGTTTGACATCTTTACCGACTTCACCTGTTACAGTAGTGGTTTCATTTGCAGCATTGGCTGTTATAGCAGCAGACATCATAACTCCGAAAACAACAGCTTTAACTTTGTTCATGTTACTCTTCCTTTTCACATATAAATCGACCAAAAAACCAGTGATACAACAATATCTGTTTTGCCATCTGCATGAATGAATCATGGCAGACTATGAATCCATCTCGAATGGCATTAATCTTATTTTTCCCAAAATTGGGTAAGGTCGTTTGATAGTCCAATATTCATACACTATGGAACATATCTATGAGGGTCTGGAAGATTTGATGAGCAGATGAATACCTGCTTAGAAGGCGAACCTGAGAAAGTAGCGGTTAACAAGCAATTCCTCAACATATCTCTAATGAAATCAATCAGAAAGCCCCACGCAAGCAGGGCGTGAGTCTTCACCAGTTAAATTAAGCTAATTCTTTGAGGCTCTTACTGACCTTTGCCACAGTTGCCCGCGAACAAGCCACTGTTTCCATTACGTCACTGTAGGACATACCAGCCTGTAACAGCTTGGCTATTCTCTCATTGCGCTGTGTGTCCTCTGGACGGCCTTTGTACTTACCGTCTGATTTAGCCTTTACAATACCCTGAGCCTGTCTTCTCTTACGGTCTGTGTAATCCTTTCTGGCAATAGCGGCGAGCATGTCCAGCATCATCCCGTTCAACGCCTCAAGCATCCTGCTGGTGAACTCATCTCCTGACTGAATAAGCTGGTGGCTTGTTGGCAGGTCTAAGGCAACCACTCTCACACCTTTCTCATTAATCAGTGACCGTAACTTGTTCCAGTCTTCACCGCTCAAACGTGACAGGCGGTCTACCTGCTCGACTAAGAGAACATCTCCCTTCTGTGCAATCTCAAGTAATCTGAACAACTCAGGACGCTTTAGAGATGCACCTGATTCATTCTCTGCGAAGTAGCTTGAAATAGTCATACCGTTGGCTGTAGCGAATTCATCCAACTGACCTTTGGCGCGTGTTGCGTCTTGCTGAGTGGTGGAAGCTCTGAGGTAAGCGTAGACACGTGAAGTCATGATAGTTAGCCGTAGCAGTCTGTTTAAGATGGTTCAATTATATCAGTCTGTTTTGCATGGTTCAATAAATCATTTTTGAGGTGAACTGGTTCACTAAATCGGTGCCTCTTGAGGTATACCTTAACCAGACCAAAAAAATGACAGGAGAAAAAAGAAGGGGTAAGCGGAGATTGAGGGGCAACCTAAAGAGGAAGCCCCAGAAAAATTTATTAAGCCGAGGTTTCTTTTTCTTCTAAGAAATTGTTAACAATTCTGCGGAAATCAAGAGGTTTCTTAATTGATGGAATCGGCGTACCTGTACCGCCAGTTCCTTTTACAACAACCGTACCGTAACCCAGCAAGCGCCCTAAAAGCCCTTGATTGATACTGATACTTTCAACCTTTTCAAGGCGCAACTCGATGGTTGAGCGACGAATAAAACCGAATTTTGCAATGATACGTTTGTTGGTCAGCGCGAGTTCCGTTGTTGCAACCTTAACAACAACATTAAGCAGCATAAACAGCCCCAGAAACAGAAAGACCCAGCCTACGCTATTTGGATGAGCTTCCCCTTCTTTCGCTGCTGCCGATGCCATGAATCCACCAAAAGCAATGAAAAGAAAGAACAGCGAAACAATAATAGTGATAAGGAATGATAACCATGAGACATGTGCCCTCACGATAACCTCTTCACCTTTGGATAAGTTTGAATCAACGTAACTTGCCATGCACAATTCCTTCGCAATAGTAATAATCCGAAACATTATAAAATGTTTTCTGTTTGTAAATACATAGTGTCAGCCGATTTTTAGTGACATCCTCTGAGCATCAGTGAGTAAACTAACAGAATCAGTCCTGTAGCCTTACGTGAAACAGTAAAACGCCCTCAACCGTTGGTATCACTGGGCTGATGGTGAAAATTCAGATGCCTTGATACACTGATAAACCCTGTTAATAAAGTGATTATTTATGCGGTTTTTGCAGTATTATCAGGGTTGTGGTGTTTATTTATGCACTTTTCAAAGATGAAAAAGGGAAGCCGTCAGGTCATAGCGTAAAATCTCTTGCTAAGAACGTTTTGTAACCTACTTACCAGGCTTCCTGAACTCTTCATCAGATGTAATGACGCTGAACATGTCGATGTCTGTAGGTGACGGGGATGATACAACTTGCTTCATTAAATCCCGTGATAACACAGGAGATAAGTCTCTTGATTTTCCAATTACAGTACCGTTTCGAAGCGTGATTATTATCATTTCACGTTGCAGCTCGATGGATTGTACGAATTTTGACAGTATGAGTTGTGCTTCTACTCTTCCTGCTTTGGTCGTCAAGTCAATCTCCGACAGGTGATGCAACGGCTTATCACTCAATGTTTCACGCTGATTGAGTTCGTCTAATTCACTTTGCAAGTTACTGCGTTGAATGTTCAGTTCTTTGACCTGTTCTTTAAGCTCTGTAACATCATCCAGTTCGAGAAGCAGGGTGGTTGCCTTTTTTAACTTGCTGGTTACCAACGAAATTTGATACTCAATCTCAGCTTTTCGTTTGTCAGTGTTGTTACCATCATCCCTCTCAAGGAAGCCAACGATGTTATCAAGCATCCATTTATCAAAGGGTTTACGTTTAATGGTAGGAACATTGCAACGTCCATCAGGGACATTGTTACAACGGTAAACACCTTGATAGGTTGCCTTGACACCTGTGGGATGTACTGAGGCACCGCATTGACAGCGAATGATTCCCTTAAACAGATTGATAGTAATTGGATTGTCACTGGCTGGCGCTCTGCCAACACGATTTTTTGACAGAATCTCCTGAGCCTTATTAAAGGTGGCAACATCAATCGCTGGTTCATAGTAGTTGGGGATAGCGGGGCGGTCATTACGCTTGGATGCTGCCAGTGTTCCAACGGTTGACTCAGAGCGTAAGATAGTACGGACAGAGTGAACACTAAAGCCATTCGCTTTTTCACGTCGAGAGAATGACTTAATGTTGTTTGCCTGAAGGTAACGAGCAATGTTGTGAAGAGATTCACCAGAAAGGAGCAAATCGAAAATTGTCACAACGGTTGATGAGTGCTCGTTAAGTTTACGAGTATCAGGGTCTATCCAGCCTGGGACATTTTTAGTCAGTTGCTGTTTGCCTTCTAATGCAAGCTGTGCTCTATGCTCCCATGCAGCACTTACCTTGATTGATTTCTCTTTTGATTGCTGATGTGCGATGTGTGCGGCTATCTTCAACTGAATAGATGTATCAAGGTCATCAATATTGGTGCTGGTGTAGATTTTGCCTGATTCGAGACAAATCACATCAACACCTTTACCCGTAATGAGGTCTACAAGGTTTTCGGTATTACGTGCTTTCTGTCGGTTAAGACGGGTTTCTGATTCGACAAGTAAGACAGTTTGCCCTGACAGGTACTTACCATCCTGTATGTTTTGAAGCATTCGTCCAAAATCGCCTTTCAGATGGTGACCGTGATATGCCGATGCACCTTCATCTGAGAATTCATCGACAACTTTTGCATCAGGGTTATCTTTCAGCCATCTCTCAAATAGACCTTTCTGGCGGCGTATTGAGTCACCACGTTCTTGTGGCTTACTGCTGAAACGAAGGTATGTAATTACTTGACGCATAGTGATAGACTCGACGTAAATGATTATCAATTAGCAAAGAACCTTGAAAAACTATGGCTTATGCTACCTCGCCGAATAGCTCAAATACAATGACCCTTGATTTACCTCGCCGCTTTCCGTGGCCAACGCTGCTGTCCGTGGCTATCCACGGTGCCGTTGTGGCGGGGCTGCTTTATACCTCGGTACATCAGGTTATTGAACAGCCTTCTCCGACGCAGCCGATAGAGATCACAATGGTGGCGCCGGCCGATCTTGAGCCGCCTCCGGCGGCGCAGCCTGTCGTGGAGCCCGTTGTTGAACCCGAACCTGAGCCGGAGCCAGAGGTAGTGCCTGAACCGCCGAAAGAGGCGCCGGTGGTGATCCATAAACCGGAACCTAAGCCGAAGCCCAAACCTAAACCCAAGCCTAAGCCGGAGAAAAAGGTTGAACAGCCGAAGCGGGAAGTGAAGCCGGCTGCAGAGCCGCGTCCGGCCTCGCCGTTTGAAAACAACAATACGGCGCCGGCGCGTACAGCGCCAAGCACCTCGACAGCAGCGGCTAAACCCACCGTTACTGCTCCAAGCGGCCCGCGGGCGATCAGCCGCGTTCAGCCGTCCTATCCGGCGCGCGCTCAGGCGCTGCGCATAGAAGGTACGGTACGGGTGAAGTTTGACGTTTCGCCTGATGGCCGCATTGATAATCTGCAGATCCTCTCTGCTCAGCCGGCGAATATGTTCGAACGCGAGGTGAAAAGCGCGATGCGCAGATGGCGTTATCAGCAGGGAAGACCGGGTACCGGCGTAACGATGACCATCAAATTCCGCCTGAACGGCGTCGAGATTAACTGATAAAACGCTGCGGCGGACCGGCAAGGTCCGCCGTGAAGCTTGTTTAACGCATTTTCTCCATCAATACATCATCCAGCGCCTGCTGGGCCGTTACCAGGTGCTGGCCGCCAAACAAAATCGCTCTGTTCAGCAGAGTATAAAGCTGATAAATCGGCTGACGATCGAGAAAACCCGACGGCAGAGGCGAAACGGACTGATAGCCGTCATAGATTTGCGGGGGCTGTTCCGGATGCATCGGCAGCATGGCTAAATCGCACTCGCGGTCGCCCCAGTAGCAGGCGGGATCGAATATATAGGGGCCATCCGGCCCTAAGGCGCAGTTGCCGGACCACAGATCCCCGTGCAGCAGCGAAGGCTGCGGCTGATGGTTGGCCAGTCGCTGCTGTACCATATCGACTAAGGTATCGATATCGCCAAAGTGCAATCCCTTCTCCGCCGCGAGCTCCAGCTGCCAGCCGATACGCTGCTCGGCAAAAAAAACCGACCAGCGACGCTGCCAGGCGTTGGGCTGCGGCGTGGTGGAAAGATCGTTATCAAAATCCAGACCGAACTGCGGCTGATCGCTCCACTGATGGAGGTGGGCTAGCTGCTGGCCAAGCAGAAACGCATTGTGCGCATCCAGCGGACGGGGAGGGAGGTACTCCATGACCACGAAGCTATAGTCGCGATCGCTGCCGACGGCAAAGACCTGCGGTACGCGAACGGTTTTGCTTCGCGACAGCAGCTCCAGCTGATCGGACTCGGCGGTGAAGATAGGCAGAAGTTCCCGTTCGTCGCATTTCACGAAGTAATCTTTCCCGCCGAAGCGTAAATGCCAGGCGGAATGGATCTCTCCACCGGGCAGCTCGGTTTTCAGTTCGATTTCAGCGTCTTCGGTATGCCAATCGCGTAAAAGAGTACTGATTGCTTGCCACATGCTGTCTCTCCCCATGTTTTCCACCATATCATAAGGTTAGCGCATTACTACCGGGTAAACCTGGAACTGACGCACAACTGACGCTTTCCGTTGCGCTAAAACGCACTTATTGAGCTTTTAACCACTCGGCGAATGTGGCCACAGCGATTTCCGCCGGGCGGCCAAGGGCCGCTTCCGCCAGGCCAGCGCTGAGGGCCTTAACTTCCTCGGCCGTCTGGCCGCTCAGCAGGCCGAAGGTGTTGGTACCCAGCTCATGGGGCGTGCCCTCTTCATCATTGAGCGTCAGTACAAACCCGGCACGGGTAAAATGGTTGCTTACCTCATTGATCTCCGTCAGCGCCTGTTCATGGAAGGTCACGCTGACGACCCAGGCGGTAATCTCATTGCTCATCTCTACACCCCGTTGTTATGCATGGCCTTTCCAGCATAGACCATCCTGCTTATATTGTGATTCCCCTCCGCCTGCGCGGAGGGGGCCGGGAAGATCAACGCCCGCAGAGATAATCATAGATTTTTTGCGTATTGGCCCGCGAGCAGAGGCGGGTGCCCTGGTTGATGGTCGCGGCGCTACCGGCGGCGACGCCAAAGCGAACCATGTCTTCAAGGCTGGCGTTTTCCGCCAGACGCAAGGTCATGGCGCCCACCATGCTGTCGCCAGCCCCGACGGTGCTCTGGCTTTTCATCGGTGGCGGCACAACCTGAACGCTGCCGCTGGCGTCCACGCCTAACGCCCCCTGCGGACCCAGGGAGACCACCACCCGGCGCACTTTACCGGACTGGATCAACGACTGAGCGGCAAGGCGCACGTCATCGGGTTGGCTGAGATCGCGCTGCACGAGGGCGCTAAGCTCTTTCTGGTTCGGTTTCACCAGCTCAATATTGCCGACGTCCAGCGCGGCGGCCAGCGCATCGCCGGAACTGTCAATGATGCAGCGCAGTCCCTGCTGTTGCGCATTTTTCACCAGCTGCATCAGGTTATCGACGCTAATACCTGGCGGCAGGCTGCCGCTGACCACCAGCAGAGAGCCGGGTTCGATAGTCAGAACCTTCTCTTCCAGACGGCGGAATTCATCGTCCGTCAGTGCCGCGCCGGGCATAACGAAGCGATACTGTTCGCCGCTGGCGGCCACGTGGACGTGCAGGTTTTGCCGCGTCCAGTCGCGGGTTTCGACTGTCTCGACCGGCACCTGCTCATCGGCCAGCAGGGCGGCAAGATGCTCGCCGGTAGCGCCACCGACCGGGAAAATGGCGGTGGCTTTGCCGCCGAGAAAGGTCACGGCGCGGGCCACATTGATCCCGCCGCCGCCAGGTTCAAATACCGGCGCGCTGCAGCGAAGTTTGCCTTCCGGGTAGATCTGTGGGGTTTGCGTGGCGCTATCCAGCGAGGGGGCCAGCGTGAGCGTGTAAATTTTGGTCATTCCTTCTCCTCCTTAATACGGCGACTGTCGTTAATTTAAGCATGGCACGATGACTCGGGGAGGGAAAGTCCAGTTCCTGACAGTTTTGCAAAGATGCCTCTATTTTCATTATGAAATAAAGATTGTTTCCGGAGCTGTCTTATTCAAAAAACGAAAGAGTAAGTGATTGCTATGTTATTCGTGCTTTTTTATAATTTGCTACCTTTCTTAGGACCTGCACTCCGCGATCCTCGCGAAAGTTTCCGGGACCCTCAGGTCTCTTTTATGTTGTACGGACGCTAAATTCAATGAGCCGGCGAGATTATGCCTGTTCATCATTTGTACTGTCCTAAAAAAATGTATTTTAGAGAGTTATAATGAAGCTTTTAAAGACAGTACCCGCAGCGGTTATGCTGGCGGGGGGGCTTTTTGCGTCTGTTGGCGCAATGGCCGATGATTCTGTATTTACCGTCATGGATGACCCTTCCGCTGCCAAAAAACCGTTCGAAGGGGTGGTTAACGCAGGCTACCTGGCGCAGTCCGGCAACACCAAGAGCTCTTCGATGACGGCGGATTCCACCCTGACCTGGTATGGTAATACCACCGCCTGGTCGCTGTGGGGCAACGCCAGCAACACGTCGTCCAATGATGAGCGATCCTCAGAAAAATATGCTGTCGGCGGACGTAGCCGCTACAACCTGACCGATATGAACTATGTTTTTGGTCAGGGTAGCTGGCTAACTGACCGCTACAACGGCTATCAACAGCGCGATGTTGTGACGGCGGGCTATGGTCGTCAGATCCTCAACGGGCCGGTGCACAGTCTGCGGTTTGAATTCGGTCCTGGCGTTCGCTATGACGAATATACCGACGGGGATACTGATACCCAACCGCTGGGTTATGCTTCGGGTACATGGGCCTGGCAGATGACCGATAACGCCAAATTTTCGCAAGGGGTATCGGTGTTCGGCGCCGAGGACACCACGGTCAACTCAGAGAGCGCGTTAAACGTGGCGATTAACGCCCATTTCGCCCTGAAGGTCGCCTACAACGTGACCTGGAACTCTGAGCCGCCTGCGTCCGCGCCGGAGCATACCGATCGCCGGACCTCGCTCTCCCTCGGGTATAAGATGTAATATTTCAGGCCGGGTTTTCCCCGGCCTGTTCGTTTTGGTTTTAGCAATTAGTGATATTATTTTTTCTGGCCGTTCGTTTTACTTTTTGTAAAAAGGAAATAGCCCTCCATTTTTTCTCCATTATTCACGAGCGCCTGACAAATATTCATTCTATTTGACACAAATAGCTAAATATTCGACGGACAAATATGTGATCTGGATCTATACTAACAAGCACTGACCGGAGGGCGACATTGCCCGGTCTGATTTCCGTAATAAGAGAATTAACATCATGAAAAACAATCGTTATACCATCGCAGCCCTGGCGCTGTGCGTGCTTTCTTTTGGCGCATCAGCCGCCACGCCCGTTCCGCCATCGGGTCATCAGGATCATACCCAGGTAGGTATCGCCAAAGCCACTGACGTTGAGGCTGGTTCGAATATTGCGCCCGGCGCCCCTACCACCGGAAAATCCATGAACGACGCCTTTAATGTGCATACGCTGATGGCCGGCGAGTGGTCTTAATATTGCAGGCTATCGTTTCGCGAGCGGTCTAATAAGCCGGGTTAAGTGGTACCGGTTTAATGGCCCGCGGTATACATTCAGCAGGTAATATCTCTACCTCTCTTTTATCATGTCCGAATAATATCGTCCGGCGCCATTGGCCAATATTACCGCGCCACATCGCTTATATTCTGCTTTTTATCCGTGGCCCTCTTGTTTTCTCCGCATTCCGCCATCATTTATGCTGTCGCGGCTTTAATCACGTACCAATGATGTGTAAACTACTCCCCGGTGTTATCAGCAGGCGGCTGCAGGGGGGAGCGATCGTTCCGGTCGTGCTCCTATTTTCGCAGAGTGAAGCGGGAACTGCGCCTTAACCTGATGATAATTATGATTATATAGTTTTGTATGTGCTCTTTCGTGCGGGGCACCACTGCAAATAAGGACATAAAATGCCTGTAATTACGCTTCCTGATGGCAGCCAACGCCATTTTGACCACGCAGTTAGTCCGATGGATGTCGCGCTGGATATCGGTCCAGGCCTGGCGAAAGCCACCATTGCCGGGCGGGTAAACGGTGAACTGGTAGACGCCTGTGACCCGATCGAATCCGATTCCACTCTCTCTATCATCACCGCGAAAGATGAAGAAGGGCTGGAGATCATTCGTCACTCCTGCGCGCACCTGTTAGGCCATGCCATCAAACAGCTATGGCCCAACACCAAAATGGCTATCGGTCCGGTTGTCGATAATGGTTTCTACTATGACGTAGACCTCGACCACACCCTGACCCAGGAAGATATCGACGCGCTCGAAAAACGTATGCATGAGCTCGCCGAGAAAAACTACGACGTTATCAAGAAGAAAGTGAGCTGGCATGAAGCGCGTGAAACCTTCGTGAAACGCGGCGAAAGCTATAAAGTTTCTATTCTTGATGAAAACATTGCCCATGATGACAAGCCTGGCCTGTATCATCATGAAGAATATATCGATATGTGCCGCGGTCCGCACGTACCGAACATGCGCTTCTGCCATCACTTTAAGCTGATGAAAACCGCCGGAGCCTACTGGCGCGGCGACAGCAACAATAAAATGTTGCAGCGTATCTACGGCACCGCGTGGGCAGATAAAAAAGCGCTGAATGCCTACCTGCAGCGTCTGGAAGAAGCCGCCAAGCGTGACCACCGTAAAATCGGTAAGCAGCTCGACCTGTATCACATGCAGGAAGAGGCGCCGGGGATGGTGTTCTGGCACAATGACGGCTGGACCATCTTCCGTGAACTGGAAACGTTTGTTCGTTCTAAACTGAAAGAGTACCAGTATCAGGAAGTAAAAGGTCCGTTCATGATGGACCGTGTGCTGTGGGAAAAAACCGGCCACTGGGACAACTACAAAGATGCGATGTTCACCACCTCTTCTGAGAACCGTGAATACTGTATCAAGCCGATGAACTGCCCGGGTCACGTGCAGATCTTCAACCAGGGGCTGAAATCCTACCGCGACCTGCCGCTGCGTATGGCGGAATTCGGTAGCTGCCACCGTAACGAACCGTCTGGCGCGCTGCATGGTCTGATGCGCGTGCGCGGCTTTACCCAGGATGATGCGCATATCTTCTGTACTGAAGATCAGGTTCGCGATGAAGTGAACGCCTGTATTCGTATGGTCTACGATATGTATAGCACCTTTGGCTTCGAGAAGATCGTCGTCAAACTGTCGACTCGCCCGGAAAAACGTATCGGTAGCGACGAGACCTGGGATCGCGCGGAAGCGGATCTGGCGGTGGCGCTGGAAGAAAATAACATCCCATTTGAATATCAACTGGGTGAAGGGGCGTTCTACGGCCCGAAAATTGAATTTACCCTGTATGACTGCCTCGATCGTGCATGGCAGTGCGGTACCGTACAGCTGGACTTCTCTCTGCCGCAGCGTTTAAGCGCCTCCTATGTGGGCGAAAACAACGAGCGTCAGGTGCCGGTCATGATTCACCGTGCGATTCTCGGTTCTCTGGAGCGCTTCATTGGCATCCTGACCGAAGAGTTCGCAGGCTTCTTCCCAACCTGGATTGCACCAGTGCAGGTAGTGGTCATGAATATTACCGATTCTCAGGCTGAATACGTTAACGAATTGACGCGTAAACTACAAAATGCGGGCATTCGTGTAAAAGCAGACTTGAGAAATGAGAAGATTGGCTTTAAAATCCGCGAGCACACTTTACGTCGTGTCCCGTATATGTTGGTCTGTGGCGACAAAGAAGTCGAAGCCGGCAAAGTGGCCGTGCGCACCCGTCGCGGGAAAGACCTCGGCAGCATGGACGTAAATGAAGTGATCGAGAAGCTGCAACAAGAGATTCGCAGCCGCAGTCTTCAACAACTGGAGGAATAAGGTATTAAAGGCGGAAAACGAGTTCAAACGGCACGTCCGAATCGTATTAATGGCGAGATTCGCGCCCAGGAAGTTCGCTTAACAGGTCTGGAAGGTGAGCAGCTGGGAATTGTGAGTCTGAGAGAAGCTATCGAAAAGGCTGAAGAGGCTGGAGTAGATTTAGTTGAAATCAGCCCTAACGCCGAGCCGCCAGTTTGTCGTATCATGGACTACGGCAAGTTCCTTTATGAAAAGAGTAAGTCTTCTAAGGAACAGAAGAAGAAGCAGAAAGTTATCCAGGTTAAGGAAATTAAATTCCGCCCTGGTACTGATGAAGGTGACTATCAGGTAAAACTCCGCAGCCTGATTCGCTTTCTCGAAGATGGCGATAAGGCCAAGATCACGCTGCGTTTCCGCGGTCGTGAGATGGCCCACCAGCAGATCGGTATGGAAGTGCTTAACCGCGTGAAAGACGATCTGGTTGAACTGGCAGTAGTCGAATCCTTCCCAACGAAGATCGAAGGCCGCCAGATGATCATGGTGCTCGCTCCTAAGAAGAAACAGTAAGGCCATCAAGAAACATTTCCGGTGGGCTTCGGCTCACTGGTTTTGTTCGCCTTTGTTTCGTTTATTAACAATGCGAAGTGGAAGTTATTAAAATGCCAAAAATTAAGACCGTACGCGGTGCTGCTAAGCGCTTCAAAAAAACCGGTAAAGGTGGTTTTAAGCACAAGCACGCTAACCTGCGTCACATTCTGACTAAAAAAGCTACCAAGCGTAAACGTCACCTGCGTCCGAAAGCCATGGTTTCCAAAGGCGATCTGGGCCTGGTTATCGCGTGCCTGCCGTACGCATAAGTCGTTAACGTTTAACTTTTTTAACTTAGAATAGATACAGGAGAGCACACATGGCTCGCGTAAAACGTGGTGTAATTGCACGTGCACGTCACAAGAAAATTTTGAAACAAGCTAAAGGCTACTACGGTGCGCGTTCTCGCGTATACCGCGTTGCCTTCCAGGCTGTTATCAAAGCTGGTCAGTACGCTTACCGTGACCGTCGTCAACGTAAACGTCAGTTCCGTCAACTGTGGATTGCACGTATCAACGCAGCAGCACGTCAGAACGGTATTTCTTACAGCAAATTCATCAATGGCCTGAAAAAAGCCTCTGTTGAAATCGACCGTAAGATCCTGGCTGACATCGCTGTATTCGACAAAGTAGCGTTCACCGCTCTGGTCGAAAAAGCGAAAGCAGCTCTGGCATAAGCCAGTTGAAAGAGGGAGCTTGTCTCCCTCTTTTCGTTTCAACACCATCAATACATTGACTTTTATCGGCGCAGGCTTTTCAATACAGCTCTGACGTTTCTTACCAGACAAGGTAATGCAAGCATGAATGCTGCTATTTTCCGCTTCTTTTTTTACTTTAGCACCTGAACTCAGGGGGCTTGCGCGTGAAAGAAGAAACGGAAAACAGCGCCAGAAAGCCTCCCCTGTGGAGGCTTTTTTCGTATATGGATTCGGAATATTAATTTCACTATAACCGGTGTCTGCACCGACATAATGAGGAAAACCATGTCACATCTCGCAGAGCTGGTTGCCAGTGCCAAGGCAGCCATTAACGAGGCATCAGATGTTGCTGCGCTGGACAACGTCCGCGTGGAATACCTGGGTAAAAAAGGGCATCTGACCCTGCAAATGACCACCCTGCGTGAGCTGCCGCCGGAAGAGCGTCCGGCAGCCGGTGCGGTCATCAACGAGGCGAAAGAGCAGGTGCAGCAGGCGCTGAACGCGCGTAAAGCTGAACTGGAAGGCGCAGCGCTGAATGCGCGTCTGGCCGCAGAGACCATTGACGTCTCGCTGCCGGGTCGCCGCATTGAAAACGGCGGCCTGCATCCGGTTACTCGCACCATCGACCGTATTGAAAGTTTCTTCGGTGAGCTCGGCTTTACCGTGGCGACGGGCCCGGAAATCGAAGACGATTACCACAACTTCGATGCGCTGAATATTCCGGGTCACCATCCGGCGCGCGCTGACCACGACACTTTCTGGTTCGATGCCACTCGCCTGCTGCGTACGCAGACCTCCGGCGTGCAGATCCGCACCATGGAAAAGCAGCAGCCGCCTATCCGTATTATCGCGCCGGGCCGCGTCTATCGTAACGACTACGATCAGACCCACACCCCGATGTTCCATCAGATGGAAGGTTTGATCGTTGATAAAAATATCAGCTTCACCAACCTGAAAGGGACGCTGCACGACTTCCTGAACAACTTCTTTGAAGAAGATCTGCAGGTCCGTTTCCGTCCGTCCTACTTCCCGTTCACCGAACCGTCTGCGGAAGTTGACGTGATGGGTAAAAACGGCAAATGGCTGGAAGTGCTGGGCTGCGGGATGGTGCACCCGAACGTGCTGCGTAACGTGGGTATCGATCCGGAAGTCTACTCCGGCTTCGCCTTCGGCATGGGCATGGAGCGTCTGACCATGCTGCGCTATGGCGTCACCGATCTGCGCGCGTTCTTCGAAAACGATCTGCGTTTCCTCAAACAGTTTAAATAAGGGCAGGACAGAACAATGAAATTCAGTGAACTGTGGTTACGCGAATGGGTTAACCCGGCGATCGACAGCGAAGCGCTTTCCGATCAGATCACCATGGCGGGCCTCGAAGTAGATGGCGTTGAGCCGGTCGCCGGCAGCTTCAACGGCGTCGTAGTCGGGGAAGTGGTGGAGTGCGGTCAGCACCCGAACGCCGACAAACTGCGCGTCACCAAAGTCAACGTCGGCGGCGAACGCCTGCTGGACATCGTCTGCGGCGCACCAAACTGCCGTCAGGGGCTAAAGGTCGCGGTAGCCACCATCGGCGCCGTGCTGCCGGGCGATTTCAAAATCAAGGCCGCGAAGCTGCGCGGCGAGCCGTCTGAGGGGATGCTGTGCTCCTTCTCCGAGCTGGGTATTTCCGACGACCATAGCGGTATCATCGAGCTGCCGGCAGATGCGCCCATCGGCACCGATATTCGCGAATACCTCAAGCTTGACGATAACACCATCGAAATCAGCGTCACGCCAAACCGCGCCGACTGCCTGGGCATCATTGGCGTGGCGCGCGATGTCGCTGTCCTGAACAAAGCGCCGCTGAACGCGCCGGAAATCACGCCGGTTGCCGCGACGATTGACGACGTGCTGCCGATTCAGGTTGACGCGCCGCAGGCTTGCCCGCGCTATCTGGGGCGCGTGGTGAAAGGTATCAACGTCAAAGCGCCGACGCCGCTGTGGATGAAAGAGAAGCTGCGCCGCTGCGGGATCCGCTCCATCGACGCGGTGGTTGACGTGACCAACTATGTGCTGCTTGAGCTGGGCCAGCCGATGCACGCCTTTGACCGCGACCGTATTGAAGGCGGGATCGTGGTGCGCATGGCGAAAGAAGGGGAAACCCTGGTCCTGCTCGATGGCTCTGAAGCAAAGCTCGACAGCGACACGCTGGTCATTGCAGACCATAACAAAGCGCTGGCGATGGGGGGGATCTTCGGCGGGGAACACTCCGGCGTTAACGACGAAACCCAAAACGTGCTGCTGGAATGCGCGTTCTTCAGCCCGCTGTCCATTACCGGCCGCGCGCGCCGTCATGGCCTGCACACCGATGCCTCTCACCGCTATGAGCGCGGCGTCGATCCGGCCCTGCAGTATAAAGCGCTGGAGCGTGCCACCCGTCTGCTGATCGACCTCTGCGGCGGTGAAGCCGGCCCGGTCATTGACGTTACCAGCAAAGAGAATCTACCAACACGCGCCACCATTACGCTGCGTCGCAGCAAGCTGGATCGCCTGATTGGCCACCATATCGCTGACGCGCAGGTCACCGACATTCTGCAGCGCCTCGGCTGCGAAGTGACGGTTGGCGAGGGCGAATGGCAGGCGGTTGCGCCGAGCTGGCGTTTCGACATGGAGATCGAAGAAGATCTGGTTGAAGAAGTGGCTCGCGTTTACGGCTACAACAACATTCCTGACGAGCCGGTGCAGGCGGGTCTGATCATGGGAACCCACCGCGAAGCGGACCTGTCGCTGAAGCGCGTGAAAACGCTGCTGAACGACAAAGGCTATCAGGAAGTGATCACCTACAGCTTCGTCGACCCGAAAGTCCAGCAGCTGATCCACGCCGGGGAAGAGGCGCTGATCCTGCCAAGCCCGATCTCCAGCGAAATGTCGGCGATGCGCCTGTCGCTGTGGACCGGCCTGCTGGGCACCGTGGTCTACAACCAGAACCGTCAGCAGAGCCGGGTGCGCATCTTTGAGAGCGGCCTGCGCTTTGTGCCGGACACCAATGCGCCGCTGGGCATTCGTCAGGATGTGATGCTGGCCGGGGCGATCTGCGGCAACCGCTACGAAGAGCACTGGACACTGGCGAAAGAGACGGTCGATTTCTATGATCTGAAAGGCGATCTGGAAGCCGTTCTGGATTTAACCGGAAAATTAGCGGATATCGAATTCCGTGCTGAAGCGACCACCGCGCTGCATCCGGGACAATCCGCAGCGATTTATCTTAAAGGTGAACGCATTGGTTTCATTGGGGTTGTTCATCCTGAGCTGGAACGTAAACTGGATCTGAACGGTCGCACTCTGGTGTTCGAACTGGAGTGGAACAAGCTCGCAGACCGCGTGGTGCCTCAGGCGCGCGATATTTCCCGCTTCCCGGCGAACCGTCGCGACATCGCAGTGCTGGTCGCGGAAAACGTGGCTGCCGCCGATGTTTTAGCCGAATGTAAGAAAGTTGGCGTAAATCAGGTAGTTGGCGTAAACTTATTTGACGTGTACCGTGGTAAGGGTGTGGCGGAAGGGTATAAGAGCCTTGCGATTAGCCTGATCCTGCAGGATACCAGCCGTACACTCGAAGAAGAGGAGATTGCCGCTACCGTTGCCAGATGTGTAGAGGCATTAAAAGAGCGATTCCAGGCATCATTGAGGGATTGAACCTATGGCGCTTACAAAAGCTGAAATGTCAGAATATCTGTTTGATAAGCTTGGGCTTAGCAAGCGGGATGCCAAAGAACTGGTCGAGTTGTTTTTCGAAGAGATCCGTCGTGCTCTGGAAAACGGAGAACAGGTCAAACTCTCCGGGTTCGGCAACTTCGATTTGCGGGATAAAAACCAACGCCCGGGACGTAACCCGAAGACGGGGGAGGATATTCCCATTACAGCCCGGCGCGTGGTGACCTTCAGACCCGGTCAGAAGCTGAAAAGCCGTGTCGAAAACGCGTCGCCGAAAGACAAATAATCTGCACTAATTAAAAAGGCCGCATTGCGGCCTTTTTCTTTTCTGTCCATCTTTACGCTTTGACGGCGGTGAGCATGATCTCCACCAGGATTTCTGGTCGCGCCATCTCCGCCTGCACGGCCGCTCGCGCCGGGCTATAGCCTTCCGGCATCCATTGCACCCACACCTCATTGAATGCGGCAAAGTCACGCTCGATATTTTTCAACCAGATCTGCGCGGAGAGAATGTGCTGCTTATCGCTCCCGGCTGCGGCCAGCAGCGCGTCGATCTTCTCCAGTACTTCACGGGTTTGTAAAACGATATCGTCTTCATTGCTTTTTGGCGTCTGCCCGGAGAGGAACAGCAGATCGCCATACGCAACGCTGGCGGCAAGACGAGGTTGTGGATTATTGCGAATAATTGTCATGCGGTTTGTTTCCATGTGAGACCTTCTAAAGAAATGTCTGGCATCTGATTGTCGATTAACGCGCCCAGCACCACCGCGCTGCCGGCGGCGAGAGTAAAGCCGAGGCTACCCTGGCCGAGGTTCATCCACAGGTTGGGGTAGCCGGCGCGCCCCAGCATCGGCGGGCCGGCTGGCGTTGACGGGCGCATGCCGGTCCAGACTTCGGCCTCGTCCAGCCCCTCCAGTTCAGGAAAGCTGCGGGCGACGATGTTTTTCAGCGCCTGAATGCGGCTTTCGCGCAGTTCGTCGCCGTCGTAGCCGATGTCCACCATCGCCGCGATACGCAGCTGTTGGCCAAGGCGGGCATAAACGATTTTGTGCCCGTAGTCGGTGACGCTGATGTCAGGGGCAATACCTGCTTTTTCAGGATAGGGCAGGGTCAGGCTGTACCCCTTCAGGGCGCACAGCGGCACGCGAACCCCCAGATGCCCAAGCAGAGAACCACTGCCGTTACCGGCGGCGACGACATACTCATCGCCGGTGAGGGGCCCCTGACTGGTCTCCAGGCTGCTGATGCGTCCCCCGCGCTTATGGAGTCGCCGCACCTCACACTGGGTCAGCAGGCTAAAGTCGCTGCTGGCATTGAGCTTGTCGAGCAGGGCAAGGCAGAACTGATGACAATCTGCCGTTTCATCGCCTGGCGAATAGATTCCGCCCTGCAGAGAAGGACTAATATGTTTGAGCGCCGGCTCCAGCTGCAGGCAGGCTTCAGCATTCAGCGCCTGCTGATACTGAGGATCAATCCCTTTTGCTGCTTTATTAAAATCATATTCGCGACGATGGATAATTAATTTTCCGCTGCGCTGCCAGTGGAAATCGGCAAGATTATCCTCATCCCGCCACGCCTGCATGACCTGACGGCTGAGCAGCGACAGGCGTAAAATATGGTCGCCATTCATTTTATTGGTCTGGTTATTACAGGCGCGCAGAAACTGCAGCAGCCAGCGCCACTGCTGGAGAGACATCCTGAGACGCATATTCAGCGGCGAATCGGCTTTGCCCATCCATTTCATTCCCTGCAGGGGAACGCCGCTGTCGGCAAGGGGGGCGACGTAGCGGTAACTTAATTGTCCGCCGTTGGCAAAACTGGTGGCGCTGCCCGGTTCGGCATTGCGCTCCAGTAATTGCACCTGATGGCCGCGCTTGATCAGTTCCCAGGCCGTGGCCAGACCGACCACGCCGCCGCCGATAATGACAATGCGTTTGTTCATAACCCGATATATCCACCGCTGATAAATTTATCGGGTTATGTCAAAGCATTTACCCCAGCGGCGCAATTGACTTTTTATGGTCAGGGTATAACCGCAGGTTAATCTCCTTGAGCTGCTGGCGCAGACGCTGGCAGAGAAAATCGACGAACTTTTGCGCCATCGGGCTCAGGGAAACGTCGGCCCGGCGTAACAGACAGAGGTTAATCGCCATCGGCGGCGTAATGGGATGGATCATCTCCGGGGCCAGGTTGTGCTGGGCGGAAAAGATATCAGTGATGCTGCAGCCCATGCCGCGCTTCACGAACTCGGTGGCCATATAGTAGGTCTGGACGTTTAGCCGGGTGGTGGAAAAGTCGCGACGGGTGGCGATGGCGGCAGAGAGCGAGTGCGGTCCCGGCGAGATCCAGCGCTGCTGGTCGATCTGGTCGATCTCCACCGCCCCCTGACGATAATGACGGTCGATGTACACCAGCGGTACTTCGGCAATCAGGGTGGTCAGGATCTCTCCCTGCTGCACCGGCTGTAGCGTCAGCGCCAAATCTATCTCGCGCAAATCCAGTTTTTTGACCAGCGTCTCGGTGTGCTCGGTAGTGAGCGTCATCACCAGGTTGCTGTTTTGCTGATAAAAGTCGGTCACCAGCTCCGGCACCAGGCTTAACCCCAGGCTTGGCAGACAGCCTAAAGTGATCTTGGCGCGCGGATCGCGAGCCAGGTTGTCGGCCAGCAGGCGCAGGTTGTCCAGGTCCTGATAAATGCTCTGCGCTTTTTCGAAAAGTGTGATCGCCTCGCTGGTCGGCAGCAGCTTGCCGCGCACCCGCTGAAACAGGGTAAAACCCAGCTTCATTTCGGCGCTTTTTAACGCTTTGCTGGCCGCGGGCTGGGAGATATTGAGCGCTTCCGCCGCTCGCGATAAAGAGCCGCAGGTCATGACGGCATAGAAGATTTCCAGATGACGCAGTTTCATGAACAGTTAACTCAGGGTTATAGCCTACCGATAAAAAGTCATTTTCTACTAACACTAAGTTAACATAGATTTAATCACCAATCAGCGCATTGGTTACATCTTGTGCTGTAGACCCCGCCCAATGGCGGCATATTACGCTCTCAGAATCGTTTCCTTTGTACCCAAACAAACCCTCAGGCCGCGGCCAATCAATAATGAAAAAGAGGGAGGATATTTTCTGAGCAGGCCCCCATACACCACCTGACCATCATGGTCGGATTGATTGGCATTAAGGAGTGTTATGAGTGACTCAACGCTCACAGGCAATGCGCCTGTCAGACGAAATATCACGCGGAAAAACGTTATTATTGGTCTGTTATTGCTGCTGTTCGTGTTGATCGCGCTGTGGTGCCACGGTCGACCAGGCAGCGAGCTTGGTCTGCTGGGATTTACGCCGCTGGTGGCGCTAGCGATATTATCGCTGATCGGCGTTGATATTGTGCTGGCGGTCATCTCCTCGATTATTATCGCCATGATAATGACCTCGACCGGCCTGCCGGAAATGGGCACGATGCTGGCGAAATCCACCGGGTCATTTATTGCCACCGTTGGGCTTATCATTATGCTCGGCGCCGGCGTGGGGGAAGTGGCCACCCGCACCGGCGCAGCGGTTGAGCTGGTAAAATTTGTCGTCCATCGCATCGGGTTGTCGAGTCAGACGCGGGTGAAATTCGGCATTGTGGCGTCATCGATTTTAATTTGCGGTTCGCTGGGCACTATGGCCGGTGGCAATGCCATTATCGTGGCAGTAATCATTCCGGTGGCGGCAGCGGTACGCTTGACGCCGCCAACGGTCGCCGCGCTGATGATGACCGCCGGTTCCGTTGGGCTGTTTACCGGGCCTTTCACCCCCAGTACCGTGACGATCCTCAGCCTCGGTGGGTTGAGCTATCCGGACTATCTGCTGTACGTTGGTCTGCCGATGAGCGCGGTCACGCTGCTGGCCGGCTGGGTAATGGCGGGACGGATCCAGAAGATGACCGAAGGCAAACTGCGCTATGACGTCGATCTCGCGGAAAAGCCGCAAGAGGATCTCAGCGCCGCGCAGCAGCGTCGGCGTAAATTAAGCGCGCTGGCCTTCGCGGCGACCATCATCGTGATGGCGATCGTTGGCGTGGTGATTAAAGCCGGCTTCAGCTTCGCGATAATCGTGATGCTGCTGGTGGCCCTGATGACCGGCCTGGTAGGCGGCCTGCGACCGACGCAGATCCTTCAGGCCCTGTATCACGGCTGCGGCCGTCTGGTGTGGATGTTTATTCTCTACTGGCTGTACAACCCGATCCTTGAGCTGATGGATGGCCTGCACGCCTATCAGGGGCTGCTGGAGTATACTCAACCGCTGCTGGAGGGGATCTCCCCGGCCTGGCTGTGCTTTAGCATCTTCGCGTTCAATATTATCGGCCATGTGCCCGGTGCGGCGGTGGCCCAGATGACCTTTACTCATAAAATCTTTGGCCCGATGCTGATGGCCGCCGGCGTGCCGCCCCAGGGGACCACCGCCGTGCTGCTGGCCTCATCCCAGGTGGACTGGTTCGGGCCGTTTCCCTCATCAGATATGTTCGGCCAGATGGGGCTGGCGCAGTCTACTCATCTGAAATATATGCTCTATAACGGCTGGGCAATCGTGGTGGCGAACATCATTCTCTTTGCGCTGCTGTTTCAGATTCTGGTGTGACGAACGACCGCAGACGCGGAGGAGATTTTCCTTCGCGTCGACGTTTGGTCGTGAGGTTTTCCTTTTCTCACCGCGACAGCCACCGTAAAATCAGCCTCTTGTTCCCCCTGCGTAATGGAATCTATGCTGACTCTCGCCCATCTTCAACAGCGCCGTAGCCGGCGTTGGCTCTTCGGATTAACGCTGTTGCTGCTGGTCACCCTGCTGATCAGCCTGTGCGCGGGGGATCAATGGATCCCGCCCGGCGAGTGGCTCAGCGCCAAAGGTCAGCTGTTTATCTGGCAGATCCGCCTGCCGCGAACCCTGGCGGTGCTGCTGGTGGGGGCGGCGCTGGCGCTCTCCGGGGCGATTATGCAGGCGTTGTTTGAAAATCCTCTGGCGGAGCCGGGGCTGCTGGGGGTCTCCAACGGCGCGGGCGTCGGGCTGATTGCCGCCGTCCTGCTGGGCAAAGGAGTCTTGCCCGGCTGGGCGCTCGGCCTGTGTACCATCTTTGGCGCGCTGCTGATCACTTTTATTCTGCTGCGTTTCGCCCGCCGCCATCTGTCTACCAGCCGTCTGCTGCTGGCGGGGGTGGCGCTGGGGATCATCTGCAGCGCCCTGATGACCTGGGCAGTCTACTTCTCCACCTCTTTTGACCTGCGTCAGCTAATGTACTGGATGATGGGCGGGTTTGGCGGCGTCGACTGGCAACAGCTGTGGCTGATGATAGCCCTCCTGCCGGTGCTCTGCTGGGTCTGTCTGCAGTCGCAACCCCTGAATTTACTGGCGCTGGGCGAAGTCTCCGCTCGTCAGCTTGGGCTGCCGCTGTGGCTGTGGCGCAAATTACTGGTGGTGGCGACCGGCTGGATGGTCGGCGTTAGCGTGGCGCTGGCGGGGGCGATTGGCTTTATCGGTCTGGTGATCCCGCATATTCTGCGGCTATGCGGCTTGAGCGATCACCGGGTGTTGCTCCCGGCCTGTATGCTGGCCGGGGCAAGCGCCTTGCTGGGGGCGGATATCATTGCCCGGCTGGCGCTTTCCGCCGCAGAGCTGCCGATTGGCGTGGTGACGGCGACCCTGGGCGCGCCGGTCTTTATCTGGTTGCTGCTGCGTTCGCGGGGGCGGGGATAGCGCGGCGCCGTCGGCAGGGACGGCGCCGGTTCAGGCTTACCAGCCTTTGATCGCGTCGCCTTTGTAGACTTCCTTCGCTTTTTCCGCGACTTCGCTGGTCTGGAAGGCGGCTTTTAATTCCTGAATTTTCTTGCTGTCCTTATTATCCTCGCGGGCGACTATCGCATTCACGTATGGGGAATCCGGCCCCTCCATAAACAGACCGTCGCGGGCGGCCGACAGGCCCGCCTGGGCGGAGAAGTTGGTGTTAATGATTGACAGGCTGACGTTCGGATCGTCAAGGGTACGGGTCAGCTGCGGGGTATCCACTTCAACAATTTTCAGCTGTTTCGGATTGTCGATGATATCCAGCGTGGTGGGTAAATAGCCGACGCCCGGTTTCAGCTTGAGTAACCCCTGCGCCTGAAGCAGCAGCAGGCTGCGGCCCAGGGTGGTGGTTTCATTAGAAATGGTCACCGTCGCCCCTTCGGGCAGTTCGCTGATATTTTTGATCCGGTGAGAATAGGCGGCGATAGGGAAGACAAAGGTTTTACCGACCACTGCAAATTTATAGCCGCGTTCTTTCGACTGCGCCTCAAGGTACGGCAGGGTCTGGAAGGCGTTGGCATCGACATCTTTGTTGTTCAGCGCTTCGTTGGGCAGCACATAATCATTGAAGGAGACCACTTCGACGTCGAGGTGGTATTTATCCTTCGCCACCTGCTCCACCACTTTCCAGATGGCTTCGTCCGGCCCGGTATTGATAGCGACTTTTACTTTATTATCTTCATCCGGGGAGCAGGCGCTCAGCAGGGCGACAGAGGTGGCGATTAACGCCAGGCTAAACAACTTCTTCATCACTAAAACTCTCTTAAATTAACAAGTAACGAAACCATATTACATTCATGGAACACTGTACACGGAAATGGTCGACGGCCCAATTGAGAGGATTTCATGTTGCCGGCGGCCAGCGAAGCGCTGTTACATCATGCGACAACTCGGGGGGAATGGCAGTAGAATGGCGGGCGCTGAATCCGCTACAGTAGAAAGGGATCACCTTCACCGGAAACCGGTTTATCCATTGAGGACAGGCTATGCAACATGACATTCTGAATACCGAAGTGACGACCATTGATGGCGAGAAAACTACCCTGGCATCCTTTGCCGGCAAGGTGCTGCTGATCGTCAATGTGGCCTCGAAATGCGGCCTGACGCCGCAGTATGAGCAACTCGAGGATCTGCAAAAGCAGTTTGCCGCCGAGGGCTTCAGCGTGCTGGGGTTCCCCTGCAACCAGTTCCTCGGCCAGGAGCCGGGCAGTGAAGAGGAGATTAAGACCTTCTGCAGCACTACCTACGGCGTCACCTTCCCGCTGTTTAGCAAAATTGACGTCAACGGCGAACATCGCGCGCCGCTCTATCAAAAACTGATTGCCGCCGCGCCGAAAGCGGTGGCCCCGGAAGGCAGCGGTTTTTATGAGCGGATGGCCAGCAAAGGCCGGGCGCCGCTGTATGTGGACGACATTCTGTGGAATTTCGAAAAATTCCTCATCGATCGCCAGGGCAACGTCATTCAGCGCTTCTCTCCGGATATGACGCCGGACGATCCGCAGCTGGTGGCGGCGATTAAAGGAGCGCTGGCGCAATAATGTCGTTTCTGATGCAGCTACAGGATGTAGAAGCGGCGGGGCGCCTGGCCCCGTTTTCTGCGGCTTTTCGCGCCGGGGAGATTGTCCATCTGGTGGGGCCGAACGGCGCAGGGAAGAGCACGCTGCTGACCCGCATGGCGGGGCTGTCCGACGGCCCCGGCACGGTTCATTTTAACGGCCGGCTGCTTGACGAGTGGCCGGCGAGGGAGCTGGCGCGCCGTCGCGGATATCTGAGTCAACACCAGACCCCGCCGTTCGCCATGCCGGTATGGCACTACCTGGCGCTGCATATGCAGCAGCAGGGTGATAGCGCCCGTCTGAGCGATATCGCGGCCAGGCTTGGTCTGGACAATAAGCTGGGCCGTCCGGTCAATCAGCTGTCGGGCGGCGAGTGGCAGCGCGTGCGGCTGGCGGCAGTGATCCTGCAGATCGATCCCTTGAGTAATTCCGCGGGTCAGCTGCTGCTGCTGGATGAGCCGATGAACAGTCTGGATGTGGCCCAGCAGGCGGCGCTGGATCGGCTGTTACACGAGCTGAGCGCGGCGGGGATTGCGGTGGTGATGAGCAGCCACGATCTCAACCATACCCTGCGCCACGCCGGTCAGAGCTGGCTGCTCTGCCAGGGGGAAGCCATCGCCTGCGGGGAGACCGCCGAGGTGCTGAATGAGGAAAATTTAACCGCCGCCTATGCGATCCCGTTCCAGCGCGTTGAGGTGGCCGGTCATATTATGCTCATCGCGTCACAGTAGCACGCAGTTATCTTGTCACTATATTGATAAACAAGCTAAATTATTGCGATAGAGACTAGGGACAGAGGGATCATCTGAAATGCGCTTCTGGTTCATGTTGGCGGCGGCGTTAATTTTAGCCGGCTGCAGCAGCCATCGGGCACCGCCGCCGAATCCTCGGCTGGCTGACTCCATCACGGTGGTGGCGAATCTGAACGAGCAGCTGCGCAGCTGGCGCGGCGCGCCGTATCGCTACGGCGGCATGACGCCGCGCGGCGTTGACTGCTCCGGCTTCGTGGTGCGCACGTTTCGCGATAAATTTGCCCTCCAGCTGCCGCGTGAAACCCGCGAGCAGGCGGAGATCGGCACCCGCATCGATAAGCGCGATCTGCTGCCCGGCGATCTGGTGTTCTTCAAAACCGGCTCAGGGGAGAGCGGTCTGCACGTTGGCATCTACGATACCGACAACCAGTTTATTCACGCCTCCACCAGCCAGGGCGTCACCCGTTCCTCGCTGGATAACGTCTACTGGAACAAAAAGTTCTGGCAGGCGCGGCGAATCTGACGTCATTCAGAAGCAAGAGGGAAGCGAACGCTTCCCTTTTTTATGCCGATAACCCTGCACTCCGCCCGTGTTAATCCGCTGTTCCAGGCACTACACTGGAGAGAGGAGGAACCATGACCCTTTCTTTTACCACCCACTGGCGGGATGAACTGCCGGACTTTTACACTTCCCTGTCACCAACGCCGTTGGATAACGCCCGACTCATCTGGCGCAACGCCCCGCTGGCGCAACAGCTGGGGGTGCCCGACGCCCTGTTTGCGCCTGAAAGCGGGGCCGGTGTCTGGGGCGGCGAAGCGCTGCTTCCGGGCATGTCGCCGCTGGCGCAGGTATACAGCGGCCATCAGTTTGGCGCCTGGGCCGGCCAGCTGGGCGACGGACGCGGGATCCTGCTCGGCGAGCAGCAGCTGGCGGATGGCCGCCGTTACGACTGGCATCTGAAAGGCGCCGGCCTGACTCCTTATTCGCGGATGGGGGACGGCCGCGCCGTGCTGCGCTCGACGATCCGGGAAAGTCTGGCGTCGGAGGCGATGCATGCTCTGGGGATCCCGACGACGCGCGCCCTGGCGATGGTGACCAGCGATACCCCGGTCTACCGCGAGCGCGTGGAGCCCGGCGCGATGCTGATGCGGGTGGCCGAGAGCCATGTGCGCTTCGGCCATTTCGAACATTTTTACTATCGCCGTGAGCCGCAGAAGGTCCAGCAACTGGCCGACTATGTTATTCGCCACCACTGGCCGCAGCTGCAGGATGAGGCGGACAAGTACCTGTTATGGTTCCGTGACATTGTCATGCGTACCGCGCAGACTATCGCCAGCTGGCAAACCGTGGGCTTTGCCCATGGGGTGATGAATACCGACAACATGTCGATTCTCGGTCTGACCATCGACTACGGCCCGTATGGCTTCCTTGACGATTTTCAACCGGACTTCATCTGCAACCACTCCGATTATCAGGGGCGCTACAGTTTTGAAAACCAGCCGGCGGTGGGGCTGTGGAATCTGCAGCGTCTCGCCCAATCGCTGTCGCCGTTTATCAGCGCTGAAGCGTTAAACGCGGCGCTGGATGAGTATCAGCACGCCTTGCTGACCGCTTATGGCCAGCGGATGCGCGATAAACTCGGCCTGTTCAGCCAGCAGAAAGGGGATAACGACCTGCTGGACGGGCTGTTTGCCCTGATGATCCGCGAGAAGAGCGACTATACCCGGACGTTCCGCCTGCTGAGCCACAGCGAACAGCTCAGCGCCGCATCGCCGCTGCGCGATGAGTTTATCGACCGCGCGGCCTTTGACAGCTGGTTTGCCGGGTATCGTGCGCGGCTGCGTGATGAACAGGTGGACGACGCGCAGCGCCAGCAGAGGATGCAGGGCGTGAATCCGGCGCTGGTGTTACGTAACTGGCTGGCGCAGCGGGCGATCGAGCAGGCTGAGGCGGGCGATATGGGCGAGCTGGAGCGCCTGCATGCCGCGCTGGCAGACCCCTTTACCGATCGCGAGGACGACTACGTCCGCCGCCCGCCGGACTGGGGGAAACGTCTGGAAGTCAGCTGCTCGAGCTAACTTGCCTCGCCCCGCGTTCAGCGGGGCGCTTACTTGGTCAGAATTAACTTCCCAGCGTGGGTCTGGCGCAGCAGATAGCGCTGGCCGCCATGCTCAATCACTACTCGTCCTTCGCTGCCTAACAGAACCCGACTGCTGATCTCTCTGTCCGTCGCCACGGGATAAGGGGCATTGTCTTTTGGTTTTTCAGCTGTGGCAGTGTTATCCATACGCGTCATAGCTCTCAGAATAAAAATCAAGGCAACAATGATAATCATTATCAATAATGTTGTTTTTGACGGCAAGCGTTATTTATCGTGTTACCGGATTTGGTAGGGGAGTCAGCGAAGAGAATTGCCCGCCGCAGGCGCGGCGGGCGGAGCGGTTACAGGCGGGTGGCGGTGGCCGCAGCCAGCTCGCTCAATAATCTTTCGCTGTCTTCCCAGCTCAGGCAGGGGTCGGTGATCGACTGGCCCCAGGTCAACGGCTGGCCGGGGACCACTTTCTGAGTGCCTTCCTGCAGGAAGCTTTCGGCCATAATCCCGGCGATGGCGGTGGAGCCCGCGCGAATTTGCTGACAGATATCGGCGCACACCTCCAGCTGACGGCGGTGCTGCTTCTGGCAGTTGCCATGGCTGAAATCAACGACCAGCTGTTCCGGCAGATCGAATTCACGCAGCGCCTCGCCGGCGGCGGCGATATCCTCGGCGTGATAGTTTGGCCGTTTGCCGCCGCGCATAATAATATGCCCATACGGATTGCCGCTGGTCTGGTAAATCGTCATCTGCCCCTGCTTGTCCGGAGAGAGGAACATATGGCTGGCGCGGGAGGCGCGGATGGCGTCCACCGCGATGCGCGTATTGCCATCGGTGCCGTTTTTAAATCCAACCGGGCAGGAGAGCGCTGAGGCCATTTCACGGTGGATCTGGCTTTCAGTGGTGCGCGCCCCGATGGCCCCCCAGCTGATGAGATCGGCGATAAACTGACCGGTCACCATATCGAGAAACTCGGTGGCCGTCGGTACCCCCAGCTCATTAACCTGCAGCAGCAGGCGCCGCGCCAGCTCAATTCCGTGGTTGACCCGGTAGCTGCCGTTGAGGTCGGGATCGGAGATTAAGCCTTTCCAGCCCACCACGGTACGCGGTTTTTCAAAGTAGGTGCGCATCACGATCTCCAGCTGCGGCTGGTAGCGCTCGCGCATGCCCTGCAGGCGGCGGGCATACTCCAGCGCCGCGTCGGTGTCGTGAATGGAGCAGGGGCCGATAATCACCAGCAGTCGGCGGTCTTCGCCGTTGAGGATTTTTTCAATTCGGCGGCGGGAGGCCGAGACGTGGGCAGCCACGTCGGCCGTCACGGGATGGCGCTGGGCCAGCTCCGCGGGCGTTACCAGGCTCTCAATGCGCGCGGTACGCAATTCGTCTGTTTTATTCATTGGGGTCTCAAAAATCTGTTTCTTCCGCGGCGAAAATGCCGGGAAGTGATGCGCATCACGATAAACCAATCCCTGCTTATTGCAAGAGCAGGGCATGATCCTGTATAGGCCACGGGTGATAGCATAAACAAATTTTTAATAATGTACTAGTGTATTAGTACATCCTGCGATTCAGCCCCATGATGTCCATGATTTTTGTCGCAATTTCCTCAACAGAATAGTTGGTGCTGTTCAGGCAGGGGATTTTATTCTTGCGATACAGGGCCTCCACTTCGGTCACTTCCATCCGACACTGGCGCAGCGAGGCGTAGCGGCTGTTCTCCCGGCGCTCCTCGCGGATCGCCGCCAGACGCTCCGGATTGATGGTCAGGCCGAACATCTTATGCTGCAGGGGTTTCAGCGAGGCCGGCAGCACCAGATTGTCCATATCGTCGGCGATAAACGGATAGTTGGCGGCGCGAATACCGTACTGCATGGCGAGATACA
The DNA here is from genome assembly GCF_040804525.1 of Klebsiella sp. Shm-1. Taxonomy (NCBI): domain Bacteria; kingdom Pseudomonadati; phylum Pseudomonadota; class Gammaproteobacteria; order Enterobacterales; family Enterobacteriaceae; genus Klebsiella; species Klebsiella sp. Shm-1. The sequence continues at coordinate 2,063,168 of NZ_CP161823.1, forward strand.
GACTAGTGGGTGTTTTGCCGCAGCGCGAGACGCCGAGGAGGATCACCTGCGCCTGGTCAAGGTTGCGCAGCGAGATGCCATCGTCATGGGCGAGGGTATAATCGATGGCGGCGATACGCGCATCGTATTTAATCAGGTTGCCGGGGTTGAGGCCGTGGGTGCGGTGGGCCACCGGCGTCGGGTCGAGGTTGAGCTCCTGCTGCAGCGGGGCCACCAGCGCCTGCACGATATCCTGACAAAAGCCTTCGCTTTGCAGAATAATGTCGCGTATTTCCGGGATGACGATGGAGTAGAACACCAGCGGGCGAATACCCGTTTGCTGATAGATGGCGTCGATCTGCTCCTTTACCGCCCGCGCGCGGCTGATGTTTTCCACAAACGGCAGGGTTACGCTGCTGATGGCGACCGGGAATTGCGACATCACGGCATGCCCCAGCACCTCCGCCGTGATGGCGGTACCGTCAGAAATATAAAATACGTGGCGATCTACAGCACTTTCCATTTTGACCATCCGGTATAATGAGTTTAATTGCCTGAAAGCGGATATTAAATTTAAGCATATCCCTGTTTGATTTGTCTCTTGTTAAAATTGAAACGCTATTTTTGTTTTTTATGAAAAGGGTGGTTCATTTTCTTTTTGTCGCCGTTATTTCCAGCGTTTTTCATCAGAATTCCTAAAAATCATCAAGTTAGCAATATCGGGGGAACAGTCCGAAAAATGAAAAAATAATTTGCTTGAACGATTCACCGTTTTTTTCAGCTTCATAAATATGTCAGGATAATCCTGCAGTCGATCGTGAAATTTTTTTCACTGGTATTAAATCACAAAAGGATTGTCTCGATGTCCAACAATGGCTCGTCACCGCTGGTGCTTTGGTATAACCAACTCGGCATGAATGATGTAGACAGAGTTGGGGGCAAAAATGCCTCCCTTGGTGAAATGATTACGAATCTGTCCGGTATGGGTGTTTCCGTACCTAACGGGTTTGCCACCACCGCTGATGCTTTCAATCAGTTCCTGGACCAAAGCGGTGTTAACCAGCGCATCTATGCGCTGCTGGATGAAACCGACATTGACGACGTTTCCGCATTAGCGAAAGCGGGCGCGCAGATCCGACAGTGGATCATCGATACCCCCTTCCAGAGCGAACTGGAAAACGCGATTCGCGATGCTTATGACCTGCTGTCCGCCGATGACGCCGAGGCCTCATTCGCCGTGCGCTCTTCCGCCACCGCGGAAGATATGCCGGACGCCTCCTTCGCCGGACAGCAAGAGACATTCCTCAACGTGCAGGGCTTTGACGCCGTGCTCGTTGCCGTGAAGCACGTGTTTGCTTCGCTGTTTAACGATCGCGCAATCTCCTATCGCGTGCATCAGGGTTACGATCACCGCGGCGTGGCGCTCTCCGCCGGGGTGCAGAGGATGGTCCGCTCCGATCTGGCCTCCTCCGGCGTCATGTTCTCCATCGATACCGAATCCGGCTTTGACCAGGTGGTGTTTATCACCTCGGCGTGGGGTTTGGGCGAGATGGTGGTGCAGGGCGCGGTGAACCCGGACGAATTCTACGTCCACAAACCGACGCTGGCCGCTGGCCGTCCGGCGATCGTGCGCCGCACCATGGGGTCGAAAAAGATCCGTATGGTTTACGCGCCGACCCAGGAGCACGGTAAACAGGTGCGTATCGAAGATGTGCCGCAGGCGCAGCGCGATATTTTCTCGTTAAGCAACGAGGAGGTGCAGGAGCTGGCGAAGCAGGCGGTGCAGATCGAGAAGCACTACGGCCGTCCGATGGATATCGAGTGGGCGAAAGATGGCCACACCGGTAAGCTGTTTATCGTCCAGGCGCGTCCTGAAACCGTGCGTTCCCGCGGCCAGGTGATGGAGCGTTATACCCTCCACGCTCAGGGGCAGATCATCGCCGAAGGGCGCGCCATCGGCCACCGCATTGGCGCCGGTCCGGTCAAGGTGATCCACGATATCAGCGAGATGAATCGCATTGAGCCAGGCGACGTACTGGTTACCGACATGACCGACCCGGACTGGGAACCGATCATGAAAAAAGCCTCGGCGATTGTCACCAACCGCGGCGGGCGTACCTGTCACGCGGCGATTATCGCCCGTGAGCTGGGGATCCCGGCGGTGGTCGGCTGCGGTGATGCTACCGATCGCATTCAGGAAAATCAGAATGTCACCGTCTCCTGCGCCGAAGGCGACACCGGCTATGTCTACGCCGAGCTGCTCGACTTCAGCGTCAAGAGCTCCAGCGTCGGCGACATGCCGGATCTGCCGCTGAAGGTGATGATGAACGTCGGCAACCCGGATCGCGCGTTCGACTTCGCCTGCCTGCCGAACGAAGGCGTCGGTCTGGCGCGGCTGGAATTTATCATCAACCGTATGATTGGCGTTCATCCGCGCGCGCTGCTGGAGTTTGACGACCAGGAGCCGGGCCTGCAGAACGAAATCCGCGAGCTGATGAAAGGCTACGATTCGCCGAGAGAGTTCTACGTTGGCCGCCTGACCGAAGGGATCGCCACCCTCGGCGCCGCTTTCTATCCGAAACGGGTGATCGTGCGTCTGTCGGACTTCAAATCGAACGAATACGCCAACCTGGTGGGCGGCGAGCGCTATGAGCCGGAAGAAGAGAACCCGATGCTCGGCTTCCGCGGCGCCGGACGCTACGTTTCCGAAAGCTTCCGCGACTGCTTCGCCCTGGAGTGCGAAGCGATGAAGCGCGTGCGTAACGATATGGGACTGACCAACGTTGAAGTGATGGTCCCGTTCGTCCGTACCGTCGCCCAGGCGAAAGCGGTGGTCGAAGAGCTGGAGCGTCAGGGGCTGAAGCGCGGCGAGAACGGGCTGAAGATCATTATGATGTGCGAGATCCCGTCGAACGCCTTGCTGGCGGAGCAGTTCCTCGAGTACTTCGACGGCTTCTCCATCGGTTCGAACGACATGACCCAACTGGCGCTCGGTCTGGACCGCGATTCCGGTGTGGTTTCTGAGCTGTTTGATGAACGCAATGACGCGGTGAAAGCCCTGCTGTCGATGGCCATCCGCGCGGCGAAGAAACAGGGTAAATACGTCGGCATCTGCGGCCAGGGGCCGTCTGACCATGAGGATTTCGCCGCTTGGCTGATGGAAGAGGGGATTGATAGCTTGTCCCTGAACCCGGATACCGTGGTACAAACCTGGTTAGGTCTGGCGGAACTGAAAAAATAAGTTCGCCCTGACAGGACCGATCCCCGGCAGCGATGCCGGGGATTTTTTTTACCGGTGTCAGGCTATCTGGTGTCGTGATGCGCAGGGCAAAAAAAAAGCCCATCGTGGGAGATGGGCAAAGACTACACACAGCAATTCGTTGTTTCACTCAGGGGATTTCCATGCTTATAAATCAAGGTGTTGATTTATAACCGTGAGCTAATAGTAGGCAGCGGGGCCTTTGCCGTCGATCAGATTCCTCTCAATAGTTAAATTGTTGTGAAGGACCGGGGGAGGAAAGCGAGGTGAAGGGCGCGCGGGGCCAGCGCATTGCCGGCGATCAATAAATTTTGCTTAACAATATGCGGGCAAAGAAACAGGCGGGTCTCCCCGCCTGCCAGGCATTACTTGCGACCGGCGTCCAGCTCACTGAGCTCTTCAAGGACGACGTCAGGGTCTTTCGGCGGCGGCGGCACCTCATGCACCCAGGCGTCATACAGTCGCCAGGAGACGGCGAGCAGCACCGGACCGATAAACAGGCCGATCATGCCGAAGGCGATCAGGCCGCCAATGACGCCGGTGAGGATAAGGATCATTGGCAGGTCGGCGCCCATGCGGATGAGCACCGGACGAATAACGTTGTCCATGGTGCCGACTACGCAGCTCCAGACCAGCAGCACGGTGCCCCAGGTGGTGTCCCCGCTCCAGTAAAGCCAGATAATCGACGGCACCAAAACCAGTAAAGGGCCGAGCTGAACCAGACAGGTAAAGATCATCACCACGGTCAGCAGAGCGGCGTAGGGCACGCCGGAGACGGCAAGGCCAATCCCGCCCAGTACCGCCTGAGTGAGGGCAGTGACCACCACGCCCAGCGCCACGGCGCGCACGGCCTGGCCGGCCAGCAGCACCGCGGCGTCGCCGCGTTTGGCCGCGAGGCGCGTGGCGAAGTAGCGGAAACCATAGGCCACCTGCTCGCCGCGCCAGTAGAGCAGCGCGCTGAACAGCAGCATCAAACCGCAGTAGACCAGCAGCTTGCCGATGTGCGCCGCCTGACCGACAAACCAGCTGGTGGTGGTGCCAATATAGGGACGAACCTTGGCCATAATCGCCGAGCCGCCCATATCCAGCAGACCGTGCCAGGCGGAGTACAGTTTATCGCCGACCAGCGGTACGCTGTTGAGCCAGGCGAAATCCGGCAGCGTCACATTTCCGCTGCTGATGAGTTTGATCAGCGGAACGCTGTTATCCACCAGGCTGTTGACCAGCAGAGCGATAGGAATAACGAATAGCAGAAACAGCAACAGGGTCATCGCCAGCACCGCCAGCAGTCGTTTGCCGAACAGCACACGCTGCAGACGCAGCAGCACCGGCCAGGTGGCGATCACCACCGTACCGGCCCAGGCGAAGGACAGAATAAACGGCTGCACAACCCACAGGCAGGATATGATAATCAGGGCCAGGAACAGCACCGACAGCAGTATTTGCGGAATGTCCCGAGGCTGATGGGGATTAATCATAGAGAAATTTTACCTTTCCAGTCGCGCCAAACAGCTGGCGCCGCGTAAATCCATATACTGATAATAATATCAATAATTTTGCCGGGCTGATTTTGCACAGAAAACACGTGGGCGCATATGAAAAAAATGTGATAAAAAGTTCAATGCGCTACGCAAACGTTTAGTTAGCACCAACACAATATTTTCAAACACAACATAGTCAGGCAGGGTCAAGCGTGATGATCCCACAAATTTCTCAGGCGCCAGGGGTAGTTCAACTGGTGCTGAATTTTTTGCAGGTACTGGAGCAACAGGGTTTTACCGGCGATACCGCCACCAGCTATGCCGACAGGCTAACGATGGCCACCGACAACAGCGTCTATCAGCTGCTGCCGGATGCGGTCATTTTTCCTCGATCCACAGCGGACGTGGCGCTGCTGGCGCGCCTCGCCGCCGAACCGCGTTTTAAATCGCTGATTTTCACCCCGCGTGGCGGCGGCACCGGCACTAATGGCCAGGCGCTGAACGGCGGGATTATCGTTGATATGTCCCGCTATATGAACCGCATTATCGAAATCAACCCCGAAGAGGGCTGGGTGCGCGTTGAAGCCGGGGTCATCAAAGATCAGCTGAACCAGTTTCTTAAACCCTATGGTTACTTTTTTGCGCCTGAGCTATCCACCAGCAACCGCGCCACGCTGGGGGGGATGATTAACACCGACGCGTCCGGCCAGGGATCGCTGGTGTACGGCAAAACGTCGGATCACGTGCTCGGCCTGCGGGCGGTGCTGATGGGCGGGGATATCCTCGATACCCAGGCGGTGCCGGTGGCGCTGGCGGAGACGCTGGGCAATACCCCCTCGACGGTTGGCCGGATCTACAACACGGTCTACCAGCGCTGCAAGGCGCAGCGTGACCTGATCATTGATAAGTTTCCCAAACTCAACCGCTTCCTCACCGGATACGATCTGCGTCACGTCTTTAACGATGAGATGAGCGAGTTCGACCTGACCCGTATTTTAACCGGTTCGGAAGGGACGCTGGCGTTTATTACCGAAGCGCGGCTGGATATCACCCGCCTGCCGAAGGTGCGCCGTCTGGTCAACGTCAAATATGACTCCTTCGACTCTGCGCTGCGCAATGCGCCCTTTATGGTCGAAGCGAAAGCCCTGTCGGTGGAGACCGTCGATTCTAAAGTTCTCAATCTGGCGCGCGAGGATATCGTCTGGCACTCGGTAAGCGAACTGATCACCGACGTACCGGATAAAGAGATGCTCGGGCTCAATATCGTCGAATTCGCCGGCGATGACGCGGCGCTGATTGACCAGCAGGTTAATACCCTGTGCCAGCGGCTGGACGAGCTGATGGCCGCCAGCGAGGCGGGCGTCATTGGCTGGCAGGTCTGTCACGATCTTGAAGGCGTGGAGCGCATCTATGCCATGCGCAAGAAGGCCGTCGGCCTGTTGGGCAATGCCAAAGGCGCCGCCAAGCCTATTCCTTTCGCCGAGGACACCTGCGTACCGCCCGAACATCTGGCGGATTACATCGTCGAGTTCCGCGCGCTGCTCGACAGCCACGGCCTGAGCTATGGCATGTTTGGCCACGTTGATGCCGGGGTGCTGCACGTGCGCCCGGCGCTGGACATGTGCGATCCGCAGCAGGAGGTGCTGATGAAGCAGATCTCCGACGATGTGGTGGCGCTGACGGCGAAGTATGGCGGCCTGCTGTGGGGCGAACATGGCAAAGGGTTCCGCGCGGAGTACAGCCCGGCCTTCTTTGGCGAGACGCTGTATGCCGAGCTGCGCAAGATCAAAGCGGTCTTCGATCCCGATAACCGCCTGAATCCGGGTAAAATCTGTCCTCCGGAAGGTATCGACGCGCCGATGATGAAAGTCGATGCGGCGAAGCGCGGCACCTGGGATCGGCAGATCCCCATCGCGGTGCGCAGCAGCTGGCGTGGGGCGATGGAGTGTAATGGCAACGGGCTGTGCTTCAACTTTGACGTCAAGAGCCCGATGTGTCCGTCGATGAAAGTCAGCAACCAGCGCATCCACTCGCCGAAAGGGCGGGCGACGCTGGTGCGGGAATGGCTGCGCCTGCTGGCCGACCGCGGCGTCGATCCCAACCAGCTGGAGAAGGCGCTGCCGGAGCAGGGCGTCAGCCTGCGCTCGCTGGTCGCGCGCACGCGCAACAGCTGGCATGCGCGCAAAGGCGAATATGACTTCTCGCATGAGGTCAAAGAGGCGATGTCCGGCTGTCTGGCCTGTAAAGCCTGTTCGACCCAGTGCCCGATCAAAATCGATGTTCCCGAGTTCCGCTCGCGCTTCCTGCAGCTGTACCACAGCCGCTATCTGCGGCCGGTGCGCGATCATCTGGTGGCCTCGGTCGAATCTTATGCGCCGCTGATGGCGCAGGCGCCGAAGACCTTTAACTTTTTTATTAACCAGCCTTGGCTGAAAAAGCTGTCGGAGAAGCATATCGGGATGGTCGATCTGCCGCTGCTCTCGGCGCCGTCGCTGAAGCAGCAGATGGCCGGCCACCGTTCCGCCAATATGACCCTTGAGCAGCTCGAAGCGCTGAGCGCCGAGCAGAAAGCGAAGATGGTGCTGGTGGTGCAGGATCCCTTCACCAGCTACTACGACGCCCAGGTGGTGGCCGACTTTATCCGTCTGGTCGAGGCCTTAGGCTATCAGCCGGTGCTCCTGCCGTTCTCGCCGAACGGCAAGGCGCAGCATATCAAAGGCTTCCTCACCCGCTTCGCGCGCACCGCGCAGAAGACGGCGGACTTCCTCAACCGCGTGGCGCAGCTGGGCATGCCGCTGGTGGGCGTCGATCCGGCGCTGGTGCTCTGCTACCGCGATGAGTACAAGCAGACGCTCGGCGACAAGCGCGGCGATTTCCAGGTGCTGTTAGTCCATGAGTGGTTGCCGAAGGCCCTAACCAGCGACGCCCGTCCCGATCTGGGCGGTGAGCCCTGGTACCTGTTCGGTCACTGTACCGAAGTGACCGCGCTACCGGCGGCGACAAAGCAGTGGGCAGATATTTTTGCCCACTTCGGCGCGAAGCTGGAAAACGTCAGCGTTGGGTGTTGCGGGATGGCTGGCACCTATGGTCATGAAGTGAAAAACCACGCCAACTCGTTGGCCATTTACGCGCTCTCCTGGCAGCAGGCGATGCAGCGGCTGCCGCGAAACCGCTGTCTGGTGACGGGCTACTCCTGCCGCAGTCAGGTGAAGCGTATTGAAGGCAGCGGCGTTCGCCACCCGCTGCAGGCGTTACTGGAGATAATCGGATGATTTGGAAACGTCAGGCCACGCTGGAGCAGCTCAACCGGCTCGGTGAGGGGAACATGGTAGGGCTGCTCGATATTCGCTTTGAGACCGTTACCGACGATACGCTGGAGGCCACTATGCCGGTCGATAGCCGCACACAGCAGCCGTTTGGCCTGCTGCACGGCGGAGCGTCGGTGGTGCTGGCGGAGACCCTGGGGTCGGTGGCAGGCTATCTGTGCAGCGAAGGCGAACAAAAGGTGGTGGGGCTGGAGGTTAACGCCAACCACATCCGTTCGGCGCGCGGGGGCCGGGTGCGCGGCGTCTGCAAAGCGCTGCACGTCGGGACGCGCCATCAGGTCTGGCAAATTGAAATCTTCGACGAACAGTCGCGGTTATGTTGTTCATCACGACTAACCACCGCGGTAATATAAGCCGCATGGCGGGAGGCGAATAGCCTCCCTTTTTTTAAGGTAATAAGCGAGAGCCGGCCTGCCAGAGCCAGAGAGGTTGTCACAAGATCAGCCGCGCGTCGGCAGGGAATTATCTAATATTTATATTATTACCGATCCACTCTCGTTATTTATGCTACTCTTTTCAATACTAAATGCTTAAAGGTAACAAGAGGACGGCTAACCATGGGTATTCTTTCCTGGATCATTTTTGGACTTATTGCCGGTATTTTAGCCAAGTGGATTATGCCGGGAAAAGATGGCGGCGGATTTATCGTGACCGTTATTTTGGGGATCATCGGCGCCGTGGTCGGCGGCTGGATCAGTACCCTGTTTGGTTTTGGCAAGGTCGATGGGTTTAATTTCGGCAGCTTCGTGGTAGCGGTTATCGGTGCGCTGGTGGTACTGTTTATCTACCGGAAAGTGCGTAGCTAATTTTCAGCTGCTCAGCTGTAAATAAGTACATAAAAGCTGCCGCGATATGCGGCAGCTTTTTTATTGCTGACAGATGACAGCGTAGATCTCCTTTGGGCTATTGTCTGTCGGTTCCCTCGCCAACCGGCACCACCTCAACGTGCACTTCGTAGTGTTTCGCCTGGCCGGCGGGGATCAGCGCGGTCAGTTTGTTAATGGTTTCCGCTGGCGTATCGGTTGCTACCGTGGCTGAAAACAGCACCGGTCTGTGCGGCGGAAGCTGCGGCGGGAACGGCGGCAGGGGGCCACGATCCCTCTCCATCGGCGGGCGGACTCCGTTATCGACGACAGGCGCCGGGACGTCGGTTTTATCAGCCGCAAAGGCGCTGGCGGCGGTAACGGTGGCGATAGCGAACAGGGCAAGCAGAGCTTTTTTCATCCGGGATTCCTCAATAAGCAAGTCCCAAAAGAGTAGAGGGTGCCGGCAGGCGGAACAATCCCAGGCGGCGCGAATCCTCTGAATCTTCTTTTTTCCTCGCGAATGTGGAGGTCAGATGAGAGCGAGTGTCATTGCGTTCGGGAGCCTCTTAATTCAGCAGTACGCTCATAATCAGCAGTACGGCCATGCACATCGACATAATACTGATATCAACAATCATTCTGTACGACAAAAGCTCCAGCTAAACGGGTACGGCGGGCAGGTAAAAGCCCATCTTATAGTGGTTAAAGAGTGTACCCTGCCTACATCCATTGAACAAACGTTTATTGACTAATATTGTCGGCCTGCGTCGGCCATCGGCCACCGCCTGGAGCAACATGAGGATGGCTCATGTTGCATTGAATTTAAGTCGCTTTCCCTCCAGCGCTGACTCTGGCAAAAATAGGTTCATTAACGAATCAACAACATTTACCGGTTGAAGCGCGCCCGGCCTGACTCCGCGTCGCCAGGCTGGTGGAGAGTATTCCGCCGGGTTCGCTTTATGCCCGCCATCAGGATGGACAATCGCCATGAATAATAAATTTACCTATACGATTAAGCGCACCCGGTTTGATGAAAACTATAACCCTGCGGAAAATACGCGTATTACCACCAACTTCGCTAATTTAGCCAGAGGGGTGAACCGTGAGGAAAATCTGCGCAATACGTTAATCATGATGAATAACCGTTTTAATAGCCTGGCCCACTGGGATAATCCCCATAACGATCGCTATGCGGTGGAACTGGATATTATTTCTGTCGAGATGAATATTGCTCAGGATAGCGCCAGCTTCCCGGTGATTGAGATCCTGCAAACGCATATTGTCGATAAAAAGAGCGGGGAGCGTCATGCCGGTATCGTCGGCAATAACTTCTCCTCCTATGTGCGGGATTACGATTTTAGCGTACTGCTTCTGGAACATAATAAGGACCAGAGTCGCTTCAGCGTACCGGAAAACTTTGGCGAGCTGCACGGCAATATCTTTAAGGATTTTGTGCAATCCAGCGCCTGGCGCGCCAACTTCAGCAAGGCGCCGGTGATTTGCCTGAGCGTCTCCAGTAAAGATGTTTACCATCGCACCGGTAACGAACATCCGGTCCTCGGCATTGAATATGCTCAGGAAGGCGTCTCGCTGACCGAGCGTTATTTCAGCAAAATGGGGCTGCAGGTACGCTATTTTATGCCAAAAAACAGCGTCGCGCCGTTGGCCTTTTATTTTACCGGCGATCTGCTCAGCGATTACACCAGCCTGGAACTGATCGCCACCATCAGCACGATGGAGACGTTTCAGAAAATATATCGCCCGGAGATCTACAATGCCAACTCCCCGGCGGGGCAATACTATCAGCCCAATCTCAGCCACCTGGATCATTCATTAACAAAAATCGTCTATGACCGGGAAGAGCGCAGCCTGTTGGCGATTGAGCAGGGGAAATTTACACAACAACATTTTATCAACCCGCACAAGACGTTGCTTGAGCAATGGTCTGCTAATTTCGCGCTTTGCTAAACCCATATAAAAGGCTAATGACTATGAAAACATGGCTTCCGACATCGACCGCCGGCAGTTTACCGAAACCTTCCTGGCTGGCGCAGCCAGAGACCCTGTGGTCGCCCTGGAAACTGTCCAGCGAAGAATTACTGGCCGGCAAGCGCGACGCCTTGCGGTTATCCCTCGACGACCAGCTGCGGGCCGGGATCGATATTGTCAGCGACGGCGAGCAAACGCGGCAGCACTTTGTCACCACCTTCATCGAGCACCTCAGCGGGGTGGATTTTGCCAAACGCGAGATCGTGAAAATTCGTAACCGCTATGAGGCCAGTGTTCCAACGGTGGTGGGCGCCGTGGAGCGCCAGAAACCGGTCTTCGTGGAGGACGCTCGCTATCTGCGGCAGCTCACCAGTCAGCCGATCAAATGGGCGCTTCCGGGCCCGATGACCATGATCGACACGCTGTATGACAACCACTACAAAAGCCGGGAAAAGCTGGCCTGGGAATTTGCCAAAATCCTCAATCAGGAAGCGAAAGAGTTAGAGGCTGCGGGGGTTGATATTATTCAGTTCGATGAGCCGGCCTTTAACGTCTTCTTCGATGAGGTCAACGACTGGGGGATCGCCGCCTTAGAACGAGCCACCGAAGGGCTGAAGTGTGAGACAGCGGTGCATATCTGCTACGGCTATGGCATCAAGGCCAATACCGACTGGAAAAAGACGCTGGGCTCCGAGTGGCGACAGTATGAAGAGGCTTTCCCGCAGCTGCAGAAATCGTCCCTTGATATTATCTCTCTCGAGTGCCACAACTCGCGCGTGCCGATGGATCTGCTGGAGTTGATCCGCGGTAAAAAGGTGATGGTCGGGGCGATCGATGTCGCCAGCCATGCGATCGAAACCCCGGAAGAGGTGGCTGGAACCCTGCGCAAGGCGCTGGCGTTCGTCGATGCCGACAAACTCTACCCGTCCACCAACTGCGGTATGGCGCCGCTGCCGCGCCATGTCGCGACCGGCAAACTGCACGCCCTGAGCGCCGGCGCCGAGATTATTCGTCGCGAGCTGGCGGCAAAGTAAGGCGGGGCGCGCCCGTTATCTTCCCCAGGCGGTGTACTTTATCGTCGGTTCACTTCCAGAGCGGGCTGTTACCCGCTCTGCGTCATGTTGCCGCCAGCGGGCGACAGATCGCCCGCAGGGCGACGGCGCTGCACAGCGGAAACAGCGCCAGCAGAAGCCAGGGATAAACCGCCTGCGGCGACGGAATGAGCGCCTGGTCAAGTAAATGACCGAGCAGTAAATTCCCGGCTAACACCGCGCACCCTCCTGCGGTGGCGAGCGCTCCGTAGTGGGCGCCCAGCGTCGACTCCTCGGCGAACAGCGGGATCAGATCCTTGGCTGCGGGCACTAACAGCATCTGGCCGAGGGTGAGCAGCGTGACAAAACCAGCCGCCGGCATTAACCGCAGCCAACCTTCGGCGGGTGGGGCGGCGGCGAATAACGCCACGCTGGCAAAGGAAGCCGACAGCAGCAGAAAGCCCACCGGCAGGATGCGCACGGCGCCCATTCGCCGGGCGAAGCGGGCGAGAGGGAGCTGGAGGGTGATAATCAACAGCGAGGCCAGCATAAAGAGCGGCGCCAGATCCTGCTCGCGGCCGCCGGAACGTTGGATCTCCACCGGCAGGGCGAGGTACAGTTGGTTGTAGCTCAACAGCCATGAGCTGTAGGCGAGAATAAACGCGACAAAGCGCGGCTGGCGCAAAGGCGTCCACCATGGGACTCGTCTGCGCGTTGTTGTCGTGTGCCCGTCGGCGGGCAGACAGAAAAAGAGCACCGCCAGCGCCAGAAGAAATATTCCCGCGCCGGCGAGGGCGATATGCCGAAAGCCGATCCCGCTCAGCACGCCTCCGGCCACCGGGCCGATCACCGCTCCCAGTTCACCGCATACCGCAAACAGCGCAAACCACTCGGCGCGGCTGCGTTTCCCGTTGGCCTGGCTGAGGGTGCCGGCCCGCGCCAGCAGGGCCTCTATCGACGGGGAGAACAGGGCGCCGCCGACGCCGGTCAGGCAGGCGCCGAGGATAATGGGCCACAGCGACGCCCCGCACGCCAGCAGGAGAAAACCGGCGACGCGAACGACGCAGCCGGCGAGAATGATCGCCTTAGCGCCATAGCGGTCGGCCAGCGTCCCGCCGAGGATAAACATGCCCTGTTGGGAGAAGGTACGCAGCCCGAGAATCAGGCCGATAAGTCCGCCTGAGAGCAGCATGTCGTCGCGCAGGAAGAGGGCGAGGAAAGGAACGACCGCGTAAAAGCCAATATTAAAAACGAACTGGCTTCCCAGTAACACCGGAGGCCAGAGGGTTGCCGCAGGGCGCAGGGAGAAAAGAGGCATATCCGCCCAACCTAAACGATGAAATGAATGTGCTTTTTGCCGTGGTAAGGGGAGATCTCGATTTTGGTTTTCACCCGGAAAACGTCCCACAGCAGCGCTTCGGACAAAATCTCCTCCGGCGTCCCGCTGGCGAGGATCTGCCCCTGCTGCATCACGATCAGCGAATCGCAGAACATCGCGGCATGGTTAAGATCGTGAATGGCCACAATGCTGGTTACCGGCAGCTCGCTGATCAACTGCATTAACTGCATCTGATGGTGTATATCCAGATGGTTGGTCGGCTCATCCAGCAGGATTTCGCTCGGGCTCTGCGCCAGCGCGCGGGCGATATGCACCCGCTGCCGCTCGCCGCCGGAGAGGCTTAACCATCCCTGTTCGCTTTTCTCCAGCATCGCTACCCGCTGCAGCGCGGCGGCAATCGCCTCGTCATCCTGAGCGCTCCAGTTTGAGAACGGAGAGTGGTGGGGAATGCGTCCCAGGCGCACGACGTCGCGCACCCGCATATTGGCCTCGGTCATGCCGTGTTGCTCGACGAAAGCCACGCGGCGGGCGAGCTGCTTTTTCGCCATCCGGGCGATATCCTGGCCGTCGAGGGTGACGCGACCTGCATCCGGGCGGCGCAGGCCCGCCAGAACGCGCAGCAGCGAGGATTTGCCGCAGCCGTTGGGCCCCAGCAGTCCGACCGTTTCGCCGCGCGGCACCCGCAGCGAGACATTATTGACGATGACCTTTTTGCCTGCCTTCCAGGTGATATTTTCAGCGCAAATACTCATCACTTATTCCTTGAGCGGTAGATAATCACGGCAAAGAAAGGCACCCCAACCAGGGCGGTTACTACCCCAACGGGCAGACTTTGCGGGGCAATCAGCAGGCGCGACGCAATGTCCGCCAGTACCATCAATATCGCCCCTGCCAGCGCGCTGGCGATCAGCAACGTTCGGTGCAGCGGGCCAAAGAAGAAACGCATCACGTGGGGCACCACCAGGCCAACAAAGCCGATTGAGCCGGCCATGCTGACGATGGTGGCGGTGATCAGCGCCGCAGTGGTGAAGAGGAGCAGGCGCACGCGCGGCACAGCAATCCCCAGCGAGGCGGCGGCATCGTCGCCGAAGGTGAACGCGTCCAGCGCCCGGGCATACCACAGGCAGACCGCCAGACCCGCGAGCACCACCACGATGACCAACTGGAATTCGGGCCAGCGGACGCCGCTGAAGCTGCCCAGCAGCCAGAACATCACATCGCGCGCCTGCTGCGCGCTGGCGGAGGTGCTGATGGTATAGGCCGTGATGGCGTTAAATAACTGCGAGGCGGCGACGCCCGCAAGAATCGTACGCTCATTGCCGCCGCGCGCGCCGTTAGTCAGCAAGGCGACAAAGGCGAAGGCGGCGAAGGCCCCGGCAAAGGCGCCTGCCGAGAGGGAAATTGCGCCAGCGCCAAGGCCCAGCACCACGATCGACACCGCACCGGTGGAGGCCCCGGCGGAGACGCCGAGGACGTAGGGTTCCGCGAGGGCATTCTTCAGCAGGCTTTGCAGCACGACGCCGCAGATAGCGAGGCCTGCGCCGCAGCAGGCGGCGACCAGCGCGCGGCTGAGGCGGAAATCCCAGATAACGCTCTCATAGATACGGTTGAGCGGCTCAGCGGTTAAGCCGGTTCTGTTGCTGATAGCGTAAAAGACATTCTGCAGCGGGATGGCCAGCTCGCCAACGCTGACGCCAACAGCGATCACCAGCGCCAGCACGATCGCTGCCAGTACACACCAGCCGGTGAGCAGTATGCTGCGGCGCGTCTCAATCGCGGCGACGCTCATCAGTTCAGCCCCATTTTTCTCAGCTGCTCGCCCACCTGTTCCGCGCCGTAAAGCGTGCGAATGGTCGGATTCATCGCCTGACCGTCCATGACCACGATATGGCCTTTTTTCACCGCCTCCAGCTGGCTGACGGCGGGATCGCTTTTGAGGAATTTGATCTTCTCCTCGGCCTTATCCAGCGCCCAGCGGTTACGATCCAGGCTGGCGACCACGATCACATCCGGGTTGGCGGCAATAATGCTCTCCCAGCTCACCGTGGGCCACTCGGTTTCGGAGGTGATCGCATTATGTCCGCCCAGCACGCTGGCGATAAATCCGGAGGCGCTGTTTTTGCCGCCGACATAGGCATCGGCCGAAGGTGAGGCGCTGGAGAACCAGAAGACGAAGGAGAGATCCTTTTTGCTTTTACCAAACTCCTGGCGCAGGTCGGCTTCACGTTTTTTGAAATCGGCAATCAGCGCCTGACCACGATCTTCGACGTTGAAAATGCGGGCGAAATCGCTAATCTCCTGATACAGCCAGGTCATATCCCACAGCTTTTGCCGGCTGCCGTACATATCGCCGGTGGCCTTTTTAGTGGCGCACATCCCCGGTGAAACGTAGCTGTTCACGCCGACGGTGGCGAGATCTTCACGCCTGGCGACTTTGCTTTCCGGCCCCAGCAGCAGCGGCAACTGGGCGGGAACGAAATCAGGATTTTGCGCCAGCACCGATTCCAGGCTCGGAATTTCCACCGTCAAGGTTTTAATCTTCGCGTTTTGCTCAGCCAGCTGCGGTAAAACGCTGGTCGGCCAGAAGGCGCTGGCGACCACCTGCTTTTGCAGCCCGAGCAGCAGTAGAATTTCGACCGTATTTTGCCCCAGCGCGACCACGCGCTCCGGCGGCCGGGTGAAGGTCTCCTGATAGCCGCAGTTTTCAATCGTCAGGGGGTAGGTTGTTGCCAGCGCGGAACTGACGGCGGTGAACATCAAGCCTAACGCGCAAAGGACCTTCTTCATTAAACGCTATCCTTGTAAACAGGCGAGTGGATGACCAGCAAATGGGAGTAATGCAAATGAAACTCATTATTGGGGCGGGGTTTTATACAATGCCATATTTACAGTGTCAATGAGTGACTATTTCCGCAGGCAATGAAATGCCCGCGCGATGGGGTGGGTCAGCTCGCCAGTGGGCCACGAATATACGCCTGCAACCCCTGGGCGAGAAAATCAAATACCCGCTTGCAGGCAGGGCTGTGGCGCAGATCCTCATGCATTACCAGCCAGGTATCAAGATACAGAGAAAAGTCGGCCGCCAGCACTCGCTGCAGGGGAATAATGCCATCCGCAAGAGGCGCCTGGCAGATGCCGATCCCCGCTCCGGCGCGGATCAGGCTCAACTGGGCGAGGTCGCTATCGGTCCGCATCGCGAACGCCTCGCGCTGAAAGCGGGGGTAAGCCTGCAGCGCCCGGCGCACGAGAGGGGTGGCGCTATCAAAACCAATTAGCGCGTGGCTGGCCAGATCGTCGAGGGTCGCGGGCAGGCCCTGGCGCGTCAGGTAGGCGGCGGTGGCATGTAACCCAAGCTCGATCCTGCCGAGACGGCGGGCGATAAGCTGCTCCTGCTGCGGGGCGACCATCCGCACCGCAATATCCGCCTCCCGGTGAAGCAGATCCTGAAACCGATTGGAGAGCATCAGTTCGATGACGATATTCGGGCACGCCTGCCTGAGCCGGGCAACCAGCGGCGGCAGCACCTCGGCGCCGACCACCTCGCTGGCGGCCACCCGCACCACGCCACGCAGCTCGGCTCTGTCGCGACTGAAGTTAGCCGCGGTGCGTTCCAGCGCCCGGGCGGTATTGTCCATCGCCTCGGCGTGCACCCGCAGCGCCAGCGCCGCGTCGGTCGCCAGCAGGCCGGTTTGCGAGCGGGTAAATAAGGCCTGGCCGAGGGCGTTTTCCAGCCCGGCAATATGGCGCCCCGCCGTCGGCTGAGTGATGTTCAGGGTACGCGATGCGCCCGATAAAGAGCCTTCCTGCAGGACGGCGAGAAAGGTTCGGTACCACTCCCAGGGAATAGAGGTATTCATACAAATATGTATAGCCGCTCGACGATGGTATGCAATTTCATTTGATATGAGCCACAGGTAGGCTGTCAAGCATCCATTAGCGAACGGGGAAAGAGGATGAACAGCAGCGGCAAGGTACTTATTCTGGGAGCAAGCGGGGGCATCGGTGGGGAAGTGGCGCGCCGGCTGGTGGCAGACAACTGGCAGGTTCGGGCGCTGAAGCGCGGCGCTCAGATTTGCGGTCCCGCAGATGGCATGCAGTGGATAGCCGGCGACGCGCTGGATGGCGGCCAGGTCGCGGCGGCGGCTGCCGGTTGCGACGTCATCGTCCATGCGGTGAATCCGCCGGGCTACCGGCACTGGCGGCAACAGGTACTGCCTATGCTGCGCAACACCCTGCAGGCCGCCGAACGGCAGCGGGCGCTTGTAGTCCTGCCCGGCACGGTCTACAACTATGGACCGGATGCCTTTCCGCTGATTGCTGAAGAGGCCGCACAACAGCCGGTGACCCGCAAAGGCGCCATCCGGGTGGCGATGGAGCTGGCGCTGAAGGATTACGTGCAGCGCGGCGGCCGGGCGTTGATTGTTCGGGCGGGCGATTTTTTTGGTCCACGCGCCGGAAATAACTGGTTTTCGCAGGGGCTGGTCAAGCCTGGTCAGCTTCCCCGCATCATTAGCTACCCGGGGGCGATCGGCGTGGGGCATCAGTGGGCCTGGCTGCCCGACGTGGCCGCCACCATCGCCGCGCTGCTGGCCCGCAGGCATGAGCTTGAGCCGTTCGCCCGCTTTCATATGCAGGGCCACTGGGACCCGGACGGCAGCGAAATGAGTCAGGCGATCCAGCGGGTGGTCGCCCGCTATGGCGGCAGGGCGGTAGTGAAGTCCTTTCCCTGGTGGCTGGTAAAGCTGGCGGCGCCCTTCAACGCCACCCTGCGCGAAATGGTCGAGATGCACTATCTCTGGCGTCTGCCGGTACGCCTGCGCAACGATAAACTGGTTGATTTTTTAGGCGCGGAACCGCATACCCCGCTCGACAGCGCGGTGTATCAGACGCTGCAAGGCCTGGGTTGTCTGCCCGCCGGCGCGATAAACCAAGAGGCGGGTGAGGCGTAACGCGGCAAGAGGATCACAGAGCGGGGCGTTATTGTGACCAAATCATAATAACGTCACTCGTTGTCAAACGATAGCGATCGCATTAAGCTAAACGGATGACGAAAAATACCCCCACCCCTGCAAGCCGTGGTCCCCATGACCACAGCGTTCGGGACCAGATTCTTGACGCGGCCATGGCGCACTTTAGTCGCTATGGCTATGAGAAAACGACGGTCACCGATCTCGCCAAAGCGATAGGCTTTTCCAAAGCCTATATCTATAAATTCTTTGACTCCAAGCAGGCGATTGGCGAGGCGATTTGCGCCAGCCGGCTGGAGAAGATCATGGTGGCCGTCAGCGCGGCCATCGCCGATGCGCCGTCCGCCAGCGAGAAACTGCGCCGCCTGTTCCGGGCGCTGACCGAGGCCGGCAGTGAACTGTTTTTCGAGGATCGCAAACTGTACGACATCGCCGCCGTCGCGGCGCGCGATAAATGGCCTTCAACGGAACAGTATGCCGGTCATCTGCAGCAGCTGATTGGTCAAGTCCTTGTCGAAGGCCGCCAGGCGGGTGAGTTCGAGCGCAAAACCCCGCTGGATGAAGCGACCCTGGCGGTGTATATGGTGATGTGTCCTTTCATCAATCCGGTGCAGTTGCAATACAATCTCGACACCGCGCCCACCGCGGCGGTGCTGCTTGCCTCCCTGATCCTGAGAAGTCTCTCCCCCTGATTAGTGACTATTGACTTTATTGGTCACTAGTCTGAGAATGCGGTCACCATCCGGTCTTTTCATTAAGGTGACCCATGCTCAGGCTCAACGCCGTCCATCTTGCCGTCTGCCTCCTGCCGCTGGCCCTCGCGGGCTGCGGCGAACCTGCCGATCATGACGACCCCCGCATCCGGCCGCGGCTGGTCCGGGTGGCGACCGTCGAGCGCGCGGAGGCCGGCTCGCGGGCCTTTACCGGCGTGGTAGTGGCCCGAACCCAAAGCGACCTCGGCTTCAGGGTGGCGGGAAAAGTGCTTGAACGGCGGGTGGAAACCGGGCAGAGCGTCAAGCGCGGTCAGCTGCTGCTGCGCCTGGATCCGGCTGATCTAGCCTTGCAGGCGCAGTCCCAACAGCGGGCCGTAGATGCCGCGCGGGCGCGAGCCAAAAAGGCGGCCAACGATCTGGCCCGCTATCGCGGCCTGGTGGCGAGCGGCGCCATCTCTGCCGCGGAATTCGACCAGATTAACGCGACAGCAGAGGCGGCGAGAGCCGACCTCAGCGCGGCCCAGGCGCAGGCCAATGTGGCGCAAAACGCCACCGGCTATGCCGGACTGCTGGCGGATGCTGACGGCGTGGTGGTGGAAACCCTCGCTGAGCCGGGGCAGGTGGTCAGCGCCGGGCAGGTGGTGATCCGCCTGGCGCGGGCGGGGCAGCGCGAAGCGCGGGTGCAACTGCCGGAGACGCTGCGCCCGGCGGTCGGCAGCGAGGCGCTGGCGACACGCTATGGCAGCGAATCTCAGCCGGTCACGGCGACCCTGCGCCTGCTTTCGGACGCGGCTGACGCCACCACCCGCACCTTTGAAGCGCGCTATGTGCTGAACGGCGCGCTGGCGAATGCCCCGCTGGGGTCTACCGTGACCCTGCGCATCGGCAACGACCAGGCGCCAGGCCAGGTGCTGGCGGTGCCCCTGGCGTCGGTCTACGATCCGGGTAACGGCCCTGGCGTCTGGCGCATTGCCTCTCGTCCGGCCACCGTCTCCTGGCAACCGGTAACTGTGCTCGGCCTGGATGATGAAACCGCGCGGGTGACCGGCCCGCTGAAGCCCGGCGAGCCGATCGTCGCCCTGGGCGCCCATCTTCTGCGCCAGGGCGAGGCGGTGCGTCTGGCGGAACGACGCGAGCATAATGCCGCCGGGAGCCAGCCATGAGCGCCGGGCGTTTTAATCTCTCCGCGCTGGCCGTCCGCGAGCGGTCGGTGACCCTGTTTTTGATTATCCTTATCTCCGTCGCCGGGCTGGTGGCGTTCTTCGGACTCGGGCGAGCGGAAGATCCGCCCTTTACGGTCAAGCAAATGACGGTCATTACCGTCTGGCCCGGCGCCACCGCGCAGGAGATGCAGGATCAGGTCGCCGAGCCGCTGGAAAAACGACTCCAGGAGCTAAAGTGGTACGATCGCACGGAGACCTATACCCGCCCTGGCATAGCGTTGATCACCCTGTCGCTGCAGGATCAGACCCCGCCTTCCGAGGTGCCGGAGCAGTTTTATCAGGCGCGCAAAAAGCTCGGGGATGAGGCGAAAAACCTGCCTGCCGGCGTCTCCGGCCCGATGATGAATGACGAATTCGCCGATGTCACCTTTGCCCTCTTTGCTCTGAAAGCGCGGGGAGAGCCGCCGCGGCAGCTGGTGCGTGACGCTGAAGCCCTGCGCCAGCAGCTGCTGCATGTATCCGGGGTGAAAAAAGTGAATATCCTCGGCGAACAGGCGGAGCGCATTTATCTCTCGTTTTCTCATGATCGTCTCGCCACCCTGGGCCTTTCGCCAGAGGCGATTTTTGCCGCGCTGAACAGCCAGAATGTGCTGACCGCCGCCGGGGCTATCGAGACCCGGGGCGGGCAGATCTTTATCCGCCTCGATGGGGCGTTTGACCGCCTGCAGCAGATCCGCGACACGCCGATTATTGCCGGGGGCAGAACGCTGAAACTGGCCGATGTCGCCACGGTTGAGCGGGGGTACGAAGATCCCGCCACCTTCCTGATCCGCCATCAGGGCGAACCGGCGCTGCTGCTGGGGGTGGTGATGCGCGAGGGCTGGAATGGTCTGGCGCTGGGGAAAGCGCTGGATGCCGAAACGGCCAGCATCAATCAGAGCCTGCCGCTCGGCATGTCGTTGACCAAGGTGACCGATCAGTCGGTGAATATCAGCGCCGCGGTCGATGAGTTCATGATCAAATTCTTTGTCGCCCTGCTGGTGGTGATGACGGTGTGCTTTGTCAGCATGGGGTGGCGCGTGGGCGTGGTGGTCGCGGCGGCGGTGCCTTTAACCCTCGCCGTGGTGTTTGTGGTGATGGAGGCGACCGGCAAAAACTTCGACCGCATCACTCTCGGCTCGCTGATCCTCGCCCTGGGGCTGCTGGTGGATGATGCCATCATTGCCATCGAAATGATGGTGGTAAAAATGGAGGAGGGGTATGACCGCCTCAAAGCCTCGGCCTATGCCTGGAGCCATACCGCCGCGCCCATGCTGGCCGGTACCCTGGTGACGGCCGTGGGCTTTATGCCCAATGGATTTGCGCAGTCCACCGCCGGGGAGTACGCCAGCAATGTGTTCTGGATCGTCGGTATCGCGCTGATTGCCTCCTGGATTGTGGCGGTGATTTTTACCCCCTGGCTGGGGGTGCACCTGTTGCCGGACAGAAAGCCCGCGGCGGCCGGCCACGCCGCGCTGTATGACACCCCGCGCTATCAGCGCTTCCGTCGGCTGCTGACCCGGGTTATCGCCCGCAAATGGCGCGTGGCCGCCGGGGTGGTGGCGCTGTTTATCGTGGCGTCCCTGGGCATGAGCGTGGTGAAAAAGCAGTTTTTCCCCACCTCCGATCGTCCGGAAGTGCTGGTTGAAGTGCAGCTGCCTTACGGGTCGTCGATTAGCCAGACCAGCGCCGCGGCGGCGAAAATTGAGCACTGGCTGCAGCGGCAGCCGGAGGCGAAGATTGTCACCAGCTATATCGGCCAGGGCGCGCCGCGCTTTTACCTGGCGATGGCTCCGGAATTGCCCGATCCCTCCTTCGCCAAACTGGTGGTGTTGACCGACGGGCAGGGTGCCCGCGAGGCGCTCAAGCGGCGGCTGCGGGAGGCGGTGGCCAATGGCCTGGCGCCGGAGGCGCGGGTGCGCGTCACTCAGCTGGTGTTTGGCCCTTATTCGCCTTATCCGGTCGCCTGGCGGGTGATGGGGCCGGATCCGCACGCTCTGCTCGACATCGCCGAGCGGGTTAAATCGGTGCTGCAGGCCAGTCCGCTGATGCGCACCGTCAATACCGACTGGGGTTCGCGGGTACCGGTGATGCATTTCAGCCTCAATCAGGACCGGCTGCAGGCGAGCGGACTCAGCTCCCAGTCCGTCGCCCAGCAGCTGCAGTTCCTGCTGTCAGGGATCCCGATCACCACCGTCCGGGAAGATATTCGCGCCGTGCAGGTGATCGGCCGCGCGGCGGGCGACATCCGTCTGGATCCGGCGAAAATCGCCGACTTCACCCTGGTGGGCAGCGGCGGGCAGCGGGTTCCCTTGTCACAGATTGGCGACGTGTCGATCAGGATGGAGGACCCGCTGCTTCGCCGTCGCGACCGCACGCCGACCATCACCGTCCGCGGAGATGTTGCGGAGAACCTGCAGCCGCCGGATGTCTCCACCGCGCTGATGAAGCCGCTGCAGCCCATTATCGACTCGCTGCCGCCTGGCTATCGCATCGAGACGGCGGGGTCGATTGAGGAATCCGGCAAGGCCACCCGGGCGATGGTGCCGTTATTTCCGATAATGATCGCCCTCACGCTGCTGATCATTATCCTGCAGGTGCGTTCGCTGTCGGCGATGGTCATGGTTTTCCTGACCGCGCCGCTGGGGCTGATTGGCGTGGTCCCGACGCTGCTGCTGTTCAATCAGCCGTTTGGCATCAATGCCCTGGTGGGCCTGATCGCCCTGTCGGGGATCCTGATGCGCAATACGCTGATCCTGATTGGCCAAATCCATCATAACCAACAGGCGGGGCTCGATCCGTTCCACGCGGTGGTGGAGGCGACGGTGCAGCGCGCCCGCCCGGTTCTGCTGACGGCGCTGGCGGCGATCCTGGCGTTCATTCCTCTCACCCAGTCGGTCTTCTGGGGAACGCTCGCCTATACGCTGATTGGCGGGACGCTGGGAGGAACCATCATGACCCTTATCTTCCTGCCGGCCATGTACGCGATCTGGTTCCGCATCCGCCCGGCGAACACGGTACAACAGACAGAGTTGCACCTTCAGAGGTAATTCCACTTTGCCGGACCTGGGCGAGGCACATGGCCAGGCCAGGTCCCGGGCAGCGTCAGGCGGGTAAGGATACCGGCACCGCATGAGTGCGGTATTGATCCTGTTCGAGGCGATCAAGGCAATCGAGGCTGATGGCCGATGGCGAGGTCGCGCCGGTGAGGGTCATGGTAACCTTCATATCCTCGGCAAATAAGCGCAGCAGATGCGCCACGCCCGCTTCGCCCGACGCGGCCAGGGCATAAATATAGGCCCGACCGAGCAGCACGCCTTTCGCGCCGAGGGCCAGCAGACGTATAACGTCCACGCCGGAGCGCACCCCGGAATCGGCAAGCACTGTCAGATCGTCGCCGACCGCATCCACCACCCTGGGCAGCGCCCGGGCGGTGGGGATGGCGCCATCGAGCTGTCTGCCGCCATGATTTGACACCACAATACCATCGGCGCCCAGCCGCACGGCATTGCGCGCATCGTCGGCATCGAGGATCCCTTTGATGATTAATTTTCCTTGCCAGCTGTCGCGGATCCACTCCAGATCGTGCCAGGCGATGGACGGGTCGAAGTTGTTGCTGATGAACCCCATATAGTCGTCCATGGTCATTTTGTGGCCGGTGTAGGCTTCGATATTACCAAACGACAGGGGTCTGCCCGCCAGCCCGACGTTCATCGCCCAGCGCGGATGGGTGCAAGCCTGGAGATATTGTCGCAGGGTGGCGTGCGGCCCGGACATCCCTGAGCGGTTATCGCGATACCGCGAGCCGGGGATTGGCATATCGACGGTAAATACCAGGGTTTTCATGCCAGCGGCCCAGGCGCGCTCCAGCGCGTTACGCATATAGCCGCGATCTTTCAGTACGTACAGCTGGGACCAGAGCGCGCCGCTGGCGTGGCTCGCCACCTCTTCAATCGAGCAGACCGACACGGTGGATAAGGTGTACGGGATCCCGGCGCGGGAGGCGGCGCGGGCCGCCTGGACTTCGCCGCGGCGGGCGTACATCCCGGTGGCGCCGACGGGCCCCAGCGCCACGGGCATCGCCCATGGGGCATCAAGGATCGTGGTCGCCAGCGTCGGTTCGCCGGCCCCGCACAGTACGCGCTGGCGAAGAGCTACCGAGGCAAGCTCGGCGGCGTTGGCGTTCATGGTGTTTTCCGCCACCGCGCCACCGTCAATATAATCGAAAAGGAAGCGGGGCAGACGACGACGAGCGGCTTCGCGATAATCGCTGGGGGCTGAAACAATCATTATTATGTCCTTATGTTTTTTAACCTTAGTGGATGTTCTGCAGGTAAAAAAACTATAGGCCTCTAAAAACCGGCGAGGAAATGAAATATTAGCATTCCCACTATTCCCTCATGGAATAATCTGCGTTGCACTCTGTGGTTGTTATTTTCTTTTAATGCTAACCGGTAAGGACATTATTTTTTGCGCCGGGCGCGGATTGGGCACAATAAATCAGCCTTACGCCAGGCCACAGCACTGAAAAGGGGAAGGAGGGATCAGCCCGGCGCCAGGGAATACGCGCGCAGAAAGACGTCCAGGGCGCGCTCAACCCGCTGTTTGATTTCGTCGTCGGACAGCGGAGGTCTTGCGCCAAGTTTTATCGCCAGGCTGGTCATTCCCAGCCATAAACCGGCCAGTTCGTCGGCAGCCTCCTGCGGATCGCAGGCTCGTAAAGTACCGGCTTCGATCGCCTCGGCGATGATCGCTTCCAGCATCTGCTGCGCGCGCCCCGGCCCGGCGGCGTAAAAGCGGCCGGGGAGATCGGGGTGACGCACGGCAGCCGAGGCGATCAGTCGGTCCCAGCCGGTCAGTTCCCGCTGGTTGATAAAGCGGACAAAGCGATAGCCAAACGCCGTCAGCACCTCGATCAGCGGCAGATGATGGCGCTGGGCGAAATCATGGTCGCTGATGGTGAGATCCGATTCCTGGCGTAAGACCGCCTCTATCAGATGTTCTTTATCGCTGAAATTGGCATACAGGGTGGCTTTCGCCACCCCGGCTACGCGGGCGATTTCGGCCGTTGTCACCTCCAGGCCCTGTTCCAGAAACAGCTTACGGGCGGCCTGAAGTATCGCCTGCGTTTTCAATGGATCTTTTGGCCGACCTTTCTGACGAGGGGTTTCGCTCATCGCCGATAGCCTGCAAACAGCGCGCTCATAATTAATCCTCCGACCACGGTAATGTGTTCAAGCGCAATATGGAATTCCTCAGTGCGCCGGAGTTCACTGAAGGCCCAGAAGGCGTGTCCCAGCGGAATAGTGAGTAATGTAAACACAATCAGCATCACCGATCCAATCCAGCCGTAGCCGGCAGGATTAAAAACGATCAGCGCCGAACCCGCCAGCTGGCAAAAAATCGTGCCCGCCGCGAACAAGACCGGCCACGGCAGGCCGACGGTCACCATCTCCTGAACGATCTCCGCGAAATGAAAGACGCCGTAGATGCCTGCCATCCAGAAGAAGAAGGTCACCAGGACGCGAGAGAGACAAAGGGTGGTGAAAAATAAGGTCGAATTAGGCATAAGATTTTACGCAATTGATAATTAACAGACCAGTGAGTCTAAAAAATAATTTCAAGACTCACAAGTATGTTAATTGTTCATTAGTGTTATGCCATTGCAATCAGCCGCTTAGTTTGTTTTTCTCCTGCCAGGTGCCCTGCCGCAGGCTTTGCGTCAGACGTAAAGAAGGTGAATTTGAAATTGAGCAGATGGTATCTTTTGCTAGCCTTTCTGAGGAGGACAGACGGAGCGACACCATGAAAGATAAAGATGAACAAACGGCATTGATTGGCATGGCCATTGGCGCGGCGGTCATTAGCTTAGTGGCTACACAAAAGCAGATTAATCAGGGGAGTATCGTGGATGAACTGGTGAGGCTGGGCAGACAGAAGGGGGACGGGGTAGAGGATGAGGTCTTTGTCCAGGCCGCCCGGCTGGTGAGTAAAGGCACCTAGCCAGCCGGTATCCCGCCTGGCAGCCCCGTTTGCCCGTTTTATTTTGGTTTTTATTTCCCGAACGCGGCCAGGCGAGCGGCGCTTATTCCTTTCCTGAAGCGTTACCGGCAGGCGCTTTCACTACCCGCTTTTTTCTAGCGTATGGCCGGGGTTGCGCCCCGCGCTGGCATGGTCTTTCTGTTACGTTGTCACTTTATGCTCGCCTGCAACGGATAACCAACAAGGTGGTCTGCCGCTATTGCATAAATCGGTATTTTCGATACATCTTTGCCATTGCGTGCGGAGATAGAATGATTTCAAAATAACATATTATAAATCAATCAATTAAGTTCTCTTTGCACGCCCTGATAATCCCCGGGCGAGGGTCTATGCTTATAAAAAGCGCTAAATGAGGCAATACCCCTGCTGCAGAAGGGTTGAAGTGATAATCATTATCACTAACATGGCGGTATGCCTTGATGGCGCCAACCTGGAGGTCTATCGATGGAAGTACAAGCAGGAACTTTTAATCCCGCCGATTTCAGCTGGCAGGGACTGACCATGACGCCGGCCGCTGCCGCGCATATCCGCGATCTGATGCGCAAGCAGCCGGATAAGAAAGGGCTGCGGCTGGGCATTAAAACCAGCGGCTGCGCCGGTTTTGGCTATGTGCTCGAAATGATTGCCGAGCCGGCGCCCGACGATCTGCTCTTTGAATCTGACGGGGCGAAGCTGTTTGCGCCGCTGCAGGCGATGCCGTTCATCGACGGCACCGAGCTGGATTATGTCCGGGAAGGTTTAAATGAAATCTTTAAATTTCATAACCCGAAAGCGCAGCATGAGTGCGGCTGCGGCGAAAGTTTTGGGGTGCAGGCGGAGTAACTATGTCGCGTAATACTGAAGCAACTGACGATGTCAAAACCTGGACCGGCGGCCCGCTCAACTACAAAGAGGGCTTTTTTACTCGCCTGCAAACCGATGAGCTGGCCAAAGGCATTAATGAAGAAGTCGTTCGGGCTATCTCGGCTCGCCGCAATGAGCCGCAGTGGATGTTGGAGTTTCGTCTGAATGCCTACCGGGCGTGGCTGGAAATGGAGGAGCCGCACTGGCTGAAAGCGCATTACGATAAGCTGAATTATCAGGATTACAGCTACTATTCCGCGCCCTCCTGCGGCAACTGCGATGAGACCTGCGCCTCCGAGCCTGGCGCGGTGCAGCAGACCGGGGCCAATACCTTTCTGACCAGCGAGGTGGAAGAAGCCTTTAACCAGCTTGGCGTGCCGGTACACGAAGGGCGCGAGGTGGCGGTGGACGCGATATTTGACTCGGTGTCGGTGGCGACCACCTACCGAGAAAAGCTGGCCGAGCAGGGGATCATCTTCTGTTCTTTCGGCGAGGCGATCCACGACCATCCGGAACTGGTGAAAAAGTATCTGGGCACCGTAGTGCCGGGGAATGACAACTTCTTTGCCGCGCTGAACGCCGCAGTGGCTTCGGACGGCACCTTTATCTATGTGCCGAAGGGCGTCCGCTGCCCGATGGAGCTGTCGACCTATTTCCGCATCAACGCCGAAAAGACCGGGCAGTTTGAACGCACCATTCTGGTGGCCGATGAAGGCAGCTACGTCAGCTATATTGAAGGCTGCTCGGCGCCGGTGCGCGACAGCTATCAGCTGCATGCCGCGGTCGTTGAGGTCATCATCCATAAAGACGCGGAAGTGAAATACTCCACGGTGCAGAACTGGTTCCCCGGCGATAACAACACCGGCGGGATCCTCAACTTCGTCACCAAGCGCGCCCTGTGCGAAGGGGAGAACAGCAAAATGTCATGGACCCAGTCGGAAACCGGCTCGGCCATCACCTGGAAATACCCCAGCTGCATCCTGCGCGGCGATAACTCGATCGGCGAATTCTTTTCGGTGGCGCTGACCAGCGGCCATCAGCAGGCGGACACCGGCACCAAAATGATCCATATCGGCAAGAACACCCGCTCGACCATCATCTCGAAAGGGATCTCCGCCGGACACAGTCAGAACAGCTATCGCGGGCTGGTCAAAATCATGCCGACCGCCACCAACGCCCGCAACTATACCCAGTGCGATTCGATGCTGATCGGCCCGGACTGCGGGGCGCATACCTTCCCGTATGTAGAATGCCGCAACAATAGCGCCCAGCTGGAGCACGAGGCGACCACCTCGCGGATTGGCGAAGATCAATTGTTCTACTGCCTGCAGCGCGGGATCAGCGAAGACGATGCCATCTCGATGATCGTCAACGGTTTCTGTAAAGACGTCTTCTCCGAGCTGCCGCTGGAGTTCGCTGTAGAGGCGCAAAAATTGCTGGCCATTAGCCTTGAACATAGCGTCGGCTGATAATTAAGGAAAAAAGATGTTAAGTATTCAAGATTTACACGTCGCCGTCGAAGATAAAGCGATCCTGCGCGGGCTGAACCTTGAGGTGCGCCCGGGAGAGGTCCACGCCATTATGGGGCCGAACGGCTCAGGCAAAAGTACGCTTTCGGCCACCCTGGCCGGGCGTGAAGATTATGAGGTGACTGGCGGTCGCGTCGAATTTAAGGGCAAAAACCTGCTCGAACTCGCTGCGGAAGATCGCGCCGGGGAAGGTATCTTTATGGCCTTCCAGTATCCGGTAGAGATCCCCGGCGTCAGCAACCAGTTTTTCCTGCAGACTGCGCTGAATGCCGTGCGCAACTATCGTGGCCAGGAGGCGCTGGATCGTTTCGATTTCCAGGACTTAATGGAAGAAAAGATCAAGCTGCTGCAGATGCCGGAAGATCTCCTGACCCGCTCGGTGAACGTTGGCTTCTCCGGCGGTGAGAAAAAGCGCAACGATATTTTGCAAATGGCGGTGCTTGAGCCGGAGCTGTGCATTCTCGATGAATCGGATTCGGGGTTGGATATCGATGCCCTGAAAATCGTCTCCCAGGGAGTGAATGCCCTGCGCGACGGCAAACGCGCCTTTATCATTGTCACCCACTATCAGCGCATCCTTGACTATATCAAGCCGGACTATGTCCATGTGCTCTATCAGGGACGGATTGTGAAGTCGGGCGATTTCTCTCTGGTCAAACAGCTGGAGGAGCAGGGCTATGGCTGGCTTACCGAACAGCAGTAACGCGCTGCAGCAGTGGCACCATCTGTTTGAAGCGCAGGGCGGCCCGCGTACCCCGGAGGCCAGTCAGCATCTGCAGCAGCTGCTGCGCCTTGGGCTGCCGACGCGCAAGCACGAGGACTGGAAATACACTCCGCTGGATGCCCTACTTAACGGTCGCTTTGTCGCCGATGAGGGGGCCTCTCTCAGCGCTGAACAGCGTGATGCGCTGGCGCTGCCGCTGGACGCCTGGCGGCTGGTGTTTATCGATGGCCGCTATCATCCTCAGCTGAGCGACGATCTTGCCGCCAGCGGCGTGGAGGTCAGTGTCGATAATCAGCGCCAGCATCTGCCGGATGCCCTGCAGCCGGAGGTGTTTCTCCATCTGACCGAAAGCCTGGCCCAGACGGTGACCCGCATTCGCGTGCCGCGCAACCGCCGCCTGGATAAACCGCTGCTGCTGATGCATATCACCAGTGGCCTGGCCGGCGATGCGCTGAATACCGCCCACTATCGCCATCACCTGGCGCTGGAGAGCGGGGCGGAGGCGACGATTGTCGAGCATTACCTGAGCCTCAATGAGCAGCCGCATTTCACCGGCGGGCGATTGACCATGACGGTGGCCGATAACGCGCACCTCCAGCATATCAAGCTGGCATTTGAGAATGCCCGCAGCTATCACTTCGCCCATAACGACCTGCTGCTGGGCCGCGACGCCTCGGCCTTCAGCAGCAGTTTCCTGCTTGGCGGCCAGGTGCTGCGTCACCAGACCAGCACCCGCCTGGGCGGCGAAAACAGCAACCTGCGCCTCAATTCGCTGGCGATGCCGGTGAAAAATGAGGTCTGCGATAGCCGCACCTGGCTCGACCATCAGGTCGGCTACTGCACCAGCCGCCAGCTGCACAAAACCATCGTCAGCGATAAGGGGCGGGCGGTGTTTAACGGGCTGATCAACGTCGCGCCGCTCGCGCTGAAAACCGACGGTCAGATGACCAACAATAATCTGCTGCTCGGGCGGCTGGCGGAGGTCGACACCAAACCGCAGCTGGAAATTTACGCCGATGACGTGAAATGCAGCCACGGGGCGACGGTGGGGCGCATTGACGAAGAGCAGCTGTTCTATCTGCGCTCGCGCGGTATCGAACAGCAGGCGGCGCAGCAGATGATCCTCTACGCCTTCGCCGCCGAGCTCACCGAGGCTATCCGCAGCGACGCGCTCAGAGAGCAGGTGCTGGCGCGTATTGGACAGCGTTTGCCGGGAGGCATAGTATGACATTTTCAGTAGAACAGGTTCGCGCCGATTTTCCGGTACTGAACCGGGAGGTCAACGGTCAGCCGCTGGTCTATCTCGACAGCGCCGCCAGCGCCCAGAAGCCGGAGGCAGTGATCGGCGCCGAAGCGGAATTCTATCGCCACGGCTACGCGGCGGTGCACCGCGGCATCCATACCCTCAGCGCGGAAGCCACCGCGCGGATGGAAGCCGTGCGTCAGCAGGCGGCCACCTTCCTTAACGCCGGATCGGCGGAGGAAGTGGTGTTCGTCCGCGGCACCACCGAGGGTATCAACCTGGTGGCCAACAGCTGGGGAAACGCCAACGTCGGCGCCGGGGATAACATCATCATCAGCGAAATGGAGCACCACGCCAATATTGTGCCGTGGCAGATGCTGTGCGCCCGCGTCGGGGCTGAGCTGCGGGTGATCCCCCTGAACCCGGACGGTACGCTGCAACTGGATGTTGTCCCGGGACTGTTTGACCCGCGCACCCGCCTGCTGGCGATAACCGAGGTCTCCAACGTGCTGGGGACGGAAAACCCGCTGGCGGCGCTGATTGCTCTTGCGCATCAGCATGGCGCGAAAGTGCTGGTGGATGGCGCCCAGGCGGTGATGCACCACCCGGTGGACGTCCAGGCGCTGGGCTGCGATTTTTATGTTTTCTCCGCCCACAAGCTGTATGGGCCGACCGGGATCGGCGTGCTCTACGCCCGGTCCGAGCTGCTGCAGACGATGGCGCCTTGGGAAGGAGGCGGGTCGATGATCGCCACCGTCAGCCTGACGGAGGGCACCACCTGGAATCAGGCGCCGTGGCGCTTTGAGGCCGGCACGCCGAATACCGGGGGGATCATCGGCCTCGGCGCGGCGCTGACCTACGTCAGCCAGCAGGGACTGACGCAGATTGCCGAGTATGAGCAGACGCTGATGCGCTACGCGCTCGATGCCCTGCGCGCGGTACCGGATCTGATCCTTTACGGCCCGGCGCAGCGTAAAGGGGTAATTGCTTTCAACCTCGGTCAGCATCACGCCTATGACGTCGGCAGCTTCCTCGATAACTACGGGATCGCCGTGCGCACCGGACACCACTGCGCGATGCCGTTGATGGCCCGGTATCAGGTACCGGCTATGTGTCGGGCATCGCTGGCGATGTACAATACCACGGAAGAGGTGGACCGCCTGGTGGCCGGCCTCCAGCGGATCCGCAAACTGTTAGGGTAAAGGATGGGACAATGGCGGCACTACCGGACAAAGACAAACTGTTGCGTAACTTTAGCCGTTGCGCCAACTGGGAAGAGAAGTATCTCTATATCATCGAGCTTGGCCAGCGTCTGGCGCCGCTAAGCCCGGAAGAACATAGCGTGCAGAACATTATTCAGGGCTGTCAAAGCCAGGTCTGGATCGTGATGGACCAGGATCCCACAGGCGTGATCACCCTGCGCGGCGATAGCGATGCGGCGATCGTCAAGGGTCTGATAGCGGTGGTGTTTATCCTCTATGACCGGATGACCGCTCAGGACATCACCGAGTTCGACGTGCGTCCGTGGTTTGAAAAAATGGCGCTCACCCAGCATCTCACCCCCTCCCGCTCGCAAGGCCTCGAAGCCATGATCCGCGCGATACGCGCGAAAGCGGCAAATATTAGCTAGAATAAACAGGTAGATTTCATTCTGTTACGTCCGGCAGGGCGCTGACCCTGCCGCCGTTCAGTCTCCTGGCGTTTTATCAGCGAAAGAAGGAATCTCAGTATGAAACGCAAAATGATGATCACCTTAGCCCTTCTCAGCGCCCTTGGCGCCTCCTCGGCCGCCTGGGCCGTTGATTATCCGCTTCCTCCCGCCAACAGTCGGCTGATTGGTCAGAATCAGTACTGGACGGTCCAGGAGGGAGATCGCAACCTGCAGGCGATTGCGCGCCATTTCGATACCGCGGCGATGCTGATCCTCGAAGCCAACGATACGATTGCGCCGGTGCAGCCGAAGCCCGGCACTCAGGTCCTTATCCCTTCTCAGATGCTGCTGCCCGACGTGCCGAGGGAGGGCATTGTCGTCAACCTCGCCGAACTGCGGCTGTATTACTTCCCGCCGGGAGAGAATCAGGTGCAGGTCTATCCGCTGGGCATTGGCCAGTTAGGTCTGGAAACGCCGGAGATGACCACCCGCGTGGGGCAGAAGATCCCTAACCCTACCTGGACGCCTACCGCCGGCATCCGCGCGCGCTCGCTGGAGAAAGGGGTGACGCTGCCAGCGGTGGTCCCGGCCGGACCGAACAATCCCCTGGGCCGCTATGCGCTGCGTCTGGCCTACGGTAACGGTGAATATCTCATCCACGGAACTAACGCCCCAGACAGCGTTGGTCTGCGCGTCAGCTCGGGCTGTATGCGGATGAACGCTGATGACATCAAAGCGCTGTTCAGCCAGGTGAAAACCGGGACGCCGGTACGGATTATCAATCAGCCGGTGAAGTTTGCCGTCGAGCCGGATGGTAAACGCTATGTCGAAGTCCACAGGCCGCTTTCGCAGACCGAAGGGGAAAACACCCGGACCATCGCTTACACGCTGCCAGCGGCGTTTCACGCCTTCGCAGAGGATAAAGCAGTGGATGACCTGCAGTTGAAAAAAGCGATGTCGAGAAGGGCGGGGTATCCGGTGGTGGTGTCGGCGGGGGCAGGTAGCGCGGCGACGTCGCTGTCGGCGCAGAATAGTTCGTCTGACAACGGTCTGCTTACCCAATAGCCCTCATGCTGAGGGCAAAAAAAATGGCGCACAGAGTGCGCCATTTTTATTACCAGAACTCTTACTTACGGTAAGAGTGAGCCTGGTTGTCCAGACGCTGGTTAGCGCGAGCTGCGTCGTCTTTAGCAGCCTGAACGTCGGAACGCATTGCGTTCACGTCGTTGCTCAGCTGGTCAACTTTAGCGTTCAGAGTCTGAACGTCAGAAGACAGCTGATCGATTTTAGCATTGCTGGAGCAACCAGCCAGCAGAGTAGAACCCAGGATTACCGCGCCCAGTACCAGTTTAGTACGATTCATTATTAATACCCTCTAGATTGAGTTAATCTCCATGTAGCGTTACAAGTATTACACAAAGTTTTTTGGGATGAGAATATTTTTTTTACCTGAACGCACTTATTTTTGATCGTTCGCTCAAAGAAGCATCGAATTGCTCAGAATCGCTGAAAAAGGCGAGTGAAAACAGCGCGCTTCCATCGGATTCATCTTAGATAATCCCTTATTAAATAGTAAATTCCGATTTGCATTTTTAATAGGAAGAGCTAATCAATGAATAAAAAAAAGCGCCCCGCGAGGCGCTTTATTAAAAAAAACCAATTAACCTGTAAATTATTACAGCACGTGTACGGAAGCGGTATTAGTCGTGCCGCTCGGCACTAATGCGCCGGAAACCATCACCACTACGTCGCCTTTACGCGCGAGGCCGCTCTTCAGCGCCAGGTCTTTGCCCAGATGATAGAAATCATCGGTAGAGGCAATCTCTTCCACCAGCTGCGGTACCACGCCTTTGCTCAGCACCAGCTGACGAGCGGTGGTTTCGTTGGTGGTCAGTGCCAGGATGGTGGCATCCGGGAAGTATTTGCGCACAGCGCGTGCGGATTTACCGCCCTGGGTGGCGACCACGATCAGCGGCGCTTCCAGTTTCTCAGCGGTTTCTACCGCGCCGCGGCACACCGCTTCGGTGATGCGCAGTTTACGGTTGTCGTTGTTGAAGTCCAGACGGCTGGTCATCACGCGGTCTGTACGTTCGCAAATGGTCGCCATGATGGTGACCGCTTCCAGCGGGTATTTACCTTTCGCGGATTCGCCGGACAGCATCACCGCATCGGTGCCGTCGAGGATGGCGTTAGCCACGTCGCCGGCTTCAGCGCGGGTCGGACGCGGATTCTTGATCATGGAGTCCAGCATCTGGGTGGCGGTGATAACCACTTTACGCGCGCGGATACATTTTTCGATGATCATTTTCTGGGCGAAGATAACTTCTTCAACCGGGATCTCCACGCCCATGTCGCCACGCGCAACCATGATGCCGTCAGACGCTTCGAGGATTTCGTCGAAGTTGTTCAGGCCTTCCTGGTTTTCGATTTTGGAGATGATCTGGATGTTTTCGCCGCCGTGGGCTTTCAGGTGCTCACGGATCTCGACGACGTCGGAACGTTTACGGATGAAGGAGGCCGCGACGAAGTCCACGCCCTGTTCGCAACCGAAGATCAGATCCTGTTTGTCTTTCTCAGCCAGCGCCGGCAGGGCGATGGAGACGCCCGGCAGGTTAACGCCTTTGTTCTCGCCGAGGTCGCCATTGTTCAGCACTTTACAGATAACTTTGTTGCCTTCGATAGCCGTAACTTCCATGCCGATCAGGCCATCGTCCACCAGGACGGTGTTGCCGACGGCGAGGTCGGAGGTGAAGCCTTCATAGGTTACCGCAACGATTTCGTTGTTGCCGATGACGGATTTATCGGTAGTGAAGGTGAAGGTCTGGCCTGCTTTCAGGGAGACGTCGTTGCCGCCTTCCAGCTTGATGGTACGGATTTCCGGCCCTTTGGTGTCCAGCAGAATAGCGGCTTTCTTACCGGTTTTGCTCATCACATTGCGCAGGTTCTGGATGCGCTGACCGTGTTCCGCATAGTCACCGTGGGAGAAGTTCAGACGCATCACATTCATGCCGGCTTCCAGCATTTTGGTCAGCATCTCTTCAGATTCGGTTTTCGGACCGATGGTGCAAACAATTTTGGTCTTTTTCATGACAGTTTTAGTCTTTAAGTTGTGAAGGATATGGAATTCTCGCTCCGCGGGCGCACTGCCGGGGAGCCAAACCTGTATTACGAAAGTTGCTAAGCCACGCCCTAAGGATAGGTGACAACCCTGAAGCGTGCAGAAGAATGTGTGCTGGCGGTTCAGCCCATGAAATGTGGCAAGGTGTTATGCGTTTTATCATGCAGTCCAATGCGCTGAAACCATTCAAGAAAGAATCGAAGCGCATTATACGCTGCCGAAATCAAAAAGGAAAATAAAAACCTCGTTTCAAATTATGGACAAAACGCGTAACAAAACCGGCACGTTATGCAAAAATCTACGCAACACACTTTTTCGTCACCGGCTATGAAAAAGAGTAAAAGAAATGGATTATTTCGCCATCATGAGCCGGTAAAATGCGTCATTGAACCTTTAAAGTGGCGATGGTTTGCGTTGTGCGGGAAATCTATCAATAATGATTTGATTGATAATGATAAAATACGAGCTAAATTCTATGGGAAATAAAGCGAAAGACGACGACCTGTACCAGGAAATGTGCCGCGTGGTGGGTAAAGTCGTGCTGGAAATGCGTGACCTGGGTCAGGAGCCGAAACACATTGTCATTGCCGGTGTGCTGCGCACCTCGTTGGCGAACCGCAAAATCCAGCGTTCGCCGCTCACCCTGGAGGCTATGGAGAAAGTCATTCATGCGCTTTCCGGGCACTGAACCCTTACGCCGGCGGGTCAGGAAATCACGAAGCGGATCACCGCCCTGACGGCAATGTCACAATGGTGAGCCACCATCGCTTCATCGTCGATGGCGGGTAGCGGATCGTCAAGATACAGGCTGCTGAAGGTGTAGAAGTTCGACACCTGATAAAAGCTGAAGCTGCTGATTAACCGGTGGACATCGCGCGCGTCGAGCTCCGCCTGAAAGACGCCCTGCTGCTGGCCGCGCAGTAAAATGTCTTCCAGAATCGACAGGGCGGTACGATTCAGCGGCTTCAGTTCACCCGAGCTTTTTAACCACTTGCCGCGCTGCATATTCTCCATGCAAATGACGCGCATATAGTCCGCATGGGTGGCGTGATAGCGCACGCTCCAGCGCACCAGCCGCACCAGCGCCTCCACCGGCGGCACATTCTCCAGCCCCAGCTGCTGCTCGGTTTCGCGGATCCGCGCATACACATGCTGCAGCACCTCCTGATAGAGCTGTTCTTTGCTTTTGAAGTAGTAAACCACCATGCGTTTGGTGGTCTGCGCCTCGGTGGCGATCTGCTCCATGCGGGCGCCTGACAGCCCGTGTTCAGCAAAGACAGCGATAGCGGCGCTGAAGATCCGCGCCTTCAGGGATTGTGCTTCATCATGGGCAACGACGGTCATGGCAACTCCTTTTTCTTGGGTGACAAAAAATACACATAATGATCACAATTTAGCAACCTAGTATGGCGCAAATGAACCAAATGATACATATTCAAGGCTTACGTCAGCTGTTGACCCGAGGACCTTATGCTGCGCTCTATCGCCACCGTTTCGATTTCCGGCACCTTGCCTGAGAAGCTGCACGCTATTGCGGCGGCGGGGTATCAGGGGGTGGAAATTTTCGAGAACGATCTGCTCTATTATACGGGGACGCCGGCGGAAATCCGCCAGCTTGCCGCCGATTTAGGGTTAAAAATCACGCTTTTTCAACCCTTTCGCGATTTTGAAGGCGCCAGTCGGGCGCAGTTTGCGGCGAATATGGCCCGCGCTCGGCGCAAGTTTGCTCTGATGCGCGAGCTGGGCTGCGAGACGCTGCTGTTGTGCAGCAATGTACAGCCGGACTGCTCGGCGGATAGCGAATTGCAGGTCGCGGACCTGCGGGCGCTGGCCACGCTGGCGGAAGAGGAGGGGATCGCTATCGGCTATGAGGCCCTGGCCTGGGGAACCCATGTGAACCGCTGGCAGCAGGCCTGGGAGCGGGTGCGGCGGGTGGACAGCCCGGCGTTGGGCCTGGTGCTCGACAGCTTCCATATTCTGGCCCGCGGCGACACGCTGGACGCGCTACCGTCGGTGCCGGTGGAGAAAATCACCTTTGTACAGCTCGCCGATGCGCCGTATATGAAAATGGATTTGCTGGAGTGGAGCCGCCACTTCCGCTGCTTTCCCGGACAGGGGGAGCTGCCGCTAGAGGCGTTTGCCGAGCAGATCACCCGCTGTGGCTACCGCGGCCCCTGGTCGCTGGAGATCTTCAATGACGGTTTTCGCGCCTCGCCGAACGGCGCGACGGCCAAAGATGGTTATCGTTCTCTGCTGTGGCTGGAAGAGCAAACCCGCCGTCGGCTCCCGACGTGCGATGCCGATCTGTTTTCACCGCCGCCGCTGCCGGTCTATCACGGGCTGGAGTTTATCGAGTTTGCCGCCAGCGCCGCCGAGGCGCAGCGCCTGGGGCAACATCTGCAGGCGCTGGGTTTTCAGCACGAGGGAAGCCACCGCTCCAGACGGGTAACGCTGTGGCGCAACGGCGGGGCGCGGATCGTCATCAACCATCAGCCGCACAGCTGGGCCGACCATTTTTATCAACGCCACGGGGTATCGCTCTGCGCGATGGCGCTGCGGGTCGAGCACAGCGCGTCGCTTGTCGCCCGCGCCCGCGCGCTGGGGTATGCCACCTGGCAGGGCGACGCCGGGCCGAACGAAACGCCGATCCCGGCGATCTGCGCCCCCGACGGCAGCCTTATCTATCTCATCGACGCCGGGGAGGCTATCTACGAGCGCGATTTTCATCTGCGTGATGGCGTGACGGTGCGCGAGGATTATCTCGGTATCGATCATCTGGCGCTGGGAATGGAGGCCGACAGCCGCGATAACTGGGTGATGTTCTTCCGTACGGTGTTTGGTTTTTCCCTTGAGCATGAGCAGACGCTGCCGGACCCGTATGGACTGGTGCGCAGCCTGGCGGTGCGCAGCCCGCAGGGCGATATCCGTCTGGCGCTGAATATTTCGCAGAGCCGGGCGACGCAGATCGCCCGCTCCGTCGCTTGCTACCAGGGGGCGGGGCTGCAGCATGCCGCCTTTGCCTGCCGCGATCTGCCGGCCGCCTGCGACCAGCTTGCCGAGGTTGCCCGCCATACGCTGCCGATCCCGGCCAATTATTATGACGATCTGCTGGCGCGCTTTGGCGGCGAGCTGGACGTCGGGCAGCTTCAGCGCCAGCAGCTCCTCTATGACCGCGATCCGCAGGGGGGAGATTTCCTGCATCTTTACACCCGGCCGTTTACCGCCGGCCGCTTTTTCTTTGAGTTAACCGAGCGCCGGGCTGGCTATGCGCTCTATGGCGCAGCGAATGCGGCCGTCCGTCTGGCGGCGATGCAGTATTGTTAGCCTGAATCAAATGGTTCATTATGCGTTAAACACAATAACAACACCCTCTGTACCCGAGACAGGAACCGACTATGAGCTCATATAGCCCTAACCCGACGGCTGCCGCCCAGCCAGCCGTCACCGTGCGCCGCTCCCGGCGGCGTATCGGCATTCTTGCGCTGTTGGCCATTGGCACCATGATCAACTATCTCGATCGCACCGTACTGGGGATCGCCGCCCCAAAGCTCACCGCTGAGCTGGGGATCGACCCGGCGATCATGGGAATCCTCTTCTCCGCCTTCGCCTGGACCTATGCTCTGGCGCAGATCCCCGGCGGATTGTTTCTCGACCGCTTTGGCAACAAAGTGACCTACTTTTTGTCACTGACCCTGTGGTCGCTGTTTACCCTGTTCCACGGCATGGCGGTGGGGCTGAAGACGCTGCTGCTTTGCCGCTTCGGGCTCGGCATTAGCGAAGCGCCGTGCTTTCCGGTCAACAGCCGGGTGGTCAGCGCCTGGTTCCCACAGCAGGAGCGGGCGAAGGCCACGGCGGTGTACACCGTGGGGGAGTATCTCGGGCTGGCCTGCTTTGCGCCGCTGCTGTTCTGGATCATGGACGGTTTCGGCTGGCGGGTGCTGTTCGTCAGCGTTGGCGCCGTCGGCATTCTGTTTGCCCTGGTGTGGTGGCGCTGCTACCGCGAACCGCATGAAGATCCGCGCCTTAGCCAGCAGGAGCGCGAGCATATCGAAAACGGCGGCGGCCTCAGCGCCCCGACCGACCAGCATGTGGCGTTCAGCTGGCCGCTGGTCCGCCAGCTGCTGAGCAAACGGCAGATCATCGGCGCCAGCATCGGCCAGTTTGCCGGCAATACCGTGCTGGTGTTCTTTCTCACCTGGTTCCCCACCTGGCTGGCCACCGAGCGGCATATGCCCTGGCTGAAGGTTGGCTTCTTCTCCATCCTGCCGTTTGTCGCCGCCGCCGGCGGGGTGATGTTTGGCGGCTGGCTCTCCGACAAGTTGCTGAAAGCTACCGGGTCAGCCAACCTCGGTCGTAAGCTGCCGATCGTTGCCGGCCTGCTGATGGCCAGCTGCATCATCACCGCCAACTGGCTGGAGAGCGACCTGGCGGTGCTCCTGGTGATGTCGTTTGCCTTTTTTGGCCAGGGGATGGTGGGTCTCGGCTGGACGCTGATCTCCGATATCGCCCCGAAGGGGCTGGGCGGCCTGACCGGCGGCCTGTTTAACTTCTGCGCCAACCTCGCGGGGATCCTCACCCCGCTGGTGATCGGCTTTATCGTTGCCGGGTTCGGCAATTTCTTCTACGCCTTGATCTACATCGGCGGCGCCGCGCTGCTGGGCGTGGTGGCCTATCTGTTTATCCTCGGCGACGTCAAACGTATCGAGTTATCGCAGTAAGCAAAGGAGCAAGGCATGGTGATTAGTGGGAATACGCGGCTGATAGCGCACCTTGGCTATCCGACCGCCAGTTTTAAGGCGCCGATGATCTACAACCCGTGGTTCGTTGACCAGCAGGTGGACGTGAAGGTGGTGCCGATGGGGGTCAGGCCGGAGGACTACGCCGCGTTTATTCCGCCGCTGTTTACGATGACCAACATCATCGGCGCGCTGGTGACGATGCCGCATAAAATCGCCACCTGCGATCTGGTGCAGCGCCTGAGCCCGACGGCGGCCATCGCTGGCGCCTGCAATGCCATCCGCCGCGAGGCTGACGGTAGCCTGAGCGGAGACATGTTCGATGGCGAGGGATTTGTGCTGGGCCTGCGTCGTAAAGGGTTTAACCCGCAGGGGACGCGGGCGCTGGTGGTTGGCAGCGGCGGGGTGGGATCGGCTATCGCCGCCTCCCTCGCGGCGGCGGGGGTCAGCGCCCTGACCCTGTACGATACCCGGCCCGAGGTGGCGCACGCCCTCGCCGGGCGGCTGCATCAGCACTATCCGCAGCTCGATATCACCCTGATGCAGCCCGATCCTGCCGGACACGAGCTGGTGGTCAATGCCACCCCGCTGGGGATGAAGGCCAGCGATCCACTGCCGCTGGACGTTGACCGTCTGGCGCCAGGCGCCTGGGTGGGGGAAGTCGTCATGACTCAGGAGTACACCCCGCTGCTGAGGGCCGCTCAGGCACGACAGTGCCACATCCAGCGCGGGACCGACATGCTGTTTGAAATGATCCCTGCCTATCTGCGCTTTTTTGACCTACCGGTAGCCACCCCCGAGCAGCTGCGGGCGCTGGCAGAAATTCGCTACTGACGCGACGGCAAACCGGGTAATATAGCGCTATATTATCCGGTTTATAGCGATATCCTATGGCAAACACCACTCTCACGCTGCTGGCGGCGGGAAGCCTGAGAAGCGCTTTCCTGCCGCTGGTGGCGCACTTCCAGCAGCACACTGGCCTGGCGGTCGATGCGCAGTTTGGCCCTGCCGGCCTGCTGCGCGAGCGGATCGAAGCCGGGGCACCGTGCGCGGTTTTTGCTTCCGCCAACGCGGCGCACCCGCAGGCGCTGCTGCAGGCGGGTCTGGCGCAGGAATGCCAGGGATTTGCCAGCAACCAGCTGATGCTGACCGCCCGGCGGTCGCCGGACAACGATGGCCTGGACTGGCTGGCGCTGCTCAGCACGCCCCGCCTGCGGTTGGCGACCTCCACGCCAGGCTGCGATCCGTCGGGAGATTATACCTGGCAGCTGTTCGCCCGAATTGAGGCACGCTATCCAGGGTTGGGCAACGCGATGGCCGGGCGGGCGCAGCAGCTGGTCGGCGGCAGAGACTCACTGAGCGTGCCGCCGGGAGAGATAGCCGGCGCGTGGCTTATTCGCCAGAATCTGGCGGATCTGTTTATCGGCTATGCGCACTATGGCCCCGCGCTGGCCACCTGCGACGTTCTGCGTACCCTGACCATCCCGGCGCCGTGGAATATTCGCTGCGATTACCAGCTGGCGCGTCTCAGGGCCGATCCCGCCGCGCTGGCCCTGTATCGCTTTATCCTCGGCGACGTTGGCCAGGGGTATCTCCGGCAGGCGGGTTTTATGCCGTTCAGCGACGCAGCGTAAACCCCGACGCCAGCAGAGGGAACGCGGAGGCGGCATGGTGGATCAGGCGTACCGGCAGGCCGTACGCTTGCCGGAGATGCGTTTCGCTCAGTACGTCGGCGGTTTCGCCCGCCAGCCACTGGCCCTCCGGCAGCAGAAGCAGCGTATGGCTGGCCACCTGTAGGGCATGGTTGGGATCATGGGTGGTGAACAGGACGGTGCGC
This sequence comes from Klebsiella sp. Shm-1, assembly GCF_040804525.1. Taxonomy (NCBI): domain Bacteria; kingdom Pseudomonadati; phylum Pseudomonadota; class Gammaproteobacteria; order Enterobacterales; family Enterobacteriaceae; genus Klebsiella; species Klebsiella sp. Shm-1. Next base: position 2,104,983 of record NZ_CP161823.1, read on the forward strand.
GTCTGGCGGTGGGCGAGGTCGACGATCAGCTGCAATACCACCTGCTGGTTACCAAGGTCCAGCGCCGAGCAGGGCTCATCCAGCAGGATATTCTGGCTGGCGCTGACCAGCGCGCGGGCAATCAACACCAGCTGCTGCTGGCCGCCGGAGAGGGCACCGAAGTCATCTTCGGCCAGGGCGGCAATCCCCAGCTGCGCCAGCGCCTGCTCAACCCGCCGGGCATCCTCCTCGTCCGGCTGGGCAAAGAGATCCACGTGACGGGCCCGGCCCATCAGCACCACATCGCTCACGCGCCAGCAAAAAGCGGGACGAAACGACTGCGGAACCAGGGCCACGCCGCCCTCGCACTGCATCTCGCCGCCCAGCGGCGGCAACACGCCGGTCAGGGTATCCAGCAGGGTACTTTTTCCCCGGCCATTGGCGCCCAGCACCGCCCAGATCTCACCGGGCCGGCAGGCCAGCGTGAGCGGGGCGAAGAGCGGCTGACGGTGGCCGTAGCGTAGCGCTTGCAGCGATAATGAGCTGTTCATCGGGTCGTACTCCGGCGTCGGGATTGCACCAGCAACACGGTAAACAGCGGCGCCCCGAGCAGGGCGGTGATGATCCCGATCGGGATCTCCGCCTGGGTCAGCGTACGCGCCAGATCGTCCACCACCAGCATCAGGGCGGCGCCGAGCCAGAAGGCGGTGGGCAGCAGGCGACGATGGTCAGCGCCCACCAGCAGGCGGGCGAGGTGCGGGACCACCAGACCCATCCAGGCGATGCTGCCGCTGACCGCCACCTGGGCTGCCACCAGCACTGCACAGCAGACCAGCACGCCGCGACGCAGCGCAGCCACCGGAACGCCAAGACTGCGGGCATCGCGCTCCTCCAGCGCCAGCAGGTTGATCCGCCAGCGCAGCTTCCACAGCACCCCGGCGGCAAGCGCCATCGGCAGGGACATAAGCAGTACCTTATGCCAGCTGGCGGTCGCGAAGCTGCCGAGCAGCCAGAAAACGATGTTCGGTAACGTCTCTTCGCTGTCGGCGAGGTACTGCATCAGGCTGACCAGCGCGGCGAAGAAGCCGCTGAGAATGATCCCGGACAGAATCAGCCCAAGCGTGCTGTCCCGCCCCTGCAGGGCGGCGAGGGCGTAAATCAGCCCCAGCGCGACGAGGCCGAAGAAAAAGGTCGAGGCCATCATCAGCAGACTGCCGACGCCCAACAGGATCGCCAGCGTGCCGCCAAAGGCGGAGCCGGCGGTCACCCCGATGATGTGCGGGTCCACCAGCGGGTTCTGGAACACGCCCTGCAAGGTGGCGCCGCACAGCCCCAGCGCGCCCCCGGCCAGCAGGGCCATCACCACGCGCGGCAGGCGAACCGACCAGACGATCTGCCCGATCACCCCTTCTCCTGGCGGCAGATGGACCAGGGTGTGGCCAACGGTGCTCAGGCTTAACGGATACTGGCCGAAACAGAGCGAGGCGACCGCGATCGCCAGCGTCGCCAGCGCCAGGCTTCCCTGCACCAGCCAGGGCTGAGAGTTAGCGGGCATCTGGCGTCCACGCCACGCGGTAAAAACGCTGATAGTAATCGCTGGCTTTACTGTCCACATCGATGCTCTGGTAGCGCGCGGGATAGAGTTTTTTCGCCATCCACAGCTCACCCAGCGCCAGGGCCTCTGGCATGGGATAGCCCCAGGCTTTGGCGTACTCCGGCATCAGCCACACGCGGTGATGTTTCACCGCATCGATCGTCTGCCACTGCGGGTCGTTCTCTATCTGTTTGACCACCTGCGGATAACGGTCCTGGACGAAGATCACCTGTGGGTTCCACTCCAGCACCTGCTCAAGCGACACCTGGCGGGCGCCTTTTACACTCGCGGCCGCCACGTTAAGCGCCCCGGCGTGCGCCATCATCAGCCCGGTGTATTTGCCAGCGCCATAGGTATTCAGATCGGGGTTGGCCATGTACACCCGCACCCGCTGGTTCTGGGGAATATCGGCCACCGGCGCATTGGCTTGCTTGCGCGCCTCGAAGGTGTAGTGAATCAGCGCCTCGGCCTCGGGCTGGCGCTCGACTACCTCGCCGATAAGGCGGATCCCCTCCATCAGCCCGGCGTTATAGGCCTGCTCTTCGTCAGCCATGGTGGGGTTCATTTTATTTTTTTCCCCGGCGGCATCGTGGCGAAGCGAGATGGCCACTACCGGGATCCCGGCCTGTTGGATCTGCGCGATCATCGCCGGCGGCGCATAGTTGGCGACGAAAACCACCTGCGGACGCAGCGCCAGCAGGCTTTCAATATTGACCTGGGTGAGATCGCCCGGGGTCGCCAGTTGCCCGATCTCGGGCATAAAGCGGGCGAACTGCGGCCCGAGCTGTTTCTTCCAGCTGCTTAAGACGCCGACGATATCCTCGGCGGTATGCAGTTGTACCAGCAGGTTGAGCGTCTGATGCTGCAGAACCACAACGCGGGTGACGTGGTCGGGGAGGGTGACCTGGCGACCCAGCTGGTCGGTGACGGTGCGGTCGGCGAAGGCCTGGCCGGTGAACAGGCTGGCGCTGAGCAGCGTCAGGCCCAGCAGTAAGGGGTGTTTTGACATGGTATGGCCCGAATGGCGTGAAAATTCGTTGTGTATTAAATTATATAACGAAGCCGGGCGCAATGGTTGATCGCGGTTACCCTCATCGCGATCAAGGCATTTCGTACCACACTTCTTCATCCTCCATGCGGGCTTCTATCTGCCTCGCCACCCTCTGCAGCGCAAGGAGATGCTTCTGCGCCGCCTGATCAATGGTCATTGCGCTGGCGATATAGACCAGGTTCAGGCAGCCGATAACCCGCTGCTGACTGCAGACCGGCACGGCGATCGAGGCGATTTTCTCCTCCTGCCGCCAGCCGCGGAAGTTTTCGCCATAGCCGTTCTGGCGGGTGCGGGCGAGGATCGCCGCCAGCCGTTCCGGTTCGCGGGCCAGCTGATACTCAGCTTCCGGACGGGCGGCCAGCATGCTGACGATGGCGTCGCGTTCCGCGTCGGGGGCAAAGGCCAGCCACGTCAGTCCGGAGGCGGTGAGCAGCAGCGGCAGCCGCCGTCCGACCATCGCGCGGTGAAACGACAGTCGGCTGAAGCGGTGGGTAGTCTCGCGCACCACCATGGCGTCGACGTCGAGGGTGGTGATGTCCGTTGGCCACTGCACCTCGCGCAGCAGCTCGCCGAGCAGCGGCGTGGCGAGGGCAGAAATCCAATGTTCGTCACGAAATCCATCGCTCAGTTGGCGGACGTTAATGGTCAACCGGAAGCTGTCATCGGAGCGGCTGCGGCGGACAAAACCCTCCTCCTGTAGCGTCTCCAGCAGCCGGCGCACGGTGGTGCGATGCAGGCCGCTAAACTCCGCCAGCAGGCCCGGTGTCGCGCTGCCGTCGAATTTATTTAACAATTTTAATAACAATAAACCCCGGCTTAATCCGCGCACCGTTTTGTACGCTGCGGACTCATCGTCACGCATAAATCCTCCATTAAAATGCTTTAAAAACAGTGTTGTGCACCTGGTGCACATTCGATGATGTTTTGATTGTAGCCGAAAACCCCCGCCCTATACTCAGCCCATTATAAAAATACGTTTACACATGATTAACAAGTTGCCTGTCAGCCGGGCAGTTTCCGAGTCGTGAGGTCGCTGAGAATGACAACATCTACACCCGATATTCAACCCGCCGTGCAGCATACCGCTCAGGTCGCCATCGTTGGCGCCGGTCCGGTTGGTCTGATGATGGCCAACTACCTTGGCCAGATGGGCATCAGCGTGCTGGTGGTGGAAAAGCTCGCCACACTGATCGATTACCCGCGGGCCATCGGCATTGACGATGAATCCCTGCGGGCGATGCAGGCGGTGGGGCTGGTGAATGACGTGCTGCCGCATACCACGCCGTGGCACGCCATGCGTTTTCTCACCCCAAAAGGCCGCTGCTTTGCCGATATCCAGCCGATGACCGATGAGTTTGGCTGGTCGCGGCGCAACGCCTTCATTCAGCCGCAGGTCGATGCGGTGATGTATCACGGTCTGCAGCGTTTCCCGCAGGTCCGCTGCCTCTTCTCCCGCGAAGTGGAAGCCTTTAGCCAGACCGGTGACGGTGTCACGTTAAATCTTAAAGGACCGGACGGCGAGCGGGAGACGGTGCGCGCGGACTGGCTGGTGGCCTGCGACGGGGGCGCCAGCTTTATTCGCCGTACGCTGAACATCCCCTTCGAAGGTAAAACCGCGCCGAATCAGTGGATCGTCATCGATATCGCTAACGACCCGCTGGCCACCCCGCACGTTTACCTGTGCTGCGACCCGGTGCGACCCTACGTTTCCGCCGCGCTGCCCCACGGCGTGCGCCGCTTTGAATTTATGGTGATGCCCGGCGAAACCGAAGCTCAGCTCAGCGAACCGCACAATATGCGCCGTCTGCTGAGCAAAGTGCTGCCGGACCCGGACCGCGTCGAGCTGATCCGCCAGCGGGTCTATACGCATAACGCCCGCCTTGCCGAGCGCTTTCGCATTAACCGGGTGCTGCTGGCCGGCGATGCGGCACACATCATGCCGGTCTGGCAGGGGCAGGGATACAACAGCGGCATGCGCGACGCCTTCAACCTGGCGTGGAAGCTGGCGCTGGTGGTCAACGGTAAAGCGGGAGAGGCGCTGCTCGACAGCTACCAGCAGGAGCGCCGCGACCACGCTAAAGCGATGATTGATCTGTCGGTCACCGCCGGCTACGTGCTGGCGCCGCCGAAGCGCTGGCAGGGGGCCGTGCGCGACGGTCTCTCCTGGCTGCTGAACTACCTGCCGCCGGTGAAGCGCTACTTCCTCGAAATGCGCTTTAAGCCGATGCCGCAATACCGCGAGGGGGCGCTGCTGACCGACGGCGCCAGCAAAACCTCGCCGGTGGGCAAAATGTTTATTCAACCGCAGGTGACGCTGGAGAGCGGCGAGAGCGTGCTGCTCGACGACGTCATCGGCGCGAATTTCGCCATTATCGGCTGGGGCTGCAACCCGCAGTGGGGGCTCGACGCCGGGCAGATCGCCCGCTGGCGCGCGATTGGCGTGCGCTTTATCCAGGTGGTGCCCGAGGTGCAGATCCATCGCGAGCAGGATAACGCCCCCGGCACGCTGCGGGTGGGCGATACACAAAACCGCCTCAAAAGCTGGTTTGCACTGCATAACACCGCCATCGCCGTGGTCAGGCCGGACCGCTTTGTCGCCGCTCTCGCCATCCCGCAGACCCTCGGCGCGCAGCTGACCGCCCTGGCGGAAAAAATGACCCTCGCAATCGAGGAAACTGCCCACGCAGAAGAGAAGGTGGCCTGATATGCATGCCTATTTGCACTGTCTCTCCCACACTCCGCTGGTGGGATTCGTGGACCCGGAGCAGGCGGTCCTCGATGAAGTGAACCGGGTGATTGCCGACGCCCGGCGGCGGATCGCTGAATTCGATCCAGAGCTGGTGGTGCTCTTCGCCCCCGATCACTACAACGGTTTTTTCTATGACGTGATGCCGCCGTTCTGCCTCGGGGTCGGCGCCACCGCGATTGGCGACTTCGCCAGCGCCGCCGGCGACCTGCCGGTGCCCGCCGAGCTGGCGGAAGCCTGCGCCCACGCCATCCTCAACAGCGGTATCGACCTGGCGGTGTCGTACAACATGCAGGTGGACCATGGCTTCGCCCAGCCGCTGGAGTTTCTGCTGGGTGGCCTGGACCGCGTGCCGGTGCTGCCGGTGTTTATTAACGGCGTCGCCGCGCCGCTGCCGGGTTTTCAACGCACCCGGCTGCTGGGCGAGGCGATGGGCCGCTTTCTCAATACCCTCAATAAGCGGGTGCTGATCCTCGGCTCGGGCGGACTCTCGCACCAGCCGCCGGTGCCGGAGCTGGCGAAGGCCGACGCTCATCTGCGCGATCGCCTGCTCGGCGGCGGAAAACAGCTGCCGCCGGACGAACGCGAACGGCGCCAGCAGCGGGTGATCAATGCCGCCCGACGGTTTACCGAAGACCCGCACTCGCTCCATCCCCTCAATCCGGTCTGGGACAACCGCTTTATGAGCCTGCTGGAGCAGGGGCGGCTGAGCGAACTGGACGCGATCGGCAATGACGAGCTGTCGGCGATGGCCGGCAAATCGACGCACGAAATTAAGACCTGGGTGGCCGCTTTTGCCGCGCTATCCGCTTTTGGCCGCTGGCGCAGTGAAGGCCGCTATTACCGGCCGATCCCCGAGTGGATCGCCGGATTCGGCTCGCTGAGCGCCACCACCGAGATTTGATTAACCGGGAGACTAACATGAGCTATCAACCGCAAACTGAAGCCGCCACCAGCCGATTCCTCAATGTCGACGAGGGGGGCCGCACGCTGCGCATCCATATCAATAACTGTGGCGACGGGAAAGAGACCGTGGTCATGCTGCACGGCTCCGGGCCGGGGGCCACCGGCTGGGCCAACTTCAGCCGCAATATTGACCCGCTGGTCGAGGCGGGCTATCGCGTGCTGCTCCTCGACTGTCCGGGGTGGGGCAAAAGCGATGCTATCGTCAACAGCGGCTCGCGTTCGGATCTCAACGCCCGCATTCTGAAAAGCGTGGTCGATCAGCTGGGGATCGATAAAGTCCATCTGCTGGGCAACTCGATGGGCGGCCATAGCGCGGTGGCCTTCACCCTGAGCTGGCCGGAGCGGGTGGCTAAGCTGGTGCTGATGGGCGGGGGGACCGGCGGCATGAGCCTGTTCACGCCGATGCCGACCGAGGGCATCAAGCTGCTGAACGCCCTGTACCGCGAGCCGACCATTGAAAACCTCAAAAAGATGATGAGCATCTTCGTCTTCGACACCCGCGACCTCACCGAGGCGCTGTTCGAGGCGCGTCTCAACAATATGCTGTCGCGCCGCGACCATCTGGACAACTTCGTCAAGAGCCTGGAAGCCAACCCGAAGCAGTTTCCTGACTTTGGCCCGCGGCTGGGCGAAATCAGCGCGCCAACTCTGATCGTCTGGGGACGCAATGACCGCTTCGTGCCGATGGACGCCGGGTTGCGCCTGCTCGCCGGGATCGCCGGTTCGGAACTGCATATTTACCGCGACTGCGGCCACTGGGCGCAGTGGGAACATGCCGACAGTTTTAATCAGCTGGTGCTCAATTTCCTCGCACGGGCTTAAGGAGTAAATGATGACTTTTTCTCTTGACGCGCTGGCCCGGCAGCTCCGCGACGCGGAACAGAGCGGCCAGGCAATCGCCCCGCTGCGCGATATTCTCGGCGTCGACAATGCCGACGCCGCCTATGCCATCCAGCGTCTGAACGTCCAGCACCACGTGGCCCATGGCCGGCGGGTGGTGGGCCGCAAGGTGGGCCTGACCCATCCCAAAGTGCAGCAGCAGCTGGGCGTCAATCAGCCGGACTTCGGCACCCTGTTTGCCGACATGTGCTACGGCGACAACGCCGAGGTGCCGTTTGGCCGCGTGCTGCAGCCCAAGGTGGAGGCCGAGATCGCCCTGGTGCTGAAGCAGGATCTGCCGCATGCCGATACCACTTTTGATGAACTGTATAACGCCATCGAATGGGTATTGCCGGCGCTTGAGGTGGTGGGCAGCCGCATTCGCGACTGGTCAATCGGCTTTGTCGACACCGTCGCCGATAACGCCTCCTGCGGCCTGTACGTCATTGGCGGCCCGGCGCAGCGCCCGGCGGGACTGGATCTGAAGCAGTGCGCCATGCACATGACCCGCAACCAGGAGCTGGTCTCCAGCGGCCGCGGCAGCGAGTGTCTGGGGCATCCGCTGAACGCCGCAGTCTGGCTGGCGCGCAAGCTGGCGAGTCTCGGCGAACCGCTGCGGGCGGGGGATATCGTGCTGACCGGGGCGTTAGGCCCGATGGTGACGATTAACGAGGGGGACAGCTTTGTCGCCCATATCGAAGGTATTGGCTCAGTCGCGGCACGCTTCGTTGCCGCCGGAGAAGGAGATCGTGATGCGTAAACGTAAAGTCGCCATTATCGGCTCCGGGAATATCGGCACCGATTTAATGATTAAAATCCTGCGCCACGGCCAGCATCTGGAGATGGCGGTGATGGTCGGCATCGACCCGCAGTCGGATGGCCTGGCCCGCGCCCGGCGCCTGGGCGTTGCGACCACTCACGAAGGGGTGGGCGGCCTGATGCAGATGGCGGAATTTGCCGACATCGATTTTGTTTTTGACGCCACCAGCGCCGGGGCGCACATCAAAAACGATGCCGCGCTGCGCGAAGCGAAGCCGGGGATCCGCGTTATCGACCTGACGCCGGCGGCGATTGGCCCGTACTGCGTACCGGTGGTCAACCTCGCGGACAATCTCCATCAGGGTAACGTCAATATGGTGACCTGCGGCGGGCAGGCGACCATCCCGATGGTCGCCGCGGTCTCGCGAGTGGCGAAGGTGCATTACGCGGAGATTGTGGCCTCGATCGCCAGCCAATCCGCCGGGCCGGGCACGCGGGCCAATATTGACGAATTCACCGAAACCACCTCGCAGGCGATTGAAAAAGTCGGTGGGGCGGGCAAGGGCAAAGCGATTATTGTACTGAACCCTGCGGAGCCGCCGCTGATGATGCGCGATACCGTCTACATCCTGAGCGAGCTGGCGTCGCAGGAGGCGATTGCCGCCTCGATCGCCGAAATGGCGGCGGCAGTGCAGGCTTACGTCCCGGGCTACCGGCTGAAGCAGCAGGTTCAGTTTGAGGTTATCCCCGAGGACAGGCCGGTCAACCTGCCCGGCGTCGGCTGTTTTTCCGGCCTGAAAACCGCGGTGTACCTCGAAGTGGAAGGGGCGGCGCACTATCTGCCAGCGTACGCGGGCAACCTCGATATTATGACCTCGGCGGCGCTGGCGACGGCGGAGCAAATGGTCGGGGCAATGCACAGCGCGGCGGGAGCGACAGCATGAACGGTAAAAAACTTTATATCTCGGACGTGACGCTGCGCGATGGTATGCACGCTATTCGTCACCAGTATTCCCTGGCGCAGGTGCAGCAGATCGCCAGCGCGCTGGATAAGGCTGGGGTCGACTCCATCGAAGTGGCCCATGGCGATGGCCTGCAGGGATCCAGCTTCAACTATGGCTTTGGCGCCCACAGCGACATCGCCTGGATTGAAGCGGCAGCGGATGTCGTGAGCCAGGCGAAAATCGCCACCTTGCTGCTGCCGGGCATCGGCACGCTGCACGATCTGAAAGCGGCGTATCAGGCCGGAGCGCGGGTGGTGCGGGTCGCCACCCACTGCAGCGAAGCGGACGTCGCGGCGCAACATATTGCCTTTGCCCGCGAGCTGGGAATGGACACCGTCGGTTTTCTGATGATGAGCCATATGATCTCCCCGCAGGCGCTGGCGCAGCAGGCGTTGAAGATGGAATCTTACGGCGCGACCTGTATCTATGTGGTGGATTCCGGCGGGGCGATGAACATGAACGACATTCGCGACCGCTTCCGCGCCCTGAAGGCGGTGCTGAAGCCGGAGACCGCCACCGGGATGCATGCCCATCATAATCTGAGCCTCGGGGTGGCGAACTCGATCGTCGCGGTGGAAGAGGGGTGCGATCGCATTGACGCCAGCCTGGCCGGGATGGGGGCGGGGGCGGGCAATGCGCCGCTGGAGGTGTTTATTGCCGCCGCCGACAAGCTCGGCTGGCAGCATGGCACCGATCTCTACGCCCTGATGAACGCGGCCGATGAGCTGGTGCGGCCGCTGCAGGATCGCCCGGTGCGTGTCGACCGCGAAACGCTGGCGCTGGGCTACGCCGGAGTCTACTCCAGCTTCCTGCGCCACAGCGAAGCGGCGGCCAAGCGCTATGGCCTCAGCGCGGTGGATATTCTCGTCGAGCTGGGCAAGCGGCGGATGGTCGGCGGCCAGGAGGATATGATCGTCGACGTCGCGCTGGATCTGCTTAACCGCAATAAATAACTAAGAACGTGCGGCTGACAAAGCATCAGCCGCCAGTCACCTGCTCCGTTTGTTCGGCTATCGCTAAGGTACCCTATGACCAAGATAACGACTGCAACCCCCTCGCGCCTGGTGGTCACCATCGGGCTCTGTTTTATGGTGGCCCTGATGGAAGGGCTGGATCTGCAGGCGGCGGGGATCGCCGCCGTCGGCATGGCGCAGGCCTTTGCGCTGGATAAAATGCAGATGGGCTGGATCTTCAGCGCTGGGATCCTCGGCCTGCTGCCCGGCGCGCTGGTGGGCGGCATGCTGGCGGACCGCCACGGGCGTAAGCGCATTCTGTTGGGGTCGGTGCTGCTGTTTGGCCTGTTCTCGCTGGCCACCGCGCTGGCATGGAGCTTCCCGACGATGGTGCTGGCGCGCCTGCTCACCGGCGTCGGGCTCGGGGCGGTATTGCCGAACCTGATTGCCTTAACCTCGGAAGCCGCTGGCTCACGTTTCCGCGGCCGGGCGGTAAGCCTGATGTACTGCGGCGTACCCATTGGCGCCGCGCTGGCGGCAGCGCTGGGCTTTTCCGGTCTCGCCGCGGCCTGGCAGATTATTTTCTGGATTGGCGGCGTGGTCCCGCTGCTGCTGATCCCGTTGCTGATGCGCTGGCTGCCGGAGTCGCAGGCTTTTCAGCGCGCGGAGGCCAGCGTGCCGCTGCGCACCCTGTTTGCCCCGGGCCAGGCCGCCGCTACGCTGCTGCTGTGGCTGGGTTATTTTTTCACCCTGCTGGTGGTCTATATGCTGATCAACTGGCTGCCGATGCTGCTGGTGGGCCAGGGATTCCGCGCCAGCCAGGCGGCGGGGGTGATGTTCTCTCTGCAGATCGGCGCCGCCTGCGGCACGCTGCTGCTGGGGGCGCTAATGGATAAGCTCACCCCGCTGCGGATGTCGCTCCTGATCTACAGCGGCATTCTGGCGTCGCTGCTGGCGCTGGGCAGCGCGTCGTCGCTGACTGGCATGCTGCTGGCGGGGTTTGTCGCCGGGCTGTTCGCCACCGGCGGACAAAGTGTGCTTTACGCTCTGGCGCCGCTTTTTTATCCCGCGGCCATCCGCGCCACCGGGGTGGGCACCGCCGTGGCGGTGGGGCGTCTTGGGGCGATGAGCGGCCCGCTGCTGGCCGGCAAGATGCTGGCCCTCGGCACCGGCACCGGCACCGTCGGGGTGATGGCGGCCTCGGCGCCGGGCATTGTGCTGGCCGGCGTGGCGGTGTTCTGGCTGATGCATCGCCAGCAGCGCGCGGCCATGGTCTGATATGCATCCGGCGGTCTGGTAAAAAAATGCCGGGCCGCCGCCTTGCCTGTCCGCGTCCCCTGGCCTAAGGTAAGACATCATTCCCTGACGCTTATCGTCCCTATGGCTTACACCTCCCGTTTGCTCAATGCGATCCCTGGCATCCGCCACGCTTTTCTCGATGTCCATGAAACCGCCGCCTTTCCCTATGCCGAGCTGGCTCCGGTGAAGCTGGTGCATGGTAATGAGGTTCATCATTATCAGCAGCCGCTGCCGACGCGCCCGCACGCCGACGCGGTGTTTACCGCGGTAGCCGGGCAAAAGGTGGGGGTGGTGACCGCCGACTGTCTGCCGCTGCTGATCGCCTCGCGCGACGGTCGCTACGTCTGCAGCGTGCATGCCGGCTGGCAGGGGCTGGTCAGCGGTATTGTCGACAACAGTCTGGCCTGTTTTCGCCAGCAGGGGGTGGCATTGGCCGATCTGGTCATCGCCGTGGGGCCGCATATTCACCCCTGCTGTTACGAAGTCTCCGCCGGATTCTATCAGCAACTGCTGGACCAGCCCGGCGGTGACCGGGTGGCCCGCCATCGCCAGCGGCTGTTCCACTCCCGTTCGGGCCCGGTCAGCGATCCGCTCAAAGCCGCCGCACGCGGCAGCGATAATCTGTGGTTTGATCTGCGCGCCTTTGCCGAAGCGATCTTCGCAGAGGCGGGGGTGGCGCCGGCGAGTGTTGAATGGCTGGGGAGTTGTACCTACTGCACCCCGCAGTCGCTGGGCTCCTACCGGCGCCGGACCCATTTTCCGGCGCCGAAGAGCTTTCAGTATTCGTGGATCATGCGCGAAGCCTGAGGCGGGCTCGCGCTAGAGCACCCGAAAACCGTGGGTGCCGTCGCGGGCCAGCTGATCCACGAGGCCATACTCCCACTCCAGATAGGCCTGCATGGCCTCGGCGGAATTATCGGTTCCTTCGTACGGACGACGATAGCGGTCACGGCGCTCGACGGCGAGGCCGCTGTCGCCATGCGCCAGCGGCAGACCGGCGGCGATCCACGCCAGCGTCCCGCCGGTAAGCAACTGCACCGGTTTACCGGTCAAGGCCGCCACCTCCGGCACCGCGTAGCGGGCCAGCAGACTGCTGCCGCAGGTCACCACGTAACGTTGGGCGGGAGGGATTGCTTCCAGGGCCTGGCGCAGCTGCGAGCGCGTTAGCCACCACGCGCCGGGGATATGGCGAGCGACAAAGTTGGCGCTGGTGGTAAAATCGAGCACCACCGTACCGGGTTCTTCCAGCTGTTGCGCCAGCTGCGCCGGGCTTATCTCCTCCGCCTGCGGGCCGGGCGGCACCTCGGCGGCTGGCACCCCGCGTTCGCTCAACTGGCTGGTCGACAGCGCGCTCAGCCGCGCCGTCTCCCAGCCCATCTGCGCCAGCCACGAGCCGGTTATCGCCGCCCGGATGCCATCGTCATCCAGCAGCACAATGCGCGCCCCTCGTACGCTGGCGAAGTGGTCGGTCTCCTGCACCAGCTGGCCGCCTGGCGCGCTCAGGCTGCCGGGATAGTGACCCGCCGCGTACTCTTCGGGGCTGCGGACATCAAACAGGAAGGTGGTGCGGTCGCTCTGCTGCAGCCAGTGTTGCAGCGTGGCCTCATCGATGACCGCCACCCCGGCCCGTTCGGCAAAATGCGCCACCTCAGCGGCCCGGGCGCCGGAGGCGCGGGCGGAGGGATCGTATTGCCGCTGTTGCTGGTGCGCCAGCGTCTGGCCGGCCAGCGTCCAGCCGATAGTGCCATTGCGCAGGGCATGGACCGGGTTTGGCACGCCGGCGTTGATCAGCGACTGGGTGCCGATGATGCTGCGGGTGCGTCCGGCGCAGTTGACGATAACCGGCGTCTGCGGGGAGGGCGTCAGGCTCTCCACCCGCAGGGCCAGCTCGCCGCCGGGCACGCTGATGCTGCCGGGGATGCTCATGGTCTGGTACTCATCGAAGCGCCGGGCGTCGACGATCACCACCTCCTGCCGGCTGTCGATGAGCGCCTGAACCTCCTGGGCGCTGAGCGACGGTGTGTGACGCACGCTTTCCACCAGCTCGCCAAAGGCTTTACTGGCGGAGTTGACGTCTTGAAACAGCTCGCCGCCGCTGCGGCGCCAGCCGGCGAGACCCTCGGCCAGCAGGGCCACATCCTGATAGCCCCAGGACCGCAGCCGTTCGACGGCGATCTCCGCCAGACCCTCGCCGTTGTCGTAGACGGTGAGCGGGGTGGTGAAGCGCGGTATCCGCCGGCGGACCTCGAGCTCCAGTTTGCTGAGCGGCAGATTGACGGCAAACAGTGGATGAGCGGTGGCGAAATCGGCCTCTTCACGGACGTCGATCAGCGCCAGTTCACGACGGTCGAGCAGCGCCTGGCGGATCCCGGCGGCCTGGCGATAAGCGTAGGTGGGCATAGTGGTTATCCTTGATGTTCGCGGGAGGAATCCCAGATATTGGGTAAATGGCGGTTAGAGTAGCCGGAGATAAACGGTTTCTGCTGCCCTTCCGGGGTATACACGGCGCGCTTCACCGCGCCGATATTGCCGCCGTAGACATGAATGCTGATGGAGACGCGATCCGCCAGCGCATTGCTGACGCGATGAATATCGCCATCGTCAGCGGAGACTTTCTCCACCTGACCTGCTTCCAGAAGCGTGGCGGCGCCCAGCGCGCGCGGTATGCCATCGGCATCCAACTGGTAGCGCTGGTTTTCCTCCGCGCCGCGTAGCATCCCAATGGCCCCCCACACCCGGTGATCATGGATCGGCGTCGCTTGCCCCGGTCCCCAGACGAAGCTGACAATCGAGAAGCGCTCCCCGGAGTCGGCATGCAGCAGATACTGCTGGTAATGGTGCGGATGCGGCAGGGTGTACTCTTCCGGCAGCCAGTCGTCGTAACGCACCAGCGCCGCCAGCCGCTGCGCCACGGCGTCAAGCAGCGGGGCGGTCTGGTGGTGTTCGCGGTGCAGGCGGTCTACCTCATGAATGAAATGGCGTAATTTTTCCAGTCGTGGTGCAGTCATGTGCGGTTCCTGTCAGAGGGACTGGTCAAAACGCTAACAGAGGCGTTAATATTATTTAAATGCAATTTACGCATATATTAATATGCAAATTTCACATAAGGTTCCTATGCGCATTGACGATATCGACGCTTTGCTGGCCACGGTGCAGTTTTCCTCCCTCAATCAGGCCGCGGAATATCTGGGGATCACCCAGTCGGCCATCACCCGGCGCCTGCAGCGTCTGGAACAGGAGCTGAACGTCACGCTGTTAGAGCGCCAGACCCGCCCGCTGACCCTGACCGCCGCCGGACACCGGGTGTACGAGCAGTGTCTGAGCATTAAGCGTGAGACGAAAAAACTCTACAGCCTGTTGGATCCGGAAGGCGAGCCGCGCGGCGCGCTGCGTCTCGGCGTGCCGCAGAGTCTCAGCGAGATTGCCCTGCCGGCGGCGCTGTCGGCGCTGAGCCAGCAGTTTCCCGGACTGTCGCCGCAGATCACCTGCGGCTGGAGTGGACAGCTGCAGCGCCGGCTGGAAAACGGCGAGCTGGACGGCATGCTGGCGATGGGGCCCGCCCAGCAAAGCTTCGCCGAGAGCTACAGCGGGCGCCTGCTGTGTCCCCTGGAGGTGGTGCCGATCGTCGGCCGGCGTTTGAATTTGCGCGCGTCATCCCTGCGGGAGTGCGCCGAACGGGGCTGGATCCTTAACCCCGACGGCTGTGGCCTGCGCGCCGGGCTCATTCGCGAGCTGCAGAGCCAGGGATTGCGGTTGACGCTCAACGTCGAAAGCGCGGGCGCGCAGTTACAGATAGCGCTGGTGGCGCAGGGGCTGGGGCTGGGTCTGGTGCCGAGGGCGGCGCTGGCCAGCAGCCCGTGGCGGGACGAGATCGCGGTCCTCAGCCTCAGCGATTTTCAGCCTGCGGTCTCACTGTGGCTGATCCACGCCCAGTATCTGGCGAACCTGCAGCCGCCGCTGACCTTTTTCGCCAGCAAAGTGGTGCAGCAGCTGACCGTATCCGACTGAAAGCACTATGTATTTTTGTTTAATGCTAATTAAGCATATTAAGATATGATAAAAATGCATTTTGCTCATTAACACGCTCTGTATAGGGTAATGACCAGCGCCGCTGTCGCGGCCACTCCATTACCCTGACGCAAGGAGTTGTTCATGAGCATTCAGTTTCTCGGCATGATTGGCCACCGCCTCTCTTCCGAAACGATTGCCCCGGTGGGGCCGATCTTTGACCGCGACTATATCGTTCGCTTTGCGCAAACCCATGAAGCCGCCGGGTTTGATCGTCTGCTGGTCGGCCACTGGTCCGATCAACCCGACGGCTTTCTGGTGACGGCCCTGGCGGGACTGTCGACGCAGAAAATTCAGTACCTGCTGGCCCATCGTCCCGGTTTTGTTTCCCCAACCCTTGCCGCGCGCAAATTCGCTACCCTTGAGCACCTGCTGGGCGGCCGGCTGGCGGTGCATATCATCAGCGGCGGCAACGATGCCGAACAGCGCCGGGATGGCGATTATCTCGACCACGACCAGCGCTACGCTCGCACCGACGCCTTCCTCGACACCGTGCGCCAGGTGTGGACCAGCGAGCAGCCGGTGGATATTCACAACGATTTCTATCAGGCCGAGCAGGCCTGGTCCGCCATTCGCCCGCTGCAAAAGCCGCATCTTCCCATCTACTTCGGCGGCTCGTCGGAAGCGGCCATCACCGTCGCCGGCAAACATGCCGACGTCTTCGCGCTGTGGGGCGAGTCGCTGGCGCAAACCGGCGAGACCATCCAGCGGGTGCGCGCCGAAGCGGCGAAACACCAGCGTGATATCGGCTTCAGCGTCTCGTTCCGGCCGATTATCGCCGACAGCGAAGCCGAAGCCTGGGAGAAAGCCGAGCATATCCTGCACGTCGCCACCGAGCAGGCGGCGCAGCGCGGGGGCGGGTTCAAAGCCAAACCGGACAGCATCGGCGCCCAGCGGCTGCGGGCTACTGCGGCGCAGGGCAGAGTGGTGGACAAACGCCTGTGGACCGGCATCGCCCAGCTGGTGGGCGGCGGACATAACTCCACCGCGCTGGTGGGCACCCCGGAGCAGGTGGCGGATGCGCTGCTCGACTACTACGACCTCGGGGTGCGTAACTTCCTGATCCGCGGCTTCGATCCGCTGAACGACGCGGCCGACTATGGCCGGGCGCTGCTGCCGATCGCCCGGGAAAAAGCCGCGCGGCGTGCGGTGGCGGAGCGCGCATCGTGATCCATCCTGAGCGCGACGACTGGGCCCGGCAGCTGACGGCGCTTCGCCAGCAGATGGCGGAGCAGGCGGCCAGCCTTGACGCCAGCGGCGAGTTTCCCTGGCGTAATATCGACCATCTGCGTGCGGGGGGCTGGTTAAGTCTCGCCGTGCCGCCATCCTGCGGCGGCGCGGGCGCCAGTCTGGCCCAGCTGCAGCAGGTCATCGCCGCCATCGCCTGGGGAGAGCCGGCGACAGCGCTGATCGTCTGCATGCAGTATCTCCACCATTTGCGGCTGGCGGAAAATGACGCCTGGCACGCGCCGCTGCGCCAGCAGGTTTTTCACGATGCTGTCGAACACGGTGGCCTCATCAACAGCCTGCGCGTCGAGCCGGAGCTGGGCTCCCCGGCGCGGGGCGGCCTGCCGGACACCGTGGCGACCCGTCGCGCGGAGGGCTGGGACATCAGCGGCCATAAAATTAATACCACCGGCATTGAAGGGCTGCGCTGGCTGGCGGTGTGGGCCAGAAGCGATGATAACCCGCCGCTGGTGGGTACCTGGCTGGTGCCTGGCGACAGCCCGGGTATCACGGTGGTGAAGAGCTGGGATCACGCCGGGATGCGGGCCACCGGCAGCCATGAAGTTATTTTTAACCACGTTCGGGTGGCGGCAGAGCACGCGGTGGATGTCTGGCCGGCCGATGCGCCACCCGCCGCCCAGGCCGAACCGTTTCGCCTGTTCGCCAACCGGCAGACGGCGCTGCTGGCGGCGATCTATGACAGCATTGCCCACGCCGCTCACGACTGGCTGGTGAGGTGGCTGGCGGGGCGGGTGCCCGCCGGTCTCGGCCATCCGCTCTCTCGTCTGCCACGGGTGCAGGAGAAAGTCGGGCAGATCGCCGGGCTGCTGCTGGTCAACCGCAGCCTGCTGGAGCAGGCCGCCGCGCTGCGCTTTTCCGCCATCGAGGCCAATCTGGCGAAAGTCACCATCACCGACAACGCCATTCAGGCGGTGAATATCGCGCTCGAGCTGACCGGCAATCATGGTCTCAGCCGACAAAACCCGCTGGAACGCCACTACCGCAATGTGCTCTGCGGACGGGTACATACCCCACAGAGCGACAGCGCCTGGCTGGCAGCTGGCAACTTCGTCTTTCAATCACAAGGATAATCACGATGCGTCTATCATTTTCAGGCCGGGTGGCGGCCGCGCTGATGCTGCTGGCGCTGGGCGGCTACGCGACAGCGCAGGAGCGGCTTACCCTGCGTATCGCCGATCAAAAAGGCGGCATGCGTTCGCAGCTGGAGGCGGCCAACGCCCTGCAAAATCTCCCTTACGACATTAAGTGGGCCGAGTTCCCGGCCGCCGCGCCGCTGGCGGAAGCCCTCAACGCGGGCGCCGTGGACGCGGGGATCATCGGCGATGCGCCGTTGCTCTTCGCCCTGGCCAACGGTGCGCCGGTCAAAGCTATTGCCGTGGATAAAAGCAACCCGGCGGGGACCGCGGTGCTGGTATCCCCCGGCAGCACGTTAAAAAGCGGCGCTGATTTAAAAGGCAAACGCATCGCCACCGGTAAAGGGTCGATTGGTCATTTCGTGGCGCTGAAAGCGCTGGAGCAGGCGGGGATTTCACCGAAGGAGGTGCAGTGGGTGTTCCTCGGCCCGGTGGACGCCAAAGTGGCGTTGCTAAACGGCTCGGTGGACGCCTGGGCGACCTGGGAGCCCTACACCACCCAAATGGTGAAGACCAACGAGGGGCAGCTCCTGGTGAGCGGCAAAGGGCTGCTGCCGGGGAATACCTTCCTCGCGGCAACGGATTCCGCGCTTAACGATCCGCAAAAACGCGCCGCGCTGCAGGATTATCTCCAGCGCCTGGCCGGCGCCGAGCGCTGGGCCTACGCCAATCTCGACAGCTACGGCAAAACGTTGGGGGAGATCATCCGCTTCCCGGCGGAGATCGCCCGCGCGCAGTTTGCCAACCGCCAGTCGCAGTGGCAGCCGCTGGCCGAGGAAACGGTGGCCCAGCAGCAGGCAACGGCGGACTTTTATCTCGCCAACGGCCTGATCCGCACCCGGCTGGACGTGAAGCCGACCTTTGACCGCCGTTTTAGCGTGCCCGCCGCCGAGGTGACACCATGACCAGAACCCCTTTTTCCCGCCGCCGTTTTTTACAGCTCAGCGGCGGCCTGGCGCTGGCCGGGGTCTCTCTGCCGCTGTGGGCTCATGATATGGCGGACATGGCCGGCGGCGATGCCCATCCGGCGCTGCGCCTGCCGCAGCCCTACAAGATCAAGCTGGCGATCAACAAAAGCGCGGTATGCCTCGCGCCGGTCGCCGTCGCCGAGCAGCAGAAGATATTCAGTAAATACAACCTCGACGTTGAGTTTGTTAACTTCGGCAGCTCCACCGATGTGCTGCTGGAGGCGATCGCCACCGGTAAGGCCGACGCCGGGGTGGGGATGGCGCTGCGCTGGCTGAAGGCGCTGGAGCAGGGCTTTGACGTCAAGCTCACCGCCGGGACCCATGGCGGCTGTCTGAACCTGCTGACGGCTAAAGACTCGCCGTTCGGCGGCCTCGAGAGCCTGAAGGGGCAAACCATCGGCGTCACCGACATGGCCGGACCAGATAAAAACTTCTTCGCCATTCTGCTTAAGCGCCACGGTATCGACCCGATCAGCGACGTGCAGTGGAAAGTCTACCCGGCGGATCTGCTCAGCGTGGCGCTGGACAAGCGCGAAATCGCCGCCATCAGCGGCAGCGAGCCGTTCAGCTATCGTCTGCTGGAGACCGGTAAGTATCAGCTGATCGCCAGCAATATGACCGGGGATTATGCCAACCTCAGCTGCTGCGTGCTGGGGGTGAGCGGGAGCCTGGCGCGGGACCATAAACCGGCCGCCGCGGCGCTCACCCAGGCGATCCTTGAGGCGCACAGCTATGCCGCTGCGCATCCGGAAAGCGTGGCGCAATCCTTCCTCGCCCATGCCCTGAATACCAGTGAAGCGGAGGTGAGCGGCATCCTCCACGGGCAGGGCCACGGCCATCACGCGGTGGGCGAAGCGTTCGTGAAAGAGCTGACGCAGTATGCGGTCGACCTGCAGCGGGTGCAGGTGATCAAGCCGGGTACCGATCCCCATCAGTTCGCGGAGAGTATCTATGCCAACGTATTCGCCTGAGCAGGCTCTGGCGCACCCCACCGGCCGCGCGCCGCTGTGGGGAGAAGGGCTGCTGGCCGCCGCGCTGTGGCTGCTGGGCGGTCTGTTTACTCTGACCTGGCCCGACGCCGGGCGGCGCTGGCCGTTTAGCGAAGGCTGGGCGCTGGCGCAATTCACCCTCGGCGGCGGCTTGTTGCTGCTGGCGCTGAGCTATCGCTACTGGCGGGCGCGCGGCGCGCGTGTGCTGCATGCCGGCAAGTGGCTGGCGCTGCTGCCGGTGCTGTTTGCTGTCTGGGAAGGGCTGACCGCCAAAACTGCCGTGCTGCCGGTACCATTCTTCGCGCCGCCGCAGGCGCTGATCGAGGTGCTGCACGACGACTGGCCGCGCCTGCTCGACAGCCTGCTGCACTCCCTGGGGCTGCTGGGGCTTGGTGTGCTGCTGGGTACCAGCAGCGGGTTCATCACCGGTCTGGCCATCGGCTGGTCGCAACGGATTGGCTACTGGGTGCATCCGGTGTTACGTCTGCTGGGGCCGGTGCCGTCCACCGCGCTGCTGCCGCTGTGCCTGTTTATTTTTCCCTCGAGCTTCGGCGCCAGCGTGTTTTTGATCGCGCTGAGCACCTGGTTCCCGGTCACGGTGCTGACCTGGTCCGGAGTGATGGGCATTGATAAGGCGTGGTACGACGTGGCGCGGACCCTCGGCGCCAGCCAGCGTTTCCTGATCCTGCGGGTGGCGATCCCCGCCGCGTTGCCGAACGTCTTTGTCGGCCTGTTTATGGGGCTCGGCGCGTCGTTTTCGGTGCTGATTGTCGCCGAAATGGTCGGGGTGAAGTCGGGGATCGGCTTTTACCTCCAGTGGGCCCAGGGCTGGGCGGCCTATCCTAATATGTATGCCGCGCTGCTGGTGATGGCCTTGTTATGCTCCGGCCTGATAAGCGGATTATTTATGCTGCGTGACCGGCTGCTGAGCTGGCAGCGAGGAGGGATGCAATGGTAACCGAGACGATAGCGCGCGGCGCGGCGGTATCCATCAGCCATCTTCATCATGCGTTTACGCTTGGCAAACAGACGGTACCGGTGCTGGAGAATATCAGCCTGCAGCTGCGCCCGGGGGAAAGCGTGGCGCTGCTGGGCCCTTCCGGCTGCGGTAAATCAACCCTGCTGCGGCTGCTGGCGGGGCTGGAAGCGCCGCAGAGCGGACAGATGCAGATCGACGGCGCGGCGCTCGGCGCCCCGGGGCCGGAGCGAATTCTTGTGTTTCAGGATCCGACGCTCTATCCGTGGCTGACGGTGCGGCAGAACGTGCTGCTGGGCCCGCAGGCGCAGGGGAAAAAGGGGCTGGAGGCGAAGGCAGACGCGCTGATTGACCGCATCGGGCTGCAGGCCTTCAGCGAGGCGTGGCCGCGGCAGCTGTCCGGGGGGATGGCGCAGCGTGCGGCGCTGGCGCGCGCCTTGTTGAACGAACCGCGTCTGCTGCTGCTCGACGAGCCGTTGGGCAAACTCGATTCGCTGACCCGCATCAGTATGCAGCGGGAGCTGATCGCCCTCTGGCAGCAGCAGGGGTATACCAGCCTGCTGGTGACCCACGATATCGAAGAGGCGCTGCTGCTGTGCGAGCGGGTGCTGGTGATGTCGCCGCGTCCGGGGCGGATTATCGCCGAGTTTGCGCTGCCGCTGGCTTTTCCCCGTCATCGCGATAACCCGCAGCTGCTGCAGCATCGTCAGGATATATTGCGCATCCTCGGCCAGGAGGCGGACTGGTAAGCTGAACGCATTCCCCGGTGGCGCTGCGACAAATGTCACGGAAACTAGGCCGGCGCAAGCGCAGCGCCGCCCGGCAATGGGCATCCGGTGCCAGGCGCCTGTTTTTGCCCGGTGGCGGCTGCGCCTTACCGGGCCTACGAGCTGCGACAAATGTCACGGAAACGTAGGCCGGCGCAAGCGCAGCGCCGCCCGGCAATGGGCATCCGGTGCCAGGCGCCTGTTTTGCCCGGTGGCGGCTGCGCCTTACCGGGCCTACGAACTGCGACAAATGTCACGGAAAGGTAGGCCGGCGCAAGCGCAGCGCCGCCCGGCAATGAATATCCGGCGCGACGCCATGGTCCGGCTTAAAAATCCATCTTCACCGTGAACTGCACTTCGCGCGGGTCGCCAATCTGGTTGCCGAGGTTATTGGTGCCGATCGAGGAAGTGTAATAGGTCTTATCAAACAGGTTCTTCACATTCACCTGCAGCGTCACCGGATACTGCAGCTTCATCTTATAGGCGGCAAACACATCCGCCACCGCATACCCCTGCAGATAATAATCCGCGCCGTTGGTGCCGGAACGCTTGCTGACCGCGTGGCCGCCGCCGCCGACGGTCAGGGTGTTGCTGTTATAGACGTTATGAATGTCATAGGTCAGGAACAGCGAACCTGTATGTTTCGGTACGTTTGGCAGCGGTTTCCCGGCGTAATCCGGATCTTCCAGCACTTTGGCGTCGGTGTAGCCGTAGCTGGCGATCACGCTGAGGTTATCGGTGATGGACCCGGCCAGATCCACTTCCACGCCCTGGGAACGCACTTTGCCCGCCGTTTTGGCCACCGTCTCATCGCCAATGCTCTCGGTGTACAGCACGTTACGCTTATGAATATCAAACAGCGCGATATTGGCGGTAATGCCGTTTAACAGGTCGAATTTGGCGCCCACTTCGTAAGAGGTGGACTCTTCCGGCGGCAGCTCGCCGATATAGCTGGCGATCGACGACTGCGGCATAAACGACTGGGCGACGTTGGCGAACAGGGAGACGTTCGGCGTGACCTTGTAGACCAGGCCGGCTTTCGGCGTCCATTTCTCATCGCGGCTGTCGGTATTGACGTTAAACGGTCGGCCTTTACCGGCGTACTGGGTGTAGTACTGGTAGCGCACGCCGGCGACGGCGATCCAGTTGTCGGTCAGGTACAGCGCGTCCTGCACGTATGCGGCATAGCTCTCCTGCTGGATCCGCTGGTCGCTGTCGGAGGCGGAGACGGTATTACAGGTGTCGAGAGTGCCGTAGACCGGATGATAGATGTTAAAGCCTTTAACGTTCTTACAGCGCAGCATATCGGTGCGCAGCAGATCGTAATTCTCATAGGCGACGCCGGTCAGCAGCTCGTTATAAAAGCCGCCCACTACCACGTTGCCCTGCAGGTCGGCGCGGGTGGAGTGCATCTTCTGCGTTGAACCGTGGGTACCATCGACCCGGCGGGTGAGGTTGCCGGTCGCCGAATCATAGGCCATCACCCGCGCCTGGTTATCGTTGTAATGATCCTGGCTGTAGCTGTAGTCGAAGCGCGCGGTCCAGGCGTCGTTAAGGCGATACTCGGCGTTGAGCTGAGCGAGATCGGAATAGCCATCGGTAATATTAAACGCTTCATCGAAGCGGGTTTTGCGATCGACGTTAACCGCATAGCCGGTATTCAGATCGAAGATAGTGCCGCGATCAAAGGGGGCGCTGTAGTCGCGGTGCGAATAGGACGCGGTCACCGTTGCCCGCTCGCCAAACCAGGTCAGGGAAGGGGCGATAAAGCTGCTTTTGTTTTTACCGAAATTGCGCCAGTAATCCTCATTCTGATATTCGCCGATCAGTCGGTACGCCAGATTTGTGCCTTCGATGGGGCCGGTGATGTCGACGCTGCCGGTGCCGCCGCCAAAGCTGGTGGAGGTCCCGGAAACCGAACCGGAGAACTGCCGCTCCGGCCGTTTAGTGATGACGTTGATCAGCCCGCCGGGGTCGAGGATACCGTACAGCGTCGAGGCGGGCCCCTTCAGGACTTCCACCCGTTCGGTGGCGGCGTTAAAGCTGCGCGGCAGCACGGTGCGCAGGCCGTTGGTCATGATCGAGCCGTCGCGGTTGGCGCCGAAGCCGCGGCGGGTAAAGGCGTCCTGGGTACCGCCGAGGGTGTTGGTCTGCACCACGTTAGCGACGTTATACAGCGCCTCATCGAGTGAGGTGGCGTGCTGATCTTCGAGAACCCGATCGCTGACGGTATTGACCACCTGGGGAATATCCAGCAGCGGCATCGAGGTTAGCGTCGCGGTGGCGGAGCTGAGCGGCTGATAGCCGCTTGTGGCGCTTTGCTGCGCGCCGTCGGCCACTACGGTGATGGTCTCTTCCGCGTCGTTAGTACTTTTCGCCGCGCGATTGTCGGCGGCCATTAATCCCGGTGAGGCTAAAAAAAGAAGCGAAAAAAGCGCGCGCCCTGGCAACGTCCTGCAGGCGACATGGGGTTGAGTCATTATCTGTTTCTCGTGAACGAATCTGCCTTTGCGGTCAGATTAAGCCAATAAAATCATTGCCCTGAATAATAAAAGCACTCTGTTTAGCGTCTGAATGCGCCTTCAGATGTGTAATTGAGAATCATTCAATCATGAAGGGATGTAGTAGTAAACGTTATGCAAGATAAAAATTCAGCGGCGAGGAACAGGACGTTTTAAACACCTCCAGTAGGGAATGTTCTGTCGTTATCTAGCTGATATTATTTTATTTTAATTATATTGCGTTGGCACAGCCTCGCTGTAGTCAGCGTCCCCGTCTGAAGACGATGGCGAGTATTGACTACTACATTCATCCCCGTCATGATCAAAAGAGAATGAGATTTATTTTGATTTGACTGCAGAATGTCCAGCTATCGCCTGGAACGCTGCGGCGCAGGAGCGAGTTATGCCACAGCGGGTGAAACCTGCAGAGCAGGGGATCGTACTGGATGCCCTGTCGGCCGGCTACGGCCAGACCCTGATCGTTGACGATATCAACCTGACCATTCCCACCGGCAAAATGACGGTGCTGGCCGGGGCGAACGGATCCGGCAAATCCACGCTGCTCTCGACCATCGCCAGAATGCTGAAACCGCTCGGCGGCTGCGTGCGTCTGGACGGGCAAGCCATTCACCAGATGCCGACGAAGACCGTCTCGCGCCAGCTGGGCATCCTCCCGCAATCGCCGTTGACCCCGGAAGGATTGACCGTTTTCGAGCTGGTCTCGCGCGGGCGCTACCCGTGGCAGGGACTGATGCGCCAGTGGTCCGAGGCCGATGAGCTGGCGGTAGAGGAGGCGCTGCGCTTAACCGGTACCGCCGAATTCGCCCATCTGCCGGTGGACAGCCTCTCCGGCGGCCAGCGTCAGCGCTGCTGGATCGCCATGGCGCTGGCCCAGCAAACGGCCACCATTCTGCTCGATGAGCCGACCACCTGGCTCGATCTGCGCTATCAGGTCGATATCCTTGAGCTGCTCCAGACCCTCACCCGCGAACATGGCCGCACGGTGGTGACGGTGCTCCATGACCTTAACTTTGCGGTGAACTACGCCGATCTGCTGGTATTCCTTAAACAGGGGCGCATCGCCGGCACGATTAGCGACAACGATGTCTGTAGCCCTGAGCTGATTAAACGCGTGTTTGACGTTGACGTGCAGATGTCGATTAACCCGCAAACCGGCAAACCCTTCTTTATGCCGTTTCGCGACCGCCAGGCAGCGGCACAATGAGCGTGGCCATCCTGCTTTCCGCGCGGCGTCGCCCCCGCCCCCGGCTGGCGCTGCTTCTGCTAACGCTGCTGCTTATCGCCGCCTCGCTGGTGCATCTTGGCTTAGGCGCCCGCTGGATCGCCCCGCAGACGGTGCTGCGAGCGCTGCTGGAGTACGATCCGCGTAACTTTGAGCAGCGGATTATCGTCGATCTGCGTCTGGTGCGGCTGGCGGCGGCGCTGCTGACCGGCGCGGCGCTCGGCGTCGCCGGGCTGCTGCTGCAGACGGTGATCCGTAACCCGCTTGGCGAGCCGCATATTCTCGGGCTTAACGCCGGCGCCTCGCTGGCGGTGGTGGCGACCTCGGCGCTGGGCCTGTCCTTCGGCGCTTTCCCCGCCGGGCGCCCGCTGACCGCCGCCTGCGGCGCGGGGCTGCTGTTCGGTGGCGTGATGGCGCTGGCCTCTGCCGGGCGCGGCGGGGCGACGCCGCTGCGCATCACGTTGTGCGGAGTGGCGCTGTCAGGGTTTGCGTCGGCGGTGACGGCGGCGATATTGATTCTCGATGAACAGACGCTGCTGGCGATGCGCACCTGGCTGGCCGGCGACCTGGCCGGAATGAACTGGAGCACGCTGCAGACGGCGCTGGTCCCGGCGCTGATCGGCCTTGGCGTCGCGCTGCTCATTGCCCCACGCCTCAACGTGCTGGCGCTGGGGGATAAGGTGGCGCTGGGCCTTGGCGTTAATCTCGTCCAGACGCGGCTGCTGGGCCTGCTGGCGATTGCGCTGCTCTGCGGCGCGGCGGTGGCGGTGGCCGGGCCGATCGGCTTCGTCGGGCTGGTGGTGCCGCACGTGGTGCGCCGTCTGGTGACGGAAGATATCCGCCTGGCGCTGCCGCTCGCGGCGCCGGTGGGGGCGCTGGCGCTGGTGCTGGCGGACATCGCCGCCCGGACGCTGGTCGCGCCGCAGGAGCTGGCCACCGGAGCGATGACCGCCCTGGTGGGCGCGCCGTTGTTTATCTTTATCGCCGCGAGGTTTTTTAAATGACGCGCGCCGTTCACCGGGCCGGTTTTCGGCCGCTGGCTTTCGCCTCCCGTCATCTGCTGCTGCGTCCTGCGGCGTTAAAAATTGCCGCCAGCATAGTGCTGACGCTGCTGGCGCTGGGGCTGTACAGCCTCAGCCGCGGCAGCTATCCGCTGCCCGCGTCGACGCTGGCGCGGGCCCTGCTGGCGCCGCAGGAGATGGGCGAGCAGCCGCGCTTTATTCTGTTTGATATCCGCCTGCCGCGGATCCTGATGGCGCTGCTGTGCGGGGCCATGCTGGGGCTGGCCGGCGCGGCGATGCAGAGCATCACCCGTAACGGGCTGGCCGACCCGGGGCTGATCGGCGTCAAAGAGGGGGCAAGCATCGTGGTTCTGGCGCTGGTGCTGTTTTTCCCGGCGGTAGGCCTGGTCTGGCGGCCGCTGGCGGGGATGGTCGGCGGCATAGCGGTGGCCCTGCTGGTCCTGACGCTGGCCCGCGACTGTTCGCGGCCGCGCTTTATTTTAATTGGCATCGGCGTCTCCTGGAGCCTGGCGGCCGCGGTCGGCATCTTTATGACCACCGCCGACGTACGCGACGTGCAGACGGCGATGATCTGGCTGGCGGGCAGCCTGCAGGCCGCCACCTGGCCGCTGCTGGCGGTGGCTTTTTGCTGGGCGCTGCCCGGGGCCATCATCCTGTTCTGTACCGCCCGGGCGGCGGACGTGGCGCTGCTGGGCGACCGGACCGCCATCGGCCTCGGCGTACGTCTGCAGCAGCTGACGGTGCTGCGCTTTTTCGCCCCGGTGCTGCTGACCTCGGCCAGCGTCTCCTGCGTCGGCAGCCTTGGATTTGTGGGCCTGATGGCGCCGCATATGGCGCGTTTCGTGCTGCGCGGCGGCCAGGTATCGCTGCTGTGCGGCAGCGCGCTGATTGGCGCCTTGCTGGTGCTGGCGACCGATACCCTTGGCCGGCTGGCGTTTGCCCCGCTGCAGATCCCGGCGGGGATTGTCATTGCCCTGGTGGGCTGCCCGTTCTTCGTTGTCTTGCTCTGGCGTCGCCGTGATGCCCTTTAACCAGGAAGGTAGTATGCGTTGGTTCGTCTCATTGCTGCTGTTGCTGACGGGGGCCGTCAGCGCCGCCGCCCCACAAACTCAAACTTTCACCGATGATTTAGGCCGCACCGTCACCGTACCGCTGCATCCGCAGCGTATCGTTTCGATGCACGATCTCGACATTACCATTCCGCTGATTGAGCTCGGGGCGCCGCCGATCGCCAGCCACGGCCGGACGCGCCCGGACGGCAGCCACTACCTGCGATCCAGCGCCCAGCTCACCGGCGTCGATTTCGACAACAGCGATATCCGCTTTATTGGCACCGCCGATATCGATCTGGAAGCGGTAGCCGCCGCCAGGCCGGATCTGATCATCACTGAGCCCAGCCGCCACGTGTCAGTGGAGCAACTGGAGAAGATTGCCCCGACGGTGAGCATCGACCATCTGCAGGGCAGCGCCCCGGAGATTTACCGCAAGCTGGCGCAGCTGACCGGCACCCAGCCGCGGCTGGCGATCCTCGAGCGCCGCTATCAGGAACAAATTAAACAACTGAAAGCGATGGTCAACCCACCGCAATACAGCGTCTCAGTGATCCAGGCGAACAACGGCAAGGTCACGGTGCATCATTCGTATCATGCGCTGGGCCGGGTGCTGCGCGACGCCGGGTTCCGCTTTCCGCCGCTGATTGAGCGGATCCCCGACGGCCAGCGCATTGACGTCAGCGCGGAACAGCTGCCGGAGCTGGACGCTGATTTTGTCTTCGCCACCTGGCGGTCGGATACCGGCGGTAAGCCGCAGGATGAGCTGCAGGCGATGGAGGGCGTGATGCCCGGCTGGTGCGACTTTATGCGCGCCTGCCGCACCGGGCACTATATTTTACTGCCGCGGGAAGAGGTGATCTCTAACTCCTACGCCGCGCTGTCCCTGATGGTGGCCCAGGTGCAGTCGCATATTGCCGGCAGGCCGATCCCGGCGGAGGCCAAATGAAAAGCGCGGTAAAAAAAGAGAAGGGCAAAGTCGATCTGTTCGGCGAACGCTATCGCGCCCGGGCGCACCAGCTCTCCCCCCGGCTGCGGGCGGTGGTCAGCTATATCAACGACAACCGCGAGGTGGTGCTGGAGCATACGGCGATGGAGATCGCCACCGCGACCCAGACCTCCGACGCCACGGTGGTGCGTGCCATCCAGGCGCTGGGCTTCGCCGGGCTGCGCGAGCTTAAGCAGACCATGGAGCGCTGGTTCGGCACCTCGGTCACCTCGGCGGAAAAGATGCGCTCGACGGTTACCGCGCTCTCCAGCGACGTCAACTCCAGTATTGATTTTGTGCTTGAAGGCCATCAGCGGGTGTGCGAGGTCCTGTCGCGGGCCGACAACCGCGCGGCGGTGGCTCAGGCGGTGGCATTGCTCAGCGACGCGCGCCAGGTGGGGATCTTCGGTATCGGCGCCTCGGGGATCCTCGCCGAATACACCGCCCGGTTGTTCAGCCGTATTGGCCTGCCGGCGTACGTGATGAACCGCACGGGCTTTAGCCTTGCCGAACAGCTTATCGGCCTGCAGCGCGGCGATGTGCTGATCATGATGGGGCAAAAATCCCCCCATCGCGAAGGGTTGACCACCCTGCGCGAGGCGAAGCGGCTGGGTATTCCGACCATCCTGCTGACCCAGGCGGTGGACTCGCGCTTCAGCCAGGAGGCGCAGGTGGTGATCGACGTCCCGCGCGGCGGGGACAGTAGCCGGATGCCGCTGCACGGTACGGTGCTGGTCTGTCTCGAGATGATTGTCCTGTCGGTGGCCTCTACCACGCCACAAAAAACGGTGAAATCCCTGAAACGAATCAACGATCTGCATCGGGCTATCGGTAAATCCGGCGGTAAACGGGGCCATTGAGAAGATAATTCACCAGCGGGAAGGTTTCCGGTTGCATATAAAAGTGAGTGTGTGTATTTTTATGCAAAATAAATGCATAAAAAGGAAATCTCATGGTCAAGAATTTGCTCAAAGCGTGTTGCATGATAGCCGCGCTGACGGCTGCCGGACAGGCGGCTGCGGAAACCTATACCGTCGGCTCCGGCGGCACCTACCGGCCGTTTGAATTTGAAAATAGCCAGAAACAGCTGGAAGGTTTCGACATCGACATCATCAAAGCCATCGCCAAAGCCGAAGGCTTTGACGTTAAGCTGGTCAATACCCCATGGGAAGGCATCTTCGCCACGCTGAACACCGGCGACCGCGACATCATCATCTCCGGGATCACCATCACCGATAAACGCAAACAGATGGTCGATTTCTCCGCGCCGTACTTCCCGGCCGAACAGTCTATCGTCGTCGCTCAGGACTCGCAGGTGGATTCGCTGGCGGCCCTGAAAAACGAGAAGGTCGGGGTGGTGAACTCCAGCACCGGCGATATCGTGGTTTCTGAGGTGCTGGGTAAAAACAGCGCCGCGATCAAGCGCTTCGACAATACCCCGCTGATGCTCCAGGAGCTGTTTGAGGACGGCGTCAGCGCCGCGGTTGGCGACGTCGGGGTGGTGAAGTACTACATCAAACAGCACCCGGAGAAGCAGTTCAAGCTGGTGCCGGATGCCAAATTTGAGCGTCAGTATTTCGGTATTGCGGTGGCGAAAGGCAACAGCGAACTGCTGGGCAAAATCAACGCCGGGCTGCAAAAGATTGTTGCTGACGGGACTTACGCCAAAATCTATAAAACCTGGTTCGACGACAACGTGCCGACGCTGCCAGCGCAATAATCCACCTTTTTCAGTGACCACGGCTATCGCCCAGGCGATAGCCGTATTTTTTAGGGAAGGACTATGACGGGATTCCGTTGGGAGATCATCGAGGAGTACGGCCCGCTGTTTGTGGACGGCGCCCTGATGACGATTAAATGTACCATTATCTGCGTGATCCTCGGGACGCTGTGGGGGTTAACTCTCGGTCTCGGGCGGATGGCGAAGGCCGAGCACGGGCCGTGGAAATATATTCTCCGCTACCTGGTGCAGTTTCCGGTGCGCTTTTACGTCAGCGCCTTCCGCGGCACGCCGCTGTTCGTGCAGATTATGGTGGTGCACTTTGCGCTGGTGCCGCTGTTTATCAACCCGCGCGACGGCCTGCTGGTGACCAGCGGCCTGATGAGCGCCGACTTTGCCCGCGAGCTGCGCGCCAGCTACGGGGCGTTCCTCTCCTGCATCGTGGCGATCACCCTTAACGCCGGGGCCTATGTGTCGGAGATTTTCCGCGCCGGCATCCAGTCGATCGACAAAGGGCAGATGGAGGCCTCCCGCGCGCTGGGCATGCCGTGGTGGAAAACCATGCGCAAGGTGATCCTGCCGCAGGCGTTTCGCCGCATTCTGCCGCCGCTGGGCAATAACGCCATCGCCATTGTCAAAGACTCGTCGCTGGCCTCGGCGATCGGCCTGGCCGATCTGGCCTATGCCGCGCGCACCGTCTCCGGCGCCTACGCCACCTACTGGGAACCCTACCTGACCATCTCTCTGGTCTACTGGGTGATCACCTTCATGCTGGCGCAGCTGGTTAACCGTCTGGAAAAGAGGTTTGGCAAAAGTGATTCACATTAATAACTTACATAAGCGCTTCGGCGACAGCCACGTGCTGCGCGGCATCAGCTGCGATATTAAACCGCAGGAAGTGGTGTGCATCATCGGCCCATCCGGCTCGGGGAAAAGCACCTTCCTGCGCTGCATGAACGCCCTGGAGACGGTCAGCGAAGGCGAGGTGGTGGTTAACGGCTTTGCCGCCCACGACCGGACCACCGACCTCAACAAGATGCGCGAAAGCGTCGGCATGGTGTTCCAGCGCTTTAACCTGTTCCCGCACATGACGGTGCTGGAAAACCTGATCATGGCGCCGATGAATCTGCGCAATATGCCGCGCCAGCAGGCGGTCGACCTGGCGGAAGCCTTGCTGGCGAAGGTGGGCTTAAGCGATAAGCGCGACGCCTGGCCCTCGAGCCTGTCCGGCGGCCAGCAGCAGCGGGTAGCCATCGCCCGCGCGCTGGCGATGAAGCCGTCGATAATGCTGTTCGATGAGCCCACGTCGGCGCTGGATCCGGAGCTGGTGGGCGACGTGCTGGAGGTGATGAAAAACCTCGCCAGCGAGGGGATGACCATGGTGATCGTGACCCACGAAATGGGCTTTGCCCGCGAAGTGGCCGACCGGGTGATCTTCATCGACCAGGGCGTGATTCAGGAAGAGGGCAAGCCGGGGCAGATCTTTAGCGCGCCGACCAACCCACGCACCGCCGCGTTCCTCAGCAAGGTGCTGTAAACCGGGCGGGCTGGCGCGATGCCAGCCCGCTGAGCATTCCGGGTGTATTGACGAAGCTTTTAATCATCCGCACAAACATTGACTGGGCTCATATATCCCGCGATAACCCCTTTGTTAATCTCAGGGTGTCGATTAGGACTTCTCCAGGGAAATAACGTTGGAAATCTTTTTTTAACCCACTGAAAAATAGCGATTAACTATTTTTCATACGCCAAAAATCATGGTCCGTTAATGACGGACTCGGTTTCGTATGGGTTAAAAAAGGTACGTTATGACAGTTACATGGACGGTCACGCCCGTGGGGTATCAGCACATTGCCAAACGCTGCCCCGCCTGCAATGTGAAACGCGACTTCGCGCCTTCCGGCGCCATCCGGGTGAATTCGCAAAAGAAGCTGCTGGATATCTGGAGCATCTATAAATGCACGCGCTGCGATTACACCTGGAATATCGCCCTGTTTTCCAGGCTGCACGTCAGCAAGATAAACCGTGAACTGCTTCAGCGCCTGCTGCAGAACGATGCAGCCATGGTTCACTATTATGCCGCTGACCTCGCGACGCTGAAGCGCAACCGCGCCGAGCCGTCGGGGCAACCTGATTTTCGTATTCACGAGCAATGGTCGGTTACGTTGATGGCATGTCAGCGGATAACGGTGCGCGTCAGAGTCAGTCAGCCATTTCGCATCAGCCTGCTATCAATACTGAAAAAACAGCTCAAGCTGAGTACGGCTGAAATCCGGTGGTTGGTCGCGACAGGGCATATCGAGGGTATTCCACTAAAACAGCTCAAGACGAAAAAGCTGAAGGCGATGGAATATCATTTTCAGCTGGCGGCGGAAACGCTGTATGCGCGACGCCGGATTACGTTATCACTTTGCGGTAGATAACTTGCCGGGAAGATAAGCCGCAGCGCTTGAGCTGCTGGCTTTTTTATTCCTCGGTGAATAAGGACGGCGAAGTTGGCCGTCCTGACTCCCTTATCTCCGCCTGCAAAAGCCACCTCCGCTGCAGCCATTCAATCTGTAGACGCATAGTAAACAAACGCCAGCTTATTGCCGTCGGGATCGCGGACGTAGGCGCTGTGAAAACCGTCGCCATACTGCGGCCGGTGACCGGGACCGCCTTCGTCACGTCCGCCGAGTTGCAGGGCGAGGGCATGCAGTTCCGCAATATGTGCGACGGAGCGGGCGTTAAGCGCCACCATCGTTCCATTACCCACCCCGGCAGGCTGTTGGTCAAAAGGAACGCCCACGCACAGCCCGCAGGTGTGATTGCCGTTGAAGGTGCCCCAGGACGCCCCCTGTTCGTTACGGCCGGCTTTGACGTGCCCCAGCAGCGCCATTAACGGGTCATAGAACTTGATGGCGCGTGGCAGATCGTTCGTTCCCAGCATAATGTATGAAAACATAGTGTTCTCCTGTTGCGGGTAAAAAGGCCTAAACCTTCAGGCTGGCTGAAGGAGATGTTGTTGACGAAGTTTTAACAAGCGCGAGACCAGCATGATGACGACGATTCCCGCTATCAGCGCCAGGCAGTGAAAGGCTATTCTGCCGCCAGCCTGGAAGTAAACCCAGCGCGCTACTTCCACCGAGGCCGCCATAAAACTGAGCGCCACAATGTTGATGGTGGCTGAAACCGTCCCTTTCGGCAGGGAGTGGGAAAAAAGCGCAAAACGGAATAATACGGGGAACAACAGGCCTGTTCCGAGGGCATAGAGACTTGTTCCTGAAACGGACCACCACCAGGTATGGGGCCATGCAATATTTCCCGCCAGTAATACCAACAACCCGGTCAGCTGTATCGGGATAGTGCGCCAGATAAAGCGAGGAGAGGTGGGATCCTTGATAAAACGGGCCACGATGATGCTGGCAATAATAACGCCGCCAAAGACAGGCACCTGGGTCCAGGCATAGGCGCCGCGCGACATCCCCCCGTCATCGATCAGGATCACCGGAGAGAGTGCTACCCAGGTGATTATCGGCAGGTTACTGAATGACAACGCCAGCGCGCCCGTGAGCACCACCGGCTGTTTAAAGGCGCGGACAAACTCGGAAAATACCTCTCCCGGACGAAACCCCCAGCCCTGAGAGGTGACCGTTTCTGGCATGTTAAAAATCAGTAACGCCCAGGCCAGCAAGCTCATGGCGCCGATGATCGCAAACAATAACTTCCAGTGCAGGAAATTCATCAGGCCAGCGCCCGCCAGGGGCCCGATTACCGGCGCCAGCAAAACGATGGATGTCAGCGCCGCCATAATGCGGATAGACTCTTTTTCATCAAAAGCCTCCTGGATGGAGACATAACCGACTGTCGAAATGAAGCAGATACTGGTTCCCTGGATAAAACGGGCGATAAGATATTGATCAATCGACGTGACAAAGATCATGCTGAAGCAGGCCAAAGCAAAGATGATGGCTCCGGTCAGTAGTACGGGGCGGCGACCAATGCGGTCGGAGAGCGGCCCCAGCAGCCACTGTAATGCCAGCCCCCCGGCTAAATAGAGGCTGACAGAGGCCGGGGCTAACGCAACATCAGCCTCAAATTCCCGGATGATGTGGATAATACCCGGCTGAATGAGATCGGTAGTCAGATAAGCAGAAAAATCATAGATAACCATCGCCAGCGGAAATAACAAGATTCTGCTAAAACGGATGTACGGTCCCAACGCTAATTTCATACGCGAAGACTCCCTGGTCGGTGACGGTTTCCCTGGTATCGGGGCCTGGTTGATGTGGATCCCTTGCGGCTGTCGTCACAGGCTGGCCGCGGAATGACAAACCGAAAGATAAAATTCGCCTGGCGACTGTCATTGGGTAAGGCAACGCAACGGCATGCAGAGGGAGTGATCGAGCATGGCACAGGGATAACGCACCGGGTTAACTGGCTGGGGGTGACGTTTCTTATGCGAGGGAGGGGTCTCGCTGCCATCGCGTGGATGTGGAGCGTTTGTCCGCAGGGGACGAGAATGAATAAAGTCGCTTGCTCCTGAGGGGAAACATTCATACCGGGAAACCTTTGTCATCATCATGGGCAAAATAGGCGAACACTCGCCAGTGTCCGCATTCGATTTCAGCGCAGTGATAATCAGTCCGGCCAGTGATGGTCGGAAGTCTGATTATCAGATGATTAGGTTTTCCAGCATCGACGCCTCAGCTATGGGTATGAATTATTCATTAAGGAAATGATAACACCCACATTTATTATGGGAATTGCGCAGGTAAGAAAATGTGACTTTCGCCCGCTTACTGCGTGAAGCTGATCGCAACAGACCCGGCGCTGCGCTCAGCCTTGCCAT
This sequence comes from Klebsiella sp. Shm-1, assembly GCF_040804525.1. Lineage (NCBI taxonomy): Bacteria > Pseudomonadati > Pseudomonadota > Gammaproteobacteria > Enterobacterales > Enterobacteriaceae > Klebsiella > Klebsiella sp. Shm-1. Next base: position 2,139,716 of record NZ_CP161823.1, read on the forward strand.
GGTACACCGCCTCAATATTATTCCCCTGAGGATCCAGCACAAAAGCGGCATAGTAACCAGGATGATAGTGTCGTTCGCCAGGCGCGCCGTTATCACGTCCGCCATGGGTCAGCGCCGCATGGTAAAAAGCGTCCACCATGTCACGATCTCTGGCCTGGAATGCCAGGTGGTGGCGCCCAGTCAGTTTCCCGGCAGCCTCCGGGCTGTGGCGTGAGGCCACCACCAGTTCGTCGGCCAGCAAGTATTCATTGGCGGTGGTGATAACCGGGATCTCCAGCGCCGACAGTACGGCGGTATAGAAGTTTTTGCTTGCCTCAAAGTCTTCGACAACCAGCAGAATATGATCGATCAATCTGCCACGATGTAAGGTATTACTTTCCATGGAATTTCCTCTCGGCTGGGGGGCCGGCAATGGTTAACAGCAGTGAGCCAGCAAGAACAGGATACCCTCCGGTGAGGGCCATAAAAAAGGGCTGGCGCCAGGCCAGCCCGTGAAGACTACCGTGCGGACTCCGTCGCCTCGTCCATGTCATCTTCCTGCTCACTGGCAAGCAGGGTTTTCTCGTTTTTGCACAGACACTGAATCAACAGGAACAGCACGCCGCTGGCCACCAGGGTGACGATCAGGCCATCGTAACCAGTGATGCCGATCAGCATGCCGCTGACTACCGGCCCGGCAACGCTGCCGGCGGACCAGAAAAAGCCGAACAGGGCGTTAATCATAATCAGCTTCTGCCCATTGAAGGTTTTCCCCGCCCGCACCAGCGACAGGGTATAAAGCGCGCCCGCCGCGGCGCCCAGCAGCAGACAAATGGCCATCAGCTGAATGCGCGAGCCGAGCATCAGCGGCAGGGCCAGCAGCGACAGGCTGAAAACCACCGCGCAGCTCAGATGCACGCGGCGAATCCCGACCCGGTCGGCCAGCCAGCCGAGCGGGGTCTGGAACATCGCATCTCCGGTAAGCACCACGGTGACCAGCAGCACCGCCAGCCCTTCATTCAGCCCTTTGTCCATGCCGTACAGCGGCAGCAGGGCGAGGATGCTGGCGTCAAAGAAGGCGAAGCAGAAGACCCCGGAGGCCAGTACCGGCAGAAAGGCGCCGAGGCTGCGCCAGCTGGCGCGCTCCCCGAGGCTTTCACGAGTGCCGGTGGGCAGATGGCGCAGCATCAGCAGGCAGACGGCGGTGACCGCGACAATCGCTATCAGCGCTGAGGTCTGCCAGGCGGGGCCGACGGAGATCAGCAGCGGCCCGGCCAGCTGGCAGCCGGTAAAGGCCGAGGCGTAGAGACCGGTGAGGGTAGCGCGCTGGCTGCCCGCCGCGCCGCCGGTGATCCAGCTTTCGCCGAGTACGATAATGACCCCGGAGGCCAGGCCGGTCAGCAGGCGCGGCAGCAAAAGCAGCGTCATATCGGTAGTCATGCATGAGGCGATGGTCGCCAGCGCCAGCAGGATCAGACTGCCGCTCAGCAGCACGCCCATTTCAACGCGCCGGCACAGCGCAGGAGAGAGGAAAGAGGAGATCATCATGCCGGCGGGCGGCAGGGCGGCCAGCAGGCCGACGTACAGCGGCGCGATCTGCTGCTGCGCCAGCTCAAGACTGATTAACGGCACCGTATAGCCGGTGATAAATCCCACAAGCGACGCGGCCATGATCATCGCCAGCGTGGGGGCAAGACGATTCTGGTCTGGGTTAAACATTTTATTTCCGATGACGGAGAGGTCAGTAGTGGATCCTTCGGCAAATTGCCGTCCTGAGTTGCATAATAATTAATCGACTGGCCGTTGTCACCGTTGAAATCACTACCAAAAAAGGGCCGCAGGGCAGCAGGTGGGCTGTACGCCGCGCCGCCGCCGCATTCCGTGACGTTGTCAGCGTGGTAACGACAGGATATAACGGAGGGAGCGGCAGCGCCCGACGCCGGTGAGCGACGGGGAAAAACGCGACGCATGACCGATTATTCAGCATTACGCTATGCAGGAAAGGAGTAATACATGGCCGTATCGCCGTCATTGATCGCCGAAGCCGTTGGCTGGCGACGTGAATTTCACGCCGCGCCTGAGCTCGGATATCAGGAGCAGGAGACCTCGCGCCGCGTTGCGGAGCTGCTGGCCTCGTTTGGGCTGCAGGTGCATCGCGGGCTGGCCGGCACCGGCGTCGTGGCGACGCTGGAGAACGGCCCCGGGCCGGTTATCGGCCTGCGCGCCGATATGGACGCCCTGCCGATCACCGAGCTGGGGAGCGTCAGCTACCGTTCACGCCGCGCCGGGGTGATGCACGCCTGCGGCCACGATGGCCATACCGCGATGCTGCTGGCGGCCGCCGCCCATCTGGCGCAGACCCGCCATTTCAGCGGCACCGTCCACTTTGTCTTTCAGCCGGCGGAAGAGAACCTCGGCGGCGCGCGCAAAATGGTGGAGGAGGGGTTGTTTGAGCGCTTCCCGATGGACGCCATCTACGCGCTGCATAACTGGCCGGGGATCCCTCTTGGCGAAGTGGCGCTCAGCGATGGCGCGATGATGGCCTCACTGGACGCCTTCGAGATAACCTTGCGCGGAAAGAGCTGTCATGCGGCGATGCCGGAGAGCGGGGCCGATCCGATCGTCGCGGCGGCGCAGCTGATAATGGCGCTGCAGACCATTCCTTCCCGCCGCTTGTCGCCGCAGGATTCCGCGGTGGTCAGCATCACCCAGATAAACGGCGGCGAGGCGATCAACGTCCTCCCGGACACCGTGGTGCTGCGCGGTACCTTCCGCTGCCTGAGCAATCGCGTTCGCGCCCGCGTGCGGGAGCTCATCGAAAGCTATGTGGCGACCCAGCCGCAGGTGTCCGATGTGCAGGGCGAGATTAGCTGGTTCCCGGGTTATCCGGTGACCAAAAACCATGCGCTGCAGGCGCAGCAGGTGCGCGAGGTGGCCGTCGCCACTCTCGGCGCGCAAGCGGTGCGCTGGAATCAGGCGCCGTCGATGGCCTCCGAAGATTTTGCCTGCATGCTGGAGGCCTGTCCGGGGGCCTATTTCTGGATAGGCACCGACGGCGAAACCCCGTCGAAGCCGCTGCATAACGCCAGCTATGACTTTAACGATGCGCTGATCGGCCCCGGCGTCGCCATGTGGGTGGGGCTGGTGGAGAAACAGCTGCCGGCGGCGTAACCCACCGGCAGCGGCAGAGGGAGCGCGCTGCGCTCCCTGAGGTCAGACGTCGGCAGCGGCTTTCAGTCGCGCTTTCATGTCGCTGTAGGCCGTCCAGGCATAGCGCTCCGCCCATTGCTGGTCGGCAATCGCTTCCACTTTCACCGCACAGTATTTGGTTTCCGGCGTTTTGGAGATCGGATCGAGGTTATCCTGGGTCAGCTCATTGCAGGCGCCCACCCACCACTGATAGGTCATATAGACCGCCCCCGGATTGATGCGATCGCTGAGGTCGGCGCGGGAGATCACCTTCCCGCGCCGGGAGCTGATCCACACCAGCTGTTTGTCGGCGATCCCCAGTCGTTGCGCATCCGCGGGATTCATCTGCACCCGTCCCGGCTCGTCGGCCAGCGACTGCAGCGCGGCGCAGTTGCCGGTCATCGAGCGGCAGGAATAATGCCCGACTTCCCGCACGGTGCAGAGCACCAGCGGCCACTCGTCATCCGGGCGCTCCGCCGGCGCGCGCCAGGCGGTGGCGAACAGCTGCCCTTTACCCGAGGGGGTGTCGAAGCGGTTGTCTTTATACAGCCATGGCGTGCCGGGATGATCGAGGGTCGGGCACGGCCACTGGACATGGCCCATATCGCCCATTTTCTCCCAGGTCACGCCGTAGAACAGCGGGCAGAGCTCGCGCATCTCGTCCCAGATCTGCTGGTTGTTCTCATAGTGCATCGGATAGCCCAATTCGCTGGCCAGCAGGCTAATGATCTCCCAGTCGCGCTTCACATTCCCCGCCGGAGGGATCGCCTGTTCAAACCGCTGGAACCCGCGGTCGGCGCAGGTGAAGACGCCGCCGTGCTCGCCCCAGGAGGTGGCCGGCAGCAGGACATCGGCCATTTCCGCTGTTTTGGTCATGAAGATGTCCTGCACGACCACGAAGTCCAGCGCCTCGATGCCTTTGCGCACCAGGCCGAGGTCGGCTTCGGTCTGCAGCGGATCTTCGCCCATGATATAATAGGCTTTGATCTCGCCGGTCAGCGCTTTATGCGGCACCTCGGTGATGCGGGTGCCGACCTGGTCGTCCATCAGCGCCGGGTCGATGCCCCAGGCGGCGGCGAATTTCGCCCGCACGGCGGGGTCGGTGACCTCCTGATAGCCGGGGAACAGGTTCGGCAGCACGCCCATATCGCAGGCGCCCTGTACGTTGTTTTGCCCGCGGACCGGCCCCACGCCGACGTTGGGCCGTCCCAGGTTGCCGGTGAGCAGCGCCAGGCTTGCCAGGCCGCGCACCACGTCCACCGCCTGGCCAAACTGGGTGACCCCCATGCCCCACATAATGGTGGCGGATGGGGCGGCGGCGAACATGCGCATCGCCTCCCGGATTTCCCGCGCGCTGACCCCGACAATCCCTTCCACCGCTTCCGGGGCGTAATCCTTCACCGCCTCGCGGTAAGCATCCAGCCCTTCGGTATAGCGTTCGACATAGGTTTTGTTGTACAGCTCCTCCTCCAGCAGCACATAGCCGAAGGCATTTACCAGCGCCATGTTGCTGCCGTTGTTGAGCTGCAGATGACGATCGGCAATGCGCGCGGTTTCAATGCGCCGCGGATCGCAGACGATGATTTTGGCGCCGTTGTCCCGGGCCTTGATTACCCGGCGGGCGACGATGGGATGGGAGTCGGCGCAGTTGTAGCCAAAGACCAGCAGGCACTTCGAGTTTTCGATGTCGCTAATCGAGTTGCTCATCGCCCCGTTGCCCAGCGCCTGCTGTAGCCCGGCGACGGAGGGGCCGTGGCAGACGCGGGCGCAGCAGTCGACGTTATTGGTGTTCAGCACCGCGCGGGCGAACTTTTGCATCACATAGTTGGTTTCGTTGCCGGTGCCGCGCGAGGAGCCGGTGGTCATGATGGCGCGCGGGCCATGCTTCTCTTTGATCTCCCTGAGCTTGCTGGCGGTATAGCGAATCGCCTCCTGCCAGCTGACCGGCGTGAAGGCGCCGCCTTTCTGGTAGCGGATCATCGGTTGTTTAAGACGGGGCGTCAGGAGCTGCGTATCGTTAAGAAAATCCCAGCCGTAGTAGCCTTTCAGGCACAGCTGGTTCTGGTTGGTGACGCCGTCGGCGGCCTCCGCGCGAATGATTTTATTGTTGTCGACAACCAGTTTAAGTTTGCAACCCGCCCCGCAGTAGGGGCACACGCTCGTGATTTTTTTCATCAGTAACAGACCTGTTAACAGTGAACTGAGGATCGCTGTCGCGCCGGGCCCGACGGGCAACGATCGCGGTATCGCCTGGTGGTGATGCAGACGCAGGCCTGTTGCGCTATGCAGGTCTTGTGCCAGAATTTAAGCTATTGATCTGTATTGAAAAATGAAAAGAGATTGATGACGGGAGCATGACCTCGTCACTAATGACGATGACGCAGAGCGCCGACGTCAGACGCTCTGCGGGGTAACACGCGGCTAGGCGAGAGGGCGGCAGCGGTCGAAGTGCGATTCGCTCAGGCCGACGTCGCGCGCGGCGGCGCAGATTGCCTGCCAGCTGCCGGCATCCAGCGGGATCCCCTGCGCCAGCCGCGCTTCGCGGTTGGCGGCCTCCCATTCGCCGGGCGCCAGCACCGGGGCATCGACATCGTGCGGCGACTTCTTACACCATGCGATAAAGGCCTCCGTCTGTGCCTGGCTGTCCGGGGCATCGAACGCGTCCGGGCGCAGGATCACCGTGGTCATGCAGTTAAAGATGGCGTCGACGCTGGTCTGCAGGCTCTCCTGATGGGTGGTTTGCCCGCCGGAGAGCGCGCCGCCGAGCACTTCGCACAGCGTCGCCAGGGCATAGCCTTTGTGCTGGGCGAAGGTGAGCAGGGCGCCCAGCGGCGAGGTCTGCATCACCGCCGGGTCGGTAGTGGGTCGACCCTCGGCGTCAATCAGGCAGCCGGGGGCCACGGCTTCGCCTTTATGCCAGGCGACGCGGGTTTTACCAAAGGCGATGGCGCTGGTGGCGTAGTCCAGCAGCAGCGGCGGATGGCCCGCGCGGGGAAACACCACGCACAGCGGGTTGGTGCCGAAGCGGCTGTCCTTCCCGCGGAACGGGGCGACCATCGGGTCGCCGATGACGCTGACGAAGTGAATGGAGATCAGCCCGGCGGCGGCGCACTGTTCGGCCCAGTAGCCGATGCGTCCGACGTGATGCGCATTGCGCAGGGCGATAGCCGCCATACCATGCTGCTTCGCCTTTTCAATGCCTAACTGCATCGCTTCGTGGGCGACCACCTGGCCGAAGCCGGCGTTGCCGTCGAGGGTGACCACGGCGCCGGCGTCTTTGGTCACCGTGGCGTGGCGGTTGAGATGCAGAAAACCACCGGTGTGGGATTTGACGTAGCTGGGGATCATCCCGACGCCGTGGGAGTCATGCCCGGCAAGATTGGCGGCGATCAGATGGTCCGCGACGAGGGTGGCTTCCCCTGGGGTACTGCCGAGATGGGTAAACAGTGAGACGACAAACTGATGCAGATCCGTCGCCAGAAAGCGGTGTCCTGTAGGCACTGATTCTCTCCTGTAGTCTGTTGTTATTTTGTTATGTTTGCCGTTTTATGCTGCGCCGCCCGGCGCAGAAGGTCAAGGGCGGCGTCTCCCGGCGACATGCCGCTGCGCCAGCGCCTGCGCATACGACAGACGATAAAAAACCGGGCCGGGATCGCGTTTTAATTAACGCCATAAACACCACATTTTTAAATTCTGCCAGTGTCACAAAAGCCAGAAAAAAGCCATCCCCGTCGTTGCAAGGGGAGCTGATACCACTATATGTTAAATTTGTGTTTATTAATTGATGATTAAAGGTTGGTATCATGTATAAGAAAATAAGTGGTTTAGTGGTTTCACTGACGGCCGTTTTCGCCTGTGCCGCCTGGGCGGAGGTGCCTGCGGGCTATCCCGCGGATTATCAAAAAACGATTGATGCCGCCGTAAAAGAGGGCAAGGTGGTGGTCTATTCCACGACCGATACCAAAGCGGCCGGGCCGTTAATTAAGGGATTTGAAGCGCAATACCCGGGCGTCAAAGTCGAATATAACGACATGAACAGTACCGAGCTGTATAACCGCTATATCAGCGAACAGGCCGCCGGGGGCGGCAGCGGGGATGTGGTGTGGAGCTCATCGATGGATACCGCGCTGAAATTAGCCACCGAATACGCCGAACAATATGCCTCGCCGGAGGTGAAGCAATTACCCGACTGGGCGGTCTGGCAGCAAAAAGCCTATGGCACTACCTATGAGCCGGTGGTGTTTATCTATAACAAACGGCTGATCCCGCAGAATGAGGTTCCGGATTCGCATACCGCGCTGGCAAAACTTATCGCCAGCCAGGCCGATAAATTTAAAGGCAAAGTCACCACCTACGATATCGAAAAATCGGGCCTCGGCTTTATGCTGGCGGTACAGGACAGCCAGGCCGACGCGAACTATTTTGCCGACCTGGCGAATATCGCCAAAGGCGGCCTGACGGTGCAGTCTTCCACCGGCACGATGATGGAGCGCGTCTCCTCCGGCGAAAACCTGATCGGCTATAACATTCTTGGCTCTTATGCCGAAGCGCGGGCGAAAAACGATCCCTCTTTAGGTATTGCCTATCCGAAAGATTACGTGCTGGTGCTCTCCCGCGTCTCGTTTATTAGCCAGGAGAGCGAACATCCCAATGCGGCGAAATTGTGGCTGGATTATGTCCTGTCGGAAAAAGGCCAGCAGATCCTCGCCAGCCAGGCGGATATTCCCTCTATTCGTCGCGATATTGCAGGTAAAAATGATATCGACGGCATGACCGCGCTGCTGGGCAAAGCGTTAAAACCGATCCCGGTCAACGAAACGCTGCTCGATTATTTACAGCCGCAAAAACGTCTGCAGTTTATTAAACAATGGCGCAGCGCCGCCGCGAAATAATCCTCCCCTGGGGCATCGCTGATGCCCCTATTCACACCCGGCGGGTTTATTCACCTGACCGAAGGGATGAACCATGAACGTATTACGCAGAAAGTGGCAGGGGCTGCCGCGCGGCGTGGTGGTGTGCATCACGGCGCTGGTGATTTATGTCCCACTGTTATTTATTGTGGTGCAGAGTTTTCTTTCGGCACCGTTCTTTTCCCGCTCCAAATCGTGGAGTCTGGAAGCCTTCGCCTTTATTTTTACCGACCCGGATTTTTATCTGGCATTAAGGTCAGGTTTTATTCTGGCCTTTGGCCTGGTGATTATCGCCATTCCGCTGGGCGGTATTTTGGCGTTTCTGATGGTGCGCACCGATTTACCCGGCCGGCGGATCATTGAGCCGCTGATCCTGGTGCCGATCTTCGTCTCGCCGATGGTGCTGGGCTTTGGCTACGTGGTGGCCGCCGGGCCGGTAGGCTTCTTTTCCCAGTGGGCGCAGCAGCTGATCGGCTTTGTGCCGTGGAATATCTACTCGATGTTCAGCATTGTGGTCATCGCCGGCTTAACTCACGTTCCGCATGCCTATCTCTATATCTCTTCGGCGCTGCGCAGCGTCGGCTCCGACGTGGAAGAGGCGGCGCGCACCGTCGGCGCCACGCCGCTGCAGGTGATGACCTCGGTGAGTCTGCCGATGGTGCGGCCATCCATTCTTTACGCCTGCGTGTTGCTCTTTTTTCTCGGTCTGGAAGTCTTCGGTCTGATGCTGGTGCTGGGCGACCCCGAGGGCAACATGGTGCTGGCGACCTATCTCTACAAGCTGACTAACAAGCTCGGCACCCCTTCCTACCATCTGATGGCGGCGGTGGCGGTGGTCCTGATCTGCATCACCATCCCGCTGGTGATGCTCCAGCGAAGGCTGATGCGCACCGCCAACCGCTTTGTCACCATGAAGGGCAAGGCGTCCCAGGCGCGGGCGCTGCCGCTGGGCAAATGGCGCTGGGTGGCCGGGGCGGTGGTGGTGGCCTGGCTGACGGTGACCATCGGCGTACCGCTGCTCGGCGTGGCGCTGCGCGCTTTTATCTCCAACTGGGGCGTCGGCGTGTCGCTGTGGGATGAGCTGTCGCTGGCGACGTTCCACAATATCTGGCAGCAGCCCAACCTGCTGCGGGCGATCGTCAACTCGATGGCTATCGGCATCATCGGCGGCGCGCTGGCGGTGATCTGCTATCTGTTTGTCGGCATCGCTATGCACCGCAAAGCGGATAACGTCACCCGCTTTCTCGACTACAGCGTGCTGGTCCCGCGCGCGGTACCGGGGCTGCTGGCCGGGCTGGCATTCCTGTGGGTATTCCTGTTTGTGCCGATGTGGCTCGATCAGTCGCTGAAGCACGGCTGGCTCTCGGCGCTGCCGGTGGCCGACTGGCTGCGGGAGCACCTTATCGTGCAGCTGCGCGCCCTGCGCAACACCATCTTCAGCGTCTGGCTGGCCTACACCGTGGTGTGGATGGCCTACGGCCTGCGGCTCATCTCCTCGACGCTGCTGCAGGTGGGCCCGGAGCTGGAGGAGGCGGCGCGTAGCACCGGCGCCTCGCGGGGGCAGATCACCCGCCACGTGACCGTTCCGCTGTCGCGCTATGGGCTGATTGGCTCCTGGCTGCTGATGTTCCTGATCTTTGAGCGCGAGTATTCCACCGGCGTCTATCTGCTGTCGCCGGGTACCGAAACCATCGGCTCGATGCTGGTGTCGCTGTGGGCGGCGGGGGCCATCGATATCGTCGCGGCGCTCTCCTTTATCAATATTCTGCTGGTGGTGATTGGCCTGGGTATCGCCCTGCGCTTTGGAGTGAAATTACATGATTGAGTTATCGGTAGAAAATCTGCATCTCACCTATGGCGATAACCCGGTGTTGAAGGGGGTGTCCATGACGCTCGGCCGGGGGGAGGTAGTATCGCTGCTGGGGCCTTCGGGAAGTGGGAAAACCACGCTGCTGCGGGCGGTGGCCGGGCTGGAAAAACCGACGAGCGGACGGATCGCCATCGGCAACCGCACGGTGTACGACGGCACGCCGCGCAGCGAGATCCCGGCCGAAGAGCGTAACCTCGGCCTGGTGTTCCAGTCCTATGCCCTGTGGCCGCACAAAACGGTGTTCGACAATGTGGCCTATCCGCTGAAGCTGCGTAAAGTGGCCGCCGGGGAGATAAAAGAGCGGGTGCAGCGTGTGCTGGATCAGCTGGGGCTGGGGCACCTTGGCAACCGCCATCCGCACCAGCTCTCCGGTGGCCAGCAGCAGCGGGTGGCCATCGGTCGGGCGCTGGTTTACAACCCGCCGGTGATCCTGCTGGATGAACCGCTCTCCAACCTTGACGCCAAGCTGCGCGAAGAGGCGCGGGTGTTTCTGCGCGAGCTGATCATTAAGCTGGGCCTGTCGGCGCTGATGGTCACCCACGATCAGAATGAAGCAATGGCCATCTCCGATCGTATTTTGCTGCTGAACAATGGCGTCATTGAGCAGCAGGGGACCCCGCAGGAGATGTACGGCAGCCCGGCGACGCTGTTCGCCGCTGAGTTTATGGGCAGCAATAACCGCCTGCACGGCAAAGTGATGGCGCTGGAGAACGGCAGGGCGCGGATCGAAGGCGCCAGCTGGAGCCTGTGGGGGCGAGCGGGCGAGGGGGTTAGCGTTGGCGAGCCGGCGACGGCGGTGATCCGCGTCGAGCGCCTGCGACTTGACGGCGCCGCGCAGGATAATAGCCTCCAGCTACCGCTGCTGACCAGCATGTACCTCGGCGACCGCTGGGAGTACCTGTTCCGTACCGAAGGCGACGACTTTCCGCTGCGCGCCTACGGAACGGCGCTGCGCGATGCCGAACACTGCCATCTGACGCTCCCGGCGGAGGATGTGTGGATTTTTCCGCAGCGGTAGCCGCCCGTTACCCCGCCAGATGGCACACGGCTTCAATATTGTGCCCGTCTGGCGCAATCACAAACGCGGCGTAGTAACTGGCGTGGTAGTTTGGCCGTAGCCCCGGCGCACCGTTGTCCTTTCCTCCGGCGGCCAGCGCCGCCTGCCAGAAGGCATCGACCTGCTCGCGGCTGTCGGCGCGAAAGGCAATGTGCAGCGGCGCCGGTTTTTCCGCACTTTGATAGAGGCATAGAGAAGCATCGCCGCTGCCGGCCAGCTCTGCGCCGTAGCTCGGTTCGCCTTCGCCGACCAGCGTTACGCCAAGCGGGGCCAGGGCCTGCAAAAAGAACGCTTTGCTGGCGGCATAGTCGCTAACGCCGAATTTCACATGATCGAACATATCTTCTCTTCTCCTGTGGATGGTACATCACCAGCTGAAGGCGCTAGCCGGACAATAGATACAAGATAGTTAACAACGGTTATTAACTTTTTTAACAGCTCAAAATGTTTAATTATTCCTAATACGAGTATTTACAGACGTTTAATCTGCCATGTACCATAAACAAAAAATAACATTTGTGATACAAGTCACTCTTTTTTGGCGCATGGGTAAGCTCAGCGCGGTGTGAATGCCGCTGGTTTACCGCCTCAAGGTTATGGCAGCACTCTTCTCACGATGACAGACCGGTGAATTTCTCTCCGATTTTCCGCGTTTCGTTGAGAATCGTCTACTATCCAAACGATAACCCTATAAATGATATCGCCTCTGGCGATGTTTTATCCGACTTGCCGGGCCGGGCCAGACGCTAAGCGGTTTAAAAGCGCAATGGTATCGGTTCCAGCACGACATTCACTGGTTTTGTCAGCGACAAAAACAGTAATTTTCAATGACAGGAATGTGATGATGTCGAGCGAGAAAACCAACAATTCCAGGCGTGATTTCCTGGTGAAATCGATGGCGCTGATCCCGACGGTGGTGATCGGCGGCGCGGGAGCAGGGGCTATTGGCGTGGCCACCAGCGCGACCGCGCAGGCGGCCCCCGCTTCAGAGCCAGCCTCCGGGAACACCGCGGCGGCCAGCGACTGGAAGCCGCAGTTCTTCAACGATCGTGAGTGGGCGTTTATCAACGCCGCCGTCGCTCGCTTAATCCCGGCGGATGAACTCGGTCCCGGCGCCAAAGAGGCCGGCGTCCCGGAGTTTATCGACCGCCAGCTCAATACCCCTTACGCCACCGGCTCCATCTGGTATATGCAGGGGCCCTTCAATCCCGACGTGCCGAAAGAGATGGGTTATCAGCTGCCGCTGGTGCCCAAACAGATCTATAACCTCGGGATCGCCGACGCCGAGGCGTGGTGTCAGGACAAATATCATAAAACCTTCGCTGAACTGAGCAGCGAGCAGCAGGACGAGGCGCTCGGCCTGTGGGAATCGGGTAAAGCCGAGTTCAAACAGCTGCCGGCCTCGCTGTTCTTCACCTATCTGCTGCAAAACACCCGCGAAGGGTTCTTCAGCGACCCGATCCATGGCGGCAATAAAGGCATGGTCGGCTGGACGCTGATTAATTTTCCCGGCGCGCGCGCCGACTTTATGGACTGGGTTGAACGGGGCGAACGCTACCCCTTCCCGCCGGTATCAATTAATGGGGAGAGGGTGTAATCATGGCCACCGTATTGAAAAAAACCGATGTCGCGATCGTCGGCTTCGGCTGGGTTGGGGCGATCATGGCCAAAGAGCTGACCGAAGCGGGGCTCAACGTCGTCGCGCTGGAGCGCGGCCCGATGCGCGACACCTGGCCGGACGGCGCCTATCCGCAGGTGATTGATGAGCTGACCTACAACATCCGCCGCAAGCTGTTCCAGGATCTATCGAAAAGCACCGTCACCATCCGGCATAACACCAGCCAACAGGCGGTGCCCTATCGCCAGCTGGCGGCCTTCCTGCCGGGTACCGGCGTGGGCGGCGCCGGGCTGCACTGGTCCGGCGTCCATTTCCGCGTCGATCCCATTGAGCTGCGGATGCGCAGCCACTATGAAGAACGCTACGGCAAAAACTTCATCCCCCAGGATATGATCATCCAGGATTTCGGCGTCACCTACGACGAGCTGGAACCGTTCTTCGATAAAGCGGAAAAAGTATTCGGTACCTCCGGGACCGCCTGGTCGATCAAAGGCAAGGTCGTCGGCAAAGGCCGCGGCGGCAACGCCTTCGCCCCGGACCGCTCGGACGACTTCCCGCTGCCGGCGCAGAAAAACACCTGGTCGGCGCAGCTGTTTGAAAAAGCGGCGCTGGAAGTGGGGTATCACCCCTATAACCTGCCGTCGGCCAATACCTCCGACTCCTATACCAACCCCTACGGCGCGCAGATGGGCCCGTGCAACTTCTGCGGTTTCTGCAGCGGCTACGCCTGCTACATGTACTCTAAAGCCTCGCCGAACGTGAACATTCTGCCGGCGCTGCGCCAGGAAAAACGCTTTGAGCTGCGGACTAACGCCAACGTGCTGAAGGTCAACCTGACCGACGACAAATCCCGCGCCACCGGCGTGACCTACGTCGACGGCCAGGGGCGCGAAATGGAACAGCCGGCGGACCTGGTGATTATCGGCGCCTTCCAGTTCCACAACGTGCACCTGATGCTGCTCTCCGGGATCGGCAAACCGTACAATCCGGAGACCGGCGAAGGGGTGGTGGGGCGTAACTTCGCCTACCAGAACATGACCACCATCAAGGCCATTTTCGACAAAGACACCTATACCAACCCGTTTATCGGCGCGGGCGGCAACGGCGTCGGGGTCGACGACTTCAACGCCGACAACTTCGACCACGGCGCGGCGGGCTTTGTCGGCGGTTCGCCATTCTGGGTCAACCAGGCCGGGACCAAGCCCATCTCCGGTTTCCCGGTACCGCCGGGCACCCCGGCGTGGGGCAGCAAGTGGAAAGCGGCGGTGGCCGACACCTACACCCATCACCTGTCGATGGATGCCCACGGCGCGCACCAGTCCTATCGGCAGAACTACCTCGATCTTGATCCGAACTACAAAAACGTCTTCGGCCAGCCGCTGCTGCGCATGACCTTCGACTGGCAGGAAAACGACATCAAGATGGCGCAGTTTATGTTCGATAAGATGGCGCCGATCGCCAAAGCGATGAAGCCGAAATATATCCTCGGCAGCCCAAAAAACGCCAACAGCCACTTTGATACCACCACCTACCAGACCACCCATATGAACGGTGGGGCGGTGATGGGGGAAGATCCGAAAACCAGCGCCGTTAACCGTTATCTGCAAAGCTGGGACGTGCATAACGTCTTCGTCATCGGCGCCTCCGCGTTCCCGCAGGGGCTGGGCTACAACCCAACCGGCACGGTGGCAGCGCTGGCCTACTGGTCAGCGAAGGCGATCCGTGAGCAGTATCTGAAAAATCCGGGTCCCCTGGTGCAGGCATAAAGGAAGGCAGATGATGAAAATGCAATGGTTATCGGCCCTGGTGCTTGGGGCATTGAGCTGCGCGGCTTTTGCCGAAGAGGCGCCTGCGGACAGCAATCTGATTAAGCAGGGGGAGTATCTGGCGCGGGCGGGGGACTGTGTCGCCTGCCACACCAACGGCAAAGCGGGGAAACCTTTCGCCGGCGGTTTGCCGATGGAGACGCCGATCGGCACCATCTACTCCACCAATATCACGCCGGATAAAGAACACGGCATTGGCGGGTACACCTTCGAAGAGTTCGACGACGCGGTGCGCAAGGGCGTGCGGAAAGACGGTTCCACGCTCTATCCGGCGATGCCGTATCCCTCGTTCGCGCGGATCAGCGAAGCGGACATGCGCGCCATGTACGCCTACTTTATGCACGGCGTGGAGCCGGTGAATGTCGCCAACAAGGACACCGACATCCCATGGCCGCTGTCGATGCGCTGGCCGCTGGCGTTCTGGCGCGGCATCTTCGCCCCGACGCCGAGCGACTTTGTCGCCAACCCGCAGGTTGACCCGGTGCTGGAGCGCGGCCGCTATCTGGTGGAAGGCCTGGGCCACTGCGGCGCCTGTCATACCCCGCGTAGCCTGACGATGCAGGAAAAAGCGCTCAGCGAAAGCGAAGGCGATGATTACCTGGCGGGCAGCAATGCGCCGATTGACGGCTGGGTCGCCTCCAGCCTGCGCGGCGAAAACCGCGACGGTCTGGGGACCTGGAGCGAAGCCGAGCTGGCCGAGTTCCTCAAAACCGGACGCAACGATAAATCGGTGGTCTTCGGCGGCATGAGCGATGTGGTGGAGCACAGTCTGCAGTATCTCTCTGATGACGACATCACCGCCATCGCCCGCTACCTGAAGTCGCTCCCGCCGCGCGGCGGCAAACAGACCCCAGCCCCAGTGGAAGACAGCGTGGCGAAAGATCTGTGGAAGGGTAACGACAGCAAAACCGGCGCCGCGCTGTATGTCGATAACTGCGCCGCCTGCCACCGCACCGACGGCGTAGGCTATAAGCGCGCCTTCCCGTCGCTGAAGGGCAATCCGGTGGTCCAGACCGAAGATGCCACTTCGCTTATCCACATCGTTCTGACCGGGAGCACCACGCCGGCGGTGAAAGATGCAGTCTCCAACCTGACCATGCCGTCGTTCGGCTGGCGCCTGGACGACCAGCAGGTGGCGGATGTGGTCAATTTCATCCGCACCAGCTGGGGCAACAACGCGCCGGCGGTCAGCGCCAGCGATGTGGCGAAGGTGCGTAAGGAGACCGCGGCGCATGATGAGAAGGCGTTAGGCAACGCCGATATCTCGAAGCTGCCGGGGGCCGGACAGTAACCGTCAGGGTTGCGTCGCCCGCGCGGCGCACCCCATACTTAGCGACGACGTAAAATACTGTCTGAATCAAGGAGTTTGCCTTCATGCTGCATGCAGAGCGACTGACCTGCATCGTTGACGATCGACCGCTGTTTGCGGCGCTGACGCTGTCCCTCGCTGCCGGCGAGCTGCTGCAGGTCGCCGGTGATAACGGCGCGGGGAAAACCTCGCTGCTGCGGATCCTCTGCGGCCTGGCGCGCCCGGAAAGCGGGGTGGTGAGTTGGCAGGGCCAGCCGCTGGCGAAGGTCCGGGAGTCATTTCACCGTCAGCTGCTGTGGCTGGGCCATAAACCCGGCGTTAACGCGGCGCTGACCGCCGATGAAAACCTGCGTTTCTTCTTTCCGGCCAGCCGCCTTCAGCAGCGGGAAAGCGCCCTCGCTGCCGTCGGCCTGGCGGGCTATGAAGATCTCCCCTTGAGCCAGCTCTCCGCCGGGCAGCAGCGTCGGGTGGCGCTTACCCGCCTGTGGTTAACCGACGCGCCGCTGTGGATCCTCGATGAGCCGTTCACCGCCCTCGACGCCACGGCGATGGAAACCCTGACCCGTCGCCTGGAGCAGCACGCCCGGCAGGGGGGATGCGCCATCCTCACCACCCACCAGCCGCTGCGGCCGCTGGGCTGTCCGTTGCGCACCCTGCGCCTCGGCGGCGAGGCTGGAGGCGGGCAATGATGCGTGCGCTGTTGGCCCGGGAACTGCGCCTGGCGTGGCGCAGCGGGGCGGAGATCCTCAATCCGCTCTGGTTCTTTCTGATCGTCATCACCCTGTTTCCGTTCGGCGTAGGCGCCGCGCCGCAGCTGCTGGCGCAGATTGCGCCGGGCGTGGTGTGGGTCGCCGCGCTGCTGGCGGCGCTGCTGGTGATGGATCGGTTGTTTCGCGACGACTGGCAGGACGGTTCCCTGGAGCAACTGATGCTCCTGCCGACGCCACTGGTGGCGGTGGTGCTGGTGAAGGTGGTTGCCCACTGGATGATGAGCGGCCTGCCGCTGCTGATCGTCTCGCCGCTGGCGGCGCTGCTGCTGGGGATGAGTCTGCATGACGCCGGTGTGCTGGCGCTGACCTTGCTGCTCGGCACCCCGACGCTCAGTTTTCTCGGCGCGGTGGGGGTTGGCCTGACGGTCGGCCTGAAGCGCGGCGGCGTCCTGCTGAGCCTGCTGGTGCTGCCGCTGGCGGTGCCGTTGCTGATTTTCGCCACCGCGGCCTGCCAGGCGGCGGCCGCCGGGCTCCCGGTCGGCGGCTATCTGGCGATGCTGGCGGCGTTCTTAACCGCCAGCGCCACCCTGTGTCCGTTCGCCACCGCCGCTGCGCTGCGGCTGACCGTACGATAACTCGCTGCGCCTGCGGGCGCGGCCATCATAACCGTGTGAGTAAGCGTCTATGTGGAAAGCGTTACATCAACTGGCGATCCCCGAGCGGCTGTACCGCCTGTGCGGATGCTGGATCCCCTGGCTGGCGGCGTTGAGCGCGCTGTTGCTGGTCATCGGCCTGGGGTGGGGCTTTGGCTTCGCCCCCGCGGACTATCAGCAGGGGGAAAGCTACCGGATCATGTACCTTCACGTCCCGGCGGCGATGTGGTCGATGGGGCTGTACCTGGCGATGGCCGTCGCGGCCTTCGTCGGGGTGGTCTGGCAGATCAAAATGGCCGATCTGGCGATCGCCGCCCTGGCGCCGGTGGGGGCGGTCTGCACCCTGGTGGCGCTGGTCAGCGGCGCGGCATGGGGCAAGCCGATGTGGGGGACCTGGTGGATCTGGGACGCCCGCCTGACCTCAGAGCTGGTGCTGCTGTTTCTGTATGCCGGGGTCATCGCCCTGTGGCACGCCTTTGACGACCGGCGGCTGGCCGGGCGCGCGGCGGGGATCCTCGTGCTGGTCGGGGTGGTCAATCTGCCCATCATTCATTACTCGGTCTACTGGTGGAACACCCTGCACCAGGGCTCGACCAACCTGCAGCAAACCATCGACCCAAGCATGCGTCTGCCGCTGCGGATCTGCATCTTTGCCTTCCTCACGCTGTCGGTCACCCTGACCCTGATGCGCCTGCGTAACCTGATCCTGCAACTGGAGCGCCGTCGACCGTGGGTGGTGGCGCTGGTGAATAAAGGAGCCGCCCGATGAGCCCCGCCTTTTCGTCTTTCGCTGCCTTCCTGAATATGGGCGGCTATGCCGTGTACGTCTGGCTGGCGGTGGCCGTGACCGTCGCCGCCTTTGGCCTGCTGACGGTGCATACCCTGTGGGCGCGGCGGGCGCTGTTCCATGAGGTGCGACGCCAGCAGGCGCGCGAGCGGCGGATCGCTGCCGCCCGCGAACATGACAAGGAGGCAGCGGATGCAAGCGCGTCGTAAAACCCGGCTGTATATCGTGCTGGCGGTGCTCGCCGGCCTCGGGCTAACCGTCAGCCTGACGCTGTACGCCCTGAGCAGCAATATCGATCTGTTCTACACCCCGGGGGAAATTATCTACGGTAAAACGGAAACCCGGGCGCTACCCCATACCGGGCAGCGCCTGCGGGTGGGGGGCTACGTTCAGCCGGGCTCCCTGCAGCGCGACCCGCAAACTCTCGATGTGCGCTTTAAGCTGTATGACGCCCGCGGGGTGGTGGACGTCAGCTATAAGGGCATTTTGCCGGACCTGTTTCGTGAAGGGCAGGGCGTGGTGGCCCAGGGCGTGCTGGACGGCGAGCGGCATATTACCGCCCAGCAGGTGCTGGCCAAACATGATGAAAATTACACGCCGCCGGAGGTGAAAAACGCCATGACGCCGGAGAAAACGGGGGCGCAGCCATGATGCCGGAGCTGGGCAACTTTTTATTGTGTCTGGCGGCGGGGCTGGCGCTGCTCCTGAGCGTCTATCCCCTGTGGGGCGCGGCGCGGCAGGATCGGCGGCTGATGGCCCTGGCGCGGCCGCTGGCCTGTGGGCTATTCGCCTGTATCGGCGGCGCCTTCCTGCTGCTGGTGCACGCCTTTGTGGTCAATGATTTTACCGTCCGCTACGTGGCGGAAAACTCCAACAGCGCGCTGCCGGTGTGGTATCGGGTGGCGGCGACCTGGGGGGCGCACGAGGGCTCGCTGCTGCTGTGGGTTCTGCTGCTCAGCGTCTGGACCTTCGCCGTCGCCATCTTCAGCCGCCGGATGCCGCTCGACGCCGTCGCCCGGGTGCTGGCGGTGATGGGGATGATCGCCTTTGGTTTCCTGCTGTTTATCCTCTTCACCTCCAATCCGTTCAGCCGCGGCCTGCCGCAGTACCCCATTGATGGCCGCGACCTCAATCCACTGCTGCAGGATATCGGCATGATTTTCCATCCGCCGATCCTCTATATGGGTTATGTCGGCTTCTCGGTGGCCTTTGCCTTCGCCATCGCCTCGCTGCTGGCGGGCCGGCTGGATACTGCCTGGGCGCGCTGGTCGCGTCCCTGGACCCAGGCGGCATGGATGTTCCTCACTCTCGGCATCGTGCTGGGCTCGGCGTGGGCATACTACGAACTGGGCTGGGGCGGCTGGTGGTTCTGGGACCCGGTGGAAAACGCCTCGTTTATGCCGTGGCTGGTGGGAACCGCGCTACTGCACTCCCTGGCGGTGACCGAGAAGCGGGGCAGCTTCCGCGCCTGGACGGTGCTGCTGGCCATCGCCGCCTTCTCCCTGTGCCTGCTGGGCACCTTCCTGGTGCGCTCCGGGGTGCTGGTTTCGGTGCATGCCTTCGCCTCGGATCCGTCGCGCGGGCTGTTTATTCTGGTACTGCTGATTGTCGCCATCGGCGGATCGCTGCTGCTGTACGCCCTGAAGGGCGGCCGGGTGCGGGCGCGGGTGGAACATACGCTTTGGTCGCGCGAGACGTTCCTGCTTGGCAACAATATCTTGCTGATGGCCGCGATGCTGGTGGTGCTCCTCGGAACGCTGCTGCCGCTGGTGCATAAAGAGCTGGGCCTCGGCAGCATCTCCATCGGCGAGCCGTTCTTCAATACCATGTTCACCGCCCTGATGGCGCCGTTTGCGCTGCTGCTGGGGCTGGGGCCGCTGATCCGCTGGCGGCGCGATGACGTCGCCAGGCAGATTAAGCGCCTGATTATCGCTCTGCTGGTGACGTTGTCACTTTCTCTGGCGCTGCCGTGGCTGCTGCAGGACCGTATCACCGCCATGGCGGTCATAGGCCTGATGATGGCCCTGTGGGTGCTGATCTTCGCCCTGATGGAGGTTCACGAACGGGCCACCCATCGCCACGGCTTCTGGCGCGGCCTGCGCACGCTGACCCGCAGCCAGTGGGGGATGGTGCTCGGTCACGTCGGCGTGGCGGTGACCGTTATCGGCATCACCTTCAGCCAGAACTACAGCGTGGAGCGCGATGTACGGATGCGCCCCGGCGACAGCATCGATATCTACCGCTATCACTTTGTGTTTAACGGCGTGCGCAATATCGTCGGCCCCAACTGGACCGGCGGCGAAGGCATTATCGCCGTGACCCGCAACGGCCGCCCGGAAGCGACGCTGTATGCCGAGAAACGCTTTTACACCGCCAGCCGGATGATGATGACCGAGGCGGCGATCAGCGGCGGGCTGACCCGCGATCTGTACGCCGCGCTGGGGGAAGAGCTGAGCGACGGCAGCTGGGCGGTGCGTCTGTACTATAAACCGTTCGTTCGCTGGATCTGGTACGGCGGGGTGCTGATGGCCCTCGGCGGTCTGTGCTGCATGCTCGATCCGCGCTACCGGATGCGTAAGAAGCTGCAGGAGGCCTCATGAACCGGAAGCTATTGTTTATCCCGCTGGTGCTGTTTCTGGCGCTGGCCGCCGCGCTGTTCTGGCAGCTGATGCGCAACGCCGATGGCGATGACCCGACGACCCTCGAGTCGGCGCTGATTGGCAAACCGCTGCCGGAATTTCGCCTTGAAGCGCTGAATACCCCCGGTCAGACGCTGGACCGACGGACGCTGATTGACGGCAAGCCGCTGCTGCTCAACGTCTGGGCCACCTGGTGTCCAACCTGTCGCGCCGAGCATCAGTTTCTCAACGGCCTGGCGCAGCAGGGCGTGCGGGTGGTGGGGATGAACTACAAAGACGATCGCCAGAAGGCGATGAGCTGGCTGCAGCGCCTGGGTAATCCCTACAGGCTGAGCCTCTACGACGGCAACGGCATGCTTGGCCTGGATCTCGGGGTCTATGGCGCGCCGGAGACGTTTCTCGTCGACGGTCAGGGCATTATCCGCTGGCGGCACGCCGGCGACCTGAACGAACGGGTGTGGCGCGAGGAGCTCCAGCCGCTGTGGGATCAATACAACCGGAGGGCGGGCTGATGAGAAGTGTAATAGTCATCCTGTTGGCGCTGATGCTGACCGGCCAGGCGTGGGCCGCCATCGATACGTGGCAGTTTAAGGATGAGGCCCAGGAGCAGGCCTTCCGCGAGATCACCTCCCAACTGCGCTGCCCTAAATGCCAGAACAACAGCATCGCCGACTCAAACGCGATGATTGCCGCTGATATGCGGCAGAAGGTGTACGAGCTGATGCAGCAGGGGAAAACGAAAGGACAGATCGTTGACTATATGGTGGCCCGCTACGGTCATTTTGTCAGCTACGAGCCGCCGCTGACCGCGGGCACGGTGCTGCTGTGGCTGGGGCCGGGGCTGTTCGTGCTGGCGGGCGCGGGAGTGATTATCGCCCGCGCGCGCCGTCGCGACATTCCTGACGCGGCGCTCAGCGCCGAAGAGCGCCAGCGGCTGGCGGCATTATTGCAAGAAGGAAAAGAACGATGAGCCTGTTGGTGGTTATCGCCGGGCTGTTGCTGGCTGGCGCGCTGGGGCTGCTGTACTTCCCGTGGTCGGGCAAAGGGGCGGTAGACCGCGATGCCCTCAACCGCGCCCTGTACCAGTCGCGCCTGCAGGAGCTGGCGCAGGAGCGCGGCGAGGACAACCCGGCGCTGGTCGTCGAGCTGCAGCGCACCCTGCTGACGGATATTCCGCCCCAGGCACAGCCTGGCGAACGGCCGCTACGCCGCTGGGCGCTGCTTCCGGGCGCGCTGCTGCTGGTGGTCCTGAGTCTGGGCCTGTATCTGAAAACCAGCGATATTGGTCAGGTGCTGCTCTGGCAGCAGGCTGAACGACATTTTCCTGCGCTGTTGCAGCAGGTTAAGGACCCGACGGCGGCGCCGCTGCGAATGGATGAGCTGGCGGAGCTGCGGCTTGGCCTGCGCAGTCACCTGCAGGATACCCCGAACGACCTCGCCGGCTGGCAGCTGCTTGGGCGGCTGGGCCTGTTGTTAAACGATGGCGAGACGGCGATCGGCGCCTTTGGCCGGGCGCATGCTCTGGCGGCGGACGACCCGGCGGCGGCTTTCGATTACGCCAGCGCGCTGGTGCGGGCGGGAGATAGCGGTCAGGTTCGGATGGGCGAGCTGCTGCTGCGTGACCTGCATCAGCGGCAGCCGAACAGCCTGCCGGTGCTGGAGATGCTGGCCCTGAGCGCGGTGCGTAATGAAGATTACCCCGAGGCCGTGGCGGCCCTGCAGGCGTTGCTGGCCCGGCTACCGGAAGGGGATGCGCGGCGCGAGGCGATCGTTCGCCAGCTGGCACAGGCGCAACAGCAGGCGCAGTAACTGCCCGGCGGCGCTGTGCAGGCGCGGGCCTGGGGCATGCCACCAGAAGAGTTTTGTAGGCCGGGTAAGGCGCAGCCGCCACCCGGCACAAAATCGGCTCCGTGCCCGCTGTCCTTGCCCGGCGGCGCTACGCTTGCGCGGGCCTACGAAGGGCGCGAATAGAGCGCCAAATCGCGGGTAGCCTTTGTAGGCCGGGTAAGGCGCCAGCCGCCACCCGGCAACATGTTGGGCTCGGAGCCTGATTTCTTGCCGGAGATGGTTATCGGTTTTCCTGGTTCTCAGCCCGGGAAAGCGTTTCTCACGCGTGACTTCAGCGTACTCTGTGCTCCCGCTTCGTGGTGCTATGGAATTCTATATGTTCTGAAAAGGATTTATCCATGAGTGTCCTCTTTCCACCCAGGCTGGCTCCAGGAGATGTTATTGGTGTAACCGCTCCCTCTTCTGGCGTACCTGAACATCTGCATCCCAGACTGGAACTCGCCATAAAAAACCTAAAGAAAAGAGGTTACCAGGTCCGCGAAGGACGCTGCTTACGCTCGCAGCACAAAAATAAAAGCGCAACTAAATTTTCTCGCGTTGAAGAATTAATGTCTTATCTTACTGACCCAGATATAAAAGCTGTTATGCCACCTTGGGGCGGTGATCTGGCGATGGAATTACTTGATTTGATTGATTTTGATCTGTTGTCCCGGTCTAAACCAAAATGGTTTGTGGGCTTTTCAGATCTTAGTACACTTCATTTCCCACTGATGACGATATCGGGCTGGGCTACTTTGCATGGACCGAACCTCATGGATCTTGGCGCTCAAAAGTTAGATGCCACCACTCAGGCCGTATGGGAAATTCTGGAATCGAATCGGGGAACTGTAATCAAACAGTACTCTTCAACAGCATTTCAAGCGGATGAAAATCAATGGGGAACAGCGTCAGACGGAGGTTTCAATCTGACCCAAAAAACACAGTGGAAACGCCTTGATGGTGTTACATCTTCTCTGACATTTAGCGGGAAACTGATCGGCGGCTGCCTCGAAATAATATCCAGGTTAGCAGGTACACCATTCGGGAATGTGCCCTTGTTCAAGGCGAGCAATAGCCCTCAAGGAATAATCCTCTATTTTGAAAATGTGGAAATGGCTCCCTGTGAATTAACACGCGCATTATTTAGCTTACGATTACAGGGTTGGTTTGATAACTTAAATGGTGTTCTTATCGGCAGAAGTGCTGCACCCGACGTAAGCGACCCGACTAAACATAATTATCTGGATGCCCTTAAAGCCGCTTTTGAGAATATTGCCGTGCCCGTACTGTATGATGTTGATATTGGCCACATACCTCCTCAAATATCCCTGGTCAATGGAGCCGATGCGACGGTATTTTTCGCTGAAAATGGTAGCTGGGTAACTCAGCAGTTGTAGATAAGGCATTATTAATAATAAAGGCGGGCCTTGCTGTTCTTTTGCACTGAAGATCCGCTCTTCGTTCAGAGCGGATCTTCAGTGCAGTTAACTTTTCCGATTCGTGCAAGGCGCGGACAATGGTCCGGATTAATTTCTGTTAATAAAGAAGCAAGTCGGTCCATATACTCTCCATAATTTGCAAAAAATAAATCAACAAACCTCTGTCAGAATTTCCTTTCTGAACCGGAGGTGTTATGAACAAAATAAACTATCAAATCAAATACATTGAATATTTGTTAAGAAAATGCAGAACAATTTTGACTAATGACATTTCATTTCATGCAGACAGGTTAAGAGAAATATCTGGCACATATCCGGATTTACTCAACCCTGTAACGCTTAATGAGAAAATTTGCCATCGCATTTTATTTATCCACAACCCATTTTATACATTGCTTGCTGATAAACTTCTGGTCAGGCAGTATGTTGAGAAACGGACTAATTTAATTAAGCTTATTCCTTTAGTAGGTGTTTATAATAGAGTTGATGATATTGATTTCGACAAACTTCCCTCAAAATTTGTTTTGAAATGCAATCATGATAGTGGTAGCGCGGTCATATGCACGGATAAAACGAATATTGATCCCGCTAAGGTTAAAAGCAAATTAAAACTATCTCTTAAAAAGAACATGTATTATACGACCAGAGAATGGCAGTATAAAAACATACCACCCGTGATCCTATGCGAAATGTATCTGGATCTATTTTCCAGTAAACACCGGAATATAACTCCGGAAATGATAAGAATACATTGCTTTCACGGTGTGGCATGTTTTATCGAGGCCGACTTTACTGACAGCGATGGAAACGAATTCATTAACGTTTATGACAGAGCGTGGAATTTACAACCCTTTCAGATGGAATACCCAAACACGCCATTGCCGGTTGATGAACCAGAATCATTTCATAAATCCGTTATTGCCGCCCAGGACTTAGCAAAAGAAATAGACTACTGCCGCGTCGATCTTATGCTAAAAGGAGATGATATCTATTTCAGCGAAATAACATTAAGCCCCAAAAGAGGCAAACTTAAAATCACCCCATCAATTTGGGACGCAAAACTCGGCAGTATGTGGGATCTGTCTCTTGCTAAAACAGGTTCGATCGAGCCTGTGTATTCATGCCCTTAAACAGGCCATGAGAGTTTGAAAAGTGAGCCATTTTCTGGTGTTAAACTATAGCTAACGTCTCCACCGTGGGCGCACATAATGGCTTTAACTACCGACAACCCTAAACCACAGCCCTCTGGATTAATATTTTTGGCGTATTCTCCTCGCTGAAAAGGCTGGAATAAGGACTTCTGGAGTTCTTCAGGAATTCCAGGTCCTTGGTCCTGAACGATAATAAAATTATCGTTTCCTGTAATACCATTCTTTATTAACAGCGTTTGTGATGTGGAGTATTTTAAGGCATTGTCAAAAAGAACGGTGAGGCACTGAATAATGCGTAAGGGATCGCAAACGCAATACTGCTGGTTAATCTCAGTGACAATTTTGAAATGCTTTTTATCAAAGTCCGGCCAAAAGGTATCAAGCGCATTTGAAATCGTGGCCTTGAGATCGACTTCACTCAGCATCAAGGAGTACCCTGCGCCTCCTGAAGAACTCACGACGCGGAGATCTTCAATTAAGTTGGTCAGACCTTCAGTTTGTTTAAGAAGGTTTCTGAATAACGACGGTTCTGGTTCGAAAACACCGTCAACCAGTCCCTGAAGCCTCCCACGTAAGATAGTCACCGGCGTCCGGAGTTCATGAGCAATTGCAGCATTCCATAAATTTCGCTGCGCATCCAGCGTCTGTAACTTTTCAGCCATCTCATTAAAGTCATTGACGAGCCTATTCATCTCTCCCAACTTAGAACTGCTGTTAAATGCTCTGGCACTAAGGTTTCCCTGAGAGATTTGTTTCAGGCTGTATGCAACGTCATTCAGTGGGTTGAATATTCTTGCAGACAGCTTTACGGTAAAGAAAAGTGCAACGACCAGACTGGTAATGGACGCCATCAGAATCCACATCCAGTCAAGGAATGTCATAGCATCTTCACTACCTTCGTTCATTCCACCCGGCAGGTAATAAATCAGGAAACTATAAAATAAGTAGGAACCTAGTATTGCAATGGCAATAATAACAAACGTTAACAACAACATATATGTCAAAATCTGACGGCTCAGAATCGTTTCTTTGTTCATTTTTTGTCACCCAACCGGTAGCCTAATCCTCGGATGCTTTCCGGAATGCCCTTCAATCCGGCATGTTCAAGCTTTTTCCGAAGTTTACTCATATGACTGTCTACAGTACGATCCAGCGAGTCTCCCTCAGGTAAACACGCATCGAGTAACTCTTCACGTGAACAGACTTTTCTCGGGTTTCTCGCCAAATAGGTTAAAAGCTTAAACTCAGTGGTGGTTAATACTGGCGTGGAAACCTCACCTTGTGCAGTGATTTCAACGTAAAACTCATCAGGATAAATCGTTAAAAAAGGCGTTCTTAAAGGCCGTGAATGTGTAGACTCTGCAACCGGTCTGGTTCTGCGAAGCACAGCTTCAACCCGGGCAATAACCTCAGATGGATTGAAGGGTTTTATCACATAGTCGTCAGCCCCGAGCCGTAGCCCCATCAGTTTATCAACGTCTTGATCCAGTGCTGTCACCATGATGACCGGTACATTCGTTTCCTTTCTTAACGTGGTGAGAACATTCCAGCCATCGTACACGGGCAGGTGGATGTCCAATAGCAGGAGATCAGGCTTGTTCAGACGGGTAAGATTGATTGCCTGCTCACCGTCTTCGGCTCTTAAGGTTTTCATACCTGCCTTACGTAAATAGCCTGTCAGTATGGCAGCGATGTCATCATCGTCTTCTGCGACGATAATCAGATTGTTGTTGTTCATATTTTCTTCCACAGTGCTGATGACAACATGCATTTTACCCTGAAAGCACTTTTATCGTCATGCTTAAAGCTCTTTAACTCAATTACAAACATTAATTTTCAATCTGATGTCTTTTGACAGGTACTTTTTGGAAAAGTTCATCAAGAAATTTTCTTAAAATTTTACCAGACTCACTCTCCATATTCACTACACATTTTATAAATAATTAATCAACATCGCTAAGTGATAATCTACAACCAGGTTAAGTGGTGCATGCAATATGTACTTTGTCTAAGGAGTTTTATGGTGCTGACTAAATGTTTTTTCCGGCGCGAGAATTTGATGGCCTCACTTTTATTTTGCATCGTTTCATATGGGTTGCTATCTACCTGGCTTTACCTTGTGCATTCAATTAATGAAAAAGTAGAATCAACATTACCCTCATCTTTACTGATTCGTGTTTTGATAATCATTACAGCATTATCATTTATTATTCAGAAAAAACCTGGAGTTTTTAAAAACTTCATTGCAATAACATTCGGTCTGGTTTTAGTGTTTATACACACCATCATTGTATTACATCTGCTTTTGAATACTTTTCCAGATATCTATGATTTTGTTTTTTATTATGAATTTTTTTTAATGGTTTTCTTTTGCGGACTACCTTTATGTTTATGTATAAGAATGGTTTGATATTATGCAATGTCAATATGATACATAACCTCAGGAGTGAGTACACATATCCTCCATAAAACATCCATTCACGATTGACATCATCACGTTACACTTAGCACATGGATTTATGACTGCTCTGTTCTGCTGTCTCGTTTCACTTAGCTGACATAATAAACCAACTGCAGAACCCTTTACACACAGATGTTTAATATAATTTATCATGATTTATAAAGGCAACGACAAACCTATGGCCCCCGGGGTTGCTATCTCACTTAAGAGACTTGCCTGGCGGCACAGAAAGAAATTGTGCATTACTTTCATGCTGGTTATTGCTGAAAACGTTGCATTCCTGCTCTACCCCGTTCTGGCGGGCATGGCGATAAATGCCATCCTGGGCGGACAGACGTCACATGCGGCCCTTTATGGCCTGATGGTTCTGTTCATGTGGTGCATGGGAGCCGCCAGACGTAGTGTCGATACGCGAACGTTTGCACGTATCTACGCAAGTCTTGCTGTGACTGTAGTATTATCCCAGCGAAAATATTCACTTAATCACTCGACTATTGCTGCGAGAGTCACTCTGTCGCGTGAATTTGTAGATTTCTTCGAGTTGCACCTTCCCGTATTGATCACCTCGATCATTTCCCTTTTCGGCGCAGCAATTATGCTGTTATGGATTGAATTCTGGACAGGTATAGCCTGTTTGATCATCGTGGCAATACTGATGTGTTTTGTCTCAAGCTATGCCAGCAAAAATGAGACATTCTACAGACGGCTGAATAATCGCCTTGAGAAAGAGGTCGATTATGTTAATAAGGCGTCTTTTGGTGCTCTTAAGCGACATTATGACACACTTGCTCGTCTGCGCGTGGTGTTATCCGACAGAGAGGCATGGGGATATTTATCAATAGGCCTTCTGGTTTCTGCTCTCTTTTCCATGACCATTATCAGGATGAGCATGGAATCCGGAATTAATGCCGGACATATTTATTCCGTCATGACCTATATGTGGATGTTTGCAACAAGCCTTGATGACGCACCACAACTTCTTGAGAAATTTTCCCAGCTCAGGGATATCGGTAAACGGGTTTCGACTGACGATGAGACCTCTTTATCAGGAAAACCATGCTGAACTTTTACCCTTTGTATGTTGACTGGAAGTACACCTGATGCCGCACTTTTTCATTGAGCGCCCCATCTTCGCATGGGTTATTGCCCTGTTTATTGTTCTGACGGGACTGTTGTCCATACCTCGTTTACCGGTTGCGCAATACCCTGAAGTTGCGCCACCCGGTATTATCATTTCAGTGAGTTACCCTGGAGCTAGCCCGGAAGTGATGAACACATCCGTCGTGTCTCTGATCGAGCGTGAAATTTCGAGTGTTGACAATTTACTCTATTTTGAATCTTCCAGTGACACGACAGGGATGGCGTCAATTACGGTAACTTTCAAACCCGGCACCGACATCAAACTCGCCCAGATGGATCTGCAAAACCAAATTAAAATTGTGGAATCTCGCCTGCCGCAGTCGGTAAGACAGAATGGGATAAATGTTGAGGCAGCTAATTCCGGTTTTTTAATGATGGTGGGGTTAAAATCGCCAAGCGGAGCCTATCAGGAAGCTGACTTAAGCGATTATTTTGCAAGGAATGTTACTGATGAACTCCGTCGCGTACCTGGTGTAGGTAAAGTCCAGCTTTTTGGCGGAGAAAAGGCACTCCGCATATGGCTGGACCCGATGAAATTACACAGCTATGGGCTCTCTGTTACGGATGTATTAAGCGCCATCAGTCAACAAAACGTGATTGTTTCACCGGGCAGAACCGGAGATGAACCCGCGACGAGCAGTCAAGAGGTGACCTATCCAATAACGGTAAAAGGGCAGCTCTCTTCGGTTGAAGAATTTCGCAATATCACGATTAAATCACAGGTCTCAGCCGCCCGGGTGACACTGGCAGACGTTGCCCGCGTGGAATCCGGGTTGCAAAGTTACGCATTTGGCATCCGTGAAAATGGCGTGCCTGCAACGGCTGCCGCCATTCAGTTGTCTCCTGGCGCAAATGCGATTAGTACTGCGTCGGGTATCCGCGCGCGGTTAACAGAACTGTCCGGTGTGCTTCCCGAGGGAATGACATTCACCGTGCCTTTCGATACGGCTCCATTTGTAAAGCTATCGATATTGAAGGTAGTTGAGACATTTGTTGAAGCCATGGTTCTGGTCTTTTTCGTGATGCTGCTTTTCCTTCACAAGATACGCTGTACGCTTATTCCTGCGATTGTGGCACCCGTGGCGCTGCTCGGCACATTTACCGTAATGCTATTAAGCGGTTATTCCATCAATATTTTAACCATGTTTGGAATGATACTGGCCATCGGGATTATTGTTGACGATGCTATTGTTGTGGTGGAGAACGTCGAACGACTGATGGAAGACAAAAAAATGTCTCCACAGGATGCAACGCGAGAAGCGATGCGTGAAATTACGCCGGCAATCATTGGTATTACGCTGGTGCTCACTGCGGTGTTTATACCAATGGCCTTTGCCAGCGGTTCTGTGGGTATTATTTATCGACAGTTCAGCATTTCGATGGCGATATCCATTTTACTGTCGGCATTCCTGGCGCTGACGTTAACGCCTGCGCTTTGTGCAACCCTGCTCAAACCACATGGTATTCATCAGGGTAAAAGCAGCGTATTTTCAGCGTGGTTTAACGCTCACTTTCATCGCCTGACTTCGTTTTACGCCACTGGTCTGGGATTTGTACTGAAGCGTACTGGCCGTATGATGATGATCTACGCTGCATTATGTTTGGCATTGTTTGCCGGGCTGTCCACCTTACCATCATCATTTTTACCCGATGAAGATCAGGGTTATTTTATGTCCTCAATCCAGCTTCCTTCTGATGCCACGATGCAGCGGACGCTTAAGGTCGTCGATACATTTGAAGAGGAGATCGCCCATCGGCAGGCGGTAGAAAGTAACATTATGATTCTGGGATTTGGTTTTTCAGGGTCAGGCCAAAATTCGGCCATGGCATTCACCACCCTCAAGGACTGGAGACAACGCAAAGGAACCACGGCACAGGAAGAAGCTGACCATATTCGGTCCCAAATGGCAAACGTGCCGGACGCCGTAACAATGAGTCTGCTGCCTCCGGCTATTTCTGATATGGGAACCTCATCCGGGTTCACTTATTATTTACAGGACAGAGGGGGGAAAGGCTATCAGGCACTCAAAAAGGCGGCCGATGAGCTTATTGTACAGGCAAATCATAATCCTCACCTTGCCGATGTCTATATTGATGGACTTGGTGAGGGAACAAGCCTTTCCCTGCATGTCGACAGGGAAAAAGCGGAAGCCATGGGGGTTTCGTTTGATGAAATAAATCAAACCATTTCCGTTGCAGCAGGTTCCAATTATGTTAATGACTATACCAATAATGGTCGGGTTCAGCAGGTTATCGTCCAGGCGGATGCGCCATACCGGATGCAGCCTGAACAACTTTTGGCTTTGTCTGTTAAAAACCGTCTGGGGCAGATGCTTCCATTATCCACTTTTGTGACGCTTTCGTGGAATGTTGCACCGCAGCAACTGATACGCTATCAGGGATATCCTGCCATACGCATAACCGGGAGTTCCGCACAGGGAAAATCGTCAGGTACCGCAATGGCGGCAATGGACAATCTGGCTAAGCACTTACCACCGGGGTTCGCCGGTGAGTGGGCGGGAAGTTCGTTACAGGAAAAAGAGTCTGCATCACAGCTTCCGGGTCTTATTGTGCTCTCGGTACTGGTGGTATTCATGGTGCTGGCTGCTCTTTACGAAAGCTGGTCCATTCCCTTTGCGGTCATGCTCGTTGTTCCTCTGGGGCTGCTCGGCGCTGTGCTGGCCGTATCCGTTACAAATATGACGAATGACGTCTTTTTCAAAGTGGGTCTGATAACCCTGATTGGACTTTCCGCCAAGAATGCGATTCTGATTATCGAGTTCGCGAGACAATTGATGAAAGAAGGAAAGAGCCTTATTGACGCGACATTGACGGCTGCAAAGCTACGCTTACGGCCAATTCTGATGACTTCTCTGGCTTTCACATTAGGTGTTGTTCCGCTGATGCTTGCCAGTGGAGCCAGCGACAGCACGCAGCATGC
The DNA here is from genome assembly GCF_040804525.1 of Klebsiella sp. Shm-1. NCBI lineage: Bacteria > Pseudomonadati > Pseudomonadota > Gammaproteobacteria > Enterobacterales > Enterobacteriaceae > Klebsiella > Klebsiella sp. Shm-1. The sequence continues at coordinate 2,171,222 of NZ_CP161823.1, forward strand.
GATTGGTACCGGTGTATTCGGCGGGATGATTAGCGGAACGCTACTGGCCATTTTCTTTGTTCCGGTATTTTTCGTGACGATCACACGATTTACAGGCATGCGAAAATACAGACTGGGGAATAGCCGGAACGGCTAATCTCTGCCCTGTGTTCCGGCCAGTTTAAAGCAGACTTCTTGCTGAACTGGCTGGCATTACATTATCAAGGACATTATGACCATCATTACCACTCAAAGATTAATCATTCGCCATTTTAAGGAAGAGGATGCGGCAGCTCTTTTCAATTACCTCTCTTCACCACGTACTCCTTGCTTTAAGGATGAAAAGTTACATTCACTCGCTGAGGCAGAGGTCGACGTGGCTAAACGAGCCTCTGACCCAACACAGTTTGCCGTTTGTCTAAAAGAAACCGATACGTTAATCGGACATCTTTTTGCGGACAATAGCAACGAACCAGACAACAATACCTGGTCAGTAGGCTGGCATTTTAATCAACGTTTTGAACATCAGGGATATGCAAGCGAGTCAGTTGCTGCACTGTTTGATTATTTATTTAAAGTAAAAGGCGCCAGACGTTTGTATGCCTGGGTGGAAGATTATAATTACTCCTCTCAAAAACTATGCGAGCGACTACTTATGCGACGTGAAGGATGTTTTAAAGAATTTGTCTCCTTTGAAAACGAGGAGGGTAAGGCAAGGTATGACGACACATACATCTATGCGTTACTGCATAAAGAATGGACGAAGTAGAGGACGAAGAAAAATGTCCGCTCCTCGCTCATGGCGGACCTTTGGCTCAGTTAACAGTTCGCGCCGTGCCAGAAGCGGATCTCGCTTACTGCCAGGTATCAGTATTTACGGGAAGCAGATCAGCCAGGCTAGGGATATCTATTATTGAGTATTGAACTGAAATCGTATGTCTTGGATTTAAAATCGTTTGCGGGTGGGATATAGGCATTGAGCTTTTTACTGATGCTTGATACTCTCAGAGCACAAGCAGCGACCCAACACCATACTATAAAAGCCACAATAACGACGTATAGAGATTTCAAAATCTCTATACCATCACTCTGTGAAGAACCTCTGTATATCTCAGCACCGATATATAATAGCAACGATATTAACACAAAAGGTATTATCCACTTATGGAATTTATGAGGGTATATATTCCCGTTAGTAATTGTGTACATGCCCTGATAACGCAAGACTGCCTTCAAGGACGGAATTAATGACTGTGCATAATCGGAACTCAAGCATATGATTTTATAAGATAAATGCCAATCTCTATGCAGTCCGAACGACTGTAGGCGGAACTGCTGTTCCGCCTTTGCTAACGGATCGGAGATGGGTACAGAAGAGGTTCTAAGCCATTCGACTGCTTTTATCTGCTCGGAGGATGAGCGTGAAAAAAAGTCTCTGCGATGAAACTGAATATACTTTTTTGTAATCGCTCCAATGATAGTAAGAATGACTGCGGAACCCACTTGGTTACTAAATAGGTCCTTTATTATCGATATCATAGCTTTTCTCCTGCTTATCTAATTTCTAAAAGAGATAATATTTTATTTTTTAAAAGCTAAAAAATTTGGTTCCTCAATTTTATAGCAACTACAGTTCCTTTCAAAAGATCTCAGTCTAAAGAATACTACTTTCTCCGGCAGCAACTCCATTACCTGTGGTTTAACACGTAGCATAAAGTCATCAATGGAGCTATCCCGTTCCCGAACTTCCGCTCCTCGCTCAAATCAGACCTTCATCCCAGTCAGATTGCCCACGTCGTGTCGAAGCGTAAGTGAGAACGCCAGAAGCCCTCAAATATCGATGCTTCGTTTCTCCGGGATGCTTACACTTACACCCAAACCAAAAAAAGCCCCTGCGCGAAAGCAGGGGCAAGCCATGTCAGAGCTTTTTTTATTAGTTAAACACCATCCCGCCGTCGATCAGCAATGACTGACCGGTCATATAATCAGAATCCGGGCTGGCAAGATAGGAGACGCAGGCGGTGACATCTTCCGGCTCGGACAGGCGGCCGAGGGTGATGCGTTTGGCGAACTCGGCGGTACCGTAGCCCAGCGGTTTACCGGCGGCTTCGGACACCTGGCGGTCAATTTCGGCCCACATTGGCGTTTTGACAATCCCCGGGCAGTAGCCGTTGACTGTGATGCCCAGCGGCGCGAGGTCGCGAGCGGCGGTCTGGGTTAAGCCGCGTACGGCGAATTTACTCGAGCTATATACCGCCAGCTCCGGGTTGCCGACGTGGCCGGCCTGGGAACAGGCGTTGATGATTTTCCCGCCGTGACCCTCTTTCTTAAAGGCCTCGACCGCCGCCTGGATGCCCCAGATCACCCCTTTGACGTTGATATTGTAGACTTTGTCGACAATCTCCGGGGTAATGGACTCGATCGGCGTGGACGGCGCCACGCCGGCGTTGTTGACGATGACGTCGAAGCCGCCCAGCGTTTTGCGCGCCTGTTCGACGGCGGCAAATACCTGGTCGCGGTCGGAGACATCCACTTTCACCGCCATGGCGCGGCCGCCGGCCTGGTTGATTTCGGAGGCGACCGCTTTGGCGGTGGCGTCGTTATAATCGGCAATGGCCACGGCAAATCCATCCTTCACCAGACGAAGGGCGATAGCTTTACCAATCCCCTGGCCGGCGCCGGTAACAAGTGCGACTTTTTTCATTTTCCTTTCCTTATTGTGATGACTTACAGAATCTGACTCAGATGCAGCTGGCCCATCAGCAGCGGGTTATCGCGATAATCCACCGGGATGGCCACTACCGCCGGGCCGTCGACGTCCATCGCCGCGCGCAGGGTCGGCTCCAGCGCCTCGGCGCTTTCCACGGCAAACCCTTTCGCGCCGAAGGATTCGGCATAGGCTTTAAAATCCATCGGCCCGAACTCGACGCCGGACAGGCGCTGATATTTTTTCTCTTCCTGGATAGCGACCATGTTGTAGCCGTTATCGACCCAGATCAGGTGCAGCACGTTGGCTTTCAGGCGGACGGCGGTCTCCAGCTCCATGCTCGACTGCAGGAAGCCGCCGTCGCCGGAGACGGAGACCACTTTGCGCTCAGGATTGACCAGCCAGGCGCCGATGGCCCAGGGTAGGGCGACGCCCATGGTCTGCTGGCCGTTGGAGATCATCACCTGGCGGGCGCGGAAGCTGTACAGGTAGCGGGCAATCCAGATATGGAAGCTGCCCATGTCCACGGTTAACGTGACGTCGCTGTTGACGATGTCCTGCATGGCGCGAACGATGCGCAGGGGATGCAGGGCAAACTGGTTGAGCTGCGCGCCGCGGCGGTCCAGCAGCTCGCGCTGGTGCTGGCGGTCGCGGAGGATCTCCGCCGCCTGCGGGGAGAGCACCAGCCGATGATCGATATTTTGCGCCAGCTTGTTGAGAGTGCCGGCGATATCGCCCACCAGCTCGACATCCGGGGTGTAGTTGCGCTCTTCATAGGCGGGCAGCACGTCGATGTGCACCAGCGTCGCGTTGCCGCTGTTCCACATCGCCGGTTCGTATTCCACCGGGCTGTAGCCGATGCAGATCACCAGGTCGGCGAGCTGCAGCAGACGGTCCCCGGCCTGGTTGTTAAACAGCCCAACCCGGCCGGCGAAGCGTGAGAAGTTATCCTGATTCACCGCTCCGGCGGCCTGATAGGTGCTGGTGACTGGAATATGGCTGGTCTCCAGCAAACGGCGCAGCGCCTTGCTGTTTTCCGGCTGGCTGGCCATCAGGCCGAGCAGGAAGATCGGGTTCTTCGCCTGGGCGATAAGCTTCGCCACCTGGTCGATGGCATCATCCGGCGCGGCGCCCATCTGCGGGGCCCCGCTGGCCGGCAGCACTTTGCCGCTGACCGGGCCATCGACCACATCCTGCGGCAGGCTAACGAACGCGCTGCCCGGCCGGCCCTGCTCGGCGGCGCGGAAGGCGTTGGAGACCACTTCCGCCAGCGCATCCGGCGCCGTCACCTCGACGGCGTATTTGGTTACCGGGCTGAACATCGCCACCGTATCCATACTCTGATGGACCTGTTTGGCTTTATCGGCGCGTTTTACCGCGCCGCCCAGGGCCACCACCGGGTCGCCTTCGCTGTTCGCGGTGGCCATGCCGGTGATCAGGTTAGAACAACCCGGACCGGAGGTGACCAGCGCCACGCCCGCTTTGCCGGTAATACGTCCGACGGCGGCGGCCATAAATGCGGCGTTGGCTTCGTGGCGTACCGGAATAATGCGAATGGAGGAATCCAGCAGTGAATCGAAGACCTTGTCGATTTTAGCGCCGGGGATGCCGAACACCTGGCGTACCCCCTGAGCTTCCAGCTGACTGACGACGAGATCGGCGCCGTGCGCCCACTGGCGTACCGGATACTGTTTGTCCATGTGACCCCCTTAACTTTCTACGGAACGGATGGCGGCATCGAGATTATCGGGATGCAGATTAGCCTGCAGGAACGCGCTGTCGGCGGGCAGGTCGATCATCAGCTTGTGAATTTCGCCGAAGGTCAGCACCCCGTGGTCGAGCTGGTAATCCAGCAGGTGACCGCCGCCTTTGCGGTCATCGGTAATAAAATGCTCGTGATACCCGGCGACGTTGATCCCCTGCATATGCTGCGGGGTCCGGAAGCCGACCAGCACCCCTTCGCGCTGGTTAAAGCGGAACACCGGCTGATCGTCGAGGACGTCGGTCATCGCCCGGTACGGCGGCGTCTGGCGCGGCACGGTGCGGGTATGGGCATGGCGGAAATGGCCGTCGATGCGCAGGGCGCAGAACAGGTTGTCAGAGGGGATTTGCTGGTCGATCATCTCGTGCAGTTGCTGGCGGCTCACCGGATGGTCAAAGGTTTTCCGGTACTGCGGCTGGAACCAGGTCATCACCGCGAACGGCGTTTTCTGCTCCGGCTGGGCTTTGCGCGCGCTGCCGTCGGCGCGCAGCTGATAGACCTGACTGCTGAAGGCGATCAGCTCCCCGTCCAGCTCATTAAAGGTGCCGAGGCCGAAATCGCCGTGTTTCAGCAGGTCCGCGATGGTGGTGCTGCCTTCGTAAACCCCGCTCAGCAGGGCGCTCATGAGCGATGTCTGATAGAGCACGCTCTCGGGATGCTGCGCGGAAAACGCCCGCAGGGTTTCGCATAGACTCTCTTCGCAGGTGCATTCAGCAGAATGATTCATATACCACTTCCTCGTTCAACAAATATAAGAAAGGTTAAATAAATGTTGACCCGATTCAGCTCACAGTTCCAATATAGAAACCATGCTGGTTTGAGACGTTTTCGATATGGAACTTCGTTATCTTCGCTATTTTGTCGCCGTCGCCAGGACGCGGCACTTCACCCAGGCCGCCAAGGAGCTGGGTATTTCACAGCCTCCGTTAAGTCAGCAAATTCAGCGGCTTGAGCGCGAAGTGGGGACCCCGCTGTTCCGGCGTTTAACCCGCGGGGTGGAGCTGACGGAAGCGGGAGAGTCTTTCTATGAGGATGCCCGCCAGATCCTCGCCATGAGCGATGCGGCGCTGGAGAAGGCCAAGGGCATTGCGCGCGGGATGAACGGCAGCCTGTCGCTAGGCATTACCAGTTCTGATGCTTTCCATCCGCAAATCTTCACGCTGCTGCACCGTTTTCAGCTCGACCACCCCGGGGTGACCCTGCACCAGATGGAAGACAATATGGCCAATCTGATGACCGCCCTGAGCGAGGCCGAGCTGGATATCGCCTTCGTCCGCCTGCCGTGCGAGAGCAGTAAAGCCTTTAATCTGCGGATTATCGATGAGGAGCCGATGGTTATCGCGCTGCCGCGCGATAACCCGCTGGCGACGCAGCCGACCCTGGCCCTGGAGCAGCTGCGCGACGTGGCGCCGATCCTCTTCCCGCGGGAGGTGGCCCCCGGGCTGTATGAGCTGGTGTATAACAGTTGCCTGCGCGCCGGGATCGATATGGAGCGCGCCTGGCAGTCGTCGCAAATTTCGTCGTCGCTGAGCATGGTCAATGCTGGCTTCGGCTTCGCGCTGGTTCCGCAGTCGATGACCTGCATCCAGCAGCCGAACGTCAGCTATCACCCGCTTAGCGGGGCGCCGCTGAAGACCGATATCGCCATCGCCTGGCGGCGCTTCGAGCGCTCGCGTACGGTGAAACGCTTTCTGGCGATGTTCTGATCTTCGCGGCGCCAGCGGCTTACTGCGCCACCCAGCCGCCATCCATGTTCCATGCGGCGCCGCGCACCTGGGCGGCGGCATCGCTGCACAGAAACAGCGCCATTTCGCCCAGCTGCTGCGGGGTGACAAACTCCCCGGAGGGCTGTTTTTCCGCCAGCAGCTGGGCGCTGGCCTGCTCCGGGTCGACCCCCTCGGCGATGCGTTTGTCGATCTGCTGCTGCACCAGCGGGGTTAGCACCCAGCCAGGGCAGATGGCGTTGCAGGTGATGCCGCTGCGCGCGGTTTCCAGGGCCACGGTTTTGGTGAGCCCGACCACCGCGTGCTTGGCGGCGACGTAGGCCGATTTCTCTTTCGACGCCACCAGGCCATGCACTGAGGCAATGTTGATGATGCGCCCCCAGTTGCGCTGGCGCATACCCGGCAGCGCCAGGCGGGTGGTGTGGAAGACGCTGGAGAGATTGATGGCGAGAATATCGTTCCATTTGTCCACCGGGAACTGCTCCACCGGGGCCACGTGCTGGATGCCGGCGTTATTGATCACGATATCGACGCCGCCGAAGGTGCTTTCGGCATAGCGCATCATCGCCTCGATCTGCCCGACGTCGCGCAGGTCGGCGTCGTGATAGCCGGGGATCTTGCCCAGCGCGGCGACTTCAGCCCGGGCGTGGCTGCTGTCGCCGAAGCCATTGAGCACCAGCTGGGCGCCTGCCTGCGCAAGCACTTTGGCGATCCCTAAACCGATGCCGCTGGTGGAGCCGGTGACCAGCGCCGTTTTACCGTGTAAGTTCATTGTATTACTCCTTCAATCTGGTATCAGACAATGCCGGTCACATAGAACGTGGCAATGACAAACAGTACCGCGAGGCTTTTGATCACCGTGATGGCGAAAATGCCGCCGTAGGCCTGGCGATGGCTCAGGCCGGTGATCGCCAGCAGGGTGATCACCGCCCCGTTGTGCGGCAGGGTGTCCATGCCGCCGCTGGCCATGGCGGCGACACGGTGCAGTACCTCGAGCGGAATATTGGCGGCGTGGGCGGCGGCGACAAAGGTCTCGGACATCGCCGCCAGGGCGATGCTCATCCCCCCGGAGGCCGAGCCAGTGATCCCGGCCAGCACCGTGACGCTGATCGCCTCGTTTAACAGCGGATTGGGAATGGCCGCGAGGGCTTTTGACAGCACCAGGAAACCCGGCAGGGCGGCGATAACCGCGCCGAAGCCATACTCAGAGGCGGTGTTCATCGCCGCGAGAATAGCCCCGCCCACCGCCGTCCGACTTCCCTCCGCCAGCCGGCCGCGGATATTGCGATAGCCGCAAACCAGCACCAGCACAATGCCGGAGAGCAGCGCCGCCTGCACCGCCCAGATGGCGGTGATTTTCCCCACTTCGGTGACGACAGGCTTCGCCAGGCCCGGCAGGTTGAGCTCATGGCTGGCGCCGTACCACTGCGGGATCCAGTGGGTGAACAGCAAATTCAGCACCCCCACCAGCAGCAACGGGGCGATAGCGATTAGCGGATGCGGCAGATCGATGTCATCCGGGGTCTCCGGCTCATTTTGCAGGTCGGTCCCATAGCCTTCGCCGCGGGCCTGCGCTTTGCGGCGCTGACGCTCCAGCCACAGCAAACCGAAGATGATAATGAACAGCGAGCCGATAAGCCCCAGCCAGGGGGCCGCCCAGGCGTTGGTGCCGAAGAAACTGGTGGGAATAATATTCTGGATCTGCGGCGTGCCGGGCAGGGCGTCCATGGTAAACGAGAATGCCCCGAGGGCGACGGTGGCGGGGATCAGCCGTTTGGGGATCCCGCTCTGGCGAAATAGTTCGGCGGCGAAAGGGTAGACGGCAAAGGCCACCACAAACAGCGACACCCCGCCGTAGGTCAGCAGGGCGCACACCAGCACGATCACCGGGATCGCGTGGCGGCGCCCAAGGATGCGGATGGCGGCGGCGACAATCGAACGAGAGAATCCCGACAGCTCAATCAGCTTGCCGAATACCGCGCCCAGCAGAAACACCGGGAAATAGAGCTTCACAAAGCCGACCATTTTTTCCATAAACAGGCCGGTAAAGGCCGGGCCGACCGCGCCCGGGTCGGTGAGCAGCACCGCGCCGAGGGCGGCGATCGGCGCAAAGAGGATCACGCTGTATCCACGGTAGGCTGCCAGCATCAGTAACGCCAGCGCGGCCAGGGCTATTATCACACTCATCACGACGTCTCACTCTCATTGTTATTGTAGGGGTACAGAACGCGATACTAGGGTTTCAGGGCGAAGCGCAGCTGGTGTTCCCGGCGCGACTGGATGCGCTGGTGCCGGGCCTCGTCCCAGCGGTAAAAGCCTTGCCCGCTGCGGGCGCCGGTGTCGCCTCGCGCCACTTTCTCCGCCACCAGCGACATCATCTCCGTGCCGCTGGCCAGCTCCGGCAGCAGGTGCTGGCAGATATCCTGGACCGTCGCCAGGCCGGTCATGTCCGCAGCCTCCAGCGGGCCGACCATCGCATAGCGGCGGCCCAGCGAGGCGCGCATCACCTGGTCCACCACCTCCGGGGAAGCGATGCCGCTGTGGACGATATGCAGTGCTTCGCGCAGCAGGGCGAACTGCAGCCGGTTGCCGACAAAGCCCGGCGCGGCGCGGTTGAGCACCACTGCCTCCAGCGCGCAGGCGGCGCAAAAGTCGCTCACCTGGCGTGCCAGATGAGGCAGCGTGGCGCTCCCGGGCACCACTTCCACCAGCGGGATCAGGTGCGGCGGATGCCAGAAATGGGCGATCAGCAACCGTTCAGGGTGGCGCATGCCCTGCGCCAGCCGATCCGGCGGCAGGCCGCTGGTGTTGCTGGCGATAATCGTCTCGTCGGCGATCAGCGTTTCCAGCTCGGCGTACAGGGCGTGCTTCAGCGCCAGCCGCTCGGGGATCGCTTCAATCAGCAGCGTGGCATCGGCCAGGGCATTCAGCGTCGGGGTGGGGGTCAGACGGGCCAGCACCGCGTCGCGGTCGGCGGGATCCTGTTGACCGCTGGCCTCCAGCTCGCGCAGGATGGCGCTGGCCACCGCCGGAACCTCAGCGAGACGCTGCGGGTCGGTGTCATACAGGCGGACGGCGTGACCGTGACGGGCGAAATGGCAGGCGATACCGACGCCCATCAGTCCCGCGCCGAGTACCGCCAGGCGTGGTGTAAACATAGTGGCTCCTGTTAACGTTGTAGGGTCATGGCGATGCCCTGGCCGCCGCCGACGCACAGGGTTGCCAGCCCTTTGCTGGCGCCCCGGCGCTGCATCTCATGCACCAGGCTGACGAGGATCCGGCAGCCGGAGGCGCCGATGGGATGGCCCAGGGCGATGGCGCCGCCGTTGACGTTGACCTTCTCGCTATCCCACTCAAGCAGCTGACCGACGGCCAGCGCCTGGACGGCAAAAGCCTCGTTGGCTTCGATAAGGTCCACCTCGTCCAGCGTCCAGCCGGCGCGATGCAGCGCCTGGCGGCAGGCGCTCACCGGGCCGATGCCCATCACCGATGGGTCGACCCCGGCGACCGCTGAGCTGACAATGCGCGCCAGCACCGGCAGCCCAAGCTCGCGCGCTTTATCGACGCGCATCAGCAGGACCGCCGCGGCGCCGTCGTTCAGCGACGAGGCATTCCCGGCGGTGACGCTGCCGTCAGCCGGGCGAAACGCCGGGCGCAGCTGGGCCAACTGCTGCTCGCTGGTCTCCGGGCGCGGTTGCTCATCGTCAGTCACGAATCGCGGCGGCTTTTTGCCCTGCGGGACGCTGACCGGAACGATCTCCTCACGAAAGCGCCCGGCGGCGATAGCAGCCGCCGCTTTGCGCTGGGAGCTGGCGGCGAAGGCGTCCTGGCGCTCGCGGCTGATGTCGAAGGCGTCGGCGAGGTTCTCGGCGGTAATGCCCATGTGGTAGTCGTTAAAGGCGTCCCACAGGCCGTCCTGGATCATGCTGTCCTGCAGGCTGGCGTGGCCGAAACGCAGGCCGTCGCGGGCGCCATGCATCAGATAGGGAGCATTGCTCATACTCTCCTGGCCGCCGGCGATAACGATCCCGGCGTCGCCGCAGCGGATCGCCTGCACCGCCTGCTGAACCGCTTTCAGTCCGGAGCCGCACACCAGATTGACGGTGACCGCCGGAGTGTCGACCGGCAGGCCGGCCCGCAGCGCGGTCTGGCGCGCCGGGTTTTGCCCGCAGCCGGCGGTAAGCACCTGGCCGAAAATTAGTTCGTCGACCGCTGCGGCGGGCAGCTGGCAGCGTTCAAGCAGGCCGCGCACCACCGCTGCGCCGAGGTCGACGGCGGAAAGAGGGGCGAAGGCGCCGCGAAAGCTGCCTACCGGGGTGCGTACTGCAGCAACAATGGCAATATCGGTCATGGTCTCTCCTTAACTGAAGCGCATTTCGCGCACGTCGTCGGCGACGATCAGCCGTCCCGCCGTTTTACGTATCACCTCGTCGGGGCTGACCCCCGGGGCCACTTCGCGCAGGACAAACGCGCCGTCGACAATCTCCAGCAGGGCCAGATCGGTGAGTACCCGGCGAATACAGCCCACGCCGGTGAGCGGCAGGGTGCACTGCGGCAGCAGTTTGGATTCGCCGTTTTTTGAGGCGTGGGTCATCACCACGATGATGTTCTGCGCGCCGGCCACCAGGTCCATGGCGCCGCCCATCCCCTTGACCATTTTTCCAGGGATCATCCATGAGGCGATGTTGCCCGCGACGTCGACCTCAAAGGCGCCAAGAACGGTCAGGTCGACGTGGCCGCCGCGGATCATGGCGAACGACTGGGCGGAATCGAAGATCGCCGCCCCGGTTTGCGCGGTGACGGTTTGTTTACCGGCGTTAATCATGTCGGCGTCGATGGTTTCCTCATCGGGAAATTCGCCCATCCCCAGCAGGCCGTTCTCCGACTGGAGCATCACTTCAATGCCGGCGGGAATGTAGTTGGCCACCAGCGTCGGGATACCGATCCCGAGGTTGACGTAGTCGCCGTCGCGCAGCTCCTGGGCGACGCGCATCGCCATTTGTTCACGGGTCAGCATCTCAGTGCCCTCCGGCGCGCAGGGTGCGCTGTTCAATACGTTTTTCGAATTGCCCGACGATCAGCCGGTCGACATAGATCCCCGGAGTATGGATGGCGGAGGGGGGCAGTTTGCCCGGCGGCACAATCTCTTCCACCTCCACCACCGTAATGCGCCCGGCGGTGGCCATCAGCGGGTTGAAATTCTGCGCGGTGTGGCGATAGACCACGTTGCCGTACCAGTCGGCTTTCCAGCCTTTGACCAGCGCGAAATCGCCGCGGATCGCCTCTTCAAGGATGTAGTGTCTTCCGTCGAACTGGCGCACCTCTTTGCCTTCGGCGACCGGGGTGCCATACCCGGTGGCGGTGTAAAAGCCGGGGATGCCAGCGCCGCCGGCGCGGATTTTTTCCGCCAGCGTTCCCTGCGGGGTGAGTTCTACCGCCAGCTCGCCGCTGAGCACCAGCTGTTCAAACAGCGCGTTTTCCCCGACGTAAGAGGCCACCACCTTGCTGACCTGGCGCGACTCCAGCAGCATGCCGAGACCGAAACCGTCGACCCCGCAGTTGTTGGAGACCACCGTCAGCCCCTGCACCTGGCGACGCTGCACCTCGGCGATCAAGTTCTCGGGAATGCCGCACAGGCCGAAGCCGCCGGCGAGCAGCGTCATGCCGTCCGTTAACCCTTCCAGCGCCGCTTCGTAACTGGCAACGCGTTTATCCAGTCCTGCCATCTTGTCTCTCCTGCCTTGCGATAGCCTTATCATTGGCGCAGGCGACTGATTTGATAATTTTGAATTTGTGACTCACTCATTTGGAATTTTAATTAATTTCCTGTTAACTAATTTTTTTCAATTAGTTAACAGGATGAAAAATGAGAATGAGTGTCAAACAGTTACGCGCGTTTTTAGCGGTAGCTCACACTCTGAATTTCGCCCACGCCAGCGAAAGGCTGAATCTGTCGCAGCCAGCTCTCAGCCTGACCATCAAAGGGTTGGAGGAGGCGCTGGGCGGCGCGCTGCTGCAGCGCAGCACCCGCAAAGTGACCCTCACCCAGGAGGGGGAACTCTTTCTGCCGATGGCCCGTCAGCTGCTGGCCGACTGGGATAACGTCGAGGAGGCCATGCGTCAGAGCTTTACCCTGCAGCGGGGTAAAATTTCGGTCGCCGCGATGCCGTCGTTTGCCGCCAACGTTCTGCCGGAGGCGCTGAAAGCCTTCCGCGACCGCTATGCCGGGGTGAACGTTACGGTGCATGACGTGATTAATGAGCAGGTGATCGAGATGGTGCGCGAGGGGCGGGTGGAGATGGGCATCGCTTTCGAGCCATCGCCCAACCACAACCTGCTGTTTACCCCGCTGGCGGTGGACCGCTTCGTGGCGATCGTTCCCCAACAATCCCCGCTGGCGAAGAAAAAGCAGCTCACCTGGCAGGAGCTGTTGACCCTCGACTTTATTACCCTGCAGCGCCCCTCGGCGGTACGCCTGATGCTGGAGGAGGCGCTGGCGCGCAGCGGACGTCAGCTGGATGTGGCGCTGGAGAGTCATCAGCTGGTGACGGTGGGGAGGATGGTGGCCAGCGGCCTGGGGGGCAGCGCGGTGCCGGCGCTGTGTAAAACGCAGATGGCATCGTTGGGCGCCGTCTGCATCCCGCTCAGCGATCCGCCGATTGAGAAGTGCGTCGGCGCGATCCATGCCGGACATCTGCCGCTGTCGAAGGCGGCGCAGGCGCTGCTGGATACGCTGAAAGGGTTTTTACCCACCTGAGGTGTGGGCGTCAAAAAAAAACCGGCCTGCTGGCCGGTTTGACAATCAGATTTTGCAGGCGTCGCCGCAGTCGTCGTCGGCAACGATCGCCTGGGCTTTTTTGTCCGCTTCTTCCAGACGCTCCGCGTTGCGCTCTTCCGCTTCATCCAGGCCGCTGAAGACCAGGTTGTCGAGATCAATTTCCATAAGTTACCTATCGTTGCTGGTTTTGAATCAGGGTCAAGTATAGGGCATAACCGCCAGCGGTTGTAGCCGCGCTTCGCGCCGAAGGCACAGAGCGTTAAGTCGCTGAGCGGAGGGCGTTACCTACCATAATTCATCGTTGACAGAATAAGTTTAACGACAAATAACGTCGCCAGGATAATTTCCTGCCTAAATATTAAATGAAAGGACAACGAAGGAGTAATTAAGCGTTGACGAAACGCTTTTATGTTAATATGGCCGCGATTATGGATGAATCTATGGATCTTAATCAATGGAACATACTGTTGCAGGCGCCATCAAAGAATGGCGTAAACATAATAAAGTGATCGGTCAGGTCAAAATAAGCTATAAAAAAGTTTTACGAAAATGCAGAGAGCTCTCGCTCGCAGGAGGTAAATACAGAGAATATCAAGGACTTTGTGCGAAATATCAGTGCGCGCGGTTGACCGCGGTGACCAAAGGACTGGTGCCTTTTGAGGATAAACCGTTTAAAGCGTATCTCAATAAACGGCTGTCAAAACGACGCAAACTGGATATTGCCCATGGTTCACTGAATTTCATCGAGAAAACGTTTCACCCTGATGTGCTGCCGCAGCTCTACAATGTCGCGGATTTTGGCCGCGAGATGTTTTCTATTCCCTTGAAAAATGGCGATAAGCTTGACGTTAAGCTGCTGGCCTCGCCGTTTCAGGAGGAAGGGGAGCTGATGCTGCAGCTGTTTCTTGGCGACCGGCGCGTCTATAGCGTCTGTTTTTCCTGCACCGACGATGGCCGCGCTTATATCGGCGGCATCCAGGGCGGGAAAGATATCACCAATGACGAAGTGAAGGTGCTGACTAAAGAGCTGCATGGCGCGCGGCCGAAAAATATCATCATGAGCGTGCTGTATGGTTTGCTGCGATATTTCAACATCTCCACGGTCTACGCCATCGATTCTGATTATCACGTGAAAAGCGATCTGGTGAAAGCCAGTTATTCATCGCTGTGGCTGGAAATGGGCGGTGAGAAACAGGCTCGCGGCTGGTATAAACTGCCGGCGCAAGAGATCAAAAAGAGTATTGAAGAGGTGAAAAGTAAGCACCGGAGCCAGTTTATTAAGCGCGAAGGTCTTAAAGAGCTGATTCAGATTAATATGGCGAACGCCCTGCAGCAAATTACCTTGCCTGCGCGGGTGAATTAACGCCACTCACACGTCAGGCGGGCAGCAGGGGGCTGCTGCCCGGCTGGCGATTTCCTCTCTCCCCAGGTCGCTGTGCCGTAGGTTACTGCCCGCTCTCGCCGACTGGCGGTGACGCGGAGACGGTGAGCAGCGGAGCGCTGCGCCACCATACCATCAGGGCGACAATCGCGATAACGCTCAGCACGCCGAAGGCGGTGGCATAGGAGTAGTGCCCGGCGATAGACCCGGTTAACGCCGGACTCATTGCCGCCCCGGCGCCCTGCATCAGCATCACCACGCTCTGTCCAGCGTTAACGTGCCCGCTGCCGCGCAGCAGCGAGACGATAAAGCTGGGCACCGCCACCCCCAAAATCCCTGCCGCCAGGCCATCAAGAATTTGCACCGGGACCATCATCGCCGGGGCGTCGCTGGACGCCGCCAGCGCCGCCCGGATGGGCATGATCAGCAGCGCCAGCAGGATGCATCGCCAGTAACCGTATTTGTCGATGCTGCCGGCGACCCGGATGGCCACCGGGATCATCACCACCTGCGAAATAATCACCGTGGCGGCGGCAAACAGTCCGGGATTGAGGTGTCCCGGCGCGGCGGCGATCCGCATGCTCAGCATCGGCAACAGTGCGGCATTGGCGAGATGGAACAGCATCAGGGTTACGCCGGCGATCAGCAGCGGCGTATGGCGGAACAGGATGGCAAACCCCGGCAGGGAGGGCGTGGATGCCGCTTCGATGCCGCGGGCGGCATCATCGTCGATATCGCCGCCGCGGATCGCCAGCAGGGCGACCAGGGTAAGCAGCGTGGTACAGGCCATCAGAATGAAAATGCCGCCGATGCCCCAGTACCAGGCGATAGCCCCGGCCATTAGCGCGGTGAAGAAATTTCCCGCGTGGTTGAAGGCTTCGTTTTTCCCCATCTGGGCGCTAAAGCCGCGCTGTCTGGCAAGACCGAGGGTAATCCCGGCGATCAGCGGTCCGACAAAGGCCGCGCAGATGCCGCTGGCGACTTGCGAGAGGGCGACCACGCTGGTCTTCTGACTAAACCAGAGCAGCAGGGTGGTGAGGGTGATCACCAGGCAGACCCCGGCCAGCAGCAAGCGCTTATGCCGCGAGCTGTCGGTGATGAAGCCGGCGGGCAGGGTCGCCAGCAGGCCGGCGATACCGCCGACGGACATCAGCAGGCCAATGTCCTCCGCCTGCCAGTGACGCTGGGTGAGAAAGATCCCCAGAAACGGGCCGAGGCCGTCGCGCACGTCGGCAATAAAAAAGCTGGTCAGACATAAAGCCCGCAGAGAACGAAGCGACATTTTCTACCTTTAGCATGCGCGATCTGCGCGTCGGAATGGTCACCGGATACCTTCATCCTTTATCGCACAGTTCGATGAAACAAAAATGTCCCGCGCTCGTCGGGTACCGTGGCTATGCAACATACCCGCTTGCGGCGGCTTTCGCCAGAGGCGTACGAAAGTTCTGTAGCGGCGCTATTAGCGTTCGTCTGCCTTGACGATCTGCAGGGCGGCGGGGCTCGCCACGGTGCCGCTGGCAGTAATAAACCCCGGATGGACAGCCTCGCCGCTGGCGCTGTCCACCAATGCTATATGCGGCGCACTGTGCAGCACGTGCTGGTGGCCCCATTCCATCAGGGCGAACAGCACCAGCGCCAGGCTACGGCTTTTATCAGTCAGAACATATTCATACCGTTCGCGGGAGCCGGCTTCCCGGTAGGGCACTTTGTTGAGCAATCCCGTTTCGGTCATGGTTTTTAACCGGGTGGTGAGCGTCTGGCGGGTAATATGGGTGTGCGACAGCAACGTTTCAAAGCGCGTCACGCCGTAAAACGCCTCGCGTAGGATCAGCAGCACCCAGCGGTCGCCGAGTATTTTGGCTCCTTCCGCCAGGCCGCACAGCGCCGGGTCGAGGTAGGGCAGTGATTTATTTTTTGACATCGCGAGATTGACCTTCTACTCTGAGTTTGAATTTTAGACTTAGATGCTAAGGAGCATAGCGTGCCATTTGTTAACGTGCAAACCATTAAAGGGATCATGACCGCGGAACAGAAAAGTGAGCTGCTGCGACGGATGACCGATCTGCTGGTGGAGATTGAGGGGCAGGGCGATCCGCAGTTCCGTCAGTCCGTCTGGATCCGCATTGACGAACATGACCCGGAGCAGTGGAGTCTGGGCGGCGTCCAGCCGACGGCCGCAATGATCGCGGCGAAATTTGCCGCCGCGCGGCGCGACGGATCCCCGGAATAAAACGCGCGGCGAAGCCCGGCCCGGCGATCTGACGCAGAAGAGGGGCCAGATCGCCGGGTAATATTGCGATTCGCTATGGTGCAAAAGCGTATTTTGCGGCTAAGGTAACGGTCAGGGAACCCAACAAACAGGGCGCGATGCCAGACGGCCAGCCTGGCGCCACTCTCAAACCGGTGAAAACAACGGATGTCTACAGAACACATGCTGCCGCTGGCGGTGCAGAACAAAAACATCTTTCGCCTGGCTGCCGCTCAGGCGCTGGCCGGCGCCAACTCGGTGGTCTTCTACGCTACCGGCGCGATAGTGGGTAACGCGATTGCCCCCAGCCCGTCGCTGGCCACGCTGCCGATCACCCTGTTTGTGCTGGGGATGGCGGCCTCCATTCTGCCTTTCGGCGCGCTGGCGCGAACGCGGGGCCGCAAAGCGGCGTTCAGGCTCGGCACCGGCGCCGGGATGGTGACCGGACTGGCGGCCGCCCTGGCGGTAGTGCTGAATTCTTTTCTGCTGTTTTGTCTCGCCGCGATGCTTGGCGGCGCCTATGCTGCCGTGGCGCTCAGTTTTCGTTTTGCCGCCACCGACGGCGTCGCCCCGGCGCGTCGCGCCCGTGCGCTGTCGCTGGTGATGGGCGGCGGTGTGGCCGCCGGGATCATTGGCCCGATGCTGGTCACCGGCACCATGCACCTCTGGCCGGCACATACCTTCGCCGTCACCTTCCTCGCTCAGGCGCTGGTTGCAGTGCTGGCCGCCTTTTTGTTGAGAGGGGTGACGCCGGCGGAGCCCACCGCGGCCAGCGTGCGCGGAGGGCGGCCGCTGCGCGAGATTGTCCGCCAGCCGGGTTTTGCCACTACGGTATTCAGCGGCGCGGTGGCCTATATGGTGATGAATTTTCTGATGACCGCCGCGCCGCTCTCCATGCATATGCACGGTCTTTCCCAGCAGGCCGCCAACCTTGGGATCCAGTGGCATGTGATGGCGATGTACGGCCCGGGATTTTTCACCGGCCGGCTGATCCAGCGCTTCGGCGCAGTGCGAATGGCGGCGGCGGGATTGCTGATCACCGCCGCGTCGGTGGCGGTCGGTCTCAGCGGTCTCGGCGTGTATCATTACTGGCTGTCGCTGATTTTGCTCGGCATCGGCTGGAACTTTGGCTTCACCGGCGCCTCGGCGAAAATCATCGATTTCCACCGCCCGGAAGAGAAGACCCAGGTTCAGTCGCTCAACGATTTTCTGGTCTTCGGCGTGATGATCGTGGGGTCGTTTTCGTCCGGGGTTCTGCTCAACGCCTTCGGCTGGAACGCCGTGCTGTGGGGCTCCCTGGTCCCGGTTGCGGTGGCGTTGTTGACCCTGCTGCTGCGCCCCTTATCCCCATCCCGCGCTTAGCGCCTGGCCTGCCGCTGCGCAGGCCGTCTTTTGCTTTTTTCAGCTATGCATTGCTGAAATTCATCTGACTCCTTGCGCGTAAAAACGTCACAGACGCTACATGCTGTAGTAATCTCTACAACATGACAATGCATCTCTTGATCCTTAACCTGACAACGTCTCAAGCCACGCTGCGCATGCGTGTCTGGCGAACCCTGAAGCAGAGCGGGGCGGTGGTCCTGCGCGATGGGGTCTATCTGCTGCCCGACGTGCGCCAGGGCTATGACACTTTCCTCAGCACCTGCCAGGCGATCCGCGCGGAAGGGGGGACCGGGTATGTTTTCACGATTGAGGCGGCGGAAGAAGAGGCGCTCAGGCCGCTATTCGATCGTCGTGAACAGTACGACGCGCTGTTGCAGGATCTGCAGGCGCTGCAGGGGACGTTATCCAACGACGAACTGGCGGCTCAGCTCAAACAACTGCGTAAAATTCAGCGTGACTACCGGCGGATCGAGGCCATTGATTTCTTTCCGGGGGCCGCCCGGGAGCAAGCCGCTGAGCGACTGGCCACTATCGAGCAGGTCATTAATCAGCGGCTATCGCCGAACGAGCCGCAGTCGGTGGCGGGCGAACTGAGCCTGCTGGACAGAGGCGCCTTTCGCGGCCGGCTGTGGGCCACCCGCCGACGCCCGTGGGTCGATCGTCTGGCCAGCGCCTGGCTTATCCGGCGCTTTATTGACGACGAGGCGCGGTTCCTGTGGCTGGCCGCGCCCGAGACCTGTCCGGCGACGGCGGTCGGTTTTGATTTTGACGGGGCGCCGTTCAGCCACGTCGGCACGCGGGTGACCTTCGAAATTCTGGTCCGGCGCTTTGCTCTGGAGGCCGCGATCCCCGACGCCCTGGGGCGGCTGATCCACTTCCTGGACGTCGGTGGGGAACCGACCCCGGAGGCGGCGGGGGTGGAAAGCATTCTGGCAGGGCTGCGGGAAACCATTACGGACGATGACCAACTGCTGGCGGCAGCCTGCTCGCTGTTCGACGGCTTACTGAAGTCCTGTGAAATGAGGTCTGGTAATCATGAGCAAAACGGTCGTTCTTCCGCAGAGTGACAGCCCTTCCGTCGTCGCTTCCGTCCCCTTCTGGCAGGCAATTCGCTTCTGGCTGAAGCTCGGCTTCATCAGCTTCGGCGGGCCTGCCGGGCAGATCGCCATGATGCACCAGGAGCTGGTGGATAACCGACGCTGGATCTCGGAAGGGCGATTCCTGCACGCGCTCAACTTTTGTATGGTCCTGCCGGGCCCGGAGGCTCAGCAGCTGGCGACCTATATCGGCTGGCTGATGCATAAAACCTGGGGAGGCGTCATCGCCGGGGTGCTGTTTATCTTGCCCTCGCTGGTGTTGCTCATCGCCCTGACGTGGATCTACCTCGTCTGGGGAGATGTCGCGGTGGTGGCGGGGATTTTTTATGGCATCAAACCCGCCGTGGCGGCGATCGTGCTGCAGGCGGCGCACCGCATCGGCTCGCGGGCGCTGAAAAATGGCGCCTACTGGGCCATCGCCGCCGCGGCCTTTGTCGCTATTTTTGCGCTGAACGTTCCTTTTCCGCTGATCGTCCTCGCCGCGGCACTGGTGGGTTTTATCGGCGGACGGCTGGCGCCGACGATATTCGGCAAAGCCGACGCCCACCGTGCGCAGAGTCACCCTGGCGGAGCCGCCATCATTGATGACACGACGCCGATCCCGGCCCATGCCATTTTCAGCTGGCGGCGCACCTCTCAGGTGCTGATCGCCGGGATGCTGCTGTGGCTGGTGCCGATGGCCGCCCTGACGCTAATGCTGGGCTGGGCGCATCCGCTGACCCAGATGAGCTGGTTCTTTACCAAAGCCGCGCTGATGACCTTTGGCGGGGCATATGCCGTCCTACCTTATGTTTACCAGGGGGCGGTGACCCACTATGGCTGGCTGACGGCAGGGCAGATGATGGATGGCCTCGCCCTTGGGGAGTCGACCCCCGGACCGTTGATCATGGTGGTGACCTTTGTCGGGTTTGTCGGCGGCTACACCAAAGCGGTGTTGGGCGTCGATGATGTGCTGCTGGGGGGCATCGCGGCGGCGTGCCTGGTGACATGGTTTACTTTTTTACCCTCGTTTATCTTTATTCTCGCCGGCGGGCCGTTTATTGAAACGACCCATAATAAGGTGGGATTTACCGCGCCGTTGACCGCCATCACCGCCGCGGTGGTGGGCGTTATCCTGAATCTGGCGCTGTTTTTTATCTGGCATAGCGTCTGGGGACCATCCGGTTTCGACCCGTGGTCCGCAGCCATAGCCCTGGGCGCCGCCGGGCTGCTGTTTCGTTATAAGTGGAAGCTGACCTGGGTACTGGCCGCCGCCGCCGCAGTAGGGCTTATCGTCCATATGGCGGGACTGTCCGGCGCAGGATGAGGTTGGGCGGCAACGGGCCAGCGACCCGTTAGCGCCCAACCGGACCGGGGACCATCAGGTCGTGGGGCTTTCGCGGGTGGCCCGCGTCAGCGGGTTGCTGTCGAGTTCCAGCTGGTCGCGCAGCGCCCAGCCGCGCAGCTTGCCGGGGTTAAGCAATCCCGCCGGGTCGAGAGACTGTTTCACCGCCACGACGTCGGGACGAATCACGCCCTGTTTGCCGTCCTCAACCTGCAGCACGTGGGGGTTGTTAATCTTGACGTCGTTGTCGCGAAATATCTGCATGATGGCGTTAAGACGTTCGGGCGTGGTATAGCGCACCAGCTGCAGACCGCTGGCGGTGAGATTGCCCTCGATATCGCGCAGGAATTCAATATGGGACATCACCTCCCCGGCGAAGTGCTGCTCCATCTGTAAAATTTGCTGCGGATAGCGCAGCGGATCAAACGCCGTCTGCAGATAGGTCAGCGTATTGTCCACCTTGAGCGCATGCAGGGTGGTGTGGTTCCAGCAGTATTCCATTAACGAGCCGTTGCGCGTCCGGGCCTCCTCGCTGGCCTGCCGGATGGCGTTGCTCCCGCGATGGCGCGGTAACAGGCTGGCGCAGAGTCCTTCGCTCTCCTCGGCGATCAGGCTGATAACCGCATGCTGCCCGGCGCGGTAACGATCGTTGAGGTGGCTAAAATAGTCAGCGATCGGCGTGGCCAGCAGCGCCACCTGGCGCTTCACCAGCCCCGGCGAGCGGACGCAGGCGTTGGCATAGTTCAGCGCATCGGCGAAATCGTCAAACACGTCCAGACGTTCAATCCACTGGTGCGCAGGCGCCAGCGCCAGCTCAACCTCCAGGATAATGCCGTTGGTGCCGTAGGCGTGATGCAGCAGCAGCGCTTCGGGAGCCGGGACGGTCAGCACGCGGGGGACCGGCTCGACGGTCATCACTTTGACGCTGAGCACATTGCCGGGCGCCGCCAGCGGCCCATAGTTGATGGAGCCGATACCGCCGAACCCGCCGCCGTAGAGACCGCCCAGGCTCGCCAGTCGATAGGTCGATGGCATACAGCGCAGCTCCCAGCCCGTCGGGCGGGCGGCGGTTTCGATGTCCGCCAGGCGAATGCCGGCCTGGGCCCTCACTGTGCCGTTGCCGAGGGCGACGATCTGGTTGAGCCCGGTCATATCCACCAGCAGCCCGCCTTCGAGGGGGACCAGCTGTCCGTAGTTGCCGGTGGCGCTGCCGCGCAGGGTCAGCGGCAGCTGGTGCTGCGCGCAGGCGCAGACCAGCTGGCGCAGCTCCTCTTCATCGCGCGGGCGAACCACCGCGTCCGCCTGTTTCCCCGCCAGTTGCTCGGTGAGTAGCGGACTGAACCAGTGAAAATCGCGGGAGAGCCGTTTGATCTTCGCCGGCTGTAAGGTCCACTCCAGCGCCGGGAGTGCCTGCTGGATCGCCGCGACCGCGTGTTGACGCTGTTCATCAGTCATCATTCTTTTTCCTGTTCGTCAGCAGAACATTAATGAGATTGCACGGCTTCGCTTTCATGCCAGGCGCTGAGCGCCCGGCGCGAGACCCAGGACATCACGCCAAACAGCGCGATACCGGCGAGAGAGATCAGCAGCAGCGCGGCAAACATCAGCGGGATATCCAGCTGGTAGCCGGCCTGTAGGATCTGATAGGCCAGCCCGGTATTGGTCCCGCCGGTCCCGGCGACAAACTCCGCCACCACCGCGCCAATCAGCGACAGCCCACTGGAAATACGCAGCGCGCCGAAGAAATAGGGCAGCGCCGAGGGGATACGCAGCCGCACCAGCGTTTGCCAGCGGCTGGCGTGATTGAGGCGAAAATAGCTCAGCAGGCCGGGGGAGACGCTGCGCAGTCCCTGAGTGGTATTGGAGATGATGGGAAACACCGCCATCAGGGTGGCGCACACCACCAGCGAGAGCGTGGCATCTTTCACCCAGATGATGATCAGCGGGGCGATGGCGACGATCGGCGTCACCTGCAAAAACACGATGTAGGGAAACAGGGCGGTTTCCACAAAGCGGTTCTGCACCAGGATAAACGCCACCGCGGCGCCGATGACAATCGACAGTAGAAACGAGATCAGGGTGATCTTGAGGGTGAACAGCAGCGCCAGCAGCAGCGGCGTGAGATGCGTCCACAGGCTTTCCAGCATCACCAGCGGCGACGGCACCAGAAAGGCCGGGATACGGAAATAGCTCACCGCGCCCTGCCACAGGAGCACCATCGCCACCGCGACGAGGGTCGGATAGAGAATTTTGAGAAAACGCGGATGCTGGATCCACGGCGTTGCGGTTGTGGTTTTCATATTATGGCTCCATACCAGACTGGCTGGCCTGCAACAGACTGTCCTGCAGCTGACGGGCATACAGGGAAAAGGCCGGGCTGACGCGGAACGCCTCGCTGCGGGGGAACGGCTCGCGGATGGCGATATCTTCGACCACCCGTCCGGGACGGGCCGCCATCATGATCACCCGCTGGGAGAGAAACACCGCTTCGTGGATCGAGTGGGTGACGAACACTACCGTCAGGTTCTGCTCCTGCCAGAGACGCAGCAGGTCGCTGTCGAGTTTGTTACGCGTAATTTCATCCAGCGCGCCGAAGGGCTCATCCATCAGCAGCAGCTTTGGTCGGGTGACCAGGCCGCGGGCGATGGAGACGCGCATTTGCATGCCGCCGGAGAGTTCGCGCGGCAGGACGTCGGCGAACTTGCCGAGGCCCACCAGCTCAAGGACTTCATTCACCCGGGTATTGCCCTCCGCCCGCGGCACGCCGGCCAGATCCAGCGGCAGCCTGACGTTATTGCGCACGCTGCTCCACGGCATCAGGGTGGCTTCCTGGAAGACGAACGACAGCGGATGCTGGGCCTTTTCCCGACTGTCGCGCCGCCACAGCATCAGCTTGCCGTCGCTGGGCTCCACCAGGCCGGCGACCATCTTCAGCAGGGTGCTTTTACCGCAGCCGGACGGGCCGAGCAGGGTAATAAACTCCCCCTGATTGATGGTCAGGTTGACGGGCAGCAGCGCCCGGGTGCCGTTGCTGTAGATTTTCTCCGCCGACAGCACCTCGATGGCCGGGGTGGCAGCGGCGGGTATAAAGCGGGTATCGCTCATCACGGTCAGTTTCGGGGCGGTATTCATGGCATCACTCCGGCGTCTTTGACCATCTCCAGGGTGTAAGTCTGCTCAAACGGCACCTTGCTGGCGTCGATCAGTTTGTTTTTCACCAGCATGTCCCAGGTTTTCTTCAGCCGCGGCTCGGTGATGATGCCGATGCCGCCGGTCTTAGCATCGCCGCCGGTCACCAGCTGGTACTGCTTCATCTGGGCAATGCCAAAGGCGATCTGCTCGGCGCCCATCTGCGGATTCGCTTTGCCGATCAGGCTGTTGCCGGGGGCGGGATCCCGCAGGTAGCTTTTCCAGCCTTCCATGGAGGCTTTGACGAAGGCCGCCACCGCCGCCGGACGTTTGCGGATGGTGTCGGCCATACAGATAATCGAGTTGCCGTAGGGCGGGTAGCCCCAGTCGCTGAGCGGATAGACATAGAACGGCTGTCCGCCTTTGGCGACGGAGAACGGCTCCGAGGTCACGTAGCCCTGCTGCACCAGATTTTTATCGGCGAGGAACGGCTGAACGTTAAAGGTATAGGGGCGCACTTTGCTGCCAGCCAGACCCAGCTCGCTTTTCGCCCACGGCCAGAAGGAGGTATAGGCCTCGGTGGCGAGCAGGAAGGTTTTGTCTTTAAGTTCCGCCGGGTTCTCCACCTTGTCATGGGTGATAAACACCGTCGGCGAGTGCTGGAACACGGTGGCGACGGTCACCGCGTGCACCCCGGCCTGCCAGGTCTCCAGCGCCTGGCCGTTGTCGCCAAGGGTGCAGTCCGCCTGACCTGCCGCCATCAGCTGCATGACGTTGATCTGCGGGCCGCCCATTTTAATTTCGACATCGAGACCGGCGTGTTGATACAGCCCGGTGGCCTGGGCCTGGTAAAACCCGCCGTGTTCGGCCTGGGCATACCAGTTGGTGAGAAAGGTAAACTTCTCCGCCGCGAAGCAGGAGGCTGAGGTCGCGAGGGCGGCCACGGTCAGCAGGGTAAAAACGGGCGTCAATCTGGTATTCATCAGGGCTCCCTGGATTCAGCAGCGAAAGAAGGTGGTAGGGACTGCACAAAGCCGTGCCAGTGCTGTTTGCCCCAGGTCGGTTCGCGACGTTCGACCCAGGCCATGCGGTGGATCTCGATGATCGCCTGCGCCCAGCTGGCGGCGAGGGAGTCGAGAAGCCCTTCGCCTTGCTCCCGCGTCGCCGGGGTCGGGTCGCCAATCACCCCGCTGGGGCCAAAGTCATACGACGCCCACGCCGCCGCCGGGCGGCCTTTCGACAGGGTTGGGCAGGGGAATTCCGGGGGGAAGTTAGCGACGGCCCGTTCCATATGGACGCACTCCGGCGCCAGCGCCAGCATCAGCGCCGTTTCGCTATGCCCGGCGTGCATCGCCATCCGCTGTTCATGCGGGCTGAGAAACTGTTTTTCGCAGTTGGGCACATTGAACACGTCGTGGGGGATGGCGATGAAATCCCCGTGGCGCAGGCGCATTTCCCGGCAGGCGATCTGCAGGATCTGCGGCTGGCCCCCGTGGCCGTTGATCATCAGCAGCTTGCGAAAACCGGCCCGATAGAGAGATTCGGCGATCTCCAGCAGGGTATGCAGCAGCGTATCGCCGCTAAGGGTCAGGGTGCCGGGAAAATGCAGATGCTCCTCGGACTTACCGTAGACGATCGGCGGAATGGCGTAGGCCGGGATCGTCGCCGGCAGCCTGGCGAGGGCATGGCCCGCCACGCCGGAAGAGATCACGCTGTCCACCGAGCAGGGCAGATGCGGGCCGTGCTGTTCGATCGCTCCGGTGGGGAGGACGATAACCGTATTGCTTTTATCCGGCAGGGCGGCAACGTCCGTCCAGCTCAGAAAAGGGAGAAAGCGCGCGGCAGGAATGTAACCGTTAATCATCGCGGAGCCTCGGAGTTAAATGACGGGGGCAACCAGACGGTCGCTTCAACTTCAATCAGTACCGTGGCGTCGGGCAGCATTTCGCTCACCTGCACCACGGTGGAAACGGGCGGCTGGTCGGGATAAAACAGCTTCCTGACCCGGCTGTAATAGGGAAAATGGTCAAGGTTGCGAAAGTACTGCACCAGCTTGATAACGTCGCTCATCTGCCCTCCCGCGGACGCCACGGTGCGGCGGATGCTTTCCAGGACGTACCAGCTCTGGGCGAGGATCGGGCCCTGTTTCGCATCGGTCGAAAATTCGCCGGTTGCCCCCAGCAGCTCCCGCACCGGCTCAGGCACATCCTGAAAGCCGTTGACGATGGTGCCGGTCAGGGGATTGACCGGAATAATGCCGGAGAGAAAGATAAAATCGCCGGCTCTGCGCCAGGCGGCATACCGCGCCAGCGGCGCCCCCGCGCCTGCTTCAAGACTCATGTGCCATCTCCTCCTGCCACACGCGCCGGTGGGTTAACCTGCCGTGGTTAACCACCAGACGGGCGGCGCTGTTTAAAGGCCAGGTAAAACGGTCGCTACCCGGGAAAATCACCACGCTGGCCGCCGCGCCGATGGCAAAGGGCGTCGCGTCTGCCGGCGAACCGGTTAACGCCGCGCGATCGCAGATCAGCCGCGACTGCCGGTCAAACAGGTCGCTGAGCTGGGCGCTGAACAGGCCGCAGGCCAGGGTGTCCAGCGGGTCGTAGCTGCCCGCCGGACAAAAAGCGTCCTGCACGTTGTCGCAGCCGAGCAGGGTGGCCACGCCAGCGGCCTGCGCCTCGTGCAGCAGGGTGATCCCCCGCTGGCGCGGCGTGCGGCCGAATGTCGCATCCTGCAGCAGCAGGTTGGTCATCGGCAGAGCGATAAGGGTGACGCCGTGCGCCGCCAGCTGGCGCAGGATCGGCACCGCCTGTTCGTCGCTGCCGGCGGCCAGCGCGCAGCCGTGGCTGCAGCAGATATGCCCGGGAAAAGGGTGGCGGGAGAGATGATCCGCCAGCCAGGTCAGCCCCTGAGACACTTCGCTGAGCTCCTCATCAATATGCAAATCCAGATCCAGATCCCAGCGGGCCGCGCTGTACAGCAGATTTTCCATGGCGGTGGCGTCCCAGTTGGAGGAGTGGATGAAGCCGCCCAGCAGGCAGCGCTCTCCGCTGTTGGCGACCGTCCGGGCGATGGCCTCCGCTTGCGCCAGCTCGCGAAACAGGGGCAGCGGGACCAGCGCCACCCGCTCCAGGGTGAGGCCGACGGTATCGAGGCGGGCGATCTCCTGCCAGGCGTCCGGCGCGTCGGCGGTAAACCAGTCGACATGGCTGCGCAAATGGGTCACGCCATTCGCTGCCGCCCGGGCCAGCGCGGTGGACGCTCGGCGTTGAATATCCGCCCTGGACCAGTGTCGGCGATCCTCATGCATGGCGTGGATCGCCGGCAGCAGCCCGGCCTGCGCTGGACGGCAGCGTTCAATAGTGAATGTCTTGTCCAGATGGGCATGGGGTTCCACCAGGCCGGGGAGCGTCAGGGCTCCCGCCAGGTCCCACAGGCCGGGAGTCGGCTGGTCGGTTGGGGTCAGTGCGGCGATCCGGCCGTCGCGAAAGGCCAGGTCCGCCAGCAGCGGTTCACCGTTGGCCTGCGTCGGCCAGCCGTCGGGCAGCGCCCAGGCCGGGAGTCGGGCGCGGCTGATACCGGTGAGCGGCGCGCAAGAGGAGGGGAGCGTCATCGTCAGTCTCCTCACAGATCCAAAACCAGACCCGGCGATTTCGCCCGCGAACAGCAGAGCGTGATCTGGTCGTTGCCAGCTTTCTCTTCCGCCGTCAGCACGCTGTCCCGGTGCTCGGGGATCCCGTCGAGGACCCCGGTAATACAGGAGCCGCACATTCCCTGTTCGCAGGAGAGCATTACCTCCACCCCGGCGTGCTGTAATACCTGAGCAATGGTTTGATCCGCGGCCACCTGCAGGCGCTGCCCGCTGGAGGCCAGCTCAATATAAAACGCATTTTTCGCCGCAGTATTATTTTCCGCCGCGGGAGTAAAACGCTCGAATACGAACTGCGACGGCGACCAGCGATATTCCTCCATGACCGACCGCAGTCTCTGAATAAAACCCTCCGGGCCGCAGGCTATTACTGCGGTATCAGGGTGGGGCACAGTTAAGCATTCGGGGACCCGCTGGCGAAGCGACGCGCCTTCCTCGCTGCAGTGAATGGCCACCGTGCCGTTCGCAGTCAGCTGGTTCAGGCGCGGGGAGAAGGCGGTCTGGCGCGAACTGGCGACATAATAATGCAGCTCCAGCGCCCCCTTTCTGGCGGCAATCGCTTCAGCCATCGCCAGCAAAGGCGTGATGCCGATACCGCCGGCAAACAGCAGGTAGCGCCCGGCCTGCGGCAGGGGAAAATGGTTGCGCGGCGGCGAAATGGCGAGCCGATCGCCGGCTTTGAGCTGCTGGTGCAAATAGCGTGAGCCGCCGGTGGAAGCATCAGTCAGCCTGACGCAAATTTCATAAGTATTACTGCGGTCAGGCGTGCCGCACAGGGAATACTGCCGCGGACCGACGCCGGGAATAATAATATCGATATGCGCTCCGGCGGAGTAGGCCGGTAATATTTCCCCGGCCGCCGCCTGCAAAATTATGGATAGGTTTCCCTGTCCATTGGGGCGTATTTCCCCGACCGAGACCGAAATAAGATCGTGGCTGTGCATTACCGTTTTCTCTCCCTCATTCCGCTGTCTGCAGGGCGGCCAGGGGCGGCGAAGAGATAACTCCCTTCGCGGTGAACTGTCCGGCGTGCAAGAAAATGGGTGAAACGATCGTTTCTCCGCTATGAATGCTACGGTATTGTGATAAAACTGTTGCGTCCAGAGCTTTGATTCGCACAACCCGTTGCAAAAAAGAGAGCACCCAAACCATGTTTGCCTTCTCCCGATTTCTGCTCTATTTCACCGAAGTGGCCCGTCAGGGATCGTTTCGTAAAGCGTCAGAGGCGCTGCATGTGTCGGCGTCTTCCATCGACCGTCAGATTTTGCGCGTGGAACAGGAGCTGGCGATGCCGCTCTTCGAGCGCCATCCCACCGGCCTGCGGCTGACCGCCGCCGGGGAGCTGCTCCTGCACGCGGCCAATAACTGGAAAAAGGACTTTACCCGGGTCTGCGAGCAGCTGGACGATCTGCGCGGGCTGCGGCGGGGGCATGTGCGCATCGCCACCATCGATGCCATTAACCGGCATTTCTTTTCGACGATGCTCAAAGAGGTGCATAAACATTATCCCAACATCTCTTTTACATTGACCACCATCAACAATATCCACATCCAGCAGGCGCTGATCTCCGGCGAGGCGGATTTCGGCATCATGCTCAATCCCCAGACCTCTCGTGAACTGCAGGTCCGGGCGTTTGCCGAGATGAATATGGGGATTGTGGTGCCCACCGGCCATCCGCTGGCCAGCCGCAGCGCGGTGCGCTTTAGTCAGTGCCTCGACTACCCCTTTATCCTGCCGTCCGCCCCATTGATGATCAGCGAGCCGGTGGAGGCGCTGGTGAACATCAGCGGCAACGAGGTAATGGAGGTGGCGGTATCGAATAACATTCACATGATCCGCACCCTGATCAAAGAGCAGATGGGCATCGGCATCCTGTGCCGGCTGGATATTCTCGATGAAATTGAGTCCGGCCAGCTGGCGTTTGTGCCGCTAACCGATCCGCAGCTTAAGCCTTTCACCCTGGCGCTGTGCGTCTCGCCCGCCCGCCAGCTTTCCCTTGCCGCCTCGATGATGCTGAACCAGCTGGAGATGCTCTTCAGCCAGCTGTGAAATGTCGGGCAGGCACTAAAATCATTCATTAGCGCACCATTATGGTGCGTTTCTTGTGGGCATGAATCAAAGGTTGCATGCCCAAGGGGGGCGGCGCAGGCGATTTCTCGCGGCCGCTCGCAGGCGTTTAAATCTGGCATTGTTTTTGTATAGCTGAGTGTGAGTAGAAGCGGTCAGTACGGGTTATCCATACGGGACATTGCTCAGTCACCATGTCGCGGTTCAATGTTGACCGGGATGGGAGGCTGAGCCACATTCGCTCGCTCCCCCTCCCGGCGTAAAGAGGAGAGGGATATGAAAACAGGCGCACGCCTTCCCCGGGGCATACGCTGGCTGGGCCTGATGGCTCTCGGCAGTGTCTCGCTGGCCGTTCAGGCCGAGGAGAAAATCGTTCTGCTGACCTCCTGGTACGCCCAGGCGGAGCAGGGGGGTTATTATCAGGCTCAGGCCACCGGGCTGTACAAAAAATATGGTCTCGACGTCGAGATCCGCTCCGGCGGACCGCAGGTCAACGGCATGCAGTTGCTGTTGTCGAAGCGGGCCGATGTGATCATCGGTTACGACCTGCAGCTGCTGGAAGGCATTCAGCGCGGCTTCCAGGCAAAGGCCATTGCCGCGCCATTTCAGTACGATCCCCAGGGGCTGCTGACCCATGCCGATGTCACCTCCCTGCAGGGGCTGAAAGACAAAACCCTGCTGGTCTCCAGCTCCGGTCAGGCGACGTGGTGGCCGTGGCTGAAGGCGCAATACCAGCTGAGCGACGCGCAGGTTCGCCCCTATACCTTCAATATTCAACCCTTTGTCGTCGATGACGCTGTCGCCCAGCAGGCCTATGTCAGCTCCGAGGTGTTCCAGGTGCAGAAGGCCGGAGTGAAGGCGAACTTCTTCCTCTTTTCCGAGCACGGCTATCCCCCCTACGGCGGCATCCTTATCGCCCGCCCGGATACCATCGCCGAGCGTAAAGCGGCGATGGCGAAGTTTGTCCGCGCCTCAATGGAGGGCTGGGTGAGCTATCTCAAGGATCCGGCGCCGGGCAATGCGTTGATTAAGCAGGACAACCCGAAAATGACCGACGATCTGCTCGCCTGGGGCGTGACCCAGATCCGTGAGCATCACCTGATCGACGGCGGGGATGCCGCCAGCCAGGGCTGGGGGACGATGACCGACGCGCGCTGGCAGAAGACCCGCGACTTTATGGTCAGCGCCGGTTTGCTGGCGGCGGCCACCGACTGGAAACAGGCCTACACTACCGAATTTGTTCAGGCCATGCAGGTTAAACCCTGAGGAGCAACGCCATGTCATTAATGATTAAAAATGCCCATGCCATCCTCAGCGGTCTGCCCGGAGAGGCGGCGCGGCTGGCCGGGCCGGATATTCGCATCCGCGACGGCAAGATTGCCGCCATCGGCAGCCTGACGCCGCTGCCGGAAGAGCGACTGATTGATGCCCGCGACTGCGTGATCTATCCGGCGTGGGTGAACACGCACCACCATCTTTTTCAGTCGCTGCTGAAGGGCGAGCCGCAGGGGCTGAACCAGAGCCTGACGGCCTGGCTGAGCGCCACGCCGTACCGCTTTCGCGCGGCTTTCGATGAACATACTTTTCGTCTGGCGGTGCGCATTGGCCTGGTGGAGCTTCTGCGCTCGGGCTGCGCCAGCGTGGCGGATCACAACTACCTGTACTGGCCGGATATGCCTTTCGATACCTCGGAGATTGTCTTCAGCGAAGGGGAAGCGCTGGGGATGCGCATCGTTCTGTGCCGGGGTGGGGCGACCCAGGGCCGGGCGGTGGAGCAGGATCTGCCGGTGGCGCTGCGTCCGGAAACCTTCGACGGCTATATGGCGGATATCGAACGGCTGGTCAGCCGCTATCACGACCCCCGGCCCGATTCTCTGCGCCGGGTGGTGATGGCGCCCACTACCGTCCTGCACTCCGCGCCGGGCGCCCAGCTGCGGGAGATGGCGAAGCTGGCCCGCCAGCTGGGGATCCGGCTGCACAGCCATTTATCGGAAACCGTCGATTATCTTGACGCCGCGCGGCAGAAATTCGCCATGACGCCGGTGCAGTTCTGCGCGGAGCATGACTGGCTGGGAAATGACGTGTGGTTTGCCCATCTGGTGAAGCTGCTGCCGGAGGAGATTGCCCTGCTGGGCCGTACCGGAACCGGCATCGCCCACTGCCCGCAAAGCAACGGCCGGCTGGGCAGCGGCATCGCCGATCTGCTGGCGTTAGAGCAGGCCGGGGTCCCGGTCTCGCTGGGGGTGGACGGCGCCGCCTCGAATGAAGCGGCGGATATGCAAAGCGAAGCCCATGCCGCATGGCTGCTGCAGCGCGCGCGCAAGGGGATGCTGGCGCAGCCGCGCTACGCGGGGGGCACCTTTGAGGGTGGGGCCGATGCGGCCACGGTGGAGGATGTGGTGCGCTGGGGCAGCGCCGGCGGGGCGCAGATCCTCGGCTTAGCGCAGAGCGGCACCCTGCAGGTCGGCATGCAGGCGGACCTCGCCATTTACCGGCTGGACGATCCGCGCTACTTCGGCCTGCACGATATGGCCATTGGGCCGGTGGCCTGCGGTGGGCGCGCCGCGCTGAAGGCGCTACTGCTCAATGGCCGCCCCATCGTGGAAGACGACGCCATTCCCGGTCTTGACCTTGACGCGATGCGTCACGACGCGCTGGCGGCCGTCCGTACCCTCCAACAGCGCGCCGCTGTGTAACTGATAACAGGATAATGACGATGAACGCAACCACCCAGAATCAACGCTACGCCTTACAGGAACTGGAAAAAGAGGCGCTGATGGGCGCCGAGGGCGAAGAGATCTTCGCCCGCGAAGTGCGCTGTATCGACCTGTCGAACTTTGCCGCAAGAAAAAATGACATTGCCGAACAACTGTGGGAGGCGGCGGTGGAGATTGGCTTCTTCCAGGTCAGCCATCACGGTATTCCGCTGGCGGATATCCGCCAGGCGTTCAGCATGACCGAGGCGTTTTTCGACCTGCCCGACGAGGTGAAGCGCCAGTATCCGCTGGCCGGTAACGCCGGCTGGGAAAGCAAAGCGCAGGTTCGGCCGTCGACTCGCACTCCGGATCAAAAAGAGTCGTATCAGATAACCCGGCCTCTGATGGCCGGGCGCTGGCCCAGCGATCGGGAGTTGCCAGCATTCCAGCAGACAATGCTCGGGTTTGAGTCGCAGTGCTGGCAGCTGGGGATGAAGATCCTCTCCTGCTTTGCTTTAAAGCTCGGTTTTCCGGAATCGTTTTTTACCACCGCGCACGATCCGCAGCGTGACACCTATCAGAGCACCTTGCGCATGCTGCATTACTATGCAACCGAGCAGTCGCAGCAGGGGATGTGGCGGGCCGGCGCGCACACCGATTTTGACTGCCTGACGCTGCTGTTCCAGCGCCCCGGCCAGGGCGGCCTGCAGGTTTGTCCCGGTAAAGACCGCGAAAGCCAGCAGTGGACCAGCATTGAGCCGCGCGAGGAGGTGATCACCTGCAATATCGGCGATATGCTGATGCGCTGGAGCGACGACCAGCTGCCGTCTAACTTCCATCGGGTGAGAAATCCGCTGCCCCATGAATATCAGGGGCCGCGCTACAGCCTGGCGTTTTTTTGCCAGGCCAATAAAGATGTCGAGATCCTCGGGCCGCAGAGGAAGTACCCGCCCATCAGCGCCGAGGATTATCTGCAGCAGAGGATCCAGGCCAATTTTGCCAAAGGGTAAACGTACCGGCGCGGGTCACTGCTGTTCAGGAGCGGCATGACCACGCGCCACGACCACCTTTTCCCGGCCGAGTACAGTAGCGAGATGGTCGGGCAGGGGCTGGTCAGTAATTAAACGGCTGATGCCCGACCAGCCCGCGTAGTGGTAGGGATAGGTGAGGTCGAACTTCGAGTGGTCGGCGACGACAATGCTCTTCGCGGCGCGCTGGATCATCGCCCGGTAAACCGTTCCACTGTCGATTAACGCCTCGCTTGGCCCATCGGCGGCGATACCGCTGGCCCCCAGTAACGTATAGTCCGCCGTGAACTGGCTGAGGAACTGAAGCGTCTGCGCACCGGTCATTGCCCCTTCGGTAGCGCAGTACTCCCCGGGAGCGACGATCACCCGGATGGTTGGATTCATCGACAGCACCGTTGCGACGCCGAAGGCGTGGGTGATGACCGTGATATCCCGCAGCTCGCTGGCCATCCGGCGGGCAACATGTACCGTGGTGGCGCCGGAGCCGATCATGAATATTTTGCCCTCGCGCATACAATGGACGGCATCCCGGGCGATGCGCTCGCGCTCTTCGGTAAACAGCTGGTGGCGCTCCGTGACCGTCGGTTCACTGTTCATGGCCCGCACCGCACCGCCGTAAGTTCGGTTCAGTACGCCCCGGCGGGTAAGTTCGTCGAGATCGCGACGGATGGTTTCGGTAGAGACACCGTGGGTGCGCGCCATATCCCCAATCCGCAGGGTCGGGGTCTCAGCCAGTTCGCGCAGGATCTGTTGCTGACGGTCTTCTTTTCTCTTCGACATGAACGCTGGTTACTCTCCCTGAAGTCGCTGATGCCGTTAATATACCTGCACGCCGAGGGCAAACAAACTGGATGTTTGCCCTGTCGGTTAGACTATCCGTTCAGGCGGCCCATGACTTTCGCCAGCCGCTCGAGGAAGAAATCTGCATCATCGCGACTGAAGCACAGCGGCGGACGGATCTTCAGGCTGTTGCCAAAGCGACCGGCCGCGCCAATCAGCACGCCCTCAAGCTTCAGGTGATAGATAACGCGACTCGTCAGCTGCGGATCCGGCTCTCCGCTGTCTGGCCGGGCAAACTCGATGGCGTTGAACAGTCCGGCGCCGCGAATGTCGGCGATGGCCGGGAAATCCTGGGCCAGCTGGCGCAGTCCGGCACGCAGATAGTCCCCGTTGCGCTGGGCGTTGTTCATCAGGGCCTCCTGTTCAATCACCTCCAGTACCGCGAGGCCCACGGCGGCAGCCACCGGGTTACCGCCAAAGGTGTTGAAGTACTCGGTCTTTTCGCTGAACGCCTGCAGAATAGCCGGACGCGTGATCACCGCGGCCATGGGAAAACCGTTCCCCATTGGCTTGCCGAGCGTGACGATATCCGGTTGCACACTGTGACGATGGAAGCCCCAGAAATGAGAGCCTGTCCGACCAAAGCCCGGCTGGACTTCATCGGCGATAAACAGTCCGCCCCGGGCCTGTACGCGGGCTACCGCCTGAGCCAGAAATCCCGGCGGATCGGCGAAAACGCCGTCGCTGGAAAAAATGGTATCCACCAGTAGCGCCGCGCAGCCGTAGCCCCGCTCATCCAGCTCGTCCATGGCGCGCTCAACGTCGGCGGCGAAGAGGTCAGACAGCGTCTGGCCCGCTGACAGCCTGCGCAGGTCAGGGGCGGGAATGGTATGCACCCACGGGGGCAGGAGGGCCTCTTTGTGCCCGGAGGGAGAGACCTCCATCACCGCCGTTGTATTGCCGTGATAGGCACTCTCGGTGACGATGATCCCCTGCCGACCACTGATAAAGCGGGCCATCCGCAGGGCGATGTCGTTGCTCTCGCTGCCGGTGCAGGTAAATATCACATTCGACAGCCCGGCGGGGAACGTCGCCAGCAGGCTGTCCGCGTACTGCTCCAGTACCGGGAACAGATAGCGGGTGTTGGTGTTCAGTAACCCGGCCTGGCGCACCATCGCCTGGGTAATATGCGGATGACAATGCCCCACGCCCGGCACGTTGTTATACATATCCAGATAACGGTTGCCGGCGGAGTCCTCCATCCAGGCTCCGGAGGCCGACGCCATGACGATCGGTTGTGGATAAAACAGCACCGAACCGGTCCCCTGGGTGGCGTGGCGACGGGCAATTTGTCGGCTCAGGTTTTCGTCGGCCACGCCGGTCAGCGCGTCAAAACGGTTCAGTTGAAGAATGGGGGTTTTATTGTTCATCAGCAGGTTCCTTGCAGTTAACGGTAGCGCTAAGCGGTGACGCCTGGAGGAGAAACGCCTGGGCCAGGCGTACGGTGATGGCGCCCCATTGCGGGCTGTAGCGACGGGCGGTGGCTGTCTCACTATGGCTGGCCAGCCAGGCCGTCAGCTGTAAGCGGCGCAGCATCACCAGCACCGGAAGCATCACTTCGTCCTGCTGACTGAAGGGACGGACGCTACGGTAGCCCGCAAGCCACGCAGCGCGGTAGTCCGCAAGGGCCGGGTCGTCTTCAATAAAACTGACGGCGGTGGCAAAATCCCAGCCAAACCAGCAGATGCCGCAGTCGTCAAAATCAATCACCGTCAGCGAATTCTCATTCACCAGCAGGTTGGCCAGCCGCATGTCGCAGTGCACCAGCCCATAGCGGTCGGCGCCCTGTCCGTACGCTTCCAGTCTTGCGACCACTGTGGCCTCCACCGCCTCCAGCAGCGTAATATCGTCGGCGCTCAGTTGCGTCATCTTCCGCCAGTCGCCCCACCAGGCATGACGTCCGATAATCGTCTCGGTGTTCCACACCTTGCGATGAAAACCCTCGGGTTTTACCCAGCCTTCGCTGTGCCTGTGCAGTTCTCCCGCAACCCGTCCCAGGGCATGGTACCAGCCGGTGAGATGGCTACCGGTATCAGGTTCGCTGCCCGCAACAAAGGTGAATCCCACGACGTGGGTGACCGTTTCGCCGTCGATGAGGCTGGCGATACAGGTCCCATCATCCAGTACAAGCGGTACGGCGATGTTGATATCTCCCCGGGCATGCAGGGCGTTTAGCCACATCAGCTCAGAATGGATCTCCACCGCTGAGCTGTAGTTTGGGCGATGCACTCGCAGCACGATCTTTCTCTGCGTCATCTTATCGCTGACCAGAAACGTGGCATTTTCTGAAACCGTCAGCAGGCCAATCTCTGCGCCTTCGCTGAGGCCCCAGCGGGGCAGGAGCGGCCGCAGCTTCAGGGTAAGTGTTGTTAAATACTCGTCGTTAAACATGCTGTCCTCAATTTGAAATGACACGCTTAACACATTTTTATGTTGTGGTTGCGGGATTTGCAAGATGTGTGAGGTTTTTTTTGTTTTCTGTTGCGCTTTAATTATGCTTTTTGTTTATTAATTATTTTATTAACAGCAAGTTAGTGTGATTTAGTTGGCTGGATTCAGCCGGTTGCACCATAACGGAACGTATAATGTGTGTTTTTCTCATTCAGGCGTAATCAAAGCGTGAAGTTTGTTATTAATTCATTGATATATATAGATAAATTAATCTGTCTATTGCACCAGTCTTGTGCCCAATCATAGCGCATTATTTTTATGCTGAAATCTCACTTTAAAATGTTGAACATTCAACATTTACGTGATTATTCTTTTCCTGCCAGCGACGGAGATCGCTGCACGGCCAGGCCAAACGGATGGGATCGCAGAACTTTCACAGACGGGGAAAAATGATGTCAGATTTTATGAACAAACATGTGCTGGTGACCGGCGGGAGTAGTGGGATCGGTCTTGGCATTGCACTCGGCTTTGCCCGCGCCGGGGCGAAGGTGACCATTACCGCCCGCACACCATCGCGTATCGATAGCGCGATCGGCCAGGCGGCGGAGCAGGGATTAACGCTACGCGGTCTGACCTGCAACGTCAGTCATGCCGAAGAGGTAAAAGCCTGTGTGGCAGAAGCCGCACAGCAGTGGGGTGGTCTGGATATTGTCTGCTGCAACGCGGGGATTTTTCCTTCGGCGCCGCTGGCAGACATGAGCGAACAGCAGTGGGATGAGGTGCAGGCGATCAACAGTAAAGGGACTTTTTTAACTGTCCAGGCGGCGCTGCCATGGCTGAAACGGGCAGAGTATGGTCGCATCATCCTCACCTCTTCGATTACCGGGCCGGTAACGGGCTATCCGGGCTGGGCTCACTATGCCGCCAGCAAAGCGGCCCAGCTGGGTTTTATGCGTAGCGCGGCGTTGGAACTGGCCGGCGACAACATTACCGTCAATGCCGTCCTGCCGGGGAATATCGTCACGGAAGGGCTGAGGGATATGGGCGAGGACTATATCGCCGGGATGGCCAGCGCCGTGCCGCTCAAACGCCTCGGAACGGTGGAAGATATTGCTGCGGCAGCGCTGTTCTTCGCCTCCCGTCAGGCTGGCTACATCACCGGCCAGTCGCTAATTGTTGACGGTGGGCAGATCCTGCCTGAATCCGCCGCGTGCCTGAACTGAACGGAGCGTTCATCATGAGCAATGAAATTCTTGCCAATCCCGCGCCAGCGGCGGAAAAACATGTTGTGCAGCGGCTGCGGCCAAATGCGGTAGGCCTTGGCGGGGTGCTGTTTATGACTATCGCCACGGCAGCGCCGATCACTGCGATGCTGGGCAATGTGCCGATCGCGGTGGGTAGTGGTAATGGTCAGTTTGCGCCCGCGGGGTTTATGGTCGCCACCCTTATCCTTGCCCTGTTTGCCATCGGCTATGCGCAGATGGCCAGGTTTATTACCGCTACCGGCGCATTTTATGGCTTTATTTCACACGGCCTTGGGCGGATCGTTGGCATGGCGTCAGGAGTGACGGTGACCATGACCTACATTGTCTTTGAGGCTGCGCTGGTCGGGATCTTCGCCTTTTTCTGTGAGGATTTAATCAATACGGTCTTCAGCGTACATATCCCCTGGCTCATCTTAGCCTTCGCCATGCTAATGACTACCGGAGTGCTGAGCTATTTCGATATTTCGCTCACTTCCCGGGTGCTCGGCCTGTGCCTGGTACTGGAAATATTGATCCTCACCGCCGTCGCGGTGGCGGTGCTGATCCATGGCGGAGGGCCACAGGGTTTTGTCCCCGAGTCGATCAACCCGCTGAACGCCTTTACCCCGGCGAAAGGGGTGGTCGGCGCCAGTGCCGGAATTGGATTATTCTTCGCCTTCTGGTCATGGGTGGGCTTTGAGTCATCGGCAATGTACGGTGAAGAGTCGAAGAACCCGAAAAAGATCATTCCCCTGGCTACCCTGCTGGGCGTGATTGGTATCGGCGTGTTCTACGTGTTCATTTCGTGGATGGCGATTGCCGGAACGGGACCGGAGCAGGCTATTGCCCTTGCGCAGGATCCTAACCGCGCAGGAGAGATTTTCTACGGTCCGGCTCGCCAGTATCTGGGGGAGTGGGCGGTCGGGGTGTTTAAGCTGCTGGTGATCACTGGCTCTTTTGCCTGCGGGATGGCGTTTCATAACTGCGCGGCGCGCTATCTCTACGCGCTCGGGCGGGAAAATCTGTTTCCGTTTGCCGGGCGCACGTTGGGTCGTTCACACTCGCGCCACGGCTCCCCCCATGTTGCCTCTACGGTGCAGACCGTTATCGCCACGCTGATTGTGTTGCTATTCTTTATCACCGGTAAAGATCCTTACGCGGATATTTACACCCTGCTGGCGCTGTTGGGTACGATGGGCATTATGATTGTCCAGGCGCTTTGCGCCTTTGCGGTGATCGTTTACTTCCACGGCAATAAAGAAAATATTGGCAAAGGACACTGGTTTAAAACAGGCGTTGCGCCGTTGCTTGGGGGGATGGGGATGATCTATATCGTCTACCTGTTATTCAAAAATATGGCGTTTGCCGCGGGCGCTGCCGCCAGCTCCTCCTTTTATCATGCCATTCCGTGGATCGTGTTGGCCTGCTTCTGCTTTGGCGCCGCCATCGCGGTCTGGTTTTACCTCTTTGATGCGCAAAAGTACCGGGTTATAGGACGCATTGTACTGACGGATGATTGATGATGCGCACCTGCCGCCGGCTTTCGCTGGCCGGGCGGCAGGATATCCGGCGCAGGGCTTTTCAGAGGGAAGGGGGCGCCGATGCTGGTGACAAAGGTACCTCTGCCGCAGCCATAAAATCGATAAAACAGCGTATTCTCGGT
The DNA here is from genome assembly GCF_040804525.1 of Klebsiella sp. Shm-1. Taxonomy (NCBI): domain Bacteria; kingdom Pseudomonadati; phylum Pseudomonadota; class Gammaproteobacteria; order Enterobacterales; family Enterobacteriaceae; genus Klebsiella; species Klebsiella sp. Shm-1. Next base: position 2,210,313 of record NZ_CP161823.1, read on the forward strand.
GACAGGTAGCGGCTGGCGGGCCACAGGACCGAGAAATGCCCATCCTTGACGCAACAGCCGGGCAACACCTCCTGCAGTTGTCCCTCATCCATTGCCTCGCGCACGACAAAATCAGGCACATAAGCGATGCCCATCCCCGCCGCGCTTAAGCGAATGGCGGCCTCAATGTTATTGACCGTCATCACGGCAGCGGCCCTGAAATCTCCCGTCAGTCGCATACCGCGCAGTTCCCAGGGCTGGATCAGCCCCGTCGCGGGGAAGCGGAAAAAAATGCACTTGTGTGCCGCCAATTCCGCTGGTGAGCCGGGAACGCCGTATTCCGCCAGATAGGTCGGACTGGCGCAGAGCACAAAACGAAAACCTCCCAGCGTTCTGGCGATCAAGCGGGAGTCCGCTAATTCACCGCTGCGGATAGCGACATCAACTCCCTCATCGATCAGATTGACCAGCCGGTCGCTAAAGTCGAGATCCAGTTCAACCTGCGGATAAAGACGGCTAAAGGCGGTGAGGGCGGGGAGCAACAGGCGGTAGCCAATGACGGGCAGTGAAATCCTCAGTTTGCCGGTGGGCTGTGAGAGACTGCTGGTCAGCTCTGACTCGGCCTCCTGGATCTGCTCCAGGATACTCTGACAGCGGGTCAGAAATGCGGCCCCCTCCGCCGTCAGGCTGACGTTTCTGGTGCTGCGGTTGAACAGCCGGATCCCCAGTTTATGCTCAAGCCGGGCGACATTCTTACCCACCGCCGAGGCAGATATGCCCAGCAGCCTGGCGGCCTGAACAAAGCTTAGCGTTTCGGCGGTGCGGACAAAGGACGTCAGCGAGGTGAGGCTGTCCATCGATTATAAACCTTATGTCTCTTAAGAAGATATTTTCAGTCTATTTATCGGCATTAACATCCGCAATAGGATGGCGACAGTTTATTTATTCCTTGCCGACTGATGAGGGCCGCCCGATGTTACTCACCGCCAGAACACCTTCCCGATACGCCAGCGCCCTGGCCGCGCTTTCTGTCTTTATGGCGGCCTTGCTGCTGCCGTTAAGTTTTACCGGCGGCGTCATGACCACCCCCGCGATACAGCAGTCGCTGGGCGGCTCTCCCGCTGCGCTGTCGTGGCTGACCAATGGCTTTATGCTGACTTTCGGCAGCTTTTTGCTGGCCGCAGGGGTGACGGCGGATGCCATCGACAGAAAACGTATTTTTATCGCCGGCGCCGCGCTGTTTTGCCTGAGCAGCCTGCTGTTTTGTCTGACGCACAATCTCTTCCTGTCAGGCGTGTTGAGGGCGCTGCAGGGCCTGGCCGCGGCGATGATTTTAGCCAGCGGCAGCGCGGCGCTGGCCCAGCTGTATGATGGCGCCCAGCGGACCAGGGCATTCAGCATCCTCGGCACGGTGTTCGGCGCCGGCCTGGCGTTCGGTCCGCTGCTGATCGGCTTCATGACCGACGCGGTGGGTTGGCGCGGCGTATACGCCCTGTTTGCGCTGCTCTCGGCAGGGGTTCTGCTTATAGGCCTGGTATCTCTGCCTGCGACAGAAAAAAGCGAGCCGCGGACACCCGACAACCTGGGCTTAACCCTGTTTACGCTGGCCCTGATGCTGTTTACTGCATCGCTTATGGTCATTCCGGCCCGCGGTTTTTTATCCCTGACCACGCTGGCCTTGCTCATCGCGTCGGGGGGGCTGTTCGTGGCGTTTGTCGTACGCTGCCGGAGGGTGAACAACCCGGTGCTGGAACTCTCCCTGCTGCGTCATCCGCGTTTTGTCGGCGTACTGTTGTTGCCTGTCGCCACCTGCTGTTGCTACGTGGTCCTGCTGATTATTGTTCCACTGCATTTTATGGGCGGAGAGGGGATGAGTGAGTCGCAGAGCGCACTGTATCTGATGGCGCTGACCACGCCGATGCTGGTTTTCCCATCCGTTGCGGCCCTGCTCACCCGCTGGTTTTCACCGGGGCAGGTGTCCACGGCGGGACTGATGATGGCCTCCGCCGGGTTGCTGTTGCTGGGCGATGCTTTTCACCGTAACCACCTCCCGCAGCTGGTGCTGGCGCTGATCCTCTGTGGGGCGGGGGCGGCGCTTCCCTGGGGACTGATGGATGGCCTGGCGATATCCGCTGTGCCGGTCGCCAAAGCCGGTATGGCGGCAGGCCTGTTCAACACCGTACGCGTTGCCGGCGAGGGGATCGCCCTGGCGGTCGTCTCCGCGGTATTAACGGCAAGCAATACCCTGACCCTGCAGAGTCGCGTTCACGGGTATGCCCCCGAGGTGATTCACCGCGCCGCAGGCTGGCTGGGGGCCGGCAATATGCCGCAGGCGGCTGCGCTTTTGCCTGATTTTTCCCTCCGGGTGCTGCGCGAGAGCTATGACTCTGCTTATACGCTACTGTTTAGCGGGCTGGCGGTCGTCACCCTGCTGTGCGCCCTGATGATCTGGCTGACGCTATGCCGGAAGGGGGGCGCTATCCAAACCCGCGACAGTGGATCCTGAACCCCCTTGATAGCCTTACATCTGGGCGTATCTATCGCCACGATCGGAACCCACCTTAGCGCCCTGTACCAGAAAACCCCTACTCGACATCAGGCAGAGCTCCTGCTGATTCTCCGCGTAATCGACGGCGAATGGTTTCGCTCGGTCAGGAATGATGGTCGCGCAGGAAAACGGTCAGCACCTCTTTCGGCGGCACGCCGCCGCATTCGCCAATCATCCAGCCCACCGCGCCGCGGTGATAGGCGCCGTGAAAGAGCATGTGGTTCAGCATCTCCATCGCGGTCATATTGCCGTCGCCGCCGTCGACAAATTTGAAGGCGATACGTTCGTGGAAATCGGCGGGGGTCATGGCGCTGACGTACTGAATGTATTTGTCCGTACAGGCGGTCATGGCCGTTTCCAGCTCATCAACGGTTGGCGTCTCAGGGGTATTCAGCGCGGTGTAGCCGTGCGGCCTGCCGCGCAGGTTCGCCCGGAAAATCATATCAACGACATGGATATGGTTCATCAGCCTGATGGTCAGGTGACGCTTTTCGCCATGTACCGTTCCGTCAATCGCGCGGATCGCCTGTAAGGTGGCAAAGTCAATCCAGCGCTTGTATTTCAACAGCGTTACTACTGTGTCTTTGTCCATAGTCGGTCCCGGGTTGGTTGAACCGTTATCATACTGGTTATGCCGGTGAACCGTCACTCACCGGCATCAGGCACAAAAAAGCCTCGCCGAGGCGAGGCTTTTCAATAAGCAGGTGATTTAGTCAAATACACCGTTAATCACGGCGGTGACGATCGCGGTGCTCAGGGCCACCAGCACCAGATCATCGCCGACCGCCCGCCATTCATAGCCCGGATAATAGGGCAGGTCGTTAATCATAGAAGCTGGCAGGGTCTTTTTGGCGATCCCCGGAGGGAGCGGTTTGCCGCGGGCGACATTTTTGGCGATACCCGGCGGCAGCGCCTGATAGCCGACCAGACCGTAGTTCACGGCAAGGGAGCGCGCCCGTGAGAAGCTAATTTTTTTGCCCTTATTTAATTAGCGGCGGGAAAAGGGTAGCGGGACGCGGACGAGCAATTCCATTGCTGCGTTTTGACAGACGGGCGACCGCGCCCCGCTAAATATCTTGCCGGGAGGATCGCTCCCGGGCGTGGAGAAAAAATGCCCGAAGCCATTGGGCAAAAGAGTACAAAGATGTTCCGCTTCATTTATCGCGCGTCTCACAAGACGGGGCGGATAGTAAATCCTGGCGCTGCCGCGCACAATCGGTCGGTTGTTTAGAAATAAATAACCCCATCGACCGCGCTCAGGATGCGACCCAATGGCAGGCGACCCGATGGCCCGGGGCCACCTCGCGCAGCGCCGGAGACTCTCTGCGGCAACGTTCGCTGGCCAGCGGGCAGCGGGATGAAAAGCGGCAGCCGGCGGGGGGATTGGCCGGATCCGGGATCTCGCCTTGCACCAGCGCCTGCGGTTCGCTGTGCGGGTCGAGGGTCGGCACCGCAGCCATCAGGGCGCGGGTGTAGGGATGGAGGGGGCGGCTGAACAGCGCATCGCGGCTGGCGCTTTCCACCAGTTGCCCGAGATACATCACCGCCACATCGTCACATAAATGCTCCACCACCCCGAGGTCGTGGGAGATAAACAGGAACGTGACGCCGCGCTCGTCGCGCAGGTCGGAAAACAAATTGATGATCTGCGCCTGAATCGACACATCAAGGGCCGAGATGGGCTCATCGGCGACGATAAAATCCGGATTGAGGATCAGCGCCCGGGCAATACCGATCCGCTGGCGCTGGCCGCCGGAGAACTGATGCGGGAAGCGGGCATAGTGTTCCGGCGCCAGGCCACAGATCTTCATCACGGCGATCACCCGGTCATACAGCTCATCGCGGGTGCACAGCTTGTGCTGCAGCATGGCTTCGCCAATCGCGTCGCCAATACGCAGCCGCGGGTTCAGCGAGCTATAGGGGTCCTGAAACACCAGCTGCATTCTGGGCCGGATGGCGCGCAGGGCAGGCGCGGTCAGGTCGGCCAGCTCCTGACCGTGAAATTTCACGCTGCCGGCGCTCTTCTCGTACAGGCCAAGCAGGGTCCGGCCGACGGTGGTTTTACCGCTGCCGGACTCGCCCACCAGGCCAAAAATGGTGCCCGGACGGATATTAAAGCTGACGCCGTCCACCGCGCGAAGCTCGCCGGTCTGCTGACCAAACAGGCCGTCGCGCAGCGGAAAATATTTTTTCAATCCATCCACTTCAATGACATAGCGTTCGCTCATGCTGTCACCTCCGCAAATTCGCTATAAAAGCAGGCAGCACGTTGGCGGTCGCCGAGCAGCGGCGGAATCGCCTCCCGGCAGCGCGCCGTCGCCCGCTCGCAGCGCCCGGCAAAGGCGCAGCCCGCCGGCAGGGCGGCCAGATCCGGCACCTGGCCGGGAATTGAGTACAGCCGCCGACGCCGCTCACCGGGCACCGGTCGGGAGGCGATCAGCCCCCGCGTGTAGGGATGCTGAGGATGCCGTAGCACTTCCGCGGTGGCGCCTTGTTCCACAATTCGTCCGGCATACATCACCACCACCTGCTCGGCCATCTGCGCGATCACCCCCAGGTCGTGGGTAATCAGCATCATCGCCATCTGGCTGGCCCGGGCCCGATCCCGCAGCAAGCGTAGGATCTGCGCCTGCACGGTCACGTCGAGCGCGGTGGTGGGTTCGTCGGCGATCAGCAGTTTGGGCCGACAGCTCAGCGCCATGGCGATCATCACCCGCTGCAGCATGCCGCCGGAAAGCTGGTGAGGATAGCGGGTCATCAGGCTGTCCCCGCGCGCCAGGCCGACCTCGCTTAACAGCTGGATGGCCTGATGCCAGGCGGCTTTCGGCGTGGCGCCGAGGTGGCGGATCGGCGGTTCGCATAGCTGCTCCCCGATGGTCAACACCGGGTTGAGGGCCGACATCGGTTCCTGAAAAATCATTGCCAGCTGGTGACCGCGCAGATCGGCCATCTGTCTGGCTTTCAGCCGCAGCAGATCGCGGTCCGCGAAGCGGATCTCGCCGCCGTCGATGCGCGCCGTCTGCGGCGGCAGGAGGCCCATCAGCGCCATGGCGGTGACGCTTTTGCCGCAGCCGGATTCACCCACCACGCCAACGGTTTGCCCGGCCTGAATGGTGAAAGAAACCTCCTGCACCGCGCGCACGCGAGAGCGTTCGCCGGCGAAAGAGACGGAAAGATGATCAAAGGAGACTAACGGCGTGGTCATTTCAGCCTCGGTTTCATATTGGGATCCATGGCATCGCGCAGGCCATCGCCCAGCACGTTGATGGCGATCACGGTGATAAAGATGGCGATGCCCGGCGGCATCCACAGCCAGGGGCGACGCTGGAAATCGATCAGACTGTTAGCGGCATCCATCATATTGCCCCACGACGGCGTCGGCGGCACCACGCCGAGGCCGAGATAGCTCAGCGCGGATTCACTGAGAATGGCGTTGGCGACGGCCATGGTCGCCATCACCACCAGAATCGGAATGGTATTCGGCAGCAGGTGGCCAAACAGCCGTCGACGCGCCGACAGGCCCAGCACCTTGGTGGCCAGCATAAAATCGCGTTCGCGCAGGGAGAGACATTGCCCGCGCACCAGCCGCGCCAGTCGGGGCCACTCCAGCAGGCTGAGCATCACCACCACCATATAAATGCGCGAGTCCGGCGAAAAATCGAGCTCGGAAAGCATCGCCCCGGCGACGATCAATAGCGGTAACCCAGGGATAGTCATCACCAGGTCGGCCACGCGCATGATCAGTTTGTCGGTTAATCCGCCGACGTAACCCGAGAGGGCGCCGAGCAGGTAGCCGAGGCACACCGACATCACCATGGTCAGCAGGCCGATAACCAGCGAGATGCGCCCGGCCAGCAGCAGGCGGGTGTAGACATCACGACCGAGGAAATCGGTCCCCAGCCAGTGTTCCGCCCCGGGCGGCTGGTTGATGCTCAGGGCGTCGGTGGCATCATCTCTCCACGGCGACCAGACGGGCCCCAGCACGCACCACACCGCCATCACCGCCAGCAGGAGCAGGCAGAACATGGCCAGCCGGTTACGGCGCAGCTGTCGCCACCCCTGGCGCCAGGGAGAGGGGGTAATGTGCGCCAGCGCCGGGATAGCCGCCTGCCGCTGGCGGCGACGGGAAGCTAAGTAAGACAGGATCATCATGACCTCACCCGAATACGCGGATCGGCCCAGGCGTACAGCACGTCGGCGAGCAGATTCCCGACGATCGTCAGCACCGCCAGAAACAGGGTAAACCCCATCAGTACCGGATAGTCGCGGGCGGCCAGCGAGTCGATATGAATGTGGCCCGCCCCCGGCCAGTTGAATACCTTTTCGGTAATGATCGCCCCGGAGAACAGCCCCGGCAGCTCGAAGCCCAGCAGGGTGATAATCGGCAGCAGGGCGTTGCGCAGGGCATGTTTGAGGATCACCGTGCGCTCCTGCAACCCCTTGGCACGGGCGGTACGGATAAAATCCATTTTCACCACGTCGAGCATACTGGCGCGCACATAGCGCGTCAGGCTGCCCGCCTGCAGCATCACCAGCGCCAGCACCGGCAGCGCCAGGTGGGCAGCCACCTGCAGCACATACTGCCAGCCGCTCTCGTCGCTGCCGGTATTGGTCATCCCGCCTACCGGCAGCCAGTGGAGATCGACGGCGAACCATTTAATCAGCAGCAGGCAGAGGAAAAAGGTGGGGAACGACATGGCGGCAAACACCGCGACGCTCACCAGATGATCAAACCAGGAGCCGGGTCGCAGGGCAGAAACCACGCCGACCGCCAGGCCGATGCCCCAGTAAAAGACCAGCGCGACGCTGGCCAGCAGAAAAGAGTTCCAGATGTACTGGTTGAGCAACTGGCTGACCGGGATCTGATACTGCAGCGAAAAGCCTAAATCACCGCGCAGCAACTGTCCCAGCCAGTGGAGGTAGCGGGTCAACAGCGGCTGGTCGAGGCCGTAGATCGCCTTCAGCTCCGCGGCGCGGGCGGCGGTCAGGGTGATATTGCCATCGATAAAGTCGCCGGGGGTTTTGGCAAACAGCAAAAAAATAATGAAGGAGGCCAGCAGCAGCATCGGCAGCGTTTGCAGCAGGCGCCTCAGGATGAAATTTCTCATGACGGTCTCACATTAGCCGCCGGTTAACCCGGCGGCCAGGGATTTATTTGACGATTTTTACATCCGGCAGGCTGCCGGTCAGGCCGTTGTAGATATCCGGCTTAAAGCCGCTGACGCGGGCGCTGCTGGCGGAAAGGATCTCGCGATAGCCGAGCAGGATCACCGGCGGATCGTCGGCCAGCACTTTATACAGCTGGTGGTAGATCGGCTTGCGCTGTTCAATGTCGAGCACCGCGTTGCCGGCGTTAATCAGCTTATCGACTTCCGCGTTATGGTAGCCGGACTCTTTAGCTTCGCTGCTGTAGAAATCCCATACCCCGTCGTGCGGGTCGTTGAGGGTGCTGGTGCTGAACGAGGCCAAATCGTAATTTCCGGCTTTGCGTTGCGCCATCAGGGCGTTGAAATCCACCACCTGCGGCTTAAGCAGCACGCCGATCTGCCGCCAGTTCTCCTTGGCGATGGGGATCAGCGCATCGTTGAGTACCTTCTTGCTCACCAGCAGGGTCAGCTCCAGGCGCTGGCCGTCTTTGGCGCGGATACCGTCGGCGCCAGCTTTCCAGCCGGCCTCATCCAGCAGCTTTTTCGCCTGGGCCGGATCGTAAGGGTAAGGGTTGACGCCTTCAGCGTTAAAGGCCCAGGAGATCGGCGCGATCGGCTCGATGGCGACTTTGCCGTACCCCTGATAGACCACGTCGATCAGCTTCTGCCGATCCAGACCGTAAATCAGCGCCTGGCGCACCCGCTTATCCTGTAGCGCCGGGCGATGCACGTTGAATTCCACCTGGCTGTAGTCGCTGGAGCCGTAAAGATTAATATTGGCGAAGCCGAGCATCTTCAGTTGCTCAATATCGTCGGGGCGCGAGGTAAAGGCGTCGTAGTCGGTCTCCCCGGTCTGGAACAGCTGGAAGTTGGTGGACGGATTGGTCACGCGATAGATAAAGCGCGGCGTTGGCGGCGTCCCACGGTAAAAATGGCTATTGGCATGGAAGCGTATTTCCTGACCGGGAATATATTTGTCGTACACGTAAGGGCCGTTGCCCAGCGGCTTGCCGTGCAGTGAGCGCAGATAGTCGAGATTCCCCCGCTGATACCCTTTGCCGTACCAGGCTTTCGACAGTACAGGCCCGCCAATTTTGGCCAGCGTGGTGGCGCCTGGCTGCGTGGTGGTCACCTGCAGGGTGAGCGGGTCGATGACCTTCAGGCCGCTGACGCTGTCAGCCTTGCCGGCTTTGTAGTCCGCCCCGCCGGCGATATTGGCCAGGGTGATGTCGGTATCGCCATCATAGCTGGGGTCGAGCAGGACCGTCAGGGTAAAGGCGACATCTTCCGCCGTCAGCGGTGAGCCGTCGCTAAAGGTGAGACCAGGGCGCAATTTGATGGTATAGACTTTGTTATCCGGGCTGACCGTCCAGCTCTCCGCCAGTCCCGGGACCAGCTTGCCCTGGCTGTCCCAGTCGATCAGGCGTGAAAAAATGACGTTAGTCACGTTCTCATCCCAGCCGTTGACGAAAAAGTAGGGGTTAAAGATCCCCTGCGGCTCGGAGATCCCGGCCACCACCGTGTCTGTGCGCAGTTTGGCGCTGGCCGGGATCTGGCTGGCGTCAGTGGCCGGGGTGATACCTTCTTTCAGGAGACCCTCAGCAAAGACAGCAGAAGAAAATGCTACCACGCCGCCGAGCAGGGCCACTTTTAGCGCCAGGGCGAAGCGGGTTTGTCTGGTTTTTAATCCTTGTTGTAATCTGGACAAAAGTGCTACCTCATCAAATGATTGCGTGGTTATTTACAATTCATGACGAAAGATAAGAGGCGCACTTCGCCCTGTCTAACACTGAAACGCTATGATTTATAACTAATTATCCTTAGCAAAGGATCGGCAATATAATCCCATTTTATGGCTATGAAGCAGTGGTTTCCGCTGTCTGATGATGGTTGGTCAGCATGCTGTCTGCGACCCAGCTTTTCAATCGCGAGGTTCTGAACAGGCGTCACACCTGCGCGGTATTCGCCGGCTGAAAGGGAACGATGATAGTGGCCCCGTACCGACCACCATGCAGGGAGTAAGGCTCCCTGGCGGTCAGTTCCGGGCAGACGTTAACGCTCCTTCACCGCTGGGGGCAGCAGGGAGGGTGCGGTTTCGGTTAGCGGCAACCAGAGCCGCTCGGGGTCATTAAATCCCTCTTCGACAAGGGCATAAAAGCGGCTGGCGTGGAGACCATCGACGAAGGCATGGTTAAACCGCCCGGCCACCGGGATAACGCCATTCTGCAATTTTCCCCAGGTGAGCGCGGGGACCGCCGCGCCGACGGCATATTCCGCATGGGTCATCGAGGTGAAGTGGAGCCATGGCAGACAGCTGGCGCAGATAAAATGCTCGCCATCGACGATGAGCGGCGCCGGGGATGTCTCTCTTGCCGCGACAATCTTCGGCGTGGCCGCGGCGCTGAAGGCGGTGAACTCGGGGGCATTGTCGCACCACACCTGACGGAATCCCTCTCCGACGGTCATCACCGGCGTCATTACTGCCAGACTGTCATATTCAATCACCTCATCGTTCCGCACTCGCTGGCGTAGCTGCGGTACCCCGTTGGCCGCGCGCAGCAGGGCATAGAGCGCGAGCTGAAAAAACGAGACCCGACGGTCCTTCGCACATTCGTACAGACGCTGCGCCGCTATCGGCACGCAGAGATTAAAGCTGGGGTTGGCGAATTGGCGGTAAAAAGTGAAATGATCCCGGCGGGGCCAGGATGCGGTGTCGATAATCCGGTAATGTGCCATGGATGCCTCCTGAATACTGGCGTTCTGCTGACTATGCGACGATTTCGATCAGGTTGCCATCGGGATCGGCGATCACCGCCTCATAATAGCCGTCGCCGGTGGTGCGCGGCGGCGAAATCAGTATTCCGGCGGCCCCGGCGCGTTGGGCGATGGCATCGACCTGTTCCGCCCCGCCCACCGAGAGGGCCAGATGCGCCCAGCCGGTATGGTTGTTATCCGCGCTGGCCTGCTGCAGGCCAGGCTTGGTCATCAGCTCGATCACCACCTCGTCGTCGATAGTAACAAAATAGGAGGCAAAGCCGGGGTTGGTCTGGCTAAGGTATTTTTCATTGATGCTGGGCAAAGAAGTCCACCCAGAAGCGGGCCTGGACGTCGAGCTGTTGGGTCCACAGGGCGAAATGGGCAATTTTCATGGTAAACCTCCGGGCAGGAACGTTGACAACCAGAGCAGGGCAGACGATCATGCTTGCTACTGCTCGGTTTTGATCATTTAAGGATTGTGTTATGCTCGATTATGCTGCTTTCCCTCAACAGCGACAAGCGCTGATTTGCCAGATCCTGCAGGAAAACGGCAGAGTGGTGTGCGCGGAGCTGGCGGCGCGTCTTCAGGTGTCGGAGCATACCATCCGCCGCGATCTGCATGAGCTCAGCCGCGAGGGATTCTGTAAAAAGGTGTATGGCGGGGCGGTGCTGAGTCTGCCGGAAGCGGGGGATTACAGTCAGCGGAAAGATAAAAACCGCGCGATAAAGCTAAGGATCGCGCAACAGTGTGCCCGGCTGGTGAAGCCCGGCGGCACTATTTTCATTGATACCGGGACCACCAATCTGGCGATGGCCGAGGCGCTGCCCACCGAGCTGGCGCTGACGGTGGTAACGAACTCCCCGGAGATCGCCGCGGTACTGGTGAAAAAACCGCTGTATGACGTGGTGATCCTTGGCGGCCAGGTACAGCGCGCGAGCGGCGGTTGCGTCGGCGCCGCGGCGGTGGCTCAGGTGCAGGGCATGTTATTCGACCAGGGGTTTATCGGCGGCTGCGCGATGGCGCCAGAGTCGGGCCTGACCGGCTTTGACTATGCCGACTGCGAGTTCAAGAAAGCGGTCATTAAACAGTGCAGCGAGATTATTGTTGGTCTGACTTCGGATAAAATTCCGGCAGCAGCGCGGTTTGTGGTGGCCGCCAGCAGCGATATCGATGTGCTGGTGGTGGAAGAGAATATCAGTCGCGAATATCGCGTTGCCTTTCAGCAGCACGATATTCGCATCTATACCGTGTAACCCGCTAGCGGGTGAGGGAGGTGGCGATAAGCCGCAGGCCCAGCGCCCCCAGCACCGTCGCGGTGGCGATGTCGATCCGCCGCTTCAGCCGCAGGTAGACGCGCCGCGGGCGGTCGGCAGACAGCACCAGCGCCACCAGCGAATACCAGCTGACGTCGATCAGAAAGCTCATCAGCGGCACGATGTAATAGAAGGCGGTGGGGATCTGCGCCGGCAGCAGGGCGGTAAAAATTGAGGCGAACACCAGCGCCGTTTTGGGATTGCTGAGCTGAGTATACAGCCCGTCGCGGAAGGTCTTCAGCAAAGAGCGGTTGCCGGCCATCCCGCTGGCGGAAAAGTCCATCGGCTGCGCCGACCCGCGAAAAATTTTATAGCCCAGCCACAGCAGATAGAGCCCGCCCGCCACCTTCAAACCAATAAACAGCTCCGGCACCGCGGTGAGTACCTTCTGCAGGCCCAGCATCGCCATAATGGAGAAAATGGCCGCACCGGCGCCGGTACCGAGGGCGGTCACCATACCGTGCAGACGCGAGCGAGCGACGGCATTGCGCGCGACAAAAAATAAAGCTTGGGCCGGGACTGATCACGCCCATGATCAGCACCGCGGCAATGGCCATCAGGCTGGAGAGGAACATAGCGACTCCTGTTATGTCCGCCGCAGGCAGGCGGTCGGTAACGTGTGGACGGTTGGAGCAGACAGAGTAGCAAACTGGTTCAGGAAAGCACGTCAAAAAGGTGTGTATTAGACGGGGAGAAGCAGGCGTTGGCGGCGCGCGTTTTCTGCGCAACTGTTTGAATAACGATTCCCATTCTTGTCATCGATGGTAAACTGAATAACTGTGATCTTTGTCATACCGTAATAACTACAGAGAAGAGACACTGCTATGCAACATATCATTGAGGGCTTCCTCAACTTTCAGAAAGAGATCTTCCCACAGCGTAAAGAACTCTTCCGCAGCCTGGCCTCCAGCCAGAATCCCAAAGCGCTTTTCATCTCCTGTTCTGACAGCCGTCTGGTGCCGGAACTGGTTACCCAGCAGGAGCCGGGACAGCTCTTTGTCATTCGTAATGCCGGGAATATCGTGCCGTCTTTCGGGCCGGAGCCGGGCGGCGTTTCCGCGACCATCGAATATGCCGTGGTTGCGCTGGGCGTGACGGATATCGTGATCTGCGGCCATTCCAACTGCGGCGCGATGAAAGCGATCGCCACCTGTCAGTGCCTTGAGCCGATGCCGGCGGTGTCTCACTGGCTACGCTATGCCGATGCCGCGAAAGCGGTGGTGGAAAAGAAAACCTGGGCTAGCGAAACCGATAAGGTCAACGGCATGGTGCAGGAAAACGTCATCGCCCAACTGAATAACATCAAGACCCATCCTTCGGTGGCGGTTGGTCTGCGCGACCATACCCTGCGCCTGCATGGCTGGTTCTACGACATCGAAACCGGCGATATTCAGGCGCTGGATAAAAACACGAAATCCTTTGTTTCGCTGTCGGAAAATCCGGACGTCTTTTTCGAATAAAGTCTTTCCAGGGCACGGAGGCCCTACAAACTCTCACCACGCCACGCAAATTTTGCCAAAATGGGCGCCGCTTTGCAGACAGCGGAAGGCCTCCGACTGATTCGCGGCGACAGACCACTCCGCTTTACGCCGACAAGCCGCAGATAATCCAGCCAATCGGGTATTTATTGTTATCAGGCTTTTTTGTGCTGAGAGTCAGTATTGTCCGGGATCCGGCGAATGCCGCATGGACCTGCCGGGAAAGGTCAGGAAGGGGAAAAACTAAAGCGCCGTCCAGGCGGCGCTTTAGGAAACGTTCAGGGGCAAGGGTTTATTTGCTCAGTTCAGCCGTCATATGAACACGGTTGTTAAACTGGGCGCTGGTAATTTTATAGGATGCACCCTGTTCTGCGGCCTGGGCGGCAATTTTAGCTTCCGCGCGGTCCAGCGTGGAGGCAGTGGCGCTGACGCTCTGAGCAAAGCTGGCAGCAGAGAACAGAGACAGCGCAGCAACAGCAACGAAAGTTTTGATGAATTTCATGGTCGTATTCCTTAATTTGGTGTCTGATAAAGGGCCTGTTGCCCTGATGTGATAAAGAATACGCTTGATTGCTGGAGCCTAAAATCAAAACAATTTGCGAAACTCTTTCAAATAATATGAATGATTTTCCGCCAGCCTCGAGGCTACGCGCGGCGGCAGGGTTGCATTAGCTGCTGTGGTCAGGCATCGGAGGTCGGCAGACAGGCGACTAAAAGAGAGCCTGTCGGTCATGAAATGATGAAAATGGCTATGACTGACCAGGCGGAAATTCACTTTAATCCTTTCCAGGCCGTTATAGACCCGCTTGCGATTAATCCCCAGCGTAGCGGCCATTTGATGAACCGACTGACCCTTCATGGTGGCATCAATCATCCGCATCTCCAGGCGGTTGAGCGGGGCTCGTTGACGGAAAGAAACGCTCTGACGTTGGTGACGCGGCACGAGTGGCCAGCGGCGCTCGGCCAGGCAGCGCAGAAGGCGGCTCACTTCACGTACCGCTTCGCGCTGACTGACCCACAGTAGGGTATCCGCGAAAAAGGGGCGTCCGCGCCTTACGTTGCCGGCTGACGTAAAGCCAATGACCAGGCCCTGAAAGTGCTGAGCGATTTCAGCGGCAGCCAGGTAATCATGATAGTTTTCCAGTGACAAAATAATCACATCCAGCCCGGACAGTTCTGGAAGATGGCTGAGGGGCAGGGAGTGAATAACCTTTAATTCGGGCGCTGTTTTCTGAATATCCCGAAAACACTGGGCGATACCGATATTAAAATAAATATTATTGCTGTGAATTAAAATATTCAACGAATAAACCCTGTTGCTGGCGATGTAAACGGCGCGGGGAGGGGATTAGCTGCGTACCAGAAGCTTATTCATATCAGCAGGCGAAGTGTTTATATAATTCATCATCCCCGGCGGTTTGTATGAATAAATTTCGGCTACGTAAACGTTACTAATATAATACCCCGCGCACTTAACGCGGATGATTAACGCGCTCTCCACGCCAGCCTGGTGTAAGCGAGACTTTAAGCTCTGAATAACCTGCCATAGGCGCTGCGCGGAAGGGCGGAGATTATTTTTTTCCCAAACGTTAATCATTAACTCTTCATCGCTGACCAGACGTTCTCTGCCGTGCGCCAGCAGGTACTCCAGTAAACAGGCCATGGTGCTGCGTAGCTGGACTTGCGTCCGTGTCCCGCGCAGCGTGATAATTTCCCGATGATGCAGGCAGTAGAAAATATTATCCGCTAACTTATAGCCAAGTAGTTTATAGCCTTTAGTCATCCACCACTCCCTGACAAATCCTCTTCTTGCCGGTGCAGAGTACCTGCCCGCTGCTGACTGACCAAGTGAATTTTATCAGTTAGAATAATCAAAACAAATAACCACACAGCCATACATAACTAGAATAAAAATCTGATAATATCGCTTGATTGTGTTGTATTATGCGGTATAGGAAAAGTCTTAATCAGGCGACTGGCGAAGGTAAGCGCTTGAAAATATAGGTGGCATCGAAAAATAAATGCACTTAAATTGATTTGGATCAATTTAAGCTATTTCAGAGGGCGATGACCATTTACATTCTAAAACAAAGATTGAAATAACTTCCGTTACGCGGTGATACGCTAATTCTGAACTTGTGGAACTACCCAGGGAATGGTTCATTACTTTTCAGGAGCGTTTTTATGGTCATTACAACTCGTAAGCCTCTGTGCAACAAACGCTGGTCGGCCAGCCCGGCCTCCCAGGATCTTCAGTTGACTCAGCTACGTCACCCGTGGGTCGCCACCAAAGCCAGCTGCAAAAGTAAAAAAGGCTGGAAGAGCCGCGGTTAACGGCTCGTCCACTTTCCCGGACAAAACGCCCCGGTCGTGCTCATGCCACGACCGGGGTTTTACTGTGGTCATTGTTCTGCTCAACGATCACACCGAGCGCAGACAATAGCCTGAAGCGGTGTTCTCCACTCTGGCGAATCCCGGCAGGCCAAGATGCATACCGGCAATCAACCACCGTTCGCTGGCGGCCTGGTGCAGCAGGATCTCCCTGGTACGCCGGGCCTGTTCAGGATCGACGTCGAAGGCGACCGAGGCTTCTGGCCGCGCAGACTGAATGGACGGGAAATGGACGATATCCCCCCAGATCAGCAGCGAGGTATCGCCCGCTTCGAGACGATACCCGGTATGCCCGGGCGTATGGCCGGGCAGAGGGCACGGGCGGATCCCGGCGATCACCTCCTCATCATCAACCCCGCTGATATGCGCCGCGCAGTTCGCCAGTACACGGCGAACAAGCAGCACGTTGCGCCGGCCGCGATCGCTGGCGTTGTCGAACGTGGATGTTGCCAGCCAGTAAGCGCTTTCCCGCGTAGGCAGGAACACCGTGGCGTTGGGATACGCTGGCGTACCAGCGGCGGACAGCAGGCCGCCGATATGGTCCGGATGGGCGTGGGTGAGAAGGATGGCGTCGATCTCCTCGGGACCAACGCCGAGCCGCGCCAGATTGGCGATAAGTTCGCCGCCAACGCCATTGGCTCCGCCGGTGCCGGTATCCACCAGCACCGTATTCCCGCGACCGCGGATCAGATAGGCGCCAATCGCAATGGTCTCTGGTGAGGCTAATCCTGAATGCCGCTGCAGATGTTCTGCCTCCTCCCGTGAGATACCCGAGAGTAAGGACAGCGGCGCTGACATCAGACCATCACTCACGGCAGTCACCGTCAGGTCGCCAGCGGTCAACGTATAAAAGGGAGCAGGTGACATGGCGACCTCACGCGCGCTGCGCCGGGTTGCGTAACCGGGCGGTGATGGGCTGATAGATAAAGACGGCGGCAGTCGTGGCCAGGTGATGCAGGTTGTCTCGTGAGACGATGGCGGCATACCGGCTTTGTTCGGTCGCCAGGCCGCCTGGCTGCAGGAGTATCGGCGCAGCGACGGGCAAGTCCTCCGCGGTATCGCCCAGCAGCAGCACTTCATCCGGGGCAACCTCCCGCAGCGTATTATTCGTTAGATAGAGATGGCGATGCCAGTCGGCGATCGCCGATTGCCAGCGGGCAAAATGCCGCCGCCGTTGCGGCGGTAGGCATCGCTGTCGATGACGGTAGCATCGTGGATATCGTGCAGCGCCAGGTAGCAGGGGCAGCCCTCGCTAAGAGCGCGGAAGCGCTGGGAGGCGTAGAAACCGGGCACAGAGACCAGCGCCGGTAGTTTTTCCTGATTGTAAAAGGTATTCCACGCCGCTTCGCTTTGGGGATCGGTGTAGGCGCATTCGACGACATAGAGCATAGTGACCTCGATGAACAGATGATGTGGCGCACAAGGCGCTTTAGTGAGTTTTCATCATCCTATCGGCTAAAAATGGCGCTGAAAAACGATGTTAATTCAAGGCGTAGTGATATTCTGTCACTGACTTTCGGTGAGCCTGCACAAGGAGCATTGGCTATGCGTCGTAAAATCCCCAGCAGCGCTGCGCTACTGGCTTTTGAGGCCGCGGCTCGTCACGGCAACTTTGCCCGCGCGGCGGCGGAGCTCGCGTTAACGGAAGGGGCCATCA
This sequence comes from Klebsiella sp. Shm-1, assembly GCF_040804525.1. NCBI lineage: Bacteria > Pseudomonadati > Pseudomonadota > Gammaproteobacteria > Enterobacterales > Enterobacteriaceae > Klebsiella > Klebsiella sp. Shm-1. The sequence goes on from NZ_CP161823.1 coordinate 2,227,584, forward strand.
GCCGGCAGATTGCCCGTCTGGAAGCGCTCCTCGACAGTAAACTCTTCGACAGGACGGGGAGCCGGGTGCGGCTCAATCCGGCAGGCGCCCGCTACGCTCGTCAGGTCCGCGAGATCCTCGCTCGTCTGGAACGGGACACCCATGACGTCAGCGGGATGCCCGTCGATGGCCGCAGTCTGGAGATCGCCGTGCTCCCCACCTTCGCCAGCCGCTGGTTAATTCCCCGGCTCGGGCGCTTTGCGGCGCAGCATCCGCATATCGTGGTCAATATCGCCGCCCGCAGCGATCCCTTCATTCTGCCGGGAAGCGGATTTGATGCCGCTATCCATTTTGAACACCCGGCGTGGACCGGAATGGAGGTGACGTTTTTATTTGCGGAGTATTTGCTGCCGGTCTGCCATGCTGCGCTGCTGACAGATGACGATCTTCCGGGGCTGCTTAACCGGCTAACGCGCATTCACCGGCGGCAAAACCCGGATGCCTGGCTGCACTATGCCCGCGAGTGCGGTCTGGCGCTGGATAACCCCGCTCAGGGACCGCGCTACGATCTGCATGAGATGGCGATCGCCGCGGTACTTAGCCAGCAGGGTGTGGCCCTGGTGCCGAAGATGTATGTGGAAAGCGAGCTGAGCGCCGGAATGCTGGTTGCCCCGTGGCCGGGCTCCCCGACGCTGGCTAAGCGCTTCTGCTTGATCAAACCCGGCGGCGGGGAGGGGGAGCCAGCGCTGCAGATGTTTGAGCGCTGGCTGCAGACGGAGATTGCGGCAGGTTAAGTCAGAGCTGGCCGGGAGACATTTAGCGCCGCCCGCTGGCGGGCATATTTGCCCGGCGATATCCCGGTATAACGGGTAAAAGCTACGCTGAACGCGCTGGCCGAGCCATAGCCGATGCGCTCGGCGATATCCGCAATGCTGATGCCCGTCTCGCTCAGCCACTGCATGGCCAGGGTCATTCGCCAGCCTAACAGATAGCCCATCGGGGTCATCCCGGTCAGGTCGGTAAAGCGTTCAAATAACGTCGAGCGAGACAGCGCGCAGTCGGCGGCCAGGGCGTTGACCGTCCAGCGTCTGGCGGGGGCCTGATGCAGCAGACGGATTGCCTGGGCGACCCGCGGGTCGCTCAGCCCGCGCATCAGACCGGGGGTCGCGAGCGTGCCGGAGGAACGGATGGCCTCGATAAAAAGCAGCTCAACCATTCGCGCCAGAACGAAAGATTTGCCCGCGCGATCCGCCTGCGCTTCCTCTTTCAGCAGCCCGACAAAGATGGCCAGCCGCGGTTGATTGCGGACCACCACAAAGGCTGGCAACAGCGAGGCCAGCAGGCTGGCGTTCGTTGAACCGGAAGCGCAGTGGCCAATCAGCGCCTGCATCTGCGCAGGCTTGTCGAGGGCGCCCAGACGAAAGTGTCCCTCCGCCAGTTGCACCGGGATGGTTTCCAGCGCCGGTGAAGGAGGCGGGGTCAGGCTGGTTAGCGAGAAGCGGTACGCCGCCGGGATCAGAATAAAATCCCCGGCGCGCAGGATCTGCGGCTCATGCTGGTCAATTTCCAGCCGACAGCCGCCTTCCAGCACGACGCCATAAAATGACAACCCCTGATCCGAGCGCCGGACTCGCCAGTCTCCCGCCCCCTCGATGGTTTTGGTCAGCACCGCTCTGAGATTTAACATCGCGATGACCTCCGCCAGCGGATCGCTCATTTCCGGACTCCTGCTAAAGAATGATGGATTATTGACCCTATATCGTCCGGCACGGCCTGTCTATGATGAAAAGGAAGAAGCCATTCGGAGACAGAGATATGCAAACGATAATGATCACCGGCTGTTCATCGGGTTTTGGCCTGGAGACGGCGCGTTATTTTCTCGAGCAAGGCTGGAAGGTTATTGCCACGATGCGCGCTCCGCAGGAAGGTGTGTTACCCGCCAGCGACCGCCTGCGGCTGGTACGTCTTGACGTCACTTCGGCGCAGAGTATCGCAGAGGCCATTGCCGAGGCTGGAGAGATTGATGTGCTGGTTAACAACGCCGGGGTGGGGATGCTTAATGCCCTCGAGGGCGCCCCGCGCGAGGCGATAGCCAACCTGTTTGCCACCAATACCCTGGGAACGATTGCCATGACCCAGGCGGTGATCCCCCGGTTCAGAGCGCGCCGAAGCGGGACCATCGTTAATATTACCTCGGCGGTCACCCTGCAACCGATGCCCCTGCTGGCTGTCTACACCGCGAGTAAGGCGGCGGTGAATGCCTTCACAGAGTCGCTGGCGCTGGAGCTCCGTGCTTTTAATATTCGCGTCGGGCTGATCCTCCCGGGACGCGCCCCGCAGACCCGGTTCGGGGAAAACGCCCGCCGGACGATGGGGCAGCTCCCGGAGAGCTATGCGGCGCTCGGCCAGCAGATCTTCGACAGCATGCAGGATAACGCCAGCGTGACGCAGGCGACGGATGTCGCTCAGGCCGTCTGGCGAATGGTGCATGATGCTGATGCCCCTTCGCGGCTGCCGGCAGGGGAAGACGCCCTGGCGATGGCGCAGGCCAGTCATCGCCTTGTCTGAAGGCAATATGCGGGACTTGTCTGTCAGACGGTGGGTGCGCAAGCTGCCGCTGCGCTTTATGGTCGGGGAATATTATCCCTGTCAGGATCGCCTGGATAATATGAGCTGTTATACGATATAACGGTCGGGGGGATTTACTGATATAAATCAGGACAGCAATGTATTTCATGGTGCGTTTTCGCAGCTTATTCTGGATGTGTGCGATCCGTCCGCAATATTATTAGATGATCAATGGCTCAGGTCATTTATATGTAAATTCTCAATGTAATTCGGGCGTTAATCTTAAAAAGTTAGTCTGGCCCGGTCGGGGCTGGACTTTCTTTATTTTACTGTGGCATGGTTTCCTCCCGGTTGTACCGCGCGCTCGCTTTTTTACACCAGGGAATAGTTTTCAGTATGGAATATTGTTGTTACGAAGCCACCGCTTCCGCCTGCGTCCAGACGGCCTCCATCTCTCGTCTTACAAAATATTGTCAGTTTATTTGTTTTATTCTGCTTATCGTCTTTGTCAGTATTACGCAGTTACTCCCGATCTGAACCGAGATGCCACTGAATTAAAACTGGACTTACTCCGGCAGGATGTGGATACGAACGGGATTTCCTTGTGCATGTATTGCTGAGCGACTGTTATTCCGGGCGTTAAATAAAAGATCACCGTTCTGCCTTACCCAGTGCGCTTTGGGGTCCTGTAGGGAGACAGCGACGGGCGGTAGCGTTCGCGAAAGCAGGCGGGTGCGATAGCGCGGCCAGTGGGTGGGATGGCGAAGGGTAACGAATGGAGGACGTAATGATGAATTTTAACGCCAGAATAGATGGAGTGAAGCGATGAGGAACAGGCTGATAAACGATGCAACCAGTTTGGTAAAGCAACCGCTGGGGCAGTCACGCTACCGGATGGTTGTTCACCGGGGGGCGCAATATCGACAGCCTGCTGAATCAGCAACAGTTAACCCATATGGCGGCAGGACCGAAGCCGCAGCACCTGACGCGGGGCGGGATGAGGAAGAGGGGAACGCCTCAAGAGGAGTGTCCGCATTTTTGCAGGAAGTCTTGCCGGATTATTATTATCCGTTGGAGCTGAAACATCCAGAGCAATATACACGTCCCGATATCTGAAGCGCAGAAATCCGGTACTGCATGATAAACTGCAAAATCTGCGAGATCTGGATCTTCTGTATTTTCTTGTTGAGGATATTGTAAAACCTTTCGAAACAGCGCGTATGGTCGGTGATAAGAATCCAGCAGAATTTAACAATATATGTGAATATTTCTTTGGTGGATTATGAATATAAAACGAACATTACTCATCCTGCTTTCCCGTGTTATCAGAGGGGCTGGGATGGGATTAGGTGCTTCAGGTATCGCGCTGGCTGGCTGGTTCTTTTTTTTTTTTTCTCAGTAAATGAATATAAATTTCTCTGGGGTTTACTTCAGTTGTGGAATTCCTGGTGGGGTATCTGATATATCGATTTGCATATGCATATATTTATGATGAATGGAATGATTATCATTAAGACATTAAACGGCGTGGTCTGTTGATCGATTTTTGATGCTCAGTAAAAGGGTTGGCTTCCTTAGCACTCATGTGGACTAGTATGGACTATGCAAGGAAAACGCTTTGCCAATACACAACATTTTAAGTCAGCAATACCAACGGGGAGCAGGTGATAAAATTCAGGAATTACACAAAGAAAAATGATTGGTGCGTCTGAATGGACTCGAACCATCGACCCCCACCATGTCAAGGTGGTGCTCTAACCAACTGAGCTACAGACGCATTATGGTGCGTTTAATTGGACTCGAACCAACGACCCCCACCATGTCAAGGTGGTGCTCTAACCAACTGAGCTATAAACGCATTATGGTGCGTTCGATTGGACTCGAACCAACGACCCCCACCATGTCAAGGTGGTGCTCTAACCAACTGAGCTACGAACGCAATGTTGTGGTGACAACGGGGACGCATATTAGCGGCAGGGAGGGGATGTGGCAAGAGGTAAACGTCACTTTTCTTGCACATTGCATGCGATTGCGGAACTTTTACTCATTCCGGATATATTTTACTGAACCACAAGGATATTTCTTCGCCAGCGAGCATCACGGCTCTCATTTTTCAGGCAGTCCAAACCTGCGCGGAAGGGTTGCCGATGTGTTAAATTATCGGCCACCAGAAGAGAAGGAGTCATAACGAAGATGAAATCGATTGGTATTTTCTGCGGTTCTTCAGCTGGCGAACATCCGCTGTACCTCGAAACCGCCCGTCTGGTTGGACGTACGCTGGCGCAGCAGGGGTTGGCGCTTGTCTATGGCGGCGGCAAAGTTGGTCTGATGGGGGCGGTCGCCGATGCGGCGCTGGAGGCCGGTGGCGTGGTGATCGGCGTGATGCCGCGCGGCCTGGTGGAGCGGGAAATTGCCCACCGCGGCTTGACGAGCTGCATGTGGTCGAGGATATGCACGAGCGGAAAACCAAAATGGCGGCGCTGGCGGATGGCTTTATTGCCCTGCCGGGCGGGGCGGGGACGCTCGAGGAGATTTTCGAACAATGGACCTGGGCGCAGCTGGGGATCCATGAGAAACCGTGCGCGTTCCTGAATATTAAGGGTTATTACGATCCGCTTCAGGCGATGGTCGATAACATGGTACGGGAAGGGTTTATGCACCCGCGCTACGCGGAGATGCTGCCGTTCGCTACCTCGGCAGACGAGATTATCGCCGGTTTTCGCGACTATACGCCGCCGGCCCGTAAATGGGTTCAGCAGACAGCTATTTAAACATCAAGCGCAGGGTAAACAGCGCGCAGACGATGAGCAGTAACAGCAGCAATTCGAAGCGATAGCGTTGCAGCATGATGTCCTCCTGAAAAAAACCGGCGCTGTTCAGCGCCGGTTTATCACCTTAACGCCCTGACCATTATGCCGCCGGTTTAGCTGCATGGTGCGTCGTTTTATGGTGTTTCTTCGCCGCCTGCGCTTTCTGCGCTACTGCCGGTTTAGCAGCGGCTTTATGGTGTTTCTTCGCCGCCTGGGCTTTTTGCTCAGCAGCCGGTTTTGCAGCGGCTTTGTGGTGTTTCTTCGCCGCCTGCGCTTTCTGCTCGGCTGCCGGTTTCGCGGCCGCTTTGTGATGTTTCTTATGGTGAACGGTAGTATGGCTGGCTGCTGCACTCGGGGTGGTGCTTGCCGCATCGGCAGCGAAAGCAACTGATGACAGACCCATAGCAGCGGCAACGACCAAAGCTAATACTTTTTTCATTCTGAAATCCTCGACTTGGTTTCTTGAGTAACCCCACTGCGGGGCTGTTGGCAACACTATAAGCGCCTGCCGGGAGGCTATCAGTGAGTCTTTGGTGTCAGGGAGTAACGGAATGTACAACGCGCCGTTATAGCGAAGAACGAAAAAGCCCGCCGGAGCGGCGGGCTTAGACAAGTTAGCGCGCAGCGCGCTGTAAGATGATGCTGGAAGGCTGGCGCTGCAGAAAACGCATCCGCAGCATCATCATGATGGCGGCGGAGGTCAGACCGATGATAAATCCGCACCAGAAACCGGCAGGTCCCATGCGGGGCACAATCATATCGGTCAGCGCCAGCAGATAGCCGCTCGGCAAACCCAGCACCCAGTACGCGGTAAAGGTAATGAAAAAGATAGACCGCGTATCTTTATAGCCGCGCAGAATGCCGCTGCCGATCACCTGAATAGAGTCGGAGATCTGATAGATAGCCGCCAGCAGCATCAGGTGCGAGGCCAGCGTAACCACCTCGGGATTATCGTTATACAGCAGCGCAATCTGCTTACGCATCAGGACGGTAAAGATAGCGGTAAATACCGCCAGGCAGACCCCCACGCCCACGCCGGTGCGGGCCGAAACCTGGGCATCGATCGTTGAGCCCTGGCCAAGGCGGAAGCCGACGCGTATGGTGACCGCCGCCGCCAGCGACAGCGGCAGAACGAACATCAGCGAGCTGAAATTAAGCGCGATCTGATGACCAGCGACGTCAATGATCCCGAGCGGGGAGACCAGCAGCGCGACGACGGCAAACAGAGTGACTTCAAAGAACAGCGCCAGAGCAATGGGCAGCCCCAGCTGCACCAGCCGTAACAGGACGGCAAAATCAGGGCCGCTGAAGCGCTCGGCGCAGCGGATATCGCGCATCGTACGCGCCCGGCGCACCCACCACAGCATGCTGGCGAACATCACCCAGTAAACGGAGGCCGTCGCCACACCGCAGCCGACGCCGCCCAGCTCGGGCATGCCGAAATGACCATAGATAAAAATATAGTTCACCGGAATGTTGACCAGTAATCCAATAAAGCCCATGACCATCCCGGGCTTGGTTTTTGCCAGCCCTTCACACTGGTTACGAGCGACCTGGAAGAACAGATAGCCCGGCGCGCCCCACAGCAGCGCGCGCAGGTAGCCAACCGCCTTCTCTGCCAACAGCGGATCGATGTTATGCATGGAGCTGATGATGTATCCGGCGTTCCACAGCACGACCATGATCAGCACCGAGACAAAGCCGGCCAGCCAGAAGCCCTGACGCACCTGCGGCGCGATACGCTCCCGCCGCCCGGATCCGTTAAGTTGCGCCACCACCGGGGTCAGCGCCAGCAGAAGGCCGTGGCCGAAGAGGATCGCCGGCAGCCAGATGGAGGTCCCGATGGCCACGGCGGCCATATCCGTGGCGCTGTAGCCACCCGCCATCACGGTATCGACAAAACCCATCGCCGTCTGCGCCACCTGCGCAAGGATGACGGGTATAGCCAGAGCTAATAACTGACGCGCTTCAACGAAATACTTCTGCACGTGAACACCTTCGAATTGTTGTTATTTTGAGACTAAAAAAGCCGCCGTAACTGGCAGCAAGGGGATAAAAATGAGGAATTTCCAGTCTATTGTAGCGAGGATTGGCTATTAAGCCAGTGAAAAAAGAGTCGAGGCACGAAGCGCGCTGGCAACCGCTTTGCCCTCCTGTTATTGTTCCCGATAGCGAAAGCGGTAATGATACCGTCATGATTTTCAACAGGAGCCAAACATGTTTACTGGTATTGTTCAGGGAACCGCGAAAGTGGTCTCCATTGATGATAAACCCAATTTTCGCACTCACGTGGTTGAGTTACCGGCACATATGCTGGAGGGGCTGGAAACCGGCGCCTCGGTAGCCAACAACGGCTGCTGCCTGACGGTGACCGAAATCAACGGCGCGCGCATCAGCTTCGATCTGATGAAAGAGACGCTGCGGATTACCAATCTTGGCGATATTCAGGTCGGCGATGAAGTGAACGTCGAGCGAGCGGCGAAATTTAGTGATGAAATCGGCGGGCATTTAATGTCCGGCCACATTATGACCACCGCGGAAATCGTGAAGATTCTGACTTCCGAAAATAACCGTCAGATCTGGTTTAAAGTGCAGGATCCAACGCTGATGAAATACATCCTCTATAAAGGATTCATCGGTATTGACGGCATTAGTCTGACGGTGGGTGAGGTGACGGCGACCCGTTTCTGCGTGCATCTTATTCCGGAGACGCTGCAGCGGACCACCCTGGGAGCGAAAAAACTGGGCGATCGCGTCAATATTGAGATTGATCCGCAGACCCAGGCGGTTGTCGATACGGTCGAACGCGTGCTGGCCGCGAAAGAGATGGCGGCTAAGGTCAATGAAGCCTGAAAAAAAATCCCCCGCCGATAAGCGGGGGAGTGTTATTTAACGGGCGACGCGCAGTCCATGTTCAATACCGCGCGAGAACACCACCTGCCAGAGCTGAATGTCGCGGGCGCGGAAGGCGCCGGCGCAGGCGTTCAGATAATAGGTAAACATGCGTTTGAAACGCTCAGAATAGTTATCGGCAATTTCCGGCCAGCTGGCGAGGAAACGCTCATACCAGGCCATCAGGGTCGTGTCGTAATCGGCGCCGAAGTTGTGCCAGTCTTCCATCACAAAATGCTTCTCGCTGGCTTCGGCAATGTGACGCACGGAAGGCAGGCAGCCGTTCGGGAAGATATATTTATCGATCCACGGGTCAACGTTATGGTCGGTGACCTTGGAGCCAATGGTGTGCAGTAAAAAGCGGCCGTTGGGTTTCAAATTACGGTCGGCAACCTCAAAGTAGGTAGCGTAATTTTTCGGCCCCACGTGCTCAAACATGCCAACGGAGACGATGCGGTCAAAGCTGTCGTGCAGATCGCGATAATCCTGGAGACGAATCTCTACATCGAGATCGGCGCAACGCGCCTGGGCCATTTTTTGCTGTTCGGCGGAGATGGTTACACCCACGACGCTGACCTGATAATTTCGCGCCATATATTCGGCGAGACCGCCCCATCCACAGCCAATATCCAGTACCCGCATGCCTGGCTCCAGCTCCAGTTTGCGGCAGATGAGATCCAGCTTAGCCTGCTGGGCGGCCTCGAGGCTCTGCGCCTCTTTCCAGTAACCGCAGGAATATTGCATATAGGGATCAAGCATCCGGCTGAAGAGATCGTTGCCGAGGTCGTAGTGCTCTTTACCGACAATCCAGGCACGTTTTTTACTTTGTAGATTAAACAGACGAGCGCCTGCGATGCGGAGTGTGTCTTTGAAATGGTGTGGGAGCTGCTTTTCCAACCCGGCGCGTAACACCTTGTGGAAGAATATATCCAGACGCTCGCATTCCCACCAGCCGTCCATATAGCTTTCGCCTAAACCCAGCGAACCTTCCTGCAAAACCCGTTTAAAAAAGAGAGGATTTTTAACCCGCAGGTCGGACGGCGCGGAGCCATTGATTTCAATTCCCGCACGGCCTAATAATTCAGCTGCAATCCGGTACCAGTCATCATTTGGTACACTTACTTCTTCTATACACGATGAACTCATAGCTTCTCCATCACGCCCAAGTGATCAGAACCTTAAAACAGCGTAGACGCTTTTTTGGCTTTGTGAGAAATCTCACGGATAATCCGTGAAGTCGCTATCCGACGTAAACAGAGGAAGGGAGATAACCCTTGCCGAAAGGCCTTCCATGGTGAAACGGAGGCATCCTGCATCCGTTAATCTGTAACTATTTTCTATTTATGTGAACCCGGATCCAGTATAGGACGCTAAGTACTGGCTTTCAATAAAAATTTCTTAGCATGCTAACGACTGGTCCGGGCCCTGGCGACGGGCATTACGCGTGGGAAGAGTGGGGTGTCAGCTCCGGCGTCTGCTGCAGGCGATAGCCTATTCCGGCTAAGCCAATCGAAACCAGCATTACGCTGGTGGTGGTCAGCAGCGGCGTGGCGATCAGCGCGGATACCAGCAGACTGGTCAGGAAGCACAGGCCAAGCTGCAGGGTATTTTGCAGCGCCGCCGCGCGGCCGGTCGCCTGCGGAAAAGGCTTCAGCGCCTGAGCAACCACGATGGGGTAGATCCCGCCGTTGACCACCGCCATCATGCAGAACGGGATCATTAACGCCACCAGCGAGGCATGGGTTTGCAGGCCCACCAGCCAGGTGGCGGCTACGCTGACGGCAAAAATCACCAGCAGCCACGGCAGCATCTGTTGACCGGACCATTTCTGCAGCAGCGCGCGACAGCCATAGCCTCCCACCAGAAAGGCGATGGTCTGCGGAATATAGCTCAGGCCGATAGCGGTTGGGCCATAGCCCATTTCATGCAGGATAAAAGGTGAACCGGTAAGCCAGGCGAAGAAGCTGGCGGAACAGGCGGCGTAGATCAGGACGTTGCCGCTGTATTCCCGGGAGCGCAGCAGCGCGAGAAAGGTGATCTTTTGCTGCGTCACTACTACTGACTTCGCGGCTGCCTTCAGGCGCAGGGCAGGCAGCATCAGCAGCAGAGTGATGGCGAACAGGGTGGCGAAGATGGCTTGCCACTCGAAGTGCACCAGCAGCCAGCTGCCCAGCAGCGGGGCCAGCGCCGGCGACAGTCCTACCAGCGGCATAATGGTGGCGAAGATGCGGTTCGTGCGCTGGGCAGGATAGTAATCGGCGACCATCGCCTGCCAGGTAACGGCCGCGGCACAGACGCCAATCGCCTGCAGAAAGCGCAGCGCCAGCATCAGGGTGGCGTTGTGCACCCACAGCATCCCCAGACAGCCGGCCGCGAAAATCGCCAGGCCGCTCAGCAGCACCGGTTTACGTCCATAGCGGTCCGACAGCGGTCCCCAGAACAGCTGGCCCAGCGCGAAGCCGGCGAGGAACAGGCTCAGGCTGGCGCTGATGGAGGCGGCGGAGGTGTTGAGATCCTGCTGCATGGCGGCAAACGCCGGCAGGTACATATCGGTGGCCAGAAAGCCCAGCACGCTCAGGCCGGCCAGCCAGACTAAAAATCCTTTCCCGGGTTGTGACATAACGTTCTCATAGTTGGTGTACAGGTACGATGCCGCAGAGTGTAGGGAGTGCATTGTGGCTTGTGAAACGCTAATATTTGTCACATGCATTCAAAAATTTTGCAGGCAGAAAATGTGGTCTGAATACTCTCTGGAAGTGGTTGATGCCGTCGCCCGTAACGGCAGCTTCAGCGCGGCCGCGCAGGAGCTTCACCGGGTGCCTTCCGCGGTCAGCTATACCGTGCGTCAGCTCGAAGAGTGGCTCGCCGTTCCCTTATTTGAGCGTCGCCATCGTGATGTGGAGTTGACCCCCGCCGGGGTCTGGTTTTTACAGGAAGGGCGCTCTGTTATCAAAAAAATGCAGATCACCCGCCAGCAGTGTCAGCAAATTGCGAACGGCTGGCGCGGACAGTTGTCGATCGCAGTGGATGATATTGTGAAACCGGCGCGGATGCGTCAGATGATCGTCGATTTCTATCGCCATTTTCCCGACGTCGAACTGATCGTCTTTCAGGAAGTATTCAATGGCGTATGGGATGCGCTGGCCGACGGCCGCGTTGAGCTGGCGATTGGCGCAACGCGATCTATTCCGGTCGGCGGTCGCTATGCGTTCCGCGATATGGGGATGCTGAGCTGGGACTGCGTGGTGGCGAGCGATCATCCGCTGGCAAAGATGGAGGGACCCCTGAGCGACGACGTCCTGCGTAACTGGCCGTCGCTGGTGCGGGAGGATACCTCGCGCTCGTTGCCTAAACGGACAACATGGTTGCTGGATAACCAGAAGAGGGTAGTCGTCCCTGACTGGGAATCATCAGCAACCTGTTTGTCGGCAGGACTCTGCGTCGGCATGGTGCCGAGCCATTTCGCCCGTCCATGGATAGATCGCGGCGAGTGGACTGCGCTGGCGCTGGAAAATCCGTTCCCGGATGCCGCCTGCTGCCTGACGTGGCAGCAGAACGATGCCTCACCGGCGCTGAACTGGATGCTTGACTATCTGGGGGACAGCGACACGCTGAATCGGGAGTGGCTGCGGGCGCCGGAGAGATCCGCGCCCGCCAGATGCCTTAACGACGATAATCGACAAACGGGCCATCCGCTACCGAGCGGCGCTCAACCAGACGAGGGTGCACTTCGATAGACTGCGACTCTTCACGCTTGTTGACGATACGATCCAACAGCATGTTAAATGCGGCCTCGCCCAGGGAATCTTTCGGCTGATGAATGGTGGTTAACGCCGGGCTGAAATAGCGGGCGTTGCGCACATTATCATAACCGATCAGCGAAATGTCCTGCGGCACCCGCAGTCCCATTTCATCCGCCGCGCAGATAGCGCCCATCGCCATGATATCGCCGCCGCAGAAGACCGCCGTCGGGCGGTGCTGCTGGTTTAGGATCTGCTGCATTGCGCGGTAGCCGGACTCCGGCTCGAAGTCGCCCTGCACAATCCAGTTTTCCGGCACGCTGATATGCGCCTCTTTCATCGCCTGCATGAAGCCGGCCAGTCGCCCCGCGCCGGTGTTGCGCTCCAGCGGGCCCGGGATCACGCCGATTTCGCGATGGCCGCGTTCAATCAGGTAGCGTCCGGCGATATAGCCGCCCTGGAAGGCGTTATCGATCACCGCATCGGTGAAGTCGGCTTTCGCCTCGCCCCAGTCCATCACCACCATCGGGATATGGCGGTACTCTTCCAGCATGCTCAATACCGAATCCGGATACTCGGAACACATCACCAGCAGACCGTCTACGCGCTTTTGCGCCATCATCGACAGATAGGCGCGCTGTTTTTCCAGATCGTTCCACGCGTTACCGAGGATCAGAGTATAGCCCTTCTGGAAGCAGCTCTTTTCAACGGACTCAATAATTTCAGCGAAATAGGCGGCTTCGCTACTGGTCGCCAGCAGGCCAATCGATTTGGTGTGATTGACTTTCAGGCTGCGCGCCACGGCGCTCGGCGAGTAGTGCAGCTCTTTGATCGCCGCCCATACCGCATTACGCGTCTCTTCGGCAACGAAACGGGTTTTGTTAATTACATGTGACACAGTTGTAGTGGAAACGTTTGCGCGTTTCGCTACATCTTTAATAGTTGCCATTACATCTCACTCCATGCCTTGACCTGATCGCCTGATCATCGATACGTAAACGTTTGCCTACACACACCCTGAATACAATTTTCAACATTGCATCACGTCGGGAAAACGACACAGAACGACAGGAAGGGGTCAATGGCCGATACGCTTTTAAATTAGCGTGGGATTTTGTCCGATCTTGGGGCAAAGTGGAAGAGCAAAAATGTGCATCGCCCTAAATCCCGGAAGATTTTTGCGATTTTTTGTGCAAAAATGAACAAGCTCACTTTTGGTGTGGGGATAACAAGAGGGAAAAATGATGGATACCAATTTAAAGTTTTCGCTGATCACCACGATTATTGCTCTCGGCGTGATTGTCGCTTTCAGCCTGACCGCCATACTGCACTAATGTTTCGCTGAGGGAGGAGCGCCGCTTCCTCCCCATATCCCGCCATTATTATCAATTCTGCAAAAATCTTTTGTCATTTCGTTCACTTTTGTTTTTTTGTGATTGATGTCATGCTTTTGACTTCTGATGTTACGCCGTCCTCTCTGACGGTCTGATGGAGTCATTGAATGAAAATCAACTTTCCTTTACTTGCGCTGGCGATCGGCGCCTTTGGCATCGGTACCACCGAGTTCTCCCCGATGGGATTGCTGCCGGTGATTGCGAAAGGTGTGGACGTCTCGATACCGGTAGCGGGAATGCTGATCAGTGCGTATGCCATCGGCGTCATGGTCGGCGCACCGCTGATGACGCTGCTGTTGTCGCATCGCGCACGGCGCAATGCGCTGATTTTTCTGATGGGGATCTTCACCGTCGGCAACCTGTTGTCATCCATCGCGCCGGATTACACCACGCTGCTGCTGTCGCGCATTATTACCAGCCTCAACCACGGCGCTTTTTTCGGCCTGGGATCGGTGGTGGCGGCCAGCGTCGTGCCAAAGCATAAGCAGGCCAGCGCGGTAGCCACTATGTTTATGGGCCTGACCATCGCCAACATTGGCGGCGTGCCGGCGGCCACCTGGCTTGGCGAAACCATCGGTTGGCGGATGTCCTTCCTTGCTACTGCGGGATTAGGCCTGCTGGCGATGGTTAGCCTGTGGTTCTCCCTGCCCAAGGGCAGCGCGGGGGAACGTCCTGATGTCAAAAAAGAGCTTTCTGTCCTGCTGCGCCCGCAGGTGCTATCCGCGTTGCTGACCACCGTGCTGGGCGCCGGGGCGATGTTTACGCTATATACCTACATTTCGCCAGTGCTCAATACGCTGACCCACGCTTCATCGCTGTTTATAACCGCGATGCTGGTGCTGATTGGCGTCGGTTTTTCGCTAGGCAACTATCTGGGCGGCAAATTTGCTGACCGGTCGGTTTCCGGCACGCTGAAGGGCTTTCTGCTGCTGCTGATGGCGATCATGCTGGCGATCCCGCTGCTGGCGCAATCCCAGGCTGGGGCGGCCATCAGCATGATTGTCTGGGGCGCAGCAACCTTTGCGGTGGTTCCGCCGCTGCAGATGCGGGTTATGCGCGTAGCGCATGAGGCGCCGGGGCTCTCTTCTTCGGTGAATATCGGCGCGTTCAACCTCGGCAACGCGCTGGGCGCCGCCGCCGGTGGGGCGGTGATCTCTGGTGGACTGGGCTATGCGTTTGTGCCGGTGATGGGCGCGATTATCGCTGGTCTGGCGCTGCTGCTGGTCTGGTTTAGCGGGCGAGCGCAGCCGGAAGAGGCTTTCGCCAGCCAGTAATCATCGGCTGGGCAAGGGCAAAAAAAAACCACAGCCGGGGAGACCCCGCTGCGGTTTGTCGTTTATGCCGCGAGGTTAGCCGCAACAAACTTCCAGTTAACCAGCGCCCAGAAGTGGTCCAGGTAGCTTGGACGGGCGTTGCGGTAGTCGATGTAGTAGGCGTGTTCCCAAACGTCAACGGTCAGCAGCGGCTTCGCGTCGGTGGTCAGCGGGGTGCCGGCGTTGCTGGTGGAGACGATAGCCAGGCTGCCGTCGGCATTTTTGACCAGCCAGGTCCAGCCAGCGCCGAAGTTTTTCGCCGCGGCATCGGTAAATTTGGCTTTAAAATCCGCGAAGCTGCCGAAAGATTTGGCGATTGCGGCCGCCAGTTCGCCTTCCGGTTCGCCGCCGGCGTTAGGCGCCAGGCAGTTCCAGTAGAAGGTGTGGTTCCAGACCTGCGCTGCGTTGTTGAATACGCCGCCTTCAGACGTGCGGACGATCTCTTCGAGGGACTTGCCTTCGAACGCAGTGCCTTTGATCAGGTTGTTGAGGTTAGTGACATACGCCTGGTGGTGTTTACCGTAGTGATATTCCAGGGTTTCTGCGGAAATGTGCGGCGCCAGGGCGTCTTTTGCATATGGTAATGCAGGTAATTCAAACGACATTGCTACTCTCCTTATAACTTTTTGTTTTATCTCACATTGACAGGATGAGGTTTTCACCTGAATCGTGTTCTGACCGCCCGACGCTGTCGCGTCCCGGGCGTGTTATTGTATTGAGAATGTTAACATTTGCCGCAAGCAGTGAAAAGCCTTACAACGATAAAGGCTATTATCACCGGTGCATGTGGTGAAGGCTTAACCGTTTTCTGCAGGAGTGGGTGATAAGCCGCCAAAATTGTTGCAACCCTGTATAAGGAGATGCCCTCTGCGGATTTGCGAACTCGCATGGCGATTAACTACTCTGCTTCGCCGCTGTCACGCATTGCGCTGGACAAAAAATAAAACTTTAATATCAAACGATTAATAAAAATATGCGCTCAGGCAATCGTCGCTATGCCAATAATTCATTGTCTATTTTTTAATTTGTATGACAAATATAGCCGCCAGCAGTAATTTCCCCAGGATGACGACGATGGCAAAAACAGATGAGGTGGTGAGCGCGAAAATGATCCCGGTGGTGCAGGGGATTGTTGACTGGATCGAAGCACATATTTTCGACACCCTGTCGGTGAGCGCGATTGCGAAAAAGTCCGGCTACTCACACTGGTACTTCCAGCGACAATTCGCCATGGTAACGGGCTGCACGCTGGCGAGCTACGTCAGCCGACGAAAGATGACGATTGCGACAATCTATTTAACGCAGACGCAGGCGTCGATACAGAGTATTTCTCAGTGCCTGGGATACGAGGGACAAGCCGCTTTCTGCCGGACCTTTCACCGTCACTTTGGCATGTCGCCGACCCGCTATCGTCGTGATACGCCGGGCAAAGAGAGCAATATGCAATATCCCTTGCGGGTGGGGATGGAGATCGAGCAGGAGAGGCGGTCTGCCGCCGCAGCGGCAGACCGGGATCAGCGAATGGTTTTCGGCGTCATGACGCGACGAGCGCCGACATAATGGCGAACCCAGTAATCCTCGCTCAGGGAGGTGATTTGAATATCACGACCTGTGCGCGGCGACTGAATGAATTTTCCGTTGCCGACGTAGACGCCGACATGGTCGGCAGCGCCCCGTCCGCGGGTGCGGAAGAAGACTAAATCGCCGCTCTGCAGTTCATCACGATCCACCGGACGCGCATCGCGCAGGTGGTACATTTCGTTGGCCGTACGCGGGATGTGGATCTTTACCAGGTCCTTATAGGCGTAATAGACCAGCCCGCTGCAGTCAAACCCGGTGCGCGGCGAGGTGCCGCCCCAGCGATAGGGTTTACCCAACTGGCCCATCAGTTTATTCATCGCGGTATTTTGCGCTTTTTGCACCCGGACCTTGTGGGCGTCGGCGATCGTTAAATTCGCTTCGCTGGCCTCGGGCTTACAGCGTTTTTTATAGCCCTTGCGCACCACGCACTTGCTTTTGACGCTGTTTAGCGCCAGGGTCGGCTCGGCGCTGGCGGCGACCGTTTTCGCGCACTGCTTTTTATAACCTTTACGCAGCACGCATTTTTTCGTCGCGCCGGCGGCCTGACGATGAAGTGCGGTTTGGCTTGCTGCGGTAGTGCGGGTAGGGAGCCGGGTGCGCGAGGACTTTTTACTGGTGGTTTTAGCGGTGGTTTTAGTTTTTTGACTGGTTGCTTTTTTCTTGCGCTCTGAGCCACTTTTCGCGGGCAACGCTTTTGGCGAAGCGGAGGCGTGCGTATGCCCTGATGCCTGAGCCAGTGGCGTGAATGAGATAGACGTGAACAGTAATGCACAGAGCGATATCGCGATTTTGTTTAGCCGCGCCACTGAGCAATCCCCTGATTAATTACAGACATGTACAAATGCCTGACGATGAATGACAAACCGGAATGATTCTAAAGCATAAAAAGCCGGAAAGTTAATATTCTTTTGTATCAAAAATGTCGATTGGTTAACGATTGCAAGAAAACGCGTCAGACATTGACCGCCTCGCACAGAAAATGCGCAATGAGCGCCCGCCTGCGACCGCAAAATGATATTTTTAAGGCAACTTCGCGCAACAGAAGATAAAATATGAATAGTGAAAAAAATGTTATTATCCGTCCTGCCTACAGGACGCTACAATGACAAGTTACTGCCGTAGAAAGAAGTTTAAGGAAGCACGACAATGAGCTCGACTTTAGAAAAGATCCAACGCCAAATCGCTGAAAACCCGATCCTGTTGTACATGAAAGGGTCGCCGAAGCTGCCAAGCTGCGGTTTCTCTGCCCAGGCCGTTCAGGCGCTGTCCGCCTGTGGCGAACGTTTTGCTTACGTTGATATTCTGCAGAACCCAGATATCCGCGCCGAGCTGCCTAAATACGCCAACTGGCCGACTTTCCCGCAGCTGTGGGTAGACGGTGAACTGGTGGGCGGCTGCGATATCGTCATCGAAATGTACCAGCGCGGTGAACTGCAGCAGCTGATCAAAGAGACGGCGGCAAAGTACCATACCGACGAGCCAAAAGCGGAGTAATTCCCGCCATCAGTAAAAAAGCGACTTCCTGGAAGTCGCTTTTTTTATCACTCCGGGGTGGCTACGGGCAGCGGCCAGCCGCCCAGACGCTTCCAGCGGTTCACGATCTCGCAAAACAGCTGCGCCGTCTGCTCGGTATCATACAGGGCGGAGTGAGCCTGCGCGCCGTCGAACGGCATACCCGCGGCAATACAGGCTTTCGACAGCACCGTCTGGCCCAGCGCCAGCCCGCTTAGCGCGGCGGTGTCGAAGGTAACAAACGGATGGAAAGGGTTGCGTTTAAGTCCCGCGCGTTCGGCGGCGGTCATGGTGAAGCTGTGGTCAAAGGTGGCATTGTGCGCCACCATGATTGCCCGGCTGCAGTCGCTCTCTTTCATCCCTTTGCGCACCATTTTGAAGATGGCATGCAGGGCATCGTATTCGCTGACGGCCCCGCGCTGCGGGTCATGCGGGTTAATCCCGTTAAAAGCCAGCGCTTCGGGCTGCAGATTGGCGCCCTCGAAAGGTTCAACATGGAAATGCAGCGTTTCATCGGGCATCAGCCAGCCGTGCTCATCCATCTTCAACGTAATGGCGGCGATCTCCAGCAGGGCGTCGGTTTTGGCGTTAAATCCTGCGGTTTCAACATCGATCACCACCGGATAAAAACCGCGGAAACGGCCGCATAGACCATTCAGTTGAGCGTTCTCGGACATCAGATTCTCTTAGCTGGAAAAAAGTAGCGCGCATTATGGCAAATTTTGCCGCGGCTTGCAGCAGGCAGGGGTGAAAACAACGGGCGCCGTAGCGCCCGGGCGAGCCATGGCATTAAATATGCCAGCGTGGGGAAGCGTTAGTTGCCCAGACCTTTACCGGCATCTTTCTCTTCAATGAGCTCGATTTTGTAACCGTCCGGATCTTCCACGAAGGCGATGACGGTGGTGCCGCCTTTTACCGGCCCGGCTTCACGGGTGACGTTGCCCCCGTTCTGACGGATCCGTTCGCAGGCTTCGGCGGCGTTATCGACGCTCAGCGCGATATGGCCGTAGGCGGTGCCCAGCTCATAGCTGTCCACGCCCCAGTTGTAGGTCAGTTCGATCACCGCGGTTTCGCTCTCTTCGCCGTAGCCGACAAAGGCGAGGGAGTACTTGTACTCCGGGTTTTCGCTGGTGCGCAGCAGCTTCATGCCCAACACGTTGGTATAGAAGTCGATAGAACGTTGCAGGTCGCCAACGCGCAGCATGGTGTGGAGTAAGCGCATAATGTCCCCTATGCAGTTTATTTGATAGATCAGAACGTTGAGTATAGCGGCGATACGTCGCCGCTATCAATGGAGGGATTACAGAGTCGGGTAATCGGTGTAGCCTTCCGCGCCGCCGCCGTAGAAGGATTCCGGGCGTTGCGGGTTAAGCGGCGCTTTTTTCTGCAGGCGAGCCACCAGATCCGGGTTGGCGATGTAATCGCGGCCAAAGGCCACGGCATCAATCAGCCCTTTATTGATAAGATCGTTGGCTTTTTCTACTGTGTAAGCGCCAGCGCCAATGATCACCCCCGGGAAGCGGTCGCGGACTTTCTGACGGAAAGCTTCACTGTAAGGTTTGCCGCCCGCCCAGTCCGGCTCGGACATGTGCAGATAGGCGATACCGCGTTTCGCCAGCTCGCTAATCAGATACAGCGCGTCTTCTTCTTCGTTCGGGCCATTATCCACATTCTGGAAGCTGCCAATCGGCGACACGCGGATGCCAATGCGCTCGGCGCTCCACTCTTGACTCACGGCGTCAACCACTTCCAGCACCAGACGGGCACGGTTCTCCACGCTGCCGCCGTACTGATCGGTACGCTGGTTCGCCGATGGCGAGAGGAACTGGTGCAGCAGATAGCCGTGGGCTGAGTGCAGCTCAACCAGATCGAAGCCGGCGTCACGGGCATTGCCGACCGCCTGACGGAAATCGTTGACGATCCCTGGGATCTCTGCGGTTTCCAGGGCGCGGGGCATTGAGGTGTCGACGCGAATGGCGTGGCCGTTTTCGTCACGCAGTGAGGTACGGGTGCCCGCGCTCAGCGCGGAAGGCGCTACCGGGGCGGCGCCGCCAGGCTGCAGGCTGCTATGGGAAATACGCCCGGTGTGCCACAGCTGGACGGCGATATGACCGTTTTCGGCATGAACGCCGGCGGTGATTTTCTGCCAGGCGGCAATCTGCTCCGGGCTGTGCAGCCCAGGCGCGCCGGCGTAGCCTTTGGCCTGCGCGGAGATCTGCGTCGCTTCGGTGATGATCAGCCCGGAACTGGCGCGCTGGCGGTAGTATTCGCCCATCAGCGGAGTAGGGATATCGCCCGGCTCAATGCTGCGCAGACGCGTCAACGGCGCCATAAATACGCGATTAGGGACGGTGACCGCACCGACTTTCAGTGGGCTGAATAATTTTGCTTCCGACATAGTGACTCCTGAGTAGACCGGTCGTCTAGTAACTGATGAAATAAAAACGCCTGTTATACCGCAGGCGCTGCAATAATCTGTTTGGCGTGGGCAAGGGCGCTTTCCAGCGGCGTTGCGCTACGCGTAATTTTGGCCTGCAGGTTGGCCCCGAGCCACAGGGAATACAGCACCTGCGACAGGGTCATGGCCTCGCCGTCAAATGCGAGACTGCCTTCCTGACGTCCTTTCTCCAGCGCGTCGCCCAGCAGGGCGATAATCTGGCTGGCTCCGCGATCCATGGCGGCGCGCATATCTTCCGACAGATCGCAAACCTCCGCGGATAGCTTGACAGTAAGACACCCGCTAATAATCCCCTGCTGGCAGAACTGATTCAGCGTGTGCTGATAGTAGGCCAGCAGGCGATCGCGATAGTTACCGTCGCCATGATCGAAGTGGTCGACCAGGCGCTGCAGATATCCGGTGTAGTGATGTTCAAGCAGCGCGACGCCGAAGGCTTCCTTAGAGCGAAAGTAGTGGTAGAAGGAGCCCTTGGGCACCTCCGCCGTCTTCAGAAGTTCGCTCAAGCCCATTCCGGTAAAACCGCGATGCATGCAAAGCTGCTCGCCGGTGGCCAGGATATGTTCTCGGGTATCGCAATCGCTGTGTCTGTTCATGCTGCACACTGTAGTAGACCGATTGGTCTAATGCAAGCGTCGGCGGAAAAATGTTAGCTGGCGCAGCACGTAGTGAACAAAATTTGCGTCGGCGCGGGGAAACGTCTTCAATGAAAGGAGACGAGGGGACAGGAGGCGTGTGGTGGCAGAGCAGTTAGAATTTTTCCCGGTGCAGAGCCCGTGCCGGGGAATATGTCAGACCGATGAGCGCGGCTACTGTCGCGGCTGTTTCCGCAGCCGTGAGGAACGTTTTAACTGGCAAACGATGAGCGATGCGCAGAAACAGGAGGTTTTGCGTCTTTGCCGCCAACGGCTGCTGCGCAAAATACGCGCGAACAGGCCGGAGCCGGCGGAAGAACCGCAGCAACCCTCACTGTTTTAAGCCAAAAATTACGTATACTCAGAGCACTTTTTTATTGAGGAAGCGGTTATGGTTCAGCGTATTGCTATGGCTCCCCAGGGGCCGGAATTTTCACGTTTTGTGATGGGCTACTGGCGTCTGATGGACTGGAAAATGTCGCCTGGCGAGCTGGTCAGCTTTATTGAGCAGCATCTCGATTTAGGCGTAACCACCGTCGATCACGCCGATATCTATGGCGATTATCAGTGTGAGGCTGCCTTTGGCGAAGCGCTGAAGCGAGCGCTGCATCTGCGTAGCCGGATGGAAATCGTCAGCAAATGCGGTATCGCCACCCGGGCGCGCGCTGAGAACACCATTGGCCACTACATTACCGACCGCGATCACATCGTGCTCAGCGCCGAGCAATCGCTGCGTAATCTGGCGACGGACCATCTCGACTTGCTGCTGATCCACCGGCCGGACCCACTGATGGACGCCGACGAGGTAGCCGAAGCTTTTCTCGCGCTGCATCATAGCGGTAAAGTGCGCCATTTTGGCGTCTCGAACTTTACCCCCGCCCAGTTCACCTTGCTGCAGTCACGTCTGCCGTTTACCATGGCCACCAACCAGGTCGAAATTTCACCGGTGCATCAGCCGCTGCTGCTCGACGGTACTCTCGATCAGCTGCAGCAACTGCGTATTCGTCCGATGGCGTGGTCTTGTCTTGGCGGTGGTCGCCTGTTTAACGAAGAGGGCTTCCAGGCGCTGCGCGATGAGCTGGCGCAGGTGGCGCACGAGCTTAACGCCGACAGCATCGAACAGGTAGTTTATGCCTGGGTGCTGCGTCTGCCGTCGCAGCCGCTGCCGATTATTGGCTCGGGCAAAATCGAGCGCGTGCGCTCGGCGATTGTGGCTGAAAAACTCAGCATGACCCGTCAGCAGTGGTTCCGCATCCGTAAAGCCGCGCTCGGGTACGACGTACCGTAACGGGCATTTCCCCTCCGGAAAGGCGTTCCTGGTTTACACTTAACAGGGAGACAGCCATCCGGAGGTGTTATGCAACGATGTATTCTCGCGATCTTATCCCTCGCATTTTGCGCTGGCGCACAGGCCGTTAGTGAAGATGTGCAACTTAATCTCGTGACCACCCAGGGCGTCGGTCAGACCATCGGCAGCGTCAAAATCACCGAAACCGACCGCGGACTCGAGTTCGCCCCCACTCTGCGGGCGCTACCGCCGGGTAAGCACGGGTTTCATATTCATGACGAAGGCAGCTGCCAGCCGGCGATGAAAGAAGGTAAAGCCGTGGCCGCCGGGGCGGCGGGCGGACATTACGATCCGCAGCATACCGGCAAACACGAAGGGCCGTTGGGGGCCGGGCATCTTGGCGACCTGCCCCTGCTGGTGGTCAACGATGCGGGCGTAGCCGACCAGCCGATTATTGCTCCGCGCCTGAAAACGCTGGCGGAGGTGAAAGGGAAAGCGCTGATGGTCCACGTAGGCGGGGATAACATGGCCGACAGTCCGCAGCCGCTGGGCGGCGGCGGCGAACGGTTTGCCTGCGGGGTGATTAAGTAGTTCCTTCGCCAATTGTGCCGGCCACCGGGGCCTGTTCCAGCTGCGACAAGGCGCAGTACAGTCGCCAAATCGCGGCGGCCAGTTCCCGCGCCGCCGGCTGATGATGGTGGTTCAGGGCGTCGCAGATCCGCTGCAGCTCCTGCAGGGTGGAGGCCAGCGGGCGCTGCTGCACGCCGCGCTCGCTCATCACATCGCGTAACAGGTTGATGCACAGGTCGCGCACCTGGGCGAGAGGATCGGAGCGGGTTTCCCATTCGCGAAGCTGCCAGACGACGTGCGAGCAATTGAGCAGCACGACGCCCCAACGCAACAGCCAGCGGCGCGCCAGGGCATCCTTACTCTGGCTGAGCTGACTGACGTGGTGATAGACCAGCGATTCAAATTCATGCTCACTGTGCTGAGGATGACGGCTGAGCTGATCGACAAAGTGACGCCGTAACGCTCTGATATGGCGTCGCCCTTTGCGGGCGTCCGAGCCCGGACTCAGTACCGCAAAGGCCAGCCAGGCAAAGCCTACCCCGACAATCTTGCTCAAATTATCATTGAAAAAGGCCGCATAATCGTACACCGGCGGGTTGGTGACGGCGATAAACGAGCCCATAAAGACGATAAGCTGTCCCCACAGGCCGGCGTATTTGGGCCACTGCAGTTTGAATAACTGCATGGTGGTCAGGAGCGGGAACAGGAACAGCAGAAACTGCCACAGGTCGGTTACCTGCACCATCAGGCCGAACTTCACCACGAAACTGAATAGCGACAGCAGGACCAGAGTCTGCATCAGCAATGTCAGCGAGCGAAACGGCGAGGCGGATACGGAGTAGAGCACGCAGCAGATGGAGGCCAGGGTCAGGGCCGCCGCGCAGCTGGTCCACTGGGTACTGATCCCCCATGCGCCAATCGCCACCAGCGCGCAAAAGGTACGGACACCGTTGAGCAACGCCTCCGCCTGATCGGTATGGCGGGCTAACGGCGGGGCGGCGGGCACATTGAACTCGGCGATCGCCGAGGCATTTTCAACGCGGCGGATCCAGCGGCTGCTCTCCAGGTAAATGCGACAGAAATAGCGCAATCGCGCCCAGAAAGCGATGTGCCGGTAATCGGCATCCTGCCGCGGCGCCAGCGGCGCCAGGATCCGCGCAACGTGATAGCTGTCGGCATGAGGGGTGGCGAGCTCGGCGAGCAGCGACTCCAGTACCTGGCGAGTGTTCGCCGGCGCGTCAGGCCAGTTCAGCAGCATCCGTCGCAGACTGGAGATGACGCTGGTCATTCTGAGCTGCTGATGCAGGAGGTAGTTCAGCAGAGGATTCTGCCGACGGAAACGGTAGTGGCTCCAGAAGGCCTGGATACGCAGCAGGTTCATGGTCAGGATCTGGCCAATCACGCTCTCATGGGCGGTGCGAATGGCATCCGTCGTCTCCGGCACCCACAGCAGGCTGGCGTGCTCCAGCAGCCGGGCGTGCATGGTTTTCAGGGCCGTCAGCAGGTTGCTGCCGTCGGAGGTGCTTGGCAGGATCATCATCATTAGCCCGCCGCAGAGGATCCCGACGATGACTTCGCAGACGCGCGACTGGGCGATGACCCACAGCTCGTAGCTGTCGCTGATGTTAATCACCGGAAAGGCGATGATGGCGCAGGTATAGCCCGCCAGCTGAAAGGCGTAGGCGACGTTGTTGGTGAACAGGGCGCAGGCCCAGGTGCAGAGCGCCAGCCAGCCGGAGATACTGAACAGAAACAGCCAGGGATCGTTGAGTGTATGACCGGCAAGCAGCAGGGCGGCGCAGGCGCCGAGCAGGCTGCCTGCGATGCGGCCAAAACTTTTACTGATCACGCCGCCGACGGTGGGAAAGCTGACCACCGCCGCGGACGTCATCGCCCAGTAGGGCTCATCAAGATCCAGCGCATAGGCGATACTCAGCGCAAGACACATCGCGATGCCGTTGCGCAATGCGTACCGCCACTGCGGCCGGGTGGCTTTAACCCAGGGGAGTGTGCGCCACGACAGGGTCTGCAGGTTCATTACTGCCCGCCAATTGAGACAGTGCAGGTGGTGCCGGAGACCAGGGTGACATCGGCCGGCAGCGTATCAAAGGCAATTCGCACCGGAACGCGTTGGGCGAGACGAACCCAGGGGATATTTGGTTTGATGTTGGCCACCAGCCCGGTTCCCTGTTCCACGCTCTGGTCGACAATCGCGCGGCCGATGCTGGCGACATGGCCCTTTAGCGTCTGCTGATTGCTATAGAGAATAATTTGTGCCGGATCGCCGATGCGAATGTGGCGCAGTTTGGTCTCTTCGAAGTAGCCCAGTACGTAAAACGAATGGCTGTCCACCAGGGCAAAGACCGGATGGCCGGTGGTAGCGTAATCACCGACGCGGGTGGAAAGGTTGGTCACCCAGCCATCCACCGGCGCTTTGACAACCGTCTGGCTGAGCTGCCACTGCGCATGTTTCAGCGCCGCTTCGGTTACGCCGACCCCCGCTCTGGCGGCAGCCAGGGTGGTGGTGGCGGTATTCAGGGCGGTATTGACGTTCTCAAGGTCTTCAGCCGAGATGGCATTTTGCGACAGGCTTCGGCGACGGCGAGCCTCGCTGGCGGCCTTGCTTTGCTCCGCCTGCGCTTTCGCCACCTCCGCCTGGGCTTTCGCCAGCTGCGCCTGGGCGTTCAGCACCGCGATGCGATAGGGGGTGTCGTCGATGGTAAACAATACTTCCCCGGCTTTGACCCGTTGGTTATCGGTTACGTTCAACTGCAGAATACTGCCGGAGACCTGAGGGGTGATCCCAACCTGCTCGGCGCGCACTTTGCCGTCGCGGGTCCAGGGTGACTGAGTGTAGAAATTCCATAACAACCATGCGGCAATCAGGGCGACGGCCGCGACCAGCAGCGTTGACAGATATTTTAATCTTTTCATAACAGGGAGATCACCAGGCAATGAGTAATACCAGGGCCAGACAGACCGAGAGCGCGAACAGTGAGAGATCCATTAGTAGCGGGTGCCAGATGTCGCCCGCATACATCCAGTCACGCAGCTGGCGATGTAAAAACAACCAGATAAAGAAACCCAACAAGACGGCTTTGAACAGCGGAGGGAAATAGACGGATGCGCCGAACACCAGGTCCTGCAGCGGCAATCCGGATGTGTTAAGACTCAGTTTCACAAGCAAAAATCCTTTGCCATTACAGGGGTAACCTCAGGACGTGCTACTCTTTAACAGTGTAAATCATTGTTTTGGTTTTTGTTGAATCAAGTAATTCATTTGTTTTGATAATTCAAATGCTGCA
Organism: Klebsiella sp. Shm-1; assembly: GCF_040804525.1. NCBI lineage: Bacteria > Pseudomonadati > Pseudomonadota > Gammaproteobacteria > Enterobacterales > Enterobacteriaceae > Klebsiella > Klebsiella sp. Shm-1. The sequence goes on from NZ_CP161823.1 coordinate 2,253,626, forward strand.
CACTATTCTAAAATCAGTATAATAACTTAGCAAGCTAATTATAAGGAGATGAAATTGGAATCGCCACTTGGTTCTGATCTGGCACGTTTAGTTCGCGTTTGGCGCGCGCTAATCGACCATCGCCTGAAACCTCTGGAGTTAACGCAGACCCACTGGGTCACGCTGCATAACATCCACCAGCTGCCGCCTGAGCAGTCGCAGATCCAGCTGGCGAAAGCTATCGGTATTGAACAGCCGTCGCTGGTGCGCACGCTCGATCAGCTGGAGGAGAAAGGGCTCATTTCTCGCCAGACCTGCGCAAGCGATCGGCGGGCCAAACGCATCAAGCTGACGGAAAAAGCCGAACCGCTGATCAACGAGATGGAAGAGGTGATAGGTAAGACCCGTGATGAAATCCTCTCAGGGGTCTCGAAGCAGGAAGTGGAAACCTTGCTCCACTTAATCCGTAAACTTGAACAAAATATCCTCGATCTCCAGGCTAAAGATTAATTCTTTGCGGCCCGGGCTAATCCGGGCCTTTTTTCACCCTCCCTGCCGATGCCAGACGATCACCTGATTACGTCCGTTATTCTTTGCTTCATACATGGCTTCGTCCGCGCGCTGAACGCACGCTTCCGCTGTCACGCTATTGTCGTAGGTGGTATACACCCCCATGCTGATGGTCATTCGCTCCGGTAAATGGCTCTCCCCGGCACTGACCGCCAGGCGGATACGCTCGGCGATCGCTTGCGCTTCTTTTTCACCGGTGTTGACCAGCAGCAGAGCAAATTCCTCACCGCCGATGCGTGCGGCGGCGTCATCTACCCGCGAATGGCTTTCCAGCACCGAGGCGGCGAACTGGATCACTTTGTCGCCCGCGACATGGCCGTAGCTATCGTTGATGCGTTTGAAATGGTCGAGGTCGCTGATGAGCACCGACAGCGGATGCTGGGCATTCACCTTCGCCAGCTGTTGGTTAAGGGTGTCGTAGAAGAAGCTGCGGTTGTAGAGGCGGGTCAACGGGTCGCGGATCGAATTCTGATACGAATGAACATATTTGTGGTTAGACTCGCGATAGAGGATAAAGACGTCAACCAGTAGCACCAGAATCAGGAACAAGGTGCATAGCGTTTCGAAAAAACGCGCCTGGTACCAGGTCTGATCCAGCTCCCCTGCGGTGGAGAGCAGCTGGAAAAGCGTGAACAAATAAGCGCTGCAAAAAAAAGCGCCGCTGAACCAAAAAATATTACGCAGTTTACTCAAGCTAATTAATAAAATCAGCGTGATGAACCAAACTGCCATCAGCAGCCAGCCGATAATACTTTGCCACAACGGGGTAAAGGTATGGCTCAGATCGTCGATAAAATTGACGCTCAGCCACGGCGAATGGCTGGAGTATAGCCATGATAAAACAATAATGGTCAACGTAAAAAGAATACATGCTGTAAATGTAAGAATGTGTGCTTTCCACGAATGCATGATGCGCTGGCGAAAATAGTACAAAATAATAGATGACATGAATAACACAGCCATCATTATATTGCGGAAGAAATAATAGATAACGGCGTCATTTTGATTAACGACCGGGGCCGGATTACAGGTAAGCCAGTCCGGATAGCTGCTGAGCGTGCCAAGCATCAGCAGCGCTGAGCAGGCAAACCCGAAAGAGACTGGAGTAAGGTACAGACGCCGCTTGCTGCTCCAGTATTTCATGCCCATAAAACAGGCAATGGTAATATGAAAAACCATCAGGAAACTGGTCAGCAGCGGAAATAATATTGAGGAAGTACTACTTAAGCTGGTATGAAAAAACGCAGTCATCCCGGAAATGCCAATCCCGGCCAGTAAACAAATGCAAATATAAAGGATTAGACGTTTAACGATATGATGCACATGTTCGGGCATAGGCAATATTCCACATAAAAGGCAACGGCAGCGACGATGAGTCACCAGGGCTAATTTATGTTCTTGAGGGTAATAGGGGCGGGCAGATAAGATATTGCGCAGGCGCAATGATTCATGGAATATTAAAATAAAGATGTCTGATGGTTACTACGAATTTATTACGGCGAAATAAACGTGGCTGAAAAATACGATGCGGCGCAACCGGCCGCATCGTAAGGGAAATTATCGCGGAGAGACGGTGACCTGGCTGCCGCTGCCGGCAATGGCCACGCGCTGACCAACGGAGAACGGAGTGCTGCCCTGTTTCTGCACTACCATAATGGTATTGCCATCGTCCTTACGGATTTCCAGTTCAACGCCCTGCGTTTTATTCATCGCGCCCTGAACGCCCTGACCGGCTACGCCGCCCGCGACCGCACCTGCCGCCGTAGCCAGAGAGCGTCCGGTACCGCCGCCGATGGTGTTTCCAAGGAACCCGCCCAGTACCGCACCGCCAATGGCCCCGATGGCATTGCTATCGTCGCCGCTCTGGATCTGTACGGCGCATTCCACACGGGCTAGCGAAGGTAAAGTGCTGCTGCCGCTGCTGCAGGACATGCTGAGCGATCCGTGGTTTGCCTTGCAAATTGGTGATAACGGCGCCGAAAAGCACGGTCGGGCGCTGCTGGCCCATATTTCAATATACGGCTGGCTGCTGGCGCCAGCAGCCGCATATGGCCCGCTATCCGGGGGCTACGCGGGACGCCCAATGGGCTATAAAGTTCAGGCTACGCTTGCGGAATTGACCGCCGTCACCATCAGTGAGCAGGTATTGTTAAGCGGCGGCTGCGAGCGTTTGTTAGTGTGCGGCGGCGGCGCGCGTAACCCCTTGTTAATGGCGCGCCTGGCGGCGCTGCTGCCGGGAACAGAGGTCTCCACCACCGATGAGGCGGGGATCAGCGGCGATGATATGGAAGCGCTGGCCTTTGCCTGGCTGGCCTGGCGAACGCTGGCTGGTCTGCCGGGCAATCTGCCCTCCGTGACCGGCGCCAGCGAATCCTCGGTGCTGGGCGCCATTTTTCCGGCTAACCCGCCGCAGAATCGGAGTTAACTGAAATCTTAAATACGATGCGACCGGTAAACTGGACAAGTTAAGCGGAGGGCGGAGTGCCCGCCGTGACCGGGAAAGTCGAAGGCAAACGAATGAAAAAAATTCTTATCGCAGTTGTACCTTTTATGCTGGCGGGCTGTAGCTACTACAACCAATTTGTCGAGCGGATGCAGACGGACACGCTGGAGTATCAATGCGACCAGAAACCATTGACGGTCCATCGCAATAACGCACGCCAGCAGGTCAGTTTTATCTATGATAATCAGCAACTGAACCTGTCTGAGGGGCTGTCGGCTTCCGGGGCGCGCTACACCGACGGCGTCTATGTGTTCTGGTCAAAAGGCGATACCGCCACCGTCTATAAGCGCGACCGCATCGTCCTTGATAACTGTCAGCTGCAGACGGCCAAACGTTGAGATTTCTGTCCGGGGGGCGCACAATAACGCCACCTTATGACTACATCCTCAATGGCCATGTCTGATAACGACGAACTCCAGCAAATTGCGCATTTGCGCCGTGAATACACCCGTGGCGGTTTGCGTCGCCACGATCTTCCTGCTGAACCCCTGCCGCTGTTTGAACGCTGGCTGCGTCAGGCCTGCGATGCGAAACTTGCCGACCCGACGGCCATGGTGGTTGCCACCGTCGATGAGCGCGGCCAGCCCTACCAGCGCATTGTGCTGCTGAAGCACTACGACGAAAAAGGGTTGGTGTTTTATACCAACCTCGGCAGCCGCAAAGCGCATCAAATTGAAAACAACCCGCAGGTCAGCCTGCTTTTCCCGTGGCATATGCTGGAGCGCCAGGTGATGGTAATCGGCAAAGCGGAGCGTCTGTCGACGCTGGAAGTGGTCAAATATTTCCACAGCCGTCCGCGCGACAGCCAGATTGGCGCCTGGGTCTCGAAGCAGTCGAGCCGGATCTCAGCCCGCGGCATCCTCGAAAGCAAATTCCTCGAGCTGAAGCAGAAGTTCCAGCAGGGTGAAGTGCCGTTGCCGAGCTTCTGGGGCGGATTCCGCGTCAGCATTGAGCAGATGGAGTTCTGGCAGGGGGGAGAACACCGTCTGCACGATCGCTTTTTATACCAGCGCGATAGCGGCGCCTGGAAAATAGACCGTCTGGCGCCGTAAACGCCGAAATTAGTTATCGAAGCGCTGGCGCTGAAAGGGCCGGCGCTTTATTCTATGTACTTTTCGCATCTGGCGAAAAGTCGTGTACCGGCAGAGGTGCAGTCGTTTATACATGGAGAATTTGATGGCAAGCAGTAACTTGATTAAACAATTGCAAGAGCGGGGGCTGGTAGCCCAGGTGACGGACGAGGAAGCGTTAGCAGAGCGACTGGCGCAAGGCCCGATCGCGCTCTATTGCGGCTTCGATCCTACCGCTGACAGCTTGCATTTGGGGCATCTTGTTCCATTGTTATGCCTGAAACGCTTCCAGCAGGCAGGTCATAAACCTGTGGCGCTGGTGGGCGGCGCAACCGGTCTGATTGGCGACCCAAGCTTCAAAGCCGCTGAGCGTAAACTAAACACCGAGGATACCGTGCAGGAGTGGGTGGATAAAATCCGCAAACAGGTGGCTCCGTTCCTTGATTTTGACTGCGGCGACAACTCGGCGATCGCGGCGAATAACTATGACTGGTTTGGCAGCATGAACGTGCTGACCTTCCTGCGCGATATCGGTAAACACTTCTCTGTTAACCAGATGATCAACAAAGAAGCGGTGAAGCAGCGTCTGAATCGTGACGATCAGGGTATCTCCTTTACCGAGTTCTCTTACAATCTGCTGCAGGGTTACGACTTTGCCTGCCTGAACAAGCTGCACGGCGTGGCGCTGCAGATCGGCGGCTCTGACCAGTGGGGCAACATCACCTCCGGCATCGATCTGACCCGTCGTCTGCATCAGAATCAGGTGTTTGGCCTGACCGTACCGCTGATCACCAAAGCGGACGGCACCAAATTCGGTAAAACCGAAGGCGGCGCCGTGTGGCTGGATCCGAAGAAAACCAGTCCGTACAAATTTTACCAGTTCTGGATCAACACCGCGGATGCTGATGTCTATCGCTTCCTCAAATTCTTCACCTTTATGGACATTGCGGAGATCAATGCCCTGGAAGAAGAAGACAAAAACAGCGGTAAAGCGCCGCGCGCCCAGTACGTGCTGGCAGAGCAGGTGACGCGCCTTGTTCACGGCGAAGAAGGCCTGGAAGCGGCGAAGCGCATTACCGAAAGCCTGTTCAACGGTAACCTGAGCGACCTGAGCGAAGCAGACTTCGAACAGCTGGCCCAGGATGGCGTGCCGATGATCGAAATGGAAAAAGGCGCCGATCTGCTGCAGGCGCTGGTTGATTCCGAGCTGCAGCCGTCCCGCGGTCAGGCGCGTAAAACCGTTGCCTCTAACGCGGTGACCATCAACGGCGAAAAACAGGCCGACCCGGAATATGTATTCAGTGACAGCGATCGCCTGTTTGGCCGCTACACCTTGCTGCGTCGCGGTAAGAAAAATTACTGCCTGGTCTGCTGGAAATAAAAAAATACTGCCAGGGCGTGGGAAACCACGCCCTTTTTCTTTTTAGGGTTGTGGTAAGAAAATGAAGAACATCCTCGCCATTCAGTCTCACGTTGTGTTTGGCCATGCCGGCAACAGTGCCGCCGAATTTCCGATGCGCCGTCTGGGCGCCAATGTCTGGCCCCTGAATACCGTACAGTTCTCTAACCATACGCAGTACGGCAAATGGACCGGCTGCGTCATGCCGCCTTCGCATTTGACGGAGATCGTTCAGGGGATTGCCGACATCGACAAACTGCAGACCTGCGATGCGGTACTGAGCGGCTATCTTGGCTCCGCTGAGCAGGGAGAGCATATCCTCGGTATCGTGCGTCAGGTTAAGGCGGCCAATCCGGCGGCGAAATATTTTTGCGATCCGGTGATGGGTCATCCGGAGAAGGGCTGCATCGTCGCGCCGGGCGTGGCGGAGTTCCACGTGCGCTATGCGCTGCCGGCCAGCGATATTATTGCGCCGAATCTGGTTGAGCTGGAGATCCTGTGCGGTCATCCGGTCGCCAGCGTCAGCGAGGCAGTGGCCGCCGCGCGGGAGTTGATTGCCCAGGGGCCGGAAGTGGTATTAGTTAAGCATCTTGCCCGTGCGGGTCTGAGTATGGATCGTTTTGAGATGCTGCTGGTGACGGCCAAAGAAGCCTGGCATATTAGTCGGCCGCTGGTGGATTTCGGCCTGCGTCAGCCGGTGGGCGTCGGCGATGTGACCAGCGGTCTGCTGTTGGTTAAATTGCTGCAGGGGGCAAGTCTGCGCGATGCGCTGGAACACGTCACCGCCGCGGTGTACGAGATTATGCTCGCCACCAAAAATATGCAGGAATACGAACTACAGGTAGTAGCGGCGCAGGATCGCATCGCCGTACCGGAGCACTGCTTCAGCGCCACCCGGCTGTAACTCCCAGGGCCTGCCCGACGGTCCGCCGGGCAGGTTCAGGCCTTATTTTAAGCCTTCAGCCGCCAGTGCGGCCGCCACCGCCGGACGCGCTGCCACCTGCGTCATCCAGCTGCCGATATGACCATAGGCAGCCATATCCAGTTTTATAGCATAGGCCCAGCGCAGCACCGTAAACAGATAACCATCGGCAATGGTGAAGCGATGGCCGGTCAGCCACTGTTTGTCTGCCAGCGCTGCATCAACGTATTGCAGCTTTTTCTCCAGCAGCCCCCGCGCGACAGGCTTATAGTCCTCCGGGGTATCCGGGCGGAACAGCGGGGTAAAGCTTTTATGCAGCTCGGTGGCCACATAGTTCAGCCATTCGAGAGTCTGATAGCGCGCAATCGAGCCCACCGGCGCCAGCAGATGACGATCCGGCACCTGGTCTGCGATGTACTGCATGATGGCTACGCCCTCAGTGAGCAGGATATCATCATCCAGCAGCAGCGCCGGTACCTGACCTTTCGGGTTGATCAGCAGATAGTCTTCCCCGTTTTCCAGCCGTTTTTGGGCCAGATCCACGCTCTGCAGGGTAAAATCCAGACCGCTTTCGCGCAGGGCAATATGCGAGGCAAGGGAACAGGCGCCGGGTTTGTAGAACAGTTTCATGCGTGACTCCTCGTGGCTGCAGTTTTCTGTATGTTAGTCCTGCCAGGGGTAAAAAAAAAGCCGCTAAACTAACGTTAGCGGCTTAAAAATAATTAGTTTTCCCTGCGGCGTCAGGCAGCCGCGGTTTCGCGTGCTTTAATGTCCGCGCTGTCGTCCTGAGTCATACGATTCAGTTTCGGCGCGGTCAGCAGCATCAGGGCGGCGATAACCGCGGTGACGATACCAATCTGCAGGAATACGTGACCGTAGACTTCCAGCGACACCAGCGGATCGGTGACATTCTCCGGGACTGCCATCAGGTTAGCGATTTTCCCGGCGATGATCGCCGCGCCTGCCGTGGTGAGGAACCAGCTGCCCATGATGAAGCCCATCAGACGCTGAGGAACCAGCTGAGCGACCATCGCCAGGCCGAGGCCGGAAATCATCAGTTCACCGATAGACTGCAGCGCGTAGCTCAGAATCAGCCAGTTGACCGAGACGATACCGGCGTCGCTGGCGAACTTCGCCCCTAAAGGCAGGACGAGGAATGCGCCAGAGCACAGTACCATACCGATAGCAAATTTGTGCGGCATCGGCAGGCGGTCGCCCATCTTGTTGTAGATGGCGGCCAGAATCGGGCTACCAATCATGATCCAGAACGGGTTCAGCGCCTGATACTGTTCCGGTTCAAAGGCGAGACCGAGGATCGAGTGCTCCACGTTACGGATGGCGAAGAAGTTCAGCGAGGTCGGCATCTGGCTGTACAACACGAAGAAGACAATCGCTTCTACCATCAGCAGGAAAGCGACGATCATTTTACGACGCGGAGCGCCTTTCAGGCCTATGGTTTCTTTGGCGAAAATCACGACGATACCCAGTGCGACGACGCCCAGCACCATACGTGCGATACCCTGGTTGTGCAGCAGCCAGGTGGCGATAGCGACCAGCACCACCACGCCAGCGATGGTCGCCAGCAGTTTACCCATGTGTACCGGGGCAAAGTCCGGTTTAGAGCCGTACTGTTTAACCCATTTCTGACAGAAGGCGAAGTTAATAATGGTGATCACCATCCCCACCACGCTGAGGGCAAACGCTACGCTCCAGCCAAAACGTGCGGCCAGCCACGGGGTTGCCAGCATAGAGAAGAACGAACCGATGTTGATGGACATGTAGTACATGGTAAATGCACCGTCCAGACGTGGGTCGTTTTTGTCATAGCAGGTAGAAAGCAGGGAGGACGGGTTGGCTTTAAACAGGCCGTTACCGACGGCGATGGTCGCCATACCCATATAGACGATAGCGGCGTCATGGCCGGACCAGGCCACCAGCGCATAGCCAATCGCCAGCACGATAGCGCCCAGCATGATGACACGCTTGGTACCCAGCACTTTATCACCCAGCCAGCCGCCAATGGCGACGAGGCCATAAACCAGCGCGCTAAAGGAGGAGAACAGAGTAATGGAATCCGCTTCCGACATACCCAGCTGTTTTACCAGGTAAACGGCCATGATCCCTTGCAGGCCGTAGTAACCAAAACGCTCCCACAACTCGATCGAGAAAATGAGATAGAACGCGCGTGGTTGTTTGAAAGCGTTCAGACTCACGCTTTCTGCTGGTTTATTGTTTGCAGTAGACACATATACCTCTTTTTTTACATCCCATATTTACTGGGGGGTGTTCGGGGCGCAATCTCGTTGGACCGCCGCCTTTATAGTTATTCTTGGAGGGAAAACGGCAAGTAATGTTCACTATCCTGGCGCATCAGGCAAGGCTTTTGTAATAATCTGTTACACATAATCAGGGTGGTATAATGCTCCGGACATATGAATGTTATACAGCGTTAAATTTTACCGTTTCGATATCGTTGGTATTTTTATCTTTCGGGTTCGCCGGTTTGCCGGGAAAAGGCGATATATTCTACTGATCTGGCGTAAGCATAGTGATATGGTCCATTATCTTAAAAAATCATGGGTCATTATCCTGACAATCTTTACTCATCCGTTGTATTGCCTGACATTTATTTCCATTCCAGTAACATTCAATCAACATAAAGTTGCGAGCATGATCTGGATCACAAATGCATAGAAATTTTGCGCTGATAAAAAATGAATGAACTAGTTGTTTGTTATATAACCGGATAATCATCCATAATCATGATGATTATGTGGTGTTAATAGCCGGTGAAATAGATGAATGCGGGCCATAACCCAGAGTTAAGCTATGACCGCAATAGAGACGAGACAGTCAGGCGTAGACTTTATCTTTGTATTCGCAAAGATCTTCAATCAGGCAGGAGCCGCAGCGCGGCTTGCGGGCAATACAGGTATAACGCCCATGCAGGATCAGCCAGTGATGGCAGTCGACCTTAAACTCGGCGGGGACCACCTTCAGAAGCTTCTCTTCCACCTGTTCAACATTCTTGCCCGGGGCGAACTGCGTCCGATTGCAGACGCGGAAGATGTGCGTGTCCACGGCGATGGTCGGCCAGCCAAAGGCGGTATTCAGCACCACGTTGGCGGTTTTACGGCCCACGCCGGGCAGCGCCTCCAGCGCTGCTCTGTCTTCCGGCACCTCACCATTGTGCTGCTCCAACAGGATGCGGCAGGTTTTGATGACGTTTTCCGCTTTGCTGTTAAACAGGCCGATAGTCTTGATATACGATTTTACCCCATCCACCCCCAGGGCCAGCATCGCTGCGGGCGTATTGGCCACCGGATAGAGTTTGGCTGTCGCTTTGTTGACGCTTACGTCGGTGGCCTGTGCAGAAAGCAGAACGGCAATCAGCAGCTCGAACGGCGAACTGAAATGCAGTTCGGTAGTGGGGTGGGGATCGTTTTCCCGCAGCCTGGTGAGGATCGCCAGGCGTTTGGCTTTGTTCATATTATGCTTTCCCTGTCACGTCGGACGGGGCGACAGAGACGGCCCGGGCCGCTTGCGCCTTCCGCTGTTTGCTACGTTCATCGATAAGGTATTTAATCGCCAGCATCATGCCGAGGCCAATAAAGGCGCCTGGCGGCAGCATAGCCAGCAGGAAAGGTGTGTCGGTGTGGAAAACCTCGATGCGCAGAACCTTCGCCCAGCTGCCAAGCAGACTGTCGGCGCCGTCAAACAGGGTGCCGTTGCCAAGGATCTCGCGCAGGGAGCCCAGCACAAACATCGCGCAGGTAGCGCCCATGCCGATCGAGAAACCGTCCAGTGCCGACAGCGCTGGCCCTTTTTTGGCGGCAAAGGCTTCGGCGCGGCCGACCACGATGCAGTTGGTCACGATAAGCGGGATGAAAATCCCCAGCGACTGATAGAGGCCGAAGGCATAGGCGTTGATCAGCATCTGCACGACGCTCACCACCGAGGCGATAATCATTACGTAGATGGGGATCCGGATCTCCGCCGGCGTCCAGCGGCGCAGGCTGGAGATGGTCAGGTTGGTCAGGGTTAACACCAGGGTGGTGGCCAAACCCAGCCCGAGGGCGTTGGTGGCGGTCGAGGTGACCGCCAGCAGAGGACACATACCTAACAGCTGAACCAGGGCGGAGTTATTTTTCCACAGGCCCTGGACGATGACGTCTTTAACTTCGCTCATGGTTATTCTCCACAGGCGGTGAATTCAGGAAGTTGCGCAGGCAGCGTTTGTGCATATAAGCCTGCGCGCTTAACGGCATTGACCACCGCCCGGGGGGTGATGGTGGCGCCGGTGAACTGGTCAAAATCGCCGCCATCCTTTTTGACCGCCCAGTGGCTATCGCCCTGGCCGTGGATGACTTTCCCGGCAAAATGGGTAATCCAGTCCGACAGGCGAAGTTCGATTTTATCCCCCAGGCCCGGCGTTTCATGATGCTCAGTTACGCGGGTGCCGAGGACCGTGCCGCTAAAATCGGCGGCAACCAGCAGCTGTATTGCTCCGGAGTAGCCGTCCGGCGCGGTGGCTTCCATCACCGCGCCGATCGGTCGATCGTTATTTTTGGCGATCCACACTTTATGCTGGCCTTTGCCCAGCGCCGGGGCGCTGACCAGATAGCAGCTCTTAAGCAGATCGTTATTATAGCGGTCGGCAGGTAAAACCTGGTCGAATAACGCCTTTTGCTGCAGGGCCGCCTGCTGGTCGATGGTGCTTTTGGTCAGCTCATTGATCGCCGCCGTCAGCCCGGTGGAACCGGCGGCAAACAGCGCCAGCGTGACGCCGTGTTTACGCATCGTTTTTAACATCATTGCTCTCTCAACGGTGGCCATATACGCGCGGGCGCGTGTAGTAATCGATCAGCGGCACGGTAATATTCGCCAGCAGAACGGCAAACGCCACGCCGTCCGGATAACCACCGAAGCTGCGGATGAGCCAGACCAGCAGGCCAGCGAGGGCGCCAAAGATCAGACGGCCGCGGTTGGTTGTTGAGGCCGTCACCGGATCGGTCAGGATAAAGAAGGCGCCAAGCATGGTCGCCCCGGAGAGCAAATGCATCTGCGGTGAGGCCAGGCTCTGCGGCGAAAAAATCCAGCCGAGGGTGGCGCACAGGCCGAGGCTAACAAGGAAGCTGACCGGGATATGCCAGCGGATCGCCTTCTGCCACAGCAGGAAAAGGCCGCCTGCCAGCCAGGTGATATTCACCCACTGCCAGCCCAGACCTGCCAGCACGCCGCCGTAGACCGGCAATTGGAGCACCTGCTGAACGCTATGTCCGGCATGCAGGGAGGTTTTAAAGGTATCCAGCGGGGTGGCCTGGCTGACGCCGTCGATACCCAGCCGCAGACTGGCCATGTCGCCTCCGGCGGCGGTATGACCGGTGAAGATCATCTGCAGCGCGTCGCTGAATGCCGGGATATGGGCGGCTATCTCATAGGAAGGCAGCCAGGAGGTCATCTGCACCGGGAACGAAATCAGCAGCACGACATAGCCGATCATTGCCGGGTTGAAGGGGTTATGGCCCAGGCCTCCGTACAACTGCTTGGCGATGACTACGGCAAAGGCAGTGCCGAGCACCACCATCCACCACGGGGCCAGTGGCGGAATACTCACCGCCAGCAGCAGGCCGGTGAGCAGGGCGGAATTATCTTTCAGCGTGGCAGCAACAGGCTGTTTACGCAGTTTGAGAATAGCGGCTTCGGTCGCCCAGGCCGTCAGGGCGGCGAGGACAATCTGCAGTACGGTGCCCCAGCCGAAAAACCAGGTCTGGACCACAATGCCAGGCACAGCGGCGAGCAGCACCAGCAGCATAATACGCGAGGTCTGCCGCTGGTTATGGGTATAGGGGGAGCTTGCGATTCTGAAAACCATTTATTCCTCGTTAACTGCCTGCTGTGTTGCTTTACGCGCCTGAACGCGGGCGATAGCCGCGGCGACGGCCGCTTTGCGCGGGTCGTCATTGGCTGCGGCTGACGCGAGATCCTGTTGTGCGGCCTGCTGTTCGGCTTTACGCGCTTTAGCGCGGGCGATGGCGGCTTCCACCGCCGCCTTGCGCGGGTCGACCGGTTCGGCGGCCGGGGCGTCCACCGGCGCGGCCTGCTGTTCTGCTTTACGCGCTTTAGCGCGGGCGATAGCGGCTTCCACCGCCGCCTTGCGCGGGTCGACCGGTTCGGCGGCCGGGGCGTCCACCGGCGCGGCCTGCTGTTCTGCTTTACGCGCTTTAGCGCGGGCGATAGCGGCTTCCACCGCCGCCTTGCGCGGGTCGACCGGTTCGGCGGCCGGGGCGTCCACCGGCGCGGCCTGCTGTTCTGCTTTACGCGCTTTAGCGCGGGCGATAGCGGCTTCCACCGCCGCCTTGCGCGGGTCGACCGGTTCGGCGGCCGGGGCGTCCACCGGCGCGGCCTGCTGTTCGGCTTTACGCGCTTTGGCGCGGGCGATAGCGGCTTCCACCGCCGCCTTGCGCGGGTCGACCGGTTCGGCGGCCGGGGCTTCCACCGGCGCGGCCTGCTGTTCGGCTTTACGCGCTTTGGCGCGGGCGATGGCGGCTTCCACCGCCGCCTTGCGCGGGTCGACCGGTTCGGCGGCCGGGGCGTCCACCGGCGCGGCCTGCTGCTGCGCTTTGCGCGCCCGGGCCTCAGCCTTACGCGCTTCGCGGGCGGCAATTGCCTCGCTGTTGTCAGGTTTGGCGCCGGCCTGGATCACGATCGGCTGCGCGGCATCGCGCTGTTTATCCCGTACCCGGGCCAGGGCGGCGCTAATCGCCTCCTGATCTTTGGCGGCAGGCTGAACGGCGGCTTTTTTATGCCGCTCGGCGCGCGCGGCTTTCTCACGCTCCAGGCGCGCCTGTCGGGCCTCGAATCGGGCTTTGGCTTCCGCAGCGCGCTGCTCTTCCTGACGAATCGCCGCGATCTCGGCCTTTTCCTGACGGAAGTACTGCACCAGCGGAATATTACTTGGACATACCCACGCGCAGGCGCCGCACTCGATGCAGTCCGCCAGATTATGGGCAGTGGCTTTATCGTGCTGCTGACCTTTGCTGAACCAGTACAGCTGCTGCGGCAGCAGATCGGCCGGGCAGGCGTCAGCGCAGGCGCTGCAGCGAATGCAGCCTTTCTCTTCCTGCGGTTCGCCCATCTCGCTGGCGGAAGGCGCCAGCAAACAGTTGGTGATCTTCACCACCGGGACGTCGAGCCACGGCAGGGTAAAGCCCATCAGCGGGCCGCCCATGATCACCATTGGCTCGGCGCTGGGGCAGAAGCCGGCATCGTTCAATAGATGGCGCACCGGCGTGCCAAGACGCGCCCAGACATTGCCCGGTCTGGTTACCGCTTCGCCGGTGAGGGTGACCACGCGCTCGGTTAACGGCTCACCGTCAATCACCGCGCGTTTCACCGCATAAGCCGTACCGACGTTCTGCATCAGCACGCCAATGTCCGATGAACGACCGCCGTGCGGTACCTGTTTGCCGGTGAGAATTTGGGTGAGCTGCTTGGCGCCACCGGAGGGATATTTGGTGGGGATCACGCGCAGCGAAATGCCATGGGCGTCGCAGAGCACCGCCCGCAGCATTGAGATGGCCTGCGGCTTATTGTCTTCAATGCCGATCAGCACTTCTTCAGGCTGCAGTATATGAGCGAGGATGCGGATACCCTCGACAATCTGCGCCGCGCAGTCCTGCATCAGGCGGTCATCCGCCGTGATATAGGGCTCGCACTCGGCGGCGTTAATGATCAGCGTTTTAATTTTATCTCCGCCACCGCGCAGTTTACTGCCGGTGGGGAAGCCTGCGCCGCCGAGGCCAGCAACGCCAAACTGGTGGATACGCTCGATCAGCGCTTCACGCGTGCGGGTCTGATAGTCGCTCCAGCCATCGCGCTCGATCCAGCGGTCTTCGCCGTCGGCGTCAATGATCACGCTCATCTCCGCCAGCGCCGACGGGTGCGCGGTAGTGTGCGGAGCGATGGCGGCAATGGTGCCGGAAGTCGGGGCGTGAACGGGCAGCATTCTTCCCCAGCCGCGGGTCAGCGGCTGGCCGCGCAGCACCCGGTCGCCCACTTTAACGCACAGTTCGCCCTCGGCGCCAATGTGCTGCTTCAACGGGATAACAAAGCGCTGCGGCAGGGAAACCTGACGCAGCGGGGTGCCGTTAGACTGGGTTTTCATTTCAGGCGGGTGAATACCGCCGTTGAAATCCCAGACCTTGTCTTTTCGGAAAGCGGAAAATAGCTTAAACATGTTGTTCCACAGGAATATTTCGCACCGGGATCGTATGCAGATCCCATTTCCAGGTCTCCGGGGTGGTGGCCACCGGAACGAGTGAAATGCACTGGGTCGGGCAGGGGGCGACGCACAAATTGCAGCCGGTGCACAGGTCGCTCATCACGGTATGCATGGCGCGGGTCGCCCCAACGATGGCATCCACCGGACAGGCCTGGATACACTTGGTACAGCCAATGCAGTTCGGCTCGTCAATTACCGCGAGCATGCGGGCCGGCTCCGCTTCCTGTGCGTCGCCGTCGACAGGCTGCGGGTCGACGTTCAGCAAGGCGGCGATTTTTAACATCACCGCTTCGCCACCCGGCGCGCAGCGGTTTATTTTCTCACCCTGTACGCCGACTGCTTCCGCATAGGGGCGACACCCAGGGTACCCGCACTGCCCACACTGGCTCTGCGGCAATAGCTCATCAATTTTTTCCACCACCGGGTCGTCCTGCACCGCGAAACGACGCGAGGCGTATCCCAGTATTAAGCCGAAAATCAGCCCTAACAGGCTGATGGCGATCACGGCTATCCAGACTGCGCTCATTACAACTTCACCAAACCACTAAAGCCCATGAAGGCCAGAGACATTAAACCGGCGGTAATCAGCGCGATGGCATTACCGCGAAACGGCGCGGGGACATCGGCCACCACCAGGCGTTCACGGATCGCCGCGAACAGCACCATTACCAGCGAGAAGCCGACGGCGGCGGCAAAGCCGTACAGCGCCGACTGCAGGAAATTGTGGCCCAGATTAATATTCAGCAGCGCTACCCCGAGTACGGCACAGTTGGTGGTGATCAGCGGTAGAAAGATCCCCAGCAGGCGATAGAGCGCCGGGCTGGTTTTACGCACCACCATCTCAGTAAACTGAACCACCACGGCGATAACCAGAATAAAGGCCAGGGTACGCAAATAAACCAAATTTAGCGGGATAAGGATCCAGGTATCAATCAGCCAGGCGCAAATAGAGGCCAGGGTCATCACGAAGGTGGTAGCGAGCCCCATCCCCATTGCGGTTTCCAGCTTTTTGGAAACCCCCATAAACGGGCACAGACCAAGAAACTTCACCAGAACGAAGTTATTGACCAGGACTGTACCAATAAAGAGCAGTAAATAATCAGCCATCATGCGACCTGAAACGAAAAAAAGCCGCTTATTATCGAATAAAACGATACCAGCGACAACAGGTTAAGTGTGGGGGTATTACGGATTAACAAAAGTCCGTTTTACCCGCTGCGAACGGCGAAAATAGGGCGCCAGCAGCGCAGCGGCCAGCAGCGGAAACAGCAGCTGACGCAGGGCAAGCACATCCGAGACCGGCGAGAAGGCAAAAGCCTTTATCGCCAGCAGCAGGGTGATGAGCAGCCAGATAATGTAGTGTTTCGGCACCACCGAGCGCCGCTTGAAAAAGGCGATAGTCAGCCAGAGCGTGTAATACCACATGGCGAGGGCAAACAGCAGCGAGGCGACCCACAGCGCCATATGGCCCGCGCTCATGGCGCGCAGTAGGGTATAGGTCTGCGGCGACATCAGCGCATTGGCAAAAAACAGCAGCGATAACGAGGCGCTCAGCAGCGCCACCAGCAACCAGGCCAGCGGAGCCAGCAGCCATCCGCCGATGCGCTCTGCAGATTGAGACGTCATGTTTCTCCCCTATTCAACGCCAGTGAATAAAATCAGGCCGGGAAGTATAAGCAACTGGCGTGAAGGATGACAGCCTTACTGCACGAATCGCCAAACGGATTTAGGAACCTGGCCCACATCGAACAATTTACCACCGGAGACCAGCTCTGCGCGACGATGATCGGCGGCGCGATACATATTCACGATCTCCTGGGTGTCAGTCAGGGAGTAGTTAAGGTGATCAAATAGTTTTTCAAGGCTTTCCAGCGAACTGATTTTGCGAAATTTTAATAAGTAGTCCAGCACGGTCATTTTCGTATCCATTTTATAATCGGAATTATTGCGTTGAATATTATCAGCATTCACTAAACCTACTCTCAACCAACGGCGCCTTCTGCTGGGGCCGCGTGGAATGAATCAGGTTATATAAACCCATGACAAGGGGCAAAGCCAGCCTTGAAGAGCAGGGAGAAGTTTAAGAATATTCTAAAATCAGACCGGGCGCCGAATGGCGCCCGCAAGAGAAGATTAACGCTGTTCGCCGTGACTGGCAATAACAGATTTGTACCAATAAAAACTCTTCTTTCGTTTCCGCGCCAGATTTTGCTGGTGATCGACATAGACAAAACCATATTGCTTTTGATAGCCGTTGAGCCAGCTCAGCAGATCGATAAATGACCAGGGGTAATAGCCGCGCACATCTGCCCCCAGCGCCAGCGCTTTTTCGAGGGCGCCAATATGGCTGCTGAGATAATCAATCCGCGGGTCGTCGACCACTTCCCCGTCAATAATCGGGTCCATCGCGCCGAGGCCATTCTCGGTGATATATATCGGAATATCGCCATAGCGCGCCTTAATCATCATAATGCCGTCAGTTAGCCCCTGCGGCCAGATTTCCCAGCCCCATTCGGTATATGTACTCTGGGGATTACGCACGAAATAGAATAATCCCTCCACGCCAGGCTCACCGCCGGTAGCGATCTCAGGCGGCTGGGCAGATACCGTTTCCCGGCGATAGTAATTCAGACCGATAAAGTCGCAGCGGTTGTCACGGAGCAGCGCGTCGTCGCCTGGAGCAAAGCGAGGTACCCCCCACAGCGCCTGGGTCTGCGCCAGCAGGTCGGCAGGATAGGTGCCTTTCAGCACCGGATCGTACAGCCAGTGAGTATGGATGGCGTCAGCCAGTTCGGTGGCCTTAATGTCCGCCTCGCTGTCGGTGAGCGGGGTATGCGGTTGCAGTACGTTGACGAAGCCAATCTCGCCGGCCACAGCCATCTCGCGAAAGGCCTTCACCGCCAGCGCATGGGCGATAAATACGTGGTGGCAGGCCTGAATAGCACGCGCCGGATCGCGGACCGCCGGGGGATGGAGGCCGTTAATGTAGCCGTGCCCAATGAAGACAATGGTTTCGTTGAAGGTAGCCCACAGCTTCACCCGTGAACCAAAGCGCGCATAGCACAGGCGGGCGTACTCGGCGAAGGCCTCGGCGGTAGTGCGCGCTTCCCAGCCACCCTCATCCTGCAGGGCCTGCGGCAGATCCCAGTGATAGAGGGTGATCATCGGCTCAATATTGTGCGCCAGCAGTTCGTCGATCAGATCGCTGTAAAACTGGACTCCCGCTTCATTCACCTTACCGCGCCCGGCGGGCAGCAGGCGGGGCCAGGAGATGGAGAATCGATAGCTTTGCAGGCCCATTTCGGCCATTAACGCCACGTCTTCGCGAAAACGGTGATAGTGGTCGACGGCAATATCGCCGGTGGTGCCTTCAAAGGTGGTACCCGGCAGATGAGAGTAGATATCCCAGATTGACGGTCCTTTACCGTCGGCGTCGTGTCCTCCCTCAACCTGATACGCTGCGGTAGCGGCACCCCATAAGAAATTGTGCGGAAAAGCGGCCATGAAAAAGCTCCCTGTCTGATGATAAAGGGAGTGTAATAAAAGCGCGAGCATACGTGCAACCGGTTTCTGAAACCGGTTGCACAGTTGCGAGGCGGGTCACTGTTTTAACGCGGAGCTACTTCGTGTGCACCACATCCGCTGGCGGTGGGGACTGATAGTTATCTATATGGTGTGCGATAACCAAAAGCAGTGCCGAAATACCAAAAACAACCCAGCCAATAAGTTCTACAATACGGGTAAAAACAGTTGTCATAACACTTGAATATCCTTTGAACACAGCGTGAAATGTTACTCGATGGTCAGCAGATCACAAGGGGTATCTGTCTGATTTCTCACACTTGCATGTAAGTCGCAAAGTAAGGAATGATAAGTTTTGCTCACGGTTTGTAAAATTATTCTCATTAACCTGGTGTTGATATCAGTTGCATAAGCGAGGCGGTAAGATGAGCGATGCGATCCGGGTGGGGCTGGTGGGGTTCGGTTACGCCAGCAAAACGTTTCATGCGCCGTTGATCGGCGGCACGCCGGGTATGGCGCTGAAGGCGGTCGCCAGCAGCGACGCCGATAAGGTCCATGCCGATTGGCCTGGCGTGAAGGTAATGAGTGCGCCGGGGGATCTGCTGGACGACCCGGATATCGATCTGGTGGTCATCGCCACCCCGAACGACACCCACTTTCCGCTGGCGAAAGCGGCGCTGGAGGCGGGAAAGCATGTTGTGGTGGATAAACCCTTTACCGTGACACTGTCACAAGCTCGCGAGCTGGAAAGCCTGGCGAAGCACTGCGGTCGGATACTTTCGGTGTTTCATAACCGGCGCTGGGACAGCGATTTCTTAACGGTCAGCGCGTTGATCAACGAAGGTCAGCTGGGGGAGGTGTGTTACTTCGAGTCGCATTTCGATCGCTTCCGACCACAGGTGCGCCAGCGCTGGCGTGAGCAGGCAGGTCCTGGCAGCGGCATATGGTATGACCTCGCGCCGCATCTGCTCGACCAGGTCGTGGTGCTGTTTGGCCTGCCGGTAAGCATCACGGTGGACCTCGCGCAGCTTCGGCCCGGCGCGCAATCCACCGACTATTTTCACGCCGTGCTGGCCTATCCGCAGCGGCGGGTAGTACTGCATGGTACGTTACTCGCCGCCGCGGAGAGCGCGCGCTTTATCGTCCACGGCTCGCGGGCCAGCTATATTAAGTACGGTCTTGACCCGCAGGAGGAGCGGCTAAAAAACGGTGAACGGCTGCCGCAGGAGGACTGGGGATATGATATGCGCGACGGTACCCTGACCCGCGCCGAAGGGGATGAACGTAGTCAGGAGAAATGGCTGACGCTACCGGGTAATTATCCCGCCTACTATGCCGCTATCCGCGACGCGCTTAACGGCGTAGGGGAAAACCCGGTCCCGGCCAGCGAGGCGATTCAGATAATGACCCTGATTGAGTTGGGTATCGAGTCGGCCAGACATCGCGCCACGCTCAGCCTGGTCTGAGGAGGAGCCCGGCAGCACGGCTGCCGGGCCGGTTATCAGCCTTTGGCAACCCGCTGAATGAGGGCGGCTTTTTCCTGTTCGCCGAGGAACGCCAGGGTCAGGCCGTTGATCTGCGCCTGACGGATCTGCTCCCGGCTCAGCCCTGCCGCCGGCGCCGCCACGGTATACTCGTGAATGATGTCCACACCCTGGACCGCCGGATCGTCAGTGTTGAGGCTCGCCAGCACGCCGTGCTCAAGGAACTGCTTCAGCGGATGCTGGGCCAGGGAGGCCACGGTGCTGGTTTGCACGTTCGAGGTCAGGCAGGATTCAATCCCGATGCGGTGCTCGGCCAGGTAGTCCATCAGGGCTGGATCCTCTACCGCTTTAACCCCATGGCCGATGCGCTCCGCGCCCAGCTCACGAATGGCCTGCCAGATACTTTCCGGGCCGGCCGCTTCGCCCGCGTGGACGGTGATATGCCACCCGGCGTCGCGGGCCTGGTTAAAATGGTTGCGGAACAGCGTACCCGGGAAGCCGAGCTCATCGCCGGCGAGGTCGAGGGCAGTGATGCCCTCGCGGTGGGCGAGCAGCGCCGCCAGCTCTTCCTGACACGCGGCTTCGCCGAAGGTGCGGCTCAGAATACCGATCAGCCGGGCGTCGACCTGGAAATCGCGGCATCCCTCTTGAACCCCGGCAATTACCGCCTCTACCACGCCGTCGACCGGCAGCCGGTGGGTCATCGCCATATAGCGGGGAGAGAAGCGCAGCTCAACGTAGTGCAGGCCATTTCGCGCCGCGTCTTCGACGTTCTCATACGCCACGCGGCGACAGGCTTCCAGCGAGGCCAGGACCTTTACCCCCCAGTCGAGCTTGGCGAGGAAACTAACCAGATCGGGCTCAAGGCTGGTGACCTGGACGTGCGGACGCAGCGTGTCGAGGGTGGTTGCGGGAAGAGCGATATTAAATTCGCGGCCAAGATCGAGGATGGTTTGGGCCCGGATGTTACCGTCAAGATGACGATGAATGTCGGTTAATGGCAATGAGGAATCAATCATGGTCGCACTCTTTTTTTAGTTAAAGTGCACGTCATTATACAACATGAACATAACTGTTTAAAAGCATTGAAAAAATGTATGCGATACAAATAGCTGGCAGCAATCAGGTCAGTGTTACGGTCTTTTTGACTGGCCCCTTTAAAACGCAGAACGAATATCATGATTGACGCGATCCTGACCAGATCAGAAATGCACACGCGCTGACCGCGGCGCCCGCAAGGCAGACCGCCTGCCATCCCCAGTGGGAATAAAGCTGTGTGGCAACGATAGCCCCTGCCGCGCTGCCCAGCGAATAAAAACACATGTAAGCCCCAACCAGGCGGCTTGCCGCTGCAGGCCTGGCGGCAATGATCAGGCTCTGGCTGGAGACATGAACGGCCTGTACCGCAAAGTCCAGCGCAATGACGCCAGCTATCAGCCAGAGCAGAGAGGTTTCGGCATAGCCGATAGGAAGCCATGAGATGGTCAGCAGCGCCAGCGCCAGGCCGGTAGTGCGTTGAGCCCATCCCTGGTCAGCCCACTTGCCCGCTCTGGCGGCGGCCAGCATGCCAGCGAAGCCGGCTAAGCCAAACATCCCCGTCTGGGTGTGCGAGAGGGAAAGGGCGGTGAGCGGCATGACCATGGTCGTCCATAGCATGCTGAAAGCGGCGAAGATAAATAGCGCCAGGATCCCGCGCTTTCTCAGTTGCGGCTCGGTGAGGTACAGCTGAAACACGGACTTCAATAAGGAAAGGTAAGTCGGCTTTTGCGGCTGCGGCTGCTGCGGGGGCGAAGGCATGATTTTCCAGACGATCCCGGCAATCACCAACATCAGACAGGCAGCCGTGAGATACACGGCTCGCCAGCCGGCGATATCGGCTATCGCGCCTGAGATAAACCGAGATAACAGGATACCTGAAACAATGCCGCTGGTCAGGGTACCCACCGCCTGGCCTCGTTTCTGCGGCGTCGCCAGTATTGCCACCCAGGCCACCAGCACCTGCACCACCACGGCCATCAGGCCGACGATCAGCATGGCGCCAAGCAGAGTTGCTATATTGGGGGATAACCCTGCCGCGACTAACGCCGCTACTGAAAGCAACAGTTGACTCATCACCACGTATTTACGGTTCAACCAGTCCCCGAGCGGAACCAGGAACAGCAGGCCAATGGCATAGCCCGCCTGCGTAGCGGTGATGACGCTGCCAATAATGCCTGGCGACACCTTCAGGCTGACCGCCATCGAGTCGAGTAAAGGCTGTGCTGAATAAACATTGGCTACTGCCAGCGCGCAGGTTAGTGAAAACAACGCCGTTATCCCTGTGGTCAGCATCGTGTCAGGGACTGACGCAGTTTGGATCCTTTGGCCGGTACATCTACTTGCCTTACATTTCATAAGAGATTCTCTGTCTGGTTGCTTTTTAAAACTAGTGTGCCTATAGAATTAGCCTTAGTGGTTTTTTTTTGCAACTGGTAAAGGTGAGGATTAAGCTAGATCAGTAGATAAATTGATAAGGAGCGCGCAGATGGCAAAGCAGGAATCACTTAGAACCAGTGAATGTCCGGTGGCGAGAACGTTGGAATCAATTGGTGAACGCTGGTGCCTGATGATTATCCGCGAAGCATTTGACGATGTGCGGAGATTCAGCGAGTTTCAAAAAAATTTGGGGCTGGCCAAAAATATCCTTGCCTCGCGGCTGAAGCATCTGGTTGATATCGGTATTTTCGAGATTTTACCGGCATCGGATGGCAGCGCATACAAGGAATATGTCCTGACTGAAAAGGGGCGCTCCGTGTTTCCCATTGTTGTGGCGCTGCGGCAATGGGGAGAGCGTTATATGTTTGAGCAAGGGGAAACCTATTCGGTCCTGCTGGATAACGCGCACGGCCAGCCCCTTCAGTATCTGGATGTGCGTTCCGCTCAGGGGGATAAACTGCAACCAGGCGACTGTCATCGCCGGCGCATTGTGTCAGATACCCGCGCCGAATAATGGCGTGAAGAATTTGCAGGATACCAGCGAGAATACGAGCGTGCCGCTAAAGGGTCATGGAACAATCCTGACGTGTTTTTTTGCGAACTGCTTCTGATGCCAAAGCTCCGGACGCGTGAAAGTGACCCACCGCCAACCGCAGGAGGCGGTGCATAACCATTTACAATTATATTTTATTTGAATGTATTCATGTTACATATTAAATTCTGCTTACTTTATCGACGATGAGGCAAGGATGCGGATGTGGAGAGCGTAATCCATAACAATATTGAGGGTTTTCTGCTGTTGTTATTAAGCATGTGGCCGATTCTGCTGGTGGTATTCATTGGTGTCGCAATTTCATTCTATACCATGCTGTTACGTAAGACGGCGCTGGCCTGCCTGCTTTTCGCCCTCGCCATCGGCGCCGCAGGCTGGAGTCTCGCTTAGCCGCTGGCCTCAGGGTTTATCCAGCAGGCTCATACTGGAGGTGGCGGCGCCATCATTCAGATTGGCGGGCGAATGCCAGTCGCGACCTGCCAGCGCACTGTCGCTCTGTCCGCTGCCGACGCCTTGCTGCGTCGACAGCGATGAACCTTCCAGTGCTTCATCCGCCCCTGACCGATCGGGCAGGGAACTGGTATAGCCGCCATTATTCGAGTACGTATCCATGCCGTTGACTTCGTTAGGCACCGTGTCGGTAGTCGTACCGTCATCGTTAATGCAAAAAGAGCCGCCAATGCCGTTTGGCTGACAGTCTGCAGCAAAAGCCGGACTGGCCAGAGCGGTCAGTAGCAATAACGGTAAGCCGATTTCCTTCATTCTTATCTCCCAGGGCCGTGTGGTCTGCCAGACATTCTGTACTATAGCGGCGGCAGTAGCGCGGTAAGTAACAAAACTGTGTAATTTTGTAATGACCGGTGGAAGGTTTGTCGTTCGGCCAGGAAAGAGCGTGCGCTAAGCGTGGCATAGCGGCTCGGCAGAAAGCGGTAATTAATTGTTAATTCTACGTAAAGGTTAATGAAAATTTAAGGGAACGCCGCTATGTTGGCAGCATCATACTTTCCATAAAGGATATGCCATGCGCGATAAATATTCCGGCCTGCAGATTGGGATTCACTGGCTGGTTTTTTTGCTGGTAGTAGTAGCCTATGCGGCGATGGAGCTGCGCGGGTTTTTTCCCCGCAGTGAACGGCCATTGATTAATATGGTGCATGTTTCCTGCGGGATCACCATTTTCGTGCTGATGGTGGCGCGTCTGCTGGTGCGGCTGAAATCGCCGGCGCCGCCGATCGTACCGAAACCATCGCCGATGATGACCGGTTTCGCCCATCTTGGTCACCTGGCGATCTATTTGCTGTTCATTGCCTTGCCGTTGATCGGCATGGTGATGATGTACTGGCGCGGTAACCCCTGGTATGCCTTTGGTCTGACCATGCCGTATGCCCCGCAGAGCGATTTTGAGCGGGTGGATACCCTGAAGGCGATCCATGAATGGTTGGCCAATGCCGGGTACTTTGTGATTGGCCTGCATGCTCTCGCCGCGCTGCTCCATCATTACTGGTGGAAGGATAATACTCTGCTGCGAATGATGCCTCGTAAGCGCTAAATCATCCTCTTTCACTTCCTGACCCCGTCCCGCGACGGGGTTTTTTTTTGCCTTCACCGCTAATAGAATATAGTATACCCCCCTATATGATACGGAGGCGTAATCGTGCCACATTCACCTGAAGATAAAAAACGGGCGCTCAGCCGCGTAAGACGCATCCGCGGCCAGGTCGAAGCCCTTGAGCGCGCGCTGGAGTCCGGCGAGCCCTGTATGACTATTCTGCAGCAGATCGCCTCGATTCGCGGGGCGGCGAACGGCCTGATGGGCGAAATGGTGGAGATCCACCTGCAGGACGAGCTGGTCAGCGGCGACACCACCCCTGAGCAGCGGGCCGCGAGAATGGCAGAGGTCGGTCATCTGCTACGATCCTATTTAAAATAACATCACGACGAGGAAGAGACAGTTATGAAATCACGCGCAGCAGTGGCCTTCGGACCCGGTCAGCCGTTAAAAATCGTTGAGATTGACGTCGCGCCGCCGAAAAAAGGCGAAGTTCTGGTGAAAATCACCCACACCGGGGTGTGTCATACCGATGCCTTCACCCTCTCCGGTGACGATCCGGAAGGTGTCTTCCCGGCGGTGCTGGGCCACGAGGGCGGCGGGATTGTCGTGGAAGTAGGCGAGGGCGTCACCAGCCTTAAGCCGGGCGATCACGTCATTCCGCTGTATACCGCCGAATGTGGCGAGTGCAAATTCTGTAAGTCGGGTAAAACCAACCTCTGTCAGGCGGTGCGTGCCACCCAGGGTAAAGGACTGATGCCGGACGGCACCACTCGTTTCTCGTACAATGGCGAACCGATCTATCACTATATGGGCACCAGCACCTTCAGCGAATATACGGTTTGCGCCGAGATTTCGCTGGCGAAAGTCAATCCGCAGGCGCCTTTGGATAAAGTGTGCCTGCTGGGCTGCGGCGTAACCACCGGTATCGGCGCGGTGCATAACACGGCGAAGGTCAAGGCCGGGGATAGCGTCGCGGTCTTTGGTCTGGGCGGCATTGGTCTGGCGGTGATCCAGGGCGCGGTGCAGGCACAGGCCGGGCGCATTCTGGCGGTTGATACCAACCCGGATAAGTTCACTCTCGCTAAAGAGATGGGCGCGACCGATTTTATCAATCCGAACGACTACGATAAGCCGATTCAGGATGTGATTGTTGAGCTGACCGACGGCGGGGTGGATTTCAGCTTCGAGTGCATCGGCAATGTAAATGTGATGCGCGCGGCGCTGGAGTGCTGCCATAAAGGCTGGGGTGAGAGCGTGATCATCGGTGTAGCCGGCGCCGGGCAGGAGATCAAGACCCGTCCGTTCCAGCTGGTGACCGGCCGCGTGTGGCGCGGTTCCGCCTTCGGCGGCGTAAAAGGGCGCAGTCAGCTGCCGGGCATGGTGGAAGACGCCATGGCGGGTAAAATTCGCCTCGATCCGTTTATTACCCATCGCCTGCCGCTGGAGCAGATTAACGAGGCCTTTGATCTGATGCATGAAGGTAAATCGATTCGCACCGTGATCCACTTTGGCGACCAGTAATCCCCGACGCTGAAGGCGAATCGTCACCCATAAAAAAGGGCCCGGATGGGCCCTTTTGTGTATGTCGATCAGTGATGGTCTGGGAGCGCGTAGGCGATGATGTAATCGCCGCGATCCGGTGACTGGCGGGCGCCGCCGGCATTGATAATGATGTACTGCTTACCGGTTTTCGGTGAGACGTAGGTCATCGGGCCGGACTGGCTGCCGACCGGCAGACGCGATTTCCAGATCTCTTTGCCGTTCGCGGTATCAAAGGCGCGCAGGTAGAAATCCTGGGTGCCGGCGAAGAACAGCAGTCCGGACTGCGTTGCCAGCGATGCGCCAAGGGTCGGCATGCCGATTGGAATTGGCATGTGCATACGGATCCCCAGCGGCCCGGTGTCTTCTACGGTGCCAACCGGCACCTGCCACACCAGTTTCCCGGTTTTCAGATCTACCGCGGACATGGTGCCGAACGGCGGCTTCTGGCACGGAATGCCCAGCGGCGACAGGAAACGTTCGCGCATCGCGCCAAACGGCGTGCCCTCCATCGGCACGATGCCCATCTCGATCCCGCTGGCGTCTTTCGCCACCTTCGCGCGCGGCACCATATAGTTGGCCAGGCCCAGACGCATATCGTTGACAAACATCAGGCTGTTGTTTGGATCCAGCGAAACACTGCCCCAGTTCATGCCGCCGAGCGAGCCCGGGAACTGCAGGGAACGGTCTTCACCTGGCGGGGTAAAGACGCCCTGATGGCGCATCTCTTTGAACTGAATACGGCACAGCAGCAGGTCGATCGGTGTCGCTCCCCACATATCGGACTCGGTCAACGTCTGGTTGCCGATCATCGGCATCCCTACCGAGTAAGGTTGCGTCGGCGAGTAGCGTTCACCTTTGACATTGCCCGCCGGCACCGGACGCTCTTCCACTTTGGCCACCGGCTCGCCGGTCTCGCGGTTGAGCATAAAGATCATGCCCTGCTTGCTGGTCTGCACCAGCACCGGGGTGGTGCCGCCCTTGCCGTCAGGCAGATCGTACAGCAGCGGCTGAGACGGCAGGTCAAAGTCCCACAGATCGTGGTGTGTGGTCTGGAAGTGCCAGCGCACCTGGCCGGTGGTGGCATCCACAGCCACGATAGAGGAGCTGTATTTATCGTCCAGCGCGGTACGTTCGCCGCCAAAGAAATCTGGCGTGGCGTTGCCGGTGGGCAGATAGATCAGATTCAGCTTCGCGTCGTAGGACATCGCCGACCAGACGTTTGGCGTACCGCGCGTGTAGGTCTGGCCTTCCGGCGGAACACCGGTCAGCGCTGGATTGCCCGGATCCCACGCCCATGCCAGTTTGCCGGTGTGGACATCAAACGCGCGGACCACGCCCGGCGGTTCGCCAGTGGAGTAGTTATCCGCGACGCGGCCGCCCACCACCACCACATTGCCCGCCACCAGCGGGGTGGAGGTCTGCTGATAGTAACCCGCTTTCACTTCACCCATGCCGACGCTGAGGTCGACAATACCGCGATCGCCGAAGCTTTCGCACAGTTTGCCGGTATCGGCATCAATGGCGATCAGGCGGGCGTCGATGGTCGGCAGGAACAGACGACGGGAACAGGCGGCCGGCTGCGTGCCTGCCGCTGGCGCGGTTTGCGCCCGGCTATCTGCGTAATAGCCTAAGCCGCGGCAGCGCTGCCAGTTGGGTGAAGAGGATTTGGAGTCATAGCGCCATTTCTCTTTTCCGCTGTCCACATCCAGCGCCAGCACTTTACTGTAAGGGGTACAGACGTAGAGAGTATCGCCAATCTGCAGCGGGGTGTTCTGATCTTCCGCGCCGGAGCCATTGCTCTGCGGGATATCGCCAGTATGCGCTACCCAGGCAACCTGCAGCTGGTTGACGTTTTGTTTGTTGATTTGGTCGAGGGCGGCGAAACGGTCGCCGTGGGTGGTGTTACCCCAGTGCGCCCAGTTTTTCTGCTGTTCGCCTGACGCGACGGGCTTGACTGGTACCGCTTCAGTCGCGCTGACCAGCGGTGCGGATTTGAACATCCAGCCAAAGCTCACCGCCAGCGCCACGGCGAGAACGGCGGCGACGCCATAGGCCGGGCCTTTTTTCGCCGGTGGGCTGGCGAGGAAAGGCCAGACCAGGGCGGCCAGGAAGGCCAGTACGCCGAGCGCAAACAGGCGCGAGAAGAGCGGCCAGTAGTTCCAGCCAGCGTCACTAATCGCCCAGATCACCGAGGCGATAAACGCCACGGCGTATAACAGAATACCGCCGCGGCGGTTGCGGAAAATCAACACCGCCGCGATGACCATGACCACGCCCATCAGCGCGAAGTACAGTGTACCGCCGACGAGGGCCAGTTTTGCCCCAAGAATACCCACAGCCAGACCGATGATGAGCATCAGTCCGGCGAGAAGCCACTGCAGGATCCGGGGGAATCCGCGCGGCGCATTGCCAGTTGCCATGTAATCTCCTTAACCACACTAGCCACCTCACTGTGAACCAAATGAAACATGTTGCTATTGAATCATTTTTGAATGAAGTGGTTTTAACCTTCATAAAACTGTATTTGTTGCTTGATCTGATTTCGAGTGAACCATTTGGTGAAATCGAGGCATGATAGATCTGTTAAAGAAGTTTGCGCAAATGTTAATAAATAATTTCGCACTAAATGATTATTTTGCCGAATATGTCTAACGTTATGGGGAGCGGCGTCGGCGCGTTTGCAGGTTCCCCGGCCGCTGCGGGCCGGGGAGAAAGGGGGTCAGGCAGGCATGGACTTACGGATAGCGCTGAGCAGCGTCTGCGTACCCGGAGTCAGTGTCGCATCGACGCGGGTTAAAATGCCGATGGGCTCTCCGGCGCCCTGGGTGGCGATCGGCAGGGCGGTTAGCACGCCACGGCGAAGATCGTCTTTTACCGCCCCGGAAGGGACAAACCAGACATAGTCAAAATCCACCGTCAGCTGGCGCGACAGGGAGGCGGAGAGGGTCTCGATGCAGCCGGCGGGCATCTTACAGCCCTGGCTCTGGAGCAGCGCTTCGGCGTTTTGCCGCGGCACGGTGCCTTTAGGTGAGACCACCACCGGCCACTCCATCACCCGACTAAGGGTCACCGTCTCCTGAAGCAGGGGATGTCCCGGGCGAACCACCAGCTTCAGGGATTCAAGGAACAACAGTTCGTAATGCAGCCCGCTCATCAGCTCCGGGTCGGACATACGTCCAATGCCGATGTCGATCTCCCCGGATTTTAAGCCGGCAAGCAGCATGGTGTTGTTCATAGTGGCGACCTGCAGCGTGATATCTTTTTGCTGCTTGTGAAACTGGCCGATCACCGTCGGCAGGATCCCCAGCGCGGCGGTGGGCAGCGCGCCGATGCGCACGATGTCGTTATTCAGGCCCTCTTTGCGGTTCAGCGCCTGGCCGGCCGAATTAAGGGCGTCAAGCACCTTAACGGCATGCGTCAGAAACTGTTCGCCGACCAGGGTTAGCTGCGCCCCAAGACGACCCCGCTCGAACAGCCGGGTACCGGTCAGCTGTTCTAGCTCGTTAAGCGTTTTCGAGAGTGCTGGCTGGCTCAGATTTAATGTTTCAGCCGCGCGCCCCAGCGTTCCCTGTTGAGCGACGGCCACGAAGGTGTGTAGATGGCGCAAGCGAATGCGCTGACTGAAGAGACCATTTTTTTCCATAGTAAGATGATGTTAAAAACACAGCGGTGAAAGAGACAAGCGGACTTGTTTAAATTTGATAACCAGATAGCAAAATATTATTAACATTTGAGTTGGTTACATGACAAGATCTTTCCCTGTGGTTGAAAACACCTTCGCCCCGCAGAAACGGGGCGAAGATGGCGGTCACCGCGACGGCTAAATATCGAAAAAGACGGTTTCGTTCTCGCCCTGCAGATGAATGTCAAAACGATAGACCACTTCCGTACCGCGAACCTCGCGCTCGGCGATTAAGGTTTTGCGCCTCACCTCCCACTCGATGAGATTCAGCACCGGGTCGCTGGCGTTGGCCGCGTGTTCATCGGCAAAGTACATCCGCGTATTCAGGCCAATATTGATCCCCCGCGCCACCACCCACAGGTTGACGTGCGGCGCCATCAGCCGGCCATCGCGACCGACCACCGGGCCCGGCTTGATGGTTTCAAAGCGCCAAATGCCGGAGGTGAAATCAGAGCAGGTTCGCCCCCAGCCGCGGAAGGCCGGGTCGACGGCTTTCTGCTGTTGACGATCGTCAGGATGGTTATAGCGACCCGCGGCGTTGGCCTGCCAGATCTCCAGCAGCACATCGCGGACCGGCGTCCCGGAGCCGTCGATAACCCGGCCTTCAATGGTGATGCGCTCCCCGGCGGTATCGGCGGTAGTGAGGACCGGGCCAAAATTTTTCTCAAAAATATGAAAGCCTGCGGCGTCCGGCGCCAGGCCGATATGAACATAGGGTCCCGCCGTCTGCGAGGCGGTTTCAGGCAGATACTCTTTCATCGGGCGGCCCCCTGAGTGCGATTTTCAAACAGCGTGGCGCGGTGGCCGCGCAGAACAAGGTCGAAGCGGTAGGCCAGACAATCCAGCGGTACGGCGGCGTGCATGTCCAGCTCGGCGATCAGCGTGCGCACGGCGTCGTCATTCTTAATAGTCCTGACGATCGGGCACTGCTTAATCAGCGGGTCGCCTTCAAAATACATCTGGGTGATCAGGCGCTGGGCCCAGGCGTCGCCCGAGAGAGAAAAATGGATATGCGCCGGACGCCAGTCGCTGGCCTGGTTGCGCCAGGGGTAGGGGCCGGGTTTGATGGTGCGAAAACAGTAATAGCCGTTTTCATCGGTAAGCACCCGGCCGCAGCCGCCAAAGTTCGGGTCAATCGGCGCCAGATACTGATCTTTTTTATGCCGGTAGCGACCGCCAGCATTGGCTTGCCAGACTTCCACCAGCGTATTTTTCATCGGTCGGCCGAATCCATCGCGCACGTAACCGTGGACGATGATCCGCTCGCCGATCGGCAGGCCTTCTTTGGCATAGTTCAGGATTAGGTCATTATCCAGAGGGCCGAGGTCGTCGCGGCTAAATACCGGGCCGGTGATCTCTGACAGCGAGTTCTGCAGAGAGATGAGGGCGTTTTTTGGCGAGCGCAGGACGCTGGTTTTATAGCCCGGCGCGTAAGCGGGCGGGTGGCTACTGTAATCGCGATGGACAACCTCACGTGGGGACCATTTGTCGTTCATAGGGTACTCCGTGTAGACGGTAGAGGGGCATATTGTTGTAATGTCGCCAGAAGCAGTGTGTGTAAATGTATTGTTAATTTAAAGTGAAATTACCGGGTGTTTTTCATAACTATGGGTTATGTTTTGAGCAACGACCTGGGCCGGCGGCAGGTTATCGCCATCACAGTTTGTAAATTCTTCCCCCCGCCGCGAGGCAGCTTTCCTACACTCCAGGAAGTATTCACTGGAGGTAACACATCATGGCGAACACCATCACGGCTGATGAGATTCGGGAGCACTTTTCGCAGGCCATGTCGGCCATGTACCAGCAGGAAGTTCCGCAGTACGGAACGCTGCTGGAGCTGGTGGCTGACGTCAACCTGGCGGTACTGGAAAATAATCCGCAGCTGCATGAACAGCTCGCTAACGCTGACGAGCTGGCGCGCTTAAACGTGGAGCGCCACGGCGCGATTCGCGTGGGCACAGCGGAAGAACTGGCGACGCTCCGTCGCATGTTTGCCATCATGGGGATGTATCCCGTTAGCTATTACGATCTCTCGCAGGCCGGCGTGCCGGTCCACTCCACGGCGTTTCGTCCCATCGACGATGCCGCGCTGGCGCGCAATCCATTTCGGATTTTCACCTCGCTGCTACGCCTGGAGCTGATTGAAAATCGCGCCCTGCGCGAGCGGGCCGAGGCGATCCTCGCGCGGCGCAAAATCTTCACCCCCCGCTGCCTGGCGCTGATTGCGCAGTATGAAGCAGAGGGCGAATTCACCTCTGCCGACGCGCGCGAGTTTGTCCAGGAGGCGCTGGAGACGTTCCGCTGGCACCGGCAAGCCACCGTCGATGAGGAGACTTACCATGCTCTGCATCGCGAGCACCGCCTGATTGCCGATGTGGTCTGTTTCCCGGGGTGTCATATCAACCATCTCACGCCGCGGACGCTGGATATTGACCGCGTCCAGTCCCTGATGCCGGAGTGCGGTATTGAACCCAAAGCGTTGATTGAAGGGCCACCGCGCCGGGAGGTCCCGATCCTCCTGCGGCAGACCAGCTTTAAGGCGCTTGAGGAGCCGGTGATGTTCGCCGGAGAACACCGAGGCACCCATAGCGCCCGCTTTGGCGAAATTGAGCAGCGGGGCGTGGCGCTGACGCCGAAAGGGCGCGCGCTGTACGATCGGCTGCTGCAGGCGGCAGGAACCGGGAAAGACAATCTCAGCCACCAGCAACATCTACAGGAGGTGTTTAGCGAATTTCCCGACAGCGAATTTCTGCTCCGTCAGCAGGGGCTGGCCTGGTTTCGCTACCGCCTGACGCCCACGGGTGAGGCACATCGCCAGGCGTTTCGCCCGGGCGACGATCCGCAGCCGCTGATTGAGCGCGGGTGGGTGGTCGCCCAGCCGATTATTTATGAAGATTTTTTACCGGTCAGCGCGGCGGGCATTTTTCAGTCCAATCTGGGCAACGAAACCCAGGCGCGCAGCCACGGGAACGCCAGTCGCGAGGCGTTTGAGGCAGCTCTGGGCTGCCCGGTGCAGGATGAGTTTGAACTATACCGACAGGCGGAGGAGCGCAGCAAACGACGTTGCGGTCTGCTGTAAAATCAGTACCCTGCTGGCATCAGCCTTACAGGGAGCAGGTTATGCAACATCCGTCGAAACCGTTGGCGAAAACCCGTCAGGGAACGCTGGCCGGGAGCGCAGAACAGGGGATTCATATCTGGCGCGGCATTCCGTACGCCGCGCCGCCCGTGGGCCCGCTGCGCTGGCGCGCGCCGCAGCCAGCCGCCCGCTGGCAGGGGGTACGTCCAGCCGAGACCTTTTCCGCCGCCAGCTGGCAGGACATTGACTACTGCCGCGAGCTCGGCGGCGGCGATCCTGGCGCCTTCAGCGAAGACTGCTTATATCTCAACGTCTGGGCCCCGGCCAGCGCAGCGCAGCCGCTGCCGGTGATGGTCTGGCTGCACGGCGGCGGGTTTACCATCGGCGCCGGCAGCCTGCCGCCTTACGATGGCAAAGCGCTTGCCAGCCGCGACGTGGTGGTGGTGACAGTTAACTACCGGCTGGGCCATCTCGGTTTTTTCGCCCATCCGGCGCTGGAAGAAGAGGCGGGCGAACGTCTCTATAATTTCGCGTTGCTCGATCAGATTGCCGCTCTGCAGTGGGTTCAGGAGAATATCCACGCCTTCGGCGGGGATGCCGCCAACGTCACGCTGTTTGGCGAATCCGCCGGGGCGCGCAGTGTGCTGTCGCTAATGGCCTCCCCGAAAGCGAAAGGGCTGTTTCATAAAGCGATTATTCAGAGCGGGTATACGCTACCCGATCTGCCGCGGGAAAAAGCGCTGGAAAAAGGGCGCCTGCTGGCGGAACACTTCGCCTTACCGCAAGCCAGCGCTGAGGAATTGCGGGCGATCCCCGCGGAGGCCTTCTGGTCGCTCACCGCGCCGCTGAATACCGGGCCAGCGCCTATTGCCGGAGACGCGGTGCTGCCGCAGCCGATGCTGGAGACCTTCTTTGCCGGCCGCCAGCATCCGATACCGGTGATGATCGGCTCCAATAGCGATGAAGCCAGCGTGATGGCCGTGTTCGGCGTCGATATTGCCGGGCAGATCCAGAAGCTGCGCCGAGAGCGCCGTCTGGGGCTGGGGCTGATCAAACTCCTCTATCCCGGCGTGAAGGGCGATGAAGCGCTGGGGCGGGAAGTATGCCGCGACATGGCCTTCACCACCCTTGGTTATGTAGTGATGCAGGCGCAACAGCGCGTGGGTCAGCCGTGCTGGCGCTACTGGTTTGATTATGTCGCGGAAGCGGAGCATGACGCCTACCCGCATGGGGCCTGGCATGGCAACGAGGTGCCCTACGTGTTTGATAACCTGCGGTTGACCGACCCGGTGCGGCAGTACGCCAGCGAAGCGGATCTGGCCTTCGCCGCTCAGGTCGCTGACTACTGGGCGCAGTTTGCCCGCCTCGCCAGCGGCGAGCAGACGCTTTCCGGCGCGGTGCGCTGGCCGGCGTGCCTGCGCGGGCGGGATCGCCTGTTGCGCATTGGCTTGCATAAGCGCGCCGGGTTTAAAGTGGAG
Organism: Klebsiella sp. Shm-1; assembly: GCF_040804525.1. Taxonomy (NCBI): domain Bacteria; kingdom Pseudomonadati; phylum Pseudomonadota; class Gammaproteobacteria; order Enterobacterales; family Enterobacteriaceae; genus Klebsiella; species Klebsiella sp. Shm-1. The sequence continues at coordinate 2,287,720 of NZ_CP161823.1, forward strand.
AACCGCTTTATGCGCGCCAGACTGGCGCTGTTTCGCCGGGTGATGAAGCATCACGTGACGCTGGAATAAATCCCATAATGCGCAACTGTCGCCACCGACCGGTGGCGACGTTATCTCACATGACCACCACCGGCTTGATCACCTTGCCGGACGCCGAATCGGCGAAGGCCTGGTTGATATCGGCCAACGGATAGCGGGCGATAAGCTTATCGATAGGGAATTTTCCCTGTTTATAGAGTTGCACCAACAGCGGAATAAACAGCGCCGGCACGGCGTCGCCTTCAATCACCCCGACCAGCGATTTTCCCTCCGCCATCAGGTCGTTCTGCACGTTAAGGGTGATATCTCCGGTAAAGCCTACAATCGCCACCGTTCCCAGCGGTTTCACCGCGTGTACGGCCTGCAGAACGATAGCGGAGACGCCGGTCGTTTCCACCGCGTAGTGGGCGCCTTTACCGGTGATTTGTTTAATCACGGCGACGGCATCCTGTTCCTTGCCGTTGATCTGATGGGTGGCGCCCAGTTCGCCCGCCAGGGCGAGGCGGCTGGCATGGATATCCACCGCGATAATCTGTGAACAGCCGGTTAATTTCGCTGCCATGATGGCGCTGAGCCCCACCGCGCCGCAGCCAAACACCACCAGCGATTCGCCGACCACCGGTTTCAGGCGGTTGAGCACCGTCCCGCTACCGGTCTGGATACCGCAGCCCAGCGGGCCGAGCAGGGTGAGATCAACCTCCGGGTCGACCACGACCGCGTTGCTGGCGCGGGTGACCACATACTGGCTGAAAGACGACTGGCCAAAGAACAGGGACAGATCCTGGTCTCCCAGCCGGTAGGGGGTGGTGCCATCCTCGCGTCGGCCGCCAAAATTAAGCGTATTAAAATCTTCGCAAGCCGAAGGGTGGTTGCTTAAACAATTTTCGCAGTGGTGGCAGGCGGCGTAGCTGAGCACCACGTGGTCTCCTACTCTGATGCCGCTAACCGCCTCGCCGACGCTGGCAACGATCCCGGCGCCTTCATGGCCGAGGATCGCCGGCATAGGCACCACCCCGGGGTTGTCGCGCATCACGGCGTCGGTATGGCAGACGCCGGTGGCGACAATTTTCACTAATATCTCGTCCTTCCCCGGCGGGGCGACCTCGACGTCTTTGATGACAAAAGGCTGCTGGTAGCCCAGCGTGACGGCTGCTTTCACTTGCATGGCATGACTCCTGAATGAATTCCCTGGAGAGCGTGGCGGGACAGCCCGAACGGCTCTCCCCTGTTGGCCGCTAACGTGAAGAAAGATAGCGGTTATCGGGGAAAAGTTAGCACCAGGCGCGATGGAAATTTGCGCGAATCGTGCCGAAAAAACGCGCGCGGCGAGGAGCGATACATGGGGTGAATATTCAGCACTGGAGAATAGATTTCCCTTGAATAGTCAGGGGTAAAAAGCGGCAGGCAGCGTGTATGCCCAGGCTACACGTCAGAGGAAATGAAAAAAACAGGCTGTTCCTCTGGACAGGGCTTTTTTACCTTTTTTCTGCTGGCAACAATTGGATTATTAATCGTTTTTGTCTAGAGTGGGCGGAAATTATCACGCAGCGTGATGACGCGTTGCGAATCAATTCACCCGTGCAGAAGGACGCTTTCTCAGGCATGAACCGCAGACGTTTTCTTAAATCTTCCATGGCTGTTGCCGCCGTATGCGGAACGTCAGGAGTCGCTTCCTTATTCAGTCAGGCCGCTTTTGCCGAAGACGCGGGCATTGCCGACGGGCAAACGCGTCGTTTTGATTATGCTGTTCTGCAGGCGATGGCTCACGATCTGGCGCGCCAGCCATGGGGCGGCGCCCCGCGCGATCTGCCGCCGACGCTCGCCAATCTCACCCCGCAGGCCTATAACAGCATCCAGTACGATGCCAACCACTCGCTGTGGAACAATATTGAAGAGCGTAAGCTGGACATCCAGTTTTTCCACGTCGGGATGGGGTTCCGTCGCCGCGTGCGGATGTTCTCTTTAGACGCCAGCACCCAGCAGGCGCGCGAGATCCACTTCCGTCCGGAGCTGTTTAAGTACAATGACGCCGGTGTGGATACCCGTCAGCTGGAAGGACAGTCTGACCTCGGCTTCGCCGGGTTCCGGGTGTTTAAAGCGCCGGAGCTGGCGCGCCGCGATATCGTGGCGTTCCTCGGCGCCAGCTACTTCCGCGCGGTAGACAGCACCTATCAGTATGGCTTGTCGGCCCGCGGTCTGGCGGTGGATACCTTTACCGATACCCCGGAAGAGTTTCCCGACTTTACGTCGTTCTGGTTCGAAACGGTCAAAGGGGACGCCACGGTGTTTACCGTTTACGCGCTGCTGGACAGCCCGAGCATCACTGGCGCCTACAAGTTCACCATCCACTGCCAGGATACCCAGGTTATCATGGACGTGGAAAACCACCTTTACGCCCGCAAGGATATCAAACAGCTGGGTATCGCGCCGATGACCAGTATGTTCAGCTGCGGCAATAATGAGCGGCGGATGTGCGACACCATCCATCCGCAAATCCACGACTCCGATCGGCTGTCAATGTGGTTGGGCAACGGGGAATGGGTCTGCCGGCCGCTGAATAACCCGCAGAAGCTGCAGTTCAATGCCTTCCAGGACAAGAACCCGCGCGGCTTTGGTCTGTTGCAGCTGGACCGTGATTTCTCCCACTACCAGGATGTGATGGGCTGGTATAACAAGCGTCCCAGCCTGTGGGTTGAGCCGCGTAACCAGTGGGGCAAAGGGGCGGTCAGCCTGATGGAGATCCCAACTACCGGCGAAACGCTGGATAATATCGTCTGCTTCTGGCAGCCGGAAAAGGCGGTGAAGGCGGGCGACGAACTGGACTTCCGCTACCGTCTTTACTGGAGCGCGCAGCCGCCGGTGAGCACTCCGCTGGCGCGCGTTCTGGCCACCCGCACCGGGATGGGGGGCTTCCCCGAGGGATGGGCGCCGGGTGAACACTACCCGGATAAGTGGGCGCGTCGTTTTGCCATCGACTTTGTCGGCGGCGATTTGAAGGCGGCCGCGCCGCGCGGTATTGAACCGGTGATCACCCTCTCCAGCGGGGAAGCGAAGCAGATTGAGATCCTCTACGTCGAGCCGTTCGATGGCTACCGGATCCTTTTCGACTGGTATCCGACCACCGACTCAACCGACCCGGTGGAGATGCGTCTGTTCCTGCGCTGTCAGGGAGAAGCCATCAGCGAAACCTGGCTCTATCAGTATTTCCCGCCGGCAGCAGATAAACGAAACTACGTTGACGATCGGATCATGAAATAACCCTGAGTCACCCGACGCCCGCAGGCAGTCCCTGCGGGCCAGAAGAGAGCGCTATGACCGCAGATATCCCAGCAGTACCTGAGTCGATCCCGGTAACCGACGCGCTGACGCTAATCGCCATTGATGAGCGCTACGTTAGCGACCTGCACCAGCTGGTGGTCAAAAACCAGCGCTGGCTACAGCAGTCGCTCAGTTGGCCCGCCGAGGTGCGCAGCGAAGACGAGACCCGACGTCATGTGCAGGGCAACGTGATGCTGCATCAGCGGGATTACGCCAAAATGTTTTTGCTGTTTCTCGATAAGCAGCTAGTCGGGGTCCTGTCGTTCAATCAGATCGAGCCGCAGAATAAAACGGCCTATATTGGCTACTGGATCGATGAAGAGCACCAGGGGCAAGGGCTGCTTTCCCGTTCATTACAGGCCTTTATCCGCCATTATGCCGCCAGCGGGCTGGTGCGCCGGTTTGTGATCAAATGCCGGGTGGCGAACACCCGCAGCAACCAGGTAGCGTTGCGCAACGGGTTTGTTCTGGAAGGCTGTCTCCGACAAGCCGAGTATCTGAACGGTAGCTATGACGATCAGAATATCTACGCCCGCATTATTGACCGCGATGAGGCATTAAAGCGCGCCTAACAGCGGCGTGCGGGTGATGTGCTGCTGGCCGTCAAGCGTTTTCGGGCCGCGCAGATGAATGGCCTCTCCCTCCTGTGCGGCAATCTGCACCTCGTCATTGATGGAGACCTGGTGCTCAACGATCACATCGCCGATGATGACTGTCCGCCCCTGGATCAGCACATCGTCGTCGAGCAGAATCGGACCACCTCGCAGCTGCGCCTCGCCGCCGACCATCGCCCGATGCTTCAGCAGGCAGTTGCCTTCAATCACCGCATTCTCTGCCACCTGCGAACTGTAGCGTACGGTGGGAATGGCATCCTCTCCGCGACCGGCGATCAGGCGCGCGTTCCCGTATACCCGGGCGTTATCGCACACCCAGACGTCGTTTTCTTCGTTCCCTTCAAGTCTTGCCTGGTCAAACACTTCCGCCCGATGTTCGACAAACGCATGCTCAACGAAGGCATCGCCGTAGATTTGCGCCTGGTGGAGAATGCGCGAGGCACTGACGGTGGCTCGCTGATAGATCTGCAGGACTTTGTCGCGATCGGCGGTTAACCCGCGCGCGGCAATCACCTGGCAGTGGGGGAGAAGACGCGCCTCGTCGGCAAGGCGACAATAACCGCGCACCTGGCTCTGCGTAACCGTGACGTTGTCACTGATCTGCGCGTGATGGCTGATCTGCGAGGTGTGAATGCAGGCCCGTCCGCCGATGGTGGCCTCATGGCTGACCACGCAGAACCCGGTTAAGCGGGCGTCGTCGCGGATGCGCGCCCCGGCGAAGACCACGCTGTTGACATCGTAGATCCAGCACTCCCCCTGCTGGCTGAGAGCGCATTCCTCATCCACCCAGCCGCCTTCGCTGCCCGCTTTAACGTCAGCGAAATCAATAAGCGCCACGATCTGGCGCAGGGTGACGCTTTGTTTGCCATGCTCTTCCTCATAACAATACTGCCGGGTCTGTTCGCTGAGACGGTATTTACGCATGGCCGATCCTTATTACTTATGGTTAACATAAACATAGCAAAGATCGCCATAGCGCGCGGGATAAGGTTCCATTAGAATGCAACTTCAAATTAAATTGATATCATCAATAAAATGAATAAAACGCAAACGCCGCGGCAGGTGCTAAACCTGCCGGCGGGTTATTTTGGCATGGTGCTCGGCACTATCGGAATGGGCTTCGCCTGGCGTTACGCCAGCACCCTCTGGCCGGTCAGCCGCAGCATTGGTGATGGGCTGGTGACGCTGGCGATGGCGATGTGGGTCCTGCTCAGCATGGCGTTTATCAGCCGGGCGATCCGCTTTCCGGCGAGCGTGCTGCGGGAGATGCGTCATCCGGTGAGCAGCAGCTTCGTCAGCCTGTTTCCGGCCACCACGCTGTTGGTGGCGATTGGTTTGGCTCCCTGGTGCAGGCCGCTGGCGATCGGGCTGTTTGTGCCGGGCGTGGCGCTGCAGCTCGCCTATGCCGCCTGGCAAAGCGGTGGGCTATGGCGGGGGAACCATCCTCGCGAGGCCACCACGCCGGGGTTGTATCTGCCGACAGTAGCCAATAATTTTATCAGCGCGATGGCCTGCGGCGCGCTGGGATTTTCCGATGCCGGACTGGTGTTCCTCGGCGCCGGGGTCTTCTCCTGGCTGAGCCTCGAGCCGGCGATCCTCCAGCGTCTGCGCAGCGCAGGCGAGCTGCCGACGCCGCTGCGCACCTCGCTGGGGATCCAGCTGGCGCCTGCGCTGGTGGCCTGCAGCGCCTGGCTCAGCGTCAACGGCGGGGAGGCCGATACCTTCGCTAAGCTGCTGTTTGGTTACGGCCTGCTGCAGCTGCTGTTTATGCTCCGTCTGATGCCCTGGTATCTTCGTCAGCCGTTCAATGCTTCTTTCTGGAGCTTTTCGTTCGGCATTTCCGCGCTGGCCACCACCGGTCTGCATCTCGGCCAGGCCAGGGGAGACGGCTTTTTTCATCATCTGGCGATGCCGCTATTTATTTTTAGCAATCTGGTTGTCGGCCTGCTGCTGCTGCGTACAGCGTTGCTGTTGGTCAGCGGGAAACTGTTGCTCCAGGTCGACCGGGAAACACTCCTGAATAAGAAGGAAGGATCATGACAAAGCGTGACGCGGATTATTTTAGTCAAAAATACAGCCTGACCCGCACCCATTCCGAGGTGCTGCATGCCGCGACGATTGTGCCGCCGGGGCGGGCGCTGGATCTGGGCTGCGGCAACGGGCGTAACAGCCTTTATCTGGCGGCGAACGGCTTCGCGGTGACGGCGTGGGATAAAAATCCGATGAGCGTCAACAATCTGGAAAGTATTCGCGCCGCCGAGCGACTGGATAATCTGCAAACGGCGGTGAAAGACCTCAACAGCCTGAGCTTTGACGGCGAGTATGACCTGATCCTCTCCACCGTAGTGATGATGTTCCTCGAGCCTGACACCATCCCGGGCCTGATCGCCAATATGCAGCGCTGCACCGCCGCCGGCGGCTATAACCTGATTGTGGCGGCGATGGATACCGAAGACTATCCCTGCACCGTCGGCTTCCCGTTTGCCTTTAAACCTGATGAGCTTCGTGATTATTACCAGGGCTGGGAGCTGCTGAAATACAATGAGGACGTCGGCGAGCTGCATCGCACCGACGCCAACGGCAATCGCATCAAATTGCGCTTCGCCACCCTGTTGGCGCGCAAGCCTGCCTGATTCGCCGCGGCGTGGGAAGCTGAGCATGGCCCGCGCCGCATTCCCCGCCAGAGCCTGGGCAAGACAGAGACCCGTTGCGGCGAAAATGAGCCTGGAAAACCGCGCGATACCCCTTTTAAGTGATTATTTATTAACGTAATGTTCAGGCCATCAATATTTATAAATCTTCCTTGACGAAGCCCTTTTTTTGTCACAAAACTAGTGGGTCCTATTTGCTATAACGTCTGCCGAAAAAAAACTGCATTTACAGGGATCTCTCTATGCGTACTCGCGTTTTACTGAAAGTCGCCGCTCTGGCGGGAATATTGGCGTTGACCGGCTGCGCGGCGAAAGTGGCGCAACCGGATCAGTATTCGGGCTTCTTAAAAGATTATTCCAGTTTGAAAGAAACGACCTCTGCCTCCGGCAAGCCGGAGCTGCGCTGGATCGATCCGAACTTCAATCCGGCCAACTATGACAATATTGTTTATCACCCGGTGACCTACTATCCGGTACCGAAGCCGACCACCCAGGTAGGGGAGAAGGCGCTGCAGGATATTCTTAACTACACCAACAAAGAGCTGAAACAGGCTATTTCCGAGCGTAAACCGCTGGCCACTACCGCCGGCAAGCGCAGCCTCATCTTCCGCGGGGCGATCACCGGGGTGGACTCCAGCAAAGAGGGGCTGCAGTTCTATGAAGTGATCCCGGTCGCTATGATTGTCGCCGGCACCCAGGCCGCCACCGGCCATCGTACCATGGACACCAATCTGTACTTTGAGGCGGAGGTCATTGACGCCAGCACCAATAAGCCGGTCATCAAGGTCGTTCGTAAAGGGGAAGGCAAAACCCTGGCGAATGAGAATACACCGCTGACCGTCGATACCCTGAAGCAGGTTATCGATGATATGGCGGTCGACGCCGTTAAATTCGATCCCTCTCAGCGTTAATCGTGCCAGCGCCGTCTGACGACGGCGCTGGTTTTCTTCAGCCTCCTCAGGCCAGCCTTCGGCGCAGCAATAGCTGTTCCGGTTTGGCAAACATTACCAGGTTACCCAGCAGGATCAGCGCCAGCCCGATCACGGCGCTGCTGTGCCAGACATACCCTTCATAAACGGTGGAAATGGATAAGGCGACCAGCGGAAACAGCAGCGTACTGTAGGCGGCTTTGCTGGCGCCGATGCGCCCCACGAGAGTGAAATAGGCGCCAAAGGCGATGACCGAGCCGAACAGCGCCAGGTAAAGCAGGGCGCCCAGATAGCTGACGGTCCATTCTGGCATAAAATTATCGCCGCGCAGCAGAGCGATCGCCCCCATCACCAGCGTGCCGTAGAGCATCGCCCAGCTGTTGGTGGTCAGCGTTTCCAGCCCGCGGCGCTGGTGGCGAATACTGAACATATTGCCGAGCGAAAAACCGTAGGTACCCAGGGCGCTCAGCCCGATCCCCCACAGCAGCGAGGCGTTCAGTCCGTTGGCCAGCAGGTCGTCCCAGAACAGGATGACGATACCGGCGAGACCCAGCGCGGCGGCGGCCCAGAAGCGGCCCGGCGGCTGCTGGCGGAAAAAGAGAAAGCTGTTGATGGCGTTAAACAGTACCGCCATCGAAAAGATCACCGATTCCAGACCGGTATTGATCCAGGCGGCGGCGGTATAAAAACACCAGAAATTAAAGCAGAAGACGCAGCAGCCCTGCAGCAGGCAGCAGAGATGATCTTTCGCGCCCAGCGGCCGCAGGCGTCGTGTGACGAGCAGAATCGCCAGCATCGTGACGCTGGCTACGGCGAAACGCCAGAAAATCGATACCGGCGCGGCCACCGGTCCCTGTTGTAAAAAAATCGCGATCCACGTTGTACCCCAGATCACGACAACGAGTGCATAGAGTAATGCGTTCACCCTGGTTCTCCTCTACCTGTTGATGGGAGGAGTATGCCGGCTGCCGCCTGCTGCGGCTTTCACCGGTTTGTTGTCGGCTTGCAAATTCTTGCGCTTATTTGCCCTCCGCTGGCGGTGAGGACTGGAAACCGCGCCGTAGTCTCCCTAGACTAGGGCTTTTACAGACAATGTGTGAAGACGATGGGTTACGGGACATTTGAAACATTACGGCGACAGAACGCGGTGCTGAAGGGAACCGTGGAGCTGAATTCCGGTATTCAACTGGCCGCCTGGTATAACAATTGCGATACCGTGACGGTGCGCAGCGACCATCATACCTTAAGTCTGTACGTCGCTGATGGCTACGAAAGCTATCAAAAGACGCCGCACGGCTGGAAAAATGGCGGCGGCCCGGATCGTTTTTGTCTGATGCCGAAAGGCGATGAAAGCGTATGGGATATCCGCGGCGATCTGTCGTTTGTGCATCTTTACTGTACCGATGCGCACCTGCGTCGCGTCGGCGAGGAGGTGTGGGACCGCAGCCCGGCGAACTTCACCCTGCAGGAAAAGACCTTCGCCAGCGATGATAAAATCACCGCAGTGTATCGTCAGTTTTTGCTGGCTAACGACTGGCGGCAGCCGGCGAACCAGCTGACCCTCAGCGCCGCCAGCAGCTTACTGCTCACCCATCTGATCCAGCACTATTCCACCGTGCAGTGGCGTTTGCCGACGGTCACCGGCGGGCTGGCGCCAGGCGTAAAGCGTCACGTACTAGCCTGGATCGATGCTCATCTCGATCAGCCCTTGACCCTGGCCGACCTGGCGCAGCAGGCGGGTCTGAGTGAGTTTCATTTTGCTCGTATGTTTCGTCAGTCGCTAAATATGGCTCCGCATCAGTACGTCATGCAGCAGCGAATGGCGAAGGCGCAAAACCTGATCTGCCATAGCGCGCTGCCGTTAACCGAGATAGCGCTGGCCTGTGGTTTTAGCTCCCCCAGCCATTTCAGCCATCGGGTCAAAGCCGCCACCGGCCTGACGCCCTCCCAGCTACGGGCGGCGCAGCGCGGATAGCACGCCGTAACTCACCCCGCCGAGCACCACGCCCCAGAAGGCGGAGCCAATTCCCGCCAGCGTCACCCCGCTGGCGGTGACCAGGAAGGTTAGCACTGCCGCATCGCGCTCACTGGCCTGATGCACTGCCTGAAACAGACTCCCGCCGATGGTGCCGAGCAGCGCCAGACCCGCCAGCATCTGGATCCACGCCGGCGGCAGGGCCGACATCAGGGCGGTGATTGACCCGCCGAACAGACCGGCCAGCAGATAAAAACCGCCCGCGGCTATGGCCGCCAGCCAGCGCTGGTTCGGATCCGGGTGCGCCTCCGGGCTCTGGCATATGGCGGCGGTGATCGCCGCGATGCAGATGGAATAAACCCCAAACGGCGCCAGCAGTAGTGCCAACCCCCCGCAAACGACGATCAGTGCGGAGACCGGTACGGTATAGCCTGATGCCTGCAGGGTGGCGAACCCTGGAGCGTTCTGCGAGGCCATGGTGACGAGGAAGAACGGCAGACCGACGCTGAGCAAAAGCGCCGGAGTAAACTGCGGGGCGACCCATTCCGGCGTCACAAATGCCAGCGGCACGGCGGCGCTAGCCACATCCCCGGACGCCGCCGCAATCAGCGCTCCAATCACCAGCGCGGCCACCACGGCGAAGCGGGGCCACAGCGCTTTACACAGCAGCCAGGCGGCGAGCATCCCGCCGCACAGCGGCAGATGATCCTGTAAGCCGGCGAAGGCCTGCAAACCAAACCGTAGCAGGATCCCAGCCAGCATCGCGGCGGCCAGCGAATGGGGAATGATCTGCATCAGCCGGGCAAACAGGCCGGTGGCGCCGCAGATAACGATCAGCGCGTTGGCGAAAATAAAGATCCCCACGGCCTCGGCGAGGGTCACCCCCTGCAGGCCGCTAACTAACAGCGCAGCGCCCGGCGTTGACCAGGCGGTGAGCACAGGAACTTTCCGCCAGGCGCTCAGCGCTAGAGTACTGATGCCCATGGCGAGGCCAAGAGCCGTCATCCAGCCGGCGATCTGCCCGGGGGTAGCGCCGGCCGCGGCGGCGGCCTGCCAGATGATGGCGGCGGAGCTGGCGTACCCCACCAACACGGCGACGAAGCCAGCAAACAGAGTGGGAAGCGGAAGACTAAACGAGCGCATCGATGATTCTCATGTGCGTTATAACATCCATTCACTGTATCATTGTGCGTTATAACGCACAAGCGGTGGTTCGCGCAGCAACCCTGGGAGAAAAACTCGCCGCCAGTGGCGTACGATGCCGTTAAACGTCCTGAAAAAATCAGACAAATGGCGGTATACTTTGCGCAGTAAAAACAGGAGGAAGGATGAATATTGCGCAACATCTGGCGGCAACGCTTAAAACCCTGCGCCAGCAGCGAGGCTGGAGCCTGTCGCGACTGGCGGAAGAGACCGGGGTGTCGAAAGCCATGCTCGGGCAGATTGAGCGGAATGAATCAAGTCCAACGGTGGCGACGCTGTGGAAGATTGCCACCGGGCTGAACGTACCGTTTTCGGCGTTCATCGTCCCGGACGCCAGCGCCGCGCCCTCCGCGTTTGATCCGCAGCAGCAGGCGATGGTGGTGACGCCAGTATTCCCGTGGGATCCCGAGCTGCGCTTTGACCATTTTTCGATAACCCTTGCCCCCGGCGCGCTGAGCGAATCAACGCCGCATGAGAAAGGGGTGATTGAGCATGTGGTAGTGATAAGTGGTACGCTGGATTTGTGCTTACAAGGGGAGTGGCACTCGCTGCAGGCGGGTGAGGGTAGGCGTTTCGCCGGCGACGCGACGCATGCGTATCGTAACCGCGGCGCCCAGGCGGCCCATTTCCATTCTCTTATCCATTATCCAAAAGAAAAAACCGCGAGCGAACCCGCGGCCAGACAAGATGACTGATGATAACCACTCACAACGTGACGAGGAAAATCCGGAATACGTGATGACAGTACTCTTCGCCGTGATTTGAGGGAAATATCTTTTCCGTCAATACTTTGTTGAAAAGTGAAAATTCGTCGTCGTGTGACGGCGGAAAAGGTTTTCGTCTGCGCCCGGTTCTGACTACAATAGCCGCCATTTCGACCCCCTTATACTGGATAACAACACGCGTATGCGCCTGCACAATCATCGTCTTGAACTTCTTAGTCCTGCCCGCGACGCCGGTATCGCTCGCGAAGCGATCCTTCACGGCGCCGATGCCGTTTACATCGGTGGACCTGGCTTTGGCGCCCGCCACAACGCCAGCAACAGTCTGAGCGATATCGCCGGGCTGGTGCCTTTCGCTCATCGCTTTGGCGCAAAGGTATTTGTGACGCTGAACACCATTCTGCATGACGATGAACTGGAGCCGGCGCAGCGGCTGATTACCGATCTCTACGACGCAGGCGTCGATGCGCTGATCGTCCAGGATATGGGGATCATGGAGCTGGATCTGCCGCCGATTGAGCTGCACGCCAGCACCCAGTGCGATATTCGCAGTGTGGAAAAAGCGAAGTTTCTCTCCGACGCCGGCTTCAGTCAGATCGTGCTGGCGCGCGAACTGAACCTCAGTCAAATCAAAGCCATTTACGACCACACTGACGCCACTATCGAATTCTTTATCCATGGCGCGCTGTGCGTGGCCTATTCCGGGCAGTGTTACATTTCGCACGCCCAGACCGGACGCAGCGCCAACCGCGGCGACTGCTCGCAGGCTTGCCGCTTGCCGTATACCCTGAAGGACGATCAGGGGCGGGTGGTGGCCTATGAGAAACATCTCCTGTCGATGAAGGATAACGATCAGACCGCCAACCTGGCGGCGCTGATCGACGCTGGCGTACGCTCCTTCAAAATTGAAGGCCGTTACAAAGACATGAGTTATGTGAAAAACATCACTGCGCACTACCGTCAAATGCTGGATGCCATTATCGAAGATCGCGGCGACCTGGCGCGCGCCTCGGCTGGACGCACCGAGCATTTCTTTATCCCGTCCACGGATAAAACCTTCCACCGGGGCAGCACTGACTACTTTGTTAATGCCCGCAAAGGCGATATCGGCGCCTTTGATTCGCCGAAATTTATCGGCCTGCCGGTAGGTGAAGTTCTGAAGGTAGGCAAAGACCATCTCGACGTTGAAGTCAGTGAACCGTTAACCAACGGCGATGGTCTCAACGTGATGATTAAGCGCGAAGTGGTGGGCTTCCGTGCTAATACCGTGGAAAAAACCGGCGAAAACCGTTATCGGGTATGGCCGAACGAGATGCCAGCGGATCTGCATAAAGTGCGCCCCCATCAGCCGCTCAACCGCAACCTCGATCATAACTGGCAACAGGCGCTGCTAAAGACCTCCAGCGAACGCCGCATCGCGGTAGATGTGACGTTGAGCGGCTGGCAGGAGCAGCTGGTTCTCACCATGACCTGTGAAGATGGCGTCAGCGTGACCCACACCCTTGACGGGGAGTTCGCCGAAGCTAACCAGGCGGAGAAAGCGCTGGCCCACCTGCGTGACGGTGTCACAAAACTGGGGCAAACCATCTATTATGCGCGCGAGGTGCAGGTTAATCTGCCGCCGCTGTTTGTGCCCAACAGCCTGCTCAACCAGCTGCGTCGGGAAACTGCGGAGATGCTGGATGAAGCGCGCCTCAACGCCTGGCAGCGTGGCACCCGCAAGCCGGTCTCCGTACCGCCGCCGGTCTACCCGGAGACCCATCTCTCCTTCCTCGCCAACGTCTATAACCACAAGGCGCGGGCGTTCTACCAGCGCTATGGCGTACAGCTGATCGACGCCGCTTATGAAGCGCACGAAGAGAAGGGCGATGTGCCGGTGATGATCACTAAGCATTGTCTGCGGTTCGCCTTCAACCTCTGCCCGAAGCAGGCGAAAGGCTCCATCAAGAGCTGGAAAGCCACGCCGATGCAGCTGATCCATGGCGATGAGGTCCTGACCCTGAAGTTTGACTGCCGTCCGTGCGAAATGCACGTGGTCGGCAAGATCAAAAACCATATCCTCAAAATGCCGCACCCGGGCAGCATTGTGGCCTCCGTCAGCCCGGACGATCTGATGAAGACGCTGCCGAAGCGCAAAGGGGCCTGATTCGAGTCGATGCTATTGGCAGGATGCCCGCGGTTTACGGTCGTCCTGCCAGCGGTGATGTTCGCGCAGGTCTGCGGCGGCCTCCTCGTGCTGGCTGCGAAGCTCATCGCTATCCGCTTCGTGCAGCAGTTGCTGTTCGAGACTTTGCACCGGAAAGTACTCGTGTCCCTGACGATGGGCCAACAGATGCCCGGAAAATAATGCGCACAGCAACAGCAGGGCGCTTATGCTTCTCTTTAACATACCTTTTCTCGACGGAACAATGGCGTGGACATACTATGTCAGGCGCAATGCAGGCTTTTTTCCGGGCATCTCAAAGAACGGCAAGAGTTTGTCAACGATGGCTGACGAAGGATGAAAAAAGGCCTGACGCGGAAGGCCAGGCCAGAGTGTTACGCTTTCGGCGGCAGCGGTTTCCCGCTGTGCTCGCTCCCTTTTGGCGGCAGCTTGCCGTTGTGCGGCGGCTGTTTACCGTCGTGCTGCGGCTGTTTGCCGTCTCGTTGTGGCTGTTTGCTGTTGTATTGCGCTTGCTTACCATCGTGTTGGCCGTTTTTCACCGGCGGTTTACCCTGATGCTGCGCGCCTTTTTCCGGCGGCGGCGGCGGGTTGTCGGCAGCAAAAGCCCATGACGACATTCCAAGCGTCATTACGGCGGAGAGTAAAGCTAACTTCTTCATAGCAATATCCTTTCTTCAGATGTATCGCCGTATTTCATCAGGCAAAAGTGAAGATAAGATGGAGAAGTCCCTTTTCGGACCTCTCTGCATCCACCCTCAGACTTTTAGCCCTGCGGCGGTCATCAGCAGGCGAAACAGCAGGCTAATGGCGGCCAGCGTCAGTACGCTGCCTCCCCAGAGCGCGATCAGCCACAGCAGACGTTTAGGCCAGGCAGTACGCATCAGTGATATCCCTCCCCAGGCTGAACTTTGCCGCGGAACACGTAATAGCTCCAGCAGGTGTAGCCAAGAATGACCGGAATAATCAGCAGGGCGCCCACCAGCATAAAGCCCTGGCTTTGCGGGGGAGCGGCAGCCTGCCACAGCGTGATGGCCGGCGGGATAATATGCGGCCAGATGCTGATCCCTAGTCCGCTGAAGCCGAGAAAGACCAGGCCCAGCGTCAGCGTGAAGGGCGAAACATGGCGGTCGCGCTGATGCAGCGTGCGCCACAGCCAGCCGCTAACGAGGATCACCAGCAGCGGCACCGGCAGCAGGAAATAGAGATTCGGCAGGCTGAACCAGCGGGCAGCAATCGCCGGGTGCGCCAGCGGAGTCCACAGGCTGATGACGGCAAACACCACCAGCAGGGCACCCAGCAACTGCCGCGATACGCTGCGCATTCTCTGCTGCAGCGCGCCTTCACTTTTCATCACCAGCCAGGTGGCGCCGAGCAGCGCATAGGCCACGCATAGTCCGAATCCGCAGAACAGGCTGAACGGGGTCAGCCAGTCAAACATGCCGCCGCTGAAGGCGCGACCGCTGACGGTGAAACCGTTGATCACCGCCCCGACCACCACGCCCTGGCTGAAGGTTGCCAGCAGGGAGCCGCCAAAAAAGGCGCGATCCCAGAATGGCCGGTGCGACGGCGTAGCCTGGAAGCGAAACTCAAAGGCGACGCCGCGAAAAATCAGGCCGATCAGCATCAGGGTCAGGGGGATCGACAGGGCGTCGATGATCACCGCGTAGGCGAGGGGAAAGGCGCCAAACAGGCCGGCGCCGCCGAGCACCAGCCAGGTTTCATTGCCATCCCATACCGGCGCGACGCTGTTGACCATTACGTCGCGATCCCCGCCGCCCCGCACCGTGCTGAACAGCAGGCCGATGCCCAGATCAAAGCCATCCATGACGATGTACATCAGCGTGGCAAAGACGATAATCACGAACCAGATCACCGATAATTCGATACCCATTAGCGGGACTCCTTCTGCAGATAACCTTCAGTGGCGGCGGACAGCGGGCGGGCTGGCGTACCGGTTGTCGCCGGGAGCATCTCCTGCGGCCCCTTGCGGATCAGGCGCAGCATATAGCTGTAGCCGACGCCGAAGACGGCGCTGTACACTACGATAAAGGTCAATAAACTGACCGACATATGCAGATCGCCATGAGCGGAAACGGCATCGGCGGTGCGCTGAACGCCATACACCACCCAGGGTTGGCGGCCCACCTCGGTGGTCACCCAGCCGGCGAGAATAGCGATCAGGCCGGATGGCCCCATCCACAGGGCAAAACGCAGAAACGGCCGCGAGTGGTATAGCCGGTCGCCGCGACGCAGCCACAGGGCCAGCACGCCCAGCAGCAGCATCAACATGCCCAGCCCGGCCATCAGGCGAAATGACCAGAACACCACAGTAGAATTCGGGCGCTCCTCAGGAGCGAACTCTTTCAACGCTGGCACCTGTTTATCAAGACTGTGGGTGAGGATCAGACTGCCCAGGGCCGGTATCTCAAGCCCGTAGCGGGTGCGCTCCTGGTCCATATCGGGCCAGCCAAACAGCAGCAACGGCGTTGGTTCACCCGGCGGATTTTCCCAGTGCCCCTCAATGGCGGCGATTTTCGCCGGCTGGTGCTTCAGGGTATTCAGGCCATGCATATCGCCGATCAGCGCCTGGACGGGGGCGACCAGCAGCGTCATCCATAGCGCCATTGAGAACATCTTACGGATCGCCGGCGACTGATTGCCGCGTAGCAGATGCCAGGCCGCCGAGGCGCCGACAAACAGCGCGCTACTGAGAAACGCCGCTACTGTCATATGCAATAATCGGTAGGGGAACGACGGATTAAAGATCACCGCCAGCCAGTCGACGGGCACGACCTGGCCATCAACGATCTCAAACCCCTGCGGGGTCTGCATCCAGCTGTTAGAGGCGAGGATCCAGAAGGTGGAGATGATAGTACCCAGCGCCACCATGCAGGTGGCGAAAAAGTGTAGCCCCGGCCCCACGCGGTTCCAGCCGAAAAGCATCACCCCGAGGAAGCCCGCTTCCAGAAAGAACGCCGTCAGGACTTCATAGGTCAGCAGAGGGCCGGTTATGCTGCCTGCAAACTGTGAGAAACCGCTCCAGTTGGTGCCGAACTGGTAGGCCATCACCAGCCCGGAAACGACCCCCATACCGAAGTTGACGGCGAAAATCTTCGACCAGAAATGGTACAGCGAGCGCCAGACGGGATTTTTTGTTTTTAGCCATAAGCCTTCGAGCACCGCCAGATAGCTGGCCAGTCCGATGGTAATGGCGGGGAAGATAATATGAAATGAGACCGTAAAAGCGAATTGAACTCGCGCCAGATGGAATGCATCAAGACCGAACATGCAGGACTCCACAACAAAATTGATTCAGCGCAATTTTAGGTGGGGTGACGACTGAGGGGCAGAGGCAGTCACGCCATTTTTTATCATAACAGTTGGCCGCTGTTATGATTTTTCAGCTGTTGCCAGGGCGAGAAAATATCCTTGCGCAAGCTTGATTAATCCCTGCGGAAGGTGATTAGGCGTCTATTCCGCTGTCTGTCATATTATTGCTAACGGCTGGCTACGCGGCCCTGCCGCCGGTATGGCGTAGTCACCTGGTCGGCATAATATATCCTTACCACCCGCCGTAGCTCATATTTTGGCTTACGAAATCCGCCACGGATTTTTACTCTGATTTATTGTCACTCATTAGTATGAGAATAAGTAAAAACGCTGAGCCGGTTAATCGTAAATTAAATAATAATAAATTGTCGGCTCCGCGGCTAATTTGTACTGTATGAGCTCGGGAATAAATAAAAGGGAATGCCAATGTCTGAAAAAGGATTACAGAGTCTGTGCATTACGCTTGGCGTAATGATTATCTTCTGGTTTGTTTTAATCTCGCTATTCTGGGTGGTGATATTTTAAACCCATCCCGTGCTATCACGGCGACGCGGCCGCCGCTGCAGATATAACAGTTACAGGAAACTATGATTTTTTTATAACTGATATATGATAATGGGACGTTATCGTACGGGGACGGCCGCAATGAAAAAGTATCAACAGTTGGCGCAGCAACTGACCGAGCAGATCGCCCTTGGCGTCTGGTTGCCTGGCGATCGGCTGCCGTCGCTGCGCGAGCAGGTGATCAGCAGCGGCATGAGCTTTATGACCGTCAGCCATGCCTATCAGCTGCTGGAAAGCCAGGGGCGCATCGTCGCCCGTCCGCAGTCGGGTTATTATGTTGCCCCCCAGCCGGTGAAGCTCCGCCAGCCGGCGCCGCCTGCCCAGGTCACTCGCGATGAAGCCGTCGATATCAATACCTATATCTTTGAGGTGCTCCAGGCCAGCCGCCAGGCGTCGATGCTGCCCTTTGCCTCGGCCTTTCCGGACCCGCGTCTCTTCCCGCTGCAGCAGCTCAACCGCTCGCTGGCGCAGGTGAGTAAAACCGCCACCGCCATGAGCGTCATTGAGAATCTGCCGCCGGGCAATGCAGAACTTCGGCATGCCATTGCCCGTCGCTATGCCCTGCAGGGGATGAACGTCTCGCCGGACGAGATCGTCATCACCGCCGGGGCGCTGGAGGCGCTTAACCTCAGCCTGCAGGCGGTGACCGAGCCGGGAGACTGGGTGGTGGTGGAAAACCCCTGCTTCTACGGCGCCCTGCAGGCGCTGGAGAGGCTGCGTTTGAAAGCATTGTCGGTGGCCACTGACGTCAGGGAAGGCATTGATCTGACGGCGCTGGAGGCGGCCCTGCAAAACTATCCGGTGAAGGCCTGCTGGCTGATGACCAACGGCCAGAATCCGCTCGGCTTCACCCTCAGCGCTGAAAAAAAAGCGGCGCTGGTGGCGCTGCTGACGCGCTATAACGTGATGTTGATCGAAGATGATGTCTACAGCGAGCTCTATTTTGGCCGCGAAAAGCCGTTACCGGCGAAGTTCTGGGATCGCCAGGAGATGACGCTGCACTGCAGCTCGTTCTCAAAATGTCTGGTACCCGGCTTTCGTATCGGCTGGGTGGCGGCCGGCAAACAGGCGCGGCGGATCCAGCAGCTCCAGCTGATGAGTACGCTTTCCACCAGTTCGCCGATGCAGTTAGCCCTGGTGGATTACCTGTCCACCAAGCGCTATGACGCCCACCTGCGCCGTCTACGTCGTCAGCTGGCGGAGCGTAAACAGCAGGCCTGGCAGGCGCTGCTGCGCCATCTGCCGCCGGAGGTCATCGTCCACCACAGCGACAGCGGCTACTTTCTGTGGATCGAACTACCGGAAGGGGCCGACGCTAGCGCACTTAGCGCCCGGGCGCTTGCGTCGCACATCAGTATTGCCCCAGGGAAAATGTTCTCCACCTCCGACAGCTGGACCTCGTTTTTCCGTTTTAATACCGCCTGGGGCTGGGGGGAACGCGAAGAGCAGGGGGTGAAGCGCCTGGGGGAGCTTATTCGCGAACAGCTTGCCTGACCCTGTCGTTTATTTTTCTCATCATAAACATTCTGCGAAAATAAGCGAAAGAGGATTTTTATCGAGGCCGGTCATTATTTTACCGGCGCTCACCATAGGAAATATGCATACCCCTCCTCATTCCCTAACTCGTTGTCTATAATCCATAAAGTCCTGCTTGTGTTGGCGATTTTTACGTAATGCGTCCCGGGTCACAACCTGAATAAATTCCCCTGGGGGCGTTAATCCGCTGACTACCCTTATTTCAGGAGATATTTTTACGGCACGGCTGCCGCTAATTCCTTTGTGACAGGAGTAACACCTGATGAGCAAAAAAATTGCCCGTTGCAGCCTTTATGTGCTGGGTATGGCTTGTTTGACCGTTCAGGCGGCAGAGCCGCTCACCTCGCTGGATAAACCGGAAGGGCGGCTCGATATTATTGCCTGGCCGGGATATATCGAACGCGGTCAGACCGACAAACAGTACGACTGGGTGAGTCAGTTCGAAAAGGACACCGGTTGCCAGGTTAATGTCAAAACCGCTGCCACCTCTGACGAGATGGTCAGTCTGATGGCCAAAGGCGGCTACGATCTGGTCACCGCCTCGGGTGATGCTTCGCTGCGCCTGATCATGGGCAAACGCGTGCAGCCGATCAACACGGCGCTGATTGCCGGCTGGGGCTCCCTTGATCCGCGTATTGCGAAGGGGGCGTGGTTTAACGTCGGCGGTAAAGTCTATGGCACGCCGTATCAGTGGGGGCCGAACCTGCTGATGTACAACACCCGCGTATTCCCGACGCCGCCGGACAGCTGGCGCGTGGTGTTCGTCAAGCAGGATCTACCGGATGGTAAAACCAACCAGGGGCGGGTGCAGGCCTATGATGGCCCGATCTATATCGCCGACGCCGCGCTGTTTGTCAAAGCCACCCAGCCGCAGCTGGGGATCGAAGACCCCTATCAACTGACCGAAACCCAGTACAACGCGGTGCTGAAAGTCCTGCGCGACCAGCAACCGCTGATCCATCGCTACTGGCATGACGCCACCGTACAGATGAACGACTTCAAAAACGAAGGGGTAGCCGCCTCCAGTTCGTGGCCCTATCAAGCCAACGGCCTGAAGGCGGAAGGCCAGCCGGTCGCCACCGTGTTCCCGAAGGAGGGGGTAACCGGCTGGGCGGATACCACCATGCTGCACAGCGAGGCGAAGCACCCGGTCTGCGCCTATAAATGGATGAACTGGTCGCTCACGCCGAAGGTGCAGGGCGATGTGGCGGCCTGGTTCGGTTCGCTGCCGGTGGTGCCTGAGGGCTGTAAAGCCAGCGCGCTGCTCGGTGATAAAGGCTGTGAGACCAACGGCTATGAGCAGTTTAACCGCATTCACTTCTGGAAAACGCCGGTTGCGGAAGGCGGGAAATACGTGCCCTATAGCCGCTGGACTCAGGACTATATTGCGATAATGGGCGGCCGCTAAGGATCGGAGGCAAACAATGACGTACGCGGTCGAGTTTCAGAATGTATCGCGCCTGTATGGCGATGTGCGGGCGGTGGATGGGGTTAGCATTGGCATACGCGATGGAGAATTTTTCTCGATGCTGGGTCCGTCCGGCTCGGGTAAAACCACCTGCCTGCGGCTGATTGCCGGTTTTGAGCAGCTCTCCGGCGGAACCATCCATATCTTTGGTCAGCCGGCCAGCGAACTGCCGCCCTGGCAGCGGGATGTGAATACCGTGTTCCAGGACTACGCGCTATTTCCCCACATGTCGATCCTTGACAACGTCGCCTACGGCCTGATGGTCAAAGGCATGGCGAAGAAAGCGCGCCATGCCCGCGCCCAGGAGGCGCTGGAGAAGGTGGCCCTTGGCTTTGCTCATCATCGCAAGCCCTCCCAGCTCTCCGGCGGCCAGCGGCAGCGGGTCGCGATTGCCCGGGCGCTGGTGAACCAGCCGCGGGTGCTGCTGCTCGATGAGCCGCTGGGCGCCCTGGATTTGAAACTACGCGAGCAGATGCAGGTGGAGCTGAAAAAGCTGCAGCAGTCGCTGGGGATCACCTTCATCTTCGTGACCCACGACCAGAGCGAAGCGCTGTCGATATCGGATCGCGTGGCGGTGTTTAACAACGGGCGCATTGAGCAGGTGGATGCCCCGCAGGATCTCTATCTGCACCCCAGGACCGCATTTGTGGCCGGTTTTGTCGGCACCGCCAACGTTTTTGCAGCCGAGGCGGCCCGACGATTGTGCGGGATGGCGGGCAGCTGGTCGCTGCGTCCGGAGCATGTTCGCCTGCAGGGCGGCGGCGAGGTGCAGGTGCAGGGTGTGGTGCAGGCGGTGCAGTATCAGGGGGCGGCGACGCGGATCGAGCTCCGCCTCGCGGATGGCGACAAACTGCTGGTCAGCCAGGCCAACATCGATGGCGCGGCGGCGGCCAGCGTTCCGCGAACCGGGCAAATAGTACAGGCGTCATGGTCGCGCTCGGCGATGACCCCGCTGGAAAGCGGAGGCTGAGATGACCATGGCAATAACTCCTGCTCAGACCGGGCGCATATCGGGGATCTTCTGGCGCCGACCGGCGCTGGGCCTGTTTTTACTGCTGCTCGGGCCGCTGATGTGGTTTGGCATCGTCTATCTGGGATCGCTGCTGACCCTGCTGTGGCAGAGCATTTATACCTTTGACGACTTCACCATGTCGGTGACCAGCGACTTCACGCTGGCTAACCTGCGGGCGCTGTTCAACCCTGCCAACTACGATATTATTGTGCGGACCCTGGTGATGGCGCTGTGCGTCACGCTGGCCAGCGCGCTGCTGGCGCTGCCGATGGCCTGGTATATGGCGCGCTATACCAGCGGCAAAATGAAGGCCTTCTTTTATATCGCGGTCATGCTACCAATGTGGGCCAGCTATATCGTCAAAGCCTATGCGTGGGTGCTGCTGCTGGCGAAAGATGGCGTGGCGCAGTGGTTCCTCGGTCATCTTGGACTGGAGGGGGCGCTGAACGCGCTGTTGAGCGTCCCGGCGGTCGGCGGCAATACCTTGTCCACCTCCGGCCTTGGACGCTTTCTGGTGTTCGTCTACATCTGGCTGCCGTTTATGATCCTGCCGGTGCAGGCGGCGCTGGAGCGTATTCCGGGATCGTTGCTACAGGCCTCGGCCGATCTGGGCGCGGCCCCGCGGCAGACCTTTCGCTACGTGGTGCTGCCGCTGGCCATTCCCGGCATCGCCGCTGGGTCGATCTTCACCTTTTCGCTGACGCTAGGCGACTTTATCGTGCCGCAGCTGGTGGGCCCGCCGGGATACTTTATCGGCAATATGGTTTACTCGCAGCAGGGGGCGATCGGCAATATGCCGATGGCGGCGGCGTTTACCCTGGTGCCTATCGTCTTGATTGCCCTCTATCTGGCGTTCGTGAAACGTCTGGGAGCCTTCGATGCACTCTGAACGTGCGCCCTGGTATCTGCGACTGGCGACCTGGGGCGGGGTGATATTCCTCCACTTTCCGCTGCTGATTATCGCCATCTATGCTTTTAATACGGAAGATGCAGCCTTTAGCTTTCCGCCGCAGGGGCTGACGCTGCGCTGGTTCAGCGAGGCGGCCGGGCGCAGCGACATTCTGCAGGCAGTGACACTGTCACTTAAGATCGCCGCCCTGTCGACCGCCATTGCCTTAGTGCTTGGCACGCTGGCTGCAGGAGCTCTGTGGCGCAGCGCCTTTTTTGGCAAAAATGCGGTGTCGCTACTGCTGCTGCTGCCTATCGCCCTGCCGGGGATCATTACCGGCCTGGCGCTCCTGACGGCGTTCAAAGCGGTCGGCCTTGAGCCTGGCCTGCTGACGATAGTGGTGGGGCACGCGACCTTCTGCGTGGTGGTGGTGTTTAACAACGTCATCGCCCGCTTCCGCCGGACTTCGTGGAGTATGGTGGAAGCCTCGATGGATTTAGGCGCTACCGGTTGGCAGACCTTTCGTTACGTAGTGCTGCCCAATCTGGGGTCGGCGCTGCTGGCGGGGGGAATGCTGGCATTCGCTCTGTCGTTTGATGAAATTATCGTTACCACTTTTACCGCGGGGCATGAACGCACCTTGCCGCTGTGGTTGCTGAATCAGCTGGGGCGGCCGCGAGATGTGCCCGTCACCAACGTTGTCGCGCTGTTGGTGATGCTGGTAACGACGATACCAATCTTAGGGGCCTGGTGGCTCACCCGCGACGGCGATAACGACGCCGGAAACGGGAAATAAAACCATGAAACAGGATAATGCTATGCAACACAACCTATTGATAAACGGTAAGTTAGTGGCAGGTGAAGGCGAGAAGGTTCCGGTATATAACCCTGCAACCGGCGAAGTGATCCTGGAGATTGCCGAAGCGACAGCGGCCCAGGTCGATGCCGCCGTTGAGGCGGCGGACCGGGCATTCGATGCCTGGAGTCAGACGACGCCGAAGACGCGTGCGGAATGTCTCCTGAAGCTGGCGGACGCCATCTCGGCGCAGGCTGAAACCCTGGCGCAGCTGGAGTCGCTGAACTGCGGCAAGCCGCTGCACTGCGTGATTAATGATGAAATGCCGGCCATCGCCGACGTCTTCCGCTTCTTCGCCGGCGCCGCTCGCTGCCTGCCGGGGATGGCGGCCGGAGAGTATCTCGAAGGGCATACCTCAATGATCCGCCGCGATCCGGTGGGCGTGGTGGCCTCCATCGCGCCGTGGAACTATCCGCTGATGATGGCGGCCTGGAAGCTGGCCCCGGCGCTGGCGGCGGGCAACTGCGTAGTGATAAAACCCTCGGAGATCACCCCGCTGACGGCGCTGAAGCTGGCGGAGCTGGCAAAAGATATCTTCCCGGAGGGGGTTATCAACGTGCTGTTTGGCCGTGGTAAAACGGTGGGCGACCCCTTGACCGCCCACGTTAAAGTGCGAATGGTCTCCCTGACCGGATCGATTGCCACCGGAGCCCATATCATTGGCCATACCGCCTCGTCGATTAAACGCACCCACATGGAGCTGGGGGGTAAGGCGCCAGTGATCGTTTTTGACGATGCGGACATCGATGCGGTGGTGGATGGGGTGCGGACCTTCGGTTTTTACAACGCCGGCCAGGACTGCACGGCCGCCTGCCGGATCTACGCCCAGCAGGGTATCTATGACCAGCTGGTGGAGAAACTTGGGGCGGCGGTGGCCAGCCTGAAAATGGGGGCGCCGGAGGACGCTGCCACCGAACTGGGTCCGCTGAGCTCGCTGGCCCATCTTGAGCGCGTTAGCGCGGCGGTGGAAGCCGCAAGGGCGCTGCCGCACATTAAGGTGGTCACCGGCGGCAGTCGGGCTGACGGCGCGGGCTATTACTTCCAGCCGACGCTGCTCGCCGGCGCCCGGCAGGAAGACGCTATTGTCCAGCGCGAAGTGTTTGGTCCGGTAGTCAGCGTGACGCCTTTCAGCGATGAAGCGCAGGCCCTGAGCTGGGCGAATGACTCTCAGTATGGCCTGGCCTCCTCGGTATGGACGAAAGATGTCGGTCGCGCCCATCGTCTTAGCGCCAGGCTGCAGTACGGCTGCACCTGGGTCAATACCCACTTTATGCTGGTCAGCGAAATGCCGCACGGTGGCCAGAAGCTGTCAGGCTACGGCAAGGACATGTCGATGTATGGCCTTGAGGATTATACCGTGGTCCGCCATGTGATGGTTAAGCATAGCTAAAGGATTGATCATTTAGCGCCAGGCGACTATTGCGCGATGGGTGTGTTAGGCCGCTAATAGTCACAATGGCAAAAATTGTCAAAACTCAACCCAGGGGATATGAGATTATTCTGATGCCCCTTCAAGAGCTAAGCCATCATGAGTGCCGGAGATAAGCGCCGGATGGGGTCCGCCAGTCACCCTGGGCGCACAGCGCCCGGCGGGTGGGGCGGCAACATCGCGGTTCGCGACCGAATTGCGGCCCCTGTCTGTCGGCAGGGGCTTTTTTGTGCTCGCAGAAGAGCGAAGAGATGAGCCGGCCAGTCGCGCCGGGGTAACGAGAATACCGCTTTAATTACTTTCAGCGCTTGGTTTTTTTGCTGGGCAGGCTGGCGCTGCGCCGGTCACGAATGTAGGAAATAATATTATACACCGCCGCGACCAGCAGGATTAGCGCGATGACCAGCGTGATGATTCCGGACATATCCACCTCGAAATTCACAGCGCGAACTGCGCTAAAGCATTACCAATGGTTATGAATGTAAGTATTATCTGACGCGAAGGCAAATGATATTTGTTGTCATTTAGCGCTATTTCTGGCTCTTATCCGTGATGACGGAGATGAAGAGGTTATGTTACAACGGCTTGCCATCGCCATTTATCTTCTTACGATGACGGCCCGCGCGATATATTGCGCCTGTGGCGAAGGCGGCGATCCTTTTCCCCTTGCCGACGGCGAAATATTTTCCTTATTAGCGAAATTAACTCCCCTGAACAGAAAGTATTTCACGGCTAGAGATAAGCTTTTAATATTTACGGTTATCGCATGATATTTGTTCTGAATATTTTATAGCCCTGAGGCAGAGGCAAATACCGGATGCCGCCCGGCAGCGCCCCCGGGTTTGACTTTCCGCCGCCGCTCATGCGATCATTTAGGGCATATTAGGTTTTGACGTTGATGTCGCTGTGAAAATTTTTGCTTTTATTCTGCTGGCTATCGGCGCTGTGGCGCTGAGCTATGGTAATGCCCCGGCGAAACGAATCCAAAGCTGTGAGAAGATGGGCGTAGGGCAGGCCGTCTGCGCCGCCGCCGAATTGGATAGTGAAAAAGTCAATGTACTGCCGCGCTATAACCCCAGCCTTAATAAGGTAATAGCTGCCGCGCAGTTAGCCCCCGCCGCCCGACAGCAAGATAACAACTCTGTTGTTCGCGCGTAAAAAAGCAGCCTTCGGGGCTGCTTTTTTAGGTTTCGTTGCTGAATTAAATGATTAAAACCAGCCAAATCTTACGGACAGCAGGCTGATAAGCGCGAACGCGGCGCAGACATTAATCATAACGACGGTTTTACTGGAGACATCCATAGCGCCACCCTAATGAGTAAGTCCTAAAGGTATAGTACGGCGCCAGCGGTTGCGCTATCAGATTAAGACGAATCAGGCTTTATTCTGAATATTCAGCCCGTTTCTGATTTTGTTATACAGGTATCTCTGAATCACGACGTCATGGCAGATAATCATCCCACCATGGAACGCCCTCAGGGAAGGAAAAAGTAAGAATGACGTTATATCAAAAAATGTTGGTGTTTTACGCCATTATGGGCGTGATATGCGCCGTGATTAGCTGGTTTTTAACCAAAGAGAGCCGGATGATCCGCCTGCTGGCGGCCCTGCTGATCGGCGCCACCTGGCCGTTCAGCTTCCCGATGGCGCTGCTCGTCTCGCTGTTTTAACCCTCAGGCGCTAGACGGCAGAAAAGGGTAGCACAAAGGATGAGGTTACTGTATAAAAAACCAGTAACCTTATCATGGAGGCATACAGGTGAACGGTTTTTATTCGTCCGTCGCTGGCGCCACGCTGCGCTGGCACGATTTCCCGGGAGATGGCCTTCCGGTGGTGTTTATCCACGGCCTTGGCTGCGCGTCATCCTACGATTATCCCCGCATTGCCAGCGATCCTGCGCTCCGCGAACGGCGCAAAATACTCATCGATCTGCCGGGCTTCGGCTATAGCGATAAACCGCGCGCGTTTAGTTACAACATACATGAGCAGGCTTTAGTTTTGGAGCAGTTCCTCAGCCACCTGCGCCTGCAGCGCTTCGCGCTGTTCGGGCATAGCATGGGAGGGAGCATCGCCATCGAAGCGGCGGGGCTACTGGGCGAGCGGGTGACCACGCTGTTGGTCTCGGAACCCAACCTGTTCGCCGGCGGCGGCGAGTACAGCAGGCGCATTGCGGCGCAGTCAGAGACAGCCTTTGTCGCTGACGGCTATGCCAGGCTGCTGGCGGAGGAGCGCTCGCCGTGGGCGGGTTGTTTACAAAACAGCGCCCCCTGGGCCGTCTGGCGGGCCGCCAGCAGCCTGATACGCGGCAGCGACACGCCCTGGTTTACCCAGCTATGCCAGCTGCGCTGCCAGAAAATGCTGATCGTCGGAGAGCGGTCGCTCCCTTATGCGGATAGCGACCTCGTTCAGGCACAAGGGATCCCGGTCGGCATCGTGCCCCATGCCGGACACTCGATGGCGTGGGAAAATCCGCAGGGGCTGGCGCAGCTTATCGCCAGCCATAGTTAAGAGGCGCTGGGCCTCAGAAGGGAAGCTCGCGGGGTTGGGTCTGGATCGTTATCCAGCGCAGCTCGGTGAATTCCGCGATCCCGGCCCGGCCGCCAAAGCGGCCATAGCCGGAGGCTTTGCAGCCGCCAAATGGCATTTGCGCCTCATCATGCACCGTTGGGCCATTGATATGGCAAATCCCGGTATGCAGACGTTGCGCTACGTTCCACGCTCTGGCGCTGTCGCGGCTGTAGACCGCAGCGGAAAGACCATACTCGCTGTCGTTGGCCACCGCCAGCGCCTCCTCTTCGCTATGAACGCGAATAATCGCTTTCACCGGACCGAAGGACTCTTCACGCCACAGCCGCATCTCGCGGGTCACGCCGTCCAGCAGGGTCGGGCTCATATGGGTATCGTTGGCTCTACCACCGGTCAGCAGGCGAGCGCCTTTCGCTAACGCATCGTCAATGAGCGCGTTGCAGCGGGCGATGGTGTTCATATCGACAACCGGGCCCGTGAGGGCGGCAGGCAGGGCGGCGGCGCGCCTGGCCAGCAGCGGGATAAACGCCTCCGCTACGGCATTGTCGACAATAATGCGCTCGGTGGACATGCAGATCTGCCCGGCGTTGGCGAAGGCGCCAAAAACAGCGCCCGCCGCCGCTTGCTCAATATCAGCATCGTCCAGCACCAGCAGGGGCGCTTTTCCACCGAGCTCGAGCACCGCTGGTTTTAGATACTGTCCGCAGGTGCGGGCGATAATGCGCCCCACCGGTGTGGAGCCGGTAAAGTTAACGCGCCGCACCGCCGGGTGGGCGATCAGCGATTCCACCAGCGCCGGCGCATCTTCAGGCGCACAGGTAAGATAGTTCACCACGCCCGGCGGGAAGCCCGCCGCGTCAAGGGCGTCGATAATCAGTCCCTGAGTGGCGGGGGAAAGTTCGGCGCCCTTAAGGATCACCGTGTTGCCACAGGCCAGCGGCGTCGCCAGGGCCCGGGTGGCCAGAATCAGCGGCGCGTTCCACGGCGCCATGCCCAGCACCACTCCCGCCCCCTGGCGGACGCCCATCGCCAGGTTACCCGGCACGTTGGACGGAATTATTTGCCCTTCAATCTGGGTGGTCAGCGCCGCCGCTTCACGCAGAATATCTGCCGCCAGATGAACATTAAATCCGGCCCAGTGCGCGGTCGCGCCGGTCTCCGCCGCCATGGCGGCGATAAATTTCGCCTCCCGCAACAGCATCTGTTCCGCCGCCTCGAGCAGTAAGCGACGTCGTTCCGCCGGCGCAGTATCGCGCCACAGCGGAAAGGCGCAGGCCGCGGCTTCGACGCAGCGTTTGCCGTCGGCGAGGCTGGCGGCAGCGGCCACCGAGGCTGCCTCATCGTGGGCCGGGTGGCGTCGGGTAAAGGTGCGGCGGCCTTCGGCATCGTGCCACTGGCCGTTAATGTACAGATTGCAGGTGATTGTCATGGTGGAAACCTCTTGTTCTGCGGTTCCCCCAGTGTACCGGGCGGCACTGACGGGAAGCGTGAGCTGGGCGGTTATCGCACATTTTTTTGCAGGAATTTTGTGTGGCTCACAACATCCCGAAGCCCTCTGGCGTAAAAAGCAGCGCAACGTCGATTAAACCAGCAAATTCCACGCGTTTTGCATAAGGTGATAGCCATTGATTATTTGCCGCCGTCAGGCGGCTGTGCTGTTATTACCGTTCTTATAATCAATAATCAGGACTTATAACCATGTCTACAGGGAAAACCACGCTGGCGCTGCTGCTGAGCGCACTGCTGCCGGCCGGCGCCGCCTGGGCCGCAGGCAATGACACTCTGGTCTACTGCTCAGAAGCCTCTCCGGAGTCCTTCAATCCGCAGATCGCCAGCTCCGGTCCGTCGTTCGTCGCCAGCTCGCAGGTACTGTATAACCGTCTGGTGAGCTTTGACCCGGTGAAAAATACGCCGATCCCGTCGCTGGCCACCAAGTGGCACGTCTCTGAGGATGGCAAAACCTGGACCTTTACTCTGCGTCAGGGGGTGAAGTTCAACAGCAACAAATTCTTCAAACCGACCCGCGATTTTAACGCCGACGACGTCCTGTTCTCCGTGCTGCGCCAGATGGATCCTCAGCATCCTTATCATAAGGTGTCGCAGGGGAACTATGAATACTTCCACGACGTGGGCCTCGATAAGCTGATTAAATCGGTGAAAAAGGTGGATGATTACCATGTCCAGTTCGAGCTCAACGAGCCGAACGCGGCGTTTCTTGCCGACTGGGGCATGGACTTCGCCTCTATTCTGTCGGCAGAGTATGGCGAGGCGATGCTGAAGAAAGGAACGCCGGAAAACGTTGATAACTGGCCTGTCGGTACCGGGCCGTATGCGCTGCAGCAGTATAAAGTGGATTCGCAAATCCGCTATATTGCCAATCCCCACTACTGGGAAGGCGAGGTACCGACCAAGCACTTAATCTTCTCCATTACGCCGAACGTCGAGACTCGTCTGGCGAAACTGCAGACCAACGAGTGCCAGATTATTCCCGCGCCGTCGCCGGTACAGTTCCCGGTGATTAAGGGCAATAAAGATCTGGCGCTGCATGCGGTTGAGGCGCTAAACGTCGGCTATCTGGCGTTTAACACCGAGAAAAAACCGTTTGATAATGTGCTGGTGCGCCAGGCGTTAAACTACGCTACCGACAAGCAGGCGATCGTCAAGGCGGTATTCCTCGATTCCGGCAGCGTGGCGAAATCACCGATCCCGTCGACGATGCTCGGGTATAAGAAAGATCTCCCGGACTATGACTACGATCCGCAGAAAGCCAAAGCGCTGCTCAAGCAGGCGGGTCTGGAGCAAGGCGCGGAAGTGACCCTGTGGTCAATGCCGGTCCAGCGCCCCTACAACCCAAACTCAAAACGCATTGCCGAAATGATCCAAAACGACTGGGCGAAAGTGGGGGTGAAAGCCAAAATTGTCAGCTATGAATGGGGCGAATACCTTGCCGGTATGCGTAAAGGGGAGCACGACAGCGCCCTGTATGGCTGGATGTCGGACAACGGCGATCCGGACAACTTTGCTGGCACATTGCTCAGCTGTGATAATATCCAGACCGGCTCCAACGCCGCCCGCTGGTGTGACAAATCCTATGACGCGCTGGTAAAGAAAGCGCTGTTGGTGAGCGATCCGCAGGCGCGGGCCAAACTCTACGAACAGGCGCAGGAGATTTTTTATCAGCAGGCGCCATGGATTACCCTGGCGACCGGGAAAACCTTCTATGCGACGCGCAGCAACGTCAGCGGCTACACCGTCAGCATGATGGGGAGCGATTTTTCCAAAGCGAAGCTGAATTAAGCGAAAGGAGAACAGGATGGCACATCTGGATGAGGTTATCGTCAAAGTCGATGACACCCTGGCCGAGGGCGTTATCGCGCATATGAATGAGCTGCTAATCGCCCTGAGTGATGATGCGCAACTCAGTCGTGAGGAACGCTATATCCAACAGCAGCGTCTGCGCACCGCCATCGCCCATCATGGGCGACAGCATCAGGAAGAGCAGGACGCGCGCCGCGAGCAGTTGACCAAAGGCGGCGCGATCCTCTGAAGATGCGCTCAGAACTGGCGTCTGGCCACCAGCCAGGCGCCCACCACCAGCATCACCGCCCCGCATAACGGTCCGATCAGCGCCCGCACCGGCACGCCGTGGGCGCGAACTAAATCCATGATCAACCCGCCCACCAGCTGGCTGGCCACCAGTACCGCAATGGTCGTCGCCGCGCCAACGTTTTGATAACCGCTGATGCTGGCGAAGACGAAAAAGGACCCCAGCAGGCCGGGGATCAGCGTCCACCACTTCACGCTCAGGGCCAGCTCCTGAAAGCCGGCGACGCCCTGGCGCAGCAGTAACATCGTCACGAAGATAACGATCCCGACCAGCGAATTGAGCAGCATAGCGATAAGGATCGTCGACGCCGACTGGGTGATGCGCACCATCAGAGTGTTCTGCACCACCAGGCCAACGCCGGCGGCGATCAGGCAGGCGAGAGTGAGCGACGCGTTCATGCTTTGCCGTCCGGGTCCTGGCGCGCATCCAGCTGCAGCTGCATAAAGGTCAGATCCAGCCAGCGGCCAAATTTGGTGCCCACCTGCGGCATCTGCCCGGTGGTGATAAAGCCCAGCGTTTCATGCAGATGCAGCGAAGCGTGATTCTGCGACTCGATGCCGGCGACCATCACATGTTTATTCAGCCGTCGCGCTTCGGCGATCAAGGCGACCAGCAGCTTGCGGCCCAGCCCTTTCCCCTGATGTTCGGGATGAACGTACACCGAATGCTCAACGGTATGGCGAAAGCCGTCAAATGCCCGCCAGTCGCCAAACGAGGAATAACCGGTAATGACGCCGTCTTCCTCGCTCACCAGTACCGGAAATCCAGCCAGCTGGCGGGCTTCAAACCAGGCGATGCGGTTGTCGGTATCCACAGTTTTATCATTCCAGATGGCGGCGGTATGGACGACGGCATGATTATAGATCTCGGCGATCGCCGCGCAGTCGTCTTTAATGGCAGGGCGAATGGACATAGCAAACCTCAATTTTTCGTACACTATAGTAGTACAATACTATTACAATAATGAACGCCACGCTGTCATCCGTTTTCAGCATAATTTTAACGGCTAACCCGGGAATAACGCGTCTCGGTGGATGGTTGTGTAATGGGGGGGCGCACACTATAGTGTTACGTTATGAATACTATAGAAGACAACCTCAATCAGCGCATCAGCGCGCGCATCCGCATCGAGCGCGAGTCCCGCGGCTGGTCGCTGAACGACCTCGCCGAACGGGCCGGCGCCTCGCGGGCGATGATCCATAAAATCGAGCGTGGCGAAAGCAGCCCGACCGCCTCGATGCTGGGCCGCCTTTCCGGTGCCTTCGGCATCAGTATGTCGACCCTGATCGCCCGCGCGGAAATGCAGGAGGGCAAGCTGCTGCGCTTTGCCAGCCAGCCGGTATGGCGCGACCCGCAAAGCCACTATCTCCGCCGCCACGTTTCGCCGCGCAGCGATTTGCCGATCGATCTGGTGCAGATTGAGCTGCCGCCCGGTAGCGATGTGCCGATGCCCGCCGCGTCCTATGCGCTTGCCCGCCAGCTAATCTGGCTGCAACAGGGCGAGCTGGTGTTTGTCGAAGGCAATACCCGCCATGAGATGCAGGCGGGGGATTGTCTGGAGCTTGGCCCGCCCAACGATTGTCGCTTTATTAATGAATCCGCAGAGACCTGCGTCTATCTGGTGGTTCGCCTTAATCAATCGCCATCCGGCTCTTAATGTTAAAGCATAATACGCATAAAGCAGCTAGCCTCAGTACAGTCTGCTAACAAGAGGAGTTTGCTATGACAGATCAACCGCAACGCCATCGCCGCTGGGTGCTGGCTTCCCGTCCCCATGGTGAACCGACGGCAGAGAATTTCCGCCTGGAAGAGAGCGAAGTGCCGACGCCAGGCCCGGGTCAAGTGCTGCTGCGTACCGTTTATTTATCGCTCGACCCGTATATGCGCGGGCGCATGAGCGACGCGCCGTCCTATTCGCCGCCGGTGGCCATTGGCGCGGTGATGGTGGGAGGGACCGTGAGTCGCGTGGTCAGCTCAAATCATGCCGATTATCAACCCGGCGACTGGGTGCTGGGCTACAGCGGCTGGCAGGATTATGAACTCTCCGACGGCAGCGGACTGGTGAAGCTGGGTGACAATCCGCAACACCCGTCCTGGTCGCTGGGAGTTCTGGGGATGCCCGGCTTCACCGCCTACATGGGTTTGCTGGACATCGGCCAGCCAAAGGCGGGCGAAACGCTGGTGGTCGCCGCGGCGACCGGGCCGGTTGGCGCCACGGTTGGACAGATCGGCAAAATTAAGGGCTGCCGCACCGTCGGCATCGCTGGCGGCGCGGAAAAATGCCGCTATGCGGTTGAGACGTTAGGCTTTGATCTCTGCCTTGACCATCGTGCGGATGATTTTGCCGAACAGCTGGCCCAGGCCTGCCCGCAGGGTATTGACGTTTATTATGAAAACGTCGGCGGCAAGGTTTTTGACGCGGTGCTGCCGCTGTTGAATACCGCAGCGCGGGTACCCGTCTGCGGGCTGGTGAGCGGCTATAACGCCACCGGGCTGCCGGACGGGCCAGATCGTCTGCCGCTGCTGATGGCGACCATCCTCAAAAAGCGCATCCGGATGCAGGGCTTTATTATCGGCCAGGATTACGGGCATCGGATCGCCGAATTCCAGCAGCA
The DNA here is from genome assembly GCF_040804525.1 of Klebsiella sp. Shm-1. Classification (NCBI taxonomy): domain Bacteria; kingdom Pseudomonadati; phylum Pseudomonadota; class Gammaproteobacteria; order Enterobacterales; family Enterobacteriaceae; genus Klebsiella; species Klebsiella sp. Shm-1. The sequence continues at coordinate 2,321,167 of NZ_CP161823.1, forward strand.
GATGGGGCGCTGGGTGCAGGAGGGGAAAATTAAATATCGCGAACAGCTGATCGACGGTCTGGACCAGGCGCCGCAGGCGCTGATCGGCCTGTTAAAAGGTGAGAACTTCGGTAAGGTAGTGATCCGCGTCGCGGCGGACGACTAGCCTGGCGGGCTTCGACTTAACAGGCCCCTTTCCCGCCAGGGAAAAGGGGCCTGGCATAGAGGTCAGGCGTAGAAGGCTAACCGCTGGGCGAGCAGATCCACAAAGGCTTCGCGGTCCACATCCAGCATCAGGGTGGTATTGGGCCGATTGCCGGTCAGATGGTAGTAATCGACCACCGTCATCCCCTGGGTATATTTGCCTTCCGTTTCTACGCCAACCCAGCGTTCGATCGTGGTAAAGATCTCCGGCTTGAGGAGCCAGGCGATGGTGCAGGGATCGTGCAGCGGCGCGCCGTCGAAGCCCCACTTTTCATCTTTGTGGTAGGCCATAAAGAAGTCGAGCAGCTCGGCGACGATGGTCGACACCGGGTTGCCAATCTGGCGGAATCGCTCGATATCGGCGGGAAGGATTTGCGCCTTATGGGTGACGTCAAGGCCCGCCATCACCACCGGGATCCCGGACTGAAAGACCATTTCCGCGGCCTGCGGATCAACGTAAATATTAAACTCCGCCGCCGGCTGCCAGTTGCCCAGCCCCATGGCGCCCCCCATGATCACGATGCGGGCGATCTTCGCGTGCAGCTCCGGATGGCTGGCGAGCAGCAACGCCACGTTAGTCTGCGGCCCGGTGGCCACCAGGGTCACCGGCTCCTGGCTTTCCCGCAGCACGCTGGCCATCAGCTCGACGGCGGTGCAGTTCTGCGGCGCAAAGGCCGGCTCAGGCAGGCTCGGGCCATCCAGTCCGCTCTCGCCGTGCACGTTATCGGCGATGATCAGATCGCGCATCAACGGCTTCCACGCGCCGCCGGCAACCGGAATGTCCGGCCGGTTCAGCAGCGTCAACATACGCAGCACGTTGCGCAGGGTCTTCTCCGGGGTTTGGTTGCCCGCGGAAGCGGTGACGGCTTTCACCTCCAGCTCCGGCGAGGCGAGGGCGAGGACCAGGGCGATCGCGTCATCATGTCCCGGATCGCAATCAATCATAATCGGCAGTGCCATAGCAGCTCCTTGTTGGCGATGTTCTGTGACCAGACTAACGCTGCGAGTCGGGGCAGACGAGATGGTGTGCAGAATAGTGTGATGGAGACCACGATTGCTGCGAGGGCAACGCATATCGTTACGCGACCGTCCGTAAACATGGTGCCTCGTTTTGCGGTGGCGCAAGATGGCGCCCGGCGCGGCGCGATATAATAGAAAAATTGCTAATCCTTACGGATATTAATGGTTTGCTTTTCGGCGGGCGGGTTCTTATCCTTAAGAAAACTCAAGAGGTTATTACGATGAAAGATGTTGTAGATAAATGCAGCACCAAAGGCTGCGCCATTGATGTCGGGACGATCATTGATAACGAGGACTGCGTCTACCGGGCCGAGAAGGTGTTCCCAAGCCGCGAAGAAGCGGAATCCACCGTAGCCGCCGTGCGCGAACGTGCTGCCGCCGCAGCGCCGGCCAGTGAACCGCCGCAGGTCGATTACACCATCGTCGCCGCTGGCGACGCGGTGAAACTCGACCTCTCCATCGCCTTCTCCTGCCAGGCAGAAAAGATCATTTTCGAGTTATCCCTGCGAAATCTGCTTTAATTCGCTCCTGTAGCGGAAGCGCGATGCTCTGGTGGGCAGACGTCTTCCGCTGATGCAGCACGCTGCCCGCCCGGCGACCTGAGCCGGGTGAGCGCGGTTAGTCTTGAAAGACGACGTTTCCGCCAACCATGGTCATCACCACGCGGCTGGCGCCAATCTCCTCATGGGCTACGGCGAAAATATCGCGGTCCAGCACCTGAAAATCAGCGACTTTGCCGACCTCTATCGATCCGCGTACCGCTTCTTTCCCTTCCTGATAGGCCGCATTGATGGTGTACATCCGCACGCCGTCCGCCACGCTAATTGCCAGCTCCGGGCGAATAACGTTGCCGCTGGAAGATGATTTGCGGGTGACCGCTGCCTGAACCATTTTGCGCCAGTTCACCAGCGCCATAATGCCATCTGACCCGCCGGCGACGATGACCCCAAGGTCGATGATATCCCGTAGCCCTTTGCAGATTTCCCCCTTGATGCCACAGTAGCGGGCGCGCTGTTCATAGTCATATGCCGGGCCGCCAGGTGAGGGTTGTTCGGAAAGCAGAATGCCGTATTTTGCCGCCGTCACGAAATCTTGCCGATCGCCCATGGAGCCGTGCAGCACATAATGCCGTCGGCTCTCCCCCGGATAGCGCTGAATCGCCTGCACGAAGCTGTTAATCGTGACTTTTACCGCCTTATCGCCGACCGCATGGACTGCCACCTGAAAACCGCGCTGGTGAGCCAGCAGAATCATCTGCTGTAGCGCCTCAACTTGTGCTTCCTCGGTCGCCTCGGGGCCACCAAACACCGAGCGTCCGCGATATCCCGGCCGGTCGGCGTAATCCTGATTCATCCACGCTGTGTGCGATGTGGGAACGCCATCGCAGAACAGTTTTATGGTCCGACAGTCCAGCCAGTCCCGGTCGGTGAACTGGGAGAAATCAAAGCTATCCAGATCGCGCTTCAGGGTGGCGCAGGATTGAACCCCCCGCTCGGCAGAGTAAAAGGCGATGGATACCCGGGCGGTGAGTTTTCCTTCATCCTGCAGTTCACGGTAGGCGGCGATGGCGCGATCCCCCGCGGCGCCTACCTCGCGCGTATTTTCCCCCGGACCCATGGCGCCTTCCGTGTAGCTGGCATACCCTTCGCTGTTCATCAGGCGCTGGGCTGCCAGAAGGTTCTCTTTGAGGGCCGCTACGGTCAGACGCGGCATCGTGCCGGATGCGAGATGCAGGGCGGGCAGGTCGATGAAATTGCCGTCCAGTTCGCCACTGGCCGTTCGCCCCAGATGTCCGCCGAGGGGATCAGGGGTGCTGGCGTCAAGACCGGAGAGGGCCAGCGCCCGGCTGTTGACGATGCAGGAGTGACCGTCCCACAGGGCGAGCAGGGTGGGATGATCGGCCGTGACGTCGTCAATATCCCAGCGCGTCAGAGAGCGCTGCTCGGCCGCGCACTCCTTGATTGCGTTTGGATCCAGACCGCAGACACGAATCCATGCCCCGGCGGGAGTGCGGGCTGCCTGGTCGCGCAGTCTTTCCCGCAGTACTGCCAGGGAACGCACGTCCTGGCAGTTCAGGCAATGCCAGCTGTCAGCGAGCCAGCCGATATGGATATGTGAGTCATGCGCGGCGGGTAAAATGAGTTTGCCCTTAAGGTCAATGACCTGCGTCTGGGGACCAATATGCTGCTGAATATCCTGGTCTTCACCAACGTTAATAATCCATCCCTGCTTCACGGCGATGGCGCGCTTAAAACTAAAATGTGAGTCCACCGTGGCGACCTTGCCGTTAATCAATACGCAGTCCGCATAAACGACATTATCCATTTATCCCTCCCTGGCTGATAAAAGTGCCGATCAATATAAATAGTAACCATGGTGATTATGTGGTGACTATATGACTACGAAGGGGGTGGAGTGTCAAGCGCGGGTGGTTGGCGGGTGTCCGCCTGGCGGTGGAATAGACGGTAAGGAAAAGCGCTTCGCCCGCCGATCGCGAGAGGCATCGGCGGGGAAGGGGCGTGTTATTCGAAGCGCCAGGCGAGGTTCAGGCCGATGCCGTAGTTACGTCCCGGGGCAGGCTCGTAGTAACGCCCGTTAGACTCGTTAACGATGACAGACCCGACGTACTCCCGGTCGAACAGGTTGTCGATGCGACCGAACAGATCCATATCCATCCTGCCGTAGCTCCATTTATAGCCAGTCGTCAGGCCAACCACCGTCCAGGAGGGCGCTTTGGCGGTGTTTTCGTCATTGGCCATGATATCGCTCATATAGCGTATATCGCTCCCGGCGTACCAACCTTGCTCCGGCTGATAGCCAAAGGAGGCGTAGCCCATATTGCGCGCGATCCCCGGAATGCGATTGCCATTGCAGCTGGCGTCGTCGCAGACGTTAGTGCGATAGGTCGCGTCCAGCCAAGTCCAGGCCGCCTTCAGACGCCAGCTCTCGCCAAACTGCTGATCCAGCCCCAGCTCCATCCCCTGACGGCGGGTCTTGCCGGCGTTTTTATAACTGGTGCGCCCGCCGCTGCTGCTGTCGACCACAATCTCATTATCGGTATTGGTCTGGAACAGGGCGGCGGTGAACAGCCCATTGCCGATCCGCGTCTTGCTGCCGATCTCCACCGTGTCGTTGGTGGAGGGTTTCAGGCCGAAGTTGAGGCCGCTCTGGTTATCGGAGCGGTAGGAGAGTTCGTTAATGGTTGGCGTCTCGAAGCCGCGGCCGGCGGAAAGATAGACGTTCCACGCGTCGGTCAGGGCATATTTCAGCGAGCCCGCGGGCAGCCATTTGTGATAGCTGGCATCACCGCTGTCATCGCCATTGCCTGGGGTGATGTAGTAGTCGTTCGAGTCGAACCATACCGAGCTGTAGCGAACCCCGGCATCGAGCGAGAGTTTGTCAGTGAGCTGCCACTGGGTCTGCAGGTAGGGGTCGACGTTCCACATCAGGTTGCGTTCGTTACGGCGCAGCGCGCCCTGTTCGCCATACTGCGGCGCGCCGTTGACCATCACAAAGTTTTCATACCCTTTGCGCCGCTCGCTCATGTTCTCGTAGTCGAGACCGGCGGTGAGCGTGACGGGCACCAGCAGCTCTCCGCGATGGGTCAGCCGGGTATCAATCCCCTGGTAGTGACGGGTAAGGTCGATCACCCCGCCGGCATGGCTCGGCTTCAGCTGCGGCGCGCGCGGGATCGACTGGAACTGAGTGGTTTCACGTTCTCCAGCGTACATCATAACGCTGAGATCGTCCTGGGCACTGAGCTGGCGCTCATAGCGCAGGCCGGCCTGGGTCTGTCGGGTATTCTTGCGGGTATTATACTGGTCGCCGCGCGGTGACTGGCGCGGGTTATCGCGCCATTCATCGGCGGTCAGGCCACCGGCGTCATTGGCTTTGATATCCACGCTATTCAGCAGCAGAGTCAGCTTACTGACGTCGTTGATGCGCACCCCCAGCCGGGCGTTCGCCAGATTTTTGCGCGCGCCGCTGTGATCGCGATAGCCATGGGTGGTGAAGCGATTGGTTGAGACCGTGTAATCCACATCGCCTGCGTGGCTGCCGTCGCCAACGGCGCCAGTGGCTTTCATCCCGTAGTGCCAGGTGCCGAAGCTGCCATAGTAGCTGCTGGCTTCCACGGTGGGCGGCTGGGTGCCGGTCTGGCTGGTGACGTTGATCACCCCGCCGGACGAGTTACCGTACAGGGCAGAGAAGGGGCCGCGCAGCACCTCAATGGTGTCAACGCTGCCGATATCAATATTTGAGGTCTGCCCCTGGCCGTCGGGCATGGTGGCCGGAATGCCATCCACATAGATGCGCAGTCCGCGCACGCCATAGGTTGAGCGCGAGCCAAAGCCGCGAATCGACAGCTGCAGATCCTGGGCATAGTTTTGCCGGTTCTGCACCTGCAGGCCCGGCACGGCGCCCAGCGATTCAGAGAGATTGACGCGCGGCGCGGCCTGGCGCATCTCATCCCCATTCACCACGCTGACGGCGGCGGGGGTATCCAGTTCAGAAACCGTGGTTGGCGCGGCGGTCACCACCATGGTTTGTTCATCAGCGGCCTGGGCTGCGGCAATGAGCGGCAAGAGCAGGGCCGGGAGGGCGACGTGACGCACGGACAGGATTTTCATCGATAATACTCAAAGACGAACCAAATGGAACATATGTATATATGTTACCTCGTTTGTAAAATATTTGAAAATTATTAACTGCTGCTGGTTAACGGATAGTGCTCGCCAGGCATGAATTTACCGCACAACAACAATTAACGCTCCACTTTGATATAAATAATGATTACTATTCGCATTCAAAAATAAGGGTAAAGCCAGGACTTTACCGCCGGAAGCGATGTCGGGTCAGCACATACTGGTTTATCAAAGGGAGTCGTCATGTCATTACGTCATTTTGCCGCGCCGCGTCTGCGCCATTCACTGCTCGTCACTTCTCTGCTGCTGGCAGGCAGCTTTAGCGCCCACGCCGCGGAAGAGATGCTGCGCAAGGCCGTCGGAAAAGGGGCCTACGAAATGGCCTACAGCCAGCAGGAGAATGCGCTGTGGGTCGCCACATCACAGAGTCGTTCGCTGGACAAAGGCGGGGTGGTTTACCGTCTTGACCCCGCCACCCTCGACGTGACGCAGATTATTCACAACGATCTGAAGCCGTTCGGCGCCGCTATCAACCATGCCACCGGCACGCTGTGGTTTGGCAATACCGTCGACAGCACTGTCACCGCTATTGACGCCAAAACCGGCGCCGTGAAGGGGCGCCTGGTGCTGGACGAGCGTCAGCGCAGCGAAACCGTGCGTCCGCTGCAGCCGCGCGAGCTGGCGGTCAATGAGCAGACCAACACGGTCTACATTACCGGTCTGGGCAAAGAGAGCGTGATTTGGGTGGTAGATGGCGCAACCCTGAAGCTGAAAACGACCATTACCGGCACCGGGGCAATGGCGACGGGTCTGGCGATCGATCCGCAGGCTAAGCGTCTGTATACCACCAACGCCGATGGCGAACTGCTGACCATCGACAGCGAGAGCAACACGATTGCGTCGCGCAAAAAATTGCAGGATGACGGCAAAGCGCATTTCTATCTTAACCTGAGTCTCGATACCGCCGGCCATCGTGCCTTTATTACCGACAGCAAGCAGCCGGAAGTGCTGGTGGTCGATACCCGCGACGGCAAGGTGCTGGAGAAAATCGCCGCGCCGGAGTCGCTGGCGGTGCTGTTTAACCCGGCGCGCAACGAAGCCTATGTGACGCATCGTAAGGCCGGGGAAGTCAGCGTTATCGACGGCAAGAGCTACAAGGTAGTGAAGACCTTTAAAACGCCGACTCACCCCAACAGCCTGGCGCTCTCCGAGGACGGCAAAACGCTGTACGTTAGCGTGAAACAAGCTTCCAGCCGTGAGAAAGAGGCCACCGCGCCGGACGATGTGATCCGCATCGCCCTGTAAGACCTCAGCGCGACGAAACCGGAAAACGGTGGTCGCGCTCCGCATGCCGCCGGGCCAGGCCCGGCGACTCACCCTCTGTTACAAACGCCTATTGGCCTGACAAACCAGATGGTTATACACTTAACCCTTTCCCGCCACGTGCGGGCAGTGGTAATCAGTGGAGATAAAATGAAAAAGCCATTCATGGTGATTTGCGCCGGCGCGATGCTGGCGCTGCTGGCAGGTTGTTCGTCAAACTACGTTATGACCACGAAGAGCGGTCAAACTATCGTTACCCACGGCAAGCCGCAGCTGGATAAAGAAACGGGGATGACCAGCTATATCGATGAGTCAGGTAATAAGCGGGAAATTAACAGCAGCGATGTGTCGCAGCTGGTTGAAGATAATTAAGTTCTGACCTCCCGGTTTGCCCGCGATGGACAAACCGGGAGTCCTGCCAGTTACTTCCTCAGCGTCGGCGCCGTGCTGTGAATCTCATGCACGCGTTTACGCACACCAAACCAGCCAGCCACCAGCAATACCGCCAGCAGCGGAATTGATCCTATGGTGTAGGTACCGTTCGGATAATCGAAGGCCATCAGCACCAGCACGCTGAACAGGAACAGCAGCGTCAGCCAGGAGGTGAACGGCGCCCCCGGCATTCTGAAGCTGACCTTTGCCGCTTTCCCTTCCTTGATCGCTTTGCGCAGACGCATCTGACACACCACGATAAAGCCCCAGGAGGCAATGATCCCCAGCGAGGCGACGTTGAGTACGATCTCAAATACCTGAGATGGCACCAGATAGTTGAGGAAAACCCCGACTACATATACCCCCAGCGTCGCCAGGATCCCGGCGTAAGGGACGTGGTGACGGCTCATCTTCGACATAAACTTCGGCGCGGAGCCTCCCATCGACATCGAGCGCAGAATACGCCCGGTACTGTAGAGACCCGAGTTAAGGCTGGAGAGGGCCGCGGTTAACACCACGATGTTCATCACGCTGCCGATATATGGCACGCCCAGCTTTGAGAAGAAGGTAACGAACGGGCTCTGTCCGGCCTGGTAGGCGTTCCACGGCAGAAGCAGCACCAGCAACACCACCGAACCGACATAGAACAGACCGATACGCCAGATCACGCTGTTGATGGCCTTCGGCACCATTGTCTCCGGATCCTTACACTCTCCGGCCGCGGTCCCCACCAGCTCGATGGAGGCGAAGGCGAAGACCACCCCCTGCACCAGCACCAGCGCCGGCAGGAGGCCGTGCGGGAAGAAGCCGCCGTTATCGGTGATCAGATGGAAGCCGGTGGCATTGCCGTCCAGCGGCTTACCGGAGCCGAGGAAAATGGTGCCGACCACGAGAAAGGCGACGATCGCCAGCACCTTAACCAGCGCGAACCAGAACTCCATTTCGGCGAACCACTTCACGCCGATCATATTCATGGTGCCGACGATAGCCAGCGCGCCGAGGGCGAAGACCCACTGCGGCACATCGCCAAACGCGCCCCAGTAGTGCATATACAGCGCCACGGCGGTGATATCGACAATCCCGGTCATCGCCCAGTTAACGAAGTACATCCAGCCGGCCACGTAAGCGGCTTTTTCACCGAGGAACTCCCTTGCATAAGAGACGAAGCTGCCGCTCGAGGGGCGGTGGAGGACCAGTTCGCCGAGGGCGCGAAGAATAAAGAAGGAGAAGATGCCGCAGACCAGATAGACCAGGGCGAGCGCTGGCCCTGCCATTTGTAAACGTGCCCCGGCGCCGAGGAACAAACCGGTACCGATAGCGCCGCCGATGGCGATCATCTGTACCTGACGGTTGCCCATCGCTTTGTGATAACCCGCTTCATGTGAGTTAAGCCAGTGGCGTTTTGCAGCATGATGCTCCGCTGCATTTTCGTGTTTCGTATTCATTGATGTATCAGTTTCCTGTCAATGCCCATGTTTGCAGCCGGAATGGAGGACGGCTGGCACATTATGCTGGCTTTCTCATCATTCTGACGTAGGAGATAAGCTCAGACATGGCGCTGAATCCTACACGTAACCTAATAGTTACGCACCTAAAACATTTACCGAGAGCATTTGACAGATTTATCAATGAGATCAGCGTCGCAGAGTTTCCAGTAACAGCGTGAAAGCGCTGGTATGCTGGCGCCGGCTGGGGTAATAGAGATGGTAGCCGGGGAAGGCGGGGGTCCACTCCGCCAGCACCCGCACCAGCTGGCCGCTGGCTAAGGCCTCCGCCACGCAGTCATCCGGCACGTAGGCCAGCCCGAGGCCCGCCTCCGCCGCGTCGATGCGCTGCGGCAGGCTGTTGAGGATCAGCTGTCCCTCCACCCGCACCTGAATCTCCCGGCCATCGCGGGCAAATTCCCAGGCGTAAAGTCCCCCTCGTGTCGGCAGGCGCAGATTGATACAGCGATGTTGGGCAAGATCCCAGGGCGTTTGCGGCGTACCGGCCCGCTGCAGATAGGCCGGCGAACCCACCACCGCCATCCGCATATCCGGGGCGATGCGCACGGCAATCATGTCTTTTGCCACCTGTTCGCCGAGACGCACCCCGGCGTCGAAGCGGTCACCCACGATATCCGTGAGCCCATTATCAACAGTGATTTCGATGTTAATATCAGGATATTGCAGCATAAATGGCTTTAGCGCCGGCCAGAGTACCGCGCTGGCGGCATGCTCCCCGGCGGTAATGCGCAGGTTGCCCGCCGGGCGTTCTCGGGTGTCGCGCAATGCAGCCAGGGCCTGCTCGATCTCTTCCAGATGCGGACCGAGGCGCTGAATCAGTCGCTCGCCCGCTTCGGTCGGCACCACGCTGCGGGTGGTGCGGGTCAACAGCCGGACATCGAGCCGCGTTTCGAGATGGCGCATGGCATGGCTGAGCGCCGACTGCGACACGCCAAGCTGGGCCGCCGCGCGGGTAAAGCTGCGTTCACGCGCCACCACCATAAAGGAGAGCAGATCGTTTACGTTCTCTTTTAGCATAATCTTTCCGGATTGATGAATACTGCTCACAGGTACGCAGAGTGTATGCCCGGCCTGAGGATTGTGCCAGCCTGATGGCCGGACGCAGTGGAGCAGAATGGTTATGGCGGATGATTTATTCCTCTGTGCAGGGCAGGTATTGTAGTAGGCCCAAAAAACGCCAGCGCCAGGTGAACCGACATTCGCTGGCGCGGCATGACCGGGGGGACGGCAGCCTGAAAGATGATTCAAGAGTATCGCCAGGCAGAGTCTGGTAACCGGGGAGAAACAGAGATGAATATCAACGTGGTCGGCACCAGCGGCTCAGGCAAATCCACTTTGGCCCGGCGCCTGGCGCACAGGCTGGAATTACCCTGGATCGAGCTCGATCGCCTGTACTGGCGGCCGAACTGGCAGGGCGCGCCGGATGAGGCATTTTTCGCCGCCATTGCCGCCGCGACGGCCACGCCGGGCTGGGTGCTGGATGGCAATTACAATCGCAGCCGCAGCGTTAAATGGCGTGCGGTGGATTTGGTGATCTGGGTAGATTATGGTTTCTGGCGCACGCTGCGCCAGGCGGTATGGCGGGCGGCGAGCCGGGCGTGGCGACATCAGGAGCTGTGGCCGGGCACGGGCAACTGCGAGAGTTTTCGCCGTTCGTTCTGCAGCCGGGAATCCATCATCCTCTGGACGCTGAAAACCTGGCGGCAGCATCGCCGACGCTATCTGGCCGATATGCAGGATCCGCAATATCGTCATATTCGCTTCGTCCGGGTGCGCAATCCGCGGCAGGCCGAGGCGCTGCTCCGCGAGCTGGAAGCGCAGCGTTCAGCCGGGCATATCTAATTTTCAGCAGTACACATGTGAATTAATTGTTTCTCAATAGTTAGCAGAGATTTTAATAATGCAGGCACGTACTTTCATATGAGCCTGCGAAATGTCTTATCGAATCAGTATTCTGGATAAAAGTCCGCTTGCCGCCGGGGAAACCGCCGCGCAGGCGCTGGCGCGTACATTAACGCTGGCGCAACACGCCGAAGCCTGGGGCTACCACCGCTTCTGGGTCGCTGAACACCACAATACCGATCAGCTGGCGAGCCCCTCGCCGGAGCTGGTTATCGCCTGGCTGCTGGGCCACACCCGGCGGATCCGTCTTGGGTCCGGCGGCGTCATGCTCCAGCACTATAGCCCCTATAAGGTCGCGGAAAACTTTAACCTGCTGGCCGCCCTCGCGCCGGGCCGCATCGATCTCGGGGTCGGCAAGGCGCCTGGCGGCCTGCCGCTCTCCACCCGCGCCCTGCAGCAGGGCCTGCATCAAGAGGAGAAAGGGACCTTTGCCGATCAGCTGGCGCAGCTGGATAACTGGCTGTCGCTGACTGAGCCCGGGGGAGAGGAGAGCCTACGCGCCACGCCGATCCCGCCGCGCCGGGCAGACGGTTTTCTCCTCGGCGCCAGCCTGGAGAGTGCTGAACTGGCCGCCCGCCTTGACTGGAACTTTGTCTTTGCCGCCCATCTCAATGGCGACAGCGCGCTGCGCCGTGCCGTGTTCAACCGCTGGCGCGAGCTCAGCCCGCGTGAGGCGATGGTCGCCGTCCAGGTGGTGGTCGCTGACGATTCGGCCACCGCCGCCGCGCTGGCGCAGCAGGTCGAGGTGTGGGGCGTCGAGCTGGAGAACGGCCAGCGGGTGACCGTCGGCAGTGAGGCGCAGGCCGTCGCTTTTGCCCGCCAGGCCGGCAGCCGACCGACGCGCATTGCCCGCCGTGAATCTTCGCTGATCTCCGGTACTCCCGAACAGGTTAAAGCCCGGCTTGACGCGCTGCAGGCGGAAGAACAGTTGGATGAACTCATCATTGATACCCCCATTAGCGACGGGCCAGCGCGCCTGCACTCCCTGCGCCTGCTGGCGCAGGCTCACTACGGCAAGGAGGTGCTGAATGTCCTTTGAACAACAACTGATTAGCTGGCGGCGCGAGCTGCACCAGAACCCGGAGCTCTCCCTGCAGGAGGTGGCCACCACCGCGCGGATCCGCGACTGGCTGCAGAGCGGCGGGCTGACCCTGCTGCCCTACGATCTGAAAACCGGGCTGGTCGCCGAAGTCGGCAGCGGCGACAAGGTGATTGCCCTGCGGGCGGACATCGACGCGTTGCCCATCGAGGAGGCGACCGGTCTGCCTTACCGCTCGCAGAATCAAGGGGTAATGCATGCCTGCGGCCACGATATTCACACCAGCGTGATGCTGGGGGCGGCGCTGCTGCTGAAGGAGCGGGAAGCGGAACTCCCGGGGCGGGTGCGGATCCTGTTTCAGCCGGCGGAGGAAAATTTTGGCGGCGCGAAAACCCTGATCCGCGCCGGGGCGCTGGAGGAGGTGTCGGCGATCTTCGGCATGCACAATGAGCCCGGCCTGCCGGTGGGCGAATTTGCCACCCGCGGCGGCGCGTTCTACGCCAACGTCGACCGCTTCGTCTTCAAAGTGACCGGGAAGGGGGCGCATGCCGCCCGCCCACATGAAGGAAGGGATGCGATCCTGCTGGCCAGCCAGCTGGTGACGGTGCTGCAGAGCGTGGCCAGCCGGGAAGTGAACACCCTCGACTCGGTGGTGCTCAGCGTGACGCGGATCCAGGGAGGCAATACCTGGAACGTGCTGCCGGAGAGCGTCGAGCTGGAGGGGACGCTGCGCACCCACAGCAGTGAAGTGCAGCAGCGGGTCAAGGCCCGGGTCAGCGAGATTGCCGCCGGTTTCGCCAGCGCCTTTGGCGCGCAGATTGACGTCTTCTGGTACGCCGGCCCGACGGCGCTGGTCAACGACGCCCGCTGGGCCGATTTCGCCAGCGAGGTGGCAGCCCAGGCCGGGTATCGCACCCACCATGCCGATCTGCATCTCGGTGGCGAAGATTTTGCGGTCTATCTTCAGCATATTCCCGGGGCGTTCGTCAGCATCGGCAGCGCCAGCGAATATGGTTTGCACCATCCGGCATTTAATCCGGATGAACGGCTGATTGCGCCCGCGGCGCACTATTTCGCCCGTCTCGCGGAAGAAGCGTTACAACACATTTAACGAATGACAGGGGAAGGGGTAGCTATGTCTGAAAATCGACAATTGCGTCTGGGAACCATATTGCATGGCGCATCGGGAAATATGTCCGCCTGGCGTCATCCGGCGGCCCAGGCGGACGCCAGTATTAATTTTGATTTCGTCACCCAGACGGCGCTAAAAGCAGAAGCGGGGAAGCTGGATTTTATTTTTGTCGCCGACGGTTTATATATTAACGAAAAATCGATTCCCCATTTTTTAAATCGCTTCGAACCCTTAACGGTACTTTCCGCGCTGGCCGCGATCACCCGGCGACTGGGGCTGGTGGGGACCTTATCGACTTCGTACAGCGAGCCGTTTACCACCGCCCGCCAGTTCGCCAGCCTTGACCATTTAAGCCAGGGACGGGCGGGGTGGAACGTGGTCACTTCCCCGCTGGAGGGGTCGGCGAAAAACTTCTCCCGGGCCCAACATCCGGATCATGCGCTGCGCTATCGCATTGCCGATGAATACCTGCAGGTGGTGAAAGGCTTATGGGATTCATGGGAAGAAGATGCCTTTGTGCGCAATAAGGAGACTGGCCAGTTCTTTGATAAAAATAAACTGCATACGCTCGACCACCACGGCGATTTCTTTAAAGTCGCCGGGCCACTAAATATTGCCCGCACGCCGCAGGGCCGACCGATTATTTTCCAGGCCGGCGCGTCGGATGACGGCAAAAAATTAGCCGCGCGCCACGCCGATGCCATTTTTACTCATCAGGACTCGCTGGCCGAGGCGCAGGCATTTTATCGGGATGTCAAAAGCCAACTCGCCGCATATCAGCGCAGTCCGGACCAACTGCATATCTTCCAGGGCGTCAGCGTCATCGTCGGAGATGACGCCGAGGACGCGGAGCGGCAGTACCAGACCACCGCGGCGTTGGTCTCCATCGAAGATGCGCTGAATTATCTCGGGCGCTATTTCGAACACCACGATTTCTCGCAGTACCCGCTCGACGAACCTTTCCCGGATATTGGCGACCTCGGACAAAACAGCTTCCGCAGCACCACCGACGAGATTAAACGTCACGCCCGCGAGCGGGGCTTAACCCTGCGCCAGGTGGCTCTGGAGGCAGCCAGCCCGCGTCCGCGCTTTACCGGCACCGCCAGCGATGTCGCTGATGGCCTGCAACTGTGGTTCGAGCAGCACGCGGCGGACGGCTTCATTATTCAGGGCGGCACGCCGGAAACCTTCCCGCGCTTTGTGGATGAGGTGGTTCCGCTGTTACAGGCGCGCGGACTGTTCCGTCGCGACTATCCGGGCACCACCCTGCGGGAAAGTCTGGGTCTGGCGCTACCCGCTAATCAATTCCAAAAATAATAAAAGAGAATCACGCTATGCAGAAAACAACACTCTTGCTGGCCGTCGCGTTGGCATTTAGCGCCTCATCGTGGGGTCAGGACGTCAAGATCAATGGCACCGGAGTGAGCCTGGAGGCCAACAAAACGCCGATTCATACAGCGAAAAATCCGCAGGCCATTGCCCTGTTGCCGCAAGATCTGCATCTGGCGGTGCCGGGGAAATTCACCGTCGCGGTGGCGGCCCTGAACTCTCCGCCGCTGACGGTCTTTGCCGATGACAACAAAACCCTGCTCGGCAGCGAGGCGGATATCGCCCGGCTGGTGGCGGAGAGCCTCGGGCTGGAAGTAAACGTGGTTCCCACTTCATGGGAAGACTGGCCGCTGGGCGTCACCTCCGGCAAATATGATGCCGCGATCAGCAATATTACCGTCACCAAAGAGCGGAAAGAGAAGTTCGATTTCGCCACCTACCGCAAAGACTCGCTGGGCTTCTACGTCAAAAGCACCAGCCCGCTGAGCAAGATTGACAAAGCGGAAGATATCGCCGGGCTAAAGATTATTGTCGGCTCCGGCACCAACCAGGAGGCGATCCTGCTGGCGTGGAACGCGGAGAACGTCAAGAAGGGGCTGAAGCCGTTTATCCCGGTCTACACCAAGGATGATGCCGCCCAGACGCTGGCCCTGCAGACCGGACGAGCCGACGCCTTCTTCGGCCCCAACGTGATTGGCGCGTGGAAGGCGGCGCTGACCGGCAAAACCAAACTGGTGGGCAGCGTCGATGGCGGCTGGCCAAAAGCGGCGCACATCGCGGTAACGCTGAAAAAAGACAGCGGGCTGGTGAATGCCGTCCAGGCGGCGCTGAACGGGGCTATCGCCAGCGGGGACTACGCCAAAGTGCTTAACCGCTGGGGCGAAGGGGTGGAAAGCATTCCGCAATCGGAAATCAATCCGCCCGGACTGGGCGACTGACAGGAGGCGCGATGAGCGAAGCATTCCGCGATATTTCTCCGGAGGCTCCGGAGCTGCAGCCGATTATTAGCGGGCTGTTTGCCGAATATGCCGCCCGCTACGGCGACTATTTTTCCCGCGATGCGGAAGTGGAGTTAAGTGAGTGGTATGTGCCGCCGCAGGGGCTGTTTATTGTCCTTGAGCGTGAGGGCGAAATTATCGCCACCGGCGCGTATAAGCCGAAGGATCGCCACACCGCAGAGATCAAACGTATCTGGACGCACCGCCGTCTGCGCCAGCAGGGGCTGGCGGCGAAGGTGGTCCAGGAGCTGGAACGACGGGCGGTGCTGGCCGGGTACAGCCATATCTACCTGACCACCGGTTTCCGTCAGCCGGAGGCGGTAAAGCTCTATCTCAGCCAGGGGTATGAGGCGCAGTTTGACCTCACGCGAGACCCGGAAGAGTACAGTCAGCCGCCGTACGATGGCCGGCTGCGGTTCACTAAAGCGCTGGCGGTGAGCGCCTACAGCCACAGCGCCTGAGGAGGCATTATGCATTCATCTGAAACGATCAAAGTGGTGCCGGCGCGCTATCCGCTGCGGGTGGTCGGGGCTCTGGTCGCCCTGCTGGTGCTGGCGGTGGTGATCCAGTCGGTGGCCTTTAACCCGCGCTGGGAGTGGGGCGTCTTCGCCCGCTGGTTCTTCGACCCGGTGATCCTCGAGGGGCTGGGGCAAACCCTGCTCCTGACCCTGCTCGGCACGGTGTTAAGCGTGATCTTCGGCGGCCTGCTGGCGCTGGCCCGTTTGTCCTCATCGTGGCTGCTCAGCAGTCTCGCCTGGGGCTATATCTGGCTGTTTCGCTCGCTGCCGCTGATTGTGGTGCTGATCATTCTCTATAACTTTTCCTATCTCTACGACACCCTGTCGCTGGGGATCCCGTTTACCGGCGTCACCTGGGCCAGCTATCAGACCATTAACGTGCTGGGGCAATTCTCCACGGCGGTGGTGGGCCTGACCCTGGTGCAGAGCGCCTATACCGCGGAGATTATTCGCGGCGGCTTTCTCGGCGTCGACCACGGGCAGTATGAAGCCGCCGCCGCGCTGGGGCTACCCGCCTGGCGGCGCACGTTGCGCATTATTCTGCCGCAGGCGCTGCGCACCATCCTGCCCTCCGGCTTCAACGAGATCATCAGTCTGGCCAAGGGAACGGCGATGGTGTACGTCCTGGCGATGCCGGAACTGTTCTACACCATCCAGATGATCTACAACCGTACCCAGGAGGTGATCCCGCTGTTGATGGTCGGCGCCGCCTGGTATCTGGCGATCACCAGCGTCCTCTCCGCCATTCAGTATCTGGTGGAACGGGGCCTGGCGCGCAGCGAGCGCCGCTCGGCGGTAAACAGCGCCCGCAGCAGCCGAACCACTCAATCCGCACGTCAAGCGCAGCCGCAGGAGGCCGTTCATGCCCAGCTCTCATAATGGCCATATCTCTATCACCGGGGTCAGCAAATACTATGGCCGCCACAAGGCGCTGGACGATGTGTCGCTGGAGATCCCCCCGGGCACGGTGACGGTGATCCTCGGCCCTTCCGGCTCGGGCAAGTCCACGCTGCTGCGCACCATAAATCACCTCGAACGGGTCGATGAGGGATTTATTCAGATTGACGGCGACTATATCGGTTATCGCCGCAAAGGCGACAAGCTGTATGAGATGAAAGAAAAGGAGATCCTCCGCCAGCGGATCAACGTCGGCTACGTGTTCCAGAACTTTAACCTGTTTCCGCACCTGACGGTGCTGGAGAACCTGATAGAGGCGCCGATCGCCCACCAGCAGGTCACGCGCAAAGAGGCCATTGCCCGTGCCTATGAACTGCTGGACGTCGTCGGACTGCGCAATAAAGCCGACGCCTGGTCGCGGCATCTCTCCGGCGGCCAGCAGCAGCGTATCGCCATTGCCCGGGCGCTGGCGCTGAACCCGCGGGTGATCCTGTTTGATGAGCCCACTTCGGCGCTGGATCCGGAGCTGGTGGGCGAGGTGCTGGATGTGATCAAAAAGCTGGCGCGATCGGGCACCACCCTGGTGGTGGTCACCCATGAGATTGGCTTTGCCCGCGAGGTGGCCGACCAGGTGGTGTTTATGGTCGACGGCAGGATCGTCGAGCAGGGCAGCAGCGACGAGGTGCTCAACCATCCGCAGCATCCGCGTACCCGGCAGTTTTTATCCAGGGTGCTGCCGTCATGAACAGAGCGCTAATGACCCTTGTTCTCAGCGCTTTTGCCATGAGCGCTTACGCGGCGCTGGAACTGCGCGCCAATGAGCAGCCATTGCCGGTCACCCGCGACCCGCAGGCGATAGCGAAAATTCCGCCGGGCTATCGCTTCGTCGAGCCGGGGACGCTAACGGTGGCGATCTCGGCGCTCAATTCGCCGCCGCTGGCCCTGCTGGCCAGCGACAACCGCACGCGGATCGGTAGCGACCCGGATATAGCCCGCCTGCTGGCCGGAAGCCTTGGCCTGAAGCTCAGGCTGGTGCCCACCGCGTGGGAGGACTGGCCGCTGGGCATCGCCTCCGGCCGCTACGATGTGGCGCTGATCAATATCGCGGTAACCGAGAAGCGCAAAGAGAAGTTCGATTTTGCGACTTACCGGGTGGACTCCCTGGCCTTCTCGGTGAAATCCACCAGCGATATCGCCGCGGTAAACGGACCCGCCGATCTCGCGGGGCGCAAAGTGATCGTCGGGTCCGGCACCAATCAGGAGCGGATCCTGCTGGGCTGGAACGAGGACAACCGCGCCGCCGGACGGCCGCAGGCCCAGCCGGTCTACCTGACCGATGATGCCTCCGGCAATCTCTATATCCAGTCCGGGCGGGCGGATATCTTTTTCGGCCCGCAGTCGGTGGCAGCCTATAAAGCGGCGCTTAACGGCCAGACCCGGGTGGTGGGCCTGGGGCCGAAAAAAGCGTGGGTGGCGACAACCACCAAAAAAGGCAACGGTCTGGTCTATGCCCTGCAGGCAGCCCTCGACGGGGCGATTGCCCGCGGTGAATATCAGCAGGTGCTGGCGCGTTGGGGGGAGCAGGGCGAAGCGGTGGCGCAGTCGGTGGTCAACCCGCCGGGGATAACCTACTAACCCCCAGTGGCATGGTGTGCCGGGTGGGTGAGCGGCAAATTTCTGCCTACACTTAGGCTTTACCCTGGAGGCCGACCATGATAACCGTTTATGGCGTGCCGGGATGGGGCTCGACGATTAGCGAGCTGATGCTCTCCCTGGCCGATATTCCCTACGAGGTGGTTGACGTGGAGGGCTTTGACCAGCCCGGTCCGGCGCGCGAGCGTCTGCGGCAGATTAACCCGCTGTGCCAGGTGCCCACCCTGAGGCTGGCCGACGGGAGCATCATGACCGAAACCGCCGCCATCGCGCTGATGATCCTCGACCAGCGTCCCGATCTGGCCCCCGCGCCGGGGACGCCACAGCGTCCGCAGTTTCAGCGCCTGCTGGTCTGGCTGGTGGCCAATGTCTATCCTACCTTTACCTATGCCGATTACCCGGAACGCTGGGCGCCCGCCGCCGCGGAGCAGCTGGTGGAGAATTGTCTCCAGTACCGGAAAAATCTCTATCTCTGGTTCGAACAGCAGCTGGCCGCCGGGCCGTGGGCGCTGGGCGCGTCGGTAACGTTGCTGGATTGCTATATCGCGGCGATGTACCGCTGGGGACCCCGCCAGGCGTGGTTTGACGACCACGCGCCAAAATTCGCCGCCATCGCCCGGGCGTTCTGTCAGCGACCGGAGCTGGCCGCGGCGCTACGCCGTAACAAGCTGATTTAACGCACGCGATGCCAACCATAACGGCCATTCTGTGGTAGCGTTATGGCTCTGATCACAAGGAGTCTTTGCTATGCCGCATGTTGATATTAAATGCTTTCCCCGTGAACTGACTGATGAACAAAAAACCGCGCTGGCCGCCGACATTACCGAGGTGCTGATCCGCCATCTGAACAGTAAAGAGGGCGCGGTCAGCGTCGCACTCACTCAGATTGAGCCGGACGCGTGGCAGGCGGTGTGGGACAGCGAGATCGCCCCACAGATGGCGCAGTTGATTAAGAAGCCGGGTTATAGCATGTAGTTGCCACTGGCGGGCATGATGTCCGCCAGTGACACTCGGTCAGAACCAAATCTCCGTCTGCACGCCGAAGTTCCATATCCCACCGGCGGTAAAGCCTTTGCTGCCGAAATCGTCGAGAACGGTTTATTCGTCGAGGGAGTTTGCCCGTACATGACGGCCGCTGGCGACAAAATTGCCGGTGCCAAGATGATGCAGGGTATTGAGCTTATCGTCGTCGAATTGCCAGCGTCCGGTGACGAACGCGCGCTCATCGGCGGCGGCAGAGACCACCTCTCCGAACAGGGTGTCGTACTGGGTCTGGGCCGCCGTCGCCGGCAGCAACCGGCACTCCATCCATGCCAGACATTTCTCCTCGATCAGCGGCAGCCCCAGCTCCGGACCGGTTACTACCGGGATCCCCCAGGCATTGAATTTGTCCTCATCGCGGCCGCTGACGCTGCCGACGGCGTAGGTCCAGCTGGCGGCTGCGACGCCGGGCACCACAATGCCGAAGGTGCCATTGCGCTCGATGATCTCCCGCGTCCAGGTGCTTTTATCCACCACGATAGCCACCCGCGGCGGGGCGAATTCCACCGGCATTGACCAGGCGGCGGCCATAACGTTGCGCCGGTCGGACGGGGCATCGTAGCTGGTGATCAAAATGGTTGGGCCGTGGTTGAGCAGACGGCTGGCGTACTGCAGTTCAACGTGGCGAAAGCGGCTCATAGGCGTTCCTTGAATAATGGGTCGGTTGGCAGGTAACACGTTAAGCCGCAATGAAAATGTAATCAATACGTCATCTCGTCTGACTATAGTCGCCAGCACTAAGTCCCAAAGAGGATCACAATATGTTGGCTCCCCTGATGCTATCCCAGGTGAGCGTGCCCCGTCGGATGTCGACCGCCGGGCTGGTCTCGCTGTCCCGAAAGGGAGGACGATGATGCGCACGCTGACCCCTATCACCCTGCAGGAGGTCTCTTTCGCCTTCGCAGAGACCCCTATTCTTGACCGCTTCACGTTGCATATCGAACCCGGCCGCATCGTGGCGCTACTGGGCCCTTCCGGCTGCGGCAAAAGCACGTTGCTGCGTCTGCTGGCCGGGCTGAGCGTGCCGGCCAGCGGCGAAATCCGCTTTGGCGACAGGCTGGTCGCCCGCGCAGGATGGGGATTGCCCCCGGAGCAGCGCGATATCGGCATGGTTTTTCAGGATTATGCCCTCTGGCCGCATATGAGCGTGGCGCAGAACGTCGCCTTTCCGCTGCGCATGCGCGGCGTCTCCCGCAGCGAACGCGAGCGCCGGGTCAGCGAGGCGCTGGCGCGGGTAGGCCTCAATGGCTTTGCCGAACGTAAGCCTTCAGGCCTCTCCGGCGGTCAGCAGCAGCGGGTGGCGCTGGCGCGGGCGATCGTCGCCGCGCCGCGGGTGCTGCTGTTTGATGAACCGCTCTCCAACCTGGACAGCGAACTGCGCGAATCGCTGTGTGGCGAAATGAGCCGCCTGCTGCGACAGCTCGGCATCACCGCCCTGTATGTCACCCATGACCGACGTGAAGCCGAGCTGTTAGCCGACCAGATTGTCTATTTATCCGCGGGCCGCGTGGCCGCTGTCCGCGCCGTTACGCCAACCTCAGGGGAAGTTGCATGAACACCGTTATGACCGTTAAGAAAGGAGTGGTACTCGCGATGGCTCTCTCCGCCATGATGCTCTCCAGCGCCCATGCGCTGACCGTTTACACCGCCGGACCCGGCTCGCTGGCGAAAAGCCTGGCCAGCGGTTTTGAACAACAGACCGGGGTGAAGGTGACCGTTTTTCAGGCCACCACCGGCAAAGTGATGGCCCGACTGGAGGCCGAGCAGGCCAACCCGCAGGCGGATGTACTGATCTCCGCCTCATGGGATACCGCCGAAGATCTGCACCAGCGGGGCTGGTTGTTGCCTTTTGCGAGCGTCAACGCCGACCAGGTACCGGCGAACCTGAAATCGGCGGACTATATCGCCCAGGGCGTCTCCGCCCTGGGTATTGTCTGGAACAGTAAAAGCGGCACCCCGGAACCGAAAGAGTGGCGGGATC
Source organism: Klebsiella sp. Shm-1 (assembly GCF_040804525.1). NCBI lineage: Bacteria > Pseudomonadati > Pseudomonadota > Gammaproteobacteria > Enterobacterales > Enterobacteriaceae > Klebsiella > Klebsiella sp. Shm-1. Next base: position 2,342,763 of record NZ_CP161823.1, read on the forward strand.
TCACCCAGCCGGCGTTTAAAGACAAGGTGACAACCCCCGACCCGGCGCTCTCCGGCGCGTCGCTGGATTTGCTGATCGGGCTGCAAAACAGCATGGGCGACCAGGCCTGGCAACTGTTTGACGATCTGAAAAAGAACGGCATGGTAGTCAGCGGACCCAACGCCCAGGCGGTGACGCCGGTGATGCAGGGAGCGAAAGCGGCGGTGTTTGGCGCGGTGGATTATGTCTCCTACGGCAATATTCAGCAGGGCGAGTCGCTGAAGGTGATCTTCCCGGCCAGCGGAACGGTGATTGCCCCGCGCCCGATGATGATCCTCAAAACCAGCCAGCATCCCGGCGAGGCTAAAGCCTTTATCGATTACGTGCTGTCGCCGGAAGGTCAGGCGAAGGTCGCCGACGCCTGGCTGATGCCCGCCCGCCGCGACGTGGCGGCTAAACGTCCGCTACTGGACGCGCTGAAGGTGCTGCCCACCACCAGCGAGGGCAGCAGCGAGCGGGGCGCCGTGCTCGCCCGCTTCAGTCAGCTGTACGCGCAGTAATTGATCCCGTTTCTCCGGCGCTGGCCGCCGGAGGACCCTCAGCTTCAGGAACCGGTTGTGAAACAAACATTCCTTTCCGGCGCGACCCTTGCCGCCCTGGTGATGCTGGTCGCGTTACCGTTAGTGTTTATTCTGCTGCAGGCGATTTTTCCCCATTTTAGCGCCGGTTCGCTCGGGGACGCCTTTGGCGGCATCCCGGCGCTGCTGGCCGATCCTCAGCTGGCGGCGATGCTCGGCGGTACGCTGTGGATCGCCGCCGGCGTGGCGCTGGTCAGCGTAATGATTGGCCTGCCGCTCGGCATCCTGCGCGGTATGTTTTCGCTGCCGCTGCCCCGGCTGTGGGATCTCCTGTTTTTGATCCCCTTTCTGACGCCGCCCTATATCTCGGCGCTCTCCTGGATGCTGGCCCTGCAAAGCCAGGGCTATCTGCAGCAGCTGACCGGCTGGCAGCTGAACGATCTGCTGTTCAGCCGCAGCGGGATCGTGCTGGTGATGACCTTTAACATATTTCCGGTGGTCTACTTTGCCGTCTCCCGCAGCCTGCTGGCGAGCGGGACCCGGCTGGCGGTGGTCGCCCGCGTCCATGGCGCCAGCGCCTGGCGCGCCTTCTGGCACGTGACGCTACCGATGCTCTCTCCGGCGCTGGCGGCGGGGATGCTGCTGGCGTTTACCCTCGCCATCGAGGAGTTTGGCGTACCGGCGGCGCTGGGCAGCCGGGCGGGAGTGGTGATGCTGACGGTCGGTATTGAGAAAAAGCTGGCCGACTGGCCGGTGGATCTCCCTGGCGCCGCGCTATTGTCGCTGCTGCTGATGGCGGTGGCGTTGTTCGCCTGGTGGCTGCAAAGGCGGCTGGTGGGGGAGAAAGAGGTCACCAGCGTCACCGGTAAGCCGGGGGAGAACCACGGGGCATCGCTGGGCTGGATGACGCTGCCCGCCGTGCTGGCGATGGCGGCCGTCGGCGGCCTGGCGGTCGGCGTCCCCGCCGTCTCGATGATGCTCACCAGCGTGATGGGCACGCTCTCCGGTGGTGTGAGTGTTGAGAATGTCACGCTGCGTCATTTCGCGGCGCTGTTTGACCAGCAGGGAGATGCCCTTTCGGCCCTCGGCACCAGCCTGTCGCTGGCCCTGGGTTCGGCGCTAATCGTCGGCGCGTTGGGCCTGCTGGCCGCCTGGCTGGTGATGGTGCAGAAGATTAAAGGGCGCGGGATGGTGGACGCGCTGTCGCTGATGCCGGCGGCGCTGCCGGGCGTGGTGGTGGGGGTCGGTTTGATCCTGCTGTGGAATCAGCCCTTCTGGCCGCGCTCGCCCTATAACACGCTGTGGATGCTGCTGCTCTCCTATTGCTGCCTGCTGATGCCCTGGCCGGTGCGCTATGTCGGCAGCGCGCTGCGCCAGCTGGGCCCGAACCTTGAGCCCGCCGCCAGGGTGCACGGGGCGTCGCCACTGCAGGCGCTGCGGTTGATTGTCCTGCCGCTGGTCTTTCCGGCGCTGCTGGCGGCGATGCTGATGGTGTTCGCGGTGGCCTCCCGGGAGCTGGTGACCTCGCTGCTGCTCTCTCCGGCCGGTACGCAAACCGTGGCGGTGTTTATCTGGCGCCAGTTCGAACAGGGTTCCGTCGGTCAGGGCATGGCGATGGCCAGCCTGACGTTGTTGACCGGTCTGGTCCTGATGCTGACGGCGCTGGCGCTGATGCAGCGCCGCACGTGCGGTTAACGCTAAGCGCACAAAAAAGACGGTCGGCGCGGAAAAATAGGCTATAAATGTCGGACACCTACAGCTGGAGGCCCTGATGAGTCCCTTTTTACGCGCCTATTTTTCCCGTCTGAGCTGGACGGGTGAGCCTGATGTTTCCATTGATATCCTGCGGGAACTGCATCTGCAGCATAACAGCGCCATCCCCTTTGAAAACCTCGACGTCCTGCTGCCGCGTGAAATCCACCTTGACGATGGGGCGCTGGAAGAGAAGCTGATCGCCGCCCGCCGCGGGGGGTATTGTTTTGAACAGAATGGCCTGCTGGAGCGCGCGCTGCGCGAGATAGGCTTTAACGTCCGCAGCCTGCTGGGCCGCGTGGTGCTGGCCAACCCGCCGCAGATGCCGCCGCGTACTCACCGTCTGTTGCTGGTGGAGGTGGCGGGGGAGCGCTGGATCGCCGACGTCGGCTTCGGCGGCCAGACGCTGACCGCGCCGATCAAACTGCTGGCCGATATCCCACAGCAAACGCCGCACGGCAGCTATCGTCTGGTGCATGAAGGGGATGAGTGGACGCTGCAGTTCAACCATCACGAACACTGGCAGTCGATGTACCATTTCGATTTAGGCCGCCAGTATGCGTCTGATTATGTGATGGGCAACTTCTGGTCGGCGCACTGGCCGCAGTCCCACTTCCGTCACCATCTGCTGATGTGTCGTCATCTGCCGGACGGCGGCAAAATGACCCTCACCAACTTCCACTTTACCCACTGGGAGAATAACCATGTGGTGGAGAAGATCGATTTTGCCGATGTCTCCGCGCTGTATGAAGGGCTGCAGACCCGTTTCGGCCTGGGGGTGGACGATCCTAAACATGGCTTCAGCGAAGCGGCGCTGGCGGCGGTGATGGCGGCGTTCGCTACCCATCCGGAAGCCGGGAAGTAAATCTCCTCATGCCCGGCGGCGCTGCGCCTGCGCGGGCCTGCGAGGTATGAGCCTGTAAGAGGACCCTGTAGGCCGGGCAAGGCGTAGCCGCCACCCGGCGAAATTACAGGTACCGTGCCTGATATCTTGCCCGGCGGCGCTGCGCTTGCGCGGGCCTACGGGTATGAGCCTGTGAGAGGCCCCTGTAGGCCGGGCCAGGCGACAGCCGCCACCCGGCGAAATTACAGGTACCGTGCCTGATATCTTGCCCGGCGGCGCTGCGCTTGCGCGGGCCTGCGAGGTATGAGCCTGTGAGAGGCCCCTGTAGGCCGGGCAAGGCGTAGCCGCCACCCGGCGAAATTACAGGTACCGTGCCTGATATCTTGCCCGGCGGCGCTGCGCTTGTGCGAGTCTACGGGGTATGAGCCTGTAAGAGGACCCTGTAGACCGGGTAAGGCGACAGCCGCCACCCGGCGAAATTACAGGTACCGTGTCTGATATCTTGCCCGGCGGCGCTGCGCTTGCGCGGGCCTACGGGGTATGAGCCTGTGAGAGGACCCTGTAGGCCGGGTAAGGCGACAGCCGCCACCCGGCGAAATTACAGGTACCGTGCCTGATATCTTGCCCGGCGGCGCTGCGCTTGCGCGGGCCTACGAGGTATGAGCCTGTAAGAGGACCCTGTAGGCCGGGCAAGGCGACAGCCGCCACCCGGCGATACAGGTACCGTGCCTGATATCTTGCCCGGCGGCGCTGCGCTTGTGAGAGTCTACGGGGTATGAGCCTGTAAGAGGACCCTGTAGGCCGGGCAAGGCGACAGCCGCCACCCGGCGAAATTACAGGTACCGTGTTTGATACCTTGCCCGGCGGCGCTGCGCCTGCGCGGGCCTACGGGGTATGAGCCTGTGAGAGTCCCCTGTAGGCCGGATAAGGCGTAGCCGCCATCCGGCATAAAGCCTGGAGCCAGGTACGATAAATACCCGAACTTGGTGCGAAGGCCTCGTCCGGGCTACCGGTAAGGATGAATGGTAAACGCCGCCAGCGCTCAGCGCCGGGAGCGTACCACCTGGTAACGCCGGGTGAAATACTCCACCGGCGCGCTCCAGACGTGAACCAGGCGGGTGAAGGGGAAGATCAGAAAGATGGTCATTCCGAGCACCAGGTGGACGCGGTAAATCCATGCGACACCGTCCAGATGCGCCGAGGCGCCGCCGTGGAAGGTGACCACCGCCTGCGCCCAGTCCACCAGCTTGAGCATTTCGCTGCCGTCCGGATGCTGGGCGGAGAAGGGGATGGTTGTCAGCCCCAGCGCGCACTGAATCAGCAGAATGCACAGGATCAAAATATCCGCGGTCGTGGAGGTGGCGCGAATTCGCGGGTTGGTCAGGCGGCGCATCAGCAGGCCGATACCGCCTGCCAGGGTCAGCACGCCGCAGATGCCGCCAAGGATCATGGCCATCAGCTGCTTCTGGGACATCGGCAGGAACCACGAGTAGACCCAGTGTGGGGTTAGCATGCCAAAGAGATGGCCAAAGAAGATGCCGAGAATGCCGATATGAAATAAGTTCGACCATAGCACCATCCCGCGCTTATCCAGCATCTGGCTGGATGAGGCGCGCCAAGTATACTGCCCGTAATCGTAGCGCAGCCAGCTGCCCACCAGAAAGACGGTGCCGCACAGGTAAGGGTAGATATCGTAAAAGAAGACGTTCAGATACTGGATCATTTCGGGCCTCCGGCGCGGATGTCAACGTACTGCGGCGCCACATCCTGACTAAAGCGTCGTTGATAAGCTTGCATCGACGAGCTATCGCAAGCGGTCGCATTATCTTCGATAAACTTCACCTGCTCTTCTTCCCACACGGCGTCCAGCGCCTGACGGGTATCGTCGCGCTTTTCTCCCGCCACCTGTTTTGTGACACTGTCACTGGTGAGCGGGCTTTTCGCCAGCGCCAGCAGGGCGTCAAACAGCTGGTAGTACGGGCAGGCTCGCTGCTTAAGACGGCCGCCGATCAGCGCCAGAATCGGCGCGATATTCTGCAGCCCCTCCCGAGCCTCCGCGGGAGGTAGAATACTGAGATACTCCAGATACAGCGGCAGATGGTCGGGCAGCTCGCGACAATCGATCTGCAGACCCGCCTGCTGATACTGATTCATCAGGTCGACCATCGCCTGGCCGCGGTCGCGGGATTCGGCATGCACATGTTCAAACAGCAGCAGCGAGGTGGCGCGCCCGCGCTCGAATACCTCGCACCATTCGGCCTGGCGATCCAACAGCGGAGCCGTCAACAGCTCACCGACAAACGGCGTCAGGGAAGGGACATCGGCCCTGATCAGCGCCAGGGCGTCGTCGCGGTTCTCCCACAGTAACTCGTCGGGGTACTCCAGCAGCAGACCGATCACTTTCAGGATCCGCATCACTCGCCCTCCCCATGCTTACGCACGCCGCTGACGTCGATGGCGTCGATCCGCCGGCTGTTAAACAGGTTGAATTTCGTATCTGACCCGTGGCAGCCATCGCCGAAGGTAAAGCCGCAGCCGTTACGTTCCGGAAAGGCATCCTCCGCCAGTTCGCGATGGCTGGTGGGGATCACGAAGCGGTCTTCGTAGTTGGCGATCGCCAGATAGCGATACATCTCTTCGACCTGCTCAACGCTGAGGCCCACCTCTTCAATGGCGCGGGTATCGGTGACGCCCTCGACGGTTTGCGAGCGCTTGTAGTGGCGCATCGCCATCATCCGTTTCAGCGCGCGCAAGACCGGTCCGGTATCGCCGGCGCTCAGCAGATTCGCCAGGTATTGCACCGGGATGCGCAGACTCTCAACCGCCGGCAGGATGTTGCCGTTGCTCGGTAAGCCGCCGGCGTCGGCAACCGACTGGATCGGCGACAGGGGCGGCACGTACCAGACCATCGGCAGGGTGCGATACTCCGGATGCAGCGGCAGGGCCAGCTTCCAGTCCATCGCCAGCTTATATACCGGAGACTTCTGCGCCGCCTCAATGACGTTGTGCGGGATCCCTTGCTTTAGCGCTTCCTCGATGACCGCCGGATCGTTTGGATTAAGGAACACCTCGCACTGGCGCTCATAGAGGTCGGTTTCATGTTCGGTACTGGCCGCCTCTTCAATGCGGTCGGCGTCATACAGCAGTACGCCAAGATAGCGGATGCGCCCGACGCAGGTTTCTGAGCAGACCGTTGGCTGCCCGGACTCAATGCGCGGATAGCAGAAGATGCATTTTTCCGACTTACCGCTCTTCCAGTTAAAGTAGATTTTTTTGTACGGGCAGCCGCTGATGCACATCCGCCAGCCGCGGCATTTGTCCTGATCGATCAGTACGATGCCATCTTCCTCACGCTTGTAGATGGCGCCGCTCGGGCAGGTGGCCACGCAGCTCGGGTTGAGGCAGTGCTCGCACAGGCGCGGGAGATACATCATGAAGGTATTTTCGAACTGGCCGTACATCTCTTTTTGCATGGCTTCGAAGTTACGGTCGCGGGCGCGTTTCTCGAATTCGCCGCCGAGCAGCTCCTCCCAGTTCGGGCCCCAGTTAATCTTATCCATACGCTCGCCACTGATCAGCGAGCGCGGGCGGGCGGTCGGCAGATATTTGCCCTCCGGCGCGTTGTGCAGGTGCTGGTAGTCGTAGGTAAAGGGTTCGTAGTAATCGTCGATCGCCGGCAGCACCGGGTTGGCGAAAATCTTCGATAACACGCTGACCCGATTGCCGAGGCGGGGCGTCAGCTTACCGCTAATGCCGCGGATCCAGCCGCCTTGCCACTGATCCTGGTCCTCCCAGTTTTTGGGGTAGCCAATACCCGGTTTGGTCTCCACGTTATTGAACCACGCGTACTCCATGCCTTCGCGGCTGCTCCAGACGTTTTTACAGGTGACCGAGCAGGTGTGACAGCCGATGCATTTGTCCAGATTCAGCACCATTCCAACCTGAGAACGGATTTTCATTTTTTCGCCTCCTGTACCTGATCGCGACCTTCGTCATCCAGCCAGGCAATATTCTTCATTTTGCGGATCATGATGAACTCGTCGCGGTTCGATCCGACGGTGCCGTAGTAGTTAAAGCCATAGGCCAGCTGGGCGTAGCCGCCAATCATGTGCGTTGGCTTCGGACAGACGCGGGTTACCGAGTTATGAATGCCGCCGCGACGACCGGTCACTTCCGAACCCGGGATATTCATAATCCGTTCCTGAGCGTGGTACATCATGGTCATCCCCGGCGGCACCCGCTGGCTCACCACCGCCCGCGCGGTGAGAGCCCCGTTGGCGTTGAACGCTTCAATCCAGTCGTTATCTTCAATGCCCAGCTCTTTCGCGTCGGTTTCGCTAAGCCAGACGATCGGCCCGCCGCGCGACAGCGTCAGCATCAGCAGGTTTTCGCTATAGGTTGAGTGGATCCCCCACTTCTGGTGCGGCGTCAGGAAATTCAGCGCTTTTTCCGGAAAGCCGTTTGGCGGCACGGCCTTCATCTGGCTGACGCTGCGGGTATCAATGGGCGGGCGATAGGCTACCAGGCTTTCGCCGAAGGCGCGCATCCACGGATGGTCCTGATACAACTGCTGGCGGCCGGAGAGGGTGCGCCATGGGATCAGCTCATGCACGTTGGTATAACCGGCATTGTAGGAGACGTGCTCGCTTTCCAGTCCGGACCACGTCGGGCTGGAGATAATTTTGCGCGGCTGCGCCTGAATATCGCGAAAGCGGATCTTCTCATCCTCTTTATTGAGCGCCAGATGGGTATGATCGCGGCCGGTAAACTCTCCCAGCGCCTGCCAGGCTTTCACCGCCACCTGGCCGTTGGTTTCCGGCGCGAGGCTGAGAATAACTTCGGAGGCGTCAATGGCGCTGTCGATCCGCGGCCGGCCTTCGGCCGGACCGTCGGGCTTGACGTAGTTAAGCTTGCCGAGGAAATCGACTTCGCTTTGCGTATTCCACGCAATGCCTTTCCCGCCGTTGCCGAGCTTATCGAGCAGCGGGCCGAGAGAGGTGAAGCGGTCCCAGGTGGCCGGGTAGTCGCGTTCCACCAGGGCAATCGACGGTGCGGTTTTGCCTGGAATGAGATCGCATTCGCCTTTGCGCCAGTCAAGCACCTCGAACGGCTGCGACAGTTCGCCGGGGGAATCATGCTGCAGTGGGACCAGCACCACATCGGTCTCTTTGCCAAGATGGCCGACGCAGACCTGCGAGAAGGATTTAGCGATATCCTTGTAGATCTCCCAGTCGCTTTTCGCCTCCCAGGCCGGGTCGACGGCGGCGGAGAGCGGGTGGATAAACGGGTGCATGTCCGAGGTGTTCATATCGTCTTTTTCATACCAGGTGGCGGTCGGCAGGACAATATCGGAGAAGAGACAGGTACTGGACATGCGGAAATCGAGGGTCACCAGCAGGTCGAGTTTGCCCTCAATCGCTGCGGTCTGCCACTCGACTTCCTCAGGTTTTACCTCATCGCTGGCGCCCAGTTCATCACCCTGAATACCACTGTCGGTCCCGAGCAGGTATTTCAACATGTACTCATGCCCCTTACCGGACGATCCCAGCAGGTTTGAGCGCCAGATAAACAGGTTGCGCGGATGGTTTTTGCCGCTATCCGGCTGCTCGGCGGCAAAGCGAATATCGCCTGATTTTAACGACTGGACGGTGAACTCCGCGGGGGAGAGCCCGGCGGCCTCGGCCTGCTGCTTAATGGTCAGCGGGTTGACGTTGAGCTGGGGCGCAGAAGGTAACCAGCCCATCCGTTCCGCACGGACGTTGAAGTCGATAAGGCTGCCGCTAAATTTGCTGGCGTCGGCCAGCGGCGACAGCAGCTCCTGCGCGGTCAGTTTTTCGTAGCGCCACTGGCTGGCGTGGTTGTAGAAATAAGAGGTACTGTTCATCTGCCGCGGCGGACGACTCCAGTCCAGGGCGAACGCCAGCGGCAGCCAGCCGGTCTGCGGGCGCAGTTTCTCCTGACCGACATAGTGCGACCAGCCGCCGCCGCTCTGGCCGACGCAGCCGCAGAATACCAGCAGATTAATCATCCCGCGGTAGTTCATATCCATGTGGTACCAGTGGTTCACCCCGGCGCCGAGGATAATCATTGAGCGGCCGTGGGTCTTATGCGCCGTATCGGCAAACTCGCGGGCGATTTGTTCGATATGTTGACGCGGTACGCCGGTGATCTGCTCCGCCCATGCCGGGGTATAGGCTTTGACCTCGGCGAAATCCTTCGCCGCATTGACATCGTCAAGCCCGCGATCCAGACCGTAGTTGGCCAGAATCAGGTCATAGACGCTGACCACCAGGCCGCTTTCGCCACTGGCCAGCGTCAGCTGTTTAGCCGGTAGCGGGTGAAGGGTCACCGGTGACTGCGCTACGCTGCGAAAATGCGGGTTTTCGTTGCCGCCAAAGTAGGGGAAGCCCACCGACACCACGCTGTCGCGAATATCCAGCAGCGACAGCTTAAGCTCGACATCTTTGCCGTCTGCCCGTTGTTCGAGATTCCATTTGCCTTTTTCGCCCCAGCGAAAGCCGATGGAGCCGTTCGGCGCCACCAGTTCGCCGTCGCTGTTATAAGCCACGGTTTTCCATTCCGGGTTATTACTTTCTCCGAGACCGTCAAGCAGGTCGGAAGCACGCAGCATACGGCCCGGCGTATAGCTGCCGTCGTCGCGCGGCTCGAGTATCACCAGCATCGGCATGTCGGTGTAGGTCCGGCAGTAGTTGAGAAAGTAATCGCTCGGGTTATCGAGGTGGAAGGCTTTGAGGATCACATGGCCCATGGCCATCGCCAGCGCGCTGTCGGTGCCTTGCTTCGGCGCCAGCCACTGGTCGCAGAGCTTAGCGACTTCCGAATAGTCCGGCGTGATGGCGATAGTTTTGGTGCCTTTGTAGCGCACTTCGGTAAAGAAGTGGGCGTCCGGGGTTCGGGTCTGCGGCACGTTGGAGCCCCAGGCAATAATGTAGCTGGAGTTGTACCAGTCGGCCGATTCCGGCACGTCGGTCTGTTCGCCCCAGGTCATCGGCGAGGCGGGGGGCAGATCGCAGTACCAGTCATAAAAGCTCAGGCAGGTGCCGCCAATCAACGATAAATAGCGAGTGCCCGCGGCGTAGGAGACCATCGACATCGCCGGGATCGGCGAGAAGCCGGCGACGCGGTCCGGGCCATAGTGTTTGATGGTCCAGACGTTGGCGGCGGCGATGAGCTGGTTCAGCTCTTTCCAGCTGGAGCGGACAAAACCGCCTTTGCCGCGCGCCGCTTTATAGCTGCGGGTTTTTGCCGGATCCTGCATGATGCTATCCCATGCCAGCACCGGGTCGGGATGCTTCGCCAGGGCTTCGCGCCACAGCTCAATCAGTCGTTTACGCGCCAGCGGGTACTTCAGGCGGTTGGCGCTGTAGAGATACCAGGAGTAGCTGGCGCCGCGCGGGCAGCCGCGCGGTTCGTGATTTGGCAGATCCGGCCGGGTGCGCGGATAATCGGTCTGCTGGGTTTCCCAGGTAACGAGACCGTTTTTGACGTAAATTTTCCAGCTGCAGGAGCCGGTGCAGTTCACACCGTGCGTGGAGCGGACAATTTTGTCGAACTGCCAGCGTTGACGGTAGCTATCTTCCCAGTCACGGTTGTTGTTGTAGACCTGGCCGTGGCCGTTGGCAAAGGTCTCGCCCTTCTGCTTAAAGTAGCGAAAGCGATCCAGAAGTTTACTCATGACATTTCTCCTGCTCCGATGATGTCCGGCATCGTGCCACCCGGCCGGATGAGCGAACGAACTCGTAAGGCCGGATAAGGCGTAAGCCGCTATCCGGCAGATAAATCGTTATGGTTAAGCGGGTTTACGGCGGCCGTAGACCAGCCAGGTTACCAGCACGCAAACCACATAGAAGACAAAAAAGACTTTCATCGCGCCAACCGGTGAGCCGGTCATCGCCAGCGAGGTGCCGAAGGCTTTCGGAATAAAGAAGCCGCCGATGGCGCCGATCGCCGAGATAAAGCCCAGCGCGGCAGCGGTATCGGTGACCGCCTCGTGCTGCGCTTCTTCATCGCTGCCGCCGCGCTGTTTTACGCTGTCGATGGTGAGCTGGCGGAAGATGACGGCGATCATCTGGAAGGTGGAGCCGCTTCCCAGACCGGCGGTTAAAAAGAGCCCCATAAACACCACGTAGAAAGCGAGAAAGCTGCCGGAGCCGCTGCCTGGCAGGGTCAGAAACAGCAGGCCGGTAAACAGCGCCATCAGGACGAAGTTAACCAGCGTCACCCGCACGCCGCCGAGACGGTCGGAGATGATCCCGCCGAACGAGCGCGCCAGCGCGCCGATGAACGGTCCAAAGAAGGCGAGCTTGAGGATATCGACCGCGGGAAACTGGGTTTTCGCCAGCATGGCAAAGCCGGCGGAAAAGCCGATGAACGAGCCAAACGTCGCCAGATAGAGCAGGCTTAACAGCCACATATGCGGTCGCTTGAGCACGGGAAGCTGATCGCGAATCGAGGCCTTTGAACCGGCGATATCGTTCATGCCGAACCATGCCGCGACGGTGGCGAGCAGCAGCAGCGGTACCCAGACGAGCGCCGCATTACTCAGGGTGATTGTCGAACCATCGGGCTGGGTGACGCCATGGACGCCGAGAAAGGTGAAGAGCGGCAGGAAGATGACCGCCGGGGCGACCATCTGCATCACGCTTACGCCCAGATTGCCAAGGCCGCCGTTGACTCCCAGCGCGCTGCCCTGTTTCGCTTTGGGGAAAAAGAAACTGATATTTCCCATGCTGGAAGCAAAATTCGCTCCGGCAAAACCGCACAGCAGCGCAATAATAATAAATACCCAGAACGGAGTAGTAATATTCTGGATTGCCACCCCTAACCAAATACAAGGCACGATCAGGATAACGGTACTTAATACGGTCCAGTAGCGCCCGCCAAAAAGGGGTACCATAAAGGAGTAGGGGACCCGTAATATCGCGCCGGAAAGTGAAGGCAGGGCGGTTAATAAAAAAAGCTGGTCGGTGGTGAAATGAAAACCGACCTTATTGAGATTCACCGCTACGGCGCTGAATAACATCCATACGCAGAAAGCAAGCAGCAGGCAGGCCACTGATATCCATAGATTTCTTCGCGCAATGGCTTGGCCTTTATTTTCCCAGAACGCCTTGTTTTCAGGCCGCCAGTTGTTCAAAAGGTAATGATTATCTTTATCATTCTGCACCGACATATTGCCCTCTACTTGCCCGGAAAGGAGTAAATAAATAAGGTCAACAGCTGAATACAAGGGGATAGTGAATAACGCTTAATTTGCGTTATCTATGAAGCGTAGATAAAAAAAACGTGCTGACAGAGAGCACGTGGTAAGCGTAGCGGAATTAATTGTTACTAAATGTAAATATGCCTAAAACAACTCCAGCGTAATCATCTTATTTACATAGCGGCTAAACGCCGCCTCATCCAGGGCCTGCGCGTCCAGCGCATAAATCCCGTCGAGGCCGCACACCAGGGCGATAAAGCGCCAGGCGATATCCGCCGCAGGCTCAGCCGACCGAAATTCGCCGCTGGTGAGGCCCTGCTCGATGATGGCGACGGTCTCGGCATGCCACATATTCATGGTCAGCAGGTAGGCCGCTTTGATGTCCGGATCGCTGTCGGCCAGCACCTGGCCTTCGCGCCACAGGCGGATATAGGGTTCCAGTCGGCCATCCTCGCTGCCGATCATCGAGAACAAGCGCTCGCGCCAGCTGGCGTCCTCAGCCACCAGCGGCATGTCGAGCATCTCGCGGATCAGACGGATGAAAACCTGCGCTTTCAGCTCGCCGATGGAGGTGAAGTGGTGGTGCAGCTGCCCGGCGGCCACCTGGGCTTCGCGGGCGATCTGCCGCACGGTCATGGCGGCAAAGCCGCCGCGCAGCGCCAGGCGCATGGCGGCCTGCATAATCCCTTCCCGTCGCGCATCACGTTGTAAATAGTGCATAGAACCCCGCTGTCATCTGGCTTTGGCCGAGTGTAACAAATAGTTGGACATGTGTTCAACAATCCGGCAGGATCGCCATCCTGGACGTGTGTCCAATATTCAATATTGATTGAGGTACAAGCTATGTCACGGCAATGGATGACGCTGATGGCGATTTTGCTGGTTTATATTCCGGTGGCGATTGACGCTACGGTGTTGCATGTGGCCGCGCCGACCCTCAGCGTGGCGCTGGGTAGCAGCGGCAATGAGCTGTTGTGGATCATTGATATCTACTCATTAGTGATGGCCGGGATGGTGCTTCCGATGGGCGCCCTTGGCGATAAGATCGGCTTTAAGCGCCTGCTGCTGCTCGGCAGCGCCATTTTTGGCATCGCCTCGCTGTGCGCCGCGCTGTCGCCGACGGCCATGACGCTGATTGCCTCACGCGCTTTGCTGGCGGTGGGGGCGGCGATGATCGTCCCGGCGACGCTGGCCGGGATCCGCAGCACCTTTGCCGAGGCCAGCCAGCGCAATATGGCGCTGGGGCTGTGGGCAGCGGTCGGCTCCGGCGGCGCGGCCTTCGGCCCGCTGGTGGGCGGTATCCTGCTGGAGCATTTCTACTGGGGGTCGGTGTTCCTGATCAATGTGCCGATCGTGCTGGTGGTTATCGCGATTAATGCGAAAGTGGTGCCGCGCCAGCCCGCGCGCCGCGAACAGCCGCTCAATCTACTGCAGGCGCTCGTTTTGATTGCCGCGATCCTGATGCTGGTGTTTAGCGCGAAATCGGCGCTGAAGGGCCAGCTGGCGCTGTGGCTCACCGCGCTGGTGGCGCTCGGCGGGGCGGCGATGTTAACCTGGTTTATCCGCAAGCAGCTGTCGGCGGCCCGCCCGATGGTGGATATGCGCCTGTTCACCCATCGCATAATCTTAAGCGGGGTGATGATGGCGATGACGGCCCTGATTACCCTGGTCGGTTTTGAGCTGCTGATGGCCCAGGAGCTGCAGTTTGTGCACCAGAAAACGCCGTTCGAGGCGGGGATATTTATGCTGCCGGTAATGGTGGCCAGCGGCTTCAGCGGCCCGATTGCCGGCCTGCTGGTGTCGCGGCTTGGGCTGCGCGAGGTGGCGACCGGCGGGATGCTGCTCAGCGCCTTCAGCTTTCTCGGCCTGGCGTTGACCGATTTCAGTACCCAGCAGTGGCTGGCCTGGGGGCTGATGACGCTGCTGGGCTTTAGCGTGGCCAGCGCGCTGCTGGCCTCCAGTTCCGCGATTATGGCGGCAGCGCCGAAGGAGAAAGCGGCGGCCGCGGGGGCGATTGAAACCATGGCCTATGAGCTGGGCGCCGGTCTCGGCATAGCGCTGTTCGGCCTGATCCTGACCCGCAGCTACAGCGCCTCTATTGCGCTGCCGTCTGGCCTGAGTGGCGCCATGGCGCAGCAGGCGGCGTCATCGATTGGCGAGGCGGTGAGTCTGTCCCAGGCGCTGCCCGCCGGGGTGGCGCAGGCGCTGATGGCGGCGGCGAAGACGGCTTTTATTCAGGCTCATAGCCTGGTGCTGGCGACGGCGGGTGTATTGCTTCTGCTGCTGGCCGCCGGGATCTGGCGCAGCCTCGCCACCGTGGCGAAACCGCAGTCGGCGCTATAGCTGCAGCGACAGATCCATCGCCGCGCGCCGTAGCGGAGCGAGGGCCTTCTCTTTTAACGCCGCGGCGCAGACCGTCGCGGCAGGTACCCCGACATTCAGGGCGGCCACCACCTGACCGTGACGCGACAGCACGGGTACCGCCAGCGAGCACAAGCCTACCTCGATCTGCCGGTCGGCGAGGGCATAGCCCTGCATGCGCACCCGAGCGATCTCTGCACGTAAACCGGACAAATCGCACAGGGTATGCGGAGTGTAGCGAATAAGCGTAGCTCGTGACAACGTCACTTCCAGCTGTTCCTCCGGCAGCGCGCTCAGCAACACCCGCCCCATCGACGTGGCCCACGCCGGCAGGCGGCTGCCGCGCCCCAGATCGATGCTCAGTAAATTATTGACCGCCGCGCGTGCAATATAGAGCACGTTATCCCCGTCGAGCGTCGCCGCCGAACAGGATTCGCCGAGCGCTTTGCCAAGATTATCCAGCGCCGTCTGCGCCACCTTGGCCAGCGGCGTGCCTGCCAGATAGGCGTGGCCGACGGCCAGCACCCGGGGGAGCAGTTCATAGCTACGGCCATCCGGACTGTGCACCATGCCCAGCGCGGCGAGGGTATACAAACAGCGGCGTACCGCCGCGCGCGAGATTTGCGTTTTCTGGCTGAGCTGGGAAATGGTCAGCCGCTGGCGCTGGGGGGTGAAGGCGTTAAGGACCTCCAGCCCGCGGGCCAGAGATAGCATAAAGTTAGGGTCGTGCTCGGCCTGCCTGGCGCTCAGCGTATTGGGGATATTGTCGCTCATCGCATCCTTCTCCGTTGCAGCGTAAAGCTCACGGCAGATCACTATACCTTGCGCAAAATGGGGCGCGCTGAATTGTGCCGGTTTTACCACCACGATCACATTAATAACCGTCTTTTAACAAACGCGTCGATAATCGCACAACATTTCGATTATCGCCGTTGACCATCCGCCAGGCTGAACCCTATTGTCAATGGCACAGACCCCCGTTATGGATGTGGGTACAAAAAGTTATATATCTCATCAGGAACAGAAAATGACTGCCACCGTAGAGCAAATCGAGAGCTGGATTGTGGATGTCCCGACCATCCGGCCGCATAAATTGTCGATGACCACCATGGGCTGCCAGTCGCTGGTGATTGTGCGCCTTACCCGTTCCGACGGCATCTGCGGCATCGGCGAAGCCACCACCATCGGCGGCTTGAGCTATGGCGTTGAGAGCCCCGAGGCCATCTCGTCGGCGATCACCCATTATCTGACGCCGCTGTTGAAAGGGCAGCCGGCCGATAACCTGAATGCGCTGACCGCCCGTATGAACGGCGCCATTAAAGGCAACACCTTTGCGAAGTCCGCCATCGAAACCGCGCTGCTCGACGCCCAGGGCAAAGCCTTAGGTCTGCCGGTATCAGCCCTGCTCGGCGGCGCGCTGCAAACGGCGTTGCCGGTGCTGTGGACCTTAGCCAGCGGCGATACCGCGAAAGATATCGCTGAAGGAGAAAAACTGTTGGCCGAAGGCCGCCACCGGGCGTTCAAACTGAAGATCGGCGCGCGTGAACTCGCCACCGACCTGCGTCATACCCGCGCCATCGTTGAAGCGTTAGGCGACCGCGCCAGCATCCGTGTCGACGTCAACCAGGCCTGGGACGCCGCCACCGGCGCGAAAGGCTGCCGCGAACTGGCGGCGATGGGCGTCGATCTTATCGAACAGCCGGTCAGCGCCCACGATAATGCCGCCCTGGTGCGGTTAAGCCAGCAAATTGAAACCGCGATCCTCGCGGATGAAGCGGTCGCGACCGCTTACGATGGTTATCAGCTGGCGCAGCAGGGCTTTACCGGCGCTTACGCGCTGAAAATCGCCAAAGCCGGGGGGCCGAACAGTGTGCTGGCGCTGGCCCGCGTCGCGCAGGCGGCAGGGATTGGCCTGTACGGCGGCACCATGCTGGAAGGCACCGTAGGGACCGTGGCTTCTCTGCACGCCTGGTCGACGCTGCCGCTGCAGTGGGGTACCGAGATGTTCGGCCCGCTGTTGCTGAAAGACGATATTGTCAGCGTGCCGCTCACCTTTGCCGACGGTCAGGTGGCCCTGCCGCAAACGCCGGGCCTTGGCGTCGAGCTGGATGAAGACAAACTGCATTTTTATACCCGCCAGCCGTAGCGGGGAACAGGAGAAAAAAATGTTATTTAAAGTGGAGATGACCGTCAATATTCCGCCTGGCTTTCCCGCCAACGAGGCGGAGGAAATAAAAAAACGCGAAAAAGCCTATTCGCAACAATTACAGCGGGAAGGCAAATGGCGGCATATCTGGCGCGTTGCCGGCCTTTATGCCAACGTCAGTATTTTCGATGTTCAAGATGCCGAAGAATTGCATCAAATATTAATGGGATTGCCGCTATATCCCTTTATGGCGATAAAAGTGGAAGCCCTCTGTCGTCATCCGTCATCAATTCGCGATGACGATCGCTAATAATAATATCTGACCTCACGCCGGTATTACCGGCGTATACCCTGCAAAATATAAGAGAGAACCAGTATGAGTAATGTATTCGTACAACAACCAGCTATTCAAAAATTATTACGCGACAGTGCCGGATTAGATGTTGCCGGCGGCGATGAACGTTTTAAGGCGATTATTCATCGTCTGCTGGAAAATATCTGCACGCTCATCGACGACTATAACGTTACGGAAGAAGAGTTCTGGCACGCGGTAAACTATTTGCACGAGCTGGGCGGGCGCCAGGAGGCGGCGCTGCTGGCGGCGGGTCTGGGACTGGAGCATTTCCTCGATCTGCGCCAGGACGCCATCGACGCGGCAGCGCATCGGGAAACCGGCACCCCGCGCACCATCGAAGGGCCGCTGTACGTGGCTAATGCGCCGCTGGCCGAGGGTCACGCCCGCATGGATGACGGCGCCGACGCCGGAGAAGTGATGTGGCTGCACGGTGAAGTCAAAGACACCGAAGGTCGGCCAGTGGCCAACGCTATTGTTGATATCTGGCACGCCAACACCCTCGGAAATTATTCCTTCTTCGACCCAGGCCAGAGTGAGTACAACCTGCGCCGGCGGATCCGCACCGGCGCCGATGGCCGCTACAGCGTGCGCAGCATCATGCCCTCCGGCTACGGCTGCCCGCCGGATGGCCCAACCCAGAAACTGCTGGACAGACTGGGTCGCCACGGCAACCGTCCGGCGCACATTCACTTTTTCGTCTCCGCGCCGGGTCATAAACATCTGACCAGCCAGATTAACCTCAATGGCGATAAATACCTGTGGGACGATTTTGCCTTTGCCACCCGCGACGGCCTGATTGCCGATCCGGTAAAAGTGACCGACCGCGAGATCATCGCGCAGCGCAATCTTGAGGGAGAGCACACCGAGGTTTGTTTTGATTTCACCCTGTGTAAAGCGCTGAGCGCCGACGAAGAGCAGCGCGGGATCCGCGTGCGCGCCAAAGAGTAAGCGGCATTATCGGCCCCGGGCACGCTACTGCCCGGGCCAGATATTGCACTCGAAAACGAAGAATTCACCCTGTTTCTTTCATCCTGAATCCTGCAGGAGGGACCGACTCATGCAAAAAACGCTCTCGACGCTCAAAGACAAAATCAATAATGCCTTAGTTGTCGACCGTGAAAATCATATTTACCGTTGCCACCGCTCTATATTTACCGACCAGCAGTTATTTGATTTTGAAATGAAACATATCTTCGAAGGAAATTGGGTTTTTCTTGCCCATGAAAGCCAGATTGCCGAGCCGGGAGATTATTATACCCTGACGCTGGGACGGCAGCCGGTTATTATTACTCGCGATAAAAAGAATGAGCTGCACGCGCTAATTAACAGCTGCGCTCACCGCGGCGCCATGTTATGTCGACGCAAAACCGGAAATAAAAATTCGTTTACCTGTCCGTTTCACGGCTGGACCTTCAGCAATAACGGCAAATTATTAAAGGCCAAAGATGAGAGCACCGGCGCCTATCCTGAAACCTTCAAACATGAAGGGTCTCACGATCTGCAAAAATTGCCGCGTTTTCAGTCTTACCGCGGTTTCTTATTCGGTAGCCTCAAGGCCGACGTGCAGCCGCTGGAGGCCTATCTCGGGGAAACCTGCAAGATTATCGACCTGATCGTCGACCAGGCGCCGGAGGGGCTCGAGGTACTCAAGGGTTCGTCGAGCTATGTATATGAGGGCAACTGGAAACTGGGCGCGGAAAACGGCGCCGATGGCTATCACGTCAGCGTGGTGCACTGGAACTACGCCTCAACCATGTCACGCCGCAACTATGAAGCGGAAGGGACGCACACGGTGGATGCCAACGGTTGGTCAAAAAGCCTCGGCGGCGGCTATGGATTTGATAACGGCCATATGCTGTTGTGGACCCGGGCGCTCAACCCGGAAGTGCGCCCGGTCTATGCCCACCGCGAACGGCTGCAGGCGGAATTTGGCGAACGCCGTGCCGACCAGATGGTCAACGAAACCCGCAACCTGTGCCTGTACCCCAATGTCTACCTGATGGATCAGTTCTCGACGCAAATCCGCGTGATCCGCCCCATTGCGGTGGATAAAACCGAAGTCACCATCTGGTGCTTTGCGCCGAAAGGGGAATCCGACCAGGCCAGAGCGCTGCGTATCCGCCAGTACGAGGATTTCTTTAACGTCAGTGGGATGGGGACGCCGGACGACCTCGAAGAGTTCAGCGCCTGTCAGCGCGGCTATCTCGGCGAAAATCTGCCATGGAGCGACCTCAGCCGTGGCGCGCTGCGCTGGGTCGATGGCGCGGATGAGCATGCGCAACATGCCGGCTTTTCGCCGCGGTTAAGCGGGGTAAAATCGGAGGACGAAGCGCTGTACATCGCCCATCACCACCACTGGCAGACGCTGATGCTGGCGGCCATTGAACAGGAACAACAGCGTTACGACCAGTCCATTACCCAGCGCGTGGAGGTGGCCTGATGCTTAACCTCGAACAGGTTCGCCAGTTTCTCTACTACGAAGCCCGTCTGCTGGACGATCGTCAGTGGGACGAATGGCTCAGCTGCTACAGCCCGCAGGTGGTCTACTGGATGCCGGCGTGGGGCGACGATGACCAGCTGACCCGCGACCCGCAAAAAGAGATTTCGCTTATCTACTACCCCAACCGCGAAGGGCTGGAGGATCGCGTCTACCGCATTAAAACCGAGCGCTCCGGGGCCAGCACGCCAGAGCCGCGGACCACCCATATCATCAGCAACGTTGAGCTGCTGGGCGAAAGCGACGAGGGTCTGGAGGTGCGTTACAGCTGGGTCACCTGGAGCCATCGCTATCAGCACACGGATGCCTATTTTGGCTCTACCTGCTGCACGCTAATCGAACAGGACGGCAGACCGCAAATCATCCGTAAAACTGTGCGCCTGAATAACGACTATATCCGTCAGGTGATTGACGTTTACCACATTTAAGAGGCGCTTATGACCTTCAATATTGCTCTTAATTTTGAGGACGGCATTACCCGCTTTATTCAATGCCATGCCGGAGAGAAAGTCCTGGATGCCGCCTATCGCCAGAGGGTGAATCTGCCGATGGATTGCTCGGACGGCGTTTGCGGTACCTGCAAATGCCACTGCGCCAGCGGTGAGTACGACCTGGGCGAAGATTATCTCGACGAGGCGTTAAGCGACGACGAAGCGCAGGCCCGTCAGGTGCTGACCTGTCAGATGGTCCCGACCAGCGACTGCGTGATCGATGTGCCGGTGGCCGCCGCACAGTGTAAAACCGCGCTGACCAACACCGGGGCGCAGGTGCGGCAGGTGAATTTACTGTCCGATACCGCCATCGAACTGGTGGTCGCCCTCGATGAGCCGCTGGCCTTCCTGCCGGGGCAGTACGTCAACATTCAGGTGCCGGGCACGCTTCATGTCCGCGCCTACTCATTCAGCTCGCTGCCGGGTTCTCTCGAAGGGCGTTTTCTGATCCGTAACGTGCCTGGCGGGATGATGAGCCAGTGGTTAACCCAGCGGGCGCGGCCCGGCGATCGTCTTACCCTCAGCGGCCCGATGGGCAGCTTCTATCTGCGCCACGGCGAACGTCCGCTGCTGATGCTGGCGGGCGGTACCGGCCTGGCGCCGCTGCTCTCCATGCTCCATACCCTGCAGACACAGGGCAGACAGCGTCCGGTGATGCTGCTGTACGGTGTTACTCGTGACTGCGATCTGGTGAAAACCGACGCGCTGGATACCTTTACTCAACAGTTGACGGGGTATCGTTGGCTACCGGTGGTGGCCGATGAAAACAGCACTTGCCCGCAGCGCGGCTTTGTCACCGACTATCTCGACGACGCGATGCTGAACAACGGCGACGTGGACATCTATCTCTGCGGCCCGCCGCCGATGGTTAACGCGGTTGCCACGGCGTTGCGCGACCGCGGGATCACCCCGGCGGGGTTCTGGTATGAGAAATTTATCGCCAGCCAGAGCGCGGCGGCATAAGGAGGCAAAATGCGTTTTACCGATAAAGTCGTCGTCATCACCGGCGCGGCGCAGGGCATTGGCCGCCAGACGGCGGAGCAGGCGGCTGCAGAAGGCGCGGCTCTGCTGCTCATCGATCGCTCGTCATACGTCCATGAGCTGGCGGCGACGCTGGCGCAATCCGGCTGTCTGGTGCTGGCGCTGGAGGCGGATCTGGAAGCGTGGGAAAGTACCGAGCAGGCGTTTGCCGCCGGGGTCGCTCATTTTGGCCGTATCGACGTGCTGATCAACAACGTTGGGGGCACCATCTGGGCGCGCCCCTTTGCCGAATACCAGCCGGAGCAGATTGAGAAAGAGATCCGTCGCTCGCTGTTCCCCACGCTATGGGGCTGCCGCGCGGCGCTGCCATGGATGCTGAAGCAGGGCAAAGGCAGCATCGTCAACATTTCGTCGGTGGCGACGGCGGGAGTGAATCGGGTGCCGTACTCGGCGGCGAAAGGCGGCGTTAACGCGCTGACCCGGTCGATTGCCATGGAGTACAGCGGCAGCGGTATTCGGATTAACGCCGTGGCCCCGGGCGGGACCGAGGCGCCGCCGCGCCTGACGCCGCGTAACGAAGAGCAGCCGAGCGAGCAGGAAAAGGCGTGGTATCAGCAGGTCGTCGATCAGACGGTGGCGAGCAGTCTGCTGCACCGGTACGGCACGCTGGCGGAACAGGCGAATGCGATCCTGTTTCTCGCCAGCGATGAGGCCAGCTATATCACCGGCGTGACGCTGCCGGTAGCCGGAGGCGATCTCGGCTAACGGCGGGTGGCGTACCAGCAGAGCAGGGAGCCGAGACATACCATCCCGGCCCCCTGCCAGAAGGACCACGACAGGGTCGCACTCAGCAGGATCGCCGCCAGCGCAGAGGAGAGCACCGGCGTGAAGTAGGAGGCCGCCGCCAGCAGGCTGACGTTGCCGTGCAGGATGCCAACGTTCCACGCCGCGTAGGCCAGCCCCAGCGCCACGGAGACCGTCATCAGCTTAATGACCACCGGCCAGCTAAACAGCATCGGCGGCTGGTCGCTGGCGAGAAATTTCAGCCATAGCGTCAGGGCGGTTAACAGGACGAACAGCGTAATGGCGTTTTTACCGCGGGCATATTTGGCCGTCACCGTGCAGTAGGCGGCCCAGATAAACGCCCCGACAAAGGCCAGCAGATAGCTAAGCGGGCTGGAAATGACGTTACTGATAATCTCATCGGTCTGTAGCCCATGCTCACCGCCCAACACCCAGCCAACGCCCAGCAGGGCGAGAATCAGGCCGGGGATCACCAGCCAGCTGCTTTTCTGGCCATTAAAGAGAATGGCGAATAAAATCGTCAGGCTGGGCCACAAGTAATTGACCATTCCCACCTCAATGGCCTGCTGGCGGCTGGCGGCATAGCCCAGCGACAGCGCGAGGCAGATTTCATAGCTGACAAACAGCACGCTGCCGGCCAGCAGATAGCGACGCGGGATCTGGCGCAGGTTGGGAAAGCCGACGGTAAAGATCAGCAGCAGGCCGCTAAGGCTGTAAATCATCGCCGCGCCGCCGACCGCTCCCAGTCCTTCGCTGACGCCGCGAATCAATCCGACAATCGTGCTCCATAAGATAATGGCGGCGAAGCCGATCGTCGTGGCTCTCTTTTTCTCCATGCTTTTCCTGATGGTTACGCAAATGCAGCCGGCATATATATCATCTTTTTATCGGTGAGGGGCGAAATTTTCCGCCGTTGCTAACCCTTAGGGATTAGCGAAAATGGCCAGGGCTGGCGATTAAGGGGGCGAAGGTTTTCCTCCTTGATTTGACGCAAATTTTCCCGGGATTTTGCTGTTAGTTTCCTCCGCGCGATGAATCAACATCCTGCATGGAGGAATGCAATGGACGTCAGCCGCAGAAAGTTCTTTAAGATCTGCGCAGGCGGTATGGCCGGAACCACCGCCGCCGCCCTGGGCTTTGCCCCTAAAATGGCGCTGGCTCAGGCACGCAATTTCAAATTGCTGCGTGCGAAAGAGATCCGCAACACCTGCACTTACTGCTCCGTGGGCTGCGGGCTATTAATGTATAGCCTCGGCGACGGTGCGAAAAACGTCAAAGAAGCGATCTACCATATCGAAGGGGACCCGGACCATCCGGTGAGCCGCGGCGCGCTGTGCCCGAAAGGGGCAGGCCTGCTGGACTATGTCCACAGCGAAAACCGTCTGCGTTATCCGCAATACCGCGCCCCGGGCTCGGATAAATGGCAGCGCATCTCGTGGGATGAAGCCTTTAACCGCATCGCCCGACTGATGAAAGCCGACCGCGACGCCAACTTTATTGAAAAGAACGAACAGGGCGTGACGGTTAACCGCTGGCTTTCCACCGGCATGCTGTGCGCCTCGGCGGCAAGCAATGAGACCGGCATGCTAACGCAAAAATTTGTGCGATCGCTGGGTATGCTGGCGGTAGACAACCAGGCGCGCGTCTGACACGGACCAACGGTAGCAAGTCTTGCTCCAACATTTGGTCGCGGTGCGATGACCAACCACTGGGTGGATATCAAAAACGCCAACGTCGTGGTGGTGATGGGCGGTAACGCTGCCGAAGCCCATCCGGTGGGTTTCCGCTGGGCGATGGAGGCGAAAAACAATAACGACGCCACGCTGATCGTCGTCGACCCGCGCTTTACGCGCACCGCGTCGGTGGCCGATATCTATGCGCCGATTCGTTCCGGTACCGACATTACCTTCCTGTCGGGCGTGCTGCTGTACCTGATCGAAAACAATAAGATCAATGCCGAGTACGTTAAGCATTACACCAATGCCAGCCTGCTGGTGCGGGATGATTTTGCCTTCGAAGAGGGGCTGTTCAGCGGCTACGATGCGGAAAAACGCCAGTACGATAAATCGTCCTGGAACTACCAGTTCGATGAAAACGGCTACGCCAAACGCGATGAAACGCTCACCCACCCGCGCTGCGTGTGGAATCTGCTGAAGCAGCACGTTTCCCGTTACACGCCCGAGGTGGTCGAAAACATCTGCGGTACGCCGAAAGCGGACTTCCTTAAAGTGTGCGACGTGCTGGCCTCAACCAGCGCCGCGGACCGCACCACCACCTTTCTGTATGCCCTGGGCTGGACGCAGCACACCGTCGGCGCGCAGAACATCCGTACCATGGCGATGATCCAGCTGCTGCTCGGCAATATGGGGATGGCCGGCGGCGGCGTCAACGCCCTGCGCGGCCACTCTAATATTCAGGGGCTGACCGATTTGGGCCTGCTGTCGACCAGTCTGCCGGGCTATTTGACGCTGCCATCGGACAAACAGACCGATCTGCATAGCTACCTCAGCGCCAACACGCCGAAGGCGACCTTGCCCGAGCAGGTGAACTACTGGAGCAACTACCCGAAATTCTTCGTTAGCCTGATGAAATCCTTCTACGGCGAGGCGGCGCAAAAAGAGAACGACTGGGGCTTTGAGTGGTTACCGAAGTGGGACCAGGCTTACGACGTTATCAAATACTTCAACATGATGGATAACGGCAACGTCACCGGCTATATCTGCCAGGGCTTTAACCCGGTTGCCTCCTTCCCGGATAAAAACAAAGTGGTTCGCAGCCTCAGCAAGCTGAAATATATGGTGGTTATCGACCCGCTGGTGACCGAAACCTCGACCTTCTGGCAGAACCACGGCGAGTCTAATGATGTCGACCCGTCGGCGATTCAGACCGAAGTCTTCCGTCTGCCGTCGACCTGCTTTGCCGAAGAGGACGGTTCGATCGCCAACTCCGGCCGCTGGCTGCAGTGGCACTGGAAAGGTCAGGATGCCCCAGGTGAAGCGCGCAATGATGGCGAAATCCTTGCCGGGATTTACCATCGCCTGCGCGAACTGTACCGCACCGAAGGCGGGAAGGGCGCGGAACCCCTGCTGAAGATGAGCTGGCGCTACAAGCAGCCGGACCATCCGGAATCGGAAGAGGTGGCAAAAGAGAACAACGGCTACGCGCTGGCGGATCTCTACGATCAAAATGGCACTTTGCTGGCGAAAAAAGGCCAACTGCTCAATAGCTTCGCGCTGCTGCGCGATGACGGCAGCACCGCGTCGTCTTGCTGGATCTATACCGGCAGCTGGACCGAGCAGGGTAACCAGATGGCGAATCGTGATAACGCCGATCCTTCGGGCCTGGGCAATACGCTGGGATGGGCCTGGGCATGGCCGCTCAATCGTCGGGTGCTGTACAACCGCGCTTCGGCCGATATCAACGGCAAGCCCTGGGATGCGAAGCGGATGCTGATCCAGTGGAACGGCAGCAAGTGGGTCGGGAATGATATTCCGGACTTCAATACCGCGCCGCCAGGGAGCAAAACCGGGCCGTTTATCATGCAGCAGGAGGGGCTGGGTCGCCTGTTTGCGCTCGATAAACTGGCGGAAGGGCCGTTCCCGGAGCACTACGAGCCGATGGAAACCCCGCTTGGCACTAACCCGCTGCACCCGAAGGTGGTCTCCAGCCCGGTGGTGCGGTTGTATGAAGAGGACGCCATTCGCTTAGGTAAGAAGGATAAATTCCCGTATGTCGGGACCACCTATCGTCTGACCGAGCATTTCCACACCTGGACCAAGCATGCGTTGCTCAATTCCATCGCGCAGCCGGAACAGTTTGTCGAAATCAGCGAAGGGCTGGCGAAAAGCAAAGGTATCGCTAACGGCGATTGGGTGAAAGTCAGCAGCAAGCGCGGCTTCATTCGCGCGGTTGCCGTGGTGACTCGCCGACTGCGCACGCTGAACGTCAACGGCCAGCAGGTGGAGACCGTCGGGATCCCGCTGCACTGGGGTTTTGAAGGCGTGGCCCGCAAAGGCTACATCGCCAACACCCTGACGCCTAACGTTGGCGATTCCAACTCGCAAACGCCGGAATACAAGGCGTTCCTGGTCAACATCGAGAAAGCGTAAGGAGCGATTCAATGGCGATGGAAACCCAAGACATTATTAAACGCTGCAAGGATGGCTGTATGCACTGCGCAGAGCCGGGCTGCTGGCGGCAGCGGGCTTTATCGCCACCTTCGCCGGGCTGATTTACCACTACATCGGTATCGGGCCGAACAAGGAAGTTGACGACGACGAGGAGAAGCATGATGAGTAAATCGAAGATGATTGTGCGCACAACGTTTATCGATCGCGCCTGTCACTGGACGGTGGTTATCTGTTTCTTCCTAGTGGCGCTGTCGGGAATATCGTTCTTCTTTCCGACGCTACAGTGGCTAACGGAAACCTTCGGCACGCCGCAGATGGGGCGTATTCTGCACCCGTTCTTTGGGGTGCTGATTTTTGTCGCGCTGATGTTTATGTTCGTGCGCTTTGTCCACCACAACATCCCTGATAAACAGGATATTCCGTGGCTGAAAGGCATCGTCGAGGTGCTGAAAGGCAACGAGCATAAGGTGGCGCGCGTCGGTAAGTATAACGCCGGGCAGAAGATGATGTTCTGGACCATCATGAGCATGATATTTGTGCTGCTGGTGACCGGGGTGATTATCTGGCGCCCATATTTTGCGGAATATTTCCCGATGCAGGTGATTCGCTATAGCCTGCTGATTCATGCGACGTCGGCCATCATTCTGATCCACGCCATCCTTATCCATATGTATATGGCGTTCTGGGTGAAGGGGTCGATTAAGGGAATGATTGAAGGCAAGGTGAGCCGCCGCTGGGCGAAGAAACACCACCCGCGCTGGTATCGCGATGTCGAACGCCTGGAGGCGATGAAAGAGAGTCGTGAAGGGATGAAGTAAGCCTTCACGGCGCGAAACCCGCTCCGGAGATGTCGGAGCGGGTTCCCGGCAGTCAGCAGTTCGTGATAAGTGTATCGATTGAATCGATAACGCCCTGGCGCGCATGACTCAGATTGCAGACGAAATCCTGTGGCGGGATCCTTTTATTATTTAAGTTACTGCTCATTGGCGTACAAAGTAAAAAGCTGTCAAATTCTATATTTATCCTTGGAGCGGGCGACGAACCACGGCGCCCAGGCGGTATCGGTGGCGGCGAACATGGCGTCGCGGGCAGCGGTATATTCATCCCAGCGGTTGAAAGACTTAATGTCCATCGGCGAGAGCTTCCAGATTTTACGCCCGTCGTCGATGCGATCCCGCAGACGGCGCTCCTGCTCCTGCGGAGAGACCTCCAGCCAGTACTTGAGCAGAATAATGCCCGATTCGACCATGCCGCGCTCCACCATCGGCGCGCCGTCGAGGAACTTCTGCACCTCCTCCGGCGTACAAAAGCCCATCACCCGTTCGACGCCGGCGCGGTTATACCAGCTGCGATCGAAAATCACGATTTCGCCGGCCGCCGGGAGATGCTTGATATAGCGCTGAAAGTAAAGCTGGCTTTTTTCGCGCTCGGTGGGCGAGGGTAAGGCGACGACCCGGAAGATACGCGGGCTGACGCGCTCGGTGATGGCCTTAATGGTGCCGCCTTTCCCGGCGCCGTCCCGGCCTTCAAAGACAATGCACACTTTCAGTCCTTTGTGTACCACCCAGCGCTGCAGTTTCACCAGCTCAACGTGGAGTTTGCGCAGCGCTTTCTCGTACGCTTTGTTGTCGAGCGGCGCGATTTTTGCCGCCGTGTCGACCGGATTACCGCTTTTCTTGTTGCCCATCGCCATGCTCCGTGTTGCCGAGGTATCCCTTTGAAGTGTAATCCTCCCCCGGCGAGGCGGTGGAAAATTATTCGCCGGGTTTTCCCGCCAGGATGACTTCCAGTCCCACCCGCTGCCCCCACGACAGCTCCAGGGTGTTACCGTCCGGGTCGGCAAAGAAAGCGAAATAGCCCACCGGATCGCCCAGCTGCTCCGGCTCCCGGCGTAAAACACCTTCCCGCCGTGCGAGGGCCACTTTCTCATCGATCTCGGCCTGGGTGGCGCAGGCGACGCCGAGATGGCCGAACGGTCCCAGCGGCGTATCGGCCGGATCGTCACTTTGCACCAGCACCAGGGCGAAAGGCCGGGTGCGGTCGCTGAGCCATGCCACTTTCCGCGCCGAGGGGAGGTCGGGCTCGCGCTGGTGAATGACGGTCATCGCGGTATAGCGGGTATAAAAATCGATGCTGCTGGCCAGACAGCGGACGGTAAAGGCGACATGAGTAAAACCGACATCAACACTTTGCATGGATAATTCTCCCAAGGTGAACGATGTTTTGACTTTACAACCTCAAGTTAACTTGAGATCAATGAGGTGTTTATCTCTTTGAGCTCACTGATTTTGATAGGGGATTGTTACTGCGAAAGCACGCCGCCGGTATGCCACGCGGCTGGGGAACATGAACGAATCAGGCTGTTGTATGGAGGAAACTGCCGTCGGGCGTTTTTAGCTGGTGTGTCGGGGCGGGATGGTAAATAATGCCGGCCGGCTCTCAATACCCCTATAAGATGTATGAAAAAAACAATCTTTTCACTGGCGCTGGGCACCTTTGGACTTGGCATGGCGGAGTTTGGCATTATGGGCGTGCTGCCGGATATGGCGCACGATGTCGTAATATCCATTCCCGCCGCCGGCAATATGATTGCCTGGTATGCCTTCGGCGTGGTGATCGGCGCGCCGATCATGGCGCTGCTCTCCAGCCGGTTTTCCCTGAAATCGGTGATGCTGTTCCTGGCTGGCCTGTGTATTCTCGGCAATACCCTGTTTACCTTCTCCAGTAGCTACGCCATGCTGGCGCTTGGCCGGCTGGTTTCCGGGTTTCCCCACGGGGCGTTTTTTGGCGTCGGCGCGATTATCCTGTCGAAAATCGCGCCGCCGGGGAAGGTGACCGCCGCGGTGGCGGGGATGATTGGCGGCATGACGATCGCTAACCTGGTGGGCGTCCCGGGTGGCACCTGGCTTGGGCATCACTTCAGCTGGCGCTATACCTTTGCGCTTATCGCGGTATTTAACGTGGCGGTATTTCTGGCGATCTTCTGCTGGGTGCCCACGCTTTATGACCGGGCCAGCACGCGGCTGCGCGAGCAGTTCCGTTTTCTGGCCTCCCCGGCGCCGTGGCTGATTTTCGCCGCCACCATGTTCGGTAACGCCGGCGTGTTTGCCTGGTTCAGCTATATCAAGCCCTTTATGCTCAACGTCTCCGGCTTTGCTGAAAGCAAGATGATGCTGATTATGATGCTGGCGGGGCTGGGAATGGTGGTCGGCAATCTGTTCAGCGGCAAAATTTCCGGGCGCTACAGCCCGCTGCGCATTGCGGCGATGACCGACGGGGTCATAGCCGTGACGCTGCTGCTGATCTTTGCCTTCGGTGAACAGAAAGTCGCTTCGCTGGCGCTGGCATTTCTCTGCTGCGCCGGGCTGTTTGCTCTGTCGGCGCCGCTGCAGATCCTGCTGCTGCAGAACGCCAAAGGCGGCGAGATGCTGGGGGCGGCCGGGGGACAGATCGCCTTTAACCTCGGCAGCGCCATCGGCGCCTTCTGCGGCGGAATGATGATCGCCCAGGGCTTTGGCTGGAACAGCGTGGCGCTCCCCGCCGCCGCGCTGTCGTTTCTGGCGATGAGCGCCTTGCTCATCTATGGCTGCCATCAGCGGCGACAAGCTTACTAACGACGCCTACTCACGCCAGGGTTCGCCCAGGGTAAGCATCAGGCGGTTGGCCCAGGCGAAAAAGGCCGCGGACTGCAGCAGATCCAGCTGGGCCAGAGTATCTAAGCCCTGCTCATCAAGCGCCGCCAGATGATCGGCGTTTAACGCGGGTGGCGTCACCGATAGCGCGGCGGCGGCGTCGATTTCCGCCTGCCAGCGCGGCGATTGCCCGTCGCGCAGATCCTCTCCCGGCGTCACCGCCAGCAGCGTGTCGACGGCGGTCTCGTCCTTCGCCAGCTGCGCCGCTTTGCGGGCATGCACCGAGGCGCAGTAGATACAGCCGTTGATTTTACTGGCGACCGTGGCGGCCAGCTCGCGTTCGGCGCGCGGCAATCCTCCCGCGGTATAGAAAATGCCCCTATCGGTCAGGGTCCGCTGCTCCAGCACCGGCTGGTTGCGCGCCAGCAGGCGAAAGTAGGGGGAGTCGCTATGGCCATATTTGGCCAGAATCGCCTGTTCTTCAGCGTTGAATTCCGCCAGCGGTTTATCGGCCAGCCAGGGTTCCCAGTGCAGCTCGTCGCGGGTGAAGCGAACCGGGGCCGCTTTGCCGCTCTGCGCGTACGGGGTGGTATGCCAGTATCCGGCGACCAGCGGCGTATCTGCGCTGACGATGGGCTTATGGTTGAGCGCCCGCAGGCCCAGCAGCAGTCGGCTCTGGAAGCTGACAAAGGCTACCAGCTGCGCCAGGGTGACGATGCCCCGCAGGCTCCAGCCCGCGCTGGTTAAGGTGTGCAGCGCGCCGGGAGTGGCTTCAACGGGGGTGAAGGTGAGCAGGCGGGCAAAGGCCAGCGCCGGGACCAGACGATCGGTGGTCGGATCGGCGAGGCCGAAACCGGCATAGTGCGCCGCCAGCGCGTCCGCCTGGTGCAGTTTCGCCACCTTCGCGGCCACCGCGAAGCGTTCATCAAGAGGAAAGTCAGCGTCCTGCTGGCGGAACAGCACTTCATAACTTCCCTGGGCGTGACGGGTGGCGGCATCGCGGACGGCGCGCGCCTGATCGAGCGGGGAACCGGGGGCAATCTCCGCCAGTTCGGCCAGAATATCCTGACTCAGCGTCATGGGGACTCCTTATCTGATGTGGGGGGCAATATGCTGAGCGATCAGCTCAATGGAACGCAGCGTATCCCGGTGCGAAGGCTCGACCGAGTGCACCTGAAACGAAATATCGGTGGCGCGGGCCAGCACGCTGTCCTGCGCCAGGGAGGCAATAACATGCTCAGGATCGCCAACGTGGGCATCCAGCTGTTGCAGATAGTCGGTGACACTGTCACCTTCTATCGTATGACCCGCCGCCCGGTGCTGAGTTGCCTGCTTGCGCAGACCGGGCTCGGCGACCTGCAGGGCATGGGCGTGACTGTCGGCGACGAAGGCGGTGCGCGAGGCGAGGATCCGCGGTGCAACGCCGTCCGGCAGCGCCGCCAGGTAGGCGTCGATGATCGGGTTCTGAATGGCGTCCAGCGGCAGACGTGGCTCACCGGGTGGCCGTGGCTGAGTGCGCGACAGCATCAGCCCGTGTCCCGCCTGACCGGCACGGATGGCGCCCTCCGCCGAGAAGGTGGCGATCCAGATCCGCTCCGCCAGCTGCGGCGCCGGCGGGTAGAGATGGTTGTCCGGGTGGCTCAGCGTGTCGCCGCGCCAGGCGCTGTGGATCAGGTGCAGGTGCTCGGCAAATACCGCCCCGCGCTGCTCGCTGGTCAGACCGAAGGGCAGAAACGAGGTTGGCGTGCCGCCGGAGCCAAACCCCACCTCCAGACGCCCGTCGGTGAGTAAATCCAGTACCGCCGCGTCTTCGGCGACGCGCAGCGGATTTTCCATTGGCAGAGTGATAATCGCCGTGCCGAGACGGATCCGGTCGGTCTGCGCCGCGACGTGGGCGAGAAACACCAGCGGCGATGGCAGGCCGCCTTCCTGTTCATGAAAATGGTGCTGGGCAATCCAGGCGCTGTCGAAGCCTACGCGCTCCGCGTGGCGGATCTGTTCGGCCGCCAGCCGGTAGCGCGTTTGCGCGGAGCCCTGATCGAGCAGACGGGTAAAAAAGCCGAGGCGTTTAGGCATTATGCGTTCTCCGTGTGGGCCTGTGCTAAGCGGGGTGAAACCTGGGGGATGGCGGCGATCAGTTCGCGAGTGTAGGCCTGCTGCGGGGTAGCGAACAGGCGGTCAACGTCGCCATGCTCCACCACCTGGCCTGCGCGCAGTACCGTGACGCTGTCGGCGATCCGCCTGACCGTCGCCAGATCGTGGGTAATGAACAGGTAGCTCAGACCCAGCTGCTGCTGTAACTGCTGCAGCAGGGCGAGGATCTGTGCCTGAACGGTGACGTCGAGCGCCGAGGTCGCTTCGTCAAGGACCAGTATCGCCGGCTCGAGGATCAGCGCCCGGGCAATCGCCACCCGCTGTCGCTGGCCGCCGGAGAGCTCCCGCGGCGTACGCGACAGCAGCTCCGGAGCCAGCGCCACCCGCGCGGCGACGTTCTCCACGCGCAGGCGACGCGCCGGGGCGCTAAGGCGTTCGAAGTTTTTTAACGGCTCTTCGATAATCGCAAACAGCGTCTGACGCGGGTCGAGCGAGGCGAAGGGGTTCTGGTAGACAAACTGGATTTTGCGCCGCAGCTGCCGCTGCGCCTCGCGGCTGAGATGCCCGGCGTCGATACCGTCGATGGTCACCTGTCCGGCATCGGCGTGCTCAAAACCCAGCAGGATCCGCGCCAGGGTGGTTTTCCCGGAGCCGGATTCCCCCACCAGCGCGTGCGTGCTGCCGCGTTTGACCTCAAAGCTGACGCTGTCGAGCGCCTGCAGCGCCTGTTTGCCCAGCGAGAAGCGTTTGCTAATCCCCGCCACGCGAATAGCCGGCGTGGCCAGCGGCCGGTGACGCGCCGCCGTCAGTCTCAGCGGCGCATCCTGCAGATCGTGGAGCAGCTGGCGGGTATAAGGGTGCTGCGGACGCTGGACAATCGCCTCGGTGGCACCCTGTTCCTGAATCTCTCCCTGACGAAACACCATAATCCGGTCGGCGCGTTCTGCGGCCAGCGCCAGATCGTGGGTGACAAACAGCACGGCGGTACCCGACTCGCGACGCAGGATATCGAGCAGGTCGAGAATGCGCTTCTGCACCGTGACGTCGAGAGCGCTGGTGGGCTCGTCGGCAATAATGAGATCCGGCTGCAGGGCAATGGCGATGGCGATCAGCACTC
Organism: Klebsiella sp. Shm-1; assembly: GCF_040804525.1. Classification (NCBI taxonomy): domain Bacteria; kingdom Pseudomonadati; phylum Pseudomonadota; class Gammaproteobacteria; order Enterobacterales; family Enterobacteriaceae; genus Klebsiella; species Klebsiella sp. Shm-1. The sequence goes on from NZ_CP161823.1 coordinate 2,375,747, forward strand.
GCTGTTTCATCCCGCCAGACAGCTGGTGTGGGTACTGGTCAAGACGCTGTTCCGGGTGGCTGAGACCGACTTTAGTGAGCAGGTTAAGGACCTGCTGTCGGCGTTCAGCGGCGGAGAGGGACTGATGCAGGCGCAGGATCTCTTCCACCTGCTGACCAATGGTTTTTACCGGGTTGAGCGAATTGCCGGGGTCCTGCGGCACCAGGCTGATGCTCACTCCGCGCAGGCGGTTCAGGCGTTTTGCCGACCAGTCGCTAATCACTTCTCCATTGAGGACAATCCGCCCGGCGTCGCGGCGGGCGTTATCCGCCAGCAGGCCGATAATGGCCTGCGCGGTGGTGGTTTTCCCCGAGCCGGATTCTCCGACGAAGGCCAGCATTTCGCCTCGCTGGATGGAAAAACTGACGTTGTGCACCACTTCGCGCCATTCGCCCCGCGAACGGTAGCTGATGCGCAGATCTTCAACGGACAGAACGGTCATGGGCGTACTCCACTCCACTGGCGGCTAAGACGATTGGCGGCAAGGACCACGGCGACCACGGCGAGGCCGGGGAAGGTGGTCAGCCACCAGGCGGTTGACAGGTAATTGCGACCTTCGGCGATCAGTAGTCCCCACTCCGGGACCGGCGGCGGAGTGCCGTAGCCGAGGAAGCTGAGGGTGGCCAGGGCCAACATCGCCTGACCGAACTGCAGCGTCGCGAAAGCAAGCACCGCAGTGAGCGAGTTGGGCAGAATATGGCGCCAGAAGACGGCGAAAAAGGTGCCGCCGCTGCCCCGGGCCGCCTCGACGTAATCGCTGTGGCGCACACGCACCACTTCTGCTCGCGCCAGGCGCGCGAAGCTGGCGATAGCCGCGACGCCAACCGCCACCGCCGCATTCACCGTGCCGAAACCCAGCAGAATAATCACCGTGAGCTGCAGCAGCAGGGAGGGGATGGCCAGCAGGACATCGACCAGGCGCATGATGGTGGATTCCACGCGTCCGGCCAGCGCCCCGGCGAGGGCGCCAAGGGTGGTACCCACCACCAGGCCGATGGCGACGGCGATCAGCGCCGCCGACAGGGAATGCACCGCGCCGTAAACCACCCGCGTCCACAGGTCGCGCCCCAGCTGGTCGGTACCCAGCCAGTAGTGCGCCTGCGGCGCCAGGCGCTGAGCGCCGGGGATCCCCTCCAGCGGGTTAGCGGAGGTAAACCACTGTGGGGCAATGGCCATTAACAGGGCGGCGATCATCACCGCCCACGCCAGCCACAGGCCAGGCTGCAGGCGCACTCTACGCCACTCCGGGCGGCGGCGAACCGCGATGGTATAGTCGACCAGGCTCATTTCGCACCTCCGGTCTGTAAATGGAGTCGGGGATCCAGTCGCGGCATGACCAGGTCGACCAGCAGGTTGATCAGGACGAAACCGAGGGCGGAGATCATCACCACCGCCTGTAGTACGGCGATATCCTGGTTATTGACCGCCTGCTGGGTCAGCAGGCCGAGGCCGCTGCGGCCGAAGACGGTCTCGGTGATTAGCGCCCCGGCAATCAGTTCGCCGAGCAGCAGCCCGGCAATATTCAGCGCCGGCAGCAGAGCATTCCCCATCACATGGCGCCAGAGGACGCCCGTTTCGCTCATGCCCTTGGCGCGGGCGACCGCGACGAAGGGCTGAACCGCCACCTGATCCATGCTGCGCATCAGGATCTGCGCCAGCGGGGCGGAGATGGGCAGCGCGACGGCGATAACCGGTAAAATCAGTCCTTCCAGTGGGCCGGGGTTGATCACCGGGATCCAGCGCAACTGAAACGAGAAGAGCTGGATCAGGGCGATACCCAACCAAAAGGTAGGTAGAGAGATAAACAGCACCGGTAGCGACTGCAGAAAATTGCTCAGCCAGCGCAGCCCCGGCAGCCGCGAGGCGAAAGCGAGGGCGAACGCCAGCGCCACGGCCAGCAGGAAGGCCGGCAGCGCGAGGCTTAAGGTATCCGGCAGGTTGCTGGCAATCAGACTGCTGACCGCCAGACCCGCCTGCAGGGAATAGCCGAAGTCGCCGTGCAGCATCGCCAGCAGCGTGTGCAGGTACTGGCGCCACAGCGGGCTATCGGCGCCGTAGGCCAGCCGCATCTCCGCAATTTGCGCCGGGCTCAGGCCGAGGTCCGGGTTCTGAAACTTGATCAGCACCGCATCCCCCGGCAGGACCTGCAGCAGGAAAAAGGTGAGGGTAAAGGCCGCCCACAGGACCAGCAGCCCCTGGCCGAATCGTCGCAGAAGATAAGCGCTCATATCCGGCCTCTTAGTGCTTGTCCAGCCACGCGCCGTAGAACGACGGGCGACCGACGGCCTCGAAGCTGACGCCTTTGACCCATGGCGCGCCGGCGAACACCTGCGGCTCTTCGAAAATGGGGATCACATAGGCGTTGTCGATCAGATAGCGCTGGGCGTCCCCGGTTAACTGCAGGCGTTGCTGCGGCTCTACCGCCGCGGAGATGCCGGTCAGCAGGTCATTTAGCTTATCATCGCGAAAGTGCTGCACTTTATCGCTGGAGCCGCCTTTCTGCAGCAGCGCATCGCGGTTGTTGGGAAAGAACATACTTTTCACCACGTCCGGGTCGGCGCGGCCCACTTCTGAGACGGTGAGCGGGGTTTTCTGCGGGTCGAGGTTATCCAGCGTACGGCTACCAGCATCCCCGGCTTTGACCGTCAACGCCACACCCACCTGGCGCCACTGCTGGGCGATCAGCTGCAGCACTTCCTTATTTTGCGGCTGCGGCAGCGACTCATAGACGGTCAGCGCCAGCCGCTGACCGTCTTTGCTGCGAATACCGTCGGCGGCGGGCTTCCAGCCGGCGTCATCCAGCAACTGCCGGGCTTTGGCCTGGTCGAAGGTGAGTTTATCGCTGAGATTGACATAGCCGGCGGCAGAGCTGGCCAGCACGGAGGTGGCTTGCGGGTAGTTAGCGGAGAACAGCGTCTCCACCACCTGCCTGGCGTTGGTGGCATGGAGCAGGGCCTGACGCACCTGCAGGTCGGCGACCAGTGGGTTATCCGGGCGGAAGCTCAGACTGTCGTTGACCCCGCGGGTAGGGGCGGCGTAGATCTTAAATCCCTGATCGGTAGCCTGCTTTTCATCGTAGGCCTGCACCTGGCGAATAAAGCCCGCCTGACCAGCCAGCAGCGCGCCGATACGCACGCTGTCTTCCGGCGTCACAATATAGGTGATGCCGTCGAGGTTAGCGGGCCCCTGCTGGGTAATGTTTTTCGGCCCCCACTGGTAATCCTTGCGCGCCACCAGCGTCAGCTCGCGGCCTGGTTTTTCATCCTGCACGACGAAGGGGCCGGAGCCGATAATATGTCGGGCATCGCCCAGCTCTTCAAAATTACGCTGCAGGGTGCTGAGAGATACCAGACCGGAGCCGATGGTGGCGGTTCCCTGCAGGAAGCCCGGCGACGGCTTGTTGAAGTAGAATTTTACCGTCAGCGGGTCGATCACTTCGCTGCGCTGGTAGTTATTGATGACCTCCGAGACGGGCAGGCGATGGGCTTTATCTCCCAGACCATAGGTATCGAAGTTTTTGGCGACGGCGGCGGCGTCCAGCGGTGTGCCATCTGAGAAAGTGACCCCTTTGCGCAGGTGGAAGGTGTACTCGGTTTTATCGGCATTGCTGGTCCAGCTCTCGGCGATCCACGGCTCAATCTCCAGCGTTTTCGGGTTCTGCCAGGTGAGCTTGTCGGTTATCTGATTGAGAATCCCGCCATTCGGGTAAAAGCCGCCGGCGGGCGGATAGAGATTGGTGTGCGGTTGCTGCTCCAGATAAATTAAGGTGCCGCCTTTAACCGGCGTGTCGGCGGCCCAGACGGAAAAGGCGCCGGTGAGAAACAGCGCGGCCAGCGCGGGCAGGCGAAAATGACGATGCATGGTGAATTCCTTTGTTATCTATTGTGTTGCCATCATCGGGCGCGGCTAAAAACAAAGGAACCAAGGAATTGCGCTAAGCATTTGCGGAAATTGCATTTACTTCCCGGGTTGGGAAGCGAGAGGACGTGCCAGGGGGGATCGCCTCTCCCGGACGGGAGAGGCGCGGGTGATTAGCTACGCAGATCGATAACCATACGGCCGCGGATCTGACCTTGCTCCATCTCTTTGAAGATAGCATTGATATCTTCCAGCGGACGCAGGGTGACTTTCGGCACCACTTTGCCTTCGGCGGCAAACTGGAAGGCTTCCACCAGATCCTGACGGGTGCCGACCAGCGAACCGACCACCTCGATGCCGTCCAGCACCAGACGCGGAATATCGAGGCTCATCGCCTCCGGCGGCAGGCCCACCGCGACCACGCGGCCACCGGCGCGAACGGCATCCACCGCCGAGTTAAAGGCCGCTTTGGCCACCGCGGTTACTACCGCAGCGTGGGCGCCGCCGGTTTTTTCCTGAATCACTTTCGCCGCATCTTCATTGCGGGAGTTGATGGTCAGGTCGGCGCCCATCGAGGCCGCCAGCTCCAGCTGTCCGTCGTTGACGTCGATAGCGATCACTTTGGCGTTAAACACATTCTTCGCATACTGCAGCGCGAGGTTACCCAGCCCGCCGAGGCCGTAGATGGCGATCCACTGGCCCGGTTTGATGTGGGAGACCTTGACCGCTTTGTAGGTGGTGACGCCCGCGCAGGTGATGCTGCTGGCGGCGGCGGAGTCGAGGCCGTCCGGAACTTTTACCGCGTAGTTGGCGGTGACGATGCACTCTTCCGCCATGCCGCCATCGACGGTATAGCCGGCGTTTTTCACCGAGCGGCAGAGCGTCTCGTTGCCGCTGTTACAGTAATCGCAGTGGCCGCAGCCTTCGAAGAACCACGCCACGCTGGCGCGGTCGCCCGGCTTCAGGGAGGTGACGCCCGGGCCGACTTTTTGTACCACCCCGATCCCTTCATGGCCGAGAATGACGCCGGTTTTATCGCCAAAATCGCCGTTTTTCACGTGCAGGTCAGTATGACACACGCCGCAGCATTCCATTTTCAACAGCGCTTCGCCGTATTCCAGCGGGCGCAGCGTTTTTTCCGTGACGTTAACCTGATGGTCGTGGGTAACAACAGCTGCCTTCATGCCTGTCTCCTTGTGGGGGAATTGATTAACTTTATTAATGCAATAGTACCCAATAAGGATTAGACGCTGAGCGGTAAAATACAAGGCGCTTAGTACAGAATGTGGCTTTTTGCTACAGAGATAGCACAAAATTCAGACAATATCGCTATATTTGGTAGGTAATAATATTGACGCTGAATGGTCATGTTTTTGTCATCACTCGAATCTATTGTTTTGCGCATCAATTTCTTATAACAACAGAGTGATACAACAATGCATCTGGTAAAAACCATCCTCACCGCCGGTCTGCTTTTGTCCGCCGCCGCCCAGGCCCACAATGTGCTGGAATTTCCCCAGCCGGAAAACAACCCGGAAGAATTTTACGCCGTCACTGAGATCCCGACGGGCGGGATCATTAAGTACGAAACCGATGCTAAAACGGGGTTTATCGTCGCCGACCGCTTTCAGTCGATGCCGGTGGCCTACCCGGCGAACTACGGCTCGCTGACCCAGTCGCTGGCCGGGGATGGCGACCCGCTGGACGTGGTGTTTTATACCCGCGCGCCGATGGCCCCGGGCACGCTGATTAAGCTGCGGGCAATTGGTGTGCTGAAGATGATAGACGGCGGTGAGAAAGACGACAAAATCATCGCCGTACCGGCCAGTAAAATTGACCCGACCTACGACGACATCAAGACCATCTCCGATCTGCCGAAAATAGAACAGCAGCGGCTGGAGGCCTTCTTCCGGGTCTATAAAGAACTGCCGGAGGGGCGTAAAAAGGTCGAGCTGGCCGGCTTTAATGACGCCGCGGCCGCGAAGCAGGAGATCAAATCGGCCTGGGAGGCCTGGAAGGCGAAGAACCCGCAATAATATTCATCGCGGGCGCTGTCCGGCGCCCGCGGCATTCGCTTTCACGATCCCTATGGCGGCAAAATCACACGTCACACGTCACACGACAACGCTTATCCCACCATATTGCATCTTGACGCAGGATGAAGGCGATGGTTGTATTGTACAACTATTTCATTTTCTGGACCCGCCGCCATGCCTGATACCCCCTTAATCCAACAGATTCGTACCGCCTCGCGGTTAATGGTGCGCGAGCTGGGCTTTATGAGCACCACGCTGGCCGCCACCCATTATTCACCTTCGGCGGTGCACACCCTGCTTGAGGTATCGATGAGGGGGGAGATGACGGCCGCGCAGCTGGTCACGTTGCTGGGACTGGAAAAATCAAGCGTCAGCCGGATGGTCTCTCGTCTGCTGGCGGCTGGTGAGCTGGAGGAGCGTCCTTGCGCGGAGGATGCGCGCGCGAAATCACTCGCCCTGACGGCAAAGGGGCACGATACGGTGGCGAAAATTAACGCCTGGGGTACCCGTCAGGTGGTGGAGGCGTTAGACCATCTGGATGAGACGCAGCAGCAAACTGTCGCCACTGGACTGGCGGCCTATGCCCGGGCGCTGGCGCAGTGTCGGGATAGCGCGCTTGCGGATACGGCTCCGCAAATTTCGCTGATGACCGGCTACCAGCCGGGGATGATCGGCCGGATAGCCCAGATGCACGGGGAGTATTACGCCCGTCATCATGACTTTGGCGCTTTTTTTGAAGGCAAGGTCGCCAGCGGCGTAGCGGAATTTGCCACCCGGCTCTCCTCCCCGGCCAACCAGATCTGGCTGGCGATCCGCGAAGAGAAAATCGTCGGCTCGCTGGCTATCGATGGCGAGGACCTCGGCCAGCAGGAGGCGCATTTGCGCTGGTTCATTCTCGATGACAGCTGCCGGGGAAGCGGCATTGGCAGGCGGCTCCTCAGCGAGGCGATGGCTTTCTGCGATAGTCGCCAGTTTAGCGCGGTGCAGCTGTGGACCTTTAAAGGGCTGGACGCGGCCCGCAAACTGTATGAATCCTTTGGCTTCACGTTAATCCGCGAATGGCAGGGGGAGCAGTGGGGAAAGGTAATGACCGAGCAGCAGTTTACCCGGTCCGGAAACACCGGCTAAGGGCGTGGCGCCTTAGCCGGTGGGGGGACATGGAGATTACGTCAGTTGGTTAAGCAGGCGGGCAATCTCCTCTTGCCACTGTGCCTGCAGTGACGGCTTTTGATGTTTTGGCTTGCGGGCCATGTCGTCAGCCAGCCACTGCTCCAGGTCAATCAGCCGCGCCAGCAGCGCCTCCTCATCATCGTCAGCCCCGGCGGGTGTACTCTGCAAAGCGAGCCGACTGTCCGGGGCGGGCGCCACGGCCTGCAGACGGGCATAGACCTCCTCCAGGCTGTGCCACTCCGTTAGCCCGGCGCTGTCAATCAGCCAGAAGCGGTTACAGCTTTCGCTAATCAGCTGGCGGTCATGACTGACCAGCAGCACGCCGCCGGGGTAATCGCGCAGCGTCTGCGCCAGCGCCGCTTTACCCTCCATATCAAGATGGTTGGTGGGTTCATCCAGCAGCAGCAGACTGTAGCGCGCCAGCGACAGGCCAACGAACAGCAGCCGCGATCGCTCGCCGCCGCTGAGGGTGCTGACCTTCTGGCTATGTCTCGCCCAGCCAAACCCGGCGGCGATCAGCGCCCGTTTACGGGTGTCCGCCGACGGGGCAAACGGCGTCAGGGCCTCGAGCAGGCTGGCCTCGTCCGGCAACTGCGCCAGCGTCTGGTCATAGTAGCCGGGGTGCAACCGGGGATGCAGGCGCAGCCCCGGGAGAGGCGATGCGTTGTTCATCTGCTGCCACAGCAGGCGCAGCAGGGACGATTTGCCGCCGCCATTACGTCCCATGATGGCCACGCGATCGCCGCTGCGCAGGCGCGCCACGCCGGTGGTGAAGAGGGATGGCTGACCCGGCGCGGGCGAGACGGGAAGGGTGTCCATCTCCAAAAGGCGGTCGGCCGGCAGGGCGTCCCCCTGTAACACCAGGCGCCACGGCGGGCCGACGCTGAGCTCGGTCTGCTCGTCTTTCAGGCGGGCGACCTGCTTCTCCATCTGTTTGGCTTTGCGGGCGAGATCTTCATTGTCATAGACCCGACCCCAGGTGGCCAGCCGCCGGGCGCTGGCGCTGACCCGGTCGATCTCTTTTTGCTCCCCCTTATGACGTAACGCGGCGCTTTCATCCTGCTCCTGCAGTGCCTGACGGGCAGCGCTGCAGGGCAAGGCGAAGCAATGTAGCGTCTGGTCGCGGAGGATCCAACTCGCATTAGTTACAGCATCCAGTAAGGTGTTGTCGTGTGACACCAGTACGAAGCTACCCTGCCAGGTTTGCAGGAAGCTTTCCAGCCACAGCAGGGTGGGCAGATCGAGATGGTTGCCAGGCTCATCCAACAAGAGCAGATCAGGCTGGCGGATCAGCGCCCGGGCCAGCAGCAGACGCGTGTGCTGGCCGCCGCTCAGGGTGGCGGTCTGCTGCTCCATCACCGCCGGGGTAAAGCCCATCTGCGCCAGCAGGCGCTCGGCCAGCCAGCGCTGTGCTTCCCGCGCGTCGGCGGGTAATGGGGCCAGCACCGCCTGCAGCAGCGACTGCGTATGCAGCGCCTCCGGCAGATGCTGTTCAACGCGGGCCATCAGACACTGACCGGCGAGCGAGACGCTGCCCGAGGTGGGCGCGAGGGTGCCGTCCAGCACCTGCAGCAGGGTGCTTTTGCCGCAACCGTTATGGCCGATGAGACCGATCCGGTCGCCTTTCTTCAGGGTGAAGGAGAGGGAGTTAAACAGCGGCCCAAAAGCCGTCTCCACGTGGAGCGCATGGGCAGTTAGTAATGTACTCATAGTCAACTTACTCAAGAGTTACAGGCATGCAAATGCCTCGTCAAAACTCGCTGACGATAACCCGGTAAGCCGGAGAGAAGGGATTGCGTGAAGGGTCTTCGCTCAAGCCATAGTTATCGCAGCACGATACCGATAACGCTTGAGCTGGCGCAATTGCCTAAGGCATGTGAAACAATAAACATTTCACAGTACAGCATGGGGGGCCTCCTTTTTTATTCAGTAAGTGGATGGGTGATGGCAGTGTAGTGGGGAAAGGGAAAGCGCGCCAGTGACAAAACTGGCAGGGGCCGATACCCACCAGTTTTCGTGTTCAGTGCCATTACCGGCGAGATATTGTTGGCGCAGAAGGCTAGTGTGTTTGCTAAAACGTAATGGGAAACCAGCGGGCGTGGTCGCGGGTATATTCCGTCATCGCCTGGGGATCCTTTATCGCCTGGCAGGGAGCCTCGAGAATATTCGGATACGAATCCGGATACCAATCCTCTTCGGTCGTTAAGGTAAAAAAGCGAGACTCCCGGTGGGTTTCACAGGTATAGGCGTTTTTAATATTGTCGACTTTGCGATATCCCCTGGGATCACGATATTCGATATACACGTTGTACTCAGAGCGGGTACCCCGCCACGCGCCAGGCTCCGGTTTCTGCCAGCGTATCGTCTGGTAGTAGCGCTCCCGCTCGCCGTAGCGATAGACAGGGGTTTCCCCGCCGGGAATCACGTCGGGTCTCAGGAAGAAAAACAGCAAACCCGCCAGCAGGAGTAACACCGATGGGAGAGTGTGGGTCAGCAGCCGCGGCGCCCGACGGTTAACCAGCAGCAGCCACAGCAGCGGCGGGATCGTGCTGACGATAAAAGCAAAGAGGATTTTCGCCGGCGTATAGAGTTCATGCACAGAGACCTCGCCGGCTTTCGCCGCGTAAAACGCCTGCTTATCGCCGAAATACCAGTACTCACCGTGAAAGGCGCTGATGGCGCTCAACAGCAACAGTCCGCTAAACAGCCCCAGCCAGAGGCGTAATATCGGCTGCAAAACCATTTTTTGCTGGCTCATTTACGGCTCCTGATGGTTTTAGTGACAAGCAGCTCGTCTTCAGAGACCGTATCCAGATCGGCAATCTGACTACACTGGTTGGCAAGGACCTGCGGATCGCCGTTCGGGAACCAGCCCTCATTGAATGACAGGGTGTAAAACTGGGTATGCCGCTGCACTTCACAGCGCCAGGCGCGGCGAAGATTGTTTCTGTCGATAAGCCAGCGGGGATCTTTCGCTTCAACAAAGGTTTCATATTTTGATTGCTTAGCGGAATGACTACCTGACCGGGTTTTCATCCAGAATATGGACGCATAATAGGTATTGTGTTTACCGTACTGAATACTGGCATCCCGACCCGGGGTGACCTCCGGGTGGAGGAAAATAAATATCCCGGCGGCAATCAGTATCATCAGCGGTAATATAGGATGCTGTATCGGCCGCCAGGGGATTTTACGTACCGCCAACAGCCAGACCAGGGTAATAATAAACACGTAGAGCAGAGCGAAGAAAAATTTACTCGGTTCATAGATGACGACATCCACCAGATCGCCAGTGGCGGGCTGATACTGTTCCGCCCGCGGGGTGAGCATCCACATATCACCGCTGAAGAGGCACATTCCGGTGATGATGGCGATACCGCCGATAAGAAACAAGACAATACGGATCAGAATCGCATTCGCTTTATTCGCGCCAGGGGTTAATTTTAGCATTTCACATTCCGTTGTGAGGGGGTGAGAAACAACTATTTTGCACAGCGGAGGGCGCGCGGCAAATGCTATCCGTTTTATATTTTTACGATGAATGAATATGGGCGAAAAAAACGTTTCTGTGGCGGGAGGTATTATTCTGACGTTATTAATAACCGGGCCGATATGTCGACCCGGTGACAGTGATTAAATCGAGGTGCGGCGATAATTGCGATATTCCGGTAACCAGAAATTATCGCTGATCGCTTGCAGCAGCGCTTCGGCGGAGGTTTTCACCGCCACGCCTTGCTCCTGGGCCACCTTGCCGACCGCGAAGGCAATTGCCCGTGAGACGGTCTGGATATCCTTCAGCTCCGGCAGCACCGGACCTTCGCCGTTGTTGACCAGCGGCGAGTGCTGCGCCAGGGTTTCGCTGGCAGCCATCAGCATCTCGTCGGTGACCCGCGACGCGCCGGAGGCGATCACCCCCAGTCCAATACCCGGGAAGATATAGGAGTTATTGCACTGGGCGATGGGATACTGCTTGCCTTTCACGGTAACCGGGGAGAATGGGCTGCCGGTGGCGACCAGCGCTTCGCCGTCGGTCCAGCTCAGGATATTCTGCGGCGTCGCTTCCACCCGTGAGGTTGGGTTGGAGAGCGGCATCACGATAGGCCGCGGGCAGTGCTTGTGCATCTCGCGGATAATCTCTTCCGTGAACAGTCCCGGCTGACCCGAGACGCCGATCAGGATGTTCGGCTTCACGTTGCGCACTACGTCCAGCAGGGACAGCGCCTCGCTGGTGGTATCCCAGCTCTGCAGCTGCTCACGCTTTTGCACCAGCTTGTTCTGGAACGGTAGCAGATTAGGCATGCCGTCGGTTAACAGGCCGAAGCGGTCAACCATAAACACGCGCTGGCGGGCCTCTTCTTCACTGAGTCCTTCGCGGACGATCTGGGCGATAATCTGTTCAGCGATACCGCAGCCGGCCGAACCCGCGCCGAGAAAGACAATTTTTTGCTCGCTCAGCTGGCTACCGGCGCCGCGGCTGGCGGCGATCAGCGTCCCGACGGTCACAGCCGCGGTGCCCTGAATATCGTCGTTAAACGAGCAGATTTCATTGCGGTAGCGGTTGAGCAGCGGCATGGCGTTCTTTTGCGCAAAATCTTCAAACTGCAGCAGCACGTCCGGCCAGCGGGCCTTAATCGCCTGGATCACGTCGTCAACGAACTGATAGTACTCGTCGTCGGTAATGCGTGGATGGCGCCAGCCCATATACAGCGGATCGTCGAGCAGCTGCTGGTTGTTTGTTCCGACGTCCAGCACGATAGGCAGGGTGTAAGCCGGGCTGATGCCGCCGCAGGTGGTGTACAGCGACAGTTTACCGATCGGGATCCCCATTCCGCCGATCCCCTGGTCGCCGAGGCCGAGAATGCGCTCGCCATCGGTGACCACAATCACTTTCACGTTGTGGTTCGGGACGTTCTGCAGGATGTCGTCAAGGTTATGGCGATTCTGGTAGGAGATAAAGACGCCGCGGGCGCGACGATAGATCTCGGAGAACCGTTCGCAGGCCGCGCCTACCGTCGGGGTATAGATAACCGGCATCATCTCTTCAAGGTGGTTGCCGATCAGGCGATAAAACAGGGTTTCGTTGGTGTCCTGGATGTTACGCAGATAAATATGTTTGTCGATTTCAGTTTTGAATCCCTGATACTGGATCCAGGCGCGTTCCGCTTGCTCTTCGATAGTTTCAACCACTTCCGGCAGCAGGCCGAGCAGGTTGAAATTGCTGCGCTCTTCCATACTGAAGGCGCTTCCCTTGTTGAGCAGGGGGAATTCAAGCAGAACGGGACCCGCGTAGGGGATGTACAGGGAACGGTTTTTCTTATGGGTAAATTGCATCGCACTAACTCCTTGATCATGACCACAGTCCCGGCGCGGCGATAAGCGAAGGGCGGGTGGAAAGCAGCGGGCAGAGTATAGAGCAGAAGGTCTTCAAGCGGGTAAACAAGCAGTCAATTGCCATAAAAAAACACCATCCTGGCAACAGGACGGTGTTGTTTATCATCACTCAGGCTGAAAATTAACCACCGCGGCGTTTGCGGCCGGTAGCATGGATGTGGTTGATGGTGGTTTCTTCATCGCCTTCCAGCACCACTTTTTTCTGCCGGGAAAGCTTATAGTTCAGACCGAGAAGATGACGTGCCTGATGGTTCGATTTCATTCTGACTCCTTTATCCTGTTCTGGTTTCAAGGGCAAACCCGGTAATGACCGGATGAAATGTAACCCAAAGTCGGCCGCGCGTTTTTTGTGCGGCCACAGGTAGGGTGGTCCATTTTCTCGGTAATAGCAACCCTGGGGAGCCAGATTAAGAACAGTCCTTCTTGCGCGCCGCAGGGGTCACCACTTCATCTCACCGGTATTAACTTTGGCGCTTAACTCCAGCGAGCTGGTCTCCGCCAGGCCCGGCCACTGTGCCTCCATCGCCTTGATCACCCCGGCCGAATCCGAATGCGTCTTCAGCGCCTGCTCGAACTGCTGGAGATAAGTTTTTGTAAAGCGCACTGCGCTGTCTCCCTCCGGCGGGGTGCCTAGATAATGGCCCGGGATCACCCGCTGCGGGTGCAGGGCGATCATCTGGTCCAGCGTATTACGCCATTGCTGACGACTGGCCGGCGTCTGGGTGTCGGCGGTCCAGAGATGCATACCCCACGCCACGCCGGTGCCGCCGAGGATCGTTTTGTTCGCCCGGATCCAGACGAACGCCGCGTAGTCATGCGGCTGCATGATGGTCACTTTCTCGCCATCGATGGTAAAGCTGTTGGCCTCCAGCGCCTGCGGGACATACACCTGCGTCGGCGCGCCGTCTTTCATTTGCGGGCCCCAGTACGCCAGTTTGGCCGCTTTGGTGGCTGCAATATGTTTGACGACCTCCGGCGTGGCGACCACCTCCGCCTGCGGGAAGGCTTTTACCAGCGGCTCAAGACCAAAATAGAAATCCGGATCGCCAGAGGTGATCACAATCCGCGATAGCGGTTTGCCGTTTTTCTTGATCATCTCCACCAGCTTTTCCCCATCTTTGACGCTGAACTGCGCGTCGAAAAGTACCGCTTCATGCGGACCGGAAACGAGGGTCGAGTTGACGGCAAAAAGTCCTTTTTCCTGCGGGTTGTAAGTTTGCAGCGTCAGAGGCGCCGCGAAGACCGCGCCGCTGAACAGGGCGGTAGCAACAGCAAGGGCAGATAATTTCATGATTTATTCTCAGTAACAGGTGAATGCGTTCCATTGTACGGATTTCGCTATTTGATAGAATTCCTGAAACAAGAGATGCTGAGTTTCATAAAACGTGCAGATCAGGGGGAGTGATGGACAGGGTGATTGCTGCGCAGGTGTATCTGCGCATCTGCGAGCTGGGAAGTCTTAGCGCCGCGGCGCGGGCGCTGGGGATGTCGCGCCCGATGGTGAGCCGCTATCTGGAACAAATGGAGAGCTGGGCCGGCGCCCGGCTGATCCATCGCTCAACCCGGCGGCTGACGCTGACCCCGGCCGGGGAGAAGGTATTGCTCAAGACCCGCGGTTTGACGCGGATCGCCGATGAAATCGCCGGCGAGCGTCAGCGGGCCGATCCCAGCGGCACACTGCGCGTCGCCTGCGCGCACTTTACCGCCATGCAGCTGATCTCTCCGCTGCTGCCGGACTTTCTCGCCCGCTATCCACTGCTGCGCCTGGAGCTGGATATCAATAACCATCCGGTCAGCCTGATCGGCGAGCGTATCGACGTGGCCATTCGCATTACCGACAACCCGGAGGCGGGGGCCATCGCTCGTCGCCTCGGAGTGTGCCGTTCGCTGCTCTGCGCCGCGCCGGGCTGGATGCGCCAGCATGGCCCATTGACGACGCCCGACGATCTGCAACGACATAACTGCCTGCTATACAGCCATTTCGCCAGCCAGCACTGGCAGTTCAGCGATGCGCAGGGGCGGGAAGCGTCGGTGGCGGTGAACGGTAATCTGAGCGCAGGGATATCTTCATTGCTGCTGGAGGCGGCGGTTGCCGGGTGCGGCATTGCGATGCTTCCCGAACTGGAGGCCCGGGGCGCGATTGCCAGCGGCACGCTGGAGGTGGTGCTTCCGGAGTGGACGCCGAAGGCGTTGAGCGTTTACGGCATCTATCTTTCCCGCGACTACCAACCTGACGGATTACCGCTATTTCTTGATGCGCTGCAGAGGCGTCTGGGAGAGGAGACTGGCCACGGCTGAGTCTTGGCGCTTCGCGCCCCGACAGCACCGGCGGAAGGCAATTCCGCCGGTAGGCTGACGTTGAGCTTTATTCGTTGCCCCACTGATTAAGGAAATTAGCGATATCGTCAATGCGGTTTTCGTTAATGGCCGCCTCGCGGGCCATTTCTCGCTGCGCCTCTTCGTCAATCTCTTCGTTATTAGTTAACCGCGCAATCAGCAGTTGGAAATAGCGCGCCAGCGCATCGCGTTCTTCATCCTTTACCGGCGCAGCCGCTTCGGTCTCGTATTCGTCCACGATGTCATAAAATTTCAGGGGGATGTCATTACTCATCTGTCGTCCTCAGGGGTGGCGTCGGGGCCAGGGTTAGCGCACAGCGGCGGGCGGACATCATAGCATGCGGCCAGAGTAGCGGAGTGGAGGAAAGAAAAAATTGCCGCAACCGGGAGGCGAGGGGCCAGTATATAGCCGCAAGGGTTGGCCGGGAAAATACCGGCGCGCGCTGGCGCGCGTCGGTATGCCGGGAGGCTTAGACCACACCATCCCCGCCGTCAGAACACCACACCTGTCCGGAGGTATATGAGCAGGCATCGGATGCCAGGGTGACATACAGCGGGGCGATCTCTACCGGTTGTCCCGGGCGCCCCATCGGCGTGTCTTTGCCAAACTGTTTCACCTTCTCGTCCGGCTGGCCGCCGCTGGATTGCAGCACCGTCCAGTAAGGGCCAGGCGCTACGGCGTTCACGCGAATGCCTCGTTTCGCCACCTGTTTAGCCAGCGATTTAGTGAAGATCGCGAGACAGGCTTTGGTCTGCGCATAATCGAGCAGGATCGGGCTGGGTTTATACGCCTGCACCGAGGTGGTATTGATAATCGCGCTTCCGGCCTGGAGGTGAGGCAGTGCGGCGCGGGTGATCCAGAACGGCGCGTAGACGTTGGTTTTAAAGGTAGCGTCGAAATCTTCGGTAGTGAGTTCCTCAAGGGTTTCACAGTATTGCTGACGCCCGGCGTTATTAACCAGGATGCTCAGACCTCCCAGCTGTTCCACCGCGTCGGCCACCAGCGACTGGCAGAAGGATTCGGAGCGAATATCACCCGGGAGGGCCACCGCGGTGCGCCCTTCGGCTTTGATCAGGGCGATAACTTCATCCGCATCCTTTTGCTCTTCGGGCAGATAGTTTATCGCGACGTCGGCGCCTTCGCGGGCAAAGGCGATCGCCACCGCACGGCCAATACCGGAGTCGCCGCCGGTAATTAACGCTTTCTTACCGGCCAGTCGCCCGGAGCCGGTGTAGCTGGTTTCACCGTGGTCCGGGGATGGCTCCATTTCCGCATCCAGACCCGGCGGGGTTTGTTCTTGCTCCGGGAACTCCGGACGTGGAGCCGTCTCTTCTGGCAACATGGAGGTGGGTAACTTCTTCATTGGCGGTTTTTCATCTTGCATAGTCATCTCCTTCAGACAGAACGGGCCAGCTCTAAGAATAGGTCAGCTTCTCCTGGCGACAGACCCTGGATGACTCGCAACATCGCAGTCAATGGCCAATCGTAGGCGTAACGGTATGCCTTAACCGACTGATCCTTGGCGTATTTCGGGGGATAGCGTTGCGTTATTATTGCTGACGTTAAATTAGGATTATTCCATCCTTAATCAAGGGCCAAGGGCTATTTTCGTAACGCGCATGATCTTTTTCTCAAGTTACGATGAAGGTGCTGCATGAATAAACGATGAAGATGTTCATTAGCAAACCATGGTCTATAAGGTGATACCTCTTTAGGGGTAATATTTCTGGATATTGTGTTCCGCGAGATAAAGAAATATTTATTCATTAAATTGTTTGCATTTTTTTACAAACGGCCGTTGGACGTTTCTGTTTTACCCGCCGGTGAACATAACCTACGTCAAATAAAGGAGTTGTGTGAGGTGTATTTTATCTTACCGCTTCGTTAGTAAAGCTTTATTTTGTCAGTGCGCGGATGGGTATCTGAAATTAATTTGACTCCTGCAGGCATTCCTCTAGTGTTAGATATCGAGGGCGATGATTTGTAACAGGGTCATTTTCCATTTACCAACCGATATTGATCAAACCAAAGGTGAAAATTATGGCAGAGCATAGAGGCGGTTCAGGTAATTTTGCAGAAGATCGTGAGAAAGCATCCGAAGCCGGGCGTAAAGGCGGACAGCACAGCGGCGGGAACTTTAAAAATGATCCTGAACGTGCATCCGAAGCCGGTAAGAAGGGTGGTAAGAACAGTCATGGCGGCGGCCGTAAATCCGGTGACAGCTAGCGACTGATGAGCTGTGACGCCGACAAATCGGCGTTGAGACAAAACCTGTGGGCCAGATGGTCCGCAGGTTTCTGCATATTCAGGGTTTATTTATCTATAACGACATTCATTATCCGCGATGTGGGGAAACTAAAAGGTGAGGAGGAAATCGCCGCATCACTAGCAATTAAAGACGGCCGCAGCGGCAATAAATTAGCCGGACGGTAAAGACAGAAAATAACGGAACGGGACAATACGCAACGCTGTTTTCTTTTTTATGCTTAGGCAAAAGAAAGACATTTTCAGCGTAAGGTTTAGCGCCTGACGCAGCGGTCAGAGCGTCGATAAAATGGTCGCTCAATATTGTTCGGTCCTAAGGTAATAAAATGAAGTTGACGCCAGTGTTTATTAAGCGCTGTCATCTTGTCGCCGCCGTTATGTGGGTGGGTCTGGCGATACCCTCGTTAATCTGGTGGAAAGACAGCGTACTGTGGGTCATTCTCATCAGTATTTATGCCAATATTGTTGGCCATTTATCCGGATATAGCGCAGCGCGAGCTGACCAGGCGGCGGAAGAGAGTGAAGATTCCACGTCAAAATAAAAGGTTAATGATCAGAGGTGTATATGACGGATATTGAAAATTATCACAACTGGCTTCGCGATGCGCATGCCATGGAAAAACAGGCTGAGTCGCTGCTGGTGGCCACCATCAGACGCCTCGATAATGAACCGCAGTTACGCACCCGCCTTGAACAACATCTCTATGAAACCCGACGGCAATTGTCCGCCCTGCAGGATATCATCGCCCGCAACCATATTTCCCGCTCCGCGCTGAAGGATGCGATGAGCCGGGTGGCGGCGTTAGGACAGACCATTGGCATCATGCTGCCCGGTGATGAGGTTATTAAAGTGATTATCACTGCCTACGTTTTTGCCCATTTTGAGGTCGCCTGCTATACCGCTTTATTAACGGCGGCGAAAAGAGTAGGCGACCACAGCGCGATGCACACACTGGAGGGTATCCTGGCTGAAGAGAGAGGAATGGCTGATTGGCTGCTCCATTATCTGCCAGCGCTGACCGGGCAATATCTTATGGATACCGATATGCCTGGCGTTGAGGCCGGGCATTAAGCCGCCGGAGAACGCTATGGTCAAACGGCAAACCATCGCGCTCCTCGCCGCCGAGGAAGAGGTTCCGCTGGTATTAACCGCCAGGCAGCAGGCGCTGGTGGACGCGGTAGCGAACAGGATGCTACCAGCGGAACGCAATCCCGTATCGCCTGTCGGCAAACCGCGCGCGAAGGCCAGGGCGGGGTCCGGATCGCGCTGAGGCGGCTGACAGGGACGGGCAGAACGCGAGGTGAGAGTGATGCAACGGGAAGAGTGGTTTCACAGAGCGGTCATCTATCAGGTTGACAGTTCGCTCTTTTATGATGCCAATGGCGATGGTTTTGGCGATCTCGCGGGCATTCGCCAAAAGCTACACTACATTCGCAGCCTCGGAGCGACGGTGCTCTGGCTGACTCCGTTCTATCTCACTCCTCTGCAGGATGATGGCTATGATATCAGCGATCATCTGCAGCCCGATCCGCGGTTCGGCACTATCGCTGACGTGATTGAGCTGATTGCCCGCGCCCGCGAGCTGGGACTGCGGGTGATCGTTGAGCTGGTGATCCAGCACACCTCCGCGCAGCACCCGTGGTTCCAGGCGGCGCGACGCGATCCCCGGTCGCCGTGGCGGCCGTATTATCTGTGGGCCGATCGGCCGCCGGAAAACGACGATCCTCCCATGTTTCCCGGCGTTGAGGAGAGCGTCTGGCGCTGGGACGAACAGGCTGGGCAATATTATCGCCACATGTTTTATCACCACGAGCCCGACCTGAATCTCGCCCATCCGCCGGTGATCGCTGAAATCGAAAACATTATCACCTTCTGGCTGCAGGCTGGGGTGTCTGGCTTTCGTCTCGATGCCGCGTCACATCTGGTCAAGCAGGCCGGAAAGGGCGACGAGACGCGCGGCTACCCGCTGCTGACCCATCTCCGGCAGGTTGTACAGCGCCTCAATCCCGATGCGATACTCCTGGGTGAAGTGGACGTCGCGGTAGAAGATTACCGTCATTATTTCGGCCAGGGCGATCGGCTGCAGATGGTGCTTAATTTCTGGCTTAACAAATACCTCTACCTCAGCCTGGCGCAGCAGCGCGCCGCGCCGGTGGTGAAGGCCCTGCAGGCGATGGTGACCCCGCCGGACGGGTGCTGCTTCGTCAACTGGCTGCGCAACCATGATGAACTGGATCTTGAGGGGATTGGCGAGCGCAACAAGCGCCAGGTTATCCGCACCTTTGCCCCTGATAAATCGATGTCCGTTTACCAGCGCGGGGTACGCCGAAGACTGGCGCCGATGCTGGACGGCGATACCCGACGCATAGCGTTAGCCCATGCTATCCTGCTGGCGCTGCCCGGCGTGCCGGTGATGCGCTATGGCGACGAGATTGGCATGGGTGACGATCTCTCCTTACCGGAGCGCTACGCGGTCAGAACGCCGATGCAGTGGTCAGCCGCGGCCAACGCCGGCTTTTCCCGGGCGGCGCGGGATGATTTGCCGGTAAAACCGGTGGCCAGCGGGCGGTTCCGCTACCAACGGATCAATGTCGAAACGGCGCTGCGCCATCCCAGGTCGCTGCTGCATCGGGTACGCAATATGGTATTGGCGCGCACGGAATATACTGAACCGGGATCCCTCCCTTTTACTCTCCTTACCCTAAAGCCCGACGCGGTGCTGGGCTTGCTCTATCGCAGCGAATCGCGGGAGGTACTGATGCTGGCCAACTGCAGCCAGCAGGCGGTAGAGGTCCTGCTCCCGACGCTGGCCGAGGGCTACTGGAGCCCAATTCTGGAAGATAAGCTCTATCAGGATGGGCTGCACGGCGGGAAAGATGCGCGGCTGGCACTCTCCGGGTATGGTTACCGTTGGTTCAGCCGCAGCCTGAGTTAGCGCCGTTTTCCGGAACGACGGAACAACGCCCGCAGCGCCATCGTCGCCACCGCTACCCCGACGCCGGCGGCGACTTTACCCGGGAGATCGGCGCTGATGGTGACTGCTTTACGCCGTGCGCCATCGTTAAAGGGGCCGTGGCCCGGATGATTGCCGCGCACCGGCGTGAACAGGTCGTCCTGTTGGTCTGACGACTTTGGCTGACCGGTAAACTGTCCCTCCCACGCTTTTTTCACCATCAGCCGATCGAGCAGGCGAGGGAAGAAGACCTGGCCGAGGATCGACTGGATGGTGCTTTTTCCGACCCACAGCTCGTTGACCGGGCGCTGGATGACGCTGTAAATAGCCTCGGCGGCGACTTCCGGCTGATAGACCGGGGGCACCGGCTGCATGGCCTGATCCATTTTGTTTCGCGCCCAGCCAAACTGGGCGGTGTTCATCCCCGGCAGTTGCACCATGGTTAACTGGATGTGGCTTTTCTCATGCATCAGTTCGGTACGCACGGCATCGGTAAAGCCGCGGATCGCCGCTTTCGCTCCGCAGTAAGCCGACTGCATTGGGATTGAACGCCAGGCCAGCGCCGAGCCGGCCTGAATAATCACCCCCCGATCCCGGGGGATCATGACCTCCAGCGCCGCGCGGGTGCCGTTCACGTACCCGAGATAGGTCACCTCCGTCACCCGGCGAAACTCCTCCTCGCTCATCTGACGAAAGGGCGCCAGCACGGTGGTCATGGCGTTGTTGATCCAGACGTCGATTGCCCCGAGGGTGGTTTCCACCTCGGCGGCGGCGCGCTGCAGCGCCCCGGCATCGACGACATCGGCGCTAATAGCCAGCGTTTTAATGCCAAACCGTTCACAGGCCTGTCGCGTCTCCTGCAAACCCGTTTCGTCTCGGGCGATCAGCGCCACGTGATATCCAGCGCGGGCGAAACGCAGCGCGGTAGCTTTGCCCGCTCCCGCGGTTCCACCGGTAATAACCATCACAGACATAGTGACCTCATTATGTTTTGGCTTTCACAATATTGACTGTACGGATCGGTTAATTATTTCTCACCAATGGCAATGACGAGGTGGGAAATATCCTGGAATAAGCGCAATGTGAATCAGGCGGCATCTCCTGGTTAGTTTCGGCAGATCCTACATACTTCGGCGAAGGCGTTCTATAATTTGTAGGATCCCTGACAACCAGCGAGGAGGAAAAATGTTAATATTGAACGTTGTTAACGGTGAAAAAGAAGAGGATGACGCCACTCGCGCTCCGGAATCAGGTGATAAACAACCGGAGCGTGATAAATAGCGAAGCCGATACTATTCCTGCTCAGGAATAATGGATATCTGGCCGTTACGCTCGAGAATAGCGAATTTGATCGCTTTCAATTCATAGATGCCATGGTGCTGCCTGGCCGCCAGCAGGATATCATCGACAGAGATATTGACGAGCTTAATCTTCTCGTCGATGACAGCACCATTTTCCACCACGATAACCGGCGTACCATCGAGAAAATTTTCTGCCTGAGCAAATTTTTTCTTAATATAGCCGAACAAAATATCAATACTAACCAGGGTAACGATAGTCAGCATCGACCCGGTAACCGAATAGTCTGTGCTGAGCATCGCCTGCTGGGTGGCTTCGCTGATAATCAGCAACAGTATCAGGTCAAAGTTGGTTAATTGCATCAGAGTTCTTCTGCCGGCAATCTTAAAAATAATCAACAGGATCAGATAGATTGCTGCGGCTCTAAGGACCATTTCCATAGCGACTCCTACGGATAGACAAACTGCTGCCAGGTTACAGAATAGCGATCGTTAACTACCGCCTGCAGAGAGATATTACCGGCCGTTTTTGGGGTAACGGCTAACCACACAGATATCGGTGAAGAGGGGTTCGACCGCTGATAGACGAGATGTAATTTCCCGTCGGCGCTATACATTTTATCCGGCTGCGGACGGATATCACCGATCTGGTAGCGGGTTAATAACGGGGCGGCGAAGCTGATAATGGTGTCGCTGGCCGTATCCGGTTTAATCTGAATATTAAACTCGGTTTCACTCATCAGCCTGGCATAGCGCTGATAATCGACGCTTAATTCGCCTCCACTGGTTTCCCTGTGTGCTTCACTGAAATAACCGGAGGACCACAGGCCGCTTAACGCGGTAAGAATGATGAGACTCAAAACAATTATCCCATAGCGGCGGAAACGATATTCAAAGCGTAAGGAGCGTTCATTCTCATCGACGATAGGACAAGGCTGTTGATTCTTAATCATTAATATTTTCCCCGCGTTTCGTTTCGCCAGGAGCGTAACGATAAGGACATTCTTATATTAGACGATATCAGAACAATTGACTTTGTAAAAATGGCCAGCATCAGCCAGGCTTTATTCTCATCGTCAGCAAAAAACGGAGGCATGATGAAAAAACTAGCATTGGCCATGGCATGTCTGTTTGCCGTAGGTGTCGCGCAGGCGGACGATAAGGGAGGGTTTAGCCAGGATGCCGCGCCGCCGCCGCCGCACAAACTCGATGACGGCTATCGCGGCGTCGAGGATGGCCGGATCATGACCGTTGAGCAGGCGAAAACCATGCACGATGGCGCGACCGTTTCGCTGCGCGGCAATCTGCTCAAGCGGCAGGGAGATGACCGTTATCAGTTTCGTGATAAAAGCGGCACCATCACCGTTATTATCCCGGTCGCCGCGTTTAACGAACAACACGTAGAGCCAGACGATCTGGTCAATATCAACGGCAGTCTGGATCGCAAAATGACGCCGCCGGTCGTGCGAATCGATCGTCTGCTCAAGCAGTCGCCTAAGTAAGCGGAGCACGTCGATATGAGCACCTTTTCTCACTCGCAAGACGAAGAGCGCGGTAAGCAACCTGCCCGTGAGGCGCCCGGGGAGCAGGGCGAAGTTCCGCGTAAACGGGACGACAGCAAGGATGACAAATCCGATCCCTGGCATCCGCAGGATGGCCGATAGCGTCACCAACGACACGAAAACCAGGGGAACGTGGGAGCCAGAGGCTGCAAAAAGACGCAGCTTCGGCATCACGCACTATACTTTTTGTTCGACATCACTACAGGAGGAATCAAATGGCGATTCATAAGAAAGGGCTAGCGCACTGGGAAGGCGACCTGAAGCATGGCAAAGGCACCGTGTCGACAGAAAGCGGGGCGCTGAGCCAGCAGCCCTACGGATTTAACACCCGTTTTGAGGGGGTGAAGGGCACCAACCCTGAGGAGCTGATCGGCGCTGCACATGCCGCCTGCTTTTCGATGGCCCTGTCGCTGATGCTCAGCGAAGAGGGATATACCGCAACGTCCATCGACACTACCGCAGTGGTCACCCTCAATAAAACCGACGGCGGCTTTGCAATTACCGATATCGCGCTGCAAAGCCAGATCGTCCTGCCGGACGTGTCTCCGGCGGCGTTCGATGAGATCATCCAGAAAGCGAAAGCAGGCTGCCCGGTATCGCAGGTGCTGAAGGCCAACATTACCCTCGATTACCAGCTGAATCCGTAAGCCGTCGTGCCCGCGTGCTGCGGGCACTCTTTCCGCAATATCTCTCCCAATGCTGTCCAACAGTGGTATCTTTTGTCCTTTAGTTGCACGTAAGGGATACCATCATGATCGGCATTCGCCGGATGATCGAGGCGCAGGTACTCGGCCTGACCGGCATGGCGCTAAAAGAGATCGACTTTGAACGACCCAAAGGAGAGCCGGGGCTGTTTGGTCCCCAGTCGGCCATCTGGCAGGTGCACGGCGATTTTACCTCGATGCTCTGCGGCGGCATTAGCGCGCTGTTGCTGCAGATGCTGCATCCTCTGGCGCTGGCCGGCGTCTGGGATCACTCTCGTTTTCGCGAGGATATTTTGGGCCGCCTGCGCCGCACCAGCCAGTTTATTTCTGCCACCACTTTTGCCACTACCCCCGACGCCGAACGGCTAATCGCCAAAGTACAGGGGATCCATCAGCGGATCGCCGGGGTGGATAAGAACGGAACCCCGTATCAGGCGAGCGACCCGGCGCTGTTAACCTGGGTGCACGTCGCCGAGTGCAGTTGCTTTATGGCCTCCCACCTGCGCTACAAGCGGACGGTGGTCAGTCCCGAGCGCCAGGAGGACTATTTTCGTGAGTCGGCGGAAATCGCCCGGCGGCTGGGGGCTCGGGATATCCCTCAGACACCGCAGGAGGTGGCGGACTATCTCGAGGCGATGCGCCCGCGACTGCGCTGCGACGAACGTACCCGGGAGGTAGCCGAGGTGCTGCTCTCCACCCGTCTGCCGGGGCGGATGAGCCAGCCGGTCGGCCGGGTGATGATGAACGCAGGAATTGACCTCCTGCCGGAATGGGCGCAGGAGATGCTGGGATTGTCGCTCACGCCGCTGCAGCGGCGCACGACGCGCCTGATGGTGCATGGCGTGGCCCGCGTACTGCGCGCCTCGGTACGCAACGGCGCCTGGCATTGCGCCATGCGCCGGATGACGGAGGCGTGATTCAGTTCGCTTGGCCCAGGTGACCGGCAATCAGCGCCTGCAGACTGCCATCCGCCCGCCACTCGCTAAGCGCGTCGTTTACCGCGTGAAAACGGTCCACGTCCGCCCGGGCGACGCAGATGGCCTGCTGGATCTCGGTAAAATTATCCGCCAGTACCCGCACCCCGGCGTGCTGACGGGCTGTCGCCTCCAGCGGCTGGCGGATGCCGGCGACCATATCCCCTTCACCGGCGAGGAAGGCGTCGATTGCCTCCTGCGAAGAGGGAAGGCGATGCAGGCTGGCGTGCTGCAGATGGCGGGTTAGCCATAGATCGTATGCGGCGTTTTGTCCGACGTTAATGGTGGTTGCCGGGCGATCCATGTCGGCCACGCTCTGGCAGGGCGAATCAACGCTGACCAGCGCGGTGCCCTGGATGGTGATATAGGGCGAGGTAAAGCGCAGGGTGGCTTCCCGCGCCGGATCGATGGCCAGAAAGGCAATATCCCAGTGCTCGCCACCGGCGTCAGCCACCACTTTACCCGCGGCAGGATAGGGAACGAATTCGGCGCTGACGCCCCAGCGCGTCGCCAGCCGATGGCTGAGCTCGACGGTGATGCCCGCTGGCTTTCCTGTCTCCCCGAGATGGGCCAGGACCGCATTGCCCAGATTAATGGCGAAACGCAGCCGGGATGGTTTGTTATGTGACATCGCTGACTCCTGTGGTGGCTAAGCTAAAGTGGCCCGACCTGTGGCCACCCTTCAAAAGATAGTTCATAGGCGCAAGGTTGCAGCGTTCCAACGGCACATACAGTAAATAGTCATTACCGACCGCCGCGATATCGTTAAACGGCAAGGCAATGGCTTTTATATTGTTAAGCATAAACTCAGTTTGTCAGTTTATTCTTCCCGCTCACAAAGGGAGAGAAATAATGACACAACATAATTTTGAAAATGATAATAAATATCATGAGCGTTCTGTGCAGGCGCGAAAGAGTACCCTTGTAAGCGTGGTGGTTAATATTTTCCTTTCTGCCTTACAGGTAGTCGTGGGAATATTTTCCGGCTCTCAGGGATTAATTGCCGACGGAATGCACTCTTTTTCCGATCTGGTCGCCGATGGCGTGGTATTGATGGCGAATAAAAAGAGCCGTCGACCGTCTGACCACGATCACCACTATGGCCACTGGCGCTATGAGAACGGCGCCTCCCTAATCATCGGCGCGATGCTGCTGCTCGTCGGGGGTGGCATGCTATGGTCCGCGGCGGGCCATCTCGCGCAACCGCAAACTATTCCGCCGGTGCACAGCGCGGCGCTGTGGATGGCGCTGGTGGCGCTGGCCGTCAAGGAGGGGCTGTTTCGCTATATGCTGGCGGCCGCCAGGCGGCTGAATTCGTCGCTGCTTATCGCCAATGCCTGGCATGCCCGCTCTGACGCCGCATCCTCCCTGGTGGTGGCCCTGGGGATTATCGGTAATCTGGCCGGGTTCGCCTGGTTCGACCCGCTCGCCGCGCTGGCGGTGGGGCTGCTGATTGCGCGCATGGGCTATCGTTTCGCCGTCAGCGCGCTGCATGATTTAATGGACCGTGCGGTTGATGAAGAGATGCAGCAGGCGATCGCCGATACGCTGCGAACCACGCCGGGCGTGGCGGGCCTCCACGATCTGAAAACCCGTAAGGCGGGGGATCTGGTGCTGGTGGATGTCCATCTCGAGGTGGCTGGCGAGATGTCGGTAGCCGAAGGGCATCAGATTGCCCGTCACGCGCGGGAGCGGGTGCTGGCGCAGCATCCGGTGCTTAATGTGATGGTGCATCTCGATCCCTGCGATGAGCATGGGGTTGAAGAAAGCGGTCTGATACACCCGGTAGCATAAGCGGAAAAATGAATTGGCTCAGCGGTTATTTTTTCTTCTGAGCCATTATTGCTGGCGCATTGATTGCCTGAAATATAAAAAAGGCCCATACTAAAAACGCCATTACCATCGCTAAATAATGGCGCAGATCTGCCCATCGCAGTTAACGATAAAATAAACCAATCGGCTCATAGATAATCTCTATTCTGTATTCAGAGATAATGACCAGAGCGGTAATTCAGGAAGTCAGACAATGATCATTCGGCCAGAACAACACTGGTTTCTTCGCCTATTTGACTGGCACGGCTCCGTGCTGTCGAAAATCATCTTTCGCCTGCTGCTAAATGTGCTGATGTCGATCATCGCCATTATCAGCTATCAATGGTACGAACAGTTGGGGATCCACTTAACCGTGGCGCCGTTCAGCCTGCTGGGGATTGCGATTGCGATTTTCCTCGGCTTTCGCAACAGCGCCAGCTACAGCCGCTTCGTCGAGGCGCGCAATCTGTGGGGGACGGTGCTTATCGCCGAACGCACGCTGGTGCGTCAGCTGCGCAATATCCTGCCGGCGGAACACGATGCCCATCGCCGCATCGTCAGCTATCTGGTGGCCTTTAGCTGGAGCCTGAAGCACCAGCTGCGCAAAACCGATCCGACGGCTGACCTGCGGCGGTTGCTACCGGAGGAGAGGGTGACGGAGATCCTCGCCAGCTCAATGCCCACCAACCGGATCCTGCTGCTGGCCGGCAACGAAATTGGCCAGCTGCGGGAGGCGGGCAAGCTCAGCGACATCACTTACGGGCTGATGGACAACAAACTCGACGAGCTGGCGCACGTGCTGGGCGGTTGTGAAAGGCTGGCCACCACCCCGGTGCCTTTCGCCTATACCCTGATCCTGCAGCGTACCGTCTACCTGTTCTGTACGCTGCTGCCGTTCGCCCTGGTCGGCGATCTGCACTACATGACGCCGTTTGTCTCGGTCTTTATCTCTTACACCTTTTTATCGTGGGATTCGCTGGCGGAAGAGCTGGAAGATCCGTTCGGCACCGCAGCCAATGACCTGCCGCTGAACGCGATGTGCAATACCATCGAGCGCAATCTGCTCGACATGACCGGTCAGCATCCGCTGCCGGAGACGCTGCGTCCGGACCGTTACTTCAATCTGACCTGAGCCTGGCCCACCGGGCGGTTTCCGCTGCCCGGTCATCACTTTCCGTAGTAATTTATCCGTCACAGCACCGCGGTGAAAACCGCAAAATTTGCAAATAAGTTAAATTTAACACCTGATAGATAACATCAATTATACAGAATTGTGGTGTATGTTATTATTCAGTTAACAAACGCAGTACCTACGCTTTCCCATCGTACTATCCTTGAGAAACAGCATTCTTTTCAGGTGACGCCATGCGATTCACGCTTCGTCGCCGGGGTTGTCGTACGCCTTTTTCGGCTAGCGACCGCCAGAACAGAGCAGCAGGAGTAAAGAGATGACCAATAAAAGACGCGCGGTTCCCGGTGTTCACCCCTATGACGGTCCGGCAGGCGGGTGGGGCGCGTTGAAGGCCACGGCCATCGCCGTGCGCACCCAGATGGATGCCTTTGAGGCGCCCGCCACGCTGCTGCGTACCAACCAGCCGGACGGTTTTGACTGCCCGGGCTGCGCCTGGCCGGATAAAGAACATAAATCGACCTTCCAGTTTTGCGAAAACGGCGCCAAAGCCGTGACCTGGGAGGCGACCACCAAACGGGTGACGCCCGCATTCCTCGCGGCAAATACCGTATCTTCCCTGCTGGCAAAAAGCGATTTTGAACTGGAGGGCTACGGCCGCTTAACCCATCCTTTGGTTTACGACCGGGACAGCGATACCCTGCGTCCGGTGGCGTGGGAGCAAGCCTTCGCCCGTATCGGCGAGATCCTCCGCGGCCTACAGCCGGATGAGGTTGAATTCTACACCTCTGGCCGAGCCTCCAACGAAGCGGCGTGGCTGTTCCAGCTGTTTGCCCGCGAGTATGGCACTAACAACTTCCCCGATTGCTCCAACATGTGTCATGAATCCACCAGCGTGGGCCTGCCACAGTCGATCGGCATTGGTAAAGGCACCGTCTCCCTCGACGATTTTGACCAGACCGAGCTGGTGATCTCCATCGGCCATAATCCGGGCACCAACCACCCGCGGATGATGGGCACCCTGCATGAGCTATCCCGCCGCGGCGTGCCGATTATCGTTTTCAATCCGCTGCGTGAACGGGCGCTGGAGCGTTTTGCCGATCCGCAGAACGTGATGGAGATGGCGACCCGGCGCTCGACGCCGATCGCCTCGACCTACTACCAGGTACGGGCCGGCGGCGACGCGGCGGCGCTGAAAGGGATCGCCAAAGCGCTGCTGCAGCTGGAGGAGGAGCAGGGCAATGTGCTCGACCACGCGTTTATTGCCCAACATACCCAGGGATTCACCGCCTTCGCCGATGACCTCCACGCCACCCGCTGGCAGGACATCGAACAGGAGTCTGGCCTGACGCGCGAATCCCTGACCCAGGTTGCGGCGGCTTACGCCAAATCCAGGGCCACCATCGTCACCTACGGTATGGGCATCACCCAGCATAACAAAGGCACCTCCAACGTGCGTCTGATTGCCGACCTGCTGCTGATGCGCGGCAATATCGGCAAGCCGGGGGCCGGGATCTGTCCTTTGCGCGGTCACTCGAACGTCCAGGGTAACCGCACTGTCGGGATTAGCGAAAAACCCTCCGCGGCTTTCCTCGACAGCCTGCAGCGGGTGATGGGGATTACGCCGCCGCGGCATCATGGCCACGATGCGGTAAAAGCCCTGGAGGCCATGATCGCCGGCGAAGCCAAAGCGCTGATCTGCCTTGGGGGCAACTTCGCCGTGGCGATGCCGGACCACGAACGCGCCTTCCCGGCGATGCGCGGCCTTGAGCTCAGCGTTCACGTCGGCACCAAGCTCAACCGCTCACATCTCCTGACGGCGAAAGAGACCTTTATTCTGCCGTGTCTGGGCCGCACCGAGCTTGACCTGCAGGCCAGCGGCCGGCAGTCGATCACCGTCGAGGATTCGATGTCGATGGTGCATGCTTCGTCGGGCAAGCTTAAGCCCGCCTCGCCGATGCTGCGCTCGGAGCCGGCGATTGTCGCCGGTCTGGCGAAGGCCACCTTGCCCGCCAGCAAAGTGGACTGGCAGTACCTCGTGGAAGACTACGATCGCATTCGCGATCTGATCGAACAGACCATTCCAGGGTTCGAGAATTATAACCAGCGCATTCGCCATCCTGGAGGCTTCCGCATGCCGCTGCCGCCGACCGAGCGCATCTGGCCTACCGCCACCGGTAAAGCCATGTTCTCGGTATTTAAAGGGGTGCATGAGAACGTGGTGGTGGAGGGTGAGGACGTGATGCGCCTGGTGACGCTGCGCAGTCATGACCAGTACAACACCACCATCTACGCGATGGATGACCGCTACCGTGGCGTCTTTGGCCGCCGCGACGTGCTGTTTATGAACGAGCAGGATATGGCCGCCCAGGGGCTGGAGCATGGCGATCGGGTGGATATCCATACCGCGCTGCCAGACAGCGAGCTGACGCTGGAAGATATCACGGTGGTGGCCTACGGCATCGCGCCGGGCACCGTCGGGGCCTATTATCCGGAAGCCAACGTGCTGGTGCCGCTGAACTATCTCGATGAAGAGAGCGGCACCCCTTCGTATAAGTCGGTTCCCGTTCGCCTGACGCTGCGCTCGAAAGAGATCCGTCCGCTGGCCGGCGGGCGCTAAAAAGGTATAGCGCAGAGCGGCGTTGCGCCGTCCTGCGCCCCGCAGCACCTCGTGGTGTCCTCGCTTGAATTTATCGCTAGCGAAACTAACATTCTGGTAACCTGTGCGCGGCCCCGGGGGTGAACGGCGGGGTTCAAACGGGAAAGAGAATGGATATTAAGCAACTCAAGTATTTGATCGCGCTCGATCAGACGCGCCATTTTGGCCAGGCGGCGGCGGCCTGTCATATTACCCAGCCGACGCTCTCCATGCGCATTCGTAACCTGGAAGAGGAGCTGAACCTGACGCTGATCCAGCGCGGCCAACGCTTTGAGGGGTTTACCCCGGAGGGAGAGCGGATCCTGGCCTGGGCGCGGGCGGTGCTGGCCGCCCATGACGGCCTGGCGGCAGAGGCGGCCATCTGTCGCGGGCAGATGGTCGGTCAGCTGCGGGTCGGTATGGTGCCGCTGGCGAGCCTCAATCCGATGCAGTTGATTAAACCCCTGGCGGAGAAATATCCGGCGCTGCAGTTCAGCCTGTTGTCGATGACCTCGGAGCAGATTATCGATGGCGTCAGCCGTAATCAGCTGGATCTGGGGATCTGTTATCTGCAGCATCTGGATGAAGGTCAGTTCAAGATTGCTCGCTTGCCGCAAACCCGGATGGGACTGCTGCACGATAAACGCCATTTCGACTTCAGCGCCGGGACGCCGGGATGGGAGACGCTGGCGACGCTGCCCCTCGGCTTTCTGACCAAGGGGATGTATTACCGGGAATCGATTGAAATCAGCTTTAAGGCCAAAGGGCTAACGCCAAGGTATGTCTTTGAAAGTGATTCGACGTTTCAGATTATCCAGGCGGTGCAGGCGGGGATCTGCTGCGCCATTATGCCGCTTAACAACGGCCTCGAAGTGCTAAGCGATAATCTTGAAATTCTGCCGATCGCCGAAACCCATGTTGATTCACAGCTGGCGCTGATTATGCGCCAGCAGGAACCAGTCTCGACCCTGGCGGAAAAATGCTTCGCCGAGGCGCAGGGGATATTTGGCTGAGGCCGGGCCGCCGACCTGGCGGCTTGTCACTAAAATGCCTAAACGCCCCTCTGATGGGAGAGTGTCAATATAGCCCCGGTGATGCTGGACCGTTGGTAAAAGCGGTATTGCGGCGCCGCTTAATGCTGTCCAGGAGTTACAAGCCTTAATGACAATTTTTTATCCCTCCTGCAGTACACATCACAAATATTAACTATGGCAACAGCCGTCATTTAAGTTAACAACAACCGATATGTATTTGCAGCTCCGGCGGCGACCGCCATCAGATATTCTCCAGACGAATGCCCCGCGTTCTCGGGCCGAAGATCCCCACCGACAGCATCACCATCAGCATACTGACGACGATAAAGCTAATTACTCCCGGCGTGCCGGCGTATTGCAGAATAATGCCGATCAGAATGCTGGTCACCGCGGTCGAGAGCCGGCTGAACGAGTAGCAGAAGCCGACGGCGCGGGCGCGAATATGGGTCGGGAAGACCTCGGCCTGGTAGGCGTGGTAGCTGATGGTCAGCCAGGCGTTGGACCAGGTGATCATAAACCCGCAGATCACCAACAGAATCGGGTTGTTTTGCAGAGCGAACAGGGTGCCGAAGATAACGGTCATCAGCGCGGAGAGGACAATCTGCCACTTGTTTTCAAAGCGATGCACGAAGCGGGTGCAGAACAGGCAGCCCAGCGGATAGGCGAGGGTGATAAAGAAGGCGTACAGCAGGCTATGGGTGATGCTGGCGCCCTGACCGGAGAGCAGCGCCGGCAGCCAGTTGCCAAAGCCGAAGAAACCGATCGCCTGGAAGAAGTTCATCACCATTAGCATCAGGGTGCGCTGCCGATACTGCGGCGCCCAGATTTCGCGGAAGGTGCCGCGTTTGACGACGCTCTGTGCCGCATGCGCATGCTTCGGCGACGGCGTCAGGCCGCAGCGGGCTTCCATCTCACACATCACCGTATGCGCGTCATCATGCCGCCCTTTGCTTTCCAGCCAGCGGGCTGACTCCGGTAGCTTTTTGCGGATAAACCAGATCGCCAGCGAGAACAGTGCGCCAAAGATGATCACCCAGCGCCAGCCGCTGAGGCCGAACAGGGTGGTCGGCACCAGCATCCAGGACATCAGCGCCACCGCCGGAACCGAGAGGAACTGGATGAAGAAGGCAAAGGCAAAGGCTTTATTGCGCAGATGGGTTGGCACCCATTCGCTGAGGTAGGTATCAATGGTCACCAGCTCAATGCCGAGGCCGATCCCCACCAGAAAGCGGAAGAAGATCACCCCTTCCGCGCTACTCTGCGTCGCCATCAGCAGCGAAAAAAGACCGTACGAGGCGAGCGCCACCATAAAGGTCAGGCGGCGGCCCAGTTTGTCCGCCAGCGGCGCCAGCAGACTGGCGCCGATAAACAGCCCCATAAAGGTGGCGGAGGCGAAGGCCGCCTGGTCGGCGATGCCGAAGATGCCCGCCTGTCCGGTGTGGAAAATGCCCTCCGCCAGCAGGCCCGCGCTGATATACCCGGTCTGGAAGAGATCGTAGAGCTCAAAGAAGCCGCCAAGTGAGAGCAGGGTAATAAACGACCATAACCCAAATGAGGCGGGCAGCGCATCAATGCGTCCGGTTAAGCTGGCGTGCGGTTGTCCTGGCGAAGCATAGGGCGTTTCGCCGAGAACCTGGGTGGTAGACATGGTGTTGTGTTCCTCAGGAAGAATGGTTTGCCTGCTAATGTTAATTGATTGTTAATAGTTTTAAATTTTTAATCCTTAGCCTTAGCGACATTCTTTAGCGTAAGATCGCGCTGGGGAGACATAAAGTTGATATTCATGCTGGTTTTCGCCGCATCCCAGCGACGGAATTGAAGTAAATCACCGCTGACGGCATTTTAGTCGCCTGGCGATGTCACGCTACGCAGGACCCGCGAAAGACAAACTAAACGAATCGTCACCGGCGGCGTTTTCGTGCTTTACCCATCATTACACCGGGCTATAATGTGCCCACTTTTATTCAGGAGTCATACGTTGGACAGTCACCCTTATTGCGATTTTCCGGCAAGCTAACGCGATCATTTCGCTGCTTGCCGTCCCGGCGGGCAGCAATCTCTCAGTTCCGGATTGCCTCCCTCAATAATTTATGCGCCATTGAGCGCGAGAGGCAGCGTTATGTTTATGTTTTCCAGACCCTTATTTCCTCCACCATCATCCACCGGCTAATCGCCCGGCGCGGCTGAGCGCTACATCTGTAATTTTTGGCTTTCTGTTTTCTGGAGGAAGGCGCGATGGTATTTCCTTATATGACTCATTTACTCGCGGCAATGTTGTTGGGGGCGCTGATCGGCGCGGAACGACAGTGGCGGCAACGTATGGCCGGTTTACGCACCAATGCCCTGGTGGCCACCGGCGCGGCGGTGTTTATTCTCAGCGCGATGTCGGCCTCGCCGGACAGCCCGGGGCGTATTGCGGCGCAGATCGTCTCCGGTATCGGCTTCCTTGGGGCAGGGGTGATTATGCGCGATGGCATGAACGTCCGCGGCCTCAATACCGCCGCCACGCTGTGGTGTTCGGCCGGGATCGGCGTACTCTGCGGCCTGGGACAGTTCTGGAACGCGACGGCGGCTACGCTGATTATTCTGTGCGCCAATATCCTGCTGCGCGAGGCGGCGCAGCGCATTCATGCCTTGCCGGGGGCCGGTGACGAAGAGAAACGCTATGTCTTACGCGTCACCTGTCTGCGCGAACATGAAAATGCCGTGCGTCAGCTGTTGCTGAATATTGCGCAGCAGCAGCGGTTTACCCTGCAGGGATTGCAGTCGGCGGCGGCGGACACAGCGGACCATCTGGAGATTTGCGCGCAGCTGATTAGCCATAAGCAGCACCAAAAAACGCTGGCGCAAATTATGGCGCAAATGGGCGTTCAGCAGAACGTCACATCGGTGCACTGGCGTGTCGGAGAGGCGTAGGGGCTGGCGGCGGAGCAGCGGAAATGGCCGCTCGTCGCGCGATTCGCCATCCCGCGGGAAAGCGGCTAGAATGGCCTCCTCGCAGGAGGTTATAAGAATGTTAAATAATGGATGTGTACCCTCGGAATCTGGTCCCACAGAGGTGACGGCTGATTTTCGTTTTACCCGCGTGATGGCCGAGCAGGCGGCGCGGGCGCGTCTGACGCTGGACGACGATCAGCTGTCACTCATCGCCCGCCTTGACGCCCTCGGTCAGCAGTTGGTGTCCACGACAGGCAGCCCGCAGGGGGTATACGTCTGGGGACGTACCGGGCGAGGGAAAAGCTTTATCCTCGACCACTTTTTCGCCAGCCTGCCGCTCGCCGCCAGGCGGCGGGTCCATTTTCATCACTTCTTCCGCGAACTGCACCAGCGGCTGAATGCCCCCGGAGCGCCCGACTTGCAGACGGTGATGAGGCAGATGACATCCGGTTGCCGCCTGCTATGCTTCGACGAATTTCATCTGCACGACCCCGGCGACGCCATGCTGATTAAAGCCTTGCTGGAACACCTCTTTCAACACGGTATCGTGCTGCTGGCCACCTCAAACTACCCGCCGGAGATGCTGCTGCCCAATCCGCTGTATCACGATCGCTTTTTACCGTCGATCGCGCTGATCCGCGCCCATCTAACGGTGGTGGCGCTGAACGGCGAGGAGGATTATCGCGTACGGCATCTGAGCCAGGATAACGCCTTCTGCAGCGGGCGGATGTGGGTTAATCCGAATGCACAACAGCGTCAGCTGTATGACCTGCCGTCGCTGCCTGGCGAACCGGTTTCGCTGACGGTAGGCTATCGCACGCTGCTGGCGGCCGCGGCGTCGCCCGCGTTGCTGCACTTCACCTTTACCCAGCTTTGTCAGGCCGCCACGGCGGTGATGGACTATCTGACGCTCTGCGAAAGCTATGCCGTCTGGCTACTGGACGAGGTGCCGCCATTGGCTACGGTGGGGCCGGCGGCCCAGCAGCGCTTTATCAATGTGATTGATGTGCTGTATGAAAAGCAGATCCGCCTGCTGCTGGTGACCCGCTGCGACCTGGAGACGCTGGTGGCAGGGGTGGAACTGGAGGATATTCAACGAACGCGGAGTCGACTGCAACAGCTGCCGCGGGCGGTATAAGAAAAACGCCCCGGCGGGAGCCGGGGCGAGAGGATTACAGATCGAAGCGGTCGAGGTTCATCACCTTGGTCCAGGCGGCAACGAAGTCATGCACCAGCTTCTGCTGCCCGTCGGCGCAGGCGTACACTTCCGCCAGGGCGCGCAGTACCGAGTTGGAGCCAAACACCAGATCCACGCGGGTGGCGCTGTACTTCGCTTCGCCGGTTTTACGGTCGCTGCCGGTAAACAGCTCCGCGTTATCATCGGCCGCTTTCCAGACGGTAGCCATATCCAGCAGATTAACGAAGAAGTCATTGCTGAGCACGCCGACGCGGTCGGTAAACACCCCGTGTTTGCTGCCGTCGTAGTTCGCGCCCAGTACGCGCAAGCCACCGACCAGCACGGTCATTTCCGGGGCGGTTAGCGTCAGCTGCTGCGCTTTATCGATCAGCAGGGTTTCCGTCGAGACACCGCCTTCGATACGGCGATAGTTGCGGAAGCCATCCGCCAGCGGCTGCAGCAGATCAAACGACTCGACGTCGGTCTGCTCAGGCAGAGCGTCGACGCGGCCTGGGGTAAACGGCACATTGACGCTGACGCCGGCGGCAGCGGCCGCCTGCTCAACGCCGACCACGCCGGCCAGCACGATAATATCGGCCAGCGACGCTTTGCCGGAGGCGCGCTGGATCGCCTGCAGGGTCGGCAGCACCCGGCTGGCGATGGCGTTAACCGGCCAGTCTTTCTGCGGGGCCAGCGCCAGACGCGCGCCGTTAGCGCCGCCGCGTTTATCGCCACCGCGGAAGGTGGAGGCGGACGCCCAGGCGACCGAGACCAGCTCACTGACCGACAGGCCGGCGCCGGCGATGGCGCTTTTCAGGCTGGCGATATCTTCCGCGCTCGGCTGATGGGTCGCTGCCGGCAGCGGATCCTGCCAAATCAGATCTTCTTTCGGCACTTCCGGCCCGAGGTAACGGGATTTTGGCCCCATATCACGGTGGGTCAGCTTGAACCACGCCCGGGCGAACGCCTCGTTAAAGGCCTGCGGATCGTTGAGGAAGCGACGGGAGATTTTTTCAAACTCCGGGTCGAAGCGCAGGGTCAGGTCGGTGACCAGCATGGTCGGTTTGCGCTTTTTCTCCGGGTTAAACGGATCCGGGATAATCTCCGGCGCGTCTTTGGCTTCGAACTGGATCGCGCCAGCCGGGCTGCGGGTCTGCACCCATTCGTATTTGAACAGGTTTTCGAAAAAGTAGTTGCTCCACTGGGTGGGCGTCTGCGTCCAGACCACTTCCAGACCGGAGGTGATGGCGTCCGCGCCTGCGCCGCTGCCGTAGCTGGAGTGCCAGCCCAGACCCTGCGCTTCCAGCGGCGCGGCTTCCGGCTCGGCGCCGACGTGGCTGGTTTCTGCGGCGCCGTGGGTTTTGCCCAGCGTATGGCCGCCGGCGATCAACGCGACGATCTCTTCATCGTCCATCGCCATATTGCCGAAGGTGGCGCGAATGGCCGCCGCGGCGGACAGCGGCTCGCCGCTGGCGTTCGGACCTTCCGGGTTGACATAAATCAGACCCATTTCGGTGGCCCCGATGGCCTGTTTCGCCAGGCTTTCCGGATGACGGTGGGCCAGCCACTCTTTCTCATCGCCCCAGTCGACGTCGAGATCCGGTTCCCAGACGTCTTCGCGACCGGCGCCAAAGCCAAAGGTGCGGAAGCCGGCGTTTTCCAGAGCGACGTTACCCGCCAGCATGTAAAGGTCGGCCCAGGAGATTTTCTGGCCATATTTCTGTTTCACCGGCCACAGCAGACGGCGGGCCTTATCGAGGCTGACGTTGTCAGGCCAGGAGTTCAGGGGAGCAAAGCGCTGCTGTCCACGACCTGCGCCGCCGCGACCGTCAACGGTGCGGTAGGTGCCGGCGCCGTGCCAGGCCATACGAATAAACAAGCCAATATAGCTACCCCAGTCTGCCGGCCACCACTCTTGCGAATCGGTCAGCAGCGCTCTGAGATCAGCCTTCAGCGCGGAGTAATCGAGCTTTTTAAACTCTTCCCTGTAGTTAAAATTCTCACCCAACGGGTTGGAGCGATTGGAGTGCTGGTTTAACAGATCGACACGCAGCTGGTTCGGCCACCAGTCGCGGTTGGCGGTGCCGCTGCCGGCGCTCTGTTTTGGCGTCTCGGCGTGGAAAGGGCACTTCCCGGCGGATGCATTGTTGGATGGGTCGTTAGACGTGCTCATATCAGGCTCCGTTTGCTTTTGTGAATGCCGTTACGATATACACTGCTACCAATAAGCGATATTTGAATGAATCTACGGATTTAATAGCTATTTCCGTTCAATGAAGGGTTAGGCAACCCCCTGGTGGGACCGTGTCGGCCTGGAGATTGAGATTAACCTCATTAGTAACCATAGCCGTAACGAGGCGGCAAAGGAAACGATCCGCGACAAGCTGGGCGAAGGAATGCTAATTGTTTGAGATATGACAAGTTTTACTACGAAACTCGCATTAGCGCTGCCAGTAGGGCGGCGATCCAAACACGTCGGCAAAATAGTCAATCACTGTCCGCACGTTGAGAGAGGGATGGCGGGTATAAGGATAAATCGCCGCGATATACGATGGCGTGTGGCTGATGGCCGCCGAATAGCGATCCATCAGCGTGACTAATGTCCCGTTGTGCAGCGCTTCGCTGACCATCCAGTCGGGAAATAACACGATCCCCATCCCGCCGATGGCTGAAGTGAGCAGGGCATCGGCATTGTTCGAGGTCATGAGCGGGGTCAACGGATAGTGCACCCATGCCTCTTCGCGCTGGCGAAACAGCCAGCGGTTGGCTCCCTGCGAACCGCCATACACCAGCGTGCGATGTTGATGCAATGCCTCCGGCGAAGTCGGGCTGCCGTACCGTGAAACATACTCCGGGGAGGCGGTCAGGTAATAGCGCTGGCTGCCAAACACTCTGGCGTGATAGCCCGCGTCCGGCAGGCTGCTGATGCGAAAAAGGATATCCGTCGCATCGCGATGGGGATCGATAAAATCGTCGGTCAGCGTCAGGTCAAACTGCAGTTTGGGATGTCGGGCCGCCAGTTCCGGAAGCCAGGGGGCGATATGCCGCTGACCAAAATAGACCGGCGCATTGATCCGCACCAGTCCGCCGGGGACCTGTGCCCGATCCTGTAACGCCCGTTGCGCGTCGGCGTACTGTCCCAGCAGTTCCCGGGCGGACGCTGCGAAAAGGCGTCCTGCTTCGGTCGGTACCACGGCACGGGTGTTGCGGTAGAACAGCTGCTGCCCGAGGGCATCTTCCAGCTGCTGGATGGTTCGCGAGATCAACGAGGGAGAGACCCCTTCGCGGCGGGCCACTACGGAAAAACTCTGGTTATCGTAAACCGCGATGAAAAGCTGAAGGGCGCGAAAATCGACGCTGCTGGCATCGGCCATCTGTGCAATTCCTGCAATAGTGTTTTCTGCATTATACCGTTTATCGCATCAGCACGCTGTTTTATCCTCAGCCGCCTGTTGTACAGAGGAGGCGCAGTAATGGCGTTATTATTCATTTTATTAGTGATTGCCGGCGGCATGGGATTATCGGTCGAGGCCGGCCTGCTGGGGCCGCTGGCGAGCCAGGTGGGGGATCTGTGGGCAACCATGAGCATCTTTGGGATTGGCGCAGTGTTAACCTTTTTTCTGATGCTCTTTTTCAGCCCGCGTAGCAGCCCGTCGTTCTTTTCTCTGCCCGGCTGGCAACTCACCGGCGGTCTGTTGGGGGCGGGGTACGTGGTGATCTTGACCATGGCGACGCCGGTGATTGGTATTGCCATGACCATGATCGGCATCCTGGCGGGTCAGGTGGCGAAAAGCCTGGCGATCGACCATTACGGGTTATTCGGCAGCCCACGGCGCAAAATCGATCCGCGGCGCGCCATGGCGCTGATGTTGATTATGGCGGCGTTACTGCTGGTGGCTCTGGGTTAAGGAGGGGAAATGGATACGATAGTGATCATTCTGGCACTGTGCGGCGGCGCATTGCTTAGCGTCCAGGCGGCGATAAATGGCCGTCTTGGCAGCCAGGTGGGGGTGCTGCGCAGCGCCTTTTTAACCTTCGCCACCGGCGCGCTGGTGACGGGATTGCTGATCCTGTTTTTTGCTCCAGCGACGTCGCTAAACCTGCTACAGGTGCCTAAGTGGCAGCTGCTGGGCGCATTTTGCGGCGTGCCCTACATCGTCATTATGGTGCTGGCGGTGCAGCGGATAGGCACCGCTACGGCCACCGTGGCGGTGATCTTTGGCCAGCTGACGATGAGCCTGCTGATCGACAACTTTGGCTGGCTGGGCAACAGCACGATGGCGTTCTCGCCGGCGCGACTGGCGGCGGTGATATGTCTGGCCCTCGCGCTGTACTTAATCTATACCTCAGGGAAGTCGGCTACCTCCCACGTGGCGGCCCGCGCAGAACAGTGAGCTGCGCCGACGCGTCGGGCATCGTGAATATAGCCTGACGCGTCACGGGCAAGGTTAAGAATAACGATCCCTCTAACATGCTGAAACATTTCTGCCAGATCATTAGCAACCTTTCAGTAGGGCTGACGCTGCGATAAGGCTATGCTTCCCGGCCGTTACGCCGTTGGCTTTTCCAGTGATTCAGGTGATGTACCGCTAATGCCCCTTTTGAGAGATGAAATTCGCGACCACTCCGCGGAAGAGATGCTGTTTATCCGCCGGGCCGCAATTGCTTTTCTGCTGGTGGTGGTCTGCTTTGGCGTGCTGATCGTTAACCTCTACCATCTGCAGGTGGAGCAGCACGATTTTTACCAGACCCGGTCAAACCAGAACGACATCAAAATGCTGCCCATCGCCCCCAGCCGCGGGCTGATATTCGATCGCAACGGTATTCCGCTGGTGCAGAATATCACCCTGTATCGCCTGCAGGTGATCCCGAGCAAAATTCCCGATATGGCCGCGCTGTTGCAGCAGCTGACGCCTATCGTCGACCTGACGCCGGACGACATCGCCAGCTTTCGCGACGATATGCACCACACCAGCCGCTACAAAGCGGTCACCCTCAAGTCAGACCTCAGCGATGTGGAGGTGGCCCGCTTCGCGGTCAACGAATTCCGTTTCCCCGGCGTGACGGTGGAGAGCTACCAACAACGGGAATACCCCTACGGCGCAGAGCTGGCGCACGTGGTGGGCTATGTGTCGAAAATCAACGACAGCGATCTGCAGCGGCTGGCGAAAAACGGCGAAGAGGAGAACTACGCCGCCGACCGCAATATCGGTAAGCAGGGCATCGAGGGCTATTATGAAAAAGCGCTCCACGGCACCACCGGCTATCAGGAAGTGGAGGTGGATAACCACGGCCGGGTGGTGCGTCTACTGAAAGAGGTGCCGCCGGTGGCCGGAAAAAACCTCTATCTGACTCTCGACCTTCATCTCCAGCAGTATATTGAGTCGGTGCTGAAGGGACAGCGGGCGGCGGTGGTGGTGGTCGACCCGCGGGATGGCGGCGTGTTGGCGATGGTCTCCAGTCCCAGCTACGATCCTAATCCGTTCGTCAAAGGTATCGGCTATCAGGCCTATAAATCGCTGCTGGAGAATCCGGACCGGCCGCTGATCAACCGCGTCACCCAGGGGCTATATCCTCCGGCTTCGACGGTCAAACCCTATATGGCGCTGTCGGCGCTCTCCGCTGGGGTCATCACCCCGAACACCACCTTCTTCGGGGCGCCGACGTGGACGCTGCCGGGCACGCAACGCCGATACCGCGACTGGCTGAAAACCGGCCACGGCATGCTCAACGTGACTAAAGCCATCGAAGAGTCAGCGGACACCTTTTTCTATCAGGTCGCCTTCGAGATGGGCATTGACCGGATCCATGAATGGCTGAGCAAGTTCGGCTACGGCCAGTCCACCGGCATCGACCTTAATGAGGAGTACGCCGGGGTGCTGCCCAGCCGGGAGTGGAAACAGCGGGTGCATAAAAAGCCCTGGTATCAGGGGGACACCATCTCGGTCGGCATCGGCCAGGGGTACTGGATCGCCACCCCGATCCAGATGGTGAAGGCGCTTACCACTCTGCTGAACAATGGTAAAGTACAGGATCCGCATCTGCTCTATTCGATGAAGCAGGGCAACCATGTGGAACGTTATCAGCAGCCGGCGAACCTGCCGCAGGTGGGTGACCCGAAATCCCCGTACTGGGGCATTGTGCGCAACGGCATGTATGGGATGGCGAATCAGCCCAACGGCACCGGCTATAAGCTGTTTCATACTGCGCCGTATCAGATCGCGGCGAAGTCCGGTACCTCGCAGGTCTTTAGCCTGAAGCAAAACCAGACCTATAACGCCAAAATGATCCCGGTGCGTCTGCGCGACCATATCTTCTACACCCTGTTTGCCCCTTATCAGCATCCGAAGGTGGCGATGGCGCTGATTCTGGAGAACGGCGGCGGGGATGGGGTGGTAGCCGGACCGACGGCGCGCGCCATCCTGGACCATATTTTTGTCCCGCAGCAGGCATCTTCGGCGGCAGCCGATGTGCCGCAGCGTGATAGCGCCGATGCCCAGTAAGCGATAGGACTTATTCCGCAGGCGCATCGTCCATAGTAATTGGTTATTTGTCCCATCGTCTTCCCGGCGGCATAGTGTTTTACGGGAACATGACCCGGAGCGAGGAGAAAAGGTGACACGTAACCGATTACTGCTGGTCCAGACCGGCACGCCGCCGACGGCCA
Source organism: Klebsiella sp. Shm-1 (assembly GCF_040804525.1). Lineage (NCBI taxonomy): Bacteria > Pseudomonadati > Pseudomonadota > Gammaproteobacteria > Enterobacterales > Enterobacteriaceae > Klebsiella > Klebsiella sp. Shm-1. The sequence goes on from NZ_CP161823.1 coordinate 2,417,730, forward strand.
TTCGCCAGGCGCATGGCGATCTGCCGCGCTGGTTTCGCACGCTGCTGGCGCCGTGGCAGACGCAGCTCACCACGGTGCGGGTGTTTGAAGATGAACCGCTGCCGACGCCGGATAACCAAACCTTAGCGGTGCTAACCGGCTCGTGGGCGATGGTAACCGATCGTCTGGCGTGGAGCGAACGGACCGCCGACTGGATCCGGCAGGCGGTGGCTATCGACATGCCGCTGTTCGGCGTTTGTTATGGTCATCAGCTGATGGCCCATGCCCTGGGGGGCGAGGTGGCGTATCATCCTGGCGGGCGGGAAAGCGGCAGCCAAACCATTACGCTGTCGCCATGGGGTGTCGATGATCCGCTGCTGAGCGGCCTGCCGGCTACATTTCCTGCGCATCTGAGCCATTTGCAAACCGTGACTCGTCTGCCGGAAGGGGCCACGGTGCTGGCCGCGTCCGCCCACGATCCCCACCAGATTGTGCGCTATGGGCTGCACGCGGTCTCTACGCAATTTCACCCGGAATTTACCGCGCCGATAGCCCGTTCGCTGATCCGCCACCGGGAGGCGGTGCTGCAGGCGGAAGGTATTGACGCGCAGCGGTTACACGACGAGGTGCAGGAGAGCCCGCAGGGCGCGGCGATCCTTACGCGCTTCGTCAGCGCCTTTCTGACCCCGGATGCCCCCGGCCATTAATCCCCTGTCGTGAACAGCACCTGCCAGCGGCGACGCCGGCGGGTCATTTCGCGTGCCAGATCGGCCACCTCTGCAACGCGCAGCGCGTCAACCGCCTGCGGCGTTAGCTCTGGTAAACCATACTCCTGACGCAGGGCGGACAGCGCCCGCGCCTCTGGCGGCCTGCTGGCGCGGATCTGAGCGGCCAGGCGCTGCTGTAGCGGTCTGAAGGTCGCCTCATCCATGGGGGCCAGCTGGCGCAGAAAGTCTTTACCACAGCGCAGCAATTCCCCGGCGCGGCGATCCGGGGACTGGAGCGCCATCAGCAGCCCGTCGCGATCGGCGACCCGCTGATAGCGGCAGCTCACCACATAGCCAATCTGCTGCTCCACCCGCAGGCGCTGGAAAAATAGCGGCTCACAATGCTGCGCCAGCAGCCGCAGGGCCGCCAGCGAGGCGCCATCCGGCAGCGGAATAAAGACCAGCAGCGCCGTATCGCCTCCCGGATAAACCAGACGTTCGACGCCGCGGCGGCAGGGCGCCGGAGCGGGCATCGGCGGATTAACCGGGGCGGTAATCAGGCTCAGCTGACGCGCTACCCACTGCGCATCTTCTGCGCTGCCGCCGGCCAGGGCCGCCAGCCAACCTTTCTGATGCCCGGATGTACCCAGCCGTTCGGGGAGTTGAGCCATGAGATGACGGATAGCGATACTTTCCGGCGGTGGGGTCAGCAAGGCGACCGGGAGCGCGAGCTGCCGCAGAATGGCCTGCAGGATCGCCTCCGGCCGTCGGCCGGGCTCCGGCAGCTGGAGGGTCAACTGCCAGCTGCCGTCGAACAGATGCCACTCGCCGTGTCCCCCGGCATGGCGCAGGGCGGCAAGCAGTGGGCGCAGCTGTTCCCCACGCGCCATCCCCTCGGCCTGATCGGGCGAGCAGTAGAAGGGCGGTCGCAGCAGGAGCCTCGGCGGCTCTTCCGGTAACGGGAGATGGAGCAGCGGCGCGGCTTTCTCCGGGCATTTGGCAACGAGATCGCCAGCGGCCTGCGGATAAAAAGCGAACGCCAGCGCCGGGTCAGACTCAGGGCGGCGGCGCCAGCGGCTAAGCGGCAGGCTAAAGCCCTGGGTGGCAACAGGCTCCCCTGGGGAAACGGTTTGACAGGCCAGGCTGACCGACGGGGCGGCCTGCAGGGCGGAGCAAAAATCGGCGAACCCGGCGGGCGGCGCGCCGGGGGCAAAGCCGAATGCCCGCTGGCGCAGCTGATCGAGAGGCGACAGCGCCTGAAAGCGGCGGCGGGATAGCTGATAGTAGTGTAGCTGCTGCTCAGGCGTCGTTTGCTGTAGCGCCTGCAGCCAGTGGGTTATCTGCCGGTCGACCTCTTTCGGCCGGTCGCTGGCGAAGACCAGCGCCAGCCAGCCGAGGTGCCGATCCTGATACAGCCAGTTCAGCGCCACATCCCCGGCCAGCCGGCGCTGGCGCAGACCGGCCATCAGGCTGCCGGGGGCTTCATCCAGCAAAAACTCGCGCAGTAACGTGACGTTGTCACTTAAAGCGATCAGCGGGCAGCGCCACAGCGCGGGCTGGCTGGAGACCGCCAGCTGCAGTGCAGTGAACTCGCCCAGGCGCAGCGGCGCCGCCGGCGGCGGCGCCTCGCCTGCGGCAAGCCCGGTGGCGAAACGGGCCGCCAGCTCGCCGAGCGCCTCCAGCGACTGCGGCCCCTGCAGCCAGAGCTGCATTCGCCGGGCGACGTAATGGGTGCGGTGAAAATCGCCTAAGGCGGCCTGCAGCGCAGCGAGATCGCCCGCCAGCGCGTCGGCGCTGCCTACCTGAAAGCGGCGAAAGGCCGCGGGCGCGCTGGCGGCGTGGCGCACCGCGGCTTCCCGGCGCGATGGCTCATGCTGCTGGATCAGGCGGTACTCGGCGTCAATCACCGCCACTTCGCGCTGAATATCTTCCCTGAGCAGCAGCGGGGCCTGCAGCATCTCCTGTAGACGCGCGACACCATCAGCCAGAGCATCGGCGGCAACCTCGAAAAAGAACGCGCTATGGCGAGCCAGGGTGGTGGCATTCACGCTTCCGCCCTGGCGCTGCACCCAGCCCATCAGTCGGTCATCATCCTGGTAGCGCTCTCCGCCGTAAAACAGCAGATGTTCCAGCAGGTGCGCCAGCCCAGGGAAGCGCGACGGTTCGTGGTGGCTGCCGGCGGCGACCCGCGCCAGGGCAGCCGCGCGATCCGCCTGCGGCTGATGGACCAGGGTGGCCTGCAGGCCGCCCGGCAAAGTGACGGTGCGGGTCGCCAGCGTCATTACAGGTCCCGGGTTTGGAAGATCAGCTGCGAGCGGGTACGGTTGCGGAACTGCAGCTGGCTGACTTTTATGTCGCTGCAGGCCGCTTCGCGCCGGGCCTCGAGGATTTTGTGATGATGCGGGGATTTGCTGCACACCGGGTCGGCGTTATCGGCGCTGCCGGTCAGCATAAAGGCCTGGCAGCGGCAGCCGCCGAAGTCTTTCTCTTTTTCATCACAGGAGCGGCACGGCTCCGGCATCCAGTCATACCCGCGGTAGCGATTGAAGCCGAATGAGTCATACCAGATCGATTCCAGACTCTGCTCCAGCACCGACGGAAACGCCACCGGCAGCTGGCGCGCGCTGTGGCAAGGCAGGGCGGTGCCTTCCGGGGTGACGCTGAGGAAAATCGATCCCCAGCCGCCCATGCAGCCTTTCGGCCGCTCTTCGTAATAGTCCGGGGTGACGAACAGCAGGTTGGTGAGGTTGCCGCTGGCGGCCATTTTCTGCCGGTAGTCAGCGACCACCTGCTCGGCGCGGGCGATCTGTTCCCGGGTCGGCAGCAGCCCTTCGCGATTAAGAAACGCCCACCCGTAGAACTGGCAGGTGGCCAGCTCAACGTCATCGGCTTCCAGCTCAATGCACAGCTCGATAATTTTATCGAGCTGGTCGATGTTGTGCCGGTGGAGAACGAAGTTGAGCACCATCGGGTAGTCGCGCGCTTTCACGGCTTTGGCCATGGCCAGCTTCTGCTGGAAGGCTTTTTTGTTGCCGGCCAGCGCGGCGTTGAGCACTTCATCGCTGGCCTGGAAGCTAATCTGGATATGGTCCAGCCCGGCCTCGCTGAAGGCGTCCAGTTTGCTCTCCGTCAGCCCTATCCCGGAGGTGATCAGGTTGGTATAGAACCCGAGGTCGCGCGCGGCGCGGATCAGCTCCGGCAGATCTTTACGGGTCAGCGGCTCGCCGCCGGAAAAGCCCAGCTGAACGCTGCCCATCGCCCGCGCCTGGCGAAAGACCTCGATCCATTGTTCGGTGGTCAGCTCCTTATCCTGCCGGGCGAAGTCCAGCGGATTGGAACAGTAGGGACACTGCAGCGGGCAGCGGTAGGTCAGCTCCGCCAGCAGCCACAGCGGCGGATTGACGGTGGGTTTACTCTGGCTCACGGCAGGTGATCCACTTCTGTTGACAGGCGATCTGCAGGAACTCGATGACGTCGTCATCGACGCCGCCGGCTTCCGGGAAACGTTCATTAAGCATGGCGATAATCGCCGCGACGTCGCGCCGGCCATCGACCAGCCCGAGGATCGCCGCGGCGGTCTCATTGAGTTTGGCCATACCCTCCGGATAGAGGATCACATGGCTCTCCTGGGCGGCTTCCCACTGCAGTCGGTAGCCGCGACGAAAGGCAACGATGGACGTTTTCTGCATGATTACACCAGTCGGGTCGTGTGCCAGGCCGCCTTGTCGGTGACCGTGTGATAGGGCGGGCGCTGCAGGGCATAGGCCATGGTCATGGCATCGAGCATCGACCACAGAATGTCGAGCTTAAACTGCAGGATCTCCAGCATCCGGTTCTGTTTTTCAGCGCTGTCGCAGTAGGCCTTCGCCAGCGCCAGGCCATGCTCAACGTCGCGGTTAGCCTGGCTCAGACGACTGCGGAAGTAAAAATAGCCTTCCTCTTTGATCCATGGATAGTGCTGCGGCCAGCTGTCGAGGCGCGACTGATGGATCTGCGGGGCGAACAGCTCGGTCAGGGAGCTGCAGGCCGCCTCCTGCCAGCAGGCGCGACGGGCGAAATTAAGATAGGCATCCACCGCGAAGCGCACGCCGGGCAGCACGTGACGCTCGCTGAGCAGATCGTCGCGGCTCAAACCGACCGCTTCCCCCAGCCGCAGCCAGGCTTCAATCCCGCCGTCCTCGCCGTGGCTGCCGTCGTGGTCGAGGATCCGCTGCACCCATTTGCGCCGGGTCTGCGCATCCGGGCAGTTGGCCATAATCGCCGCGTCTTTCAGCGGAATAGTGGTCTGGTAATAAAACCGGTTCGCCACCCAACCCTGAATTTGCTCGCGGGTCGCGTCGCCGTTATGCATGGCGATGTGGTAAGGGTGGTGAATATGGTAGAAGGCGCCTTTAGCCCGCAGAGCCTCTTCAAAGGCCTGCGGCGACAGCGTGTCAGTGATCAGCATGCGGTATCCTGAAGGGTGATTGCCATCCCGTCCCAGCTCACTTCGATCCCCTGTTGCGTTAGCGCCTGGCGCTGGGGAGACTGCTCGTTAAGGATCGGGTTGGTGTTATTAATATGAATGAGAATTTTGCGTTTTGCCGGCAGAGAGGCCAGCAGGGCCATCATCCCGTGCTCGTCGCCGAGCGCCAGGTGGCCCATATCGCGGCCGGTATTGCGCCCGACGCCGGCGGCCTGCAGCTCGTCATCCTGCCAGACGGTGCCATCGATCAGCAGACAGTCCGCTTTTTGCAGCCACGGTAGCAGGGCTTCATCCGGCTCACCCAGCCCCGGGGCATAGAACAGCGTCTGCCCGTTGCGGCGGTTTTCGATAAACAGCGCCACGTTATGACCCGGCAGCGGCCGGTCGCGATACGGCGAATAGGGCGGCGCGTTGCTGGCGATAGGCACCGCGGTAAACTGCAAATCAGGACAGGCGTCAACGGTAAAAGGCTGCTGCGGAGCGATGGGATGATGCACCAGGCCGCCGTTCCAGTGCCGCAGCATGGTAAACACCGGGAAGCCGGTGGAGAGATCCTCATGAACCTCCGGGGTGCACCAGACCTGATGTGGGCAGCCTTCCCGCAGGCTCAGCAACCCGGTGGTGTGGTCGATCTGGCTGTCGGTGAGAATAATGCCGCCGATATGTGTTCCGCGCAGTACGCCGGCTTTATTTAACTCGGGGGTATGGGCAATCTGCTGGCTGATATCCGGCGAGGCGTTGCACAGCACCCACTCTTTACCGTTGTCGCTGACGATAATTGACGACTGGGTGCGGGGGGCAGCCTGAATGGTGCCATCGCGCAGACCCTGACAGTTGGCGCAGTTGCAGTTCCATTGCGGGAAACCGCCGCCGGCGGCGGAACCGAGGACTTTAATGAACATGAAGACGGACCGGGTAATGAATGAAGGTGCCCGCGCGAACGGCGGGCGGGGCGATTAACGGTTAGAAATGTACAGCGTCACTTCCAGACCGAGACGTAAATCGATAAAAGCAGGTTTCTTCCACATGTTTTGTTCCTCTTAAAAATGACTACAGGCCTCACGGATAATGGTGGATCTGTGACGGCTGCCGCATATTGCGCTTCACCGGGAGAGAGATCAACCCGGAATCTGTAAGGAATTAACTTTATGTTTACAATATAACCTATTGTTGCCAAACATTTTTTAATACCCGTAGCCAGTTACGCCACAGCAGCTTATCCAGCACCAATTGATCATAGCCGCTAGCGCGCAACGTATTGATAAGCCGCGGTAAGCCGGCCACATCGCCCAGCTCGTCCGGCAGGGTGATGCCGTCAAAATCCGAGCCAAGAGCCACATGATCCTCACCAATTATGTTAATAAGATAGTCGATATGCCGGACAATGGTGGTTAAGGGCGTGTCGCTATCGCGCCGGCCGTCGGCGCGCAGGAAAGCATTGCCGAAATTGACGCCCACCACGCCGCCGCTGTCGCGGATCGCCCGCAGTTGCTGGTCGGTCAGATTGCGCGGCTGCGGGCACAGGGCGTGGGCATTGGAGTGGGTGGCCACCAGCGGTGACGTTGAGTGATGGGCGGTATCCCAGAACGCTTTTTCATTCATATGAGACACGTCAATCTGCATCTTCAAGGCATTGGCCTGCTTAATCAGATCGATACCTGACGCAGTCAGTCCAGGCCCAGTGTCCGGGCTACCGGGAAACGAACCGTTAACGCCGCTGCCGAAGCGGTTCGCAATATTCCAGAACGGACCAATGCTGCGGACCCCGGCGGCATAAAAGGCCTGCAGGTCGCGGCCCTCGCCATCAAAACCTCCGGCACCCTCAATATGCGCCACCATCGCCAGTACCTTATCCTCGCGGCAGCGTTCGATATCCGCCGCGCTCAGACACAATCTCAAGCGTCCAGCGGAGTGGGCGATAAGTTGCTTCAGGATGGCCAGTTGCTGCCAGAGGATATCGATCGGATCCCATCGTTGGCTGGCGTATTGCGGCGTCATACGGGCAATATATTCCTGCGGTGGCACGAATAGCGCGAATAGCCCGCCGGCAAATCCGCCTTGCAGCATGCGCGGATAGTCGAGATGGCCGTTCTCTATCCCGGCAAAGAAGGCGCTCACCGGATCCGCGCGATGGTGAAGCCAGAGATTCAGCAGCAGGTCATTGTGACCATCAAAAATCGCCATAGCGGGTTCCTGCGTTCTCAAGTGGTGAAAAATGCCTGCCACGGTAACGGATTTATCTCCCGGGGCAAGCATAAATTCACATGCCCGCAACAATTGCCAACCTCGACTTTGTATCACACTGTATCTCGCGGCGCAGCGCTGACATTAAGAGATAAAAATGGCCCCGGTCGGGCACATGGCGGATACAAATTTCCGCTTTACTGGTCACGTACTCTCTTGATGACGATAAAAGGTGAGAAAACGATGAACAGATTATCCCTTGTCCGCTATACCAGCGCCGTGGCGCTGGGGTTATCCACCCTGTGGTCCGCCGCCGTTTGCGCCGCTGAAGACGCGGGGGCGTTCGACAAGATCCAGCAGATCCGCGCCGGCGACCTGAATATTGGCTACGTGGATATCGGCCCACGCGACGGCCAGCCGGTGATCCTGCTGCACGGCTGGCCCTACGACATTCAGAGCTATGCCCAGGTGGCGCCGGCTCTAGCGCAGAAGGGTTACCGGGTGATCGTGCCGTATCTTCGCGGCTACGGCACGACCCGTTTCCTCTCCGCCAGCACGCCGCGTAACGGTCAGCCGTCGGCGATGGCGGCCGATATTGTCCATCTGATGGACGCCCTTAACATCAGGCAGGCGGATCTGGCCGGTTTTGACTGGGGCGCGCGCACGGCGGATATCGTCGCCGCGCTGTGGCCGCAGCGGGTGAAATCCCTGGTCTCGGTGAGCGGGTATCTGATCAGCAGTCAGCAGATTGGCGAAAAACCGCTGCCGCCGCAGGCTGAGCTGTCGTGGTGGTATCAATTCTATTTTGCCACCCCGCGTGGGGAGGCCGGTTACCGGCAAAACACCCACGACTTTGCGAAATTTATCTGGCATCAGGCGTCGCCGCAGTGGCAATTCAGCGACGCGACCTTTGCCAAAACCGCCCGGGCTCTGGATAACCCGGACCATGTGGCGATCACCATCAGCAACTACCGCTGGCGCCTGGGGCTGGAGAAAGGGGAAGCGAAGTATGCCGGCTATGAACAACGGCTGGCGGCGCTACCGCCGATAACCGTGCCCACCATCACCCTGGAAGGGGCTAATAACGGCGCGCCGCATCCGGCTCCCGCCAGCTACCGTGCCAAATTTACCGGTAAATATGAGCACCGGGATCTGCCGGGAGCGGTGGGCCATAACCCGCCGCAGGAGGATCCGACGGCGTTTGTGCAGGCGGTGGTGGACGCCGATCGTTTGTAACCCGCGCCTTGCCGGAGGCGCGACGTTGCGCTTCCGGCAACACGGCTTATGCTTGTGAAGAGTTTATTTTGCCGCAGGAGCAGCCTTTGGAGCGTATTGACCACATCCTGGTCGTCGACGACGACCGCGACATCCGGGAACTGATTGTCGACTATCTGGAAAAATCGGGATATCGCGCCAGCGGCGCGGCGAACGGCAAAGCCATGTGGTCGGTACTCAAAAACCATCAAATTGACCTGATTGTGCTGGATATTATGATGCCGGGCGAGGATGGCTTAACGCTCTGTCGCCAGCTGCGCGCCAACCCGCAGCAGGATATCCCGGTGCTGATGCTCACCGCCCGCACCGATGACAGCGACCGGATCCTCGGCCTGGAAATGGGGGCTGACGATTATCTGATTAAGCCCTTTGTGGCCCGCGAACTGCTGGCGCGCATCAAAGCTATTTTACGCCGCACCCGGGCGCTGCCGCCCAACCTGCAGATCACCGAGGCGGGCAGGCTGATCGCCTTTGGCGACTGGCTGCTCGATACCGCCGCCCGTCATCTGCTGGACGACAGCGGGGCGATTGTCGCCCTCAGCGGGGCGGAGTATCGGCTGCTGCGGGTGTTTCTCGACCATCCCCAGCGGGTGCTGAACCGCGATCAGCTGCTCAATCTGACCCAGGGACGCGACGCGGAACTGTTTGAGCGGTCGATTGACCTGCTGGTGAGCCGACTGCGCCAGCGGCTACGGGAGGATGCCCGCGAGCCGGCCTACATTAAAACGGTGCGCAGCGAAGGCTATGTGCTGTCGGTGCCGGTCTCCATTCGCGAGAGGCATGAATGAGGTTCTGGCCCGCCTCGCTGCAGTCGAGGCTGATGGCGCTGCTGTTTCTGGCGCTGCTGCTGGCGAATACCTTAACCCTGTCGCTGCTGTTTTATGAGCGTATGAGCAGCGCTCGCAGCGTGATGCTGGGCAATCTGGCTTCCGATGTCGCCACCAGCGTGGCGATCCTTGACCGCCTGCCGGCCGCTGAGCGCCCACAATGGCTGCCGAAGCTGGCGCGCGGCAATTATCGCTATCTGCTGGACGCCGGGGAGCGCGGCGATTACCCGGCCAGCTGGCGCGCCCGGGACGCGGCCCGCTCCCTGCAGGAGGCGCTGAGCGCGCAGTATCCGGTAAGTATTGTGGCGATCCCCGGCCCGCGGCAGCATATTCAGGCCCATATTACCCTTCACGACGGCGCGCCGTTGACCCTCGACCTGTGGCCGAAACTACCGGCCATCGCCCGCTGGCTGCCGGTGGTGCTGATCGCTCAGTTTGTCCTCCTGCTGGCCTGCGCCTGGTACGCGGTTCGCCAGGTATTGCTGCCCATCTCCCGCTTTACCCACGCGGTAAATGCCCTGGAGCCGGCCAGCGACACGGCGGGAACTATGGCCGAGCAGGGGCCGGAGGAGGTGCGTCGCGCCGCCCGCGCGTTTAACGCGATGCAGGCGCGCATCCACGATCATCTGCAGGAGCGAGCGCGGATCCTTGCCGCCATCTCCCACGATCTGCAAACCCCGATAACCCGAATGAAGCTGCGGGTGGAGATGGCCGACCAGCCGGAACTGCGCGATAAGCTACTGCAGGATCTCGACAATATGACCCGTCTGGTGCGGGAGGGCATCGCCTTCGCCCGCACCTCGCAGCCGCTGGAGGAGGCGCGACAGCGGCTGAATCTCGATGCGTTTCTCGACACCATCGTCTGCGATTATGCTGATGTCGGCCGGCCGGTCCAGTTTTGTCCCGAAGAGACCGCCGGGGTGGTGTGGATCCCGCCGCAGGCTCTGCGCCGGGTGATGACTAACCTTATCGATAATGGGCTGAAATTCGGCACCACGGTCACGGTAACCCTGACCCGCGACGCCGCCGGGGATGTCACCCTCCATGTACTGGATGAGGGGCCGGGGATCCCGGAGGCCGCGCTACAGGCGGTGCTGCAGCCGTTTTATCGCCTGGAGGACTCACGCAATCGCGATACCGGCGGCACCGGTCTGGGACTGGCGATCGCCGCGCAGCTGGTCAGCCAGATGGACGGCGCGCTGCGCCTGGCCAACCGCCCGCAGGGCGGCCTGGACGCCAGCGTTCGCCTTGCCGCGGCGGGATTGTATCCTGCTGTATCTCCGGGAAAGACGGATAACTAAGCCGACAATTCTCCCCCTTTCCCGACACATTCGCCTTACATGGCCTTGCTGTAATGTCGTGGCTGCCACTCTCGGCAGCGACGGCATAATGAGGAGAAGGCGATGTCGATATTAATTGCATTTTTGGGCGGAATGTTAACCCTGCTGAGCCCCTGTACGCTGCCGGTGATCCCGCTGCTGTTCGCCAGTGTCCGGGGCCGCCGGGGGCAGCTGGCGATCATGCTGGCAGGAATGGCGCTGATGTTCGGCGCTGTCTCCTGGCTGGTGACGGTCGCCAGCGGCTGGGTGGTGAATCTGACCCTCGCAGGCCGCGGTCTGGCGCTGGCGTTCTTCGCCCTGGTCGGGCTGAGTCTGCTTTCGCAACGCGTCGCGCAACGGCTGACCTCACCCCTGGTAGCGTTGGGGAATCAGCTTAACGATGCCAGTTCACGCCAGCGCGGCTGGATCGGTTCTCTGCTGGCCGGGCTGGCGGTGGGCCTGCTGTGGGCGCCGTGCGCCGGGCCGGTATTGGGGGCGATACTTAGCCTGGGCTTTGTGCATCCGGGGCAGGCGACTACCGGCGGCTTGCTGCTGGCCTACGGCAGCGGCGGGGCGCTGATGTTATTCCTGCTGGGGTGGTGCGGGGCGGCGTTGATCGCCAGATTGCGTCGCGGACAGGCGTTCGGCGAACGGCTGCGCCGGTTGGCAGGGGGGGCGATGCTGGCCTCGGTGGCGCTGATCGCCAGCGGCGGCGATCGCTATCTGCAGAGCGCTGGTGGACTGAGCCAGGCGCTGGAGCAGCGGCTGGCAGCCCGTCTGCCGCAGCCGGAGCAAAAGACCAGCCTCCAGCCGATCGCCGCGCCGCAGCCCAGCAGCGCGATGCCCTCTCTGGCGGGGGGCAGCGCATGGATCAACAGCCCGGCGTTAACTCCGCAGCGTCTGAAGGGCAAAGTGGTGCTGGTGGATTTCTGGACCCGGGAGTGTATCAACTGTCAGCATACCCTGCCTTACGTGCGCGACTGGGCGAACAAATACCGCGCGGCAGGCCTTGTGGTGATTGGCGTTCATACCCCGGAATATCCCTGGGAGCGTTCGTTGCCCCTGCTGCGCCAGGCGGTGAAGGACTGGCGGATAACCTACCCGGTGGTGGCGGATAATGAGTACGCCATCTGGAACGCCTTCGGCAATCAGTACTGGCCGGCGCATTACATTTTCGACGCTCGCGGACAGCTGCGCTATACCGCCTTCGGCGAAGGGGATTATGCCCGCCAGGAGCAGGTGATCCAGCAGCTGCTGCAGGAGAGCAAAGCCTGACCCGCGGCGCAGGCGTCTGGCGGACGGATCCCTCCAGCCCTTATACCTGATACCGGGCGGCGCTGCGCTTGCCCGGCCTACATGAGCGCGCAGGGAGAATGTAGGCCCGGTAAGGCGCAGCCGCCACCGGGCATTGAAGCGGGAGAGGCGCTGGATGCTCATTGTCGGTGGCTGCCGAACGGTTCCGTTCATCTCTTGTGCCCATTGCCGGGCGGCGCTGCGCTTGCCCGGCCTACATCAGCGCGCAGGTAGAATGTAGGCCCGGTAAGGCGCAGCCGCCACCGGGCATTGAAGCGGGAGAGGCGCAGAATGCCCATTGTCGGTGGCTGCCGGGCGGTTCCGTTCATCTCTTGTGCCTGTTGCCGGGCGGCGCTGCGCTTACCCGGCCTACATGAGCGCGCAGGGAGAATGTAGGTCCGGTAAGGCGCAGCCGCCACCGGGCATTGAAGCGGGAGAGGCGCTGGGCTGGGCTGCGCTACGCTTGCCCGGGAGACAGAATGTGGAGGGGGTAACAGATGCTGCCGTACGGTTCCCTCTCCCTTCAGGGAGAGGGTTAGGGTGAGGGTGAATGGAAATGACGTGACAGCGTCACCTGTCGAGCCATCCCTGCAGGGCCTCGGTCATCAGTTCGCCGAGCAGCGCCACGGCGGCGGAATGGTGTTCCTCACGCGGGGTTTGTCGCAGGCTGACGGCCAGACTTCCTGGCGCTGGCAGCAGTCCTCCTGCGGGGCGCAGGTTGCCTGGCATGCCGATGCGGGTGCGTATCGTCAGGCCCAGCCCGGCCTGCACCGCCGCCCAGATGCCGCTCAGGCTGTGGCTGACGAACACCACCTGCCAGGGGATCCCCGCGGCATCGAGACAGGCAATGGCGCGGGAGCGCATCAGGCACGGGCTGTCGAACATCACCAGCGGCAGCGGCTCGCCGGAGACCAGCAGAGCGCGAATATCCAGGTCAGGATGCGCAATCCACGCCAGCGGGCAGAGGCCCAGCCCGGAACCCTGATCTTCGGTTTGCCACAGCAGCGCCAGATCCAGCGCCTCTTCCGCCAGCGCCTGGCGCAGCGGACCATTGCGATCCACCCTGGCGACTATCCGCACCTGCGGATGATGCCGTTTAAATTGCCCGAGGATCTCCGGCATCAGCGATTCGCCAAAATCTTCCTGCATACCAAGGTGGATCTCGCCGGTGAGCCGCTCACCCTGCAGCGCGCGCAGGGTTTCATCATTGAGCGCCAGCAGGCGTCTGGCGTAGCTCATCAGCTTTTCGCCTTCCGCGGTGAGCACCAGATGCCGCCCCTGTTTGGTCACCAGCGCCGCACCGCACTGGCTCTCCAGCTTTTTAAGCTGGGCGCTGACCGCGGAGGTGGAACGCGACAGGCGCAGCGCTGCCTGGGCGAAACTGCCGCACTCCATGCCGGTCACAAAGCTGCGCAGGGCGTCGAGATCCAGCCCTGGTAAGCGTTTCTCCATCATCATCCCCATTTTCAGGACGTTTATCCTGAACGTTGTTATTTTCGGGATAGTACTGTGGCATCGCGAGGGGCAGGGGTCAACGGGCCCTGCGAAGAGAGCATTAGCGGTGCGGAAAGAAATAAAAAAAAGCCGATAAGGACATTATCGGCTTATTGCAGGCAAGGCTGACAGCGGGGCGGCAGGCGCCGCCTCGCTAAGGCAGGTTATTGCGCCAGCAGCTCCTGAGCGGTGCGCTCCACCAGGTTCAGCAGAACCTTCACGTCATCCAGCGTCACCACCGGGTTCAGCAGGGTCAGCTTCAGGCAGGTAACGCCGTTGTGCTCGGTTACGCCGACGTTAGCGCGGCCGGAGGCCAGCAGGGCGTCGCCGACGCGCTGGTTGAGCAGCGCGATAGCCGCCGCGTCGCTTCCGGCCATCTGCGCCGGACGGGAACGGAACAGCACGCTCGCCAGCTGCGGCTGCATCACCAGCTCCAGCGTCGGCTGCGACTTCACGTACTCCGCCACGTTTTTCGCCATCGTGACGCCGTGATCGATGATCGCCGCATACTGTTTCTGGCCCAGCGCTTCCAGACCCATCCACAGCTTCAGCGCATCGAAGCGACGGGTGGTTTGCAGCGACTTAGACACCAGGTTCGGTACGCCGTGTTCTTCATCGAACTCGGAGTTCAGATAGGCCGCCTGATAACGCATCAGCTCGTAATGGCGCGCGTCCTTCAGCAGGAATGCGCCGCAGCTGATGGTCTGGAAGAACTGCTTATGGAAGTCCAGGGTAACGGAATCCACCAGCTCCAGACCGTCAAGGTAGTCGCGATACTGCTCAGACAGCAGCAGGGCGCCGCCCCAGGCTGCGTCAACGTGCAGCCAGATCTGATGTTCCGCAGCGATACCGGCGATGTCGCGCAGCGGGTCGATAGCGCCCGCGTCGGTGGTGCCGGCGGTGGCGACGATCGCCATGATCTGCTCGCCGTTAGCCTGCGCTTGCGCAATCTTCGCCTGCAGGTCGGACACGTCCATCCGCGCGAATTCGTCGGTTTTCACCAGCGTTACCGAGCGGTAGCCGAGGCCCATCAGCGCCATGTTCTTCTGCACCGAGAAGTGGGCGTTTTCCGAGCACAAGACTTTGTACTTGCGGATATCCCCCGGCAGCCCATCCTGCTGGATGGAGTGCCCCTGACGGGCGAAGAAGGCGTCGCGCGCCAGCATCAGGCCCATCAGGTTGCTCTGGGTGCCGCCGCTGGTGAAGACGCCGGCGTCGCCCGCCGGAAAACCGACCCGGGCGCGCAGCCATTCGATCAGCTTCATCTCGATAATGGTTGCCGACGGGCTCTGATCCCAGGAGTCCATGCTCTGGTTGGTGGCGTTAATCAGCACTTCCGCCGCCTGGCTAATCACCAGGCTCGGGCAGTGCAGGTGCGCCACGCACTGCGGGTGATGCACCGACAGGCTGTCTTTCAGGAAGTACTCGATCGCACGATCAATCGCCGCCTGGTTACCCAAACCCTGTTCGTTAAATTCTAGGGAGATACGCTCACGCAGCTCGTCAACGCTTTTCCCCTGATACATCTCAGGTTGCTTCAGCCACTGCACAACGGCCTGGCTGGTCTGCTCGATAACCTGCTGATAGGCTTCAACGCTCTGCGCTGAACCAGCAAGAATCGGATTCAATGTGGACATGGCGGTCACTTACTCCACTCAGACCGGTTTTACGCCGGCGGCCAGCAGGGCCTGTTCAAATTTGTCGAGGAACACGTCCAGCTCCGCGTCGCTGATCAGCAGGGACGGCAGCAGGCGCAGCACGCAGCCGTGACGACCGCCACGCTCGAGGATCAGGCCCGCTTCGAAGCATTTCTTCTGCAGCAGGGCAGAGAGTTCGCCGTCAGCCGGGTAGCAGCCCATGTGATCCTGCGCTTCGTTCGGCTTGACGATTTCGATACCGATCATCAGACCGAGACCGCGAACGTGGCCAATCACCGGGTAGCGTTTCTGCAGCTCGGCCAGTTTACCTTTCAGCCACTCGCCCTGGGCGGCGACTTTGTCGGCGATCTTGTTGTCGCGCAGATGACGCAGGGTGGTCAGGCCGGTGGCCATCGCCAGCTGGTTACCGCGGAAGGTGCCGGTGTGGTGACCCGGTTCCCAGGCGTCGAACTGCTTTTTAATGCCCAGCACCGCCAGCGGCAGCCCGCCGCCAACCGCTTTCGACATCACGATGATGTCCGGCTGAATACCGGCGTGCTCGAAGGCGAAGAATTTACCGGTACGGGCAAAGCCGGCCTGCACTTCATCGACGATCAGCAGAATGCCGTGCTCTTCGGTCACTTTGCGGATGCGCTGCAGCCACTCGACCGGCGCCGGGTTCACACCGCCTTCGCCCTGAACGGCTTCAAGGATCACCGCCGCCGGTTTACGGACGCCGCTCTCCACGTCGTTGATCAGGTTTTCGAAGTAGTAGGTCAGGGCTTTCACGCCGGCTTCGCCGCCGATGCCCAGCGGGCAACGATACAGGTGCGGGTAAGGCATGAACTGGACTTCCGGCATCATGCCGTTAACCGCCGCTTTCGGCGACAGGTTGCCGGTGACGGACAGCGCGCCGTGGGTCATCCCGTGATAGCCGCCGGAGAAGCTGATCACCGCGGTACGACCGGTGTATTTTTTCGCCAGCTTCAGCGCGGCTTCCACGGCGTCAGCGCCGGACGGGCCGGTGAACTGCAGGCAATATTCTTTCCCTTCGCCCGGCAGGCAAGAGAGCAGGTATTCGGAGAAGCGATCTTTTAACGGGGTGGTAAGATCGAGAGTATGTAACGGCAAGCCGCTGGTAATGACACTTTGGATGCTCTGCAATACATCAGGGTGGTTGTGGCCCAGAGCGAGAGTACCGGCGCCCGCGAGGCAGTCCAGGTACTGTTTGTTATCCGCATCCGTCAGCCACACGCCTTCGGCTTTAGTGATAGCCAGCGGCAGCTTACGCGGGTAACTCCTGACATTCGATTCGAATTCGGCCTGACGGGCCAAAAAGGTTTCGTTGTTTGCGTCTAATAAATCGGCACGTAAAGTATCAATACGGACTTTATCCGTCATCATATCACTCCCACAACCAGCATTGCGGTTGAACGCTGGTTGAATAATTGGTGTAAGAAATTGAATTGGCATTCATAAAGCGCGCACAATATATGGCTTTTTAAATCTGCATTCAACGTTTTATTGATTGCGCTATTTTGACGTTATTCTTACCAGGGGCAAAATTAACGTAACTTGCTGAATTATAATAGAACAACGCTCTGTCACTATAACCCTTTAAAGTGTAATTATTAGTGAGAAAGTCTCTATATTTTTATTGCCGCTACGTTAAAGCGCTGACGGAATGCCTTCCGTCAGCGATAGCAAGACTCAATGCAGTTCCACCGCATAATTTGTTAAAGGTGTAACTTTTTTCACCAACTTATTGTTATATAAAAACTGTTCGTAAGTCTCGTAGCGCGCTTTATCCAGCGCTGCCGGATCGGTGGCGAACAGGGGCACGGTTTGCAACCACGCCTGGTGGTTGAGTTCGGTCCTAAGCTCCGGGTGGGCGGCGGCGAACGCCTCCCAGCTCTTCTGCGGATGGGCGCGCAGATAGCCCACACCCGCCTGCAGGGCGGTGAGGAATTTACGGATCTTCGCCTCATGAATTGCGTCGCGATGGGCGACAATCACCAGCTCGTCATAGGCCGGCACGCCGTAATCTTCGACGTTCATCACCACCGGCGTTTTGCCCTGCAGCTTCAGCTCCTGCGCTTCTATATTACGATAGCCGCCGATAACCGCGTCCACCTGGCCGGCCAGCAGGGCGCTGGTCAGCTGGAAATTGACGTTCACCAGTTTGATGCTGGCCGGATCGATCCCTGCATGTTGCGCCATGGTCGCCAGGGTGGCCTGCTCAATTCCGCTGACCGAGTAGCCCACCTTCTTGCCTTGTAGATCTGCCGGGGTTTTGATCTGCTTATCCAGGGCGATAACCGTATTCAGCGGCGAATTAATCAGAGTCCCTACACGCACCAGCGGTAACCCTTCGTCAGCGAAGAAGTGCACCTGCGGCTGGTAGGTGATGGCCAGATCCGCTTGACGGGCGGCCACCATGCGCGGAGGCAGCGCGGGATCGGAAGGGGGGACAATCCTGACGTCCAGCCCCTGGGCCTTAAAGGCGCCGATCTGCTCGGCCACCATAATCGGCGCATGGTCGGGATTAATGTACCAGTCCAGCACCAGCGTCAGCGGTTCATTAGCCAGCGCGTGGCCGCTGACCAGTGCCGTCAGGGTTGCCCCGGCGAATAGCGACTTTTTCATCTGTTTTCCTTTATTACGTCATTCTTATTCCGGCGACCAGTCGATCAGCCGGTGTAGCAGGGTATCTACCGCCAGCCACAGCAGGAGGGTCAGTAGTACTAAAATAAACAGCGCGGCGAAGCAGATATCGGTTTGCAGTCGCGCATTGGCGTTGAGCATGACGTAGCCCAGCCCCTCGGCGGAGCCGACCCATTCGCCGATGATCGCGCCAATGGGCGCCACCGCCGCCGCCATGCGCAGGCCAGAGCCCAGCGCCGGCAGGGCGGCCATCAGGCGGACATGTCGCAGCTGAGCGCCGAAGGAGGCATTCATGCTGCGCGCCAGATCGAGATACTCCTGGTTGACCCGCCGCAAGCCATCAAAGAAGGCGGAAGTTACCGGAAAGAAAATCACCAGCACCGCCATCGCCACTTTGGCGCTCATGCCAAAGCCCAGCCACAGCACCAGCAGCGGGGCGAGGGCAAAGACCGGGATCGCCTGACTGGTGAGCACCAGCGGCATCAGCCAGCGCTGCAGACGGGGGGAGAGGATCATGCCCAGCGCCAGGGTGACGCCGAGCGTCACGCCCAGCGCCAGGCCGCTCAGGATCTCACTGAGCGTGATAAGCGTATGCCAGCCGAGATAGGCGCGATTAACCCATAGCGCCTCGGCGACCGCCATCGGGGACGGTAAAAGAAAATGGGGAATGCCGCTGCGGCTGGCCAGACCCCAGAGGAGCATCAGCCCGCCGAATACCATGCCGCCGCGCCAGAGACGTCCGGTCATGGTTGGGCCCTCATCAGCTGCTGCAGCAGGGCGGCCTGGCCGATCAGGAGATCGGGCGCGTCCGGCGCGCGCGGAGGTGTGCCGGCGAGGTGATGGCTATCATCAATGTCGCCGTCGGCCGCCGAGAGGACCAGCAGGCGGTGGCTCAACCGGCAGGCCTCCTGCGGATCGTGGGTGATAAGCACCACCGTGCGACCGGCCAGCAGGGTGGCCGCCAGGGTCTGAATGCGCGTACGGGTGAGGGTATCCAGCGCCGAGAAAGGCTCATCCATCAGCACGATGGGGCGATCCTCATACAGCGTGCGCGCCAGCGCGGCGCGCTGACGCATGCCGCCGGAGAGAGTCGCCGGGCGGGCGTCGGCGCAGGATGAAAGCTCAACCTGTTCAAGCAGAGCGGCGACCCGGGCACGATCGACTTTTTCACCGCGCAGCCGCGCGCCGAGGGCGACGTTGTCCCGAACGCTCAGCCAGGGGTAGAGCAGATCTTTCTGCCCCATCCACGCCAGACGGCCCTGAATCGGTTGCCCATCGCTGGCGACCACTTCTCCGCGGGTGGCGGGCGCCAGACCGGCCATCACCCGCAGCAGGCTGGTTTTGCCGGCGCCGCTGGCGCCGAGCAGCGACACCCACTGCCCGCCGGGGACCGTAAACGACAGGTTGTCGAACAGCCGACGGTCGCCGACATGCAGGCTCAGGCCACGGACCTCGATACCCGGCGCCGTCACGCCCGGGTCTCCGCCGCGGCGTTGAGGCCCATCTGCCAGAACTGCGCCTCAAGGCGGGTGGCAGTGGTGAAAATCTCGCTCAGCTCAGTGATCCGGGCCTCGCTCCCGCGCTGCTGCCACACCGTTTCCAGCAGCGCCAGCGCGGCGTTGACGCCGTGCAGATAGCCTTCATCGCCATAGTTGCGGATCCACGAGGCGTAGGGGTTATCGTCCAGTCGGGTGGCGGGATGCTGCAGCAGGCCGAGACCGATTTCCGCATAACCGGCCACGCAGGGCATCAGCGCGACCAGTAGATCCAGCGCGTCACCCGAGTGGCCAATATCCAGCACGTAGCGTGTATAGTTGAGGGTTTCGGGGGCTTCAGGTTGGGCGGCCATCTCCGGTTCGCTAATCCCCCACTGGGCACAGTAGCCGACGTGCAGCGGCAGTTCGTTGAGGATGGCATTCATTGAGGCGGCCGCGGCCCGCATCTCCGGCAGCGCGCGCAGTTTACTCACCAGCAGCGCGTAGCTGCGGGCAAAGTGAATCAGAAACAGATAATCCTGGGTCAGATAGCGACGAAAGGCGTTTTCCGCCAGCGTCCCATCGGCAAGTTGCTGGACGAAAGGATGCGCCACATAGCGCTGCCAGTCAGCGGCGGCCAGCTGGCGTAAACGGCCGTAAAGACCTTGGCTAAAAGCGGGAACGATCACAGGACCTCCATTTATTCAGGGGAGATCCGGGCGTGCAGGGGTGTGAACAGGCAATGGCGGTAATGCTGGCAAAATTGCCGACCCGTCCCTTCGCTGGCATGACCCAGATCAGGTTCAAAGGGTTCGGCTTGCGCCATCTCAGCCCTCACGGGACACCCCTCGGTAGCGCTATGTTATACGACATTCACCTTTTGAATACAATCACCGCGCCACCTTGACGCAGGATGATGGTAATGGGGGATAGCCAGCGCTTTTCCGCGCAAGAACTACTAACCACCGGGCCGCGACGAACGGAAGAGCGGCTTTTACGCGCGCAATAGTTTCGTTGTCGGCGCTGAATACCGTTTTTAACTAAAACCGCAGGCGCTATCTGCCGGTAAGATGCGCGCACTTTTATTGCTGTGGAGAGGCTGTTGATGCGTAAAGCCTTCTGGCTATTATTCGCGCTGGCGCTGCCGGCGCTGGCGCAGGATCCGGTGCTACCCGCCGTGACGGCGATCCATACGGCGCCCACCCTCGGTGAGCTGCCGCCGCCGGAGTCGCTGCGACCGTGCTGCGCTTTTGGTTACGACCTGCACGTGCGCGCGGCGGGCATTCCGATCCCGATGTACCAGATCGGTAATGTGTTGACTCTGGGTACGCTGGGTAAGCACCATTACAACGACAGCGCGTTCGGTGCGGTGAAAAATCTGCTGGGGCTCAGCGAGGAGCAGAACGGGCTTATCTATACCCGCCGCGGCGGGTTTATTGATATCGCCCATGTGCGCGATACGGCGGACAACACCTTTTATCTGTTCAATCGTATTGCGCCGACGCTGGGTCAGGCGGGGCGGATCTTCTACAGTGAAGAACTGGGCGTGCGCCGCGTGCAGCTGAATGCCTTTACGCCGCCGGCGGGCGTCAGGCAGCGCTATCAGCTGGCGGCCTGGCTCGCCGGGCATCTGGCCTTCGAAATCGCCCAGTGGCATGAGATCGCCCAGTGGTATGGCTTCCAGTCGGTCCCCGGGTTTTCCGAAGAGATTTCCGCTTTTTCGCCCGAGGATCTCTACTCCAATTTACTGGGCGCGAGGCTGGCGATTAATGTCATCCTCAGCGGCCACGGCGGTTCGCTGGAGGATTATAACCAGGCCATGGATGCGGCGCTGAAACAAGTGCTGACCCGGCTGCTGGTGGCGACGCGCG
The DNA here is from genome assembly GCF_040804525.1 of Klebsiella sp. Shm-1. Taxonomy (NCBI): domain Bacteria; kingdom Pseudomonadati; phylum Pseudomonadota; class Gammaproteobacteria; order Enterobacterales; family Enterobacteriaceae; genus Klebsiella; species Klebsiella sp. Shm-1. The sequence continues at coordinate 2,438,920 of NZ_CP161823.1, forward strand.
GAGAGACGGAAGCGATGTTTCAGCAGATCGACGGCGACTGGTGGAACAGTCACCGGCGGGTGCCGGATAAGTTTCTGGTACTGAAGCGTAACTACGATCTACAGGAAAACCGGCTGCCGACGCCGGTCCCATTCGAAACCATGCCGCCGTATCGCCTGACCATGCCGGAGCAGGTCGGGGGATTCCGCTTACGCGACCTCGGCGAACTGCAGATCTATCCAGGGCACGATATGCAGGCATTGCCGGTTCCCGCGCAATACTATGGCGCCGGAGCGTTCCAGGGGCTGGCGGACCGCGCCCATGAGGCGGATAAAACCCAGCTGGCGCGGACAGAAAAATAGCCGTAAAGGCTCCGGACGAACGCCCTGAGCCGGCGAGTTAGCGGAAGTCGACCCAGCAGGCACCGTTGTCGGCAGAACGCACGCAGTTTTCCACCCAGCGGACGCCGAACGCCCCGGCGCGGGCGTCCGGGTACCAGAAGTCGGCCAGCAGCGCCTCGTCGCGACGGTCGGCGGCATCCATGGCGATGGCGAAGCGGCGATAGAGATTCGACCATGCCTCAAACAGGCCCTCGGGATGGCCGCCGCCGATGCGATCATCCTGACGCGCCAGCGGATCGAGATAGTCCATACCGCGCTCGAGGATGCGCACGGGTTCGCCCTGGATTTCGTAGCGTAGCTGGTTGGGCTGTTCATCCCACCATTCGAGACTGGCTTTTTCACCGATGATTCGCACCTTTTGCCCGTGCATCGAACCGCAGTTGACGGCGGAGCTCCACAGTGAGCCGATGGCCCCGTTGTCATACTCCATCAGTACATGGGCGTTATCTTCCAGCGGCGCGCGGCTTTTGACGAAGCTTTGTCTGGCGCACATCAGCCGGGTGATCTTCAGCTGCGGGGCCATGGTTTCGACCAGAAACAGCGGATGGGTGGCCAGGTCGCCCAGCACATAGCTGGGGCCGACGAAGCGGGGATCGACCCGCCAGCGGGTACTGGCATTTTCCTGTTCCACCGGCTGGGCGTGAAAACCGTGGGCAAACTGCATATTAACGATACGGATATCGCCCAGCAGCCCGTCGGCGATCATCTGCCGGGCCTGCAGGATCAGCTGGTGGCCGGCATAGCCGTAGGTCACCCCGATAATCTTGCGCCGCCGCTGGCTGAGCGCCACCAGCTCGTCAGCTTCCTCGCTGCTGAAGCACAGCGGCTTTTCGCACACCACGTGCAGCCCGGCCTCCAGCGCGGCCCGGCAGATGGCATAGTGGGTGTTATTTGGCGTGGCAACTGACACCGCCTGAATGCCGTCAGGCCGGGCAGCCTCGCTGCGGAACAGGCTTTGATAGTCGGCGTAACAGCGGTCGGGATCCACCCCCAGCTGTTGGCCGAACTGGCGTCCGCGCTCGGCATCAATATCAAAGGCGCCGGCCAGCTGCGTGAAGGTGTTATCGCGCAGCGCTGCAGAGCGGTGAATATAGCCGATCTGGCTGCTGCCGCCGCCGCCGACCATGCCCCAGCGCAGGGTGCGGTCGAGAGGTTTTAAACCGTTAATCATGTCGTGCCTCCTGTCAGAATCCGACGTCGCGCAGATAGCGCAGACTTTCCGTGACCGCCTGCAGGCTGCCTGCGGCATGGCGCGGGTCGCGCTCTTGTTCAATGGTTATCCAGCCCTGATACCCCCGGCGGGCAAGAAAGTCTTTGATAGCCGGATAGTCAATGGCGCCGCTGCCGAGCGGGCACATCACCCCTTCGGCGCAGGCAGTGAAGAAGTCGATACCTTCATGGATAGCGCGCTGATAAACCTGCGGGTCGACATCCTTGAAGTGCAGATAGTCCAGGCGGTGGTAATAGCGATCCAGCCAGTCGAGCGGATCCATCCCGGCGTAATAGAGATGTCCGGTGTCCAGACACAACCCGGCGACGTTGTGCGGGATATCGTTGGCCAGCCGCTCGATCTCATCCGCTAATTCAATGCTGCCCCCGGCGTGCGGATGGATAACCGCCCGCACACCGTACTCCTGCCAGGCGAGGGTGCTAAGGGCGATAATGTGCTCCATCATGCGCTGCCAGTCTTTGTCATTGAGGCGCGGAGCCAGCGCGCCGCGCCCGGCAAAGCGCGCCCGTTCGGGGTTGCCGAAGTCGATAATCACCAGATAGGGCGGCTGGAAAGGGCGGCCCGGGATCGGTTCGGCAGCGGCTACCTGCGACAGATTGCGGCAGATTTGATGGGTCAGCGCCACCAGGGTGGGGAAATGGGCCTCGCTCACCAGATCGTCAAAGATCGTGCCGGCGACCAGCGACAGCTGATGCTGCTCCAGCGCCGCGCGCAGGCTGGCCGGATCGGTGGGGAGATAACCCCAGGGGCCGAGCTCAATGCTGCGATAGCCAGCCTGCGCCGCCTCCTTAAGCACGGTAGCCCAGGCAGGGAGGTTAGGGTTTTTCGGGTCATCGACGCCCCAGCTGCAGGGGGCGTTAGCGATAGGATGTATCATGTCGGCTTCCTTTTTCATACAAGGGATGCCGCTGAGTATTGAATAAAGATTTCATTATCAACAATGATGGAATTTTGATTTTATGATAATCATCATGATTTTAATTGATGGATTTTTTGATAATTTTTTATCAAGTCGAGAGGTGGCGCGGTCCGCCCGATAACCGTCTCCGCTGGAGACGGAGCCGGAAATTTACATATTTTCTTTGGTGATGATATCGAAAGGCTGAGGGAGTGAAATCACCTCGCTATGGGGGCGTGAAGCGGCGTCCGCCATGGCGCGCAGCGTAACGGCGGCAAACTCATCCAGCCGGTGGTTAAGCATGATGTCGATGGTGCCATCGATCAGGGCCAGTTCACTGTCGCTGAGCGGACCGTGGCAGACCAGAGCGATCTCCTGCTGACGGCCGCTGTCGCGCAGCGCGTCGACGATCCCTTCGACGCCGCCGCAGGGGGCGTAGATCGCCTGCAGGGCCGGGTACTGAGTCAGCATCTGTTCCGTCACGGTCCTGGCGATATCCGCCCGTTCATGACTGCGAACCGGCTCAAGGATCTGTTGCCCCTTGCCCTGTTCTCGCAGGCAGGAGCGAAAGCTGATCTCACAGCTTTCCTGGCAGGTAAAACGATTATCGCCAATGATAATGCCAATTTCGCCATTCCCCCGGCATAAGCGCTCGATAAACCAGGCGGCTGTGCGCCCGGCTTTATGATTATCGAGGCCGATATACCCGCTGCGCTGGGGGACCGACAGATCGGAAAGCAGGGTGAACACGCGCACGCCGCGGGCGGCGGCCCGGGCCACCGCGTGGCGAATCAGCGGGTGATCCAGCGCCACCAGGCCGAGCACCTCCACTTCATCGCTGAGTCGGTGAATGGCCTGAGCCATCGCTTCCACCGCATCGATGGCAAAATGCAGTATCACCGGCGCCTGGCCCGCCGGTAGCCATGGGGCAGCCTCGCGCGTCAGCGCCCGGGCCAACGGCAGGTAGAAGGAGTGGCTCTCCTGCAGCAGGATAAAGCCCATTCTGATCGTGACCGGCGCTTTGCCGGCAGCCAGGCGATAGTGGGGCTGCTCGAGGGTAAAACCCAGCCGGCGGGCGGCCTCCAGCACGCGCCGCGCCGTGGACTCTTTCACCGCCGCGCGCTTATTGAGCACCCGGTCGACGGTGGCTACGCCGACGCGCGCTTCACGCGCAATGTCGGCAAGGGTGATTTTAGTGGCGATTTTTTTCAAGGTAATTGTCGCTATGAATGAGCGTAATGATAGAAACTATCACGGTTAGCCTGGGCAGAAAAGCGACTCTCTGCCCGCCCTGGCCTATGCCGCTGCGCCTGCCGGGTAACCCCTGTTGGCGATGCACACTCTGTGATCAAAAGCGACTACCCGTTCTGGCATTGCTGCTATGCTGTTGAAATAAAATTATTATTAAAGGCAGCATCGCTTCTGTTGGTTAAACTGCGCGCAAAGTCACCCTCAGAGGGCTTTACTGGGCGCATAACCGACTATACTTGGCGCGCTCGCGCGTAATTGCGGTTTCTCGGTGTCTATTTTGCTTTCACTTTAAACCAGCGTTGGGGCTGCACAGCGTTAAGTGCCGTTCCGCGCCGGCAGTGGGTCGGTTTGGGGCCTGTATGTTATTAAAAGAGCTGGCTGTTTTTGAGGTCTTAAGCACCCCGATATGGGTAGTTCATCCTTTTAACGAAAGGGTGGTCTATGCCAATCAGGCTTCCCGGACATTGAGCGGCGAGATGTCGCTCAATGAGATGCGTAACGGTATTTATTCCACCTGTCCGGAAACGCAACTGCAGCACTACCTTCGCTATCTCGACACCATGAGCGAGATATTCGAAGTCTGGACGTTACCCACCGCCAATGGGTTGCAGTCGGTGTATTGCAAAACCACCCTGATTGATACCGAAGACTGTGGTTGCTTGCTGCTGTTTGAAGCCGTGAAGCTGCTGGCGCAAAATCAGTCGATTCATACCGGCTCCCGCCGCTACCAGCGGCGTAACAATGGCTTTTTCGCTCGCTTTTTTATGACCAATACCGCGCCGATGCTGTTGATCGACCCTCATAAAGATGGCCGGATTGTCGATGCCAATATTGCCGCGCTACGTTTTTATCATTATTCCGATGAGGAAATGCGCACCAAACATACCTGGCAAATAAATACCCTGGGCCGGGACGTCATCCCCATTATGAATAATATTGCCAGTCTGCCTGGCGGTCATAAACCGCTTAATTTTACGCATATTCTGGCTGACGGCTCGCTACGTCATGTCCAAACTTATGCCGGGCCGGTGGTGCTGTATAATATTCGACTGATGCTATGCATCATTCACGATATCACCGAAGAAGTGCATCTGAAAAAAGAGCTGGAATTTTCCGCCGCCCACGATCCGTTAACCGGCTTGCTTAATCGCCGGGAGTTTCACCGTCTGGTTGAGGCGCCAACTTTTATCCCCCGGGGTTATTGTCTGCTGTTAATCGATATCGATCATTTCAAGAGCATTAATGATATTCACGGCCATCAAAAAGGCGATGAGGTCCTGCTGGTGCTCTCTCGTATTCTGGAAACGTCGGTCGACCGCGAAGATAAAATTTATCGCTGGGGTGGAGAAGAGTTTCTGCTTTTTTTGCCCCGTTCGCCGATCGGCCGCGCGCTGATACTGGCGGAGGGGATCCGCCAGGCGGTTAGCGAATACCAGACGCTGTCGGTGACCGTCAGCATCGGCGTGGCTGAACATCATGACGGCGAAACGGTTGATCAACTGTTTTCCCGCGTCGATAAAGCGCTGTATGCGGCAAAAAATGACGGGCGTAATCGGGTGACGCGCATGCCTTTTGACAGCTCTGAGCGACGGCGCAGTAGAGATGGCGCCGCCTGAATAAGCCCCCGCCTGTAGTGGGTTAGCCTGCGTTAAGGTGGCAAACAAGGTATGGTGCGTTTTCTCGTTCTTTTCAGGAAGTGGGACTGGCTGAGGGGTCAGTCCTGACACCACACCCGCTCGCCATTCACCCACGTCTCGCTGATATTGCGTTCATCACCCAGGGTCATCAGCACGAACAGCTGCTCATAAATGTCATGGCAGCGGCCTATGCGCAGGCGCTGCAGCGGGGTGACCGCCGGGTCAATCACCACAAAATCCGCCTCTTTGCCCGGCTGGAAATTGCCAATTTTCTCCTCCAGCCGCAGGGCGCGCGCCCCGCCAAGGGTGGCGTGATAGAAGGCCTCGCTGGCGCGCAGGCGATAGCTCTGCAGTTGTCCTACCTTGTAGGCCTCGCCCAGCGTCCGCAGCATGCTGAAGGTGGTCCCGGCTCCGACGTCGCTGCCGATGCCCATCCGCACCTGGTGCTGCCAGCAGGCGGGCAGGCGGAACAGCCCGCTGCCGAGAAACAGATTCGACGTCGGGCAGAAGGCGACGGCGGACCCGGTGTCATGCAGGCACTGCCACTCGGCATCATCGAGATGGATCCCATGAGCGAAGACGCTGCGTTCGCCAGTGAGCTGATAGTGATGATAGACATCCAGATAGCGCGCATGCTCAGGCCACAGCTGTTTAACCCAGGCGATCTCCTCCCGGTTTTCACTGAGATGCGTCTGCAGCCAGGTGTCGGGAAACTCGGCCCGCAGGCGCTGCACCGCCTCCAGCAACCCCGGGGTTGAGGTGGGGGCAAAGCGCGGGGTGATGGCATAGCCCAGCCTGCCGCGCTGATGCCAGCGGCGGATCAACGCCCGGGTCTGCTCGTAGCTCTCCCCGGCGGTTTCGCACAGGTAGTCGGGCACATGGCGATCCATCATCACTTTCCCGGCGATCAGGCGCATATTCAGACGCAGCGCTTCGCTGAATAACGCCTCCACCGAGGCCGGATGCAGGGTACAAAACACCAGCGCGGTGGTGGTGCCATGGCTTATCAGCTGATTTACAAAAAACTGCGCTATCTCCTGGGCATACTCCGCATCGGCAAACTGGCTCTCCACCGGGAAGGTGTAGGTGGTGAGCCACTCAAGCAGCTGTTCGCCAAAGGCGCCGATCATCTCGGTCTGCGGATAGTGAACGTGGGCATCAACGAACCCCGGCAGCAGCAGCTTACCCCTCAGATCGACATAGCCCTTCAGCGGATGCAGAAAGGCTTCCCCCTGCTGCCATGGCAGCAGGGCGATAATTTTCCCCTCCTGCAGGAACAACAGGCCATCATCGAGATATCGGGCCTGGGCGGCCACCTCATCCGGGGTCTCCGCCACGCCGGCGATATCAAAAAATGCACCGCGCACCGCGGTCTGGTAATCCATCATCGAACCTGCCTTCTCTTAACGCTCTGGGAATAGTGATAAACAGCAAGATTGGTGCCAGTTTGCAGCCTGCCGCGGCCAGACGCCGCGGCAGAAGGGGAAGGTTACTCTTTTTGCGCCACCGCGCCGGAGCGGAAGGCGGCTTTCGCCTGCACTTCACGCTCGTCGCGAGCCAGCCAGCGGTAGGCGGTGGCGCCGAGAAAGACGCCGATAAACCAGCTGAAGTTCGCCACTTCATGCAGGGCCGGAATAAAGCTGATAATCAGCCCAAGGCCCACCGACGGCAGCAGGGCGGCAATCGCTTTCGGGTTAAAGCCGTTGCGGTACCAGTATTTACCCTGCGGCGTATCGTCAAACAGATCGTCCACTGACACCCGGCCGCGTTTGATCAGGTAGAAGTCGGCGATCAGGATGCCAAACAGCGGGCCAATAAAGGCGCCCAGCACGTCGAGGGTATAGTGGATCAGCTCCGGCGAGTTAAACAGGTTCCACGGCGTCAGGAGTATCGAGCCCACCGCGGCAATCATCCCGCCGGTACGGAAGCTGATTTTCTGCGGCGCGCAGTTGGAAAAATCGAAGGCCGGCGAGACGAAGTTAGCCACGATATTGATGCCGATGGTGGCGGTGATCATGGTCAGCAGGCCGATGGCCACCGCCAGATCGTTACCCACGCGGCTGACGGTTTCGATCGGGTCGGTGATCATTTTGCCGAACAGCGACTGGGTGCCGGAGACAATCACCACGGTCACCACCGAGAATAGCAGGAAGTTAAACGGCAGTCCCCAGCGGTTACCGCGGCGGATCTCGCCCATGCTTTTGCCGTAGCGGGAAAAGTCACCGAAGTTAAGCAGCGGCCCGGAGAAGTAGGAGACCACCAGCGCCGTGGCGGTGATCATCTGCCAGGTCTGCTCGCCGGCGCTCAGGGATTTGCTGGCGAGGGTAAAGGAGATACCGTCCAGACCAGTCTTGTATACAATCCAGCCGGCCAGCGCCAGCATCACCACATAAACCGCCGGACCGGCGATATCGATAAAGCGTTTGATGGCGTTCATGCCATGCCAGAACACCATCGCCTGCAGCAGCCACATAGTGGCGAAGCACAGCCAGCCTAGGGGCGACAGCCCAAGAAAGCTGCTGCTGGTCAGCGAGGCAAGGGAGGGCCAGAACTTGAGCAGGACCAGCATCAGGGCATTCGCCGCCAGATAGGTCTGAATGCCGTACCAGGCAAAGGCGATCAGCCCGCGGATCACCGCCGGGATATTGGCGCCGAAAACGCCAAACGCCTGACGACAAATCACCGCGTAAGGCACCCCGGCCATCTGGCTCGGCTTCGCCACCAGGTTGGCGCACAGCTGGACAATACAGATGCCCACCAGCAGGCAGAGCAGAACCTGCCAGCTGGCCAGCCCAAGCGTAAAGAAGCTCGCCGCCACTACGTAGCCGCCCATGCTGTGCACGTCCGACATCCAGAATGAAAAGATATTGTACCAGCTCCAGTTCTGGTCGCGGGTCGGCGCCAGATCGTCATTACATAGCCGCGGACTGTAGCCGGCGGCCGCCTTGTGAGTCTTCGTCTGCTGCGTGTGGGATGAATGTGGCATGAAACCTGCTCCTCTGAATGAAAACCCTTTGATATGGATTGCTGAGGCTATTGCAGGATCCAGGCCAGAATGATGAATCTTGTATACAAAAATTAAATTTTATGTATACGATCTGCCATCGATAAGTGAAACCGGAGTGGGTTAATGAATAATGAACATCGTCTCCAGGCCGCGCCAGCGCTGCAGGACAAGGACGAAAGCATTTACCAGGCGCTGATGACGGCTATCGTCGAACATCAGCTGCCGCCGGGCAGCAAACTGCCGGAAGAGGCGCTGGCGGAGGTGTTCGCCGTGAGCCGCACCGGCATCAGAAAGGTGCTGCAACGACTCGCCGCTGTGCAACTGGTCACGTTGACGCCCAAACGTGGTGCACACGTCACCAGCCCGAGCGTGGAAGAGTCCCAGGCGATCTTTCGCACCCGGGCGCTGCTCGAGGTCGCCAATCTCCCCGATGTGATCGCGCGCTGTCAGCCGCCGCATCTGGCGGCGCTGGAGAACATTATTCAGCGTGAACAGCAGGCCCATGCGGCGCACGACGGCCCGGCGGCGATCCGCCACTCCGCTGACTTTCATATTCAGCTGCAGGCTATCTCCGGCAACCCGGTGCTCACCGAGATGGTGACCCGCCTCAGCCAGCGCTCCTCTTTAGTGATTGCCGCCTGGGGCGCCCCTTGGCGACAGGGCTGCCGTTGCGACGATCACCAGCAGCTGGTCGGTTTGCTGCGGGATAAAGCCCTGCAGCCGCTCAGCGAGGCGCTGATGCACCATTTTGATCATATTGTCGCCAGCCTGTGCTTCGAGCGCGATGGCGTCAGCCTGCCCGATTTTTCCCGGCTGTTCGCCGGCCACAAGGAGTCGTGATGTCTTCCGTTCGTATACAAGTGATTAACCCCAACACCAGCCTGGCGATGACTGAAACGATAGGCGCCGCTGCGCGTGCGGTCGCTGCACCGGGCACCGAGATCCTTGCGGTCTGTCCCCGCGCCGGGGTGCCGTCAATTGAGGGCCACTTTGACGAAGCCATCGCGGCGGTCGGCGTGCTGGAGCAGATCAGGGCCGGACGCGAGCAGGGGGTGGATGGGCATGTGATCGCCTGCTTCGGCGACCCGGGGCTGCTGGCGGCGCGGGAGCTGGCCCAGGGGCCGGTGATCGGTATCGCGGAGGCGGCAATGCATATGGCGACGATGGTCGCCACCCGTTTCTCCATTGTGACCACGCTGCCGCGCACGCTGATCATCGCCCGTCATTTGCTGCACCAGTACGGATTTCATCAACACTGCGCGGCGCTGCACGCCATTGACTTGCCGGTGCTGGCGCTGGAAGACGGCAGTGGCCTGGCGCAGGAGAAAGTGCGTGAGCGCTGCATTCGCGCTCTGAAAGAGGATGGCAGCGGGGCGATTGTTCTTGGCTGCGGCGGGATGGCGACCCTGGCGCAGGAGCTGACCCGCGAGCTGCGGGTGCCGGTGATCGATGGCGTCAGCGCGGCGGTGAAGATGGTGGAGTCGCTGGTCGCGCTGGGCCTGGCGACCAGCAAGCATGGGGACTTAGCGTTCCCGGAGAAAAAAGCGTTAAGCGGACAGTTTCAGTCGTTAAATCCATTTTAAAAGGGGCAGGAGATGGGAGAGAACCAGGAACACTATCCTCGCGATCTGCGAGGTTATGCAGGGGAGCCGCCGCACGCGCGCTGGCCGGGCGGGGCGCGGATCGCGGTGCAGTTTGTCCTCAACTATGAGGAAGGCGCGGAGAATCACGTCCTGCATGGCGATGCGGGTTCGGAACAGTTCCTGTCCGATATTATCGGCGCCGCCAGCTACCCGGCGCGCCATATGTCGATGGATTCACTCTATGAGTACGGCAGCCGGGCAGGGTTCTGGCGCATCCATCGCGAGTTCAGCCAGCGCGGGCTGCCGTTGACGGTCTTCGGCGTGGCGATGGCGCTGGCGCGGCATCCGGAGATTGTGGCGGCGATCAAGGCTGCGGATTACGATGTGGTCAGCCACGGCTGGCGCTGGATCCACTATCAGCACATGGATATTGCCGAGGAGCGCGAGCATCTGCAAAAAGCGGTGCAGGTACTGACCGACCTGTTCGGCAAACCGCCCACCGGCTGGTATACCGGCCGCGACAGCCCTAACACCCGCCAGCTGGTGGTGGAGCACGGCGGCTTTGATTACGACAGCGATTATTACGGCGATGATTTACCTTTCTGGAGCGAAGTGGCCTGCAGCGACGGCAGCCAGCGGCCGCACCTGATCGTGCCTTATACCCTCGACGCCAACGACATGCGCTTCGCCACCGCCCAGGGATTCAACACCGCGGAGCAGTTTTATACCTATCTGAAAGACAGCTTTGACGTGCTATACGCCGAGGGTGAAACCGCACCGAAGATGATGTCCGTGGGGATGCACTGCCGACTGCTTGGGCGTCCAGGCCGTTTCCGCGCGCTGCAGCGTTTCCTTGATTATATCCAGCAGCACGACAAGGTGTGGGTCTGCACCCGGCAGCAGATTGCCGACCACTGGCGCGAAACCCATCCGTATCGCGGGTAGCTTGTTGCCCCTGATCCTGGCCCTCTCTTCAGGGAGAGGGCTCCGCCCGGTCGCGTCTGTTACACCGGTTTACCAGAATGTAATTTGATTATTGAATAAGCATGGCGAGGAGTACCAGGCACAGCAGCAGCACATAGATGCGCGCATACCATACATCAGGTACCGCAGGGATTGCCCGGCGGCTAAACACTATCCCGGCCCAGCCGGTCAGGACGAGCAGGCCTAAAATTTTCAGGCTGATAAACCCCAGAAATCCGCTCAGCGGAATGCTGTGCCAGCCAATGACGGCATAGGTCACAGCCCCGCATAGCGCCACGGGCAAAGAAAGCGGGTTGGATGCGCTAACGCACTCCTGCATTGCATACCCGTGTCGCCGTAGCAGGGGCACCGTCATGACGCTGCCGCCCACGCCCAGCAATGCGGCGATCGTACCGATAATCACACCGCCGCCGGTGACCACTGGCAGGGACAGGCGACGCCGAGCGCTGCCCGTGAAAAAACCCTTGCGCAACAAACAATCGCTGATGGTTGCCAGCATATAGAGAATAAACAGCGCGCGAACAATATTCTCGCTCAATATCCCCGCCAGACAGGAGCCCACCACCGCCCCAATGGCAATAAACCATAACAACGGAAACAGCGTCTGCGCGGCAAGCCTGCCCGCCCGCCAGTTTCGATAGCTGACCCAGCCGGCGTTAAATATCATCACCGCCGTTGAGGTAGCCACTGCGACATGCATGGCGTTGCCCGCGATCGCCGGCTGCCGGAGCATCAGTTGATAGACAAAGGGCACCACCACAAAGCCGCCGCCGAAGCCGAACAGCACCGTGGTAATGCCGGTAGTAAAGCCTGCCAGCGCAATAATAACGATCTCATTCAAGAGAGTATCCCCGACCTGAAAATGAGCGAGCAGCTTATACCGGTCGCGTACTGCTTCCCATTTGCGTAGCGCTCAATTACCTTTGTAAATCGGTCAGAGGGAGGCAGGTGTGCGCAACGTAAAAATTGACGAGTTCGATCGACTCGATCGTGATGTGGTGGCGTTAGGTAATGACTATGCGCAGGGATTTATCCTGCCCCCGCACCAGCATCGTCGCGCACAGCTACTGTATGGCGCGACCGGACTGATGTATGTCACTACGCAAGACGGAGAATGGGTGGTTCCTCCGCAACACGCTGTCTGGATCCCCCCTGAAACCGTGCATGCCGTCAGATTTGCAGGGGTGACCACGCGTAGCTTGTATATTGAGCCAGATTGTGTGGCCGCTTTCATTAAACACCGTCGTTGCGAAGTGATCAGCGTCTCGCCGCTGTTGCGCCAGCTACTGCTTGAGGCTGTGGATTTACCACCGTTGTACGACAGCCCACGCGATCGCACGCTGATACAGTTGATGTTGCTGGAACTGGCCGCCATGCCGGTCCGCGAATTTGACATACCGTTGCCGCAGCATCCGGCGCTGCTGGCGCTTTGTCAGGCTTTTTTGCTTAACCCCTCTATCCATGATCCTGCGGCGCGCTGGGCCAGGGCGCTGTTTATGAGTCCTAGTACCTTTCGCCGCCATTTCCTGAAGCAGCTGGGCCTGTCGTTTTCCGCCTGGCGACAGCGAGCCTGCGTGGTGAGCGCCCTGGCATGGTTGATAGCAGGCAAACCGGTGAACGAAGTGGCATTATCCCTTGGATACGACAATGCGTCCTCTTTCGCCACCATGTTCCGCCGCGTGACCGGGCAGCCGCCGTCGTTTTATCACCCAGCCTGAGGCGTCGGAGAAGGGGACTCCCGCAGCATGTGTCGGAAATGAATGTCGCTTTTATGGCGTTGCTATGCGTTTACGCGGTCATAAGACAGATAATCCAGGAAGGCCTGGCTTCGTTTTCAGGTACCCCTACATTTAGTGGTGGCTACATCCAGGCGGTTTATCTATTCTGCCTGTAACCGTGAGAAGACCGGAGTCTCTCTTTGTGAACCATCTTATCGTTGAAAAAATCATCATCATCATTCTTCTCATCCTGTGGGGATTCGATACCTTCAGAACCAGGAAAAGAAAACGCTATGATCCCGCGATTGAAGCGGCTGATGCCAGCGAACGTTATCAATGGCGCTATCTGAGATGGGGATTTCGAATCATACAGGTGGTAGCGGGAGTGTATATCGTCGTGCAGCTGATTCAGGTTTTACTGAGATAGAGGCATGGGCAGAGTTGCTTTTCGCGTCGACAAGGGGAAGCATTCGCTCTGTGCCAGAGCAGACGTTAACGTCGATAACTACGTCACTTCTGAAGCTGAACATAACCATTATCAGCTACACTTGTTCCTGTTTTTCGTCGAGAGCTGAGAACTTGCCTGCATATCAAAGGAGGGTTTTTAGATGATAACATTTCAAATAACGGCTTATGTGACCCTGCAATGATGCAAGTGATACTGGTTCGACACGCGGAAACAGAATGGAATGTAAAAAATATTATTCAGGGACACAGTGATAGCGCATTGACGCTTCGTGGGGAGCGTCAAACATCAGCTTTATTGGCAGCGTTTGCAGAGAGTGATTACCGGGTAGAATGTGTTTACGCGTCTCCACTTGGCCGGGCCTGGCAAATGGGACAGCGCCTGGCTGAGCGTTTTTATTGTTCACTGATAGCTGAACCGGCTCTGAAAGAACAGGCTTTTGGTCAGTTTGAAGGCATGACAACCGTAGCGCTGCTGCAAAATAATCCGGACGCCGCAGAAGCATTATTCACCCTGGATGCAGAGTATTGTCCGCCAGGGGGGGAGTCTCTCTCAGATGCTTCGCAGCGAATGATACATTTTTTATCCAGTCTGGAAAAAAAACATCATCATCGAACAATATGTATTGTGTCTCACGGGCAGGTCATTCAGGGCGTGCTTGCGACATTAAAAAGTGGATCTGTGGATGATTTTCACCGCTATGCACAACCCAATGCGAGTTACGCCGTTTTCGAGCTGATTAATGGAAGCTGTACCGTTCTAAGCTGGGGGATCGCGACACATTTACGTCACCTGGATTAGCCGTTACCTTGCTGTCATTCAAATCGATGATGATTGAAGTACAACGTCCGCTTCTTGCCCGCATCGAACGGAGGTAACGTAGCGGAAATATGTTTTCGGACTCTACCAGGATGCCTTCCATCGAAACGTTTATGACTTTCCTTCTCGCACTGACGCTTCTGGAGATTTCTCCTGGGCCAGACATGATGCTGACTATCGCCACCAGGAGCGGACGTTCAGATGACTGGGGATCCCCGGTTATATCCTCCCGTTTTTTGACGTCAGAAATTCATAGTTTTATGCCCAGGTTTTGATATTTCAGAGGAACTGGTAACAAAAGCATGTTGAGGTAGAACTTTTTTAAGTAAAAACATATTGGTGTCAGGATCTGGATCTGCGCAATAATCATTCACAACGATAAGGCGGTAATGCAGATCAAAAGCTTGTCCGACTGTGGAAAGCACCACACGACTGGTAGTTACACCCGTAAGAATCAGGTTTTCGATGCCTTGAGCACGAAGGATCATCTCAAGTTCAGTAAACGAGAAAGCTCCGACTCTGCGTTTGACGATGACGACTTCATTTTCTGCTGGAGCAACATCAGGATGAATAGCCGTGCTCTCGTTATCAGCCATAAAAACTCCATTCTCCTTAATCGAAGCGAAGATAGTGTTGTTTTTGCTGACCTCTGGATACCCCTTGCGGAATCCGACGCTGACATAAATGACCGGTACGCCTGCTGTGCGCGTAGCGGCAATCAGCGGAAAGCCGCCTCCGCCTTCTTGAGGCAATCAATTCAAGCAGACGTAGCCTGAGGGCGAGGGGTATTGCGATATCCTAATATAAGTCGCCAGTTTTGATGACAGAACGACAAAAATCCGCTTTTCGCTCACAGCGGATCTTCACCTGCGTTAGCTCGTCCGCTCCTCCCTTAAAGCTGCCCTTTACGGCAGACTAGTGCCAGGAGCGGATGTTGCATGCCCACAGGAGCGCGATGGAAATGTAGCAGTACAACTTATCCCTATCGTCAAAAAATGGCACTAACTGAAAGATGTCAATCTGCTTCCTCATATATATCTACATTCCCCCCTATTCATTAATAAAGGATGGATGAAGATGCTGAGAGGTAAAAGAGCTGTAATTACCGGTGGTGGCACGGGATTTGGTCAGGCGCTGAGCGTATGGTTAGCGCGAGAAGGCGTCGAGGTGGATTTTTGCGCGAGGCGCGCTGATGACATTCAAAAAACTTGCAGTATCATTACGGCTGAAGGCGGAATGGCGAAAGGGCATCTCTGTGATTTAACCCTCCCTGAATCCCTTTCTCAGTTTTCTTCACAGTTATTAACTTTAGACAAGCCCATAGACATTTTAATCCTCAATGCTGCTCAGTGGCTTTCAGGAACGTTAGACGATCAATCAGACACAGAAATCATAAATACTATCAGTTCAGGCCTGACAGGTTCTATTCTGCTGACTCAGGCATTGCTACCCGGGTTAAGACGTTCAGAAAGTGCGGATATCGTCTCAATTATATCTTCATGTGGGATTCCTAATTTTACAGATTCAATTGCGCACCCCGCTTTTTTTGCCAGTAAACACGGGCTTAGCGGGTTTACAACTAAACTTTCGTACCAGTTGTCTAAAGAAAATATACGTGTGACTGGGTTGTATCCCCCGGATTTCGAGCTGACAGGGTTAGAGGCGTTTGTCGATAGCCAGCCCAAAATGGGGGAACGTCTGATGAATGGGCGTTCAGTCTGGGAAACAATTCGCTTTGTGCTGACTCAACCCCGTAATTGCCATATCAGGAGCATCTACTTTGAAGGCCCAACTCGCGAAAAACTGGCAGTCAGAAGCTGAGTCTGCGACGTTTAACAGTGTAGCCAACGTCCGCTGATCGCTCATATCAGACCTTCAACTCAGATAGCTTGTCCGCTCTGTGCCAGGAGCGGACATTAAAATCAAAACCGATGGCAAGCTCACCGAGCATAACATTATGCTTGCGCTGCTTTGTAACGTGCTTCCAGCTTATGCAGAAAGTCAAAAAGCACTTGGTTCATTTCACTGTAATCGTGCGCCCGGAGCGCTTCAGGCGTGTCAACGAAACGATATTCTGCTGCACGGCTCAGGTCTTTCTCAGAATGAGCGATCAGCCGTTCTACAACGTCCAATGTGAGCTCCATGTGGCACTGGAAACCAAAGACGCGGTCTGAATAGGCAACGATCTGCCGCGGACAGCCTTCGCTGTAAGCAATAATTTTAGCCTCCGGCGTCAAACCTGGCATGTCGTTATGCCAGTGACCCACTGCCAGTGTTTTCCCAAAGTGAGAGAACATCTCATCCTTCCTGCCGTCTTCGGTCAATGTGATCGGGAATTTACCAATCTCTTTTTCCGGGCTATGAGAGAACGGCGCGCCCAGCGCTTCACCGATTAGCTGTGAACCCAGGCAGATACCGATCACCGCCTTACCGGTTTTAACCGCGGAAGCAATCAGCGCCTGTTCCGCTTTAGCATTAAAGTGCGGGCACTCTTCAAGCGTGGTGTCAGGATCTTGCGGACCGCCCATAACGATAAGAAAATCGATGCCTACGGCGTCATCAGGTAGCCGATCGCCTGCATAGACGCGTGAGTAAGTTACATCATGACCCTGGTTTATTGCCCAGGTTTCATATGCGCCCGGGGCTTCAAAACTTTCATGTACGATAAAGTGTACACGCATGAGGTTAAGCTCCTGTAATATCTTTGATGATCAGGATGATAAGTCACGCACCCATTGCCTAAGGCTCTACTCCGGGTGGTTCCAGTTTCGATATGATAATGGCAGGGGCTAAATCTGAAATGCCAGGTAGTATAGATAAAGCGCCAAGACATGATGAAACCACAGGCTGGTCCAGTACTGCGATAAGCTATCAACGCGGCGAGGCAGATCCTCCCCATCATCATGTTGAGGGGCAGCTACTCTTCGCCACCAGAGGGGTTATGCTGGTGCAAACAGAGAGCGACCGTTGGGTGATCCCTCCTCAACGGGCATTATGGCTACCGCCTCTGCATATCCATAGTTATCATCTGCTTTCACAAACCGATCTCAGGGCGATCTATTTCAGCAGTAGCCTTATCGCAGAATGTACGAGCTTTACGAAGAGTCAACAGGTGCATGTGATCACGGCTACGCCCTTAGTCAAAGAGCTTATCGCTGGGCTGTTCAGTGAGGACTACGCCAGACCGAGTCAACGGAAGATAGCGTTGTTGCTTCTGGAAATTCTCAGCGAGGCTCCACCTTTAACGATGGCGCTTCCCATGCCGAATGATGAGCGATTATTCAGCGCTGCCAGATCGCTACTGGTCAATCAGCGCTGGGAAGCATCGCTGAGCGAGCTGGCTTTTATGTCGGCCATGTCGGAACGGACCTTTTCCCGATTGTTTATGAAGGATACAGGCTTTAGTTTTAGAACATGGAAGCAGAGAGCCAGAATTTGCGCTTCGTTGGATCTTCTCGCGAACGGTGTTCCAATCAAACAGGTCGCTTACCAGCTTGGTTTCTCATGCCCGGCGGCCTTTACCGCTGCTTTTCGCTGCATTTTGGGGGCAACGCCACGCGATTTTGTGCCTTAAACCGGGAAACCCTCAAAGCGGTCTTTGAGACTGTCATGGGCATATTACCAGACGCAGAAACCCTGCGAGGGCAGGGGTATCCCGCCTTTGCTGTTGAGAAAGGTAGTTTAATTTGCACCCGACACACTCTCATTGATTAAAGCACGGAGTGGAGATTACTGCGGTCCACAGTTCTGACAAACCGTGAAAGAGAAGGCCTGCATGAAGAAAAAAGGTGTCGCGATGCGTGATGAAATTACCTTATGACAGACCTTACGGTGATTTACGGCACCGGGTGGATTCCGGACGCTGTGAGCCCCTCATTGCTACGAAGCCTGATTCTGCTGTACCTCACGCCATATGATAGCCTGCGCAACAATCACATCCTGCCCATTAATGCGTCCAGGGGAGTACTCCCGGGCCCTGGACGTCCCCTGTGTAGGCTGAAGATAAATTAGCATTGCTGTTAATCGTGGGTTCTGCAGATGGGTAGAAATTGATAACTTAGGATGCAAGTTCGTCCCGCTCTTTCTGCAGTTTTCATCGAGGGGATATTCTGCGGAATAATTGTGCCCATATACAAAGATAGTTCCGAATCGGAATGAGTTAATAATCGGTACAGCAGGCGTTGCGCTCGGGCCGACAATGATCGACCACGAAAAGCAGGAAGTATTACTTTGTCAGTAATACGATATCCTCTCAGAAAAGCGAGGTTTCCTTTCTGGCATATTAGCAACCCGGCGCGAACATCGTTTTCATAGATAATATATACTTCTCTCTCTGAAATATGGTCACACAACTCTTCGTTATCAACTGCTACCAAATTGCTTGCAGACAGTTCGCGAACTGTCTGCCATGTATGCTTATAGGCATCACCCAGGGCCTGACAACACCAGTCAAAATCTTCGTATGTCGCCACTTGCAAAGTAAGAGATTTATCATTGAACTCAGGGGGTTCAGAAAAAGACGCGGCATATATATACTGGTCGGGAATACCCTGCAGGAAGGACTGGCCGGGTACAAGAATGCGGACATACTGAGCTCTGAGTTGTGACCATTCCTTACTAATGAGTTCTAATGCAGTATGATTTAGGTCAGAATCCATACCTACAATATCAATAAAAGGTTTGTTAATATTTCCGCCCTGATAACGGGGGCCAGTAAGAAATTGCTTTCCATCAATTTTGAGTTTTCGTTGTAAAAAATATTCCTGACATAATCCAGTTTCTCTCCAGGGAAATCGCGCCGAGAAACTTCTGTCTGTACACCTCGATTCCTGCTCTGACAACCATTGTTTTAACCATGAACGTAGAGTAACTTCAGGCACAGGTAGCCTGGCATATTGAGATAGCATGTAAGATAGCATAAAAAATATTTTGCCCTTGGATGTAAAAATGTTTTTTTAAACAAATCAGAATAGTTCTACTCTCATTTTATTACCAATTATAGCTGGCACGTCAGCTCCTTGCTCAATGCGGACCTTTAGCTCGACAGCTTGTCCGCTCCGCGCCAGAAGCGAACAGTGTTATGAGTGGCCAGTGATAAAACGTCAGCCCGTTGACCTTGCCTTAAAGCACCTCAACCACTTCAAATTCTTCTGCGATCAACTCCATATCTTCAGAAAAATGACCTTCAGAGCTGAAAAATCTCTGATGCTCTTTCTTCCAGTATTCAAGGCTTAAATCGCCTTCACCTTCTTTGCGGGCGAACGCTTCAGTGACATCACAAAAACGAACCAGCTGCATCGAAATCAGTCTGATCACGCAAACTGGAACATTCTGACCATCAAGAATAATGTTATAACTCCCGATTCTCGGGGCGGATTCTTCCTGCTGGTAAGAGGCAAAAGATCCGCAAGAGGCCGTTTTGATCCCTTTTTTGATCAGGTCAGCAAGCTCGTTAGCCAGTTCCGGACTGTCACCCATTTGCCAGGCATCTGCGCCGGGATATTTCTTTTTTATTTCCTCAACCTCAACCATGAAAATTCCTTCGTTATCGTCAATGAAAAGAAAAGCTATCCCTTTTTTAACATGAGCGGTCCCAACATAATAGGCGATATCATTCTTTAGATAGTGTGGTCCGTTCTTCGCTCAAAACTGACCTTGATCGATAACTTCGGCTGGCTGGACAATGCGTCGATTCCATTCTCGATGAGCCGAATCGGCGCCATTGTCTCCCTGGGTATCGCGCTGTACTTGATTTACTCCAGCAGCAGGGCAAAAGCCGCAACGGTGGAAATCCCCCGTCGGCCAGTACCGCAGGGGAGCTGACGATTATTCCCAGCGTTTCAGCAGCAGGCTGGCGTTAACGCCGCCAAAGCCAAAACCGTTCGACAGCGCGTAACGCATCTTCTGTGGGCGGGCCTGCAGCGCCACCAGATTGAGACCTGCCGCCTCTTCATCGGGGTGATGCAGGTTCAGCGTCGGCGGCACCACCTGGTCACGCAGCGCCTGAATGGTGAAGATGGCCTCGATCCCGCCGGCCGCGCCTAACAGATGGCCGGTGGCGGATTTCGTCGAGGTAATGGCGACCGGATGGACGCCAAACAGCGTTTTAATCGCCGCCAGTTCACCTTTATCACCGACCTGCGTCGAGGTGGCGTGGGCGTTGATATGATCAATCTCTTCGACGGTCACCCCGGCCTGGCGAATAGCGATCTCCATGGCCCGACGTGCGCCGTTCCCGTCTTCCGGGCCTGCGGTCAGGTGATAAGCATCTGCGCTGGTGCCGTAGCCCACCAGCTCGGCCAGCGGCGTGGCGCCGCGCGCCAGCGCGTGCTCCAGAGATTCGATCACAATAAGCCCGGCGCCTTCTCCCATCACAAAACCATCGCGGTCACGGTCAAAGGGGCGGGAAGCGCTTTCCGGCTGGCGCTGTAGGCGCTGGACAGCGCCCTTGCCGCGGCAAACCCGGCCAGGCTAACGCGATGAATTGCCGCTTCCGCGCCGCCGCAGAGGGCAATATCCGCCTCGCCGCTGCGGATCATCCGCGCTGCATCGCCGATGGCCTGGGCACCCGCTGCGCAGGCGGTGCCCGGCGCGCCGATGGGGCCCCGGAAGCCGTGGGCGATAGACACATGCCCGGCGGCCAGGTTGGCCAGAAAAGAGGGGATAGTGAACGGCGAGAGACGACGCGGCCCGCGTTCATCGGTGGTATGTACCGCATTGGCGATCTCGCTAAAGCCACCGATCCCGGTGGCGATCACCGTGGCGGTACGTTCCTGTTCGGCCGCTGATGCCGGCGTCCAACCGGCCTGGGTCAGCGCTTCGCGCGCGGCGACCAGCGCAAACTCAATAAAGCGATCCATTTTTTTGCGCTCTTTCGCCGGGATGGTCGCCAGCGGGTCGAAGCCGTGCAGCGGATCGCTGTCAATGGACGGCACCTGGCCGGCCACTTTGCAGGGAATATCCGCGACCAGCTGCTCGCTGAGTCGGGTGATCCCTGATTTACCTGCCAGCAGCGACTGCCAGACGTGCTGTACGCCGCAGCCCAGCGGGCTGACAATCCCCATCCCGGTGACGACAATGCGTTTAACGGAAACGCCCATAGTTAACTCTCCTGTAGTATCAGTGTGCCGGCGGCTTTTTCATCAAGGGAACCAGCAGCGCGGCAAGTAAAAAACCCATCATGATGAGGTAGAAAGCATCGGAAAATGCCTGGGTTCGCGCCTCCCGTAGCGCCAGCGCGGAAAGATTTTTCAGCGCCGCCGTCTGCGCGGCATCCGGCGAGATCCCCTGGACGGTGAAGTTTGCCGCGCTGCGCTGAACAAAATCGCTCATTGCCAGGTTAGCGTTATTCAGATGGTCCGCCAGGCGGCTATAGTGCAGATTGGTTCTGTCGTTAAGCACCGTCCCGCACAGGGCGATGCCGATGGCGCCCCCGAGGTTGCGCATCAGATTAAACAGCCCGGAGGCCAGCTTCAGGCGCGCGGGCGGCAGGCTGCCCAGCGTCAGGGTCACCGTTGGCGCGACGGCAAACTGCTGCGCCAGTCCGCGAAAGGCCTGCGGGAGCAGCAACTGGTCCGCCCCCCAGTCGTGAGTGATCGGAACAAAGCTGTACATTGACACCGCAAAGCCGATCAGCCCGGCCATCAGCAGCCAGCGCAGATCGACGCGGTTGGCGAGCCACGAATAAAACGGAATAGACATGACCTGGAACAGACCGGTGGAAAATACCGCCAGGCCGATCTCCAGCGCACTGAAACCGCGCACGCTCCCCAGATACAGCGGGGTTAAATAGATGGTGGCGAAGATGCCGACGCCGGCCATAAACGAGAAATAGCAGCCGAGGCTGAAGGTTCGATCCTGCAGGGCGCGGAGATCCATCACCGGCTGCGGATGGCGCAGGGTGCGGATAACAAAGGCCACGCCGCAGAGCAGGGCGACCCAGGCGGTGGTCGTCAGGGTCGCGTCATCAAACCAGCCCCAGCGCGGACCTTCTTCGAGGGTATATTCCAGGCAGCCGAGGGACAAGGCCAGCAGCAGAATACTGAGATAGTCGGCGCCGCGCAGCAGAGTGGGGTCGGCGCTGTCTACTTTTACCAGTAGCGGCACTGCCACCGCGATGTAAATCCCCGGAACAACGTTGATAAAGAACAGCCAGTGCCAGTTGTAGTTTTCGGTGATCCAGCCGCCCACCGTTGGACCCAGCGTAGGGGCGAGGGAGGCCAGGCCGCCGATCGTCGCCGCGGCAATAACCCGCTGTTTGCCCTGAAAAAAGGCGAAAGCGGTGGTGAACACCAGGGGGATCATCGACCCGCCCGCCAGTCCCTGCAGGGCGCGGAAGGCGATCATACTCTGGATGTTCCACGCCCAGCCGCACAGCAGGCTCATCAGCGTGAAGCCCGCCGCGGAAGCGGCAAACAGCCAGCGGGTCGACATGACCCGGGCCAGCCAGCCGGAAAGCGGGATAATAATGATCTCGGCGATCAGGTAGCTGGTTTGTACCCAGACGGTTTCATCGTCGCCCGCCGACAGGCCGCCGCCAATATCCCGCAGCGAGGCGGAGACGATCTGGATGTCGATAAGGGCAATAAACATCCCCACGCACATGCTGGCGAAGGCGAAGATCTTCTTCGCCGTCGGCATCGACAGACCCTGCGGGGCGGACAGCGCCTGAACGGTACTCATCGAGGGCTCTTTTCGTTCACGGTGACGATCACCGACAGTCCCGGGCGCAGGACGTCAAGCTTTGCCCCGTCACCTTCCAGCGCAATGCGGACCGGCACCCGCTGCACGATTTTAGTGAAATTCCCGGTCGCGTTCTCCGCCGGCAGAATGCTGAAGCGTGAGCCGGTCGCCGGCGCCAGGCTGGCGACATGCCCCTTAAAGGTATGGTTCGGCAGCACATCGGCGACGATGGTCACCGGCTGGCCGGCACGCATATGCGCCAGCTGGTTTTCCTTGAAGTTAGCGTCAATCCACAGGCCGTGCGCGGGTACCAGGGAGAGCAGCTGCGTACCGCTGCTGACGAAGGAGCCGTACCACGCGCGGCGGTTGCCAATCACCCCATCGAACGGTGCGCGAATGTCGGTATAGCTGAGGTTCAGCCTGGCCATCTCGAGGTTAGCCTGGGCCTGCGCCAGGGCAGCCAGGATTTGCTGCTGGCGAGCATCCAGCACCGCCAGCTGACGTTCGGCCACGGTTTTATCCGCTTTGGCCTTCTCCTGCTCGGCGTGCGCCCGGCGATAATCGGCGGAGGCGTTATCGCGGATCTGTGCGGAAATCGCGCTCGACGCGGCCAGGGCGTTATAGCGTCGGTTGTCGTTAGCCAGTTTTTCGGTTGCCGCCGTGGCGGCCAGTAACGAGGCCGCAGAGCCGGCAATGGTCGCCTGCTGAAGCTGGCGGGTAGCCTGGATATCGGCCAGCGCGGCCTGCTGCGCCGCCACTTCTCCGGCGGCTTTCGCGAGGGCGGCGCGATAATCGCGGTCGTCAATGCGGATCAACAGGTCACCTTTTTTCACCGCCATATTGTCCTGCACCGCTAGCTGCTGGATATAGCCGGAGACTTTGCTGGAGATGGCGCTAATGTCGCCGCCGACATAGGCATCATCGGTGGTCTGCATAAAGCGCCCGGTATGCCACCAGTAAGCGCCGTAGCTCGCTGCCGCCAGGGCGGCAGCGCCCAGGGCCGCCAGGACAAGAATATTTTTCTTACTGGCCGGATTCATTGCTGGCATCTCTGTAAGGTTCCGGTTGGAATTTTTGTCCGCTATCGCCTTCGCGTTTGCGCAGCAGATATTCATGACGATATTTCATCAGCGGCGAGGCGGCGGGGCCCGGCACCATGGCGTATTTACCCGGGATAATCTCTTCCCCAGTCGCTTTATCCACCATGACTGGCTCCACGTGGCGCTGGGTTGCCATTTCCACCAGCTGCATCTGACGCCCATCGGGGGCGAAGTGGCGGTTACCCCATTCCGCCAGCGCCAGCAGCACCATGCGGAAATCGCGGCCGCGCGGCGTGAGGTGGTATTCGTAGCGCGGCGGGGTGCTGCTGTAGCACACCTTCTCCAGCAGCCCGTCGTCGACCAGCGCCTTCAGGCGGCGCGACAGAATATTGGGCGCGACGTTGCTGCTTTTCTGGAACTCGTCAAAGCGGGTAAAGCCCGCGAAGGCGTCACGCAGGATCATGATGCTCCAGCTGTCGCCGATGCGGCCAAGGCTGCGGGCGATGGGGCAGGGAGCGTGGCAAAGCGGTTCATTTTTCATTGGCTGTCCAGTAACCAGGTGGCTTTTGCCAGCAAATTGACATAGTAACTATCAAAATGCAAGTTACTCTTCATGGTACCCAGAGAAGAAGCTGTTGCCGTTTCGCTACGCCGTTTCACCTTTGAATGCCGAAAACTGGACAGTCGCCGCCGCCTTATATCTGCTTGACCGTAATAAGAGATAAATATCGCTGATGGCAGATGAAACATTTTAATAATGATAAAAATCGATGTGCTGGGTAATGACCTTTATTGGGGGATACGATATAAGGTATGGCGACACTCAAATTAACATTCTCATAACTTATAAAGGTTAAATAAATGAAGCAGGTGGGTATTGTTGGTTGGCGAGGGATGGTGGGTTCAGTATTGTTGCAACGCATGATCGAAGAAAATGATTTCGACGATATTACAGCGCATTTTTTTAGTACCTCCAGTGCGGGTGCCCCGGGCCCGGTTATTAATGGTAAAAGCGACAGGCTGAAAGATGCGAATTCCCTTAGCGCACTCGCCGAAATGGATATCATCATCACCTGTCAGGGCGGGGATTATACCAAAGCCATCTATCCGGCGTTAATTAACCATGGCTGGCAAGGTTACTGGATTGATGCGGCTTCGGCGCTGCGGATGGATGAAAAAGCCTGCATTATTCTCGACCCGGTCAACCGCGAAAATATCGATAGTGCGGTAAAAGCGGGAATTAAACTGTTTGTCGGCGGCAACTGCTCCATTACGCTGAGCCTGATGGGGTTGGCCGGGCTGATAAAAGCGGATCTTATCGAATGGATGAGCGTGATGACCTATCAGTCTGCCTCCGGGGCGGGCGCCAAACAGGTGCGGGAATTAATCGCGCAAAGCGCGTATATCAGTCAGCATTTATCTGCGGATGAACTGACATCATCAGGTTCCGTGCTGCCATTGGTAAATAAAGTGAGTGAGTTGATTAACAGCGCGGGCATGCCGGTGGAGAATTTTGGCGTCCCCCTCATGGGCAGCATCATTCCGTGGATCGACAGCGATCTGGGCGATGGAAACAGCCGCGAAGAATGGAAGGGCGAGGCGGAAACTAATAAAATTCTTGGCCTTGCGCCGGGTACCATCCCGGTCAATGGTTTATGCATTCGGGTCGGGGTGATCCGCTGTCACAGCGCGGCGATTACGCTGAAACTTAAACGTGAGGTCAGCGAAGCAGAATTTGCTGAGTTAGTCACCCATTCCCATCCGTGGGTAAACTATGTCCGCAATAATAAGCAAGAGAGTGTCAGTAAATTGACCCCGGCTGCTATTAGTGGTTCGCTGCAGGTAGGTATTGGCCGCTACAAGAAAATGTCGCTAAATAATGACCCAGTCTACTCGGTGTTAACGGTTGGCGATCAGCTATTGTGGGGCGCTGCGGAGCCCCTGCGCCGCATGTTAAATATCCTGCTGGGCAAAATATAGTTACGGTCATCCGGGGAAAGCCCTCGCGCGCAGGCGGTTAAGACAAATG
The DNA here is from genome assembly GCF_040804525.1 of Klebsiella sp. Shm-1. NCBI lineage: Bacteria > Pseudomonadati > Pseudomonadota > Gammaproteobacteria > Enterobacterales > Enterobacteriaceae > Klebsiella > Klebsiella sp. Shm-1. The sequence goes on from NZ_CP161823.1 coordinate 2,464,645, forward strand.
TTTAACGAAGCGTTTGCGAACCTCCTTGTAGCCGTTATTTTCATAAAATTGATGCGCTCTGATTCTTTTTTCACTACTTGAAAGTTCGATCTGAGCGCATTGTTTATCGCGGGCGAGGCGCTCTGCGGCCTGGAGAAGCTGCTGGCCTATCCCTGATCCACGTGACGATTCCTCGATGACCAGCGCGGAAATTAATGCCCATAAACGGTTCTCATGTACCGGTAAAATAAAATTGATAACGATTACGCCACACACGGCGTTTTCTGTTTCCGCCACCAGCGCACTCATCATGCTCTGCGGGGCAGTGATGCGTTGCGCTAAGATCGCCGTCTCCGTCTGATAACCCAGCTGCAGAAATAGCGTTTGCAGCGAGGGGATATCTTCTGCTTCAGCCGCTCTGATGAACACCATGATCTTCGACTCCAAATAGCATGTTACCGGACCGGAAGCGGGCCGGCGGATACCTTAGTCTCCGGTCCGCTCCCGTATACTCCACTCAGTCCATCAGACTGACCTGGGCGGCGACAATCCGCCAGCCGTAGGGGAAGCGTACCCAGGTCTGCTGCTGGCGGCCCAGGCGGGCGCTGCCCTCGCGGGTGAACTCGGTGCTGCACACCGCCATATCCGCACCAAAGGTGGTAATGGTGGTATGGCGCAGATCGCGGGCCAGACCGGCGGCGGGGCGGGCGGCGCGAAAGGCGCGGATCGCCTCGATGCCATACAGATTTTCGCCGGCTCCCAGCCGTACGGTGCGCGGGTCGTGCCAGAACAGCGCATCCAGCGCCTCGATGTTATTGCTGACCAGCGCCTCTTCATACTGATAAAACGCCGCCGTCACCTCGGCGAGGATCGCCGGGCGGTCTACATTATCCAGATTGATCATGCTGCACTCTCCGCCACTCGGGCATCGGTAATGCCCATCGCTTCCAGCGCCCGCGCGGCGCGAAGACAGGCTTGTTCGTTAAACGGCGCGGCAATCAGCTGCAGGCCAATCGGCTTGCCGCTGGCGGTACGCAGGGGCACGGTCACCACCGGCAGGCCGAGGAAGGAGATCGGCTGCGTCAGCATTCCCATGCTGGCGCGCACCGGCAGCGGCTGGCCGTTAATCACCATCTCCTCCGCGCCTATTGGCGTGGCGCTGCATGGGGTGGCCGGGGCGATCAGCACGTCGGCCTGGCTGAACAGGGATTTCATTGCCTGGCGAGCATGACGGCGAAAACGCTGAGCCTGCAGATACCACGCGGAGGGGATCATCGCGCCGGCCAGCAGCCGCTCGCGGGAGTGAGGTTCAAAGCGCTCGGGCGAGTGGCGAAGATCCGTCAGGTACTGATTGCCGCCTTCGCTGGCGCTGATGATAAAGGCCGCCGAGCGGGCCAGGGCGGCATCCGCGAACTGTAGCTCGCTGTCGGCGCCCAGCGCGTGGGCGACCAGATCCACGGCCGCCCGGGCGTCGTCATCGCACCAGGTGGTGAAATAGCCCCCCAGCCGCGCGCAGCGCAGCCCCTCCAGTCCGCGATCCAGCAGGTTGCCGGTGCGCTCGCTGGCTTTATCAGCCTGAAAGTCATCGGCCGGGTCGCGCCCCTGCAGGGCGTCATACACCGCGGCGAGGTCGGCCACCCGGCGGGCAAAAGGACCAATATGATCCAGACTGGCGACAAACGGATGGCTGCCGGAGCGCGACAGGCGCCCGAAAGTGGGTTTCAGGCCAAAGATCCCGCACAGCGACGCGGGGACACGGATCGAGCCGTTGGTGTCGCTGCCGAGGCTGAAATGAACCAGTCCGGCCGCCACCGCCGCGGCCGAACCGCCGGAAGATCCGCCGGCGATCCGCGACAGATCGTGCGGGTTGCGCGTCGCGCCATAGTGGCTGTTTTCGGTGGTGAAGCCGTAGGCGTAGGCGTCCATATTGAGCATCCCGCTGAGCAGGGCGCCGGCGCTGTGCAGCTGGCGCACCGCCCAGCTGTCGCTGGTCGCTGGCGGCCGGTCGCTCAGCAGTTCGGCGCCGGCGAGGGTGGTATGCCCGGCGACATCAAACAGATTTTTCACTGCGTAAGGGATCCCTGCCAGCGGCGGCAGGGGGCGCTTTTCCCGGCGCAGGGCGTCGATGCTGTCGGCCTCCGCCAGCATGCGCTGGGCGGTGACCTCGGTCCAGGCGTTGATCTGCGGATTCACGCGGGCGATATCGTCCAGCGTCTGGCGGGCGATCTCCCGGGCGCTCAGTTCGCCCTCGTGCAGCGCACGCTGGAGATCGGCAATGGTGAAGTGTTGAAGAGTCATGCTTTATACACCCCCGCAATCTCCTCGCGCGGCCCGAGGGGATAGTCCATCAGCGGCTGCGCCATGGCGGCGATGCGGGCAAACTGGCGCTCCAGCTCCTTACGGCGCGGCGCATCCAGCTCCATATCCAACAGGTGAGTCATCTGCGTCAGATACTCGCTCCAGTCTGGCTGTGTGGTCATGGTCTGCTCCTTAGTACCCGGCGGCGGCGCCGTTGCTGCGTGGATCGGTCGCCCCTTCAAGCAGACCGTTGGGATGGCGGACAATGGCCCCGGCGTGGCCCATCGCTTCGCTGAAATCGGCCAGCACTTCTACGTCGTGCCCCAGCTCGCGCAGGCGCGCGATACAGGCGGGGGCAAAGCGTCCCTCCAGCTTCAGTGAGTCGGAGGACTGGCCCCAGGTGCGGCCCAGCAGCCAGCGCGGACGGGAGATGCTCTCCTGCAACGGCACCCCCTGCAGGATATAGCGGGTAAACAGCGCCGCCTGCGTTTGCGGCTGACCGTCGCCGCCCATCGAGCCATAGACCATCACCCGGCCATCGTTCAGGCGCGCGGCGGCAGGGTTGAGGGTGTGGAATGGCTGTTTGCCAGGGGCCAGCGCCAGGAGATGCTGCGGATCGAGGCTGAAGGCCGCCCCGCGGTTTTGCCAGACGATCCCGGTGTCCGGGAGTACCACGCCGCTGCCGAACTCGTGATAGATACTCTGAATAAACGACACTGCCAGTCCGCTGTTATCCACGACGCCCATCCAGACGGTATCGCCCGGGCCTTTGCCGCCGCCCCAGGGGGAAGCGCTGGCGTCGTCGATGCTGTTGGCCAGCGGCTGCAGGGCTTCCGGGGTGAGCAACTGCTGTACATCCACATCCAGATGGCGCGGATCGGTGATATGCGCATCGCGCAGGGCAAATGCCCGCTTGGTGGCTTCGACGATACGGTGCACCGTTTGCGCGTCGTCGGCATCGGCCATCTTCAGACGGTCGGTGATGCCAAGGATCGCCAGCGATACCAGCCCCTGCGTGGGTGGGGCAAGATTCCACAGCGTGCCCTGCTGGTGCTGGAGCGTCAGCGGCGCCGGACGCCGGGCGCGGTGGGCCTGCAGGTCGCCGAGGGTGACAGGCATCCCCAGCGCGGCCATACCCTGCGCCAGACGCTCGGCCAGCGGCCCGCGATAAAAGCTGTCGAGACCGTCGCTGGCCAGCATGCGCAGGGTACCGGCGAGGGCGGGCTGGCGGAAGCGGCTGCCGGGCCGCGGGGCCTCGCCCGCGACCAGCCAGATTTCGCTGAAGCCCGGCTGATGGCGCAGCTCTTCCAGTTTGCTGGCGGTGGCGTGGGCCTGCGAGGCAGTGACCGGAATGCCGTCTTCGGCATAGCCGATCGCATCGGCCAGCAGGCGGGCCACCGGCAGCGCGCGGCCGGTTAAGTCCCGAGAAATACGCAGCGCCTCGTCCCAGCCGCTGACGGTGCCGGCGACGGTCAGCGCGGCCTGCGGTCCCCGGTGGGGAATATGCCGCTGTCCGGCGTAGGCCTCGAGGGTCGCCAGCGATCCGGCGGCCCCGCTGGCGTCAATGGCGATTGGATCTCCCTCAGGCGGCACGATCAGCCAGAAGCCATCGCCGCCGAGGCCATTCATATGGGGATAGACGACGGCGATGGCCGCCGCGGCAGCCACCATCGCTTCAATGGCGCTGCCGCCCTCGCGCAGGATCGCCAGCGCGCTCTGACTGGCGAGGTGGTGGGGGGCCACCGCCATGCCGTGGGTCGAAACGTTGCTACTGTGCATAAATTATCCTTTCTGAACGAATCACCCGCAGAACACTGCAAAAGCTGTTCCATCTCTGAACGTTTCGTTTCATTGATAAAAACGATGACCAGAATTTTCCCACTGGCACGCTATGTGTAAGGCATAGCAGATACAGTATGATGAGGAATGGATGATGAAACGAAAGTTACAGGGGCGCTATGCAACAACTCGATGAACGACTGAAAGGGCAATACGCCTCGCTGTCGCCGCAGGAGCAGCGGGTGGCGGATTTCATCTTTGACCACTTTGACGACCTGATAAGCTACAACAGCGCCGAGCTGGCGCAGCTGAGCGGCGTGTCGAAAGCCACCGTCAGCCGGCTGTTTAAGCGCCTCGGTTACGACAAATATAAGGATATGCGCGATGAACTGCGCACTCTGCGTCAGAGCGGGATGCCGCTCACCGACCAGCGCGACGCGGTGCAGGGTAACACGCTGCTGGCGCGCCATTATAAGCAGGAGATGGCAAACCTCACCCAGTGGGTCAACGCCCTCGACGCCCGCCAGTTCGCTGAGGCGCTGACGGCGATGGTGGCCGCCCGCCGCATTGTGGTGATTGGCATGCGCAACGCCTATCCGGCGGCGCTGCATCTGCGCCAGCAGCTGCTGCAGGCCCGCGGCCAGGTGCTGGTGCTGCCCCAGCCGGGTCAGAGTCTCAGCGAAGAGCTGGTCGATCTGACCGCCGATGATCTGGTGGTAATGATGGCGTTTCGCCGCCGGCCGCGAATAGTACGCCCGCTGCTGCAGCAGCTGCAGCGCGACGGGGTGCCGGTCCTGTTAATGTGCGAGCCGCAGGCCCACAGCCTGTTTCCGCTCTCCCGCTGGCAGCTCTGCGCGCCGCTGGACAGCGTCTCCGCCTACGATAGCTATGCCTCGGTCAACAGCCTGATTAATCTGCTGGCCAATGCCTTTCTCCATGAAACGCTCGACAGCGGTCGTCCGCGCATCCACGATATCGCCACGCTTTACCAGCAGCTGGACGAGCTGGAACAACGCTGATGGGGCGCCAGCGTGGTGCTGTGCATTATTATGGTGCAATAAAAACCACGTCATGGCGCCGCCGCTCTCTGAACACTTTTCCGTTAACGCTTGTCCTTTCTCACTTTTTGTTTTAATTCCTCGCCAACCCTCGCCTCGTCTGTATCTGGCACATTAGTTGCAAAAACAGATTCAAAGAATCTTTTGTTTCATGCTAACGTAACGGGTAAACATCATGAAGAAACTGTTGATCGCGCTGGCCGGGGCCGCTTGTCTCCTATCGTCTGTTTCTGCCGCGCAGGCTGACCAGCTCCAGGATATTGAAAAACGCGGCGTCATCCGCATTGCCGTACCCCTGGACTTTCCACCGTTCGGCTCGGTGGGCACCGACCTGCAGCCGCAGGGGTATGACATCGATATGGCGCGCTATCTGGCGAAATCGATGAAGCTCAAGCTGCAGCTGGTCCCGGTGACCAGCGCCAACCGCGTGCCGTATCTGCAGACCGATAAGGTGGACCTGGTGATCTCCAGCCTCGGCAAGAACGCCGAGCGCGAGAAGGTGATCGACTTCAGCCGCGCCTACGCCCCGTTCTTCCTCGGCGTGTTTGGCCCGAAAGGGGCGGAACTGAAGGACGCGGCCGCGCTGAGCGGCAAAAGCATCGGGGTGACCCGCGGGGCGGTGGAAGATATGGTACTGACCAGCGTGGCGCCGCAGGCGGCGCAGATTAAGCGCTACGAGGATAATAACACTACGCTGTCGGCTTACCTGTCCGGTCAGGTGCAGTATGTCGCCACCGGCAATCTGGTGGTGGCGGCCATCTCCCGGCAGAACGCCGACAAAGCGCCGGTGCCGAGCTTTATGCTGAAGGACTCGCCGTGCTTTATCGGTCTGAAAAAGAACGAACCGGCGCTGAAGGCGAAAGTGGATACCCTCATTGAGCAGGGCATTAAGGACGGCACCCTCAACGGTCTGTCTGAGAAGTGGCTGAAAGCGCCACTGCCTGCCAGCCTCGGCGCGTAAGGTCTGGGGATGACGGAGCAACTTCATTTCTCTGAGCTCTGGCCGCACTGGCCGGAGCTGCTGGCCGGCCTGTGGGTGACGGTGCAGTTGACGGTGCTGGCGACGATCGGCGGACTGGCGATCGGCATCCTCGGGGCGGCGATCCGCAGCGGTCGCCCGGGAATGCTCAGCCGGGTATGGGGCGGATATGTGGAAATCATCCGTAATACGCCGTTTGTGGTGCAGCTCTTTTTTATCGTCTTTGGTTTACCGAACCTCGGACTGAAGATGACCGCCGGTGAAGCGGCGCTGCTGGCGATGGTGGTCAACCTCGGCGCCTATAGCACCGAGATCGTCCGCGCCGGCATCCAGGTGACGCCGAAGGGCCAGTGGGAAGCCGGTCGCGTGCTCGGGCTCAGCCGGACGCAAACCTTCGTTCGCGTCGTATTGCCCCCGGCGCTGCAGCGGATTTATCCGGCGCTGGTCAGCCAGTGCATCATCGTGATGCTCGGCTCGTCAGTGGTGTCCCAGGTCTCCTATGAGGAGCTGACCTTCGCCGCCAACCTGATCCAGTCGCGGACATTTTTGAGCTTTGAGGTCTATCTGGTAGCCACCGGGATCTACTTAGCGTTATCGATAGCGATGCGCCAGCTGCTGATGGCGGCGGGGCGTAAATGGCTGGGGGTACAGGCCTGATGACCACTTTTACTGACTGGGACATTATCCGCAACCTGCTACTGGCCGGTCGCTGGACGGTGCTGCTGTCGCTGGTCGCGTTCACCGGCGGGGCGCTGGTGACCTTACCGTTACTGCTGCTGCGTCTCACCGGCGGACGCCAGGTGAAACGGCTGATCCGCGGGTATATTGAGCTGTTCCAGGGCACGCCGCTGCTGATGCAGCTGTTTCTGGCATTCTTTGGCGTGGCGCTGTTCGGGGTTGACGTCTCGGCGTGGACCGCCGCCTCGGTCGCCCTGACGCTCTACACCAGCGCCTTTCTGCTGGATATCTGGTTCGGCAGCATTCGCGCGCTGCCGAAAGGCCAGTGGGAAGCCTCGCGCTGTCTCGGGCTGAGCTTCGGCCAGACCCTGTACCGGGTGGTGGCGCCGCAAGCGCTGCGCATTGCTATCGCGCCGACCGTCGGGTTCGCCGTACAGGTGATCAAAGGCACGGCGCTGGCATCGATTATCGGCTTTGTGGAGCTGACCAAGGCAGGGACGATGCTGACCAACGTCACTTATCAGCCATTTAAAGTGTTTGCCCTTGTGGCGCTGGGCTATTTCATTCTGTGCTATCCGCTGTCCCGCTACAGCCGCTATCTGGAGAACAAATTCAATGCCTCTCATCACCATTAATCAGATGCAGAAGTACTACGGCGACAACCATGTGCTGAAGGGCGTCGATCTGGATATCGACATGGGGGAAGTGATCTCGATCATCGGCCGCAGCGGCTCGGGTAAAAGCACCCTGCTACGCTGTATCAATGGTCTGGAGGGCTACCAGGAGGGAAGCATCAAGCTCGGGGGCATGACCATCACCAACCGCGATTCCCAGGCCCGGGAGATCAGCCGCTCCATCGGCATGGTGTTCCAGAACTTTAATCTCTTTCCGCACATGACGGCGCTGGAGAACGTCATGCTGGCCCCGCGGCGGGTGCTGAAGAAGTCCCAGGCAGAATGCCGGGAGCTGGCGCAGCGGATGCTGGAGAAGGTCGGGCTCGGCGACCGTCTGGATTACTACCCGGCCAACCTCTCCGGCGGCCAACAGCAGCGCGTGGCCATTGCCCGGGCGCTGGCCATGTCGCCGAAAGTTTTGCTCTGTGACGAAATCACCTCGGCGCTTGACCCGGAACTGGTGGGTGAAGTGCTGAAGGTGCTGGAGCAACTGGCGGCGGAAGGTATGACGCTGATCCTCGTCACCCATGAAATGAATTTTGCCCGCGAAGTGGGCGACCGCGTGGTGTTTATGCATCAGGGACGCGTCTGGGAGCAGGGCGACAGCAAAACGCTGTTCGCCAGCCCGCAGACCAGCGAACTGAAACAGTTTATCTCCTCGGTGCGCGGTCTTAACTAACGTAAGGAATGGCAGATGGATATCACTCAGTTTTCGCAAATTAACCCGCCGCAGCGCCTGCTGATGGGGCCGGGGCCGATCAATGCCGACCCGCGCGTGCTGCGCGCCATGTCGAGCCAGCTGGTTGGCCAGTACGATCCGGCGATGACCCACTACATGAATGAAGTCATGGCGCTCTACCGCGGCGTGTTTCGCACCGAAAATCGCTGGACGATGCTGGTCGACGGCACCTCGCGCGCCGGGATCGAAGCGATTCTGCTGTCGGCGATCCGTCCCGGTGACAAGGTGCTGGTGCCGGTGTTCGGCCGGTTTGGTCATCTGCTGTGCGAGATCGCGCGTCGCTGCCGGGCAGAAGTGCACACCATCGAGGTGCCGTGGGGCGAGGTCTTTACGCCGGATCAGGTTGAGGATGCGATCAAGCGCGTGCGGCCGCGCCTGCTGCTCACCGTGCAGGGCGATACCTCCACCACCATGCTGCAGCCGCTGGCGGAGCTGGGGGAGATTTGCCGTCGTCACGATGTGCTGTTCTATACCGACGCCACCGCGTCGCTCGGCGGTAACCCGCTGGAAACCGACGCCTGGCAGCTGGACGCCGTGTCCGCCGGGATGCAGAAGTGCCTGGGCGGTCCTTCCGGCACCTCGCCCATCACCCTCAGCCCGCGGATGGAAGAGGTCATCCGCCGCCGCCGCTGCATTGAGCAGGGGATCCGCACCGATGCCCATCACGATGGCGTCGACGAGATGATCTACTCCAACTATTTCGATCTCGGCATGGTGATGGATTACTGGGGGCCGGAGCGCCTTAACCACCATACCGAAGCGACCTCGGCGCTGTTCGCCGCCCGGGAGTGCGCGCGCCTGATCCTCCAGGAGGGACTCGACAACGGCATCGCCCGCCACAAACTGCACGGCGATGCGCTGCTGAAGGGCATCCAGGCGATGGGGCTCGAGATCTTTGGCGACCTGCGGCACAAAATGAATAACGTGCTGGGGGTGGTGATCCCCAACGGGGTCAACGGCGATCAGGTACGCAAACTGATGCTGGAAGATTTCGGCATTGAAATTGGCACCTCGTTTGGTCCGCTGCACGGTAAAGTCTGGCGCATTGGCACCATGGGCTATAACGCGCGTAAAGACTGCGTGATGCAGACGCTCAGCGCGCTGGAAGCGGTCCTGAACTACCTCAGGTTCACCACCACTCAGGGCGCGGCGATGCAGGCGGCCTGGGATCACTACCGCACCGAGGCCACCCTATGAGTGACACCGTCCGCCAGCAGGCGGAGAGAGAGGCGGCGGCCAGCCGGGTGATGGCCCGCGCCGATCGGCTGGCCGCCTTCAGCGAAACCGCCGACGCCCTGACCCGGGTCTATCTGTCGCCCGAGCATCTGCAGGCCAACCAGCTGGTGGGGCAGTGGATGCAGGCTGCCGGCATGATGGTGTGGCAGGACAGCGTCGGCAACATCTGCGGACGTTATGAAGGACAACAGGAGGGGGCGCCGGCGTTGCTGCTGGGCTCTCATCTTGACACCGTGCGCAACGCCGGACGCTACGACGGCATGCTCGGCGTGCTGGCGGCGATTGAGGTGGTCCAGCGTCTGCACCAGCAGGGGCGACGGCTGGCGAAGGCAATCGAGATCGTCGGCTTTGGCGATGAAGAGGGCACCCGCTTTGGCATCACCCTGCTCGGCAGTCGCGGCGTCACCGGCACCTGGCCTGAAAGCTGGCTGTCACAGTGCGATACCGACGGGGTGAGCGTCGCCCAGGCGCTGGTGAATGCCGGACTCGATCCGGCGCGGATCGCCCACGCGGCCCGTCACCCGCGGGATATCGCCGCCTATCTGGAACTGCATATCGAGCAGGGGCCGTGCCTGGAGCAGGCGGGGATGGCGCTCGGCGTGGTGGAGGCGATTAACGGCGCCAGACGGCTGAACTGCCGTTTTACCGGCGAAGCTGGCCATGCCGGCACGGTGCCGATGCAACATCGCAAGGACGCCCTCGCCGCGGCGGCGGAATGGATGGTGCAGGTGGAAAACCTGACCCGGCAGCGCGGCGGTAACCTGGTGGCGACGGTCGGCACCCTGCGCTGTGCGCCGGGCGCGGTGAACGTGATACCGGGCGAGGTGCAGCTGACGCTGGATATTCGCGGCCCGCAGGATGCGCCGCTGACGGCGCTGCTGGATGAGCTACTGGCGCAGGCGCAGGCCATTGCCGGGCGCCGCCAACTGAGTTTCGCCGCCGAGGAGTATTATCGCATCGCCGCCACCGCCTGCGACCGTCACCTGCAGGCGGTGCTGAGCGAGGCGGTGACGGCGGTGCAGGGCCGTTCGCTGACGCTGCCGAGCGGCGCAGGGCATGACGCCATCGCTATCGCCGAGCGCTGGCCATCGGCCATGCTGTTTGTGCGTTGCCTGGGGGGCGTCAGCCATCACCCGGCGGAGTCGGTGACCGCCGCCGACGTCGGGCTGGCTATCGACGCGTTCTCCCGGGCGGTAGAGAAGGTGGCCGACGCCTGATCGCGCCGGTCACCGTGCTCCGGCTGGCGGCTTTACACCGCCAGCTGGTTGACCACCTCGGCCACAGAGGTGATGGCACGGATGTTGCCGATCCCCGCGCCCACCGAGATATATCCCTCATCAGTATTCCCCTCCAGCATGCCCAGCCGCATCCCGCGCAGCCCGCCCATCGCCTGGGCCAGCTCGGCTTTTGAGGCGCCGGCCCGGTCCATGGCCACCAGTGTGTCGCTCAGTTTGCCGGGCAGCGCGCGGTAGTAGTCCGGCAGGGTACGGAACAGGCGCAGATCCAGACCGTTGGCGGCCACAATTTTCGCTTTCACCGAGTCGGGAACCCGGCTTTCGATGGTGCTGATAAATACCGAACCGGCGAAGACGCCCTCCGCACCCAGGGCATGAACGGCGCGCGCGCCCCGGGCGTCGGTGATCCCTCCGGCGGCCATCACCGGAACCCGCTGTACCGCGTCAACGATCAGCGGGACGATGGTGAAGGTCCCGAGGGCGGTACCCGGCAGCGTGCCGCCTTCGTCAAAGCCGGTGGCGACAATAATATCCGCTCCGGCCTGCTCCGCGCGGCGGCTGTTCTCCGGCGTCGGGTTGATGTCACGATAGATAATGGTGATCCCGGCGGCTTTCAGTTCGTCGAACAGCGCCGGTTTTAACGAACCGTCGCCGTAGCCGGTGTAGACCACCACCTTAACCCCTTCCTCTTTGATCACCGGGAGGATCGCCGGCGTCCAGATGTCATTTTCCGCCGTCGGGATCAGGTTGACGCCAAAGGGTTTCTCCGTCAGCTGTTTGGTTTTGCGGATCTCTTCGCGCATTTTCTCGGCGGTGGCCTCCGGGGTGGAGACGGCGGTTGCCGCCGTCAGTCCGGCGTTCGGGCCCAGCACGCCAAGCCCACCGGCGTTGCCGACGGCCGCCACCAGACGAGCATCGGTTAGCCAGGAGAGGGGCCCCTGGACCACCGGTTTTTCAATACCCAGAATGCGGGCGACGCGGTTAGGTTGCATGCTATTTTTCCTTGTATGTTAATAAGTTATAAATGTGTTCGCCCCAGCGATGCGGCAATGAGGGCAGTGTAGGCGTCTTTATTGTTTTAAAAAATGAGCAAAAACTTTCATCACTATTATTAAATTAGTAATAATGTGAACTGATGAAGAGGTGGGAGGCGGGCCATCATGCAAATGAATCTGTTTGAAAATATTAAAATTTTTATTGAAATCGTCGATGCCGGCAGCTTTGCCCAGGCGGCGGAAAATTTGCAGATCCACCGACCGGCGGTGACCAAAGCACTGCAGCAGCTGGAGCAGGAGAGCGGGGTCCGGCTGCTGCAGCGCACCACCCGGCGTCTGTATCTTACGCCGGAGGGGGAAGAGTTTTATCGTCGCAGCAAACCGTTGCTCTCCCAGGCCGACGATCTGCTGGAGTCGTTCGCGCCGGACCGGCCGATCCGCGGTCAGCTGCGCGTTGATATGCCGATCGCCTTTGCCCGGCTGCTGGTGATCCCGCATCTGCCGGATTTTTATCAGGCCCATCCGGAGGTGGAGATTGTCCTCAGCAGCTCCGACGTACGCCGGGATATGCTGCGCGATGGTCTGGATTGCCTGCTGCGGGTGGGGGATCTTGAGGATGGCGACTATGTGGCGCGTTCACTGGGGGAGGTGGCGTTAACCACCTGCGCCAGTCCGGGCTATCTGGCGCGCTATGGGGCGCCCGCGACGCTGGAGGACCTGCAGTCGCATCTGGCGGTGAACTGGGTGAACAGCAGCAGCCGGCAGATTATGCCCTGGCGATTCCAGACCCCGGAGGGCATCAGGCAGATCGCCATTCCCGGTAAACTGGTGCTGGACAACTCTGAAGTCTTTACTGCTGCCGGGCTGGCGGGGCTGGGGATGCTGCAGGGGATGCGTTTCTTTTTGCAACCTTATATCGACAGCGGGCAACTGGTGGAAGTTTTGCCGGACTTTCCGGCGCCGCGTCGACCGTTGTCGCTGCTCTATCCGCACCGTCATCTCTCGCATAAGGTTCGGGTCTTTGCCGACTGGCTGCAGGGGCTGGTAGCGACCCTGGACTGACAATCGGCGCTGTCGCCTTGACTCTATCGGCTGAGCGTTTATATATAAAATGTGAATGCTATTAATGCAACGAATCACAAAGCTGGATAACGACTTAACCTGTAAGGGAATGCTGATGAAACTCTGGAATAAAACACTACTCGCTTCCGCCCTGTGCCTGACCCTGTTTGGCTGCGACGATGCGTCGAAAGTTGATAACAAACTGGATAAGGCTAAAGATAATGCGGAGCAGATGAAGGATGCCGCGGCGGATAAAGCGCAGGCAATTAAACAGGATGCGGATAAACAAATCGATACGCTGAAAAGCCAGGCTGACGCCGAGGCCGATCGCCTGAAGGATCAGGCCAGCGCCATCAAGGCCGAGGCGGACAAGAAGGCGGACGCCATCGCCCAGCAGGCGAAAGCCCAAGCCGATGCGGTGAAGCAGAACGCAAAGCAGGAAAGTGACCGCATAGTCAAAGAGGCGGGTCAGATCAAAGACAACGCCATCGGTGACGCCAATCAGCTCTCGGCTGAAGCGGCGAGCAAAACCAAAGCCATCCAGGACAGTATCGCGAAGGATAAACAGAACGCCGCGCCGCCTGCCGCACAGCAGTAACTCGCGGTGTTTGCCTGACCCGCCGCCCGGAAATATAGGGAGCGGAGCCTGATAGATTGCCCGGCGGCGCTGCGCTTGCGCTGCCTACGCAGGAGCGCGTTGGCTGCGCAATGACCGGGTATCACCCTTTTGTAGGCCGGGCAAGGTGTCGCCGCCGCCCGGCACATGGACCGCAATAACATCCTGCTCAGGGGTATCTTACGATACCCCTTTTTTATGCCCGCCGTGGGTTCAACGGTTTGGCAGCAGGGTGCCTTTCAGGCCATGCGGCTCCGAGCGCAAATACTGCGACGGCACACGGACCTGGGCGCCAAGGCTGGCCGCAGCGTGCCACGGCCAGTGCGGATCGTAGAGTACCGCGCGGGCGAGGGCGATCAGGTCGGCATCGCCATTCTCCAGCGCCGCTTCCGCCTGCTGCGGGTCGGTGATCAGCCCCACGCCAATCACCGGGATGGCTACCTGCTGGCGAATATCGCGGGCGAAAGGCAACTGGTATCCCGGCCCAACGGTGATCGCCTGCTGCGGCGACAAACCGCCGCTGGAGACGTGAATATAGTCACTGCCCAGCGTTTCCAGCTGCTGGCTAAACTTAATGGACTGCTCGCAGTCCCAGCCGCCTTCGACCCAGTCGGTAGCCGACAGCCTGACGCCCACCGCCATGGTGTTGCCCACTGCCTCGCGGATCGCCTTAAAGACTTCCAGCGGATAGCGCATTCGGTTCTCCAGCGAACCGCCGTACTCGTCGCGGCGCTGGTTGCTGAGCGGCGAGAGAAACTGGTGCAGCAGATAGCCGTGGGCGGCGTGCAGTTCAATCAGCTCAAAGCCCAGCCGCTGGGCGCGCAGCGCGCTGGCGACGAAGGCCGCTTTGATGCGCGCCATATCGGCATGGCTCAGTTCAGCGGGGGCGCGATCGCCATCGTGAAACGCCACGGCGGAAGGGGCGACGGTCTGCCAGCCACCATCGTTGAGCGCCAGCTGATGGCCTCCCTGCCACGGGGCGGCGCAGGATGCTTTGCGTCCGGCATGACCCAGCTGGATCCCCAGACGGATCGGCGACCAGGCCCGAATATCTTCGACTACGCCGCGCAGGGCGTTTTCGGTTTCATCATCCCACAGCCCCAGATCCCCCGGGGAGATACGCCCCGCAGGCTCTACCGCCGTGGCCTCCAGAATTAACAGGCCGGCGCCGGAGAAAGCCAGTTGGCCAAGATGGATCCGGTGCCAGGAGGTCGCCTTACCCTCGTCGGCGGAGTACTGACACATCGGGGCGATAACGATACGGTTATCAAGGGTGAGTTGACCAATTCGCGTCGCGCTAAAAAGATGACTCATGAATACCTCGTAAATGTTAAACGTGGTCGTGCAGGGGACGGACAGTTGCTGTTTATAGCACGCCTGTTCACCCCCCCAGTATTCAGATATTGCGCTTAAGCGCTCCGCTATTCGATATACCAGAGACGGCGCCGTCGGCCGGCGGCCTGCTGCGACACGGCGCGGGCCATTGCGCTGCCAATCTCGGCGCTGGCCGTCAGCCCCTGCACAAAGGGGCGATCGTGCATCAGCCAGGGAAGGGCGCCGAAGGCGACCCGGCCGCGCACTGTCTCCGGCGCCTGCAGCGTGTAGTCATCACCGACGTCCGGAATGTCGTCGCCGCAGGCCAGCAGCTGCTGGCGCAGTGAAGGGAAGGGCAGATCCCGGGTTTTCAGCGCTTTTTGTCCGCGGGCATCGATAAAGACATCGAATTCGCAGCGCTGACGATGATGAACAATCAGCGTCCGGTCAGGCTCCCGCTGCAGCTCATAATCTTCGCCCAGCGTCAGGATCCGCAGAATGCCAGCCCGGTGCAAGGCCAGCAGCCGACGTATGGACTCCGGCGGAATGGCGGCGTAGTTATCGATAAATACCCGAGCGAGGCCCTGGCGGAAGCGACGGCTGTCCGCGTCGTTGAACTGCGGCACCACGGTTTCAATCGCCTCATGCAGGCGCAGAATGGCATAGCGCCAGGGCACCGTGTGGTGTTCGCGCTTATTGCGCTCCACCTCCTGCAGATTGCGCTGCGCCCACTGAAAGGGGTCATGGGTGAGGCGGTCGGCAAACCAGGCGTCGGCGATACTGTCAGGCGTCAGCTGACGAAGCCCGATCGCCTCGCTCCAGCCGGGGGCAGCATATTCCAGCTCTTTAACGATCAGCTCAAAAATCCGATCTAACAGAGCGTCGCTACCCTCCGCAATGGCCGCTTCGAGGGCGGCGGGAGTGGCAATCTCCAGCGGCTCCCACGGGATCGGGCAGTAAAAATCGGCCTCCGGCAGCACGCCGTGGCGTGACATCAGGGTGATCTCCAGCGCTTCGCTGCCTGGATGGAGGGAAAAATGGGTCGTTTTGTCGTCCTCGGTATGGAAAACGCCGTGGCGGGCCACTACCGCCACGGCGGCATCAATCGCGCTTAATGAAGTCCCAAGGATCCCCACCCGACAGGGGGCAATGCGGGCCTCCATCAGGCCGGTCCACGGGCTGGGGAAGTACTGTCGGCTGGCGCGCTCTTCTTCAGGCCACAGATGGCCGGTGGCAATCGCCACCAGGTCGACAATTACCGGGTCTGCTGCACTATCGGTGTGGATGGCGATCCCGGTGGGCTGAACCGCAATATCCGTGACTTCACAGGATTCACAAACGCTAATCACAAAGCCGACGTCCCGGGCCCGCTCAACGAGGTACAGAAAACGGTCGCGATAGTATTCGCCGAGGATCACCCGCGGCAGAAACTGGCGCTCATGCAGGGCGTGCCGTTCAAGCCCGCGCGCCGCCAGCCAGTCATCG
Organism: Klebsiella sp. Shm-1; assembly: GCF_040804525.1. Classification (NCBI taxonomy): domain Bacteria; kingdom Pseudomonadati; phylum Pseudomonadota; class Gammaproteobacteria; order Enterobacterales; family Enterobacteriaceae; genus Klebsiella; species Klebsiella sp. Shm-1. The sequence continues at coordinate 2,480,772 of NZ_CP161823.1, forward strand.
CTTTGCTGCTGCAGCCATTGCAGGTAGGTCAGGTCGATGGGGGGGATCTCAATGCTGGCAATATTGGCCAGCATTTGCGCCGCGGTATTATCGTCACTGTAGGGCATACCCACCCCGGCCTGCGCCTCTTTTTCAAACAGAGTGATGGCCAGCGGCTCACCGCGCTTCACCAGTTCATAAAAGGTGTAAATCCCCGTCGGCCCCACGCCGACGATGGCAATTCTCTTCATGATTCTCTCCCTTCCTGTGGGCAGATGCGGCATTGATGACGCTTCGCTTAAGCGAACCTGGTTTTAATTCTGGTCGAAAATTACCGAACCGGTGAGGGGAACACGCAATTTGAAACAAATTAGCATGCTAATAAACTTGCCGATTGTCGTAAAAGGGGTGTAATTAACAAAAGAGCAACTTTCTATACAAACAATTTACACAGGCGGTGACCCCAGCTCGCTCTGCTGGACGCCGCGCACACTCCCGGCAATGCCGTCGGGATAGGGATGACAAGATGCACGGCTGGACCTCACGACAGCGTAATGCGGCGATAGCCAGTTTTTTAAGCTGGACGCTCGATGCTTTCGACTTTTTCCTGTTAGTTTTTTTACTGAGCGATATCGCCCACTCGTTTCATGTCGACCTTGAGGAGGTCACCCTGGCGATTCTGCTGACTTTGGCCGTGCGGCCCGTCGGCGCGCTAATTTTCGGCAGGGCGGCGGAGAAGTTTGGTCGCAAACCAATCCTGATGCTCAACATTGTGTTCTTCTCGGCTTTTGAGCTGCTCTCCGCCGCCGCGCCGTCGTTGATGCTGTTTTTCCTGCTGCGGGTGCTGTACGGCGTGGCGATGGGCGGGATCTGGGGCGTGGCCTCTTCGCTGGCGATGGAGACGATCCCCGACCGCTCGCGCGGCCTGATGTCCGGCCTGTTCCAGGCGGGATACCCCTTCGGCTATTTGCTGGCGGCCGTCGCCTATGGGCTGCTGTTTGAACAACTCGGCTGGCGCGGGATGTTTGTCATTGGCGCCGCGCCGGTGCTGCTGCTGCCGTTTATCTATTTCTGCGTCGAGGAGTCTCCGGTTTGGCAGGCGGCCAGGCAGAATAAAGAGAGTACGGCCCTGCTGCCGGTACTGCGTAGCCACTGGAAGCTGTGCCTGTACCTGGTGGTGCTGATGGCGGCTTTCAACTTCTTCTCCCACGGGACGCAGGATCTTTACCCGGTCTTTTTGAAAGTTCAGCACGGCTTCGAGCCTAAAACGGTCAGCATCATCGCGGTCTGCTATAACATCGCCTCGATCATTGGTGGAGTGTTCTTCGGTTCGCTGTCGGAGAAAATTGGCCGGCGCAAAGCGATTATGATTGCCGCTCTGCTGGCGCTGCCGGTTATCCCGCTGTGGGCCTTCGCCAGCGGCTCGCTGGCGCTGGGGGCTGGGGCATTTCTGATGCAATTTATGGTGCAAGGCGCCTGGGGGGTGATCCCTACCTGGCTCAACGAACTGGTGCCGGCCAACACCCGGGCGGTGCTGCCCGGCTTCGTCTATCAGCTGGGCAATCTGCTGGCTTCGGTGAACGCCACGCTGCAGGCATCAATCGCCCAGCATCATGGGCATAACTACGGCCTGGCAATGGCCCTGGTGGCCGGGACGGTGGCGATTGTCATTACCGTCCTGACCTTTTTTGGTCGCGAAGGCCGGGTGATCCAATCCGCAGGAGCGGGACATCACCAGCCGCTCTCCACCAGCCGTTAACTTTTGTGACCGGGCGTGGTCAGGCGCCCGGTCGCCTGGCGTTTTTCCAGGGAGCAAATGACAATCCCCAGCATGATAAACAGCGCGCTGAACAGGTGCCAGGCCTGCAGCTGGGTGTGCAGGAAGAGGATACTCAACACCCCGCCGGAGAGGGGGATGATGTGGGTATAAATTTCGCCCCGCGTAGCGCCAATGCTGGCGATACCTTTGTTCCAGAACAGATAGGCCAGCCATGACGGGAAAATTACCAGATACGCCAGGCCGCTGAGGTAAAACGGCTCGCGCCAGGCTGCCCAGTCCTGCGCCGGGTGGCGCATCAGCCAGAAGATGACGATTGGCACCAGGATCAGGGCGCCGAGCAGCGAGCTGACGGCGACAAAGCCATTCGCCGGGATTCGGCGGTCCTTCAGACGTAACAGCGAACAGTAGAGCGCCCAGCTCAGCGCCGACCCCATCGCCCACAGGTCGCCGATGGCAAAGGTGTGCAGAGAGGCGGCGTGCAGCGGATTTCCCTGAAATAAGAGGATCATCACGCCGAGGGTGCTAAAAGCCACTCCGAGCCAGTTACGCCCTGATACCGGATCGCGGAAAAATAGTCGGTTAATCAACAGTACCATGCTCGGCGTGGCGGACATATAGATGGCGGCGTTGAGCGCGGAGGTGGTTTGCAGGCCAATATAGAGCGTGAGCGGGAAACTGACCTGGCCGCAGAGGGTTAGCACCACCACCGCTGGCGCGTTTGCCCGCAGCAGGTGGCGACTGCCGGCGATTTGCCGTCGGTAGAGCAGGCCCAGCAGCAGCGCCGTCAGCGCCCAGCGCGCTTCGGTCATCAGGATCGGATCCACGCCCTGCACCAGCACGTGCCCGACAACATAATTCCCGCCCCAGAACAGAGCCGCCAGCGTCAGTAACAGATAAGGCATGATGGTTCCTTGTGTCGTTTGTCACTGTACTGAATGGTAATGTTATTGTTTTTATAATATCAATAATATTTTAGTGGTTTTTATTGTATTCATTTAAATTCTTTGATAATCAGTAAATTGAAGGCACGTGTGAAATTTACGTTGCCGCATTATGGACGGTACTATACCGTATAGTAGCCATGTATTTCACAGGGATAAATCATGCGTAACACAGATAATGGGGTGATTGGAAGCGACCAGACCGCGGTGATGGCCAGGCTGGCGCTGGATGAGTTAATTGACCAGCTTCTGCACAGCAACGCGCTGTCGCTGAAGCTGACGGCCAACCCGCTGGTGGCCGACAGAGCCTGGCATCTCACTGAGAATACCTGCATCCGCGCCTTCTCCGCTGACGATCCACAGGCCAAAAAGCGTGCGCACCACGCGCTGTTCATTCTCTATCAGTCCTGGCTTGCCGACCCGCTCTCGCCAGCGGCTGCCAATCAGTTTCATCCGCTGCTTTCCGGGATCAGAAATTACATCGAGTCTGAGTGGCTGCGGGCGGAAAGCAAACGCTTCCACCACCAGAGACCAATGCTTAACGCCGGCAATATCGTCGACGAACTGCGCGCCTTATGCCAGCAGCACCCGGCGTCTCATCATCCGCTGTTCGATTTCCTTGCCAGCGAGGCCTCTGCGGCGCAAATCGACTATTTCTTCAAAAGCGACAGCGCCCTCAATCTGCTTTTCTTCGATCTGGTGGCGATGGGGCTGGTGGGCTCGCTGCCGGAAACCCGCGCTGAGATTGCGCAAAATCTGTGGGATGAGATAGGCCAGGGCAGCACTGAGATCACCCACGTCAATTTGTACAAGGATTTACTGAAGCGGCGGAATATCGCTTTGCCGGACAATCATTTTGCCCATTTGTACGAGTGGCAGGGGCTGGCCGGGTATAACGCCTTTATGCTGGGCGGCGTAAACCGTCAGCATTATTACAAATCGCTGGGGGTCATGGCGATGACCGAGCTGCTCGACCCGCCGCAGTATGAAAAACTGGTGGCGGGCTGTCGGCGGATTGGGCTTTCCGAGCGCGACGTGCATTACTATGCCGAACATATCACGGTCGACATCGGTCATGCGGATGGCTGGCTGAACAATGTGATTGTGCCGATTGGCAAAAAACATCCGGCGGCGATGGAGGAGGTCTTCTTTGGCGCCGCGCTGCGTCTGCAAACCTGCAACGATTACTATGATGGTCTGCTGGCGGCCCTGCAGTCGCTGGGCGGCAGCTTATCATCTCACAGCGTACCGCCTTCTGAGTAAATAAGCGCTTTGGCCGCGCTCCAGGCGGTCACCCCTGGCGGGATCTCCCGGCATTCGGCGGACTCGGCCTGCTGGGCGGCGATGGCGCCATCGATGAGCATCACCATCATCATGGCCACCCGCTCGGCAGGTTCCGGTTTTAACACCTGCAGGAGGATATCGCGGAAGAACTGCCAGAGGAGCGACTTAAATCGGGAGCATTGCTCCCGGATCGCCGGCGATGACGCGCCATATTCAAACAGCGCGCGAGTAAACATGCAGCCGTGGAACGTTTCGCAGGTAAACCAGCGATGGTAGTAGTCGAACACGGCGAACAGCTTTTCCCGCGCGCTGGCTTTATCCGCGGTGATCTGCGCCAAATCCTGCATAAATTCGCTCTCTTTCTGCTTGAGGATAGCCAGAATGAGCGCCTCTTTATCGGCGTAATAGCGGTAGAAGGTCATTTTGGAGATGCCAGCATGTTCAGCAATCCGCTCGATGCTGGGCGACTGATATCCTTCGCGATTAAACAGCGTGCTGGCGTGGCGGAGAATGTCCGCTTGTTTTGGCTTCATGCGTTTTCCTGTCGAATGGTTCGCTGTCACGATTGCCGGTGACACGGCCGTCCTGCGACAGCGGTGCATTATGCCGGATCTTGCCGCCAGACGGGCAAAAAGTAAATCAGCCGCGGTTTATGCGGCGTCGGTTCCCTCAATAAAAACAAGATTGCGTAGACATACACAAGTCATGTCCTTATGTTTCTGAACCGGCGTATTATTCGGACCTTTATACACATAAGCTGTGAATGATGTACTTTCTGAAGTCTGAGACGGTTACAGCAGGACAGGCATCGAATGAGGGTATTACAGACATCATTACCAGGATGATCCGATAACTATGATGAATCTTATTAAAAGATTGCTGCGAAGAATATTCAGGTCGTTAATTTCATCTTATGGCCCAGCTGTACTGACCATCCTCTTCGCCGTGGCGCAAGGGCTCTTTTTTCCAGAGACGCCTCTCTGGCTTGTTCCCCTGTTTTTCGTATTTGTTATTGTAATGTTTTATCGGTTTGTGAAATTTTAATATCGAAATTTAACTTTATATTAAATTGACAAGGAAGTGCGATGGCTGGGTTGAGGCTGCGCAGGTTAAGATGGCCCCGCCATTGCCCGTCTCATTGAGAAGAAGAGAAGAGATGAAATTACCCCTGACCACGCCCCGGCTGCTGCTGCGCCGGTTCAGAACGGAAGATCTGCCGTCTTTCAGCCATTATCGCAATCTGCCGGAGGTGGCCCGCTTTCAGAGCTGGACCCACTACGGCATGACAGAGGCGACAGCCTTCTATGAACAACAGCGTTCGCAGGCCTTTGCTGAGGATGAGAGCTGGTTCCAGCTTGCCGTAGAGATTCAGGCCAACGGTGCGCTGGCGGGAGATGTGGGGATCCACTTCTTAGATCACGGCAGACAAGCCGAGCTGGGGATGACCTTTTCCCCTGCGTATCAGCATCAGGGGTATGCCCGGGAAGCCATGCGGGCGGTGATGGCCTTACTCTTTGAACAGTTAGCCCACCACCGGCTGACAGCGGTGGTAGACACCCGCAATACCGGCGCGATCAAACTCCTGGAAGGGCTGGGCTTTCGTCGCGAGGCGCATTACCGGCAGAATATCTTTTTTAAAGGCGAGTGGGGCGATGAGTACCTGTACGCGCTGTTGCGTAGCGAATATCAGTGAAGTGACGGGCGAGCCGTCACTTCTGCCCGGCGGACGATTAGCTATGCTGGCGGATAAAGCGCGCGCGCCACGGTTTTAGCACCCACAGCGCGAGGGCGGCGGTGACAAAATCAAGGCCAATCGCGCAGCTGAAGACCACATGCCAGCCGTGAGTGTGCTGATAGAGCAGTGCCGCCAGCGGACCGCCAAAGATTGACCCGATGCCCTGCGAAATATACAGCCAGCCATAGTTGCTGGCGGCATGCTCGCTGCCGAACGTATCGGTGAGCGTCGACGGGAAGAGCGAGAAGATCTCCCCCCAGCCAAAGAACACCACCCCGGAGAGCAGGACAAACAGCAGCGGATCTTCCCGGCACGCCAGCCAGAGCATCATCGCTACCCCCTCCAGCGCAAAGGCGATAAACATGGTTTGCTCGCGGCCGAAGCGGTCGGAAATAAACCCAAACAGCGGCCGGGTTAAGCCGTTGGTAAAGCGGTCTATCGTTAACGCCAGCGGCAGCGCCGCCATGCCAAACACCACCGCCTGGCTAATGCCGAAATCCTCGGCGAACACCGCCATCTGCGAAGTGACCATCAGCCCGGAAGTCGACATCATCGCCATCATGGCGAACATCAGCCAGAACAGCGGCTGGCGCAGCATTTCCCGGGAAGTAAACGATCTGCTGCTCTGCACCACCGTCTGACTGACGGGCTGGGAGACAGCAAGGGGCGGCAGCTTCAGCCCCTGACTGGCGAGGAAGCCGACGAGGGCGAAAAGGATCCCGAAAGTCGTCATCGTGTGTTCAAGGCCGTTAGTGGTCAGCGACAGGGAGATGGGGAAGGTGGTTATGATGGCCCCCATCCCGTAGCCCGCCGCCACCGCGCCGGCGGCAAATCCCCGCTGCTGTGGGAACCATTTGACCATCAGGCCGACAACGCCGATGTAGACGATCCCGGTCCCGAGGCCGCCCATGCAGCCATAAACCAGCCAGAGCGTTGCCAGGCCATTCACCTGCGCGGAAAGCACCCAGCTCATTCCCGCCATCACTGTGCCAATAGCGATCAGCCGCCGTGGGCCAAATTTTTCCACTAACCGCCCCTGAAAAGGGGAAAAGAAGGTCTGCAGGATGATCAGCAGCGAGAAGGTGACCTGCAATTCTGGCAGACCGACGCCAAGTTTGGCGGCCAGGGGTTTTGTCAACAGCGTCCAGACATATTGCGGACTGGAGATGGCGGCCATACAGATCAGGCCCAGCACCAGCTGGCGCCACTTGCCATATTTCGGGGTAACCAACGGTTCGCTGAGTGTCGTCATGTTGTTCTCCGTTTTCAGTAAGCAGGCTTCCGTGAAACGCATCCACCCTGGATGCCTCACAGAAAGGGGAAGGTTGCGACCGCAGACTGGCGACCTGTTGTGGCCATATGGCATACGTTCTTGTCCACATTGCGGTATACAAGCGAAGAGCATTAATCGTGCCATATAAAATAATTTTTTATATTCAACTGGTTAATGTAATGAGGGCATGTCTGACGGGGGGCGGCATGGTGAATGTGCGGCACCAGGGCGGTGCAAATGAATTATCGCGGTGCGCTTTACCTGCTAACTGGCGTAGGAGACATCGTATATCCTGGACTGGCGCTAGACGGACTTCAGTGCAAAGCCGCCCAGGCGGGTCGAGGCTACGAAATCACCGCCTGGGGCGGCTGGCAAGATAAACGGGAAATGAGGCTGGCGGTTTACCCGCTTAGTAGCGAAAAAACGCTACTGTCCCGACTATTTTTTGCTTTATGAGCTGGGCATTTATTGTATGGACTCTCGCAGAGAGACATTCTTCCTGGTAGAAACCCTGGCTACCACACACAGATACTAGATAGGGGAAGCCTTATCGCCCTATATTAAACTCATGCCGCGGTACTGGCCCGGACTTTGAGCACTGACGGAATTTCAATGAACTTTTCACCAGGCTTATCGTTAAGCAGTTCGAGAAGAGCTTTACCGGCTTTCACCCCAATGTCATGCCAGGGAAACTCAACGGTTGTCAGGGCAGGGGAACAGACTGTCGATAACACTCCTCCGCCTAAACTCGCAATGGCTACGGTATTGGGCACCTTAATGCCGGCACTGTGGCAGGCCATCATACATCCACAGGCCATTTCATCCGACGTGCAAATTAACGCATCCAGATCGCCCCAGGTAATCATCATATCCTTGAATATATTGACGCCTGTGGCGATGGTAGATGGCAAATGCGTGGTTACCACCCGGTGCGGGGAGCGGTTCAGAGCGAGCATCGCCGTATTCCATCCGCTCAGCAACTGGCGAAACATTGTGTTATTAGCCGGGGTACAGAGCAGTGCGATGTTTTTTAATGAGGCGTCGGCCAGATGAGTCACGATCTGTTTTACGGCCTTACCGTAATCCACGCCGATGCACATACCCACAGGGTGGGTATTTAGCGCGCCAATTTCCAGAATAGGAACATCCACGTTGGCCAGCAACTGGGTGCAGCTCTCAATGGTATCGATATTGAACTGAATAATGGCCGCCGGGTTATAGGCGAGCATTTTTTCAAACGTCTTTTGTTCACTTTGACCGTCATGCCCGGATTCCATAAACATCATGGTATATCCGCGTTCGGTCAGCACTTTTTGCAGCGCTTCAGAGACCGGCAAAAAACCCGGCGAAGAGAAGGTGGGAACGACGGCGAGAATAAGATCGGAATGGACCGACGCCAGATTACGTGCCTGCAGATTAGGGACATAGCCGAGTTGACTGACGGCCGCATCGATGCGATCGCGAAGCTCAGGATTCACTTTTTCAGGCATTCTCAGCGCTCGCGAGACGGTCATGGCGCTCACACCGACAAACTCAGCCACCTCGGTCAGGGTTATCTTACCCGTTCCTTTACGTCGTTTTTCTTTCGGGCTACCGTCCGCGTCTAAACTCTTCACCAAAATCACCAACCGTTTGAAAAATAAAATATAACGAAAGTATATCTGCGAATCGCATTATAACTTACCACAGCGAGGGGGAAAGCACATTATAGCCAGTGTTAGCGGTAACGCACTTTTTAACACTTTTCTTTGTTAGCGCTAACTTTGGGAGGTGTATCACAGTTGCATTTTATTTAGCTGTTTATAGTGCAACACATAGCCCCCCTCGGGAGAGCATATGATCAGAGACTGGTTAACCCCGGATAAAATTAAAGTCATTAACTCAATAGATAGCTGGGAAAATGCTGTTCGACTTGCAGCAGAACCCTTGCTGATGCAAGGGTATATAGCCGGGTCGTATATTGAGGCGATTTTGCAAAGCCATAAAGAACTTGGGCCCTATTACGTATTAGCTCCCGGCTTGGCGATGCCTCATGCCCGTCCTGAACAGGGGGTATTAAGAAATGGATTATCGCTTCTTCATATTAAAGAAGGGGTGTCGTTCGGCTCGACAGAGAACGATCCGGTATACGTGGTAATCATACTATGCGCTCGTTCCGGAAATGAACATATCACGATGATTGGTGAACTGGCTGAAATCTTTAGCGATCAGCAAAAGTTACACCGATTGTTAAATGCCGATGATAGCAAGGCGATTTAGGCCGTTATTGACTGAAGGAAAACAGAATGAAAAAAGTGCTTATCGTGTGCGGTAATGGTTTAGGCAGCAGCTTCATCGTTGAAATGAATGTCAAAAAGATCCTTGCCGAAATGAATAAAGAAGCTGAAGTCGCACATACCGATCTGACGTCGGCAAAAAGCGAAACTGCCGATCTTATTCTCAGCGCCAAAGACATTGCAGAACATCTTAGCAGTCACTCTGCAAAGGTCGTTGGATTAAGTAATTTACTTGATAACAATAAAATTAAAGAAATTTTAGCAGAAAACATTTAAGCAACGGCTATCTGATTCGTGGAGTTTAACATGCTTCATTTTCTTATTTATGATGTGCTAGGAACACCGGCGATACTGGTTGGTTTATTTTCACTGATCGGTCTGCTGTTGCAAAAAAAAGGAATTTCAGACGTTATTTCAGGCACGCTGAAAACCATCATGGGTTTTGTCATATTGACCGCCGGCGCCGGTATTATAGCCTATACGTTAACCATCTTTAGCCAGTTATTTGAGCATTCTTTCCATATTCAGGGCGTGGTGCCCAACACTGATGCCATGGCCGCTCTGGCGCAGAAGAATTACGGCACGGAAACCGCCACCATTATGGTATTGGGCATGCTGATCAATATCGCCCTGGCGCGTCTAACGCCATTAAAGTACATCTTTCTGACCGGACATCATACGCTTTATATGGCTGCGATGCTGGCGGTTATCCTGTCTGTAGGGGGCTTGTCAGGGGGATGGGTGGTGGCCATCGGGGCGGTTATTCTCGGTGCGATGATGGTCATCTCCCCGGCTATCTTGCAGCCGTTTACCCGTAAAATAACCAACACCGACGATCTGGCGCTCGGGCATTTTGGATCTATTGGCTACCTGCTGTCCGCGCTGGTGGGCAAAATTATTGGTAAAGGTAGTCCCTCGATTGAAGAGATCAAAGTACCTAAGTCGCTCAATTTCCTTCGCGACTCATCGGTGGCCATCTCTCTCACCATGATGATTCTGTTTCTGGTGCTGGTGCTCGTTGCGGGCAAATCCTTTGTCGAGGAGACCCTGAGCGCTGGTCAGAACTTTATTATCTTCGCCATTATTCAGTCCCTCACGTTTGCTGCAGGAGTTTATATCATCCTCGCCGGGGTTCGGATGGTGATTGCCGAGATCGTCCCGGCGTTTAAAGGGATTGCGGACAAACTGGTTAAAGACGCGAAGCCGGCGCTGGACTGTCCGACGGTGTTTCCCTTCGCTCCGAATGCCGTCATCGTCGGCTTCCTCGCAAGCTTTGTCGCAGGACTGGTCAGTATGTTCCTCTGCCCGCTGTTCGGCTTGAGCGTCATCGTCCCGGGCCTGGTTCCCCACTTTTTCTGCGGGGCCACAGCGGGGGTTTACGGCAACATTACCGGCGGACGTCGCGGGGCGGTGGTAGGGGCTTTTGCTCACGGTCTGCTCATTTCGTTCCTGCCTGCCATTCTCTTGCCCATGATGGGGGATATGGGACTGGGCTCCACAACCTTTGGAGACGCAGACTTTGGCGTTGTCGGCATCGTGCTGGGTCATATCATCGCAATGTTTAACTAACTATTTATCGGAGGTGGTTTATGAGCGCTAAATTTTCACCGTCACTGATGTGCATGGATTTAACGCAGTTCAAAGAGCAGATCACGGCAATGAATAAAAAAGCGGATTTTTACCATGTTGATATAATGGATGGCAATTACGTCCGCAATATCACACTGTCTCCCTTTTTTATTGAGAATCTGAAAAAAATTACTACTGTGCCCATTGATGTTCATCTGATGGTGAATCATCCGGAAGATATCATTCCCATGTGTCTCGAGGCCGGCGCCGATATCATCAGCTTTCATCCCGAGACGGCGAATAACAAAATATTCCGCCTGCTGAATCAGATCAAGGATGCGGGCAAAAAGTGCGGGGTGGTGCTGAACCCGGCGACACCGGCAGAAAGCATTGCCGAATATGCGCATCTGCTGGATAAAGTGACGGTCATGTCGGTTGACCCTGGCTATGCCGGACAAAAGTTTATTCCTGAGTCGCTGAACAAGATTAGAAAGCTCATCAACATGCGCAAAAATAATGGTTATCACTATCTGACGGAAATTGATGGCTCTTGCAATGAGAAAACCTTCGGTCAGATTGCTGAATCCGGGGTAGATGTCTTTATCGTCGGCACATCGGGTCTGTTTTCGCTCCATGAGGATGTCAGCCAGGCGTGGGACAGAATGATCGAGATCTTCCAGCGGGAAACTGTCGCTGCATAACGGGTTATTTCTCTTCGAACCACAGTGTGTATTTGAATAAGCCTTAAAAGATCTGCATCACGCCAGCGATGCTGGTTTGTTATTTAACGACCACTCTATATGAATGCGGGTGAATCATGGATATTTCGACAGTGCTTAATGTTAAAAACATCAAGTTAAATATGACCGCCAGAACCAAAGAAGAGGTGATAGAAGAACTCACCGATTTACTTATCCAGGATGGCGCCGTCACCAATAAGGAAGACTTTATTCGTGATGTCTGGTTACGCGAGGAGCTAGGCTCTACCGGCTTTGAAAACCATATCGCTATTCCACATGGTAAATCTTCCGGTGTTTCCCGTACCGCATTAGCCATCGGACGCACGCAACATGCCATTCCCTGGGAGACCATGGATGGCAGCGACGTCCGCTGTGTTATTTTATTTGCGGTTTGCCTGGTGGATCAAAATGCCACCCATATTCGCCTGTTGGCACAAGTGTCTGGGTCACTGGCGGATGAAGACATTATCGCTAAATTACTTGTTGAATCTGATCCACATAAAATCATTGCGCTTTTCAATTCAGAAACAGAAAACGCCGATGCTTAATACCAACTTGCTAATATCGATTAGTAATTTATTAAATTAATTAACGGAGAAACATTATGAATATTGTCGGCGTTACCGCCTGCACGGTGGGGATTGCACATACCTATATTGCGCAAAAGAAAATTGAAACTGCGGCTAAAAAAGCCGGACATAACGTTAAAATCGAGACGCAAGGAACCATCGGCATTGAGAACTCGTTAACCGCTGATGAGATTGCCGCAGCAGATATTGTCCTGCTTGCTGCCGATGTCAAAGTAACGGGCGAGGAGAGATTTGCCGGCAAGAAAGTCGTTAAAGTCGCGACGGAAACGGCAGTCAAATCCCCCAATAAGTTGATTGAAAAACTCAGTGAACTAGTCAATTCATAATTTTATTTCGGCCTGGCGACTCTACATTAAAGGGCGTGACTTATGTCTCTAAAACAAATATGGCAAGCAGCAAACCCTAAAGGACATCTGCTGACCGCTATCTCGTTTCTGATCCCCATTGTCTGTGGTTCTGGGTTTATTATCGCCATCGGCATGGGGCTTGGCGGAACGGTGCAGGACACGTTAACTCCGGGACAATTTGATGTATGGCAGGCGATGGCCACCCTGGGCGCCAAGGCTCTTGGGCTGTTGCCGGTGGTGATTGCCGTGGGAATATCTGGCTCGATTGCCGGCAAACCAGGCATCGCGCCAGGATTTGTCGTCGGGCTGGCGGCGAATACCATAAGCGCAGGCTTTATCGGTGGGATGATTGGTGGCTATATTGCGGGGTATATTGCGCTGGCGATCATTAAAAACGTCAAGGTGCCTGACTGGGCCCGCGGGTTGATGCCGACGCTGATCGTTCCCTTTTTTGCCTCCATTATCAGCTGCCTGATTATGGTCTATATCATCGGTACGCCTATCGGTATCTTTACGGAAGCGCTTACGTCTTTCCTGAGAAGCATGGGCACGTCGTCGAATTTGGTGTTAGGCGCAGTCATAGGCGCATTGTGTATTGTTGACTTTGGCGGCCCGCTAAATAAGACATGCTTTGCTTTCGTGCTGACCCTGCAGGCGCAGGGGATAAATGAACCCATTACCGCGCTTCAGTTAGTTAACACCGCTACGCCTATCGGATTTGGCCTGGCTTTCTTTATTGCCAAACTGCTGCGTAAAAATATCTATAACCGTGAAGAAGTGGAAACCTTAAAATCAGCGGTTCCGATGGGGATTGTGAATATCGTTGAGGGTTCTATTCCGATCGTCATGAATGATATTGTGCGCGGTATCGCGGCGGCGGCTATCGGCGGCGCGTGCGGCGGGGCGGTCACCATGGTCTATGGTGCGGATGCGACGGTTCCTTTTGGCGGAGTATTGATGATCCCCACGATGTCACATCCGATGGCAGGCATCATGGCCCTGCTGGTGAATATCGTTGTTACCGCCACGGTCTATGCCGTCATCAAAAAAGATATCCCTCGCGACGTGATTGTTGATAATGATTACGAAGAAGAGGATATCGACCTGGATGATATTAAAGTGAGCTAACGTATCCCAGGGTTATTTTAAATCAACATTAAGCTCTTCCTGTAAGAACATCAGCCCATGACTAAGCATTACTTAGTCATGGGCTACCCTTTGCATCTGTCATCCCCGAAGTAAAATGGAGCAGGGTAAGCAGAAGATCAGGGGAAATAATTTTGTTGCAAAAATGTGAACCCTTCAGTAGCCTTGTCTCTTTCGGAGACAGGAAATGCTCGTCACTGATTCACTTCTTGCTTACACCCTCGCTGCTACACTGCTTACCCTGACGCCAGGTCTTGATACTGCTCTTATTCTCCGCACGGCGACTGCTGAAGGGGGACGCAAAGCCTTGCATGCCGCGTTAGGCATCGATCTCGGGTGCTTTATCTGGGGCGCGCTGGTGGCCTTTGGTTTAGGTGCGCTACTGGCGGTTTCTGAGTTGGCTTATACCTTATTGAAATGGTGCGGAGCAGGATACCTTTGCTGGCTGGGCATCCAGATGCTCCTGCGACCACGCCAGCAATTTAACACCCACCCGGCCGAATCAGATTCCACGAGTAACTGGTTCCTGCGTGGGATGCTGGGGAATGTGCTTAACCCCAAAATGGGCGTCTTCTACGTTTCGTTTTTACCTCAGTTTATCCCCGCCGGGCATTCACCCGTGAGCTGGACTTTTCTCCTTGTCGCTATCCATGTTTTGATTGGTACGCTGTGGTCGTTAACGCTGATTACCGCCACTCGCTATGCCGCCGGCATCCTGAAAAAACCGGCCGTAGTGAAATGGATGGACCGAACGACCGGCTGCCTGTTTCTGTTGTTTGCCGCGAAGCTGGCCATGAGTCGGCGGTAGTCACGCAGGGGCGTATGCCCCTGTTTTTGCCTTAAAAAATGAGCAACCCGTGGAGTACTACTCAGTGGTGAAACGATCGGGCTCGAACGTACGTTTAGCCAGTTTCTTTTGCAAAACGATGACAATAATTGGGGTTCCTGATGCGGTAATTGCACATACCGCCAACAGCGTATCCATATTTTGTAGCGCCATGCGATGGTCGGGTAACAAAAAAGCAGACAGGAAAAATGCGGCAGTTGTCATCAGATACATCATGGATGTCTGTAATGAAGAGAATCCCGCTCGTTGCTTGTTATCAGGAAACTGAATCGTCACCGCCGACGATGACACCAGACGACTGTAAGCTGCGCCGAGAAATAACGTAATAAATAGCGCTGGATGCGGATAGCCCATCACGGGTATCAGTAAGCTCAGGATAAAAACGAGGGTCGACCCGGTCGCCAAACTCAAAGCAGAAACACGAGAGGTTAATGCGCCTGTCATTCTGGTAGACAGATACCCCGCCAGGCCCCCGCCGAAGAACAACCAGGGCAGCAGACCTTGAGAAGCCCCCAACAGCTGCGTCATTAATGGCGCCAGGACAGGAATGATCAGCATTGGACTAAACTGTACCAGCGCATTACCGGAAGCAAACAGTAAAGTATCTACATCGAGGGGCAGCGCGTGGGACGTGTCGAAAGTGACGGGATCCTGAGGGATGATGGAGACGATCAGTGGCAATGCCAACCAACACAGTGTACAAATTAACCACAACGCGACATGCCAACCGTAATGAGTACACAAAAATAGTACAGCGGGCATCCCCACGATGCTGACCATCGAAAATGACGCAATCACCGTCGCCAACATTTTTCCGCGCAAGTCAGCCGGTGTGTGGTTTATCAAAATAGTGATCCCCACAGCCATTGTCGTACCGCCAACCAGTCCTGCGAAGAAGCGCAATGTAAGAAGAAGAGGAAAACTGGTAGTGAATGTCGTCAACAGTGTCGCCATGGCTAGCAGTACCATATTAGCGATTAAAAAATGCTTCTTATTGCAACGATCAATCCAGTAAAAGGCGATAATTCCCGACAGGACGGCTCCAGATGTGTACATACCGGATACATAGCCTGAGAAGGTGACGGGAACAGCGAAATCTGCAGCCATAAATGTAAAAACAGGGCTGAACATCATATATTCCAGCGCATTAGTAAACTGGACAAAAGCGATTACCATAGCAATCCGAATGAGCGTCTTTTGATTAAATGTTGTGGTGACCAGTGGCATAGCAAGCGACCTGTGGATGAAAGATATCCTAGCTTAACTGCTATCAAACTTGTCGATTAGATGGTAAAAATGGCACTCATTATTATCATATGTGGGATAGTTGATGCGGCCAGTTCTTGACTTTAATGCGCTGAAAATCTTCATTGCTGTGGTGGAAAGAGACAGTTTTGTCGGGGCATCGAAAGCCCTGGAAATGCCGACATCAAATGTGAGCCGTTGCATTTCTCAGTTAGAAGACAAACTGAACCTTCAGCTCATTGAGCGCAGTACCCGACATATGAAGCTCACACAGGCTGGGCATCTACTCTATACCCGGGCGAAGCCATTACTGGAAGCACTTGAGCAAACTGAAACCGAATTAACGTTGCGACAAATGCAATTCAAGGGGCCATTACGTATCTGTATTCCCAATGAAATCGGTCCTGTATTGCTGGGCTCTGTTGTTGCTGATTTCGCCTGTCAGCATCCGGATCTGGAGATGAGTTGCGTCACAAATTTGTCGGGTTATGAATCCCTGCGAGATGATCTGGATTTAGCTGTCATTGTTAGCCGTGGTCAGATGGATGACAGTGACTACATCGCCCGTCATCTGGTGACGATCCCTTGCACCATCGTTGCGGCCCCCTCCGTCATCCAGCGTTATGGCACGCCTTCTCGAATACAGCAATTTGAAGAGTTACCCTGTATTACAACGGTGAATGCGCTTAAAGGCGCTCCCTGGCAGTTTGTGAATAAAAAGGGCGGATTCGAGACGATCAAGGTTAACGGTCGTTATCGGGTCAACAGCGGAGAGATGGCAGGGCGAGCGGCCATCTCAGGTGTCGGTTTTGCCATCCTGTCGAAACAAGCCTGCCAACCCTATATTGATGATGGGCGGTTAATCGAGATTGAATTTGAACAATCGGCAGCCCCCTTGCAATTGTTCGCTCTGTATTCAGATCGGCGTTACTTGCCGGCAAAAACAAGAGCGCTTATTGATTTCATGCATCAGAGATTGAGTCATTAACAAGAGGCCATCTTCAGCGCGCCAGGGCAGCGCTGTTTTATTCAGCCGGCCGGCTCAAGCAACAAATCTCTGATATAGCCCTCCAGCAGGGAGGCACAAATTCGCGTTTCATACGACATCATCCCAGCTGGTGGATGGAGCAACCAGGCACTAAATGGCGGGATCGGATAGTGGCTTAAGAGGGGGATGAGCGCGCCGTCTGCCATTTCTTTTCTGCAAACCGGACTTTGCAAAACACCAATGGCATGTCCCGCTAATAACCAGGAGAGGACACTCCGCCAGTGCGTGGACTGAAATTGAATATTGACGGGAACATTAATGAGTTGATCTTCGGAAGCGACCAATTGAATGCGATTACTGGCGAATACACCGGAAACAGCAGCAAATGGATAATCTGTCAGCGCATCCGGCGTGTCAGGATGACCCATTTTCGCCAGCAGAGCCGGAGAGGCGAGTAACACTCTGCGCACGGTGCCAAGCGGGCGTGCGACAAAAAAACCTTCGGAGACATCACCTAATCTCAGCGATAAATCGACCCCCTCGGTGACGGGATTGATGACGCGGTCGTTAAAAATGACATCGACCTGCAGCGCCGGATGCTCGTTCTGAAGCTGCAACAATGCAGGCATCAGCAGGCTTTCTCCGGCGGAATAGGGCGCGGCAATACGGATTTTGCCTTGCAGCCCCTGATTTTCCTCATTCACAGAAAGAGCATGCTCTGCCGCCTGAACGGCCGTTTTGCTTCGCTCATAAAACACGTTACCGCTTTGCGTTAGAGACATGTTACGCGTGTTGCGCCTAAGCAAACGTGTCCCAAGATGAGCTTCCAGTTTTTCTATTCTTTCACTCACGGCGGGCTGGCCAATACCGAGATCGCGGGCTGCAGCCGACATGCTGCCCCGTTCAACCACCCTGATAAATATGCGCATTGCTGAGAAGAGATCCATTCACCAATTATATTGGCTTTACCGATAAATGTAAGTGGGGACAGGTATCTACTGCTTTACTGCGAAATGATGAAAAATCCAGACTCAAGGCCTGAGTCAGGCTAAATTTCAATCTATTTAATTGATTTATTGGTGGAAAATAATGATGCCAGAGATAAAGCTTTTCATGTTCCAGTCAGGAACACAGCATTGTCGATATCAGCATATCCGGATGAATCAGGGCGTGGGAGAGCATTATGAGATCCCTGTCCCCTGGTTTCTGCTGACCCATCCGGATGGGTTTACGCTGATTGACGGCGGTCTGGCTGTCGAAGGATTGAAAGATCCCAGCGGTTATTGGGGAAGTGCTGTAGAGCAGTTTAAACCGGTGATGTCAGAAGAACAGGGTTGCGTGGAACAACTTAAGAGGATTGGCATTGCTCCTGAGGATATCCGCTATGTGGTCCTGTCCCATTTGCACTCTGATCATACGGGAGCAATTGGTCGCTTCCCCCATGCTACGCATGTTGTCCAGAGGCAAGAGTATGAATATGCCTTTGCCCCTGACTGGTTTACTTCGGGAGCCTATTGCCGACGCGATTTCGATCGTCCCCAACTTAACTGGCTATTACTGAACGGGTTGTCCGATGATCACTATGACCTTTACGGTGATGGCACGTTACAATGTATTTTCACCCCAGGGCATTCACCGGGCCATCAATCTTTTCTTATCCGCTTACCGGGTGGTACAAATTTTACGCTAGCGATTGATGCGGCTTATACCTTAGATCATTACCATGAGAAGGCGCTCCCGGGGCTAATGACGTCTGCTACTGATGTCGCTCAGTCTGTGCGAAAGCTGCGTCAGCTTACCGAGCGATATCATGCGGTATTCATACCCGGCCACGATCCTGAAGAATGGAAAAAAAACAGGCTTGCGCCAGCCTGTTACTATTGAATCATTCCTCGCTGATCGCCAAAAAGCGTCTGTTAAGCAGGGCTGTCAGCTTATCTTGTTCGAAATGGCCCTGGTGATGGCCGGGGCCATTTCTGCGGGCAAGCTCAGGGCTTCACGTCCAGCACGACATGACTGAAGGTTTGATAGGTTTTTTCGTCCGGCGCGGGCGGGATGTTGGCTTTTTTCAGCGCGGACATCACCTGCGCGCAGAATGGCCGATCGCCGCTCTCGACCGTTGGCTCCTGCACCGTCCCGTCACGCTGCAGCATAAAGCGCACCGAGCATTTTTGCCCTTGCCAGGAGGCCGGCTGGTCTATGTTAGCGAAGATAGCCGCCTGGATCCGTGCCAGATAGCGTGAGGCATTGGCCTGGGGTGAAGTATCGGAACCCGTTTGATAATCGCGAAGTATCTTATCCACTTCAGCCGGTATTTTAGCGTCTTCGGCGCTGCCCGGCGCAGAAGCACGACCCGAGCAGGCGGAAAGTAGTAAAGAGAGGGTGCAAACGAGCACAGCGTTGGTTTTCACGGACATGCTAAGCCTCCTTGCTGGTGGTGATACCGTCGTGTACGAGGCGGTTATCCTCTGTTATTCCGCGATATTATTCAAACGCTGAATTGCATGGGACGCGCTTTCAGTGACAGTGTCACTCATTTTTTACTTTCGTCGCGGGCGGTGATGCCATCCAGTCGCGAATGATGTTACCGTATAGCTGTTCGGCCTCCGCCAGTCGGCTGAGCAGGCAATATTCGTCGGTTTGATGCGCCATCGACGGCTCGCCGGGGCCGAGAATAATACAGGGCGGATCGCCCAATGCAGGCAGCAGCAGCGAGGCGTCGGTAAAGTAGGGCACCACGCGCGGCGCAATCGGCTCAGCGTGCAGCGGCTGACAGAGTTGATAAACCTGCTTAATCCACGCATGATCCTCCCGGCTGAGGACGGCGGGCAGGTCGACCAGCGTGGAGACGGTGACGCTTTCGCCAAGCAGCGTCGTCAAGCGCTCCCGGATAGTGGCGTGCTGTAAATTGGGCGCGCTGCGGATATCGACATCAAAACGCGTGCGGTCCGGTACGGAATTAATATTGAGTCCGCCTTCTATGCGTCCGACGTTGAGGGTGGGTTGCTTCATTAGCGGATGCGGCGCGCCTGGCGAAAAATGCTGAATCTTACCCAACGCATCCGCCGCAAGATAAATAGCATTGATCCCCAGCTCCGGCATCGCGCCGTGGGCGGTTTTCCCCCGCGTTTCGCAGCGTAGCCAGAGCGCGCCTTTATGGCCGATAACCGGATAGTTGGCGGTGGGTTCACCGACGATCAGCGCGCCCACCTCCGGCAACGTTGCGGAGGCGATCAGCGCCCGCGCGCCGTCGCAGCCGGTCTCTTCTCCGCCGGTTATCAGCAATACCGCGCCGCGTCCGGCGAGGATCGCTTCCCGCTGATGAACGCAGGCGACGGCAAACGCCGCTATCGCCGCTTTCATATCGCTGGATCCGCGGCCATAAAGACGCCCGTCTTCCATCTGCGAGCCGAAAGGATCGTACTGCCAGCGGGCATTTCCCAGCGGGACGGTATCCAGATGTCCGGTAAAGGCCAGCGGTTTACCGCTCTTCGCCCCGGGCAGGCTGGCGATAAGATTGCAGCGTCCTTCGCCGAACGACGACAGCGAAACCTCAAAACCGCTATCGTCAAGCCAGTCGGCGAAGAACCGCATGCAGTCGGCTTCGCTGCCCGGCGGGTTGATGGTGTTAAAGCCCAGCAGCTGCCGGGCGAGCTCAAGGGTCGCGGTCATCAGCGGCGTTCCGTCAGCCAGTCGAGGCAGTTAATCCACAGCTGGCGATAGCCGGGCCATTTGGCAAACTCTTCCGGCAGCCAGTGCGCCGACATGTCGCTGGTCCACACCAGCGAGCGACCCTGCTGATATTCGCGAACAGCCAACAGCGGATGACCGGTACCGGCCACGGTCGCCAGCAGTTTGCCTTCCGGGTGCATTTCAACTTCGTTATAGCCCAGCAGCCACGGCCATTCGCCCGGAATATCGTTAAACAGGGGGTGAGCCTCCGTCACTTCGGCATAGCAGCCTTCCGGGGTTTCAATGCGATCGTCCCAGGCCAGGCAGCGTACCGGCAGCACTTTCTCCACCTCGGTATGGCGGTAGCGCGCGCCGCCGTTGATTCCCTGGAAGCTGTAATAGCCGCCGATCATCATCAGCGCCCCCCCGCCGGCCACGTAATCATGCAGGAGCGTTAAACGGTTGGCGGTTCGGCGGCTCTTCAGCCAGGTGTCCGGATGCAGCAGCAGCGTATTGGCGCCAATGTCCGAGAGAATAATCGCATCCCACTCCTGCAGCGCTTCCAGCGTCAGCGGAAAGTCGGTCGCCGCCGCGTGGGCGGGCATATAGGTAATGGCATAGGGACTTTCGGCGAGCGCGGCCAGAAAGTCCGTTGCGCCGGTGTGCCAGGTGGCGGTGGCAAACTGGTCGAAGCCTTTAACGTGCGTTGACGTGCTGGTCCAGGACTCACCGACCAGTAAGATTTTTTTCTGCATGATGACGTTTCCTTTTATCCGCCAAAGACCCGCTGGGGGTTTCCAATCATTAAGGTTTCAAGTTGTTCGCCGCTGACGCCGTGGCGCCGCAGACGGGGAACAAAATGCTTGAGTATGTAGCCATAACCGTGGCCGCCGTAGCGGGTGAGCATGGTTTTCAGGAAGACGTCCTGCGACAGCAGAATTTGCTGGATGTAGCCGTCGTCAATCAGCTCGCGGATCGCGCGGGCGTTCTCCTCGTCGGAGGGCGACTGCGCCGACTCGTCGGCGTAGTAATAGCTCATGCCAATCATGTCGTATTCGAGAAACGCCCCGCGCTGCGCCAGTTCGCGCTGGTAGCGCTTATCGGCAAAGCTGGGATTCATATGGCACAGCACGGTATGGCGTAAATCGGCGCCTTCCTGCTCGAGAATATCCAGCACCCGATGGCCCAGCCGCTCCCAGCCGGGCAGATGGACCTCGATCGGCACGCCGGTCGCGGCGCTGGCCCGACCCGCAGCGCGCAGGGATTTCTCCTCATCCGGCGTAAAGCGGCTGGAGATACCGATTTCGCCGATGAGCCCGGCGAGCACCTCCGGTTTCTCCTCCGCGCCGCCAAGATCGTAAATCAGTCGTTCGGTCAGCTGTTCGACGCTGCTGATTTTTACCCACTCAGGGTGCGAAGGTTCCAGATAGAGCCCGGTACCCATAATGATGTTCAGACCGGTCAGCCGCGCGATGCGCGCCAGCGCTTTCGGATCGCGGCCAATGCCGATATTGGTCGGGTCGACTACCGTTTCTCCGCCAAGGGCGCGATATTTAGTCAGCTCGTCAATCGCAACGTCGACATCAAACAGCTGACAGTTATCGCGGCTCATCAGCGGGTTGAGCGACAGTTCGCCAAGGTTTTCCATTTTCACCGGCATTTCGGCAAGATGGCGATCGCTGCAGCAGCAGGGCGGCACCCATTTGCCGGAGGCATCCAGCAGAATATGCTCATGCATCAGAGTAACGCCCATTTCGTTAATCGGCAGTGGGCCAAGCACAGTCATTACATAACCGCTGCTAACGCCAACCGGCAGCGGGGAGGGATGGCGAAAAATTGATCCTTTCATCAGCTATCCTTTTGCCGCGGAGCGCGTCGGGTTGAGAATGCGGGTGTTCAGCCAGATAGCCAGCAGGATAATGGTGCCGGTGGCTATCTGGGTGTAAAACGGCGAAATATGCGACAGGATCAGCCCGTTCTGAATGACCGCAATCGACAGTGCGCCCAGCAGCGTGCCAATAATAGTTCCGAAGCCGCCAAACAGACTGGTGCTGCCTAGCACAACGGCAGCAATGACCTGCAGTTCAAAGCCTTCGCCCTGGTTGGAGGAGCCGCTGCCGAGGCGTGCGGTAATGATCATCCCCGCCAGCGCGGCGGCCATTCCGCTGATGATATAGACCTTCATGGTGACCGCTTTGGTGTTAATGCCGCTGCGCCGCGCGCCTTCGGCGTTAGCGCCGATGGCGGTCACGTAGCGGCCAAAGCGCATATGGTTGAGAACGATATGCCCGATCAGCAGAATCAGAATGCCGAGCAGTGCGGGCATGGGGATCCCGACGACCCACGCGCGTCCGATAAAGGTAAACAGGCTGTCAGCCGGCACCGGAATCGAGTAGCCCTGGGTGACCAGCAGCGCGATGCCGCGAACTACGGCCAGGGTGGCGAGCGTGACGATAAACGCCGGAATGCCTTCATAGGCAATAAAGAAGCCGTTGATGGCGCCAACGAATCCGCCTAGCAGCAAGCCGCCGAGGAGTACCACCGGCCACGGCAGACCCCAGCTATTCAGGGCGATAGCGGAGAGCGCGCCGACCAGCGCCAGGGTGGAGCCTACCGACAGATCGATACCGCCGGTGGTAATGACCAGAGTCATTGCCGTCGCGACGATCAGCAGCGGGGCGCTCTGACGGATAATGTTGAGCCAGTTGGTGCCGGTGAGAAAGTTGCTGGTGATCAGCGAAAACACCACGCAGCAGAAGACGAAAAAGAGCGCGATGCTGACTACGCCTGAATGGTTATGCAGCAGGCGGCGCGGCAGCGAATGCTGGATCATGCGTGAGCTGCTTAAATTCATGATACTCATCCTGTTACCTCAATGTGCTGCCGCAGAGCGGGCGGTGAATTTTTCGCCCACAATCAGGTTAACGATATCGCTCAGGCTGGTGTCGGACACCCGTCTGTCGGCGACGTTGGTACCTTCATACATCACCATGATCCGGTCGCAGACCATGAACAGGTCCTGCAGGCGGTGGGTAATCAGAATCACGCTCACCCCGCGAGCGGAAACGCGGCGAATGAGCTCCAGAACCGCTTCAACTTCCGCGACGGCCAGCGCGGCGGTGGGTTCATCCATAATCAGCACTTTCGGGTCAAAGGCCGCGGCGCGGGCGATGGCTATAGCCTGGCGCTGGCCGCCGGAGAGATTTCGCACCAGCAGCCGGGTATCCGGAATGGAGATCCCGAGCCCTTTAAGCATCTCTCTGGCATCGGCGTGCATTTTGGCCTCGTCGAGAAAGGGGATGCCGAGGACCGATTTCATCGGCTCACGGCCCATAAACAGATTGCCCGCGACATCGACCGTGTCACAGAGCGACAGATCCTGGTAGACCATCTCGATATGGCAACGGCGTGAATCGGCCGGATTCGTAAACTGTTGCTGTTCACCGTCGATACGAATCGTGCCGCTGGAGGGGATCACCGCGCCAGAGAGCACTTTGGTCAAGGTGGATTTCCCCGCGCCGTTATCGCCCACTAAGCCCAGCACTTCGCCCGGGGCCAGCTCAAGGTTGACTCCGCGCAATGAGCGTATCGACCCGTAGGTCTTGGTGATATTGATCATCTCTACCCTTGGCGGGGTAGTTTGTGGCTGCTGCATCTGATAACTCCCATCGCTGTGGCCGGGAAAATGTTCGCCATCCTGCGGGAGAGACTCTATCCGACACGGTTTACAATCTAGTAAACCGGTTTACCTGCGGACCAGAGCACTCGCCAGTGCAGTCAGGACAAACGCTATGTAAGATATTTGTTCGCCAGTAAGAACATTGCAGCATCCGTGCCAGGGCAGTAACCACACAGCAGCCCTGTAACTTAACCTTATGTATTCAATACACTTAATTGAATACAATCCGGTAAACCGGTTTACTGATTATAGTGAATAAATTGTTAATTGATCGTTTTTTGCGCCAAAAGCGGGCGCTTTTGCGCCATTTTGGGACGGGCTTAACAAATCTTGATCGAGTCGCGGCCAATCCATTCAACCGGCAGGCGGGTTTCCGCAGGGATATCCGGATCGTCGTTTAGCAGGCGCATCATGATGTTCACCGCAGTGCGGCCCAGTTCGCGGGCGGGCTGACGGATAGTGGAGATCCGCGGCTGGGTAAAATCGGCATAGTTGGCGTCATCGAAGCCGACTAACGATAGCGCCTCTGGCGCCTGGAGCCCACTGGCGCGCAAGCCGTCG
Organism: Klebsiella sp. Shm-1; assembly: GCF_040804525.1. Lineage (NCBI taxonomy): Bacteria > Pseudomonadati > Pseudomonadota > Gammaproteobacteria > Enterobacterales > Enterobacteriaceae > Klebsiella > Klebsiella sp. Shm-1. Next base: position 2,505,424 of record NZ_CP161823.1, read on the forward strand.
AGCAGACCGAGCACCAGATAGTCGCTGGCAGCGAAGACGGCGGTAGGGCGAACCTGTTGGCTGAACAGGTACCGCAACGCTTGCTGGCCAAACTCGCGCTGGTAGTCGCCATACATCACCCATTCGGGCGGCCAGCTCAGGCCCGCTTGCTCCATCGCGGTGCAAAAGCCCTGATAGCGCTCGCGGACGCTCATCAGCTTGTCCGGGCCACCGACGAAAGCGATATGGCGATGCCCGGCGGCGATCAGTTTTTCGGTGGCGATCCGCCCGCCCTGGACGTTATCGGCAAACACTTTCGGTACCTTACTGCCGGGAATATCTTCATCCAGCAGGACAATCCGTTCGTGACGCTGGACTTCCTTGCGCAGCAGGCCATTATCGGGGCGGTTGGTGGTGAACAGCAGACCGTCGACCTGGCAGGTATCCAGCCAGCGAATGAACTGGCACTCTTTTTCCGGGTTGTTGCGGGTGATACACAGCACCAGGCTGTAGCCGCTGGCAGAAGCGGCCTCTTCGGCTGCGTCGGCCAGTTCGGCAAAGAAGGGGTTGGTAATATCGGGAAGCACCAGGCCAAGCGTTTCGCTGCCGCCTTTGCTAAGACGGCGTGCCAGGCTATTGCCGCGATAGTCCAGTTCGCGAATGGCGGTTTCGATGCGGTCGATGGTGTCCTGCGGCAGCACAATACTGTTGTTCATATAGCGCGACAGGGTCGCCTTCGACAGCCCGGCCAGCTTTGCCACATCGGATAACAATACACGTTTTATACTCATTTCCTGCGCCATTTCTGCCAGAATCGGCTATCTGTAACATAGTTAAGCGCGGTGGATACAGCAATTTCTCTGTGAACAATCACCAAAAATAAATGCTTGACAAATTTTAATCAGCGGAGAATTGTATAGGCAGTTTACCGCATCATTCGGGAAGTCATTCCCAACCCCGTTTAAGTTATTCCAGTCGCGCACCGACACGGACCGGTTGCCGGGATGACATTAAGCAGGTATCCGCCGAACGTTCAATGATTGTTCTGGCGATATAGACGATATTTGCCCGCCAAAAAAATAATCCTTCTGCGTTCGCATGCGGCGCGGAACTCTGCTGGCTATCAACTATTCCCGACGAGGATACTGATGATGTTATTTCACACCGGAAAACTGCGTTTACTTGCTGTCGCCACGACCATGCTGGCATCAATGAGTTTTATTTCTGCCGCCAGCGCTGCCGGTCCGACTTATGCGCTGGTACAAATCAACCAACAGGCGCTGTTCTTTAATCTGATGAATAAAGGCGCACAAGATGCGGCCAAAGCCAGTGGCAAGGATTTAGTTATTTTTAACTCTAACGATAATCCCGTGGCGCAAAACGACGCGATAGAAAACTATATTCAGCAAGGCGTTAAAGGCATTCTGGTTGCTGCTATCGACGTTAACGGGATCATGCCAGCGGTTAAAGAAGCCGCCGCCGCAAACATTCCGGTGATTGCGATTGATGCCGTATTACCGGCCGGGCCACAGGCAGCTCAGGTCGGCGTTGATAATATTGAGGGCGGCAGAATTATCGGTCAATACTTCGTGGACTACGTGCAGAAAGAGATGGGCGGCCAGGCGCGACTGGGTATAGTCGGCGCGCTGAATTCGGCCATTCAGAACCAGCGGCAGAAAGGGTTCGAAGAGACGCTGAAAAGCAATCCGAAGATTGCTATCGCTAACGTGGTCGACGGGCAGAATGTGCAGGATAAAGCGATGACCGCGGCGGAAAACCTGATCACCGGTAATCCGGATCTGACAGCGATTTATGCCACCGGCGAACCCGCGCTGCTCGGCGCTATCGCCGCCGTAGAAAACCAGGGGCGGCAGAAGGATATTAAAGTCTTTGGCTGGGATCTGACGGCGAAGGCGATTTCCGGTATTGACGGCGGCTACGTCACCGCCGTACTGCAGCAGGACCCGGAAAAGATGGGCGCCGAAGCCCTGAATGCGCTGAACAGCATCACGTCGGGTAAAACCGTGCCGAAAACCATTCTGGTTCCGGCGACGGTGGTAACCAAAGCGAACGTCGATTCATACTGTCCGCTGTTTAAGTAGGTCAGCGCGCCCCGTCCGTGGTTAACAGGGCGGCGAGCTCACGGCTGCCGGGAAACGCGCTGAGCGTCCCCCGGCGGCTAACCGTAATGGCGGCAGCGCGACTGGCGTGCGCCAGCGCCAGCGCATCCGGCGCGACGCCGCGCAGCAGGGCGGAGGCCAACATGACGGCGAGGAACGTGTCGCCCGCGCCGGTAGTATCAAGCGCCTCGGCGGGCACGGCGGGACAAAACTGACGCTGGCCCTCCTGGACCAGCCAGGCGCCTGCGGCGCCCTGGGTAATCACTAAGGTTTTCACCCCGTATGGCTGGAGCAACTCGGCCTCGGATTCATTGACCACCGCGATGTCGATGAGGGGCCACAGATGGCAAAAGTCAGGATTGACAGGTGAGGGGTTGAATACCGTCGTCATGCCGCGGCTTCTGGCGTACTGGAACAGCGCCCGCGTTTTATCGAGGGAGAAATTGCCCTGCTGTAGCAGAATATCGCCAGCGACGGCATCCGCCATATGCGGAATCATTTCATCCAGGCTGAATGTATCGGCCGCCGCCGTAGTGGTAATGATGGCGTTGTCGCCATCAGCGCTATTTAAAATAATCGAGGTATCGCTATGTTGATTGAAATGGCCGTCGGGTAGTAGCGTCAGTGGTTCATTTTTTATCTGCTGGCGGATCCACGCGCCGTTGCTGTCATTTCCCGTGGCGGCAATTAAGCGCGTCTCTATTCCGCAGCGGGATAATATAATCGCCTGGTTCGCGCCTTTACCGCCGATATCCTGCGACACTTTAACGCCGTGAATGGAGGCTCCTTTTTTCGGTATATCCGGAATGGACCAGGTTTCATCTACGGTAATATTACCAGTAACGTAAACACGCATAGTGTTCCCTTAACAGGATGGATAAGATGGTTGCTATCTCAGCAGAAAAAACGAATGCAATACAAGCTATTTTTTCACGAAGCAAGGCTGTTATTGGTGTTATTCATTGCGACCCATTTCCTGGCTCGCCAAAATATCGAGGAAAATCAGTCTCGGATATTGTTGAACGTGCGCTTCGCGATGCTGAAAATTATATTTCAGGCGGTGTTCATGGTCTGATTATTGAAAATCATGGCGATATTCCTTTCTCTAAACCTGAGGATATCGGCCATGAAACCTCAGCGCTGATGGCGGTCATTACCGAGAAAGTTCGTGAACGTTTTGCTGTGCCGCTGGGCATTAACGTTCTGGCTAACGCGGCGATCCCGGCAATGGCGATCGCCCTGGCGGGAGGCGCCGATTTCGTCCGCGTAAACCAGTGGGCCAACGCCTATATCGCCAACGAAGGATTTATAGAAGGGGCGGCCGCTAAGACGCTGCGCTACCGCAGTATGCTGCGCGCTGAACATATTCGCGTTTTTGCCGATAGCCACGTTAAGCACGGTAGCCATGCCATTGTCGCCGATCGTTCGATTCAGGAACTGACGCGCGATGTCGATTTCTTCGAGGCTGACGCGGTGATCGCCACCGGCCAGCGTACGGGCGATAGCGCCACGATGGCGGAAATTGACGAGATCCGCGCGGCGACGGAACTACCGCTCCTGGTGGGCTCCGGGGTGACACCGGCTAACGTGAAGCAGATCCTCGGGCGGACTCAGGGGGTCATTGTGGCCAGTACAATGAAGGTCGATGGCGTCTGGTGGAACGATGTTGAGGCGGTGGTGGGGCAGACGATGACCACCCTGGCGCATGAGATTAATCAGCCGCTGAACGCGCTGTCGATGTATCTTTTTACGGCGGGAAGGGCGATCGAACAGGGACAGGCGGAGCAGGCGCGGACGACGTTAAGCAAAGCAGAAGGGCTGATCAACCGCATTGACGCGATTATCCGCTCCCTGCGCCAGTTTACCCGCCGCGCAGAACTGGAAACGCCGCTGCATCCGGTCGATTTGCGTCAGACGTTTACCGTGGCGTGGGAACTGCTGGCGATGCGTCATAAGCCTCAGCAGGGGATGCTGGTGATACCGGATGACACTGTCTGGATCCAGGGGGACGAAGTGCGCGTCCATCAGGTGCTGGTGAACGTGCTGTCCAATGCCCTCGACGCCTGCCCGCACGCCGCGCAAATCACCGTGAGCTGGCAAATCCAGGCCGGAAGGCTGTGCGTGTTGATTGCCGATAACGGCCCTGGCTGGCCTGCGGCCTTACTCCCTTCGCTGTTAAAGCCGTTCACTACCAGTAAAACCGTGGGGCTCGGAATAGGGCTTTCGATATGTGTTTCGCTGATGACGCAAATGGAAGGGGCGTTGCGCCTGGCGTCGACGTTTACACGCAGTGCCTGCGTGGTGCTGGAATTCAATTTGACGGATGTAAAAGATGGTGAGTAATAACTGTTCGATTCTGCTGATTGACGATGATGCCGATGTGCTGGATGCCTATACGCAGCTGCTTGAGCAAGCGGGGTATCATGTCAGCGCCTGTAATAATCCGTTTGATGCGCGGGAGCAGGTGCCGAAGGACTGGCCCGGCATCGTTTTAAGCGATGTCTGCATGCCCGGCTGCTCCGGTATCGATTTAATGACGTTGTTTCATCAGGATGACGATCTGCTGCCGATTCTGCTTATCACCGGTCACGGCGATGTGCCGATGGCGGTGGAGGCGGTGAAAAAAGGGGCCTGGGATTTCCTGCAAAAGCCGATCGATCCGGGCAAGCTGCTCACGCTGGTGGACGCCGCGCTGCGTCAGAGGCAATCGGTTATCGCCCGTCGCCAGTATTGTCAGCAAAAATTACAGGTTGAGCTTATTGGCCGCAGCCAATGGACGGTTCGGTATCGCCAGCGCCTTCAGCAGCTGGCAGAAACGGATATTGCGGTATGGCTTTACGGCGAGCCGGGAACCGGCCGCATGACCGGCGCGCGTTACCTGCACCAGTTAGGACGGCACGCTGAAGGTCCGTTTATCGCCTGCGAGCTGACTCCGGCTAACGCCCATACGCTTAATGAACTGATCGCCCAGGCCCAGGGCGGAACGCTGGTCTTAAGTCACCCCGAGCATCTGACTCACGAGCAACAGCATCAGTTGGTACAGCTGCAGAGTCATGAGAAGCGGCCTTTTCGCCTGATTGGTATTGGTAGCGCTTCGCTGGTGGAGTTGGCCGCCAGCAGCCAGATAGTGGCGGAACTCTATTACTGCTTCGCGATGACGCAAATTGGCTGCCAGCCTCTGTCAAAGCGACCTGATGATATCGAGCCGCTGTTTCATCACTATTTGCAAAAAACCTGTCAACGGCTGAATCATCCCGTCCCGGAGGTGGATGCTGGTCTGTTGAAGGGAATGATGCGCCGGGTGTGGCCAAATAACGTTCGCGAACTGGCGAACGCCGCCGAGCTGTTTGCAGTAGGGGTATTACCACTCGCAGAAACGGTTAATCCGCTGATGCACATCGGCGAGCCGACGCCGCTGGATCAGCGGGTTGAGGACGTCGAACGGCAGATCATCACCGAAGCGCTGAATATCCACCAGGGACGTATTAATGAGGTGGCGGAGTATCTGCTGATACCGCGTAAAAAACTTTATCTCAGAATGAAGAAGTATGGTCTGAATAAAGAGCACTACAAAGGGGTTTAGGGCATCTTGTCAGACGATGGTTGAAAATTATGAGGACAGATACAGATTATAAATGCCTTCAAGTCAGCAGAGGCGATTTATGTTATTGTGACTGCTTAAATTTCCTTAAAAGGTGTGACTGTTGAACATGCGAATATTGACTGTGGTTGATTATGATGAGATGTGGCCGACTTTATTCGAGAACGAACGTACTCTGTTGCAGATGACGCTTGGTAAAGTGATATCCCGAATTCATCATATTGGTAGCACCTCGGTGCCTGGATTATCAGCTAAGCCAGTAATAGATATATTAATCGAAGTTGCTAATCTTGAAGAACTGGACAGCCTGAATCAGGCAATGGAGGGTGTAGGATATACTGTGCGTGGTGAAAACGGCATTTTAAATCGTAGGTACTTTACAAAAGGTGGAAATCAGCGTAGTCATCATATCCATGCGTTTGCCACCGGGGATGCTCAAATCATAAAACACCTGGCATTCCGTGATTACCTTATTAAACACAATGACGTAGCCATTCAGTACGCTTTAATGAAAAAAAGCGCGATGTTATTATGTGAAAATGACAGCCACCGATACAGCATTTATAAAGCGGATTTCATTCAGAAACATCTTCGTATGGCGCTTATTGATGCGGGTCACCTGGGCTAGCCTTCAAATAAACTATAACCCATGTTTTTTTTGTAATTTTTCACAGCGTTACCTCTTGTTTCTCCATTATTAGCAAACAGCACGCCTTGCAGACTCCCTGCGGCTTCCTGCAACTGAGCATTCTGAATAAGCGACGGGGCGATAAAGCCGATAACGCATCGTTCAGTATGGAGGCACTATTTCACAACCCCAGCGGCCTGGCCTCCTGTATGAACTCAATCAGAAGGCGAAGCCCGGTCGGCAATTGCCGGCGGCTTGAATAATAGATATGAAAACCTTCCTCCAGTGGGGACCATTCCGTAAGCACCAGACGGAGCCGTCCATCCTTGACATAGGGTGCAACAAGAGGCTCCGGAAAATACATTAGGCCAGCCCCGCCCAATACGGCCACCAGACCCGTTTCGGCATGATTGACCGTCACTGAGCCTGGCACTGTCATTTGGTATGTTTCGCCGTCTCGCGCAAGTTCCCAGCGATAAACCCGATCGTCACCGAGACGATTGCTGATGCAGCGATGGTGTAATAAATCATCCGGATGTTCAGGCGTTCCGTAGCGTTCCAGGTAATCAGGGGAGGCCGCGATAACCCAGCGAATATCGGCAGATAAACGCCGGGCAACCATGTCCTCCGGGACGGTACCACCGTAGCGGATGCCGGCATCGAAGCCCGCATCAGTCACGTCAACCATTCGGTTGCTGGCCACAATATCGATTTCAATATCGGGATAGCGATCCATAAAAGCGGGCATGACCGGCGCAAGCAAAAGATTTGCCGCTTCAACGGCTGCATTGATGCGGATACGTCCGGTAGGGGTATTGCGATACCGGTTAAGCGATTCAAGCGCGCCTTCTATGGTGTCGAAAGGCTGAAGAACAGACTGAACCAGTTCCTCGCCGGCTGCCGTAGGGGTGACGCTCTTGGTCGTGCGATTAAGCAGGCGAACTCCGAGCCGGGTTTCCAGTCCCTTCAGGGCATGACTCAGCGCTGATGCACTGACGCCTAATTCAATTGCCGCACGGCTGAAGCTGCGATGACGTGCAATCGCCATGAAATAAATAAGATCGGCAACATCAGCTCTGCTTATTTGCATACAGAATAGTTTTCCTTATGCGGCGTTAAAACCCGAATGCGTTGATGAAGAAATGATATACACCTTAGACCGATTAGGGCTAATCCATTGCTGAATTTTTTTCACAAGTCCATTCATGCACGTCCACTCACTGTACACGTTGTGCTTCGTTATTCTTGAAAATCATGCGCTCTGGCTGGTAGGCCAGGGCGGAACACTCATCTAACGGAGCCGTTTATGAACTATACGCATCTTGGCCGCACCGGCCTGAAAGTCAGCCGCCTTTGTCTCGGAACCATGAATTTTGGTGACGTCACCGACGAGAAGACCAGCGCCCGCATTCTGGATGAGGCGCTTGAGGCGGGTATCAATTTCATTGATACAGCAGACGTGTATGGCACTGAACAATCTCCCGATATCCAGCAAGGCTCGGGGCTGTCCGAGGAAATTATTGGTCGCTGGCTTCAGCAGGGTGGCCGCCGTGAACGCATCGTTCTGGCGACAAAAGTCTATCAGCCTATGGGACCGGGCCCGAACGATCGCCGGCTTTCTGCTTACCATATTCGCAAAGCCTGCGAGGACAGTTTGCGACGGCTTAAGACCGACCATATTGACGTCTATCAGATGCATCACATCGATCGTCATACGCCGTGGGAAGAGATCTGGCAGGCCATGGAACTGCTTGTTCAGCAGGGAAAGGTTCTTTATATCGGTAGCAGCAATTTCGCGGGCTGGGACATTGCGACTGCGCAGTCAGTCGCCACGGCCCGTCATTTCCTGGGCCTGGTCGCCGAGCAAAGTCTTTATAATCTGACAGCCCGCACCATTGAGCTGGAGGTCATTCCCGCATGCCGCCATTTTGGCCTGGGGTTGATCCCCTGGAGCCCGCTTGCCGGAGGGCTGCTTGGCGGCGTACTGAAAAAGATGGCAAGCGGGCGCCGTGCCAGGCCCGCGTTTGCCCGCCAAATTGAAGATTATCGTCTGCAGCTGGAAGCCTATGAAGGATTATGTGATGACCTCGGCGAATCCCCTTCCGATGTGGCGCTGGCCTGGCTCCTGCAGAATCCTGTCGTTACCGCTCCACTGATTGGGCCTCGTACGGTCGAACAACTCCAGCAAGCGCTTCACGCAACGACAATCACGCTATCAGACGACACCATGAGCTGTCTCGACGAAATCTGGCCCGGCCCCGGGGGAGAAGCGCCCCAGGCTTATGCCTGGTAATGACCAAATTAATGAATCCTTTCTGCGTTAAAGGGAGTTCCAGTTTATGAGCAAGATGATCCATGACCAGCCTTCTGCTGCCGTACCCGCTTCCCGGGACCGGCGCAATTTTCTGATCGCCGGAGCCGGTCTGGCGTTGGCCGCAACCACCCTTGGCAGGAGCGGCGCCGTGATGGCGAAACCGGCTGGTCAGGACACGCCGAACGCCCCTTCGGATGCTGCTCCCGTCCGGAAGGAAACCTTAACCACGCGTAAACTCGGCTCGCTGGAGGTGTCCAGCATGGGACTCGGGTGCCTGCCGATGGTGGGTTATTACGGCGGAGGTCCGCGCGATCGTAAAGCCATGGTTTCGCTTATCCGGGCAGCCTTCGAACAAGGTATCACGTTCTTTGATACTGCCGAGGTCTACGGCCCCCATCTCAGTGAAGAATTTGTCGGGGAAGCACTCGCTCCCGTTCGCGATCGTGTGGTGATTGCCACCAAGTTCGGCTTCGGCGTGGAGGAGGGGAAGCCCACTTCCCTTAACAGCCATCCTGACCATATCCGCCGCGCCGTAGAAGGCTCGCTAAAGCGTTTGAAAACGGACCACATCGATCTTCTTTATCAGCATCGCCCCGACCCGAATGTGCCGATCGAGGATGTGGCGGAAACCGCGAAGGCATTGATCCAGGAGGGTAAAGTGAAACACTGGGGACTGTCGGAAGCGAGTGCCAGGACAATTCGCCGCGCACATGCGGTACTCCCTGTGACTGCGGTGCAGAGTGAGTATGCCATGTGGTGGCGGGAACCGGAGACGCGGATATTTCCAACGCTCGAAGAGCTGGGTATCGGTTTCGTACCTTACTGCCCGACTGCCCGCAGCTTCCTCGCCGGAGCAGTCAATCCAAGCCAGCGGTTCGACAGCACCGATCGGCGGCATAACCTGCCACGCTTCCAGCCCGATGCCCTGGCCAAAAACATGGTGCTGCTTGAATTTGCGCAGTCGTGGGCCCGTCGCAAAAACACCACTCCGGTTCAGTTCGCGCTGGCCTGGATAATGGCCCAGCGGCCCTGGATTGTCCCAATCCCGGGTACGACGCAATATCCGCACCTGATAGAAAACAGCGGCGCACCGCAAGTCCGGTTGACGGACAGCGAGCTACGCGAAATCGATGCGGCGCTTGCCAAAATCCCATTGCAGGGAGGTCGCGCCGATCCGTTTACCGAAAGTCAGTTTGATAAAAGTTAATACCTGCTGTCACAGGGAGACTGCAGGTGAAGTCTCCCTCTGTATTATTGCCGGGGATAAACCACATGAATGGACTAAATCATAACGCGCTTACATGCAGTGCCGTCCCCATACCGCCCTGGGAGCGTCCTCTCCAGACCGTGGAGGCCCAGCCGTACTTCAACGTTTCACAGGCGTCGCTCGTGCTCGAAGGGATCGTGTTCGATCGGAACAATAACCTGCTGTTTGTTGATGTGGCGACGGGGCGCGTGTTTAAGCTCACCCCGGAGCGGCAGCTTTCCATTGTCCTTAAGGAGAATTCATTCGGTGCTTCCGGCCTGGCGGTACACAAAGATGGACGGATCTTTATCGCCTCGGTGGGCGATATGCAGCGAGGTTCTGTCCGGGCTATCGAACCCAACGGCACCCGTGAGCAGATGATTGTTGCCCCTGATACTGGATTTCTTGTCAACGATCTGGTCTTTGATAATCAGGGCGGATTTTATTTCACTGACAGCCGGGGAAATTCAGCCGATCCACAGGGTGGGGTGTTCTACGTTAGTCCCAATGTCGGGTCAATTCATGCCATCCTGCCTGGACTCGCGGTCGGGAACGGCATAGCGATTGACCCCGTCGGCTCTCAGATATGGGCCACAGAACACGCTAAAAACAGGCTTCATCGCGTAAGACTGTCAGACGCCACCACGGTCGCCCCGTTTGGTTCAGTTGTTACCTATCAGTTCACCGGGCCGGCGCCAGACGGGGCCCGTGTCGACAGCGAAGGCAATGTATATGTGGCCATCTCAGGCCAGGGCCGCGTCATGGTCTTCAACCGCAACGGACTGCCTATTGGGCAAATTGTGCTGCCTGACCGCGACAAAGGCCGTAACCTTAAATCGACAAGTCTGGCGATCCGCCCCGGGCATCGCGAGTTGTTTATTGTCGCTAACAGCGGGACCGAACCTGGTGGAGCGATGATTTTTCGATCGGGCGCATTCGCGCCGGCACCGTTTCCCTTTTCACATCAGTGACCGGGAATGAGTGGTCTGGGAGACCCGGCAACGCCGGGCCAGGGCAGGGTGTTAATAGTTCTGGATCGCTGAAGGCGGCGTGAGGGAAGGCGGCGTATCCGGAAGCGGGGGAATGATCCCGTCAACGGGGTGCGGCAGATAGCGAGCTTCCAGTTCCGTGATTTCGGCATCGCTAAGTGAAAAGTCCAGCGCGCTGATAGCCGTGGAAAGATGTTCTGGTTTCGTTGCGCCAATGATCGGTGCTGTGATGACGGATTTTGATAACAGCCAGGCAATTGCAACATGAGCTCTTGGCACCGCGTGCTTTTCGGCAATGCTGGCAACAACATCAATCACGGGCTTATCCAGAAGGGCTGCGTTCTCATACATTTTTAACGCAAAGGCATCGTTTTGCGTTCGTCGGGACGCGACACTCCAGTCGCGCGTGAGCCTGCCGCGTGCCATTGGACTCCAGGGGATCACCCCAACGCCCTGGTCTTCACACAGGGGCAGCATCTCGCGCTCTTCTTCCCGGTAAAGCAGGTTGTATTGCGGTTGCATCGTGATAAATCGGGTCCAGCCGTTACGCTCAGCGGTATGCTGCATTTTTGCAAAGCGCCAGGCTTCCATAGAAGATGCGCCGATATAACGCGCTTTTCCTGCTTTAACGACGTCATGCAGAGCCTCCATGGTCTCTTCAACAGGCGTGGAGTAGTCAAAGCGATGAATCTGAAAGAGATCCACATAATCCATGCCTAAGCGCATCAGGCTATCGTCAATAGACTGAAAAATGGCCTTGCGGGAAAGAAATCCGGTATTGGGTGAGTTGCGCCACGGAAAGAAGGTCTTTGTCGCTACAACGATCTCGTCGCGTCTGGCCATCTCTCTCAGCGCTTTTCCTGTAATTTCTTCTGAACTACCGCCCGAGTAGATATTCGCGGTATCAAAAAAATTAATGCCGGCTTCAAGCGCCTGGCGAATGAGCGGACGTGACGCCTTTTCATCCAGGGACCAGGGTTGAGGCAAACGTTCAGGTTCGCCATAACTCATACAACCGAGACAAAGACGGGAGACTTTCAATCCGCTACGACCCAGATTCACATACTTCATTCGGTGTTCCTTCTTTTATTGCCAGCAATTATGTATGTGACAGGGTATTGCACTGGTATGAAGGGAACCAGCATGCGCCATTGAATGGTGTTATGAGTTTTTTTCACAAGTAGACAACATTCTCATACGCCAGCCTAGGTCCAAAGTCGGTATAGCGTTCGCGGATAATATTGAGTGCGTACCGGGCAAGACCATCAGGCAGCTGGTTATTGCTGGGTTATCCACGACGGCGGTTAGGCATACTCAGTGGGCCTGATTGATTGTAACGCGAGAGAAGGCGTCGGCACTGGCGATCGGGAATACCCAGGCGCTGCGCGGCCATCTGAGTGGTCAGACGCCGGTCGACAACGTCATGAATGATTTAGAGTCGGTTAACTTCATCCAAAGTAAAAATGCCGGTGCATGATCCGTCATCAGAATCCTTTGATTGGGAAACTATCTTTAAAAGCAGTGATCGCTGTGGTGAGACTGTAGCGCGGACATGTCTATTTGGTCAGAGACGGACATCTCAATTTAGCTACTGCAATATGAGTGCGCATAATGTATATTATGTTAAATTGAGTATGTGTGCGTAAGCAAACCTTTTCATAATCCCTACTCCTCGCTCATGAAATCAGTATACTCAGGCATTAAAGCTCTACGGGTGACGCTTTATTTTAGTCTTACACTACTAGTCCGCCAGTTGCGCCGATACTCTCGTGTGGTGCTGGCCCTCTGATGCTCCCTATTGGCGATCGGGTCAAAGCAGGACAACTGCTGGTCACGCGTTAGATACAACCGGTCATATTCAGCACGATGACGCACAGGTCGACGTTTCAGGAGACTAAACTTCTGCATAGAGGTTTCCTCCCTCATCGTCAGTCGAAAGCATATTCTCATGCCATTAGTCCCGATTGACCGCTTGCGCTCAAAAAGCAGCAGTCATTTATTCCGCTATTAGTGCGCGGTATATGCTCAAATCAAATTTATTAAACTTTTTAAAACCTCAGAGCACCTGTCCTTGCGCCATACTAACTCCCATTCCTGTACAATGTTTAAATCTTCTAAAACCACAAACGACACGTTTGACGGAGCAAGATGTCTCATCCCTTCTGCAACGATGGTACATCCCATGCCTGCGCTAACTAATGTAAGCATCGATACTGCATCAACGCCGTGCATAACGGAACGTGGCGTAAAACCTGCATCGTAAAAGCAATGAATAAGTCGATCATGCCACGCCGGTGCCGCGGTACGAGGAAGCCATATAAAGTCAAGATTCTGCAATTCTCTTAAGTAACGAGGTTCTTTATTATCAGGCCACTTCCACTCAGTCGGATAAGCTAATAACATTTTTTCTTTGAAAACGGGGATTCCTGCAAAAAGCGGATCATTAAGAGGTCTAAACAATAAAAAACCAGCATCCAGCTCTCCCTCAGCGATCTTTGAAAGTTGCACTTCAGATATGAGGTGATGAAGCGTAATACCGACGAGCGGTGATGCCTTCTTGAATTTTTTTAATAATGTTGTGATCGGTGGTGCCGCATTTTGTATTACAGGAAGCGCTAGCGAAATATTACCACATTCTCCACGGGAGGCTCGTACAGCGCGCTCCTTTATGACGGTTACATTGTTGATCAATATTTCCGCGTCAACGAGGAACTGGCTTCCTGCATCAGTAAGTTGCACCCCGCGCCCTGTTCGATTGAAGAGCGTTACTCTAAGATCTTCTTCCAGTTTTTGCATCTGGCGTGTCAGAGCGGGTTGAGCAATATGAAGTTCTAACGCAGCTTGACTAATGCTACCTAGCTTCGCTACTGAGATGAAGTAGCGGCATTGACGCAATTCCATAGATATACCTCAATGGTATGAGTTAGATGTTGAAAAGGTATTTTACGACAAGATTAGCATTATCTATCATCCATGTTGAATGAATTCAAGCAAGTATTTTTATGGCAGGAATTCAATAAAGTAGTTTGGGAAGGTTGATTTTATGTGAACTAGATCAATAAAGATAAAGCATTTGTTACTTTTCGAAGGTTAACGCTAACTAAAAAGAGATCCCCATGTCATCTAAGTATAGAACGACTCTTAATGTGAAGAGGCTCACAGAATTTAGGCATGATTTACATATGCATCCAGAATTAAAATTTATGGAGCATCGTACATCCGATAAAATCGCAGCTTTTCTTACTGAGCTGGATATCCCTTACAAGAGAGGGCTAGCGTCTACGGGTATCGTTGGTAGTATATATGGTAAAAACCGTAGTGCTAATGATCCTGGACCAGCATTAGGCATAAGAGCTGATATTGATGCCCTGCCATTAGAAGAAGCAAATAAATTCACGCATGCTAGTAAGCATAAAGGGTGTATGCATGGATGCGGACATGACGGGCACACCGCTATGTTACTTGGCGCAGCCGAACTGCTTTCAGCAAATAGAGATTTTGATGGGACCATACATCTAATTTTTCAGCCAGGGGAAGAAGGCGGTGCCGGGGCGCGTGTTATGATGAACGAAGGACTGTTTAAGCTTTTTCCCTGTCAGGCTGTATTTGCTTTGCATAACTGGCCTCACCTTCCGCAAGGACAAATGGGGACAAAAATTGGCCCTATAATGGCATCGGGAGTCACTTTTGAGATCACCGTTTTTGGCAAAGGTGGACATGCAGCTCTCCCCCAGTCAACTATTGATCCTGTGCCGGTCGCCTGCTTTATTGTGTCGCATTTACAGACTTTAATATCACGTCGAATGAATCCTCTGGACGCTGCCGTGTTGACTATTGGTAAAATTGAAGCGGGGAGTTCACCGAATATAATTCCTTCTGAAGCAAAAATTATGGGCACATGCCGTACCTTAACAAACGAAGCTCAATCATTGATTCTGGATAATATGCAGCGTATTGCCATCAGCATAGCAGAAGCTCATGGCGCGCACGCTGAGGTAATTATTAAACAAGGTGGTTATCCAAATACTAATAATCATCCCAAAGAAGCTCGTTTTATGGCTAAAATGATGCGGGAAATTGTTGGTGAAAATAATGCTCATGATAATGTTCTTCCAGCGATGACCGCCGAAGATTTTGGTTTTATGCTCCAGGAGGTACCTGGCGCATATGGATGGATTGGGAATGGTAACGATGCGCTTTCTCAAGGGGATCTTCATAGTACATCATATGACTTCAATGATAAAAACCTCGATTTAGATTTAATAACGACTGGCGAGTCTGTTCCCTTACTCCTCCTTCGGGAAATGCCATCGTTGTTGGATCCAGAGGTAGTTGGCCTGAAGTCATCACTAAATTGCCGAATGATACCCCTTGAGAATAAGGTCCAATAGCTGCTGGAGCAGCTTTTGTATTGATTATTTTTTTCATTTTTTCTCCTGTAAATAAAGATATTGCCGTCTTCTTATGCAAAAAAACTCTCACTTACATTGTTATTACGTATTTTAGATTTCATCTAATAAGCGCAAGCAGCGCTGTCTGGTAAAGCCAATAAAGTCATTAACATAGCCCTTGTCGATGTTTTCTGTTAGTGTGGCAAGCCAAACTTCTGAAATTAGTTTATTTTCCGTGATTGACTTTGCTGTGACGTATTTTTTTTCAAGATATTCTGATACTGCCCAGATAGGCAATGCGGCAATACCCCGTTGGCAGGCAACCTGTTGAATGATAGCCATAGTGAGTTCAGTGGTTTTTCTCCTAATTGGAATGCCGGCAGGTTTAAGTACTTTTCGACAAAGATCGATGCGTTCATCCGGTACTGCATAGGTTATGAGCGATTCACCACGAAAATCTTCCGCTTCAAGCCAAGGCTTTCGCGTTAAAGGATGTTCATTTGCCAAAATAGCAACCATTTCATATTTAAATAAAGAGCTGTACCTCACCAGATCTGTCTGCTCGGTTTCATCCACGATGGCAACATCAGCTCTGTCTTGCAACAGAAGACCTATTGGATCCGGCTGAAAACCAGGCAATATATCAATTTCAACCTCAGACCATTTCTTACGAAACTCATCCATCACCGGTAGTAACCAGCCATAACAGGTGTGACACTCAAGGGTTATCCGGAGCGCGCCCTGTTTTCCGAGCGCTAACTTATAAAGATCCCTGTTGGCTTCCTCCATTGCATTAAGCACGGTTTCAGCAAGGTGTAACAAACGCTCGCCCGCCAGGGTAAACTTTACGGGCGATGTTTTTCGCATAAACAGAGTAACGTTATAGTGCTCTTCCAGTTGTTTGATCTGGTGCGATAGTGCCGATTGAGTCAGTTGCATAGCTGCGGCCGCGCGCGTCAGACTTCCTGTTTTACGCAATGCTAAAAGAGTTTGTAAGTGCTTAAGTTCTATCGGAATATCCATTACTACTTCCGCCAATCACAACGTTTTGTCATAGCGCTAGTATAACAAGCGCCAGCTTGACTGGCGCTTTTGCTGGTTCTTACCCCTTCAGATGACGCAGCGCCTGATCCAGGTCTCTTACTAAATCTACTGGATCTTCTAAGCCGATTTGTAAACGGAAGGAGTGCCCTTCGTACGGCCAGTGATATTCCGGACGATCTTTACGCGGGTTAAATGGAATGGCCAGGCTTTCAAAACCGCCCCACGAAAAACCAATGCCGAAATACTGCAGGCTATCAATAAACTTCTCCACAGACTCTTTTGAGTAGTGCGGTTTAAGCACCACGCTAAACAAACCGCTGGAACCGGTGAAGTCACGTTTCCAAATTTCGTGCCCCGGACATGAAGGCAATGCCGGGTGTAGCACCTGCTCCACTTCTTCACGTTCTTCAAACCATTTAGCAATTTTAAGCGCTGAATCCTGATGGCGTCCGAGACGCAAAGACATCGTGCGTAATCCACGTTGTGCGAGATAAACATCATCCGGCGCAGCATGAAGACCAAATAGATAGATAAAGCGACGAATGGCAAGCCAGGTTTCTTTATTCGTCGTGATCAAGCCCATCTGCGCATCAGAGTGCCCAACGATATATTTAGTGGCGGCATGCACGGAGACATCCACGCCATGCTCAAATGGTTTGAAAAATAGTGGCGTTGCCCAGGTATTGTCAATTATCACTTTAGCGTTGTGGGCATGCGCCACGCGAGTTATTGCCGGAATATCCTGGATATCAAATGTTTGGGAGCCTGGAGATTCTGTAAATACCACGGTAGTGTTTTCCTGGAACAGTTGACCAATGCCATCGCCGATAGTAGGGTCGAAAAAGGTTGCCGAAACGCCCATTTTGGCCAGCACATTATTTACGAACCCACGCGTCGGGCCGTAAACGCTGCTACTGACAAGAATATGATCGCCACTTTTTACCAGAGCCAGTAATGCACTGGTGCATGCTGCCAGCCCTGTAGGCACCAGTAAAGATCGGTACCCCCCCTCCAGTTCGGCCAGAGCTTTCTGCACGGCGAAGGTGATTGGCGTTCCAAATCGACCGTAATACATCACTTCATCTTCCGCATCTTCAAACAGAGCCTGGTGACGCTCGTTTAGCTCTTTGCAGTTTTTGAAGATGACCGTAGAGGCGTGATATACAGGCGGGTTAACCACGCCACCAAATACCTCAGGATCGAATGGGCCATGGCACAGATACGTTTCTGGAGACATCTGGTTATCAAAACTATGATTAGTCATTATTACTCTTCCTCTGGTTACAACTTACAACTCTAACTGTCTTGTTTATTACCAATGTCCTCGCTGGGTATAGCAGGTGAGGACGCTTAATTAAGCGAAATTTTCAGGCGCTTAACCGCTTCTATCAGATTCTCTTCCGTGGTGCTGACATACGACATTCGCAGAGTGCAATGATCAGGTTCTTCGCAGTAGAAAAATTCACCAGGCACGAACACCACGCCGTTGCGTATTGTTTTCTGAAGCCATTGCGTGGTATCCATCGCATATTTAAACTTCGCCCATAAAAACATGCCGCCCATCGGCTGATGAAAAGTGAGGTGGTCACCTAGTTCGTTCAGCAGATGGTGGCTTAGAACTCGACATTTGAGCTCATAAGCCTTCCGGATGAGTGCGATCTGTCCCGGCAAGCGGCCACTGTGTAAATAGTGAGAGGTCAGCGACTGTGAGAGTGCACTTGTATGTAAATCTGTGGTTTGCTTGATATTGACTACCGCTCTTTTCAGCCAATCCGGTAGCACGAGCCACCCTACCCGAGCGCCTGGCGCGAGGATCTTCGAAAAGGTTGATGTGTAAACAACGTTATCATTGTTACCCCTTTCCGCAGACCATGCTCTGAGCGGGATGAATGACGAATCCGTAAAATTAATTTCGCCGTAAGGGTCGTCTTCGATGATGATAAAATCGTAGCGTAGTGAGAGTTCCACCAGCTGTTTACGCCGTTGCTCCGCGAGGCTAACGCCTCCTGGATTGCCAAACGTGGGCACGATATACACTGCTTTTATCCGGGTCGTTAGAAGCAGCGTTTCCAGCTCATCGACAATCATGCCCTCAGCGTCAGTTCCTACCGACAACAGGTTCGCTTCAGCAAGCTGAAATACCTGCAGCGCCGCCAGGTAAGTAGGCCGTTCTAACACCACTACATCGCCAGGATTAATCAGTGCCCGAGCAAGAATATCCAGAGATTGCTGGGAACCGGTGGTCACAACAACATCCTCTACGCCGCAGTGAATTCCCCGGTCAAGCATGATCTGGCAGATGGCTGCCCGCAGTTCAGGATTACCCTCACTCAGTCCATACTGAAACGCGTCTTCCCAACCGTGGGTCAAGATGTGATCCATAGCAATCTGTAAGCCTTCCCGATCAAACAAGTTTGGATCTGGTATTCCTCCGCCCAGGGAAATAACACCGTCCATTTTGCTGTGTTTCAATAATTCTCTAATTGCAGATGATTTAAGATTTTGTAACTTATTTGCGATTTTAGTATGTGACATCTTAGCTCCCTAACCTCTTTATATATCTCTTTTAATATCACAGGCACGCAGCAATGATAATTATTTTTTGCTCCCGCTTTTTATTTGCGGGTCAACATGAATTGAATTAATGATGACCCGCAACAGGATTCATGATGACGCAATGCAAAAAACAAAATCTCAGTAAAGTGTAAGTTATATGAGTTAAAAATTATTGTGAAAACAGCATGACAAAAGGTCCAATGCACATGAGCATGCCGATTAAAATCACATAGTAAACCGAGACGCCACGAAGGTCAGAAAACTTGTCATTCTTAAGAATAATAAAACCAGGAATGATGCAGCTAATAAGTCCGTAAGTCACGCCACCAAACACAAACACCTTCAGAATGGGAAAGTTCGTTAGTACTATCAGCCACAGCACCAGCACAACCATGACAAAAGCGGCAACTGAGATCGCCTTACTATTGTTTTCCTGAGGCTTAACTATTTTTTCAACAGTGACTTTGATCAGACCTACAAAAGATTCATGTACGGCCAGATAGAGCGCCAGGAATGCCGTCACGATGGAAAACACATTGAGAATAACGCTCATATACTTCACCGTGGCCCCAGGAATGACCTTAGCGGCCAGCGCCAGGGCCGAGATATTATCCTGATAGGCTCGTAGCGCATCGGCTTCGCTGATAGAAAGTACGATGGACATGACAAACAACAGCACGGTAGCGACAAGAACTAAATAAGCCACTTTGTGTACGCGTAAAATTTTATATTTTGCCACGTCCTTATCTTCTTCACGTTTTTTATAGGCGATGTTCATCGGATTTAGTATCCCAACAAACATAATGGAGAAGATAGCGAACGGAAGCGTCGGGAACGTACCTACGACAAGGTGGCTAACGGTTGGGAATGCACCAATATTGCTCACATCCCAGAAAGGGATCACCACGAAACCAATCGCTACGATGATCACCAGCTTTACGGCGATCATGCTGCCTGAAACTTTGAAGAGCAGCTTTTCTCCTTTCGACGCGACCAGAGAGAGCCCGGCGATTAACAGCAGAGACCACCACCAGTGTTCGGATAACGTCTGGTTAGTAAGGCCAAAGGTTTTCAGATACGAGGCGCTGTCGTTGGTAATGGCAAGAGCATACTCCACCATCGACTTCAGCATGGTGAAGGAGTAAAGCGCGCCAAGCAGTACGCCCCAGCGGCTGCCAACGTAGCTGGTAATAATACTCAGGTAGGAATCTTGCTCATCGCTGCGCGCCATCGTTTCGATGAACAGCTTCTGCATGTAATAAACTGCCGGATAGCCCAGGATAACGGCCAGGGCAAAGACCCACACCCCTTTTAATCCAACCTGTAATGGGAAAAAGACGATTCCGGAGCCAATGGCAGCTCCGATGCAAAGCACCACCCACCCTAAATCATACATGGTAAAGGGAATATTCTTATGGTTAATTGCTTCGGTATTAATTCCTACGGTCATAGGAGTCCCCAATAGATTTAACAAAAACACAAAGTTACGCATGTTTTAATTACATACTGGAATGACTTGTCTACATTTAATCCAGAAACCAACAAGTCCCTGACGATATTTCAATCAAATAAGCGGTAGATATCTTTGATTGAATGCATGAAGCTTTACACAGCAAACAAAGAGTGGCTAATGAATATTAGAGAAAACAGTTTATACTTTTATTCACATTGGATTTATTTCATCATAATATGACGCACACCACAAAATATAAAAGTTTTCACTTTAAAGTGTGACCAATGCAATAGTTTTTTCTTATGTCGGTAATTTCATTTTGGCTAATTATTGTGATCTGCCGCACGTTGATTGTGCGCTTATTAGAGCAAATTACCTATCGCTTTTTCCCAACGATTCCATGGCTGGTTTTCTTCCACCAAAAAATCAATAAATGATCTTACCTTTGGATTACGAAACTTGCTGGGGAAATAGAGTGCATAGAGGCTATGCGTCGGGTAAGCGTATTTACCGTCAAGCTTTAAAGGAACAAGCGCCCCTGCATCGATGTGCTGGCTGATGAGATAAGAGGGAAGCCAGGCAATACCCTGCCCTGAAAGAGCCGCCTTCAAGAGCAACAGGCTACTATTGGCCTGAACCGGTGTTCTGGGTTTTATTGCGCACTGCGGATGCGGGGATGCGATATCGTTATAGCGAAGGGCTGGCGTTAATCCTGGATAGATCAGACACTCATGGCTTGCAAGCTCGGTGCGTTTAGTCGGGGAGCCCTTCCGTGCAAGATAATCAGGGGAAGCACAGTATAGCCAGCTGATTTTTGAAAGTTTTCTGGCGGCGTAGTTCTGCGGGGGCGTGGCGGTAATCCTCAATGCGATATCAACATTGTTTTCATTCAGATTCGTCAGGTGATCGTCGAGATCCAGTATAAGTTCAACATCATGATTTTTTTTACGATATTCTTCAAAAATATCGATCAAATGTGCGTATCCAAACGCCACAGAACAGGTGATCTTCAAGGCCCCATGTGGATGATTGAAATAGCCACAGGTCGTGTTAACGATATCGTCGAACTCTTTGAGCAGATCCGATGCTCTGGAAACGAAGTACTCCCCGGCTTCAGTCAACTGAAATGAGCGGGTTGTTCTTTGGATGAGCGGAACACCCAGGTTTTCTTCCATCACCGCCAGCCCCTTACTCACGGCGGATGGCGATAAATTAAGCAAGCGCGCCGCTTCTGACAGTCCCTTCCCTTCACTTATTTTTACCAGCATTTCAATTTGTTTGATCGTCAATGGAATGGTCATCGTTCTTTTCAACCGTCAAGCCTGTGGTGTCTGATATTCTCTCCCTACGGCAGTATGAAGTGGAAACTGAGGTTACAACAAAGCAGATAAACTTCCTGACTAATAAAGTTTTTCTTTTAGCAACGCCATCCGGACACCAGACCCGGATGGCGCTCGTACGATTATGCTTTCAGGCCTGCAGCAGTCATTAAGGCCCTAAAAATCATTGAAACTCCCCCTAAAGCGAGAACACTGACCGTCCAGATGACGATCAACCACACGAGCTTTTTCAGCAGCACGGGGGGGTTATTGTCAGCATGCATCATCTATACGTCTCCTTAATGGTATCCATCATCCGTTCTGACCTTTCCTCGAAAGACGTAATAGCTCCAGAAGGTGTAAACAAGAATGACGGGGATAATCACCAGGCTACCGGCCAGCATGAACGACTGACTCATTACTGGAGCAGCGGCCTGGCGAAGCGAAACCGATGGAGGAATGATAGTTGGCCAGATGCTTATTCCTAGTCCTGAAAAACCAAGAAACACCAGCATCAGCGTTAAGAAAAAGGGGGTGTAGTGCGCGCAGCGGTTAACAGCCCGGACGATCCCCCATGAGCTGAACAGCACTAATACCGGAACAGGCAGAAACCAGAACAGGTTTGGCAAACTAAACCAACGGTTGGCAATATGAGGATGTGCTAATGGCGTCCAAAGACTAATGATTCCCATAGCGACCATTAAGGCCAGCAACAATGGGAGGGTTAGTTTTGCCATTTTATGCTGCAGATGCCCCTCTGTTTTGACCATCAGCCAAGTGCTACCCAGTAGTGCATAGGCAATTAGCAGCCCCAGTCCACAAAACAGCGCAAAAGGATCGAGCCAGATAAATGCCGACCCTGCATATGCTCGCCCACTTACCGGTAAGCCATTAATCACAGCGCCAACAACGATACCCTGACAGAACGCGGCCAGTATAGAACCTGAAATGAAAGCTTTATCCCAAAATGGTTTATGGGCTGGAGTCGCTTTGAAGCGAAATTCAAATGCGACGCCACGGAAAATCAGACCAATAAGCATTAACGTCAAGGGCGCCGCTAGTGCATCAGTAATAACAGCATAGGCCAACGGAAACGCACCATACAAACTCGCGCCTCCCATCACCAGCCAGGTTTCGTTGCCATCCCATACAGGCGCTACCGAGTTAACCATAACATCGCGCTCTTCTGCATTTCTGTTAAACGGAAATATAATCCCTATACCCAGATCGAAACCGTCCATCACGATATACATCAGGATAGAGAAGATGATGATGCCGAACCAAATTAACGGAAGATCAATCATGATTGCCGTCCTCAGTACAATTGCCAGCTGAAAGTGGCCTGGCTGGTGTGCGCAACTTCCCCGGGCCCCCCTCCTGTAGATACTGACCTTCACCGGTTTGCGGCCCCTTCTTAATGAGCTGCATCATATAGATATAACCCACACCGAACACCGCACTGTAAACGATAATAAAGGCCATGAGACTCATACTCATATGCAGCTCGCCGTGTGCGGATACCGCCTCACGGGTCCGTTGAAGGCCATAAACAGTCCAGGGCTGTCTTCCTATTTCGGTGGTAAACCACCCTGCCAGGATGGCAATCAACCCGGACGGTCCCATTAGCAAGACGAACCAGAGGAACGGTCGAGAGGCGTACAGTTTTTTTTTGTAACGTAGCCATAGGCTTAAAATACCTTGGGTAATCATTAATAGTCCCAGACCAACCATGATACGAAATGACCAGAACACCACGGTAGAGTTGGGCCTGTCAGCAGGCGGAAAGCTTTTTAGCGCGGGGATCTGTTGGTTCAGACTGTGAGTCAGGATCAGGCTGCCAAGGTAAGGTACTTCAAGTGCAAATTTAGTTCGTTCCTGCTCCATATCTGGAATGCCAAACAGAATGAGCGGCGTGGCTACACCAGGCCTGTTTTCCCAGTGCCCTTCAATCGCCGCAATTTTTGCAGGCTGATGCTCTAACGTGTTTAGCCCGTGCCCATCGCCCAGAAATACCTGAATCGGCGCAATAATGGCTGCCATCCATAACGCCATAGAGAACATTTTGCGGATTGCTGGCGTGTCCCTGCCCTTAAGCAGATGCCATGCGCCAGATGCCCCAACGAAGAACGCACTTGCAAGGAAAGCGGCTGTCGTCATATGCACCAAACGCCATGGGAATGATGGGTTGAAAACAATTTTTATCCAGTCCTGAGGCTCGACTACACCATTCTCGATACTGTATCCCTGAGGCGTGTGCATCCAGCTGTTGGAAGCCAGGATCCAAAAGGTTGATATTAATGTTCCGAGAGCCACCATGCAGGTAGCAAAGAAATGCAGGCCGGGTCCTACTTTGTCGCGACCAAACAGCATAACGCCCAGGAAACCTGCTTCAAGGAAAAAGGCCGTTAATACTTCATAAGTAAGTAAGGGGCCCGTGATGCTACCTGCGAATTGAGAAAAACCGCTCCAGTTGGTCCCAAACTGATAGGCCATTACCAGTCCGGAAACAACGCCCATCCCAAAGTTAACGGCAAAGACTTTCGACCAGAAATGATAGAGATCCAGGTAAACTGCGCTGCGTTTTTTCAACCAGAGGCCTTCGAGTACGACCAGATAGCTTGCAAGACCGATAGTTATCGCCGGAAAGATAATATGAAACGAAACTGTGAATGCAAACTGGATCCGTGCCAGATGAAAAGCATCTAAACCAAACATAGGTACTCCTTTTTATGGGCGTATTCGTGCTCAGGCATTGAAGCCTGTTACGCTGGGCCCATAGCATTACAGCAGCGTCTTCTGCTGTTATATTTCGATAGTGAAAAAAGAGAGGACTGTGGAGCTAGATATCCAGCGCCACCAGAAAACGCGAAACCATGTTGTAAGCTGCCACGGTCGCGACGGCCTCAACAGTTTTGGTTTCACCGAAGAGATTTTTCAATGATGCAATAACTGCGGCATCGACATTAACGTTTATGGTGGATTGATCGGTCAACGTAATGAGCATCCACTCCTGGTCATCGAACATTTCACGTTTCGGCACAGCGTTTTTTAGCGCTTGAGCCTTTTCTTCTGTCCCCCCTGCCTGCAGATAGGCTGGATAGTGCACCCTCCACTCAAATTGGGCACCATTCAGAACGGCGACGCGCAGCATGATCAATTCCAGATAAATCAGCTCCAGGCTAAAATCAGCGCGAACTCGGCTTAGTAGCTCATTCCAACCGGTGGCCAGCGGAACGCTTTTCAGTAATACCCTGTCGATGCCAATGAGTTCACCGTTGGGACGACGCGCCTGCATAGCTCTCAGCAAATCAGCGGGAACAGGATCTTTATCCTGCCACGGTGTCACACGTGTCTTGCTCATAATTACCCTCGCAGATGAATGTTGCTCATGATTTTTTAGTTGATAACGCTGGTCAGTAGCGCATCGAAGTCACTTTTCGGTCTGGCGCCGGAAAATTCGATGACGGACTCCCCCTTCACAAAGATCTTAAAAAATGGGATGGTCCGAATGCCATGCTGTGATGCCAGATCGGAGTGCTTATCCACATTTACCTTGTACACCTTCAGTTTGCCGGCATGCTCCAGAGCAAGGGCATCGATGATGGGGGCGACAGTACGACAGGGATTGCACCAGGGGGCCCAGAAATCGACGAGTACAGGAATCGCGGATTCCAGCACGTCTGCAGTAAATTCCGTAGTTGAGATTTCTTTAATTGTCATTAGCAATGCCTTGTACGGGGTATGTATTCAACGGTGCCCCATGGTGAGAACCATGCGGAAAGACGCCTTTCCGCTACGCATTTTTTCATACGCCTCTTGTGCTTGTGCCAGAGAACGCGTTTCAATCTGCGCGCGCACAGCTACCAGCAGGCTGAAATTAAGCGTTTTTTCTAATTCAATTGCCGTCCCGGTCATGGATCCGTTTATCTGTAACTCCCGTCCGACCATGAGACCCGGGGTAAAGCTCAATGGCGCTTTACCCACACCAACGACCATCAGCCTTCCCTGGGGAAGCAGCGCGGGTAGCAGAGTGGCAACGGCATGGCTGTCAGTGATGGTCGACAAAATAACTTTGGCGCCGCCAAACGCCTTAATGACTTCAACAGCCTCTTCTTTGTTGGTATCGATGTAGTAATGGGCACCGAGCGCAATGACTTCGCGTGCAATATCATCGCCCCTGCCAACGGCGATAACGCGAAAACCCATTTTGCGTGCATATTGCAAAGCTAAATGTCCTAACCCCCCGATCCCCTGAATAACAACCGTATCGCCAGCCTGCGCTTGAGATTTTTTTAAGGCGTTAAAAGTCGCTACTCCGGCGCAAAGTAAGGGTGCGGCGTCAACGGAGGACAAATCATCCGGTATTGCGACCAGCCCCGTCTCACGCGCCAGCATGTATTCTGCATAACCCCCGTCTCTTGTGCTGCCAGTAACCGGTTGATTCTGACAGAGGTTAAAGTGTCCAAGACGGCATTGCTCGCAGGCGTTGCAATGACCACCAAGTCGCCCAACGCCGACACGTTGACCAGGCTTGAGCCAGGCCGGGAGCGGCCCCGATGTTTTGCAGATCGTACCGACCACTTCATGACCCGGTACACGCGGATACTCAACACTCTTTTCCAGACCTTCAACGACGCCAGAATCTGCTCCGCAAATTCCACAGGCCTCCACTTTTATCAGCACTTCACCTGGGCCGGGAACCGGAAGTTCTTTTTCCACACATTCCAGTTGACCAGGACGAGAAACTTGCATTGCTTTATAAGTCTGCTTCATCTTTTGTTCTCGATTATGTGTTGTACGCCTGCCGCAGCGGCATCAATCGCTCCTGCCAGGTAGCCAGGAAAGACGGTGGACCATTCGCTAGCGATACCGGTAAGACAGTTACGCCACGAGCCGTTATTTGCGCTGGCGGGTGGTACAGAATGCCCTGCGGGTAGGGCCAGGTCGCGCGAGGTTGAGGTAAAGGGATCCGCCGCCCAGTCTTTAAGAAACTCAGCATGGGGATAGGCGGCTTCCTCGCCTAACAGTCTTATCAACTGGGCTCGGCATAAATCTCTCAGGACCGCGTCACCTATCTTCTGACGCTCGTGAAAAGGCACGCCAATAAATCCGAACAGCGCAAACATCCTGTCAGGTTCTGAAACATCGTGAATTTCAACCATAGGCCCAATGTTGCTTCTTACCTCTCCGGATAATCCCTTCCTGTGCCAAAAATTATAGGGATACACAGCGACATACTTTGCATGGGGGGCCATCCAGGTTCCGGTGTTACGCCATGCCTGCAATAACGTCGTGGGCAGCGGGGGGAAAAAATTGATCCCTGCAGCCAGCATGGGGGGCAATGCCAGCAGTACATGTTGCGCCTGCCGGCTAAACGGACGTCCATCGGCATACGATCCGCAAATATTCAGGGTGCCATTTTGCTGTTCGATGTGTTTAACCTGCAGTCCGGTCTGAATGCGTTCAGGCTTTAACTTCGCAAGTAATGCATCGGGCAATCGTGACATCCCACCACTTACACGGGCGGCGGCAGGCGAAGAGACAAATCCAGGATGGCGAGAAGGGGCATCTTTGGAACGCTCAAAAAGCATGTCCCCCCTCTCCTGATGACTGAATGACTCAATGTTCAGTTCTCTGAATAACTGCTTCAATGCAGGTTGTATCGTTGGCCAGAACCAGGTCGCGCCTAAATCAGCCTCAACGGTATTCGCCTGCAAGATACGCCCCCCCATACGCTCACGGCATTCGAGAAGTAGGTAGTTAATACCCGCTTTCTCCAGCAACCTGGCCGCGTATAACCCGCTGAGTCCCCCTCCCACAATGATGACCTCAATATTCATCATGGTAGCGTTACCTGCTCAACATCGAGATGGCCTTCTTTGAGATACACCAGGGTTTTGTCGATCCCGGCAATAAACGCCATTCCATGCCCGGACGGGATGCGTATCCAGCTCCCTTTAGCATGGATGCTGTTGCCCTCAATTAGGTTACCTTCGACGATGAGCAACTCAGCCCCTCCCTTCAAAGAGGGGGCAACCAGCAGCGAACCAGAATCCATACGCAGCAGACAAACTCGTTCTTCTGCGCTCTCAAACAACGGACAAACTGACATTCCGCCATCCTCACGCCAGTTTTCAGGCGCACGGCTATCGATACGTAGCGGAACAGTTTCTCGTTTTGTCATCTGACCAAGCTTGACGAATAGCTGCGTGCCTTTGTTGCTGTGAGGCTGGTGAGAGGAGCCCGGAGGGTTACGCAAATACCAGCCAGCGGGATAATCACGGTTGCCTTCCGAGAATTGCCCCTCCAGAACAAGGATCTCTTCTCCACCGGGATGCTGATGTTCCGGGAATGATGTCTGAGGTAAATAACGAACCAGGCTGGTGGCGCGGGCCTGCTCACCACCGATGCGATCCAACATAACACGATCAATTCCTGTCTGAGGGGAGTGAACCCAGTAATAATCATCGCAGGAGACGGTAACGCGTCGGGTGAAATCGTGGTTTATTAACATGCTGCTTTCCAAAGTATAGGAAAAGCGGCTCCGTACAGAAGCCGCAGATTTATTTACTTAGGTAGGTTATCGAAGGCGTCCAATGCGCGGCTGGAATAGACCAACGCAGCGCCAGTGTTCAGTGTGATTGCCACACCTAAAGCCTCGGCGATTTCTTCGCGCGTCGCCCCCTGTTTTGCAGCAGCTTCAGCATGGACGGACAGACATCCATCACAACGGGTCGTGACCGCCACTGCCAACGCGATGAGCTCATGTGTTTTGGCGTCCAGGTGGCCTGTTACGACAGCCGCATTTTGCATCTTATCGATGCCTTGCATCACATCGGGTTGCAGACCTGCGAATTTCCCGATCGCTGCCCGGAGTTCTTTCCGCATTTCAGTCCAGTGAACCATCACTGCTATCTCCGTTTGATCAATGCGTTATCAGGCAACGTCGTAGATACGCACGTCAGGCGCGCGGTTCAGATAGGGTTTGAGCGCCTCAACCACATCTGCGGTAAATAACTGAGATCCGAGATACGCTTCAGCCTGTTTAGCCGTGTGGAAACTATGCAGAACCTGCACATCTTCGGCACGTACCAACAGTTCTTTTGAAACAGCGCCGTCGATCGTTGAGAGGAATGGTGCTTTGTATTTTTGATATACCGCTGCAGCGGCTGCTCTGTTCTTTTCGCTGATATCCAGGGTGATCTGCAAATAAGCCATTGAAAACTCCTAAATTCATTTGATCGCTAAAGTCATAAAGATAGCCTCAGGCCATACTTCGTTACGGTGACACCCGCTTGCCTATCGCAAAGAAAAGCTTTGCGCATAAACTCAACACTCTGTGTTGGGGTTACAATAATTTATTTTGTAATCCTCACCGTTTCTGCATTATGTTAAGCAATGCCCTCATGAACAAATGAGATAATCTTGGTTTTGTAAGAAGGTTTTCTATCAGGTATGAAGACACCCGTTCATCTCAATGCACTACGTGCATTTGAAGCCAGCGCGCGCCACCAGAGCTTTTCTCTTGCAGCCGAGGAGTTAAACGTCACCCCAGCAGCCGTCGGACAACTGGTGCGTTCACTTGAAGAAGTGATCGGTTTTCCGCTGTTTCACCGCAGCAATAATCGTCGCGCCGCCCTCGTTTTAACGGAGCCTGCGCTCCGTGCGCTCCCCGATATACGCATGGGTTTTCAAAGCCTAAACCTGGGGATGACGCTCCTGCGGGAGGGCGCGACAAACGGTATTCTGAACGTAACCGTCAGCCCTGCCTTTGCAGCTAAGTGGTTATTGCCACGCATTGAAGATTTTCAGCATAAATGGCCTGATATCGATGTTCGCCTGGAAACTAGCCTGAAGTTAATGGACTTCACTGCACAGGGTATGGATGTGGGTATTCGCTATGGTCTGGGACAATGGGAAGGATTGAAGGCAGAATGCTTGATGTCGGAGGAGGTTTTCCCGGTGTGCGCCCCCTCCCTCATATCGGTGAATCCTGCGATTAACTGTCTAACGGGAGTCACTGAGCAAACGCTTATTCACGATCTGTCGATGGAGCAACACAAAGATTTTATCACCTGGGATCGCTGGTTACGGCGTTTTAACGTTCAGTCGATAGCACGTAAACCCGCCTTGCGGATAAATAACTCCGCAGCAGTACTTCAGGCAGCTATTGATGGCCACGGTATCGCTCTGGCACGGAGCATAATGGTTGATGATGACATCAAAAGTGGGCGCCTTATTCGCTTATGTCCCGATGTTTCGCTGACAAGCCCGCTATCTTATTATCTGGTATACAGGCCCGGATGCGATAGTCTGCCGAAAATTGCCAATTTTCGAGCGTGGATAATTGAGCAAGCTCAGGCGTTTAATCACGCCATAAATCCCGGCAACCTCTCCAGCAAAATCGAACCACTGTAAATTTTTCAGCTCCAGGCAATGGCTTGGGATTCACGTGTTCGCCACATAATAAACAAAACTCATAGCTGTGCCTGGGGTTTTGATCCAGACACGAAAGGTCGTTTGTCTTAGATTGTATGCAAACGTTCATCACGTAACACAAACAGAACATTCATACCGTGTGCTTAAGGAAGCCCCCCTTTACTCTTTTAGGCCCGGTTAATACGGGTCTAAAAGATAGCGTCCTCTGGTATTATTCACGTCGGTTTGATTCGCTGATATCTCTCCCCCACCCGGTCTCTCCTGCCCATTGTGCAATGTTACAAAATTGCTTCTGTTTTGTTGATTTTCTATTGTGAGCCATTCGGCAATTTCCTCTCCTGAATTTCCCCAGACTACTCCTACTCAATACGCGATATCAGGAGAGACACATGAACAGCACCTCCGCCGACTTCCAGAATCTGTACCAGGCCCTGAGCCACAGCGCCGCCCGCAGCCCGGATGCCCTGGCGCTGGCGTTTGAGGATCGGCGCTATCTGTACCGCGATTTTCATCTGCGGGTAAAGCGGGCGATGGCGCAGCTTGATCGCGGCTGGTCGCTGCGCAAAGGCGACCGTATTCTGCTGGCCTGGGGCAATCACCCCGCTTTTTGCGAAGTCCTTTTTGCCGCGCTGGGTTTGGGCATCGAAGTGGTGCCTTTCAGCACCAAGCTTAAGCAGGCCGAAAGCGAGGCGCTGGTAGGCCATATCGCTCCCCGGGTTGTCCTGTTCGATGCGACAGTACAGGACTGGCTGAAAAACACCCCTGACGCGCGTGCGGTTTCTCTCAGCGAATGGCAGGCGCTCTGCCTTCCCGAACCGCTGACCCGCCCGCCGGTCCCGGTTAACCGCGACGATACGGCGGTGATGATGTTCACCTCCGGCACCACCGGAGAGCCTAAAGGGGCGATTATCACCCACAATAACCTGCTCTGCGCGATTGACGCCTATGCGCAAAAACTGAATCTCACCGCCGCGGATAGCACCATCCTGGCGGTGCCTATCTATCACATCACCGGCCTGTCGGCGCTGCTGGCGCTGTTTATTAGCCTCGGCGCGAGCATCTGGCTGCAGCATCGGTTCAATGCCCCGCAGGTGATCACCACCCTGCGCGAGCAGAACATTACCTTTCTGCACGGCTCGCCCACCATTTTTATCCTTCTTTGCCAGGCTGCGCGTGAGCAGAGCGCCAGCCATCCCGGCGATTTTCCGGCATTGCGCACGATTGCCTGCGGCGCGGGCCACCTGAGCGATGGACTGATCAAGGAGTTAAAAACCCTGTTCCCGCATACCGCGATTCAGCCGATCTACGGCCTCACCGAAACGACCTCGCCTGCGACGATTTTTCCGGGCGACGTCTGGGGCAGCGATAAATGCGGCAGTTCAGGTCAGGCGATCCCGGGTCTCGCCATTACCATCCGCAACGATCGCCAGCAGCCCCTCCCCGCCGGACAAATCGGCCATATCTGGCTAAAAGGCGATGTGGTGATCCGCGAATACTGGCAGCACAGCGAGCGACGCCCGAGCTGCGATGCGCAGGGCTGGTTTTGTACCGGCGATCTGGGCTATCTCGACGACGAAGGCTGGCTGTACATCAAAGACCGCAGCAAGGACATGATCAATCGCGGCGGCGAGAAAATTTACTCACTGGAGCTGGAAAACATTCTCTCTACCTATCGGGGAGTACGGGAAGTTGCCGTCATCCCGACCCCCAGCCCGGTCTACGGCGAAGAGCCCGTGGCGTTTATCGTGCCGGATGGCCAGCATCACCTGACCAGCGAAGAGATCCTCGACTGGCTCAAGGTCAAAATCGCCCGTTTTAAGCTACCGGCGCGCATTATTTTCACCCGTGCTTTACCGCGTACCCACAACGGCAAAGTGAGTAAACAGCAGCTCAAAACGCGTCTCGCAGAATCCATCATCACGCTATCAACGGAGGATAAAAAGTGAGCAGCAAATTTATCGACGCCCATGAGGCGGCGCGGTGGGTCGCCAGCGGCGACACCGTCTGCACCGTCGGGATGACGCTTATCGGCGCGGCGGAGTCCATTTTAAGCGCCATCGAAGCGCGCTTTCTGACCGCGGGCGAACCGCGTGACCTGACGCTACTGCATGCCGCGGGGCAAAGCGATCGCCAGCGCGGTATCCAGCACTTTGCCCATCCGGGTATGGTGACCCGCCTTATCGGTTCGCACTGGGGCCTGGCGCCGCGCTGGATGGCGATGATCAACAACAACGAAGTGGAAGCCTGGTGCCTGCCGCAGGGGCAGATCGTTCATCTCTATAGCGCGATGGCCGCCGGACTGCCGGGGCGGCTTTCCCCCGTCGGTCTCGGTACCTTTGTCGATCCGCGCATAGAGGGCGGAAGGATGAACGCCCGCACCCGCGAACGACCCAATCTGATCGAGCACGTCACGTTTCGCGGCGACGAATATCTGTTTTATCCGGCTCTTCCTCTGGACGTGGTCATTGTGCGCGGCACCCATGCTGATGAAGACGGCAACCTCACGACCGATGAAGAGGTGATGAAGCTGGAAGTCCTGCACGCCGTTCTCGCCGCCAGACGCTACGGGGCGAAGGTGCTGGCGCAGGTGAAATATCGCGTAGCGAAAGGCTCGCTGCATCCGAAAAGCATCACCGTTCCCGGCAACCTGATCGACGCCATTGTGGTGTGCGAAGAGCCGCAGACGGATCACCGCCAGACTTCAAGCTGGGCCTTCGACCCAGCGCTGTGCGGCGATATCCAGCTGCCCGCCGCGCAAAATGCGCCGCTGCCGCTGGACCTGCGCAAGCTTATCGGGCGGATTGCCTGCCGCTATCTGACCCCCGGCTGCGTCATCAATCTCGGCACCGGTATTCCCAATGACGTGATTGGCGCCATCATTCACGAGGAACAGCTCGGGGAGCAGGTCACCATCACCGTCGAGTCAGGGATCTACGGCGGGCAGCAGGCGGGTGGCGTGGATTTTGGTATCGGCCGTAATCTGAGCGCGATGATTAGCCACCAGGATCAAATGCTCTACTACAACGGCGCAGGAGTCGACATCACCTTTATGGGGGCCGGCGAGATGGACCCGCACGGGCACGTCAATGCCACACGGCTCGGCGCATCCTGCCCCGGCGCGGGCGGTTTTATCGATATCACCCAGAATGCCCGCCACGTCGTATTCTGCTCCTCTTTTACCGTCAAAGGGCTGGAGATCGCCTGTGAACACGGGGCGCTGCATATCCGCCGCGAAGGCGAGGTGCGTAAATTCGTCGCCGGGGTAAACCAGATTTCTTACAACGGCGAACTGGCCCGCGCCAAAGGACAAACCATGCATTACGTCACCGAACGGGCGGTTTTCGAACTGCGCCCGGAAGGACCGGTGCTGACGGAAATCGCCCCCGGCATCGATCTTGAGCGCGACATCCTGGCGCATATGGATTTTCATCCGGCGATCGCCGCGGATCTTCAGGTTATGGACAGCCGATTGTTCGCCCCGCCGCCCTGCGGTCTCGCGGAACATCTGTCCCGGAATTCATCCTCTGACTCATAAGGAACGTTGCTATGAAACTTGCCAGTAAAACCGCCATTGTCACCGGCGCCGCACGCGGTATCGGCTTTGGCATTGCCCAGGTGCTTGCGCGGGAAGGCGCGCGAGTGATTATCGCCGATCGTGATGCACACGGCGAAGCCGCCGCCGCTTCCCTGCGCGAATCGGGCGCACAGGCGCTGTTTATCAGCTGCAATATCGCTGAAAAAACGCAGGTCGAAGCCCTGTTTTCCCAGGCCGAAGAGGCGTTTGGCCCGGTAGACATTCTGGTGAATAACGCCGGAATCAACCGCGACGCCATGCTGCATAAATTAACGGAAGCGGACTGGGACACGGTTATCGACGTTAATCTGAAAGGCACTTTCCTCTGTATGCAGCAGGCCGCTATCCGCATGCGCGAGCGCGGTGCGGGCCGCATTATCAATATCGCTTCCGCCAGCTGGCTTGGCAACGTCGGGCAAACCAACTATTCGGCGTCAAAAGCCGGCGTGGTGGGAATGACCAAAACCGCCTGCCGCGAACTGGCGAAAAAAGGTGTCACGGTGAATGCCATCTGCCCGGGCTTTATCGATACCGACATGACGCGCGGCGTACCGGAAAACGTCTGGCAAATCATGATCAGCAAAATTCCCGCGGGTTACGCCGGCGAGGCGAAAGACGTCGGCGAGTGCGTGGCGTTTCTGGCGTCCGATGGCGCGCGCTATATCAATGGTGAAGTGATTAACGTCGGCGGCGGCATGGTGCTGTAAGGAGAAAAACAATGACCCAGGCTAATGATATTGTGATTGTCAGCGGCGTCCGTACCGCTATTGGCACGTTTAACGGCAGTCTTAAACATACCCATCAGCATGACCTTGGGGCCGCCGTCATTCGCGAAGCGATCGCCCGCGCCGGGATTGCGCCGCAGGATATCGACGAAACGATCGTCGGCAACGTCGGGCAAATCGCCGAAAGCGGTTTTATCGCCCGCATCTGCCAACTGCGCGCGGGGATCCCGCAGGAGAGCACCGCCTATTCCGTTAACCGCCAGTGTGGTTCCGGACTTCAGGCCCTGGCGGACGGCATGATGCAGCTGCAAAGCGGCCAGGCCGAGGTGGTCGTCGCCTGCGGCACTGAAAATATGACCCAGCTGCCCTACTACCTGCGTAAAGCGCGCGATGGCTATCGCATGGGCCATGGCGAGCTGGAAGATGGCCTGATCTCCATTCTCACCTGGCCGGAAGGCCCTTATCACAACGGCATCACCGCGGAAAACGTCGCGCAACGCTTCGGTATTACCCGCGAAGCGATGGACGATTTTGCCTGGTCGAGCCAGCAGAAGGCGCTGAAGGCGATCGCGGAGGGTCGCTTTCGCGAGCAGATCCTGGCCCTTGAGGTGCCGGACGGCAAAAAAGCGACCCGCCTGTTTGCGACCGATGAACACCCGCGCGACACCCCGCGTGAAAAGCTCGCCACGCTGCGTCCGGCGTTTAAAGCCGACGGCGTGGTGACGGCGGCCAACTCATCGGGCATTAACGACGGCGCGGCGGCGCTGGTGATGATGACCCGCCAGCAGGCGGAAAAACGCGGCTTAACCCCGCGCATGCGCATTCGCGGCTGGGCGGTCGCCGGCTGCGGAGCGGAGATTATGGGGTTTGGTCCCTCTCCCGCTACCCGACGCCTGATGGACCGTCTCAATATAGATGTGCAGTCCATTGATTTAATTGAACTCAATGAGGCTTTCGCCGCTCAGGCGCTGGCGGTGATGAACGATCTGCGTCTCGACCCGGCCCGCGTTAACGTCAATGGCGGCGCGATCGCTCTCGGCCACCCGGTAGGCGCCAGCGGTGCGATCCTGCCGGTCAAACTGATGTATGAAATGGCGCGCAGCGGCGCACGCACTGGTCTGGTCACCATGTGCATCGGCGGCGGCCAGGGGATTTCTATGCTGTTCGAGCGCGAAGGCGCTTAGCAAAAGACGGCCCGAAGTGGGGCTTCGGGCCGGGCGTCGTTCGGGTCAGCACCCGGCGACAACCTGTGAGCTGACGAACGGGATCGTCTCGATCCCGGCAAGGCTTCTGACCACGAATACGGGGAAATAATAACCATGTCCGCAATAAATGAAAAGGCGGTAAACGGGACGCAGCTGCAACGCACCCATAAAAAAATCTACCGCCATTTGATGCCGCTGCTTATCGTGGCGTACATCATCAGCTTTATTGATCGTACCAATATTGGCATGGCGAAAGCGACCATGTCGGTGGATATCGGCCTTTCCGCAACCGCATTCGGCCTCGGGGCCGGGTTGTTTTTTCTCACCTACGCAGTGCTGGAGATCCCCAGTAACCTGTTTCTCACCCGGATTGGCGCACGGCGCTGGATAGCTCGCATCATGATTACCTGGGGCATCCTCTCCTGCGGTATGGCGTTTGTCACCGGGCCTACGTCCTTTTACGTGATGCGCCTTCTGCTCGGCGCCGCCGAAGCGGGACTCTATCCGGGCATTATTTACTACCTCACCCTCTGGTTTGGCCGCGAAGAGCGCGCAAAAGCCACCGGCCTGTTCCTGCTGGGGGTCTGTCTGGCCAATATTATCGGCGCGCCGCTGGGCGGATTGTTATTAAGCCTTGATGGCATGTCCGGCTGGCACGGCTGGCAGTGGATGTTCTTTATCGAAGGGCTGCCTGCGATAGCGCTGGCGTTCGTCGTCTGGCGCAGACTGCCGGATAAACCAGCCGACGCCCGCTGGCTGGACAGCGACGATGTGCAAGCCATTAACGCGGTACTGGCGAAAGAAGCCGAGGAAACGCGCCATACGCCGAGCCGTTTCTCCCTGAAAACCGCGCTGTCCACCCGAGTGTTTTTGTTGCTGGTGCTGATTTACTTTACCCACCAGTTTTCGGTTTACGGCCTGAGTTATTTCCTGCCGGGGATCATCGGTAGCTGGGGCCAGCTTACTCCGCTGCAGATTGGTCTGCTGACCGCCATCCCGTGGATTGCCGCCGCCGCGGGTGGGATCCTGCTGCCGCGATTCGCCCGCACGGAACAGCGTTCCCGCAGCATGCTGATGGCCGGATATCTGGTCATGGCGACCGGCATGGCGATTGGCTCCATTGCCGGCCACGGTGTGGCGCTGCTTGGCTTCTCGCTGGCCGCTTTCATGTTCTTCGCTATGCAATCCATCATCTTTAACTGGCTCCCGTCCATCATGAGCGGGCATATGCTGGCGGGCAGCTTCGGCCTGCTCAACTGCCTCGGGCTGTGCGGGGGCTTTCTCGGGCCGTTTATTCTCGGCGCGTTTGAGGACCGCACCGGTGCGGCAACGTCCGGCTTATGGTTCGCTGTCGCGCTACTGATTATCGGCGCGCTGGTGTCCCTGTTTCTCAAAAGTTCCTCATCCCCAGGCTCCGTATCGGCGAAACAGGCCCACGGTGAAAAAGTGTAATCAGGAGGCCATTATGCGCATTGAAGTGTTACTGGATTTAAAAACCCGACTCGGCGAAAGCCCGGTCTGGGATGTCGAACAGCAGCGTCTTTGGTGGGTGGACAGCCTCGACGGGCGCCTGTTCGCCTGCAACGCGCAGGGCGGCGCGATTAAGAGCTGGGACGTGCGACAGAAAATTGGCTCTTTCGCCCTGCGCCAGAACGGCGAAGGCGCGGTGGTGGCGCTGCAGAATGGCGTTCATCTGCTCGACTTCGCCAGCGGCGAGCTGACGCTGTTGCACCATCCGGAAGCGGACCGACCCTTTAACCGGCTCAACGACGGCAAAGTCGATCGTCAGGGACGCTTTCTGTTCGGGTCAATGGATATGCGCGAAGAGGAACCGAGCGGCGCGCTATATCGCCTGGACGCCGATCTGTCACTGCACGTGCTGAAGAAAGACATTATCGTCTCTAACGCCCCCTGCTGGAGCCCCTCCGGCGAGACGTTCTATTTTGCCGATACCTGGACGGGCGAAATCTGCGCCTGGGACTACAACACCGCGACCGGCGATCTTTCCGGCGAACGGGTCTTTTGCCATGTCGATCGCAGCGAAGGCGGCGCGGCGGACGGCGCCACCGTGGACAGCGAAGGCTATCTGTGGAACGCGCTGGTCTACGCGGGCAAGCTGGTGCGCTATACCCCGGAGGGCAAGGTCGATCGCATCATTGAGATGCCGGTGAAAAAAGTGACCAGCGTGATGTTCGGCGGCGAAAACCTTGATGTGCTGTACGTCACCTCCATGGCGCAGCCGCCCCTGCCGCGCTTCCCGGAAGATAATCAGCTGCGCGGCAGCCTGTTCGCCATTTACGACCTGGGCGTGACCGGCGTAGCGGAACGGCGCTTCGCCGGCTAAACGAACCACCGGCTCGCCGCGATAACAATAATACCCGGCGAACTGACTCTGACCCTGACACCAGGCGGCGCGCATCATGCTGTCGCGACGCCGCGGAGTAAACACGACTATGACAACAATCAATCACACACCTGCCGGCGAACAACGTGGCAAAAAGCGGCTGATACATCGCTTTTCCTGGGTTTCGCTACTGGTTTGCTGGCTAATCTGGGTGCTTAACGCCTACGATCGCGAGATGATCCTGCGCCTTGGCCCGGTCATCTCTAAGGAGTTCTCGCTCTCGCCGGAACAGTGGGGCAATATCGTCGCCCTGATCATGGTAGCCCTTGCGGTGCTGGATATTCCCGGCTCCATCTGGAGCGATCGCTACGGGTCTGGCTGGAAACGAGCGCGCTTTCAGGTACCGCTGGTGCTGGGCTATACCGCGCTGTCTTTTATTTCCGGGATTAAAGCGATCAGCCACGGGCTGACGGCCTTTGTGCTGCTGCGCGTGGGCGTCAACCTTGGGGCCGGCTGGGGCGAACCCGTCGGCGTCAGCAACACCGCGGAGTGGTGGCCGAAAGAGAAGCGTGGTTTTGCGCTGGGGGTGCATCATACCGGCTATCCGATTGGCGCGCTGCTGAGCGGCGTGGTGGCAAGCCTGGTGCTTGCCACGTTTGGCGAAGGCAGCTGGCGCTACTGCTTCCTGCTGGCGCTGCTCGTCGCCATCCCGCTAATGATCTTCTGGGCAAAATATTCTACCGCCGACCGCATCAACACGCTTTATCAGCATATCGACAGCCAGGGGTTGACGCGCCCGGCGACGCAGGAAAGCAGCCATGTCGCCAAAGGCGAAGGGATGAAGACCTTTTTACGCACCCTGCGCAACCGCAATATTTCGCTGACGGCGGGCAATACCCTGCTGACGCAAATCGTCTATATGGGCATTAACGTTGTACTGCCCCCGTATCTTTATCACGTCTCCGGCCTGTCGCTGGCGGCGTCCGCCGGGCTGAGTATTATCTTCACGCTTACCGGTACCCTGGGTCAGGTAATCTGGCCCTGGCTGTCGGATAGCTTTGGCCGTAAACGAACCCTGATCGTCTGCGGTCTGTGGATGAGTATCGGCATTGCGCTGTTCTATTTCGCCACCAATATGCCGCGCCTTATCGCCATTCAGCTATTTTTTGGCCTGGTGGCCAACGCCGTGTGGCCTATCTACTACGCCATGGCGTCGGACTCCGCCGAAGAACGCGCCACCTCTACCGCTAACGGAATTATCACCACGGCGATGTTTATCGGCGGCGGCATTTCGCCATTGCTTATGGGCTGGCTCATTCAGTTTGGCGGCGGCTGGGAAAATCCAGCGGGTTATATCTACGCCTTCTTTACCATGGCGGGATGTGCGCTGCTGGGGATGTTATTACAGCTCATGACCACCGATAAAACGCCGCGCAAAGCGCATTAACGCAGGAGAACGTATGAAGATTGTTATCGCGCTGGATTCGTTTAAAGGTAGCTGTAGCGCGCAGGCCGCTTGCGCAGCGGTAGCCCAGGGATTGCGCCGGGTTGACCAGACGCTGGAGCTGGTCGAAATGCCCGTGTCCGACGGCGGAGAGGGACTGCTGTCGACTCTGGCGGATAGTCCGTTGCTTAAGGGGGCGGTGTGGCAACAGCAGCGCTGTACCTCGCCTTACGGTCTCTCCGTGCAGGCGGATTTCCTGATCCTGCCCGGCGAGCGGGCCATTATCGAGATGGCGCAAAGCTGTGGGCTCGAACTCACGCCGCCAGCGCAGCGGGATGTGCGTCAGGCCAGCAGCTACGGGCTGGGCGAACAGGTAAAGGCGGCGCTGGACGCCGGGTGTCGGCACTTGATTATCGGCCTGGGCGGCAGCGCGACCAACGATGGCGGCATCGGTTTTGCCCAGGCGCTCGGCGCACGATTCTGGCGTAAGGACGGCACCCTGCTGCCGGCTCCCGCGGCAGGTCAGGACCTGGCGCATATTCAGCGCATCGATTTGAGCGCCATGGATCCGCGCTTACGACAGGCCGAAATACAGGCCTCCTGCGACGTCACGAATCCTCTGCTTGGGGAAGATGGCGCCACCTGGGTGTATGGCGCGCAGAAAGGCGCGGACGAGGCCGCGCTCAGGGAACTGGAGGCGGGTATGGCGCACTACAGTCGGCAGCTTACGCAAACGCTCGGCTACGACGTCAGCGAACGGCCCGGCACCGGGGCCGCGGGCGGTATGGGGGCTGCGCTTATCGCCTATACCGGCGCCACGCTGCGCCCGGGCATTGACCTGGTGCTGGAGCTGCTTAACGCCGACGACCATCTTCGCGATGCCGCGCTGACGATCGTGGGTGAAGGCTGGCTCGATCGGCAGAGCGCCTTTGGTAAGGCCCCGGTGGGCGTGGCAGGCAAAGCCGCACGCCATGGCGTGCCGGTTGTGGCCCTTTGCGGCGGGCGTGATGAGAGCAGCCGGCAATTATATCAACACCATATTGACGCAATGTGGTCTATTTGCCAGCGCCCTATGGCGCTGGCAGAGTCGATGAACACATGCGAACCGCTCCTCGCCGACGCCGCGGAGAATGTTCTACGAACCTTTCTGAGCGGGTGGCGCGGAGAGGCACATAAGCGGATAACTGTATGATTATTACAACAGCGCTGGCTAATGAAATTGTCGCCCGGGCAATGGCGATAATTCATCATAACGTGAATGTGATTGACCATCATGGACAGATCATTGCCTCAGGTGAACGGCATCGTATCGGCGAACAGCATGAAGTCGCCCGGGAGGTAATACGCACCGGGAAACGCATTTGTATTAACAACGCCGCGGAAGCCGCGCGTTTTCACAACGTGCATCCTGGTATTAATCATCCCATTATCTATGACGATCGCGTGGTGATGGTGGTAGGCATCAGCGGCGATCCCGCGGCGATAAGCCGCTATGCTGAACTGGCGGTGCTCACCGCCGAACTGCTGGTCCGCCAGGCCATAGAGATGCGGGAAACCAACTGGCGGCAACGTCTGCGTGACACCTTGTTTTGTCAGTATCTGGAACAAGGGGCTACGCCCGCCGGGCAAGAAGCGCTTCATCGCCTGCTGGAACTTGGTTTCGATTTTGATACACCGCGGGTTCCGATCGTAGTGACCGTGCAGGTCGAACAGCATCAGTTAAGCGACATACTGAGTACGCTGTTGCGGGAATTCTCGCAGCTCTCCGGCGTAAGTGACGTTATTTTGCTGGGCAGCCATGAAATATTGATCCTCAACGCGCTAAGCGAAGCCCAGGAAACCCTGCTGCGGGGCATTGAGTTTGTACTGAGTAATCATATAAGCCATTACTATATCGGAATTGGCGTGCAGGCGGACAGCGCCCCGGACATTCGCGAGGCCATTCGGTTCGCCCGCTCGGTGATCGAAGTGGGTAGCAAAGTGCAGCCGCAGCGGCAGATCTACTACTTTCGCGAAATGGCAATGCTCTGCCTTTTCAGGGTGCTGGAAGACAGCTATATGGTCAATTTTTTTATCAATAACGTACGCCAGCTACTTGAGCATGATTCCGGCGAAGTACTGCTGGATACCCTGAGCAGCTTTATTGCCAATAATGCCGAACCGGGCAAAACGTCGCTGCTGTTGGGGATTCATCGTAATACGCTCACCTATCGGCTGCAGCAAATTAAAAAGCATATACAGCTCGATCCGATGGTCTTCACCGACCTGACGCAGCTGGCGGTGTCGGTACACTGTTATCGCCGGCTGAATCCACGCCAGAGCGAATGGATTGATAGCTTAAGCTAACGTACGGTAGATTCGAATTGATGCCCCATCCGCCAGGATAAGTGGCCACCATGGCCACTTCTTTCCTGGCGTGGGTAGGAAACTACGCTTTTGACGACGGCGACAGCCACTGATATACCGCAGACAAATCCTCTCCGGCATATCCCGCGTCCGCCGCCTGCTGCCACAGTTCGGCGATGTTTTCCAGCCCCGGCATGGTGTGCGGCTCGGCCAGGGAAAGCGCCAGCCGGGCATCTTTCAGGGCATGCGCCAGCTGCATCTGCGGGGTAAACTGCTCGCTGGCGATGGCGTCCAGTTTCACTTTGACATAGGGCGCCGCCAGCGGGCCGCCTTCCAGGGCGCTCCACAGCTGGTCGGGGGTGAAGCCCAGCGTCTTCGCCAGCTGGGCGCTTTCCGCGATGCCCTGCATCATCGAAATCAGCCAGGCATTGAGGACCAGCTTCATTTTCTGGCTGTTGCCCGCCTCGCCAAACCACTGCGTCCCGCGGGAGATAGCCGCAAACACCGGTTCGGCAGCGGCGCCCTTTTCCCTATCGCCGCTGGCGAGCACCAGGATCTGTGCCTTCTCCGCTGGGGCTTTGGTCCCCGACACCGGGGCATCGATATAGGTCATCGCTGGCTGAAGTTCCCGCAACAACGCGATGGCCTGCCGGGTCTCCGGCAGGCCAATGGTGCCCATCTGGCAATAGATCGCCTGCGGCTGACAGGCGGGCGCGATTTGCGCCAGTACCTCGAGGGTGGCCTCGCCGTCGGCGAGCATACTGATGATCACCTCGGCATCGGCCACCGCCTGCTGCGGCGTGGCGTGCAGAGATAACCCATGCGCCTGTAAATCTTCGCCGCGGGCTGGCGAACGGTTCCAGCCGGCAACGGTAAAGCCGTTTTTCAGCAGGTTACTGGCAAAAGCGTGTCCCATGGCGCCGAGTCCCAGCACCGCGACCTTTGGTAATGTACTCATCTTGTCTGTCCTGATTCGCGTCTTAATAAAAGCGGACCTCTACTATCGCATCTCTGGCACGGATGTCAGTAGCAATAACGGGCATGAAAAGTGACACTGTCACTGATGTTCTCAAGGCTGACGAAGCCATTCCAGTAAGCGGCGCATCGCTGGCGACAGGCTGGCGTCATCCTGGTAGCACAGGCACAAACGGCGCTGCGCCCAGCGGTCCTGTAACCCGATGACGGCAAACGAATAGCGCTGCCGGTAACGCTCGGCAATAACGCGCGGCAGGATCGCCCCGCCAGCGCCGTGCGCCACCATCTCGCAAAGCCCTGTAAAATGGCTCATCCTGACCCGAACGTTTAGCGCCTGGCCGAGTTCAGCTGCGTGCTGTTCGATATGCTGCTGTAGCGCACTGGTCTGATAGAGGGCGACCAACGGCTCGTTGAGCACCGCCGCAAACGCCACTTCCTGTTTTTCGGCCAGAGGGCGAGCTGGCGGCACGATCAGCACCAGCGGGTCGTCAGCGACGGGATCGAGGCGCAGCGGCCCGGGGTCGACCGCATCGGACACCACTCCGGCCTGCGCCACGCCCGCCAGGATACAGCTGACGATATCCGCGCTGGTGCGTTCTTCGGTTTCGATCTGCACCGCCGGGTGCGCTGCCATCCAGGCGGCGAGCTTCCCCGGCAGAAAGGCCGACATCGCCGAGGTGTTGGCGAACAGGCGCAGCGTCCCCCGCTGACCGCAGGCGAAGGCGTGCATCGCCTGGCGCAGACGCTGCTGCTGCGCAAGAAGCGGGCGGGCATGGCGCGCCAGTACCTCCCCGGCCTCTGTCATCGTCACCCCCCGGGCATGACGGTGCAACAGCGGCACGCCGATCTCGGCCTCCATCTTGCGCAGCCTCTCACTGGCGGACGCCAGGGCCAGATGGGCATTCGCCGCTCCGCCGGTGATACTACCGGTATCCACGATGGCGATAAATAGCCGCAGATCGGCCAGATCCAGTCGCATCAGGCCCTCCTTTCCCTTCGGTTTTTCCGTAGTCTATGGCCAACATACCGCATTGTGGCCCTCACGACCAGCTGTTTCAATGCCCCTTTCTACCCTGAAAAGTGAGCCATAATGTTCGATTTACACACGATCTCTTTCCTGTTGATCTTTATTGCCGCCGGGCTGGTCAAAGGGGTGACCGGCATGGGATTGCCCACCGTGGCGATGGGCCTGCTTGGCCTGCTGATGCCGCCGCAGGCCGCAGCGGCGCTGCTGGTCCTCCCCTCGCTGCTCACCAATCTCTGGCAGTTACTGGCAGGCCCGGCGCTGGCGCAGATTGTACGCCGTCTCTGGCTTATGATGACCGGGATTATTATTGGCACGTTGGCCGGGTCCTCACTGCTGATCGGCCTCAATCCTCGGTGGTCGGCGCTGGCGCTTGGCGCCGCATTGATAGTCTATGCCGGGTATGCGCTCTGCAGTCCGGTGTTTCAGGTTTCCGGCCGCGTGGAGAAGTGGCTGTCGCCGCTCATGGGCGGGCTGACCGGCGTTATCACCGGGGCGACCGGGGTATTTGTTATTCCGGCCGTTCCCTGGCTACAGGCGCTGGGCTTTCGTCGCGACGAGCTGGTGCAGGCCCTGGGGTTGTCGTTCACCCTTTCCACTCTGGCGTTGGCGGCTGGCCTCGCCCTGCACGATGGCTGGCATGATGATGCATGGCTATTGTCGGCGCTGGCGCTGTTGCCGGCGCTGCTCGGCATGTGGCTGGGACAGCGGATCCGCTCGCGTCTCAGCCCGCAGCGCTTTCGTCAGGGCTTTCTGTTGTTCCTGCTGGCGCTGGGGATAGAGCTGATCGCCCGGGGATGGCTGGTCTGAATCCTCTAGCGGCGGGTAATGTGCTTCACATTGTACTTACTGGTGTTCTGGTAGATCTCTGAGAAATCGACGATCGCCCGGTTCTGGGCGTAGCTGATCGACTGCACCCGCAGCAGGAGGCTGTTTGGCGCCACCTGCAGCAGCTCCGCCTGCTCACGGGTCGCCAGCACCGGGGTATAGCTGCGGTGGCTCTCGATGATGGTGATATGGCACTCTTTTTTGAAATAGTTGAACTTAGACTGCTCGAGGTTA
Source organism: Klebsiella sp. Shm-1 (assembly GCF_040804525.1). Lineage (NCBI taxonomy): Bacteria > Pseudomonadati > Pseudomonadota > Gammaproteobacteria > Enterobacterales > Enterobacteriaceae > Klebsiella > Klebsiella sp. Shm-1. Next base: position 2,550,202 of record NZ_CP161823.1, read on the forward strand.
CCCACGCTGAGCCAGGGGAAGGTGGCGAAGGGGATATAGCTGTTTTCCACCAGGATTGGGACCTCATCGATCAGCCGCAGCCGTCTGACGTAATACACTTTCTCCCCCGGCTGGATCTTTAACTGCTGGGCAATGGCTGGCGGGGCATCAAGCAGCGTAAATTCAATAACTTTGTTACGGTAGTTGGTGACGCCCACCACCTGCATCTGGTAGTTAAAGCCCTCCAGTTCCCCGCCATGATAGTTACTTTTACGCACAATGCAGGTTCCGCTGCCGTGCCGCCGCGCGATCAGCTTTTCTTCCTCCAGTAGCGCCAGCGCTTTGCGCAGCGTCATCACCGAGACCTTCAGCTCCGCGGCGAGCGCTTTTTCGCTGGGCAGCATATCGCCGACGGCATAGTCGTCGCTGTTGAGGCGGGCCTTCAGTTCAGTGGCAATCTTTTTATAAATCACTTTTAGATGTCTCGATGGAGTGGCGCCAGTCAACGGTAGACATGAATAACTTTATGTAATTAAATGATTATTTTTATCTTTCAGCGAAAAAATCAACAATGACACATCTATAAATCACGCCATATTTATATATCTGTCCAGCAACAATATATATGACTTTCGTCACAGATGGCCCTTTTCCTGCTCGGGTTCCCGGTGGTCTGCTCCTAGTCTGATAAGCCTATTCATCAGGTGATGACAGCGGTCTGCAAAGACGAGAGGACAACCATGATTGGAGTGAAAAAGCTTCAGGACTTTTCCAAGGCGATGATCGGGCCGGTGCTGTATCTGCCAGCTATCGGCCTGTTGATCGCCCTGTTCAGCATGACGACCAACCGGCTGTGGGTGGATGAAAGCAGCGGGCTCTACCTGATGGGGAAATTTGTCTCCAGTATGCTCTGGGCGCTGATGAACCATCTTGGGTTTCTGTTCTGCCTTGGGCTGGCCAGCGGTCTGGCGAAAACCCGCAAGGCCGAAGCGGCCTTCGTGGCGGCCATGACCTGGCTGATGTACCTGGCGGCGAATAATAGCTGGCTAACCCTCACCCATCGCCTGGCGACCGGAGCCACCAACGCGCAACTGTACGGCAGCGGACAAACCTTTATCTTCGGTTTTCAGGTTATCGATATGGGCGTATTCCTTGGGATTATCCTTGGCTGCGCTGTCGCCTTTGTCCATAATCGCGTGGTTGGGATTGAGTTTCGCGGCGCGCTGTCGATCTACGGCAACAGTAAGCTGGTGCTGATCGTGATGCTGCCGCTGGTTGGCATGTTCGCCATCGCCACCGTCTATCTCTGGCCGGTAGTGGAGCTGGGCATCTCGGCGCTGACCGGCTTTATGAAATCCTTTGGCGCCATCGGGGTCTTCCTGTACGGCTTTCTCAACCGGTTCCTGATCCCCACCGGGCTGCATCATCTGATCTGGTCGCCGTTCGTTTTTACTTCTATCGGCGGTCAGCTGCTGATCGATGGTCAGACCGTCATTGGCGCTAAGCCTATTTTCCTGGCCGAAATCGCCCGCCACCCCGTTGACGCGCTCAGTGATTCCGCCCGTTTCCTCACCTATGGGATGGTGAAGATTTTTGGCACCGCCGGCATGGCGCTCGCCTTCTACCGTACGGCGAAAGCGGAGAATAAGCAGCGGCTGAAAGTCACGCTGATCCCCTTGATTGTTACCTCCGTCCTGGTGGGGATCACCGAACCTTTTGAGTTTCTCTTTATCTTCACCGCCCCATTGCTGTGGCTTATCTACTCCCTGCTGGACGGTTTTTTCCAGATGCTGGCCTGGCTGCTTCACGTCAGGGTCTGCGCCACTAACGGCCTCATCGATTTCGTCGTCTATAACCTCCCGGCGGGAGTCGGCGCGACGCGCTGGCCGGTGTTTGTCGCCCTCGGTCTGCTGGAAACCGCGACCATGTACCTGGTCGGCACCTTCTGTATTACCCGTCTGCGGCTGCTCACCCCGGGCCGCGAAACCGCAGCCGAAGATGAGCATTCGCAACAGGCTAATAGCGAGCATCCGGATAAAGGCGCGCTGGTGATTGCCGGGCTGGGAGGGAAAGAGAATGTCTGTGCGGTGGGCAACTGTTTTACCCGTCTGCGGGTTGATGTGCGGGACCCCGCCCTTATCCAGCAGACGCTGTTGAAAGAGAGCGGCGGGAGCAGCGTGCTGATTAAAGGAAACCATGTCCAGGTTATCTATGGCCTGGGAGTTAACAAAATTCGAACGGCGGTCAACGCCAGTCTGGGTGTTATTGAATAACGAGGTGGTAAATGAAAGATAATTTTGTGGTCACCATTGCCGGCGGCGGCAGTACTTATACCCCTGGGATTGTGATGATGTTACTGGAAAATATGTCGCGCTTTCCCCTGCGGGAGATCCGTCTGTACGACAACCATCACCAGCGTCAGAAGACTATCGGCGACGCCTGCGCCATCCTGGTGGCTGAACGCTTCCCACAGGTGAAGTTCAGCTATACCACCGATCCGCAGGCGGCCTTTACCGACGTCGATTTCGTGATGGCGCATATTCGCGTTGGCCTGTATGAGATGCGGGAAAAGGATGAAAAGATCCCGCTGAAATATGGCGTGCCGGGCCAGGAGACCTGTGGTCCGGGTGGGATTGCCTACGGTATGCGCTCGATTGCCGGGGTGCTGGAGCTGGTCGATTATATGCAGCAGTACGCTCCAGGGGCCTGGATGCTCAACTACTCCAACCCGGCGGCTATCGTCGCGGAAGCGACCCGTCGCCTGCGGCCCGACGCGCGCATCATCAACATTTGCGATATGCCGGTGGCTATCGAGGGTCTGTTCGCCGACATCCTCGGCCTGCCGTCGCGCAAAGCGCTGAACGTTCGTTACTATGGCCTGAACCACTTCGGCTGGTGGACCAGCATCACCGATAAAGCCGGTAACGATTTGATGCCGGCGCTGAAGCGTCACGTGGCGGAGCAGGGATACAGCAGCCCAAAAGAAGACTTTCAGCATAAGGCGCCGAGTTGGATCGAGACCTTTAAAAAGGTGAAGGATGTGTTTGCCCTCGATCCGACGACGCTGCCTAACACCTATCTGAAATACTATCTCTACCCGGACTATGAAGTGGCGCATTCCGACCCGGAGTTTACGCGGGCCAACGAGGTGATGGCCGGACGCGAAAAAGAGGTCTTTGATATGGCCCGGGAGATCACCCGTCGCGGCACGGCGGAAGGCGCGCATTTCCATGCCGGGGCCCATGCCACCTTTATCGTCGACCTCGCCTGCGCCATCGCCTTTAACACCCAGGAGCGGATGCTGTTGATCGTCGAGAACAACGGAGCCATCGCCAACTTCGATGAGACGGCGATGGTGGAAGTCCCCTGCCTGGTGGGCGTTAATGGTCCGGAACCGCTGGCGATGGGGAAAATCCCGTCATTCCAGAAAGGGTTGATGGAGCAGCAGGTGGCAGTTGAGAAACTGGTGGTTGACGCCTGGATTGAGGGCAGTTACCAGAAACTGTGGCAGGCCATCGCCCTGTCGAAAACGGTGCCCAGCGCTTCGGTGGCGAAAGCCATCCTCGATGAACTGATCGTCGCCAACGAAGGCTACTGGCCCGCACTGCACTGATCTTTTTCGTGATGGGTAAGATGCAGAGAATCCCCCTTCTCTGCATTTTTACCCGGTGTTTCCCCCGGTGATGCATTCATCCTTAACCTCCGCCCCCGTGGGCAAAGCGAACCGCTCATTTCCCCTTCAGACCGGAGGTAAAAGGCCTCTATCTTCATTTTGCCCCGATCGTGACAATGAAATATAAATTCTATTCTTCAATATTATGGCGTAAAAATGTGATCTGCGTAGTATTCTCCGATTTACATTAACCCACTGAAAACAACATCGTTATTACCTCACTGTAAATTTAACCTGCTTTTCATGGGGATATACTCCCTTTAGCCTTTGTGATTGGCTTCATGCATTTACCATTCTGCAACACTGATTTGAAATTAAATTTTCATAATGTGATCTTGTTGCATGTTCATTCCATTTCTTTGTGCCATATTCTTACCACGGTAAATCGCCGGAGCGACAGCAACGTGCCACACCAGAGCGCTGTTCATCGGCAAATGTCGTCGCGACTGACGCACTAAAGACCGCTAACCCGCAAAGGAGAACGGATATCGACTACATCCATGTCAACACCAAGCCGTAAACCTCTTTGACCGCCATTGCTTAGCGTACCCTGCCTTGTGCTGAGCAATTACACAAAGAAGAAAATCATTTAATTCAGTTAGATACGACAACACAGGCGTGATAAATCCTGACTGGGGAGATGTATTTTTATCTTGTGTCGTTCAACAAAATAAAGGGACTACCATGTCATTTATAACAAACCTGAACCAGCAACAGAGAAAACGACTTCATCAGATCACCTTAGTGGCCACCTTCGGCGGCCTGCTTTTCGGTTACGACACCGGCGTTATCAACGGCGCCTTTTCCTCACTGAAGCAGTACATGGCGCTGACCCCAACCACCGAAGGGCTGGTAATGAGCGTTCTGCTGGTCGGCGCCGCGCTGGGCAGCGTGTTTGGCGGCAAATTTGCCGATTACTTCGGCCGGCGTAAATATTTACTCTTTCTCTCCTTTGTTTTTCTCATCGGCGCGTTGCTTTCCGCCGCGGCCCCCGATATCACTACCCTGCTGATTGCCCGCGCCCTGCTGGGCTATGCCGTCGGCGGCGCTTCGGTCACCGCCCCCACTTTTATTTCAGAAGTGGCGCCTACCGAGATGCGCGGCAAGCTGACCGGCCTGAATGAAGTCGCCATCGTCATTGGCCAGCTGGCGGCGTTTGCCATCAACGCGATCATTGGCATCATCTGGGGCCATCTGCCGGACGTCTGGCGCTATATGCTGCTGGTACAAGCGATTCCGGCCATCTGCCTGTTCGTTGGCATGTGGCGCGCGCCGGAAAGCCCGCGCTGGCTGATCAGCAAAAATCGTCATGATGAAGCGCTGCATATCCTCAAACAAATCCGCCCGGCGGAACGCGCGCAGAAGGAGTACGATGACATCTCTACCCTGATCAAAATTGAAGCTGGTAATAAGTACAGCGCCCAGAGCACCTTTGCGACGATTGTCAAAACACCCTGGATCCTCAAAATTTTGCTGGTCGGCATTACCTGGGCCGCACTGCAGCAAACCACCGGCGTTAACGTCATTATGTATTACGGTACGGAAATCCTGAGTGCCGCCGGTTTCTCAGAGCGTACTTCGCTGATCTGCAACGTGCTGAACGGTGTTTTCTCCGTGGGCGGTATGCTGATCGGGGTACTGTTCCTTGTCGACCGCTTCAAACGTAAGACAATCATCATCTACGGTTTCGCCATTATGGCAACCCTGCATCTGATTATCGCCGCTGTCGATTACACCCTGGTGGGTGACCTGAAAGCTACCGCCATCTGGCTGCTGGGCGCGCTGTTCGTCGGCGTGATGCAGGGCTCCATGGGCTTTATTACCTGGGTGGTATTAGCCGAACTGTTCCCGCTGAAATTCCGCGGACTGTCGATGGGGATCTCGGTATTTTTCATGTGGATCATGAACGCGGTGGTCAGCTATCTGTTCCCGCTGCTGCAGGCAAAACTGGGCCTTGGGCCAGTCTTCTTTATCTTCGCCGCCATTAACTATTTAGCCATTCTTTTCGTGGTCTTTGCCCTGCCCGAGACCTCCAATAAATCGCTTGAGCAGTTAGAAGCAGAGCTGTCAGCAAACCATGAAGATAAAAAATCCACTCGTCTCACCAGGGAGGTTGGTTATGATCGATAACATCACGCTGGATAATCTGCATATTGGCTGCAAAGCCAGTAATAAAGCGGAAGTCATCGCCATGATCGGCGCGGAGTTTAAAGCCAAAGGCTATGTCAATCAGGAATGTGTCCACTTTCTGCTGGAGCGTGAACATCAGGTCTCGACCTTTTTAGGCAATGGCATCACCCTGCCGCATTTGCCGAAATCCGCGACGGATATCATCCTTAAAACCGGGATTGAGATCTATCAGTTTCCTGATGGCGTAATCTGGGATCGGAGCAATGTAATGTTTATTGCCATCGGCGTGATCGCGAAAGAGAAAGAGCATATTGACGTACTCAAGGAAATTGCCTCGATATTTAGCGATGAGCTGATCGCTAACGCACTGTCATTAATCTCCGACAAACATGATTTCCTGAAAATTCTGCAGCATAACGCCTTGCCCCATTAAGTATGACACCGACCGGAGCTCTGGCCCCGGTCGGATTTTCACCCCTCGCCCAGCAAACATGGCGAATAATCTGATTCTCCCCGTTATAACCTCAATGGCAATAATAACCAGAGAAACCAACGTATTGCTACTTGCTTGAAGTACGCACGTTACCGCAGGCATCTCATAACTAAAATCCCATTAAAACAATGAGTTAAATATTCTTCAGGGCTGCTGACCCTCAGGTTTATTGCTCGCGCTGTTAGCACCGTACGCCAGTGATTCCTGCGGTATTCCATTAGTTTTGATTTATATCAATACCTGTTCGATCGTTAAAATGCATTTTACAGCGCGATTATTTTAGCAGGGTGAATACGACATTGGTTTTACGATTGGGATATTTATTTAGCCGACCCGCAAGTCTGTGGGGATGGCTGATGTGTAATGCGTTTAACGGTATTGCGATTGTCCTCTGCTTTCGTGGCATAAGCAGCGTCACCGGTTTCAGCGAGGCGATCTGGCAGGTCATCATCACGCTGGCTATTATCATATCGACCTGGTACAGCGCTAACTATTTTGCTGCGCTGGAAGCTCGACGCGATAAACGACGCTATCTGCTGCTGGCCTGGGTGGTCATGACCATTCTGTTGAATTTTATTCACCTTGGCGGTGGTTAACGCCATTTATTAAAGGATCATACCATGACGCTGGCGATGCTGTTGGTGCTTATCAGCCACCATAAAGGGCTGACGCTCTTGCTGATCGTAATTATTGCGCTGCTGTTTATTGCGCTCACTCCGCTGGTCAAAAAACTGTTGAGTCACCTTCACGATCGTTCCTGAATTTTCTTTTATGACCGCCTACAGGGGGCCTTCTCTTCGTCATCTCCGTTTATCCCGCCACCCGCTCCCCCAGCATACAGTTTGTGGCAACGCCAGAAAAAGAAATGAGAACCATTATCATAAAAGCTGTGCTAACGTGTCAGCCCAACAATAACGCCAGAAGCAACAAAACAGGGGGACAGACGAGGTGAAGTTGAGTTCAGGGAGCATCACAACAGGTCGTACGAGCGGGCTGCTGACGCTGGCGATTGGCGCACTCTTCTACAGCAGCGGCAGTATTGCCCGGCCGGATCTTCAGCCGCTGGGGCCGAACATTGCGGATAAAGGGTCGGCGTTTTACCACTTTACGCAACGCCAGTATGACTCTGCCGATGGCGAACGTCACTACCGGGTATGGACCGCAGTGCCGGACAAAGCCCCGCCCGCCGCCGGCTATCCGGTACTATATATGTTGGATGGCAACGCGGTGATGGATAAACTCGACGACGCGTTTCTGCAGCAGCTCTTCGCCGGCTCCCCGCCGATGATCGTCGCTATCGGCTACCAGACCGCGCTGCCCTTTGATACCGCAGCCCGCGCCTGGGATTACACCCCACCGCTAAAGACGCATGAGCCTCGCGCCGGGAAACCCGCGCTACCGCCGCGTAAAACCGGCGGCAATGATGCTTTTCGCCAGCTGCTGACCGAAACGATGGTTCCCCAGACGGAAGCTAACCTGAAAATAGATCCCCACCAGCGCGCTATCTGGGGCCACTCCTACGGCGGATTGTTTGTGCTCGACGCGTGGAGGAAGGCTTCGCCGTTCGGGATCTACTATTCCGCCAGCCCGTCGCTAGGTCAGGCCCTGCAATCGCCTTTGCAGGCAAGCCAAAGTCTTGATGCCGTCCGCTTTCGCGGGAAATCGCTGTACCTACTCGAGGGTGACGGTAAAGCCCGTGGAGAGCCGTCCGGGCACGAGGCCTCGCTTGAGGTGTTGCGTCAAACCCAACAGCAGCTTGCCAGTAAAGGGTTGACCGTAGCCTTCTGGCGCTACCCCGGCCTGACGCACGGTCAGATGTTCGAGGTCTCGCTGCGCTCGGCGCTGCTGCATCTTTCCGGGCAGGCAGCGCTTGCGCATCAATAACGCCCTTACGCCCACCAGCGGAGGGTGGGCGCATCAGCGCCGGTCGGGCAGGTGTTTGATATCGACCGGCTCGCCGAACAGAAATCCCTGCATCTCGTCACATCCCTCCTCTTCGAGGATCTGCAGTTGTCCAGCCGTTTCCACCCCCTCGGCGATAAGCGGCGTATTGATCGAATTGCCCAGCGAAATAATGGCTCGCACGAATGAGCGTACCTGAGGGTTGCTCTCCACATCTGTCATAAAGCTGCGGTCGAGTTTGATGACGTCGAAATGAAAATCGCGCAGCATGCTCAGGGAGGAGTAACCGGTGCCAAAGTCATCCAGCGCAATACTGATCCCCATTTTTTGCAGATGATGCAGAACGCTGAACGCCAGCTGTTTATTGATCACAAACGCCGTTTCGGTGACCTCAAACTCCAGCAGACTGACCGGGTAGGCGGTACGCATCAGGATCTCGCGGACTTTTTCGATAAAGCTACGATGGCGCAACTGCACCGGAGAGATATTGACCGAAACTTTTCTGTTCAAACCATTTTCCAGCGATTCGTTACACACCTGCTCGAGCACCCAGTAACCTAAGGGCACGATAGCGCCGCTCTCTTCGGCGATGGGAATAAACACGTCCGGCGGGATCGTCCCCAGCTGCGGATGCTGCCAGCGCAGCAGCGCCTCGTAACCGGTGATGCTACGATCTTTGATGTTGCGGATAGCCTGATAGTGGAGCGAAAACTCCCCGGCGTGAATACCGCGCCGGATATCGGCGGCCATCATATTGCGCTGCCGCGTCTTGTCATCCATTTCACGTTCATACCAGCAAATCTTATGGTCGAGGCTGCTTTTTGCCCGATACATAGCCAGATCGGAATTGCTCAGTATCGTATTAATATCCGTGCCGTCCTCCGGGTAGACTGAGATGCCAATGCTGGCGGAGAGAACCACTTCCGTCGCGGCAAACGTCTGCTTACCGCTGAAGCAGTGCCACAGGCGCGCAGCAAAGGCATCCACTTCCCCCTCATCGGAAAAAGGTTTAACGGCCACAAACTCATCGCCGCCGAAGCGGGCGACCATCTCCTCCTTCTGCAGCGTTTTGAGAACGGCGCCCGCCACGCGCTGCAGCAGCTGGTCACCAATCAGATGGCCCTGCAGATCGTTAATCTCTTTAAATTTGTCTAAATCGATCGTGAAAATGGCAAAGCGGCGGGCATCATTTCCAGTGATCAGCTTCTCCACCCGTTCAAAAAACTCCACCCGATTGGGTAAACCGGTTAACGCATCGTAGCGCGCCATCCAGGCGATGCGGTCGTTAATCGCCTTCTGTTCACTAATGTCGCGGGTAATTTTGGCAAAACCCAGCAGGGTGTTCTGCTCATCGCGGATGGTATCGATCATGACATGCGCCCAGAATCGGGACCCGTCTTTGCGATACCGCCAGCCTTCCCCTTCAAACTGCCCGCTACGCAGGGCGATTTCCAGGTTTTTTGCGGGTACACCGGAGAGTTGCTCAGCTTCGCTATAGAAGAGACCGAAGTAGCGACCGATGATCTCGTCGCTCAGGTACCCTTTTGCCCGGCGGGCGCCCTCATTCCAGCTAATGACCGTGCCGTCGGCGCTCAGCATATAGATGGCATAATCTTTAACGCTTTCAATAAAGTGGCGATAGGCAATATCCGTCAGGTGATCGTTACTCATGGTACAGCGCTCTCTGTGGCTTGATCGTGGCAAAACGCATTAGATATAGCAGAATTACTCCTATTAAGAATACAAGGATATGGCCTTTTGTTGGCCTCTTTCTGACCCGGACACCGCAGTAGGCGCGGCGGACGCTCTCGTTAAGCGTAGTGGACCAGGCCGTCCGAAGGAGTGATATTCCCCGCGATTTTTGCACTTAGGTCGCCCACTAATAGTTACTTTTATTGATTAAAAAGTTTGATTGAAAGAATAAATAAAAGGAGTAATGTTAATAATACTTTCTATGGAGGTTAAATATGTTGCGTGATTATTTAAAAGTGGAAAAAGAAGACCAGCTTGTTGAACAACAGAGTCGGCATGACAATAGCCAGCATTATTCTTCGGTGACCGAATGGGTTATTTTAAGTAAAGATGGCCAGCGCAAAGGCCGGGTATCCCTGTTCGACCGCTTCACCACCCGCCGCTCCTGGAGCGACAGTTTCCGCATTACGCAGTTCGATAATGCGGGTAAAGTGGTGGTGGATAAACTCACTGACGCGCTGTAAATCCTTCGGATTCCCGGCCTGACGGGAGAATATTAATACGCAAAATTAACACCTGCATAAAATATATTGATGCGTCGCCATCATGTTATTTTCTTTCTGCATACCGATAATCTAATGGGTAATTTTCGCCATGGTGCACAGCGCGAATTTTTAACCCGAAAAAATGCTGAATATAAGCCCGCTGGTCGGGCTTTTTTGCATGGTGCTCGCCATCCACGCCACAAAATGCCAAGGACATCCCGCGCTGGATTGTATACGATGTATATACGAATCATTACGGTATATATCTATGGGAATCGTCAAAATCTCCGATCTGCTGCACGATGATATTCGTGATGCCAGCAAAGCCATGTCCCGCTCCGTCAATGCCCAGGCGGAATACTGGATCCGTCTGGGCATGATGAGCGAACTCTACCCTGAGCTTAACCACCAGCAGATCAAACTGCTGATGCTGAAATCCGGCTCTGACCGTCTGCTGGAGGTGATCAATGCCATCAATAATCATTAAAACCGCCGACGAACTCGCCCGGCAGCGCCATGCCGGCCAGCTGCTGGCGTCGGTGTTTGATATGCTGGATACTTTTATCGTTCCCGGCGTAACGACGATGGCGATTAACGATCGAGTGGAAGATTTTATCGTCAACCAGCTGCACGCCCGCCCGGCCAGCAAGGGGCAATACGATTTTCCCTATGTGTTGAACACTTCCATTAACGATGTGGTGTGCCACGGGATCCCCAAAGCGACCGAACATCTGCGCTCCGGGATGATTGTTAACGTCGATATCACCCTCGAGAAAGCGGGCATGATTGCCGACTCCAGTAAGATGTACCTGATAGGCGATGTCTCCCCGCTGGCCCGCCGGCTGGTAAAGACTACCTATGAAGCGATGTGGAAAGGCATTGAGGTGGTGAAGCCTGGCGCGACGCTGGGCGATATTGGCCACGCTATTCAGCGCTGGGTGGAGGAACATGGCTATAGCGTGGTCAGAGAATATTGCGGTCACGGCGTCGGTCGGGAAATGCATGAGGAACCGCAGGTGCTGCATTACGGCCGCCCCGGAGAAGGCGCCGTGCTGCAGGAAGGCATGGTGTTCACCATTGAGCCGATGGTCAACCAGGGCGACAGCCGTATCAAAACCAAAAAAGATGGCTGGACGGTGGTTACCCGCGATAAAAAACTCTCCGCGCAATGGGAGCACACCGTGGCCGTCACCGCCAACGGTTTTGAGGTGCTGACGTTACGCGACGATGAACAGTCGCGGATCCGCTGAGTTGCTTCCCTTTCTCTATGACGGTGGGCCGCTTTCCGATCCCGGAGCTCGCTTGGGCGCCAGACGACACCTGATTCTGCCGCCGGGCGGCGGCAATAATTGTTTTCATGAATGATTTTCTGCGCGCGCGCCTGCCCGCTGGTTATGGCTGATGCGCGCATAAACCGCACAACGGTTTATCCTTTACCTTCTTGCATCAGCTTACTCTTCATTGCCTTTATCCCGCCTTAGCGATAGCGAATAATGACATCCGCTTCACTATGCTGCGCATTTCGCCAGTGAATACTGACCTCACCACGATTGTCCGGCATGGCGTAGCGAGGACGGTTGTTTGTCAAGGCGACCTGTTCCGGTGAATGGTGCTGGCACGAGACATCGATACGATCGTGCCGGGGGGCGATAACACAGGCCGGATTGATGACCCGTCCTGAAAAATGAACCTGCCCGGAAAGCGCAGCAGACGACGCCAGCGGCGCCAGGCACAGACATAGCAGAGCGAGACGGAATGGAGACATAGCAATCTTCCTTGATAACGGGTGACACTGCGCGGCACAGCATCGTTTCTGTGCCCTACAACCTGCGGCTTCCTGCCGTCACTCCACGCTACTGCAAAATAGCGGCAGCGTAAATGATTATTCCGGGCCACCCGGTCAACTGCCGGGATTAACAGCAACTTTTTCGTAAAATTTGCTCAGAACAGTTATCTCCCGGAAATAATGCATTATACGTATGGGACTCTTTTTAATATTTAATGAGATTATACTTACACCAAAAAATAAATAATGTTACAGCTTAATACATCTTATCAATGGGCCTTTACGATGTTCTCCGTATAATCCCGCCCCCGACGGTAATATACATTAGCGATGCTTACCGTTTTTTGTGAACAGAAATAAAAAACATGCTTTAAAAATGTTAAATGCTTTTGTTAACTTGTGATTATTTAATAAGGTTTGAGTATGAAAGAAAAAGGCACCCTGCTGGTTGTTGGTTCACTGCTGGCCTTAAGTCTGGCTACTGTGACCACCGCCCGCGCGGCGGGTACACTGAATTTCACCGGTAAAATTATTAACGAGTCCTGCCAGATCGCCAATAACGGTGGCGATGTTAATGTCGATTTTGGCAACGTCGATATGTCGGCGCTTAAATCCCATGAAGCGAAAACCGCAGAAACGCCGTTCACTATCAACCTCACCGGTTGCCCACTGGCGCAGAACATCAGTATCAGCCTGGAAGGTACTCCGGACACCAACGCTAACGGCACCAGCGCCGCCGTGCTGGCGCTCTCCGACGCCGCGGATACCGCCAAAGGGGTGGGCATTGAAGTCTTCTCTTCCCCTGACGGCTCAACGGAAGGCACTCAGCTGACCTTTGACAAGCAGAGCAAAACGGCGGTTTCGCAAGCCGACGAAAACGGTGATATTGCATTTAACTTTATCGCCGATCTGAAGAGCGATTCCTCACAGGATGTCACCGCCGGCAATATTAATGCCACGGCCAATATTGATATTGTGTACGAATAGAATGTCCTGATTGCCATTTTCCAAGGGCAGCGTCCCCCTGCCCTTATTCTCATTCCTCGTGACCGGATCCTCAATTATGCAGTGTTATAAAGCGGCTTTTATCCTGAGCCTTCTCTTTTGCCCGTTCCTGGCGTCTGCCGCCGGGGTTGCCATTGCCGGCACTCGTGTCATTTATAATGAACAAAGCCATGAGGCAGACATCACGGTAAAAAACACCAATCCTCACGATCCGGTGCTTATTCAGAGCTGGGTAGACGATCTGGCTGATAATAATAAATCACCGTTTATCGTCACCCCGCCATTGTTCCGTCTGGATGCTGGAGACAGCAACGATCTGCGCGTGTTATTAACCTCGCCGCAACTGCCCTCTGACCGTGAGAGTTTATTCACCCTGAATATCAAAGTGATTCCCGCCAATACCGCGCCGGCTGGCGAGAACATTCTGCAATTTGCTATTAAGAATCAACTGAAGCTCATTTATCGCCCGGCAGGGCTCCCTGGCTCGGCGCTCGACGCGGCGCAGCACCTGCGCTGGCGGGTCAGCGGCAACCACCTGCAGGCGGAGAATGCCTCCCCCTATTATGTGACTATCACCACGCTCAGCTGCGCGGGCCAGAACCAGAAAACGCCGCTTGAGCGCAGCGTGATTGCTCCTCACAGCCGTGAAGAGTATGCCCTCCCCGGCGAGGCCTGCGCCCGCGAGGTGAGCTGGCGCATTCTGGATGACTTTGGCGCTGTGCAGACGTTTAGCGCCCCCGTTTCGGCGCACTAAGCGTCTGATGTCGCGATGCGCCACGGCCCGGCTCATACCGTTACCGTCGTCAGCCTCTCCATCCTGCTGGGCGGACAGAGCGCGCTCTTGCACGCCCAGGCGACCTTTAATATGGATCTGCTGGAGAAAAACGACCATTTGCCGGCAGTGGATCTGCAACGCTTCAATCAGCAGGCGGGCCAGCCGCCAGGCGACTATCCGGTGAGCTGGCAGGTCAACGGCGTCACGCTGGACGCCCGTAAGACCGTCACGTTTCGCCAGAACGATCGCGGACAGCTCACGCCCTGCCTTAAGCCGGAAGATCTGCTGCAGGCCGGAGTTAACCCGGCCGTGCTGTCCCAGGCGCCCGGCGCAACGTCCCGCTCATGTCCCGAACTCAACGCACTGCTGCCGGGCAGCACGGTCAATTTCGATTTTGCTCATCAGCGGCTGGTAATGACCATTCCTCAGGCGCTGATGACGCACCGGGCGAGGGATAATGTTCCCTCTGCGCTGTGGGACGAAGGTATTAGCGCCTTTCAGAGTAACTATCGTTATTCAGGCGCCAGCCAGCGTACCCGCGAGGGCAGCACCGAGCGCGATAACTATCTGATGTTGAAAAGCGGCGTGAACGTCGGCGCCTGGCGCCTGCGCGCCAGCAATAGCCTGACCGCCAACAGCGATGATAAGCCCCAGTGGACGACCAGCGGCGCCTGGCTTGAGCGCGACCTGACGCGCTGGCAGAGTGAACTGACCCTCGGGGATACCTTCACGTCGGGCGATGTGTTTGACGCGGTACAGTTTCAGGGAATATCCCTCGCCTCCAGCGATGCAATGCTCCCGGACTCGCAGAAAGGTTTTGCCCCGACCATCCGCGGGATTGCCAGAACCAACGCCCAGGTCACTGTTCGGCAAAATGGCTACGTGCTGTATCAAACCTACGTCACCCCCGGCGCGTTCGTGATTGACGATCTTTATCCCACCGCCAGCAGCGGCAATATTGAGGTTGCCGTCAAAGAGTCGGATAGCGAAATCCGCCGCTTCACCCAGCCGTATGCTTCGGTGACCAGCATGCAGCGCGAAGGCAGCCTGAAATACAACCTGGTCGCCGGGCGCTACCATAGCGACGATGCCAGCCAGCGGCCGTTGATGATGCAGCTGTCGCTGATGCGCGGGTTCGCCCATAACCTGACGCTGTTTGGCGGACTGCAGAGCGCGGCGCAATACCATAACCTCTCGCTCGGCGCAGGACAGGGGCTGGGAGAAGCCGGGGCGCTCTCGCTGCAGCTGTTAAACGCCCGCGACCGGCACCAGCAGGATCCGATCGATGGCCGGGCCTGGCAGCTCCAGTACAGCAAAGGTTTTGATCGTCTCGGCACGCAGTTGACTTTCACCGGCTGGCGTTATTCGCATCAGCGCTATGCCACGCTGAGCGAGGCGTTTTCCAGCCCGGGTAGCGACGACGACCTGCAGGATAGCGACAACAAAAAAGCAACCCTGCAAATCACCGCCAGCCAGAGCCTGCCGTACGATATCACCCTCTATCTGAGTCTCGACCAGGACAGCTACTGGTCAGGGGGCGCCACACAGCGTACCGCCAATATGGGGATCAGCAGCCAGGTTAACGGTATCGCGTGGTCGCTCAGCTACAGCGACTCCCGCAGCAGCCACGGTGACGAGGAGGATGACGAGCCGCATTCCGACAAAGTGGTGACGTTGTCACTTTCCGTGCCGTTGGGCCACCTGCTGCCGGGGAGCTATGCCGGCTATACCCTGACCTCCTCCCGCCACAGCGTTGGCAGTCAGATGGTCAGCCTCAACGGCACATTGCTGGACAATCACGCGCTTAGCTACGCCGTCAGCCAAACCCGCGATCGGCAAAACGGGTCCAGCGGCAGCCTGACGGCCGGGTACAGCAGTGGAAGGGGCGATCTGAATCTCGGCTACAGCCACGATTCGCAGGCCGCTCGTCTGAACTACGGCGCCAGCGGGGGCATTCTGATTCACCGCCACGGGGTAGTCTTTACGCCGGAAATGAATGGCGCTGTCGTCCTGATTGACGCCGGTGGCGCCGGGGGTGTGACCCTCGCCAACCAGAAAACCATCGCCACCAATGGTGACGGGTACGCCGTGCTGCCCTTCGCCACCGCCTATCACCGCAACGACGTCTCTCTCGACAGCCATTCGCTGCCGGAGAATGTGGATCTGGCCAACAGCACCGTGACGCTGGTCCCTACCAAAGACGCGGTGGTTCTGGCGCGCTTTCACACCCACGTTGGCTATAAGGCGCTGTTTACGCTGCAGTCGCGGGGACAACCGCTGCCCTTTGGCAGCGAAGTACGCGCCAAAGACACCAACAGCATCGTTGCCAGCGAGGGTCAGGTGTACCTGGCCGGCCTGGCGCCAAAAGGCCCCCTGTATGCGCAATGGGGGCCAGGCCCTCAGCAGCGCTGTAGCGCCCGCTACGATCTCACCCCGACGCTGGCGCAGACCCCCCATCCACTCATCTTACAGCAGACGTTATCATGTCCTTTTTAACTCTCCTGCGTCGGGTCGCCCTGACGCTGTTATTCACTCTGTTACCGGCCGCCAGCGGATGGGCCTGTACGCCAGTGTTTGTCCGCGGCCAGGCCTCCACCCTTCGGCTGAACGTGGGGCAGCTCACGGTTCCGGCTGACGCCAGACCCGGCACCCCGCTGTATCATAAAAGTTTCGCCTGGAACCGCCTTAGCGACGGCGGCGAACAGTGGATCCGCTGCGCGGACGACCCGCACGGGCTGTCGCCGCTGCTGCTGGACAGTCTGCTGTCCGGGGGAGTGACGCGACCGACGGTTTATCAAACTAATCTCGCCGGCATTGGCGTTCGCGTATCGCTGCGTGCTATCGGCAGCTATGGCGGCTTTCCTGACCGGCCGACGCCCTCGCCGTTTAGCCAACGGGTGGACAATCCCGCCGCCTTGCCCGATGCGGTGTGGAAACTGGGCTATTTCCGCCTGACGATTGAGCTCATTAAAACCGGTCCCGCGGCGACGCCGGGCGAGCTTGAGTATCACAGCGAGCGCTTTTTAATGGCGGAGCATACCCCGCTGGCCGCGTTAGACTTAACCGGCAGGATCAGCACCGCGGGATGTTCAGTGAATGACGCCACGCCAGCCCTGATCAAGCTCCCTGCGGCGATGCTTGACCACTTCGGCGGCGTCGGCAAAACCACCGGCGACACCCCTTTTGCGCTGCAGCTGGATTGCAACAGCGCTGTCACGATTTCCCTGCGAGTTGACGGCGCGGAGCCCCTCTCCGCCCGGGGGCATGGCGTTCTGCGCAATGACGCCACCGACGATCGGGCGCAGGGTATTGGCGTGCAGTTGCTTTACCATCGTCAGCCGGTCGTACTGAATCATGAGATGACGCTGGACAGAGCGAGCGCGGGCCGGTTTACCCTGCCGCTCACTGCCCGCTACTACCAGACACGTTCCCGGATCACCGCCGGTCAGGTGTCGGCCGTTGCGACCTATACCTTGCATTATGACTAGGCGATGGCGAACCGACGGATGAAGCGGATAAGGAATTGCTCTGACCGGCGAATCGTAAGAGAATAGCGCCTACACGCGACGATCTGAGTACACGGGAGTTCATCATCAGCCATTCTCGTCGATTCCCCTTAGCCAGCAAAGTGGCGCTGGCAGGCGCGGCGCTCATCGCCGCTGGCATGCTGTTCAGCTGCACCAGTAAAGCCCCTAAATCCCTTGTCACGCCGCCGAACGCTGCCGCCGTCAAAGCCGGGCAGGCGCACCGGGAGCCGGTGCGCGGCGTGTGGCTCACCACCGTTTCGCGCCTTGACTGGCCGCCGGTCGGGTCGATTATCGCCAGCACGCCGGAGAGCCGCATCACGCAGCAGAAGCTGGCGCTGATCGCTAAACTCGATAACCTGCAGCGCCTGGGGATCAACACCGTCTTTTTCCAGGTGAAACCGGACGGTACGGCGCTCTGGCGGTCGGATATTCTGCCGTGGTCCGATATGCTGACCGGCAAAATCGGCGAATACCCTGGCTACGATCCGCTGCAGTTTATGCTGGATGAAGCGCACAAGCGCGGCATGAAGGTTCACGCGTGGTTTAACCCCTACCGCGTCTCGGTCAACACCAAACCGTCGACGATTGCCGAGCTGAACAACACCCTCACCCAGGTACCGGCCAGCGTGTTCGTCCTGCACCGTAACTGGATCCGCACCGCCAGCGATCGCTTTGTTCTCGACCCGGGCATTCCCGAAGCGCGTGACTGGATCACCAGCATCGTCGCTGAAGTGGTGCAGAACTACCCGATTGACGGCGTGCAGTTCGATGACTATTTCTATACCGAAACCGCCTCTTCCCCGCTTAACGACAACGAGACTTTCCGCCGTTACGGGCAGGGCTATGCCTCGAAGGGCGACTGGCGGCGGCATAACACCCAGCAGCTCATAGCCCAGGTTTCCACCACCATCAAAAAGCTCAATCCGAACGTCGAGTTTGGCGTGAGCCCGGCCGGGGTGTGGCGCAACCGCTCGCACGATCCGGCGGGGTCCGATACCCGGGGCGCGGCCGCCTATGATGAGTCCTATGCCGATACCCGCAGCTGGGTGCAGCAGGGACTGCTCGACTACATCGCGCCGCAGATCTACTGGCCGTTTGCCCGCGATGCCGCGCGCTATGATGTGCTGGCCAACTGGTGGGCCGAGGTGGTTAAACCGACGCATACCCGGCTGTATATCGGCGTGGCGCTGTACAAGGTGGGTGAACCGTCCAAAAACGAGCCTGACTGGACGGTGGATGGCGGCGTGCCGGAGCTGAAAAAGCAGCTCGATCTCAATGAGACTCTGCCGCAGATCCAGGGCACCATCCTGTTCCGCGAAAACAACCTCAATCAGCCGCAAACCCGGCAGGCGGTTAACTATTTGCGCAGCCGCTGGGGGCAGCCGCAGAGCTAGCCGCCAGCCGGCTCTGCTATAGCGCCTGCAGCCCTTGCTGCAGGCGGGCGTGCAGCTTCAGCATGTTCTCTGTAATGGCCTGCCAGACGTGGCTGGAAAAGTCCGCCGGCAGCGTCCGGCGAGCGCTTTCGATTGCCTGCGGCACATGCCCGGCAAACTCCTGGAGGATCGCCAGCATCTGCTCCCGGGGAAAGTTCACCGCTTTGGCCGTCGCCAGAAAATGACGCGGATAGATGGCGTTAATCTCTGTTTTACGCCCTTTTGTGGCATTGAGCCCCATCGACAGCTTCAGATCGCGCAGATGCAGTCCCGTGCCGCCCAGCACCGGAAACGCCGAAATAATGTCGTAGAACGGTGTTAAGCGGTAGCTGCCGCCGGGCAACAGGTAAATTGAGAAGTTTTTTGCGTGACCGTCCGTCGCCCCCGTCAGCCACTGGAAGACCATGAACTTCATAAAGTCATAGCGATCTTTCAGCGCTTCACTCGAGCCCAGCAGAAAGGTCATGATCGCGGCGATACCCGGCCCGCCGTCAGACTCATATTTCATCGCTGAAGGAAGACCAAAAGCCTGACACAGATCCTCCTGCGGCAGACGCAGCAGCACCCGTCCCTCCTGCGCCCAGCGCCGGTCGAAGCGGGTTACCGCCAGGGCGCGGATCCGCGGGGTGGCGATGATCTCCGCTTCCGGCACCGCCAGGCCCAGTTCTCTGGCCAGCGCCAGGCACAGATACTCATTATCCACGCTTTCACGCAGATCCAGCGTCGCATTGGGCTGCTTGATCTCGCCGATGGGCAGCTTAATGATATGCGTGGTCGGCGTGGCGCCCTGCGGAATACACCAGTGATCGCCCATCCGCAGCAGCGCCGTTTTCTCCTGGGCGCCGGCCACCGAGATACGGAAATCGTCCTGGCCGGTAATCATCCCGAGGGGGATATCCGACTGGTAAGCGGTCAGCAAAGCGGTGAGCTGCGCCTCGTCCAGCGTCTGCCAGCGTAATCCTTCCAGGTGCGCCTCTTCCCCCGGCGGCAGGAGGGTCACCGCCCCTACGCTATCCCGCCCGACTTCGGCCAGCAGATCGAACGGCTGCTTCGAGCGCGCCTGATAGCGCCTGACGATCCGGTCGCGGACCTGCGGGCTGTCGGGCAGCAGGTTATCAAAATAGTGATACACCGCGTCGGCAGTGATATTGCCATACTGCAGCGGCAGTGAGAGGGAGAGCGGTCTGGCGCGCGGGCTGCGCAGCCACTCTTCGTCATAGCGAAAACTGTGCGCCCCGTTAGCCTGGCGGGTTAAGGTTCCCACGCGCACATTGTTCATCCAGGTGGTAAGCGTCGCCATTACCAGTCAAGGTCCGTGTTGTTATCGGGAGCCGGCGCCGTCTCAGCAGCTTTGGCGTTCAGCGTCATCACCACCCCCAGCGACTGGAGGATCTTAAACAGCGTGGTTAAGGTGGTTTTGTCGGGGTGATTTTCAAAATTGGACAGCGTGGCCTGCTTAATGCCGATCCGCCTGGCCAGCGCATCCTGGGTCCAGTGGTTCTGCTGGCGCAGTAGCTTCAGGTAATTGGCCAGCTGCACGGGACTGTATATCTGCGGGGAATTCATCGCCTTGTTCCTCACCATCATTTATCCCCCTGTCGGGATAAACTTGGTTTTATACCCTACAGGGGATAATGTCAAGGATATCCCCTGGTGGGGATAATAGAATAATTATCCTTGTGTGGGGATAAAACAGGAAGGATGATCGCCGGAGCCACCTGTACATGCCCGGTGGCGGCTGCGCCTTACCGGGCCTACGGGCTGTCTCTCACCGCTCTGTAACGATCCAGGCCGGGCAAGCGCAGCGCCGCCCGGCAGCGGGCAGCCAGCTCTGTTGCCGGTTTAATGCCCGGTGGCGGTTGCGCCTTACCGGGCCTACGGGCTGTCTCTACCCGCTCCGTAACGATCCAGGCCGGGCAAGCGCAGCGCCGCCCGGCAGCGGGCAGCCGCGCTTAGCTGCCGCGGTAGGTCGACCACCCGCCCGGGGCGATGAGAAACGGCAGATGGAAATGGTCCTCTGCCGCCTCGCCGATAACAAAATCAATCTGCGCCCGGGTAAAGACGCTCTCGCGCCCGGCGCGGGCAAACCACGCCCCGGTTTCCGCTGTTAAGCAATAGCGCCCCGCCGGCAACGGCGCGGCGATAAAGGTGGCGATACGCCCCTGGGCGTTGGTCACCAGGTTCGCCAGCGTCTCGCCCTCCCGGCTCAGGCTGACCGTTACGCCTTCTGCCGGCGTACCGGTGGAAATATCCAGAATATGGGTGCTCAGGGTACTCATTCGCCAATCACTCCTTCCAGTCTTAACATCGTAATCTCTCGCAGCTGGGCAAGCGCCTCGGCCACTTCTTCGTCGGCGGTATGCTGCAGCCGGCGCGTCAGCGCCTGCAACATCTCTTCGCCGCTGCGCCCTTTGGCGCGGATTAAAAACACCCGGCCAAAGCGGGCTTCGTAGCGGGCATTGCCCTCCCGCAGGGCCTGCGCGAGCCGCTCATTCTCGCTGTCCACCGACGACTGCTCCTGGCGCGACAGCGCCGCATGCGCCTGGCTGCCGGTCGGCTTTTCACCGATCCGCGGATGGGCGCTGAGCGCCGCGTTCAGCTCGTCCTCTCCCCAGTTAGCCATCGCCTCCCGGGCGGTCTGCAGCAGCGTATGGCGGCTGGCGAAAGGTCGCAAGCTCACCAGCGTCTCGCCCCAGGCCGGGATCGCCACGCAGGGGGCCAGCAGCCCCACTGCCTCATGTGTACTCAGGCTGTTAAACTGACTCAGCGCGATCATCCTGACTCCTTATCGTTTTCGTCGCCGCCTGCTCCTGCGGCAGAATAAGGTTCAGCGCTATCGCTACCAGCCCACCGCTGGTGGCCGCCGAACCGAACAGATCGCCGACCATCGGCGGAAAATGGCTGAGAAACGCCGGCACCGACTCCACGCCAAGACCCGCGCCAAACGCCAGCCCCACGATCAGCACATCGCGACGAGTCAGCGGAGTCTGGGTAATAATCCGGATCCCGGCCGCCACCACGCAGCCAAACATCACCATCGTGGCGCCCCCCAGCACCGGCGCCGGGATCTGCCGCAGCAGTTCGCCCACCGGGGGAAACAGCCCGAGCAGGATCAGAATCACGCCAATGTAGCGTCCGACATAGCGGCTGGCCACCCCGGTCATCTGGATCACGCCGTTGTTCTGCGCGAAGGTGGTGTTCGGAAAAGCACAGAGCATGGCCGCCACCATACAGCTGACGCCATCCGCCAGGATACCGCCCTTCAGCCGGTTACGGAAAGCGCGATCGTCAACAGACTGTTGCGAAATCAGCGAGTTGGCCGTCAGATCGCCCACCGCCTCCAGAATACAGACCAGCGACACCAGGGCGACCGGCAGAAATATCGCGCTGTTAAACTGAAAGCCGAACGGAAACAGCGTCGGCAGGCGAAACAGGGTGTCGCCCAGGCTGTGAAGATGGAACTGACCGCTCAGCCCCGCTGCGATGCAGCCCACGGCAATGCCCACCACCACCGAGGAGAGCCGCAGCCAGCGGTTTTTGGCGCAGCTCAGCAGGACGATAACCCCGAGGGTGCCCGCCCCGAGCGCGATATTGCTCATGCTGGCGAAATCCTCGGCCTTTTCCCCACCGCACCAGTTGATGACGCTGACCTTGATCAGGCTGATGCCGATCAGCGCAATCACGCTGCCGGTAATGATGGGAGTAAAGATTTTCTTCAGCGGTTCGATAAAGCGGCTGACAATCACCGGCACCAGAGCGGCGACAAAGTTAACGCCAAACAGCATCGCCATCATATCCTGCGGCCCGCCGCCCTGGGCTTTTACCCACATCCCTCCGGCCACCGTCACGCCGAGGAAGGCAAAACTGGTGCCCTGCATGCAGATCATCCCGGCGCCGATGCCCTATACCCGATTGGACTGCAGAAAAGTGCCAATGCCCGAGGCCAGCAGCGACATACTGATGAGATACGGCAGCCAGTCGCCAAGCCCGAGGGTAGCGCCGATGATCAGCGGCGGCGTGATGATCCCCACCAGGCCCGCCAGCACATGCTGGAGAGCGCTGAAAAAGGCCGGAAGCGGTGGGATCCGCTGTTCAAGGCCGTAAAGCAGGCCACTGTGATGTTCGTCAGACATAGTGATATCCCGTAGCAAAGAGAAGTGCATGGGCTAGTGCACAAAGCAGGCCAGAGACGACAAAAGGGCACCAATAAATTTATTATCACTCCAAAATCATCAACTTAGATTACGCTCGTGATGCATCACCCCTCTCCGCTGCTGAACCAGGCGTCTGAAACGATAGATTCTTAATGCAACATACAGAAACTTTTGATTCATAAAAAGGCAACCAATACCTCATATTGCACCGATGCGGTGCGTCATGAGCCATCGCTGTGCCTCAGGCAGGCGGTTTTCCTCCCTCCGGCGAACTGGTACGCAAATTGCTGTAGTCAGTCACAACATCGGGAGAAGGAGAAAAAAATGAAAGCAATCGTGATTGGCGCCGGCATCGGCGGTTTAAGCGCGGCAGTGGCGCTCAAACAGTCGGGGATCGACTGCGACGTCTATGAAGCGGTGAAAGAGATCAAACCGGTCGGCGCAGCGATTTCCGTGTGGCCCAACGGCGTGAAGTGCATGGCCCACCTCGGCATGGGCGACATCATGGAGACCTTCGGCGGGCCGCTGCGCCGGATGGCGTATCGTGATTTCCGCAGCGGCGAGAACATGACCCAGTTCAGTCTCGCCCCGCTGATCGAACGCACCGGCAGCCGCCCCTGCCCGGTCTCCCGGGCAGAACTGCAGCGGGAAATGCTGGATTACTGGGGACGGGACAGCGTGCAGTTCGGCAAACGCGTCACCCGCTGTGAAGAAGACGCCGACGGCGTGACGGTATGGTTTACCGACGGCAGCAGCGCCAGCGGCGATCTGCTGATTGCCGCCGACGGCAGCCATTCCGCACTGCGTCCGTGGGTGCTGGGCTTTACCCCGCAGCGCCGCTACGCCGGCTACGTCAACTGGAACGGTCTGGTGGAGATAGATGAAGCGCTGGCGCCCGGCGATCAGTGGACCACCTTTGTCGGCGAAGGCAAGCGCGTCTCGCTGATGCCGGTCTCCGCCGGCCGGTTCTACTTTTTCTTTGATGTGCCGCTTCCGGCGGGTCTGGCGGAGGATCGTGACACCCTGCGCGCTGACCTCAGCCGCTACTTTGCCGGCTGGGCGCCGCCGGTGCAGAAGCTGATCGCCGCCCTCGACCCGCAGACTACCAACCGCATTGAAATCCATGATATCGAACCTTTCAGCCGCCTGGTGCGCGGCCGCGTCGCGCTGCTCGGCGATGCCGGACACAGCACCACCCCGGATATTGGCCAGGGAGGCTGCGCGGCGATGGAAGATGCAGTGGTGCTGGGCGCCGTTTTCCGCCAGACCCGAGATATTGCGGCCGCCCTGCGCGAGTATGAAGCCCAGCGCTGCGACCGGGTTCGTGACCTGGTGCTGAAGGCGCGCAAGCGGTGCGATATTACCCACGGGAAGGATATGCAGCTCACCGAAGCCTGGTACCAGGAGCTGCGTGAGGAGACCGGGGAGCGCATTATCAACGGCATGTGCGACACCATCCTCAGCGGGCCGCTGGGCTGACCGTCGCCATGGATTCGATCACCGCACTCAGCGTCTGAATGGCCATTTGCGCGGGCCGCGAAAGCTGACGCGAGGGCGCAGTACACAGCGCCAGGGTCAGCGGTCGCAACAGCGTACTGCGCAGCGGGACAAAGGCCAGCTGTCCACGCTGGACCTCGTCCAGCACGTCGAGCAGGCTAAGGAGCGTCACGCCGCTGCCGCGCAGCACCAACGACTTGATAAGCCGGATATCATTGCAGCTGATGGTATTCTCCGGCGCAAAGTCATGGTGGCGATAGAGGAGCGCCACCCGCTCATGGACGATCAGCGGCGCGCCGGGCACGATATGCCGCTCCAGGCTGAGCTCGCCCAAAGACAGCGCCTTCGCCCCCGCCAGGGGATGGTCCGGACGCATCACAATCCCCACCTCCAGTTCGGCAAAGGCCAGCACGCTGAGTCCAGCCTGCCCCTGCGGATCGAGGATCAGGCCGACGTCCAGGTCCGCCTGACGCACTTTCTGGCTGACGGTGTGGCTGTCAGCCACCTGCAGATCCAGCTCCAGCCACGGCCAGTTGGCGATGATCTCCGCCAGCGCGGCGGCGAAGCCCCCTTCCGCCAGCGCCTGCACCATGCCAACGCTAACGCTTCCGCGCTTCATCCCCTGCAGCTCATCGAATTTCTGCCGGGTCTGGCGAAACTCCTTTTGCCAGCGCAGCAGGTTGTCATACAGCAACTCACCGGCGGTGGTCATCCGCAGTCCCTCCGGCAGGCGCTCGAACAGCGGGGTGCCGAAGGCCTCCTCGGCCTGCAGGATCTGGCGGTTAATTGCCGAGGCGGAGATATGCAGCTGCTCGGCGGCCCGGCGCAGGCTGCCGCAGCGGGCCACGGCGATGAAATAGTGCGCGAAACGGGAAAATGGACTCATGGCGCCCCTGTACTCTTTTTTGCAACAGCAGAGTGAATTAATGGTGATGGATGTGAACACCCTAATATGACAACAATAATCTCACAACAATAAAACAATCACCGATGTGAGCAGGAAGAGAAATCATGAAGACAACCATCCCCACGCCCCCCGCCCATTGCACCTTTGATCCAGAGGACTGGCTGCGGCTGGCCCGCTGCTGGCACCCGGTGGCCCGTACCTGCGATATTGCCGGCGCCCCGGTGAAAGCCACCCTGCTGGACGAACAGCTGGTTATCTATCGTATTAAAGGCCAGGTGGTGGTCGCCCGCGACGTCTGCCCGCACCGCGGGGTGCCGCTGACCCTGGGGTTTCATGAAGAAGAAGGCATCGTCTGCCCCTATCATGGCCTGCGCTTTGGCGAGGATGGCCGCTGCAACCGCATCCCCTCCAGTCCGGGGCAACCCATTCCGGCCAAACTGCATCTCACCAGCTTCGCCGTGGAGGAGCGCTACGGGCTGATCTGGACCTGCCTGGCCTGCGATCCGGACAATCCACCGCCGTTACCGACCATGCCGCACTGGGACGACGCGGGATTTCAGCAAATCAACTGCCCGGCCTTCGAGGTGAAGGGATTTGCCGGCCGCCAGGTCGAAGGCTTTCTCGATGTCGCCCACTTCGCGTGGATCCACACCGACACCTTCGCCGATCCGGACAACCAGCAGGTGCCGGACTATACCCCGCAGGAGACGCCGTTCGGCTTTGTTGCCGACTACTGGAGCTCGGTGGGCAATTACCCGGCCAGCTCTGATTTCCGCGCGCCGGAAGGGTTCCAGTGGCTGCGTCACTTTGAAATGCATCTGCCGTTCACCGCTACGCTGACCATCCATTTTCCCGCCGACGCCAGGCTGGTGATCATGAACGCCGCCTCGCCGGTGTCGTCCCGGGTGACGCGGATGTTTGCCCCTATTGCCCGCAACTTCGATCTGCACGTGCCGGTGGAAGACGTACATGCGTTCAACCTGCGGGTATTTGAAGAGGACCGCCTGATGGTCGAGACCCAGCGTCCGGAACGGTTGCCGCTGGATCTGACCCTGGAGGCGCATATTCCGGCGGACCGCAGCTCTATCGCCTACCGGCGCGGGCTGAAGAAGATGGGCTTTGGCGATTTCTTTCTGGTATGAGTGGAGGTCATATGCGCGACATACTCCCGGTGGTGGTCGATGGCCTGTGGCGCCAGGGCGCGAAAAATCTGGCCGTTCGTCTGGTGAGCGCCGAGGGGCAACCGCTGCCGGCGTGGACGCCCGGCGCCCATATCGATCTCCATCTTCCCTGCGGGCTGATCCGTCAGTACTCCCTGACCGGCAGCCCAGCCGAACGGGATCGCTATCTGCTCTGCATCGCCCGCGAGTCGCAGTCTCGCGGTGGCTCCCGTTATATTCATGACACCCTGCGCCCGGGACAGCCATTGATGATCTCTGCCCCGCGCAACCACTTTCCGCTGCACGAGGGCGGCCATGTGGTGCTTCTCGCCGCCGGGATCGGTATTACGCCGCTGCTGGCGATGGCCCACGCCCGGGCGGCGTCCGGCGCCAGCTTTACGCTGCACTATTACGTTAGCCGTGCGCAGGAGGCCGCCTTCGCCACCGAGATCGCCCGCCAACTAACGGGTGGAATCTGCCAGATCCACTGCTCAGACGAGGGGCAGAGTCCGCGCCAGCGGCTGGCGCAGGATCTGGGGGCTCCGGACGCCGACACCCGGGTCTACTTCTGCGGTCCGCCCGGATTTATGGCCCGGGTTCGCGATACCGCGCGGGCGGTCGGATGGGAGGAGGCGCAATTGCACAGCGAAGCGTTCCAGCCGCCCGCCCCGACGGCGGCGTCGGCGGCGTCGGCGGCGGACGGAACCTTCACCATCACCCTCGCCTCCACCGGGGAGCGCTGGCCGGTGCCGGGGGACAAAACCATCGCCCAGGTGCTGCAGGAGCATGGCGTCGCGGTGCCGCTCTCCTGCGAGATGGGGATCTGCGGCGCCTGCCTGACGCCGGTACGCGAGGGAACCGTCGACCACCGGGATACCGTGCAGTCGGAGGCGGAAAAACAGGCCGCAGAGCAGCATATTGCGCTGTGCTGCTCCCGCAGCCTGTCGGCCAATTTAGTTATCGATCTCGCGGGATAAGCGGCCCGTCACCGGCTGGTCGGCGCGGGCGACCGGTTTCACCCGTACGGCGGCGAAGACAATCACCATCGCGCTCAACAGCAGCAGACCGCTGCCGGTGAAGACGCCGCTGGCGCCGTGCAAATCAAACACCGCCCCGCCGCCGGCGGCCCCGGCGCTGATGGCCAGCTGAATAGAGGCGACCAGCAGACCGCCCGCGCTTTCTGCTTCATCCGGCACGGTGGTGGCAAGCCAGGTGGACCAGGCCACCGGCACCAGGCCGAAGGCAAATCCCCACAGGGCGACCAGCAGCCCGGCCAGCACGGTCAGATGGCCAAACGTCACCATCAGCAGCGCCAGAACGCTCATCATCAACGGCACCAGCGCCAGGGTGAGATGCAGGCTACGGCTCAGCAGATAGCTCGCCACCGAAGTGCCGATAAAGTTAGCGATACCGAAGCCGAGCAATATCAGCGAAACCCCTTCGATACTGGCCTGCGCGACGGTCTCAAGGAACGGCCGCAGGTAGGTAAAGAAGGCGAAATGGCCGCTGAAAATCAGGATCGTCGCCAGCATGCCGCCCAGCATACCGGGACGGCGCAGCACCCTGAACAGCGTGGAGAAGGTCCCGACGCTCTCCGGGCGCATGGAGGGCAGCACCCACAGCTGCCAGAGCAGCGCCAGCAGGCTGGGTATCGCACAGAGAATAAACACGTTGCGCCAGCCGATCAGCTCCCCGAGGTAGCTGCCGAGCGGCGCGGCCACCACCGTGGCGACAGACACCGCGGAAAAGATGATCGCCAGCGCCTTTGGCACATGGGCCGCCGGCACCAGACGCATCGTCGTGGCGGTGGACATCGCCCAGAAGCCGCCGATGGCGATCCCCAACAGCAGACGGCCCAGCAGGAGAAACGCCAGCGAATCGGCAAAAGCGACCATCAGGCTGGAGACTATCTGCAGTACGGAAAAGAACATCAGCACCCAGCGGCGATCGATATTGCGGGTGGCGGTGGCGATCAGCAGGCCGGTAACTAACGCCACCAGCGCCGTCGCGGTGACCGCCTGTCCGGCCATCCCTTCACTGACGCCGAGGCTGCTGGCCATCGGCGTTAACAGGCTGGCGGGCAGAAACTCGGCCACGATCAGGCCGAACACCCCGAGGGCCAGGGCATAGACGGCGCGCCAGGCAGGTTTGGCGGGAGACAGGCTCGCGTCAGCAGCTATGCAGGAACTCATATACAACTCTCCAGGTTTATTAACATCCTGGTCATCTTAGGGACTTACTTTCGGACGATATATGATACATACTCTTCAGTTATTGATTATTCGTCCGGAATTGCCATGAGCCAGCCTGCCATCGACCTGACCAGCGAACTGTTGCGCGGTATGCGCCTCTCCGGCGTTAACTACCGGCGCATCGAAACCGCACGCCCGTTCGGCGTCGGCTTTAGCGCCGTGGCGGGTAAAGCCCAGTTCCATTTCATCAGCCGCGGGCCGGTGCTACTGCGCATGGCCAGCGGGGAACAGTTCACCCTCGAGAGCGGCGATGCACTGTTTATTCCCAACGGCGACGGGCACGCCCTGCTCTCAGATCCGCAGGCCACGGTGGTCAATGTGGCGCAGCTGCCCAGCGAAACGGTGTGCAGCACGGTAAGTTGTATCAACGCTGGCGACCAGCCTGACTGCCCGGAGCGCGCCGTCATTTTCAGCGGTTGTATGGACTTTGAGCTCGGCGGCATGCAGCCGCTGGTCAAGGCCATGCCCGAGGTGATGCGGGTCAGCAGCCTGCTTAATACCTGGCCGGAGATCCAGCCGCTGCTGGCGGCGATGGAGCGGGAATCCCTCACCCGCCAGGCAGGCTATGCCGGGATCCTCGCCCGGCTGGCGGACGTGGTGGCCGCGCTGATTGTCCGCGGCTGGGTAGCGTGCGGGTGCGGCAACGCCACCGGCTGGGTACAGGTCCTGCGCGATCCCCGGCTGGCGAAAGCGATCTACGCCATGCATCAGCGCCCGGGGGTCAACTGGAAAGTGGAAGATCTGGCGCGGGAGGCGGGTCTTTCACGCTCGCTGTTCGCGGAACGTTTTCTCGCCGCCACCGGCACCACCCCCGCCCGCTATCTCACCGAGCTGCGTATGCGGCTGGCGGTGCAGTACATCACCCATGAAGGCCAGGCGCTGGAAACGGTCGCCTTCAGCCTCGGGTATCAGTCGCTGGCGGCCTTCAGCCGGGCTTTCAAACGCATCACCGGCCAGCCGCCGGGAGCCCTGCGCGCCACGGCACGCTAGAGTCAGCCTTTATGTAAAGCGATACACGCCGTTGCCGACACGAAAGCGCTGCCCCTTAAGCGCCGGGTTGGCGACGCGGAACACCAGTTCGGTCAGCTGGTTGGCAGCCCCTTCACGGAAGATAAATTGCCGGCCGCCCACGTCCAGTCCCTGCTCCCCCAGTGGCGGAAAGCCCAGCAGCGCCTGCCAGCGATCGCGCACCGCCTGCGGATTGACCACCTCGAACACCGCCTGCTCAAGCGTAATGTCGCCCAGCGGATGCGGCGCGTCCAGCCTCTGGGCGCGCAGCCGCGTCAGCCGGGTGGCGTCGTCTTCTTCCCACTGCAGCACAAAGGGATAGACCAGCCCGTCAGTGTCGCCATAGATGGTGAAGATCCGCCAGCGGATGATATTGCCCTGCGGATCGTTGCGCTGGCCATCGACAATCGGTGACACTGTCACCCCTGTACGACGCAACTGGTCATAGGTGGCGTCGATGTCGTCGCTGCGCAGCGCCACCCGAAACAGCGCCTCATTCTCCGGCAGCAGCCGTGCGGCGTCGCGCGAAAGGAGGAATTTGTCCGTCGCGGCGCGCAGTTCGTCCGGGTCGGCAATGGCGAGGAATTCGATATACGTCAGGCCAAAATAGCTCAGCGCATTACGGGTTCCCCACCCCGGATGCCGCCCTCCGGCCACCGCCCGCAGCTGCTGCCCGGCAAAGATTTCAATCGCCGCTTCCGGCTGATTCACAAACTGTACTGCGTGGTCCCACTGCAAGGTTGCCATGATCTCTCCCGCGATTGTGCCTGGTCAGGCGCCTGCGGCAAAAGATAGTGCTGGGGTGAAGGGAATGGCAAACAAGAATTAAATATATCGAAAGCAGGATAGGTAATTTATATCAACGCGGTATGTCGCATCTGACGGGCGATGAAACTGCGGGCAAAGAACCGCCCGCCACGGGGTCAGACCGACCCTTCTTTCTCAATCACCAGAATACGCGCCGCCCCCTGCGGGTGAGCGACATGCTCGCATCCCACCCCGGCGTAGAAGATATCGCCGGCGTTTAGCATGATGATCTGCTCCTCGCCGTCGACTTTCACATGCATCGCCACCTGACCATCCATCACGGCAAACACCTCCTGACCATCATTGATGTGCCAGATATAGGGTTGGTCGGTCCAGTGCAGACGCACGGTGGTGCCGGAAAAATTGGCAATATCCAGCGCGCCCCACGCGCGGTCGGCGGTGAAATCTTTACTGCTCCAGCTCTGCATGATGGTGTCCTGTGGTAAGGGTTATTTTTTCTGCCAGTTTGCCCAGGGATCCGCTTTCTCCACCGGCGCGTCATCATCGAGGGAGGCGAGATACATAGCCTCCACCTCTTTGCGCGCCCACGGCGTCCGGCGGAGAAATTTGAGGCTGGACTTAATGCTGGGATCGCTTTTAAAGCAGTTAATGTTGACCTGGCGGGCCATTTCCGCCCAACCATAGCGCGCCACCAGGGCATTGAGCAGCGCTTCCAGCGTCACGCCGTGCAGGGGATCTTTCGAGCTGTGCATTACGATACGTCCGTTCCGCATTAAAAAGTGCGCTTACCTTACTGGCTCTCACCGACGGGCGCAACCGGCTTCATTACGCGCTTCGCGCCTATATCTATTTAACGCAAAAGCACTGAACCCCGCGCGGTCATAAATTAGAAAATAACGTTATTGGTTGCTTATTTGGCCTTGAGGCAAGCTGTGTTCAGCCCCGGACAGAGGAAATCACCATGCGCTGCTGTTGTGCCCGAACCCAGAACCTGAATCAACCCATAACTTATTACCCCGTTTTCGGAGAACACAATGAACGCGACCACCCTGCCGATTCTCGATCTGGCCCGCTACGCGGACCCCGCGGATAAAACGGCCTTCCTGGCCGACCTGCGTCATGCCGCCCGCGACATCGGCTTCTTCTATTTGATCAACCACGGTGTCGACGACGCGCTTCAATATGAAGTTCAGCGCCAGTCCCAGCGCTTTTTTGCTCTCGATGAGGCGCAAAAACAGCAGGTGGCGATGATCCACTCCCCCCATTTTCGCGGCTATAACCGCGCGGCCTCTGAGCTGACGCGCGGCCAGCCTGACTGGCGAGAACAGTTTGATATCGGCGCCGAACGTCCGGCGCTAACCCTCAGCGACGTCGCCCCGCGCTGGCAGCGCCTGCAGGGTCCGAATCTGTGGCCTGCCGCCCTGCCGTCGCTTAAACCGGTATTACTTCACTGGCAACAGCAAATGACCCAGGTGGGCATCCGCCTGCTGCGCGCCTTTGCCGAAGCCCTGCAGCTCCCGGAGAATGCTTTCGATCAGCTCTACGGCGAGAAACCCAACGAGCATATCAAACTGATCCGCTATCCCGGCCAGCAGGAGACCCAAAGCAGCCAGGGCGTCGGCGCCCATAAAGATTCGGGGTTTCTCAGCTTCCTGCTGCAGGACGAGCAGAAAGGACTGCAGGTTGAGGTCGCGCCTGGAGAATGGATCGACGCCGTGCCGCTGGCCGGCAGCTTTGTGGTCAATATTGGCGAACTGCTGGAGCTGGCGACCAACGGGTATTTGCGCGCTACCGTCCATCGCGTGGTGTCGCCGCCGGCGCAGCAGCAGCGCCTCTCCATCGCCTTCTTCCTCGGCGCCCAGCTTGACGCGGTGGTGCCGGTTTACACCCTGCCGCCCGAGCTGGCGCGTGAAGCACGAGGGCCGGACAGCGACCCGCACAATCCGCTGCTGCGCGATGTCGGCTGGAATTATCTCAAGGGCCGTCTGCGTTCCCATCCGGACGTGGCGGAACGCTACTATCAGGACGTGTTTCGCGAACGCGCCGAGCAATTGATCGTTTAACCATAACTAAAAAGGAACACACCATGAAATATGCCGCTTTTAAACTGGCAGGGGTCGCACTGTCTCTTTCTCTGGCATGGACGTCTGCCCAGGCTGCCGCGCTGCGCGTCGCCGCGGACCCGGTTCCCCACGCGGAGATCCTCAACTACATCAAAAAAATCGATCCCAGCCTCGATCTGAAGGTGGTGGAGCTGACCAGCGGGGTCAACGCCAATGAACTGCTGGCCAGTGGCGATGTGGATGCCAACTACTTCCAGCATGTCCCCTACCTGAAGGATCAGGAGAAAGCGTTGGGTAAAACCTTTACCGTCGCGGCCACGGTGCATATTGAGCCGCTGGGGATCTATTCGCATAAGCATAAAAATTTCTCATCACTGCCGGAAAACGCCACGGTGGCGGTGCCGAATAACACCACCAACCTGAGCCGGGCGCTGTTCCTGCTGCAGGCGCAGAAGCTTATTAAGCTGGATCCCAAATTTACCGACCCGGCCACCACCCTGGCGACGCCGAAGGATATTGTCGAGAACCCGAAACACCTGAAGATTCTGGAGATTGAATCGCCGCAGATCCCGCGCTCCCTCGACGATGTCGACCTGGCGGTGATTAACGGTAACTACGCGCTGGAAGCCGGCCTGGTGCCAGCGAAGGATGCCCTGGGGCTGGAAAGCGCCGAGCATAACCCGTACGCAAATATTCTGGTGACCACCCCAGCCCTGGCGAATGACCCGCGCATTAAGGCGCTGGCGAAAGACCTGACCTCGCCGCAGGTGGCGGAGTTTATCCGTAAAACCTACAACGGCTCGGTGATCCCGGTGGCCCCTCAGTCATGATAACCATCGAAGGGCTGAGCAAAACCTACGCCGGAACCGGCCGACCGGCGCTGAACGATATCGCGTTGCAGATACCGAAAGGGGCAATATACGGCATTCTCGGGCGCAGTGGCGCCGGCAAAAGTACGCTCATCCGCTGTCTCAATTTACTGGAGCGGCCCACCTCGGGCCGTATTCTGGTGAACGGACAGGATATTACCCAGTTGAACAAAGCGGCGCTGCGGGATTATCGCCTGCGCACTGGGATGATTTTCCAGCACTTCAATCTGCTGCATGCCCGCACCGTCGCTGACAACGTCGCGGTGCCGCTGGAGATTGCCGGAGTGCCGAGGGCCGCTCGCGAGGCCCGGGTGCGCGAACTGCTGGCGCTGGTGGATCTCAGCGAAAAGGCCGCCGCCTTCCCGTCGCAGCTTTCCGGTGGGCAAAAACAGCGCGTCGGCATCGCCCGGGCGCTGGCCGCCCGGCCGGAAGTGCTGCTGTGCGATGAGGCGACCAGTGCGCTGGATCCCGAGACCACCGCCTCGGTGCTGGCCCTGCTGGCGGATATTAACCAGCGCCTCAATCTGACCATTGTGCTGATTACGCACCAGCTGGAGGTGGTGAAAACCATCTGTGACCACGCGGCGCTGCTGGAACAGGGCGAGATTGTCGAAAGCGGTAAACTCGCCGACCTGCTGGTGACCCCATGGTCGCGGCTGCGCCAGTCGCTGCTGCACGACCCGCAGGCTGAACAGGAATTTCTTACCCGCCACGGCGTTCAGGGGAGGCCATTATGCGGAGTAGCATGAGCTGGGAAGATTTGTGGCCGTTATTACTCGACGGCACGCTGGATACGCTTTATATGGTGGGCCTGGCGGCCCTGTTTACCGTGCTGATCGGGCTGCCCACCGGCGTGCTGTTATTTATTTCCCGCGCCAACGGGCTGGCGCCGATGCCGAAACTGAACGCGCTGTTAGGCGCGGTGATCAACATCGGCAGGTCGCTGCCGTTTATCGTGCTGCTGATCGCCCTGATCCCCTTTACCCGCCTGATCGTCGGCACCACGCTGGGCAGCACCGCCGCCATCG
The DNA here is from genome assembly GCF_040804525.1 of Klebsiella sp. Shm-1. NCBI lineage: Bacteria > Pseudomonadati > Pseudomonadota > Gammaproteobacteria > Enterobacterales > Enterobacteriaceae > Klebsiella > Klebsiella sp. Shm-1. Next base: position 2,584,848 of record NZ_CP161823.1, read on the forward strand.
TGCCGGTGACCATCGGCGCCTTTCCGTTCTTTGCCCGTCTGACGGAAAACGCGCTCGACGAGGTGGACTACGGGAGAATTGAAGCCATTCTGTCGATGGGCGGCAACGTCTGGCACGTCATTTTTAAATCCCTGCTGCCGGAAGCCCTGCCAACGCTGCTGGCCGGGATCACGCTGACCATCGTGATGCTGATTGGTTTCTCCTCCATGGCCGGTGTGATCGGCGGCGGTGGACTCGGCGACCTCGCCATCCGCTACGGCTATCAGCGGTTTAATAATGAAGTCATGTTTGGCACAGTGCTGATCCTGGTGGCGATGGTCCAGGGGGTGCAAATGGCCGGCGATCGGCTGGTGCGTAGCCTGGCCCACCGCCGCTAGCCGTCAGTCATTAGTTCCAGCCGCTCTCTGCCGCCAGCTGGCGGACCAGAGTGGCGGCGTCACACTCGCGGATCAACCCCACCCCCTGCCCGGCCCAGTGGGCGCCATACTCATGGACGCCCTGGGCTTTCGCGGCGGCGGCCAGCGCTTTGCCGATATCATACGCCAGCGGATAATCCGGCACGGCGCTCGCCGGATAGCCTTCCCCCAGCGCACAGAAGGCATTCGCCAGACAGCGTGCCGGACGCCCGGATATCGCGGAGGTCAGCACCGTACGCCCGTCAAGGCTGTTGTGGATCGCCGCGCGGTAGCCGGCGTCGGCGGCCGATTCCGAACACAGTAAAAACGCCGTACCGAGCTGTACACCCTGCGCCCCCAACTGCATCACGCTGGCGATCCCCGCTCCGTCCATGATGCCCCCGGCGGCCACCAACGGGATGGTTAGTCGACACCGCAGAAGTTGCACCAGGGTGAAGGTGCTCAGCTGCGCGTCAGGCGCCTGCGGAGCAAAGATCCCCCGGTGCCCGCCCGCCTCATAGCCCTGAGCGACCACCACGTCGATCCCCTGCTGTTCAATCAGCAGCGCCTCCTGCAGCGAAGTCGCTGTCGCCAGGGTAACGATCCCCTGCCGCCGCAGACGCTGGATCGTCTCACCTTCAGGAAGACCAAAATGAAAGCTCACCACCGCCGGCGAGATGTCGAGAAGCAGCTCCAGCATCGGCGCATGACCGATAAATGTCTGGTAGATCTCGCTTAACGAATCCGGTGGCGTACTGCCATAGCGGGCAAAATGGGGACGTAATGTTGTTGCCCAGTCGGCTTCCCGCCGGGCGTCGCGCCGGGGCGGCGCATGGCAGAACAGATTGACATTGAACGGGCGGTCCGTCAGCTGGCGAGTGGCGACTATCATCGCTTCCGCCTGGGCAACGGTTGAAGCGCCCAGCCCCAGCGAGCCCAGCGCACCGGCATTACTTACCGCGGCAGCCAGCGCGGGGGTGGAGACGCCCGCCATCGGGGCCTGAATCAGGGGATAATCAATATCAAGAAGCGAAAGCAGCGGGTTGCTCATGGTTTCCTCATGCATTAACGATGCCGGAGGCTTACCATCTCCTTTAAAGATGGTAAGATCAACATTATTATCGTATTGAGAAGAAAAATATGAACCACAGCACACTCGAGATCTTCATTCAGGTGGCAGAAACGCAGAGCGTCACCCAGGCAGCAAAACGGCTGGGCCGCGCACAGTCCAATATCACGACCCGCATTCAGCAGCTGGAAGAGGAGCTTGCCGCTGAGCTCTTCGTTCGCGGCAACAAAAAAATGGTGTTGTCCCCGGCAGGCGTGCAGTTTCTCAGCTATGCCCGGCGGATCCTGAGCCTGGCGGAAGAGGCAAAGCAGGCTCTGCATCCGACAACCCCAGGCGGCAGTCTGCGTCTGGGCGCGATGGAGGCGACCGCCGCCAGCCGGCTGCCGCCGCTGCTTACCCGCTTCCAACAGCAGTGCCCACAGGTGGATATCACCCTCATCACCCAACCGACCCGCCAGTTAACCGAGGGGGTGTTAACCGCCGCCCTTGATGCCGCGCTGGTCTGCCTGCCGCCAGGGGCCGATGGGCAACCGGCCTGTCCCGACGAGCTGGCATTCACCCCGGTGTTTTATGAAACCCTGATGCTGGTCCGTCCGCAGACCCCGGGTCCGCTGCGGTTTGCGGCATTTGCCAGCGGCTGCAGCTACCGCGCGCTGGGAGAACGCTGGCTGGCGGAACAGAAGGCGGCCGTCGAGGTGCATGAGGTCAATTCCTATCACAGCATGCTTGCCTGCGTGGCGTCCGGGCGCTACGCCTGCCTGCTGCCGCAGAGCGTGCTGTCGCTGATGACGCTTCCCGAAAACTGCCTTAGCGAACCGCTGTGCGAGGCGACCACCCAGCTTATCTGGCGCAGCGGCTTGAGCGCCCCCGCCCTGAGCGAGTGGCGCAAGCTGCTGCAAAGCGTGGCGATTGGCTAAGCCTGGCGTTCGGTAAAGACCAGCCCTGCGGCAATCAGCAGCGCCAGCGCCGCGGCATAGAGCGCCGGGTTAAATGAAGCCGCGATCTGATACAGCGCGCCGGCGATAAGCGGCCCGGCAATCTGTCCCACACCGTACAGTGCAGTCATCGCGGCAATCATATTGAAGCTCACCTGATGGCTGAGACTTTTCGCCTTCGGTAGCGCAATGGTTACGGTGCCCATAAAGGTAAAGCCCACCAAAAGCGCGCTTAGCACGCAAAACAGCAATGAAGCGCTGCAGGCTGGAAGGATCACGCCAAGCGCCTGGACGAGCAGGTTGCGGGTCAGCGCTTGCCGGTATCCCCACTTTAGCACCAGCTTATGCCAGATGAGGCAGGACGGCGCGGCCGCCAGACCAAACAGCGCCCACAGATGGACCGGGTCAACGCTCTGCAGCGAACCGGACAGAAACAACGGCAGATAAGTGGCGGTGATGATATAGCCGAAGCCCGCCAGACCGTAAACCATCAAGAGTCGCCACGCCGCGCGACGGGTATCGCTCCCGGACGCAGGCAGGGAGGTTTCAACATGGGAAACCCGCACCAGTGCAGCCGGCGGAGTCAGTAGCCAACGGATCGCCAGCGCCAGCAGCAGACCGGCGCATAATGCGCAGAGCAGCCAGATCTGCTGGCTGGTGAGGCTCAGGGCATGTCCAAGGGCGATCCCCTCCGCGGAGATAAATATCCCCAGCCCCACCCCGGCATACAGCAACGGCGCCCCGTGATGATGCCCCATATGTTCCAGCAGCCACAGCGAACCTGCAATCAGCGTTATCGCGCTCAGCGCGCCGGCGACGGCGCGCAGCGTAATAATGGTCCACGGCGAGCTCACCCAGGCCAGCAGCGCCAGGCTGGCGATGGTCAACCCGGCGGAGATAATGCTCAGTCGGGTGGCGGCCCCAGGCTGCACCCGCGCCAGCAGCAACGCACCGACCAGATAGCCAGCGTAATTGGCCGACGCGGCGAGATTGCCCTCGTGCAGGGTTAACAGACCTTCATTAAGCATAAGCGGCAGCACGCCGGTGAAGGCAAAGCGCCCATAGCCCATGCCGATCATCAGTACTATCGATCCAGCCAGTGCCAGCCATAAGGCCTGGCGCGATTGGTTATTCATCCACCACCCCACAATGATTCTCAATTTAAGAACAATAATATTGTATAATTCTTTTTTCATTATGATGAGGAGGTATTGTTGGCGCAAGTCGGATGTTAATCCGCTATGGTATTTACAGAGAGAAGGTGCGCCTGGGCACGGCTTAACACACGCCGGGCCGATTTACCGGTACAGTATCAACTCAACTTATGCTCACGGGAGTCATTATGTCGTTCTGTCATATGCGCATTGCCAGGCCGGTCAGTGAACTGGACACCACCGCCAGCATGTATTGCGCCGGGCTGGGACTCGAGCTGCTCGGCAGCTTTACCGATCATGAAGGATTCAGCGGGATAATGCTCGGCGCGCCCGAAGCGGGCTGGCATCTGGAATTCACCCACTGCCGCCACCATCCCGTCACCCCCTCGCCAGGCGATGAAGATCTGCTGGTGCTGTACTATCCGCAGCAGGCGGCATGGGAGGCACAGTGCGCAGCCATGGATGCCGCCGGATTTCTGCGCGTTACGGCGTTTAACCCTTACTGGGAGGTCAATGGCGTCACTTTCGTCGACCGGGACGGCTACCGCACGGTATTGCAAAACCGCGCCTGGGGCATGGTGTGTGATTCGTCGGGTATGGCGGCGAGCTGACGCTGAGCGAGGCGGGCGTTAAGCGCTGTAAAAGCAGTTATTTACATTCGTACAAATATCGTTCCCGTCGGTTACCGATAAAACGCTGTCGCGCCTCGCCAGCGCCCTCACGGCGCGCTATGCTACACATCCCGTTGTATTAACCTCTTATCCCTATGAGCACTTCCGTCAGCACTACACAACTCAATTTGCGCATTATTTCGATCGTTGTTTTTACCTGTATCTGCTATCTCTCCATTGGTCTGCCGCTGGCCGTACTGCCGGGCTATATTCACTATCAGCTGGGCTACAGCACCTTTGTGGCCGGAATTGTGATCAGTCTGCAGTACATATCGACGCTGATAAGCCGGCCGCACGCCGGGCGCTATACCGATATCTGGGGGCCGAAAAAAGTGGTCAGCCTTGGGATCGTCTGCTGCCTGCTCAGTGGCGCCTTCACGCTACTGGCGGTAGTCCTGCAGGCAACGCCGATGCTGGCCATTGCCGCGCTGCTGGCGGGCCGGGTGTTTCTCGGCGTCGGCGAGAGCTTTACCGCCACCGGCGCCACCCTGTGGGGGATCAAAACCGTCGGCGCGATCCACACGTCACGGGTTATCTCCTGGAACGGCGTGGCGACCTATGTGGCGATGGCGGTCGGGGCGCCGCTGGGAGTTACCCTCAATCACTATTTTGGCATCAGCGGCTTTGCTACGGTGGTAGTGCTGGTCGCGGCCATCGGTCTGCTGTTCGCTCGTACCCGCCAGGACGTCAAGGTGACCGCCGGCGCCAGAGCGCCCTTTCACGCGGTGGTGCGAAAAATCTGGCCTTACGGCCTGGGGCTGGCCTTTGGCACCGTCGGTTTCGGCGTTATCGCCACCTTTATCACCCTCTACTTCGCCGCGCACAGCTGGCAGGGCGCCGCGTTTACCCTTTCGCTGTTCAGCGTCGGCTTTATCTGCGTTCGCCTGGTGCTGGGAAATACCATTACCCGCTTTGGCGGAGTCCCGGTCTCCCTGGCCTGCTTCATCATCGAAAGTCTCGGCCTGCTGCTTATCTGGCTGGCGCCATCAGCATGGATGGCCGGCGTCGGCGCCTTTCTCACCGGTTCGGGTTTCTCGCTGGTCTTTCCGGCTTTAGGAGTTGAGGCGGTAAAACAGGTGGAAGAGCAAAATCAGGGAACCGCCCTCGGCACCTACTCGGCGTTTCTTGATCTGGCGCTGGGCCTGACCGGGCCGCTGGCCGGCTGGGTCGCCGGGTTCTACGATCTCGCCACGCTGTATCTGCTGGCGGCGATCGTGGTGGCGCTCGCATTCCTGCTGATTTTCCGCGTACATCGGCAACAGCGGCTTGTCGCCAGAGAGTAGTGTGGCCCGGCTCGCGGGCCGCCGCGGTCCGATGACGCCGGCAAAAAATGAATCGGCAATTGACGACGATTCGGCTTCCGTGCCAACATCCCGTCAGCGTCTGGCAACAGATGCATGGACGGTACTGGTAGACAACAGAGTTCGCGCAACGATCCAGCCCGGTACCGTAGTCCAATCCGAATCACTGACCCACACGGTGAATTCCTGATTCTGGCGGGAAACACAGACATGCACCAAAGTTTTAATCAGCGCGTTCATTTCTATTACTGCGTCCTGGTCGCGCTGAAGTTGCACGGAAAATCGAAAAAAGCGGGTGGTATCAGGGGAAAGAATAACTTTCTGCTGAAATGGCTGCGCCGGGCGCAGGATAACAACATTTTTCCTCCCGATATCACCAGTGAAATCGAATGGCTGCGAGGAAAAATTATTCAGGCTGGCTATGACACCGATCTCGAGCCGATGCTGGATTTTGTCTACGCCACCGCCAGCCGCGCCGAGGCGCTCAAAAACGCCGAATAGGCTCCTGCGCCCGCCACGGGCGCAGAGACTTTCCCTGCCATGTCTCAATCCCAGGTTCGGCCAACAGCGCAGGCGCAATCCAGCCACGTTCTATTTTGTGACACTGTCACGCACAAAGGTGACCGCTGAGGTTCATTAACCGCTGACATGCCGCCTGACGCGTTCTATGCTTTACCCTGTCTCCCTCCTCACACAGGAACTGCACCCGATGGCCGACTGGAATCCTTCGTTGTATCTGCAATTTGACGCTGAACGTACCCGCCCCGCGGCCGACCTGCTCTCGCGTATTGCCCATCTGCAGGTCGAGCACGCCGTCGACCTCGGCTGCGGGCCGGGAAACAGCACCCGCCTGCTACGCGCCGCCTGGCCGTTGGCGACGATCGTCGGTATCGATAACTCCCCGGCCATGCTGGTCCAGGCGGCGCAGGCCTTACCCGACTGCGAATTCCTTGATGCCGATATTGCCCGCTGGCGGCCTGCGCAACCGCCAGATGTGATCTATGCCAACGCCTCTCTGCAGTGGCTGACGGATCATGAGACGCTTTTCCCCCATCTGGTAAACCAGCTGGCGGACAACGGAACGCTGGCAGTGCAGATGCCGGATAACTGGCAGGAACCTTCCCATACCCTGATGCGTCAGGTTGCCAGCGAGATGGGGTTGCCGGACCGTGGACGCCAGCCGTTACTCCCGCCCGCCGCCTGGTACGATCTGCTCAGCCGCCAGGGTTGCGAAGTTGATATCTGGCGCACCACCTATTTTCATCCCCTTGCTTCTCATCAGGCGATTGTCGACTGGCTGCAGGGCACCGGGTTACGCCCCTATCTGGCAGGCCTGGACGAGCAGGCCGGAAGCGCGTTTCTCACACGCTATCTCGCATTGCTGGCCGCACACTACCCGTTACAGTGTAACGGGAAGGTGCTCCTGCGTTTCCCACGGCTGTTTATCGTGGCGCGAAAGATCGCCGCCTGACCGTTGGGATAGGTGGGCAGAAAAGCGGAGTGATGAAAGGTGTAAAGGAACGGCTATACCATCCTGATTTTCAGGATTGACAATCCAGAACGTTGCGATATTCAATATCTTAGTCAGCGTGCGACAGTGATGACTCCTTTAACCTGCAAAGAGAATCACTATGAGTACTCCTCCTGTCGATCGCCGAACGCTGGCTGCTATCGCGCCAAAGCTAGCCGAGCTGACCGAAACGGTGCTGTTTGGCGATATCTGGGCGCGGAGCGAGCTGTCGCCCCGCGAACGCAGCCTGATCACCCTTTCCGCCCTGACGGCGCAGGGCAAAACTGAACAGCTGCCGTGGCACATCGCGCTCGGCTATCAGAATGGCCTGAGCCGGGAAGAAATTGTCGAATTGTTTACCCATCTGGCGTTCTATGCCGGTTGGCCGGCTGCGGCCAGCGCCCTGACCTGCCTGAACGCGCAGGAGGCGTCATGCCCCTGACCCGAATTTCGCTTGGCACCGCCTGGCGTCCCGCGGAGTTTGCTCAATTGTCGGCGCTCTTTCATGAGTGTCTGGTGGCGGAGTTCGACGTTCCGTCAGCAGATAGATTTCAGTTTATCGAACGGGCCGCCGATGAGCAGCGCATTTACGACCCGCACTACCTCAGCGAAGGACGCAGCGCCCGCTTCGTGCTGTTTCATATTTTCGCTGGAAAACCGCGCAGCCGGGCGCAGAAACAGGGACTCTATCGTCGGCTCTGCGCGCGGTTAGACGATGAGATGGCGGTCAGCCCGCAGGACGTGATGGTGGTTATCCAGTTTAACCAACTGGAGGACTGGAGTTTTAGCGCAGGGAAGATGGCGGGTGAATGAGACAGGCGGCGCCGCAAGAGGCGCCGCGTTTCAGCACTATATCATTTGCTACCATGCACAACAGCGATCGTTCCATGAATCACGATACATGATGTTCCCTTCTGTGTATATCCAGGTGATCGTCTCATAACGGAAATCAATGTCTTCAAGGTGAGTACTTGTCATTCCGGCCGGATGTAAATTTGGTGTGATTGCTGTAATCTTAATATTCGCCATCGCTATGTTAAAATATTCAACTTCCAGTCCCGCCTCATTTATTCTGTACATTTTTAGCGTTGCCGATCTTAATGTTCGACCTTCACAAAGAGCCCTAAATAGCAAAGGTGTTGTTCTGTCAAACTCTTTTTGAATTTTAACCGGTGTATGAAGACGGGTTCCCGTCAGCTTTCCTGTATTATTATCGGTAGGTAACCAAACATGATGATTCACTGCGCGCAATTCGATGGAACCCGTGCGTGTGGGCATCAGGCAAGAACCTATAATAGGCGAATCATTCTCATCAGTTAACCATAAATATGCTGGATTTGACATTACCCCTCCTCTTTCATATCAGTTTTTAACTTTAAACCAAACGACAACGTGAAACCCAATGATTAATAAAACAAAAAGTCCTATTAAGTTAATGGCAATGTCAGGAAAAAGAGAGACTGCAATCATGCTAAATATAATGATTAATAATACAATACCCCATCCCCATAAAAAAAGAATGAATTCTTCTTTTAACCATCTTTTCAAGAAATCCATCCATTCACCTCATTAATTTAATAAGTAATTCAGCAAGTTCATCATCAGAAATAATCATCGGATTTAAATAAGGAACGCCTGTGATGACAGGTTCGATGAGAAAGTACATCATCTCCAGATGGTTAGCGTATAACGCATTGTAATAAAATGAATTATGCATTTTCAAATTGTCAGCGCTATTAGCGGCATCCTGAATCAATCCATACACGTTTAATACCACTGCGGTAGTAGTTACACTCCCTTTAAGGACTAATGACCTTGCCCTGTTGATACGCCCATATACAACAGTATTAAACCTGGAAGTCTGGCAAATCATGGTTGCTACTGCCATTATTAAAATACGATTAGTTAATCCTGAAGATGATATGTAAACTCCCGCGCCGACAAGCTTCTTGAGAATATATTGAGCTTTTTCTTCTTTTTTATTTTGAAAGTAGGTTTCTATATATTTTAATCATTTGGAAAATGATATCACGGCTTTTAACTAACTGCGCCAGCCCTGCAATAAATCTTGTGTCCTCTTGCTTTAACTTAGAACAAACATCCTGATAATTATCCATTAAGCAGGAAGTATAATACGAAGCACGGGTTATACCATTTCCCATTTGATTCAGTGTATCAATAACATTCTTTTTTACTCCAGCAAATGCTTCATCAAATTTCATGGCCAGAATACGCTCCGCCTCGATTGAGGTAATGATGAAATTCCTATAATACATAATTAGATCCTTCCTTTATTAGATCATTCATTGTTCCGGCACATATTTCTTATGATCATCTGGCCTTTCAATATACTTATAAAACGATGGCCTTGATAGTAATATTGACTCTACTCTTTTGTTTATATTCCCTCGCACCCTGCCCGGTTTAAAATATCTCGGTTAGCTATTACTTCGTATTGTTTCATATTTTCGCCGGAAAACCGCGCAGCCGGGCGCAGAAACAGGGACTCTATCGTCGGCTCTGCGCGCAGTTAGACGACGAGATGGCGGTCAGCCCGCAAGACGTGATGGTGGTTATCCAGTTTAACCAACTGGAGGACTGGAGTTTTAGCCCAGGGAAGATGGCGGATGAATGAGACAGGCGGCGCCGCAAGAGGCGCCGCGTTTCAGATGATATAATTTACTACCACGCGAGATGATGCACCAGCGAGAGATCCCAGGCCGTTGCCAATAGCGAAAGAAACATAATCACATTGACCACTGTTTCAAGACGTTTTTCCATCGTTGCTTCTCCTGAGCCTGTTTCCCCTGTTATAGCGGGAAAAGCTTAACAACCTCTTACCGCTTCAGGACTCAAGCGTGATCCTGTAGCGTACGTAATCGTCAGCCAGGGTAAACTCATCATACAGATGACGGGCGGGATTATCACGGCGCGTATGCCAGTACAGCCGCGACCAGCCTTTGTCCGCCCCTTCGCTTTGCAGCGACTTAATCATGGTTCTGGCAATACCCTGTCCACGGAAGGCGGGATCGACAAACAGATCCTCCAGATAGCAGATCGGCGTGGTAACCCAGGTTCCCTCATGAAGAACACAGATAGCGAAGCCGACCACCGCATCATCCACCACCGCGACTCTACCCAATACAGACGAGTTTACATCCAGCATCCGCTGCCAGGTGTATTCGGTCACCTCTTCCGGCTGCGGGCTACCGTAAAAACGAGTGTAGCCTTGCCAAAGCTGAAGCCATTCGGCTTTGTCGTGGGGCCGTACTTCCCGGATATCGATGACCATGAGAGTTTCCTTACAGATGAATGCATTAGCCTGCGAATATTGGCAGGAGATATGAGTTGAGGTCATTATTTTCCTGCGCAGATATTTGTTCAAGCGCTTCGGCCATAATTCTCCTGCTGTTCGGAACGATTTGGCACTAAAAAGCCGTATGCAGAGGAGCCACTGACCGGCTGTTACAGGTTAGTATAATAGTATGTTGTAACTAATAAAAATCCTGCACAACCCGGCCGCAGCCGGGTGTATAGATGGACTATCAGCAAAGAGGTTTGACGGCGTCGCGCATACCGCAGGTCAGGATAGCGTCAAGGTCGGCAGTCACCAGCTCCACCAATCCCGGGATCTGGCTCAGATCCTGCTGCCAGTGATCCGCCACGCTGAGCACGGCGGTGACCAGCTCGCGAATGCTCATCTGGCCATCGCGATGGCGGGCCCACAGCGTTTGATAGCGCGATATCCAGTCGGCGTCATCCTGTACTGGATAGCTCTCACCATCCCGCTCTCCCCGGTAAAAGGCGATCAGCGCCGCCAGGGCAAAGGTCAGACGCGGCGGCAGCGCGCCATGCGCTTTCTGCCCCGCCAGCAGCTGCGGCAGAATACGGGTGCGGTACTTGGTCATGCCGTTGAGCGCAATCGAGAGCAGCTGATGTTTAATATAGGGATTACGGAAGCGCCCTGTCACGGCGCTGGCGAATGACACCAGCTCATCGCGCGGCAGATCCAGCACCGGAATAATCTCGTCATAAATCGCTTTTTCGACAAACGCGCAAATCTCCGCATCGTTCATCGCCTCACCCACGGTGTCGATCCCGGCCTGGAAGGCCACCGGCACCAGCGCGGTGTGCGCCCCGTTAAGGATCGCCACTTTGCGTTCTTTATACGGCTTGATATCGTCCACAATGCGCACATTCAGCGGCAGTTTATCGAGACGCAGCTCGGCCTTCAGCGAGGCAGGTCCCTGGATAACGAACAGGTAGAAATGCTCAGCGGTATCAAGGAAAGCATCTTTATAGCCGGTCTGCGCCTCGAGAGCCGCCACTTCATCACGCGGATAGCCGGTCACAATGCGATCCACCAGCGTCGAACAGAAGGTATTCGCTGAGGTCAGCCAGGTGATAAATGCCTGCGGCAGTTCCCATTCGCTAGCATAGCGCAGCACCAGCGCCTGCAGCGCCTCGCCGTTATAATCGATCAGCTCGCAGGGAATAATCACCCATCCCTTGTCGGCCGCACCGGCGAAATGTTGGTAACGCTCAAACAACAGACGGGTCAGTTTCGCCGGATAACTGACCGGCGGCGCGTCGTCAAACCGATCCCCGGCATGGTAGCTGATGCCCGCCTCGGTGGTGTTGGAGAAGACAAACCGCATCTCCGGGTTATGCGCCAGGCGTAAAAAAGCGTCGAAGTCTGCGTAAGCGCTGATCTCCCGGTTGACCGAGCGGATAAGACGCGCATCGCTGACCGCTTCGCCCTGCTCGTTCAGGCCGCGAATAATAGTCGTGTACAGGCCATCCTGGGTGTTCAGCGAAGGCGGAAAATCTGTGGCGATAGGCCGCACGACCACGATGCCCGCATTCAGGTCGGTATGCTCGTTGAGCAGGTCGATCTGCCAGTCAACGAATGCGCGCAGGAAGTTACCCTCCCCAAACTGGATGATACGGTCAGGGTACTGCGCGCCGGGGAAATCACGACGGTTTAAAGTTTTCACAATGGGTTCCCTCTAATAGTAGTCATACAACCTGAGTAATTGGTCCAATAAGTTATCAGGTTTTGCTACCAGTGAAACCCTGTTTTGATCAAAGCAATCTGCAATAGCGGCCGTCAGGGCAGAAACTTATAGAATAGTGAGGTGGCAGTCATTTCGCCGTCGGGCATCAGCGCATAGCGCGGAATTTCCCCCACTTTTTCCCAGCCGCAGCGGGCATAGAACTGTTCCGCCCCGCTGCCGGTCGCCGTGTCCAGCACCAGCACCGTCTTCCTTTCCCGCCGGGCAATGCGCTCCAGTTCGCTCATTAACGCCTGGGCGATCCCCTGGCGGCGGACATTTTGGTGAACCAATAATTTGGCGACATCCGCTCGATGGGGCTGGTTTTCCGGTTGACTGGTGATAAGTTGCACGGTGCCAACGGGACGTTCCTCCGCGTCGAAGGCGGCCAGCACAATGCGCTCCCCGGCCGCCACGCTGTCGGCAGTGCGTTGCCAGAACGTTATCGCCGTTTGCGGCGCGAAAGGCAGCATAAAGCTCACCGAGGCGCCGCCGTTGACACAGCTTGCCAGGATCTCGCTTAATGCCGGGAGGTCATGGAGAATATCGTCACGCGAGAGCGTGCGCAGTGAAAAGGATGTGGTCATAAAAGCTCCCTGTTATCGACCACATCACTATGTTTTTAACCAAAAATTAGCACAAGTAGGATCCCGATAGGATTTTCTTATGGCGCGCTTTCGGTCAGCGTCGGCATACAAATTTGGTTACGACCGCTCTGTTTGGCTTTCACCATCTCATCGTCCGCCGCCAACAGCAGCTGGTTAAACAGCTCGGTGATGCGGGCGTGGCCTACCTCGCGCGTCTCCAGTCCCAGACTGATGGTCAGGTGGATCGGGTTCTGGCCCAGGCCGAAAGGCTGCGACTCCACCCCGTGACGGATCTTTTCCGCCAGCAAATAGCCCTGCTGGGCGCTGTCGACGACGGCGGCCACCGCAAACTCTTCGCCGCCGATACGGGCCACCATCCCCTGCTCACCCACCAGCTGTCGAACCTGCTGGGCAAACTGGGTCAGCACGCAATCGCCGCCTTCATGGCCCAGAGCATCATTCACCCGTTTGAAGCCATCGATATCCAGCACCATCACCGTCAGCAGCTTATCCGCCGGCAGCGTCTGACGCTTCAACGCTTCGCTCAGTCCGGAACGAGAATAGACGCGGGTCTGAAAGTCAAAATCGGCGCGCAGGGCCAGCTGCTTCACCAGCGTGTTAATCGCTTCGACACTGGATGCGACAATCACCGGGCTAATCAGCATGGCGGCAATTCCGAGGCGGGTGGAGAACAGCTGCCACGGCTGCATTCGCGCATCTGGCGAAAAGTGAATTAACGAATTAGCGACCAGCAGTATTTCGCCGATGCCAGTGAGAAAAGTCAGCAGACAGGTCAGCGGCAGCGGATAGCGTACAGCGCACCAGATCAAAGCCGGTAACGGGAAGGTAATGCTGCCCGCGCCGCCTACCGCCACGCCAAGCGCAATTGACAGGACCAGCGCCAGCACCGGCAGCAGCTGGCGAAAGCGAAAACCGCTTAATGCCGAAGGCAGCGTCAGGGTCAGAATAAAGGGCAGGATTAATACCGCCGTTGAGAACTGTTCGCTAAACCAGTCCGCCAGCTGGGGAACGAAGGTGGCGCGTTCAACATCCACCGACCCCAGCGCGCCGACCGCTGCGCACAGTAAGGCGGCTAACAGGCAGAAACAGAATAAATTAAGCGCGTTTATCGGGCCCGGCATGGAGTCGGCGCGACGTTTATCCCACAGCACCAGCTGCGCCAGCGTCACAATAAAGACAATATTGGAAAAGTTAATCAGCAATGAGGCAAAGCCCATACCCCAGCGCGAGGTTAATCCGTCATAGACCAGCATTGCCGCAAAACAGACGGCATAAAAATAGCTGCGGTTAAGCCATACATAGCGTGCAAAAATCCCGGCCATCACTGCATTGAGCGGCCAGAAGAAAGAGAGCTCCTGCACCAGACGCAGCATAGCGCCAAGAAAATGCAGCAGTAGCGTTAACGTAAATAAGACCAATGCATCGCGCACGGGTTGTTCTTCACGAAACAGCGTAAATGACCGAATCGACAGTGAAGACATTCAGTAATTATCCGTCTAATTGTTTCAGGAAATTATTATGTTAATAGTTAGTTAGCGGATTATCATAACATGAGAATATTTATCAGGCATACTCCGGCGCCGATCAAATGCAAATTAGCGCACAGACGGCGCATTCATTTGTAGCACCAGCCAGCGGTGGATGACCTGCACGATATAGTCCTGCTCCGGCTCGCTCAGCGCGCGGCCGTGGGGAATGGCATGCCATTTTTCCAGGCAGCCGCGACAGCAGGTAGCGGTCGCGTGCTGGGCGATAAACACCGGGTGACCGCGCATCGGCGTCTGCTTGCCATCATTGATCGGCGCAGCGGGCGCCAGCCGCTGGCGAATAAAGTCTGCGGCATGCCGATCAATGACCTCCGGTCCCTTATCGAGACAATATTGCCGCTCTTTCCCCCCCAGACGGAAGTGTGAGCGAAACGTCGAGCGCGCCAGGCGTGCAAACAAGCGATCCTGATCGACCATCAGAACACCGACCTCCCCATCCGCTGAGTTAGTTTTTCCAGCATCGCCACGCCGGCCAGCGAGTTCCCGGCGTCGTCAAGCTCCGGGCTCCACACGGCGATCGCCATCTCCTGCGGGACAATCGCCACGATCCCGCCGCCGACGCCTGATTTCGCCGGCAGGCCAACGCGCCAGGCGAATTCACCGGCGTTCTGGTACATGCCGCTGGTCATCATCAGGGCATTCACCTGGCGGGACTGGATGGGCGCAATAACCGGCGCGTCGAGATGCGGGGCAATGCCGCGGTCGGCGAGAAACAGAAAGGTTCGCGCCAGCTCAACGCAGCTCATCTCCAGCGAACAGTAGTGGAAATAGTTCTGCAGCACGGTGGCGACGTCGTTATGGAAGTTACCAAAGGATTTCATCAGCCAGGCGATGGCGGCGTTGCGCGCCGAATGCTCAAACTCTGAGCGAGCCACCACCGGATCGTAGGCGATATCGGCCACGCCGCTCAGACGACGGACAATCTCCAGCATCCGCTGACGCGGGGCGCTGAGCCGGCTCTGCAGCATGTCGCAGACCACCAGTGCCCCGGCGTTGATAAACGGGTTGCGCGGTTTGCCCTGCTCGATCTCCAGCTGCAGAAGCGAGTTAAAGGGCTGGCCGGAAGGATCTTTCCCCACCCGCTGCCAGATCTCCTCCTCCTGATAGTGGTTCATGGCCACCACCAGGCTCAATACCTTGGAGATTGACTGGATGGAAAAACGTTCATGGGCATCGCCAGCGGCAAAGTGCTGACCGTCCACCGTACTGATCGCGATACCAAGCTTGTCGCCGCTGACGCTGGCCAGCGCCGGAATATAATCCGCCACTTTTCCGCGGCCAATCAGCGGCCTGATTTCTGCCAGAATGGCTTCCAGCATTGCATTATTGATAACCGTCGCCACACGCGGCTCCTTGCCCACCATCAAAATTCGGTGGGCGAGTATAGCAGACGTGGACGACGGTCGTCAGGGGCTAACGTTGATTAGCGACGGTCTTTCCAGACGGTCTGCGCATTACAGAACTCGTGCAGGCCAAAATGCGACAGCTCGCGGCCAAAACCGCTCTTCTTCACGCCGCCGAAGGCCACGCGGGCGTCGCTGGCGCAGTAGCCATTGAGGAAGACGCCGCCGCACTCCAGCTCGCGGGCAAAGCGCTGGGCCTGCGCCTCGTCGGTGGTATAGACCGTGGCGGACAGGCCAAACTCGCTATCGTTGGCGAGGGCCAGTGCATGGTCAGCGTCGCGAGCGGTGGTCAGGGTTGCTACCGGACCAAACAGCTCCTGACGAAAGCCGGTCATCACGGCGGTGACGTTGCCCAGCACCGTTGGCGCATAGTAGTTGCCCGCCCCTTCGATTTTTTCCGCGCCCAGCAGCAGAGTCGCTCCTTCATCAAGGGTCGCCGTTACCTGCTGGTGCAGTTCATCGCGTAAATCGAACCGCGCCATCGGTCCGACGTAGTTTTGCTCATCGCGCGGGTCGCCCATCTTCAGCGCCGCCACGGCGTCGACAAATTTGCGGGTGAAGGCCTCGGCAATGCCGGCTTCGAGAATAAAGCGTTTCGACGCCGCACACACCTGGCCGCTGTTCTGATAGCGGCCGGTGACGGCGGCTTTCACCGCTTCATCGAGATCGGCATCGTTGAGCACGATAAAGGGATCGGATCCTCCCAGCTCAAGCACGCATTTCTTCAGCGCCGCGCCCGCCTGGGCGCCAATCGCCTTCCCGGCGCGGACGCTGCCGGTGACGGTCACCGCCGCGATGCGGTCGTCATTGATGATCTGCGAAACGCCGTCATTGGTGGCGTTCACCCAACCAAATACACCATCCGGCAGGCCGGCGGCGGCAAAAATTTCGCCCAGCAGACGGGCGCTGCCCATCACGTTCGGGGCATGCTTCAGCAGATAGCTGTTGCCGGCCAGCAGGATCGGCACCGCGCCGCGCATCACCTGCCAGACCGGGAAGTTCCACGGCATGACCGCCAGTATGGCGCCCAGTGGACGATACTCTATTACCGCCTGGTTATTTTCCACCAGGGTAGCTTCCGTCGCCAGCATCGCCGGGCCGTGTTCAGCGTACCAGTCGCAGAGGTTGGCCGATTTCGCCACCTCGCCGCGCGCCTGAGCGATCGGCTTGCCCATCTCAAGGGTGATCATCTGGGCCACCTCTTCACCGCGGGCGCGCAGCGCGGCCCCGATGCGGCGCAGGGCATCGGCGCGGTCGGCAAGCGGCGTCTGACGCCACTGGCGATAGCCCGCCGCGGCGAGCGCGATGGCCGCGTCGACCTCGCGTTCGCTGGCCCACGGCAGCGAGGAGACCACCTCACCGGTAGTCGGATTGACGGAGACGGCGTGCGTTGCAGATAAATTCATCATTATTCTCTCTCGTTGCTTGCGAAGTGTCCGTATTCTGGCTTACCTTTCCATTCATTGAAAATGAATAATATTGAGCAACGCATTCACAAAAGAAGAATATAATGGACCTGACTCAGCTAGAGATGTTTAACGCTGTCGCCAGCACCGGCAGCATTACCCAGGCGGCGCAGAAAGTGCATCGCGTGCCGTCCAACCTCACCACCCGCATCCGCCAGCTGGAGGCCGACCTCGGCGTTGAGCTGTTTATCCGCGAGAACCAGCGCCTGCGCCTGTCGCCTGCGGGACACAGCTTTTTGCGCTATAGCCAGCAGATCCTCGCCCTGGTGGACGAGGCGCGAATGGTGGTGGCGGGCGACGAACCCCAGGGGCTGTTTTCTCTTGGCTCGCTGGAGAGCACCGCGGCGGTACGGATCCCCAGCACTCTGGCCCACTTTAATCAGCGCTACCCGAAAATTCATCTGGCGCTCTCAACCGGCCCTTCCGGGACGATGATCGACGGCGTACTGGAAGGCGCCCTGAGCGCCGCGTTTGTCGACGGCCCGCTGGTGCATCCGGGCCTGGAGGGGCTGCCGGTGTTCCCTGAAGAGATGATGATCGTCGCCCCCTACGGCCACGCACCCATCACCCGCGCCAGCGAAGTGAACGGGGCCAACGTCTACGCCTTTCGCGCCAACTGTTCCTATCGCCGGCATTTTGAGAGCTGGTTTCATGCCGACAGAGCGACCCCGGGCAGGATCCACGAGATGGAGTCTTACCACGGGATGCTGGCCTGCGTCATCGCCGGCGCCGGCCTGGCGTTGATCCCGCGCAGCATGCTGGAGAGTATGCCCGGCCATCAGCAGGTTTCCGCCTGGCCGCTGGCCGAAGAGTGGCGCTGGCTCACCACCTGGCTGGTGTGGCGCCGGGGCGCCAAAACCCGCCAGCTGGAGGCGTTTATAGCGCTGCTGAACGAAGATCGGCAAACAGTGGTTTCTCCATAAACACACTGAGCGGATCGGGTTGATACGGCGCAAACGCGCAGCGGGTCTGGTAGCCGTTGCGCGTGTAGAGGGCGATGGCCGCATGCTGATGGATACCGGTCTCCAGGCGCAGGGTATGGCAGTCGCGCTGACGCGCTTTCGCTTCCAGCGCCGCCAGCAGCTTTTCTCCCAGCTGCTGGCCGCGGTGCTGGGGATCGATATAGACCCGCTTCATCTCGCCAAAGCCTTCCTCACTGAGGACAATAGCCCCGCAGCCAACGGCCTCGCCCTGCGGGCTGCGGATCGCCAGGGCGATGACCGTCTGCGGCGGCAGCTGGCTAAGGTCCAGCAGGTGGTTGCTCTCCGCCGGGTAGAGAGTCTCCTGCCAGGCGTCGAGGGCGGCAATCAGGGCGATAAATTCGGCGTCGGTAGGGGCGATGTCGGTGATGGTGTACATAGGTGAGCTCCTTTTTTACCCCACTGTAGCGCGGCCGGCGGCTTTTCCCGACATAGCATTAACTTATATTGCCGCCCGCCTATTGCGCTAACCCTCTGAAACACAGTAATTTTATCCCCTGCCGTTCGTACTTGAGATCTGAATATGCACACCAAAGCCCGTAAAGTGATGATTATTGGCGCCGGCAATGTCGGCGCGTCGGCGGCCTACGCCCTGCTCAACCAGAGCATTTGCGAGGAGCTGATCCTCGTCGACCTTAACCAACAGCGCGCTGAGGCCCACGCTCAGGACCTGAGCGACGCCGCGGCCTACCTGCCGGGGATGATGACCATCTCCACCCGCGAGGCCAGCGACTGCGCCGATGTCGATATCGCGGTGATCACCGTCTCCGGCGGCGCGCTGCGCCCCGGCCAGAGCCGGCTGGATGAACTGACCTCCACCGCGAAGATTGTGAAGAGCATTGTGCCGACGATGATGGCCAACGGATTTAACGGCATCTTTCTGGTGGCCACCAACCCCTGCGACATCATCACCTGGCAGGTATGGCAGCTTTCCGGCCTGCCGCGCAGCCAGGTGCTGGGCACCGGCGTCTGGCTGGATACCACCCGCCTGCGTCGCCTGCTGGCGCAGGAACTGGAGATTGGCGCCCAGAGCATCGACGCCTTTATCCTCGGCGAGCATGGCGATACCCAGTTTCCGGTGTGGTCGCACTCCTCGGTATATGGCACGCCAATCGCCGACCTCTACCAGCAGCGCACCGGCCTGCCGCTCGATCGCGAGGCGATGGCTGACAAAGTGCGCAAGCTGGGATTTGAGATCTACGCCGGCAAAGGCTGCACCGAATATGGCGTGGCAGGGACCATCGCCGAGATCTGCCGCAATATCTTCACCGGCAGCCACCGCGCGCTGGCGGTCTCCTGCATTCTTGACGGCGAGTACGGGGTCAGCGGCGCGGCGGCTGGGGTGCCGGCGGTGCTGGCCCAGGGTGGCGTGAAGCAGATCATTGAACTGCAGCTGGCCGGCGAAGAGCAGGCGAAGTTCAGCCAGTCGATCGAGGTGATCAAGGCCAATATCGCCCGTCTGCCCTGACGGCAGCCTGCGAGTCAGTCGGCAATGATCAGCTGCGGGGAAAGGGTCTCCAGCGCCTCGCGGGTTTTATCCGGCAGGTGGGCGTCGGTGACGATATCGGTCAACGACGCCAGCGGAGCGATGTTGAACAGTGACCAGGCGCCGTATTTGGAGCTGTCCGCCAGCAGGATACGCCGCCGGGCATTGGCCATCAGATCGCGCTTCAGGGCGGCCTTTTCCTCCGTCGGGGCGGTGATCCCCTTCTCAAGGTCCCAGCCGTTGCAGCTGACGAAGGCGAGATCGGGCCAGATGGTCTGCAGCAGGCGGCGGCCGTGATCGCCGATGCACGACTGGCTGCTGTCATCGATGCGCCCGCCGATAATCGTCACTTCGATCTGCTTAAATTCCGATAGGAACAGCGCGATATGTAAATCGCTGGTGATCACCCGCAGCGGCAGATGGGTGATCTGCCGCGCCAGCTCAATCATGGTGGTGCCGGCGTCAAGCACAATGGCGTCGCCGGCTTTCACCAGCGCTGCCGCCGCACTGGCGATAGCCTGCTTCTCAAGCGGACTGCGCTGGGCTTTCTCCAGCGTCGTCGGCTGGGAAGGAATAAACCGGTTCAGCGTCACCCCGCCGTGCGTTCGGCTGATCACCCCTTCCTGATCGAGTTTGATCAGGTCGCGGCGAATGGTGGCCGGCGAGGCGTTGGTCGCCGCCACCAGCTGGTCGACTGTCACCAGATTATGGCTTTTCAGGAAGTCCATAATCTGCTCTAACCGGTTATATCCCTTCATGTTATTCCTGCGCGATGTGCATGGCGAGCTCAATGGAGGTTGCCATGCTCTCAGACTTCGCTTTACCTGTCCAGG
Organism: Klebsiella sp. Shm-1; assembly: GCF_040804525.1. Classification (NCBI taxonomy): domain Bacteria; kingdom Pseudomonadati; phylum Pseudomonadota; class Gammaproteobacteria; order Enterobacterales; family Enterobacteriaceae; genus Klebsiella; species Klebsiella sp. Shm-1. The sequence goes on from NZ_CP161823.1 coordinate 2,605,260, forward strand.
CAATATCAAACGCAGTGCCATGATCCGCGGAAGTACGGATAAACGGCAGCCCGGCGGTAATATTCACCCCGTCATAGAATCCCAGCAGCTTCAGCGGAATATGCCCCTGGTCGTGATACATCGCCACGACCATGTCGTACATGCCTTCGTGACACTGCATAAACACCGTGTCCGGCGGACAGGGGCCGGTCACCTCCACTCCCTTCGCCCGCATGGCGGCGACCGCCGGGGCGACGATACGGATCTCTTCATCGCCAAACAGGCCGTTCTCCCCGGCGTGCGGGTTAACGCCGGCGACCGCGATGCGCGGACGCGGATAGCCGACGCGGCGCAGAAAGCGATCCGCCACGCCAATCACCGTCTCAATCCGCGGCTGGTTGAGGGTATCGAGGAACTGGCGCAAGGAAATATGGGTAGTGATATGGATAACCTTAAGCTTCTCGGTATAGAGCACCATGGCGTAATCGGTAGTCTGCGTCAGGTGGGCCAGCAGTTCGGTATGGCCGGGATAAGCGTGCCCGGCGAGATGCAGCGCCTCTTTATTCAGCGGCGCGGTAGCGATGGCCGCGACCGCGCCCTCCAGCGCCAGCGCGGTCGCCCGCCTGATGCAGCGAAACGCGAGATCCCCTGCCTGGGCCTGGACTTCGCCAGGGCGCAGCCCCTGCGGGTCTCTGAGTGGTTCATCAATGACGTTGATGGTCGCTGGGGAAAAACTCGCCTCGGCGGGATGGTCAATGATGCGCAGCTCCGCCCGCGGCGTGATATTTAGCGCCAGGATCCGCCGCAGCGTCTGCGCGCAGCCCACCACCACCACCGGCGCGCCGCTCAGCGCCCCCTCGGCGAGGGATTTGATAATAATCTCCGGACCAATCCCTGCCGGATCGCCCATTGTCACTGCAATCATCTTAGACACTCAGTTTCTCCTCAATAAAATTCACAACATGTAATAGCGTGGTGTCGGTGCCGAATCCTCCGGCTTTGGTCATCACCGGCCGCGACCAGCGGCCGCCGAGAAAATGCCCGTATGGAACGCACTCCGCCACCCGGCCGCGGATCTGAAACCCTGTGGCACCGAGCGCGTGCGCGACGGCGATGGCTACATCGCCGCCAGAGAGGTACAGGGCGCCCGGTGGGCACAGCGCCACCACCAGTGCCGTGACGTCGGCAAGCCAGGCGCAGATGTGCTCCCCGTAGGCGGCGCGGCTGAGACCGCGTTCACGGCACCGGGCTTCAATCCCGTGCCGGGCGGCGTGATTCGGGCGGGTGGTCACCACGCAGTGCTGGCCCTCACGCAGCACCTCGGCGATCCGTGAAGCTTCCTCCTTCGGCGATCCGCTAAAGGTCTGTTCGACATCAATTTCAATCACCCGTACTCGGGAATGGACCTGCAGCGCAGCAACCTGACGCTGCGCCATCTCGCTCATCGAACCGACCACCGCCAGCAGCGGGCCCTGCTCGCTGCGGCGCAGGCGGCGAGCCAGCGCCTCGCAGAGACCCGCCGAGCCGACTAGCAGGGTCTCCCGCGCATGGGGCGCAACGGCGTCGATCACCTGGTCCAGATGGCTGTCTTCCCAGGCGTCGACAATCAACACTCGCTTCTCCTCGCCCGCCGTCGCTAATGCCGCCGGAAGCTGGCCAGCGTTCAGGGTCAGACAGGGATGACGGCTCTGCATGGCGATAATTTCGCTAATCTCCGCCCGGCTCACCGGCGTTTTCGGATCGCTGGCAAATTCGGTCTGATCGAGGGGCACACCATGCACATAGCAGCGCCCGTCCCGGGTATGCCGCCCGGCTGACGGATAAGCCGGGGCCACTACCGCCATCCGGCAGCCTTGCGCCGCCATCATTGCCTCCAGTTCGCCGCCGGGATTACCACGCAGCGTGGAGTCAATCTTCTTTACCTGCCAGTGCGGGACGAATGTCGCCGCGCCGCGCAGCAGAGCGGCGACCTTGTCCGCCGCCGCCGCGGCGCTCATCGCCCGGCTGTCGCTGTTGAGAATTAATGCCCGGGCGGTTGATGGCTGTCCGGCGGTGAAGGCCACTTCCACCGACATACCCGCCTCCGCCAGGCTGACCCCGGCGTCATTGGCCCCGGTAAAGTCATCCGCCAGCACCAGCACTCTGTTATTGCCGTCGTTCATTGTCCTGCCTTGTAGTCGATAAAATCTTAAATTGATTATATTCAATCATATTTGATTAAATGTGAGCAAGTTCAAGTTATTAAGCTGCCGTATAAATTATAACTTTTCCCCATCAGACGAGTGGCAAGATTTATGAATGATTGAATTCAATCAATTACTACCAAGGAGAAACGCGTGGCGACGATACACAGCACAATCATCAGCGGGGCTGGCGCCTCATCGGCCCTGCTCCCGCTGCTGGCCGGTAAAACCTCAATCCTGCTGGTGACCGACAAGAACGTCGGGGCGCTGGAGGCAACCCAGGCGATTCATCGCCTGCTGGCGGCTGAAGGGCGTGAAGTTGAGATCATTGACAGCGTGCCAGCTGAGCCCAACCATCACGATGTTACGCAGATCGTCAGCCAGCTGGGCGCCAGCCAGCCGCAGATGGTCGTTGGTATCGGCGGGGGGAGCGTACTGGATGTAGCAAAACTGCTGTCAGTACTTCTGCACCCTGAGGCGCCCTCGCTGACGTCCCTGCTGGCAGGCGAGCAGCCGCAACGACGAATTTGCTCATTGTTAATCCCGGCCACCGCGGGCACCGGATCCGAAGCGACGCCGAACGCCATTCTGGCGATCCCCGAGCAGCAGACGAAGGTGGGGATCATCTCCCCGGTGCTGCTTCCGGACTATGTCGCCCTGCTGCCGGAGCTGACCACCAGCATGCCGCCCAGCATCGCGGCGTCGACCGGAATCGATGCTCTGTGTCATCTGCTGGAGTGCTTTACCTCCACCGTCGCCAACCCGGTGAGCGATAACGCCGCGTTAATCGGTTTACACAAGCTGGTACGCCATATCGAGCGTTCGGTAAATCAGCCGCAGGATCTGACGGCGAAGCTGGAGATGCTCTGGGCCTCGTGGTACGGCGGCGCAGCGATCAACTATGCCGGCACTCACCTGGTGCATGCGCTCTCCTATCCGCTTGGCGGTACCTGGCACCTGCCGCACGGGGTGGCCAACGCCATTCTGCTGGCGCCCTGCATGCGAGTGGTCCGCCCTCACGCGGTGGCGAAGTTCGCTCAAGTCTGGGACCTGATCCCCGATGCAGATCGCACGCTCAGCGCGGAAGAGAAATCCCATGCGCTGGTCGCATGGCTGGCGGCGCTGGTCAAACGACTGCCGCTGCCGGACAACCTGGCCGCGCTAGGCGTGCCTCAGGAGAGTATTTCCGCCCTCAGCGCAGCGGCGCAAAACGTCAAACGCCTGATGAACAATGCCCCATGCAGCGTCAGCCGCGAAGAGATCGCGGCCATCTACCAAACGCTGTATCCAGAACATGCCTAACAGGAGAAAGTTAAATGAGGAAAGCTATTAGCGGCGTACTCACCGCCATTGTCACTCCCTTTACCGCCGAGGGAGCGCTTAACCTGCCGGCGCTACGCCAGCAGGTGCAGCGCCAGCTCGCCGCAGGCAACGGTATTTTCTGCGGCGGCACCAACGGCGAGTTTTTTGTCCTCAATGAGGAAGAGAAGATCGCCGTCGCCAGAACCTGCGTGGAAGAGGCGGCCGGTCGCGCGCCGGTGGTGGCCCATATTGGGGAGGTTTCCACCCGGGAGACGCGCCGGCTGGGCCAGCATATCGCCCGCCTCGGAGTTGACGCGGTATCGGCCATTACCCCGTGGTTCGTGCCCTTGAAGCAGGAAGAGCTGATTAACCACTATACGGCGATCGCCGACGCGCTGAGCGTCCCGCTCTTTCTTTACAACATTCCCGCCCGCACCGGGAACACTATTGCCCCGGAGACCGCGCGCCAGCTGGCCCGCCACGAGAATATCGTCGGCATTAAGGATAGCGCCGGCAGCTACGACAGCCTGAAAGGCTTTCTCGACGCGGTGCGCGATATCGACGGTTTCGACGTTCTGAACGGACCGGACTCGCTTATCCATCAGGGATTCGTCGACGGCTGCTCGGCCTGCATCTCGGGGCTTGCTAACGTCGCCCCCGCTGAAATTAACGCCATCTGGTCGCGCTTTCACGCCGGGGATATCGCCGGATCGCGCCAGGCCCAGGAGCAGGTAACGGGCCTGCGCACCGATCTGTATAAAGTGGCGTTCTCGCCTGCGGCGGTGAAGAAAGCCCTGCAGCTAATGGGTCACGAGGTGGGCGACAGCCGCTACGCGGTGCAGTTTAGTGACCACCAGCTGCAGCAGATACGCGACATCATCGCTCGTTATTTAGCGTAATACTTGCTGCGCTTTTTTAATAAAACAGACCGGGTACCGCCGTGCCCAGGATTCGTACGCCCAGAGAGAGGCTAAGATGAATCATTTTACCGCTGAAGATACCTTTATTATTGTCGGCATTGTTATTGCCTATATTCTGTTTACCACCTGGCTGACATTCCGTATTCGTAGTAAAAATTCCGGGGATTTTATGGAAGGCTCGCGCGCCATGCCGGCCTTTATTGTCGGTATATTACTGATGTCAGAATATATTGGCGCCAAATCGACCATCGGTACTGCCCAGGCCGCCTTTGAGAGCGGAATTGCCGCCTCGTGGTCCGTGCTGGGGGCAGCCATCGGCTTTCCGCTGTTCGGTTTAATCCTGGTGAAACGCATCTATAACACCGGAAAAATCACCATTTCCGGCGCCATCGCTGAAAAATATGGCAACAGTACCAAAAATATTATCTCCCTGATTATGATTTATGCGCTGCTGCTGGTTAACGTGGGCAATTACGTCAGCGGTGCCGCAGCCATCTCCACCGTATTAAAAGTGAATTTACCGGTAGCCGCCTTTATTACCGCCATTGTGAGTACCTTTTATTTCGCGTTCGGCGGCATGAAGGGCGTCGCCTGGGTCACCATGTTACACAGCGCGTTGAAATACGCCGGTCTGCTGATCATTCTGGGTTTTGCCCTGTCCAAAACCGGCGGCTTCTCGCCGATGATGGAGAAGATGCCGGATTATTACTGGACATGGGATGGCAACATTGGTGCTGGCACGATCTTCGCCTGGCTCATCGGCACTATCGGCTCCATTTTTTGCACCCAGTTTGTCATTCAGGCCATTAGCTCAACCAAAGACGTTCGGTCAGCGAAACGCTCCACCTGGATCGCCTTCTTTTTCTGCCTGCCTATCGCCTTTGCCATCGCCATTATCGGCGTCGCGGCGAAATACCTGCATCCCGAGATCAACAGCCTGTATGCCCTCCCGGTCTTTCTGCAGGACATGAACCCGTGGCTGGCAGGTCTGGTGACAACGTCACTTGTGGCATCGATTTTCGTCAGCGTAAGTACCGTAGCCCTGGCCATTGCCTCGCTGGTGGTGAAGGATTTTTACGTACCATGGCGCAACCCAACGCCGGACCAGGAATTCAGAGCCACACGCTGGGCGTCGCTAATTATCGGCTTCCTGCCGCTGATCTTTGTGCTGCTGGTACCGGAGGTGCTGAAACTCTCCTTCTTTACCCGCGCCATTCGCCTCTCCATTACCGTGGTGGCGGTCATCGCCTTCTATGCCCCCTTCTTCAGAAGCACTCGGGGCGCGAATGCCGGCCTGATCGGCGCCTGTGTGGTGACGTCCGTCTGGTATTTACTCGGCGACCCGTTCGGCATCAATAACATGTATGTCGCCCTGGCGACCCCGGCCATCATCATGGTGATTGACCGCCTGATCCCAAATAAATCACAACCATCCCCCGCCCCAGTTGAGCAACGTGGAGTATAAAACATGACCGTAATTCCGCCTTTTGACGGCGTCATTCGCCAACACCAGCAAGATGAACACATCGCATGGGCAATGCTTCCCTGCGCCTGCCCGCAGAACCATGCCGCCAATCTGCTGCCGCTGGATGACGGCAGCCTGATGTGCGTCTGGTTTGGCGGCTCCCAGGAGGGAAAAGCCGATATTTCTATCTGGGGATCGCGGTTAGCCCCCGGCAGTGACCGCTGGAGTGAGGCGGTCAAGCTATCTGATGACCCAGACCGCTCAGAACAAAACCCGGTGCTGTTTCAGGCGCCCGATAACGTGCTGTGGCTGTTGTGGACAGCGCAATTTGCCGGAAACCAGGATACCGCCATTGTGCGCTACCGCCTCTCCCACGATGGCGGACGAAGCTGGGGGGCCATCGATACGCTGCTGGATCAGCCGGGTACCTTTATTCGCCAGCCAATAAGCGTTATGTCTGACGGCAACTGGCTGCTGCCGGTCTTTTACTGCCGTACCGAACCCGGCGAGAAATGGGTGGGTAACAATGACGTCAGCGCGGTGAAGATCTCTTCAGACTGCGGAAAAAGCTGGCGTGACGTGGCGGTCCCGGAGAGCCTGGGTTGTGTCCATATGAGTATCACTCCGCTTCCGGACGGCAGACTGGCAGCCTTCTTCCGCAGCCGCTGGGCGGATCATATCTGGTTCAGCCAGTCCAGCGACCAGGGAGAGAGCTGGTCTGCGCCGGTACCGACGACGCTTCCGAACAACAACTCGTCCATTCAGGCGACCCCCCTGGACAATGGTGAACTGGCGCTGGTGTTCAATAATATGAGCGCCGCCGGCGCCACGGAACGCCGCGCCTCGCTGTATGATGAAATTGCTGACGACGATGGCCGTAGGGAGCCGGAAGCGACCGGGAAAAGCGCCTTCTGGGGCGCACCACGCGCGCCGATGACCGTCGCTATTTCAGCCGATGGTGGTGAAAGCTGGCCGTGGCTGCGCAATCTCGATGAGGGTGACGGCTACTGCATGACCAATAATTCGGAGCAGAAGCTGAACCGGGAGTTCTCCTACCCCAGCATCAAACAGGGAGCAGACGGTAATTTGCATATCGCCTACACCTGGTATCGCCAGGCGATCAAGTATGTTCGTGTCTCGCCACAGTGGGTAAAAGGAGAAAGCGCATGATTATCGGTAATCTGCAGGCGCTGCAGCAGGCTGGTCTGCCGCCGGCGTTAAAGCAGCTATTGAGCAGCGAGGCCTGTTCGCTGGCCGCCCTCAGTGCCAGAGAGAATGGCCGCTTCCAGCCCGACGATGCGCCGTGGTTCTGCACCCTCAGCGTGGTGCAAACCCAGCCTGCGGCCGAGCGGCATACGGAATATCATCGCCAGTGGGCGGATGTTCAGGTCATCCTGGCCGGCGAGGAGCGCATCCAGGCGGGCATGGCTCCCGCGATGCGCCCGGAAGATCATGAGCTTAAGCCCGACCTCTATATATGTCAGCCGGCCCCGGAGAGTGTCTCTATTCTGCTGCGTCCCGGCGACTTCGCGGTCTTTTACCCCGGCGAACCGCACCAGGCGCTGTGTGCGGTTTCGACGCCAGCGCCGGTCAGAAAGGCAGTATTCAAAATCCCCGCTGAGATGCTGGAGGCGCGATGAAGCGGGCAATGGTAACCGGGGCCAGCTCCGGGATCGGCGCCGCAGTGGTGAGGCAGTTGCTGGCGGACGGCTGGCAGGTGATCGGCATGAGCCGTTCGCTGCCGCCCTTCTCACAGCCGAACTTTCGCCATCTGATGGTCGACGTCAGCCAACGCAGCGCGCTGCTGGCGGCGCTGGAGCAGATTGAACCCCCTCAGGCCATCATTCACGCCGCGGGTTCAATGGCGGCCGCCACCCTGGGTAATCTGGACCCTCAGCGCAGCGAGTCGTTGTGGCGTTTACACGTCGATGCTGCTCAGACATTGGTCAATCACTTCGCCCCGACCATGGGGCCAGGCGGGAGGATCGTTCTGCTGGGAAGCCGTACGTCACGAGGCGCCGCTGGTCGCTCGCAGTATGCGGCCACCAAAGCCGCGCTGGTCGCTCTCGCCAGGAGCTGGGCGGCAGAGCTGGCGCCTGCCGGGGTGACGGTCAACGTCGTGGCCCCCGGCGCAACCGATACGCCGATGCTTCATCAGCCAGGCAGAGAAAGTTCCCCGCCGCGGCTTCCGCCGCTTGGGCGACTCATTACTCCGCAGGAAGTGGTCTCTCTGGTGAGCTGGTTGCTGAGCGAGGGCGCATCGGCGATGACCGGACAGGAGCTGGTGATGTGTGGCGGCGCATCGCTGGCCTGATGCTATGTCGCACCCGGGGAGCGGAAGTAGATTACCGCTCCCCGGGGCGACGCGGGGGCGATGATTAACGCAGGTAAACCGTTCCGCGCATATAGGTGGTGGCCTGGCCGCTAATCAGCACACGGTCGCCCTGCCACTGGCAGCGCAGGTCGCCGCCGCGAGCGGAGACCTGGCGCGCCATCATGGTGGTTTTCCCCAGCTTCTCGCCCCACCAGGGGATCAGCATGCTATGGGCGGAGCCGGTGACCGGATCTTCCGGCACCCCTTCTCCCGGGCAGAAGAAGCGGCTGACAAAGTCATACTCTTCATCCGGCGCGCTGACGCAGATCATTTTGCCAAGCGTTCGCAGCCGCGCCATATCCGGTCGCACCGCTTCAACCTGCTGGCGATCCGCCAGCACCACCAGATAATCGCGCCCTTCCCGAACTTCAACGGCGGCCTCGAGTCCTAGCCCGGTCAGCAGATCCGCCGGCGGGTTTTCCACCGGAGAGGTCGACCACGCCGGGAAATCGAGCGTCAGCCAGTCGCCATTGCGGGTGACCCGCAGCTCACCAACAAAACGGGTGCTAAAGAGAATCGTCGCCGAAGGATGGTCGAGATATTCGAAAATAACGTGCGCAGCGGCGAGGGTCGCGTGGCCGCAGAGATTGATCTCAGCGAGTGTGGTAAACCAGCGCAGCTCATAGCCCTCGTCGGTACGGACAAAGAAAGCCGTTTCGGATTGATTATGCTGCTGGGCCATTTTCAGGAGCACATCGTCGGCTAACCACTCGCTGAGCGGGCAGACGGCCGCGGCATTGCCGCCAAAGTTTTTATCGCTGAAAGCATCGACCAGATAAAATTGAATTTCCTGCATACCCTGTCCTTACTTTTTTTACTTTCCTTCAACATGACATAAAAGCGTCCCCTTGACACTATCCATAGCAAAATTAATCGCTTAACCGCGGCCAGCCCCTTGCGATGAAATGAGACGCAGATCACAAAATGATTGTCTTCTCGCCAACAATCGTTTTAAGATCAGCGTCACATCTTTCCCTGAATCACCAGTCCAGAGCTTATGACTACGAATACGGTCTCACGCAAGGTAGCGTGGCTACGTGTCGTGACGTTGGCCATCGCCGCGTTTATTTTTAACACCACAGAGTTTGCCCCGGTCGGTCTGTTGTCGGATATTGCCGACAGCTTCGGCATGGAAACCGCCCAGGTGGGCATGATGCTGACCATCTACGCATGGGTGGTGGCGTTAATGTCGCTGCCGTTTATGCTGCTGACCAGCAAAGTGGAGCGCCGGCGCCTGCTTATCGGCCTGTTTATTCTGTTTATCGCCAGCCACGTCCTGTCGTTTTTTGCCTGGAATTTTGACGTGCTGGTGATCAGCCGCATTGGTATCGCCTTTGCGCATGCAGTGTTCTGGTCGATAACGTCGGCACTGGCCATCCGCATGGCCCCGCCGGGCAAACGGGCGCAGGCGCTGAGCCTGATCGCCACCGGTACCGCGCTGGCGATGGTGTTTGGTATTCCGATCGGGCGCATTATCGGCCAGTACTTTGGCTGGCGGATGACCTTCCTGGCGATCGGCCTCGGCGCGTTAGCCACCCTGGCCTGCCTCGTAAAACTGCTGCCGACCCTGCCGAGCGAACATTCTGGCTCGCTGAAAAGCCTGCCGGTGCTGTTCCGCCGCCCGGCGCTGGTCAGCGTGTACATTCTGACCGTGGTGGTGGTGACCGCTCATTATACCGCCTACAGCTATATCGAGCCCTTTGTCCAGACGGTAGCGGGCCTGAGCGGCAACTTTGCCACCGTACTGCTGCTGATCCTTGGCGGGGCCGGTATTATCGGCAGCATTCTGTTCGGTAAACTCGGTAACCAGCACGCGTCGGGGCTGATAAGCCTGGCGATTGCCCTGCTGCTCGCCTGCCTGCTGCTGCTGCTGCCGGCCTCGCATAACCCGCAGCACCTGATGCTGCTCAGCATCTTCTGGGGGGTGGCGATCATGATTATCGGTCTCGGCATGCAGGTGAAAGTGCTGGCCTCCGCTCCGGATGCCACCGACGTCGCCATGTCTCTGTTCTCGGGCATCTTTAATATCGGCATAGGCGCCGGGGCGCTGGTCGGCAGCCAGGTGAGTCTGCATCTTTCCATGGCCTCCGTCGGCTACGTCGGCGCCATTCCGGCGCTGGTCGCGCTGGTCTGGTCGCTGATGATATTCCGTCGCTGGCCGGTATCGCTGGAAGACCATCAGCCGCACCACTCCTGATTCCGTCGCACAAAAAAGCCCGCCGGTATCGCGCCGGCGGGCTTTTTTTCTCTGCGCATCGCGGGCGGTCAGGGATGCCAGGTCGAAATGATCTCCAGCACGCCGTTAATAATAAACTGCACGCCCATGCAGACCAGCAGAAAGCCCATCAGTCGCGAGATGGCCTCGATGCCGCCTTTGCCAACCAGACGCATAATCGCGCCGGAACTGCGCAGACAAGCCCACAGAATCACCCCTAACAGCAAAAAGATGATCGGCGGCGCCGCCAGCACCACCCACTCCGGGAAGTCCACGCCGTGCTTAACGGTCGAGGCGGAGCTAATAATCATCGCGATGGTGCCCGGACCGGCGGTGCTTGGCATCGCCAGCGGCACAAAGGCGATATTGGCGGTCGGTTCATCCTGCAGTTCTTCCGATTTGATCTTCGCTTCCATCGAATCGTGGGCTTTTTGCTGGGGAAACAGCATGCGGAAACCGATAAAGGCCACAATCAATCCGCCGGCGATACGCAGCCCAGGTATTGATATGCCGAATGTATTCATCACCACCTGACCGGCATACCACGACACCATCAGGATGGCGAAGACATACACCGATGCCATTAACGCCTGTTTATTACGCTCGGCGTTGTTCATATTACCGGCCAGGCCAAGGAACAGCGCCACGGTTGTGAGTGGATTCGCCAGCGGTAAAAGCACCGCCAGGCCGAGCCCTATTGCTTTAAACAAATCGAACATAGTTAATTAAAGTCCCGTTAATATTCATTTTTTAAGAATGGTTTCATTCCGTGAGTATATCGGCTTCAACAAATTTGACGCCAGCCTGCTGATAAATCACTTCTGCAAAAAAATAACAAGCGTTAGAAAAATCATAAAGAGTGACCCACATCGTACTTTTCCATTTTAGCAAATCGTGGCATCGGCCAATTCATAATGTTGACTTATGATTGCCTGGGCAATAGTATCACCTGCAACTAATTACTTGCCTGGGCAACCATTATGAAAAGTACCAGCGACCTGTTTAATGAAATGATCCCGCTGGGTCGCTTGATCCAGATGGTTAACCAGAAAAAAGATCGCCTGCTCAATGACTACCTCTCACCTATGGATATTACCGCGACCCAGTTTCGCGTGCTCTGCTCCATTCGTTGCGAAGTATGTATTACCCCCGTTGAGCTGAAAACCGTGCTTTCCGTCGACCCGGGCGCGATGACGCGCATGCTCGACCGCCTGGCGTGCAAAGGCTGGATTGAACGGTTACCCAACCCCGCTGACAAGCGCGGCGTGCTGGTGCAGTTGACGCCGGACGGCGCAGCCCTTTGCGAGCAGTGTCATCAGGTTGTGGGTCAGAAGTTACACCAGGAGTTAACGAAAAATCTGTCGGCGGACGAAGTCGCCATGCTTGAGCAACTGCTCAAGAAGGTCCTGCCGTAAAAATAAGAAGAGGTAAGATGATGTCCAGACGTAATAATGACGCCATCACTATCCATAGTATTTTGTCGTGGATCGAGGATAACCTGGAATCGCCCCTGTCGCTGGAAAAAGTGTCTGAGCGCTCCGGTTACTCTAAGTGGCACCTGCAACGTATGTTTAAGAAAGAGACCGGCCATTCCCTCGGCCAGTACATCCGCAGCCGCAAGCTGACGGAGATTGCGCAGAAGCTCAAGCAGAGCAATGAGCCAATCCTGTACCTGGCGGAACGCTATGGTTTCGAGTCGCAGCAGACCCTGACGCGAACGTTCAAGAACTATTTCGATGTTCCGCCCCACAAGTATCGCATAACGAATGTACCTGGCGAATCCCGCTATCTACATCCGCTAAATAACTGATGTTAATCGCCTGCACTATAAAAGACGTATTGAGGAAATCATGAAACTATTCGCTGCCGCAGCTATCGTACTCTTGTCGCTGGCCTCCAGCCTCAGCTATGCGGAGCAAAACACCACGCCGGTGCGTCAAAACCAGCGTGATACAATGATTATCCCTTCCGAACATAATGATTCGCCGTTTGATTTCAATCATATGGCGGCTGGTAATGATAAATCTGACGAACTTGGCGTGCCGTACTACCAGCAGCACGACCTGTGATGCCATTACACGCATAATTGTGTATAGCCCCGTCTCCGGGGCTTTTTTTTATCCGCGCGCCATGCCAGGCCGCACCAAACGTAAGCCAAAGACATTAATGTAGAGCCCGGCCATAATCAGCACCGCCCCGGTGAGCTGCAGTCCGCTCAGCGTCTCCCCGAGCAGCAGCGCAGCGCTGGCCATTCCCACCACCGGCACCAGCAGCGACAGCGGCGCCACCCGCCAGGTTTCATACCGCCCCAGCAGCGATCCCCAGATGCCATAGCCGACGATAGTGGCGATAAACGCCAGATAAAGCAGCGACAGTATCGTTAGCAGATCGATGTGTTGCAGACTCGCCAGCATGGTCTGCGGACCATCGATCAACAATGAGGCCAGCATAAACGGCAGCACCGGGATCAGCGCACTCCAGACCACCAGCGACATGATTGGCGGCCGGCTCGCCTGGGACATGATTTTCTTGTTGAAAATATTGCCGCAGGCCCAGCTGAGCGCCGCCGCGAGGGTCAGCATAAAGCCCACCAGCGGCACATGCTCCCCGCCAAGGCTGCCCTCCACCAGCACCAGCACGCCAAAGATCGCCAGGGCGATCCCCGCCAGCTGCTTGCCCTGCAGACGTTCGCCAAAGACGAAGGCGCCAAGGATGATGGTGAAGAAGGCTTGCGCCTGCAGCACAAGGGAGGCCAGCCCGGCCGGCATACCCAGGCCGATAGCGCAGAACAGAAAGGCGAACTGACCGAAACTTATGGTCAGGCCATAGCCCAGCAGCAGGCGCAGCGGAATAGCTGGCCGGGCGACAAACAGCAGCGCCGGGAAGGCGACCAGCATAAAGCGCAGCCCCGCCAGCATCAGCGGCGGCATATTGTGCAACCCCAGCTTAATCACCACAAAGTTAAGCCCCCACACCACCACTACCAGCAGCGCCAGTAGTCCATCTTTCCTCGTCATACCCCTGCCTCTGTCGTTATTGGAATTTTTGTGAACAAAATCAAAGTAGCGAAAAAGCGGCCGCCGGGATAGATCATTATTTTTGGCAGGCCCGGAAGTGCGCCCGTCGACCGCGATGACCTGTACAAGGCGTAATGACCGTGTTATTTGTGATCGAAGACATAAAATTATAACAACATGACAGGCAAGGAAATCATGATCACCACTCTCCGGCGCTCCACCATCGCGCTGCTGGCATCGTCGTTACTGTTGACTATCGGCCGCGGGGCCACACTGCCGTTTATGACCATCTATCTCACCCGACGCTTTCAGCTGGAGGTGGATGTGATTGGCTATGCCCTGTCGCTGGCGCTGGTGGTTGGGGTGTTGTTCAGCATGGGTTTTGGCATCCTCGCTGACAGGTTCGATAAAAAGCGCTATATGGTGTGGTCAGTGCTGGTGTTTATTCTCGGCTTCAGCGCAATACCGCTGGTCAATAACGCCCTCCTGGTGGTGATCTTCTTTGCGCTGATCAACTGCGCCTACTCGGTCTTTTCCACCGTCCTGAAAGCCTGGTTCGCCGATCGGCTGACGGCAGAGAAAAAAGCGCGCATCTTCTCGCTGAACTACACCATCCTCAACATCGGCTGGACCGTTGGGCCGCCCATCGGCACCCTGCTGGTAATGCACAGTATCAATTTGCCGTTCTGGCTGGCGGCCGCCTGCGCCGCCTTTCCGCTGGTGTTTATTCAGCTGTTTCTTCAGCGGGATGACGCCGCCGCGGCCCAGCCGGGCGCCGCGCCCTGGTCGCCTTCGGTGTTGCTGCGCGACCGGGCGCTGCTGTGGTTTACCTGCTCCGGGCTGCTGGCCTCCTTCGTCGGCGGCGCCTTCGCCTCCTGTCTCTCGCAGTATGTGCTGGTGGTCGCCAGCAGCGATTTCGCCGAGAAAGTGGTGGCCGTGGTGCTGCCGGTCAACGCCGCGGTGGTGGTTGCTCTGCAGTACGCGGTTGGCCGGCGGCTGAGCGCGAGAAATATCCGCCCGCTGATGACCTTCGGCACCGTCTGCTTTGTGATCGGCCTTGTGGGCTTTATGTTCTCTGGCGCCAGCCTGTGGGCGTGGGGGATCTCGGCGGCGATCTTCACCCTCGGGGAAGTGATTTATGCCCCCGGGGAGTATATGCTGATTGACCATATTGCCCCGCCGGGGATGAAGGCCAGCTACTTCTCCGCCCAGTCGCTGGGGTGGCTGGGGGCGGCATTCAACCCGATGCTGACGGGGTTGATCCTCACCCATCTGCCGCACTGGTCGCTTTTTGTCATTCTTATCGTGGCGATTGTCGCCGCCTGGCTGATGATTTTCCGCGGGATCAATGCCCGCCCCTGGCAACCGGATTCTCCGCTGGCCAACGCCTGACGCCAGCTGGCATGCGGCTGTCAGGTTGCTGTCGGGCCGTTGTCGGGTCGCTGTCGTGGTGGCTGGCGGCCCGGTTCACCATACTCCATCACAGGTTTACATCCGCAGAACGTTATGGAGCATACGAATATGAACAGCAACAATCAGGTCAAACAATTACGGCTGCAGCGCGCCTGGTCCCGGGAGCAGTTGGCCGAAATGGCGGGTCTCAGCGTCCGCACGATCCAGCGCATTGAGAATGGCGAACGCCCGGGGCTGGAGACCCTCAGCGCCCTCGCCGCGGTCTTTGAGGTGACGGTGGCCGAGATCGGCGGCGAAGCCCGGCGGGAAGACGCGCCGGGCCAGGAAGCCTCACTGGATCTGCGCATAGAGGAAGCCAAAGCGCGGGTGCATCAGGAGAGCCGCTTTTTCCGTTCGCTGTCGGTGGCGCTGGTGGTTTGCGTGCTGCTGGCGGTGCTTAACCGCTTCACTAATCCACAGTACTACTGGTCCGGCTGGGTCGCCCTGATCTGGGGCGCCCTGCTGGTGGTGAGAGGATTACGCCTGTTCGTGTTCGGCGAATGGATTAAAAACTGGCGCCAGGCGCGCCTGCAGCGGCTGCTGCGCAAATAGGCCGCAAACCGGCGGCGCGACCGCCGCCGGCATGGTCAGATGGTCACCATGGCGCGCACGCCGTCGCTCTCCATATCACCACCCTTGCCTTGCTGGACGATGGCGCCGCGCGACATCACCAGGTAGTGGTCCGCCAGTCCGGCGGCAAAGTCATAGAACTGCTCCACCAGCAGGATCGCCATGTCTCCGCGGCTCGCCAGCTGGCGGATCACCTCGCCAATCTCTTTGATGACCGAGGGCTGGATCCCCTCGGTGGGTTCATCAAGGATCAGCAGCTGTGGGCGGCTGGCCAGCGCGCGGCCAATCGCCAGCTGCTGCTGCTGGCCGCCGGATAAGTCACCGCCTCGCCGCTGCTTCATGGTCCTGAGCACCGGGAAAAGCTGGTAGATCTCCTCCGGCACCTGCTGCGCTTCGCGGGCGGGAAAGCGCGACAGCCCCATCAGCAGGTTTTCTTCCACCGTCAGGCGCGGAAATATCTCGCGCCCCTGGGGGACGTAGGCGACCCCGGCCTGCACCCGCTGGTGCGGTTTGCGATGGGTGATGTTCTGATCCTGCCAGCGTACCTCACCGCTGCGCGCCGGGATCAGCCCCATCAGGCATTTCAGCAGCGTGGTCTTACCGACGCCATTGCGCCCCAGCAGGCAGGTGACTTCGCCCTGGCGGGCGGAAAAATCCACCCCGCGTAAAATATGGCTGCCGCCGTAGTATTGATGTAGCTGACTCACCTGTAACATTGGCGCTCCTTAACGTCCCAGATAAACTTCAATGACCTGCTCATTGGCCTGTACCTCCCGCAGCGATCCCTCCGCCAGCACCTGGCCCTGATGCAGGACCGTCACCCGGTCGGCGATGGTCTCGACAAATCCCATGTCGTGCTCCACCACCATCAGGGAGTGCTGTCCAGCCAGGGTACGAAACAGCTCCGCCGTATACTCCGTTTCCGCATCGGTCATGCCGGCCGCCGGCTCATCAAGCAGCAGCAGATGCGGCTCCTGCACCAGCAGCATGCCGATCTCAAGAAACTGTTTCTGACCATGGGACAACAGACCGGCCTGGCGGTAGCGCTCGCCGTCAAGACGCAGCAGGCGCAGCACCTCATTCAGCCGATCGTCCTGTTCGCTGCTTATCCGGGCGCGCAGGCTGGCCCACACCGATTTATCCCCCTTCATCGCCAGGGCGAGATTTTCCGCCACCGTCAGCGCTTCGAAGACCGTCGGCTTCTGAAACTTGCGCCCGATGCCCTGGCGGGCGATGGCCACCGGGTCAAGAGTGGTCAGATCCACCGACTGGTCATAGAGCGCTTTGCCGCTTTGCGGCCGGGTCTTGCCGGTGATCACGTCCATCAGGGTGGTCTTGCCCGCCCCGTTGGGGCCGATCACACAGCGCAGTTCGCCGACGCCTATCGCCAGCGACAGATCCGTCAGCGCCCGGAAACCGTCAAAGCTGACGTTGATGTTCTCCAGCTGCAGCACCGGATCGGTTTGTTCGCGAAAGCGATCGCCGGGCAGCTGGCGGGTAAATAGTCCTTCATCCGGTTGCATTAGCGGTCTCCTCGACGCAGCAGGCCCATCACCCCGCGGGGTAAAAACAGGGTCACAATGATGAAGATGAGGCCGAGAAACAGCTGCCAGTACTCTGGCATCGCCACGGTGAAAATGCTTTTCGCACCGTTGACCAATCCGGCGCCAAGCACCGGGCCAATCAGGGTGCCGCGCCCGCCGAGCGCCACCCAGATGGCGGCCTCGATGGAGTTGGTCGGCGACATTTCGCTGGGGTTGATGATCCCGACCTGCGGGACATATAACGCCCCCGCCAGACCGCAGAGCACCGCCGACAGCGTCCACACCAGCAGCTTGAAGCCGCGCGGGTCGTACCCGCAGAACATCAGTCGGTTTTCGGCGTCACGCACCGCGGTGAGGATCCGGCCAAACTTACTCTGCGCCAGCGCCGCGCCCAGCCACAGGGTCAGCAACAGCAGCAAAACCGTGGCCATAAACAGGCTGGCGCGGGTGCCGGTGGCGGTGACAGGAAAACCCAGCAGCGTAGTAAAACCGGTGAAGCCGTTATTCCCGCCAAACCCGGTCTCGTTGCGAAAGAACAGCAGCATACCGGCATAGGTCAGGGCCTGGGTCATGATCGAGAAATAGACCCCTTTGATCTTCGAGCGAAAGGCAAACCAGCCGAACACCAGGGCCAGCAGACCGGGAACCAGCACCACCAGCGCCATCGCCCAGGCGAAATGCTGCGTGCCCCACCAGAACCAGGGCAGCTCGCTCCAGGAGAGAAAAGACATAAACGCCGGTAGACCGTCGCCCGCCGCCTGGCGCATCAGGTACATTCCCATGGCGTACCCGCCGAGGGCAAAGAAGATCCCGTGCCCCAGCGACAGCATGCCCGCATAGCCCCAGACCAGATCCAGCGCCACCGCCACAATGGCGTAGCAGAGGATTTTGCCGCTCAGCGTCAGCAGCCAGCTCGGCACCGCCAGCGGATGGGAGGCCGGCAGCAGCGCCAGGAATGGCATACTCAGCAGCCCCAGCACCAGCAGGATCCCCAGCCAGCGCAGAGGCCGCGGCGCGCGCTGCGCCAGCGTTAAGGTGATTGGTTGGCTCATTAGTCGATAACCCTCCCTTTCAGTGCGAACAGACCCTGTGGGCGTTTCTGAATAAACAGAATAATCATCACCAGGATCAGGATCTTGCCCAGCACCGCACCCATTTGCGGTTCGAGAATTTTGTTGAAAATGCCCAGCCCAAAGGCCGCCGCCACGCTGCCGGCCAGCTGGCCGACGCCGCCCAGCACCACCACCAGAAACGAGTCGATGATGTATCCCTGACCCAGTTCAGGCCCGACGTTGCCAAGCTGCGACAGCGCCACGCCGCCCAGCCCGGCAATACCAGAGCCGAGGCCAAAGGCCAGCATATCCACCCGCCCGGTAGGCACGCCGCAGCAGGCGGCCATCGCCCGGTTCTGCGTCACGGCGCGGACGTTCATCCCCAGACGGGTACGGTTCAGGATGAGCCAGGTAAAACACAGCACCAGCAGGACGAACGCCAGCACCGCCAGCCGGTTCCACGGCAGGATCAGGTTCGGCAGGACCTGCACGCCGCCGGAGAGCCAGGCCGGGTTTGCCACCTCCACGTTCTGCGCGCCAAACAGCATCCTCACCAGCTGGATAAGCATCAGGCTGATCCCCCAGGTGGCGAGCAGCGTTTCCAGCGGCCGACCATACAGATGACGAATAATGGTGCGCTCCAGCGCCATGCCGATCCCGGCGGTCACCAGAAACGCCACCGGCAGCGCGACCAGCGGATAAAAGGCCAGCCATTGCGGCGCGAGCTGCGCCAGCGCCTGCTGTACCAGCCAGCAGCTGTAGGCGCCGATCATTAACATCTCGCCGTGGGCCATGTTAATCACCCCCAGCAGGCCATAGGTGATCGCCAGCCCCAGCGCGGCCAGCAGCAGCACCGAGCCCAGCGACAGCCCCATAAAGGCCTGGCCCAGCAGATCGCCGAGCAGCAGACGATGTTTGATCTTTTGCAGGCTATCGCTGGCCGCCTCGCGCACCGCCGCATCCGGCTCATGCTGGGCATCGGTAAAGGGGATCAGCAGCGCCTGGGTTTCCGGGTCCGCGGAATGGCCGAGCAGCGTCACGGCGGCCAGCCGCGCGCTGGCCTCAGGCTGAGTGAGCTGCAGGCGAGCCAGCGCCACCTCCAGCAGACCCCGCACATTATCATCGGTTTCCGCCTGCAGCCGCTGTTGCAGCAGCGCGGCCATGGCCGGAGTCGCTTCCCGCTGTAGCGTTCGTGCGGCGGAAGCTCTCTCCGTGACGTTGTCACTTAAAATAAGGTGGCTGGCCAGCGCGCCGGCAGCCAGATTGCGCAGCCGGTTGGTCAGACGGACCGGCCGGGTTTCGCCCTGCGGCGCGGCGACAGCGCCCAATGGCTGTAATCCGCCCTGTCGGGTGCGGAAAGCATGTTTTCCGTCGTCCATCACCAGGCTCTCGGTGGTCAACGCCCGCAGCAGCGGCAGACGATCCGCCTGCGGCGCTGCCGCCCACTGGGTCAACAGCTGCGCCTGCTGGCTGCGACTGGCGGCAACGAAGTCGTCCGCCTCCGCGGCCTGCGCCCGCCATGGCAGCAGGATCAGCAGTAGCGCCAACACATTCATGAGACGCAATGCGTTCATGTCGTTCTCCTCTGGTCAGCGGCCGACGGGCGCGACGCTCCCGCCCCGTCGGCCGTGGCGCTTACTGGCTGACGGTTTTCACCGGATGGTCAGGTTTCTTATCATTACCGGGGATCCACGGACTCCACGGCTGCGCGCGAACGGGTTTATCGGTCTGCCAGACCACGTTGAACTGGCCGTTGCCTTCAATTTCACCGATCATCACCGGCTTATGCAGATGATGGTTAGTGGCATCCATGGTCAGGGTAAAACCGGACGGCGCGTTGAAGGTCTGCCCGGCCATCGCCTCGCGCACTTTATCGACATCGGTGGTGCCCGCTTTGGTCACCGCCTGCGCCCACATATGCAGACCCACCCAGGTCGCTTCCATCGGATCGTTGGTCACCACCGTATCGGCATTCGGCAGCTTGTGCGCTTTGGCATACGCGCGATAATCGGCGACGAAGGCTTTGTTGGTCGGATTATCGACGGACTCAAAGTAGTTCCATGCCGCGAGGTTGCCGACCAGCGGTTTGGTATCGATGCCGCGCAGCTCCTCTTCCCCCACCGAGAAGGCCACCACCGGTACATCGGTCGCTTTCAGACCCTGGTTAGCCAGCTCTTTGTAGAACGGTACGTTGGAATCGCCATTGATGGTGGAGACCACTGCCGTTTTGCCACCGGCGGCGAATTTTTTGATATTGGCGACGATGGTCTGGTAATCGCTGTAGCCGAACGGGGTGTAGACCTCCTCGATATCTTTGTCCTGGATCCCTTTGGCATGCAGGAAGGCGCGGAGGATCTTGTTGGTGGTGCGCGGATAGACGTAGTCCGTCCCCAGCAGAAAGAAACGTTTAGCGCCGCCGCCGTCCTCGCTCAGCAGGTATTCCACCGCCGGGATAGCCTGCTGGTTAGGCGCCGCGCCGGTATAGAAGACGTTGGGGGACATCTCTTCCCCTTCGTACTGCACCGGGTAGAACAGCAGGCCGTTCAGTTCCTCAAACACCGGCAGGACCGATTTACGCGAGACCGACGTCCAGCAGCCAAACACCACCGCCACTTTATCCTGGGCCAGCAGCTGGCGCGCCTTCTCGGCAAACAGCGGCCAGTTGGAGGCCGGGTCGACCACCACCGGCTCCAGTTTCTTGCCCAGCACCCCGCCTTTGGCGTTGATGTCGTCGATGGCCATCAGCGCGACGTCTTTCAGCGGCGTTTCGGAAATCGCCATCGTCCCGGAGAGCGAATGCATGATCCCGACTTTGATGGTGTCGGCGGCATAGGCCTGGAAGGAGAGACCCATAGCCATAACAGAGGCGGAGAGTGCAAAAGCTTTTAATAACGTTCTACGTTGCATGATTCACTCCTGACTAGCGCAAAAAATAAAGAATTAACAGCTAACCAGAGGTGATAAGGCAAAAAAGGTGCCAGGTTGTGAAAACAGCGGGATGCGGCGCAGGTGGGCGATAGTGGCGAAGAGGATGGCAGCGTTGCCTCATCACGGTGCAACGCTGCGCTAAGAAAGCAATTACCAGACGTCGGCGGCGATGGAGGTCACCAGACGGACCTTTTGCCATTGCTGGTCTTCGCTGAGGGCATTCCCCTCTTCAGTGGAGGCGAAACCGCACTGCGGGCTGAGGCAGATCTGCTCGAGCGGCACGTACTGCGCGGCCTCGGCGAGTCGCGCTTTTACCCCCTGCGGATTCTCCAGCTCGCCGTTTTTGGTGGTGATCAGCCCGAGGACCACCTGCTGATGGCCGGGACGAATAAAGCGCAGCGGCGCGAAATCCCCGGAGCGGTCGTTGTCGTACTCCAGGAAGAAGGCATCGACATTAACGCTGCCAAACAGCACCTCGGCAACCGGCTCGTAACCGCCTTCCGAGATCCAGGTTGAACGGAAGTTACCCCGGCAGACGTGCAAGCCCACCGTCAGATCGGCCGGCTTACCCTCCAGCGCCTGGTTCAGCACCCGGGCATAAATACGCGCCAGCGCATCCGGATCCTCGCCGCGCTCACGTACCTGCTGGCGCTGGGCATCGGAGCACAGATAGGCCCACACGGTATCGTCCAGCTGCAGATAGCGGCAGCCGGCGTCATAAAACGCGCGGATGGCGTCGCGCCAGGTGGTGGCCAGATCGTCGAAGTAGTCGCTAAGATCCGGGTAGACCGTGGCATCGATATCTTTCCGCCCGCCGCGGAAGTGCAGCACGCTCGGGCTGGGAATGGTCATCTTCGGCTGCGCGTCGCCGCTGATGCTTTTCAGATAGCGGAAATCCTCCAGCATCGGGTGGTCGCCAAACGCCAGCTTGCCGGTGACGCGAACGCCGTGCGCTTTGGTCTGCACGCCGTTGAACTGGATCCCCTGCTCGGCATCGTAACGTTCAACGCCCTGCAGGCCATCGAAGAAATCGAAATGCCACCATGCGCGACGAAACTCACCGTCGGTGACCACATGCAGGCCGCAGTCGCATTGCTGCTGAACCAGATGACGGATCGCGTTATTCTCAATCTCGCGTAGCTGAGCGGCGTCGATAATCCCCTCAGCCAGCTGCTGACGCGCCTGTTTAATGCTGTCCGGGCGCAAAAAACTGCCGACGATGTCTGCGCGGAACGGGGCCTGTTGACGTTGCATGCTGTCTCCTTAGCGGTGGGCGCGTTAGTTGCCCACCGTGATAGTTCATTACTTGAATTTTTAGACTTCTGGATGGCTATATGTCCAGATACTGGCATGCAGAGTGGTGGGTCGCAAACGAGAATATTTCATGGTACATGAAAAATTTTCAATCACCGGAAGCAAACGCATAGCCCTCATCTTCCCAGCCGGTGAGTCCGCCGAGCATCATTTTCACCGGCCGCCCCAGCTCGGCCAGCTTCAGCGCGGCAACGTCAGCGCCGTTGCAGTGCGGCCCGGCGCAGTAGACCACAAAGAGGGTATCCGCCGGCCAGGCCGCCATTCGCTCGGCGGTGATCTGGCTGTGCGGGAGATGCTGCGCGCCTGGCAGGTGACGTCTGGCGAAAGCTTCCTCGCTGCCGACCACGTGCAGCAGGACGAAGTCGACCTCGCCGGCACGCTGGGCGCTGTGCACATCGGCGCAGTCGGTCTCAAGATGCAGCTTATGGCTGAACCAGCGGATAGCCTCAGCGGAGGTGGCGGGGGTAAATTGGGTTACTACACTCATGGCGTCTTCTCCTTGTCTGTGATAACACTACTTTACTGACGCCCATCACCCTGATCTGCCGACAACCATGACAGAAAACGCTAACATCCTGACAACCCCTTCTGTGACACCGTCACGTCATCAGGTGGTCGCCCTCGCCTACGATGGCCTGTGCACCTTTGAGTTTGGCGTAGCCGTGGAGATCTTCGGCCTGCCGCGCCCGGAAATGGGCGACAACTGGTACCAGTTCGCCGTCGCCGCGATCGATGAAGGTCCCCTGTGCGCCACCGGCGGCATCCGCCTGATGACCGACGGCGGTCCTGAACTTCTCGCCCAGGCGGATACGATCGTGGTCCCCGGCTGGCGCGGCGTCGACGCCCCGGTCCCCGAGGCGCTGTGCGCCGCGCTGGCTTCCGCCCACGCCCGCGGATGTCGGATTATTTCTATCTGTTCCGGGGTGTTCGTTCTCGCCGCCGCCGGGCTGCTCAATGGCCGCCAGGCGACAACCCACTGGCGCTACACCGCGGCGCTGCAGTCCCGTTTTCCGCAGATCCAGGTGGTGGAGGACGTCCTTTACGTGGGCGATGCTTTGCTGATGACTTCCGCCGGCAGCGCGGCGGGGATCGACCTTTGTCTGCATCTGGTGCGTGAAGATTTCGGCAGCGAAGCCGCCAACGTCGTCGCCCGCCGCCTGGTCGTCTCTCCCCATCGCGACGGCGGTCAGGCGCAGCAGGTCCTGCGCCCGGTAGCCCGCAGCCGGGAGAGCCTGCGCCTCGGTCAGCTGTTTGACTATCTGCACCAGCATCTTGCCGCCAGCCATACCGTCGCTTCCCTCGCCCAGCGCGCCGGCATGGGGACGCGCACCTTTTTGCGCCGCTTTGAGGAGGCCACCGGTAAAACGCCCGCCCGCTGGCTGCTGGAGGAACGACTGCTGCGCGCCCGCCAGCACCTGACGGAGAGCACGATGGGCATCGATCAGATCGCTGAGCGCTGCGGGTTTGCCAGCGCCGGCACCCTGCGCCACCATTTTCGCCAGCACTTCGCGCTCAGCCCGCTGCAGTACCGTAAACAGTTTACGCCTTCTCCGATTGCAAAATCGTCGCAGCCACGGACAATAGACGGCCACAGTAAACCGGTCGCCAGGAGGGTCGATGATGAAGAAAGAGTGTCGGGTAGTGATCTATAAAGAGGGGCTGCTGGGCAGTCTGTTTTTTGGCGAAGCCAAGGCCGACCCTGACAAAATGAGCCAGTTTCTCAGCAGCTATACCCGTGAGGGATGGGAAGTGAAAACCATGTCGGTGGAGCGCCGCCGTACCGCCCTGTTCTGGTCGCGGGAAGCGTATCTTTTCGTGCTCGAACGCCCCCTCTGATAGCCTGCGCCTGGTTTACACGTTTAAGCCAGGCGTTTCTAAGCGTCAGCTTTCAGGGCTGACGGATATAGCCCTGCGCCTGCATTTTCTGCATGCCTTCCTCGCTGGCGCAGACCATGCCGGTAGTCAACATGGCAAAGCCAAAGCGCTGATAAAACGTAATTTTATCGGCCACCGCATAGATAAATATTTTGCCAAAGGGCAGGAGTTGCTCCCGGATGGCCAGCATCAGCTGTTGCCCGTAGCCCTGTCCCTGAAGAGCGGGGACGATCGCTACATCCGCCAGATAGCTGCTCCAGGTGCAGTCGCTGATGGCTCGCGCCACGGCAATCAGCTGACCGTTCTCATAGCCAAACCAGCAGAAGGTGCTCTGGCGGAACGCCTGCTCCAGTTGCTGAACATCACGCTCATTCAGCCCGGCCTCGGCGATGATCGTTCGCACTCGCTGCCAGTCCACCCGCCCGATCGCCTCTTTACCCTCAATCACCATCATGACCTTGTCTCCCGGCGTCTCCCGGAAGCAAGATCTAGCATGCCGCGGCAGGATATGCCAGATGGAAAGCCGGACTGAAGCAGTCGGTACAGGGTGGAAGGGGCAAAAAAAAACCGCCATATGACTGGCGGTAAATCAATGCTTGCATGGATAGATTGTGTTTTGCATTTTTCGCAGACAGATAAGCTTTACCTCTCTACGTTTGCTGCCGAAGTTAGCATGCTCAACTTCAATAAAGCCTCAACGACCAGCAGCTAAAGCTTCTCCACCAGCGCTTTCAACTGCGCCAGGGTCTGCTGCCGGTCCTCCGCGGCGGCGACAGGCCAGGCCGACTGGCGCACGATGAGCCGGGTCGGCAGCAGCTCGCGGATCCGCAGCTGCGGGGCCGCCATCAGGGCAATCAGCCGCTCCACCGCCCTTTTGCCCAACAGATCGAAGTCCTGCGCCACCGTGGTGAGCGGCGGCTGGAAGTAAAGGCTGTCGGCGGTGTCATCGTAGCCGGTCACCGATACCGCCTGGCTGCCGCTGCGATTGAGCTGGGCCAGCGCGCTGAGCACGCCGAGCGCCATCTGATCGTTTGCCACCACTATGGCGCTGATCCGCGGCTGCAGGTGGAGGAGCTCGAAAGTTTTCTGCCAACCGCTGGCGGCGCTCCAGTCGCCAAACACCGTAGTAGAGCGGGCAATATTCAGACTGTGCAACGCCTCGCGCCAGCTGGCGAGACGCAGACGGGCGGAAACCGAACTTTCCGGTCCCGCCAGCAGACCAAATTCGCGATGCCCCAGCTCCCACAGGTGGCGCACGCAGGCCCCGCAGCCGTCGCGGTGGTCGAAGCGCACGCAGCAGACATCGGCCTCCGGGGAGACATCGAGAAACAGGCAGGCCATATCCGGATTGTCTTGCACCAGCCGCTCGGCAGTGGCGCTCTCCAGCGGCAGACTGACGATCACCCCGCGAATATGCTGGGCGCGCAGCTCGTCCAGCCGGGCCTGCAGCGCGACAAAATCAGCCTGCGCCGGCATCGCTATCGCCACTTCCAGCTGATGCAGGCTGGCATGGCTCTTTATCGCGGCGGCGATCTGCGAGGGGGCGTGCAGCGTCAGCGAGGCGGTAATCAGCCCGATGGAGGGCGCCGCTTTGCCGGCAAGCAGCTGCGCCGAGCGGTTAGGCACATAGTGCAGCGCCTGCATCGCGCGGATCACCTGCTCGCGGGTGCGGACTGACACCACCTCAGGACGGTTCAGCACCCGGGAGACCGTCTGCTGGGACACGCCCGCGGCGCGGGCGACATCCTCCAGGGTTGCGGTACGACGCGGCATCTTTTCTCCTCAGCAATAACAATGTTGTGCGCTAACATTTTATGTTTAACGCGCGACAAAAAACAGCGCTTCGCCCCCGCTTTCGTGATCGTCTGTTAATTTCGATTCCCCCGAGATTGCTGGACAAAACAAATTACCCGATAACGTTAACCATCCTGTTTAGCGAACGACAATTTCTGACTTACCGGGGTTTAATATGCAAATTAGCGATACCGGCCGCAGCTACACTCCTGACTTTCACGCCGTCCTCGCCCGTGAAGACTGGCAGAACCAGAGCATTACCCACCTTAACCGCCTGCCAGCGCATCCCGTTTTCGCCAGCTGGCGCGATGAGCTTGCCGCCCGCGATAACCTACCTTCATCCCGCCGCCGTCAACTGGACGGCGAGTGGCAGTTCTCTTACGCCCGCAGCCCGTTTGCCGTCGATGCACAGTGGTTGACGCAGGATCTTCCGGACTGCCGCGGCACGCCTGTGCCTTCCAACTGGCAGATGGAGGGCTATGACGCGCCGATCTACACCAACGTACGCTATCCCATCGACACCACCCCACCGCGGGTGCCGGAGGATAACCCGACCGGCTGCTACTCCCTGCACTTTACGGTTGAGGACACATGGCGCGAGAACGGGCAAACGCAGATTATTTTCGATGGCGTCAACTCGGCGTTTCATCTGTGGTGCAATGGCGTGTGGGTCGGCTATTCGCAGGACAGTCGCCTGCCGGCGGCGTTCGATCTCAGCCCCTTTCTGCGTCCGGGCGACAACCGCCTGTGCGTGATGGTCATGCGCTGGAGCGCCGGCAGCTGGCTGGAAGACCAGGATATGTGGCGGATGAGCGGTATTTTCCGCTCGGTATGGCTGCTGAATAAGCCGCAGCAACGGCTATGCGACGTGCAGTTGACGCCAGCCCTTGACGCCCTCTATCGCGACGGCACTCTGCAGGTCCAGGCGACCGTCGAAGCGACTGAGGCGGCGCTTGCCGGGCTCAGCGTCGGGGTTAGCCTGTGGCGCGGCGAGGAGCAGATCGCCGCCGGGCGGCAGCCGTTAGGTACCCCGACGGTGGATGAGCGCGGCCACTACGCGGAACGGGTCGATTTCTCCCTGGCGGTGGCGACGCCGGCGCACTGGAGCGCGGAAACCCCGAACTGTTATCGCGCCGTGGTCACCCTGTGGCGCGGCGACGAACTGCTGGAGGCCGAAGCGTGGGACATCGGTTTTCGCCGCATCGAGATTGCCGATGGCCTGCTGCGTCTCAACGGTAAACCGCTGCTGATCCGCGGCGTTAACCGCCATGAGCATCATCATTTGCGCGGGCAGGTGGTCACCGAGGCGGATATGGTGCAGGACATTCTGCTGATGAAGCAGAACAACTTTAACGCCGTGCGCTGCTCGCACTATCCCAACGCGCCGCGCTGGTATGAACTCTGCAACCGCTACGGTCTGTACGTGGTCGATGAAGCCAATATTGAAACCCACGGGATGGTGCCGATGAATCGGCTGTCCGACGATCCGGCGTGGCTGCCAGCCTTCAGCGCCCGCGTCACCCGGATGGTACAGAGCAACCGCAACCATCCGTGCATTATCATCTGGTCGCTGGGCAACGAGTCCGGCGGCGGCGGCAACCACGAAGCGCTGTACCACTGGCTGAAACGCAACGATCCGAGCCGTCCGGTGCAGTACGAGGGCGGCGGCGCGGATACCACCGCCACCGATATTATCTGTCCGATGTACGCCCGCGTCGAACGCGACCAGCCGATCCCGGCGGTCCCCAAATGGGGGATCAAAAAATGGATCAGCCTGCCCGGTGAGCAGCGGCCGCTGATCCTTTGCGAGTACGCCCACGCGATGGGCAACAGCCTCGGCAACTTCGCCGATTACTGGCAGGCCTTTCGCGAGTATCCGCGGCTGCAGGGCGGGTTTATCTGGGACTGGGCCGACCAGGCGATCCGCAAAACCTTTGCCGACGGCAGCGTCGGCTGGGCCTATGGCGGCGACTTTGGTGATAAGCCTAACGATCGCCAGTTCTGTATGAACGGTCTGGTGTTTCCCGATCGCACGCCGCATCCGTCGCTGGTGGAGGCGAAGCACGCCCAGCAGTATTTTCAGTTCACGCTGCTGTCGACCTCGCCGCTGCGGGTGCGCATCATCAGCGAATACCTGTTCCGCCCAACCGATAACGAAGTGCTGCGCTGGCAGGTGCAGGCGGCCGGTGAACCCCTGTATCACGGCGACCTGACCCTGGCGCTGCCCCCTGAGGGCAGCGACGAGATAACGCTGCTCGATAGCCTGATCCTGCCTGAAGGCGCCCGCGCGGTGTGGCTGACGCTGGAGGTGACCCAGCCCCAGGCGACCGCCTGGTCAGAAGCGGAGCACCGCGTCGCCTGGCAACAGTTTCCCCTGCCCGCCCCGCTGGCGCTGCCGGCGCCCACCGTGTCTGCCGGCGCTCCGGATCTTATCGTCAGCGATGAGGTCTGGCAGATCCGCGCCGGTTCGCAATGCTGGACCATCGATCGCCGGACGGGTCTGCTGAGCCGCTGGTCGGTTGGCGGTCAGGAGCAGCTGTTGACTCCCCTGCGTGACCAGTTTATTCGCGCGCCGCTCGACAACGACATCGGGGTCAGCGAAGTAGAGCGTATCGACCCCAACGCCTGGGTGGAGCGCTGGAAAAGCGCCGGCCTGTACGATCTTGAGGCGCACTGCGTCCAGTGCGATGCGCAGCGCCTGGCAAATGAAACCCTCGTCGACTGCCGCTGGCACTACCTGCGCGGCGAAGAGGTAGTGATTGTCAGCCACTGGCGCATGCACTTCACTGCTGACGGAACCCTGCGGTTGGCGGTGGACGGCGAACGGGCGGAAACCCTGCCGCCGCTACCGCGGGTCGGGCTGCACTTCCAGGTGGCGGATCAGCAGGCGCCGGTGAGCTGGCTGGGTCTGGGGCCGCATGAGAACTACCCCGACCGGCGGAGCAGCGCCTGCTTCGCCCGCTGGGAGCAGCCGCTGGCGGCGATGACCACCCCCTATATCTTCCCGACGGAAAACGGCCTGCGCTGTGATACCCAGGCGCTGGACTGGGGGCGCTGGCACATCAGCGGTCATTTCCACTTCTCCGTTCAGCCATGGAGCACCCGTCAGCTGATGGAGACCGACCACTGGCACAAGATGCAGGCCGAAGACGGCGTGTGGATCACCCTCGACGGCCTGCATATGGGGGTGGGAGGCGATGACTCCTGGACCCCCAGCGTGCTGCCGCAGTGGCTCCTGAGCCAAACGCGCTGGCAGTACGAGGTCTCATTGCGTTGCTTTTAATCCGTGGGGGCGACAGCCCCTACCCCACAAACAGAATAACAAGGGATCATGGTGATGAAATTCTCAGAACTGGCGCCACGAGAACGGCATAATTTCGTCTATTTCCTGCTGTTCTTTTTCTTTTACTATTTCATTATGTCGGCCTACTTCCCGTTTTTTCCGGTGTGGCTGGCGGACGTTAACCATTTAACTAAAACGGAAACCGGGATCGTTTTCTCGTCTATCTCGTTATTCGCCATTATTTTTCAGCCGGTGTTCGGCCTGATGTCGGATAAGCTCGGCCTGCGCAAACATCTGCTGTGGACCATTACGGTACTGTTAATTCTGTTCGCGCCATTCTTTATTTTCGTTTTCTCTCCGCTGCTGCAGATGAATATTATCGCTGGTTCGCTGGTAGGCGGGATCTACCTGGGGATTGTTTTCTCCAGCGGCTCCGGGGCGGTGGAAGCTTATATCGAACGCGTCAGCCGGGCCAACCGCTTTGAATATGGCAAAGTGCGGGTCGCAGGCTGCGTCGGCTGGGCGCTATGCGCCTCGATAACCGGCGTGCTGTTCGGCATCGATCCCAATATCACCTTCTGGATCGCCTCCGGCTTTGCGCTGGTGCTCGGTCTGCTGCTCTGGCTGTCGCGGCCGGAAAGCAGCAACAGCGCCCAGGTTATCGAGGCGCTGGGCGCCAATCGCCAGGCCTTTTCGCTGCGTACGGCGGCAGAGCTGCTGCGTATGCCGCGCTTCTGGGGCTTTATCGTCTATGTGGTGGGTGTCGCCAGCGTCTACGACGTGTTTGACCAGCAGTTCGCCAACTTTTTCAAAAGCTTTTTCGCCAGTCCGCAGCGCGGTACCGAAGTGTTTGGCTTCGTCACCACCGGCGGCGAGCTGCTCAACGCGCTGATCATGTTCTGCGCGCCGGCCATCGTTAACCGCATCGGCGCCAAAAACGCCCTGCTGACCGCGGGGATGATCATGTCGGTGCGTATTCTCGGGTCGTCCTTCGCCTCATCGGCAGTCGAGGTGGTGATCCTCAAGATGCTGCATATGTTTGAGATCCCCTTCCTGCTGGTGGGAACTTTTAAATATATCTCTTCCGCCTTTAACCCGCGCCTCTCGGCCACCCTGTTCCTGATCGGTTTTAATCTGTCAAAACAGTTGTCCGGGGTGGTGCTTTCCGCCTGGGTGGGCCGGATGTACGACACCGTCGGCTTCCATCAGGCCTATCTGATCCTCGGCTGCATAACCCTGAGCTTCACCCTGCTCTCGTTCGTCACCCTACGCGGCGGCAACCGTCTGCTGCCGACCGCAGAGACGCAGAGCCCCGCCTGACTCCAGCGCCCCCGTCAGGGATGACGGGCTTCACTCGACAATCCGCGTCTCACCGCCGCGATTCTCCAGCGCATAGCGCTGACAAGGCGCCCCGGCGGCGATAAGCTCCGCCAGCTCCGCCGAGTGGCTGGTCAGCCAGATCTGGCTGTAGCGCGAGGCCTCGATAATCAGCCGGGCCAGCGCGGGCAACATGTCGCGATGCAGGCTGTTCTCCGGTTCATTGATCGCCAGAAACGCCGGCGGGCGTGGACTGAGCAGCGCGACGGCGAGGCACAAAAAGCGCAGCGTACCGTCGGACATCTCCGCCGCCAGCAGCGGGCGGCGGATCCCTTCGCGACGCATTTTCAGAGCGAAACGCGAGTGCTCGTTTTCACAATAAAACTGGCAGCCGGGAAAGGCGTCGGCAAGGATTTCATGCAAAATCTCCTCCGCGCCGATCTCGACAATGGTCTGAAAGGCGGCGGCGAGATTCTGGCCATCGCTGTCGAGGACTGGCGAACGGTAACCCACGGCCGGCTGACGCAGCGGCGAATGACGGCCAATCGCGAATTCATGATAAAACCGCCAACGGCGCAAGGTCTCCCGCACTCGCGATACTTCGGGGAAACGGTGCGGCTCGCCAAGCTGACCGAACACCGACTCATTTTCATAAATACTCTCGGTGAAAGTACTTTTCTCCCCGGTGACATCGACGAGAAACGCCGCCTGATTCTTGCGCTGCAGTACGCGGGAGGAAGGCCGGCGGGAGTAGCCGGCCAGCCAGATATTCTCTTCTTTAACGATAGGATCGAGCATGAATTGCGTCGGATAGGGCAATTTTTCAGGGAAGCCTATCTGCAGCTCATAATCGAAGCTGTCGGTCCGGCAGGCGATTTGCAGCCGGCGGGGGTGACGATCGAGGGGCGAACGCTCCCCGGACCACATCATATTCTCCAGACCGCCCTCTTCGCTGATAAACCCCGAAAGCCTGCCCTCAGCGGCAGCGGTCAGCAGGTGGATGGCGTTATAAATATTGGATTTACCGCAGCCGTTAGGGCCGAAGACAATGTTCAGCGGCCCGAGCTCCAGCGCGATATCCTTCACTGAGCGAAAATTTTGAATACGAATGTACTGAATCATTATGCGTCCGGCCCTGGAAATAGAAGGCTGCCACAGTAGCACAGCGGCGCCCGGCATACCCTCTTACGCCCCCTTTCGGGCAGGGTTTAACAGAACATTTTTTTCATTCCACGGGTCAGGGCGACCCGCGTCAGCTTATCGCTATCCTGATGGGCGTCGCTGAAAACGCCAAAAAAATAGCGTTCATCGTCAATGGTTTGGCTAACAATTCGGTAGCTCAACGGTTGCCCGGATAGCGCACCGTACTGCGCAGGCGTCACCGAGACCTCGGTCGCGTCATCGGCGACGCTGACCAACAGCCCGTCCGCCTTACCGCCCACCAGCATGACCTTAATTATCGGGTGCACCAGTTCCTCCCGGGATGGCATATAGCGTTGGCGAACCGCAGGGACCGGCGGGCGTGGTGATCGGCAAACAGCGACGCCCGACAGAGTGCGGTACTTAGTACTTTCTTATAGTTCATCACGGCCTTGAGTCAAAAAATAGCGTGCTTAGGCAGGGCTAGATATTGATTATTCGAAATAAAAGATGACAAATGATGAAGGAAAAAAGAGGAATTGTGAATCAGCAAAACGCCGGGTTATTCTTATTTGTCGCTTCTTTACTCGCCTTTATCGGCCCTCACTCAAGGATGTATTGTGGTTATGCGTTATATTCGCCTGTGTATTATCTCCCTGTTAGCCACCCTGCCGCTGGCGGTACACGCCAGCCCGCAGCCGCTTGAGCAAATTAAACAAAGCGAAAGCCAGCTGTCGGGCCGCGTAGGCATGATAGAAATGGATCTGGCCAGCGGCCGCACGCTGACCGCCTGGCGCGCCGATGAACGCTTTCCCATGATGAGCACCTTTAAAGTAGTGCTCTGCGGCGCAGTGCTGGCGCGGGTGGATGCCGGTGACGAACAGCTGGAGCGAAAGATCCACTATCGCCAGCAGGATCTGGTGGACTACTCGCCGGTCAGCGAAAAACATCTTGCCGACGGCATGACGGTCGGCGAACTCTGTGCCGCCGCCATTACCATGAGCGATAACAGCGCCGCCAATCTGCTGCTGGCCACCGTCGGCGGCCCCGCAGGATTGACTGCCTTTTTGCGCCAGATCGGCGACAACGTCACCCGCCTTGACCGCTGGGAAACGGAACTGAATGAGGCGCTTCCCGGCGACGCCCGCGACACCACTACCCCGGCCAGCATGGCCGCGACCCTGCGCAAGCTGCTGACCAGCCAGCGTCTGAGCGCCCGTTCGCAACGGCAGCTGCTGCAGTGGATGGTGGACGATCGGGTCGCCGGACCGTTGATCCGCTCCGTGCTGCCGGCGGGCTGGTTTATCGCCGATAAGACCGGAGCTGGCGAGCGGGGTGCGCGCGGGATTGTCGCCCTGCTTGGCCCGAATAACAAAGCAGAGCGCATTGTGGTGATTTATCTGCGGGATACCCCGGCGAGCATGGCCGAGCGAAATCAGCAAATCGCCGGGATCGGCGCGGCGCTGATCGAACACTGGCAACGCTAACCCGGCGGTGGCCGCGCGCGTTATCCGGCCCGCAGCACCTCGCAGGCGTGCCGGGCGATATGACTGGCGGCGGCATCGGAAAGATGCCGGTCGGTAATGATGGTGGTGAACCGGGTCAAAGGTAACGCCATAAACGTGGCCACCTGATTGTATTTCGAACTGTCGCACAGCAGGATGCTTCTCGCGCTGACCTGGCTGACGGTCTCCTTGACGGTAACCTTGTTCTCATCAGGGGTGAATATCCCGCGACTGTCCCAGCCGCTGGCGGAGATAAAGGCCGTATCGATAGCCAGGTGGCGTAACGTACGCGCCGCCGATTCGCCCACGCAGGAGCGGTTCTCCCGGCACAGAGTGCCGCCGGTGTGGATCACGCCGCACTGGCTGGCATCGATCAGCAGCTGGGTTATCTCAAAATCATTGGTGACCACCTGGAGATCGTTCCGGTCGAGGATCGCCCGCGCCAGCGCCAGGGTGGTAGTCCCGGCATCCAGATAGATGCAACTGTTTTTAGCGATATGACTCGCCGCCAGCGCGCCGATCGCCTGTTTCTCCTCACTCTGCAGCGTGCTTTTCACCAGATGACTGGGTTCCGCGGCCAGCCGGCTGACGGCGCGCACGCCGCCCGAGACGCTGACCAGCAGCCCCTGCTCCTCCAGTTTACTGACGTCCCGACGGATGGTCATATGGGACACGCCGAGGATCTCCGTCAGCTCGTTAATGCTTACCGCCCCACGCTGCTCCACCAGGGCTAAAATACGCTGATGTCGTTCTATTGGAATCACCGCTCTCCCCTTACCATTTTTTCACACCAGGCGTCACCACCCAGGCTACGGCCCTGGCGACACCCGGTGTTGTTATCGCGCTTTGCCGCTGTTTTTACGCTATTTTAGGGCAAGAATCGCCGTTGTGCAGCCTCTTTCCACCTGTGAATTTTTTATATTCATGTGGGTTATTCGTGATAACTCTCACATATTTTCACATGATAACGCTTTATTCTATCATTAAATCACATTAATTAACTAATATTCACAAGGAGACCAGCATGGCTGCACACACTAATGTCTGCGTGATTGGACTGGGTTCAATGGGCATGGGCGCCGCCCGCGCCTGCCTGCAGGCGGGCCTGAACACCTGGGGCGTTGACATCAATCCCGACAACTGTCGCGCACTGCTGGCGGCGGGCGCCAAAGGCGCGGGCCCCAGCGCGGTGCCGTTCGCCGCGGAACTGGATGCAGTTGTGCTGCTGGTGGTCAATGCCGCCCAGGTGCGGGGGATCCTGTTCGGCGAGAGCGGCCTCGCCGCCCATCTGAAGCCGGGCACCGTCGTGATGGTGTCGTCCACCATCGCCTCCGCCGATGCTCAGGCCATTGCCGAGGCGCTGGCGGAGTACCAGCTATTGATGCTCGACGCGCCGGTATCGGGCGGCGCCGTGAAAGCGGCCGCCGGCGACATGACGGTGATGGCCTCCGGGAGCGATGCCGCCTTTGCCCGCCTCGCGCCGGTGCTGGACGCCGTGGCCGGCAAAGTCTACCGCATCGGGAGCGACATTGGTCTTGGCTCGACGGTAAAAATTATCCATCAGCTGCTGGCCGGGGTGCACATCGCCGTTGCCGCCGAAGCGATGGCGCTTGCCGCCCGCGCCGGGATCCCACTGGAGACGATGTATGACGTGGTCACCCACGCGGCGGGTAATTCCTGGATGTTTGAGAATCGCATGCAGCACGTCCTGGATGGCGATTACTCGCCAAAATCCGCTGTCGATATTTTTGTCAAAGATCTCGGGCTGGTGAATGACACTGCCCGGGCGCTGACCTTCCCGCTGCCGCTCGCCACTACCGCGCTGAATATGTTCACCTCCGCCAGTAATGCCGGATTCGGTCGGGAAGATGACAGCGCGGTGATCAAGATTTTCAACGGCATCACCCTGCCGGGCCATAAACAGTGAGGAGAGACAACATGCAGCTTGGTGTCATTGCCGATGACTTCACCGGCGCCACGGATATTGCCAGCTTCCTCGTGCGCAACGGCATGCCGACGGTGCAACTGAATGGCGTGCCGACCCGCGATCTTCCGCTGACCAGCGAGGCGGTGGTCATCAGCCTGAAAACTCGCTCCTGCCCGGCGGAAATGGCCGTCAGCCAGTCGCTGGCGGCCCTGCGCTGGCTGCAGGCCCAGGGCTGTCAGCAGTTTTATTTCAAGTACTGTTCCACTTTCGACAGCACCGCGCAGGGCAACATTGGCCCGGTGCTGGATGCCCTGCTGGCCGAGCTGGGTGAGACGCGGACGGTGATTTCCCCGGCGCTGCCGGTTAACGGCCGCACGGTCTATCAGGGATATCTGTTCGTCGGTGAGCAACTGCTGAATGAGTCCGGGATGCGCCACCATCCGGTGACGCCGATGGAGGATGCGCACCTGGGCCGCTTAATTGAGCGCCAGGGGCGCGGAAAAGCCGCGCTGATTGCCTGGCCGATTGTCGCCCGGGGGCCGGAGGCGGTCGCCGCCGCGCTGGCGGCAGTCAACGATCCGGCGGTGCGCTATGTGGTGCTAGACGCCCTCAGTGAACAGGATCTGCTCACCCAGGGCGTGGCGCTGCGGGAGATGAAGCTGGTCTCCGGCGGTTCCGGCCTCGCCATCGGCCTCGCCCGCGACTGGGCGCAGCGCCATGGCGCCCGGGGTGAAAGCGCTCAGGCCGGCATGCCGCTGGTCGGCCCGGCGGTGGTGCTCTCGGGCTCCTGCTCGGTGATGACCAACAGCCAGGTGGCGGCCTATCGTCAACAGGCCCCCGCCCGCGCCGTCGACTTAAGCGCCTGCTTTACCGATCTGGAGAGCTACGTCAGGACGCTGACTGACTGGGTGGACGCGCAGCGCGATGCGCCGCTGGCGCCGATGATCTATGCCACCACCGAGCCGCAAACGCTGCAGCGGATCCAGGCGCAGTATGGCGACAAGGCCAGCAGCGAACGGGTGGAACAGCTGTTTGCCGCTCTTGCCGCCGCCCTGAAGGCGAAAGGATTTACCCGCTTTATTGTGGCCGGAGGGGAAACGTCGAGCATTGTGGCGCAGACCCTGGGGGTTGAGGCGTTCCATATTGGGCCGACCATCTCCCCTGGCGTGCCCTGGGTGCGTGACACCCGCCAGCCGCTCTCCCTGGCGCTGAAGTCAGGTAACTTCGGCGATATCCAGTTCTTTGCCCGTGCCCAGCAGGAGTTTCGTCATGACTGAGCAACAACTGCGAGAGGAAATGGTGCAGATTGGCGCCTCGTTATTTAGCCGCGGCTATGCCACCGGCTCCGCTGGCAATCTGTCGCTGCTGCTGCCGGACGGCAACCTGCTGGCGACGCCGACCGGCGCCTGCCTCGGCGAACTGCAGGCTCAGCGGTTGTCGGTGGTGACGCTGCAAGGAGAATGGATCTCCGGCGACAAACCGTCGAAAGAGGTCACTTTTCACCGGGCAGTCTATTTGCACAACCCGGCCTGCAAGGCGATCGTCCACTTGCACAGCCACTATCTGACCGCGCTCTCCTGCCTGCAGGGGCTCGATCCGCACAACTGTATCCGCCCCTTTACCCCCTATGTGGTGATGCGCGTCGGCGACGTCCCGGTGGTTCCCTACTACCGGCCGGGCGATGACCGTATTGCCCAGGCGCTGGCCGGGCTGGCGCCCCGCTATAACGCCTTTTTACTGGCCAACCACGGACCGGTGGTTACTGGCTCATCGCTGCGCGAAGCCACCAACAATACCGAGGAACTGGAAGAGACCGCACGGCTGATATTTACCCTCGGCAACCGCGAGATCCGCTACCTGACCGCTGACGAAGTGAAAGAACTGAGATAAAACCATGCCAAAATTCGCTGCAAATTTATCCATGCTGTTTACCGAACTGCCGTTCCTGGAACGCTTTGCCGCCGCTGCCCGGGCGGGATTTGAAGCCGTTGAGTTTCTGTTTCCCTATGAGTATGCCGCCGGGGAAATCAGACAGCGCCTGCAGGAGAACCAGCTGCAGCTGGTGCTGTTCAATACCCCACCCGGCGACGTCAACGCCGGAGAATGGGGGCTCGCCGCCATTCCCGGGAGAAGCGCGGAGGCCCGACGCGATATTGAGCTGGCGCTGGAGTATGCCTGCCAGCTCAGTTGCCCGCAGGTGCATATCATGGCCGGCGTGGTGCCGCCGGGAGCGGATCGCGCAGCCTGCGAGGCCGTGCTTATCGATAATCTGCGCTACGCCGCGGAGTGCTTTGCCCGCCACGACAAGCGGATACTCATCGAAGCACTGAATCCGCAGACCAAACCGGGCTATCTCTACCACAGTCAATATCAGACGCTGGCGATGGTGAAACGGGTCGACAGGCCGAACCTGGCGGTGCAGTTAGATCTGTTTCACGCGCAGAAGGTGGACGGCAATTTAAGCCATCTTATTACCGAATATGCCGGCCAGTATCGCCATATTCAGATTGCCTCCCTGCCCGACCGTCATGAACCGGATGAGGGCGAAATAAACTATCCGTGGCTCTATGCGCTACTGGATAAAACCGGTTATGACGGCTGGATCGGCTGCGAATATATCCCCCGGACAGACACGCTTTCCGGGCTGGGGTGGTTCTCGCCCTACCGGAAAAAATAAACGCCGTTTTCTAAAAAAATAACTCTCTGTACACCTGTTAATACCCGAGGCAAACCTATGTCGACATCGGCGCTGTTACTTATTGCGTTAGCCAGCGTAGTGCTGTTGCTCCTGTTAGTGATCAAAGCGAAAGCACATCCTTTTGTGGCGCTCCTGATCGTCAGTCTGCTGGTGGCATTCGCCACCGGCATTCCGGCAGATAAAATTATAACCACCATTGAAAAAGGCATGGGCGGCCTGCTTGGCCACATCGCCAGCATTATTATTCTGGGCTCAATGCTGGGGGTACTGATTGAAATGTCCGGCGGCGCCGAATCGCTGGCGAAAACGTTGACCGGCGTACTGGGTGCAAAACGAACCATTGCCGCCTTAACCATCGTGGCTTTTATTCTCGGCACCCCGGTCTTTTTTGAAGTCGGCTTTATCATCATCATTCCGTTAATCTACGGCTTCAGCAAAGTCGCCCACGTATCGCCGCTGAAGTTTGGCCTGCCGATGGCCGGCGTGATGTTAACCGTCCACGTGGCGCTGCCCACCCATCCTGGCGCAGCGGCTGCGGCAGGCATTCTGCATAGCGATGTCGGTTGGCTGATGCTGGCGGGGATTGGGGTGTCGGTGGTCGTCGGTATCGTGGGCTATTTTGTCGCCCGGTTTATCAATCGGCGCCATTATCATCTGTCGATTAACGTGCTGGAGCAGCAACAAACGGCGGAAGTACCGGATCTCTCGGTTAACGCGCAGCAGACCCGTCTGCCGCCGCCGAATGCGCTGGTTATCGGTGGGCTGATCGTGGTGCCCATCATGCTGATTGTTTCCGGGACGCTGTGTCAGGCGCTTCTGCTGCCGGAAAACGCGGTTCGCCAGCTGATGACCGTCATTGGTACCCCGCCGGTCGCCCTGCTGATCTCCCTGGGCCTGGCCAGCTGGACGCTGGGCATCCGTCGGCGGATGAGCCTGAAAAAGCTGGGCGAAGTCACCGGCAGCGCGATCCCCTCGTCGGCGGACGTGATCCTCGTCGCCGGCGCCGGCGGCGCCTTTGGCGGCGTACTGGTCGCTTCCGGCATCGGTAATGCCTTAGCCGAGGCGCTGGAGACAATACATCTGCCGCTGATGCCCGCCGCTTTTCTGCTATCGCTGGTGCTCAGAGCCTCGCAGGGTTCGGCCACCGTGGCGATCCTCACCACCTCCGGTCTGCTGTCGCAGGCGGTTGTCGGTCTGGAGCCGCTGCAACTGGTGCTGGTGACGCTGGCGACCTGCTTCGGCTCGCTCGGGCTGTCGCACGTCAACGACGCCGGATTCTGGGTCGTCACGCGCTATCTCGGACTCTCGGTGCCGGATGGACTCAAAACCTGGACCGTCTTGACAACCATCATGGGGGTGACGGGCTTTCTCATCACCTGGCTGCTGTGGTTTGCGCTTTGATGTTAACCTGGGTGGCTCCGGCCACCTTAACTTCGCCCCGGCGCAGGCCCTGACCCACTACCGCTGTCAGACCGCAGACCCGCTGCCGACAGCGTCACCGGGATAAAATAGCGTACGCGATAGCGCCTGTCCCCTGCCTCTTCGCCTTCCGCATGGCGGGTTATAAAACATTCAATGTCATAGCCGTCCCGACGACTTACCCCCAGGGATGGCAGCAGCTCCATATACAGATCGCTGGATAAACGAGCATAACGTGACCAGCTGCCGTAGAATTCAACCCCGACATAAAGCCCTGACCGGGTGGTCAGCGAGCTTTTCATGGCCAGCGCGGGGGGCAGCTTTCCCGCCTCATGACAGCCGACAAAAGCGTTAACCTCGACGTTAAGCTCATTTTTACTCGCCGCGGCGTAGTCGGAAAGTACGGAAAGCGAGCCTCCGCCAGCGGTGAAAAAACGGTCAACCTTTTGTCTGATGCTCGTCTTAGCGGTGCTTTGCAACACCAAATCCGACAGGCGCAGTTCATACTTCATCGGATAGCCGTAATAGACCTGTTCCGGAAGAGAAAAAAAACGAGCCAGAGGTAGGCTCTCTCCGTCCGGGTGAAACTTTTTCAACAGCTTTGCCGTGTCCCAGT
The DNA here is from genome assembly GCF_040804525.1 of Klebsiella sp. Shm-1. Lineage (NCBI taxonomy): Bacteria > Pseudomonadati > Pseudomonadota > Gammaproteobacteria > Enterobacterales > Enterobacteriaceae > Klebsiella > Klebsiella sp. Shm-1. The sequence goes on from NZ_CP161823.1 coordinate 2,645,149, forward strand.
GCGCCGCGCAACGGTATTCACGTGGCGAGAGCGAAAAGCGCTTCTTAAACTCCCGGGAAAAGGTCTGCGGCGAGTCATAGCTTAACTGCCAGGCAATAGCGGCGATCGGTTGCCGTGTTAAGCGCAGACTGACCGCTGCGATGGTCAACCGCCGCAGACGAATATACTGCCCGATGGGTAACTGGCCATACTGGTAAAACACGTCGTACACAAACCGACGTGAATAGCCCATATACAGCGCCAGGTCATCGATCGCCGGGTTACAATAGATATTATCCTCCAGCCACGCCAGCATTTTCAAATAGAGCATCTGCTTCATAAGTACGGCATACATCCTGTATTCTTGTCCTCCGCTAATTTTAACAACAGAGCGCGGCTATCACTAAGCTTTTTATGCATCGCAAAAATAAAAAAACAGCAAACGGCTTTAAATAGTTACAAATATATGCTTAAGGTTTTGTTTATTAGGAACTTTCGCATATCAATATACCGTTATCTCACTTTCCCCACCAGATATTGCATTAATGGAAAACATCCCTTAGATTACCACGGCTAAAAATAGTACCTGCATCATCATTATATTCTTTAATTTATCCAGATATGTTTTTTAATGCCCACAGGGAAGTTATATGACTAATTTTTTGTTCAATATAAAAAATCACTATTTGCGAGTCGCTATTGCTGAACTGGTTGATGAAGCGATGAAGGCCGCCGGGCGGCCACACTATCAGTTTTCTCAACAATGGGATGCAGGATCGATGGCGCAAGCTGATGTGATATTCACGGAAATGGTCGCGGGGGAGTGGTACTTGTGCCAGGATCTTTTTCAGCATGCCCCGGAACAATATACGCTTTTTATTTTCCCGGACAATGAACACGCTACCGTAGATGAGGGTTTACCGAATTGTCTGCAGCATGCGGTATTTATGCCGCCTCACGCTCGCGTTCAGCGGCTGAAAGATGAGATAGCTAACGCCATTGAACGTCCGCTGCTACCGCGGCAAGACCCGCCGTTCAATCGTCTGCGGCGTTGCATTAATTGCGCCTGCAGGTCGGTCAGCGACGCGCAAACCAAAGTCATTTACGCGTTCAGTATTGGCCTGAGCCCGCATGAAGTCGCCGCTGCGCTAAATATTAGTCCCAAAACGATTCATTCACATAAAAAGAATATTATGAGTAAATTTAATTTGAATAGCCGTCAGCAGTTTAACAACCTTGTGCAACTGCTCGCCAAACGCTGATACAACTCGTCATTTTATTCTGTCAAACAATCATCTTCTGGAACGGAAAACATACCGTCTCTTGCGCCTTTCCTGAATATAGGAAAAGCCACTCCATAAAGAAATGATGGGACATAAAGTCAGACACAAAATAATAAAGAAGTCGCTCATATCAAACCTGACAAAAGAATTTAATTTAGAGTGATAATATTCACTCGATTATATTCAGGCAAGACCAGCGCCTCATTTTTGAGAGTGGGAAATAGAATGGTAGGATAATTCCTGGTAGCGAATATTAACAGGTAAAATAAGACGCAGCGCCAGTGTCTGAGGAGGGAATGAGAGGCCTGTTAGCGTCTTTTTGCATTGAGGATGAGAAAAAGATAGCCAAATGTGTAATTCCCTGTACAGTGGAGGGAATCACAAAGTGAAGCTCGCGTTCCGCGTAGCGGACATCACGGTTGGTTGAATGTTTGTACATATCAGCCTCGCCCTCCTTTAGGGTCAGGCCATACTCATCTTGCATGCTGAGCGCGGATGTTCTTACGCCGCGGGAGCGATCGTAACAACTATGCTAACCACCCTGATTTACCGCAGCCAGGTTCATCCTGACCGCCCGCCCGTCGATCTCGACGCTTTAGTCCATCGCGCCAGCAGTAAAAATTTGCCCCTTGGCATCACCGGCATTCTGCTGTTTAACGGCCTGCAGTTTTTCCAGGTCCTGGAAGGGACTGAGGAGGCACTTGAGTCGCTGTTCAGCGAAATCCAAAGCGACCCGCGTCATCGCGACGTAGTGGAGCTGATGCGCGATTACTCAGCCTACCGACGTTTTCACGGCACCGGAATGCGCATACTGGATCTCCGGCTGTTTGAAACCGATGGCGCGCTGGAGGAAATTCTGCGCTTTAGCACGTTTGGGGTCACCGAACCGGTCAACGACCGGATGTTCCGGCTGCTTAGCGCCTTCATTGCCGACGGCGGCCGCTATTGCCTGCCCGAGCCGCTGCAGCCCTCTCGCTGGATGATGATGCCCGCGTCAGGTACGGCCGCGCCGCAGCACCTGCCCGGTCAACCTTGCCAGTTTGCTCTGCAGGCTATTGTCGAGCCGGCTAAAAAGCGAGTTTCTTCCTTTGAGGCTCTGATCCGCAGCCCAACCGGCGGCTCTCCCGTGGAAATGTTTGCCGCCATTGCGGCGGAGGATCGCTACCGTTTTGATCTTGAAAGCAAAGCGTATGCATTCGCTCTCGCAGGCCAGCTGCCGCTCGGGAAACATCAGCTGGCGATTAACCTGTTGCCCGGATCGCTGTATCACCACCCTGACGCCGTAGGCTGGCTGATGGACAGCCTGCTGGCGGCCGGCCTCAGACCGGATCAGGTACTGATCGAGGTGACCGAGACAGAGGTGATAACCTGCTTTGACCAGTTCCGCAAGGTGCTCAAAGCCCTGCGCGTCGCGGGCATGAAGCTGGCCATCGACGACTTTGGCGCAGGTTATTCCGGCCTGTCGTTACTTACCCGTTTTCAGCCTGATAAAATCAAAGTGGATGCGGAACTGGTGCGCGATATCCATATTAGCGGCACCAAACAGGCGATTGTCGCCTCGGTCGTCCGCTGCTGCGAGGATCTTGGCATTACGGTGGTGGCTGAAGGTGTCGAAACCCTGGAGGAGTGGTGCTGGCTGCAGTCGGTGGGCATACGCCTGTTTCAGGGCTTTCTATTTTCCCGACCCTGCCTTAACGGCATCGGGGAGATTTGCTGGCCGGTAGCGCGCCAGGCAATGGACCTGTAAGGCCGCGCCCCCGGGCATCGTCACTGCCAGTGGGCAAGCTTTTCGCTCAGCGCCGCCAGGGCATATCGTACCGCTTTCGCCACCACGGTCTCACAGTCGCCGGCAAAGCACATCCGTTTGGTTTCAGTCTGGCCGCGAAAATTCCAGGCAAACCATACCGTGCCGGCGGGGGTACCATCTTCCCCGCCCTCCGGTCCGGCGTAGCCGCTGACGGCGATGGCGATATCGGCCCCGGCGAGCGCCAGAATACCAGAGGACATCTCCTGAACGCAGGCTTCGCTGACGGCGCTGTGTACCGCCAGGGTTTCCGCGCGAACCTGCAGCACGTTGCGCTTGGCTTCATCGCTGAAGGTCACTACGCCGGTATCATAAAATGCCGCGGTATCCGCCTGGGCACAGAGCGCTGCCGCCAGATTCCCTCCGGTGCAGGACTCCGCCGTGGTCAGTCGCCAACCGCGCGCGATCAGCGCCCGAGCCACTTCAGCGGTTAGTTCATGCGTACTGTTTGCGTCGCTATCGATCTCGTCAGTCATTCTTCCTCCTCGCCGAAATTGAAAGAAATAGCAGACTCACTGCGTCTGTTAACAGAATAGCATATCGATTTCTTTGTCGTCGGGAGGCCATTTATATTTTCAGGGGGGAAAGGATAAAGGCCCGCAGGGCGGGCCTTTAAGGTAACATCCTCGGAACAACGGTGAATCAAACTTTATGTTCTATCACGCGCCCCTGATTCTCGATCGCAATTTTACGCGGTTTTTCGCTCTCCGGGATCTCCTGGTGGATGGCTATTTTTAAGATGCCGCTATCCAGTTGCGCCTGATTAATTTGGGCGTGTTCAGGAAGAGAGAAACTGAGCTGGAAATTAGCGCGGCGGATACCTTTATAAATCCAGCGCTCACCGCTGTCTGTCGAGGCATCGGTTTCCTGGCGTTTCCCGGAAATATGCAGATTCCCCCCTACGGTTTCTATTTCCAGCTCATCATCTTTCCAGCCAGGCACGCTGACGCTGAGCAGGAAATTGCTGTCGTCGACTTTCTGTAAATCATAAGCCGGTAAAGTGCCCACCGGCGTATCGCCCGTTAACTGGCTGAAAAGACGGTCAATACGATTAAAGCGATCGGCAAAAAGAGAATCAGCAAATACCGGGAGTGCTGACAAGGTTTTGAGTGCCATAATTAACCTCCTGAATATTCATTCAAAAGCTCAACATAAAGGCAAGCATTGCTTGTCCGCTATATAAAATAATATCTAAGGCGCGTTTTTCAAGACCCGAAATAAAAAATTTTTCTTCGCCAGCCTCAGTGAAAAATAAGCATGCCGGTGGCGAAGTTACCCCCGCCCGACGGCGGGGGCTGTGGCGCTTCTGAGTCCCATAACTGATGCTGTTTAACATTCAATAAACAGAAGCGACATGTATATATAACTTGTTTAAGGGGATGTCAACGTCCGAATCGCTCCCCCTTTGCCGTCGTGTATTCTCCCCATGAACAGTGCGTTTAGCAACCCGGCTGCCTGTCAGGGTCCCCTTGCCAACAGCGGCGCTTCGACGTGGCATTCGCCTTGTTGCCGTCAACCGGACGCCGCTGGTGAAAATATACCCGGCCGGGTAAGGAACCTTTCATCCGACACCGTGCCTAATGATCTGCATACGCACTTTCTGAGGCACCGCCATGACCAGCATTTTTATCTCAACCACCCTGTTCGCCCTCTTCGCGTCGATGTTGATCGGCCTGGGAATGGTGTGGAAAAGCATTTCCAACAATCCTGATAACTGATTCTGTTGTACGCCGTTGCTGTTCACCCTCCGCAGCGGCGGGTCTACCCCGCCCCTTTTTATCAATGACCACCCAGGTTTCGCTCAGGCGCAATCTCCTCAAGGACCCGCGCCTGCAAAAGGTATTTTTGAAAAAGCAATTCATACAGTGAATAAGTAACTCTGATTAATATATTTGAGACCAGAATTAACGCATGCAATATAAGCAATTTAAGCAGTTTGTGCCAAATTAGCGGTCATGCCCGCGCAACGCTAAAAAATAAGCCATTGATTAATATACCATTAATTTTACTCGCCAGCTCAAAGTCCAAAATTAGACTTATTGCATTTGTTGATTATTAGAAATATCCTAAAGGCATACGCATTTAATGTTCTCCACTTTAAATGCATGACAACTTTCACGATCGCCATGACTATGCCTGATATTTTAATTAACACTGAAAACATATTTCTTAATCGCGGAATTTGCGAACTGCTTAGCGAGATCGCGAAAGAAGAACACATCCGTGAACCGTATTCCGTTGTGGACTGTTCCACAGATATATTAGATCCGATTGATATGCTGTTCACAGAAATGGCCGCTGGTGAACATTATCTATGCCACCCGTTTTTCAAAAAACTTCCTCCGCACACGTCTATTTTTATTTTCGTCGCCACCGACAGCGCTTTGCAGGTTGAACAGTTACCACTTTGTCTACGCGATGCCACTTTTATCAGCATGAACAGCGACTTGCGCCGCGTAAAAAATCAGATTGCAAAACGTCTGACGGAGTCGACAACATCTAGTTGCGGTGGGCTGGAAAAAGACAGCAGACGCTGTGTCAAATGCCCTCGGTTAACCTTGACCAAATCACAACTTTATATTATCAATGCGATCAGAACGGGAATGAACAATCAGCAGATAGCGCAAAAACTGGGCATCAGTCATAAGACGATCTTCTCTCACAAAATCAATATTATGAAAAAATTCCAAATAGCTACCAAACAAGAGTTAACGAGATTCTCATCTGTTGCTCTTGCGCTTTCCGCAGGAAGGATCGGTTAACGTCGGAATTTATTAAAGCGCATCTTCATTTTTCTTCTTTCTCTAACATAGGACAGGCCAAAAACAAAGATGTAAACAATAACACCACCGCCAGGACTAATAATAGTAAGTTACTCATAACAACCTTTTAAAAGATAAAGATGACTTTTTAAATAATAAGGGGTGGATATTTTCAAATACAACCCAGCGACAACCATTTCAAACAAAGGTAAAACTCTGTGCGATAATTCTGAAAGATAATAAAAAGAGTAAAAACGATTTCCTTTATCAGACAGGCGTTAGGGCAATAACGATGAAGCATAAACGGACAATGCCAGGCCTAACGCCCAGCGTGTACTGTCGCGACGTCAGGCAAGATGACGGCCTGAAATAATGGTCTACTAACGTGGAAGGAGCGTGGTATTTGGGCAGGTGAAAACACCGTTTTGCAGCTGATCTATACTGTTAGTCAGACATCACGCTGGAGGTGGCTATGTGCGGACGTTTTGCGCAAGCGCAAAGCCGGGAGGAATACCTGGCGCATCTCGTTGAAGCGGCCGAACGAGATATTGCCTGGGACCCGCCGCCTATCGGGCGCTATAACGTCGCGCCCGGGACAAAAGTTTTACTCCTCAATGAACGCGATGAGCAACTCCATTTCGATGCCGTTTACTGGGGCTATGCGCCAGGATGGTGGGATAAACCGCCGCTGATTAATGCCCGGGTTGAGACTGCAGCCTCCAGCAGGATGTTCAAGCCGCTGTGGGAGCACGGACGGGCGATCTGCTTCGCCGACGGCTGGTTTGAGTGGAAAAAGGAAGGAAATACAAAGCAGCCATACTTTATCCAGCGTAAGGATGGCCAGCCAATTTTTATGGCCGCGATTGGTCGGACTCCGTTCGAACGTGGGGACCATGCCGAAGGATTCTTGATCGTGACGGCCGCCGCCGATCGCGGTCTTGTCGATATTCATGACCGTCGGCCGTTGGTCCTGGCGCCTGAAGCCGCCCGGGAATGGATGAGGCAGGATGTCACCGGCGCGGAAGCGGCGGAGATAGCCAGCGACGGAGCCGTTTCCGCCGACGATTTTACCTGGCACCCGGTAACGCGGGCGGTCGGCAATGTGAAAAATCAGGGGCCCGAATTACTTGCCCCTCTCATCCCATGACAAACGTAATCAAAGCGGCGGATAACGCATCATGTTCAGCGAAGAGATAATTAAATTTTATACCGCCCTGGAGTAGTGCCGAACATCCGACGGAACAAGGCTATGAAGGCACTCACATTGTCATATCCCAGATCCAGCGCTATCGCCGTCACTGGCTTGCCGGCAGCCAGAAGCTCAAGAGCCCTGAGTAAGCGTATCCGCTGTCGCCATTCATTGAAGCTAAAACCCGTTTCGGCTCGGAATCGTCGCGTGAGCGTGCGTGATGACATGCCGGCCCAGGCTGCCCATTCTTCCAACCTGCGCCCGTCGTCCGGGTTTGCTGACAGCGCCTGCGCGATTCTGAGCAATCGGCTATCTTGCGGCATTGGAAGCCCAAGATTAACCCTGGGAAGGGAACCAATTTCATCAAGAATAACGCCAGCTAAACGTTTTTGGGACGCAGTAAGCTCTACACCTTGCCATGCAGCCGCTCGCGTTATCGCTTCACGCAGCAGATTTGTCATTGAGAGAACAGATGGCTTATCAGGTAGCTCGCCACAGGCTTTGGCAGAAACATAAACACTCCATCCTGAATATGGACCGTGCGAGCGCAGGCCGTGCGGAACACCTGGCGGTATCCAGACGGCATGTGTTGCCGGTACCACCCAGCGACAATCACCGCCATCGACCGTAAGTAGCCCACGTATGGCACCGATTAACTGCCCACAGCTGTGATGGTGGCGTGGAGTCTCCCGTATTACCTCAGACTGACGTACCGCGACGAGTAAAGTGGGTCCCTGGGGTGAAAACACCGGTTCGAATGGAATCAATGGATCGTGCATATTGGCGTGTTTGAGGTGTTTAATGTCTTTTATACCGTACTGAAGCCAGTTAGTCGATTGTAAAGTATTCATCGCTTTCACAGAGGACTAACCATCAAAATGATTACTATTACTAGGGTATTGGATGACATTATCAACCACCAACAGATACCACTGGATCGGATACTCAGTCGCTATTTTAGTCCCGGTTATCGGCAGCGCACTGATAACAAGTGGGAAGGATTAGATGGCTTTGCTCAGCATGCGCGTAGACTCCGGGAAATTATCGCCTTCGCTAAAATTGAGTTACATGACGAACTTCGTAACGGGAATCTTTATGCCACAAGGCATCGCGTTCTGTGCACCAGGCGCAGCGGAGAAGAGGTGGACATGGAAGTTTATATGTTCGCTGAAATAGATGATTCCGGGCGCTTCATTCGTATCGAAGAAGCCACGTTAATGCTTAAAGGGAGAGAGAGCGATAGAGATTTAGGCAGCGTGAGGTAAAAGAAATATAAGGTTACGACTAGATCAGACAAAAAACCGGGCAGCACGCCCGGTTATCTTGTCAGACTAAAATTGCCCTACGCACTCAACCCGCGATTTTTCAGCATCGGCTCAATCTGCGGATCGTGTCCGCGCCACTGGCGATATAGTTCAGCTAAATCAGTGCTGTTCCCGCGTGATAAAATCGCCTCACGGAAACGCTGACCGTTCTCACGGGTCAAACCGCCCTGCTCCACGAACCATTGATAGCCGTCGTCGGCCAGCATCTGGGTCCACAGATAGGCGTAATAGCCTGCCGCATAGCCGCCGCCGAAGATATGGGAGAAATAGCTGCTGCGATAGCGCGGGGGGACCGCCGCCAGATCCAGGTTCTCTTCCCGAAGCACCAGCTGCTCAAACGCGTCCACCTCCTCCGGTAATGCCGAGGTCGACAGGCTATGCCACCGCATATCGAGTAACGCAGCAGCCAACAGCTCGCTCATGTCATACCCTTTATTGAAGGTTGCCGCACGCAACATATTGTCGCGTAGCGCCTGCGGCATCGGCTCCCCGGACTGGTAGTGCTTCGCGTAGTGGGCAAACACCTGCGGCTGGCTGGCCCAGTGTTCGAAGATCTGCGAAGGAAATTCGACAAAATCGCGCGGCGTATTGGTCCCCGAGAGACTGGCGTAGCGCTGGCTGGCGAACAGCCCATGCAGGGTATGGCCGAACTCATGAAACAGGGTGATCACCTCATCCCACGACAGCAGCGCGCTTTGCCCTGCCTGCGGGCGGACGTAGTTGCAGACATTGTAGATAACCGGGCGCTGCGCGCGCAGAGTCGACTGTTCGACAAACACATCCATCCATGCGCCGCCGCTCTTTGAGTCACGAGCGTAGTAGTCACCGTAAAACAGCGCCATCCCTTCGCCGTTGTGATCGAAGATCTCCCAGACCCGCACATCCGGGTGATAGACCGGTATATCGAAGCGCTCAACAAAGCGCAGACCAAAGAGCTGCGAGGCCGTCCAGAATACACCGTCTTGCAGCACCCGCTCGAGGGCAAAATAGGGTTTGAGCTGCGCGTCATCAATGGCATAGGCAGCCCGCCGCACCTGCTCGCTGTAGTAAAGCCAGTCCCATGCCGTCGCGCGAAAACCCCCGCCTTCGTTGTCGATCACCTGCTGGATGTCCGCCAGCTCTCGTTCCGCCCTCGCCCGCGCCGCCGGCGCGATCTGACGCATAAAGCCCAATGCCTCCGCCGGGGAAGCCGCCATTTGATCGGTCAGCGCCCAGCTGGCGTAATCAGCGGCTCCCAACAGCTCAGCCTGCTGCGCGCGGATCGCCGCCAGCCGCAGTACCAGGTCACGCGTATCATGCTCATCGCCCTGCTGATTGCGGGTCCAGCCGGCGGCGAAGAGATTCTCCCGCGTTTGCCGGTCGCGCAGCGCAAGCAGCTGCGGCTGCTGGGTGGTATTGGTCAGCGTCAGCAACCAGCGGTCGCTAAGCCCTCTTTCACGCGCTGCGTCAGCCGCCGCCGCTATCTCCTCATCGCTCAGGCCAGCCAGTTGATGCCGGTAATCAACCACCAGGCCGCCGCTTTTTGCCGCTCCCAGCAGTCGCTGCTGGAACTGACTTTGCAGCGTAGCCGCTTCGGTGTTCAGTGTGCGCAGCGCCGCCTGCTGCTCGGGAGCCAGCGTCGCCCCGGCGTGAACAAAACGTTGCCACGTCAGGGTCAGGAGACGATAGGACTCGCTGTCCAGCGCCAGCGCGTCGCGCTGCTCGTAGACGCTGTTCACGCGCTGAAACAAGGCCGCATTAAGCCAGATGTCATTCCCCAGCTCGGCGAGTTCGGCGGAAAATTGTTCATCCAGTGATTGAATATAAGGATTGGTATGGGCGCCAGCCATGGCGAAAAAGACCCGCGTCACCCGCGCCAGCAGCTGACCACTCTGCTCCAGCGCCTCGAGCGTGTTGGCGAAACTGGCCGGCTGCGGATTGTCGATAATAGCGCGAATTTCGGCCCGCTGCTGCCGGACGCCCTCATCAAACGCCGGGCGATAGTGGCTGTCGTCAATCACATCGAACGGCGGCGCCTGGTAAGGCAACGTACTGACGCTAAAAAAGGGGTTTCGTTCGGACATCTTTCTCTCCTGTACAGGCTAATGCTGTAAGATTAGGCCTCTCCTTAAGGGGTCGCAATGATTTCCGTTACCGGTCGCCGCCTGTGCGTGCTATGGTATGAAAACACAAAAAGCGTTGAGGAACAGTAAGATGATTATCATGGTCACCGGCGCCACCGCCGGTTTTGGTGAAAGTATTACTCGCCGTTTTATCGCTAACGGTCATAAAGTGATTGCCACCGGTCGTCGTGAAGAGCGCCTGAAGACGCTGAAAGACGAGCTGGGCGATAACCTTTATATCGCGCAACTTGACGTCCGCAACCGCGCCGCCATTGAGACGCTGATTGCTGACCTGCCCGCCGAGTGGCTGGCTATCGATGTGCTGGTGAACAACGCCGGCCTGGCGCTTGGTCTGGAGCCGGCGCACCGCGCCAGTGTGGAAGACTGGGAAGATATGATCGACACCAATAATAAAGGGCTGGTGTACATGACCCGCGCCGTGCTGCCGGGGATGGTTGAGCGCAATCGCGGCCATATCATCAATATCGGCTCTACGGCAGGCAGCTGGCCTTACGCCGGCGGAAACGTCTATGGGGCGACCAAAGCCTTTGTCCGTCAGTTTAGCCTCAATCTTCGTACCGACCTGCACGGCACCGCGGTGCGCGTGACCGACATCGAGCCGGGTCTGGTGGGCGGCACCGAGTTTTCTAACGTCCGCTTTAAGGGCGATGACGCTAAAGCCGAAAAAGCTTACGAAAATACCCAAGCGCTAACGCCGGAAGATGTGACCGAGGCGGTCTGGTGGGTCGCCACCCTGCCGAAACATGTCAACATCAACACCCTGGAGATGATGCCGGTGAGTCAGCTTTGCCGGACTCAGCGTTCACCGTCAGGGCTAACCGTCAGCCACCCGGCCTGCGGGCCGGGTATGGGCGGAAACGCAAAAAACGCGTAAAATAGTGCGCATAACCCCCTAAAAAGTAACCATCAATGGCCGCAGAATCGCAACTGAATCCGACGCAACCCGTCAATCAGCAAATTTATCGCATCCTCCGCCGGGATATCGTTCACTGCCTGATCCCGCCTGGTACACCGCTGTCGGAGAAAGAAGTCTCCGTGCGTTTTGCGGTGTCTCGTCAGCCGGTGCGCGAAGCCTTCATTAAGCTGGCGGAAAACGGACTTATCCAGATTCGTCCCCAGCGCGGTAGCTACGTCAATAAAATCTCATTGTCGCAGGTGCGTAATGGTTGCTTCGTCCGCCAGGCGATTGAGTGCGCGGTGGTTCGCCGTGCCGCCGGCATGATTAACGAAGAGCAACTTTATCAGCTGGAACAGAATCTTCACCAGCAGCGTATTGCTGTTGATCGGCAGCAGTTAAACGACTTTTTCCTGCTCGATGATGAATTTCACCAGAAGCTGTCGATTATCGCCGACTGTCAGCTGGCCTGGGAGACAGTGGAAAATATTAAAGCCGCCATCGATCGCGTCCGCTATATGAGTCTGGACCATGTCACCTCTCCTGAGATGCTTCTGCGCCAGCATCATGAGATTTTCACCGCGCTTGAAAAACGCGATGCCGAGGCGGTAGAAAAAGCCATGAGTATCCATTTGCATGAAATCAGCGAATCCGTACTGCTGATTCGCCAGGAGAACCGCGACTGGTTTAGTGAAGAATAAGAGTCAGACGGCTGCCGGCATGGCCGACGCAGCCGTCCTCATTGAAGGGATTATCTAACGACCAATACCGGCGTTTTGGCGTAGCGCAGAATTGACTCGGCGTTGGAGCCCAGCAGATGGGTGGAGATCCCCGGTTTGCGGGAACCAATCACAATGACATCGAACTCTTCGTTGTTACTGATAGCCAGAATTTCGTCACGCACGTTGCCAAAGACTACGCGGGTATGGATCCGCGTCATGGGGATGGCGAACAGTCGCGCCACCTCGCGCATTTTTTTCTCCGACTCTTCTTCCATATAGGCTTCAAACTTACGAATATCCGCCGTAAAACCGCGCAATAGCGAACGGCTGCTGTTCGGCAGAACGTTGAGCAAGGTGATCTCGCCATTTTCGGCCGAAGCGAGAAATTCCGCGTGACGCACCGCTTTATCGCTTAAATCCATTTCAAAGACATCAACAGGCAATAAAATTTTTTTATACATGGCCCGTACTCCTTTTGCAGAGAAAGTTCTTTTTCAATAACTTAACTATGCCATTATTGCGGTGAAATACCAGTCATTGTTCGGAAAAATAACAGCTAATTATCTTCAGTAAATCAGGGAAATATAGAGTTATGTATAGACATTGCGTTCGATCATATTCTGCGTCTGCTAAAACCGATCGCTAGCAAAAAATAGACATCAGCGGAGTATCGTAGAAATAACTGAAGAGCCGGTGTCGACCCCGGGACCGACACCGGAAAAAGATTATTGCGCGGCGGCCCACGCGGCGACGGTAGCTTTAGCCCCCTGCCGCTGCAGCGCTAAGTAGGCGCGGGTCACCGCCGTGACAAAGCGTGACTCCTGCGGCAGTTCGACGCCGAAAATAGCCTCAATACCCAGCAGCGCTTTGACTCGCGCTTCGCCATCGGCGCTGGCAGCCACCGCTTGCTGGATAACCGGCAACAACGGGTCGCATATCTCGATTGACTGGCCCGCATCGTCAACGCCGCCAACGTAACGCATCCACCCTGCCACGCCCAGCGCCAGCAGTGTAAAATCACGCTGATGCACCAGATGCCAGCGTATGGAGTCCAGCATGCGCTGGGGCAACTTCTGGCTGCCGTCCATGGCTATCTGCCAGGTGCGGTGCTTCAGTGCCGGATTGCAGTAACGGTCAATCAGCAAACTGGCATAGCGTGACAGATCCACCCCCTGCACCTTCAGCGTTGGTGCCTGTTCGTCCAGCATCAACGACAGCGCCGCGCGACGGTAGTTATCGTCCTGCATACAGTCGTTGATATGCTGATAACCGGCCAGATAGCCGAGATAAGCGAGGAACGAATGGCTACCGTTGAGCATTCTCAGCTTCATCTCTTCGAAAGGCACCACGTCGGCGACCAGTTCCGCTCCCGCTTTCTCCCACTGCGGACGTCCGGCAACAAAGTTATCCTCAATCACCCACTGACGGAAAGGTTCGCAGGCCACCCCGGCCGGGTCGCGCACCCCGGTCAGCTGGGTAATTTTATCGAGGGTTTCGGCAGTCACCGCCGGGACAATCCGGTCCACCATCGTCGACGGAAAGGTGACATTCTGCTCTATCCATGCGGCAAGATCCTCGTCTAAAGCCCGGGCGTAGGCGCAGACGACGTTGCGCATCACGTGACCATTTTCCGGCATGTTATCGCAGGACATCACGGTAAAAGCAGGCAGGCCGGCCGCCCGGCGGCGAGATAAGGCCTCCACCACTACCCCCGCCGCCGATTTTGGCTGGTGCGGGTTATGCAGATCGGCGGCGATCAGCGGGTGATCGAGCTGCAGTTCGCCGCTGGCTGGCGAATGGCAATAGCCTTTCTCAGTAATCGTCAGGGAGACAATGGCCACCTGTGGCTGACACATCGCCGCCAGCACCGCTTCGAGACCATCAACCCCGGCGTGCAGCGCCTGCTTCACCACACCAACCACGCGCGCGGTCCAGGCGTCGGCGGACATTTCGGCGACGGTATACAGCAGATCCTGCTGCTGGAGATCGGCGATCTGCTGCTCGCCGCCAATCAGATTAACTTCGGTGTAGCCCCAGTCGCTGCCGTGCTCGCTGGCCAGTATATCGGCATACACAGCCTGATGAGCGCGATGAAACGCGCCAAAACCAAGATGAACGATACGGGGGATCAGTGCGCTGCGATCGTAGGTCGGCAGCGTGGCGTTAGCGGTTAAGAGGGTGTTTTCCATGATGACTCTCGTTGTTATGTAGCCCATCAACCATTCTCGGGGAGAACTCTCGAGGAGAATGCCTTTGTGCCTCAACCATCTCACGCAATTGGTATAACATCTTTGATTTCTGTCAACTACCATACAAGAAGATCTCGCCTGATAAAGCACGGGGCACGTGGCTGCAATCGCCGCAGTGACAGGATAGCGCAGGTAACGGGAGGAGAAGAACATGGCGGCCGCGCGTCCCTGCGGGCCTGCTGTTGACGAATCGCCGAGCGTTGTTAATCGATGCGAGTTTTGACGATAAAGAAATAGCACAGCGCCCCGGCAAAGGTCACCCCGGCGGCGATCACCAGCGCCAGATTGAAAGAGTGAGTCGTATCCACTACCCAGCCGGTCACGATCGGCGCGAAGGAGGCAAACACAAAGCTGCCGAAGTTCTGGATCGCCGCCACCGAAGCCACTTTATGCTCCGCCACCATTACCTGCACCAGCCCCCAGGCGGACGTCCCGGCAAAATGAACGCAAAACAGCGCCATGGAGATAAAAGCCACCGCCTGGGCTGGCGTCGACGATTGCACCACCAGCAAGGTGCCCAGCGCCGACAGCACCAGACCGATAACAATCGCCGTTTTGCGGGTTTTCGCCAGATCGTAGCCTCTGCGCGCCAGGGCATCGACCACCAGGCCGTTGACCCACATCCCCACCGCCGCGGCAAGAAACGGGATCGCCGCCACCCAGCCGGTACGGGCCAGGCTTAACCCCTGCTGCGCCTGCAAATAGCCGGGTAACCAGGCGATATACAGCCAGCCGGTGTAGTTCACACCGGAAAAGCCGAGGATCATCCCCCAGGTAGTCCGCCGTTTAAACAGAGCCAGCCATTCGCTAAACTTCAGCGCCGGGCGGGCCGCCTCCTCACTGGCCAGATACTGCTGCTCCTCCTCCTGCAGGGTAAACTGCCGACGGTTACGGTAGCCCACATACCAGCACAGGCCGACCACGATCCCGGCTAAACCAATCACCACAAACATCGTTCGCCAACCCCAGGCCAACTGCATGATGACCAGGGCCGGCGGGGCGATAGCCTGGCCCAGCACCGTCGAGGAGTTGAATATTCCCACCGCCGTGCCGCGCTCTCTTTGCGCATACCAGTCGTTGATCGATTTCACGCCGGCTGGCATAAACGGCGCTTCGCCGATCCCGAGGCCAATGCGCAGCAGAATAAAATGCGAGAACGAATTGACCATCCCGGTCAGGGCCTGCATCGCGGACCAGAAAATCAGCCCGGCGCCCAGCACAATCCGTGGTCCCAGGCGATCCAACAAAATACCGGAGGGCAGTTGCGCGAAGCCGTAGGAGAGCGAAAAGGCGGAGAGCAGCACCCCAAACTCGGTGGCGCTAAGGCCCAGGTCGGCGCGTATCGCCTCCCCGGCGACGCTCAGCGAAGAGCGGTCAAGAAAGTTGACGATACCGGCGATAAACAGCAGCGTCAGGGTGATCTTCTGCACCCGACGGATGCGTAACGGCGTCGCCCCGGTCCGGGCGACAAGAGTCTCGATAGCCATCGTTGTTCCTTACAGAGTCATATGAAATAGGATGTCTGATAAGTAAGGCAACAGGTCGACTACCATACAAGAATTAGGGTTGAAAAAAGCGGCAGGGATCACACATGACGAGCTTAGGCCCGTCCCCACCCCGCCACGATGATTAGCATGCCGCACAGGGCGACGGCCGCGCCCGCCCAGTCATAATGGGTTAATTTGACCCCATCAACGACCCGCAGCCAGAGCAATGCGGTACAAACGTACACCCCACCGTAGGCGGCATATACCCGCCCGCTGGCGGCCGGATGGAGCGTCAGGAGCCAGACGAATAGCGCCAGCGCCAGGGCGGTGGGGATCAGCAGCAGCGGCGTTGCCCCGCGCTTGAGCCATAGCCACGGTAGATAACAGCCGACGATTTCACACAGAGCGGTAGCAAAGAACAGCAGCGTTGTTTTGAGCATTAAAAGATTCGTAAAAGAGACAAAGCGTTGAACTATTCTACGCGATAATAGCTTCTGCCCCACGCTGTTTTGCCGGCTATGCCCGACAAAAGAGCTGTAGTAAACTGAATCTGAGGGTTAACCCATCACTTAAAGGAAATCGTGATGAACATGACACTGAACAAACGCTGGTGCCTGACCGCCATTCTGGCGTTAAGCGCTGTGGTCTACACCTCCAGCTCCTATGCCGCCACCGACCGGCTGGTGATTGAATCTGGCGACAGCGCGCAGAGCCGTCAGCAGGCGTCGATGGAAAAAGAGCAATGGAACGACACCCGCAGCCTGCGCCAGAAGGTGAACAAACGGGCGGAAAAAGAGTGGGATAAAGCCGATGTCGCTTTCGACGCGCAGGATAACTGCCAGAAGAGCGCCAACGTCAATGCCTATTGGGAGCCAAACACCCTGCGCTGTCTTGACCGTCGCACCGGCCGCGCGATCAATCCCTGAGCCGCTCCCTGACCACGCTGGCGCCTGCGGGCGCCGCCTTTCTGTAATCCCTTTTCCGTTTTGACCACAGGAATCTCCATGACCGACGCGCTACACGTCAAACTCCGCCCGCTTGAGCGCGAAGATTTGCGCTTCGTCCACCAGCTCGATAACAACGCCAGCGTCATGCGCTACTGGTTTGAAGAGCCGTACGAGGCCTTCGTTGAGCTCTCCGATCTGTACGACAAACATATTCACGATCAAAGCGAGCGCCGCTTTGTCATCGAATGCAATGGCGATAAAGCCGGACTGGTGGAGCTGGTTGAAATCAACCATGTGCACCGCCGGGCCGAGTTCCAGATCATCATCTCCCCCGACTTCCAGGGAAAAGGTCTCGCCACCCGCGCCGCACGTCTGGCGATGGACTATGGCTTTACCGTGCTCAATCTGTATAAGCTGTATTTAATCGTTGATAAAGAGAATGAAAAAGCGATCCATATTTACCGTAAGCTTGGCTTTATGGTCGAGGGTGAACTGATCCATGAGTTTTTCATTAACGGCGAGTACCGCAACACCATCCGCATGTGCCTGTTCCAGCACCAGTATCTGGCCGAGCACAAAACGTCCGGGCCGTCCCTGCTGAAGCCGACGGCTCAGTAATAATCGATACGGTTTTTAATGGTGTAGTGGCGGGTCAGCGGCGGCTGGACGCTTTCATCGATCACCTGCAGCTCACAGCTCAGCGGATTGTCGTGATCGTCGTAGTCGCAGGTCTGACGCACCGTGCCCAGCGTGCGATCGTTGAAGGTGCTGATGGCGGTATAGTCCAATTTCTTACGCGGATCCTTTGACGGCGTTGAGGCGACGGTAAATCGCTCCTCTTTGGCGGTGGTGGTTTTTCCCAGCGGATAGCCATCGCTGTCATAGCGGTAGGTGGCGGTGGTCTCTTTGCCGCGTGCGCTGATAATAAAACCGTTATCATCCGTCTCCCAACTCACCCCGACAGCAGGCATCTCCGCCAGCTGACACTTGCCCTGCAGGCGCAGCCGCTTCTCGTGGGTGCGCCCGTCGACGTAATAGTTGGCGTCCAGCAGCAGCGTGGCGCCGGTTTTGTTCTCCACATCTTCCAGGGTCAGCAGATCGAAACACCCTTCCCTGGAGAGCTGAGCGCTTACCTTCTTGACCACCACATCGTGTTCATCCAGCAGCGTCTGGCTAAAATCTTTCACCGGCCCGCGCAGGGGATCAAACTCAAACTCATTGGAAAAACTCGCCATCTCCGGGGTGAAGGCGTCCGGGGCGCTTTTACGGTCGCATGCCGTCAGCAGCAGCGCTGCCGGGATCAGCCAATACAATCTTTTCACAGACGATTCCTTTTGTGTACATCCGATCATATTAGCAAATACAATTGTTTACACCAGTTCTGCTATGCTTAAATCTGGATAACATCGATAAGGAGCGTAAGATGAAACTATCCCTCTGCACCGGCGCTGCGCTACTGCTGTGCTCCACGGCCGTACTGGCGGCTCCCGACTCCTGTGAACGGGTCAAAAGCGACATCCAGCAGAAGATCATCAACAATGGCGTACCGGAAACCGCCTTCAGCCTGGCCATTGTGCCAAACGATCAGGCAGACCAGCCCGGGGTTCAGGTGGTCGGTCATTGCGCCAACGACACCTTCAAAATCACCTATACGCGTAACAGCGACAGTCCCGCCGAAAACGACGCTCAGTAGGCCCTATTCGGTTTCAAGTGAAAGATCTTATCCCTGCATTGACCAGGGATAAGGTCTACTGGCTACCCATAACGTATTATCGCTCACCCCTGCGTCGGTTAATGACGTGGCGGTCCTTCTCCGCACAGCATAACTATCATGGAGTGAGCAATGTCGAATCAGGAATCTCCCGGCGGCGTCAGCCGACGCGCGCTACTAAAATCTACAGCCCTCGGCTCCCTGGCGCTGGCCGCCGGCGGGCTGACCCTGCCCTTTACGCTGCGCCGCGCCGCGGCGGCAGTTCAGCAGGCTACAGGCGACACAACCCGCATTGTCTGGGGCGCCTGCTCGGTTAACTGCGGCAGCCGCTGCGCCCTGCGGCTGCACGTGCGTGATGATGAAGTGGTTTACGTCGAAACGGATAACACCGGCGACGACCGCTACGGCGACCATCAGGTCCGCGCCTGCCTGCGCGGGCGTTCGATTCGCCGGCGCATCAATCATCCGGATCGCCTTAACTATCCCATGAAGCGCGTCGGCAAGCGCGGAGAAGGCAAATTTGTCCGCATCAGCTGGCAGGAGGCGCTGGATACCCTCGCCGACCGCCTGAAGAGCGTGGTAGCGCAGTATGGCAACGAAGCCGTATACATTAACTACTCTTCAGGGATCGTCGGCGGCAACATCACCCGTTCGTCGCCTTCCGCGTCGCCGGTGGCGCGTTTAATGAACTGCTACGGCGGCTCGCTTAACCAGTACGGTACCTACAGTACTGCGCAGATTGCCTGCGCCATGCCCTACACCTACGGCAGTAACGACGGCAACAGCACCTCGGATATTGAAAACAGCAAGCTGGTAGTGATGTTCGGCAACAATCCGGCGGAGACCCGGATGAGCGGCGGCGGCATTACCTGGTATCTGGAGCAGGCCCGCGAGCGCTCTAACGCGCGAATGATCGTCATCGATCCGCGCTACACCGATACCGCCGCCGGTCGGGAAGATGAGTGGATCCCCATTCGCCCCGGCACCGACGCCGCGCTGGTGGCCGGTATCGCTTGGGTGTTGATTAACGAAGATCTGGTGGACCAGCCTTTCCTTGATAAATACTGCGTTGGCTACGACGAGAAAACGCTCCCGGCCGGGGCGCCGGCGAATGGTCATTACAAAGCCTATATCCTCGGCGAGGGCGACGACGGGATCGCTAAAACGCCGCAGTGGGCCTCGCGTATAACCGGTATCCCCACCGATCGCATCATTAAGCTGGCGCGCGAAATCGGCATGAGCAAGCCGGCCTACATTTGCCAGGGCTGGGGGCCCCAGCGCCAGGCCAACGGCGAACTCACCGCCCGGGCGATCGCCATGCTGCCGATCTTAACCGGCAACGTCGGCATCAACGGCGGCAATAGCGGCGCCCGCGAATCAACCTACACCATCACCATTGAGCGCCTGCCGGTGCTGGAAAACCCGGTGAAGACCGCCATCTCCTGCTTTACCTGGACCGACGCCATCGCCCGCGGTCCAGAGATGACCGCCAGCCGCGATGGCGTACGCGGAAAAGAGAAGCTGGATGTGCCGATCAAGTTCCTGTGGAACTACGCGGGCAACACCATCATCAACCAGCACTCCGACATCAATAAGACCCACGAAATTCTGCAGGATGAAAGCAAGTGCGAAACCATTGTGGTTATCGACAACTTTATGACCTCGTCGGCGAAATACGCCGACCTGCTGCTGCCCGACCTGATGACCGTTGAGCAGGAGGATATCATTCCTAACGATTACGCCGGCAATATGGGCTATCTGATTTTTATTCAGCCCGCCACCTCGGCGAAGTTCGAACGCAAACCGATTTACTGGATCCTAAGCGAAGTGGCGAAACGGCTCGGCGACGACGTGCATCAACGTTTTACCGAGGGGCGTACCCAGGAACAGTGGCTGCAGTATCTGTACGCCAAAATGGTGGCGAAAGATCCGGCGCTGCCGGCCTACGAGGATCTGAAGCGAATGGGCATCTACAAGCGCAAAGACCCGAACGGCCACTTCGTCGCCTATCGCGACTTCCGGCGCGATCCTGAAGCGCATCCGCTCAAAACCCCGTCCGGCAAAATTGAAATCTACTCCAGCCGACTCGCAGAGATTGCCGCCCGCTGGCAGCTGGAGAAAGACGAAGTTATTAGCCCGCTGCCGGTCTACGCCTCCACATTTGAAGGCTGGGACGATCCGCTGCGCAGCCAGTATCCGCTGCAGCTGTTTGGTTTCCACTATAAAGCGCGCACCCATTCCAGCTACGGCAACGTTGATGTATTACAAGCGGCCTGTCGCCAGGAAGTATGGATCAATCCGCTTGACGCGGAAAAACGCGGGATTAAAAACGGCGATATGGTGCGCGTTTTTAATCAGCGCGGCGAAGTCCGTCTTCCGGCGAAAGTGACGCCACGCATCATGCCGGGGGTCTCGGCGATGGGCCAGGGCGCCTGGCACGACGCCAATATGACCGGAGATCGGATCGACCATGGCGCCTGCATGAATACCCTGACCACCCACCGCCCGTCGCCGCTGGCGAAGGGGAATCCACAGCATACCAACCTGGTCGATATCGAGAAGGTTTAAGGAGTAAACCATGAGCACGCAATATGGATTCTTTATCGACTCCGCTCGCTGTACCGGATGCAAAACCTGCGAGCTGGCCTGTAAGGACTACAAGAACCTGACTCCGGAGGTCAGCTTCCGCCGGATCTATGAGTATGCCGGCGGCGACTGGCAGGAGGACAACGGCGTCTGGCAGCAGAACGTGTTTGCCTATTACCTCTCCATCGCCTGTAACCACTGCGAAGATCCGGCCTGCACCAAGGTCTGTCCGAGCGGCGCGATGCATAAGCGCGAAGACGGTTTTGTGGTGGTCAACGAAGAGGTATGCATTGGCTGCTGCTACTGCCATATGGCCTGCCCGTACGGCGCCCCGCAGTATAACGCCGACAAAGGCCATATGACCAAATGCGATGGCTGTCACGAGCGCGTCGCCGAGGGGAAAAAGCCGATCTGCGTCGAGTCCTGCCCGCTGCGGGCGTTGGATTTCGGGCCAATTGCCGAACTGCGCGCTAAGCACGGCCAGCTGGCCGCGGTAGCGCCGCTGCCGTCGGCGCACTTTACCCGGCCGAGTATCGTTATCAAACCTAACGCCAATGCCCGGCCGTGTGGCGATACCACCGGTTACCTGGCGAACCCGAAGGAGGTGTGAGATGGGAAACGGATGGCATGAATGGCCGCTGGTGCTGTTTACGGTGCTGGGTCAGTGCGTGGTCGGCGCGACCATCGTCAGCGGTCTTGGCTGGCTGGCGCTGGGGGACCAACGGGAAGCCCGGCGGCGGCTGGTGCGCAATATGTTTTTTATCTGGCTGTTGATGGGCATTGGTTTTCTTGCTTCGGTGATGCATCTCGGTTCACCGCTGCGCGCGTTTAACTCGCTGAACCGCATCGGCGCCTCGGCGCTGAGCAACGAAATCGCCAGCGGCGCTCTGTTCTTCGCCGTGGGCGGATTCTGGTGGCTGCTGGCGGTGCTGGAAAAAATGCCGGCGACGCTGGGTAAAGTCTGGCTGGCGATCGCCATGCTGTTAGGGCTGCTGTTTGTCCTCGCAATGACCCGGGTTTACCAAATCAATACCGTGCCAACATGGTACAATGGCTACACCACCAGCGCGTTCTTTCTGACGGTGCTCCTCAGCGGGCCGCTGTTTGCCGCCCTGCTGCTGCGGCTGGCGAAAGTCGACTTTAACGGCTGGTTTTTTGCCGGACTGAGCGTGGCCGCGCTGGTCATCAGCGCCGCAGTTATCATTATGCAAAGCGCCGGGCTCAGTACCCTTCACAGCTCGGTTCAGCAGGCGGCCACCCTGCTGCCAGATTACGGCAAACTCCAGGCGCTACGCCTGGTACTGCTGGCGCTGGGCCTCGGCTGCTGGCTATGTCCGCTGATCCGCCGCCAGCCGCCGCGCGCTACGGGGCTGCTGATCGGCCTGCTGCTGGTCTTGATCGCCGAATGTATTGGCCGCGGCCTGTTTTATGGTCTGCATATGACCGTCGGTATGGCGGTTGCCGGTTAATGAGACGGCGCGCAGGCGCGCGCCGCAGAAAGGAATAAGTGATGATGCCGATCCCAAATCGCGACGCCGTCGCGTTAAGCGCCCGCACCCTGGGCGCGCTGTTCTCTTATGCGCCGAATAGCGCGGAAATTGCGCCGCTGGTCGCCGCCTTCCAGGACGGGAGCTGGCAGCAGCAGTGGCCCTTCCCGGTCGCAGCCCCGCTGGCGTCAGGGTTTGCCGCATCGGCTGAAGAAACGTTGCCGGAAGCCTGGCAGCGCCTGTTTATCGGGCCATGGGCCCTGCCGGCGCCGCCCTGGGGCTCTGTCTGGCTGGATAAAGAGTCTGTGCTGTTTGGCGATTCCACGCTGGCTCTGCGCCAGTGGATGCGCGAGAACGGTATCGCACTGGAGGCCGATGGCAACGAACCGGAAGATCATTTCGGCACCGTGCTACTCCTGGCGGCATGGTTGTGCGAAACGGAGCAGGATGCGTTGTTCGCTCAGCTGCTGGCCTGGCACCTGCTGCCGTGGTCCGGGCGTTTCCTGAGCGTCTTTGTCGACCATGCCGCCCACCCCTTCTATCAGGCGCTGGGTCAGCTGGCGCAGGCGACTCTGGCGCAGTGGCAGGAGAATCTGCCGATCGCCGTGGCGCAAAAACCGCTCTATCGTTAACCCTTCGCCGCGCCGGTATCCGGCGCGGTTTTATTTTGCCGCTTCCCAGCCTTTCACCCGCACTTATCGCTTTTGCATCTAAGGTTATTCCCTATCACAATAAGCCAATGTTTTCTGAACCTCGCCGTGACTAATGCATCGTCTTCATCCCTATCCTGATGTGCAGGTGATGTTTCGCCGCCTGCTGATCGCCACCCTGATTGGCCTTCTCGCCGCCCTGGCGGTGGCGCTGTTTCGCCACGCTATGGTGGTGCTGGAAACGCTGTTGCTCAGTAATGACAGCGGGAGCCTGGTCAACGCCGCACAGTCGCTGCCGGCGTGGCGTCGGCTGGTTACCCCCGCGCTGGGCGGCCTGACGGCGGGAACCTTACTCTGGCTCTGGCAACGACGCAGCGTCGCGCGTCCGCATGCCGCCACCGATTATATGGAAGCCCTGGAGACCGGCGACGGCTGTTTCGATACGCCGGCAAGCCTGGTGAAATCGCTGGCGTCATTGCTGGTCGTGGTGACCGGCAGCGCGATTGGCCGGGAAGGCGCCATGATCCTGCTGGCCGCGCTGGCGGCCTCGCTGTTTGCCCGTCGCTTCACGCCGCAGAGTGAATGGAAGCTATGGGTCGCCTGCGGCGCGGCTGCCGGGATGGCCAGCGCCTATCATGCCCCGCTGGCCGGCAGCCTGTTTATTGCTGAAATTCTCTTTGGTACGCTGATGCTGGCCTCGCTTGGGCCGGTGGTGATCTCGGCGGTGATCGCCCTGCTGTTGACGCAGTTTCTTAATGGCGGCGCCGCGCCGCTGTATCACGTCGTGTTACAGCAAAACCTCAGCGCCCTGCACTATGGCTTAATGCTGGCGACTGGCCTGCTGGCCGGGCTGTGCGGGCCGCTGTTTATCTGGCTGATGGACTACAGCCACCGTGGGTTCGTTAAACTAAAGCTGGCGCCGCCGTGGCAGCTGGCGCTGGGCGGCCTAATTGTCGGCGGCTTATCGCTCATCACCCCGGCAGTATGGGGCAACGGCTACAGCGTAGTGCAAAGCTATTTGCTGCTGCCGCCGTCCGTTGCGCTGCTGGTGGGCATATTTATCTGCAAACTGCTGGCGGTGCTGGCCAGCAGCGGCTCCGGCGCGCCTGGCGGGGTCTTCACCCCGACGCTGTTTGTCGGCCTGGCGATGGGCATGCTGTTTGCCTGCTTCAGCAGGCTGTGGCTACCGGGAAGTGAAGAAATGGCCATCATGATGGGTTTGACCGGCATGGCGGCGTTTCTGGCCGCCACGACCCATGCGCCGATCATGTCAACCCTGATGATTTGCGAGATGACCGGGCAGTATACGCTGCTGCCCGGTCTGCTGATAACCTGCGTCGTGTCGTCTGTGCTGTCGCGGACGTTACGCCGGGATTCGATCTATCGCCATCACGTTGCCGAGCATGTCTAAGTCGACGTAGCGGCTCAGCTCACGCTGTTCGGCGCGCGGTAGATAAGGCAGCTCGCCGATCAGCGGCGCCGGCAGCTTTTTGCTGAGGACATCGATGATTTCGGCGTAGTGCGCCAGACCGGGGTTGATCCGATTGGCCACCCAGCCAATCAGCGGTAAACCGTCATTGGCGATCGCCTGGGCTGTCAGTAGCGCATGGTTGATGCACCCCTCCTGGATCCCCACCACCATCAGCACTGGGAGCTGCTCCTGAACCACCCACTCGGAGAGCGGCCGCAGGTCGTTCATCAGGCTGCGCCAGCCGCCGGTGCCTTCAACCACCACGTGTTCGACCTGCGCGGCCAGACGCTGCAAACCATCGGACAGCAGACCGTAGTTGATCGGGCAGCTATGCGCCACGCTGCTCTCGTCTTCGCTTAAGGCGATGGGGTTGACAGCCTCATAAGGTAACGCCAGCGTGGAGACGCTCTGCAACACCAGCGCATCTTTGTTACGTAAACCGTCCGGCGTCTCTTTGCTGCCCTTCGCCACAGGCTTATACCCGGCCACGCTTTTGCCTCTGGCAGCAAGTGCCTGCAACAGCGCACGGGAAACCACTGTCTTCCCGACAGAGGTGTCTGTACCTGTAATAAAGAAACGCTTAAACATCACTAACCCCACAGTTTTGTCGATGAAATATACGGGAGAGAAATAATCAACGGTGGGCAAAGTCTACGTGAAGCCGTCTGAGGTCAGCTTGAGATAGCGCAATTTTTGGTGTGACTATGAAAAAATGTTAACCCTGTAACAGTCGTATGAGTAAGGATCCGTTATAGAGCGCATCTTTGACCAGCGCCGCGCCAGCCATCGTTCCGCGGTTGGAGAACTGAGTACTTTCAACGGTAATATGCCGGCTATAGGCTGGGAGAGATTGTTGCCGAATACAGCTGGAAATTGCCGGAAAAAGAATTTCTGCCGCCAGATTGAACGGCGAGCCAATCAGAATTTTCTGCGGATTAAACAGATTGACCATGATCGCCAGAATCCGCCCAACGTGATTACCCACGCCGCTGATGATGTCCCGGGCTAACAAATCGCCCTGCAGCGCCGCCTGACAAAGCCACTCCACGCTCAGCGGACGCTGGTGCAGCAGCGAGCTCATCGACTGCGCCATGCGCATCTGCGCCAGCTCCAGCACGCTTTCTACGCTGGCAATCGTCTCCAGACAACCATGATTGCCGCAGTAACAGCGTTTGCCGTAGGGATCGACCTGGGTATGGCCAATCTCCACCAGGCTGCTGCTGCCGGCGTGCAGCAGGCGCCCATCGGTGATCACCCCGGCGCCGACGTTATGATCGATGACCACCTGAATGACGTCCCGGGCGCCGCGCGAGGCGCCAAACAAAGATTCCGCCATAGTCCAGGCGCTGATGTCATGCTGAATATAGACTGGCACCCCGGTATGATTGGCCAGCGCTTCGCCGAGCGGGACATCTTTAACATCCTCATAAAACGGCATGCGATGAATAATGCCATTTTCGGTATCGATAATACCGGGCATCGTCATGGCGATGGAGGTAAGGCGTTCCAGCTTCTTTTGATGGCGAATAAAGAAGCGATCAATATGGTCGATAACGCGCGTCAAAAACGGCGTGCTGTCGGTGAGCGCCAACTCCAGCTGATCCTCCACCACCAGCTGACTGCTTAAATCACGCAGCGAAAGATGGATCTCACCGCGGCTGATGCGCACCGCCAGATAGTGCCATGCCTCGGTCTCCACCATCAGCCCCACCGCCGGGCGGCCGCGGCTGCCGGGCTCCTGGATCTCGGTCTCCTGAACCAGATGCGCTTCCAGCATTTCGCGGACGATTTTGGTGATGCTGGCCGGCGCCAGTTGCGCAAATCGGGAAAGGTCGATACGCGATACCGGGCCGAGCTGATCAATCAGGCGATACACGGCGCCCGCATTGGTCTGCTTTATTTGATCGATATGGCCTGGTTGACTATCCGCTACCACCATTGACTCCCTTATTTTCGCGCTTCGAAATAAACTTTCGGCTATGGTGAAGCACTTCGACGGTGAACGTCAAATTTTTACTTAGCCTTGTGATTTACCGCACATTTCCAGCCCCTTTTCGCCTCAATTATGCTCGCTTTTCCAGGAGAGCAGCGCCTCACGAAAGCGTTTTGCCAGTGCCCCTTGCTCATGGTGTTTAGACCACACCAGCCACATCTCCGATACCGCATCCTGTTCGTCGATCGGCAGCCAGCGCATTTCACTGAGCTGGACGCGCTGAAAGGAGGCCGGGAGGATCGATACCCCCAGTCCGGCGGCCACCAGACCAATAATCGTCATTGCCTCCCCCACCTCCTGGGCAATCTTCGGCGTGTGGCCGTAGCGGCGCAGCAAGCCGAGGATGTCGTCATACAGGCCAGTGCCGACGTGCGGGTCGAAAAAGACGAAGGGCTCGCGCGCCAGCGCCGCCAGGCTGACCGAGGGCTGGCGGGCCAGCGGGTGATTCGCCGGGACCATCGCCAATAGCGGCTCGCGCAGAACCCGCTCCCACGCCAGGGTATCCGGCAGTTGAGTATTGCGCAGCAGCCCCAAATCCAGAGCCCCCTCGCTCAGGGGCACTATCTGTTCGCGGGTGTTAGTCTCGCGGGTGAGAATATGCACATCCGGATGGCGTTGGCGAAACATCGATAGCGTATCGGAGACGGCCTTAATAAAAGGGGCTGAGGAGGTAAAGCCGATGCGCAGCTCACCCGTTTCGCCATGGTGTAGACGGGCGGCGCGAGCAGCCGCCTCATCCACCTGGGCGAGGATTTGTCGGCTATCGGCGAGAAACTGCTTTCCGGCCGCCGTCAGGCTGACGCTGCGGTTGGTACGGGCAAACAGGCGAGCGCCGGTCTGCTGCTCAAGGATCTGAATCTGCTGGCTTAGCGGAGGTTGAGAGATGTTCAGTCGCGCCGCGGCGCGGCCAAAATGTAGCTCCTCGGCGACGGCGACAAAGTAGCGCAAATGACGCAACTCGATATTCATATTTAAAACGTCTTATTTGAGATTATTAATATATTAGACAGAATATTTACATTTTCATACCCTAAAAATGTGAGCTGAATGGTCACAACACTCTGTTGGTAAGCAGCAACTTCTACGCAAGGAATTCTCTGTGAGTCGTACTACAACCGTTGACACCGTGCCGGCGGGCGAGGTCAGCGTCGCTGGTGCATCCCGTCCGGATCCGTTTATTAAACGTGGCACCCCGCAGTTTATGCGCGTCACTCTCGCGCTGTTCTCCGCCGGTCTGGCCACCTTTGCCCTGCTCTACTGTGTGCAGCCGATCCTGCCGGTGCTGTCGAACGAGTTTGGCGTGTCGCCGGCCAGCAGCAGTATTTCGCTTTCAATTTCCACGGCGATGTTGGCGGTGGGCTTGCTGTTTACCGGCCCGCTGTCGGACGCTATAGGCCGCAAGCCGGTGATGGTCACCGCCCTGCTGCTGGCCGCCTGCTGTTCACTGTTGTCGACTATGATGACCAGCTGGCACGGCATCCTGATTATGCGCGCGCTCATCGGCCTGTCGCTGAGCGGCGTAGCGGCGGTCGGCATGACCTATCTGAGCGAGGAGATCCACCCCAGTTTCGTCGCCTTTTCGATGGGACTCTATATCAGCGGCAACTCCATCGGCGGCATGAGCGGCCGCTTGCTGACCGGGGTCTTTACCGATTTCTTCGGCTGGCGCGTGGCGCTGGCGGCGATCAGCGGCTTTGCGCTGGCCGCGGCGATTATGTTCTGGCGTATCCTGCCCGAGTCGCGCCATTTCCGCCCGACCTCGCTGCGACCGAAAACGCTGCTGATTAACTTCCGTCTGCACTGGCGCGACCGTGGCCTGCCGCTGCTGTTCGTCGAAGGTTTTCTGCTGATGGGCGCTTTTGTCACCCTGTTTAACTATATTGGCTACCGGCTGATGATGTCGCCGTGGTCGTTAAGCCAGGCGGTGGTAGGCCTGCTGTCGGTAGCTTATCTCACCGGGACCTGGAGTTCACCGAAGGCAGGGGCCATGACCGTACGCTTTGGCCGCGGGCCGGTGATGCTTGGCTTTACAGCGGTGATGCTCTGCGGCCTGCTGCTGACGCTCTTTTCTTCCCTGTGGCTTATTTTCATCGGCATGCTGCTGTTTTCCGCTGGCTTCTTCGCCGCGCATTCCGTCGCCAGCAGCTGGATTGGCCCACGCGCCCGCCGCGCCCGCGGTCAGGCGTCATCGCTGTATTTGTTCAGCTATTATTTGGGTTCAAGTCTTGCCGGGACGTTAGGCGGGGTATTCTGGCATCACTACGGCTGGAACGGCGTCGGTGGGTTTATCGCGCTGCTTCTCCTTGCCGCGCTGTTGACCGGCACCTGCTTACATCAGCGACTGAAATAGTCGCGTGTGACGTGGCCTGTGGGCCACGTTTCACCACATGCCCATTATGGAAGACAAGCCCATCAGCTCTCTGACGGCATCAACGGACAGCAGTGCAATAAACAGCCAGGTGAACGGATTCATAAACCACCCCCGAACCTCCAGACCTGTGTAATCGATCACAGTTTAGTACCGATATGTTACCGTTTTCTGTCACACCGATCACAGAGGTGAGCTTATTCTCCCGCCATGTGTCTTTCCCTTCCCCTGTGCGCAACGCTCGACCCGCCGGGCGTATCAGGATAGTGTAGAGGCAAAGCGATAATCTCTTTATTCACCTGTCACGGACCGAACGCCACTATGACTGAAAATACGCCTTATCAGCAGCTTACCCGTACCTTTCAGCGCCTGTCGCGCTTTTCGCATCTCGCCGCCATCGCCGGCTGGGATATGTTCGCGATGATGCCTCCGGGCGGGAGCGTCGCCCGCGGCGAAGCGCTGGCCGAGCTCGGCGTGCTGCAGCATCAAATCCTGACCGATAAAAAAGTGGGACAATGGTTACAGGAAGCCCGCCAGCAGGATCTTAATGATGTTGAACAGGCCAACCTGCGGGAAATGCAGCGTCAGTACGATCAGGCGGCGCTGCTGCCGGAGAGCCTGGTGGAAGCAAAATCGCTGGCCGGCAGCCGCTGCGAACATGCCTGGCGCAGCCAGCGTCCCGCCAATGACTGGACGGGCTTTGCCGACAACCTACGCGAGGTGGTCAGACTGAGCCGCCAGGAAGCGCAGATCCGCGCCGATGCCAGGGGCGGCTCACGCTACGACGCGCTGCTGGATATTTTCGAACCGGATATGACCAGCGCGCGGCTGGACAGCCTGTTCGCCGATCTCAAATCGTGGTTACCTTCCCTGCTTAGCCAGGCGGTGGAGAAGCAGGCGAAGCAGACGCTAATCGCCCCGCAGGGGCCTTTCCCCATTGCTGAACAACGGGAGCTGGGCCTGCAGGCGATGCGCATTCTTGGCTTTGACTTCGACGGCGGGCGCCTCGACATCAGCGCCCACCCGTTCTGCGGCGGCGTACCCCAGGATGTGCGCATCACCACCCGCTACAACGAAAACGACCTGCTCAGTGCTCTGTTCGGCGTGATCCACGAAACCGGCCACGCCCGCTACGAGCAGAATCTACCTCGCCCGTGGGTCGACCAGCCCGTAGGACTCGCCCGCTCCACCGCTATCCACGAGTCGCAGAGCCTGTTCTTTGAAATGCAGCTGGGACGCAGCGAGCGGTTTCTTAACCGCCTGTTACCGGCGGTGCGCGAGCGGTTTGGCGATCGGCCGGCCTTTAGCCAGGACAATTTTGTCGCCTGGAATCAGCAGGTGAAACCCGGCTTTATTCGCGTCGATGCCGATGAGGTGAGCTACCCGGCGCATGTCATCCTGCGTTATGAAATTGAACGTGCGCTGATCGACGGCGAGATTGAGGTAGATGATATCCCGTCGCTGTGGGACGAGAAAATGCAGCACTGGCTGGGGCTGTCGACCACCGGCAACTATCGGGATGGTTGCATGCAGGATATTCACTGGACCGACGGCGGATTCGGCTATTTCCCTTCCTATACCCTGGGCGCGATGTATGCCGCGCAGTTGATGGCCGCGGCCCGCCGCGCGCTGCCGACATTAGATCGCGATATTGAGGAAGGCGATTTCAGCGCCCTGTTCGACTGGCTGCGGCAGAATATCTGGCAGCATGGCAGCCGCTTCACCACCTCGCAGTTGATTCAGCAGGCCACCGGTGAGGATCTTAATAGCCGCTACTTCCGCGAGCACCTGACCACTCGCTACCTGTAATCATACGCGCCGGGCTACCCGGCGCGTCCTGTCGTTCCCGCCTTGTACATTCGGTTACACGCCGATACCAAACACTCACGGAAAGCTCGAAAAGACAAGCATATAGTGATTTCACCGGCCCCGCAGTGGGGTTGAAATTAAGAAAACTTTTCGAGGATATCAGAATGAAAAAAGTATTAGCTCTGGTCGTTGCCGCTGCTATGGGTCTCTCTTCCGCCGCTTTCGCTGCTGACGCAGTAAGCACCACTCAGGCACCGGCTGCCACCCACAGCACGGCTGCCAAGACCACCCATCACAAAAAACACCACAAAGCCGCGGCAAAACCGGCTGCAGAGCAGAAAGCTCAGGCTGCCAAAAAACACAAAAAAGCAGAAGCTAAACCAGCCGCTGCTCAGAAAGCCCAGGCCGCTAAAAAACACAAAAAAGTAGCAGCTAAACCAGCTGCTCCGCAGAAAGCTCAGGCGGCGAAAAAGCATCACAAAGCTGCGGCTAAACCGGCAGCCCAGAAAGCGCAGGCAGCGAAAAAACACCACAAAACCACTAAACACCAGGCCGCTAAACCGACTGCACAGCCGGCAGCATAATTCCTCCCGGTGAACCAACCTTCTTAATAATCGGCGCTGTATCAGCGCCGTTTTTTCTGGAGAGCACTATGCTGCGGCGCTATCGTTTTGAGCTCATCCTGATCCTGCTAATTATATGCGCAGTGGTTGCAACCCGTTTTTTCCTCTCTTAATTATTTATCCCGCGTTCGCATTTTGCTGCTTCTACCAGCTTTTCATTAAAATGAATACCGTGCGGCTATCGCTGACCCGCTCCCCGCTTCCCATTATCCTGTGACTCTCTGCGGCGCAAAAAAATGTCCGGCGCCAGAAGACGCCAGACATGTTAGTCGTAATATGTCGCACGCCTGGCCCTTGCCGGGTGGCGCGCCCATCACAATGCACGCACGGCTTCCATCACCAGATAGCCGGTCGCGCCCCAGATAGCGACTGAGACCAGGGAAACATAAACCAGTGCGCGAATACCTTTTTTAGACATAAGCCCTCCGAACGCAGGGGAAATAGAGTTCAGGCTATCATCGCCGGTACTACCTCTCTATTTACTCAACGGCAGGGCGACGGTAACAACGTTTTCGGTGAGAAAATGTTTCGCATTGAAAATAATTACGAGAGGCGTAAAGAAGTGCGAATTCCGGTGAAGATCTGGTGGGTAAAAGTATTATTTTTGGGCATTATGCTGACAAACCAGGAATAATCCCACGGATGAATTGCTGCATTATTAACCGAATTCAGTACGTTCTGATACATGAATTTTGTTGCGCAAGACGCCACTTTCTGCGGAAATAGCACAAGCAGAACACTGGTATTAACCGCTTGAAATCAGGAGGTTTTACCAGCGCCAGACCCCACCGCGCGCTGATGTGGTATACGGTTTGGCCTGTTTAGAATTATTGTTTACTTTCAAAAACTTAAATCTCCTGCTACTGTCAATAGACATCATAGCCTCCCCAGAGAGTGATATGCGTAGAGACGTTCTGTTATTACTGTGTTCATTTTATCTGTTACCTCTGGGCGCACATGCCGATGATAGCGGACTGAGCGCCAAAGATATTAAGACGTTGTTTTTCGGTCACGATGACCGCAAAGCGGTGAACCGCCCCGAGGAGAGTCCGTGGGACGCGATTGGCCAGCTGGAAACCGCCAGCGGCAATCTGTGTACGGCGACGCTCATCTCTCCGCATCTGGCGCTGACCGCGGGCCACTGTCTGTTAACGCCCCCGCGCGGCAAGCCGGACAAAGCGGTCGCCCTGCGCTTTATTTCCCGCAAGGGCAACTGGGTCTATGAGATCCACGGCATTGACGGGCGAGTCGATCCCAGCTTAGGCAGACGCCTGAAAGCCGATGGCGACGGCTGGATTGTCCCTTCCGCTGCGGCGCCGTCCGATTTTGGCCTGATCGTGCTGCGCTATGCTCCGTCTGGCATTACGCCGATCCCGCTCTTTCCGGGCAGCAAGGCCGATCTCACCGCCGCGCTGAAGGCGGCGGACCGTAAAGTTACCCAGTCTGGCTATCCTGAAGATCATCTCGATAATCTTTACAGCCACCAGGATTGCATCGTGACAGGGTGGGCGCAAACCAGCGTACTGTCGCATCAGTGTGACACCCTGCCTGGCGACAGCGGCTCGCCGCTGCTGCTGAAAACGGAGGACGGCTGGCAGGTGATCGCCGTGCAGAGTTCGGCCCCCGGCCCGCAGGATCGCTGGCGGGCGGACAATCGCGCCATTGCGGTGACTGGCTTTCGCGATAAGCTGGAGGCGCTTGCCGGTGAGTAATGGACCGAGGCCGGTGAAGAATATCATTATTGACATCGTCCTGGCGGAAATGATTTTCCGCCAGCCGAAAGCAGTGAACCTGCGCAGCCCTCAGCGTCACCTGACACAATTACAGCGGGGCAAGGCGTGAAGGAAGTTTCCGTTTGCCGCCTGGCTTTGCAGGCGGCGAGACGTCAGGCGAGTTTAATTAACACCATGCCGGCTACCAGCAGGATAACCCCCGCCCAGCCTTTGTTATTCAGACGCTGACCAAACAGCACCCAGCCGGCGGCGATGGTCGCCGCGATACCGAAGCCGCCCCACAGCGCATAGGCGACCGAGAGATCGATCCCTTTAACCGCCTGCGACAGGGCGCTGAACGCGCCCAATACTGCCGCCAGGGACAGGATGCCGTAGATCTTGCGGCGGAAGCCGTCGGAAAACTTCAAAAAGACGTTGGCAATAATTTCCAGCACAATGGCGATTGCCAGCCAGGCGGCGTGGATCCACTCAAACTGCTGCATGGGCCACCTCCTGCTTGGAAGACGCTTTTTTCTGGGTTCCGGACTTAATTAAGACGATCCCTATCACCAGGGTGGTCAAGCCGGCTATTTTCAGCAGGGACAGACTCTCATCAAACAGCAGCACGCTGAACAGGGTAATCAGTAAAATACCGATCCCTTCCCACAACGCATAGGCCACACCGAGGGCAATCTTTTTAACCGCAAAGGCAAGAAAAATATATGACAGGGCAATCATGGCCAGCATTAAAATAAAGCCGGTGTGCCCGCCGCTCACGCTTGCCCATTTCATAGACAAGGTGCCGGTAATTTCAGCAATAATTGCTAAAGCTAATAAAATCCAATAAAACATGATCCCTTCTCCTGCTTGAGAATATAATCCATTACCGTTTACGCGAGACGTAAACAGGAAAATTTCTGACGTAGATATCGCTGTGCGCTTGGCGCCAGCTCAGGCAGAAAGAAGGTGACTATAGCGCCGAATGCCAGTGCTGTTCGCCGGCAAAACGGGAAAAAGTGAGGGATACTGCGGGGTGATTTAAAATATACATCCTGAACTGATTGTCCATAAAATTACAATTATCCGCGGTGTTGCTTCTCGTCCGGTGCGGATGAAAATTGTCCTCAGTAGTTAAACACAGGTAGATTTGTAGCATAGTGCTACATTTAATTCAAAGACTTTGCAATTCTTTACGCCGCGGTTTTTCTTCAATGCGTTTGTTCTGCAAAAAAGCGTCATTATGCTAATGTAACGCAACCTGTTAATAGGCAAGGAAGTTTGAGGTCGGGATCCTATGGCTAAACCCATTATTACACTTAACGGATTAAAGATGGTCATCATGTTGGGCATGCTGGTGATCATCCTTACCGGCATTCGCTTTGCGGCGGACATAATCGTCCCGTTTATCCTGGCGCTTTTTCTGGCGGTGATCATCAATCCTCTGGTCCAGCTCCTGGTCCGCTGCCGGGTGCCGCGCGTGCTGGCGATCTCGCTACTGATTGGCCTGATTGTTATGTTAGCCATTGTGCTGCTGGCCTCGCTGGGGACCTCGCTCAACGAGCTGGCGCGCACCCTGCCGCAGTATCGCAACTATCTTTATGAGCCGATGCAAACCATCGCGCCCTGGCTGCAGCGTATGGGATTCACCGTTTCGGTGGTCGAGCTCAATAAGTACATCGACCCTAACGCCGTAATGACCCTGGTCACCAGCCTGCTCACTCAGCTGTCGAATGCCATGTCCTCTATTTTTCTGCTGCTGCTGACGGTGGTGTTTATGCTGCTGGAGGTGCCGCAGCTTCCCGCTAAGCTGCAGCAGTTAATGTCCAGACCAGTAGAAGGCATGGGCGCCATCCAGCGGGCCATCGACAGCGTATCGCATTATCTGGTGCTGAAAACTGCGATAAGCCTGATCACCGGCCTGGTGGTCTGGGGCATGCTGGTGCTGCTGGATGTGCGCTTCGCCTTTATGTGGGGGCTACTGGCCTTCGCGCTTAACTATATTCCCAATATCGGTTCCGTGCTGGCGGCAATTCCGCCGATCCTGCAGGTGCTGGTGTTCGGTGGTCTGTACGAGGCGCTGGTAGTGCTGGCCGGCTACCTGATCGTCAACCTGGTATTCGGCAATATTCTCGAACCTCGTATCATGGGGCGCGGGCTGGGCCTCTCGACGCTGGTGGTATTCCTGTCCTTAATCTTCTGGGGATGGTTGCTGGGTCCGGTTGGCATGCTGCTCTCGGTGCCGTTGACGATTATCGTCAAAATTGCCCTCGAGCAGACCAGCGGCGGGCAGAGTATCGCTTTCTTATTAAGCGATGTCAGTAAACAGTAGTCCTTCCGCAGGCCGGCGCTTCGCCGGCCTGCTCCCTGCCCTACACTCTCTCCGTAGACCACTACGCCTTATGGATTATTGATCCGCATCACAAACGTTGCGGCGGAATCGTTACTCTGATGCTAACGATCGGCCACCGCGCTTAATTGATGCTCATAGCCTCGCGTCGCACACTAATCTCCACCAGGACAAACAAAACGATTTGTCGAATCAGGAGGTTATTAATGAATGCCGAACAAACGACGGGGCGGGTCTGGAACCGTCGCCGAACGGAAAAACAGCGGCGGCTGGCCGAGGCGAACATGCCAGGTAAGGTCATCCCGACTGACCAGTTGGTCAGCGTACTGGAAAACCTGCTCGCCCCCGGCGACCGGGTTGTGCTGGAAGGCAACAACCAGAAACAGGCCGATTTCCTCTCGCGCATGCTGGCGGAAGTTAATCCGCAAAAAATTCACGACCTGCATATGATTATGCCCAGCGTCGGGCGCAGCGAGCATCTGGACCTGTTTGAAAAAGGTATTGCCCGCAAGCTGGATTTCTCTTTCTCCGGCACCCAGAGCCTGCGCATTTCGCAACTACTGGAAGATGGCCTGCTCGAAATCGGCGCCATCCACACCTATATCGAACTCTACTCGCGCCTGTACGTCGATCTGTCGCCAAACGTCGCGCTGATTGCCGGCTATAAAGCTGACCGCAAAGGCAACCTGTATACCGGACCGAGTACCGAAGATACCCCGGCGCTGGTGGAAGCCGCCGCCTTCCACGACGGCATTGTGATAGCCCAGGTCAACGAACTGGTGGACGACGAATGCGATCTGCCGCGCGTCGATATTCCCGGCTCGTGGATCGATTACGTGGTGGTTGCCGACAAGCCGTTTTTTATCGAACCGCTCTTCACCCGCGATCCGCGCCTGATTAAGCAAGAACACATACTGATGGCGATGATGGCGATCAAGGGCATCTATGCGGAACATCAGGTGCAGTCGCTTAACCACGGTATCGGCTTTAATACCGCCGCCATCGAGTTGCTGTTGCCGACCTATGGCGAGCAGCTCGGCCTGAAAGGCAAAATCTGTAAACACTGGACCCTGAATCCGCATCCAACCTTAATCCCGGCCATCGAGAGCGGCTGGGTGGAGAGCGTGCACTGCTTCGGCGGCGAACTGGGGATGGAAGAGTACATCCGCGCCCGCCCGGATATCTTCTTTACCGGCCCGGATGGCTCGATGCGCTCTAACCGCGCCTTCTGCCAGCTGGCGGGCCAGTACGCGGTAGATATGTTCATTGGTTCAACCCTGCAGGTGGATGGTCTGGCTAACTCCTCGACCGTCACCCGCGGCCGTCTTTCCGGCTTCGGCGGCGCGCCGAACATGGGCCACGACCCGCACGGTCGCCGCCACGCCACCCCGGCATGGCTCAATATGATCACCGAGCCGGACCC
The DNA here is from genome assembly GCF_040804525.1 of Klebsiella sp. Shm-1. Lineage (NCBI taxonomy): Bacteria > Pseudomonadati > Pseudomonadota > Gammaproteobacteria > Enterobacterales > Enterobacteriaceae > Klebsiella > Klebsiella sp. Shm-1. Next base: position 2,682,094 of record NZ_CP161823.1, read on the forward strand.
GATGCAGCGCGGGAAAAAGCTGGTGGTGCAGATGGTCGAAACCTTCCAGGCCGGCGTGAAACCAACCTTCGTTGAGACGCTGGATGCAGTTGAGGTGGCGAAAACCTCCGGCATGCCGCTGGCGCCGGTAATGATTTATGGTGATGACGTCACCCACGTCCTGACCGAAGAGGGTATCGCCTACCTGTACCGTGCGGAGAGCCTTGAAGAGCGCCGGGCGATGGTCGCCGCGGTGGCCGGGATCACCGATATCGGCCTTGGTGTGGACGCCAAACGCGTCGCCGCGCTGCGTCAGAGCGGCAAAGTGGTCTACCCGGAAGATCTCGGGATTCGCCGCAGCGATGCCACCCGCTCCCTGCTGGCCGCCGGCAGCGTCGCCGACCTGGTGGAGTGGTCCGACGGACTGTATAACCCACCGGCAAAATTCCGGAGCTGGTAATGAAAAATCTCTCCTCCCTGCACGCAGAAAGCCGCGTCAGCTGGCTGGCGCATACCGCCAGCGCCTGTCTGATTGACGAAGCCCGTCTGAGCCCGAAACCGGGTCTGGTGGATAGCCGCGGCAACGGCGCGCATCAGGACCTGAATCTGGCGCTGATGGAGCGCTCTGCCCGCAGCCTGCAGCCCACCTTTCACGCGCTGGCAGAGCAAAGCTGGCGTCGCCCGGCGGACATTGCGCTGCGCGAAACCGTCGGCCGCCTTGGTCGCGAAGGCGAAGCGCAGATGATGCTGGCGACGGGGGGGGTTAACACCCACCGCGGCGCTATCTGGGCGCTAGGCCTGCTGGTCAGCGCGGTGGCGATGTTGGGTGGAGAGGGTCAGTCACAGGCGATCGCCGACGCGGCCGCCGCCCTCGCCCGCCTGCCCGACGGCTTCGCGCCGAAAAGCTTTAGTAAAGGGCTTCGCGCCAGCCGCCGCTGGCAGGTGCCAGGCGCCCGCGAGGAAGCGCAGTGTGGTTTCCCGCATATCACCCGCCTGGCGCTGCCGCAACTACAGCAAAGCCGGGCGCGAGGCGCCAGTGAGCCGCAGGCGCAGCTTGATGCGCTGATGGCCATCATGACCTCGCTGAGCGATACCTGCGTGCTGTCGCGCGCCGGTATGGCCGGGCTGCAGGCCATGCAGCAAGGCGCTTGCGAGGTGCTGGCGGCTGGCGGTTGCGCCAGTTTCGCCGGGCGCGCCGCCCTGGCCCGCCTGGACGCAATCATGCTGGCGCTAAACGCCTCGCCGGGAGGCGCCGCCGATCTCCTTGCCGCCACCCTGTTTCTCGACAGAGTTGCTGGCTAACGCATTCAGAGGATGTTATGGAACAGATTACATTGTCATTTCCTGCCAGCCGCGCCCTGAGCGGCCGAGCGCTGGCAGGAGTCGTGGGTTCAGGCGATATGGAAGTACTTTATACCGCCGCACAGAGCGCCACGCTCAACGTACAGATCACCACCTCAGTGGATAACAGCCAGGCGCGCTGGCAGGCGCTGTTCGACAGGCTGAACCTGATCAACGGCCTGCCCGCCGGGCAGTTGATTATCCACGACTTCGGCGCCACGCCGGGCGTCGCCCGTATTCGTATTGAACAGGTTTTTGAGGAGGCCGCTCATGCGTAACGATCGCAGCTTTATCGAACTGCGCGCTCGCGAACGCGCCCACGCTCTGCTGGACGACGGCAGCTACCGCGAACTGCTGGATCCGTTTGAAGGCATTATGTCGCCGTGGCTCGGCGCCCAGGGCATCGTCCCGCAGTCCGACGACGGTATGGTGGTCGCCAAAGGCACGATCAACGGCCAGCCTGCGGTGGTGATTGCCATCGAGGGCACCTTCCAGGGAGGCAGTATGGGCGAAGTGTCCGGCGCCAAAATGGCCGCCGCGCTGGAGCTGGCGGCGGAAGATAACCGCAACGGTATCCCGACGCAGGCGGTGCTGTGCCTCGAAACCGGCGGCGTACGTCTGCAGGAGGCCAACCTCGGTCTGGCCGCCATCGCTGATATTCACGCGGCGATTGTCGATCTGCGCCGCTACACCCCAGTGGTCGGCATCATCGCCGGCACCGTCGGCTGCTTTGGCGGTATGTCTATCGCCGCCGCGCTGTGCAGTTACCTTATCGTCACTCGTGAAGCCCGTCTCGGCCTCAACGGCCCGCAGGTTATCGAGCAGGAAGCCGGCATTGAAGAGTACGACTCCCGCAACCGGCCGTTTATCTGGAGCATGACCGGCGGCGAAATTCGCGCCGCCAGCGGGCTGGTAGACGCGCTGGTTAACGATGGCGTTAACGCCGTTAAAACCGCAATGAATGAGGCGATCGCCAAAGGCGTACCGGTACAGCACCGAAGCGACAACTATGACGATTATCTGCGTCGCTTGAGCCAGTTCGACACCCGCCAGCAGGCGGATACCGCGCAGATTAAACAGCTTTTTGCCCGGGAGGATAAATAATGAGTCAGTTCCCAAACCGCGCCGCGCTGTGGCTGAACAAACTGGCGCCCGACGCGCCGCTGATGAGCGGCCTGTGCCCTTCCGTCCAGGTGGCAGACGGCCAGATTAATGGCGAAAACGTGCGTTTTATCGCCGTGGTCCCGGATGCTAACAACCACTACCCGCGCGCCGCCGCCGGCGAAGTCGGCCTGCTGGAAGGCTGGACGCTGGCGAAAGTGGTTAATGAAACCATTGCCGCCGACGCCGACCAGCCAGTCAAACGGCCGATCGTCGCCGTGATCGATGTGCCAAGCCAGGCCTATGGCCGCCGCGAAGAAGCTTTCGGCATTCACCAGGCGCTGGCCGGGGCGGCTGGCGCTTATGCCAAAGCCCGTTTGGCCGGCCACCCGGTAATTGGCCTGATCGTCGGCAAAGCGATGTCCGGGGCGTTTCTGGCCCACGGCTACCAGGCCAACCGCCTGATCGCCTTTAACGATAGCGGCGTGCTGGTCCACGCGATGGGTAAAGCGTCGGCGGCGCGCATTACGCTGCGTACCGTAGAGGCGCTGGAGAAACTGGCGGCTACCATTCCGCCAATGGCCTACGACGTCAGCAACTACGCTACGCTCGGCCTGCTCTCCGCCCTGCTTGATATCAACCATCCGGATGCGCCAGACGAAGGCGATCTGTCACTGGTCAGCCGTACCCTGCGCGACGCCATCGCTGACGCGCGCACCGATACCTCACTGAAGTGCCGCCTGGGCGCGGAAAACCGCCGCAGCTCGCAACTGGTTCGCGATCGCATGCGCGCCAGCTGGTAAGACGTTCGTACGTAAGTAGTAGAAGAAAACCTGCCGGAAGCCGTCCCCCGGAGCGCGTAATAACCGCGCCGGGTAGGGACGGCTTTTAGAAAAAATAACAATCGCGCCAGTACTCTATCTTATTTACAGGTGATTTATGACTTATGTGATTATTCATGCTCTTGCCCCGATTTTCGTTATCATGCTGCTGGGCTGCTGGGCTTCTGGGCCGGTAAGGCCGGGATGGTAGATAACAAAAACGTCTCGCTGCTTAATATTTTTGTAATGGATTTTGCCTTACCCGCCACGCTGTTTAGCGCGACGGTACAAACGCCGTGGGCCGGTATCGTCGCCCAGTCGCCGTTGGTGCTGGTGTTGACCGGCGCGATGTGGATCACCTATGCCGCGATCTACTTCCTCGCCACCAGCGTGTTCAAACGCACGCCGCAGGATGCCGCGGTGCTGACCCTCACCGTCGCCCTGCCAAACTATGCCGCGTTAGGTCTGCCGATCCTCGGCAGCGTGCTGGGTGAAGGCGCGTCAACCTCACTGTCGGTAGCGGTCTCTATCGCCTGCGGCTCGGTGCTGATGACCCCGTTCTGCCTGCTGATTCTGGAACGTGAAAAAGCCCGCGCCGCGGGAGAAAACAGCGGTTCTACGCTGGCGATGCTGCCGGTGCTGATGTGGCGTTCGGTGAAAAAACCGATCGTCTGGGGCCCGCTGCTTGGGGTGGTGCTTTCCGCGATCGGCATTAAAATGCCGGACCTGCTGCTGGCGTCGATCAAACCGCTGGGCCTGGCCGCCACCGCCGCCGCGCTGTTCCTCACCGGGGTGATCCTGTCGGCGCGTAAACTGCAGCTCAATGCGCTGATCGCTACATCAACCATCGTGAAACTGCTGGTGCAGCCGTTTATTGCCTGGGGTCTGGTGATGTTACTTGGGCTGCACGGTTCCATTGCCATTACCGCGATCCTGATGATTGCCCTGGCCGCCGGCTTCTTTGGCGTGGTCTTCGGCAACCGCTTCGGCGTCCAGTCTCCGGATGCTGAAGCCGTGCTGCTGTTGAGCTCGGTTCTGTGTATCCTGTCGCTACCGCTGTTTATCTCTTTGACTTCAGGACTGTAAACCATGTCAGCAACGCCGCGTCCCCATGATCTAGTTTGGTTAAACCGCGCCAGCGCCCTGGAAGACATTGCCGAGCCGTGGGTGGCTCAGCAGTGGCGAGCCGCGCTGCCGGTGGTGGTGAGGCGCGACGTTGACGACCAGGCCCGCGTCCCGGTTGGGGTGCGGGGCATGAAGCGCGAGCAGCGCGCCGCCGGCTGGGTACAGGCGCGCAATATCGTGCGCAGCGTCACCCCGGAGATGCTTGTTGATCGTGAGGTCTTACTCCATTCGCCTTTTGTCTCTCAGCCGCCGGTCCAGGGGGCTATCGCCCTCACCTTACACCGCTGGCCCTGGGGCTGGGGCGTCACCGGCAGTACCGGCTACGCGCTGGCAACCGAGATCCCGGTGCTGCATGCGGCCAGCGATCTGGATCTGCTGATCCGCGCGCCACAGCCGCTTGACCGCGAGGCGCTGCTGGAATGGCAGACCCGGGTGGCCCAACTCCCATGCCGCGCTGATACCCAGGTCGAAACGCCGTACGGCGCCTTCGCCCTTAATGAATGGCTGCGCGACGGGCGCGCGCTGCTGAAAACGTCCCGCGGCGCGCGCTTAACCGCGACGCCGTGGCACAGGGAGGAATAATGAAGATTTTATTTACCTTTCCCGGCCAGGGCGGCCAGCGCCCCGGCATGCTATCGGCGCTCCCCGATCGCGAGGCGATCCTCACCCAGGCGCGCGCCGTGCTGGGGGATGAAGTCGATACCCTCGATAGCGCCGACGCGCTACAACACACCCGTGCGGTCCAGCTCTGTCTGCTTATCGCCGGGGTAGCCTGGGCGCGCGAGCTACAGCGTCAGGGCGTGGATCCGCAGATGGTCAGCGGCCTGTCCATCGGCGCGTTTCCGGCCGCGGTGATTGCCGGCGCGCTCGATTTCGCCAGCGCGTTGCGGCTGGTGGCCCTGCGCGGCGATTTAATGGAGCAGGCCTATCCCGAAGGTTACGGTCTGACGGCGATTATGGGTCTGACCCGTTCGCAGATTGAAGCCCTGCTGCAGGGCCACGAGGTTTATCTCGCCAACCTGAACGCCGAAACGCAGTTCGTGATTGCGGGCCGTGATGAGGCAATGGCCGAGGTGGCGCAGCTGGCGCTGCGAGCGGGGGCCAGTAAAGCCCAGCGGCTGGCGGTCAGCGTGCCGTCGCACTGCGCGCTGCTGGATAAACCCGCCGCTGAGCTGGCGAAAGCTTTTGCCGGCGCCAGCTTAAGGCGCCCACGGTGCGCCTATTTAAGCGGCTCGACGGCGCGCGTGCTGTGGGATCCGCAGCGGATCGCCGACGATCTGGCGATGAACATGGCGCGCCCGGTCCACTGGCAGGAGGCGATGGTCGCCGCCGATGAGCGCGATGCGCGCTTAGCCATTGAGATGCCCCCCGGCGGGGTGCTCACCTGCCTGACCCGCCAGGCGGGCTGGCGCGGGGAGACCATTGCGCTGGAGCGCAGCGGCCTGGACGTCGCCCGCCATCTGGCGCAGCGGCTTAGCGATTAATACTGCGGGCGTACATCCGTCCTTCCGCCGCCAGCGCCAGCAGGTCGGCATCGCGTTCGCGATGGTGCGAATAGACGATAGAGATCAGCTGGCGCATCTGGTAGGGTTCCGCCAGCTTTAGCAGCTGTACATCCTTCTCATACACTTTCTTCATCCGCCCCGGCAGCAGGGCAAAACCGACGCCAGCCTGCACCAGGCTAATCATCGAGAAAATATCATTCACCCGGGTGACGATCTCCGGCTCGAAGCCGGCGATATGGAATGCTTCCCGGAATCCGGCATAGGTGGCGAACCCCTCCGCCAGCGAAACAAACTTGCGGTCGGCGTAATCGCGCAGATCGGCGAGCCGTGAGGCATCCAGCCGTTCAGTCGCCGGGGCGGCGAGAAAAATATCGTCCTCAAACAGCGGCACCACGTCGAAAGCGGTATTATTGAACTCCCCTTCGTTGGTGGCGATCAGGATGGCATCGAGGGCATCGTCTTCCAGCATATCCAGCAGCATCTGATTTGAACCCATCGTCAGGTCCAGCTCCAGCTCCGGGCGACGCAGCTTCATCCCCATAATGATGCGCGGAACGGTTTCCAGGGTCAGAGAATAGAGGGTACCGATGCGCAACCGCCCCTGACCGACGCCTGCAACCTTGCGCGTCGCCTCGAGCCCGCGGTTCATCAGACTTATCACATCCTGGCAGTATTCAAGCAGCGTCCACGCCGCCTGCAGCGGCAGCAGGTTGCGCCCTTTGTGGACAAACAGCGGGCAGCCCACCCCCTCTTCCAGGGTATGCAGCGCGCGGTGAACGCTGACGCTGCTGAGTTTCATCGCTTCGGCGGTTCTGGCGATATTACCTTTCGCCATAAACATCATAAAGACCGACAGCTTGCGGAAGGTGATCTCCTGGTTAATATCCTCTTGCATGGCCCTTCCACACTCCTGGTTTAATTTTCTTATTTCAATTCAAACCAGTATATCTTTTATGACGCCAAAGTTGCAGGCAGCGCGCGGCCTCAGCCGGTAAATAACGCAAAAAAGGGAAGACCATGGTCTTCCCTTTTGTTCACTGTCGAGTTTGCTTTTACAGCGCCATATCGTGCTGCGGCGAGGCCTCGCGCGGCGTCTCTGCCGGCTTGGCGGTCGCGGTAGGCGCAGCCGCTGGCATCTGGATCACCGGCGGTTTCGTCAGCTGCAGGGTCGCAGCGGTGTCATCCCAAACCTGCTGGGTCAGCGCCACGTTACCGTTCAGCTTCTGGCCGTAGCTCGGCACAATAGCGTGAATGCGGCTCTGCCACTCCGGCGAGTTAAACTGCTGCGGGAACATCTGCTTGAGCACGTTCAGGGTGATCGGCGCGGCGGTGGAAGCCCCCGGCGAAGCGCCGAGCAGCGCGGAAATGGTTTTCTGCTGATCGACCACCACTTCGGTACCGAGCTTCAGCACGCCGCCCTTCTCTGCGTCTTTCTTGATGATCTGTACGCGCTGGCCGGCCTGGATCAGTTTCCAGTCTTCTTTACGCGCGTCCGGGTAGTACTCTTTCAGCGCAGCGAAACGGTCATCATCGCTGAGCATCACCTGGCTAACCAGGTATTTCACCAGATCGAAGTTGTCGAGACCGACGTGGGTCATCGGCAGCACGTTATTGGTGGTGGTAGTGCTGAGCAGATCGAAGAACGAACCATTTTTCAGGAACTTGGTCGAGAAGGTGGCGAATGGCCCAAACAGCACCACGCGCTTACCGTCGAGGTAACGTGCATCAAGGTGCGGCACCGACATCGGCGGCGCGCCGACTGAAGCCTGGCCATACACTTTCTCCAGGTGCTGCGCAGTGACCGCCGGGTTCTCGGTCATCAGGAACGAGCCGCCCACCGGGAAGCCGGCATAGTTGTCCGCTTCCGGAATACCGGTTTTTTGCAGCAGCTTCAACGCGCCGCCGCCGGCGCCGATAAAGACGTATTTGGCGTCAATAGTCTGCGCTTCCCCGCTCTGCACATTCTTAATCGTTACGTGCCAGGAGTTGTCGGCATTACGTTTGAAATCCGTTACCTCAGAGGAGGTCTGCAGGGTGAAGTGGTTATTTTTCTTCAGGCTGCCGATCAGCTGGCGAGTGATTTCGCCGTAGTTGACATCGGTACCCACCGGCGTCCAGGTGGCTGCCACTTTCTGCTGCGGATCGCGGCCTTCCATCACCAGCGGCGCCCACTGTTTAATTTGCGCGTGATCGGTGGAGAATTTCATCCCCTGGAATAAAGTGGTCTGCTGCAGCGCGTTATAACGCTTCTGCAGATAATCCACATTATCACCCCAGACGAAGCTCATATGCGGCGTGGAATTAATAAACGAGTGCGGATCGTGCAAAATACCGCGTTTCACCTGTGCCGACCAGAACTGACGGGAAATCATAAACTGCTCGTTAATATCGAGCGCTTTGCTGACGTCAATCGACCCGTCCGCCCGCTCCGGCGTATAGTTCAGCTCCATATTCGCCGAGTGGCCAGTACCGGCATTATTCCAGCCGTTGGAAGACTCCAGCGCCACGCCGTCCAGTTTCTCCACCATGGTCAGATCCCAGTCCGGCTGCAGCGCCTGCAGCCAGGTGCCGAGCGAGGCGCTCATGATCCCGCCGCCAATCAGCAGGAAGTCGGTTTTTTTCGAGGTATCCGCTTCAGCATGCGTCGCCGCGCTGACGAACATCGCTAATGCGGTTAAGGAAATAATCGTTTTTTTCATTGCAGGCATAATAGAATTATCACGTAGCACACGGTCATAAGAGGCAGCATATTAACGCACTTTTACTTTATTTTAAAATATCATTTACACTCTCGCATTTTAAACAAAACAGTTATTTAACTTAAAAAATCAATTTTAAAAACAGAGCGAAGACGGATAAAAAATAAGGTCGAAAATTCAATATCTATTGCCGGGTAAAATAAAAGATAAGAATTTCTTTAATTACAAAAGTCCAGGCGCGCATGCTCATCGCGCGCCTGGCAGAGAAGGGATTACTGGGCGGGAGTGACAGCGCTACGCTGGGCTTCACGCAGGGCGAGACGCAGATGATCGTGATGTTTGGTTAGCAGCTCCCGCGCGTGCCAGGCGTCAAGCCCGCTGAGCAGCATCAGGATCGCGGTGCGGCAGTGCTGATGACAGCTGGCCAGGGCGGCCTTTGCTTCACTGCGCGTGCAATCGGTGGCCGCCATCACAATCGCTATCTGCCGCTCCGCCCAGTGCGAATTGTCAGCCTGCACGTCCACCCGCAAATTGCTGTACACCCGACCGTCACGGATGGCGAGTCCGGTTGTCAGCATATTGACGATCTGCCTCTGGGCCAACTGAGCCTTCGGATTGGCTAACCCCGCCACCGCCTCCGGCCCGGTCTGCGGAGCAATAATGATATCCGCCAGCTGCGCCGCCTCGCTGGTCGGCTGCTGGGTGATGACCGCTATCGGGGCGCCCAGCGACCAGGCGTGGCGCATCGCCCCCCACACCCATGGCGTCTTGCCGCTGACGGTCAGCGCCAGCAGCATATCGCGGTTGCTGAAGTCCAGCGACTGCAGCTCAAAGGCGCCCAGGTCATAATTATTCGCCGCAGTCTCCCGCTCGGCCATCGCCGCCGTCTGCCCACCGGCAATCAGCCCCACCAGCGCGTGCTTACCTTCCGGCGAATAGTCGCTGACCGCCTCAATGGCCGTCCGGCCCGAAGCGCCGGCGCCAATAATGACCAGGCGCCCTCCCCGGCTTATCGTCGCGGTGGCGATATCAATCAGCCGGGCGATATCCGGCAGACAGGCGCCGACCGCCTCCGATATCTGCTTATCATCCTGATGCAGCATCGCCAGCATATCGGCGGTGGCGAGGCGATCGATGTGGGTGGTCTCCGGGTGACGACGAGCCTGCATTGACGCGGTTAGCGAACTGCTCATAACAACCTCCATTTACGACAGAAAAAGCGCATCTCGGCAAAATCAGCGGCCTGATGCATATCCTTATATTCATCAGGACTATTTAACCTCTGCCGCCACTATAAGTGGAATGTTCTGCGCTTTACCGCCGTCGGGGTCACAGTTTACCGTCCCCAACGCGCGTTTACGGGTGATTGTCGGTTATCTGAGCAATTCTGTCTGAGGTCTCATCTTCACCACCCGCCTGCATAGCCAGCCAGAAGGATTGCTGGCAAAGGTTATAAAACTGTTTGCGCATCGGGTTGACCTCCTGGCCGGCGGCGTCGATAACCTGCCAGTCAATCCAGCACTCCGGGCAGGATGCGCTATCCTGCTGCGCGATCTCGAGCTCATAGCGGCGCTGGATCACCACCCCGCTGCGATGCCGCCAGCGGGCGATCTCCCACTCTGCTTCCGCTTCATTATCCTGTTCACGATGCTGCGCCAGACGTTCAACGTGCCGCTGCCGGAGGATATCCCGGACCAGAGAAGCCAGTTCCATAGTGTCTCCCTTAAGCCTGTGGCGAAAAGCCGCAGTGTACCGCGCGCTGGAGGAGTCTGCCGTAGCAAAAGCGGCCTTTTGCTTTTATTACACGGCTTTATGTATGCCGCGCTATCGGCGATAATAATCTTTCACTGAATCTACCCGGGGTCGTCATGAAGGCTTCAGAGCACCCGCCTCGCGTTCGCCAACGCGCCTTACCGTTAAAGCTGAGCACCGCCGTGTCCTTGATGATCGGCAGCGTCATCGGCGCCGTGCTGCTGCTGGTGTATGCCTTGTGGTATATGCAGATCAGCAACGCCACCCGCGACGGTCTGAAAGAGACCGCGCTGGCGGTGGCGCGCACCATGGCCGATATGCCGCAGGTGAAGCGCGGACTGGAGGCGCCCCCGCAGCAGCAGATCATTCAGCCGCTGGCGCAGGCCATTACCCGCCGCAACGACCTGTTGTACGCTATCGTCACCGATATGCAGGGTATTCGCTATTCGCATCCGGACAGCTCAATCATCGGCAAACCGTTCATCGGCCACGATATTCAGCCAACGCTGCAGGGAAAAGAGAATGTCGCCATCAACCACGGGGTGCTGGCCCCGGCGCTACGGGTGTTTACGCCGGTGTTCAACGAACGGCATCAGCAAATCGGCGTGGTGGTGGTCGGCATTTCACTGAGTAAAGTGGACGAACAGATCGCCAACAGCCGTTGGGACGTGCTGCTGACCATCCTGTTCAGCGCGCTGGTCTGCGCGCTGGGCACCTGGAGCCTGGTTCGCGGCCTGAAGCGCGTACTGCTGGGGCTGGAGCCGCACGAAATATCCACCCAGTTTCAGCAGCGTCAGGCCATGCTTCACGCCCTCAAGGAGGGGGTGGTGGCGGTCGATGCCCATGGCGAGGTAAATCTCATCAACCCCGCGGCGGAAGAGATCCTCTTTTCCGGCCCGGATAAGACTCTCGTTCACAGCCCCCTGCTCGACGATCTGCAGACCGTACTGCAGAGCGGCGAGCCAATGTACGACCGCGAACTGGGGTGCAATGGTCTGCTGCTGATCGGCAATACAGTGCCCATTCGCAGCCAGGGTGCGGTGGTCGGCGCCATCTGTACCTTCCGCGATAAAACTGAGGTCAGCCAATTGCTGCAGCGACTGGACGGCATGATGAGCTATGTGGATGCCCTGCGCACCACCTCCCATGAGTTTATGAATAAACTGCACGTGATCCTCGGTCTGCTGAATATGAAAAGCTACGGCAAACTCGAGGAATACGTGCTGCAGACCGCCCACCGCTACCAGGCGGACATCGGCGACATTCAACATCGCATTAAATCCCCGGTGGTGGCCGGCTTCCTGATAAGTAAAATTCAGCGCGCCACAGAGTGCGGCTTTACCCTGACGCTGGCGGAGGAGAGCCTGGTGCCGGATTGTCCGAACGAGAAACAGGTCACGGTGCTGGTGACGGTGCTGGGCAACCTTATTGAGAACGCGCTGGACGCCATGAGCGGCCAGGCGGAGGGTGAGATCGGCCTGCTGCTGCACTACCAGGACGGCTGGCTAAGCGGTGAAGTGAGCGACGATGGGCCGGGGATCCCGGAGAACAACATCGACGCTATCTTTAACAAAGGCTTCTCCACCAAAGGCGAGAATCGCGGCGTCGGGCTGTTTCTTGCCAACCAGCAGTTGCGCGAGCTCGGCGGCACCCTCGCCGTCGAATCGGAACCCGGCGTATTTACCCAATTTTTTGTTCATCTCCCCTGGGATAGTAAAAGGAAACCTGCGTGATAAATGTTTTAATTGTTGACGATGATGCCATGGTGGCCGAACTGAATCGCCTGTACGTGGCAAGGGTTCCCGGCTTTCGTTGCAGCGGGAGCGCTTCGACGCTCAGTCAGGCCCAGGAGATGATTAACGATCCGCAGCAGGAGATCGATCTGGTGCTGCTGGATGTCTACATGCAGCAGGACAGCGGGCTCGATCTCCTGCCGACCATCCGCGAGTCGGGTCGCGCCATCGACGTTATCATGATTACCTCGGCGGCGGATGCCGCCACGGTACAGACCGCGATGCATTACGGGGTGGTCGATTACCTGATCAAACCCTTCCAGTTTCCGCGCTTTGAAGAGGCGCTCACCACCTGGCGGGAGAAGCGCAAGCTAATAACCGGCCAGCCCTATTACGAACAGGCCGATGTCGACCGCCTGCTGCACGGCGGCGCGCCGGAGGCCAGCGACGCGCGCAAGCTGCCTAAAGGGTTAACCGCGCAAACGCTGCGCACACTCTGCCAGTGGATTGACGCCCATCCGGATGTCGAATTCTCTACCGATGAGCTGGCGGCGGCGGTGAATATCTCCCGCGTTTCCTGCCGCAAATATCTGATTTGGCTGGCGCAGATCAATATTCTCTATACCACTATCCACTACGGCGCTACCGGGCGGCCGGTCTATCGCTACCGCCTGGTCGCCGAACAGTACAGTTTGCTTAAGCAGTACAGTCAATAACCCGATAGCCGCTGTCCAGCGGCGCAAAACGCAGCCGCTGCGGCGATGAGAGAATAATGTCGCGATTTTTGGTAACGAAAATCGCGTCGATATCCTGCCGCTGACGCAGCGCTGCGCAGCCCTTCTCCACGCCGAGGCCGAACAGCAGCGTGGTCCAGATGTCGCCGTCTAAAGAATCCGCGGAAATGACCGTCACGCTGTCGAGTTCGTTGTCCAGCGGATAACCGCTGCGCGGGTCGAGAATATGGTGCCAGCGTTTGCCATCCTGTTCGAAATAGCGCTCGTAGGTCCCGGAGGTGACTACCGATTGCCTGTTGACCGTCAGGGAACCGATCAGCGCCTGCGCGTCGGCAAATGGTTTTTTCAGGCCAATGGCCCATTCGCCGAGGGTATGCACATTGCCGCCGAGGTTGACCAGCGCCTTCTCCACCTGCTGCTGACGGAGAAAATCGCGCACGCGGTCAGCGATATAGCCTTTGGCGATCGCCCCGAGATCCAGCTCCATCCCCGGCTGTTGGAGAAACACGCTGCAGGTTGCCTCATCAAGGATCACCTCCTGTGGGCGGGTCAGCGCCAGTCGGGCTCTGATCTCAGCCGCGTCAGGCACGCTGTGCCCGTGAAAACCAATTCGCCACAGCTTCACCAGCGGGCCGATCGCGAGGTTAAAGGCGCTGTCGCGCACCATGCTGGCGGCTTTGGCGCACTGGATCAGCTGAAAGACCGGTCGGCTGACGGTGACCGGATGACGCCCGGCGGCATGGTTGATATCCATCACCTGCGACTCGGCGCGGTTAACGGTGAGCAGGTCTTCGTAGCGCTTGATAAGCTGGAATACGCGGGAGGCCATCGCCTCATCGTGGGAACAGAGTTTGAGCAGGATGGGCGAGCCCATCAACACGGCGGAGTAGCTATAGACGCGGTTATCGGACATCGGGCTCTCCTTAGAAGGGGCAAGCCGGGCGGCGAAAGCGCCAACCCGGCAGGAGCAAGGTTACAGGTTATCCTCTGGCACGTTTCGCCGCCTGATGGCCCGCGAGGGTACCGAAGATGATGATATCCGCCACCGCGTTACCGCCGATACGGTTGCCGCCGTGGATCCCGCCCACCACTTCACCGGCGGCGTAGGCGCCGCGAATCGGCTGCTGCGCCACATTCAGCACTTCGCCATCGGTATTAATGGTCACGCCGCCCATGGTGTGGTGCACGCCGGGGGCGATGCGAATAGCGTGGAACGGGCCTTCGTTAATCGGCGCGCGTAGCGCGGTGGTCCGGCCAAACTGTTCATCATGCTGTTTTTCCACCGCCCCGTTATAGCACTCGAGGGTGGCGAGGAAGGCATGGTAATCCATCCCCAGTTTCTCCGCCAGTTCCCGCGGTGAGCTGGCGCTGGTGACGAAGCCTTTGGCGATGTACTCGTCGGCAGCTTTGTTTTTCGCCCGCACATGCTCGTCGAAGACGATGTAAGCATAGTGTTCCGGCAGAGCGATAATCGCCGCCGAGACTTTATCGCGGGTCTCCATCTCGTTGAAGAAGCGGTTCCCCTGCTGGTTAACGAGAATAGCGCCGCCGCCGCGAATCGATTCGGAAATCAGATACGAGGTCTGCTGCTCGACGGTCGGGTGAATCTGAATTTCGCCCATGTCCACGGTGCCGGCGCCGATGCGTTCCAGCAACGCGATACCGCTCCCGGTAGCCCCTTTGTGGTTAGTGGTGACGAAGCCTTCAAGGTCAGGACGATACTTCACGACCATCGCGCTGTTAGCGCTGAAGCCGCCGGTGGCCACTACGATGCTTTTGGTCTGTACTTCAATGACTTCTTTTTCGTCGTTGATCAGACGTACACCGCTAACCTCATCCCCGCGCATCAGGATCTCTTCCACCGAGGTATCCAGCAGGACGTCAATACCGCGTTTGGTGATGTTGCGCACCAGGCCGCTAATCAGATAGCCGCCGACCGCTGACCCGTCGCGCGGACGGTGGGTACGGTCAATGCTCATCCCACCGGTGGTGGTAATGTCGTTGAGCATAATGCCCCGGTCCGCCAGCCACTCAATGGCTTGCGGCGCGTTTTCAACGAAACGGCGCAGCAGCTGCGGGTTGTTTTTGTTGTGGCCGCCCTTCAGGGTTTCCTGATAGAACAGCTCTTTACTGTCTTCGATACCTTTCACGCGCTGGAAGCGGGTTTCCGCGGCGTTCATCCCGGCGGAAGCCTTGATGGTGTTCCCGCCGATGGTTGGCATT
Source organism: Klebsiella sp. Shm-1 (assembly GCF_040804525.1). Classification (NCBI taxonomy): domain Bacteria; kingdom Pseudomonadati; phylum Pseudomonadota; class Gammaproteobacteria; order Enterobacterales; family Enterobacteriaceae; genus Klebsiella; species Klebsiella sp. Shm-1. Next base: position 2,697,107 of record NZ_CP161823.1, read on the forward strand.
TTTTCAACGATCAGCACGCTGGCCCCTTCGTCGTGGGCCTGAATGGCTGCCGCCAGGCCGGCGCCGCCGCTGCCGACCACCACCACATCATAGCTTTTCGGCGCGGCGTCATTGCCGCCCTCTTCCGCCGCCAGCGCTTTACTCGATTTCAGCATCGCTTTGGCGACCGCTTTTTTCACCGCCTCGCTCTGGCTGGTGGCCCCGGAAATGGCATCGACGTGCGGGGTATTGGCGGTGAGAATACGTTCGCGGATCTCTTCGAAGCTGGTGGTGAATTCCACAGTCTGGACCGGGCTCGCCGCCAGTTCGATATCGGCAATATGGTCATTTTCGAGGCTGACGTTGATCACCAGCTCATTGGCGTCATCGTGGACGGTCTCAACAAACATCCCCGGTTTAAATTTGGCGTCGCCCATGCTCATGTCGCGGATCATCGCTTCCACCAGCGAGAAACGCCATAGCGGTTCCGGAATGTGCAGCGCTTCACGCTGGGTGCTGTCGATAAACAGCTCCAGCTCTTCGCCGGCGGCGATACGTGACGCCCAGTCCGGATAGGCGATGCAGGCGCGGCCTACCGCAATCAGGTCATAACCGTGATCGAGGCCCTGCTCGGCATCGGCGGCGTTGACTACCCCGCCGACGCCCATCACCGGCACCTGGGCGAGGGTGTCAGAGCGCATCGCGCAGTATTTCTCGATCAGCGGCGTCGGGTCGCTGGTATCGACGATAGACGGACGCAGGGTGGCACCCACCGAGAAGTGCAGATAATCGACACCGCGGGCGGCCAGCTTTTCCAGCAGATACATGGTGTCGTCAAAGCGGATCCCCGGGACCTCCATCTCCTCCGGCGAGAAGCGATAGCCGATGATAAAGGCATCGTCAGCATACTGGCGGGCCATTTTGTGGGTAATATCCAGCACCGCCAGTGGGAAACGGGCGCGGTTGTCGCGGCTACCGCCCCACTCGTCATCGCGCTGGTTGGAGTTCGGCGAATAGAACTGCTGAATGAGATAGGTGTTGGCGCCGTGAATTTCGACCCCGTCGAAACCGGCGAGAATGGCGCGACGAACGCCGTCGCCAAACTTGGCGATCATCCCTTCCACTTCTTCTCCGCTCAGCGCCCGCGGCATGGCGGCGCCCTCACGCGGCGCGGCAATAGCGCTCGGCGCCACCGGCTGGCGCCCCCCGATCAGCTGCGGGTCGACCATACGGCCGCCGTGGTAGATCTGCAGAATCGCTTTTGAACCCTCGGCTTTGATCGCCTCAGCGATTTTCGCCAGGCCGGCAATTTTTTCATCATTATCGATGCCGATCGCGCCCGGGAAGGCCAGACCGTAGTCATCAATAAAGCAGCACTCGACAATAATGGTACCGATGCTTCCGGCGCGCGCGCGGTAGTACTCCACCAGCTCGCTGGTGACAGTACCATCGAAATAACCGGTGCAGGTGGTCATTGGCGCCATGAGCAAACGGTTTTTCAGCTCGGTACCATTTGGTAAAGTAAATGGCTGCAAAATACGTTCGTTACTGGTCATAAGTTACGCTCCAGATTTTAAAATATTAAAAGCTCAGAATGGGGTGACGGAATCATTAATGGTTTTGGTTTTTTAATTCCTTTTGTCATGCCAATAATATAGCGCGTTTTTTAATTACTAAACCAATTACGTTAGTTATAAAACTATTTAACCCCAGCAATAACATCGCTACCTCTATTGTATTATTAAAATAATAAATAGCATTTACATAATACAAATGCGTGATAACAATTAGGATACTTTTGTTAACATAAACAATGACAAGGAAACAACAAAAAATATAATAAAATCATTAAGACACTAAAACAGAAAATAATTTCAGCATTTATTGTTCATTTTTTCCTTTAACATCTATCGATATTTTCGCCAAAATAACACCTCATCACATAGGGTTATACTGATAATAAAAAAATAGTGAAATCACCGGCTTTTCTTGATCTTGATCAATTGCAACGGCCATTGAAAGCGCAATATATAAATAACCAACAAATTTAATTTAACGCCTCATAAAACGCGTTAAATAAGCGCCCTGTCGATACTCAGAAACGCAAAATAAAAACTAAAGTAACTTTTGTAATTAAAGAAACCACTGAGTAAGACGCTGGCGTAAACGTTATTTTCAACAACTTGCAGATACTCATTATGAAAGAGAAAAAGACAACCATACCGCCTGCCGGTGCAGTCAAGCCAACGACTGCGAATAAAAAACCTCTCCTGATGATGGCGCTGCCGATTATCGTTGCCGTGCTGTTATTGTTCGTCCCGGTCCCCGAAGGCCTGCCGCCGTACGCCTGGCACTACTTCGCTATCTTTGTCGGGGTGATCGTCGGGTTGATTTTTGAACCGCTGCCCGGCGCCGTTATCGGTATCACCGGCGTGGTAGTTATTGCCTTGTGCAGCCAGTGGCTGCTGTTCAGCCCGGATCAGATGGCCGCGCCAGGCTTCAAAATGGCTGGCGCCTCCTTTAAGTGGGCGGTGAGCGGCTTCGGCAACTCCACCGTGTGGCTTATCTTCGGCGCGTTCATGTTCGCCGCCGGCTACGATAAAACGCAGTTCGGCCGCCGCCTGGCGCTGATTCTGGTGAAATATCTTGGCCGTCGCAGCCTGACGCTCGGCTACGCCATCACCTTCGCGGATCTGCTGCTGGCGCCGTTTACGCCATCTAACACCGCACGCAGCGGGGGGACTATCTACCCGATTATCGCTAACCTGCCGCCGCTGTACGGTTCAAAGCCAAACGATCCGAGCGCACGTAAAATCGGTTCCTATCTGATGTGGGTAGCGATCACCGCCGCCTGTATTACCAGCTCGATGTTCCTGTCGGCTTTGGCCCCGAACCTGCTGGCCCTGGCGCTGGTCAAAAGCATTGTTGGCATCAATATCTCCTGGGGCACCTGGTTCATCGCCTTCCTGCCGCTGGGTATCCTGCTGATTCTGGCCATGCCGCTGCTGGCCTACTGGTTCTACCCGCCGGAAGTGAAAGTCAATAACGAAGTGCCACTGTGGGCCGCGCGTGAACTGGAAAAACTGGGCAAACTGTCGCGCAATGAAATTTTGCTGCTGGTATTCGTCTGCTTCGCGCTGATGATGTGGATCTTCGCCGCCGACTGGATCGAACCGGCGCTGGCTGCCCTGCTGGTTATCGTGCTGATGCTGTGGACCGGCGTGCTCTCCTGGAGCGATATCACCAACAACAAAGCGGCATGGAACACCTTTGTCTGGTTCGCCACCCTGGTGGCACTGGCCGACGGCCTCTCCTCCACCGGCTTTATCGCCTGGCTGGGTAAAGAGGGCGGCGCGCTGATGAGCGGCATCTCCCCGGGGATGGCGACCATCGTCCTGCTGCTGGCGTTCTACCTGCTGCACTATCTGTTTGCCAGCACCACCGCGCACACCACCGCGCTGCTGCCGGCCATGCTGACCATTGCCTCGACTATCCCGGGAATGAATATGGAAGTGTTTGTCCTGCTGATGGTCACCTCGCTGGGCGTGATGGGGATCATCACCCCGTACGGTACTGGCCCAAGCCCAATCTACTACGGCAGCGGCTACCTGCCGACCAAAGATTACTGGCGCCTCGGCACCATCTTTGGCGCCATCTTCCTGGCCGCCCTGCTGCTGATTGGCTATCCGTGGATGTCCATGATGTTCTGATTCATAACCGCCGGGACTACCCCGGCGGTTTTTATCTTTATGGAGTAAGTGACTATGTCGACTAAACCGTTTGTTTATCAGGATCCGTTTCCGCTGGCGCACGACGATACGGAATACTATCTGCTCAGCAAAGAGCACGTCTCCGTCGCCGAATTTGACGGCCAGCAGGTCCTGAAAGTAGAGCCGCAGGCGCTGACCCTGCTCGCTCAGCAGGCCTTCCACGACGCCGCCTTTATGCTGCGCGTCTCCCATCAGCAACAGGTCGCCTCGATTTTGCTCGACCCGGAAGCCAGCGATAACGATAAATATGTCGCCCTGCAGTTCCTGCGCAACTCGGAAATTGCCGCCAAGGGCGTGCTGCCGACCTGCCAGGATACCGGCACCGCGATTATCATGGGGAAAAAAGGCCAGCGCGTCTGGACCGGCGGCGGCGATGAAGCCGCTCTGGCGCAGGGCGTTTACAACACCTATACCGAAGATAACCTGCGCTACTCACAGAACGCGCCGCTGGATATGTATAAAGAGGTTAACACCGGCACCAACCTGCCGGCGCAGATCGATCTCTACAGCGTCGACGGTGAAGAATATAAGTTCCTGTGCATGGCGAAAGGCGGCGGTTCCGCCAACAAAACCTATCTGTACCAGGAGACCAAGGCCCTGATCACCCCGGCGAAGCTGAAAAACTACCTCGTTGAGAAGATGCGCACTCTCGGCACCGCCGCCTGCCCGCCGTACCACATCGCGTTTGTGATCGGCGGCACCTCGGCGGAAGCGACGCTGAAGACCGTCAAACTGGCCTCGACCCGCTATTACGACGGTCTGCCGACCGAAGGTAACGAACACGGTCAGGCGTTCCGCGACGTGCAACTGGAGCAGGAGTTGCTGCAGGAAGCGCAGAACCTCGGCCTCGGCGCGCAGTTCGGCGGGAAATACTTCGCCCACGATATCCGGGTGATCCGTCTGCCGCGCCACGGCGCCTCCTGTCCGATCGGCATGGGCGTCTCCTGCTCCGCCGACCGCAATATCAAAGCCAAAATTAACCGCGACGGTATCTGGATCGAGAAGCTGGAGAGCAATCCGGGAAAATATATTCCTGAACATCTGCGTCAGGCCGGCGAAGGCGAAGTGGTAAGTATCAACCTGAATCAGCCGATGAGCGAGATCCTGGCGCAGCTGTCGGCACATCCGGTCTCCACCCGCCTGAGCCTTAACGGCACCATTATCGTGGCCCGCGACATCGCCCACGCCAAGCTGAAGGAGCTTATCGACAACGGCGAGGCGCTGCCGCAGTACGTCAAAGATCACCCGATCTACTACGCGGGCCCGGCTAAAACGCCAGCCGGTTACGCTTCCGGCTCCCTCGGCCCAACCACTGCCGGCCGCATGGACTCTTACGTTGATCTGCTGCAGTCCCACGGCGCGAGCATGGTGATGCTGGCGAAAGGCAACCGCAGCCAGCAGGTGACCGATGCCTGCCATAAACACGGCGGCTTCTACCTTGGAAGCATCGGCGGCCCGGCGGCAGTGCTCGCCCAGCAGAGTATCAAGAGCCTCGAGTGCGTGGCCTATCCGGAACTGGGGATGGAAGCTATCTGGAAAATCGAAGTGGAAGATTTTCCGGCGTTTATCCTCGTCGATGATAAAGGCAACGACTTCTTCCAGCAGATCCAGAATAAGCAGTGCGCGGGCTGTAAACAGCACGGCTAACGCTATCCTCTGACGCTGATATCAGGCCGTCGCCGTTTGGGCGACGGCTTTTTTATGTCCGCGTTTACCCAGCTTGAATTCACTTCGCACCAGGCTATGCTCAACTACAAGCCCTCCGTTTTTTGCTGAAAAATAACAATAATTCTTATCTCAGGTGCCTCAATGAACAGGATGAGCATCGTTATCCTCTGGGCGCTGGCGCTGCTGGTGCTCCAGCCGGCGCTGGCCGCCGAACCGCGACAGCAGCCAACCGCGCGCGAGCAGGCACGCACGGTCACGATTTTCCACCAACCTGTCGTCATGTTGCAGGCCACCTTTGGCCAGACCACGCCCGAAGAGCGCGTTTTGCGCACCCGTAGCGCCCTGCGCGCCTTCACCGAAGATGATATTCGCCAGCCGCTGCGGGTCGTGCCGGTTATCCGCTATGGTCAGCCAGGCAGACTGTTGCTGATGAACGGCAAACCGGTGCTGCTGCTGAGCCAGGCGGATCTCGACGAGGGCGATGATTTAACCCTCGACCAGGCAGCCCAGCGGGTGCTGGCGCGTATGGAAGCCCAGCGCACCAGCCTCCAGGAGCAGTTCAACAACCGCTATCTGTTCATCTCCGCCGGTAAAGCCCTGGCCGGGGCGCTGCTGCTGGCGCTGTTTTACTACGGCGCCTTCCGCGCCTGGCGGCGGGTGCGACGTTTTTTCCTGCTGCGGATCCTCGAAAAACGTAGCGCCATACCGCAGCACTGGCGGCGCTATCTCGGCAATATTGAAGTTCGGCTCTATGCTGTGCTGGTCATCCTTCTCGGCATGCTGGCCTGTTATCTCTGGCTGAGCTGGGCCTTCAGCCTGTTTCCCTGGACGCGGGTGTGGAGCGAATCGCTGGGCGACTGGTCGCTGGGGGTGATCCGCCACCTCTCTCTGTCGATTGTCGCCTCCCTGCCGGGGCTGATGATCGTGGTGCTTATTTTCCTTCTCACCTGGCTTATCATTCGCCTGGTGAAGGTGGTTCTCGACCAGGTCGCCGCCGGCCGCATTCAGATTCCCGGCATTCATCCGGAGACCGTTAGCGCCACCCGTCGGCTTATCTCGGTGGTCATCTGGTTGTTTGCCCTCTCCGCCGCCTACCCGTTCCTTCCCGGCGCCAACTCTCTCGCCTTCAAAGGCATTAGCGTGTTCTTCGGCCTGATGCTCACCCTCGGGTCAACCGGAGTGATGACCCATGCGATGAGCGGCCTGGTGCTGATCTACTCTCGGGCGCTGCGCAAAGGCGACTGGATCCGCCTCGCCGATAATGAGGGTCAGGTCAGCGAGATTGGCGTGCTGGCGACCAAAATTCTCACCCGCGAAAATTACATCGTTACCGTCCCGAACGCGGTGGTGGTGAGCGGGAAAATTATTAATCTCAGCGCCGAAAGCGCCGACGGTGGAGTCAACCTCACCACCAGCGTCACCATCGGCTACGATACGCCGTGGCGTCAGGTCCATGCGCTGCTGGAGCTGGCGGCGAGACGCACCCCGGGGATCGATCAGCAAATTGCGCCGGTGGTGCGTAAGCTGGGATTGCTTGACTGGTACACCTCGTATGAGCTGCAGGTGCGCTTACTCCCCACAACCAAGCTGCCGGATGGCCGCAACGCATTGCATAGCAGCATTATTGATGTGTTTAACGAATTCGGCGTGCAGATTATGTCGCCGAACTTTGTGATGCAGCCAAAGGCGGCGGTAGTGGTGCCGCAGGAAGCCTGGTACGCCGCCCCGGCCGTCGCGCCGCAGAAGCCTGAGAAATAAGGGTTAACGTAGCGGCATTTCCGCCGGGTGGCGGCTGCGCCTTACCCGGCCAGGGGTTCGTGCGGCCTGTCACTCATTTACCCACTTGCGCGACTGAAACTGCCGGTGCTGGCGGCCTCAAAATCGCTGAGACGTTCCCGGAAGGCCGGGGCAGCCCGCATGGATGCGGGCTGAGGGCCGTGTTTTGCAGGGACGCTGCCTCGGCCCGACCCGCAGCCTGCAGGGATAAGTCGAAGGGACCGCGCAGCGGCGATTTTGCTGGCCGGAGCCCGGGGGTACAGGGGGCGGCGGCGACTGGCCGCCCCCTGTGCGCTCCCTGCGCCATACGAGACATAACGCAGAAGATCAACCGGGAGCGCAATCTGCTCGGAATTAACATAGAAGTTGTAGCCCTGCCAAACGTTGTGGTCCTGCCAAACATAGTGCGAACAGGGACATTTCCGGTTGTGCCGCCATTTCGCCGGGTGGCGGCTGCGCCTTACCCGGCCAGGGGTTCGTGCGGCCTGTCACTCATTTACCCACTTGCGCGACTGAAACTGCCGGTGCTGGCGGCCTCAAAATCGCTGAGACGTTCCCGGAAGGCCGGGGCAGCCCGCATGGATGCGGGCTGAGGGCTGTGTTTTGCAGGGACGCTGCCTCGGCCCGACCCGCAGCCTGCAGGGATAAGTCGAAGGGACCGCGCAGCGGCGATTTTGCTGGCCGGAGCCCGGGGGTACAGGGGGCGGCGGCGACTGGCCGCCCCCTGTGCGCTCCCTGCGCCATACGAGACATAACGCAGAAGATCAACCGGGAGCGCAATCTGCCCGGAATTAACATAGAATTTGTAGCCCTGCCAAACGTTGTGGCCCTGCCAAACATAGTGCGAACAGGGACATTTCCGGTTGTGCCGTTATTTCGCCGGGTGGCGGCTACGCCTTACCCGGCCTACGGGGTCTACAGGCGATCTTCGCTTCCCAGGCCCGGCAAGCGCTGCGCCGCCGGGCAATCTATCGGCGCGTACCCGCCATTTCGCCGGGTGGCGGCTGCGCCTTACCCGGCCTACAACGACTGCCGGGCAATCCGACTCGGACGACGACTCAACCCTGCGCGGCGTCGATGTCGTCAAACACCTGCTGCGCCAGATGCATCGTGGCATTGGCCGCCGGCAGCCCGCAGTACAGCGCAGAGTGCATGATCAGCTCTTTCAGCTCATCGCGGGTCACCCCGTTGTTAAACGACGCGCGCAGATGCATCTTCAGCTCCGCCTCGCGATTGAGAGCGATCAGCATGGCAATAGTGATCATGCTGCGGGTATGGTGATCGAGCCCCGGACGCGTCCAGGTCTCGCCCCAGGCATAGCGGGTAATAAAGTCCTGAAACTCATCATTCAACGGCGTCAGATGCTGCAGCGTCCGGTCGACGTGGGCGTCGCCCAATACTTTGCGCCGTACCGCCATCCCGTCCTGATAGCGCTGTTTATCATCCATGGCGTTCCCCCTGGAAAAAGCTCAGCAGCGCCGAAGTAAAGCTTTTCGGCGCCTCAATGTTAGACAGATGCGATGCCGCCAGAACCACCACCTCGGAGGCGGGGATCTGCTGCTGCAGGAAATGAGCGTCACCGACCGTGGTGACAGGGTCACTTTCCCCGGCGATGATTAGCGTCGGCAGCGGGATCTGCCCCACTTCGCCCCGCAGGTCGGCGGCGGCCAGCGCCTCACAGCAGGCGGCATAGCCTTCAGCATCGGTATGGGTCAGCTGGTGACAAAGCGCCTCGACCACCTCCGGCGCCTTCTGGCGAAACGCGTGGGTGAACCAGCGGTCTGCCGCTCCGGCGGCCACCACCGCCATCCCCTCCTGACGTACGGCCCGCGCCCGCGACAGCCAGCTGGCCTGATCGCCAATGCGCGCCGCGGTGTTGGCGACCGCCAGACCATGAAAACGCTCCGGCGCAAAGCGTCCCAGCCACAGGCCGGTCAAACCGCCCATCGAGATCCCGCAGAACCAGGCGCGGTCGATATTCAGGTGATCGAGCAGCGCAATCACATCCTCACCCAACTGGGCGAGGGTCACTTTGCCATTTTTCGTCGTTTTACCGTGGCCGTGCGTGTCGTAGCGCAGCACCCGGAAATGGGCGGTTAACGCCTCGATCTGCGGCTGCCACATCGCCCGGGTGGTGCCCAGCGAATTGGAGAGGACGATAACCGGCGCGCCATCCGGCCCGTCGAGTTGATAATCAAGATTCATCACGTTGCTCCTGATAACGCGCCAGCACCTGGCGCACAAAGCGTTCGGCGCTGCCGGTCGCCGTTGCCGGGTCCAGCAGCGTGGTTAAGCGTTCACGAGAGAGATACTGACTGACCTGTGGGTCAGCCGCGAGCAGATCGACCAGCGGGCAGTGACGGTCCAGCGCCTGGCGGCACAGCGCTTCGATGTGATGATGCGCCTCGGCTTTGCCAATGAATTCCGCCAGCGCCAGAGTCACCGCCTCAGCCATAATCAGCCCATGGGTGATATCGAGATCGGCGCGCATTTTCTGCGGGAAAACCTGCATGTCGCGCACCAGCGCCTCGCTTTGCGCCAACGCCCCGCCCACCAGGGTAATTAGCTCCGGCAGGGTCTCCCATTCCGCCTGCCAGCCGCCCAGCGCCCGCTCATGCTGCTGGAGTTGGCTGGCGTAGAGCGTCGCCATCAGCCCCGGCGTACGCTGGGCGGCGGTCAGGATCGCCGCGCAGGCCACCGGATTGCGCTTATGCGGCATCGTCGACGAACCGCCGCGACCTTCCGCCACCGGCTCGCCCACCTCAGCCACTTCGGTCTGCATCAGCAGGGAAAAGTCGTTAGCGAATTTCCCCAGCGTGCCGCAGACGCCGGCAAACCAGGTGCCCGCCTCCAGCAGCCGATCGCGCTGGCTGTGCCACGGAGTATCCGGCAGCGACAGACCGAGGATCTGCGCCAGCGCCAGGCCAACCGCCGAACCTTTCTCTTTTAGCGCGTCCAGAGTGCCCGCGGCGCCGCCGAACTGCAGCACCAGCAGCCGCGGACGCATCTCGCGCAGCCGCTGCTGCCAGCGCAGGAGCGCGTCGAGGGTGCCCGCCAGCTTCAGGCCAAAGGTCACCGGCAGCGCGTGCTGCATCCAGGTCCGTCCCGGCATCACGGTATCGCGATAACGATCCGCCTGAAGAGCCAGGGTCGCCAACAGCTGCTCAAGCAGAGTCTCAGCGGCATCCAGCGCCCCGCGCAGCTGGAGCACCAGTCCGGTGTCGATGGCGTCCTGGCTGGTAGCGCCCCAGTGAACGTAGCGCGCAGCCTCGGGATCTCGCGCTTTTACCTGCGCCGTCAGCTGTTTCACCAGCGGGATGGCCAGATTACCGGCTCCCACTGCCGCCTCACCCAGCGCGGCAAAATCGATGGCCTCGTGGCGGCAGGCCGCCACAATTGGCCCGACCGCTTCCGGCGGCACCATCCCGCAGGCGGCCTGCGCTTGCGCCAGCGCCGCTTCAAAATCCAGCATGCCCTGCACCCGCTGCGCGTCGCTGAACCAGTCGGTTAGCGGACTGCTGCGCAGCATCGGGGTCAACAAACTCATTCTGGCTCCTTAAACACGTTCAATAATCAGGGCGATCCCCTGTCCGACGCCGATGCACATGGTGCACAGGGCGTAACGACCGCCGGTCCGTTTCAGCTGATAAGCCGCGGTCATCGCCAGCCGGCCGCCGGAGGCGCCGAGCGGGTGGCCCAGCGCAATCGCCCCGCCGTTAGGGTTCACGTGGGCGGCATCGTCCGGTAAGCCCAAATCACGGGTCACCGCCAGCGCCTGCGCGGCGAAGGCTTCATTCAGCTCAATGACATCCATCTGGCCTAATGTCAGGCCGGTCTGCGCCAGCACCTTGCGCACCGCCGGCGCCGGGCCAAACCCCATGATCCGCGGCGCAACGCCCGCCGTCGCCACGCCGACCACCCGGGCCAGCGGCTGAAGATCGTTAGCCGACAGCGCCGTCTCGCTGGCCAGCAACAGCGCGCAGGCGCCGTCGTTAACCCCGGAGGCGTTACCGGCGGTAACGCTGCCGTCGGCGCGCACCACGCCGCGCAGTTTAGCCAGCGCCTCCAGCGAGGTGCTGCGCGGGTGCTCATCGCGGCTAAACAGCAGCGGCTCGCCTTTGCGCTGCGGCACCTGGACGGCGATCAGCTCATCGGCGAAACGCCCCGCCTCTTGCGCCGCGGCGGTACGCAACTGACTGCGTAAGGCGAACGCGTCCTGATCGGCACGGGAGATGGCAAACTCATCGGCGACGTTTTCCGCCGTCTCCGGCATGGAATGCACGCCGTACAGGGCTTTCATCTGCGGGTTAATAAAGCGCCAGCCGATGGTGGTATCCTCCATCTGCATGCTGCGGCTAAAGGCGCTCTCCGCTTTCCCCATCACAAACGGCGCGCGGGACATGCTCTCCACCCCGCCGGCGATCATCAGCTGCGTCTCCCCGCTTTTAATCGCCCGCGCCGCGACGCCGATCGCGTCAAGGCTGGAACCGCACAGGCGGTTGATGGTGCTCCCGGGCACGCTCTCCGGCAGGCCGGCCAGCAGCAGCGCCATCCGCGCCACGTTGCGGTTATCTTCCCCGGCCTGGTTGGCGCAGCCAAAGATCACATCGTCAATGCGCGAGGGATCCAGTCCCGGGTTCCGCGCCAGCAGCGCTTTCAGCGGCAGCGCCGCCAGGTCGTCAGCGCGCATCGTCGCCAGGGCACCGCCGAAACGGCCAAAGGGTGTACGCACCGCATCACAGATAAATGCCTGATTCATCATAGGTTCCTTACGCGCTTTCCGCCAGTTGTTGAAAGGTCAGCGCCACCGGAGTGATGCGCTGCAGCTCTTCAAAAGAGAGGCCGTTAAAGATTTCCCGCACAACCGGGCCGCGGTCGGTGATGTCGATCACCGCCAGGTCGGTATAGATCCGGCTGACGCAGCCGACGCCGGTCAGCGGGTAGCTGCACTGCGCCACCAGCTTGCACTCGCCGTCACGGGTCAGGTGGTCCATCATCACAAATACCTGGCGGGCGCCGATGGCCAGATCCATCGCCCCGCCAACGGCCGGGATCGCATCCGGCGCACCGGTGCTCCAGTTGGCGAGGTCGCCGCTGGCGGAGACCTGATAGGCCCCCAGCACGCAGATATCGAGATGGCCGCCGCGCATCATGGCGAAGGAGTCGCCGTGGTGGAAATAGCAGCCCCCCTGCAGGAGGGTGACATACTCTTTACCGGCATTGATCAGCTCGGGATCTTCTTCCCCGGGCTGCGGTTTCGGCCCCATCCCCAGCAGGCCGTTTTCGCTGTGCAGGAACACCTCTTTGTCAGCGGGCAGGTAATTGGCGATGCGGGTCGGCAGGCCGATGCCGAGGTTGACGTAAGCGCCTTCGGGAATATCGCGGGCCACGCGCTGGGCCATTTCGTCACGGGTCAGTTTTTGCATGTCGGGCTCCTCAGGCGCGTTGTGCGGCAGTCAGGTTTTCCAGCGAGAAGACGCGCTGGACGAAAATGCCGGGGGTGATGATGTTTTCCGGGTCGAGGTCGCCCAGCGCCACCAGCTGCGAGACCTCTACGATGGTGGTTTTCGCCGCTGTCGCCATGATCGGGCCAAAGTTGCGCGCCGCCTTGCGATAGACCAGGTTGCCCCAGCGGTCGCCCTGGTGGGCTTTAATCAGCGCGAAATCGGCTTTGATCGGGTACTCCAGCACGTAGTGGCGACCGTCGATTTCCCGTGTCTCCTTACCTTCCGCCAGCGGCGTGCCGTAGCCGGTGGGGGTAAACACCGCCCCCAGCCCGGCGCCAGCCGCCTGGATCCGCGCCGCGAGGTTGCCCTGCGGCACCAGCTCCAGCTCCACTTTGCCGCGACGGTAGAGATCATCGAAAATCTGCGAATCCACCTGGCGCGGAAAGGAGCAGATCATTTTGCGCACCCGGCCCGCCTTGAGCAGCGCGGCGAGACCCACTTCCCCGTTGCCGGCGTTGTTATTTATGATGGTCAGGTCGCGAGCGCCCTGGTCAATCAGGGCGTCAATCAGAAAGGTCGGCTGGCCGGCGGGGCCAAAGCCGCCGATCATAATAGTCGCCCCATCGTGGATCCCGGCGATGGCCTCGCTCAGCGTCGATACGCTTTTATCAATCATCAGGTCGCTCCAGTGATGTGCGGTAATCGCACTTTTATTCGTTGTTCGCACAAAATGTGACCCGCTTAACGATGTCGGTCAAGGGCGATAATCGAAATATGGTGCGATAATCGAACATCGGTTATCTTTAGCGAAAGAATGTGATCGATGGCAAATATGGGGAACAGAAATGGACAAGCATCCAGACGATTTACTGACCGGCGACGGCGATCCGTTTAAAGGCGATCCTAACTTTATGGCCTCCCTGGCGCGGGGTCTGGAGGTGATTCAGGCGTTCACGCCGCAGCGGCCCCTGCTGTCTATCTCACAGATCAGTCAGAAGACCGGCATCCCGCGCGCCGCGGTGCGCCGCTGCCTGTATACCCTGAGCAAGCTGGGGTTCGTGTATGCCGAAGACGGTAAGAATTTCCAGCTGCGGCCGCGGATCCTGGCGCTGGGCCACGCCTGGCTGGCCTCGACGCCGCTGGCGCGTTCGGCGCAGCCGGTGCTGCGGCATCTAAGCGAAATGCTCAATGAGTCCTGCTCCATCGCCACCCTCGACGGCGACGATATCCTGTATATCGCCCGCGCCTCCAGCTCGCGGATTATGACCATCGACCTGGATATCGGCAGTCGCCTTCCGGCGTGGGCGACCTCGATGGGCCGGGTGCTGCTGAGCCATCAGCCGGAGGAGAAGCTCAACGATATGCTGGGCCGGGTGACCATGATCCGCTATACCCCACAGACGGTGGATTCGGTGGCGAAGCTGCGCGCCGAACTGAAACGGGTGCATCAGCAGGGGTATGCCCTCAACGATCAGGAGCTGGAGATGGGGCTGCGCTCCCTCGCGGTCCCGCTGTTTAACGCTCAGGGGCAGGTCCAGGCGGCGCTCAACGTCGGGGTGCATGCGGGCCAGATGACGGCCCGCGAGATGATCGAGCGCGTGCTGCCGGAGCTGCAAAAAGCCGCCCGCGAGCTGACGCTGCTTCTGCGCTAACGACTGCGCTTGGCGTGCTGCTCCCAGGTCTCCTGCTTCGCCTGCGCCGATTTACGCAGCGCGACATAGCAGGCGCCGCTGCCTCCATGATGCGGAAGCGCGGCGCAGAAGGCCTGCACCTCCGGCAGCTCTTCCAGCCAGCGCGCCAGATAGCTGCGGATAATATTGGCGTGGGACTGGTCGTCGCGGCCTTTGCCGTGAACGATCAGCACATTGCGTAACCCCTCTTTCTGCGCCTGTACCATAAAGGCGAAGAGCATCTGCCGGCACTGTTCCACCGGCTGGCGCAGCAGGGAGAGGCTCGCCTGCTGGCTGTATTTCCCCCGCCGCAGCTTATCCAGCACGCCGCTCTGCAGCCCTTCTCGCTTAAACTCCAGCGGCGTGGCGAGCGGCACGATATCGAGATAGCCGGTGGTGAGAAAATTATCCAGCTGCAGGGTATCGACGCGTTGCGGGGCCCGGCTGTTACGCCCGGGATGCCAGTGCACGTCATGATTACGTTTCAGAGGCTGGACATCTTCCATGGCGTCAAGAAACAGGGATTTGTCATCAAGGTTCATGGGCTCTCCTCCAGCGGCTGTCGCCAGCTACTATAGCCGCCTCGCGCTCCCCTCTCAACGCGTTTAGCCGCGTTCGCTGGCAAAGTGAGCGCGACGGACGATTAAGGAAACAATTGTCGGCTCTGGCGGCGGAACAGGGTGATTAACGACGCCGTGAGCGGCGTCTGCCGGGTATCGCGCCGCTGGATCAGATAATAGGTGGCGGTGGGTAACACTTCACGGATGGGGATCATCACCAGTTTGTCGGCCATCAGCGGGTCGTTGCCCAGCTCCACCGGCAGGATGCTGAGAAAATCACTTTTCACCACCAGGCTGATGCAGGATGAGAACGTTTCGCAGACGATCCCCACCTTTGGCTCCCGTCCCAGCTGTTCGAAGCATTCCTGCAGCTGCTTGAAGTAGCTGCCGCGCGGCGTCGGCATGGTCCAGTGGTGATCCATCAACTCCCCCAGCGAGGTGGCCTGCGCCGCCGGATGGCCCGCGCGGGCGAACACCGCGAACGGTTTCTCAAACAGTTTCTCAAAGCTGAACTCATGGTCGTACGGCCCGGGGTAATAGGTATTAATGGTGAAATCCAGCTCCCCCTGGCGCAGCTCATTAATCATCGCCAGCAGCTGACCCTCCATGATCCGCACCTTCACCTGCGGATGCTGCTGATGAAAGCGGCAGATCACCGACGGCATCAGCGACCGGGCGACGCTGGCGCCAAGGCCAATATTAATTTGCCCGGCCTGTTCCCCCTGGCGCTGCAGCAGTTCATCCTGCGCCGCCCGCAGCTCCTCAAGGATCAGGCTCGCATGTTGATAAAAACTTTCGCCATTGTCGGTTAACGCCACCCCCTGGCTGCGGCGGACGAACAGCTGGGCGGAAAGCCCCTCCTCCAGCTCTTTAATCGCTTTGGTCAGCGCCGGCTGCGAGACCGCCAGCGCCCGGCTGGCACCGCGAATACTCCCTTCCCGGGCCACTTCGACGAAGGCGCGGATATGATGAAATTTAATCTGAAATGCCATGCTTTCGGTGATAACCATTGTTTATCAGACAGAAGAAATTCACATCTACTGTAATCCATCAGGCTGTGGCAGGTTAAGTGGGATACGGCCTGTAAAACGCAAGTGATAAACAAAAGCTATCACATCGTGAACGCCGTCACATTTTTTACTTATGACAGGATAAGCTATGCCGCAACTTGATGAATACCTCCGCCAGCTGGCGCCCTCCATGACCCAATGGCGCCGCGATTTTCACCTGCACGCTGAATCCGGCTGGCTGGAGTTTCGCACCGCCAGTAAGGTCGCGGATATTCTTGACGGGCTCGGCTATCAGCTGGCGCTAGGCCGCGACGTCATCGATGCCGACAGCCGGATGGGGCTGCCGGACGAGGAGACCCTGGCCCGGGCTTTCGAACGCGCCCGCGAACAGGGCGCGCCGGAGCGCTGGCTGCCGGCGTTTGAAGGTGGTTTCGCCGGCGTGGTGGCCACGCTCGACACCGGGCGGCCCGGGCCAACCCTGGCCTTTCGCGTCGATATGGATGCCCTCGATCTCAACGAACAGCATGACGATAGCCACCGCCCCCATCGCGATCATTTCGCCTCCTGCAACGCCGGCATGATGCACGCCTGCGGCCATGACGGCCATACCGCCATCGGGCTGGGGCTGGCGCATGTGCTCAAGCAGTATGCCGCCCAGCTCAATGGCGTCATTAAACTGATTTTCCAGCCTGCTGAAGAGGGTACCCGCGGCGCCCGCGCGATGGTGGCCGCCGGCGTGGTTGATGACGTGGATTATTTCACGGCGATCCATATTGGGACCGGCGTGCCGGCAGGTACCGTCGTCTGCGGTGGAGACAACTTTATGGCCACCACCAAATTCGACGTGCAGTTCAGCGGCGTGGCCGCCCACGCCGGCGGCAAGCCCGAGGACGGGCGCAACGCGCTGCTGGCCGCCGCCCAGGCCGCCCTTGGCCTGCACGCCATCCCGCCGCACAGCGCCGGCGCCTCGCGGGTCAACGTCGGGGTGATGCAGGCCGGTACCGGGCGCAACGTGGTGCCCTCTTCCGCGCTGTTAAAAGTGGAAACCCGCGGCGAAAGCGAAGCCATTAATCAGTACGTGTTCGAGCGGGCGCAGCACGTCGTCGCCGGGGCTGCGGTGATGTACGAAGCCCGCTACGAACTGCGCATGATGGGCGCGGCGACCGCCAGCGCACCGTCGCCGGCGTGGGTGGACTATCTGCGCGAACAGGCCGCCCGGGTGCCCGGCGTGCAACAGGCGGTGGATCGCATCGCCGCCCCGGCGGGCTCGGAAGACGCCACCCTGATGATGGCCCGGGTCCAGGCGCGCGGCGGCCTCGCCTCGTACATGATTTTCGGCACTGAACTCAGCGCCGGTCACCACAACGAAAAGTTTGACTTCGACGAGAGCGTGATGGCGGTAGCGGTCGAAACCCTGGCGCGCGTCGCGCTTAACTTTCCCTGGCAGCGGGGGGTGTAATGGAAGCCATTTTTCAGTTTGTGGACGAGGTGGTTGAGGCACAACGCGACACTTACTGCGCCATCGCCGACGACATCTGGGACCACCCGGAGACCCGCTTTGAGGAGTTCTGGTCAGCCCAACGGCTGGCCGACGCCCTGGAGGCGGAAGGTTTTCAGCTCACCCGCGATGCTGGCGGGATCCCGAATGCCTTTATCGCCAGCGTCGGTGAGGGCCAACCGGTCATTGCCCTGCTCGGCGAATTTGACGCCCTGGCGGGACTCAGCCAGCAGGCCCACAGCGCGGAACCGACGCCCTTGACACCGGGAGCCAACGGCCACGGCTGTGGGCACAATCTGCTCGGCACCGCGGCATTCGCCGCGGCGGTCGCCGCCAAAGGCTGGCTGCAGCAGCACGGCGACAGCGGCACTCTGCGCTTCTACGGTTGTCCCGGCGAGGAAGGCGGTTCGGGAAAAACCTTTATGGTGCGCGAAGGGTTGTTTGATGATGTCGATGCGGCGCTGACCTGGCATCCGGAAGCCTGGGCCGGGATGTTCAGCACCCGCACCCTCGCCAACATTCAGGCGGCATGGCGATTTACCGGCACCGCGGCCCACGCCGCTAATTCGCCGCACCTGGGCCGGAGCGCGCTGGATGCCGTCACCCTGATGACCACCGGCAGCAATTTCCTCAATGAACATATCATCGAGAAGGCGCGCGTCCATTACGCCATTACCGATACCGGCGGCGTCTCGCCCAACGTGGTGCAGGCGCAGGCGGAAGTGCTGTATTTGATCCGCGCGCCGGAGATGGCCGACGCTGAGCAAATCTTCGCCCGCATAGAGAAGATTGCCCAGGGGGCCGCGCTGATGACCGAGACCCAGGTCAGCTGCCGCTTTGAAAAAGCCTGCTCCAGCTATCTGCCCAACCGCACGCTTGAGGCGGCGATGTATCAGGCGGTCTGTCATTACGGTACCCCCGCCTGGAGCGACGAGGAACGCGCTTTTGCCGCGGCGATCCGCGCCACTCTCAGCGCCAATGATATTAACAACAGCCTGAACAATATTGCCGGCACCAGTGGCGAGGAAGGCAAAACGTTCGCTCGTCGCCACCGCGACACCTTGCTGATTGATGAGGTGGCGCCCTGGGCGGCCACGGATAACGTCCTCGCCGGATCCACCGACGTCGGCGATGTTAGCTGGAAAGCGCCGGTGGCCCAGTGCTTCAGCCCGTGCTTCGCGGTGGGTACCCCGCTGCACAGCTGGCAGCTGGTGAGCCAGGGCAGAACCTCCATTGCCCATAAAGGGATGTTGCTGGCGGGGAAAGTCCTCGCGGCGACCGCCATCCGTTTATTCAGCGACAGCGCCCTGCTGGCGGCCAGCCAGCAAGAGCTCAGGCAGGTACTGGCCGAACGCCCCTATCGTTGCCCGATCCCGGCGGAGGTGAGTCCGTCCGTTTTACGATAACCACTTAGAGGCTACTCCTGGCCAACGCTGACCGGATCGCGGCACGCACCGCCCATAATAACCGCCGGCAGTACGGGAGCAGGCCTGCCCAACACAACAACGACAACAGAGGAATGCCCATGAGTATGTCATCCATACCGTCATCTTCCCCCGGCGGAAAGCGCTATGGCTGGGTAGAGAAGATCGGTAACAAGGTCCCGCACCCGTTTTTGCTGTTTATCTATCTCATCGCCGTGCTGATCGCTGCCACGGCAATCCTCTCCGCCCTCAACGTTGGGGTACAAAACCCAACTGACGGTTCGCGGGTGGTGGTCAAAAACCTGCTCAGCGTGGAAGGATTGCACTGGTTTTTGCCGAACGTGATTAAAAACTTCAGCGGTTTCGCGCCGCTGGGCGCGATCCTCGCCCTGGTGCTGGGCGCCGGCTTTGCCGAGCGGGTGGGCCTGTTACCGGCGTTGATGGTCAAGATGGCCTCGCACGTCAGCGCCCGCTATGCCAGCTATATGGTGCTGTTTATCGCCTTTTTCAGCCATATCTCTTCCGATGCGGCGCTGGTGATTATGCCGCCGCTGGGGGCGCTGATGTTTCTTGCCGTCGGTCGGCATCCTGTCGCTGGTCTGCTGGCGGCGATAGCCGGCGTGGGCTGCGGCTTTACCGCCAATCTACTGATTGTCACCACCGACGTGCTGCTCTCCGGGATCAGCACCGAGGCGGCAAAGTCCATCGATGCCTCTTTGCACGTCAGCGTGATCGACAACTGGTACTTTATGGCGACCTCGGTGATCGTTCTGACGCTCGTCGGCGGACTGATCACCGATAAGCTGGTCGAGCCGCGGCTGGGCCAGTGGCAAGGCAGTCGTGATGAAAAGCTGCAGACGCTGACGCCCGCGGAGCGGTTCGGCCTGCGCATCGCCGGCGTGGCGACGCTGGTATTCGTGGCGGTCATCGCCCTGATGGTGGTCCCCGAAAACGGTATTCTTCGCGATCCGGTTCAGCATACGGTCATGCCCTCGCCGTTTATCAAAGGCATCGTGCCGCTAATTATCTTTTTCTTCTTTGTCGTGTCGCTGGCATACGGCATCGCCACCGGCAAAATTCGCCGCCAGGCCGACCTGCCGCAGTTGATGATTGAGCCGATGAAAGAGATGGCCGGGTTTATCGTGATGGTCTTCCCGCTGGCGCAGTTCGTGGCGATGTTCAACTGGAGCAACATGGGCAAGTTTATGGCCGTCGGGCTGACGGATCTGCTGGAGAGTTCAGGCATGAACGGTGTTCCGGCGTTTGTCGGTCTTGCGCTGCTGTCGGCTTTTCTGTGTATGTTTATCGCCAGCGGCTCGGCCATCTGGTCGATTCTGGCGCCGATCTTCGTGCCAATGTTTATGCTGTTGGGCTTTCACCCGGCGTTTGCGCAGATCCTGTTTCGTATCGCTGATTCATCGGTGCTGCCGCTGGCGCCGGTGTCACCGTTTGTGCCGTTGTTTCTCGGCTTTCTACAGCGCTACCGGCCGGATGCCCGCCTCGGCACCTACTACTCGCTGGTGCTCCCTTACCCGCTGATTTTTCTCGCCGTCTGGCTGCTGTTGCTGGTGGGCTGGTATCTGGTGGGACTGCCGATCGGCCCTGGCATCTATCCGCGGCTGTCTTAACCCACCGATGCGCCAGGGACGGCCGCCTTAGCTTAACGCGATATCTTCACTTTGAACTTACGGGTCGCTTCCCCGGCTCCGGCGAATATGCCGAAAAGCGCGCGATACCCTCGCTCAAGCAACAGC
Organism: Klebsiella sp. Shm-1; assembly: GCF_040804525.1. Classification (NCBI taxonomy): domain Bacteria; kingdom Pseudomonadati; phylum Pseudomonadota; class Gammaproteobacteria; order Enterobacterales; family Enterobacteriaceae; genus Klebsiella; species Klebsiella sp. Shm-1. The sequence continues at coordinate 2,717,663 of NZ_CP161823.1, forward strand.
GACATACCGTGAATAACCAGACCGCTGAAGATCAGTACGATTACGCCAGTCAGTATATATTGCATAGCTCCACCTCTGAGTTATTAACCGCGCCGCGCCGACGCGGTAGCACTTTCCCGAGCGCGCACAGCGGCGCGGAGGACCGACGTCGTCAGCTTAAAAGTAGCAAAAACCCTGTCCGGTAACCCGCCAGGATCGATCCAAAAATAAATCATCGTGGCGATCGCAGAATGCCTCCACGGCGGATAGCCCGCCGTGCTATCTGGCGATGCGGTTTTACCTTTTGGGAGTATAGTTGACTGCCGTCAGCGCGTGGTATCGTGTGCCTCTCATGTACGATGGTGGATGACAGAAACGATGTTGACCTTGCTGCAGGATAAAATGGATACCCCGCTGGGGCCGTTGTGGGTGCTTTGCGACGAACAGTTTAATTTGCGCGCCGTCGAGTGGGACGAGCACCGCGATCGGATGGAAACGCTGCTCGACGTTCACTATCGCCGGGAAGGCTATCAGCGCGTCGACTGCCGCAATCCCGGCGGTCTCAGCAGTAAGCTGAGCGACTATTTTGCCGGCGATTTAGCCATTATCGAGACTCTGCCTACCGCCACCGCCGGCACCCCTTTTCAGCGCCAGGTCTGGCAGGCGTTACGCGATATCCCCTGTGGCCAGGTGATGCACTACGGCCAACTGGCCGAGGCGCTCGGTCGTCCCGGCGCCGCGCGCGCGGTGGGCGCCGCCAATGGCGCCAATCCGGTGAGTATCGTGGTGCCCTGCCATCGGGTCATCGGGCGCAACGGCACCATGACCGGCTATACCGGCGGCGTACAGCGTAAAGAGTGGCTTTTGCGTCACGAGGGCTATCTGTTGCTTTGACTGAAAATGCCTTTTCTGGAATTTTCAGGTAATTTTACAATCAAAAGTGGCGTAATAATCTGTTTTTAATCAAATAGATACACAAGCGATTTGATTTACCCTGCTGATATTACGTGTTTCCGGGTCTGAAGACTTACCTGCTGATCAAAAAGATGTTAAAATTGACCAATATCAATTAAGGCCTGAGCAGACATATGATCCCTGAGAAGCGAATTATTCGACGCATTCAGTCTGGCGGTTGTGCAATCCATTGTCAGGATTGCAGCATTAGCCAGCTCTGCATCCCCTTTACTCTGAACGAGCATGAGCTTGATCAGCTGGATAATATTATCGAGCGGAAAAAGCCTATCCAGAAAGGTCAAACCTTGTTCAAAGCCGGTGATGAGCTGAAGTCGTTGTACGCTATTCGCTCCGGGACCATCAAAAGCTATACCATCACCGAGCAAGGGGATGAGCAGATCACTGGCTTCCATCTGGCGGGCGACCTGGTGGGCTTTGACGCCATCGGCACCGGTCTGCACCCGAGCTTTGCGCAGGCGCTGGAAACCTCAATGGTCTGCGAGATCCCCTTCGAAACCCTTGACGATCTTTCCGGAAAAATGCCCAATCTGCGTCAGCAGATGATGCGCCTGATGAGCGGTGAGATTAAAGGCGACCAGGATATGATCCTGTTGCTTTCCAAAAAGAATGCCGAAGAGCGCCTGGCCGCGTTTATCTATAACCTTTCTCGTCGTTTCGCCCAGCGCGGCTTCTCACCACGTGAGTTCCGGCTGACCATGACCCGCGGCGATATTGGCAACTATCTCGGCCTCACCGTCGAAACCATCAGCCGTCTGCTGGGCCGTTTTCAGAAAAGCGGCATGCTGGCGGTGAAAGGCAAATATATCACTATTGAAAACAGCGATCTGCTGGCCCAGCTGGCCGGACAGGCGCGCAACGTCGCTTAATCTCTGCGCAATACCTGGTCACGATCGGCAATTTTTTCAGATTTGTTGATCTGACCAGGCTCCTCCCCTGTTTCAATTCATCCATATAGGTTATCTTTTTAATAACTGACGGTAGCTGCAGTTGTAAGGAGACCCTGTATGGCGAAGTATCAGAGCATGCTGGTAGTAATCGATCCTAACCAGGACGACCAGCCGGCGCTAAGGCGAGCGGTGTACCTGCACCAACGGATTGGTGGACGCATCAAAGCCTTTTTGCCGATCTATGATTTTTCCTATGAAATGACCACCTTGCTGTCGCCGGACGAGCGGACGGCAATGCGCCAGGGCGTCATTGCCCAACGAACGGCCTGGATCCGCGAGCAGGCGAAATTCTACCTGGAATCGGGCGTGCCGATTGACGTGAAAGTGGTGTGGCACAACCGTCCCTTCGAAGCGATTATTCAGGAGGTGGTCAGTGAGAAACACGATCTGCTGCTGAAGATGGCCCACCAGCACGACAAACTGGAGGCGGTGATCTTTACCCCGACGGACTGGCATCTGCTGCGTAAATGCCCTTGCCCGGTGTGGATGGTCAAAGACCAGCCGTGGCCGGAAGGCGGCAAAGCGCTGGTCGCCGTCAATCTCGCCAGCGAAGAGAATTATCACAACACCCTTAACGAGAAGCTGGTTCGCGAGACGCTGTCGCTGGCGGAAGAAGTCAACCACACTGAAGTGCACCTGATCGGTGCCTACCCGGTGACGCCGATCAATATCGCGATAGAACTGCCGGATTTTGATCCCAGCGTCTACAACGACGCGATCCGCGGCCAGCATCTGCTGGCGATGAAAGCGCTGCGGCAGAAGTTTGGCATCGATGAAAAATTCACCCACGTCGAAAAAGGACTGCCTGAAGAGGTGATCCCGGACCTCGCCGAGCATCTGCAGGCGGGGATCGTGGTGCTGGGAACGGTCGGACGTACCGGCCTGTCGGCGGCGTTCCTCGGCAATACCGCGGAACAGGTTGTCGACCACCTGCGCTGTGACCTGCTGGTGCTGAAACCGGAGGCCTACCAGACGCCGGTGGAACTGGACGACGACGACGACGATTAACCGCCACCGCTCATCTTCCCCCGCCTCGCGGGGGATTTTTTTGCTTGCTGCCAGCCAGGCACAAAAAAAGGGCCGTTGGCGGCCCCTGTCGCTGTCCAGCGAGAATGGCTTAGTGGATACCCAGACGCCAGGCCAGATCGATCTCTTCTTTCAGCTCCAGCGAGGAGAGCGCCATCAGGTCAGCAAACTCCAGCTCCAGCAGTTTAAGTTTTTTCAGATACTGCGCTGGGGTCATGACGGTGGGGTCGCGGCGTAAGAATTCGATGGCCATCTGCGTTGGGGTTAACTCGGTATCCATAATATCCTCTGTCTGATGTAAGAACCGGAACATTATATCACCTCTTGCCGCTTATTTTATGAACAATTCCAGGCATCCCCCTGCATATAAAAAAGCCGTCTCACAGGAGACGGCTTATAAACAAACGTTGTAAAACAATTATGTTACATTACAGCGCTTTCAGGATCGCATCGACGCTGGCTTTAGCATCGCCAAACAGCATATGAGTGTTCTCTTTAAAGAACAGCGGGTTCTGTACGCCGGCGTAACCGGTGTTCATTGAACGCTTAAAGACCACCACATTCTGCGCTTTCCACACCTCGAGCACCGGCATGCCGGCGATCGGGCTCTTCGGATCGTCCTGCGCCGCCGGGTTGACGGTATCGTTGGCGCCGATCACCAGCACGGTGTCGGTGTCGCTGAAATCGTCGTTGATCTCATCCATCTCCAGCACGATGTCGTAAGGCACTTTGGCTTCCGCCAGCAGGACGTTCATATGCCCCGGCAGGCGCCCGGCCACCGGATGAATACCAAAGCGTACTTTGATACCCCGCGCCCGCAGCTTCTCGGTAATTTCTGCTACCGGATACTGCGCCTGAGCCACCGCCATACCGTAGCCCGGGGTGATGATCACCGAGTGCGAGTTTTTCAGCATCTCCGCCGTCTCTTCGGCGCTAATCTCACGATGCTCGCCCACTTCTTCATCGCCGCCGCTGGAGGAACCATCGGTGCCGAAGCCCCCGGCGATCACGCTGATAAAGGAGCGGTTCATCGCCTTACACATAATGTAAGAGAGGATGGCGCCGGAAGAGCCCACCAGCGCGCCGGTGACGATCAGCAGGTCATTACTCAGCATAAAGCCCGCCGCCGCTGCCGCCCAGCCCGAGTAGGAGTTGAGCATCGAGACCACCACCGGCATGTCAGCACCGCCGATAGAGGCCACCAGGTGCCAGCCAAAGGCCAGCGCGATCGCGGTCATCACCAGCAGGCACAGGACCTGGGTGCCGGTGCTGTCAGAGCGAACAAAAATCACCATCAGGATGAAGGAAACCACCAGCGCCGCCAGGTTCAGCTTATGGCGATTGGGCAGCATCAGCGGCCTGGAGGAAATTTTGCCGCGCAGTTTACCAAACGCCACCACCGAACCGGTGAAGGTCACCGCGCCGATGAAGATCCCGAGGAACACTTCGGTCAAATGAATATTGACCAGAATTTGCTCCATACCGGTTTCATGCTGCAGGTAGCTGTTGAAACCCACCAGCACCGCTGCCAGCCCCACGAAGCTGTGCAGGATAGCCACCAGCTCCGGCATCTCGGTCATCTCGACCTTCTTCGCCAGACGAATACCGATCGCCCCGCCGATCACCATCGCAAGAATAATCCAGCCGACGTTGCCGGCGTCCGGCCCCAGGATGGTAGCAATCAGGGCAATGGCCATCCCGGCGATGCCGAAATAGTTGCCCTGCTGCGACGTTTCGTGTTTCGACAGGCCCGCCAGGCTGAAAATAAACAGGATTGCAGCAACAATGTATGCAGCCGTTACTAATCCACCAGACATGTGCTACCCCTTATCCTTTGCGAAACATTTTCAGCATGCGCTGAGTCACGGTAAAACCACCGAAAATATTAATGCTGGCGATCAGCACCGCGATAAAGCTCAGGAAGCTGACCCAGCCGCCGTGGCCTATCTGCAACAACGCGCCAACCACGATAATGCCCGAAATGGCATTGGTCACCGACATCAGCGGCGTATGCAGCGCATGGGAGACGTTCCACACCACGTAGTAACCCACCACGCAGGCCAGCGCGAAGACGGTGAAATGGCCGAGGAACTCTTTTGGCGCCACGTTGGCCAGCCAGCCGAAGAGAATAATCGCCAGCGCCATCAGCGCATATTTGCGCCACGGCGACGCCGGTTTCACCGCTTCTTTCGGCGCTTCCACTTTTTTCGCCGCGGCCTGCGGCTGAGCGGAGACCTGAATCGGCGGCGCCGGCCAGGTGATTTCACCTTCGCGAACAACGGTCACACCGCGCACTACCACGTCATCGAAATCGATAACGATATTGCCGTCTTTCTCTTTGCACAGCAGCTTCAGCAGGTTCACCAGGTTGGTGCCGTAGAGCTGGGAGGACTGGGTCGGCAGACGGCCAGGAAGATCGGTATAACCGATGATTTTCACGCCGTTGGCGGTGGTCACCACTTCGCCCGGTACGGTGTACTCACAGTTGCCGCCGTTTTGCGAGGCCAGATCGACCACCACGCTGCCCGATTTCATGGAGTCGACCATTTCGCGGGTGATCAGCTTCGGCGCCGGTTTGCCCGGGATTAACGCCGTGGTGACAATGATATCGACCTCTTTCGCCTGCGCGGCGAACAGCGCCATTTCAGCCTTAATAAAGGCCTCAGACATCACCTTGGCGTAGCCATCGCCGCTGCCCGCTTCCTCTTTAAAATCCAGCTCGAGGAACTCGGCGCCCATACTCTGCACCTGCTCCTTCACTTCCGGACGGGTATCGAAGGCGCGAACAATAGCGCCCAGGCTGTTGGCGGCGCCAATCGCCGCCAGACCGGCTACCCCGGCGCCAATGACCATCACCTTGGCGGGCGGAACCTTGCCTGCCGCCGTAATCTGCCCGGTAAAGAATCGACCAAATTCATGCGCCGCTTCAACGATAGCGCGGTACCCGGCGATGTTGGCCATTGAGCTGAGCGCATCCAGCGACTGGGCGCGGGAAATACGCGGCACGGAATCCATCGCCATTACGTTGATATTACGGGCCGCCAGTTTTTCCATCAGCTGCGGGTTTTGCGCCGGCCAGATAAAACTAATCAGCGTGGTCCCCGGATTCAGCAGGGCAATTTCATCGTCATTCGGAGCATTGACCTTAAGGATGACATCAGACTGCCATACCTCGTCGCCGGTCACGATTTCAGCTCCTGCCTCGGCAAAGGCCTCATCGTCAAAGCTGGCCAGCTTCCCGGCGCCGCTTTCTACCGCGACGCTAAAGCCGAGTTTGAGCAATTGCTCAACGGTCTTCGGCGTGGCGGCGGCCCGGGTCTCCTGGGCTAGCCTTTCTTGTGGTACACCAATACGCATAGTTTTCCCTTCCATCGGTTTTTGATGATGGTTTACTTTTCTGCCCAACAACGCCAGGACGGCAAAATCTTCCTCGCCATCTTTCGCTGTCTACAAAATGAAACAGTAACAAACTTTTTATAACCTACTGAAAATACCGATTGTGATCTACTGCGATAAAACACAAATTTTGATTTTATTGCTTATTGTCAGCTCAGATGGGTCCGGGCAGCAATATTTACCTGAATTTGCCGCTCAGGCCTGATAATCCGCTTATCCTGCGGTATAAAACGCCATTTATCGCCATTGAGATCATTGTGTTAACATTACATTAACTAATAAAAGTGGTATTGATTATCGTTTTTGCTGGTCAAGCGCCTGTTTTTTCAACATATCGAAAAATGTTATCTTTCCGTAGTATACGATTCGGGCGGCAAGCAAAAATTGACGCAGACAGTCACGGCGATTAAATGCAATAATCAAACGTTTTCAGTCAACAACAACACCAGTATATGGTTTGCGCAAGGCAAAGGATTATTTTTATGAAGCTTAAAAACACCCTCCTGGCGTCTGCTCTCCTGACAACCGCCACGTTGTCTGCCCATGCAGCGACCGAGTTGACCCCGGAGCAGGCGGCTGCGCTGAAGCCCTACGATCGCGTTGTCGTCACCGGCCGGTTTAATGCCATTGGCGATGCGGTACAGGCAGTATCGCGCAAAGCCGACAAAGACGGCGCGGCCTCATTCTATGTTGTCGACACGTCGGACTACGGCAATGGCGGCAACTGGCGCGTCACGGCTGACCTTTATAAAGAAGACGCGCCGAAAGCGGATGCGCCGAAGAATCGCATTATCAACGGCGTGATGGAGTTGCCGAAAGATCAGGCCGTTGAGCTGATGCCTTACGACACCGTCACCGTTCAGGGCTTCTATCGCAGCCAGCCGGAAGTCAACGACGCCATCACCAAAGCGGCGAAAGCAAAAGGCGCCTATGCGTTCTTTATCGTCCGCCAGGTTGACGCCAACCAGGGCGGCAACCAGCGCATTACCGCTTATATCTACAAAAAAGATGCTGAAAAACGCGTGCTGCAGAGCCCGGACGCTATCCCGGCTGACTCTGAAGCTGGCCGCGCAGCGCTGGCCAAAGGCGGCGAAGCGGCGAAGAACGTGGAAATTCCGGGCGTTGCCACCACCGCCGCGGTGGGTTCGGGTACCGGCGTTGGGCGTTTCTTTGAGACTCAGTCTTCGAAAGGTGGACGTTACACTGTCACTCTGCCGAACGGCACTAAGGTCGAAGAAGTGAACAAAGTGACTGCGGCGCAAATGGTGCCGTTCGATAACATCCAGTTCACCGGCAACTACGGCAACATGACCGAAATCTCCTATCAGACGGCGAAACGCGCGGCGAAGAAAGGGGCGAAGTACTACCACATCACCCGCCAGTGGCAGGAACGCGGCGGCAACATCACCATCAGCGCCGATTTGTACAAATAATCGCTGCTGGCTGGCTAAAAAGGCGGCGCATTGCCGCCTTTTCATTTTTTTTCATCCCCCGCCATTGCATGGCCCCCGGACACTCCGTAAAATCCCGCGCCTTAGCGCAATCCTCCATTTTTATGCGATTTCGCAAAATAAATATTCTGGAACAGCCATTTTCACCTCGGGAATGCAATGGAAAAGAAACTGGGCCTGAGCGCCCTGACCGCCCTGGTCCTTAGCTCAATGCTCGGCGCTGGCGTATTCAGTTTGCCGCAAAATATGGCTGCCGTGGCCAGCCCCTCCGCTCTGCTCATTGGCTGGGCCATCACCGGCGTCGGGATCCTGTTTCTCGCTTTCGCCATGCTGCTGTTGACCCGTATTCGTCCCGACCTCGACGGCGGGATCTTCACCTACGCTCGCGAAGGATTCGGCGAACTGATCGGCTTCTGTTCCGCCTGGGGATACTGGCTGTGCGCGGTGATCGCCAATGTCTCCTATCTGGTTATCGTCTTTTCGGCGCTCAGTTTTTTCACCGATACCCCTGAGCTGCGCCTGTTTGGCGATGGTAATACCTGGCAGTCTATCGTTGGCGCGTCGGTTCTGCTGTGGGTCGTCCACTTTCTGGTCCTGCGCGGTGTCCAGACGGCAGCGGGGATTAACCTGGTGGCCACCCTCGCCAAGCTTCTGCCGCTGGGCGCCTTCGTCGCGCTCGCCGCCCTGGCCTTTCAGCTGGATACGTTCCGCCTCGATTTTAGCGGCCTGGCGCTGGGCGTGCCGGTATGGGAGCAGGTCAAAAACACCATGCTGATCACCCTGTGGGTGTTTATCGGCGTGGAGGGGGCGGTAGTCGTGTCCGCGCGGGCGCGACACAAGCGCGACGTTGGCCGCGCGACGCTGCTGGCGGTGCTGTCGGCCCTCGCGGTGTATCTGCTGGTCACCCTGCTGTCGCTGGGCGTTGTGCCGCGCAGCGAACTGGCCGAAATGCGCAACCCGTCGATGGCGGGACTGATGGTCAGGCTGATGGGGTCATGGGGGGAGATCGTCATTGCCGCCGGGCTGATCGTGTCGGTGTGCGGCGCTTATCTCAGCTGGACCATCATGGCCGCGGAGGTGCCTTTCCTCGCCGCCACTCATAAAGCCTTCCCGCGCCTGTTTGCCCGTCAGAATAGCAACAACGCCCCCTCCGCCTCATTGTGGTTGACCAATATCAGCGTTCAGGTATCGCTGGTGCTGATCTGGCTGACCGGATCGGACTACGGCACGCTGCTGACCATTGCCTCTGAGATGATTCTCGTGCCCTATCTGCTGGTCGGCGCCTTTCTGCTGAAAATCGCCACTCGCCCGCTGCATAAAGCGGTGGCTATCGGCGCCTGTATTTATGGCATATGGTTATTATACGCGTCGGGGCCTGTGCATTTGCTGTTGTCGGTGGTACTTTACGCTCCGGGTCTTCTGGTCTTTTTGTACGCCCGACGTACGCACCAGCACGATCGTTCGCTCAAACGCCGCGAAGTGGCGCTAATTGGTTTATTGCTGGTTGCCGCTGTGCCGGCAACGTGGATGCTGGTGGGGTAAGCGGTCGCCCTGCCGCAGAACGCATAGGAGATACCCATGGCTGAACAACAGCCCCGCCCGATTCTGATCACAGGAGCAGGCCGCCGCATCGGCCTCGCTCTGGCACACCATTTTCTGCAGCAGCGCCAGCCGGTCATCGTCAGCTATCGTACGCCCTATCCGGCGATTGACGGCCTGCGCGAAGCGGGCGCGCTCTGCCTGCAGGCCGATTTTAGCAGCGATGACGGCATTCTGACCTTCGCTGAAGCGGTCAAATCACACACCGACGGTCTGCGCGCCATCATCCATAACGCCAGCGACTGGATGGCGGAAAAGCCGGGCGTCCCGCTGAGCACCGTCATCAACCGCATGATGCAGATCCACGTCCACGCCCCCTATCTGCTCAACCATGCGCTGGAGGCGTTGCTGCGCGGCCACGGCCATGCCGCCAGCGACGTTATCCATATCACCGATTACGTGGTGGAGCGCGGGAGCGACAAACATATCGCCTACGCCGCCAGCAAAGCCGCCCTGGATAACATGACCCGCTCCTTCGCTCGCAAGCTGGCGCCAGAGGTTAAGGTCAACGCCATCGCGCCGTCGCTAATCATGTTTAATGAGGGTGACGACGAGGCCTATCGTCAGCAGGCGCTGGATAAATCGCTGATGAAAATCGCCCCTGGCGAAAAAGAGATTAGCGATCTCATCGATTACCTGTTTACCAGCCGCTACGTTACCGGCCGCTCATTCGCTGTCGACGGCGGCCGCCCGCTGCGCTAGTGGAAACGGCTCCAGCCGAGGATTAACAGCCAGGCGCACAGCCCCCAGCATCCCACTGCGCCTGCCAGCGCCAACGGCAGGCGCATAATCCCGGTGAAATACCACAGTGACAGCAGATAGATAAAATAGGGAAGAATCGACCACATGCCGAATACGATGGTCGCGCGCAGGGCTTCGATCCCCCGCTCGCTGGCGACAATATAATGGGCGATGAGCGCAAAGGTGGGAAACAGCGGGACCAGGCCAGCGATAGCGTAGTTTTTGGTTTTCGCCAGCACGCCAATCAGCACCACCACCAGCGCTCCCAACAGCCCTTTGATTAACAGCCCCATGCCCGTATGCCTTAACAGTGAATCAATAAGTTAGGGCAGCATAGCGGATTTAACGCTGTTTATAAAAGAGTAATGGCGGGTAAAATAAGTGCGGTGTATGTTACTTCTTTTACTGATGTGCAATAGACATGAATAAAATCGTTTTTGTTGAGGATGACCCTGAGGTAGGCACGCTGATCGCCGCCTATCTCGGCAAGCATGATATGGATGTGGTGGTCGAGCCTCGCGGCGACCGCGCTGAGGAGGTGATCGCGCGGGAGAAACCGGATCTGGTGCTGCTGGACATTATGCTGCCCGGCAAGGACGGAATGACGCTCTGTCGCGATCTGCGCGGGCAATGGCAAGGGCCGATTGTCCTGCTGACTTCGCTCGACAGCGATATGAACCATATCCTCTCCCTGGAGATGGGCGCCAGCGATTATATTCTGAAAACCACCCCGCCAGCGGTACTTCTCGCGCGACTGCGTCTGCATTTGCGCCAGCATATTGCTCCGGCAGGCGCCGGATCCGCCTCCTCAACGCTCACGCCACATAAAACCATCTCCTTCGGCTCGCTGACCATTGACCCGGTCAACCGCCAGGTGCTGCTTGGCGGAGAAAACGTCGCCCTGTCGACCGCCGATTTCGATCTGCTGTGGGAGTTGGCCACCCACGCCGGGCAGATTATGGACCGCGACGCACTGCTGAAAAATTTACGCGGCGTTACCTATGACGGGATGGATCGCAGCGTCGACGTGGCTATCTCCCGCCTGCGCAAAAAACTGCTCGACAACGCCACGGAGCCATATCGTATTAAGACCGTTCGCAACAAAGGCTACCTGTTCGCCCCTCACGCCTGGGATAACTAAGCAGCCCTTCTGCGGCCCTGCGAGGGGCCCGCTCATCGCGCGCTCGCCGGCGGCAAAGTTATCACGTTTGCTGCCTGCTGCGTTCGTCCCTGGCGCGCACATTCATCACCGGAACTTGTCATATTGACTAAATCATTAGAATTAGCCGTACAGAACCCCATCACATAACTCCTCAATATGATTGTGCTCAAGGACTTACCGCTGTCAGAGTGGCATAAAGCCTGAAAACACAGGACTTTTGCATGATGAAATACGTTGTACTTTTGGCACTCTCACTGTTCACTTCTCTCTCTGGCTGGGCTTTTTCCCTCGACAACGCCGATATTCGACTCCTCTGTCCGCAGCGCGGGCAAATCGAGGTGATCCTTCATCGCTATGAACATACCCAGCAATCCTGGGGGCAGCATCACTTTGAAACCGGCGGCGGCCACGTTCGCCAGGGGCCGCTGCTGGTGATCCCGTTTGCCAACCTCGATCAGATGATTTACCACCAGACCACCGGCGAGTTTGCTTACTGGTATGCCGAAACGGAAAAGCTGGTGCGCTGTCGGCTGCTGAGTCTGACGACCACCTATCCGGTAGACATTCCTTATTATCGTGAGTAGCGTATCCATCGACGCACAAAATACGATTGCCCTGCTCCCCCCGAGGGTGAAGAAATCACCGCATCGAGTGACACTGTCACCTTTTCACCGTTCTGTCTCCAGGCTGGCTATTGTCAGGGGGCATAAACCCTGCTTTGATAGCGTATCTATGATTTCCCCGCGCCTCGCCCGGGGATATCGATAACATTGACTCCCCGACGCGCAGAAGATGCCCCTGGGGCGCCAGACAGGTTTCTCTTGAATACGCGGTAATGTAATGAAAAAGCTGTTCGTGCAGTTCTATCTTCTGCTCTTCGTCTGCTTTCTGGTGATGACCATGCTGGTCGGTCTGGTCTATAAATTTACCGCGGAGCGCGCCGGACGGCAGTCGCTTGACGATTTGATGAAAAGCTCGCTGTATCTGATGCGCAGCGAGCTGCGGGAGATACCGCCGCGCGACTGGAGCAAGACCCTTAAAGAGCTGGACCTGAATTTATCGTTTGATCTGCACATCGAGCCGATCAGCAAATTTAAGCTGTCGGAAATCTCGATGCAGCACCTGCGCGCCGGCGATATCGTCGCCCTCGACGATCAGTACACCTTTATTCAGCGCATTCCCCGCAGCCACTATGTGCTGTCGGTGGGCCCGGTGCCCTATCTCTATTTTCTGCATGAGATGCGCCTGCTGGACGTGGCGCTAATGGCGTTTATTGCTATCTCTCTGGCCTTTCCGGTGTTTATCTGGATGCGCCCGCACTGGCAGGACATGCTGCGCATTGAGACGGCCGCCCAGCGCTTTGGCGAAGGTCACCTCAGCGAGCGCATTCACTTCGACAGTATGTCCAGCTTCGAGCGGCTCGGGGTGGCCTTTAACCAAATGGCCGATAACATTAATGCGCTTATTGCCAGCAAAAAGCAGCTGATTGACGGCATCGCCCATGAACTCAGGACACCGCTGGTACGCCTGCGCTACCGTCTGGAGATGAGCGAGAATCTCACCGAGGCGGAATCGCAGGCGCTGAACCGCGATATCGGTCAGCTGGAGGCGCTGATTGAAGAGCTCCTGACCTACGCCCGCCTCGACCGCCCGCAGACGGAGCTCAGCCTGACGACTCCCGATTTTCCCGCCTGGATCAGCGATCACGTCGAGGATATCCAGATGGTTAACCCACAGCGCGAGGTCGCCCTGGCGACGCTGACCCACGGTAACTACGGCGCGCTGGATATGCGACTGATGGAGCGGGTGCTGGATAATTTGGTCAATAACGCCCTGCGCTACAGCAGCCAGCGGGTAGCGGTCAGCCTGACGCTGCAGGGTTCGCGCGCATCGTTGCTGGTTGAGGATGACGGCCCGGGAATCGCCCCCGAGGAGCGCGAGCGGGTGTTTGAGCCCTTTGTCCGCCTTGACCCCAGCCGGGACCGGGCGACAGGAGGCTGCGGTCTCGGCCTGGCGATTGTCCACAGCATCGCCCAGGCGATGGGCGGCGAGGTGCGCTGCGAGGCCAGCCCTCTCGGCGGCGCCCGCTTCTGCTTTAGCTGGCCGGTCTATCATCAGCTGCCTGATTTCACCTCTGCCTGAATAAAACTTGCGCAGAAGCCGCGGGCTGGGTATGCTGCAAAAATCTAATAGTATGTTGTAACTAAGGTGGTAATAATGGCCAGCTACGACCTCGTTGAACGTCTGAATAATACCTTTCGCCAGATCGAGCTGGAGCTGCAGGCGCTCCAGCAGGCGTTAAGTGACTGCCGTCTGCTGGCGGGCCGGGTATTTGAACTGCCGGCGATCGGTAAGGATGCCGAGCACGATCCGCTGGCCACCATTCCAGTGGTGCAGCACATCGGCAAGACGGCCCTGGCGCGCGCCCTGCGCCACTACAGCCATCTGTTTATCCAGCAGCAATCGGAAAACCGCAGCAGCAAGGCCGCCGTACGCCTGCCGGGGGCTATCTGCCTGCAGGTTACCGCCGCGGAGCAGCAGGATCTGCTGGCGCGTATTCAGCATATCAATGCCCTGAAGGCCACCTTCGAGAAGATCGTCACCGTCGACTCCGGCCTGCCCCCCACCGCCCGTTTTGAGTGGGTACACCGTCATTTGCCGGGGTTGATCACCCTTAGCGCCTACCGCACGCTGACGCCCCTCGTCGACCCGAGCACCATCCGCTTCGGCTGGGCCAATAAGCACGTCATCAAGAATCTGACCCGCGACCAGGTGTTGATGATGCTGGAGAAAAGCCTGCAAGCGCCGCGGGCGGTGCCGCCGTGGACCCGGGAGCAGTGGCAGAGCAAACTGGAAAGGGAGTATCAGGATATCGCCGCCCTGCCGCAGCGGGCGCGGCTGAAAATAAAACGACCGGTGAAAGTCCAGCCGATCGCCCGCGTCTGGTACGCCGGCGAGCAGAAACAGGTACAGTACGCCTGCCCCAGCCCGCTGATCGCCCTGATGTCCGGCAGCCGGGGGGTCAGCGTACCGGATATTGGCGAGCTGCTGAACTATGATGCCGACAATGTGCAGTATCGCTACAAACCGGAGGCGCAGTCGCTGAGATTGCTTATCCCGCGCCTGCACCTCTGGCTGGCTAGCGAATAGCCAGGCTGCCGACCATCTCTTCCGGGCGCACCCAGCTGTCGAATTCGGCTTCCGTCAGGTAGCCCAGCGCCAGCGCCGAGGCTTTGAGAGTCAGCCCCTCATGGTGCGCTTTTTTAGCGATTTCCGCCGCCTTGTCGTAGCCGATATGGGTATTCAGCGCAGTAACCAGCATCAGCGACTCATTGAGCAACTGACTGATCCGCTCGCGATTCGGTTCAATACCCACCGCACAGTGCTCGTTAAAGCTCGCCATACCGTCCGCCAGCAGACGTACCGACTGCAGGAAGTTGTGGATGACCATCGGGCGATAGACGTTAAGCTCAAAGTTGCCGGAAGCACCGCCGATATTCACTGCCACGTCGTTGCCCATCACCTGGCAGCAGACCATGGTCAGAGCTTCGCACTGGGTTGGGTTAACCTTGCCCGGCATAATCGATGACCCTGGCTCGTTTTCCGGGATGGCGATTTCACCAATGCCGCAGCGGGGGCCGGAGGCCAGCCAGCGGACATCGTTAGCGATTTTCATCAGCGAGGCCGCCAGGCCTTTCAGCGCGCCGTGGGCATGGACCAGGGCATCCACAGTGGCCAGCGCTTCGAATTTGTTCGGCGCGGTGACAAATGGCTGTCCGCTGAGTGACGCCAGCTCGGCCGCCACCCGTACGGCATATTCCGGATGGGTATTCAGCCCGGTTCCTACCGCCGTCCCGCCCAGCGCCAGCTCGGCAAGATGCGGCTGACTGGCTTCAATGTGCTTCAGGCTATGGTCCAGCATCGCCACCCAGCCGGAGATCTCCTGGCCTAAGGTGAGCGGCGTGGCGTCCTGCAGATGGGTGCGGCCGATCTTGACGATATCCCTGAAGGCCACCGCTTTTTCATTGAGCGTCGCCCGCAGCGCCTGCAGCGACGGGATCACTTTTTCCCGCAGGGCAATCAGCGCCGCGACGTGCATGGCGGTGGGGAATACATCATTTGAGCTTTGGCTCTTATTCACATCGTCATTGGGATGAATTTTTCGCGCCATCCCCCGTTCTCCGCCGAGCAGTTCACTGGCGCGGTTGGCCAGCACCTCGTTCATATTCATATTGCTTTGGGTGCCGGAGCCGGTCTGCCAGATAGCCAGGGGGAACTCCTGCGCGTGCTTTCCGGCCAGCACTTCGTCAGCGGCGGCGACGATCGCCCCGGCTTTCTCCGCCGTCAACAGTCCGAGATCCTGGTTAACCTTCGCCGCCGCCCGCTTGGTCAGCGCCAGGGCGTATATCAGCTCCCCGGGCATTTTTTCGGTCGAGATGCGGAAATGCTCCAGCGAGCGCTGGGTCTGGGCGCCCCAGAGTTTATCGGCCGGGACCTCGATGGCGCCCATCGAGTCTTTTTCACTGCGATGCGTTGTCATTACTTTCTCCTTGGATGAAAAGTGCGTCATAGCGACAAAGCTCACCTGCTTAAAAGACTAAGTATTGGCCAGATTGATAAGTTGTTTTGGTGGTTCGTGCCGCGAAGCGACATAAAAAAAGCCGCCCCGAGGGGCAGCCCAGACCGCTGACAAAATGCAATCGTCGGGATTTCCCGGCGGCGCTGCGCTTGCGCGGGCCTATAGAGAACTGCATAACTTATTGATATTGCTGTTTTTCGTAGGCCGGGTAAGGCGAAAGCCGCCGCCCGGCAGAAAGGCGCTCACCCTAACGAAAACAGGTTTGTCATCGACCAGCGCCGCCCCGAAGGGCGGCCTGGGTTACTTCACGCAGCGGGCGCACTGCGAGGTCTGGATCTGCTGGAAGAAGTCATTGCCTTTATCATCAACGAGGATAAAGGCCGGGAAATCCTCCACTTCAATTTTCCAGATAGCCTCCATACCCAGCTCCGGATAGGCCACGCACTCGAGGCTCTTGATGCTCTGCTGGGCCAGCACTGCCGCTGGGCCGCCGATGCTGCCGAGGTAGAAGCCGCCGTGTTTGTGGCAGGCGTCGGTGACCTGCTGGCTGCGGTTGCCTTTCGCCAGCATGATCTTGCTCGCCCCATGGGACTGCAGCAGATCAACGTAAGAGTCCATGCGGCCTGCGGTGGTCGGCCCCAAAGAGCCGGAGGCGTAACCGTCCGGCGTCTTGGCCGGACCTGCGTAGTAGATCGGGTGATCTTTGACGTACTGCGGCAGCGCCTCGCCGTTGTCGATAAGCTCCTTCAGCTTAGCGTGGGCGATATCGCGGGCGACGATGATAGTCCCGCTCAGCGACAGGCGGGTGGACACCGGATACTGTGACAGCTGCGCCAGGATCTCGCTCATCGGCTGGTTAAGATTTACCTTCACCGCTTCGCCTTCCCCGGCCTGGCGCAGATGCTCAGGGATATATTTCCCCGGGTTGCTCTCCAGCTTCTCGATCCAGATGCCGTCGCGGTTAATCTTGGCTTTGATGTTGCGGTCGGCGGAACAGGAAACCCCCATCCCTACCGGGCAGGAAGCGCCGTGACGCGGCAGACGGATCACGCGGATATCGTGGGCAAAGTATTTGCCGCCGAACTGCGCGCCGAGACCAAGGTTCTGCGCCTCCAGCAGCAGCTCCTGCTCCAGTTGCACGTCGCGGAACGCCTGGCCGTGCTCGTTACCTTCGGTCGGCAGGCCATCGTAGTATTTGGTGGACGCCAGCTTCACGGTCTTCAGCGTCGCTTCCGCCGAGGTACCGCCGATCACGAAGGCGATATGGTACGGTGGACAGGCGGCAGTACCGAGGGTGCGCATCTTCTCGACGAGGTAATTTTTCAGCTTCGCCGGGGTGATCAGCGCTTTGGTTTCCTGGTACAGATAGGTTTTGTTCGCCGAGCCGCCGCCCTTGGCGATGCAGAGGAATTTGTACTCATCGCCATCGGTAGCATAGAGATCGATCTGCGCCGGCAGGTTGGTGCCAGTGTTAACCTCTTTATACATATCCAGCGGCGCGTTCTGCGAGTAGCGCAGGTTGTCCTGGATATAGGTGTTATACACCCCCTGCGCCAGGGCGGCTTCATCGCCGCCGCCGGTCCACACGCGCTGGCCTTTTTTACCCATGATGATCGCGGTGCCGGTGTCCTGGCAGGTGGGCAGAATACCTTTGGCGGCGATATCCGAGTTGCGCAGGAACTGCAGCGCGACGTATTTATCGTTTTCGCTGGCTTCCGGATCGTTAAGGATATCCGCCACCTGCTGCTGATGCGCAGGGCGAAGCATAAAGGAGGCGTCGTGGAAAGCATGCTGCGCCAGAAGGGTCAGCGCCTGAGGGTCAACTTTTAGCACTTCCTGGCCGGCGAATTCGGCGACGGAGACGTAATCACTGCTGAGGAGATAATACTCGGTGTCATCCTTTTTGAGCGGAAAAGGATCCTGGTAAACAAACGGTTTATTCGACATTGTACTCTCACTTACTGCTTTGGCTGATTATGTTTCAGGCAGGGACTCCATGTGCCTGTAGAAAAGCGAGTCGAACAATCTTACACAATTTTTTAACAAAAACTGAGACAAGGACGACTTTTTCTTTCAGCAGTTGCTTCTCCACCGTTTGCTGGTTTAATAGGGCGATAAAATTTACTTTGTTTGAAACAGGGATTGAGAATGCAAAAGCTGATTAACGCCGTGCAGAACTATGCATGGGGAAGCCACACCGCCTTAACTGAACTGTATGGCATCGCCAACCCGGACAATCTGCCGATGGCAGAGCTGTGGATGGGGGCGCATCCGAAGAGCAGCTCGCAGATCCTGGCGGCCGACGGCCAGCCGCGTTCGCTGCGCGAGGTGATTGACGCGGATAAAGCCGCTCTGCTCGGCGACAAGGTTGCCGCCCGCTTTGGTGAACTGCCGTTCCTGTTTAAGGTACTGTGCGCCGCTCAGCCGCTCTCAATTCAGGTGCATCCCAACAAGCAGGCCTCGGAAGAAGGTTTCGCCCGCGAGAACGCCGCCGGTATCCCGCTCTCCGCCGCCGAGCGTAACTACAAAGATCCGAACCACAAACCGGAGCTGGTTTTTGCCCTGACGCCGTTCCTGGCGATGAATGCATTTCGCGAGTTCAGCGAGATTGTCACCCTGCTGCAGCCGGTGGCTAGCGCGCATCCGGCAATCGGCGCCTTCCTGCAGCAGCCGGACGCGACTCACCTGAGCCAGCTGTTTGCCAGCCTGCTAAATATGCAGGGTGAGGAAAAGGCCAAGGCGCTGCAGGTGCTGCGCGACGTACTGGCCCGTGAACAAGGCGAACCGTGGCAGACTATCCGCCTGATCGCGGAATTCTATCCGGACGACAGCGGCCTCTTCTCCCCGCTGCTGCTGAACGTGGTGAAGCTGAACCCAGGCGAAGCGATGTTCCTGTTTGCTGAAACGCCGCACGCCTATCTGCAGGGGGTGGCGCTGGAGGTGATGGCCAACTCGGATAACGTACTGCGCGCCGGCCTGACGCCGAAATACATTGATATTCCTGAGCTGGTTGCTAACGTCAAGTTCGAGGCTAAACCGGCGGGTGAGCTGTTGACCCAGCCGCAGCGTCACGGCGCGGAACTCGACTTCCCGATCCCGGTGGAAGATTTTGCCTTCTCCCTGCATGACCTCTCCGCCGAGGCCAGCGATCTGGCCCAGGCAAGCGCGGCGATCGTGTTCTGCGTCGACGGTGAAGCCGTACTGCGCAAAGGCGACCAGAGCCTGACCCTCAAGCCGGGCGAGTCGGCATTCGTGGCCGCCAGTGAATCGCCGGTGCAGATCAGCGGCCGCGGCCGCGTGGCGCGCGTTTTCAATAAGCTCCAGTAAGCGACTGACCCTTAAGGTCGCGCTTACTGTTGGTGATAACTCAGCCAGGCGGTCTCTCCGCCTGGCTTCATTTATGGATAAATGCTATGAAAAAATCGCTGGTCGCAGCAGGAGTCATCGTGGCGCTGGGCGTGGTATGGACAGGCGGCGCCTGGTTCACTGGTAAACAGCTGGAAGGCCGGATCGCCGATATGGTGCAGCAGGCAAACGCCCAGCTGCGCAGCAGCGCGCCGGAGTCAGGTCTGGAGCTGAGCTATCAGGACTACCAGCGCGGGCTGTTCAGCAGCCATCTGCAGCTGGTGGTGAAGCCGATCGCCGGTCAGGCTAACGGCTGGCTGGCCGCCGGGCAGAGCGTGGTGCTTGACGAAGTGGTCGATCATGGCCCCTTCCCGCTGGCCTCGTTAAAAGCCTTTAATCTGGCGCCGGCAATGGCTTCCGTCCACACCACGCTGGTGAAAAACGACGCCAGCCAGGCGCTGTTCGAGATAGCCAAAGGCGACACCCCCTTTACCGTCGATACGCGCATTGCCTACAGCGGCGACAGCCAGTCGGCTATCGTCCTTAACGCCCTCGACTACGCTAAAGGCGATGAGAAAGTCACCTTCAGCGGCGGTCAGTTCCAGCTCGACGCCGACCGCGACGGCAAAAACATCAGCCTGAAGGGCCAGGCCGGCAGCGGGCAGATCGATGCGCTCAACGAATATAACCAGAAGGTACAGCTGCGCTTCGTCAACCTGACCACCGACGGCGCCACCGAGCTGGCCAGCTTCAACGAACGTATCGGCCAGCAAAAAATGACCCTCGATAAACTGGCCATCAGCGTCGAAGGCAAAGAGCTGGCGCTGATCGACGGCATGGCGCTGGACGGCGGCTCGACGCTGACCCAGGACGGCAAAGGCGTGAACAGCCAGGTGAACTACACCGTCAACAGCCTCAAGCTGCAGGGGCAGGATATGGGCAGCGGCAAACTCACGCTGAAAGTGGATAACGTCGACGGTCAGGCGTGGCACCAGTTCAGTCAGCAGTACAGCGCGCAGTCTCAGGCGCTGCTGGCGAAACCGGAGCTGGCGCAGAATCCGGAGCTGTATCAGCAGGCCCTCACCGAAACGCTGTTCAATGCGCTGCCGATCCTGCTCAAAGGCAACCCGTCGGTGACCATCTCTCCGCTGAGCTGGCGCAATGCCAAAGGCGAAAGCACCCTCAACCTCTCGGTTCTGCTGAAAGATCCGGCCCAGGTGACCGCTCCGCCGCAGACCCTGGCGGACAGCCTGGATCGCGTGGTGCAGTCCCTGGACGGCAAAGTGGAGATCCCGGTGGATATGGCGACGGAGTTTATGACTAAGATCGCCGGTCTGGAAGGCTATCAGCCGGCCGATGCCGCCAAGCTTGCCGATCAGCAGGTCAAAGGCCTGGCGGCGATGGGCCAGATGTTCCGCATTACCACCATGGAAGATAACGCCATCAGCAGCAGTCTGCAGTACGCGAACGGCCAGGTGACGCTGAACGGACAGAAAATGCCGCTGCAAGATTTTGCCGCGATGTTTGGTCTGGAAGCGCCTTCGCTGCCGGACAGCGCGCCGCAGGAAGGCCAGCCGCAGCAGGATGACGCCGCCCCGCAGCCGTAACTTATCGGTACAGGAGACGGCCAGCGCGCGCCGTCTCCCTCATTTTCGCGTCACCAGCCGCGGGGGCATAATCTGGTTTCGCGTCTCGCCAGTCCCCTCTTCCAGCCGCCGCAGCATCGAATCCGCCAGGCTTTTCCCCATCTCCCGCGCCGGGGTGGTCACCCAGGTGAGAGGCAGGTCGTCGAGGGCGGCCTCCGGCACGTCGGCAAACGCCGCCAGCGCCACCCGCTGCTCAAAGTAGCTCTCGACGCCATCTTCCCCGCTCTGTCTTCCAGCCCGTAACAGACCGAACCACGCGCCGGTGGCTACCACGTTGTTGTAGCACAGCACCGCGGTGATGGTCGGATTCTGGCGCAGCAGGCCGGTCATCGCCTCCGCCGCCTGCTTCTGGCTGGACTCGCACTCCAGCACCCATTCGCTGTGAAACGGCAGGCCGTATTTCAGCAAGGTGGCGCAATAGCCGCCGACCCGCTCGGCGCGCGTCAGCGAAGCACTCTGCCCGCCGAGCCAGGCGATCCGCTGATGGCCGCGGCGGATAAGATGCTCCGTCACCAGCTGCGCCGCCTGCATGTTGTCCGGGCGGATCAGGTCGACATCGTCAAGATAGCTGGCGCGGGAAGCAAACACCAGCGGCACCCCCGCCTCCGCCGCACGCTCGCGCAGCTCGCTCCCGCGGTCGATCGCCCCGGCGATAATCACCCCGTCCACCCCCTGCGCCGCCAGCGTATCAAACCGCTGGGCCATCTTCTCGCCGCTGCGGCCTCCCTGGGTGAGAAATACCATTTTCCCCTGCCTCTCCAGGGCATCGGTGAGGCCGGCGGTTAATTCAGCATAAAACGGTTTTGACAGGTCGCTGACGATAAGGCCAATCACCCCGCTCTGCCCACCGCGCAGCGAGGCCGCCTGACGGTTGCGCACAAATCCCAGCTGTTCGATAGCCTGATTAACCCGCTCGCCGGTGGCGCTGGAGATGCGCCCTTTGCCGCTCAGTACCAGTGAAACGGTACTCACGGAGACGCCGGCAGCCAGCGCCACATCATTGATGGTGATCTTTTTTGCGATTGCCATAACCTGCTGGCTGACTCCCTTGCCTGTCGATAAATCGTTTTATCATTGTGCGATCTTTATAAACCTTATTATCGCTTGAATATGTGATTTTTATCGCACTAAAAAGTGGTAAAACGTTTTATCTTGCCGTGGCGTTAGTTCTCCCGACCACTTATGAATCAGGAACCGTGCTATGACGGCGAAAACAGCACCAAAAATCACCTTATGGGAATTTTTCCAGCAGCTGGGAAAAACCTTCATGCTGCCCGTAGCGTTGCTCTCGTTTTGCGGGATCATGCTGGGGATCGGCAGCTCGCTAAGCAGTCACGATGTTTTGACTCTGCTGCCGTGGCTGGATATGCCGCTGCTGCAGGCCATCTTTATCTGGATGAGCAAGGTCGGCTCCTTTGCCTTCAGCTTCCTGCCGGTCATGTTTTGTATCGCCATCCCGCTGGGTCTGGCGCGAGAGAACAAAGGCGTCGCCGCCTTCGCCGGCTTCGTTGGCTACGCGGTCATGAACCTGGCGGTCAACTTCTGGCTGACCGCGAAGGGTATTCTGCCCACCACCGACGCCGCGATCCTGAAGGCCAACAATATCCAGAACATTATCGGCATTCCGTCAATCGATACCGGGATCCTCGGGGCGGTGATCGCCGGGATTATCGTCTGGCTGCTGCATGAACGCTTCCATAACATTCGCCTGCCGGACGCCCTGGCCTTCTTCGGCGGCACCCGCTTCGTGCCGATCGTCACCACCGTGGTGCTGGGGCTGGTTGGGCTGGCGATCCCGCTGGTGTGGCCAGTCTTCGCTATGGGGATCAACGCCCTCGGGAAGATGATCAACAGCGCCGGGGATTTTGGGCCTATGATCTTTGGCACCGGCGAGCGACTGCTGCTGCCGTTTGGCCTGCACCATATTCTGGTGGCGCTGATCCGCTTTACCGAAGCTGGCGGCACCCTCGACGTCTGCGGCCACAGCGTCAGCGGCGCGCTGACCATCTTCCAGGCGCAGCTGAGCTGTCCGACGACCCACGGCTTCGCCGAAAGCGCCACCCGTTTCCTGTCGCAGGGTAAAATGCCGGCATTCCTCGGCGGCCTGCCGGGAGCCGCGCTGGCGATGTACCACTGCGCCCGTCCGGAAAACCGACATAAAATTAAAGGTCTGCTGATCTCCGGGGTCATCGCCTGCGTGGTCGGCGGCACCACCGAGCCGCTGGAGTTCTTGTTCTTGTTTGTCGCGCCGGTCCTGTATGTCATCCACGCGCTGCTGACCGGTCTCGGCTTTACCATCATGGCGGTGCTCGGGGTAACCATCGGCAACACCGACGGCAATATCATCGACTTCGTGGTGTTTGGCATTCTGCATGGCCTGGCGACCAAGTGGTATCTGGTGCCGGTGGTGGCGGCTATCTGGTTCGCGGTCTACTATGCCATCTTCCGCTTCGCCATCACCCGCTTCAATCTGAAAACGCCGGGCCGCGACATCGACACTGCCGCCAGCGTGGAGAAAGCCGTCGCCGGTACCATCGGCAAATCCGGGTATAACGTACCGGCGATTCTGGCGGCGCTCGGCGGCGCAGAGAACATTGTTTCGCTGGATAACTGCATTACCCGTCTGCGCCTGTCGGTGCACGATATGAGCAAAGTGGACGCCGCCGCGCTGAAAGCCCATCGCGCCATCGGGGTGGTACAGCTCAACCAGCATAATCTGCAGGTGGTTATTGGCCCGCAGGTACAGTCGGTAAAAGATGAGATGGCCACGCTGATGAATACCGTGCAGGCCTGATCCCACTAGTCCCCCTCCGCTACGGAGGGGGCGCTCGCTAAGGAAGCTCCAATGTTTGATTTTGCCACCCCTATCGATCGCCACGGCACCTGGTGCACGCAATGGGACTATGTCGCCGACCGGTTTGGCGCCGCCGATCTGCTGCCGTTCACTATTTCCGATATGGATTTCGCCACCGCGCCCTGTATTCTCGACGCCGTCAGCCAGCGGCTGGCCCACGGGGTGTTCGGCTACAGCCGCTGGCGCAACGAGGCGTTTCTCGGGGCGATTGTCCACTGGTACGCCAGCCGCTTTAACAGCGACATCGATCCGCAATCTGTGGTCTACGGACCGTCTGTTATCTACATGGTGGCGGAAACCATCCGCCAGTGGTCGAAAGAAGGCGACGGCGTCGTGGTCCACACCCCTGCCTACGATGCGTTCTATAACACCATCACCGCTAACCGGCGGCGGATTGCCCCGGTGCCATTGATCCTGAAGGATAATCGGTGGCGCTGCGATATGGACCGCCTGGAGGCGGCGCTGGCAGAGCCAAAGAATACCCTGCTGCTGCTGTGCAGCCCGCACAACCCAACGGGGAAAGTCTGGCGTCGCGAGGAGCTGGAGACCATGGCGGCCCTGTGTCAAAAACATGGCGTCAGGGTGATTAGCGACGAAATTCATATGGACATGACCTGGGGCGAACACCGCCATATCCCGTGGAGCGAGGTCGCTCAGGGACCATGGGCGCTGTTCACCTCCGGTTCGAAGAGCTTCAATATTCCGGCCTTTACCGGGGCCTACGGCTTTATCCCCGAAGAGAACGAGCGCGACAGCTACCTGCAGGCGCTAAAGGGTCGCGACGGGCTCTCTTCCCCTTCCGTGCCGGCGCTGGTCGCCCATATCGCCGCCTACCGCGACGGGGCTCCCTGGCTCGATGCCCTGCGCGACTACCTGCAGGCGAATATGCGCTATGTCGCCGACACGCTCAACAACGCCTTCCCCGCGCTCTGCTGGCAGCCGCCGGAGGCCACCTACCTGGCATGGATCGACCTGCGCCCGCTCAACGTTGACGATCGCGCGCTACAGCAGGCGCTGATCGCCGAACAGAAGGTGGCGATTATGCCGGGTTATACCTATGGTCCTGAGGGCAACGGCTTTCTGCGACTCAACGTCGGCTGCCCGCGCGAGAAGCTGGAACGCGGTGTCGAAGGACTGATTGCCGCCCTGCGCAGCCTCAGCTGATTCGACGCGCAATCTACAGGTCATCGCGCCGGCGAAACGCCAGGTAACCGGCGCCGAGGGTAAAGACAGCGACAATCACCACCAGCAGGATAAACCCGTGGTGGTTGCTTGCCAGCGGGATCCCACCGACGTTCATGCCGAAGAAACCGGCGACGATGTTAATCGGCAGCGCGAGGACGGTGATCACCGTCAGGGTATAGAGGGTGCGATTGCTCTGCTCCAGCTGGCGGGCGCCAATCTCCTCCTGCAGCAGACTGATGCGCTCGATCAGGCCCGACAGATCGTTAAGCACCACGCTAAACTCTTCGGTGAACTGACGAAACGCCTGCACCACCGCGCGATCCATCCACGCCGGCGGCCGGTTAAGCAGCCGGAACATCGCCGCCGGCTCCGGCGCCAGCAGCCGCTGGAAGCGTAAAAGCATCCGCCGTAGCCGCGCCAGATCGGCCCGGTTGCGCTGCACGTGATTGCTCAGAAGACGCTCTTCAATAAGGTCAACATGGCGGCTGGCCTGGCGGACGACCTGCTCCAGCACCTCCTCCTGCTCCTCCAGCAGAAAGGCCAGCAGCTCAGTAGACGTGTTCACCCTGAGCGTCTGCAAGCGCGGCAGCATCCATTCGATAAACCGCAACGGTTTGAAGCGCGCCGTCACCACCAGCCTGGGGCTACAGTAGAGCCACAGCGTGGCGGTTTCCGCGCTGGTATCCTGCGGACGAAACAGCACATCGTTAAGCACAGCGAACAGATTTTCCCCCTGTCGCTCAATGCGGGTGGTGTGCGAGCCGCTGCGGATCTCCTCGAAGAAAAAATCGGCCACCGGAAAGTGGCTGGTTAACCATTTCTCGGCGGTGGCATGATTAAGATTCAGGTGTAACCAGATAAACGCCTTGTCATCGGCGAGCGCCTGATAGCGGGCGCATACCTCGCCAGAGGCGATCGGCTGCGGGGGGCGCTGTTCATGAAACAAATAGCCATGCACCAGGCCGGAAACTTCACTATCAAAATCGGGCTTTAACATCTTCGCGGTGACGTCTTGACTCATGGCTCCCTCAGGACAGGCACTGGCACCGTTGATGCCCGAATATTGTCATCTTTCGCTATTTTCCGCGGGCTGGCAAGGTTAATAATCTGGTCATAAAACAGTAACCTGGCTGACATATGACGGCCAGTATCACGCTTCATCCCCTCGCCGCGCAGGCGATGCGATGGAGGCGAACAGAAGGTCTTCTTGCCTTTATGCTCAGGCGGTTATTAAAATAAATTTGATTATCCTCAAAACTTTTTTAGGCAGAAAGCGGTATTAATTTGCGCGCTTAATCATTGCTTTCACCCAGGTTTATTGAGGAGGAGACCATGAAAACCTATGACCGTAATCGTAACGCTATTGCTACCGGCAGCATGGTAATGATCGCCGGTAACGGGACGACGGGCGTGATTAAAGCTATCCATGGCGAGGGGAAAACCGCTGAGCAGCTGCGCCGGGCGGACTGCGTTGAAATCGACGGCTGCGAGGGCCGCTTCTGCCCGTTGGATCTGATCCGTCTCGGCTTCCATTAATTCCTGCCGCCAGGTCGTTAGTATCAGGCCACCTGTGGTGGCCTGCTCTTTTCCCGGGAAATAAAGCGTCTAGCGAAAGCTCCACTGAACACTCATCACAAAGATCGCCGGCACAATAATGCCGCCTTCCACACCGAAATAATCGGTGAAATTATATTGCAGGCCATGATAGAGGTAGGGCGAAAAACCGATGCCGGTGATTTTTTTGGCGGTGCGGTAGGTGCCGGAATCCCCACAGTGGCTGAAGGCATCAAAGAAAAATTCCCCGGTATAGGCATACACCCCTTTCAGTACCCAGCCGGTATCGTTTTTCAGCCAGTCGCGGCGCACGCCGAGGGTCAGGCAACGATCGTCAAAGCTGTTTTTCATCGTTCCGACCAGCACGCTGTATTTTGAATCCTGAGAAAACTTGCGCTCCACCGAGAAAAAGTTGTTATTGAAATGTTCGTTATATTGTCCGTGGTTACCCGTCATATGATAGACATAGGAACCGGTATTCATCGAATAGAGGTTTAATTCCCCGGCCTGCGCCGACGGCATGGCAACCATTAGTAGCGCTGATAACAAAATCCATAATTTATTTACCATTCAGTAACCTATGCCATACCCGTAAAAAGAACCCGGCATGCTAGCACCGCTTAGCTAAACCAAAGGGCAATCAGATAAACCGACGCTCTTCGCGGCGGGAAAATATGACGCTATCTGCACTATAGCAGTCGCCCTCTCGCCTGGTGAGCACCTGCGGTTATACTGGAGAAACATTTCTCTAATCGTTAAGGACCGCTGTGTTAGCCACTCTCCTCGTTGCGCTGGTCGCTATTATTCATCTCGCCATCCTGGTGCTGGAGATGTTTCTCTGGGAAGCCCCCGCCGGGCGCCGGGCCTTTAACCTCAGCGCCGATTTCGCCCGGCAGACCCGGGTGCTGGCGGCCAACCAGGGCTTGTATAACGGCTTTCTGGCCGCCGGCCTGGCATGGGGGCTGTGGCTGGGGGCGCCGGGGGTGCAGGTGGTTATCTTTTTCCTGGCCTGCGTGCTGGCCGCCGGGATTTTCGGCGCGCTGACCGCCAGCCGCAAAATTCTCTATATTCAGGCGCTGCCCGCGCTGCTGGCGCTGGTTGCCGTGCTGACGCAAGCGTAGGGCCTTGATCCAAAACAGAGAAAGCAGGCGCTAAGGCGGGTACTATTTGCCCCCTTTGGTCGGTCATCGACCGTTAATACCTTCTGAGTTCAGAGGCATTTTTATGACATGGCAATCCTTCAAACAGGCCTGGCTTATCCGGTTCTGGTCTCCTGTCCCGGCGGTCATTGCCGCGGGCATTCTCTCTACCTACTATTTTGGCATCACCGGCACCTTCTGGGCGGTGACCGGCGAATTCACCCGCTGGGGTGGTCAGCTGCTGCAGCTGCTGGGCGTCCACAGCGAACAGTGGGGCTATTACCAGCTGATACATCTCGAAGGGTCGCCGCTGACCCGCATCGATGGCAGGATGATCATCGGCATGTTCGGCGGCTGCCTGGCCGCCGCGCTGTGGGCGAATAACGTCAAACTGCGCCTGCCACGCAGCCGGATCCGCATTGCGCAGGCCGTGGCGGGCGGCATCATCGCCGGGTTCGGCGCACGGCTGGCGATGGGCTGCAACCTGGCGGCCTTCTTCACCGGCATTCCGCAGTTCTCCCTGCACGCCTGGCTGTTTGCCATCGCCACCGCCATCGGCTCCTGGTTTGGCGCCCGCTTCACGCTGCTGCCCCTTTTTCGCATCCCGGTAAAAATACAAAAGGTGTCCACCGCCTCGCCGTTAACCCAAAAACCGCAGCAGGCGCGCCGCCGTTTCCGCCTGGGGATGGTGGTCTTTTTCGCCATGATCGGCTGGGGCCTGCTCACCGCCGCAGACCACCCGGCGCTCGGCCTGGCGATGCTGTTCGGTATTGGCTTTGGTCTGCTTATCGAGCGCGCGCAGATCTGCTTTACCTCCGCCTTTCGCGATATGTGGATCACCGGCCGGACGGTGATGGCGAAGGCGATTATCTTCGGCATGGCGGCGAGCGCCATCGGTATCTTCAGCTATGTGCAATTGGGGATGGCGCCGAAAATTATGTGGGCCGGTCCTAATGCGGCGATTGGCGGGCTACTATTTGGCTTTGGCATCGTGCTGGCCGGCGGCTGTGAGACCGGCTGGATGTACCGGGCGGTGGAGGGCCAGGTTCACTACTGGTGGGTTGGGCTGGGCAACGTCATCGGCTCAACGCTGCTCGCCTGGTGCTGGGACGATATCGCCGCCCCGCTCGCCACCCACTGGCAGAAAGTCAACCTGCTGAACGCCTTCGGTCCCTTTGGCGGACTACTGGCCACCTATCTACTGCTGCTGATCGCCCTGCTGCTGGTGATCGCCTGGGAGAGACATTTTTTCCGCCGCCAGGCGGCGATCCGGACCGTGAAGGAGAGCGCATGAAAAACATCATCCCTGATTATCGCCTGGATATGGTCGGCGAGCCCTGCCCCTATCCGGCGGTTGCCACCCTGGAGGCAATGCCCTCCCTGAAAAAAGGCGAGATCCTCGAAGTGGTCAGCGACTGTCCGCAGTCAATCAATAACATTCCGCTCGATGCCAAAAATCATGGCTATACGGTGCTGGATATTCAGCAGGATGGCCCAACCATTCGCTATTTGATTCAGAAGTAGCGCCGTTTTCCCGCCGGCGGCCTTCCCCGCCGGCGCTTGTCTCCTCGTTCCCGCCTCGCCGTTCGCTTACGCATCGCTGACCAGGTAGCCAAACGATTGCAATAGATTGTAACACTTGAAACCGTGTTCCAGTTACGCAATAACCATTAATATAACGCGCCTATATTATTAAAATGCGAATAAGTTATTTAGTGAATGGTTTCTGCCGCTATCGGCCAAAGCCGCACACAGCGACACGATAAGGATCGAAATGGAACTGCTGGTCAGGCTGGGTCATTTTTTTGAGCAAGCGCGTTCTGACGCCGACTATGCCACCTTCGCCAATGAACTGCGTCGGCATCAGGTCTCCTACTACATCTATTTTGTTTCCACCGGCAATATGAATTTCGTAATGGCAAACGACGAGGTAGTCTCGGTAAAAAGCGCCCGCGGGCTGCTGCGCGTTCGCGCTGAGGCCAGCCATTGTCTGACCAGGGCCGCCGTTATCCGCCACTTTGCCCGGGCCATTAACTTTGAACAGTACTGCCGGGATCTTGCCAGCGCCGGGGTATTTAAGTGGATCGTCGATCTGGAAGAGGAGACCCGGCACTACTGGTCGAAGGATAATACGCTGTTATATAAAGAGTGCCTGATGCCCCCCTGAACAGGTCTCAGGGGGAGGCGGCGAGGGTCAGCCTTTAATCGCGGGTCTGCACCCAAAAGGCGTGGATCAGGCCAGGAATATAGCCCAGCAGGGTCAAAATGATATTGAGAATAAACGCCCAGCCGAAGCCTTTTCCCAGCAGCACACCCAGCGGCGGCAGAATGATAGTGAAAACGATTCTCCAGAATCCCATAACCTCTCCCTTCGTCTAACGTCAATTTTTTACTAAGCTATTCAATAGTTAAGCATAGACGCTTTTCGTCGTTTCGCCAGCAGGCAGCCCCCTCATCTCTGGTAACAAAAATCATTCCCTGCCGTCACGGGCAAAAAAGACCGGGAAAACATTCACTTTTCCCCTCTCCGGCCCGCAGGCCCTGGCAAAGCGCACAGATTGTCAGTTGACCAATCAGGGGGACAGGGCTAAGCCTGGAGGAGTTTCATCACATCGAGTCGTTTTACCAACCGGAGAATATCCATGAGTAAACTTGGGATTAATGGATTTGGTCGTATCGGACGTCTGGTGTTACGTCGTTTATTAGAAGTCGACAGCAGCCTGGAAGTGGTGGCTATCAACGACCTCACTTCGCCAAAGGTGCTGGCCTACCTGTTGAAGCATGATTCAAACTACGGCCCCTTCCCGTGGAGCGTCGACTTTACCGAAGATGCGCTGATCGTCAACGGCAAAACCATTACGGTGTATGCCGAAAAAGAGGCGCAGCATATTCCATGGCAGGCGGCAGGCGCCGAGGTGATTGTGGAGTGTACCGGGTTCTACACCTCGGCCGAGAAATCGCAAGCCCATCTCCAGGCCGGCGCGCGCAAAGTGCTGATTTCCGCCCCCGCCGGCGAGATGAAAACCATCGTCTACAACGTCAACGATGACACCCTGACCCCGGATGACACCATCATCTCCGTGGCCTCCTGCACCACCAACTGCCTGGCGCCGATGGCCAAAGTTCTGCAGGATGCCTTCGGCATCACCGTAGGCACCATGACCACCATCCACGCCTATACCGGCACCCAGTCTCTGGTGGACGGGCCGCGCGGAAAAGATCTGCGCGCCTCCAGGGCGGCGGCGGAAAACGTTATCCCGCACACTACCGGCGCGGCAAAAGCCATTGGCCTGGTGATCCCTGCCCTGAGCGGTAAGCTGAAAGGCCATGCCCAGCGCGTACCGACCAAAACCGGCTCAGTGACGGAGCTGGTATCGGTGCTGGAGAAAAAGGTGACTGCGGATGAGGTCAATCAGGCGATGAGGCAGGCGGCCGAGGGTAACGAATCCTTTGGTTACACCGAAGAGGAGATCGTCTCTTCCGATATCATCGGCAGCCATTTCGGTTCGATCTACGATGCTACCCAGCTGGAGATTGTGGAGGCCGGCGGCGTACAGCTGGTGAAAACCGTCGCCTGGTACGATAACGAATACGGCTTTGTCACCCAACTGATCCGCGTGCTGGAGAAATTTGCCCGCTAAGTGAACGGCGGACAGCCTGCGCTGTCCGCCGGTTCTGTGTGGAGTGCCTCAGGCCTGCAGATAGACCACCTGGGTCTGCAGGTACTCATTCAGGCCGTGGCGGCCATCTGCGCCGCCGATCCCCGACTTACGCCAGCCGGCGTGGAACCCCTGCATCGCCTCAAAGTTCTCACGGTTGATATAGGTTTCGCCAAACTTCAGTCCCTTAATCGCTTTCATCGCCACGTTCAGATCGCGGGTATAGATTGAGGAGGTCAGGCCATAATCGCTGTCATTGGCCATCGCCAGCGCCTCATCGAGGGTCGAAAAGGCCACCACCGGCAGCACCGGACCGAAGGTTTCCTCATGGACAATGTCCATCTCCTGACGTACATCCAGCAGCAGGGTCGGCGGATAAAAATAGCCTTTGCCCTCCAGCGGCTGACCGCCCAGCGCCACCCGCGCCCCCTGCGCCACTGCCTTCGCCACTTTGCCCACCACCTGGTCCCGCGCCGCCGCGTTGATCAGCGGCCCCATCGCGATGTCATCCCGCGTCGCCGGGTCGCCAAACTGGACGGCCTTCATCGCCTCACCGAGGCGGTTGACGAAGCGGTCGTATATTCCCTGCTGAACATAGACCCGCTCGACGCAGTTACACACCTGCCCGGTGTTAATCACCCGCGAGTCCACTACCGCTTTCACCGCCAGCTCCAGATCCGCATCGTCCATTACAATGGCAGGCGCTTTGCCGCCGAGCTCGAGGCACACTTTGGTGATATTTTTCGCCGCAGCGGCCATAATTTTCTCTCCCGCCGCCACGCTACCGGTCATGCTAACCATCGCCACCTTCGGATTGCCGGCCAGCTCCTGACCAACGGTTTCTCCGCGGCCAAGCACCAGGTTAAAGACCCCTTTCGGCAACCCAACCTGATGGACGATCTCGGCAAAGGCGATGGCATTATTGGGCGTAAATTCGCTGGGCTTAATGACGATGGTATTCCCGGTGATCAGGGCCGGCGCCAGCTTGCGGGCGATAAGAAAGAACGGGAAGTTCCACGGCAGGATCCCGGTGGTCACCCCCAGCGCGCGTTTAAAGACGAGGATATTCTCTCCCGGGCGATCGCTCTGCACGATCTCGCCTTCGTAACGGCGCGCCCATTCGGCCATATAGTCGAGATAGTCAGCGGTGAACGCAACCTCCACCGCCGCCAGCTGCTGGATCTTGCCGCCTTCAGCGACAATCAGCCCGGCGATCTCGTCGGCACGCTGGCGGATACCGGCGGCAATTTTGCGCAGCCAGCCCGCACGCTCAATGGCCGGCAGCGCTTCCCAGCCGGGCTGGGCGCGCTCGGCGGCGTCAATCGCCAGCCGCGCCTCTTCGGCAGTCCCGTCCGGGATCCGCGACAGCAGCGCTTCGGTCGCCGGGTTAAGCACGTCGATCCAGCCGTCGCCGCGACCGGAAACGAACTGGCCATCAATATACATCGGGTGTTGAACGGGTGCTGTCATGGCTGCTCCTGTGGTGCATTTGTATTTAACAGGTGATTTTTTTGTTAAATATCGGGCGGATAAGCCGCTGTTCGGCAGCACATTGACGCAGTTCTGTGAGCTGATTCATAAAAACGGGCCAAAAATGCCCGCTTGAGGTTACATTTTAATAACACAAATTGCCCGTTTGCGACGAATCTGCCGTAAACGGGCATTTTTCAGCCGAGGGTGCGGGCCTGCAGCGCCCCGGCAAGCTGGGCGTCCTCCCGCAGCTGTCGCCAGGCGTCGAGGATCTCCGGCGGGAAGGTGACATGGCTGATGAAGTCTTTTCCCCGCGGACCGTACCCTTCAGGGGTATCCTGCAGGCGCGGCAGCTCGCCCAGCAGCAGCCCCAGGTAGCGGGTGACCGGCCAGAGCCCCGCTCCGCCGCCCGCGAACCCCAGTTGGCCATCGGTCTGCTCCAGCACCGGCGAGCAGCCGGGAAAGCTCAACCACTGCGGCGGCGTCGTCGCCCCCTGCCAGACGCGGGCGAAGGTAGCCATGGTTCGCCGCTGCATAGTCGGGTCCTGAATGACGATCCCGCGACGATGGGCGAGCCCCCGGCTCTCCAGCGTGGTCCGGGTAAAACGGGCGTTCTCACCGCAGTTGGTTGACTGGTCCTCCACCACCAGCCGCGAATGGGGGATGTGCCAGTAGTCATGAGCAATGTCGGCCAGAACATGCGCTTCCGGGCGGCCATCCACCGGCAACGTACGGTAACGGGGATCCTGGCGCACCGCCTCGTAGAGATAGCCCGTAGAATGTCCCACGCCGCCGCTGATCAGCAGCGGGACCGCCTGCGCCGCCGCCAGACGGCAGGCGGCGTCGATGGTTGGGATCACGGCGTTGCCGGCCAGCACTACCACGTCCACCTGCGGCAGCGCGGGCAGCGTCGCCAGATCGTCCTGCGCCAGCCAGGCGCCGACCTGGTTAGCCGCCGCCAGCGTCGCTGCCGACAGCGGAGGAAATTGTTCTGCCATTCTGTCTCCTTAATCCTCTCTCAGCCGAGCGGAGAGGATGCTTTCGCTATCATAAACGCCGCCTGCCGGGAGGCATAGCGGCGTCGATTTGTAACCATTTTGAAATAACAAGAAACATCTAAAAACAGGCGGGTTGCACCTGAACAACTCACTATGAAAATAACAAAAAACAGCAAAATCAGGTGGAAAATAAAAAATAGCGTCGCGGTTATACCAGTTCTAAGCGCGCCATAATGCCCAGTTTGCCAGCCATAAACTTGCCAATTGTAACCTTCAACCCTAAGTTGCTTAACAATTACACAACCTTTTCACATCAGGTTGCACCCTGCTCGTACAGAGTGACACCTGACCTATCTACCGTGGCGGGAGAACGTTTCGTAATGAGCAATCCACAAGACAACACTGCATCCATTCTGCAGAAAAACAAGAAGGTACTGATCGCGAGCCTGACAGGCAGCGCCATCGAATGGTT
This sequence comes from Klebsiella sp. Shm-1, assembly GCF_040804525.1. Taxonomy (NCBI): domain Bacteria; kingdom Pseudomonadati; phylum Pseudomonadota; class Gammaproteobacteria; order Enterobacterales; family Enterobacteriaceae; genus Klebsiella; species Klebsiella sp. Shm-1. The sequence goes on from NZ_CP161823.1 coordinate 2,751,840, forward strand.
CGATTATTTTCTCTATGGCACCGCCGCCGCGCTGGTGTTCAACAAAATCTTCTTTCCGATGGTCGACCCGGTTATCGGCCTGATCCTCTCCTGGCTCTCCTTCTCGCTGACGTTTTTTATCCGCCCCATCGGCGGCGTGATTTTCGCCCATATCGGCGATCGCATCGGCCGCAAGAAGACGCTGGTGCTGACCCTGTCGCTGATGGGGAGCGCCACGGTGGCGATCGGCCTGCTGCCCACCTACGAGATGGTGGGCCTCTGGGCGCCGGCCCTGCTGATTACTCTGCGCATTATTCAGGGCATGGGTATTGGCGGCGAATGGGGCGGCGCGCTGCTGCTGGCCTATGAATACGCGCCGGAAAAGCGGAAAGGCTTTTTCGGCAGCATTCCCCAGGCCGGGGTGACCATCGGCATGTTGATGGCAACATTTATCGTCTCGCTGATGACGCTGTTCGATGAGGCGCAGTTTCTCGCCTGGGGCTGGCGCATACCGTTCCTGCTCAGCTCCGTCCTCGTTTTTCTCGGCCTGTGGATCCGCAAAGATATCGACGAAACGCCCGCCTTTAAGCAGGTGAAAAAATCCGGCCAGGTGGCGAAGGCCCCGCTGCGCGATACGCTCAAGCACCACTGGCGGGAAGTGCTGATCGCCGCCGGCCTGAAAGTGGTGGAGACCGCCCCCTTCTATATCTTCTCCACCTTTGTAGTCAGCTACGCCACCACCACCCTGAGCTATCAGAAGTCGCAGGCGCTGGAATCCGTGACCCTGGGCGCGCTGGTGGCCACCGTGATGATCCCGCTGATGGGGCTGCTGTCAGACAAGGTGGGTCGGCAAAAGATGTACACCCTGAGCGTGGTGCTGCTGGGGCTGTTTATCGTCCCGTGGTTCCTGCTGCTCGACACCGGTACCGGCTGGGGCATCATGCTGGCGACGATCGTTGCCTTCGGCATCCTGTGGGCGCCGGTAACCGCGGTGCTCGGCACCCTGTGCTCTGAGATTTTCAGCGCCAATGTGCGCTATACCGGGATCACCCTCGGCTACCAGCTGGGCGCCGCGCTGGCCGGGGGCACCGCGCCGCTTATCGCCACCGGTCTGCTGGCGAAATATGACGGTGACTGGCGGCCGGTGGCCGTTTATCTGGGCATTACGGTGGCGATTTCGCTGCTGGCGATATTCTGCGCCAGCCGGATGAAGTCCGCGCTGGGCACGGCCCCCTCCCGGGCGGAAAGCGCCTGACCGCCGCCCGCCAGGGCTACTACGGCGCCGACTATCCCGCCCGGTGGCGCTGCGCTTGCGCGGGCCTGGGGGGAGATCGCGCCGCGGGGGAAACCGCTTATCCCAGGTCCGGTAAGCATGTAGGCCTGGTAAGGCGCCAGCCGCCACCGGGCCGAAACAGGCGTCAAGTCTTCCCCCCTGCTTAGCCGGCCGCCAGGGCCGGCGGGTGTCAGGCGCTCTGGTTGTCCAGCTGAAGCAGCCCCTCGCGCCGCTGCTTCAGCTTCCAGAAGCCCCACAGCGCGATAAACCACAGCGGAGAAGCCAACAGCGCCAGCAGCGTGTCCGGGTCAAAGATCATGATGAAGATAGCGAACGCGAAGAACAGCAGGCTCACCCAGCTCATCACTACCCCGGCGGGCATCTTAAAGATCGACCCGGCGTGCAGGTCCGGACGCTGACGGCGGTAAACCAGATAGGCCACGAGGATCATCCCCCAGCTGAACACCACCATAATCGCCGCCAGGGTCGAGACGATGGTGAACAGGGTCATCACGTTCGGCACCAGAAACAGCAACAGCGTGCCGATCAGCATGCAGAAGCAGGAGAACAGCAGGCTGCGCACCGGAATGCGGGTACTGCGCGACAGGATACGAAACTGCCAGTGCGCATGCTTCTCCACCGACAGGCCGTACAGCATGCGGGTGCTGGAGAAGACCCCGCTGTTGGCCGAGGACATCGCCGAGGTCAGCGCCACAAAGTTAATCACCGCCGCGGCGGCAGGCAGCCCGGCCTTGGCGAACAGCGTCACGAAGGGGCTGGTCTCCGCCGACACCCCCGGCCACGAGGCGACAGCGATGATCACCACCATCGACAGCAGATAGAAGATGATAATCCGCAGCGGCAGAGCATTGATCGCCTTGGGCAAAATGCGCTGCGGATCGCGGGTCTCCGCCGTCATGGTGCCCAGCAGCTCAATGCCGGTAAAGGAGAAGATCGCTATCTGGAAGCCGGCGAAAAAGCCGGTGATGCCGTGGGGCATAAAGGCCGTCGGGTTGGTGAGATGGCTGAGGGAGGCCGTCACGCCGTCCGGGGAGGTCCAGCCGGTGGCAATCATCCAGCCGCCGGTGCCGATCAGGGCGATAATGGTGATCACCTTGATCAGGGCGAACCAGAACTCCGCCTCGCCAAACATTTTCACCGACAGCAGGTTAAGCAGGAACAGAATCGCCAGCATGCTGAGGGCCGGCATCCACGCCGACAGTTCCGGGAACCAGTACTGCATATAGCTCCCGCAGACCACCACGTCGGCGATACAGGTCACCACCCAGCTTAGCCAGTAGGTCCAGCCGAGGTAAAAGCTGGCCTGCGGCCCGAGATACTCGCCGACAAAGTCGGCAAACGAGCGGTAGTCATGGCGGGTGAGCAGCAGCTCCCCCATCGCCCGCATCACCATATAGGTAAAGAACCCGACCAGCACATAGATAACCAGGATCGAGGTGCCGGCGACGGCGATGTTGCGCCCCGCCCCCATAAACAGCCCGGTGCCGATGGCGCCCCCGAGGGCAATCATCTGGATATGGCGGGCGCTGAGCCCGCGCTTAAGCTGTGACGCGCCTTCACCTCCGGCGGCAGGTGACGCCTGATGTTGATGTTCAGTCATGGTGTTTCCTCAGGCTGGTTGCGGGAGACGAAGGGCAGCGGCGCGGAGCAACAGCCCGGCGCGCTGGCCGGTGGCGACCCCGGCGTTGGGAAAGAGGATATAGGGGGCCCGGGCCTGCACCACCCAACGTTTCTCTGCCTGGCGGGCGATCTCATACCCTGCCGGGAGCGCGGTGAAGTTTTCAACGTCTGCCGCGAGATTAAGCGTAAATTCCCCCTCGCGCTTGATGATGCTCTCCTCGACCAGGAAGTAGTCCACCGGCGCTTTGTCGCGCGGCGGCAGCGGCGCGTCAGCGATCCAGGCCCGGATCGCCGCGTCGGCGGCGGCGAACAGGCTGAGATCGTTGGCGCCGAACGGCATCACTTTCCCCAGCTCCAGGGTGGCGCTTTGCGCGGCGAACTTTTCGCAGGTGAAATGGGTGAAGGTGCCGCCCGCTTCGGTATGGCGCACGACGGCGTCCATCCCGCTGGCCTGCAGCAGCTGATAGAAATCGGGCGAAAAATCCCCGGCGTGGGCCGGGAGCAGCGCAAACTGGCGATACAGCGATCCGCGAATGGCGGTGTGCATATCGAGATGACCACGGTTGACCGGCCCCGCCGCATCGGCGGCGCGATAAAAAGCCTGCACCGCCTGCTCCAGCGCAAAAGCCCGCCGCGACTCATTTCCCGGGGTGACCGCCAGATGGCGGCCGCCGAACAGGCGATTCAGGTCGTTATGCAGATAGCGGCGCGCGGCGCGGATCGCCGGCAGATTACCAAAGACGATCAGCAGCGCCTGCGTGAGCGGCTGCCGCCCCTGGCTCAGATCGTGGGTTAGCTGCAGCAGCAGTTCAATCGGCGCGGTCTCATTGCCATGCACGCCGGCGGAGAGGATCGTCGCCTGGCGCCACGGCGCCGTCGGCAGCAGCTGTAAAATGCCCTCGCCCAGCCAGCGGGCCTCGATGCCCGCCGGAAAGGTCCACGCCTGCAGGCGGCAGTGCAGTAAATCGTTAACCAGGTGCTCCATCTGCCGCTCCTTAACGCTGAAAATCATAGACCGCGCCCAGGCGCAGGATCTGCGTCAGCTCATCCAGCGCCTGATAAACCTCGCGCAGCAGCTGCGGGTCCGCCAGATCGCGGGCATGCAGCCGGTCGCGATAGTGTTTTTCCACCCATGCCGTCAGCTGCTGATAACGTTCGTCGTTCATCAGGCTATGGGCGTTGACCGCCTGGCGCTCCGCCTCATTGAGCACCACCCGCAGCCGCAGACAGGCCGGGCCGCCGCCGTTGCGCATGCTTTCCCGCAGGTCAAAGACCGCCACTTCATCGATCGGCGATGCGCTATCGGCGGCGAGATCGCTGAGATAGCGCCAGACGTTTTCCCGCTGGCGGCACTCCTCCGGCACCACGATCAGCATCTTGCCGTCTGGTTTGCTCAGCAGCTGGCTGTTGAACAGGTAAGAGGCCACGGCGTCGTCGAGCGAAACCCGCTCGTCCGGCACTTCCACGCTGGTGAACGGGATATCCAGACTGTCGCTTTTAGCCCGCAGCGTGACCAGCACTGTCGCCTGATCGACAAACGCCTGCTGATGGTGAAACAGCACATGGCGATTGCTGACCGCGATGACGTCGTTATGAAACACGCCGCGATCGATAGCCTGTGGCGCCTGCTGGGCAAACACCGTGTAGCGCGGATCCAGCTGATGCAGGCGGGCCACCGCCTCACTGGCCTCGAGGGTCTGCCGCGCCGGATACTTCACCGGGGCGATACCGCCGCTGGCGCGTCGACCATAGACGAAAAACTGCACCCCCTGCCGGTCATATTCCCGGCAGAAGCGGTTATGGTTGGCCGCCCCTTCATCGCCGAGGTCGCCATGCTGCGGCAGCGCCGCATGGTGGGCAAAGTAGCGCGGATCGGCGAACGTGGCGCCCAGGATCGCCGAGGTGGTGGGCGCCTCCTGCATACGGTGCAGCTTATTGTTCAGGTTGGCGACGGTGAAATGGACTTTGCCATCGGCGCTGTCCGCCGACGGTGAGACGGTCGCCGCGTTGGCGGTCCACATCGACGAGGCGGAGCTGAAGGCGGAGAGCAGCTGCGGCGCCGCGTGGGCCGCCTGCCGGATAACCTGCTCATCGCTGCCCTGGAAACCCACTTCACGCAGCAGACGCAGATTCGGCCGCGGCTGCGGCGGCAGAATGCCCTGCACGAAGCCGCGATCGGCCAGGGCTTTCATTTTATACAGCCCCTGCAGCGCCGCCTTTTTAGGGTTAGAGAGACCATCGCGGTTATTTTGCGAGGCTTCATTGCCGACGGAGAGTCCGGCGTAGTGGTGCGTCGGGCCGACCAGGCCATCAAAGTTTGCTTCAAAACCAGACATATGTCCTCACAGGATCCGTTATCAGAATGGCAGGCCCGGCGATACCGTCGCCGGAAGCGTCAGCGTATCGCTGACCAGAGAGGCCATCGGCCAGGCACAGTAGTCGGCGGCGTACCACGCTGCCGCGCGATGGTTGCCGGAGGCGCCCACCCCGCCAAACGGCGCTTTACTCGATGCGCCGGTCAGCGGCTTGTTCCAGTTGACGATCCCGGCTCGCGCCTCGTCCGCCAGCTGATCAAACTGCGCCGCATCGCTGGAGATCAGCCCGACGGCCAGGCCATAGCGGGTCTGATTGGCGAGGCGAATCGCCTCCGGGAAGCCGTCGTAACGGATAATCGTCAGCAGCGGGCCAAAGTACTCTTCATCCGGCACCTCAATACCGGTGACGTCGACGATCCCCGGGGTCAGCACCGTGGAGCGCGGGTCAGGCTGGCGCATGCGCAGCAGCACCTTGCCGCCGAGCCCCTCCAGTTTTTGCTGCGCCGCCAGCATGTTCTGCGCAGCGTCGAGAGAGATCACCCCGCCCATAAACGGCGCCGGCTGATCATCCCACTTGCCGGCGCGGATCTGCGCGCTGGCCTCTACCAGCCGCTGCAGCAGCGCATCCCCCTGCTCGCCGCGCGGCACGAGCAGCCGGCGCGCGCAGGTGCAGCGCTGCCCGGCAGAGATAAACGCCGACTGGATAATCACATGCAGCGCCGCATCGATATCGGCCACGTCGGCGACGATCAGTGCGTTGTTGCCGCCCATCTCGAGGGCCAGCATCTTCTCCGGCTGGCCGCCGAAGTAGCGATGGAAGTGGAAACCGGCCGCCGCGCTGCCGGTGAACAGCACGCCGTCGATATCACGATTTTCCAGCAGCGCCTGGCCGGTGGCTTTTCCGCCCTGCAGCAGGTTGATCGCCCCGTCGGGGATGCCCGCCTGCTGCCACAGCTGGACCGTCATTTCAGCGGTAGCCGGCGTCAGCTCGCTGGGTTTAAACACAATGGTGTTCCCGGCGATCAGCGCCGGAATGATATGTCCGTTGGGCAGGTGGCCCGGGAAGTTGTAGGGGCCAAAGACCGCCATCACGCCGTGCGGTTTGTGGCGCAGCAGCGCTTTACCGTCCGGCAGCGTCGACTCATGAAAGCCCGTCCGCTGGTGATAGGCCTCGATGGAGATCGCGGCCTTGCCGATCATCGCCTGCACTTCGGTGCGGGTCTCCCACAGCGGCTTGCTGGTCTCGCGGGAAATCAGGGTCGCCAGCGCCTCTTTATGCGTCTCCAGCAGCGCGGCAAAACGCTGTACGACGTCAATACGCTCGGCCAGCGGCCGGTGCGACCAGGGATAAAACGCCGCGCGCGCCGCGGCGCAGGCCGCCTGGACGTCGTCAGCCCCCGCGCTGGCCGCCTGCCACAGCAGCGACTGATCCGCCGGGGCCAGTTTGCTCATCGTTGCGCCGCTGCCTGGCAGCCACTGCCCGGCTATAAACTGTGCTTTTACCGCCATGATCTGTTGTCCTCTGGATTCAGGGTTACCGTATAAACGCGGTCGGTTTCACTGACCTGCAGCGCGTCCAGCGCGGCGCTGTCAAGCGAGACCTGCTCTTCGTGGGCCACCAGCAGCGCCCGAAAGTTGTCGAATTGACCGTTGGCGACGAGGGTCGGCGCCGGCAGGTCGCCCATCAGCTGCCGGACAGGCAGGCGCTGGCTATCGCGCACGGCGCGGATCTGATCGGTGTCCGCCTCCAGCACCGGACCGGCATCGAAAATATCCACCGAGCCGCGCCAGCTGAAACCCTCTTTCTCGAGGATCGCCCGCGCCGGGGCGGTATTGGGATGCACCTGACCGATGACCCCGCGGGCCGCTTCCGGCAGCAGTGAGATATAGATCGGGTACGCCGGCATCAGTTCGGCAATAAAGGTTTTCATGCCGGTGCCGGTCAGCCGGTCGGCATCGGCGAACGGGATGTCGAAGAAATGATGGCCCAGCGCATCCCAGAACGGCGACTGTCCCTGCTCATCGCTGCAGCCGCGCAGTTCGGCAAACAGGTGCGGGGAGAACCACTCGCGAAAGGCGGCGATAAATAAAAAGCGCGCCTTGGAGAGCAGCAGACCATTGCGGTTGCGCTGATACGCCGGGTCGAGAAACAGCGTACACAGTTCGCTGTGCCCGGTGTGGTCATAGCTGAGATTAAGCAGCTCCTGGGGCTTATAGACTCCCAGCGCTTTCGAGGCGCGCACCGTTTTCTGAATGCGAAAATTGTAAAACGGCTCGTCCAGGCCCACTGCGACCTCAATGGCGCTCACCCCCACCACCCGCGCCAGCGCGGTGTCCTCCAGCACAAACAGGAAACCCTGCTGGCTGCGCGGCAGTTCGCCGGCGAAGGTCTCGATACTGCGCCGGATCCGGGCCGCCAGGCGCCCGACGTCATGCGGTAAAGAGGTCATGCCGACCCCCGCCCGCGCGGCGAGGCGGACGATGTCGTCGAGATCGTTTTCCCGTACGGGACGAAATAGCATCACAGGCCGTCCTCCCGGTTAGCGGGTTAAGCGGGCAACGGCGCGATCAAGGCGCACGAAGGCTTCCGCAATATCCGCCAGCGGGATATTGAGCGCCGGCGCGAAGCGCAGCACGTCCGGGCCGGCAATCAGGGCGATCAGCCCCTCTTCCGCCGCCAGGTTAGTCAACGTTTTGGCCTTGCCGCGCAGCGGCCCCGCCAGCTCAGCGCCGATCAGCAGACCGGTGCCGCGCACGGCGCTGAACGCATCGTATCGGGCAGAGATCGCATTCAACTGGTCAACGATCAGCGCATGGCGCTCGCCAACGCCCGCCAGCAGCGGCGCATCGAGATGGGCCAGCACGGCGTTAGCGACGGTTGCCGCCAGCGGGTTGCCGCCGAAGGTGGTGCCATGGGTGCCTGGCTGGAAGACCTGCGCCCAGGCCTCTTTCGCCAGCATCGCGCCGATCGGGAAGCCGCCCCCCAGCCCTTTGGCGCTGGTGAGAATGTCCGGGACGACGTTGTAATGCTGGTAGGCGTAGAGATGGCCGGTACGCCCGGCGCCGGTCTGCACCTCATCGAATATCAGGGTGGCATGATGGCGATCGCAGAGGGTACGCAGCGCCTGCAGGAACGCCGGGTCCGCCGGGATCACCCCGCCTTCGCCGATAATCGGCTCGACGATCACCGCGCAGGTGCGCGAGGAGATCGCCGCGGTGACCGCCTCGATATCGTTATAGGGCAGATGGGTAATGCCCTGCGGCAGCGGAGCATAATCGCTGGAATATTTCGGCTGGCCGCCAACGGAGACGGTGAACAGCGTGCGGCCGTGGAAGGCGTGGTTGAAGGCGATGATTTCGCTTTTTTCACCGCCAAACTTATCGTGGGCATATTTCCGCGCCAGCTTAAGGGCCGCCTCGTTGGCTTCGGCGCCGGAGTTGCAGAAAAACACCTTGTCGGCAAAGGTCGACTGCACGAGGGTTTTTGCCAGCTGCAGCACCGGCTCGTTGGTATAGCCATTGCCGATATGCCACAGTTTCGCCAGTTGATCCTGCAGGGCCTGAGCCAGCGCCGGGTGAGCATGGCCCAGGGCGTTCACTGCGATGCCGCCCGCCATATCGATATACTCTTTCCCCTGCTGGTCCCAGACGCGGGAGCCCGCCGCTCTGACCGGAATAAACGGCGCGGGGGCAAAACAGGGAACCAGGTAAGCGTCAAAATCTTCGCGAGTCATACTGCCTGACATAATTTATCTCCGGAACGTAAGACGACGGAAAACGCTCCCGTCGCGTTGGACAATCGACATTAACCCTGCCCCTCGGCTTATTTTGGGCACGAGCGCGCCCGCTGCGATGGTAAAAATATTCACCACAGAAAAATAAAGCCCTATTCTTTTTACGGGTAATTGTTAATTCATGGTTAATGCCATGTTGTTGTGTGGGCTAATGCTGGCCTGTGAACAACAAGATTGTCAATACGGAAAAAAGCAATTTATTCACTTTTTGAAGATCATCAAGATAATGAAAAACATAGAAAAAATATTTTCTTATGCACTTAAGTGAATAAAAAGTGAATTAAAATGCACAGCTTGCGGGTGGTTGACGTGCGTAGTTATTCACTTAAAAAATAAAAAATCTAACAAAAATTTAAAAATCGGAATTGCCGTCAAATACCGCTTTATAAAATTGGTGATACCATTCATTGCACAGAGTTTACTGCTGTAGCTATTCCACGGTTTTACACGACATAAATAACACTGAGAAACAGGACTCTTATGGAAAAGTTATCTTACGCATCTGAAAGTAGTACATCTCCATGGACCACCTACCTGCGCCAGATCGACCGCGTCGCGCCTTATCTCGGCGATCTTGCCTACTGGGTGGAAACCCTGCGCCATCCGAAGCGCGCGCTGATCGTCGACATTCCTGTGCAAATGGACGACGGCACCATCCGCCACTTCGAGGGCTATCGCGTTCAGCACAATCTGTCGCGCGGACCGGGTAAAGGTGGTGTTCGCTACCATCCGGATGTCGATCTTAACGAAGTCATGGCACTTTCTGCCTGGATGACCATTAAGTGCGCCGCGGTCAATATTCCTTACGGCGGGGCCAAAGGCGGCATCCGCGTCGACCCCTTCTCCTTGTCGGAAGGTGAACTGGAGCGTCTGACCCGCCGCTACACCAGCGAAATCGGCATTATTATCGGGCCGCAGAAAGATATTCCGGCGCCGGACGTCGGCACCAATGGCAAAGTGATGGCATGGATGATGGACACCTACTCCATGAACCATGGCACCACCATCACCGGCGTGGTCACCGGCAAACCGATCCACCTCGGCGGCTCCCTCGGTCGTGAAAAAGCCACCGGACGCGGCGTGTTTGTCACCGGCCGGGAAGTTGCCCGTCGCGCCGGTATCGAAATTGAAGGCGCCAAAGTGGCGCTGCAGGGCTTTGGTAACGTCGGTAGCGAAGCGGCCCGCCTGTTCGCCGGCGTCGGCGCTCGTATCGTGGTTATTCAGGATCATACCGCGACCCTGTATAACGAAGGCGGAATCGATATGACCGCCCTCACCGCCTGGCAGGCGGAGAAAAAGCAGATTGCCGGTTTCCCGGGCGCCCAGGAGATCGATAAAGACGCCTTCTGGACCACCCCGATGGACATCCTGATCCCGGCGGCGCTGGAAGGGCAAATCACCCGCGAGCGCGCGGAGAAGCTGACCTGCAAACTGGTGCTGGAAGGGGCCAACGGCCCAACCTATCCGGAAGCGGACGACGTGCTGGCCGAGCGCGGCGTGATCGTGGTGCCGGACGTTATCTGCAACGCCGGCGGGGTGACCGTCAGCTACTTTGAGTGGGTACAGGACATGGCCAGCTTCTTCTGGAGCGAAGAGGAGATCAACGCCAAAATGGACCGCATTATGACCGACGCTATCGTGCACGTCTGGGATAAAGCCGCCGAGAAAGAGTGTACGCTGCGCACCGCCGCCTATATCGTGGCCTGCGAGCGCATCCTGATGGCGCGTAAAGACCGCGGCATCTACCCGGGCTGATCCCCATCAGCAACCGCATCAGGGGTGGCCTTGCGCCGCCCCTTTTTTTCTTTGCCGCGCCGTTAACCGCCGAGAATGTGCGCTATCAGACGAGGAGTTGTTCGGCAAAGGTGACAACGTCACGCAAGTGATAACCATCCGCTGCCCGTAGGGGATTATTTTTCGATTAAATCAAAGTCGCCCTGGGTATAGCGTAAGCCAGTGACGTTGTCGGCAGTGAAAATATGTTCGATGGTGAGGATGTCCTCCGCCGCGAGGGTAATATTCGCGGCGCCGGCATTGTCGCGCAGGTGAGCAATTTTCCTCGCCCCCGGGATAGGCACGATATCCTCGCCTTTGCTCATCACCCAGGCAAGGGCAATCTGCGCAAGGGTCGCGTCATAGCGGGTGGCCACCTGCTGCAGGCGCTCAAGCAGCAGCTGGTTTTTGCGCATGGTTTCGGCCTGGAAGCGCGGCAGATGGCGGCGGAAATCATCCGCTGCCAAAACGCCGGGATCGGTAATTGTCCCCGTCAGGAAGCCGCGGCCAAGCGGGCTGTATGGCACAAAGCCGACCCCCAGCTCGCGGCAGGTGTGGAGAATACCGGCCTCCGGCTCGCGGCTCCATAGCGAATATTCCGTCTGCACGGCAGCGATCGGATGTACCTTGCAGGCCCGGCGCAGCGTCTGAGCAGATACTTCCGACAGACCGATATGGCGAATTTTACCCTCTTTAACCAGATCGGCCATAGTGCCTACCACCTCTTCCACCGGTACCGCGGGATCGACGCGGTGCTGATAGAGCAGATCGATGGTCTCGACATTCAGTCGCTTCAGCGACCCTTCCACTGATTCGCGAATATGTGCCGGACGGCTGTCAACGCCGGCCATCCGCTCCAGACCCTGGCCGGTCGGCAAAATACGAAATCCAAATTTGGTGGCAATCTGCACCTTATCGCGAAAACCTTTAATCGCTTTTCCGACCAGAACTTCATTATCGAAAGGACCATATACTTCGGCGGTATCCAGGAAGGTCACGCCCATGTCCATGGCGGCATGGATCGTATTTATCGCCTGCGACGTTTCAGCGCCGCCATAGGCAAAACTCATCCCCATACATCCGAGACCTAATGCGGAAACCTGAAACTTCTCTTTTCCAAGATAACGTGTTTTCATCTTATTTTCCTTAATTGCTGAATGGCATTAAATATATACTTCCCTTTCATATTGATAACAATTAATCTATTCCGAACGCGGTGTTAGCTGGAAATTAACAATGAAAACCTTGCCCGATCTGCAACAAATAGAAATATTAATACTCATAGTGAAACATGGCAGTTTTCGTCAGGCCGCTAAAGCGTTAAACCTTTCCCCACCGGCCCTTACCGTCGCTATTAATCATCTGGAAGAAAAGTTAGGCGTGCGCCTGCTAAATCGCTCAACGCGCAGTTTGTCATTAACCGCAGTGGGTGAGGAATTTCTTAATAATATAACGCCGGTGGTCAATGATTATCGCCGGGTGGTGGACAGTCTGAATTATCACCGTCTGACTCCGGAAGGCGTGGTGAAAGTTAATTTACCGCGCATTGTTATTGACCTGTTTTTTCAAGACTATTTTATCGCCTTTAAAAACGCCTGTCCCAATGTGACGCTCGAACTGTATGCCACCGATCGGAAAGTCAATATTATCGAGTCCGGTTTTGACGCCGGCATTCGCTATTCGCAGGATGTGCCCAAAGAGATGATTGCCATCCCCTTTGGCGAGAAACTATCGCTGATCCCGGTGGCCAGCCCGGACTATATACGCGAAGCCGGAGAGCCCGACACCCCGCAGTCATTAGTTAATTTCCGCTGCATTAACCGCTGTTTTCCTGGTGGTGAGAAGTACCGCTGGGAGTTTATTGGCCCCAGCGGCGAGCTTAGCGAGGTCGCGGTTAAAGGCGATCTGGTCGTCGATGCCGATAGCGCAATGATCCAGGCCGCGGAGAGCGGATTAGGCATCGCCTTTGTCTATCAGTCGCTGGTGACGCAGCAGCTGAGCGCGGGCAGCCTGGTCCATTTGTTACCCGGCTACCGCTATCCTGCCGACCATTTCTGCGTCTACTACCCAAGCCGGAAACATATTCCCGCCCCCCTGCGGGCCTTTATCGCCTGGGTGATGGCGCAGAATAAAAATATCCTCGGTCAGCAGACCGCACGACACGGATCGCGGCCGGAAGATTAACTACAATTAACGTACATACCGTTAACCAATTTCTATCTTTCATCTTGAACTCCGGCGGTTATCCGGCATAAAATCGTTAGAGCTCTAACGATATTGACAGACGACCTATGGACAATCGACAGCTTACCTTCTCTCATCTTTTATACCTCACCGCGCACCACTGGCGGCTGGCGGTCAATCGTCGGCTGAAAAATCTCGGTCTCAGCCAGGCCAGCTGGGTGGCGGTAGCGTCCATCGCCCGCCACCAGCAGCCGCTGTCGCAAAGCGAACTGGCGCAGGAGCTGGGGGTGGAGAGCCCGACCATTGTGCCGTTGATCCATCGTCTGGTCGCCCTCGGACTGGTTGAGCGCATCACCACCGCCAGCGACAAACGTAAGCGACTGCTGGTGGTCACCGACAAAGGGAAGGCCCTCTATGAACAGGTCAAAACGGTGGCTGACGATCTGCGCGAAGAGATCCTGACGGCGATTACCCCACAGGAGCAGGAGCAAACCCAGCGGGTGCTGGAAAAGCTGTTGCGCGAAGTAGAGAAGAAATAATGCCCCGTCGCCAGGATAACCCCTACGCCCCGCATGACTGGGCGCCGCATGAAAAACCGGCTCTGCTCGGTTCGCCGTCGACGCCGCTGCACAGTCCGGCGAAACGCCTTGCCTACGGCGTGGTCGGTCTGCTGGTATGTCTCACCGGCGCGCTGGGCAACGCAGTGGTCACCGCCAACCTGCAGCTGCTGCAGGGTACCTTCGCCGCCTGGTCGACAGAAATCGCCTGGCTGCCGGCGGTATACGTGATGACCAACGTCTCCATCAACCTGCTGCTGGTGAAATTCCGCCAGCAGTTTGGCCTGCGCGCTTTCACCGAAGGCTTTCTGGTGCTCTATGTGCTGGTCACCTTTTTCCACCTCTTCGTCAACGATCTCAGCTCAGCGATGATGGTTCGCGCCGCCCATGGCATGGTGGCCGCGGCGCTCAGCTCGCTGGGGATCTACTACCAGGTACAGGCCTGGCCTGCTCGGCATCGCCTGAAAGGGCTGACTATCGGCATCACCGGCTCGTCGCTGGCCATTCCCCTGGCGCGCCTCTTTTCCACCGAACTGCTGCAGACCGATGAATGGCGCGGTCTCTACTTCTTTGAACTGGGCCTGGCGCTGGTGTCGCTGGCCTGCGTCATCGCGCTAAAACTGCCGCCAAGCGATCGTAAAAAAGTGTTCGAAAAAAAGGATTTCATTACCTTCTTTCTGCTGGCGCCCGGCATGGCGCTGGTGTGCGCCGTGCTGTCGCTGGGGCGGCTCGAGTGGTGGTTTGAAGCGCCGTGGATCGGCTGGGCGCTGGCGGCGGCGGTAATACTGATCGTCGCTGCGATTACCTTCGAGCATAACCGCAGCAACCCCCTGCTCAATACCAAATGGCTCTCCAGCGGCAGCATCGTGCGTCTGGGCCTGATTATGCTGTTGATCCGCATCGTGCTGGCGGAGCAGAACACCGGGGTCATCGGCTGGCTGCAGTACGTTGGCCTGCAAAACGAACAGATGACTAACCTCGCGTGGTCGATTTTCGCCGGTATTCTGTGCGGGATCATTGCCAGCTGTCTGACGCTCAACCCGCAGAAGCTCTACTGGCCGACCGCCACCGCGCTGGCGCTGATCATGATAGCCTCGCTGCTCGACAGCCAGTCCAACGCCCTCACCCGTCCGGAACAATTAATGTTCAGCCAGTTTTTACTCGGCTTCGGCAGCGCCTTCTTTCTGGCCCCGGCGATGCTCGCCGGGATTGGCGGCGTGTTTGCCGACCCGCGCAACCTGGTCAGCTTCTCGGTGCTGTTCGGCATGAGCCAGAACATTGGCGGGCTGCTCGGCTCGGCGATCCTCGGCACCTTCCAGACCTGGCGTGAGAAATTCCACTCCAGCCAGCTGGCGGACCAGATAACCACCCTGAACCCGCTGATCGTCGAGCGGCTGCAGCAGTACAGCCAGATGTATCAGAGCCAGATTGGCGACAGTACGCTGCTCAACGTTCAGGCCACCACCCTGCTGCAAAACGCCGCGACGCTGCAGGCCAATATTCTCGCCTGGAATGATACCTATCTGCTGACGGCGGCGATCTCCGCCGGGACACTAGTGTGGGTTTTCTGGCGCTTAATTCGCTTACGACTGACTGCCCGTATCGCGTTGCAACGCGCTACCGGCAGCAAATAATTATCATCATTTCATCTCTGGAGTCGTTATGAGTCAGCAGGATGCGGCCAAACAACAGGCCAACACCCGGAATAATATTCGCGTGGTTTCCATTTTTACCGCCGCGGCGATAGGCCTCGTCGGCGTGCTGGTGATCCTCTACGCCTGGCAACTGCCGCCGTTCACTCGCCATAGCCAGTTTACCGACAACGCCTATGTGCGCGGGCAGACCACCTTTATTAGCCCGCAGGTCAACGGCTATATCACCGCCGTCAACGTCAAAGATTTCGCGATTGTCCAGCCGGGCGAGGTGCTGTTCCAGATAGACGATCGCATCTATAAACAGCGGGTGCATCAGGCCCAGGCTACCCTGGCGATGAAAGAGGCCGCGCTGCGCAATAACCTGCAACAGCGCAAAAGCGCCGAGGCGACGATCGCCAAGAATGAAGCCGCGCTGCAAAACGCCCGCGCGCAGAATCTGAAAATCCAGGCCGATTTAAAACGCATCCAGCAGTTAACCGCCGACGGTTCGCTGTCGATCCGCGAACGTGATTCGGCGCGGGCCAGCGCGGCGCAAGGGGCGGCGGATATTGAGCAGGCGAAAGCGGCGCTGGAGATGTCGCGCCAGGACCGTGAATCGACCATCGTCAATCGCGATTCGCTGGAGGCCGACGTGGCCAGCGCCAAAGCGGCGCTTGAGCTGGCGCAGATCGACCTGCAGAATACCCAGATTATCGCCCCCACCGGCGGCCAGCTGGGGCAGATCTCGGTGCGTCTTGGCGCCTATGTCAGCGCCGGAACCCATCTGACCTCGCTGGTTCCGCCGCAGCACTGGGTGATTGCCAACCTCAAAGAGACCCAGTTGGCCGAAGTACGCGTTGGCCAGCCGGTCACCTTCACCGTAGACGCGCTCAACGGCGAGACCTTCCACGGCAAGGTGCAGAGTATCTCCCCGGCGACCGGGGTGGAGTTCAGCGCCATCTCTCCGGACAACGCCACCGGCAATTTCGTCAAGATCGCCCAGCGCATCCCGGTGCGTATTACGGTCAACGACGGGCAAAACAACAGCGAACGTCTGCGGCCAGGGATGTCGGTGCAGGTGACTATTGATACCCGTGCGGAGAAACAACCATGATCCGCCCGGTCGCCCTTGCTATCGTTCTGGCGCTGGTCGGCTGTCAATCCGCCGATGTGCAGCGCGCGCAGCCGACCCTGACTATTCCTGCCGCCTGGCGGGCCGACGTTGGCCCGGCCAGCCCGGTGGAGGGCGTGTGGTGGCGCAATTTTCATGACAGTACCCTCAATCAGTATGTCGACCAGGCGCTGCGCTATAACAGCGATGTGCTGATCGCCCGCGAGCGAGTGAATGAGTATCAGGCGCGCGCTTACGCCGCCGACAGCAGCCTGTTTCCGTCACTGGACGCCAGCCTCACCGGCACCCGCGCCCGGACGCAGTCCGCCGCCACCGGCCTGCCGATCCACAGCACACTGTATAAGGGCGGCCTGACCGCCAGCTATGATGTCGATATCTGGGGAGCGAACCGCAGCGCGGCCAACGCCGCCGGGGCCAGCCTTGAGGCGCAGAAAGCCGTCGCCGCCGCCGCCAATTTGAGCGTCGCCAGCTCGGTGGCCGTTGGCTACGTCACGCTGCTGTCGCTGGATGAGCAGCTGCGGGTGACCCAGCAGACGCTAACATCAAGGGAAGACGCGTGGCGCCTGGCCAAACGTCAGTTTGAAACCGGGTATACTTCACGCCTTGAGCTGATGCAGGCGGATTCGGAGCTGCGGTCAACGCGGGCGCAGATCCCGCCGCTACAGCACCAGATTGCGCAGCAGGAAAATGCGCTCAGCGTGCTGCTCGGCGATAACCCTGGCGCGGTAAAACGCGGCGAGTTCGCCCAGCTTACCCCGCTGCGTCTGCCGTCGCAGCTGCCGTCCACCTTGCTCAACCGCCGTCCGGACATCGCTCAGGCCGAGCGCCAGCTGGTGGCCGCCGACGCCACGCTGGCCTCGTCGCAGGCGCAGCTGCTGCCCTCTATTAACCTGACCGCTACCGGCAGCCTGCAGGACCGGACGCTGCCGGATCTGCTGGACAACCCGCTGCGGCTGTGGAGTCTTGGCGGCAGTATTCTGGCGCCGCTGCTAAACCGCCAGGCGTTAAATGCCCAGGTGGACGTCTCCATGGCCCAGCGCAACCAGGCGCTCTATAGCTATGAGAAAACGGTGCGCAGCGCGTTCAAAGAGGTCAATGACAGCCTGGACGCCATCAGTCGCTATGGCGAACAGTTAACCGAGCTTCAGGAACAAGAGACCGTTGCCCAGGAAACCTTACGTATTGCACAAAACCGCTACCGTAACGGCTACTCTTCTTATCTGGATGTGCTTGATGCCCAGCGAACGCTGTTCTCCACCCAGCTTAGCGTGGTGCAGGTGAAGAACAACCTGCTGCTGGCGCAGATCGATCTGTACCGGGCGCTGGGAGGCGGCTGGTCTGACTCATCAGGGAGCTAAATGGGGAAGCGTCATATGCAACAACAGTGGTCGGCAGTAGACAATTATTTGATTAAGGCCTTAATTCCCGGCGATCCTGTGCTCGATCGGGTACTGGAAAACAACCATCGTGCCGGGCTCCCGGCACACGATGTCGCCGCCAATCAGGGTCAGTTTCTCGCCCTGCTGGTACGGCTAACCCAGGCTAAGCGGATACTGGAGATCGGCACCCTCGGCGGCTATAGCACCATCTGGATGGCGCGCGAGCTTCCTGCAGACGGCCAACTCCTCACCCTGGAGGCCGACGCGCATCATGCCCAGGTGGCGCGGGAGAATCTGCAGCTGGCGGGCGTTGACCAGCGGGTCACGCTACGGGAGGGACCCGCGCTACAGTCCCTGGAGTCGCTTGGCGAATGTCCCGCTTTCGACCTGATCTTCATCGATGCCGATAAGCCGAATAATCCCCATTATCTGCGCTGGGCGCTACGTTATTCCCGCCCAGGAACCTTAATTATTGGCGATAACGTGGTACGCGACGGCGAAGTGGTCAACCCACAGAGCGCCGACGAGCGCGTTCAGGGCGTGCGTCAGTTCATTGAGATGATGGGCGCCGAGCCACGGTTGACGGCAACGGCGCTGCAAACCGTGGGCACTAAAGGCTGGGACGGCTTTACTCTGGCGTGGGTAAACGCTTAAGCGTGGACGCCTGACCAGTAGCCCCGGTAAGCGCAGCGCCACCGGGGACAACCAGCCAGGCTATGGGGTAATTTGCTCCATCGCCTGCAACACTCGCTTGTCCGAGATAGGATACGGGGTGCCCAGCTGCTGGGCGAAGAAGCTGACCCGCAGCTCCTCGATCATCCAGCGGATCTCCCGGACATCGTCGTCCTCACGGCGGTTCGGCGGTAGCTTATTCAGCCACTGCTGCCACGCCTGCTGCACGCTCTCCACCTTAAGCATCTGCGCCCGATCGCGGTGCGGATCGATAGCCATCTTCTCCAGACGCTTTTCAATCGCCTGCAGATAGCGCAGCGTATCGCCAAGACGGCGGAAACCGTTGCCGGTGACAAAGCCGCGATACACCAGACCCGCCATCTGCGCTTTGATATCCGACAGCCCCAGCGCCATGGTCATATCCACCCGGCCTTTCAGCCGTTTGTTGATATTGAACACCGCGGTGAGGATCTGCTCGACCTGTTTAGCGATCTCCACCACCGTGTCGTTGAGCTCGGCTCGCACTTTATCGTGCAGCTGACTAAAGCCCTCTTCCGTCCACACCGGACCGCCCGCCTCGTCGATAAGCTTATCAACGCCGCAGGAGATGCAATCGTCAATCAGATCCAGCACTTTGCCGTACGGGTTAAAGTAGAGCCCAAGCTTGGCTTTATTCGGTAATTTCTCGTGCAGATACTTAATCGGCGACGGGATGTTGAGCAGCAGCAGGCGACGCAGACCGCGCCACATGGCCTGCTGCTGTTCCTGTGGATTATCAAACAGCTTGATGGCCACGCTGTCGCGCTCGTCCACCAGCGCCGGCCAGGCTTTCACCTTATAGTTACCGCGCTTCTGTTCATAACTTTCCGCCAGGGTGCCAAAGCTCCAGATATGCAGCCCGCTCTGCTCAATACCGTCATCAGCGACCGCCGACA
The DNA here is from genome assembly GCF_040804525.1 of Klebsiella sp. Shm-1. NCBI lineage: Bacteria > Pseudomonadati > Pseudomonadota > Gammaproteobacteria > Enterobacterales > Enterobacteriaceae > Klebsiella > Klebsiella sp. Shm-1. Next base: position 2,771,108 of record NZ_CP161823.1, read on the forward strand.
GCGTCTCCTGCACTTTGCCCTTCAGGGCGTCTTTCAACGCCTGCAGCGAGCGCCCTTCCTGCAGCTTCTTGTTTTTATCATCCACCACCCGGAAAGTGATTTTCAGGTGATCGGGCACCTGATCCCACTGCCAGGCTTCGCGGTCGATGGTCACGCCGGTCATCTTACGCAGCTCGCGCTCCAGCGAATCGAGCAGCGGCAGCTCAAGCGGCGTCGCCCGGCCAAGAAACGCTTCCGCATAGTTGGGAGCCGGGACGAAATTGCGCCGTACCGGCTTCGGCAGCGATTTTATCAGCGCGATAATGAGCTCGCGACGCAGACCAGGGATCTGCCATTCAAATCCGGCCTCCTCTACCTGGTTGAGCAGCGGCAGCGGAATATGCACCGTCACGCCATCGGCGTCGGCGCCAGGTTCAAACTGGTAGCTAAGCCGCAGCTTGAGGTTGCCCTGATGCCAGAAGTTCGGGTAGTCCAGTTTACTGACCTGCTCCGCCCCCTCTTTAATCAGCATGCTCTTTTCAAAATTGAGCAAGTCTGGCGTTTCGCGGCTGGCCTGCTTCCACCACTTATCAAAGTGGCGAGCGGAGATGACATCGTGGCTAATGCGCTGGTCGTAAAACTCGAACATCGTCTCGTCATCAACCAGGATGTCGCGACGGCGCGACTTATGCTCCAGCTCTTCGATTTCCGCCCGCAGCTTCAGGTTTTCGCGGAAGAAGGCGTGCCGCGTCTGCCAGTCGCCCTCTACCAGCGCGTGGCGGATAAATAGCTCACGACACAGCGCCGGATCAATCTGGCTGTAGTTGACCTTACGCGCGGCGACGATCGGCAGGCCGTAAACGGTAACCTTTTCCGTCGCCATTACCGCGCCCTGCGACCGCTCCCAGTGCGGCTCACTGTATGAGCGCTTGATCAGGTGCTGCGCTACCGGCTCCACCCACTCCGGCTCAATGCGGGCGGCAATACGCCCCCACAGGCGGCTGGTCTCGACCAGCTCCGCAACCATCGTCCACTTCGGCGGCTTTTTAAACAGGCCGGAACCCGGGAAAATGGAGAAGCGGGCGTTACGGGCGCCGGTAAACTCCTGTTTATCGGCATCCTTCATGCCGATGTGCGACAGCAGACCGGTCAGCAACGCAGTATGGATCTCGCGATATTCCGCCGGCTCACTGTTGATCGGCAGGCCAAGCTCTTTCACCACCTGGCGCAGCTGGGTGTAGATGTCCTGCCACTCGCGCACGCGCAGATAGTTAAGAAAATCGACCCGGCACTGGCGGCGGAACTGATTCGACGACAGCGCCTTCTGCTGCTCGCCGAGGTAGTTCCACAGATTGACGAAGGCGAGGAAATCAGACTCTTTATCGTGGAAGCGGCGATGTTTTTCGTCAGAGGCCTGCTGTTTGTCCATCGGCCGCTCGCGCGGGTCCTGGATCGACAGCGCGGAGGTGATGATCATCGCTTCCCGCACGCAGCCGTGCTTCTGCGCCTCCAGCACCATCCGCGCCAGACGCGGATCCACCGGTAGCTGGCTGAGCTGGCGGCCCAGCGGGGTTAGCTTATAAGCCGTTGCCTGCGCATCGGTGGTGATGGCGCCCAGCTCTTCCAGCAGGCGTACGCCGTCCTGGATATTGCGCTTATCCGGCGCTTCGACAAACGGGAAGGCGGCGATATCGCCTAAGCCCAGGGCGGTCATCTGCAGGATGACCGACGCCAGGTTGGTGCGCAGAATCTCCGGGTCGGTAAATTCCGGGCGCGACAGGAAATCGTCTTCTGAATAAAGACGAATACAGATCCCTTCCGAAACGCGGCCGCAGCGGCCCTTACGCTGGTTGGCGGACGCCTGGGAAACCGGCTCGATCGGCAGGCGCTGCACCTTGGTGCGGTAGCTGTAACGGCTGATACGCGCAGTACCGGGATCGATAACGTACTTAATGCCCGGCACGGTCAGCGAGGTTTCCGCCACGTTGGTCGCCAGCACGATGCGCCGCCCGCTGTGCGGCTGGAAGACGCGGTTCTGCTCGCTGTTGGACAGGCGGGCGTACAGCGGCAGCACTTCGGTATGGCGCAGATCCAGCTTATTCAGCGCATCGGCGGTATCGCGAATTTCCCGCTCACCGCTCATAAAGATCAGAATATCGCCGGGCCCTTCGCGCCCCAGTTCGTCAACCGCATCAAAGATCGCCTGTAACTGATCGCGCTCGGTATCGTCCGCCTCTTCCACTATCGGCCGATAGCGCACTTCCACCGGGTAAGTCCGCCCGGAGACTTCGATAATCGGCGCATTATTGAAATGCTTTGAGAAACGTTCCGGGTCGATGGTCGCCGAGGTAATGATGATTTTCAGGTCCGGGCGGCGCGGCAGGAGCTCTTTCAGATAGCCGAGCAGAAAGTCAATATTCAGGCTGCGCTCGTGCGCCTCATCGATAATGATGGTGTCGTACTGCATCAACAGACGATCCTGCTGGATCTCCGCCAGCAGGATACCGTCGGTCATCAGCTTAACCATGGTGTTTTCGCTGACGTGGTCGCTGAAGCGGACTTTATAGCCGATGCAGCCGCCCGGCTCGCTCTGCAGCTCTTCGGCAATACGATTGGCGACGGTCCGCGCCGCCAGGCGACGCGGCTGGGTATGGCCGATGAGTCCTTTCAGCCCGCGCCCCAGCTCCATGCAGATTTTGGGCAGCTGGGTGGTTTTACCCGAACCGGTCTCCCCGGCGACGATCACCACCTGGTGGTCGCGCACCGCCTCGAGAATCTCTTGTTTTTTCTGGCTAACCGGCAGGTTTTCCGGATAGGTGATGGCCGGACGCGCCGCTTCGCGCAGCAGGACTTTACCGGCTGCCTGGCTTATCTCCAGCGCCATCTCCTGCAGAATGGCCTGTTGCGATTCAGGATTTTTAACCTTCTTCACGCCGTGTAGACGGCGGGCAAAGCGCGTTTTGTCGCGCAGCATCAGGCCGTCGAGCTGTTGATAAAGCTGGGGGAAGGTGATTTTTTGTTGTTCTGTCATAGCGTTATCGGGCAGAGCTCTGCCGGGAAAATCTCTTTTGAAGTATTGCCTTAGAGTACCACATCTGTGTCATTCGTGCCTTGTTCAAAAAATCTGAACATAGGATTCGATATATTGCGCTATCTCTGTGGCGCGATTGTGAATACAGTGTCAACAAGCACCAGGGCATTGACCCGTCAATCACATTAAAAAAAGGAAACACCCATGAGCAAAGTATTAGTTCTGAAATCCAGTATTCTGGCAGGGTACTCACAATCTGGTCAGCTTTCCGACTATTTTGTTGAACAATGGCAGGAAAAACACCCTGGCGATGAGATCACCGTGCGTGACCTGGCCGCCAATCCGATCCCGGTTCTGGATGGCGAACTGGTTGGCGCCCTGCGTCCGAGCGACGCGCCGCTGACTCCGCGTCAGCAGGAAGCGCTGGCCCTTTCCGACGAGCTGATCGCCGAACTGAAAGGCAATGATGTGATTGTTATCGCTGCGCCGATGTACAACTTCAACATCCCGACGCAGCTGAAAAACTATTTCGACCTGGTGGCTCGCGCCGGCGTCACCTTCCGCTACACCGAGAAAGGGCCGGAAGGTCTGGTAACCGGTAAACGCGCGGTCGTCGTTACCAGCCGCGGCGGTATCCATAAAGATACTCCGACCGACCTGGTCACCCCATACCTGTCCACCTTCCTCGGCTTCATCGGCATCACCGACGTGAACTTTGTGTTCGCCGAAGGTATCGCTTACGGCCCGGAAGTCGCGGCCAAAGCGCAGTCTGACGCGAAAGCGGCCATCGACAGCGTGGTTGCAGCCTAATATTTCACTCCTCTCGCTTCCTGCGGGAGGAGAGTTTTACTTTTTCTCGTAGCGTAAATACCCCACCACGCCTCCGCCGCCATCCTTTGGATGATTCACGCCGTCGTTGACCTCCACGCAAGGGAAATCGAAAGGCGAAACGCCGTCAATGCAGGCTACATTCACCCCATACTGCTGCGGGTTTGATCGCCGTTGATGAAAGGTGTAGATCCCGCATACCGAGCAGAAAAAGTGCACGGCTTCCCCTGTATTAAAGCGATACTCTGTGAGCTTATCCCCTCCGCGTACCACCTCTATTCCTGAACGCGGCGAAAAGACCGCGACCGCCCCACGCATGCGACAATATGAGCAGTTACAGCGCCGAACGGTGTTGAAGCCGTCGCTGAGCTCCACGGTAAACGCCACCGCACCGCAGTGACAGTGCGCGGATAATTTCTCTGCCATAATTTTACCCCTCAGGTTGCGGCTTTTGGCCGCAGGTTTTCATCAAACGCCAGCCGCTTACGCCCTGCTTCGACTGCCCGTAATGGCTCCACCTGGTGCAGCGTCTGCTTACAGCGTTCCACCAGCGCCTGGTATTCACGGGTACCTTGTTTTTTCCACGCCAGCTCCTGTTCGCTCAGGGTGCGAATCGCTTTTGCCGGGCTGCCGATAATCAGATGGTTGGCGGGCATCTCGGCGTTGGCTTTGACAAAGGCCGAAGCGCCGACAATGCTGTTTTCGCCAATGACCGCCCCGTCGATAATCACCGCGCTCATGCCCACCAGCGCGTTGCGGCCAATCACGCAGCCGTGCAGAATAGCGCCGTGGCCGATATGGCCCTCCTCTTCCACCACCGTATCCTGGCCGGGGAAGCCATGCATCACGCAGTTATCCTGAATATTGGCGCCGTCTTTGACCACGATGCGCCCGAAGTCGCCGCGCAGGCTGGCGTTGGGCCCAACATAGACCCCTTTGCCGAGGATCACGTCGCCAATCAACACCGCGGTCGGGTGAACGTAACTCTCCTCCGGCACCACCGGCGTCAGTCCATCAATCTGATATATCGGCATGCAACCTCCTTATGCGCCCGGCAAACCGCCAAAGCGCTGATAATAGAGCGGACCCGGCGCCGGGAGCTCGCCCACCGAGCTCTCACCTTTCTCGCTGACGAACGTTAGCGCGCCGGGACTCACGCGTTGATAAATATTGATACACAGCTGGCGGGCGGTTTGCCCTGCCCAATGCGCCGGCAGGAGCTCTTCCGGCAGCAGCGGGTCTTTGAGCACCACCCGGCGATAGAAATGGATAAGGAGCAGTTGGATCTGGAAACAGCGATCCGGCGTCAACTCTGACGGGTCGCAATCGCGCAGCAGCGGCAGTAGAGGTCGGAACAAGGCGATAAACGCCTCGTACATCTCATTTTGTTCGGTGAGATGCCAGCACTCCTCCACCCGGCTGCGCAGGGCCGCTCTGGAGAGCGCCAGCGGCGAATGGGCTTCAAAACAGATGACGTTTTCGGCGACGCCCGCTTCGTGGAGCAGAGACTGAACATCGGCCAGCTTTTGCGACGGCGAGGCCAGCAGGCTCGGCGCCAGCGCGCCAAACCCCTGCCACAGCAGCTGCTTTTTAACGTCGGCGAGCACATTTTTCTCCAGGCCTTCCGAAAGCAGCAGCAGCCAGGTACCGTCCCATTCCGGGGCACTGGCGCGATAAATTTTATGCTCCGCGCGCCGGGTCAGGCGCAACCCTTTATCACTCAGGCGATAGAAGCTGCGCCGGCCGATGCGGACAACATCAAGCCACTCTTCTTTATTGAGGCGAAACAGCGCGGTGCGTACGAAGCGCTCGCCGAAGCCTAATCCTTCCAGCAGCGCCGCGACGCTGCCCAGCCACACTTCCCCACCGCGTTGTAATAAAGCGTCGCCATACAGCGAGGCAATTAATGACGTGCCGCTGATGGGCATCGCCGTCACCGCTTGTTGAATAAAGGCGTCGAGTTTACTCATCTGATTCATTCTGTTGTTATATTTTTCCTTTATGAATCATAGCACAGGAAACTCCCCGGCTGACGGCGCAAACGCTTCAGCCGGGTGCCTGCCGCGCAGCCGGAGAGAGGATTAACCGCTAACCACCGCTTTTCGCAGGTCGAATACCCGACAGGCTTTCCCTTCCGAGCGCGGAATGCTGCCGCAGTTGACGATAGTAATATCGGTGGAGATCCCGACCATCGACTTAATGCGGTGACGCAACTGATGGCAAATCTGGCAGCGTTGTTCATGACTCAGCGCCAGCCCGCTCTCTTTCAGCTCAACGCGCACCGCCAGCGAATCCAGATGACCGCGGCGATTGACCTCTAACTGATAGTGCGGCGCCAGGTGTTCAAACTTGAGGATCTCCTCTTCCAGCTGCGAGGGGAAGACGTTAACCCCGCGGATAATCAGCATATCGTCGCTGCGTCCGCTGATGCGGTCCATGCGGCGCATGGTCCGCGCGGTTCCCGGCAGCAGGCGCGTCAGATCGCGGGTACGATAGCGGATCACCGGCAGCGCTTCTTTGGTCAGGGTGGTAAACAGCAGCTCACCATGCTCGCCATCTTCCAGCGGCGTACCGTCGTCCGGGTTGACGATTTCCGGGAAGAAGTGGTCTTCCCAGATAGTCGGGCCGTCAACGGTTTCCAGACACTCCATCGCTACGCCCGGTCCCATGACTTCCGACAAACCGTAAATATCCAGGGCGGTGATCCCCAGCCGGCGCTCGATTTCCGCGCGCATCGCCAGCGTCCACGGCTCAGCGCCAAAGACGCCGACCCGCAATGAACAGCCGCGGGCATCGCCGCCCATCTGGCGCTCCAGCTCTTCAATCAGATTCAGACAGTAGGACGGCGTCACCATGATCATATCCGGCTGGAAATCGCGGATCAGCTGCGCCTGTTTTTCGGTCTGTCCGCCGGACATCGGGATCACCGTCGCGCCCAAACGTTCCGCGCCGTAGTGCGCGCCAAGGCCGCCGGTAAACAGGCCGTAGCCGTAGGCGACGTGAATTTTATCTTTTGCTGAACCACCGGCCGCGCGCAGCGAACGGGCGACAATATTGGCCCAGTTATCAATATCGTTTTGCGTATATCCCACCACCGTCGGTTTGCCGGTGGTGCCGGAAGAGGCGTGAATGCGCACCACCTGCTCCATCGGCACCGCGAAGGTATCGAAGGGATAGTTGTCGCGCAGATCCTGTTTGGTGGTACAGGGGAATTTTTGCAGATCGTTTAATTCCCGAAAGTCGTCAGGGTGCACGCCGGCGGCGTCGAACTTGCGGCGATACATCGGCACATTTTCGTACGCATGCTTCAGCGTCCATTTCAGGCGCTGGGTTTGCAGGGCCTGCAGTTCGTCACGCGATGCGGTTTCAATCGGATCTAATTTTGTAGTAGTTATCATTGTAGGGTACTCGCAGGTAAATTAGCTCACACTCGCTCGAGGATCATGGCAATGCCCTGACCCACGCCAATACACATCGTACACAGCGCATAGCGCCCGCCCCGGCGTTGCAGCTCAAGGCTGGCGCTCAGCGCTAACCGCGCGCCGCTCATGCCCAGCGGATGGCCTAACGCGATGGCGCCGCCGTTGGGATTCACGTGCGCCGCATCGTCCGGCACGCCGAGCTGTCTGAGCCCCCCCAGCGCCTGGGCGGCGAAGGCCTCATTCAGCTCAATCAGATCCATATCGTTAATATTGAGTCCCGCCCGCTCCAGCACTTTACGCACCGCCGGTACCGGCCCCAGTCCCATCAGGCGCGGTTCGACACCCGCCGTCGCCATCGCCACGATACGCGCCCGCGGCGTGAGCCCCTGGATAGCGGCCTGCTGTTCGCTGGCGATGATCAGCGCCGCGGCGCCATCGTTGACGCCGGAAGCATTGCCCGCAGTAATGACGCCGCCCTGGCGGAACGGCGCTTTCAGTTTCGCCAGCTGCTCAAGCGTGGTTTCCGGGCGCGGATGCTCGTCCTCGCGCACGTCGCTAACCGCCCCTTTCCGGCCGACAATCTGCACCGGCACAATCTCCTGCGCCAGAATGCCGTCGCGCTGGGCCTGCGCCGCGCGCTGCTGGCTGCGCCAGGCGAAAGCGTCCTGATCGGCTCGGCTGATATTTAACAATTCAGCTACATTCTCGGCCGTTTCCGGCATGCTGTCAGTTCCGAAGTGTTGCGCCATGAGCGGGTTCACAAAACGCCAGCCAATCGTGGTATCAAAGAGTTCCGCCTGACGCTGGTACGGCGCGCTGGCTTTTCCCATCACGAAAGGCGCACGCGACATCGATTCCACGCCGCCGGCAATCAGCAGATCGGCATCGCCGGCTTTGATCGCCCTGGCGGCAAAGCCGATGGCATCCAGACCCGATCCGCACAGGCGGTTAATCGTGGTGCCCGGCACGGTATGCGGGTAACCGGCCAACAACGTCGCCATGTGCGCCACGTTGCGGTTATCTTCCCCGGCCTGATTCGCACAGCCGAAAATCACATCATCAATTGCTGCCGGGTCGAGCCCGGGATTACGACTCAGGAGCTCACGCAGCGGGATCGCCGCCAGGTCGTCGGCGCGCACACTGGCCAGCGCGCCGCCGTAGCGGCCAATCGGCGTACGGATCCCGTCACAAATAAAGGCGTCGCGCATTACACGTCTCCCGTGATTGTGCCGCCGATGCGGTGCGATTTGCCGCGGAACAGGGCCACAATCTTTTGCTGTTGATTAACAATTTCGATGTCGTAGACGCCGGTCAGCTTGCCCTGCTGTTTGACTCTGGCGGTGGCGACCAGCCGGTCGCCGGCAAACGCCGGACGAAGAAAATCAATGCTTGCCGCCGAGGCCACCGCCGCCAGCCCCTGGCTGTTACAGGCGTAGGCGAAAGCGGTATCGGCAAGCGTAAATAGCTGACCACCGTGACAGGTTTGATGGCCGTTAAGCATGTCCGCCGAGACGGTCATGCTCATCTGCGCAAAACCGTCGTCCATTTCGATAAGTTCGATCCCCATCTTTCTGGCGCAGGTATCTTTTTCGTACATCACGCGCGCGTTGCGCCACGGATCATTGCTCATGGTGCTTCTCCATCAGCGTCTTCTGGCGCAACAGGGAACAGGGGCGATAGCGCTCCTCGCCATAATGGTGTTGCAAGTTCTCCAGCAGTTGCAGCACCCGCCGCCAGCCAAGGCGTTCTCCCCATGCCAGCGGGCCATGCGGATAGTTGACGCCAAGGCGCATCGCGGTATCGACATCCTGCGGGCTGGCGACGCCTTTTTGCACCGCATCCAGCGCTTCGTTAATCAGCATCGCCACCGTGCGCCACACCAGCAGGCCGGGATAATCGGCAATACGCAGCACTTTCTTGCCCTGCTGCTGGAAGTAATGCACGGCCTTATCAGTGGCCGCAGGCGCGTTGGTTGCCGCTGCAGCCAGCACCACCGTATCGCTGGCGCACAGGTCATACACCACCACCGGGCGGTGATGCTTAACGCTTAGCGCCAGGGCGGTCTCGCCTTCAGTCTCCAGCAGCAAGACATCGTCTAGTTCAGTGACATTGTCACTTCTGACGGTAACGGATTCAGCACCCATCATTACCGGCGGCAGCGCCGCGTCCGGCAGTGTCTCAGCGGGCCAGCGATAGACGCCGTGGCCGCTCTTTTTACCTAGCCGCCCGGCCAGCGCCAGCTCTTGCTGGAGGAGCGATGGCAGGTAGCGGCGGTCCTGCCAGAAGGCGTTAAACACCGAACAGGTCACTGCGAAGTTGACGTCCTGGCCAATCAGGTCCGTCAGCGCCAGCGGTCCCATAGGAAAACCGCCGCCGTCACGCAAAGCGGCATCGATAACCTCCGGGGCGGCGACCTGCTCTTCCAGCGCCCGCCAGGCCTCAGCGTAGAACGGACGCGCTACGCGGTTAACGATAAAACCGGGCGTTGAGCGGCAGCGCACCGGCTGTTTCCCCCAGCCGCTTACGCACTGGCACAGCTGCTCCACCACTTCTGTGGAGGTCGCAAGACCACTCACCACCTCGACCAGCTTCATCACCGGCGCCGGATTAAAAAAGTGCAGTCCGGCCACCCGCTCCGGGTTTTTGACCCCGGCGGCGATAGCGGTAATCGAAATAGACGAGGTATTACTGGTCAACAGCGTTGACGGCGCGCAGATCTCCGCCAGCTGCGTGAACAGCGCCGTTTTGACCTCCAGCCGTTCAGAGGCCGCTTCAATTACTAAATCCGCGTCGGCAAGCGCGGCTAAATCGTGGGCCGGATGCAGGCGCGCCAGCAGCGCGTCGGCCTGCTCTGACGCCAGTTTGCCCCGCGCAACGCGTGACGCCAGACGCCCGGCGATACCCTCTATCGCCAGGTCTACAGCCTTAGGGTTAATATCAAAAATACGCACCGGATGCCCCGCGGCGGCAGCCACTTCGGCGATGCCGGCCCCCATGGTGCCGCTGCCGATCACCGCCACGTTGACTAAGGATGTCGTCATCATCTATTTCCCGCTGAACTGTGGTGGCCGTTTGGCCAGAAACGCGCTGACCCCTTCGCGGTAATCATCGCTGCGCCCGGCCAGACGCTGATAATCGCGCTCCAGGTCCAGCTGCGCGTCGAGACTGTTGGTTTCAGAAGCCAGCAGCGCCTTTTTAATCAGCCCAAGACCAAACGTCGGTTGCGCCGCCAGATGGCGCGCCAGTTGCAGACTGGTATCCGCCAGTTCTGAATCGTCCACCAGTTGCCAGATAATCCCCCACTGCGCGGCCTGTTCCGCGCTGAGGCTGTCGCCCAGCAGCGCCAGCCCCATCGCGCGCGCACGGCCGGCCACCCGCGGCAGGAACCAGCTGCCGCCGCAGTCCGGCACCAGGCCGAGCTTGCTGAACGCCATCACAAATTTGGCCGAACGCGCGGCCAGCACGATATCGCAACCCAGCGCCAGGGTAGCGCCCGCGCCGGCGGCCACGCCGTTAACCGCGCAGATGACCGGTTTCGGCAGCGCCGCCAGACGGCGCACTAACGGGTTGTAAAAGCGTTCTACCGACATGCCGAGATCCGGCGGCGGGCCGCTGGGGTCGACATTGCGGTCGTTCAAATCCTGGCCGGCGCAAAAACCGCGGCCGGCGCCGGTGATCAGCAGGCAGCGCACGCCATCATCGCGCTCGGCCTGCTTCAGACATTCCGCCAGCTGGTGATGCATCAGATCGTTAAAACTGTTGAGGCGGTCCGGGCGATTGAGGGTAATGGTCATGACGCCCTGTTCCACTGCGCTGAGAATGAAAGCTTCCACGATTAGCGTCCTTTAAATTCCGGGGTACGTTTTTGTAAGAAGGCGTCGATGCCTTCGCGGCGGTCCTCGGTGGCGCTCAGCAGGCTAAACAGCTGGCGCTCCTGTTGTAGACCGGCCTGCAGGCTGACTTCCTGCGCCAGGCGTAGCGACTGTTTTGCCGCCCGTAGCGCCAGCGGCGAATGGCGGGCAATGGTGGTTGCCAGTTTCAGGGCATACTCATCGGTTAACGCCGCCGGATGGATATCACTGACCAGCCCGGCCTGCTGCGCCTGGCGGGCGTCAATACTCTCGCCGCTCAGCACCATCCGGCTGGCCAGCGCCTTGCCAACGCTGCGGATCAGCCGCTGGGTGCCGCCCGCGCCCGGCATTATGCCGAGGGTAATTTCCGGCAGGCCAAAGCGGGCGTTGTCGCCGGCGACAATCAGGTCGCACAGCAGGGCCAGCTCGCAGCCGGCGCCGAGGGCGTAGCCGTTGACCGAAGCGATGAGCGGTTTAGTAAAGGCATCAATTCGCCCCCATAACCGTGGGCGAATATCATCCAGGGTGGCAGGAAGATCTTTTTCCGCCATTTCATTGAGGTCAGCCCCGGCGGCGAAAAAACGCGCGTTACCGCGAATAACGCAGACGCCGACGCTGTCATCAACTGCCGCCGCCTCCAGCGCCTCGGCAATCTGGGTTAATAAGGCATTGTTCAGCGCGTTGCGGGCCTGCGGGCGGTTCAGCGTCAACTGAAGCACCCGGCCATGACGGTGGATCAGCAGGTCGCTCATGCCATCCCCCGCGCGTCAAAGTCGACCACCACATCGCCGCTGGTCGGCAATGACTGGCAGCTCAGCACGTAGCCCGCCGCCAGCTCATCCGCTTCCAGGCTGTAATTGGCGGCCATCGCCACTTCACCGCGCAGCACTTTGCATTTACAGGTGGCGCATACCCCGCCCTTACAGGCGAACGGCAGATCGGCGCCCTGACGCAATGCGGCATCCAGGATGCTGTCGTCTTCGGCGCTGAGGGCGATAAGCCGATCGCGCCCGTCCTGGCGGATGGTCACCGTGCGCCCTTCCGCCTGCACTCCAGCGACCCGCTTCACATTGCCGCCTGGGGTATTAAAGCGTTCGAGATGAATCGATTTCTCCGCTACGCCAAGTTCACGTAACGTCGCTTCCGCCTCGTCCATCATCGCCGCCGGCCCGCAGATAAAGGCCTCGTCAAAACGGCTGAAATCCAGCAGATGGTCAGCGAGCTGGCGCAGTTTGTCGCCGTCAATGCGCCCCTGTAGCAGATCGCTGTCCATCGACTCCTGGCTAAACAGGTGGATCACCTGCAGGCGCTGCGGATAGCGGTCTTTTAAATCGGCCAGCGCCTGGCGGAACATCATGCTATGGCTGCTGCGGTTGCCGTAGATCAGCGTAAAGCGGCTTTGCGGCTCGGTCGCCAGCGTCGCGCTCATGATCGCCATCATCGGCGTGATCCCGGAGCCGGCGGCAATCGCCAGATATTCTCCCTGCCGTTCGGCCTGCGGTTGATAACCGAAATGCCCCTGCGGCACCATCACCTCCAGCTCCATACCCTGCTGGATATCGTGCTGGGCGTAGCGCGAGAAGCGTCCGCCGTCGATGGCTTTGACCGCGACGCTAATTTCGCCTGGCGTGCGGCTGTGACAAATGGAGTAACAGCGGCGCAGTTCTTCGCCGCCCAGACGGGCTTTTAGCGTCAGATGCTGGCCCGGGCGAAAACAGTATTCCGCCTGCAGGGCTTGCGGGATCGCAAAAATGATGGTCACCGCATCGCGGGTTTCCGGCTCGACTCTCGCCACCTTAAGCGAATAGAACGTCGTCATGGCAACCTCAAATACATTTAAAGTAATCAAAAGGTTCCCGGCAGCTGTCGCAGCGATAGAGCGCTTTGCAGGCCGTGGAACCGAATTCGCTAATCAGTGAGGTATGGGTGCTGCCGCAGCGCGGACAGCTCACCTCAGCGGGCATATCCGCATGGCAGGCGTGCCCCTGGGGCGGGCTGATGCCGTACTGGCGCAGGCGCTCGCGGGCATCCTGACTCATCCAGTCGGTGGTCCACGGCGGATCCAGCTGCAGGACGATATGTACCGGCTGAAAGCCATGCTCGCTCATGACCGTGCGGATCTCCCCCAGCAGATGCTCCGTCGCCGGACAGCCCGAATAGGTCGGGGTAAAGCCAATCACCCAGCCGTCGCCATGGCGCGCGACGCTGCGCACCATACCAAGGTCGGTGATGGTGAGTACTGGCACTTCCGGATCCGGGATCGCGCTTAATAATCCCCAGATGGTGCGAACCTCTGCAGGAGCGATATCGGCAAGACATTGCATAGTCACCTCACTTACCACTGCAGTCCGGGATGCGAACGCTGCAGATACTGCATCTCCGCCAGCAGCGGGCCGAGATGTTCACTGTGCAGCCCCTGTTTGCCGCCGCTGCGGAAGGCCGCTTCCTGCGGGATCTGTAAGCCGGAGTCGAGAAGCGCCGTGTGTACCGCGCTTTGCCATTCGGCCTGCAGTTCACGCGGATCAACCGCAATGCCCTGCTCAACCAGGCTGAGCTCCACTTCATCAGCCAGGAACAATTCGCCGGTGAAGCGCCACAGATTGTCGACCGCCTGCTGCATTTTGCGATTTGATAATTCGGTGCCGTTACCCAGACGCTCCAGCCAGCCGCGGCTAAAGCGCTGGTGGTAACGCACCTCTTTTAGCCCTTTAGCGGCAATGGCCGCCAGCTGCGCGTCGCGGCTGTTCACCAGCCGGCTGAACAGGGCGACATGCCAGACGTCGATAAAGAACTGGCGGGCGATAGTGTCGGCAAAATTGCCGTTTGGCTGCTCCACCAGCAGCAGGTTGCTGAACTGGCGCTCATCGCGGCCAAAAGCCAGCGTATCTTCGTCGCCGCAGCCGTTAAGCTCGGCGGCATAGCTTAAAAAATTGCGCGCCTGGCCGAGCAGGTCGAGGCCGATATTGGCCAGCGCAAGATCGATCTCGAGCTCGGGAGCATGTCCGCACCAGGCGCCTAAACGCTGGGCCAGAACCAGACCATTGTCGCCAAGCCGCAGGGCGTAGGTGGCTACGGGGTTAGGGTTATTCATCGCCGCCTCACATATGTTCCATGCCGTCCGGCACGATATAGAAAGTCGGATGACGGTAGACTTTGCTTTCCGCCGGGTCGAAGAATTCGCCGCGATCTTCCGGCTGCGAAGCAACGATTTCGCTGGCCTTCACCACCCAAATTGAGCAGCCTTCGCTGCGGCGGGTGTAGGCATCACGGGCATTCTCCAGCGCCATTTGATCATCGGCAGCGTGCAGACTGCCGACGTGACGATGGGATAACCCCTGTTTGCTGCGAACGAACACTTCATATAACGGCCAGTAAACTTTGCTCATGTTGTCTCTCCTCATGCCGCGCTGCGGGCCTGCTGTTTTTGCGCATGGGCCAGCGCGGCTTCGCGCACCCATTCGCCCTCTTCCCAGGCCTTACGCTTGGCGGCCAACCGCTCGTGATTGCAAATGCCACGGCCGCTAATCACCTCGTTAAATTCCTGCCAGTCGATTTCGCCGAAGCGGTAGTGGCCGCTGGCTTCATCAAACTGCAAATCCGGGTCCGGGACGGTCATACCGAGGATCTCTACCTGCGGCACGGTATTGTCGACGAAGCGCTGACGTAGCTCGTCGTTGGAGTGCAGTTTGATTTTCCACGCCATGCTGCGGGCGCTGTTCGGCGAGTTGTCATCGTTGGGGCCGAACATCATCAGCGCCGGCCACCAGAAGCGGTTAATAGCGTCCTGCAGCATCTGCCGCTGCGCGTCATTGCCCTGCGCCAGCGCCATGCAGGCTTCAAAACCCTGACGCTGGTGAAAGCTCTCTTCTTTGCAGATTTTGACCATCGCCCGGGCATAGGGGCCGTAGGAGGTCCGGCACAGCGCCACCTGGTTGACGATGGCCGCGCCATCGACCAGCCAGCCGATCACGCCGATATCCGCCCAGCTGAGGGTCGGGTAGTTAAAAATGGAGGAGTATTTCATCTGCCCGTCGAGCATCTTCTGATACAGGTCTTCCCGGGCGCAGCCAAGGGTTTCCGCGGCGCTATAGAGATACAGCCCGTGTCCAGCCTCATCCTGTACCTTAGCCAACAGGATCGCTTTGCGGCGCAGCGTCGGCGCGCGGGTGATCCAGTTGCCTTCCGGCAGCATGCCGACGATCTCCGAGTGCGCGTGCTGGCCTATCTGCCGAATCAAGGTTTTACGGTAGGCATCCGGCATCCAGTCCTGCGGTTCGATGGCCGTTTCCTGCGCGATGCGCTGGTCAAAGCGTTGTTCTTCTGTCACGTCATCACCTTTATGATTCCGATATTCACAACAAAAACATTTATGTGAATCACTTTGTTTATTGAAGGTTACATATTGGTTAAATAAAACCACAAATTTTGTTTGCTCTTTTTGTGATAATCTCCGCAAAACCTTTTGTAAACCACAATTAATACAGTAAGTTAAGCATAAGGCGTAACGCCGTCGCGATCACAATGTTAATAATTTATTAAATACAGGCTTGCATTTTATGATTCATAAAAGAACTATTTATAGATATCACACGTAACACATTTGGAGATTTGCGATGCAGCAGTTAGCCAGCTACTTATCCGGCGCCTGGCAGACCGGCCGGGGCCGCGCCCGTACTATCCATCACGCCATCACCGGCGCGGCGCTTTGGGAGGTGACCAGTGAAGGCCTGGATATGGCGCAGGCGCGCCGCTTCGCGATTGAGCGCGGTGGTAAAGCCCTGCAGGCGATGACCTTTATTGAACGCAGCGCGATGCTGAAAGCGGTGGCGAAACACCTGCTGGAGCAGAAAGACCAGTTCTACGCCATCTCCGCGCAAACCGGCGCCACTCGCGCCGACAGTTGGGTGGATATTGAAGGCGGTATCGGTACCCTTTTCACCTATGCCGGGCTCGGTAGTCGAGAATTACCGGACGATATCCTGTGGCCGGAAGACGAGCTCATCCCGCTCTCCAAACAGGGCGGTTTTGCCGCGCGTCATGTGCTAACCTCGAAATCAGGCGTCGCCGTCCATATCAACGCCTTCAACTTCCCCTGCTGGGGAATGCTGGAAAAACTGGCGCCCACGTGGCTTGCCGGTATGCCGGCGATCATTAAACCGGCCACCGCTACCGCCCAGCTCACCCAGGCAATGGTGAAAGCGATTGTCGACAGCGGCCTGGTGCCGGAGGGCGCCATCAGCCTGATTTGCGGCGGCGCGGGCGATCTGCTCGACCACCTCGATAGCCAGGACGTGGTGACCTTTACCGGGTCAGCCGCCACCGGCCAGCAGCTACGGGCGCACCCTAACCTGGTAGCCAAATCCATTCCCTTTACCATGGAAGCAGATTCACTCAACTGCTGCGTGTTAGGCGAAGACGTCACTCCGGAGCAACCGGAATTCGCGCTGTTTATTCGGGAAGTGGTCCGCGAGATGACGGCGAAAGCCGGGCAAAAATGTACCGCTATCCGCAGAATCATTGTGCCACTGGCTCAGATTAATGCGGTTAGCGATGCACTGATCTCCCGCCTGCATAAAGTAACCGTCGGTGACCCTGCGCAGGAGGGCGTTAAGATGGGGGCCCTGGTTAATAGCGAACAGCGTCAGGACGTACAGGAGAGCGTCAATAAGCTGATAGCCGCTGGCTGCGAAGTACTGCTCGGTGGAGAGGCGGATCTCAGCGCGGCCGGCGCATTTTTCCCGCCGACCCTGTTGTACTGCTCACAGCCGGATGAAACGCCAGCGGTTCACGCCATTGAAGCTTTTGGTCCGGTGGCGACGCTGATGCCGTATCGTGACCGCCAGCATGCGCTGACGCTGGCGCGCGCCGGCGGCGGCAGTCTGGCGGGGACGCTGGTCACCGCCAGCGGCGAGCTGGCGCGCGAGTTTATCCTCGGCGCCGCCCGCGCCCATGGCCGTATTCAGATACTGAACGAGGCGTCCTCGGTCGAGTCAACCGGCCACGGTTCGCCGCTGCCGCAGCTGGTGCACGGCGGCCCCGGCCGCGCTGGCGGCGGAGAAGAGCTTGGCGGGCTGCGTTCGGTGAAACACTATATGCAGCGTACCGCGGTCCAGGGCAGCCCAACGATGCTGGCGACCATCGGTCAACAGTGGGTGCGCGGCGCCCAGGTGAACGAAGACCGTATTCACCCGTTCCGCAAATATTTCGAAGAGATTCAGCCTGGCGACAGCTTATTAACCCCGCGCCGAACCCTGACCGAAGCGGATATCGTTAACTTCGCCTGCCTGAGCGGCGATCATTTCTACGCGCACATGGACAAAATCGCCGCCGCCGAGTCGATTTTTGGCGAGCGGGTGGTCCACGGCTATTTCCTGATCTCCGCCGCGGCCGGGCTGTTCGTCGATGCCGGCGTCGGGCCGGTTATCGCCAACTATGGGATGGAAAACCTGCGCTTTATTGAGCCGGTCAAACCGGGCGACACCATTCAGGTTCGCCTGACCTGTAAGCGTAAAACGGTCAAACGTCAGCGCAGCGCCGATGAGAAAGCCACCGGCGTGGTGGAATGGGCGGTGGAGATTTTCAACCAGCACCAGCAGGCGGTGGCGCTGTATTCCATTCTGACCCTGGTGGCGCGTCAACAGGGAGATTTCCCGGCGTGATAGCGAAAAATAGACCGCTGGCGCTCTGTTGGCCGACCCTTTAGCCATTGATACTGCAATCGGTTTGCAACGGTTTCGCCCCGGGAAGTCCTTTATGTTATCCGTGGCTTCAGCGCACATTGCGCTCCCGGTTAATCGTCTGCGTTATGCCTGGCATAGCGCAGGGAGCGCACAGGGGGCGGCCAGTCGCCGCTGCCCCCTGTACCCCCGGGCTCGGGCCAGCAAGAATGGTGAATAAATTAACGGCAGGCCGCACGGCCCCCAGGCCGGGTAAGGCGTCAGCCGCCACCCGGCAAAAAAATCAGCGCACGTTCTCAATGCCTCTGCGGAGGCATTTTTTACGTCCGTCTGGCAAAACTGACAAACAAGCTGGCAAAAGCAAACAAACGCCCCGGCACCGCTGGCTGGTAGCTTAAGGATGACAAAGCCGACATTCGCAGCGGCAAGAGACAACACAACAATAAGATGAGGTCACAATGGCAAACGGCTTGAAATTTTCTCCTCGTAAAACCGCGCTGGCGCTGGCCGTGGCGGTGGTTTGCGCCTGGCAATCACCGGTCTTCGCTCACGGTAGCGAAGCCCACATGGTACCGCTGGATAAAACGCTGCAGGAATTCGGCGCCGATGTGCAGTGGGATGACTACGCGCAAATGTTCACCCTGATAAAAGACGGCGCTTACGTCAAAGTAAAGCCCGGCGCCAAAACGGCGATCGTCAACGGTAAATCCCTTGACCTACCGGTGCCTGTGGTAATGAAGGAAGGTAAAGCCTGGGTTTCCGATACCTTTATCAACGATGTGTTCCAGTCCGGTCTCGATCAGACCTTCCAGGTGGAAAAGCGCCCGCACCCGTTAAACTCGCTCTCGGCGGCGGAAATCAGTGAAGCAGTGACCATTGTCAAAGCCGCGCCGGAGTTTCAGCCGAATACCCGCTTTACTGAGATTTCCTTACACGAGCCGGACAAGGCGGCGGTATGGGCCTTTGCCCTGCAGGGAACGCCGGTCGATGCTCCCCGCACTGCCGATGTGGTGATGCTCGATGGCAAACACGTCATTGAAGCCGTGGTCGATCTGCAAAACAAAAAAATCCTCTCCTGGACGCCGATCAAAGGCGCCCACGGGATGGTGCTGCTCGATGACTTCGTTAGCGTGCAGAACATCATCAATGCCAGCAGCGAATTCGCTGAGGTGCTGAAAAAGCACGGTATTACCGATCCTGGCAAAGTGGTCACCACCCCGCTCACCGTTGGCTTTTTTGATGGCAAAGATGGCCTGCAGCAGGATGCGCGTCTGCTGAAGGTGGTCAGTTATCTGGATACCGGCGACGGCAACTACTGGGCGCACCCGATTGAAAACCTGGTGGCGGTGGTCGACCTTGAAGCGAAGAAAATCATCAAAATCGAAGAAGGTCCGGTGATCCCGGTCCCAATGGAGCCCCGTCCGTATGATGGTCGCGACCGCAACGCCCCGGCGGTGAAACCGCTGGAGATAACCGAACCGGAAGGCAAAAACTACACCATTACCGGCGATACCATTCACTGGCAGAACTGGGATTTCCACCTGCGTCTTAACTCGCGCGTCGGACCAATTCTGTCAACGGTGACCTACAACGATAACGGCACAAAACGCCAGGTGATGTATGAAGGTTCCCTCGGCGGGATGATCGTCCCCTACGGCGACCCGGACGTCGGCTGGTATTTCAAAGCCTACCTCGACTCCGGCGATTACGGCATGGGCACCCTGACCTCGCCGATTGTTCGCGGTAAAGATGCGCCGTCAAATGCGGTACTGTTGGACGAAACTATCGCCGATTACACCGGCAAACCGACCACTATTCCAGGCGCGGTGGCCATATTCGAACGCTATGCCGGGCCTGAGTATAAGCACCTGGAGATGGGCAAACCCAACGTCAGCACCGAACGCCGGGAACTGGTGGTACGCTGGATCAGCACCGTCGGCAACTACGACTATATCTTTGACTGGGTGTTCCACGACAACGGCACCATCGGTATCGATGCCGGCGCCACCGGCATTGAAGCGGTGAAAGGCGTGCTGGCGAAGACCATGCATGACCCCAGTGCCAAAGAGGATACCCGCTACGGAACGTTGATCGACCATAATATTGTCGGCACCACTCACCAGCACATCTATAACTTCCGCCTCGACCTCGATGTGGACGGCGAGAACAACACCCTGGTGGCGATGGATCCTGAAGTGAAGCCCAACACCGCCGGCGGCCCGCGCACCAGCACCATGCAGGTGAATCAGTACACAATCGATAGCGAGCAGAAAGCGGCGCAGAAATTCGACCCGGGCACTATCCGCCTGCTGAGCAACACCAGCAAAGAGAACCGCATGGGCAACCCGGTCTCATACCAGATTATCCCTTACGCCGGCGGCACGCACCCGGCGGCGACCGGTGCCAAATTCGCCCCGGACGAGTGGATATATCATCGCCTGAGCTTTATGGATAAACAGCTGTGGGTGACGCGCTACCACCCGACAGAGCGATATCCGGAAGGGAAATACCCGAACCGTTCCGCCCACGATACCGGCCTGGGCCAGTACGCGAAGGATGATGAGTCGCTGACTAACCACGATGACGTCGTGTGGATCACCACCGGCACCACCCACGTGGCGCGCGCCGAAGAGTGGCCGATCATGCCGACCGAGTGGGCGCACGCGCTGCTCAAGCCGTGGAACTTCTTTGACGAAACCCCTACTCTGGGCGAAAAGAAAAAGTAATCTTAACCAGCGGTGAAATCCAGCAGGATCTTACCGCCTCTTCCCGGCTGGCCGGCGGCGGCAATCGCCTCCCGCCAGTTGTTCAACGCTATACGCTGGGCCGGCGGCTGGGAGGTCGTCGGCAGGCGCTGCCAGATTTCGTCGAACGCTGCCCGCCACGCCGCCACGCTGAGTGTCGGCAGCGCCTCCCGCAGATGAAACTTGCGCACCGTCGCGCTACCGCGCGTCTGGGTCAGCGGCCGCCCGGATAACAGCCCATAGGAGATCAGGGTCGACGACCCGGGCAGCACCGACAGCAGCGTATTCGCCAGTTCGCCGCCCACCGCGTCAAACACCAGATCGCTGTGCTGGCTGACCTTCTCCATCAGCGCCCGGTCGGTATCGAGGATCGGATAGATCCCGACCTGTTCCAGGCGCGCCCGATGCTGCGGCGAGCGAATAATCCCGCTCACCGAGCGGGCGCCCATCGCCAGCGCCCACTGTCCCAGCAGACTGGCGCAGGAGGACGATGCCGCGGTCAGCACGAGGTGTTTTCCGGCAACCGGCCAGCGCTTGAGCATCAGCATCGCCGTCAGCGGATTGATATACCCGCGGGCGGCCAGCAGATCGTCAACTGCCGGCGGCACCGGCACCAGCCAGGTCTCATCCAGATCGATAAACCGCTGCCAGGTGCCGCCCCCGCGCAGGGGCAGCACCCGCTGGCCCGCGGCCAACCGGCTGCCGTATGGCGCGGCGACCACCTCGCCAAGGCCTTCATAGCCGGCGACGGCCGGCAGTCGGGTGCGGTGGCGATAGGCGCCGGTCACGGGGATCAGATCCGAAGGATTCACCGGGGCAAAGCGCATCCTGACCCGCACCCGTCCGCCCGCCAGCGGCGCCAGCGGCAGGCGTTTCAGGGTCAGCACGGCGGCCGGCGGCCCGTAGCGGTCATAAACAATGGCGTCGTTGAACATCGACTGGCTCCAGACAGCGAAAGGCGGGATCATAGCAGATCCCGCCGCCAGTGGCTCACGCCCGCGGCCAAACCTGGGGGAACAGCGGGGAATCCAGCGGGTCGCCGTCCCGCAGGGTCAGCTCGGGGAACGGTGGCGACGTCACGCCGCCGCGATCGGCAAACGAGGCGTCATCCCCCACCCAGCGGGCGGAGAAGACCCGTCGCGCCCGCGCGCCGGGGTTGCCGCGGGCGCCATGGACGGTGCGAAAATGGAAGGCCACCGCATCCCCCGGCTCCAGCGCCCAGCTGACGATATCGTATTCGTCCTCATGGGCGTCGATATCCGGCAGGGTGCTGAACCGGGTGTGCTCGTAAAGCTTAGTGCCATTGAAACGGGTAGGACTGAACTCCTCCTCCCAGCGATGCGACCCGCGAATGCAACGCAGCGAGGTGGCCTCCGCCACCGGGTCCAGCGGGATCCAGAAGCTGACGTTCTGCCTGCCGGAGACGCAATAGTAAGGCTGGTCATGATGCCAGGGAGTCACCGTGCTGCCTCCGGCCGGTTTGACCAGCGTATGTTCATGGAAAAATTTCGCCGTCTGCGACTGCATCAGCGCCGCCGCGATCTCGGCGGCCGCTGACTGAAAGACAAACTCGCTAAACGCCGGGATCCGCGACCAGTTGCAGTAGTCCTGAAAAAAAGGCGGCGAACCATCTTTGGGGATCACCGTGCGCGCATGACCATACTCGCTGGGGCTGGCCATCAGCGCCGTGACCCCTTCGGCGAGGCGCTCGACCCAGGGGGTAAAGACGCCTTTTAATAACACCGCGCCATCCGCCTGCCAGCGGTCGATGGTCGCTTGATCGATGTGGGGAGAGTGTTGATTGTGCATCGCTTGGGTTCCTGTGTTGAGGGATCAGGTGAGCGGTTCCGCCGGTTCGGCACGCATCCACGCGCAAAGCTGTCTCAGCATCGTCATACAGCGCTCGGTCTGCGCGATGCTGATGTACTCATCGGCCTTATGGCCCTGGGCCATGCTGCCCGGTCCGCAGACCAGGGTCGCGACGCCCATCTCATCGAACAGCCCTCCTTCGGTGCCGAACGCCACGGTGGAGAAGCGGTCGCTGCCGCACCACTGCGCCAGCCAGCGGGCGAAGTCGGACTGCGGATCGCTGAGCAGCGGCGGATAGTGGCTTAACAGCTGGAACTGGATGTCGCTCCCGCTGCCTACCCGGCGCATCTCCGGCAGCAGCTGGCGATGGGCGTAGGCCGCCAGCGCCTCGGTGACCGCTTCGGGACGCATCCCCGGCAGGTAGCGGATCTCAAAATCAAAGCGGCAGGACTGCGGAACAATGTTCAGCGCGGCCCCACCCTGAATGGTGCCCACCTGCAGCGTGCTGAAGGGCGGCGAAAAGCGGCTGTCCTGCTGCCGGGCCAGACGCACGCCCAGCCGATCCAGGTGGTTGATCAGTCTCGCCGCGTAGCGGATGGCGTTCACCCCCTGCGGGGCATAGGCCGAATGGCAGGCTTGCCCCTCGATGCAGCAGCGCATGGCCAGTTTGCCTTTATGACCGAACACCGGCTGCATCTCTGTCGGCTCGCCGATGAGGCACAGCGCCGGTTTCTCCGGCGAGGCCTGCAGAAAATCCACCAGGCTGCGCACGCCGAGACAGCCGACCTCTTCGTCATAGGAGAAGGCCAGATGCAGTGGCATGCGCAGCGGCGCCGCCAGAAAGTCATCCACTGCCGCCAGCACGCAGGCGAGAAACCCCTTCATATCGGCGCTGCCGCGGCCATAGTAGCGGCCATCGCGCTCGGTCAGGCTGAAAGGCGGAACGCTCCAGGCCTGGCCGTCCACCGGGACCACGTCGGTGTGGCCCGAGAGCATCACCCCACCGCCGCCGGACGGCCCCAGCCGGGCGTAGAGATTGGCCTTACCGCCCGACGGGTCATAAAAGCGGCGGGACGCCACGCCGCGGGCAGCGAGAAAATCGGCGATCCAGTTGATCATCGCCAGGTTCGAATGGCGGCTGGTGGTGTCAAAAGCCAGCAGCGCGGCGAGGATGTTATTCATCGCCGGGGACGCCATAGGCGGGCGCCTCGCGCGGGTCGAGCGCCCGGGTAATATAGGCGTCCATTTGCGGCTCCCAGGCCAGCCACAGCTGCTCAAGGGCCGCCAGCGGATCCACCTCCGCCCAGTCAATGCGCAGGTCGACCACCGGCCACGGGTAATCGTCCACCACCTTCACCGCCGCCGAGTGGACCGGCCCGGCCTCGCCCCCGGCGACGATCCCGGCGCGCAGCCCGGCCAGCAGCCGGCTGGCCAGCTCTCCGGTGGCGGCCTCAAAGGCGCCCACCATCGCGGCGATTACCCCCTGACCGGCCAGCATGTTACCCGCCGCCACGCAGTTATCCCCCGCCAGGGCGCCGCCGATCCCGAGGGTGAACTCCCCGCTGAACACCGCCGTGTCGCCGTTGGCGTCAATCGCCGCGACCTGGCGATATTCGCGGAAGCGATCCTCCGCCAGGGCCAGGTTCAGGGCCTGCTCAACGCTGGCCCCCGCTTCGAGCGCGCTGAGGATCTGCGGCCCCAGCGACGGCAGGGTTATGTTCTGACTGGCGACCGCGCCGACGCCGGGCAATAGCCACGGACAGCGCGATCCCACGGCCATGCTCGACGAACTAATGGCAATGCCGAGCTGACCTGATTCCGGGCAGCGGGCGCTAATAGAGAGAGTCATTCTGCTGCCTCCCCCTGCCAGTCGTCAGGGATCACCGCCGTAACGTCAATCTCCATCAGCCACTGCGGCTGCGCGAGGGCCGACACCACCACCCCGGTGGAGATGGGAAAGACACCTTTTAACCATTTGCCCACCTCCTGATAGACCGGCTCGCGATAGCGGGGATCGATCAGATAAGTGGTGGTCTTGACGATATGCGAGAGGTCGCTTCCCGCCTCTTTCAGCAACTGTTCAACATTCTTCATTGCCTGCTCCGCCTGCGCCCGCGGGTCGCCGAGGCCAATCAGATTGCCGGCGAAGTCGGTGCCAACCTGGCCGCGAACGTAGACGGTATTGCCGGCCCGCACCGCCTGGCACAGATCGTTGTTCAGCGCCTGGTTCGGGTAGGTCTCTTTGGTGTTAAACATGCGAATACGGGTATGAGTTGGCATCAAAGCACTCCTTAAGGAAAACGGTTAACAGGACGGCTGGTAACGCTGGTACTGGCGCTGAATGGCGATCTGGTCGGCAATATATTTGGCATCGTGCCAGACGCCCCAGATAAAGGTGGACCCGCGCCGCGAGAGCCACGGCAAGCCGAGGAAATAGACGCCCGGCTCCGTCGATACGCCGCGGTGATGCTGTGGCCGCTGTGCGTCATCGAAGGCGTTGACCTTCAGCCAGCGATAGTCAGTGGTGTAGCCCGTCGCCCAGATGATGGTGCCGATCCCGGCCTCGGCCAGATTGAGACTGAGCAGCGGGTCGGTAACGCAGGCCGGATCGGGCAGAAATTCGCGGGCGGAGGGCTCTTCGGGCAGGTCCATGCCGTTGCGGGCCACCCACGCGTCCGCGGCGTCGAGCAGCGCAAGGTAGGAGGCATCGCCGCGGCGGATATTCTCCGCCAGGTCGGGGTGAAACAGTGCTTTGTCACCGTCAAAGCCGCGGGTCTGCCCCACTAACGTGACCCCCTGATGCGCCAGCTGGCGAAAATCGACGGTATGGCCGCCGCGCGCGCCGCTCACCGCGATAGTGACATGCTCTTTACCCGGCGCATTGGCCGCGGCATCCCACATCCCCAGCACCCCGAGCCACCAGCAAAAATCGCGCTGACGATAGCGACGCGGCGGGCGGTCGTGCGCTCCCACCGACAGCCACACCGCGCGTCCGGCCCGCTGTAGCTCATCGGCAATCTGCACGCCGGAGGATCCTGCGCCAATCACCAGCACACCGCCCTCCGGCAGCTGCTGCGGGTTAAAATAGTGCGCGGAGTGGAGCTGCTGAATAGCCGGACTCTGTGGGGCAATGGCCGGGATCACTGGCCGCTGAAACGGCCCGGTGGCCGCTACGATCCGCTGCGCTTCAATCCCCCCCTGCGAGGTGTCAATACGAAAGCCCGGCCGTCCGGCGAGGCGTTCGGCGCTGTACACCTCCACCCCGGTACGGATCGGCGCATTGAAGCTGCGGGCATAGGCGGCAAAATAGTCCGCAACCTGCTCTTTGCCGACAAAGCTGTCCGGCGGGCAGTCCGGGAACACCATCCCCGGAAACCGATCGTGCCAGGCCGGGCCGTTGGCCACCAGCGAATCCCAGCGCCCGCTGCGCCAGGCCTGGGCAATACCCTGTTTCTCCAGCACCAGGTGGGGGATATCCAGCCGGGTCAGATGCTCGCTCATGGCGACGCCCGCCTGCCCCGCGCCGACCACCAGGGTATCGATCTCGGTAATCTGTTCAGTCATTTCGCTATCCTTCAAGCACAGTTGCCGACGACGTCGCCGGAATTGACGGCTTTCAGGTTATTTAACTGTGACGAATTGGTAAAATATTATAAAACGATCGACTGAATAGAATTTTACGAGGCTGAGTGACGACAAAAAAATAACGCCTGCCGGATCGACAGGCGTTATTTCAGGCGTGAGTTGGGGTTAATTCGATGCTGCGACAATAATCCATAAACAGTTGCGTCGGCCGCGTGGGCTCATTATTCGCGAGATGCGCCATAATTAAGGTCGAGGCGGGCATCTCGTCGGCAATATCCCGCTGCACCACTCTTTCGCCATCGTAGGTCATATCGCAGCAGGGCCGGGTGACCAGCACCGAAAAACCCAACCCCTGACCCACCATACAGCGCACCATTTCAATGGAGGGGGAACTGTAAGCCACTTCCGGGTGATAACCCTTTTCCTTAAAGATGGAGATAAAATAATTTTTACTGGGGACCGCATCGAGGAGGATCATCGGCTCGCGGCTCAGCTCCTGCAGCGTCACCTGCGCCTTCTGCGCCAGCGGATGCGCGGCGGGCAGCAGCGCGTAGGGTTTATGCGGGGCATTGAGCCGCTCTTTATTGATCGAATGGCCGAGCTCCAGATCGTAAACCAGCGCCAGGTCGAAGCGGCCGCGGTGCAGGCCATGCATCAGCTCATGCTGTTCGCCGTCGTACAGATGCAGGGTGATTTCCGGATAGCATTTCTTAAACCCGGCCACCAGCTTCGGCATATACAGCGGAGCCACCGATTCGAAGCAACCGATGGAGATCATGCCAGAAACCAGCTCTTTATCCGCTCGCGAATTCTGTTCGAACTCCCAGGACAGGCGCAGCAGCTCTTTCGCTTTATCGTAGATCCGCCGACCGCTGGAGGTGAGCGAAACGCCCTGCGCATGGTGGCGAATAAACAGCTGCTGGTCGAAGGTGCTCTCCAGATTCTTGATGGCAATCGAAATCGACGGCTGCGCAATGTGCAGCTGGCGGGAGGCCTCGGCGATACTCTCCGTCTCCACCACGGTGACGAAATATTTGAGCTGCTTCAGGGTAAATCGGTTCATAGCATCACCATTGATAAAATATGGTCCGGCGCACACAGGGAATAGTTTTCCTCTAAGTCCCAAGCAATCCGCGTGCCACCCCCGGAAAAGAGCGGCGCATTGCCCGACAAGGGGCGACAATATTTATTATTGCTCTACGCCCGCGTGGTTTATTTCCACCATTGCACCATCATGCGCCACGCTGCACGCCAGACTGGCAGCGTCTGCCCCAGTTTCGCGCAAAATAACCTGTCTGCTCAAAATAGCGTTATTGAATTACAGTCATTGTTTTTAAATTGTTTACGCAAAGTATCTTAACAATCACTTTAAATTCCATATCGTTAATATCGCTGTATAGTTTTTTTAAACTTAAAGGCCAAAAATTTACTAATTGCCTCTGAAAGCATCCTGCCAGCATAGTGTATTCGCACGATGAATACCGGTGGCTCCCCATTACGGCACAGCCGAGCCACTTTCATTTTTGATAATTATGACGAGTGAAATAGCCCATGACGTTTAACTGGAACTACATGTTAAGCCTGCTCAGCGATGCCGATTTTTGGTGGGCCACCTGGACCGTCATTAAATTAAGTCTGCTGACCTGGGGCTGCAGTATTGTGCTCGGATTTATTCTGGCGCTGGCCAAACAGTCGCCGCGCGGCTGGTTATCCACCCCAGCCCGGCTGTATATCTGGTTATTTCGCAGTATGCCGCTGCTGGTCCTGCTGATTTTTGTCTACAACATGCCGCAGGCGCTGCCCTCCTTCGCCCCGGTGCTGAACGATCCCTTCTGGGCCGGCCTGCTGGCGATGGTTCTCAGCGAAGCGGCTTATATCGCCGAGATCCACCGCGGCGGATTGCTCTCCATCCCTCGAGGGCAGAGCGAAGCCGCGCGGGCCCTGGGGTTGCGCTACGCCGGGATCCAGTGGCGGGTGATCATCCCCCAGGCGCTGCGCGTCGCCCTGCCGGCGCTGGCCAATGAATATATCGCCATCGTGAAGCTCAGTTCGCTGGTGTCGGTGATCTCCCTGACCGAAATATTGATGGTCGGCCAGCAGCTCTACTCGCAGAACTTTCTGGTCATGGAGACGATGACGGCCGTGGCGTTTTATTACATCTTTATCGTCACGGTGTTCGATTTTCTGCTGAAACGGCTGGAGAACTACCTTGACGTAACCCAGCGCAATACCGCTCGTCCGGTAGATGCCGAGATGCAGCGGCTGGCCAGCGCCCGCCGCCCGGCGATGGCGCGCAGCGTCACCCAGAGTCATGAGCCGGCACTGCAGGCCTCTAAGCTGCATAAGGCCTACAACAACGTCGAAGTGCTGGGGGCGGTGAGCCTGCAGATCCAGCCCGGCGAGGTGGTCTCGGTCATCGGTCCGTCAGGCTCGGGGAAAACCACCCTCATTCGCCTGCTGAACGGTCTTGAGCAGATCGATAACGGCGAAATTCAGATTAACGGCCAACCCTTTATTCACCTCGACCGCCAGGGGCAGCAGAAGCCGCGCTTTATGGAGAATGCCGAACATCGCCTGAACATCGGCATGGTGTTCCAGAGCTTTAACCTGTTCCCGCATCTGACCGTGTTCGGCAATCTGCTGCTGGCCCCGCGCTATCACCATCTGGCAAGTGACGCGGAGCTGCGCCAGCACGCCTGCGAACTGCTGCACAAAGTGGGCAGCTGGAGCACGCCTGGAAGTATCCACACCAGCTCTCCGGCGGACAGCAGCAGCGGGTGGCGATCGCCCGCGCCCTGATGATGCGTCCGCAGATCATGCTGTTCGATGAGCCCACCTCGGCGCTGGATCCGGAAAAAGTGAATGAAGTGCTGCAGGTTATCGAATCCCTGGCCCACGAAGGCATCACCATGGTCATCGTCACCCACGAGATGAACTTCGCCTTCAAAGTGTCCGACCGGATCGTGTTTATGGAGAAAGGCCGGGTGGTGTGCGATGACACGCCGCAGGCGATGCGTAGCGGGCAGCACCCGCGGGTCGAGGCCTTTCTCAAAGATGTTTCTCTGGCTTAACTATCGGAACGTGAAGAGGAAAAACTATGATTGCGCAGTGGCAAATTGATCAGTTTCATCAGCAGGGTTTTCTGGTGGTCGAAGAAGTGCTTTCCAGCGCTGACATCGCCGCCCTGCAGAGCGATTTCGACGGCTGGGTCGAGGAGAGCCGCGGTCACGCGACGGTGTGGGGAGAAACCCTCGACGGGCGGCCACGTTTCGATATCGAACGCGACCATGCTCCCGACCATCCGTCGCTGCGCCGGGTCGCCTCCCCGACGGAGATCTCCGAGGCCTATCGCCATACTGCGCTGAATTCGCGGATGGCTACCATCGCCGCGCAGTTGATCGGCGGCAGCGGCACCCGCTTTCATCACAGCAAAATTAACTCCAAGCTGCCGCACACCGCCACCGAGGTGAAATGGCATCAGGATTTCCTCTTCACCCCACACAGCAATGACGACATCATCACCGCTCTGCTGATGGTCAGCGAGGTGACGCCGGAGAATGGCCCGCTCAACGTGGTGCCGGGCAGCCATCAGGGGCCGCTGTGGACCCACTGGCAGGAGGGGCGCTTCACGGGGGCGGTGGATGATGAGGTGGTGGCGACGCACTGCCAGCAGCCGCAGGCCTGTTTTGGCCCGGCGGGCTCGGTCTGCTTTATGCATACCCGCCTGCTGCACGCCTCCAGCCCCAACGAGACCGCCCTGCCGCGCACCCTGTTCATCAGCGTCTACGCCGCCGAGGATGCGCTGCCCTTCGGCGAAAACCCGCTGCCGAGCCGCCATGCCGGCCAGCTGGTGGCCGGGGAAGAGAGCGGTCTGGTGCGCAGCACCAATAACCAGCTTCGTCTGCCGCAGAAGCCGCACGGCGCTTCGTTTTTTGTTCAGCAGGCCGGCGCCGATCGCGTCAGCATGTAATTCGCCCACACTCCGGAGGTTTTATGACACGCATTTTCGCACCACGCCCGCTGACCCTGCTGCTCTGCGCAGCGGCTGCTCTGACATCCCTGAACGCGCTGGCCTTCCAGCAAAGCGGTAAGATCACCGCTGGTTCGGACATGACCTTTTTCCCTTACGAGTACATG
Organism: Klebsiella sp. Shm-1; assembly: GCF_040804525.1. Classification (NCBI taxonomy): domain Bacteria; kingdom Pseudomonadati; phylum Pseudomonadota; class Gammaproteobacteria; order Enterobacterales; family Enterobacteriaceae; genus Klebsiella; species Klebsiella sp. Shm-1. The sequence continues at coordinate 2,801,171 of NZ_CP161823.1, forward strand.
GAGAACAATAAGCCGGCGGGGTTTGATATTGAACTGCTCAACGGCCTGGCGAAGAGCATGGGCCGTGAAGCAGTGAATATCGATACCCGCTTCCCCAACCTGATCCCCGGGCTGCAGGGCGGGCGCTTCGATATCACCAACTCGTCGATGTACATTACCGCCGAGCGCCTGAAGGTGATCGACATGGTGCCGTACCTGAAAAGCGGGGAGGCGATCCTCGCCCGCAAAGGGAGCGACTACCAGCCTAAGACGCCGGAAGACTTCTGCGGGCATAAAATCGGCTCGATGGGCGCCACCTCGTGGCTGGCGCAGTTGCAGAAGCTTTCCGCCGACTACTGCGTGAAGAAAGGGCTGAAGCCAATTGCGCTGAGCGTTTATACCACCGACCCGCAGACCACCCAGGCGCTGTTGTCGCGCGCGGTGGATGCGCAGATCACCGACGCCGCCGTGGCGCGCGGGGTGGTGGAAAAACTGGGTGATCGGGTGGTTATCTCCTCTGACACGCTGATCTATCCGGTGCTGAACGGCTTTGGCGTTAAAAAAGGCAATACTAAGGTGAAAACCGCCCTCGAAGAGGCGCTGAAAAAATACAGCGCGACGCCGGAATATGCCGCCCTGCTGAAGAAATATCACTTCCAGGCGCCGACGGCGGACGATCTGCAGACCCTGATGCCGAAAGCGGAATAATGCCCATGCGCGATTCCGATGAAGAGCAGATCCGCATCGACCTGGCGGCCACCTTTCGCATCATTGCCCATCTCGGCATGCATGAGGCGGTGGCCAACCATTTCAGCGCCGCGCTCTCCGCTGACGGGAAAACGTTTTTACTCAACCCGAAGTGGAAACACTTTTCGCGCATCCGCGCCAGCGATCTGCTGGTGCTGAACGCCGATGATGAACGTTGCGCCGCGCGCCCTGACGTCGATGCCACCGCGTGGGCCATCCACGGGCAGATCCATCAGCGACTGCCCGACGTGCGGGTGGTGCTGCATCTGCACCCGGTGTACACCACCAGCCTCGCCTGTCTGGCGACGCCGCAGATCCTGCCTATCGACCAGAACACGGCCCGCTATTTTAACCGGGTCGCCGTCGATACCCTGTACGGCGGGATGGCGGACACCGCGGCAGAAGGCGCCCGGCTGGCGGGGCTGCTGGCGGATAAACGCCGTCTGCTGATGGGCAACCATGGGGTGCTGGTGACCGCCCCGACCATCGGCGAAGCGTTCGACGATATCTGGACCCTGGAGCGCGCCTGTCAGATCCTGATCACCGCCTGGTCAACCGGCCAGCCGCTGAAGGTGCTGTCAGACGCGGTGGCGGAAAAAACCGCCCAGGACTGGGAGAAGATTGCCGATTTCTCCAGGCAGCACTTTGCCGAGATGAAGCAGTTGATGATCGACCTCGATCCCTCCCTGGTGGACTAACCCCGCGCCAGCCCGGGTCAGCCCGGGCCGTCGCTGGCCGCCGCCAGCAGCGGCACGATGATATCGCTGAGCGGCGTCGGAATGCCGTGCTGACGCCCGCGACGCTGCACCACGCCGTTACGAATATCCCACTCCAGCGGTCGGCCATTGAGGCGATCGATCAGAATAGAGGTGCTTAAGTCGGCAGGCGCCCGATGAAAGCCGGCGATAATCTCCTCCGGCACGTTGTCGCTCAGGGCGGCCCCTTCCGCCCGCGCCACCTGTAGGCATTCGCGCAGATAAGCCAGTCCGAGGGCAGTGATGTCCTCCCGGGCGAACATCCCGGCGCGGCGTCCGGTCAGCACCATCAGTCCGGCAACCGCGTTCTGCAACAGTTTGCGCCAGGCCACGGTGGTAAAATCAGCCGCCAGGTCCACCGCGCAGCGGGTTCCCGCCAGCGCCTGCTGCACCCGCTCTGCCCCCGGCAGATCCGGCAGCGTCAGGCGCGGCGTGGCGCGCAACCAGACAGAGGCATCGGCATCGCGCTGGGCCGGGAACCAGACCACCGACGGCAGCACCGTCGCGCCGCCGGTCAAGGGGGCAAACTGCTGGCGCTGCTCAACGCCGTTTTGCAGCACGCACACCACGGTGTCAGGGGAACACAGGGCCGTCAGCCAGGGGGCGATGGCCTCCGTCTGGGTGGTTTTCACCGCGACAAAGACCAGGTCGAAGGGGGCGGCTATCGCCATCGGGTCGGTGTGCACCGGGCCGGGCACCACGATCTCACCCTCGTCAGTGCGCAGCACCAGCGCCGAATGCGCGGTACGCCCGCAGACCATCGGCGCCCTCCCCCTCTCAAACAGGGCGGCGGCAATCGTGGTGCCGATGGCGCCGGGACCAATTAGCGCAACCTTAGGAAATGCTGTCATGCCGAAGACCTCCTGATGATTCACCGCCCAGATTAGGCAAAGATTGCCCTCCACAGTAGCGAGAAAGACCGGAAGTCGGCAAGGGGCGCGTCGGGAAAAGCCTTTCGCCTTCCCCGACGGAGGGCTAGTAGCGCACGCAGACGGATTTGGTTTCGCACCAGCCGTCGAGCCAGTCAGGGCCGAAATCGCGGCCGGTTCCAGACTGCTTCATGCCGCCGAAAGGCAGGTTGGCGTCAATCAGGGTATGGCTGTTGACCCATACCGTTCCCGCCTGCAGACGGTCGGTGTAGTTCAGGGCCTGGGTCAGATCGCGGGTCCAGACGCTGGCGGTCAGACCAAAATCGCTGTCGTTGGCCAGGCGCAGCGCCTCCTCGCCATCGGCCACTCGCACCAGGTTCACCACCGGGCCAAAAACCTCCTCACGGCTGAGACGCAGTCCGGCGTCGGGGTTTACCACCAGCGTCGGCGGAATATAGTACCCTCCCGCATCTGGTCCGGCGCTGCCGCTGATAATCTCTGCCTTCTGCTGGCGAGCCTCTTCGAGGTAGGCCGCCACCTTGTCGCAGTGGGCCCGGGAGACCACCGGGTTGATCTGCGCCGTCTCCTGCATCCCCGGCCCCACCTGCAGCGATTTCACCGCCTGCTCGAAGCCGCTGACCAGGGTATCAAACAGCGGCGCTTCGATGTAGATCCGCGAGCTGGCGGCGCAGACCTGCCCCTGATTGAGGAAGCTTCCGGTCATCAGCCCCTCAATAACCCACTGGGGGTCGGCGTCTTTGAGCACAATCGCCGGATTCTTGCCACCCAGCTCCAGCGTCACGCGGGTCAGGCGGTCGGCAGCCACGCGGGCAATCTGTTTCCCGGTCGCCGTCGAGCCGGTAAAGCTAACCTTCGCCACCTGCGGATGGGCGGTCAGCGCCGCGCCGCAGCCGGCGCCGCTGCCGGTGACCACGTTGAACACCCCGTCAGGAATGCCCGCCTGGGTCGCCAGCTCCGCCACCCGCAGCAGGGTCAGCGGGGTGGTTTCCGAGGGTTTGATGACGATCGAACAGCCCGCCGCCAGGGCCGGCATGACCTTCCACATGCCGATCATCAGCGGGAAATTCCACGGGACGATGCCCGCCACCACCCCGACCGGCTCTTTTTTGGTCCACGCCTGGTAACGCGCCCCTTGCGGGAACGGGATCGAAACGTCCAGCGTCCGGCCGCTGATCTTGGTGGTCAGCCCCGCGGTGTAGCGCATCCAGTTCAGGGTGCAGCCGACCTCAAAGGCGCGGGAGATGGCAATGGATTTCCCCTGCTCGAGGGTTTCCAGTTGCGCCAGCTCCTCGCCGTGCTGCTCCACCAGATCGGCAAAACGCAGCAGGATGCGTTCACGGTCAGCCGGGGTGCGCCCGGCCCAGCGGCGATCGACAAAAGCGCGCCAGGCGGACATCACCGCCCGGTCGACATCCACCGGGCTGGCGTCGGCGGTGGTGGCAATCGCCTGCCCGGTGGCCGGATCCCAGACGGTTAACCGGTTATCGCTCTGCGCGGCGCAGGGGGCGCCGTCGATATACAGGCCATGCTGACGGTCTAAAAACTGCTGGACGCTGGCAAGCAGCGCTATCTGTGAGGTGGACATACCCTTTCCTTATTCATCGCGGATAGTGCTTTCAGTCTATGTCTGGTTGGCGGTTGGCGCTTTTTTCTCTGTGACATTCGTTTGCGCCGCTGTGACAGTCGCCGCAATTCCGTCGTCTGCCCTCGCAGAAATGTGCCGCGGGTAATAGTTCTTTCATATACCCGCCATCGCGCCCTTGCCTGATGCGACACAAATGCAACAATGCGGAAACATTGTTATTACAGGAGAAGGGCGAATGATGACCACGGCAGAGGGGGGGCTGGCGTATCAGCGCTGGCTGGCGACGATCAATCAGGTCTGCGGCCATTTCGCCGCCCGGCCGTTGGAGGAGAGTTTCCACGGCGAGATTGACGCCCGCTACGCCGGCAGCCTCAAGGTCAGTACCGTCACCGCCGCCGGCGTCAATCTCTACCGCACGCGCAATGAGATAAAACGCGATAACGACGCCTGGTTCTATACCGTGTTTCAGCTCGCCGGCGAAGCCATCATCGAACAGGACGATCGCCAGGTGACGCTGGCGGCAGGCGATATCACGTTAATCGACGCCGCCCGCCCATGCTCCATCGTCTGGCAGCAGACCTCGCGTCAGGCCTCGCTGCTGCTGCCGCGCCAGCGGGTGGCGCCCACAGGGGACATCACTACCGCCTGCCGGCTGGACAAATCTCTGCCAATGGTCCAGCTCAGCCAGCGACTGCTGCTGGAAAGCATGGGCGGCACGACGCTCTCCGCCAGCGAGAGCGAAGCCGCGCTGGAGGCGATCGCCTGCCTGTTGCGCCCGGTGCTGCATCAGCGCGATCCTGCCCCTTCCCGGCGGGAAAAGCAGTTTCAGAATATTATTGCGTTAATCGATGCGTCCATTCAGTCGGAGCATCTGCGTCCGGAGTGGCTGGCCAGCGAGACGGGCATGTCGGTACGCAGCCTGTACCGGCTGTTTGCCGAACAGGGGCTGGTGGTGGCGCAGTATATTAAGAACCGGCGGTTGGATCTGTGTGCCCAGGCGTTACAGAACGTCCATGACGATGAAAAGCTGGCGGGGATCGGCTACCGCTGGGGCTTCAGCGACCACAGCCATTTCTCCACCGCCTTTAAGCAGCGCTTTGGCGTCACCCCGGGGGAATACCGCAAGCGCTGTCGCTAATTATTTGCGCAGCCACTGGCCGTTCAATCCCTGGACGTACTCCCCGGGCTGCGCGCGGGCCACCAGCTTCTGCCCGGCCATTTTCGCCACTTCATCCACCGGCAGATTGTTGTCATCCGCCAGCTGCTGGTAGCTTTCGCTGCGCGCGGCGTTAATCTGCTTTACCAGCGCCAGCGTCTCTTTATCCTGACGCAGCGGCGCGAGATAGCCGTTCAGCGTCTCCCCCACTCGTCCCTGCTGGCGCGCTTCGCTCAGGGTCAACGCCAGCGCGGGCGCGCTGAGTAAAGCCAGCGTCAGCGCCGCGGTTAACAGTCGTTTTCTCATCGTCGCCTCAGAACAAATCGCTGCGGGATTTGAGCAGGTTTTCCACATCCTTATCGACCTTGATATGGATCTCATGCTCAATTTTGACATTCATATTGATGGTGATGGGCTCTTTCGACGCCGCGATTTCGATGCGCGGCGTACAGCCGGCGAGCAGCATCGACGCCGCCATGGCCAGTAACAGCTTCTTCATTTAGGTTCCTTACATGTCTTACCGTCCGCACAGCGCCGTACGGGCAGCGTAGCATTCTGCTCGAGCCACGCCTGTAAATTGTCGCCGAAGCGCAAACTGCGCCACAGGTCGAAAATATTCTCTTCATGAGCGTAGTTTAAATGCACGGTACTGCTTTTCCCTTCCACCCGGCTGGTGCCGTTGATGCTGGCCTTAAGCGTCAACACGCCCAGATTATCGAGGTTAATCTGCGTCCACGAGCGGGAGATTTCCATATAGCGCAGCCAGTTAATCGCCGCCCCGGCGGAGACGTTATCCGCCACCAGCGCATCGGCGGTGTCTTTATCCAGCCGCAGGGTCATCGGTCCGTCATTGCGCAGCCAGCCGTCGTGGATGATCCATTGATTATTCTCCAGCCACAGCGGCAGCGCGCCGCTCACCGCGCCGGACATGGCGAACTGTTTCACCTTGACGGCGCTGGTCAGTTCGCTGCTGGAGATATGCTGCAGGCGGATCAACGCCGGGTCGCGCTGCGGCATACGCAGCTGCAGCAGTGTCAGTTTCCCGCCTAACAGATCGACGCTGACGTCGCTGAGCTGCAGCGGATTGGCCTCGCTCCACGGCCAGGTGCCCTGCAGGTCCGCCGTCAGATTACGCGCGGTGACCTGGTTGACGATTTCGCCAATGCGCAGGGAGACCGGGCGGCGGATGCCCAGCTGCCAGTGACCGTCGCTGAAGCGGAACGGCAGGACGAAATCGACGCCGTTGATCTGGTTATCCGGCATCCAGGCGCTGCCGCCCTTCAGGACGCCATGGCCGCCCGCCTCAAATCCCTGCCCGGCTGCCGCCGAGAAGGCCACCTGCGCGTAGAGACTGCCTTCGCGCAGGTTCATCTTCCAGTCCGGCGGCACCAGCGGCTGGAACACCGTTAGCGACTGTTTTGGCCACCACGCCTGGCCGCGCAGCCGTTCGCCATCCCAGCGCCCGGACAGACGCACCGGACCGATAGCCTCGGCATGCAGGGCGCCGGTGAACTGGAACCACGTCGGGTCCCGACCGTCGAGGGCGAATTTCAGCGTTGAGGCCGGGAGATAGCTGCCGCCGGAGAAGGTGGTTTTGGCGGCGTCCAGCGACAGCGCGCCGGTCAAGCGCGGATGCTCAGCATCGCGCAGCCAGCGGATCGGCTGCTCGAGGGTCAGACGCGGGGTGCTGACCCGCATTGTGCCGTACTCAAGCTTATCGAAGCCGGTGGAGAGGCTGCTCAGGGTAATAGCATTGTCGCGCCACTCCCCGCTGCCCTTCACATCCCAGCGCGCCTGCATCGGGGTAAAATGTCCCTCGCCCCAGTAGCGCCACTGCCAGCGGCCGCTGTCGGGCAGAAAATCGCTCGCCTGACCGTCCAGATGCAGCGTAAAGTCGCCCATCTGCTGCTCATGGGCGCGAAGGATCGCCTGCAGGCGGCCATCGACGCCCTGCTGAGTGACCTTAACCCCGGCCAGCGGCCAGCGGATTTCGTCAATATTCAGCGCGTCGATCACCCGCCCGCGCGAGCGCAGCAACGCACCGGGGTGAAAAGCCAGCTGCGGGCTGATCAGCGGCCCGCTGAGCTGAGCCGGCAGCGCCGCGTATAGTATCATCTCCCCCAGCTTGGCCTCGCCGGTGAGCCGCAGCGGCAGATCGCTGTTATCCATGCTCAGCTTGCCCGGACCAATATTCAGTACCGCATTGCCCTTCCCGGCATGCCCCTCGGTGAGAACATTCAGGCGACCGCTGACGATCATCTGTTCGGTGCCCTGCTGCCAGTTACCCACCGACAGCGCCACCCGCCCGCGCAGCGGATACGCCTCGTAACGGGTGCGCCAGCGGCCGTCGCTGATAGTGATCCGCTCCGGGGTGATCTCCCACGGCAGGTCCAGAATAGGCTCTACCTCACCCCGCGGGGTGACCAGCAGTTGGCCGCGATTGTGCTGCCACTCGAGCTCAGCATCGATCCATTCCGCAGTCTGCGGGAATTCGAAGGTGCCCTGCATCTGACCGTCGACCGGCAGACCATCCGGCACCAGCGGCAGATGGAAGGTCCCCACCAGCTTCACCGGCGGCTGATCGTCAGTCAGCCGGGCGCTGAACTGGCTGACGGTGAGCGCCTGGCCGCGCAGGCGCGCCTGCAGACTCAGTTCCTTCCCGGCAAAGCCGATATCCTGCTGCGCAGGCGTTAATGACATTACCAGCCGCCCCTGCCATTTCTCCCACGGCGACAGCCGCAGATTGTCAATGGTTAACCAGCTATAGGGCAACATCGATTGCCATTCGGCAAGCGTGCGCGGTGAACCGGGAGAGGGATCGCTGGCCGGCAGTTTGCTCAGGCAGGCGCTGTTGATCTCCAGCTGGCCAATATGCAGCCGCCAGCGGCTGGGACGCGAGAGACGGGCATCGGTCACCCGGGCGATTTCACAGTCGCCCACCAGATAACGCAGATCGGGGATCAGCAGGGCCGACCGCGTCAGGCGCGGGCTCTCCTGCAAAGAGATACGCGTGCCCACGGGCAGCCAGATGCCCGCCAGCGTCGGCACCCAGTGGGTTAGCGTCAACAGCAGGGTTAGCGGCAATAACACCAGAACTAACACCAGCGCGATGGCGGCTTTATATTTACCCTTCATGGGCAGTTAATATCCTGATTCAACATAAGTAAAAGCCGAAAGGCGTCCATTGTGACACGTTCGACCAGTGAGTGAAAGTTTACGGCCTGTTAAAGCATAGTTGCCAGCCGGACTCGCGGCGCGACGTTCGGCCATTATCATTTAACTGTTGTTTAAGTCGCTCCTGCCACACTCCAGCCAGACGGGAATAGCTTGCGGGAGAGGCGGTGTCGTTAATTATCTCGCTCATAGAGAGCGCACAGGACCACTATCCATGGGTATTGCTGATTGTTTTTCTGCTTACCTTCACTAAATCCTGCGCATTGGTCTCGCTGGCAATCCCCGGCACCTCCGGCCTGCTGCTGCTGGGGACATTCGCTTCCGCCAGCCTCGGACATTTCCTGTTAATGTGGTCCAGCGCCAGCCTCGGCGCCATCGGCGGATTCTGGCTATCGTGGCGGCTGGGCATTCGCTACCGTCATCGCCTCACCCATCTACGCTGGCTGACCGCCGAGCGTCTGGCCCGCAGCCGCCTCTTCTTTCAGCGCTATGGCCCGTGGGCTATCTTTTTCAGCCGCTTTCTCTCTCCCCTGAGGGCTACGCTGCCCTTCGTTAGCGGCGCCAGCAGTCTGCCGCTGTGGTCGTTTCAGCTGGCTAACGTCAGCTCCGGTCTGCTGTGGCCGCTTCTGCTGCTCGCCCCCGGCGCTTTCAGCCTCAGTTTGTGGTGAAAAAACTTTGTCTTTCAAAGAGATTCCGCAAGTCCGCGATATGCTCTAGAATTAGGATTAGCACCCTCTCATTAAACTATTTTTTAATAATTGTACGATTATTTTAAATATGCTACCGTGACGGTATAATCACTGGAGAAAAGTCTTATGAAAATCGCGGTTTATAGTACGAAGCAGTACGATAAAAAGTACCTGCAGCACGTTAATGATGCATACGGCTTTGAACTGGAATTCTTCGATTTCCTGCTGACAGCGAAGACTGCCAAAACCGCCAACGGTTGCGAAGCGGTATGTATCTTCGTCAATGACGACGGCAGCCGCCCGGTGCTGGAAGAGCTGAAGGCCCACGGGGTGAAATATATCGCCCTGCGCTGCGCCGGGTTTAACAACGTCGACCTTGAGGCGGCAAAGGAGCTTGGCCTGCGCGTCGTGCGCGTTCCAGCTTACTCTCCGGAAGCGGTCGCTGAGCATGCGATCGGTATGATGATGTCGCTCAACCGCCGCATCCACCGCGCTTACCAGCGTACCCGTGATGCCAATTTCTCCCTCGAAGGCCTCACCGGCTTCACCATGTACGGCAAAACCGCCGGGGTGATCGGCACCGGGAAAATTGGCGTAGCGATGTTGCGGATCCTTAAAGGCTTCGGCATGCGCCTGCTGGCGTTCGACCCGTACCCAAGCGCCGCCGCGCTGGAGCTGGGGGTAGAATATGTTGATCTCGCCACGCTGTACAAGGAATCGGACGTGATCTCCCTGCACTGTCCGCTGACCGACGAAAACTACCACCTGCTCAATCGCGAAGCCTTCGATCAGATGAAAGACGGGGTGATGGTGATCAACACCAGCCGCGGCGCCCTGATCGACTCCCAGGCGGCCATCGACGCCCTGAAGCACCAGAAAATTGGCGCGCTGGGGCTGGACGTTTATGAGAACGAACGCGATCTGTTCTTTGAAGACAAATCCAACGACGTGATCCAGGACGATGTCTTCCGCCGCCTCTCCGCCTGCCATAACGTGCTGTTTACCGGCCACCAGGCGTTCCTCACCGCCGAGGCGCTGATCAGCATTTCGGAGACCACTCTGGGTAACCTGCAGCAGGTCGCCAACGGCGAAACCTGTCCGAACGCCATCGTCTGACGCCTTTCCCTTTTGTGCTCCTCTCCCGGGGGGAGCACATTCAGATAATCCCCACAGATCCCTGCTGCGATACCGTTACACTGGCTTGGTTTTATTAGTTATATGAATGTTTTGGAGTGAAAATGAACAAATTTGCGGCGCTTCTGGCGGCAGGTATGCTGCTGTCCGGCTGTGTCTATAACAGTAAGGTGTCCACCGGTGCGGAACAGCTGCAGCATCATCGTTTCGTGCTGACCAGCGTCAACGGCCAGGCGGTCAACGCCAGCGACCGGCCGCTGGAGCTGAGCTTCGGTGAGAAGATGGCTATTACCGGCAAGATGTATGTATCCGGCAATATGTGCAACGGCTTTAGCGGGGAAGGTAAAGTGTCGGACGGCGAGCTGAAGGTCAAATCGCTGGCGATGACCCGGATGCTGTGCCACGACGCCCAGCTCAATACCCTGGATGCGACGATCGACAAGATGCTGCGCGAGGGTGCGCAGGTCGATCTGACGGAAAACCAGTTGACGCTGGCGACCGCCGACCAGACGCTGGTCTATAAGCTCGCCGACCTGATGCACTAGCCGGCGTTGAGGTGCCGCTGACGCTGCCCCGCGACGGGGCCGCTGTTAGTAGCCGCAGCTGCCGCCCGCCAGCGCCTGCTCGCTGCAGCGTTTGCCGTTCGGCAGCGCGCACATGCCAATCGCCGAACCATCGAGCTGACGAGCCACCGATAACGAGCCGCCTATCATGGCGCAGTTGGCCTGACCGGCGTCGCTCATCGCCGCCCGCATTCCCGGCGTGACGTGCGCCGCCGTGGCCTGCTGAACGGGTTCACTACTGCACGCGGACAGCAACAGCGCCGCACATCCTACTAACATCGCAGCTCGCATTCTCTCTCCCCTCGGAAACGTCTTAAAAAAGCAAACCCCAGAATAATAGGCAGCGTGGCGGGCGGCGTCGAGAGGGGAAGTACGTATTTATGCGCCTCATTAACATTTTCTAGCAAATTTTCGCCGAAAGCTTGATCTGCCTCGGCCATGTCGCCCGACACAGGTGGTTCCTCTCCCGGCAGGCAGCCATTTTCTCCGCGAACCACGCAAAATATTGATCTGGTCACGGGTACCCGGCGCATTGAGGACACAAATGCAAAAATGGCGGGGTCAGCGGTTTGCTAAACTACCCCTTATATAATTACAGGGCGCGTCGCGGTTTCACGCGTCCATTCTTTTGCGCAATGTAAGGGTGTCTTCATATGATTACGATTGATGGTAATGGCGCGGTCGCTTCCGTCGCGTTTCGCACCAGTGAAGTTATCGCCATCTACCCGATCACGCCCAGTTCAACGATGGCGGAACAGGCTGACGCCTGGGCCGGCAATGGGCTGAAAAACGTCTGGGGCGATGTTCCCCGCGTGGTCGAAATGCAGTCGGAGGCGGGCGCCATTGGCGCCGTACATGGCGCGCTGCAGACCGGCGCCCTCTCCACCTCCTTTACCTCATCGCAGGGCCTGCTGCTGATGATCCCTACGCTGTACAAACTGGCCGGCCAGCTGATGCCGTTTGTGCTGCACGTCGCCGCCCGCACTGTCGCTACCCATGCGTTGTCGATCTTCGGCGACCATTCCGATGTCATGGCCGTCCGCCAGACCGGGTGCGCCATGCTGTGCGCCAGCAGCGTTCAGGAAGCGCAGGATTTCGCGCTAATCTCGCATATCGCCACCCTGCAAAGCCGGGTGCCGTTTATTCATTTCTTTGATGGTTTCCGTACTTCGCACGAAATCAACAAAATCGCCCCGCTGGCGGATGACACTATTCGCGCCCTGCTGCCGCAGGATAAGATCGCTGAGCATCGCCAGCGCGCGCTCAACCCGGAACACCCGGTGATCCGCGGAACCTCGGCCAACCCCGACACTTATTTCCAGTCCCGGGAGGCCACCAATCCGTGGTACGACGCGGTGTATGACCATGTCGAGAAAGCGATGGACGATTTCGCTGCCGCCACCGGCCGTCAGTACAAACCGTTTGAGTTTTACGGCCACCCGCAGGCAGAGCGCGTGATCGTCATTATGGGCTCGGCCATCGGCACCTGCGAAGAGGTGGTCGATGAGTTGCTGAGTCGCGGCGAGAAAGTCGGCGTGCTAAAAGTCCGCCTCTATCGCCCGTTCTCCGCCGCCCACCTGCTGGCGGCGCTGCCGGAAAGCGCCCGCGCGGTTGCCGTACTGGATCGCACCAAAGAACCCGGCGCGCTTGCCGAACCGCTTTACCTCGACGTGATGACCGCCCTGGCGGAAGCCTTTAACCGCGGCGAGCGCGAGACGCTACCGCGCACTATCGGCGGCCGCTACGGTCTCTCCTCCAAGGAGTTTGGTCCGGAATGCGTGCTGGCGATATTCAGTGAACTGCAGGCCGCCCAGCCGAAGCCGCGCTTTACCGTCGGGATCTATGATGACGTGACCAACCTGTCGCTGCCGCTGGGCGAAAATACCCTGCCGGCAGAGGCCAAGCTCGAGGCCCTGTTCTACGGCCTCGGCAGCGACGGCAGCGTGTCAGCCACCAAAAACAACATCAAAATCATCGGCAACTCTACCCCATGGTTCTCCCAGGGCTATTTTGTCTATGACTCGAAGAAAGCGGGCGGCCTCACCGTCTCGCATCTGCGGGTCAGCGAAAAACCGATTCGTTCATCGTATCTGATTTCGCAGGCTGATTTCGTCGGCTGCCACCAGCTGCAGTTTATCGATAAATACCAGATGGCCGAGCGGCTGAAGCCCGGCGGCATTTTCCTGCTCAACACGCCGTACAGCGCCGATGAGGTCTGGTCCCGCCTGCCCCAGGAAGTCCAGGCCACCATGAATCAGAAAAAAGCGCGTTTTTACGTGGTCAACGCGGCAAAGATCGCCCGCGAATGCAGCCTCGGGGCGCGCATTAATACCGTGATGCAGATGGCCTTTTTCCATTTAACCCAGATCCTGCCGGGTGATAGCGCGCTGGCGGAACTGCAGGCAGCCATCGCCAAAAGCTACAGCAGTAAAGGTCAGGAGCTGGTGGAGCGCAACTGGCAGGCGCTGGCCCTGGCCCGTGAATCACTGGCGGAAGTACCGCTCCAGCCGGTGAACGCCAGCAGTCCGAACCGCCCGCCGGTGGTCTCCGACGCCGCGCCGGATTTCGTCAAAACGGTCACCGCCGCGATGCTGGCCGGCCTCGGCGATGCGCTGCCGGTCTCTGCCCTGCCGCCGGACGGCACCTGGCCCATGGGCACCACCCGCTGGGAGAAACGCAACATCGCCGAAGAGATCCCCATCTGGAAGGAAGCGCTGTGTACTCAGTGCAACCACTGCGTCGCCGCCTGCCCGCACTCGGCGATCCGCGCCAAAGTGGTCGCCCCGGAAGAGATGGAGAACGCCCCTGCCAGCCTGCATTCGCTGGATGTGAAATCCCGCGATATGCGCGGGCAGAAATACGTTCTGCAGGTCGCCCCGGAAGACTGCACCGGCTGCAACCTGTGCGTCGAAGTGTGTCCGGCGAAAGACCGCCAGAACCCGGAGATCAAGGCCATCAATATGATGTACCGCCTGGAGCATGTGGAAGAGGAGAAGGTCAATTACGAGTACTTCCTCAACCTGCCGGAAATCGACCGCAGCAAACTGGAGCGCATTGATATTCGCACCTCACAGCTGATCAGCCCGCTGTTTGAATACTCCGGCGCCTGCTCGGGCTGTGGCGAAACGCCGTATATCAAACTGCTGACCCAGCTCTACGGCGACCGAATGCTGATTGCCAATGCCACCGGCTGCTCCTCCATTTACGGCGGCAACCTGCCCTCGACACCGTACACTACCGACGCCAACGGCCGCGGCCCGGCGTGGGCCAACTCGCTGTTTGAGGATAACGCCGAATTCGGGCTCGGCTTCCGCTTGACCGTCGACCAGCATCGCCAGCGCGTGATGCGCCTGCTGAGCGAATTCGCCGACAAGCTGCCGGCAGAGCTGAACGCGGCGCTGCACGCCGAGGCGACGCCGGAAGTTCGCCGCGAACAGGTGGCGGCCCTGCGTCAGGCGCTGGCCGGCGTGGCGGGAGCTGAAGAGCTGCTGACCGATGCCGACGCACTGGTGGAGAAATCCGTCTGGCTGATCGGCGGCGACGGCTGGGCTTACGATATCGGCTTCGGCGGCCTGGACCATGTACTGAGCCTGACGGAAAACGTCAATATTCTGGTGCTGGACACCCAGTGTTACTCCAACACCGGCGGGCAGGCGTCAAAAGCCACCCCGCTGGGAGCAGTGACTAAGTTTGGCGAGCATGGCAAACGCAAGGCGCGTAAAGATCTGGGCGTCAGCATGATGATGTACGGTCATGTTTATGTGGCGCAAATTTCGCTGGGCGCGCAGCTGAACCAGACGGTGAAAGCGATTCAGGAAGCGGAAGCCTATCCGGGGCCATCGCTGATCATCGCCTATAGCCCTTGCGAAGAGCATGGCTACGATCTGGCGCTCAGCCACGACCAGATGCGTCAGCTGACCGCCACCGGCTTCTGGCCGCTCTACCGCTTCGACCCGCGTCGGGCAGACGAAGGCAAGATCCCGCTGGCGCTAGATTCCCGTCCGCCATCAGACGCGCTGGCCGAGACGCTGCTTAATGAGCAACGTTTCCGCCGCCTGAACGCCCAGCAGCCTGAAGTGGCGGAGCAGCTATGGAAAGACGCCGCCGCCGATCTGCAGAAGCGCTATGACTTCCTCGCCCAGCTGGCTGGCAAAGCGGAGAAATCGCCAAGCGAAGGTTAACCGCCCCGTCACCTCTGTCCATAAAAAAAGCCCGAACACAACGTTCGGGCTTGTCGTTTTACCGATAAACAACATCATTCCGCAGAATGAGACGGCAACAATAAATTATTGGCATGACAATAAAGGCATATAACGCGCAAATAATACGTGATTAGCCCGGGCATGTATAATTTTTATTTTGTATATTATCTATAAATGCATTCAGCATAATTATCACCATTTCATTGGTATTATTTATTTTAGATTTTACTTATATCGTAACAATTGAGTCTTACCGGATCTCAGACCGCTCCTTTAGCATGAGTTCACTTCCCACCCGGAAGTTAAAACATAAAAACAGTTAAAGGAATTTCTTCATGAAAAGAAAAGTACTGGCCCTCGTTATTCCGGCTTTATTAGCCGCCGGTGCCGCGCATGCGGCGGAAATTTATAATAAAGACGGGAATAAATTAGATCTCTATGGCAAGGTAGATGGTCTGCATTATTTCTCCAGCGACTCGAAAAAAGACGGCGATCAAACTTATTTACGTTTTGGCTTTAAAGGCGAAACCCAGATCAACGATATGCTTACCGGCTATGGCCAGTGGGAATATAACGTTCAGGCCAACAACACCGAGACCTCCAGCGATCAGGCGTGGACCCGTCTGGCATTCGCCGGTATCAAAGTGGGCGATTACGGCTCTTTCGACTACGGTCGTAACTACGGCGTGCTGTACGACGTTGAAGGCTGGACCGATATGCTGCCGGAGTTCGGCGGCGACTCCTACACCTATGCGGATAACTTTATGGCAGGCCGCGCCAACGGCGTCGCAACCTACCGCAATAGCGATTTCTTCGGTCTGGTGGAGGGTCTGAACTTCGCCCTGCAGTATCAGGGTAAAAACGAAGGCCAGAACGCGCAGGATATCAACGTCGGCACCAATAACCGCAGCAGCGACAGCGATGTTCGCTTCGACAATGGCGATGGTTTCGGCCTCTCCACTTCCTACGACTTCGGCATGGGCATCAGCGCGGCGGCAGCTTACACCTCGTCTGACCGTACAGGCGACCAGCAACACTATACTCACACCGAACGATACGCCAAAGGCGACAAAGCGGACGCCTGGACCGCCGGCCTGAAGTACGACGCCAACGATATTTACCTGGCGACCATGTACTCTGAAACCCGCAATATGACGCCATACGGCTCTACCAGCAGTACCAACGGTGGCGGTATCGCCAATAAAACGCAAAACTTCGAAGTCACCGCGCAGTATCAGTTCGACTTCGGCCTGCGTCCGGCCATCTCCTACCTGCAGTCCAAAGGCAAAGATCTGTACAATAACGGCCGCTATGCCGATAAAGATCTGGTCAAATATATGGACGTTGGCGCGACCTATTACTTCAACCGTAATATGTCCACCTATGTTGATTACAAAATCAACCTGCTGGATGGTAACGACAAATTCTACGAAGACAACGGTATCTCTACCGATAACATCGTCGCCCTGGGCCTGGTTTACCAGTTCTGATGCGCCTGCCCGCCGGTTCCGGCGGGCTTTCCCCCTCCCGCCTCGCTGCAGATAAAACAAAACGCTATATCTCGCGGACTAAAATAGCCGTCCGTTTAATGATATAGTCATGGCCAGTCAGTGCTTGCCCGAGGACGTCCATCATGCACCACCATCCGGTAAAATCTTCCCGAATTATCTCCGTCGCCTACGATGACGCCTCCGCCACACTGGAAATCTATTTCTATCACCAGCCGCCATTACAATATACCGGGGTCCCACCGCGTATTTTTCATGATTTTTTACAGGTGGTGTCAAAAGGCCGGTATTATGACGGGGTGATCAAAGGAAAATTTCCCGAACGCAAGCTACGTTAATGTCAAAGTGTGACTGCGGTCATGATACAAAACGTGCCCTAATACCGTACAATATGAAGGGATACTTAAACAGGAGGTTTTATGAGCAGAATGATTCTTGTCCCTATCGATATCTCTGATAAAGAATTTACTGAACGCATTATCAGTCACGTTGAATCGGAAGCGCGGATTGACGACGCCGAGGTGCATTTCCTCACCGTGATCCCTTCTCTGCCCTATTATGCCTCACTGGGAATGGCCTATACCGCTGAGCTTCCCGGCATGGACGAGCTGCGTGAGGGTTCTGAAACGCAATTGAAAGAGATCGCGAAGCAGTTCTCCATCCCGGAAGACCGGATGCATTTTCACGTCGCGGAAGGATCGCCAAAAGATAAAATCCTTGCGCTGGCCAAGTCGCTGCCAGCCGACCTGGTGATCATCGCTTCGCACCGACCGGATATCACAACTTATCTGCTGGGCTCCAACGCCGCCGCGGTGGTTCGTCACGCCGAGTGCTCGGTACTGGTGGTCCGCTAACGCCGCAGCCCGCCGCCCGGCGGGCTTTTTATTTCCGCATCAGCCGCCCCCGCCTGGCTGCTCGCTGCCGAAAGTGCCGGAAAGATGCTGACATTCCGCCCCTGAATCCGTACCATACACGCCACGGTTGCCTGTCAAACCTCAATAATTGCTACGCGCCAGCGCCACGTTGTTCAGCGGCTGGCAGAATGCGTGCTCTTCTGATGCCACACTATGAATTGAGCCACTATTACATGCTGCAAAACCAAGAAATCAGTAAAAAAGAAAAGTACAACATCGATAAGCTGCAGAAACGTCTGCGCCGCAACGTCGGTGAGGCGATTGCCGACTTCAATATGATTGAAGAGGGCGACCGCATTATGGTTTGTCTTTCAGGCGGCAAGGACAGCTATACCATGCTGGAGATCCTGCGCAATCTGCAGAAAAGCGCGCCCATCTCCTTCTCGCTGGTGGCGGTGAACCTCGATCAGAAGCAGCCAGGGTTCCCGGAGCATATTCTGCCGGCGTATCTGGAGCAGCTGGGGGTTGAATACAAGATTGTCGAAGAGAACACCTACGGCATCGTCAAAGAGAAGATCCCGGAAGGAAAAACCACCTGCTCGCTGTGCTCTCGCCTGCGTCGCGGCATCCTCTATCGTACCGCCACCGAGCTCGGGGCGACCAAGATCGCCCTCGGCCATCATCGCGACGATATCCTGCAGACGCTGTTTTTGAATATGTTCTACGGCGGCAAAATGAAAGGGATGCCGCCGAAGCTGATGAGCGACGACGGCAAACACATCGTCATCCGCCCGCTGGCCTACTGCCGCGAAAAGGACATCGAGCGCTTCTCCCAGGCCAAAGGCTTCCCGATTATTCCGTGCAACCTGTGCGGTTCGCAGCCAAACCTGCAGCGCCAGGTGATCGCCGATATGCTCCGCGACTGGGATAAGCGTTATCCTGGGCGCATTGAAACCATGTTCAGCGCGATGCAGAACGTGGTGCCTTCGCACCTGAGCGACGTCAATCTGTTTGATTTTAAAGGTATCACCCACGGCTCAGAGGTGGTGGATGGTGGCGATCTGGCGTTTGACCGGGAAGACATTCCCCTGCAGCCCGCCGGCTGGCAGCCGGAAGAAGAAGACGCCCGTCTCGATGAGCTGCGTCTGAACGTAGTGGAAGTGAAATAACCCTCACGCGTCTCAGGCAGCCGCCTGAGACGCACTCTCCTGCCCTTACTTCAGCAGTCGTACGCGGCAGGATTTACCTTTGATCTTGCCATTTTGTAACTGCTTATACGCCTTCTGCGCCATATTCTGGCGGATCGCCACATAGACGTGGGCAGGGTGGACGGTAATTTTGCCGATATCGGCACCATCAAAGCCCATATCCCCGGTCAGGGCTCCCAGCACATCTCCCGGGCGCATTTTCGCCTTTTTCCCACCGTCGATACACAGCGTCGCCATCTCCGCCGTCAGCGGCGCGATGGTGTTGCCCGTCGGCGCCGGCAGCCAGTTCAGGGAAAGCTGCAGCATGTCGGCCAGAATAGTGGCGCGCTGCGCCTCTTCCGGCGCACAGAAGCTGATGGCCAGCCCTTGTTCACCGGCGCGGGCGGTACGGCCGATGCGGTGAACATGCACCTCCGGATCCCAGGCCAGCTCGAAATTCACCACCAGCGCCAGGGATTTGATGTCCAGACCGCGGGCAGCGACGTCGGTCGCCACCAGAACCCGGACGCTGCCGTTAGCGAAGCGCACCAGCGTCTGATCGCGATCGCGCTGCTCAAGGTCACCATGCAGCGACAAGGCGCTCTGCCCGGCGGCGTTGAGCGCATCGCAGACCGCCTGGCAATCGCGTTTGGTATTGCAGAACACCACGCAGGATGCGGGCTGATGCTGGCTGAGCAGGCGCTGCAGCAGGGCAATCTTACCTTGGCGGGAAACTTCAAAGAACTGCTGTTCAATCGCCGGGAGCGCGTCGACAGTGTCGATCTCAATGGTCTGCGGATTGCGCTGCACCCGGCCGCTGATCGCCGCGATTGCCGCCGGCCAGGTAGCAGAGAACAGCAGCGTCTGCCGGTCAGCCGGTGCGAAGCGGATCACCTCATCAATGGCATCGCTGAAGCCCATATCGAGCATGCGGTCCGCTTCGTCCATCACCAGGGTCTGCAGCGCGTCAAGGGAGACCGTTCCCTTCTGCAGATGATCGAGCAGACGGCCCGGGGTGGCGACGATAATATGCGGGGCATGCTGCAGGGAATCTCGCTGGGCGCCAAAGGGCTGCCCGCCGCAGAGCATCAGAATCTTGATGTTCGGCAGGCAGCGCGCCAGGCGGCGCAGCTCGCCGGCGACCTGATCGGCCAGCTCGCGGGTCGGGCACAACACCAGCGACTGGGTCTCGAAGCGCGCCGGATCGATATGCTGCAGCAGACCCAGCCCAAATGCGGCCGTTTTTCCGCTGCCGGTTTTTGCCTGCACGCGCACATCTTTCCCCCCGAGGATCGCCGGCAGGGCGGCGGCCTGAACCGGGGTCATCGACAGATAACCCAGCTCGTTAAGGTTGGCTAATTGGGCGGCAGGTAAAACAGTCAGGGTAGAAAAAGCGGTCACAATGTATTCTCGTATTAAAAGGCAGACAATCTGCAGGCGCGTATCCTCGCAGATCTCCGCGCCTGATGCGACAATTTAATCGGCTCTTCGTCAGGCGGCGGATCGGGCTGGGGCTGCGGACGCGGTCGTGGGTCGGGTAAAGGAGCCGGATCGTTCGGCTCGGGCGAGATAGGGATAGACTGGGCTGTCAGCTCTGAAGCGTAATACATAGAGGCCTCCCGGAGAGTGATATGGGCGTACCCGCAGGCGTCAACGGCCAGAAACCGTCGGGTGTCTTAGTAAGGGTAGAAGCTGGACCGGAGAGCGCAAAAAAAAAGCCGACTCAACAAAGCCGGCGTCGTACGAATCAATTGTGCTATGCAGTAATTCAAAAAAGGAAGTAAGACAATATGGAGCGCAACGCCCATCGCTTGACGTTGCATTCACCTGCGAGAGAGATATTGCCCTGAATGGGTAGATGGTTTATTGATTTCGCTCAAACATTGCCGGGTTTTCCCGGCACTACAGCCGCTAAAAGGCGATTCTTTACAGCCATTTACTGCGATGTAACCACCACGCAACACCACCGATGACAACGACTAACATCAAACAGAAAAGGCTAAACCCCAGATGCCAGCTGTTGCCAGGGATCCCGCCGAGGTTGACGCCGAACAGGCCGGTTAAAAAGGTGCTGGGTAGAAACACCATCGCCATCAATGACATGGTATAGGTCCGCCGCGCCAGCGACTCCTGCATAATCTGGGCGATCTCGTCGCTCATGATCGCCGTCCGCGCGATACAGCTGTCGATCTCATCCAGACCGCGCCCCAGCCGCTCGGCGATATCCTGCATTCGCCGCCGCTGATCGTCACTCATCCACGGCAGCCGTTCGCTGGCCAGCCGGGCATAAACGTCGCGCTGCGGCGCCATATAGCGGCGCATCACAATCAGCTGCTTACGCAGCAGCGCGAGAAATCCGCGCGGCGGCACCTGCTGATCGAGCAGGTCGTCTTCCAGGTCGATAATGCGATCGTGCAGTTGTTCGATAAACTCGCTGGCATGATCGGTCAACGCATCGCAGACCTCCACCAACCAGCTGCCGCCGTCCGTCGGGCCATTACCTTCCTTCAGGTCGCCCAGCACATCGTCCAGCGCCAGCACTTTGCGCTGACGAGTGGAGACGATCAGCCGCTCATCCATATACAGGCGCATCGCCACCAGCTGGTCGGGCCGCTCATCGGTACTGCCGTTGATACAGCGCAGGGTGATCAGCGCCCCGTCACCGATCCGCGTCACCCGCGGCCGGGTGCTCTCCCCCGCCAGGGCATCGCGTACGTTATTGGGCAGCAACGGGGTGGCCGCCAGCCAGTCGGCGCTGTCGCTATGGGTATAGTTGAGATGCAGCCAGCAAGGCTTGTCTTTGTCGATAATATCGTCATCGGCGAGCGGCTTAACGCCCCCCTGCCCGTCGAGCACCCACGCGAAGATCGCGTCCGGTATCTGCAACTCCGAGCCTTTAATCGCGTCCACTCAACCTCCGTTAATCCATATCTGCTAAATTACGCGCCTTCTCTATAAGGTACGCGAAAGCGCGCATTCTTGCTTTTAATAACCCGGAAATACAGGCCTAGTCGCTTCATTGAAAAGCGCTTTCGCCCCCGGTCGCGGCGCTCCCCTCATTTAACGTTAAAACTTAGTGAAATCAAGTTCTTCACGATTCAACACATACAGAGCGACGTTTTGCCGTTTATTTTGCAACTTCTTGCTGTATTATGCTGTTTATTGCGTTAATTTGCGGAGTCAATGGCCATGCATAAGCTCGCCAGGCAAAAACATATTCTCGACAGGCTTAGCGAAACCGGTCAGCTGAGCATCAGCGAACTGGTTGCAGAGCTGCAGGTGTCGGCCGATACCATTCGCCGCGATCTGAGCGACCTGGAACAACAGGGTGTGCTGCAGAAAAGCCACGGCGGGGCTATCGCCCTTAACGTCCCGGCCATGACGCGTCAGGGCAGAAACGCTCTTCTCACCCAGACCAAGCAGCGCCTGGGTCAGCAGGTCGCCGCGCGCATTCCCTCTGGCTCGACGCTGTTTCTCGACGCCGGAAGCACGCTGCTGGCGGTGGCAGCCCAGCTGAAAGGGCCGTTGACCGTGATCACGGCTTCTCTGGATATCGCTCAGCTGTTCAGCGACCGTGCCGATATCCAGCTGATCCTGCTTGGCGGTCAGTGGGATAGTAAACAACGACTGTTCGCCGGCAGCGCCACCCTGTCGCTGGTCACCCGCTACCGGGCCGATATCGCCATTCTCGGCGCCTGCGCGCTCCATGCCGGGCTGGGGCTGAGCGCCAGCCAGGAAGCTGATGCCGACGTTAAACGCGCCATGCTGGCCGCCAGCGCCGAGCACTGGCTGGTGGCGGACCATACCAAACTCAACCGCTGCGAACCGTGGCGGGTGGCCGGGCTCAGCGACATTCACCATCTTTTTCTTGATCGTCCCTGGGCTGAGCTGGGGGATGACCCCGCCCTCTCTGTACATATTGCTGACGCTTAACAACGTGGAGAACCTGATGAGTAACAATACGATAAATATCGCCCTGATTGGCTACGGATTCGTCGGTAAGACCTTCCACGCGCCGCTTATCCGTTCGGTGCCGGGGCTGAACCTGGCGTTCGTCGCTTCCCGCGATGAAGAGAAGGTCAAACGCGACCTACCGGACGTCACGGTGATCGCCTCCCCGGAAGCAGCGGTCCAGCATCCGGACGTTGACCTGGTGGTCATCGCCTCCCCTAACGCCACGCACGCCCCGCTGGCCCGCCTGGCGCTGAACGCCGGCAAACATGTGGTGGTGGATAAGCCCTTTACCCTCGATATGCAGGAGGCCCGGGAGCTGATCGCCCTGGCGGAGGAGAAACAGCGTCTGCTCTCCGTCTTCCATAACCGCCGCTGGGACAGCGACTATCTCGGGATCCGTCAGGTGATTGAGCAAGGCACCCTCGGCGCGGTGAAACACTTCGAGTCGCATTTCGACCGCTTCCGCCCGGAAGTCCGCGTCCGCTGGCGCGAGCAGAACGTCCCGGGCAGCGGCTTGTGGTTTGACCTGGGGCCGCACCTGATCGACCAGGCGCTGCAGCTATTTGGTTTGCCGCAGTCGGTGCAAGGTAACATAGCCACCCTGCGCGACGGGGCGGAGATCAACGACTGGGCGCATGTGGTATTAAACTACCCGGCGCATAAAGTGATCCTGCACTGCAGCATGCTGGTCGCGGGCGGCTCGTCGCGCTTCACCGTGCACGGCGATAAAGGTAGCGTTATCAAAGCGCGGGCCGACCAACAGGAGAGCCAGCTGCTGGCGGGCGTGGTACCGGGCAGCGCCGACTGGGGCCAGGATGACGACCCGCTGGTTATCTATGATGCCTCGCTGCAGGCCCACGCGCAGGCTACCCCGCAGGGCGATCAGCGCCAGTACTATATGCTGATCCGCGATGCGCTGAAGGGCCAGATCGCCAATCCGGTGCCGCCGGTGGAAGCGCTGGCGGTGATGGCCGTTCTGGAAGCGGCGGTGCGCTCTGCTGAAAGTGGTATGGTGCAGACCCTGGACCTGTCCGACGACGAGCGCAACACGCTGCGCTAATCCGCCCTGTTCTCCGGTTACCTGCGCGGCCCGCAGGTAACCGCTACTTTTGCGCCACCTTAGAAAAAATCACTATCTATCCGCAGATTAACATTGCTTTATCCTGCTCCATGGCGCAAAGCACCGCTGGAAATTTCAGCCAATTGGGAGGAGGATAGAATGCAGATCGATCGTAATGAGAAAGAGGTTGCTGACGCTGTGGACGCGGCAACCGTACTACCGGACAGGAGAAGCGCATGTATTACACGTTAGGAGATACCACTCTCCATTTTTATCGCTATCAGTGCAAATTTTACGTCGCCCACTGGGAAGGGGGTAACGTGATGAGCGAAAAATTTAAATCGTTTATCGAACAGATCACTGAGAAGACCGGGCTGGATGCGAAACGCGTCGAGACCGCCGCGCGCGATTATTTTACTAACGTGGATTAACAGGCAGTGCTGTTCGTAAGAGACAAGCTGGTGCGGTAGCCGCGCAGGCTAACCCCACCTTTCACCGCCAGGACGCCTCGCGCCGCCTGGCGGCTTCTCTATTCTGCCAGCATTAAACGGTAGTCAGTTTTGCCAGAATGGCGGCGAAGGCGTCATTAACCTTATCGCCGGCGAGCAGTTTTTTACGCAACGTGAAGCTTCTGCCGCTGGAACGGATCAGCAGCCGGACTTTCGCATCATTATTGCTGCGTTCAACTACGGCAACATCCCGCAAGGGAATAACGTAGGTATCGGCATAGAGCCCCGGCGTAAATATCATCGACTCGCCGCTCACGCCAATCACCACCCGATTTTGCAGACGATAGCCATTGCACAGCGCAACAATACCAGCGGCAATAAATACTCCGCCTATACCCATGCCAATCATTAAAATAATGATCCCGGCGATGAGCGCCAGCGCCCCTTGGGGATAAAAGCCTGAGGCATTAAAGGTTAATAGCTGCTGGTTATCAGCCTCGCCCACTGCCGTGGTTGATCGCCAGGGCGTAAATCCGGCGTTAATCCGCGTTTGCAAGCTGAACAGACTACCCACCAGAAAGATCACGCTGGCGGGCACCATCACGATGCCGCCAACAAACGCCAGGACGATGGCCAGATAAGGGTAGCGGCCTGACAGCATTATGCTGATCGCCTGAACCACCACGGCAATAAACAGGGCCAGCACCAGCCAGGACCATACGCCGTCCGCCCGACTATGGAAGTTCAGCTGTCCTTCATCAAGTAATAAATTTCGCGCGACAAAACAGATAATAATATTGACGAACAGGCCTATCCAGGCCAGCTTGTGCACATGCTTCATACCCTACTCCATTATGGTTTTTACTATTCCATTTCCAGGCATTATTAAATACAGTCTCAATGCCGGCTGGATAGTAGCAAAGCGGTACGCAAGATCAATAAAAAGCGCGCGGTCTCCTCACATTCTAATTTATATTCAGCGTGATATTGTTAGTTATCATTTATCGTAATTATATAAACCATCCTATATATTGGCGCTATATATTTTCAGCGCAATAATATCGCCCTGCCGCCAGGTAGGGCGTCGCAGATTAACGCTCCTCAAGCGCCGCCACCGGCGCCGGCGCGCTTTTCCTGCGCAGCAGATAGCCTGCAGCAAGGATCAGCAGCCATACCGGGATCAGGCAGACGGAGATGCGGATGTCCGGGGTCAGATACATCACCCCGAGGATCGCGGCGAGAAACAGCAGACACAGCCAGTTTGTCAGGGGATAGGCGAAACTCTGGAAAGCCGTTACCTTCCCCGCCCGCTGCATGGCGCGGCGGAACTTAAGATGAGTGATGCAGATCATCGCCCAGTTGATGACCAGGGCGGCCACCACCAGGGCCATCAGCAGGGCAAAGGCTTTCCCGGGCATCACATAGTTAATCACCACGCAAAGCGCCGTGGCGACGGCGGATACCGCCAGGGCGGTCAATGGGATCCCGCGGTGGTTCACCCGCAGCAGCGCACGCGGGGCGTTGCCCTGCTGAGCCAGGCCGAACAGCATCCGGCTGTTGCAGTAGACGCAGCTGTTGTAGACCGACAGCGCGGCGGTGAGCACCACCAGATTGAGGGCGTTGGCCACAATATTGCTGTCAATGGCGTGAAAGATCAGCACAAAGGGGCTTCCCCCTTCCACGACGTTCCGCCACGGGTAGAGTGACAGCAGGACCGCCAGCGACCCCACGTAAAACAGCAGAATACGGTAGATCACCTGGTTGGTGGCTTTGGGAATGGTTTTATGCGGTTCGTCGGCTTCCGCCGCGGTGATCCCCACCAGCTCAAGCCCGCCGAAGGAGAACATGATCACCGCCATGGCCATCACCAAGCCCGTGATGCCGTTAGGGAAAAATCCCCCGTCCTGCCACAGGTTGGCCACCGTCGCCGCCGGGCCGCCGTGACCGCTAAATAACAGATAGCAGCCAAAGGCGATCATGCTGATGATGGCGGCCACTTTGACAATCGAGAACCAGAACTCCAGCTCGCCATACACTTTGACGTGCGTCAGGTTGATGGCGTTGATCGCCACGAAGAAGATCGCCGCCGACAGCCAGGTGGGTACCTCCGGCCACCAGTACTGAATATAGATCCCCACCGCCGTCAGCTCCGCCATGCTTACCAGCACGTACAACACCCAGTAATTCCAGCCGGACATAAACCCGGCGAAGGGCCCCCAGTAGCGGTTGGCGAAATGGCTGAACGACCCCGCCACCGGCTCCTCTACCACCATTTCGCCAAGCTGACGCATGATAAAGAAAGCGATAACCCCGGCGATGGCGTACCCCAGCAGGACCGACGGGCCTGCCATACGGATCGTTTGCGCGATACCTAAAAACAGTCCGGTGCCGACCGCCCCCCCGAGGGCGATCAACTGGATGTGGCGGTTTTTTAACCCGCGTTTTAACTGATGCTCTTGCTGCGTTGTCATCTCTGACCTGCCCCTGTCTGTAAAAAGTCACGTTCGCCGGTAGCAACTTTCAGGCCAGCGGAGCGCCTTGCAGCGTCAGACAAAAATTAATTAATTGAAATATATTCAAATATTCTTTTCAAATCAGTTCCGGTAGCTGGTCATGTCGGCGCCGACCTGGCGCATCACACGCGAAAACTGGCCAGATAACGCACAGATCATGAGAAAAAGAGCGGATTAATGCATGAACCTGACCCGTTTTGGTGCATCCGGTTTGCCGCCGTCCGCTCAGGCTTCACGCCAGGCAAAAAACTGTTAGGCTGGTAGCCACTTTTACGTTCCGCTAGTGGCCACTATGTACAACATCGACGACTATGATCTGAAAATACTTACCCTGCTGCAGGCCAATGGCCGTTTAACCAATCAGGAGCTGAGCGAGCTTATCGGCCTGTCCGCTTCCCAGTGTTCGCGCCGCCGTATCGCCCTTGAACAGGCACAGCTTATCCTCGGCTACCATGCGCGTCTGGCGCCGGATGCAGCCGGGCAGGAGATGCTTGGCCTGATTGAGGTGCGTCTGCTGAATCACACCCCGCAATGCGTGGAGAGCTTTCATCAGATGCTCAGTGAAGTGGACGCCATTCTGGACGCCTGGAAAACCACCGGCGACGCCGATTATCTGCTGCGGGTAACGGTCCCGGACCTGCCCGGTCTGAGCCATTTGATCAGCCATATTCTGGCGCAAAACAAAGGGGTGGCCCATCTGAAAACCGCCGTCGTGCTCAACCGCCTGAAAGAGAACGGCCAGCTGATGCCGGGCACGACCCCGCTGCGCTGAACCGGGGCACAGTGCCCTGCGCTGGTGCAGACGCGGGGCCAGACAATGCGCGACAAGCGGCAAATTCGCACAATTCACGCATTCGGAAACCATAAAACGCACGACCCGTGCAATTTTCTCTTCCTGTCAGAACAACAGGTTAGGCTAAACCACGGCTATTTTTTCCGCAAACGCTCGCCAGGGCACGCTCCTCTGGTGCGATTTTTGCAAACAAGAGCTTATCCTTGTTAACGAAAAGATAGTGCTTATTTATGGATAACGTCCTTTCCCCTGAAAAACTGACCCACACCTGGCTGGAGGATGCCCTGGCGCTGCTGTTCGGCACGCTGATGATCTCCTTTGGCATTATCCTCTTTCGCCAGGCTGGCGCCCTGACCGGCGGGACGGCGGGCATGGCCTTTCTGATCCACTACGCCACCCACTTGCCGTTCGGCGTGGTTTTCTTCGCCATTAACCTGCCATTCTACTGGCTCTCTGTCCGGCGGATGGGCGCCGCCTTCACGCTGAAAACCTTCTGCGCGGTCGGACTGGTGTCCCTGTTCTCTGACCTGCACGGTTACTTTATCCATGTCGATCGCCTGAACCCCTATTACGCCACCCTCTTCGGCAACATCATGGTCGGCATCGGCTTTGTGGTGCTGTTTCGCCATAAAGCGAGCCTCGGCGGCGTCAATATTCTGGCCCTCTATCTGCAGGACAAAAGCGGCATCCGCGCCGGTAAATTCCAGATGGTGGTTGACGCCTGCATCGTCACCGCCTCGCTGTGGGTAGTGAGCTTGCCGATGCTGCTGGTCTCTGTCCTCGGCGCCGTGATTTTGAATTCGATTATCGCCATGAACCACCGTCCCGGACGCTACGCGGTGTAATGGCTTCACCTTTGACGGTCATTTCAGGAGTAACCACTGTGTTTCAGAACGTTGACGCCTATGCGGGCGATCCTATCCTGTCGCTGATGGAAGCCTTTCAACAGGATCCCCGGGCAGACAAAGTTAACCTCAGCATCGGGCTGTACTATAACGAGCAGGCCATTATTCCCCAGCTGGAGGCGGTCCGTCAGGCCGCTGACCGGCTGCAGAGTCAGCAGCAAAAGGCCAGCCTTTATCTGCCGATGGAGGGGCTGGCGCCCTATCGCCGCGCGGTCCAGACCCTGCTGTTTGGCGACAATCATCCGGCGTTGCGTGCCGGACGCATCGCCACCATCCAGACACTGGGGGGCTCCGGCGCGCTAAAGGTGGGCGCTGATTTCCTCAAGCGCTACTTCCCCGACTCCGCGGTCTGGGTCAGCGATCCAACCTGGGAGAACCACGTTGCCATCTTTGCCGGCGCCGGCTTTGAGGTACATACCTATCCCTGGTTCGACAGCGCCACCCGCGGGGTGAATTTCCCCGCTATGCTCGCCGCCCTCCAGCAGCTGCCGCCGCGCAGCATTGTGCTGCTTCACCCTTGCTGCCATAACCCGACGGGGGCCGATCTCACCCGCGAGCAGTGGGATCGCGTGATTGAGGTGCTGATCGGCAGGGAGCTGATCCCATTCCTTGATATCGCCTACCAGGGCTTTGGCCGCGGGCTGGATGAAGATGCCTATGCCATTCGCGCCATCGCCAGCGCCGGGCTGACGGCGCTGGTCAGCAACTCGTTCTCGAAGATTTTTTCGCTGTACGGCGAGCGCGTCGGCGGCCTGTCGGTGGTCTGTGACAACGCCGATGCCGCCGGGCGCGTGCTGGGCCAGTTGAAAGCCACCGTGCGCCGCAACTACTCCAGCCCGCCGGGGTTTGGCGCCCAGGTGGTGTCGCAGGTGCTCAACGATCCCGAGCTGAATGCCCTGTGGCAGGAAGAAGTGGAGGCCATGCGCACCCGCATCAGCGCCATGCGCGTCGCGCTGGTGAAGGCCCTGCAGGCAGCCCTGCCGGCGGGGGATTTTTCCTATCTGCTGACCCAGCGCGGCATGTTCAGTTACACCGGCTTTAGCGCCGATCAGGTAGACGTTCTGCGTCAAGAGCATGGCATCTATCTGATCGCCAGCGGTCGGGTCTGCGTGGCCGGGCTCAACCACGGCAATATTGTGCGGGTAGCCAGCGCCTTCGCCGCGGTCTGCGCACGCTAGCCGGGTCAACCCCGGCGCGGTAGAGCGATTAATCGCGACGCAGCCGGCGAGCCAGGCGGGTCCCCAGCGTCTGAATAAGCTGGACAATAACAATCAGCACCAGGGCGGTGGTGAGGGTGGCAAAGGCGTCGAAGCGCTGATAGCCATAGGTGATCGCCAGGTCGCCAATTCCGCCGCCGCCCACCGTTCCTGCCATGGCGGTCGCACCAAGCAGGCCGATGGTCGCCGTGGTAAGGGCCAGAATCAGCGACGCTGCCGCCTCCGGCAGCATAAAATGCCAGACAGTCTGCAGCGGGGTTGCGCCCATGGCGTCCGCAGCCTCGAGGATCCCCTCATCCACCTCCAGCAACGAGCTCTCCACTAGTCGGGCAATATAGGGGGCGACAAAGACGATCAGCGGCACGATGGCTCCCGCGGTGCCGATAGTGGTGCCCACCAGCAGTCTGGTAAAGGGCAGGATCACAATCAGCAAAATGATAAACGGCAGCGAGCGCAGCACGTTAATCAGCGGATTCAGCGCCTGATGCACCACCGGGTTGGCCACGATGCCGCCGGGACGGCAAACCACCAGCACAATCCCCAGCGGGACGCCGATCAGCGCGCCAAAGCCCAGCGAGACGGCGACCATAATCAGGGTGTCATGCAGCGCCAGCAGAAACTGATCGCCGGTGATGGCGGTATCAATAAGATCAAACATGGGTGATTTTCACTCCTGCATCGACCAGATGGGTGATGGCGCGTTCGGTTTCGTCAGGCTCGCCGAGGAGCTGCATAATCATAAATCCCAGAATCCGGCCCTGAACTTCAGACATGCTGGCAAACAGGATATTCACCTCGACAGCATACTCGCGGATCAGGTGGTTAATAATCGGCTTCTGCGCCGTCGCGCCGACAAATTCGAGGCGTAAAGCTCGGGCGCCGTTATCGCGCTGCAGGAACGACGCCACCCGCTGCGGCAGGCGGTCGTGCACCACCGACTGCACGAAACTGGCAGTGACCGGATGCTGCGGCTGAGCAAAGAGATCAAAAACCGCCCCCTGTTCAACGATACGGCCCGCCTGCATCACCGCCACCTTGTGACAGATTTTCTGGATCACCGACATCTCATGGGTGATCAGTACGATGGTGATGCCATACCGACGATTAATCTCCTGCAAAAGCAGTAAGATCTGCACCGTAGTGTGGGGGTCGAGCGCCGAGGTGGCTTCATCGCACAGAAGGACCGACGGGTTGGTGGCCAGCGCCCGGGCAATACCGACCCGCTGCTTTTGTCCGCCCGACAGCTCATTAGGGTAGCTGTGGATTTTGTCGCTCAGATCGACGAACGCCAGCAGTTCCGCCACCCGCGCCTGGATAAAGGCCTTGTCGCGCCCCTGTAAAATAAGCGGGATGGCGATGTTATGAAAAACGGTTTTCGAATTAAGCAGATTAAAATTCTGAAAGATCATGCCGATATCTTTTTTGATCGCCTGCAGGCGCTGGCCGCTGCAGGCCTGTAGCGGCTCGCCGTTTAACAGTACCTCGCCCTCGCCAGGCGTTTCCAGACGATTAATCAGCCGTAATAAGGTGCTTTTTCCTGCCCCGCTGTAGCCAATAATGCCAAAAATATCGCCTCGCTCAATGCTGAGATTAATATCCTGCAAGGCCAGAACCGGATGTCCTTTCCTGGAAAAGCTTTTACTGACGTGGCGAAATTCTATCATCGCGTTATTCATTTTAAATAGTCAGGCAGCAGGTAACCATCATACTGCGGATGGCTGAGAATATATTTTTTGAACTCGGCCGAGTGGTAGCCATCGATAATATCTTTGGCAAACTGCGCCTTCTGATTTTTACCGGCGACGGTCACGACATTAATAAAATGGCTGGTGGCTGCTTCCAGCTTTAATGCCGAGGTCAGGGACATACCGCTGGAGACGGCAAAATTGCCCTGAATCAGGCCATAGTCGACGTCCGGCAGAGCGCGAACCTGCTGGGCATTATCCATCTCTTTTAGGACAATTTTGTAAGGATTATCTACGATGTTACGCTGCGAAAAAGTGGCCGGATCGCTGTCTGGTTTAATTTTCACCCAGCCAAGGCTCTCCAGCACCAGTACCGCGCGATATTCATTTGACGGCTGGTTTGGTACCGACACGACGGTGCCCGCCGCCGGGGTCCCCAGGGTGGTCAGTTTCCCACCATACAGCCCCATCGGCGGCGTGGGGACCTGCACAATGCCCACGTTATCGATCCCCAGCCGCTCATTAATTGCTTTCAGATATACCGGATGCTGCATAATATTCGCTTCGATATCGCCGCGGGCTACCGCGTCATTCACCTGAATACCGTCGCTGAAATCCTTATATTCGATTTTATACCCTTTACTCAATAAATAGGGCGCGACGCCTTTCTCAAATTGTTCTTTATACGGCCCGGGGTTAAAGCCGACGCGGATAAGATGAGCGTCGGCGGCGGCATAAAAAGAGGTGGCCGACAACAGGGCGAGAGCGATCCCGCGCGCAACTGACTTGTTCATAAGGTATTTTCCTGGAGGGTTGGCGATTTTGAACGATTAAATCACAGCCGATTGTGGGTTGTAAGCCAAAACGCCGAATTTCCTTTTGCTAATTCCTCATTAACTTTTGCTATACCGACATATCTTAAAAACAAGAATCTTTTGCGTATATTGTTATTTAGCCAGCCGCTATAAATCCCTTAAAGATGGTTAATTATTCGTGATTTAAACCGGGAATGTTATGCCTGATTTTACTGCTTCGCCGCTGGTGGACGCCCTGGAAGAGAATTTGTTCAGCCTGCTGGAAAAACTGGCCGCGGAGGTCAACACCGAAGCGCTGCCGCTGATCGATCTTTCCAGCGGCAGTCCGGATCAACCCACCCCGCCGGAAGTAATCGACTCGCTGCAGAGCGCTATTCATCGTCGTGAAAACCATGGCTACCCGTCGTTCTGGGGCAAACCACAGGTCCGCGAGGCGATCGCCCGGTTCTATCGCCGGCAGTATGATGTGGAACTCGATCCGCACAGCGAAGTCGCCGTGTTTCAGGGGTCGCATATCGGTATAGGCGGCATCCCGCGGGCGCTGCTCAGCCCCGGGCAATACCTCATCTCCACCGATCCCTGCTATCCGATTTACCGCTCGGCGGCGCTGCAGTCCCAGGCGGCGTTTTATGGCCTGCCGCTCAGGGCGGAGAACCATTTCCTGCCGGATTTTAACGATCTTCCCCGGGAAGTCGCTGACAAGGCCGGGCTGGTGGTGCTTAACTATCCGCATAATCCAACCGGCGCCCTCGCCACGCCGGCGCTGTTCGCCAGCGCGCTGCAGTTTGCTCGTCGTCACCAGGTGCCGATCCTCCATGATTTTGCCTATGCGGCCATCGGCAGCGCGGCCAGCGATGCGCCGCTGAGCCTCTTCTCCCAGCCCGACGCGAAAGCATGGGGAGTGGAAACCTATACTTTTTCCAAGACCTTTAATATGGCCGGCTGGCGCTTCGGCTTCGCGGTCGGCAACGCCTCGATTATCCGGGCGTTTAAAAAGCTGCACACCCATAGCTACAGTACGGTGTTTGGCGCGATTCAGGATGCGGCGATCGCCGCGCTCAACCTGCCGGCCGAACGGATTGCGCAGCTGACGGCGGTCTATCATCAACGTCGGGAGTGGGTTCTGCGTCGACTGGCCGCGCTGCGCTGGCCGGCGCGTGACGCACAAGGCACTTTCTTCCTCTGGCTCGGCGTACCGCCCGGCTACCGTTCGCAGGAGTTTGCCCGCCTGCTGCTGCAGGAAGCGCATATTCTGGTGGCGCCGGGCACGGGTTTTGGCGCAGGGGGAGAAGGATTTATTCGCATCAGCCTGACCGCAGGGGACGAGGCGCTGAGCAACGCGCTGGACCGTCTTGCCCGGCTGGCGCTGTTTTAGTTCGCCGCCGGGAGAAGCAAAAACGCGACCCTGGCCGTCGGGGATTACCCGGCTGACGAGTCCATCACCGACAGCACGATTTTGCCCTCAAGATGCCCCTGCGCTGCTCGCTCATGCGCCATCTGCGCCTGCGCAAGGGGGAAAACGCTGTCAATTGCAACCCGGATGGCCCCGGCGTCCAGCAGGTCGGCAAGCCGGGCGAGCTGCGCGCCGCTGGAGCGTACCTGGGTGGTGGAAACCGTCACTCCGCGCTGTCGCGCCTCTTCCGTCCCGGCAAAGCCGAGCGGAAAGATCGGGTACAGCGCGCCGCCGGGTCGCAGGGTACGCAAAAAACGGCCGCTGGCCGGCCCGCCCGGCGCATCAATGACCAGGTCCAGGTCACGCACCGTCTCTTCCACTGCGGTGGTTGTATAGTCGATAACGCTATCCGCGCCGAGCTGACGTAAAAAGGCTTCATGGCGGCCCGCGGCGACGGCAATCACCTCGGCGCCCTGCCACTTCGCCAGCTGCACGGCGAAATGACCGACTCCCCCTGCCGCGCCGTTGACCTGGACGCGTTTACCCGCCAGCGGCACCGGCCGATGCGGCCCCGGCTGCAGCGGATTCGCCACCTCATGCCCGGGATCGATCATGAACTGCCAGGCGGTCAGGAGCGACATCGGCACCGCGGCGGCCTGCTGATGGCTCAGGGTTAGGGGTTTGCGAGCGAGGTCGCTGACCGGCACGCTAACGTACTCGGCGTAAGCGCGGCTGCCCCCTGCCGCCCCTTCGGGAAAACGCGCCATAGCATACGCTTCGTCGCCGACCGCCACCTCCCGGACGTCATCCGCCCGCGCCACCACCACCCCGGAGAGATCGGTCCCGAGGATCAAGGGAAAGCGGACCTCGGGCCGCCACTCCGGCGGCAGCTGTTGATAGCCATCGCGCAGATAGCTGTCCGGCGGGTTCACGCCCACCGCGTGCACCTGTACCAGTACTTCACCGGCCTGCAGGACCGGCATGGGCGCATCCTCATAGCTCAGGACTTCCGGCCCGCCAAAGGCGTGCTGTTGAACGGCCTTCATCATCTGCGTCGACATCGCTTTCTCCTCATATGGAAATGCGTTATATTTAACGGAGCACTGTTCCGAATATATGGAGCAGTGCTCCGATTGTCAAGGAACGCCAATGAGAGCTGATGCCAGAAAAAATTATGACCTGCTGATCGAGGTGGCCCGGGACGTCTTTGTGGAGCAAGGCGCTGAGGCCTCGCTGCGCGATATCGCCCGCCGGGCGGGCGTCGGAATGGGAACCCTCTATCGCCACTTTCCCAACCGCGACAGCCTGCTGGAAGCCCTGCTCCGCAGCCGCTTTGCGGCGCTAACCGCCCGGGCTGAGTCGCTTCTGCTCGCCGCCGATCCTGCCGCGGCGCTGCTGGAGTGGCTGGCCGAGAGCGTGGCGTTTGCCCATCAGCATCGCGGGATCATCGCCCCGCTGATGAGCGCCATCGACGATCCTGAGTCCGCCCTGCACAGCGCCTGCGTTGCCCTGCGCGCCGCCGGTACGTCGCTGCTTACCCGCGCGCAGCAGGCCGGGCTGGCACGGCCAGATCTCAGCGGAGAGGAGCTGTTCGATCTGATCGCCGCGCTTGCCTGGCTGCGGGAGCAACCGTCCCATGCCCCGCGCGCAGAGCGGATTTTAGCGGTGCTGGCCGACGCGATCCTGACTGCCGGCTAGCGGCGGCCGGTCACCGACGAGACAGCGCGCCTGGCGGGTAACCAGAACGCCAGCCTTTAACGATCAAACGCCCAGCGAGCCCCGCTGGTCAGCGCCCGCTCGAAGGCGGGACGGCCGGGGCCTGCCAGCCAGCCGGCGAAGGTGTGCAGCTGCGGGTGCAGCTGGCGCAGGGCGTCGAGGTCGGCGTGCCCGGCCAGCCGCCCGTCGTCCACCAGCCCGGTCAGCTTGTGCAGAAAAGGACTGGCGGCCAGCACCTCGTCGGAAAATCGCGAATAGGGGATCGGCCGTCCCGCCGCCGCGGAGAATAACCCCTCCAGCTGACGACCGGTCACGCTGTCGCTGGCGATCTCGAACGTCTTGCCGGCAAACCGCGCCGGCGCGGCAAAAACCGCCGCGACAAGATGGCCGATATCCTCCACCGCCAGCACCTGCATTCTCCCCTCCGGCAACATAAAAAATTGAAAACGACCTTCATCAAGGCCAAAACCAGGCATCACCAGCAGCTCCATAAAGGTGGCGGGCCGCACGATGGTCGCCGCCAGCGGCAGGCGGCGAATATGCCGTTCAATTTCCGCTTTGGTGTCATAATGCGCTACGCCGGTCGGCGTCTCCCCCGCCGCGCTGCCGGAGCTGTACACCAGATGCTTCACCCCGCACTCGACGGCGAGATCGGCGATGGTTATCCCGTAGCGTACCTCCTGCTCATCGGTCACCGTCCCTCCCGGCGAACTGGGCTGGACGCTGAAGACGCCGTCGACCCCGGCCATCGCCGACCGCATTGCCGCCCGGTCTTCAAAGGTACCCACGACCAGCTCGGCTCCCCGCGCCGCCAGCGCAGCGGCCCCGGCGGAGAAAGGATCCCTGACCAGCGCCCGAACCCGCCAGCCGCGGTGCAGCAGCGCCCGCGCCACCGAGCCGCCCTGCTGACCGGTGGCGCCAAAAACCAACACGCTTTGCGCATTATTCATCACTGTTCCCCTTATCTGCAGCCTGTTTCCCGGCCTCTCGCCAACGATAGTCACCTTGCTTATCCTTCTCCAGCCAGCCGCAGGAAGGCCCGGCAAAATGCCCGGTGAACCATTGAGCATGATGGCTTGCCCCCCACGCCATCATCTCCCGTCGCGAGACTTCCGCCTGCCGGGGATCGCCGCAGAACGCTGAATTCCACTGCGGATGGGCAAACTGGATCGGGGAATGCAGAAGATCGCCGGAGAAACAGGCGTAGTCATCTCCAGCGGCGAGGACCAGCGCGGCATGGTCCGGACTGTGGCCGGGGGTGGGAATAAAGTCGATCCGTCCGCCGACCCGCGGCCGGGTCGCCACATCGACGGTCTCCAGCTGGCCGGCCTCAATCACCGGCAGCAGGCTGTCAAGCCACAGCGCCCGGTAGCGTTCGCTGTTTTTCACCCGCGACAGCTCTTTTGCCGAGCACAGATAGCGGGCGTTGGGAAACAGCGGCACCCAGCGATCGTCCTGCCAGACGGTATTCCATCCGACATGGTCGGTATGCAGGTGAGTCAGTAGCACCAGGGTCACGACCTCCGGGTTCACCCCCGCGGCGCGGAGATTCTCCAGATACGGCGTGTTAAGTTGATGATAGAGCGGATTGCCGCCGCGCTCCCGACCATTGCCGGTGGCGGTATCGATAACAATCAGATCGTGGGGGGTCTGCACCACCCAGCTGTGGATTGACAGCGCAATCGGCTGAATAACGGCCTCCGCCTCCGCTACCGGGAACGCCTCTGGATAGAGCGCCGCCGGCTGCAGGGAAATCTCGCGCTCCGGCACTTTGAAAATCAGGCTATCGCCTGTCTGGTAAGTTTGCATCACTCCCTCCGCGCGCATTGCGCTGGTTGATTTATCGGGGTGATATTCACTATGCTGCCGGGATAACCCACATTCAAATTGATTATCATAATGAACAAAATCATTGAAAATGATTTTAGTCGTATCGATCTG
This sequence comes from Klebsiella sp. Shm-1, assembly GCF_040804525.1. Classification (NCBI taxonomy): domain Bacteria; kingdom Pseudomonadati; phylum Pseudomonadota; class Gammaproteobacteria; order Enterobacterales; family Enterobacteriaceae; genus Klebsiella; species Klebsiella sp. Shm-1. Next base: position 2,838,035 of record NZ_CP161823.1, read on the forward strand.
AATCTGTTGACAGTCTTGATGGTGCTGTACCGCGAAGGGAGCGTCACCCGCACCGCAGAGGTACTCCATCTTGGCCAGCCGGCTATCAGCGGGGCGCTGAAACGGCTGCGCGAGATGTTTGACGACCCGCTGTTCGTCCGCAGCGCCAGAGGCATGCTGCCGACGCCGCGGGCGCAAGCGCTGATGACCGACCTGCAGCCGCTGATGGAAAACCTGCATTCGGCGATGTTTGGCGCCGCAGAGTTCGTCCCGGCGCGCGCGCAGCAGCTTTTTCGCATCGGCCTCAGCGACTGGAGCGAACACTGGCTGATGCCCCCGCTGTTACCCGGGCTGATGCAGGAGGCGCCCGGAGTCTCACTGCAGTCGATAGCCGCCGACCCCTTCCAGGTTCGCCAGTTGCTGGAGGAGGAGCGCATTGATGTCGCGGTGTCTGTCAACAAACAGAGCCGTGGGGAGGTGGTCAGCGAGCCGGTGATGTCCATGGGAGTCACCACCCTGTGGTCGCCGCAGCAGATCCCCTGCCGCGGTCCGCTGTCGGTGAGCGACTTTGTCGCCTGGGAACATGTGATGGTGGCCTATCGCGAAACCGGCCACGGTGAAATTGACCGCCAGCTCGCCAGCCAGGGGCTCGCGCGGCGCGTGCGCTTTGCCACGCAGAATTTCTCCACCTTTCCCCTGCTGCTGACCACCCTGCCGCTGTTCGCCACCGTCCCGCAGGGGCTGGCGCAGCGCTGGCAGGCGCAGTATGCGCTGCGCGCGGACGCTCCGCCGGTAGCGTATCCGGAATTTACGCTGTGCATTTTGCGGCACAAACGGCGGGCGCAGGATCCGGCGCTGAACTGGCTGGTGACGAAGTTAAAACAGGCCATGCGCGGCCAATAACCGGGCCGATGCCCCGGCATCAGGCCTCGCTGTGCGGGGGTTGCAGCACGCGCCTGCTCCAGTCATAAAACGCGCGCACCGCCGGCGGCAGATAGCGGTTTTGCGGATAGACCAGCGACAAGGGAAGATCAGAAGCGGCCTGCTCCAGACAGGCGACCAGCGCCCCGCTCTGCAGATAAGGTTGCGCCAGATAGCTGGCGACGCGGATCAGGCCCAGCCCCTGAATGCCGGCCTGAATGTAGGCATCGGTATCGTCGACCACCAGCGTCTCCCGCATGCGGATCGCGCAGTCGCCTTCATCGAGGGAGAAAAGCCAGTCGATGGTCCGCCCGGTACGGTGATTCAGGTAGCCCACCGCCCGATGCTGGTGCAGTTCGTCGATGCTCTGCGGCCGGCCGTGGGCCGCGAGCCAGGCCGGCGAGGCGAGGACCATCCAGCGGTAGCGGGCCAGAGGACGCGCCACCAGGGTGGTGGAATCTTCGATCCGCCCGGTACGGATCACGCAGTCGAATCCCTCCTGAATAATATCTTCCACGTTGTCGCTTGAGCAGAGGATCAACTCCAGATCGGGCTACTGCTGCAAAAACTCGCCGATCCTCGGCAGAATGCAGTGGCGGGCAAGGGATTGCGGCATCCCTACCTTGAACCGCCCGGCGGGCTGAGCCGAGCGCCCGGGAAAGGAGGCTTCCATCGCCGCCATCTCGGCCAGCAGCCTTTTACACTCTTCATAATACCGGCGACCCTCCGCCGTCACGCTGAGCTTGCGGGTGGTGCGCTGGAGAAGCTGCGCCCCGAGCCAGGCTTCCAGCTCCTTCACCACCCGCGATACCGTGGAGCGCGGCTGCCCGAGCACCTCCGCCGCGCGGGCGAAGCTGTGGGCATCCACGACCGCAACATAGACCTGCATGGCATCCAGTTTGTCCATTTCGTTACCCTCCGGCGCTCATTATCCCATTATTACGAACAGTCTAACCCGAAACGCTGTACTTATCGAATGTCGACCGTCCCCCTACACTGAACCTGTAGCCCGTCAACACAAGGCTTAACTGAGCAAGGAGTTAAAATGAAAACTGATAATTTTAATCATGCGGAAAAGGTATTGGTGCTGGGAGCGGGACAACTGGGCGCCGCCGTTCTCGATGCGCTGGTGCCTGCGGTAATCGAGCGCCAGGGCACGGTCTCGGTCATCGTCTCGCCGGCGGCCTGGGATGAAGCCGGCCAGCTGCGGTCGTCAAACCATCAGGCGCTGGCCGACGCCGGAGCCACCTTCCTCGCCGTCGATATCGCCGGTAGCGCCATGGAGACGCTGGCCGATCAGTTTCGCGGATTCACCACCGTGATTAACTGCATGGGGTTTGTCGCCGGTCCGGGGACACAGCTGAAAATTACCCGCGCGGTGCTGGCGGCCGGGGTACCCCGCTATTTTCCCTGGCAGTTTGGCGTCAATTACGATGTGGTAGGCAAAGGCAGCGGTCAGCCGGTCTGGGACGAGCAGTACGATGTCCGGACCCTGCTGCGCGCGCAGCGGGCCACGGAGTGGGTCATTGTCTCCACCGGGATGTTTACCAGCTTTCTCTTCGAACCAGACTTCGATGTAGTGAATTTATCCAACCGAACCCTTCACGCCCTTGGCAGCTGGGATACCCAGGTGACCGTCACCTCACCGGCGGATATTGGCCGCCTGACCACGGCGATTTATCTGCATCAGCCGCGGATCGTCAACGAGGTGGTGTTTGTTGCCGGCGAAACGACCTCTTACCGGCAGTTGGCGGATACCGTGGAGCGCGTAACGCAGCAGACGTTCAGCAAAGCCGTCCACACCCTGCCCGCCCTGCTGGAGCAGCTGCGGACAGACCCGGATGACGCCATGCTGCGCTATCGCGCCGCCTTCGCCCGGGGGGATGGCGTGTGGTGGCCGATGGGCGACACCTGGAATGCCCGCCACCAGCTGCCGACCCAGGACATTGCCGGCTGGCTGCAGACCGCGCGCTGATTTTCTCTCACAGGACAGAATGACGATGAACAAGTTAATTCCACTGATCGTATTGAGTTGTCTGCTGCCCCTCGCGGCAAATGCCAGAACCATTACCGCCACCGGCGATACCCTGGACCATGCGGAGAGCAAAATCCGCCAGCAGGCCGCCCGCGAGGGCGCGACTACCTATCGCATCACTGAAGCGCGAATGGGCAACAAAGTGCATATCACGGCGAAAATCGCGGACTAAAGCACCGGCGTCAGGCTCAGGGATGAGCTGCCGGCAGCCCGCGCGCCAGGTCAGGCGCTCATTTTTTCCCGTCGACGATCGCGGCCCGGCGGCGCGCCATACAGGCGAGCGTATTCCCGGGTGAACTGCGACACGCTGATATAGCCCACCTCCCCGGCAGCCTGCGCAATACTCATCCCTTCCGCCAGCATCAGGCGGCGGGCGTGGATCAGGCGTAACTGCTTCTGAAACTGCAGCGGCGACAGCGTGGTCATGGCGCGGAAATGACGGTGAAAGACAGAGACGCTCATCCCGGCGGCGTCGGCCAGCGCGTCGACGCTGACTGGCTGCATAAAATCCCGGCGCAGCATCGCCACCGCCCGACGGATCCGCGCCGAATGGCTGTCTACGGCGCCCAGAGCCCGGATGGCCGGCCCATGGACACTCTGCAACAGCCAGTAATGCAGCTCCCGCCGCAGACCTTCCCCCAGCACCGCCAGCGCCCCCGGTTGATCAAACAGCCTTGCCAGCCGGTAAGCGGCATCCGTCACATCGGCGTTCATCGGTTCGATACCAACGCGGGGCGCCTCATCCGGCCCTGACGGCCCGGCCTCCTGCAGCTCGCGCAGGATAGCCAGGTCCAGCTCCAGCACCAGCGCGTAATAGGGAAAACGCTGACTGGCCTCGGTGATCTGGCTGGTAGTGGGAACATCCGCGGCAATCACCATCGCCTCGCCCGGACCATAGTCAAAGCTGGCCAGGCCGGTGGTCACGCTCTTACGCCCCTGGAGCAGCATGGCCACCAGCGGCCTGGCGATAGCCGCCTGCAGGTCACCAGGATGCAGGGCCCGCACCAGAGTTATACCGGGAACCGGGGTAACTGCCACCCCGCTGCTATCGACATGAGCATCGGCAAACCGGCGGCAGAGATCGAACAGAGCGTCGCGCATAAGATCCTTTCAGGCAAGTTTTAAAGCCTGAGTATGCGCTATTTCCCGGCAAAAGGGAGTGAACGGAGAGAAATGGGCAAAAAATAACAAGGATTGGGCAACCCGGCCCGGTGAGCCTCTCCTATTGTAAGGACTCCACATACCAGAGAGGACCGAACATGACTAAAATTGCACTTATTACCGGCGCCAACCGCGGCCTTGGCCGTCAGACTGCACTGGATATCGCCCGCCAGGGTGGGGATGTCATCGTCACCTACCGCGGCAGTCTCGAACAGGCGGAAGCGGTGGTCGCCGACATCCGCGCCCTGGGCCGCAAGGCCATCGCCCTACCGCTGGATATGGCGCAAACCGCCAGCTTCCCGGCCTTCGCCGACAGCCTCGGCAGCGCGCTGGCCAGCGTCTGGGGGCGGGCCACTTTCGACCACCTGATCAATAACGCAGGGCACGGCGAATTCGCCCCGCTGGCCGAAACGCGCGAAGCGCAGTTCGACGGGCTGTTTAACGTCCACGTTAAGGGGGTATTTTTCCTCGTACAAACCCTGCTGCCGCTGCTGGCAGACGGCGGGCGGATCGTTAACTTTTCCTCCGGGCTGACCCGCGTCTCCTATCCTGGCTTCTCCGCCTACGCCGCCGCCAAAGCGGCTGTGGAGATGCTGAGCGTGTATATGGCCCGCGAGCTGGGCGGGCGCGGCATCACCGTCAATACCATCGCCCCCGGGGCTATCGCCACCGATTTTGGCGGCGGGCTGGTGCGGGACGACGCGGGGGTTAACGCGCAGTTTGCCGCCATGACGGCGCTGGGACGGGTGGGCGTTCCCGAGGATATTGGGCCGATGATCGCCAGCCTGCTACGCGACGATAACCGCTGGGTGACCGCCCAGCGGATCGAGGTGTCGGGCGGACAAACCATCTGACGACTCAGGCTGGCAGGATGCGCTCCAGCGCCAGGCCTGCCAGCCGCACGGTCTCCAGAAGACGCGGCAGACTATCCCCTTCCCGCGCTTTCGCCGACAGGCCAAGCATCAACGTATCCATATAGTCAGTCACCCGCAGCGCGTCCTGCGGGCGATGGCGGGCGATATACTGCTGGATTTTGGCTCTTGCCGCAGCATGCCATTCGCCTGCCGCCACCCGGGCATCAGCATCCTGACAATGTACCCCCTCCAGCACCAGGCAGCCGGCGGCGGCCGGATCGGCCACATAGCGGCGAGCCGCCTCCTGCAGTACGGCGATGAGCGACGCCGCCACCGGCTGGTCGTCTCGCAGCAGGGCATCAATGGGAATGGCCCCGGTCTGGCTGTAGCGCTGCAGGACGCGGGTATACAGCCCGAGCTTACTGCCAAAAGCGGCATAAAAGCTCGGGGGGTTGATGCCGAAAGCCTGGGTCAGATCGGCCACGCTCACCGCGTCGTAGCCTCGCGCGTGGAAGAGGCGTTGCGCCGTTTCAATGGCCTGTTCCGCATCAAACTGGCGGGGACGTCCCGGAGTACGCCCTTGTTTTGTAGTGGTCACTATATTAATCCTTGACAGCCTGTTTAGCCGCAGCATATTGTAATCATCACTACAATATCATGAGGTGTGGGATATGACAGCGTTTCACAACAAATCAGTGCTGGTTTTAGGCGGGAGTCGGGGAATTGGCGCGGCGATCGTCAGGCGTTTTGTCGCCGATGGCGCGTCGGTGGTGTTTAGCTATTCCGGTTCGCCGGAAGCGGCCGAGCGGCTGGCGGCAGAGACCGGCAGCACGGCGGTGCAGGCGGACAGCGCCGATCGCGATGCGGTGATAAGCCTGGTCCGCGACAGCGGCCCGCTGGACGTGTTAGTGGTCAATGCCGGGATCGCGCTTTTCGGTGACGCTCTCGAGCAGGACAGCGATGCCATCGATCGCCTGTTCCGCATCAATATTCACGCCCCCTACCATGCCTCCGTCGAAGCGGCGCGCCGCATGCCGGAAGGCGGGCGCATTATTGTCATCGGCTCGGTCAATGGCGATCGCATGCCGTTGCCGGGAATGGCGGCCTATGCGCTCAGCAAATCGGCCCTGCAGGGGCTGGCGCGCGGCCTGGCGCGGGATTTTGGCCCGCGCGGCATCACGGTCAACGTCGTCCAGCCCGGCCCAATTGATACCGACGCCAACCCGGAGAACGGCCCGATGAAAGAGCTGATGCACAGCTTTATGGCCATTAAGCGCCATGGCCGTCCGGAAGAGGTGGCGGGAATGGTGGCGTGGCTGGCCGGTCCGGAGGCGTCGTTTGTCACTGGCGCCATGCACACCATCGACGGAGCGTTTGGCGCCTGATACCTCAGGGCGGCGATGCGCGCTTTGCACCGCCGCCGCGGGAACGTCATCGCCTGTCAGGGATCATCAGGCCAGGCTATCGACCGCCATAAAAAAGCGATCTTCGGTAAGCATAAGCCGCGCTTCCGGGGACTGGTGCGCCTTGCGGATCATCCAGCCCTCCTCCGGGGCCAGGCTCAGATAAAACACCTCCCGGGATCCCGCGCCGTCGGGCGCCTCAAGACTCAGGGTCACGATCCCCTTTTCCACGCCATCCAACAGCTGCTGCGGCACGATATTGACGCTGCGCTCGCCGTTTTGCAGACGAATGGCCGGGATATCGTAGCGGCAGATGCCGCTGTTGAGGCTGTAGCCAAGGGTACTCAGGTCGTGGAGATGGCGGGTCGAAATCACCACCTCAATACCGGTTCCATCAAACCACTGACTTATCTGCTGAGCCAGTGCCGCCATCTGCTGACGAAACCTGGCGATATCCGCGGCGGCCGACCCGTCGAGGGCCGCTGTCCGCCGCGGATTTTGCTGTTGCTGCAGTTTCTTAAAAAAACGTTCCCTCGCTGTCACGTTATCTCCCTGTGCTGTGATGAAACCGGTTGGGCTGGATCAAGATGGTTATCGCCCGTTCGCTGGTTACGAAGATTGATGGCGGGCTGGCGCGATGGCCCCGCCGCAAATGTTTGTTTTTTTTACGTTACTTCGCCGCTTCAGGCCTGAGCCGTAGCTGGTTGTGTTCGGCGGTGAAAATGCGCGGCTTGTCCGGATCCAATTCCTCACGCGCCAGCACCTGCTTCCAGGTATTTCTTTGTGTGTCCGGATGGCGGAACAGGCCGACAACCGCCACGAACGTCGCCTCCGCTTCCAGCGGCATATTCAGACTGGCGTCCCCTCCGGGACCGATCACCACATCGCGACTGGCGAGGAGATCGGCGGCGAGCAGAATATCCCCCTCCTCCAGCAGCTGCTGGTAAACCAGCCGGTCAAAGGTCTGGCGATCTTTAAGCTGATAGATGCGCACCACCACCGGTTCAGAGAGCGAGTGATTCTCTCTGGCATCGGTGTTGAGCGCTTCGCGCGCGGTAAAGTCCAGATGCAGCGTATTAATTTTCTTATAAAAAACGGCGTTGAAGGCAGACTTTGTTCCCTCCGAGACGCGCTGGGTGAGTCCGCATCCGCTCAGGCAAAGCGCAAGCAGGGGCAGCAGACAGGCGGTTTTAGTCAAACTTATACGTAACACGTCGGTTTCCTTGTAGAAAGGTGGCAGGCTGCAGGCCCGTATAGGTACCCAGCTCGGTGGTAAAGGTCTGAGGAATATCGTCCTCACTCTCGCCCTCACCCACGCCCAGCACGCCGTTCATACCGAGCCAGAACGGCTCGTCCCCCAGCGGCGGGACAGCCAGCAGTCGGGTCGGCGCGGTCAGGGTGATGTTGGCCCGGAATCGCCAGCCGAGGTAGACCCGCAGCAGGATGAGAAAGTCCCGAAACAGCGGGCCGTCAGGCTTCCAGCCCTGCGCCTCCGCGGGATTGTCGGTGGTAAGGGCGACGAGGAGCTGGCTGCTGGCATCCATCGCTTCGTCACCCAGCGGCGTATTGCCGTCCAGGAAGAAGTCGTCATCGCCGTAAAACCCCAGCGGCTGGCTGATCGCCACCGGACGCAGGCTGTACGGGCTCACCCTGACGGTGGTCTCCGGGGCCAGCAGGGTGACCAGCGCCTGGATCCCCTGCTGGGTTTTGCCCGGCTGACGCAGCACGCCGGTTAGCGCCAGAAAGCGCGACGCCGGCGAGGCGATATGCTGCGTCGTGCCGGGGATGCCTAGCCCCGCCAGGCCCAGTAGCGACTGCGAGAGACGATCGGTGCCGCCGGGCTCAAAGGTGGCGGGCCAGGAGTATTTCCGCCAGATGCGGTAAAACTGCGTCATGATCCGGTGGCTGAAGATATCCAGTAAGCCCTGCAGCGCTTCATGCCCTTCCCTGTGCTGGGCGATATCATCGAGATATGCCGTCGGGAGCGGCGAATCGACACCGTACAACCCCATAAAGGTGGTGCGAATGACCGGCGGCCTGCTGTCATCGTCCTCATCGTATTCCACGGCTTTCAGTTCGCTGGCGGGAAATCCCATTCCCGGATGCGGGTAAAAACGCACCGGATCGTCAGCCGGATGGCTGGTTCCCCCCATCAGCGGTTGGCCGGGACGCCGTTTTTCCAGAAGCTGGCAGAAGCGGTAAAAATTGATCCGCGGCAGGTCGGCCTCCAGTCGCGGGGTCAGCCGGGAATGCGGCGGCTGTGCTTCTCTTCCCATTCCAGTCGTTCTCCGGTTGGTTGCAGAATGATAATCAGGCGGTTGAACAAGTAGATGTCGGTGTAGAGCGCGAAGAAGCGGCTAAGCATCTCGCCAAACAGGCATATATCGCCTCGTCCGGCAAAGCCGTGACTGTCGAGGGTGACTTCAATCTGTACGCCGCGCACCAGATGGCCCTGTGCAAAGCGCTCTGTTGCGCGGTGCTTCACGTCGAGGATGGCTTCCAGACGCCGACGATTCATCTCGCTGTCGGTCCATTCATACAGCGCCAGGGTGCCGCGCAGGACCTCCGCGTTATCCATCAGGGAAAGAAAACTGCTGCCCAGATGGCTCAGCACCCGCCAGTGAAAACGGTCCTGGGCGGGGGGATAGCACGGCAGCGTCGGCGCGCAGAGGTTACGCACTGCAATACTGGCGGAAGTGGTTTTCATCACCGTATCGAGCACGGTGCTCTGCAGCGCGCGACGCGGCAGCTGGCCGTTGGTTCCGGTGAGGGTCAGCGACAGGCTTTCATCTTCCGGTACGGTATGATTATCAAAGGCTTCTCCGCCGACGATAAGCCAGGTGTTGTACAGCCCGGAGGGGCCACGGCGCACCCGGGTATGATAGTAATAGTCCGCCGCGTCATGACGCATCATGCCGCCTTTGTGGCGAAAACTTGAGAACGGCGCGTAAACCTGCTGGTGTGAGGAGATCACGGAATCGACGGTGTAAATTTCGGTGTGGCCGTCCTGCACGCGCATCGGGCGCAGCGGGTATTCGGTCTGCAGGGAATTGATGGTCAGCGGATCGGACTCCAGCGGAAACAGGTTGATCACTGGCACGCAGTGCAGGCGCAGCTGCTTTTCGCTGAAGCGGAAGTCATGTTCCCAGCGTTCCGCCAGCACGACGTCGATTTCAAACCACGCCAGTCCGGCCGGAAAAGCCACCGTCTCCAGCCCGCGCAGATCGATGAACATGAACTTTTCGCGGAAGGTAAAATACTCCAGCAGCAGCTGGTAACCGCGAAAACTGCGGCCATCTTCAGGCCAGAGGCCGTCATCCTCGCCAAATCCCAGCGCGCTGAAATACCCGTCCAGCGGCCTTCTGTCCACCTCATCGGGCATGCGCAGCCACATCCGGGCCACATTGAGGGTAAAGGCCTCGTGCATGGCGCAGGCCAGCGGCGCATCGGCGTTGCAGTACAGCGGGATATGACTGAGATCGACCCGGCGCCAGTCCGTCAGCTGGCTGCAGGTAAAGCGCAGCGTGATCACCGACCGGCCATCCGTATCGGTGGCCAGCTGGACGCGTTCCAGGGATAACGGCTGCAGAGCGATCGCTTTGGTGGTGGTGTACCGGCAGCGCGTGCCCTTTTCACCGATCGGCCGGGAAAGCACTTCAAAACCTTTGCCTATCGTCATCGATTCTTTCATTTCCGGCCAGTCGGGGGTGAACTCCACGACCGACATCGAGGGAATGGTACGTAAATAATGTGGCCACAGCAGACTGACCACGCCTTCGGTCAGCTCAGGCAGATCGTCATCGAGTTTCTCGCGCATGCGGCCCATCAGGAAGGCAAAACCTTCAAACAGGCGCTCGACAAAGGGGTCGCGGGCGCCCGCTTTGTCGAGATTGAGCATTGCCGCCTGCTCAGGATGAGCGCGGGCAAACTCTTCACCCGCTTCCAGCAGGTAGCGCATTTCAGCGTCGTAATAACGCAAGGTTAAATCGTCCATAAATCACCAGAATGAGTAATAGCTTTCAGATATGCAGAGAACCGCAGGTGCAGGGAATGCAATGTGAATGATGCGTGAATTATGCGCACAGCACCGCGGCGCGAGCAGGATCCAGAGCGATGAGCCCGGCAAGCAATGACTCCATTTCTGGCAGCAAGCGATTTTTTTCTGCCTCACTGCGCCCGGCCTTGCCTCTGAGCAGCCGGAGTCGGCGGGCTTTGACCTCAAAGATAAGCTCCGGCTTCCATTGTTCGAGCGTCATTTCCCGGGCGCGGCTGTCGAGTTCCGCCAGCAGATGCAGCGCCATTTCATTTTTTCCGTACTGCTCGCTGACCCGCGCCATCAGTAAGCGCATCAGCCACCGATTGCGGCTGGTGGTATAGCCCGGCTGCGCCTGTAACCAGTTCAGCGCCGACTCAATACCTTCATCGTCCGCGCGGGTGAGCACTTCTGGCTCCAGCGACAGCACCTCATCAGCGCTGGTCGCCGCCATTACCGGCTCATCTTGCCATCCGGCCATCTCATCCAGGACACGTTCGTTAAGCCAGTTGAGCGTCACTTCATCGGCGAATGGCGTACCATCGTTAAACGCCAGGGTTTCCAGCCCCGGCAGACGAGCCAGCAGCCCTTTCATATCCCGGCACAGGATATCGGCCCGTACACTGTCAGCATCCAGTTTCAGCAACGCCTGCCAGGCGTACCACTGCACATCCAGCCACAGATGGTTGACGCCTTGCGCCAACAGCGTGTCCGTATGCTCCAGCAGTTCCGACCAGCTTTTCTGTAAATACAAACGCTTAAGATGGGCTTTACTCTCAGGCTTGGGAGGCAATAGCCGTGTCCGGCCGGAGGCATCCAGCGGCGGTAACTCCGTTAACGTATCCCAACGCACACTCTTCATCAGATGATGACCTGCCAGCCATCCGCCGGGACACTCACGCAGATATTTCGCCAGCACCTTAGCCTGATCGAGCAAATCACGACCTGACGTGACGGTATGCATTACCGGTGCGGTGTCCGTATGTTGGGGTAGCAGATCGTGTTCTTCGCGGCTGGTCTGCGGCACCAGACTGTGGGCTCCGCCGCTTTGCACCAGGCGGTTCTCCAGTATCTGATATAGCCCGGAAAGATCGGGGCGAGATGCTTCAGCCAAGCCGGAAAAAGTGGCTTCCGCCAGCAATAACGCCCCGATAATGACCTGCATAGTGGTCATGTCGACTTCCGGATAAAGAGACAGACTGTCCGACATCCGGCGACTGCCAAGCCATTCCAGCGCTGATTTACAGCTACGTTCACGCTGTGGATGGAGCATAGCCCCAAACCGCTCAAGCATTGCCGCCAGCAGCGTAACGCCCTCCGCCAGACCGGTTTCACCATCCCGCTGCAGACGCGCCCACACGTAAAAGGTGATCACGCGCAGATCCTTGCAGGTCTGAGTCAGCAGTTTTTCTGCCAGCTGGCAAATCAGTTCGGTATCGACGCCGGAGATCTTATTGACCTCATCGCGGATACGCTGAAAATCATCGTCATAGCCCGGATCGTCCCCGGTTGGTTGGGCGTCACTGATTGGCGCAAGCCAGGACTGCCACTGCGCCTGACGTGACCGGGCCTGCTGGCGTAGTACGCTTTCATCCAACTGACTGGCGGCAACCAAATTTTGTAAAATACTCATAATTCCATCTCATCCATGTCACTATTCCCTACCCCCGTCGTCAGGACCTGTGCGCTCTCAGCCGCATCGACAGTAAAAATCTGATCCGGCAGGGTCAATCCGCGCAGCGCCAGAAGCGCCAGCGGGCCGCTCCCAAGCTGGGAGCGCAATACCCACTGCAGAGTGCGGCCATCCGGGGCGGAGAAGCTCATCATCCACTGGCTGCGATCCAGCGGCTGGCGTTTACCCTGCTCCAGCCAGCGAATAAAACCCCAGGTACCGCTGTAGTCACCAAACAGACGCGTGCCCGCATTGACGGTGGTCCAGGTAAGCAGAGTGCCGGGTTTATACGTCTCCCCCGGCCAGCGGAAAGTCTGCCAGTCGGCCATTTGATTGAAATAGCGCAGCTTTTGGCCGTCTATCGTCAGCTGTGTCTCGACAACCTCCGGGGCAGGCCTGGCCTGTAACTCAAAGCTGATCCCCTGGCTGCCGTCGGTGAAAAGAATGTCGGACAGCTGGCTTAGCTGGTTGATCGCGCGCAGAAAGGCCGGATTAAAGACCAGGCCGTGACTGTTGACCTTATCCGGCACCCACTGACTGCCTTCTTTATGCAGGACACCGTTCAGCTCCGTCGTGAGAAAACGTTCGATCCGCCCGCTGTCCTTGCGCACAAACTCAGCCAGCATCGGCAGGGAGGCGTCGCTTTTGCTGGCGGCAAACGGAAAGCGTCCGTCAAAGGCGGTGTGCCAGTTGGCGACCACCGAGCGGCGCCATTTATCATTCAGACTGGCCGCCGACGGCAGAAGCACGGTTTCCCAGGCCTGAGTCAGCGGCTGCACAAACAGAGTATTACCGAAGCCACTCCACTCTTCGCCAAGGCTTGCCGAAATCAGGCTACCGTACTGTTGCGTGTCGGTCAGGTCGACGCTTTTCCCCTGGAAGACGGTCTGCACCAGGGTCTGCATCATCTCCTGCGGATCGGAAGCATTCGCAACCTGCTGCAGGCGCAGGCGCACGCGGGTGATACGGGTCAGATAGGTTTGCAGGCTCAGGGTGCTATCGGCCGACATGACGTTGCTGCCCGTGTTTTTCCCCATCAGCTGGAGCAGTGGGCCGAACGTGTCATCCAGAGGCCCCTGCGGGCCGGCTGCCGACTGGTCGATGACCGGCTTGTCTTTCCCGCCCACCAGATCTTTGGCCGATTTAATAAGGCTGTCCGACAGCCCCTCCCTTTGTTGCCCCGCCTGCCCCTGCCAGGCAAGGGTATTCATCAGGGCAATCAGCGGCGACTGGCGGACATCGCTTATCAGCGTGAGCTGGTCGGTAACATCGGCAATGGTGGTCGCCGGATTAAGTCGCAGACTGTTGAGAAAATTCAGCCAGCTGCCGGCGAAATCGGTGAAGTAGCGTCGGGTCAGACGCGCTTTCAGCGCCTCCGGCGACAGGTCTGTCGACATCGTTTTGCGCGAATCGCTCAGCACCCAGTCGATTTCCTCCCGGCGCGAGCTGGCTGCCTTATCAATGGCCTGCTGAATGCCACCTTCCCATGCCTGGCGGGTAAACATCCCCGGGACCACTTCATCGGTGGTAAACAGGCGGCGCGCGTCGGTGCCACTGGTCATGTCTTCCAGCGACACATCGGCAAAATTACGACGCACGGATTTGAGCATGTTCTCATATAAGGTGCTTTCGGCATTGCGGCGACCTAGCTGCTGCAACAGAACCTGACGGCTCTGACTCACCCGTTGCGCATCCGGGATGATCTTCCACTCTGGCCGCTCGGGCAGCAGGGAGAGATAAAAGGCCCACAAATCCGGCGCCAGACTTTGCCACAGACCGGTCGAGATCCCCATTCGCGTCGGCTGGACCGTTTTCATGGTCTGCGCAAAAAATGCGCCATCGGCTTTATCCGGACGAGCCATCATCAGCCAGGCTTTCAGCTGGTCATAGCCCGGTTTCGCCAGCCTGGCTCGTTGGTCGCTATTGGGGGCGGAGTTGACCAGCGCGCTGAGCGCCTGCTGCAACGCGGCATTGGCCGGGTCACGTATCAGGCGATGATTTGCCACACCGTACCAGGGTAGGACGGCGTTTAATAGTTGCTGATGATGGTCCAGACCAAAGCGCCGATACCAGGGCGCTCCCTTCTGCCCATCGTGCACGAGACGGCCGGCCTCATTGCGTAGGGCATGGAGGGCCGTCAGTTGATAGTCAGAAACGGAGGGGGGGGCCACCAGGTCGCGGGCTTTTCCCGCTACCGAAGCAATCTGACTGTAATTGAGGGCAAAGGAGAGCAGCAGTCCCGCCGCCCACAGGCCGAGGATGGCCAGCAGACCGCACGCCAGGCCCCGCTCCCACGCCATTCCCACGTGATGCCCGCGTAAACGGCGGCAGTCATCGACGATCCCCAGCCAGGTGGCGGGCAGCGTCAGGAGATGAGGCTGGCCCGCAGGCGAGGTATCCGCCTCCTGATACGGATCTACGGTACGAGGCTCTGGCAGGCTAAACATCAGGCCTCGCAGCGCAAGCCGCTGCCGCGAGGCGGTCAGCCACGGCGCCAGCTGCCAGCGCCATTGCGCGATCCCCCCGTCGATAAGCTGCTGCCCCAGACGCAGCAGAAAGTCGTGGCGGGTATCTGCTGCGATCTGGTGCATCCCCTGCTCCCGTAGCGTGGGCAACATCTGCGCAAGCTGACGGGCGGCATCTTCCTCAGTGGCGCGCAACGGGAAGCTAACCCCTACCGCCTGCACCGCGCGGTCAGCCTGCGGCCACTCACTGTCGCACAGTTTCCATAACCAGACCGGGGCGGCATAGCGCAGCAGTTCGCTGATTTTTTCCAGCCAACGCAGGTCGCTCTCGCTTATCTGCGGCGTCAGGGTCAGAGACGACGGCATCACCCGCACAATCCCGTCCAGAGGACGACCGCGGCGCAGCTTGCGCAGCGCGATGTATTTTTCTCGGTCAGGCTCCGATGCAAGGCTGCCGCCGTAAATCAGCACGGTGCGGTTGCCTTCAAGCCAGTGCTGCTGACGCAGGCCAGGCACCAGTTGTTCGATTGCCGCCTCGTCGCCGGTGACTAAAAGCAGGCGGACTTTGCGCCGCCAGCGCAGGCGGTAACGTGCGTGAAGGTGCTTTTTCAGCGGGGCATAAAGGGCTTCGCGCCCGGCGGGCCTGGTGGGTTGCCGCACAGGCGCTGCTGAAGGCTTAACCTTATCTTTTATCAGCAGTCGAAAGGCCATAAACCCCAGTACCAGCAGGCTGAGTGCCATCCCCCAGATAATAAAGCCCGTAGCGATAAGCGGGCGCAGCGTTTCCCACTGCGTGGCACGATCCATCGCCCACAGCCACCATGCCAGCCCGCCCAGGAGCACCAGAAGCGTGACCGCAGCAATACAGACGATAACCGTAGCCGCCACAGAGATAGCTGCAGGTTTATTGACGTTGTCCATCAGGTTTTACAATTCCAATTGCGAGGGTATTCAAGGGATCGCGGGCTAGCCAGCCACACGGTTGTTGGTAGTGCGCGGCGTAGATCGCCGCCAGCGACAGAACGGTCAAGCCTTCCATCTCGCCGATGTCTCCCCAACAGGCATCCTGGCGATACAGGTTGATATCCCAACCGCTGTGCGCCAGCGCTTCCAGTCCCGGCTGAAAAAACAGCGCACAGGCTTCCGGGGGGCCGCTCAGTTCGTTCTGCACCAGCACACGAGCGGCTACAGCAGTCAGGGCCTCCCCTTTTTCTGCGCAATAGGTTTCCCCCCTGGTCAGGTGCACCGGACCGTCTCGTCCGGCGAGCCACAGTACCGCAGACTCTCCGGCGGGTTGCACGGCCCCCGGCTGGGCGACAACCACCTGACATCCGGCGATAAGCACAGTGTCATGGGGGGCAGCTTCCGCCAGAGCGTGTGCTATCTCCGCGAGGCTGGCCTCCCCACGCCAGGCATGCGGGCGTGAGGGTAGTGTCATCTGCGCAACAGTGAGGGTCATCTGTGCACGAAACGCCTGCCAGGCGAGCTCCGTTCCCTGCCAGTAGCAACGCAGCGGCGGCGTAAGCGTTCTTTCACTGCGCTGTCGTTGCCATTCCATCACCAGTAGTTCCGCCAGCCGTTTTTCGCGGGCGATAGCCTCAGAAACTGAAAGGTATGGCGCTCGCAGCGCCCTGCCGCCGCCCTCGTTCTCTTCCTCTGGCGGACGCTGGTGACGGCTTAGCACCCGCAGCCAGTCAGTGGTCGTTTTGCCCATGGGCCCCAGTAACAGACCTTCCTGTAACCCGATCGGCTGCCGATGCTCCGCCCACCATTGCTGTTGTTCGTATGCCACCAGTTGGTCATAGAACCTGGCGTTATGCACGCTCATGCGGTAGTACAGCAGCCGGATCAACCAGCCGGTACCTGCCAGCACCAGAGCCAACAGGATCCCGGTGGCGGCCAGGGCGCTTTTCCCTTCTGACGAGGCAAGTAAAGCGCTGACCCCGCCGCTAAGCAGGACCAGCAGGGCCGAAGCCGATAGCCACCTGGCCGTACCAGGCGGTCGCGCGTCTCCGTACGGGGGATACTCCGGTACCGGCCTCACTGATCAACCCCGCAGTCTGGGTTAGAGCTGACCAGCGTGCAGCCGCAGGCGCAGCGATGACCGTGCAGCGCAACCGGCTGGCCATCAATCGTTGTTCGTGCGCTGCCTTCAGCAATGGTCGTCATACCGTGTTTGTTACACTTGACCGGGTCGCCCTTGCAGGCGAACCCCAGACCAAAACACTGATAATGCCCCATCAGCACCCTGCCCCCATACTCCCGCAGGGTATCGCCTTTGCGAATGACTTTATTCATCGGATCCTCCTTATCCGCGTTCAGACCGTTGTCGTCAGAACGTCCTCCAGCCAGCTGGCCGGCAGCGCGGCTTGCCCCCGCGCCAGCTGCTCGTCCGCTTTCCGCGCCTTTTGCTGTGCGACAACGGTTCCCGGCTCGTGGGTAAATGCCCGCAGCTGCTCCCCTCCGGGCAGCTCCGGCAGCGCTTCCCCGGTTATCTGGTCCAGCACCGCCACCTCCAGCGAGCGCACGGCGCCTGTCGCAGCCAGCCCGGCCAGCTTGCCGGTCAGGCGCTTTTGCCGGAAACTGAGCACGACGCCCGCGGTCACGGTCGCAAAACCCACCAGGTCTCCGGCGAGCACCAGCGGCGAGAGTGGTTTACTGCAGCGCTCGCTGAAGTAAATCATCCGGTAGCGGAAGTAGCCGGTCCACATCTCGCGCGTGCCGAGCGCGGCATACATAAACCAGGCGCGTGAGTCATGCACCTGATCATCAAACAGCGCCCTCACCAGCCCGGCAGGCTGCTCCGCGTTGCTGGCCTCCCCGGCCTCTGGGAACAGGACGGCCACCCGGGCCTCTCCGTCACGCTTCATGCGCCGGTATTCCTGCGCTTCATCATCGGTATTCAGAATGAAAATCACCGGCTGCAGCACGGTATCCAGCACCAGCTGCGCCAGGTTATCCGGGATACGGTAACCGTCGTGGTAATCCTTTCCGAACTCCTTCGCCGCGTCGAACAGCTGGGTTTGATCCATCTTTGGGTCAAAATCCTTCACGCCCGGCTGCAGAACCAGCTCATCCATCCTGTCAGGAGGCTGGTTTGCTATCTGGTTCTGGCGAGCCCTGAGCACCGCCGCCTGTTTTTCATCACGAACCTCTTCTGCCGCCTTCCGCGCGGCAGGCAGCGCGTCGGTATTCTTGGCGCGCTGATAGAAGGGCGTTTTCAGCATCGAGCCTCTGGCATAGCGGTCGATGCGCCAGGCGGTGATCCAGGCCATCTGCTCAGCAATGACGGTTTCCAGACTGCCGCCGGCGGCAGGTGGTTCGTAGTGAGAGGCTGCTTCAGGATCGAACGTTTTCGGCGTGGTTTGGCCCAGGGTGAGTTCGCGCCAGGCGTTGAAGCGGTTGACTAAAGGAATATCGGTATCAAATTGTTTTATGAGATCAGGGTGCATAGCACGCCATGCATCTTTTTTAAGATCAACAGGCAGCGTGTCGACAGGTACTTTCAGAGGGGCCCCAGCCTGGAAGCTCGCAGAATAAAGATCGTTTAAAACTACCTGAGATAGCAATAAACTGTCATTCTCACCATTCGCTTTCCCCTGATCCCCCGGTGGATATCCTCCACCAATATCCGAGTGCATCCCCGGGTAAACCACCTCAGTGGCACAGGGCGGGTATTTGCCGTTTGCCCGGCGCACTGAGTCCAGCGGAAAGCAGAGACGCTGCTCATGCCCGGAGACCAGGTGGACACATTTTTTTATCAGCCCGCCATAGGTTTCATCATCCGGCAGCTCCATCGTGCCGTCTGCCCAGGACATATGCCCGTCGGCAACCGGCACCACATGCGCCACCCCGACGGAGGCCACCGTATCCAGCAGCCCGAGAAACTCCACGCTGACGGGCAGCTGCATCCCGCCTGTCTGCAGGCACTGCGGCGGTTTTTCACCCTCCGCTGCCGGCGGGGGCAGCAGTTCGCTCAGCCAGCGCACAAAGGTGCGCGCCGCTGCCGCGCCGCGGGAAAAACCATAGACATACAGCTTGATGCCTGTCAGTTTCGGCTTGCCCGGCTCAGGCTGAATAATCAGGGGCTTCAAATCAGAGGCCAAATCATTCAGCAAACGAGTGAACTCTTCATAGCGGTTATGGCTGCCGCCAAATCCCAGCTGGTTCCAGCTGGTGCTCATTTCTTTCAGTGAACGACGACTCTCTGTGGTGGTCAGCCATTTTTCGGTGGCACTAAACATCAGCACATCGATTATGCGCAGCAGCGCCCAGTTAATCCGATCCTCCCCCTTAAATGCCCCCACCAGACCCATGGTGGAATAGTCCGGGTCATTCACTTCCGGGAAGGGGGTGCCCACGCCGGGCATATAGAATTTAAAATATTTCCCGTCTCCCCCGCCGTCATCATCAAACAGCTTGCTCTGATCGTCAGACGGCACCCCGCCAGCCGTTCCCGTTCCAATAGTCGCCCGAAACAGCCGGGCGATATTGGTCGGATGTTTCGGGTTCGCGATAAAAAAGTCATGATTTAAGTTATTGCCGGTACCGTCGAAAAACAGACTGATGTGCAGCGTTTTGCAGCACGGCGGCTCCACGCGCCGTCCGGCAGCCAGGCACAGTTCCTGGTGATAGCGCCGCTCGTCGCTGTTCTGCTGATGGCAGTTCTGCCCAACCTGCAGCGCCCGGCCCGGCAGACGTCCCTGCGGCGGAAACGGCGGCGGGACCCAGGCGGCATGGTTTTCGGTTATTTCGGACATACGGCGGGCTCCTTCATCCTGACGGGCTCTTTTATCGGATAGTTCGCATTTCTCGGTGACCAGCAGCTGGTGGTCACCTTCACGTCATCGCAGGGTAAAAAGTGCACCGTAATGCCGCACACATCCTGGCCGTTATAGTCGGGCAGCGGAACGGTTTGGCTGTGCTGGCGTTTTTGGGCATCAATGTCTGCTATCCAGGCTTTGTATTTAGCCCTGTCGGCAAACCCCGGGAAACCCGCGGATGAACCCTGCCCGGTTTCCCATTCAACGCGCACCGTCATACCCGGCGTCCAGCGGGCGGGCACGCTGAAGCAGCACCCGCCACCTCCCCCCTGGAACGGGCCTATTGAATCGATGCCCGACTGGCCGTTGATACTGAAGTGGTTGATCGCCCATTTTGTGTGGTTGATGGCTTTTATTGTTCCGCCACCGCCGCCTCCGGCCTGTGCGGCAGGCTGCGCGCAGCCGGTTAACAGCAGCAGACCCGCCAGCAGCGGGCTGATTAATGCAGATTTCATCGGACTCTCCCTGTCGGTTTGAGGGTAATTAAGTGAGGGTGATGCCACCCCTGGGAAACGGAGGCATGCTATTTCGGACATACGGCGGGCTCCTTCATCCTGACGGGCTCTTTTATCGGGTAGGACGGACTGCCGTAGGTGTAACAGCTGGTGGTCACCTTCACGTCATCGCAGGGTAAAAAGTGCACTGTAATGCCGCACACATCCTGGCCGTTATAGTCGGGCAGCGGGACAGTTTTGCTGTGCTGCCGATGACTGGCTTTTATTTTCTTTTCCCATTCAAGATATTTATTCCAGTTTTCATATCCCGGGAAATCATCAGTTGAAGCTTCCCCACTTTCCCAGTCAACGCGCACCGTCATACCCGGCGTCCAGCGGGCGGGCACGCTGAAACAGCAGCCGCCTCCGCCCCCCTGAAACGGGCCTATAATGTCGATCCCCGACTGGCCATTGACACTGAAGTGGTTGATCGCCCATTTTGTGTGGTTGATGGCGTCAATGGTGCCACCGCCGCCGCCTCCGGCCCGGGCAGCAGGCTGCGCGCAGCCGGTTAACAGCAGCAGCCCCGACAGCAGCGGGCTGATTAATGCAGATTTCATTGGACTCTCCCTGTCGGTTTGAGGGTAATGAAGGGATGGTGATGCCATCCTGAATAAACGAAGGCGGGCTACTTCGGACAGACGGCCGGCTCCTTCATCCTGACGGGCTCTTTTATCGGATAGTTCGCATTTCTCGGAGACCAGCAGCTGGTGGTCACCTTCACGTCATCGCAGGGTAAAAAGTGTACCGTAATGCCGCACACATCCTGGCCGTTATAGTCGGGCAGCGGGACGGTCTTACTGTGCTGGCGGTTCTGAGCTTTAATATTCCTTGCCCACTCTAAAAACTTCTTCTCATCTTCATATCCCGGGAAACCCGCTGATGAACCCACCCCGGTTTCCCAGTCAACGCGCACCGTCATACCCGGCGTCCAGCGGGCGGGCACGCTGAAGCAGCAGCCACCGCCGCCGCCCTGAAACGGGCCTAAAATGTCGATCCCCGACTGGCCGTTGACACTGAAGTGGTTGATCGCCCATTTTGTGTGGTTGATGGCTTTTATTGTTCCGCCACCGCCGCCTCCGGCCTGTGCGGCAGGCTGTGCGCAGCCGGTTAACAGCAGCAGCCCCGCCAGCAGCGGGCTGATTAATGCAGATTTCATTGGACTCTCCCTGTCGGTTTGAGGGTAATGAAGGGATGGTGATGCCATCCTGAATAAACGAAGGCGGGCTACTTCGGACAGACGGCGGGCTCCTTCATCCTGACGGGCTCTTTTATCGGATAGTTCGCATTTCTCGGTGACCAGCAGCTGGTGGTCACTTTCACGTCATCGCAGGGTAAAAAGTGCACCGTAATGCCGCACACATCCTGGCCGTTATAGTCGGGCAGCGGGACGGTTTTACTGTGCTGACGGTTGTTTTGTTTTAAATTATCTCTCCACTCTCTGTATTTTTTTGAATCAGCAAATCCAGGAAAACCTTCAGTCGATGCCTCACCACTTTCCCAGTCAACGCGCACCGTCATACCCGGCGTCCAGCGGGCGGGCACGCTGAAGCAGCAGCCGCCACCGCCGCCCTGAAACGGGCCTATAATGTCGATCCCCGACTGGCCGTTGACACTGAAGTGGTTGATCGCCCATTTGGTGTGGTTGATGGCTTTTATTGTTCCGCCACCGCCGCCTCCGGCCTGTGCGGCAGGCTGCGCGCAGCCGGTTAACAGCAGCAGCCCCGCCAGCAGCGGGCTGATTAATGCAGATTTCATCGGACTCTCCCTGTCGGTTTGAGGGTGATTAAGTGAAGGTGATGCCATCCTGAATAAACGAAGGCGGGCTACTTCGGACAGACGGCCGGCTCCGTCATCCTGACGGGCTCTTTTATCGGATAGTTCACATTTCTCGGTGACCAGCAGCTGGTGGTCACCTTCACGTCATCGCAGGGTAAAAAGTGTACCGTAATGCCGCACACATCCTGGCCGTTATAGTCGGGCAGCGGGACAGTTTTGCTGTGCTGCCGCCGGTTCTGGGCCTTCATTTTCTTAGCCCAGGCAAGGTACTTTTCATCATTACCAAAGCCAGGGGAACCTTCTGTATCACCCACCCCGGTTTCCCAGTCAACGCGCACCGTCATACCCGGCGTCCAGCGGGCGGGCACGCTGAAGCAGCAGCCACCGCCGCCGCCCTGAAACGGGCCTAAAATGTCGATCCCCGACTGGCCGTTGACACTGAAGTGGTTGATCGCCCATTTTGTGTGGTTGATGGCTTTTATTGTTCCGCCACCGCCGCCTCCGGCCTGTGCGGCAGGCTGTGCGCAGCCGGTTAACAGCAGCAGCCCCGCCAGCAGCGGGCTGATTAATGCAGATTTCATTGGACTCTCCCTGTCGGTTTGAGGGTAATGAAGGGATGGTGATGCCATCCTGAATAAACGAAGGCGGGCTACTTCGGACAGACGGCGGGCTCCTTCATCCTGACGGGCTCTTTTATCGGATAGTTCGCATTTCTCGGTGACCAGCAGCTGGTGGTCACTTTCACGTCATCGCAGGGTAAAAAGTGCACCGTAATGCCGCACACATCCTGGCCGTTATAGTCGGGCAGCGGGACGGTTTTACTGTGCTGACGGTTGTTTTGTTTTAAATTATCTCTCCACTCTCTGTATTTTTTTGAATCAGCAAATCCAGGAAAACCTTCAGTCGATGCCTCACCACTTTCCCAGTCAACGCGCACCGTCATACCCGGCGTCCAGCGGGCGGGCACGCTGAAGCAGCAGCCGCCTCCGCCCCCCTGAAACGGGCCTATTGAATCGATGCCCGACTGGCCATTGATACTGAAGTGGTTGATTGCCCATTTGGTGTGGTTGATGGCTTTTATTGTTCCACCACCGCCGCCTCCGGCCTGTGCGGCAGGCTGTGCGCAGCCGGTTAACAGCAGCAGCCCCGCCAGCAGCGGGCTGATTAATGCAGATTTCATTGGACTCTCCCTGTCGGTTTGAGGGTAATGAAGGGATGGTGATGCCATCCTGAATAAACGAAGGCGGGCTACTTCGGACAGACGGCGGGCTCCTTCATCCTGACGGGCTCTTTTATCGGATAGTTCGCATTTCTCGGTGACCAGCAGCTGGTGGTCACTTTCACGTCATCGCAGGGTAAAAAGTGCACCGTAATGCCGCACACATCCTGGCCGTTATAGTCGGGCAGCGGGACGGTTTTACTGTGCTGACGGTTGTTTTGTTTTAAATTATCTCTCCACTCTCTGTATTTTTTTGAATCAGCAAATCCAGGAAAACCTTCAGTCGATGCCTCACCACTTTCCCAGTCAACGCGCACCGTCATACCCGGCGTCCAGCGGGCGGGCACGCTGAAGCAGCAGCCGCCACCGCCGCCCTGAAACGGGCCTATAATGTCGATCCCCGACTGGCCGTTGACACTGAAGTGGTTGATCGCCCATTTGGTGTGGTTGATGGCTTTTATTGTTCCGCCACCGCCGCCTCCGGCCTGTGCGGCAGGCTGCGCGCAGCCGGTTAACAGCAGCAGCCCCGCCAGCAGCGGGCTGATTAATGCAGATTTCATCGGACTCTCCCTGTCGGTTTGAGGGTGATTAAGTGAAGGTGATGCCATCCTGAATAAACGAAGGCGGGCTACTTCGGACAGACGGCCGGCTCCGTCATCCTGACGGGCTCTTTTATCGGATAGTTCACATTTCTCGGTGACCAGCAGCTGGTGGTCACCTTCACGTCATCGCAGGGTAAAAAGTGTACCGTAATGCCGCACACATCCTGGCCGTTATAGTCGGGCAGCGGGACAGTTTTGCTGTGCTGCCGGTTCTGGGCCTTCATTTTCTTAGCCCAGGCAAGGTACTTTTCATCATTACCAAAGCCAGGGGAACCTTCTGTATCACCCACCCCGGTTTCCCAGTCAACGCGCACCGTCATACCCGGCGTCCAGCGGGCGGGCACGCTGAAGCAGCAGCCACCGCCGCCGCCCTGAAACGGGCCTAAAATGTCGATCCCCGACTGGCCGTTGACACTGAAGTGGTTGATCGCCCATTTTGTGTGGTTGATGGCTTTTATTGTTCCGCCACCGCCGCCTCCGGCCTGTGCGGCAGGCTGTGCGCAGCCGGTTAACAGCAGCAGCCCCGCCAGCAGCGGGCTGATTAATGCAGATTTCATCGGACTCTCCCTGTCGGGTTGAGGGTAATGAAGAGAGGGGTGTACTCAGCCAGACCAGGCTTTTCATTCTGAAGGTCTCTCACTGGTTTTTACGTCGGAAAGCCACTTCTTCATTACCCAGTCTTCACGAGCGTCATCCAGAAGAAGGCCTTGGCGTGTCGCCTCCACCATGCCCTGGTAACAGGCCGAAAACAGTGACTGTCTTGAGTCAAACATGCCCGCAGGCGGAGCACAGTGCGACAACATGACGATGACATCGCTGATACACATCAGATGCTCAAGCTGGCGATCGCTGAGTTCAATTTTGGGCGCATTTTCATCGCGTTCCGGCGGGAGACCACTGCCTTTGATGCCTTTCGCCTGGCCGTCAAGATCCTGCCACGCCCAAAACAGGGCCGGACGCATCAATGGCTCTTGCTGCTCGTCACTGAGAATGTGCGTAAACAACAGCGGAAATACCCGGGTATCGTAAAAGCGTAAAATTCCGCTGCGCCCTTCCTGCAGAATATCCATACACTGCGTGAGCCAGTTCGCTAGCGCCGAAAAGGGCCAGTATGTGCAGAACAGGAGCAGCGGCGCCTGGATGGCAAGTTGCTGGCTGATATCCTGTAACCAGCGCATTTGCTCATGATCATCAAGCGTAAAGCGCGCCACCAGCGGAGCATCATCGACAATAAATACTTCCGGAAGTCCATGAAAAAGCGACTGCCACTCAACTGACAGCGAATTCAGCGCCGGAATAACGGAAAAATTCACCCCCGCCTGATCGATAATGACATGCAGATAATCCGTTCCGAAAGCCCGACAGGTTCCGGCGACCTCTTCAATCCATTGTCTGGTCATCATGCCTCCCGCGGCACGAAGCCCTGCGCCAGCGCCTGGGCTTTTTTAAGGCACTCTTTACACACCGATGCCGGTAGCTCAGGCAAGGGAAACGCCTCGCTGACCGGCCCCTGCAAATCATGCTGCCCCTTAAGGCTAATCACCCCCGGTCCGTGGATCTGTACCTCTCCCTGCGGGGTAAGACGGATATATGCGCCGCCGCAACCCAGGGTGATGCCATTTTTAGCCGTCAACTGCAGATGCCCCTGGGTTGACTGGACGGTGATATCTTTTAGCGCGGTCAGCGACAGAATATCGCCGTGCGACTCTACTTCCAACGGGCCTTTGGCGGAGACCAGCCGCATTCCTTCCTGTTGCGCCAGCAGTGAAATAGCCTGGCTGGCATTCAGTGAACAGCGCTGTGCCGTGGTGATGTTGACCTCTCCCAGGCTCTGCAGATACAGCCCGTTACCGCTGTGTAGTAGGGTCGTTTCCGGCGTGACTGCGGCAATCCCCTGCGGGGCCGACATCAGCAATGTCGGCTGTTTAAGATCGCTGGCGCCTGCGGTCAGTGCGCTTAATGGGCCGGTGTCTGGGACAACATTGTGATGGGTTTGCGTAATACTTCCCCATTCCGTGACCTGATTCACCGCACCTTTCAGCAAACTGACCGCCGGCTCCATCGCCAGCACCTGCCCCTGAGCCTGCGCCTGTCCGTCCGCGCTGATAAAAATACCCTTCTGTGCCCGGATAGCTCCCCAACTGTCGGTTCTCAGCTCAAAGCCTTCGCCGCGCGGCTGCTTTTCAGCATCCACCAGATGCCCGAGATTGAGCTGGCTTTTACCGCCGTACTCCGTGCTGACCTTGATATGTTCTTTCCCGCGCTCATCGTCGAGGCGGATTTTGTTGTTGGCCGGGGTGCGCAGGACGTTACGTTTGTCATTGCGAATGGTGACGTGGTCGCCGTGCGCCGAGTCGTGCAGCACGCCCGCGATATACGGCCGGTCGGGGTTACCATCCTCAAAGCCAATCGCCACCTCCGTCCCCGCCAGCAGCGGCAGGTGCAGGCCGTAAGTGTCTCCGGCATACGGCCGCGACTGGCGGACCCACAGGCTCTCGAACCCGGTTTCCCAGCGCGCCCGGTCAAACAGCATATTCACCCGGTAGCGTCCGTGTTTATCGATATGCCCGTAGGTGTCGTTTTCCCGGGTGCTGGTCACGCGGGCCGGCAGCGTCCCGGCCATCACCGGACGCGCGCCGGGCTCAGGCCGGTAGCCGACGTCCGGGCTGTCCGGTATGCCGGCAAACTCCACCGCAAAGTCGGCATCGCGCCGGGCGTGGCTGTGCATCGCCGTGACGAGCACGCCATCAGCAAACTCCCCGGCCACCTCCTCTCCGCCGGTGACCTTCAGCACCTGTCCCGGGCAGAGCGTCGGGCAGCTGGTGGTGGCCTGCATCCGGGTCTGGCCGTTCAGATAACGCTCATGGCGAAGCCGGGCGTAAAACGCCCCGGACTCCGGCGCCGGATGGCGGTCATGGACATTCCCCGCGGTCAGGTAGTTATCTCCCCAGTGGTAAGCCTCACCAAAGGTGGTGGTCTCCCCGCGAGTGACATCCACCTGCGCGTTCATGTCCGCCGTCGCCTCGCGGTAGTTGTAGTCGCGGGTACTGACCTGCTGCTCCACGACGCGGTGGCGGCATGCCATCTCCCACACCGCGTCCACCCCGGCCGACTGCTGCCCTGACGGCGGGACCGAAGGCAACGTCAGCCCCTTCTCATAGCCCTGCTGACTGTCGCAGAACTCAGCGACGTCGATGTGCAGCCGCGTGTCGGCGGTAAAGCGAAACCAGATCCCCACCTCACCCAGCAGCCGGGTGATAAAGCGCAGGTCATCCTCGCCGTACTGCATCACCTGCTCGCGTCGCGGATACGTTTTTGTCAGCGAGAACAGAAAATCCTGACCGCGCAGGCCGTGGCGCTCGCGGAGGATTTTTTCCACAATCTGCGGAACGGACTGGTCCTGGTAAATGGCGTTCTGGTGCGAGCGGTTAAGCAGCGCCAGGCGCGGCTGAAGCGTCAGCGCGTAGTGCGTTTCATCCCTGGAGGTACTGAGCCGTTCAAACCCCGTCACCACACCCTGGATCACCCGCACGGGTTGCTGAACATTGATGCCGAAGCCCTGAGCCACCGGCGCCTGCAGCGTCAGGGAGGCTGACTTCATCAGCATCATCTCTTTGCTGATGGCATGGTCTGCGCTGGTGAATTCAATACGGTAGCGGAACGGCTGGCTCAGGGCTTCATCGCCCTCGAAGGCCAGCACATCAAGCCCGGCTTCACATCCCTTCACCGAAAGCAGGTGGTGGTTGTGGCTGAACAACAACGATTTCACGCTACTCATCGGCGATTGCCCCCTCGTCAAACGCCATCACGACGCCTTCCTCTTCGTGATACCCCAGCGTCACCTGGCGCGGTTTCTGCCCCGCCGCCATATGGCTCAATAGCTGCTGACTCAGCGCCGGCAGGATCTGCTGATTCAGCAGACTGTCGACGTTGCGGGCGCCGGTATCCGGCAGCAGGCAGGCCTCGGTCAGCGCGTCGAACAGGCTCTCGCTGAGGGTGGTGGTGATTCCGTAATGGCAAGCCAGACGCTGACTTACCTGCCCGAGCTTCATGCCGACAATGGCGCGCAGCGCTGCCGCCGGCAGCGGACGGTAAATCACCGTCTGGAAGCGGGCCAGCAGCGCCGGCTGGAAGTGGCCGCGCAGCACCGGGCGCAGCAGCTCGTGCAGGTCTGATTCGCTGGCCTCCGGCTGTTCATCCAGCAGCTGCATCAGGAGGTCGCTACCGAGGTTGGCGGTCATCAGGATCACGGTGTTGCGAAAGTCGATTTCACGCCCCTCGCCGTCGCGCATTACCCCCCGGTCGAAGACCTGGTAGAACAGGTTCATCACATCGCGATGGGCCTTTTCCACCTCATCGAGCAGCACCACGCTGTAGGGGCGTTTGCGCACCGCCTCGGTCAGGATCCCGCCCTGGCCGTAGCCGACGTAGCCGGGCGGAGAACCCTTCAGCTGGCTGACGGTGTGCGGCTCCTGGTACTCGGAGAGATTGATGGTGATCAGCGCTTTCTCGCCGCCGAACAGCGCATCGGCCAGGGCGAGCGCCGTTTCCGTTTTGCCGGTGCCGCTCGGCCCGACCAGCAGGAACACCCCTTGCGGACCGTTCTCCGGCGTCAGGCCGGTTTTCGCGGCGCGCAGGCGCCGGGCAATAGCGCTCAGGGCCGCCTCCTGGCCAACCACCCGTTTGCCGAGACTCTCTTCCAGACTCAGCAGCTCCGTCTGCTCATCTTTCATTAGCGAGGAGAGCGGCACGCCGGTCCAGTCGGCAATCACCGTCGCCACGGTGCGGACGTCGACGTCCAGCCCGAGCAGCGGATTGCCCTGCTGGACGGCGATAAGCGCGGTTTGTAGATCGCTAATTTCCGCCTGGCGGGAGATATCGCGGCGACAGGCGAGCAGCGCTTCCGTCAGCTGCAGCTCCTGACCATACTGAGTTTCAAGGGTATCCAGCGCCAGAATAAGGCGGATCTCCTCCTGCTCAATGGCCGCCAGCCGATCGCCGCGGGCGCTGTTGCCCAGCGCAATATCTTCCAGCAGCGCCTGCTTCTCCATTGCCAGCGCGGTGAGCTGCGCCTTCATGCGGGTCAGCGGCTGAGGCACGGTATCCAAACTCATACGCAGGCGGGCGGAAGCGGTGTCGAGTAAATCCACTGCCTTGTCCGGCAGCTGGCGGCCGGTGAGATAGCGTCGTGACAGCGTCACGGCGGCGCGCACCGCATCATCCGTGATATGCACGCCGTGGTGGTCGGCATAGCGGGACTTCAGGCCGCGCAGCATCAGGCAGGCGGTGTCGTCGTCCGGCTCATCCACCTTGACCATCTGAAAGCGGCGCTCCAGCGCGGCGTCGCGCTCGAAGTACTGCTTGTATTCAGACCAGGTGGTGGCGGCGATGGTCCGCAGCTCGCCCCGGGCCAGCGCCGGCTTCAACAGGTTGGCGGCATCCGCGCCGCCCGCCTGATTACCCGCGCCGATGATCGTGTGCGCCTCGTCGATAAACAGCAGCACCGGCGAAGGCGACTGCTGTACCGCCTCAATGATATTTTTCAGCCGCTGCTCGAACTCGCCTTTGACCCCGGCGCCGGCCTGCAGCAGACCGAGGTCGAGGGTGCGCACCGACACCGGCTTCAGCGCGTCGGGGACGTTGCCTTCGGCAATGCGCAGCGCCAGGCCTTCCACCAGAGCGGTCTTGCCCACGCCCGGCTCACCGACGAGGATCGGGTTGTTTTTACGTCGACGGGAGAGAATATCCACCATCTGGCGGATTTCCGTGTCGCGTCCGAACACCGGGTCAATCTGGCCGTCTCTGGCTTTGGCGGTGACGTCGAGAGTGAATTTGTCCAGCGCGTTCTGCAGCGCCGGGTTGAGCCCATCCGCATTCAGTTCGCTGCCCGCAGGACGCCCCACAAATTCCACGTCCCCGCCATGGGGCTGCGCAAGCGCCGCTTCCTGCTGCGCTGGCGGACGTTCGTCGGACTGGGCATCAAGCAAGGGGCGCAGGCGTTCCAGCTGACGCTGGCCCAGCGTTAACAGCGGCCACAGGCCATCGCACTGGATCAGATTCTGTTTTTCAACCAGCGCCATCAGCAGGTGAACACTGCGGATCTGCGCTTCGCCGCTGAGCGAGGCAATCAGCCAGGCCTCCTGCATCAGCCTCAGGGTATGGTCAGAGAGCTGGGGACGATGACGTACCGAGCGCGGCTGTTTATCCAGCCAGCTCAGCAGATCCTGCCACAGCGCATCCATATCCCATTCATAGCGCCGCGCCAGCACCGTCAGATCGCCTTCCCCCTGTTCCAGCAGTTTAAGCAGCCAGTGCTCGGGCAGGATCTCGGCATGCGCCCGGGTCTGGCACAGGGAGGCCGCCCCCTCCATTGCGCGGGCACAGCAGGGATTAAGACGGCGTAACAGGCTGGCTGGATTTTCCATGAGATCCTCTCTTATTGGTTCCGGACACGCTACCGCCCGTCGCTGTTCCTGAACAGGAACCCCAAGCGCACAAGGTCAGGCAGACAGATTGTGTTTTTCTTTGCTGAGAACCCGTACCTCAGGCGCTCAGCAAAAAACGGCGGGCAGAGAAACGCTGCCCGCATCAGGCGATCGCCCGCAATAATCCCCGGCCGCAGAGATAACGATGCAGCCGGGATGAGCGAACGTCGCCTGCGCGCCAGCGGCGCGAAATATGACGGGCAATTACGCGGTGGCGCGTTCGTTCCAGCTATCGGAGTGAATGATGTTGCCGTCTTTATAGGTCCAGGTGATCTTCTCGTAGCGCAGCTCTATCTGTTCCAGATGGTTGTGCTTCTCGTAGGCGGGGTTTTTGATGTCGTGCATCAGGGGATTCACTTTCACCACCTTGACGTTCTCAAGTTTGGTATTGAAATACTCCACTTCCTGGCCGGCATCGTTGATTCGGTACCACTTAAACTCGGCGGACTTCAGGGTCTGACCGGTGGTCACCGCCTTGTACAGGTAGGGGCTGGAGGAGTCGATCTCCTTGGTGAACAGGAACGGCGTATGAATACGCGTGCCGGTCAGTTTGCCGGTGTTGTTATCGGTCGGGATATACAGGTTATGCTCCTGAGCCACCACTTCGATACTGCCTTCACGATCCTGAACGTCGACAGACCCTTTAATGTCCGCGCCGCCGTCGTCTTTCAGCCAAAGATAAACAGGAATTGCCATGGAATTACTCTCCATTGTGTAGTGAAGCGCCATCATCCTGGGATGACGCAGAGGGTTGGTCCGGTAACCGGCAGGCGTCTACCTGCGGCACCAGACTGATTTCGACACGACGGTTCAGCGCACGGCCTTCCGGCGTATCGTTTGTTGCAATTGGTCGGCTTTCGCCATAGCCCTGAACGGCAAAGCAGCTGTCCGGCACGTCGCCGGTATCGCGCATCCAGTCGCGGACCGATTCCGCACGTTTCAGCGACAATAGCTGGTTGGCTTTTTCCTCACCCACGCTGTCGGTGTGACCCGCCACCACGATCAGCCACCCGGGCCTGGCCTTAATGTCCATCAGCGAGCTGACCAGCCGCTTTGTCGAACCAGGCTTCAGTACCCATTTCCCGGTATCGAATAGCGACATGCTGTCAAGGCGGATGACGTTCGGGGCAACGCGCTGCACCGGCCTGGGCGGAGGCGGAGGCGGCACGTAACCGCGAATCGCCTCCAGCAACGGCAGGCGAATCTGCTCCCCGCGATATAAGCCCAGACTCAGGCGCAGCGGGACGCCGTTACGCGCCCAGCTATCAAGCAGCGCGGCATCTTCACGCAGCACCCTGACAGCGCTGGCTTTTGGTCGATAATCATCCATCGCAATCCGCTCATAACGCGCAATATCGACGCCAACGCGCTGCAGCAGTTGTCGATTGTTCCAGCCACTGCTGAGCAGCGCGGCGACAGCCGCGAGGGTGAAAATCGCGAGCGCCGCGCGCCAGGCCCTGCCTCGTGGCGTGAGTCCCCGTCCCGCTGGTAACTGCGGCAGGATGAATTCCGGCAAAGCTGAAGCGTCCCCGGTGTCGCTCTCGCCAGGCTGCCAGCCAGCTACCCGCGACAGGCCGCTATGTCGGGATAACCACGTCGTCCAGGCCGACGACGCCAGACTTCCAGGCAGCGAGGGCCCGAGGCCCCACAGCACGGCCGCTGGGGTCAGAGGCGGCAGGTCGATATTCTCTTCCGTCAACACGGCATGGACGTGCTGTTCAAACCAGCCCATCAGGCTGTTCATCAGCACCTGCTGCTCCAGCGCGGCCGCCCCACCGGCGCGTACCCAGGCCGGTACGAAACAGGGGGCGCAGGAGGGCTGCCAGACTTTCACCGCTTCACCCGGTATCGCCGCCTGCCACAACAGGTCGCGACTCATCGCGCTGCCCACCTGCCCCTGCAGCGCCAGCGGTACGGCATACCCCGTCTGCTGGCGCAGCTGGCTGAGTTGCCAGCGCAGGGCCAGCAGAGCGCTGGTCAGCGCATCGCTTTGCACATGCCGCTGCGGGCAGACGCAGAGCAGCACCGACAGCTGAGGCCCCCATTCCGGCCGCTGGCTCAATACCTGGCGCGCGACCTGCTGCAGCTCCTCCGTCTTTTCCACGCGGATCCAGCAGCCCTGTTTGACGACTCGCACCGGTGACGCTGGCGGCCAGACACACGGCAGGTCGCCGCAAACGAGGACCACCGGCTGGCGATAAGCGCCCTCCGGGAGAGGGTCCAGGGTTGATGCGACGTTACGTCCGGTACGACGACTGGCGATGCGCCAGCTCCCGATGATCAGGGCCAGCGTGACCAGCAGAATGAGCCACGCCCCCCAGCGGGGAACCGGCAAAAATAGCAGGCACACCAGCGCACTCAGCAGACTGGCCCACAGCGCCAGCCCACGCTGCTGCGCGGGGCTCATTTCACCTCCCCCGGTAACAAGGTCAGCAGCAGGTGATCGAGCCAGTGGTTGAGTCCCCACCACAGGGCGAGTACCACCACCACGCTCAGGCCAATACGTACCGGCCATGGGGCCAGCCAGCCGCTTATCCCCAGACCGGCGCGACTCTCTACCAGTACGGGAGCGGTAGCCGGGCACTGAAAAGGAGGAACACGCTCACCGAGCGCGTTGACCAGCTTCAGGCGCTCGGGGTCGTGGAGGGAGCGAAAGCTGCCAATAAAACCCAGCAGCATCACCCGCTGAAAACAGGTGACCACGGCCAGGTTGGGCGCCGGTTCACGCAACACATCACGCATCCGCTCGCACAGGGTGTCGCCGGCGTCCATGGTGCCGAGGAAGTGCCCCTGCAGCGGAATGTCATACCACTGCAGGCAGGCCTCATCCTCCACGCCGCGCCCTTTCACGGCTTCATCGAGCAGCGCGCACTGGGCGGTGAGAATATGCTGACAGCTGGCGTCATCAAGCCCGCTCGCCTTCAGCTCATGTTGCACGCGCTCGACATCAGCAATACAGCGCTGCCATAGCGTGTACCCTTCCTCATCGCGGAACTGCGGGCCGTGGCGCAGGCTGATAACCTGCAGCCAGGTGTTCTGCAGCAGCGCATCAATATCAATGGACGCGGCGTTGCCGCGTTTAGGCTCATTCACGTTCGTAGTACCGCAAAAAGTTCAAGTTCAGGCTCACCCAGCATCCCCGGGACGTAAAACATACAGGTGCCGCTCTGCAGCATTTCCGTCGCCAGAGGGTGGGACACATCGAGGCTGAAATACTGATTTTCCAGACGTAGCGGGATCGCCGCCGGCACATGACGCAATGGCGTGAGGGGCACCCCTGTCCGCGAGGAGTTGACGATGGCTTTGACATGATCCGGACTGCCCACTTTGCACTGGCGCGGAAACTGCTCCTGCAGTTGGGCGACCGGTACCGACGAACGAACCGACAGGTAGTAATCAGCCCCTTCCCGCAGCCGGGCATCGTGCAGACGCGCCTGCCAGAAGTGCAGCCGGACATCATGCTCCAGCGCAATCGCCACCACCCGCGATGGCAGGCTCGCCTCCAGCAGGTCGCTCAGTAAATCAAACAGCGGCGGAAAAACCGCGTTCAACTGGTCATGCTGATAGATCGGGACGGCATTCGCCTGATGGGTGAGCGAAAAGGTCAGCAGGCTACCAGCCAGGCGCGCCAGCTCCGGGTAGAGGCGTTCCGGCGGGCTTTGCCGGTAACGCAGAAAGTACCCCAGCACCGGCTCGGCGCTGTTCAGCGCATTCAGCAACCAGAACAGAGAGACATCGGCTACGGCAAAATCAGCCATCCGTTCATTGCTTTCGCGACGCATGGCCATCAGGCGCGTCAGACGAGCCCGGAGCTGGACGAGCAGCTGTTCAAGCTGCGTCGCCAGCCAGCGGCTGCCCTGGATCTGCAGCAGCGGCGGGAGAAACGTCTCGTCGATAAGCCAGGCCCCCTGCGAGTCCCGCTGCAGGCGAACAAGCGGACAGGTCAGGTAATCGCTGTTGTCCTGGTGGGCGAAGCGGAGGATCAGCTCCGGCTGTATGACGGCAATCTGCCGGGTATCATCCCCAAACTGGTTACGGACATCGCGCCAGCGCTGCCGGAAGCGCACCGGCCTTTCGGCCACCTCCTCCGGCTTCAGACAGTTGCCGCCATTCGCCTGCATCAGGGGCAGCGCCAGCACGATCACCGCCTCGCCGGACGCGCCGTCCAGCGACAGCGCGGACGGCAGCGCATCGGCATTGTCCGTATCAATCATCGTGCCATCCTGGAACCGGACCTGCAGCCTGTGAGCCTGCAGGCGGCCCAGTTTGAGCATCTCTGGTTCGAAGGTCGCCTCAACCACTCCCCAGGGGTGGTTAAGACCCATCCGGGCAATCACTTCCGCAGTCCAGGCTGCATACGCAGCC
Organism: Klebsiella sp. Shm-1; assembly: GCF_040804525.1. NCBI lineage: Bacteria > Pseudomonadati > Pseudomonadota > Gammaproteobacteria > Enterobacterales > Enterobacteriaceae > Klebsiella > Klebsiella sp. Shm-1. The sequence goes on from NZ_CP161823.1 coordinate 2,872,325, forward strand.
TGCTGTTGAAAATGCTGAGGCGACACCATAATGCCCCGGCCCCACAACGGACGTTCCGTTTTCATCATCGTCCGAACCTACGCCTTCGCCTTTGGCATCTGGCTAACCAGCGACAGATTGACGTCCATCCCCTCGACCTGGAAGTGCGGCACCGCGTACAGCTTCACTCGGAAGAAGCCCGGGTTATCCTCGATATCTTCCACCACCACGCTGGCATCGCGCAGCGGATGGGAGGCCTGCAGCTCGTCGCCGGGGTCGGTCATTTCGGTCACCAGGCTCCGCACCCAGGTGTTCAGCTCCAGCTCCAGCAGACGCCGGTCCTTGGTGGTGCCGATATTCTCGCGCTGGATCATCTTCAGGTAGTGCGCGATGCGCGACAGCAGGAAGATATAAGGCAGACGCGCGTTGATACGGCTGTTGGCGGTGGCGTCGGCGGTATCGTACAGCGCCGGTTTCTGCGCGGAGTTGGCCGAGAAGAAGCAGGCGTAATCGCGATTTTTGTAGTACGACAGCGGGATAAAGCCCAGGCTGGCGAACTCAAACTCCCGCGTTTCCGGGATCATCACCTCGGAAGGGATCTTCACCTGGTTGCCGGTGCCCAGATCGTACAGATGGATAGGCAAATCTTTCACCGCGCCGCCCGCCTGCGGACCGCGAATTTGCACGCACCAGCCGTTGTTAACAAAGCTCTTCACCATATTGGAAGCGAAGGAGAACGCCGCGCTGGTCCAGAGATATTTTTCGTGGTCCGGGCCCTTCACCTGCTCGACATAGTTGAAGCTGCGCACCGGCACGGTGTCCGGGCCGTACGGCAGACGACCCAGCACGCGCGGCATCACCAGGCCGATGTAGCGGGCATCGTCGGTTTCACGAAACGCCTTCCAGCGAATATATTCCGCGCGATCGAAGTAGTTGCCGATATCCTTAATGGCAGCCACCTCTTCCATGGTCTCTTTCAGGAAGAAGGCCGGGCCGACGGCGCCGATAAACGGCATATGGGCGGCCGCAGAAACCCGGGAGATATTGCGCAGCAGCGCCACATCCTGCGGGCTGGCGTCGAACTCATAGGCCGAGATCACCGAGCCGATCGGCTCGCCGCCGGGAGTGTCATACTCCGCGGTATAGGTGTGCCAGTACAGGCCGCTCTGGATAAGCTCCGGCGCGTCCTCAAAGTCCTGGCGCAGATCGTCTTTGGCGACGTCGAGGATCTCCGTTTTGACGTTCTGCCGATAGTCGGTGTTGTCCACCAGCTGTTTGAGGCCGCGCCACAGGGATTCGACCTGCTGAAACTCCTGATGGTGCATCACCGCGTCCAGCTGACGGCTTATCTGGAAATCCAGCTCGGCGATATGGTGGTCGATCAGCGTTTTGTCGAGCTTTTCCACCCGCTGGCCGGACTGACGGATGCGATCCATAAACACCTGCATCGCCGCGGTGAGACGCTCCGCCGCCGGCGCCTCGGAGAGCGCGGCATCGTCCAGAAAGTCGTTGATATCCCCGAGGCGAGACGCCGGGGTGAGATTAATTTTTTCAAACAGCGAGGCGTAAACGCCCTCGCCCGCGCTGTTTTCCTGCAGCGTGGTTTGCCCCTGAACAGGGGCGTTTTCTGTGGTAACAGACATTAGCATTTTCCCGGTTAATCCATTAACAGACTTGCCCCGCACTTATTTCGGGGCAAGCGCACTCATTTCGTCGCGTAATTCCTGGGACAGCGCCGGATCTTTCAGGATTGCCTCAAGCTCTTTTCTGAAAGTGGCGTTATCGAGCAGATTGGATTTGAGATCGCGTAATAAATTACGCATCGCCAGCATGGCGCGGAGTTGCGGAATTTGCCGGGCAACCTGCTCCGGTTCAAAATCTTTGATGTCGGTAAAACGCAGTCTGACGTTCTCCTCTTCGCCATTGCCGGCCAGCGTATTCGGCACCGAGAGGTTAACTTCCGGGCTAAATTCCGAAAGTACGCTGTTAAAATTATTTTTATTGACGTTGATTTTTTCTCTTTCCGATAAAGGCCGGTTTTCCTTCCCATGACTAAAATCGCCAATGGTAAGCAGCTTCAGCGGCAGTTCGACCTTCTTTTGCGCGCCGCCGGTATGAAGAGATAATTTGAGATTAATGCGCGCCCTGGGGACTTCATTCTGGAACGTATCAGCCATAGCAGTTCCTTTCCTTAAGGAATAATTATTGAAGATATATTGATGTGAAACGTGACGATGATAAAGCAAAAATGGATTACCGATCAACTTAGCCACCTAATAATTATATTTATTCACAAACACCCACTTTCACCACGAAAATAAAAGCACCATGAATATCAATATTTAAAATGTGAAACAACAGTCAATGATAAATTCAATAAATAATGCACCAAAGGAATGTTTGCAATGGATACTATAAGGCGGGCTAAAACATTAAGCGGATGAATAAAGGAAACCATAGAGACGACCGGGGCAATATAATTCGCTCATTATGCAAATTTAGCGTAACAACGCAATCAATTACTCAGAGGGAAAATATCTGGCTTCCATCCGATTGCCCCTTCGCGGCGGACGCTTAATAGTGCTGGCGCGAAATCTAAACGGTAACAATATTCTTCTGCTCCCCTTACTCCCCACAAACCGATTTTTTGCGGATAACGAGCCACAGCGCGATGTCGAACAAAGTTGTCGTTAGCAAAAAAACATGAGCCCGGTTACAAGACGCACACGACACCGTCGTCGGCATCCTGAACGGTTCGCATTCTGCAAGTCGCCAGGCTATATCTAAGACACCTTTCGCCCACAACGAGACACAAAGATGAGCAAGAAAATCCTAATGCTGGTCGGCGATTATGCCGAAGATTACGAAACGATGGTTCCTTTTCAGGCACTGCAGATGATTGGCCACCAGGTCGATGCCGTCTGCCCGGATAAAGCCGCTGGCGACTATGTCATGACCGCAATCCATGACTTTGACGGCGCCCAGACTTATAGCGAAAAGCCGGGCCATCGCTTCACGCTGAACGCTGACTTCGCCGCAGTAAAGGCCGAGAACTACGATGCGCTAGTGATCCCCGGCGGCCGGGCGCCGGAGTATCTGCGCCTGAACGAGGAGGTTATTAAACTGGTACAGGCATTCGACGCCGCGCGTAAACCTATCGCCGCCGTCTGCCACGGCCCGCAGCTGCTGGCCGCCGCCGGTATTCTGCAGGGACGGACCTGCAGCGCCTATCCCGCCTGCGCTCCGGAAGTGCGCCTGAGCGGTGGGCACTATGCGGATATTGGTATCGACCAGGCGCATGTGGACGGTAACCTGGTTACCGCCCCCGCCTGGCCTGCTCATCCACAGTGGCTGGCGAAATTCGCCGCCCTGCTGGCGGAATAAACATACTGAGCCGGTGTTTTTGTTGAGCCACCCGCTCCCCTGCGGGAATCTATGCCTCAGCGCGGTGTTTACGCGCTGTTGTATGTTATGCCGATGGCGGGGATGCGCCACGATTTACCGCTTATCTTCAGGGGCCGGTTAAAAAACCAGCCCCTGAAAGATTTATCGCTGCCCTGACGGGCATCATCAATTCAGCAACGCGATCTGCTTGACCACTATTTCATTGATTTTATAGATTATTTCAGGAGTTACGCGTTCTTTGATATCGCGGTCAACAAATACCCGAATGCAATATTTGATGATTTGATACTGATTTAACTTATCACCACATTCAATTAACGGTTTTATTTCGTAGCGGTTCTTAAGATCTTTCACCAAAAGCTTAACTTCGGTTTTATCCAGGTCTTTAAAGGCGCAGTCGGAGACAATATCAACGGCAAATTCATGTGGTTTGAAATGAGGCTGTAATACAGAAGTCAATAACCCGGTGAGTTGACTCTTCCACGCCTTATTTTCCTTGTCAGCGATGTTAGCTTTATACACAGAGTGTTTGGCCTCATAGACCTTCGACCATGGGTGTCGGTTAATAATGTCATCAAGTATTTTTTTATTAACCGCCTCGGTATCGCTGATATCTATCCATTCACCAACCTTGTCATTCAAAAAATAATCATCACTGCACGCCAGATAAAAATCCTTCAGCGCGTCGATGAAGCTTTCATCGCTATGGTCAACGATACGGTCGGTAACGTCAGCGATAATGACATTTTGTGGATCCTTGCTTTGCATAATCTCACATAATGTGCTCAACATCGTCGCAAAGGCGCGGTTTGTTTTATGGTAATATACCTGCGAAAAAAGGCTGGAGCGCGCCCCAATAAACTCAGCGATCGAATCAATCCCACTCTCTTTGTAAGCAAGGTACAATTTTCCCTGTTCCTCGACCGGGACAATTGACATAAACAAGCGATTGTAATCGTAGATGCCACACTTGACGCCGGAGAAATAGCCATCTCTGAGCAAGTAATCCATCCGGTCGGCATCGATCGGACAGGAAGAGATGATCGAGGTCATTAACGGCAGGATATCTGTTGCCTTTCCATTAATTTCCTCAATGATCTGTTGGTCACCGTATCTTTTTTCGATGATTTTTAACACATTTTCGATATTTATTTCGTCATCGACCTTACCTTGTTTTCTCAGATCATGATAAATCATCAGGCTGAACAACAGCGAAAGCTGTTCATGTTCAACTTTCTGTTCTGGCTTGCTTAATACATCAATGATTGAATGGTAGGCTGTGGGGAGAACATCGGAGAATTCGTGCTTACCAGGCATAAAACTCTCAAACTGGTGGGATACCGGCCCGTGCCCGATGTCATGCATCAGGGCAGCGAGTCTCAACTCCTGAATGTTGTGTTTTGGTATCTGATCGATATGACCAAACACATGGCCATCATCATATTTCTTTTGATACCGTATCGCATTCAGGCGTAAATTATTGAGTATTTCACTTGATAAATGCAGCACCCCGAGAGAGTGTTCGAAGCGGCTGTGCACCGCAGAGGGAAACACCTTATATAAAAAAGAGTTCTGTTTAATGTTGCGTAAGCGCTGGAACAGGGGGTGATTGATAAAGGCAATCTCGAGTGTCGTCAAACGAATAGTGCCGTGAATGGGATCAAGGATCTTACTGGTCAATTCATTTTCAAAATCCATATCTTAAATCCTTTCATACGTGCATTAAATATATTTAGCATATTGACTGTTTATTCAACAATAATCTTGCGCATTCAGGCAATAAGGTCAATCACTAATATTTAACGAGCAATGCGGCAGATCTTTATTTCCTTATCTCTGCACAGGGTCGCGCTATATCGGCATCCACTGACATATCGATTGACTACGGATGAAAACAGCCCCGGTTTTCTTCGCTCAGATGCGCATTCCACCGGACACTTCAATGCGCTGGGCATTCACCCAGCGATGATCATCGGATAACAGCGAGGCGATCATCGGCCCGATATCCTCTGGCAGGCCAGGTCGGCCCAGCGCCGTCATATTCGCCACCGCCTGAGCGACCTGCGGGTTATCCCGCACCACCCCGCCGCTGAAATCGGTGGCGATGGCGCCGGGCGCCACGCAGTTCACCGTGATCCCGCGACTGCCCAGCTCAAACGCCATATAGCGAGTCAGGGTTTCCACCGCGGATTTCATGATCGCATAGGGCGCCCGGTTCGCCATCACGATGCGGGTGAGGCCGGACGAGACATTCACTATTCGCCCGCCATCGGCCAGCAGCGGCAATAGTTTTTGGCTGAGGAAAAAAACGCTCTTCACGTGGATGCGATACAGCGCATCGAATTCCGCTTCCGTGGCGTTAAGAAATCCCATGCCGCTGGCGTTGCCGGCATTATTGACCAGATAATCAAATTTATCGGCGCCCACCTCCGTCAGCGCGCCCTGAAAAGCGCTAACAAATGCGTCAAAGGTATCGATTTCGCCGGCGCTGAAAGGCAACGCGATCGCCCGGGCGCCCAGTGCTTCAACCCGTGTAACCACCTCGTTCGCCTCGGCAAGACGCGTTTTGTAGGTCAGTACTACATTTACGCCGCGCTGTGCCAGCGCTTCGACGGTCGCGCGTCCCAGGCCGCGGCTGCCGCCTGTCACCAGGGCGATTTTTGCGCTATTGTTCATGTTTTCTCCTTTTCTCTCTGCTGAAAACATGAGCGATTATAAGCCCCTGAATGCCGACGATAAGACCGCGTTGGGCGACAGGATAGTTTTGCCTGCTGGAACAATGTCATGGATAAACTGGATACTCTGACCTTGTTTGTGCGCATCGTCGAACGGGGCTCATTCAGTGCCGCCGCCGCGGATCTGGGGGTTTCCCGGCCAGTAGCGACCGCGGCTATTAAAGCGTTGGAGGTCAGTCTCGGGGCGCGGCTGCTACATCGTACCACCCGGCACGTACGGCCGACGGCAGAAGGCTCGCTGTATTATCAGCGCTGCGTGTCCATTCTGGCGGCCCTTGAGGAAGCCAACCGCAGCGCCGGGGGGAGCATCTCCGGCACCATTCGGGTAGACGTGGCGGGCAACCTGGCGCGGACCCTGCTTCTGCCCGCGCTGCCGCAGTTTCTCGCCCGCTACCCGGACATTACGCTGCAGATCGGGGAAAGCGAGCGTGACGTCGATCTGGTTCGCGAGGGAGTCGACTGCGTCATTCGCGGCGGCCATCTCCCCGACAGCGAGATGATCTGCCGGCCGCTCGCCGGGTTGCAGGAGATCACCTGCGCCAGCCCGACCTATCTCGCCCGGTACGGCACCCCGCATACGATTGAAGGACTGACGGGCCACGTGATGATCGGGTTTGTTTCATCGCGCACGCAACGTACCTTGCCGCTGAGCTTTACCCAGGATGGCCGTCAGAGCGAGGTCAGTTTGCCCTGTCGGCTGCTGACTTCCGATGCCGACGTCGGCGCCGAAGCGGCAAGGCTTGGCTTTGGCCTGTATCAGGCGCCCTTGCCCCGCCTTGAGGCCGATCTGGCGTCGGGCGCGTTAACGGAAGTGCTGGCCGATTTTCGTCCTGCGCCGCTGCCGCTCTCCCTGCTCTATCCCAGTAATCGGCAGCTCTCTGCCCGGGTACAGGTATTTATCGACTGGGTGACGGCGCTGATGAAGCCTCCCCTGGCGCAGCAGGCATCCGGAAGGCTAAAATAACGTTTGCTATTATTCACGGCACGTGCGTTAATCGTTGAGTCGATTTACCAGACAAAAAGTTATTATCTGAGTACGTGTTCTCATCTCCAGGCGTTATCCCTGATACCACCTTCCTTTGAGCAGTCCCGTTAGTAGTTTGCTTTTTCTGTAAACAGGCCCTGTCAGATCCTTGTCGGCTCCTTAAAAAGTCCGCCATCTGACACAAAACCCGGCTTACCACCAACTAAAATCAGCCGCGTTAATTTTCCTGAAACGACCATTGTCTTTTCAACAGAACATCACCCATACAAGGTTTACATTATGATCGAACATATCCATTTTAGATGCCCATGCTGCCATGGCTCCCAGTACAGAACGTCCCAGTTTGACGTCACTGAAAAAAACCCTTTTGGTGCGAAATGCATTTTCTGCAAATCAGCCATGATGACATTAGATACCATCCGTCCTCATCACCTTGGCGTGCACTCCGCTGCCCAGGCACAGCAATAAGATGATGAAGCCGGTGAACGCGGGTGGGGAAATTCCCCCGGTGATTCACCCGGGGGCAACGTCTGTTCCCTCACCCGCAGCGATCGTCGGTGGCATGGCTTAGGCGGGTATCAGGCAACGCTTCTATCAGGGTAGTCACATTCTCCCCGGCGCCAGTTTCCACATTAAAATAGTCCACCGCACGCAGAATAAGCCGCAAGCCTCTGCCGCCTTCCGCTAACGGATCGACCTCAAAGTGCTCATCGTTACGCGCCAGCGCCAGGCGTTCGGCAGGAAAGATCTCTCCCGCATCGATAAAGCGCAGTGTCACGCGGTCATTGGCAGCGAAAATTTCCCGGGAGACTGCCGCTTTAAAGGCCACTGCGACGGAAGCATCCAACCGACATGTCACCGGCCAGAGGATCAACTGTCACCAGTCAGCTGCCCGTGACGATCGACTACCGCATTGACAACCATCGCGGCAAACGCGTGGGCGCTAACCAGCATACTGAACCCGTCGCCGCAGCGCAGGCGAGGAGATGGATATCGAATCAGCCGATGCCGCAATCAGTCGTGGATTTTCACCCCCAGACATCCGCGAACGAACTCAGGGTTGAAGTGTTTTACCGCTTCGCCAACATAGCCTAAATCCAGGGCGCTGATTTGCGCCATTTCGTTATCTGTTAATACGAAATCCCAGATAGCAAAATTTTCTTCAATGCGCTCCTGGCGGGTGGATTTAGGGATCACCGTGACGCCACGCTGCACGTTCCACCGCAGAACAACCTGCGCAATGGTTTTCTGGTGCGCATCGGCGATCCCCCGAAGCAATGCATCTTGATACGGATTATGTCTGCCACCGCCTAACGGCGCCCACGCTTCAGGCTGAACGTGATAATGCTTCATGGCTTCCAGCGCCGCGGGCTGCGCGAAATAAGGATGCAGTTCAACCTGGTTCACCATTGGTTTAATTCTGACAGTTTCGCAGAAGTTAGCTAACACATGGGGGTAAAAATTGGAGACGCCGATCGCTTTCAGGGTACCGGCCTCATAGGCCTCTTCCAGCGCACGCCAGGCGCTGAAATAATCGCCCATCGCCTGATGTAGCAAATAAAGATCAAAGTATTCCAGGCCCGATTTTTTTAATGACGCGGCAATCCCGGCTTTCGCCATCCCGGTGTTGGCCATGTCCTGGACCCACAGTTTGGAGGTAATAAACAGCGCCTCGCGGGTACACAGACCTTCGGCGATGGCTTCGCGCACGGCCTCACCCACCGCATCTTCATTATCGTAGACGGCAGCGGTATCGATGAGGCGATAACCGGTGCGAATGGCGTTCAACACCGCCTGCTTACACTCCGCTTTATCGGTCACCTTGAAAACGCCGAAACCCAGCATCGGCATTTTGCGAGCGTTACTTAATACTGAATATTCCACGGTGAAGCTCCCCTCTTGTTAAAACACCATGGTAAGACAGGAACGCGGTCACGATTAGCCTCTCATTCCTGATTTGACTTATGCATTCAATTCATTAATCGCAGTGCGCTGAGATGATCTGATTTTGACAGAGAGCAGAAAAGTCACCCCTGCCGCGCCCAGCAGTAACAGACCGCTCAGTGCAAAAGTGCTGTGCCATCCCAGACTATCAAACACCAGGCCGCCTACCGTTGACCCGAGGGCTATCGATAGCTGGATCACGGCGACCATCAGCCCGCCGCCCGTCTCCGCATCCTCGGGCAGCGTCCGCGCAATCCATGTCCACCAGCCGGTGGGCGCCGCCGTCGCCAGCAGGCCCCACAGGCTTAACAGTACGGCGACCGATCCCGTGTGGTGTCCGGCCAGCAGAAGCGTTCCGGCAATTGCGGCCATTAACAACGGGATAGCCACCAGCGTCGGATAAAATCGGGCATTCAGAACGGTCGTAATAAGCAGCGTGCCGATAAAACCGGCGATACCCATTGTCAGCAATATCAGGGACAGACCAGAAGGACTGACTTGGGTCACCGTCTCCAGAAACGGTCGCACATAGGTAAATAAGGTAAACTGTCCCATAAAGAACAGTCCGCAGGCCAGCAATCCCAGGGATAGCGTAGAAAGACGGAACAGACGCAGCACCGATCCCTGCCGCTGTGGTGCGCGCGGACTTTTCATCGACGGCAGGCTAATGCATTGCCAGACGAAGGCCAGCACCGCCAGCGGGACAAGACATAAAAAGGCGCCGCGCCAGCCGACGGTGGCCCCCAGGTAGCTGCCCAGCGGCGCTGCCACAACGGTGGCCAGCGCGTTGCCGCCGTTAAAGATGGCCAGTGCGCGGGGGACCTGGCGTTGCGGCACCAGCCGAATGGCCGTTGCCGCCGACATCGACCAGAAGCCGCCGATGACGATCCCAATGAGCGCTCTGCCCAGCATATAAACCGGGAAACTGGACTCCAGGGCAATAATCACCCCAGAGGCTGCCATCAACGCCGTGAGCCCCAGCAGCAGCCATTTACGGTCCAGCGATCCGGTAAGACGGGATATCGTCAGGCTGGTCAGTACCGCCAGCGCGCCAGAAAGCGCAATGCCCTGACCGGCTAATCCCTCGGTAATGTGTAAATCACCCGCGATGGGTGTCAACAGACTGACCGGCATAAATTCTGAGGCAATGAGCACAAATACGCAGAGCGTCATCGCCAGGACGCCGCTCCAGTGTGCCCGGGTATGACCTAATGCAGACATTATTTCTCTCCGACAAGACAAAGCCGCCCGCAGGCGCGTGGCGGCTTTGGGGATGTCTCCGGCACAGGAGATCTATTTCAGGTTGGTTTTAAAAAATTGCGCGAACGTCGCAAAGGGAATTTTGCCCGCGACGTTGTCATAGAGATCGACGTGGTTTGCGCCTGGGACAATCACCAGCGCTTTCTCTTTACTGCCGATGGCCTTAAAGGCATCTTCGGCAAAATAGCATGAATGGGCTTTTTCGCCGGTCACGATAAGCGTCGGAATAGTCACTTCGCTGGCGTAACTCAGCAGCGGCATATTCATAAACGACAGCGGCATCGTCGCATTCCAGGCCCCGGTTGAATTAACCGAACGCGGATGGAAACCACGCGGCATACGGTAATAATCGAAGAACTCTTTCAGGACCGGGTTGGGGTTGGCGGGCAAGGTTTCCGGCAAAATACGATCGGCAGCGCTGACGTTGCCCTTATCATCAACATAAATGTCATGCCCACCGGGGACGAAGGTGCCGTTTGCCGCATCTTTCCAGCGCTGCACGTTCAGATAGCGCAGTACGGCGCGACGATCGGCAGTGGTATAGCGGTCTTTGCCATCGCCCACTCCATGCCCCATCGCGCGGCTCATGTCATACATTACACTGGTCGCCACCGCTTTGACGCGTGTATCCATCGCCGCGTCGTTCAGGGCCATACCGCCCCAGCCACAAATGCCGAGCAAACCGATACGGTTGCGATCCACCTCTTTTTGCAGGCCCAGAAAGTCCACCGCGGCACTAAAATCCTCGGTATTGATATCCGGTGAGGCCACGTTGCGTGGGTAGCCACCGCTTTCGCCCGTATACGATGGGTCAAACGCCAGGGTGACAAACCCCTGTTCGGCCAGCGTCTGGGCATACAGGCCGCTGGACTGCTCTTTTACCGCGCCGAAGGGACCGCTCACGGCAATAGCTGCCAGTTTGCGTTCACCGCGATCCTTCGGCAGGTAGAGATCGCCAACTAAGGTTATCCCGTAGCGGTTCTGGAAGGTCACCTTACGGTGATCCACTTTCGAACTCTCAGCAAAAGTTTTGTCCCATTTTTCAATCATTGAAACAGGCGCATTCGGGTTAGTTGTCTCAGCAGAGCTCATCGTTGTGACTCCAGTTAATGAGGCGCAAAGCAGCATGGCGGGTATCGCGGCTGTCAGTTTTTTGGTGAAAACCGTCATCAAAATTCCCCTAAATAAACGTGATCAATGCAAGTCTTCAGTAGACAACGCTGCTGTGCTTTGTTGTCGTGCGCTTAGTGTAGCCAGCAGTAATGGTTCTGATTAGAGGCTGAAAAATGCTAAAATTAATACCATATTGTTCTAAATGGCATCTGGGTGACGAGGCAGGATAATGGCGAAACGGGAAAACTATAATGACCTTTATCTGTTTATGCAGGTGGTGCGGGAAGGCAGTTTTACCGCCGCAGCGCAACGACTTGGCCTGGCGCAGTCCGGGGTAAGCCGTGCGGTTCGTGAACTTGAAGAACGCCTGGGCGTTCAGCTTCTGGTGCGTACCACCCGCCGGTTGTCGCTCACTCAGGCAGGTGAGCAGCTCTATCACAACGTCGAATCCGGTTTCGACGCCTTAGATATGGGGCTCGCCACGCTGGCCCACTATCGTCAGACGCCCTCCGGTACGGTACGCATCAATGCCAGCCAGCATGCCATTGATAAAGTCCTGCTGCCGAAGCTGGCAGTATTTAAACAACGCTATCCCGATATCAGACTGGAACTGATCAGCGAAAGCCGGTTTGTCGATATTATTGCGCAGCGATTCGATGCGGGCGTGCGTCTGGGCCCGGAAGTCGGGAGTGGCATGATTGCGGTACGCATTTCGCCCGATATGGAGATGGCGGTGGTGGGTACACCGGAACATTTTCGCCGCTACGGCTTTCCACAAACGCCCGCCGATTTAGTCGCCCACCCCTGCATCGCTTATCAGTTCGGCGACGGCAGCCTTTACGCCTGGGAACTTAATGTGGATGGCAAAAAAATCACCCACCCACCTCAGGGACAGTGGGCTTTCGCCGATAGCTATATGGAGGCCAAAGCGGCGAGGCTCGGTCTGGGGCTGGCCTATGTCCCGGAAGAGCTGATTACCGACGATCTAGCCCAGGGCACACTTATCCGGGTGCTCCAGCGTTATAGCCAGCGTCTGGAAGGTTCATTTCTCTATTACCCGCACCGCAATGTGTCACCCGCGCTGAGAGCGGTCATTGATACATTGCGAATGTAGCTGAGGTTGCCTGGATCGTGTTTTGAACTATGGCAAGAGGTACCCCTATCCGCACTAAATCAAGACTCAATATTCGCAACCTTACGTGAGTCAGCCTCCCTTTGGAACCTGCTTTTTTAATATATCGTTAGCATTTTCAATGGGAAAAAGGATATATCCTTCGTTTTTTTTACATTTTACAACTTCCACATTAATATTATTTCCTCTAATATAGATAACACGGTAACTATCAGATGTTTCAGCGAGATACCTCGCATCTTTCCCTAACTCTGGAATCGTCCAGTACTTATTATTGCATCGAAAAGAGCTTCTGGTATCATAAGAATAAACCTTTTTGGTCACAGCATTAAATAACCAACCTGCGCTACCCAAATAAGAAATATAACTAATGCTAAAAAAAACGCAAGATAAACAAAATATCGAATAATGGATCATCGGAGGCACTTTAATTTTTCTTGTCCGGAATAAATCTGTTGTACCTTCTAAAATCATACACCCCACGTGGGAAGTAATCAAAAAAAATGGAATGGCAAACAAAATCGAGAATGACCAACTAATATAAGGAACTTTAGCGATATCAACATCAAAAAACTCTTTAACAAAACCATTTGCAATCATCTTAGAAAAAAACAATATAATCGAGAACACAATAAAAAGGATTTTATTTATTATTTTGACTATCTTTTCTTTTACTCTTGACATACACAAAAAATAATAATTAACAAGCAAGAAAGTAAAATAGCCTGTTGAAATGGCTAAGAGAGCAAGACCATAATTCAAATCACTCCCTGAAAATACTATCGAGCCTGAAACAAAAAAAACCAAGATTAGTACCATCGAGTCTGTAATAATTCTTTTTAGTTTACCTCTTCGTCTGGGAAAGACACCTTTTATTTTCTTTTTCTCCTTAGTTGCAAAGGTCGAAACAGAGTAGAAACTTATAATATATGTGGAAATTGATAACATACCAGTAAATGTTATGATGATGAATAGATCAGTTTCCGGATGCTTCCTGGCATAGATCAAACTAAACAGGATGGCCAGCAATAGATTAAAACCAATCACTAATAGCATAGGTATTGAGCGAAGTATATTTGCCATCATTAATTTCCTTCTTTAACAAATAATATTGCAGACAGTTATAACAGAAATAGTTTCCTCTCGTCTATTCTATGGTGCTACCTAACATACCGGACATATGAAATCAATGTACATTGTTAGTAATTCAGGATTACAGAAAACTGGTATTTTCACTTAAGTCGATCTTCGGTGCGACCAGTTACTGAACATATAATATGCAAAGAACAGCTTTTTTATATATCTCGAACATGAAATATTATTTATTTCTGGTTCATCATTATAGGAAAGACGATATTAATTTTTAAGATCTGGCATAGATTAAAGCACCAAATTCTCAATTGGCTAATTTACTTATTAATAAATAACTGGCGCGGCAAGACGCGCCAGCTCGGGGATCAGCGATGGTTGCCTGACATTATCAGGCAACCAGTACCGGTTAGTGCTTCACGATATACATGGTACGGCTGTAGGCCACATCTTCCGGGTTGGTGATCGGGTAGCCTTTCAGCCACGGCTTAATCAATCGGCCGTTAGTGTACTGGTAGATCGGCGCGATCGGCGCTTTGACCATAATGATCTTTTCCGCCGCGTTGTAATCGTCGTTACGCGCTTTGGCCGAATTCTCTACCGCCGCCTGGGCGAGGATTTTGTCGTACGCCGGATCGTTAAAGCGCGAGATATTTCCGCTGTGGGTGGAGGTCAGCAGCGACAGGAAGGTGGACGGCTCGTTGTAGTCCCCTACCCACGAAGCGCGGATCACGTCGAAATTGCCGGTGTTACGGCTGTCGATATAGGTTTTCCACTCCTGGTTCTGCAGCTTCACTTCCACGCCGAGGTTTTTCTTCCACATCGACGCCACCGCGATGGCAATCTTCTGGTGGTTCTCAGAGGTGTTATACAGCAGCGTCAGCTTCAGCGGACGATTCGGGCCATAGCCAGCGGCAGCCAGCAGCGCTTTCGCCTGGGCATTAAGCTCAGCCTGACTCATGCTCTCAAACTGTGACGGCTGGGGGGTGAAGCCCGCCGTCACGTCCGGCGTGAAGCGCCAGGCCGGTTTTTCCCCGGTCCCCAGTACTTTCTCCGCCATCACCCGGCGATCGATGGTCATGCTCAGCGCCAGCCGTACCCGCTCATCCGCCGTCGGCCCCTTTTGGGTATTGAAAGCGTAATAGTAGGTACCCAGCTGCGGCGGGGTATACACCTGCCCCGGAATATCCTTCAGCAGTTTCTGGTACATATTTTTCGGGAAAGACTCGGTGATATCGATATCCCCTGCAAGATAGCGCTTGGTGGCGGCGGACTCCTGGTTAATCGGCACAAAGGTGACCTGCTGGATCACCGTTTTGGCGTTATCCCAGTAGTGCGTGTTCGGCACCACCACCAGCTTCTCATTGACCACGCGGTCTTTCAGAACATAGGCGCCGTTGCCCACCAGGCTGCCGGGTCGCGTCCAGTTCGCCCCGCTGTCGACATTCGCCTTTTGCACCGGATAGAAGGCAAAGCTGGCGGTCAGGTTGCTGAACCACGGCAGTGGTTTATCCAGCTGCACCCGCAGGGTGTGGGCGTCGACGGCGGTGACTCCCAGGGTCTCCGGCGCGGCTTTGCCGTCAATAATGTTCTGCGCGTTAGCGATCCCCGCCAGCGCCGCGAACCAGGCAAACGGCGAAGTGGTTTTCGGATCCACCAGACGCTGCCAGCTATAGACGAAATCTTCGGCGGTAACCGGCGTGCCGTCGGACCAGCGGGCGTTATCACGCAGGGTAAAGGTCCAGACGCGGTTATCGTTGCTCTGCCAGCGGGTCGCTACGCCTGGAACCAGGTTGCCTTTCGCATCCTGATTGACTAAACCTTCAAACAGATCGCGGATCACCTGGATTTCCGGCAGGCCCACCGCTTTGGCGGGATCTAACGAGGCGGGTTCATCTTTGATATGGCGCACTAACAGCTGTTTTTCCGCCAGTACCGTGCCCGGCGGTACGTCAGCCGCCCAGGCCAGAGAAGATACGCTGGCTAACCACAGCGCGCCGCATGTCAAAGCGACAGGATACTTCATAAGATCCCCTTTAAAATGAAAAAAATACCGCCAACAGAGCGATAATTATTTGTTTCATCACCTGAAATTGCAAACGACATATGATAGAAAATTGATGTGCCGTCGGATTTCACGCCTCAGGGAATGGGTTTGATCCCGATACGCTTTTCGCCAACACTAAATAATAACGACACACAGGAAGCCCTATGTCTATTTCACGTCCTCGCCCGCAGCGCGGCGACTTTCCGCCGGGAACCCGGCAGTATGGCAGCTCGGAACTGGGCGCGCCGCTGCTGTGGTTTCCTGCGCCGCAGGCCGACAGCCGTAGCGGGCTGATTATTGCCGGTACCCACGGTGATGAGAATTCGTCGATTGTGACCCTCTCCTGCGCCCTGCGCACCCTGAAACCCGAGCTGCGCCGCCACCACGTGGTGCTGACGGTCAATCCTGACGGCTGTCAGCTCGGGCTGCGCGCCAATGCCCGCGGCGTTGACCTCAACCGTAACTTTCCAGCAGCCAACTGGAAGCAAGGGGAAACGGTTTACCGCTGGAATAGCGCGGCGGCGGAGCGCGACGTGGTGCTGTTGACCGGCGAGCAGCCGGGTTCGGAACGGGAGACCGAGGCCCTGTGTCAGTTGATCCATCAGATTCATCCGGCGTGGGTGGTCTCCTTTCACGATCCGCTGGCCTGCATCGAAGATCCGGGCCACAGCCCGCTGGGTCGCTGGCTGGCCGACGCCTTCTCCCTGCCGCTGGTGGGCAGCGTGGGCTACGACACGCCGGGCTCCTTTGGCAGCTGGTGCGCCGATATCGGACTCCCCTGCATCACCGCCGAGTTTCCGCCGGTCTCCGCAGACGAGGCAACGGAGCGTTACCTGCCGGCGATGACCGATCTGCTGCGCTGGCAGGCTTAAAGATGAAGCACGCCGGTGCTGAACCGCAGCGCCGGCTCAACGTCCACCGCCAGCCATGTCGGGCCGTCGAGGTCAGCGAAGCGCGCCAGCGGCGCCAGAGGGAGCGCGGCGGCGATCCCGCGCGAGGTGCAGAGCATACAGCCCAGCATCCGTTCAAATCCCTGCCGTTCCGCCTCCCCGGCCAGAGCCAGCGCTTCGGTCAGGCCGCCCGTTTTATCCAGTTTGATATTGACCATCTCATAGCGCCCGCGCAGCCGCGGCAGGCTCTCCCGGGTGTGGCAGCTCTCGTCGGCGCAAATCGGCAGCGGATGAACGAAGTTTTCCAGCGCCGAGTCGTCGTCGGCGGGGAGCGGCTGCTCAAGCATCGCCACACCGAGGTCCGCCAGCAGCTGACAGCGCGCCGCCAGCCCCTCGCTGTGCCAGGACTCATTGGCGTCAACAATCAGCGTAGCCTCCGGCGCCGCCTGGCGGATAGCGATTAGCCGCTCGCTGATCAGTCGATCGTCGAGCTTCACCTTCAACAGCTGGGCCCCTGCCTGCCACAGCGCCGCGGCGCTGGCCGCCATCTGATCCGGCGTGCCAATGACCACCGTCTGGGCGGTAATCACCCGGTTAGGCAACGCCACGCCCAACAGCTGGGCCAAGGTTTTGCCTTCGCGCCGGGCCTGCAGATCCCATAGCGCGCAGTCAATGGCATTGCGGGCGGCGCCTGCCGGCAGCAGCCGCTGCAGCTGTTCGCGGGTAAGCCCCGCCTCCAGTTGCTCGCCGATCGCCATCACCTGGGCCATGACCGAGGCGATGCTCTCGCCATAGCGGGGATAGGGTGTGCATTCGCCTACCCCTTTCACGCCGTCCTCTTCCAGTTCCACTACCACCACTTTTGCCTCGCTGCGGCTACCGCGGGCGATCACAAAAGGGGTATGGAGCGGCCAGGCTTCCTCATACACTCGCACGTTACGCATTCCCTTGTCCTCTCTGGTAAATGTTAAATAGGGTTTGCCGTGTAGCTGGCGGATGTCATACACTACTCGCGACGTTAACTATATGTAAACAGGAAGATAACCATGTCACAAACCGTGCATTTCCAGGGCAACCCCGTTTCTGTTCAGGGCACCATTCCGCAGGCAGGCGCTAAAGCGCAGCCGTTTACGCTGGTCGCCAAAGATCTCTCTGACGTCGCGCTGAGCCAGTACGCCGGCAAACGTAAAGTACTGAATATTTTCCCGAGCATTGATACCGGCGTGTGTGCCGCATCAGTGCGTAAATTCAACCAGCTGGCCGCTGAACTGGACAACACCGTAGTGCTGTGCATTTCCGCTGACCTGCCGTTCGCCCAGTCCCGCTTCTGCGGCGCGGAAGGCCTGAGCAACGTGGTCACCCTGTCCACGCTGCGCGGCGCGTCCTTCCTCGCTGACTACGGCGTCGCCATCGCCACCGGTCCGCTGGCTGGCCTGGCTGCCCGTGCGGTGGTCGTTATCGATGAAAACGATCAGGTCGTCTACAGCCAGCTGGTGAACGAAATCACCGAAGAGCCGGACTACGACGCCGCGCTGGCCGCCCTGAAAGCCTGATAACAGATTGCCCGGGCGCATCGCGCTCGCGGACATTCGATCTGCCCAGCCCCCGCTCTGCGGGGGCTTTTTATTGCCGCGGCGCATAGCGGGAGATAGCCCGCGCCATCGCCGGGCCGGTCAGCAAAATGGTAAACAGCCGCAGCGTCTGTAGCGCCATAATAAACGACATGTCCGCCCGGGTGCCGGCGGCGATAATCGCCACCGTGTCCAGCCCGCCGGGGCTGGTGGCCAGATAGGCGGTCATAAAGTCCATCTGCAGAATGTGGGTCAGGGCAAGGGCCATCAGGGCGCACATCAGGATCAGTCCGAGGATGGAGGCGATAATCTGCGGCAGCGTCTTGAGCGCCAGCAGAAAAATGGCTTTATTAAACTGGAGCCCCACCGTCCAGCCCAGCACCGCATAGGCCATCGCCAGCAGCCACTCCGGCAGCTCCAGCATCAGCCAGCCGCCGCCCTGGGCCAGCGCGCCAAGCAGCATCGGCAGCAGCATGGCCCCGGAGGGGATGCGCAGCCGCATGCCCAGCCAACAGGCCACCGCCGTCAGCAGCAGCGTGAAAGGGAAATTCAGGGTCAACGATGGAAACCAGACAATATCCTGAG
This sequence comes from Klebsiella sp. Shm-1, assembly GCF_040804525.1. Classification (NCBI taxonomy): domain Bacteria; kingdom Pseudomonadati; phylum Pseudomonadota; class Gammaproteobacteria; order Enterobacterales; family Enterobacteriaceae; genus Klebsiella; species Klebsiella sp. Shm-1. The sequence goes on from NZ_CP161823.1 coordinate 2,891,060, forward strand.
TCATTTCCTGTGCTTCATTGCCCAGGGCATAGCGCACCACCAGCGCCGCCGCGCCGACGACAAACAGCACTCGCAGATACTGCATCAGCGCCACCAGCCGCACATCGGCCCCGTACTCCTGGGCCATCACCACCATTGCCGACGCGCCGCCGGGAGAGCTTCCCCAGGCGCCAGTGGCGCCCGGCAGCGCGCTGTAGCGGACCAGCAGCCAGCCGGTAAGGCCGCTTATCGCCAGGGTGGTCAACAGGATCGCCAGCACCAGCGCCCAGTTGTTGAACAGCACGCCAAAAACAGAGGGATTAATCGCCCGGGCGATCATGCAGCCGACAATGGCCTGCGCCGCCAGATAACAGGGGCGAGGGATGCTCAGCTTCACCCCGCGCAGGCTCAAAATGAGACCGGCGATCAGCGGCCCCAGCAGCAGCGCTGCCGGCAGGTGTATTCGTAACAGCAGCGAGGAAAAGAGAACAGAGAGCAGCAGCAATATCAGCCAGTGCCCGATCGCGCGACGCGACGCCAAGATGCACCACCCCGGAAAAAGGATTAAAAAACCAGTATATACAGGTTTGGCCCGCTTTGCAGGCCGGGATGCCGGCGACGTGAGTCGCCGGCCTGGCGGGATTATTCGTCGCCCTTTTTCTGACTCAGACCATATTCACGCAGCTTATTGGCGATGGCGGTATGCGACACCCCCAGCCGCTTCGCCAGCTTACGGGTGCTGGGGTAGCTGCGATAGAGCTGGGTCAGCACCGAGCGCTCAAAGCGGCGGGTGATATCGTCCAGCGACCCTTCCATGGCCTCCTCGCCCACCGGCAGCGAGGCGACGTCATGGTCCGGCAGCAGAATGTCCTGTGGACGCAGCTCAAATCCTTCCAGCTGGGTCAGTGCGCGATAGACGGCATTCTTCAGCTGGCGGACGTTGCCGGGCCAGCTGTAGCGGGTAAGCACCGTACTGAGATCGGCAGAGAGCTTCGGCCGCGGGATCCCCTGCTCGTCGGCAAAGCGGGCCACGAACAGCTCCGTCAGCGGCATGATGTCCTGCGGGCAATCGCGCAGCGGCGGCAGATACAGCGTCAGGACGTTGAGGCGATAGTAGAGATCTTCGCGGAAAAGCCCTTTCTGCACCAGCTCGATCAGGTTTTTCTGCGTCGCGCAGATCACCCGCACATCGACGTGCACTTCATGATCCTCGCCAACGCGGCGGAAGGTGCCGTCGTTGAGAAAGCGCAGCAGCTTGGTCTGCATGCGCGGCGACATCTCGCCAATTTCATCCAGCAGCACCGAGCCGCCGTTGGCCTGCTCGAAGAAGCCCTTCTTGCCCTGCAGCGCGTCGCCAAACAGCTCGCTCTCGACCGCGTCCTCGGGAATGGAGCCACAGTTGAGCGCCAGATAGGGTTTGCCCGCCCGCGGACTGGCCAGATGGCAGGCATGGGCCAGCAGATCTTTACCGGTGCCGGTGTCGCCGACAATCAGCAGCGGCGCGCTGAGCATCGCCAGCTTGCGCGCTTGCTCTACCACGTGGCGCATTTTCGGCCCCACCGCGAGGATCTGACTGAAGGCGCTGGTATCCTGGCTGGTCATGGTCTGCAGCTGGCGTCCCATGCGCACGGTTGAGCGCAACATCGCCACGGCGCCGGTCAGCACTCGCTCGTTATGCTCGCCTTCCAGATAGACCGGAGTCACTTCCAGCAGGTAGTTCTGCCCATTCACCACCACATGCTCCGCATGCGTCTCCTGCGGGCTGCTCTCCAGCCAGCGCTGAACGTTAAAATCGGCGATCAGCTGGGCCACCGGGTGGTTACGCAGCTTCGCCTGGCTTTGGCCAAACAGCAGACAGCTGGCGGGGTTCGCCAGTTCCACCCGACCTTTGGTATCCAGCGACAGCACCGGCTCCGGCATCGCTACCAGCAGCGCGCTGAGCGCCAGGTGTTCACGTTCAGACGGCATCCACGGCACGGTGCGCACGTCCGTCACGCCGGCGATACGGCGGATCTCAGCCATCAGGCTGCTGAACGTGGCGAATTCCAGTTCGGCGAAATTGAGGTAAATTCGGCCAATAGGGTCAATATCGATACCGCGCAGGTCAATACCGCGCAGCACCAGCAAATCGAGCAATTCACGAGTCAGACCGAGACGGTCTTCACAAAAGACTTCAAGACGCATGGGAGTGTTCACCCTAAAAGTGCCAATGACGGGAGAATAATAGGCCAGGAATAGGTTTTCGGGAAGCTAACTGTCAACAATTATTGACAGTGTGGCGGAAAAATGGGCGCTGTGGCGTAAAGTCAGACGGTCAGTGGTTAAATCACCGGCCAGGCGGCCGGTGAGTCTTGGGTCAGGCGTGGAAAGCAGGCAGCCACTGACGGTTCTCAGCGATCACCTCATCCAACGCCAGTTCGAGCTTCTCGCCGCTGACGATCAGCGGATTCAGCATCAGAGCACGCCATGCGGTGTGGCGGTTGCCGGTGAGCGCGGCCTCGATAGTCAGCCGTTCAAATGATTTCATCAGCTGCAGCAAACGCAGGGTATCTTCCGGGAACGGCGCCACATTGAGAGGTAGCGGACCAGAAGCGGTAATCAGCGAGCTGACCTCTACCGCGCAGTCATCCGGCAGGCCACTGATGGCGCCGTTATTACGCGTATTGACGTGCATGATAATCCGCTTGTCGTTGTAGATGGCATTCATCAGCTCGCAGGCCGCCTCGGAATAGTACTGGCCGCCGCGCCCTTCCAGCGCCTTCGGTTTGACTGCCAGGTGCGGGTCGCGGTACTGGTCAAACAAGATTTTTTCCAGCTGCTTAACCACTTCCCCGCGGGTTCCTTCGCCGCCCGCCTCCGCCAGCTCCTGGCGCAGCAGATCGTCTTTCATGTAGTAATAACGCAGATAGGCGCAGGGGATCATGCCTAAGCCCTGCAGCAGATGCGACGGCCAACGGAACGGCGGAATGTTGCGCGGCACCAGCGGATCCCGACCGGCGTTGATTTCGGCTATCACCTCCGGCAGCCATTCTTTACCTTTGTGCAGGATCTGGCGCACGAAGATAAAGTGGTTCAGGCCGGCGACCTGCATCACCACCTCTTTTTCGTCAGCGCATTGCAGCAGAGTGGTTATCCCTTTTTGCATAATCACCGGCACGTTACACAGGCCGACGGCTTTGATGCGGCTATGGCGCAGGATCGCTTCGGTCACCATCCCCGACGGGTTGGTAAAGTTCAGCAGCCAGGCGTCGGGACACAGTCGCTCCATATCGGCAGCGATCTCCAGGGCGATGGGAATGGTGCGACAGGCGTTGGCGAAGCCGCCGAGGCCATTGGTCTCCTGGCCGATCAAGCCATACTTGAGGGAGATACGTTCATCGCTGATCCGGGCGTCAAGGCAGCCGGCGCGAAACTGCGAGCAGACGAAATCGGCATCGTGCAGCGCGCTTTCCCGGTCAAGGGTGGCCACCACTTCAATAGTCAGCCCGGCTTTGGCGATCATTCGCCGCGCCAGTCCGGCGATAATCTCGACTTTCTCTTTGCCCTCTTCAATGTCCACCAGCCATAGCGAAGCGACCGGCATTTCGTGATAGCGGTTGAGCAAACCTTCAATCAGTTCCGGGGTGTAGCTGGAGCCACCGCCAATCACCACAATTTTGAGTCCTGACATGGTATACCTCGGTTTAGTTACGATATAACTATTTAAAACCGGCAAAACTGGCCTAACAAACGAATTAAATCGGCCTATGCATGAACTCAATTAATGCATAAGGGAGACAATCTGTGCTTGAGCAACAAAGCATCCTTGCGCTGCTGCAGACCTTTGAGGTGACCGCCCGCCACCTGAGCTTTACCCTTGCCGCGCATGAAATGAACCTTACCCAGGGAGCGGTCAGCCATCGGATCCGCAGGCTGGAGATGCACATCGGGTTTCGCCTGTTTATCCGCATGACGCGTAAACTGGCGCTGACAGAGGAAGGTAAGCGGCTGCTGGCGACGTTAAGCCATTCGCTGCGGGCGATTAACGATGAAATTGAGGATATTCGCGATCAGGATCTGCGCGGCACACTGCATATTGGTATTGCGCCGACGCTGGCCCATCTGTGGCTGATGCCGCGTCTGCCGCGCTTTCAGGCGCAATGGCCGGGACTGAATCTGCAGTTTCGCGTGCGCGCCGGGGTGATGGATTTTAACGAGGAGCGGGTGGATCTGGCAATTTACTACGGCGCCACGCGCTACCCCGATCTTTATCAACAGCGGCTGATGGCGGAAAGTTTGCTCCCGGTCTGCTCCCCGCGTTATCGCCAGCAGTATCGTCCGCTGAGCGGCGGCGACCCGGCGGCGCTCGTCTGGATCCATGCGTGCGAATCCACCGACGTACAGGATCAATTTGCGGAATGGCGCCTGTGGTGCCAGCACAACGGACAGGCGTTACCTTTTGACGGCCGGTATTACGCGGTGAATAACCACTCGCTGGCCATCGAGATGGCGCTCAATGGACTCGGCGTGGTGATGGGGCGTCAAACGCTGATCCAGCCGCTGCTCGACGCCGGCAGGCTGGTGGCCTTGTCTGAAAATGAAGCGCCCTCGCCCTTTGGCTATGACCTGATCTGTCCGCAGGAGAACCGTTCCCGCCCGCGCTTTCGCGCCTTCAGCGAGTGGCTGGCGGCGGAATGCGCCTAATCGAATATTGCCAGGGTGCGCGTGCCAGAGCTTGACGTCGTAGGCCGGGCAAGGCGAAGCCGCCGCCCGGCAATGTCTCTGAGCGGAGGTTACTTCTCCGGGCGGGTTTTGCTTTTCTGCAGGGTCTCTTTCAACTGCCCAATCAGCTCGCGACGAAAATCGCCGAGTCGCGGTTTATCATCGGCGATCCACGGCAGCGGGCGGCACAGCTCCATCGCCTTGATCCCGAGACGGGCGGTCAGCAGGCCGGCGCCAATGCCCTGCGCGGCGCGCGCCGACAGCCGGGCCGCCAGATCCTGCGACATCCAGTCCATCCCCACCTCGCGCACCAGTTCGCTGGCGCCAGCGAAAGCGATATTGAGCAACACCAGGCGAAACAGTCGCAGACGGCTGTAATACCCGAGCTCAATGCCGTACAACGTGGCGATTCGGTTGATCAGCCGCAGGTTCCGCCAGGCGATAAACGCCATATCCACCAGCGCCAGCGGGCTGACGGCAATCATCAGCGTCGACTCCGCCGCCGAACGGCTGATTTCCCGCCGCGCCTGGGCATCGAGCACCGGCTGCACCAGCTGCGCATAAAGGCTCACCACTTCGCGATCGCTTTGCGTTTCGTGGATCGCGGCATACCAGCGCTGCAGCGCCGGATGCGACTGATCCAGCCCGGCCTGCTGCGCCAGCTTCTCACAAAACGCTTTCGCTTTACCGACCGCGTGACTGTGCAGCATATCGCGCGCTTCATCGCGTTCGTGGGCGCGCTGGCGCAGTCGCCACAGACGGCGCCACTCGGTGGCTACAGATCCGACGCCGGCTCCGACGATCAGCGCCCCGGCGACGCAGCCGCCCAGCGCAATCCAGTCCTGGGTCTGCCAGGCGTTAGCCGTCCATTGCACGCCTTGCGCCACGACGCTGACGCCGAAGATCGCCAGTCCGGCGCTGACCATCCGCCGCCACAGGCTGCGTTTGGGTCGCAGGACCGACTCCACCACCGCTTCCGCCGCCCCCTCTTCCTCTTCGCCGGTCACCAGCCGCGCTGGCGCGAAGTTGTCCGCCTCCAGGGTGTCGAAGGCGCGAGCGCCTTTCAGCGGCGGAATTTTCTCCGCTTGCAGCGGCCCATCAAAATCAATCCGCGGTTTTAACGGTTCGCTCATCGCAGTTTATCTCCAATCAAAAATTCCAGCGCCGCGTCGAGACGAATGTGCGGCAAAGGCCGATCGACATCCATGACCTGCGGACGAAAGTTTTCAAACTGAAATCCCTGCTGCTGCCAGAAGGCCTGGCCCGGCAGGCGCGCCGGCACCTCTCCGGGATAGATGGTCAAAGGCTGGCCGTCGCTCAGGCGATTGCCGCGCAGGGCGGGAATTTTCTCGCCATTCACCTCAATCAGCCCGCTCTGGGTCGCCTGAATGGACGCCAGCCCCAGGCAATCCATACTGATCCCTTCAAAGGCGGCGTTCTGCCACGCGTCCTGAATCAGTTGCTGCAGGAGCGACACCATATTGCTGTGCTGATCGATCGTGACGTGATCGGCTTTGGTGGCGGCAAACAGCAGCTTGTCGATAACCGGCGAGAACAACCGGCGGAACAAGGTGCGCTGCCCGTAATGGAAACTTTGCATCAGCTGGGTCAATGCCAGACGCATATCGTTAAACGCCTGCGGCCCGCTGTTGAGCGGCTGCAGACAGTCCACCAGCACAATCTGCCGGTCGAAGCGCAGGAAGTGCTCTTTGTAGAACCCCTTCACCACCCTTTCGCAATAGTATTTGTAGCGTTCGCGCAGCATGCCGGCGTTGCTGTGTTTATCGGCCTGCGCCAGCTTGGCTTCGCCGACGGCGTCGACGTCGGGCCACGGGAAAAACTGCAGCGCCGGCGCGCCCGCCATTTCTCCGGGCAGGACAAAGCGCCCGGGTTGGATAAAGTGCAGCCCTTCGCGCTTACAGGCGTGGAGATAGTCCGTCCAGGCGGCAGCGATATCCGCCAGCCGAGCCTCGTCGGCAGGGGCCAGCGGATCCAGCCCGGCGCACAGCTGCCGCCAGCGGGCCGACCACTCCGCACGCTGTCCCTGCAGGAGCCCGGTCATCTGTCGCGACCAGCTCAGATAATCCTGCGCCAGCATCGGCAGGTCGAGCAGCCACTCGCCCGGATAGTCGACGATCTCCAGATACAGCGTGGAGGTATCTTTAAAATGGCGCAGCAGGGAGTCATTCGAACGGTAGCGCAGCGCGAGACGGATCTCGCTCACCCCGCGCGTCGGGGTTGGCCACATGGGGGGCTGGCCGTACAGCTGGGCCAGCCCTTCGTCGTAGGTGAATCGGGGAATGCCAAAGTCCCGCTGCGGCACGCGCTTGACGCCGAGCAGCCGCTCTTCGCGTGCGGCGCTCAGCAGCGGCAGGCGGGCGCCGGTGTGGATATTCAACAGCTGGTTGACCAGCGCGGTGATAAACGCCGTTTTACCGCTCCGGCTCAGGCCGGTCACCGCCAGACGTAAATGCCGGTCAACCCCGCGGTTGACCAGCGCATTCAATTCAGTTTTCAGTCGCTTCATCGCCAGTCCGTTATGCCCTGAAGGTATGTCTCGTCATCATAAGCTATCTGCCGGGGATAAGCAGGACAACGTTAATCCTTTTGCGCCTTCCCCACGGCGGCATTATTTCATCCCGCGCGTGACGCGGTTGGCCAGCCGGCTGAGCAGCGGCTCCAGCGCCACCGCCAGCAGCATTTTCAGCGGCCGACGCGCGACCGATTTAACCGCCCAGCCGGCAACGCCCGCCGGGCCATAACGCAGCGCGGTCAGCAGCGCCAGCTTACCGACGATTTTCAGACCGGGCTTCACCTGCTGCCCGGCGCGTTGCCATTTGCTATTCATGCGTTGCCTCATTCGTTAAAAACAGGGTTTACAGCTGGCGAAAGCGGCTGCGCAGCGTAAAGGTGTCGGAGGTCACATACCGCTCCATTTCACGCAGACGCTGTTCACCGGAGGCCAGTTCGGCATCCACGGCGGCCAGCAGATCGCCATTGCTCGGCGCTTTATGACCGTACAGCTCGCTGTCCGGTATCGGATCCAGAGCAAAAGTCAAAATGATGTAGGCCACCAGGACAAAGAAAAAGAGGCCGAAAATCATCGCCAGCACGGTAATCAGGCGCACCAGCTTCACCGGGACATCAAGATGCTGAGCAATGCCCGCGCAGACGCCCTTTACCATCCCGCGCTGCGGGATACGCCACAGTTTTTTATTCAGATCCAGCCCGGCCATTATTTGTCCCTCCAGTTCGGATGTTCGGCGTCCAGGATCGCTTCCAGCGCCTGAATGCGTTCGCGCATCCGCTTCGCGTCATCGGTCAACTGCAGCAGCCGTTGCTGCTCATTTTGCGTCAGACTGCCGTTGGCGCCGCGATTGTTGTAGTGCAGCCACAGCCAGACCGGCAGAACAAACAGCACAAACAGCGTCAGCGGAATGGCGAGAAAAAGCATGCTCATGTGTACTCCTTACAGGGGGTGAGCCGCGGCGCAACGCCGCGCCGCGCAATCATACTTACTGGTTGGACTGATTCATTTTGGCTTTCAACGCCGCCAGCTGCTCGCTGATTTCATCGTCCGCTTTCAGTTCGGCAAACTGCTGATCCAGCGTCTGCTGCTTGCCAAAGCGGTGGCTCTCCGCTTCCGCTTCCATCTGATCGATGCGACGCTCAAAGGATTCAAAGCGCGCCATCGCCTCATCCAGTTTACCGCTGTCCAGCTGGCGACGCACATCGCGGGATGAACTCGCCGCCTGATGGCGCAGCGCCAGCGCCTGCTGACGGGCGCGGGTTTCGCTAAGTTTGTTCTCCAGCTCGCCAATCTCTTTTTTCATCCGCGCCAGGGTTTCATCCACCAGCTGCACTTCATGATCCAGCTGAGCGATAAGGTCGGTCAGCTTTTGTTTTTCGATCAGCGCCGCCCGGGCCAGATCTTCTTTCTCTTTGCGCAGGGCCAGCTCGGCTTTTTCCTGCCATTCCGCCTGCTGGGCGACCGCCTGCTCAATACGACGGGACAGCTGTTTCTTTTCCGCCAGCGTGCGGGCCGATGTCGAACGCACCTCAACCAGCGTGTCTTCCATCTCCTGGATCATCAGACGCACCAGCTTTTGCGGGTCCTCCGCTTTCTCCAGCAGGGAGTTGATGTTGGCGTTCACGATGTCGGCAAAACGAGAAAAAATACCCATAATTTCAATCCTCATAGTTCTGGTTTCAGGCATTCACCTGTGGCTTAGCTAATACAAATGGCGTGCCAACTTTTTATCTTATTGATTTTAAACAGGGTGGTTGCGAAACGTGCTGGGCATTGCTACAGTCACCTGGTTAATTACACTACTTAATGGCGAAATTCATCATGGCGCAGTACAAGGATAATCTGCTGGGCGAGGCCAACAGCTTTCTCGAGGTGCTGGAACAGGTTTCCCGGCTGGCCCCGCTGGATAAACCGGTGCTGGTCATCGGCGAGCGCGGCACCGGGAAAGAGCTTATCGCTAACCGTCTCCACTACCTCTCCAGCCGCTGGCAGGGGCCGTTTATCTCGTTGAACTGCGCGGCGCTGAACGATAATCTGCTCGACTCGGAGCTGTTCGGCCACGAAGCCGGGGCTTTCACCGGGGCCAGCAAGCGCCATCCCGGGCGCTTCGAGCGCGCCGACGGCGGGACGCTGTTTCTCGATGAGCTGGCGACAGCCCCAATGCTGGTGCAGGAGAAGCTGTTAAGAGTGATTGAATATGGCGAGCTGGAGCGCGTGGGCGGCAGCCAGCCGCTGCAGGTTAACGTCCGGCTGGTGTGCGCCACCAACGCTGACCTGCCGCAGATGGTCGAGGAAGGTCATTTTCGCGCCGACCTGCTCGACCGCCTGGCCTTCGACGTGGTACAGCTCCCCCCGCTGCGCGACCGGCAGAGCGACATCATGTTGCTCGCCAACCAGTTTGCCATCCAGATGTGCCGCGAACTCGGTCTGCCGCTGTTTCCCGGCTTTAGCGAACGAGCGACCGCGACGCTGCTCGGCTACCGCTGGCCGGGGAATATTCGCGAACTGAAGAACGTGGTTGAGCGCTCGGTGTATCGCCACGGCGACAGCGAACATGAGCTGGACGCGATTATTATTAACCCTTTTCGTCAGTCCCCCGGCTCTCCGCCGGAAGCCGCGCCCGGCGATGAGCTGCCCGCGCTACCGCTGGATCTGCGCGATTTCCAGCTCCAGCAGGAAAAACGCCTGCTGCAGCGGAGTCTGGAGCAGGCGAAGTATCATCAGAAGCAGGCGGCGGAGCTGCTGGGATTAACCTATCACCAGCTCCGCGCGCTGCTGAAAAAGCATCAGCTGTGAGAGGCGCGCGGCAGCAGCAGCGCGCTCACCGCCATCGCCCCCAGACATAAGACGGCGTTAAACCACAGGGCATACTGGGCGGCATGGGCCATGCCCAGCGGTAAAAACAGCGCGAAAAGTGACGCTGTCACGGCGATACCCATCGCCCCGCCCAGCGAGCTGCCCATCTTATAGATCCCCGAGGCGACGCCGATTTTGTTCTCCGGGGCATTGGCCACCGCGGTATCCGTCGATGGCGTGGCGTAGCAGCCCAGCCCGAGGCCAAACAGCACGTTGCTGGCGAACACCACCCCGATATACAGCGCCTTTTCGAGAAAGGTGCAGGATATCAGCGCGATGGCGATAGCGGTCAACACCGGACCGGCCATCATCGGCAGCCGGGCGCCATAGCGCTGCAGCAGCTTCTCGCCGACCCGGATCATCGCCAGGACGGTCACCAGATAGCCGAGTGTCATCATCCCGCTCTCCAGCGGCGTCAGGTGGTGCCCTTGCTGCAGCCAGATGCTGGCGATCATCATGGTGCCAATCGCCCCATTGAGCAGAAAGTTCGACAGCACTGCCGCACCGTAGGCCCGATTGCGGAACAGCGCAAAATCAATCAGCGCCGCCTCACCTTTGCGCATGCCGTTGCGGATAAATATCGTCCCCGCCGCCAGCGCCCCGGCCAGCATGGTCAACGACAGCGGGCTGCTCCAGCCCCAGCCGTGGCCCTTGCTGATAAACAGATTCACCAGCACCAGCGCAACAATCAGGCTCAGCAGACCGCCGACGTCCAGCTTATGCTGGCTGGCGCTGGCGCTGCGGCTCTCCGGCGTGCCGCGCAGCAAAAACAGCGCCAGCAGGGCAACGGCGATCGAGAAGACGAAGATCCAGCGCCAGCCCAGACCGGTGGCGATAGCCCCGCCGACGAAGGAACAGAGACCGCTGCCGCCCCACGAGCCGATGACCCAGAAGCTGACCCCCGCTGCCGCGCACGCCCCTCATACCAGGTCTTAATCAGCGCCAGCGTCGCCGGCATAATGCAGGCTGCCGACAGCCCCTGCAGCACCCGGCCGGCCAGGAACAGCCCCGGTCCCTGAGCAACCACCAGCATGGCGCTGCCGACGATACTCAGCCCCAGCCCGAGGGTGGTCATCCGCATCCGGCCAAACTTGTCCGCCAGGCCGCCGCTGGCGACCACGAAGCAGCCGCTGAACAGCGCGCTGAGACTGACGGCCAGAGTTAAGGTTTCAAGAGAGATATCAAGGCTGCTTTTCATCGCCGGCACCACGTTAATCACCGACTGGGCGAACAGCCAGAAGGTTAAAACGCTTAACACAATCCCCACCAGCAGGCGATCGTTGCCGACAAACGGGGTGTCGCTTATTGTGACAGTGCTCATCGCATGGCCCTCCCGTTTCTCGTGATTAGCGCAGATAGCGTTCCGTCAGGCCGCACCACAGCGCCGCGCCGGTCAGCAACAGCGCGTCGTTGAAGTCATACCCCGGGTTATGCACCATGCAGCGGTCAGGCTCGTCGCCAGCGCCGATGGTGAAATAGCTGCCATGCGGGTGCTGCTCCAGCATGAAGGCAAAATCTTCACTGCCCATAAACGGCTTCACCTCGCCCACCTGCTCTGCGCCAAACAGCGCTGTCGCCACCTCCCGCACCATGGCGTTCGTCGCCGGATCGTTACGCAACACCGGGCTGCCGTTGACGTGGGTCAGCGTGGCGGTGGCATTGAAGCTCTCCGCCTGGGCCACGGCGATATCATGGATCCGCTGCAGCACGGTCTCGCGCACCTGCTCATTGAGGGTGCGCACCGTGAGCTTCATCAGCACGTGATCGTTAATGATATTGGGCGCATGACCGGCCTGGATGCTGCCGACGGTCACCACCGCCGGCTCAAACGGGGTGATATTGCGCGAGACAATGGACTGTAGCGCGAGGGTAATATGGCAGGCCACCAGCGTGGCATCCACCGTATGCTCCGGCACCGCGCCGTGGCCGCCAACGCCCTTCACTTCAATATGCAGCGTATCGGAGGAGGCCATCATCGCCCCGTCGCGCAGGCCGATCTTGCCCAACGGCTGACCCGGCATATTGTGCAGGCCGAAGATGGCGTCGCAGGGGAACTGATCAAACAGACCGTCCTCGACCATTACCCGCCCGCCGTACAGCAACTCTTCCGCGGGCTGGAAAATCAGCTGCAGCGTGCCGGTAAACTGCCGGGTGCGCGCCAGATATTCAGCTGCGTAGAGCAGCGTGGTGGTGTGCCCGTCATGGCCGCAGCCGTGAAAGCGCCCTTCAACCTGGCTTGCCCACGGCTTACCGCTCCCCTCCTGCATCGGCAGGGCATCCATATCCGCCCGCAGGCCAAGGCGTTTTTTCCCCTCGCCGACGCGCAGCGTGCCCACCACTCCGGTGCCCGCCAGGCCGCGGTGAACCTCGTATCCCCACTCGCCAAGCAGTCGGGCGACCTCGCTGCTGGTCTGGTGCTCTTCAAAGCCGATCTCCGGCTGCTGGTGGAACCGACGACGCAGAGCGATAAATTGCGCCTCGTTAACCTGCAATGCTTCTAGCAACGGATGTGTCATTTTTGTTATTCCTGTGTTGTGTTTGCACGACACCTTCGAGTTTATGCGGGTGCCTCAGCTTGCAGGCGCGCTTTTTTGTTTTATATTGACGAAAAATCAATGAGTGTTTTTCATACATATCGGTTATGACAAAAAACAACCGGTTGTTTTTTGTCTACAGAGGAGAGTCATGTGGAGCAGCATTCAGGCGACTTTAGCGTCACCGTACGCGATGTGCGTCAGCTGACCCAGCCGGAAAGCGATCTGCTGACGCTGCTGTGGGTACTGGAGGGAAGCGTAAATCTGGCGGTGGCGGAAGGTGCGTCGCAGCCGCTCGCCGCCGACGGGCTGGCGATCGTTAACCGCAACCGTCGCTGGAGCCTGTGCAGCGCCGGGGCTAACGCCGTGATGATCCTCACCCTCTCCGCCAGCTGGCTGGCCCGCCTCGATAATGCCTTTTTTGCCGTCGATTACCAGATAACGCCGCGCACCCGGGATGCCGATGACGGCCTGCGCCGCCTGATGCGCCAGCTGCTGGTGAGCGGCCTGGTCAATCATCCTGGCCATTACCGACTGGAGGCCAACCGCTGGCTGAGTGAGATAGCGCTGCTGCTGGCCACGCGCTTTAGCCAGCCCATCGCCTCCACGCCCCGGCGCGATACCGAAAAATGGAGCCGGAGAATAGCCAGCGTGGTGGCGCGGATCGACGCTAACTATCAGCGTCGCCTCTCGTTGCAGGAGGTGGCGGCCGCGGAATTTGTCTCCGAGGCCTGGCTGTCACGCTTATTTCGCAAAGAGGTCGGGGTAAGTTTTGTCCAGTACCTCACCGCGCTGCGCCTGCGCCACGCCGCCGACCAGCTATTAACCACCCGCAAAACCGTCCAGCAAATCGCCCGCGAACAGGGATTCGCCAGTACGCGAATGATGAGCGATTTGTTTAAGCGCCAGCACGGCGTGACGCCGCGCCAGTATCGTGAACAGCATCCTCTGGAGCTTGCCCGACCGCGCCCGCCGCAGGCCGATCGCTGGCAGCCGGTGGCGGCCGACCGGCTGTATGCGCGACTCAATGAGCCGGAACCACGCGACCGGGAAAGTCCCCCCCTGCCGATCAACCCACCGCAGACCCGGGAGATCAATCTGCGCGATCGTCCAGCGCGCCCCGTAGCGCTGCGCCATACCCGGATGGTGGTGACCGTGCGCGAACTGGACGATCTGCTGCGCGAAGATGTGCGCCGGGAACTCGAACAGCTGCACCACGCCCTGCCGGTGTATGCCATCGATATCAACGATCCCTTTCTCAGCAGTCGGCTGTTCGGCACCGGCTGGGACGATCCGCAGATGGCCGGCTACGCCTGCTGGTACAACCTGCAGCAGATTTTTAGCTGGCTGGCGGCGATGGGCTGGCAGGTGATCCTGCACACCGGCGTCACCACCCGCAGTGACCTGCTGCAGCGCTTCCTGCAGCTCGCCGCCAACCATTTTCCGCCAGCCACGCTCAACAGCTGGCGCTTTGTCTGGCACTGGTCGCCGCAGGCCAGCGAAGCTGCGCGCCAGGCCGCCTGGCGGCAGCAGCGCGGGGTCCTTCATCGCCTGCTGCCGCAGCCGCAGCTGGGGATCTGGCACCGCTTTGCTCCCGGCGATCCCGGGAACGATCCGCTGTTCCACTCGCCGCTGCTGGCAGAGGCGGATTTTCTCGCCTGCCAGGCAGATGCCAACGAACAGCTGGATCTGGCCCAGGCAGACAGCAGCCGCCTGGCCTCCAGCGAACATTACCCGCTGCACAAGCTGCGGCAGATCCACAGCGCCCTGCGCCAGCGTCAGCTCAACCTGCCGCTGTGGCTGCTCTCCTGGAATACGCTGACTGGCGATACGCGGGATACCAACGGCCGCTTTTTTCGCGGCGCGCTGCTGATGGATAATCTGCTGGGGGTGGCGGACCAGGTCTGGCTGGCGGGCTTCTGGTTAAATTCAGGCCTCCAGGGCGAAGCTCGCGCCAACGGCAAGCTCGATACCTCCAGCCTGGCGCTGCACTATCTGCACGGCCTGCCGCGCCCGGTTTACTGGGTACTCTGGCTCTGGCGGCGGCTGCGCGGCGAGATCCTGGTTCACGATAAAAACCTGCTGCTGCTCCACCACCAGGGTCACTACCAGCTGCTGCTGCGCAATACGGTGGTCTACAATCCCTGGCTCTCCAGCGAAGCGGCCTTTATCCAGCGCTTCAGCCAGCCCTACAGCGTGCGGCTGCAGGGCCTGGATGGCAGCTGGCGCATCAAACAGCACCTGTTCGATCAGCACCACGGCGCGTTGTTCCCGCTGGTGGACGCCTTTCGCAGCCGCAGCGGCCCTGACGCCGAGGATTATCAGTGGCTGATGCATCAGGCCCGTCCGGCGCTCAGCGTGGATGAAGCCAGGCTCGATGGCTATTGGCTGCGGATCGACTCGCTGCAGAGCAATGCGCTGGTGCTGTACGAGTTTACCCCTCAGTCGCCCACAGCCCCCTGAAGTAAACCGTGAATTTTCCGCTGGCTCTCCGTCGTTGCCGGATTAAAGACCAGCAGGGAAAGATCGGGACGGCCCTCCACGGCAAAGGAGGTAAATTCCAGGTCGAGCGGACCCATCTGCGGGTGATTAATGCGCTTATAGCCCTCGCCGTGGCCGGCGACGTCATGGCTTTGCCAGAAACGGGCGAACTCGACGCTCTGCTGGCTGAGCTCCGCGATCAACTGGTCAGTTTCTTTCGTGGCGCCCATCCGCGTGACGTCGGCGCGGAAGGCGTTGACGATAAGCTGCCCCACCCTCTGCCAGTCCTCCAGAGTGCAGCGGGCCTCCGGCCGGGTAAACAGGCGGCGCAGCACGTTGCGCTCCGCCAGCGGCAGTTGGCTGTAGTCGGTCAGCACCCTGGCCGCCGGTGCGTTCCAGGCGATGACGTCCCAGCTGGCGGTGCGGATAATCGCCGGAATGGTGAAAGCGTCAAGCACCCGCTGCAGCCGCGGCGTCATATCATCCGTCACCGTCAGACGCGTCTGCGGCGGATGGCCAAAGGCGAGAATAAACAGATGCTCGCGCTCCGGGGTGGTCAGCCGCAGACCGCGGGCGATCCGCTCCAGCACCTCGCGGGAAGGCGCCCCGCCGCGCCCCTGTTCAAGCCAGGTATACCAGGTCGGGCTGATGCTGGCGAGCTGCGCGACCTCTTCGCGGCGCAGCCCCGGGGTGCGCCGGCGTCCCGCCGGGAAGCCAAACGTTGCCGGATCGAGACGCTGGCGGCGGGCGCGGAGAAAATCGCCTAAAGCATGGTTCTCAGAAGTGTTCATCATCTGCCTGTGGGTTCTGCCTGTTAGAATTTATACCCCGATAATGTCTCTACTTTTATAGTATGACATCGCAGGTAGGATACGCCTGAAACCCATTCAGGAGATCCATGATGCGTATATTTCTTACCGGCGCGAGCGGATTTATCGGCTCACGTATTCTTCCGGCGCTGCAGGCGTCGGGCCATCAGGTTATCGGCCTCGCGCGCAGCGAAAGCACCGCACAGGCCCTGAAGGCGGCCGGCGCCGAGGTGCATCGCGGCACGCTGGATGCCCCGGAGTCGCTGCTGGCTGGCGTCGGGAACGCCGACGCGGTGATCCATACCGCCTTCGACCACGACTTCAGCCGCTTTGCCGCTAACTGCGAGAAAGACCGCCAGGCGATCCTGGCCCTGGGCCAGGCGCTGCGAGGCAGCACGCGGCCGCTGGTGATCACCTCCGGCACGCTGATGGGCGACGACGGGAGCGGCGCCCCGGCCCGGGAGTCGTTCTTCAACTCAGGGCACCCCAGCCCGCGCACCGCCTCAGAGCTCGCCGGCCAGCAGTTGCTGGAGGCGGGAGTGGATGTCAGGGTGGTCCGCTTACCGCAGGTGCATGACACCGTGCGTCAGGGACTGCTGACCTGCTACATCGAACGCGCGGTCGCCAACGGGGCGGTAGCCCTGCGCGGCGAGGGAAGCAACCGCTGGTCAGCCGCCCATGTCGATGACGTCGCACGTCTGTATGTCAGCGCGCTGCTTCAGGGCGCGGCCGGCGAGCGCTATCATGCGGTGGCCGAAGAGGGGATCGCATTACGCGATATTGCCGCGGTAATTGCCCACGGATTAAACCTGCCGCTGACCCACCTGGATGACTCGCAGGTCGACGCCTGGTTCGGCTGGTTTGCGCCGTTTACCGCCCTTGACCTGCGCGCCAGCTCGGCATGGACCCGCGAGCGCTTGCAGTGGCAGCCGGTTGGCCCCGGGCTGCTGGAGGACCTGCAGAACATGGACTATCATAAAGTGACACTGTCACAATAATCGAAACACGCTCCCCCTGTATCACACCCGACGGGTACGGCTAGTCGCCCGTCGGGTCATCGGCTTTCTCCCCGCTATACTGAATCTATTCTCTAGCGTCCGCACGTCGTCGCCGTTTGGTCAACCGCGGCCAAACAGAGCTGACTGGCGATATCGGCGATAAAAAGTTACCATGTTTCACTATACAGACTCGGTTCCGCGACTATTTTAATCAATTGACTGAATACTATACGCACCCGGTAACCGCATTATCCCTCAGGCTTGTTGAAGGCGGTGGTGAATGTCTATTAATCTTAATAAGATAGAGTTCAGCTCTATAATCAAACAGAAAATATGCGCCTGAAATTGTCATCTCTCCTGGCAGCCGTTTCCCTGCTGTGTGGGCCAGCTTTTGCCGCCCCTGCGCTCCCCGACCGCGCCGATATCCGCGATAGCGGTTTCGTCTATTGCGTCAGCGGCCAGGTTAATACCTTTAACCCGCAGAAAGTCAGCAGCGGCCTGATTGTCGATACGCTGGCCGCTCAGATCTACGATCGTCTGCTTGACGTCGATCCCTATACCTACCGGCTGGTCCCCGAGCTGGCGGAGAGCTGGGAAGTTCTCGATAACGGCGCCACCTACCGCTTTCACCTGCGCCGCCACGTCCCGTTTCAACGCACGGCGTGGTTTACCCCGACGCGGGACTTTAATGCCGATGACGTCATTTTTACCTTTGGCCGTATTTTTAACCGCGACCATCCGTGGCACAACGTCAACGGCAGCAGCTTCCCCTACTTCGACAGTCTGCAGTTTGCTGACAGCGTGGAGAGCGTCCGCAAGCTGGATAATCAGACCGTGGAGTTTCGCCTCAAGCGGCCGGACGCCTCGTTCCTCTGGCATCTGGCCACCCACTATGCGTCAATTACCTCTGCCGAATATGCCGCCCGCTTAACGCAGGACGACCGCCAGGAGCAACTGGACCGCCAGCCGGTTGGCACCGGCCCGTTCCAGCTATCCGATTACCGCTCCGGACAATATGTTCGCCTGCAGCGCCACCCCGGCTACTGGCGCGGCAAACCGTTGATGCCCCAGGTGGTGGTCGACCTTGGCTCCGGCGGCACCGGCCGCCTGTCGAAACTGCTGACCGGAGAATGCGACGTGCTGGCCTGGCCGGCCGCCAGCCAGTTGACGATCCTGCGTGACGACCCGCGCCTGCGCCTGACGCTGCGCCCGGGAATGAACATCGCCTGGCTGGCCTTCAACACCGCCAAGCCGCCGCTGGATAATCCTGAGGTGCGCCATGCCCTGGCGCTGGCGATTAACAACCAGCGCCTGATGCAGTCCATCTACTATGGCACCGCGGAGACGGCGGCGTCCATGCTGCCGCGGGCCTCGTGGGCCTACGATAATGACGCTAAAATTACCGAATATAATCCGCAGGAGGCCCGCGCCCGCCTGAAAGCCCTGGGTCTGGAAAACCTGACCCTCAAGCTGTGGGTGCCCACCAGCTCGCAGGCGTGGAATCCCAGCCCGCTGAAAACGGCGGAGCTTATCCAGGCGGATATGGCGCAGATTGGCGTTAAGGTGATTATTGTGCCGGTAGAGGGACGTTTCCAGGAGGCGCGCCTGATGGACATGAGCCACGACCTGACGCTCTCCGGCTGGGCGACGGACAGTAACGATCCGGACAGTTTCTTCCGACCGCTGCTGAGCTGCGCGGCCATCGCCTCGCAAACCAACTTTGCCCACTGGTGTAACCGGGAGTTTGACGACGTGCTGCAAAAAGCGCTGCTCTCGCAGCAGCTCTCCTCGCGGATGGACGCTTACAAAGAGGCGCAGCGGATCCTCGCCCGCGAACTGCCGGTCCTGCCGCTGGCCTCGTCGCTACGGCTGCAGGCCTACCGCTATGATATGAAAGGCCTGGTGCTCAGCCCTTTCGGTAACGCTTCGTTCGCTGGCGTATCGCGGGAAAATACTGAAGAGGTGAAAAAGCCATGATTATTTTTACCCTGCGCCGTCTGCTGCTGCTGCTGATCACCCTCTTTTTTCTGACCTTTGTCGGTTTCAGCCTGAGCTATTTCACCCCTCATGCCCCACTGCAGGGCGCTTCCCTGTGGAATGCGTGGCTGTTCTGGTTTGAAGGGGTGCTGCACTGGGATTTCGGCGTCTCCAGCATTAACGGCCAGCTGATTTCTGAGCAGTTGCGCGAGGTTTTCCCGGCGACCATGGAGCTGTGCATCCTCGCCTTCGGCTTTGCCCTGCTGATAGGCATTCCGGTGGGGATGATCGCCGGCGTAATGCGCAATAAATGGCCCGATACCCTGATCAGCGCCGTCGCGCTGGTCGGTTTCTCGATCCCGGTCTTCTGGCTGGCGCTGCTCCTGACCCTCTTCTTTTCCCTGACCCTCGGCTGGCTTCCTGTCTCCGGTCGCTTCGATCTGCTGTATGAGGTGAAAAATGTCACCGGTTTCGCGCTGATCGACGCCTGGCTTTCGGACTCGCCGTGGCGCCATGAGATGATCGTCAGCGCCGCCCGGCATATGGTGCTGCCGGTATTGACCCTGGCGGTCGCCCCCACCACCGAAGTGATCCGCCTGATGCGCATTAGCACCAGCGAGGTGTATGACACTAACTATGTAAAAGCGGCCGCCACCCGCGGCGTGTCGCGACGCAAAATTCTACTGCGCCATGTGCTGCACAACGCCCTGCCGCCGGTGATCCCGCGTCTCGGCCTGCAGTTTTCCACCATGCTCACCCTGGCGATGATCACTGAGATGGTGTTCAGCTGGCCTGGACTAGGCCGCTGGCTGATCAACGCTATTCGCCAGCAGGACTACGCGGCGATCTCCGCCGGAGTGATGGTGATTGGCGCGCTGGTGATTATTGTCAACGTAATTTCCGATATTCTCGGTGCCATGGCTAACCCACTGAAACATAAGGAATGGTATGCCCTACGATAGCACCTACTCAATAAACTATTTTATCAATTAAAAGCAATGAGTTAGTATTTAAAATCATTCTGTGATTCTGATTTTAATACACAATTTTGTACACATTATTTTTAACGTCATCTCCGACAGTCATTAGTTCGATGGCTGTCGGAGTTCCCTTCCGACTCCTCCACACCTTCTATACTTTCAGTCTGACCACTGGAGGTTGATATGTGCGGACGCTTTTCCCAGTCAATGAGCCGCGAAGATTCTCTTTCCTATCTTGCCGATGAAGCCGATCGTGACATCGCTTATGACCCCGTACCAATCGGCCGGTACAACGTGGCGCCAGGGACAAAGGTTTTGCTCCTGAGCGAACGCGACGAGCAGTTGCATCTTGATCCAGTACACTGGGGTTACGCCCAGGGATGGTGGGATAAACCACCGCTGATTAATGCTCGAGTAGAAACCGCGGCCACCAGCAGGATGTTTAAGCCGCTATGGCAACATGGCCGGGCGATCTGCTTTGCTGATGGTTGGTTCGAATGGAAGAAGGAAGGCGACAAGAAGCAGCCATACTTCATCCATCGTGCCGATGGCCAACCGATATTCATGGCAGCAATCGGAAGCACACCATTTGAACGCGGAGATGAAGCAGAAGGATTTCTGATCGTCACTGCAGCAGCTGATAAAGGTCTGGTAGATATTCACGACCGCCGGCCGCTGGTGTTGTCACCAGAAGCAGCCAGGGAATGGATGAGACAGGATATAGGAGGGAAAGAGGCTGAGGAGATAGCCGTCGACGGCGCCGTGCCAACCGACCATTTTACTTGGCACCCTGTTTCAAGCGCAGTTGGTAATGTGAAAAATCAATACGCTGAACTATTAAAAAATATAAATTAAACATTCTTTAATTAAATTTCAATGATTTCATTTACTGTTATAGCATTGTAGTTATTATAATCATGAGAAATAAGTCCTAAATCATAAACATGCATTCTTACTCCCTGCATCAATAACTCATTTATATATCCCTGTTTATCCCCCTGAGAGTCCCACCACTCCTCTGATGCAAAAACATTCTCCATAAATGAAAGGATATGATTTGTAAGTTTGTCACCTAAGAGATGTCTGGAGCATTTCTTAATAGATGCAATAAACTTTTGAATTACGTTATTATCTTCTGGTAACCATGAAAAAATCACGTAACCATTACCATCTAAAGCTAAAACATTTGTGATTATATATTCAGGTCTCGCGTCTTCTTTTGTTATTTCTTGAATTTCGTTACCTAGAATATCAACAATTGGGGCATAAATGCCACATGCCATTACTTTTGGGGGTTCCTCAAGTTTTATAATTAAATGCTTTAATGCACTAAATGTATTATCTTTGATTGACGACTCAATTTCATCCTTAATATAACTCAAATCCTTTAAACTTAATCTTGTACCTTCAATATTCTCATTCACTTGTCTTGCCCATGCCAACTGGGCCTGGAAGTCCCATCCTCTATCGAATATCCTGCTTGCCTCTACAACTTTTAGATTTGCCTCTTTAACATAGAATTCTCTCATCAAAGGCCTGTAAGCAAGCATAGTGCATTGCTTGTTATTTGCTATAAACTCTTCATCCTCAATGCAGGAAAAAAGCATTTTATCATGATAAGAACAGAATCCTGTGAAAGTTAATGCTTTGTTAATTCCTATTTTATCAAAACTAAGCACACCATTATGCCTTTCAAATGCATCAAAACCTTTACTTGTTCCTAATACATGACCATTCTTTGCGATTTCCTTTAGACTATTTGATTTTGATAATGTATGAGCCTTAACGATCTTGCGCTCACATTCGTGTTTTAAATCATCAGGAACACTACACTTACTTACATTTGTAAATAGTTTAAGAACTGAATTAACATCGCCTCGATCTATATTTTTTTCCCTTTCTCTTCCCAAGTGACATTTTTTATATTTCTTTCCTGACCCACACCAGCAAGAATCATTTCGCCCTATCTTTGCCATATACATGACACCTCACTTAAGTTAGCCATAAGATATTATCAAGTTGTTATTACATACTAACTCCTATCATTTTACAACTAGCACATCTTGAATACGCGTTGTATATCTCGGAGAAAGCATTTCACGCTTCATCTGCCAGGTGGTCTGGATCCCCTGACCTGCAAAATAGAGAGTTCCCCTCCCGTCCTTTGCATTGAGGTGGTCGAGAACTTCCATCAGTTTCTCGCTGTTCTGCCGTGGCGCATTGTCATCAAACAGGTTCAGCTGCGCGACACCCAGGCTATAGAAATCACCGAGCATGATCCCCGCTTTCTGATACCTGTGCCCTTCGACCCAAATCGCATCCAGGCACTTTACCGCGGCATTGATGATATCCCGGCTATCCTGCGTGGGCGTTAGTAACTTAATGGACCCGCTGTTGCCGTAGTATTTTTCGTTCAGCGCAAAGGGAGATGTCTTCACAAAGGTGGAGATGTAACGACAATACTGATGCTCTCCACGAAGTTTCTCTGCGCCTCTGGCCGCATATGAACAGATAGCCTGGCGCATTTGCTCATAGGTGGTAATGCGCTCCCCGAACGACCGGCTGCAGACGATTTCCTGTTTCACTGGCGAAAACTCTTCCAGCTCAAGACACGGCTCGCCGCGAAGCTCCCGGACGGTTCTCTCAAGCACAACGTTGAAGTGTTTACGGATAAAGCGGATATCCGTATCAGCTAGCTGCAGGACGGTTTTTATCCCCATAGCTTCAAGCTTTTTGCTTATACGGCGGCCAACACCCCAGACCTCATCCACCGGCAGCAAAGCCATCAACTTCCTCTGTCTTTCCAGATTAGACAGATCCACCACTCCTCCGGTCTGTCGCTGCCACTGTTTCGCAGCGTGATTGGCCAGCTTTGCCAGGGTTTTAGTCTGGGCTATGCCGACGCCGACCGTGAGGTGCGTCCTGCGCAGAACCGTCTCGCGAATTTCTCTGCCAAATTCGGTAAGATCGCGACAGTTACGAACACCAGTAAGATCGCAAAATGCCTCATCAATACTGTAAATTTCGCAGCGTGGAGAGATTTCCTCCAGCGTTGTCATCACTCGGTTGGACATATCGGCATAAAGCTCATAGTTGCTGCTAAACGCGATAATACCGTGCCGGCGAAAAATATCCTTTTGTTTGAAGTACGGCTCACCCATTTTAACGAAGGGCTTCGCCTCTGGTGAACGGGCGATCACACAGCCGTCGTTGTTTGACAGTACGACCACCGGACGCCCTTTCAGGTCAGGACGGAAAACAGTTTCGCAGGATGCGTAAAATGAGTTCACATCGCAAAGTGCAAACATCTCAGCCAGCCGATTTGATGATGTAAGTTACGACCCCGAACACATCGAGAGTATCCTCGCTACCCACGACTATCGGCGAATATGCAGGGTTCATTGGGTTAAGCTGAACCCGCGGATGCAGCTGCAGCTTCTTAACGGTGAATTCCCCATCCACTGCAGCGATAACGATATCGCCATGAACTGCTGTCCTTGAGCTATCCACAACAAGAAGATCACCTTCCCCTATGCCGGCATCCTTCATGCTGTCGCCGGCGGCTTTGACAAAATACGTCGCACTGGGGTGGTTAACGAGCAACTCGTTCAGATCGATACGTTGCTCAACGTAATCCTGTGCAGGGCTTGGAAAACCACATTGCACAAGGTCACTGTACAACGGGATCAGCATGATCTCACGTAACTCAACGGGCGTGTAAAACTGCATAATTGACTCGCTCAGATTAACACTGTTTTTATATACAGTAGTTTTAGCAGGACGACATATCAATATAGGCTCTGGCTATCAATTTACGCCATTGACGTAACACATTGATGTAACGAGTAAGGTTAGTCTGAAAGTGTTTTCAGGCCTTAGCTGTTTGATGGTTTTGCGAACAATGCAAGGTTAAAATTTTTCAGCTATGGCAATGCCTTCATAGCAAATTGTTCACCTGCGATCTCTTGCATACGGTTCGCAGGTGAGCAAACTTAACCGGCTGGAAAATATTTATAAATCGTCTTCACCCCCTCCTATCACATAGACCGCCGATCCAATGTTTTAACTGCTCAGACCAGAAATATCTGGAAGCTTTAGGCATCTTCTTGGAAGATAGATGAGCGCAAAGACGCACACAGCAATGATGTTATGTAGTATTTTCCCCTTGAGTGTGCCTGCTCAAGGGGATTTTTTATCGCCGTATTGTACTGGCAAATATTTGTAAATAGTCTTCACCCCCACGCCTGTCACATCGGCCACACGCTACTGGACAGGCGCTTAGTCCGGTATGTTTCTCGCGCTACTACTGCTTACGTTAACGTCTGGTAATGATCTAGCGGCGCGACGTAAAGCGGCGTTGAAAGCAATTATAGTGACCGGCCGGCGATGGTACTTCACACGGTTAGAATGACTCTGAAATAAATAAACATCTTCTGGATAGCGTTCTCTTCTACGAGCAATCATCGCCTCCACTGGAGGGGTTGATTTAACACGTAGCTCCTTCAGGTGACCCTGTTTTCGTATCAGTATCAAGTCACCATCAATATCATCATATCGAATACTCAGCAGCCTTCCAGCGCTTAAACCCGTGTGAAAAATTAACGCCCACAAGTCAGCCCATGTATCTGAGATGGAAACAAGATTGCTGTTAATAGTTAAAAATTGCTCAAAACTTATTGTTTTCTTACCGTTCACGAACAAACCAAACTGTTTTCAAAACTGAAAGTACATATTATCTCAAATGTTACATATCACGGGAAGGGCAGGAATCCTTGATCGCGGACGGCAGCAGGAAAGTATTTGTAGATCGTCTTCACCCCCACCCCTATCACATCTGCGATCTGTTGCCGGGTAGCGCCGTTCTCCAGCATTCTGCGGCACCGCTCCACCACTACTTCAGTCATTACCCGGCGGCGGCCGCCGACTCTCCCCTGCTCCCTCGCTGCGGCTAAACCCGCTCGTGTACGCTCGACAATCAGCTCGCGCTCCATTTCCGCCAGGGCGCTCATGACGTGGAAGAAAAAGCGGCCTGCTGGCGTACTGGTATCGATGCTGTCGGTAAGGCTGCGGAAATTCACCCCGCGCGCCTGCAGCTCCGACACGAGTGTAATCAGATCACGCACGCTGCGGCCAAGCCGATCCAGTTTCCAGACCACCATCACTTGAGATGCCAAAATCTGTGAGCAGCTATCCATAACGCAAACTCGCCGGTTTACCTCATCACCAGAACGGCGCATCATGAGCTCGCAGTTAATCAAGTAATTTTCGGTGCGAACACTTTTTATTTTCATGGTCACGTTGGCTTCGCGCAGGGTGAATGCGTGGTTGAGCTTCGCCAGTTCGCGCTGAAAGTCCACGATTCGTACGATGCGGCGGCACGACAGTTCAACCTTGATGCTGTTTTTGAAAGCAAGCGGGAAATGATAATGATCTTGCAATCCACTGACTCTTATGGGATTAATGGTTTCATTATCTCCCCTATTTGCTCGATAAGCTTAGCTATTGCGTCTGGTAATTGAGATTAAAATGATTCATCGAGAATCCGGTTGATTATGTAGCGAAATTTCACTTATACAATCACAGCAAAGCATAATGAGGTTAGCATATGGAAGTCTTTAAATATTTCAAAGAGAAGTCTCACAAGGATGATTATCTAAATGGTAAAATCAGGCTAGGCACTTTGAATTATTACAGAGGAATTGAAAATGAAAAGCAAGGTGATGTTTTAGAGGGGCTTTCAAAATATAAAGTGCCATATCAGGAGTTCGATAAGACCGCATGGGATGAAGTCATCAAAGTTCAACCACAATTCGCACAACTTGTTGAAGTTGCCGAGGGTGGAACAGTTATTATGCGAGACTGTGAAACAGAAAGCTACTGCCATGATGAATATATAGTATGCGCAACAACTGTCAGAAATGATGACTATTTCAAGGAGGACTTTGGGGAGTTCTGTATCAAAATAGAACAACCAGATTTTTTTTGTGATTTAGTTGCCGATCAACTGTGCTTAAAATTCAAAAAAGATATCAGATATATCAATAAACCTGTTTCATATACTAAAGTTGAGTTAACGAACTTTTTGCAGCAACAAGATCCTGTTTTTACAAAACCCAAAATACCTTATGAAGGTCAAAATGAATTTCGATTCTTTTGGTTAATGAACCCACTTAATGACTCTGGTGAGCAAACGCTCACCATTGACATTGGTCAGAACTGGGCTAAAAAAATTTTTGTAGATTTGAAGTAAAGAAATTCCCCGGTATTTTAAAATGTACCGGGAAAATACATTCCTTGTAAAAAATCACATAATTAAACCAACAGCCTTAGCCCACGCCATCCACTGAGTGGCGGCTTTTGTAATTTCATCATCGGTCAGCGCGACATTGTGTAACGCAGACATTCGGTGAATCCCTGCGTTCGTTAGATCAGCCTGGTAACTACCGCCGATACGCAGTTTTGCCCCCAAATCCGCCGGGTCGCCCATATCTGTTGTTTTCTCTGCTGACAGAGCTTTGTTCAGGATTTGAAAGTCCATTTTTTGTCCAGATTTAAAACGTGCGCACACTAAATAGTTTGTGTTTGCCAGCAACCCACCGAGCGCGACTGTACGCTGCGTCGACGTGCTACCGTTGAGAGTGTTTACCGAAAAGTTCAGTGTCATGCTGGTAGATCCGGGCTGCGTCCTGAGCACTACGCCCTGCGTGGTTCCTGAGCCAGATTGCCGTGGCCCGTTAAAATTGCTGAGCAGCAGAATCTGTGAAAGGGTCGGACAGTTAAAGATTGTGAAAAAAGTAAAGTCCAGAGACTGAAGAATACCCGTATCAAGCAATGTGCCTGCAGGCGTAAACTGGACGCCATTTTCCTGCACAACAGGCGAACCCAGTACCGTTGCAGCTGCCCCATCCGGTGCGAGATTCCGACCAGTTTTATCTGCCTCTCCATAAAAATTCAAATATTTCAGGCCACGGCGAACTAGCGGGTCAAAACCCAGGCCTTTATCACCAAAATAACCCGGAACAATAATACGTGAACCCATAATTTGTTTTCCTTAAATAGCGATTGCCTGGCGACGAAATGCCACACAGGGGTTATTTAGTGGGTATGGACGGTTTACCAGCTCTGGAATATTTGATTCCGGATATTGCCCTGTCCCTTCGTGAAATTCGTAATTCGCAACAGCGACCGTTGTGTCGCTGTCAAACAGATTTCCGTTACCGTTACTTCCGGTCTGGCTGGCGTACCATAGATAAACATCGCCGGTCGTTTCACGCCCCAGCGTAATATCGACTACGGTATCGGCTACAATGTCGACACGCGTCACCGGAACGTCCCCGGCATCGTCAGTGACTCTGAATCCTTTTGCGGCATACGTCGTCGGAGATGAACCCACGTAGCATGATCGAAACTGAAGCGGCGGGCTCCACACCAGGAAATCCGCACGCAGGAATGTTCCGCTCAGCGTGACTGACAGGGGTTGCAGTGGACGCCAGTTCTGGCGACGATCAATTGCACGATGGAGCACTTTTCCGAACTGCATTCCCAGCCAGCGGTAGCCGTTCGCGTCAAGATGGCCACCCTTGTCGGTGACAGCATACGCCGGTGATGCCATCATTACGTTTGCATCTGCTGCACAGATATCGAGCTGAGCCTCGCCAATGCTCATATTCGTGCTGTCGCGCGTCCAGCTGCCGCTGGTCTGATACAGCACAGTCAGGGGGGGCTCTGTCTGCCCGGTGATAGCGGTAGTATCGGTAATGACATCATCAATGAGCTTTCTGAGGAGTGCTCTGTATTCTGCGCGGTCTGTCGCCCCTCCTTTTGTGCTGTCATAGTTATATTCATTGCCAAGATATAAAAAACCCACCACGCCGCAGGTTTTACCTTCGGTTTCAGCAATGGCTTTAATCTGGGTAACGGCTGAAATGATCCGGTTGTAGAATCCCCAGGAATGGCCTTTAGAGAGGTGTTCAATAATCTGCCCGCCCACACCGCAGTTCACAGCCACAATTTTGCGCTCATCCGTTACCACTCCCCGGAACTGTAACTGCATTTCCCGCCACATCCACATCGCGCCAATATCGACGGTTTCACCGAAATTGTTAGCCCCACGAGGCAGTGCGGCCACAGCCTCATCGGTCATAAGGTTTCCGCCGTCAGGAGGGGCGATTAAATCCTGCACCACCGCACGGGCTGATCTGATTTCAGCTCCGTTCAACGGCGTAAATGTTGAACCGTTCTCATTTTTTGGCCGGACGGAGTCACCGAGCATATTAATGTTCAGAGTAGCGTGAATGTCCTTGCTCAGTGCTGCCCATCCCTCAGTCCCGTTACTCAGCGACTGGCCGCCTGTGATCAGAATATTGTAATCGTAAACCGGGCGAGCAATACGCGTATTAATTTCGTCCCGTGCGGCAGCAGCAGCGGCAAGATTTGCTGAATTTCTGCGTGAAATGTCATCTATCCCATCGTTATTCTGATCGCTTTGCTCACCATTGAGATTCATCAGGACAAATCCCACACTGTCGCGAAATACAAAACCAGAAATATCCGCGTCAGATTCAGCACTGAATGCCTCAGTCACCAATCGCTGCTGCTCAACGACAGGCTGAACACTGTCAACAGAGCTGAGCAGAGGAGTCCCTATTTGCTGAATAACGAATCCGACGCTATCCCGGAATACAAAACCATCAATAAACTCATCATACTCAGCCGTCATCGCATTGCTTTGAATTGCATTCAGGCCGAATGCCGCCAGACGAAACCCCGCCTCATCATTAAGTGTCAGTAAAGGAGAATCAGCATCATCAGTAGCAATGAGAGATGAGATATAGTCAAGAACTGCCTGGATGGCCGCTTGAGAAGGCATTTTCCGCCCGGTAGGCTGCAGCGTCCCGCCAACGTTCATGACCTCAATCGCGAGGGCGCTGTCGTCCGGGCTGCGGTAATACGTCGTAGAGCCCTCCGGGATATTCGCGATGTCCGCCTGGGCAGCCGCCAGCGTCGCGTACTGCTTACTGAGCGGGATCAGGTTCTGCCTGATCTCATCGTTTTTCGCCATCATCTGGCGCCAGGTATCGAGCGGTTGCCCTGCACGGTCGTTAACCGTTCCGGCCGGACCGTTAACCAGCTCGTCAGCGCGCTTGACGTTATCCAGGAAAATTTCAGGCGTCGTCGTTCCCAAAGGCGGGTTAAGTTCGGCCATGTTTTTTTGCTCCAAAAAGAGGCTTCGCCCAAACGAGGGTTTGAGCGAAAGAAAAGTTGAAAGGGATTTTTTTGGTATTAAGCAGCGTCGCCGGGGTATGTGGCGTCGTCGTACTGGTAGAACGATTCGAGGTATTCTTTAGCGGTGACCTGACAGGTTCCGTCTGACTGCGGAGCGATCTCCTCTACAATGGCGTCGTAGACGTGGCGCGTTGAGCCGCAGAACACCAGGCGGATCGGCTCGATGGTTGCCGACGACAGGTCAACCTTCATCGGGTCATCAAACTCGCTCAGGTACGGGACTGACAGCTGAAAATCACCCACCCTGCTCGCCACCATCAGCCCGGATGCAGAGCCATCCTGATAGCGGATCAGCGCTCGGGGATTTTCGAAAGACCAGTCCAGCGGCTCCGTAACGGTGACCGTTGTCACGCCACCAGCCGTTGTCATCGCCTCCACCAGACAGGAAATCGTGTTGTTACCCGGAATATCATCCGTGAGCACAATGCGATCTCCCGTGTTGTAGCACAGCGCGTCCAGCTCGGTAGTGGTCTGGAACGTCACCCGCTGCTGCAGGTATTTCATCAGGCGACGCATGCCGATCTGATAGGCGTGATCCTGATTCAGTACCCCATCGAGTTTGTAGTTCTCGATTTTCACCGGCGTGGGCTTATCAGGCGTCCGGCATTTAACGGTCTCCTCCGCCCAGGTAGTCCCGTTGATGTATGTCACGTCGACGCCATCAAAATCATCGTCGGACGGTACGGTAAATCCGCTCTGCAGCTCCTCCACCATCTCATGCGGAGTGATCACGCCAGTCCAGGGCTTAATCCCCTCACGGTTGACCGTCGCCAGGCCATCACTCAGCAGAAAACGTGACTTCCCGGCATTGGCTATCTTCTGCAGCATTTCCAGCGCTGAGATACTGTCGCCCGTGGCGAAATCGAAATACTCGCCCCGTGGCGTCCAGTACGCGGATTCCAGCGCGTTGATGGTGTCGGCATCCATCTCCAGGCCCAATGAGTTCCCTACATGCAACAGCGCTCCCGAAATGGTTCTGGCCGTTCCTGAGTCGTAGGCCCGCGTGGCCACAACGTTTACGCGGCGGTCCGACTGCGCCGCCAGCTTCCCGCCCGTCTCAACGGTCACCGCCATCAGCGACACGCCGGGATAGGATGAAGGGCGCGTCAGCAGTCGCCCGCGCAGTGCCTGCCAGTACATACTGTCTCGCGCGTTGTTTGAGCCCTGCTCATTGCGCCGACGGCAGCGAACCTCTACCAGCCCCGGAGAGCTGAGGGTGATCCGCTCAGTGAAACCTAACCCGTTGACGTTTTTCAGCGCATACTCGCCCTGGTGACTCACCCACCCCGATCCGGAACCGTAGACGCGATACTGTATCTCCCACTCCACGTGGCGGATCCGTTTTTTGCCCTTACTGTCAAAGCCACAGATGCCGTTCGGGAAGGAGAAATTCACCTCGAATGCATCCACCACTTCATTCTCAGGGCATACGAGGAAAGGCCCCAGCCAGCTCAGCGTGTCGTTAAGACCAGTGGCCTCATAGTCGATCATCGTCCGGGCGGTGAATCCCGGCCATGACTCATCAACGGCACCATTAACCAGGCGCGCCACCGCCGCCGTCGTGCCGTCGGTAGAGACAATGCGGTACTCATTCCCGCGGTGAGCAAGTGAAAGCCGTTGCACCCCCTCCGGCATGCCGGAAAAGGCCGTTCCCGTGGCGCTGTTATAGGCAAGCGTCACATTCGCCGTTACCGCCGGGCTGCCGCCGGTTGATGCCGTGCCGGAGGTGTAAACCGGGGCATCACCGAAAACAGCTGCAGGCAGCGAAGAGGACGTGATCGCCCCACCCGCGAACGGACTGGCCGACTCGGTTATCAGTACGGTGCCGCCGTTGTCCTGGGCAACCAGGCCGGAGCCGGTGAGTCCCTCGGTGATGGCCGCCAGCAGTCCCGACATCGAGACATAGTTAGCCACCAGCGACACCGGGTAGGTAACCCCCTGCCAGGTGATCGTGAACGTGCTGGAGCTGGTCGAAAAATCGTAGGTGGTCGGGGCCGCACTGGCCTGGACTTTTGCCGCACTCCCCCCGGTGCCGGGCACTGCAGCCTGACCGGGGGTATATGACGCGATAAACAGATCGTAATCGACAGAGTTAAACCCCAGCGTCACCGGCATTCCAACCACCGGCGCGATCTCCGTCAGCAGCGGGCTTGCGATAACGCTGTATCCGGCCGCCGTGGTGATCTGGTAGTTCGCCGGGGCTTTAAGTTCGACCACGGCGCCAGCGACCCAGCTGGGCGGCAGTGCGTTATCGTTCTCGTCATTATCGTCATCATCATCCGTATCCAGCCCGGTAAACGTTACGCTCGAACCGGATACGGTCATGCTGTCTGCGATAATGTCGTCTGCGTCCGGCGACGTCTGGGCCATATCCAGCCCGGTGCCGGATGACGTCCCGCCCACTTCGGTGGAGTTGACCCAGTTTTCGCTGCGCTCATCACCGGAAACGTCCGCGCCTGGCGGGTAATGGGTGCTGCTGAATCCCGGTAGCGTTGAAGCTGGCGTACTGCCAACCCTGATATCGCCATTGGTATAAATCAGATCACCGACACCGAGACACAGCAGCATCTGGACGCGCATTTTCGTAGGATCGGCGGCATCGAACCGGGTAACGGGCTGCACCACATAATCCGGGTAGATACGCACGCGCCCAAAAACTTCACGAATCACATCACCCAGTTTCGCGCTGTTTGCTTTAGCGGGATTCAGGTCGAGGCTTCGCCCTGTGGATGAGGTATAGCCACCCTTATCGATGTTGCTCATCATGAAAAGGGAATAAGCCGCGGTTGCGACCGATACGCCAACAGCAATCCAGCCAAGTGTTACGGGGTCAAAGGGAACCGGATAGAACCTAACATCGCTTTTAGGCTGGATGATCTGAGTAGCCCAGTCAGCTGGCGCAACAGGTAAGCCATCCAGTTCAACAACCAAAGGTGGAAATTCTCTGTCGGAATAGTTTTCGACATTTTTTACCAGCCAGTCACGGATGCTGATGGTGTCGTGCTCATGCGTCTCGAGTGGCTGACCCGGCAGGCGGGAAGGGTATAATCTGATCGTCACTTCCAGAACTCCACTCGAACATAGCGACGCATAAAGCGAGACAGGGGCAGGAACATGACATTAGTAGCACTCCCACACTCTGCTACCATCAGTTCGCCATTGATTTTCACCACAACAGCAACATGCGTCACTGTCGAACCTGAGAAACAAGCCACCCCCGCTCCTTCACAGGGGTCGCAGCGTTCCAGTTTTAACATCAGTTTTCTGGCTTCTCGGTCGAGGCCTCCATCGTCTTTGGTCACCCCGGCGAAATCAGGCCATTCTGGCAAGCTGAGATCCCGCCGAATTTCGTTAACCAGACCGAAGCAGTCGAGTCGGGGAAACGTTCTTCCGCCCTTCTGCCATACGACTGAAAGGTATTTATCAGGGTTAAACATTGGAATTCCTTAGCTGATATAACGCAGTCCGGGGAAGACAGGTAGCGTGTAGCGGAAACGCGGCCAGGCGGTATCGAGGATGTTCATGTAGCCCGCAATGATCTGAACCTCTGTCGCCGTCCAGGAGCCCGACTTGATTTTCAGCATATACGGCACTTCCGCAGGGGCCGCTAAATCCGTGGAGATATAACTCCGGTACGTCAGCGATGCAGGCAATCTGTTAGCCAGGGCATTGCGGATCGCCGTGGACACAACACCATCGATATTGCACAAGGCAAATTTGAGATCCTGCGTGCCGTCCGCATTGCGCGCCGGCAGCGCAATGTCTATCGCACAGGCTGAAAACGTTACGGTATCGCCGTTCTCCGTCGTTGCCGTGATGTTCTCGTAACCCTGGCAAAGGTAGTGAACATCAGAGCCAATGGTGATCTGCAGCGTTTCAATGATCACCTCCGGTCCGCTGCTGGCATATAGCCGCTCAAGAATTGTCATGCTTCGGCCACTCTCTGTTTAGCGCAATATCCAGTAACGACTGGCCCGCCAGCCATTCCGGGTAATTACCCCATGGGGCAGGAGCAAGGGGGCGTTCCCATAATTCAAGCGTCGCCGTGTACTTCCAGTAAATCGGGGCCACCAGCACCGGTCCCTGATAAATATCTGTGAAGCGGCATTTGTAAAACTTAATGCCTGCCGGCGTCTGCAGCTTCATCATGAACCATGCAGCCCCGTCAGATAACGCATCACGGAACCAGGACTCAAACGCCAGTCCCTGCGCATCGGTTTCTATAAACCAGGTGATGCTGGCCTGCGTCGGCGTGGACGTATAAGCTCGCCTTTGCCGCGCGCGGCCGGTGATTAACTGGGTACGTTTTAACGGGCTTACAGGCTGGAATCCGTATCCTTCCTGTAATGGCATAGGGAGGCTGTCATGTGGGTAGTTGATATCAGTCATGCAGTCTCCCGGTAAAGTATCTCGAATAAAATTTCACCATTAACCTCAGGAGGATATTCATTTCAGAATAAAGCACGATGGAATCGAAGAAATCTCTGATTTTTGGTTCAGATTAACGAAGATAAAAATCTTATTAAATCGACACAAACACACAAGGCGATATATTTATCAACTCATCTTAAGAGCTAAAAGAAATCAGAAAAAACAGCATTATCAATATATTAATTTTATTGACTTTAATGTGAGCTTACATTGTTTCGGCACAGCCCCACATCAAAATAAAAAAGGGCGATGTGCCGACAGGAAATATACGTCAATGTGACTGCTTGTTTAAAAGCAACTCCTGAAGAAGAAGCGCAATAGAAACAAAGATCAAAACCCCACAAAAAACAATTTTTGCAAAATCATAGTTAAACACGGTTGTAAGCGTATCATTATTATATAAGTGATTATGCCTATAGGAATAAGTTGTGTAAATCTCATCACATATTTCAAGAATTCCACCAACTATCAAAACAAGCCAAAGAAATGAAAACTTCACTCGGACCTCCTTACGTTTACGTCTCCTATTGAAGATAAGCCCGCCAATAAAAAGAGGAATCATAAAAGCTATAAAGTCTTTAAATGTAAATGTTAACAACGCTTCCATTAATAAGATCCTTGTGTTTTCTTGCACCTACTCAGATTGTTAGACTTACCTACCTAATCAAGTCTCAGCTAATGCAGTTTAGCTTACCTAGGACCGTGTCGTGTATAGTTTCCTTTTAGAGCGTTGCCAAAAGCCCCTTGTGGCATGGTAACCTCCTTTGTAAGCTCACCTTTTAACTGCCTGGAAAGCTGTCGATTATTCTGATTGAGTGTAGCGCTCAACTGCTCCGGAGTAATACCCTGGAGATGAAACTCCTGATTAATCGGCGCGTGTACAGTTGTTTGCCTACGGTTATCGCTGTTAACGTTCTGAACACCAGTACCAAACCCTGTACGCCCCAGAGTTGCATCAAGCGGTTGGCCATTTCGAAGTGCCTCAAGCTGAGACACGCCGATCCGGTTCGTTGACGCCTGGTCGAAGACGTACTCACCTTTGTGAACAATACCCGCGGGCTGATACTTACCACCGCGGCCGGTGTAACCGCCGGAGGCGAAGCCAACTCCTGAAACAGCCTGGATATTTGAGACGATACTGGCGGTCTGCGCAGCGATTGAGGCCATAGCGATGATGTTGGCCGGATAAGGCGCGCTAACTGCACCGCTTGCTATAGCCTGCTGGATTTTCACCATTGAGTCCGCGATAGCGAATGCCTTGCTCGCAGCAAAAGCAACCTTGTAGATTGCCGATTGCTCACCAAACCCCGTTCGCATGATGTCGGCGGTACTGTCAAACAAGGACTGCGTGGCCGCAGATATGATGGTGTTTTTCTGAGCCTCTATGACCTGATTTGCATCCGCCGCACGTTGACGAATAGAGGTCATTCTGGCCTCACCCTCGGCAGTTATTTCACCGGCCTTCGCATAAGCTTCCTCCTGAGCTGCCAGCCAGCGCTGGAGCTCTTGCTGAGCCTGGTCATATTCGTTGATTTGCCCCTGCATCCCCTCAAAAGTTCCAGAGAGTCGCCCTCCTGTGGGTGTCAGGTTTCCTACAACATTACGAACCGTCGCGGGCAGTTGCATATCGGTATTTTGATAAATATCTGCCCGTGTTTTTTCATATTCACCGGGCTTTAGTTGCCCGGTTGCTTTGGCCTTCTCCAGAAGTTCAAGACGGGTTTTAAGCAGATCGTTGGTCCGCTCATCCTTCGTCTTTACCTGTTCCTGCATTTTCCGGTAATCATCCAGGGTTTTTACGGAGTTTTGCAGTGCCTCCTGCTGCTTATACGCCTGGAGGATTTCATCTGAACGGGAAAGGATCGATTTCTGGTCAGCGGTGAGCTGCGTTTTAGACTTGAGGTCAGTAATTTGCTGTTCGAACTTAACACGTGCCTGGGTTGCGCTGTTAAGCTTGTCACTGGCATCCAGTTGTGACTGCAAGGCAGCTGTCTGCTGGTTTATTTGATCAAGCAACCTGGTTGCTGCGTCCTCGGTATATGCTTTACCCTTTGGCGTCTTGGGTGGTTTCGGATCTTTGTACATCTCGTTAATGCGAGAAACATTTTTTGCATATTGCTCTGCAGTAATTGCACCAGCCTTCAGGAATTCGCTTTGCTGCTTAATAGCTTTATTGCGCTTATCCGCATTGCTCAGATATTGCTGGTTAACGCGATCTGCTTCCTGCTGCGTTTTAATTCTTTGCTGTTCGGCTTCCTTAGCCTTCGCCTGTCCTTTGGTTACATCCCCCTGAAGATTGGCAACTGATTCGAGCAAATCTCTCTGTTTTATCATCTCCGGGAGGTTGGTAAACCTCGCGCTAAAACTGTTCCAGAACCCACCATCTTTTTGCCCTTTTTGGGCTTCAGCAATATTTTCGTTTAAGGTGGCAAGTTTATCCGTTAGTGTTTGTTCACGCCCAATATTGAGCATCGCATCCCAGGCGCCTTTGGCCGTTTTACCCAGCGAGTCCCATGCACTTTCAAGAAGACCAAGATTCTGATGAATATCATTCGCACGCTGCTGCATGGCATTGGCGTAAGCATCAGTAGCCACCCGTGCAGCATCCTGCTGATTACCTTCATCCTGTAGCGCTTTAATCTGGTTGTAGGTTGCCAGTGTCAGAAAGTGGTACTGGTCGTTAAGTTTGGTAATGGCTGCAACCGGGTCAGCAGTAATGTCGTTGAAATCACCAACCAGCTTATCGGTAGCAATGCCCGTCGCCTCGCTGGTCTTAACAATGGCGGTTGTCACGCGCTCCAATGAGTCGCCAGCTACTTTACCGGATAACACCAACTGATTCAGCGTTGAAGCTGCTGCACCGGTTGTGGAGTTAGCTGCGACCGATACACGGGCCGCCATATCTGCCAGTTGACCGGAAGTTTTGCCTACCAGATTACCAGTGAGAACGAGAGACTTATAAAATTCGTCCTGCTCCTGAGTGCCTTTGTAATAGGCCAGACCAAGAAATCCGACCGCCGCAGCTGCAAGAGTTAAAGGGTTAACCAACCCCATAACATAGGTGCCCACACCCTTAATTGCCGGACCAATACCACCAAACATATCTTTTAACTGCCCGCCCTGCTGCATAAGCACCATAAACGGTGACTGACCTGTAGATAAGCCGACAATAATGTCGGTCATCTGCGCCGGGATCATGCGCATGGCATAGGCAGTCTGGGCGGCGGATTGGCCGGTTTTACCAAGGTCGTCGCGAAATCCTGTTAGCCTGTTTCGTGTTTCCTCGATTTTCTTTGAATAAAGATCGAATGTATCGGTATCTACCATCCCCTTGGATTTGAATTTCGCAAGATCCTGCTGCTGTTTATCCAGTTTGTTCAGCGCGGCGTTTACCGGGTCGATACGATCTAAAAGTTCAGAAAGGGACTGTTTTTCTTCATCAGTGGCCTTTGTCACTTTCCCTGCACTGGTGGCAGCACGTTCACCTGCCTGCGTCATTTTTACAAGTGCA
Organism: Klebsiella sp. Shm-1; assembly: GCF_040804525.1. Taxonomy (NCBI): domain Bacteria; kingdom Pseudomonadati; phylum Pseudomonadota; class Gammaproteobacteria; order Enterobacterales; family Enterobacteriaceae; genus Klebsiella; species Klebsiella sp. Shm-1. Next base: position 2,928,132 of record NZ_CP161823.1, read on the forward strand.
GTTGCGAGATTGTCAGCCTGCTTTTCTGCCCCAGAGCTGTCAATAATAATGGCCAGGCGGGAGGTTTGTTCTGTCACGTGCTTTTCTCCGGGCAATAAAAAACCCCGCCAAAGCGAGGTTGGAACTTTTTGAAACTGTCGGGTCTTTACTTCATTGGCGGTAAAACATTATTGCTACGATAATCACCGCAAAGACAGTAATTGCAATTCCAGCGATTAACTTTACATTGACATCAGCCAGCCTATCACTAGCTCCAGTATTGTCAGTGTTAGCTATTATCTTCGAAGGAGTGGTAATGATACCAACGTGTTGATTTCGTATTTTCACTGACACCAGGATCATCCTGATGTTACAAGGATTGAATGACTACAGATTAAAATAGTCATCAACAGGTTGACAGCATTACCCGAAGGAGTTACATCACTCCCGCAATGCTTGCACTTCACCGCTTCGGAATTTATTAATTCTGCGCAGTAAGGGCATTTGACTGAAGTTCCGGACGCTTTTAGCTTATCTCCCACCAGAGCAATAATGATACCTGCGATGGCTACGAAACCTCCAAATATCATGTAATTTTGGCGCGATGACATTAATCCAAGATTGTTAACCCTATAGCCACCGCTTGTCGCTACTGTCACATCCATAAATAGCGCCGATACAGCAAAGATCACCCCTATTACAATCGCTAAGTATCCAATAATCTTCACTTGTCTACCCCATAAATTAAAAAGCCACCCGATGGTGGCTTTATCATTCAGCTTGCGTTCTCACAACCCGGCAGGCTGCGGTCAATCACAAGATTACCCTCAACACGCAGACCAATTTTACCGAACAGGAAGGAGTGGTTAAGTTGAGTGACAACTACGTCAGACAGACCAACTGCACAGCGATCTTTTTCAATCGCTCGATCAGCGGCTGTTTTAACGTTCGGGATGCCAAGAGGGAAGATGATAACCGGATAGCTATCTTCTGCTGTTACACGTTTCCCTTTATAGAACTTACCCCCATTGAGATTGTAATTTTTAGTACTCGCCACAGTCAAATCTGCAACACGTACTGTACAACCAGAAAGTAACAGCGCTCCAAGCGCCAAAGCGATGACTTTTTTCATTATATGTTTCCTTTGATTGCAATCGGAAACATCCTATCATCGACTTTCAGGAGCATGGACCACCATTAATGGTAGGTCAGTTACTTCCTTTCTTATCCGCTGCACGTTTCTGTGCCTCTGCCCACTCAGCCCTCCAGGCATCATCGAGAGCCAGTATGGCTGCGTCAAACTCAATGCGGTCGATCAGGATGGTGCGCGATGCCAGGTAAAGCTCGATATCGTTCAGGGATAGAGGGAGCGGCACTCCGGCCATGCCGGCATACTTCCTGCCGCGCGATATCATGGCGTAAGCGTTGAGGATCTCCCCAGTGACTGCATCGATTTCAGGCTCCTGAATGGGCGGGAGATTTAGTTTCTCCCTGCGCCACTTTGCTTTCTCGCCCTGCTCGCCGGCGAATTCCTTTAGCCACTTTTGGGCCTCTATGGCTTTTTTACGGTTTCCTGAGTCTGCTGCTCCTTACCCTGAGCAATATTCGCCGCCTCAGCCAGAATAAGCCAGTACAGAGAGGGGTTTTGCTTCAGTAACGCAACACCACGCTCCGGTGTATACGCTACCGCCGTCTCCGTACCATCCACCAGCTCCCCCACGCCTTCCCAGTCTTTCAGAAGAAAGCGCGCGCAATTGTCGATGAGAAGATCATCAACCGAGTCAATCTCGCCCACACTGGCGAGATCGAAAGCATCCGTACCGACCTGGTAGCTCGCGTCCATTTTGTCGATATGGCGCCGCACCAGCGCATTGCGTGAGCGGTATTGTGGATTCTCGCTACTGGCCACCAGCAGACGGAGTTTAAATAGCGCCTCGTCTTCCGGCGTGAATTTCTTTTTACTTCCTGCTGGCTTTTTGTAAGGGTAAAACCAGCGTTCTCCGTTCAAATCAATTTGAGAAGAAATAATCAGCATAAAGACTCCCAAAAAAGCCCGTTCCGCGATGACTGCAGAACGGGCCAGGTAAATTAAGGCGCGGTAACGGTGATTTCAGACGTTGCGGTAAAGGTGCGGGCCTTACCGGTGATGGTTGCAGTACCGGCTGCGTTACGTGTGACTTTCGCTGTTTTCTGCCCGGTAGAAACCACGCTGGCGATAGTCGGATCCGATGACGTCCACTGGACGGTATCAGTTGAATCAGCTGGCGTAAGCGTGGCGGTTAACGTCACAGTAGATCCCACTGCTCCAGTTGAAGTGGCTGGCGCAACACTGATTGCCGTCGCCGGCACTTTGGGAACGCGGGTGATAGTTGGCGGAGTATTGGCCGCGGTGATATCCAGCTGAACCTGAACAATGTCAGTGCTCCCCGCATCCGGCCAGTCGCCGGAGATCTGCACTTCCGGGAAATCGAAGGTATAGGCGCCTTCAGCATTCTCCAGCGTGAAGCTAAACGGCACCGTTTCGCCGGTGAACGTTTTTTTGTAAACCTCCCAGGCAGCCTTTGACCATGACAGCGTGATTTGACCTGACGGGGTAAAGGTTGTCGGAATGTTTGCGCCGGCGAATGCCGAACCGGTACCAATGCAGCGCTGAGTCTGCATATTGTTGTTGAACTGGATGTTGAAGGTGTCGACGCAGAAACCTGTCCCGCCATCAACACCATTTAGCCGGATGTTCGTGACCTCTTTAAAGGAGTAACGCAGCGCCCCCGCTAAATCCACCGGCGCGGTGAAATAGCTGGTATCGTCCCCCTTCGTCTCCCAGTCCAGCCCTGCAAACGTAATGGTTGCAGTGATATCACCATCGGCCGGGATTTCCATCTGGAAGGTGCCAACCTGGCAACCGCGGGCAATCTGGGCGATCCCCACATCACTGGCAAAAGTCGCCACGGAGAACGTAATGCGACCATTACCCATCGTTAGCACGTTATTTAGCCATTCGGAACCGAAGCAGCTGGCAAGAAAATCATCATGCTGGTTCCAGCGAAACCGCGTGCCGACATCGCCGCCGACATCCACTGTGCCGCGTGAAACACCTTGCGCCATGCGGTCACCAGCGATTTCGTCATTGTCGTTGGTGTTCTGCGTTGGTTTCAGACCAAATGAAGAACGACGCAGCAGGTTCCACGCCCCTGCTGTAGGCGTGATTCCTGGCGTTGTCTCGCGAATAAACGCGGCTACTACTTTTGCACCTGAGCTCACAGGAGCCTCCTGTTTTTTGTGCGCTACAGAGCGCGATAAGGAATTTGAAGATTGAGCTGTAACCAGCCATCGGTCTCACCCGCCGGCACAGCAGAAACAGCGAAATAACTCAGCTTTCCGTCATCCTTAAACTCGAATAGCTCCGTTAGCTGATCGGCCGTTCGGGAGATAAGCAACGTCCCGGAACCGACCGGAACAAAAAGCTGAATGATGAGTAAGCCCGTCCTGTGGACTACCGGCCCGTCCCCGATCTCGGTTGCGCCAGCCTGCCCAGCAATGTTGGTTAGTCGGGTCCAGATATCGCGGTTACTGGGGTCAAATACCGGGCCATTCGGATAATCCACCGCATCAGAGGCAATAGCGGTCTGTGCCGCCATTCGGGAAATGACAGCGTTTCTGATTTCTGTAAGGGTCATTTGTAGGCCTGAATAACACCATTAAACGAGACGGCATAGACGCCTGTCGGCGCCTGTGTTGAGTGGCCATTCTCCAGAGGCACGGAGTAAGGCAGGTTCGACTGGATGTAAATCACCGAGTAGGCTGGCGCCTGGTCAATGATATTTTTGCCATTAAGAAACGTCATTGTCCCGCGCGGATCCGGTTCGGTCGGGACGGAATGATTAGGTTCGCCGATGCTGACGAAATGCGATGCCCTGAAGGTTCCTGCGCGATACTCAGCCGGCCGCCTGATATCCATGCTGTCATTAACACGGACTTTCTTTCTGAGACGGCCTGTCTTTGTCAGGTTGGCAGGATCGGCATAAAGAGATTCGTTCCATTCCCCAACAGCTTTGTTGTACTGAACCGCGGTCGCGTTAATGGCCCACAGCTCCGGGTTTCCTACCGGCGACCGCCGAACGATTTCATTCAGCAGCTGAATGGCGATTGTCCGCTGGCGTAGTTTGACATCTTCTGCCACCAGCCCGGCGAATGCCGCCGGGTCAATGTTCCAGCCCTTAGCCATATCACGCCCTCCGCAGTTGAATGGAGTACGCAGCGCCAGCAGAGTCGGCAGAAGCGGTGATGACCTCGTAGCGCTGAAGCTCACCCGTAACCGGATCCGGTGCGGTGATGATATGCCCGACGGCCGGCTTATCAGTCACCTCGTTAACCAGTGCGGTTAGCTTCACATCACCATGCAGAATGTTAACGCCATCGATACGGCGCAGCTTATAGCGCGCCAGTACTCCACGCCCCGAGTAAGTCACCTGCGTTTCAGTGCCGGTTTCCGTCACCGGGTCCCAGGCACCCCGAACGGTATATGACCCAGTGAAATCCTTAACGGCATCCTGCAGGTCGGTATCGAATGCCGCGGCGACTTCGGTTTGCAGCTCGTCACGAATGCCCATTGCACCCACCAATACGCTGCTGAGGTTTAACGATCACTGTACCGTGGAGTTTGCGGGTATAAATTTCGCCATTGCGCTTAACCCGCAGCGGGAGCGGAGCAAACTCTACAACACCCTTTGCCTGGTTTGCGTAAACGACATGTCTGATCGGGTTTCCATTCACAAACACATCGCGGGGACCGAGCCCGTCGCCGGCATAATGCACATATGGATTTTGCATGTTACCCCCTTACCGCCGCTCAATATGAGCATGGATAAAGTCGGTTTTAAGCGACTCCATAGCGCCAACCATCACATAGGGGCGTCCACCGTTATGCCAGCAATCAATCGCGTTACCCTCATCATCAAGCAGTATCACTGCGACACTGTGGCAGCCGCCGTTTTCGGCTCTCTCCAGAGCCTGTTTCAGCAGGCGAATAACCTGGTCGTTATCGAGGCTGTGATGGCTGGGCTTTTGAAATGGGACCACCTTCAAATCGGACATATCACGCCCTCACAAAGAACGTCTGGAAAGGGTTAATCATCCACGGTTTGAGCATATCCAGCGCCAGCTGCAAATCAGGATCGAGTAATTCAGTGCTGGTGGTTGAAAGCTCGGCAAAAGTGCGGGAAACCTTCACATCGTCGGCCTCAACGCTTTTGCTCGTCACCACGCCGGAATCTGTTTTTTGCTGATACAGATTGCCTGCAGCGGCTACGGAAGCGATAAACGCTCCGGCTTGCTTAACTTCTTCAGGAATATGCTCCGGGTCGATATCCTGAAGGTTAAGCGCCGTCATCCAGGTGTTTGCCTGGAGCACGGCTTTACCCTTTTTGTCGGCGGCAGTCCAGGTATCCCCCAGCAACTCGTCAACGTCCTGGATTGTTATATAAACGGTCATCGGATCCTCACCAAAAGAAACGGGGCTTTCGCCCCGTCGGTTAACCACCCGCAGGAGCAGTGAACGCAATCGCTTCAGTTGTTTTCACCACACCGTCAACGGTAGCCGTCACCGTGAAGGAGCCGGCCGTAGGAGAGGTGAGTTTCACCGTCGAGCCACCAGCAGACCCTGTCTGTGACGTCGAAGCACTTAGCGTGCCGCCTGTAGACGTCCACGCCACAGATGCCCCGGAGACTCCTGCACCATTTCTGGTGTACTTGAGCGAAACGGTCACCGCGTCGGTACTGTCAGCAGTTGCGGAAGTTTTATCCACTGACAGGGTTACTCCCCCGCAGGGGCTTCCAGCTTAATCAGTACGCCTGCAGTGGATTTGTTACTGGTGAAATGTTTCTTCCAGTTCGCGCCGGTGCCGATTTTGGTCAGGTCAGGGTTAGCGCCCTTCGTCTCATCCCAGCTGTAACCCAACAGTTCAACGTTGACCGTACCCTCTGCGCGATAGCCAATGGCAAGGTTTTCCTGGTCGTTGATATCGTAGGAACGGAAGCCCGGGGCCTGTGATTCCGTTACGGATACCGCGCCGGCCACCAGCCCCAGAATCGCATCAACTGGCATGGTGTCAGTTACCAGCACCGGTTTACCCAACGTGCCTGGCTGTCCGCCATAAACCACCACGCCAGCTTCTTCGTAAATTTTGTTGTCGATAGCCTGATCAACAATGTCGAAATAGGTCGTGGAATGCATAACGAACAGCGCAACACGGTTAAATTTATCGCCGTATTTACGCAGGCCACGGGTCAGCGTTTTCTTACCATCAGTGGCAATATCCGCGGATACCGTCATGTCAGCATTTGCGCCAATGGCTGCAACAAGACCCTGTAGGGCATACTTGATATAACCTTCAAGCGTTGCATCAGCGACGTCGACGCCGATCACCTCGGAGAATTCGCTAACGTCGCGACCCCGACGTTTAAACGCCTCCTCAGTGGTTTCATACGGGCCGTATTTCCACGGCGCCTTAACGCTGACAGATTCACCGGCACCGATTTTTTTACCCGTTACCGGGTCGGTGGAGTTAACGTTGCGCGATTCGATAGAACCACCAACTTTATAGAAGGTGCGCTTGCGAAAATCACCCTCGATCAGTTCGTTGTCGAGAATGATTGCGCCGTTTGAAGCGGCGTTGAAGACTTCCAGATTATCCTGGCGACGCTCAAGAAACGCAGTCTGCGCGAGGTCGTCATAGATAATCAGGTCACTGTTTACGGTCGTAGGCATTGATTAGTCCTTACTTAGGCAATTTGAGATAGGCCTGCTGGCCATGTTTGCGGATGTAGTCCGCTTTGTCGCTTGAGCTCATTTCTGAACGTTTCAGACTACCGCCACCGCCACCGGGTTTATGACCACCAGCCCCGGAGCCTTCGGCGCGCGGGAACAGGTGCGGGGCCGTCTCTTTCAGAGATTCAGCCCACTCAACCGGGGTGAGCGGAGTTTTGCCGTCTTTACCGAACAGAACATCGCCATTTGCATCAACTGCTACGGCCTCGCCTTCGTCGTTGAGCTGGAATGTGCCTTTAGCACGAAGAATCAGATCGTCGGATGCTTCTGGCAGCGCGCCTGCCTTAAGCGCTGCACTGCGGATAGCATCACCCAGGACACGATCACGGAATTTGTTGGAGAACGCTTCCGCCTTTTCAGCGCGTTCATTAGCGGCTTTGATTTGCTTATCAACATCAGCACGTAGCCGCTCAGTGCGTTTATCCAGTACCTCGTCAATTTTCCCGGCGGCGATCAGTTGCGCCTCTTCATCATCAGAGAAACGCTGGAGAATAGTTTTCACCGCGTCAGGATCGATACCTTCAAAACGCTTAAGCGACTCAGTGGACTCTTTGAGCTTACCGAGTAACTCACTATTTTTATTTTTCAGGCCTGAAACCTGAGCACTGACCTGCTCATCGATCAGCTTTTGGATTTCTGGCGTAATCTCGGGCGCACCACTACCCGATCCACCGCCATCACCACCTTCACCACCAGCTGCCGAATAATATTTAATGAGCATGTTACGAATAAGCATGTTGTCCCCTTGGGATAGTTACTGTGGGCCTGGCCCAATAAAAAAGGCCGCCCGAAGGCAGCCTGATTGAATAAGATATGTTGGTTAAAGCCTGGCGTTTCTGAATGCCTGCTCATCCTTTGAGCGCAACTGGTCCAGCGTCAGCCACTCGCCCCTGTCGTTGTAGAACTCATCGGGAGACATGCCGCCATCACGAATCAGCCTGGCGCGCGTTTCTCCGACAATCTCAGCTTGTCGCGTGAACGACTGCCGGGAGAACCAGTCCTGGTAAGTCGTATCAGCCGGAACCTGTCCATCCATACTGGCGCGCGAGCTGTCCTTGATTTCGCCGACTTTGATACCCAACTCCTCGAACGATTTCAGGATGTAAGTTTCAGTGCTCCGACAGCAAAAGTGGATTTTTCCAGGTCCCTGCAGATAAGGCACCTTGTGCCCTATCGGTTTATTATCCAGCGTGTACTTGAGACGGTCGCGGATCCGACAATCCTTTGATGTCCGGTTATCCAAAGTAGATAACCACTGCTTACCCTTCAGAATGTCGTCGTTCGCCGACGCAAAGCTTTGTCTGGCTGTCGATGCAAGATGCCCTACTGCCGTTTTTGCAATGCTGGCTGCATTGGCCCGGCTCATCTGCAGCGCACCATCCTGGTAACCACGATTAGCATGACCACGGACCTTTTTTGCGATTTGCTCCTGCGTATCGCCCAGCAGGAATCCCTGCCGCACCGTATTGGATATCCGCGCCATCCGATCAGCTTCGAGGTTGCTGGCCCATTCACTCAGCAAACGTCCCTGGAATGGACGCCCCATCGCCGCGGCATAAACCGCATCCGGGGAGATGCCCACCAGCGGATGAAGAGCAAGAACATCGTCGGGAATAGCAAACTTGAAGAGGCTCATCTGAAAAGTGGCTTCGTGCTTCGCCAGTTCCTGCAACTCGGCAGTAAGAGCTGCATACATCGACTGAATCGCATCCTTATTTATCGCCCTGACACTGACCAGTAACGCTTCCAGACGCGAAACGGTAAAGCTCTCGGGATCCAGCGTATCGATAGCCACCAGCAGCCTGGCGGTAAGTTCGGCGTCGCTGTCATTCAGAACTTTTATCATCCTGTTGGCAACGCCGGTGCTGTAGCGACTAACCCATATAGCGTGGGCTATGGATTCATCCTGCAGTTTGTCATTCGCCGTTGCCATTATTGCCACCAATCAGGTTAGGCGCGCCGTTACGAATAGCGTCAATGACAGTTTCAGGGTCGTCAGCAGGATCTATCAGGTCAAGCCTCTGCAGAGCTCTGACCATATCAGTGTCGCGAATCGCACCGTACTGCCAGGCATTGACGATTGCCGTTACCATGCCGGATTCTGCGACTTTGGCGATAAACTCCTGATTGATGCTGTAACGATATTCCTCGCCTTTAATGCCGAGATATCTGGCGCACCAGCCGAGCGCCAGCGTATAGGCCTCCGAGACATTGGAAACGCAAATGCCGAGCACCGATGTGGATGCGGTTTGCTCGCCGCTGGATTGCGTGGCGGTTTTAACCGCGCCGTTCTGCTCGATAAGCCGGGCGCCAAGCTGAACAGAATAATCACGCTTACTGTCCATCGCCTCTTTAGCCAGGGTGTTTGGTTGCGCCTGAGCATAGGTAAAACTCCCCTCCTTCGGCAGCAGGAATGGAGAACGAGAACCGACACGAATTCCCTTATCCTGCAGCCAGTCACGCCAGGCGGTATCAAGACCGGAAATCACCGGCTGAACCTGACCGCAGAAAAATACGCTGTCTTCGTAATCTGCCGAATTACGATAATGGCCAAGGTTAATTTCAACGAGGGCGGCTAAAGGCGACTCGTCGATGGTGGGATCATTATTCTGCGCACCAACGAAGGTAAAGGGGATCTCATCCCAGAAATCCTCACCTTTTGGCTTAGGATGATACTCGGAAGTGACGGAAAAAGAGCCTGCGTCAGCTGACTTTCGCCATACCCGGCAGACAAACTTTCCGTTCTCCAGAGCCAGTTCGCGATACTGGATTTCATCCTCGTACGCAAAACCATCTTCCTTTTCCATGCATTCGCGTAAAACCACCAGCACCAGTTGATCACGTCCATTGATGCGTTTGGTGCGCCAGTTAATGATGCTTTCCGCCTGATAACGAAGGATGATCGCCTCGTCGGTCTCAGCTGCATAATCCGTATAAAGCCCCTCGCGCGCGGCCTCCAGAATATTTTCTGTAACCTGCTGGGACTGCTGATAAATGCTGGCACCAGCACCATCGGCGTTGTCACGAAGATAATTCAGTTTATCCGGCGCGGTCATGGTCGGGTCTTTTCTGAATGCCAGCCCCAGTAGACCCACTTTTGTATTGCCCGTTATCGCGTAGAAAACGGCGCGCTGAATGTAATCAGCATTGCGCTTTTTATTGCGTGCAGACTTATCGGACGGATCCAGAAAAGGGAGGTATTCATTCCCGGCGGCCTTTACAGCATCAGCCCCTTTGCACACGTCACGAATTTTTTTCCACACGGGCATCGCCGCCCTGACCTCAGGGCGAACATAAGTAATATCGTTATTGGCCATCAGAATGTCGTGTCCAGTGAAATAGAGAATGCAGGTCGAACGATTGGGAATTGCTTCACAATGAAGTAACCGGCGCCATCGTTGGGGTGATCGTTATCGCTCTTTTTATCCGGCTCGCCGTTTTTATCCCACACCTGTTGTTCCAGGCAGTCGGCATAGACCGGGCAACGGGCCACATTCACCTTGTACCGACGATCACCATTACCATTGCAGAACATGGCGTTCATGGAGTTGATGCGGTCCTTTACCGGCGGGTTAGCATCATCAACGATGACGTTAAATCCGGCCTGTCGGAGTTGCTCAATATCTGTTTTGCTGGCGTTGTTTGATTTCCTGGAGTCACCAGAGGCATCCGGGTAAATATAAATCTCGCGGACCTTACGGTAGTCACCGTCGGCATACAGCCAGAAACGTTCCTTGATGATGCGTATCATGTCTGGCGTATCGTAAGCGTTGATAATCTCTGTTACCGCGTGTGGTAAGCCGAGCCGCAATACATGGACGATCCCGGCCATCTTCCCGACGTTGAAATCCATCCCGATATACAGCGCTTCACCTGGCTGCTCTTCCTCACTGGAATTATTCAGCACTCTGTCGAACTGATGATAAATGGTGCCGCTGGTCAGGTTAGTAAACTGGCCGTTCAGATATGCCTTGATCAATTCCGGCGGGTAACTCGCCAGAAGCGAAGGAATATAGTCATCCGGCAGGTTCTTTTCGTTGTCGAATGTCGAAGCCTGTACCAGACCATACATCGACCTCAGTTCAGGCTTTTCCCTCACAGCCTTAACAAACTGGTTATAGACGAACTTAAATCCTTCAGGTGTGGTAGTCACGTCAATGCCATTACGCAGACCATCAACTTTATAACGCATACGCGCGATTATTTTTCGCCACGCCTGACGCGCCTTATCCGCTTTCAGAACGTCGAGTTCATCCACCAGCGCATTGCCGATTTTAAAGCCTACTATCGTGTCGGGCTTTTCCATCGACCGACAAATTGTCGTGCCGCGGTACTGGCGCCCACTGTAGAAATGGACCTCTTTGTTGCTTTCAACGATTTTGACTTTCAGTCCCCAGTCGTGAGCAACTTCTTCCACCGTGGGGTAGAAAATATCGCGGATCTGAGGATAAGTCGGGGCAAAGTAGCCTTGGTTTATTTTGGGGAACTCCCAGAACCCTTTGCATATTCCACCGCAGCCAACCCATGTCTTACCGGATCCAAAACCAGCTACATAGGCTTTGAACTTCTGCTGCATAGCCAGAAAACGAGCCTGGGGAACGTTAAGCGTCGGAGCTATCGCCATCCTCTTCCCTCACTCGCGCATCGACTACGTTGATATTGATCGCAACTGGCGTTGGTTCGTCATCTTCTGGGTCAGCGGCCAGCTCTTTACGGAGCTTGTCGATCTCCAGCTGCCGGCGCTCGATTTCAATCTGCTGTAGACGCTGGGCGAACTCACTGTCAGCCAGGCCGAGACGTTTCATCACCGCCTCGTACATGCGCTCACGGCTGATGGCGGTTATCTCAACGCCATTCTTACCAAGCTTCACACCGGAATAGGCAAGCGCAGCATCCGGCGCCAGCTTGCGCGTATCGGCGAAGAAAGGCTGGCCGATGCCATCACCATTACAGCGAGGACATTTCGGGTTAGGCGAGCTGGTATGGTCGTAACCGTAGCCGCCTCTGTCGTTTGGCTCTTTCCCTTTCTTCGCTAAAGCCTCAGCCAGCTTCTCTTCGAACTCAACCGCATCGCGCCATTGATACTGGTGACCGAAGCCCCAGCAGTAACGGCAGCTCCCGCGGCGATACTGAGAAAGTTGGTTGGCGTCGAATGTTGCCAGCCGCCACATCTGCTCAAGCACTTCATCAGCGCTGCCAAGCGTGCGCATAATGGATGCTTTCTGCTGCTGCGCAATGGCCTGCGCAACTGAAGTTTTCTGAAGCAGCTGATAGCCAATTTGTTCAGCAGTCTTCTTGCTGTACCCGGCACGGATAGCGGCCTGCGTGGCGTTGTGGTCCTTCAGGTATTCTGCGACAAATAAACGTTGCTGATCGGTGAGGCCATCATCATCCACCAGCTCTTCTGCGCACTTTTCCTTTTGCGCAGTGCGCAGTTTCTTCTGCGCAGGTTTTTGCGCAGTTTGCGCAGTGGGTTTCTTGATGTATCGGCGGGCAGTAGCGTAATTCAGTCCCTGCGCTTCACACCAATCCTTCGGTGATACGCCGGTTGCGGCATGATCGGACAGGAACCGTCGCTGAAGCTCGCCCCAGTCCGGTTTTGCCATGGATTATTCCTATTTAACGTGAGGGAGAAAAAGGAATTACTGATTCTCCATAAAATATTCACTTTTATGTTTTGGAATCAAGGCTCTTTAGTTCAGGAGTTATTATGAAAAGAATTATGCTTGCTGTTTTTGTGATCTGTGGTGCGCTGTCTCTTTCAGGATGTATCCTTCCCCCTGGGCCTCATAGCGGCGGACATGGTGGAGATCACTTCCATGGTCCAGAGCATCGTTAACCGCCTGAGGACTTTCATTTTACAGAAATGAAAAAGGCCGCAAAATTATGCGGCCTTTGGTCACTACCAACCAGCGTATAAAGAATCTCTCAGGAGCCAACAGAGAGAGGTGCATCTATCCGGCTAACTAACCACTGGCGTTCTGATGTTGGCAGGCAGAGACGTTATGAGAGTATTGAGTATTTCAAAATACACCGGGAGAAACAGACAATGATATCAGTCCATTGTCTGACGGGCATTATCACAGGCACTCAATGAATACCTGCTGTAATGCGGTCAGATACCAGTTTATAACCTGACCAAATGTTACTTAGATCACAATCCATAGAACCACCCACCAATGCCAAAGGCTGCAGCGATCACCAGACAAGCAATTGCCGTTTTAGGCATTAACACACCGTAAAATGCAGGAGACAATCCCAGGAATAAAACCATTAGCACTGGCCACATACTAAGCAACAGGAAAAAGTAGCCATTTATACCACCGCTGCTAAACGTCACATTCACTCCAAACCATTACCCGGACTTTCCATAGCTTGGTTGCTTCGTTGCATGATATCATACAACTGCCCCTTATACAGGAGCTTTAACATTATCACAGGCACTCGATGAATGCCTGCTGTAATGCCTTAGCTGACCTTCTCAGCGGCAGTATCAAACAGCGCCAGCGCTTCGGTCGCTTCCTGGATTGCCTTACGGGTCTTCGAGACAATCTCACTTTCCGTGAAAACACGATCGAAAGAGTCAGCGAATAGCTCAGACTTCAGATAGCTGTCGCCTACCCAGTCAATGGCCAGCTTGGCCGCTGCGGTGTCATAATTAACTTTCTTGATGATATCCAGGCGGATTTGCTCGGATGCAGTGATCTCTGACATGTCTTACCTCTGTGCGATGTGGGGAGTATTATCGAAGCCATTCGACAAAATAGCCTCTGTGATGCTTTTGCATTTATCTTTGCCGTGTGTACAAGCTGAACGGTTTCCTTACGGATGCCTGTTACGCACAATAAAAAAGGTCGCATAAAAAATGCGACCTTTGGTTGGCACCAGTTAGAAAACTAAAATCTCTCAGGAGCCACCCGGGAGAGGCTTTTCTGCTTTTTAACTGACCACTGCCGTTTTGGTGTTGGCTGGCAGTGATAACGTGATGATAGCTTCATTTAAGTTATCGATAGCATTTAAATATCGAAAGAGCTCATTGAACCAATCATTTTCAACTTGCCGGAACATTCAACCAGAGCACCAGGCATCTCTGCTGGTCTTTTGATGGCAATTCTCAGCTCTCCCGAACGAGGCCGGTAACTAACAATTTATTCGACAGTTCCTTCGGCATTAACCCAAAGATCTAGATGCTTGATGTAGCGTTGGATGGGCACATAAATAACCACCCCATCTACAAGGTTAACGGACTTGATAACACATCCCTGCGGAGCTAAATAATCCCCATCACAATGAGGGTGAATAGAGTGCTCGTCACCGTATCGATAACCATGCGGAAGTTGAGGGAGTGAATTTCTTGTCATGGGCAGCTTCTTAGATAGAAGGAATTGAAAATCCATAGTGCCTTAATGCACCTGACTTAGATACCAACTTTTCATTTTTCAGCGCTCTGTTGTCTCGTATTCTGATTTTTTGTTCATGTGGCCATGTAAATTTCAATACCTAAAGTGTTCTGCGTTTGTAGCTGAATTACCTGGAACCCTTCTCTGTGAGCTGCGAGCAATTGGCCTGCACTGCTTTGTTGTGCGCCAGGATGTCACGCTTGGTCTGCTTATCCAACACATCGATATCGTGGTCAGTCAGGTAGATGATCCGCACCCAGCTGCAGGCCGTGTCAACGACTACCGGGGCGGGTAAACTTTTCGCGCAACTCCCGATCAACATCGTCATCGCCCATACGCTTAACGTCTTCCTGTACATCGCTGGCCCCTTTCGTGACTTCAGCACGGCGTTCTGCCGCGGCGATAGTAGCAGCGGCGTTCTCTTCGGTACGTTGCTGATCAGCTTTGGCTTTCGCCTTACTGGCCCCGCGAGCATGACCAATGCCGAACGCGCCAGCAATAGCACCCAGGATGACGACCACCAGTCCCGCGATAATTTCAAAGCTCATTGCTGCTCCTTCAGTTCGTCGGCCTTTTCTTTCAATGCTGGCTGGCGTACGTATTGCGATAGTACGGCCAGCACCACCAGCGCAGGGCTAATCAACGCAACGATGTTTGGCGGCAGGATGTTTTTGATATCCGGCGGCAGCACCGCCCAGGCGTGCAGCGCAGCATCCGGGAACGACTGCGCCCATACACCAACCAGCGCGCCGATAGCTCCCAGCTTTACAGACCACGTTTTCAGCAGCAAGCTGGCATGCCCTACGAACTCCAGCCGGGTATATTTGCGCAGAAGTAACAGAACGAGCACAGCCACCAGCACAAGCAAAGCGAAAATGATCATCTTCACAGGACACGCTCCTTAACCCAGCCGTAGAGAAAATCCTCGTTGGCTTCGCGGCCCTCCGCCAGTTCGAGGTATCTGGCACCCTGGCTGCAGTTCAGCGCACGCAACAGAACCTGTTCACCCTCTTTCCCGCGGGCGGAAAGGTATCCCTTAAGCGCGGTGATGGTTCGGGGACCAATGGCGCCATCCGGAATCAGATCGGGATACAGCTTTCCGCGCATATTCATTGCGGTCAGCCAGCGCTGGAAAAACTTACTGGCTACAGATGGCCCCATGTTCACGCCAGTGTCGCAAAGCTCATCTGCCAGTAACGTAGATAGAGCTGCCACCTGGTCAAACCGGGGGCCGGTCCAGTAATCGCTCAGCAGGATTTGCTTTGCTGTTTCCCTGGGCAGGTTCCGCATATCACCGGTGTAGCTATGTGCACGGGCGGTGGTCTGCGTGATGCCCCAGCGGGTCGGCCCGCCTTTATCCGACGGATGATCGACATAACCATCCTCCTTGCCGAGGATCCCCTCGATAATCTGATCTGCTGTCATTGTGCTTTTACTCCGGTGATTCGTTCCCAGAAATACGTGAGCGCTACGGAACCCATAGCACCACTGATACCGGCAGTGGCCAGTATCATGTAAATGCTCAGTCCGCTTTCAATGCTCACCAGGCCAGCAATAACGCCGGTAAACCCTGAAACCACCATTTGGGCAAGAGCATTGATCAAGCTCCATGTTGCCTTGCTCTGCTTCACATCTATCAGGTAGCGGACAAGTCCACCCCAGCAAGCAATGATCAGCAGAACCAGCCAGGACATCCCGGCAATGCTCTCTTTGTCTTGCATACGTTTAGCCATAGTTACCGCCTCCGATGGAAGATCGGGAAGCTGTGTGTTTGAAAAGGGTCAGGCCCGTCAGGCTGGATTTAACAACGAAGCGTGTCGATGATGATTCCTGCGGGACCTGATAATAAAAAAGCCATGCAAATGCATGGCCTTGTGATTTGAATCCGTTATTTACAAAATGTATTCGAGACAGTATCTTTCGACTTCCGGACAAAAAACATATACCGGGACAAAATCTAAATGTAACTGCCTTGCCTGCATGAAACCATGCGGGCTTTTTTTTGCCCAAAGAAAAAGCCCACCGAAGTGGGCCTTACAGCTATCATCATTTTTTATTAGGTGTGGTGCCGGGTGCCTCCCGGTAAGTCGCCGCCAGTCCACAGACGACTCGCAATGCGCAAAAAAACATATCAGACTGGCAATGCCCCTCCGCATAGGGGGATTCACCACACCAAAAATTTAACATCTGATGAAACTCGTTTCAATGCTCTACGACGATGTGACAGGGGTACTGATGCAATGCATCTCGCGAATACCCCTGTCGTGTCGCCGGAAAGCAAAAAGCCCAAGGCGTTAACCTCGGGCTTGAATTCTTTGTGTCGACAATCGAAGCTATGGCGACGATATCAGATTTACATGAAATATATGCCTTTCAGTTCGGTTTTGCAAGACTTACATCTAAATTTGTCGCCTTTTGTTGTGAACGTGATCGCGTTACCGATATGAGAGCGTCGCTATCAAGCTTCACAAAACTGCTGCGCAGCGCCAGCCAATGAGGGAGGTAGGTTTCTGTCCATGTGGACTTTGCTACACCAACCAGCTCCGCCAGCGCCTGATATTCATACGCCTCCCGCCCTGCCAGCTCGGCTTTGACATCCTGCGCGGCCAGCCAGATAAGTTGGCGCAGGCGATCGACTGTTTTCTTTGCAATGCGCACGCCGGCCAGCTTTTCGTTGAATTGCCCCCATGCCCACCGGGTGATCGTCTCCTGGTGTTCCCAGCGGATATTATCGCTGTAGTTCCACAGCAGCCACGCTTTCTGGTGGTCTTCCAGCGACAGCAGAGCCCGTCGCCAACTTGCCGTCGAATATTCAACGGGCAGAACGAGAGCGATTGATGAACCCTTAGCGCGGGACTGGCTGCCGCTCATCGGCGGCCCATCCGGGTTAACCATTTTTTGCTTTACTTCGCTATAAACCTTCTTCCTTCCCCGGCTGCGCGCCGTAGCGGTGAATTGCGCATTTTCTGCGAAAGCCACCAGTTGCCCTTTCGTCGCGCCGCTCAGATCGGCGGTGGCCACTATCAGCTGCTGGCGAACAAATTCCAAGTATTGAGCTGTCATGCTTCTTCTCCCAGGCGCTTATAGATACGGACGAAATTGCGTAATATTTTGTAGTCAACCAGCACGGTGCCGCGGCTACGCAGGAGGCGGAGCTTTTGCCAGCGGTCGCGGATGCGTTCGATAACGTCACGGCTCATGCGGCCTCCATTTCGGTAATGGTTAGCTCAAGCCGCCCACCTTTGACGACAGGCATTCTCTTCACGCTGTAGTAGTCAACCTGCTGGTCATCGAGCCAGAAACCCGATTTCGTCAGGGCGTCGAATGCAGCTTTTTGCAGGTTGTCCAGGTCACGGCGCCGGCGATCCGGCATGTGGCACTCAATACGGATTCTCAGTGGCGTGGAAAGGCCGATATCAAGCATCAAGTCTTTGATGATTCTGGCGACACTGTCGCGGTATGCCTGCCCTTCCGCGCTGATGTGTGTGCGCCCCCGGTTATGCCGGTAGTAGCGGTTGTTGCTTGGTGGCCAGGGTAATGAAATTCGATATTGGTTCATGCTTTTATCAGCCCCTCTTTCATCCAGATAACCTGCGTTCTGGCCATTCCCTCCAGCGCGCACTCCTTCGCATACTCCGCATCTACCAGGCGCGTGCGGCGGTCTATTTCATCGTGACAGGATGAACAGGCGATAGCGGCGATCAGATCAGGCGGCTTAATCCCGGTCCCGCACAATCCAGCAATGCGGATATGGGCCAATACCGTGGTTTCAGGGTTACCGTTGCAGACGCCCGGGATACGAACCTGACATTCGCGGCCGCGCGCCGCTTTGAGAAGATTAGCCATGCTTACCCCCAAATCCGTTGACGAAGTGATCGCGGCGTATACTCCGGTCGAGCACAAACCGGCAGCCTGGCGCTGACCGTCCAGCTCAGATAATCCGGGTTAAGGCTTTTCTCGGTGACGATGCCACGCGCCTGATATCTGGACACCAACTGTTCTGCCTGCTCCGCAGTGCATTCGGGATGCTGAAACCATGAGTGTTTCATCGGCATCACCCAGCGAAGCTTAAAAGCTGGTTGGCGGCGTTCTCAGCTTCCTGCAGGCTGTTGAATGAACGAGAGAGGATCCACCGCCAGAGAACATCCAGCGATGCTTTGTACAGTTCCTGGAACTCGCATTCGTCCATGCTTGCGAAAGAAATGCTGCGAGGGTGTTTTTTCAGCGTGCCGTCCGGCAGCTGTATGGCGTCATAGTGGCCGGCTTCAACGATGACCCACGCCCGGTAAGCATCGAAGGATTTGCAAATACTGATATAGCCGGATCGCTTCTCAGCTATCCGGTCGAGATATTGCCCGGCGGCATCAAGCAACGCCGATTCACTCCCGCCATATGCAGCAAGGTATTTGGCGTAACCTGTGATAAGCCTGCGCTCGTTAGACGAAATCGCCCCGCCGGTAGGTTCCCAATATTCAAAGCCGAGATTGAGTAAAGCAAAGTAACGGCGGTGAAACGCCGGATTGCGGACAAGCTTAAAGTCGGCCTCCAGAACGGCGCCGAGCTTGCATTTTGATTGCAAGAAATCGCTGGTCTCCTGCGTGGCAGGGATCAGTAAACCTTGTGACTGCTTTATTAAGTGCAATTGCGCCATGGTTTCTCTCCGTGGCGCAGTAGGTCAACGGTTGTTCAGGCCGTTGATTTCATATTATCAGAAGGCGGGATAACCCGGTAGCCGAGGCGATGCAGAAAACTGGTCATTGCGTTGAGATTAAATACTCCCTCATCCTCAAGCAGTGGTCGCATAGAAGTCATACCATTTGCCGTGTATACCAGAACCCGGCCTGCTGCCCTGATGCTGCCAACAACTTCACCTGTAGAACGTTTAACCAGATCGTAGTACTCATCACTCTCATTGCGCATCCCTACCTCCCGGAAGCAAAACCATATACTGTGTTTTTATACAGTATAAATTAATGTTAAATCACTTACATGTGAAAGTTTCACGGTAACGGAAGATATGATGGCAGATGAAGATCGTCCTACAAGCCCCTATTTTCAAAAGAGATTATCGAAATTGAAAGTTTGGGAGTTTTGTTTAACTTTCATGGCTAACGGAGTTAAAAGCTTTGCGCGGTTGTCGACGGCATATTTTGTGTATCGTACAAGCCCCTATTTCACTCGAGCAAATGGAAAAGGCCAATTTCAGAATTTAATTAATTTCAGATGCATTGGTGTAGCAGAAAAAACTACTGAGTCATAAGATGCACATTTTGTGTAGTGTGCAACCCCCTATTTACCAGGACAAAAAAGAAAACCCGCCAGCGCGGGTTGAATTGATAGAAGTTTATTAAGCAGCCATTCCCTTCTGTTGACATAGATCCGGCAGATTGGCCCTAACCAGCGCCTCAGCGAACGGGGGCGGAACGGCATTGCCGCAGCGTGCAACCTGCTTATCCTTCGCATACTTCACCCCGCGGTAATCCCGATCGATGATGTACCACTCCGGAAAGCCCTGCGCCCGGTACAGCTCATGCGGCTGAAGCATACGCATGCCGATATCAACGATTCGGTAAGTTACCCCGGCGATTTCCACCAGCCCGGTACTATCGGCTCCGCAGTACTCTTTCAGGAACGCTAACACCTGTTGCGCGCGCTCTTCGTCGTAATGCTCAACAGCGAGAGTGGTTTCAACTTCCCCGACGTGCTGACCACCAGCGGTAATGGTCGGCATCGGTGCATCAGTCCGCTGTCCGTCACGGCAAGTACCACGTAACTTAACTAGGTGAGAAGCAATAACGGCGTGGTGATTGCCAGTTGTAACCGTATGCGCAGGAGATTCCACGGAACCGCCAGGATGCCCGGTATTGTTCACCATAAGATGCGCCGCAACTACTGCATGATGGTCAACTGTCGTCACTGCATGTGTCGGTTCATCCAACCCAACACCGGGTCCGGTGTAATTTCCTCCGTAGTGCTTCGCCAGGAACGCGCTCACCGTCGCGAATTTGTTTCCGCCGGCGGTAACAGTACCCAGAGGCTTGTCCAGTTGCAGCACGCGCGGCTCCTGCCCTGGGCGCTCGCCATATCCCATCTGAATCAGCGTCGGCGTCACCAACTGCGATTTGCCGCCACCGCCCGCCGTGATAGTTGCATTTGGTACGTCCGCCCGGTGGCCGATGCTGGCTCCAAACTGGCGGGCAATGACTGGCGCCACAATGCAAGCCCTGGACTCTTTCAGGATGGTGTGAGCAGGTTGATCAAGCGGGCGCGGTTTAGCCTGGTATTCGCTGCCACCGTTGCCAGCGAGGAACGGGACAAGGCCCGCCTCAACAATCCCCAGCGCATGACCATTCCCGCCCGGGCGCTTGGACGTGCCAGCCGTCACCGTTGGTACCGGTTCGGTAACTGGCTGCCCGGTGGCGCCGTTACGAAACTTTGTCAGGTGTGGTACTGCGACCGCAAAACCGTGGGTTTTCGTAATCGTCTGCAGCGGTTCAGAGAGAGCCTGCCCCCGGAAGCAATCGTATTTGCCTTTAGTGGTAGTGTGATTGCACTTCACGATAAACGGCGACGCGCTCTCGATAACAAAGCGTTGGATGCCGCGCGCGATCCGCTTCAGCGTATTCTCTGCCAGAGACTTTTTGCGGTTGAAAATGCTTGGCGCTGGAATTGACCAGTCGATGCATTCTGCAGCTGTGCGCCATGGTGCCAGTTTGCCAGAAATCACCGCCGGCGATTTCGGATCCCCGTGAGTAGCTGCCGGCCAGACTATCGGCTGCCCGTCCCGTCGCATAACCATGAAGAAACGTTTTCGGATAGTTGGCGCGCCGTAGTCGCAGGCGCGCAATTCGCGATAATCGACGTCATAGCCCAGCCCGGTAATCAAACGCATCGCCTGTTCGCTATCCGTCGATAACTCCAAAAATTCGCAGCATTCCAACAACGCAGGGTGATCCGCAGGAACTCCGGATGTCAGCATGCCGACGAATGCCAAGAACGTTTCGCCAACGCGGTCCGGATCCGGACGCATTTCCGCCGCCAGTAGTGGCCCCCACGTTTTAAACTCTTCAACGTTCTCAAGCATCATTACCCGCGGGCCAACATCCAGCGCCCAACGCAGAACAATCCAAGCAAGCCCACGAATCGCTTTTTCAACTGGTTTAGCCCCTTTCGCTTTGGAAAAGTGGCGGCAATCCGGGGAGAACCAGGCCAGTCCGACACGGCGGCCGGCAGTCGCAACCTTAGGGCGAACCTCATACACAGATTCGCAATAGTGCAACGTATCAGGGTGGTTCGTTGTGTGCATAGCAACGGCGTTGGGGTCATGGTTAATCGCAATATCAACGCTGCGCCCAATCGCCATCTCGATGCCCGTGCTCGCCCCGCCGCCGCCGGCAAAGTTATCAACGATGATTTCGCTCTCTCTCACACGTATTTCTCCATGGCGCAGGCCAGCGAACGGGCCGCGGCGATAATTGACGGTACCGGCATTTTTTCGAGCCACATTCTGTTGATATGGTGCTGCAGTCGTTGCTTGTGGTGCGCCTGGAGAATCCCGGCGCTTTCAACTTGAGACAGAACCATTGCAACCTCGGCGGGCCAAACGGTTTCAGGAACATCCACCAGCAACAACTGCTCCAGCTCCAGAATTCGCTTACAGGCATATTCCAGTGAAGGATCCACTATTTCACCTCCTGCGGGGCGGCTATCGGTTTACCCGCAGAAATTACTTCTTGCACATCCAAAACGCGCTGAAATACAGGGCTGCCAAGCAGGCTGTAATTCATCCCAACAGCAGCTTTCGGCACCAGGCCAAAACGCTTCATGTCAAAGTCGATGACAGCCCGATGATCGCGGAACAGCCCCAAACGACCATGCCGGACAACCTCGCCAGTCGCTTCTGCTTCGGAAAAATACCGTTGGACAGTAGCGCGGCTCAGCCCCAGCTTTTTCATTGCCTCAGTGGTCGTTAGGCGCCCCTGATGCCTGGTGATCCGAATCACTGCGCGGACGTACTCTCTCCGCTCAACTGCTGATAATGCTCTAGCCATACACACCTCACTTAACGACACGCAAATGGCGAACGTTTTTGCGATAGCTGTCCCATTCAAAATTCACCCACATACCGCCGTCCATCTGGAGACGGTCAAGGATCCGCATACCCAGTGTTTCCTTCAGCGATTCATAGTTCAGGTTGGTTAGGATGCCGACAGGTCGCATGGAGGACAGCCGGCGATCGATAACCTGATTCAGGATGACTTTTTCACCGCTGCTTCCGCGCTGAATACCCACCTCATCCAGAATAAGCAGGTCCACATGGCACAAATCGTCCAGCAATGACGCCTCTGACTGCCCGCCGTCATAACATTCCCGAACACGCAGCATGAGATCCGGAATGGTTACCACCAGCACAGAGCGGCCACCAGCCAGCAGGTGATTTCCGATTGCTGCCGCCAGATGGTTTTTCCCGGTGCCCGGCGCTCCGCTGAATACGAAACTCGCAAACCCAGAACCGAAATGCTGCGCGTAACTTTTCGCCATCGAGAGCGCCCGACGCTGGCCATCCGACTCAACCTGATAGTTCGCGAATGTGCAGCCGCGGTGCAGATCCTGAATTCCTGCACGTCCAAAGATTTTCTCTGCACGTGCTCGCTGGTTTTGTTTTTCCAGTTCCACACAGCGCTTACGGCCTTCTTCGGCTTGCCAGGCACGCCATTCATCAACGCTGCCGAATTTTGGCTGAACGCCAGGGGGAATGAGTTTTTTCAGTCGCTCCAGTGCATTCCCGGTACCAATCATGTTTTTCATCGCTACCCCCTGAATCCCGATGGGATGGTTTTGTCAGGTTCCGAAATCTGATTGGGATCTCGTGCGCCTGGCGCCTGCTGAATCGCCCACGGTTCGCTGAAATGCATACCAGGGCCAAAAAACGTTTTCGCCTGTTTCACGTACTGCGTGTTGAGGATTCCCTCGGCTTTAACGAAAGCCGCGTAACGCACCACTCCTGCGAAGATTTCCGCCGCAGTGGTTCCATCCCTGATTCGGGCATTCCAGGCTTTGAAAGCATCTGACTTGCTGTTTCCCCCTGCCCGCTTGGGATAAACCGACCAGACCTGCTCGAAATCATTCGGGTATATTTTTTGGGGATCAGGTTTATCGCCTTCGTCTTGGTTCTGATCGTCTGGGGGTGTGGCGAAGCCATGCCCCGAACTATCTTCTTCCTGATCCTGTTCCTGCTCCTGATCCTGTTCCTGGTTAAGGAACGGTTCGAGAACCCTTTCGGAACCCTTTAGTTTTGCGATGCCGATGTGGGATATTGCCGAGGCTAAAACCCGCGCCAGCTCTGGCTTAACCGTAGATGTGTCCGGGACCTGATCAAACAAACGCAGTGCTGCAATTCCCTGGTTTGGGTTTTCAACTGAATTCCAGGTCAGAAAGTTACGAATTAGCACCCATTTCGATGACGAATCGCGCGTTGCGAAACCGTTAGCCGATAGCTCATCAAACCCTTTCGAAACCCTTTCAGGAGTCCATGCTAAGTCTTCCGAAACATATCCATCAGGCAGCCGGAAACACCCAATCATGTTCGTGTGTTGCCCGGTGAGCAGGTACAGCGCCAGCAACCTGGCATCATCCGATACCCGGCGCATTCCATCGCTTATCCAAAATGATGTATGCACCTTGCCGTAATCACGCATAGAGACCCCGTTGTTGCTTAAACTGGTGTGTTTTCATCACCAAGCACCCACAGCAAAGCCGCTGCGTATTCGCCGCTGGCGGTTTGAAGTTGCTGGGTGATTTCCTTACGGGATTTGAGACGCGGCTTTGTGTCTCCGAGGACAGCGCGCTGTCGGCGAGCTTTCTCGTGGCCAGTTACACCCTCTGCCGCTGCCTCTAACTGTTTGACCGTTTCCCGTTGCTTTTCCGGTGGCAAATCGACCAACTGACGCGCTTGAGTGACAGTGACTTTTCCTGCCTCAACCGCCGCCTGGACGGCCTGCGTAGCATCCAGTAGAGCCACGGTTGCCTGGACCGTTTTTACGCTGCAGCCAAATAGCAGGGCAATGTCATTTTCGTCATGACCGTATTCCATCTGCTGAACCATTTTTTTGGCCCGGCCCAGTGGGGTATCTGGTTGCGCTATCTCGTTTTCGCTGACCATGTATTTGGCCATTTGAATGGCTGAGCCGCGCTTAGCTATACCGGGTACCGGCCAGGGTTCCAGCCCTGCCCGCTTTCTCCTAGCGTTTGCTTCCATAGCGTTCTTTACGCGCTGCCGACCTGCAACCACGCAGGTTTTCCCTGTCTCCGGGTCCTTCCACACGATAATCGGTTCGAGTACCCCAAGTTCCATGATGTTGAGGATCACAGCTTCATTAAGCGGTAGGTGTACTCGTTCATCGTAAAGCGGGTGTGTTGTATCGGTCACCAGATGCAGGTTTTCCGGTTCGAAAAACAGGACGTTGCTTTTACCGCTGGCGCCGTACGCGTCGATCGAGTTTTTAGCCATGGGCGCCCCCATTATTGAAATTCAGTTGGTTCGTGTTCATAATTTCCCCTGTGAATTGATCCAGTTAATTCGCAAAGAAAGCCGTAGGTGTTGCAGCACCGCGGCTTTCACCTTTCTTAATTCCAGCATCACGTCACTCCCAGCATTGAAGTGACAATGGCCATCAGTGGCGCCGTTAACTCAGGGTCTATCCGGAACATCTCGACAATTCCCTCGCTCAGTTCTTTCAGCTTCTGATGGCGTGGAGCCCCCACAGCAACGGCAATCTTTGCTTCGCTGGTTTCTTTTTCCAGACGAGCCAGGCGGGACATAAAATTGTCTACGGGAAAAAGACGGTGGCGGTATTCCAGCGGAAGAACGGCCATGATCGCCGGTGTAAGAAGGCGAACATACTCGCGATAGCGCTCAGACTCGGCCGGGTTGTCCAGGTAGCGAAAAAGCTTTTGTCTGGCACGGCTGATGTCATCAGGAAAGTCGATCTCCCCGCCGCCCTTCTGCCGCCACTCACCGATGATGTGTGCCGACACAACATCCTGCCCTTCAGCTGCAGCCCAGGCGCGAACGGCGGAGCGAATAGCGTCGTGATCTGACTCTCTCAGCTGATTTCGCTTTATCAAAGTGCCGGTCTTGAATCCGGTATTTTGTTGAAAGGAGAGTATTTGCATGGTCAGCCTTCCTCTTTCGGTAGGCCGTCTGTTGGATTTGGATAAAGATCAGGGCGAAGTTCGTGAGGTGTAATGCCTGTAGCCTGAAAAATAGAGGAAATGCGTCCCTGAGGCACAAGCCCCCCACAACGTTTTTTCCAATGACTAATTGTCATTGATGAGACGTCCAATTTTTCAGCAAGCTTTGTTGCGTTACCGGCATTTTTTATGGCTTTCTCTAATGCATTCATAAGTGACTCCTTATAGTTTACGAATCAAATTAAACATTATGTTTATTTTAATGTCAACTTTATGAATGTTGTGAGCGTAAACATTTAGTTTAAAATCGTGATATATGAGAAAAAATACGCACCAAGCAGATAACCCGCAGGTTCAGCGGCTTAACGAAATCATTGAGAAGAAGCGCATATCAAAAGCTGATATCGCGAGGATCTGTGGTGTGAGCGCGCAGTCTGTTAACAACTGGTTTGTGCGGGGCGCAATAGGAAAAAGCTCTGCGATAAAGCTCGCGGATGCGCTTGGCGTCAGCCTTGAATGGGTTTTAGGCCAAGATGTGGGCTCTAAAGACGGATTGAGACCTGACGAGCGAAGGTTGCTTGAACTTTACAACCAACTGCCAAACGAAGAAGAACAACAGAACATGCAGCGGATCATATCTCTTCGGCTGAAGGAGCTCGATGAGCTGTACGCCAAGTACATGGGGCGGCGGATTAAGGGTGATGCTGAGTAACCGCCTCAGAGGTATAGACAGCATTCGTACTCAATAGTGGGCTGATGAGGTATTTTGCTTGTTCGGCAGCATGATACAAACATATAGGCAAGACGGTTATTTTTACTTTTCAACCCTATAAATACGGTATGTTTGTCTTAACTGATATAAAACACACAATATGCTTCGTTTAACTAGAAGGATTTTGATATGCCAAACCAACTTTTTGAATTCAAAAGCTACCCTATCGTATTCATTGGTTCAGGTATATCTAAAAGATATCTAAAAAATTACCCTACTTGGGAAGATTTACTAAATGAGTATTGGCAAAAAATAAATCCTGAAATAGATTTCTATAATTATCTTCTGACAATAAAAGAGAAATTTCGAGCCAGCATTGGCGATGATTCTGATTTAGATCATAAAATATACACCGAAGCAGCAACTAAAATAGAGAATGACTTTAACAAGCTTTTTACTGGCAACGCAATTAAACTTGAAGGGCTAGACGCAAAACGTGTGTTTAGTGAAAACATTTCACCTTTCAAATACTCAATATGTCAACGGTTCTCTTCTCCTACGCTTAAGGATGATGTAGACCTAGATGAATTAAACTCTTTCAAAGCACTATTAAAAAAAGCAAAAATGATCATTACTACTAATTATGATGCCTTTATAGAGCATCTGCTTAATGATCAAGGCGTCACCCCTAAACTATATATTGGAAATAATGGTTTCTTCGAAGACACCATCGGATGGTGTGAGTTATACAAGATACATGGAGATATCAAGGAACCGAAATCAATTGTAATTAGCGCTGAGGACTATGAGAAATATGATGATAGTGCAATTCTCATAAGTGCAAAAATACTATCGAATATGATTAAAAATCCAATTCTCTTTATAGGGTATTCGTTAACAGATAGAAATGTGAAAAAACTATTGTCAGACTTCTCATCACAATTACCAAAAGAAGATGGAAGGAAATCAGCTGAAAGAATAATTCTTATTCAACACAAACCAAATGAAGAGCAAGTAATCATAAAGCAAATCACTGATCAGCAACTTCAGGTTACTTACACCTCTGTTGAAACAGACAATTACAAACAGATTTATGATGAGATAAGCACTGTTGATGAAGGATTGTCTCCTTATGATGTTTTACGATATCAGAGAGCAATTAAGACACTTATTGTTAATGAAGGCGAAAAAGGCAATCTCGACACATTACTAGTATCTCCATCAGACTTAGATAAACTTGAAGAAAGCGTTAAACAGGGAAAAAACCTGGTTGTAGCTTTAGGTGATAAAAAATACGTTTTCACTCAAATAAAAGAACTTAATTATCTAGAGGACTATTTGTTTGAGAAAAATGAAATATCCAACAAGTTAGCAATTGAGTTTATCATTGATGCAAAAAATACAATAAGATTACCGTTTTCAAAGATTATATCCAGTTGCAACTTCCGTGATTTAAATTTGCAGCAAAAAGCATTAACTCGACTTAATCAAAGAATCGAGCGTCATGGTAACTTGGATAATATAATTAACTCTATAACATTAGATAAAGCAAATGCAGAACGAATCTTTACCACAATTACAGAGATAAAAAACGCAGGATTTAGCAAGCGAAAAGAACCAGTTGTCGTTATAAAAAATATTAGACACATAGATGTGCGTGAATTATCTGTCTATGTAAAAGAAGATATATTTTTACAATTTATATCATGTGATAATGAAAACTTAAAGACTGTTTATAGGAAATTGTTCTTAGCCTACGATTTGCTTATAAATGGTGATATTAAGAAACCTCTCTGAATAAAATCCCCGAATAGTAGTCTTGTTCGGGGCCTTTCGCCTTCCGCATGGTGGCGGAATGGTTTCTCTATGGTGAGAGAAACCGTGTGCACACCTCTAGCTTTGCAGATTACCTATTCAATATATTGGACATTATAAAAGTCTTGTAATTGTAAAACCCATATTATTCATAGAATTATGCTTCATGTATTTTAATGCAAATGTTGTAAACCTCAACATCGTTGCGATCATTCTTCCTCTTTAAGCCGTGCTTTTTACTAGCAATCATGTAACAACCGTTCATGACTACAAGCAGAACATGGATTCACCACAGGCGTAGCCAATATAAGTATACCATCCCCTCTGATTCCCTTTCCTATACATCCTTTGGCGCTCCCTTGGAATGACGTTGTCTAAGGTGCGCAGTTGAGTACATCCAATCCTGTCAGCGATGAAAGCTCGAACTCTATCCAACTCATCTCGCTCCACAACCATTCTAGCTGATGTTTTTTAAACCAATAACAGCATTAAAAACAGTCAACCCACCTCTTAAATCAATTGCATGTAAACCTTTTGTTTACTTAAAACAACTCATTTAGTTGACTACCGAGTAAACATTGTGTTTAATTATTCCATCGAAAAAAACCACCCAGGCATGGAGCCCACGAAGTAGCTGCCGGCGGCATACGAAACACCGGATGAGGTGGAGAGAGCAACGCGCAGTAGGTTTAAACGTTCCGCTGGCCGGCGACAAGGCAATGAGGGTGAGATGAGTAAGGTAAAGGTGGCGCCTATTGAACTCGAAATAGACGCCACGGAAGTAATCAATCAGGTCGAGGAACTACTGGGGTTACTTGAGCTTCCAGCCCGTTCCCTTGAAGGCATCCCTGAGGATGTCGTCAACCTGCTTTTTGACAACATCCGTCCCTTGCTTAACGACATCGTCCTTAGTGATTTCTCGACCACAGTTGGCACAACTGACGCCAACAAAGTTTGTCTCAAAGTCGAAATCATCGGGACGCTTGAGCATCTCGCTTCCGCAATCAGGGCAAGCAACTTTCATCGTTGTCAGTTTTGACATTTTTATTTCCTTGCTGGCTGTGTGAGAACTACCAGCATACCACCGAGCCTGAAGTGGTTAAAAGACAGGCATACATGAGGAGTTGAAATGAGCAAGCACGGTATAAGAACCCTGGTCATTTCAGCAGTAATTGGGCTCTTCATCTGGATCGCGCTTTTCTGCGCACTGAGGGGATTGTTTCTATGAATGATTTCGCACGCAAACCCGCTCGTCAGCAGGCTGTTCGTTTAAGTCCGCTGTCAGCTTTCATCCGCCGGGTGTGCTACATGCTCGCGCAAAAAGGAGACCCTTCATGAGCACGATGTTTGCCCTGGTTCTCACCGTCAGCATGCTGACGGGCGGTAATCAGGATGTCCTGCTCGGCGTTTACGACACTGAGAATGACTGCAAGGCAGCCGCAGAAGAGCAACACGTGAAAGCTGAATGTTATCCGCTGAAAGGTGTACTGGACGAGCATCCGGCCGGGTTCACGGTGCAAATGTAGGGGGAGGAATGCAGAAGAAATGCGGTTACTGCCGTAAAGCAATCGAGGGAAAGCCAGTGGTAAGCACCCTGTTGTACCTCCAGGGGAACCAGCTAGCACGGAAAGAAAAAGAGTATTGCTCTGAACGCTGCGCCTCTTACGACCAGATGGCGCACGAGAGCTAACGTAAACCCGCCGAAGCGGGCTGTACGTCCGGTGCCACCGACCAAAGTTACACCGGAAATTACCAAAACCAATGACCACCCTAAATGGGCGCTACCAATGGCCCGGGGGATTCTACATCCAAAATAGAGGCTATCACATGGAATATTTTTATCTGATAAAAGCGACTCAAAAATCGGGTAAAGCTGATGCCGTAATCTGGCGCACTAATAAATCAGAAGCCCGCGCTCTACTGCAGCTCGACGTCGATCTGGAAGACGCTGGGATCGAAACAGGCCGCGGCAAAGACTATCAAAAACCTATTCGCACCGATTTCCCGGTATTCAACGACCTGCCAGCGGAGGGTGTTCTCGATTACTCATGGTGCGAACGCTACCAGCTCGGCGACGATGGCCGCACCTGGACTCTTAAGCCAGGACTGGCGCCTGCTGATGTTCATCACGGCGATAATGCCGGAGTATCCTCTGAGGCCGTTACTGGAGAGCTGGTTGATGCCAAGACTACTGGCGACGCGGCACAAGATGAGACCGTGGAAACTTTCGGTAGCGATGAATACCAAGACGATTCAAGCGCGCTTTTTAACGTGGCAGAACTCCCCTTTCGCGCTCAGCTGCTGGCGCAGTATATGGCCGAAGAGAGTCACGTTTATCATATCAGCATGCCTCACCGGCAGGAGCTGTCAGTTCTGGAAATGGACACTGATAACGCAGCCGTCCAGGATCTGATTCTGGCCGCCGAGAATATCCCTGAAATCAAAAAATACGATATGCCGACGCTCTGGAAATTCACCAGCGCCAATAAAAAAGTCTTCCCGGAAGGGAAACGGCATGAGCTCGGCAAACGTATTCAGTTTGCAAAGCTGTGGTTCGCCACGAACGCGATCGACCGCGGCATTCTCACCAGGGAATGGGCTGCCGGTAACTGCATTTCTTCGGTTTTGAAAACTGATGCAGGAACTAATGCTGGCGGCGGTAATAAAACCGATCGCAACCCTGACTACACCCATACCCTTGATACGCTCGATGTAGAAATAGCCCTGGCCACAATGCCAATGGATTTCGATATCTACAATTTCCCGGCATCAATTCACCGCCGGGCCAAAGAGATCGTTCAGAAGAAAGAAAGTCCGTTCAAGGAATGGTCGGCAGCGCTGCGCAAGGTTGCAGGCATCCTGGATTATTCCCGCGCCGCGATTTTTGCCCTTATTCGTGGCGCCACCAGCGACATTCATCATTTCCCGGTAAGTCTGCAGACCTATATCAATGCGAACCTGACCGAGCATAAGCATGACGCCCCTTCTGCTGAGACTCTTGAAAAAGCTGGTCATGTTTCATCTGCCGCCGTCACTCTGGACGCTGTGAAAAAGGCTATCGATGGAGATGAAGGTGTGCCTGACCTGGAAACTCTCCCAACTGACTTTCAGGTAATTGGCACCGAACTGGTGAAAGAAGCTCAAAAGAAACGCCCTGACGCTAATCAGGTTCTGGCCGCCGAACGTGGCGAATATGTCGAAGGCATCAGTGACCCCACGGATCCGAAGTGGATAACCGAAGACCTGACCAAACCCAAACAGCCTGAAGTTTCAAACATGGGCAATGGTGTTTTTTCGATTGATGGTCTGATGGATAGCCAGCCAGCACCAGCACTTTCTATCGTGGACCAGGCGCGCCAGCGCGCTGCAGAAGAAAAATTACATCCAGCTAATTCCGGGGAAACCACCAGCGATGTGCAGATGGAAACGGCTCAGCCGGTCGAAGACGAAAATGATAATGCGGTATCAGCAGGCGAAGGCGCTGATGAGCCTCCTGCGCAAACAATTGCCGTGAACATGAGCAAAATACTGGCTGAACGCTGCCCGGATCTTACCGCCGAAGTGCTGAAAAGCCAGGTTTCAGAGAGTGCTCATAGCGATGAAGAGGAAGAGGCTGAACAAGCAGCGCCAGCATGGCCGGAGTATTTCGAGCCTGGTCGATATGAAGGCGTGCCAAATGAGGTCTACCACGCCGCTAACGGCATCAGCTCCACGATGGTTAAAGATGCCCGGGTATCGCTGATGTATTTCGAGGCGCGCCACGTATCCAAAACCATCCAGAAGGTGCGCTCTCCTGTTCTGGATATGGGCAATCTGGTGCATGCACTGGCGCTGCAGCCTGATCAGCTGGAAAAAGAATTCAGTATCGAGCCGGAAATCCCGGAAGGTGCCTTCACCACGACGGCGACGATCCGCGCATTTATCGACGAATACAACAACGGGCTTCCGGTTTTACTCAGCGCAGATGACATCAAAAGATTCCTGGAGGAATACAACGCGAACCTGCCCGCCCAGGTTCCCTTGGGTACATCAGTTGAAGAAACCGGCCAGGGTTATATGTCTTTACCTGCTGAGTTCCAGCGCATTGAAGACGGTCAGAAGCAAACCGCCACCGCAATGAAGGCCTGCATCAAAGAATACAACGCCACCCTGCCCGCCCAGGTGAAAACCATCGGTGGCCGCGATGCCTTACTGGAACAGCTGGCGCTTATTAATCCTGACATGGTTGCTCAGGAAGCACAGAAGGCGCAGCCCCTGAAAGTCTCTGGCACAAAGGCCGATCTGATTCAGGCCGTGAAATCGGTAAAACCGGATGCCGTGTTTGCCGACGAGCTGCTGGATGCATGGCGCGAGAACCCGGAAGGAAAAGTGCTGGTTACCCGCCAGCAGCTGGCTACGGCACTGGCCATTCAGAAAGCACTGTTGAATCACCCGACCGCTGGCAAGTTGTTGACGCACCCGAGCCGTGCCGTCGAGGTGAGCTATTTCGGCATTGATGAGGAAACCGGGCTGGAAGTTCGCGTGCGCCCTGACCTTGAGATAGACATGGGCGGCCTGCGCATTGGTGCGGACCTGAAAACCATCAGTATGTGGAACATTAAGCAGGAAGGCCTGCGCGCGAAGCTGCACCGGGAAATCATCGAGCGCGATTACCACCTGAGCGCGGCTATGTACTGCGAAACCGCAGCCCTTGACCAGTTCTTCTGGATATTCGTCAACAAAGACGAGAACTACCACTGGATCGCCATCATCGAGGCATCCGAAGAAATGCTGGAACTCGGCATGCTGGAATATCGCAAAGCAATGCGTGCCATCGCGAACGGTTTCGACACTGGCGAATGGCCGGCGCCGATTACCGAAGACTACACCGAAGAACTTAACGATTTTGATATGCGCCGTCTCGAAGCGCTGCGCGTACAGGCATAAGGGGGAACAGTCATGGAAAACACTAACATTGTTACAGCCGAACAGCAGGCACCAAACACCATTTCAGCTAGCAACGCGATCTTTAACGTTCAGGCTCTCGGTCAGTTAACTGCTTTCGCAAACCTTATGGCTGATTCACAAGTGACAGTGCCAGCTCACCTTGCAGGTAAGCCAGCCGATTGCATGGCCATCGTTATGCAGGCTATGCAGTGGGGCATGAATCCCTATGCAGTCGCGCAAAAAACGCATCTGGTAAACGGCGTGCTCGGATATGAAGCCCAGCTCGTCAACGCGGTAATCGCCAGTTCCAGCGCTATTAACGGTCGATTTCATTATCGCTACGGCGGCGACTGGGAACGTTGCACAAGGACGCAGGAAATTACCAGGGAAAAACACGGTAAAAATGGGAAATACAGCGTTACAGAACGGGTGCGCGGCTGGACTGATGAAGACGAAATCGGGTTATTCGTCCAGGTCGGCGCGATTCTGCGCGGTGAATCAGAAATCACCTGGGGGGAGCCACTTTATCTCTCTGGAGTCGTCACACGTAATTCTCCTTTGTGGGTTTCTAACCCGAAACAGCAGATCGCTTATCTGGGCGTCAAATACTGGGCACGGCTGTATTGCCCGGAAGTCATCCTGGGTGTTTACAGCCCGGATGAAGTTGAACAAAGGACCGAGCGAGAAATAAACCCGGCGCCGGCGCAAAGAATGTCTGTCGCAGAGATCACCAGCGGAACAGACATCACCACCAGCGCGC
The DNA here is from genome assembly GCF_040804525.1 of Klebsiella sp. Shm-1. NCBI lineage: Bacteria > Pseudomonadati > Pseudomonadota > Gammaproteobacteria > Enterobacterales > Enterobacteriaceae > Klebsiella > Klebsiella sp. Shm-1. The sequence continues at coordinate 2,961,743 of NZ_CP161823.1, forward strand.
AGGATTCAGCTCTCAATATTGATTCCCTGGCAGATGATTTCCGTGACCGCATTGAGCGCGCCGAATCTGTCGATGCAGCAAAAGCCATCAGGGCGGATCTGGATAAAGAGAAAGCTGTGTTGGGCACTGTTCTTTTCACCGAACTGAAAGGTAAAGCCGTGCAGCGTTATTTCATGGTAGACGCCCGAAACAAAGTTGAGGCCGCCATAAATTCACTTCCTAACCCGGGGGATCCGGAAGCCGAAGAGTTATTCGCGAAGGCAGAAAGCACCCTGACCTCATCGCGCCGCCACCTCGGTGATGAACTGTATGACCAGTTCCGCATCACCTTGGACGACATGAAACCGGAATACGTGGGATAAGGGAGGCGGGAGGGTTCGCCCTCCCGGTAACGATATGAGCAAATCACTGAATGCACGATGCGTACGTCGCTGGGAAGTGGAATTCAAACCTTTTTGTGATTCAAAAGTTAACCCCTACTGGTGTAAGCGCGATCTGCGTGGGTATATCCGCGAAGCTGCGCTTACCACCGCTTACAGCATGGTCGAGAGCATGGCTGAACGTAACGCCAAGGTTGACTATGACGGCACAACTGATGGCTGGTCCCCTGAGTTCTCGGCATGGTATGACGAACGCCGGGAACAGTACCTCAAAGAAGCGCGTGATTACCTGGACGAAGAAGCCACAAATGACGAGATCGATGAAGAAATCCAGAACGAGCTGGAGGCCTGGAATGACTGATATCGCCACATTCACTAATGAGCAATTAATCGCCGTGTGCCGTGCTGACGTGGCGGAAATATCGAAGTTTTTAAAAGAGGGTGAATTCAGCAATCCGTCCCGCGCGGCCCTGTATTTGCGTATTACTGAAATCGCATTGGCAGCGCTGATGGGGGAGTTCTCATTTGCTCGCAATCAGGTTCGCCGCGAACACGCTGAATGGTCACATGCCACCTTCGGCAATGTTGGTCCGGCTGGCCCACTGAAACACCTCAGCATAGAAGCGCTTGAAGCTGCCGCGGAACCTAACGACCACAGCGAATGGGCTGATATGCAGTTCCTGATGTGGGATGCCCAGCGCAGAGCGGGAATCACTGACGAGCAGATTACCCAGGCGATGATCGATAAGCTCGCGGTAAATAAGGCGCACCAGTGGCCCGAGCCAATGGAGGGGGAACCTAGGATGCATTTACGAAGCGAAGACGAATCACTCAACGCCAGGCGCCGCCGTAATCGTGAATCAAATGCGCGCGCTCGCGAACGTGAAACGCCCGCACAACGCAAAGCCAGACTGGCGAAAAACAAATTGAGAATGGCTCTTCGTCGTAAGGGAGGTGCCAAATGAGCCTGAAACACCGCCTGCCCGAGCTGGAAGCCAGCATCGACCCGGCAGCATTGCGCGCAGCCGCCGACGAATATTCGGATCTGCTTCTGACTTTGTGCTTGTGCATGAAGATGGCCGGCCCCACCCGGGCGAACGTGCGCGCCTGCGCCAGCGAGCTTAAAAAACGCCTGACAACCTGGCACAGCCATAAAGAGCTCAATGCAATTCTGTCCAGTTGGGATCCCGTTGGCTATATTCTCGGCCTCCGCCGGGAAGCGAACGACAACGCGCGCGCAGCTGGCGATCCGGTTGATGTCTTTGTGTGAGGTGAATATGCGACTGATTAACCGAAGCAAACAATCACCGCTGGGCCGCCAGGCGTGCGATGCGGCACTGGCAAAACACGTTGAGCTTTATGGAGCCTACGGGCGACAGAAAACGAAAAGAACTTATACGGTGGTGGTTCAAGGCTCAAAGATCACTGTAGAAGTTGTTAACAGAAAAAGTAGCTATGTGGCCACAGCCATGAGCTGCGCGCGCCGGCTACACCATCTGCCTGGACAATGTAACTAAGGGGTTTTTATGACTAATACATCTCATAAATCAGATGAAATTTTGATAACCGATGACGTTCTGTCCAGATACAAAATATCGCGCAGCACACTCTATTTCTGGAGCACCCCATCCAGGATGCCCTCTTACTTTGCTCAGCCATTCCCGCAGCCTAAAATAAATGGCAGCCCTAAAAGGTGGAGACTTTCAGACCTGCTGGCCTGGGAAGATAACGTGGGGATCAAACCAGAGGCTGACCAACCAGCTTCTCAAGGTGATCCTGCCAAACAGCAAGCCAGTGACGCTGATCATCCAGATAATCATGCAGGTTATAACGTGCCATGACACCTGCCATATGATGGCCAAGCAGTTTTTCCACAACATGTGGCGGCGCACCTAATTCAGAAAGGCGTGTCGCCACTGTTCTTCTGAGGTCATGGAGAGACCAGGGCTTCATGCCTGTTTTAGCTATAATCTGAGCAGAAAACAGAGCGACGTTTGGTTGTAGAGGCGGTCTGTCATCTTCTGGCCCTCTGTAGCGTGACAGTGTCACAACGTGTTTTGAAACTGATGTTTCCTTCTCTGCTAACATCATTCTTACTACTGCCTCGGGAAGTGCCCTTCTGACCGATTTCCCGGTTTTATAATCGCTTGCCGGAATGGTCCACGTTTGCTCATGGAAATCGAACCACTCCCATCTTGCTGTTCTGATCTCTGTACTCCGGCAGCCAGTCATGATGAGAAACTTCATTATCAGTTGTTGTCGGTACTTCATTTCAGGAAGGATGTTCCAAACTGTTTTGATTTCCTCATCACTCAATCTGCGATCTTTTACGGATGCTGTGAGACCTACGTCAGAGCGCCTAAGGCTCTCAATTGGGTTCACATTAATTACCCCTCGATTGGAGCAGAAACGGAACGTACGCTGCATCAGCCCCAGCATCTGACCAGTGACAACTCTTCGCCCCATGCCATCAAAAAGGTTAAGCCAGTGTGCTTTAGTGGTCTGATCAACAATCATGTTCCCCAGCACAGGCGCTATATGGTTATTGAAGTCCCGCCGGTTAACCTTGATTTTCACAAGACCTTCAGGGATGCAGTAATACTTTTCCCAGTAATCGAAAGCCTCTTTAACGGTGAGTGCTTCGACTTTTTTCTGTTTCTCCAGAACTGTTTGCCGTCTCGGATCGAGTCCTTCTGTCAACCAGGCCCTGAACTGCTGTCTACGTTCGCGAGCTTGAGATAAGGAGGTGGTTGGATAATCGCCAATCGTTAGCTGAGCGGCTTTCCCGTTCCATCTGTAGCGGTAAAAGAATGTTATACTGCCGGAAGTAGACAACCGGACATTCAGACCATGAGCGTCCGATATGACCTCGATCTGGTCTCTCTTTTTGCCAAGAGCTTTTCTTAATTTTGTGTCGGTAAGCAATGTGTACACTCCGGAAGACGATATACACATCAGTGTACACATTTTACTTAAATTGATAACCTTCAAATCAATGCAGAACACACAAAATTAAAGCACTCTATGCTAGCAAGGTATTGGTATTAGCGGGATTTTTGAAAAGACTTAAAGCATGACTAACAAACTTAAAACGGATTCATATGCCCTACGATAGCGTTTATCTGGAAAAGCGTCCGCCCGGCGCGCTGCGCACCGTATGGCGTAAGTTCTATGGCGACACCACGGCGATGATCGGTCTGTACGGCTGCGCGGGCCTGCTGCTGCTCTGCGTCTTCGGCGGCTGGTTCGCCCCCTACGGCATCGACCAGCAGTTCCTCGGCTACCAGCTGTTGCCGCCGTCGTGGTCGCGCTATGGCGAAGTCTCCTTCTTTCTGGGAACCGATGACCTCGGCCGCGATGTGCTGAGCCGACTGCTGAGCGGCGCGGCGCCCACCGTCGGCGGCGCTTTTGTCGTCACCCTCGGCGCCACGCTGTTTGGTCTGGTGCTGGGTGTGATTGCCGGATCGACCCACGGCCTGCGCTCGGCGGTGATGAACCATATCCTCGACACCCTGCTCTCCATCCCCTCGCTGCTGCTGGCGATTATCGTCGTCGCCTTTGCCGGGCCGCATCTGAGCCATGCGATGTTCGCCGTCTGGCTGGCGCTGCTGCCGCGCATGGTGCGCTCCGTCTACAGCATGGTCCACGATGAGCTGGAGAAAGAGTACATCATCGCCGCCCGCCTCGATGGCGCCTCGACGCTGAATATTCTGCTGTTCGCCATCCTGCCCAATATCGCCTCCGGCCTGGTGACCGAGATCACTCGCGCCCTGTCGATGGCCATTCTGGATATTGCCGCGCTGGGCTTTCTTGATCTCGGCGCCCAGCTGCCTTCGCCGGAATGGGGAGCCATGCTGGGCGATGCGCTGGAGCTTATCTATGTGGCGCCGTGGACCGTGATGCTCCCCGGGGCGGCGATTATGCTTAGCGTACTGCTGGTCAACCTGCTGGGCGACGGTATTCGCCGGGCGATCATTGCCGGGGTAGAATAATGCCGTTACTCGATATTCGTCACTTAACCATTGAATTTAAAACCAGCGAAGGCTGGGTAAAAGCCGTCGATCGCGTCAGCCTGACGCTGACCGAAGGCGAAATCCGCGGCCTGGTGGGGGAATCCGGCTCCGGGAAAAGCCTTATTGCCAAAGCTATCTGCGGCGTGACCAAAGACAACTGGCGGGTCACGGCCGACCGCATGCGCTTCGATGACATCGACCTGCTGCGACTGTCGAACCGCGAGCGCCGGAAGCTGATCGGCCATAACGTGTCGATGATTTTTCAGGAGCCCCAGTCGTGCCTCGATCCCTCTGAGCGCATCGGCCAGCAGCTGATTCAGAGTATCCCCGGCTGGACCTACAAGGGCCGCTGGTGGCAACGGCTGGGCTGGCGCAAGCGCCGGGCCATCGAGCTGTTGCACCGCGTCGGCATTAAAGATCACAAAGATGCCATGCGCAGCTTCCCCTATCAGCTGACCGAGGGCGAGTGCCAGAAGGTGATGATCGCCATCGCCCTGGCCAACCAGCCGCGTCTGCTGATTGCCGACGAGCCGACCAACGCCATGGAGCCGACCACCCAGGCGCAGATTATTCGCCTGCTGACGCGGCTCAACCAGAACAACAACACCACCATCTTGCTGATCAGCCATGACCTGCAAATGCTCAGCAAATGGGCGGATAAAATCAACGTCATGTACTGCGGGCAGACGGTGGAGAGCGGGCCCAGCGAAGAGCTGATCACCCTCCCACATCACCCCTACACCCAGGCGTTAATCCGCGCGATCCCGGATTTCGGTAGCGCCATGCCGCATAAAAGTCGCCTCAACACCCTGCCTGGAGCGATCCCGCTACTGGAGCAGTTGCCTATCGGCTGTCGGCTGGGGCCGCGCTGCCCGTACGCCCAGCGCGAGTGTATCGAAACGCCGCGTCTTACCGGGGCGCGCAACCATCTGTACGCCTGTCATTTCCCGTTGAACATGGAGAAAGAGTGAAATGGTCGAAACATTGCTGGAAGTTCGCCAACTCAGTAAGACCTTTCGCTACCGCACCGGCTGGTTTCACCGTCAGACGGTTGAGGCGGTTAAACCGCTGAGTTTTACCCTGCGCGAACGGCAGACGCTGGCGATTATCGGCGAGAACGGCTCCGGGAAATCGACCCTCGCGAAGATGCTGGCGGGCATGGTGGAACCCACCAGCGGCGAACTGCTGATTGACGATCATCCGCTGACTTTTGGGGATTACTCCTACCGCAGCCAGAAGATTCGCATGATCTTTCAGGATCCGTCGACCTCGCTGAACCCGCGCCAGCGCATCTCGCAGATCCTCGATTTTCCGCTGCGACTGAATACCGATCTCGACGCCGAGGCGCGGCAGAAGCAGATAATCGACACCCTGCGCATGGTCGGTCTGCTGCCGGACCACGTCAGCTACTACCCCCATATGCTGGCACCCGGTCAGAAGCAGCGTCTCGGCCTCGCCAGGGCGCTGATCCTGCGCCCGAAGGTTATCGTCTGCGATGAGGCGCTGGCCTCGCTGGATATGTCGATGCGCTCCCAGCTTATCAACCTGATGCTGGAGCTGCAGGAGAAACAGGGCATCTCCTATATCTATGTCACTCAGCACCTGGGAATGATGAAACACATCAGCGATCAGGTGCTGGTGATGCATAACGGCGAAGTGGTCGAGCGCGGCAGCACTGCCGATGTGCTGGCCTCGCCGCTGCACGACCTGACCCGGCGCCTGATCGCCGGCCACTTCGGGGAAGCCCTCACCGCCGACGCCTGGCGCAAAGACGGGAAATAGCTGGCAGGCGACGGCAGGGGCGGCCCTCACGCCGCCCTTGTCATTCAGGTAGAAGGGAAAAGACTCTGCGCCGGCAGCGACCGGCGGTCAAAGCGGCGCAGCGCGTAGTAAAGAACCCCGGTGCCAAACCAGCCTATTATCCATGAGACATCGTTACCGGCGAAGATCCACGTGAGCGAACCATGGAACAACGGGTTCTCAATGAACGGCAACTGGATAAGCACACCGACGATATACAGGGTGATCGCGTACAGGTTCCAGAACCCGTAGCGTTGCTGCGGGTCGCTTAGCGCCGGAATATCGATGGCGCCCTTCGAGATAAGATAATAATCCGTCAGACAGATGGCGCTCCACGGCACGAAGAACGCCAGCAGAAACAGAAGAAAATGCGTGAAATGCTTTAAGAAAGCGGGTTCGCTAAGCAACGCGATAATGCAGGAAGCCGTCACCATCAGCACCACGAATGCAATGCGACACTTTTGCGACAGCACGGTTTGCCGGCGGAAGGCGGAAACAATGGTGGTCAGCGACATAAAGCTGCCGTACGCATTGAGGGTAGTGAAGGTAATTTTACCAAAACAGATGGCGAAATAGATAACCATGGCCATCGCCTGACTCTTACCTAATCCCACCAGATAGCTCACCTCGTGACCAGGGAACGCGCTGCCGGCAATGGCCGCTGTCAGAACCCCGAGCGTCATCGACGTTTGGGTACCCAATACGGTGCCGAAAAACACTGAGCACCACGTTTTCGTGGCGGAAACATCGCGTGGCAGGTAGCGCGAATAGTCTGATACATAGGGGCAAAAAGCGATCTGCCACGATGAGGAGAGCGATACGGCTAATAAAAACGTCGGCAGCGAAAAATGGTTATTGTGCGCGAGCGCACTGAGATCGGCCGAAAGTAGCAGCGTGATGAACATATAAACGAAGGCGAGAATTCCGACGATACTCGCCAGTTTGCCCAGCTTGTGGATCACCTTATAACCGAGGACGGCGATAACGATAATAATCGCACTGAATATCAGCATCCCGGCTACGTGGCTGATATTCAGTAGTTTGGCCATTGCCTGCCCGGCCAATACGGTGCCGCTGGCAGAAAAACCGATATACATGACGCAAACCAGCACCAGCGGCACCACCGCGCCAAAAACCCCAAACTGGGCGCGGCTAAGGATCATTTGCGGAAGTCCCAGTCGCGGTCCCTGCAGCGCATGCAGAGACATCACCGCCGCCCCCAGCATCTGACCGACCAGAAGCCCGACCAGAGACCACACTACATCGCCGCCCAGCACAACGGCTAAAGCGCCAGTGACAATCGCCGTAATTTGCAGATTGCCGCCAAACCAAAGGGTGAACTGGCTAAAAGGGTGTCCATGCCGTTCGCTTTCCGGGATGTAATCAATCGACCGCCTTTCACTCATTCCAGCATAATTGCTCTTTGACTGCCCGTCTGTAGACGAAAACGAAGACATAGGTTCCTCACTCAAGTTATTAATATCACCTCATTCAATCGTTCTTGTATATACAAGTATTGACAACTCACCGCCTTGCATGCACTCTCATTTCGTGACGAATATGTAAAATATTTGTATTGCAGAAAGTTACTAAACTAGCTCAAGGCGGTGCTTATTGTTGACGCCGGAAGCGATTAACTAAGGTATGCTGCCCATGATGGTCCCTTTTCAACTTTCGACGCTCCCCGTCACGCCGTGGAAAAACGGCGGCGGAGAGACGCGCGAAATCATCTGCGTACCCGCTCCAGATGCCCCTTTTCTCTGGCGAGCGAGTATTGCCACCCTGCAGGCGGATGGCCCTTTCTCCCCCTTTCCTGGCGTCGACCGGGTCATTACTCTGCTGGCGGGGCAGCCGCTACGGCTGTGTGGCGAGAATATCGACCAACCGCTGGCGCTCTGGCAGCCGTGGGCTTTCCCCGGCGAATGGGCGCTGTCCAGCGTCGGGATCGTTGCGCCAGGGCTGGACTTCAATATCATGACTCAGCGCGGGCGCGCGTCGGCGACGGTCCAGGTCGTTAGCGACCTGCAATGCCCTGCCAGCGAGGGGGTCGCTTATGTTCTACAAGGCGAGTGGGATCTGGCCGGGCGACGCTGCGCGGCCGGCAGCGGCCTCTGCTGGCGCGGTGGATCCCCGCGGAATCTGCGTCCCGTGGGCAGCAATGGACGCCTGCTGCTGGCGGAGATCGCGCTCAAATAATCGTCAGGAGAGATGATATACTGCAGCTATCGCGATGTACTTTTGCCCCGCGCGGCGCGGACCGGCTGAAAAATATCGTGACACAAGGGGTCGTCAGTGGGATATAATTCCCGGCTAAATTTGAGTTATTTTGAAATAACAATGTTAACGTTATGATTGTTAAAGTAAAAATAAGCAATAACGATAAGGATTAAAGCTATGGGTTTTCTTTCCGGTAAGCGCATTTTGATCACTGGCGTCGCCAGCAAACTGTCCATCGCCTACGGCATCGCGCAGGCAATGCACCGCGAAGGCGCGGAACTGGCATTCACCTATCAGAATGAGAAACTGAAAGGTCGCGTAGAAGAGTTTGCTGCCGCGCTGGGTTCTGACATTGTGCTGCCGTGCGACGTTGCTGAAGATGAGAGCATCACCGCGCTGTTCACCGAGCTGGAAAAAGTCTGGCCAAAATTCGATGGTTTCGTCCACTCAATCGGTTTTGCCCCGGCTGACCAGTTAGACGGCGACTACGTTGACGTTGTCACTCGCGACGGCTTTAAAATCGCGCACGACATCAGCGCTTACAGCTTCGTGGCAATGGCCAAAGCCTGCCGCGGCATGCTGAACCCGGGTTCGGCTCTGCTGACGCTCTCCTACCTGGGCGCAGAGCGCGCGATCCCGAACTATAACGTGATGGGTCTGGCCAAAGCCTCTCTGGAAGCTAACGTCCGCTATATGGCTAACGCCATGGGTCCGGAAGGCGTTCGCGTCAATGCCATCTCTGCCGGTCCTATCCGTACGCTGGCCGCGTCCGGTATTAAAGATTTCCGTAAAATGCTGGCGCACTGCGAAGCGGTCACCCCGATCCGTCGCACCGTCACCATTGAAGATGTGGGTAACAGCGCAGCCTTCCTGTGCTCCAACCTGTCTGCGGGGATCTCCGGTGAAGTCGTTCACGTTGACGGCGGGTTCAATATCGCCGCCATGAACGAGCTGGAACTGAAATAAGTTCCTTCCCCTCCTCGCCCCGGTGAGGAGGGTTCTTCCCTCCCCCACGCCTTACACCCCACCTGTTATTCCAATCGGCTATTTGTTAGCACGTATCAATATTTTCTCCTGCTTCCGGGTTACGCCAGGATAGTTCTGCATAAACGATCCGCGGAACGGCGGTTCGCCACATACCGAACAAGGAAAGCCCATGGAGCCACGCCGCGTGAATGGCAAAAATAACTGGTATCACGAAACCCAGTCAACAATCTGCCCGGTGGATGTCCTGCCGCTCGTCCCTGAAGCCGCCCATGTTGAAGACCGCTTTTTGCTGGACCTGACGCTGCCGGCCGCCTGGCTAAGTGCCCACGCTGACTGGCTACACCCCGCACGCCAGCTGGCCGAACTGCTATTTCCCGACCAGGTGGCGGTGAGTCGCCTGCAGACCTTTACCGCTTACGATCGACTCAGCACCGCGCTCACCGTCGCCCAGGTCTACGGCGTCCAGCGGCTGTGTAACCACTACGCCGCCCGCCTTGCTCCCCTGCCAGGCCCCGACTCCTCGCGCGAGAGCAACCGTCGTCTGGCGCAAATCACGCAATATGCTCGTCAGCTTGCCGGTTCGCCCTCGGTTATTAACGCTCTCTCCCGTAGCCAGCTGGACGAAGTGGGCTTAACCAGTCGGGACATTATTCTGTTCAACCAGATTATCGGATTCGTCGGCTTCCAGGCGCGGGCGATTGCCGTCCTGCAGGCGGCCCAGGGCTTTCCGGTGCGCTGGATCCCTGGTATGCCCCAGCAAGAGGAGGCACCCGCGGAACTGTTCGCCCCGCCGCCGGGAGCATGGCAGGCAGACATTGCGGATCCCGACCTGCAGTATGCCGATGATGAGCGTCAGCGGCGCATCGCCGGCTGGCAGTCGCTGCCCGGTCTGGGCGAGCTGGCGCCGCTGCTGGCCTGCGACCCACAGTTATTCGCGCCTCTGGAGACCTTGATCCGCCAGCTCAGCACGGATGATACCTTTGGCCCGCAGGTCGCCTTACTCACGGCGCGCACCAATGGCAGCCCCACCTGTTTTGACGCCTGGCTCCCCCACTGGCAGGGTGAAGAGGAGTTCGCCAGCCATTTGCGGGAGGGCGACCAGGCCCTCCATCACTGGCTCCAGCAGCATCCTCAGGCCCGGTCTCTCGTGACCGCGGTGCAGCTGTTAACCCGCTCGCCTGACCGGTTTAGCGCCGCCCAGTTAACGCCCCTCGCGGAATATCGACTCTCTGAGCAACAAGCAATCGATCTGTTGATCTGGAGCGGGCTGTGCGGATGGATGAATCGTCTGAAAATCGCCCTCGGCAATGTGCGTCAGCAGACGTAAATTGCTGAAACAGCGCTTGCTGCGGCAGGCATATTCGCGTAAAAATGTCAGCCGCTCTTTTAGCCACGAAAATACCTAATTATGTTTCAGGATAACCCGCTGCTAGCGCAGCTTAAACAGCAACTGCATTCCCAGACGCCGCGCGCGGAAGGGGTCGTTAAGGGCACGGAAAAGGGCTTTGGCTTCCTCGAAGTGGACGCTCAGAAGAGCTACTTCATTCCGCCGCCGCAGATGAAAAAAGTGATGCATGGCGACCGTATCGTCGCGGTGATCCATTCTGAAAAAGAACGCGAAAGCGCCGAGCCGGAATCGCTGGTTGAGCCCTTCCTGACTCGTTTTGTCGGTAAAGTCCAGAAGAAAGACGATCGCCTCGCTATCGTTCCTGACCATCCGCTGCTGAAAGACGCCATTCCCTGCCGCGCCGCCCGCGGCGTTGAGCACGATTTTAAACAGGGTGACTGGGCCGTCGCCGAGATGCGCCGTCATCCATTAAAAGGCGACCGCGGATTTTACGCGGAGTTGACCCAGTTCATCACTTTTAGCGACGACCACTTCGTCCCATGGTGGGTAACCCTGGCGCGCCATAATCTTGAGAAAGAGGCACCGGACGGCGTCGCCACCGAGATGCTCGACGAGGGGCTGACGCGCCGCGACCTAACCACCCTCGACTTCGTCACCATTGACAGCGCCAGCACCGAAGATATGGACGATGCGTTGTATGCCGAGTCCACTGCTGATGGCAAACTGCTGCTGACGGTCGCCATTGCCGACCCGACCGCCTGGATTGCCGAAGGCAGCAAGCTGGATAACGCCGCAAAAGTGCGCGCCTTTACCAACTATCTGCCGGGCTTCAACATTCCAATGCTGCCGCGCGAGCTGTCGGACGATCTCTGCTCCCTGCGCGCTAACGAAGTGCGCCCGGTGCTGGCCTGCCGGATGACTCTGGGGGCCGATGGCACCATCGAAGACAATATCGAGTTCTTTGCCGCCACCATCGAATCGAAAGCCAAGCTGGCCTATGACGACGTCTCTGACTGGCTGGAAGGCCGCGGCAGCTGGCAGCCGGACAGCGAGGCGATCGCGCAGCAAATTACGCTGCTGAAGGACGTGTGCCAGCGTCGTAGCGAATGGCGTCAGACCCATGCGCTGGTGTTCAAAGACCGTCCGGACTACCGTTTTGTTCTCGGCGAAAAAGGCGAAGTGCTGGATATCGTCGCGGAACCGCGTCGCATTGCCAACCGCATTGTCGAAGAGTCGATGATCGCCGCCAACATCTGTGCCGCCCGCGTTCTGCGCGACAAGCTCGGCTTCGGCGTTTATAACGTTCATACCGGTTTCGACCCGGCGAATACCGAGCAGTTGGCCGCCCTGCTGAAAACCCATGATGTGCACGTCGACCCGACGGAAGTGCTCACCCTGGAAGGGTTCTGCAAGCTGCGCCGGGAACTGGACGCTCAGCCGACCGGTTTCCTCGACAGCCGCATTCGCCGCTTCCAGTCGTTTGCGGAAATCAGCACCGAGCCGGGCCCACACTTTGGTCTTGGGCTTGAAGCCTATGCCACCTGGACCTCGCCGATCCGTAAGTATGGCGACATGATCAACCACCGTCTGCTGAAAGCCATCATTAAAGGCGAGACCATTGCGCGTCCCCAGGATGAAGCCACCGTGCAGATGGCGGAGCGCCGTCGTCTCAACCGGATGGCCGAGCGCGACGTCGCCGACTGGCTGTACGCCCGTTTCCTCAACGATAAAGCCGGGACCGATACCCGCTTCGCGGCGGAGATCATCGACGTCAGCCGCGGCGGGATGCGCGTGCGTCTGGTGGACAATGGCGCGGTCGCCTTTATTCCGGCCCCGTTCCTCCACGCCGTGCGCGACGAACTGGTGTGCAGCCAGGAGAACGGTACCGTGCAGATCAAAGGTGAAGTAGTCTATAAAGTGACTGACGTTATCGATGTCACTATCGCTGAAGTTCGCATGGAAACCCGCAGCATTATTGCGCGTCCGGCGGTCTGACGCCCCTTCACAGCGGTTCCTGCGGGAACCGCTGCTTCTTTCCTCTCTATCCAGCCATTTCCGTCGCACCGATTAAGGTTGTGCGTTTTTTTCGCTTCTCTTTTTCATTCATTTTTAGCATCATTGATTTCATTCGTTTTTGTTACCAGGATAATGCCATGTCAGATGTGAATGCCCACCTGCTCGCTCAACGTATCGATACCGTGCTGGATATTCTGGTTGCCGGTGATTACCATTCTGCGATCCATAATCTGGAGATCCTCAAAGCGGAGCTGCTGGCGCTGGCGGCGGACGATGCTGAACAACAAAACCAACCCAAGGCGCCCTGGGAAATCTGAATATCAGCCATGCCGCAGCCGGCCATATGGACCGGTTGCTCGCCATATAGCCCCCTAACAGTGATGTTGCTATGAACGCCCGACAACAAAGTATTTTGCAAGTGGTCATCGATAAAGGCCGCATGAGCGTCGCCGATCTGGCGAAGATGACCGGTGTCTCTGAGGTTACTATTCGTCAGGATTTGAATTTGCTGGAAAAGCAGAGCTATTTGCGCCGTACTCATGGCTATGCCGTACCGCTGGACAGCGAAGATGTCGAAACCCGCATGATGACCCATTTCGCCATTAAGCGTGAGCTGGCCAGCCGGGCTGCGGCGCTAGTGAATACCGGTGAAACGGTATTTATCGAAAACGGCAGCAGCAATGCCCTGCTGGCGCGTACGCTGGCCGAGCGCGGCGATATCACCATCATTACCGTCAGCAGCTATATCGCCCATCTGCTGAAAGAGACCCCAGGAGAGGTGATCCTGCTGGGCGGAATTTATCAGAAACGCAGTGAGAGTATGGTCGGTCCGCTAACCCGTCAGTTCATCCAGCAGGTGCATTTCAGCAAAGCCTTCATCGGGATCGACGGTTGGCAGGCGGAAACCGGCTTTACCGGCCGCGATATGATGCGTGCGGACGTGGTGAACGCCGTGCTGGAGAAGCATTGTGAGGCAATTATTCTTAGCGACAGTTCAAAATTCAGCGCGGTACATCCCTATCCGCTCGGTCCCGCCGGCCGCTTTAACCGCGTTATTACCGACGATCGCTTACCGGACGCCTGTCGCGAACAATTGCTCCGCAGCGGCCTGACCGTCGATATCGTGCCCTACATCTGATCCTCCGCCGCCCCATCTCCTGCCAAAGCGCCGGAAGGGGCGCTTTATCGCTCTGAGAGTATTCCGAGCCGCTAATTAAGACTTTTTACCTGACGATAAATTTTAAAAAAAGTAAAATTATTATTAGCGATATAACAGGAAGTGACTATCACCTGCGTGATTTTCGTGACACCTGCGCACCTTAACTTCATGGAATTGCCCTAAAGCTGCTTTATCAGGCTATGCTTAAAGGAGCGCTGTAATCCATGAATAGATTATTCAGGAGAAAAAAAATGATGACTTCAACGAGCAAAAAAATGGCTGCTGTCGTTCTGGCTGTCACTGTAGCAATGTCTCTGAGCGCTTGCTCTAACATGTCTAAACGCGATCGTAACACGGCTATCGGCGCTGGCGCCGGCGCTATCGGTGGTGCGGTGTTAACTGACGGTAGCGCGCTCGGTACCCTGGGTGGCGCAGCAGTCGGTGGTATTATTGGTCACCAGGTCGGCAAATAATTTAATTATCTGACGAAATAAAAGAATAATTCACACGAATTGACTTACGCACGTTAAATCATTCAAGGCCGCGGCATTTACCGCGGCCTTGTTATTTCAACCAGACCATTGGAGCAGAGGGAAAATAGCGATCAGCCACCGGCTAACTTGACCTTCATCCCTTTCGCCTCAAGCAGCGACTTGAGTAAATCCCGCTTATCGCCCTGGATCTCGATCACGCCATCTTTCACCGCGCCGCCGCAGCCGCATTTCTTTTTCAACTCTGCCGCCAGAGCGGTTAGCGCAGCATCGTCGGCATCAATCCCGCTAATCAGACAGACGCCTTTGCCCTTGCGGCCGCTGGTCTGGCGCTGGATCCGCACAATGCCGTCGCCTTTCGGGCGCACCGGCGCCGGTTTCGCCTCGTCGATACGCCCGGTTTCGGTGGAGTAGACCAGACGGCTGTTGGAATCGCTCATTATGCCCCCTTGCGCAGAGAATCGTTGATCGCCCGCAGCGTCGCGGCTGGATCCGCCGACTGAGTAACCGGGCGACCAATCACCATATAGTCTACCCCAGCTTCCTGAGCCTGCTCAGGAGTCATAATTCGCCGCTGATCGCCAGCGTCGCTGCCCTGCGGACGAATCCCCGGGGTCACCAGCTTAAACGCCTGCCCCAGCTCATGCTTAAAGCGCACCGCCTCCTGGGCTGAACACACCACCCCATCAAGGCCGCAGCGTTGGGTCAGCGCCGCCAGCTTCGCCGCGTAGTCAGCCGGAGATAAGGTAATGCCCAGATCCTGTAGATCGCTGGACTCCATGCTGGTGAGCACCGTGACAGCGATCAGCAGCGGCGCATCTTTGCCAAACGGCAGCAGCGCTTCGCGCGCGGCGGTCATCATTCGCGCGCCGCCGGAAGCATGGACATTCACCATCCATACGCCCAGCTCAGCCGCTGCGGCCACCGCGCGGGCGGTGGTGTTGGGAATATCGTGAAACTTAAGGTCCAGGAACACCTCAAACCCACGCTGATGCAGATCGCGGACAAACTGCGGGCCCAGCAGGGTGAACATCTCTTTGCCCACCTTCAGGCGGCAGTCGCGCGGGTCGATGCGGTCGACAAATGCCAGCGCTTTATCGCGATTATCATAGTCGAGCGCAACCACAACGGGAGAGGATGTGACAGCACGGGAAGATGGGATAGCTGTAGACGTCATGACCAGACCTTAGTGTTGATGGGCGCCGGGGTGGCGCAAAAAAGGTAAACGGGCAGCATTCTACCTGTGAAGCGAACAAAATAACAGACTGCCGTACCTGCCCTGACCGGACGATGGCGCTGCCGGGGCTGCGCCTGGAGAGGAGTGAAGCCATAAGTATGTTGTAACTAACGGAGGCATTTTTTTTGGCTTTACTGGCCGTCGAGACCGCGAATGGGTTTAATGGTCGCCCACGAGCGGCAGGACGGACAATGCCAGTAGAGTGTATGAGCGGTAAACCCGCATTTCTGGCAGCGATAGCGTGGTTTGCTGCGCACCTGCTCACCAACCATGTTTCGCAGCACCCCAAGGCTTTCTTTCGCCCGCCCTTCTTCCGCTTCGTTGAGATGGTAGTCCATCAGCTTATGGAAGACGCGCATGGTCGGGTGGCGTTCCAGCTGCCGGGTGACGTAGTTTTGCGCCGCTTCGACGCCTTCCCGCTGCTCAAGGATCTGCGCCAGCATCAGTTCGGCGGTCGCCCCGGCGTTCTCCTCCACGCAGCGGCGCAGAAAAACTTCCCATTCATCGGTTTTGCCGAGCTGCTGGTAGCAGGTCTGCAGCATCTCCAGCGTTTCACCCACCAGCTCTTTATCCTGATCGATAACCCGCTCGAGGCTCTCCACCGCTTTGGCGTAGTCGCCCTTTTCCATCCACACCCGGCCCATCATGATCGATACCCGGGCGCTGGTGCGGTCCGCGGCGGCGCCTTTTCTCAACAACGCCATCGCTTTATCCAAATCGTTGGCTGCCATCTGCTGCAGGGCCAGTTCGCACCAGAAGTTGGCGATTTCGCCACGATGTTTCTCTTTCCCCAGCTTCACCAGCCGTTCAGCCACTTCAATAGCCGACTGCCAGTCGCTGGTCGCCTGGTAAATCTGCAGCAGTTGCTGCAGCGCGCCGAGGCGGAAATCGGTCTCATCCACCAGCTGTTTGAACATGTCTTCCGCGCGGTCATACAGTCCGGCGGCCATATAATCCCGTCCCAGCTGCTGCACCGCTAACAGGCGCTGATCGTAGGTTAACGACGCGCTTTCCATCAGGCTCTGGTGAATTCGGATCGCGCGGTCGACTTCGCCGCGCGAACGGAACAAATTACCGAGCGTCAGGTGCGCCTCAACGGTACCGGTATCCTCTTTCAGCATATCAAGGAACAGGTCGACGGCTTTATCCTGCTGGTTGCTGAGCAGGAAGTTAACCCCCGCCACGTAATCTCGCGACAGGCGGCTCGCATCGTCCTGTTTGGACTGTTGTGCACTTCTGCGCCCCATGTACCAGCCGTAAGCGGCGGCAACGGGTAAAAGCAGAAACAACAACTCCAGCATAAGAGGTTATTCCTTCACCGCAGGCACGCCTGCGTCGACAGCCGCCGGGCTGACGGGGGTAATCTGATGCTCAAGACGCTTAATTTTCCGCTCCGCGCGCGCCAGTGAGACACGCACCCGCAGCCAGAACAGGCCGCAGATCAGCCAGCCAATGGCAAAGCCCGCGGCAAACAGCACCGCCAGCAGCGTCGATATGCGGAATTCACCCTGAGCGAGTAAATAGTTGAAAGTGACCTGTTGGTCATTCTGCGCCCCCAGCGTCACTGAAATGACGAAGATTGCTAACACCAGTAAGAAAATGAGTAAATATTTCACATGACTTCCCGTTATGTGGGTTGCGCGAAAAAAGCCCGCTTTCAGCCCTATAAAGTATCATTTTCGCCGCAGCGGTGGAATGAAAAAGCATGGCAACTCTTCAGGATATGCGGTCGGATGCCGCTAAAATCAACATTATTCCGCTTCAGGCATCCGTTTTTTAATATCCTGCGCCTCTTCTCCGGGCGGCGAGAGCGGCCCACAAAGGCGCTGCGTCAGCCAGCAGGCCACCGTGACCAGCAGCCAGGAGATCAGCGTGGCGACGATGAGATCCAGCGGCCAGTGCATGCCCAGCGCCAGGCGACTGCCCATCACCGCCGTCGCCCACACCAGCAGCACCGCGATTGTGCCCCAGCGGCGACGCGGCCACAGCAGCCCCGCAGCGAGTAACGCCCAGCTGGCGGCAAACATGGTGTGACCTGACGGGAAAGCAAACCCCGTCTCCTTCTGCCAGTGTTTGCGTAAAAATGACGGAATGTCCTGCGCCTGCGCCAGCTGTTCATGCACCAGTTTAGCGCGTTCTTTACGCTTTAACGCGTAGAATTGCGTCACCGGCACCTGCCTTGTGTTTTCCAGCCAGATGACGAACGGTCTCGGCTCCTGGACCCGCGCCTTGACCCAGGATTTCGCCCCCTGTCCCGCCAGGATAGCGGCGGCAAGGATAAGGAACAGGATCAACGCCGCGCGCAGCCGAAAGCGCAGACACCAGAGGAACCAGCCGCAAAGCACGACATGAGTGATAATTCCCCACGGCTGGGTCACCGTTTCCGTCACCCACCACAGGCTTTTCAACATGGCAACCGGCAGTCCAGGCTGCCACAGCCACCCGGAAAGCCAGACCGTGAGGGGCATAACCAGCAGCAGCGCCGCCGCGAGAGCAGTTCGTCGGGCTATCAACAGCATTTTCTCTCCTTCTCCTTGTAGATGAACATCATAGCGGAAAGTAGATCGTTTGTGCGCTTTCCACACGGCTAACCGTTCGCGATTAGGAGAACGTCCAGGCGTTGTGGCAAAATAGCGGGAAACAGAAAGCACAGTCAGGTGCTGACAGAATCTGGAGAATCACATGCAGCTTAAACGTGTGGCAGAAGCCAAACTGCCAACCCCCTGGGGCGATTTCCTGATGGTGGGTTTTGAAGAACTGGCAACCGGACAGGATCATGTCGCGCTGGTATATGGCGATATATCAGGGCAGTCGCCGGTCCTCGCCCGCGTACATTCAGAGTGTTTGACGGGCGATGCCCTGTTTAGCCTGCGCTGTGATTGCGGCTTTCAACTGGAAGCGGCTCTGTCGCATATCGCTGAAGAAGGTCGGGGGATCCTGCTCTATCACCGCCAGGAAGGACGCAACATTGGTTTATTGAATAAGATCCGCGCCTACGCGCTGCAGGATCAGGGCTACGACACTGTCGAAGCGAACCATCAGCTTGGCTTCGCCGCCGATGAGCGCGATTTCACCTTGTGCGCCGACATGTTCAAATTGCTCAACGTTGAGCAGGTGCGGTTATTAACCAATAACCCGAAAAAAGTGGAAATTCTTACCGAAGCCGGGATCAACATTGTGGAGCGGGTGCCGCTGATCGTCGGGCGTAACCCGAAAAACGCTCACTATCTGGACACAAAAGCCGCCAAGATGGGCCATCTGCTGAACAGCAAGCCGACGGAATAAACCGGTGGAATAACCGAAAAAGGGCCAGCGATGCTGGCCCTTTGTTTCACAGCATATTACGAATAACGTAGTGCAGGATGCCGTCGTTGCGGTAGTAGGTGAGTTCGGTCGCCGTGTCGATACGGCACCGACAAGGGATCGCTTCCTGCGAGCCGTCAGCGCGAGTCAGGGTCACCGGCACCGTAGCGCCAGGCTGAAGCGACTGCAGATTACTGATATCAATCCGCTCTTCCCCGGTCAACCGCAGCGTTTTGCGGGTGACGCCCTGCGGGAACTCCAGCGGCAAAATGCCCATTCCGATCAGGTTGGAACGATGGATACGCTCGAAGGACTCGGCGATCACTACCCGAATCCCCAGCAGGCGCGGCCCCTTCGCCGCCCAGTCACGGCTGGAACCTGATCCATACTCCTTACCGGCAATCACCGCCAGCGGTGTGCCCTCAGCCTTGTACAGCATCGCCGCATCGTAGATCGCCATCGGTTCAGGATCCGGCAGATGGCGGGTCATGCCCCCTTCCACCCCTGGGACCATTTCGTTACGGATGCGGATATTGGCGAAGGTGCCACGCATCATCACCTCATGGTTACCGCGACGGGAACCATAGGAGTTAAAGTCGCGCCGGGCAACCCCATGCTCCTGCAGATAGCGGCCTGCCGGACTATCGGCTTTGATGCTCCCCGCCGGCGAAATGTGGTCCGTGGTGACTGAGTCGCCCAGCATGGCGAGGATCCGCGCGCCGTGAATATCCTCTACCGGCAGCGGCTCGGCGCCCATCTCGTCAAAGAACGGCGACAAGCGAATATAGGTCGAGTCCTCCTGCCAGTCGTAGGTATCTGACGCCTCCACCTTGATCGCCTTCCACTCCTCAGTGCCGGAAAACACTTCCGCGTACTCTTTGCGGAACATCTCGGTGGAGACCTGTTCCACCGCGCGGGCAATCTCCTCCCCGCTCGGCCAGATATCTTTCAGATAGACCGGCTCGCCATTCTTGCCCTGTCCCAACGGCTCGCGGGTGAGGTCGATATTCATGTTCCCCGCCAGCGCATAGGCGACCACCAACGGCGGCGAGGCCAGCCAGTTGGTTTTCACCAGCGGATGAATACGCCCTTCGAAGTTACGGTTACCGGAGAGCACTGCCCCGACGGTCAGATCGCCTTTTTTGATCGCTTCTTCGATAGGTTCAGGCAATGGACCGGAGTTACCGATACAGGTGGTGCAACCATATCCCACCAGATTGAAGCCGAGCTGGTCGAGGTAAGGCGTCAGGCCGGCATGGGCCAGATAATCCGACACCACTTTCGAGCCTGGGGCCAGGGAAGCTTTCACCCACGGCTGCGGCTGCAGGCCGCGTTCGACGGCTTTTTTCGCCAGCAGGCCGGCGGCCATCAACACGCTGGGGTTAGAGGTATTGGTGCAGGAGGTAATCGCTGCAATAGCCACCGCGCCATCCGGTAGCGAATAGTGATGCCCGTTCAGCGTATAGTCAACCGGCTGACGCTGACGCTGAAGGTGGTTAACCTCCAGCTCGCCGCTGGCGGCGAAGGCTTTCGGAACATCGCCCAGCGCCACGCGATCCTGCGGTCGCTTCGGCCCGGCGAGGCTCGCTTCGACGCTGCTCATATCCAGCGCCAGGGTACTGGTAAAGACCGGCTCATCGCCAGGCTGGCGCCACATGCCCTGGGCTTTAGCGTAGGCTTCCACCAGAGCGACCTGTTCTTCGCTACGGCCGCTGAGACGCATATAGCTGAGCGTTACGTCATCGATAGGGAAAAAGCCACAGGTGGCGCCATACTCCGGCGCCATATTGGCGATGGTCGCCCTGTCGGCAAGGGGTAAGGTATCCAGGCCGTCACCGTAGAATTCAACAAACTTGCCGACGACGCCATGCTGACGCAGCATTTGGGTAACCGTCAGTACCAGGTCAGTGGCGGTGATGCCTTCGCGCAGTTTGCCGCTGAGCTTAAAGCCCACAACATCGGGGATCAGCATTGACACCGGCTGGCCCAGCATAGCGGCTTCCGCTTCAATCCCGCCCACGCCCCAGCCCAGCACGCCAAGACCATTAATCATGGTGGTATGGGAGTCGGTGCCCACCAGCGTATCCGGCCACGCCATCCACTGGCCGTGAACCTCCTCGCTCCAAACCGCCCGGCCAAGGTATTCCAGGTTCACCTGGTGGCAAATACCGGTGCCCGGCGGCACCACGCTGAAGCGGCTGAAGGCCTGCTGCCCCCAGCGCAGAAAAGCGTAGCGTTCGTGGTTCCGCTCCATTTCCAGGCGGACGTTGTCTTCGAAGGCCTCATCGTCGCCGAAGCGGTCAACGGTCACCGAGTGGTCGATCACCAGGTCAACCGGCGATAGCGGATTAACCTTCGCCGTATCGCCGCCAAGGCGTTTCACCGCCTCGCGCATGGCGGCCAGATCCACTACCGCCGGCACGCCGGTAAAGTCCTGCATCAGGACGCGTGCCGGACGGTAGGCGATTTCCCGGTCGGCATGGGCCTGTTGCAGCCAGCCGGCCAGGGCGCGAATATCTTCTTCAGTTACCGAGTCACCGTCCTGCCAGCGCAGCAGGTTCTCCATCAGCACCTTCAGCGACTTGGGCAGTCGACTGATCTCGCCCAGCTGCTTCTCCGCCAACGGCAGACTGTAGTAATGCCAGGTTTTATCGTTGACCTGCAGCGTGTCCTTACTGGCTTCTCGTAGGGTTGACGACATAGCTCCTCCTTTATCTCAGGGATGGCATACCCTGATTCTCCTCAGGGTCTCCATTAAAGATAACACATACTGAGCATAACACTTTGATAACAACCCAAATTGCTAAATACGGCGAGACAGAGAGAGAGGAAACGGGAATTATCCGAGAGCAGGCGAAATAGCACCAAAATAGTGCAAAGAGGGCGTATGCCGATATTGTATTAGTACACGAGGACAAAAAAAGAGCTAATCGGCCAGCGGGCAGTGATTAGCTCTGGTGAGTGATTTCAGGTTGGATGAATCCAGCGGCAAAATATATTCTCCCTGTATTGCCGGTCACTGATTTTATATTACAGTTTCCTTTCACTGTCATAAAAATGACATGTATCTACAACGATGACCTACAGCTTTAGCTGACAATCCAGATGTTGCAGATGGTGAGCGCGATGATGCTCCAGAACATCGCCAACCCTACCAACACTACGCCCCATACGCGACTACGCAGAACGGGATCGATTTCGGTTTTGTCATTCTCGTATGACATCGCCAGTTTCATGTAATCGATATTACTTATCATATTGTCACCACCAATTGCTCAAATCATCAGGTACAGATAAATCTTAATTATGGATAAAAGATTAATCCAGTGAATTTAGGCCTGATGGAATATATTTAACCGGTTATTTGATCGCGGCGGGCATAATGAAAAACGTGTTGCCAAAAATTATTAATTTTGTGATTGGTTCGAGGTTTAAGTTGTTAAATACAGTCCATCATAGTTAATGGCACTCCTCGCAGGGAGTGCCATTATTATTTTCAGGGTTATTTTTCCGGAAGTTTTATATCTTTGAACATCGCTTCAATATCTTCATTCGAGCGTAAAGCCACCGCGGTATCTACCACGTCCCTGGTCAAATGGGGAGCAAAACGTTGAATAAAATCATACATGTAGCTTCGTAAGAAGGTGCTACGGCGGAAACCTATCTTAGTGGTGCTGTGGCTGAAAATACCGTTCGCATCCAGCTTCACCAGATCCGGGTCAGAGACCGGATCCACCGCCATGCTGGCGATTACCCCTACCCCCAGCCCCAGGCGAACATAGGTTTTGATGACGTCGGCATCGGTGGCGGTAAAAACAATGCGCGGCGTCAGGCCCGCACGGTTAAACGCGGTATCCAGTTCGGAGCGGCCGGTAAAACCAAAGGTATAGGTTACCAATGGATACTGGGCCAGTTCCTCTATGGACACCGAGCCCTTGGTGGCCAGAGGATGCTCGGGGGTCACTACAATCGACCGGTTCCAGTGATAGCATGGCAGCATCACCAGATCGTCATACAGATGCAGCGCCTCGGTGGCGATGGCGAAATCGGCATTGCCTTTCGACACAGCCTCCGCAATCTGAGTCGGCGAGCCCTGATGCATATGCAGCGACACCCGCGGGTAGCGTTCAATAAACCCCTTGATCACTCCCGGTAACGCATAGCGCGCCTGGGTATGGGTGGTGGCGACGTAAAGAGACCCTTTGTCAGGCCAGGTATGCTCTCCGGCGACAGATTTGATGGCATCGACTTTCGACAGCACTTCGCGGGCGATGCGGATGATCTCCTGCCCGGCCGGCGTCACCTGGGTTAAGTGTTTACCGCTGCGGGCAAAGATCTGAATGCCCAGCTCATCCTCCAGCATGCGGACCTGCTTACTGATACCCGGCTGGGAGGTATAGAGCCCTTCGGCGGTGGATGAAACATTCAGGTTATGGTTAACCACCTCAACGATGTAGCGAAGCTGTTGTAGTTTCATGGCTGATATCCGTTTGCGCGTAAAATGAAGCCGCTTAATACACTTTACGTTCAGGCAACTTGTCGCCGATGAAGGCCCTGGGCTCCCGGCAGTTGGCCATAGTGGCGCCGCAATGCATCCTGAAAGCGATGATGTATAAGACGTTTTAATAATAAAAAAGGCATTAACTATAACCACTATATCATTTATATCAACACTGTATAGACGCTAACGAAAAATAATATAGGTGGTTATAAGGGGAGGAAATTAACGCAAAGAGGGGAAGACGACACGGCAGAGAAATGCACTCTCTCTGCCGGTCGCCTGAGCAGGAAAAGCGCGCTTTTCCTGCCCGAACGAACGCCATTACTTTTTGGCTTCCGTCCACTTACCGTCGATAAAGAAAGCTGACCAGCCGGTCGCTTTGCCCTCTTTTTCAGACGCCACGTACTGCTGCTTGGTTTTACGGCTAAAGCGTACCAGCGTTTTATTGCCTTCCGGATCCTGCTGCGGCGCATCGGCGAGATAACGCAGTTTTTCCGGCAGACGATCGCGGAAGCGGTACAACTCCTCCACCAGCGGCGCACGCGTTTCCCGTGATTTCGGGAAGGTGTTGGCCGCCAGGAAGACGCCCGCCGCCCCGTCGCGCAGCACAAAGTAGGCGTCAGACTTCTCACACGGCAGCTCCGGCAGCGGCACCGGATCTTCCTTCGGCGGAGCCACTTCGCCATTGCGCAGGATCTTACGCGTGTTCTTACACTCGTCGTTGGTACAGGCCATGTACTTACCGAAACGCCCCATTTTCAGGTGCATTTCAGACCCGCACTTCTCGCACTCCACCACCGGGCCGTCATAGCCCTTGATGCGGAATTCGCCCTCTTCAATCTCGTAGCCGTCGCAGGTCGGGTTATTACCACAGACGTGCAGCTTACGCTTAGGATCGATAAGGTAGCTGTCCATCGCCGTCCCACACTTCTGGCAGCGACGTTTGGCGCGCAGCGCGTTGGTTTCCGCGTCATCGCCTTCCAGCACGTTGAGGACTTCGTTCTCCGGCACCAGGTTGATGGTGGTTTTGCACCGCTCTTTCGGCGGCAAGGCATAGCCCGAACAGCCGAGGAAAACGCCGGTGCTGGCGGTACGGATCCCCATTTTACGGCCGCAGGTCGGGCAGTCGATGCTGGTGAGCACCATCGGGTTCGGCTGCATGCCGCCCTCTTCCGGATCTTTCTCTGCCGTCGCCAGCTGGGTGGTAAAATCGCCGAAGAAGTGGTTCAGCACCTCTTTCCACTCGGCCTGGTGGTTCGCAACCTGGTCGAGGCGATCCTCCATCTGCGCGGTAAAATCGTAGTTCATCAGATCGCGGAAGTTTTCTTCCAGCCGGTCGGTAACGATCTCGCCCATTTTTTCGGCGTAAAAACGACGATTTTCCACCCGCACGTAGCCGCGATCCTGAATGGTCGAAATGATCGACGCGTAGGTCGACGGACGGCCAATCCCGCGTTTTTCCAGCTCTTTCACCAGCGAGGCCTCGCTGAAACGCGCCGGCGGCTTGGTAAAGTGCTGCGCAGGCGTCAGCTCCACCAGGCTCAGGCGGTCGCCCTGTTTGACCAGCGGCAGCGTTCGGTCTTCATCGCCCTTGCGCAGCGCCGGCATGACTTTTGTCCAGCCGTCGAAACGTAAAGTGCGACCGCGCGCTTTCAGTTTGAAATCACCCGCAGCCACGGTCAGCGTGGTGGAGTCGTACTGCGCCGGCGTCATCTGACAGGCGACAAACTGGCGCCAGATCAGCTGATAAAGCTTCTGCGCATCCGCTTCCATATCTTTCAGCGTTTCCGCCAGCACGTTCACATCAGACGGACGAATCGCTTCGTGCGCTTCCTGCGAGTTTTCTTTGCTGGCGTACTGGTTCGCGCTATCCGGCAGATATTTTTTGCCAAATTTGTCGCTGATGTAGCCGCGAACCATGTTCAGCGCGTCCTGACTCAGGTTGGTGGAGTCGGTACGCATATAGGTGATGTGCCCTGCCTCATAGAGTCGCTGAGCCATCATCATGGTCTTTTTCACGCCGAAGCCCAGACGGGTGCTGGCCGCCTGCTGCAGGGTGGAGGTGATGAACGGCGCGCCCGGCTTGCTGCTGGTCGGCTTATCTTCACGCTCCAGTACGCTGTAGCTGGCTTTTTCCAGCAGCGATACCGCCGCCATGGTCTCATCGCGGCTGACCGGACGGAACGGCTTATCGTCCTTATGGGTCACCTGCAGCGGCAGGGCGTCACCGCCCGGCGTGGTGGTGCTGGCGTCGACTTCCCAGTACTCTTCCGGGACGAACGCTTTAATTTCACGTTCACGCTCCACCACCAGGCGGACCGCGACGGACTGCACGCGCCCGGCAGAAAGACCACGGGCGATTTTTTTCCACAGCAGCGGCGAAACCATATAGCCCACCACGCGGTCCATAAAACGACGCGCCTGCTGGGCGTTAACCCGATCGATATTCAGTTCGCCCGGCTTTTCAAAGGCCTGACGAATAGCGTTTTTGGTGATCTCATTGAACACCACGCGGCTGTAACGCTGTTCATCGCCGCCGATGACTTCCCGCAGGTGCCAGGCAATGGCTTCCCCTTCGCGGTCAAGGTCGGTTGCGAGATAGATGTGGTCAGCTTTTTCCGCCAACTGTTTGAGTTCTGAAACTACCTTTTCTTTACCCGGAAGTACTTCATAGTGCGCATTCCAGTCATGCCATGGGTCCACGCCCATACGGTTAACCAGAGCACTACGTTCGTCCTTTTTAGGCTTTTTAGCCCCTTTGGTGGCGGTAGAGTCGGCGCTCTTTTTGGAAGCTGATCCACTGGTCGGCAAATCGCGGATATGACCGACGCTGGATTTCACCACGTAGTCATTACCCAGATACTTATTGATCGTTTTGGCTTTTGCCGGGGACTCAACGATAACGAGAGCTTTACCCATATTCACCTTTACCTAATTTGATTCATCCAGGAATACATCGCACATTCATACACCCTCCACTGGCGACTGCCTCATATGTTGCGGCACCGTCGGTGAATATCAACCCTGAACACCCGTTTCATCTCCGTAAAACCAGGCGCTTGAGTTTGCTGACTTTTTCTCGTCAGGTGACATAGCACGAAGAATTTTTGGCCGAATGTCAAGCAAATCTGTTGCCAGATCGCCGAAAGCGTCACACTGTACCTGATAAAATTCGTTACGCAACTTTATTAGCATGCAAAAGCAAATCCCGCCAGTAAACGGCTGTTTCTCCACTGGTTACCATTACCCCTGATTTATGCATGGAAAATTTGCCCCACGCCGCCGCGCGGCGTAAACTACGCGCGGAGAAAAAGAGGAGTCCGTTATGCAAGGTACAACCCAACCAATCGATCGCCAGACGCTGCTCGAAAAAGCCAACAAACTTATTCGCGAACATGAGGATACGTTAGCCGGTATCGAAGCCACCGACGTCGTTCAGCGCAACAATGTCCTGGTGTTTAGCGGTGAGTTTTACCTTGATGAGCAGGGACTACCGACGCCGAAGAGTACAGCGGTATTTAACATGTTTAAGTATCTTGCTCACGAGCTGTCGGACAAGTACCACCTGGTCGATTAAGACCAGTGAAAACAATAACGCGAGGCCCAGGCCTCGCGTTATGTTATTTACATCAGCGGTTTCTGACCGCGCTGCCACCAGCGCAGCAGAAGCCGATCGGCGCTCTCCGCCGCGCTACCGGTAAAGCGGTCGAGCATCTTCTTACGCTGTTGATAACGCACCCCGATCACCTCGTGGCTCTCCATCAGCCCCAGCAGCAGCTCATCGCTGGTTTCAACCGCATCCACCAGTCCTTTTTCCAGCGCCTGCGCCCCGTACCAGTGTTCGCCGGTGGCCACCTGCTCAATATCAAGTCCCGGACGCATCCGGTGGACGAAATCCTTGAACAAATGATGTGTCTCATTGAGATCCTCGCGGAACTTGCGCCGCCCTTCCTCGGTATTTTCGCCCAGCATGGTGAGCGTTCGTTTGTACTGCCCGGCGGTGTGCAGTTCGATATCGATATCTTTATTCTTCAGGAAGCGGTGCAGGTTCGGGATCTGCGCCACCACGCCAATAGAGCCGAGGATCGCAAACGGCGCCGAGACAATTTTGTTCGCCACGCAGGCCATCATATAGCCGCCGCTGGCCGCCACTTTGTCGACCGCCACCGTCAGCGGGATCTGCTTGTCGCGCAAACGCTGCAGCTGAGAGGCGGCCAGACCGTAGCCGTGCACCACCCCGCCGGGGCTTTCCAGGCGAATCACCACCTGATCGCGCGCTTTCGCCGCCGCCAGTACCGCGGTGATCTCTTCCCGCAGGCTATTGACCTCATGGGCATCCATACTGCCTTTGAAATCCAGCACCCAGGCGCGCGGCTTGCCTTCCGGCTCGGCATTACCCAGCTTCGCCCGCGCTTTGGCCGCCTTCGCCTCTTGTTTTTGCTTTTTCTTCTGCGCCTTATGCCACTGCTTCTGCTGCGGGCCGTCCAGCAGCGCCACCGCCAGCGATTCCTTCATCTCTTTATAATGCTCGCTAAGATTGGTCACCCGCAGCTCGCCGCGCTGCTTCTTGCGCTGAGCGAGGTTGACGATAATAGCGGCAATCACCGCGATGGCGACGACAACCGTTGCGATCTTGGCTAAAAATAAGCCGTACTGAGCAAGTAATTCCACGTTTTCACCTTGTGTAAAGCACTGACGTTGCTGCACAGTGTACCTCAGCCGCTGGCGAGAAGTCTTTGTGCTTTGTGTTCTCTGCGCAGCGGATTCCGTTTTTTTTCGCGCGGCTGAAATCGTTGCAAGATATTAATTTTGTGAATACTTTCCGCTTCGCCGATTGCAATGGCGGGCGCTTTCAGGCATAACAGCGCAAAAGTGAGATACCAAAGATGAAGCGCGATCGGGAACCGATCGCCCAAGGAGTTGCCGTGCATTATCAACCACAACGTCACTTGCTGAAAGATCGCATCATCCTGGTCACCGGGGCCAGCGACGGGATTGGTCGTGAAGCGGCCCTGACCTACGCGCGCTATAGCGCCAGCGTTATCCTGCTGGGTCGCAACGACGACAAACTGCGCACCGTCGCCCAGGAGATTGAGCGTGAGGGTGGTATTCCCCCTCGCTGGTTTACCCTCGACCTGCTCACCTGTACGCCCCAGGCGTGCCAGCAGCTGGCGCAGCAGATCAGCATGCACTATCCCCGCCTTGACGGCGTGCTGCATAACGCTGGCCTGCTCGGCGACATCTGCCCAATGGAAGAGCAGAAGCCGGAGGTCTGGCAGCAGGTGATGCAGGTGAACGTTAATGGCACCTTTATGCTGACCCAGGCGCTTCTTCCTTTATTACTCCGTTCGGAATCGGGCTCGCTGGTCTTCACCTCATCCAGCGTCGGTCGTCAGGGCCGCGCCAACTGGGGCGCCTATGCCGTTTCCAAATTCGCCACCGAAGGGATGATGCAGGTGCTGGCCGACGAGTATCAAAGCCGCCACCTGCGGGTAAACTGTATCAACCCCGGCGGCACTCGCACCGGAATGCGCGCCAGCGCGTTCCCGACGGAAGATCCGCTGAAACTGAAAACCCCCGCTGACATTATGCCCGTCTATCTGTGGCTGATGGGTGACGACAGTCGTCGCAAGACGGGAATGACCTTCGACGCCCAACCGGGACGTAAACCAGGAATTGCCCAATGAGTGATGAACGCTACCGCGAACGCCAGCAGCGGCTGAAAGATAAAGTTGACGCCCGGGTGGCGGCGGCCCAGGACGAACGCGGCATTGTGATGGTCTTTACCGGCAACGGCAAAGGCAAAACCACCGCCGCCTTTGGCACCGCGACCCGCGCCGTCGGCCATGGCAAAAAAGTCGGCGTGATCCAGTTTATCAAGGGGACCTGGCCTAACGGCGAGCGTAATCTGCTGGAGCCTCACGGCGTCGAATTTCAGGTGATGGCCACAGGTTTCACCTGGAACACCCAGGATCGCGACAGCGACACCGCCGCCTGCCTGGCGGTCTGGGAGCATGCCCGCCGTATGCTCGCTGACGACCAGCTCGATCTGGTGCTGCTGGACGAGCTGACCTACATGGTGGCGTATGATTACCTGCCGCTGGAGTCGGTACTGAGCGCCCTGCGTGAGCGCCCTGCCCATCAGTCGGTGATCATCACCGGCCGCGGCTGTCATCGCGATATTATTGAACTGGCCGATACCGTCAGCGAACTGCGTCCGGTCAAGCATGCATTTGATGCCGGGATTAAAGCGCAGATGGGGATTGACTACTGAGGGCCTGATAGCGCGGAAGGAAGTACGCGTTCCGGCGGCAAGTCACCGGAACGCATAACATTAACCGTTAGTCTTATTGCGAGTACTGGAACGACGGTTGCTGTTGTTACCCTGGCGCGGATTAGCGCTGGTCTGGCTATGACGCTTCACCGCCCGACGGATCTGATTGGCTTTCAACCGCCGACGGTCTTTCTCGACGGCAACCTTAGAGCTGGTTTCCGGCGTGAGCTCCACCAGCTCGCGCAGGTAGTTGGTCTGCGCCAGGTCCAGCTCGGTATAGCCGCCGCGCGGCAGGCCTTTCGGCAGCAGAATATCGCCGTAGCGCACGCGGATCAGACGGCTGACCTGCACGCCGACCGCTTCCCACAGGCGACGCACTTCGCGGTTACGCCCTTCGGTCAGGGTAACGTTATACCACTGGTTAATCCCTTCGCCGCCGGTGAATTTGATGGTTTTAAACGCTGCCGGACCATCTTCTAACTGTACGCCGCGCGACAGCTGGCGCAGCTTATCATCATCCACCTGGCCGAAAACGCGAACGGCGTACTCACGCTCGACTTCACGGCTCGGGTGCATCAGGCGGTTGGCCAGTTCGCCATCGGTGGTGAACAGCAGCAGGCCGCAGGTATTCACGTCCAGACGACCAACGGCAATCCAGCGCGCGCCGCGCAGTTTAGGCAGACGATCAAACACCGTCGGGCGTCCTTCCGGATCGTTACGGGTGCACAGCTCGCCTTCCGGCTTATAGTAAGCCAGCACGCGGCAGATCTGCTCGGCAGACTCTTTCACCGAGATCAGATGACCATCGATACGAATTTTTAAACCAGGGACAATTTCCACACGATCGCCGAGGGTGGCGATTTTGCCGTCGACGCTGACGCGGCCAGCTTCGATTTTCGCTTCAATTTCACGGCGGGAGCCGTGGCCGGCGCGGGCCAGCACTTTTTGCAGTTTCTCGCTCATTGAGCTTCCTTAAGGTGTCGCCTTCCCAGGCGTCTGGTATGCTTTATGAAACAATGAGGCCAAAAGCACAACTCATTGTTACGTATATACTTTTAACGTAAAGTCTCGTCGGCGCGTTCAGGATATCCACCGCGAGGCCGTATTCGTGGCCGAACATACTACACTAACTTCGTCGGGAAAGCTTCTGTTCGCCGCGCCCCGTCTTTAGTATGGAACAGATTTTCCTCATTCTCCTGTGCCCATTCACGCATACGGATCTTTATCGGACAGCGCCCCCCTCACTACGCGCGCTCCTCAGCAACGGCCGGGCGCTGGCCAAGCAGCCAGTCGCGAAAACAGCGGTTGGCAGGCGCCAGCAGCGCGGTCTCGTGGTAAACCAGATGATAGGCCAGCGGACAGGCGATGGGCTGCGCCAGAGGATTAACCAGCCGCCCCTGCGTCAGCGCAGGCGCTATGAATGAGCGTCGCAGCAATGCCATCCCCATACCGGCGAACGCCGCCTCCGTCACGCCGTTGGAATCAGTGAACACCGGCCCACGCCGCGCGATGTGCGGCGCCAGCCCCACGGCCTCACACCACAGCGCCCAGTCTTCACGATGTTCATCGTGCAGCAGCGGATACTGCAGTAGATCGCTCGCATCGGTGAGCGTCCGGCGCGGAGCGATCAGCTGCGGGCTACAGACCGGCATCAGGTCGTCATCCAGCAGGCGGTAAGCCTGCAGTTCCGGCCAGCCGCCGACACCATGACGCACGGCAAAATCGATCCCTTCACTCAGCAAATCCACTCGCCGGTTGGTGGTGCCGATCTGGATCTCTATCTGCGGATAGCGTCGTTCAAAATCAGCCAGCCGCGGCAGCAGCCACTGAATGGCGAAGCCGCTGGTACAGCTGATAGCTACCTTTTCTGGTCCCGGGGGCACCTGCAGACGCTGGGTGGCGGCGGCTATCTGATGAAACGCCGGCTGAACGGCCCGCAGGTAGATCTCTCCCACCGCCGTTAACTGTAACCGTCGCGGAGTACGGATAAATAGCGGGACATTCAGCGTCTCCTCAAGGCGGGCAATCTGCTGGCTGACGGCGCTGGGCGTGACGCAAAGCTCACTGGCGGCCAGTTTCAGGCTAAGCAGCCGCGCCGCCGCCTCAAAGCAGCGCAACGCATTCAGCGGCGGGAGTTTCATGGGTATGGAACCTTAGTTAAGAAAAACTTAATCATGTAAGCATAACGCGTTTGTCGCACGCTGCACGTGGGTTCTACAGTTGACTTCCTTCGTGACTACAAGGAGTCAATCATGCGTGTTATCGACTATGGCCGCCTGCTGCTGCTCGCCGCCCTCTGGGGCGCCAGCTTTTTGTTTATGCGCATCACCACCCCGGCCTTCGGGGCGTTGAACAGCGCTTTTCTTCGCGTACTGTTCGCCGCTATCGCGCTCGGGCTGTTACTCGGCGTGCAGGGTAAATGGAGCGGGTATCAGGGAAAATTCACATCCACTCTGCAGCTGGGGGTCATTAATTCAGGCCTTCCTTTTCTCATGTACTGCCTTGCCGCGCAATGGCTGCCGGCAGGGTACTCCGCCACGCTTAACGCCACGGCGCCGATGATGGGGGTGCTGATCGGCGCGTTATGCTTTGCAGAACCGTTAACCCTGCGCAAAGGCGGCGGCGCGATACTGGGCGCCATTGGCGTGGCGGTGATCGCGCGCCCGACATCTGGCCTTAGCGCCGCCCTGCTGCTGCCGGGGATTGGCGCCTGCCTGACCGCGACCGCCTGTTACGGTCTGGCCGGCTTTCTGACCCGCCGCTGGATCCAGCAGCGAGGCGGCCTCGAGGCTGAACGCGTCGCGCTGGGTAGCCAGGTCGGCGCCACGCTGTTTCTGTTTCCTTTCTTTCTCTGGTCCTGCTGGCATGGGCCTGCCGTAGACTGGCGGCAGAGTCTGCCGTGGATAGCGATAGTCATGCTGGGCGTGGTCTGCACGGCGGCAGGGTATATTCTCTACTTCCGCTTGATTGCAGATATAGGGCCGCTGCGTTCGCTGTCGGTGACCTTTTTGATCCCACCTTTTGCGGCGCTGTGGGGCTATCTCTGCCTCGGAGAGACAGTGGAGAAAGGATTGATTCTCGGCGCGCTGCTGGTTTGTGTAGCGCTATGGATGATTATCGTGCCGTCGGGGCGAAAACGCGGGGTACCGGACGGCGCATGATGCACCGCCCGGCAGATAGCCTTAGAGAAACGGCCTCACGTCGCCGACGCCTTCGCGCAGCACCACCGGGGTGTCTTCAGTGAGATCGATAACCGTGGTCGGCTGCTGCCCAAGGAAACCGCCGTGAATGATGAGGTCCACCACTTTCTCCAGACGATCTTTGATCTCTTCCGGGTCGGATTCGGTAAAGTCGCTGCCGGGCAGCATCAGCGACGTGGAGAGCATCGGCTCGCCTAAGGTCTCGAGCAACGCCTGAGCGATGGGGTTAGACGGGACGCGCATGCCGATGGTTTTACGCTTCTCCTGCAGCAGCCGACGCGGCACCTCTTTGGTCCCCTTAAGGATAAAGGTATAGTTGCCCGGCGTGTTGTTTTTCATCAGGCGAAACGCCACATTATCCACAAAAGCGTAGGTTGACAGCTCGGACAGATCGCGGCACATCAGGGTAAAGTTGTGGCCGTCCGGCAGCTGACGAATGCGGCAGATCCGCTCCATCGCCCCCTTGTCTTCAATTTTGCAGCCCAGCGCGTAGCCGGAGTCGGTAGGATAAACGATCACCCCGCCCTTACGCACAATCTCCACCGCCTGGTTAATCAACCGCGCCTGCGGGTTATCCGGATGGATATAAAAAAACTGGCTCATACTTCCCTCTCAATTTTTATTCGGCGGCCGCTTCCCAACTATGCCAGACGCCTTCCACGCCGGCAGGAAGCCAGAGCTTACGGCCAAGTTCGATCCACGCGCAGGGCTGATGAAAATCGGATCCCTGCGACGCCAGAAGACCAAACTGCACGGCCAGGGTGGCCAGCTGGGCGCGTTCATGGGGCGCCTGCTGACACTGGGCCACTTCCATGGCATCACCGCCCTGCTCGCTAAAGTGGGCCAACAGCCGCTTCAACCACTTGGCGGAAAGATCGTAGCGCCCGGGATGGGCAATCACCGCCTTGCCGCCAGAATGATGAATCACATCAATCGCTTGTTTTATTGTACACCACTGCGGCGGCACGTAACCGGTTTTCCCGCGGGCAAGGTATTTTTTGAAGACTTCCGCCATGTTTTTCGCATGGCCGGCCTCCACCAGAAAACGGGCAAAATGGCCGCGGGTGACGGCGCCACCGTCCGCCAGTCGCAGCGCCCCTTCCCAGGCGCCGGGGATCCGCGCCTTCTCCAGGCGCTCGGCAATCATCTGACCGCGCTGCTGGCGCCGCGCTTTCTGCTCCTCCAGCAGGGCGGTCATCGTTGGGTGCGCAATATCAATATTCAGACCCACAATATGAATCTCGTGATTCTCCCAGAGGGTGGAAATCTCGACGCCGTTCACCAGGGTCAAGGGTAATCCGGCGCGGGCGATCTCCTCCCGGGCCGCCGGGATCGCCGCCACGCTGTCATGGTCGGTGATCGCCAGGGTGCCGACGCGCATCTCATGGGCGCGATGGACCAGTTCCTGCGGAGTCAGCCGCCCGTCAGAGGCGGTGGTATGGCTGTGCAGATCGTAAATCACTGCGTATTGGCTGTCGCTCAAAAGGACTCCTGCTGGACATCAACGTAAATAAGCGCATTATCATACCGACAGGCAGAGAAAATCTGCAAACAAGGGTTGACTTTATTCCATTGAACTAGTTAACTAGTACGCAAGTTCACATGAAGGGGTATCACGATGAAAATGCACTTTATCACTCTGCACAGCTGGTGGCGCACCTCCTGACGACGGGCGGCGTGATCGCGTTTTGCATTCAGCATACAGATACCCGGCCCGCCAATGAGCGGGCTTTTTATTGGACAAAAATAATACGAACAGGCGAGAACAATAATGCAAACATCCAAACCGGCACTCGAGCTTCTCACCAGCGACGCCATCTACCGGGAGAACCCGACGGCGTTATTCCACCAACTGTGCGGCGCCCGGCCGGCGACGCTGCTGCTGGAATCCGCTGACATCGACAGCAAAGATGACTTAAAAAGCCTGCTGCTGGTCGATAGCGCGCTGCGCATTACGGCCCTTGGTGACACTGTCACTATTCAGGCCCTCTCCGCCAACGGCGCGGCGCTGCTGGAACTACTGGACGGCGCGCTGCCCTCCGGGATCAACAATCAGCGCCAGCCCAACGGCCGCATCCTGACCTTCCCAGCCGTCAGCGCCCTGCTCGATGAAGACGCCCGTCTCTGCTCACTGTCGGTGTTTGACGCCTTCCGTCTCCTGCAGGAGCTGGTGAGCGTTCCGGACAACGAGCGCGAAGCGATGTTCTTCGGCGGCCTGTTCGCCTATGACCTGGTGGCCGGTTTTGAAGATCTTCCCCAGTTGCAAAGCGACACCGCCTGCCCGGACTACTGCTTCTATCTGGCGGAAACCCTGCTGGTCATCGACCATCAGACCAAGCATACCCGCATTCAGGCCAGCCTGTTCACCCCGCTGGAGAGTGAAAAACAGCGCCTGGAGCAGCGCCTGAGCCAGCTGCGTCAGCAGCTGAACGAGCCGCCGGCGCCGCTACCGGTTACCACCGTGGCCGAAATGCGCTGCGACGTTGACCAGAGCGATGAAGAGTACGGCGCGGTGGTGCGCAAAATGCAGCGCGCGATCCGCGCCGGGGAAATCTTCCAGGTGGTTCCTTCCCGCCGCTTCTCGCTGCCCTGCCCATCGCCGCTGGCCGCTTATGATGTGCTGAAGAAGAGCAACCCCAGCCCGTACATGTTCTTTATGCAGGACAATGATTTCACCCTGTTCGGCGCCTCGCCGGAAAGCTCGCTGAAGTATGATGCCGTCAGCCGTCAGATTGAGATCTACCCCATCGCCGGCACCCGGCCACGCGGCCGCCGCGCCGACGGCTCGCTGGATCGCGACCTCGACAGCCGCATCGAGCTGGAAATGCGCACCGATCATAAAGAGCTTTCCGAACACCTGATGCTGGTGGACCTGGCGCGTAATGACCTGGCGCGCATCTGCACCCCGGGCAGCCGCTATGTCGCTGATTTAACCAAGGTTGACCGCTACTCCTTCGTGATGCATCTGGTCTCCCGTGTAGTAGGCGAATTGCGTCAGGATCTCGACGTCCTCCACGCCTATCGCGCCTGCATGAATATGGGCACCCTCAGCGGCGCGCCGAAGGTCCGCGCCATGCAGCTGATTGCCGCCGCCGAAGGTAAACGCCGCGGCAGCTACGGCGGCGCGGTGGGCTATTTCACCGCCCACGGCGACCTCGACACCTGCATCGTCATCCGTTCCGCCTACGTGCAGGAAGGTATCGCTACCGTCCAGGCCGGAGCCGGCATTGTGCTCGACTCGGTTCCCCAGTCGGAAGCGGATGAGACCCGAAATAAAGCCCGCGCGGTGCTGCGCGCCATTGCCCAGGCCCATCACGCGAAGGAGATTTTCTGATGGCTGACATTCTGCTGCTCGATAATATCGATTCCTTTACCTATAACCTGGCAGACCAGCTGCGCGCCAACGGCCATAACGTAGTGATTTATCGCAACTCCGTTCCGGCGCAGGCGCTGATTGAGCGTCTGGGCACCATGGACAACCCGGTGCTGATGCTCTCCCCGGGCCCGGGTACGCCAAGCGAAGCCGGCTGCATGCCGGAGCTACTGACCCGTATGCGCGGCAAGCTGCCGATCATCGGCATCTGCCTCGGCCACCAGGCCATTGTCGAAGCCTACGGCGGCTATGTCGGCCAGGCGGGGGAGATCCTCCATGGCAAAGCCTCCAGCATTGAGCACGACGGCCAGGCGATGTTTGCCGGTCTGGCTAACCCGCTGCCGGTGGCGCGCTACCACTCGCTGGTCGGCAGCAATATTCCCGCCGGGCTGACGATTAACGCCAATTTCAACGGTATGGTGATGGCGGTGCGTCACGATGCGGACCGGGTGTGCGGCTTCCAGTTCCACCCGGAATCGATCCTTACCACCCAGGGCGCACGGCTGCTGGAGCAGACCCTGGCCTGGGCGCTGCAGAAGCTGGAGCATACCAACACCCTCCAGCCGATCCTCGAGAAGCTGTACCAGGCGGAAACCCTGAGCCAGCAGGAGAGCCACCAGCTGTTCTCCGCCGTCGTGCGCGGCGAAGTGAAGCCTGAGCAACTGGCCGCCGCGCTGGTCAGCATGAAAGTGCGCGGCGAGCAGCCGCAGGAAATTGCCGGCGCCGCTACCGCGCTGCTGGAAAACGCCGCGCCGTTCCCGCGCCCGGACTACCTGTTTGCCGACATCGTCGGCACCGGTGGCGACGGCAGCAA
Organism: Klebsiella sp. Shm-1; assembly: GCF_040804525.1. Classification (NCBI taxonomy): domain Bacteria; kingdom Pseudomonadati; phylum Pseudomonadota; class Gammaproteobacteria; order Enterobacterales; family Enterobacteriaceae; genus Klebsiella; species Klebsiella sp. Shm-1. Next base: position 2,998,856 of record NZ_CP161823.1, read on the forward strand.
CAGCATCAATATCTCCACCGCCAGCGCCTTTGTCGCTGCGGCCTGCGGGTTGAAAGTGGCGAAACACGGCAACCGCAGCGTCTCCAGCAAATCAGGCTCTTCTGACCTGCTGGCGGCCTTCGGCATTAATCTCGATATGAACGCCGATAAATCCCGCGCCGCGCTTGATGAGCTGGGCGTCTGCTTCCTGTTCGCGCCGAAGTACCACACCGGTTTCCGCCACGCGATGCCGGTCCGTCAGCAGCTGAAGACCCGCACCCTGTTCAACGTGCTGGGCCCGCTGATCAACCCGGCGCATCCGCCGCTGGCGCTGATTGGCGTCTACAGCCCGGAACTGGTGCTGCCGATCGCCGAGACCCTGCGCGTGCTGGGTTATCAGCGCGCGGCGGTGGTGCACAGCGGTGGGATGGATGAAGTTTCACTGCATGCGCCTACGGTGGTGGCCGAACTGCATAACGGGGAAATTAAAAGCTATCAGCTGACCGCCGACGACTTCGGCCTGACGCCTTACCATCAGGCGCAGCTGGCGGGCGGCACCCCGGAAGAAAACCGTGACATTCTGACGCGCTTGCTACAAGGTAAAGGTGAAGCCGCTCACGAAGCCGCCGTCGCCGCCAACGTCGCCATGTTGATGCGTTTACACGGGCATGAAGATCTGAAAGCTAACGCTCAGCAGGTACTGGATGTGCTGCACAGCGGCGCGGCCTATGACAGAGTGACCGCCTTAGCGGCAAGAGGGTAAATAATGCAAACCGTTTTAGCAAAAATCGTTGCCGACAAAGCGATTTGGGTGGAAGCCCGCAAACAACAACAACCGTTAGCCAGTTTTCAAAATGAGATCGTTCCGACGCAGCGCAATTTCTATGACGCACTGGCCGGCACCCGCACCGCGTTTATTCTCGAGTGCAAGAAGGCCTCGCCGTCGAAGGGGTTGATTCGCGAGGATTTCGATCCGGCAGCGATCGCCAGCATCTACAAGCACTACGCCTCGGCGATCTCGGTACTGTGTGATGAGAAATATTTCCAGGGCAGCTTCGATTTCCTGCCGATCGTCAGCCAGGTCGCGCCGCAGCCGATCCTGTGTAAGGACTTCACCATCGACCCTTACCAGATCTACCTGGCGCGCTACTATCAGGCCGACGCCTGCCTGCTGATGCTCTCGGTGCTCGACGATGAACAGTATCGTCAGCTCTCGGCGGTGGCTCACAGCCTGAATATGGGCGTGCTCACCGAAGTCAGCAATGAAGAGGAACTGGAGCGCGCCATCGCCCTGAAGGCGAAGGTGGTGGGCATTAACAACCGCGACCTGCGCGATATGTCGATTGACCTTAACCGCACCCGTCAGCTGGCGGCGCGTCTCGGCCCGGATGTCACGGTGATCAGCGAATCCGGCATCCATACCTATGCCGAAGTGCGCGAGCTGAGCCACTTCGCCAACGGCTTCCTGATCGGCTCCGCCCTGATGGAGCAGGCGGATCTGGAAACGGCGGTTAAACGCGTGCTGCTCGGCGAGAACAAAGTGTGCGGCCTGACGCGCCCGCAGGATGCCCAGGTGGCCTGGGAGTCCGGCGCCGTTTACGGTGGGCTGATCTTCGTCCCGACCTCGCCGCGAGCGGTGAATGACGCCCAGGCCAAAGCGGTGATCGCCGCTGCGCCGCTGCAGTACGTCGGCGTCTTCCGCAATGCGCCGCTGGAGGAGGTGGTCGCCCGCGCGCAGGCTCTGGGGCTGGCCGCCGTGCAGCTGCACGGTGATGAAGACCAGGCCTATATCGACGCGCTGCGCGACGCCCTCGCGGACAACGTCCGCATCTGGAAAGCGCTGAGCGTCGGCGAAACCTTCCCGGCCCGTACGCTCCGCCATGTCGACAAGTACCTGCTCGACAACGGCCAGGGCGGCAGCGGCCAGCGCTTTGACTGGAGCCTGCTGCAGGGCCAGGATCTGCGCAACGTCATGCTGGCGGGCGGCCTCGGCGCCGATAACTGTGTGGAAGCGGCCAAAAGCGGCTGTGCCGGACTCGATTTCAATTCAGGCGTAGAGTCGCAACCCGGGATTAAAGACGCCAGCAAGCTGGCCTCCGTATTCCAGACGCTGCGCGCATATTAAGGAGCAATAATGAGCACTTTACTGAACCCCTACTTCGGCGAATTCGGCGGCATGTATGTGCCGCAGATCCTGATGCCCGCCCTGCGCCAGCTGGAAGAAGCCTTTGTCAGCGCGCAGAAGGACCCGGCCTTTCAGGCGGAATTCACCAACCTGCTGAAAAACTACGCCGGGCGTCCGACGGCCCTGACCAAATGCCGGAATCTGACCGAAGGCACCCGCACCACCCTGTACCTGAAACGCGAAGATCTGCTGCACGGCGGCGCGCACAAAACCAACCAGGTGCTGGGCCAGGCCCTGCTGGCCAAACGGATGGGTAAAACCGAAATTATCGCCGAGACCGGCGCCGGCCAGCACGGCGTCGCCTCAGCGCTGGCCAGCGCCCTGCTCGGCCTGAAATGCCGTATCTACATGGGTGCCAAGGACGTCGAGCGCCAGTCGCCGAACGTGTTCCGTATGCGCCTGATGGGCGCCGAGGTGATCCCGGTGCACAGCGGCTCCGCCACGCTGAAAGATGCCTGTAACGAGGCGCTGCGCGACTGGTCCGGCAGCTACGAAAAGGCGCACTATATGCTGGGCACCGCCGCCGGTCCGCACCCGTTCCCGACGATTGTGCGTGAATTCCAGCGCATGATTGGCGAAGAGACCAAAGCGCAGATCCTTGAAAAAGAGGGCCGCCTGCCGGACGCGGTGATCGCCTGCGTCGGCGGCGGATCAAACGCCATCGGCATGTTCGCTGATTTTATCGAGGAAACCAACGTCGGCCTGATCGGCGTGGAGCCCGCCGGACACGGTATCGAGAGCGGCGAGCACGGCGCGCCGCTGAAGCATGGCCGCGTTGGGATCTACTTCGGTATGAAGTCGCCGATGATGCAGACCGCCGACGGCCAGATCGAAGAGTCTTACTCCATTTCCGCCGGGCTGGACTTCCCGTCCGTTGGGCCGCAGCACGCGTTTCTGAACAGCACCGGTCGCGCTGACTATGTGTCGATCACCGACGACGAAGCGCTGGACGCGTTTAAAGCGCTTTCCCGCCACGAAGGGATTATCCCGGCGCTGGAGTCCTCTCACGCTCTGGCCCACGCGCTGAAGATGATGCGCGAGAACCCGGAAAAAGAGCAGCTGCTGGTGGTTAATCTCTCCGGCCGCGGCGACAAAGACATTTTCACCGTACATGACATCCTGAAAGCGCGAGGGGAAATCTGATGGAACGCTATGAGACGCTGTTTGCCCAACTGAAAAATCGCCAGGAAGGCGCCTTCGTCCCCTTTGTCACCCTTGGCGATCCGGGACCGGAGCAGTCGCTGAAAATTATCGATGCGCTGATCGAAGGCGGCGCCGATGCCCTTGAACTGGGGATCCCTTTCTCCGACCCGCTGGCGGACGGCCCGACCATCCAGGGCGCGGCCCTGCGCGCCTTCGCCGCGGGAGTGACCCCGGCGCAGTGCTTTGAGATGCTGGCGGCGATCCGCCAGAAGCATCCGACCATCCCAATCGGCCTGCTGATGTATGCCAACCTCGTCTTCAGCCCGGGCATCGATGCGTTCTATGCCCAGTGCGCCCGCGTCGGCGTCGACTCGGTGCTGGTGGCCGACGTGCCGGTGGAAGAGTCCGCCCCGTTCCGCCAGGCGGCGATGCGCCATAACATCGCGCCGATTTTCATCTGCCCGCCCAATGCGGATGACGATTTACTGCGCCAGATTGCCTCTTATGGCCGCGGCTACACCTATCTGCTGTCGCGCGCCGGAGTGACGGGTGCGGAAAATCGCGCCGCGCTGCCGCTGCACCACCTGGTGGAGAAGCTGGCGGAATATCACGCCGCGCCGCCGCTGCAGGGCTTTGGTATCTCCGCGCCGGAGCAGGTGAGCGCCGCCATTGACGCCGGAGCCGCCGGGGCTATCTCCGGTTCCGCCATCGTCAAAATCATCGAACGCCACCTCGATGAGCCGCAGACCATGCTCGACGAGCTGAAAGCCTTCGTCCAGAGCCTGAAGGCAGCGACCAAAACCGCCTGACCATCAGCCGCCTGGCATCGCGCCAGGCGGCGATAATTTCTGCAAACTGTCGGCGTATTTGCGCGTTAAGCGAAACAGCGCCTGCACTTCATCTTCCGGCCACTGCGCCAGCACCTGATTCATTAACCGCCGCCGCGCTACCGCAATACTGTCGATCATCTGTTGTCCGCTGGCGCTAAGCGTCACTTCGCTGATCCGTCGATCATGACGGTTCGGTTGCTTACAGGCGAGTCCCTGGGCTTCCAGTTTTTTCACCTGGCGGCTGACGGTGGTGTAATCGCGCCCTAAATGATCCGCCAGCTCAACCACCCCCACCGGGCCATGGCGCCCTACTGCCACAAGCAGCGGAAACAGCATCTGTTCCAGCTGGACGCCGGCTGCCTGGAGGATCTGCTCATCGCGCAGCGGCTGGTTCATTACGCTGATGATGTCCAGCAGCGCGCCGTGAAAGTCGGTAATGTCGTAGTCATTATGTGCATCTTGCATATATTAATTTTCCGCGTATAGTGCTGCAAAACAATATGTGTATTTTACACATAATTCCCGACAGGAGATAATTTATGAAAGCAGCCGTGGTTTTTGATCTCGCAGAAGGCCCGGTTTGGGCCGATTTTATCGACCCGCAGCCCGCGCCCGGCCAGACGCTCATTGACGTCCGCGCCGCCGCGATAAGCCATGTGGTTAAGGCCCGGGCATCCGGACGCCATTACAGCTTCGACGGCAATCTGCCCTTTGTGCCCGGTATCGATGGCGTCGGCACCACACCTCAGGGCCAGCGCGTCTACTTCGCCTTCCCCACCGCCCCCTTCGGCAGTATGGCGCAGCGGGCGCCGGTCGCCCTGCAGAATTGTCTGCCGCTGCCGGATGCGCTCGATGATATCCAGGCGGCGGCGATGGCCAACCCCGGTATGTCCGCGTGGGCATCGCTGGTGACACGCGCCCAGCTTCAGGCCGGCGAAACGGTGCTGATTAACGGCGCCACCGGCAGCGCCGGTCAGTTGGCGGTACAGATTGCCCGCTATCTGGGGGCGAAAAAAATCATTGCAACCGGGCGCAATGCGCAGTCGCTCGCGGCGCTGGACGCCGATGAGTGTATTCAGTTAACCGCTGATGATAAAACCTTGAGCGGGCAATTTTCAGCGGTCAGCGCCGCGCAGATCGATGTGGTCATCGATTACCTGTGGGGACACAGCGCGGAATTATTATTGCCGGCACTGGCGAAATATACCCCTGCCGGCAGTCCGGTGCGCTATGTGCAGGTGGGTTCCCTGGCTGGCGCCGATATCGCGTTAAATGGCGCAGTGCTGCGTTCCGCTCCGCTCCTGCTGATGGGCAGCGGGATCGGTAGCCTGTCGGTATCGCAACTGCTGGCGGCGACCGGTGAAATGCTGCAGGCGGCGGTGCCGGGGAAATTGACCATCGCCACCACCCCGCGGCCACTGCAGGAGATCGCGGCGGCCTGGCCGCAGGACGACAGCCAGAAGCGCACGGTTTTCACCCTCGGATAAAAAATCGCTTCCGCACAAAAGATGGGGTTGATATCTTAAATGAGAAATATTATCTTTCTCATCACTGAATAGTTGAGTAAATCACTCAGGTATTCAGTACGACATTGCTCACATTGCTTCCAGTATTTTTGCCCGCACTTGTGCGGGCTTTTTTTATTCGCGACACACCTCACGCACCCGCTGCCGCAGTCAGCGGTGGCCGGGGCCTGCTCCAGACGCGGATGCCACGCCTGCGAAACCGTAATCACCTCGGTACTGACCGGCAGCGGATCGAGAGCCGCCAGCAAATTAAAATCGGGATCGTTCATTATCGCTCCAGTCGCCAGACAGGGCGTTTGCTGCAAGATATGAGTGCACTCCGCCCGATCTCGGGCCTGATTATAGTGAAGACCTCCCTTCTGCAGCGAGAGACATCATGAAATCCGATCAGCACAACACTATCCTCATCGTCGGCGCCTCGCGCGGCCTTGGCCATGCTATGGCGGCGACGTTCATCCAGCACGGCTGGGAGGTCATCGGCACCGTGCGCGATTTATCATCCCACACGCCGCTCCACGACCTGGCCAAGACGCATCCCCTGCGGCTACGCCTGGCGACGCTCGACATTCGCGATGAAGCCCAGCTGGCCGCGCTGCAGGCGACGCTTCCCCCGGCAAGCCTCGATATGCTGTTTGTCAACGCCGGTACCACCAATCGTGACCCATCGCAGACCATTGGCGACGTCTCCACCGAGGAGTTTTACCAGGTGATGCTCACCAATGCCCTGGCGCCGATGCGGGTTATCGAGCGCCTGCAGCAGGCCGTTAAACCGCAGGGGCTGCTCGGCGTGATGTCCTCTGGCCAGGGGAGCCTGACCAATAACCTTACCGGCCAGCGGGAACTCTACCGCGGGAGTAAAGCTGCGCTGAATATGTTTATGCGCAGCTTTGCCGCTCGCCCCTCCTCGGCCTCCCATCCGCTGGTGGTGATGGCCCCGGGATGGATCCGCACCGAGCTCGGCGGGGCAGATGCCCCGCTGACCATCGAAGAGACGATCCCACGCCTGGTGAACGTCCTGCTCGACAAACGGCAACGTCCGGGACTGGAGTATCTGGATTACCAGGGCCGTACCGTGCCCTGGTGATCCGTGCCGGAACAACCATCATATGGCCGCCCGGAAGTTAACCCCGCCCGGCGCGGCTTGCTACCGACCTTATTCTGCAGCACATTCCCTATATTTCCGCTTTATCGTTCAAAAAATGTGAATTATGTAAATCGAAGTGAAGAAAGTTGTTTTAAGGTCAACTTTTCTATGTAAATATTAAGGCAAATGATAACTATTCTTTTTATCATTTATAGAATCACACCGGTCAGCGCAAGCCAGACGACGAATAACGTCGCTTTTGCGCGGTGTGATATGTGCTCATAACAAAAAATAAGCCTGCATTTATCATGGAAAAAAACGCTTCTCTGCCTTTCGGCAGTTTCAACTCATTGGCATTGTTTACAGGTCTGTGTCTGGGAGCCTCGCCGGCAGCAGGCATCGCAGCGGAAAATTCGGTCAAAAATAGTGAAGAGACGCTGGTAGTGGAAGCCGCTCCGCCTTCACTCTACTCCCCCGGCGCTTCCGCCGATCCCAAGTTCAATAAACCGCTGGTCGATACCACCCGCACCATCACCGTGATCCCGGAACAGGTGATTAAAGATCAGGGCGTCACCAACCTGACTGACGCCCTCAAAAACGTTCCCGGCGTGGGGGCGTTTTATGCCGGGGAGAATGGCAGCTCAACCACCGGGGATGCCATCTTTATGCGCGGCGTGGATACCTCTAACAGCATCTATGTGGACGGCATTCGCGACATCGGCAGCGTGACGCGCGATACCTTCAATACCCAGCAGGTGGAAGTCATCAAAGGGCCCGCCGGCACGGACTATGGCCGCAGCGCGCCCTCCGGCTCGATCAATATGATCAGCAAGCAGCCGCGCCTTGACTCCGGGATCGACGGCTCGGCCAGCATCGGCAGCGCCTGGTCGCGCCGGGGCACTCTCGACCTGAACCAGGCGTTTAGCGACAACGCTGCGTTCCGTCTGAACCTGATGGGGGAAAAAACCCATGACGCTGGTCGGGACCGCATTGAAAACGAACGCTATGGCATCGCACCGTCGCTGGCCTTCGGCCTTGATACCCCAACTCGTCTGTATCTGAACTATCTGCACGTCCGGCAGAACAACACCCCGGATGGCGGGATCCCTACCGTCGGCCTGCCGGGCTATTCGGCGCCTTCGCCGAAGTATGCCGCACTCAACTCCGCCGGGAAGGTCGATACCAGCAATTTCTATGGCACCGACTCCGATTACGATAAATCTACTACCGACAGCGGTACCCTGCGCTTCGAACACGATCTGACGGAGAATACCACCGTGCGCAATACCACCCGCTGGTCGCGAGTGAAACAGGAGTATCTTTTGACCGCGGTGATGGGCGGCGCGAACAATATCACCGCCCCCGATATCAATGACGTCAACACCTGGAGCTGGTCGCGTCTGGTTAATACCAAAGATGTCAGCAACCGCATTCTGACCAACCAGACCAATATCACCTCGACTTTCAATACTGGCTCGATAGGCCATGACGTCAGCGCCGGCGTGGAGTTTACCCGGGAAAACCAGACCAACTATGGCGTTAACGCCAGGACCGCGCCGGCGGTGAATCTCTACCATCCGGTGAGCAACCTGTCGATTGGCGGGCTGGACAGAAACGGGGCGAACGCCAACGGCCAGACCGATACCTTCGGGATTTATGCCTTTGATACGCTGACGCTGACCGAGCGGATTGAGATCAACGGCGGGCTGCGTCTCGACAATTACCATACCAAATATGACAGCGCCACCGCCTGCGGCGGCAGCGGACGCGGGGCTATCGCCTGCCCGCCCGGACAGTCGACCGGCAGCCCGGTCACCACTGTCGATACCGCTAAATCCGGCAATCTGGTTAATTGGAAAGCCGGGGCGCTGTACCGCTTAACCGAGCAGGGCAATGTCTACGTCAACTACGCCATCTCACAGCAGCCGCCGGGAGGCAGCAGCTTCGCCCTGGCCGCCAGCGGCAGCGGCAACAGCGCTAACCGGACCGACTTTAAGCCGCAGAAGGCGAAATCCAGCGAGCTGGGCACCAAGTGGCAAATCTTCGACAACCGTCTGCTGCTCAGTGCGGCGTTATTCCGCACCGATATTGAAAACGAAGTGGCCGCCAACGATGACGGAACCTGGTCGCAGTACGGCAAAAAGCGCGTGGAGGGGTATGAACTCTCCGCGACCGGAAACCTGACCCCGGACTGGACGATTATCGCCGGCTACACTCAGCAGCATGCGACAGTGACGGAGGGACAGAACGTTGCACAGGATGGATCTTCCGCCCTGGCCTACACCCCGAAACATGCCTTTACGCTGTGGACGCAGTATCAGGCCACCAGCGATCTGTCCGTCGGCGGCGGTGTGCGCTATGTCGGAAGCCTGCGCCGGGGCAGCGATGGTGCGGTCGGTACCCCGGATCACACCGAGGGCTACTGGGTTGCCGACGCCAAACTGGGCTATCGGGTCAACAGCAACCTCGATCTGCAGCTCAATATGTATAACCTGTTTGATACCGATTACGTGGCCTCCATCAACAAGAGCGGCTATCGCTATCATCCGGGCGAACCCCGGACCTTTATGCTGACGGCGAACGTCCATTTCTGAGTCTGCGCGTGGGGCCGTTGCGCCCCACCTTTTAGAGAGAACACCGCGATGATGTATCACATTCCTGACGTGCTATCGACAGACCAGGTGGCGGAATTTACCCGGCAGCTGGCGCAGGCCGAGTGGGTCGACGGGCGGGTTACGGTGGGTAGCCAGGGGGCGGCCGTCAAACAGAACCAGCAGATCGATACCCGAACGCCGCTGTATGCCCGCCTGCAGGCCGCTGTGCTCGATATGCTGCGCGGCCATCCGCAGTTTTTTTCCGCCGCGCTGCCGCGGACGATTTCCGCGCCGTTGTTTAACCGCTATGGGCCAGGGGAGACCTATGGTTTTCACGTCGATGGCGCCGTTCGCCAGAACGGCGAGGCGGGCTGGATGCGCACTGATCTGTCAGCGACGCTGTTCCTTTGCGATCCGGAGAGCTATGAGGGTGGCGAACTGGTGATTGAAGACACCTATGGCCAACATCGGGTGAAGCTCCCGGCCGGGCATCTGGTGCTCTATCCCGCCAGCAGCCTGCACTGCGTCACCCCGGTCACCCGCGGCGTCCGCCAGGCCTCTTTCCTGTGGATCCAGTCGATGGTCCGCGACGATAAGCAGCGTGCGATGCTTTACGACCTGGACCGCACCATCCAGTCTCTGAAGGCCCGCTTTGGCGACGGAGAAGAGGTCCTCTCCCTGCTCAACATGTATCACAACCTGCTGCGCCAGTGGACGGAAGTGTGATCCGCTGTTGATGACAGAGGCTTGCGGCAGACAGATGTGACGAGACAATGAACTGGCCATCCGTTGGCCAGTTTACAGAAGAATTTAGAACCGATAGCCTGCGGAGAACATAAACACCCACGGATCCAGACGGGTGCTGACTTTCTGGTCCACGCCGCCGGCTTTGAATTTCACATCGGTATCGATATCCATGTACCACACCGACATATTCAGCAGCCAGTCGCGGTTAATCAGATAATCGAGGCCGACCTGCCCCGCCGCGCCCCAGGAGTCCTTCAGGCTCAGATCGGAAAGCCCGGCCGCCTTGCCGGTATCGTTAAAGTCTTCATTAAAGAAGGTGGTGTAGTTGATACCGGCCCCCACGTACGGGCGCACCTTGCTTTGCGCATCGCCAAAGTACCACTGCGCCATCAGGGTGGGCGGCAGCTGATGGACGGTGGCGATAGTCCCGGTTGGCCCGGTGCCGACCTTATGGCGGAACGGCGTCGCGGCAAGCAACTCCACGCCAATGTTATCGGTCGCCATATAGGTAAAGGTTAAACCCAGCTGGGTATTGTTACTGACGTTGAAACTGCCAAGGCTGCCTAACACATTGTCAGAGCCCTCCGTCGGTCGGACGGTGGCGGTCCCGGCACGAATGAAAAACTCACCCGCTTCATGCGCCCAGACGCTGCCGGTAGAAAGCGTGCCAAGAATCAATGCCGCCGCTGCTAACTTCTTCATATCCACTTCCTCATTATGGTTTTTCAGCGCGGCCAAATATACCTATAACGAGTTACGTTTGATCTGTTTTAGATCACACTAAGTCCTCAGATTTAACATTTATTGATCCAGATTAATTTTTGCTACCGATCGCAATGCCTTGAATTGTTCGCACATCAATTTTCACTTTTCGCGCAAAAATTTATTTCTGCCCCTCTTGCCGTCGCTGAGGCGGCTGGATAAGTTAACTGCCGACAATCTGTGTTGATGCGTTTTTTTCAGGTGTAATTATGAGTGAAATCAACCCGTGCATGACGTGCGGTGCCTGTTGTGCGTATTTTCGAGTCTCTTTCTACTGGGCGGAAGCCGACGATGCGGGCGGCCTGGTGCCCTCCGCGCTGACCGAACCGCTGACCCCTTTCCTGCGCTGCATGAGCGGCACCAACCAGCGCCAGAGTCGCTGCGCGGCCCTGTCTGGCGATATCGGCGACGCCGTTCACTGCACTATTTATGAAAACCGGCCTTCGCCGTGTCGCGAATTCGCCATGTCCGGGGAAAATGGCGAGGAAAACGATGCCTGCAACCGGGCGCGGGCGCGCTACGGCCTGCCACCATTGCGGCCTCTTTACAAAGATATACCTGCCCTGACCGGCGCAGAGAGTGCTACGACGGAACGATTTGCGGTACAATCGCCGGCTAGTTAACACCTGCGACACTCAAGGAGAATGCATGTCTATCACGGCGAAGTCCGTCTACCGTGACACCGGGAATTTTTTTCGTAATCAGTTCATTACTATTTTACTGATTGCGCTGTTGTGCGCGTTTATTACGGTAGTACTTGGCCATGCCTTTTCACCCAGCGACGAGCAGCTGTCGATACTCAGCGAAGGCGATAACCTCGCCGGTAGCGCCGGGCTGTTCGAGCTGGTGCAGAACATGACGCCGGAGCAGCAGCAGGTTCTGCTGCGCGCCTCGGCGGCATCAACCTTCTCGGGTCTGGTAGGTAATGCGATCCTCGTCGGCGGCGTCCTGCTGCTGATCCAGCTGGTCTCCGCCGGTCATCGCGTTAGCGCCCTGCGCGCCATCGGCGCCTCGGCGCCGGTGCTGCCCAAGCTGCTGCTGCTGATCCTGTTCACCACCTTCCTGGTGCAGATGGGGATGATGCTGGTGCTGGTGCCCGGCGTGCTGCTGGCCATCGTGCTGGCCTTTGCGCCGATCATGCTGGTACAGGACAAAATGGGCATCCTCGGCGCCATGCGCAGCAGCATGCGCCTGGCGTGGGCCAATATGCGGCTGGTGGCGCCGGCTATTATCGGTTGGCTGGTGGCGAAAACCCTGCTGTTACTGTTTGCTTCCAGCTTTGCCGCCCTGACGCCAAACGTCGGCGCGGTGGTGATTAATACCATCAGCAACCTGATTTCCGCCCTGTTGCTGATCTATTTATTCCGCGTGTATATGCTTATCCGCAGCTAATTTTAACCAGGACCGGGGCCTTCCCCGGTCCGTCCTGAAAGACGGGATCGATGTATGAAGCAGTTTCTGGATTTTTTACCGCTGGTGGTCTTCTTTGCCTTTTATAAGCTTTACGATATCTACGCCGCCACCACGGCGCTGATTGTGGCGACCGCCGTCGTGCTGATCTACAGCTGGGTGCGCTACCGGAAAGTGGAAAAAATGGCGCTGATCACCTTCGTGCTGGTGGCCGTCTTCGGCGGGTTAACCATCTTCTTCCATAATGATGAGTTTATTAAATGGAAGGTGACGGTGATCTATGCCCTGTTCGCCGGCGCGCTGCTGTTCAGCCAGTGGGTGATGAAAAAGCCGCTGATCCAGCGCATGCTGGGTAAAGAGCTGAGCCTGCCGCAGCAGGTCTGGTCGCGACTTAACCTGGCCTGGGCGGTGTTCTTTATTCTCTGCGGGCTGGCCAATATCTATATCGCCTTCTGGCTGCCGCAGAATATCTGGGTTAACTTTAAGGTCTTTGGTTTAACCGCCCTCACGCTGGTCTTTACCTTGCTGAGCGGGATCTACATCTACCGTCATATGCCGCAGGACGACCACCACTAACCCCTCCGCCGGCGCGCCATTGCGCGCCGCGCTCGCCCCCTATAAGCTTACTGCACTGGCAAACATTCCCTGCAACCACACAACCTCAGCGCATACGCTGACAGCTTCCCGGCCACACTGTGTAGGCTCTCTTCACGATTTCTCTCAACTGCATAAAAAATTGCGGTAATTGTGAGGATTTTATGGAGATTCATCTCGTTACATTGTAATGATAATTGTTATCATTAATATTCTCGATCTCATTTTGCATTGTTTTGAAAAGGATATTTACATGAGATCGCCGCAATATTCTGTGCCCACGACCCTGGCGCTGGTCATATCCAGTCTCCTCGCCCCTAACGCCTGTGCTGAAGAATCAGAACAAGATACCGAAACGATGATTGTGCGCAGTACGGCGGAAGAGGCGCTTAAGCAACAGCCCGGGGTGTCGATTATCACGGCTGAGGATATTGCTAAGCAGCCGCCGGTCAACGATCTCTCAGACATCATCCGTAAAATGCCCGGGGTGAACTTGACCGGCAACAGCGCCAGCGGCAGTCGGGGCAACAACCGCCAGATTGATATCCGCGGCATGGGGCCGGAGAACACCCTGATCCTGATAGATGGGGTACCGGTCACGTCACGTAACGCGGTTCGCTATAGCTGGCGCGGCGAACGCGATACCCGGGGCGACAGCAACTGGGTACCTGCCGAAATGGTCGAACGGATTGAAGTTCTCCGCGGTCCGGCAGCCGCGCGCTATGGTTCCGGCGCGGCGGGCGGAGTGGTCAATATCATTACCAAACGTCCGACCAACACCTGGCACGGTTCACTGTCTTTCTTCACCAACCAGCCGGAAAACAACAAAGAAGGCACAACCAATCGCGCTAACTTCAATCTCAGCGGCCCACTGGCCGGCGAGGCGCTGACGATGCGCCTGTATGGCAATATCAATAAAACGGAACCCGACGCCTGGGATATTAACCATGCGCAAAACGGCTCTTACGCTGCGGGGCGCGAAGGGGTCCGCAATAAAGATATTAACACCTTGCTGTCATGGAAAATGACCCCGCAACAGATCCTCGATTTCAGCTACGCCTATAGCCGTCAGGGGAATATCTATGCTGGTGATACCCAGTACAGCAACGGCAATCTTAGCCCGAACGGGCTGGTGGACTCCCTGTACGGCCACGAAACAAATCGCCTCTATCGCCAGTCCTGGGGACTCACCTACAACGGTCTATGGGATTGGGGTCAGTCCAAAGCCGGTGTTTACTACGAGAAAACCAACAATACCCGCCTGCAGGAAGGCTCTACCGGCCGCGTCGAAGGCATGATCAACAGTGAAGATTATGCCACCAGCCGTCTGGAATCCTGGCGTACTACCTCGGAATTCAATGTGCCTTTCTTCTGGCTGGCGGACCAGACGCTGACGCTGGGAATGGAATGGAACCATGATCAGCTTGACGACCCGGCATCGATGCAGGCCACTAACAGCAACGGCGAGACTATCCCTGGGACCTCGGGCGACCCTACGCAACGCAGTACCAAAAACAGCGCCACCCTCACCGGTATCTATCTGGAAGATAATATCGAAGCCGTGCCCGGCACCAACCTGATCCCCGGCATTCGCTTCGATTATCATAATCAGTTTGGCAGTAACTGGAGCCCCAGCCTCAATCTGTCCCAGGAGCTCGGCGATATGTTCACACTGAAGGCCGGTATCGCGCGCGTGTTTAAAGCGCCAAACCTCTATCAATCCAGTAAAGGATATTTGCTCTCCACCCGCGGCAACGGTTGTCCAAACACGATCGCTGAAGGCAGCTGCTACCTGCTGGGTAACCCTGACCTCGACCCGGAGATCAGTATCAACAAAGAGATCGGTATCGAATTTAACCTTAATGGTTACGCTGCCGGAGTCACCTGGTTTCGCAACGATTACAAAAACAAAATCGTCTCCGGAACAGAGGTACTGGGCTATACCTCCAGCGGCAATAATATTTTGCAATGGCAGAACGGCGGCAAAGCCGTGGTCGAGGGGCTGGAAGGAAATCTGCTGATCCCGGTGCTGAGAGATGTCCTCAGCTGGCGGACCAATGCCACCTGGATGCTCAAATCTGAAAGTAAAGAGACTGGCAACCCGCTGTCGGTTATCCCGAAATATACCGTTAACACGATGCTCGACTGGCAGGTAAACGACGTCCTGTCTGCGAATGTGAACTGGACGCTTTATGGCCGTCAGAAGCCGCGTCAGTATGCGGAGATCCGCAACGAAACCGGGACCCTTGCCACCACCGAGGTTGGCGCCTATTCCATCGTGGGTATTGGTACTCAGTATCAGCTAAACCGGGATATTCGCCTGAATGCCGGAATAAGTAATCTATTTGATAAACAACTGTATCGCGAAAATGCCGGCGCCTCGACCTACAATGAGCCTGGCCGCGCGTATTACGCCGGCGTTACCCTCTCCTTCTGAACCACCGCGCCCGCGCCAGCGGGCGTATTCCCCTATTCTCACTGCGCTATTTTCATAGTAGCATCCCGCTGATCGTCTTTGACCACAACAGAGTAGAGCATGACAACAACAGATCTCGCCCCAAAGGGCGAAATGGTTTTACGCACCCTGGCAATGCCGGCGGATACCAATGCCAACGGGGATATTTTTGGCGGCTGGCTGATGTCGCAGATGGATATTGGCGGCGCCATTATGGCCAAAGAGATCGCCCAGGGTCGCGTGGTGACCGTGCGGGTGGATGGGATGACCTTTTTACGCCCGGTCGCCGTTGGCGACGTGGTGTGCTGCTACGCCCGCTGCGTGAAGCGCGGCAACACCTCGGTGACAATCAATATCGAAGTGTGGGTGAAAAAAGTTTCTTCAGAACCGATTGGCCAGCGCTACAAGGCGACGGAAGCGCTGTTTATCTACGTTGCCGTTGATAATCAGGGAAAACCACGTCCTCTGCCAGCGGAATAAGAAGGTGCCCGGCTTGCCGGGCACCTGACTTACAGAAAGCCCAGCAGCGAAAAGAAGAAGTAACCGATGACAATCACGATCACCGGCAGCACGTACAGTGGGAAATACTGCACCAGGATCGTATGGCGCGGTACCACAATGCGTTCAGCGAGCTGCTCGCGGGTTAACCCATCTGCGCCTTTGGCCTGTTCGAGGATCAGCTGATCCTCAATCCCCTCGCGGAGAAATTTCGCCTGCCGCGCCATTCGCGCGCCGGAAGCCTGCAGGGCCATGCCGACGAACACCAGAATGAAGATGATCCAGAAGCCGATGTTCAGGCTATGGTGAAAATCCGGCAGCGGCGAGTTGTACCAGAAAAAGTTCAGGAACGGCGTGTTAAAGCGCATCATCTCAATCATCACGTGCGCAAAATCCATCATTACCGCATCAATGCCGGGTTTCTTTTCACTGTGCTCATACATAAATTTGAGCACAGAAATCAGCGTCGACAGCACGGCGGGAATAAAGATAACCCATCCTAAAATGCGTTTGATAACCGCTATGCGTCCAGCTTGTTGGTACGTCATGAGTTCCCCTTGTTAAAGACGCGTTGGTGGTTCGCCTGCTGCCTGTTGCGTGGCGCTGGCTTCCCTCGCTCCCCCGAGTATGTCGGGTATAAGTCTATCTGCCACGGCGAATTTCGCCCAATAATGCGCGGTATGATATACCATGATTGCCGATTCGTTTATCTGATTACGCAACAGGAGAAGGACATATGTCAGCGAAGCGCCGCATTGAGGCCGCGATATTTGATATGGACGGGTTGCTGATTGACTCGGAGCCGCTCTGGGATCAGGCGGAGGTCGAGGTCATGGAGAGCCTGGGAGTGGATACCCGTCGCCGCGATGAACTGCCCGACCTGCTCGGTCTGCGAATCGACCTGGTGGTGGATCTGTGGTACGCGCAGCAGCCGTGGCACGGCGTAGACCGGGCGGAAGCTACCGCGCGCATTATTCGTCGCGCCATTGAGCTGGTGGAAGCCTCACGCCCGCTGCTGCCGGGCGTACGCGAGGCAGTGGCCCTGTGTAAAGCTCAGGGCTTAAAGGTAGGCCTGGCCTCGGCCTCGCCGCTGATGATGCTGGAGAAAGTGCTCGATATGTTTGAACTGCGCGACCAGTTTGATGCTCTCGCCTCCGCGGAGCATTTACCCTGGAGCAAACCGCACCCGCAGGTCTACCTCAACTGCGCCGCTGCCCTGGGAGTCGACCCGCAGCGCTGCGTCGCGCTGGAGGATTCGGTCAACGGCATGATCGCCAGCAAAGCCGCGCGCATGCGGTCTATCGTGGTGCCGGAAGCGGAGAACAGCCGCGACCCGCGCTTTGCGCTGGCGGACGTCAAGCTTCCGTCACTGCTGGCACTCACTGCTGAGAACTTGCTCGGCTAAGACCGCTGGCGGGTGCAACAATCGCTGTCACGCCGCCAGCAACAAAATCAAAACATTGTTTCATTTTAATTGTAATTTTGTTTTCCTCCCTCTATGCTGGTCACAGGTGGCGTCATCGTACGCCAGTAGATCAGCTGACAGAGGTGAATATGGTACTGAACGCCTTCGACCTGACGGGTAAGGTCGCCATCGTGACCGGTTGCGATACCGGCCTGGGACAGGGAATGACGCTGGGCCTGGCGCAGGCCGGGTGCGATATCGTCGGCATCAACCGTAAAATTCCCCATGATACGGCCGCCCAGGTGCTGGCGCTGGGCCGCCGCTTTCACGCCATTCAGGCGGATCTCAGCCAAGAGAATGATATGAGCGGTCTGGTCGACCAGGCGGTGGCGGCGATGGGCCGGGTCGATATTCTGGTCAACAACGCCGGAATTATCCGCCGCCATGATGCCCTGACCTTCACGGAAAGCGACTGGGACGCGGTGATCGACCTGAATCTCAAAGCGGTTTTCTTTCTCAGCCAGGCGGTCGCCAGGCAGTTCATTCGCCAGGGGGAAGGCGGGAAAATCATTAACATCGCCTCGATGCTCTCGTTTCAGGGCGGGATCCGCGTCCCCTCCTACACCGCCTCGAAAAGCGGCGTGCTGGGTTTGACCCGTCTGCTGGCCAACGAATGGGCGGGCCAGGGTATCAACGTCAACGCCATAGCGCCCGGGTATATGGCCACCAACAACACCCAGGCGCTGCGCGAAGATGAAGAGCGTAACCAGGCGATCCTCGAGCGCATTCCCGCTGGTCGCTGGGGAGCGCCGAAAGACCTGCAGGGGCCGGTGGTGTTTCTCGCCTCATCAGCGGCCGACTATATTAACGGCTATACGCTGGCCGTCGATGGCGGATGGCTGGCGCGCTGAGAGTTTGTGACAAAGAGTTACACCGTCACCTCTTCCGTACACTGTATAAAAACCCTATACTGTATGAATCGACAGTTTAGGGTGTGTTATCATGACGGCGGAAGGCCATCTCTTCTTTTCAATCGCCTGCGCAGTATTTGCCAAAAACGCAGAGTTAACGCCGGTGCTGGCGCAGGGCGACTGGTGGCATATTGTGCCCTCGGCGGTATTGACCTGCCTGCTGCCGGACATCGATCACCCAAAGTCGTTTCTTGGCCAACGACTGAGCTGGATCTCAAAGCCCGTGGCACGGGCCTTTGGCCACCGCGGCTTCACCCACAGCCTGCTGGCCGTCTTTGGCGCGCTGACGCTGTTCTATCTGAAAGTGCCTGACAGCTGGATTGTCCCGGCAGACGCTCTCCAGGGCCTGGTGCTGGGCTATCTCAGCCACATTCTCGCCGATATGCTCACCCCCGCCGGTGTGCCGCTGCTGTGGCCCTGTCGCTGGCGCTTCCGGCTGCCGATCCTTGCGCCGCGCAAGGGCAATCAGCTCGAACGCGCCTTGTGTATGGCGCTGTTCGTCTATGCCGTCTGGATGCCGCAGACGCTGGCGGACAACAGCGCGATACGCTGGTCATCCGGGGTGATCAATTCCCTGCAGATCACCTTCAATCGCTTTATAAGTCACCAGAGTGGGCGATAAAGCGGCGGAAAACGCCATTTGGTTATAACCCATTCCATTTGAATATAAGTCCTTGATAACGCCTTCTGCTAACCTTGCCGTCATAAGAGCTGGTTATCCACCAGCCCAGGTTATAAAAATATCAGGAGAACGGGGATGAACTTTCCATTAATAGCGAACGTAGTCGTGTTCGCCGTATTACTGTTTGCGCTGGGGCAAACACGCCATAAACAGTGGAGCCTGGCCAGAAAAGTGCTGGTCGGTCTGGCGACTGGCGTGGTATTTGGTCTGGCGCTGCAGCTGATCTACGGGTCTGACAGCCAGGTGCTGAAGGATTCCATCCAGTGGTTCAATATCGTCGGCAACGGTTACGTCCAGCTGCTGCAAATGATTGTTATGCCGCTGGTCTTCGCCTCCATCCTTAGCGCGGTGGCCCGCCTGCACAATGCCTCGCAGCTGGGGAAAATTAGCTTCCTGAGCATCGGTACTCTGTTGTTCACCACCCTGATCGCCGCCCTGGTTGGCGTGCTGGTGACCAATATGTTCGGCCTCACCGCCGAGGGTCTGGTCCAGGGCAGCGCGGAGACCGCCCGTCTGAACGCCATCCAGAGCAACTATGTGGGGAAAGTAGCGGATCTCAGCGTCCCGCAGCTGATCCTTTCCTTCGTGCCGAAGAACCCGTTTGCTGACCTGACCGGGGCTAACCCAACCTCCATCATCAGCATCGTCATTTTCTCGGCGTTCCTCGGCGTCGCAGCGCTTAAGTTGCTGAAAGAGGATGTGGAAAAAGGCCAGCGCGTGCTGACCGCGATCGATACCCTGCAGGGCTGGGTAATGAAGCTGGTTCGTCTGGTCATGCAGCTGACCCCTTACGGTGTGCTGGCCCTGATGACCAAAGTGGTTGCCGGGTCGAATTTGCAGGACATCATCAAGCTTGGCGGCTTCGTGGTAGCCTCGTATATTGCGCTGGGTATTATGTTTGTCGTCCACGGCCTGCTGCTGGCGATTAACGGCGTCAGCCCGCTGAAGTACTTCCGTAAAGTCTGGCCGGTGATCACCTTCGCCTTTACCAGCCGCTCCAGCGCCGCCTCCATTCCGCTGAACGTTGAGGCGCAAACCCGTCGTCTCGGCGTACCGGAGTCGATTGCCAGCTTCTCCGCCTCCTTTGGCGCCACCATCGGCCAGAACGGCTGCGCTGGTATCTATCCGGCAATGTTGGCGGTGATGGTCGCGCCGACCGTGGGCATCAACCCGCTGGATCCGATGTGGATTGCCACCCTCGTGGGCATCGTCACCGTCAGCTCGGCGGGCGTCGCCGGGGTGGGCGGCGGCGCGACCTTCGCCGCGCTGATCGTCCTGCCGGCGATGGGCCTGCCGGTGACCCTGGTAGCCCTGCTCATCTCCGTCGAACCGCTGATCGATATGGGGCGTACCGCGCTGAATGTTAACGGCTCAATGACCGCCGGGACGCTGACCAGCCAGTGGCTGCGCCAGACCGACAAGTCGATCTTCGATAGCGAGGAAGAAGCCGAACTGGCGCATCGCTAAACGGCAAGCACAAAAAAACCGCTGATCATTCAGCGGTTTTTTTATTTCTGCAGCCGACTCAGGCTTCAATCTCACCTTCCTGACGCACCTGGTTAGCCCAGCGCTGCGCCGACTCCGGCACGCTGAATGCCGGTGAGCGACGGAAATGCTCCCCCATCAGCAGAAAAGCGACATACTTCCCGCGCAAAATCCAGACATCGCGAAAATGGTCCATTTTCACGGCATGTTCCGGAGGCGCAGGCTCCACGCGCGGCACGTAGCTAATGACAGGGCGATTTTGTTGGCGCAATGGTTTCATAACAAATGGATTCACTAAACATAGCGGGAAACAGAAACCTCTATCATAGCCGATTGTGGCCCCGTTCGTCGCCCCTTCGCCGCCGATGCGCATTTTAGGATAACTCCCTGCCCCCTCGCCGGGCGCAGACAGCGTAATGTTCTATAGTTAGAAGGGTTTTGGTCTATCAACGACCACTTTTAGCAATGAAAGCAGGAGACGAGTAATGTCTGATAAGCACCCGAA
Organism: Klebsiella sp. Shm-1; assembly: GCF_040804525.1. Lineage (NCBI taxonomy): Bacteria > Pseudomonadati > Pseudomonadota > Gammaproteobacteria > Enterobacterales > Enterobacteriaceae > Klebsiella > Klebsiella sp. Shm-1. The sequence goes on from NZ_CP161823.1 coordinate 3,019,711, forward strand.
CCCTCACCAACAGCAGGCACCGGTCCACGACAGCGAGGAAGCGCAGCCGGGTCTCGATTCGCTGGCGCCGGACGATCGGGAGTGGCGCCCCACGCCGAAACCTACCGCTCCGGGCGTCGAACCCACCGCCCCAGGCAGCCTGAAAGCGCCCGATACTCATAACAGCAAACTGGATTCCCTGGAGGCGCAACGCAAAGGGGGGGAAGATTTTCCGCTGACCACCAACCAGGGCGTGCGCATTGCTGACGATCAGAATTCGCTGCGCGCCGGTAGCCGCGGCCCAACGCTGCTGGAAGATTTTATCCTGCGGGAGAAGATCACCCACTTTGACCACGAGCGTATTCCGGAGCGTATCGTTCATGCCCGCGGCTCTGCCGCCCACGGCTACTTCCAGCCCTACAAAAGCCTGGCTGCGTTGACTAAAGCCGATTTTCTTTCGTCAGCCGATAAAATCACCCCGGTGTTTGTACGCTTTTCCACCGTGCAGGGCGGCGCGGGGTCGGCGGACACCGTCCGCGATATTCGCGGCTTCGCTACCAAGTTTTACACTGACGAAGGGATTTTTGACCTGGTGGGCAACAACACACCGGTCTTCTTCATCCAGGACGCGATGAAGTTCCCCGACTTTGTCCACGCCGTGAAGCCTGAACCCCACTGGGCCATCCCACAAGGGCAGAGCGCCCACGATACTTTCTGGGACTATGTTTCCCTGCAGCCGGAAACGCTGCACAACGTGATGTGGGCGATGTCGGATCGCGGCATCCCGCGCAGCTATCGCACCATGGAAGGCTTCGGGATCCACACCTTCCGTCTGATTAATGCCGAGGGCAAAGCCACCTTCGTCCGCTTTCACTGGAAACCGGTCGCCGGCAAGGCGTCGCTGGTGTGGGATGAAGCGCAGAAGCTGACCGGCCGCGACCCCGATTTTCATCGCCGCGATCTATGGGAGGCCATCGAAGCCGGGGACTACCCGGAATTTGAGCTTGGCCTGCAATTGATCCCCGAAGAGAATGAATTTGATTTTGACTTCGACCTGCTCGATCCCACCAAGCTGATCCCCGAGGCGCTGGTGCCGGTGCAGCGGGTTGGCAGAATGGTCCTCAACCGCAACCCGGATAACTTCTTTGCCGAAAATGAACAGGCGGCCTTCCATCCCGGACATATCGTCCCGGGCATTGATTTCAGCAACGATCCGCTGCTGCAGGGGCGTCTCTTCTCTTACACCGATACGCAAATTAGCCGCCTGGGTGGGCCGAACTTCCATGAAATCCCCATCAACCGTCCGACCTGCCCGTATCATAATTTCCAGCGTGACGGGATGCACCGGATGGACATTGACACCAATCCGGCCAACTACGAGCCCAACTCGATTAACGACAACTGGCCGCGCGAGACGCCGCCTGCCGCCAAACGCGGTGGCTTTGAGTCCCTCGCCGAGCGCGTCGACGGCGAAAAAATCCGCCAGCGCAGCCCTTCGTTCGGCGAATATTACGCCCAGCCGCGTCTGTTCTGGCTGAGCCAGACGCCGATTGAACAGCAGCATATTATCGATGGTTTCAGCTTCGAACTCAGCAAAGTGGTCCGCACCTGGATCCGCGAGCGGGTGGTCGATCATCTGGCCCACATTGATACTAAGCTTGCGGAAGCGGTTGGGGCGAACTTAGGCATCGAACTGAGCGACGATCAGCGCAACATTACCCTGCCCGCCCCGGTCAATGGTGTGGAGAAAGACCCTAGCCTCAGCCTCTACGCCGATGCCGAAGGAGATGTGAAAGGTCGCGTGGTGGCAGTCCTGCTCAACGAACGCACCTCAGCGCAGGATCTGGTTCAGCTCCTGCAGGCGCTGCAGGCCCAGGGCGTGCACAGCAAGCTGCTCTACTCGCGAATGGGCGAAGTCATTGCCGACGATGGTTCTCCGCTGCCGATCGCCGGCACCTTCGCCGGTTCCCCGTCGCTGACGGTGGATGCGGTGGTGGTGCCCGGCGGCGACCTCAGCGCCCTGAGTCAGAGCGGTGACGCGCGCTATTACCTGCTGGAAGCCTATAAACATCTGAAGCCGATCCTGCTGGCAGGGGATGCGCGGCAGCTGACGTCCGTTCTGCATGTTCCGACCCAGGGTGAAGAGGGGGTCATCGTCACCGATGCGCTCGACACGCCAGCGGCGGACAAACTGCTCGCCCTGATGACGGCCCACCGCGTGTGGTCGAGAAGCCCGAAAATCGCCGCTATTCCGGCGTAGTAAAAAGCCCGGCACGCTGTGCCGGGCTTGATTCACTTTCCCTTTCCCCCGTCGGGCTTACACGTCGCGGTAGGTTCCCAGACGATAACCCCGGTCGGCCACCGCCGCTTTCAGCGAGGCAGATATCAGCACATCAAGCTCATCCAGTCGCGGATAGCAGTAGGCGCTGCCCATAATGATCCGATCGACATAAGCCGGATGACACATCACCTCCAGGGAGCGCTCCCCGCGGGCGATGGAGGCATCCAGCGTCTGCAGAAACAGTTCCTCAGAGACCGCTTCGCCGTAAAACTCACTGCTGAAGCCGGCGCTGCTGCGCGCCGCCTGCTGGTCGAGCCCACTCTGCGCCGCCACCTGGCGGTCAATGCGTAACGCAATGCCCTTCTCGCGGGCAAAGGCCGCGACGATGGGATAAATCTGGGCGAACATATGCACATGGTGATGGCTGTCGATATGCGTCGGCTCATGGCCGAAGAGTTCGACAAAACGACGGTACTGACACGCCAGCTCGTGGGCGATCTCTTCCAGCGGCAGGCTATCTTCTTCCGCCTGCTGCCAGATCCATTTGCCCAGACGGCCATCGCGGGTTAATCCCGGCATGGCCGACAGCGGCTCGCCCAGCGTCAGTACAAAGTGCATACCGACCGCCAGCTCCGGAGTACTGCGGCTCAGCTGGGCGGCGTGGTCAATGGCCGCGCCGTTGACCAGCGCGGTGGTCGATGTCACCACGCCGTTGCGACAGGCCTCGATAATGCCGTAGTTCTGCCCTTTACTGAGGCCGAAGTCGTCGGCATTGACGATCAATACGCGTTCCATTTGCTACTCCCGTTACGATTTTAGTTTTTCGATCGTCGCCGCAAAGTTCGGCAGCCATTTTTCATGCGCCAGAATCATCTCCCGCGCCAGCTGTTCGGCGTCACGATCGGAATGGATCAGCGGGCTTAAGTTCAGCGCCAACAGGACATCGTTCAGCTCACCGCTGATCGCCGCCTGGCTGGCCGCCACTTCGAACCCCTTGATGGTGTAGATAAGCCCTAACACCTTCTCATCGAAATGAGTAATGCGCGGCGTCGGCTTCGCGCCGTCGCGGCCTAAGGTGCAGCTCATCTCTACCGCCCAGTCCGCCGGGATATTATCGACATGGCCATGATGCGGGATATTCACATAGTGCTCAGTCTGCTTGTCGTTATAGATGGCATTGATTACTTCGCAAGCGGCATCAGAGTAATAGGCCCCGCCGCGCTGCTCCAGCTCCTTCGGCTTAACGTTAAGATCCGGGTTTTTATACAGCTCGAACAGCTGTTTCTCCACCTTCTGCACCACCTGGGCGCGCGCACCGCCTTTGTAGTACTCGCCCATCTCAATCGCCAGCATCTCTTTTGGCTTAAAGTAGTAGAGCAGGTAAGAGCATGGGATCAGCCGCAGGGAGCGGATCAGCCCTTCGCTAAACGGCAGGTCGAAGATGTTTTTCACCGAGTTCGCGGTCAGACGGCCGGAGGCCACGCCGTCCAGCAGTTCACCGAAGCGCGAGACGCCGTTAACCAGCACGTCGCGGACGAACACCAGGTGGTTCAGACCAAACAGGTCGATATTCAGCTCATCGCTCGGGCTCAGCTGCAGCACGTCGGTGATGAACATCTTCATGCCGATAGGAATGTTGCACACGCCAATAAAGCGTTTGAAATTGGTGTGGCGATAGACCGCCTCGGTGACCATGCCCGCCGGGTTGGTGAAGTTGATGATCCATGCGTCGGGGCAAATTTCCTGCACATCTTTCACGATGTCGAAAATCACCGGGATGGTGCGCAGTCCTTTAAACAACCCGCCCGCCCCGTTGGTCTCCTGGCCCAGGTAGCCGTGACTCAGCGGGATGCGCTCATCTTTTTCACGCGCCTTCAGCTGGCCCACGCGCAGCTGGGTGGTGACGAAATCTGCGCCCTGCAGCGCTGCGCGGCGATCCAGCGTTTTATAGACTTTCATCGGCACGCCGGCTTTTTCCACCATCCGCTCGCACAGCGCGTGGATAATATCGAGCTTCTCCTGGCCCTCTTCGACGTCTACCAACCACAGTTCGCTTACCGGCAGTTCATGATAACGTTTCAGAAATCCTTCCAGTAATTCCGGGGTATAGCTGCTGCCGCCGCCAATAGTGACTACTTTTAATTTCTGGCTCATCTTTTTCTCCCTTAGGCGCTGCGCCTGGACGCAGGCCGCTCTCCGCAACAATGCGGACAGTTAACTTGAATGATTTTCGGTATAAACCTGGCGGCGAACGCCGCGCGGGTTTAATTAATACTGGTCAAATGTTTGCGATAACTGCTCGGCGTAAACGACGTCAGTTTTTTAAAGGTTTTAATAAACAAGCTCGGGCTGCTGTAACCTGATTCATACGCAATATCCGTCACCGAATAATTGGTAATTTCCAGCTGTTTTTTGGCAAAGTTGATACGGATATCATTAATTATCTGCATCGGCGTTTTACCATAATAGCGCTGGGTCGCCCGGGTTAAATATTCCTGCGTTTTTCCGGATAAGCGAACCATATTTTCGAGAGCGCCTTCACCGAATTTCAGCTTATCATGCATGGCTTCCACGGTATTTTTTAACCATTGCGGCGTCACGTCGGCAACCGGCTCTTCACGATAGTGGCGTAAACGGTTAATGACATAAAAGGAGACCAGCTCGATAAATTCGTCAAATTCCGTTTCGCGAAAATTGAGTGAGGCGATGACCGACTCAACGTAGCCGAGAAAAGCGCTCTGCACGGCGTAGACTTGCGAAGCCACCAGACCAAACGGCAGCAGCGGCAGGTAGTGTTTCTCAAAGAAGCGTCTGCTGATGCCGACGTTAAGGATGCGCGTCGCCCCGAACTCGTAAAAGCTCTGGTGGTGCGAGCCCATCGGGATAAAGACGAAATCCCCGCGCTCCAGCAGCACCCGTTTGCCATTGATCTCCTGGTAATAGCGCCCGGTTAACACCACGGCAAATTCGTAGTAATCATGCTGGTGAAGCCCGCTCACGCTTTCCGTTTTGTTATAGATGACCACATGAAAGTTCTTCCCGTTGAACAGCTGTTGTTCTCTGGCGGTACTGATCTCGGTGGTCATCATTCTGGGCTGCCTCATCGTCGCGATGGCCTATTGTACCTTCTCGTGCAGCTCAATCAATTCGGCCACCAGCTCACGAGCCAGCATGGAGGTCATCAGATGGTCCTGGGCATGCACCAGCACCAGGCTGACCTTCATTTTCCCTTCGCCCTCATCGCTTTCGATAAGCTGGGTCTGCACGCGATGCGCCTCGCTCAGCGCCTGGCGCGACTGCTCCATCATCGCTTTCGCTGCGGCAAAGTCGCCCTGCTTCGCCTGCTTCAGCGCGCCATAGGCCAGGCTACGGGCTTGTCCGGAGTTGATAATCAGCCCCATCACTACCTCTTCGAGGTCATTTTCCGGGGTCTCTACCGCGTCGATGTTGTCCAGATCAAACATAATATTTCCCTCATTTATCAGGCGGTACGGGACGCTGCCCGTACCGCGCGGTATCAGAATTTCAGTGCGTTAGCGATGTCTTCTTCGCTCTCTTCCTGCTCGATAACGGTCTGCGCTTTATTCGACAGCACCACAAACGGCAGGTAGACCAGGGTAGCGACGCCAAGGTTGAACAGGGCCACCAGCAGGGCGGCAACGCTGCCGTTACTGTTAAAGAACGCTCCCAAACCGGTCGGCATAGTCCACGGCGCCAGGTTGGTCACCGGTGGGATAATCCCCAGGCTGTAGGCCGCCAGCGTAATGGCCGCCAGAATCGGCTGAACCAGCACGAACGGGATGAACATCACCGGGTTCATGATGATCGGTAGACCAAACAGAATCGGTTCGTTAATCTGGAAGATGCCTGACGGCAGCGCCAGCTTGGCAACCTGACGATGGTCAGCGCGGCGAGAAGCGATAAAGATGGCGATAATCAGACCCAGCGTCGCCCCGGAGCCACCCAGCAGGATGTAGGAGTCGAGCATCGGCTTAGCCCAGAAGTGGAACTGTTTGCCCGCTTCGATGGCCGCATCAACAGAGCCGTACTGGTTGTACAGCGCGATGTTTTCCAGCGCCCACGGCGTCATGATGCCGTTATCCAGGGCGGTAAGCGCCAGAGAACCGTGCACACCGAAGAACCACAGCAGAGAGTTAAAGATAACGTATGCCCAGCCAACCACGCTGCCCATCGCCGCCAGCGGCGTCGAGATAGAGTCCATGATGATCTGGTGGAAGTTGCTGCCATAGCTCGCCAGGGCCCACGAGATAATGCCGAAGATGGAGAGGATCAAGAAGCCCGGGATCAGCGCTGAGAAAGAGCGTGATACCGACCCCGGCACGCTGTCCGGCAGTCTAATCACCCAGTTGCGACGGATCACGAAGGTGAACAGTTCCGCAACGACCAGACCGATAATCATCCCGGAGATGATGTTCTGCCCGCCCAACCAGTTGGCGCCCACCGCATAGGCTTCGCCCACGCTATACGGGGTCACGGTCATGAAGGCCGCCACCGCCAGCAGGCCAGCTGCCATCGGGTCAACTTTGCGCTCTTCCGCCAGCGCGGAGCCGATAAAGAACGGCGCCATTAGCGACATAATCCCGAGGGTGCCGTTATAGACGTTTCCGCCGATAGCCTTAAAGCCGTTTAAGGTTTCAATGGTGGAGGCATCCAGGCGAATGCCCATGGAATAAAAGAAAGAGCCTTCGCCGAAGCTCAGAAAAACGTTGTTAATTAACACAAACATGGCCCCGGCGAGGGTCAACGGCATTAATTTAATAAATCCATTTTTTATTGCATTAATATGCGGCTGCTTTCCTATTTTCACTGCAAAAGGAAGGAGTACCTTTTCAAGCGAATCGATCACTTTACTCATAGTCAATACCCTTAAAAGCCGCAATAAACTATTACGGCGATGATGTATGAAATTACTCTTTGACGGGAAAATAAACTCATTATTTTTTGACGTCCGGCAACAGGCAGCCGCCAGGCGTCAAAATACATCGAGTTTTAAAAGTTAAAATTATTGTGCTGCAGCTTTCTTAATAGCCGCGACGGCGGCTTTCAATACCCCTAAACCATCAACTTTGCCATAGAGAAGGGAGTCGATAACTTCAACCGGTTTATTCGGCAGCAGGCGCTGAATTTCCGGTAACATATACGCAATTTGTGGCCCTAATAATACTACGTCGGCTTCCGGCCCTTTTTCGCCCGCGAGGGTTTCGGGATAGGCTTCAATAATGACCGGGACTTCATATTTTTCCGCCTGCGCGCGCATTTTGGAGACCAGCAGTGACGTGGACATGCCTGCCGAGCAGAAGAGATAAATGTGTTTCTTTTCCATGAACGCTTCCTCAATGTGTGAGACCAGGGCCTTCAGTAACCGCTGAGAGCCGGTAAGACTGGTAACATCCGGTTAATTCTGTTTATGAGTTGAGTATACGGCAAGCTGAGCCGCCAGGATAATTCGCTGTTGAACAGAATTGTCTCTCATTGACCTCCGGTTTTGACTACCCTCACATTTTCATCCAAATAATTCGCGCAATTAAATAAGCATCATGACTCACAAAAAAGCCCGACCAGTGGTCGGGCTTACGTAGAAGTCAGTAAACAGTAGGAAGCTTACCTGGCGTTGCGCGGGTCGGTATCATACTCGGCGCAGGTCTGGTAGCCGGAGTTCATGACGTGACCCGTTTCGTCGAGGGCCACAAAGTAGGTTTCAACTTTACCATCTCGTTGACCGAGGATATAGGTCTGGCAGGTGCCGCGGGCATGGACCATGGTGACTTCCGTTGAAGGTTTGCCGGCGATCTGCATCACCTGCTGACGCGACATCCCTTTCTTCACATCTTTCACCACCGGCTGGGTAAACTGGTCTTTGGTACGATCGTAAGCGGTACAGCCCGCCAGTAAGGTTAACGCGACGGTGACGCCCAGTATTCCTGCTAAGCTTTTGTTCATTTTGGTTCCTCTTTTCTACTGTGTAACGATAAGCCTGGAATAAATAGTGTTATTTTTCAAGCCGAACAGCGAAATCATGTCAGGTTATGTTATTGCGTAAACAGGATTGTTCTGCCGACGTCGGACGGCGGCGCAATGCGCGGTACAGCATCTATAATGAAAACCTATGTCATTGATTGCCTTCTTTTCCGGCAGTCAAAACCCCGGTCCTTGTCGTTTCAGCGGCAAAGAGGTAGCTTTAAGCCAACAGCTTGCCAAACAGATTCACTTTCGGAGGGCGCGATGACGCTACAACAAGAGATTATTCAGGCGCTGGGCGCAAAGCCGCAGATTGATGTCGCAGGCGAGATCCGCCGCAGCGTCGATTTCCTGAAGTCATACCTGCAGACCTACCCGTTTATTAAATCGCTGGTGCTGGGTATCAGCGGCGGTCAGGACTCCACCCTGACGGGAAAACTGTGCCAGATAGCGATTAACGAACTGCGTGCCGAAACCGGCGACAGTAGCCTGCAGTTTATCGCCGTCCGTTTACCCTATGGCGTGCAGGCTGATGAGCAGGACTGCCAGGACGCCATCGCATTTATCCAGCCTGACCGGGTGTTGACAGTCAATATTAAAGCTGCGGTGCTGGCCAGCGAACAGGCGCTGCGCGAAGCTGGCATCGAACTGAGCGACTTCGTTCGCGGAAATGAAAAAGCCCGTGAGCGAATGAAGGCCCAGTACAGCATCGCCGGAATGACCAAAGGAGTTGTGGTCGGTACCGACCATGCGGCGGAAGCGATTACCGGCTTTTTCACCAAATATGGCGACGGCGGCACCGACATCAACCCAATTTTCCGCCTGAACAAACGTCAGGGCAAACAGCTGCTGGCCCATCTCGGCTGCCCGGAACATCTGTATAAGAAGCTGCCCACCGCCGACCTGGAAGACGATCGCCCCTCCCTGCCGGATGAAGTGGCCCTGGGTGTCACCTACGAGAACATCGACGATTATCTGGAAGGCAAAACGCTGGACCCGAGCATCGCCAAAACGATCGAGGGCTGGTATCTGAAAACCGAACACAAGCGTCGGCCGCCGATCACCGTCTTTGACGATTTCTGGAAAAAATAGTCTCTCCCCCCGCCCCGGCCTGCGCCGGGGTTATTTTTTGTCCTTTTCGCCGCAAAAATGGCCTGCTATACTGGATGGATAGACAGTACCAGGAGTTATTGTGGCCAGAAAGCAATCAGCCCCGCGTCTCGAGTTTGAGGCGGCGGCGATCTATGAATATCCCGAACATCTTCGCCCGTGGCTGGAGGCGCTGCCGAAGCTGCCGGGCGTCTATCAGTTTCACGGCGACAGCGACACGATGCCGCTCTATATCGGTAAGAGCGTCAACCTCCGCAGCCGGGTGTTATCCCACCTGCGCACCCCTGAAGAGGCCGCGATGCTGCGTCAGTCGCGGCGTATCACCTGGCAGCGCACCGCTGGCGAGCTGGGAGCGCTGCTGCTGGAGGCGCGGTTGATTAAAGAGCAGCAGCCGCTGTTTAACAAGCGGCTACGGCGTAACAAGCAGCTCTGCGCCTGGCTACTTGCGGACGACCGGCCGCAGATTGTCTATGCCCGTGAGGTTGATTTCTCGCACCAGCAGCATCTCTATGGCCTGTTCGCCAACCGGCGAGCGGCGCTGCAGATGCTGCAGAGCCTCGCTGACGAACAGCGCCTCTGTTATGGCCTGCTTGGTCTGGAACCACTCAGCCGCGGCCGCGCCTGCTTTCGCTCCGCGCTGGGCCGCTGCGCCGGGGCCTGCTGTGGAAAGGAGAGCGTGGAGGCGCACAGAGAGCGCCTGCTGGCGCAGATGAGCAGACTGCAGCTGGTGTGCTGGCCGTGGGCGGGGCCCGTGGCGCTGGAGGAGCGCGGCCCGGACATGACGCAGTATCACGTCATTCATAACTGGCTGTGGCTGGGCGCCGTTGAATCGCTCGACCAGGCGGCGGAGTTGACCCGTCTGCCCGCCGGATTTGACCAGGATGGTTACAAGATCCTCTGTAAGCCTTTGCTCAGCGGAGACTATCCGCTGCATCCGCTTGGCTGAGAAGCCACCAATAAAAAACCGCCGGCCCTGCCCAACGCCTGATGGCATTATTGGGCAAGACCGGCGGTCTTGATTCGGTGCGCTAAATTATTCAGCAGGTGCAGGCATTTTACCTGCCGGCGCGTTGCGTTCTGTCAGATGCTTCTCAAAATTAGCATTGAACTGTTTTTTCTGCTCTGGGGTCAGAATGTTGTAGATCTTGTTCTGCGTTTCCAGGCGGGACAGCGCCATCGCTTTATGCTGCGCTTCCATCTTATCGATCTGCGCTTCCGCCTTCGCCTTATCGAAGGTGTCGCTGGCGATCAGATCGTGCATCGCACGGCGTTCTTCAAGGGACGGACGTTTCATATTTTCGCGCTGGCTCTTCATGATGTCGCGGATCTGCTGCTTCTGCGCATCGGTCAGGTTCAGGCCTTTAAACATCATGTCATGCTGACCCGGGCCGCCTTTATGATGCATCATCATCGGCTTGCTGTCGCTCGGCGCGGTGGTGGTATCGGCGGCGTGTGCCAGGTTAGCCGCGCCCAGAGCCAGAGTAGAGGCAACAAACAGTGCAGTGAGTTTCTTCATCATTCAATCCTTACTTTACGTTATTCTTACGGCGCGTTGCCGTGTTGACGAGATTAACTTTACGACGTTAATCGTCAATTAGTCAGAGCAAGAGTAAAACAATGAAAGTGTAAAAAACAGTTTCTCGCCAATTATGGAGAAAATAAGGAATTTAGCCGAAGAATTGCAATAAAAAATAAATAACTTATTGTTTTGCAGAGAAATTATGGAGAGTATAAAGTAGGGAAGATTAAAAACAAAGCATTTTACCAGGAATAATCTGCAAATTTACACTGGGGCACGAAAAAATAAGATGGCGAAAAAAGACGCGCGAAATAAAGCAGGCCGCCCGGCGGACGGCTTGCCCTCAGGATAATTTCTCCAGCATCAGGCCGGCGCGCAGTCCTTTCGCCACCGTCGGGTTAGGAAACAGAACATACTCCGTCTCAGGCCCCACCACATACCGCGTCTCGCCCTCCTCCGCCAGCAGCGTGCCGGGTTCGAAGGGGGTGAAGTTCAGCGTCTGATCCGCCATATGCAAGCGGAAATCATCGCTATGGCGGGTTAGCTGCTGTACCACCCGGTAGCGCAGCGGCGCTGGGGCGTCGGCAATGGCCAGATCCCCCACCAGCAGCCGGGAGAGCGCCCGCTGGACGGCGGCAAACTGCGTCAGATCGTTTTCCCCCAACGGCAGCGCTTTGCCCAGCTCAAGGGTGCAGGCCAGCGCCGCGAACCGTTCGCAGCTGAAGTGGGTGAAGGTCCCGCCGGGCTGGCGATGAAACACCAGCGCCTCCAGCCCGGCGCCGCCCAGCCAGTGAAGAAAATCCTCCTCCCACGGCGTATCGCGGGCCGGGAGCACGCCGAAGCGCGGATGTAGCGACCCGCGGATCGCGGTATGCAGATCGAGGTGCCAGCGCGGGCCATCGTGGTCGCGATAAAAGCGGGCCACCGCCTGCTCCAGCCGCTGCGCCCGCTGCGTCTCCTCACTGAGCGGAAACTGCCGCCAGCGCTCGCCAAACATGCGGTTCATATCGCTGTGCAGATAGCGCTTATTCGCCCGCAGCGCTGGTGGGTTGCCGACGATCACCAGCAGCCGCCAGCGCAGCGGGAGCGCCTCCCGGACCAGTCGCTGCACCAGCTGGTCGACTATCTCCACCGGCGCCGTTTCGTTGCCATGAATGGCGCAGGAAAGTACCAGCCCGCGCTCGCAGCGCGCATGCGGCGTCAGCTCAAGGATCCCTTCCCCGAGCCAGTGCCAGCGGAAATGGGCCGTCTCGCCGTGAAAGTGATGGGGCAATCGCCCCGCCAGGGTTAATGCCAGAAAATGTTCCACCGCGCCCCCTTATTGCTGAAATGGATAAACCGAACCGAGCTGCAGGATCTGGGTCAACCGATCCAGCGCGTCGCACCCTTCCCGCAGCAGCTGCGGGTCGGCGAGGTCGGCCTGGGTGAGACGATCGCGATAGTAGCGATCCACCCAGTCATTGAGGGTGGCAAACAGCGTATCGTTCATCAGGACGTGCGGATTGACCGCCTGATACTCCTCGGCCGTCAACACCACCCGCAGGCGCAGGCACGCCGGACCGCCGCCGTTGGCCATGCTCTCGCGCAGATCGAACACCCGCAGGTCGGCGATGGGGTTATCCCCGGCCAGCAGCTCATTGAGGTATTCCCAGACGCCGGCATGCTCCTGCGCTTCCTGAGGCAGGATAAGCGCCATGCTGCCATCCGCCCGGCTCACCAGCTGGCTGTTGAACAGATAGGTGGCAACCGCCTCTGCCACCGAGACCCGGCTGGCGGGAACCACCAGCGGCGTAAAACCCGGCACCCGCTGCGCCAGCTGCTGGAGAAGCGTGGTCTGGTCGGCAAAGGCCTGCTCATGGCAGAACAGGACCTGACGGTTGCTCACCGCGATGACGTCGTTATGAAAAACCCCCGTGTCGATCGCCGCCGGATGCTGGCGGGCGAAGATCAGCTGGCGGGGATTGACCTGATTGAGGCGCGCTACCGCCTGGCTGGCCTCAAGGGTTTGCCGCGCCGGATAGCGACGCGGCGCCTCCTCGCTCCCCCGGCGGCGGCCATAGACAAAGAGCTGGACGCCGGGAGCGCCATACTCGCCGCCGAGACGATTATGGTTCGCCGCCCCTTCGTCGCCAAACCAGGCCGAGGCGGGCAGCGCCGGGTGGATAGCAAATCGCGTGCGGTCGGGGAAAATCGCCTGCAGCAGCGCCTCTGTAGTCGGTGCTTCGCTGGCGCGGTGGAATTTATCCTGCAGATTCGCCACCGTCAGATGCACCAGGCCATCCAGCGAATCGGCGGAGGGACACACCGTCGCCGCGTTCGCCACCCACATCGCCGAGGCCGAACTCACCGCCGACAGCAGATCCGGCTCCTGCTGCGCCACCCGGGCCACCACCTGCTCATCGCTGCCGCTAAAGCCCAGCTGGCGCAGAAGCGGCACGTTGGGACGCTCCTGCGGCGGGATCACCGCCTGCGGGTAGCCAGCGTCGGCGAGGGCTTTCATTTTTTTCAGCCCCTGCTTGGCCGCCAGCTGCGGGTTAGACATCCGATAGCGATGCCGGGTGGAAGCCTCATTGCCAAAGGAGAGCCCGGCGTAGTGATGGGTCAGCCCGGGCAGACCGTCAAAGTTGACTTCGCGGGCGGTCATGACGCCTCCCCGGCCAGAAAGTCGAGCCCCGGGCTCAGGCTGGCGGGCAGCGTCAGGGTCGGCGATTCAAGGCTGGCCATCGGCCAGGCGCAATAATCGGCGGCATACCAGGCCCCCGGACGATGGTTACCGGACGCCCCGGTGCCGCCGAACGGCGCGGTACTCGCCGCCCCGGTCAGCGGTTTGTTCCAGTTAACTATCCCTGCCCGCGCCTCAAGCAGCAGTCGATCGAACTTCTCCCGTTCCGGGGAGATTAACCCACAGGAGAGGCCGAAGCGGGTAGCGTTGGCTAAGGCAATCCCCTCCTCGAACGTGTCGTAGCGCCAGACCCCAAGCAGCGGGCCAAACACCTCTTCATCCTCGACATTGGCCACGTCGCTCATGTCGACAATCCCCGGCGTTAGCAGCGACGTCCCGGCCTGCAATAACCGCGGCTCCAGCAGGGTGACCGCGCCAGCGGCGACCCGCTGCAGCCAGGCCTGATGCACTTTCTGCGCGGCTTGTTCAGAGATAAGCCCGCCGAGAAACGGCTGCGGCTCGGCGTCCCACGCTGCCGGGATCAGCCGTTGGCTCACCGTCACCAGCCGGGAGAGGAAGACATCGCCCGCCTCTCCGCGTCGGACCAGCAGACGCCGGGCGCAGGTGCAGCGCTGGCCAGCGGTAATAAAGGCGGACTGGATGGTCAGATGCACCGCGGCATCCACGTCCCGCGGATCGTCGACGATCAGCGGGTTATTGCCGCCCATCTCCAGCGCGAGGATCTTCTGCGGTTGCCCGGCCAGCTGGCGATGCAGATGAAAACCGGTGGTTGAGCTGCCGGTAAACAGCAGTCCGTCGATATCCGCCTGGCCGCTGAGCGCCTCGCCGGTTTCCCGACCGCCCTGCACCAGGTTGAGCACCCCGGCGGGCAGGCCGGCCTGCTGCCATAGTTTCACCACCGCTTCGCCGCTGCGCGGGGTGAGTTCGCTGGGTTTAAAGACCACGGTATTGCCCGCCAGCAGCGCCGGCACGATGTGCCCGTTTGGCAGATGGCCGGGAAAGTTATAGGGGCCAAACACCGCCAGTACGCCGTGCGGCCGGTGACGCAGCGTGGCGGCGCCGTCGGGCAGGTCGCTGTGCTGTTCGCCGGTGCGGACGTGGTAGGCCTTCACCGAGATCGCCACCTTGTTGATCATCGCCGTCACTTCCCCGGCCGCCTCCCAGCGCGGCTTTCCGGTCTCGGCGCCGATAACCGCCGTCAGCTCCGCCTTACTGGCTTCCAGCAGAGCGGCAAACTTTTCAACGATCGCCTGACGGGCGGCAAACGGCAGCCGCGCCCAGGACGGGAACGCCTGGCGGGCAGCCGCCACCGCCTCGGCAACCTGCCCGGCATCCGCCGCCTCGCCCTGCCAGACGACCTTCAGGTTAACCGGATCCTGTTTACTGAAACCTGGCCCACGGCCGGGCCGCCACTCGCCGTTAATCCACAGACTCATGCAGTTTTCTCCTCAGGGATCAGGCGCACCATGCGCACCTGGTCGCCAGCATGACACTTCAGCATATCCAGTTCGCGGGCGCTGAGGGTCAGGGTGTCGCCATCCGGATCGGCATGTACCAGCAGAGCGCGGAACTGGTGATACTGTTCATTCGCCACCAGGCACAGCGGCCAGTCACCGGGCGAGGTTTCACCTGCCTCGGTGGTCACCAGACGGCTTTTGCGGATCGCCCGCACCCGGTCGATGTCGCACTCCAGAGTCGGGCCGCCGTCGAAAATATCGATGTAGTTCAGGTAGCGGAACCCCTCTTTCTCCAGCACCGTCCGGGCCGGGGCGGTCTGCGGATGAACCTTGCCGATCACCGCCTGTGCCTCAGGGGAAAGGAAATCGATATACAGCGGATGCTTGGGCATCAGGGCGGCAATGAAAGCCTTCTGTCCGGTGCCGCACAGGTAGTCGGCACGGGAAAACTCCATGGCGAAAAAGCGTTTGCCCAGGCTCTCCCAGAACGGCGAGTAGCCCTGCTCGTCAATCACCCCGCGCATCTCGGCGACCACCTTCTCATTGAAGCGCTCGCGAAAGGCGGCCATAAATAAGAAGCGTGATTTCGACAGCAGATAGCCATTGCCCTCTTTGCGCCACTGCGGGTCGAGGAACAGGGTACACAGCTCGCTGCTGCCGGTATGATCGTTGCTGAGAAACAGCGTCGGCAGCGCCTGATAGACGTTGAGCTCCTTCGAGGCATGGACCTGGGTGCCGACCCGGTAGTTATACCAGGGATCGTTGAGCCCCACCGCCACCTCGATCGCGCAGATGCCCACCACCGCGCCGCTTTCGCTCTCCTCCAGCACAAAGACATAGCCCTGCTCGCTTTTCGGTAGCTCGCCGCGCCAGGTCTGCTGCGAGCGGGCGATCCGCGCCGCGAGGGTCGCTTCATCCACCGGCAGCGAGGTCAGCCCGCCGCCGGTCTCCGCTGCCAGCTTCAGCAGCCCGGGCAAATCGCCCGGCTCCACCGGTCGAATAACCATCATGATGAGACTCCTGCCACGAAACGCGCGCAGGCCCGCTCGACGCGATCCAGCCCGCTGTTCACCTCTTCTTCACTGACGTTCAGCGCCGGCGCGAAACGCACCACGTTGGCGCCGGCGATCAGAATCATCACCCCCTCTTCCGCCGCCAGGTTACTGAGGGTTTTCGCCTTCCCGGCCCAGGCGTCGTTTAGCACGCAGCCGAGCAGCAGTCCCAGGCCGCGGATCTCCTTGAACAGGCCATAGCGGGCGTTAATTGCCTGCAGGCGTTCACAAAACCACTGATGGCGCTGTCTGACGCCGGAGAGCACTTCCGGGGTGTTGACGATCGACAGCAGTTCGCCGGCCACCGCCCCGGCCAGCGGGTTACCGCCGTAGGTGGTGCCGTGGGTGCCGACGGTCATCACGCTGGCGCAGGCCTCTGTCGCCAGCAGCGCGCCAATAGGGAAACCACCGCCCAGCGCTTTGGCGGTGGTCAGCACATCGGGCGTCACGCCGTAGTGCATATAGGCATACAGCTCGCCGGTGCGCCCGACCCCGGTCTGCACTTCATCGAAAATCAGCAGGGCGTTGTGCTGGTCGCAAAGCTGACGCAGGCCGCGTAAAAACTCGACGCTGGCCGGCACCACGCCCCCTTCGCCCTGCACCGGCTCGACGATCACCGCGCAGGTCTGCTCATTGATTAAGGCCTTTGCCGACTCGAGATCGTTAAATACGGCATGCTGGATCTGCGGCGGCAGCGGGGCGAAATCCCGGGAATAGGCCGGCTGACCGCCCGCCGAGACGGTGAACAGCGTCCGCCCGTGGAAAGCGTTCTGAAAGGCGACGATGCCACTTTTCTCGCTGCCAAAGCGATCGTGGGCATATTTACGCGCCAGCTTGAGCGCTGCCTCATTGGCCTCGGCGCCGGAATTACAGAAGAAGACCCGGTCGGCGAAGGTAGCATCGATAAGCATTTTGGCCAGACGCAGGATCGGCTCATTGGTGTAGCCGTTGCCGGTATGCCAGAACTTGCCGGCCTGGTCGGTCAGGGCTTGCACCAGACGCGGATGGGCATGCCCCAGCGCGTTCACGGCGATACCGCCGGCAAAATCGATATACTCTTTGCCCTGCTGATCCCACAGCCGTGACCCGGCGCCCCGCACCGGAATAAACGCCGCTGGCGCGTAGACCGGCATCATCCATTCATCAAAGTGGTTACGCGTAATTGACTGAGACATATCGACCTCTTCCGGTAAATTAAAAGTAGCAATAATGTTAATAAATATGAGTTATTACGCTGTAAATGTAGATTGCACGGTTCGTGCCAGCCAGCGATAAAAATGCATAAATCGGATGAGATAACGCAGAATCAATGAGTTACAGCCGAACGCTATTCACATAAAATGCATATTTAGTGAATAAGTATCCGACAAAGGGGGATAAACAGTGATTAAAGAAGATAAATTATGCAATGGTAAGATATAATTCTGTAATTGTGATCCTCTGCGAAATTTATCGTAGCTATTTGCCCTTTTTTGGCGCGGCATGCCCGCAAAAGGGGCACCCACGGCACGCTCATGCGCAGCGATTGGCAGAATGACGCATCCGGTGGCAGCCAGCCTGGCGAATTTCTGCTACCATCCCTGCACTATTCACCTTGCACAGTGGCAGCGACTATGAAATTCGTCTCTTTTAATATCAACGGCCTGCGTGCCCGCCCACACCAACTGGCCGCCATCGTCGAAAAACACCAGCCGGACGTGATTGGCCTGCAGGAAACCAAAGTTCACGACGACATGTTCCCTCTCGAAGAGGTCGCCAGGCTCGGCTATAACGTCTTTTATCACGGGCAGAAAGGCCATTATGGCGTCGCGCTGCTGACCAAAGAGACGCCGATTGCCGTCCGCCGCGGTTTCCCGGACGATGGCGAAGAGGCTCAGCGCCGCATCATTATGGCGGAGATCCCGTCGCCCTTCGGCAACGTCACAGTGATTAACGGCTATTTCCCGCAGGGTGAAAGCCGCGATCATGAAACCAAATTCCCGGCCAAAGCGGCGTTCTATCAGAATCTGCAGAACTATCTGGAGACCGAACTCAACAAAGAGAATCCGGTGCTGATCATGGGCGATATGAACATCAGTCCTACCGATCTGGACATCGGTATCGGTGAAGAGAACCGCAAACGCTGGCTGCGCACCGGCAAATGTTCCTTCCTGCCGGAAGAACGGGAATGGATGGACCGCCTGCTGGGCTGGGGCCTGGTGGATACCTGGCGTCAGGCTAACCCCGACAATCATGAGCATTTCTCGTGGTTTGATTACCGCTCCAAAGGCTTCGACGATAACCGTGGGCTGCGCATCGATCTGCTGCTGGCCAGCCAGCCTCTGGCGCAGCGCTGCGTGGAAACCGGGATCGATTACGAGATCCGCGGGATGGAAAAACCGTCCGACCACGCGCCGGTGTGGGCCACCTTCCGGCCATAATTCACGCCCTTCTCTCGCCTCCCGCTGTGCGGGGGGCAGAATTTCCTGAGCAAAATCAACAAAGCGACGGTAAACCATTGTGACGGTCGTCGGAACAGGATACTGTCGCGCGCACTTTTTGATGTCCACTGCGTCCAGACTGTACAGGAGCACCTCTCATGCAAAAGAAGCCGTCATCCGGCCATTGGTAAAGGGCTGGGACTTCTCGCGCTGGTGGCCACGCTGGCCGTTATCAGCCACCGCGTCGGTCTCCACGATCTGCTGACTCACCTGCATCTGCTTCAGGACACCCTCCGCCATCAGGGCGCCTGGGGATATCTGGTCTATGCTGCGCTGTTTATCATTGCCACCCTGTGTCTGATCCCCGGCAGCCTGCTGGTGATCGCCGGCGGGATGCTCTTCGGCCCGCTAACAGGCTCCCTGCTCTCCTTTGCCGCCGCCACCCTCGCCTCTTCGCTGTCGTTTTTAATCGCCCGCTGGCTTGGACGCGATCTGCTGCAGCGCTATGTGGGCCATACCACCGTCTTTCAGGCGATTGAGCGCGGTATCGCCCGCAGCGGCTGCGATTTCCTGATCCTCACCCGCCTGGTGCCGCTCTTTCCCTACAACATTCAGAATTACGCCTACGGCCTGACGGCGATCCGCTTCTGGCCCTTTACCCTGATCTCGGCCGTGACCACCCTGCCGGGCCTGGTCATCTATTCGGTGATGGCCAGCGAACTGGCCCGCGAGGGGGTGACCCTCGCCTTCGCGCTCAAACTGAGCCTCGCCGGCGGGCTGCTGTTTGCCCTGGTGCAGATAGGCAAACGGTTTGCCCGCGCCCGTCGCGTGGCGGCGTGCAGTGAGGAGGTGCGCCATGACCCAACCTGATCGCCGTCACCTGCGCCGCGCCCGGCTGGCCCTTGCCGTCGTGGTCGCCGCCGCTCTGGCCGCCTGGCTGTGGTTTCCTGGCGGGCGTACCTTTCTGCAGCAGAGTCTGACGGCGTTAGCCTCCCTGGATCCGCAGCAGGTCAGAGGGTTTATCGCCGCCTGGGGGCCGCAGGCCGCGCTGGTCTCATTTGCGCTGATGATCCTCCAGGCGATCGTCGCTCCGCTGCCGGCTTTCCTGATTACCCTGGCGAACGCCGCCCTGTTCGGCGCCTTCTGGGGCGGGGCGCTGTCGTGGTTCAGCGCCATGGTCGGGGCCGGGCTCTGCTTCTGCATCGCCAGAGCGCTGGGGCGCGAAGTGGTGGAGAAACTCACCGGCCGCGCGGTGCTGCGCAGTGCCGACGGCTATTTCACCCGCTTTGGCCCGCAGACGATCCTGGTCTGCCGCCTGCTGCCGTTTGTCCCGTTTGACCCGGTCAGCTATGCCGCCGGATTAACCTCGCTGCGCTTCTGGTCCTTTATGCTGGCCACCGGCGTGGGCCAGCTCCCGGCGACTATCGTTTATTCCTGGGCCGGGAGTCTGCTCACCGGGGGCACCTTCTGGCTGGCCACCGGGCTTTCGCTGCTTTTTGCCCTGGCGGTGGTCATCTCTATCGCCAAAAATATTTACCGTGAACGTCATAAGAGATCGTCGCCATGAGCTTACCCCCGCTGGATTCTGTCCCCCTGATCCTTCGTCCGCAGGCCTGGCTGCACCGCCGGCATTACGGCCAGGTGCTGAGCCCCATTCGCTGGTGGGGTCGGATCCCGTGGCTGTTTTACCTGGTTTCGCTGTTCGTGGGCTATATTGAACGCCGCCGCTCGCCGCTGGATCCGGTGCTGCGCTCGCTGGTCAGCGCCCGCATCGCCCAGCTGTGCCACTGCGAATTCTGTATCGATATCACCAGCATGACCCTCGCGGCGCGGAGCGGGAGCCAGGACAAGCTGCTGGCGGTCGCCGACTGGCGCAGCAGTACGCTGTTCAGCGAAAAAGAGCGCCTGGCGCTGGCCTATGCCGAAGCCGCCACCCAGACGCCGCCGGCGGTGGATGATGCCCTGCGTAGCGCGATGGCCGCGCATTTTGACGCCCGGGCGCTCACCGAGCTGACCGCCCTGATCGGCCTGCAAAATTTATCAGCGCGGTTCAATGCCGCGATGGCGATCCCGGCTCAGGGGTTGTGCCAGATACCCACCTCTTCCTCGCAGAATAAGGAGTAACGATGCGCCGTTTGCGTGATTACAGCCTCTGTCTGTGCCTGCTGCTGCTCTGGCCGCTGGCGGTTAATGCCGACGACAGCTGGCGGCAGATTCAGACGGAAGCCCGCAGACAGACCGTCTGGTTTAACGCCTGGGGCGGCGATCCGGCCGTCAATCGCTATCTGGCGTGGGTCAGCGAAGAGGTCAAACGCTATTACGCAATCGACCTGCGTATTGTGCCTGTCGCCGACGCCGCCGACGCAGTGAAACGCATCCAGACCGAGGCGCAGGCCGGTCGTCGCCAGGGCGGGTCAGTGGATCTGCTGTGGATCAACGGCGAAAACTTTCGCACGCTTAAACAGGCCAACCTGCTGCTCACCGGCTGGGCCGAATCGCTGCCCAACTGGCGCTATGTCGATCTGCAAAAGCCGGTACGGGAAGATTTTTCAGTCGCCACCGAGGGCGCGGAGTCGCCGTGGGGCAGCGCCCAGCTGACGTTTATCGCCCGCCGCGGACAAACGCCGCAGCCGCCCACCAGCCCGCAGGCGCTGCTGGCCTTCGCCAGAGCCCATCCGGGCAGCGTAACCTACCCGCGGCCGCCGGACTTCACCGGTACCGCCCTGCTGGAGCAACTGCTGATCGCGCTCACCGACCAGCCAGCCGCCCTGCGCCAGCCGCCGCAGCCGGCAACCTTCGCGGCGGTCACCGCCCCGCTGTGGCGCTATCTCGATGCGCTGCACCCGGCCCTGTGGCGGGCGGGCAAGGATTTCCCGGCGTCGCCGGCGCGGATGGACGCCATGCTCAACCAGGGCACCCTCCGCCTGTCGCTGACGTTTAACCCGCTGCACGCCCGGCAGAAAGCCGCCAGCGGCGAATTACCGACGGACAGCTACAGCTTCGGCTTTACCGCGGGGACCCTCGGCAACGTCCATTTCGTTACCATCCCGGCTAACACCCGCGCTGTCGCTGGCGCCAAAGTAGTGGCCAATTTCC
Organism: Klebsiella sp. Shm-1; assembly: GCF_040804525.1. NCBI lineage: Bacteria > Pseudomonadati > Pseudomonadota > Gammaproteobacteria > Enterobacterales > Enterobacteriaceae > Klebsiella > Klebsiella sp. Shm-1. The sequence goes on from NZ_CP161823.1 coordinate 3,041,287, forward strand.
TGCTCTCCCCTGAGGCGCAATTGCGCAAGGCCGATGCCGCCGTCTGGGGCGATCCGAGCGTACTGGATCCGCAGCGTCTGCCTGACGGCCAGCGCCAGGCGCTGGCGGCAGCCCTGCCGCAGGATCTGCCGCCGGTGCTTGCCGAGCCTCACGCGGCATGGGTTGACGCGCTGGAGCAGGAATGGCTGCGCCGCTACGGTACCCACTGATCCTGCTGGCCTGGGGGGCGATGGCGGCGATCTATCTGCCGCTGCTCCCCGCCGCCGGGGAACTGGTGGGCGCTGCGCGCTCCCCGGCCCACTGGCGGGCGCTGTTCGCCGACCCGCAGCTGGGCCAGGCGCTGGCCGCCACGCTCGTCTCCACGCTGTTGTCCGTCGGCGGCGCGCTGCTGATCGCCCTGACCATCGTCGCCGCCCTCTGGCCTTCGGCCCGCTGGCGGCGGCTGGCTTCCCGTCTGCCGCTGCTGCTGGCGGTGCCCCATCTCGCCCTGGCGACGGCGGCGCTGCTGCTGTTCGCCGAAGGGGGCTGGCTCTGGCAGCAGTTGCCGTTTCTGACGCCGCCGGTCGACCGGTACGGCATCGGGCTTGGCCTGACGATGGCCCTGAAAGAGAGCGCCTTTGTGCTGTGGGTGATCTATGGCCTGCTGGGAGAGAAACGCCTCGCCGACCAAGCGACCGCCCTGAAGAGCCTCGGCTACGGCCGCTGGCAGTGCCTGCGTTGGCTGGTGCTGCCCGCCCTGCTGCCCGCCCTCGGCATGGTGCTGCTGGCCACCACCGCCTGGAGCCTGTCGGCGGTAGACGTCGCCCTGGTGCTGGGGCCCGGCAATCCGCCCACCCTCGCCGTGCTGGCGTGGCAATGGTTAAGCCAGGGCGATGAGCTGCAGCAGGCCAAAGGGGCGCTGGCCAGCCTGCTGCTGATGGCGATCCTCGGCGGGCTGGCGCTGGTCGCCTGGGGCGGATGGCGGCTACAGCGCCAGTACCAGCCCGATCTGCACGGTGTTCGTCACCCGCATCCTCATGCCCTGCCCGGCCGCCTGCTGGCGGCGCTGCTGCCGCTGAGCGGTCTGCTGGGCGCGCTATTGCTGGCGGGGCTGGCGCGCTCGGCGCCGCCGCAGATGGATGCTCTGGGCAACAGCCTTGGGCTGGCGCTGGCGGCCTGCGCCCTCGGCGCGGCTGTCTGCCTGCTGTGGCTGGCCTGCGGCCCGGCGCGAGGCGATGGCTGGGTCTGGCTACCGCTGGTCCTGCCGGCCCTGCCGCTGGCCGACGGCCAGTACCGGTTGGCGCTGTATGCCTGGCTTGACGGTGACTGGTGGACCGTCCTGTGGGGCCATCTGCTGTGGGTGGTGCCCTGGATGCTGTTTATTTTGCGCCCGGCCTGGCGCCAGCGCGATCCGCGGCTGACGGTTGTCGCCCGCACGCTCGGCTGGGGATCGACGCGTATTTTCTGGTTGCTGACCCTGCCTTCGCTAACTCGCCCACTGCTGACCGCCCTGGCGGTGGGCTTCTCAGTGAGCATCGCGCAGTATCTGCCAACGCTATGGCTGGGGGCTGGCCGAATTCCGACGCTCACCAGCCAGGCGGTGGCGCTCAGCAGCGGCGGCGAGGCGCAGACGCTCGCCGCTCAGGCGCTGTGGCAATTATTGCTGCCGGCGGTATGCTTTACCCTGACCGCTCTGCTGGCCTGGCTGGCAGGCCGCTATCGACGAGGACTTCGCTAGTGCTAACCGTAAACCATCTGACTCTGAGCGTGAGACGCCAGCCGCTGCTGCGGGAGGTCGCCTTTTCGGTAGCCCCGGGGGAGGTGCTGACGCTGATGGGCCCCTCCGGTAGCGGGAAATCAACACTGTTTGCCTGGATGATTGGCGCCCTGTCCGGCGATTTTCGCGCCCGAGGCGAACTGTGGCTCAACGAACGGCGTTGCGATACGCTGCCGACAGAGCATCGGCGCATCGGCATTCTGTTTCAGGACCCGTTACTGTTCGACCATTTCAGCGTCGGGCAAAATTTACAGCTGGCGCTGCCGGAGAACGTGCGCGGCGAGGCGCGAAAAACCGCGGTGGAGGAAGCGCTTAGCCGCGCCGGGCTGGCGGGCTTCGCCCCGCGCGATCCGGCCACGCTCTCCGGCGGGCAGCGGGCGCGGGTGAGCCTGCTGCGCGCCCTGCTGGCGCGCCCCGAGGCATTACTGCTTGATGAGCCCTTCAGCCGCCTGGATGCCAGCCTGCGCGCCGGGTTCCGCCGCTGGGTCTTTGAAGAACTGGACCGCCAGGCCATTCCGGCGATCCTGGTGACCCACGATCGCGAGGACTGCCCGCCGACGGGGCGCTGCCTGGCGATGGAGCGCTGGCAATGAAGGACAATAGCGTGCAAACCTGCGTTACCGCAAAGAAATCGGCGCCTGGCGAGCGGAGAATACGCCCTCCACTTTTTACCGTCGGGCATTTCGATGAAACGTGTTTCTCAATTGACCGCACTCGCCCTGCTCATGGGGCTTGCTGCTTCCACTACCTGCGCCGCTGAAACCATGCCAGCGCTCACTCTCTCCCACCTGCAACAGCAGCACGGCGTGGCCATCGACACCCGGCTGAGCGCTTATTACAACGGCTGGCCGCAGCGCGCCAACGGCCCGGAAGGCCATGAGCCGCAGGCCCTCAATCTTTCCGCCCGCTGGCTCGGCGCCATGAGCGACGATCAGCTGCGCGCCTGGGCTAAGCAGCACCAGCTCCAGTCCGATACCCCCATCGCGCTGTACGGCAGCCCGGAGGATAACGCCAGCGTCGCGGCGCGGCTGAAACAAACGGGTTTCACCCGGCTCAGCACCCTGAGCGATGCGCTGAGCCAGACCGACCGTCTGCAAAAGCTGCCGCACTTTGAACAGCTGGTCTACCCCCAGTGGCTGCACGACCTACAGCAAGGGAAAGCGGTCGCCGCCGCCCCGGCAGGCGATTGGAAAGTGTTTGAAGCCGCCTGGGGAGCGCCGAAGCTCTATCTGCTGAGCCATATCCCTGGCGCGGGCTATATCGATACCAATGAGGTGGAGAGCGAACCGCTGTGGAATAAAGTGTCCGACGCGCAGCTGAAGGCGATGCTGGCGAAGCACGGCATCCGGCATGACACCACGGTGATCCTCTATGGTCGCGACGTCTACGCCGCAGCGCGGGTGGCGCAGATCATGCTGTACGCCGGGGTCAAAGACGTGCGCCTGCTTGACGGCGGCTGGCAGACCTGGTCCGACGCCGGGCTGCCGGTAGAGCGCGGTATGCCGCCGGCGCAGCAGCCGGCGCCTGATTTCGGCGCGCCGATCCCCGGCCAGCCGCAGCTGATACTGGATACCGAACAAGCCCGCGGGCTGCTGCATCGTCAGGACGCCTCGCTGGTCAGCGTCCGCTCGTGGCCGGAGTTTATCGGCACCACCAGCGGCTACAGCTATATCAAGCCGAAGGGCGACATCGCTGGGGCCCGCTGGGGCCACGCCGGGAGCGACTCCACGCACATGGAGAATTTCCATAACCCGGACGGCACCATGCGCAGCGCCGACGATATCGCTGCCCTGTGGCGCCAGTGGAACATTCTGCCGAGCCAGCAAGTGGCATTCTATTGCGGGACCGGCTGGCGGGCCTCGGAAACCTTTATGTATGCCCGCGCCATGGGCTGGCCGCACGTCGCGGTGTACGACGGCGGCTGGTACGAATGGAGCAGCAACCCGCACAATCCGGTGGCCCGCGGAGAGCGCGGCCCGGAAAGCAGTCAGTAACTCGCCCCGCCTCAGCGCGTCGCCCTTTGTCGGCGACGCGCGATACCCCGTTTACGCTGTGGTCGTTACCCGCTTTAAGGTCTGGTAGCCACTGCAGATGCGCGTCGCCGTCGTCAGCCAGCACAGCGCGCCAAACAGCCACGCCAGCCAGGCGAAATGCGCCGGAAACAGGCAGCCGAGGACAAACAACAGGATGGTCTCCGTCCCCTCCGTCAGTCCCCCGAGATAGTACAGCGATTTATGGGCGTAGCCGGGATTGGCGATCTGGTGCCTGGCCGCCAGGGCGGCAAAAGCGAGAAAGCTGCTGCCGGTGCCGATAAAGGCAAACAGCAGCCAGCCGCCTGCCAGGGCATTGTTCAGCGGATCCGCCAGAATAAAGCCGAACGGCACCAGGGCGTAAAAGAGAAAATCCAGCGCAATATCGAGAAAGCCGCCCGCGTCCGTGAGCCCGCGCCGCCGCGCCAGAGCGCCGTCCAGGCCATCCAGCAGGCGGTTAAGGAGAATGGCCGCCAGCGCCGCGCCATACCACCCCAGCGCCAGAAAGGGCAGAGCCAGCACGCCGATGGCAAAACCGACCAGCGTCAGCCCGTCCGGTGAGATGCCGGGGCGGTCAAGGACGCCGGCGACAGCGTTAAGCAGGGGTTTAAGGCGCGGATGCAGGTGGCTATCAAGCACGAAGGTCTCCAGCAGGGTTGGCGGTTGTCAGTTACGGTCTATGGCGGTGATAATAGGCCATATTCGTCTTATTAACCTTGATGCTTATGCTAAAAATGATTGATGTTGTCGCCGCCATTATTGAACAGGATGGCCAGATTCTGCTGGCGCAGCGTCCGCCCCACGCCGACCAGCCGGGGATGTGGGAGTTCGCCGGCGGCAAAGTGGAGCCGGGTGAAAACCAGCCGCAGGCGCTGGCCCGCGAACTGCAGGAGGAGATGGGCATCATCGCCCGCCCGGCTTGCTATATCGCTAGCCATCAGCGGGAGGTCTCCGGCCGCCGGATCCATCTGCACGCCTGGTGGGTGCCGCACTTTCAGGGCACGCCGCTGGCCCACTATCACACTCAGCTGCGCTGGTGCCTTCCCACAGAAGCGCTGGCCCTCGATCTCGCCCCGGCCGATATTCCTCTGCTGCACGCCTTTATCGCCCAGCGCCCCACCCTTTCCGTCCGCTGATCCGCCCGCCGCCTCGTCATCGCTTTTAGTTATGACGAGCGGGCAATTATAAATTTTGTTGTCGGCTCAATTTTTCCTTGCTTGCCTAAGGATTAGCGGTGTTATAGTCGGAAAATCGGTTTTTTCAAGGACCGAATCATAATAAATACATGCAACCACAACCATAAGGGGAACTGATATCTATGGATCAGACGTGCACTCTGGAAGGCTTTCTCACCCGCGTTCAACAGCGCGATCCTCATCAAACCGAATTTGCTCAAGCCGTCCGGGAGGTGATGACCACCCTGTGGCCTTTCCTTGAGGAAAATCCGCGCTATCGTCAGCTTGCTTTGCTGGAACGTCTGGTGGAACCGGAGCGCGTGATCCAGTTCCGCGTGGTGTGGGTGGACGACCGCAATCAGGTCCAGGTCAACCGCGCGTGGCGCGTGCAGTTCAACTCGGCCATCGGCCCGTATAAAGGCGGGATGCGTTTTCACCCGTCGGTTAACCTGTCGATTCTCAAATTCCTTGGCTTCGAGCAGACCTTCAAAAACGCCCTGACCACTCTGCCGATGGGCGGCGGGAAAGGCGGCAGCGATTTCGATCCTAAAGGCAAGAGCGATGGCGAAGTGATGCGTTTCTGCCAGGCGCTGATGACCGAACTCTATCGCCACCTTGGCCCGGATACCGACGTACCGGCGGGCGATATCGGCGTCGGCGGTCGCGAAGTCGGCTTTATGGCCGGAATGATGCGCAAGCTCTCCAACAACAGCGCCTGCGTCTTCACCGGTAAAGGACTCTCCTTTGGCGGCAGCTTGATCCGTCCGGAAGCCACTGGTTACGGCCTGATCTACTTCACCGAAGCGATGCTCAAACGTCACGGCCTCGGCTTCGAAGGCGCTCGCGTGGCGGTCTCCGGCTCCGGCAACGTCGCGCAATACGCCATTGAGAAAGCGATGGAGCTTGGCGCGCGGGTGGTGACGGCCTCCGACTCCAACGGCACCGTCGTTGACGAAGCGGGCTTCACCAAAGAAAAACTGGCCCGCCTGATCGACATTAAAGAGCGTGCCCACGGCCGCGTGGCCGATTACGCCCGCGAATTTGGCCTCACCTATCTTGAAGGCCAGCAGCCGTGGTCAGTGCCGGTGGATATTGCCCTGCCTTGCGCGACCCAGAACGAACTGGACGTCGATGCCGCCCGCCAGCTGATTGCCAATGGCGTCAAGGCCGTGGCGGAAGGCGCCAACATGCCGACCACCATCGCCGCAACCGACCTGTTCCTGGAAGCTGGCGTGCTGTTTGCCCCGGGCAAAGCGGCCAACGCCGGCGGCGTGGCGACTTCCGGTCTGGAGATGGCGCAGAACGCCGCGCGCATGGGCTGGAAAGCGGAAAAAGTGGATGCCCGCCTGCATCACATCATGCTGGATATCCACCACGCTTGCGTGCAGTACGGCGGCGAAGCGAAGCAGACCAACTACGTGCGCGGCGCGAATATCGCCGGTTTCGTGAAGGTTGCGGATGCTATGCTGGCCCAGGGCGTGATTTAACCTCCCCTAACTCCATCCCGGCGGCAGCCCGCCGGGATGCGTCTCACGACGTCATCGTGATCACAACTTTCCCCAGATGCTGACCACTGTCCAGACAGGCATGGGCGTCGGCAATCTCCGCCATCGGGTAGCTGGCGTAGATCAGCGGCTTGCATTTCCCTGCCTCAAGCAGCGGCCAGACGTGGCGGCGCAGCGCCTCGGCAATCTGTTGTTTCTCCGCCGCCGTCCGGCCGCGCATGGTCGAGCCGGTGACGGTGGCTCGCTTGAGCATCAGAGTCTGAATATCAACCTCATGAGCGATTCGCCCGCCCATAAAGCCGATGATGACCAGTCGTCCATCCTTTTTCAGTAGCCCAAGGTTGCGGTTAAAGTAAGGGCCGCCAACAATATCCAGAATGACGTCCACCCCTTCATCGTTGGTCAGCTGGCCGATTTTCTCGGCAAAATCATCTTTTTTGTAGTTAATCGCCGTAGCATAGGGACGTAGCGCAACAATTTTTTCGTCCTGGCCGACGGTGGCATAGACGGTCATCCCCAGCGCGTGGCACAACTGGACCGCGGTGGTGCCAATCCCGCTGGCGCCGCCGTGGACCAGAATGCTTTCGCCAGGCTGCAGCTTACCCAGCTGGAAGACGTTCGCCCAGACGGTGAAGAAGGTTTCCGGAATGGCGGCCGCTTCGCTAAAGCTGAGGCCCGCCGGGATCGGCAACGTCTGGCCTGCCGGCACGGCGCAGTATTCGGCATAGCCGCCGCCGTTGGTCAGCGCGCAAACGCGATCGCCGGGCGTAAACGCTGTGACCTGCGCGCCGACCTTAACAACCACGCCCGCCACCTCGAGGCCGGGCACGGGGGTGACGCCCTCAGGCATGGGATACAGACCCTGGCGCTGCAGAATATCCGGCCGGTTGACGCCCGCCGCCTTCACCTCAATGAGCACCTCATGCTCCCCGATGGTGGGGATCTCCCCTTCGCGGATCTGCAATACCTCCGGGCCGCCCGGTTGGCTGATAGCAATATATTTCACGGGTCCTCCTTATCGCCTGTGAGAGAAATGGGGCATCGGCATCAGGAAAAGCGCAGCGGGCATCCCCTGCTCAGGGGCCCCGCGTCCAGGCTCTTCCCGGCTGTTTAGTGTAGACCATTGGCCTGACTGGCGGAGAAGCGGTGGCCGCGGGATAACGCATCCTCGCGACCACCGGCGGGTTACTGCGGCGGCGGCGCGGTATCGTCTGCCGCTTTTTTGCCTTTCGGCTTCCCTTTACCTTTGCTGAACGACTTCTTCGCCCCGCCCGGCGCCACCAGGCCGCGGAACTGACGCACCGGCGTGCTGCGCGCCTGATCGATCAGTTGATACAGCGTCCCCACCAGCGGCTGCATAAAGTCCTGATAGCGGCACTGTTTCTCGCTGATCTGCGTCAACACCGACTCCCAGTGGGCGGTCATGTCCGGTCGCCCGGCCATCTCCGGCAGGGAATGAATGAGCGCCCTGCCGGCCTCCGAAGAGTGGATATAGCGCCCCTTTTTGCTCAGGAAACCACGCTTGAACAGCAGCTCGATAATCCCTGCGCGGGTCGCTTCCGTGCCGAGGCCGTCGGTGGCGCGGAGGATCTTCTTCAGATCTTTATCCTGCACGAAGCGGGCAATCCCGGTCATCGCCGACAGCAGCGTGGCGTCGGTAAAGTGGCGCGGCGGCTGGGTCTGACGCTCCACCACCTCGCCCCTCTCGCACAGCAGTTCATCGCCTTTGGCCACCACCGGCAGCGGCGTGCCGTCGTTCTCTTCATCGCGCTCTTTGCTGCCAAGCAGCGTCCGCCAGCCCGCCTCGGCCAGAAAACGCGCCTTGGCGACAAACTTGCCGTTGGCGATCTCAAGATCAATCTGGCATTTGCGGAACACTGCGTCAGGGCAGAACTGCATCAGATACTGGCGGGCGATCAGGGTGTACACCTTCGCTTCGTTATCGGTGAGCTTCACCTGGCTGCTGCGGGCGGTTGGGATAATCGCATGGTGCGCGTCGACCTTTTTATCATCCCAGCAGCGGTTGCGGATCTCCGGATCCACTACCGGCTGCGGCAGCAGGTCCGCCGCATGGACGGCAATCGCATTCAACACCGCATGGCGGCCAGCGAAGTGCTCTTCCGGCAGATAGCGGCTGTCCGAACGCGGATAGGTGATGAGTTTGTGGGTTTCGTACAGCTTCTGGCAGATATCCAGCACGTTCTGCGCGCTGAAGCCGAAACGTTTGGCCGCCTCAACCTGCAGCGCCGACAGCGAGAACGGCAGCGGCGCGGGTTCGGAATCGCGCTTATCGTTATAGCCGGTCACGATTGCCGGCTGGCCTTCGATGCGCTTAACCACATGCTCGGCCAGCGGACGATGCAGCAGGCGCCCTTCTTCATCCTGGTAAGGTTCGCAGGCTTCGCTCGGCACCCAGGTGGCGACAAAACGCTCCTCCTGCGGCGTGACGATATGCGCCTTCACGTCGAAGAAATCTTTGGCGACGAAATTTTCAATCTCTTCATCGCGACGGACCACCAGGCCAAGTACCGGGGTCTGCACCCGCCCCACCGAGAGCACCCCCTGATAGCCGGCGTTGCGCCCCAGCAGGGTGTAGGCGCGGGTCATATTGATGCCGTACAGCCAGTCGGCGCGGGCCCGCGCCAGCGCCGACACGCAGAGCGGCACGAACTCGCTGTTGGCGCGCAGACGGTTGATCGCCCGCTCCACCGCCTGCGGGTTGAGATCGTTAATCAGACAGCGCTGCACCTGCTGACGCTTCTCCGGCGCCAGCTGCAGGTAATCGAGTACTTCGTCCACCAGCAGCTGCCCCTCACGGTCGGGGTCGCCGGCATGGATCACTTCCTGCGCCTCGCCAAGCAGACGCTTGATCACATTGAGCTGTTTGGTGACCGAGGGCTTTGGCTGCAGCTGCCATTTCTCCGGCACAATCGGCAGATCGTTGAGATTCCACCGGGCATAGCGGCTGTCGTAGATGTCCGGCTGCGCCTGCTCCAGCAGGTGGCCGATACACCAGGTGACCACCTGCCCGTTGCCGCACTCAATATAGCCATCGCCTTTGCGGTGCGGTTTAGGCAACACATCGGCGATAGCCCGACCGAGACTCGGTTTTTCTGCAATAAACAACCGCATCGAATCAACGGATCTCGATCATGGGTCGCCCGCCGCGGGCGGTCACCAGCTCGCCGATGGCGGCCAGCTTAATGCCGAACTCCGCCGCGGCGGCCTGAACTTCCGCCTCCGCCTCCGGGGTCACCGCCAGCAGCAGACCGCCGGAGGTCTGCGGATCGCACAGCAGATCCCGCCACTCCGTCGGCATCTCGCCCATGAGATGGCCGTAGCTGGCAAAGTTGCGCCCGGTGCCGCCCGGCACCGCGCCGGCGGCGATATAGTCCTCCACCCCCGGCAGTTTTGGGATATCGGCATAGCGCAGCTGCGCCTGCACGCCGGCCCCGCGGCACACCTCGCTGAGGTGGCCGAGCAGGCCAAAGCCGGTGACGTCGGTCATCGCCTTCACCCCGTCGATGGCGGCAAACGCGGCGCCGGCGAGGTTCATCTGGCACATGGTCTCCGTCGCTAACCCTTGATGCTCTGGCTTGAGCAGCGATTTTTTCTCCGCGGTGGTCAGTACGCCGATCCCCAGCGGTTTAGTAAGATACAGTTTGCAACCCGCCTGGGCGGTGCTGTTTTTCTTGATGCGCTCGGTGGGCACCACGCCGGTGACCGCCAGACCGAAGATCGGCTCCGGGGCGTCAATGGAGTGGCCGCCCGCCAGCGCGATCCCCGCCTGCTGGCAGGCAAAGCGCCCGCCCTCCACCACTTCGCGGGCGATTTCCGGCGCCAGGGTGTTGATTGGCCAGCCGAGGATGGCAATCGCCATAATCGGTTTCCCGCCCATAGCGAAAATATCGCTGATGGCGTTGGTGGCGGCGATGCGGCCAAAGTCGAACGGGTTATCGACAATCGGCATAAAGAAATCGGTGGTGCTGACGATCGAGGTGCCATTACCGAGATCGTAAACGGCGGCATCATCGCTGGTTTCGTTGCCGACAAGCAGGTTTGGATCGACAAACTTCGCCTGCTCGCTATGCAGGATAGTTTCCAGCACTTTCGGGGAAATTTTACAACCACAACCGGCTCCGTGGCTGTATTGCGTTAAACGAATGGCTTGCTCGCTCATGGACATCTCCTGTCATTGCAATCCCGCTATGTTAGCGCCCAAACGCCAGGGTGGTAAGTACGACAGTCTGAAATCGCGTATGGTTGCTCATTAAGCAGACAAAAAGCCGTTTTTGCGAGACGCGACAATTTTTTCCCGACCATTTTCACTTTTACTTAAAGATGACAGAAATGTGACAGCACAGGACTGTCTTCTCTGGAATGATTATGACGTAAGGAAATTCTAATGAAAAAGCGTGTTCTTGCCCTTTGCCTGGCCAGTTTCTTCTCCGTTAACGCCTTTGCTCTGGTTCCCCCCGGGAACGATGTCACCACCAAGCCCGATCTCTACTATCTGACCAATGCCCAGGCCATCGACAGCCTGGCGCTGTTGCCACCACCGCCGGCGGTGGGCAGTATCGCATTTTTAAACGATCAGGCGATGTATGAGCAAGGACGTCTGCTGCGCAATACCGAGCGCGGGAAGCTGGCGGCAGAGGATGCCAACCTCAGCGCGGGCGGCGTGGCCAACGCCTTCTCCAGCGCCTTTGGTTCGCCGATCACCGAGAAAGACGCGCCGCAGCTTCACAAACTGCTGACCAATATGATTGAAGACGCCGGCGACCTGGCGACCCGCAGCGCGAAAGAGAAATACATGCGCATTCGCCCGTTTGCGTTCTATGGCGTCTCCACCTGCAACACCACCGAACAGGACAAGCTGGCGAAAAACGGCTCTTACCCGTCCGGGCATACCTCTATCGGCTGGGCCACCGCCCTGGTGCTGGCGGAGATCAACCCGCAGCGGCAAAACGAAATTTTGAAGCGCGGCTATGAGCTCGGCGAGAGCCGGGTGATCTGCGGCTATCACTGGCAGAGCGATGTCGATGCGGCGCGCATCGTCGGCTCCGCGGTGGTCGCTACGCTGCACACCAACCCGGCCTTCCAGCAGCAGTTGCAGAAAGCCAAAGATGAATTCGCGAAAAGGCAGAAGTAACGTCATCGCCGTTGCATTCCCGGATGCGGCGCCTGGCGCGTCTTGTCCGGGCTACAAAAACCGCGATTGATTCGAATGGTAGGGGTTGTATGCCGGGTAAGGCGCGAGCCGCCACCCGGCATAGATGCGGCTCCGAGCCTGCTGCCATCGCCCGGCGGCGCTGCGCTTGCGCGGCCAGCCGGACGGTTCCCTCTCCCTCCGGGAGAGGACCAGGGTGAGGGGAAGCACTGCAGTGTGGTTGTTTATGTTATCTGTGGCTTCAGCGTAGTTTGCGCTCCCGGTTAATCGTCTGCGTTATGTCACTCATGGCGCCGGGAGCGCACAGGGGGCGGCCAGTCGCCGCCGCCCCCTGTACCCCCGGGCTCCGGCCAGCAAAATCGCCGCTGCGCGGTCCCTTCGACTTATCCCTGCAGGCTTCGGGTCGGGCCGAGGCAGCGTCCCTGCAAAACACGGCCCTCAGCCCGCATCCATGCGGGCTGCCCCGGCCTTCCGGGAACGTCTCAGCGATGTTGAGGCCGCCAGCACCGGCAGTTTCAGCGACCCCAGCGCCAGCGGTGATTTGGGGCTGTAGGCCGGGTAAGGCATAAGCCGCCACCCGGCATAACACACGCGGACTCAGAATCGCGTCACAAACGGCGCGGTATCCGGCAGGGCAATGGTGGTTGAGGCTTTTAGCTGCGGCGTCCCCAGATAGAGGAAGCCGACAATTTTATCCTGTTCGCGGCACTCGAAGCCGGCCCGCACCACCGGACTCTCGGTCAATGCTCCGCTGCGCCAGATACCGTTGAATCCCTGAGCCAGGGCCGCCATCTGCATCGCCATCACCGCGCAGCCAGCGGACATCTCCTGCTCCCAGCGCGGCACCTTAGGGTGGTCTTCACAGCGCGCGACCACGGTAATAATCAGCGGCGCGCGGAACGGCGCATTGCGGGCTTTCTCAATTCCCTTCTCATCCTGGCCGGCCTCTCTGGCCCCTTTTTCCAGCAACTGGCTGAAGCGCTCGCGGCCGTCATCGGCGATAATAAAGAAGCGCCACGGCTGCAGGGTGCCATGATCCGGGGCGCGCAGCCCGGCGCGCAGAATGTTTTCCAGCTGTTCGCCCGCCGGGGCAGGTTCCGCCAGGCGGGAAGCGCTGCGGCGATTAAGCAGTAGATCGAGAGCATCCATCTGTATAACTCCTGTGATGTCATTTTTCATAAAATTAACATGCACAAGGATTTTGTTACAGCGCGGTCGGTGATTCCTGCTGACAACCGACGGCTCACTCTTTAGGATAGCCAGACGCGGCGGCCCCTGCGGCCTGCCCTTTTTAGATAACGTTAGGGAGAAGACATGCGAACCCTTTGGCGACTGATTGCCAGCTTTTTTAAATGGACGTGGCGGATACTCAACTTTATTCGCAAACTGGCCCTCAATGCGATCTTCCTGGTGCTGGTGCTGGTGTGTATCGGCATCTGGAGCCAGTTCAGCAGCACCACCAGCGAACATGCCGCGCGCGGCGCGCTGTTGCTGGATATTACCGGCGTGGTGGTGGATAAACCATCCGCCAGCAGCAAGCTCGGCGTGATTGGCCGCCAGCTGTTTGGCGCCAGCTCGGACCGTCTGCAGGAGAATTCCCTGTTCGATATCGTGCAGACCATTCGCCAGGCGAAGGATGACCGCAATATCACCGGTATTGTGCTGGATCTGAAAAACTTCGTCGGCGGCGACCAGCCATCCATGCAGTACATCGGCAAAGCGCTGCGCGAATTCCGCGATAGCGGCAAACCGGTGTATGCCGTCGGCAGCAGCTACAGCCAGGGCCAGTACTACCTGGCGAGCTTCGCCAACAAAATCTGGCTCTCGCCGCAGGGCGAGGTAGACCTGCACGGCTTCGCTACCAACGGGCTATATTACAAATCGCTGCTGGATAAGCTGAAGGTCTCCACCCATGTCTTCCGCGTCGGCACCTATAAATCCGCCGTCGAGCCATTCATCCGCGATGATATGTCCCCTGCCGCCCGCGAAGCGGATAGCCGCTGGATTGGCGAACTGTGGCAGAACTACCTCAACACCATTGCCGCCAACCGCCAGATCACCGCCCAGCAGCTCTTCCCGGGCGCCCAGGGCATTATCGATGGCCTGCGTAAGGTGGGCGGCGATACGGCGAAATATGCGCTGGACAATAAGCTGGTGGATGAGCTGGCGACCTCCACGGAAGTGGAAAAGGCGCTGACCAAACAGTTTGGCTGGAGCAAAGCGGATAACAATTACCGGGCAATCAGCTATTACGACTACAACGTGAAGACGCCGTCTGACCAGGGTTCCGCCATCGCGGTAATCTTCGCCAACGGCGCCATCATGGACGGTGAAGAGACCCCGGGCAACGTCGGCGGCGACACCACCGCAGCGCAAATTCGCGATGCGCGCCTCGATCCGAAAATTAAGGCCATCGTTCTGCGCGTAAACAGCCCGGGCGGCAGCGTAACCGCTTCGGAAATCATTCGTGAAGAGCTGGCGGCAGCCAAAGCCGCCGGTAAACCGGTAGTGGTCTCGATGGGCGGCATGGCGGCGTCCGGCGGCTACTGGATCTCCACCCCAGCGGATTACATCGTGGCGAACCCAAGCACCCTCACCGGCTCCATTGGCATCTTTGGGGTGATCAACACCGTGGAAAATACCCTCGGGTCGATTGGCGTCCACACCGACGGCGTCGCCACGTCGCCGCTGGCGGATGTCTCCAGCACCAAAGCGCTGCCGCCGGAAGTGCAGCAGCTGATGCAGTTGAGCATTGAGAATGGCTATCAGCGCTTTATCACCCTGGTGGCTAACGCCCGCAAGAGCACGCCGGAGAAAATCGATCAGATTGCCCAGGGCCACGTCTGGACCGGGGAAGATGCCAAAGCCAACGGCCTGGTCGACAGCCTCGGCGACTTCGACGACGCGGTGGCCAAAGCCGCCGAGCTGGCGAAGCTGAAAACCTGGCACCTCAACTACTATCAGGAAGAGCCGACCTTCTTCTCGATGGTGCTGGACAGCCTGACCGGCTCGGTACGCGCCTCGCTGCCGGCGGCCATTCAGGCCTGGCTGCCTGCGCCGGTCGCCGCGGCGGCCGAGACGGTGAAAGCGGAGAGCGACAAGCTGGCGGCGTTTAACGACCCGCAGAATCGCTATGCCTTCTGCCTGACCTGCGCTAACATCCGTTAATACGCAGCGGCTGCCCCGTCTCCCGGGGCAGCCTTTTTCCCTCTCCTGCCAACACTGCCACAAAGCCCGCGACCGACGCTGTATTTTTTCCTGCGTCTCTTTATACTGCGCCTGTCTACGACCAACCTAAGCGATGCTATGCAAAAAAAATCGATTTACGTTGCCTACACCGGTGGGACCATCGGTATGCAGCGCTCTGAACACGGCTATGTACCCGTTTCCGGCCATCTGCAGCGTCAGCTGGCGCTGATGCCGGAGTTCCATCGTCCGGAGATGCCGGACTTCACGATCCATGAATACCATCCGCTGATGGATTCATCCGATATGACCCCCGAGGACTGGCAGCACATCGCCGACGATATCCGCAGCCATTATGAGGAGTATGATGGCTTTGTGATCCTCCACGGAACCGACACCATGGCGTTTACCGCCTCGGCGCTGTCGTTCATGCTGGAAAACCTTGGTAAGCCGGTCATTGTGACAGGGTCACAAATTCCGCTGGCCGAGCTGCGTTCCGATGGTCAGATTAACCTGCTCAACGCCCTGTACGTCGCCGCCAACTATCCGATTAACGAAGTGGCGCTGTTCTTCAACAATCGACTGTTCCGCGGCAACCGCACCACCAAAGCCCATGCCGACGGCTTCGACGCTTTCGCCTCGCCAAACCTTGCCCCGCTGCTGGAGGCCGGGATCCATATTCGCCGTCTCGGTACTCCGCCGGCGCCGCAGGGCAGCGGAGATCTTATCGTGCACCCCATCACTCCGCAGCCGATTGGCGTGGTGACGATTTACCCCGGCATCTCCGCCGACGTGGTGCGTAATTTTCTGCGCCAACCGGTGAAAGCGCTGATCCTCCGCTCCTATGGCGTCGGCAATGCCCCACAGAATGGCGAGTTTATTCAGGTGCTGGCGGAAGCCAGCCAGCGCGGTATTGTGGTGGTCAATCTGACGCAGTGCATGTCCGGAAAGGTGAACATGGGCGGCTATGCCACCGGCAACGCCCTCGCCCAGGCGGGGGTCATCAGTGGTTTCGATATGACGGTGGAAGCGACGCTGACCAAGCTACACTATCTGCTTAGCCAGCAGCTGGACGTTGACGCCATTCGCGCGGCGATGCAGCAAAATCTGCGTGGCGAACTCACCCCCGACGAGGCTTAAGGAGGACGTATGGCACATCGAGCGCTGTTACTGGTTGATTTGCAGAACGACTTTTGCGCCGGCGGCGCGCTGGCGGTTCCTGAAGGCGACAGTACCGTCGACGTAGCCAATGCGCTTATCGACTGGAGCCTGGCGCGCGGCGAGCCCATCGTCGCCAGCCAGGACTGGCATCCGGCGGATCACGGCAGTTTCGCCAGCCAGCACCAGGTGGAACCCTACACCGAGGGCGAGCTGGACGGCCTGGCGCAAACTTTCTGGCCGGATCACTGCGTGCAGCACAGCGAAGGCGCGGCGCTGCATCCTCTGCTCAAGCAGCAGGCGATCGCCGCTGTGTTCCACAAAGGGCAAAACCGGAGCATCGACAGCTATAGCGCTTTCTTTGACAACGGTCACCGGCAGAAAACCGAACTGGACGGCTGGCTGCGTGGTCAGGGGATCGTGGAGCTGACCGTTCTCGGCCTCGCCACCGATTACTGCGTTAAGTTCACCGTGCTGGATGCCCTGGCGCTGGGCTACGCGGTCAACGTCATCACCGACGGCTGTCGCGGCGTAAATCTGCAGCCGCAGGACAGCAGCCAGGCGTTTATGGAGATGGCCGCCGCGGGCGCCACGCTCTATACCCTCGACGACTGGCGGGAAACTCAGGCCTGATCCCTCCCCCCGGCGCCCTCGCGCCGGGTCTTCTTCTGCCGCCTCGCTATTGTCCATAAATTGAACTCTCTCGCAGTTTCAACAGGTTATTGCTGCTAGTCTGGCAAGGCTGTTTTTTCGCCACGCCATTTCCGTGGCGTGGTTATTTTTATGTCAAAGAGGAACCACTATGAAACGTTTGCCCTTGCTGGCAGCTTTGCCCTTGCTTTGCGCTTCCGCGCTCTCTGCCCAACCGCTGATGTCAGTCGGCTATTTTAACGGCGGCGGCGACGTCACCGCCGGGCCGGGCGGTGATATCGATAAGCTGGACGTCCGGCAGATCACCCATCTCAACTACTCGTTTGGCCTTATCTATAACGATGAAAAAGACGAGACCAATGCGGCCCTGAAGGATCCTGCTCATCTGCACGAGATCTGGCTGTCGCCGAAGGTGCAGGCGGATCTGCAAAAGCTCCCCGCCCTGCGTAAACAGAATCCGGACCTCAAAGTCCTGCTGTCGGTCGGCGGCTGGGGCGCGCGTGGTTTCTCCGGCGCGGCGGCGACCGCAGAAAGTCGCGCCGTCTTTATTCGTTCCGCGCAGAAAATCATCCAGCAATATGGTCTGGACGGCATTGACCTCGACTGGGAGTTTCCGGTCAACGGCGCCTGGGGACTGGTGGCCAGCCAGCCGGCTGACCGCGACAACTTCACTGCCCTGCTGAAATCGCTGCGTGAGGCAGTCGGTGAGCAAAAGCTGGTGACTATCGCCGTAGGCGCCAATGCCGAGAGCCCGAAAAGCTGGGTGGACGTCAAAGCGGTGGCCCCGGTGCTGAACTACATCAACCTGATGACCTACGACATGGCCTACGGCACGCAGTACTTCAACTCGAATCTGTATGACTCCAGCCACTGGCCGACGGTCGCCGCAGCGGATAAATACAGCGCCGATTTTGTGGTCAACAATTACCTGGCCGCCGGGCTTAAACCCAGCCAGATGAACCTCGGGATTGGTTTTTATGGCCGGGTACCGAAACGGGCGGTCGAGCCGGGGATTGACTGGACGAAAGCGGATGCGCAAAACAATCCGGTCAC
This sequence comes from Klebsiella sp. Shm-1, assembly GCF_040804525.1. Lineage (NCBI taxonomy): Bacteria > Pseudomonadati > Pseudomonadota > Gammaproteobacteria > Enterobacterales > Enterobacteriaceae > Klebsiella > Klebsiella sp. Shm-1. The sequence continues at coordinate 3,058,971 of NZ_CP161823.1, forward strand.
CCAGCCCTATTTTGGGCCACAACAGATCGCGCTGTTTGCCTCGCTGGGCTATGACCTGAGCAAAGACACCTACGTGAAATACAATGATATCGTGGGCAAACTGCTCAACGATCCGCAAAAGCGTTTTACCGAGCACTGGGACGATGAGGCGAAGGTTCCGTGGCTGTCGGTGCAGTCCGCAGAGGGCAAGCCGCTGTTCGCCCTCTCCTATGAGAACCCGCGCTCGGTAGCCATTAAGGCGGACTATATCAAGGCGAAGGGCCTCGCCGGGGCCATGTTCTGGGAATATGGCGCCGATGACCAGAATCAGCTGGCCCGTCAGCTGGCGGAATCGCTGGGGATCAAACACTAATCATGGCTGTTCCGCCGCATCGTCGGCACCGGGAGGCGTGACGCAGGCAGCATCGCCTGCAATGCAGGTATATCGCGCCGCCCGGGATAGGTTATGATGCCTGTTATCCGCTGCGCCAGGGGCTGGCGCAGCTTAACCGTTTGACAGGAGGCAGGGGGCCATGGCCTATATCCCCAAAAATTACGCACGTCTGGAAGTGGGTTACCGCGAAAAGGCGCTCAAGCTTTTTCCCTGGGTGTGCGGACGCTGCTCACGGGAGTTTGTCTACTCCAATCTGCGCGAGCTGACGGTGCACCACATCGATCACGACCACTCCAATAACCCGGAAGATGGCAGCAACTGGGAGATGTTGTGCCTGTACTGTCACGATCACGAACATTCCAAGTACACCGAAGCCGATCAGTATGGCTCCACGGTGGTGGCAGGAGAAGATGCGCAAAAGAGCGTCGGCGAGGCCACCTACAACCCGTTTGCCGATCTGAAAGCGATGATGAACAAAAAGTAAGCGAAGCGGCTGACCGCCGGACGCGGTCATTCGACATGACGCCATCCGGCGCGCGGTTACCCGACGCCGGAACGTCTCACCGCCGGCCGGCGGTTTATTGCAGTTTAACGGTGGCGATCGGCTTCGGCACGATGCCAAAATCCTCTTTCAGCTGCTGTTTGCTCTTCATTACCATCTGCCCGCTGGTGTCGATGGTCATGTGCTGGGCGTCGGTGTTATACCGGGCCTGCCAGAGCATCACCAGCTGCAGGCTATTTTCCTTCTGCTCCGGCGTCAGCGCGACGCCATCCGGCCATTTTCCCAGCTCTACCGCCGTCGCCAGACGCTGATACACTTCCGGCGTCATACTGTCGATAATTTGCTCAATATCCATCTTCCGCTCACCTCCGCCTGGAATAATTTGCTGAATCGTTTCTTCAACCCTTGATTTGCTCGCCATTTTGCTCATCGGTGAAGCTCAGCGATGCCGAGTTGACACAATAGCGCTCGCCGGTCGGCTGCGGACCATCCGGAAACACGTGGCCGAGATGGGCATCACAGTTTCCGCAACGGATCTCAATGCGCTGCATGCCGTGCGAATTGTCGGTCAGATAGCGAATGGCCTCCGCGCTTACCGGCTCGTAGAAGCTCGGCCAGCCGCAGCCGGAGTCGTATTTAGTCTGGGAGTTAAACAGCGGCGCATCGCACACCAGGCAGTGGTACACGCCATTTTTCTTGTTGTGCAACAGCCGTCCGGTGAAAGGCGGTTCGGTGCCATGATGCTGCGTCACGTAAAACTGCATTTCGCTCAAGCCATTTTTCAGCTCTTCCGGGGTGGGTTTATTCGCCATGGGCTTACATCTCGCTTTGCAATGGACTACTTTCGCTCCAATTCTAACAAAACATTAACAATGAAGCGTACACTTTTGTTCTAAACTTATCCGGTGCCCACAGGCAGCCAGATAATTGTGACTTAAATCACGTTTTTATCTTAAATGCCCTTTAAAATTCCGCGCGCAGCCCCCATATGGAATTGGGCTCAAAGGGAAAGTGAGGCAAATCAATCGCGCAAAGGTCTGCTCAGGATTGATTTGTCGCAATGATTGACACGATTCCGCTTGACGCTGCGTAAGGTTTTTGTAATTTTACAGGCAACCTTTTATTCACTAACAAATAGCTGGTGGAATATATGACTATCAAAGTAGGTATCAACGGTTTTGGCCGTATCGGTCGCATTGTTTTCCGTGCTGCTCAGAAACGTTCTGACATCGAGATCGTTGCAATCAACGACCTGTTAGACGCAGAGTACATGGCTTACATGCTGAAGTATGACTCCACTCACGGTCGTTTCGACGGTACCGTTGAAGTGAAAGACGGTCATCTGGTCGTTAACGGTAAAAAAATCCGTGTTACCGCTGAACGTGACCCGGCTAACCTGAAGTGGGACGAAGTTGGTGTTGACGTTGTTGCTGAAGCAACCGGTATCTTCCTGACCGACGAAACCGCTCGTAAACACATCACCGCTGGCGCGAAAAAAGTCGTTCTGACTGGCCCGTCCAAAGACAACACTCCGATGTTCGTTCGCGGCGCTAACTTCGACGCTTACGCTGGCCAGGACATCGTTTCCAACGCTTCCTGCACCACCAACTGCCTGGCGCCGCTGGCTAAAGTTATCAACGACAACTTCGGTATCGTTGAAGGCCTGATGACCACCGTCCACGCTACCACCGCTACTCAGAAAACCGTTGATGGCCCGTCTCACAAAGACTGGCGCGGCGGCCGCGGCGCAGCTCAGAACATCATCCCGTCCTCTACCGGCGCTGCTAAAGCAGTAGGTAAAGTACTGCCAGAACTGAACGGCAAACTGACCGGTATGGCGTTCCGCGTTCCGACTCCGAACGTATCTGTTGTTGACCTGACCGTTCGTCTGGAAAAAGCAGCGTCCTACGAAGAAATCAAGAAAGCCATCAAAGCCGCTTCTGAAGGCGCTATGAAAGGCGTTCTGGGTTACACCGAAGACGACGTTGTTTCTACCGACTTCAACGGCGAAGTTTGCACTTCCGTGTTCGATGCTAAAGCGGGTATCGCACTGAACGACAACTTCGTGAAACTGGTTTCCTGGTACGACAACGAAACCGGCTACTCCAACAAAGTTCTGGATCTGATTGCCCACATCTCCAAATAAGTTGAGATGAAAAAGTAATCTGTAAGAGCGACTTCGGTCGCTCTTTTTTTTGTCTGCAGAGATAGGATTGCACAATGATAAATAAAATTTTTGCTCTCCCGGTGAATGAAACCATTTCTCCCGTGATCTCCCGTCGCCAGCTGGACGACCTGGAGCTGATTGTCATCGACCATCCGCAGGTGAAAGCCTCTGTGGCGCTGCAGGGAGCGCACCTGCTCTCCTGGAAACCCGCCGGTGAAGAAGAAGTTCTGTGGCTGAGCAACAACACCCCGTTTAAACAGGGCGTCGCCCTGCGCGGCGGCGTGCCGATTTGCTGGCCCTGGTTTGGTCCTTCTGCGCAGCAAGGTCTGCCGTCGCACGGCTTTGCCCGCAATCTGCCATGGACCCTGGAAGGTCATGACGAAGACGACAGCGGCGTCATGTTGACCTTTGCGCTCCAGCACAGCGCTGAAACCATGAAGCTCTGGCCGCACGAGTTCACCCTCTATGCCCGCTTTAAGCTGGGTAAGACCTGTGAAATCGAGCTGGAAGCCCACGGTGAATTCGAGACCACCTCTGCCCTGCACAGCTATTTCAACGTCGGCGATATCGCGGCGGTGAAGGTGAGCGGTCTTGGCGAGCGCTATATCGATAAAGTGAACAATGCCGAAGAAGGCGTTCTGAGCAACGGCGTGCAGACCTTCCCGGACCGCACCGATCGCGTCTATCTCAACGCCGACAGCTGCAGCGTGATCCATGACGACGCGCTAAACCGCACTATCGACGTGGTGCATCATCATCAGCACAATGTGGTGGCCTGGAACCCGGGCCCGGCGCTGTCCGTCAGCATGGGCGATATGCCGGACGATGGCTACAAAACCTTCGTTTGCGTCGAAACCTGCTGCGTAACCCAGCCGCAGAAAGCCAGCGAAGAGACGCCCTCTCGCCTGGCGCAAACCATCAGCGTGAAAAAACGCTAATAGCAAAAGCCCCGTTGGTAACGGGGCTTTTGTTTTTCTTTGCCGTGAACGATGGGTTAAACCATATCCAGCCGGGTTTTTCGCTGCGGCGGCGGATAGAGGCGGTCCAGCTGCGCGAGCTCTTCCCCACTAAGGACGATGTCGAGCGCTGCGGCATTCTGCACCACATGCTCAATACTGGCCGCTTTCGGGATCGCCAGCACTCCCGGATGACGAATCACCCAAGCGAGCAGCAGTTGCGCTACCGTAATCCCCCGCGCGTTAGCCATATTAATGATATCGCTATGCTGAAAAAGTCCATCGCGTAAGCGCCCCGCCTGCGCCAGCGGGCAGTAGGCCATCACCGGCAGACTGTGCTGCTGGCACCAGGGCAGGAGATCGTATTCAATGCCCCGCGATGCGAGATGGTAGAGCACCTGGTTGGTTGCACAGTGCTCGCCATCCGCCGTCCGCCACAGCGCCTGCATATCCTCGGTGTCCAGATTAGAGACGCCCCAGCGGCGGATCTTGCCCTCGGCCACCAGCTTCTCCATCGCCTCAACCGTCTCCTGCAGCGGGATATCCCCGCGCCAGTGCAGGAGATACATGTCCAGATAGTCGGTCTGCAGCCGGCGCAGGCTGTTTTCACAGGCGCGGTGCATCGCCGCTTTGCCGGCATGCCAGGGATAGACTTTGGAGACCAGCACTACCCGGTCGCGCAGACCGCGGATCGCCTGGCCCACCACTTCCTCCGCCCCGCCGTCGGCGTACATTTCCGCCGTATCGATCACCGTCAGTCCATGGTCGATGCCCGCCCGCAGTGCAGCCACTTCCTGCTGACGCTGCGCCGCATGTTCGCCCATATACCAGGTGCCCAGCCCGATGGCCGGCACTGCCGCCTGCTCGCCGAAGCGTACTGTTTTTTTCACCATCTTCTCCTCCTTAACCGTATGCACCACCATAAAGCAAAACAGGGCGCAAGGCCCTGTTTTGATGCATGAAGCGCACTGTAAGAATGCACAATCAGAAGGTGTAGGTGATCCCGGTGGAGATCAGACCGCTCCAGGATTTATCCACCATCGGACTGTCGGTAATTTCATCCGACAGACGCGTGTAGCGCGCCACGCCGTAAACGCTCCAGTCACCGAGGAAGCGATAGTTAGCCGACAGTTCCAGATACGGGTTCCAGCTACTGTCCGGGTCATAGCTGCGCATGCCGCTGCGGCGCGACTCGTGCCGGGAGACACCATAGTAGTATTCGTTCTGATTGTCGCTGTTCCACTCCACGCCAATACCCGGCGTCAGCGTCAGGTTACCGTTGGTGTAACGGTACAGCCAGGCGAGATCCCAGTTAATACCGTTGCTGTTATCCAGCGTATCGCCGGCAATCGTCGTGCGCAGGAAGCCATAGGGCGTGTTGTGGACATAAGAAAGACCGGCCATCACGGTCGATTTACGTTTATCCAGTCGACGCATCTGCTCGCTGTCGCTGTCGCCCGGCTTGAAGTACATTGGCGACCAGTAGGCCGTAATCGACAGTTTATCGTTGGTGTCATTCCACAGGTAGTAACCCCCGCCCAGACCGTGGAACCAGAAGTTTTCGCTCTCATAACTAATGACCGGCACCGGATAGACATCCGCATCATATTGCTTATACGGATGCTCAACGACCCCTACGCCAGCCCCAAGAGTGAACTTCCCGTCGGCATGCGCCGCGCTGGCGGACGTCGCTATCAGCACGCCGAGTGCCAGAAGTTTGATTTTAGTCACAATCCATATTCCCGTTGTCAAATAATCAGCCCGTGCAGTGTACCGTCGTAGGTCTCATGCCTCAAATTCTTTACCCGATATGACACAAATCGTTCACTTTGCCACCCTTCTCTTACCATCCGGTGACAGCCCGATGACAACTTTGCGTCCCAACGAATCAAAAAGCGTCATGTTCAGGATGAGTTATTGATATGTCATTGAAATTGATTTTCTGCGCCATGCAAGATTTCTAAATGCATCTACGCTTAAATTTAGAAGGTGTAATTGCCGGGCACATTCACGCTACCCCACCCGCAACCTGGCATAAGGGTTGCTGGATACCAGGAGAGCGATGTTCAGCTTATGTCTTCCGGGGGCCCCCACTATTCATATGAACGGCTCTCAACCTGTGCTAAAAAACGAAAGGACGGCATGCCATGAATATATTCGATCACTATCGCCAGCGCTACGAAGCTGCCAAGGACGAAGAGTTCACACTGCAGGAGTTTCTTACCATCTGCCGGCAAGATCGCAGTGCCTATGCCAATGCGGCAGAACGTCTGTTGATGGCCATTGGTGAACCCGTCATGGTTGATACGGCTCTCGAGCCGCGGCTATCCCGTCTCTTTTCAAACCGGGTTATCGCACGCTATCCGGCATTTGAAGAGTTTTACGGTATGGAAGACGCCATTGAGCAGATCGTTTCCTACCTCAAGCATGCCGCCCAGGGGCTGGAAGAGAAGAAACAGATCCTCTATCTGCTGGGGCCGGTGGGCGGTGGTAAATCGTCGCTGGCTGAACGGCTGAAAGCGCTGATGCAGCGCGTGCCCATCTATGTGCTGAGCGCCAACGGCGAACGCAGTCCGGTCAACGATCACCCGCTGTGCCTGTTCAATCCGCAGGAAGATGCGCAGATCCTCCAGAAAGAGTATGGCATCCCGACCCGCTATCTCGGCACCATTATGTCGCCGTGGGCGGCCAAGCGCCTGCACGAGTTTGGCGGCGATATCACTAAATTCCGCGTGGTTAAAGTCTGGCCATCGATTCTCGAGCAGGTTGCCATCGCCAAAACCGAACCGGGTGATGAAAACAACCAGGATATTTCAGCGCTGGTCGGTAAGGTGGATATCCGTAAGCTGGAACACTATGCGCAGAACGACCCGGACGCCTACGGCTACTCCGGTGCGCTGTGCCGCGCCAACCAGGGGATTATGGAGTTCGTCGAGATGTTTAAAGCGCCGATTAAGGTGCTGCATCCGCTGCTGACCGCCACCCAGGAAGGTAACTATAACGGCACCGAAGGGATCTCCGCCCTGCCGTTTAACGGGATCATCCTTGCTCACTCCAACGAATCGGAATGGGTGACCTTCCGTAATAACAAGAACAATGAGGCCTTCCTCGACCGCGTCTATATCGTCAAGGTGCCTTATTGCCTGCGTATCTCCGAAGAGATCCGCATTTATGAAAAACTGCTCAACAACAGTGAGCTGACCCATGCGCCCTGCGCCCCGGGCACCCTGGAAACGCTGGCGCGCTTTTCGATTCTGTCGCGCCTTAAAGAGCCGGAAAACTCGAGCATCTACTCGAAGATGCGGGTCTATGACGGCGAAAGTCTGAAAGATACCGACCCGAAAGCGAAGTCCTATCAGGAGTATCGCGATTACGCCGGGGTTGATGAAGGGATGAACGGGCTCTCCACCCGCTTTGCCTTTAAGATCCTGTCTCGGGTATTTAACTTCGACCACGTCGAGGTGGCCGCTAACCCGGTGCATCTGTTCTATGTGCTGGAGCAGCAGATTGAGCGCGAACAGTTCCCACAGGAGCAGGCCGAGCGCTATCTGGAATTCCTCAAAGGCTATCTGATCCCGAAATACGCCGAGTTTATCGGCAAAGAGATCCAGACCGCTTATCTGGAATCCTACTCCGAGTATGGGCAGAACATTTTCGATCGCTATGTCACCTACGCTGACTTCTGGATCCAGGATCAGGAATACCGCGATCCGGACACCGGGCAGCTGTTTGACCGTGAATCGTTGAATGCCGAGCTGGAGAAAATTGAGAAGCCAGCCGGGATTAGCAACCCGAAAGACTTCCGTAACGAAATCGTCAACTTTGTGCTGCGCGCCAGAGCCAACAACAGCGGACGTAATCCGAACTGGACCAGCTATGAGAAACTGCGCACGGTTATTGAGAAGAAAATGTTCTCCAATACCGAAGAGCTGTTGCCGGTCATTTCGTTTAATGCCAAAACCTCAACCGATGAGCAGAAAAAACACGACGACTTTGTCGACCGCATGATGGAGAAAGGCTACACCCGCAAACAGGTTCGCCTGCTGTGCGAGTGGTACCTGCGGGTTCGTAAATCGTCCTGATGCGTCCAACCCGGCGGCACGCCGCCGGGTCAACTGCAGCTGAATGATGATAAGTAAAGTTGGCTAATGCAGTACAGGAGGGCATATGACCTGGTTCATAGACCGACGCCTGAACGGGAAAAACAAAAGCGCCGTCAACCGCCAGCGCTTTTTGCGCCGTTATAAGGCGCAGATTAAACAGTCGATCTCCGAGGCCATCAACAAGCGCTCGGTGACCGATATTGAGAGCGGAGAATCCGTCTCGATCCCGACGGACGATATCAACGAGCCGATGTTTCATCAGGGTCGCGGCGGCCTGCGCAACCGCGTCCACCCGGGCAACGACCATTTTGTGCAAAACGACCGCATTGAGCGCCCGCAAGGCGGTGGCGGCGGCGGCGGTAGCGGTCAGGGGCAAGCCAGCGCCGATGGTGAAGGAAAGGATGAGTTTGTCTTCCAGATCTCGAAAGATGAATACCTGGATCTGTTATTTGAAGATCTGGCCCTGCCGAACCTGAAGAAAAACCAGCACCGGCAGCTGAACGAGTTTAAAACCCATCGCGCGGGTTTTACCTCCAATGGGGTGCCAGCCAACATCAGCGTGGTACGTTCACTGCAGAACTCGCTGGCCCGCCGTACGGCGATGACCGCCGGCAAGCGTCGTGAACTGCGCGCCCTGGAGGAGGATCTGGAAGCCATCAGCCGCAGCGAACCGGTGCAGCTGCTGGAGGAGGAGCGCCTGCGCAAAGAGATTGCCGAACTGCGGGCTAAAATAGAGCGAGTGCCGTTTATCGACACCTTTGATTTACGCTACAAAAATTACGAAAAACGGCCGGAGCCTTCCAGCCAGGCGGTGATGTTCTGTCTGATGGACGTCTCAGGCTCGATGGACCAGGCCACCAAAGACATGGCCAAGCGCTTTTATATCCTGCTGTATCTGTTCCTCAGCCGGACTTATAAAAACGTCGACGTGGTCTATATCCGCCACCATACCCAGGCAAAAGAGGTGGATGAGCACGAATTCTTCTATTCTCAGGAAACCGGCGGCACCATTGTCTCCAGCGCCCTGAAGCTGATGGATGAAGTAGTGCAGGCCCGCTATGATCCGGCGCAGTGGAACATCTACGCCGCCCAGGCGTCGGATGGCGACAACTGGGCCGATGACTCCCCGCTGTGCCACGAACTGCTGGCGAAGAAAATTCTGCCGGTGGTGCGTTATTACAGCTATATCGAAATTACCCGCCGGGCGCATCAGACCCTGTGGCGCGAGTATGAACACCTGCAGGCGACCTTTGATAATTTCGCCATGCAGCATATTCGCGACCAGGAGGATATCTACCCGGTATTCCGCGAACTGTTTCACAAGCAGTCATCTAAAAGTGAAGCTTAATTAAATACTCAGCCAGTGAGTCGAGTGACTTGCTGGCTGTTTTCCTCAGACACAAGGCCCGGTGGCACATCCATACATCATGTAAAACGGAAACAACGGGGCCAGGGCAACGGCGCCAAGCGAGCTAATCGTTTTGGTCTTATCATTGATTGATACCACAACGGGGTGCGCTAACTGGTAGGCGGCGGCCAGATCTGACGCGTCCGATGCAGTCCAAAATCCTGTCGCTTTAAACAACACCCCGAGGCGATCGTTATCAATTTGCACCGCATGATACTGATTCACCAGCTCGCTATGCTGCCCGGCATCCAGTTTGCGCTGATCCATCACCACCAGATATTCCGCCGTCACCTCATGTTGTTCCACGACAAAGTTAACCCGCACGCCGGAAGCCTGTTGGTGAAAGCGTTCATAAAAGGTCTTATAACGCTGATATTCCTGAGGCACACCGTCACGGACAAAGCGGTAACTGTATTTCGCTGAGCTGGCGACAATACCGGACTCTGTGGGTTTCATCGCCACAATGGTATCCCGAGGCGGCAAGTTTGGCGTGCTGGTACATCCTGCGAGTATCGCCACCACCACCAGCGATAAGACATATTTCATCATTTTCAGCCGTTCCTGTTCGCGATTTTCTCTATGACATCTGGCGTTTTTTTAACACTCCAGGTACAAATCCCTAACCCTGTGTATCATAACTGCCTAATCTGCTTCAAACATTCGCGCGATCGTCAGCGTTGAACTGTTTCTACTCTCAGGAGCCTGCTATGACCCCTTTTTATCAATTGACGGCTACCCGCCTGCGCGGCCAGCCCCTCTCCATGGCTGACTATGCTGGCAAGGTGGTTCTGGTGGTGAATACGGCCAGCCATTGTGGCTTCACACCGCAATACGCTGGCCTGGAAGCGCTCTACAAAAAGTACGCGGCTCAGGGGCTGGTAGTGCTTGGTTTCCCGTGCAACCAGTTTGGTAAGCAGGAACCCGGCGGTGCGGATGAAATCGAGCAGACTTGTCACGTTAACTACGGCGTGAGCTTCCCGATGTTTGAGAAAGTGGACGTCAACGGCCCCGCCGCACACCCGCTGTTTCGTTATCTGAAACAAGCGTTGCCCGGCGTGCTCGGCGGACGGATCAAGTGGAATTTCACCAAGTTCCTCATCGGTCGCGACGGCACACCCCTCACGCGTTTTGCGCCGTTCACGACGCCGGAGAAAATGGAAGCCTCCATTGTCGCGGCCCTCACGCGCTGAGTGTTCCCATCATGCCACGTTCACCCAGCGGCGGCTGGCTGCCCATACAAGGTAGACGTCGCTCTCACGCGGCCAGCAACCGTCTGTTGCTGGCCGATCTTCCACCTGCCCGGTCATCAGCCTACAGTGGCGACACGGCCTCAACTTCATGCTGAAACACGTAGGGGTCGGAGAGGAGTTCGAATGCGTCGTCGTCCGGATAGGTGACCGCGACGTGATAGTCTTCGCCAGCGAAGGCTTTGACCGCCGCGAGATCCTGCCAGTAGGTGGCAAGAAAGAAATGCGCCCATTCGCCCTGGTTTTCCTGGCGCACCAGCGCGCCTCTGTTGCCGGGGATACCCCGGGCGTGTTCCACGCCGGTCAGCTCAAGGTGGCGGGCAAACCCCTCAGCATGTTGCAATGGCACACAGCCGTGCCAGGTCCTGACAATCATTTGCGTTCTCCTGTGGTGATAAACGTCTCACCCTAACATCGACAGGCATTTCTGGGGGAGCGCAACAATGCCGCGCTGGCAACAACACAAAATTATTTTGCCGGACGGGGATATCCTCTCACTCTGCAGTATTTTCGACTGCGGGGCAGCATTGGGCCGAATATTGCGCGGCGAGTATCACTGTTAGCTGGCGCGGAAAAAATCGTGGCTCGTCAGCCTCGGGCAGTCTTATCGATACACGCCCAAGCCGCGCCCCTTCAGGGCATCGCCAGCCGATCTTGATGGTCCGCAAAGAGAGCGATGAGATGGTCGGCGAGAACCCGCACGCGTCTGGATCCGGCCAGGTCAGAATGCATCACCAGCCAGAGGGTCTGATCCGCGCCGATCTCCGGCTGCAGGCACTGCAGGCCGCTGGCCCGCGCCATAAAGTGCGGCAGGACGCCCAATCCGAGTCCCGCGGATACTGCGGAAACCTGGGCCACGAGCGTATTGGCTTCGACTTTACACGGCCGGCCGCGCAGGGTGCGCGTGATCCATTGGGCGGCCGGCAGGTGCTGGTGAGTTTCCGGCCAACCCACAAAGTCCGCCTCGCTCAGCGACAGGCCGTCCGCGCCGACCAGACAGTCGGCGGCGCCATAGACGCCAAACCCCACCGTCCCCAGCCGCTTTAACGTCAGATGCCCGGCCTCAGGCTTGACCATGCGGATCGCCAGATCGGCATCCCGACGGTGCAGGTTCACCGGCTGCACACCGCTCAGCACCTCCACCCGCAGCTCGGGATAATGGTCCAGGAGCCCTTTCAGGGAGGGCAGAATAAAATGCGTGGCCAGGTTATCCGAGGTGGCCAGACGGACAACCCCGGCGACATGCCCCTGCAGTTGCGCCGCTTCGCCGAACGCCAGGCCAGCGTATTCCAGCGCCTCCGCCCGCGCGAGCAGGGCTTCGCCATCGTCGGTCAGGCGGTAGCCGCTCTGATGGCGGCTGAAGAGCGGAACGTTCAACGCCTGCTCCAGCCGATCCAGCCGGCGGGACACGGTGGCAATTCCCATGTTCATCTTGTCGGCAGCGCCGCTCAGCGTTCCCGCCCGGGCGATGGCGAGGAAGATGCGCGCATCATCCCAATGAAATTCTGCTGTCATCTCTTTTCCGTTTATGGAAAACGGCTCTCCGTTTTCTGCTCTTTTTTATCAATTTTGCAGGGATGATACTGCACGCCACTCGCGGAGACAACCAGGCCATCCGATCGCCTGCTCTCTCCTCACCTGAACGTCCGTGCACCGCGCGGAACGCTCCTTTCCTAAGGATACGCCTGATATGAAAGAGATTGCTTTACCCCTCCACCCGGCGCCGGCGCGCGTCTGGATTGCCGTCGTTGCGCTCGGGATCTGCGCCTTTTCGATCGTCACCAGCGAACTGGCGCCGGTGGGCATGCTCAGCGCCCTGGCGGCGGATTTTCACCAGACGGAATCCGGCGTGGGCCTCGCCGTCACCGCCTATGGCTGGGTAGGCGCCCTGGCGGCTCTGCTTTCCGGCGCAATGCCGGCGCGTATTTCCCGCAAGGCGCTGCTGGTCGGGCTGATGCTGATCCTCGCGTTTTCCTGCCTCGCCGCAACCCGGTCTTATTCGATGTTCGCCCTGATGAGCGCCCGCATGATTGGCGCCCTGGCGCATGGCGCCTTCTGGGCCTTAATTGGCCTTGTCGCCGCGCAGCTGGTGCCGCCGCACCGGCTGGGGCTGGCCACGGCGATCATTTTTGGCGGCGTGTCAGCGGCAAGCGTAGTGGGGGTGCCGCTGGCGAGCTTTATCGCCACCCTGGCGGGCTGGCGACCCGCGTTTATGTCGATGGCCTTGCTGTCACTAGCCGCCGCTGCGGTGCTGTGCTCGACGCTGCCCCCGCTGGCCGCCCCTGCCCCCGTCAGGCTGCGTGTTTATCGCGATATCTTCCGCAATCCGCTGCTCGGTGGCCTGTATGGCGCCACGGCCTGCATCATTACCGCTCACTTTGCCGCCTTCACCTACATTGAACCGCTGCTGATAAATCTGCAGGGAGTCCCGGCGACCGCCCTCTCCGGCCTGCTGCTGCTGTCAGGGGTTTCCGGGCTGCTGGGTAACGTTATCGCGGGTAAGCTTATCGATCGTCATCTGAAGGGACTGATTTTCGCTGCGCTGCTGCTGAGCGGGGGCGCGCTGGCGCTCCTTGGCGCCGCCCGTCTTGCGCCACTGCCGTTCTGTTTTAGCGGGCTACTGTTAGCCCTGTGGGGCGCCGGCATCGCGATTGTGTTCGTCGGCTTACAGACCTGGCAGCTGCGCAGCGCGGGCGCGGTCGCCCAGCCGGCGTCAGCCATTTATGTGGCCATTTTTAATGCCGCCATCGGCACCGGGGCGTTTGTCGGCGGCCAGCTGATCGCCTCAGCTGGCCTGTCGGGAATGGTGTGGCTGGCGGCGGGGATCATGGTGGGCAGTACGCTGCTGATCGCCCTGCTGAAAGCGCCTCTGCCCGGTCAGGTCAGTGCGGCGACGGCAGGCGCTTAGATTTGCGCCAGCCCGCCGTCGACATAGATCTCCGCGGCGTTAATAAAGCTCGACTCATCCGACGCTAAAAATACCACCGTCCGGCCAATCTCCTCCGGCTCGCCCAGCCGCCCGAGCGGTACGCCGGCCGCCAGAGCATCGAACAAGCCCTGGCGGTCCGCCTCCGCCACCAGCCCTCCCAGACCCGGGGTACGTACCGGACCCGGGCTGACCACATTGATGCGGATCCCGCGGTCGCTAACCTCCAGCGCCCAGGAGCGCGCCAGGCTGCGTACCGCGGCCTTACTGGCGCTATAGATGCTGAAGTTAGCCGTCCCTTTTACCGCCGCCGTAGAGCCGGTCAAAATCACCGAGGCGCCATCGGTGAGCAGCGGCAGCGCTTTTTGCACGGTGAACACCACCCCGCGCACGTTGGTGGCAAAAATTCGGTCGACGTGCGCTTCGGTGATGGCGCTCAGCGGCAGCATATCCCCGCCGCCGGCATTGGCGAACAGCACATCCAGCCGGCCGGACTCTTCGGCAATGGTCGCAAATACCGCGTCAAGGTCGCTTAACACGGCGGCGTCGGCGCGGATCGCGCGGGCGGCGGGTCCGATGAATCTTACCGCCGCATCCAGCTCCTCCTGACGGCGGCCGGTGATGTACACCTTCGCGCCCTGCTCCGCCAGTGCTTTCGCCGACGCCAGGCCAATCCCGGCGCTGCCGCCGGTGACTAACGCCACTTTATCCGCAAGTTTTTTGCTCATGGTGCATTTCCTTGGTTAGAGTATAAACAGGCCAGGCTCGCGAACGCGCCCCGCCGGGTATGGAAAGCACTGTAATCGTCCCGGCGAGGCGGAAAAATGGCCTAATCTGAAAAACACTCTTCCCCTCGGTGGATAATGACCTCCAGTAACCAGGATAAAGCGAATAATGGACCGGTTTTCAGCTCTCAAAGCCTTCACCCGCGTTGTCGAAGCCGGCAGCTTTACCCGCGCCGCGGACTCGCTGAATATGCCCAACGCCACCCTCAGCAAAACCATTCAGCAACTGGAGGCGCATCTTGGGGTTTCCCTCCTGCAGCGCACTACGCGGCGTATTACCGTGACGCCGGAAGGACGGGAGTACTATGAAAAAGCCCGCTGTCTGCTGGAAGACCTGGAAGAGATCGACGCGTCTTTCAATACCGCCCGCAATAAGCCGAAGGGCCATCTACGGATCGCCATCGGCGGGTCGACCGCGTGCGATGTGCTGATCCCGCTGCTGGCGGACTTTATGACCTCCTGGCCGGATATCCGTATCGATTTGCAGGTGGCCGATAAGCCCGCGGACCTCATCAGCGGCAATATTGACTGCGCCATCCGCGGCGGTCCGATGGAAGACTCGACGCTGATCGCCCGTAAAATCGGCGAGGCGACGCTGGTCACCTGCGCCACCCCGGGCTATCTTCAGCGCTACGGCACCCCCGCCTCGCCGGATGAACTACATCATGGCCACCGGCTCATCAGCTATCTGTCGCCGGCCAGCGGCAGAGCGTTTCCGTTTCGCTTTACGCGTCACGGCGTCAGCACCGAGCTGAAGACAGAGCCCCATCTCGGCATCAATGAGAGCAACGCGCATATTGCCGCCGGCGAGGCGGGCTTAGGCATTGTGCAGACCTTTACCTATTCGCTGAAACCGGCGCTGGCGAGCGGCGAACTGGTGGAGATCCTCAGCGCCTGGCGCCCGGCCCCCTATCCTTTTCACGTTGTCTATGCCCGGCACCGGCACGTCCCGCCCCGGCTCCGCGTCTTTATTGACTGGCTGGCGGCGGTTTTTCCGGCCGCGGTGCAGGGATAGCGCGCGTTATCTGACGCGGAGCAGGTCCCCGTATCGCGTGGTGTAGCGCGGCGAGAGCATCTCTCGCTTCATCTGCCACTGCTGCTGGATCCCCTGGCCGGCAAAATAGAGCGCCCCCCTGCCGTTTTTCGCATTCAGCTGGTCGAGAACCTGCATCAGTCTGGCGCTGTTGTGCCGCGGAGCAAGCTCGTCGAACAGATTCAGCTGGGCGACGCCCTGGCTGTAGAAATCGCCGAGCATCACGCCGGCCTTCTGATAGCGATGCCCCGCTTTCCAGATGGCATCCAGACAGCTCGTCGCCGCGGCGATAATATCCCGGGAGTCCTGGGTCGGCGTCAGCAGCTTTAGCGAGGCGCTGTTGCCGTAATAGGGTTCATTCAGCGCGAAGGGGCTGGTTTTGACAAAGGCGGAGACGAACCGGCAGTACTGATGCTCACCGCGCAGCTTTTCTGCTGCCCGCGCGGCATAGCTGCAGATCGCCTGGCGCATATCCTCATAGGCCGTAATCCGATCCCCGAACGAGCGGCTGCAGATAATTTCCTGCTTAGCGGGGGCAAACTCCTCCAGCGCCAGGCAAGGCTCGCCGCGCAACTCCCGTACCGTTCGTTCGAGCACCACCGTGAAGTGCTTGCGGATAAAGCGGATATCGCTCTCCGCCAGCTGGAGTACCGTGCCGATCCCCATCGCTTCAAGCTTTTTGCCGATCCGCCGCCCGATGCCCCAGACCTCGCTCACCGGCAGCAGCGCCATCAGCTTTCGCTGCCGCTGCGGGCAGGACAAGTCCACTACCCCGCCCGTCTGCCGCGGCCACTGCTTCGCCGCGTGGTTGGCCAGCTTCGCCAGGGTTTTGGTCGGGGCGATGCCAACGCCCAGCGTCAGATGGGTACGCTGCAGCACCGTGGCGCGGATTTCGCGGCCAAAATCGGTCAGATCTCTGCAATGACGCACACCGCTGACATCGCAAAAGGCCTCATCGATACTGTAAATTTCGCAGCGCGGGGTGAGCTCTTCCAGGGTGGCCATCACCCGGCTGGACATGTCGGCATACAGCTCATAATTACTGCTAAACGCCACGACGCCGTGGCGAAGAAACGCAGCCTTCTGCTTAAAGTAGGGTTCGCCCATTTTCACAAACGGCTTCGCCTCCGCCGAGCGGGCGATCACGCAGCCGTCGTTATTCGACAGCACCACCACCGGCCGCCCCTTCAGGTCTGGCCGGAAGGCGGTCTGACAGCTGGCATAGAAGGCGTTCACATCACAATGCGCGAACATGATCAGCCCGCCGCCTTGATGATGTAGGTTACGACGCCGAAAATATCGAGCGTCTCCTCGCGGCCGACCACGATGGGCGAATAGGCCGGGTTCATCGGGTTAAGCTGCACCCGCGGCAGAAGCTGCAGCTTCTTTACCGTAAACTCGCCGCCGACGGCGGCAATCACGATATCGCCATGCTCCGCTTTACGCGCGCTGTCCACCACCAGCAAATCGCCTTCGTCAATGCCGGCATCGATCATGCTGTCGCCAGCGGCTTTGACAAAATAGGTCGCGCTGGGATGCTGCACCAGCAGCTCGTTGAGGTCGATTCGCTTCTCAACATAGTCCTGAGCCGGGCTGGGAAAGCCGCACTGCACCAGGTCGGCAAAAAAGGGAAAGGAGACAATCTGACGTAGCTCAACCGGCGTGTAAACGTTCATTTTTCAACCCACCACACAATACTGAATATATATACAGTAGTTTTGCCAATTTTACCGGTCAATATCGGCTCCAGCTATCAATCGCCAGCACTGAAATAACTCCTTGATGTCAATAGGGGTCTTCTTCAGCACCAGCGAACCGTTTGCTGCTTTTGCGCGCAGCCCGCCCGCCGCGCGAGGTGGTAGATGCGCAGCGCCGCGGCATTCGCTTGACACTGTACATTAATACAGTAAAACTATCGCCCGCGATCAGCATACAGAGGACAGAAGATGTTTGTGGAACTGATTTATGACAAGCGCAATTTTGCCGGGCTGCCGGGCGCCAGAGAGGCCATTCTTAACGAGCTGGCCAAACGCATGCAGCGCATTTTCCCGGAGGCGGAAGTGCGGGTGAAGCCGATGATGACGCTGCCGGCGATCAACACCGACGCCAGCAAGCATGAAAAAGAGCTGATCAGCCGCACGGTGCAGGAGATGTTTGAAGAGGCGGATATGTGGCTCACTGAAGAGTGATCCCGCCCGTCAGTCGCGGCGACCACCTCTTTAAGAGCTTTCCCGGATGTGGCAGAGCCGCGGGCAACAGTACAATAGCGGCGGTTGCAGACTGGCAATGCAACCTTCGCTCACCTGCTGGCTCTTGCATACGGCCAGCAGGTGAGCCCTACCTGTCTCCCCTCATCGCCTCACAGCGTCTCCGGTAGCGCCGCTATAATTCTATCCACTAGCCCGCGATGCTGATGGACCTTCCCGCATTTAACAATGATCTGCCTGGCGTTGTCATAGCCCGGGGCCCACAGCCGGTTATTAAGCAGAACGTCCTTATAGACCGCGATCAGCGGTTTGTTCCACGCCGCCGCCATGTGCACCACCGAGGTGTCCGGGGAGATAATCAGCTCCGCCTGGGCGATCAGCGCCATCGCATGGTGTAACGTGTTAAATGGGTTAATCACCACCTCCGGCGGCAGCGGGATGCGGATCTCGCGCCGGTGATCGAGCAGAATAGCCGCGCTCCCCGGATGGCGTGCCAGCAGTTTGTCGAGCAGTTCCGCCAGCTGCGTCTGCGAGAGACTGCGGTCGGCATGGCCGGCAAAAATATTAATCACCACCGCTTTTCCGCTTAGCGACGCCAGATACTGCGCCACCTCCTGCATAATCGGCCCGGGCACCGCCAGGTCGTAAGCGTCCAGCCCGCGGGTGTCCAGTTGGAGATAATCGGCGATCAGCTCGAACGTTTTCGTCACGTGCCAGCGCTGGCAGTCAAAATCAAAAGAGTGGGAGTAGTGCTTAATCGATGGCCATTTATTAAACCCGAGCACTGATTTGGCTTTTATTTGTCGGAAAAGCCGCAGGCGATGCACGGGAATATCGAACAGCGAAGGGTCAATAATAATATCGTACTTATTATTAGCCAGTTCATTAATAACGTCGCGAGGAACGTTATGATTAAATTTACGCAAAAAATCGGCGGACGTGACCGGGTCAGCTTCATAAATATGGCGGATCCGCGGGTTATAACGCATCACCTGGCTGTTAGAGGTCGTCAGCAAAAAATCAACGATATAGCCTGACTGATGCAGGCATTTCACCAGCGCGGAATCCACCACTACATCGCCGACCGCCCCCTCATTACGCATCAACAGGACGGTTTTCGCAGACGACAAATCTACCGGCTGACGGCGTCGGCGATCCCAGAGCGCTTTCGCCACCCCCACCCGCAGGGCATTACGTACTTTCTTAGTAAAGTAATTCCGCCGTCTGTTGAGCTCCCTTATTTTATTAAATTTCTTGCGTGGGGAACCCTGCATGGTTGCATCGTGCATCATCCTAACCTCATTACGGCAATTATTAATATTCTGTGTCGTCCGATAGAGACTGAGCGAAATAAAAAAAGTTCGATTGAAAATGAAAATCATTCTTTTTTTTATTTACAAAACTCATCTGCGCCTGCGGGATTGCACCACAGCACTGTGAAGTAATAATGAGCGAATGGTGAATTTCCCGGCCCACCGTTGGCAGGCCGGCGCAACAGCGCTAAGCTGGCTGCTTTATGATGTCAGGAGGACGCTATGCTTGAAGCAGTAGAAGGTAATATCCACCAGCGGCTGTGCGCGCTGCTCGACGAGCACCGGGCCCGCTACCGGGTGATGGCGCACGAGGCGGTCGGTCAGTGCGAAGCCGTCTCGGCAATCCGCGGCACCGCGCTTGGCCAGGGCGCGAAAGCGTTAGTCTGTAAAGTGAAAGGAAACGGCGTCAACCAGCATGTGCTGGCGATCCTCGCCGCCGATCGGCAGGCCGACCTCGCCAGCCTGGCCCGGCATATCGGCGGCAGCAAAGCCTCGCTGGCCAGCCCGGCGGAGGTGGAGGCCCTCACCGCCTGCGTGTTCGGCGCCATTCCCCCCTTCAGTTTCCATCCGGCGCTGCGGCTGGTGGCGGACCCGCTGCTGTTTGAACGCTTTCCACAAATCGCCTTTAACGCCGGGCGCCTGGACCGGTCGATCATTCTCGACACCGAAGACTATTTACATATCGCCCGACCAGAGATCGCGACCTTTCGCCGTCTTAGCTAACCGGGCATCCGCCCAGATTTCCGCCGCATGGCGTAAAAATCCTGTTTATTCACGCCACGATGCGTAGAGTAAGCGGGATATTTTTGGCATTCTTATTTTGGCAAGGACCTCTGTACATGTTTGATACCACCCTGTTGATCCTGCTGGGTCTGGCGGCGCTCGGCTTTATCAGTCATAACACCACCGTGGCGATCTCCATCCTCGTGCTGATTATCGTGCGCGTCACGCCGCTGAACGCCTTCTTTCCCTGGGTTGAGAAACAGGGACTGACCGTCGGGATCATTATTCTGACCATCGGCGTGATGGCGCCTATCGCCAGCGGCACGCTGCCGCCCTCGACGCTGATCCACTCCTTTATGAACTGGAAATCGCTGCTGGCGATTGCGGTCGGGGTGTTTGTTTCGTGGCTCGGCGGGCGCGGCGTCTCCCTGATGGGCTCCCAGCCGCATCTGGTGGCCGGGCTGCTGGTCGGTACAGTACTCGGCGTCGCCCTGTTTCGCGGCGTCCCGGTCGGGCCGCTGATTGCCGCCGGGATCATCTCATTGTTTATTGGGAAGTCGTAGCCAGGCTACCGTGATAGCGGCCCGGTGTCTGCCCGAGCCCTTTTTTAAACATGGTGATGAAGGCGGTGGTGGAATCGTAGCCCAGCGCCTGAGCCGTCTGCTGCACCGTCTGCCCGCGGATCAGCAGCTGCAGCGCGAGGATCAGCTGCAGCTGATGGCGCCAGCGGCGAAAGCTCAGCCCCGTTTCGCGCACTACCAGGCGGGCCAGATTCCGCTCGCTCATCGCAAACACCGCCGCCCACTGGCTCAGGGTCTGCCAGCGCGCCGGATCCTCAGCCATCATCGTCACCATTTGACGAATTTTCGGGTGGTTTGATACCGGCAGCTGCAGGTGCTCCTGCGGCTGGCGGGGCAGCTCATCAAACAGAACCTGCACCAGCCGGGCCGTGGCGGGGGCGGCCAGCGACTCTCCGCCGCGCTCCGCCAGAGTAAGGATCAGCTCTCGCACCAGCGGGGAAATCTTTAACGTACAGCAGCGATCCGGCATCGGCGCGGCGCCCGGCTCGATGAACAGGAAGCATACCTGGGCGCCGGGGGTAGCGCGGTTACTGTGGGACAGCTGCCCCGGAACCCACACCGCATACTGCGGCGGCACCATCCACATTGCGTTCTCCACCTCGCAGGTCAAGGCGCCGTGCAGGGCAAGGATCAGCTGCCCCTTACGGTGGGAATGCGCCGGAATAAACTGCTCCGCCTCCACTACCCGGATACGAAAGGCAATGGCCGATTCGTGGCCACTGTCCGGTTCATAGCCATCCAGCCCCAGTCCAATCATCATCTTGTCCGATATTAGCGATAATCTGTCATTTTAGCTTGATTTAAACGAGGGACAAAGCCGCTATCGTAACCCCCCTCGTTAGTTACCTTGAGAATGATATGTCTTCTGTGATCTCCTCTACCGGCCGCCGCCCCGCGCTGCTGATTGCCGGTATCCTGCTCATCGCCACCACCCTGCGCGTGGTCTTCACCGGCGCGGCGCCGCTGCTGGACGCGATTCGTAGCGACTATGGCCTGACCACCGCGCAGACCGGGCTGCTCACTACCCTGCCGCTGCTGGCCTTTGGCCTTGTCTCGCCGCTGGCGGCAGGGGTTGCCCGCCGGTTCGGCATGGAACGCAGCCTGCTGCTGGCGATGCTGCTGATCTGCGCCGGCATTGCCCTGCGCTCCCTGCCCTCCGCTGCGCTGCTGTTTATCGGCACGGCGGTAATCGGCTGCGGCATTGCGCTGGGTAACGTGCTGCTGCCCGGGCTGATTAAACGGGATTTCTCGCAACATGTCGCGCGGATGACCGGCGCCTATTCCCTGACGATGGGCGGCGCGGCGGCGCTTGGTTCGGCGCTGGTGGTCCCCGTGGCGATGGCCGGATTCGGCTGGCGCGGGGCGCTGCTGCTGCTGATGGTCTTCCCGCTACTGGCGCTCCTCAGCTGGCTGCCGCAGTCCCGGCGCCGGGTGGAGACGCCATTGACCGGCTCAGGCGCTATGCATAACCGGGGGATCTGGCGGTCGGCGCTGGCCTGGCAGGTGACGCTGTTCCTCGGCATCAACTCGCTGGTCTATTACGTGATTATCGGCTGGCTGCCGTCGATTCTGCAGAGTATGGGCTATAGCGAAGCGCAGGCCGGCTCGCTGCATGGCCTGCTGCAGCTGGCGACCGCCGCGCCCGGCCTGGCGATACCGCTGATCCTGCATCGGCTGCGCGACCAGCGCGGGATCGCGGTGCTGGTCGCCCTGATGTGCGCCATCAGCGCCGCCGGGCTGTGGCTGTTGCCTGAGCTGGCGATCGGCTGGACGCTGCTGTTCGGCTTTGGCTCCGGAGCCACCATGATCCTCGGCCTGACGTTTATCGGCCTGCGCGCCAGCTCGGCGCATCAGGCCGCGGCGCTGTCAGGGATGGCGCAGAGCGTCGGCTATCTGCTGGCCGCCTGCGGGCCGCCGCTGATGGGCAGGATCCATGATGCCAATGGCGACTGGCATATTCCGCTGCTGGCGGTGGCGCTGATTTCGCTGGTGATGGCGGTCTGCGGCGCGCTCGCCGGACGTGACCGGGAAATTCACCCCTGAAGATGACCGGCAGCGCCCGCTGCCGGTGGAATTATTGTGCCGCGGCGCGGAGAAACGCCTGCACCAGCGGCGCGGGACGCCCGTCCAGCGCGTGACGCTCATGCTGGAACAAGGTGGCGACAAAAAACGGGTGCGTCACCAGCTCGACGGCGCGGATCTCACCCTCTTCATCCCAGCCGGTGACGCGCAGATCGCCCTGCTCCAGCTCCGCCGCAAACGCGCTGCTCACGCCGTACCGGCAGTGGTAGCCCTCTTCAATGCTCTCCCGGCCATAGGCGCGGGCAATCAGCGTATTCGCCCGCAGCTCGACGACGGCAGAGGTCTCCACCAGCGAGCAGCTGAGGGGAGCGATCACCATCCGCCCTTCGCTGTCGGTTTCCGCATGTCCGGCGTCCTGCCAGCCGAGCACGTTGCGGGCGTATTCAATCACCGCGTGCTGAAAGCCGCCGCAGGTGCCGAGGAAAGGAATGCTGTTTTCCCGGGCATAGCGGATCGCGGTAAACGCGCCTTCCGGGTGACGATACGGGCTGCCGGGAACGACCCAGATGGCATCGTACTCCGCCAGCGCCTCGCCGGAGGCGATCGACGGGGTGGCGAGCCAGTCATATTTCACCGGCTGCTCCAGCACGGCGGCGGCATCGTCTATCGCCAGGGGAATGGCCTGATGGGCAACAATATCGGGGTGATAATCGCCGACAAGGGCGAGGCGTAAAGGGATTTTCATAGCAGGTTCCTTATGTCTGGACGAGACGGACAGCACAAGGCACGTCAGAATAGCGATCCCACCTGTGGAACACAATCCTTATTTTCACCCCACCGCCGTGGCCGACGGGTGAGGTATACTGGAAAAAGCGCGTAAGGGAGAGAGAATGAAAAATAAGCTTTTGGTCAGCGCCTGCCTGATGGGATTCCAGGTGCGGTATAACGGTAGCGAGAAGGCACAGCTGGCGGCGACGCTGTCCCGCTGGCAGCAGGCGGGGCGGCTGGTGATCCACTGCCCGGAGCTGGCGGCCGGTCTGCCTACGCCCCGACTGTCGGCGGAGATCCTCGGCGGCACCGGCGGCGATGTGCTTGCCGGACGGGCGCGGATCGTGGAAAGCGACGGCCGCGACGTCACCGGACATTATCAGCTGGCCGCCTGGCTGGCGCTCAGCGCCGCCCGGGAAGCGGGCTGTCAGGCAGCGTTACTCACCGACGGCAGCCCTACCTGCGGCAGCCAGTATGTCTATGACGGTTCCTTTCGCGGACGGCGCAAAGCGGGCGCCGGCGTGGCCGCCGACCTACTCCGCGCCCACGGCATCACGGTATTTTCCGACGGGCAAATCCCGCAGTTGCTCGCCTGGATGGCACAGAAGGAGCAGGATGATGATTCAGTGTAAACGGGTGTATGACCCGCAGGAAAGCAGCGACGGCTATCGGGTGCTGGTCGACCGTCTCTGGCCGCGGGGGATTAAAAAAGAGGCGCTGGCCTGTGATGAGTGGTGTAAGGAGTTAACGCCTTCCGCTGAGCTGCGCAAAGCCTTTCACGGCGAGGCGATCGATTTCGCCCACTTCAGCCAGCGCTATCGTCAGGAGCTCGACGCCCATCGCGAAACGGGCCTGCGGCTGGCGGCGCTGGCGCAACGCCAGCCGCTGACGCTGCTGTACGCCGCGAAGAACACCGAGCAGAATCATGCCCGGGTGCTGGCCGCCTGGCTGGCGGCCCTGCCGGTTACGATTTAGCCGGATGATCCCGGCGCCACAGCGCCCACTCGTCGAGGGTTTCGCCGCTGGGCAGTTTGCACTGGGTGCTGACGCCCTGCGGCGTTTGCACCGGCACCCGGGTGCCGCCGGATTGCTGACAGTATACCGCCGCGGGGTTGGGCATGCCGATGGTTTTCGTCGGCGCAGTGGGCTGCGGCTGGGCACAGCCGGCTAATAACAGTGGCAGAATAGCCAGTAGCTTTTTCATTGTTCCTCCCTTTCCTGAATGCCCGGGGATTTTAGCCTGAATCTCCACGTTTTCTCCATCTTGCCTGCACTTTTCCCCCGTAGAGTAGCCCTGTTCTCGAACTGACCAGAGAACAGATCATTCCATAATCAATGAGTTTTTCCCCGTCGCCCCCGACGGGGCTTTTTTTCCCACCGCGTGGACAAGTATTCCCCAGACAGATGTGATAAATTTAAAAATATCACTGTTTATTTGACGCTGATGTCCGTTTGCAGCCCAATATGCTGGGGTGACGTTTGGCGTGCTGGAGCTGTATTATTCATGTCAGATTTTATTCTTGCCCGGGTGTCGCAAACCCTCGCTGCGGAACAGTCCCTGGAAACCCTGGTGCGCCAGCTGCTGGAGATGCTGGAGGCGGTGACGCGAATGGAGTCCACCTACCTCACCCGCATTGATACCAACGCCCAGCGGCAGCAGATCATGTTCGCCCACAACAGCAGCGAAATGCAGATCCCGGAAGGATTTTCCGTCCCCTGGGATGAATCCCTGTGCAAACGCGCCCTTGAGGATCAGTGTACGTTTAGCAATGACGTTGCCAACCGCTGGCACTCCTGCATCGCCGCCCAGGAGCTGGGAATCGCTACTTTTTTAAGCATTCCCGTCCGCCTGGCCGACGGCTCTCTGTTCGGCACCCTCTGCGCCACCAGCCGGCAACAACAGCCTTATAACCTCGAAGGCGAACAGGTCATGGGCCTGTTTGCGAAGCTCATTTCCCACTACGTGGAAAAAGACACCCTGGTGCAACAGCTGCAGGCGGCAAACGTCGCGCTGGAGCTGCACTCGTCTACCGATGAGCTCACCCAGCTTCCCAATCGCCGCGCGCTGTTTAAGCAGCTGGCGTTACGCTTTGCCTCCGCCCGTGCCCAGCAGCAGCAGGTCTCGCTTATTTTTATCGATCTCGATGGTTTCAAAGCCATTAACGATCGGTTCGGCCATCCGTGCGGCGACAGCTTTCTGGTGCAGGTCGGCAAACGACTCACCGCTGTCGCACGCCGGGAAGATATCGTTGGCCGCCTTGGCGGCGATGAGTTTTTGATCGTCGGTAGCGCCCAGCAGCCTGCCGCACAGCAGGCGTATGTCACGTCCCTGCGTCAGGCTCTGTGCGGCGTCTACTTCCTCGGCGAACAGCGTATCGACTATGAGGGCGCCAGCTTCGGGGTGGTCACCTGCGATCCGCAGAGTATCGATGTTGAAGCGGCCTTACGCGCTGCCGATGAGGCGATGTACCAGGATAAGAAGTCCCGCCGCCAGGAGAATTTCATTCATATTGACTAAAGTACCGCGATATCCAGTATCATGCAGGGCATCATTCGTGGGCACAGGGACACAATCATGAAATTGGGTATTCTTTTCCCGGTGGCGATCTTTATCATCGCCGTCGTCTTTCTCGGCTGGTTTTTTGTCGGCGGCTATGCGGCGCCGGGTGGGGCATAATGAAAAAAAGCACCATTATCATGCTGGTCGTCGCCATCGTGGCGGTGGCCGGCACCCAGTTTGGCTGGTGGTGATCGCCGCGGCGATATTGCGGATTTATCCTATCCCATCAATAAGTTAACCCTTTACACTCACGTTATCCGCCGCGGCATTCTCGGCCCCGGGGAATAAGAATAGCGGGAGAAGTAAGGATGAAAAAACCG
Source organism: Klebsiella sp. Shm-1 (assembly GCF_040804525.1). Classification (NCBI taxonomy): domain Bacteria; kingdom Pseudomonadati; phylum Pseudomonadota; class Gammaproteobacteria; order Enterobacterales; family Enterobacteriaceae; genus Klebsiella; species Klebsiella sp. Shm-1. The sequence continues at coordinate 3,084,965 of NZ_CP161823.1, forward strand.
ATCGTGTTACCGTTGATTATTGCGCTGTGCACGCTGTTATCGGGATGCATTATTGACGATGGATATCATCCCCATCGCCACCACCACCATCATCACTATCATGACGACGACTAATGCTTCACGCTGTTGATAAGCCGATAAGACCGGGCGAACCGCGGTTCGCCCGTTGACGCTTAATCCTGACGATCGGCGCCGAGGAAAATAAAGCCGAGGGGGATAGCGAAGAGCGCGGTAAAGACAATGCTGTAAACCGTCACCATCGCCCCCTGCAGGAAGAACATGGACGTCGTCCACTCTGAGTACGGCATATTGTACTCGCTCACCACGCCCCCGAAGGTCGCCCGCCCCACTACCGCCAGCGCGATAGCAAACACCACCGCGAGCGACAGACAGTATTTTTTGCAGTTTTTATTGCTGAGGAGTTTTTGCAGAATCATCGGGGCTTCCTTTTTGCTGAGCGATAAACGGCTGTATATGTAACACCAATGCAATAAAAAATGAAGGGTTTTTGTTACAGGGCAGAATAAGAGACGGCGGGCCGGTCAGCGGGTAACCGGCCCGTGGGGATCAGGACTGCAGGGTAGCCAGGCGCGCGGCGAACCCGACGAAAACCAGACCAATCAGGCTGTTGCCAAGTTTTGCCAGCTTCTTGCGGGTTTTGACGTAGCGGGTGACAAACGAGCCGGAGAGGATCAAAAAGCTCATATAGCAGAAGCTAATCACCTCGAGGGTCAGCGCCAGGATAAAGAACGCCACGCCGGGAGTTTTGGCGTTGACATCGATAAACTGCACGAAAAACGACACATAGAACAGAATCGCTTTCGGATTGGTCAGGCTCAGGGTCAGGGAGCGCTTGAGGATCGCGCTCGCCGGCTCCGCGCTGGCATCGGACTGGCCGTCGCGCTGGGTCAGCACCGCATAGAGCATTTTGCCCCCGAGCCACAGCAGGTAAATTGCCCCGAGGTAGCGCACGACGTTAAACAACACCGGCGTGGTTTTAATCAGCGTCGCCACCCCGGCGAAGGCCAGAAACATCAGCACTGCGTCGCCAATAAAGACGCCCGCCGCCGCCAGATAGCCTTTCTTCACCCCGTGGGCAATGCCCGTTTTCAGCACGAAAAACGTATTAGGGCCAGGAACGAGGATGATAAACACCGCCCCGACCAGATAGGTTAAATAATTCAGAACACCAAACTCAGCGAACACTCTGCACTCCTTCGCGCACGACTAAAACATGATCCGGCTCACGTTACCCCAACTGTCGGGATTTTGAAAGCGCAGCCTGTGCGGGAAGGTTAATAGACGGAAGGTTCGCCCAGCGGGCGGGTTTTAAAACGACGGTGTACCCACAGATACTGCTCGGGAGCGCGCAGGATCTCGCGCTCAATAACCTTGTTGATATAGCCGGCGGCGATCTGCTTATCCTCACCCGGATAGTCATTCATCACCTCGCTGATATGCAGGCTATAGCCCCGGCGATCCAGCTTACGTACCATGCTGATGCTCAACATTTTCGCGCCCGATAAGCGGGACAGGACATAGGTGCCGTTGGTGGTCGCCGCCTGCGGGACGGAGAAAAAAGGTGCAAAGACGCTGCCCTTGGGACCGTAATCCTGATCGGGCGCGAACCACACCGCTTCACCGGATTTCAAGGCATGCACCAGACCGGTCAGGTTGTTACGATCGATCATCGCTTTGTTCGAACGCAGGCGACCGCGGGTTTGCACCCACTCCATCAGCGGGCTGTTGTGCGGCCGGTAGGTGGCCATCATTGGCCGACACAGCCCCATCGCGCGGCCGCCCAGCTCCAGCGACATAAAGTGCACGCCGACGACCATTACCCCTTTCCCACCGCTAAGCGCGTGATTAAGGTTGGCGAACCCCTCGACATCAAACCATTTTTTGACCCGCTCGTCGCTCCAGAACCAGGCCATGCCGGTTTCGATAAGCCCCATTCCCAGCGACATAAAGTTTTGATCGATCAGCGTCTCGCGCGCCGCTGGCGACATGTCCGGGAAGCAGAGTTCGATATTACGCCGGGCGATATGTTCGCGGCGTTTAAGAAAGCGACGGGAAAGGCGACCAGCGCTGGTGCCGATAAAATGCAGCAGCGGATAAGGCAGTTGCACGATTAACCAGAGGATGCCGAGCCCGAACCAGGTCAGCCAGTTACGCGGGTGTAAAAGTTGTTTATTAAATACGCAGGCCATGATTTTTCCTGTAAACATTAATTATGTGGTAACGCTTAAGGAAAACAGAATCCATTTATCATCATTAGGCGGTACGTACAGCAAGTTCGACAATACTAATCCGCTGAAATTCCCTCCGGCAAGTAAAAAACAGCAAGCTGACAAAAAAACATAATTGCGGCACATATGTTACTAAATGTAAACTTAAATCTTGAACCACGCTCAATATATTCATCATGCATATCATTTTCACGCTAATCATCAGCGTTACTAACGAAAACAACCGAAAGCTGCCGCAGTGTGGCCCTGGCCGCCGGTGGCAGGCGTCCGCTGAGCCGCGCGATCGGCGGCCTGACCGCGTTGGGATGCATCGTAGTCTGGCAAAGCGAGTATTAAACGCGTCCCACTGCGAAATGCATCTTTTTTAATCCGTCAGCATAAAAAAGATTAAAACGACTTTAAGACAACAATTAAGAATAGACTTATTTAAACCTGCTTTTAAAATAAGCGCGTTGCATTGAAATACTGTGCCCGCCGGACAATAAAAAATATTTCTTTACGCCTCGTGGGAAACACAGGTGGAGTGAATGATGGGCAATCATCCGCCATCGATTTGCATGGAAGCCAGGTCATTGAGAAGAAAGCACGGCGAGGGTGTGAAAAACGCCCTCGCCGCAGAGGATCAGTAGGTATGGAAATATTGCTGAATCAGCTGCGGATCTTTAGTCTGCGTCAGCGCGGTCATCAGCAGTATACGCGCTTTTGCCGGGTTGAGGGAGTCGGCCACCAGCCCGGGCTGGCTGTCATCCGGCGGTACGACGCCGCTGCCGGTACGGGAGGCTCGCACCACCACGATGCCCGCCTGCTGCGCTTTTTTGATACCGGCGGCGCTACGTACCGACACCGACCCCGCCCCGGTTCCGGCGTAGATAATACCGTCGGCATGATGGGCGATCGCCGCATCGTACATATACTCCGGATCGTCCTGGTAACCATAAATAATCACCACCTTCGGCAGAACCTTCAGCTGACGCACATCGAACACCGAGCGCAGCGTGTGAATTTTATCCACCCGCGTCTCGAACTGGGGTTTTCCGCCCACCACGACACCAAGATAGCCCTCCTCGGGCGCCCGGAAGGTATCCAGCGAAGTGGCATTAGTTTTGGTGACAAAGCGCGCCGCGCCGATGCGGTCGTTAAGCACCACCATTACCCCGCGTCCCCGGGCATCAGGATCGGCGGCGACCGTGACCGCTTCCAGCAGGTTCATCGGCCCGTCGGCGCTGATCGCCGTCGCCGGGCGCATCGCCGCGGTAAAGACCACCGGCTTGTTGCTTTTCACCGTCAGATTGAGGAAATACGGGGTTTCATCCAGCGTGTCCGTGCCATGGGTGATCACCACGCCATCGACATCGTCCCGAGCCAATAGCGCATTCACCCGCTTCGAGAGCTGGAGAATAATATCGCTGGTCATATTCTCACTGCCAATATTGGCCACCTGCTCGCCCTCGACGTGAGCGATTTTACTCATTTCCGGCACGGCGTTAATCAGCGTCTGCACCCCAATCGCCCCGGCTTTATAGCCGGTTGTTTGGGTATTGCTGGCCGCCGAACCAGCAATCGTTCCGCCGGTGGCTAAAATAACAATATGCGGAAGACGCGTCTCGCTAAACGCCAGGCTGCTCATCGTCAATAACGCAATGGCAAGTAATGCTCTAAAATTCATACAGGTCACTCCCTTCATAGACATTAATCAAACTTACGCTTGCTTAATGCAAAGGGCTTGCCAGAATTCATTTCTTTTCTGGGGGGGAAATGGTTAACTATCAGACAATAATAAGGTTCTTAGGACGATATCGCCCAACTCTGGTGCACCACTGGATCTGAAACGGGCAGAGCTATGAACCAAAACATTCTGAGGATTTACCTGTTCAGCAACACACAACACGCATTGCGATCAGATTATCGACACTTCCGTCACCGGCGAGAGCATTTTTGCCCGCCAGGTCACGCGAACGGAGAACAGAGATGCGTATTGCCCTGAAGTCGGCCCTGATGCTGACCACCAGAGTCATCCAGATCATTAACCCTGAACTGCACCGGCATATGCAACGAACGGCCTTAATCGCCCTGACGCTGGCGCAAAGGCTGGAACTGCCTGACGAACGGCAGCAGACCATTTTTTGCGCCGCGCTGCTGCACGATATCGGCGTGCTGGGGGATAAACGCACCATTCATTCGCTGGATGCTATCGATAATATCCACGACCCGCATCAGCGCCAGGGTGTGGCGATGCTGGAGGGATTAGCGACCTTCCAGCCCATCGTTCCCTTTATTCGCGATCACCATTTTAGCCCGAACCACCGGGGCTCCCGCGAACAGCACATTGTCTATTTCGCTGATGCCTTTGAACGGCTGCTGCCGGCCGATAGCCACGTTGCCGCCTGGCCCACGCGGGCGGTGGTGGAACAGTTCGTCGCTTTGCATCGGGAGATCGATCCGCCGCTCTGCGATATCCTGTGCGAGGTCGCTGAAAATGCGAACTTCTGGCAGCACCTTCACCCCGGCCATATTCAGCGGCTGCTGGAGATTATTGGCCCCATCAACACGCGCTATCTGGATATTCACGGTCTGAAGGATGTCTGCCTGCTGATTGCCAAAATCGTCGACACCTACAGCAGCTTTACCGCCACCCATAGCATCATGGTGGGGGAAATCGCCCGCCAGCTTGCCCGCTGGATGCTGCTGCCGGAGCCCACCTGCCAGCAAATACAGATAGCCGGCTATCTACACGATATTGGCAAGGTCTATATCCCACTCTCCATTCTCGAAAAAGAGGGCGAGCTGGATGATGAGGAGCTGAGTCAGGTGCGGGAACACAGCTACATGACCGGCGAACTTCTCAGCGACTATAGCGAGCTCGGCGACATCATTAACTGGGCCTCGAATCATCATGAAAAAATGGACGGCAGCGGCTACCCTCTGCATCTCGAAAAGGAGCACCTGACCCTCGCCGACCGGATTATCTCCATCGCCGATATTTTCACCGCGCTGACCGAAGATCGCCCTTATCGTAAAGGGATGGCCTGGCAGGAAGCCTTACAGATTATGGAAGCGGATGTTATAAATGGCGCTCTGGATAGCGATGTCTTCCTCGTTTTGCGCCACCATGCGGAAACGCTACACGCCATCATTCTTCAGACCCTTGCCCCTCTGCATAGCGAGCGCCGCCTCTGAAGCGGGCCGCCGTCGTGGCGGGGGCGGAGTTCTATAATCAAAACAGCTTCATCTGCATGCAAGGAAATTCACGGTGAGAATCGCCACCATCACTAACTGGGCTTACGGGATCACCGTTGGCCTGACGCTGGCTTCCGGGAGCGCTATGCTCATGGCCTCCAGCGCCGACCGCGTCGAACGCCAGGCGGTACAGCAGCGCCAGGTCTTTGATACCCTCTCCGACGAGGTGGAAAACGACGCCTGGGCGCTGTCTGACCTCGCCCGGCTGTACGTGATAAAGCCTTCGCCGGAGACGCTTACGCAATATCAGCAGCTGCAGCAGACCGACAAGAGCATAGAGCAGCGGCTGGGCGGCCTGAAAGATAACGGCGCCAGCCGCGAGGAGCTGGCGCTGCTCCAGGATGGCCTGCGGATCGCCAATGAGCTACAGGATGAACAGCAGGCGGCCCTGGCGCATGTCGCTCGCGGCGATGCGCCAGCGGCCATCGCGGTGCTGTACGGCACCGCGTACGAGACTGAACTGGAGCGCATGCAGACGCAGATCGATCGCTTCCGCCAGATGCTTGAGCATCGCGCCGCCGTCGCTATCGACCAGGCCACCGAGCGCTCGCGGATCTGGCGTACGCTGTCGGAAATCATGGTCGGCCTGACCGCCCTGATGTTTTTGTTCGTCCTCGGCTTCATTCTCAAACGCCGGGTGCTCTACCCGGTGGTTCGCCTGAGCGACGTAGTCCAGCGTCTCGCCTCCCAGGATTATGCGGTAGAGACGCCGCACTTTACCCAGGTGGATGAGATTGGTGACATGGCTCAGGCGATCCGCATTTTTCGCGAGAACGGCCTGGCCCGCCAGCGGCTGGAGCAGCAGCGCGACGCCGACTGGGCGATCCGCGAGCTGCTGGCGCGTATGACTCAGCGGCTGCAGGGCTGTGAAACCATTGAGGATGTGATTAAGGTGGCGGAGCGGTTTGCGCCGAATATCGCCCCGACGATCCCCGGTAAACTGTATGTTCTGGATACCGACCCCTGGCAGATGCGCTGCGTAGCGCAGTGGCTGTCGCCCGCCGGTGAGACGACGCCCTTTTCTCCCGACGACTGCTGGGCGATACGGCGGGGACTCAGCCATCCGCCGGTGCAGGGCGAGCCCGATATCACCTGCTATCATCTGCCGGAGACGCACGCCGGCCAGTCGCTCTGCGTACCGCTCATCGCCCAGGGCGAAGCCATTGGCCTGCTGACCTTCCAGAACGTCACCGCCGGTGACGCTCCTTCCCGGGCCTATCTCGAGCTGATGGCGGAAGCGTTGGGCCTGGCGCTGGCCAATCAGCGTTTGCGCAGCGCCCTGCTGGAAAAAGCGCTGTTCGATTCCCTGACCGGCCTGCGTAACCGCCATCATCTTGACGAAGCGCTGCATTCGCAGATGGCGCTGGCGGTCCATACCCATACTCCGCTGAGCTGTCTGATGATCGACATCGATCATTTTAAAACCATCAATGATCGCTATGGCCATGAGGCTGGGGATCTGGTGATTAAGAGCGTTGCGACCATTGTGCAGCGCGCGGTGCGCGATATCGGCATGGCTTTCCGCTACGGGGGCGAGGAGTTTTTAGTGCTGCTCCCCGGGATTGACGAAGCCGGGGCGCACCAGTGCGCCAGCGAGATCTACACCCAGGTGCGCAATATGACGCTGCGTGATGGTCTGACCGAGATAGGCCAGGTGGATGTGTCGATTGGCATCGCCAGCTACCCGCAGCACACCCAAAGCGATAGTCTGCTTCGCGCGGCGGATGCCGCGCTGTACCGGGCGAAAGAGCTGGGCCGTTCAAGGATTGTCAGCTTTGGCCGCCTGAAGACCAGCTAACCGGGACTATCGCTCAGCGGTATTAAGCAGCGAGATAACTTTCCTTACCACTGCCGAACGAATATGGCGGTGGTAAACCATGCTCAGCTCACTCTCCGCCAGCCGATCCTGGAGATCGATATACACCACGTTATCAAGGCGTAAGGCCCGCGCCGAGAGCGGAACCAACGCCACTCCCACCCCGGCGGAGACCAGGCTAATCATCGAGGTAACGTCGTTAATCCGCTGCGCCACCTGCGGCGTAAAGCCCGCGACGCGACAGGCATCCATAAAAACCTGCTCCAGTCCGGTGCCCTGCGGATCGTCAAGCGAGATCCAGTTGTCAGTGCGCAATGAGGCCAGATTAAGCGCGCCCACGCCGGCCAGCGGATGCTGTTGATAGAGCGCCAGGCAGAGCTTTTCACGTACAAACGGCCTGACCACCAGCGCGTCCGGCGGCGAGGCCAGCGGCGCGCGGATGATGGCGATATCCAGACGCAGATCCAACAGCGCTTCGTAGAGCATTTGCACATCCCCCTGGACCAGCGACAGCTCAATCCCCGGCCAGTCGGCGCGCAGCCGGCGCAGGAGCCCCGGCAGTTTACTGTCGTACATCGCGCTGGAGACATACCCCAAATGCAGCCTCCCCTGCTCGCCCCGCGCGGTGCGCTGGGCGTCCAGCACCGCCTGATCGGCCATTTCCAGCGCCAGCCGCGTCTTGTGTAAAAAGGCCTCGCCCGCGGCGGTCAGAGTCAGACGGCGGTTAGCGCGGGAAAAGAGCACCACGCCCAGGCGCTGCTCAAGCTGCTTAATCTGCTGACTGAGGGCGGGCTGGGCGATATGTAACCGCTCCGCCGCCCGGTGCATATGCAACTCTTCGGCAACGACCACAAAATGGCGTAACGCTCGCAAGGACATGGTCGGACTCCTCCCTACAAATTGATAAGAAAAAGCTTATCAATAAAGCATAAATGATGCAATTGATAACCATTAGCCTGCGAAGCATACTGTGCGCATCGATACGCTAAGGAGAACATCATGACCGCACCGATTCAGGATCTGCGCGACGCCATCGCGCTGCTGCAACAGCATGACAATCAGTATCTCGAAACCGATCATCCGGTTGACCCTAACGCCGAGCTGGCCGGTGTTTATCGCCATATCGGCGCGGGCGGCACCGTGAAGCGCCCCACTCGCATCGGGCCGGCGATGATGTTTAACAATATTAAGGGTTATCCACACTCGCGCATTCTGGTGGGTATGCACGCCAGCCGCCAGCGGGCCGCGCTGCTGCTGGGCTGCGAAGCCTCGCAGCTGGCCCTTGAAGTGGGTAAGGCGGTGAAAAAACCGGTCGCGCCGGTGGTCGTCCCGGCCAGCAGCGCCCCCTGCCAGGAACAGATCTTTCTGGCCGACGATCCGGATTTTGATTTGCGCACCCTGCTTCCGGCGCCCACCAACACCCCTATCGACGCCGGCCCCTTCTTCTGCCTGGGCCTGGCGCTGGCCAGCGATCCCGACGACGCCTCGCTGACCGACGTCACCATCCACCGCTTGTGCGTTCAGGGCCGGGATGAGCTGTCGATGTTTCTTGCCGCCGGCCGCCATATCGAAGTGTTTCGCCAGAAGGCCGAGGCCGCCGGCAAACCGCTGCCGATAACCATCAATATGGGTCTCGATCCGGCCATCTATATTGGCGCCTGCTTCGAAGCCCCTACCACGCCGTTCGGCTATAACGAGCTGGGCGTCGCCGGCGCGCTGCGTCAACGTCCGGTGGAGCTGGTTCAGGGCGTCAGCGTCCCGGAGAAAGCCATCGCCCGCGCCGAGATCGTTATCGAAGGTGAGCTGTTGCCTGGCGTGCGCGTCAGAGAGGATCAGCACACCAATAGCGGCCACGCGATGCCGGAATTTCCTGGCTACTGCGGCGGCGCTAATCCGTCGCTGCCGGTAATCAAAGTCAAAGCAGTGACCATGCGAAACAATGCGATTCTGCAGACCCTGGTGGGACCGGGGGAAGAGCATACCACCCTCGCCGGCCTGCCAACGGAAGCCAGTATCTGGAATGCCGTCGAGGCCGCCATTCCGGGCTTTTTACAAAATGTCTACGCCCACACCGCGGGTGGCGGTAAGTTCCTCGGGATCCTGCAGGTGAAAAAACGTCAACCCGCCGATGAAGGCCGGCAGGGGCAGGCCGCGCTGCTGGCGCTGGCGACCTATTCCGAGCTAAAAAATATTATTCTGGTTGATGAAGATGTCGACATCTTTGACAGCGACGATATCCTGTGGGCGATGACCACCCGCATGCAGGGGGACGTCAGCATTACGACAATCCCCGGCATTCGCGGTCACCAGCTGGATCCGTCCCAGACGCCGGAATACAGCCCGTCGATCCGTGGAAATGGCATCAGCTGCAAGACCATTTTTGACTGCACGGTCCCCTGGGCGCTGAAATCGCACTTTGAGCGCGCGCCGTTTGCCGACGTCGATCCGCGCCCGTTTGCACCGGAGTATTTCGCCCGGCTGGAAAAAAACCAGGGTAGCGCAAAATAAGCAATAGCCGCCGGTAAACGGCGGCATTTTTCCATGCCGCGCGATCCTGAGCGGATGGCGCAGGCAGGATTAATTGATCGCAGCGGCGAGATCTTTTTTCACCAGCTCGCGCAGCTCAGAAGTCAGCACCTGGCTTACGTCGAAATGGCGATCGGGGCGTTACGCATGGGGGTATTTACAGGGAACGATCCTTCATAAAAAAGAGAGGCGCTTATCACTGCGCTAATAAAGACTATCAGTAGCAAAGGGGGAATTTAAAACTGGAAAATAAAAGAATAGCAGGTAACCGAAACCAGCCCCCGGTCGACCCTCAACCGCAAAGAAAAATATATTCTTCCTTCCAGTAGCGGCCCTGACCTATGATGTCCCCGGCAGAAGTGATTAACCGTTTTTGCTTTTCGGTTTCGATACCCTCAACGATCACATGGCCGGTCAGGGTATGAATAGACTGCAACAGACCGGGCAAAGCGGGGTCGTTTTCTTTATCCCAGAAGTAATCCTTATCCACTTTGACGCAATCGAAGCGGAATCTCTCCAGCAGCGGGAAGGAGGTTCGCCCGCGACCAAAATCATCCAGCCAGACCGGACAAAGCGCCGCCAGCGTGCTTAGCGCCGTCAGCTCGCGGCCGGCGATAAACTCATGAAAATTCTCATTTATCTCCAAAGCAATATGCTTACACGAGCGCAGAAAATCGCAGAGATAGCGGTCCGTCAGAATAAAATGGCTTAATAAATCATCGATATTGAGCGAGATCGGCTTATTATCGACCAGGGAAAAATCAAATACGGAAAGCAACTCGATTTGTCGGGTAAATAGTGCAAGCTTATCGCTTTCGGTAAGCGTGGAGAAAGAAAACGCGGGCGCTGAGGCATTATTTCGTGCGGGTGCTATAATATCTTTAGTGAGCAATTCCCACGAGTGGCAGCTGCCATCATCGCTAATAGCGGGCTCCAGTACGAAGCGATAGGAGGTATTTTTCGCGTTTTCTTCAACCATTTAAAAAATACCAAAAATAAGAAAGGGTTAAAGCATGTCATATATTTCCCGCCAACAAAAATAGTTTAAAATGATCGATAAGAAACATTCGATAGTTAAAAACTATCAACATATAATTTATTGATCGGTAAAGTGAATTAATATAAATTAGCCACCGCTGTCGCATGCGTTTAGACAACGATTAAAATATTGTTTCAAACCAGCCAGTTACATGACGAGCCGCATCCAGTCGTAGCCACATTACGCTTTTCCCCGGCGGCAAAAAAAAGCGTGGTGTAATAAAAATCAAAAATACAAGCCGCCAGTTTTCGTCCTCTCGTATGCCAAAAGATGAATAATCTCTGGCCCAACGCAACCGCTTGCCAATATTAAAAACGCTGCCCCGGTCAACGAAACGTCATACTTTACCGCTACCTTGCTGGCAGAACAGGCGCAGCGGATAAAGGGCAGTGAAAAGAAAATACATGGTTCCACTGGCGCTAATGCTCCTCATGCTCATCGCCAGCGCATGGCTGGAACCGGCCCCGCGGCCTGTCGCCAGAGGGCTGTGCGTCTGGTTCGACGGGGCAATGGTCAACTGTCTGCAGAGGCAACGGCTGGGCGAAAGGTTGCCGATTCACTCGCTGGCCAGGCGGTAAACGGGCACTCGTCGGGTGGTATTGAACAAATTGTCGCTGACCTCCACCTCCGTCGTGACAATCGCCATGCCGGACCGGCGCAACTGCGCGATGTCCGCCGCCACTCGCTGACTGCCGAACCAGAACAGGGCGTCGAGAGCGGTGACCGGCAGGCCGGCGTTCAGCGCCTGGCGGAGCCGCTCCCGGGCCGGCTTTATCTCCCGGGCAATCTGCTGGTACGGGGCCGCCGTCAGCCCGGTTGCATCGACGCGACGAATGCGGTTTGCCAGGCGGTAATGAAAGGCTTCCGGGACAGCCTGTAAATCCTGTTTCAAACTATAGACGCAGCCGTAACGTTTGCCGTTGAAAACGGCGGCTTTACGGCTAAGCTGCAACGTCTCGCGAACATCGGCGATTAGCTGCGGCGCGCGCACCAGCAGCAGGCGAAAAGGCAGCTCGAAGCTGGTGACATAGTCGACGTTCAGTAACGCAATGCGCAGGCGCTCCTCTGCCCCGGCCCGCAGCTGACGACACTCCAGGTATACTTCACGCCACTGCTCCCGGAGCCGTGGCGTCTCACCGGCTTCGGTAAACTGGTATTTTTCAATATCGTAATCAATTCTCCCGGCCACCGCGCATTCCTTTCTGAATCAGTCCGCGGGTTATATTATCATCCTCCGACGCCGTCCCCTATGCCCAACGCCGCTGTCGTTGTCGATTATTTACGATAAAGATAACGGGTGATGATCACATCAAGAACAAACAGCAGGAAGATAACGCTGCTTAACCATAATAAGCCTGCGAATAAATCAAGTAATTGCATCGTTGTTCCCTCGCCGTTGGCCCTAAAAAAGACGCTCCATCACCATAAAGTAGTTAACAACCACCTTAACAGCCACAGAATAAAATTATTTAGCACGATGCCATCCCGAGCCCGGACAGATTCATTTTATTGTCATTAATTTGTCATCAAAAAATGTCTATCATCAACCGGCGCCGCAGGGTCGTCTCTGCCGTCATGGTATGGCGGACAACGCGTCGCCACGCGGTTTAACAACACGGAATAACCTCGCCCTGCCTCATTCTTACTGTCATTGCATAATTTTATATCAGGCACGTTTGTCATCCTGCTGAATAATCCGTAAAAGCGCCGTAAGCAATAAAACCCCTGCAGATTGGTTTACCATGGAGAAATAAGATGCCTAGCGAAAAAGCCCGCAGCCTTGACCATTTCTATGAATTACTGGCGACAGGACAACACCCGAAGATTGAACTCGATTTTGATGTCGCCGCGGACGATTTTTTTAAAATCGCCACCGAGTTTGGCGATATTGGCGCGAGGATCACCCGGGTTAACGAACGATTTATTATTAAGATCAAGCCGCCGAAGGCATAAACACCCGGCCCGAGTCGTTGCAGCAGATCACCGGTTTGTGCGCATCCCTCTCGGTCATCCCTGACCGGACGGCGCGACGCGCCGGCAAATCCTCACCTGCCGGCGCGAATCAGGCTCAGTGATAGCCCTCGCTGCCGGAGACTTTGCCGCGAAAGACGTAGTAGCTCCAGGCGGTATACATCAGGATCACCGGGATAATGAGCAGCGCCCCCGGCAGCATAAATACCTGGCTGGAGGGCGGCGCAGCGGCATCCCACAGAGAGATATGCGGTGGGATAATGTTCGGCCAGACGCTGATCCCCAACCCGCTGAAGCCGAGGAAAATCAGGCCCAGCGTCAGGATAAAGGGACGGGCGTGGCTGGCGGGGCGCGCGCTCAGGCGCCAGATCCACAGGCTCAGAGCCAACACCAGAATCGGCACCGGCACGAACCAGAAGAAATTGGGCAGCGTAAACCAGCGTTCCGCCACGTAGCGCCAGCCCAACGGCGTCCAGACGCTGACCACCGCGATCACCGCCATCAGCGCCAGCAGTACCTTGCGGGTCAGCTCGCGCATCCGCTGCTGCAGCGCGCCTTCGCTTTTCATAATCAACCACGTGGTGCCCAGCAGCAGATAGGCCACCACCAGCCCCAGACCGCAGAACAGATTGAAAGGGGTAAGCCAGTCCAGCGTCGAACCGGCGAAGCGGCGGTCAGCCACCGCAAAGCCGTTGATAAACGCGCCGACGACAATCCCCTGGCTGAAGGTCGCCAACAGCGAGCCGCCGGCAAAGGCATAGTCCCAGAAGATGCGATGCGAGGGAACCGCTTTAAAACGAAATTCAAAGGCCACGCCGCGAAAAATCAGGCCGATGAGCATCGCCGTCAGCGGGATAACCAGCGCATCGGTGATCACCGCATAGGCCAGCGGAAAGGCGCCGAACAGCCCTGCCCCGCCGAGCACCAGCCAGGTTTCGTTACCATCCCAGACGGGGGCGACGCTGTTGACCATCACATCGCGCTCTTCGCCATCATGCACCACGCTGAACAGCATCCCAATACCTAAATCGAAACCATCCATCACGATATACATCAGCGTGGCGAAGACAATGATGACAAACCAAATCACCGAGATATCGATGCTCATGATGCGTTCTCCTCATCACGCACCGGCTCAGCCGCTGAGAGCGGACGCGCCGGGGTGCCTGCGGTTTGCGAGGTCAGCTCCGTCACCGGCTGCGGCCCTTTTTTGATAAGCCGGAAAATGTAGTAATACCCCACGCCAAACACGGCGCAGTAAACCACGATAAATACCAGCAGGCTGATGGCCATCTGCAGGGTGCTGTGCAACGACACCGCATCCCGCGTGCGCAGCAACCCGTATATCACCCACGGCTGGCGGCCCATCTCGGTGGTCACCCACCCGGCGACCAGGGCAATAAGACCGGCGGGCCCCATACAGAGCGCAAACCACTGGAAGGGACGCGAGTGGTACAGCCGCCGCCGATAGCGCAGCCAGGCGCTGCAGATCCCTAAGGCGATCATCAACACGCCCATCCCGACCATGATGCGAAACGACCAGAAGACGGCGGGCGAATAGGGTCGGTCCTCTTTCGGGAAGTCTTTCAGGGCCGGCACCTGCTTATGCAGGCTGTGGGTAAGGATCAGGCTACCGAGAGCGGGGATCTCAAGACCATAGCGGGTCCGCTCCTGCTCCATGTCCGGCAGGCCAAACAGCAGCAGCGGCGTGGCCTCGCCGGGGCGATTTTCCCAGTGCCCTTCGATGGCCGCGATCTTCGCCGGCTGATGCTCAAGGGTGTTAAGACCATGCATATCCCCCACCACCGCCTGGATCGGCGCCACCAGCAGCGCCATCCACATCGCCATCGACAGCATTTTGCGGATGGCCGGCGAGTCGTTGCCGCGCAGAAGATGCCACGCGGCAGACGCCCCGACGAACATGGCGCTACTGAGAAACGCGGCTATCGCCATATGGAACAAGCGATACGGAAAAGAGGGGTTAAAGATAATCGCCAGCCAGTCCTGCGGGATGAGATGGCCATTTTCGATGATAAAACCCTGCGGCGTCTGCATCCAGCTATTGGAGGCAAGGATCCAGAAGGTAGAAACCAACGTGCCAAGCGCCACCATGCAGGTGGTAAAAAAATGCAGCGCTGGCGGCACTTTATTCCAGCCAAACAGCATCACCCCGAGGAATCCCGCTTCAAGGAAGAAGGCGGTCAGCACTTCGTACAGCAGCAGCGGGCCGGTAATACTGCCAGCGAACTGGGAAAATCCGCTCCAGTTGGTGCCGAACTGATAGGACATGACTAATCCGGAGACTACGCCCATGCCAAAATTGACGGCAAAGATTTTCAGCCAGAAATTGTAGAGTGAACGCCAGACATTATCCCGGGTTCGCAGCCACATCCCCTCAAGCACCACAAGGTAGCTGGCAAGGCCGATGGTGATGGCCGGAAAGAGGATATGGAAGGATACGGTAAAGGCGAATTGCAATCGGGCCAGATGAAACGCGTCGAATTCAAACATATTCCACACCCATCATTGTGAATCGCCCCGGCCGCAGCCGGGGCTCATGCGAACATCACTTAGCCGATGATGAAGTGTTTTGCTTCCCGGCGCCGAGTTCGGCGCCGGTCAAAGGATCGCCCTGCGGGTCAGACTGCGTTCGCTTCAGCATCGCTTTGCACAGCGCTTCCTGCTCTGGCGTCAGGCCGACAGAAGCACTGCCATCTCCGCCGTCTACGCCCGGCTGTGGATCCTTGACATAATCGAAGTGTTTGTCACTGTTCCAGCTGCCGCGTACTTCTCCACCTTCAGACATATTGTAGTAGGTGTTAGCGTACTCGCTAATGGGCGGCAGTTTGCCCGGTGGATAGTTGTTGCGAATCGACTGCAGGGCCTTCTCAAAAGAGAGCTGATGCGCCGCTTCGCGGGTCATCAGGAAGGCCAGCGCGTCTTTCACGCCAGGATCGTCGGTCACGTTGATCAGGCGTTCATAGACGATCTTCGCCCTCGCCTCCGCCGCGACATTCGACCGCAGGTCGGCGGTGGGTTCGCCGATAGTATCAATGTAGGCCGCCGTCCACGGCACGCCCGCCGAGTTGGTCAGCGGGGTACCGCCGCCGTACAGCAGGGATGTAATATGGCTGTCATTGCCGTTGGCGGTGAGCGAACGATAGAGTTCCGCCTCGCTCTCGGTGCCCTCCGCCAGGGCTCCTTTGGCGCCTTTATTCAGCATGCCGACCAAAGTGCCAATGATCTCCAGATGGCTCAACTCCTCTGTCGCGATATCCATCAGCATATCTTTGCGGCCGGGATCGTCATCGCTTAATCCCTGGGTGAAATAACGACACGCGGCGGCCAGCTCGCCCTGAGGGCCGCCAAACTGTTCGAGCAGTAAATTCGCGAGCCCCGGATTCGGTTCAGCAACGCGTACGGTATACTGCAGTTGTTTCACATGACGAAACATAGGCCTGCCTCCTGGGTTATTTTTTCGCTTCTACGCCGTCAGCATCTGAACGCAGGAGAAACTGCTCTGTGGTCTGAGGAATATGTTTAATCAGCCAGTCGGCCATTTCCCGCTCTTCCGCCAGGATGGCTTCAATGGCTGGGATGGAGGCGGTATCGCCCGCTTTTTCAGCGGCCGCCAGCAGAGAGGTATAGCAGGCGATTTCAAACTGCTCGAAAACGTACCCGCTGATCGAGCCTTTGACGATTTCATCGGAAGGAAACATCCCGCCGATGGACTGGCCGAGAGCCGCCATTTTACTCATCGAATCTTTAATCACCGAGCGCGAAATCTCATTGCGGTCGAGGATCTCTTCCAGCACGGTAATTTGCCGTTTGGTCTCGTTAACATGCTGTTCGATTCTGGCACGGAGATCCGGATAATTATCGATACGGCCAGCCATTGATTCCAGCATGGACTCTGCCTGTTTTTCCATGGCATGCGCATCTCGTAGCCAGTCATGGTAATGTTCAACGTGATTCATCGTGATTTCCTCGTGTCAGGGAGAATTTATTTTTCCGCTTTCTTATTAATATTACCTACCGCCAGATCGGTTAATTTCACATCGGTTTGTTTTTCTTCTTCCAGGGTTTCGGCAAGCAGTTTGGCTGCTTTTTTATAGCCCAACTGCTCTGCCAGGGTGACCAGAGTACCGTAACTGGCAATTTCGTAATGCTCGACCTTTTGCGCAGCGGCAATTAATGCAGCATCACGTACCTCATTTTTTTCCGTGCTCTCAACGACTTCATTAGCTTCTTCGATTAATCCTTCCATGGCCACGCATTTCATGCGTTTGATTTTCAGGTTGGATTCCTGTTCAATAATCTGGTCGATACGTTCGATCTGGCCCTGGGTTTCTTCAAGATGAGCATTGAACGCCGCGCTGAGTTTTTCACTGGACGCCGCTCTGGCTAGTTTAGCCAGCCCGCGGGTTAATTGTTTCTCTGCGCTGTAGGTATCTGAGAGCAGGTGAATAAATACATCTTCAATGCTTTTCATATTCATAGAAATACCTTCTGGAGTCAGAAAATAACTGCGAGTCTGTGACAGACTCGCAGGAGATACTTTCACTTCAGGGTGCAAGGAAAAGGATAATCAGGAATTATCGGACTTGCGGCCACCGCCGTGGCTATTCTGTCCGCCTTTTTTACCCGCTTCGGACGCACGCTGCGGATCATTTTTAAAGTTCCCGCCGCTGTGCTGACCACCTTTACGACCTGCTTCAGAAGCTTTTTCACGGTCTTCAGCAAAATTACCGGAACCACCACGATGCTCTGCCATATTTCACCTCATGTATATCGGTTATGTCAGTACGATACGAAAATATTCCGTATCACTCGTCGTTCGATATTTAAATCTAGCGGGTAATGCTGGTTAGTCAAATTATTATTCCGTTTTTTCGACACCTTTTAGCAGTAATTCGGAATAATTCTACAAGACACCTCAAAAATAACCAGACGGCACCTTGACGCTAACTCACTGTGTTCAGGGAAATAATGTATGCAGATCACCTCTGTGGCAAAGAATTATCTATACCGGAGGATTACTACCGTTGGGTTATATAACGAAGCGGCAGCATTGTCCTTTGCCAGACGGAAATTAAGAATTTTCCCTGATTTTACGGATAAAAAAAGCCGCTGGGGAAGCGGCTAGCAAACAAAATGGAGCGAATATCATGCCCGATTAATACTGGCACACATAAGGGCAATAGGCAAATAATCTCAACAAACCAGCTGCTAAATAAGCGAAGCGTGGAATATATTCAGCCCCTGGAATATCACGCAGTTCCATTATTAGTACTCTACGCTTTATTTTTTACGATGATTTATCGGTGACGATAGCAGCCGTTCACCAGGCCGAAGAACCGCATACTGTCAACCTTTCTCTCGAGGAGAATATTCTATGAAAGCACTTACTTATCACGGCCCGCATCATGTCAGCGTCGACACCATGCCTGACCCGGCTCTTGAGGCAGCGGACGATATTATTCTGCGCGTCACCGCGACAGCGATTTGCGGTTCCGATCTGCATCTGTACCGCGGAAAGATCCCCGGCACGCACCATGGTGATATTTTCGGCCATGAATTTATGGGGGAAGTGGTGGAAGCCGGTTCCGAGGTCACCGCGGTCCGCAAAGGCGACCGGGTGGTTATCCCGTTTGTCATCGCCTGCGGAGACTGCTTCTTTTGTCGCTTGCAGCAGTATGCCGCCTGCGAAAGCACCAATAGCGGCCAGGGAGCGACGCTCAATCGAAAAGGCATTTCGCCACCGGCGGCGCTGTTTGGCTATAGCGATTTGTACGGCGGGATCCCGGGCGGCCAGGCGGAATATGTACGGGTCCCCAAAGCCAATACCGGACCGTTTAAAGTGCCAGACACCTTACCCGATGAAAAGGTGCTGTTTCTGTCAGATATTCTGCCCACCGCCTGGCAGGCGGTTAAAAACGCCGAGGTCAAACCCGGCAGTAGCGTGGCTATTTTTGGCGCCGGCCCGGTAGGCCTGCTCTGCGCCTCCTGCGCCAGGCTCAATGGCGCAGAACAGATATTTATCATCGATCATAACGATTACCGACTCGATTTCGCGCAACAACGCTATGGCGCGATCCCGATAAACTTTGACCACCATGACGATCCTGCGCAGTGGATTATCGATAACACGCCGGGCCATCGCGGCGTCGACGCGGTGATCGACGCCGTGGGCTTCGAGGCGAAAGGTAGCCTTACGGAAACCGTCCTCAGCACCCTGAAAATCGAGGGGAGCAGCGGAAAAGCCCTGCGCCAGTGCATCGCCGCCGTGCGCCGCGGCGGCATCGTCAGCGTACCCGGGGTTTACGCCGGTTTCATCCACGGCTTTATGTTTGGCGATGCCTTTGATAAAGGACTGACCTTCAGGATGGGACAAACCCACGTCCACGCCTGGTTGCCGGATCTGCTGGCGCTTATTGAGCAAGGGCTGCTTACCCCGGAGGAGATTGTCACTCACCATATGCCGCTGGAGGAGGCCGCGCGCGGCTATCAGATTTTTGAGAAACGTGAAGAGGCGTGCCGCAAAGTGATCCTCGTACCGGGAATGCAGCCCGGGAAGGCGACCCTCTGAGAAGGCGATTACCGCGCAAGGAAATTCTCGGCGGACCGATCGCGGCATGATATAAACATAGCGTGCTTTGGCCCGCCGTCGCTGATATAGCCGTTCACCAGAGGAGAAGTTGATGCTCGAGTTACGTCCGAATTGCGAATGCTGTGATAAAGATCTGCCGCCAGACTCACCCGAGGCGTTTATCTGCTCGTTCGAGTGCACCTTTTGCCGGGACTGCATGACGACGCGACTGAACGGACATTGCCCGAACTGCGGCGGCGAACTGGTGCGGCGCCCTGTGCGTCCCGAAGAGGCGCTGCGGCGCCACCCCGCCTCCACCCTGCGCCGCCATGCACAGTAGGCGAGACGCAGGTCTCCCGGCTAAGGTTAAAATTCACGCCCGAGGAGAGCGCGGAGCCTGAAGGCGTGACCGGTGGCAGACAACGTGCTCTTTCGATTATCGCCCGGCGGCGCTTCGCTAGTCCGGGCGAGCGTTTCCGGGTTCATATTCTGCATGTCAGTAAAACGACTTTCCCGCCCGTACTGCCCGTCGGCGATCGCTTTCATCGATAGCCGCAGCCCTCAGGGTTTATCCCCCCACATCGCGATTTCACTAAAACTCAGCCAGCCCTGTGCGCTCAGGCTGCCGTATCGCATGGCTGGCGGTCTTTTTTATTCACCATCGCAATAACGCCTGGGAGCATTTCCGTTGCAATCGTTGATCTCCTGCCTGGCATATTTCGCTGCATACCGAAGCTTCCTGCTCTGGCCGTCAGTAGACTGCAGGGAAATTCACCATGGAGCAGAGTTATGATTGCGGTACTTTTTGAGGCCGACGCCTTACCACAAGCACAGGAAAGATATCTTCAGCTGGCGGCCGGGTTGACGCCTTTGCTATCAGACACGCCGGGGTTTATTGCCATCGAGCGCTTTCAGAGCCTGAGTACGCCCGGCAAAATACTCTCGTTATCCTGGTGGGAAGATGAAGCCTCGGTGGCCAACTGGCAGCAAAATGAGCGGCATCTGGCTGCCCAGCGCGAAGGCAAAGCATCGATTTTTTCATACTACAGAATACGCGTCGCCCGCGTGTTCCGGGATTACGCATCGGATCGGGGAGCACAGTCGGATGTATGACATTCACGTGATTCTCAGCAACTCGCCGGGCTCGCTTGGCGCAATGGGTATGGCGCTGGGTAACAACGGCGTGGGGCTCGAAGGCGGTGGCGTATTCACCACGCCTGATGCCGGACATGCGCATTTTCTGGTGGAAGACGGTGAGAAAGCCCGCAGGGTGCTGACCGAGGCCGGCTTTACGGTCAGCAATGTATGCCGTCCTCTGATACGAAAGTTACCTCAGGAACGTCCTGGGGAACTGGGAGACATCGCGGACACCCTGGCCCATAATGGTATTAATATTCTGGTACAGTACAGCGACCACCGTAACCGGCTCATTCTCCTTACCGATGATGACGCCCGGGCAGCGGAAGTGACCAAAAAATGGGCCATACTTTCTGAATGAATCTCCTGAAACCGCAGCAAGACAGTGAGCCAGAGGAGGCGCTGGAAACCGCTATGGCGATGGTGGCCTCCGCCCTCTCTGACTCGTCAAGGGTCAGTATTCTCTGCGCGCTGATGGACGGGCGCGCATGGACGGCAACCGAACTCAGTACGGTCGCCGAGGTGTCCGCCTCCACCACCAGCGGCCATCTTGCCCGGCTGCTCAGCAACGGACTGGTGGTGTGTCTCGCGCAGGGGCGCCACCGCTATTACCGCCTGGCGGGCTCGCATATTGCCGGGCTGCTGGAAAACCTGATGGGCGTCTCTATGCAGGCGCATAAGACGCTTCTCCCCAGCACGCCGGTTAATCTTCGTTACGCACGCACCTGCTACGACCATCTGGCGGGCGAGCTGGCGGTGAATATTTATGAGTATATGCTGCGGGAAAAATGGCTGGCGGCAGATGGCCTGGCCCTGACGTCAGCCGGTAAAACCCAGCTTGAACGCCTTGGCGCAGTACTGAACGCCCGCCCACGGCGTAAGCCCTGCTGCCCCTGTCTCGACTGGAGCGAAAGACGTTTTCATCTGGGAGGCGACGCCGGCTCGGCGCTAATGACGCTGTTCCTGCAAAAAGGATGGATAACGCGCGCACCGGGATATCGGGAAGTACAAGTGACGGATAGCGGCAAAGCGGCGCTGTCCCGGCTGTTTAATCTGAAAGTGCGCGGATAGCCTGAGTTTAGGCTACAGCACATTTTCGCCGAACGGCCCCGGTTTAAGCCGGTCGGGCCATCAGTATGACGCCTGGCGTGCAATCCGTTTTCATGCGAGCTCTTACGGCAAATGGATCTCTCCCTGTCATGAGGTATATAGCTTTGTTGAACGTTGCGCTGCGGGACATTCGCCATCGCCTAATGCTTCAAGCGTCCGGCAGATTAATTGCCTGAAGGCGAAAAAAAGCGGGAGCCCATCGGCTCCCGCTTTTACTTAATCCACCAACGGGATTACATGTTCGCGATAATCGCGTCGCCAAACTCTGAACATTTCAGCAGCTTAGCGCCTTCCATCAGACGTTCGAAGTCATAGGTCACGGTCTTGGCGGCGATAGCGCCTTCCATACCTTTGACGATCAGGTCTGCGGCTTCGAACCACTGCATGTGGCGCAGCAGTAGTTAACCAATAACATCATTACTTGTTGATTTAAATAGAAAAACAGGTATTTTTGATACGTTATTAATGTGTTTAACCTAAGCCCTAACCTATTGAAATTCATTAGTATATTTTCAGTTTTGATAACTGGCTTTGAGTTTTTCAGCTCATCTGGATAGTGAATTATTAGGCAATAATACTTACTCCCTGTGAGTCGGGTTAAATATCTCCGGTGTTATAACTCATGATTTGAAAAGAAAATAAAAAAGCCTCGGAATCCGAGGCTTGCATTGGAACAAGCAGCGCCATTATATTATTTAATTACTACCTACCATGTAATGATTGCTCTTTTCCAAACCATCTTCCCTTTTTGTTCTTCTTTTATATGCAGAATCCTTTTCATAATAAAATATAAAATAAGAGAAAACGCAATGATAGCAATATATGTCCCGATACCGAAAGATACCAGAAACACAACTAAGATTCCAAAGAGCGCAACCAGTAAAGACGTGCCGATAGATACCAAATTAATTCTTGTGCAAGCGTCTCTTGATACATATCCTTTAATCTGAAATGCATGGCAACTTTGGCAGTGGTCCTCAGCAATTAAATATGCACCACAAAATGGACATTTTTTATCTTTTGTTATCATTTATTTTAAATCTCGACATAATAGTAATCGCTCATCCACAACCTTCCCTGGCAAGCGCAATCAACAACAGAATGTACTTTATTTTTTTGTTCTATTGTCTCAACTCCCTCAACAATTACGAAATTGCAGTATGATTTTACTTCATTTAATATCTTAAATAATTTACTCTCATACTGTATTTCCCAGAAATAATCTTTATCAATTTTTATACATTCAAAATTAAACATATCAATAATTGTTAAACTTGTTAAGCCCCTTCCAAAATCATCCAGCCATACTGGACACAATTTTGAAAGACACTTTAAGTCAACCATACAGCATTTAGTATTGAATTCATGAAAATACTCGTTAATCTCAAAAGCAATGTTTTTTTGGTTTTTTAAGTAATCACCAATATATTTATCGTTCAAAATACAATCGCTAATAAGACTGTCAACATTCAACGAAACTGGCTTGAACTTCAATTTTGATGCATCAAGCTTTTCAATTGTCAATATCTGTCTCTTAAACACATCGATTTTTTCTTTATCGCTTAGCGAACTGAAGCAAAAAAGACCTTCATTAGCATGATAATCATTAGCGTTCTTTTTTTTAACACTTTTCGTGAGAATTTCCCAAGAGTGAATAGAACCATCTTTTTTGTAAGATGGTTCTAAAACAAACCTGCAGGATTCTATTTCCACACTGTTCTTTAACATAAAAAAACACCGGAACTAAGAATAATCCTAATCGTGTCATAATTATAAATGAAAGAGAAATAGTTTAAAATGATCGATCATGATCGAACAATAGGCGAAACCTATCACACAACACAAATTGATCGGTAATTCAAATCAAATGAAGTAAAAGGTAAAAATAGAAACATGATTTCATTATAAATCACAATAAAATCAATGTGTTATTAAATACTAATAATTTAGTGCCAGATATCAAACGTTAGTTGAGAAGGTGTCTGAGGTTCCGAAGAAATTTATCTGCGATGATAATGCCGATAATAAACCATCTTAAACATTTATAGGTATAACATCATAAGAAAATAAATCATTTCATCTTCAATTATTCGGCATGCAATATCCATTCTTCCCATTACGTTTAACTTCATATAGCATTTGATCAGCCTCTTTGATCCACTCGATAATTGATTCTTTATTTTCTGCACAAGAAATACCGATACTGACAGTACAGTACATATCTTTATGAGAAGGCAATGAAAGATCTTTAATTTTTTCCTGAATTATATCAACCATGGCTATAACAAGCTTGCTATTACTGTTGTTAACAATAATAGCCAACTCATCGCCACCAAATCTTGCTGGCACATCCTTCTCGCCAGCGCACTCTCGTAATATTGTTGATATACGAGATAACACCGCATCACCTACTTCATGACCATATGTATCATTAATTTTTTTAAAATTATCAACATCAATGAGCATAAGATAAGAATGAATTCTCTTTTTACGCGTCGCACGAAAAGCACTTTCCATTTTTTGCTCAAAAAATCGGCGATTTGGCAGATCTAAGCCAGGATCCATCAGCGCCTGTTTTTCCAGTAACTCCCTTCTTTTCCTCAACTTTATAGATAAGTGCCTTGAAACAACACTCAACACTATGGGATAACAGGTTGCCAACGGTAAAGAAAGCAATACCGTTCGGGTGCTGAATTCTATAGTATATCTGAAATCATTTGCTAACCAAACTATCACGAAACTAATCATCATCCACGTTAATGCTGGTTTTAAAATTTTCCATCCACCAGCAGCATAGCGATCAGCTATTTGAACGGAGATTATGAATAATGATGGAATTGGGCTAGCTTGCATTACGGCTATCCAGATACCAGCCCAGAATGAATCGAGTACCATATTCTTTTTTTCAGTACTCAGCATATCCTTCGACATCATGCTTGCCAGATAAGCAACCGATGGCCAGATGAGTGCATTCAAAATTAACAGGGCTATCGTTATTTTTTGATGTGACTGTTCCTGGAGGACTGAATATATAGGAAGAAAGCAAAGAACGACACCTATCTGACGTAAGAAATATACTCTTTTAATAAACGATGAATTTCTGTCAGATATGTATTTTTCATCTGGGAATTTTGTTAACATAGAAAGCCTATTATAAATCACTAAGAGCCGCTATCACTTTAAACCACTAAATTACAAGATAAAACCGCCCTGCATTACAAAGTTATAACATGGATGTGAAAATTACAAGATTGCACTTCAATTATTGATAAACGTATCAATAATAACATTTTGCATCCATTTTCTTGAATCTATCTGTACGTTTTAAATCTAATGAAAGGCAATACTTTAGGGTTATATCCTTAAACATGAAAACCCAACAGGATTTATCACTATTGCATTATTAATTTTGGTAGATTATTAAACAACGACACAACATCTGACCAGTAAAAATTTACTTGAACTTACTTATCGTTTACTCCAAATTATTCTGTGATGTACACAGCAATTAATGTCGTTACAGTTGCCCCCGGCAAGTGCCTCCGGGGGATTTTTTATGCTCCTCAACTTTCTAGTGCGTCAACTCGCCTAATCAAATCCTGCACCACGGTCACCAAATCGGCGATGATGGCCGTGTAATCCACATTCATCACCCTGAATTTTTCGCCATCGATCTCCTGCTCGATGCCGAGGAAAGTATACAGATCATCAGCTTTTTCAGCCTGCTGAGCGATAAAACCACGCCTCCGGCGCGTTTCGCCTTTCATATTGAACTCGCATACCCCCAGCGCATTAATGCGCCTGGAGGCCCCTTCCTGAGGTTCTGTAAACCCGTCTTTCAGACGAACGTCAGAACCGGTAGTCATGACGTCACCTTTGCCGGTGGTGATTGTGCCGCCAGGCCGAAATAGCCAGGCATCGGTTCTTCCGAAACCGTCAGAGTACAGCACGATCCGGTGCTCAGTGCCGACCTTCTCCTCCATGTACATTTGCACGTATGCGCCTTCCGGGTCGCCGTAAGCGCCTCTTCCCAACATCTGAGACCGCACAGGTGCGGCGGTGACCTGCTGGCCGACTGCGATATTGCCGGGCATTGTTGAGCCAGCGGTTAAATTGCCATCGGTAACTAACAAGCTGGCATTGCCCTGAATATTTAGTCTGTTTTGCCGGTCCTGGATAATGCGGGCGGTAAAGTCGGCGATGCTGCCGTTGAAATGAAAGTCGATGTATGGCGTGCTCATCGATAGCTCTAACGCCTGGGAATACAGCTTGCCCTTTGCCGTATTATCGAAACCACCACCGACAACCAAATCTCCGGGCAACGTCGTCTGGTTATTGGTGCCAATAACGAGGATGTCATCAAAGGTGTCTGCCGGTGATACAGTGGTCGCTCTTGAACGCTGAACCCTGAACGGTGTTCCCGAGCCAACGGCAATCGTCCCGCCTTGCCCCTGTTTTTTGAGCAGAGCCAGATCTGAGTTCTTACCGAGAATAAAACCGGCATTATCGCTGGTTATAACCTGCGAGCCGTCGAGTTTGTTTCCTCCGGTGAGTTTTGCCAGCGCGTTAAGATCCGATGCTTTCGCCATCCCGGCTATCGCCGGCACGGTCACCTGCTTTCCTGTGATCGGGTCAGTCAGGGTGATATTGCCGCTGCCGGTCAGGGCCATCGACCAGCCCTCCACCACACTACGCCAGAATGCAAATGCGCTGGCCAGCTGGTTAGCAAACGACGAGGTGCTGGCGGTTTCAGCGGTAATAATGCCGTAACAGGCACCGGAAAATGCGGTGGTGATATTCCGGGTCAGCGTCAGTTGCGTGTCGCTGTCCACAGATTTGATCGCATACAGGTCAGCACTACCGCTGCGGTAGACCACCAGAATCGACCCGGGCAGTATCCCCAGCGCCTCCTGTGACCATTTTGTTGTCGCACCTGTCACCCGTGCCTGCGACGCTGCACCCGTGACGGTGCCGACTTCATACATAGCCATAATAAAGTTCCTCCTGGATGGTTTTCCCTGGAAAAAGAAAAGGCCCCTAGCGGGGCCTTTGTTAGCTAAATGAACTGCTGTCCGTTCGGAAGGCGGTTGCGGTGATGTTCTCGACTGTGCAGGTGTAATCAATCGCGGCATTTCGACCTGTAGCCTTGATAAAGAAGCCGACATTGTTGTAGTCAGCATCCAGGCGCGCGGCAAACCGCAATTCAAAGGCCGTGGTGCCAGCTGTGATATTACCGGCATCGACGAAGATACGGCGGATTACCTCCTGCCCACCAATGTTGAACGTAATATCAGAGGTATACCCCAGGCCACTGCCCGTCCCATAGGTCTGGCACACCAGGGTGCAGGCCAGAACCACTGTCATGCTATACCCCCTGTTCTGATACGCACCGTTCCGCTGTACCGTCTGGTTGCGGCGGAAGGTCAGGCTGTCGTTACCTTTTGCCACCGCAATGTCACCGATGAACGCATCCGCCTGGACAGTGCCACGGAACACGCCGCTATTCGCTTCGACCCTGCCACGAACGATCACGTTATTGAACTGCGAAGAGCCATCCTTGGCGATACGCCAGCCTTGCGACCCGTCAACAAAGTTATTCGAGCGGATCTCGTTGCCGATCTTCGCGTTCGTAATGGAA
The DNA here is from genome assembly GCF_040804525.1 of Klebsiella sp. Shm-1. Lineage (NCBI taxonomy): Bacteria > Pseudomonadati > Pseudomonadota > Gammaproteobacteria > Enterobacterales > Enterobacteriaceae > Klebsiella > Klebsiella sp. Shm-1. The sequence goes on from NZ_CP161823.1 coordinate 3,112,277, forward strand.
CCGTCCGCGATTTTGGCAGAGGTCAGGGAACTGTTTTTGATACGTGCCGTATCGATATACAGCTCATTGCCTTCGGCAACCATCACCGGAACAGCCGTCGCATTATTACGGTTAAACAGCGAGAAGCGGTCAGCGTAGAGGATCATGTCGCTCGTTTCACCATTGCTGCCCAGCGTAATCCCCGCGCCAACATTCTTCCCGTTAACCGTCTCAACCTTCATCGACCACAGCGAACTCACCGTACCATTCACATCCGCCACGGTTTTGGCGGTGTTCTGAACGGAAGCGCTGAGATCCCCGACACTGGATGTCAGGGTCGTCTGCTGCGTTGCCAGCGCCTCCAGTGCCGTTGCATGCGTCTGCTGGGTACTGGTGATACTGGCCACCGATTTAATCGTGTTGTCCAGCGTCGTCTGGTTTTTGATGTTGGCGGCCGCCTGCGCGTCAATCTGCGACTGAAGCGAGGTATTCAGGCTGGCCTGTGTGCTCTGGCTGTCGCTTAGCGTCTTCGCCATGTTATCGACGCGGGAGTTGGCATTATCCACTTTCGTGGCCAGTGCCGTCTGCTGCTGCGCCTGGGCGGTGATTTTCCCTTCAGCATCCGTTACGCGAGCCGTCAGACCGCTCACGGCACTCGCCGTCGCGTCAGAGGCATCCTGTGCAGCTTTCGCATCGGTAACATCCGTGATAACCAGATCGTCGATATACAGCGAATAACCGGGGGTGCCGCTGCCGGAGGCGCCACGGGTAGAGATCCAGACCACTGCGCGTGTTCTCCCACCCCCGTTGTTACTGGCAATACCCGTAAATTTCACCCACTTATCACGCGCACCAAGAGCGGCTTCGCTGACAGTGACCGCCGACTGCCAGGAGTTTTGACCGGCAGCATTCAGTGAGTTAATGCCGACCAGCGTTGTCCACCCGGAGGAGGGCGCCTGATCCGCCGGCATCATAGCCCAGAACTCAAACCGGAATTTCGCATCCTCACGGACTGACTGCCAGCTCCCAAGCTGTTTATCGCTGTTGCCGTTATTGTTCGCTCCTCGACTCACCTGCAGGCTCTTATTGCCGGTGAATTTCTGAGACGCCACCACAACGGCTGTGCCGTTCCCGCCCAGCACCAGGCCATCGCTGTAGCTTTCAAACGTACCGTCAACCCACGGATTAGCTCCCTGAGTGCGGATGGTATTGATGGTGCTGGTCAGCGACGTGATGCTCTGCGACTGGCTGGTGATGGTGTTTTCCACCTGGCTTACGCGACCGGTCAGTGAACTCACCGCGGACGTGTCAGCCTTTTTACCCAGCTCAGTATTCATCGTGGTCAGGCTGTTCTGCAGACTGGTGAGCTGCTGCGACTGCGAATCCAGTTTACCCTCGGCAGACGTCATCCGGGTGGTCAACCCGGTGACAGCGCTTTGCTCGGCCTTCTTACTGACCGCCGCATTCGTGACGGCCAGATCGCCGCTGAGTTTCGTCAGCTGCTGCGCCTGGGTGGTGATAGCCCCTTCAGCAGCGGTGACGCGGGTATTCATCTGAGAAATGGCCCCGGCATTAGCTGCGATATCCTTTTCATCCGTAACATCGAGGACATGGAAATCATCGAAATACATTGCCCCCGCGCTGAGGAAGGTCGTCAGCTGGAAACTGGCCGTCGTGGTCTACGTGGCTTTCCAGTCAAACGTTACCAGTTGCCAGCCAGAACTAAACGGTCCGTAGTTTGAGCCGACCAGCAGGCCAGTGCTGTCGGCCACACGAAACTTCGTGTTACCCGCATCTTTAATCGTGGTTCCCGGGTCCTGCTTCGCCCATACCCCCATGCGGTAGGTACGACCCTGCGTGATACTGATTTCCTGCCCGACCAGGTTCGACTGGCCGGCGGACATTTTCAGCGCCTTGTTACCCGAATGCGGAACCTGTAAATCGGCCACCGTCGCGGTACTGCTCCAGCCGGTAAAGCCCGCCGCGCCGCGCTCAAAACTGCCGTTGACAATGAGGTTGCCCGGCATTTTCCCGCTGGCGTCAATATCCGCCAGCGACTAGGTGATATATCCCGTATGAAATTCTCGGACATCTGGGACGATCATCTACACGTTGAGCAAGAGAAAACCGGAAGCAAAATCGCTATACCATTAGCTCTGCGTTGCAACGCAATCAACTGGAGCCTCCGAGATGTAATCAGTCGTTGCCGGGATTATGCAGTAAGCCCTTATTTGGTTCATTTCTTTAGAACCACCTCACAGGCTGAGCGAGGAGCACAGGTGAAACCCAGAACACTGACCATGAATTTCAGCAAGGCAAGAGACAGTGCAGATATTGACTGGGGACAAGGTACACCGGCAACTTTCCATGAACAAAGATCGCTTTCCGAGCGGTTATATAAAGCCCAGGGTATAAACACGAAAGATTTACTTGGACATAAAACTCAACAACAAACGGATAGGTACCATGATGATCGAGGGAAGGGGTGGACAACGGTGGCCTTATGAGGTTTTTCGGGAGGGGTTTTGATAACTTGTTTTGATAAAATTTTGATAACCGTTCGAAAACTAATAATAAAAACGGGAACCACCAGGTTCCCGTTCTGACATAATCTGGGGGCCAGATTACATGTTCGCGATGATCGCGTCGCCAAACTCGCTACATTTCAGCAGTTTAGCGCCTTCCATCAGACGTTCGAAGTCATAGGTCACGGTCTTGGCGGCGATAGCGCCTTCCATGCCTTTGACGATCAGGTCTGCGGCTTCGAACCACTGCATGTGGCGCAGCATCATCTCTGCGGACAGGATGATGGAGCCCGGGTTCACTTTATCCTGGCCGGCATACTTCGGCGCAGTACCGTGAGTCGCTTCGAACAGCGCGCACTCGTCACCGATGTTGGCGCCCGGGGCGATACCGATACCGCCAACCTGCGCCGCCAGGGCGTCAGAGATATAGTCGCCGTTCAGGTTCATACAGGCGATAACGTCGTATTCCGCCGGACGCAGCAGGATCTGCTGCAGGAACGCATCGGCGATCACGTCTTTCACCACGATCTCTTTGCCGGTGTTCGGGTTCTTGATTTTCACCCACGGGCCGCCGTCGATCAGCTCGCCGCCGAACTCTTCGCGAGCCAGCTGGTAGCCCCAGTCTTTGAAGGCGCCTTCGGTGAACTTCATGATGTTGCCTTTGTGCACCAGAGTGACGGAATCACGATCATTAGTGATCGCGTATTCAATCGCGGCGCGCACCAGGCGTTTGGTGCCTTCTTCAGAGCACGGCTTGATGCCGATACCGCAATGTTCCGGGAAGCGAATTTTCTTCACGCCCATCTCATCGCGCAGGAATTTGATCACTTTGTCTGCTTCCGCAGAGTCGGCTTTCCACTCGATACCGGCATAGATATCTTCTGAGTTTTCACGGAAGATAACCATATCGGTCAGTTCCGGGTGTTTAACCGGGCTCGGGGTGCCCTGGTAGTAACGTACCGGACGCAGGCAGACGTAGAGGTCCAGCTCCTGGCGCAGCGCCACGTTCAGAGAACGGATGCCGCCGCCGACTGGGGTGGTCAGAGGACCTTTGATAGCAACGCGGTAGTCACGAATCAGATCGAGGGTTTCAGCTGGCAGCCAGACGTCCTGGCCATAGACGTGGGTTGATTTCTCACCGGTGTAAACTTCCATCCAGGAAATTTTACGCTCGCCCTTATAGGCTTTCTCAACGGCGGCATCAACCACTTTCAGCATCGCTGGGGTAACGTCAACGCCGATACCGTCACCTTCAATGAACGGGATAATCGGATTGTGAGGGACGTTCAGTTTGCCGTTTTGCAGGGTGATTTTTTGACCTTCCGCCGGAACTACTACTTTGCTTTCCATTAACCTCTCCTTCGAGCGCTTCTGGTTCTGCTCTTCCCTCTTCACGCGAGCCTGGTGTTGGCTGAGTCGGCCAGCTTCGGCGTACCGGGTCTTCCCGCTCACCGGAGCTATCGCGTCCGTGTCGCCTTCCTGCCTGTAGTGCGAATCGGTTTGAGCAATTTTTTGTTAATAATTTGTAATGAGCATGTCAATACTACCTGAATGTTTGCGTCCATGAAAGGCATTCGTAATTAGGCTATAATGCGGCAATTGATAAAGCCTGAAAATACCATGCAGAAAACTTCATTTAGAAAACATCGCGTTGAGCGATTCAGCACACAACAAGTCACCAGACAACGTAAAGAACGCCAGCCAAAAACTGTGATCTTGTTCAATAAACCCTATGATGTGTTGCCGCAATTTACCGATGAAGCCGGGCGCAGCACGCTAAAAGATTTTATTCCGGTGGCGGGCGTCTACGCCGCAGGTCGGCTCGATCGCGACAGCGAAGGCCTGCTGGTGCTGACCAACGACGGCGCGCTGCAGGCGAAGCTGACCCAGCCGGGTAAGCGCACCGGCAAGATCTACTATGTTCAGGTGGAAGGCGAACCCACGCCCGAGGCGCTGACCGCCTTGCGCGACGGCGTCACCCTTAACGACGGCCCCACCCTGCCTGCCGGCGTAGAACTTGTCGAGGAACCCGTCTGGCTGTGGCCGCGCAACCCGCCGATTCGTGAGCGCAAATCGATTCCCACCCGCTGGTTGAAAATCACGCTCTACGAGGGACGCAACCGCCAGGTGCGCCGGATGACCGCCCACGTCGGCTTCCCCACCCTGCGGCTGATCCGCTACGCCATGGGCGGCTATACCCTCGACGGACTGGCCAACGGCGACTGGCGCAAAGCCGAATAACTGAAAAGGAAAAGCGATGTTTAAACCTCATGTCACCGTTGCCTGCGTGGTTCACGCCCAGGATAAATTTCTCATCGTCGAAGAAACCATTAACGGCAAAGCGCTGTGGAACCAGCCGGCGGGCCATCTCGAGGCCAATGAAACGCTGCTGCAGGCCGCCGAACGTGAACTGTGGGAAGAGACCGGCATTCGCGCCACGCCGCAGCACTTCATCCGCATGCATCAGTGGCTGGCTCCCGATAACACCCCGTTTCTGCGCTTCCTGTTCGCCATCGAACTTAGCGATCTGTGCGCCACTGAACCGCACGACAGCGATATCGATCGCTGCCTGTGGCTCAGTGCTGAGGAAATTCTTAACGCGCCGAACCTGCGCTCGCCGCTGGTTGCCGAAAGCATTCGCTGCTACCTGCAGGACCCGCGGCAGCCGCTGTCGCTGATTGGCGCATTTAACTGGCCGTTCACAGGGGGTGAATGAACGGTGAGCGCGTGCTAGAATACGCCGCCTCGAAGTTCAATGTAGCGAGTATTTCCATGTCAGAAAGCCAGAAAAAAGTGATCGTCGGCATGTCCGGCGGCGTCGACTCCTCGGTCTCCGCGTACCTGCTGCTGCAGCAAGGGTATAAGGTGGAAGGCCTGTTCATGAAGAACTGGGAGGAAGACGACGGCGAGGAATACTGCACCGCCGCCGCCGACCTTGCCGATGCGCAAGCGGTCTGCGATAAGCTGGGCATTGAACTGCACACCGTTAACTTTGCCGCCGAATATTGGGATAACGTCTTTGAGCTCTTCCTGGAAGAGTACAAAGCCGGCCGCACGCCGAACCCGGATATTCTGTGCAATAAAGAGATCAAATTTAAAGCCTTCCTCGAGTTTGCTGCCGAAGACCTCGGCGCCGACTACATCGCCACCGGGCACTATGTGCGCCGCGCCGATGTCGACGGTAAAAGCCAGCTGCTGCGCGGCCTCGACGGCAACAAAGATCAGAGCTACTTCCTCTACACCCTTAGCCACGAGCAGATTGCCCAGAGCCTGTTCCCGGTGGGTGAGCTGGAAAAACCGCAGGTGCGTAAGATCGCCGAAGAGCTGGATCTGATCACCGCGAAGAAAAAAGATTCCACCGGCATCTGCTTTATCGGCGAGCGTAAATTCCGCGATTTCCTTGGCCGCTATCTGCCGGCGCAGCCGGGCAAAATCCTCACCGTCGACGGCGAGGAGATCGGTACTCATCAGGGGCTGATGTACCACACCCTGGGCCAGCGTAAAGGGCTGGGTATCGGCGGCACCAAAGAGGGTAGCGAAGATCCATGGTACGTGGTCGATAAAGACGTTGAGAATAATATTCTTATCGTCGCCCAGGGCCATGACCACCCGCGCCTGATGTCCGTCGGTCTGATTGCCCAACAGCTGCACTGGGTAAACCGTGAACCGCTACAAGGCACCCTGCGCTGCACGGTGAAAACCCGCTATCGCCAGACCGATATCCCCTGCACCGTTACCGCGCTGGATGAAGACCGTATCGAAGTCCGCTTCGATGAGCCGGTCGCGGCGGTGACCCCGGGCCAGTCCGCAGTGTTCTATTTAGGGGAAGTGTGCCTCGGCGGCGGAATTATTGAACAACGACTGCCTCTGCAGTCCTGAACGCGCGTTATTTCCGCCGGGACGAACCGCCCTGGCGGCTGACAAGGAGTATGTGTGGCGAAGAATTACTATGACATCACCCTGGCGCTGGCTGGCGTTTGCCAGGCGGCGCGACTGGTTCAGCAACTGGCGCATCAGGGACATTGCGACAGCGATGCCCTGCATGTGTCGCTGAACAGCATCATCGACCTCGATCCTGAGTCGACGCTGGCGGTGTTCGGTGGCAGTGAAGCCAATCTTCGCCTCGGTCTTGAAACGCTGCTCGGGGTGCTCAATACCAGCAGCCGTCAGGGCCTCAATGCGGAACTCACCCGCTATACCCTGAGCCTGATGGTGCTGGAGCGCAAGCTCGCCGCCAGTAAAGGGGCGATGGACACGCTCGGCAACCGCATCGCCGGCCTGCACCGTCAGCTGGAACACTTTGACCTGCAGTCCGAAACGCTGCTCAGCGCCATGGCGGGCATCTATGTCGATGTGATAAGCCCGCTGGGGCCGCGTATTCAGGTGACCGGCTCCCCTGCCGTGCTGCAAAGCCCGCAGGTGCAGGCGAAAGTTCGCTCAGCGCTGCTGGCGGGTATTCGCGCCGCGGTGCTCTGGCATCAGGTGGGCGGCGGACGTCTGCAGCTTATGTTTTCCCGTAATCGTCTGGTTAACCAGGCAAAGCAAATTCTTGCTCATTTAACCCCGGAGTTGTGATCTATGGAATTATCCTCACTGACCGCCGTTTCCCCTGTAGACGGCCGCTACGGCGATAAAGTCAGCGCGCTGCGCGGTATCTTCAGCGAATTCGGTTTGCTGAAATTCCGCGTTCAGGTGGAAGTACGTTGGCTGCAAAAACTGGCCGCCCACGCAGCGATCAAGGAAGTTCCTGCTTTTGCTGCCGACGCAAACGGTTTCCTTGATAAAATCGTCGCCGATTTCAGCGTTGAAGACGCGGAGCGCATCAAAACCATCGAGCGCACCACTAACCACGACGTGAAAGCGGTAGAGTATTTCCTGAAAGAGAAAGTCGCTGACGTCGCCGAGCTGCACGCGGTATCAGAGTTTATTCACTTCGCCTGTACGTCTGAAGACATCAATAACCTCTCCCACGCGCTGATGCTGAAAACCGCCCGCGACGAAGTGGTTCTGCCTTACTGGCGCAAACTGATTGACGCGGTAAAAGATCTGGCGACCCAGTACCGCGATGTGCCGCTGCTCTCCCGTACCCACGGCCAGCCGGCAACGCCGTCCACCATGGGTAAAGAGATGGCGAACGTCGCCTACCGTATGGAGCGGCAGTATCGTCAGCTGAACCAGGTGGAAATCCTCGGTAAAATCAACGGCGCGGTGGGTAACTACAACGCCCACATCGCCGCCTACCCGGAAGTCGACTGGCATCAGTTCAGCGAAGAGTTCGTTACCTCGCTGGGTATTCAGTGGAACCCGTACACCACGCAGATCGAGCCGCATGACTATATCGCTGAGCTGTTTGACTGCATCGCGCGCTTCAACACCATTCTGATCGACTTCGATCGCGACGTGTGGGGCTACATCGCGCTCAACCACTTCAAACAGAAGACCATCGCCGGGGAAATCGGCTCATCCACCATGCCGCACAAGGTGAACCCAATTGACTTCGAAAACTCCGAAGGCAATCTCGGCCTGGCCAATGCGGTCATGCAGCACCTGGCCAGCAAACTGCCGGTTTCCCGCTGGCAGCGCGACCTGACCGACTCCACCGTTCTGCGTAACCTCGGCGTGGGCATCGGCTATGCGCTGATCGCCTATCAGTCCACCCTCAAAGGGATCAGCAAGCTGGAGCTGAACCAGGATCGCCTGCTGGACGAACTGGATCACAACTGGGAAGTACTGGCTGAGCCGATCCAGACCGTGATGCGTCGTTACGGTATCGAAAAACCGTACGAGAAGCTGAAAGAGCTGACCCGCGGCAAACGCGTGGACGCGGAAGGGATGAAGCAGTTTATTGACAGCCTCGCCCTGCCGGAAGAGGAAAAAGTGCGTCTCAAAGCGATGACCCCGGCCAACTATATCGGTCGGGCAACCACCATGGTTGACGAGCTGAAGTAATCGCCCTGCCCCTCTTTCCGCCGGAAAGAGGGGCGTTTTATCGCCGGAAAGCGATCAGATCCAAACGTCGTTCACCGCCGTCCGCTCGCCGCCCTCGTGGCCGGTATTCAACACCCCGCGCGGCTCAATCAGCATCAGCTTCGCTTCCGTCTCCGCCGAGGTCTTATGTTCCACCCCGCGCGGCACGACGATCATCTCCCCGGCCTTCACCAGCACATGCCCGTCGCGGAAGTCCACGCGCAATACCCCCTCCACCACCATCAATGTCTCATCGGTTTCCGGGTGGCTGTGCCAGATAAAGTCGCCGGCGATGCGCACGACCTTGAACTGATAGTCATTCATTTCAGCCACCACTTTGGGCTGCCATTGTTCGCTGAACAGGGAAAATTTATGAGCAAGATTAACGAGTTGATACATGGGCTGTCTCCTTGTGATAAAGGCAGTCAGCATAGTTCGCCTCGCCGCGTTGACGCTTGAACGATTGTGCAACCTGCGCCGCCTTATCCGCGGATCGCCCGCAGCCAGCGCCCCGGAGAGAGGCCAAAGCGGCTGATAAACTGGCGCGTCATGTGGCTCTGGTCGGCAAAGCCCGCGTCGGCGGCAATATCCACCAGACGCTCCCCGGCGCGCATCCGCTGGCGGCAAAAATCGAGCCGGCGCATCATGACGTAGCGCCACGGGCTGGTGCCGTACAGCGTTCTGAAATCCCGGCTCAGGCTCCAGCGGTCCCGGCCGCTGACCTGCGACAGGGTGTCGAGGGTCATATCCTGCATAAAACAGGCATGGATATACTCCCGGGCCCTCTCCGCCGCCTGATAATCAAACGCCTGGCGACGGGAACGTTGGCCGCCGACAACGGCCAGGGTCTGCGCCAGGTCGTACAGGGCGTCCTCTTCCTCCAGCGGTTCAAAGGTGTCCGTGACCGCTTTTAATAACGGCAGCGCGGCGCGACGTAGCCGTGGATCCGCCGACAGGCCGCCGGGGATAAACGGTAGTGGCCTGCCGCCGAGTATCTTCTGGATCAGCGCCGGTTCGATATAAACCATACGGTAGTGAAACCCCGCCTCGGTGCCCGCCTCGCCATCGTGTATTTCGTCCGGATGAAGCACCATCGTTCCGCCGGGCAGGCTGTGCTGGAGTCCGCCGCGATAGTGAAAGCTCTGCACGCCGGCGATCGTCTGGCCGATGGCGTAGGTATCATGCCGGTGCGGCTCATAGCCGTGGCCGCCGAAGAAGGCTTCGATGCGTTCCGTCCGGCTGGGCGATTGCGCCAGCCTGACCCAGTCCGCGCTCTGCTGCTGAGACATAATGGATAACCTGCGACGTTCTTGAGGGGTGATTCCAGCACTATTACACAAAAAATTAACATCACCAACCCGCTCGCCGTTCGCATCCTGCCGCTGGGCGTTTACTGAAATTACGCATAGAATGAAGGAGTTCCATGCAGTATGCGCAAAGGGCGCCGCCGAATGCTGGCCAGCCCGGGGCACCAGGGGCCCTTTTTATAAAAAGCTTTATTTAACAGCCGTTTATATTTTGCGTATATAATGAGCGTCAGACTACTATCGAAAATGCTAGGGAGAACAGCCATGCGCGTACTCGTGGTTGAGGATAATGCCCTGCTGCGTCACCACCTCAAAGTTCAGCTGCAGGAGCTGGGCCATCAGGTCGATGCGGCGGAAGATGCCAGGGAAGCGGACTACTATCTGGGCGAACATCTCCCGGATATCGCCATCGTCGATCTCGGCCTGCCGGATGAAGACGGTTTATCACTGATCCGCCGCTGGCGCAGCCACGACGTGTCGCTGCCGGTGCTGGTGCTGACCGCCCGCGAAGGATGGCAGGATAAAGTGGAAGTGCTGAGCGCCGGGGCGGATGATTACGTCACCAAGCCTTTCCATATTGAAGAGGTTGCCGCCCGCATGCAGGCGCTGCTGCGCCGTAACAGCGGCCTGGCCTCGCAGGTGATCTCCCTGCCGCCGTTCCAGGTCGACCTCTCCCGGCGCGAGCTGTCGGTGAATGACCAGCCGATCAAGCTGACCGCCTTTGAATACACCATTATGGAAACCCTGATCCGTAACCGCGGCAAAGTGGTCAGCAAAGATTCGCTGATGCTCCAGCTTTACCCGGATGCCGAACTGCGAGAAAGCCACACCATCGACGTGCTGATGGGTCGGCTGCGCAAGAAAATTCAGGCTGAATACCCACAGGACGTCATCACCACGGTGCGCGGCCAGGGCTATCTGTTCGAACTGCGCTGATGAAGGGACTGTTGCGGCATATCTTCCCGCTGTCATTACGGGTTCGCTTCCTGCTGGCGACCGCCGGGGTGGTGCTGGTGCTCTCCCTGGCCTACGGCATGGTGGCCCTGGTGGGCTATAGCGTTAGCTTCGATAAAACCACCTTTCGCCTGCTGCGCGGCGAGAGCAATCTCTTTTATATGCTGGCGAGATGGGAAAACGGCGCTATTGACGTCGATATCCCGGAAAACCTGAATATGGAAAGCCCGACGGTGACCCTTATCTACGATGAGCAGGGCAAACTGCTGTGGGCGCAGCGTGATGTTCCATGGCTGGCGAAACGCATTCAACCGGAATGGCTGAAACGCAATGGCTTCCATGAGATTGAAGCCGATGTCGACAGCAGCAGTATGCTGTTGCGCAATAACCATGAGATTCAGGAACAGCTGGACGCTATCCGCGAACAGGGCGACGACTCTGAGATGACCCACTCGGTGGCGATCAACCTCTACCCGGCCACCAGCAAAATGCCTCAGCTCAGCATTGTGGTGGTCGACACCATTCCGGTGGAGCTCAAGCGCAGCTATATGGTGTGGAGCTGGTTTGTCTATGTGCTGGCCGCCAACCTGCTGCTGGTGATCCCCCTGCTGTGGGTCGCCGCCTGGTGGAGCCTGCGGCCCATTGAGTCGCTGGCCAAAGAGGTGCGCGAACTGGAGGAACATCACCGCGAAAAGCTCAATCCCAACACCACTCGCGAGCTGACCCGGCTGGTCAGCAACCTCAACCGCCTGGTTCGCAGCGAGCGCGAACGCTATGACAAATACCGCACTACCCTCACCGATCTCACTCACAGTCTGAAAACGCCGCTGGCGGTGATGCAGAGTACACTGCGCTCGCTGCGCGGCGAGAAGATCAGCGTCGACGAGGCGGAGCCGGTGATGCTGGAGCAGATAAGCCGCATCTCGCAGCAGATTGGTTATTACCTGCATCGCGCCAGCATGCGCAGCGGCGGCACCCTCTTGAGCCGGGAATTACACCCGATCGCCCCCCTGCTTGACAGCCTGACTTCCGCTCTCAACAAGGTCTATCAGCGCAAAGGGGTCAATATCTCGCTCGACATCTCGCCGGAGATCACTTTTGTCGGCGAGCAGAACGATTTTATGGAAGTGATGGGTAACGTTCTTGATAACGCCTGTAAGTATTGTCTGGAGTTCGTGGAAGTTTCCGTGCGCCAGACCACCGACAGCCATCTGCACATCCTGGTGGAAGACGATGGGCCGGGGATCCCGCAGAGCCAGCGCCGGGCCGTTTTCGACCGCGGCCAGCGGGCTGATACCCTGCGTCCCGGCCAGGGGGTAGGGCTCTCCGTTGCGCGTGAAATTGTCGAACAATATGATGGAGAGATCATCGCCGGGGAAAGCCTGCTCGGCGGCGCCTGCATGGAGGTGGTGTTTGGCCGCCAGCAGATGGAAGATAAACAGAGTTAATCGTTGAGATTTTTCACGGCGTCTGCATCGCCAGGGCGCCGCATCCGTTATAATCCCTGTCAGACACCTGCAGTGGAATATCAATATGGATTATCAATTAACGCTTAACTGGCCCGACTTTATCGAACGCTACTGGCAAAAACGGCCGGTGGTATTGAAGCGCGGCTTCGCCAATTTTATCGACCCCCTAAGCCCGGACGAACTGGCAGGACTGGCCATGGAGAGCGAGGTCGATAGCCGCCTTGTCAGCCATCAGGATGGAAAATGGCAGGTCAGTCACGGTCCTTTCGAAAGCTACGATCACCTGAGCGAAAACAACTGGTCCCTGCTGGTGCAGGCGGTTAACCACTGGCATGAACCGTCCGCAGCGCTGATGCATCCGTTCCGTGCTCTGCCGGACTGGCGTATCGACGACCTGATGATCTCCTTTTCGGTGCCGGGAGGCGGCGTCGGCCCGCATCTGGATCAGTATGATGTGTTTATCATTCAGGGCACCGGTCGTCGGCGCTGGCGCGTTGGGGAAAAGGTGCCGATGAAACAGCACTGCCCGCATCCGGACCTGCTGCAGGTTGACCCCTTCGAGGCGATCATCGATGAAGAGATGGAGCCTGGCGATATTCTCTATATTCCGCCGGGATTCCCGCATGAGGGTTATTCGCTGGAAAACTCGCTTAACTATTCGGTCGGCTATCGCGCGCCGAATGCCCGCGAGCTGTTTAGCGGCTTTGCCGACTATGTCCTCCAGCGCGAACTGGGCAGCCAGCGCTACGCCGATCCGGACGTGCCGTCCCGCGACCATCCGGCGGATATTTTACCGACCGAACTCGACCGCCTGCGCGAGATGATGCTGGGTCTGATTAACCAACCGGAGCACTTTAAGCAGTGGTTCGGCGAGTTTATCACCCAGTCGCGTCATGAGCTCGACGTCGCGCCGCCGGAGCCGCCGTATCAGCCAGATGAGATTTACGATGCCCTGCAGCAGGGCGATACCCTGGAACGCCTGGGCGGCCTGCGGGTGCTGCGCATTGACGGCGAGGTATTCGTTAACGGCGAGAAGATCAACTCCCCGCACCGTCCGGCGCTGGACGCCTTAGCCACCCATCTGACGCTGCGCGCCGACCATTTTGGCGATGCGCTGGAAGATCCTTCTTTCCTCGCCATGCTGGCAGCGCTGGTCAACAGCGGCTATTGGTTCTTTGGCGACTGAGCCATCATCCTGCCCGGCGGCGCTGCGCTTGCCGGGCCTACGGGTTCTGTGGTCAGCGGCTGGACCGTAGGCCGGATAAGGCGAAGCCGCCATCCGGCATAAAGACAGGCACCCGCTCTGCTGTTCACCGCCCGGCGGCGCTGCGCTTGCCGGGCCTACGGGTCCCGCGGTCACCGGCTGGACCGTAGGCCGGATAAGGCGAAGCCGCCATCCGGCATAAAGACAGGCACCCGCTCTGATGTTGAACGCCCGGCGGCGCTGCGCTTGCCGGGCCTACGGGTCCCGCGCTCACCGGCTGAACCGTAGGCCGGATAAGGCGAAGCCGCCATCCGGCATAAAGACAGGCACCCGCTCTGCTGTTCACCGCCCGGCGGCGCTGCGCTTGCCGGGCCTACGGGTCCCGCGGTCACCGGCTGGATCGTAGGCCGGATAAGGCGAAGCCGCCATCCGGCATGAAGACAGGAGCCCGCTCTGATGTTGAACGCCCGGCGGCGCTGCGCTTGCCGGGCCTACGGGTTCCGCGCTCACCGGCTGGACCGTAGGCCGGATAAGGCGAAGCCGCCATCCGGCATAAAGACAGGAGCCCGCTCTGCTGTTCACCGCCCGGCGGCGCTGCGCTTGCCGGGCCTACGGGTCCCGCGGTCACCGGCTGGACCGTAGGCCGGATAAGGCGTTAGCCGCCATCCGGCATAAAGACAGGCACCCGCTCTGCTGTTCACCGCCCGGCGGCGCTGCGCTTGCCGGGCCTACGGGTCCCGCGGTCACCGGCTGGATCGTAGGCCGGATAAGGCGAAGCCGCCATCCGGCATGAAGACAGGAGCCCGCTCTGATGTTGAACGCCCGGCGGCGCTGCGCTTGCCGGGCCTACGGGTTCCGCGCTCACCGGCTGGACCGTAGGCCGGATAAGGCGAAGCCGCCATCCGGCACTTTGTGGTTTCGATGGCGGCAATGTCTTACCCGAGCATTATCGCCTCTCGCCTGCATCAAATTCGCTTACCTCACCTGCCCAATCCGGCGGATACCATCCCCGGCGCACATCGCGATGAAAGGTCGAATACGGCCAATCCTGCACCCGACGGACATGACCGTGCTTAACGGGATTGATATAAACGTAATCCATATGCCGCCAGTAATCTTCTTCATTACGGATGGCATGTTCCCAGAATCGCGGCTGCCAGATATGGCGCTGCGCCAGCGCTCGGGTAAACATTTTTTTAATGTCCCGCCAGCGACCGGAATAATCGGTATCCCCCTCAGGTAGGGTCCAGATGCAGTGCATATGCTCTGGTAAAACCACCCAGGCGTTAATCAGAAAAGGTTTTTTGCTTTTAACAGACGCTGTAGCGGCACGCAGATGAACAATATGCCGCGTCAGGAGATCGCTGCGCCGATTTTGCAGGTTAACGGTGAAGAACCAGCAGCCGCCAGGGATATAACTGCGACGATAATCAGACATGTGAGGTTCCCTCCTCAGTATTAGCCTTATCGCTTTTGCCCGGCGGCGCTGCGCTTGCCGGGCCTACGGGTTCTGCGGTCACCGTCTGGACCGTAGGCCGGATAAGGCGAAGCCGCCATCCGGCATAAAGACAGGAGCCCGCTCTGATGTTGAACGCCCGGCAGCGCTGCGCTTGCCGGCCCTACGGGTTCTGCGGTCACCGTCTGGACCGTAGGCCGGATAAGGCGAAGCCGCCATCCGGCATAAAGACAGGAGCCCGCTCTGATGTTGAACGCCCGGCGGCGCTGCGCTTGCCGGGCCTACGGGTTCCGCGCTCACCGGCTGGACCGTAGGCCGGATAAGGCGAAGCCGCCATCCGGCATCTTGTCCGACACGCGGCCTACCGGGCCACCTGAGAAGATTAATGCCCTTTGCGTGCCGCCGTCAGCTCGGCGATACGCACGATCACCTGCACCGCTTTCTCCATTCCTTCCAGGGTGACAAACTCATGTTTGCCGTGATAGTTGTAGCCACCGGTAAACAGGTTTGGGCACGGCAGTCCCATAAATGAGAGCTGCGCGCCGTCGGTGCCGCCGCGGATCGGCTTCATCTGCGGTTCAATATCGCAGTCCACCATCGCCTGGCGGGCAATATCGACCACGTGCGGATGGGCGATCACCTGCTCATGCATGTTGTAATAACTGTCCTCGATCACCAGCTCAATATAACAGTCCGGGTGCAGTCCCTTGCCGACCTTTTTGGCGATCTCCATCATCTTGCGCTTGCGCGCCTCGAAGTGCTTACGGTCAAAATCGCGGATGATGTAATGCATCTCGGCCCGATCGACGCTGCCTTTCATGCTGGTGAGGTGATAAAAACCTTCATAGCCTTCAGTGGTCTCCGGCGCTTCATCGGCCGGCACTTCGGCATGAATGCGCGCGGCCAGCGACAGCGCGTTGACCATCACCCCTTTCGCGGTGCCGGGGTGCACGTTATTACCGACAATTTTAATCGTCACCGAGGCGGCGTTGAAGTTTTCAAACTCCAGTTCGCCGACCCCGCCGCCGTCGACGGTATAGGCCCAGCGGGCGTCAAAGGCCTCGACGTCGAAATGCTTCGCCCCTTTACCCACCTCTTCATCAGGGGTGAAGGCCACGCGGATATCGCCATGAGGAATATTTTTCGCCTGCAGGGTCGCCAGCGCGGTCATAATTTCGGCAATGCCGGCTTTGTCGTCCGCCCCGAGCAGCGTTTTCCCGTCGGTGGTGATCAGCGTCTGTCCCAAAAGCTGATGCAGAACCGGGAACATCACCGGGGAGAGCACCTCATCGCCGATACCCAGCGCGATATCGCCGCCGCGATAGTTTTCAACAATCTGCGGATTAACGTTTTTACCACTGAAATCCGGGGAGGTGTCGACGTGGGAGATAAAACCGATGGCCGGGATATCGCCCTCAACGTTAGCGGGCAAAGTTCCCATTACCGTCCCTTTTTCACTCAGCGTTACCTTGACCAGTCCCATTTCTTCCAGCTGCGCCTGCAACAGGCGTAACAGCTTCCACTGCCCTTCCGTGCTGGGGACCTGACGAACGCCAGGCTTTGACTGCGTGTCCAAAGAAACGTACTGCAAAAAACGCTCAAGCAATTTATCCATGTAGCCACCCTCTTCTTTTGTGACAACATTATTCATAAGCCAGAAAAGACAAATATTGCGTCAGGTCATTTTTAGCCCGTAAAGCGAAATTTAATAACGGAACCGACGTTATGGTGTAAAGGTAGACTATGCGGGCGTATCAAGGATTGGCGATTACCCTCGTTTGCCGTAGAATGCTGGCCCTTATTAAAAACGTGCAACCCCAAAGGTGGTTAATCACAAACCCCGCAGCGGCCGGAAATTTGCCGTTGCGTCTACATGGGACAGAGTCAAAAATTGAATATACAACCGCGTTCGCGTTCGCCGCTGGTGCATCTGGCGGGAATTCGCAAGAGCTTTGATGGTAAAACGGTCATCGACAACCTTAACCTGACCATCAACAATGGTGAGTTTCTCACTCTGCTTGGCCCCTCTGGCTGCGGTAAAACCACCGTTCTGCGCCTTATTGCCGGCCTGGAAAACGTCGACAGCGGACGGATCCATCTCGAAGATCACGATATCACTCATGTTCCGGCGGAAAACCGCCACGTCAATACCGTATTCCAAAGCTACGCCCTGTTTCCGCATATGACGGTGTTCGAGAACGTCGCCTTTGGCCTGCGGATGCAGAAAACACCGGCGGCGGAAATCACCCCACGGGTGATGGATGCCTTAAAGATGGTGCAGTTGGAGGCGTTTGCCCAGCGCAAACCGCACCAGCTCTCCGGCGGCCAGCAGCAGCGCGTGGCCATCGCCCGCGCGGTGGTCAACAAACCGCGTCTGCTGCTGCTCGATGAGTCTCTTTCGGCACTGGATTACAAGCTGCGCAAGCAGATGCAGAACGAACTGAAAGCGCTGCAGCGTAAGCTCGGGATCACCTTCGTCTTCGTCACCCACGATCAGGAAGAGGCTCTGACCATGTCCGATCGCATCGTGGTGATGCGTGATGGCAAAATCGAACAGGACGGCACCCCGCGAGAGATCTACGAAGAGCCGAAGAACCTGTTTGTCGCCAGCTTTATCGGCGAGATCAATATCTTTGACGCCACGGTAATTGAACGTCTCGACGAACAGCGCGTGCGCGCCCGCGTTGAAGGACGGGAATGCAACATCACCGTCAATTTTGCCGTGGAGGCCGGCCAGCGTCTGCATGTCCTGCTGCGCCCGGAAGATCTGCGCGTCGACGAGATCCACCATAACAGCGACGCCGACGGCCTGATCGGCTATGTCCGCGAGCGCAACTATAAAGGCATGACTCTGGAGTCGGTGGTGGAACTGGAGAACGGCAAAATGGTGATGGTCAGCGAGTTCTTTAACGAAGACGACCCGGATTTCGACCACTCTCTTGACCAGAAAATGTCTATCAATTGGGTGGAAAGCTGGGAGGTGGTGCTGGCCGATGAAGAACACCAGTAAATTCCAGAATGTGGTGATCGCCACTATCGTCGGTTGGCTGGTGCTGTTTGTCTTCCTGCCCAACCTGATGATCATCGCCACCAGCTTTTTGACCCGCGACGATGCCAACTTCGTCAAACTGGTCTTCACGCTGGATAACTATTCGCGGCTACTGGATCCGCTCTATTATGACGTTCTGCTGCATTCGCTAAACATGGCGCTGCTGGCGACCCTCGCCTGCCTGGCGCTGGGCTATCCGTTTGCGTGGTTCCTCGCCCGGCTGCCGCAGAAGGTACGGCCCCTGCTGCTGTTCCTGCTGATCGTCCCTTTTTGGACCAACTCGTTGATCCGCATCTACGGGCTGAAGATTTTCCTCAGCACTAAAGGTTACCTGAACGAGTTTCTGCTGTGGCTGGGGGTGATCGACACCCCGATACGCATTATGTTCACCCCCTCGGCGGTGATCATCGGCCTGGTGTACATCCTGCTGCCGTTTATGGTGATGCCGCTCTACTCCAGCATTGAGAAACTGGATCGCCCGCTGCTGGAAGCGGCGAAAGATCTCGGCGCCAGCAAGCTGCAGACCTTTATCCGCATTATCATCCCGCTGACCATGCCGGGGATCATCGCCGGCTGTCTGCTGGTGATGCTGCCGGCGATGGGGTTGTTCTACGTTTCCGACCTGATGGGCGGCGCCAAGAACCTGCTGATCGGCAACGTGATCAAAAGCCAGTTCCTCAATATCCGTGACTGGCCGTTCGGCGCGGCAACCAGCATTACCTTAACCCTGGTGATGGGCCTGATGCTGTTGATTTACTGGCGCGCGGCGCGCCTGCTGAATAAAAAGGTGGAGCTGGAATGATCGGTCGACTGCTGCGCGGCGGCTTTATG
This sequence comes from Klebsiella sp. Shm-1, assembly GCF_040804525.1. Lineage (NCBI taxonomy): Bacteria > Pseudomonadati > Pseudomonadota > Gammaproteobacteria > Enterobacterales > Enterobacteriaceae > Klebsiella > Klebsiella sp. Shm-1. The sequence continues at coordinate 3,131,018 of NZ_CP161823.1, forward strand.
ACCGCCATCTACGCGTATCTCTACATCCCTATTATTATTCTGATCGTTAACTCGTTTAACCGGTCGCGCTTCGGCATCAACTGGCAGGGGTTCACCACCGACTGGTATAGCCTGCTGATGAACAACGATAGCCTGCTGCAGGCCGCCCAGCACTCGCTGACCATGGCGGTGCTGTCGGCGACCTTCGCCACCCTTATCGGCTCGCTGACCGCCGTGGCGCTGTACCGTTACCGCTTTCGCGGCAAACCGTTTGTCAGCGGCATGCTGTTTGTGGTGATGATGTCGCCAGATATTGTGATGGCCATCTCTCTGCTGGTGCTGTTTATGCTGATCGGCGTCCAGCTTGGTTTCTGGTCGCTGCTGTTTTCGCATATCACCTTCTGCCTGCCGTTTGTGGTGGTCACCGTTTACTCCCGCCTGAAAGGCTTTGACGTGCGGATGCTGGAGGCGGCGAAAGATCTGGGCGCCAGCGAGATGACCATCCTGCGCAAAATTATCCTGCCGCTGGCCCTGCCGGCGGTAGCCGCTGGGTGGTTGCTGAGCTTCACCCTGTCGATGGATGACGTGGTAGTCTCCTCGTTCGTGACCGGTCCGGGGTATGAAATCCTGCCACTGAAGATCTATTCGATGGTCAAGGTTGGCGTTTCGCCAGAGGTGAACGCCCTGGCCACGATTTTGTTGGTTCTGTCGCTGGTGATGGTCATCGCCAGTCAGTTAATTGCACGTGATAAAACTCAGGGGACGTTAAAATGAAAAAATGGTCACGCCACCTGCTCGCGGCGAGCGCTCTGGCAATCGGCATGGGCGCTGCGCACGCGGACGATAGCAAAACGCTCTATTTCTATAACTGGACCGAGTATGTGCCGCCGGGCCTGCTGGAGCAGTTCACCAAAGAGACCGGCATCAAGGTTATCTATTCGACCTACGAGTCGAACGAAACCATGTACGCCAAGCTCAAAACCTATAAAGACGGCGCGTACGACCTGGTCGTCCCGTCGACCTACTTTGTCGACAAGATGCGCAAAGAAGGTATGCTGCAGAAGATCGATAAGAGCAAGCTGACTAACTTCAGCAACCTCGATCCGCAGATGCTGAATAAACCGTTCGATCCGAATAACGACTACTCCATCCCCTATATCTGGGGGGCGACGGCCATCGGCGTCAACAACGAGGCGATTGACCCGAAAACTATCACCAGCTGGGCCGACCTGTGGAAGCCGGAATACAAAAGCAGCCTGCTGCTGACCGACGACGCGCGCGAAGTGTTCCAGATGGCGCTGCGTAAGCTGGGCTATTCCGGCAACACCACCGACCCGAAAGAGATTGAAGCCGCCTATAACGAGCTGAAAAAGCTGATGCCCAACGTCGCAGCGTTTAACTCTGATAACCCGGCGAACCCGTATATGGAAGGCGAAGTGAACCTCGGGATGGTATGGAACGGCTCGGCTTACGTCGCCCGCCAGGCAGGTACTCCGCTGGAAGTGATCTGGCCGAAAGAGGGCGGCATCTTCTGGATGGACAGCCTGTCGATCCCGGCGAACGCCAAAAACGTCGACGGCGCGCTGAAGCTGATTAACTTCCTGCTGCGCCCGGATGTCGCCAAACAGGTCGCTGAAACCATCGGTTATCCGACGCCGAACCTTGCGGCGCGCAAGATGCTCAGCCCGGCAGTGGCCAACGATAAATCGCTCTATCCGGACGCCGCAACCATTGAGAAAGGCGAATGGCAGAATGACGTCGGCAGCGCCAGCGCCATTTATGAAGAGTATTACCAGAAGCTGAAAGCGGGCCGTTAATCCCGCAGGGCGGAACCGCGGTTCCGCCCTTTTTTTTGCTCTCACCTTAGCCCCGCAGCGCGCGCCAGAGGAGCGCCGGCAATTTGCGCCAGCGCGGCCGATGGTAAAAATCCACCAGCCGCTGCGCCACCGCTTCCTGCCCCCGGTGGGTGATGAACCAGGGCGGCAGGGGCATCAGCGTCAGTTCGCCATGCCAAAGACTACGCGGAAACGGCCGAAACGGCGCCTCAATCACCGTGCGCTCGGTTTTCTCCAGCATAAAGCTGTTATGCACCTTGCCCCGCCCGCTCTGAATATCGTCGAGCGTGTGGCCGGGAAACGCCCCCCACGGGCAAGGGGCTAACAGGAAGGCCACCCCGCTCCAGCAGTTGATCGCCACCGTGCCGTAGCGCAGCTCGGCGATCAGCGCATTAAAACGCTTACGTCCAATCGCTTTGCGGGTGCGCGGGTGGATCACAATATTGGCCCCCAGCGTGCCCTGCAGCCGCTGATTCGCATAGCCGATCGCCTGGCGCAGAAAGCTTTCCGCACTATCGGCCTCAAGACGGGTGACCGACAGCCCCGGGCCAAAGACCTCCTGCTGGCAGAACCCGGGATCATCGTCGGTATTCGCCACAATCAACGGCAGCGCGTCACCGCGGGCTATCTCCAGCGGCTGACGGGCGCGCAGGCGAAAGTCGGTCAGCCGGTTTTCAGCGCCGGGGTAGTAGTCCGGGCGGGTATTCGCGGCGATCAGTCGGTACAGCTGATTCAGCAAGGCCGTCGCAGGCTCCCAGCCTTGCTGCAGGATCAGCACCTGGCTGGCCACGCAGTTAAACCCGCCGTTGTTCATCTTCTGCGTCGCCAGCTGCTGCGCCTGAAAAGCGATGTCCGCCTCGCTCCACGGCCCGGGTACGATAATGGTGGGGCTGACGCCGCCCAGCTCCGAGGTCACCCGACGCGGGTTCAGCGGCGTCCCGGCGGCCCGACGCTGGCGAGCCGCCTCACCCTCGCCCCAGACGATGACGTCATGGGTCTCGCGGGAGCCGGTGATATGGATCTCATCGACAGCGGGATGGGTGGTCAGCCACGCTCCCGCCCGGGCGTCGCCGGTGACGATGCGGAGCGCATCCATGGCAATCAGCGGCGCCAGGGCCTGGGCCAGCAGATCGTGCAGATAATCATTCACCGGATTGAGCTTCAGCAGGCAGACCTGATTCTCAATAAACAGCTTGTGTAGCACATCCAGTGGCGCAATCGAGGCCACATTGCCGGCGCCAAGCACCAGCGCCAGCTTGCCCTGCCGCGCGGCAGGCGGGATGTCGTATGCCCGCGCCGCATAGCGGTCGAGATGGGCCCGGGTGACGCCTGGCTGCATCCATATCTCAGCGCGAACACCAGACAGAAGCAGCCGATCCCAGAGCGTGCCGGGCACCACCCGCAGCGCCAGGCGGCCGTCCGCCAGCGTCCGCAGCGGGATCCGCCGCAGAAAGGTCTTCTCCTCCAGTTGCTCCAGGGTGGCGATAAGCCCGTTGCAGCCGACCATTAGCGCGCAGGGGCCCGCCAGCCACTCTTCCCCCGCCAGCGGATCGCCCGCCGGCAGCCCTTTGGCCGCCGCTGCCGCGGCCACCCACGCCGGGGCAATGCCGGCCAGGGCATCCTTGATCTGGCGCAGGAGCGCCAGACGACGGTTCACTGAGGTTTCCGCCCAGCGCTGGCGCGCCGCCGACAAGGCGTGCAGGGCCGCATCATACTGAGAACAGGTCGTCAGACCGGGTCGCGCATGGCTCATTTTCCCTCACTCATTAAAATCTCTCCGTAGGCCTGGCGCAGCTGATTTTTGAGCACCTTACCCGTGGCGCTGATCGGCAGCGCATCGACAAATATCACCCGGTCCGGGATCTGCCATTTAGGCACCCGCTTCTCAAACCAGCTCAGCAGATCGGTCTCCTCCACTTCGCCCCCTTCCGCACGGACGCACAGCAGCACCGGCCGCTCGTCCCAGCGCGGATGGCGGGCGGCGATGGCCGCCGCGCTGCGCACCCCCGGATGCGCGATGGCGATATTCTCCAGCTCAACGGTGGAGATCCACTCGCCACCGGACTTGATAATATCCTTTGCCCGATCGCTGATCACCAGATAACCATTGGCGTCGAGCGTACCGATATCACCGGTATCAAACCAGCCTGCCGCGGTCAGGGCGCTCGCGTCCTGACCATAGTATTGCTCTACCACCCAGTGCCCTCTGACCTGCAGATAACCCTGGCTTTGACCATCCCGGGGCAACGGTTCGCCATCCACGTCCACCACCTGCAGTTCGATGCCGAAAATGGGCCGCCCCTGACCGGCGCGCTGCTTTTGCTGTTCCTGTGCCGGGAGCGCGTCATGTTTGCTCAACGGTGTGTTGATGGTGCCGATGGGCGATGTTTCGGTCATTCCCCAGGCGTGGGTCAGCGCAATGCCGTAATCACGCTGAAAGGCCTCGGCCATCGACGGCGGCAGCGCGGAGCCGCCGACCAGCGCACGTTTAAATTCAGGCAGCCGGACCTCTGTCCGGCGCATCGCCGCCAGCAAGCCGGCCCAGATCACCGGCACGCCAAACCCCACCGTCACCTTCTCGGCGGCCAGCAGCTGCAGCAGGCTGTCGCCATCGAGGTGCGGCCCCGGCAGCACCAGCCGCGCGCCGACCATGGCGGCGATAAACGGCGTCCCCCACGCGTTGACATGGAACATCGGCACCACCGGCAACAGGCTGTCCTTCGCCGATATGCCGGCGGCGTCCGGCTGGTTGCCGCTCAGGGCGTGCAGGACCAGCGAACGATGGGTATTCAACACCCCTTTCGGCCGGCCGGTGGTTCCCGAGGTGTAGCAGAGCGAAGCCGGAGTCAGTTCATTGAGCTGCGGCCAGCGATAGTCTGCCATCCCCTGCTGCAACAGATCGTCATAAAACAGCAATGAGGGCAGCTGGCTGAGCGCCGCTTCGCTGCGGGACTCCATCAGCACGACGTGTTTCACCGTCGGCAGCTGCGGCAGCAGCTGCGCTACCAGCGGCAAAAAGGTCTGGTCAAAAAACAGCACTTCATCGGCAGCATCGTTGAGGATATACCGCAGATGGTCAACCGACAGCCGCGGATTGACGGTGTGCGTCACCCAGCCGCCGGAGGCGACGGCAAAATAGATCTCCAGATGGCGGCGGTTGTTCCATGCCAGCGTGGCGCAGCGGGCGCCCGGCGGCAGCCCCAGCGACGCCAGCGCCGATGCCAGCCGCTGAGCACGGCTGGCCACCTCCCCCCAGCAGCTGCGCTCCTTCTCACCGCCAGTACTCACCGAGACAATCTCGGTCTCGCTGTGATACTGCGCCGCATGGCCGAGCAGCGCGGCAGTGGTGAGATCCTGATAAATCATCGGTGACGGCATGGCGGGGTCTCCTTTACAGACGTCCGGCGGAATCGAGGGGCGCGGCGCGATCGTGCGGGCGCCTATTGAATCTGGTCTACATTTGCCGGTCTGCACAAAAAAACGTACAGAAATCAGCGGTCACGCACAAAATAGAGTGGGAAATGGTTCAGAAAGGAAAAGACAAACTCATGACCGGAAGATCATTACTCAGAGAGCGTATCGCCCGACTCCGGGCCGGGCGATAGCGGTGGGGATTTACAGCAGCGCTTTCGCTTTAGCAACCACGTTATCGACGGTGAAGCCGTACTCCTCGAACAGCTGCTCAGCCGGCGCAGACTCACCGAAGGTGGTCATGCCAACGATAGCGCCGTTCAGGCCAACGTATTTGAACCAGTAGTCAGCGATACCCGCTTCCACGGCAACGCGCGCGGTCACGGCTTTCGGCAGTACGGATTCGCGATAAGCCGCATCCTGCTTGTCGAACGCGTCGGTGGACGGCATGGAAACCACGCGCGCCTTCACGCCTTCGGCAGTCAGTTTGTCCCATGCGGCAACCGCCAGCTCCACTTCGGAACCGGTGGCGATGAAGATCAGCTCCGGCTGGCCGGCGCACTCTTTCAGCACATAACCGCCGCGGGCCACGGTCGCCAGCTGCTCTGCGGTACGCTCCTGCTGCGCCAGGTTCTGACGGGAGAGGATCAGCGCGGTCGGGCCGTCCTGACGCTCCACGCCATATTTCCACGCAATCGCGGATTCAACCTGGTCACACGGACGCCAGGTGGATATGTTCGGGGTCACGCGCAGGGAAGCCACCTGCTCTACCGGCTGGTGAGTCGGGCCGTCTTCGCCCAGACCGATCGAGTCGTGGGTGTAGACCATTACCTGACGCTGTTTCATCAGCGCGGCCATACGTACCGCATTACGCGCGTATTCCACGAACATCAGGAAGGTGGAGGTGTACGGCAGGAAGCCGCCGTGCAGCGCGATACCGTTGGCGATAGCGGTCATACCGAACTCGCGCACGCCGTAGTGGATGTAGTTCCCGGCAGCGTCTTCGTTGATCGGCTTAGAGCCGGACCACAGGGTCAGGTTGGACGGCGCGAGATCTGCGGAGCCGCCGAGGAATTCCGGCAGCAGCGGGCCGAAGGCTTCGATGGCGTTCTGCGAGGCTTTACGGCTGGCGATTTTCGCCGGGTTGGCCTGCAGCTTCGCGATGAACTCGTTAGCTTTCGCGTCGAAGTCAGACGGCATCTCGCCTTTCATACGGCGGGTGAATTCGGCTGCTTCCTGCGGGAAGGCTTTGGCGTAAGCCGCAAACTTCTCGTTCCACGCCGCTTCTTTCGCCTGGCCGGCTTCTTTGGCATCCCACTGGGCATAGATGTCAGACGGGATGTCAAACGGCGCGTGTTTCCAGCCCAGCGCTTCGCGGGTCAGGGCGATTTCGGCGTCGCCCAGCGGCGCGCCGTGGGAGTCGTGGGTACCGGCTTTGTTCGGCGAACCGAAACCGATGATGGTTTTGCACATCAGCAGGGACGGTTTGTCGGTGACCGCCCGCGCTTCTTCTACCGCGCGTTTGATGGCGTCAGCGTCGTGACCGTCCACGCCGCGCACCACGTGCCAGCCGTAGGCTTCAAAGCGTTTGGCGGTATCGTCGGTGAACCAGCCTTCAACGTGGCCGTCGATGGAGATGCCGTTGTCATCATAGAACGCCACCAGTTTACCCAGTTTCAGGGTACCGGCCAGGGAGCACACTTCGTGAGAAATGCCTTCCATCATGCAGCCGTCGCCCATGAAGGCGTAGGTGTAGTGGTCGACGATATCGTGTCCCGGACGGTTGAACTGCGCCGCCAGGGTTTTCTCGGCGATAGCCATCCCGACCGCGTTAGCGATACCCTGGCCCAGCGGACCGGTGGTGGTTTCCACGCCTGCGGTGTAGCCGACTTCCGGGTGACCCGGGGTTTTGGAGTGCAGCTGGCGGAAGTTTTTCAGCTCGGATATCGGCAGATCGTAGCCAGTGAGGTGCAGCAGGCTGTAAATCAGCATCGAACCATGGCCATTTGACAACACAAAACGGTCACGGTCAGCCCAGGCCGGATTGTTCGGGTTATGGTTCAGGAAATCACGCCACAGCACTTCGGCAATGTCAGCCATACCCATCGGGGCCCCCGGGTGGCCGGATTTGGCTTTCTGTACCGCGTCCATGCTCAGGGCGCGCAGCGCGTTGGCGCATTGGCAGCGAATGGTTTTTGTCGTCTTCATCAGTCTTTATCCCTGCGGCTTACAGCATCTGCTGAATCTGTTGTTCCAGTTTCACCTGATCGACAGCAAACAGTCGGATCCCTTCCGCTAGTTTTTCCACTGCCATGGGATCCTGATGATGCTGCCAGAGGAACTCCGCCTGCGTCATCGGGCTGGGACGGGTTTCCGTCACGCAGCCGGGGGTCAACTGGCGGGTCAACACTCCTTCACTGGCCGCCAGCTCGTCCAGCAGTGCCGGAGAGATAGTCAGGCGATCGCAGCCCGCCAGCGCCTGGATCTGCTCAATACGACGGAAGCTAGCGCCCATTACCACCGTGTCATAGCCATGGGATTTGTAATACTGATAAATCTGGCGCACAGAGACCACGCCCGGATCGCTGTCCACCTGATAGGCTGACTGCGGCTGGTGCTTCTGATACCAGTCGTAGATGCGGCCCACAAAGGGCGAGATGAGAAAGACGCCCGCTTCGGCGCACGCCCGGGCCTGAGCGAAAGAGAACAGCAGCGTCAGGTTGCAGTTTATACCGCTCTGCTCCAACTCTTCGGCAGCGCGAATGCCCTCCCAGGTGGCGGCGAGTTTAATTAGAATCCGCTCGGGACCAATGCCATTTTTTTCATATAACTGGATGAGCTTGCGCGCCTTCGCGACGCACATCCCGCGATCCCAGGCAAAGCGAGCATCCACTTCGGTGGAGATACGCCCGGGCACATGGCGCAGCACCTCGCTGCCGATATCCACTGCCACCTGATCGCAGGCGTTAATCAATTGCGTTTCTGCGCTGCCTCCCTGGCGGCGTGCCTTGCCAATCGCATCGGCAATCAGCGGCTGATACTGCGGCAGCTGCGCGGCCTTCAGCACCAGCGAGGGGTTGGTGGTCGCATCCTGGGGTGCAAACTTTTTAATCGATTCAATATCGCCGGTATCAGCAACAACCGTGGTGTATTTTTTCAGTTCGTCTAACTGGCTCATCATCTGTTCCTTATCTTACGACTGCGGAGATTAATCTCTGGCATGCTGGTGTTCGTAATAATCAATACGTTCCACTTTGGGCGCGGATCCGCCGCCCTCATATTCGGACTCAAGCCACGCCTGAATAATTTTTTTGCCCAGCTCAGCGCCAATCACCCGCGCGCCAAGGGTAATAATCTGCGCGTTGTTACTTTTACGCGCTCGCTCGGCGGAGAAGGTATCGTGACACTGTGCGGCGCGGACCCCGGGGACTTTATTGGCCACAATACTCATCCCAATGCCGGTACCGCAGATCAGGATCCCACGCTCGTGTTCGCCCTGTTTAATCGACATCGCCACCGCATGGGCAACATCCGGATAAACGGTACTCCCCTGGCGTTTATCGCTGCTGTAATCCGCGACGTTAATTCCCAACCCATTCAAATAAGCGACGATGGCATCGCGAAAAGCATAGGCGGCATCATCCGCACCAATAGCGATTGTTTTCATGGTTATTTCCTTAATTTAACAGTACGTCTTAATGACAATTCGGGTAAAACGAAATTTGGTCGCCAGGCTGAATAATTTGTGGTGGTTCGCCGTAAAGGTGTACCGTCCCGGGTAATTCAGCGATATCTGCGCCATCAAAATTTAGCGTGATATGGCCAAGCTGTCGTAAATTTGCCGTTGCCACACGGCCTACCGCGGTCACCCGATAATTTTTATCATTTAATTTCATTTGCTGACCAGGCGATAACTCGGCGGTCAGTTCGCTGGCCTGGTGTACAGCGCAATAACTCGCAATATCGTCGGGAACGGCATCGGAGAATAAAATAAGCCGCAGCTCCCGCAGAGAGTACTCAACATATTCCCCGACGGCGGTAATCCGTAATGAATACAACGGCACGCTCATACTATTTGTGTCCTTTGGCGGCAGGGGAAGATAATGTCACGCTCTCTTCACTTTTCACCTCTTTCAGCGGTTCAGCGGCTGGCGCACGCTTTTTCAGCCGTTTATCAAACCAGGCGACCAGTATCGGCGCGGTGATCATGGTGATAATGCTCGCCGTCGCCAGCTGCGCGGTAGCGGCATCCACGTACATCGCCAGCGAATGATCCGCCTGGGCAACCATCGCCGGCGTCAGCGCCGAGCTGGCGGCGGTGGTTCCCAGCGCGGCGCCCAGCGCGCTTTTCTTCTTCAAAAACAGGTTGTAGATAAAGTAGAACACAATCCCGGTTAGCGCGGAGATAATCCCCAACAGGATCCCGGACAGCCCGGCGGTGAACACCGTATTGATACTGGAGTTGGCGCCGATGGCGAACGACATAATAATGATCACCAGCGGCTGCGCCGCAGCGCATAACTGTTTAAAGCGTTCGTCCAGATTGCCCCACAGCATGCCAATCAGCAGTGGGATCAGCATCGACAGCAGCGCGGCGAAGGGAATATTGGCCAGGCCGCTGACGCCCAGCACCATCATGGTAACAAACGGACCATCCTTGATGCAGAATACGGAGATCGCCCCGGCATCACTGGCATCGCCATAGTTGCTGCACAATGCGATATAGAGGGAGCTGTTCGAGCTGGTCAGGCAGGCAATCAGCGCCAGGGTCGATATTCCGAGAAAACCGCTCGGGCCAAACAACGTTCCCGCAACCCATACCGCCAGTGCCCCGGCCAGACATTTGAGAAACAGCAGCACGGCGCCTTTATAGAGCGGCAACCCGGCCTGACGGATATTGATCGAGGTTCCGCAAATGAGCAAAAATATGCCCATCATGGCGCTGGAACCGACTTTAAATAAGGCGGTGGTCGGGCCGCCAATGCTGAGCACCTGGGGCGCGAAAGTATTAATTAATATAGCCACCAGCAGTGGAATAATAATTAACCCACCGGGCACCTTATTCATTTTTTCAAGTATATTAATATTCATAGGGTAACTCTTAAATTAAGATTTAACAGAGATAACGACGCAATACTACCCTGACGACCATTACGTCGTTTATTAGTTATTAGATTACTGGGTTATTGCTGTGCTTCCTGATAAATTCGGTCAACAATGATGCTAATAATATCTTCCGGTCCGGTTAGCCCTCCTTTCCCGACGCAAATTAAGCCGGCATAATCGCCGCCAATGATCCGCACCATATCGGTTTGCGGGATGACATAGTCAATCATTTCTATTCCGGTGGCGCCCAGCTCTTTTAGTACATTGACCATGGTGTCACCACCGGTCATATACAATCCTTTAATTTCACCCGACGCACAGTTAAGCACCTCGCGCACAATACTGCCCAATCCGTGGTTAATATTTTGCGCAGCCTCACCGTAGGCCAGACCAAATCGCTGCTCCTCTTCCTGAAGGTTTAGCAACCGTCCGGTCAAGGCGGACTCAAAAACAAAGAGCGCGTTGTGCTGCGCCGGAACGCACTGTCGGGCATGCTGCACCACGCGATTGACTTCAATCTCAGCGGCGTTTTTTCGGTCAACCAACAGCTCGGCATCCACCGGGATATGGCAGACCCGGGCATCATTAGCGATCAAATACTGGAGCTGTTTTTTGGTTACTGGCGTTGCGCTGCCGGCAACGATCAAAATCGAGCCGCGCTGGCCGTCCGCTGTCAGGCTCGCGGGCGCGCTGCTCCGCGCTTCGCGCATCAGGCCGCGACGAACCGCCAGCCGTTCGGTAAAGGGCCCCGGATCGACGGCCAGCACGTTCCAGTTCAGGGCCACTACCGCCCCGGCGATGGCATCGACATCGTCGACGGTTATCGCATCGACCACTATCACCCGCACGCCGCGCTGTTGTTGTTCCTGTAAATCCTGCTGGATTTGCCCTTCGCCTTTCATCACCGATGTCAGCGCGATATGCCCGACCTGATGATGGGTCTGCGCCGCCAACAGTCCCGGCACCCACGACTCGGTGACCGGGGTACGTACATCGCGAGCCACATCGGTCCGCGACAGGGCTACCGAATCAATCACCGAGTAACCGCCGACGAGAATACGCCGTGACTGCGGCATCGCCGGCACCACAACCGCCACCGTCTCCTGCGGCAGTTGTTCCAGCATGGCGTCGATTTCAAATCCGATGCCGCCGCGCAGCGTGGTATCAATCCGCTTGGTGAAGTAATGCGCGCCGCGAGCCTGCAGCTGTTTCACCGCAGCGCTCACTTTGTGCTGGGCCTCCGCTTTCGGCAATGGGCGGCTGTCGCTGCTGACCACCATCGCCGGATACTCTACCTCATTGCGGGCGAAGGATTCGGTATCGAAAAACGCGGCGGTTTTTAAACCACTGCGCGCCAGCAGCACCCCGACGGTAGTTGCCCCGGTCAGATCGTCAGCCACGATCCCAAGCTTTCCGCCTTCCCCTTGCGGCCAGACCATCTCAATGCAGGCTGGCGTCACGCCGGAGACGTAGATCCCTTCGTGTATAAATTCCGCCAGCGGGCCGCTTTTACCGGTGGGATGCAGGTTAATGGTGGGAATTCCCCGCTTCGGATAGAGTCCGCAGCGCAACGTGCCGCCGCAGTCGATGACCATTAAACCAATCTCTTCCGCCGGCGGTTCGCCATTCTTGAATACATCAATGGAAGGCCAGCCGGTCAGTTCGCTCAGGCGGTCGACGACCGGGGGACGGATCCCCCCGGTGATGTACGCAATCTTTTTCCCCTGACCTGGCGTGATAGTCAGCGGCCCGCCCCAGCCCTTACAGCCCTTGCTAATCAACAGATGTTTTTCCATTTCTCTGTCCTCGTGATTCGCATGAACCTCAGCGATTATTGATGCTTCATTTTCCAGTAACGGGCCGCCACCAGCGTCGACTCCAGCATACTGACGGTACCCGCCTTACCGGTACCGGCGATATCAAACGCCGTCCCATGGTCGACGGAGCTGCGCATAAACGGCAGGCCGAAGGTAATGGTGATCGAACGTTCAAAGTCGAGGGTTTTGCAGGCAATATGCCCCTGATCGTGATACAGCGAGAGAATGGCGTCGTAGCGCCCCTGTTTGCCGAGATGGAACACGGAATCGGCCGGAACCGGCCCGATAGCGTTGATCCCCATCTCCTGGGCCGCTTTCACCGCCGGGATCAGATTGTCAGCCTCTTCGTGACCAAACAGACCATTGTCGGAACCATGCGGGTTCAGGGCGGCCACGGCAATGCGCGGATTTTTGATGTTCAGGGCGGTAAATTCATGGTGGATCTGCTGAACGCAGGCCAGCACTCGCGCTTTGTTGGCATAGTCACAGGCTGCTTTTAGCGCCATATGACGGCTCACGAAGAAGACGCGCAGGTTGTGGACGTGGAACATGGTCAGACCGTAATCAGATTGGGTTTCCACCTGATAGATTTCGGTATGGCCCGGGAGCTTACATCCTGCCAGCTTGATGGCTTCCTTATGAATTGGTGCAGTAGAGACCACGTCGATCAGCCCCGCTTTGCCCAGCTCGATCGACTTCATCACATAGTCCAGCGACATTTGCCCCGCCAGTTTCTGCACCTTGCCCCATTCGATACTGTCGCAATCGTAGTCGCCAGTTTCCAGAACATCCAACGTCCCCCAGCTAAAACGGGCCTCCTGCGGATGGGCAATTTTATGGATAGCAAAATCGCAGCCCATGATTTTCATCGCCCGGCTGATAATCGGTACCGAGCCGATCAGGAACGGTTTGCACTCGTCATACACGCTTTTGTCCATCATGGTGGCCACGGTGATCTCCGGGCCGATCCCTGCCGGATCGCCAATGGTAATCGCCACAACGGGTTTTTTCTCTGCTGACATCATGCGCCTCTCATTTTTTCAGTTGATTGTTCATATGTTCAATACCAAATCATATGCTCAAAACATTACCTGATGAATGAGCCGCCATGAGTGATGAAGATCACATAAAAAAATTCATAGATTTTTTTCATCGAAAAATGTGATCTAACATATGTTCATACAGTGATAAAAAGTTCAACCTCAATACAGGGTATGGCCCCGTTTCTGGCAAGCATTTGATTTTATTAAGAGGAGAAGCAATGATGACCCCGATATGGTTAGGAACCAGCTGGAAAATGAACAAGCCGCTGTCCCAGGCCATGGCCTGGTGCGAAACGCTGGCAGCGCGGATGCCGGAGGGCTGTCACCCTGCTATTCAGCCCTTCGTCATTCCCCCCTTCACCGCGATCCAACCCGTCAGCCATTTTCTGCAAACGCATCAGTTACCGCTTCTGACCGGCGCGCAGAATATGCATGAAGCGGATCAGGGCGCCTGGACCGGGGAAATCTCGGCGGCCATGTTGGCAGAAACCGGCGCCACGCTTGTTGAGCTGGGACATTCAGAACGACGCGCCGCCTTTAATGAAAGCGATGCCGCGATTAATCGAAAAGTGCATAGCGCCTTAGGTCATGGCCTGCGCCCGCTGATCTGTATTGGCGATAGCGCCGAGGAGAAACGCTGGCAGGTGTCGCGTGAAAGCGTGGTGCGGCAGATGAAGATCGCCCTGTATGGCCTGAGCCACCAGCAGGCGCTGCGGACCCTGATTGCGTATGAACCGGTGTGGGCCATTGGCGAACATGGTACGCCCGCCTCACCGCAGGAGGCGGGTGTCATTCATCAGGCGCTACGTCAGGCGCTTTGCGAGCGGTTTGGTCACGAGACGGGAACCCGTATCCCGCTGCTCTATGGCGGCAGCGTAACGCTGCAAAACGCGGTGGAATTGCTGCGCCAGCAGGAGATCAATGGGTTGTTTATCGGCCGCGCGGCCTGGGACGCGCAAGGCTATTGCGACATTGTTCAACGCGTTACACAGGAATTTATTTTGCAGGCGCAGTAATATAAAAGGGACACCAGAGATGGAAATTCCAGGCCATGATTGAACAAGACTCAGATTACGCCCTGCTCACTGAAATTGCGGTGGCTTATTACGATCAGGAACAAACGCAGGAAGAGATCGCCAAACGATTCGGCATTTCGCGTATCAAAGTCGGGCGCCTGCTGAAAAAAGCGCGCCAGGAAGGGATTGTTGAGATCAGCGTCAAATACCATCCGGTCTTCAGCTCCCAGATTGAGCAGCAGTTTATTTCGCACTTTGGCATTAAGCGCGCGCTAATTGCCCTGGATCACCATGATGAAGATGAACAGCGCCAGCAGGTGGCGGCCCTGGTCAGTAACTACCTTGCCGGGGTGTTAAAAAACGATATGACCGTCACCGTTGGTCAGGGGCGCAATGTGGCCGCGGTGGCGAATCACGTTGGCGTGTTTCCTGAGCGCCACTGCCGCTTTATCTGCGGCATCGGCGGAACCAAGCGTGACAATCAGCTGATTGACGCCGACCACATCAGCCGGAATCTGGCGCGCAAATTTAACGGCTTCAGCGAAACGCTTTACGCCCCGGCCTATGTGGAAACCCCGGAGCTGCGCGCGGCCTTTATGCAAAACCGCCTGATTAAGGCCACGCTCGAACAGGCCAGCAAAGCTGACGTGGCGATCATCGGCCTCGGCGATATGAATGAAAACAGCTTTATGGTGCAGCTCGGCTGGTTTACGCCGCAGGAAATTGCCACCGCGCGTCAGGAACAGGGGGTGGTGGGCGATCTGGCGGGGTACAGCTTTTTCAATATTCAGGGCAAACCCGTCGATACGGTGATGAATGACCGGGTCATTGGCTTAAGTCTCGAACAGCTGCGGGCCATTCCCTGCGTCATCGCTATCGCCTCCGAAAGTACGAAAGCGACGGCGATCCTGGGGGCATTACGCACCGGGGTTATCGATGTGCTGGCTACCAGCGCCTCGAACGCCCGTTCGGTCATTAATATGCAAAAGGCGCTATAAATAAGCCACGGCGCAGGCGGCGGATCAGCGTTGACCGCCGTCGCGCTGGCCTTTGCCCTTCCCTTTTTCGGCTCGCCGCTGCACAAAATCTTCAATGATGCCGACAACCCAGTTGAGAGGTTTCCACAGCACCACCAGCAGCAGCAACGGGCCGTATATTCGCACACCGCCCGTCGCGACCTGACCGGTCAACAGCAGGGCTAAGATATCCAGCAGCAGGCACAACGCGCTGCCAGTGCCGAGGAACAGACATAGCAGGAAGAGGATAGGTCGGCTATCGACATGTAGCGGTAAAGCGCGCTGGCTCCAGACGCCAACGATAATGGCCGCGATCAACATGATCGCTTCGATAACCAGCGGATTATGCATGGTCTGACTCCTGTCATGACGTGACATCCTTGTCAGCAGCGCTGCCGGCGGCCGTGGGCTGCGCCCTGGCTACCGGCAGGCTGCTTCAGTTTACAGCGCGTTTTCCTGCAGCAGCTTATCGATAAAGGCGGGTACCACTTCGCTTGCCAGCCCGTAGTGCTTCTCGGCAAACTCGCTGCCCACCTGGCTGGGCTCCAGGTTCAGTTCAACGGTATGGGCGCCGTGCAGTCGCGCCTCGTGCACAAAGCCAGCCGCCGGATAGACATGGCCGGAGGTGCCGATGGCGATAAAAATATCTGCGTCGGCCAGCGCGCTGTAGATCTCATCCATCCCCAGCGGCATTTCGCCAAACCAGACCACGTGCGGACGCAGCGCCGCCGGGAACTGGCAGCAGTGGCACTTGTCCTCGGCGGTGACGTCGCCGGTCCACTCCAGCACCTGGCCGCTCCACGAACAGCGCACCTTTAGCAGCTCGCCGTGCATATGGATCACCCGGCGGTTGCCGGCGCGCTCGTGCAGATTATCAATATTCTGGGTGACCAGCAGAAAATGGTCGCCCAGCAGATCCTCCAGACGCGCCAGCGCCAGATGCGCCGCGTTCGGCGCGATTTCCGGACTCTGCAGCTGACGACGACGGGCGTTGTAGAACGCCTGCACCAGCGCCGGATCGCGGGCGAAGCCTTCCGGCGTCGCCACATCTTCCACCCGATGCTCTTCCCACAGGCCATCGGCCGCGCGGAAGGTTTTGATCCCCGACTCTGCCGAGATGCCCGCGCCGGTTAACACCACCACTCTCGGTTTTGCCATCGCTTCAGACTTCATCCTGTCCTCCCTAAAGAAAATCCGCTGACGCAGACGGTCACGCAACCGACGTTTATTGCGACGAAAACGGCTCAATCGATGTAAACGGCGCGACTGCATAGCTACCTCTGTGATTAATGGGTCAGGTGAAGGAAGGCCGCACCGCGCATTCCCCCGGCATCGCCGTGGCGCGCGCGCTCAATGCGCGGAACCCTGGCGACCGGCAGAAGATGGCGCGGCAATCGTTGCGCCAGCCCTTCGCTAATGGCCGTAAAGTTAGATAATCCACCGCCGAGCACCAGCAAATCCGGGTCGACAATGGTCAGTATATTCCCCAGACACACCGCCAGCAGATCGAGATAGCGCTCAACGTGCGCCTGCGCGCGCGGATCGTGCTGCTGCCACTGCGCCACAATCTCCGGCGAGGAGAGCGGTTGCTGATAAAAATGTTCGTACAGCCAGGCGAAACCGCGACCGGAGAGATAATTTTCAATACAGCCCAGCTGGCCGCAGCCGCAGCGCAGCAGCGGAAAATCGCGCCCAACCACCTCCAGGGCATCCACCGGCAGGCGAATATGACCGAACTCGCCGGTGATATAGCTATGTCCGGTAATCGATTTACCGTTCAACACCAGGCCGCCGCCCACGCCGGTGCCGAGGATCAATCCCATCACCAGCGGGTATTGCGTAAACTCATCGTCCCACGCTTCCGACAGCGCGAAACAGTTGGCGTCATTATCGAGACGCACATCGCGCCCCAACCGCGCGCTGAGGTCAGCGCGCAGCGGCCGGCCGCTGGCGGCTGGCACGTTAGCGGCATACAGCGTGCCGTCCGCCGTTTCCGGCATTCCCGGAATACCGATCCCCACCGAACCCTGCTGGTCGAAGCGCTCATCGGCCTCGCGGACCAGCGCCTCTACCGCCTGGAGAAAATCCTCATAACTACTTTTCGGCGTGGCGACGCGTTTTTCCCACTGCAGTCGCCGCTCCTGATTAAATACGCCCAGCGCTATCTTGCTGCCGCCAATGTCAAATCCATAATACATTTCAGCAATTCCTCTTGTGTCGTCAGCCAGGCCGACGATGACGATAAATTACTGGCCACTCAGCACCCTCGCCGGGTCGATGCGGCTGGCGCGGCGGGCGGGATACCAGCTGGCCAGCAAACTCAGCAACAGTGCTGTCACCAGCACATAAAAGACGTCCAGCCAGTGCAATTCTGACGGCAGGAAGTCAATAAAATAGATGTCGCCGGAGAGGAATTTATGCCCAATCAGGTATTCGATGCCGTTGATGATCGACGTCAGGTTCAACGCGCAGATCACGCCGATCACCACCCCAAACAGGCTGCCTACCGATCCGGCTAATAAACCATACCACACGAAAATCGCGCGAATTAAGCCGTCTTTTGCGCCAAGCGTGCGCAGCACCGCAATATCGCCGCTTTTGTCTTTGACCGCCATCACCAGCGTCGAGACGATGTTAAAGCAGGCCACGCCGATCACCAGCACCATCGCCAGGTACATAATGGCGCGGATCATCTGGATGTCGCGATACATATAGCCATAGGTGCCGATCCAGCTCTTGATGTAGACGTAGCTGTTGGTCACCTCGCCGGCGTCGCGTACCAACTTGTTAGCATGGAAAACGTCGGTGACCTTGATGGCGATGCCGGTCACGCTGCTGCCCATCTCCAGATACTGCTGCGCATCCTGCATCGGGATCATGGCAAAACTATGATCGAGCTGGCCGCTCAGCTGTAAAATTCCGGTCACATGCAGCCTGACGCGTTTTGGCTGCAGCAGCTGATGGTCGGCGTCGGCATTAGGGATCATGATCGACACCCAGTCCCCCTGCTTCACGTGCAGGGCATCGGCGACCCCTTTGCCCAGGATCACCTGCTGTTCGCCAGCCTTGAATCCGGCCCACGCGTTATTCTGCACAAAGGTAGGCAGCGCGCTGAGCTGGCTCTCCTGCTGCGGGTCGACGCCTTTCACCTGGATGGCGCGCATATTGCTGCCGCTCTCCACCAGGCCGGTGAAGTTAATATAGGGCGCTGCCGCGACAATCCCCTTCACCTTCTGCACCTTCGCCAGCGCTTCCTGCCAGTTATTCCACGGCTGATTCACGGGTTCGATTTCGCCGTGCGGTACCACCGCCAGCACGCGGTTATTCAGCTCGCGCTCAAAGCCGTTCATCGCGCTGAGGCCGACGATCAGCACCGCCACCCCCAGCGCAATGCCGATGGTGGAGATCACCGAGATCAGCGACACCATGCCGCCGCGCCGCCGGCCGCGGCTGAAACGCAATGCAATCAGTAACGATAACGGAGACGCCATTACTCGGCCCCCATCAGGGTCAGGTCGGCGGTCAGACGGCCATCGCGCATCTCCAGCTGGCGGCTCATGCGCTTCGCCAGCTGCAGGTCGTGGGTCACCACCAGAAACGCGGTGCGCTGCGCGACGTTCAGTTCGCCCAGCAGCTGGAAGATGCTGTCGGCGTTGCGAGCGTCGAGGTTACCGGTTGGCTCGTCCGCCAGCACCAGCCGCGGTTTATTCACCAGCGCGCGGGCAATCGCCACCCGCTGGCGCTCGCCGCCGGAGAGCTCCGACGGACGGTGATGGCTGCGGTGTTCAAGCCCGACCGCCTGCAGCATCGCTTTCGCCTGGCGTTCAATATCCGCCGGCTTCTTTTTGCCAATCAGCAGCGGCATCGCCACGTTTTCCAGTGCGCTAAAGTCCGGCAGCAGATGGTGGAACTGATAGATAAAGCCCAGCTCGCGGTTACGCAGGTCGGCGCGCGCGGCGGTGGATAGCTTGCTCATCGGCTGACCGGAGAAAATCACGTCGCCAGAGGTGGGCGTATCCAGGCCGCCGAGCAGATGCAGCAGCGTACTTTTGCCAGAGCCGGAGGTGCCGACGATAGCCATCATCTCGCCTTCACCAATGCTGAAGCTGACATTGTGCAGGACATCGGTTTGCACATTGCCTTCCTGATAGCGTTTGCACAGGTTGTCGCATTGCAGCAGGATCTTATTCATAACGTAAAGCCTCAGCGGGTTGGGTGGCGGCAGCGCGCCAGGAAGGGTACAACGTAGACAACAGGGCCAGCACCATCGCCACCAGGGCGATAACAATGACCTGCAGCGGCTCAATCGCCACCGGCAGCGCCGCGCCGTCAAGGAAGGCGCCGATGATCGGCATTAAATTATTCAGCTGGCTGGCCAACAGGGCGCCAAGCACCGCTCCCAGCAGCGCGCCGACGATCCCGGCGCTGGCCCCCTGCACCATAAAGACGGCCATAATCTGCCGCGGCGTCAGCCCCTGGGTCTGGAGGATCGCCACTTCGCCCTGCTTCTCCATCACCATCATCCCCAGCGAGGTAATAATGTTGAAGGCCGCGACGGCGACGATCAGGCTCAGCAGCAGGCCCATCATATTTTTCTCCATGCGCACCGCCTGGAACAGTTCGCCCTTGCGCTCGCGCCAGTCCTGCCACTGAGTTCCCGGCGGCAGCGTCTGCTGACTCAGGGTGTCGACCTGCAGCGGTTGATCCAGCCACAGGCGCCAGCCGGTGATATTCCCCAGCGGATAGCGCATCAGACGGGAGGCGTCGTCGATGTTGGTCAGCATCTGATAACCATCGACTTCGCTGTTGGCGGCGAAGGTGCCGATGACCGTGAACAGACGCTGGCTCGGCACGCGGCCCATCGGCGTAAACTGACTCGCGGAAGGAACCATCACGCGAATTTTATCGCCGCGATTAACCCCCAGCTGGCCCGCCAGCTGCTCGCCGAGAATAACGTTATATTTGCCCGCCTGCAGATCGCTCTGTTTGACGTTCACCAGGTATGGAGTCAGAGGATCGTTCTGCGCCGGATCAATGCCCAGCATAACCCCGACCGCCACGCTGCGCGCGCTCTGCAGCACCACGTCGCCGGTGGTGATCGGCGCTACGCGGGTTACCCCATTAAGTTTCGCTTCGCGCTCCGGCAGTTGCTGAGGGTTCACCGACCCCTGTTTGGCGCTAAGAATGGCCTGTGGCATCAGCCCCAGGATGTTGTTTTGCAGCTCGCGTTCAAAGCCGTTCATCACCGACAGGACTGTCACCAGCGCCATTACGCCAAGCGTAATACCGATAGTTGAGAGCCAGGAGACGAAACGACCGAAGCGGTCGGCTGCGCGCCCGCGCATATAGCGTAGGCCGATAAAGAGTGCGGCAGGTTGGTACATGTCATCCATCTGGTTGCTGATAGCCGATGCCCGAGTATATAAGCGATTAGGGGCAGCGTAAACGACTGATACATGACGACTTTATTAGCAATAAACCTAAAAACCAAGTAAATACAAACGGATAGATAAGTACTTACTTATTTATCTTTACGCTTATCGACAGCGCTGACCTTTCTTCACCCAATACGCGATGGCAATTCGGGTTGGCGAATCCAGACCAATCGCGGATAATCTCACTATTGAATATCAGCGAGTTGCCCTCCATATCGGCAGAGCGAATCCCTAAGAGATCATGAAACCGTCTATGCCTGAACAATATCGATACTCATTGCCGGTCAAAGCCGGCGATCAGCGCCAGCTTGGCGAGTTGACCGGCGCAGCCTGCGCCACTTTGGTGGCGGAGATGGCCGAACGCCACAGCGGCCCGGTGGTGCTGGTGGCGCCTGACATGCAAAACGCGCTGCGTCTGAACGACGAGATCAGGCAGTTCACCGACAGCATGGTGATGGGGTTGGCGGACTGGGAAACGCTCCCTTACGACAGCTTCTCGCCGCATCAGGACATCATCTCCTCCCGTCTTGCCACCCTTTACCAGTTACCCACCATGCAGCGCGGCGTGCTGATCGTCCCGGTCAGCACCCTGATGCAGCGCGTCTGTCCGCACAGCTTCCTTCACGGCCACGCGCTGGTGATGAAAAAGGGTCAGCGCCTGTCGCGCGATGCGCTGCGCGATCAGCTGGAGGGGGCCGGCTACCGCCATGTCGATCAGGTGATGGAGCACGGCGAATATGCTACCCGCGGCGCGCTGCTCGACCTGTTCCCGATGGGTAGCGACCAGCCCTACCGCCTCGATTTCTTTGACGATGAAATCGACAGCCTGCGCCTGTTCGACGTTGACAGCCAGCGCACGCTGGAGGAAGTGGCGGCCATTAACCTGCTGCCGGCGCACGAATTCCCCACCGATCAGACCGCTATTGAGCTGTTCCGCAGCCAGTGGCGCGACCGCTTTGAGGTGAAGCGCGATGCCGAACACATCTATCAGCAGGTCAGTAAAGGGACGCTACCTGCCGGTATCGAATACTGGCAACCGCTGTTCTTCAGCGAGCCGCTGCCGCCGTTATTCAGCTATTTCCCGGCCAGCACGCTGATCGTCAACACCGGCGATCTCGAGGCCAGCGCGGAGCGATTCCAGAATGAAGCCCGCGCCCGCTTTGAAAACCGCGGCGTCGACCCGATGCGCCCGCTCCTGCCGCCTGAGCTGCTGTGGCTGCGCAGCGATGAGCTATTCAGCGAACTGAAAAAATGGCCGCGCGTGCAGCTGAAAACCGAGCGTCTGGCGGACAAAGCGGCGAATACTAATCTCGGCTACCAGACGCTGCCGGACCTCGCCGTCCAGGCGCAGAACAAAGCGCCGCTGGATAATCTGCGCCGCTTCCTCGAGTCCTTTACCGGTCCGGTGATCTTCTCGGTGGAAAGCGAAGGCCGCCGTGAAGCGCTGAGCGAAATGCTGGCGCGGATTAAAGTTGCGCCAAAACATGTGCTGCGTCTGGAGGAAGCCACCGGCAACGGCCGCTATCTGATGATTGGCGCTGCTGAGCACGGGTTTATCGACAGCCAGCGCGGCCTGGCGCTGATTTGCGAGAGCGACCTGCTCGGCGAGCGGGTGGCGCGCCGTCGTCAGGATTCGCGACGCACCATTAACCCTGACACTCTGATTCGCAACCTCGCCGAACTGCATATCGGCCAGCCGGTCGTTCACCTGGAACACGGCGTGGGCCGCTACGCGGGCATGACTACCCTGGAAGCCGGCGGCATCACCGGCGAATATCTGATGCTGACCTACGCCAACGATGCCAAGCTATACGTTCCGGTATCGTCCCTGCATCTTATCAGCCGCTACGCCGGCGGGGCGGAAGAAAACGCCCCCCTGCACAAGCTGGGCGGCGATGCCTGGACCCGGGCGCGACAAAAAGCGGCTGAGAAAGTACGCGACGTGGCGGCCGAGCTGCTGGATATCTACGCCCAGCGCGCGGCGAAGGCGGGTTTTGCCTTTAAACACGACCGCGAACAGTATCAGCTGTTCTGCGACGGTTTCCCATTTGAAACCACGCCGGATCAGGCGCACGCGATCAACGCCGTCCTCAGCGATATGTGCCAGCCGCTGGCCATGGACCGCCTGGTGTGCGGCGATGTGGGCTTCGGCAAGACCGAAGTGGCCATGCGCGCCGCCTTCCTCGCCGTGGAGAACCACAAGCAGGTGGCGGTGCTGGTGCCGACCACCCTGCTGGCTCAGCAGCACTATGACAATTTCCGCGATCGTTTCGCCAACTGGCCGGTACGCATCGAAATGCTCTCCCGCTTCCGCAGCGCTAAAGAGCAGGCGCAGATCCTCGAGCAGGCCGCGGAAGGCAAAATCGATATCTTGATCGGCACCCACAAGCTGCTGCAGAGCGAGGTGAAGCTGCGCGATCTCGGGCTGCTGATCGTCGACGAAGAGCACCGGTTTGGCGTGCGGCATAAAGAGCGTATCAAAGCGATGCGCGCTGATGTCGATATCCTGACCCTCACCGCCACGCCGATCCCGCGGACGCTGAACATGGCGATGAGCGGGATGCGCGATCTGTCGATCATCGCCACGCCGCCGGCGCGACGCCTGGCGGTGAAGACCTTCGTTCGCGAATATGACGCCCTGGTGGTGCGCGAGGCGATCCTGCGCGAAACGCTGCGCGGCGGCCAGGTCTACTATCTGTTTAATGACGTTGAGAACATCCAGAAAGCCGCCGACAAGCTGGCGGAGCTGGTGCCGGAGGCGCGGATCGCCATCGGTCACGGTCAGATGAGGGAGCGCGAACTGGAGCGGGTGATGAATGACTTCCATCATCAACGCTTCAATGTGCTGGTGTGCACCACCATCATCGAAACCGGGATCGACATTCCCACCGCCAACACCATCATCATCGAGCGCGCCGACCATTTTGGCCTCGCCCAGCTGCACCAGCTGCGCGGCCGCGTTGGCCGTTCGCATCACCAGGCCTATGCCTGGCTGCTGACGCCGCATCCGAAAGCGATGACCACCGATGCGCAAAAGCGCCTCGAGGCCATTGCGTCGCTGGAAGATCTCGGCGCCGGCTTTGCGCTGGCAACCCACGATCTGGAGATTCGCGGGGCCGGGGAACTGCTTGGGGAAGATCAGAGCGGTCAGATGGAAACCATCGGTTTCTCCCTGTATATGGAGTTGCTGGAGAACGCAGTCGATGCGTTGAAAGCCGGGCGTGAACCCTCGCTGGAAGATCTCACCAGTCAGCAGACGGAGGTTGAACTGCGCATGCCTTCCCTGCTGCCTGATGATTTCATCCCTGACGTCAATACGCGCCTGTCATTCTATAAGCGTATTGCCAGCGCCAAAAACGAACAGGATCTGGAGGAGATCAAAGTCGAGCTGATCGATCGTTTTGGCCGCCTGCCCGATGCCGCCCGCAACCTGCTGGATATCGCCCGTCTGCGTCAGCAGGCGCAGAAACTGGGGATCCGCAAACTGGAAAGCAACGAAAAAGGCGGCGTGATCGAATTTAACGAGAAAAACAACGTCAATCCGGTGTGGTTGATCGGCCTGCTGCAGAAGCAGCCCCAGCACTTCCGCCTGGACGGTCCCACGCGCCTGAAATTCATGCAGGACCTGGAAGAGCGTAAAACGCGGATGGACTGGGTTCGCCAGTTTATGCGCCAACTGGAAGAGAACGCCGTCGCCTGACTGGCAGGAGATACGGCCCCGCTGCCGTATCTCCCTTCCCACATATCTGGCAATCTTTACAAACATTTTGCAATCCGCCTGGATTTCCCCACACAGACTCACGCCATAATCTCATCTGCTTTTCGTATAAAAATAACCACTTACATATTTTGGAGTTATGGTAATGAGAAACCGTTTCCCCGTGACGCTTTGGCTGACGCTAGTCGCGTTAGTCGCCGCGCTGGCCCTGCCCGCGCGCGCTAACACCTGGCCCCTTCCCCCGCCGGGCAGCCGGCTGGTGGGTCAGAATCAGTTTCATGTGGTACAGGATGACGGCGGTTCGCTGGAAGCGATTGCCAAGAAGTACAATGTCGGCTTCCTGGCCCTGCTGCAGGCCAATCCCGGGGTTGACCCCTATGTTCCGCGCGCCGGCAGCGTGCTGACCATCCCCCTGCAGACGCTGCTGCCCGATGCGCCGCGCGAAGGGCTGGTGATTAACCTCGCCGAACTGCGCCTCTACTATTACCCGCCGGGCAAGAATGAAGTGACCGTCTACCCAATCGGCATCGGCCAGCTGGGTGGAACCACCATCACACCGACGATGGTCACAACCGTGTCCGACAAACGGGTCAATCCGACCTGGACACCTACCGCCAACATTCGCGCGCGCTACAAGGCTATGGGGATTGAGCTGCCGGCGGTAGTGCCTGCTGGTCCTGACAATCCGATGGGCCATCACGCCATCCGCCTCGCCGCCTATGGCGGAGTCTATCTCCTGCACGGCACCAATGCCGATTTCGGCATCGGTATGCGCGTCAGTTCCGGCTGCATTCGTCTGCGCGATAACGATATCAAGGCGCTGTACAACACTATCTCGCCGGGCACGAAGGTGAACATTATCAACACGCCGATCAAGGCGTCGGTTGAGCCGGATGGCCGCCGTCTGGTTGAGGTCCATCAGCCGCTGTCTGAGCATATCGATGACGACCCGCAGACCCTGCCCATTACGCTTAATGCGGCCATGACTGCGTTCAAACAGGCGCCGCAGACCGACGGGACGGTGATGGAGCGCGCGATGAATTACCGCTCGGGCATGCCGATTGACGTCACCCGTCATGCTGACCCAGGACCGCAGTCGTTGTAGTCTTACGCTGCACAAAACAAAAAACCCGCCTGATGGCGGGTTTTTTGTTGGCAAGGGTCAAACAGGGGTACAACAGGGTCTTACTCATCGCTGTCCGGTGAAGGGGGCCGGGCAGCGACGCATCGGGCTTACTTGTAGATAACGGCGGTACCGTGAAGGGTATTCGGACCGGTTACCGAAGTAATACGGTATGAAGTGGCGCCCATCTCATCCGCTTTCTGCGCCAGCTGGTCTTCCAGCGAGCCCAGGTTAGTCCCGGCAGAAGCAGAGATAGTGCCTACTTTATGCTGTCCTGCAGGGGTGGACTGCACCTCTACAGCGGCAAAGCTGGCGAAAGAAAGGGAACTTAAAACGGCGGCAATAGCCAGAGTATTAACGGTTTTCATGATTATTATACCTGTGCAGATGAATTTTATAGTAGGGTCGCAAGCATTAACTTAACGATCGATAGGTAAATAATAATGTGATCTATATCACACGTCAATGCATTTTTATAACGATCGTTTAACTATTTATAAAATGCTTAAATTTCATACATATATGAATTATTTATTTTTAAACCGACAGCGCTGGCCCCGGCGATCGTTTATTTTTATAATGGCCTTTCACCAAACCAACATAGGTACAACGGCACCATGACAACTGACGTTCAAAGTTGCGCCAAAAAAAGCCGTGGCCGACCGAAGGTGTTCGACAGGGATGCGGCGCTGGACAAAGCCATGACACTCTTCTGGCAGCACGGCTATGAGGCGACCTCGCTCGCCGATCTGGTCGAGGCGACAGGAGCAAAAGCCCCCACCCTGTATGCGGAATTTGTGAATAAAGAAGGCCTATTCCGCGCAGTGTTGGATCGTTACATTTCGCGCTTTGCCGCGAAGCACGAAGCCGTGCTGTTTGCCGAGGGAAAATCCGTCGATCGCGCGTTGCGTGACTACTTCACGGCGGTCGCCACCTGCTTTACCAGCAAAGAGACGCCGGCCGGCTGCTTTATCATCAATACCTCCGCCGCGCTGGCCGCCTCCTCGACGGACATCGCCAATACCATCAAATCCCGCCATGCGATGCAGGAGCAGGCGCTAACCCAGTTTCTGCAGCAGCGGCAGGCGCAGGGCGAACTGCCCGCGGGCCGCGATGTCGCGCAGCTGGCGCAATTTCTTAACTGCGTTCTGCAGGGGATGTCGATTAGCGCCCGGGAAGGCGCGGATTTCGACAAGCTGATGCAAATCACCGACACCACTCTCCGTCTCTGGCCGCAGGTCCTCGAGTCCTGATGCGCCCTGCTTCCGGCGGTATTCTGCCGCCGGATCCGCTCTCCTGTTGGCTTTATCCCCACAAAATAGATTGATTTTTATTACCTTTTCTCGCGCAAGATAAACGCAAATGATATTGATTGCGATATTCATTATGTGCAAAATCCTTTTTTGAGTTTTTCCAGATGTTTCGCATTGTAACGAATACCGGCCGACGCCGGCCCATAACAACGACAAAGCAACTTGCTCATAAAAGGAATGGATATGAAAAAGCGCCTCTGGGTGCTCCACCCTCTGCTGCTGGCCAGCACGCTGCCTGCGCTGGCGGCTCAGTCTGATGAAGACAGCATCATCGTTAGCGCAAACCGCACCCATCGCACCGTGGCCGAAATGGCCCAAACCACCTGGGTCATTGAGGGCCAGGAGATTGAGCAGCAGGTCCAGGGCGGGAAAGAGTTCAAAGACGTGCTGGCGCAGCTGATCCCCGGCATCGACGTCAGCAGCCAGGGGCGGACCAACTATGGGATGAACATGCGCGGGCGCGCAATCGTCGTGCTGATTGACGGCGTCCGGCTCAACTCCTCACGCACCGACAGCCGCCAGCTCGACGCCATCGATCCATTCAACATCGAACATATCGAAGTGATCTCCGGAGCGACCTCGCTGTACGGCGGGGGCAGTACCGGCGGGCTTATCAACATCGTTACCAAAAAGGGGCAGCAGGATCGTCAGGTCGATCTTGAGGTGGGCAGCAAGAGCGGTTTTGCGAACAGCAACGATCATGATGAGCGCGTCGCGGCGGCCGTCAGCGGCGGAACAGACCACGCATCCGGCCGCTTGTCGGTAGCCTATCAGCGTTTCGGCGGCTGGTACGACGGCAATAACGATGCGCTGATCCTCGATAATACCCAAACGGGGCTCCAGCACTCTGACCGCCTCGACGTGATGGGGACGGGGACAATTGAGATCGATGATAACCGCCAGCTGCAGCTGGTCACCCAGTATTATAAAAGCCAGGGCGATGATGACTACGGTCTGTGGCTCGGGAAGAACATGTCCGCGGTCACCAGCGGCGGCAAAGCGTATACCACCGACGGGCTCAATTCCGACCGTATCCCCGGCACCGAACGCCATCTGATCAGCCTCCAGTACTCCGATGCCGACTTTTTCGGCCAGAATCTGGTGAGCCAGGTGTACTATCGCGATGAGTCCCTCACCTTCTATCCGTTCCCGACGCTCACGAAAGGTCAGGTCAGTAGCTTCTCCTCGTCGCAGCAGGATACCGATCAGTATGGGGCCAAGCTGACCCTCAACAGCCAACCGCTGGCGGGGTGGGATCTCACCTGGGGTCTCGACGCCGATCATGAGACCTTTAATGCCAACCAAATGTTCTTCGATCTGCCACAATCGATGGCCTCCGGCGGGTTGCACAACGAATCGATCTACACAACCGGCCGCTACCCGGGATACAGTATTTCCAATGTCGCGCCATTCCTGCAATCCAGCTACGATCTGAACGATATCTTTACCGTCAGCGGCGGGGTACGCTACCAGTGGACCGAAAACCGGGTCGACGACTTTGTCGGCTACGCCCAGCAGCAGGATATCGCCAACGGCAAAGCGCGCTCCGCCGACGCCATCAAAGGCGGCAAAACCGATTATGACAATTTCCTGTTTAACGCCGGGATCGTGGCCCACCTGACCGAGCGTCAACAAACCTGGTTTAACTTCTCGCAGGGTGTCGAGCTACCGGACCCTGGTAAATACTATGGCATCGGTAAATATGGCGCTGCGGTGAATGGTCATCTGCCGCTGATCTCCAGCGTCAACGTCGATGACTCGCCGCTGCAGGGGATCAAAGTTAACTCGTACGAGCTGGGCTGGCGCTACACTGGCGATAACCTGCGCACCCAGCTGGCGGCGTACTACTCGACCTCGGATAAGACCATTGTCGTCAACCGCACCGACATGACCATCGACGTTCAGTCCGACAAACGGCGTATTTACGGCGTTGAGGGGGCGGTCGACTACTTTATTCCGGATAGCGACTGGAGCGTCGGCGGTAACTTCAACGTGCTGAAATCCCAGGTGCAGACCGACGGCCGCTGGCAAAAATGGGACGTCACCCTCGCCTCGCCGTCTAAAGCCACCGCCTGGGTGGGCTGGGCGCCGGATCCGTGGAGCCTGCGCGTGCAGAGTCAGCAGGTATTTGACCTCAGCGATGCCGCCGGTAACAAGCTGGAAGGCTATAACACCGTCGATTTTATCGGTAGTTACGCGCTGCCGGTGGGGAAACTGACCTTCAGTATCGAAAACCTGCTTAACGAAGACTATGTCACTATCTGGGGCCAGCGCGCGCCGCTGCTCTACAGCCCAACCTACGGCAGTTCATCGCTGTATGAGTACAAAGGTCGTGGCCGCACCTTTGGTCTGAACTATGCCTTAACCTTCTGATAAAAAAAGCCCCTCAGCCTGAGCGATTGAGGGGCTAATCACTACACAAATCTGTTTTTAGATTTTGTTGTTCAGGACCAGCTGGCCGTTGTTGTCCAGCGGGATCTGGCTGCCGGGATCGTGATCCATGCGGATTTTCCCCTGCTGATCGCCTATCTTATAGGTCACATCGTAGCCGAGCATTTTATCGGATTTGTCATACACCGTTTTGCAGCGCTGCTGGGTGGTGGTGTAGGTATCGTTGTCCTGCATCGCGCCCTGGATCTGGTTGCCTGCATAGCCGCCGCCCAGCGCACCTACAACCGTCGCCACGCTGCGTCCGTGACCGCCGCCAAACTGGTGGCCAATCACCCCGCCCGCCACCGCGCCCAGCACCGAACCGGCGATGCGGTTTTCATCCTGTACCGGACGACGATGAGTCACCGTGACATTGCGGCATTCCTGACGCGGCGTTTTCACGGTTTCTTTAATCGGTGTACTGGAGACCACTTGCGCATACTGCGGGCCGCGATCCAACACGTTGAGACCAGCGACAGCTGCAACGCCCAGCGCGGCAGCCACGCCTATCCCTATACCCGCCAACATAGATTTATTCACGGGAGTTCCTCCTTTGTTGCTGTTGATACAATTTTGCAACCGGAGCCGGGAGGGCGCAAATCAGATAGCGGATGAAAAGTGCGAGAATTCGCTGCAAATCGAAGGGATTCAGAGGATTCCGAGCGGGATCTCTGCGGTTTCAGCAGAAGAGCCCGGAGGCGCCCTCAGAGCGCGCCTCCGGGTCGCGACAGCGATTAGTGCAGCTTCAGGCGCGGGCGAATGATGCGGTTGATGCGCCCGACCAGCATCATCAGGCCGGTCTTGAAGTAACCATGCAGAGCAATCTGGTGCATACGGTACAGGGAGATGTACACGAAGCGCGCAATGCGCCCTTCCACCATCATCGAACCGCGCATCAGGTTACCCATCAGGCTGCCGACGGTGGAGTAATTTGACAGCGACACCAGCGAGCCATGGTCTTTATAGGTGTATGCCTTCAGCGGTTTGCCTTTCATCTGCGCCAGGATGTTGTTCAGCGCGCAGGTAGCCATCTGGTGCGCCGCCTGGGCCCGCGGAGGCACAAAGCCGCCTTCCGGACGGGCGCAGGAGGCGCAGTCGCCGATGGCGAAAATATCCGCATCGCGGGTAGTCTGCAGCGTCGGCTCGACCACCAGCTGATTGATACGGTTGGTTTCGAGGCCGCCGATCTCTTTCATGAAATCTGGCGCTTTGATCCCCGCCGCCCAGACCATTAGATCCGCCTCAATATATTCGCCATCTTTAGTGTGCAGGCCGCCCGCATCCGCGCTGGTGACCATGGTCTGCGTCAGAACCCGTACGCCCAGCTTAGTCAGCTCATTATGCGCTGCCCCGGAAATGCGCGGCGGCAGCGCAGGCAGAATGCGCTCACCCGCCTCGACCAGCGTGACGTTCAGCGCTTCGTTGGTCAGCCCTTTGTAGCCGTAGCTGTGCAGCTGTTTCACCGCATTGTGCAACTCAGCGGAGAGCTCCACGCCGGTGGCGCCACCGCCGACGATGGCGATATTTACTTTACCGTTAGCGCCGAGGTTAGCAGAGTATTTAAGGAACAGGTTGAGCATTTCCTGATGGAAGCGACGCGCCTGGTGCGGGTTGTCGAGGAAAATGCAGTTCTCTTTTACGCCAGGGGTATTAAAGTCATTCGAGGTACTGCCCAACGCCATGACCAGCGTGTCGTACGGCAGTTTACGCTCAGCCACCAGCAGCTCGCCTTTTTCATTGCGCAGCTCGCCGAGGGTGATGGTTTTCCCTTCGCGGTTGATATCAACCACCGAGCCCAGCTGGAACTGGAAACCGTGGTTGCGGGCATGGGCCAGATAGCTCAGCGCATCAACGCCTTCATCCAGAGAACCGGTGGCCACTTCGTGCAGCAGCGGCTTCCACAGATGGCTGTGGTTACGGTCCACCAGGGTGATTTTCGCTTTCTTATGGCGCCCTAACTTTCTCCCCAGCTGAGTTGCCAGTTCCAGTCCGCCAGCGCCGCCACCCACAATTACGATTTTTTTCAATGGCGTAGTCATGTGTACCCCTAAAATTATTAACCAATTGTTAAATAAAAGTTATTGAAATAGCCTTTATTTAACAACAAGTTACGTTAATGAAACCATTCAGCACTGTCGAGAATACCATGAACGGTGCATTGGTCATACCAAAATTGATGTGCATCAAGTTTTGTCGCGTATTTTTTCAGCGAAACCAATAAGTGTAGACATGAAAAAACCCGCGTGGTGAACCCGACGCGGGTTTGGGAACAAGGGAAAAGCAGTTAGCCGAGGGTTTTAAACGCTTTCAGCCGCTGCAGATGCGGCGAGATATTTTTAAACTTATGGGTCTGCTCTTCATCCCAGATAATTTCATAATAGTGGTGCAGGAGATCGGCGGAACGCTGGCTGTCCAACGCCTCGTCCTGGCGGGAAAGCACCACCAGGCAGCGATCGCGGTTCTTCTCGCGGAAGTTGGTCACGCACTTGGTGGCGATGTCAGCATACTCTTCCGGTCGGTCGATTTTGCCTTCCATGTTCTCATACGGAAACAGGTTTGGATTGAACACCGCCTGGCGGATATCGCACAGAAAACCAATCCGCTCCGCCCAGTAGCCGCCAAGGCCGACGCCGCAGATCAGCGGCCGGTCATCGGCAGTGAGCTGCAGCATTTTATCGACCTCTTTCAGCAAATGCTGCATATCGTGCTTGGGATGCCGCGTGCTGTAGCTAATCAACCGCACGTCCGGGTCGATAAACTGCAGCTGCATCACCTTCTCATGGTTACCGGGGCTGTTCGAGTCAAAACCGTGTAAATAGATAATCATCGCATCCTCACCAGACAACAACGCCCCGTAGAGCGTTACGCGGACTTCGCCTCTTGCCAGCGCGCATGAAGCTGCTCCAGCTGGGCACTCACCGTTTTCCAACGGGCTGAATCCCTTAACTCCTGACGGGAAAAGGAACCTTTATGATACAATTTCGTAACACGCTCTGCTTTGATCGGCGACAGGTTATCCAGCACACTGACCGCGCCTTTACGATTATTGCAGACGAGGATCATATCGCAACCGGCGTCGAGCGATGCCTGACCGCGTTCGGCATAGCTGCCCATGATCGCCGCCCCTTCCATCGACAGATCGTCGGAGAAAATCACCCCGTCAAAGCCCAGTTCGCCGCGCAGCACCGTTTTCAGCCAGTACGCCGAGCCGCTGGCCGGACGCGGATCGAGCTCCGGGTAAATCACATGCGCCGGCATAATGGCATCCAGACGCTGCTCGGCGATAAGGCTTTTGAACACCGCCATATCATGGTCGCGGATAACCGATGCCGCCCGCGGATCGAACGGCGTCTCTTTGTGCGAATCGGCAGTCACCGCCCCGTGACCCGGGAAGTGTTTGCCGGTGGTTTTCATGCCCGCGGCGTGCATCCCGTCAATGAAGTGACGCGCCATCGTCAGCGCTTTCTGCGGATCTTCATGATAAGAACGTTCGCCGATTGCGGCGCTGATATGGCCGACGTCCAGCACTGGCGCAAAACTAATATCGATATCCATGGCGATCATTTCGCTGGCCATCAGCCAGCCGGCTTCGGCGGCCAGTTTGCCCCCCTCTTCCATCCCCAGCAGCGCGGCGAAAGACTGGGCCGCCGGTAAACGGGTAAACCCTTCGCGGAAACGCTGAACCCGCCCCCCTTCCTGATCGACCGCTACCACCAGGTGGTTCCGGGAGGCGTCGCGGATCTGGCGCACCAGCTCGCGCAACTGCGCCGGATCGTGATAATTTCGGGTAAAGAGGATCAACCCTCCCACCAGCGGATGCGCCAGAATTTCTCGCTCTTCCGCATCCAGCTCATACCCTTCGACATCCAACATCACTGGGCCCACACTGACCTCTCTTATCCTTTACGTTCGTTGTCTAACTGACACCATGTTTCATCTGCCAGCGTGATAAATTGCCGGTCCCCGCTCTGCCGCCAGCGCATTTCATACCAGCCCGCCATCAACAGCAGTACCCACGGGCGCCAGAGTACAACCTGCCGCCAAAGCAGCTGCGCGTCGATGGCCGCCCGCCGGGCATACGCTTCTACCAGCCGACGGCGCTCGCCAGGCGTGATCCACACCGCGGCCAGCTCCAGCGCGATATCGCCATCGCCGGCATATTCCCAGTCGATCAGCCTCAGGCCGGACTCATTATGAATAATATTGCCGGCATGGACGTCCATGTGCAGCGGCGCCAGCCGCAGGGGACGGGGCTCGCCCTGGCGGCGCAGCCGCTGATGCCAGCGCAGCCAACGCGGCTTGCGCCGCGCCGGATCGCACCTCTGCCAGTACTGGGCCAGCAGTGGTGTGAGGCTAACCCGCCAGCCAAACCGCGGTTGCTGATGCAAATCATACAATAAGCCTGACAGCTGCGGGGAGGCCGGTAACTCGCTTTTCACCTCCCCTGCGCAATACTCCACCACCATCCAGCAGGGTGAGTAAAACAGCGGGGTTGGCGCCAGCCTGGCAGGCAGTCGGCGGAGTGCGTGATACTGACGGCGAAAATGGTAAGTGGCGGCAGACGGATCGTGCGGCTGACGCAGCACGTGCCGCCGGTTGCCGTCGCTGATAATCACACTGCCGCCGCTGAGGCCACTCTGGCTCAGCGAGGCGACAGGATGATAATGGGGAAAGAAGCGCGACAAGAGCTCGTCGCGCGTTAGCTTATTGTTGCTGAACAGCACCTTTACCTGACCAGATTATCTCACCGGTTTGCACCAGCATGAGCTGCATTTTCAGCTCAGGCGCGTTGACGTTGCCGGTGGCATTGGAGTAAAGCACATACTGCGCGCCCACGTTGCGGGCGATGCCCATGGCTTTGCTGCGGCTGCCGAGGCTGTCCTGCGGCGACAGGCCCAGCTGCTGCTTGGCGACCGCCAGCTGCTGCGCCGATACCAGGGTAAATTTGCCGTTACCGGCCAGCGCACTACGTAGCGCAGTGGTGGCTTCTCCAGCATTCAGCGAACCGTTGGTGCGGTTGTTCACGCTGTCAACCAGCAGAATACTGCCGGCATTGACCCCACTCGCCTGCAGCATCTGCCCCACCAGCGGCTGAACCGCGCCGTTCCAGTCATAATGACGCACGCGCGGCGCCGGCTGACCCGACTGCTGATCCTGATGCTCAATCGGCCCAGGCTGCGCCGGGACAGAGGGCACCGCCGGTACGGTCGGCACCGTGGGCTGCGGCTGCGCAGGCTGCTGCGGCTGCGGTTTGGCCTCTTCTACCGGCGCGGGCTGCTCCCGCAACCCCGCACAGCCTGCGAGGAATATCGCCAGTGCTGTGATTAACGCATAGCGACACATTTTCATCATTATAATTACCCCTTACAGATAAAGATAAAGGCGGGCCTTATGCGCCCCCAGGATATTGGCGCTGCCATATAACGTGACCGAGGAGCGGGCCGGTACCACGATGGTGCGCGGCGCGTCCAGCGGATGCATCTCCAGCCCTCGGGCGTCATACCAGAAAAAACGATAGTGCACGGTAACCGG
The DNA here is from genome assembly GCF_040804525.1 of Klebsiella sp. Shm-1. Classification (NCBI taxonomy): domain Bacteria; kingdom Pseudomonadati; phylum Pseudomonadota; class Gammaproteobacteria; order Enterobacterales; family Enterobacteriaceae; genus Klebsiella; species Klebsiella sp. Shm-1. The sequence continues at coordinate 3,165,792 of NZ_CP161823.1, forward strand.
CTGCTGGCGCTCGTTATATAGCGTTGAGGAGGCGGTAGCCTGAATCTCTGTCGCCACGACGGCAGGCTCGCTGGCGCTGATCCCCGCCGCCAGCACGCTCGACTCCATCACCAGCGCCTGCTGGTCAGAAACCGGGATCTCCGGGTGTGAACTACACCCGGCGAGTAGCCCCGCCGCCAGACACGCGCCCAAAAGGGTCCTGAGCATGACGTTAGCCTTTGTGCGCCAGCATCGGGCCAAGCGGACGACCGCCCAGCAGATGCATATGGATATGGTACACTTCCTGGCCGCCGTGGCGGTTGCAGTTGACGATCAACCGATAGCCATCGTCGGCAAGACCTTCATCGCGGGCGATCTTCGCCGCGACGGTCATCATCCGGCCCAGCGCCAGCTCATGTTCAGCGGTGACGTCATTTACGGTAGGAATCAGAACATTCGGGACAATCAGAATATGGGTGGGCGCCTGCGGGGAGATGTCGCGAAAAGCGGTCACAAGCTCATCCTGATAGACAATATCCGACGGGATCTCCCGGCGAATGATTTTGCTGAAAATCGTTTCTTCTGCCATGACTGATTCCTTATAAGTTTTATCCCGTGCGCTGGCCTGCTTCTGCAGATAAACGCGGACGCACAGGTTCCGCTAAGAGTATGAGCGACATTCTCCCTCTCTTTCAACCTGAAAGCTCTTTTTCTTATTCAACTATAGACTTAGCTGCTGAGGGAATAAGCATATGGCGGACTGTTTTCAGGGTTATCGCTTGTGGGGCACCGACTTTAGCGCATAAAAAAGGCAGCCAGTTGGCTGCCTTAGTCTCCCCGATACTACGCCTTAACTGTTACGGATGTACTCATCCATTTCAGTTTTCAGGTTATCGGACTTGGTACCGAAGATGGCCTGTACGCCAGAACCTGCCACTACCACGCCAGCGGCGCCCAGTTTTTTCAGGCCAGCCTGGTCAACTTTCGCTACATCCGCCACGCTAACACGCAGACGAGTAATACATGCGTCGAGGTTGGTGATGTTCTCTTTACCGCCGAAAGCGGCGACCAGAGCCGGAGCCATCTCGCTGGTGGCGCCAGCTTTGCTCTCTTCGGTGGTGTCTTCACGACCCGGAGTTTTCAGATCCAGGGCTTTAATCAGCACACGGAAAATGACGTAGTACACGATCGCATAGCAGATACCAACAATCGGGAACAGCCACAGCTTGCTGCTGTTACCGGACAGCACGATAAAGTCGATCAGACCGTGAGAGAACGAGGTACCGTCACGCATACCCAGCAGGATACAGATCGGGAACGCCAGGCCCGCCAGAATGGCATGGATAACGTACAGGATCGGCGCCACGAACATGAACGAGAACTCGATCGGCTCGGTGATACCGGTCAGGAACGAGGTCAGCGCGGCGGAGATCATGATACCGCCCACTTTGGCGCGGTTTTCCGGTTTAGCAGAGTGCCAAATAGCGATAGCCGCTGCCGGCAGACCATACATTTTGAACAGGAAGCCGCCAGACAGTTTGCCCGCCGTCGGGTCGCCTGCCATGTAGCGCGGGATATCGCCGTGGAACACCTGACCAGCCGCGTTGGTGTATTCGCCGATCTGCATCTGGAAAGGAACGTTCCAGATGTGATGCAGACCAAACGGCACCAGGCAACGTTCGATGAAACCGTAGATACCAAACGCCACCACTGGGTTCTGATAAGCAGCCCACTGGGAGAAGGTTTGGATCGCGGAGCCGATCGGCGGCCAAATGAAGGAGAGGATCACGCCGGTGAAGATAGCGGCCAGACCAGAGATAATCGGCACAAAACGCTTGCCCGCAAAGAAGCCGAGATATTCTGGCAGCTTGATGCGATAGAAGCGGTTGAACATGTAGGCGGCGATAGCACCGGAGATAATACCGCCAAGCACGCCGGTATCAGCAAGGTGTTTTGCCGCAATCTCGTCAGCAGGTAAATGCAGCACCAGCGGCGCAACAACCGCCATGGTTTTCACCATGATGCCGTAAGCCACGACTGCAGCCAGTGCGGATACACCGTCGTTATTGGTGAAGCCGAGGGCCACACCGATAGCGAAGATCAGCGGCATATTGGCGAAAACTGAACCGCCTGCTTCTGCCATAACGTGGGAGACCACGGCTGGCAGCCAGCTGAAGTTAGCGGAACCGACGCCCAGCAGGATACCTGCGATAGGCAGTACGGATACCGGCAGCATCAGCGATTTACCGACCTTCTGCAGGTTAGCAAATGCATTCTTAAACATAATTGAGAGTGCTCCTGAGTATTTGGTACTTTTTTACGCTTTCACGCATTGGCCCGGGGGGAGAACCGTGCCGTGGACAGGACATCTAAGCGCCCTTTATTTATTACACAGAGTAAAATAATTAACGGGATGATTGTTTGACGGCTATCACGTTTCAATCAGCCTTCCGGTAAAAATTTACATCAACTTACATAAATTGTATCCAGATGTTGCTAAAAAACCTTCACCGCCACTTTTGTGGCGGTGAACTTTACTCGCTTTGGCTATTAATTACGAGCCTTAAAATAATAAGCAGATCAAGCAGGTTGCAAACGGGCGGGGTCGATGTGGAACAGGGTGGCAAAATTGTCGGTGGTCTGCTGAGCCAGCTGCTCAAGCGACACCCCCTTCAGTACCGCCATATAATCGGCAACGTCACGGACCAGCGCCGGCTGGTTCTCTTTGCCGCGGTGGGGGACCGGCGCCAGGTACGGCGAGTCGGTTTCAACCAGCAGACGATCCAGCGGCACGTAGCGCGCCGCATCACGCAGCTGCTCGGCGTTACGAAAAGTGACGATACCTGAAAACGAGATATAGAACCCCATATCGAGCAGCTTGCCCGCTGTCTCCCTGTCCTCAGTGAAACAGTGTAGTACGCCACCGCAATCCGTCACCTTTTCTTCGCGCAAAATAGCCAGAGTATCGGCACGCGCGTCACGGGTATGGACGATCACCGGCTTATTGAGCTCACGGCCGATACGAATGTGGTCGCGGAACGAGCTTTGCTGTTGGGCTTTAGTTTCCGGGGTATAAAAATAATCCAGACCGGTCTCCCCCATCGCCACGACGCCCTCTTCCGCTGCCAGCGCGCGCAGAGTCTCTACCTCCCAGGGCTCGTCCTGGTTTAATGGGTGTACGCCACAGGAGAAGACGACGTTGTCACGCGTCCCCACCAGTTCGCGCATACTGCGGTAGCCAGGCAGCGTCGTGGCGACGGCGAGGCAAAATTTCACATCGCGTGCGGCCGCTTTTGCCAGCACGTCGTCGACGTTTTTGTGTAGAGTTTGATAATCCAGACCATCAAGATGGCAGTGGGAGTCGACTAAAAACATAATGTCTCACTCAGAGGTGGGAGACGGGTAAAACCGTCCCGGGTTGCAGGTAATGTTCCCAGCGCAGCAGGCGCTCGGTAAGCAGCAGTTCGCGGTTGACACCGACAACGTTGAGCAATTGCTCGCGGCAGGTACAGACGTCATGGGCAATCGCCTGCAGCCGGGCGGCGGGCAGGCTGTGCGCCAGCTGCTCCAGCAGCGGCCAGACGTCAGGGTTACTCACCAGGGTAATCCCCTGCTGTCGTTTTTGCGCATCGACCAGCAGCGACGCCAGCCAGTGCAGGCGAACCGCCGCCTGTTCATGATTGAGTATCGGCAGCAGCGCCAGCCAGTCACCGCTCGCCAGGGTAGCCGCCAGCGCCTGACACAACTGCTGCCGCGCCGTCCACAGCGGTTCCTGTAACAGTTCGAGCGCCGCAGCCGGCGCGCTGGCGCACAGGCGTAACGCGGTCAACAATGACTCCTGCGGCAGGCTCACCTCACGCTCCAGCCAGGCCAGAGCATAAGGCTCAGACGGCGGCGCCAGATGATGCAGGCGACAGCGGCTGCGCAGAGTGGTCAGCAGACGCGCCGGCTCCTCGCAGGCGAGGAAGAACCAGGTATTCTCCGGGGGCTCCTCCAGCGTTTTCAGCAACGCGTTGGCGGCGGCATCGGTCAGCAAGGCAGCATCGCTAATCCAGACCACTTTTGCCCCACCAAGGCGCGCATGTTCATAGAGCTTTTCATTGACATCGCGCACCGCGTCAATACCCAGCGCACTCTTGCCCTTCTCGGGGCTGAGCGCATAGTAATCGGGGTGCGTGCCGGCCTGCATCAGCTGACAGCTATGGCAGTGGCCGCAGCTTTTATGTCCTTCGGGCTGGCGGCACATCAGGAAGCGGCACAGCGCGTAAATCAACGCCTCGCCGCCCATCCCGTTCAGGGACTGTAACAGTAAGGCGTGGTGGCCTCGTCCGGCCTGATAGCTACCGACCAGTTGCTCGAACGAGGGGCGCAGCCACGGATGCCATTTCATGCCGCTTGCTCCGCCATCCACTGGGCGATCGTGGCGCGAATGTCGCGCGCCACGGCATCCAGCGGCTGAGTTGCGTCAACCGTGCGGATAGAAGGATCGGCGGCGGCCAGCTCAAGATAGCGCGCGCGGGTACGGTTGAAAAAGTTCATGGACTCCTGCTCAATGCGATCCAGCTCGCCGCGGGCCCGGGCGCGCTGCAGCCCCACTTCCGGCGTGACGTCGAGATACAGCGTCAGATTGGGGCGAAAATCACCGAGTACCGCGTCGCGCAGCGTCGCCAGCATCGTGCGGTCAATTCCCCGGCCGCCGCCCTGATAGGCCTGCGTCGACAGATCGTGACGATCGCCGATCACCCACTGGCCGCGGGCCAGCGCGGGCTTAATCACGGTCTCCACCAACTGGACGCGCGCCGCGTAAAACATCAGCACTTCCGCTTTATCGTTAATCACTTCATCGCCTGTGGACTGGATATCCAGCACCAGGCTACGCAGTTTTTCGGCAAGGATTGTGCCCCCCGGCTCGCGGGTAAACACCATATCGTGAATACCCGCCGACTGCAGCGTCTCCACCACCAGTTGACGTGCGGTGGTCTTCCCGGCGCCCTCCAGCCCCTCGATGACGATATAGTTACTGCGCATTTTTTTCCTTAAGTACTTTCAGATAATCCTGCACCGCACGGTTATGACTGACCAGGTTTGTGGTAAACGTATGGCCCCCTTTCCCGTCGGCGACGAAATAAAGATATGGCGTTTTCGCCGGATGGGCGGCCGCCTTCAGCGAGGCCTCGCCCGGCACCGCGATAGGGCCCGGCGGCAAACCGCTGATGGTATAAGTATTGTATGCGGTCGGCGTCTCGAGATCCTTACGCGTTAACTTACCAGTATATCCTTCGCCCATCCCGTAGATTACGGTCGGATCGGTCTGCAAGCGCATACCGATGCGCAGGCGGTTGATAAATACCGACGCGACGCGGTCGCGCTCTTCCGCTACCGCGGTCTCTTTTTCAATAATCGAGGCCATGGTCAACAGCTGGTTCTGATCGGCATAGGGCAGATTCTCCATCCGTCCTTCCCAGACCTTCGCCACTTCGGCGACCATTTTCTGATGCGCGCGCTTGAGGATGGCGATATCGCTGGTGTTGGCGGTGTACATCCAGGTATCCGGCCAGAACCAGCCCTCTACCCAGTCGGCATGCTCAAGACCTAATGCCTTAGCCACCGTCGCGTAGCTATCGTCTTCAAGCGTGTGCTTCACGTACGGGGCATCGCGCAGCTGGCGCAGGTAGTCGCTGACGCGCATGCCTTCGACAAAGCGCAGCGGAAACTGCGCCTCTTTGCCGCTGGCCAGCAGCTGCAACATCTCGCGCACCGTCATTTGCGGCGTGAAGCGATAGGTCCCGGCCTTGAAGTGAGACAGCTCAGGTTCCACCCGTAGCAGCCACTGGAAAACGCGCGGGCGATTGATCACCTTCTCGCGATAGAGATCCTGGCCCAGCGCCAGCCGGCCGGTGCCGGCTTCGAGGGTAAAGATGGTCTCTTCCTTAATCAGCAGCTTGCTGTCCGCCAGCTGGCGTACCTTCCACATGCCTGCCGCCGCGGCGATGCCCAACAGCACGACCAGCAACAGGATAAAACGTAACATTTTCTTCATACTAACCAGACAGCTCACACAAAGGGGCTAAAAAATGGTAAAGCTCACGCGAGGACCAGGTGGTCTCCTCCCAGCGGCGAACCGGCACCAGCGGCATCAGCGCATTGCAGATCAGCACTTCATCGGCCTCCCGCAACGTCTCGGGACGCGCTGTCACTTCGACAACGCGAAACGTCGATGGTGCCAGCTGCGTGATACAGCGCTGCCGCATAATGCCGTTGACCCCGGCATAATCGAGTCGCGGAGTAAATACATCACGTCCCTGACGCCAGAATAAATTCGCGGCACAGCATTCCGTAAGCCACCCGTCACTGTCAAGGACCAGCGCCTCATCGGCGTCCGTCTGCTCAAGATGAGAGCGGATCAGTACCTGCTCAAGGCGATTAAGGTGCTTCAGGCCGGCAAGCCAGGAGTTGCGCCCCAGGGGCACCGGACTCTGGGTCAGAGTAATGCCCTCCTCCCGCCAGCGCGCATAATGCGCCGGGTATGGAGAGAAGCTGAGAATGCGAGTGGGCGACACGCAGCCCGCCGCACTGTATCCCCTTCCCCCAACGCCGCGGGTGAGAGTCACCTTGAGCACGCCCTGCGCGTGCGGCCGAGCCAGACGCTGCATCTCTTCGCTCAGCGTCAGCCAGTCGTTAAATGGGATATGTAATTTTTCACAGGTTGTCTGTAAACGCTGCAGATGGGCGTCCAGTAGCGCAACCTGCCCTTGCTGGATGCGGGCGGTGGTAAAACAGCCGTCGCCAAACTGGATGGCGCGATCGTTCGCTGCCAACGTGTCCTGTACAACGCCGTTTATCAAGAACATAAAGGACTCCTTTTCACTGGTCGGTCAGTGTGTCAGGACCCAGAGCAGAGAACAAGGGGAGAAAGCTGAATAAAAAAGGCCCGACGAACGGGCCTTTTGTTAAAGCAGTGCCGGGGCAAGCCCTGTCACACTTTTTTGAAGATCAGCGAACCGTTAGTGCCGCCAAAGCCGAAGGAGTTGCACAGGGTGTACTCCATACCGGAAACCTGACGCGCTTCGTGTGGAACGAAGTCGAGGTCGCAGCCTTCATCCGGGTTGTCGAGGTTGATCGTCGGCGGAACCGCCTGATCGCGCAGCGCCAGGATAGAGTAAATCGACTCTACCGCCCCTGCCGCACCCAGCAGATGGCCGGTCATGGATTTGGTAGAGCTCACCAGTACGCGGCTCGCCGCATCACCGAAGACAGACTTAACCGCCTGCGCTTCCGCTTTATCGCCGGCCGGCGTCGAGGTGCCGTGGGCGTTGACGTAGCCGATCTGGCTTGGTTCGATGCCCGCATCGCGAATAGCATTCACCATTGCCAGCGCGGCGCCCGCGCCATCTTCCGGCGGTGACGTCATGTGGTAAGCATCGCTGCTCATGCCGAAGCCAACGATCTCGGCGTAGATTTTGGCGCCGCGTTTTTTGGCATGCTCGTACTCTTCCAGCACCACCATACCCGCGCCGTCGCCCAGCACGAAGCCGTCACGATCTTTATCCCACGGACGGCTCGCCGCCTGCGGGTTGTCATTGCGCGTGGAGAGCGCACGCGCCGCGCCGAAGCCGCCCACGCCAAGCGGGGTGCTGGCTTTTTCCGCGCCGCCTGCCACCATCGCATCGGCATCGCCATAGGCGATGATGCGCGCGGCCTGGCCGATGTTGTGCACGCCTGAAGTACACGCGGTCGCGATAGAGATACTTGGCCCACGCAGACCAAACATGATGGTCAGATGTCCGGCCACCATGTTAACAATTGTGGAAGGAACGAAGAATGGGCTGATCTTGCGCGGTCCGCCGTTAACCAGCGAACTGTGGTTTTCTTCGATCAAGCCGAGACCGCCAATACCGGAGCCGATAGCGGCGCCAATACGGGTTGCATTCTCTTCCGTCACTTCAAGGCCAGAATCCTGCATGGCCTGAACGCCAGCGACAATTCCATATTGAATGAAGGCATCCATCTTGCGCTGTTCTTTGCGCGAGATAATGTCATCACAGTTAAAATCCTTTACTAAGCCAGCAAATTTCGTTGCATAGGCGCTAGTATCGAAATGGTCGATCAGGCTGATGCCACTCTGACCGGCAAGGAGAGCTTTCCAGGTAGACTCTACGGTATTGCCGACAGGAGACAACATGCCCAGTCCGGTCACAACTACACGACGCTTAGACACGTTTGTCCTCCAGGGAGGGAAAATAGATTCTTGTGGGACAAAAAAAAGATAAAACTCAGGCGGTCGAATGACCGCCTGGAGATGTTCACTTACGCCTGGTGGCCGTTGATGTAATCAATGGCAGCCTGAACGGTGGTGATTTTCTCAGCTTCTTCGTCCGGAATCTCAGTATCAAACTCTTCTTCCAGAGCCATTACCAGCTCAACGGTGTCAAGAGAATCAGCGCCCAGGTCTTCAACGAAGGAAGCATTGTTGGTAACTTCTTCCTGCTTAACGCCCAGCTGCTCGCCGATAATTTTCTTAACGCGTTCTTCGATAGTGCTCATACTCTTAAATTTCCTATCAAAACTCGCTTTCGCGATGGTTTTCGTAGTGTATAAAATGTTGAAAAATTTGCAACTAAATCCCGGCAGGTCTTACCACGATTTTGCGCTATTTTGAGGCCGTTTGCCCTAAGAACGCAAATCTTTTCGCACAAAACCGCACAGAGAACCGTGCGAAGTGCGCGGTTCCTGAACGTTTTGCACAAATCTCGGTCAGACCATGTACATTCCGCCGTTGACGTGCAGCGTTTCACCAGTGATGTAACTTGCTTCGTCAGAGGCTAAAAATGCAACCGCGCTGGCGATTTCATTTGGGGTGCCAAGGCGCCCCGCAGGAACTGCCGCCAGCGTACCCGCACGCTGCTCATCGGTCAGCGCACGCGTCATGTCCGTTTCAATAAAGCCCGGAGCAACAACGTTTACAGTAATACCGCGGGACGCAACTTCACGCGCCAGTGATTTACTGAAGCCGATCAGACCCGCTTTCGCCGCGGCGTAGTTGGCCTGACCCGCATTTCCCATGGTACCAACCACAGAACCGATAGTGATAATACGTCCATGACGCTTTTTCATCATAGCGCGCATTACCGCTTTTGACAGACGGAAAACCGATGACAGGTTGGTTTCGATAATATCGTTCCACTCGTCATCTTTCATGCGCATTAACAGATTGTCGCGAGTGATCCCGGCATTATTCACCAGGATATCCACTTCGCCAAACTCTGCGCGCACATTTTCCAGAACAGATTCAATAGATGCCGGGTCGGTCACATTCAACATCAGACCTTTACCATTGGCGCCTAAATAGTCGCTGATCGCCTGCGCGCCGCTTTCGCTGGTCGCAGTACCTATAACTTTCGCGCCACGGGCGACGAGCGTTTCAGCGATGGCACGGCCAATACCGCGGCTTGCACCGGTAACCAGCGCGATTTTTCCTTCAAAACTCATGGTTTTCCTCTTTTATTGCTCAAGCGCCGCAGACATCGCCGCCGGCTCGTTAAGCGCGGAAGCGGTCAGGGTGTCAACAATACGTTTGGTCAGGCCGGTGAGGACTTTACCCGGGCCAACCTCATACAGATGCGATACGCCCTCGGCAGCCATAAACTCAACGGTTTTGGTCCACTGCACCGGGCTGTACAGCTGGCGCACCAGCGCGTCGCGAATGGCGTCCGGCGCGGTTTCGCACTTCACGTCGACGTTATTCACCACCGGAATCGTCGGCGCGTTGAAGGTGATCTTCTGCAGCTCTACCGCCAGTTTTTCTGCGGCTGGCTTCATCAGCGCGCAGTGGGACGGCACGCTCACCGGCAGCGGCAGCGCGCGTTTGGCGCCGGCGGCTTTACAGGCGGCGCCCGCACGTTCAACGGCCTCTTTGTGCCCGGCGATAACCACCTGGCCCGGAGAATTGTAGTTCACCGGAGAGACCACCTGCCCTTCGGCAGACTCTTCACAGGCTTTGGCGATAGCGGCGTCGTCCAGACCGATAATCGCGGACATGGCGCCGGTACCTTCCGGTACGGCTTCCTGCATGAATTTACCACGCAGCTCAACCAGGCGAACGGCATCAGCGAAACCGATAACGCCCGCGCATACCAGCGCGGAGTATTCGCCGAGGCTGTGACCCGCCAGCAGCGCTGGCGCTTTGCCGCCCTGCTGTTGCCAGACGCGGTACAGCGCCACGGAGGCGGCGAGCAGCGCCGGTTGAGTCTGCCAGGTCTTATTCAGTTCTTCTGCCGGGCCCTGTTGCGTCAGCGCCCACAGATCGTAACCCAACGCTGCGGAAGCTTCACCGAAGGTCTCTTCAATGACCGGCCAAGCGGCAGCCATTTCGGCCAGCATGCCTACGGCCTGAGAGCCCTGCCCCGGGAACACAAATGCGAATTGCGTCATGTTTAAATCCTTATACTAAAAACGAACCAGCGCGGAACCCCAGGTGAAACCGCCACCAAAGGCTTCCAGCAAAATCAGCTGACCGCGCTGAATACGGCCATCGCGGACGGCCTCATCCAGCGCGCAAGGGACTGACGCCGCGGAGGTGTTGCCATGGCGGTCGAGGGTCACAACGACGTTATCCATCGACATACCCAGTTTCTTCGCCGTCGCGCTGATAATACGCAGGTTAGCCTGATGCGGCACCAGCCAGTCCAGCGCTGAACGTTCAAGATTATTCGCTGCCAGCGTCTCATCAACGATGTGCGCCAGCTCGGTGACCGCCACTTTGAAGACTTCGTTGCCGGCCATCGTCAGATAGATCGGGTTTTCCGGATCGACGCGATCGGCGTTCGGCAGGGTCAGCAGTTCGCCATAGCTGCCGTCGGCATGCAGATGCGTCGAGATAATGCCCGGCTCTTCGGAGGCGCCCAGCACAACCGCGCCGGCGCCGTCGCCGAAAATAATAATCGTTCCGCGATCCGCCGGATCGCAGGTGCGCGCCAGCACATCGGCGCCAACAACCAGCGCATAATCTACCGCGCCGTTCTTCACATACTGATCGGCGACGCTTAGCGCATAGGTGAAACCGGCGCAGGCGGCGGCGACATCAAACGCCGGGCAACCCTTAACGCCCAGCATTGACTGGATCTGGCATGCAGAACTCGGAAACGCGTGCGTGCCGGAGGTGGTCGCAACGATAATCAGACCAATTTGCTCCGCGGACACGCCCGCCATCGCCAGCGCCTGCTTTGCGGCTTCAAAGCCCATCGTAGCAACTGTTTCATGCGCTGCGGCAATACGACGCTCACGGATACCTGTGCGGGTGACAATCCACTCGTCAGAGGTTTCTACCATTTTTTCCAGGTCGGCGTTTGTACGCACTTGCTCGGGCAGATAGCTGCCGGTACCAATAATCTTCGTATACATGTACGCTCAGTCACTCTTGGGTGATATACCCGCCTCGTTCAACCGCCGCGGCGTCAATCGTGGCCATTCGTCCCGCTTTGCTGTCGGGCGTTCACGTCACTGTCGCTTTCCGGCAGCTCGAAACCAGCTGGGTATAAAGATTCCAGGCGCGCGGCGATCCGCTGAGGGATCTGCCGCTGCACCGCCTGCACTGCCTGCTCTATCGCGACGCTAAAGGCGCGTTGATTGGCAGCACCATGACTCTTGATCACGGAACCGCGCAATCCTAACAGACAGGCGCCATTATACTGGTCGGGGTTGAGGTGACTGAATCGCCTCGCCAGGCTTTTTTGTAACCAACGTTTTAGTAACAGCAGCCACCACGACCGTTTTTTGCCCTCTCCCTGAGATTTCAGCAGTGAAAGGAACATTCTGACAACACCTTCCATGGTTTTTAATGTGACGTTGCCCGTGAATCCATCACAAACCAGCACATCGGTTTTTCCGGTCAACAGTTCATTGGCTTCAAGATAGCCGATGTAGTTGAGGGAAGGCAGCGTTTTGAGCACTGCGGCAGCATCGCGGATGCTGCCGAGGCCTTTCATCTCTTCTTCGCCGATGTTCAACAAAGCGACGCGGGGGTTGGCAATGCCGACCACTTCTTCCGCCAGCACCGCGCCCATTACCGCGAACTGCACCAGCATCGTGCTGTCGCAATCGACGTTGGCGCCGAGATCCAGCACCACGGTTTTGCCCTTCTGCTGGTGCGGTAAAACCGTCACCAGCGCCGGCCGCTCAATACCTTCGATCGGTTTGAGCAGCAGTTTCGCCAGACCCATCAGCGCGCCGGTGTTGCCAGCGCTGACGCAGGCTTGCGCCCGCCCTTCTTTCACAAGCTCCAGCGCCACGCGCATTGAGCTTCCGCGACTGCTGCGGATAGCCTGCGCGGGTCGCGCATCACTGGCAATAACTGACTGCGCAGGAATAATCTGCAGACGCGAACGTTGTTCGAAGTCAGCTTTGGCGAGTAATGGCGTGATGGCGTCGGGATCGCCGACTAAAAGAAGTGTGAGTTGCGAATTAGAGTTCAGTGCCTGCAGTGCTGCAGGCACCGTCACGGATGGGCCGAAATCGCCCCCCATGACATCTAACGCCAGGGTTAGACGTGTCAAGGTATCGTCGCTGCCCGGTTCGGTGATTCCCCAGTTGCCCGGGGAGTCCTCACTAAGCTTCATCACGCTGGCACCCGCGAATATTCACGCTGCAGACGCAACAATCCGGGCATAAATGCCCCCAGCGACCGGGTTAACCGAGTTTCCAGGGACGCACACGCCCGCCATGGCCTGCAACGGGAAATCCTGCGAGTATCGCGTGATTACTTAGCGATAACCTTGCGACCGCGGTAGAAACCGTCGGCAGTGATGTGGTGACGCAGGTGTTTCTCACCAGAAGTTTTGTCTACAGACAGGCTGGTGACTGCGGTCAGCGCGTCATGGGAACGACGCATGCCACGTTTGGAACGGGTTGGTTTATTCTGTTGTACGGCCATGGACCTTACTCCTCAATTACTTACGCTTTAAGCTGGCTAATACGGCAAATGGGTTTGGTTTTTGTGCCTCTTCAGGCAGTTCGCCAAAGACCATGTCCGCGTCGGACACTTCACAGTGTTCAGAATCATGCACCGGAACTACGGGCAGGGAGAGGATAATTTCATCCTCGACCATTGCCTGCAGGTCGATTTCACCGAATTCGTTAACCTCAATCGGCTCATACGCTTCCGGTAGTGCTTCGGCCTGTTCGTCATTTCTGACGGGGCTAAAACAATACGTGGTGTGGACGTGATGGGAGAACGGTTTCCCGCAACGCTGGCATTCGAGAGTTACCGTTACCTTTACATCGCCAGTAATAACGGCGAGACGCTGGTTATCGATAGCGAACGACATGCTGCATTCCACATCGCTGTCCACGCTGACTACAGAATCGGTTACACGTTCAACCTGATCGCGGGCATAGATGCCTTCGTAATCAAGGCGTTTTTGAGCCGTGCGTACCGGATCAAGAGTCAGGGGTAATTTTACCTTTTGCATAGGGCGCGCATATTAACTTTGTAATGTCATAGAGTCAAAGAAAAAGGCAGCCTCAGGTTGCCTTTTGCCATTTATTCGCACACATTGCGGCGCATAGTTTAAGATGATGCTCTGCGAAGCGCTATATGTGGATGAAAAAATATGTCTGATCTTATCCTCGCGTCAACCTCTCCCTGGCGGCGCATGCTGCTGGAAAAACTGGGTTTACCGTTTGAATGTGCCGCGCCTGACGTCGACGAAACGCCCCGGCCTGATGAATCCGCACGTCAGCTTGTCACCCGACTGGCGCAGGCCAAAGCGCAAAGTCTGGCCACACGCTTCCCTAATCACCTTATTATAGGCTCCGATCAGGTTTGCGTACTGGACGGTGAAATCACCGGCAAACCGCACACCGAGGAAAATGCCCGCAGGCAGTTAAGAAAGGCCAGCGGGTCAATCATTACCTTTTATACCGGACTGGCGCTGTACAACTCTGCCAGCGGCCATCTGCAAACCGAATGCGAACCCTTTGACGTTCACTTTCGCCATCTCAGTGATAAAGAGATAGAAGGCTATGTGCGCAAAGAGAACCCGCTGCAGTGCGCCGGGAGTTTCAAGAGCGAAGGGTTGGGCATTACGCTGTTCGAACGGCTGGAAGGCCGCGACCCGAACACCCTGGTCGGTTTACCCTTAATCGCGCTCTGTCAGATGTTGCGCCGTGAAAACTACAACCCGCTGTTAGGCTGAGGCAAAAAAAACGGCGGAACTGATTCCGCCGTTGCGCTTATTTGCTCTTCCGTAGCACCTGTAAACAGTGCTTCAGCTGGTTGTCCAGCGGCGCCTCAACGCGCATCACCTCCCCGCTCCCCGGGTGGGTAAACTTCAGCGCCGCCGCGTGCAGGAACAGGCGGTTTAAGCCGGTAGCGGACAGCTGCTTGTCGAACTCGCGGTCGCCATAGCGGTCGTCAAAAGCGATAGGATGGCCGGCATACTGGGTATGAACGCGGATCTGATGCGTGCGGCCGGTGACCGGGCTGCAGCGCACCAGCGTGGCGAATTCGTAACGCTCTTCCACTTTAAAGCGCGTCTCCGACGGCTTGCCTTCCTGACTCACGCGAACGATGCGCTCCCCGCTCTGCAGAATATTCTTCAACAGCGGGGCCTGGACCACTTTGGTATGCGACTGCCACTGGCCGCGCACCAGCGCCAGATAATCTTTCTGCATGCCTTTATCGCGCAGTTGCTCGTGCAGCGAACGCAGCGCTGAGCGCTTTTTCGCCACCAGCAGCACGCCGGAGGTATCCCGGTCGAGACGATGCACCAGCTCAAGGAAGCGCGCCTCCGGGCGCAGGGCGCGCAGCCCTTCAATCACGCCGAAGCTCAGGCCGCTGCCGCCGTGTACCGCGGTACCAGAAGGCTTATTGAGCACCAGAATATGATCGTCTTCATAGAGGATCACCTCAGAGAGCGCGGCCACTTTCTGCAGGTGCGGCGATACCGCCTCTTCTTCACGCTCCGCCACGCGTACCGGCGGGATACGGACTTCATCGCCCGCTTCCAGCTTATACTCCGGCTTCACGCGCTTTTTGTTTACCCGCACCTCGCCTTTACGCAGGATGCGATAAATCATGCTCTTCGGTACGCCTTTCAATTGCGTACGCAAAAAGTTGTCGATACGTTGCCCCGCTTCATCAGCAGCAATGGCAACCATTTTTACGGTTGGGGTCTCAGTTTTCATGGTGCGCGATTCTAAATAGCCGGACGCATTAGCGCCACTCATTTTTATATGCTTATATTTATCATTATCCTGTTTTCACGGTTTACCTGACCGCCATTTTGTTTGTTATTAGAACAATCTGTATGGGCAGGTGATAAAACTGTGAGTAACCGGGTGATAAAAGGTGAAAGTCAACTTGCTATAACAAGGTTAGCAATGGAATAATGAGACCGTTTTCCGTATTGCATCTTGTTAGAACAAGACATTAGCGGAATGACCAATTTTGTCTGACCGATCGCCCACGCAGCAATGGCGTAAGACGTTGTGATCTTTCAGACAGTTAGCGGGCTGCGGGTTGCAGTCCTTACCGGTACAGGCTCTATGGATTTCAAGTCGCAGGAAGGCGTCAACTCCGGGACTCCCGGGAGCTCATCTGGATCGCCAGATCGAGGTGAGCAGGTTAAGCCACCATGCCTGCAACGCGAAAGACGACGAGTATAAATGGAATATTCTCTGGTGATACATCCCAGGCTGTTCCCCTGAATAATTGCGCTGTGTTTCCGTTTGAAACACAGGCGACCGACACTCTGCGCCTCTTAAGCGCGCGACAACCGTGAGGTTGGCGACGTGAACCAGACACGAGGCCATCGGTTTTCCCCCGGAAAGGCATTACTCTGCCCGCAGCTTAGTCGTCAATGTAAGAATAATGAGTAAGTTACGATGAAAAGAATGTTAATCAACGCAACTCAGCAGGAAGAGTTGCGCGTCGCCCTTGTTGATGGGCAGCGCCTGTACGACCTGGATATCGAAAGCCCCGGGCACGAACAGAAAAAAGCGAACATCTACAAAGGCAAAATCACCCGCATTGAACCCAGCCTTGAAGCCGCGTTTGTTGATTACGGCGCCGAGCGTCATGGTTTCCTCCCCCTCAAAGAAATCGCCCGCGAATACTTCCCCGCCAACTACAATGCGCATGGTCGTCCTAATATCAAAGACGTACTGCGGGAAGGTCAGGAAGTTATCGTGCAGATTGATAAAGAAGAACGCGGCAACAAAGGCGCTGCGCTCACCACCTTTATCAGCCTGGCGGGCAGCTATCTGGTACTGATGCCGAACAACCCGCGCGCCGGGGGAATTTCCCGCCGTATCGAGGGCGACGACCGTACCGAACTGAAAGAAGCGCTGGCGAGCCTGGAGCTTCCGGACGGCATGGGCCTGATCGTTCGCACCGCTGGCGTCGGCAAATCCGCCGAAGCCCTGCAGTGGGACCTGAGCTTCCGCCTGAAGCACTGGGAAGCGATTCAGAAAGCCGCGGAAAGCCGTCCGGCGCCGTTCCTGATCCACCAGGAAAGCAACGTCATTGTCCGCGCCTTCCGTGACTACCTGCGCCAGGACATCGGCGAAATCCTGATCGATAACCCGAAAGTGCTTGAGCTGGCGCGCCAGCATATCGCCGCGCTGGGTCGTCCGGATTTCAGCAGCAAAATCAAACTGTACACCGGTGAAATCCCGCTGTTCAGCCATTATCAGATCGAATCGCAAATTGAGTCCGCCTTCCAGCGCGAAGTGCGCCTGCCTTCCGGCGGGTCTATCGTTATCGATAGCACCGAAGCGCTGACCGCGATCGATATCAACTCCGCCCGCGCCACCCGCGGCGGCGATATCGAAGAGACAGCCTTCAATACCAACCTCGAAGCGGCTGACGAAATTGCCCGCCAGCTGCGTCTGCGCGACCTCGGCGGCCTGATCGTTATCGACTTCATCGATATGACCCCGGTTCGCCACCAGCGCGCCGTGGAGAATCGTCTGCGCGAAGCCGTCCGTCAGGACCGGGCGCGCATTCAGATCAGCCATATTTCGCGCTTCGGCCTGCTGGAGATGTCCCGTCAGCGCCTGAGCCCGTCGCTGGGCGAGTCCAGCCACCACGTCTGCCCGCGCTGCTCCGGCACCGGCACCGTGCGTGATAACGAATCGCTGTCGCTCTCTATTCTGCGTCTGATCGAAGAAGAAGCGCTGAAAGAGAATACCAAAGAAGTCCACGCCATTGTTCCGGTACCGATCGCCTCCTATCTGCTGAACGAAAAACGTGCCGCAGTGAGCGCTATCGAATCCCGTCAGGGCGATGTGCGCGTTATTATCGTGCCAAACGACGAAATGCAAACGCCGCACTACTCCGTCCTGCGCGTGCGCAAAGGTGAAGAAACCTCAACGCTGAGCTATCTGCTGCCGAAGCTGCATGAAGAAGAGATGGCGCTGCCAGGCGACGATGAGCCGGCGGAGCGGAAACGTCCGGAACAGCCGGCCCTGGCCGCTTTTGTCATGCCAGATGCGCCGCCAGCCCCGATGCTCGAAGAGCCTGCCGCCGCGCCTGTCGCCGCAGCGGCACCGGTCGCGGCCGCCGCACCGGCGCAGCCTGGCCTGCTCTCACGCTTCTTCAGCGCGCTGAAGAATATCTTCTCTGGCGCCGAAGAGGCCAAACCGGCTGAAGTTCAGGTCGAGAAGAAAGCGGAAGAAAAACCGGAGCGTCAGCAGGAGCGTCGTAAACCGCGCGCCAACAACCGCCGCGACCGCAACGACCGCCGTGATAACCGCGACAATCGTGACAACCGCGATAACCGTGACAATCGCGACACCCGTGCGGACAATGCCGAGGGCCGTGAACCGCGCGAATCGCGTGAAGAGAACCGTCGCAACCGTCGCGAGAAGCCGTCGCAGAACGTGGAAGCCCGTGATGTTCGCCAAACCTCAGGCGACGACGCGGAGAAAGCGAAATCCCGTGACGAGCAGCAGCCGCGCCGCGAACGCACCCGCCGCCGCAATGACGACAAACGTCAGGCGCAGCAGGAAGCCAAAGCGCAGACTCGCGAAGAGCCGGTTGTGCAGGAGACGGAGCAGGAAGAGCGTGTACAAACTCTGCCGCGTCGTAAACCGCGCCAGCTGGCACAGAAAGTGCGCGTTGAGTCCGCTGTCGTCGAGCCAGTTGCCGAGATCGTGCCAGAAGCCGTAGTGGCTGAAGTTATCGCTCCGCAAAGCGAGCCGGTGAAAGCCGAGCTGCCGGCAGGGGTGGAGAGCGTTGCGGACCAGGACGAAAATGGCGAATCCCGTGAAGCGAACGGTATGCCGCGTCGCTCACGTCGCTCCCCGCGTCACCTGCGCGTCAGCGGTCAGCGTCGTCGTCGCTATCGTGACGAACGCTATCCGACCCAGTCGCCTATGCCGCTGACCGTAGCCTGCGCATCGCCGGAGATGGCTTCCGGTAAAGTCTGGATCCGCTACCCGGTGGTTCGTCCGCAGGATCAGCAGCCGGAAGAGGTTCAGGTTCAGGACGCCAGCGTCGCGAAAACTGTCGAGGCCGTAGCGGCCCCGGTTGCCGTCGTTGAAACCGTTACCGCTGCGCCGGTCACCGTCGAGCCGGCTACCATGGAACCAGTAACCGCTGAGCCGGTAGTCGTTGAGCCGGTAGCGGCCGCCGAGCCGCTGGTCGTTGATGCTGCGGAAGTTGTCGCGCCAGCAGCCGTCGAGCCAGCGCCTCAGGAGCCGGTCACCGAAGCACCGGCTGTCGAAGCGCCTCAGGCTATCGCGCCAGTGACGCTCGACGCCGAGCCGGTGGTGGTAGAACCTGAAGCGGTGGAAACGACGCCTGTCGTTGCAGCGCCAGTGGAAACTATCGCCCCGGTCGCAGAAACCGTGGAGCAAGCGCCAGTGACCGAAGCGGCCCCTGCCGAACCGGTCAAAGCCGAGCCCCCGGTGAGCAAGCCGGTCGTAGTGGCGGGTCATCGCCATGCCACCGCGCCAATGACCCGTGCGCCAGCTCCGGACTATGTCCCGGAAGCACCGCGTCACAGCACCTGGGTGCGCCCGCCGTTCGCCTTTGAAGGTAAAGGCGCCGCCGGTGGTCATAGCGCGACCCATAAAGCCACCGCTGAACCGACTCGCCCACAGCCCGTCGAGTAAGCGTGCTTAATAAAAAAACCGGCCTTCGGCCGGTTTTTTTATGCGCTTTGCGGACGCTGCATCCCGGCGAGATCCGGCATGATCTCCCGCATCAGGTCGAGGAACTTACGCAGGCGTGTCGGGTAATAGCGCGCCCAGGGATAAACCAGATGAACCGGCAGCGAGGCGGGTCGCCACTGCGGGAACAGCTCAATCAGCCGTCCGGCGGCAATATCCTCCACGACCGTCCAGCTGGACACCATCGCCACCCCCAGCCCCGCCAGCGCGGTGTTGCGCGCGACGTAAAGACTGTCAGTGCTCAGACAGGGAGTAATCGCTGTAGAGACAATCTGCCCGCTTGCCTGATGCCTGAGCCGTACCTCATGCTGATAAAAGGTATTAATGGCGATCCATGGCAGGCCCGATAACGCCTCCAGCGAGGTTAACGGCGGATACTTCGCCAGCAGCTCAGGAGAAGCCACTACGCAGCGCGGCACTTCCGCCAGCAGTACGGATACCGTTGCTGGATCCACCTCCGCCCCCACGCGAATAGCGCAGTCGATATTATCGCTGAGGAAGTCGACGGTATTATCGTTTAGCATCCACTCCACCGACAGCTGCGGATGGCGCTGTAGAAATGCCACCAGCGGCGCCAGCAGTTGCTGCTGGCCAAACGCGTGGGGCGCCCGCACTCGCAGAACGCCCACCGGCCGATCGTCGGCAATACGCAGGTCATCCTCCAGCGCCAGCCAGGCGTCCACCACCTGACGGGCGTGACGATAACAGCGTTCGCCATCGTCAGTGAGCTTCATCGCATGGGTGGTGCGCAGGATCAGCTTAACCCCCAGCAGCCCTTCAAGGGACTGCAGGCGGCGGCTGACGGTCGCCTGGGTAGTGTCCATCTGCCCTGCGGCGGCGGAGAGCGATCCGGCCTCTACGATGCGGATATAGGTGCGCATCAGCTCAATGCGGTCTATACGCTCTTGTCTTTTCATTTTTCTTTTGCCTATACGTGCTACGTATAACCGTTTTACCACCAGCCCAGCTACCGCGCCAGCCGCATTCAGGGAAAAATAGCCCCATCGCATCTATGAGGCATTGAACATGACACCGACTTCCCTTTCCACCCGCGACGCAGGCTGGATTATCTTCATTCTCGCACTCGGCGCCGGCTTTAGCGTCGCCTCTATTTACTACGCGCAGCCGCTGCTGCCGTTGATGGGCGCCAATCTCCACCTGACTGTAGAAGGTATGGGTCTGGTCCCTACCCTGACGCAGGCGGGTTATGCGCTCGGCATTCTGTTCCTGCTCCCGCTCGGCGACCGCCACGATCGCCGCCGGCTGATCCTGGTGAAAAGCGCGCTGCTGGCGCTCCTGCTGCTCCTGTGCAGCCTCACCGGCCAGCTCAGCTCACTGCTGGTGGTCAGTCTGCTGATCGGTATGGCGGCGACCATGGCGCAGGATATCGTCCCGGCGGCGGCGATCCTCGCCCCGGCGGGCAAGCAGGGAAAAATGGTGGGCACGGTGATGACCGGGCTGCTGCTGGGGATCCTGCTCTCCCGGACGGTCAGCGGCGTGGTGGGCGCCGTATTCGGCTGGCGGGTGATGTATCAGGCGGCGGCGGTCAGCGTCGCGCTGATTGGCCTGGTAATGTGGCGCGTCCTGCCGCGCTTCGCTGTGCACTCGACGCTGAGCTATCCGCAGCTGATGGCCTCGATGGCGCATCTGTGGCAGCGTTACCCGGCATTACGCCGCGCCGCGCTAGCTCAGGGCGCGCTCTCCATCGCTTTTAGCGCCTTCTGGTCGACGCTGGCGGTGATGCTCTCCGAACACTATCACATGGGCAGCGCAGTAGCGGGCGGTTTCGGTATCGCCGGGGCCGCCGGGGCGCTGGCCGCGCCGCTTGCCGGCGGTCTGGCCGATAAATTTGGCGCCGGTAAGGTGACACAGATGGGTGCGGCGCTGGTCACCCTCTCCTTTGCCCTGATGTTTATGCTGCCGCTGCTGCCAGTGCACGCTCAGTTGGCGCTGATTGCCCTGTCGGCGATTGGCTTTGACCTTGGCCTGCAGTCAAGCCTGGTGGCGCATCAGAACCTGGTATATGGCCTTGAGCCACAGGCCCGCGGCCGCCTCAACGCCCTGCTGTTCACCGTGGTGTTTATCGGGATGTCGCTGGGGTCGGTGCTGGGCAGTAAGCTGTACGTGCTGGCCGGCTGGAACGGAGTGGTCACGCTGGCAGTGATCACTGGCGCGCTAGCCCTGGCGATCCGTCTGCTGGAGAATGCCCGCATCCTCGCTGCCGAACGCAGCGCATCATAAAAAAACCCCGCTTCGCCTGCGGCGAAGCGGGGTTTTTCTACCCACACAACTGCTTACGCCTACGCCGTGCGACGGACAAACTCTTTCACGCGGAAGCCCAGCACCAGCAGCGTGGCGAAATAGGCTACCACCCCGGCGATAACCACCGCCAGCAAACGCATCAGACGGAACGGCATCGTCCCCAGCGACCACTCAGGCATGAGATGCATGACGCCCAGCAGCGCCGCGGCCATAACCAGCACTGCAATAATCAGACGCAGCAGGAAGGCCAACCAGCCTGGCTGCGGGGTGAAAATTTTCTGTTTACGCAGCTGCCAGTAGAGCAGCGCGGCGTTCAGGCAGGCCGCCAGGCCGATGGACAGCGACAGACCCGCATGCTTCAGCGGGCCGATAAACGCCAGGTTCATTACCTGGGTCATAATCAGGGTGATAATAGCAATCTTGACCGGGGTCTTGATGTCCTGACGGGAATAGAAGCCCGGCGCCAGAACTTTCACCACGATAAGGCCCATCAGCCCTACGGAATAAGCCACCAGCGCGCGCTGGGTCATCGCCGCGTCAAAGGCGCTGAATTTGCCGTACTGGAACAGAGCCACGGTTAGCGGTTTGGCGAGGATCCCCAGCGCCACCGCGCTCGGCAGCGCCAGCAGAAAACAGAGACGCAGTCCCCAGTCCATCAGCCGGCAATACTCGTCATGGTTACCGCTGGCGAAGCTTTTTGACAGCGATGGCAGCAGGATAGTGCCGAGCGCCACGCCCAGCACGCCGGAGGGAAACTCCATCAGGCGGTCGGCATAATACATCCACGACACCGAGCCCGACACGAGGAATGAGGCGAAAATGGTATTGATGATAAGGGAGATCTGGCTTACCGACACGCCAAGGATCGCCGGCCCCATCTGCTTCACCACCCGCATCGCGCCGGCATCTTTCAGATTAATTCGCGGCAGGACCAGCATGCCAATCTTCTTCAGATGCGGCAGCTGGTAAGCCAGCTGCAGCACGCCGCCGACCGTCACCGCCCAGGCCAGCGCCAGCACCGGCGGATGGAAATATGGCGCGGCAAACAGCGCAAAGCCAATCATACTGACGTTGAGGAACGTCGGCGCAAAGGCCGGCACCGAGAAGCGGTTCCAGGTATTGAGGATCGCCCCCACCAGCGAAGCCAGGGAGATCAGCAAAATATAGGGAAAGGTAATACGCAGCAGCTGGGTGGTTAGCGCAAACTTATCGGCGGTATCGGCAAAGCCGGGCGCAGTAATGGTGATTACCCACGGCGCCGCCAGCATCCCGATAACGGTAACGATAGCCAGGGCCAGGGTCAGCAGCCCGGAGACGTATGAGACAAACACGCGGGTGGCATCTTCGCCCTGCTTGCTTTTATATTCGGCAAGGATCGGCACAAACGCCTGTGAGAAGGCGCCTTCGGCAAAAATACGCCGCAGCAGGTTAGGCAGTTTGAAGGCGACAAAAAAGGCATCGGTCGCCATCCCGGCGCCAAAAATACGCGCCACAATCGCATCGCGGGCAAAGCCCAGCACGCGCGAAAACATGGTCATCGAACTGACTGCCGCCAGTGATTTTAAAAGGTTCATTACGCTGTTATTCCAAACCCTGGAGTAAAACGCCCGCAAATGCGGGCGCTGGAAAGTGGCGATAGTCTACCGGGTTCAACATGAATTACTACTGTCAGTTGTTACAATGGATTATTCGCTAATGGCGCCGCGCCACAGTTTCTCAACGATCCGCTGAGCCAGCAGCGCCTGTTCGCCTGCAGTTTCAGGAACTGTCTGATTTTGCACGCATTCGATAAAATGGCGCGCGCAGCCGACAAAGCCGCGCTGCTCAAGGGTGGTTTGCCAGCCGGCAACCGGGCGCTGGACCACGCCATGACCGCACTCCTCCTGCCATTCGCGCATCTCGCTGACGGCATATAACCCGCCATCCGTGACCGCCTGCACCCACTCGCGCTGGCTGCCTGCGCGACGATGCATGCTGGTGGTGACCTGCAGCCGGGGCGAACTGAACTGATGTTCGGCATAGAGCATTTCGCCCTGCGGGGTGATCTTCAGCGCGCCGCCGCGCAGACGTGCCTGACCGTCGGCCAGCCATAGCGCGGTATCCACCACGTGCAGATAGTCATCAAGCAGCGTAAAGCGCAGATCGTTGCCGACGCTATCGCTACGATGTTTATCCATCCGCAGCGAGGCCGCCTCGCCCAGCCGCCCCTTCAGCTCCCGATAGAGCGGCGCGAAGCGGCGATTGAAACCGACCATCAACGTCAGTCGACGTCGCGCCGCCAGCTCGACCAGCGTCTCCGCCTCACTCAGCTTGTCCGCCAATGGTTTATCCACACAAACATGAACCCCGGCATTCAGTAAGTGATTCACTACTTCATAATGTGAAGCCGTCGAGGTATGGACAAAGACCGCATCGCACTGTGCCGCCAGGGCATCGAGGGAATCAGCGTATGGCATCCGCCAGGTTTCGCAGATCCGCAGCGCCTTCTCTTTACCCGGCGACCAGGCCGCCTGCAGCGTCCAGCTTTCCGCCGCCCCCAGCACCGGCAGCCACGCTTTCTGCGCAATGCTGCCTAAGCCGACCACCCCAATGCGCAATCTTGTCCCCACGTTTTAGTCTCCCAGATGGTGTAACAGCGAATCGAGGCGCGCTTTCAGCTCCGCCACCTCGCCCTCCAGCGCTTCAACCCTGGCGCGCAGATCGCCGTCATCGTCCAGCGGCGCGAGAGCTTCCACTGTGGTGATCAGCGTGTCCATATCGTCGCAAAACAGATGCATATAGCGGCTTTCCCGTTTTCCCGGCTCCCGGGGCAGCCGGGCGACGAAGGGGCCATCTTCGCGCGTCGTCAGCCCTTCCAGCACGCTTTCCACTTCCGCCATATCGCTGAACTCATACATCCGCTGCGCCCGGCTGCGTAGTTCGCCCGGCGTCTGAGCACCGCGCAGCAGCAGCGTCGTGACCACCGCAACCTCGCCGGCGCTAAGCTTCAGATCGCCAAATTCGGAGTTGCAAAAGCGCTGTTCATACTTGGTGACGCGATTACCGAATCCGCTGACCGTGCGCAGATAGTGCCGTTTCACCAGCGTATCCAGCAGGGCCTGGACCTCGCTTTCGCTCAGCGACATCACTGGCTCGCGGTTGGTTTTCTGATTGCAGGCGGTCACCACGGCATTTACCGACAGCGGATACTGCTCGGGGGTGGTGACCTGCTTTTCCAGCAGGCAGCCAATGACGCGCGCTTCATGCGCAGTTAACTGATATTTCATCCTCTCTCCTTAACGTCCCGCAGACCAGTCCGGCGTCGTTAGCGCCGTCAGTACATGGTCACGCCACTGCCCGTCAATCAGCAGATAATCTTTGGCGTAACCCTCTTTTTCAAACCCCAACCGCGCCAGCAGCGCGCCGCTGCGCTGATTATGCGGCATGTAGTTGGCCATAATGCGATGAATATGCTGCGTGCGCTGCATATAGCGAATCGCCGACGTCAGCGCTTCAAACATCAGCCCCTGCCCCTGCCACTTCTCGCCAATGGAATAGCCAAGATAACAGGCATGGAAAGATCCGCGCACCACGTTGGAGAAATTCGCCACACCGATGATCTCTTTTTCCTCAGGGTCGAGCAGCGCGAAATAAAAAGCTGACCCCTGCTTATGAAACTCAGCGATCATCGACAGACGCGCCTGCCATCCGGAGGGATAGCAGTGGCTGTCGTCACGAACCGGCTCCCAGGGTTTTAAGAACGCTTTATTTTCGGCGTAATAATCGGCCAGACGCCAGGCGTCACGATCGTGAACCAGGCGCACCACCAGCCGGTCCGTCGTCAAACGCACCTTCGGCACGTTACTGCGATAGCCAAACATTTCCTTTTTCAGTCCCCCTGACTTCACTCTTGCTTTCATCACTATACCTTTCCTGCACGATAGTGTGAAAACAGCAACATACCATTTTCTGCGCCATCTCCTCTTTTCGATGAATAGGCTCAATCGATCTTGCTTTTTGATAAAAAAATATTGTCGCAAGGGTGCTGGGAAAAGCAGCAGATTGCCCGCAGAATATCCTCGCTTATCTCTATTTTTCCCTGGAGGGGAAATGTCCCGCGTCTCGCAGGCAAGGAGCCTGGGTAAATATTTCCTGTTAGTCGATAACATGCTGGTCGTGCTGGGCTTTTTTGTCGTTTTTCCGCTGATTTCCATCCGCTTTGTCGATCAGATGGGCTGGGCAGCGCTGATGGTCGGCATTGCGCTCGGCCTGCGCCAGCTGGTACAGCAGGGATTAGGCATCTTTGGCGGCGCCATCGCCGACCGCTTCGGCGCGAAACCGATGATCGTCACCGGTATGCTGATGCGTGCCGGCGGTTTCGCGGCGATGGCCGTCGCCCATGAGCCGTGGGTGCTGTGGTTCTCGTGCATACTCTCCGGACTCGGCGGTACACTGTTCGATCCGCCGCGGGCGGCGCTGGTGGTTAAGCTGGTGCGTCCGCATCAGCGCGGCCGCTTTTTCTCCATCCTGATGATGCAGGATAGCGCCGGCGCGGTGATTGGCGCGCTGCTGGGCAGCTGGCTGCTGCAGTATGATTTTCGCCTGGTGTGCAGCGCCGGCGCCGCGCTGTTTATCGCCTGCGCCGCGTTTAACGCCTGGTATCTGCCGGCATGGAAGCTCTCGACGGTGAAAACGCCGATTCGCGAGGGTCTGGGCCGGGTGCTGCGGGACAAACGCTTCGTCACCTATGTCCTGACGCTGACCGGCTATTATATGCTGGCGGTGCAGGTGATGCTGATGCTGCCGATCATGGTGAATGACATCGCCGGCTCGCCGGCCGCCGTGAAATGGATGTACGCCATCGAAGCCACCATTTCGCTCACCCTGCTCTATCCTATTGCCCGTTGGAGCGAAAAACGCTTCCGCCTTGAGCACCGGCTGATGGCCGGTCTGCTGGTGATGACCCTGGCCATGCTCCCCATCGGGATGACCAGCAGTTTACAGCAGCTGTTTACCCTGATTTGCCTGTTTTACATCGGCTCTATCATTGCCGAACCCGCCCGCGAGACGCTGGGCGCTTCGCTGGCGGACGCCCGGGCGCGTGGCAGCTATATGGGTTTCAGCCGTCTGGGGCTCGCCTTCGGCGGCGCGCTGGGTTACGCGGGCGGCGGCTGGCTGTTTGATGCCGGGAAAGCCGTCGGCCAGCCCGAACTGCCGTGGCTGATGCTCGGCGCCATCGGGGTTATCACCTTCCTGGCGCTATGGTGGCAATTCAGTCCGAAACGCTCTGCCTCCGGTATGCTGGAGCCGCGCACCTGATGCGCGCGGCGGCGGTTTCTCCTGCTTTCAGCCTATTCTGCTGGCGCGATGGGTGCTGACAGGTCATGATGCTTTGTGTCAGGATGAAGGAAGGTATGAGCTTGAGGAACCCCATGAAAAAGATATTGATCGCCGCCGCGCTAATTGTCAGCGGCCTGCTGAGTGGCTGTAATCAGCTGACCCAATACACGGTAAGCGAGCAGGAGATTAACCAGGCCCTGCAGAAGCGAAACCATTTCGCCAAAGATATTGGTCTGAAAGGCGTTGCCGACGCCCATATCGAACTGCAGAACCTGACCAGCGCTATCGGGCGCGAGGAGCCGGGCAAAGTCACCCTGAGCGGGATCGCCAACGTCGATCTTAACTCCCTGTTCGGCACGCAGAAAGCGACGATCGATCTGAAGCTCAAAGCGCTGCCAACCTTTGACCGAGAGAAAGGCGCCATCTTCCTGCAGGAAATGGAAGTGGTCGATGCCAAAGTGGCGCCGGAGAAGCTGCAGTCGGTTATTCAGGCCCTGCTCCCCTACCTGAATCAGTCTCTGCGCAGCTACTTCAGCCAGCAGCCGGCTTATGTCCTGCGTGAGGACGCCAGCACCGGCGAAGCGCTGGCGAAGAAATACGCCAAAGGTATAGAGGTGAAGCCAGGCGAGATTGTCATCCCCTTTACCAATTAATCTCCAGGGCGCTACGGCGCCCTGAATTTTTTACGGAAATGAGTGCAAAGGAAAACGTTTACGCTTATCCTTAG
The DNA here is from genome assembly GCF_040804525.1 of Klebsiella sp. Shm-1. Classification (NCBI taxonomy): domain Bacteria; kingdom Pseudomonadati; phylum Pseudomonadota; class Gammaproteobacteria; order Enterobacterales; family Enterobacteriaceae; genus Klebsiella; species Klebsiella sp. Shm-1. Next base: position 3,193,252 of record NZ_CP161823.1, read on the forward strand.
TGCCCGGCAAAAAACAGCCCTGATGACTGAACCTATTAGCCGGAGCCTTCCATGACAGCACAATCCCAGGTATTGAAAATCCGCCGCCCAGACGACTGGCATATCCATCTGCGCGATGACGATATGCTGAAAACCGTCGTGCCTTATACCAGTGAGTTTTATGGCCGGGCGATCGTGATGCCGAATCTGGTGCCGCCTGTCACCACCGTCGCGGCGGCTATCGCTTACCGCCAGCGCATTATGGACGCCGTGCCGGCCGGGCATGATTTTACCCCGCTGATGACCTGCTATCTGACAGACTCTCTCGACCCAGCGGAGCTGGAACGCGGCTTTAACGAAGGGGTGTTCACCGCCGCCAAGCTCTACCCGGCCAATGCCACTACTAACTCCAGCCACGGCGTCACCAGCACCGACGCCATTATGCCAGTGCTGGAGCGGATGGAAAAACTGGGGATGCCGTTGCTCGTTCACGGCGAAGTCACTCACGCCGAGATTGATATTTTCGATCGTGAAGCGCGCTTTATTGAGACGGTGATGGAGCCCCTGCGCCAGCGCCTGCCCGGCCTGAAAGTGGTTTTTGAACATATCACCACCAAAGACGCCGCCGAGTACGTGCGTGACGGTAATGAACTGCTGGCTGCTACCATCACCCCGCAGCATCTGATGTTCAACCGCAACCATATGCTGGTGGGCGGCATTCGCCCTCACCTGTACTGTCTGCCGGTACTTAAACGCAATATTCATCAGCAGGCTCTGCGGGAGCTGGTCGCCAGCGGCTTCAGCCGCGCCTTCCTCGGCACCGACTCCGCACCGCACGCCCGCCACCGTAAGGAAGCCAGCTGTGGCTGCGCCGGCTGCTTTAACGCCCCGACCGCCCTCGGCAGCTACGCCACGGTGTTTGAAGAAATGAACGCTCTGCAGCACTTTGAGGCTTTCTGCTCGCTGAACGGCCCGCGCTTCTACGGTCTGCCGGTCAATGAGACCTACGTTGAACTGGTGCGTGAAGAGACGACCGTTGTGGACAGCATTGCCCTGCCTAATGACACCCTGGTGCCCTTCCTGGCGGGTGAAACCGTTCGCTGGACCGTGAAGAAATAAAAACGCAGCCCCCTGTTGTCAACGCTAACCAGATACTGTATAAATAACCAGTATCGAACGCAGGGGGCAATTATGCGCATTGAAGTGTCTATCGCCAAAACGACCGCCTTACCTAACGGCGCGCTGGAAGCGCTGAATAACGAACTCTCTCGCCGTATCGCCGAGCAATTCCCGGCCATCGATAGCCAGGTGAGCGTCCGCTACGCCACCGGTAATCAGCTCTCGGTGTTTGGCGCCCTGAAAGAAGACAAAGACCGGATAAGCGAAATCCTGCAGGAAACATGGGAAAGCGCGGACGACTGGTTTGTCCACGATCTCTCCTGAAGCATGGCGGGATCCAGTTACTCTGGTTTGTTCCCTCATTGTGCTTTTTTTGCCGGGTCGCCCCGGCTTTTTTTATCCCCTCTTCTGTTCAGAATAGTCCTGATTATTCTGCTCAATATCGACTAAAGTGGCCATTTTACGCGCTTATCTTGAGTAAAAAAGCGGCAAAAGAAGAAAATCATGCTGCCTTTCATTTAATTTCTCGAGTTTATTCTTGATCCCTGATATAATTAACTTGCTTCAAAAAATATGCATTAAACCTCGAGAATTGTTGTCTTTTAACATATGAATAAGGGGTTATGATGGAAAAAAATAATGAAGTCATTCAGACCCATCCCCTCGTTGGATGGGACATCAGCACCGTTGATAGCTACGATGCGCTGATGTTGCGCCTGCACTACCAGAACCCCACTCAAGAAAACAGTAATGATGCTGAGATCGGCCAGACGCTATGGCTAACGACGGACGTCGCACGTCAGTTTATTTCAATCCTGGAAGCAGGCATTGCGAAGATTGAATCTGGCGAATACCAGGAAAACGAGTACCGCCGACATTAACGCGGCTTGCGAATGACTTAACATTAAACTTAACAGGCACCTGCGGGTGCCTGAATTATTTTCGGGCTTGTATAAGCACAGGGAGTTAATTACCCTGCTAACAAGGCAATTACCCGGAACTCACCATGCAATACGATCTTATCATTATTGGCAGCGGCTCCGTCGGCGCCGCCGCTGGCTATTATGCGCGCCGTGCCGGACTCAATGTTCTGATGACCGATGCCCATCAACCTCCCCACCAGGAAGGCAGCCATCACGGCAGCAGCCGTCTTATCCGTCACGCCTATGGCGAAGGTGAGAAATATGTTCCGCTGGTGCTGCGTGCCCAGCAGCTATGGGATGAACTGGCAGAGATCAGTGGCGAAGCCGTGTTTGAACGCACCGGCGTCATTAACCTCGGCCCCGCCAGCTCCGCTTTTCTCGCCAACGTCGCCGCCAGCGCCCGTGCGTTCCAGCTTGAGGTGGAAGAGCTGGATGCCCAGGCCGTGATGCAGCGCTGGCCGGAGATACGCCTCCCCGATGACTATCGGGCGATTTTCGAACCCGCTTCCGGCGTACTGCGCAGCGAACTGGCCGTCGAAACCTGGATCCGTCTGGCGCGGGAAGCAGGCTGCGCGCAGCTATTCAACTGTCCGGTCTCGGCTATTCATCACCATGCTGACGGGATCACCATCGATACCCTCGACGGTGAATATCATGGTAAAAAGCTGCTGGTCAGCGCCGGCACCTGGGTCACCCGCCTGCTTCCGGACCTCCCTATCCAGCCGGTACGCAAGGTGTTCGCCTGGTACCAGGCCGATGGCCGTTACAGCAGCAAGAATCACTTCCCGGCCTTCACCGGCGAGTTGCCCAATGGCGATCAATATTACGGTTTCCCGGCGGAAGATAATGAACTGAAAATTGGCAAGCATAACGGCGGCCAGCCGATCTCCACCCCGCAGGAACGGGTAGCGTTTGGCGCTGTCGCCAGCGATGGTTCCGAATCCTTCCCGTTTTTGCGTAACGTCCTGCCTGGCATCGGCGGCTGCCTGCACGGCGCCTCCTGTACCTACGACAATACCGTCGATGAGGACTTTATTATCGATACGTTGCCAGGCAGGCCAGACACGCTGCTGATCACCGGGCTGAGCGGCCACGGCTTTAAGTTTGCGCCGGTGCTGGGCGAAATTGCCAGTCAGTTTGCTCAGGGCGAAGCATCGAGCTTCAATCTGGCCCCCTTTTCTCTGGCGCGCTTTAACGCGTAATGGAATGCGGCACTTTTGCCGTTGGGTAAAGAAACGGCCTCTGCTGAGGCCGTTAGTGATTGAGAGCGGTTATGCGTCGCCTGTTTAATATGCTGGTCAACAACGTGCGCGAGCATTTTATGATCTATCTGGCGCTCTGGCTGCTGCTGGCGATCATCGATCTCGTCTGGTTATGGTTTTTCTGACGGCTCCGGATCGAGGATCCCGAGTTTGGTATTCAGCCGGCCACGGGATTTATTAAAGATTTTGTTGCCGTTTTCACGCCCGGCGCGCAGCTTACGCTGCTCCTCTTCCGGTAGCTTATGCTCTTCCATGCAGGCTTCGCTACAGCAGCCGGCAAACTTCTCGGCGCAGCTCGGGCACTGGATAAACAGCAGATGGCAGCCATCGTTCAGGCAGTTAGTATGGGTGTCGCACGGCGCGCCGCACTGATGACAGTGCGCGATAACGTCATTGGAGATCCGCTCGCCCATCCGTTCATCAAAGACAAAGTTTTTACCAATGAAGCGCACCGGTAGCCCCTGCTCGCGGGCGCGACGGGCGTACTCGATGATGCCACCCTCGATGTGCCAGACCTTATTGAAGCCGTTATGCTTCATCCAGGCGCTGGCTTTTTCACAGCGAATGCCGCCGGTGCAATACATGACAATTTTCTTGTCTTTATGGTCCTGCATCATTTCCACGGCTTTCGGCAGCTGGTCGCGGAAGGTATCCGCCGGGATCTCCAGCGCGTTTTCGAAATGGCCCACCTCATATTCATAGTGGTTACGCATATCGATAAACACGGCATCCGGATCGTCAAGCATCGCGTTGACTTCCGCCGCCTTGAGATACTCCCCCACATTGGAGGCGTCAAACGAGGGATCGTCGATGCCGTCGGCGACGATACGATCGCGAACTTTCAGGCGCAGCACCCAGAAAGACTTACCATCGTCCTCCACGGCGATATTGAAACGCAGCCCCGCCAGCGCCGGATCGAAGCCATAGAGAAACTCACGCAGAGCCTCAACGTTGCTTTGCGGCACGCTGATTTGCGCGTTGATCCCTTCCCGGGCCAGATAGATGCGGCCAAAGACCTTCAGCTGGGTTAAGGCAACCCACAGCGCATCACGGGTCGCCTGCGGGTCGACAATGGTGAAATATTTATAGAATGAGATCGTCGTGCGCGGCTCGGTCTCAGCCAGCATTTGCGCCTTTAACGTCTCATTTGAAATGCGGTTGTGTAACACTGGCATGGTGTACCTGCTCGACATAGAAATGAGGAAATAAACGGCGGGCATGATATAGCAAAGCTAATTAATTTACATCCCTACATTTTACGCTACATTTCTCTCACCCGGTCGCGCCCCGCTTAACAACACGAGCTGACTGTCGCCGCCTTTGGCTGGCCGGTAAAAAAATGCGATAATATAAGACGTTGCTCACTGATACGGGTATGAAATGACTCATTTGCCTAAATTTTCTCCGGCGCTGTTGCATCCGCGCTATTGGCTGCTGTGGCTGGGTATCGGCCTGCTGTGGCTGGTTGTCCAACTGCCCTACCCGCTGATCTACCGCCTCGGGAACGCCATCGGCCGTCTGGCCATGCGCTTTATGAAGCGCCGGGCGAAAATCGCCTATCGCAACCTTGAGCTCTGCTTCCCCGAGAAAAGCGAGCAGGAACGCCACCGAATGGTGGTGATGAACTTTGAATCGGTGGGCATGGGGCTGATGGAGACCGGTATGGCCTGGTTCTGGCCGGTTCGCCGTATCGCCCGCTGGACCGACACCATCGGCTTTGAGCATATTCGCGATGTGCAGGCGCAGCAGCGCGGCATTCTGCTGATCGGTATTCATTTCCTCACTCTCGAGATGGGAGCGCGAATGTTCGGTATGAACGAGCCGGGGATTGGCGTCTATCGCCCCAACGACAACCCGGTGATCGACTGGCTGCAGACCTGGGGCCGCTTGCGCTCCAACAAGGATATGATTGACCGTAAGGATCTGAAAGGCATGATCCGGGCACTGAAAAAAGGCGAAGTGGTGTGGTACGCACCGGATCACGATTACGGCCCGACCGCCAGCGTCTTTGCCCCACTGTTTGCGGTCGACCAGGCGGCGACCACCTCCGGCACCTGGATGCTGGCGAAAATGTCCAAAGCCTGCATCGTGCCCTTCGTCCCGCGTCGCAAACCGGACGGTAAAGGTTATGAACTGATTATCCTGCCGCCAGAGTGTTCCCCGCCGCTGGACGACGCGGAAACCACCGCCGCGTGGATGAACAAGATCGTTGAGCAGTGCATCATGATGGCCCCGGAACAGTATATGTGGCTCCATCGTCGCTTCAAAACCCGCCCCGAAGGCATACCCTCCCGCTACTGATCCCTTTTCCCGGCCGCGCTCATCCCGGCCGGGAAGCTTCGCCGCTCAGGCTTTAGGCTCTCCTTTAGCTTTAAAAGCTCTCCTCCATTGCGGCATCTATTTCTCAGGCGCATAATTAGCAGGCTCATATTTTCTCTTAATTTGACCTGCCGCGCAGGCCAGTGGAACCCTATGTCGTCTGCTGAAACCCCCATTAACTGGAAACGAAACCTGACCGTGACCTGGCTTGGCTGCTTTTTAACCGGCGCCGCCTTCAGCCTGGTCATGCCCTTTCTGCCACTCTACGTCGAACAGCTCGGCGTCACCGGGCATAGCGCCCTGAACATGTGGTCCGGGCTGGTCTTTAGTATTACCTTTCTTTTCTCCGCCATCGCCTCGCCGTTCTGGGGGGGGCTTGCTGATCGCAAGGGGAGAAAAATCATGCTGCTGCGTTCCGCCCTCGGGATGGCCATCGTGATGATGCTGATGGGAATGGCGCAGAATATCTGGCAGTTTCTGCTGCTGCGCGCATTGCTCGGCCTGCTGGGCGGTTTTATTCCTAACGCCAACGCCCTGATCGCCACCCAGATCCCGCGCCATAAAAGCGGCTGGGCGCTGGGGACACTGTCTACCGGCGCGGTAAGCGGCGCCCTGCTCGGCCCGCTGGCAGGTGGCTTCCTGGCCGACCACTGGGGATTGCGCACCGTCTTCTTTATGACCGCGGCGGTACTATTTATCTGTTTCTTGTTTACCCTGTTTTTAATCCGCGAAAATTTTGTGCCGATCGCCAGGAAAGAGATGCTCAGTGCCAGAGAGGTGTTCTCCTCGCTGCAGAATCCCAAACTGGTGCTCAGCCTGTTTGTGACCTCGCTGATAATCCAGGTGGCCACCGGTTCCATTGCGCCGATCCTGACGCTTTATGTACGCGATCTCGCGGGCAACGTCAGTAACATCGCCTTTATCAGCGGAATGATCGCCTCGGTGCCGGGCATTGCCGCGCTGATGAGCGCCCCGCGGTTGGGCAAACTGGGGGATCGCATCGGGCCGGAAAAAATCCTCATCGTGGCGCTGATTATCTCGGTGCTACTCCTGATCCCGATGTCGTTCGTTCAGACCCCGCTGCAGTTAGGTATCCTGCGATTCCTGCTCGGCGCCGCGGACGGCGCGCTGCTGCCGGCGGTGCAAACCCTGCTGGTGTACAACTCGACCAGCCAGATCTCCGGGCGAATCTTCAGCTATAACCAGTCGTTCCGCGATATTGGCAACGTTACCGGCCCCCTGATTGGCGCGTCGGTTTCCGCTAACTATGGCTTCCGCGCCGTATTTCTGGTCACCGCAGGGGTGGTATTGTTTAATGCGATCTACTCCACCCTCAGCCTGCGTCGGCCAGCCGCGGATACTTCGCATTCAGTAAATTAACGTCGAGAGGGGCTCTGTCCCTTGACGCCGTGCGTACCGCCTTCTATAGATTGAATCGTGTTCAATTCATATTCTTCTCAGGAGATTCGCTATGCCAAAGGATTCGATGTTCTACGCCACGCTTGAAGAAGCTATTGATGCAGCACGTGAAGAATTTCTCGCCAACAACCCTGACAGCGATGAAGAGAGCGCCAACGTTGAGCAGCTCAACATTCAAAAGTATGTGCTGCAGGATGGCGATATCGCCTGGCAGGCCGAATTTTTTGCTGACGAAGAGGAACAAGGCGAATGCCTCCCGATGCTCAGCGGCGAAGCCGCGCAGAGCGTCTTCGACGGGGATTATGATGAGATAGAGCTGCGTCAGGAGTGGCTGGAGGAAAATACGCTCCACGAATGGGATGAAGGCGAATTTCAGCTCGAGCCCTCGCTGGACACCGAAGAGGGGCAGACGGCAGCCGACGAGTGGGACGAGCGTTAATCAGTTATAGGGTCCGTGGCTGGCGTCCAGAGGCAGCAGAAGCGTATCAAATACCAGCGAGAACGGCAGGTCGAGAATGGTGAGATAGCGCCATGCCGAATCGCGAACATCCCACTGTACGCCCGGGTAATATTGATTGCCATGCCCCTGCCCGGGCACCGTACGGCTGATAATGCTGCCGCAGCCGCTGAGCAGCAGCGCCATGGCAATGATCGGTAGTATTCGCATCCACATCCTCGTATTTCAGATAAAAAAATACCGGCATCGCTGCCGGTATTTTCCTTAACGTACGGCTTATTTCGTTTTCAGCGCCAGCGGGTTAAGCGCCAACTGCTGATAGGCGTTCACCCATGAAGAGTATTTCTCCGGCGCGGCCCATACGCGATAGTGCAGACGCGACATGGTTACCGGGTCGCTCAACAGCACCAGTCGGCGATCGCGGTTCAGCTTATCCGGCGTTTCATTCAGCGCCTGCTCGACATGGCGCTCGCGGGCGATCTCCAGGATATGACCCTGACGGTGGCGCGCAGTGGCCATTGCGGTGGCGAGGGCGTTAAACGACGGATTAAACACCGCGTGCATAAAGCCATCGTCCAGCGAACGCTGACGGTTCATCGTCAGGTACGCATCGGTATCCTTGAGCACCTGCGGCGGCGAATACTCTTCCGGGATCAGGAACAGCTTCCAGCGCTTGGTGCGCAGGCCCACTGTCGCCCGGCTGGAAATCGCCGATACGAACGGCGAGAGGATCAGCGAGACAACAATCGGCGCTAGCCAGAACAGGAAGCGCAGATCCAGCCATGCCATCCCGACCGCCCACACCAGCCCCAGCAGCAGCTGCGAGCCGTGGCGCATAAAGGCTTCCCCCCACGGCGTGGAGTCATCATCACGCTGCGGCGAATTCCATACCACCTCCCAGCCGAGGAAGGCGCTGACCACGAAGACGGTGTGGAACAGCATACGGACCGGCGCCAGCAGGACCGAGAACAGGACCTCCAGCAGCAGTGAAAGCGTGACGCGGATAAATCCTCCGTACTCTTTCGGCCCTTTACACCACACCAGAATAATACTCAGCAGCTTCGGCAGGAACAGCAGCACCATGGTCGAGGCGAACAGCGCGATGGCCAGCTCAGGCCGCCACTGCGGCCACACCGGGAACAGCTGACGCGGCTGCAGGAAGTACTGCGGTTCGGTCAGGGCATGCACCACCTGCAACGCCGTCGACAGGGCAAGGAACATAAACCACAGCGGCGCCGACAGGTAGGACATCACGCCGGTAAGGAACACCGCCCGGTGAACCGGGTGCATCCCTCTGACAAGGAACAGGCGGAAGTTCATCAGGTTGCCCTGACACCAGCGACGGTCGCGTTTCAGCTCGTCCAGCAGGTTCGGCGGCAGCTCCTCATAGGAGCCCGGCAGATCGTAGGCAATCCACACCCCCCAGCCGGCACGGCGCATCAGCGCGGCTTCGACGAAGTCGTGCGACAGGATCGACCCGGCAAAGTTGCCCTCGCCCGGCAGCGGCGCCAGCGCGCAGTGCTCAATGAACGGCTTCACGCGGATAATGGCGTTGTGGCCCCAGTAGTGGGACTCCCCCAACTGCCAGAAGTGCAGACCCGCCGTAAACAGCGGACCGTACACCCGGGTGGCAAACTGCTGGCAACGCGCATACAGCGTGTCCATGCCCGAGGCGCGCGGGGAAGACTGAATGATCCCGGCATTCGGGTTTGCTTCCATCAGGCGCACCAGGCTGCTCAGACACTCACCGGTCATCACCGAGTCAGCGTCCAGCACCACCATATAGCTATACTGGCTGCCCCAGCGGCGGCAGAAGTCATCGATGTTGCCGCTCTTACGCTTCACTCGACGACGACGGCGGCGGTAGAAGATCTGCCCTTCGCCCTGCACTTCGGCAATCAGCTCCATCCACGCCTTTTGCTCAGCCACACAGATATCGGGGTTATAGCTATCGCTGAGGATATAGACGTCGAAATGAGCGGCGTTACCGGTCGCTTTCACCGACTCCCAGGTCGCCCGCAGGCCGGCGAAAACGCGGTCAACGTCTTCGTTACAGATCGGCATTATCAGCGCCGTACGGTGCGCCGGGTTCAACGGTTCGTCACCGACCGTCGAGGCGGAAATACTGTACTTATCGCGGCCGATCAATAGCTGCAGGAAGCCCATTAACGCGGTCCAGAAGCCGGCGGAAACCCAGCAGAACAGCACCGCGAAGAGGATCAGAATGCCGCTCTGCAACACGTACGGCAGCAGCTGCATGAACGAGATCCACAGGTTCTGCCCCACCATGTCGGCCGGGTTGATCAGCGCCCAGCCCTGATAAGGCAGAATGGTTTTCATATACCAGGTGGCTACCACGGTCTGCGACAGCGTCAGCAGCAGCAGGATATAGCGACGAATGGTGCCGACGGTACGCCATTTTTGCTCACTCTCGCGCTCTTCTTGCGTCAGACGGGAGAGATAGCGCGGCGTGACATCGCGTCCGCGCAGACGGTCCCAGAAGCGGCCGACCGGGTTGGTACGCCACGGGTCCGGGATCATTGAGGAGCGCTTGGCTTTAGGCATCGCATGCAGCTGAGTACGGCCTTCATCGTCCTTCACCAGCTGATCGCCAGACAGCGAATCCGGCCAGCTATGCGCCAGCCGTGCCTTGACCGACCCCAGCGGGGAGTCGTCTTCGCGGGCGAAGGTCTGATGGTCGTCATCCAGGGCCTGATGAACGGCCTGCAGGCTGGTGTCCGGCAGCGCCGATTTCTCGGCGTCCGACAGCGGCAATGCGTCAATGTACTTTGTTATCTTATTCATTGGCAGGCAGCTGATAGCTCCAGGTTTCGCTCAACGTGTCATCACCGTTAACCAGCGCGGCGCGCATTTCCGTCGTTTTCTTCGGATCTTTCACCTTCAAACGCAGGATCATTCGCCAGCCTTTGGTCACCGGATTGTAACGCACGGTATTTTCAACGATTTCAGCGTTATCGCCGGTACTCGCCTGGGCGGCGACCGGGGTATCCGCCGGCAGTTTTTTCATATCGGCGCCGGTGAAGTCGACAATGAAAGCAATGGTGCCGTCCGGCTGGCGGATCAGGTTCGACTGCTTCACGTCGCCGGTAGAGCGGCGGGTCTGCATAACGTAAGCGTTATCCGGCGCATGCAGCTTGTCTTCATCGCGGCTGAAGGTGATGGTGTACTTGAAGTTCATCTCCTTGCCCGGCTCCGGCAGCTGATCCGGCGTCCAGTAAGTCACGATGTTATCGTTGGTTTCATCGTTGGTCGGGATTTCAACCAGTTCGATTTTCCCTTTGCCCCACTCCCCTTTCGGGGTGATCCAGGCGCTCGGACGCAGGTCATAACGATCGTCGAGATCCTCGAAGCGCGAGAACTGACGGCCGCGCTGCAGCAGGCCGAACCCTTGCGGGTTTTCCATCGCATAGCTGCTAACGGCAAGGTGTTTCGGATTGTTCAGCGGACGCCAGATCCATTCGCCGTTACCGGCCAGGATCGACAGACCATTGGAGTCGTGTAGCGCCGGACGATAGTTAAGCGCCGGAGAAGGCTGGTTGGAACCGAACAGGAACATGCTGGTCAGCGGCGCCACGCCCAGTTTGCCCACTTTGTCACGCAGGTAAACTTTGGACTGGACATCTACCACGGTGTCGCGTCCCGGCATGATGACAAAGCGATAAGCGCCGGTTGCCCGCGGGGAGTCCAGCAGCGCATAGATAGTCAGACGTTTGTCGGAGGCTTTAGGACGCTCGATCCAGAACTCGCGAAAACGCGGGAACTCTTCGCCGGACGGCAGCGCGGTATCGATAGCCAGGCCGCGCGCGGACAGGCCGTAAACCTGACCCTGACCCAGCACGCGGAAGTAGCTGGCACCGAGCATGCTGACGATCTCATCGTTCTTATCTTTGCTATTGATCGGATACAGTACTTTGAAGCCGGCGAAACCGAGGTCTTTCACCGTGTCTTTATCGTGCTGAACGTTACCAAAGTTAAAATAGTCCGGGCTATATTTAATTTTGCGCACGCTGGTGGCCGTCACTTCATTGATGGTGACCGGCGTGTCGAAGTACATACCCTGATGGTAAAATTCAAGCTTGAATGGGGTTTTCTGGTTATTCCAGTAAGCTTTATCGTGATTAAACTGAATTTGCTGGTAATCCGCGTATTTCATGTCGCGGAAAGCGGAGGGCAGGTTACTCTTCGGCGCTTCATAGCCTTTCCCGGCTAACGTTTTGGCCTCTTTTGCAACGTCATCAATGCTAAATGCCCATGCAGATGAAGTACACAGGGACAACATTACGGCTGCGCTTAACCAACGCATTTTCATCATCTGTGGTTTATGTTTCATATAAGTAAGCACTTCCCCCTTTGTGTGCTTAAATCGATCCGATCTATTTTAATGGAAACTCAGGCAATCCGACAACATAATCCCTGCTTTGTTCAGCGTAGCGGCGCAGGGAATAAACAGTTCGCTATCCCGTTTGCACTTTGCGTGCTTATCCTGGAGACAGGTACCCCGAGTTCATGTAGGGTTGCTGATAATGTAAGCGTTATCATCTTGAGTGATAAGACGAATTATCTGAGATTGTCGTGAATCGTATGAATAATACTCCGGTACAGCGTGAATATTTCTTCGACAGCATCCGCGCCTGGCTGATGCTGCTGGGGATCCCTTTCCACATTTCGCTGATCTATTCCAGCCACAGCTGGCATGTCAACAGCGCTGAGCCCTCGTGGTGGTTGACGCTGTTTAATGACTTCATCCATGCCTTCCGGATGCAGGTCTTTTTCGTCATCTCCGGCTATTTCTCCTACATGCTGTTCCTGCGCTACCCGTTGAAAAAGTGGTGGAAAGTGCGCGTCGAACGGGTCGGTATTCCGATGCTGACCGCTATCCCACTGCTGACGCTGCCGCAGTTTATTATGCTGCAGTACGTCAACGGCAAGGCGGAAAACTGGCACACCCTTTCCGGGTACGATAAATTTAACACCCTGGCGTGGGAGCTTATTTCCCACCTGTGGTTTTTACTGGTGCTGGTGGTGCTGACCTCGCTGGGCGTAGTGCTGTTTAAATGGCTGACGCGCCGCCCGGCAGGGGGTGCCTCAGCCTTTGGTGACACTGTCACTATGGGCCAGCTAACGATGATTTTCCTTGCGCTGGGGGTGCTTTACGCGCTGATCCGCCGATCGCTGTTCCTGATTTACCCGCCGCTGCTTAGCAATGGTCTGTTTAACTTTGTGGTGATGCAGACGCTGTTCTATCTTCCCTTCTTTGTGCTGGGGGCGCAGACCTTTATTAATCCGCGTCTGAAGGCGATGTTTACCACCCCGTCACCATGGTGCTGCGCAGCAGCGCTGCTGGGATTTATCGCCTACCGGCTGAACCAGCAGTACGGCTCCGGCGACGGCTGGATGTATGAAACGGAATCGGTGATCACCATGGTGCTTGGGCTGTGGATGGTCAATGTGGTCTTTTCGCTCGGCCATCGCCTGCTGAACTTCCAGTCGGCGCGCGTAACCTATTTCGTCAATGCTTCGCTGTTTATTTACCTGGTGCACCATCCGCTGACGCTGCTGTACGGGGCGTGGATCACCCCGGTCATTAAGTCCAATACCTTAGGCTTTATTGGCGGGTTGGTTTTTGTGGTGGGTATTGCCCTGATTCTGTATGAAATTCATCTGCGCATTCCGCTGCTGCGTTTCCTGTTCTCCGGTAAACCGATGAACAAACCGGCCAAAACCCCAGCCTCGGCCAGCTAACCATTAGCCTGTGCGGCACGCCAGGCGTGCCGTATTATGCCTGCTCGTCAAAAAGCCGGTCGAAAATCATATTGTACAGGGCTTCTAAATCTGCCTTATCGACCGGGGTGGAGGCGCTCAGCTCACAGCGGTAGGCTGCCCCCTCTGTCAGAACGGCGATGAGCTCTGATGCGGCATTGCGTCGCGCATCGCTGAGCCCGGGATGGTAGCGCTGCGACAGGCGACCGCCCTCCTCTTTCAACCGCCGATCGGCCTGCATCAGGATCTCACGCAAGCGTGGGTTACGCGAGGCCTCGGCATTGATCTCCATCAGCAGATAATTATCGCTTTTGGTGGCTGCCGACGTCGGGATCCTGCCGGCCAAAACCGCCGCTTTACGCGCCAGATTGTGGTTCTCATCGATCATCTCCCCGACTCTGGCGTTGACGATTTCGCTAACAATCGCTTCGATGATCGCTTCCTTGCTGGCAAAAATGCGATATAGCTGACCGACGCTCAGGCCCGCTTCCCGGGCGATATCGGCGACGGAAGCGCCGTGCAGCCCCTTTTCAGCGAAACATTTTTGCGCAGCGACAACGATCTCCGCGCGGCGCGCCTGCTGTTTCTGCTGGACTTTTCCTTCTGACACCCTGCTCCCTCCTGCTACCCATCATTCCCGTCAAGACTGGCGGTTATCATAGCCTATTCTGTTGAATCAGGGGTATGACGCCAGCAGGCGGCGATAAATAGACGCCGTTTCCTCGTCAAAACAGACGAACAGGACGCGCTCAAGAGGATTATAGCGAGTGAGAAACGCGGTGACGGTGCGCACGGCGATCGCCGCCGCTTCCTCTCTCGGATAGCCATACACGCCGGTGCTTATCGCCGGAAACGCAATGGAGCGATAGTTGTTTGCCGAGGCCAACTGCAGACTGTTTTTGTAAGCATCGGCCAGGGTTTGCGCCTCCATGCGGTCGCCGCCGTGCCAGACCGGGCCCACGGTGTGGATCACCGCGCTGGCCGGCAGATTGCCGGCAATAGTAATTACCGCATGCCCGGGAGGGCATTCGCCCTGCTGCTGCAGCACCTGCTTGCAAGCCGCCAGCAGCGCGGGACCGGCCGCCCGGTGGATGGCCCCGTCTACTCCGCCACCACCCAGCAGCGAGGGATTTGCCGCATTAACAATCACATCGACATCAAGTGTCGTAATATCGCCGAGAATTACCTCAGGTTTAACAGCCATTTCTCCTCCTGTCGGCATAGCGTGTGGATACGGCTTTCTGCCGATACTAGGGCATTCTCGCCTGCGGGAGCAAGATTATCGCTTTGTCCGGTGACGAGAAGATAAAAAAACAGGACCCGTAAGGTCCTGTTTTTTAGTCGTCCCGCCGATCAGGCGTTGTCGTTGGCGAACGATTTATGCTTATCCGCACGGGCCGCCAGCCACAGGCCACTATTTTTCATGGCATAGCCAAAGACCAGACCCAGCGCCAGGGAAGGGATCACCAGACGCCAGTCGCCGTCTGCCGCGAAGGTCGCGCAGGCGCCGATAAAGGTGCCCGGGACAAACGACAGTAGCGTCCGTCGCGCCTGAATGCACATCAGGAAGGCGACCACACCGGTCATCATATAGCTGAGGATCTGCACCTGTGGCGCCAGCGCGCTACCGTGGATAATCACTAACGCCCAGGCCACGCCGCTCATCACCGTGCAGGACGAGATGGCCAGCCCTTTCAAGCCGCCCTGCGGGCAGGCGAAATAGGCCGTACAGCCGAGGAATCCGGCCCAGCTCAGCAGGCCGAGAGCGACCGCCACCCACCCCCAAATCCCGGAGAGGATGCCTGTCGTTAATGCGATTGCGAAGAGTATGTTCATGGCGCGTATCCTAGCAGATACGCGCCGGAAGAATGCGATCTAAAACACAGTATATGAATGAACTTTATTTCAGTTTCATTCAAACAGTGATTTACATCACATATTATTGCTCATCTTCTTCCTGAAGCTCGTCCCACATCGCGGCGATGGCGTCGCGGGTCAACGGCGCCATGGTGCGCCAGAACGGCGTGTGCGCATGGGCTTCGACTTTCCCCAGCATCGTCCCGCACCACGGCAGGATATAGTCGGCGAACAGGAGCTCCAGCGTCTCGCTCTGGTCTTCTGCGGCATGATCCTCCAGCCAGGAGGCGGCCAGCAGCAGCGAGCCGAGATGATCCGCCGGACCTTCCCCTGTCGGGATGCCGTGTTCGCTCAGAAAAGCCCGAACTTCCGCTTCCGAGGAACCCTCCACCCACGCGCTACGGTACGGCGGGACGCTGCAGGCTTCACCGACGAACAGCGCATTATAGTCCGTCGCCAGGGACTGCATTTCACAGCTTTTCTGCAGACGCGCCAGCAGCTCGTCCTGCTCAAGCGGCCAGCTGGCGGCCAGTTTGCCCTCGCGGATCAGGGTAAACAGCGGCACCAGCAGCGGGTCCTGCGGTTGACGGTAATACAGCGAACCCAGCACGCGGCAGAGGATTGAAAACTCGTTCATTCAGTTATTCCAGTTATACAAATTAAAGGTCAGCAAATTCCGGGATCGCCGGCATACCCCGCGACTCGAGGAAGTTAAGCAGGCGACGCGGAGAAACGTTGAGGATCCTCTCCTCCGGGAAATCGACCGCATCAAGGATCTTGCGGCATTCGGTAAACTCCCCGAGGGTAAAGGCGGTGTGAGAGTCCGAGCCCAGCGCCACCCATCCCCCGGCATCACGCACTGCGGCGGCGATGGCCCGGCAGTTGTCTTCACTGCCCACGCGCGATGATACGAACGAGGAGTTATTAATCTCCAGCGCCACCTGGTAGCGAGCCGCCGCTTCGGCAATCGCCGGGATATCCACTGGGTATTTCGGATTACCCGGATGGCTAATCATATGCACTTTACCGCTGGCCATCGCGGCTATCATCGCCTGTGTATGGGTGTCACGATCCTGCGGCGGAAACACCGGCTCATGAAATCCGGCGATGATCAGATCGAGAGAAGTCAACATCGGTCCGGAACAGTCGATCTCGCCTTCAATATTTTTAATATTCGACTCAATACCGCGCAGGATCCCCACCCCGTCTACCAGGCGGGGCCAGATGCGCATATTAACGAAGTGCCAGTAGTGCGGAGCATCCGCCATGTCCGGGCCGTGGTCGGTGATGGCGAAGAGTTTGATCCCTTTACGCTTTGCTTCCGCAATATAATCGTGCAGGGTGCTGTAGGCATGGGTGCTGGCGACGGTATGCATGTGCAGGTCAACGGGATACATCACATTCTCCTCTTCTGTTTGCCGCAAGAATAGCAGGAAACCGGGCTATTGATTAGCAAAAACCCCGCCGTGGCGGGGTTCTCTCGTCTTAATAACCGCGCTGGCGGTCGACCTGACCGCTTACCGGCTCCCCTCGCTCAAGCCGGCTAATGGTCTCCGCAATGTAGGTGATAGCTTCCATTGGACGGGTCACTGCCGCCACATGGGGGGTCATGGCCACCCGCGGATGCACCCATAGCGGGCTCTCCTGCGGCAGCGGTTCGCGACTGAAGACATCGAGCATCGCCCCTTTGAGCTTACCGCTGTTCAGCGCCGCCAGCAGATCCTCTTCAACGACATGCACGCCACGAGCAAGGTTGAGGACATAGCTCTCATCAGGCAACTGCGCCAGCAGCGTCTGGTTAATAATGCCGGCGGTTTCGGCGGTATTCGGCAGCAGGTTGATCAGCACGCGAGTGCCCTGCAGGAATTCGCCCAGCTCGGCCTGGCCGGCGAAGCTCTGCACCTGCGGCCAGGATTTGCGGCTACGGCTCCAGACGCGAAGCGGGAACCCCCAGGGTTGCAGACTTTCCGCAACCTTCGCCCCCAGCACGCCGGCGCCCATAATCCCGACGGTGAATTCGTCGGCGCGGTACTCGGGCAGCGGCTGCCAGCGGGAAGCCAGCTTCAGCGCCTGATAGTCATCAAAGCGGCGGAACCAGTGGAGCACCTGGCTAACGGCA
Organism: Klebsiella sp. Shm-1; assembly: GCF_040804525.1. Taxonomy (NCBI): domain Bacteria; kingdom Pseudomonadati; phylum Pseudomonadota; class Gammaproteobacteria; order Enterobacterales; family Enterobacteriaceae; genus Klebsiella; species Klebsiella sp. Shm-1. The sequence continues at coordinate 3,210,487 of NZ_CP161823.1, forward strand.
TACTCCTGCATCTGCCGTCCCATACCGGTATCTTCGAGACGAAACAGCGGAATCGACAGCGGCAGCATATCCGGATGGTCGCGCAGCTTGCTGAGAATAGAGTCCACCCCTGCCCCGAGGGCGAACACGGCCTTCAGCGCCCGGCCCTGCAGCATCTCTACCGGCGGATGCCAGACCAGGGCATAGTCCGCCGGCCGGTTATCGCCCGCTTTCCACTCGCGCACCCGCGCGCCGGGTAACTGCTTTTCCAGCTCACAGATCCAGTATTGGGTATCAAAGGTCGGATGGTAAAAAATAATCTCCATAGGGGCTCCTGATAGCAGACGCCTTTGGCCGATTGACGCTGGCGTCTTATTTTACTCATTGTTTTCTATTGGTTTGCCAGCATAACAAATTTCCCCCGAGCGAAAAGGGAAAAGCTACTGGCGACAAAAAAAACGGATTTCGCACGTTTAAGGAGCAAGTTGCTCGAAGTTTGTCTAAACGCGCTTTTTTTGCAAAAAGTTGATTGACGGGCGATACGTATTTCCCTACATTAGCGCCCGTTCCCGACAACAACGGGAAAGACAATATGGTGAGGTGTCCGAGTGGCTGAAGGAGCACGCCTGGAAAGTGTGTATACGGCAACGTATCGGGGGTTCGAATCCCCCCCTCACCGCCATATTCGAGATGAGAGCCTGTACGAAAGTACGGGCTCTTTTCTTTTATATTCTCCACAGGGGGGGATGAGAACCCCCGACCGGGGTTCGACAACTGGCGCAGCCAGTTGGACAGACCGCGCACGCAGTAAGCGGGCTGCCCCGCAGGGGCGAGCGAAGCGAGTCAATCCCCCCCCTCACCGCCATATTTTAAGAAGAGCTCGTACGCTAGTACGGGCTTTTTTTTCGCATGTGGCACCCGCCGGGGGGATGAGAACCCCCGACCAGGGTTCGACAACTGACCACAGACATTACGCAGTATTGTCAAAGCCAGACTCTTCTTCACACGATTAACAGCGCAGCGAAGATGTTCGCCAACACTATCCCTCTTCCGCTTTGAGCCACCCGGCATAACGAAAATCATATCGCTCCGGATGGTGTACGTTATGCATTAACGAAAAGTGCTTTGTTACTTGCGTATCGACCGTAATTCAATGTAAAAGCGAATGAACGTTCATTCATTTTAGCACATGACAACACAGAAGGTACCAATGACTAGCAAAACACTGCGACTTATATTTCCTCAATGGCAAGGCGGTAACAATCCTCCCTACTATCTTGGCTCGCAGCTCCTCTCGTTTCTCTCTCCTGAAGCAAAAGGGCCCGTTGAGATCGTTCCTGTTGAGTTACCAACAACAGAGCCATTGCCAAGGATTAATGACATCACGGCTAAGCCATCCCTCATCAGGCAACTCAATAATGCTGCCGCACTGATTGAAAAACATGATCCCAATAGCATTGTCATTTTAGGCGGAGACTGCCTGGTTTCGCTGGCGCCTTTCGCCCACCTGCTCGATAAGTTCGGAGACAAACTCGGTGTGCTCTGGATTGACTCGCATCCTGACGTGCAGACGGCTGAACAATATCCAAACGCGCATGCCCATGTGCTTGGTGCGCTAATGGGTACGGGTGATAACGATTTAGTTGCCCATGTAAAAACCAAACTTAATCCGTCAAAAATAATGATTGCGGGTATCCACGCGCCACTTCCTTATGAAGCTGAATACCTCACTCGCCATAACATTACGACGCTAGCACCTGAACAGGTTAAAAGCGGTGCAGATGAAGTCCTGGAGTGGATAGCGAAAGAAAAGATTGCGTATCTGGCGATCCATATCGATCTGGACGTACTCGACCCATCTCTGTTCCGCTCCATTCTTTTTGCAAAACCGGGGCGCGGAAAACACGATTTTGGCGACGTTGCTGAAGGCAAACTGACGATTGAGGATGTACTCAATCTGATAGCGGCAGCGACGACAAAAGCAGTCCCCGTTGGCCTGACAATCGCTGAACATTTGCCCTGGGACATGCTGAATCTCAAGAACATGCTCAGTGAATTACCCCTTCTAAAGTAAGACGAAATCCAGGAGCCAGACGACAGAGTTTAGCTCTGGCTCCTTGCATAAAAGCGCGTTAAAGTCTGGACACCGAATTTACCAAGATGCCGATATGTTAAAAAAAACCGAAACCTACCATAAGTTGATTACGGCTGCTGCTGCCTGCTTTGCGGAAAAAGGCTTTAGTGCGACAAGCGTACGTGAAATCTCTACCCGGGCAGGAATTAGTCAAGGAGCAATGTATACGTATTTCAAAAGTAAGGATGAGCTTGTTAAGGCTATTGTACTGGAAGAACAGAACTCCGCGCTGACTGCCCATAATGCGACCTATGCAGGCTCTTATTTTGATCGCCTTTGTGCACAAGTCACGTCCTGTATTAGCGAGATCGGTTACCCTATCACGCATCAACTTTGGGTTGAAATCATGGCTGAGTCTGCGCGTAATCCAGAACTGCGAAAAACGTATATCTCCAGTGATGACATCATGCGGAAAAGCTTCGCGCGGCTCATCCAGGAGGGTATCGCTGCCGGAGAGTTTCGCCGTGATATTAACCTTGAAGAAATCACGATCATTATTTTTGCCCTTATTGACGGTTTAATCGCTCGTCAGGCAATAAACACGACCTTCTCATTCAAGGATGATCTGCCAATGTTTTTTGACGTTATGGCAAAATTGCTTAAATAATACCAGACGGTCATAGTAAAACGATGTATCGAAAAAACCAGAGGTTGCTTATAACAGCCAACGCTCTCAAGCGGCAAACGACTCACACAGTGAGCAATCTTTCACGAGCCTACGCGATTGCGAAGAGTGCGTGAAAAAGTACGGACGCTTTTCACATATGAGTTCCGGCAAAAAACCTCTGCCTACCCATCAATCTTCCTCCATCCGCTGATACTCTTCGCTGAGGTAGTCCACCAGCGCCCTGACGGAGGGCAGCAGCCCGCGCCGTGAGGCAAATACCGCATGGATCACTTCCCGCCGCGGCTGCCACTCGTCCAGAACCACCTCTAATTTCCCTGACGCCAGCTGATCGCGCACCATTAATAAAGGAAGCTGCACCACGCCTACGCCGGCCATCGCCGCCTCGCGCAGCGCCAGCATATCGGTGGTCACCATTCGCGGCGTGAAATACACTTCCGCTCTCGCTCCCCCGGGCCCGGTGAGCTGCCATTTATGCTGATGCTTGTTCGCACCCAGGCTGAGCCCCGGCCAGGCGCTCAGCTCGGACGGTGCCTGCGGACGTCCGAGCCGGGAAATGAGATCCGGGCTGGCCACCAGTCGGTGCCCGCGGTCCGCCAGCACACGCATCACCAGGTCGCTATCCTCGATGGGCCGGGGACGGACGCGGATCGCCACATCAATGCCCTCCCCGACCACATCCACCCGGCGGTTGGTCGCCTCAAGATGCAGCGTTACCCCAGGATAGCGCGCCATAAATCGCGCCAGCATCGGTCCGATATGGACATGCAGCAAGGTGACCGGACAGGTGATCCTGACGCTACCGCGCGGCTCGGCGCGCAGCGTCTCGACCGCCTGCTGCGCCGCCTCGGCCTCAATCAGCATCGCTTTGCAATGCTGATAAAAGGTCTGCCCGACCTCGGTGACCGCGAACTGACGGGTGGTTCGCTGAATCAAACGCACGCCCAACCGCTCCTCGAGTTGCGCAATGCGGCGGCTGAGTTTGGATTTCGGCTGGTCAAGCGCTCGCCCCGCCGCGGCGAAACCGCCATGGTCTACCACCTGGACAAACCAGGCGAAGTCATTGAGATCCTGCATCCTTCCTCCATTGTTCCATTTTTGGAACAGTATAGGTCATTTTTGCTCACTACCGCATACGTCGTCCCGGATATAAGCTTATTTACATCAGATACCGATACACAGGAGAAAGCCATGAAACAGATCACAGGAGTCTACACCGCGCCTGCGCAGCATTGGGTAGGCGACGGCTTCCCGGTTCGCTCGATGTTTTCCTATCAGACGCACGGCCAGCAGCTGAGCCCCTTCTTACTGCTCGACTATGCCGGGCCGTACACCTTCCCGGCGGGCAGCGAAAAACGCGGCGTCGGTGAGCATCCGCATCGCGGATTTGAAACCGTCACCATCGTCTACGCCGGTGAAGTAGAGCATCGTGACTCCACCGGACGCGGCGGGGTGATTGGTCCAGGCGACGTGCAGTGGATGACGGCGGGCGCCGGGATCCTGCACGAAGAGTTCCACTCGGAGGCCTTCACCCGCAGCGGCGGCGAGCTGAAGATGATCCAGCTGTGGGTCAACCTGCCCGCGAAAGACAAAATGGCGACCCCCGGCTACCAGAGCATTACCGCTGGGACGATCCCCACCGTGGCGCTGGCGAACGGCGCCGGACAGGTTCGGGTTATTGCCGGCCAGTATGACGACGTCAGCGGCCCGGCCCATACCTTCTCACCGCTTAACGTGTGGGATCTGCAGCTGAATCAGGGGCACGACCTCACGCTGCGCCAACCGGAGGGCTGGAGTACCGCGCTGGTGGTGCTGGAAGGGGAAGTGATCATTAACGGTTCCGAATCTGCTCGCGAAGGCCAGCTGGCCGTCCTGAGCCAGGCAGGTGACGCAGTGCATCTGGAGGCGACCGCCCCGGCAAAAGTTCTGCTGATGGCCGGAGAACCGCTACAGGAGCCGATTGTGGGCTATGGCCCGTTTGTCATGAATAACAAAACGCAGATCGCAGAAGCTGTACGCGATTTTAACAGCGGCCGCTTTGGCCAAATCTAACTGATTGAGGTGAATACTATGTCTACTCCCGCTAACTTTAACGGTGCTCGTCCGGTGATTGATGTTAACGATACCGCAATGCTGTTGATTGACCATCAGAGCGGTCTGTTCCAGACCGTCGGCGATATGCCGATGCCAGAGCTGCGCGCTCGCGCCGCCGCGCTGGCCAAGATGGCGTCGCTTGCCGGGATCCCGGTGATCACGACCGCCTCCGTGCCGCAGGGGCCGAACGGCCCGCTGATCCCGGAGATTCATGAAAACGCGCCGCATGCGAAATACATCGCCCGTAAAGGTGAGATTAACGCCTGGGATAACCCGGAATTCGTCGCCGCGGTGAAAGCGACCGGTCGTAAAACGCTGATTATCGCCGGGACCATCACCAGCGTCTGCATGGCCTTCCCGGCTATCGCCGCTGTCGCCGACGGTTATAAAGTGTTTGCCGTGATTGACGCTTCCGGCACCTACAGCAAAATGGCGCAGGAGATCACCCTGGCTCGCGTGGTACAGGCCGGCGTAGTGCCAATGGATACCGCCGCCGTCGCCTCTGAGCTGCAGCGCACCTGGAATCGCCCGGACGCCGCAGAATGGGCGGAGGTGTACACCAAAGTCTTCCCGGCCTACCAGCTGCTGATCGAAAGCTACAGCAAAGCGCAGGACGTCGTGAAGAATAACGAACAGCTGGATTCCCAGCGCTAAAACGCCCGCCCCGCTGAGCCGCAGCGGGGCATTGTTCATTGCGTGAGCGAACGGCAAAGAAAGAAGAAAATATGCTTGACCGTTTTAACGCAACTCCCTATAGTAGCGCCCCGTTGCCCACCCAAGGTGAGCAGCAAGACAATATGGTGAGGTGTCCGAGTGGCTGAAGGAGCACGCCTGGAAAGTGTGTATACGGCAACGTATCGGGGGTTCGAATCCCCCCCTCACCGCCATATTCGAGATGAGAGCCTGTACGCAAGTACGGGCTCTTTTCTTTTATATTCTCCGCAGGGGGGGATGAGAACCCCCGACCGGGGTTCGACAACTGGCGCAGCCAGTTGGACAGACCGCGCACGCAGTAAGCGGGCTGCCCCGACAAAAACGCCGGGAGCGTTTTTGAACAACGCCTGCGTTGGCCCCGCAGGGGCGAGGCCCAGGGATGGGCCGAGTAACGGCGAGCGAAGCGAGTCAATCCCCTCTCACCGCCATATTTTAAGAAGAGCTCGTACGCAAGTACGGGCTTTTTTTCGCATGTGGCACCCGCCGGGGGGGAATGAGAACCCCCGACCGGGGTTCGACGAGTGGCAACGCCATCCGGACAGAACGAAAAAGACAAACCTAATGATACTTTCTCACTTCGTGTTACAGGGGCTTGTTAAGCAAAAATAAAACCAGATTAGCCATATCCTCTGCATAGGTATCATAGTCATCTTGCGCGAGTGATGCATTGTTAATATGATATTTTCCTGAAACATAAAAAGAAGGCGTACCATGCACTTTCATTTTTTCGACCAGATTATCCTGTCTGGCAATTAAAGCTTTTACCATAAAGTTACTTTGCATTTCCGCATATTTCTCTGACGTAATGCCAAGTTGATTAAACACCTTAACAATATCAGCTGCCGTTTTAATATCACGCTTAACCTGTAAACCCTCAAACAATAACTTTTCCACCTTGCCATCTACCCCAGCATATTGTGCTACGGCCCATGCTTCTGTTAATGCTGGTCCTAAAGGCCCCATCTGGCTGACATGGTATTTTTCCAGTTTCATATCGTCGGGCAGGCGCTTTCTGATAGCTGTATCAACATTGATGCGCTCTGCAAACGCATAACAAGGTCCACAGTAGAAGGAAAAAAACTCAACCAGTGGCGGCGGTTGCTTAACAGTAGAATGAATAACAGTGAAGTTTTTCCCTGCCTGATAATCTTTACTATAAGCAGCGGATGACAACCCCACCATCAAAATAGTAATTAATAACTTGATAACTTTCCCATGTACGACCATTGTGCTTCCCTTACAAGTATCCATACAATTAAATGAGTAAAACGGCGTAAGACGAAAGAAATTATTAGAAAGGCGCTTATGTATAGCAAAGCAGATATTCTTGTATTACAGAGAAGAAATTCTATCACATACAGCGATGGATCCCTCAAAACAGAAATTTTATCCGCACTTCAGACTGTCGCAAGGATCAAAACAACAAAGCCCGGGCTAGCCCGGGCCTTACTCACAGTATGACGATTAATAATAGGCTTTCAGCGTCCGCTGGCAGAGAGCCGAGCGCACGCAGTCATCGGTGGTGAAACGCACAATGCCGATCATCTCGTCTTCCTCAAAACGCGCCAGCGCATCGCTCAGGCCAGATCTCACGCCAGAGGGCAAGTCGCACTGGGTGATATCGCCATTGACGATGACCGTCACGTTCTCCCCGAGGCGGGTTAAAAACATCTTCATTTGCGCTGCGGTCACGTTCTGGGCCTCGTCCAGAATCACCACCGCATTTTCAAAGGTACGTCCGCGCATATAGGCGAACGGCGCGATTTCCACCTTGCCGATTTCCGGACGCAGGCAGTACTGCATAAAGGAAGCCCCCAGCCTTTTCACCAGCACATCGTAAACCGGTCGGAAATAGGGAGCGAACTTCTCGGCGATATCTCCCGGTAAGAAGCCGAGATCTTCGTCGGCCTGCAGAACGGGACGGGTAACAATAATTCTGTCCACATCCTTATGGATCAGGGCTTCAGCTGCCTTCGCCGCACTGATCCAGGTCTTGCCGCATCCAGCTTCGCCGGTAGCGAAAATCAGCTGCTTATTGTCGATGGCATTCAAATAATGCGCCTGAGCCTCATTGCGCGCCTCAATTGGGGAAGTATCACGGCTGTCCCGCGCCATGCCAATTGCTTCTACGCCACTCATTTGCACAAGCGATGTGACCGATTCTTCTTCACGCTGCTTATGGCTGCGTGAATCCCGTCTCAGCACACGTTTTGCTTCACGACGAGCTTTGATCACTGCTTTTTGTCTTCCCATGGATAGCACCTTGCGTTGTTGGTTTACATCACACGCGTCAACATCGACACGACTATGCGCACGAACGATTGAGGTTTGGCTTCCTTGTAAGCCATTGCTTGCCGGTAGAACTGACAACGAGTCGCGGCTACGCGCACCGCGTACCCTGCCAAGGTTGTAATAATGCGAAGCGGAGAGAGAAAGAGTAAGAAAATCGCTGCCGGAAGCGGGGCTTCCGTGCTGAAGAGTACGGTCTGAGGTTTTACGTTGTCCGGTACGGGACCTTACCATTCGCGATCTCCATAGTGAAACGTCACACTGCCGGGAACTACCGCGTATGTAATAAGTACATCAAAAAAGATTCTTAATGCAACTTATTTTTCACAATGACGCAACAAATAGTTCTTAAGCAAGTGTAGGAGACTATCGGTCATTTGTATTACAGAAATATAACACATGGCAGGAAATATAAGAAAAATGAGAAAAACAGCAGAAAACGCCCTACCCTTACGGGCAGGGTCGGTATCAGGCCTGCAGCAGCGACTCTCCCAGATAGTGTTTATCATCCACTACGCCGGGTAAAACAAAGAAGTAGCCCCCGCCGATCGGTTTGACATACTCCTCCAGCGCCTCGCCGTTAAGTCGTTTCTGCACCGTCAGAAAACCCTTTTCCAGATCGTGCTGATAGCAAACGAATAACAGCCCCATATCCAGTTGTCCGGCGTTAGTAACCCCCAGCGAATAGCTGTAGCCGCGGCGCATCATCAGGCTGGACTGGGTTTCCGGCGTGCGGGGATTGGCCAGACGAATATGGCTATCCAGCGCAATGACTTCGCCGTTAGGATCTTTACTGTAATCCGGGGTATCGTGTTCGTTTTTCATCCCCAGCGGCGCACCGGTGTGCTTGTCGCGACCAAAGATCGTCTGCTGCTCCTTGAGCGGCGTCCGATCCCAGAACTCCACGTGAAACTGGATAATTCGCGCCGCCTGATAGCTGCCGCCCACGGTCCAGGCCGGCTCGTCCTGATCGGCTGTCACCCACACTACCTTATCCATCAACGCGCTGTCGTGGCTCGCCGGGTTAGCGGTGCCGTCCTTAAACCCCAACAGGTTGATAGGGGTCTCTTTGCCTTTGCTGCGCGCCGCGCTGTCGGAGATAAACCCTTCCCGTTTCCAGCGCACGCTGAGCAGATCCGGCGTATGTTTGATGACATCACGCAGGGCGTGGATCACCGTATCCTGAGTATTGGCGCAGATCTGCAGCAGCAGGTCGCCATGGCACAGCGCGGCATCCAGCGAATCGTTGGGGAAGCGGGTCATCGGCTGCAGCTTTTTCGGTGCTTTATCCGCCAGGCCAAAGCGCTCATCAAATAGCGAATGGCCGACCGAGACGGTGATGGTCAGGTTATCTGGCGCAATCCACGGCCCCAGGATGCCGGAATCCATCGGCGGCAGCCGCGGATTCGGCGTGTCCGGCGCCGGGCCGCCCTGGGTTAAAAAGGCGATACGCTGGGTCAGCAGTCGAAACAGCCGCTCGAGGTCGGCTTTATCAGCCGCCAGCACATCGAAGGCCACCAGCATCATCGAAGCCTGCTGCGGCGTCAGAATGCCCGCCTGATGCCGGCCATAGAATGGCTGCTTTTCCTGGCGCGCGTCGGGTGTGAGCGTCCCCGGGGAACTTTCCGCTTTTGCCGCATGCGCTACCGGGCAGCCGCCGGTGATGGCCAGCGCGCCGCCAAGCGCGCCGATCCCTTTCAGTAAGCGACGACGTGACGGCTCGTTCACGTCGTGGGGTTTCTGCTGTGCCATCGACTTAGTCCAGCCCCAGGATCCCGCGCAGCTGAGCCAGATCTTCCGCCAGGGTGGTGATCGGCCCTTTCAGCGCATTACGGTCGGCGGTGGTCAGCTTATCGTAGGTCTCGAAACCGTCTTTGGTGCGATATTTGCTGAGGATGCTGTCCACTTTCTTAAAGTTGGCGTCCACTTTCGCCAGCAGCGCGCTGTTCTCTTTTTGCAGCTGCGGGCGCAGCAGGTCGACAATTTTCTGCGCGCCGTCAATGTTGGCCTGGAAGTCCCACAGATCGGTATGGCTGTAGCGATCTTCTTCACCGCTGATCTTGCTGGCCGCGACTTCCTCAATTAATCCTGCCGCGCCGCCCACGACTTTTGACGGCGGGAACGCCAGCTCGCTGATACGCTTTTGCAGCTCCAGCACATCGCTGTTCAGCTGATCGGCATATTTTTCCATCCCCTTGACGCTGTTATCGCCAAACAGCGCTTTTTCCAGACGGTGGAAACCGGTAAATTTCGGATCTTCCGCTTTTTTCTCGAAGTCGTCTTCGCGGGCGTCGATGCTGCCGTCAAGGTCAGAGAACAGCTCGGCAATGGGCTCGATGCGCTCGTAATGCTGACGCGTCGGGGCGTACAGCGCTTTCGCTTTTTCGATATCGCCGGCTTTCACCGCGTCGGTAAAGGCTTTGGTGCCGCTAACCAGCTGCGCGGTTTCCGCCGTCACATAGGCTTTATAGGCGGTGATCGCGTCGCCGAGGCTCAGCACCGCATCCGCTTTCGCCGCGTCTTTGGTGGCGGCGCCGGTGACGATCAGTTTGCCTTTCGGGTTGGTGAGCAGGCCACAGGTCATGTCATATTCGCCCGGCTGCAGGTTCGCGGTGAGCTTCTGAGTAAAGCCCGGAGCGATGTTTTCGCGCTCTTCCACCACCATCACCCCTTTCAGAATCTCCCACTCCAGCGCTTTCTGGCTGTGGTTCTGAATAATAAACTGGGTTTTACCCGCGTTAACGGTCACCTGCATCGGCTCGCACTGCTTGTCGTTGACGGTGACTTTGACCTGCGGGATATCCGCAGCCTGAGCACCGAATGCAGAGCTGAGCAGCGCGGCCACGGTCACCCGCAGCGCATTACGGCGAAAATGAATCATCATGATCATCCCTTTCGGTAAGTAGAGTGTCGCTTATAAGCTCGCAGCGCCCGGTCAGGCAGCCCGCGAGGCAGTGGTATTATTCCGCGGCGGCAGGGCAAACAGCACCAGCGCCGGGATCAGATAAAGCAGATAGACAGCCACTTCGCTGACGCTCGGCGTCTCCTGATAGCCGAAGATCCCTTCCAGCAGCGTGCCGAACAGCGTATGCGTCGACAGCACGTTGCTCAGATCGAAGGCGGTATCCTGGAACAGGTTCCACAGGCCCGCCTCGTGGAAGGCGCGGATCGCCCCCGCGGCCAGGCCAGCGGCCACCAGCAGAATAAACAGGCTGGTCCATTTGAAGAACACGCCAAGGTTAAGGCGGATACCGCCCCAGTAGATCAGGAAGCCCAGCACGATAGCGGTGGCCAGACCCAGCAGCGCCCCCAGCGGCGGCCAGATGCCGACATCCTGCTGGAAGGCCGCCAGCAGAAAGAAGACCGACTCCAGCCCCTCACGGGCGACCGCGAAAAAGACCATCATCACCAGCGCCCAGCCGTGGTGATTACCGCGCTGCAGCGCCTTGTCCACGGCCTGCTCCAGCTGCTGCTTGACGTTGCGTGAGACATTGCGCATCCAGAAGACCATCCACGTCAGGATCACCACCGCAATGACCGCGACGATCCCTTCGAACAGCTCCTGTTCACGCTGAGGAAATTCACCGGTGGTTTCGTTGATAAAAATGCCTAAGCCAAGACACAGCGCCGCCGCGAGGATCACGCCAATCCACATCACGCCAATCCAGTTGCCGCGCTGGGTGCGTTTCAGATAGCTGGCGATCAGGCTGACAATCAGCGCCGCCTCCAGGCCTTCGCGTAACATAATGAGAAATGGGACAAACATGCCAATACCCTTAAATGTAAAGCACCGTCAACGAATGCAAAAACAGGTAATATTTATGATAGTGATTATCATTACAATGCTCAGAAACACAAGCGAAATGTGCAGAGAATGATGATCAGTTGTAAATAAATCGCTGACAAATAATGACTTATGAAAATATTCGCCTGTTATGAAGGGAAAGAATAAGCAAAGGATTTTTTACGCCAGATATTTACCCGCCCTAGCGGCTATGGCTAAATGGCGGCCTTATTGACTTGCGAAAAGAACAACATGACTGCATTTTTTCATTTCCTGCTGGCGCTGGCGGTGATCCTCGCCCTGGCCTGGCTTGTCAGCTACGACAGACAAAAAATTCGTATTCGTTATATTCTCCAGTTGATTATTATCGAAATAGCGCTCGCTTTCTTTTTCCTGCACGCCGAAAGCGGCCTGTGGCTGGTAAAAAATATTTCCGGCTTTTTTGCTTCGCTGTTAGGCTTTGCCGCCGAAGGGACCAATTTCGTCTTTGGCGGCATGAGCGAAAAAGGCTTAGCCTTTATTTTCCTGGGCGTCCTGTGTCCGATTGTGTTTATTTCCGCGCTGATTGGTATTCTCCAGCACTGGCGGATCCTGCCGATTTTTATTCGCGTGATTGGCACCCTGCTGTCGAAAGTAAACGGCATGGGTAAGCTGGAATCTTTCAACGCGGTCAGCTCGCTGATCCTCGGCCAGTCGGAGAACTTCATTGCCTACAAGGGCGTACTGGGCGACCTCTCCTCACGGCGACTGTTCACTATGGCGGCGACGGCCATGTCGACCGTATCGCTGTCGATTGTCGGCGCCTATATGACCATGCTGGACGCCAAATATGTCGTCGCAGCGCTGATCCTCAATATGTTCAGCACCTTTATCGTGCTGTCGGTAATTAACCCGACGCGGCCGGGCAGCGAGCAGGAAATAAAACTCGAGAAGCTGCATGAATCGCAGAGTTTCTTTGAAATGCTCGGGGAATATATTCTGGCCGGCTTTAAAGTGGCGATGATTATTCTGGCGATGCTGATCGGTTTTATCGCCCTGATCAGCGCCATTAACGCGCTATTCGCCACCCTGTTTGGTCTCAGCTTCCAGCAGATCCTCGGCTACGTCTTTTATCCGCTGGCGTGGCTTATCGGCATCCCGCTGAGCGATGCGCTAAACGCCGGCAGCATCATGGCCACCAAACTGGTCGCTAACGAATTTGTGGCGATGATTGAGCTGCAAAAGATTGCCGCCAGCATGACCCCTCGCGGGCTCGGCATTCTCTCGGTATTCCTGGTGTCGTTTGCCAACTTTGCCTCGATCGGCATTATCGCCGGGGCGATCAAAGGCCTGAATGAACCGCAGGGCAATATCGTCTCCCGCTTCGGCCTGCGGCTGGTGTATAGCGCCACGCTGGTGAGCCTGCTTTCCGCCAGCTTCGCCGGGCTGGTGCTGTAAAACAAACGGCGGGGCTGCCCCCGCCGTTTACTCAGAACTGCACGCAGACCGGCTGGTCGACACGCATCACCGACTCCTGCGCGAAGCGTGATTTATAGCCCTGGCGCAGAGCCTCAATACCCGCCTCGCTCTGCGCGTCATGCCCATGGATCACCATCAGCGCCTTGCTCTGCTCCCGCACCACCTGACCATTCTGGCCAAGCCACTGGCCGTGGGCATCAAACACCGTCAGCCCGTCGCGAAAGCGCGGCGTGACGTCACGGTCGACAAACTGTTGCCACTCTTCAGCGGTGATGTCTTTCCCCGCCGGGCGGCTCAGACCGAAGTAAAGCGTGGTTTGCACCATGGACTTATCCGCCGGGCAGACGCCGGGCTTCGGCGCGCTGGTCGATGAACTTCCACCCGCCACGCAGCCGCTGAGTAACCCTGCCAGCACCAGCGCCATTGCACCCTGTCTGAACGTCATCTTTGCTATCCTCATTGTTATTAGTCAGGAAATATCAGCGGATTTTCAGATAATTAGCAAGGGTTATAATATTCCGGCACGGCACCAGGCAATAAAAAGCCCGCCAGCGGCGGGCTCGTGAGCATTAGATGATCTTACTCAGCCGTGGCGCGTACCGGCGGCGGCGTATGGTAGTGGGCATCCGCTTCGGCAAAGCGCTGCTGCATGCTGGCCGACGGCGCTTTATCCAGCAGGCTAAAGACCACAATCCCGATGCTGCCGAAGACAAAGCCCGGAATGATTTCATACAGGCCCAGCCAGCCAAACTGCTTCCAGACGATCACGGTCAGGGCGCCAATCACCATCCCGGCCAGCGCGCCGTTACGGGTCATGCGCGACCACATTACCGAGAACAGGACCACCGGGCCAAAGGCGGCGCCGAAGCCAGCCCAGGCGTAGCTCACCAGACCCAGCACGCGGTTTTCCGGATTGGCCGCCAGGGCAATGGCCACCAGGGCAACCACCAGCACCATCATACGGCCCACCCACACCAGCTCTTTCTGACCGGCGTTTTTCCGCAGGAAGGCTTTATACAGGTCTTCGGTAATTGCGCTCGAGCAGACCAGCAGCTGACAGCTCAGGGTGGACATCACCGCCGCCAGAATCGCCGACAGCAGGATCCCGGCAATCCACGGGTTAAACAGGATTTGCGCCAGTTCGATAAACACGCGCTCGGCGTTCTGGTTAACCGCGCCCGCCAGGCTCGGGTTGTTATTGAAGTAGGCGATGCCAAAGAAGCCGACGGCCACCGCCCCGCCGAGGCAGAGGATCATCCAGGTCATACTAATGCGACGTGCGTGAACGATGCTGTGGTGCGAATCCGCCGCCATAAAGCGCGCCAGAATATGCGGCTGACCGAAATAACCCAGCCCCCAGCCCATCAGCGAGATAATCGCCACGAAGTTCAGCCCTTTCAGCATGTCGATATTTTCGATGCTCTTCTGCTTAATCACTTCCAGCGAATCGCCAAAGCCGCCGACGGAAATAATCACGATCACCGGGGTGAGGATCAGCGCGAAAATCATCAGGCTGGCCTGCACGGTATCGGTCCAGCTAACCGCGAGGAAGCCGCCGACGAAGGTATAGATAATCGTCGCCGCCGCCCCGGCCCACAGTGCGGTTTCATAACTCATGCCGAAGGTGCTTTCAAACAGACGCGCCCCCGCGACAATTCCTGAAGCGCAATAGATGGTAAAGAACAGCAGAATAACCAGCGCCGAAATAATTCTCAGCACCCGGCTTTTATCTTCAAAACGGCCGGTAAAATAATCGGGCAGCGTCAGGGCGTTATTATTCACCTCGGTATGCACGCGCAGGCGACCGGCCACCAGCTTCCAGTTAATCCACGCCCCCAGCGTTAAGCCAATGGCGATCCAGCTTTCGGAAATCCCGGAGAGAAAAATCGCCCCTGGCAGGCCCATCAGCAGCCAGCCGCTCATATCCGACGCCCCTGCGGAAAGCGCGGTCACAAATGGCCCCAGACTCCTTCCCCCGAGAATATAATCATCGAAGTTTTTGGTCGAACGCCAGGCAATAAACCCTATCAATACCATACCAAAAATATAAACAATAAATGTCACCAGCATCGGTGTGCTAATAGCCATGCAAAGTCTCCAGAATTTTTATCGACAGCGTCCAACTTCGTCGTTTTTTTCCACTACCGGAACGGGGTAATGGCGCATTGTTTAATTGGGCGACCGTATCCTGACGGAAGCTTCGGTTTTTCACAAACGATTTAACACAGCATTTACACGAAAAACCGACGGCGCAAAACGTCAATTTGTTAGAGGTTGCACTCTCTCACGTTTTTAAAGGTTGCACCAAACAAAAGTGTTAACTCACGCATACAAATACCCTATGAGCCCGGGGTTAAATTTCTGCTATTTTAGGGGTTATTTTTAACAAATTAGCCATTTCACGGCTTCCGTCACAAGCCACAATTAACAAGGTTGCACAAAGTTGCAACATAGTGGATATTTCCATGCAACCGCATAAGCCTAACGATAAATGACAGGAGTTTTGAGCATGGGCACCACCACCATGGGTGTTAAGCTTGACGACGCAACCCGCGAGCGCATTAAATCCGCCGCGAGCCGTATTGACCGCACGCCGCACTGGCTGATTAAGCAGGCCATCTTTAATTATCTGGAAAAACTGGAGAACGACGAGACGCTGCCTGAGCTGCCGGCCCTGCTCTCCGGGGCCGCCAACGAAAGCGATGACGCCAGCGAACCAACGGAAGAGCCCTATCAGCCGTTCCTCGAATTCGCCGAGCAGATCCTGCCGCAGTCGGTGAGCCGCGCGGCGATCACCGCCGCCTGGCGACGTCCGGAAACCGACGCGGTACCGATGCTGCTGGAGCAGGCCCGTCTGCCGCAGCCGCTGGGCGAACAGGCGCACAAGCTGGCGTATCAGCTGGCGGAAAAACTGCGCAACCAGAAAACCGCCAGCGGCCGCGCCGGTATGGTGCAGAGCCTGCTGCAGGAGTTCTCCCTCTCTTCACAGGAAGGGGTGGCGCTGATGTGCCTGGCGGAAGCCCTGCTGCGTATTCCGGATAAAGCCACCCGCGATGCGCTGATCCGCGACAAAATCAGCAACGGCAACTGGCAGTCGCACATCGGCCGCAGCCCGTCGCTGTTCGTCAACGCCGCCACCTGGGGGCTGCTGTTCACCGGAAAACTGGTGTCGACCCATAACGAGACCAGCCTCTCCCGCTCCCTGAACCGCATCATCGGCAAGAGCGGCGAACCGCTGATCCGCAAAGGCGTGGATATGGCGATGCGCCTGATGGGCGAGCAGTTCGTCACCGGGGAAACCATCGCCGAAGCGCTGGCCAACGCCCGCAAGCTGGAAGAAAAAGGGTTCCGCTACTCCTACGATATGCTCGGCGAAGCCGCCCTGACCGCCGCTGACGCCCAGGCCTATATGGTCTCTTATCAGCAGGCGATTCATGCCATCGGCAAAGCCTCCAACGGCCGCGGCATTTATGAAGGTCCGGGTATCTCCATTAAGCTCTCCGCGCTGCACCCGCGCTACAGCCGCGCGCAGTATGACCGGGTGATGGAAGAGCTTTACCCGCGGCTGAAATCGCTGACCCTGCTGGCGCGCCAGTATGACATCGGCATCAATATTGACGCCGAAGAGGCAGACCGTCTGGAGATCTCCCTCGACCTGCTGGAAAAACTGTGCTTCGAGCCGGAACTGGCCGGCTGGAACGGGATTGGCTTCGTGATTCAGGCCTACCAGAAGCGCTGTCCGTTTGTCATTGATTACCTGATTGACCTCGCCACCCGCAGCCGCCGTCGCCTGATGATCCGTCTGGTGAAAGGCGCCTACTGGGATAGCGAAATTAAACGCGCGCAGATGGAAGGTCTCGAAGGCTATCCGGTATACACCCGCAAGGTTTACACCGACGTCTCCTACCTCGCCTGCGCGAAGAAGCTGCTGGCGGTGCCGAACCTGATTTACCCGCAGTTCGCCACCCATAACGCCCATACTCTGGCGGCTATCTACCAGCTGGCGGGCCAGAACTACTACCCGGGCCAGTATGAGTTCCAGTGCCTGCACGGCATGGGCGAACCGCTGTACGAGCAGGTGGTGGGCAAGGTCGCCGACGGCAAACTGAATCGGCCGTGCCGCATCTACGCCCCGGTGGGCACCCACGAGACGCTGCTGGCGTATCTGGTGCGCCGTCTGCTGGAAAACGGCGCCAATACCTCTTTCGTCAACCGTATCGCGGACAATACCCTGCCGCTGGACGAGCTGGTGGCCGACCCGGTCAGCGCGGTAGAAAAACTGGCGCAGCAGGAAGGCCAGGCCGGCCTGCCGCATCCGAAAATCCCGCTGCCGCGCGATCTCTACGGCAGCGGCCGGAGCAACTCCGCCGGTCTCGATCTGGCGAACGAGCACCGTCTGGCCTCCCTCTCCTCTTCCCTGCTCAACAGCGCGCTGCATAAATGGCAGGCATTGCCGATGCTGGAGCAGCCGGTGGCCGAAGGCGAAATGCAGCCGGTGGTTAACCCGGCAGAGCCGAAAGATATCGTCGGCTACGTCCGCGAAGCCAGCGACGCTGAAGTGCAGCAGGCGCTGACCAGCGCTATCAACAATGCGCCGATCTGGTTCGCCACTCCGCCGCAGGAGCGCGCCGCCATTCTTGAGCGCGCCGCGGTGCTGATGGAAAGCCAAATGCCGACCCTGATGGGGATCCTGGTGCGCGAGGCGGGTAAAACCTTCAGCAACGCCATCGCTGAAGTGCGCGAAGCCGTTGACTTCCTGCACTATTACGCCGGCCAGGTGCGCGACGATTTCGATAATGAAACTCACCGCCCGCTGGGTCCGGTGGTCTGTATCAGCCCGTGGAACTTCCCGCTGGCGATCTTCACCGGCCAGATTGCCGCCGCGCTGGCGGCCGGCAACAGCGTGCTGGCGAAACCTGCCGAGCAGACGCCGCTTATCGCCGCCCAGGGCGTGGCGATTCTGCTGGAAGCCGGCGTGCCGCCGGGCGTTATTCAACTGCTGCCGGGTCGCGGGGAGACCGTGGGCGCCGCGCTAACCACCGATGAGCGCGTACGCGGCGTGATGTTCACCGGCTCCACCGAAGTGGCCACCCTGCTGCAGCGCAATATCGCCAGCCGCCTCGATCCCCAGGGCCGCCCGACGCCGCTGATCGCCGAAACCGGCGGGATGAACGCGATGATCGTCGATTCGTCGGCGCTCACCGAGCAGGTAGTGATCGACGTGCTGGCTTCCGCGTTCGACAGCGCTGGTCAGCGCTGCTCCGCCCTGCGCGTGCTTTGCCTGCAGGAAGAGGTCGCCGATCACACCTTAACCATGCTGCGCGGCGCCATGAGCGAGTGCCGGATGGGCAATCCGGGGCGCCTGACCACCGATATCGGTCCGGTTATCGATGCGGAAGCGAAAGAGAATATCGAACGCCATATTCAGGCGATGCGCGCCAAAGGCCGCACCGTCTACCAGGCGGTGCGCGAGAATAGCGAAGACGCCCGCGAATGGCGTCACGGGACCTTCGTGCCGCCGACGCTTATCGAGCTCGACAGCTTCGACGAGCTGAAAAAAGAGGTCTTCGGCCCGGTACTGCACGTGGTGCGCTATAACCGTAACGAGCTGGACAAACTGGTCGAGCAGATTAACGCCTCTGGCTACGGCCTGACCCTTGGCGTGCATACCCGTATCGACGAAACCATCGCCCAGGTCACCGGCAGCGCCAAGGTGGGCAACCTGTACGTCAACCGCAATATGGTTGGCGCGGTGGTCGGCGTGCAGCCGTTCGGCGGCGAAGGGTTGTCAGGTACCGGTCCGAAAGCCGGCGGTCCGCTGTATCTGTACCGTCTGCTCTCCAGCCGTCCGCAGGACGCGGTTGGCGTGACCTTCGCCCGCCAGGATGCGGAGCGTCCGCTGGACGCCCAGCTGAAAACGCTGCTGGAAAAACCGCTGCAGGCGCTGCAGCAGTGGGCCGCGGGCCGTCCTGAGCTGCAGGCGCTGTGCCAGCAGTACAGCGAGCAGGCGCAAAGCGGCACTCAACGCCTGCTGCCGGGGCCAACCGGCGAGCGCAACACCCTGACGCTGATGCCGCGCGAGCGCGTGCTGTGCGTAGCGGATAACGAACAGGATGCGCTGATCCAGCTGGCGGCTGTGCTGGCGGTGGGTTGTGAAGTACTGTGGCCGGACAGCGCCCTGCAGCGCGATCTGGCGAAGAAACTGCCGCGGGAGGTCAGCGAGCGAATTCGCTTTGCCAAAGCGGAGCAGTTGCCTGGCCAGGCCTTCGACGCGGTTATCTACCACGGCGATTCCGACCAGCTGCGCGAGCTGTGCGAGCAGGTGGCGGCGCGCGACGGGGCGATTGTCTCCGTGCAGGGCTTCGCCCGCGGCGAAACCAATCTGCTGCTGGAGCGGCTGTATATCGAGCGTTCGCTGAGCGTTAACACCGCGGCGGCAGGCGGTAACGCCAGCCTGATGACCATCGGCTAAAACGGGCTCCCCGGTGGCGCTGCGCTTACCGGGGCTACCTACCACCGCCAAAGGGTAGCCCGGATAAGGCGCTGTGCGCCGCCATCCGGGCAATCAGTCTGCGCTGCGATCAGCTAATGACAGCCGACGTCAGCTGTGTTTAATTAAGGCTCCCGGACGGGAGCCTTTTTTATGGGAGCAGAACAATGAAACGCACGTTATTTGCCGTGATGGCCCTGCTGGCCAGCGGCGCGGCGCTGGCGGACGAGTGCAGCAGCGCCAACACCCAAACCGAAATGAATCAGTGCGCGGCTGCGCAGTATCAGGCGGCCGATAAAAAACTGAACGACACCTGGCAGCAGGCCCTGCAGCGGGCGGTGGGTAAACAACAAACATTACTGAAGCAGGCGCAGCAGGCATGGATCGCCTTACGCGACGCCGACTGCGCCTTTCTCGCGTCCGGCGCCGAAGGCGGCAGCATGCAGCCAATGCTGGTCAGCCAGTGCATGACCGATAAGAGCGTGGAGCGGGAGTCTTTCCTCGCCTCGCTGCTACAGTGCGAGGATGGCGATCAAAGCTGCCCGCTGCCGCCCGCCAATTAACGGACGCGAATGCCTTCGATAATCATCCGCTGGACATTATCGACCGTTTGTTCAAAAAAGGCCGCATCCTGCAGCGTGGCGCCGGTGACCGCCTCCACCTGGGTGGCGAAGTCGGCGTAATGCTGGGTGGTAGCCCAGATCATAAAGATTAAATGCTGTGGATCGACCGGCGCCAGCTTGCCGCGGTCGATCCAGCCGGAGACTATCGCCGATTTTTCGTCGACCAGCGCTTTCAGATCCCCGGTCAGTTCGCCCATCAGCAGCGGCGCCCCCTGCAGCATCTCGAGGCAGAAGAGCTTCGAGGCCTGGGGGTGATCGCGGGACACCTCCAGCTTCAGGCGAATATATTCGCGGATCGCCACCAGCGGGCTGATATCCTCACGAAAGGCCTTCAGCGGCGCCAGCCAGATGGCGAGGATCTGCTGCAGGACAGCCACATACAGCGCCTCTTTCGAAGGGTAGTAATAGAGCAGATTGGTTTTCGATACCCCGGCGCGCTCAGCCACCTGCTCCAGCCGCGTACCGTGAATACCAAATTGCGAAAATGCCTCCAGCGCGGCGGCCAGGATGGCCTCCTTTTTGGCGCTGACCGCTTGTGAACGTTTGCCGCTTTTCTTCACCGCGCCCTGTGCCATACATCCTCTCCTTCAGTTGACGCCACCAGCATAGCAAAAGCCCTGCGCCGACACGACCCCATGCACCCTGATTGCGCATGACTGCCGTTTTTTCGTGCACTGATTTTGACCATCCAGTCCACTTTTTTATCGTCCTTTTTAGCAACTCAAAAGTAACACATTAATAACATTAGCATTTATAAAACTGGCATCGCCTTTGCTTTACCTTCTCTGCGAGGTGGTCCAGGGAGAGGCAGGATGCCGCACCATCGCAACCCATCTTCCATGACTGCAGAGAGGTAGGTATGAAAATTGGTGTTTTCGTTCCCATTGGCAACAACGGCTGGCTGATCTCCACCCATGCCCCGCAGTATATGCCGACCTTTGAACTGAATAAGGCCATCGTGCAGAAGGCCGAACACTACCATTTCGACTTCGCGCTCTCCATGATCAAACTGCGCGGCTTCGGCGGGAAAACTGAATTCTGGGATCACAACCTGGAGTCCTTCACCCTGATGGCCGGCCTGGCCGCGGTGACCTCGAAGATCCAGATCTACGCCACCGCCGCCACCCTGACGCTGCCGCCGGCGATTGTCGCCCGGATGGCCTCCACTATCGACTCCATCTCCGGCGGCCGGTTTGGCGTCAATCTGGTGACCGGCTGGCAAAAACCGGAATATGACCAGATGGGCATGTGGCCGGGAGATGACTATTTCGCCAGCCGCTATGACTATCTCACCGAATACGTCCAGGTGCTCCGTGACCTGTGGGGCACCGGGCGCAGCGATTTCAAAGGTGACTACTTCACCATGAACGACTGCCGGGTCAGCCCGCGCCCGTCGCAGCCGATGAAGGTGATCTGCGCCGGGCAGAGCGATGCCGGGATGGCCTTCTCCGCCCAGCATGCGGACTACAACTTTTGCTTTGGCAAAGGGGTCAACACGCCAACGGCCTTTGCCCCGACCGCCGCACGCATGATGCAGGCGGCGGAAAAAACCGGCCGCGACGTGGGGTCCTATGTGCTGTTCATGGTGATCGCCGACGAAACCGACGAGGCGGCGCGCGCCAAATGGGAACATTACAAAGCGGGCGCCGATGAAGAAGCGCTGGCGTGGCTCACCGAGCAGAGTCAGAAAGATACCCGCTCCGGCAGTGATACCAACGTGCGCCAGATGGCCGACCCCACCTCGGCGGTCAACATTAACATGGGCACCCTGGTCGGATCGTATGCCAGCGTCGCCCGTATGCTTGATGAAGTAGCGAGCGTGCCCGGCACCGACGGCGTGCTGCTGACTTTTGATGATTTTCTTGCCGGCATTGACGCCTTTGGCGAACGCATTCAGCCGCTGATGCGCTGCCGGAACCACATTGCTTCTGTTACCCGTGAGGTGGCCTGATGATTACCCTTCCCGCTCGCCCGGAATCCCTGACCTTCGCGCCGCAGCAGAGCGCGCTGATTGTGGTCGATATGCAGAACGCCTACGCCAGCCAGGGCGGTTATCTGGATCTCGCCGGCTTTGACGTCTCCGCTACCCGGCCGGTTATCGACAATATTAATACCGCCGTCGCCGCCGCTCGCGCCGCGGGTATGTTGATTATCTGGTTCCAGAATGGCTGGGATGATCAGTATGTTGAAGCCGGCGGCCCGGGCTCGCCGAACTATCACAAATCCAACGCGCTGAAAACGATGCGTCAGCGTCCGGAGCTGCAGGGCAAGCTGCTGGCGAAAGGCGGCTGGGATTATCAGCTGGTGGACGAGCTGACGCCGCAGGAAGGCGATATCGTGTTGCCGAAACCGCGCTACAGCGGCTTCTTTAACACCCCGCTCGACAGCATTTTGCGCAGCCGCGGCATACGCCACCTGGTGTTCACCGGGATCGCCACCAACGTCTGCGTCGAATCGACGCTGCGCGATGGCTTCTTTCTCGAATACTTCGGCATCGTGCTGGAGGATGCCACCCATCAGGCCGGCCCGGCCTTCGCCCAGCAGGCGGCGCTGTTCAATATTGAAACCTTTTTCGGCTGGGTCAGCGACGTCGAGAGCTTCTGCCACGCGCTGTCCCACGCCACCCCGCTGGCTTTAGCCAAGGAGAAACGTTATGCCTAAACAGGTGATTATTCCGCCAGGCACCACCGCGCCGATTGCCCCCTTTGTTCCGGGGACGCTCGCCGATGGCGTGGTCTACGTCTCGGGCACCCTGCCGTTTGATAAGCAAAACAATGTGGTGCACATCGGCGACCCAAAGGCGCAAACCCGCCACGTGCTGGAGACCATCAGGAGCGTTATCGAAACGGCGGGCGGGAGTATGGCGGATGTGACTTTCAACAGCATCTTTATCACCGACTGGACAAATTACGCCGCGATTAACGAGGTCTATGCCGAGTTCTTCCCCGGCGATAAACCGGCGCGCTTCTGCATTCAGTGCGGACTGGTGAAGCCCGATGCGCTGGTGGAAATCGCCAGCGTCGCCCATATCGGTACCCCGACATGATGAGGCTCAATATTGCTCCTGCTCCGTGGCCCGGCGCGCCGGTGGTGGTCCTCAGCGCCGGTCTGGGCGGGGGCGGCGGCTACTGGCTGGCGCAGCGCGCGGCGCTGGAGGAACAGTATCAGCTGGTGAGTTATGACCATAACGGGACCGGGGAGAACGCCGGTCCGCTGCCCGCCGACTACAGCCTGGCGACGATGGCCGGGGAGCTGTTCAGCGCTCTGCAAGCGGCGGGGATCGCCCGCTTCGCGCTGGTGGGCCACGCCCTGGGGGCGCTGATTGGCCTGCAGCTGGCGCTCGATCGCCCCGAGGCGGTGAGCGCCCTGGCGCTGGTCAACGGCTGGCTGTCGCTGTCGCCGCATACCCGCCGCTGCTTCCAGGTACGCGAGCGTCTGCTGCATGCCGGCGGCGCACAGGCGTGGGTCGAAGCGCAGCCGCTATTTCTCTACCCGGCGGAATGGATGGCCGCGCGCCTGCCGCGCCTCGAAGCGGAAGATGCGCTTGCCATCAGCCATTTTCAGGGCAAAGAGAATCTGCTGAAGCGGCTACAGGCCCTGAAGCAGGCTGATTTTTCACGCCGTGCGTCGGCCATCGCCTGCCCGACGCTGATTATCAGCGCCGCTGACGACCTGCTGGTCCCCGCCTCCTGCTCCCGCGTGCTGCAGACGGCGATCCCCGGCAGCCAGCTCGTGGAAATGCCGTGGGGCGGACATGCCTGTAACGTCACCGACGCCGATACCTTTAATACCATTTTACGCGACGGGCTGGCCGCTATGCTGCCGGTCGCCAGGGAGACCCGATGAACGACGCGATAAACCACACGGCCTGCGAGACGCTGTTTACCCAGGCCCGGACCCACAACGGCTGGCTGGATAAGCCAGTGAGCGATGCGCAGCTGCAGGCCGTCTGGGATCTGATGAAAATGGGGCCGACTTCCGCCAACTGTTCGCCAGCGCGCATCGTGTTCGTGCGCAGCGCGGAAGGCAAAGAGAAACTTCGCCCGACGCTCTCCAGCGGCAATCTGCAGAAAACCATGCAGGCGCCGGTGACCGCCATCGTGGCGTGGGATAGCGCCTTCTACGACCGGCTGCCGACCCTGTTTCCCCACGGTGACGCCCGCAGCTGGTTTACCTCCAGCCCGCAGCTGGCGGAAGAGACCGCGTTTCGCAACAGCTCCCTGCAGGCGGCGTATCTGATTTTTGCCTGCCGGGCGCTGGACCTCGACACCGGGCCAATGTCCGGTTTTGACCGGGAAAAAGTCGACGCGGCATTTTTTGCCGACAACGGCTGGAAAAGCAACCTGCTGGTGAACATCGGCTATGGCGACCCCGGCAAGCTGTACGGCCGCCTGCCGCGTCTGTCCTTTGATGAAGCCTGCCTGCTGGCATAAGGAGTTTACGATGGAGTTAACGGACAAAGCGAGTTTCCGTGACGCCATGGCCCACGTCGGCGCCGCGGTTAACATTATTACCACCGATGGCCCGGCGGGCCGGGCGGGGTTCACCGCCAGCGCGGTCTGCAGCGTTACCGACACGCCGCCGACCCTGCTGGTCTGCCTGAACCGCTCGGCTTCGGTGTGGCCGGTGTTCAGCGAACACCACACGCTGTGCGTCAATACCCTGGCGGCCGGACAGGAGGCCCTGTCGACGCTGTTTGGCGGTAAAACGGCAATGGACGAGCGTTTTGCCGCCGCCGACTGGCAGACCGGCGCCACCGGCTGTCCGCGGCTGGAGGCGGCTCTGGTCAGCTTTGACTGCCGCATCGACCAGCGCGTCAGCGTCGGGACGCACGACATTCTGTTTTGTCACGTCGTGGCCATTACCCGTCACCCGGAGCCCCGGGGACTGATGTGGTTTGACCGCGGCTATCACACGCTTATGCGACCCGCTTGTTAACCTTTAACCCGGGATATCATCATGGCACTCTTCGATTTTCCTCGCTGGAAGCTGACCTCTCCTGCCGCCGAATCCGGCGTTGTCGCCCCCGATGAACGCTTGTCGGCCGGGCAAACGCTGGTGATGGGCGTGCAGCACGCCGTTGCGATGTTCGGCGCGACGGTGCTGATGCCGTTGTTGATGGGGCTCGACCCGAACCTGTCTATTCTGATGTCGGGCGTCGGCACCCTGCTGTTCTTTGTCGTCACCGGCGGACGGGTGCCGAGCTATCTCGGCTCCAGCGCCGCTTTTGTCGGGGTGGTGATCGCCATTACCGGCTTTAACGGCCAGGGGCTGAACCCTCATCTGAGCGTCGCCCTTGGCGGGATCATCGCCTGCGGGCTGGTCTACACCCTGATTGGTCTGGTGGTGATGAAGATCGGCACCCGCTGGATCGAGCGCCTGATGCCGCCGGTGGTGACCGGCGCGGTGGTGATGGCTATCGGCCTGAACCTGGCGCCGATTGCCGTGCGCAGCGTCTCCGCCAGCGCCTTCGACAGCTGGATGGCGGTGTTAACTGTGCTCTGCATCGGCATAGTGGCGGTATTTACCCGCGGGATGCTGCAGCGACTGCTGATCCTGGTCGGCCTGATCGTCGCCTGCGCGCTGTACGCCCTGCTGGCTAACGGCCTGGGCCTTGGCAAACCGCTGGACTTCTCCCCCCTCGCCCAGGCGGCGTGGTTCGGGCTGCCGCACTTTACCCCCCCATCCTTTAACGGCCAGGCGATGATGTTGATTGCGCCGGTCGCGGTGATCCTGGTGGCCGAGAACCTCGGGCACCTGAAGGCCGTCGCCGGGATGACCGGGCGCAATATGGACCCGTACATGGGGCGCGCCTTCGTCGGCGACGGGCTGGCGACCATGCTCTCCGGTTCGGTGGGCGGCAGCGGGGTCACCACCTATGCGGAGAACATCGGCGTCATGGCGGTGACCAAGGTCTACTCAACGCTGGTGTTTGTCGCCGCGGCGCTGATTGCCATGCTGTTGGGTTTCTCGCCGAAGTTCGGCGCATTAATCCACACCATTCCCGGGCCGGTGATCGGCGGCGCCTCGATCGTGGTCTTTGGCTTAATTGCCGTCGCCGGGGCGCGGATCTGGGTGCAAAACCGGGTGGATCTGAGTCAAAACAGCAATTTGATCATGGTGTCGGTGACCCTGGTGCTGGGCGCCGGCGATTTCGCGCTGTCGCTGGGCGGCTTTACGCTGGGCGGGATTGGCACGGCCACCTTCGGGGCGATCCTGCTGCACGCGCTGCTTCATCGCGGGACGCGCGAGGCGAAGGAGGCCAGGGTAACGCCGGTGTAAGCCACATTAGCGCGGCGTTGGCGCAGGGAGCGGTGTGGGCCTGGGTGGTGTGATCCTGTAGGCCGGATAAGGCATTTATGCCGCCATCCGGCACCACCACGGGCACGGAACCTGACCGCCCGGCGGCGCTGCGCTTGCCGGGCCTGGAGACTGCCACGGCCTTCCGGGAACGTCTCTGCGATTTTGAGGCCGTCAGCACCGGCAGTTTCAGCAACAATGGTGAATAAATTAACGGCAGGTCGTACGAACGTAGGCCGGGTAAAGCGCAGCCGCCACCCGGCATAAAAGCGGCTCCGTTCCCGCAGTCATCGCCCGGCGGCGCTGCGCTGGCACGGGCCTGGAGACTGCCACGGCCTTCCGGGAACGTCTCAGCGATTTTGAGGCCGTCAGCACCGGCAGTTTCAGCAACAATGGTGAATAAATTAACGGCAGGTCGTACGAACGCAGGCCGGGTAAGGCGCAGCCGCACCCGGCATAAAAGCGGCTCCGTTCCCGCAGTCATCGCCCGGCGGCGCTGCGCTGGCACGGGCCTGGAGACAATCAGAGCCGGACGAATACCAGCCAGGATAAGCGTCGCTGTCGGGTCAGAAGGAAAATATTATGGCTCGCGGCGATCGGCCAGGTCAGCGAGCGGCTGCGCATCGTCGTTTGTGGAAACCTGTGGCGGCGACTTGCGCTTCCACTTCAGCTCGCTCACCAGCACCCCCGCGAGGATCAAAACGCAGCCGAGCAGGGCCAGCAGCGGCAGACGCTCACCGGCCAGCCGGCCAAAAATACCGGCCCATACCGGTTCACCGGTATAAATAAGAGTGGCCCGCGTCGGCGAGACGCTGCGCTGCGCCCAGTTCATGGTCACCTGAATGATCGCGCTGAAAATCCCCAGCCCCAGCGCGACGCCGAGCAGGGCCGGCGTCAACGACGGCACCGATTCACCTGCCGGCTTCATGGCGGCGAAAGCCACCAGCGACGCGGTCGCCAGCTGCACCACCGTCACCCGGCGGACATCGACTTTTCCGGCCCAGGCGCTGATAAGGATAATCTCCGCCGCGATCGCCACCGCGCTTGCCAGAGTGATCATCTCCCCCACGCCAAGCGCCAGCAGATTATTTTCCGGCCCGGCCAGCAGAATTAAACCAATAAAGGCCAGCACAATCCCCACGCAGGACATCACCCCCGGCATACGTCCCAGGCACAGCCACTGCAGCAGCGGCACCAGCGGTACATACATCGCGGTGATAAAGGCAGATTTACTGCTGGAGATGGTCTGTAGTCCCCAGGTCTGCAGGCCATACCCCAGCGCAATCGCCACGCCAATCGCTACCCCGGCCTTCACCTCCAGCCACGTCAGACCGCGCAGAGTGCGCAGCGAAAGCAGGCCCACCGCCAGCGCGGCAGTCGCAAAACGCAAACCGACAAAAAACAGCGGCCCGCTAAGGCTCACCGCGTACTGTACGGCAAGGAACGTCCCTCCCCAGAACATGGTGATCATGATAAGGAGCGCTTCCTGGCGGCTAACGGAGAATTTTAATGAAGACATAAGACAGCCATGACGATTAACGGGCGACCAGTGTGCAATCCGCCCGGCGGGAGCGCAACCACCGACAGATAAAAAAACCGCCGGCAGATGCCGGCGGCGAGGGCGATGCGGTTGGGTCGGGGAGATTAACACCGCATCAAAGAGAACAGTGCGAGTCGCGCGTTAACTTTCACGACTACCATGACTGTTTTTACCCCCTTTTTTGCCAGCCTCTGAGGCGCGCTGAGGGTCATTTTTAAAATTCCCCCCGCTATGCTGGCCACCTTTACGTCCTGCTTCTGATGCTCTTTCACGGTCTTCAGCAAAGTTGCCGGAACCGCCACGATGGTTTGCCATTACTGACCTCCATTAGGTTAGACATCATAGTGCATTACGCGGGAGCGGCGACGCCGCTGTCCTGCCGCGTATCTATAAGGTTAGTGAATGACTACGGCTGACGGCGGCGAATGTAATATCCAGAAACAAAGCCGGGCGAAAAAAGCTTCCTCGCGCCGCCAACAGCTCCTAACCGACTCTGCTGGCGAAGAAAAAATAGTCAGCAAAAATGTATCCTAATGCTACATCCTCGCCGCAGCGGCCAAAATAGTAGACGCAACGCTTCCTCCTTCAATTCCCTTTCAGGCCGCGCGGTGCAAGGAAAAGTAAATAACGCTTTGTCATTTTGTTATAAATCAAACAAATGCCCGTTGGATTTGCACTCTCCGGCGGAGGCTTTATCTTTAAAGGTACCAGCTATTTTGCTGGCTTATAATGCAACCGAGGAGTGATGGAAATGGCTAAAATTCTGGTGCTTTATTATTCCATGTATGGACACATTGAAACCATGGCTCACGCCGTCGCCGATGGGGCGAACCGGGTGGACGGCGTTGAGGTGGTTGTGAAGCGCGTGCCGGAAACCATGCAGGCTGAAGCATTCGCCAAAGCAGGCGGGAAAACGCAAAACGCGCCCGTCGCCACGCCGCAGGAGCTGGCAGAGTATGACGCCATCATCTTTGGTACCCCGACGCGCTTCGGCAACATGTCCGGTCAGATGCGTACTTTCCTCGATCAAACCGGCGGTCTGTGGGCGTCCGGCGCTCTGTATGGCAAAATCGCCAGCGTATTTAGCTCAACCGGTACCGGCGGCGGCCAGGAACAAACCATTACCTCGACCTGGACGACGCTGGCCCACCACGGCATGATCATCGTCCCGATCGGCTATGGCGCCCAGGAGCTATTCGATATCTCCCAGGTACGCGGCGGTACCCCTTATGGCGCAACCACCATCGCCGGCGGCGACGGCTCGCGGCAGCCGAGCGAGGAAGAGTTAGCCATCGCCCGCTATCAGGGTGAACATGTCGCCAAACTGGCCGTTAAACTGCACGGCTAATCTTCTGCAGGAGGAGCACTATGCCAACTCAAGAAGCAAAAGCACATCGCGTCGGCGAATGGGCAAGTTTACGTAACACCTCACCGGAAATTGCCGAGGCGATTTTCGAAGTCGCCCACTACGATGAGAAACTGGCGGAGCAAATCTGGGAGGAAGGCAGCGACGAAGTGCTGGCGCTGGCCTTTGCCAAAACCGATAAAGACAGCCTGTTCTGGGGCGAACAGACGATTGAGCGTAAAAACGTCTAGGAGGTTTATCCCCACCTGGGCCCACCCTAACCTGCTAAAAAAACCCGGAGTGCTCCGGGTTTTTTTCGTTATTTCGCCGCCTCGTTGATCACCTTTTTAAAGGTCTCCAGCGGGCAGAATCCCTGGTCATCAACCGGACAGCCGTTAAGCGCCAGAGTGACCCGCTGCGGCGGGGTCTGCAGGGTTAACGCGTCGGCGTTACGCAGTTGCTCGGTACTTTGATAGACATACTCAATCTTCATCAGATCGCGATTGCCGGCGCTGTCATGCCAGCGCTGAAACAGCAGTTTGCCGCCGATAGGAGTGCGCTCATACTGGCCGGGCAGTTGATAGGGCTTAAAGTCCAGGGCGGTGAGCAGCGAAGCGATATTCGAGTCGTGTCCCACCAGCAGCGTGACTTTCGCCTTGCTGGCTCCCTCGCCCACCAGCGCGTTATCGATATATTTAACCAGCGGTTTGGCGACGTTTTGCGCCACCGCCACCGAGGTAAACAGACTATCCTGATAGCCATTTTTCAGCTTCGACAGCACTTGCCACTGCTTATCGCTGGCGATCTCCCCCCACGCCACCTGATCTTTCGGGAAGCCTTCATAATATTGCAGGGTGAAGGCGTCTACCAGCGAGTTGCCCACCTTCAACGGTCCGGACACTCCCGGCTCCTGCTGATAACCGGCGCTAAAGGTATCTTTACCCTCGCTCAGGGAACAGACCTTCTTCTCTTTGCAGGAGGGCGAGTTGCGGTAATCGATCATCGTCTCCAGCAGCTTGTAGCTCTCGGTCAACTGCATTCCCTGGCGCTCTTTTTCCATCGCCTGCAGCGCTTTCTCGCGAAACGCCGGGGAGTCGTCGGTAATAACCGGGTTGAAGGTCGGGTCCATGGTGCCCATCTGCGGCTGGTGATGCACCGGGATGCCGCAGCCCGGGAACGCGCCGGTGATAAAGAACTGCGCGGTGGCGACGGTGCGCTGCAGGCTGTTTGCGTAGGCATAAACCGCGTTTTCCGGCGGGCACTCGCCGCTGGTCACCAGCTTCTGCTGCGCCAGCCATTCGCGCATATAGTGGCCCATATACACCTCCAGCACACCGCCTTTGGTGGTCAGCTGGCCGCCCGGCACATCCCACTGCGGCCAGGCCTTGGCGGTGGACTGCTCCAGCACGCTGCCGTTATTGGCCAACGGCGCACGCAGGTTGTGACGGCTCATGATCAGCACCTGCTGCAGCTGATACCCCTCCGGGGCGGCCGTGTCCTGCGCCTGAGCGCCAGCGGATAACATCACCGCGCCGGTAACGGCGGCGGCAAGTAGACGTTTTTTCATCCCTTCATCCTTAGTCATTTATTATCATCGCGTTAATTGTGCCGGATTTATGACATTTTTCCTGGTAATCGCTCGCAAACTTAGACCGTAGCCGAAAATTTCCCCTGCTGGGCAAAGAGTTTTATAATGAAACAATTAACCTGGAGGCTTTCGTGAAACGTACCCGTCTGGAAAACAGCTGTTGCCCTATCGCCCGCTCCCTCGACGTTATCGGCGACTGGTGGTCGCTGCTGATCGTCCGCGATGCTCTGCGCGGGGTGCGCCGTTTTAGCGAATTCCAGAAAAACCTCGGTATCGCCAAAAACATGCTCGCCGGGCGGCTGAAAATGCTGGTGGATGAAGGCATCCTGCGCCTGCAGCCGGCCTCCGACGGCAGCGCCTGGCAGGAGTATGTCCTGACCGATAAGGGCCGTGCCCTGCAGACGGTGCTGGTCGCCCTCTCCCAGTGGGCAGACGACTATCTGTTCGATCCTGACGAACCGGCGACCCGGCTCATTGACCGCCAGCAGCGCCAGCCCCTGCGTAAGCTGGTCCTGCAGGCGGCAGATGGCCGTGAGCTGGCCCCGGCGGACATCACCATCGCTATCCCGCTGAACGACTAAACGCTGCCCGCGACAGGCAAAAATGAAAAAGTCCTGGCAAAATGGTTGCATTATTAAACCTAATATCTCATGCTGAATTTGGTTTAATAATGCAACCTTTTACGAGGCATTTCTCATGACCCAACCATCGCACACAGCTTTTATCACCGGCGCGTCCTCAGGTATCGGCGCGATCTATGCCGAACGACTCGCCGCCCGCGGCTACAACCTGATCCTCGCCGCCCGTCGTGAAGACCGTCTGCAGGCGCTCGCCGACCAGCTGCAGGCGCGCTACGCCATCCAGGCAAGCATCCTCAAAGCCGATCTTAGCGAAGAGCACGGGATTGCCGCCGTAGAGCAGCGTCTGCAGCAGGATCCCGCCATCGACCTGTTCATTAACAACGCCGGCACCGCGAAATTGGCGGGTTTTCTCGCCAGTACGCCACGCGAGCACCAGGCGATTCATACGCTCAACACCACCGCGCTGCTGCGTCTGAGCTATGCCGCGCTGGCCGCTTTCACCCCACGACGCCGGGGGACGCTGATCAATATTGCCTCTATCCTCGCGCTGCATACGCTGCCGGGCAGCGCAGTCTACAGCGCCAGCAAAGCCTGGGTGTTGAGCTTCACCCGCGGCCTGCAGGAGGAGTTTGCCGACAGCGGCGTGCGTATTCAGGCGGTATTGCCGGCGGCGACCGCTACCGATCTGTGGCCGACCTCCGGCGTGGCGCTGGACGCTCTGCCCAGCGGCACGGTAATGACCACCGAGGATCTGGTTGACGCCGCTCTCAGGGGGCTGGAGATGGGGGAACAGGTCACCTTACCACCGGTTCATGACCTGGGACTGTGGGAGACTTTTGAGCAGTCCAGAGTGGCGCTGTTTACCAGCGCGCGAACCGGACAGCCTGCGCCGCGGTATCGATAAGCGGCACCGTGCGGCAGGCGCTACTCCGGTAGCGGAACCGCCGTCAGGGTACAGATCGCCTCGTGCTCGCCGCCGCGGCGATCGGTAATCACCACCTTATCGCCCGCCTTTTTGCCTTCACACGGCTTGAGGACCTGCTCCACGATCCGCTCGCGGCTCGCCTGACGTTCACTTTCAGCCTGACTGGCGAAGGCAGACAGCGCCAACGCTACGCCCAGCAGGCTGAGGGTTTTCTTATACATGACTGACTCTCAGATCGTTCTTATTCGCGGTCAGCGTAACTCGCTGTAGGCCGCACTTCTGTAAAATCACTTAACGGAGTGTTACGCCATTTCAGGTGAAACCCAGGCGGTCACATCCCTGCGGGAAATATTTTATCACAACCCCGCCGCCGGATATTCTCGCGATGAGGCGTCATCTTTCAGACATATCCCGATGTTATCTTCACACAGAGCCCTGTATCTTTTTCCCTTTCCAAACAGAATATTAGGTTGGTCTATGTCGGGTCTTATTCTCTTTATCGTCGCGGTGGCGCTGCTGGGCGTCGCCATCTACAGCCTGGTGTCGTACCTCAAAGAGCGGCGCGCCAGTCAGTTACCTGTCCATAAAAAGAAGAAATAATACCTTCCGTTCCCCACCGTTTTCTGCTGATTTCTTTACCGTCCTGTACTGTCCCTTACCGAAGCCAAAACGAAGGCAGGCCTGCGGGCCTGCCTTCGTTCAGTTTATGCCTCAGAACCTATGACTCCCAGGCCTGCTCCGCTTTAGCGGCATCAAACTGCGGCGGCGGTTTGCGGAAGCGTCGGGTCAGATAAGTCAGGTACAGCAGACCAAGCGCCGCCCACACCAGGCCGAGCGTCAGGGAGGTGGCCTCGAGATTGATCCACAATACCCCGACCGTCAACGCCCCGACCATCGGCAGCAGCAGATAATGCAGTCGATCCTTCCAGGTTTTGTTGTACCCCTTGCGCCGCCAGAAGTGGTTGAACACCGACAGGTTAACGAAGGTGAAGGCCACCAGCGCGCCGAAATTAATCAACGCGGTGGCGGTCACCAGGTCGAAGAACAGCGCCGACAGCGCAACGATGCCCACCATAATCACGTTCAGCGCCGGGGTACGCCATTTCGGATGCACATAGCCAAAAATGCGCTCCGGGAAGACGTTGTCGCGGCCCATCACGTACAGCAGACGGGAGACGCTGGCATGGGAGGCCAGGCCGGACGCCAGGGTGTTAACAAAGGTGGTGCACAGGAAAATCGACTGGAACAGCTTGCCGCCCACGTACAGCGCAATCT
Source organism: Klebsiella sp. Shm-1 (assembly GCF_040804525.1). Classification (NCBI taxonomy): domain Bacteria; kingdom Pseudomonadati; phylum Pseudomonadota; class Gammaproteobacteria; order Enterobacterales; family Enterobacteriaceae; genus Klebsiella; species Klebsiella sp. Shm-1. Next base: position 3,244,231 of record NZ_CP161823.1, read on the forward strand.
CCGGCAGCGCGGCATCGGGGTCTTTAAAGCGATGAATATCCGGGAAGAACAGCTGCATAAAGAACGACGCGACGATAAAGATAATGCCGCCGTACATCGCGGTGAGAAAAATTGCCTTCGGGATCACTCGCGCGGCGTCAGGGGTCTCTTCCGACAGGGTGGTCACCGCGTCGAAGCCGAGAAACGAGAAGCAGACAATGGTCGCGCCGGTAATAATCGGGATCAGATGCGCATTCTGGCTGATAAACGGCTGCAGCGACCAGACGGTACCCACCCCCTCGCCTTTATGCAGCCCCTGCACCACCAGAATGACAAACACCACCATGATCGAAATCTGCACCAGCACGAACAGGGTATTGAAGTTGGCCACCAGGTTAACGCTTTTCAGGTTCGCGGCGGTCAGAATAGCGACAAAGGTCACTACCCACACCCACGGCGGCACTTCGGGGAACAAGGCCGAGAGATAGATCTTCGCCAGCAGGACGTTGATCATCGGCAGAAACAGATAATCCAGCAGCGACGACCAGCCAACCATAAAGCCGACGTGCGGACTGATGGATTTTTGCGCGTAGGTATAGGCGGAACCGGCTTCCGGAAACTGACGCACCAGTTTGCCGTAGCTGATGGCGGTGAACAGCACGCCAGCCAGCGCCAGCAGATAAGACGCCGGAACGTGGCCATTGCTGATGCCGGAGACGATGCCGAAGGTATCAAACACCGTCATTGGCGTCAGATAGGCCAGCCCCATCATCACCACTTGCCAGAGTTTGAGGGATTTACGCAGACGCGGTCTGCCCGCCTGAGCGGCGTTATGCGCCGGAGGATTAATAGCCATCGCCCATCCCCCCCTTGCTGTTAACAGTTTGCGGGCCCAACGTCCGCGTGACAAACCTGCTTAGCAAAGGGGTAAGGCGTAGATAAAAGGGTAAGACGGACCGGTAAGCGGTAGCTGGCTGGCATCCAATGCGGCCTGAGCGGCCTCCCTCTCCCTGCGGATATTTGAACATCTGCATCATCTCATTTCCTCGTCACACACTGTGTCGTTAACTGAAGCCCCGTTGCCGCCTGCGCTCCTTAACGCGACATCCGGGAAATGGCTGGGCTCCCAGCAAAAACGTCGGCCAGGCTCCGCTCAGGCCGTATGATGCTACTGATTACCAAACTTATGGGCCCCTCGCGGGGCGACCATCAGGCGTTTTTCAACATCCACTCAATTTCGGTTTCTGTGATAAGACGCTCAAACTGCAGTAATTCATCATGCTTACAGGCATGGAAAACATGGCAGAAACGCTCGCCGAGGCGCTCACGCAAGTGATCGTTCTGCATAAACTCCCACAGCGCATCGCTCTGGCGGATCGGGAACGGCAGGCCCTCTTGTTCCAGACCGTTACCTTCCACCTCTTCCTGTAAAGGCAGCTGGGGGTTATCCAGCCCGTGCAGAATGCCGGCAAAAATCGCCGCCATCACCAGATACGGGTTGGCGTCCGCCCCCGCGACGCGATACTCCACGCGGTGGTTCTGCCGCTCGCCGCACGGAATACGCAGCGCGACGGTGCGGTTGTTATGCCCCCACGAAGCCTGCGTCGGGACGTACATCCCCGGCTGGAAGCGGCGATACGAGTTCACGTTCGGCGCCAGCAGCGCCATCGAGGCCGGCATCAGATCGATCATCCCGGTCAGCGCGCGTTTGAGGAGCGCAGAGTCTTCCCCATCGCCGTCCACCAGCACGTTTTCCCCTTTATTGTTCAGCATGCTGATGTGGATATGCATCCCACTGCCGGCATGCTCTTCATAAGGCTTCGCCATAAAAGTGGCGTGCATCTTATGCTTCTCCGCCATCAAACGCACGAGACGTTTTAACGCCAGCGCATCATCGCAGGCGTCCAGCACGTTATCGGTATGGTGAAGGTTGATTTCAAACTGGCCCGGCGAGGCTTCCGCCACCGCGCCATCGGCGGGGATCAGCTGCAGTTTGGCCAGCTCGTCGATGTCGTTGAGCACGTCGGCGAAGTGGTTAAGGTTATCGACCGAGTAGACCTGGCTTTGGGTGTTGCGATCGTCGGTGCCCGGCGCACACGGCGGCTGCAGGTAGCCTTCGGCATCGCGTTTGCGGTCCAGTAAATAGAACTCCAGCTCTACCGCTACCACGGGGAACAGCCCGCGCTGGCGCAACTGCTGCCAGAGGCGGTTGAGTACGTTCCGCGGCTCAACGTCAAAGGGAGCGCCATCTTCATCAACCATGGTTAGCTGTACCTGGGCTATCGATTGTGGGTCAGCCGCCGAAGGGGTTAAGGTGCCGGGTACCGGGATGCAGCTGCGATCCGGCTCGCCCATCTCCTGGCCCAGACCGGCCTCTTCCACCACATTGCCGAGAATATCCATCGCAAACACCGAGGCCGGGAAATAACAGCCTTTCTCCAGTTTGCTCAGGCCGGCAACCGGGATGCGCTTGCCGCGGAAGCAGCCGTTCAGGTCAGTGAGGAGGACATCGACATACTGGGTATCAGGGTAGGTTTCGAGGTAGCGCTTCACTTCTTTCGCGAACGCGCTAACCCGTCTCTCTTCCGTTTGCTGAACAAAATTCTCAACTTCTACGATATTGGTTTCCATGATTCACCGCCGTTGGTTGGGTTTCGGTCCTGTACTCAGACCGTTAAATATAATGTCCACCCAATCGACTGTGTATGCAAATAAATTGTTTGTCAAATGTTAAATTAAGTTTGCAAAGGGCTATTTCCACTGCTAGATTGAGAAAATATTGAACGATATGGCCGTTAAACCCGCTATAGCGGTCATAATTTAGTCCACTTTGTGAGGGCGATCATGGAAAATATAATGTACAAGCCAGTTATTGGCGTCGTGATGTGTAGAAACAGGCTTAAGGGTCACCAGACCCAGACCTTGCAAGAAAAGTACCTGAATGCAATTGTGAACGCCGGCGGACTGCCGATTGCCCTGCCGCATGCGCTGGCGGAGCCGGAGCTACTGAACGCGGTCGTTGATAAACTGGACGGGATCTACCTGCCAGGCAGCCCCAGCAATGTGCAGCCGCACCTTTATGGTGAAAACGGCGATGAGCCTGACGCCGACCCCGGGCGTGATCTTCTGAGCATGGCGCTGATTAACGCCGCGCTCGAAAGGCGCATCCCCATTTTCGCCATCTGTCGTGGACTGCAGGAACTGGTTGTCGCCACCGGCGGGACTCTGTATCGTCGTCTGTTCGAGCAGCCTGAGCTCCTTGAACATCGCGAAGATCCTGAACTGCCCGTCGAGCAGCAGTATGCGCCGTCCCATCAGGTTGAGGTTCAGGAAGGAGGATTGCTGTCGCAATTGATACCGGGCTGCAACACGTTTTGGGTAAACTCGCTACATGGGCAAGGGGCAAAAACCCTCAGTCCGCAGCTGCGCGTGGAGGCGCGAGCGCCGGATGGACTGGTGGAAGCGGTCAGCGTGAACGATCATCCTTTCGCGCTGGGCGTACAGTGGCATCCAGAATGGAACAGTAGCGAATACGCCCTGTCGCGTATGTTGTTTGATGGTTTTATCACCGCCTGTCAGGGCCATCATGCTGAAAAGCGGCGGCGCTGACCACTACCGTTAAGGAAATGCAAATATGAGCGATGACGGACTGGCGCCAGGGAAACGTCTGTCAGAGATCCGCCAACAGCTGGGTCTCTCACAGCGTCGTGCCGCCGAACTGTCTGGGTTAACACATAGTGCCATCAGCACCATAGAGCAGGATAAAGTCAGTCCTGCCATCAGTACGCTGCAAAAGCTGCTGAAAGTCTATGGGCTGTCGCTCTCGGAATTCTTTTCTGAACCCGAAAAGCCGGACGAACCCCAGGTGGTCATTAATCAGGATGACCTGATTGAGATGGGAAGTCAGGGCGTTTCCATGAAGCTGGTTCATAACGGAAATCCGAACCGTACGCTGGCGATGATTTTTGAAACTTACCAGCCTGGAACCACGACCGGGGAGAGGATTAAGCATCAGGGTGAGGAGATAGGCACCATACTGGAAGGTGAGATCGTGCTGACCATTAACGGTCAGTCGTACCACCTGGTGGCTGGACAGAGCTATGCCATTAATACCGGCATTCCGCACAGCTTCAGCAACACCTCGGCAGGCATCTGCCGCATCATCAGTGCCCACACCCCCACCACATTCTGATTATTTCGCCTGAACGAGGTTCAGGCTTACTTCAGGCCTGTCGCGACGGAAAATCTATTTTCGTCGCGGCGAAGAACTCGTAGTAATAACGTCTGCGCCGTACGGAATATTATTTCCTGTTGGCCCTGAAATAATTAACGCCAGTGAATGGCGACTCGCTCCTGAATAATTCGGGTTGCAAACAACCCGTCAAAACTCAGGAGAATAAAACGGTATTCAACTCCGGGGATACGCTATGCCCTGCGCCCGGCGCAGTGCCCCCGTGCAGCCTGAAAACGCCGCACTGATTATTTTGCCGATAATGTTTTTAAGGAGTCATGATGAATTTTCAGCACCTGGCTTACTGGCAGGAAAAAGCGAAAAACCTGGCCATTGAAACACGCTTATTTATTAACGGCGAATATTGCGCCGCGGCCGATAATACCACCTTTGAGACTATCGACCCTGCCGCGCAGCAGACATTAGCCCAGGTCGCCCGCGGTAAAAAAGCCGACGTCGAACGGGCGGTGAAAGCCGCGCGCCAGGCTTTTGATAACGGCGACTGGTCGCAGGCCTCCCCCGCACAGCGTAAAGCGATCCTCACTCGCTTTGCTGATCTGATGGAGGCCCATCGTGAAGAGCTGGCGCTGCTGGAAACGCTGGATACCGGCAAACCGATTCGCCACAGCCTGCGCGACGATATTCCCGGCGCCGCCCGCGCCATTCGCTGGTATGCCGAAGCGCTGGATAAAGTCTATGGCGAAGTGGCCCCCACCGGCAGCAACGAGCTGGCGATGATCGTTCGCGAACCAATTGGCGTGATCGCCGCGGTGGTGCCGTGGAACTTCCCGCTGCTGCTGGCCTGCTGGAAACTCGGCCCGGCGCTGGCGGCGGGCAATAGCGTAATCCTCAAACCCTCGGAAAAATCGCCGCTCACCGCCCTGCGTCTGGCCGGGCTGGCGAAAGAGGCCGGCCTGCCGGACGGCGTGTTGAACGTGGTCAGCGGCTTTGGCCACGAGGCCGGGCAGGCGCTGGCCCTGCATCCTGATGTTGAAGTCATCACCTTCACCGGCTCCACCCGCACCGGCAAGCAGCTGCTGAAAGACGCCGGCGACAGCAATATGAAGCGCGTGTGGCTGGAAGCGGGCGGCAAGAGCGCCAACATTGTCTTCGCCGATTGCCCGGATCTGCAACAAGCGGTTCGCGCCACCGCCGGCGGCATCTTCTACAACCAGGGACAGGTGTGCATCGCCGGGACCCGTCTGCTGCTCGAGGAGAGCATCGCTGACGAGTTCCTGGCGCGGCTGAAAGCTGAGGCGCAACACTGGCAGCCGGGTAACCCGCTCGATCCGGACACCACCATGGGCATGCTGATTGACAATACCCATGCCGACAACGTGCATAGCTTTATTCGCGGCGGCGAAAGCCAAAGCACCCTGTTCCTCGACGGACGGAAAAACCCGTGGCCTGCCGCCGTTGGCCCGACCATTTTCGTTGACGTCGACCCGGCATCAACCCTCAGCCGGGAAGAGATCTTCGGCCCGGTGCTGGTGGTGACCCGCTTCAAAAGTGAAGAAGAGGCGCTAAAGCTCGCCAATGACAGCGACTACGGCTTGGGCGCCGCGGTGTGGACCCGCGATCTCTCCCGCGCCCACCGCATGAGCCGCCGCCTGAAGGCCGGCTCGGTCTTCGTCAACAACTATAACGATGGTGATATGACCGTTCCGTTCGGCGGCTACAAGCAGAGCGGCAACGGGCGCGATAAATCGCTGCACGCACTGGAAAAATTCACCGAACTGAAAACCATCTGGATTGCCCTGGAGTCTTGATCATGACTGAACATACCACTAGCTACTATGCCGCCAGCGCCAACAAGTATGAACCGTTCCCGACGCTGGAGGGATCCATCAACTGTGACGTCTGCGTCGTCGGCGGCGGCTACACCGGCCTCTCGTCTGCCCTGCATCTGGCCGAAATGGGCTACGACGTGGTGGTGCTGGAAGGGGCGCGCATCGGCTTCGGCGCCAGCGGCCGCAACGGCGGGCAGCTGGTCAACTCCTATAGCCGCGATATCGACGTCATTGAAAAGAACTACGGCCCGGATGCGGCAAAAATGCTCGGCAGCATGATGTTCGAAGGTGGCGATATCATCCGCGAACGCATCCAGCGGTATCAGATCCAGTGCGATTACCGCCCGGGCGGCCTGTTCGTGGCGATGAACCATAAACAGCTGGAAACCCTGGAAGAGCAGAAAACCAACTGGGAGCGCTACGGCAACACCCAGCTGGAGCTGCTGGACAGAGAGGCCATTCGTCGCGAAGTGGACAGCGACCGCTACGTCGGCGCCCTGCTCGACCACAGCGGCGGCCATATTCACCCGCTGAACCTTGCCATCGGCGAAGCGGATGCCATTCGCCTGAACGGCGGCCGGGTGTATGAGCAGTCGCCGGTCACCCGCATCCAGCACACCAGCCCCGCGGTGGTCAGCACCGCGCGCGGCCAGGTCACCGCGCGCTACGTGATCGTCGCCGGCAACGCCTATCTCGGCGATAAACTGGAGCCGGAGCTGGCGAAACGCAGCATGCCGTGCGGCACCCAGGTGGTCACTACCGCTCCGCTGTCGGAAGAGGTCGCCCGCTCGCTGATCCCGAAAAACTACTGTGTGGAAGACTGTAACTACCTGCTGGACTACTACCGTCTGACCGGCGACAACCGTCTGCTGTACGGCGGCGGCGTGGTCTACGGCGCGCGCGATCCGGACGACGTGGAGCGGCTGATTATGCCGAAGCTGCTGAAAACCTTCCCGCAGCTGCAGGGGGTGAAGATTGACTACCGCTGGACGGGCAACTTCCTGCTAACCCTGTCGCGGATGCCGCAGTTCGGGCGTCTCGATAACAATATTTACTACATGCAGGGCTACAGCGGCCACGGCGTGACCTGTACCCACCTTGCCGGACGCTTGATTTCAGAGCTGCTGCGCGGCGACGCCGAGCGTTTCGACGCCTTCGCCAAACTGCCGCACTACCCGTTCCCGGGCGGCCGCAGCCTGCGCATTCCTTTTACCGCCATGGGCGCCGCCTACTACAGCCTGCGCGACCGCCTTGGGGTTTAATCGCCTCTGCCGACGGCGCTGGCCGTCGGCTCATGCTGCGGATAGTGCTGCTGAAAGTAGTGGCGCAGAAACTCCACGGTGGTGCGAATTTTAGCCGACGTCGCCAGCCGGGAGACATAAACCGCCCAGACGTTGGCCGGCTGCCAGTAGTCCGGCAGCACCTGCACCAGATGTCCGCTGGCGATATTCTCCCGGACGTCCCACCACGAACGGAGCGCAATCCCCTGCCCGTCCAGACACCACTGATGCACAATTTCACCATGGTTGGAGGAGAGAGGCCCGGTTACCTTGATGGCGTGCTGGCCCTCTTTGCTATGCAATTGCCAGACGCCGAACGGGTGATCGCGCTCTTTAATCACCAGGCAGGGTAACGCGGCCAGATCGCTCAGCTGTTTCGGCGACGCATGGCGGGCAAGGAACTGCGGCGAGGCGCAGAGTACGCGGTGATTGGCCGCCAGCTGGCGGGCAATCAGATTCGGTGCAATATCGTCGCCGACGCGAATATCGAGATCCACCCCTTCATTGACTAAATCCACCAGCCGGTCCTGGACATCGAAACGCAGCTCCAGCTGCGGGTACTGGAGAGCCAGCGCCGACAGCGCCGGGGCGACAACCCGACGACCAAAGCCGAAGCTACTGATAATACGCAGCGTTCCCTGCGGCACCTGGCGCACGTCGGAAAGCTCATCCATCATCTCATCGACATCCTGCAAAATGCGCTGCGCCCATTCATAGATCCGCTCCCCCTCTTCGGTAATGGTGACCCGGCGGGTAGTCCGGTGCAGCAACATCACATTCAGGGTTTGCTCCAGCAGCGAAACCCGCTTGCTGACGAACGCCGGCGATACGCCAAGCTCCTCGGCGGCGGCGGCGAACCCGGCCCGGCGAGCGACCAGCATAAAGACGCGTAAATCATTTAGCAGCGGCAGATTATTCATGATCTGTGTTTTATGTTTCACCAGTTAGCGTGATTAATTATGAACCAGTCAATTATAGGATAGGCAGGTGGTCAAACATCATCGTTAAAAAGTGAGAACCGGAATGAAAAAAACCTGTCGTATTGCCGCCATCCCGGGTGACGGAATTGGCAAAGAAGTTCTGCCTGAAGGGATTCGCGTGCTGCAAGCCGCCGCACAGCGTTGGGATCTGTCGCTGAGCTTCGAGCAGATGGAGTGGGCAAGCTGCGAATATTACGCCCATCATGGCAAGATGATGCCGGACGACTGGCGCGAGCAGCTGCAGGGCTTCGATGCTATCTACTTCGGCGCCGTCGGCTGGCCGGATACCGTTCCCGACCACATTTCGCTGTGGGGGTCGCTGCTGAAGTTCCGCCGCGAGTTCGATCAATACGTCAACCTGCGCCCGGTGCGCCTGTTCCCCGGCGTCCCCTGCCCGCTGGCGGGTAAAAAGGCCGGCGATATTGATTTTTACGTGGTGCGCGAAAATACCGAAGGCGAATATTCCGCCCTTGGCGGCCGCGCCAATGAAGGCACCGAGCATGAAGTGGTGATTCAGGAGTCGGTCTTTACCCGCCGCGGCGTGGACCGGATCCTGCGCTACGCCTTCGAACTGGCGAAAAGCCGCCCACGCAAAACGCTGACCTCCGCAACCAAATCCAACGGTCTGGCGATCAGCATGCCCTACTGGGATGAGCGGGTGGAAGAGATGGCCAAAAACTATCCCGAAATTCGCTGGGACAAGCAGCATATCGATATCCTGTGTGCCCGCTTCGTGCTGCAGCCGGAGCGTTTTGACGTGGTGGTCGGCTCCAACCTGTTCGGCGATATTCTCTCCGATCTCGGCCCGGCCTGTACCGGCACTATCGGCATTGCGCCGTCGGCCAATCTCAATCCGGAGCGCAATTTCCCGTCGCTGTTCGAACCGGTTCACGGGTCGGCGCCGGATATTTACGGTAAAAATATCGCCAACCCGATCGCCACCGTTTGGGCCGGGGCGATGATGCTCGATTTCCTCGGCAACGGCGATGAGCGCTACCACGCCGCTCACGATGGCATTCTGGCGGCGATTGAGCAGACGATCGCCTGCGGACCGAAAACTCCGGACATGAAAGGCAGTGCCTCAACGCAGCAGGTTGGCGAGGCTATCTGCAAGGCCATTTTGGCGTAATTACCCCGCCGCTCCCCGGTGGCGCTGCGCTTACCGGGGCTACAATCGCGCGATAATGTAGTGTGTAGGCCGGGTAAGGCACAGCCGCCACCCGGCAAAAAAAACGGCACCGCGAGTAGCCCGGGTAAGGCGTAGCCGCTACCCGGGAAAACCCGCGCGCCTGGTCCGCCAACTCCCCTCTCTTTTCGCTATGCAGAATCCCCCACGATTGACAAGTGAACCGCATCACAGCGGTGAACTTTATTAATTCCTGAAAGGACAGAACCTGCGCCAATTCACCTTTTATTATTTCCGTTTCGTGTTTTATTGCTTCACGAAACGGCCAATTGTTTAATTCATGTAACGAAGAAATAATCCAATTGTTAATAGCATCTTGCTACGAACCCTGACCCTACAGCGTGATAACAACGACAGGCTAAAGCCACCGACGGGCAATCATGCCCAGGAGATCACTCATGTTGAGCAACGTAAAGAAAAAAGATGTGCCGCTGATTGCCATCAGCCTGGCGGCCATTGTTTTCATCGCCGCTACATTAAGTCTCTTCCCCCAGCAAACCGCGCAGGCGGCTGATTCGATTTTTAACGGCGTGACCCGCCTGCTGGGTTCCACGGTACAGGTACTGGTGCTGCTGGCGCTGGGACTGGTGTTGTATCTGGCCACCAGCAAATACGGCAATATCCGGCTCGGCGAAGGTAAAGTCGAATACAGTACCCTCTCATGGCTGTTTATGTTTATCTGCGCCGGTCTCGGCTCCTCCACGCTGTACTGGGGCGTTGCCGAATGGGCTTATTACTACCAGACCCCGGGCCTGAACATTGCCCCGCAATCGCCGAAAGCGCTGGAATACAGCATCCCTTACTCTTTCTTCCACTGGGGCGTAAGCGCCTGGGCAACCTATACCCTCGCCTCGCTGATCATGGCCTATCACTTCCACGTGCGGAAAAATAAAGGCCTCAGCCTCTCCGGGATCGTTTCGGCGATCACCGGCGTTAATCCGCAAGGTTTCTGGGGCCGTCTGGTCGATCTGATGTTCCTGATCGCTACCGTCGGCGCGTTAACCATTTCGCTGGTAGTCACCGCCGCCACCTTCACCCGCGGCCTGTCAGCGCTGACCGGACTGCCGGATAACTTCACCGTGCAGGCATTTGTGATCCTGCTCTCCGGCGGTATTTTCTGCATGAGTTCGTGGATTGGCATCAACAACGGCCTGCAGCGCCTGAGCAAAATGGTCGGCTGGGGGGCGTTTCTGCTGCCGTTGGTGGTATTACTGGTTGGCCCGACCGAATTCATCACCAATAACGTCATTAACGCCGTCGGCCTGACGACCCAAAACTTCCTGCAGATGAGCCTGTTTACCGACCCGCTCGGCGACGGCGCCTTTACCCGCAACTGGACCGTCTTCTACTGGCTGTGGTGGATCTCCTATACCCCAGGCGTGGCGATGTTCGTCACCCGCGTCTCCCGCGGGCGCAAAATCAAAGAGGTGATCTGGGGACTGCTCCTCGGTAGCACCGCCGGCTGCTGGTTTTTCTTCGGGGTGATGGAAAGCTACGCCATGCACCAGTTCGTCAACGGCGTGATTAACGTACCACAGGTGATGCAGACTCTCGGCGGCGAAACCGCCGTCCAGCAGGTCCTGATGTCGCTGCCGGCAGGTAAGCTGTTCCTCGCCGCCTATCTGTTCGTGATGATTGTATTCCTCGCCTCGCACATGGATGCGGTGGCCTACACCATGGCGGCGACCAGTACCCGCAACCTGCGCGAAGGCGAGGATCCGGATCGCGGCATGCGCCTGTTCTGGTGCGTGGTGATAACCCTTATCCCGCTGTCGATTCTGTTTACCGGCGCTTCGCTTGAGACCATGAAAACCACCGTGGTGCTGACCGCCCTACCGTTCCTGGCCATTTTACTGATTAAAACCGGCGGCTTCGTGCGCTGGTTAAAACAGGACTACGCCCACGTTCCGGTCCATCAGATAGAAACCCATACCCCCGAGCCCATTATTAAAGCCGAGACGCTGCCGGTTGGCGCGGTACTCAAAGGCGACGGCCAGTCGCTGTAAAACCTCTTACTGACAATAATCACAAGGAGACCCTACATGAGCAATTTGAGCCCTGACTTCACCCTGCCGATTAACTTTTGCGCTAATCCGCAGGATGCCTGGACCATTCCGGCCCGTTTTTATACCGACAGCCAGGCGTTTGAGCACGAGAAAGAGCGCATCTTCGCCAATAGCTGGATTTGCGTCGCCCACGGCAGCGAGGTCGCCCGGCCGAACGATTACATTACCCGGGAGATCATCGGCGAAAATATCGTTATCGTCCGCGGCCGCGACAACATTCTGCGCGCCTTCTATAACGTCTGCCCGCACCGCGGCCACCAGCTACTGAGCGGCGAAGGCAAAGCCAAAAACGTGATTACCTGCCCCTATCACGCCTGGGCCTTCAAGCTGGACGGCAATCTCGCCCACGCCCGCAACTGCGAAAACGTGGCGAATTTCGATAGCGAAAAGGCAACGCTAGTGCCGGTTCGCCTGGAAGAGTATGCCGGCTTTGTGTTTATCAATATGAATCCGGAAGCGGAGAGTGTGGAAACGCAGCTACCGGGGCTGCAGGACAAAGTGCTGGAAGCCTGTCCGGACGTGCATGATCTGAAACTGGCGGCGCGCTTTACCACCCTCACCCCGGCGAACTGGAAAAATATCGTCGATAACTATCTGGAATGTTACCACTGCGGTCCGGCGCACCCGGGCTTCTCGGATTCCGTCCAGGTTGACCGCTACTGGCACACCATGCACGGCAAATGGACGCTGCAGTATGGCTTCGCCAAACCGTCCGAGCAGTCGTTTAAATTCGAAGAGGGTACCGACGCCGCGTTTCACGGTTTCTGGCTGTGGCCGTGCACCATGTTCAACGTCACGCCGATCAAGGGCATGATGACCGTTATCTATGAATTCCCGGTGGATGAAGAGACCACTCTGCAGAATTACGACATCTATTTCACCAACGAAGAGCTGACTGACGATCAGAAAGCGCTGATTGAGTGGTATCGCGACGTGTTCCGCCCGGAAGATTTACGCCTGGTGGAAAGCGTGCAGAAGGGGCTGAAGTCCCGCGGCTATCGCGGCCAGGGGCGCATTATGGCGGATAACAGCGGCAGCGGTATCTCCGAGCACGGGATCGCGCATTTCCACAATCTGGTCGCCCAGGTGTTCCAGCCGTAATCGTTGAAGGAGCTTGCTATGTCTGTGTTTCACTCAGATCTGTTTCGCCAGCAGGCGCTGATTGCCGGAAGCTGGCGCGACGCCGCCGACGGCACGACGCTTGCCGTCAGCAATCCTTCCACCGGCGCGACGCTCGGCCAGATCCCCAATATGGGGCGTGCGGAAGCGCAACAGGCAGTGGATGCCGCCGCGGCCGCGCTGCCGGACTGGCGCGCATTAACCGCCGCTCAGCGCGCCGCGCTATTGAAAAACTGGCACCGCCTGATCCTCGAAAACAAAACCGCGCTGGCGCAGATAATGACCGCCGAGCAGGGCAAGCCGCTGGCGGAAGCGGAAGGCGAAATCGCCTATGTCGCCTCGTTTATCGAGTGGTTTGCCGAACAAGGGAAACGCGCCAACGGCGAGATAATCCCCTCCCCCGGCGCCGATAAACGCCTGATGGTGATCCGCCAGGGGGTAGGCGTCTGCGCGGCGATCACCCCGTGGAACTTCCCGGCGGCGATGATCACCCGGAAGGCCGGCCCGGCGCTGGCCGCGGGTTGTACGATGGTGATTAAGCCGGCTAACGAAACGCCGTTTACCGCGCTGGCGATGGCGGAGCTGGCGAATCAGGCCGGGATCCCGCAGGGCGTCATTAACGTCGTTACCGGCCAGTCGCGAGAGATTGGCGCGGTGTTCACCGGCGATGAGCGGGTGCGTAAGCTCTCCTTTACCGGTTCGACCGAAGTTGGCCGCGTGCTGATGCGCCAGTGCGCGGAATCCATCAAAAAGCTCTCTTTAGAGCTCGGCGGTAACGCGCCGTTTATCGTCTTTGACGACGCCGATATCGATAAAGCGGTCGAGGGCGCGCTGATCGCCAAGTTCCGTAACGCCGGGCAAACCTGCGTCTGTGTCAACCGCTTCTATATTCATCGCGCCGTCTACGACCAATTCTGCGATAAGTTCGTCGCCCGTGTCGCCGCCCTGAAAGTGGGCGATGGCAGCGAGTCCGATGTACAGATTGGCCCGCTGATCAACGCCGAGGCCGGGCGCAAAGTGCAGTCCCTGCTCGACGACGCCCTGAGCCGCGGCGCCACGCTGTTAACTGGCGGTAAAGCGCATCCGCTGGGCGGTAATTTCTTCACCCCTACGGTGATCGGCGACGTACAGCCGGGGTCACTGCTGCTGCAGGAAGAGATTTTCGGCCCGGTGGCGGCGCTGGTGAAATTTGACGATGAGCAGCAGGTCATCGAGCAGGCGAATAACACCATCTACGGTCTCGCCTCCTATTTTTACAGCAACGATGCCGCCCGTATCTGGCGCGTCTCCGAGCAGCTGGAATACGGCATGGTCGGTATCAATACCGGGCTAATTTCCAACGAGGTCGCGCCATTTGGCGGGGTAAAGCAGTCCGGTCTTGGCCGCGAAGGGTCGGAACACGGAATCGAAGATTACCTGGAGATGAAGTATCTCTGCCAGGGGTTGTAAATGTGCTCTCCCGGCGATGGCGCTAGCCACGCCGGGATTTTTTGATGGAGTTCAGCGATGTCTGATTATCAAATGTTTGAGGCGGTCGTTCGCGATGTTGAACAGATCACCCCTCTTGTGAAGCGTTTTACGCTGGTGTCGCCGACCGGCGCCCCGCTGCCGGCATTCAGCGGCGGCAGCCATATTATCGTCCAGATGCAGGATGGCGAGCAGCGCTACAGTAACGCCTATTCGCTAATGAGCTCGCCGCTGGATACCACCAGCTGGCAGATTGCGGTGCGTCTTGAGTCGCCTTCCAAAGGCGGCTCGCGTTTTATGCACCAGCGGGTGCGCCCGGGCGATACCCTGACGGTGTCCACGCCCAACAATCTGTTCGCCATCGACCCACAGGCGCGAAAACATCTGCTGATCGCCGGCGGCATCGGCATTACGCCATTCTTATCGCATATTCCGGAACTGGAACAGCGACAGGCCGACTGGCAGCTGCATTACTGTTTTCACGACGCCGACAGTAATGCTTTCGTCGATACGCTTCGCGCTGCGCCATGGCGCGATCGGGTCAATGTTCATGTATCAGCGCTCGGCAGCCGTCTCGACCTACCGCGCCTGTTCGCCGACCTCGAGCCAGGAACCCACGTGTATACCTGCGGCCCAGCGGCGCTTAACGAGGCGGTGAAAGCCGCCGCCGAACGCCATCAGGTGCCCGCCAGCCAGCTGCACTTTGAGCAGTTTATCCTTGAGGATAAAAGCGGAGAGGCATTTACCCTGGTGCTGGCGCGTTCCGGACGCGAATTTACCGTGCCGCAGGATATGACCATTTTGCAGGTGATCGAGAATAACAAAGCGGCAAAGGTCGAATGCCTGTGCCGAGAAGGGGTGTGCGGCACCTGCGAAACGATGATTCTGGAGGGGGAAGCCGACCACCGCGATCAGTATTACAGCGAGGAAGAGAAAGCCAGCCAGCAGAGTATGCTGATCTGCTGCTCACGCGCTAAAGGCGGCCGGTTAGTGCTGGATTTGTAAAGCGCACACCGGCAAAACGGCGGTGAGATGGACTGACCCCGCGGAATTGTTCCAACGTACTACCACTCCATGGCGACGAGGTCAGTGGCGCGGATACTATCGGCTTCATCCTCCGCCTGATTAGCTTTCTGTGCGGCACCGGCGATAGCCAGCGCCGCCTGCTCAGGGTTTAGCCGCTAAATACCCGCGCCTTGCCGCTGACCGTCAGTCGCACCATCGCGCCGGGCTGCCACGCGGCCTGGCTGACGGTGCGATCGCCAAGAAACAACGCCGTCTCTTCATCCACCGGCTGCGAGTGATTGCCTTTTCCCTGGCGCTGATAGTATTTCTTGCTGGCGTGTTCGTCATTAACTGGCAACCGGGTCCTGACACTTAGCCCTGAGTCTTTGCCTGATGACCCTCTGTTACTGCTCCCGGCCAGAATGATGGTCAATAAGCGGCCGGTGCTGATCTATCAGACGCGCTTAGCGCCGATCAGGGTGATTGTCACGATCAGTGACATCCATCTGCGCGATGCGCTATATAGCGATACCGATAACAACGGGCTGGCACTCTGGGTGCAGAACCAAATGATTGCCAGATATGGCGATGTTAAGCCGCTGGCTGCGGACCCACACCAGGAGGTATTTACCTCGCCCGCTGGCAAAACAGCACGACGCCAGCGCGCTCGCCCGCGGAATTTATTCCGTTGGCCGAACGTACCGGCTTAATTATTCCCCTAACCCGCAGCCTGATGGCGCAGGTCAACGCGCAGATGAGACCACTCTTTAGTAAACTACCGGATGGGTTTCATATTGGCCTGAATATCAGCGTGTCACATATTAACGCGCCGACGTTTATCGATGACTGCCTGCACTATCAGCGCGGCTTTGAGGGTAAAGCGGTGAAGCTGATGCTGGAGATCACGGAGCAGGAGCCGCTGTTGCTCAACGGGGCGGTTGTGGACAAGCTCAATACGTTACACTCCCGCGGGTTTTCCATCGCGCTGGACGACTTTGGCACCGGCTATTCCGGGCTTTCCTGTCTCCACGAGCTGATTTTCGACTATATCAAAATCGATCAGAGTTTTGTCGGCCGGGTAACTGGGGAGGCGCCGGCAAGCAAGCTGCTGGACTGCGTGATAGAGATGGCGCGGACGCTGTCACTGCGCATCATTGCCGAGGGCGTCGAAACCGAGGCCCAACGGGATTATCTTAATCGCCAGAATATTCATCTGCTGCAGGGCTACTATTTCTGGAAGCCGATGCCCTACGTCGCGCTGGTCATGCTCCTGCTGAGCAAACCGAAGGCGCGGATTGTCGAAGAATAAGCGGGCGTTGTGAAAAGTCCTGCCATGCGACGGGCTATATATCCATCAGCGCTGTGGGAATGAAAACGTCGTCGGTCGCTGTCCGGGTCATGCACGACCGACCGGACAAAGCAAGAAGGGGTTACCTTTCGGTAACCCCTTCTTTTATATGGCGGAAGCGCAGAGATTCGAACTCTGGAACCCTTTCGGGTCGCCGGTTTTCAAGACCGGTGCCTTCAACCGCTCGGCCACACTTCCGGTGTGAGGCGCACTATAAACACCTCGGCGGATGCTGTAAAGCATCATTTTGATCAACTGCCTTAAAAACAAACAATTTTGTGTTATTCGTCTGAATTTCAGGCAGTTTGCACAGAAAATCAACGCCCATCGCCGCTGGCGGATGGGTGTTTTTTAATGTACATGTCTTTGGTGTAGTAATACCCCAGCTTATCCGGCGTGAAGCCCCCTACCCAAGGTTTCACCAGATGGGTACGTACATAGTGATAGACCGGAATGGCGGGAACATCCTGCGCCAGCAGATCTTCCGCCTGCTGATAGTATTTGCCCCGGGTCGCCACGTCGGAGGCTTTCGCCGCATTGCGCAGGGCCTCATCGTAAGCAGGGTTGCTGTACTGACTGGTGTTCTCGCTATCCCCGGTACGGAAAGTATTGAGGAAGGTGGCGGCATCGTCGTAGTCGGCAATCCACGCGTAGCGGACGGCGTCGAAGTTATGCGTATGCATGGTATCCAGCATCGTCTTCCACTCCTGGTTCTGTAGCTTCGCCTCGACGCCGAGGTTTTTCTTCCACATAGAGCTGGCGGCAATGGCGATACGCTGGTGCGACTCAGAGGTGTTATAGAGCAGGGTAAAGACCAGCGGATGGCTTTCATCATACCCCGCCTGCGCCAGCAGTTTTTTCGCCTCGGCAATCCGTTTCTCACGCGGCCAGCTGGCGTAGTCCGGGTTATGCAGCGTCACGCCGCCGATATCCGGCTGACCGATCAGCCAGGCCGGGCGCTGGCCCTGGCCAAGCACTTTTCCGGCAATGATATCTTTATCAAGCGCCATATTCAGCGCGCGACGCACATGGGCGTCGTTAAACGGCGGCCGGGTAGTATTGAATTCGTAGTAATAGGTCGCCAGCTGCGGCGAAACGTCCAGCTGGTCGCCCATGGTTTTCTGCAACTGCGCAAACTGATTGATCGGCACCGTATAGACAATATCAATCTCCCCTGTTTTGTAGCGGTTGACATCGGCGGCCTCCGAAGAGATTGGCAGGTAAGTCACTTTATTAATAACGGTATGCGCATTATCCCAGTACTTTGCATTACGTTCAGCCACCAGCCGCTCATTCACCACCCATTGGGACAGCTTATACGGGCCGCTGGTGACGATATGCTCTGGTCGGGTCCATTTATCGGCATACCGCTCCACCAGCACTTTGTCGATCGGTACCAGCGAAGGGTGCGCCAGCATCGCCAGGAAGGCGGCATTCGGCTGGGTCAGAGTGACCTGCAGCGTGGTGTCGTTCAGCGCTTTCACCCCCAACGTCTCGGGTCCCTTTTGCCCGAGGGCAATCTCGCGGGCGTTGGCGATATGCATATTGCCAGGGTAGCTCGCGTAGGGGGAGGCTGTTGCCGGCGAGACCAGCCGTTGCCAGCTCCAGACGATATCCTGCGCTGTAATGGCCGTGCCGTCAGACCAGGTCAGACCGGGGCGTAAATGAAAGGTCCATAACAGGTTGTCTTTGTTTTCCCAGCGTTCCGCCAGTCGCGGCTGGATCGCTCCCGCTGGCGACACGTTAACCAGCCCTTCAAAGAGATCGCTAATGATATTAAATTCAACATCGCTCTCGACTTTATGCGGATCGAGTGACGCCGGTTCACTGCCGTTATTTCTGACCAGCTCCTGCTTTTCCGCCAGCTGGGTGCCCGGCGGCACCTGCGCCGCCAGCGCCCCGCCGCTCATAGCCAGCATACTGACAGCCAGGAGTGTTCGGGTGATGTGATTTTTTTTGTGTAATGTCATTTCCCTTTGCCTTTGACGTACGGGGTAATCCCCCTCTTCCACACTTAGTCGCAGAAGTGCCATAAGGCAATATTTTTCAGTGACCTATAAGATTTCGATCGGCTCAGCGACGCGAAAAGCGAAAATATATCGCTTTTCCCTATCTATATAGAATTTTATGCCTGGCAAAAGCGGTAAAAACTAAGTAAAGATGGGTAAAAGCATTAGGGCTTCACGCTTGTTTTTCTTATTCTTTATCCCTAATTACATCTGTCATAAGAGAGTGACTCATGGATCGCATAATTACATCATCGCGTGACCGTTCCTCGCTGCTCAGCACGCACAAGGTTCTGCGTAACACCTACTTCCTGCTCAGCCTGACGCTGGCGTTTTCCGCTATCACCGCCACCGCCAGCACAGTGCTGATGCTCCCTTCGCCGGGTCTCATTTTGACCCTCGTGGGGATGTACGGTCTGATGTTCCTGACCTACAAAACGGCGAATAAACCCACCGGGATTATTTCCGCCTTCGCCTTCACCGGGTTCCTCGGCTATATCCTTGGGCCGATGCTGAACGCGTATCTTTCTGCCGGCATGGGCGATTTAATCGGCCTGGCGCTGGGCGGCACGGCGCTGGTCTTCTTCTGCTGCTCGGCCTATGTGCTGACGACGCGTAAAGACATGTCATTCCTTGGCGGGATGCTGATGGCCGGCGTGGTGGTCGTCCTGATTGGTATGGTCGCTAACCTGTTCCTGCAGCTGCCGGCGCTGCACCTGGCGATTAGCGCGGTGTTCATCCTGATCTCTTCGGGTGCCATCCTGTTCGAGACCAGCAACATTATCCGCGGCGGTGAAACCAACTATATCCGCGCGACGGTCAGTCTGTATGTTTCGCTGTACAACATCTTTGTCAGCCTGCTGAGCATCCTGGGCTTCGCCAGCCGGGACTAACCGCTCCCCTGCTTAACAGAGGCCTCGCTTATGCGGGGCCTTTTTTTTTGCTACACTGCGGCCAGTTTCAGGCGGTATGTGAAAAATCATGTTTATTTTTGAAGGCAACGAAATTGAAACGGATAGCGAAGGCTATCTGAAAGATACCACCCAGTGGAGCGAGGCGATGGCGGAAGTCATTGCCGCGCAGGAAGGGATAACGCTCGCCGTTGAACACTGGGAAGTAGTGCGCTTTGTGCGCGAGTTTTACCTTGAATTTAACACCTCCCCGGCGATCCGTATGCTGGTCAAGGCGATGGCCAACAAGTTTGGCGAAGAGAAAGGCAACAGCCGCTATCTCTATCGCCTGTTCCCGAAAGGACCCGCCAAACAGGCGACTAAAATCGCCGGCTTGCCGAAGCCGGTGAAGTGCATCTAATAGAGGATCGCGAATTTGTCCCAGCTGCGGGTGGGTTGATGGGGCTCGGTTAACACTCGGTCAACCCGCGCGCTGCGCGGCCCCCCGGCTTTCAGCCAGGCGATGAGTTTTTCCACCTGCTCCGCCTCGCCGCAGGCAAGCACTTCCACCCCGCCGTCATCCAGATTACGGGCATAACCGGTCACCCCCAGCTGCAGCGCTTCCCGCTGCGTGGAATAGCGAAATCCCACGCCCTGAACCGAACCGTAAACCCATGCCATTGTGCAGATACTGGCCATAATCATCTCCTTTTCGCTCACGCTATACGCTGAGGATAGCAAATTCGTTCAGCGTACATGCTTCGGCAGTAAACCATAATGCTGACGGAAGCGCGCGGTAAAGCGCGATCCCGACTGATATCCGCTGTTCTGCGCAATTTCGCCTATTGGCCGCGAGGTGGTCTGCAGCTGCCCCAGGGCGTGGGCCATCCGCACCTCCTCGACGATCTGGCGAAAACTCTGCGATTCCTGCTGCAGCCGACGGCGCAGCGTGGACTCGCCGAGAAAGAGCATTTTCGCCACCCGCGACACGCTCCATGCCTGCGCCGGCGACAGCATAATCAGCTGCCGCACCTGCGCCGACAGATCCTGCTGCCGCTCGACGAGCAGCGGGCCCGCATAGCCAGCCTCATGCAGGGCCAGCAGCAGCCCCATGGTCTGGTGCTGCTGCAGCGCGACGGACAATCCCTCCCGCACCGCCTGCAGAACGCTTTGCCACATAAACGCCAGCTCTGTCGTCACCGGTGCGCAGAGCGAGGTCAGGCGCCCTGGCGGTGGTTCGCTGAGATAACGAGTCTTAAACCTCGTCAGCAGCTCGGGCGTCAGCGATAGCAGATCGGAGCAAAATAGGCCATTCTCCGGCTGGTTAATCACCTCCAGTTCCACGTCAGCTGGCAAAACAATCAGCTGTTGCGGAGTCGCCAGCACCCGGCTCTCCCCTTGCACAATCACTTTGCTGCCGCGTTTCACCCGACAGAGCGCCGGGGAGAACAGCCGCACGCGATGCAGTCTGCATAGCCGTCGGGTGGTGATCTCCGCCGCGGTTAAGGCGTTATGCTGAAAGTGGATACTCTCCATCAGACCGACCTTTTATTTTAACGCCCGGCCATCGCCGTCAACTGTGCGCTGGCGAGAGCATGGCTATGTAACAGATAGCCGACCAGCGCCCCGCTGGCCCCGGCATCCACCGGCAGCGTGGGGACATCCAGCGCCCATACCGTAAAGCGATAGCGGTGCGGTTTATCTCCCGCCGGCGGACAGGCGCCGCCGAAGCCGGCATAGCCAAAATCGTTGCGGCCCTGGACCGCTCCGCCCGGCAGTGTAGCGCTGTTTTTATCTCCCGCGCCAGCGGGCAGCGAAAAGACGCTGCTGGCGATATTGACCACCGTCCAGTGCCACCAGCCGCTGCCGGAAGGCGCATCGGGATCCCGGACGGTGACCGCGAAGCTGCGCGTACCCGCCGGGGCGTTTTTCCATGCCAGCTGCGGAGAGACATTGCCTCCGGTACAGCCGAAACCGGCAAACCAGTGCTGCTGGGCCAGCGGCTGCCCGTCACGCATATCATTGCTGCTTACGCTAAACGGCGCGGCCATCGCGCCGCTGCTCACAGCCGTTACCATCGCCACAGCCATGCGGATACCTGTTTTCATCGTCTGCTCCTCGTTGGGGTGAGAAAACAGGGTATGAGAGTCCGCACCAGCTGAATGTGCCGAAGCGCCTGCATTTTGTGCCGAAACGCTCACCTGTGCCTGCCGGGCGAAAGATGCTTGCGTGCGCCAGGTGTGCTAATCTACGCGCCATTTTTCGGTGCCGACATTCCCGTTGCTTAAAGGTAGCCCCATGACAGATTCCCTATTCCCCCGCTTAGTGTTAGCCAAAGGACGCGAGAAATCCCTGCTGCGTCGCCATCCGTGGATATTCTCCGGCGGCGTCGCCCGCATGGAAGGTAAAGCCCGCAGCGGTGAAACCATCGATATCGTTGACCATCAGGGAAAATGGCTGGCCCGCGGCGCTTACTCGCCGTCGTCGCAGATCCGCGCCCGCGTGTGGACCTTCGACCGCAATGAAGCCATCGATAGCGCCTTCTTTGAACGCCGTCTGAAGCAGGCGCAAACCTGGCGTGCCTGGCTGGCCGAGCGCGATGGCCTCGACAGCTACCGCCTGATCGCCGGCGAGTCCGATGGCCTGCCGGGCGTCACTATCGACCGCTTTGGCAACTTTTTCGTGCTGCAGCTGCTCAGCGCAGGCGCCGAATACCAGCGCGCCGCCATCATCAGCGCCCTGCAGAACCTGTTCCCGGACTGCGCCATTTACGATCGCAGCGATGTCGCCGTGCGTAAAAAAGAGGGACTGGAGCTGGCCCAGGGGCCGGTGGTGGGCGAACTGCCCCCGGCGCTGCTGCCGATCACCGAGCACGGCATGAAGCTGTTGGTCGATATCCAGGGCGGGCACAAGACCGGCTACTACCTCGACCAGCGTGACAGCCGCCTGGCCACCCGCCGCTATGTCGCGGATAAACGGGTGCTGAACTGCTTCTCCTACACCGGCGGCTTTGCGGTGTCGGCGCTGATGGGCGGCTGCCGCCAGGTCACCAGCGTGGATACCTCGCAGGAGGCGCTCGACGTTGCCCGCCAGAACGTGGAGATCAACGGACTGGATCTGTCCAAAGCGGAATTTGTGCGCGACGACGTGTTCAAACTGCTGCGCAAATACCGCGATCGGGGAGAGAAATTCGACGTGATCGTGATGGATCCGCCGAAGTTCGTGGAAAATAAAAGCCAGCTGATGGGCGCCTGCCGCGGCTATAAAGATATCAATATGCTGGCGATCCAGCTGCTGAACCCCGGCGGCGTGCTGCTGACATTCTCCTGCTCCGGGCTGATGACCACCGATTTATTTCAGAAAATCATCGCCGATGCCGCAATTGATGCCGGGCGTGATGTACAATTTATAGAACAGTTCCGTCAGGCTGCCGACCACCCGGTGATCGCAACCTACCCGGAAGGGCTGTATCTGAAGGGGTTTGCCTGTCGCGTCATGTAACTTGAAAAACGAAACATGAGCCTCATATAGGGAGTATTCATGTTTCCCAGGAGGTGCCTATGATAGCCAGCAAATTCGGTATCGGCCAACAGGTCCGCCATACGCTCTTGGGCTACCTGGGCGTCATCGTCGATGTCGATCCCGAGTATTCGCTCGCGGAGCCGGAAGAGGATGAAATTGCCGCCAATGACGAACTGCGCGCGGCGCCCTGGTACCATGTGGTGATGGAAGATGATGATGGCCAGCCGATTCACACCTATCTGGCAGAAGCGCAGCTGAGCAGCGAAACCCGCGACGAACACCCGGAACAGCCGTCCCTTGACGAACTGGCCAAAACGATTCGTCAGCAGCTGCAGGCTCCGCGCCTTCGCAACTAAAACAAAACCCCGCCAGGCGGGGTTTTTTGTTATTTTGCTAATCCCAGTCGCGGTAGTTCAATGGCCGGGCAGCGATCCATCACTACGCTCAATCCGGCTTCCCTGGCCAGCACCGCAGCCTGCTCATTGATCACCCCCAGCTGCAGCCATAGCGTTTTCGCGCCGATGGCTATCGCCTCCTGCGCTACGCCCCACGCCGCTTCTGAATTACGGAAGACATCAACCATGTCGACCTTTTCCGGAACGTCGGCGAGCGTCGCATACCCCTGTTGTCCCAGCAGCGTCTTGCCCGCCACCTTCGGCGAAACCGGGATAACGTGATACCCCTGATCCAGCAGATACTTCATGACCCGGTAGCTCGGACGGTCAGGCTTGTCGCTGGCTCCGACCAGCGCAATCGTCCGTGTCGAGGTCAGGATGCCAGCAATATCATTCTCTTTCATGGTTTCCTCCTGCTATTTCACCTAAGTGTATGCTAATCCGCAGCAGGGGGCCATCCAGCCTAACCCACAGATTCAGCAAAATTTTCATCCCCGATGCTTGCAGCGACAGCCACATTCAGTAATCTGTTTGCAGGTCAAAATGTGGAATGAAAATATGGAACTGACAACACGTACCCTGCCTGCGCAAAAACATATCGCGCTGGTGGCTCACGATCACTGCAAAGATATGCTGATGAAATGGGTTGCTCGCCATCAGGCGCTGCTGGCGCAACATATTTTGTATGCTACCGGCACTACCGGTAATCTCGTCTCCCGGGCTACCGGCCTGGAGGTTAATGCCATGCTGAGCGGTCCGATGGGCGGCGACCAGCAGGTGGGTGCCCTCATTTCAGAAGGCAAAATCGACGTGCTGATCTTCTTCTGGGATCCGCTGAACGCCGTTCCCCACGACCCGGATGTCAAAGCGTTGCTGCGCCTGGCCACCGTCTGGAACATTCCGGTCGCCACTAACGTCTCCACCGCTGACTTTATTATCCAGTCGCCGCACTTCGGTCAACCGCTCGATATTCTGATCCCGGATTATCCACGCTATCTTGCCGATCGCCTGAAATAATCGAGCCGCGATTACGGCTTCCTGGCCACGGGCACACCCAGCGCCTGCAGGATCTCGACAAACGGCGAAGGTTGCGCCTTGTTAAATAACAGCCATACCCGGTGACGAGCGCGGGTGAGCGCCACGTACAACAGTCTACGCTCCTCCGCATCCGGAAAATCTTCCGGCTGCGGCAGGAGCGCCTGCTCCATAATCGACTCGCGCGCCGGGGCCGGAAACGCATCCTCCCCATCCTGTAGTCCCAACACAATGACAAAGTCAGCCTGCTGACCTTTGCTGGCATGAATCGTCATAAAATCAAGCTGCAGGTGCGGCCAGCGCGTCGCCGCTTTGTTGAGCGCCTCAGGCTTCAGATGGTGATAACGGGCAAGCAGCAGGATGCGCTGCTCGGGCTTAACGTAACCGCTCAGCTTATCCAGAAGATCGTCCAGCTTGTCGTCGGCTAACAGCGTGACGGCCTTTTTATCACCTGCCATAAGGCTGTTCAGCGGTTTGCTTAACTGATGCGGATTTTGCTGGATAAAGCCATTGGCTATTTCGCCGATACGCCCGTTAAAGCGATAGGTGGTATCCAGCGCACAGCAATCCCCTTCGCCAAAGTAGTGGTTGAATGCGGTGGTCAGAGAAAGCTGCGCCCCGCTGAACCGGTAGATCGCCTGCCAGTCATCCCCGACGGCAAAGAGCGTGGTTTGGCTATTCTGCCGGCGTAACGCGGCCAACAGCGAGGCTCGCTGCGGCGAAATATCTTGAAATTCATCCACCAGAATGTGTTTCCATGGGCTGACGAAGCGGCCTTTATCGAGAATATTGACCGCCTGATGGATCAGGCCGGAAAAATCGACCGCATTCTCGGCCTTGAGCGCCGCCTTCCAGTCTTTCATCAGAGGCGACATCAGCTTCACCCGTTTACTGAACAGGTCGCGTACCGCTTCCGGCGCCCCGGCAATCATCTCCGCCTGGGAGCCGCCGTGCATGCGCATCAGGCTCACCCAGTGGTCAAGCCGGCTGGCCATCCGCCGCTGCACCTTTTTGTCCTGCCAGAAGTCCCCCTCCGGCAGTTGCCAGCCCATCTCTTCTTCCAGCCACAGGCGCCAACCTTTCGCCTGCGCTTTTTTCTCCTGGCACTGCTTTTGCCAGCTTTTCAGCAGCAATGCGTGGCGGGCCGCAGTATCGCTTTCCAGCTTACTGATAGTGGGCACTTTTTTGCTGCCCTGCTGAATAATATGCAACGCCAGCGAATGGAAAGTACGCGCGGTAATATCATCTGATGCCAGACGCTCGCGGATCCGCTCATCCATTTCCTGCGCCGCCTGGCGGCCGAATGCCAGCAGCAAAATTTGATCTGCCGCGGCTTCTCCCCGCGCCAGCAGCCAGCCCGCTCGCGCCACCAGTACCGAGGTTTTACCGCTGCCCGCTCCCGCCAGCACCAGCAGGGAGCGCTCGCCGTTCACTACCGCACGCGCTTGTGACGCATTGAGCGGGGACGACTCAACGCTATCAAAAAATTCGCGATATTGCTCCAGCATCGCCTCGGTAAAGGCCTGGTTATGGGCCAGACGCGTCGCTTCAATATCGCCTAACCAGCGCTGACACTCCCGCCACAGCTCCCGGCAGTTATCAAAGGCATCAAGCCGACTGGTGGGCATCGGCAAACCAGTCAACGCATGGCGTATATTATCCTGAACATCCGCCACCTGCTGACGGGTTAGCCACTTGCCTTCTGCGCGAGTGTGCTCGATCGTCGCCAGCTGCTGCTTCAGCACGCCGGCGGCGATATTGCTCATCTCCGTGCTCCACTGCTGCCAGAGTGTGTGTAAATGATGATAAAAGCGCTGCGTTTCACTCCACTCGGTACCGTGCAAACGCACGACTTTCCCGTCCGGTAGCACAAACTCCAGTTCGCCCCAGACCAGACCGCGCTTACAATGCACTGACAATAACTGATTGAAAGGGATAAGATACTCATGACGATCGCCGGAAACTTTTACCCCGGCGTTCAGTAGCTGCACCCGATCATAAGGGTGCTGAGCCATGCGTTTGCCCAATGTTGTCGCTTTAAGTTCCATATAATGTCGATTTTCAATCAGGGTGGATTGTTTTTCAGTTTAACCGCCCCGGACCAGGTGCTCCAGCGCAAAAAAACGTTACAATCATCAGGTCTTATTATCCACCGGGCAAAACCGAGGCTTTATGCGTACCATTCTGAATATTTTGAACTTTATCCTTGGCGGTTTCGCCACCACTCTAGGCTGGCTACTCGCCACCCTGGTCAGCATCATTCTGATTGTCACGCTGCCGCTGACTCGTTCCTGCTGGGAAATCACTCGCCTTTCGTTATTTCCCTACGGTAACGAGGCGATTCATGTTGACGAGCTCGAGCCGGGGCGCAAAAACGGTCTACTGAACGCCGGCGGTACCGTTCTGAACATTCTGTGGTTCATTTTTTTCGGCTGGTGGCTCTGCCTGATGCACATTTTCAGCGGTATAGCTCAGTGCCTGACTATCATAGGCATCCCGGTGGGGATCGCGAATTTCAAAATCGCCGCCATCGCCCTCTGGCCGGTGGGTCGCCGGGTCGTTTCTGTGGAAACCGCGCGTGCTGCGCGTGAAGCCAATGCGCGTCGTCGCTTTCAGTAACCGAACGGAACACGGACATGATTAGCCCCCTGCTACGCCGCTACACCTGGAACAGCGCCTGGCTTTATAACGTACGAATTTTTATCGCGCTCTGCGGCACAACGCTGTTTCCCTGGTGGATCGGCGAAGTCAAACTGACCATCCCCCTCACCCTCGGCGTCGTGGCTGCGGCTCTGACCGACCTTGACGACCGTCTGGCCGGCCGTCTGCGTAATCTTGCCATTACTCTGGTTTGCTTTTTTATCGCCTCCGCCTCCGTGGAGCTGCTGTTTCCGTGGCCGCCGCTGTTTGCCCTTGGTTTGACCGTGTCTACCATCGGCTTTATTTTGCTTGGCGGCCTCGGTCAGCGCTATGCGACCATTGCCTTCGGCGCCCTGCTTATCGCCATCTACACCATGCTCGGCGTCACGCTGTACGATCATTGGTATCTGCAGCCGTTGTTCCTGCTGGCGGGGGCCGTGTGGTACAACCTGCTGACGCTGTCCGGGCACCTGATCTTTCCGATTCGTCCATTGCAGGACAA
The DNA here is from genome assembly GCF_040804525.1 of Klebsiella sp. Shm-1. Classification (NCBI taxonomy): domain Bacteria; kingdom Pseudomonadati; phylum Pseudomonadota; class Gammaproteobacteria; order Enterobacterales; family Enterobacteriaceae; genus Klebsiella; species Klebsiella sp. Shm-1. The sequence goes on from NZ_CP161823.1 coordinate 3,271,672, forward strand.
CCTGGCGCGTAGCTATGAGCAGCTGGCCCGCTATCTTGAGCTCAAATCCCGGCTGTTTGATCCTGACCTTGAGGATGAGAGCCAGGCGCCGCTGTACGATCTGGCGCTCGCTAATGGCCAGCTGGTAGCTACGCTTAACCAAACCAAGGTCTCGCTGCTAACCCGACTGCGAGGCGATCGGGGTCAGCGCGGCACCCGCCGCACCCTGCAGTACTACTTTGTGGCCCAGGATATTCATGAACGCGCCAGCTCATCGCATATTCAGTATCAAACCCTACGCGATCAATTTCGCTATAGCGATGTGATGTTCCGTTTCCAGCGTATGCTTTCGATGCAGGCGCAGGCCTGCCAGAAACTGTCGCGGGCGATTCTGTTACGCGAACCCTATCAGCATGATGCCCATTTTGAACGGGCGTTCATGCATCTCGATGCGGCACTTGAGCGCGTGCGCGCCGGCGGCGCATCCGACGAGCAGCTCAACGCCCTCGGGTATTTACTGAATAACCTGCGCGCTATCGATGCTCAGCTGGCCACCATTGAATCGGTGCAAACCACCGCGCCTGCCGGGAGTAATACCGAGACGCTGCTGGCCGACGACAGACTCGGCGGTCTGAGCGATATCTGGCTGCGCCTGCAGCGCAATATGTCGCCAGAGTCGGCCCTTTTCCGCCACGCAGTACGTATGTCGTTGGTGCTCTGCGCCGGCTATGCCTTTATCCAGTTTACCGGGCTCCAGCATGGCTACTGGATCCTGCTAACCAGCCTGTTCGTCTGTCAGCCGAACTATAACGCCACCCGCCATCGCCTGGCGCTAAGGATTATCGGCACGCTGGTTGGGGTGGCGATCGGCCTGCCGGTCCTGCTGCTGGTTCCCTCTGTTGAAGGGCAACTGCTGTTGATCGTCCTGACCGGCGTGCTGTTTTTTGCCTTCCGTAACGTGCAGTACGCCCATGCCACGATGTTTATTACGCTGCTGGTGCTGCTGTGCTTTAACCTGCTTGGCGAGGGCTTTGAAGTCGCGCTGCCGCGTATCATTGATACGCTGATCGGCTGCGCCATCGCCTGGGCAGCGGTCAGCTTCATCTGGCCGGACTGGAAATTCCGCAACCTGCCGCGGGTGCTGGACCGGGCAATGAACGCGAACTGCCGCTATCTGGACGCGATTCTGGAGCAGTATCATCAGGGCCGCGACAACCGGCTGGCCTACCGTGTCGCGCGTCGTGACGCCTACAACCGTGATGCTGAGCTGGCCTCCGTCGTCTCGAACTTATCGACTGAACCACGCGCGGATGCCACCCAGCGAGAAACCGCCTTTCGTCTGCTATGCCTCAACCACACGTTCACCAGCTATATCTCCGCTCTTGGCGCGCATCGGGAAAAACTGTCCACGCCGGAAATCCTCGCCCTGCTGGATGATGCAGTCTGTTATGTGGATGATGCCTTGCATCATACCCCCGCGGATGAACAGCGGGTGCAACAGGCTTTGAACAGCCTGCAAAGCCGGATCCATCATCTGGAACCGCGCGCGGACAGTAAGGAACCCTTGGTCTTACAGCAGATTGGCCTGCTGCTGGCGCTGCTGCCTGAAATCTGCCGCCTGCAGCAACGGGTCCACGCCCAAACCGAATAACAAGGCTTTTCCGCTACCGGGTAGCCGCCCATTCGAGAAGCTCCTGACGCCGTGGCGTCGGGAGCGCGGCGGCATGTACCCCGGCAATCGCCCCCTCCAGCGCCAGCAATACGCTCAGCGATAAAGAAGCATTATTTACGCGTAGCCTCAACCATGCCTCCTGCGCACCAACTTCCCGCAACGTCCTAACGTCCGGTATGCCCGCGTGAATCAGCTGCAATTCCATATGAAAGCTGATATTAGGTAAATCCTTCAGGCGGCCCGACGCCCGTCGGTAGTTCTTTTCGCGCTGCGCACTCTGCCACGACAGTAGCGATAGCCGAAAAAGCTGCTGCTCATCGCGCCATAAAGTGTCGTCAATTTGATAATACTTCAGCGGCACTATGCGGCCGTGTCGGCGCAGCGTTAACAGAGGATTACGATGTTCCACCCGATAAGCAGCGCTCTGCTCGCAGGCCTTCAGATAAATGTTCCCCTCGGCCACCATCGCAAACACCGTATCATCAATAGCCAGGCTGTAGCCGCCAAAGAGCGGACGAGTATGCAGTTGACCCAGCGGTGAGACGCAGGCCTGAAATTGCGGGAGCCGCGGACAAACTAGTTTTCTCATGATCATTCCTTTGTTAATCATGTAATTAAACTTAAGTTGTTAACGGATCCGCTAAGAGAAAACATAAGGGACTTCCCGGGCAGCAGCAAGATGATTTTCGCCGACTTTTTCACCAGAATGCGGTTTTGCGAGACGCTTTCAGAAAATCGCAAGCGTTGCAGCAATCGACAGGGAGAAATGAAACCATTAGCGCGCGTTAAGGATTGGATAATGCAGGGGCTTCTCTTGACAGATACGGAACCACGAGAAGCGATTAAATTCCCGGCAGCAAAATGGCAAATTGCGGTTGATCTTTTCCCCTGGCGAAGATACTGTATATGCATACAGTAACTAAAGGCGGGATAGACTATGTTTACTTCAGCTCACGCAAACCGTTCAGCACAGGCTTCTGCTCCGGCAGGCCACTACGCTCATCGTTCTGGCGAACAGAACACCAATGGGCTGATCAGTGAAATTGTCTATCGTGAAGATCAACCCATGATGACGCAGTTATTGCTGCTACCTTTATTACAGCAGCTGGGTCAACAGTCGCGCTGGCAGCTGTGGCTCACGCCGCAACAAAAGCTCAGCCGCGAATGGGTTCAGTCCGCCGGTCTGCCGCTGTCCAAGGTCATGCAAATTAGCCAGCTCTCTCCCAGCCATACCATAGACTCAATGATCCGTGCCCTGCGCACGGGTAATTATAGTGTGGTTATCTGCTGGCTGGCGGAGGAGTTAACCGCTGACGAACACGAACGTCTCGTTAACGCTGCCCAGGTAGGGTCCGCGATGGGATTCATCATGCGCCCGGTGCGAAATCAGGGCACGCTCGGCAGACAACTCAGCGGGCTAAAAATTCACTCAAATTTGTATCATTGAGTGAAATTAGGATTATTCCTGGAATTTTTTTTACCGCTGGGAAAGGTACAGCGTTTTTTATGGTCTTTTTCGCGGAATGCCTGCCACACGGGGATTTCTGTCTTTTTTTCGTGTACGAAAATCAACCATATTTGTTAAATATTGTGTACACAACCCTTTTTTTTCATATGCCTGACAGAGTTCACACTTGTAAGTTTCGAACTAAGTTGTAGACTTTACATCGCCAGGGGTGATCGGCTTACGCTGCATGTATCAGCATAGTTAACAACAAGTCACGCCCCCGGTGAAGGATTTAACCGTGAGGTCTTTTGTAACTTCATGGCGAATTTTGGATGATAATGAGGCGCAAAAAATGAAAAAGACAGCTATCGCGATTGCAGTGGCACTGGCTGGCTTCGCTACCGTAGCGCAGGCCGCTCCGAAAGATAACACCTGGTATGCAGGTGGTAAACTGGGTTGGTCCCAGTATCACGACACCGGTTTCTACGGTAACGGTTTCCAGAACAACAACGGTCCGACCCGTAACGATCAGCTTGGTGCTGGCGCGTTCGGTGGTTACCAGGTTAACCCGTACCTCGGTTTCGAAATGGGTTATGACTGGCTGGGCCGTATGGCATATAAAGGCAGCGTTGACAACGGTGCTTTCAAAGCTCAGGGCGTTCAGCTGACCGCTAAACTGGGTTACCCAATCACTGACGATCTGGACATCTACACCCGTCTGGGCGGCATGGTTTGGCGCGCTGACTCCAAAGGCAACTACGCTTCTACCGGCGTTTCCCGTAGCGAACACGACACTGGCGTTTCCCCAGTATTTGCTGGCGGCGTAGAGTGGGCTGTTACTCGTGACATCGCTACCCGTCTGGAATACCAGTGGGTTAACAACATCGGCGACGCGGGCACTGTGGGTACCCGTCCTGATAACGGCATGCTGAGCCTGGGCGTTTCCTACCGCTTCGGTCAGGAAGATGCTGCACCGGTTGTTGCTCCGGCTCCGGCTCCGGCTCCGGAAGTGGCTACCAAGCACTTCACCCTGAAGTCTGACGTTCTGTTCAACTTCAACAAAGCTACCCTGAAACCGGAAGGTCAGCAGGCTCTGGATCAGCTGTACACTCAGCTGAGCAACATGGATCCGAAAGACGGTTCCGCTGTTGTTCTGGGCTACACCGACCGCATCGGTTCCGAAGCTTACAACCAGCAGCTGTCTGAGAAACGTGCTCAGTCCGTTGTTGACTACCTGGTTGCTAAAGGCATCCCGGCTGGCAAAATCTCCGCTCGCGGCATGGGTGAATCCAACCCGGTTACTGGCAACACCTGTGACAACGTGAAAGCTCGCGCTGCCCTGATCGATTGCCTGGCTCCGGATCGTCGTGTAGAGATCGAAGTTAAAGGCTACAAAGAAGTTGTAACTCAGCCGGCGGCTTAAGTTATAACCGATAAAAAAACCCGCTTCGGCGGGTTTTTTTTATGCCCTCTCGCCCACTTTAGCGGCTGAGAGCTGTGAAGCAGCCCCCGGCCAGGGCAACCACCAGCAGGCGGATCGACGATCCTACCTGGCTATTCTTTCCCTAACAGTACCTGCAGATCGTGCTTCAGGCTCGACATTTTGCTGGCATATTTCTCTTTGTGCTCGGCATCTTCAATCAGCTGGACGATGGTTTCAGACAAGGTTTTGCCCCGCCGCTGCGCCAGGCCAGCAAGACGCTGCCAAACGACAAACTCAAGGTCGATAGACTTCTTACGCGTATGCTGATGCTCAGCGTTAAAATGGCGTTTCCGTCGCGCGCGGATAGTCTGCTTCATGCGGTTCATCAGCGCCGGATTCATATGCTGCTCAATCCAGGCATGCACCAGCACAGGTTCATTCTCGAGCGTCAGCAAGTCATCTACCGCAGCTTGCGCAGCGCTGGCCTCAATGTAGCGGGTAATCAGCTCACCTTCCCGGTGCTTCTTTACCAGATATTTCCATTTCCAGCCGCTTTCAAGATTTTCCAGTTGTTGATATTTCATTGCGATCTCAATGTGACCGTGTAACTCATTTCAGGATATCAGTTTTTTTCTGATGTGCTGAATATAAATCATTATTCGTGAAGTCTGCGACCGGGTAATCATCAGGGTAACCATAATCCTCCGTGTGCTCGGTCGCGGCATCAGGTATAATTGCGCGCTTTACATCTAACTAAAAAACAGCGACTTTGACCATTACGAAACTGACCCGAACCGACCTTGCGCCTGATCTGGAAGCTTACCAGGCGCTGTTTGCTCAAGCTGAACTTTCCCATCCGGCCCCCTCCCTCTCGGGCGATCTGCAGCCGCGTTTGTTCTATGGGCTTGAGCAGCTGCTGTACACGCCGGCAGTCTCCTCCATCATGCTGGTGAAAGCCCCTGAAGAGCCGGAATATCTGCAATGGCTGGCGGCTGAAACCCGGACTCTGCACGAGCCTGCCGCACCGCTTTACGGCGTCCGCTATGAGGTAACCGACGCTCAGGTGACGCTCGCACCGGCGCAGGGCGCTGAGGATAATTTCGCCAGCACTGCCCCGGTCGTGATGGCCGATTGGGTAGAAGCGGAACAGCTGTTTGGCTGCGTACGCCAGTTTAACGGTGCAATCACCCTCCAGCCTGGGCTGGTCCATCAGGCCAACGGCGGCGTGCTTGTGCTTTCGCTACGTACACTGCTGGCGCAACCGCTGCTGTGGGTGCGTCTGAAAAATATGGTGACTCGTCAGCGCTTTGACTGGCTTTCTATGGATGAATCGCGTCCGCTGCCGGTCAGCATTCCCTCTATGCCGCTGAGTCTGAAAATCATCCTGGTGGGCGAACGCGAATCGCTGGCCGATTTCCAGGAAATGGAGCCGGAGCTGGCTGCGCAGGCGATCTATAGCGAGTATGAAGACACTCTGCAGTTTGCTGACGCCGACACGCTAAAGGCCTGGTGCCAGTGGGTATGGCAGAATGCGCAGCAGCTGGCGCTGCCGGGCCCGGCAGCCGATGCCTGGCCTCTGCTGATCGATGAGGGAACGCGCTATACCGGCGACCAGGAGACCCTGCCGCTCAGTCCGCTATGGATAACCCGCCAGCTGCGGGAGGCTGCCGCCTTCTGCGAAGGAGAGGAGATTACCGGCGAAGCGATGCAGACCATGCTGGCGCGCCGGGTATGGCGTGAAGGCTACCTGGCGGAGCGTATGCAGGATGAAATCCTGCAGGAACAGATCCTGATTGAAACCGAAGGCGAATGCGTCGGGCAGATCAACGCCCTGTCGGTGATCGAATTCCCCGGTCATCCACGCGCGTTCGGTGAACCTTCACGCATCAGCTGCGTCGTGCACATTGGCGATGGCGAATTTATCGACGTCGAACGTAAAGCCGAGCTGGGCGGTAACATTCATGCGAAAGGCATGATGATCATGCAGGCTTTTCTGATGTCCGAGCTGGAGCTGGAGCAGCAGCTTCCCTTCACTGCTTCGCTGACCTTTGAGCAGTCTTACAGTGAAGTGGATGGCGACAGTGCCTCCATGGCGGAACTCTGCGCCTTAATCAGCGCCCTGGCCAATGTACCGATAAATCAGAGCATCGCGATCACCGGCTCCGTCGACCAGTTTGGTCGCGTGCAGCCGGTCGGCGGCCTGAACGAGAAAATTGAAGGCTTCTTCACTATCTGTCAGCAGCGCGGTTTAACCGGCAAACAGGGAGTGATTATCCCTGCCGCCAACGTTCGTCATCTCAGCCTGAGCCACGAGCTACGTCAGGCCGTTGCCGACAACCAGTTTGCTATCTGGGCCATTGACGATATTACCGAAGCGCTGCCGATGTTGACCCAGCTGATGTGGGACGGTGAAGGACAGACGCTGCGACAAACCATTCAGGAGCGGATAGCGCAGGCGACCCAGCAAGAGACTCGCCATCGTTTTCCGTGGCCGCTACGCTGGTTAGGTGGGACAAGTTCTAACTGATCGGACTTGTTCAGCTTACACGTGTTAGCTATCCTGCGTCCCGAACTTAAAATAAGGCTTACTGAAAACATGGTAGATAAACGCGAATCCTATACAAAAGAAGATCTTCTTGCCTCTGGTCGTGGTGAACTGTTCGGCGCGAAAGGCCCGCAGTTACCGGCACCAAACATGCTGATGATGGACCGCGTCATCAAAATGACCGAAACCGGTGGTAACTACGATAAAGGTTATGTTGAGGCAGAACTCGACATCAATCCTGACCTGTGGTTCTTCGGTTGCCACTTTATCGGCGATCCGGTGATGCCGGGCTGCCTGGGCCTGGATGCTATGTGGCAGCTGGTCGGGTTCTATCTTGGCTGGCTGGGCGGCGAAGGCAAAGGCCGCGCGCTGGGCGTTGGCGAAGTGAAATTTACCGGTCAGGTTCTGCCGACCGCGAAAAAAGTCACCTACCGTATCCACTTCAAGCGCATTGTTAACCGTCGTCTGATTATGGGACTTGCGGATGGTGAAGTGCTGGTTGACGATCGTCTGATCTACACCGCGAACGATCTGAAAGTGGGTCTGTTCCAGGATACTTCCGCTTTCTGATAACATTCAGCAGCGATTAAAAGGCGAAGCCCCCGCTATGCGGAGGCTTCTTTTTTAAAGAGACAGTGTCAGGCCGTTAGTACCCTGTCCTCCATGGCTTCTCGCCAGCCTCCCAGCCACCATGAGCGTTGATTCAGGCTCTGGTATGGACACATTTCTTTCGATCTTCCCGCGATACCCGCCTGATATCCGCGTTGGTGTGCCCGTTCCAGGCGATCTCGTTTTTGTCTCTTCATGCCTCGTTTCCCTCATTCTTTGATCTGGTGGAAAAGAAAACAGTGGTCGCAAATTGTGCAGCCACGGGTTACGAATACCGCGAAAAGAAGGCAACGTCAATGCGCAAAATTCACGCCAGTGTCATATTTGTGACCTATATAAGAGTTCATTTTTTGTTCGCTCGGCGTAGCCGCCGGTAACGAACTGACCTGGCAAAAAAAATGCCGCGCGGCCCAGGTGAACCGCGCGGCAGGTCATTATGATGAATTTTACTTATGGCAGACGATTAAGCTCGCTGGCAATGGCAGCCGCCTCCTGGCTCCACGCCTGCGCCAGGGTCTTGACCATCGCGTCATAACCATCCTGTTCCTGCCTGAGGACGATGTTAAACGGGCGCTTAATCAGCTGTCCCTGATGCTTCAGCAGCCACTCACCGCTAACGATAACCCGCCCGTCATAGCGACCATGAAAGCCATTGACCGCAACGTTGAGGGTATCCTGCTCGCTCCCCAGCGGCTGGGACGACACTACCCAGCCGGGCAACTGCTGGCTGAGATTTGCCACCAGCGTAGTGCGCAGCTGCTGATCCAGCGGACTGGCCCACAGATTATTATTGGCGATCACATACTGCACGTCGGTGGTCTGATAGACCACCCCGTTACCCGCCAGATAATCCGGGATGCTGACCTGCTCTACCCACAGCAGACGTGCCCCCTGACTGGCGGCGCTCTGCGCGCCGCCCTGCACAACCGGTAGCTGATAGTATGTCTTGCTTTCCCCGCCGCTACTGCACGCCGTCAGTACGCATACGGCTGCCGCCAGTAACCATTTTTTCATTATTTCGCTCCCTTCGGCTGTGGATCTTTTTTATCCTTCGCCTCAAATACCAGCGCATTGCTCTTATCATTTAGCGTTTTCAGAACCGGCTGCAGCTCACGCAGCACCTGATCCAGACGCTGCATATCGGCCACCATCTTATTGTAGGCCGCAGAGCCCGGCTGGAAGCCCTGCATGCTACGGTTCAGTTCACGCAGCGTCGTCTGCATATCGGCGGGCAGCTGCTGCATTGACTGGCTGGAGGTGATCTTATTCAGATTATCCAGCGTGGTCTGCACGTGCTGCATCGTCTTCTCGCTCTGCGCCAGGGTGCTGGTCGCCTGCTCCAGCAGCGGATTAATCGGCAGGTTATTAATCTTATCCAGCGCATCCATCAGACGCTGCTGGATCTGTGCCAGTCCACCGCTGATGGTCGGGATAATCGGATAGCCGTTAAACTCCTGTATTTTCCCGCGCGGGGGCGCCTTCGGATAGAAGTCGAGATCGATATACAGCGCGCCGGTCACCAGGTTACCGGTTTTCAGCGAGCCGCGCAGTCCGCGGTTGATCAGATCGTCAATGTGGGCGCGAATATTCGGATCACCGCCAAGCTGATTAATCAGCCGTTGCGGTTCAACCCGCACTTCCACTGGAATACGATAGTCATCGTTCAAACGCTGCTTCAGCCCCGGAATAAAGAACGGCACTTTGCCGACGGTGCCCAGACGGATACCGCGGAACTCCACCGGCGCGCCCGGCTGCAGGCCGCGAACCGAGTCTTTGAAGAACATGACGTAATCGATATGCTCGGTAAAGACTGAATCCTGAATGCTCTTTTGATCGTCAAACAGATGGTATTCCGTTTTATTCGCCACCGGCTCGCCGAGGTCCAGTCCTTCAGGAATATCGAAGCTCACCCCGCCGCCAAACAGCGTCGACAGCGAGCCCATCTCGACGCGCATCCCCGCCGAGGTCAAATCTACAGCGATCCCGCTGTCTTTCCAGAAACGAACGTTGGTGGTCACCAGGCGATCGTTCGGCGCATTGATGAACAGCTGGTAAGTTATACGACGTTTCTGCGTGTCGAAGGTGCTGGTTTCCACTGACCCCACGCGATAGCCGCGGAACAACACCGGATCGCCCGGCGACAGCTGGCCCGCCTTGCTGCTTTCCAGCAGAATACGGATCCCCTTGGCATCCGGCGAGGCCAGCGGCGGAGAATCCAGTAGCGGATACTGCGCTGGCACCGAACCTTTCGTTCCCGGCTGCAGTTCAATATAGGCCCCGGACAACAATGTCCCAAGACCGCTGATCCCCTCGCGCCCAACCTGCGGCTTTACCACCCAGAAGACGGAATCGTTGTGCAGCAGCTTCTGCATCCCGGAATTGAGGCGGGCTTTGATTTCCACGTGGGTGAGATCGTCGGTCAGCGTCGCGCTCTCCACCACCCCAACGTCTACGCTGCGGCTCTTGATCCGGGTTTTTCCCCCTTCAATCCCTTCCGCATTGGTGGTGATCAGCGTGACCTCAGGCCCCTGATGGCTGTAATGATAAAACAGGATCCATGCCCCGATCAGCGCAGTGACGATAGGGAAGATCCACACCGGTGACCAGTTCTTCACCTTCTGCACTTTCGCTTCTCCGCTCTTATTTTCCATGTTGTTGTATTTCCTCATGGCTTGAATCTGGCTCACGATCCCACAGTAAACGGGGATCAAATGTCATGGCTGAAAACATGGTCATCACCACCACCAGCGCAAACATGACCGCGCCGATGGCTGGATAGATATTCATTAACCCTCCCATGCGGACCAGCGCAGAGAGCACGGCGATGACAAAAACGTCAATCATTGACCAGCGGCCAACAAATTCCACCACCTCATAGATCAGATGCATGCGCTCCGAATCTCGTGCGCCGTTGCCGTTGGCGTTCCAGCACAACCAGGCGATAGCGATCATCTTCAGCGTCGGCACCATAATACTGGCGATAAAGATCACCAGCGCCACCGGATAAGAACCTTCGCTCCACAGTAAAATCACCCCGGCCATAATGGTCGATGGCATTTTATCGCCCAGCAGATCGGTGATCATGATCGGCATAATGTTGGCAGGGAGATAAAGGATAAATGACGTCACCAGCAGCGCCAGCGTCCACTGCAGGCTATTTTTGCGCCGCGCCGTTCCTTTACTGTTACAGCGCGGGCAGACGGTCTGATCGACCGGCAACACCGCCGTACAGCAGGCACAGGAGCGCAGCCCCTGACGGATACCGGTCACCCCGACCTTCAGCGGCTGGGTAATGGCCGGCATGGGGGCAATATCATCCCATAGCCAGCGGCGGTCGACGCACTGAAAAGTACGTAACTGCAGCAGGCAAAACATACACCAGGGAACAAAGCTCAGACCGATGCCGATATCACCGTAGGCCATCAGCTTGACGAAGCTCACCAGTACGCCGGCAAGAAAGATCTCCGCCATGCCCCAGGTTTTCAGTTGAAAGAGAATTCGCGCAAGGAACGTCTTCAGGCCGGCAGGCATTCTGACCCGATTAACCAGCAGCAAAATGGTGACCAGGCAAAACGCCGGCACTAATTGAACAAAGAGTAAAAAGAAAGTCCCGAGACTGGCGTAATCCTCGGTAAACAGTACGTTGGGAATTTCCAGCAGCTCTATTTCGCTACTGATGCCGCCCACTTTCATATAGATAAAAGGGAACAGGTTGGCCAGCAGCAGCATAAACAGCGCGACCAGCGCATACGCCGTGGGACGCTGGCGAGGCGCGTCCCACGTGGTGGTTAACGTTGTACCGCAGCGCGGGCAGGCGGCTTTCTGGCGATGCTCAAGCTGCGGCAAAGCCACCAGCAAATCACATTGGGGACATAGAATATGTCGCGCAGCATGATGATGATCGCACATGACAACTCCTCGGCTCAGGCGCCGTTCTTTAATCCTTCGAGATATTCCCAGCGTTCAAAGGCCGCTTCCAGCGCCTGCTCCGCTTCGGCCAGCTGCGCCAGCACCTGCTGCGTGCGATCGTGCGGTTGCCCGAAGAAATCGGGATCGGCAACCTGATCCTGCAGCGTCTGCAGTTCGGCCTCGAGAGCCTCCAGCTTCTGCGGCAGTTGTTCCAGCTCGCGCTGCAGGTTATAGCTTAGTTTGTTCCCGCCGCGTTTGACAGTTTCTGCTTTTGGCTGAGCGACTTCCGTCGTTTTTTTAACGACCGTCTGCTTTTGCGCCAAAGACTGGGCCTGCTGACCGCGGGCGTCGTGATAGCCGCCGACGTACTGGCCAATACGACCGCCGCCTTCGAAGATCCAGCACTCGGTCACGGTATTGTCGACAAACTGACGATCGTGGCTCACCAGCATCACGGTCCCCTGATAGCCATCGATCAGCTCTTCCAGCAGCTCCAGCGTTTCAACATCGAGGTCGTTAGTCGGTTCATCAAGGATCAGCAGATTGCTGGGTTTCAGGAACAGCCGGGCCAGCAGCAGGCGGTTACGTTCCCCTCCGGAAAGCGCACGTACCGGGGTCATCGCTCGTTTTGGATGGAACAGGAAGTCCTGTAGATAACCCAGCACATGACGTGGCTTACCGTTAACCATTACCTCCTGTTTGCCTTCCGCCAGGTTGTCCATCACCGTTTTATCCGGATCCAACTCCGCGCGGTGCTGGTCGAAGTAGGCGACCTCCAGCTTGGTGCCAACATGGATCCGCCCGCTGTCGGCCTGCAGCTGGCCGAGCATCAGCTTCAGCAACGTGGTTTTCCCGCAGCCGTTGGGGCCGATCAGGGCGATCTTGTCGCCGCGCTGGATCTGTGCGGAGAAATCCTTCACCAGCACTTTGCCGTCAACCTGATAGTTGACGTTTTCCATCTCAAAGACGATTTTGCCGGAACGGGAAGCCTCCTCAACCTGCATCTTCGCGCTGCCCATCACTTCCCGACGCTCACCGCGCTCGCGGCGCATCGCCTTCAGCGCGCGGACTCGGCCTTCGTTACGGGTCCGGCGCGCTTTGATACCCTGACGGATCCACACCTCTTCCTGGGCCAGCTTGCGGTCAAATTCCGCATTCTGCAGTTCTTCGACCCGCAGGGCTTCTTCTTTATCGAGGAGATACTGATCGTAATTTCCCGGATAGGTCACCAGCTTGCCACGATCGAGGTCGACAATGCGCGTCGCCATATTGCGGATAAAGGAACGGTCATGCGAAATAAAGATAATCGTGCCTTTAAAGGTTTTCAGGAAACCTTCCAGCCAGTCGATGGTTTCGATATCGAGGTGGTTAGTGGGCTCATCCAGCAGCAGCACGCGCGGCCCACTGACCAGGGCGCGGCCCAGCGCCGCTTTACGTAGCCAGCCGCCGGACAGCGACGCCAGCTGCGCATTGGCGTCAAGGCCCAGCTGCTCAATCACTTCGTTAATGCGGCTGTCCAGCTGCCATAGTCCCAGGTTATCGAGCTGCTCCTGCAGGCGCGCCAGTTCATTTAAATTTTTGTCGCTCGGATCGGTCATCACCTGATGCGACACGTCATGGTAGGCTTTCAGATAAGCCGCCTGCTCGGCGATCCCTTCGGCGACAAAATCGTACACCGTACCAGCAACGTTCCGCGGCGGATCCTGCTGCAGACGCGCCACGATCAGGTCCTGTTCATAAATGATGCGTCCGTCATCCAGCCCCTGCTCGCGGTTGAGGATCTTCATCAGGGTAGATTTACCGGCGCCGTTGCGTCCGACGAGGCAGACGCGTTCGTTATCTTCAATATGCAGCTCGGCATTATCCAGCAGCGGCGCATCGCTGAAGGAAAGCCAGGCGCCGTGCATACTAATCAGTGACATTATTTATTCCTTTCAGGCTGCGGTAATCAGCCAGCAGTTGTGGATCTGACGGTTGCGGGCAAAATCCTGCGACAGCGTTTTTTGCGAAATCTCTTGCGCCTTCAGGCCAAGCGCCGCCAGCCCGTCATGATCCATACGGAAACCGCGTTTGTTATTCGAGAACATAATGGTGCCGCCTTTACGCAGCAGACGTTTTAGATCGGTCATCAGGCGAATGTGATCGCGCTGGACGTCAAACGCATCTTCCATTCGTTTGGAGTTGGAAAAGGTCGGCGGATCGATAAAGATCAGATCGAACTGCTCGGTGCTCTCCCGCAGCCAACCCAGCACGTCCGCCTGCATCAGGCGATGCGCGCGGCCGGTCAGGCCATTGAGACGCAGGTTGCGTTCCGCCCACTCCAGGTAGGTGCGTGACATATCCACCGTGGTGGTGGATCGTGCACCGCCGAGGCCTGCGTGGACGCTGGCGCTGCCGGTATAGGAGAACAGGTTCAGGAAGTCCTTACCTTTACTCATCTGGCCGAGCATGCGACGGGCGATACGGTGGTCGAGGAACAGACCGGTATCCAGGTAGTCGGTGAGGTTGACCCACAGGCGCGCGTTATACTCCTGTACCTCAATAAAGTCGCCCTTCTCCGCCATCTTCTGATACTGGTTTTTCCCCTTCTGCCGTTCACGGGTTTTCAGCACCAGCTTGTTAGGCGCCATGTCCAGTACGGCGATAGTCGCAGCGATGATGTCGAACAGACGCTGGCGCGCCTTATGCGCGTCGACGGTTTTCGGCGGGGCATACTCCTGGACCACCACCCAGTCGGCATAGCGGTCAATGGCCACGTTGTATTCCGGTAGATCAGCATCGTACAGGCGATAGCATTCGATTCCTTCCTGGCGGGCCCATTTTTCAAACTTCTTCAAGTTCTTACGCAGACGGTTAGCAAAATCCTCCGCCAGCATCGCCGGCTTGCCGCCTTCGCTCTCCGCCAGGTGATAATTCTTCTGCACGCAGTCCAGCGGGCCGTTCTTGGCTTTAAACTGCTTGTCGGCACGCAGCTGCAGGCAACTCAGCAGCTCCGGCGAAGCGCTGAATACCGACAGGTTCCAGCCGCCGAACTGACTTTTCATTATCCGGCCAAGCAGGCTGTGCAGAGCGATCAGCGCTGGCTCGCTTTCCAGACGTTCGCCGTACGGCGGGTTACTGATCACCGTCCCGTACGGGCCTTTCGGCAGCGGGTTGTTCAGTTGGGCGACGTCTTTCACGTCAAAATCGATCAGCTCGCCAATGCCGGCGCGGCGGGCGTTGCGGCGCGCGCGCTCGATTACGCGCGCGTCGACGTCTGAGCCGTAGAAGCGTGACTCATACGCTGCCAATCCCTGACGAGCGCGTGTTTGCGCTTCCGCCTTCACCTCTTTCCAGATGGCGTCATCGTGCTGCGCCCAGCCGCCAAAGCCCCAGTGGCCGCGGTGCAGGCCCGGCGCGCGGTCGGTCGCCAGCATCGCCGCTTCAATCAGCAGGGTACCGGAGCCGCACATCGGATCGAGCAGCGGCGTACCTGGTACCCAGCCAGAGCGCATGACGATCGCCGCCGCGAGGTTTTCTTTGATCGGCGCCATTCCGGTACCATCGCGATAGCCGCGCAGGTGCAGGCCTTCGCCGCTCAGATCCAGCGAGATGTGCGCCGTCTCTTTGTTCAGCCAGACGTTGATCCGCAGATCGGGCGACTCACGATCGACGTTCGGGCGCGGTAGATTCTTACGGGTGAAGCTGTCGACAATGGCGTCTTTAACCTTCAGCGCGCCGTACTGGCTGTTACGGATCTCGTCATTGACGCCGCTAAAATGCACCGCGAAGGTGGCGCCAGGGTTGAACATCTCCGTCCACGGAATGGCCTGTACGCCGAGGTACAGATCCAGATCGCTGTATACGCGACATTCGCCCAGCGGCAGCATGATGCGCGAAGCCAGCCGGCTCCACATCAGGCTTTGATACAGCAGGCGCGTATCCCCCTGAAAATGGACCCCGCCCTGGACTACCTGGCAGTCCGTCGCGCCAAGCCCTTCCAGTTCAGTTTTTAACAGCTCTTCCAGCCCACGAGCCGTACTGGCAAACAGAGAATTCATATCGTCACTTTTACTTAAAGAAAATTGGTGCGCATTATAGCCAATATGTGCCCTATGTCATAAAGTTAAAGGCTTATTTTTGGAACCCGGAGGCAGCGTATGGTAACGCTATCGCGACTTTTTATTCATCCTGTTAAATCCATGCGCGGCATAGGCCTGACCCACGCCTTTGCTGATATCAGCGGCCTGGCCTTCGATCGCCTGTTTATGGTCACCGAAACCGACGGGACCTTTATTACCGCTCGCCAGTTTCCGCAAATGGTGAAATTTATTCCGGCGCCGCTGCATGATGGCCTTCACCTGACCGCACCGGACGGCAGCAGCGCCGTGGTGCGTTTTAGCGATTTCGCCACGCAGGCCGAGCCGACCGAAGTCTGGGGCAACCATTTTACCGCCCTCATCGCGCCCGCCGCCGTTAACCAGTGGCTCAGCGGCTTTTTCAAGCGCGATGTCCAGCTGCGCTGGCTGGGGCCGCAGCTAACCCGCCGGGTAAAGCGCCATGATGCGGTGCCGCTCTCCTTCGCCGACGGCTACCCTTACCTGCTGGCTAACGAGGCCTCCCTGCGCGATCTGCAACAGCGCTGCCCGGCCAGCGTAAGCATAGAACAGTTTCGCCCTAACCTTGTGGTCACCGGCGCGGCGGCCTGGGATGAAGATAGCTGGAAAGTGATCCGCATCGGCGAGGTGGTGTTTGATGTCGCTAAGCCGTGCAGCCGCTGCATTTTTACCACCGTCAGCCCGGAGCGCGGTCAGAAGCATCCCGCCGGGGAGCCGCTGGAAACCTTAAAGCGTTTTCGTACCGCGCTGGACAATGGCGATGTCGATTTTGGCCAGAACCTGATTGCCCGCAACAGCGGGGTGATCCGGGTGGGAGATGAAGTGGAAATCCTTACCCGCGGCCCGGCGAAAGCCTACGGGGCAGGTGAAAGCGACGATACCCCGGCTCCCGAGGCGCAGCAGCAGGCTACGGTTGCCATCGAATGGCAGGGTCAACAGTTTACCGGCAATAACCAGCAGGTGCTGCTGGAGCAACTGGAACAACAGGGCATTCGCGTACCCTATTCGTGTCGGGCGGGGATCTGCGGCAGCTGCCGCATCCGGCTGGAAGAAGGAGAAGTGAGTCCGTTAAAGAAAAACGCGGTTGCCGGAGATGGCACTATTCTCGCCTGCAGCTGTGTACCGAAAACAGCGCTACGCTTGGCGCCTTAAACCGCCTGCCCCAGACTGTAGCTGACCGCGCTCTGCGCCGGCTGCAGTCTGTCATTCATGATTTTTATGACATCGCCCAGCTGCATGACGCGGCCGGCAAGGGTGAGACCCGGCTGAGCCAACAGACAGAGCGCGGCGTTATCGCCCGGCTCCACCACCAGTAAATTCACCTGCTCGCCGGTATCGCTCAGCCAAACGCAGGCGGCGTCGCCGCCGCTCGGCTGCCAGTGATGGGTATGGGCGATAAAGTGCCAGCTTTTCGGCATCTGCGGTTTGAGAAAACGGATGGCGGTGAGCGCGTTAAGGACTAATTCCGCCCGCTGCTCTTTCGATAGCTCGAGATCGCGACATTTTTCTTCAAAAGAGAAATAGAGCGCGGCGTCATCAACGCAAAATCCCGAAGGGGCAAAGGCATCCGGAGTCAGCATGCGCCGGGCGAAGCGCGAGCGAAATAACATGCCATTGGCCAGATCGAGCATCATGCGGTCGTGCTCTTCATCGTAATACCAACGCCAGTTATCGTCAGGTTTAATCCGCATTTTTCCCCCTGTCCCCTTTCATACGCCTCTGCAAAGTTGTTGCGACTTACCGCAGAATATTTTCTAAAATTAAGAAAAGTCTAAAATGTTTAAATAAGCAACAGTGAGGGAATATAAAACAACCAGGGCCGGAAATAAAGCCCTGGGTGGGATTCAGAGGAGGAAAAGATTAGATGTGGGTAACAATTTCTTTAATCAGCGGCGGACCTTTAAAAATAAATCCAGAATAGATCTGCACCAGCGATGCCCCGGCGGCAATCTTTTCCCGCGCGGCAATCACCGAATCAATGCCGCCCACGCCGATGATAGGCAAACGGCCATTCAGCTCAGCGGAGAGCATACGGATAATTTCAGTGCTTTTTAATTGTAATGGACGACCGCTAAGCCCGCCGGTCTCATCGCAATGTTTCATTCCCTGAACCAGGGAACGATCGAGGGTGGTATTGGTTGCAATCACGCCATCAATATTATGACGCACAAGGCTATCGGCAACCTGGATCAATTCCTCAGGCAAAAGATCCGGCGCGATCTTTACGGCGACCGGGACATATTTTTGATGCTTCTGCTGCAGCTCGAGCTGCTTATTTTTAATACCGGAGAGTAAATCATCCAGCGCTTCGCCGTATTGCAGCGTGCGCAGCCCTGGGGTATTCGGCGAGGAGATATTAATGGCGATATACCCGGCGTACGGATAGACTTTTTCCATACAAATCAGGTAATCATCTTTCCCGTGCTCAACCGGCGTATCTTTATTTTTGCCGATATTGATACCCAGCACGCCGTCAAAATGCGCCTTTTTCACGTTCTCAACCAGGTTATCGACGCCATGGTTATTAAAGCCCATGCGGTTGATCAATCCCTCGGCATCAACCAGACGGAAGATCCTTGGCTTATCGTTGCCCGGCTGCGGACGCGGCGTCACGGTGCCGATCTCAATCGAACCAAACCCCATCGCGCCCAGCGCGTCAATGCATTCCCCATTTTTATCCAGCCCGGCCGCCAGACCCAGCGGGTTTTTAAAGGTTAGCCCCATGCAGGTGACAGGCCTGGCCGGTACCTTCTGGCGAACCAGCATTTCCAGCGGCGTCCCGGTGACACGGCGTAATTGTTGAAAGGTAACTTCATGAGCGCGCTCAGGATCGAGCTGAAAAAGGGCTTTACGAACGAAGGGGTAGTACATGAACTCTCCTGGATTCCCGGTGTGCAAACCGGGGGCGTATTATGTGCGATCTGTTGCGGAAAGGGAATTGACCTGCGACAAAAAATCCCCCATCAGCGCAAACGATTACCTACCCCGCGCGCCATTATGCGCTTTTCGGCTATCTAACCGCGGATAAATCATTTAGGGAAATAATGGCCCTCTGTCACACTCACTATAAATGTTATCAATTATAGATAAATGCAAACATTTAGTTATAAGGAGAGAGAGATGCGCGTCATTACGCTTGCGGGCAGCCCGCGTTACCCTTCCCGTTCCAGCGCCTTGCTGGAATACGCCAGAGAGACGCTCACCGCCGCCGATATCGAAGTCTGCCACTGGCATCTGCAGAACTTTGCCCCGGAAGACCTCCTGTACGCTCGTTTTGACAACCCGGCGCTGCAGACGCTCAATGAACAGCTGGCCGGGGCTGATGGCCTGATCATCGCCACGCCGGTGTATAAAGCCTCGTTCTCCGGCGCGCTGAAAACGCTGCTCGACCTGCTGCCTGAGCGAGCGCTGGAGGGCAAAATTGTGCTGCCGCTGGCCACCGGCGGGACCATCGCCCACATGCTGGCGGTGGACTACGCGCTGAAGCCAGTGCTGAATGCCCTCAAGGCCCAGGAGATCCTCCATGGCGTCTTCGCTGATGACAGCCAGGTGACCGATTACCAGCATAAGCCGCAGTTTACCGCGAATCTGCAGCGGCGCCTTGATGACGCCCTGGAGACCTTCTGGCAGGCGCTGCATCGCCCCAGCAGCCGTGCGCCGTCGTTAACATCTCTGCGTGGGGTGGAGCATGCTTAATCCTCTCCGCGCCCTGACTCTGGGCGGACTGCTGCTATTCTCTACGCTGGGTCACGCCGCCCCGGCGGCGCCTGACGCTCTGCGCATCGGCTACCAGAAAGGCAGCGTCAGCATGGTGCTGGCGAAGAGCCATCAGCTGCTGGAGCAGCGCTATCCGCAAACCCATATCTCGTGGATTGAGTTCCCGGCCGGTCCGCAGATGCTGGAGGCGCTGAACGTCGGCAGCATTGATATCGGCAGTACCGGCGATATTCCGCCTATCTTTGCCCAGGCGGCAGGCGCCGATTTGGCCTATATCGGCGCGGAGCCGCCCAAGCCCAAGGCGGAGGTGATCCTGGTGGCGCAGGGCAGCCCGATTCATAACGTTGCTGAGTTAAAAGGGAAAAAGGTCGCTTTCCAGAAAGGCTCCAGCTCCCACAATCTGCTGCTGCGCGCCCTGCAGCTCGCAGGTCTGAAATTTAGCGATATTCAGCCGGTTTACCTTGCTCCCGCCGATGCGCGCGCCGCCTTCCAGCAGGGCAATGTCGACGCATGGGCCATCTGGGATCCGTACTACTCCGCCGCGCTGCTGCAGGGCGGCGCCCGGGTACTCACTGACGGAACCGATCTGAAACAGACGGGATCCTTCTATCTTGCTTCCCGGCCCTACGCTGAACGCAATGGCGCTTTCATTGAAGGCGTACTCGACACCTTTACTCAGGCCGATGCCCTGACCCACAGCCAACGCGCGCAAAGCATTACGCTGCTGGCGAAAACGATGGGCTTACCGGAGGCGGTGATCGCCAGCTATCTGGACCATCGTCCCCCCACCGCGGTTACCCCGGTGAGCGCCGAAACCGCCGCTCGCCAGCAGCAGACGGCAGACCTGTTCTACGAGAACAAGCTGGTGCCAAAAAAAGTTGATATCCGGGCCCGCATCTGGCAGCCCACCGCCACACAAGGAGCGAAATCATGAGTCTGAATATGTTCTGGTTTTTACCGACCCATGGTGATGGTCGTTATCTGGGTACCGAAGAGGGTGCCCGTCCGGTCGATTATGGCTATCTGCAGCAAATCGCGCAGACGGCGGATCGGCTGGGCTTCACCGGCGTGCTGATCCCGACCGGACGCTCTTGTGAGGATGCGTGGCTGGTCGCGGCCTCAATGATCCCGGTGACGCAGCGGCTGAAGTTCCTTGTCGCCCTCAGGCCAAGCGTGGTATCGCCGACGGTGGCCGCGCGTCAGGCGGCGACCCTGGACCGGCTGTCAAACGGCCGGGCGCTGTTCAATCTGGTCACCGGCAGCGATCCTGCCGAACTGGCAGGCGACGGCGTCTTCCTCGACCACACCGAGCGCTATGAGGCCTCGGCTGAATTTACCCACATCTGGCGCAAGCTGATGGAGGGGGAAACCGTCACCTTTAACGGCAAGCATCAGCGCGTTCGCGACGCCAAACTGCTGTTTCCGCCACTGCAGCAGCCGCGTCCACCGCTCTATTTCGGCGGCTCGTCTGAGGTGGCGCAGGAGCTGGCCGCTGAGCAGGTCGATCTTTATCTTACCTGGGGAGAACCGCCGGCCCAGGTGGCAGAGAAAATAGCTCAGGTGCGAGAGAAAGCCGCCCGGCATGGTCGCCAGGTGCGTTTTGGCATCCGTCTGCACGTGATCGTCAGGGAAACCAACGAGGAAGCGTGGCAGGCGGCGGACAGCCTTATCTCCCATCTTGACGACGAGACGATCGCCCGCGCCCAGGCGGCTTTCGCCAGAACCGACTCCGTCGGCCAGCAAAGGATGGCGGCCCTGCACAACGGGCGACGCGATAAGCTGGAAATCAGCCCCAACCTGTGGGCTGGCGTGGGTTTAGCGCGCGGCGGCGCCGGGACCGCGCTGGTGGGCGATGCCGCCACCGTTGCCGAAAGGATCAATGAATACGCCGCGCTGGGTATCGATAGCTTTATCTTTTCCGGCTATCCGCATCTGGAAGAGGCGTACCGGGTCGGAGAGCTGCTGTTCCCCTTGCTTGACGTCGCGGTGCCGTCCATCCCGCAGCCGCAAAACCTGCGCCTGCAGGGGGAAGCGGTCGCCAACGAGTTTATTCCGCGTAAAGTAGCGCAAAGCTGAGGAGACCGTGATGGCAAAATCAACCCATCCCCTGTTGTTACGCCTCGCCCCCTGGCTGCTGCCGGTAGGGACGGTCATTGCCTGGCAGCTGGCCTCGTCCGTCGGCTGGCTGTCGACGCGGGTGCTGCCCTCGCCGGAGGGGGTATTGAAAGCGTTCTGGACCCTCTCGGCCAGCGGTGAGCTGTGGCAGCATCTGGCCATCAGCTCATGGCGGGCGCTGGTCGGCTTCGCCATCGGCGGCTCGATCGGGCTAATACTCGGCCTGATCAGCGGCCTGTCTCGCTGGGGCGAGCGTCTGCTGGATACCTCGATCCAGATGCTGCGCAATGTCCCGCATCTGGCGCTGATCCCGCTGGTGATCTTGTGGTTCGGCATCGATGAGACCGCCAAGATCTTCCTTGTCTCGCTGGGCACCCTGTTCCCGATCTATATCAACACCTGGCACGGGATCCGCAATATTGACCGTGGGCTGGTTGAGATGGCGCGCAGCTATGGCTTATCCGGCTTCGCCCTGTTCCGTCACGTGATATTACCCGGCGCCCTGCCCTCAGTTATGGTCGGCGTGCGTTTTGCCCTTGGTCTGATGTGGCTGACGCTTATTGTCGCCGAAACTATCTCGGCGAATGCCGGCATCGGTTATCTGGCGATGAACGCGCGTGAATTTCTGCAAACCGACGTGGTGGTAGTGGCGATCATTCTTTACGCCATCCTTGGCAAACTGGCCGACGTCTGCGCCCAGCTGCTGGAACGGCTCTGGCTGTGCTGGAATCCGGCGTATCATCTTCAGGAGGCTAACGCATGAACACTGCCCGTCTCAACCCAGGTATCCCGCTGCTGCTGAACGGGGTGACGAAACGCTATGGCGACAACACCATTCTTAACGAGCTGGATCTGCATATTCCCAGCGGCCAGTTTGTGGCGGTGGTGGGCCGCAGCGGCGGCGGCAAAAGTACCCTGCTGCGCCTGCTGGCAGGTCTGGAAAAACCAAACGCCGGCGAGCTGCTGGCGGGCGCGACGCCCCTGGCGGCGATCCAGGACGACACCCGGATGATGTTTCAGGATGCGCGCCTGCTGCCGTGGAAAACAGTGATTGATAACGTGGGGCTGGGGCTAAAAGGCGCCTGGCGCGACGCCGCCCTGCAGGCGTTGGCCAGCGTCGGACTTGAAAGCCGCGCACAGGAGTGGCCGGCCGCGCTGTCGGGTGGGCAGAAGCAGCGCGTTGCGCTGGCCCGCGCGCTGATCCATCGCCCGCGCCTGCTGCTGCTGGACGAACCGCTGGGGGCGCTGGATGCCCTCACCCGTCTGGAGATGCAGGAGCTGATCGTCTCCCTGTGGCAGGAGCATGGCTTTACGGTCCTGCTGGTCACGCACGACGTCAGTGAAGCGGTGGCCATGGCCGATCGGGTGCTGTTAATTGAAGAGAAGAAGATTGGCCTCGATTTAAGCGTGGATATCCCGCGACCGCGGCGCACCGGTTCGGCGAAGCTGGCCGAGCTGGAGGCTGAAGTACTGGATCGGGTGATGAAACGCGGCGACAGCGAGCGTGCGCCGCGTTTGTTTAGTCATGGCTGACCGGCGTAACTGTCTGCTGTCTGAACGGGGGCATATCGTCATCCGACATGTCCCCGGCTCGCGCGTTGCACAGCCGGGCTACCAACGCCAAATCAGCCGTGTATTCCAGGTCGGGTAAGCATCGCGCCGCCCGACAACATCACCACGCTAACGGGTAACCCGGACAGGGCGCAAGGCGCGCCGCAATCCGGGGTTATGGCACCGTTACGCCAGCGCCTTACTGATTTTCTCGAACAGGTCGCCAGAGAGATTCTCCAGCCCCTTCAGCTGCTCCAGCGCGGCGCGCATCAGCGCCTGTCGCTTCTCATCATAACGCTTCAGACGAATCAACGGCTCAATCAGGCGCGACGCCACCTGCGGGTTACGCTGGTTAAGCTCGGTCAGCATCTCCACCAGGAACTGATAGCCGCTGCCATCTTCAGCATGGAACGCCGCCGGGTTGCTGCTGGCGAAAGCGCCGATTAACGAGCGCACACGGTTCGGGTTGCTCATGCTGAACGAACGGTGGTTCAGCAGACCGCGCACGGTTTCCACCACGTTGGCTGCCGGGCTGGTGGACTGTAGGATAAACCACTTATCCATCACCAGACCGTCCTGATGCCATTTGTCATCGTACTCCTGCATCAGCGCATCGCGGCACGGCAACTCAGCGGCAACCGCCGCCGACAGGGCGGCCAGCGCGTCAGTCATGTTATCTGCCTGGTGATACTGCGTCGCCACCAGCTTATCGCCCAGCGTCGGTTCCGCAAACGCCAGATAGCGCAGGCAGGTATTGCGCAGAGCACGTTTACCAATATCGGCGTGCTCCACCCGATAGCTGTCGAGCTTATTGGCGTTATAAACCGCGAGGAATTCGTCCGCCAGTTCGTTCGCCAGGGTGCGGGTGAGCGCTTCGCGCACGGCGGCGATGGCGATCGGATCGATAATCGCGAACATCTCGGCGATTTCGTTGGCTGACGGCAGGGTTAAGATCTCAGCGGCCAGCGCCGGATCAATCTTCTCATCCAGCAGGATGGCGCGGAAGGCATCCGCTACGTGCACCGGTAGCGACAGCGGCTGCCCCTGCTGATGGCGGTTGACGTTCAGCTTGATGTAAGTCGCCAGCAGGCTCTGCGCCGCATCCCAGCGCGAGAAATCATTCCGCGCGTGACGCATCAGGAAGGTCAGTTGCTGATCGCTCCACTTGTATTCCAGTTTCACAGGCGCTGAAAATTCGCACAGCAGCGCCGGCACCGGCTGGAAATAAACGTTATCGAAGACGAAAGTCTGCTCGGCCTGGGTCACATTAAGCACCGGGTGTACCGGGTGACCGCCCTTCTGCAGGGGGATCACCTTGCCCTCGTTATCGTACAGCTCAATGGCAAACGGGATATGCAGCGGCTGCTTCTCGGCCTGCTCGGCGGTCGGCGGCGTACGCTGGCTGATGGTCAACGTATACTGCTCGGTCTCCGGATTATAGTCGTCATGCACGGTGACGATTGGCGTACCGGACTGGCTGTACCAGAGGCGGAAGTGCGACAGGTCGACGTTAGAGGCATCTTCCATCGCCTGCACGAAATCGTCGCAGGTGGCGGCGCTGCCGTCATGGCGTTCAAAGTACAGCTGCATCCCTTTCTGGAAGTTTTCTTCACCCAGCAGGGTGTGCAACATGCGGATCACTTCGGCACCCTTTTCATAGACCGTCAGGGTGTAGAAGTTGTTCATCTCGATAACCATATCCGGACGGATCGGGTGGGCCATCGGGCTGGCGTCTTCGGCAAACTGCAGCCCGCGCATGGTGCGCACGTTGTTGATGCGGTTCACCGCCCGTGAGCCGAGGTCGGAACTGAACTCCTGATCGCGGAACACGGTCAGCCCCTCTTTCAGGCTGAGCTGGAACCAGTCACGACAGGTGACGCGGTTGCCGGTCCAGTTATGGAAATATTCATGACCAATCACGCGCTCAATATCGAGGTAGTCTTTATCGGTGGCGGTATCGGTACGGGCCAGAACATATTTGGAGTTAAAGACGTTGAGTCCTTTGTTCTCCATGGCACCCATATTAAAGAAGTCGACGGCGACAATCATATAGATATCGAGGTCGTACTCGAGGCCAAAGCGCTCCTCATCCCACTTCATAGAGTTTTTCAGCGAGGTCATCGCCCAGGGCGCGCGATCGAGGTTGCCGCGATCGACGTACAGCTCCAGCGCCACTTCGCGGCCAGAGCGGGTGCGGAATGAATCGCGCAGGACGTCAAAATCACCGGCCACCAGCGCAAACAGATAGCACGGCTTCGGGAACGGATCCTGCCACTGTACCCAGTGACGACCGTTCTCCAGCTCCCCTTCCGCCATACGGTTGCCGTTGGAAAGCAGGAACGGGTATTTCGCTTTATCGGCGATAATTTTGGTGGTAAAGCGCGCCAGCACATCCGGACGGTCCAGATACCAGGTGATATGGCGGAAACCTTCCGCTTCGCACTGGGTGCACAGCGCTTCGCCTGACTGATACAGGCCTTCCAGCGCGGTGTTCGCCGCCGGGCTGATCTCATTGACGATGGTCAGGGTGAAATGCTCCGGCAGGCCGCCGATCACCAGCTGATTGTTTTCTTCTTTATAGTCACTCCACGGCTGGCCGTTCACCTGCAGAGCGATCAGGGTCAGATCTTCGCCGTCCAGGCGCAATGGCACATCAGACGCAGCCGCGTGG
This sequence comes from Klebsiella sp. Shm-1, assembly GCF_040804525.1. Lineage (NCBI taxonomy): Bacteria > Pseudomonadati > Pseudomonadota > Gammaproteobacteria > Enterobacterales > Enterobacteriaceae > Klebsiella > Klebsiella sp. Shm-1. The sequence goes on from NZ_CP161823.1 coordinate 3,297,407, forward strand.
CGGGAGACCTTGCTCTCGGCCGTAACAACGGTTTTTGCGGCATCCAGGTCAAAGGTCAAATCGATATCGCTAATCAGATACTCCGGCGCACGATAGTCGTGGCGGTATTTGGCTTGGGGCTGTTGTGTCATAAAAAACCTTTAGCATCTTCGGTAAAGTGTCGTCCCAGTCTATTCCTGTTGTGTCAATCGCGCTATGCAGAATCTTCATCTTTTCAACGTGAAACACGGAAATCGCTACATTTTGTTAACACTCGCGGCACGAAATGCCCTCGACCCGACGCAAAGCTTGTGGTGTGATCCATGTTCAATATATTAAACTAGGCCTCGCAAATGACCGTCAGCGTCACCATTGCTCGCCATCGCGGGACAGAGTCGGGTAATAAAGGTATACTCCGCCTCCATTTTCCGCGTTGGTTTCGATGGAACGCTCCAGTGAGAGGATGCTACTGCGCACCATGACACAATTCACTTCTCCTGTACTGCACTCGCTGCTTGATACGGATGCCTATAAGCTGCACATGCAGCAGGCTGTCTTCCACCGCTACGGCGATGTGCATGTGGCGGCGGAGTTTCGCTGCCGCGGAGACGACCTGCTCGGCATCTATGCCGACGCGATCCGCGAGCAGGTGGAGTCCATGCGCGACCTGAGGCTGCGGGATGATGAATATCGCTGGCTGTCCACCCTTCCCTTTTTTCGCCAGGATTACCTCAACTGGCTGCGCGATTTTCGCTATGACCCGAGCCAGGTCACGGTCAGCAATGACAATGGTAAGCTGAACATTCGCCTTACCGGCCCATGGCGGGAAGCCATCATGTGGGAAGTCCCGCTGCTGGCGGTGATAAGCGAGTTGGTCCATCGCTATCGTTCACCTGAGATGGGCGTCGATCAGGCGCTCAACACGCTGGAACATAAGCTAGGCGACTTCGCCACCATGACCGCTGACCTCGATATGAGCGCCTTCCGTCTGATGGACTTCGGCACCCGCCGTCGTTTCTCACGCGAGGTGCAGGAAGGTATTGTGCGGCGTCTGCAGCAGGAACCATGGTTTGTCGGCACCAGCAATTACGATCTGGCGCGCCGTCTGAATTTAACCCCGATGGGTACCCAGGCCCATGAGTGGTTCCAGGCCCACCAGCAGATCAGCCCCAGCCTTGCCAGCAGCCAGCGGGCGGCCCTTGCCGCCTGGCTGGAAGAGTATCCCGACCAGCTGGGGATCGCGCTGACCGACTGCATCACTATGGATGCGTTCCTGCGCGATTTCGGTCCGGAATTCGCCACCCGCTATCAGGGGTTGCGCCACGATTCCGGCGACCCGGTGGAATGGGGAGAAAAAGCTATCGCCCATTATCAGAAGCTGGGTATCGATCCGCTGAGCAAAGTGCTGGTCTTCTCCGATAATCTCGACCTGGCCAAAGCCGTCGATCTGTATCGCCACTTCGCCTCGCGGGTGAAGCTCAGCTTTGGGATCGGCACCCGTTTAACCTGTGATCTGCCGCAGGTTAAACCGCTCAATATCGTGATTAAGCTGGTGGAATGTAACGGCAAGCCGGTGGCGAAACTCTCCGACAGCCCGGGGAAAACCATCTGCCACGATAAGGCCTTCGTCCGCGCCCTGCGCGAGGCTTTCGACCTGCCGCCGATTAAAAAGGCAAGCTAAAAAACATGGCCCGACGGCATTCTGCTATCGGGCCAATCAATATCACTCCTGCGGCAGACGGGTTCTGACGACCTCGGCAAAATACTCCGCGCCAGTTAGCAATATCTCATCATTAAAGTCGTAGCAGGCATTATGCAACGGTGTATTGCCCTGAGCATCTGAACTATCGCCGTTGCCTAAAAAGATGAAACAGCCGGGGATTTTTTGCAGAAAAGCGCCAAAATCCTCCGAAATCATCATCTGTGCGACGTTGCCGTCCACCTTCTCAGCCCCTACCACGTTAATCGCAGCGGTGACCGCCACATCAACGCATTGCTGCCAGTTCACCGTTGGCGCAAATTCATGGGTATAGCTGAACTGGCACGTCGCACCGTGCATCGCGCAAATCGCTTCGCTAATGGTACGCATTCGTTCTTCGAGCAGCATCTGCACTTCCGGTGCAAAGCTGCGCGTATCCCCTTTGATTTCGACGTGCGTCGGAATCGCATTGCGGATGCCATCGGTGTGCAGTTCAGTACAGGAAATGACCGCTGGCACGTTCGGATCAACATTTCGCGAAACAATTGTCTGCAAAGCCAGGATGATTTCCGCCGCAATGACCAGCGGATCTTTCGCCATATGCGGCCGCGCCGCATGCGCTCCCTGCCCTTTAATACGAATAATAAAGTTATCTTCACTGGCCATAATGCCACCGACTCGCGTGGCGATAGTCCCGGCTTTCATACCCGGCATATTATGCAGACCGTAGATTTCCTCTATGCCAAAGCGTTCAATAACGCCATCGTCCATCATCGCTCTGGCGCCATAGCCAGGTTCCTCAGCAGGCTGAAAAACAAAGCAGACCGTGCCGTTAAAATTCTGCCGCTGCAATAGCAACTGCGCCGCGCCCAGCGCAATGCAGGTATGACCATCATGTCCGCAGCCGTGCATCCGCTCGGCGGTCATGGAGCGGTAAGACCAGTCTCCCTGTTCGGTCAATTGAATGGCATCGATATCGGCACGAATAGCGATAACGCCCTTCCCGTCGCCGCATTTCAATCTCCCCACCACCCCGGTTTTGCCAATATCGCGGTGCACCTCAATGCCCATAGCTTCGAGCTTTTCGGCAATAAACCGTGAAGTATTCTGCTCCTCGAAGGCGCTTTCCGGATGGGCATGCAAATAGTGACGCCAGGCGATAAGCTGCTGCTTTAGCTGTTGCTGATTCATTCTCTGCTCCTGTAAACATTAGTCCATACGCTGGGCGCGCTGTAAAACCACCTGCAGCAGCACATTGGCGCCAGCAATCAGATCTTTGGCTGCGCTATGTTCTTTGACGTTATGGCTAATGCCATCGACGCAGGGGACAAAAATCATCCCGGCGGGACATACCGACGCCATAAATTGTGCATCGTGTCCGGCGCCGCTTGGCAAACGTCGGTAACTGAGCGCCTGACGCTCCGCCTCGGCTTCCACCGCATTGACGATCTCATCGGCAAAAATGACCGGATTAAAGCGCACCAGTGAGCGGCTGGTTATCTCCACGCCCTCTTCCTGCGACGTTTTCGCGACAAATTCGGCCAATTGCTGCTCCGCCAGACATAAGATCGCATTATCGGTATTGCGGAGATCCACTGACATGACGACATGGTTGGGAATGACGTTGATCAGATTAGGCTTCACGCTGAAATGTCCAACGGTAGCTACCTGATTACCACCAAGGCTTAGCGCCAGCTCACGGGCAAAAACAGCGATTTTCGCAGCCGCCAGCCCGGCATCACGTCTCATGGACATTGGGGTAGTACCCGCATGATTCGATACGCCTCTCAGGGTTAATTCCTGCCACGAAATACCCTGTACGCCGGTAACCACGCCAATATCAATCTGCTCTTTATCAAGAATTGGTCCCTGTTCGATATGCAGCTCAACGTAGCTATCTACCGCCATATCTCCCGGCTGACGTTCGCCTTTATAACCAATGTTACGCAGCGCTTCATCGAGCGTGATACCGTCGATATCTTTTGCCGCGAGCGCCTGCGCCAACGGATACTCGCCGGCAAACACCACGCTGCCCATCATATCGGGCTGAAATCGCACCCCCTCCTCGTTAGTAAAGAAGGTTACCGCCAACGGTCGTCGGGTGCGGATCCCGGCATCCTGGAGGGTGGCAATCACCTCAAGGCCGGCCATAACGCCGTAGTTGCCATCGTATAACCCACCTGTGGCGACGGTATCGATATGTGACCCCATCATCACCATCGGCAACGTCTCCTCGCCGTGATAAACGCCGGTGACATTACCGATAGCATCAATTGACACGCTCAGGCCCAGCGCCTTCATGCGGGCTACAACAAAGTCCCTGCCGGCTTTATCTTCGGCAGTCGCTGCCAGGCGGCATACACCGCCGCCTGGCAGCGCACCATGTTCGCCAAGTGCATACAGGGAATCGATAAGCCGTTGGCCGTTAATCTGCAGATAATGACTCATATAACATCTCGCTAATAATGGTGGTTATTGGAACATGCCGTAAAAAATGGCAGATACGGTGATAAGACCGATCAGGGTGACGAATACGTTGCTCGCTTTACCGCGCCAGGGGGCAAGCACCGGTAATTTATGAATGGCGTACATAGGCAACAGCAGCAGAATTGCCGCCCCGGTGGGACCGCTGATGCATTCGATAATACCGAGGATACTGGGGTTCTTGTACGCGGCGAACCAGCAGGTAAGCACCATAAACACCAGGATGACCGCGTCGACGAGGCGAATACCAGGTTTTTTCCCGCGTGCGGCGGCGGCCTCCAGAATCAGGTCGCGCAGCGATTCATAGGCGCCGATGTAGTGGCCAAGAAATGATTTAGTAATAGCGACAAAGGCGATAATCGGCGATAGCCAGGCAATAATCGGTGTATCGTACTGATTGGCCAGATAGGACAAAATCGACAGATTCTGGGCTTTGGCTTCCGCCAGTTGCTGCGGCGACAGGCTTAACACGCAGCTGAGAACAAAAAACAGCACCACCACCGTCATGAGCAGGATACCGTAGCGCTGGATCTGCGCACATTTACCCTCAGCGAGCGCCAGACCGTAACGCTGCTTCTGGCGCACCACCATCGGCGAAATGATGGGATAGTGGTTAAACGACATCACCAGTACCGGGAAGGTCATCCACAGGGATAACATGATCCCCTGCCCATCGCCCGTGGCGCTGAAGCTTACGGTTTGCAAAATTGCGCCGTTCCAGTGCGGAATCAGAAAAAGTGCCATAAAAATAAGCGAGATGATGAAGGGATAAACCAGGGTGCTCATCACCCGCATTATCAAACGCTGTCCGAAACGGACGATAAACATCAGCCCGAGGATCAGAACGATGGCCACCAGCGACCGGGGAGGCTCGGCCATCGCCAACTGGTGGGTGATAAAGCTCTGCGCGGTGTTGGTGATAGCCACCGCATACATAATCAGAATGGTATAGACGGCGAAGAAATAGATGACGGTAAATACTTTTCCCGCCAGCGCGCCAAAATGCTCGCCAATAACATCGGTAATACTGCTTTCCGGCGTATTGGAAGAGTAAATGAATCTCGCCAGACCGCGGTGAGCCAGATAAGTAATAGGAAAAGCGAGGACAAAAACAATCAGCAGCGGCCAGAAGCCGCCAATTCCGGCATTAATCGGCAGAAACAGCACCCCGGCGCCAATGGCGGTACCGAACAGGCCAAGGACCCAAACGGTATCTTCGCTATGCCACTTTGCGGGATCGGAATATCCTTTATTGATAATTATATTTTCAGTATTCATCGGTCAGGTTCTCTCTATGCATGACGCGAAAGCGCGTATGTTTTCGTTATGAGTCAGAACGCTTGTCATACCGAGGGCTTGTAGGGTAGGTAAGATGGCCCCCTTGTTATTGTCGATAGCGCTCAACCATTACGGCCAAACCAGACGATGTCTTCATAGACATCGGGTGATGTATCTCCTTCCGTGCTGATTAACAGAACCTGTGCATCGGCATTCAGGCGCAGCGATTCGGCAAGCTCGCGATACGCCGGTTGAGTCATCAGCGCATAAAGCACTCCTGTGCCAATAGCGCCGGATTCCCCGGAGACAAAAGGTTCGTCAGTACCTGGACGCGGAGCGGCCAACAGGCGCATGCCATTGGCCGCCAGACAATCGTCGGCGGAAATAAAACAGGTGGCATGGTCGCGGAGCATTGGCCAGCTGGTGATGTTAGGTTCACCACAGGCAAGCCCGGCCATCAGAGTTGACATATCCCCGCCGACGCTGTGCGGCAGTCCGTCATTAATGGTTGCCGAGCGATACAGGCAGTTCGCCTTGTGCGGCTCAACGATGATGATGGTGGGAGCCTGCTGCTGCATCTTTTCGATGAAATATCCCATGATGCTACCGGCAAACGACCCGACCCCGGCTTGTAAAAACAGATGCGTCGGCATCGGCGCTCCGCTTTCTGCCAGCTGCTGCCAGATTTCAACAGCGAGGGTCATATAGCCTTGCATGATCCATGTGGGGATCTGCTCGTAGCCCTGCCAGGCGGTATCCTGGAGTAGAACCCATCCCTGCTCGCGCGCGGTTTTGGCCGCCAGCCGAACTGTGTCGTCGTAGTTCAGTTCAGTAATCGTGCATTCGGCGCCATGCCGGCGAATATTCTGCGCGCGTACCGGCGACGAGCCCTTTGGCATATACACCACCGCACGCAGCCCAAGCTGCTCAGCCGCCCACGCCACGCCACGTCCGTGGTTACCGTCGGTAGCAGTCACAAATACGATGTCCTTGATACGCGCCTTAATCACTGGTGAATTAAGCTCGGCAAAGCTCAACGTATTAATATCTCGCTCAAGCAGAGCGGCGAGATATTTCCCCATCGCATAAGATCCGCCTAATCCTTTAAACGCATTCAAACCGAATCGCTGCGCTTCATCTTTTATATGGATCGATCCCAGCCCCAGCCGCTGGCTTAAAAATTCCAGCTTACGCAGCGGCGTGACCCGGTAATCAGGAAATTTTTGATGGAATGCCAGCACTTCGTTCCCCACGCTTTCATTCAGCAGACTCAAGTCTGCTCCCTGGCCATAGGGCTGCCGCCGGGCGTTAAGTTGATATTTAATTGTGTCCACTATTCAGGCACCTCTATTTTCATATCGTCCTGCGACGATAACGTTATTTGCGACCATTCCGCCTAAACAACGGGTGCACGGATCCGTGCGGCCTGAGACAGGACGGTCGCTTTAAATTGGTTAAGTCAGAATGTGAGAGGCTTTTTGTCGCGATATACCGCTTTCCCACTGCCTGTGATGGTACACTGCGCCCGGCGGTTAATTGGCGCAAAGTTGCCCATCGCGCCGCAATTTTCACTCTGTTTTATCATTCTCACGCAACAACGTTGCATTAGTGAGGTTGATCACAGGCTTGCAGGACGAGATATATGATGAAACTTGACGCATGGGATAAAAAAATTCTTACGCTCTTGCAGCGTAATAATCGCTTGTCGCAACGGGAGATCGCCGATCGGATCAGCCTGTCTCCTTCGGCAGTCAATCGGCGTATCGCTGCACTGGAGGATGCAGGAGTGATTAAAGGCAGTGTTAGCTTAGTGGACGCCAGTAAAGTGGGAAGACCAATCACCATTATGGTGCAGGTGACCATTGAGAATGAACGTCTCGATCTGCTTGAGGAGGATAAACAGCGTTTCGTAACCTGCCCGCAAGTGCAGCAGGTCTACTATGTCACTGGCGACTTCGATTTCCTGCTCGTGATCAACGTCCGTGATATGGCGGAATACGAAGCGCTAACCCGTGAACTCTTTTTTGCCTCGGGAAATATCAAGTCTTTCCGGACCATCGTGTCGATGCAAAATGCGAAGCAGGAAATGACGGTCATTATCGAGTAAGTCGTGTAAAAGTCGAAATGGGGAGCCAAAGAACGCCCCGGAGGTGTATTTATTTCCGAAATCCACCCTTCCCTGTGCGAAATCTACTTGTCTGATGGAAGATGACAGGTAACATAGATATCCCCCCGCTGTTGGGGGAAGAGACTTTTTTATTGGACTACATAGAGAGATTATTATGAGCGTTGTGCCTGTAGCCGACGTACTCCAGGGCCGCGTTGCCGTTGACAGCGAAGTCACGGTCCGCGGATGGGTGCGTACCCGCCGAGATTCTAAAGCTGGCTTTTCTTTCCTCGCCGTCTATGACGGTTCCTGCTTTGATCCTGTACAGGCCGTTATTAATAATTCTCTGCCCAATTACAATCAGGAAGTGCTGCGTCTGACCACCGGCTGCTCGGTGATTGTCACCGGTAAAGTCGTGGCTTCTCAGGGTCAGGGTCAAAGCTTTGAGATCCAGGCGACCAGCGTGGAAGTGACCGGCTGGGTGGAAGACCCGGACACCTACCCGATGGCGGCCAAGCGCCACAGCATCGAGTATCTGCGTGAAGTAGCGCACCTGCGTCCGCGCACCAACCTGATTGGCGCGGTAGCCCGCGTGCGTCACACCCTGGCGCAGGCGCTGCACCGCTTCTTCAACGAACAGGGCTTCTTCTGGGTTTCCACCCCGCTGATCACCGCCTCCGATACCGAAGGCGCCGGCGAAATGTTCCGCGTGTCAACGCTGGATCTGGAAAACCTGCCGCGTAACGATCAGGGCAAAGTCGATTTCGACAAAGACTTCTTCGGTAAAGAGTCGTTCCTGACCGTTTCCGGCCAGCTGAACGGCGAAACCTACGCCTGTGCGCTGTCGAAGATTTATACCTTCGGCCCGACCTTCCGCGCTGAGAACTCCAACACCAGCCGCCACCTGGCGGAATTCTGGATGCTGGAGCCGGAAGTGGCCTTCGCCAACCTGAACGACGTTGCCGGCCTGGCGGAAGCGATGCTCAAGTACGTCTTCAAAGCGGTACTGGAAGAGCGTGCGGACGACATGCAGTTCTTCGCCGAGCGCGTGGATAAAGACGCTATCGACCGTCTGCAGCGCTTTATCACCGCTGATTTTGCCCAGGTGGATTACACCGACGCCGTCACCATTCTGGAAAACTGCGGCAAACAGTTCGAGAACCCGGTGTACTGGGGCGTGGATCTCTCCTCTGAGCACGAACGTTACCTGGCCGAAGAGCACTTCAAAGCGCCGGTGGTGGTGAAAAACTACCCGAAAGACATTAAAGCGTTCTATATGCGCCTTAACGAAGACGGTAAAACCGTCGCGGCAATGGACGTTCTGGCGCCGGGCATCGGCGAGATTATCGGCGGTTCCCAGCGTGAAGAGCGTCTCGACGTGCTTGACGCGCGTATGGCAGAGATGGGGCTTAACAAAGAAGACTACTGGTGGTATCGCGACCTGCGTCGCTACGGCACCGTGCCGCATTCCGGCTTCGGTCTGGGCTTCGAACGCCTCATCGCTTACGTCACCGGCGTGCAGAACGTCCGCGATGTTATTCCGTTCCCGCGGACGCCGCGCAACGCGACATTCTAAATTTTTCTGACATCAATCTGAAAGGCCAGCGCAAGCTGGCCTTTTTTTATGTCAATTACTGTTAGTAAAATTCAACAACCTTAAACATCAAGACCCGGAAATCACAATTATGTTACGCACTGTTTCGGTGCATCCTGGTGATGTAGATCGCACTTTATGTTCATAACTGAGCAAAACCGCTGATAAATTTGCTCATTTTTTGACCTTTACCCGCACATCTTGCAAAGACAGAGACTGAACAAAAAGAATACGAATTCAATACACAAAATGTACGAATTGCCGCTTAGCCAAATTAATCATAAATAATTCATATAGATAGATAAGTAATGGCGTTTGCCCTTATCCGGTGGAACGGAATTTTGATTAAGTTCACAAAGTTCCGTTAAATACACATTTAGTTACATGATTTTTCGTTTTGTTACTCATATGAGATATTCGTAGCATTTTCCGGCTAGCGAAACGTTGTCGCGGATGGAAAGATGCCTTCAGACACCAAACTCTCATCAATGGTTCTGTAAGTTTTTATTGACAGAACTTATTGACGGCAGTGGCACGTGTTCATATAAAAAATATTAATGAGGGTAATAAATAATGATGAAGCGCAATATTCTGGCAGTGGTGATCCCTGCCCTGCTGGTAGCCGGTGCAGCCAACGCTGCAGAAATCTATAACAAAAACGGCAACAAACTGGACTTCTATGGAAAAATGGTCGGCGAGCACGTCTGGACCACCAATGGCGACACCAGCAGCGACGATACCACCTATGCCCGTATCGGCCTGAAAGGCGAAACTCAGATCAACGATCAGCTGATCGGCTACGGCCAGTGGGAATACAACATGGACGCGTCCAATGTTGAAGGTTCCCAGACCACAAAAACCCGTCTGGCGTTCGCGGGCCTGAAAGCGGGCGAATACGGTTCATTCGACTATGGCCGTAACTACGGCGCGATCTACGACGTCGAAGCGGCAACCGATATGCTGGTTGAATGGGGCGGTGACGGCTGGAACTATACCGACAACTACATGACCGGTCGTACCAACGGCGTCGCAACCTACCGTAACTCCGACTTCTTCGGTCTGGTTGACGGTCTGAGCTTCGCGCTGCAGTACCAGGGTAAAAACGACCATGACCGTGCGATTCGCAAGCAGAATGGCGACGGCTTCAGCACCGCAGCCACCTACGCGTTCGACAACGGTATCGCACTGTCTGCAGGCTACTCCAGCTCTAACCGTAGCGTCGATCAGAAAGCTGACGGCAATGGCGACAAAGCCGAAGCCTGGGCGACCTCTGCAAAATATGACGCTAACAACATCTATGCGGCCGTCATGTACTCCCAGACTTACAACATGACTCCGGAAGAAGATAACCACTTCGCCGGTAAAACTCAGAACTTTGAAGCAGTTGTACAGTATCAGTTTGACTTCGGCCTGCGTCCGTCCATCGGCTACGTACAGACCAAAGGCAAGGACCTGCAGTCGCGTGCTGGCTTCTCCGGCGGCGATGCGGATCTGGTTAAATACATCGAAGTGGGTACCTGGTACTACTTTAACAAGAACATGAACGTCTACGCTGCGTATAAATTCAACCAGCTGGACGACAACGATTACACCAAAGCGGCTGGTGTCGCCACTGACGACCAGGCGGCCGTGGGTATCGTTTACCAGTTCTAATCTGCAGTACACCCCTTCGTGATATGCCTTCAAAGCAGGACTTCAGTCCTGCTTTTCTGTATTCGTGAGACAAAGATCGTCTCTTTCGAAAACCTTCGCGCTTTTTGTCGCAAACGGTTGGCAATTCGTTATTCTCCCGTTAACCTGATAGCGGATTTCCCTTCAGTAATCACAATGGAACCTCGTCATGTTTGAGAACATTACCGCCGCCCCAGCCGACCCGATTTTAGGTCTGGCCGATCTGTTTCGTGCCGATGACCGCCCTGAAAAAATTAACCTCGGAATTGGTGTTTACAAGGATGAAACCGGTAAAACGCCCGTTCTGACCAGCGTCAAAAAAGCAGAGCAGTATCTGCTGGAAAATGAAACGACTAAAAACTATCTGGGCATCGATGGTATTCCTGAATTTGGTCGCTGCACCCAGGAGCTGCTGTTCGGTAAAGGCAATGCGATTATCGCTGATAAACGCGCCCGCACCGCGCAGACACCCGGCGGTACCGGTGCGCTGCGTGTCGCCGCAGACTTCCTCGCCAAAAACACCGACGTGAAACGTGTGTGGGTAAGTAATCCGAGCTGGCCGAACCATAAAAGCGTATTCACCTCTGCCGGGCTGGAAGTGCGCGAATACGCATACTACGACGCGGCTAACCACGCGCTGGACTTTGATGGTCTGCTGGCCAGCCTGAACGAAGCCCAGGCGGGCGACGTGGTACTGTTCCACGGCTGCTGCCACAACCCGACCGGTATCGATCCGACGCTCGATCAGTGGCAGCAGCTGGCGCAGCTGTCGGTGGAAAAAGGCTGGCTACCGCTGTTCGATTTCGCCTACCAGGGCTTCGCCCGCGGTCTGGAAGAAGATGCTGAAGGGCTACGCGCTTTTGCTGCTCTACATAAAGAGCTGCTGGTCGCCAGCTCCTACTCGAAAAACTTTGGCCTGTACAACGAGCGCGTCGGCGCCTGCACTCTGGTCGCCGCGGATCAGGAGACTGTAGACCGCGCCTTCAGTCAGATGAAGTCGGTGATCCGCGCCAACTACTCCAACCCGCCTGCGCATGGCGCCTCCGTGGTCGCCACCATTCTGAGCAACGATGCGCTACGGGCAATCTGGGAGCAGGAACTGACCGATATGCGCCAGCGCATCCAGCGTATGCGTCTGCTGTTCGTCAATACTCTGCAGGAGAAAGGCGCGAGCCGCGACTTCAGCTTTATCAGCCAGCAGAACGGCATGTTCTCATTCAGCGGCCTGACTAAAGAGCAGGTGCTGCGCCTGCGTGAAGAGTTCGCCATCTATGCGGTCGCTTCCGGACGTATCAACGTGGCCGGGATGACGCCTGACAATATGGCGCCGCTGTGCGAAGCCATCGTCGCCGTACTGTAAGCGATAGTATTCGGTATAAAGAAAAAGGCCGCGAATGCGGCCTTTTTTATGTGTTCGCGTCATGTCTGTTACCAGACCGGCATCTCATCCTGCAGAAACGGGTTATTACGGCGTTCCTCACCCAGCGTCGACAGCGGACCATGGCCGGGAATAAAGGTCACATCATCGCCCAGCGGCAACAGCTTTTCCTTGATAGCCGCAATCAGCTGCCCATGGTCGCCGCGCGGAAAATCGCTGCGTCCCACCCCGCCTTTGAAAATCACGTCTCCGGAGATCAGCAGTCGGGAGGCGTCATCAAAAAAGACCACATGGCCCGGCGTATGGCCCGGGCAGTGCAGCACCTGCAGCGCCACATTCCCCACATTGACCACATCGCCTTCATTGAGCCAGCGATCCGGACGCAGCGGTTGGCAATCCTCCAGGCCGAACATCCGGCTTTGCGCCGGTAATCCTTCCAGCCAGAACTCATCCTCTTTTTCCGGACCAATAACCGGTACGCCATAATGCTGCGCCAGTTCAGCCGCGGCGCCAACGTGATCGAGGTGGCCATGCGTCAGCAGGATCTGCATCAGCGTGACGCCAGCCTCCGCCACCACCGCTTTGATACGTTCAGCATCGCCGCCAGGATCGACCAGCGCCGCCAGCCGGGTTTGCCCGCACCAGATAAGAGAACAGTTCTGCGCGAACGCGGTAACCGGAATAATACGATAGTTCATGACGCTCCTTTCGTTACCAGTGCCTTACGGGACCGGTATCAATATGCACAAAGTTACTACGTGGGTAATATCCTACACCACCTGCGCGCATAGATAACGCCGCTTTGCGAATATTGCTTAACGAAATACCTTCAATATGGAAATCCATCGCCTGCCCCTTGGTGTGATAGCTGTGTTTCGCTACACCACGGCTGCGTGCGCGAAGCTCATCGTTGGTATCGAGGGAACGATAGCCAGAGATAAGCTGGACAGGTTTGTTGGTGCCAAGTAGTCCCTGCAACCGATAAAGATGATCGAACAGATTTGGATCGATGGACTTAATTTTATTCGCGCGATAGTCACGGAAAAAATGGTTAAGTCTTGCTAATTCATCCTGAATATAGCCTCTGCCATCGAAAAACTCCGCCCTGAGCGATTCACCGGTATGCAGGTTATTCAGCGTCAAAATACGCGGACGGGGGGTCGAGAGGGTGGCAAATGCCGGCGCAGGGAGAATGGCGGCAGCACCCAGCGCAGCGCCACCCAACGCCAGCAATCTGCGGCGATTAGCGTCAAATTTGTCCATGATAATCAGGTCTACAGTCAATGAATCGTTATATACTTTTTCCGCTTTGCGCGATGCCAGGATCAGCTCGCTATCGCTCGCCACGACCGAGATGTTGCCCGGCAAAGGAGAACGTTCGCGCTAACCGCGCTACGCATTGAGCGGAATGATATGTATATGCACTTCTGGCGCACGAAAGGCACCTTACCGGGCATTATTGCCAACGTCAAGGCAGCCTCACCCCAGGAAAATCGGGCGCTGCAGAGGTGCAGCGCCCTTTTTTACCCAGTGCTAGGACAACAAAATCCATTGAACTACTTCATTTACCTGATTAATTGTTCCGCTTTCGTCAGAATTTGTGCGCTGGATCGCGCGGTGATATCGTAATTGTAAATATCTGTTCGATATTGTGTACGTCCATCAGCGTCCACAAACGCCGTTAAGTAATATAAATTCACCGGTATATTTTGCCGAATATTGACATAGCGCGTATCCCCCTGCTTCAGGGCGTCGGAAATGCGCGTGTCATTCCAGCCCGCGTCCTGCAGCAGCATATTGGCCAGCTCCGAGGCTTTATTGACCCTGACGCAGCCGGAACTGAGCGCACGGACATCCTTCTGAAACAGATTATGGTTCGGCGTATCGTGCAGATAGATAGCATCCGAACTCGGCATATTAAACTTGTAACGCCCCAGTGAATTACGTGCCCCAGGCGCCTGCTGAAAACGGAACGGTAAATTGTTCTCGGTGATGGTTGACCAGTCAACCCGGTAAGGATCGATGGTCTCTTTACTGTTCCAGCCGCGCATCACGGTGTAGCCATGCTGCTCCAGATAGCCAGGATTATTACGCACCTTCGGCAGAATATCTTTGCGCGCCAGGGTGGGCGGTACGTTCCACGGCGGATTGACCACTACGTTGTTCAGCGCGCTGCTCATCATCGGCGTCTTGCGGTCTGGACGTCCGACGATCACCCGCGAGGCCAGCACCTGACTGCCGTCCTGGTAATAGACCAGCGAAAACGCGGGAATATTCACCATGATACCGGTCGATAGTTTGCCTGGCAGCAGACGTAGACGCTGAATGTTCAGCGCCAGCACGCCAGCGCGCTGCGCCGATGAGACATTGAGCCAGTCACGGGTGGATTGGCCGATGACCCCATCCGCCCCCAGCCCCTGCATGGCCTGAAAGCGCTTAACGCCCTCCACCAGCTGGCGATCGTACACACCGCGCGCCGCGGGCTTGCTCTTTTTCTTCGCCGAAGGACTCACCACGTCGCCGGGCAGAACGATATTGGCGGAATTTTCCAGCATCCCGGTACGCTGGAGGATCTCGCGCAGCGCGCCGATATCATTGCTCCATTCTCCCGGACGCAGCGAGCCGCTGCCGGTCATCTGCGGCCATGGACGTGAATCAGCCACCAGCGCCAGCAGCGACTGATGCATGGCCTCATACTGCGGATGACGCGGCGCCAGGCCGGCGATAAACGCCGGCAGGGAGCCATTATCCAGCGCCAGCTGCCACTGGTTAATCACCGACAGCGGCGGGGTCGCCATCTTGTACGGTGTCGAGCTATATAACCAGCGGGTCCCCTGGGTGGGGATGCCGCTGATAAAGTGCAGATAGCCCATCATGGCATCAGACAACACCACATCGCGCGCCATACCGGTGACGGCAGGATCGGTCAGCAGACTGACCCAGGTGGTAAACTGCGGCTGAAAACCGGCGATGGCGATCTCCGCCAGCTGCTGCTGGAACGCCTGCACCGCCTCGCGGTTTTCCCACATCGGTTTCATATCCCTGGCGGCGTATAGCGAGACCAGCGGATTCATAAAGACGGGTTTGTAGCCAGCCGGCAATAGCGCTTCGATCTGGGCGCGACTGTTCGCCGCGGCTTCCATCGACAGCGGCTGCTCACCGGCCAGCTTCGCGACCGCCGGCGATTGCCCGTCGCTTTGCGACAGCGCGACGGAAAGCTCTCCAGGCGTAGCGGAGCTATCACCTGGTACGACTTCAGGCTCTGCGGCCTGGACATTGAACAGCGGAGCAAATGCCATTGCCAGGCTCAGACTGAGCGCTGACAATGGACGACCATACCGTTTCTTAAGCAACATCCCTTGCCCCCTGTTGTCACACATTGCCGCCCACAAATTCGTGGGCTTTAACACAGTATATAAAGACGAAAAGGCTTTTGCCTTACCTAATGTAAAGAAGCTTAAAGATTATACCACCCTGGCATAGCAAGCTGGATAGCAAAAAGGGCAACTTAACGTTGCCCTTTTCAGCGCTTACCCGCCAGTAGTGAGCTGCATCGTCACGAGGCGTCGGCCGTTCCCGGCAGCGCTTCCGGCAGCGGCGCAGCAAACCCGCGCAGCCCCACGACGTGCACATGTTCGTGATTATTGAACACCTTACGCACCAGTTTATAGGTAGTGCCTTTTTCCGGACTGATGTTCTCCGGCGCTGCGATAATCAGCTGCATCTCCAGACGTTCGCACAGCTCGAACAGGGTGGCGATGGAGCGGGCGTCGAGACGCGCCGCTTCATCGAGGAACAGCAGACGGCAAGGCGAGATATCCTTGCCGCGCAGGCGACGGGATTCATCTTCCCAACTCTGCACCACCATCACCAGAATCGACATCCCGGTACCGATAGCTTCCCCGGTAGACAGCGCGCCGGACTCCGCGCGCAGCCAGCCGTCGGAGCCGCGGTTAACTTCCACTTCCATCTCCAGATAGTTGCGGTAGTCGAGCAGCTCTTCACCGATGGTTTGCGGCGTGCGCTGCCCCATGTCGATCTGTGGGTTGAGACGCTGATAGAGCTTGGCCAGCGCCTCAGAGAAGGTCAGACGATTGCTGTTAAACAGATCCTGGTGCTGCTCATGCTGCTCGGAGAGCACGTCGAGCAGCATCGAGTGGGTCTCACGCACATTGACGTTCAGACGCACGCTGTTGACCTGGCCGAAGGAGACGCTCTGCAGACCCTGGTTGAGCATCCGGATACGGTTCTGCTCGCGCTGAATGGTTTTGCGAATAATGTTGGCCACGCTGCGGGAACTGATCGCCAGCTTCTGTTCACGGTTGGTCAGCTCTTCGGTCAGGCGGCTGAGCTCAATCTCCATCTGCTCGATCGCTTCCACCGGATCATCGGTGCGAATAATATCCTGACGAATACGCTCGCGCAGATGCTGGTATACGGCAACGAAGAACTGAATTTTGCGCTCCGGACGCTTCGGATCTTCCGAGATACGCAGCACGTCACGCAGATGTTCGTTATCGGCGACCGCCAGACGCAGCGCCCCCAGCGCCTTATCCGACATTGAGCGCAGCTCATCGGCGGAGAGATAGGCCAGCTCGCGTCGATGCAGACGACGTTCGACGCCGTTGTCTTTCACCAGACGCATCACCGCGCACCAGCCCGCCTTGGCGGTCACCACCTGCTCGCGCATTTCGCAGTAATCGCGCTCCAGCTTGCGCAGTTTACGGGTCAGGTTGTCCATTTCCGCTTCGCAGAAGGTCAACGCTTTCTCCAGCTGATTGCGTCGGGAGCGGTTATTGCTCAGCTGCATGTGCAGCTCATCGCGACGCGCGCGAGCACGCTCTTCCGCGCCGGCGTCGGCGCGCACGCCAATGTCCTGCAACTCTTTATACAGATCGTTGAGCAGCTCTTTCTTGGTGTCATACGAGCTCTTCAGCGAGGCCAGCACCTGATTGTACTGACTAAGCTGCGCCGCATGGGCACGCATCGCGTCGCGCGCGCGGCTGCGTTCGGACTCCGCCTGCTCCAGACGCTGGCGCAGCTTCTCGTTGAGATCGCTGTTGCCGCTGAGCATTTCCGCCGAATCGGAGTAGCTGAAGTGGGCCCTGCGCTGCACAACTTCCGCCAGGGCAAAAGCCTGCTGACGCGCATCGCGCTGGGTTTGCTGCGCATAGGCGTAATCTTCTTTCAGCTGCTCAAACTGCTCCGGATCGCTCTGCAGCACCGAAACAATAGGCTCCAGCTTCGCCAGCTGGTTACCGTGCTGCTGAATAAAGCGCGCGGCCTCCTGCGCTTCGTCCAGACGTTCCTGGATCTCGTCCACGCGGTCGGCCAGCGTATCATCCGCCAGCAGGTTCAGGCGCGGCAGCAGGCGGTTGAGCGCCGACACGCCCTCTTTCGCCTGCTCGTACTGCACACGGTTCTGTTGGTTATCGCTTTCATGGGCGCTCAGCGCACGCTCCAGCTCGCCGCGGCGGCTGTTGAGTTTGCGGATCTCTTCTTCCGGATCGTCCTCGAAAGCCACCGCCAGATGGCTGCCGATAAAGCGGCTGAAGGCCTGGTGCAGGCGCTGGGTTTTCTGCACATCGAACGACAGGGTCGCAAAACGCTCTGACAGCGATTCACGCTCGGCATGCAGGGTTTCAATGCGGTTTTCACGTGCCGCGCGGCCAAACAGCGGCAGCGACGGGAAGCGCGAATAACGCCACTGGCGATCGGCAATCTTCACCACCACCGCTTTTTCCAGCTCGTCGACGCTGAATACGCTGTCATCGAAGGACTGCGGATCGCCTTCGATCAGATAGAGATCTTCCGGGCAATCTTCCAGTCCCTCAAGCTGCTCGGCTACCCGCGACAGATCCGGTACCACGATCGCATGGCGCGACGGACCGTACAGCGCGGAGAAGTACGGCGCATCGTCCAGGCTAACATCATCGTAGATCTCGGACAGCAGAACGCCGCCGAACCGTTCCGCCAGGGCGTTGAGGCGCGGATCTTCCGAACCGCCCGGCTGGCTAAGACGCTCGATTTCTTCGTCGATGGCGCGCTTGCGGGCGCCGACCTCGTCACGTTCAACGATAGCCTCTCGTTCACGCTCCAGCAGCTGCTGCAGGTATTCGGTGACCTCCTGGCCGGACGCAAACTGCTCGCCGCTTTGCTCGCACAGCTGGTTAAGGCTGTTCTGCGCCGCCAGCCAGACCGGCGCCCGACGCATCAGCGTCTGGGTACGCGACTGCAGTTGCTCCAGCTCCTGACGCAGCGCCATGCGCTGCTCCTGAGCATTGGAGACGCTGTCGGCCAGCGACGCGATGCGCGCTTCCAGCTCCTGATGCAGCGTTTCCAGATCGTCGATATCGTAGCGTTTACCCTGGCGTTTGCAGAACTCGGCCAGCTGACGCTCAGCGTCCTGCTGCTCGCGCAGGCGCTGTTCAAGCTCGTTGAGGCGGCTGCGCAGCCCCTGCGCCTGCTCGGCCTGGTGGCGCTGGTTCACGCCGTCGCGCAGCAATTCGCGCGCTACGTCCCAGGCTTCATTGCGCGCCAGCGGGCCGTTAATCGCCGCCACCAACTGGTAAGCCTGTTCAAACTGGCTGTGCGCGGTTTGCGCCACGCTCATTTTCTGTTCCAGCGACAGCATTTTCTCCGTCGCTTCCTGCTCTTTCGCCTGGAAGGTTTCCAGCCACTCGTCGGCGCTCTCCGGGGTCAGATCCGGCAGATGGCACAGCGCCTTCGCGCGCTCCAGCGCCTGCAGCGCCTGGTTATACTGAATGGCGCGGGTCTGCTGCACATCGAGCGCCTGCTGATAGTCGGCGAGTTGGCTTTTCAGCTCATCCACTTCCAGCTCGGCGGCCTCAGCGCGGGCTTCGTTCTCTTCCTGACGATCGACGGCTTCCGCCACCACTTCATTCTGCTCTTCCAGACGGATCTGCAGCTCGTCGAGATCCGCTTCGTAGCGCTCGATTTTTTCCTGCTGACGCAGCGCAGTCTGCACCAGGTTCAGGTGATCGCTGGCGGCCTGGTAATCGGCTTCCAGATCGCCCTCCGCGCCGTTATGCTCCTGCAGTTCGCGCGCCATGTCGACGTGCTTATACTGCTCAGCCGCCAGCTGCGAACGCGAGGTGAAGAGATCGCGGCGATACTCCAGCGCCTTATCCAGGTGAATGCGCCTCTCGTTGGCGTGACGCATATAGTCCGCCGCCACGTAGTTGGTGGCTTCGCTGATCAGGTGTTTAAACAGATCGCGGTCGGACTGGGTAACGCGAATGGCTTCCAGCGTCATGCGGTTTTCCCGCAGCGCCGCTTCCATATCCTGGAACGCTTTACGCACGCCGCTGTTTTCCGGCAGCAGGTAGTCGCGCAGCGAGCGGGTAATGGTGCTGGAGATCCCGCCGTACAGCGAGGCCTCAATCAGGCGGTAGTACTTGCTACGATCGGAGGCGGAACGCAGGCGACGCGCCACCACGCCCAGATCGAACATTAGCGAGTGATATTCGGTGATCGAGTTGAACTGTTTAAACTGGACCCCTTCCATCGCCTCGAGTTTATCTTTCAGCTCGTTGAGGCTCACGACGCGCGCCTGGCGATCGTTCAGCGTTTCGGTCAACAGCTGGGTCGGCAGGATAGAGGTCGGCAGTCCCTGAATGGCGAAAGGTTTAATATCGACTTTACGATCGCGCCCGGCGACCTGCTGCAGGCGCACGCCGACCACCACGCGCTGGTGGCGGGAGTTGATCACATCGAGTACCGAGTAACACACCCCGGCGCGCAGCTTACCGTGCAGGCCTTTATCGCGTGAGCCGCTGGTGGCCCCCGCTTCGGTGGTGTTACGGAAGTGCAGCAGGGTTAAATCCGGGATCAGCGCCGTGACGAAGGCCGCCATGGTCGTGGACTTACCCGCGCCGTTCCCCCCGGAGAGGGTGGTCACCAGTTCATCAAGATCAAAGGTCCGGGCAAAGAAGCCGTTCCAGTTAACCAGCGTTAGCGAGCGAAACTTACCGCGTTCAATCATTACTCTTCCTCCCCGCTATCCGGCTGGTTTTCTTCATTCTCATCATTGAGCTGCAGGTGATTTTCCAGGGCCATCGCTTCCCCGTCGCGGATCAGACGGCGCTGCGCTTCGCGCGGGTCGTCGCCGGCGCGCACATCGGCGCCAAAGCGGAATACCGATTCGGTAATGCGAAACTTGCTGCTATCGTGGCCCATAAACCACACCATCCCCAGACGGCGTAAGCGGTTAAGCGAGGCCCGCATTTTTTCCTGCAGCTTCTGGCGGTCCAGATCCGAACCGGTGGAACGGTTGTTCACCAGCTTCAGCAGCCTGGATTCATCGGCCAGGGTCAGCAGCTCGTCATAGAGCTCCTGCTGGGTAAAAATCCCTTCGTTAGCCAGGCGCTCCGGGCTGAGATAGAGATAGCAAAGAATTTTGCCCACCATCATATCCAGCTCGGACAGTACCGAGCGCGAAATCAGCGTGGTGGACCGCGGGCGCAGGTAGAAGAATCCCTCCGGCGCGCGGATCAGCTCGACGTTATAGCGAGCGTAAAACTCTTCCAGGTAATCCTGAAAATCCATCAAAAATGCGTGATTATCCAGCTCGTCGAGACCGATATGACGGCCCGCGCGCAGGGCGCTGTCCAGCGCCGGAAATAACGGATTGGCCAACGCCTGCGCCAGCTTAACCGGCATCACTTGTTCAATATTTGTCAATGACATGCGCCTGTACCTTGGCTCCGTAATCATTAATCGGCTGCCATTTTGCCGGCAGTCCGGTGAAATCTGCCTGGGCGACGCCCAGCTGTACCGCCTGATCCACGACGATCCGCGCCACGTCGAAGTGACGCCCGCGCGGATACTGCGCCAGGAACTCCCGCGCCACCAGGCCGAGATCCAGCGGTATTCCTTTCTCTTTATAGACCGCCAGCTGCGCTTCGATCAGCGCCGCCAGCTGCTCGCGAATTTCGTTAAACTCTTCAAATTCGAGGTCCGCCGGCAGCTCGCCGGTGACCTCTTCATCGCGCAGGGCCATCTCTTCATCGCGCATATCCAGCAGGCGGTCGGCGTTGGCGTAAGTTAGCGCCCACGGTTCATCAAAATAGGTCTGTACCGACTGGCGCAGACGCTGGGCGAAGACGCGGTTCTTATCCATATCGATAGCGGTACGGATAAACTTGTGCACATGGCGGTCGTAGCCGATCCACAGGTCAATC
The DNA here is from genome assembly GCF_040804525.1 of Klebsiella sp. Shm-1. Taxonomy (NCBI): domain Bacteria; kingdom Pseudomonadati; phylum Pseudomonadota; class Gammaproteobacteria; order Enterobacterales; family Enterobacteriaceae; genus Klebsiella; species Klebsiella sp. Shm-1. Next base: position 3,318,800 of record NZ_CP161823.1, read on the forward strand.
GCCTGCTGACCCCAGCTGACGATGCGGTCGAGCTTGCTTTGCAGATCGAACACCAGCCGATCGACAAAATGGAGATCGTCGCGCGCCATGGTCGAGTCCTGAATGCGCAGCAGGTTCGCCTGCAGCTTATCCCCTGCCGCATCCAGCGTATCCTGCAGTTCGCGCAGGGTGCCGGAGGTTTCCGACAGCAGCAGTTCACAGCTGGAAATCGCCGCGCGCCAATCTTTATTCAACAACTGCGCGATATCGTCTTTCACCAGCTGCTGCTGCTCATCCATAATGCGCTGCGTCAGGTCGATGCTGTCGAAAATTTCCGCTACGGAATACTTCAGCGGCGCAAAAACGTTGCGATGCCAGTGGAATTCATCACCGCCCTCTTCCGCGGCGTCCGCCGCGCGCTTCAGCTCGCCGGCAACGATCGACAGCTGCATCGAGAGACGCAGCGTCGAGAATTCGCGCTGACGGATATAATAATCGGTGATCCCAATCCCCAACGGCGTCAGGCGATAGATCGCATTGCCTTCGGTAATTTCGCTGGTAAAGCGGTTCAGCAGACGCTGGCGCACCAAATCGTTGATCGCGTTATTGGCGCGCTGGCTGATGGTTTCGCTGGTCTGCTCAAACGCATCACTGACGTGGCGGAACGCATCCACCAGTTCACCCTCGCTCATTTCCCCTTCCAGTCGTTCACCATTCAGAGTGGCGATCGCCAGCAGGAAAGAGAGTCTGTCGACCGGTAGCGAGATTGAAAAATCATTTTTTCTGGCCCAGGCAACCAGTTCGGGGACTGTCTGGGAAAATTCACTCATACTTTATCCTTGCATCTGCGGCTATGAGCCTGGCTCTTAAGCGCGGTGACATGAATATAACGGCCCAGGCTGAGATACGGCTCCTGACGACAGTAGCGCGTCTCCAGCGCCAGCAGCGCCGCATAGCTGTCATGCTGTTGGCGTTTTTCACGCAGATAATCATGAAACACCCGCACGCCGGTTTTGCTGACGATCTGCCAGCCAATCTCTTCCAGCCAGTGATAAACCTGCTGTGGTTCACGCGGATAATCCGGCGACAGCGTGCGTTTTTTCTTTTTTGGCATGCCCAGTTGAACGTAATCAAAATTACCGGCAACCATATTGTGCATCAACAGGCCGTTAGCATTGTAGAACATCAATGACAGTCCACCGCCAGCACGCAGCGTCGACCACAGGGTATGCAGTATTTCCTGGGGCTCCGCCACCCACTCCAGCACCGCATGAAACAGTACCAGATCGACCGGGCTTTCCAAATGCTGCGCAATATCCTGAGCCGCGCATTGTACAAAATGCATGTTGTCGATCACACCTTTATCGGCGGCCGCCTGGCGGGCGCGAGCCACCATCTCAGCGGAGAGATCGCAGAGCGTCACGTGATGGCCCAGTTGCGCGACTTTGATGGCCGTTTGCCCTTCGCCGCCGCCGGCATCCAGCACCCTCAGCGGTCCCGGCCCCAGCTGCGCCAACAGCGGTTCCAGATCCTGCCAGAGGATCGCCTGACGCAACTGGCCTTTTGTGGTGCCGTAAATATTGCGCGAAAACTTTTCAGCAATGTCATCGAAATTGCGATCCTGCACGAGTGACTCCACAAGCCAACACAAAACCGCTATTTTGTCATACCCGCGCCGAGAATGAAGCGATCTGTTATAAGATCCGAACATAACTTTGGTTATATGGTTAAAAAAGGAACCATCTGGCATGCTTTTCACGCTAAAAAAGATCGTCGGCGGCCTGCTGTTGCCGCTACCCGCCTTACTGTTGCTGATCGGTATCGGGATCGCGCTGTTATGGTTCAGCCGCTTTCAGCGTACCGGAAAGCTATGCGTGAGCCTCGGCTGGCTGCTGCTGACGCTGCTGAGCCTGCAGCCCGTGGCCGACAGCCTGCTAAAACCGATTGAAGATACCTACCCCACCTGGCGCGGCGAGCAGCCGGTGAACTACGTGGTGGTGCTGGGCGGCGGCTATACCTGGAATCCGGAGTGGGCGCCAAGCTCTAATCTTATCAATAACAGCCTGCCGCGCCTGACGGAGGGCATCCGCCTGTGGCAAGCGAATCCCGGTTCGAAAATGATCTTTACCGGCGCGGCGGCGAAAACGAACCCCGTCAGCACGGCGGAAGCCGGGGCGAGAGTGGCGGAGAGCCTTGGCGTACCTCGCAGCGATATCATTGTGCTCGATCGGCCGAAAGATACAGAAGAGGAAGCGCTGGCGGTGAAGCGCGCCATCGGCGACGCGCCCTTCCTGCTGGTCACCTCGGCGTCACACCTTCCGCGGGCGATGATATTCTTTCGCCATGCCGGCCTGGATCCGCTTCCCGCGCCGGCCAATCAGCTGGCGGTGACCTCGCCGCTCAATCCGTGGGAGCGGGCCATTCCTTCTCCAGTGTGGCTGATGCACAGCGACCGGGTCGGCTATGAAACCCTTGGTCGCGTCTGGCAATGGCTGAAAGGCAGCTCAGGCGAGCCAGGGCAGGAGTGATTTTGCAGCGAGGTCAAAACGGGCGCGATCAAAGCGCCCGGTGTTGACCAGACTATCCACCTCATCCCACAGCAGATAAAGCCAGCGCCGCCAGACAAAGGCCTCGGAAACTGGCGCCTGCTGCAGGTAGCGCCACAGCAGCTGTTCCGCCTGGCCGCCTTCAGCAAGGCGGAACAGTTCATACTCGCGTGGCGCCCACAGCATCATCCCCGGCCCCACCATCGCCAGCAGCTGATCGCTGCGCGGATCTTTTAGCATGCTGCGCAGAGTGAAGTTGCCATGCACCAGCACAGCATTATCATTGAAATCGCGGAACAGCTCCGGAAGGCACTCGCGGGAGCGGAACAAAAGGCGCTTATCCTGCATGGTGAGACCGGTGTCCTGATACAGGTTCAGGGTGCTCCACAATATCTCTACCCGCTGGCGGTACCAGTTCGGCCACAGGTTTTCCTGGGTATTGTCGACCATTCCCACGCAGCCGCCACTGTCCTGCCGATGCCACGCCAGCAGCCCCTCGACGATTTGCTCCTGCAGTTGCTCCCAGCGCGCCGGGGTGCGCGTCGGCGCCTCCACCGGTACGCCGCGCAGGCGCTCAAGCAGCAGCACATCTGGTCCGGGATGTTCTTCGTGCGTCATGACGCCATAAACCACCGGCATACGCACCGTACCATTACGCGCCAGGGTCGAGATCTTCCATGCCAGCTGCCGCGCCACGCCGGGCGTGGTGAAACTTCGCGCCAGCAGCGGCATCGGGTTTCCCTGCGCATCGTACAGGAACCACAGCGCCGTAGCGGCTTGTTCACTGACACACTCCACCCGGCTTAGCTTTTCGCCAAGAAGATGACTGAGTTCGGTTCGCAACTGTTCCATTGTCGATTACCCCTATGAACACTACTGGTTTCATAATGAGCGCCCGCACCTGGCTTGTCATCGGATAAGATCAAAAAGGGGTAAAAAAAGCGAAAAACCGACGGGGATATCCCCTCCAGCAAGGAGGGGACAGAGGACTAACGCAGCTCAGCGCGGACGCGCTCCAGATCTTCCGGGGTATCCACGCCGGTGCCGGGCACTTCGGCCGCCACGGCAACATGGATTTTCTCGCCATACCACAGCACTCGCAGCTGCTCGAGCATTTCAATCTGCTCCAGCGGGCTCGGCGCCCAGCTGACATAGCGGCGGATAAAGCCGGCGCGATAGCCATAGATGCCGATGTGCCGCAGCAGGGAGTCACCGATGGTCTCGCGGGTTTGGGCAAAGCGATCGCGATCCCAGGGAATAGTCGCGCGGGAGAAATAGAGCGCGTAACCCTTGGCATCCATCACCACTTTGACCGCATTCGGGTTAAACGCCTCTTCCGCATCATGGATCGGTACCGCCAGGGTCGCCATTCCGCTGCTGCTGGCAGCCAGATTCTCCGCCACCTGGCGGACAATCGCCGGGGGGATCATCGGCTCATCGCCCTGAATATTGACGATAATGGTGTCATCGCTGAACGCGCACTTTTCCACCACTTCCGCCAGCCGTTCGGTGCCGGACTGATGGTCGGCGCGGGTCATACAGACCTCGCCGCCGGCGGCTTCAACCGCCCGGGCGACATCTTCGTGATCGGTGGCGACAATAATGCGATCCGCGCCGGATTCGCGAGCGCGCTCCAGCACATGGACAATCATCGGCTTACCATTAATGTCCTGCAGTGGTTTTCCCGGCAGGCGCGTGGAGGCGAAACGCGCAGGAATAATGACCACGAAACTCATGAGTGACTCTCTTCTAGCGCCAGCGGACGCGCCTCTGTCTCCAGCAGCACCGGGATACCGTCGCGCAGCGGAAACGCCAGGCTATCAAGTTTGCAAATAAGTTCTTGCTTATCCTGACTGTAATACAGCTTGCCGTTACAGACCGGGCAGGCGATGATTTCAAGTAAACGGTGATCCATGTTTCCTCCTGATGGACCGGATAGATTTCTCAGCAGCATATCACAGGAAGGCAGGCGCCGGGATCAATCGGCGTCGATTTCCCACCCCTGCTCCTGGCCGACAAACAGCCCTTCCGGCAGGCGTCGGCAAAGGATCCGCTCTGCCGATTGCCAGTGTGCGAAGTCGTTAATCGCCCGGCGCAGCCCCTGCTCCAGACCACGGGTGATCTTCACCCCCTCCTCCAGCCACAGGGCGAAGATCTCCAGCTCCCGGCTTTTGCGATGTATTTTACTGTCCATCCGCCCGACCAGTTTTCCCTGGTGCAGCAGAGGCAGTACGAAGTAGCCATACTGACGCTTCGGCGCCGGGGTATAACACTCCAGGCGATAGCTGAAGTTGAACAGCTGCTCAGCGCGTTTCCGATCCCAGACCACCGGGTCGAAGGGCGAGAGCACGGCGCTATGGCTGGCGGTCAGCTTACCGCCGGGCGCGGTCTCCAGCTGCGCCAGCGCCTCGTGATGCAGCCACATCTCGCCGAGTGCTTCCACGTTAACCGGCACCACCAGCCCCTCTTCCTGCCAGGCCGCCAGCAGACCCGGTAGCGCCGGCTGGCGCAAGCGATAGTAATCGGCCAGCCACTGGGCGCGGAAGATGCCGAGGCTACGGGCGCTATTGCGCAACATAATGGCCTCTGCGTCTTCGCGGGAGAGCGCGTCGCGCTCGTCGTCCCAGTCCGGCATCACCCGCCGGGTTAGATCATACACGCGGTGAAAATTGCGCCGCTCCACCACCATCACTTCGCCGGCGGTAAACAGCCCTTCCAGGTGGCGCTTATGCGGTTTCCACTCCCACCAGCCGCTGGCGCCTTTGCGCGGGTGGGTAAAATCCGCCGAGCGAACCGGGCCGTTTTGCCCGATATGCGCCACCAGCTCGGCAATACTCCCGGCATGCTCCTCCATCCACGCGCGATGGTATTTCCAGCCCATATTGTCGGGATTCAACATGCGATGGCGCACCAGGGCGAAATCGCTGCGCGGCAGAAAGCAGGCTTCATGCGCCCAGTATTCCATTAGCTCGCCGTTGCGCAGCGACTCATCCAGCCAGTGCTGCGGATAGCTGCCAAGACGGCTGAACAGCACCAGGTAGGGGCTGCGGGCCACCACGTTGATGGTATCGATTTGCAGCAGCGACATCTGCTGGATGGTGGAAAGAATGTCTTTCGGGCGAGCGCGACGTCGGGGCTTCTTTAACAACCCCTGCGCCGCGAGATGGAGGTGGCGCGCCTCGTTAAGCGATAGTTGCAATACCGACATGCAGGTTCTCCGTCAGGAATTCCAGCACAGCGGCGAGCAAAGCCGGCGCGTCAGTTAACGTTGCGCCAACGTCGCTAAGTCCGCAAGCAACCGCTGTGCGCGTTCATCGGCCATTATGGCGTCGACCGGTAAATACCACCAGTTTGCAGCGGCGAAATCGCGACATTTCACGGCATCTTTCTCGGTCATCAGCAGCGTCTGATCGGCGGTCACCAGGGCGGCGACATCAGCCTGGCTCAGCGCCTGATGGTCCGCCAGCGCCACGGTTTTGACCGGCTGGACGCCGCAGCTTTCGAGGGTGGCGAAGAAGCGCGGCGGATGGCCGATGCCGGCCATCGCCACCACGTTCGTGAAGGTGGAGACATCGCGACGTTCGCCGGTAAGCAGGTTAACCGCCATCCCTGGGCGCAGCCGCATCGGGATCTCACCCGGACGCGCCACGCCGCCGTTAACGATAACCGCATCAACGCTTTGCAAGCGCGACGCCCGCTCGCGCATCGGCCCGGCAGGCAGCCACCAGCCGTTGCCAAAGCGGCGCACGCCGTCAATAACGACAATTTCTCTGTCCCGCGCGAGCTTATAGTGCTGTAAACCATCGTCGGTCACAATCATCTGCAGATCGTGCGCGCTGAGCAACGCTTTTACCGCGTCGCTGCGCAGCGGGGCGACAGCGACCGGGGCACCGGTACGCTGATGGATCAACACCGGTTCATCACCCGCCTGCGCCGTACTGGTCCTGTCGTCCAACACCAGCGGATAGCGGTCGGCTTTACCGCCGTAGCCGCGAGACACGACGCCAACGCGAATACCGCGCTGCTGCAGCTGCTCCACCAGCCAGATCACCACCGGCGTTTTGCCATTGCCGCCAGCGGTCAGGTTACCAACCACCACCACCGGCACCGGCGCGCGCCAGGCTTTTTGCCACCCCAGCTGATAGCTGAGGCGAATCACCCCGCTCACCAGGCCATACAGCCAGGAGAGCGGCAGCAGCAGGCGCCACAGCGGCGATTCCCCGGACCAGATGCGCGCGATCATTCGCCGAATTGCATCTTATGCAGCTGGGCGTACACGCCCTTATGCTCCAGCAGGTCATGGTGCGTTCCGCGCTCCACGATCCGCCCGTCTTCAACCACCACGATTTCATCAGCCTGCTCAATGGTCGACAGACGGTGAGCGATAACCAGCGAGGTACGGTTTTTCTGCAGCTCATCCAGCGCCGCCTGAATAGCACGCTCGGACTCGGTATCCAGCGCCGAGGTGGCTTCATCAAGGATCAGGATCGGGCTGTTACGCAGCAGCGCGCGGGCAATAGCAATACGCTGGCGCTGGCCGCCGGACAGCATCACGCCATTCTCGCCGATGATGGTATCCAGACCATTATCCATCTTGTTAATGAAATCCATGGCGTAGGCCATGCGCGCGGCCTCTTCAATCTGCTCGCGGCTGTACTCTTCGGTACGGGCATAGGCGATATTGTTGGCGACGGTATCGTTGAACAGATGCACGTTTTGTGAAACCAGCGCCACCTGATCGCGCAGCGAGCTCAGCTTGTACTCGCGCAGGTCGTGGCCATCCAGCAGGATCTGCCCCTCGTCGACATCGTAGAAGCGGGTGATCAGGCTGGCAATGGTCGATTTACCCGACCCTGAGCGCCCCACCAGCGCCACGGTTTTCCCTTCCGGGATATCGAGATTGATATTGCGCAGCGCGGCCACTTCGCGACCCGGGTAGGTAAAGGTGACGTTCTCGAACTTGAGATTGCCTTTCGCCCGCTCAATGACCCGCGTACCTTCGTCTTTTTCCTGCTCGGAATCGAGGATCGCAAACAGCGTCTGGCACGCCGCCATCCCGCGCTGGAACTGGGCATTGACGTTGGTCAGCGACTTCAGCGGACGCATCAGCGCAATCATCGAGGAGAAGACCACGGTAATGGTCCCGGCGGTCAGGGTGTCCATCACGCTCGGGAAGCTGGCGGCATACAGGACAAAGGCCAGCGCCAGGGAGGCGATAAGCTGAATGATCGGGTCGGAGATAGACGAGGCGGAAACCATCTTCATCCCCTGCAGACGCATTTTATTGCTGACTTTATCAAAACGTTTGGTTTCCACTTCCTGGCCGCCAAACATCAGCACCTCTTTGTGCCCTTTCAGCATCTGCTCGGCGCTGGTGGTGACCTGCCCCATCGTGTTCTGCATATTCTTACTGATATTGCGAAAACGCTTGGAGACCACGCGGATCGCCACCGACACAATCGGCGCCAGTACGATCAGGATCAGCGACAGCTGCCAGCTGTAATAGAACATCATCACGAACAGACCGATAATCGATGCCCCTTCGCGGACCACGGTGATCAGCGCGCTGGAAGAGGAGGAGGCGACCTGCTCAGAATCATAGGTGATGCGTGACAGCAGCGTTCCGGTAGACTGCTTGTCAAAGAAGGCCACCGGCATACCCATCATGTGGCCGAACAGGCGACGACGCATGGTCATCACCACTTTGCCGGAAACCCAGGAAATACAATAGCTCGAGATGTAGCTGGTGATCCCACGCAGCACCATCAGGCCGATAACCACCAGCGGCATCCATAGCAGCACTGAGCGATCCGTTTTACCAAAACCATCATCCAATAACGGTTTAAGAAGCGATAACATGAAGGTGTCACTGCCCGCGTTAAGCACCAACGCCACCGCCGCTACGATTAGCCCGGCTTTAAACGGCGCGATAATCGGCCAAAGTCGGCGGAAGGTCTGCCACGTGGAGAGATCTTTATCGTTCTGCATTCAATAAACCAGCTTGTGTTGAAATAGCCGCATATTCTACCCGTTATCGGCGGGCGCGCCAAACCACTGATGATACCAACGCGGTAAAACTTGATCCCGTAAGCTATGGATTTGCCAACCTTCTGCGGAAAAAACCACCGTTATCTGCCCCTGCTGCGGCGTGGCGAACCAGCGATAACCCCGCTGGCGGTAGCGCTGAACCACCTTGTACGAGGGCATCCGCCACGCATTGTAGCGCGAAGCGGAGGCCAGCGCGGCCGCGCCATCCACCCGGCGGATCAGCAGCGCGCTGGAGGAGGTATTGCTGCCGTGGTGGGGAACCTGAATAAGTGTAGACGTCAGATGCCGCCAGTAACGGCTGATCATCGCCTGCTCCGCCTGACGTTCTATATCGCCGGTGAGCAGGATGCTGGAGCGACCATCATCGATCCGCACCACACAGGAATGATTGTTACCCTTTGCCGTGCTGCCCGGTAGCGGCCACAGGGCCTGGAAGTTGAGTCCCTGCCATTGCCAGCGCTCACCGCGATGACACGGCAGATGATGCGCCCAGCCTAACGGGCTGCGCACCCACGCCTGCGGCCATGCCTGCAGCACTGAATCAAGGCCGCCGCGATGATCCAGATGTTCATGGCTCAGCATAATCCCTTGCAGCTGCAGATGGTGCCAGCGCAGCCACGGGATAATCACCTGTTGACCGCTATCACCCTGCGGCCAAGCCGGCCCGGTATCGTAAAGCAATGCCTTACCGTGACGCTCGATCACCATCGCCAGCCCCTGTCCGACATCCAGCATCGTCACCCGCCATTCGTCCGCAGGCGGTTGTCGGCTGAATGGCCGCGTCAGTAAAAACAGCACGCTGAGACACAGCGCCGGTGAATGCCGCCAGCTCTGAAAACGCCAGCCCATCACCAACAGCCACGGCAGGATACTGATCCACAGCCAGCGAGCATCCAGCGTCAACCAGCCGTCCGGTAAACGTCGTAATCCCCAAAACAGTAGCGCCAGCACGCGATCGGCCGCCAGCCAGAGTAGCGACTCCACTATATCCGGCCCCGAGAGATGCACCAGCATCGCGGTCAGAATAAGCGGCACCGCCAACAGGGTGACTAACGGTACCGCCAGCAAATTAGCCGCCATCGACGTCAGGCTGACTCCATGGAATAGCAACAACTGCAGCGGCAGCAGCAGCAGCGTCACGCCAGCCTGCAAATGAACAAGAGCAATTATGGTCTTCCACGGCCAGCGCCAGCGGCCGGCAGGCAACGGGAGCCACTGGAACCAGAAGATAAGCCCCGCCACGGCGAAGGCAGATAGCCACAGGCTTTGCGACAGGACCGCCAGCGGGTCGGCAACCAGTATCGCTCCCAGACAGCAGAGCCACACCTGCCACGCCGTCCAGCGTTGACCCGACAAACGTAAAGCACAACAGACCGCAAGCCCTAAGCAAGTGCGCAGGGCCGGCGGCTGCATACCCGTCAGCCAGGCATAGCCGACGGCGCCGGCCAGCCCGGCCAGCAGCGGCAACCGCCAGCCGATCCAGCGGCCCGGGAGAATATACTGCACGCCGCGCAGCAACAGCATGATGAGAGAAGCCGCGAGAGCGATATGCAGACCCGAGATAGCCATCAGATGGGAAGTGCCCGTGTTCTGCATCAGGACCTTTATCTCCGTCGGCAAAGACAGCCGCTCCCCCATTCCTAATCCCAACATCACCGCGCGCCAGGGATAAGTCTGCAGTCGCCGGGTCAGCGACGTCAGATAGCGGGCGCGCAGACTGCAGCGGGCATCCAGCGCGGAAGCGGCGACGATCCCTCCGCTCAGCGGTCGGTGCTGCGCCAGCGCATAGCGCTGGCTGTCGAAGCCCCCGTCATTGAGCTGCCCGTGCACCGGGCGCAGGCGCAGTGTCATCAGCCAGTGTTGACCCGCACAGGCTGGCGCAGGTGCAAGTTCCCCGTACAGCGTTACGCCTACCGGGGGAAACAGATAGCGGCCCCGCAGGCGCACCATCTGTCCACGGTGCAAGGTCTGGCCATCCGTCTCGCTAAGGATCACTTCCGCTTGCCGGATGGCGCCGGTAAGGTGCCGGGTCGGCCACAGCGCCTGATGCGCGCTCAATACTCCCCAGACCACCAGCAGAAGCGTCATCGCCACTCCGGCGACGGCCCTTCCATGCAGACGAATCAGCGCCAGCGCCAGTGCGCTCGCGCCCGCCAGACTGTACGGGCCCGGCAAGACGGGTAGCCAGAGAAGCGGCAGCATTGCAATGATGGCGCATCCGGCAAGCCATGGTAGACGCATAAACACCTCCCTGTGAGTGGACAGTGTTACGCAAAGCGGTGCTGGCGTCCTGGCGGCAAATTCAGGCTTGCGCGGCGCATTCCAGACAATCGCCTCGCTTGCAGCCGGGCACGCTTTTTTTGTGAGGATGGCCGTAAATGGCGGGCACAAAAAAAGCACCCGAAGGTGCTTTCTTTATCGTCAGGCAGGCTGCACGTCGTGCAACTCACCCTTCATAAATATTGGCGCGGTCACGTAATTCTTTCCCGGGCTTAAAGTGCGGAACGTACTTACCTTCCAGTTCGACTTTATCACCAGTTTTCGGGTTACGTCCGGTGCGAGGTGCTCGATAGTGCAGAGAAAAGCTGCCGAAACCGCGGATTTCAATGCGCTCACCTTGAGCAAGCGTTGAGGCCATATGTTCCAGCATTTCTTTAACAGCATCTTCCACCGCTTTCGCCGGAATGTGAGATTGCTGGCTGGCAAGTCTTTCAATCAATTCTGACTTGGTCATTATTCCTCCGGTTTCCTTCAAGGCAAAAATTAGCTAACAGCTTAAACAAGGGCGGCCGTAGCCGCCCTTTGTGCTTGATTACAGGACGAATCCTGCAATCTGTCAAGTAAACTCGTCGCTATTCAGGTTGTTATTACCTGAATGACAAAGATTACTCGCCTTTCGCTGCTTTGAACGCTTCAGCCATAGCGTTGTTGGAGAAGTTCGCGTCTTCCTGCTTGTTCACGGTAGCGATAGCGTCTTTTTCTTCCGCTTCGTCTTTCGCACGTACAGACAGGCTCACTACGCGGTTCTTACGATCCACGCCGGTGAATTTCGCTTCAACTTCGTCGCCAACGCTCAGAACCAGAGTTGCGTCTTCAACGCGGTCACGGGATGCTTCAGAAGCACGCAGGTAACCTTCTACGCCGTCAGCCAGTTCTACGGTTGCGCCTTTAGCGTCAACTGCAGTCACTTTACCAACAACGATAGCGCCTTTCTTGTTCAGAGCAACGTAGTTGTTGAACGGATCTTCCGCGAGCTGTTTAACGCCCAGGGAGATACGCTCACGCTCTGCGTCAACCTGCAGAACAACTGCTGCGATTTCGTCGCCTTTTTTGTATTCACGAACTGCTTCTTCGCCTGCAACGTTCCAGGAGATGTCAGACAGGTGAACCAGGCCGTCGATGCCGCCGTCCAGGCCGATGAAGATACCGAAGTCAGTGATAGACTTGATTTTACCTTCAACACGGTCGCCCTTGTTGTGGGTTTCCGCGAACTGCTGCCATGGGTTAGATTTGCACTGCTTCAGACCCAGGGAGATACGACGACGCTCTTCGTCGATATCCAGAACCATTACTTCCACAACGTCGCCAACGTTAACAACTTTGGACGGGTGGATGTTTTTGTTGGTCCAATCCATTTCGGAAACGTGAACCAGGCCTTCAACGCCCTCTTCGATTTCAACGAAGCAGCCGTAGTCGGTCAGGTTGGTCACGCGACCGGTCAGTTTGGTACCTTCCGGATAACGTTTAGCGATAGCTACCCACGGATCTTCGCCCAGCTGTTTCAGGCCCAGGGATACACGGGTACGCTCGCGGTCGAACTTCAGCACTTTAACAGTGATTTCGTCGCCAACGTTTACGATTTCGCTCGGATGCTTAACGCGTTTCCAGGCCATATCGGTGATGTGCAGCAGGCCGTCAACGCCGCCCAGATCAACGAATGCACCGTAGTCAGTGAGGTTCTTAACGATACCTTTGACTTCCATGCCTTCCTGCAGGTTTTCCAGCAGCTGATCGCGCTCTGCGCTGTTTTCGGATTCGATAACGGCACGACGAGAAACAACAACGTTGTTACGCTTCTGGTCCAGCTTGATGACTTTGAACTCAAGCTCTTTGCCTTCCAGGTGCAGCGTGTCGCGCACCGGACGAACGTCTACCAGGGAACCCGGCAGGAACGCACGAATACCGTTCAGCTCAACAGTGAAGCCACCTTTAACTTTGCCGTTGATAACACCGGTAACAGTTTCAGCGTCTTCGTAAGCTTTTTCCAGCGTGATCCAAGCTTCGTGACGTTTAGCTTTCTCACGGGACAGCAGAGTTTCACCGAAGCCGTCTTCTACTGCATCCAGAGCAACGTCAACTTCGTCACCAACCTGGATTTCCAGCTCGCCCTGGGCGTTTTTGAACTGCTCAGCCGGGATGGCGGACTCAGATTTCAGACCGGCGTCAACCAGTACTACGTCTTTGTCGATAGCAACAACAACACCACGAACGATGGAACCCGGGCGGGTTTCGATTTCTTTTAAGGATTCTTCAAACAGTTGAGCAAAAGATTCAGTCATGTTTAATCTTCAGGTTAATATTAACGTCCACCTGGCTCCGTGCCGGATGGGGTTGTTTCACATACCCGCTGACCATCCATTGCCGCGGGGTACTGCTATAATTCGGAGGCTTCGGCGCGTTACCGGTTAAGGCCTACGCAACGGCCAATTTTTCGCGCGCATATTGTAGCGCTTTTTCAATCACTTGCTCAATGTTTAGTTCGGTTGAATCGAGAACTAATGCATCGGCAGCCGGGACAAGCGGCGCCACGGCGCGATTTCGGTCGCGATCGTCACGCTCTTTTATCTCGGACAAAAGACGTTCAAAGTTAACATCAAAGCCCTTTTCCTGCAACTGCCGCATGCGGCGATGCGCCCGCTCGTCGGCCGAGGCATCGAGGAAAATTTTCACCGGCGCGTCCGGGAAAACTACCGTTCCCATATCGCGACCGTCGGCGATAAGCCCCGGCAGTTCGCGGAAGGCGCGCTGGCGGCGCAGCAGCGCTTCGCGAACGCGCGGAAAAGCCGCCACTTTCGAGGCCGCGTTCGCAACCTCCTGAGTGCGAATTTCGCTACTGACATCTTCCCCTTCCAGCACCACTTCCAGGTTGCCGTCAGTAGAAATAAAACGCACGTCAAGATGGGCAGCCAGGGGCACCAGCGCCTCTTCGGACTCCACGTCGACATGATGATGCAGCGCCGCCAGCGCCAGAACGCGGTAGATCGCGCCTGAATCTAACAGATGCCAGCCCAGCGCTTCCGCCATTGCCTTGCACAACGTACCTTTACCCGCACCGCCAGGCCCATCAATGGTGATTACCGGAATATTCGCCGTCATCTTTTTCTCCTTCAGCAAGGCGCATGGAATATAAACGCCGCGCATTATACGCATCAATACGCCGGAAAGTGAGCATTGCTTGTAAATTACGGACTACAGGAAATGAAAAGCAGAAGTTTTGCGCAATTATAGCGGGCTGACAGGATATCAGCCCGCGGGATGACAAAGTTTTACTCAGGCGAGGGTACTGATCCGCGCCAGCTGCTCAAAGTAGTCAGGGAACGTTTTGGCCGTACATTTGGGATCAAGGATGGTCACCGGCGTATCAGACAGCGCTACCAGCGAGAAGCACATCGCCATCCGGTGGTCGTTATAGGTGCCGATTTCTGCGTACTTCAACTTTGCCGGCGGGGTGATGCGGATATAATCTTCCCCCTCTTCCACCTCGGCGCCCACTTTACGCAGCTCGGTCGCCATGGCGAACAGACGGTCCGTCTCCTTGACCCGCCAGTTGTAGATATTGCGCAGGGTAGTGGTCCCTTGCGCGAACAGCGCGGCGGTGGCGATGGTCATCGCGGCGTCCGGGATATGGTTCATATCCATATCGACCGCCTTGAGCTCGCCGTGGGTGCAGGCGATGAAATCGTCGCCCCAGGTGACGGTGGCGCCCATTTTCTCCAGTACGTCGGCGAAACGAATGTCGCCCTGTACGCTGTTGCGGCCGATACCGGTGACTTTTACCGTGCCGCCCTTAATGGCGCCAGCGGCGAGGAAATACGAGGCCGAGGAAGCATCGCCTTCCACCAGGTAATCTCCCGGCGACTGATACTGCTGCTTGCCGCGCACCACAAATCGCTGATAAGACTGATTGTCCACCTCAACGCCGAAGGTTTTCATCAGGTGCAGCGTAATGTCGATATAGGGTTTCGACACCAGATCGCCCTTAATGACGATGACGGTATCCTGCGGCGCCAGCGGCGCGGTCATCAGCAGCGCGGTCAGGAACTGGCTGGAGACGCTGCCGTCAACCTCGACGTTGCCGCCCTGAAAACCGCCGCGCAGGCGCAGCGGTGGATAATTTTCCTGCTCCAGATAGTCGATCTGAGCGCCGCCCTGACGCAGGGCATCCACCAGATGGCCGATCGGACGCTCTTTCATCCGCGGTTCGCCGGTCAGCACGATATCGTTGCTGCCAAGGCACAGAGCCGCCGCCAGCGGACGCATCGCGGTACCGGCGTTGCCAAGGAACAGCTCCAGCGCCGCGGCAGAGCGCAACGGGCCGCCGTTGCCGGTCACTTCGCAGCGGGTGCGGTCGGCAGACAGGGTATATTGAACCCCCAGCGCACTCAGGGCATTCAGCATATGGCGCACATCGTCGCTGTCCAGCAGGTTGGTCAGCACCGTCGTGCCGCGGGCCAGGGCAGCCAGCAGCAGCGCGCGGTTGGAGACGCTTTTCGAACCTGGCAGGTTCACGGTGCCCTCTACGCGTGCGATGGGTTGTAACGTCAGGGATTCCATCAAACTTCACTCTCAAACAAACAGAATAAAAACCCCGCAGACAGGCCGCGGGGAGGAAGAAAGAAACAGGCGATTAACCGTGGCGGCGTTCGAAGTCCAGCATAAAGTCGGTTAACGCCTTCACGCCGTCCAGCGGCATGGCGTTGTAGATGGAAGCACGCATGCCGCCCACCACCCGGTGGCCCTTCAGCGCGTGCAGCCCGGCAGCAAACGACTCTTCGAGGAATAGTTTGTCCAGGGCGCTGTCCGCCAGCTGGAACGGTACGTTCATACGCGAACGGTTGGCCTGCGCCACATCGTTACGATAGAAGCCGCTGTTATCGATCACGCCGTAGAGCAGTTCGGCTTTCTGCTGGTTGATTTTATCCATCGCGGCAACCCCGCCCTGCTGTTTCAGCCACTTAAACACCAGTCCAGCCAGATACCATGCGAACGTCGGCGGTGTGTTAAACATCGAGTCATTCTCGCTTAACACGGTGTAGTCAAGAATTGATGGGCAGGCCACGCTGGCTTTGCCCAGCAGATCTTCACGCACGATGACCAGCGTCAGCCCAGCCGGACCGATATTCTTCTGCGCGCCGGCGTAGATTACGCCGAAGCGGTTGACGTCAATTTCGCGGGAAAGAATGGTGGAGGAGAAATCGGCGGTCACGATGACGTCGTCGCCGAAGTTCGGCGTCTCATCAATCGCGATACCGTCAATGGTTTCGTTCGGGCAGTAGTGCAGATAGGCCGCTCCCGGGGTCAGCTGCCACTCGCTCATCGGCTTCACAGCGCGCTTGCCGTCGACGGTGATTTTCGCGTCGATAACGTTCGGCGTGCAGTATTTCTTCGCCTCTTTGACCGCGCTGGCCGCCCAGTAGCCGGCGTCCACATAGTCAGCGACCTTTTTATCGCCGAGGATGTTCAGCGGGATCCCGGCGAACTGGCCGCGGCCGCCGCCGTGGCAGAATAAAACTTTATAGTTGGAAGGGATGTTCAGCAGAGCGCGGAAGTCCTGTTCTGCCTCTTCTGCCACCTGGATAAACTCCTTACCACGGTGACTGATCTCCATGACCGACGTCCCCAGACCGTGCCAGTCGCACAGTTCCTGCTGCGCCAGTTTGAGTACTTCCGCCGGCAGCATTGCCGGGCCCGAACTGAAGTTATAGACCTGAGCCATTTCCCCTCACCACGTTGCTATGTTGTTTTGCCCGCGAACCGCCGCGGGCATAAGTTATTCCTGTGGCTATCGGTTTTATCATTCAGTGACACGGTCCGCAATGGCTAAAACTCGCCGACGGTAAAACGCGGCCGCCGTCACACAACAGAATCTATCGGCTTGACGTAATAAAACCGACATATTTGCTGTCAGGTAAGCCGTTTCGCCCGGCTGGCCTTCGACCATTCTGCATTTGCGCAGCGCGGACATATTCGTTTTTCTCCCGCCTGCATCGCCATTACGATGCTGCAGCGCACGCAGGCATAGATCCCCTCTTGCGGAATGGTGGTATAGCGTGTGGTACAATGCGCTGGAAGGATCGATAATCCGGCCCTCACCTCTTCATCGGGATAATAAAACACGCTGATTTGCCCGTTGGTTTCGAGGATTGCCAGCCGGACCTGGCCAAGCTGCTCGACGCTGTTGACCCGCAGCTCCATAAAAAATTCGAATTCGGTCATGTTTTCCGCATGCAGCTTCTCCCAGGCCAACTGCCCCTCTTCCACCACTACGATAGGTTTCCCCTCCAGTAGATCCTCCAGCTTTTCGCTATGCCCCATCAGCCACATAATGCCGCGATACAGTAGCGCCAGCGTAACGAAGACCACCAGCACCGGCAGCAGCGGCACATCGTCATAAAACGCCACGTCACCCGCCGCCGAGCCGAGGGTCAAAATAATCAGCACCTCGAACAGCGACATCTGCCGCACGCCGCGCCGTCCGGTAATCTTGAGGAAAATAAAGACCAGAACGAAGGTATAGAGGCTGCGCAACGCCACCTCCGCCAGGAATTCCACCGGTACTTTATCGAGCGCCATCCGCTGCCAGTCAAAGGCTTTCATTTTCCATCTCCCTGTGTATTAAAGATGCCTCTAAGCATAGCCAGATGATGGAGATAGCACCTGTCAGATAAAAGCCGTATCATTGCGCGCTTTCCGTACGACAAAAGTGATCGCCATGACCCAAACGTTTATTCCCGGCAAAGATGCCGCCCTGGAAGATTCCATCGCTCGCTTCCAGCAGAAATTGCTCGACCTCGGATTTGATATCGAAGAGGCCTCGTGGCTGAACCCGGTGCCGCACGTGTGGTCCGTTCACATTCGCGATAAAGCGTGCGCGCTGTGCTTTACCAATGGTAAAGGCGCCACCAAAAAGGCAGCCCTGGCCTCCGCGCTGGGCGAATATTTCGAACGTCTGTCCACTAACTATTTCTTCGCCGACTTCTGGTTAGGCGACACTATCGCTAACGGCCCGTTTGTTCACTACCCGAACGAAAAGTGGTTCCCGCTGACTGAGGATGATGAAGTCCCGGAAGGTCTGCTGGATGCCCGCCTGCGCGCGTTCTACGATCCTGACGATCAGTTAACGGCCAGTATGCTGGTGGATCTGCAGTCGGGTAACGATGAGCGCGGCGTGTGCGGTCTGCCTTTTACCCGCCAGTCCGACGGCGAAACCGTCTATATTCCGATGAATATTGTCGGCAACCTGTACGTCTCCAACGGCATGTCCGCCGGTAACACCCGCAACGAAGCGCGGGTACAGGGTCTGTCAGAGGTCTTTGAACGTCACATTAAAAACCGCATCATCGCTGAAAGCATCAGCCTGCCGGAGATCCCGGCGGAAGTCATGGCGCGCTATCCGGGCGTCGTGGAGTCGATCGCCAAACTGGAAGCTGAAGGTTTCCCGATCTTTGCCTATGATGGCTCGCTGGGCGGCAAATATCCGGTTATCTGCGTCGTGCTGTTTAACACGGCTAACGGCACCTGCTTCGCCTCCTTCGGCGCCCACCCGGACTTTGGCGTGGCGCTGGAGCGAACCGTCACCGAACTGCTGCAGGGCCGTAGCCTGAAAGACCTCGACGTCTTCACGCCGCCAACCTTCGATGACGAAGAGGTCGCCGAGCACGCGAACCTCGAAACCCACTTTATCGACTCCAGCGGCCTGATCTCCTGGGATATGTTCAAGCAGGACGCCGACTATCCATTCGTTGACTGGAGCTTCTCTGGTACTACCGAAGAAGAGTTCGCCACCCTGATGGCCATCTTCAAGGCCGAAGATAAAGAAGTGTACATCGCCGACTACGAGCACCTGGGCGTTTACGCCTGCCGTATCATCGTCCCAGGGATGTCGGACATATACCCGGCGGAAGATCTGTGGCTGGCGAACAACAGCATGGGCGCTCATCTGCGGGACACCATTCTGTCCCTGCCGGGCAGCGAGTGGGATAAAGAAGATTACCTGGCGCTGATCGAGCAGATGGACGATGAGGGTCTTGATGATTTCACCCGCGTTCGCGAACTGCTGGGGCTCGCCACCGGAAAAGACAACGGCTGGTATACCCTGCGCGTCGGCGAGCTGAAAGCGATGCTGGCCCTGGCCGGCGGCGATCTGGAACAGGCGCTGATCTGGACCGAGTGGACCATGGAATTTAATGCTTCGGTCTTCAGCGCGGAGCGCGCGAACTACTATCGCTGTCTGCAAACCCTGCTGCTGCTGAGCCAGGAAGAAGAGCGTCAGCCGCTGCAGTACCTGAACGCCTTCATCCGTATGTACGGCGCCGACGCGGTCGAAGCCGCCAGCGCGGCGCTGAGCGGGGAAGCGCCGTTCTATGGTCTCCAGGCGGTCGATAGCGATCTGCAGGCCTTCCCGGCCCATCAGTCGCTGCTGAAAGCCTATGAAAAACTGCAGCGGGCGAAAGCGGCGTTTTGGGCAAAATAAGCCCAGCTTGCGCCATCGTTCATGCTTACAACGGAGCCCTCAGCGGCTCCGTTATTTAACCCTGAGAAAGCGCCTCCTATAATTTGTAGTTGTAAAGTTAATTAATGTTAAATAACGCCATTTCATCATTTATCAATTGTTAAATTTAATAAAAATACTCCATTTTAATTAACTCAAAAATGGGGGTAAAAAAGAAATAATTCAACATTATCTATAAAATTTAAAAATTATTTTCTATATATATTTCATGCAGTTAGAGGTAATTTCAATAAAAACCACACACTAAAAAGGCATATAGTTCCGGTGAGATATGATCTATATCAATTTCCATTCTATAATGCTTTGTTAGTATCTCACCGCCAACTTATATAAAGAGAGAGTTAGTGTGAAAGCTGACAACCCTTTTGATCTTTTGCTCCCTGCCGCGATGGCGAAAGTCGCCGAAGAAGCAGGTGTCTATAAAGCAACGAAGCATCCGATGAAGACGTTTTATCTGGCGATCACCGCTGGCGTTTTCATCTCCATCGCTTTCGTATTCTATATCACCGCGACCACCGGCACTGCCGCAATGCCTTATGGGATTGCCAAACTTATCGGTGGGATCTGTTTTTCTCTGGGTCTGATTCTGTGCGTTATCTGCGGCGCTGACCTCTTTACCTCTACGGTACTGATCGTGGTGGCCAAAGCCAGCGGTCGAATTACCTGGGGGCAACTGGCAAAAAACTGGCTCAACGTCTATTTTGGTAACCTGGTGGGCGCGCTGCTGTTTGTGCTGCTGATGTGGTTATCAGGCGAATATATGACTGCCAACGGCGGCTGGGGGCTAAACGTTCTGCAGACCGCCGACCACAAAATGCACCATACTTTTGTGGAGGCCGTGAGCCTGGGTATCCTCGCTAACCTGATGGTTTGTCTCGCCGTATGGATGAGCTATTCCGGTCGTAGCCTGATGGATAAAGCGATGATCATGGTCCTGCCGGTAGCGATGTTCGTTGCCAGCGGCTTTGAGCACAGCATCGCCAACATGTTTATGATCCCGATGGGTATCGTAATCCGCAACTTTGCAAGCCCGGAATTCTGGACCGCCATCGGTTCGACTCCGGAAAGTTTCTCTCACTTGACCGTTATGAACTTCATCACTGATAACCTGATTCCGGTAACTATCGGGAACATTATCGGCGGGGGTCTGCTGGTCGGGTTGACATACTGGGTCATTTACCTGCGTGGCAACGACCATCACTAAGGGTTGTTTCAGGCAGTAAATAAAAAATCCACTTAAGAAGGTAGGTGTTACATGTCCGAGCTTAATGAAAAGTTAGCCACAGCCTGGGAAGGTTTTGCGAAAGGTGACTGGCAGAATGAAGTCAACGTCCGTGACTTTATTCAGAAAAACTACACCCCATATGAAGGCGACGAATCCTTCCTGGCTGGCGCGACTGAAGCGACCACCAAGCTGTGGGACACCGTAATGGAAGGTGTAAAACAGGAAAACCGCACTCACGCGCCTGTTGATTTTGACACTGCCCTGGCTTCCACCATCACCTCTCACGACGCGGGCTATATCGAGAAAGGTCTGGAAAAAATCGTTGGTCTGCAGACCGAAGCGCCGCTGAAACGTGCGATCATCCCGTTCGGTGGTATCAAAATGGTTGAAGGTTCCTGCAAAGCGTATAATCGCGAGCTGGACCCGATGCTGAAAAAAATCTTCACAGAGTACCGTAAAACTCACAACCAGGGCGTTTTCGACGTCTATACCCCGGACATCCTGCGCTGCCGTAAATCCGGCGTGCTGACGGGTCTGCCGGATGCTTACGGTCGTGGTCGTATCATCGGTGACTACCGTCGCGTTGCGCTGTACGGTATCGACTTCCTGATGAAAGACAAATTCGCCCAGTTCAACTCTCTGCAAGCGAAACTGGAAAGCGGCGAAGACCTGGAAGCGACCATCCGTCTGCGTGAAGAAATCGCTGAACAACACCGCGCACTGGGCCAGATCAAAGAGATGGCCGCTAAATATGGCTATGACATCTCCGGTCCGGCGACCACCGCTCAGGAAGCGATTCAGTGGACCTACTTCGGTTACCTGGCTGCCGTGAAATCTCAGAACGGCGCGGCAATGTCCTTCGGTCGTACCTCCAGCTTCCTGGATATCTACATCGAGCGTGACCTGCAGGCGGGTAAAATCACCGAGCAAGACGCGCAGGAAATGGTTGACCACCTGGTCATGAAACTGCGTATGGTTCGCTTCCTGCGTACCCCGGAATATGATGAACTGTTCTCCGGCGACCCGATTTGGGCAACGGAATCCATCGGCGGTATGGGCGTTGACGGCCGTACTCTGGTGACCAAAAACAGCTTCCGCTTCCTGAACACCCTGTACACCATGGGGCCGTCTCCGGAGCCGAACATTACTATCCTGTGGTCTGAAAAACTGCCGCTGAGCTTCAAGAAATTCGCCGCTAAAGTGTCCATCGATACCTCTTCTCTGCAGTATGAGAACGATGACCTGATGCGTCCGGACTTCAACAACGACGACTACGCTATCGCATGCTGCGTAAGCCCGATGGTTGTTGGTAAGCAAATGCAGTTCTTCGGCGCTCGCGCTAACCTCGCGAAAACCATGCTGTACGCTATCAACGGCGGCGTGGATGAAAAACTGAAAATGCAGGTTGGTCCGAAATCTGAACCGATCAAAGGCGACGTCCTGAACTTCGACGAAGTAATGGATCGCATGGATCACTTCATGGACTGGCTGGCTAAACAGTACGTCACCGCGCTGAACATCATCCACTACATGCACGACAAGTACAGCTACGAAGCCTCTCTGATGGCGCTGCACGACCGTGACGTTATCCGCACCATGGCGTGTGGTATCGCTGGTCTGTCCGTTGCTGCTGACTCCCTGTCTGCTATCAAATATGCGAAAGTTAAACCGATTCGTGACGAAGACGGTCTGGCTATCGACTTCGAAATCGAAGGCGAATACCCGCAGTTTGGTAACAACGACCCTCGCGTCGATGACATGGCCGTTGACCTGGTTGAACGTTTCATGAAGAAAATTCAGAAACTGCACACCTACCGCAACGCTATCCCGACTCAGTCTGTTCTGACCATCACCTCTAACGTGGTGTACGGTAAGAAAACCGGTAATACCCCAGACGGTCGTCGCGCTGGCGCGCCGTTCGGTCCAGGTGCTAACCCGATGCACGGCCGTGACCAGAAAGGCGCAGTAGCCTCTCTGACCTCCGTCGCTAAACTGCCGTTTGCTTACGCAAAAGATGGTATCTCTTATACCTTCTCTATCGTGCCGAACGCGCTGGGTAAAGACGACGAAGTTCGTAAGACCAACCTGGCAGGCCTGATGGATGGTTACTTCCATCACGAAGCGTCCATCGAAGGTGGTCAGCACCTGAACGTGAACGTCATGAACCGCGAAATGCTGCTCGACGCGATGGAAAACCCGGAAAAATATCCGCAGCTGACCATCCGTGTATCTGGCTACGCCGTACGTTTTAACTCCCTGACCAAAGAACAGCAGCAGGATGTTATTACCCGTACCTTCACTCAGACCATGTAATTCCCTGTCTGACTGAAAAGGCGTACAATAAAGGCCCCACATCAGTGGGGCCTTTTTAACAAGCATTCCCCGCCCCAGCCTGCTTTGCCAGTTATCTATACTTTGGGTACCTGTCAAAACAGACTCGACGCAGCCGCTGAGCTGCGCACCAACACGGCCCCGGATGGGCCACATCTGGAGAAAACACCGCAATGTCAGTTATTGGTCGCATTCACTCCTTTGAATCCTGTGGCACCGTTGATGGCCCGGGCATCCGCTTTATTACCTTTTTCCAGGGCTGCCTGATGCGCTGCCTGTACTGCCATAACCGTGACACCTGGGATACCCACGGCGGCAAAGAAATCACCGTTGAAGAATTAATGAAAGAGGTGGTGACCTATCGTCACTTTATGAATGCTTCCGGCGGCGGCGTCACCGCCTCGGGCGGTGAGGCGATCCTGCAGGCGGAGTTTGTTCGCGACTGGTTCCGCGCGTGTAAGAAAGAAGGCATCCACACCTGCCTGGATACCAACGGCTTCGTACGTCGCTACGATCCGGTTATCGACGAGCTGCTGGAGGTAACAGACCTGGTGATGCTGGATCTCAAGCAGATGAACGATGAGATTCACCAGAACCTGGTCGGCGTCTCTAACCATCGTACGCTGGAATTCGCCCAGTATCTGGCGAAGAAGAATATCAATGTCTGGATCCGCTACGTGGTGGTTCCCGGCTGGTCAGACGATGATGATTCCGCGCACCGCCTGGGCGAATTTACCCGCGATATGGGCAATGTCGAAAAAATCGAGCTGCTGCCCTACCATGAGCTGGGTAAACACAAATGGGTAGCGATGGGCGAAGAGTACAAGCTGGACGGCGTCCATCCGCCGAAGAAAGAGACCATGGAGCGGGTAAAAGGCATCCTTGAGCAGTATGGTCACAAAGTAATGTACTAATCCCGCCCGGGCCGGTGATGCGCTTATGCCGGCCTGCAACGGCGTGGGAAGCTGTGTCCGCCCCGCCGTTTCATTCTCATGAAAAACGACTTGTCCTCTCTGCGGCAGAAAGCCTATGCGATTGCAGCAGATGACGCGCAGCATGCGCTGCGCGCTGCAGGGTCAGGCGTGCGCCACTGGCGTCGGATGATGCCCGGCTTTGCGCAGCAGGGTCAGCAGATAGATAAACGACACGCTGGCGATCATGATAAACAGCAGGTTGTCTGAGAAGTTCTGCATCAGCATCGCCGTCAGGGTCGGGCCCAGCAGGCTGCCGATGGTATAGCTCATCAGCAGCGCCTGATTCATCGCCACCAGCTGATGGTGCTCCACTTTTTCACAGGCCCAGGCCATCGCCACCGGATACAGCGTGAAACCAGATGCCCCAAGCACAAACAGCGCCGGAGCCATTGCCGCCTGACTAAGCATCGCCAGACATCCCAGAATGACCACAAAGACCTGTACCCGCAGCACCAGCAGGCGACCGTAGCGGTCTGCCAGGCGCCCTACCGGCCACTGGCCGAGGATCCCCGCACTCACCATCACCGCCATCCAGAAGCCGATGCCGGAGTCGCTGACGCCCTGATGGTTCAGCCACAGCGGCATCAGGCCATACAGCGAGCCGAGGACAATCCCCGAAATAATACAGCCATTGACCCCGTGGCGCGCCTGGCGCAGCTTCAGCATCGGCCAGATACGTACCGTTTCATGCGGTTCTTCTGCCTGCCCCATAATGCGGGTAAACAGCAACGGCAGGATCGCCGCCAGCGCCAGGCCGGTCACCCACGGCAGGACGCTCATTAAATCGGTGGGTAATTTACTGACCATCAGCTGGCCCAGTACGGTACCGACGTAATAGACCATCATGTACGCCGCCAGCAGACGACCACGACTGCGGGAAGTGCCGCTGCAAACCAGCGCGCTTTCCACCACCACCCAGATCATCGCGCAACCTACGCCGGCGATAAAACGCCAGCTCAGCCATGTCCAGAAGCCAACGGTGATCCCCAGCCCTACGCAGCCGACGGCGAAAATTAACGATGCGAGATAATAGCTACGGTTAAACCCCAGGCGCTTGATCACCCAGCCGGCCAGCAACGTACCGGCCAGGTTGCCGGTAAAATAGGATGACCCCACCATGCCGACCTGCCAGGTTGGCATGTTTTCATGGGCGAGCCAGAGCGGGACGAGCGTATTCAGCACCGCTATCGCCAGGGTCAATAAAAGCAGGCCACAGAGCAGCATTTGCACTGGCCGGGTGTAGATGGTCATGGGTAAAAACCGTGAGGAATGTTCAGATCGCGAGCGCATCATGCCACTGCTAAAAACATTGTCAATCCACCTGAAATCAGGCGTGACGCGGTTTTGTCGGCTACGATAGAAGTTTTTTATCCAGAGGATGGAAAAAGGTGAGACAACAGATAATACGCTATTGTTTTTGCTGGTTTATTAATAAATGCCGAAGTTAATTTCAGTTGAAAAATTTCATCTATCGACAGCACGTTTTCATCATGCCGGTGGTTAGGCACCGGCATGATGGAGGTGGTTAACTGGCGACAGCCATCCCAACGGTCATATGCAGGCCATAGAATACGCCGCGGCCGATCATCTCTCCCGCCAGTATCAGAACAAAGGCCAGGCCGAGCAGCGAGACCGCCGGTTTG
Organism: Klebsiella sp. Shm-1; assembly: GCF_040804525.1. NCBI lineage: Bacteria > Pseudomonadati > Pseudomonadota > Gammaproteobacteria > Enterobacterales > Enterobacteriaceae > Klebsiella > Klebsiella sp. Shm-1. The sequence goes on from NZ_CP161823.1 coordinate 3,344,338, forward strand.
CGGCCGCGAATCTGCGGCACGCACCAGCAGGCCAGGGCCAGCGCCAGCAGCACCACGCGCCAGGCCATAAGCAACCCGTAATCCGGCACCAGGGCGGAGGCCTGCTGAACTGAGCTGCGGATGGTGGCAAGTTCACTTCCCTGCATCACGACCACCATAATACTGACCAGCAGCGCCAGCAAACTAACCACCGGCAGCAGGCGCAGCGCCCAACCATCGACGCCTGCGACGCGCAGCAGCAGGTAGCCCAGCAGTGGACCGCCGATAAACAGCGTCAGGAAGAAGCTCAGCGGCGTCCAAACGGTGTACCAGGTCGGCACCGTGTCGATGGTGTTGTATACCCGCACCATCATCCACACGAAAATCACGCCCAGCACCATGGTCACCACCAGCCACAGGCTCCGCAGGCCGGCAGGCAGCTTTTTGCACACGGCCAGCAGCCAGCCAATTCCGCCGACGGCGAAGAAGATCGCCCCGCTGGCTATTTCATTACTCAGCGACGAGGCTCCCACGCGATTCAGCGAATTAAAGGCCCGCAGCGGCGAGCCAAGGTGCATCGTCGAGGCAATAAACCCGATCCCCATCAATACCCACAGGCCGAACATGCTGCCCACCACGCGCTGCTCCTGCTCACGGGAAAGCTTGCCTGTCATCAGCGCCAGCGCCAGAACAATAAAGCCGCCTACGACGCACTGGCCGAATACCGTAAAGACCATCAGCGGCCATTCATGCCATCCGTTTCCCATCTCACACCTCCTTCGGGTTCGCCAGGTAACCGGTGGTATCGCCACACGGCCGGGCATTGGCGTTAGGTTTGATAACGATACTCGGCCGGGTAAAGTGCGCCGACGGCAGCGGCGCTACCGCGGCCAGCTGGCCGTGCTTAGCGCGCAGTTCGGCAATCGGCCCGAAATCCAACGCCCGCAGCGGGCAGGACTCGACGCAGATCGGCTTTTTCCCCTCGGCGACGCGCTCGTGACAGCCATCGCACTTAGTCATATGGCCTTTGTCGGCATTGTACTGCGGGGCGCCGTACGGGCAGGCCATATGGCAGTAGCGGCAGCCAATGCATACCTCTTCGTTGACCACCACAAAACCGTCTTCGCGCTTATGCATTGCGCCGCTCGGACAGACCTTGGTGCAGGCCGGATCTTCACAGTGGTTACAGGCGATGGAGAGGTAATAGGCAAACACGTTCTGCTGCCAGACGCCGTTGTCCTCCTGCCAGTCGCCGCCGGCATATTCATAGATGCGGCGGAAGCTGACCTCCGGGGTCAGGTTCTTGTAGTCCTTACAGGCCAGTTCGCAGGTTTTGCAACCGGTGCAACGGGCGGAATCAATAAAAAATCCATACTGAGTTGTCATCGGTTACTCCTTACAGCTTCTCAACCTGAACGAGGTTGGTATGCGACGGGTTTCCCTTCGCCAGCGGCGACGGACGCTGGGTGGTCAGCACGTTGATGCTGCCCGCCTGATCCACACGCGAGGCGTCCGGGTTGTACCAGGCCCCTTCCCCCAGCGCGACGACGCCCGGCATCATGCGCGGCGTCACCTTCGCTTCGATATGCACTTCACCCCGATCGTTGAAGATGCGAATACGATCGCCGTTGGCAATGCCGCGCTTGCGGGCGTCGATCGGGTTAATCCACATCTCCTGCCGACAGGCGGCCTTCAGCACATCGACGTTGCCGTAGGTCGAGTGGACGCGAGATTTATAGTGGAAGCCGGTGAGCTGTAGCGGGTATTTCGCTGTCAGCGGATCGTTGTAGTTTTCGAAACCCGGGGTGTAGATCGGCAGCGGATCGATAACATCCCCTTCCGGCAGCTCCCAGGTAGCCGCGATTTTCGCCAGATCCTGCGAGTAAATTTCGATCTTGCCCGAAGGCGTGGTCAGCGGATTAGCCTGCGGATCCTCACGGAAGGCTTTGTAGGCCACATGATGACCTTGCGGATCGCGCTGCTTATAGATGCCCTGCTGACGGAAGGTGTCGAAATCCGGCAGGTCGGGAATCGCTTTGCGCGACTGCTCATACAGATAGCGCATCCAGCCTTCCTGGGTACGGCCCTCGGTAAACTGCTCTTCGACGCCCAGACGCTTTGCCAGTTCGCTGGTCATCTCATAGATGGTTTTGCATTCAAAGCGCGGCTTGATGGCCTGATCGGCAAAGATAACGTAGGACATGTTGCCGCAGGAGGCATCCAGCGCGAAATCCATCTGCTCGGAGGCGGTACAGTCCGGCAGCAGAATATCGGCGTATTTCGCCGAGGAGGTCATATGGCAGTCAATGACCACAATCATCTCGCATTTCTTGTCGTCCTGCAGGATTTCGTGGGTCCGGTTGATCTCAGAATGCTGGTTAATCAGACAGTTGCCCGCATAGTTCCAGATCATTTTGATCGGCACGTCGAGCTTATCTTTACCGCGTACGCCGTCGCGCAGAGCGGTCATTTCCGGGCCGCGCTCAATCGCATCGGTCCACATAAACATCGAGATACTGGTCTCAACAGGATTCTCCAGCGTCGGCATACGCTCAAAAGGCAGACTATACGAGCCCTCGCGCGCCCCGCTATTGCCGCCGTTGATCCCGACGTTACCCGTCAGAATGGCGAGCATTGAGATGGCGCGGGTGGCGATCTCTCCGTTGGCGTGACGCTGCGGACCCCAGCCCTGGCTAATATAGGCCGGTTTGGCGGTGGCAATTTCGCGCGCCAGTTTAACAATGCGTTCGCGCGGAATACCGGTAATTGTCGAGGCCCACTCCGGCGTTTTGGCGATACCGTCAGTGCCCTGGCCAAGAATGTAAGCTTTGTAATGACCATTGGCTGGCGCACCGGCGGGCAGCGTTTTCTCGTCGTATCCCACGCAGTATTTATCGAGGAACGGCTGATCGACCAGATTCTCGGTGATCATCACCCACGCGAGGCCCGAAACCAGTGCCGCATCGGTCCCCGGACGAATCGGGATCCATTCATCTTCACGCCCGGCGCCGGTGTCGGTATAGCGCGGATCGATGATTATCATCCGGGCATTGGATTTCTGCCGCGCCTGTTCAAGGTAGTACGTTACCCCGCCGCCGCTCATCCGCGTTTCGCCGGGGTTATTGCCGAACAGCACCACCAGCTGACTGTTTTCAATATCCGATGGGCTGTTGCCGTCCGCCCAGCCGCCGTAGGTGTAATTCAGACCGGCAGCAATCTGCGCTGATGAATAGTCGCCATAATGATTGAGATAGCCACCGCAGCAGTTCATCAGACGGGCAATCAGCGTTTTCCCCGGCGGCCAGGAGCGGGTCAGCGTCCCGCCGAGCGTGCCGGTGCCGTAGTTCAGATAGATGGATTCATTGCCGTACTCTTTAATCAGCCGCTGCATATTGCTGGCGATGGTATCCAACGCCTCTTCCCAGCTGATTTGCTCGAACTTGCCCTCACCGCGTTTACCAACGCGCTTCATCGGGTACTTCAGACGGTCCGGATTATAGACTCGGCGGCGCATTGAACGCCCACGCAGGCAGGCGCGGACCTGGTGCAAACCGTCATAGTTATCGTCACCGGTATTATCGGTTTCGACGTATTTAATCGCGCCATCCACCACGTGCATGCGCAGCGGGCAACGGCTACCGCAGTTGACGGTGCAGGCGCTCCAGACCACCTTCTCACTGGCGGGCGCCGGCGTATCGGCAGCATGCGACAGTCGGGTAAAGGGTAACGTTAGTGCGTTGCTGGCCAGCGCCAGGCCGCCTATTGCCGTGGTTTTCATCAGACCACGGCGGCTTACCTCAGCAGCCAGTAAAGCATCAGGGGCTTTAATTTTCATGGATACTCGCTTTGGTTGCTCACAATAAACTGACAAGCGTTATATAGACATATATATAATGCTTTGCGATATTATTGGTTTTTTATGCTGGTTTAATCCAAAGGGAGTATCACTGCATTCGCGGCAAGGATTATTGCCCGGTATCAATAAGGGCGTAAAAAAAGCGCCCGCAGGCGCTTTTAAAAGAAGGAGTGAGAAGTTTAGCCGATATATTCGAGGCCACGCATATACGGGCGCAGCACTTCCGGGATCTCGATACGGCCATCAGCCTGCTGATAGTTTTCCATCAGCGCCACCAGGGTACGACCTACTGCCAGGCCAGAACCATTCAGGGTATGAACGAGACGGGTCTTCTTATCGGACTTGCTGCGGCAGCGAGCCTGCATACGACGCGCCTGGAAATCCCAGACGTTGGAGCAGGAGGAGATCTCACGATAAGTGTTTTGCGCCGGAACCCATACTTCGAGGTCATAGGTTTTGCAGGCGCTGAAGCCCATATCGCCGGTGCACAGCGCGACCTTACGGTACGGCAGGCCCAGCAGCTGCAGCACTTTCTCGGCGTGACCGGTCATCTCTTCCAGCGCGGCCATAGAGTCTTCCGGGCGGACGATCTGCACCATTTCAACTTTATCGAACTGGTGCATACGGATCAGACCGCGGGTGTCGCGGCCATAGGAACCGGCTTCAGAGCGGAAGCACGGCGTATGGGCGGTCATTTTGATCGGCAGATCGTCTTCGTCGATGATTTCATCGCGCACCAGGTTGGTCAGCGGCACTTCCGCCGTCGGGATCAGCGCGTAGTTGCTGCTGTCAGCCTCCTCTTCCAGCGGACGGGTATGGAACAGGTCGCCGGCGAATTTCGGCAGCTGGCCAGTGCCATACAGGGTATCCTGGTTTACCAGGTACGGGACATAGTTTTCGCTGTAGCCATGCTGTTCGGTGTGCAGATCCAGCATGAACTGCGCCAGGGCGCGGTGCAGACGGGCCAGCTGCCCTTTCATCACCACGAAGCGCGAGCCGGTGAGCTTAACGGCGGCGGCAAAATCCAGCCCCCCGTGCATTTCACCCAGCGTAACATGATCGCGCACCTCAAAATCGAACTGACGCGGCGTACCCCAGCGGCTAACTTCAACGTTGTCGTTTTCGTCGCGACCAACCGGCACATCATCATGAGGAATATTCGGGATCGCCAGCGCGATATCGCGAATTTCCGCCAGCAGCGTTTCCAGCTCGGATTTTGCAGCATCCAGTTGTTCGCCAAGCTTGTTAACTTCCAGGCGTAATGGCTCGATGTCTTCCCCGCGCGCTTTCGCCTGGCCAATGGATTTCGATCGGGAGTTACGCTCCGCCTGCAGGTTTTCCGTTTGCACCTGCAGAACTTTACGACGCTCTTCAAGCGCGCGAAGTTTATCTACATCCAGCTTAAAGCCCCGGCGTGCCAGTTTTTCTGCGACTGCGTCTGGCTCGGTACGCAGCAGATTGGGATCGAGCATGCTTATCCTGTGCTTATCGAATTAAAAAAGAAAAGTGGCCGCAGACTACGACCACGGAAATAGTGTAATAACCTTACCGCAACGCCTCAATTAGCGGTAGCGTTTTATCGGGCTATTTTGATCCTGTTCAGCGAGCCAGGCGAGCTTTTCGCCAATTTTGCCCTCAAGCCCCCGGTTTGTCGGGTGATAATAGCGCGTTTGCGCCATTTCCTGCGGGAAGTACTGCTCGCCGGCGGCGTAGGCGTTGGGTTCGTCATGAGCGTAACGATACTCCTGGCCGTAGCCCATCTCTTTCATCAGCTTCGTCGGCGCATTGCGCAGATGCACCGGAACGTCGTAGTCAGGACGATCCCGCGCGTCGGCCAGCGCCGCTTTGAAGGCGGTGTACACCGCGTTGCTTTTCGGCGCGCAGGCCAGATAGACAATGGCCTGGGCAATCGCCCGTTCGCCTTCCGCCGGCCCGACGCGGGTAAAGCAGTCCCACGCCGAAATGGCGACCTGCATCGCCCGCGGGTCGGCGTTGCCGACATCTTCCGAGGCAATCGCCAGACAGCGGCGGGCAACGTACAGCGGATCGCCGCCGGCGGTGATGATCCGCGCGTACCAGTAAAGTGCCGCATCCGGCGCGCTACCGCGCACCGACTTATGCAGGGCGGAAATCAAATCGTAGAACCGGTCGCCTTTATTATCAAAGCGCGCGCTGCGCTCGCCGGCGATCTCGGTCAGCAGTTCCGCCTTCAGCACCCGCTTGCCCGAGTCATCGCTTTCGGCCATATCGGCCATCATTTCCAGGGTATTCAGCGCTCGCCGCGCGTCGCCGTTCACTAGCTCGGCAATGGCCCTGCGGGTCTCATCCGGCAAAACGATATCCTGGCCGCCGTAGCCGCGGGTTTTATCGTTCATCGCCTGGTCAAGCACCTGCTCGATATCGTCGGTGGTCAGCGATTTCAGTAAGTAGACGCGGGCGCGGGAGAGCAGCGCCGAGTTAAGCTCAAAGGAGGGGTTTTCGGTGGTCGCGCCAATAAAAGTAATGGTGCCGTCTTCAATATGCGGCAGAAAGGCATCCTGCTGGCTTTTATTAAAGCGATGCACTTCGTCAACAAACAGGATGGTCCGCCGGCCGGCGTTGCGATTTTGCCGCGCGCGCTCAATAGCCTCGCGAATCTCTTTCACCCCGGAGGTTACCGCTGAGATCCGTTCGACATCGGCGCTGGCGTAGCGGGCAATCACTTCCGCCAGAGTGGTCTTGCCGGTACCCGGCGGCCCCCAGAGGATCATCGAATGCAGGTGCCCGGCCTCAATGGCCCGCGGCAGGGGTTTACCCGGCGCCAGCAGGTGCTGCTGGCCAATATACTGCGCTAAATTTTCTGGCCGCATGCGAGCGGCCAGAGGTTGAAACGCGTTGTCGGAAAAATCGAGCGACAGATTGCTCACTTTCGCCTCTACTTACGTTGATCGTCCACCGTCACCCCTTTCGGCGGCGTAAAGGTGAACTTAGCTGCGTCGACGGCGCCGTTCTGCTGCGATTTCAGCTGATAGCTGCTGCGCTGATCATCCTGCTCGACGGCGCTGAACTGATGGATAGTGCCGTCCCGACCGACGTTGATCGTGAACTGCTTGAGGTTGCCGCTGCCGCTTTTTGGCGTCAGCACAAAATCATCGCCATTTTGCTTGATATTATATTGCTGCCAGTCGCTGGACTGGTTGCGGGCAATCAGCATAAACGGCGTGTTGCTGGTAGCGTCTTTCAGCCAGGTCGCCGTGGCCTGCTCGACGAACGGGTTATAGAACCACAGCGTTTTACCATCCGAAACGAGGACGCTCTCATCCGGCTGGGTCATATGCCAGTTAAACAGGTTCGGGCGTTTCACCCACAGGTCTCCCTGCCCGTCCTGCACGGCGTTACCGCTGCCGTCGGTAACTTTTTGCGTGAAGCTGGCATGGAAGCTGCTCACTTTATCAAGACGGCTTTTTAAGTCGCTGGCCGCATCTGCCCAGACCTGGCTGACGACCATACCAGACAGTAATGCACAGGTGATTGCGAGTTTTTTCATTGTTCTTCCTTAATGTGCGTCACTCCCGACGCGGGAGCCTCTTCTGCCCCTACTGTAGGACCGCCGGCGGCGGTGGGACAGAAGAATTGGCTGATTTTGCGCTTATTTACCCAACTTTGCACTCATTCAAAGGGCGGCGGCGCCAGCACTTCGCGGTTACCGTTATGGCCCTGCTCGCTGACGATACCCTGCGCTTCCATCTGTTCGATAATACGCGCGGCACGGTTATAGCCGATGCGGAACTGACGCTGAACCCCGGAAATCGACGCTTTGCGCTTCTCGGTCACAAAGTTGACTGCCTGATCGAACAACGGATCCAGCTCTTCCCCGCCGTCGAAGCCGCCACCGCCGCCTTCGCTTTCGCTGTCGGAGGTAATGCCATCCACATATTGCGGGCGACCGCGGGCTTTCCAGTCCTGAACCACGGCGTGGACTTCCTGGTCGCGCACAAACGCCCCGTGGACACGCACCGGCGTGGTAGAGTTCGGCCCGGAGTAAAGCATATCCCCCATACCCAGCAGCGATTCCGCGCCGCCCTGATCGAGAATGGTACGTGAGTCAATTTTACTCGACACGGTAAAGGCGATGCGCGTCGGGATGTTGGCCTTAATCAGGCCGGTAATAACATCTACCGACGGACGCTGTGTCGCCAGCACCAGGTGGATCCCCGCCGCGCGCGCTTTCTGCGCCAGGCGAGCGATCAGCTCTTCCACCTTTTTGCCGACGGTCATCATCAGATCGGCGAATTCATCCACCAGCACCACGATGTACGGCAGTTTTTCCAGCACCGGATGTACGGCGTCCATGCTGTCGCCAGGCTTCCAGTACGGATCCGGGATCGGACGTCCCATGCGCGCGGCTTCGGCGATCTTCTCGTTGTAGCCCGCCAGGTTACGCACGCCCAGCGCCGACATCAGCTTGTAGCGGCGCTCCATCTCATTGACGCTCCAGCGCAGCGCATTGGCGGCGTCTTTCATGTCGGTGACCACTTCCGTCAGCAGGTGCGGAATTCCTTCGTAGACCGACAGCTCGAGCATTTTCGGGTCGATCATAATGAAACGCACATCTTCCGGCTGCGCCTTGTAGAGCATGCTGAGGATCATGGCGTTGACGCCAACAGACTTACCGGAACCGGTGGTACCGGCCACCAGCAGATGCGGCATTTTCGCCAGATCGGCTACTACCGGATCGCCAGCGATGTCTTTACCCAGCACCACGGTGAGCGGAGATGGGTTATCACGGAACTTGGCGTTGTCGAGCACTTCACGCAGGTAGACGGTCTGGCGTTTTTTATTCGGCAGCTCAAGCCCGACATACGGTTTGCCCGGGATCACCTCCACCACGCGCACGGCGACCGTTGACAGCGATCGCGCCAGGTCCCGTGACAGGTTAGAGATCCGTGCGGCCTTAACGCCAGGCGCCAGATTCAGTTCGAAGCGGGTGATCACCGGCCCCGGTGAGTAGTTCACCACATCCGCTTTAATGCGGAAATCGGCGAGTCGCGCTTCCACCAGGCGTGCCATCTGCTCGAGAGCAAAGGTATCCACCGGCTCGACTTCACTCGGCGGCGGGGTAAGCAGATCCAGCGACGGCAGTGGCGTGGTCGGCTTTTGCAGCGGTCGACTATCGCCATTGCGCATCAGCAGCGGGTGGATCAGGCTCTCCTGCGGCGCAGGGGCGGCAGGCTGATGCCCCTGAGGGGCAACCGGTTGTTGCGGCTGCACGGGCTGCGACGCAGTCGGATAGGATTGCGGCTGCGGCGGCACAGGCTGATGGTGTATCGGCTGATGCTGCGCAGGTTGATAACCCTGCTGCGGAGCGGCCGCCGGTTGTTGATAGCGCTGGGCCGGCTGCTGCGGCTGGACTTCCGGCGTCGGCGTAAACAGCGGTTCGCTCGGGCCGTCATTGACCAACGTTTTCATCGGCGAGAATTCATAATCTGCCGGCGAGAACGGGTTGGCGCCCGGCGGCTGCTCGGTAGCGTACCGCTGCTGCTGGGTAGCGGCAAACTGACGCGCCAGCTCCGCTTCCGCCGCGGCGTCGGCCTCATCGTCATCAGTCACGTTATCGTCTTCCCAGCGATGACCGTAGCGCTGCTGCTGGGTGGCGGCGAACTGGCGAGCCAGTTCATCCTGCTCCATAGCATCCGCTTCCTCATCCGAGAGCAGCTCATCATCATAATGCGGATCGCGCTCCGCCTGCCGCGCGCGCTGTTCCGCCTCCCGCTGCGACGGTAGCTTGATGCCGTAGGAGGCCAGTTCCCGACGCGTAGGAACACGCACGCGATTGGGCCGCGGTAGTTTTGGACCGATGCCCTCTTTCACCTGAACCCGTGGGCCGCTGGACGCCGGGCTGAACAATGGCGTAGCCGCAGCGGATGCGGCAGTGGACGAGGTTGTTGCCGCCGCGCCGCCGCTGGCGGCGGTAGCCTGATGCACCCCAGCCGCTACCGCAGAGACTACGGTTGTCTCCACTGGCGGTTTGGACGCAGTGGTCGGCGGCGTCAGCGGTTTAGTGGCAATCGGACTTTCCGGCTCAGGAATTGGCTGATACCAGGAGGCCAACAGCTCGCGTTCGCGCGCCCGCTTCTCTTCCACTTCCTCGAAATAATAGAGCGGCGGACGTTTCACTTCCTCCTGCACGACCTCGGGCTCTGGCTCCGGTGGGGGAACTGGCGCGCTTTGCGGCTGATACGCCGCTGGCTCCGGCTGATACGGCTGCGGCGCGGGCTGGCCGGCATGCGGATCGTAAGCTGGCTGCTGATAGGTCTGAGGCGCAGGCTGACCGGCATTCGGATCGTAAGCCGGCTGCTGATAGGTCTGAGGCGCAGGCTGACCGGCATAGGGATCGTAAGTTGGCTGCTGATACGGCGCTGGCTCAGGCTGATAGGCCTGCGGCGCAGGTTGACCGGCATACGGATCGTAAGCCGGCTGCTGATACGGCGCTGGCTCCGGCTGATAGGCCTGCGGTGCAGGTTGACCGGCATGCGGATCGTAAGCCGGCTGCTGATACGGCGCTGGCTCCGGCTGATAGACCTGCGGCGCAGGTTGACCGGCACGCGGATCGTAAGCCGGCTGCTGATACGGCGCTGGCTCAGGCTGATAGGCCTGCGGCGCAGGTTGACCGGCACGCGGATCGTAAACCGGCTGTTGATACGGCGCTGGCTCAGGCTGATACGCCTGCGGTGCGGTTTGCCCCGCTGGCGGCTGATAAGCAGCCTGCTGGAACGGAGCGGGTTCAGGCTGATAGGCCTGCTGCGGCGGATAGCTGGCTTCCGGCTGATAAGCTGGCGCAGCGCCGTGATGGCCCACCGGTGATTCTGCCCACGCCTGCGGCGCGGCAGTAGCCGCCGCCGCTGCGCTTACCGGCTCAGCGATACTGTGGCCATTCAACAACGGATCGTAAGGGTCGAAATCGCCCGGGCGCACGGCGCTGGCGCCGGAGAACAGCACATCATCCTCTGCGGGACGCGCGGCGCTGGCGCCGGAAAACAGTACATCGTCGGCGGCAACAGGGGCCCCGCTGGCGCTGTATTGCACCACCTCTTCGCCGTCATCCATCCGTTTGCCGGAGAAAAGCGCAGCGTCGGTTTTACGCCCCATAGGGTTGGTAAACTTCTCGGCCAGACGCTTACGCCGCGCCAGCGCGCTGCGTAAGATACGGGCGCGACGCGATTCCTGCGGCCTGGCCGCCTCTTCGTCGTCGTACTCTTCCTCGTCGTCTTCGTATTCGCCTTCATCGACCCAGGTATCATCCCGACGGGTACGGTTGCTGGCAAAGGTGAGAACGGACAGGATGCCGCCGCCCAGCTTTTCCGCAATGCTGACCCACGACCAGCCGGTGAACAGCGTCAGCCCGGCCGCCCAGATACACAACAGGGCGATGGTGCCGCCGCTGCTGTGCAGCAGGGGTTGCAGCGTGGTGCTCAGCAGGCTGCCGATCACCCCGCCGGAAGCGAAGTACCAGATATCATCGGCGTTAATCGCCGCCAGACCACAGGAGGTCAGGATCAGGGCTAACGCACCGATGAGGCGAAGGGAAACGGCAAAATAATCAATGTATTCGTCGTTTTCCTGATGCCGCCAGGCAAACCAGCATCCGCCGATGATGATCACCGGGATGGTGTAGGCCATGACGCCAAAAATGAAAAAGAGGGTATCGGCAAGCCACGCGCCGGGGGCGCCGCCTAAATTATGAATAGGCTCATGCCATGCCGTTTGCGACCAGCTGGGGTCCGAGGGGTTAAAGCTCAGTAGTGCCGCCATCAGCCAGATGGCGAAGAGGGAGCAAAGGATGAGCATCGCCTCAAGGAGTCGGCGCCCGCTGCTGAGTTTGGTTAGTTTGACTTCTTTGTCTTCGGTGTATTCCTGGCTCAAGAAAGGCTCTCCAGGTATCAGGCTGTTTCCTGCCTGCTGCTAAAACGGACAACAGCGCCGGGTCTCCCCGGCACTGTTGCTGTATGGATTAACAGGAGTGTAATCAAACTACGTCGAGTTTGCACCTGTTCCGTGTTAGCGCGTCTTAATAACCAGACGATTACTTTGCTTGACTTCTTCCATTACCACATAGGTACGGGTGTCGTTAACGCCCGGCAGGCGCAGCAAGGTCTCGCCCAGTAATTTACGATACGCTGACATATCCGGTACACGGGTTTTCAACAGATAGTCGAAATCACCGGAAACCAGATGACACTCTTGAATTTCTTCAAGTTTTTGCACTGCGGCGTTAAATTGCTCAAACACATCCGGTGCGCCACGATTCAGAGTAATCTCAACAAATACCAGAAGTGATGCATCCAGATAATGCGGGTTGAGCAGCGCCGTATAGCCCTGAATAAAACCCTGTCTTTCAAGACGACGCACACGCTCAAGGCAAGGCGTCGGAGAAAGTCCCACCCGTTTAGAAAGCTCGACGTTAGAAATTCGCCCATCTTTTTGCAATTCATTCAGGATGTTACGATCAATGCGGTCGAGATCTTTGCCAGGGCGCTTCTTGCTATCTACCATTATTATTGTCTCTCTGTATTCCTTCCCTACTCCTGTTCCGGCTCTGAGCCTTCACTGCCAGAGCCCATCCTGTTATCACCCGTACGACATTGGGTAACCCAGGGGTACGTGAGAAGCCCGTTGCCTGACGGCAGTCACCGACATCACGCATGGCGTCTGTCCACACCATGCGTAGATTTCGTTAACCCGGATAAAAATGGCATTTGCGTGCATGAAAATTCGCCGCACGCTAAATACTGCTTTTCTTCTTCCTTGAATGTTTTCGCAAAAGCACAGGTGATTGTCAAAGCAAAACATCGATTTTTAGTACAAGATGCCAGATATTCATCATCCGCCCTGGTTGATTCTCATTTTTTCGTCTTATAATTGTCCCGCCGACAGTAGAAATAGTTATATTCCTTGCCGGGAAAATCACCAATTCATTGGCAGCTTCTATTGCACACATCGTTAACAAAATCGCTGTGCTCTTTTTTTACGACAACAAATTCCCTACAATCCCAGCCCAATGTATGCCAATTATTATGGGGATCTCATGGGCACAGCCAAACACAGTAAACTGCTTATCCTTGGTTCTGGACCTGCGGGATACACCGCGGCGGTCTATGCCGCACGCGCCAACCTGCAGCCGGTGCTGATCACCGGGATGGAAAAAGGCGGTCAGCTGACCACCACGACGGAAGTGGAAAACTGGCCAGGCGATCCGAACGATCTCACCGGTCCGCTGCTGATGGAGCGCATGCACGAGCATGCCGCAAAATTTGAAACCGAGATCATTTTCGACCATATCAGCCGCGTCGATTTGCAAAACCGCCCTTTCCGTCTGACAGGCGACAGCGGCGAGTACACCTGTGACGCGCTGATCATCGCCACCGGCGCTTCCGCCCGTTATCTGGGCCTGCCTTCCGAAGAAGCCTTCAAAGGCCGCGGCGTTTCCGCGTGCGCTACCTGCGACGGATTCTTCTATCGCAACCAGAAAGTGGCGGTGATCGGCGGCGGCAACACCGCAGTGGAAGAGGCTCTGTATCTGTCGAATATCGCCTCTGAGGTACACCTGATCCACCGTCGCGATTCCTTCCGTGCGGAAAAAATCCTCATCAAACGCCTGATGGATAAAGTGGCAAGCGGCAACATCGTGCTGCATACCGATCGTACCCTCGAAGAGGTGACCGGCGACCAGATGGGCGTCAGCGGCCTGCGCCTGCGCGATACCAAAAACAGCGACAATGTCGAGTCCCTGGAAGTGGCTGGTTTATTTGTCGCCATCGGCCACAGCCCGAACACCGCCATCTTTGAGGGCCAGCTGGAGCTGGAGAACGGCTACATCAAAGTGCAGTCCGGTATCCACGGCAATGCGACCCAGACCAGCATCCCGGGCGTGTTCGCCGCCGGCGATGTCATGGACCATATCTATCGTCAGGCCATCACTTCTGCGGGCACCGGCTGCATGGCGGCGCTGGATGCGGAGCGTTACCTCGACGGTTTGGCTGACGCTTGCAAATAATCTTTACAAGTCAGTAACAAAGGTAAAGAAGGCGACGAAAAGTCGCCTTTATTTTTGCTGCGATGTAACATTGCCGTGCCCAATACTCCGATAACGACACCTGCAAAGCGCGCAATGAATAAAACCCGTCAACAAGAGTTAACCCGCTGGTTAAAACAGCAAAGCATTATCTCCCGTCGCTGGTTGATGATTTCCCGCCTGCTTGGCGTGGCGAGCGGTCTGCTGATCGTGGCGCAGGCCTGGTTCCTGGCGCGGATCCTGCATCGGATGGTAATGGAGAATATTCCAGCGACCGCCCTGCTGCTGCCGCTCACGCTGCTGGTGCTGATCTTTGTACTACGCGCCTGGGTGGTCTGGCTGCGTGAGCGGGTCGGCTTTCAGGCCGGGCAGCATATTCGCTATGAAATTCGCCGCCAGGTTCTTGACCGCCTCCAGCAGGCAGGCCCGGCGTGGATCCAGGGCAAACCGGCCGGCAGCTGGGCAACGCTTATTCTTGAGCAAATCGACGACATGCACGACTATTATGCCCGCTACCTGCCCCAGATGACGCTGGCGGCCTGCGTACCGCTGCTGATCGTTATTACTATTTTTCCGATTAACTGGGCCGCCGCGCTAATCCTTCTCGGCACCGCCCCGCTGATCCCGCTTTTCATGGCGCTGGTCGGGATGGGCGCCGCCGACGCCAACCGGCGTAACTTCCAGGCGCTGGCCCGCCTCAGCGGCCACTTCCTCGACCGCCTGCGCGGCATGGAAACCCTGCGTATTTTTCATCGCGGTCAGGCAGAAACCGATAATATTCGCGACGCCTCGCAGGATTTTCGCCAACGCACCATGGAAGTCCTGCGTCTGGCCTTCCTCTCCTCCGGGGTTCTGGAGTTTTTCACCTCCCTCTCCATTGCGCTGGTAGCGGTGTATTTTGGCTTTTCTTACCTTGGCGAGCTGAACTTCGGCCACTATGGCGCGGGCGTCACGCTGATGGCGGGATTCCTGACGCTGATCCTCGCCCCGGAATTTTTCCAGCCGTTACGTGACCTGGGTACCTTCTACCATGCCAAAGCTCAGGCCGTGGGCGCCGCAGACAGCCTGAAAACGTTTATGGAAACGCCGCTGACCCAGGTAGAGCGTGGCGAGAAAACGTTAAATGACAACGATCTGATTAGCGTGGAAGCGCGCGACCTGGTGATCAAATCTCCGGAAGGTAAAGTTCTGGCGGGGCCGCTTAATTTTGCGCTGCCCGCCGGCGCTCGCGTGGTGCTGGTCGGCCAGAGCGGATCCGGGAAAAGCTCTTTGCTGAATACACTGCTCGGCTTTCTGCCCTATGAGGGGTCGCTGATGGTCAACGGCGTAGAGCTGCGCGAGCTGGACGCTGAGCGCTGGCGCCGCCTGCTGAGCTGGGTAGGACAGAATCCGCAGTTGCCTGCCGCCACGCTGCGGGAAAACGTGCTGCTGGCGTGGCCCGAAGCTAGCGAAGCACAGCTTAGGCTGGCGCTGGACAAGGCCTGGGTCAGCGAGTTTATCGCCCTGCTGCCGCAGGGGATCCATACCGCCGTAGGCGATCAGGCGGGTCGTCTGTCGGTAGGCCAGGCGCAGCGTATCGCGGTCGCCCGCGCGCTGTTGGTGCCGTGCCGCCTGCTGCTGCTGGATGAACCTGCCGCCAGCCTTGACGCCCATAGCGAACAGCGAGTCATGCAGGCCCTGACCCACGCTTCCAGTGAGCAAACCACGCTGCTGGTCACCCACCAGCTCGAGGGGCTGGCCGACTGGGACGACGTCTGGGTGATGCAGGACGGACAGATTATCGAACAAGGCGACTACGCCACGCTGGCCCGTGCTGGTGGGGTCTTCTCGGCGCTGCTGGCCCATCGTCAGGAGGAGATTTAAATGCGCGCACTTTTACCCTATCTGGCGCTCTATAAACGCCATAAATGGATGCTGCTGCTTGGCGTCGTGCTGGCCATTGTGACCCTGCTGGCCAGCATCGGCCTGCTGACGCTCTCCGGCTGGTTCCTCTCCGCCTCAGCGGTGGTGGGCGTCGCCGGGACCTACAGTTTTAACTATATGCTGCCTGCCGCGGGCGTTCGCGGCGCGGCAATTATCCGTACCGCCGGGCGCTACTTTGAGCGCCTGGTCAGCCACGACGCTACCTTTCGCGTGCTGCAGCACCTGCGCGTTTTCACCTTCAGCAAACTGCTCCCCCTCTCTCCGGCGGGGCTGGCGCGCTTTCGCCAGGGTGAGCTGCTCAACCGGGTGGTAGCCGACGTTGACACCCTGGATCATCTCTACCTGCGGGTCATTTCGCCGCTGGTCGGCGCGCTGGTGGTGATTGTGGTCGTCACCTGCGGATTAAGTCTGCTCGACGTCACCCTCGCGCTGACGCTCGGCGGTATCATGCTGGCGACCCTGCTGGTTATGCCGCCGCTGTTCTATCGCGCAGGTAAGCCAGCCGGCGAAAGTATGACGCAGCTGCGCGGCCAGTATCGCCAACAGCTCACCGCCTGGCTGCAGGGTCAGGCGGAGCTGATGGTATTTAACGCCAGCGACCGCTACCGCGCACAAATGGAAAAGACCGAGCTGAGCTGGCAGGATGCACAGCGGCGCCAGGCCGAGCTGACCGCGCTTTCGCAGGCGGTAATGCTGTTAATCGGTGGCATCGCCGTGGTGGCCATGCTCTGGCTGGCCTCAGACGGCGTCGGCGGCAATAGTCAGCCCGGGGCGCTGATCGCGCTATTCGTATTCTGCGCGCTGGCGGCTTTTGAAGCCCTGGCGCCAGTCACTGGCGCTTTCCAGCATTTAGGCCAAGTGATCGCCTCCGCGCGGCGGATCTCGCAGATTACCGACCAGCAGCCGGAGGTCACCTTTGTCGAAGATGAAGCCAGTCCGCCAGCGCAGGTGGCCCTAACGCTTCAGGAGGTCACCTTCCGCTATCCTCAGCAGCCCTCCCCTGCCCTGGAGAATATTTCCCTGCAGATTGCCGCCGGAGAGCACATCGCCATTCTTGGCCGGACCGGCTGCGGAAAATCGACGCTGTTGCAGTTGCTTACCCGCGCCTGGGACCCGTCACAGGGAGAGATTCTGCTCAACAATCAGCCGCTCTCCGGCCTCAGCGAAGCCACTCTTCGGCAGGTAATGAGCGTAGTGCCGCAGCGCGTGCACCTGTTCAGCGCCACCCTGCGCGACAACCTGCTGCTGGCGGCGCCTGAAGCGGATGACGCTCATCTCAGCGCTACCCTTGAGAAGGTGGGCCTCGAAAAACTGCTGCAAGATGGTGGTCTTAACGGCTGGCTGGGCGAAGGCGGGCGTCAGCTCTCCGGCGGCGAACTGCGCCGACTGGCCATTGCCCGCGCGCTGCTCCACGATGCGCCGCTGATGCTGCTCGATGAACCGACAGAAGGTCTGGATGCGGCCACCGAAAGCCAGATCCTGCATCTACTGGCAGATGTCATGCGCGACAAAACCGTGCTGATGGTGACCCATCGCCTGCGGGGCCTGGCGGGTTTTAATCAGATAATAGTCATGGACAACGGCCAGATAATTGAGCAAGGTAGTCACGCGGAGCTGCTCGCTAAACAGGGCCGGTACTTCCAGTTTAAACAGCGTCTGTAGGCTATTCTATTATCTAATTTTTGCTGATGCGTATTGAGGTTAAAATGCGTCTGGTTCAGCTCTCCCGGCACTCTATCGCCTTCCCCTCTCCGGAAGGCGCCTTGCGAGAACCTAATGGCCTGCTGGCGCTCGGCGGCGATCTGAGCCCCGCGCGGCTGCTGATGGCCTATCAGCGTGGTATTTTTCCCTGGTTTTCCCCTGGCGACCCGATCCTCTGGTGGTCGCCCGACCCCCGGGCGGTACTTTGGCCAGAGCAATTCCATCTCAGCCGCAGCATGAAGCGCTTCCATCAGCGTTCGCCCTACCGGGTCACGCTCAACCACGCCTTTGGCGAAGTGATTGAGGGCTGCGCCAGCGATCGTGACGAAGGCACCTGGATAACCAGCAGTATCGTTCGCGCCTATCACCAGCTGCATGAGCTGGGTCATGCCCACTCCATTGAAGTCTGGCAGGAGAATACCCTGGTGGGAGGAATGTACGGCGTAGCGCAGGGAGCGCTGTTTTGCGGCGAATCGATGTTTAGCCGGGCGGAAAATGCCTCCAAAACCGCGCTGCTGGTATTTTGCCAGGACTTTGCGCACAGCGGCGGTAAATTAATTGACTGTCAGGTACTGAACAACCATACCGCGTCATTAGGCGCAGTGGATATTCCCCGCCGCGATTATCTGGACTATCTGTCGGTATTACGCGGCTACCGACTGCCCGAGCGATTTTGGGTGCCGCGGGTGCTATTTCCTGGCGGATAATAAAATGTTTTCAGCACATTTTGCGTCAGGATGGTATAATTGCGCGGTAGAGTAGCTTCTGCCTGTTGCCCCGCCGCCGTTTGGGAATAATAAGAGTCAGATAACGCCCATCGTTCTGTCACTCCCCTTTACGTTTGCGCCTGTCACGCGGCATGGCCGTGTGTGTCCCGGGCAATGCGCCAAAACTACTTCGGCGATTCATACCCGTCATATTTCCGTAGCCGCTGCGCTGACTATGCGCCTTGCGGCAAGGTGAATGATTCAGGGTAGATACGTAAAACTTTACTTACATGATGAACTTCGGCATTATCTTGCCGGTTCAAAACTACGGTAGTGATACCCCAGAGGACTAGATGGCCAAAGAAGACAATATTGAAATGCAGGGCACCGTACTTGAAACGTTGCCTAACACTATGTTCCGCGTAGAACTGGAAAACGGTCACGTGGTAACCGCGCATATCTCCGGTAAAATGCGTAAAAACTACATCCGCATTCTGACGGGCGACAAAGTGACTGTTGAGCTGACCCCGTACGACCTGAGCAAAGGCCGCATTGTCTTCCGTAGTCGCTGATTGTTTTCGCCCTTAAGGCGTCAGACGCTGAAGGCCGGGATAATTCCCGGTCTTTTCATTTCTGCCGTCAGCAAAAAAAACCGGCCCCTGGCCGGTTTTTTACATTGAAGATATCGCCTTAGTGGGCCGCTTCCGGTTTGTGCTTCGGCGCGCTCTGGAAGTCGTAAGTCAGCGTATTTTTGTCGCTGTCCAGAGAGACAGTGACCTGACCACCGTCGACCAGCGAGCCAAACAGCAGCTCGTTCGCCAGCGGTTTTTTCAGGTTGTCCTGAATGACGCGTCCCATTGGACGTGCCCCCATCGCCCGATCGTAGCCTTTCGTCGCCAGCCAGTCGCGCGCTTCCTGACTCACTTCCAGGGAGACGCCTTTCTGGTCCAGCTGGACCTGCAGCTCGACGATAAACTTGTCGACAACCTGATGGATCACCGTGGTAGACAAATGATCGAACCAGATGATGTTGTCGAGGCGGTTACGGAACTCCGGCGTAAAGATCTTTTTGATCTCATCCATCGCATCCGGACTGTTGTCCTGCTGAATAAGGCCAATCGATTTACGCTCGGTTTCCCGCACCCCGGCGTTGGTGGTCATCACCAGCACCACGTTGCGGAAGTCCGCTTTACGGCCGTTATTATCGGTCAGCGTCCCGTTATCCATCACCTGCAGCAGCAGGTTGAACACGTCCGGATGCGCTTTTTCGATCTCATCAAGCAGTAATACCGCGTGCGGATGTTTAATCACCGCATCGGTCAGCAGCCCGCCCTGATCGAAGCCGACGTAGCCCGGAGGCGCCCCGATCAAACGGCTGACGGTATGACGTTCCATATATTCGGACATGTCAAAGCGCAGCAGCTCAATCCCTAACGCCTTCGCCAGCTGGACGGTCACTTCGGTTTTCCCGACCCCGGTCGGCCCGGCGAACAGGAATGATCCCACCGGCTTGTGCTCATGGCCCAGCCCGGCGCGCGCCATTTTAATAGCCTCGGTCAGCGCCTCGATGGCTTTATCCTGTCCAAAGACCAGCATTTTCAGACGGTCGCCCAGGTTTTTCAGCGTGTCGCGATCGCTGCGGGAGACGCTCTTCTCAGGGATCCGCGCAATGCGCGCCACCACTGATTCGATATCCGCCACGTTAACCGTTTTCTTACGCTTGCTGACCGGCATTAAGCGCGCCCGCGCGCCCGCTTCGTCAATGACGTCAATCGCCTTATCCGGCAGATGACGATCGTTAATGTATTTCACCGCCAGTTCTACCGCCGCACGCACCGCTTTGGCGGTATAACGCACATCATGGTGCGCTTCGTACTTCGGCTTCAGGCCGTTGATAATCTGGACCGTCTCTTCCACCGACGGTTCGGTAATATCGATCTTCTGGAAACGGCGGGCCAGCGCACGATCTTTTTCAAAGATGTTGCTGAACTCCTGGTAAGTGGTGGAGCCGATCACCCGGATCTTGCCGCTGGAAAGCAGCGGTTTGATCAGGTTAGCCGCATCGACCTGGCCGCCAGACGCCGCCCCCGCACCGATAATGGTGTGGATTTCATCAATAAACAGGATGCTGTTGGTATCCTGCTCCAGCTGTTTGAGCAACGCTTTGAAGCGTTTTTCAAAATCGCCACGATATTTGGTCCCTGCCAGCAAAGAGCCAATGTCGAGCGAGTAGATAGTGCAGTCGGCCATCACTTCCGGCACATCGCCCTGCACAATACGCCAGGCAAGGCCTTCGGCGATCGCGGTTTTACCGACGCCGGATTCCCCCACCAGCAGCGGGTTATTTTTCCGCCGACGGCACAGGACCTGAATCGCGCGCTCCAGCTCTTTTTCACGGCCGATCAGGGGATCAATGCCGCCGACGCGAGCAAGCTGATTGAGGTTGGTGGTGAAGTTTTCCATACGTTCCTCCCCGCCGGCTTGCTCTTCATTGCCAGGCTGGCTTCCGCTGTTATCGGAAGACTGGCTCGGCTCGTCTTTGCGTGTACCATGAGAAATGAAGTTCACCACATCAAGACGGCTCACTTCATGTTTACGCAGCAGGTAGGCGGCCTGCGACTCCTGCTCGCTGAAAATCGCCACCAGCACGTTGGCGCCGGTCACTTCGCTGCGGCCAGACGATTGTACGTGGAAGACGGCGCGCTGCAGCACACGCTGGAAGCTTAGCGTCGGCTGGGTGTCGCGCTCTTCTTCCGTGGCTGGCAGAACGGGTGTGGTTTGTTCGATGAAGGCTTCAAGTTCCTGACGCAATGCCACCAGGTCCACTGAACACGCTTCCAGGGCCTCACGGGCCGAGGGGTTGCTTAGCAGAGCCAGCAGCAAGTGCTCGACGGTCATAAACTCATGACGGTGCTCGCGCGCTCTGGCGAAAGCCATATTTAAACTGAGTTCCAGTTCTTGATTGAGCATAGGCACCTCCCCCAATTTTCATGCCTGTATTCAGGCTTTTTCCAGCGTACACAGCAATGGATGCTCGTTCTCCCTCGCGTACTGATTCACCATAGCGACTTTGGTCTCCGCCACTTCCGCGGTAAACACGCCACAAATCGCCTTACCTTCATAGTGAACCGTGAGCATCAGTTGCGTTGCACGTTCAACATCATAAGAAAAGAATTTTTGTAACACGTCAATAACAAACTCCATCGGAGTGTAGTCATCATTGACCAATATCACTTTATACATAGATGGCGGTTTAATCGCATCACGAACTTCGTCGTCAACCAGGTGCTCGAAGTCCAGCCAATCTCTCTTACTCATCGTCAGTGTTCATCATCGGTTGCTGTTGCCAACAGGCGGAGGCCTGTCGATGACCAGAGGTTATGCTCATCACAAATCTACAATAGATCATAGATAACTATCATCTATCGCTTCTATCCGCGACGGCTGTCACATTCCCCGGCAATAGCGTTAACTGCTTCAAATTTTGACGCATTTTTCGCCGTTCCCCCTCCTCAATCGCTTGACGCGTTTTCGTATTTCTCTAAATTGTAGTGGCGAGAGTTGGCGAGCAATTGAACAACTCGTCACTCCACCACCGGTTCATTCCATCTTACTAATAAAGATTTACGAAGGATGTCGAAGTATGGAAATGGGTACTGTTAAGTGGTTCAACAATGCCAAAGGGTTCGGTTTTATCTGCCCTGAGGGCGGCGGCGAAGACATTTTCGCCCATTACTCCACCATCCAGATGGATGGTTACAGAACGCTAAAAGCCGGACAAGCCGTTCGGTTTGATGTTCACCAGGGGCCAAAAGGCAATCACGCCAGCGTGATCGTCCCTGTGGAAGCGGAAACGGCTGCATAACTCTTTTGCTTCATTGTGTACATCCTGCTAATAAAATGCCAGTCCTTCTGACTGGCATTTTTATTTCTCGCCCCGCCTATTCTCGCGCCAGGGCATCCACCGGATCGAGCCGCGCCGCGTTGCGCGCAGGCAGCCAACCAAACAGCACCCCGGTCAGCGTCGAACAGAGAAACGCCGTCAGCAGCGCCAGCGGAGAAAAACCAATCTCCCAGCCGGGGAGAAACAGCTGTAAAATAAAGGCGATCATCAGCGACAATGCTACGCCCAGCGCGCCACCGACCAGGCAAACCAGCACCGCTTCAATGAGAAACTGCTGCAGCACATCGCTGGCCCGGGCGCCAACCGCCATGCGGATGCCGATCTCCCGGGTTCGTTCGGTCACCGACACCAGCATAATATTCATTACGCCAATCCCGCCGACCACCAGGGCAATCACCGCCACCAATGTCAGGAACAGCTGTAAGGTATGTGTGGTCCTTTCGGCGGTTTTCAAGACGCTGTCCATATTCCAGGTGAATACATCTTTTTTACCATGCCGCAGCTCCAGCAGACGCAGCAGCTGTTTCTCTGCGGTTTCACTGTCGTAGCCTTCATGAACGCGCACAGTGATGGAGTTCAGCCACGACTGGCCCATTACTCTTCCCGCCATGGTGGTGTAGGGCAACCAGACGCGGAGAATTTTGCTGCTGCCGAACATCGACTGTTTTTCATCCGCAACGCCAATCACCGTGGCCGGCATATTGCCCACCAGAATCACCTCTCCCACCACTTTCGCTTTATTGGGAAACAGCTGCCGACGGGTATTGCTGTCGAGCACTACCACCTGTGCCCGACTGTTGAGCTGCAGTTCATTGAAGGTATTGCCTTCGCTAAAGGTCATGCCGTAGACATTAAAATACTGTGGACCGACCCCCTCCGCGCTGGCGGCAACGTCAATATTGTTGGCGCGCAGGCGCAGGCTTTTTGAAACCGCCGGCGTGGCGGAGCGCACCCACGGCTGCTTCTGGATCGCCAGCAAATCGTCATACTTCAGCGCCTGCTGATAGCGCGGGTCGTCGTCGCCAAAATCCTTACCAGGATACACATCAATGGTATTGGTGCCGATGGCGCGAATATCCGCCAGCACCATCTGCTTGGCGGCATCCCCCACCACCACGATCGACACCACCGAGGCAATACCGATAATAATGCCGAGCATGGTCAGCAGGGTACGCATTTTATTCGCCGCCATCGCTCGCCAGGCCATCACCAGCGCTTCGCGAAAGCCGCTGGTAAACTGACGCCACGCCGAAGGCTCCGCCTGCGGACGGGCGCGCAGTCCGCCGCCCTGGCGGCTGGCGGGCGGGTTGCGGACGATCTCGCCATCGCGGATCTCGACGATCCGCTCCGCCTGAGCGGCGACCTGCGGATCGTGGGTCACAATGATGACCGTGTGCCCCTGCGCTTTTAGCTGGTGCAGGATCGCCATTACCTCTTCGCCGGAATGGCTGTCCAGCGCGCCGGTCGGTTCATCAGCGAGGATCACCTCCCCGCCATTCATCAGGGCGCGGGCGATACTGACCCGCTGCTGCTGACCGCCGGACAACTGTGACGGTTGATAGTCGGCGCGCTCGCCCAGCCCCAGCCGCACCAGCAGCTCATGAGCGCGCGCCAGGCGCGCGCGCCGTTCACTGCCGGCATACACCGCCGGCACTTCGACATTCTGCGCGGCGGTCAGATGGGACAGCAAATGGTAGCGTTGAAAGATAAAGCCAAAGTGTTCCCGCCGCAGACGGGCCAGCGCATCTCCATCCAGCTGCGCGATATCGGTTCCCGCCACCCGATAGGTGCCGCTGGTGGGTTTGTCGAGGCAGCCAAGGATATTCATCAGCGTCGATTTTCCCGAGCCGGAGGCCCCGACGATCGCCACCATCTCACCCGCATGGATGCTGAGAGTGATCCCCTTCAGGACCTCAACGCTGCCGTCGCCGGAAGGATAGCTGCGACGTATATCTCGCAGCTCAAGCAGCGCCGTCATTTTGCCGCCCCGCTCGCGCTCTCGCCGACGATCACTTCGTCGCCCTCTTCCAGACCTTGCACCACTGCGACGTCGGTATCATTGCGGGCGCCAATGATAACCTCACGCTCTTTGACCTCACCGGTGCGCAACAGTCGAACGTGGTAGCGGTTATCGCCTACCGCGTCGCCCAGGGCGCTCAGCGGGATAGTAATCACGTTCTTCACCTCAGCCAGCTGAATGTGCACTTGCGCGGTCATGTCGAGGCGCAGGATCCCCTGCGGGTTCGGTACCTCGAAGCGGGCATAATAGAAGATGGCGTCATTCACTTTTTCCGGCGTCGGCAGAATGTCTTTCAGTTTACCTTCATAACGGGTAAGCGGGTCGCCCAGCACGGTAAACCACGCTTTTTGCCCAGGTCTGAGGTGGATGACATCCGCCTCAGAGACCTGCGCTTTAACCAGCATGGTGCTGAGATCCGCCAGCGTCAGAATGTTAGGCGCCTGCTGGGCGGCGATCACTGTCTGTCCCTGCAGGGTGGTAATTTGCGTCACTTCGCCGGCCATCGGCGCCAGGATCCGCGTGTAATCGAGGTTGGTCTTCGCCGTATCGAGCGTCGCCTGGTTACGCTTTATTTGCGCTTCAATAGTGCCGATCTGCGCCTGTTTCACCGCCAAATCGGTGGCCGCGGTATCAAGGTCCTGCCGCGAGACCAGCTGGCGCTGCGCCAGCTGCTGCTGACGGGCCAGAGTCACTTGCGCCAGTTTGCTCTCCGCGCGCGCCTGATTGAGCTGGGCGCGCAGCTCCATGAGCGTCGCTTCCACCTCTTTAATCTGGTTTTGCGCCTGCTCCGGATCGATAACCCCCAGCAACTGATCCTTTTTAACCTTATCGCCAATATTGACGTGCAGCGTTTTCAGCTGTCCGCTGACCTGGGCGCCGACGTCAACTTTTCGCAGGGCATCCAGTTTGCCGGTGGCCAGCACGCTCTGCTGGAGATCCCCTTTGCGAACTACCAGCGTCTGGTAGCTCGGCAGCGGCGCATTGAGGATCCGCCATCCCCAGATAGCCAGCCCCAGCACAACGATCGCCAACAGCCACCAGACGGTCCTGCGTTTTCCCTTCACTTTCATATTCCGATTCCTGCTGTTTCCCTGCCGCTCCAGGCGGTGATTCTATCGAAACCCGTTGGCAACAGGACACCCATTTTTCGCGTCAATGAGGTTTTGTTTAGCTGCCGGAGAGCTTTGTGCCGCCGTAAATGACGACGGCGGTGAGATTAATCGGCACGACCGCGGGCTAGCCACAGCACCCGTGAGAACATTTTCTTCAGCAGCGTCGGCACAGCGTCCACGCCACGGCGGCCGGCCTCCATCGCCACCTCAATCGCCAGGTCCGGCTTGGATGAGCGATGGATGGCTTTGGTGATCACCCGCCGCATATTCATCGGGACATTATCGGGAATCTGCGCCACCCGATGATAAACGTCATCAAATCCCTGACGATACATAAAGTGTTCCATATCCAGCGCCGGCAGACTGGTCAGATGGTCGCGCTCCAGCTCGCGATCGTTATTAAGCAGACCTCGTACCGTCGCGGCATATTTTTTCCCCGCCTCATCGCCGTCCACCAGCACGTGCCACTGGATCCCCATCCGGCGGGCAAACTTGATCAATGGCTTCAGGCCGGACTGGGCGAACTCGATCACCTTAACCCCTTCAGCATCAAAATGATGACCGCACTGCCGGGCCAGTTCGTTGATAACCCAGGTTTCCGTCTCTCCCTCCACCAGCAACCAGCAGCGGGCGAAGAGCGATGAGGCGCGATTGAAGCGGATGTGAAAAGCAATGCGCCGGCTCTCTTCGGCATTCATTCCACCCGGCCCCAACCGCCACGCCGATACCCGCGTCGACTCACGCACCAGCCGGCAGACCTGCTCTACCGGCGTCAGGGACAGCAGCTCTCCGGAGTTGGTGGTGGTCACACGCTGCAGCGGCAACAAATTCAGCAGGTGCCAGGCGACGGAAAGCATGATCGGATGCAGACGGGTCTCGGGATCTTCAATCAACAGCAGCGGTCGCGCGTCGCGATCGAGGCGCACCGTCCCTTTCGCCTGCAGGAGGGTGGCAAACAGCCCCAGCAGGATCACCCGATGGCTGCGCCCGCCGGGCTTGTCGATCATCCGGTTGATAATATCCAGATAACGCCAACTGCGCTGTTCATCATGGGAGCGCCGCCGCATCAGGCGATGCCGCGTCTGAGCGCTGCTTTGCTCGGCAAAGTAATGCTCAAGCAGTTGCACCATGGCCGATAGCCCCTGACGGATCTGACCGTCCGATAAATTTTGCGGATGGCTGACCAGTTCGCGGGAGAGAAAATCCAGCTGACGGGCGGTGATCTCTATCTGCGGCGAGTGCGGTACCGTCCCGTTATGGATGCGGCGCATAAAGCGCGCATCGCGCAGGCGCAGCACCGGCATCAAACGCACCAGGTGTCGGGCCAGCTCATCAATCTCCTCCAGCACCAACGCTTCGCCTTCACCATCGATAAAGCTCCGCAGGGTCATCACGCTGTCATCTTCGGCGAGCTCGCCCTCCAGGCGATAGAACACCCGGTGATACCCGTCATCGCATGGCACCCAGCAGCGCTGAAGCGGACGGAAACGCCGGACCCGATGGCGGCCTGGCTCCGTTTCGCGGAAGGTCAGGATAATATGCAAATGGTGTTCGCGCCCCTGGATGTCGCCCGGGGGAAACCAGAAATCATCGCGAACAAAGTGATAAAGATCGAACTCCGGCGACAAAAGCAGGGTCAGCGCATCAAGCAGACTGGACTTCCCCCACGCGTTCTCCCCGATCAGGACGTTATTTTGCTCCAGCATCAACGACAAACGATTGATACCGCGAAAACCGACGATTTCTACGCGCTCAAGAAGCATATCCCCTCCGCTACACCACCACTCTCCTTCAGTAATCAACAGTATAGCGAGGGCGGAGGCAAGATGACACTCTGCTTAATCGCATCCGTGGCTCATATTCAGCGGATTAAATATATTCATAAAATTACTCACTTATCGCCTATTACCGGCCGTTGATTATTCATCAAACAAAATAGTTTTATTTCAGGCGTTATGATCTACACTATTGATAATCTTCCATGGATAAAGGAAAGGCTAAACTGGCAAAAGGAATCCACTCACCTTGCCCTAAATCAAATAATATCAATATATTTAACTGGCTCCGGGATGGCGATTATCTCTAGAATAACGCCGCTTTATTTTTATCGTCATCCCTTATCACGATAAATAAAGACCGGCACGGTCCGCTCGTGCGCGTAAACAATTTAATTGAGGTGGTTATGTTCAGAAAATTAGCAGCCGAATGCTTCGGCACCTTCTGGCTTGTATTTGGCGGCTGCGGTAGCGCCGTGCTCGCCGCGGCTTTCCCCGAGCTGGGTATTGGTTTTGCCGGCGTCGCGCTGGCATTTGGCTTAACGGTATTAACCATGGCGTTTGCGGTCGGCCATATTTCCGGGGGGCATTTCAACCCGGCGGTCACCTTAGGCCTGTGGGCCGGCGGCCGTTTTCCGGCAAAAGAGGTCATTGGCTATATTATCGCTCAGGTGGTCGGCGGAATTATTGCCGCGGCGGTGCTGTACGTGGTTGCCAGCGGTAAAGCCGGCTTTGATGCCGCCGCCAGCGGCTTTGCCTCCAACGGCTATGGCGAACACTCCCCGGGCGGCTTCTCCATGCTGTCGGCTATCGTCATTGAAATTGTCCTGACCTGCGGCTTCCTGCTGGTTATTCATGGCGCGACCGATAAACATGCGCCGGCGGGCTTTGCCCCCATCGCCATCGGCCTGGCGCTGACCCTCATCCATTTGATCAGCATTCCAGTCACCAATACCTCGGTCAACCCGGCGCGCAGCACCGCGGTGGCAATTTTCCAGGGCGGCTGGGCGCTGCAGCAGCTGTGGCTGTTCTGGGTCATGCCAATCGTCGGTGGGATCCTCGGCGGCGTGCTGTATCGCACCCTGCTGGAAAAACGCGATTAACGCTTTTCAAAGCCCGGGTCTCCGGGCTTTTTCTTTCTGGCGACAGCTTTACTCGGCCCGGTGATTTGGGTAGTGTCATGGGCGCTATTCTCATCATGCAAGGGCTGCATCGTTCATGTTTTCGGGACTCTTTATTATTCTGTTGCCGCTGGTCGTCGGCTATTTACTGCCTCTTCGTCACTCCTCCGCGCTAAAGCTGATAAACCGCATGCTCAGCTGGATTGTCTATGTAATCCTTTTTTTTATGGGTATCAGCCTGGCGTTCCTCGACAATCTGGCCAGCAACCTGCTGGCAATATTGCATTACGCCGCGGTGAGCGTGGTTATCATTTTACTGTGTAATATCGCCGCACTGCTGTGGCTGGAAAGTAAAATGCCATGGCACAGTCAGCATCGTCAGGAGAAATTACCCTCGCGCCTGGCCATGGCCCTGGAATCGCTGCAGCTGTGCGGTGTGGTCGTGCTCGGTTTTCTGCTCGGTCTGACCAGACTGCCTTTTTTACAGCACGCGACAGAAGCCAGCGAATATACGTTGATTTTTCTCCTGTTCCTCGTTGGTATCCAATTACGCAATAATGGAATGAGTCTGCGACAAATAGTCCTTAACCGCCGGGGAATGATCGTCGCCGTGGTGGTTACGGCCAGTTCATTACTCGGCGGGATACTTAACGCCTTTATTCTCGGTCTGCCGTTAAAGACCGGTCTGGCAATGGCCAGCGGTTTCGGCTGGTATTCGCTCTCCGGTATTTTACTCACCGAATCCTTTGGCCCGGTCATCGGTAGCGCGGCGTTCTTTAACGATCTCTGTCGCGAGCTGCTGGCCATCATGTTAATTCCGGGCCTTATTCGCCGCAGCCGCTCCACGGCGCTGGGGCTATGCGGCGCCACCTCGATGGACTTCACCTTACCGGTACTGCAGCGTTCCGGCGGCGTCGAAATCGTCCCTGCCGCCATCGTGCACGGTTTTCTGCTTAGTTTGCTGGTCCCGATCCTGATCGCCTTTTTTACCGCCTGAGCACCCGCTGGCGGCAGCCCTCCTGCCGCCAAATTTGCGCTAAATCAATCTCCCTTTAAGTTGTCTTAGAAATACCTTTTCACCCGTTGCCGCGCGGCATAACCTTAAACATGTATATCAAATATAACTTTAAAGGTGTGACCATGTTTTGTGTGCAATGTGAACAAACCATTCGTACCCCAGCCGGCAACGGCTGCTCTTACGCGCAGGGGATGTGCGGTAAAACAGCGGAAACCTCGGACCTGCAGGATCTGCTGATTGCGTCACTGCAAGGCCTGTCCGCCTGGGCGCTTAAAGCGCGCGAATATGGCATTATCGATCATCAGGTCGACAGCTTTGCCCCTCGCGCCTTCTTCTCCACCCTGACTAACGTTAACTTCGATTCCCCGCGCATCGTCGGCTACGCCCGCCAGGCAATTGCCTTGCGTGAGGCGCTGAAAGCGCAATGCCTGGCGATCGATGCCAGCGCCGCGGTCGACAGCCCGGTCGCCGACCTGCAGCTGGTCAGCGACGATCTGGGCGAGCTGCAGCGTCAGGCGGCGGACTATACCCCGAATAAAGATAAAGCCGCCATCGGCGAAAATATTCTCGGTCTGCGCCTGCTGTGCCTGTACGGTCTGAAGGGTGCGGCGGCCTATATGGAGCACGCCCACGTGCTCGGCCAGTACGACAACGCTATCTATGCCCAGTACCATAAAATCATGGCATGGCTGGGCACCTGGCCTGCGGATATGAATGCGCTGCTCGAATGTTCGATGGAAATCGGCCAGATGAACTTCAAAGTGATGAGCATCCTCGACGCCGGTGAAACGACCAAATACGGCCATCCGACGCCGACTCAGGTCAACGTTAAAGCCACCGAAGGGAAGTGCATCCTGATCTCCGGCCACGATCTGAAGGATCTGTATAACCTGCTGGAGCAGACGGAAGGCACCGGCGTCAACGTCTATACTCATGGCGAAATGCTGCCGGCTCACGGCTATCCGGAGCTGCGTAAATTCAAACATCTGATTGGCAACTACGGCAGCGGCTGGCAAAACCAGCAGGTGGAGTTCGCCCGCTTCCCGGGCCCCATCGTGATGACCTCTAACTGCATCATCGACCCGACCGTCGGCGCCTACGACGATCGCATCTGGACTCGCAGCATCGTCGGCTGGCCGGGTGTGAACCATCTGGAAGGCGAAGACTTCTCCCCGGTCATTGCCCAGGCGCAGCAGATGGCGGGCTTCCCGTACAGCGAAATCCCGCATCTGATCACCGTCGGCTTTGGCCGTCAGACCCTGCTTGGCGCGGCGGATACGCTGATCGATCTGGTCAGTCGTGAAAAACTGCGCCATATTTTCCTCGTCGGCGGCTGCGACGGCGCCCGCGGGGAGCGTAACTACTTCACCGATTTCGCCACCAGCGTGCCGGATGACTGCCTGATCCTGACCCTGGCCTGTGGTAAATACCGCTTCAACAAACTGGACTTTGGCGATATCGAAGGGCTGCCGCGCCTGGTCGACGCCGGGCAGTGTAATGACGCTTACTCGGCGATTATTCTGGCGGTCACGCTGGCGGAGAAACTGGGCTGTGGCGTCAACGATCTGCCGCTGTCGCTGGTGCTCTCCTGGTTCGAACAGAAAGCGATCGTCATCCTGCTGACGCTGCTGTCGCTGGGTGTGAAAAACATCGTCACCGGTCCGACGGCGCCTGGTTTCTTCACCCCGGATCTGCTGGCGGTCCTCAATGAGAAGTTTGGTCTGCGTTCCGTGACCACCGTGGAACAAGATATGCAGCAGCTGCTGAGCGCTTAAGGAGTCCCTGATGACTATGCCAACCTCCCAGTGCCCGTGGCGGATGCAGGTTCACCACATTCACCAGGAAACCCCGGACGTGTGGACCCTTTCGCTGCTGTGCCACGATTACTATCCGTACCGCGCTGGCCAGTACGCTCTGGTTAGCGTGCGTAACTCGGCGGAAACGCTGCGCGCCTATACCCTCTCCTCGACGCCGGGGGTCAGCGAATACATTACGCTGACCGTTCGCCGTATTGACGAGGGTACGGGTTCGCAGTGGTTGACCCGCGAGGTCAAACGCGGCGATTACCTTTGGCTGTCCGATGCGATGGGCGAGTTTACCTGCGACGATAAAGCGGAAGATAAATTCCTGCTGCTGGCCGCCGGTTGCGGCGTGACACCGATCATGGCGATGCGCCGCTGGCTGGCTAAGTATCGACCGCAGGCCGACGTACAGGTGATTTATAACGTGCGTTCGCCGGAAGATGTAATCTTTGCCGAAGAGTGGCGCAACTACCCGGTCACCCTGGTAGCGGAGCACAACGCGACGCACGGTTTTGTCGCCGGCCGTCTGACCCGGGAGCTGCTGCAGAGCGTGCCGGATTTAGCCAGCCGCACCGTGATGACCTGCGGCCCGGCGCCTTATATGGAGAAGGTCGAGCAGGATGTTGCCGCCCTGGACGTCACCCGCTTCTTTAAGGAAAAATTCTTCACCCCGGTGGCTGAGGCCGCCACCAGCGGGCTGAAATTTACTAAACTGCAGCCGGCGCGCGAGTTTTACGCGCCGGTGGGCACCACGCTGCTCGACGCGCTGGAGAGCAATAAAGTGCCGGTGACCGTCGCCTGCCGCGCCGGCGTCTGCGGCTGCTGCAAAACCAAAGTGGTTTCCGGGAAGTACAGCGTCACCAGCACCATGACGCTGACCGACGCCGAAATCGCCGACGGCTATGTGCTGGCCTGCTCCTGTCATCCGCAGAGCGATCTGGTTCTCGCCTGAGGTCAAAATCCCCGGTGGCGCTACCGCTTACCGGGGCTACAGCGCTGTGCGATTTGGTAGCCCGGAGAAGGCGCAATGCGCCGCCTCCGGGAAAATCCCTGGCGACAATAAACAAACGCTCAGGCGACATGAGATAAACGCTTTCCCGGACTGAAAAAATTGCAAATCGCCAACAGTATCGACTTTACGCCCCAGGACGAATGAGGCATTTTTACCGCCAGGCCGACTGACCGGCCAGCGAATAACGCCCCGCGCCGAGTAGCGCAATCGCCAGTGCGCCAACAAAGAAATAGACCAGATTCTCAATGGCCCACGCTCCCACCGCATCAAGCGCAAACGTCTTATCTAAGCCGACCATCAGCCACGCCACCACCATGGTGAACGCCAGCACCAACGCCGCCGGGCGGGTCAGGACGCCGAGAATTAACAAGCAGGGAGCGACCACTTCCCCCACCAGCACACCGTAGGCGATAAACCCGGGCAATCCCTGCGCCGCCAGCATCCCGCTAATGCCATCCACACCATCTATCAGCTTATGGATTCCATGGAAAAGCATTAAGCCGCCGACGGCAAGTCGTAACAAGAGTTTACCGGCGTCATCATGCGACAGCCTGCGATTTACTGTGTTTAACAATCCTTTAACCATTTGATGTGCATCCTGTTTTGCATCCTGTGTACTTCCAGAGTATGCGCAGCCGGAGAGGAATAAAACCAGCAAAAAATCAGGGGTAATCGGTTACATTGCGGTCAGTTTCATCTAAGCTTGAAGGCGTTATCAAAAAAAGGAGATGGAGATCATGAAACAGACCGTGGCGGCATACATTGCCAAAACGCTGGAACAGGCCGGCGTGAAACGTATCTGGGGCGTCACCGGAGATTCCCTCAATGGATTGAGCGATAGCCTTAACCGCATGGGCACCATCGACTGGATGCCCACCCGGCACGAAGAGGTCGCCGCTTTCGCCGCTGGCGCGGAAGCGCAGCTGACCGGCGAGCTGGCGGTCTGCGCCGGCTCCTGCGGACCGGGCAACCTGCACCTGATTAACGGTTTGTTTGATTGTCATCGCAACCATGTCCCGGTGCTGGCCATCGCCGCCCACATCCCATCCAGCGAAATCGGCAGCGGCTATTTTCAGGAAACCCATCCTCAGGAGCTGTTCCGCGAGTGCAGCCATTACTGCGAACTGGTCTCCACGCCGGAGCAGATCCCGCAGGTGCTGGCAGTGGCGATGCGTAAGGCAGTGATTAACCGCGGCGTCTCGGTGGTGGTGCTACCCGGCGATGTGGCGCTGAAGGCCGCCCCGGAAAGCGCCAGCAGCCACTGGTATCATGCGCCGCTGCCGACGGTCACCCCGGCGGAAGAAGAGCTGCGCAAGCTGGCGCAGCTTATTCGCTACTCCAGCAATATCGCGCTCATGTGCGGCAGCGGTTGCGCCGGCGCCCACCAGGAACTGGTGGAGTTCGCAGCCAAAATTAAAGCCCCCATCGTCCACGCCCTGCGCGGCAAAGAGCACGTGGAGTACGACAACCCGTACGATGTGGGCATGACCGGGCTGATTGGCTTCTCTTCTGGCTTCCACACCATGATGAACGCCGATACCCTGATCCTGCTGGGCACCCAGTTCCCCTATCGCGCCTTCTACCCAACCGACGCGAAAATTATCCAGATCGACATCAACCCCGGCAGCATCGGCGCACACAGTAAGGTCGACATGGCGCTGGTGGGCGATATTAAATCGACGCTGAAGGCGCTGCTGCCGCTGCTGGAAGAGAAAACCGATCGCCACTTCCTCGATAAGGCGCTGGAGCACTATCGCGACGCGCGAAAAGGGCTCGACGATCTGGCTAAACCCAGCGATAAAGCCATTCACCCGCAATATCTGGCGCAGCAGATCAGTCATTTTGCCGATGAAGATGCCATTTTCACCTGTGATGTCGGCACCCCGACCGTCTGGGCGGCACGCTATCTCAAAATGAATGGTAAACGCCGCCTGCTGGGCTCGTTCAACCACGGCTCAATGGCCAACGCCATGCCGCAGGCCATCGGCGCCAAGGCCACTGCGCCGGAGCGGCAGGTAGTGGCCATGTGCGGCGACGGCGGGTTCAGCATGCTGATGGGCGATTTTCTGTCGCTGGCGCAGATGAAGCTGCCGGTGAAGATTGTCATCTTTAACAACAGCGTGCTGGGCTTCGTGGCGATGGAAATGAAGGCCGGGGGCTATCTCACCGACGGTACGGAGCTCCACGATACCAACTTCGCCCGCATCGCCGAGGCCTGCGGTATCAAAGGTATACGCGTTGAAAAAGCCTCCGAGGTGGATGAAGCGCTGCAGACCGCCTTCCGCACCGACGGTCCGGTGCTGGTCGACGTCGTCGTCGCCAAAGAGGAACTGGCGATCCCGCCGCAGATCAAGCTGGAGCAGGCCAAAGGCTTTAGCCTGTATATGCTGCGGGCGATCATCAGCGGGCGCGGCGATGAGGTCATCGAACTGGCGAAAACCAACTGGCTCAGGTAAAACAGAAGCAATACGTTGAACCAGACCAAGGAAAAGCCGTGATCGATTTACGCAGTGATACCGTTACCCGTCCCGGGCGCGCCATGCTGGAGGCCATGATGGCCGCCCCGGTCGGGGACGATGTGTATGGCGACGACCCTACCGTCAATGAACTGCAGCGCTATGCCGCCGACCTGGCCGGCAAAGAAGCGGCGCTATTTCTACCCACCGGCACCCAGGCCAACCTCGTTGGCCTGCTCAGCCATTGCCAGCGCGGCGAAGAGTATATCGTCGGCCAGGGGGCGCATAACTATCTGTACGAAGCCGGCGGCGCGGCGGTCCTCGGCAGTATTCAGCCGCAGCCGATCGACGCCGCGGCGGATGGTTCGCTGCCGCTGGATAAAGTGGTGGCGAAAATCAAACCCGACGATATCCATTTTGCCCCCACCCGCCTGCTGAGCCTGGAAAACACCCATAACGGTAAGGTGCTGCCGCGCGACTATCTGCAGGAAGCCTGGGCGTTTACCCGCCAGCGCAATCTGGCGCTGCACGTCGACGGCGCGCGCATCTTTAACGCCGTGGTGGCCTACGGCTGCGAGTTACGCGATATCGCCCAATACTGCGACTCCTTCACCATCTGCCTGTCAAAGGGGCTTGGCGCTCCGGTAGGCTCGCTGCTGCTCGGCAGCGAGGCGTACATTCGCCGCGCCGTCCGCTGGCGGAAAATGGTCGGCGGCGGGATGCGCCAGGCGGGCATCCTGGCCGCCGCCGGGCTGTACGCGCTGAAAAATAACGTGCAGCGCCTGCAGGAGGATCATGACAACGCCGCGTGGATGGCGGAGCAGCTGCGCGCTATCGGCGCCGACGTCACCCGTCACGATACCAATATGCTGTTCGTTCGCGTCGGCGAAGAGCAGGCCCCGGCGCTCGGCAAGTTTATGCAGGCGCAGGGGGTATTGATTAACGCCTCGCCTGTTGTCCGTCTGGTCACTCACCTGGATGTCAACCGTCAGCAGCTGAGCGAGGTGGTCGCCCACTGGCAGGCTTTTTTACAACGCTAAGGAGTCAGGCGTGTCGCAATCAGTTCTGGTGCTCGGCGCCAGCGGCTATATTGGCCAGCATTTGGTGCGCACATTAAGCGCGCGGGGCTATCCGGTGCTGGCGGCGGCACGCCATATCGACCGATTGCAAAAACTCGCTTTGCCCGGCGTTACCTGCCGGTCAGTCGATCTCAATCAGCCGCAGGACCTGCCTGCGCTACTCACCGGTATCGATACCCTTTATTATCTGGTCCACGGCATGGGCGAAGGCGGTGATTTTATCGCCCATGAGCGGCGGGTGGCGACGTATGTGCGCGATGCCCTGCGTCAGTCATCAGTGCGCCAGGTGATATTTCTCAGTTCGCTGCAGGCCCCGGCGCAGGAGCAGTCCGACCATCTGCGCGCTCGTCAGATTACCGGCGATCTCCTGCGTGAGTCGGGCGTGCCGGTGACCGAGCTGCGGGCCGGGATTATCGTCGGCGCCGGCTCCGCCGCCTTCGAGGTGATGCGCGACATGGTTTATAACCTGCCGGTGCTAACCCCTCCGCGCTGGGTACGTTCGCGTACTACCCCTGTCGCGCTGGAAAACCTGCTCGTTGACCTGGTTGAGCTGCTGAATCATCCCTCCGATGCGCACCGCGTCTTCGAAGCCGCCGGTCCGGAGGTGTTAAGCTATCAGCAGCAGTTCATTCGCTTTATGGCCGTCAGCGGTAAACATCGCCCGCTCATTCCCATTCCCCTGCCGACGCGCTGGATCTCGGTGTGGTTCCTCAATGTCATCACCTCGGTGCCGCCGACCATCGCCAAGGCGCTGATTCAGGGGCTGAAGCACGATCTAATCGCTGACGATCGGGCGCTGCGGGCGCTGATCCCGCAAACGCTGATCCCCTTCGATCAGGCGGTTCGCCGCACGCTGAAAGAAGAAGAGCAGTTAGTAAACTCCAGCGACTGGGGCTACGACGCTCAGGCTTTCGCCCGCTGGCGACCAGAGTACGGCTACTATCCGAAGCAGGCAGGTTGCACCGTCGCCACTCAGGCAAGCCGCCAGGCCCTGTGGCAGGTCGTTAACCAAATCGGCGGTGAAGAGGGGTATTTTTTCGGCAATCTGCTGTGGAAAACCCGCGGCGCGATGGATCTGCTGGTCGGCCACCGGCTGGCCAAAGGGCGGCCGCAGCGCGCTTATCTGCAAACCGGCGATACGGTCGACAGCTGGAAGGTAATTATCGTGGAGGAAGAAAAACAGCTCACCCTGCTATTCGGTATGAAAGCGCCCGGGCTGGGCCGATTAAGCTTTACCATTAACGATAAAGGCGATCGTCGTGAACTGGACGTGCGCGCCTGGTGGCACCCGCACGGTATGCCAGGCCTGATCTACTGGCTGCTGATGATCCCGGCGCACCTGTTTATTTTCCGCGGTATGGCGCAACGCATCGCCCGGCTGGCCGAACAAATCTCAGGCAGAGTCGAAGGATAAGCGTTATTCTTTCATGATTCTCATTGCATAGTCGGGAGAATCACGGAAAAATGCGCACGAAATTCTTTTCTGGGACAGTAGAGTGATATGAAGGTACTGGTTACCGGTGCGACCAGCGGATTAGGCCGCAACGCAGTGGAATATCTGCGCAACAAGGGCATCAGCGTGCGAGCGACCGGGCGCAACGAAGCGATGGGCAAGCTTCTGAGCAAAATGGGGGCGGAATTCATCCCGGCAGATTTAACCGAGCTGGTCTCTTCGCAGGCTAAAGTGATGCTCGCCGGTATCGATACCCTATGGCACTGCTCCAGCTTTACCTCGCCATGGGGCACTCAGCAGGCTTTCGATCTCGCTAACGTCCGCGCCACCCGTCGTCTGGGCGAATGGTCAGTGGCATGGGGAGTGCGCAATTTCGTCCATATCTCTTCGCCATCGCTCTATTTTGATTATCACCATCATCGTGATATCCAGGAAGATTTCCGTCCACACCGCTTCGCCAACGAGTTTGCCCGCAGCAAGGCGGCCAGCGAGGAGGTGATCAACCTGCTGGCGCAGGCCAACCCGCATACCCGTTTTACCATTCTGCGGCCGCAGAGCCTGTTTGGGCCGCACGACAAAGTCTTTATCCCCCGGCTGGCGCAAATGATGCAGCATTATGGCAGCGTCCTGCTCCCGCGCGGCGGCAGCGCGCTGGTCGACATGACCTATTATGAAAACGCCGTACATGCGATGTGGCTGGCGAGCCAGCCGGCCTGCGATCATCTTCCCTCCGCCCGCGCGTGGAATATCAGCAACGGCGAACCGCGCACCTTGCGGAGCATCGTGCAGAAATTGATCGACGAGCTCGGCATCAAATGCCGGATCCGCTCAGTTCCCTATCCGATGCTG
Source organism: Klebsiella sp. Shm-1 (assembly GCF_040804525.1). Lineage (NCBI taxonomy): Bacteria > Pseudomonadati > Pseudomonadota > Gammaproteobacteria > Enterobacterales > Enterobacteriaceae > Klebsiella > Klebsiella sp. Shm-1. Next base: position 3,382,156 of record NZ_CP161823.1, read on the forward strand.
GATATTATCGCCCGCAGCATGGAGCGCTTTGGCGATAAAACCGCCAAAGAACCCGCGTTTACCCACTACGGCGTCTCCAAGCTTAACTTTGATTTTACGCTCGATATCACCCGCGCGCAGGACGAGCTGGGCTATCAGCCGGTGGTGACGCTTGACGACGGCATCGTGCGCACCGCCGCCTGGCTTCGCGACCACGGTAAACTACACCGCTAACCCTGGCCATATTTTTCTAACAGCGCCTCGGCTATCGCTTCGGTTTGCGCATCCGCTACCCCATCCCAGCGCTGCGGACGGAAGTGCATCTGGAAGGCGATAATCACCCGCTTCTTCTGCGCGGGGGTCATCTCCGGCGTCACCTGATAGCCATAGCGCGAGAGCAAATCCTGTACGATTTCGGGGTCCACTGGCTCGCTGGCCGGCCGCCCGTTGAGATAAAAGGCCACCCGCTGCTCGTCAGGCCAGGCGCCGATCCCCTGCTGCGCCAGCTGTTGCCAGGGGAATAACGGCCCCGGATCGTCTTTGCGCTGCGGGGCGATATCCGCATGGGCGACCACATTCTGCGGCGCGATGTGGTAGCGGGCGATGATATCGCGCGCCAGCGGGATCAGAGCCGCAATCTGTTCCGGATGAAAGGGGGTAAAACTTTTGACGCCCGCCGTCTTCTGCCAGCCGCGGTTCTCCAGCTCAATGCCAATGGAGGTATCGTTAATGCGCGTACTGCCGCGCCAGTAGCTTACCCCGGCGTGCCAGGCTAAATCCTCTTCCGGCACCAGCTGCCAGATCCGCGGTTTATGCTGATAACGCGGGGGCTGTTCAGGAATTAAATAGTGGGAGCTGACCTCTTTATCGGTCAACGTGGCCAGCGAGACATCAAAATTGTCAGCCGTATAGTGGATCACTAACACCTTTATTCGCGGATAGGCAGCCTGCGCCGGATGACGGGTGTCCAGCTGGTATCCGTCGCGATCGATAATGCCCTTTTCCCCAGCGCAGCCGGTTAGCAGCAGCGCCAGCAGCACGATCCGCATCATCCGTTTCATCCCTTCTCCCTTGCCCGGCAGCGTCTCCGGGTTAATAAGACCATTGATTACGTCCTTTATTTTTCGCCTGATACAGCGCACTGTCCGCCCGGGCGATCAGCGTCTCTATCGGGACCGTGCCATCGGAGGCGACGATCCCGATACTCACGGTGACCTCCGACGCCACCGCCGAAGCGGCGTGCGGTAGGCCTGCCTCGCGGATCTTCTGCTGAATGCGCTCGGCAATAGCGGTGGCATGCGCTAAGGACACCCCGGGCAACACGACGACAAACTCTTCGCCGCCGTAGCGAGCCACCAGATCGCCCTCCGCCCGGACCGCCATTTTAAGCACCTGCGCGACAGAAGATAAGCACTCATCACCAGCCTGATGGCCATAGCGATCGTTATAGCGCTTAAAATAATCGACATCGATCATCATCAGCGCCAGCGGCGTTTTTTGCTGCCAGATCGCCGCCAGGTAAGCATTGAGCGCCCGACGGTTAGCGGTTCCGGTTAAGGCATCCTGGTTGGCGATACTTTCCAGCCGCTGAATAAGCTGCATATTCTCCTGGTGGGTATCCCAGGCTTCGTCATACCAGCGCTGCAAAATACGTCGGCCATACAGCAAAATCGCGGTAAAAATGGCCCAGAGGATCAAAAAGCGGATCTCGGTGTGATAGTGGAGCTGTATTCCCGCCAGCAAGGCGGTCACCCATAGCGGCAGCATAAAAGCGGTTATGCCGGGCCAATGGTGATACAGCGCGGTGAGGCCGGTAGTCATTAATATCACCAGCAGCGGCCAGGCAAAGGGCAAGGTCCAGAAAAAAATAAAACAATAATTACTCAGGGACCAGCACAGACTGAGCGCCAGCAGCAGCCCGGTGATGATATTCAACGTATATCGTCCCTGCGCCAGTCGCGGCGTGAGGGCAATAATCACTAAAATGGCCGAAATGATAATAACCGCAATCAACGCCGCTTCGATATAAGGAATAACCGCCCGGTGCGTCAGTAGCCTCTTATCAAAATAGGTAAAGATAAAATTGCGGAAGAAAATCATTAACGCAAAAGCGATATTGACAAAGGCCAGCCAGGGCATACTCATGGACAGCGCATGGCGCTGGACATTATCTCTGGTGGCCCACAACGCGGCTCGCTGCTGCCGGGCGCGCTCTCGCTTATTTGTTAACATCTTAACTCCCTGGTGACCTGCATGACCATGGGCGCAGCCCCTGCCTTTCTATATGATAAACCATGTTACCGGGAATGTCTGTCAGCGCCCTATCCCCTCAGCTCCGGCCTCTCAGGGTGATTTTCAGCTAACGACCGAAGAAAATAGCCTGGTCCGCTCCCGATGGGTGACCGGCTCAAAAAACAAGCATCAGCACTGCGAAATACGTCATCTTTTCGCTAAAAAGCGTTAACTAACCGTCATTAAATTGCAGCATTTTGCTTACAAAAAGCAGTGTGAGTTCAATCTGAATCATTCATTGGTGAATGCAAACAAGAGCATGATGATAGCGAGATAAACAATAGGGGCTAAGAATATTAAATATGCAGCTTTAGTGGCAGGTACAGCATTGTTTTAAGCGGCCAATGCCGTCTCCGCAGAAATTTTAACAAAACAGCTTTTGATAAAGTCCATACGCAATATACCAAAATCGGCGCCATTTCCTCTACTGGTCAAACCGCATCCAACGATGCCCGTGAAGAGCTGATTAAAAAAACAAATGAACAAGGGGGGCGTCATTGTCCCGTCCTCCGGTAATACGGATAAAAAAATGCACGTCGCCACTCGCATCTATAAGAAGAAATAATTACCCTTATCTTTCAAGAGCCATTTCCCTATTTTACGGGGTAATATTTCTTGTTCACGGGAAAATTAAGTTTATTTTTATACTGCCCTGCCTTTTAGCGCCTGACGGAATTCTGTCATCCCCGTGCCGATTTCCCGCCCTAAGGCTGTAGCCACATCAAGGTCTTAGCTCTTTGCGTCAAGTACAATCCGCACGCTATACGCTATGCTTTAACGGAAACTGAAAACGTAGTTCGCTTATAAGGAAATCATCATGCGCTACAAACTTTTTGCTGTACTTCTCCCTTGCGCGCTGGCGCTCAGCGCCTGTACGACCGTCACCCCGGCCTATAAAGATAATGGCACCCGCAGCGGCCCCTGCGTCGAAGGCGGCCCTGACGACGTAGCGCAAAAATTCTACGACACCCAGATCCAGAATCGTACTCAGGATCCGGCGGCGCTGCGCCCCTATCTGAGCGACGGCCTGGCGCAGTTACTCAATGACGCCCGCCAGGATCCCGCCAACAGCAAATTACTGCAGGCTAATCCGTTCTCCAGCAGCAGCACCCCGGCAGACAGCGCCGTGGTCGCCAGTGCCTCCACCATCCCGAACCGCGATGCGCGCAATATTCCGCTGCGCGTCGATCTGAAACAGGGCACCCAGAGCTGGAAAGATGAAGTGCTGATGATCCAGGAAGGCCAGTGCTGGGCCGTCGATGACGTTCGCTATCTCGGCAACAACAGCCATGCGCCAGCCGGGACGCTGCGACAGAGTCTGGAGAAACGCTGATTCCGGAGTTGAAGCGACGCCGCTGAAACGATAACCCCGGTAAAATGTCGGTATTCGCCCCAGGAATGCCGACATTTGCGCCCCCCTCACCCACCAGGCCATATTTTGTGCTAACTTTAAAGCTAAACGTGGTTTAGATTTAACTTTTAACGCATAAATATTGCATAACTATTCTGCCAAAGGTAGTATTTGCGGCCTCAATAGCTATTCGTATCAGACTGCCCAGATGAGTATTAAACTAAACGGCATTAATTGCTTCTACGGCGCACACCAGGCGCTGTTCGACATCACGCTGGATTGCCCGCAGGGGGAAACGCTGGTGCTGCTCGGCCCCAGCGGTGCCGGGAAGAGCTCGCTGCTGCGCGTACTCAACCTGCTGGAGATGCCGCGGTCCGGTTCGTTATCCATCGCCGGCAACCAATTCGACTTCACCAGAGCGCCGTCCGATAAAGCAATTCGCGAACTGCGTCAGAACGTCGGCATGGTCTTCCAGCAATACAACCTGTGGCCGCACCTGACGGTACAGCAGAACCTGATCGAGGCCCCCTGTCGCGTACTGGGGTTAAGCAAGGATCAGGCGCTGGCTCGCGCAGAGAAGCTGCTGGAGCGCCTGCGTCTGAAGCCGTACAGCGATCGTTACCCGCTGCATTTATCCGGCGGCCAACAACAGCGGGTGGCCATCGCCCGCGCGCTGATGATGGAGCCGCAGGTTCTGCTGTTCGATGAGCCTACCGCGGCGCTCGACCCGGAAATCACTGCCCAGATCGTCAGCATCATCCGCGAGCTGGCTGAAACCGGCATTACCCAGGTTATCGTCACCCACGAAGTTGAAGTGGCGCGCAAGACGGCCAGCCGGGTGGTGTATATGGAAAATGGCCATATCGTCGAGCAAGGGGATGCCTCCTGCTTCACGCATCCGCAAACTGACGCGTTTAAAAACTATCTTTCACATTGATGTTTTTCGGGGAAATGACGATGAAAAAAGTACTGATTGCCGCCCTGCTCGCAGGCATGAGCCTCTCCGCTTCCGCCGCGCAGACCATTCGTTTCGCCACCGAGGCCTCTTATCCTCCGTTTGAGCTGGTGGACGCCAACAACCAGATCGTCGGTTTCGATGTCGATCTGGCGAACGCGTTGTGTAAAGAGATCGACGCCACCTGTACCTTCACCAATCAGGCCTTTGACAGCCTGATCCCGGGACTGAAATTCCGCCGTTTCGACGCGGTCATGGCCGGGATGGACATCACGCCGGAGCGTGAAAAGCAGGTGCTGTTCTCTACCCCGTATTATGACAACTCGGCGCTGTTCGTCGGCCAGCAGGGTAAGTTCACCAGCATTGACCAGCTGAAGGGCAAAAAAGTGGGCGTGCAGAACGGCACCACCCACCAGAAATTCATCACCGATAAACATCCGGAAATCACTACCGTGCCTTACGACAGCTACCAGAATGCGAAGCTGGACCTGCAGAACGGTCGTATCGACGCGGTCTTTGGCGACACCGCCGTGGTGACCGAATGGCTGAAGAGCAATCCGAAGCTGGCGGCCGTGGGCGATAAAGTGACCGACAAAGCCTATTTCGGCACCGGGCTGGGCATTGCCGTACGTCAGGGCAACACCGACCTGCAGCAGAAATTTAACGCTGCGCTGGAAAAAGTGAAGAAAGACGGCACTTACCAGACCATCTATAACAAATGGTTCCAGAAGTAAGACTGAATGAACGAAATTTTTCCATTAGCAAGCGCCGCCGGGATGACCGTCGGCCTTGCCGTTTGCGCGCTCGTCATCGGCCTGGTCCTGGCGATGCTCTTTGCGGTACTGGAGTCAGTGAAATGGCGCCCGGTAGCCTGGCTTGCAACCGGCATAGTGACCATCCTGCGCGGGCTACCGGAAATTCTGGTGGTGCTGTTTATCTATTTCGGCTCTTCCCAGCTGCTGCTGACGCTCTCTGACGGTTTCACCATCCCGCTCGGGTTCACGCAGATCCCGGTGCAGATGCAAATTGAGAACTTTGACGTCAGCCCATTCCTCTGCGGGGCGATCGCCCTGTCGCTGCTGTATGCCGCTTACGCCTCGCAAACGCTGCGCGGCGCGCTGAAAGCGGTTCCGCAGGGCCAGTGGGAGTCCGGCCAGGCGCTGGGGCTGTCGAAAGCGGCCATATTCTTCCGTCTGGTGATGCCGCAGATGTGGCGCCATGCCCTGCCCGGCCTCGGTAACCAGTGGCTGGTGCTGCTGAAGGACACCGCGCTGGTGAGCCTGATCAGCGTCAACGATCTAATGCTGCAGACCAAAAGCATCGCCACCCGCACTCAGGAACCCTTTAACTGGTATATCATTGCGGCGGCAATCTATCTCGTCATCACCCTGTTGAGTCAATACATCCTTAAGCGGATTGACCAGCGTGCGACGCGCTTCGAACGGAGACCAGGCTGATGCTCGACTATTTACCCGAACTGCTGAAAGGACTGCATACCAGCCTGACACTGACCGTGGCGTCGATTATCGTGGCGCTGATCCTGTCGCTGATCTTCACCATTATCCTGACCCTGAAGACGCCGGGGCTGGTATGGATAGTGCGCGGCTATATCACCTTGTTTACCGGTACGCCGCTGCTGGTGCAGATCTTCCTGATCTACTACGGCCCGGGACAGTTCCCTTCGCTGCAGGAGTATCCGTGGCTGTGGCATCTTATCTCCGAGCCGTGGCTGTGCGCCCTGATCGCTCTGTCGCTCAACAGCGCCGCCTACACCACTCAGCTGTTTTATGGCGCCATCCGGGCGATCCCCGACGGGCAATGGCAGTCCTGCAGCGCGCTGGGGATGAGTAAAAAGGATACACTGGCGATCCTGCTGCCGTACGCCTTTAAGCGTGCGCTATCGTCCTATTCCAACGAAGTGGTGCTGGTTTTCAAGAGTACCTCTCTGGCCTACACCATCACGCTGATGGAAGTGATGGGCCACGGCCAGCTGCTGTATGGACGCACCTACGACGTGATGGTGTTCGGCGCCGCCGGGATTATCTATCTCATCGTTAATGGACTGCTGACGCTGCTGATGCGCCTGGTGGAACGCAAAGCGCTGGCCTTCGAGCGACGTAGCTAGCACCTGAGCATATTGCATAAAAAGCAAACAGCAAGGCGGACAAGTCAAACACCTGTCCGTCTTTTTTTATGACGATAGAAATACTTAATCATTTTTATTGCATATAAATTCATTTAATGGCATTGTCACTCTATGCCGCAGACACGGTGAATAATCATAAGATAGACAGACGGGAGTTCCACGATGAAAAAGTTAGTTCTGGCTGCACTGCTCACCTCTTTCGCGTTCGGCGCCGCTGCCGCGGAAAAAATCAGCTTTGGCGTCTCCGCAACCTATCCGCCGTTTGAATCGATGGACGCTAATAACCAGATTGTCGGCTTTGATATCGATCTGGCCCACGCGCTGTGCAAACAAATGCAGGCAGAATGTACCTTTACCAACCACGCGTTTGACAGCCTGATCCCGGCGCTGAAGTTCAAGAAATATGATGCGGTGATTTCCGGAATGGATATTACGCCGGAGCGGAGCAAGCAGGTGGCCTTCACCGACCCGTACTACGCCAACTCGGCGCTGGTGATCGCCAAAAAAGATGCGTTCCATTCTTTCGATGACCTGAAAGGCAAACGGATCGGCATGGAAAACGGCACCACCCACCAGAAATATCTGCAGGATAAGCATCCTGAGGTGAAGACCGTCGCCTATGACAGCTACCAGAATGCGATTATCGATTTGAAAAATGGCCGTATCGACGGCGTGTTCGGCGACACCGCAGTGGTCAACGAATGGCTGAAAACTAACCCGCAGCTGGGGGCAGCCACGCCGAAAGTGACCGACCCGCAATACTTCGGCACCGGACTCGGCATTGCCGTGCGCCCGGATAACAAGGCGCTGCTGGAGAAACTGAACGCCGCGCTGAAAGCGATTAAGGCCGACGGTACCTACCAGAAAATTAGCAACCAGTGGTTCCCGGAGTAACTTTTTTCGCCGGGTGGCGCTGCGCTTACCCGGCCACCGCTCTTCCCCGTTGGCCGGGTAAGGCGTAGCCGCCACCCGGCGATTTCTCAAAGTGGCACGAAGAACCTGAACCGCGCCCCGCTTACCGACTCCACCAGTCTGATATCGCCCCCGTGCAGCTCCAGCATTCGTTTTACAATCAGCAACCCTAACCCACCGCGATCCTCCCGCGATGCCTGGGTAGACAACGCCGACGGCCGCTGGAACAGATCGTCGCGCAGCGCGGCATCGACGCCCGCTCCGTTGTCTGCCACTTCGACCTGAAGCTGTTGATTCTCCTGCCAGACCGCCAGACGGATCTCCCCGCCGACGGGAGTATGCCGCATCGCGTTATCGAGCAGATTGGTCACCACCCTCTCAATCATCGACACATCGGCGTTAATCAGCGGCAGCGGTCCCGGTACATCAATATGCAGGTTCACCTCGCGCGTGCGGGCAGTTAATTCAAACTTCTGCGCCACGTCGGAAATCAGCTCCCCCATCGCGAAACGCTCGCGCTGCGGCTTAATGCCTCCATGCTCCAGTCGCGCCAGCTCAAACAGCTGCTGCGAAAGATGGCGCACTTTGTTGCCCTGGCGCAGGGCGATGGTGAGATACTGCCTGCGCTCCTCGGCGGTCAGCCATTCATCCTTCAGGGTCAGCGTTTCCAGATACCCCAGCAGCGAAGTCAGCGGCGTGCGCAAATCGTGAGAGATATTGGCCACAAATTCACGGCGCTGGCGATCGCTGTCGGCCAGCCGATCCCACTGATCGGCAATCTGCCGGGCAAGGTCAATAAAGCGGTTCTCGAGCACCGCCACCTCGTTACCAGGCCGGGGCTCCGGCCTGCGGGCCGCCAGGGTTTTGATGGCGCTGATGCTGTCCTGGCCGCTCGCCGCCACCTGGGCGGTGAGCAGGCGGACCGGCCGGGTGACCCAGAACCATGCCAGCCCCCCTGCCAGCAGGCCAAACAGGGCCACCAGCAGCAGCGTCCACAGAACAATGCTCCACAGCGTTTTTTGCCAGGCGTCGGCCGCCAGCTGATTAAACGTCTCCCCCTGCAAAATGATATACAGGTAGCCGCGCAGTTGGCCGTCGACGCGCAGCGGGGCGGCGCTGAAGACTTTTCGTCCGTCGGGACTGCGCGGATCGTCGCCATACACCGGCGACGCACTGCCGGTGAGAAAAGCCTGCACCGGCGCCATGTCGATACGCTGGCGCTGGATATGGCCCGGCGGCGCCGCATCGGCCAGCAGGTCGCCATCCGGCGACAGCAGATAGAGCTCCACGCTGGGATTAAAGGTCATCAGTCGGTCAAACAGCGACTTCAGGGTTTGCCGGTTGACCTCGCCGTGGGCGTCCAGCAACGGCTCGCGGGCGACAATCTGTTGAGCCAGCCCGGACGACAGACGCTGCACCATGGCGTTGCCATACTGCGCGCTGCTGTGTAACTGGACGGCGCATACCGCCACCGCGCATAGCATCAGCAGGGAAACCACCACCAGCGCCAGCCGCTGGCTGAGGCTCAGGCGGCGGATCACGGGACGGCCTCTTGCGTCACCGGGGCGAACTTATAGCCTTTTCCCCAGACGGTAAGAATGATGTCCGGCTCGGCCGGGTCACGTTCGATTTTACTGCGCAGGCGGTTGATATGGGTATTGACGGTATGCTCATAGCCCTCGTGCTGATATCCCCAGACCTGCTCCAGCAGCGCCAGGCGGGAAAACACTTCCCCTGGGTGGCGGGCGAAGTAATACAGCAGGTCGAATTCACGCGGCGTGAGGTCCACCGTCTCGCCGCGCAGCTTCACTTCGCGCGACAGCGGGTCGATGCTCAGGCCATGGCAGGACAGGTGCCCGGCGTCCATCAGCAGATTCTGCCCCATCGCCTCCTGGCGACGAAACAGCGCTTTGACGCGGGCGATAAGCTCCAACAGTGAAAAGGGCTTCGCCAGATAGTCGTCGGCGCCCATCTCCAGGCCCAGCACGCGGTGCATTTCACTGGTGCGAGCGCTGATGATAATCACCGGTAGGTAGCGGGTCATCTGGCGGATACGCCGGCAGATCTCCAGACCATCGACGCCGGGCAGCATCAAATCGAGGATCACCGCATCCCAGACCTGCGTCTCCAGCCGGGCGAGGGCTTGGCCGCCGTCGGCTTCATGGACGATCTGATAGCCCTCATCCTGAAGATTGAGCCGCAGCAGCGTGGCTATATCCTCGTCATCTTCCACCAGCAGAATGGTTTTGGCCATTAGATTCCCCCCACCAATAACAAAACATGCTGCGTCAAGCTTACCCGATTTCATCGGCGCAAAGCCTTCACATTTTGTTTAAACTTCGCGGACCAGCAGGGTCAGCACTTCGTAGTGGGCGGTGTGGGGGAACATATCAAACAGCTGGACCCGCTCAACGCGATAGCCGCTAAGACGAGCGATATCGGTCGCCATGGTGCGGGCGTTACAGCTGGAATAGATAATATAGGGCGGCGCCATGCGGCTTAAATAGTCGCATAGTTCAGCGCCAATACCGCGGCGCGGCGGGTTAACCAGCACCAGCTGCGGGGCATCCGCTTCGTGAGTGGCGAACTGCGTCGAGTCCAGCGCCTGAAAATGCAGATTGCTGAGCCCCAGCTGCGCGGCTGACTGTCTGGCGCAGGCGATGGCTTCCGGGGCGATCTCGATACCGGTCAGGCGCATCGTCGGCGTCGCGCAATGCAGGCCAAATCCCCCAACGCCGCAAAACAGATCCCACATATGCTGGACCGGCAGCGCGCGCACCCAGTCGCGGGCCGTGGCGTACAGCCGGCTGGCTACCGCCGGATTGGTCTGAAAGAAGCTTTGCGGGCGGATCCACAGCGGCACCCCATTAAAGACCTCCCCCAGCGCCTGCTGTTCGGTGAAGAAGATCTCCTGCTCACCTTCCATGATTGCCATATGCACCGGCTGGATATTCGCCGTGATCACGCTGAGCTGCGGCAGCTGTGCCTGTAGCCACGGCAGCGCGGCGCGCAGCTGAGCCACCTTGGCCTCTGAGCGCAGCACGAAGCGCAGCATCATCTCCCCCTGCTGGCTGGCGGTCAGCAGCAGGTATTTCAGCTCCCCGCGTTTGCGCGCGACGTTGTAAGGTGTTAACCCGGCGCGGGCGATAAAGGGCTTCAGGGCAGCAAAAACCGGGGCAAACTCGGCGGGATAGAGCGGGCAGTCGGTGAGGTCCACCGGAGTGCCATCGCGGTGCAGCATCCCCAGCAGCGGACGCTCAACGCTGCCGCTGACCACCATTTTAGCCTTGTTACGGAAAGCCGCCTCCGGCCCGCTGACCGGCTCGCCCCAGGCTGCGACCGGGATCGCCGCCAGCAGCGTGCGCAGATCGGCCATTTTATCGGCGAGCTGTTGCGGGACCGGCCGCTCCAGCCATTGACAGGAGCGGCAGCGGCCGGCGTCGTAGAGTGCGCAATGCATAATTGACCTTCAAAAATCCAGGGGCGGGGATTGTATCACCGTTATTGCAGGCGGAAAAAGCGACGGCAGTTCGCCGGCACGAACAGCAGCGTCAGAACCAGCAGATCCGGCAGTTTTTGCATCACCAGCGAGTGGAAAATTTCTCGTTTTGATTCCCCGGGAATGCTGAACAGCTCCGGATACCCGTAGCCCAGCGATGCCGCCCACAGGTAGCCGGCAGCGATAATCTGCGTCAGCAGATAGATCCAGCGCGCCCAGTTGCGCCCTTTCACCAGCGAGAAGGCGCACCAGATTTCGATAAACACCAGCGCCAGGCTGCCGAGAAAGACCAGCGTCAGGTTCCATGTCTGAACGCTGCGGTGTATGAATTCGTTCAGCCCCTGCAGGCCCAACAGATTAAGGATCATCAGCAGATCCAGGCCACGAATCAAAATAATAGCAAAGGCCGCCACCTGCACCAGCGCAGGGACGTTAAGGCGGGCATGCGATGAGCGAGTTTTCGTAAACAATCCCAACGTAATGTCTTCCATGAAAACGGCGCCACAGGGTGGCGCCGACCGGAGGCTGCTGTACCGATTTTAGGTGGTTCAGCCTTGTCTTGCACGCTGGATATCGCGCACTCGCTGCTTTTCTGCGCGGGCCATCAAATACCAGGCGATAAAACCAACAATACCGACCACGCCGAGGATGAGCGTCGCCAGGGCGTTGATCTCCGGGTTGACCCCCATGCGCACGCTGGAGAAGACCAGCATCGGCAAGGTCGTGGCCCCGGGACCGGAGACAAAGCTGGCGATCACCAGGTCATCCAGCGACAGCGTGAAGGCCAGCAGCCAGCCGGAGATCACCGCTGGCATAATCATCGGCAGCGTGATGACGAAGAAGACCTTCAGCGGCGCGGCGCCAAGATCCATCGCCGCCTCTTCAATAGAGTGGTCCAGCTCGCGCAGGCGCGAGGAGATCACCACCGCCACGTAGGCGGTACAGAAGGTGACATGCGCCAGCCAGATGGTCAACATGCCGCGGTCCGACGGCCAGCCGATGGCATGTCCCAGCGCCACGAACAGCAGCAGCAGCGAGAGACCGGTGATCACGTCCGGCATGACCAGCGGCGCGGTGATCATAAACGCGAAGCCGTTGGAGCCGCGAAAACGCCCAAAGCGCACCATCACCACCGCGGCGATGGTACCGAGGATCGCCGCCGCCGTCGCCGCGCAGGCGGCGATGGTCAGGCTCAATCCTACCGCGCTCATCATCGCATCATCGTGGAACAGTTCGCTATACCAGCGCGTCGACCATCCGGCCCAGACCGTTACCAGCTTCGAGCTGTTGAACGAGTAGATCACCAGCATCAGCATCGGGGCGTAGAGGAAGGTGAACCCGAGCACGAGGATCAGAATGCGCCACGGCGAGCGTACTACCGGCAAGTCGTTCATCCCTGCTCTCCCATCTGTTTTTGCTGGTGCTTGTGGAACCACATGATCGGCACGATCAGCAACAGCAGCATGACAATCGCCACCGCCGAGGCGACCGGCCAGTCGCGGTTGTTAAAGAACTCCTGCCACAGCACGCGGCCAATCATGATGCTGTCCGGCCCGCCCAGCAGTTCCGGGATCACGAACTCGCCGACCGCCGGGATAAACACCAGCATGGAGCCGGCGATAATGCCGCCTTTGGTGAGCGGGACGATCACCTGGAAGAAGGTCTTCAGCGGCCGGGCGCCGAGATCCAGCGAGGCCTCCACCAGCGAATAGTCGATGCGGGTCAGCGCGGTGTAGATAGGCAGCACCATAAACGGCAGATAGGCATACACGATACCGATGTACACCGCCAGGTTGGTGTGCAGGATCTCCAGCGGCTGATCGATAACCCCTAACCACAGCAGGAAGTTATTCAACACCCCGTTGCTCTTCAGCAGCCCCATCCAGGCATAGACGCGGATCAAAAACGAGGTCCACGACGGGAGGATCACCAACAGCAGCAGAATATTACGCGTCGACGGCTTGCTGTGCGCCACCGCCCAGGCCAGCGGATAGCCCAGCAGCAGGCAGCAGATCGTCGAGATACCCGCCACCTGCAGCGACTGGAGATAAGCTTCAAAATAGAGCGGATCGTCAGTCAACTGTAGGAAGTTGGCAAAGTTAAGCGTCAGCGTCAGCTGGCCGTCCGCCCACTCCATCAGCTCGGTGTAGGGAGGGATCGCCCGCGCCATCTCGGCAAGACTTATCTTGAACACGATCAGGAACGGTAGCATAAACAACAGGATCAGCCACAGATAGGGCAGCGCAATCACCAGCTTGCGGCCATGCGCCATCTGCAGGCGCGCCGCCCACAGCGCGAAGCCGCCCGGTTTTTTCGCCCCTGACGGGGATTCAACGGTATTCATCGCCCTCTCCTCACACCGTCAGCACAACGCAGCTGTCAGCATCCCAGCATAAACGCACCTCATCGCCCCAGGTGGGCGTCCCTTTCCGATGGCGGTGTTCATTCTGCAGCTGGGCGCTGATCATCTGCCCGCTTTGCAGGCGCACATGATAGATAGAGAGATCCCCCAGATAGGCGATATGAATCACCTCGCCGACGGCAAAATTGTAGCCGTCCGCCGGCGGTTCATCGCACAGCATGATCTTCTCCGGACGCAGCGCCACCCAGACCGGCACGTTGTCCACCACCGAGGCGTCGGGGTCGACCTTCAGCGGATGCATCAGCCCCGGCGAGCTTAGCACCAGACCGTCTTCCAGACGCTCCTTCACCAGCCCTTCAAAGACGTTCACCGAGCCGATAAACTCGGCGCTGTAGCGGGTGGTCGGGTGCTCGTAAATCTCTTCCGGTTCGCCAATCTGCACAAACTTGCCGCGATTCATGATGGCGATACGGCCCGCCATGGTCATCGCCTCTTCCTGATCGTGGGTTACCATCACGCAGGTCACGCCAACGCGCTCAAGAATATCCACCACCTCGAGCTGCATGCGATCGCGCAGCTTTTTATCCAGCGCCCCCATCGGTTCATCAAGCAGCAGCAGCTTGGGCCGTTTCGCCAGGCTGCGCGCCAACGCGACGCGCTGCCGCTGGCCGCCTGAGAGTTGGTGCGGCTTACGTTTGGCAAACTCCTGCATATGTACCAGGGCCAGCATCTCCTGCACCCGGGCGGTGATTTCCGCCTTAGGCAGGCGGTCCTGCTTCAGGCCGAAGGCAATATTCTGCTCAACGGTCATATGGGGAAACAGGGCATAGGACTGGAACATCATATTAATAGGCCGCTGATAGGGCGGCACGCGCGCCAGATCCACGCCGTCGAGCATAATCTGCCCGGCGGTCGGTTGTTCAAAGCCCGCCAGCATGCGTAGCAGCGTCGATTTCCCGCAGCCTGACGCGCCCAGCAGAGCAAAAATTTCGCCTTTGTAGATAGTGAGACTGACGTCGTCGACCGCATGCTGGCCATCAAACGACTTGGTTAAGTTACGGATTTCCAGTAGCGGGGTCAGCGCTTTGGGGGCTTTCGCCTGTGGGCGGGGCATTACGTCGTTCAATCGGGTGCTCTCCGGCAAAAAAACGATCACCATATGGTCCGGTGCCATACTTCGTGCTTAACAGTGCATTTGCACCATCCTGGTGCTTCTGCTCGCCGGGCGCGCTGCTATTTCCCGGCGAGTGCAGATCTGATTTGGTCCGTATTCGACGGGCCGTCAGGAATTATTTGCCGCTCTTCACTTTGGTCCACGCGCGGGTGCGCACGCGGTCAATCTTCGGATCCTGCACCTTCAGCGTGAACAGTTTGGCGAACACATCCGCTGGCGGATAAATCGCCGGGTTGTTACGGATAGTCTCGCTGACCAGCGGCGTGGAAGCCTTGTTGCCGTTGGCGTAGAACACCTGGTCGCTGATTTTGGCGATGACGTCCGGACGCATCAGATAGTTAAGGAACTGATAGGCTTCATCTTTATTCTTCGCGTCGGCCGGCATGGCAAAGACGTCAAAGAACGCCAGCGCGCCTTCCTTCGGAATAAAGTAGGAGACATTGACGCCGTTCTTCGCCTCTTTCGCGCGGTTGGCCGCCTGCCAGACGTCCCCTGCCCAGCCGATCGCCACGCAGATGTCGCCATTGGCAAGGTCGTTAATATATTGCGAAGAGTGGAAGTAGCGAATGTTCGGCCGCAGCTTCAGCAGCAGATCGGTCGCCGGGCCGGTGTAATCATCCGCTTTGCTGCTGTTCGGATCTTTGCCGAGGTAGTTCAGCACGGTGGCGAAAATCTCTTCCGGCGCGTCGAGGAAGGAGACGCCGCAGCTTTTCAGTTTTTCGAGGTTCTCCGGCTTCAGCACCAGATCCCAGCTGTCCACCGGCGCATCTTTGCCGAGAACGGCTTTCACCTTATCCACGTTGTAGCCAATGCCCGTCGTCGCCCACAGGTAAGGCATGGCGTATTTATTCTCCGGGTCATGCTTGGCGACCAGCTTCAGCACTTCGGGGTCAAGGTTCTTCCAGTTGGGCAGCTTACTTTTATCCAGCGGCTGGAACACGCCCGCCGCCAGCTGGCGTTCGAGGAAGCTTGCCGACGGCACCACCAGGTCGAAACCGGTGCTACCCGCCATTAATTTGCCTTCCAGCACTTCGTTGGAATCAAAAACGTCATACACCACTTTAATCCCGGTCTCTTTTTCGAAATTCGCTACCGTGTCCGGCGCGATATAATCAGACCAGTTATAAACATGCAGGGTTTTTTGTTCGGCGGCGAGCGAACCGGCAGAGACGGCCATCAGCGCACCCGTAACCAGACCTGTTAACCATTTTTTACCAAAGGCGGTCATATCTCTTTTCCTTCTCAACGCCCGTTAACTTACGGGCTCAAATATACGCATTTCTACGCATGCAAAAATCATGCATATTTTTTCATTGCCTGAGAAAAGGAGAGCGGATCTCTCCCGGAGTGGTTGCTCGCAACTGGAAGCATCGCCAGAATAACTGTAGCCAGAATAAGAGGCTATAGCCCAGGTAAAAAAACGCCTTTTATCAAATTTTTATGCAATAACGGTCTACGTGATAAGCCAAAACGGCCTGAATGGCGGTGAATAATGCTTTAAAGAAAGGTTAAATGCAGAATAAAAGCGGGTAATACGCAGCCGCTGCGGTAGTGGCTGCGCTAATTTTAGGCAGGTTTAGTGAAGAAAATGGTATTGCACGTTTTCCGCCGCAGGCTCTTCTTCTTCGCCTTTGTACAGCAGCTGATTTGCGCCGGCTTCGAGGATTACCATCGAGATCTGCTCTTCGCTTTGGCGGAAGAACCAGGCGAACTGCTCCATGGTCACCCCTGGGCCGATAGACAGCGACTGGCAAACCACCAGCTTGGGCAAATTATCGTCCTGAATGTCGATAAACGCCTTCACGGTTAACGAGCTGGCGTTGATGGCCGAGAGATCCGCCGACAGCGCCAGCAGGGCAGACGGCTTCACCTCCGCCAGGGCGGAAAAGAGCACCACGTTGTCCACCAGGTCAATTTTGGCATCAAAAATACCGTCGAAATTCTGCATATGCGGCAGGTGCAATGCCTGACAGGAATCGCACTCAAAAAAGCTGATGCCGATCTCGTCCAGCCAGCGACGTAGCGTATCCAGACCTGGAACGACCAGTGAATCCATAGTGCCTGTGACCTCTTACAGTGGAAAAACGACGCCATAGCTTACGCAAAAAAAGCGCCGCATACCATGGCCGTCTTGCATCCGGCGGTTAGCCGCCTATTTTCAAACAGAATTCCGGCGTCGCCTGGCGCTCGATCCAGGCGATCATCTTGCCGGCGACATCCACGCCGGTGGTGGTTTCCACCCCTTCCAGCCCCGGCGAGGCATTCACCTCCATCACCAGCGGCCCGCGGGCGGCGCGTAAAATATCGACACCGGCGGCGTCCAGCCCGAGAGTTTGCGTTGCCTTGATGGCAATGGCCCGCTCCTCCTCGCTAATCTGCGCCACCGTGGCCATGCCGCCGCGGTGCAGGTTAGAGCGGAAATCCCCCTCTTTCGCCCGCCGCTCGATCGCCGCCACCACCTCATTGCCGACCACCAGGCAGCGGATATCGCACCCTTTCGCTTCGGCAATGTATTCCTGCACCAGAATATGAGCGTTCAGTCCGCGAAAGGCGTCGATCACGCTCTCCGCCGCCTGGCGGGTCTCCGCCAGCACCACGCCGATCCCCTGGGTGCCTTCCACCAGCTTCACCACCAGCGGCGCGCCGCCCACCATGGCGATCAGATCGCTGGTGTCATCCGGGGAGTGAGCGATGCCGGTCAATGGCAGATCGATGCCCTGGCGCGCCAGCAGCTGCAGCGAACGCAGCTTATCGCGAGCGCGGGTGATGGCGACCGACTCATTCAGCGGATAGCTTCCCAGGAGCTCAAACTGGCGCAGGGCCGCGGTGCCATAGTAGGTGATCGCCGAGCCAATGCGCGGGATCACCGCATCAAAGTGCGGCAGCTGACGCCCTTTGTAGTGGATCGACGAGGCCACCGGGCTGACGTTCATATAACAGGAAAGCGGATCGAGGATCTCGATCTGATGACCGCGCTGTTGCGCTGCTTCGCGCAGGCGCCGACATGAATAAAGCGTTCCATCCCGGGATAATATGGCAATTTTCATCCTGCACCTCTGCGAAAAGACCCGCTCTGGCGGGCCTCAGCTATCGAACACACTTTCACCTTTCCTGCGGCCGGCGGCGGATATCACCTGGCCGGAGCAGCAGTGTACACGTAATCAGCGCGTTGCCCACCCCTGCTTATGCAGATAGTCAAGAATAAACGGACGACTCTCTTTCACGATAGTGCGCCGGATATGGTCGCTCCAGGTATCGCGGCGGGCGTTGCTGCCGCGCGACAGATAATAGTGCGCCAGCTGTTCGTCATACTCCGCCAGCAGCGCGTTATCCAGCGGCTGATAGCGGTTCTCATGCACCAGCATGGCCGCCGGCATCCGCGGCTTGATATCCGGGTTATCCGCCGGCCAGCCAAGGCAAAGACCGAACAGCGGCAGGACGTGCTGCGGCAGCTCCAGCAGCTCTGTGACGGCCTCAATGCTGTTGCGCAACCCGCCGATATAGACGCCCCCTAGTCCGAGGGACTCGGCGGCGATCAGCGCGTTTTGCGCCAGCAGCGCCGTATCGACAACGCCGATCAGCAGCTGTTCCGCCAGCCCCAGCTGCGCCTGTGGGCAGATCTGCAGGTGGCGATTAAAGTCGGCGCAGAAGACCCAAAACTCCGCCGCCTGGGCGACGTGCTGCTGGCCGCCGGTCAGCGGGACCAGACGTTCACGCAGCGCCGGGTCAGTAATACGGATGATGGAGGTGCACTGTAAAAAACTCGAGGTAGATGCCGCTTGCGCGCTGGCGATAATCTCTGCGCGCTGTTCGTCGCTCACGGGGGCATCGGTGAAGTGGCGGATGGAACGGTGGCTGCGCAGCAGCTCAATGGTCGGCGTCATTACGTTTTTCTCTGTCAGACAAGGATTCAGGCTTTGGAGAGTGCGTTAACTGCGGGGCCACGATCTGCGCCATCCGCCACATCACGACGATGGCGGCGGGGATCATCAGCACGATCCCGGCAAAGAGCATCACCAGCGCCGCGGTCGGGCTGGCAATGGGCGCAGGCAGCTGGACATACTGGTTAAGGGAGAGCCAGGCGAGGGTTAACAGCCCCATCCCGAGGATCTCAACCAGCAGAATGCTTTTCGGCAATGGGGCAAATTTTCGCATCACGCCTCTCCGGTTGATAAACGCGGCGCGCCAGCCAATTCCACCGCGCCGTCGGGCCAGTATACGGGTTTTGACAGTCCGACATTTATCAAACATAGCCGTAAACCATCGAAGTAAAAGGCAGAACCTTCTTTCCCTCCCCGCCCGTTGCAGGCATCATAAGCGCCATTCGCCATCCGGCTGAGGTTTAAGGAGAGAAGCAATGTTTACCGTTATTTTTGGTCGTCCAGGCTGCCCTTACTGCGTTCGCGCTAAAGAACTGGCAGAAAAACTGACCAACGAGCGTGATGATTTCAACTACCGCTACGTGGATATTCATGCCGAAGGCATCAGCAAAGCTGACCTGGAAAAAACCGTTGGCAAACCGGTTGAAACCGTGCCGCAGATTTTCGTCGACCAGAAACACATCGGCGGCTGCACCGATTTTGAAGCCTGGGCAAAAGAGAATCTCGGCCTGTTTGCCTGAGTCAATTTATTTGCTCGATGAATGACTGCGCCAGGTATCAAGCCAGGCGCAGATAAACAAAAAGCACAATGCCCCAAGCGCGCACCAGAACACGGCGCTCAACACCCACGCCATCTCCTGCCAGAACGTCCGGTGGGTCACGAAGAACAGCCGCATCGTCACCATGCAGACCGGCGCCGCCAGTATCGCGCCGAGCAAAGGACGCAGCACCCGCCGTCCGGGAGAGAGACAGCTCGCCGCCGCCCCTGGCAGCAAAAAGAAGAGCAGGCCCAGCTCCGGGTTGCCGCTGGCGCGAAATGCCCCTTTCATATGTAACAACAACGATAAGCACACCACAATGAACAGAACGAAGCCACAGATAATGCCGGCCCAACTACGCTCAGATTTCACCGTATCCTCCTGATGTTGCCTCTAACTCACGTCCACGTCGCCCAGTCAGATAAAGCATTTCGGCAATCCATGCCAATAACTCCCCTACCAGCCTAAAAACGATTGTCACTAGCCGCCGCATCCAGGAAGGATTAAACTAGCGGTATATTTTTGCTGGTTATAACAGGGTGCCAGAATAGGTTCGCGACAACGCGAACGCCTGAGCAACCTTAGACCAAATAACCATTTCCTTCAACAACTTACTAGTAAATGAGAAGTTGGCTTTCGTGAATATAAACGTCGCAGATTTGTTAAACGGGAATTACATCCTGTTATTATTCGTTGTACTTGCATTAGGACTATGCCTGGGAAAACTGCGTCTCGGCTCAGTACAACTTGGTAATTCCATTGGCGTTTTAGTCGTTTCTCTATTATTAGGCCAGCAGCATTTCGCGATTAACACCGATGCCCTTAATCTCGGCTTTATGCTGTTTATTTTTTGCGTTGGCGTAGAAGCCGGGCCCAACTTTTTTTCTATTTTTTTCCGCGACGGGAAAAACTACCTGATGCTGGCGCTGGTGATGGTCGGCAGCGCGATGCTGATCGCCATGGTGCTGGGTAAAGTGTTCGGCTGGGATATCGGGCTCACCGCCGGTATGCTGGCAGGCGCCATGACCTCCACCCCGGTGCTGGTGGGTGCGGGCGACACCCTGCGCCATTTCGGCCTGCCCAGCGATCAGCTGGCGCAGTCGCTTGACCATCTGAGCCTCGGCTATGCCCTGACCTATCTGGTTGGTCTGGTGAGCCTGATCGTCGGCGCCCGCTATATGCCCAAGCTGCAGCATCAGGATCTGCAGACCAGCGCCCAGCAAATCGCCCGCGAGCGCGGCCTCGATACCGATTCCAAACGTAAAGTCTACCTGCCGGTGATCCGCGCCTACCGCGTCGGCCCGGAGCTGGTGGCCTGGGCGGATGGCAAAAATCTGCGCGAACTGGGTATTTACCGCCAGACCGGCTGCTATATTGAACGCATTCGTCGCAACGGCATTCTGGCCAACCCGGACGGCGACGCGGTGCTGCAGATGGGTGACGATATTGCGCTGGTGGGCTACCCGGACGCCCACGCCCGCCTCGACCCGAGCTTCCGCAACGGTAAAGAGGTGTTCGACCGCGATCTGCTCGACATGCGCATCGTCACTGAAGAGATTGTGGTCAAAAACCACAACGCCGTCGGCCGCCGCCTGGCGCAGCTCAAGCTTACCGACCACGGCTGCTTCTTAAACCGGGTTATTCGCAGCCAGATCGAGATGCCTATCGACGATAACGTCGTACTGAACAAAGGCGACGTGCTGCAGGTCAGCGGCGACGCCCGCCGCGTAAAAACCGTGGCCGACCGCATCGGCTTTATCTCCATTCACAGCCAGGTGACCGATCTGTTGGCCTTCTGCGCCTTCTTTATCGTCGGCCTGATGATCGGCATGATCACCTTCCAGTTCAGCTCCTTCAGCTTCGGCATCGGCAACGCCGCCGGACTGCTGTTCGCCGGCATCATGCTTGGCTTCCTGCGCGCCAACCACCCAACCTTCGGCTATATCCCGCAGGGGGCGCTGAACATGGTGAAAGAGTTTGGTCTGATGGTATTTATGGCCGGGGTCGGACTCAGCGCCGGCGCCGGGATCAATAACGGTCTGGGCGCCGTCGGCGGCCAGATGCTGGCGGCAGGGCTTATCGTCAGCCTGGTGCCGGTGGTGATCTGCTTCCTGTTTGGCGCCTACGTGCTGCGCATGAACCGGGCGATGCTGTTCGGCGCCATGATGGGAGCCCGCACCTGCGCCCCGGCGATGGAGATCATCAGCGATACCGCGCGCAGCAACATTCCCGCGCTCGGCTACGCGGGCACCTACGCCATCGCCAACGTGCTGCTCACCCTCGCCGGGACGCTCATCGTGATCATCTGGCCAGGGCTACAATAAATTTTTTGCGAAAAAAACCGTCACAGGCAGAACTTTTTCTCAGGGCATCAGTCATAAGTAATGCCACTGCTTTTCTTTGATGTCCCCATTTTGTGGAGCCCATCAACCCCGCCACTTCGGTTCAAGGTTGATGGGTTTTTTGTTGCCTGAATTTTACAGCCTTTAAAATCATTGAGTTACAACCCCTATTTTTAAGACATGGCGACAAAGTGGCGACAGCCTCAAAGAGCCAGCGCAGCCTGGCCTGAATTTGTGGGGTGAGGCTGCACAGGATGGGCCTCTTTAGGTGTAGAAATTGAGCGAACAAAAGTCTCATGCGTTACGAACGTATGGCTGCAGTTGATATTCTGGCACTGGTTGTAACGTTCTTTGGTCATTGAAGAGACCTGGAAACTGCTGCGAGTATGGGCTGCACTTCCACATAATGGGCAAATCATCATTTTACGTCCCTACCATTTTTGCTTAAATCGCAATAATGATACAACATTACTTCACTTTGTGAACTTTAAGTTCTCTTTTGAAAACCTCAGTCCATTACTAAATCATCAATTTTCACTTCCATCTCGATGCTGGTCGTAAATCCGCTATCCGGGTTGACCGTGTGCGTTAACGTGGTGATGGTCCAACTGGCGTCATCAATGGGTTGTTTAAAGCCGGTGACCTTCACGGGCATTTCCGTATAGAGATCCGCGCGGCCTTCTGCCAGCTGCAGGGAAAATGACGCCACACCACGCTGCAGCCGCTCCCAGTTCATTTTTGCTGCGCGTTCCGCATTACTGCGGTTCGCATAGGTCCTGTTCAGTACCAGCACGTTCTCATCCGTCCCGATCAGGTAATCCCCCTGCTTTGCTTCTGGCTCTTTTGGTTTTGTCGTCTTCCGGCGGCGCTTCACCTTAGCCGTTTCTTTCTTTGCCGGTTCCCGTGTATGCAACCAGTGAGCAATCACCCCGGTATACGCTCCCCTGTCAGCCAGGCTGAACCGGTGGCTGTCACCGTCCTTACGGGTAATAGTGATGACCGGCAGCGATTTACCACTTGCCGTTTTTCCCTGCCCCTGCCGGATAAACAGCAGATTACTGTCCTTCACCGAGGCAATCGCACCGTACTGCCGCGCCAGCTTCATCAAAAAACTCGCATCGCTTTCGTTGGTCTGATCAAGGTGGTCCAGTGCCTGCGCAGCAACATCTTTGCCGATGGCAACCTTCAGGCTGTGCCGCGTGGCAATTTCCTTCACCACCTCGCCCACCGTCGTTTTGTGCCATGACTTTTCACGCCTGACATTTAGCGTCTCCCTGAAATCCGCGCTACGGGCACGGATTGTCAGCCTGTCCGGGCTGCCGCTATGCTCTATCTCGTCAACAGTAAACTTTCCTTTCGAAAACAGCGGCTCGCCTTTCCACCCCAGCGCCAGAGAAATCACCGCGCCACGACGCGGCATCATCACCAGGCCGTCGGCGTCCTCCAGCTCCAGATCGAGCTGGTCAGCCTCAAATCCGCGGTTGTCGGTCAGCGTCATACCCAGCAGACGTTTATCCAGGGTCTGCGTTGCGTCTTTGCCTTCGATCACGATGCGAAAGGCCGGTGTCTTACTGCCCTGATTGAGTAAATCAGTCATCTCACTCACTGCAGTAATCCTCCCACCGTGTTTCTGATATTTCCTACCGCTGCCGCAGCGGAGTCCTGCAGACTGCTAAGCTGGTCGTTCAGGCTGCCGAACATTTCAGACAGCGACTCATCCACCCGTTTAAGTCCCAGCGAAAACTCTATTTTTCTCGCTTCACCGCTGGCGAAAAATTCCGTTTTCGTCTGGCTCAGACTTTCAATCACGTACATACCGTAGATGGTCCCGCCGCCCTCGATCAGAGGCCAGGCCTTGCCCTGCTCCGCCATCAGCTCCAGCGCCAGCAGCGACAACCGGCCGCCAGTAACTTCCGGCATGAGGACGCCGGAGAGCGTCAGTTGATCGTTATCTGGCCCCAGAAACTGCGTGGTCGGACGGCGATTAACGCGGTTGTTGGTCACATGCCGCCAGTTCCGCTGATACTGCAGTTGCTGATAGGGCACCGTGCGCAGCTGAAACACAAACAAGCCCAGAACCATCATCATGAATCGTACCCCCCTTGATCGCTGAAACTGCTGCGGGCCTTAGCCCTCATGCGGCGCTCGCGCTCATCGAGTTGTCGCGCGACCTCCCGCGCAATATCCTGCGGACTCTGCCCTGGTTGCGCCTGGATAATAATTTGTGCCTGGGTTTCAAACTGGAATACCGGCTGCGTACCTGCCGGTTTCTCTGCTGCAGGGCGGTATGATGCTGCCGGCAGGCTCATTGGATGAAGCGGTGCAGCCTCTGCAGGCATTGCTCCCCCCATCATTCCGGCGACAATGGAGGCCAGCGCTGCGGTCCTCCGGCGGCTGGTCACATAGGCCGGACCGTTAATCAGTTCCGGGCCATTTTCTCCCGCGATGCCCACTTGCCCGCGCGGAATATAACCGCCACTGTCATACATCCCCGCAAAGAATCCTCCGGCGCCTTTTTGCTGGGTGGCACCAGGTGATTTGTCGCCGCCGGTCATCCAGTCCGGCAGGTAGCTTTTTACCGATGCCAGCTTGCTCTTGAGCGTCTCCCATTTCTCATTGATACCGCTCAGGATGCCGTCAATGATTGCCCCGCCCACTGCTTTAAACTTCGCGGGCAGCGCGGCAACATCATTCAGAATTTCATCCCATTTATTGCTGATAGTCTGCTTAATCACAGCCCATGCCCCTGATACGCCGGATGAGATGGCATCCCACAGAGCTTTAAACTTCGGCCCCAGCGTTTCCCAGTTCTGCCAGATGTAAATGGCCCCCATCGCAATGAGGCCAATTATTGCCAGTATGGGGTTAGCCATCATCAACCTGCCCAGCCACAGGATCGCCTGGCCCGTACCGCTAATCACTTTCGTGATAAGGACAAACACAGAGGTAAATTTAAGGCCCAAAACCCCGGCGCTTACACGTACAATTGCCATAGGTCCCAGGATGGACGCCAGCGCCAGCGACAACACACCCGCAGCAGTAGCAACGATGGCAAATACGGCCGCAATCTTGAAAAGTGCGGCTGTCAATTGCGGATGACGCTTAACAAACCCGTCGAGAGCTGACGCCAGATCGCCTAACCAGTCAGCAATATTTTTCAGTACCGGCGCGACGGTTTCACCGATACTCGCCATGGCGTTAGTAAACGAGCCGCCAGCGGCTTCCCATTTATTCCCCAGGGTATTAAGTGACGCCTCTACACGCTCACGCAGGGTCGCCTGGTTCTCCAGTTTGGCGGCGGTTTCACGATAGCCCGCTATCCCTTTTGTGATCATGATGTTTAGTGCCTGCAGGGTTTCCGCGTCATCACCAAAAAGGGTTGCTTTGACAGCCTGCTTTTTCCCATCGTCGGTAATTTTATTCAGCTTATCCAGTTGCTTATAAAGGTTTTCCAGCCCTGCAAACTGGCCTTTACTGTTCTGAAAACTCAGCTTTATACCTGTCCCTGCAAGTACATCATTTGCTTTATCAATCTTTTTATTGTTCAGTGTGGCCTGAAAAATCTTTCGGTAGGCATTACCAGCAGACTCCCCTGCCATCGACGCCTGATCAGCCATGACCAGCAGCGGCGCGAAGGTTTTTGCAGCGTCCAGGCCTTGGAGCTTGATAATGTCCATCGCGGCGCTGATTTTTGAAAATCCCTGCAGCATATTGCCAGGGTCAACGCCCGCGTAATAACCCCGCTGGATCACGTCCATCAGGCTCATCATGTCTTTTTCGGTGGTCTGCGTGGCGTCCTGCAGTTTCGCAGCGAACTCGGCGGCATCCGTCGGGGCCATCTGCAGCTGTACGCCGAGATACGCCGCCGACTCACCCAGCCCGCCCAGGATGACCTGCGCAGACATACCCTGACGGCGTAACATGGTCATCATGTTCTGAAAGTCTGCCGTGGTGCCGGGAAGCCGGTCACCCAGGGCGATCGCCAGCTTATTCAACTGCAGGAACTCCGCCGCAACCTTTCCACCCGGCCCCATCATGGAGCCAGCCAGCTGGTTAGCCGCGTTCTCTGATTCCGAGTAGGCGCGAATAGGCGCCAGCAGAGTCGCGCCCGTTGTCACCCCGGCCGCCATCATCCCGGCACCGTTCCCCGCCAGGCTGTTACGCACGTCACGCATCTTGTCAGCTTTGGCCCTGACCGCATTCAGCTTGCGCTGGCGCTCGCCCACATCCCGCAAGCGCCTTTCCTGCTCTGCCAGCTGTTTGTTATAGCGATCCGTTTCGCGGGTAATGCGTGCCGTTTCACGGGCACCGCCGCCCGCAGAGATGCCAAGGCGGTACAGCTCCGCCCTGGCTGCCGCCATCTGTCGCGTTTCCTGCTGCTGCTTTTGCTCCAGACGTGACACGGCCCGCCATTGCGTTTCAAGCGCCGCCGTCTGCTTTTTCGTGGGGGATTCAAGGGCTGACATTTCGCGGGTCATCATCTGCGCACGCAGCCGCGCCTGGTCCAGTTCGTTACTGGTCCGGCTCAGGCTCTGTGACAGCTGATCGAAGGATTTTAACTGGCCCCCCGCATCGTTCAGCCGTTTAAGCTGTTCGCGGGTCTGCCGAACGGCGGAGGCCAGCTCCTTAGAGCCAGCCTGCGCAACTTTTAAAGGGCGGGTGAGTTTATCAACCGCATTCAGAACCACCTGCAGACGCAGGTTTTTATCACTCATCGCTGGCCCCGCTTCGCATTATCGCTCTGTGCCGCCACTCCAGCACTTCTGTAAGCGGCATAACGTCAGTGACGGACGGCGGCCAGTGAAAGATCGTGGCGATATCCGCCACCAGGTCATCTACCGTCAGGCTGTCGGCAAATCGGCAAACGCCGACTTCGGCAACAAAAAAAGGACCACCTCGATCGACATTGCGGCAAGGTCAGCAGGGTCAAGGTCCGCCATTTCCTGCGGGGTCAGCGTTGGTGTGGAGATGCGGGGGATCACGGTCATCATAGAGGCCACGTCCATCTCCATCACCGCCTGCAGTCGCGTACCGCGCAGCGCGCCGGATTGCGGCTTACGCAGCACAATTTCCGTAATCGTGGTATCACCGCGCGTGATCGGGCTATCCAGCTTCACCGTTGCTTCTTTTTTCTCACTCATGTTCTTTTCCTGTTATTGGGTGGCTGGCGCGGCATCCCGCGCCAGTGCTGCATTAAAGGCCGATGGCGTTTCGGTGCTCTTCCATCAGGTCAACGCCGTCAACAATTTCAATCATGTTGATCACATCAACCTCATAGAGCACTTCGCCGTTAATGGTCAGCTTCGCGTAACTGTTAACGCTGCTGACTTTGGTGGTATTGCTCTCGCCGGTTTTCCACTCGCCGGAATCCACCTCTTTGTGGCGTCCGCGCACAACCAGCTCAACGGCCTGCACCTCGCCGGTATCATCGCGCTGGATAGAGCCGGTGAAGCGCATCTGCACCCCATCCACCGTGGCCTTGCCCATCTGTTTGAACAGCAGCGCTTCAGTGCCGCCGATGGTCATTTCCGTATCCAGTGCGCCATCATCCAGCCCCAGATCGATACCGACTGAACCGGGCATGCCGCCGCCGCGATAGTTCTCCAGCTTGCGGGAAAATTTCGGCAGGGTGACGGATTCAGCAATGCCCATCCAGCTGTTACCGGCGTTGAAGATGTTCAGGTGTTTTAGTTTGCGTGGTAAGGCCATGGGTCCCCCTTATGCGCTTACGCGGGTGGTGAAATCCACCAGGTAACGGTCAGTGATGCGCTGGCGCAGCATCAGGTTTTCCAGTGGCGGCACTGGCGTGTAGTCGTAATCGATCCAGAGCTTCCCGGCCTTCAGGGTGTCTTTGTCGTTAACGCTGTCATCAATCCAGCAATCACCGCCGATGAGGTAGCCCTGATTCACCAGGCTGCGCATTTTGGCGCGGATGCCTTCGATAATGTCGCGGGCCAGCGACGGGTTAAGCGGCATGTCCACCGCCCACATATGGCCCTCCGCCATGGTGTCAGCCAGCACCTGCGCGGTGCGGGTGTAGTTTTCAAACTGGAACAGCGGATCATCACTGAGGCAGCGGGAACCCCAGAAGCGGAAACCATCCTTGCGGATCAACGTGGTGACGTCGTTTTGGTTCAGCAGCCCGGCATCGGTTGCCGGGTTCTGCAGGTCCCAGAACACATCCGCAGAGAAGCCTGTTACGCCGTTGACGCCCACGTTAGACAGGGTTTTGTGCCAGCCGGTCTGCTCGTCGATTTTGGCGCGCAATCCCAGGGCGCGGGCGGTGGCGTAGGCGGTCGCATCCGCCTGCAGCACCGTGTCAAAGTTGATGAAGTCAGGCCAGATAAGCATCCCTTCACGCTGGCTGAAGTTGTCGCGGTAGGCGATCGCATCCTCCACCGTCTTACAGCCGTAAGCTGACATATACGCAAAGGCCCGCAGGCTCTGCGCCACGCTCAGCAGCTCAGTGGATACGGCCTGCGTATCATGCCCCGGTACGCCGAGAATGCGCGGTTTCACACCCAGCTGCGACTGCGCCGAAAGTAACGCCTTCATGCCGGTTTTCTTACCCTCAGCGGTCACGCCGCCGATGATGTTAGCGGTGGTTTCCGCTTCGGTTTCGCCCTGGGCAACACGCACCACTACGGTGACGGGTTTTGCCTGTTCTGCGATAGCGTCCAGTGAGCGGGCCAGCGTGCCGGACTCGCCCGCTTTACCGCTGGCGGTCAGCGCGTCGGTAAGGAGTACCGGCGTATTGAGCGGGAACATGGAGGCATCGGCATCATCGCCGGTGCACACCATGCCCACGATCGCCGTGCTCACCGTCGTGATAGAGCGGGTGCCGTCGTTAACTTCTACAACGCGCACGCCGTGGTGGTAGTCTTGCGCCATGAATGAATCTCCTATTTAGGGGTTCACCCATGGTAGGGAAATCATTCACCGCAAGCCGTTGATGGCCGTTGTACCGTCAATGGCACAACCGCAGACAGAAAAAAGCCCCTTATCGGGGCAGACTGATACCGGGATTTATCAGGCAACACGGCTCCAGCACATCAGCAGGATGTGCGCTTCCACCACGCTGAATGACTGACCGCTGCCGAGATTAGCGGTTTTGCCGCTAGTCGTATGCTTATGTGCCGGTTGCACAACTTCATGCTGATGGTCTTCAGCCTCATCCGTATCACCTAGGTTTGCCGGGTTAAAGCGCTGGCTGATATCGCCGCCAATCTCCCACGGGTTAACCCTGCTGGGCACTCCCCCGTGTTTGTGCCTGCCGGCAGGTTTAGTGGTCAGCGTTGCTTCAGGCAACTCGCTGGTTTCGCCGCTTACATCAATCTTAACGGCGGGCAGATTATCTTTCTGGAGCGTGACGCTATCGTTGCCGCCAGCCAATCCCACGTTTGAGGCGTCGGCTTTTGCCACGCGGATTGTTTTGTTTTCCCCCGTGTAAACCCACTCAGTCCAGGGGTATCGCTCGTTAGGGTCAATATTCTGCGCGTAAAACTTCACCGTACCGACTGGGTTATCCAGCTCCCACGCCGAACGGATAGCTGCGCGGATGGCAGCCCTTACCGCTGCCGGGGTTGCGGCTTTCGTTTCATCATCACTGTCAATCGCGTTGCTCAGTCGTGTAAACCCCTTCTCATTCAGCGTGGCGTCAGGATGATCTCGGGATTGTGCGTGTTCACTCAATTGCTCGTCTGCATAGTCTTTTGCTTCATTCCTGACAGATATCACGTCCTCAACTGTGGCCAGGACAATCCCGGGGTCCGTCAGTATCTCGATGCCTTCAGTACTGCTGACCGCGAGCCAGACTCTCATTATGGTAAATCGCCCTGACCCTTCAGCCAGTAGTGGCTTGTATGTTTCTGGGACGCTAGCGACAGCCATGCACACACCCTCATCATCGAAAAGGGCCGCCTCCCTTATAGTGAAACCGCCTGTTTCCGGGGGGATTATCATTTCAGCAATAATGATATTTTTATCATTATCGGGAATTTTCAGGCTGTTAAGATGAGTTCTGAAAGACTCGTTAACCAGACCTGTTTGATTTTCGTCTGGTGACACGCTGATACCGCCGCCATCACCGACAGCCATTGTGGAAAAAAAAATTTTCTCACCGGCAATAATGGCACTGGCTATTTTTTCGCGCCCGGCGCGGGTAATTATCGATAAATATTTCTTACTCATACTCGGCCCCTTGCCGATGAATAATATGGCGATAAACTCGCCATGACGGCCATAAATAATAACGCCAGTTCCCTGGCTTATTCGTTATTTTCCAGGCTCATCCTGAGCGATAGCTCCGCTTCCTCCAGCGGGTTGCCCGTACCGGAGTAGTTGAACAGGTGGTAGCGCTCTCCCGGCGTTTCGGAATCCCCAACCTGCACAGCAAACAGCACCTGAGCGACGGCACCTGACAGGCTTACCAGACGATTTGCGGTGTAGGTAATTTCTTTGCTGGCAGTGGTTAACGGGCACGACGCGCCCAGCTCAGGATACGAAACCAGTTCTTTGACTTCTTTTGTTACTGTGAACGACATAATTTTCTCCTGCTTATCCCGGCTGGCTGGTCTGACTGACTGCCAGTTGTTTAGAGCCGCCTTTGCCTGTGACGTTTACCGTCAGGAGCCCTGATGAATATGTCCAGGCGATATCTATCTCGGCGGCATTATTGATTTGTGAAAATGTATCCACCAGATAGCCATTGATGAATCTCAGTATTTTGTATGCAGGGAACTGAAAACCTCCATTGGCGGCTATCTGAATCTCACCGGACTGCGTGGTTATCTTCAGGGTTTTTGTCGCGCTCGCTGACATGGCATTTTCATGAAGGTATTTCTTCAGGAAGCGGACGCGCTTAATCACAATATCCGCGCCGTTATTTGAACGTGAGAAGTAAATACCGTTCGAGGAGCCAGCAATTCCTGTCACGAACTCCACCCGCATTTTTCGCGGTGTCGTTGACAGCGTGAATGTCGTCGCCACCTTCCCGGTTCCCGATACAATCCCACCGAAGGTGAAATCTTCGTTACCGATGATGCAATACGCCTCTACCTCGATAATATAGGTCTTCTCAGGCTCAAACATTCCCGCAGTCGCGGCGTAGCTGAATACGCCTGAACTGGCGAAACCGGCCATCAGCACCATCTCATTACCGCGAGCACGCAGATGATTTGACAACAGGTTACCGTACAGCGATGTGCCGAAAGCGCCGACATTGAGTCCGTTGATAACATCAGCGAACTGACCCTGAGAGGTATACCCGTTCCATTTACCGAAACGCGGACCTTTAAAGACGAACGAACACGGCTGCTGCTGGTTATACAAAAGAGGCACTCTGTCTACTGTAGCCCCAGTGCTATCAACCAGTGTCAGGGCATTTGAACCCAGACCGACATTCGACCCCACCGTTGATACATCAACGATTTCCCCGTATGTCTGGCCTTCGGGTTGATATTTATAAATAAAGTTTTTCGATTTTGAAAAACCGTCTATCCGGTTATCCCTGAGAATAGTTGAGTAACGACCCGCTGATACGTTACCCGCATAGGATGGAGCATCCACATCTGTCGCATCAATAAACCCTATGAGTGCTTCCCCGTCTGTCCCTGTGGCCTGCTCCAGGTAGTTATCATAAATACGGGCGTGACGGGCCGTGGTCTTAACCATGATGCAATTTGGCGATCCGGCATGCAAAATATCGTTGTGGTGTATTTCATTTTGAGAACCGAATGTGCTCGCGCTTAATTCCAGCACCATGTAACGCCAGCCATTTCTGATGCGGTTATGGGCTATTTTATTCAGGTCGCAGCCGTTCAACAGCAGGTCAATATCAAAGTTTGCTATTTCACAAAACTCAATGGCGCCATCAAACATTTTGGACCATGACACGCCAATTCCGACACCGTTCACCCTGGGGCTGATATGGCATAACCGGACAACCGGATGCATTCCAAACGGGACATTTGAAACGGCCGTGTCGTCCTTAATGATTGCTGTGCGTTCGTCATTAAAGCGGACAGGGTAATCGCCGACCAGCCCCATATTGATAATCTGCGGCATCCTGACCTGTCCGGTAGATGAGTCGTCGGTATACCAGAAACAGCCCCCCCCTTCGGAAAGGCATATAACCCGCGTATAGCAATATGGTGAAAAGTTTGGCGCGCCCTGTCCTTTAATAATCTGCCCTTTCCGGGTCTGAACAGGTTGCGAAAAATAAATGTCGCCCATTTTCAAATCGACATGCAGCCCTTTATTGAGCAGCGACTGCACCAGCTGGTAGTTATATTCCGCGTTTTCGACACCGTTTTTTGTCAGTGGTGTGACAAACTTAATGGCATCCTGTGCCGTTTCTCCGTGTTTAAGATAAAGCAGTGTGCCGCCGGATTTATCACCCGTCGCTCGCATTTCTGTGCGCAGCGGTGCATCGGACGTATACGCCCAGGCTCCCGCGCCTGTTCCGCCGGTGTTGTCAGGCGTGCTGTCAGCCGGGACGACCTTAGGGAAGTCTCCCGTCCAGACCATCCGGTAATTTCCGTAAAGGATTTCATCTCGTGGCGAATCCAGCACCGCACCTTCGGAAAAAGTTTTCACTGCGCTTACTTTTCCCGATAAATCACCGAGCGCTTTATCCGATGCTTGCTTAAGATAACGCGTGCGATTCGCCAGGGTCTTTAATGGCCGGTTGGCAACGCCATCCTGACCGCCAGAGACACGCTCATTTCTGGCGATAATGGCTATTTCATCGTCCCACGATGGCGATTCAATCATATTCGTCATAAATGTCACCTGTAACCAAAATTCCCATCGTGAAAAATCATGCCGTTATAGAAAATGCCGTCTTCAGGATCATGCTCTTCGGGATAAATACTGATAATTTCCCCTGCAAAAGAGGCGGAACCGATATGAATATCGCCTTTCACTTTGGCAGTGATACTGAACTGCGCCATGTGTCTGCTGACGGGTTTTGCATCACTGACCAGCCTGAAAAGTTCATCAAGCATTTTTGACGTGAGCCCAATATCATTCACATCTACCTCAAGCCTGAATGTTCCTGCCGGGTCAACAATATCCCACCACTCCTGGATCGACATGGAATAACCCATTTTTTCGACTACATGGCGGATTGCAGCTATGGTCCCTTTTCGCTGATGGAGCCAGAATGATTCACTGACAACCGTTCTTTTCTCCTGCTCACTCCAGTTTTCATCCCAGCTATCAACGGAAAACGCCCACGCCAGATAAGGCAGGAACTTTTCCGGGCATTTCCACGGGTTCCACAGATCACGCAGCGGCACGTTTAAATCACTAATGCCAGAACAGGCCTGCGCCAGTCTGCGCTCCAGCGCGGACGAACCCGGCGGTAACAGGCTGCTAGTCATCAGAGCCACCAATTACCGCTTTAAAATCGGTGCAATATGACGCCTGCGTTTTATCTAAGACCATGTCCGCCAGGGGCTTCATCAGTTCGACGCGCTGGACACCCTGAACGTGCAGCGCGGCATAGATCGCGGACAGCCGCACATCACGCCCCAGGCGACACTGCTCGTTGATGTATGCCGTACCCTGCGCTTTCGCGGCCGCCAGGATGGGTTCTTTTGCCGGGCCGGGATAGACATAAAGAATCGCATCAATTTCATAGGGAACAATCTCAGCAGATCGGACACTCACCCGATCCGCCACCGGCCGCACAGCCTCATCATTCAGGGCCTCACCGACGACCTGCAGTAAGTCTTCCGGCGCAGTACCATCGCCGTCGCGGGCCAGAATAGTCACCACGACTTCCGCCGGTGACGGGCTGAAAGCCGATGCATCCGCCACCCGACCATCAGAGCTAAGCGCGTGATATTCATAGGCTCCGACTGGCCCGGCAACACTCATCCCCTCAAAGGCCGCCGGAATGCGCTGGCGATAATCCGTGTCAGATTCCATTACTGCCTCCGTGGGCGGCGTTGTGGTGTCATCTGCAGCCGTAATCACCCGGCGCTGTACGTTGTTATTCGCGCCTAAATTGTCCAGGTCATCCCCGCCGGAATAGGCCACCATCACGGCTTTAGCCGCCTCGTTAATCCGCTGGCGCAGCAGCAACTCCCGGTACACATTTTCCTGCAGCATTTTCACCACCGGCTCAGATTCAAGCGCTAAGGTGCGGGCCACGGCCTCCTGCTCTTCTGCCGGAAATAACGCGACAAATTCAGCCTTGCGCTCAGTCAGCAGGTTTTCAAAATCCGGCACATCCACAATTTGCGGCGGCGGCAGCTGGGAAAGATCAATAACGGCCATTGTCTGCTCCTGTCGATACGGAAAGGGACACGGGCACGCCGTCATTACGCTGGCCTGCCAGCTCAATAACCATTGCGCCATCCATGCTGCTGCTGTTAACCGTGATGGTGTCCAGCTGCAGCCGCGGCTCCCAGCGCCGCAGCGCCACATACACAGCAGCCATGATCTGCAGGCGCAGCGCCGGGTTTTGCGGCTGGTCAATGAGCGCTGAAAGCAGGGAACCATACTCCCGGCGCGCAAGCCGGCTACCTTGCGGGGTCAGCAAAATGTCACGCACCGACTGACGCAAGTGGTCAGTTTCCGTAATGGCTCTGCCGGTATCGCGGCTCATCCCGATATAGAGCGTCAAAATGGGCCTCCCGTCGTTCCGCCACTGTCGCCAGGGTGTTTATGCTTATCAGCAACGACGCCGTTTGACGTCATCGCGCCGCCGTCGTGGGTCACATCGCCGTTCAGGATCACATTGCTGTTAATACGGGTGGTGTCAGCCTCGATTACAAACTCACCGGTTTTGCAGGAGACAACCTGCGAAGACTCAATCAGCACGCTTTTCACGCCGCGAATAATCCAGCGCCCGGTGGCGGGGTCGTATTCGAACCAGCCGCCATCCTCGTATGCGGTCACGTCCGCACTTTCAGAGTCTGACGGCGGCGGGCAGGCGTTGGAGTAGATGGCCGGAAGCGCAAAGGCTGTCTCCAGATTGCCGCCCAGGCTGAACAGCACCACCTGCTCCCCTGGAGATGGGCACCACCAAGTGCGGGATTTACCTGCACGGTAGGTCAGCCAGTTAATCCAGTTGGTTTCGAGGTCGCCTGTTTTCACCCGGCACAGCCAGCCGTCTCGATCCACTTCGGTCACAATGCCGGTGCGGACCAGATTGGTGATAAGGCGCATGATTTCGGTTAGTTGTGCGTTCATATGGTAGATTCTTCCACGTCTTAAGCGATAAAATCGCTCATTCCAAATTGTATGAACATTGACACAATGCTATGTTTTCCAAATAAAGAGATGAGTTAAAAAAATGTCTAAACAAGAGCAATCAGAAAAACATCCAGACAAGCCAGTAAATACCGCAAAGTGGCATCCTCGTAATTTATTGAATCCCATCACCGAGATTATTACCATTTTCGTCATATCAAAAGATGAAAATGAAGTTGAGAAATTGGCTGAAAGATTTCAAATGCGAATCCAGAAATGGATATTTGTAACATTAACCTTCTTGCTTTTAGCCAAAGGTTTTTTTGAGGTGTTACAAACTTTATCTTTTCTAGAACAACCAATTCGATTAGATATCCCCACTTTAAATGAGCCACTAATTTTCTATAAAGATTATGGTATTGCCAGCAATCTATTAAAAATTAAATCGCTTGTTTTCGTCGCCAATGCTCTGGCTCTCTCCTGTGGATTCCAGTTGGCATACATGCTTGTAACTAAAGGCCCTGATGAAGCTGTTGAACCAATTATGCTAGGAATTGCATCCGCCATTCTTTTGATTCTTTCAGATAGTTCACCGAGCGCATGGGGGCAAGAGAAATCTTTAGCAATTCTTCTTTTAATAATTAGCATCCCTATTTTATATTGGTCATCAAGAAAAATGAAACAAGATAGAGACATTGACAAAGAGAAAGAGGAGAACGAAAGAAAGGAGAAAGAAAAAAATGAATCAAAATCCGGCCCCAT
The DNA here is from genome assembly GCF_040804525.1 of Klebsiella sp. Shm-1. Classification (NCBI taxonomy): domain Bacteria; kingdom Pseudomonadati; phylum Pseudomonadota; class Gammaproteobacteria; order Enterobacterales; family Enterobacteriaceae; genus Klebsiella; species Klebsiella sp. Shm-1. Next base: position 3,417,772 of record NZ_CP161823.1, read on the forward strand.
GTAATATCCATAAAAGTCAACTAGGGTCTGATAAATACTCAAATAATTTTCCTTGAATTAACATATCAGTTTCATGGTTCATACCTAATAAACGGCGTTTTGCATAGCGCACCTCCATCCCTTTCCTGCTGACCCGATCACGCAGGCCATAGTGATGCACGCGGGCGATGCGCTGCACCCGGCTCTCAAACTCGACGCTGGCCGTGTCATGGCTGGCGACGGCTTTCAGGTATTTTGTGGTGCGGAGTTTTGCAAACATCTGCCGACGGATGCGGCCCTGCTTCGTTCTGGCCGTCACGCGCCGCGGCTCGTAAGCCGTCCCGTCCGGATTGCGCTGCATCCTGATATTATTCTGCTGGCTGCGGCGCAGCTGCTGCGCCAGATCCCGCAACATGCGCTTACGTGCGGCAGGCTCCAGTCCCGCCAGCAACGCATCTAACCAGGCGTCATCCTGCTGCAGCTCAGCCACGGCTCACCGCCCACATTTCGTCCGGTTCGTCCGGTTCCGGCACCGCTTCGACGCTGGACACGTCACCGTCAGCGCTGACTATCACATGCTCTGTCAGTTGCAGATTCAGGCTGATATCACAGATATCATTGCGCAAAATATCGACTTCAAAGGAAAGCAACTTTTCCCGCAGTTCCGGGTTATGAATAGCATCCGGCTGATTTTCCCTTAACCAGGCCAACACCGGCGCCATCAATAACCCTTGATCGCCGCTGAAATCCACAATCACCACATTCAGGGTGTAACGATATTCCCATGAAAGTGACGCTGCCCCGGTTGCCACCACCGATCCGTTATCAACGAACAAATGCAGCTTATCCGGGTTATCGCGGACATATGGCACCGCGCTATTCAGGGCGCGGCGTAAGGATTGAGGCTTGTTCACTGTTTCGCTCCTGACAGGAAATTATCGTGTCCACTTTATCGGCGCAGACCGCCCAGGCCGCCTCAGCTTCATCCAGCACGGACAGCAGATCACCGTTAGTGCGTGCCGCCGACTTTTCCAGGCGGCACTGCGTCACTCTGGGACAACCATTCACGGTAAGCAGCACCTCCGGCGAGGGGTGGACGTTCGCGCATCCTGATAACGTCAGCAGGCAGAAGAGTGTCAGCCCAGCGGCGTAAATCCTCATTTTCACGTTTTAACTCCTCAATTCTGCGCTGACGGCTTCGCAGCAGCGCGTTTGTACTTTCTGCCGCCGCGTAAAGCCTTGCCTGTTCCCGGTTATTGGTTTCGGACAGGATGGACAAGGCGATCAGCTGGCTGTTCGTTTTTGCCAGTTTTTCGCCTGTCGTTTTCAGAACCTGCCCTTGCAGCTCGATGGTCTGGCTGGCCTCCTTCATCCGCCATGACTGCCAGCCCAACGCAGCCAGTACCAGCGCCAGAATTATCACCAGTGTCCGCGTCATATGGTTACGCTCCTTTTAAGCACCAGGACAGCTCCCGCACGCGGCGGTTGTCCAGCCCCGGATTAAATACGCCTTTGACGTATATCCAGCGCGGCAACTGATAGCAGGCATCGCGCCAGCGCTTCTGATTGATAAACTTCACCATGGTTGAACCACAGGCATTGCCGGTTCCCACGTTGAAGGCCAGCGATACCAGCGCGTCATAGACGTTCTGCGGTACGCTCACCAGGACACAGCGATCCAGCGCCTTCTCCACCCTTAAAACGTTGGTGATGAAACTCCCGGCGGCCTGCCGTTCCGTGATGGTCTTCCCCGGCACCACGCCGGACGTATTGCCAATGCCATCGGTCCACACCCCCGCATTACACTGATACGGCTGCAGGCGGCAGCCCTCGTAATCGGCTATCAGCTTCAACCCTTCCACTGAGGTATGAAGTTGCTGAAAGCCCGGCAGGGTGGCGGCAATCGCCAGCACCGCCCCTACCAGGCAGCGTTTAACGGTTGAAGGATTCATATTCCCCCTGTGTAATTTTTCCGCCGCGCAGCAGCTGGTAGGTTTTGTGTTTGTAGTACCAGTTGATGGCCACCATCAGCACGCCAATCAACACACCGCTCACTGTCGACACATCCTTAAGCGATAAATCTCCCATCCATGCCAGCAGTACAGCGATGCAGTACGTGATGAAGGCGCTGATCCGTTCAAGCGTCATATTTCAGTCCCATAACTGGACGGTCTGCACCGTGGAAGTGGTTGCAATATCCGGCAGATCCACCTGCAGCCCGTGTGGTAAGAACGGGCCGTGCTCAGCCAGCCCCGGATTTGCCTGCAGTACCTGCTCCGTGACGCCCTGCGTGCGTCCGTAATGACGCCAGCAAAGCGCGTCCACCGTGTCACCCTGGTACGCACGCACTTTCATCAGATCAGCTCCACCGTACAGTGAGGCGCATCCTGGACCCGGCTGATTGCCCAGCGAGCATCACGCCACAGATCGCCGCTGGCATCCGCCAGATCATCCCCCCTTCTCACACCGGAGGCCGTGGCGTCGTAGTCCTGGTAACGCTCATTCACCTGCGCACGTGCCCAGCAATAAACGGCGTTGTGGTAGTGGTGAATACGTTCGCTTTTACCGTCCAGCAAGTCCGCCGGTACATCGGCCAGCGTCATAAATCCCAGCGCCTGCTGGCGCTTGCGGAAGTCGTACAGCTCCGCATTGACCTCTGACATCGCAGACCGGATGAGTTGTCCGAGACGGGGTGACGTCACCGTGCCATCCGTCCGCATCACGCTGCGAAACTCTGATAAATCCACATCGGGCCAGAACGGCGTATTTTTGATAATTTCCGTCTGTTCCGGCGCCTGCTCAGGCGCAACAAACTTCATGCGGGCTTTCTCCTGAAATAGTGGGCGGTGGACGGGGTTTTGATGTGGCAAAAGCCTTTCGCCACCCCGTGCCGCCCGTGCGCGGGGCACGTTCCGTTAACGGCTGTCATTGCGCAATCTGCGCTCCAGCTGCTGTTTTTCTTTTTTGACGCCACAGCGTGGATCAAGCTGCAGCGCATGATTGATGTGATTTAGGGCGGAGGCCGGGCTGGTTTCGGTCAGTACAGCGCCAATCGCTTTATGCAGGCGTGCCCGTGACTGGTCTGGCATATCCTGGCCGTCTGTCAGCTCCAGTGTCTGCAGTAGCAACCCGGCATCGAAAGATTCACCTGCCAGCAGAGCGGCCTGCGCAGCGTCTGCCATTTCCTCTGCCAGCACCGTCTGGACGTTACGGTTTCCGATGGGCATCACCCATCCGTGCCGCAGCGCATGACGCCCTGCATCCAGCGCACCGGCATAATCCCCGGCATCGATACGCCAGAGCATTACAAACATCACCACGTCATCCTGCCGGGCACCATCAGCAGCCAACACCCCCTCCACCCAGGCGGAATAACGGGGCAGCAGCTCCACTTTGATTTGGGCTTTCTTCACTGTGGACTGGATACCTTTCAGGCGGCGGCGGTCCTCCGCCAGCTGCATCAGCATCAGGTCATACCCCGTCGCGTGGCGAACATTGCCGCCCTGTCGGGCGGCCTGTTCAGCCTGGACGCGCAGGCGGTGCTGCCGTGCGGGACTCAGGCTCATGCGTTACTCTCCGGCACCGGCGCTGAAGTCGCCGATGGTGATGTTTTCCACCAGTGCCACGCAGCGGTAATCCTCCACCACATACGCCTCATTGACGGATTCGAAGTTTTCAATACGATCGCGTTTCGGGTTATCAATGACCGAACGGCGGCGGGTATCTTCCTGCCAGTAGATGGATAGGTTATCCAGGCGGGTGATCAGTACGGCATTAGCCGGGAATGACGGGGCGCGAACGGCCTGCAGACCGCCCATGCGTTTCTGGCTGATAATCAGATCAGCAGCCAGCGCCTCCGTGTTTGCCTGGTCCTTATTGACCAGCGGGAAATACTTGTCGGACAACAGCTCACGACCACAGATCACGACCAGTTCGGCGTCATCTTGGAAAATAGGGTCAATCAGCTCATTGACAGCATCCATCACCAGCGCATCCAGGTTGGCATATTTACCGCCCTTGCCTACCTTCACCGGGTCTGCGGTGGTTGTGCCATCTTCTGCCGTGGTGCTGCCCATCACGCAATCCGGGGCATCTTCGCGGACCTTCTGCAGCCAGCCTTTGTTAACGTCCTGCAGCAACGGATTGGCGGCACGGTCTGAGGTTTTGGCACGCTTCACGCCATTAAAACCAATCATGATACGGTCCAGCGCCTGACGTTTCACGATGGCGTTACGGATGCGTACCTGAAAATCCTGGAATTTCGCCCACATATCCAGTTTTGCGTAGGTCAGCACCGTATCAAAGTTGGTCTGTTCGCATTTGTACTCAACATCCACCATCTCAGTGGGATCGGTTGGCTCGCGCTCCTTCGTGGTCGTGTCAGTGGTCCCGGCAATGGTGCTGCAGACGCCCAGGCCCAGAAGCTGGCCTGACTGTTCCGTCACACCAATCACGTTAACCATGGTCAGAAATGCCGCGGACTGCTGGATCTGGTCTTCCAGCGTCTGCTGCACCGACGGCTCAACGGTGAATTTGCTGGAAAGCTCTTCTACTTCCACGTTGTTCAGGCGTGCCAGCTGCTGCAGGTAGGCGTTAAAGGCAAAACGTGTGTGCTTTTTCATTGGTTCTTATGCTCCATCAGCAATTGGTCAGTGTGCCTGCCGGTGCGTTTCCGCCCGGCGCGCGCTGGCGATAATCTTTGCGGCTGTCTTCCTGGCTCAGCCGCTGCTCCAGTTCAGCAAAAGCGGCCTGCTGTTCCTGCAGGGAGGCTTCCAGCTCAGCAATGCGCGCATCCTGCGCAGACTGGGAGTGATCAGTACGTTCGCTCAGGTTTTGCTGTTCAGTAGCAATCAGCTCCACCGCGCGATGCACGTCAGAAAAACGCGCTTCATCGTTCTGTTCTTTTTTGGTGAACATCGCGGCAACGCGGGAAAACAGGGAGGGTTTTTCGTACTGGACTTCTTCCCACTCGATCAGCGTTTCTTCTGCGGCGGTAAAGAGGTTTTCAGGGTTTTGCTTGCGGCCTGCCAGGGGGTTACTTCTGGCGCTGGCGCTAAACTGCAGCATTTCAGTACCGAGGCTTGCGGGATCATCCGTCGCCGCCAGGCCAACCAGGTAGGCTTTGCCGGTATCGGCAAAACTGGTATTGACCTCCATCGAGGTAAACAGCTTTTGCAGATTACGGGTATACGCCACCAGGTCCTCTGACGGGGTGATCCACGCATACAGGGCCAGCTTCCCTTTCAGCGGGTCGTCTGTAATCTCCTCTGCCTCCAGCTTATCCACGGTCCCGAAACGGCGGAAAGGGCTATCAGGGGTGTAACCCTTGATGTGCTCCAGATTAATCAACGCGGTATACACCTGCGGGTCATAGCTCGCCGCCATCTGTTCCAGCCAGGCACGCTCAATATTGCGCCCGTCTGTCGTTGCCCCTTCCACACCGATGCGGAAGCGCTTTGCTTTTACAGCCATGTGCCGACTCCATCAAATAACTCTGTGAGGCCTTATGGTTGCTGCGATGGAGGGGGTGAAACAACGCGCGGACCTTGTGCGGTAAACCATACAAAGGCCAGCCGGGGAAAGGCGCCAGGCAAGGCCGTATGTTTGTGCCATGGAAACGATGACCCCCGCAGACCTCGATCCCCGCAGGCAGGCATTACTGCTGTATTTTCAGGGATACCGCGTAGCCCGCATTGCTGAAATGCTGGGCGAAAAAGTTGCAACCGTTCACAGCTGGAAAAAGCGCGACAAGTGGGGCGAATATGGCCCACTCGATCAGATGCAGCTCACCACTGCCGCCCGCTATTGCCAGCTCATCATGAAGGAGCACAAGGAAGGGAAAGACTTTAAAGAAATAGACCTGCTGGCGCGCCAATCCGAGCGCCACGCCCGCATCGGTAAATTTAACAACGGCGGTAATGAGGCGGACCTTAACCCCAACGTGCAAAACCGCAACCGCGGCCCCCGCAAGACACCAGAAAAGAACCTGTTTACTGACGAACAGATCGAAAAGCTGGAAGAAATTTTCCGCAACGGAATGTTTGAATATCAGCGCCACTGGTGGGAAGCAGGAATTAAGCACCGCATCCGCAACGTGCTTAAATCGCGCCAGATCGGCGCTACGTATTATTTCGCGCGTGAAGCGCTGATGGACGCCCTGATGACAGGGCGAAACCAGATTTTCCTGTCAGCCAGTAAAGCCCAGGCGCATGTTTTTAAGCAGTACATCATCGAGTTTGCCAAAGAAGTCGACGTGGACTTAAAAGGCGATCCCATGGTGCTGCCAAACGGCGCCACGCTGTATTTTCTCGGGACTAACGCCCGCACCGCACAGAGCTACCACGGCAACCTGTATCTTGATGAGTATTTCTGGATCCCGAAATTTCAGGAGCTACGTAAGGTCGCCTCCGGCATGGCGCTGCACAAGAAATGGCGCCAGACCTATTTCTCAACACCTTCCAGCCTGACGCACAGCGCTTACCCGTTCTGGTCCGGCACCCTGTTCAATCGCGGGCGGGCAAAAGCTGATCGGGTTGATATCGACCTGACCCACTCAGCCCTTGCTGCCGGTCTGCTTTGCGCTGACGGTCAGTTCAGACAGATCGTGACGGTGGAGGACGCCGTGCGCGGTGGCTGCAACCTGTTCGACCTCGACCAGCTGCGCCTGGAGTACAGCCCCGACGAGTACCAGAACCTGCTGATGTGTGAGTTCATCGACGATCTCGCCTCCGTTTTCCCACTGGCTGACCTGCAGGCCTGCATGGTGGACAGCTGGGAAGTCTGGGAAGACTTTCAGGCGCTGGCCCTGCGTCCGTTCGGCTGGCGCGAAGTCTGGATCGGCTATGACCCGGCGAAAGGTACCCAGAACGGTGACAGCGCTGGCTGCGTAGTCATTGCCCCGCCGACGGTGCCCGGCGGTAAGTTCCGCATCCTTGAGCGTCATCAGTGGCGCGGAATGGACTTCCGCGCCCAGGCAGAGGCCATCCGCAAACTGACTCAGCAGTATAACGTGACCTACATCGGCATTGACTCCACCGGCGTCGGTCACGGTGTTTATGAAAACGTAAAAGGCTTTTTCCCTGCCGTGCGGGAGTTTGTCTATAACCCCAACGTCAAAAACGCCCTGGTGCTCAAGGCATACGACATTATCAGCCACCGCCGTCTGGAGTTTGACGCCGGGCATACCGACATTGCGCAGTCATTTATGGCTATCCGCCGCGCCACCACCGCCAGCGGAAACCGCCCTACCTACGAAGCCAGCCGCAGCGAAGAAGCCAGCCACGCAGATTTGGCCTGGGCAACGATGCACGCACTGTTTAACGAACCGCTGCAGGGCGAAGCCGCCAATACCAGCAACATTGTGGAGATTTTTTAATGAGAAAGAGTAAGAAGCACCACGCTGCGGTTACGAATCACATACAGCATGAAAGCAAAACATCAGCCGAAGTATTCAGCTTTGGTGATCCCGTTCCTGTTCTGGACCGCCGTGAACTGCTGGACTATGTTGAATGCGTACAGATGGACCGCTGGTATGAACCTCCGGTGAGTTTTGACGGACTGGCGCGGACCTATCGCGCCGCTGTACATCACAGCTCACCGATTGCCGTTAAGCGTGACATTCTCAGCAGCACCTACATTCCGCACCCACTGCTGAGTCAGCAGGCTTTTACCCGTTTTGTGCAGGACTATCTTGTTTTTGGTAATGCCTACCTTGAAAAACGGACTAACCGGCTTGGCGGGGTCCTGTCACTGGATCCATCACTGGCAAAGTACACCCGGCGCGGGATTGACCTCGACACTTACTGGTTTGTGCAATACAGCATGACCACACAGCCGTATGAGTTCACCAAAGGCAGCATCTTTCACCTGATGGAACCGGACATTAACCAGGAAATTTACGGGCTGCCCGGCTACCTCTCCGCTATCCCTTCAACCCTGCTTAACGAATCTGCTACGCTATTTCGCCGTAAGTACTACATCAACGGCAGTCACGCCGGGTTCATCATGTATATGACCGACGCGGCGCAGAACCAGGAGGACGTGAACAATATCCGCCTGGCTATGAAAAGCGCCAAAGGCCCGGGCAACTTCCGCAACCTGTTTATGTATTCGCCAAACGGTAAAAAGGACGGCATCCAGATCATCCCGCTGTCGGAGGTTGCTGCAAAAGATGAGTTTCTGAATATCAAGAACGTGAGCCGTGATGACATGATGGCAGCACACCGTGTTCCACCGCAGATGATGGGGATTATGCCGAGTAACGTTGGTGGTTTTGGGGATGTCGAAAAGGCGAGTTTAGTGTTTGTTCGCAATGAGTTAATCCCCCTTCAAAAACGACTTGCGGAGCTAAATGAATGGATAGGAGAAACAGTAATTAGCTTTAATGAATATAAATTAAATTGATTAATTCAGTAGTAGCAAAATTATAGACGCTACTACTGAATAAACTCTACAAGTTGAATTTATGCATTCTTAGCTCATTCAGTTTACTCTCTTCAGAAATTCTCATTAAAGCTTCCTTAGCTTTTACAGAAACCGACCTTGTTTTCTCGTCAGCATTACTAATACGGCCAAATTTCAGACAAGTAGCAACATGGGATGTTAAATGATTTCCATGTAAACTTTTAAAATAATGATAATAATCGTCTTCAGTGGCACTGCTTAATACTTCTATATCATCATCATTCCAGCCATTTTGCCCACTGAGTACATCCAAAACCTCTCCTAAAGTGCGCTTTGGTGAATCAGTTAGATATACACCTTTAAATTTCTCAATAATTTCTTTATCTTTGATTGGTCTAATAAGATAAAAATCATCTACATCAAACAACTCAGTTTCACTTCGTCTTTCTTGAATATAATACGAAATCATCTCAGATGCCTTTGTATCCTCGCCTAGTTCACGGAAGACGCCGACAAGGCTATCAAGATCATTAGGCGATACTTGAGTTACACTATCTGTGAAGCACTTATAAAAATGAGAAACAACTTCTTCTACATTTTCATCAAAACTATTATGAAACAAATCCCATGCACTTCTAAATGAGTTTGCTTTTTTATTATCTAAAACCTGTTTATTTACAATCTTTATCGACTCACTAAGCTCTGTCATATCTATATATCCATTCCTGACTAGCTTGGCAATTTTCCTATCTAATTCATCAACTCTGGTAAAATTATAGCTCAGTAGAATACCCTTCCATTTCTTCTCTTCTTCTGTAGCATCCTTTTTACCTATTGAGTAAATACTTTCCATAGACTCCAGGAAATCTAAAGTGGGAATATCGTTATCTGATTTAGAGCAAAAATAGGCCCAATTCATTAATACAACCGTATGTAAAAATTGCATTTTAACTTCACTTTCGCAACCTTCAAAAGCACGCCATGCATTTTCTACATTTCGTTCTATTTTCTTTAAAATTCTAATATTCTTGATACCTAACGAAATAGTATATTGTGCTAACGGCTTATGGAAGTCTTTACTATTGTCATATGCTATCTGTGCAGATTCATTTGGTGTTGGTGAAAAATGCAATTCAATATCAATTACTTTCTCTTTGAATTTTTCATAATCAGCAACTTCTTTAGTACCATCATTGAGTAAAAGTATAACCTTACATTTCTTTTGTTCTTTTAACAAAGAAATAAGGCCTAACACATCTTTGAGTTCTAATGATGAGCCTTTACGTTCTAAATCATCTATGCAAATTAACGAATCTGACACAGACATAAATGACCATGCTTCTATGGCAGGAGCGGCAGACTTTATATACGGCAGCTCTTTCAATTTACTCCAAGAACCTCTCCCCAATATTTCAAGCATACCTAAAGTATTTTTTCTTAAACTATCTAAACTTGGATCATGTCCTATGGAATCTTTTGAAACTGCATTTTCAAAAATAGAATATTTCAATCTATCTAACGAAGATATGCCGAAAAGAGAAACATAAGAATAACGTGAAGCTGAAATCATATTTTCACTCTTCGCTTCCAGGAGAAATTTATTCCAACTAAATGTCTTGCCAACCCCCCACTCTCCTTTAATTGCCATAACCGAAGGGGCTGATTTAGAAACAAAGTTAAGAATTTGTTCTCTTACCACACTTAGTGACATGACTCACTCCTTGATTGCAAATGTAAACTATAGATATTACCTAAATTTTTAACCATGACATATAGAAGAGCTGAAAGATGGCTACTAGCGCGCGCTCGTATCCCCGCCACGCCTGCCCGCTTTATGGAGTGGTTTTCATGCAGGTGCATGATAGGCCAGAAAGCCCGCCAGTACTGGCGGCTCTGGCCCGTTGCGATCCTTTCTGGATCATGCGAATCCATGCACCATAGACATGCACTATCTTCTCAACATCAAGTGCGCTCTGTGGGAGGGAATGTCACAGAGAACAAAACGATTAATGCTTACATTCATCCTGACCTACCCCGTACTGATTTAACCTGTTCACCAGTTCGCTTGTCAGTTCTGACAACCACGAAATGGCAACCTCCTTATCGTCATCGCTACAATCTGAGCTGGCAACCAGCCGGGCCATAAGTTCTATCCGCTGCAGTGCAAGTGATTCCATGAACAAATCGTTCACAACTCCCTCCCAATATTACTGTTTATATATACAGTACATCATATAATTTTAAAGCTGAAATACTTTTTACTCAGCTAACCCTTTGATTAATCTATAACCTCATTCCTGCATTTTTCAGTACCACTGACGCCATTTGTCATCCTCCTGTAGACGCTGGTTCCGGTAGAACAGGCGCAGCCCGGCCCCAGATGGCAGACTTCCGCCACGCAGAAGCAGATCCACCTCCGTTTCACTCGCGTCAAATCCTCTAGACCGCAGCTCCGCATCAAGCTGCAGCCGTTGGTGTTCCGTAATTTCCTGTTTGTAGCCTTTACGGCGCTTCGGTTTGACCAGCCGCAGCCTTGCTGTCAGCTCACGCAGCTCTTTTTTACTCATGTTTTCGAAGTCCGGTAGCGCTGCAGGTTCTTTGCTGCCCGGTAATTCGCCCCCTGCCTGGTACATTTTTTTCAACAGGGGGACAGTTATTGCCACGAGTCCAAGGGGCGCAAGCGCCCTGGTCGGCTGCCGCCTCCTGAACGTCAACGGCCTTGCGAACCATCTTCCACTTGATTGCGTGCGTGCAGATCCGGCCCTCAATGATCGGGGACCAGATGCCATAGATACGAATACCGTGGTCGCCGTAGGCGCTCGGCTCATCGTTAAGCTCATATGCCGTTCTGACCAGGTGATGTTTGCGTGGAACCAGTACACCGCCTTGCTTCATGATGTAGGTAGCGAAACACCCGGCATCTGCAGCAGCCAGCACGGCATCCAGCCGGGGATTTTCCAGAACCGGCGCACCTGCTTTTTTATCGCCCTGCACTCTGCCCGCCTGACCCGCCAGCAAACGCAGCTCGCGGTATGCCTGGCGGCCCGGAATGCCGAAGAAACGGAACTGCTGGACACGATGCAGTGATGCCCAGGCGGTGACGTGCTCCGCACTGTCGCGCAATGATCTGCCCGTTTCCTTGCTGACTTCTTTAGCCAGCCCGCGTCCGTCGATATTCTTACTGATGTATTTTGCGATGTAGCTTGTCGGCGTGCCTTTGCGGGGGTTAATCAGCTCAGACTTGAAACGCGGCCCCGTATTGTTCCCCAGCTCCTCGCGGTCTTCCCGGATGGCAAATTTACGCAGCAGCGCGGTGATGGTCCGGCGCTCTTTTTTGCGCATGAAGCACAGCAGGTGCCAGTGTACGGTGCCGTCATGGTGTGGCTCTGCAACGCGGACGCCATACCACCGCAGCCCGGCCTTGTGCATGGCCTTGCGGAATGCGGCGAACGTTTCAACCAGATAGTCACTGCTCTGCCGGACCGTTTCGCTGGTCCACTTTGGATTTGGCCTGCCGTTGTTGAGGGTCGCGTGAAAGCGTGACGGGCAGGTGATGGTATAGAACACGGCGCAATCACTGCGCATTTCCGCGATAAGCTCCAGCCCTTTAACACAGGCCATCATCTCGTTGCGACGGTGCGCCGGATTGCTGTTGCTGGCGTTCACCACGTCTTCCATGTCCAGCGTGTCGCCGTCGGCATTCACCAGTTCATGCGACTGGAAAAACTCCAGCGACTTGCGCCGTTGTTCGCGCTTATGGATCACAGCTTCATAGCTGACATACGGGGACGCTTTCTTGTTGACCAGGCAGACGGCGCGCAACTGTTCCTCTCGCCACTCGCAGCGCATCTGCCACAATTTGTCATACCACCAGTCCGCGCACATCATGCGCAAAAGCGAAGGCGGGATCAGCTCATAGGGCACGGGCTTACGGCGGCGTTTCTTCCGGCGTAGTTTCTCAAAGGCTGGCGGGATAACCTCCAGACGCATGACCTCTGCCGCCACTCTCTCCCACGCCTGGCGGATTTCTTCGGGTTTCACGTCATCCGTGACAAAAAGATCACCGCAAGCCGCATCCAGACACATGCTCATGTGGGCGGCGACCAGGGTAGATAGACGCTTTATCTGCTCCTGATTCATTTCAGGTAAAACCAGCAAGCCTTCCAGCCCGTCATGGCTTGCCATAAAACGGAAGGAAGCAGACACCTGGCTGTCACGTACACGCGCCAGACGCTCAAGGCATGGCCTGATAGTTTCGCGCAGATAGCGGGAATACGCCTTTTCCCTGCCCAGGCCATGAAAATATTTAATCCGCTCCAGCAATGGCTTACTGATGTGTGATGGCTCGGCGTTTACATCGGCAATAATCACCAGGTCGGGATTTGCACGCTGTTGTTCCCGTGCCATTTTGGCGCGGCTGATGAGTTTGTCCTGCTCCATTTCACGCTGGACAGGATCACGGGACTCATTGAAGAAATAGCGTTCCCAGACCTCATCACTCAACGCCTCGCGGCGCAGCTTTTCCTGCTCGTTGTCCGCTGCATAGAGAGTGATCAGGTTTGAAAGCGCAGAACCCGGCGCAACGTCTGCCGGGTCGTGGTATGGATTGATGGCTTTTTTTGGGGCATTCCATGGGAAAACCACGGTGGCCTCAGTCGGGCCGCCTTTGTCTTTTATTAATTCAGGCATCACTGACAGGCTCCGAAGCTCACAGCGCGCCTCTGGTGTAATGCTTCCCTTTCAGCTCTGCGATTTCCTGGCACGTCACGCAGCACTGCACGCCCGGAATAGCTTGTCTGCGAGCTGTTGGGATTGGCGCGTCACAATCGATGCAAAGAACGCGGGCAATGCCCGGTTTTTTGACGCGGGCGTTCTGAATATGGCGCTGCAGGTTTTCTTCAACGCGCTGCTGGACGAGATCCATGGAATCAGCCATCAGTGCCAGTCCCCGCGTGATTCGGCTTCATAACGGGCAACTTCACGGCGCAGCAATTCCGCCGCCTCCACGCCGTTCATTCCCTCTTTTAGGATGTGGATAGCCAGCGCCTCCATGCGGAGGGAAACGGCAAAGGCACAGCTTTTGCGCTCATCCAGACGAGTGTCGTTAAACAACTGGAACAAACCAGCATCATCCGTTCCGGTTTTGTTGGTACAGGTTTTACTATTTCGCATCTTCAATTCTCCTGAATTTGGGCAAAAGAATGCCCGGCGGGTTTACGCCATTAATTTCTGTTGTGGGTTAATTCGGCATGGTTAGCCGTTTAGGGAATAAGCTCACCACTGCACGAAAATGGTTCATTGCCTTTATCAGCTCCCGCTTTTCGTCAGTCGTCAGCTCACTAATTTTGACGCTGTGACGATCTGTCGGAATGTTTGCCATAAAATAGATGGCGGCTAATGCACGCTTGTTTTGCTTATTGTTAGCGTCCCGTGGGTCACTCATATCTTCAATAAACCGCTCAAGCTCTGACTCAACGTTATGACCGAATACCTTTGCCCGTAATTCGGCTATGTGGTTCAGTCCCTCATAGCGCTCCCCTGGGCTTATCGAACGAGTCGTTGAAGCGCCTTCAATAGCCATGGCTTCCCCTTCTTCGTGGTAGACAGGCCAGCCAGTAATTCCGCCTGTGAGCGGGACGGGTGCCAGCGTTTACCATCCTTTCCTGCAATCCAGCCGTGACCGAAATGCATTCCAGGGCTTTGCTTAACCAGTAACGACGCAAATGATGGTTCGTTGTTCAGCATAAATACCTCAACTCAGTCCGAACGATGAGCCAAGGCCCGTCACGGTATCGACCACGCTCGCCATCGCTGGGTTTGCCTGCAAACGCGCCTGCAGAGAAATGGCTGTAAGAGCCATCAGCCGGGTAATGGAATTGACGCTCTCGACAACCTGACGTCGGGTGGTCGCGTTTAACTGAACACCAGAAACCGCACTGGCAGCCACACGTCCGATCTCAGCGGTGGCTTTCAGGACGTACTGAGGCATTTTCTCCCGTGCGACTTCATTGGTGGGCACACACGGCAGGCAATGGATCTGCGCCAGAAATCCATCAACTAGTGTTGAGTCCTCAGTCAGATCGGTTAGCAGCCAGATATCTGGCGCAGTCAGCAGGTGTGGTTGCTCCGGGTTGAGCTTATTACGCAGGGTTTGAACGTTCATACCTGCACGTTCTGCCAGCTTCGCCATGTTGTGGCGTAAAGCGAAAGCCCGGCAGGCTTCATTGAAATGGGGATGTTTTGATATGCGATAGTCAAACATAGTCAGTTGCTCCGTGAAGTCTCAAAATGGAACTAGTTGATAGTCACGTTGCAATCAGACAGGGCGTCTACCGTCATCGCAGCAATGTTAATCATTACTTTTTCACGCTTTTTGTCCTTGCGTAGGCGATGACGAAGCAACCGCCCATCTGCGAGCATGTCGTTGATGGTGTCGATAGATAAGCCAGTGAGTTCACTATATCTTTCGATAGTTACATGGGGGGTGATGAGAGTGATTGAAATGTTAGGTCTCATGATGCAACATTCCTCGTTTAGTAATGATTAATCAGGATGAATACTGATCGTTTGTATTTTGTGAACACGATAAACATACGATCACATCATGAAATCGTCAAGGTAAAAGTTCACCTGGAGTGACCATGAATCTGGAAAAAGGCGGCCGTGGTGCCATAGAGCGTATGGTTGAAGCTTATGGTTTCAAGACAAGACAAGCTTTGTGCGACCATTTGGGAATTTCAAAAAGTACCCTAGCAACACGCTATATGCGTGACTCTTTTCCGGCTGAGTGGGTGATTCAATGCTCCTTAGAAACTGGTATCTCTCTAAACTGGCTCACCACAGGACAAGGTTCAAAGCAAGGTTCACATAAAGCAAACACTAAAGAACTTGAAAAGCATGTTTTGACCAATGGGTCATTACGCAAAGACGGCTCATATGTTTTTGATGCAAGCTTTTTGCCTGATAATCTGAAAAATCCTGTTGTTGTGATCGACGGAACTTCAGAATTTATCTGCGATATGGATTATGGGGATGTGCGTGACGGCATGTGGGTAGTGAGTATTGATGGAGAGGTTGCTCTAAGGAGTTTGACACGTCTTCCAGGTAGCCGACTTCGCATAGATGGGGGCAATAGTTCATTCGAATGCGCAATTGCGGATATTGAGATACTTGCAAAAGTTTTGGTTAGTTGCCTCCGATAAAAGGAATTTTTATGACAACGATGTCTGAACCCAATGATGAACAGAATGAGAATGGTGATCTTAGGGCCGTAAAGCGTCTCTATGAGCTGACTATTCGCATAAGAGACTTTGAGATAACTCAGTTATCTCAACGTAATAATTTTTTCATGATTTTTCAGGGCGTTCTTTTCGCAGGTTTAGCCACCCTATACCAAAATGATAAGGGCGAAGCATTCGTTCCTTTCATTGCACTTGTTGGCCTGATTGTATCGTTCTATCAGATAGGAATTTCTTCTGGTGCAAAATATTGGCAAGAATATTGGGAAGAGGCTGTTAAAGAAATTGAGGAAGAATTACTCCGTGTGATGTCACTGAAAGGGCATGAAACACGTGAGAAAGTTTACCGCATATTCAGCATTTCGATGGTAGAAGTAGATGCTAAGGTCAAAGATCGATTAAATCGCTCTAGCACAAACAGGATAATAAAATTTTTAGTGTCTTGTAAATTTTCAGTTAGTCGCATACCAATATACACTGCTCTAACATTTTTCGCCCTTTGGCTATCCCTAGGTATATATAGTTTTGTTGGACGTCATTTCTTGATTCTTTGGATATAAGGAATATCAAATGGAAAACTTATACTACACACAGTTCAGCCATATAGATTTTAAAGATCCCTTCTTTGATTCACTAAAAAATGATTATCCGGACTTTGCAGGATGGATTGAAAAGAAAAAAAATGATCCATCAGCATTAGCCTATGTTCTTTTTAATGAACAAAATAATATTGAAGGTTTTTTATATCTGAAAATCGAAAATGAGAATGTTACTGATGTAACCCCTCAATTACCGATGAGAAAGCATCTAAAGGTTGGTACATTCAAATTTGAATCACGCGGAACTCTTCGAGGTGAACGTTTTATTAAGAAGATATTCGACCATGCTTTAGAATGCGATGCGGAAGATATTTATGTAACGGTTTATCCAAAACACGCTTATCTTATCAGGTTATTCAAGTCGTTTGGATTTGATACTGTTGGTTCGAAAGGTCCTGACGATAATGCGGAAGACGTTTTACTAAAAGAATTGCAGAACGTTCAGTTGACCGGGGATATAGTAAATGACTATCCATTCGTACATCATTCAGATAATAATAGAAAATACATCCTCTCGGTAGATCCCCATTACCATACAAATCTTTTCCCGGACTCCATACTCCGTACAGAATCTCCTAGCATTGTCAGCGACGTGTCGCATACGAATAGCATAAGAAAAATATATATTTGTGCTATGCACGGAGTTACATCATTTAGACCTAATGACCTTGTGTTAATCTATAGGACGAACAAAGGACTTTCCGGCCCAGCGTATTATAATTCAGTAATCACTTCGTTATGTGTGGTTAGCAATGTTAGGAATATCGATGAATTCGATACAGAAGACAGTTTCATAAATTATTGTAAAAAATATAGTGTTTTTGACATTAAAGATTTAAGTTATTTTTATCGTTCAAAAAAATATCCATTTATAGTTTCATTTACATATAATTTAGCTTTTCCTAAAAGACCAAATCGTGCTAAACTTATTTCTGAAGTTGGTTTGAATTCTAATGCCTACTGGGGGGTATTAGATTTATCCAACCAGCAATTTGAACATATTATTAAACTTGGTGAAGTAGATGAAAGTGTTATTATCAATTAAACCTGAATATGTTGAAAAGATTCTTGACGGAACAAAGAAGTTTGAATTCAGAAAAGGAATCTTCAAAAACCCAGATGTTAAATCTGTGGTTATTTACTCAACTATGCCTGTAGGTATGATTGTTGCTGAGTTTGATATCGCTGATGTTATAGAAGATAAACCAAGTAATGTATGGAAAAAAACTTGTCGGTATGCTGGTATTAGCAAACAGTTTTTTGATTCGTATTTTCACAGTAAAGAGAAAGCCTTTGCTATAAAAATTGGTGAGCTAAAAATTTACGATCAACCCCGCCACCTAAGCTCATTAGGCGACAACATTACTGCGCCACAGTCTTATCGCTATCTGTGATGTAGGTTGCCTCGAACATCATACATTGACACTGGTTATTCATACAGTAAAAATGCTCTCCAAATGGAGGGCATTTTTTATGGCAGTACGAAAACTCGACACAGGAAAATGGATTTGCGAATGCTACCCCGCCGGGCGTAGCGGGCGACGGGTGCGTAAGCAGTTTGCGACCAAAGGCGAGGCAATGGCTTTTGAACGCCACACAATGGATGAAACAGAAGCCAAGCCGTGGTTGGGTGAGTCAGTTGATCGCCGGACACTCAAAGACGTCGTAGAACTTTGGTTCAAACTGCACGGCAAATCCCTGACCGCTGGTGAGCACGTTTATGACAAGCTGATCCTGATGGTTGATGCCCTCGGAAATCCTCCTGCGACAGACCTCACATCTAAAATGTTTGCACACTACCGCGACAAACGTCTGACCGGAGAAATCTATTTCAGTGAGAAATGGAAGAATGGAGCCAGCCCAGTAACAATCAATCTGGAACAAAGTTATCTGAGTGGAGTGTTTAGCGAGCTGGCCCGGCTCGGAGAATGGAGCGCACCGAACCCACTGGAGAACATGCGCAAATTCACCATCGCCGAAAAAGAGATGGCCTGGCTGACACATGAGCAAATTACAGAACTCCTGGACGACTGCCATCGTCAAAGTGCCCTTCTCGCTTTGGTTGTCAAAATCTGCCTAAGCACCGGAGCACGCTGGCGCGAAGCGGTAAACCTCACACGCTCTCAGGTCACAAAGTACCGAATCACGTTTGTCAGGACCAAAGGTAAAAAGAACCGTAGCATTCCGATCAGCAAAGAGCTATATGAAGACATCACTGCCCTGGAGGGGTTCAAGTTCTTCACGGACTGCTATTTCCAGTTTTTGTCGGTGATGGAAAAAACCTCCATCGTGCTTCCGCGCGGACAGCTCACTCACGTTCTGCGTCATACGTTCGCAGCACACTTTATGATGTCAGGCGGGAACATCCTTGCCCTTCAGAAAATTCTAGGCCACCATGATATCAAAATGACGATGCGCTATGCTCATTTAGCCCCAGACCACCTAGAAACAGCACTTCGTTTCAATCCCCTCGCGACAATGCCAAATCAATTCATGTAGAATAAATATAGTAGTAGATACCTAATAACTAGCTTAAGGACATATTCATGCAGATCCCAATACCTACGCCAATCCATGATTTTAGCTTTAATATTAGCCTATTGCGTGGATTCATATATCAGACAGAAGCCGCAATTAGCGAAAATATAGGTAAATACGAAAAAGATGGGCCAGATACCTTTGTCATAGAAGAACATCCAGAAGATAACATTTACATCACATTAAACCACTACATGGGTATCGATGATCAGTCTTTCGACCTCGATAAAACTTTCAAAATACGTTACCCAAGCATAATGCGGCGATCAGCCTTCCTGACTATATTTGGTTTATTAGAACACGAAATGGAAAATTTCTGTAATATTTATTCCAAGGAAAAAAAAACGAATGTTAAATTATCTGATTTAAAGGGTTCTGGCTTTGAAAGAATAGACCTATTCTTGAAAAAGATAGTCGGCCTAACATCATCTACAAATTATCCTGAACTAAAAAAAATAATAAAACTTAGGAATAGCTGCGCCCATAACGATGCCCGCTTTGTCACAAACGACAACCAACCGATTAAAGAAATAGATGATCTAATCAAAAAATATCCAGCTCTGCTTGAAAAAGATGAAGAGCAAGTACTATTCAAAGGTGATGTCTTACTGACATTTCTCAAAGTATTTGAAGAATATATCAAAGAGATAGAAGCCGTGATTACCCCCCCTCGTCAAACTAAGAGTCTCTTTCAATAGTGGCGACAAAGTGGCGACAGCGGTTGGCATTACCCCCTAATCGCCACATTTCATCACCAACCTAACTTATTGAATATGTTACAAGTCATTGTTTTTACTAACCCGTTTACATAAATGGGTTTTTTGTTGCCTGGAATTTATGTCTTTCTTAATCAATTGATTAAAATCATACTTTTACACACATGGCGACAGGGGTTTTACCATTTCGGTGTCAGTCTTTGTTTTATGCCGTTTCAATCGCGTACAATAAATCAACCAAAGCAACCGCGCCGACATCATCCCAGCGTAAATAACTCGCTAAAGAACTTGTTCCTGAATCCTTCCCTAAAACTTTCTGACAGATCGCCTGATGATCGGCTGATGCAGAAACCCAAACACCTCCACTTTGTTGACAAAAGTAAGTAGAACCTTTTAAACCATCCCGCTGGATGCGCTTCTTCCAAGTATCCACCTGCTGCGTCGTGACTCTCAAACTCATCATTCACCCTCAGTAAATCAAGCATTGCCAGTTGATGAACCCATAAAATATCAGGATGAATTAGAGAGGAGAATATGAGTGTTTAATTTTTATCCTGACAAAACATTTAGCAGAACAGATGTCATGAGTCGCCCCACACCTGTTCCTGCAGCAAATGGTATTTATTTCTGGTGGTTCAAAGAGATCCCCTCTGGCGTGCCAACTGAAGGTTGTATAACTCAGAATGGATACACATTGCTCTATGTCGGCATTTCACCTGATAAAAAAGGCAAACCGAATAGCCGTGCCAATCTTCGACAACGCATCAAAACCCACTATAGCGGAAACGCCGAAGGCTCAACACTCAGACGTACGCTCGGAGTTTTACTGGCGACGGAAAGCAATTTCCCGCTCCGTCGGGTTGGTTCGGGAAAAAGAATGACTTTTACCCATCCTGGCGAGCAATGGCTAGACCGGTGGATGGATAAGAATGCCCGGGTATATTGGATTGAAGATGATGAACCATGGGTGTTGGAAGAAATGTTAATTGCCACTATTTCATTGCCATTAAACCTTCAAGGAAACAAACACACCTTTAAACCGATACTCTCAAGTATGCGCAGCAAAGCGATAGCAGAAGCCCAAACAATGGAGATCGCGGATGAAACAGGGTTTAGCAGGAGTGTAGTTACTGAGATGATTAAGCAAGCAGCGGAAGTAGAGTAATGCATTGAATCTAATTGATTTTTCAGCGCGATTTATGATGGTCGGTAGTAACATCTTTGTGCTACAGAAAAATCCTCGGCTAGCACATATAAAAATGGCCATGCGCCTTGCCCACCAGGAAAAGAGCCTACGCTTTCATCCCCCTGGCAATTGTGGATCAGCTTCCTATTGACGCTACTCATATGCACACCTGAAAGTTAGGAAGTAATATTAAGCCGGTCTTGATTATTAAGGATATATGATTATGAATGAGTTACAGAAACAGGGCGCAGAGCTTCGAACCAAAGCTAAAGAATTAGCACTTGCTGTTCTGGCCAAGCATCCTGATGGACAAAAAAATGGCAAAGGGATTAAACAATCTGAAGTATTCAGGCTCTGCGGCTTTGATTGGGGAGCAAAACCAAAAGCAACTAGCTCGAATCAGCAATATTGGGTTGTAGCGTTACTACGTGAACTGGAAGAAGATGGATTAGTCGAACAGATCAAAGAAAGTGGCCCATGGCGTTTAAGGTAAGTCGCTATGGGCCAAGTGGCGACAACGGTTTGGATTGCCCCGTTATTGCCACTTCTCACCACCAAACTAAATTATTGATTGTCTTGCAAGCCTTTGTTTTTACTAAATCGTTTACATAAATGGTTTTTTTGTTGCCTGCGTTTCACCCGCATGCACATCTCGCACCGCTTCAGCGCCTCTCTTCCTGCGCCCTCTCCCCTGCCAGCTGCCCGACCATCATGCGGATTGCCGCCTTCGACAGCGGCGCGCGGTCGGTGACAAAGTGCAAGGTCATCCCTTCAATAAAGGCGTCGAGACCGCGGGCGGTATCGGGGGCGAACCACTGCTCCAACGTCTGCTGGCTGCGCCGCATCCAGTTCTGCATCACCGCCTTCAGCGCCGGCTGACTGCTGCAGAACGCGTACAGCTGGTACATCAGCTCCATATTGCGCGCCGTGGTCACCTGGGCGCTGAAGATCAGATCCGCGATGGCATCGCAGGCTTGTTCCCGGTTCGTTACCCCGACGAAGCCTTGCTGATACTGCGCCGACATCTCGGCGGTAAACAGGCTGAACGCCTCCTCAATTAACGCCTCAATGCCGCTGAAATAGTAGGTCAGCGATCCCAGCGGCACATTCGCGCAGGTGGCGATTTTACGGTGCGTCACCGCATGGATGCCATGCGCCGCGATGGTATCCAGCGTCGCCTGCAGGATGCGCTCGCGGCGCTGCGGATCGTTTGGTCTACGGGCCATGATTTTCCTCTTCCGGTTTATGTACAAATGTACACTTACTTGCTACTGTTGTCTTCACTCTTCTCCTTTAAGGCGTTTACGGATGACGACGCAATCCTCGCGCAGAGCGCTGCAGCTTCGGCTATGGGCGCTGTTTATGTTCTTTTTCATCCCCGGCTTGTTAATGGCCTCCTGGGCCACCCGCACGCCGGCGATCCGCGATCTGTTGGCGCTATCCACCGCAGAGATGGGCGTGGTGCTGTTTGGTCTGTCGGTGGGGTCGATGAGCGGTATTCTCTGCTCGGCGTGGCTGGTGAAGCGCTTTGGTACCCGCAAGGTCATCCGCACCACCATGTCCTTCGCCGTGCTTGGCATGCTGGTGCTCAGCCTGGCGCTGTGGGTCACTTCCGCCCCGCTGTTCGCCTTCGGTCTGGCTATCTTCGGCGCCAGCTTCGGCTCCGCAGAGGTCGCTATTAACGTCGAAGGCGCGGCCATCGAGCGGGAGATGAATAAAACGGTGCTGCCGATGATGCATGGCTTCTACAGCTTTGGCACCCTGTTCGGCGCCGGGGTGGGCATGGCAGTGACCGGATTCGGTCTGCCGGCCGCCCCGCACATCCTGGCGGCTGCGCTGGTGGCTATCCTGCCCATCGCCATTGCTATCCGCGCCATTCCCGACGGCACCGGTAAAAATGCCGCCGAAGTCGCCCACGGTGAGGCGAAAGGTCTGCCGGTGTGGCGCGACGCGCAGCTGCTGCTGATCGGCGTCATTGTCCTGGCGATGGCCTTTGCCGAAGGCTCGGCCAACGACTGGCTGCCGCTGCTGATGGTGGATGGCCACGGCTTTAGCCCCACCTCCGGCTCCCTGATTTATGCCGGTTTCACCCTCGGCATGACGCTGGGCCGCTTTACCGGCGGCTGGTTTATCGATCGCTACAGCCGGGTGGCGGTGGTCCGCGGCAGCGCAGTGATGGGCGCCCTCGGCATAGGCCTGATCATCTTCGTCGATAACCCCTGGGTGGCGGGCATCTCGGTGCTGCTATGGGGCATTGGCGCCTCGCTCGGCTTCCCGCTGACCATCTCCGCCGCCAGCGATACCGGGCCGGACGCGCCCAAGCGCGTCAGCGTGGTGGCGATCACCGGCTATCTCGCTTTCCTCGTCGGGCCGCCGCTGCTGGGTTTCCTCGGCGAACACTTCGGCCTGCGCAGCGCCATGATGGTGGTGCTGGGTCTGGTGATGGCGGCGGCGCTGGTCGCCCGCGCGGTGGCTAAGCCACAATCTGAACCCGTTATGGAGAACAGCTAATGAGCATCAAACTGATTGCGGTGGATATGGACGGCACCTTTTTAAGCGATGCCAAAACTTATAACCGGCCGCGCTTCCTCGCCCAGTACCAGCGAATGCGCGAACAGAATATTCGCTTCGTGGTCGCCAGCGGCAACCAATATTATCAGCTGATCTCCTTTTTCCCGGAGATCGCCCATCAGATCGCCTTCGTGGCGGAAAACGGCGGCTGGGTGGTGAGCGGCAATGAAGACGTCTTCAACTGCCAACTGCCGGTTCACCACTTCAACGCCGTGGTCGACCATCTGCAGACGTTGCCGAATATCGAAATCATCGCCTGCGGGAAGCGCAGCGCCTACACCCTCAATCGCTACAACGACGCGCTGAAGACGGTGGCGGCGAAGTATTATCACCGCCTAGAACTGGTGGATGATTTTAACCATCTCGATGACACCATCCTCAAATTTGGTCTCAACGTGCCAGACAGCCTGATCCCGGAAATTCAGCCGAAGCTGCACGCGACGCTGGGGGACATGGTCACCGCGGTGGCCACCGGCTACGGCAGCATCGACTTAATTATCCCGGGTGTGCACAAAGCCAACGGGCTGCGCATTTTGCAGCAGCGCTGGGGCATTGAGGATCACGAGGTGGTGGCGTTCGGCGACAGCGGCAACGATATCGAAATGCTGCAGCACGCCGGGTTTGGCTTTGCCATGGCCAACGCCCGGGAAGACGTCAAAGCCGTCGCCCGCTATCAGGCGCCGCATAACAACGAAGAAGGTGTCCTGCAGATTATTGATAAGGTGTTGGATCGCGAAGCGCCGTTCGCCTGATAAGACCCGGATGCGAGCGCATCCGGGTTGAAAACAACTACCCCTGCTGCGAATTGCCGACGCTTTTATCTTTCAGAAAGTAAATCATCAGCCCCAGCCATAGTACCCCACCCAGCAGGTTAAACAGGCTGAACAGCCCGTTGCCGCCCAGCTCGTAAGCATGTTTGCTGAGCTCGATGCCGACGGTGAAGATCAGCATCTGCAGCATTCCCATCGCCGCCGAGACCGTGCCTTTACTCATCTCGCTGGCGAACAGGGTTAAACGCACCAGGCCGGCGTTCGCGAGGCCAATCCCGAAGGCGTAGAAGCTCAGACCGGCCGTCATCCACAGATAAGCGTGGGAAGAGACCACGGTCGCCGCCGCAGAGAGGATCAGGCCAAACATGATCGGCCAACCGCCCATGATAATCAGCGAGCGCACGGTCCGGCGCGCAGTCAGGCGCGCCAGCACCAGGTTGCCGGCAATCAGCGCCCCGAAAATCGGCACCTGCAGCATGCCGTACTCATAGCTGGTGGCCTGTTCGCCGCTGATAATAATCACCGGCGACTGGGCAATCCACGCCAGCAGCGGCAGGCTGACAAAGCCGGTGGCCAGCGCGCCGGCGACGAAGCGCAGGTTCTTCAGCACCAGCCGATAGTCGCGGCCCAGCTCTTTCACCGACAGCTTTTCGCCCAGCCGCGTCGCGGTCTCCGGCATCGCCCGCTGCAGGCCGAAGAACGAGATGGCCGCCAGCACGGCGAACAGGACAAACATCATCTCCCACGGCAGGACATGCACCCAGGCGGCGCCCACCAGCGGCCCCAGCAGCGGGGCAATCAGCGCCACGTTAGCCATCAGGGCGGTGATTTTGATACACACCGCCTCCTCAAAGGACTCCTGTATCGCCGCATAGCCCACCGCGCCAATAAAGCACAGGCTGATCCCCTGCAGGAAGCGCAGCAGGGTAAACTGCTCAATGGTCTGCGCCAGCAGCGTCGCCAGGCAGGTGACGATGAACCATACTACGCCGGTCAACATCACCGGACGGCGGCCAATACGATCCGACAGCGGCCCCAGCAGCCACTGTAAAAACATGCCGCCTGCCAGATAGGCAGTCATTGAGGTAGGTACCCATTCGTTGCCCACCTGAAATTCCTGCACCACGGCTAACATGCCCGGCTGAATCATATCGTTGCCGATATAAGTGGAAAACTCGTACAGCACCAGACATAACGGGAACAACAGCGCCTGCCTTCCGAGGCGGCGGCCTGAAAGCGAATAATTTTGCATGAAATCTCTTATCTATCAAAAATCGCGCAAAGTGTAATGAAACTCCCGGCGCGGAGATAGTGAATTGTGGGTGACACCGCACAATATTACGAGCCGTGCGCCATCGTCCTGCCTCTCCCCTGTTATTCAGCCTGTGTATATATTCCGTTTATGTTTCAGCAATGTGACAAACGATATACTGACGTTTTTCAGGCTGTTAGCCGTAGACTTTATGGTAGTGGATTTCATAACAACCTGATCTTTAAGACAATGCCGCCTTTATCTCCGCACCGCTTTTATTTAGGGTAGGCGGCTTAATTGCTATCGGACCAACGAGCCTGGAAGTCTATGCTGGAAAATATTAACTATGCGCTGTTCGCCCTGCTCAACGCGACGCCTGCCTCGCCGCAGTGGGCCATTGAGATGGCGATCTTCATCGCTAAAGATCTGATTCTGATCGTACCTCTGCTGGTGGTGACATTGTGGCTGTGGGGGCCTGCCCAGCGGCAGATGGTGTTTAAGCTGATGCTGGCGCTGACGATCAGCCTGACCGTGTCGTGGGCGATCGGCCACCTCTATCCGCACGATCGGCCGTTTGTCGCCGGCGTAGGCTATAACTTCCTGCACCACGCGGCGGACGACTCCTTCCCCAGCGACCATGGCACCGTCAGCTTTACCTTTGCCCTGGCCTTCCTGTTCTGGCATCGCCTGTGGTCCGGCGCCCTGCTGATGGCCATTGCCGCCGCCATCGCCTGGTCCCGTGTCTATCTCGGCGTGCACTGGCCGCTGGATATGGTCGGCGGGCTGCTGGCCGGGATGTGCGGCTGCCTTGGCGCGGCGCTGATCTGGCATACGTTCGGCCCGGCGCTATACCATCAGCTGCAGCGGCTGTATCGTCTCTGCTTCTCCTTGCCAATCCGCAAAGGTTGGGTGCGCGGCTAAACGCCGCCGTCGCTGCGGCCACCGCGTGACTAACCCGCAAGCGACAGGTAAAATCCCGCTAACGCCCTGCCCCCGCAGGGCGATTTTAGCGCAGAGGGAATATGGAAACTCGCCGTGACGAACGTATCAGTCAGCTCATTCAGGCACTTAAACGCAGCGATAAGCTGCATCTGAAAGAAGCCGCTTCCCTGCTTGGGGTGTCGGAAATGACCATTCGTCGCGACCTCAATGGCCACAGCGGCCCGGTTGTGCTGCTCGGCGGATACATTGTGCTGGAGCCGCGCAGCGCCACCCATTATCTGCTCAGCGATCAAAAAACCCGGCTGGTCGAGGAAAAACGCCGTGCCGCTCGCCATGCGGCCGCGCTGCTGGAGGCCCATCAGATGGCCTTCTTCGACTGCGGGACCACCACGCCGTGGATTATTGACGCCATTGACGATGCCCTGCCCTTCACCGGCGTCTGCTACTCCCTGAACACCTTTCTGGCCCTGCAGGAAAAACCCCAGTGCCGCGCGGTCCTGTGCGGTGGGGAGTTTCATGCCAGCAACGCGATTTTTATGCCACTGAGCCTTGAGGATACCCTCAGCCATCTGAGCCCTGATATCGCCTTTTACTCGGCGGCGGGGATCGACTGCGAGCAGGGGGCGACCTGCTATAACCTGGAAGAGCTGCCGGTTAAGCACTGGGCGATGCGTCACGCGCGCTACCACGTGCTGGTGGTCGACCACAGCAAGTTTGGCAAAGTGCGTCCGGCGCGCATGGGGGCGTTAGCGAAATTTGACGTGATCGCCAGCGATATCTGCCCGGATGATGAGCTGGTCGCGCTGGCGAAGGCGCAGCAGATTTCCCTACTGTATTGAAGCGTCGCTGCCCGCGCCCCGCAGGGCGCGGGCAGGCATCAGGAGAACCAGCTGCCGAACCAGCCGTGCAGTTTCATCAGCACGAAGTCGATCATCCGGCTGAAGAAGCCGCCCTCTTTTACCGACTCCATGACAATCAGCGGACGCTGTTCAATGGTTTTATCATTTAGCTTAAAGTCGATAGTCCCGACCACCTGTCCCTTCTCCAGCGGCGCGGTAAGCTGCGGCTGATTTAAGGTATAGCTGGCTTTCAGGTTTTTCAGTTGGCCCTTCGGCAAAGTGATAGAGCCCGCCTCGCCAGCCCCCAGTTTCGCTTCATTGCTATCGCCAAACCACACGCGCTGGGTAACGAAGGTGGCATCTGGTTTAATCGGCGTCACGGTTTCAAAGAAGCGGAAGCCCCAGGTCAGCAGTTTTTCTGACTCGTTAAAGCGAATGCGGTCGGTTTTGGTCCCCAGCACCACGGCAATCAAACGCATATCACCCTGAGTGGCCGAGGAGACGAGGTTATAGCCGGCCCCGGCGGTGGTCCCGGTTTTCACGCCATCGGCGTTGAGGTTGCTGCTCCACAGCAGGCGGTTGCGGTTCGGCTGGCGAATTTTATTGAAAGTGAACTCTTTCTCTTTATGTACCGCGTACTCTTCCGGTACGTCGTGGATCATCGCTTTGGTCAGCAGCGCCATATCGCGGGCGGTGCTGAACTGCCCCGGCGCGTCAAGGCCGTGGACGGTCATAAAGGTGGTGTTGGTCAGCCCCATTTTTTTGGCGTAGCCGTTCATCAGGCTAACGAAAGCGTCCTGGCTGCCCGCTACGTAGTCAGCAATCGCAATGCTGGCGTCGTTACCGGACTGAATGATGACCCCTTTGTTCAGATCTTCTACGGAAACCTGCATGCCAGGCTTGAGGAACATCACCGATGAGCCGCGCAGCGCCGGGTTGCCGGTCGCCCAGGCATCGCGCCCAACGGTCACCATATCGGTCAGTTTGATTTTTCCCGCTTTTATTGCCTGCCCTACCACGTAGCTGGTCATGATCTTCGTCAGACTGGCCGGGTCGAGTTTTTCATCGGCATTGCCTTCGCTGAGCACCTTCCCGCTGGCATAGTCCATCAGGATCCAGGCGCGAGCGTCAATTGAAGGGGCGTCGGGGAGTTGTTCCGCAGCCTGCACCGCAGGTGCGACAAGAAATAACAGCGCGCAACCTGCCGCGAGGCCGCGAAGGGAAAAAGCGTCATGCATCATAAGAGCCACCCAAGTATCCTTTCCAAACAAAATATGCCGCGCCACTCTGACCGCGCCGCAGCAACCGGTGAGTAAAGCGTACAAATGACCTTAAAGAAACAGCGAGTTGGTAAAGTTTTTAAAGTTTACGCAATAACATGCCGCTGTGCTTTAATCAGAACAATTTTTTTGATCGTAATCGCCTTAATGTTAACTTTATTATGGCAAGAAAAAAATCGCCTTTCAAAACCAATTATTCACCGAAATTTCAATGACATAGCTCACTTCTCTTCGGGAAAAATGCTACTAAAGAGAGGTCGCAAGCGTGTCTTTCATTGTGGTTTGCCTGGTCATAGATTCACATTATGGCGGGGCCGTGTGGGGTAAGCGAAAGCCTGGCCAGTGATATCCAGTCGCCTCGCCCCTACCCCCTTCACCTGAGAACCGGGGATGGTTGTTACTGCTGATACCCTTCACAAAACTCAAAATGTCGGCCCGGTTGCATTCCATGAGGCCCAGTTCAACTTCCGAACTCACAATAACCACATCTGACTTGCTGCTGTAGAAGTCTCAGACGCTTAAATATAAACCTGAAGGTTCTGTAGGCCCTATTTACGCCTGAAATGCAGTTGAGAACTCCCGGGCTATGCTTGAGACGGTCATTACGCCCGTCTCAGGAAATTAGCAACAACGCCCGCACTTTTCTATCCATCGGGTCTGCCTGATCGCCATGTTCAGCAGGGCTTCGATTGCCACAGCATTCCGCCGATGGAGGCGCAATATCCTTGATAAAGGATATCAATCAGCTATCCCCTCTATACGCCACCATCAGGGATTGAGGTCAGGAAGGGAGAGCCTCCCGCTAATGATATGAATTATTCGCCCACTGGATAAGCAGGCAGACGGCTTCCCTGTTTTAGTCGGCATATCGGTAAAAAATAGTTTATCGGGCTATTTTCACTTTCCGTATTACACAAGTAAGAAAAATAGCACATCGATAAGGATGGATTCCTGGTCATTAAATACAGTATAGTTTCCCCTGCAATCTTTATGGAAGCGGGTAGCTCACCCGCGGTTATTCCATAAATTAAGATTCGCATATTGTGTTGAAAATGGCATATCCCTTTATGCGTGTAATTACACCCCAGCCTGTCGCTGGGCTTTTTTTTTCAAGGCGACTCTGGATGGTGATAAATTTTACAAATACATTCATAACAGCGCATCCACAGCCGTGGCCTTTACAGAAGTATTGCTCTCAAAATCCCGGGCCGCTCTGATTCTGTTGCCCGTTATTAATCACGCTGGTTTGATGAAAAGGTTAACATCTCTTCCCGGGTAATCTCCTACCCTTCTCGTCCGATGCCATATCGAGCTCTACGACTCGCTCTTCCAGACTGCAGTTCGCCAGTGCTTCTTTTATCCCTATTTCGTTTTGCAGGGATGTTTTGATAGCACCGCGATAGTATGCTGGCCATCCTTATCAGTCATTCATTTTAACCGCCTTTTTCAAATCCTTCCGGGGAAAGTAAAGTCCTCTCCCAGGCTCTGCTCGTTTAACGCTACAGATTCAAATACTGATTATTGCATTATATACCACTTACCCCCGCAGTGATTACCCAGGTAAGATAAATAGCACAAAAGTAAGGGTGGATTCCTGGTTATTTAATACAGTATATTTCCCATGTAGTCTGTATGGAAGTTGATGGTTACCTTTGGTTAACCCATACTTCGAGACTCGAATATTATCTTGAGAACAGCATGCAACCCTGAGTAAATTTACTCCCCAGTGCCAGTCACTGGGTTCTTTTTGCTATTTTTCAGAATATCTTCCAGCCAGTTGGCGCCTCTCATGGTCTATTTTTTCTGGGTGGGATGAGAAAGATGTATATCCGATCGATAAAAACAACAGTTCATCCCTGTAAAAAAATAATTCTTTCACTATCTTTCTATTTATTAATATTAACCTGTGTTCCTCAGATGATTGCGATGCAATAATCAGCATCAAATTATACCCTCAGGCGACATTGAGATTTTAACCGAGACGGAGAGGGAGCGTTTTTATAGATGCGTGCTTGATTTAAATCTTTAATTATCAATAAGATACACCATGACCACGCCCTTTCCTTCGTAGCGTAACACCCTATAGATATTACTCCTGTAAAATAGTAAAAACACTTTCCGGGCCCTGTGACCCAGGAGTGCCCCTGGCTGAAGGGAGTAAGCATAAAAACCTTTAATAACAGCCAAATAAAAAAGCTTGCCGGATTTTTAACTTTATCCCAACATGATCGCCGATCGCGCTGCAACAGCAGTGAAACAAACTCAGGAGCGAAAATGATTACACTGTGGGGACGTAATAACTCGACCAACGTGAAGAAAGTACGCTGGGTGCTGGAGGAGCTGGATCTGCCTTATCAGCAGATCCTCGCCGGGCTGGAGTTTGGTCTCAATCATGACCCGGAATATCTGGCGATGAACCCGAACGGGCTGGTGCCGTTGTTAAAGGACGATGCCACCGGGGTGGTATTGTGGGAATCAAATACGATTATTCGCTACCTGGCGGCCCAGTATGGCGTTGACCGTCTGTGGCTGGCCGCGCCGGCGCAGCGCGCGCAAGGGGAAAAGTGGATGGATTGGTCCGACGGCACCCTCTCTCCCGCCCATCGCCCGGTATTAATGGGCCTGGTGAGAACGCCGCCGGAGCAGCGCGACCCGGCGGCCATCGCCGCGGGGATCAGCGCCTGCGAAGCGCTGTTCGCCATGCTGGACGACGAACTGGCCAAAATGCCGTGGCTCTCCGGCGAGCAGTTCGGCCTTGGCGATATTGCCGTCGCTCCCTTCGTCTACAATCTGTTGTCGATCCTCGACAGCTGGCAACCGCGGCCCCATCTGCAGCGCTGGTATCAGCAGATTAGCCAACGTCCTGCCTGGCGCGAAGTAGTGCAGATCCCGGTGACCTGAGGCTAAGCCTCGGGACTCAACCGCAATAGCTCGCCGTTAGACTCGTCGGTTAAAACGTACAGATAGCCGTCGGGTCCCACGCGAACATCGCGGATGCGTTTTCCGCGCGCCTCCAGTAATCTCCCCTCCTCGCGGACCTGATTACCGTCCACCGCCAGGACAATCAGCGATGTCTCCTTCAGCGCGCCGATAAACAGCTTATGCTGCCACTGGGGAAAGGTCGGCGCCGAATAAAAGGCCATCCCGCTCACCCCGGGAGAGACCGGCCAGACATACAGGGGAGGTTCGGTCCCCGGAACCGTTTTGCCTTTTGCTTCCGGAATGGGCAGGCCGCTGTAGTTAATACCGTGCGTCGCCAGCGGCCAGCCGTAATTTTTCCCCGCCTGCGGAATATTAATTTCATCTCCGCCGCGCGGGCCATGCTCGTTCAGCCACAGCGCCTCGCTCCAGGGATTCATCGCCATGCCCTGCGGATTACGGATGCCGTAAGCCCAGATCTCCGGCCTGGCGTCAGCCCGGCCGACAAAAGGGTTATCCGGCGGTACACCTCCGGTCTCCGTCAGGCGGACCACTTTCCCCTGCAGCTTGCTGAGATCCTGGGCGGTGGCGCGCTGATTATTTTCGCCCAGCCCGATAAACAAATATCCTTTGCCGTCGAACACCAGCCTGCCGCCAAAATGATTGCCGACGGAGAGCTTCGGCTGCTGGCGAAAGACCACGGTAAAGTTCGTCAGCTGCGTGACATCCTCGCTCAACCGCCCATAGCCCACCGCGGTGCCCGCCTTACCGCTGGCGTCGCTTTCCGCATAGCTCAGCCACACCCGCCGCGACTGGGCGAAATCCGGGGCCAGCGCCACGTCCAGTAGGCCACCCTGGCCGTTGGCCCATACCTGCGGCACGCCGGCTATCGGCGCCGACAGACCTTTACCCGGCTGCCAGCGCTTGAGCTCGCCGCCGCGCAGGGTGATCAGTATGCCCTGATCGTCAGGCAGAAAGGCCATGCCCCACGGCTGGGCCAGCCGGTTTTGCAATACCTCCACCCGCACCGCGGCCTGGCTCAGGGCTGGTAGCGCTAAGGCGCTCAATATCAACAGCAGTGGGATCGGACGCATGGCATTCTCCTTTCGTCAGCTCTGGGCTAAAGGGTAGCCAGCGGGGAAATTTGCGCGGGGATTTTTACATAACCTTTAACAGGGGAAGCGTTCACTTCCCCTGGGTTTCAGCCGATCAGGCATGGGTGATTGGCGCCAATTTATTCAATTTATGAATATTTGAGGTCAATCCTGTCAGACAGCGTTCTAGCTTCTCTACGTTAACAGCGATGTATAGCGGACAATCATGATGCCCGCTCATCAGGCATAGTGCAGCGGCGGCGACCGATTCGCCGGCCAGGCGAAGGACATCCCTCTCCTGCGGTGAAATGGCATTCTGCAGGCGCGGCGCCTGCGCACGCATTTCACGGCAAAGCTCAAACAAGTTATCACGCAGATGGTCATTTTCGCTGACTGACATGTAGCCTTTGGCCTTTCGCAGTTGCAGATAGGCGTCAATATCGATATTGGCGTTAATAAGCTTCTGCAGAAGGTGGCGGTATAGTCTGTCAACGGTCATCACGGTTCCTCCTCTGTCGTCCTTTACCCTTTCCATAATACGGTTATTTTTTGTGCAAAATGATGCGCCAGGTCAATAATCCCCAGTTCTTTAACATCATTTACAATGTGGCAACTTTAACGCATTGTAGGGTGTATAACAAAAACAATGTTATACGATCACAATTAATTTCAATCTGAAATTAATAAACAGAAAATGGCAATAAGAGACAAAATTAGTGCAGCAATGATCACAATACCTCATATGACCTGTTGCACCATCGTCAATTAGGATGTCATAACAAATAATTAATGTAATACGTATAACATGTCAGGAAAACAGCGAACGCGGCCCGCGGATCGCTGAAATTCTCTCTGCCCATTTGCAAGGAACTGAAACATGACGTCCGGTAAAAGAAACTACCTTCTGTTGAGTCTTTTCGATTTCCTCTACCTGTTCGCCTGGTCGTCGACCATGGCTTTCTTCGTTATCTGGACCACCCAGCATCTTGGCATCAGCGCCACGAAGACCGGGCTGCTTTACTCGGTCAACGCCTTTATCGCCCTGCTGATGCAGCCTTTCTTCGGCTTTATCTCTGACAAGTTCGGCCTGAAAAAACGGCTTATCTGGCTGCTGGTCGCCCTGCTCCTGCCGGTGGGCCCCTTCTTTATCTACGTTTACGCGCCGCTGCTGGTGCACAACTTTTGGTTTGGCGCCTTGCTGGGAGGGATCTATCTGGGGATCATCTTTAACTCCGGCTGCGGAGTAATCGACTCTTATATCGATAAGATTTCCCGGCGCTATCAGTTCGAATATGGTCGTGTGCGGATGTGGGGCTCGTTAGGCTGGGCAGCGGCGGCCTGTATTGTGGGTAAATATATCGACAGCAATCCTAATCTGGCCTTCTGGCTCGCCAGCCTCGCCATTGTCATCGCCGCCATCTGCTTTATGCTAACCAAAATTGAATTAACCGACGCCGATGTGGCGCGAAGCGAATCGCTGAAGGTCTCTCATGCCCTTGAGCTGGCGAAGAATGGTCAGTTCTGGATGCTGCTGCTCTTTACCCTGTTCGTCACGCAGATTTACGACACCTACGATCAGCAGTTTGCCCAGTACTTCTCGCTACAGTTCCCGACGCCGGAGGAAGGCAACCGCTGGTACGGGATCCTCGCGTCTATTCAGGTCTGCGGTGAAACCCTGTTCCTCTGCCTGATGCCATGGTTTGTTAACCGGACCGGCGCCAAATGGGCGCTGATCATCGCCGGGCTGATCATGTCGGTACGTATTGTCGGCTCAGCCGTGCCCCTCGGCCCGGTGTGGATTGGTGCGGTGAAAATGATGCATGCTCTGGAGAAGCCGTTGATTCTGGTATCGGTCTTTAAATTCATCGCCGCCAACTTCGACCACAAGCTCTCTTCGACGGTCTATTTGCTGGTGCTGTTCGTCGCCTCGATCGCCACCGCCATTTACTCTCCGCTGGCAGGCTATCTGTACGATACCATTGGCTTCGCCAACACCTATCTGATTCTCGGCAGCGTCGCCGGGCTCTTTACCCTGATCTCTATTTTCACGCTGCAGGATAAGCGCGAGCCGAAAAAAACCGGCGCCACCCCCTCCGCAGCCATTAACCCGGCGCAATAAGTCTCTGCCCGGCAGCCACGCCGGGCTTGAGCCGCCTGTGCGCACGGCTTGTCAGAAGCGTGTCCCGCCCCTCTGCTCCGGGGCGTGTGGGATCCGCTCTGGCGGTGGGGGGCGTAAAAGACAGGTCGGGGGCGCTTTTTCACCATTAACCGCGACGGAGCTATACTCTTTTTCGCAAAGATCTGTAGAATTCCTGCCCTGACCATTCCAATAATTGAACACTTTTTAAGCTATGAGCAATGTCACGCATCAGCCGAAAATCGGCTTCGTCTCCCTGGGCTGCCCGAAAAACCTCGTGGACTCAGAGCGTATCCTGACCGAACTGCGCACCGAAGGTTATGACGTCGTACCGACCTACGACAACGCCGATATGGTGATCGTTAACACCTGCGGCTTTATTGATAGCGCTGTGCAGGAATCGCTGGAAGCGATCGGCGAAGCGTTGAAAGAGAACGGCAAGGTAATCGTCACCGGCTGTCTCGGCGCGAAAGAGGATCAGATCCGCGAAGTGCATCCGAAGGTGCTGGAGATCACCGGTCCGCACAGCTATGAGCAGGTGCTGGAGCATGTCCACCATTATACGCCGAAGCCGAAGCACAACCCGTTCCTGAGCCTGGTGCCGGAACAGGGGGTTAAGCTGACGCCGCGCCACTACGCCTACTTAAAAATTTCTGAAGGCTGCAACCATCGCTGCACCTTCTGCATCATCCCGTCCATGCGTGGCGATCTGGTGAGCCGTCCGATTGGCGAAGTGCTGGCCGAAGCCAAACGCCTCGCTGACGCCGGCGTGAAAGAGCTGCTGGTGATTTCGCAGGACACCTCCGCCTACGGCGTCGACGTCAAGCACCGCACCGGCTTCCACAACGGTATGCCGGTGAAGACCAGCATGGTCAGTCTGTGCGAAGAGCTGGCGAAGCTCGGCATCTGGGTGCGCCTGCACTATGTCTACCCGTACCCGCACGTTGACGATGTGATCCCGCTGATGGCGGAAGGCAAGATTCTGCCGTACCTCGATATCCCGCTGCAGCACGCCAGCCCGCGTATTCTGAAGCTGATGAAGCGTCCTGGTTCTGCGGACCGTCAGCTAGCGCGCATTAAGCAGTGGCGTGAAATTTGCCCGGATCTGACCCTGCGCTCCACTTTTATTGTGGGCTTCCCGGGCGAAACGGAAGAAGATTTCCAGATGCTGCTCGACTTCCTGAAAGAGGCGCGTCTCGACCGCGTCGGCTGCTTCAAGTACAGCCCGGTTGAAGGCGCTACCGCCAACGAGCTGGCGGACCAGGTGCCGGAAGAGGTGAAAGAAGAGCGCTGGAACCGCTTTATGCAGCTGCAGCAGCAGATCTCTGCCGAGCGTCTGCAGGAGAAAGTGGGGCGCGAAATCCTGGTGCTGGTAGATGAAGTTGATGAAGAAGGCGCTATCGGACGCAGCATGGCCGACGCTCCGGAAATCGACGGCGCGGTGTACCTGAACGGCGAAACCCGCGTTAAGCCGGGCGACGTGGTGCGGGTGAAAGTCGAGCATGCCGACGAATACGACCTGTGGGGTACCCGGGTCTAGTCCAGCTTCCCGGATAGCGGCTTAGCGCATTCCACGGCCTACGGGGTCCTCCCGTAGGCTCACCCCCGGGTCCGCGCAAGCGCAGCGCCGCGGGCAAGCATTGATTACCTTCCAGGCAGCCCTGTTGCGCGGTTATTTTGCCGGGTGGCGCTACGCTTACCCGGCCTACGGGGTCCAGTCCCAATATGTGAATCGCCGCCGGACATGGGGCCGCTGAAACTGCCGGTGCTGGCGGCCTCAACATCGCTGAGACGTTCCCGAAAGGCAGGGGCAGGCCGCATGGATGCGGGCTGAGGGCCGTGTTTTGCAGGGACGCTGCTTCGGCCCAACCCGAAGCCTGCAGGGATAAGTCGAAGGCACCACGCAGTGGCGATGTTGCTGGCCGGAGCCCGGGGGTACAGGGGGCGGCGGCGACTGGCCGCCCCCTGTGCGCTCCCTGCGCCATAAGAGACATAACGCAGACGATTAACCGGGAGCGCAAACTACGCTGAAGCCACAGATAACATAAAGGACTTTCCAGCGATGCTTCGCCTCACCCTGGCCCTCTCCCGGGAGGAGAGGGAACCGTCCGGCGGTCGTTTCCGCCTCACACCGCTCCCTGCGCCATGAGAGACCTAACGCAGAAAATTAACCGGAAGCGCAAACTACGCTGAAGCCGCAGATAACATAAAGGACTCCCGGCGGAGCTTGCCCTCATCCTACCCCTTTAACTTCGGATCCAGCGCATCGCGCAGGCCATCTCCCAGCAGATTAAACGCCAGCACGGTCACGAAAATCGCCACCGCCGGAAAGAGCGCCACGTGCGGAGACATCACCATATCCGCCCGCGCTTCGTTGAGCATCGCGCCCCACTCCGGGGTGGGCGGCTGCGCGCCGAGGCCGAGAAACGACAGACTGGCCGCCGAAATAATCGATACCCCAATGCGCATGGTGAAATAAACCACGATCGATGACACCGTCCCCGGCAGAATATGGTTGAACAGAATGGTGGCGTCGCTGGCGCCGATGCTGCGCGCCGATTCAATAAAGGTCTGCTGCTTC
The DNA here is from genome assembly GCF_040804525.1 of Klebsiella sp. Shm-1. NCBI lineage: Bacteria > Pseudomonadati > Pseudomonadota > Gammaproteobacteria > Enterobacterales > Enterobacteriaceae > Klebsiella > Klebsiella sp. Shm-1. The sequence goes on from NZ_CP161823.1 coordinate 3,454,816, forward strand.
AGAACCAGCGTATTGCCGCGCACCAGACGAGCAAACGCCGGGATCGAGAAGATCGCCACGGCGATGATCACGTTGGCCATCCCGCTGCCCATGACGGCGACCACCGCGATCGCCAGCAGGATCCCCGGAAAGGCGAACAACACGTCGCAAAGTCGCATAATGAGCCGGTCCCACCAGCCCTCATAGTAGCCAGCCAGCAGCCCAAGCACCGTGCCGATGGCCGCGCCAATCAGCACCGCCAGTACCCCGGCGGCCAGCGAGATCTGCGCCCCGACCAGCACCCGGCTGAAAATATCCCGTCCCAGGGAGTCGACTCCGAACCAGTGCACCAGCGAAGGTCCCTCGTTCAGACGGTCGTAGTCGAAATAATTTTCCGCATCGTACGGCGCTATCCATGGGGCAACGATGGCTACCGCAATCAGCAACAGCACGAAAATACCAGCGCCCATCGCCACCGGCTGGCGACGAAAGCGCCGCCAGAACTCATGCCAGGGGGTATGGATCTCGCCGGGTCTGATGCCCGGCATGGCGTTCAGCGCCGCCTGCCTTCTCCAGTTAAGCAATCGCACCTTACTTATACCTGATAGCCGGGTTTATGGCCGCGTACAGCACATCCACCACTAAATTGATAAGAATAAACTCCAGCGAAAAGAGCAGCACTTCCGCCTGAATCACCGGATAATCGCGCATCTCCACCGAATCGACCAGCAAGCGCCCAAGCCCCGGCCAGTTAAACACCTTCTCCACAACGATCGACCCGCCGAGCAGAAAGCCGAACTGCAGCCCCATCATGGTCACCACCGGGATCATCGCATTGCGCAGACCATGCTTGAGCACCACCCTCGTTTCGCTCACCCCCTTCGCCCGGGCGGTACGCATATAGTCTTCATGCAGCACATCGACGAATGACGCGCGGGTAAAGCGCGCCATGACCGCCGCCACCGCCGCGCCAAGGGTCAACGACGGCAAAATATAGTGCCGCCAGCTGTCGGCCCCCACCGTCGGCAGCCAGCCCAGCTCAACCGAAAACACCTGCATCAGCAGCATACCAAGGGCAAAAGCCGGAAACGAAATGCCGCTCACCGCCAGCGCCATTCCCAGACGGTCGGGCCAGCGATTGCGCCACACCGCGGCCGCAATCCCCGCCGCCATCCCGAACAGTACCGCCCAGCTCATGCTGGCCAGCGTCAGCCACAGCGTGGGCATAAAGCGACTGGCTATCTCACTGGCAACGGGACGCCGCGAGGCCATGGAAATGCCAAAATCGCCGCGCAGCACGTTGGTGATGTAGTGCCAGAACTGGACATGCAGCGGCTGGTCAAGCCCCAGCTGCTGGCGCACCATCGCCACCACCTGGGCATCGGCCTCAGGTCCGGCAATCAGCCGCGCCGGGTCACCGGGCAGCATATGGACGAACAGAAACACCAGCACCGCGACGATAAGCAGAGTAGGGATCAGGCCCAGCAGGCGCTTAATCACATAATTCAGCATCGCTCCCTCCCATTCCGGGAGAGAGGACGCATGAAGATGAACATGATCACGGCGTCAGGTCCGCCTGTTCGAAGCTAAAGCCGGTATCCGGCTGGATATAGAAACCGGTGAGGTTCTTGCTGTGGGCGGAGACCAGTTTCTCGACCACCAGCGGCACCCACGGCGACTCTTTCCAGATAATATCCTGCGCCTCTTTATAGAGTTTGGTTTTCTGTTGCGGATCGGTGGTTTTCAGCGCCTCGCTCAGCGCGTTATCCACCTGCGGGTTGCTGTAAAACGCGGTATTAAACAGCGTCGGCGGCCAGTTTTGCGAGGCGAACAGCGGCGACAGCGCCCAGTCGGCTTCACCGGTGGAGGCGGACCAGCCGGTATAGAACATCCGTACCCCGCTCTCTTTCTGCCCTTTACCTTCCACTTCCGCCGCCCGCTGACCAGCGTCCATCGCCGTCACCTGCGCCTTAATCCCCACCTGCGCCAGCTGCTGCTGGGTGAACTGCAGTACTTTCTGCGCGGTGCTGTGATTATGTGATGACCACAGCGTGGTGCTGAAACCGTTAGGGTAGCCCGCCTCTTTCAGCAGCTGGCGCGCTTTCGCCGGATCGTATGGCCAGGCGGTGTAGGTCTGGGCATAGGCGATCGACGGCGGCACCACTCCGGTCGCCGGGGTGGCGTAGCCGGCGAACGCTACCTTCACCAGCGCCTGACGGTTAATCGCATAGTTGATGGCTTCCCGTACCTTCTGATTATCGAACGGCTTCTGCGTCACGTTCATGCTGATGTAGCGCTGCATGATCGACGGGCTGGCCACCAGCTCCAGTTTGCTGTTTTTCGCCAGCAGCGGCGCCTGTTCGTAAGGGATCGGGAAGGCAAACTGCGCCTCGCCGGTCTGCAGCATCGCCGCCCGGGTATTGTTATCCACCACCGGACGCCAGGTGATAGAATCCAGCTTTGGCAGCCCCGGCTGCCAGTACCCATCGAACTTGCTGACCTTCACAAAATCCGTCTGGTTCCAGGTGTCGAGCTTATACGGCCCGGTGCCCACCGGGTGGAAGCCGATATCCTTACCATATTTTTTCAGCGCCGCCGGCGAAATCATCGCTGTCGCCGGATGGGCGAGAATGTTAATAAACGCCGAGAAGGGCTGCTTCAGGGTAATTTTGACCGTAGTCGGATCGACCGCCTCGGTACTGGCAATATTTTTATACAGGTTATAGCGCTTGAGATGGTTATCCGGGTTACTCGCGCGATCGAGGTTAGCCTTTACCGCCTCGGCGTTAAAGTCAGTGCCATCCTGGAATTTCACCCCGCTGTGCAGCTTAATGGTGTACACCAGGCCGTCCGGTGACACGGTATAGCTCTCAGCAAGAACGTTTTGCAGCTTCATCTCTTTATCAAGGCCGAACAGGCCTTGATAAAAGGACTTCGCCACCGCCTGCGACAGGGTATCGTTGGCATCATAGGGGTCGAGGGTCGTGAAGTTAGACCCGACCGCCACCACCACATCTTTGGCGGCAAAGGCGGGAGCGCTCGCCAGGGCTGCCGCGATACTCAGCGCCAGCCACCATTTGCGTGAAACAGGTTGTGTCATCGTGTTCTCCTGAAAAGATGCGTTATGTGTTGTTATGTTCTGCCCAGCACATCGGCGGATTCGCGGGCGACGAAGTGGCCCGGCCCGACCTGCTGCAACGGCACGCTGGCGATCTCCTCGCCCCGCTTATAAATATTGCCCGGGACGTCATCAGACAGCAGAACCCGCTGCGGATGACGGTGGCCCGGGTCGGCCACCGGCACGGCGGCCATGAGCTTACGGGTATAGGGGTGCTGCGGGTTTTCAAACACCGCGCGGCGCGGGCCTATTTCGACAATGCGACCGCGATACATCACCGCTACGCGGTGGCTGATGCGCTCCACCACCGCCATATCATGGGAAATAAACAGAAACGCGATGCCCATCTCGCGCTGCAGGTCGAGCATCAGATTGATAATCTGCGCCCGAATGGAGACATCCAGGGCCGACACCGACTCGTCGGCTATCACCACCTTCGGATTCAGCGCCAGCGCGCGGGCAATGCAGATCCGCTGCCGCTGGCCGCCGGAAAAGGCATGGGGATAGCGCCAGGCATGCTCCGGCTGCAACCCCACGCGCTTCAGCAGCCAGGCGACCCGCTCACGCGCTGCTTCCCCACGCAGCAGGCCATGCACCCGCAGCGGCTCCATAATCGAATCGCCGACCGTCTGACGCGGATCAAGCGAGGCGTAAGGATCCTGAAAAATAAACTGAATATTGCGCCGCAGAGCCTGCAGCTTGCCGCCGGCGAGGGTATCGATCCGCTGACCGTCGAAGGTAATGGTGCCTCCCTGGGTCTCTACCAGCCTCAGCAGCGCCCGGCCGGTGGTCGACTTGCCGCAGCCGGACTCGCCCACCAGCGACAGGGTCTCTCCCGGCCAGAGATCAAAACTGACCTTCTCCACCGCATGCACTTCGCGCGTCACGCGATTGAGCAGCCCGCCGCGCACCGGAAAACGGGCCACCAGGTCACGCACCTGCAGGATCGGCTCGCCGGCGACTACCGTATCGGGCGTTTCGCTCTCCGCCAGCGGCTGGCCCGGCAGCGGAAAACGGCGCGGCAGATCCTGGCCACGCATCTCCCCCAGCCGCGGGACCGCCGCCAGCAGCGACTGCGTATACGGGTGCTGCGGCGAACGAAAGATCTCCTCAACGCTGCCGGTCTCTACCGCCTCACCGCGATACATCACCAGCACCCGATCGGCGATATCGGCCACGACGCCCATATCGTGGGTGATAAAGATCACCCCCATCGCCATCTCCTTTTGCAGGACGGCAATGAGTTGCAGAATTTGCGCCTGGATGGTGACATCCAGCGCCGTGGTTGGCTCATCGGCTATCAACACCGCCGGCCGACAGGAGAGCGCCATGGCGATCATCACCCTCTGGCGCATGCCGCCGGAGAGCTGGTGCGGATAGCGCGAGAGCATCTCTTCCGCCTGGGGAATACGCACCTGATCGAGCATCTTTTTCGCCGCGCGCAGCGCCTCTTCGCGCCCCAACCCCTGGTGCAGGCGCAGGGATTCGGCAATCTGCTCGCCGATGGTAAAAACCGGATTCAGCGAGGTCATCGGCTCCTGAAAAATCATGGCCAGATCCGCGCCGCGCACCCGGCGCATCTCAGCGTCCGTTTGCTCATTGAGCGCGATCACCTGCCGGTTACGCCGCCGCAACCACAGCCCCTCGCTGTTCACCTCGCTGCTGGCCGCGTCTAGCAGACGCATCAGCGCCAGCGCGGTCACCGATTTTCCCGAACCGGACTCACCCACTATCGCCAGCGTCTCGCCGCGGCGCAGGCTGAAGGAAAGCTGACGCACGGCCTGCACCTCCGGCGCATCCTGCTGGCGGAACGCCACGTTCAGGTTGCGCACCACCAGCACTTCGCAGGTATCGGTTTCGTGAGTTTGCGACACTCGCCCTCTCCCTTGTTCTATTCGCGATAAATGCCAATGGTCGGCGTATCGCCGGCATAGCACCAGGCGCGGTACATGCCTTCACTGTTAAACGGTAAAACGACGTTGCCTTCGCGATCGACGGCTATCAGCCCGCCGCTGCCGCCGAGAGCCGGCAGTTTCTCCATCACCACCCGCTCGCAGGCGGAATAGAGACTGAGCTGCCCATACTCCATCAGGGCGGCGATATCGTAGGCCGCCAGGGTGCGCATAAAGACTTCGCCGGTGCCGGTACAGGAGACCGCCACGCTGGCATTATTGGCATAACACCCCGCGCCCGGCAGCGGGCTGTCGCCGACGCGTCCGGGCAGTTTGTTGGTCATGCCGCCGGTGGAGGTCGCCGCCGCCAGATTGCCGGCCAGATCGAGCGCCACCGCGCCGACGGTGCCCATTTTCTGGCGTTCGTCGAGGGGAGCGGCGTGGTGGTCGAGGATAATCTCCCCGCCCGCTTTCGCCTCCTGCAGCTGCAGCAGCCTTTCAGGAGTGGAAAAGAGATCGTTATCCACGCGCGCCATCCCGTGGGAGATGGCAAAATTTTCCGCCCCCTCGCCGATCAGTAATACGTGCGGACTCTTCTCCAGCACCAGACGCGCCGCCAGCACCGGATTACGCAAATGTTTGACCCCGGCTACCGCGCCCGCCTGCAGGCTGTAGCCGTCCATTACGCAGGCGTCCAGCTCGTGGGTTTGATCGCGGGTAAATACCGCGCCCATTCCGGCGTTGAACAACGGACACTCCTCCAGCAGCCGAACGGCCTCGGTCACGGCATCCAGCGCGCTGGCGCCCGCGGCCAACATTTTCTGCCCGCTTTCGACGATAGTCGACAGCGCCGCCACATACTCTCGCTCCCGCTCCGGCGTCATTTGCGCGCGAGAAATCGCCCCTGCGCCGCCGTGAATTGCTATAACCGCCTTGCCCATTTCGCCAGTCCTTAACGATGAAGTGGATCGCCCCTGCCCTGTCGTACCGCGGCGCGGCGCCGGTCACGTCATGAATAAGGGTATTGATATCATTATATTGCTGAATGTCTTATACAATTTTTGAATATAGAAAGAGCGGCGGGCGATGTAAAGCCTCGTACCCAGGTGGCATACAGCCCGCGCCGCTTTTCTGCCATAATAGGCGTTTTCGCTGTTTTGCCCGCAGGAGTGACCCATGGATTTTACCGCCGGACTGATGCCGCTCGACACAGCCCTCGCCCAGATGCTCGATCGTATTACGCCGCTGAACGCGACGGAAACTGTACCGCTGTTGCAGGCCTTCTCGCGTGTGACCGCCCATGACATCGTCTCCCCGCTGGATGTGCCCGGCTTTGATAACGCGGCGATGGATGGCTATGCCGTCCGGCTGAACGACCTTCGCGACGGCGCGGCGCTGCCGGTCGCCGGTAAGGCCTTCGCCGGCCAGCCTTTCAACGACGCCTGGCCGTCGGGCACCTGTATCCGCATCATGACCGGCGCGCCGGTGCCGGAAGGCTGCGATGCGGTGGTGATGCAGGAAGAGACTGAACAGACCGAGGCCGGCGTGCGCTTTATCGCGCAGGTAAAAGCCGGGCAGCATATTCGCCGCCGCGGAGAAGATATTGCCCACGGCGCGGTGGTCTTCCCGGCGGGGACACCCCTGACGGTGGCCGAGCTGCCGGTGCTGGCCTCTCTGGGCATTGCCGAGGTCGAGGTGGTGCGCAAGGTACGCGTCGCGGTCTTCTCAACCGGCGATGAGCTGCAGCTGCCGGGTCAACCGCTCGGCGACGGCCAGATTTACGATACCAACCGCCTGGCAGTGCACCTGATGCTGCAGCAGTTGGGCTACGAGGTCATTAACCTCGGCATTATTCCTGACGACCCGGCGAAGCTGCGCGACGCTTTTATCGCCGCCGACCAGCAGGCCGATGTGGTCATTAGCTCCGGCGGCGTCTCGGTGGGCGAAGCCGATTACACCAAAACTATCCTCGAAGAGCTGGGGGAGATCGGCTTCTGGAAGCTGGCGATTAAGCCGGGGAAACCCTTCGCCTTCGGCAAGCTCAGCAGCAGCTGGTTCTGCGGCCTGCCGGGTAACCCGGTGTCCGCCACCGTCACCTTCTGTCAGCTGGTGCAACCCCTGCTGGCGAAACTCTCGGGCAAGCACGGCCCGCTTCAGGCGCCCCGCCTGCGGGTCCGCGCCGCCACGCGCCTGAAAAAGTCGCCTGGCCGCCTCGATTTTCAGCGCGGTATTCTGCAGCGCAACCCGGACGGCGAACTGGTGGTGAACACCACCGGCCATCAGGGCTCGCACATTTTCAGCTCCTTCAGCCTCGGCAACTGCTTTATCGTGCTGGAGCGTGAGAGCGGCCATGTTGAAGCAGGCGAATGGGTCGAGGTCGAACCCTTCAGTCACCTGTTTGGGGGGCTGTAATGACCGTTGAGCTGAGCGATGAAGAGATGCTGCGCTATAACCGGCAGATCGTCTTGCGCGGTTTTGATTTTGACGGCCAGGAGCGGTTAAAAGCCGCTCGCGTGCTGGTGGTCGGCCTCGGCGGGCTCGGCTGCGCCGCCGCGCAGTATCTGGCCGCAGCCGGGGTCGGGCAGCTCACCCTGCTCGATTTCGACACTGTCTCGCTCTCCAACCTGCAGCGCCAGACGCTGCACAGCGACGCCACCCTCGGCCAGCCGAAGGTGGATTCCGCCCGCGAGGCGCTGGCGCGCATTAACCCCCACGTCCGTCTGGTCCCGCTCAATGCCTTGCTGGATGAGGCGGCGCTGGCAGCGCAGATTGCCGATCACGATCTGGTGCTCGACTGCACCGACAACGTCGCCATTCGTAACCAGCTTAACGTCGGCTGCTTTCAGCACAAAACCCCACTGGTCTCCGGAGCGGCGATCCGTATGGAGGGGCAAATCAGCGTCTTTACCTATCAGGATGGCGAACCCTGCTACCGCTGCCTGAGCCGTCTGTTCGGCGAAAATGCCCTCACCTGCGTCGAAGCCGGGGTAATGGCCCCGCTGGTGGGCACCATCGGTTCGCTGCAGGCGATGGAGGCGATTAAGCTGCTGAGCGGCTACGGCACCCCTGCCAGCGGAAAAATCGTCATCTACGATGCCATGACCTGCCAGTTTCGCGAAATGAGGCTGATGCGTCACCCGCAGTGCGAGGTATGCGGCTCGCACTGACCCTCACACCGGCGACGAGAGTCGCCGGTGGTTTTGTGACCGCTCTCGTTATTTTCTCCTCTCTGACTTATCCCCATCCCGCTTGTTGATTTGCGTCAACATAACTTTCATTCGAAAGTGTTTTTATGTTCATACGCAAACAAGAGGATAAGCCATGATCTTCAACATCCAGCGCTATTCCACCCATGACGGCCCAGGGATCCGCACCGTCGTCTTCCTGAAAGGCTGCTCGCTGGGCTGCCGCTGGTGCCAGAACCCGGAGAGCCGCGCCCGTAGCGAAGATCTGCTGTATGACTCGCGGCTGTGCCTGGCCGGCTGCGAGCTGTGCCAGCAGGCGGCGCCGGCGGTTATCACCCGCACCCTCGATGGCCTGATCATTGATCGGCAAAACGTTAACGACAGCCATATCGCCGCGCTGCGCGACTGCTGCCCCACCACCGCGCTCACGGTGTGCGGCGAGGAGAAAAGCGTCGAGGAGATCATGGCGACGGTGCTGCGTGATAAACCGTTCTACGATCGCAGCGGCGGCGGCATCACTCTTTCCGGCGGCGAACCCTTTATGAACCCAACGCTGGCGCAGGCGCTTTTCGAAGCCAGCCATCAGGCAGGCATTCACACCGCCGTGGAAACCTGCCTGCACGTGCCGTGGAAATACATTGAACCGTCTTTACCCTTTGTCGACCTGTTTCTCGCCGATCTGAAGCACGTTGACGAGGCCGTTTTTCAGCAGTGGACCGACGGCAGCGCCCGCCGGGTGCTGGATAACCTGCAGCGTCTGGCGCAGGCGGGGAAAAAAATGATTATTCGCGTGCCGTTGATCCAGGGATTCAACGCCAGCGAAGCCGACATTGCCGCGATCACCGATTTTGCCGCCGACCGCCTGCAGGTCAGCGAGATCCATTTCCTGCCGTACCACACGCTGGGAATGAACAAATACCAGTTACTCAGTCAGCCCTACACCGCACCGGACAAACCGCTGGATGCTCCTGAGCTGCTCGCCTTCGCGCAGGATTATGCGCAAAGCAAGGGGCTAACGGCGATATTACGAGGATAACCCTATGACAACCCTGAAGCTCAACACCCTCAGCGCCCGTATCCAGGCCCATAAAATGGCGCTGGTGCATATCGTCAAGCCGCCGGTCTGTACCGAGCGCGCCCGCCACTATACGGAGATGTATCAGCGGCATCTCGATAAACCGATCCCGGTGCGCCGCGCGCTGGCGCTGGCTCACCACCTGGCGGAGCGCACCATCTGGATCAAGCACGATGAGCTGATCGTCGGTAACCAGGCCAGCGAAGTGCGCGCCGCGCCTATTTTCCCGGAATACACCGTCAGCTGGATTGAGAAAGAGATCGACGATCTCGCCGACCGCCCCGGCGCCGGCTTCTCGGTCAGCGAGGAGAATAAACGCGTATTGCATGAAGTGTGCCCATGGTGGCGCGGCCAGACCGTACAAGACCGCTGCTACGGTATGTTCACCGATGAGCAAAAGGCGCTGCTCGCCACCGGCATTATTAAGGCGGAAGGCAATATGACCTCCGGGGATGCTCACCTCGCGGTCAACTACCCCTTGCTGCTGGAGAAAGGCCTCGACGGGATGCGTGCGAAAGTCGCCGAACGCCGCTCGCGTATCAATTTGACGGTACTGGAAGACCTGCACGGCGAGCAGTTCCTGAAAGCGATTGATATCGTGCTGGAAGCGGTCAGCGATCACAGCAAACGCTTCGCCGCGCTGGCGCGCGAGATGGCGACAGCAGAATCCCGCGAATCACGCCGCCACGAACTGCTGACGATTGCCGAAAACTGCGACGTCATCGCCCATGAGCCGCCGAAAACCTTCTGGCAGGCGCTGCAGCTGTGCTACTTCATTCAGCTTATCCTGCAGATTGAATCCAATGGCCATTCGGTATCCTTCGGCCGTATGGACCAGTACCTCTACCCGTACTACCGCCGCGACGTTGAGTTGCAACAGTCGCTGGATCGCGAACAGGCCATTGAGCTGCTGCACAGCTGCTGGCTGAAGCTGCTGGAGGTCAATAAGATCCGTTCCGGCTCGCACTCCAAAGCCTCTGCCGGCAGCCCGCTATACCAGAACGTCACCATCGGCGGCCAGAATCTGGTGGATGGTAAGCCGCAGGACGCGGTCAACCCGCTGTCGTATGCGATCCTGGAATCCTGCGGTCGCCTGCGTTCTACCCAGCCGAACCTCAGCGTGCGCTACCACGCCGGGATGAGCAACGACTTCCTAGACGCCTGCGTCCAGGTGATCCGCTGCGGTTTCGGCATGCCGGCGTTTAACAACGATGAAATCGTCATCCCGGAATTCATTAAGCTGGGCATTGAGCCGCAGGACGCCTACGATTACGCGGCTATCGGCTGTATCGAAACCGCGGTCGGCGGTAAGTGGGGCTACCGCTGTACCGGCATGAGCTTTATTAACTTCGCGCGGGTGATGCTGGCGACGCTGGAAGGCGGCCGCGATGCCACCAGCGGTCAGGTGTTCCTGCCGCAGGAGCACGCCCTGTCGAAAGGCAACTTCGCTAACTTCGATCAGGTGCTGGCCGACTGGGACCGCCAGATTCGTTACTACACCCGTAAATCCATCGAGATTGAGTACGTGGTCGATACCATGCTGGAAGAGAACGTCCACGATATTCTCTGCTCGGCGCTGGTCGATGACTGCATCGAACGGGCGAAAAGCATTAAGCAAGGCGGCGCGAAGTATGACTGGGTTTCCGGCCTGCAGGTGGGTATCGCCAACCTCGGCAACAGCCTCGCGGCGGTGAAAAAACTGGTCTTCGATCAGGGCGCCATCGGCCAGCAGGAGCTGGCGAAGGCGCTGGCGGAAGATTTCGACGGTCTGACCCACGAGCAGCTGCGCCAGCGGTTGATCAACGGCGCGCCGAAGTATGGTAACGATGATGACAGCGTCGACGAGTTGCTGGCGCGGGCCTACCAGACCTATATCGACGAGCTGAAGCAGTATCACAACCCGCGCTATGGCCGCGGCCCGATTGGCGGCAATTATTACGCTGGCACCTCCTCTATTTCCGCTAACGTCCCGTTCGGCGCGCAGACCATGGCGACGCCGGATGGCCGTAAAGCGCATACCCCGCTGGCGGAGGGGGCCAGCCCGGCCTCCGGTACCGACCATCTGGGGCCGACGGCGGTTATCAGTTCGGTGGGCAAGCTGCCGACCGGGGCGATCCTCGGCGGCGTGCTGCTTAATCAGAAGCTGAATCCGTCAACGCTGGAGAACGAGTCCGATAAGCAGAAGCTGATGGTGCTGCTGCGCACTTTCTTCGAGGTGCACAAAGGCTGGCATATCCAGTACAACATCGTGTCGCGCGACACGCTGCTGGAAGCCAAGAAACATCCTGACCAGTACCGCGATTTAGTGGTCCGCGTCGCTGGATACTCGGCGTTCTTCACCGCCCTGTCGCCGGATACCCAGGACGATATCATCGCCCGTACCGAACATACGCTGTAATCCTTCGTGCCCGCTGGCGCTATGCTTAGCGGGCCAACCCTGTTCTGCAGGCCGGAAAAGACATGCCCTTCCGGCATTTTCTGAATGCCTGAACTTTCATTCGAAATAAATTTGTGCTCCCCATCACATTGTAATTAGAATGTTACTGGTCGAAGTTAAGCCAGGAGCATCCCCTTATGACCGTTAAAGTTATCGTCACCGATATGGACGGAACTTTTCTCAATGACGCCAAAACCTACGATCGCTCACGGTTTCTGGCGCAATTCGCCCAGTTGCAGCAGCGCGGCATTGAATTTGTTGTCGCCAGCGGCAACCAGTACTATCAGTTGATCTCCTTCTTCCCGGAGATCCGCGAGCAGATTTCATTCGTCGCAGAAAACGGCGCTCTGGTTTATGAACATGGCAAGCAGCTGTTCCACGGCGAACTGACCCGCCACGAATCACAAGTGGTGATTGGCGAATTGCTCAAAGATCCGCAGCTCAACTTTGTCGCCTGCGGCCTGCAGAGCGCCTACGTCAGCGATAAAGCTCCGGACGCCTTTGTTGAGCTGATGTCGAAGCACTACCATCGCCTACAGCAGGTGAGCGACTATCACGCCATCGACGATACGCTGTTTAAATTCTCTCTCAACCTGCCGGACAGCGAGATCCCACAGCTGATTGATAAACTGCACGTGTCGCTCGACGGCATCATGAAGCCGGTCACCAGCGGCTTTGGCTTTGTCGATTTGATTATCCCTGGCCTGCATAAAGCCAACGGCATCAGCCGTTTGCTCAAGCGCTGGGATCTTTCGCCGCAGCAATGCGTCGCCATCGGCGACAGCGGCAATGACGCCGAAATGCTGAAGCTGGTGAAATACGCTTTCGCCATGGGTAACGCTGCCGACAGCATCAAGGCCATCGCCGGCTACGCTACCGACGATAATAACCATGACGGCGCGCTGAACGTTATCCAGGCCGTCCTCGATAACACCCCGCCCTTCAACGCCTGACCCTTCGCCGGGGCATCGCGCCCCGGTTTTCCATTTTGTGCGCCGCAGCAAGATTTTAATCTTGCATTAACTCCATTTTAACTTAAATTAACGTTTGTAAGATTTTATACTTTCGAATGAAAGATACAGCGAGGTTATTATGGCTGCTCTCCCGACCCACGAAACACTTCCCGCCGATCACAAAGCGGCGATTCGCCAGATGAAACAGGCCCTGCGGGCGCAAATTGGCGACGTCCAGGCGGTGTTCGATAAGCTCTCAGCGCGCATCAGCGAGCGGCTGCAGGAGATTGAGACACTGAAAGCCGCAGGCCAGGAGGTCTGGCCAACCATTCCGTTTCGCGATATCGCCGAAGGAACAGTGAGCGATGAGCAGCGCGCGGCCATTAAGCGCCGGGGCTGCGCGGTGATTAAAGGCCATTTCCCACGCGAACAGGCGCTGGCGTGGGATACCGCGATGCTGGAATATCTGGATCGCAACCATTTCGACGATGTTTACAAAGGGCCTGGCGACAGCTTCTTCGGTTCGCTGGAGGCTTCGCGCCCGGAGATCTACCCGATCTACTGGTCGCCCTCGCAAATGCAGGCGCGGCAGAGCGATGAAATGGCGGCAGTGCAATCTTTTCTCAACCGCCTGTGGCGTTTTGAACAGAATGGCAAACGCTGGTTCGATCCGGACGTCAGCGTGATCTATCCCGACCGCATCCGCCGCCGCCCGCCGGGAACCACTTCGAAGGGGCTGGGGGCGCATACCGATTCCGGCGCGCTGGAGCGCTGGCTGCTTCCGCCTATCAGCAGGTTTTCGCCAACGTTTTTAATGGCAATATCGACGCCTACGACCCGTGGGACGCCGCGCACCGTACCGAAGTGGAAGAGTATACCGTCGACAACACCACCAAATGCTCGGTGTTCCGCACCTTCCAGGGCTGGACCGCGCTGTCGGACATGATCCCGGGTCAGGGGCTGCTGCACGTGGTGCCGATCCCGGAGGCGATGGCTTATGTGCTGCTGCGCCCCCTGCTCGACGATGTGCCGGAAGATGAGCTGTGCGGCGTCGCGCCGGGCAGAGTGCTGCCGATCTCTGAGCAGTGGCACCCGCTCTTGATTAAAGCGTTAAGCTCGATTCCAGCGCTGAATGCCGGGGACTCCGTCTGGTGGCACTGCGACATCATTCACTCGGTGGCGCCAGTGGAAAATCAGCAGGGCTGGGGAAATGTGATGTACATTCCGGCCGCGCCGATGTGCGAGAAGAACCTCGCCTACGCGCAGAAAGTGAAAATCGCCCTGGAAAAAGGCGCCTCGCCGGGGGATTTCCCGCGCGAGGACTATGAAGCCAGCTGGCAGGGGCGCTTCACCCTGGAGGATCTGAATATCCACGGCAAACGGGCGCTGGGTATGCCGGTCTAATCGTCATACAGCCCCTGCGGCTCGACGGCGGTATGGCCTTTGCCCGGCCGGATCCGCCGTACCGAATCGCGTACCACCAGCGTGCCATGCAGCAGTAGCGAGCCGTGCGGCGCCTCCGGGCGCAGCAGGCGCTGCTGCAGGAGATGCACCGCCTCGCTGCCCAGCTCATCCCGCGGCACATGCACCGCGGTCAGCGGCACCTCCTGAATCGCCGCCAGATTAAATCCGTCAATGCTCATCACCGAGACATCCTGCGGCACCCGCAGGCCACGCTTTTGCAATGCGCTGACGGTGCCGGCGGCCATAAAATCGCCGCCCACCAGGAAGGCGGTGGGCAACGGCCTGCCCTGTAAGCCGTCAAGCCAGGCGCCCACCTGCTCTTCCGTCTCTCTGGCGCTAAAGTTGGCGACGCTGATAAGATCCCGGCTGGCGGTAAAGCGCAGATTACGCGCGCGCCACGCCTCCTGAATCCCCCCCAGCCGCAGCTCCATGGTATAGCGGCGCAGGCACATCACGTTCATCACCGCCCGATGCCCCATATCAAACAGATAGCGGGCCGCGCACTGGCCGATCAGCCGATGATCGGGAGCGATGGACGGCAGCCGCATCCCTTCATCCCGACAGTTGATCAATACGCAGGGTTTGCCCAGATCCGCCGCCAGGCCATGAATATGCGGATCGTCGATCCCCAGCAGCACCGCGGCCTGGGTCTCAGGTTCATTCATGCGGGCAAGAAACAGGTTGGCGTCGCTGTCGTTCTCATCCAGCGCGCAGTAGCGCAGGCGCACTTCATGCGCCGCCAGCGCGTTATTGATGCTCTGGATCACCCGGTAGTAGAAGATATCCGATCGCTCATCGAATGCGCGCTGCGGGGGGGCAAACACCAGCAGATGATTGAGCAGCAGACGCCCGGCGGCCAACCCCTGCATGACACCCAGCTCGCGGGCGCAGTCCAGCACCGCCCGGCGCGCCTTGTCGCTGGTATTCGCTTTCCCGGCCAGGACGCGTGAAACGGTGCTGGGCGATAGCCCGGTGCGGGCGGCAATTTCGGCGACGCGCAGCTTTTTATCCATTTTGTGATCCAGCTCCGATTGAAAAATGAAAGAATTTTCATAATCGCCAAAGCACACGTTACAAGCAAATTCCGCTGTCAAATATGCGATCTCGCTCATTTCATGAAAAAACTTGCATAAATAGCGCTTTGCCAGACGATTTTTCTGCCCTAGCCTGAATTGGTCCAACATCTCCCATACTAGTTATACCAATGATGCTGAGATAAAAAATAGACTATTCAAATAGTTAATAAATCTACGTGACCACTCAGGGAGTGAGACCGTCACTTTCCCCCTACAAACGTCTTGTGGAGTGTGCTATGAGTCAAGGCCTCAACAATGATATCGCCGTCAGCAAAACGCGCCGGGTAGTGAAAAACCTGCGCTGGTGGGTGCTGGTCCTGTTTTTACTTGGCGTTACCGTCAACTACATCACACGCAACTCGCTGGGAATTATCGCGCCGGAACTGAAAGCGACCCTCGGCATTACTACCGAACAATACTCGTGGATCGTCGGCGCGTTTCAGCTGGCTTACACGATTTTCCAGCCGCTGTGCGGCTGGCTTATCGACGTCATCGGCCTGAAGCTTGGCTTTATGATCTGCGCCACCCTGTGGGCGCTGGCCTGTATCGCCCACGCCGGGGCCGGTAGCTGGCTGCACCTGGCTATGTTGCGCTTCTTTATGGGTGGGGCCGAGGCGGCCGCTACTCCGGCCAACGCCAAAACCATCGGCGAATGGTTTCCGAAATCTGAACGCCCGATTGCCGCCGGCTGGGCTGGCGTTGGGTTCTCCATCGGCGCGATGCTGGCCCCGCCGATCATCTACTTCGCCCACGCCTCCTTCGGCTGGCAAGGGGCGTTTATGTTTACCGGCGCGCTGGCACTACTGTGGGTAGTACTATGGTGGGCCTTCTATCAGACCCCGGAAAAGCACCCCAATCTCAGCAAAAGCGAGCTGGAGTACATCAAACAGGATAACGAAGCCCCGCCGGTAAAACAGCCCTTCTTTACCGCGCTCAAAACCGTCTCGAAAAATAAACGTTTCTACGGGATCGCCATTCCCGCCTTTATGGCCGAGCCCGCCTGGGCGGTGCTGAGTTTCTGGGTGCCGCTGTACCTGGCGAAAGAGCACGGCATGGATTTGAAGCAGATCGCCATGTTCGCCTGGCTGCCGTTTCTCGCCGCCGATCTCGGCAGCGTGGTCAGCGGCTACCTCACCCGCCTGTATGTTCGCTGGTTCGGCTGTACGCGAGTGAACTCGGTGATCGCCAGCTCGGTAACCGGCGCGTTCCTGATGCTCTCCCTGGCCCTCGTCGCCATCATCCGCGATCCCTATATCACCATCATCCTGATCTCCATTGGCGGCTTCGGCCATCAGATCATCTCCTGCATGCTCAGCGCGCTGGTGGTGGAGTCTTTCGACAAGGGACAAATGGCGACGGTCAACGGTATGCGCGGCTCCGCAGCGTGGATCGCCAGCTTCTTGTTCTCGTTATTAATCGGGGTGACCGCCGACAAAATCGGCTTCAACCCGCTATTCATCGCCATGGGTTTCTTTGACCTGATTGGCGCCGTTTTCCTGGTGGCATTTATTGCTGAACGTCGCGCCAAGCGCGCCTGAGAGTGGATGTAAGATATGAAGACGCTGAAACACTGGAGTTTGCATCAACAGCTGAAGCATCACGTTGAACTGACGGTCGATGGCCAGCACACCCTGTGCCTGTACGTACTGGAAGAGAATTTGTTCCGCGTCCTGCTAAAACGCCAGGGCCAGCTGGCGCTGGATCGCACCTGGAGCATCGCTCCGCAGCAGGATGTGCCGTGGGAAGGCCGCGCCCGGGATGACCTCAGCGGTTTTAGTCTCCCGGCCTGGCAGCTGGCCCAGGAGGGCGATACGCTGACTATCGCCACCCGCCAGCTGCGCGTCACCGTTCACCAGCCGCTGTGGCTGGAGTGGAGCTATCGCGACGAGGCCGGCGAATGGCAGCCGCTTGCCAATGACCGTCCGACCAGCGCCTACCTGGCGAATGCCCACGGCGACGGCGTCGCCCATTATCTGAGCCGCCGCAAAGACGAGCGTTTTTACGGCCTGGGCGAAAAGGCCGGCGACCTGCAGCGCACCGGTAAACGCTATGAGATGCGTAACCTCGATGCCATGGGCTACAACGCCGTCAGCACTGACCCGCTGTATAAACATATTCCGTTCACCATCACCCAGCGCAGCGATATCAGCTACGGCCTGTTCTATGACAACCTGAGCAGCTGCTGGCTGGATCTGGGGAACGAGATCGACAACTACCACACCGCCTATCGCCGCTGGCAGGCGGAAGCCGGCGACATCGATTATTACCTGTTTACCGGTAAGCAGGTGCTGGATGTGACCAAAGCCTTCGTTCGCCTGACCGGTAAAACGCTGTTTGGACCCAAATGGAGCCTCGGCTACAGCGGCTCCACCATGCACTATACCGACGCGCCGGATGCGCAAAATCAGCTGATGAACTTTATCCGCCTGTGCGAGCAGCACGCGATCCCCTGCGATTCGTTCCAGCTCTCTTCCGGCTATACCTCAATCAACGGCAAGCGCTACGTCTTTAACTGGAACTACGACAAGGTGCCGCAGCCCAAAGTGATGAGCCAGTCGTTTCACGATGCCGGGCTGAAGCTGGCCGCCAATATCAAACCGTGCCTGCTGCAGGATCACCCGCGCTACGGCGAGGTGGCGGAGCGCGGTCTCTTCATTCGCGATTCGCAAACTGACGCTCCGGAGCGTTCCAGCTTCTGGGATGATGAAGGGTCGCATCTCGATTTCACCAATCCGCAAACCGTGGCCTGGTGGCAGGAAGGCGTGACCACCCAGCTACTGGAGATGGGCATCGATTCGACCTGGAACGATAATAACGAATACGAAGTATGGGACGGCGAAGCCCGCTGCTACGGCTTTGGCCGCGAAATCGCCATCAAACATATTCGCCCGGTGATGCCGCTGTTGATGATGCGCGCCTCGCTGGAAGCCCAGCAGCGCTTTGCGCCGCAAAAGCGCCCATATCTGATCTCCCGCTCCGGCTGCGCCGGGATGCAGCGCTACGTCCAGACCTGGAGCGGCGACAACCGAACCAACTGGGATACGCTGCGCTATAACATCCGCATGGGCTTGGGGATGAGCCTTTCCGGGCTGTATAACGTCGGCCACGACGTCGGCGGTTTCTCCGGCGATAAACCCGAGCCGGAACTGTTTGTGCGCTGGGTACAAAATGGCGTCATGCATCCGCGCTTTACCATTCACTCGTGGAATGACGACCAGACGGTAAACGAAGCATGGATGTATCCGGCCATCACTCCGGCGATCCGCTCAGCCATTGAGCTGCGCTACCGCCTGCTGCCCTATCTGTACACTCTGCTATGGCAGGCGCATGCTGATGATGAGCCGATGCTCCGCCCGACCTTCCTCGATCACCAGCACGATGCGCAGACCTTCGCCGAATGCGATGACTTCCTGCTGGGCCGCGACCTGCTGGTGGCCAGCGTGGTCGAGCCGGGCGCCCGCCAGCGTGAAGTATGGCTGCCGGATAATCAGGCCGGTTGGTACGATTTCTACAGCCATCAGTGGTTCGCCGGCGGCCAGTGGGTGACGCTGGACGCGCCGCTGGAAAAACTGCCGCTGTTGGTCCGCGCCGGCGCTGGTCTGCCGCTTAGTGAACGTATCAGCCATGTCGATGCGCAAAAAGACGATCGTCGCGAACTGCAGCTGTTCCCGCTGAAAGGTACCGGCTCAACCCGCGGTCTGCTGTTTGAAGACGACGGCGAAAGCTGGGGCTATAAACAGGGGGATGCGCTATGGCTGGAGTGGGAAATGACCTGCAGCGCCAGCAGCATAAACCTGGATATCAACGCCCGCGGCAACTATCGCCCGGCGTGGAAAGCGCTGAAGCTGTCATTACCGGTAGGAGAAAAGCGTAAGCTGCTGGTGAATGGCGTTGAAGGAACGGAGTGGAGGTTCTGACCATAGGCCGGTAGTTTCAGCCAGCATGGTGAATAAATTAAAAGCAGGCCGTACGGACCTTGGTTACTGTTCTCGGTTTGCAACGGTTTTGGTCCGGGAAAAACAGTTCTTTTTTATTATTTCAGAGCAGATTGCGCTCCCGATATTTCTTCTGCGTTATGTCTCTCATGGCGCCGGGAGCGTACAGGGGGCGGCCAGTCGCCGCCGCCCCTGTACCCCCGGGCTCTGGCCGCCAATATCGCCACTTCGTGGTACCTTCGACTTATCCCTGCAGGCTTCGGGTCGGGCCGAGGCAGCGTCCGTGCAAAACACGGCCCTCAGCCCGCATCCATGCGGGCTGCCCCGGCCTTCCGGGAACGTCTCAGCGATTTTGAGGCCACCAACACCGGCAGTTTCAGCCAGCGCGGTGAAGACATTAAAGGCAGGTCGCAAGAACCGTAGGTCGGGTAAGGCGTTAGCCGCCACCCGACAAAAAAACGGCACCGCGTGTCGCCCGGGTAAGGCGTAGCCGCTACCCGGGTAACGGACAGGGATTACTCGATACCTTTGCTGCGCAGGTAGTCTTCGTAGTTGCCGCTGAAGTCGATCACGCGGTCCGGAGTGATCTCCAGGACGCGGGTCGCCAGCGAGCTGACAAACTCACGGTCGTGGGAGACAAAGATCAGGGTGCCCTGATACATCTCCAGCGCCATGTTCAGCGATTCAATCGACTCCATATCCAGGTGGTTGGTCGGTTCGTCCATCACCAGGATGTTTGGCTTCTGCATCATCAGCTTACCGAACAGCATGCGTCCTTTCTCGCCACCGGAAAGTACCTTCGCCGGCTTTTTGATATCGTCCTGGCTAAACAGCAGACGGCCGAGGATGCTGCGTACTGCCTGCTCGTCGTCGCCTTCCTGCTTCCACTGGCTCATCCATTCGAAGACCGTCAGGTCGTTTTCGAACTCGTACTCATGGTCCTGCGCGTAGTAGCCGATTTGCGCGTTTTCAGACCATTTCACGCTGCCGTTGTCCGGCTGCAGTTCGCCTACCAGGGTTTTCAGCATGGTGGATTTACCCACGCCGTTGGCGCCCAGAATGGCGATCTTTTCGCCCACTTCCAGCAGCAGGTTGACGTTTTTGAACAGCGGACCTTCATCAAAGCCTTTGGTAAGGGCTTCCACTTCCAGCGCGTTACGGAACAGTTTCTTATCCTGCTCGAAGCGGATAAATGGGTTCTGACGGCTGGAGGCTTTAACCTCTTCCAGCTTGATTTTGTCAATCTGGCGCGCGCGCGAGGTGGCCTGACGCGATTTAGAGGCGTTGGCGCTGAAGCGGCTAACGAACGACTGCAGGTCCGCAATCTGCGCTTTTTTCTTGGCGTTGTCCGCCAGCAGACGCTCACGCGCCTGGGTGGCCGCGGTCATGTATTCGTCGTAGTTGCCCGGATACACGCGCAGCTCGCCGTAGTCGAGATCCGCCATGTGGGTGCAGACCATGTTCAGGAAGTGACGGTCGTGCGAAATGATAATCATGGTGCTGTCGCGATCGTTCAGCGTCTGCTCCAGCCAGCGAATGGTGTCGATGTCCAGGTTGTTGGTCGGTTCATCGAGCAGCAGGATATCCGGATTGGAAAACAGCGCCTGCGCCAGCAGGACGCGCAGCTTCCAGCCCGGCGCGACTTCGCTCATCGGGCCATAATGCTGTTCAACCGGAATGCCGACGCCGAGCAGCAGTTCGCCGGCGCGCGCTTCCGCCGAGTAGCCGTCCATTTCGCCATATTTGACTTCCAGGTCGGCCACTTTGTAGCCATCTTCTTCGCTCATCTCAGCGAGGGCGTAGATGCGATCGCGCTCCTGCTTCACTTCCCACAGCTCGCCGTGGCCCATGATGACCGTATCCAGCACGGTGAACGCTTCAAAGGCGAACTGATCCTGACGCAGCTTACCGATGCGCTCGTTCGGGTCGAGAGAAACGTTGCCCAGCGTCGGTTCGAGATCGCCGCCGAGGATCTTCATAAAGGTCGATTTACCGCTGCCGTTGGCGCCGATCAGACCATAACGGTTGCCGCCGCCAAATTTAACGGAGATATTTTCGAACAGCGGCTTACTGCCAAACTGCATGGTAACGTTGCTGGATACTAGCACGGGGATATCCTGAAAAAAGAGTATGAGGGGTGTGATACAGCAGACATTATGCCAGCAAATGACACACTTTTCACGGCCTGCGGTAAATTCCACCGAGGCGCTTGTGCTAAGGTCTTTGTCAGATGAGCCGGAAACCCGCGCTCAAACGGTTATTCTGTACGTATTTATAAGGAGTCCCATGACCAGCAGCCTATCGCGACACCCGGCTTTTTTATCCCTGCAGGGCGGCGTCAATTTTCGCGACCTGGGCGGCCAGCTTGCCGCCGATGGACGCCGCGTCCGCAGCGGCAAGCTATTGCGATCCGGCGCGCTAAACCGGTTAACGGCGGAGGATCTCAACCACCTCGATACTTTGCCGCTCAGCCGGGTGCTCGACTATCGCGACCCCGGAGAGGTAGCCCGTACTCCGGACAAGCTTAGCCCGCTTACCCATTATCTTAACGCGCCGGCCAATCCGCCGGTGAGCGAGGTTAATGCGAAGGTCACCGAGCTGAATGCCGCCACCCTTAACGCGCTGAACGGCGAGCAGTTTATGCTGCAACTCTACCGCCAGCTGCCGTTTAACAACCCGGCCTATCGCCAGCTCGCCGCCTGGCTGACCACGCCTTTTGAAGGCGCTTTACTGCAACACTGCGCGGTCGGCAAAGATCGCACCGGCGTCGGCTGCGCGTTAACGCTGTTCGCCGTCGGCTGCGACAGCGAAACGGTGATGGAGGAGTATCTCCTTACCCACGGCATGCTGACGCAGGTGGAGGCCTGGATGTTGGAGCTGCTCGGCAACGACCTCACTGCCCAGGGGCGCCAAAGCCTGGCGGATATTCTGACGGTAAAAGAGTCCTATCTCGCCGCCGCGCTGTCGGCTATTCACCAGCGCTATGGCACCGTCGACGCCTGGCTGGCGGCAGAGTACCAGCTTACCGCGCCGGTTCGCGCCGCGCTGCAGGCCCGGCTGCTGGAAGAGTAACTGCCCTTTACCCGCGCGGCGAGCGATGCTTCGGCCGCCTGCCGGACCGCGGCAGCCGAGGCGACAGGGAAAAAAATGTGATTTCGTACACATCTGATTTACCTGTTCAGCGGAATGCACATATAATGCGCTCCCATCTACTGTCTCAATCATTAACAAAGGCCTGTGTGGCGTTGATTTCGCACACGACATTAAAGACTATGAAATTATCTACACTCTTAGCGGCAGCCTTCGCCATCGTAGGCTTTTGCAATACAGCGTCTGCTGTCACCTATCCTTTGCCAACCGATGGCAGCCGTTTGGTTGGTCAGAATCAGGTCATTACCATTCCGGATGATAACAAACAGCCGCTGGAATACTTCGCGGCGAAATATCAGATGGGGCTTTCCAACATGCTGGAAGCCAACCCGGGGGTGGATACTTACCTGCCGAAGGGCGGTAGCGTCCTGAACATCCCTCAGCAGCTGATTCTGCCGGATACCGTGCATGAAGGGATCATTATCAACAGCGCGGAAATGCGTCTGTACTACTACCCGAAAGGCACCAATACCGTGATCGTTCTGCCGATCGGCATCGGCCAGTTAGGTAAAGATACGCCGATCAACTGGACCACCAAAGTCGAACGCAAGAAGGCCGGCCCGACCTGGACACCGACCGCCAAAATGCATGCTGAATACGCCGCCGCCGGCAACCCGCTGCCCGCCGTCGTACCGGCCGGTCCGGATAACCCGATGGGGCTGTACGCGCTGTATATCGGCCGTCTGTACGCCATCCACGGCACCAACGCTAACTTCGGTATCGGCCTGCGCGTGAGCCACGGCTGCGTGCGTCTGCGTAACGATGACATCAAATTCCTGTTTGAGAACGTGCCGGTCGGCACCCGCGTACAGTTTATCGATGAGCCGGTAAAAGCGACCACCGAGCCGGACGGCAGCCGTTACATCGAGGTGCACAACCCGCTGTCGACCACCGAAGCGCAGTTCCAGGGCGGCGAGATCGTGCCGATCACCCTGACTCAGCCGGTGCAGGCAGTTACCAGCCAGTCTGATGTCGATCAGAACGTGGTTGAGCAGGCTATCCAGAACCGCTCCGGTATGCCGGTGCGTCTGAACTAAATTGTGCTGACAAGAAAAACGGCGGGCCTGATGCCCGCCGTTTTTTATCGGCATTTTCCCTCGAGGCGGCTAACGCTCGCCCGGGCTACCAAACCCTACCACGCCGTAACCCCGCTATGCGCAGCCGCCAGCAGGAGCCCCGGCCTAGCCGTTATTCACCAGAATAATCCCGCCGTGATCGTAGCGATAATGGCAGTGGGCGTACTCCAGCGGCGTGCCATCCTCCAGATAGATAACCTGCTCCACCTCCAGCACCGGATCGGTCGGTTCGCAGTGAAGATGCTGTTTATCCAGTTCCCCGGGCTTCATCGCCCGCACCACGCGGTAAGATCCCATCAGCTTCAGCCCCAGCGTCTCCTGCACATAGCGAAACACGGAACCTTCCAGATGGCTTTTGGTTAACCCCGGCACCAGCCCCACCGGCATGACCGTCAGATCCAGCGATACCGGCTCGCCGTTGAGCAGCCGCAGGCGAACAAAGTCATACACCGGGGCATCGGCGTCGATAAGCAGCGAACTTTGCTCCTTGTCGCTGGGAAAGCGCACCGCAAAGCGCACCACTTCGCTTTGCACCTCGCCAAGATGCTCCCAGGTTTTGGTGGCGCCGAAATAGTCGCTGCCGGGCAGCTCCCACTGCGACAGCTGAAGGAAATTTTTCCGCACAAAGGTGCCCTGCCCTTTTCGGGTATAGATCAGCCCTTCGACGATTAACTGGCGCATCGCCTGCTGGATGGTCATCCGGCTGGTGCTGAACTCCGCCGCCAGCGCAAACTGGTCGGGTAGCGGCGCGCTGGCAGGATACTGCTGGCTGATGATGCGTTTTTTTTATTTCCCGCGCGATTTGCAGATACTTCACCGTCATTTCCCGGTCCTTATCCATTCAGTGAGTGGCTGGCGGGCTGGATACACCATCTGACCGCCAGGGCAGCGTTACATCGCTTCGCCGTTGCTGCGGAACACCTGCTTCAGCCATGCATAGCTCTTCTTCGGCACCCGCCGCAGGTCCTTGAGGTCATGGTTTTCGCGATTGACGTACACCACGCCGTAGCGCTTACGCATATCGCCCTGTGAGCTCAGGATATCGATTAATCCCCAGCCGAGATAGCCGATCACCTGCGCCCCATCCTCAAAGATGGCCGCTTTCATGGCGTTGATATGGTCGCGATGGTAAGCGATGCGGTAATCATCGGCAATGGGATGTTCGCCGTCCCAGGACTCAATCACCCCGATGCCGTTTTCAATCGGGAACACCGGCAGGCGCCAATCGTTATAGTAACGAGTGATGATCGTCCGGAAGCCCAGCGGATCAATCTGCCAGTTCCATTCCGTCGCTTTCAGGAACGGGTTATCCTGGTTGCCAAACAGCATATAGTTGTTGACCGCCGTTCCCGGCGGGATCGCGTCGCTGTTCAATGTGCGGCTGGCGTAATAGCTGAACGCCAGATAATCGACCTTCACCGTCGCCATCAGGGCGAGATCCTCCGGACGATAGATATCATCGAACCCTTCCGCGGCGACAAAATGCATCACCTCCGGGCTATAACCCTCACCCGCGTATGCGCGCAGCAGGTTCTGGTTTAAGAACTCATCCAGCTGCTGGGCGCAGAGGATATCGCGTGGTTTGCAGGTAGCCGGATAGACCAGAGCGTGAGCCAGCATTCCGCCCATCAGACACTGCGGCTTCGTCTGGTGCAGATAGTGAGTTAGATGGACGTGCGCCATCATCACATGATGCTGGATCAGATACAGTTCGCGCAGGGTCTTCTCCCCCTGCAGATAGCCGGAAATCAGAAACGCTTCCGGCGAATGGTACAGATTCTGCTCATTAAAGGTGAGCCAGTATTTCACCTTGTCGCCATAGCAGGCGATCATCTTCTGGCCGTAGCGGATAAAAGCGTCCATCACCCGGCGGTCGGTAAAACCATTGTAGCGCTCCGCCAGCGACAGCGGCATATCGAAGTGGTACAGGCAGATCATCGGCTCAATGCCGCGGGCGAGCAGTTCATCTATAAATTGATGGTAGAAGGCGATCCCCTGTTCATTGAATTCGCCATCTCCGTCAGGGCACACCCGGCTCCAGGCGATCTGAAAACGGTAGCAGTTCATGCCCAGATCCTGCATCAAATCGAAATCTTCCCGATAACGATGATAAGAGTCGGTCGCCACCTTCCAGTCGGAGGCGAACTCCGCCGGTTGACGGATATCATACACCGACATCCCCTTGCCACCCTCGTTCCACTCCCCCTCCGTCTGCATGCTGGAGACGGAATTTCCCCATAAAAAATCTGCCGGTAGTCTGTTCTTCATGCTGCGCCTCGGTATATGACTAGCCATTTAAACATAATGACTAGTCATATACCGGAAAGTGAAAAGGTAAGCAAAGGCCGGGATCGGTTTCTGTGAGCCGGACAAAAAAAGATCGCCCCGAAAGGCGATCCTGGCGATCGATGTGAATGATGGCGCGATTATGTTGAGATCAGGCGCTGAGTTTGAAGAGCCAGTAGCCGCTGAGTGCCGCCCATAGCAGCATTGGAATGGAGTAGAGATGGAAGCGCCACCAGATGCGCCGATCGCTGGCCATACGCAGGGCGATAATATTGGCCAGCGAGCCCGGCAGCAGGCCAAAGCCGCCCACGTTAACCGCCCAGGCGAGCAGTATCGACGGCGGGACATAGTTGAGCAACAGAATAGTCGAGGGCACATTACTGATCACCTGCGACAGGCCAATAGCAGTAAGCCACAGTCCACCGCCGGAGAGGGTCCCCACCCCGCTCAGCACCTGGTGCAGCGCCGGAAGCTGGGTCAGCAGATGGACGTCAATAAACATCACCATAAACACCAGCAACAGCGACCAGTCGACATGGACGATCACCGCCCGGGCCAGCACCAGGAAGCCCAGCAGCACGAGCGCCAGCCCCCACAGGGCCTGATTCATCTCCAGCGCCGTCAGAAACACCACATACAGTCCCAGACAGCTCCAGACGAGCTTGGGTTGCCATGACGGCGCCCTGTCGCTGCTCTGGTAACTGAGCCGCTTCGCCGGAAAACAGAACCAGCACAGCGCCAGCAGGGTCAGCATCATCGCCGCTGCCAGAGGCAGCATCTGACCGATAAACCCGAAGAAAGAGAGGCCGGATCGTCCCCACAGCAAAATATTCTGCGGGTTGCCGATCGGCGTCAGCAGCGAACCGGCGTTCACCGCCAACGCTTCGAAAATAATCAGCCGGTTCACCGGGATGGCGCACCATTTTTTTAGCGTCAGCGTCAACGGCACCACAATAAACAGCGCAACGTCGTTGGTAAGAAAGGTAGACAACAGCGCCGCCGCCAGCACCATAAAGATGGCCAGCTGGCGCTCAGTCACAAAGCGGCGGGCCATTTTTCGGCCCAGCACGTCAAAATAGCCGCTCAGTTCGATCCCCTTAGTCAACAACATCAGGCCGCTAAGCGTGACGATGGTATGCCAGTCAATGGCCGCCGGCCAGCTTGCCGGGACAAACGGCACGATGGCGCTGAGCACGCAGGCGATAATCAGCAGCAAATGGAGAAAACGATCGCGCAGCAGCGACTGGACGAAGGGAAGAGTCATGCTTCCTGAGATCCCTGTGTTTGGGTAAATTTCAGGAACATCGCCAGCGTCTCTTCGCTCACGTGATGCTCCATCCCTTCCGCATCACGTCGGGCAATCTCCGGGCTGACGCCGATCGCCAGCAGGAAGTTCTCCACGATTTGATGGCGCTCGCGGCTCTCCTGGGCTAGCTTCTCACCTTCCGGGGTTAAGAAGATCCCGCGCCAGGGGATCTGTTCAATAAGACCGACGCTGGCCAGGCGTTTGAGCATTTTAGCGACCGTAGGTTGCGAAACGCCAAGACGCGCGGCCATATCCACCTGGCGCGCCTCGCCCACTTCGTTGATCAGATCGGAGATCAGCTCCACATAGTCATCGATCAGCTCGCGGCGATGCGCTTCCCGCACCTGGCGAAACCCTTCCACGTGCTCTTCAACATTCACTAACTGCGTCACTTTTTTTGTTATTGGCTTACCTGCGCGACGGTTCATTGTGCTTCCTCATTCGTGTGACGCGTCAAGCATCGTATAAAAAGATCCACATTGTAATGGATTGCGCCAAGAGCACAAAAAATTAACGTTTTAGCCATAGCTATAAAATATAGCCTGTGCTATATCTGTATATAATGCAAACATCCATCAGGGAATGACGGAGCGAACTGGCAGGAGGAGAGCAGATGAATGAATTCAAGAGGTGCATAAACGTGTTTAGCCATTCACCCTTTAAAGTACGATTAATGCTGATCGGTATGCTGTGCGAGATGATCAACGGTAAACCGCAGCAGGGCAAACCCAATTCCTAAGGCGGCGTCGCGGTACGCCGCTTCATTTTTCTGTCATTTTCTGCCGGTAAAATGACCGGTTCCCCCCGTTTCCCTGACCTTTTTTCAAGTTTTGTAAGCGCCCTCGCAAAACAATCTGTTATGTCTGGTTGACCTTACCATTTACAAGCCCTATCTTTGCACAGCCCTGCCACATTCGCGGCTCGCAGAGACCCTCTTCACGCACTGTCCAGCAGGTTTTACCCCTTGACGCCAGGGGATGCGCATGTTGATTGTTTACTATGAATGTCACCACCCTGAAAGATACGCTGGTCGCCCGCCGACTGGCACTGAACCCATGGACGGGATTCTACTTTTACAGTCGCTGTTAATTAACCTGGCGGGGCTATGAATTTAGCCTGCTTTATACCGTGGCATTTACCTGCGTGTTACATCTGCTGTGGCGCGCCTTTCCGCGCGTCCAGAAAGCGTGGTCGGCGCCTATTCCCTGCTGGCGGCTCTGTACTATCCCTTTGGCCAGGCCTACGGTGCCCCCAACTTCAACACTCTGCTGGCGCTGCACGCCACCAACGTGGAAGAGTCTACGGAAATCCTGACCATCTTCCGTGGTACAACTATCTGCTGGCTGGTCTTCATCTTCGCTCTCGGGGTCATTGCGGTTCGTCGTAGGATCGTTGAGCCATCACGCTGGGGAAAAATGGATACGCTGGGCCTGTTGTTCAGCATCGGGATCTTCTTTCTCCAGCCGGTGCAAAACCTTGCCTGGGGCGGTGGTATTCAAAGTGATTGACACCGGTTATCCGGCCTTTCGTTTTGTTAAAGACGTGGTGGTGAATAACAACGAGGTGCTGGAAGCGAACAGGCGCGGATGGCGCAGCTGGCTGGCATGAAAGACAGCTGGCACGTGCTGGCGGTAAAGCCAAAATACCATCTCTATGTGGTGGTGATCGGTGAAAGCGCGCGCCGCGATGCCCTCGGCGCTTTCGGTGGCCATTGGGACAACACGCCGTTTGCCAGCTCGGTAAACGGTTATCTGTTTAACAATTACATCGCCTGGAGAAATCGTATTTCTTCTTTATTGGATATCTCCCATACTGCAAAGGTCAGCCTGTTGACGTCTGGAGCATGGAAGATGAAAAACCCCACCTTATTGCAATGTTTTCACTGGTACTACCCCACCGGCGGCGAGCTGTGGCCTGAGGTCGAAGCGCTGGCGCCCAGCCTGAATGAAATCGGCATCAATATGGTCTGGTTGCCACCCGCCTACAAAGGCGCCTCGGGCGGTTACTCCGTCGGCTATGATACCTACGATCTCTTTGACCTCGGCGAGTTTGATCAAAAAGGGTCTGTCGCCACCAAATATGGCGACAAAGCGCAGTTGCTGGCGGCGATCAACGCCCTGAAGGAGCACAATATCGCCGTACTGCTGGATGTGGTGGTCAACCATAAAATGGGCGCTGATGAAAAAGAGGCTCTGCGCGTTCAGCGCGTCGATGAGCAGGATCGTACGCAAATTGACGAGGAGATCATTGAGTGCGAGGCATGGACGCGCTACACCTTCCCGGTGCGCGCCGGACAGTATTCGCAGTTTGTCTGGGACTACAAATGTTTTAGCGGCATTGACCACATCGAGAACCCGACGGAAGACGGTGTGTTTAAAATCGTCAACGATTACACCGGCGAAGGCTGGAATGAACAGGTCGATGATGAGCTCGGCAACTTTGACTATCTGATGGGCGCCAATATCGATTTCCGCAATCATGCAGTGACCGAGGAGATCAAATACTGGGCGCGCTGGGTAATGGAGCAGACCGGCTGCGACGGTTTTCGTCTTGACGCGGTCAAGCATATCCCCGCCTGGTTTTATAAAGCGTGGATCGAGCATGTTCAGGAGGTGGCCCCGCAGCCGCTGTTTATTGTAGCGGAATACTGGTCCCATGAAGTGGAGAAGCTCCAGCAGTATATCGACCTGGTCGAGGGCAAAACGATGCTGTTTGATGCCCCACTGCAGATGAAATTTCATGAAGCGTCGCGCCAGGGCCGCGATTATGACATGAGCCAGATTTTCAGCGGGACGCTGGTCGAAGCCGACCCTTTCCATGCCGTCACTCTGGTCACCAATCATGATACGCAGCCGCTGCAGGCCCTCGAGGCGCCGGTTGAACCCTGGTTCAAGCCCCTCGCCTATGCGCTGATCCTGCTGCGGGAGAATGGCGTGCCCTCGGTCTTTTATGCCGATCTCTTCGGCGCTTCCTATGAGGATACCGGCGGCGACGGAGAGACATATGCCATTGAGATGCCCGTTATCGAACAACTCCACGAGCTGATCGACGCCCGTCAGCGTTTTGCCCATGGCGTGCAAACCCTTTGGTTCGATCATCCTAACTGCATCGCCTTTAGTCGTAGCGGTACTGACGACGATCCAGGCTGCGTGGTGATCATGTCCAATGGCGATGAGGGCGAAAAGACGCTGACGCTGGGCGAAAACTATGGCTACAAACGCTGGCGGGATTTTCTCGGTAACCGGGAAGAGATTGTCGAAACCGATGGCGAAGGCTGCGCGACCTTTACTTGTAACGGGGGGAGCGTGAGCGTGTGGGTATTAGAGGAGGTGCTGTAGTTCCCTGACGCCGGGCGGGCCAGCTATGGCCCGCCAAAATCTCAGCGCGTCGAGGCCGGCGCGCTGACGGGCCCCGTCGCTCGCGCTTTGACCCACGCCTTCTCGCACTCCGGAGTGAGACGTTCAACACGGGACAACGTCATCCGATCGTAGGAGATCGTGTTGCCCTCGCGCTCGACAGGATAGATGTCCAGGGAAGCGGTCACGTTGTAAATCTCACTGTCACGATTCATCAGTTTCCCCGGCTGCGCAATCACGCGCTGCCACTGGCGGCAGTCGAAGGTGTCCCCTTCTTTGGTGACAATCAGGCTGGCAATGGCGTCAGGACTCATCATCGCGCTCTGCGGCCCTTTCGTTTGCCAGAAACCTGCAAGGACAGCCGGCGCCGGCGCTTTAACCACGTCCTCATAACGATCAACCTGTACGCAACCGGCCAGCGCCACCACCATGCCAGCAAAAAATAACTTTTTCATCATTCATCCCACAAGCCGATAAAAAAGTATTGTGGCATTAAAGCGTTAAGCCTTCCACCCCCACCGCAAAGGGATAAGCGAGCAAGCCAGCAACCGCTAACGTGGGTTTCATTTGAAGTAAGGAAATTCTGAAAGTAAAATAATACTGGGCGCGTAACCATAGCATCTATGGGCACTTTTTGTTTTTAATTCGGTCACACTACCGGTTCTTGACTTTACTTTAAGAGTTTTCCTGGCAAATTATATGCATAGATGCGGAATAGTTTAATGGAGCTAATGGGTTCTTTCTAAACCTACTATTATTATCGCCCGCAAGGACTGCTTCGCACAGCCAGTGCGAAGTGTATATCGTTACGTGTTGATTGAGGATGGGTCATGTCAACGATGATTATGGATTTGTGCAGCTATACCCGGTTGGGATTGACGGGATATCTGACCAGTCGGGGAATTAAAAAACAGGAAATCGTTGAGGTCAACAATGCTGCGGATCTGCAGAAACACTGTACGTCGTGTTGCCCGGCGGTGGTGTTTCTGAATGAAGACTGTTTCGTGCATGATGATGAAAGTAATGGCATTATTCGCCAGATCATTACGCAAAACCCGGCGACGCTGTTTGTTATCTTTATGTCGCTGGCGAACATCCATTTTGACCGCTATTTGCGGGTACGGAAGAATCTGCTAATCAGTTCAAAATCGATAACCCCAAAAGACCTTGATGTTATTCTGGTTAATTATCTTAAATACAAAAACACCAGTGTAGGGCAGTTAACTTTACCGACATTGTCACTGAGTAAAACAGAATCAAATATGCTGCAAATGTGGATGGCCGGGCATGGTACTTCGCAAATCTCAACGCAAATGAACATCAAAGCGAAGACGGTATCGTCGCATAAAGGCAATATTAAAAAGAAAATACAAACGCATAATAAGCAGGTGATTTATCATATCGTTCGGCTGACCGAAAACATCACCTCCGGTATTCAGGTAAATATGCGCTGAAACAAACTGGCGGCGCTCCCGCCAGTTCAGTTTTACGAGACCTCTTTTTCCACGAAAATCCCATCCGGGTGGCCTATTTCATTAAAAAACCAGATCCCCAGAGGATAGTCTTCCAGTGAAACCAGATACATCGTTCCTTCACTAAACGACTCAATCGCCAGCACTACCCCCGATCGACGTGGGCCACCGTCGGTCTTCACCGTGACACGATCGTTCACCTGCATAATCATCTCCTCTATATTTTCAGCCAGTGTAGAACAAAACCACGCAACTCGCAGCGTCGCGGCACGTGACTGGCGCTTTTTTAGACCGACTATACTTAGAGAGGCTTGAGCGACGCTCAGCGAGGGGGTAATGATGAAGCACCAATTAACAGGCCAGAGCGGGGACGACCTTGACGTCAACGTAGATGCCCTGCTGGCGGCAATTAATGAGATCAGCGAAAGCGAAGTCCATCGCACGCTGGACGACCCGCAGCGCGCCAGCATTGATGGCCGCGGGTCACATACCTGGCGTGAGCTGGCGGAGGCATTCGAACTCGATATTCACGATTTCAGCGCCAGTGAAGCCAACCGTTAGCGGCAGGCGAAAAAAATCCCGACTCGCAGGAGTCGGGATCAAACTTGCTAATGCAAGAAGCACTTGAAAATTCGTTACACCGGGAAATCCGATGCGTTGAAACATTATCCTCAATTATTTTGCATGACAAGAGATATTCATGACGCAAAATATTGAGAATGTTGGCGCCTGGTGACTTATCGGGCTGCAAGGCTGATGTGAGAAGGCTTAGCTGCAAACCGGTTTCATTCGATAGCGCGAACGCCTGCGATCACTTTAAGATAATTCTCATTTTGCCAATCGGCATCGAAACGTTTTACTCACGCTGCGCTGCGAAAACAGACCTGGTTACGCCCATTTTGCTTGGCCAGATAGAGTCGCCCATCGGCCACCGACTGCAGCGCTTCAAACTGATACTCCCCCCGCTCTTCGCTGGCGCTCACCCCTAACGAGGCGCTAACCCGCAGCGTCACGTTGTTATGCAAAAAGACTTCCCGTCCCTGGATACGCTGGCGCAATCGCTCCGCCACCGCCGCCGCTTCCTGCAGGGTGGTATTCGGCATCACGATACAAAACTCTTCTCCGCCCACTCTGCCCAGCAGATCGCCCTGCCGAACCGCGCTGGACAGCGTACTGGCCACCATCGACAGCACCCTGTCCCCCGCCTGATGACCATAGCGATCGTTGATGTGCTTAAAATGCTCCAGATCGAGTTGGATCACCGCCAGCGGCCGTCCGCTGCGCTGGCAGTCGCTGGCTACCGCCATCGCCTGTTCAAACAGCGCCCCGCGATTGAGCAGGCGGGTCAAGGCATCATGCCATGCCTGCCACTCCAGAGAGGTTTGCAGAACGCTCATGTTGCGGACCATGCTGCGGATCACCAGCCAGGAGAGCAACAGCATCAAGGTGAAGAGGACCCACATCAGGGTCAGGGCGATGGTGATGGTGCCAAAGTTCCCGCGGACGCCTTCCCGCAGAGTGTGGATCCGCAGCAGCACGCCGTCAAAATTGCGCAGTTTGGCCCAGCTGATATAGCGCGTCAGCAGACGCAGCCCTCCCTGGTTATCATGGACAAACGCGCGGCTCAGCAGCTCCTGCTCGCGCGGCGACAGCAGGGTCAGGACATTCCCCGGCGTGGAAGAAGCCAGCAGGTTCAAATGGCTATCATAAAGTTGGTACTCTCCCTCTTGTCCCCCCTGCATGGCGCTAACCAAAAACGCTTTGATTTCACTGACTGAGAAATCCATCGCCAGCACGCCGCGCCAGTAACCGGCAAAATCCAACGGTATCGAAGCGGTGACCACCTGCTCTTCCAGCTGCGGGTCATCGTCAGGAAAGGTTTGCCAGATAACGCCTCGCCCCGGATTATTTCGCTGGGTCTGGCGGGTAAACCACGGAGCGCCGAGGGCTTGGGAATAGTGCGTTATCACCTGCGACTCATCCCGCAGCGGCAGGGTCGAGGTAAAAAAGCCGCTACGAGAGATATACTGCATCCGCTCGGCGAAATCGCGATCGTGCTGCGTCAGATTTAGCAGATAACCCAGCTCGAGCGTCGCCATTAGTTCATCAGCCGCCAGCGGATCGTCCACCAGCAGGATAGGGTTGTGACCAGCGACGCTGCCTGAGATGCCAAACACCGGCAGCGTACGCCGATTCGGTAGCGCCACCCGCCAGGCCTGCTGATGGCGCTGGCTCAGATAGCGTTGGCTGGCCTTACGCAATACATCGATATCAAGCGGCTGTTCGAGCGCCGCCTGCATCCCATGGCGAAAAAACATCATTCTGTCGATGTTGAACTGCAACAGCCCATCCATTTCATGAGCGACGTTAGCCAGATTGTTACGCTGGTTGGCCACGTAGGCCTCTTCCAGGACATTGATTTCACGCCAGATCAGCAGCGTGGAGAAAAACAGCACTGCGATAAAACAAGCGTTAACCACATGCGCCGGGCGAGCCAGGTGGTAGCACTTTTTTAACTTCAACCGCAGTGGCTTATCCATCTTTCTCTCGCAATACGTTGCGCAAACCTCGCGGCGTCAGCGCCCCGGTCTCTGTCGATACCCGGGGCGTTTTCAGGGTAGAACACGCGGCGCCGTTACGCTGCGTTTCGCCATGCTACTTTCCAGCGCCACGCAGGCTGCTCACCGCCTTAACGCCCGCCAGCACCACCGCGCCGATGATAAAACCCAGCACCAGGTTGGCGACGACCGGCAGCGTGGAGGCCATCACCCCACCCAACCCCGCGCTCCAGTGCTCGATGGCATGATGCAGCGGCGCAATACCGTGAACGACTATCCCCCCGCCGACGAGGAACATGGCCAGCGTCCCGACGATGGACAACACCTTCATCAGGCGGGGAGCGACGGCCAGGAGCCCTTTACCCAGCCACTGCGCCAGCGCACTACGTTTTTCCGCCAGCCAGTAACCCATGTCGTCCAGCTTGACGATCACCCCCACCAGGCCATACACCCCGATAGTGACCAGAATCGCAATCCCCGAGAGAATAAGGATCTGGTTAAGCAGCGGAGCTTCCGCCACGATGCCGAGGGTAATGGCGACAATTTCCGCGGACAAAATAAAATCGGTGCGAATCGCGCCTTTTACTTTGTCACGCTCAAAGGCCAGCGGATCGCGCTCCGCCAGCGCGGCGAGACGCTGCTGCCGCCGTTCAGGATCCTCTTTGTGTTTCCGCGCTTCCAGACTGTGCAGTACCTTCTCCACCCCTTCGAAACAGAGAAACGCGCCGCCCAGCATCAACAATGGCGTAATCGCCCAGGGGATGAAGGCGCTGATCAACAAAGCCAGTGGCACGAGGATCACTTTGTTAACGAACGACCCTTTCGCCACTCCCCAGACCACGGGCAACTCGCGATTCGCCCGCACGCCGGTAACCTGTTGGGCATTGAGAGACAAATCGTCGCCCAGCACCCCCGCCGTTTTTTTCGCCGCTACCTTGCCCATCACGGAAATATCGTCCAGCAGCGTGGCGATATCATCAAGTAATGTTAAAAGACTACTTCCTGCCAAAATGATTTTCCTTCTCTTTTCATCAATGTCTCCCTCGAGTATGCGTTAAAAAACGGCCGGTGCCCAAGGTACAATTAGTCAATATAAATTTAACAACCTGACGCAAATTAACCACTCGCCAGCACGATAGTTTTCACGTTTACTATATGTCCCCTTTCTATCTCTGCACCGTCGTGAGGAAGTATGTCTACCCGTCAGCTTTTACCGCTCATCGGGGCGCTGTTTGCGCTGTATATCATCTGGGGCTCTACCTATTTCGCTATCGCCGTCGGGGTCGCCAGCTGGCCGCCGCTAATGATGGCCGGCATTCGTTTTCTCGCTGCCGGCGTGCTGTTGCTGGGGTGGCTACTGGCCACCGGCCATAAGCTACCGGCGCGTCGTCCGCTGCTTAACGCTGCGCTGATCGGGGTCTTGCTGCTTGCGGTTGGCAACGGCTTCGTGACGCTGGCTGAACATCAGCACGTCCCCTCCGGCATCGCGGCGGTGATGGTCGCCACCGTACCGCTGTTCACCTTATGCTTCAGCCGCTTTTTCGGCATCGCCACCCGTAAACTGGAGTGGCTGGGCATTGCCATTGGCCTTGCGGGTATCGTGATGCTCAACAGCGGAGGCAACCTGAACGGCAACCCCTGGGGCGCACTGCTGATCCTGATTGGTTCCCTAAGCTGGGCCTTCGGCTCGGTTTACGGTTCGCGAATCGTACTGCCGACCGGCATGATGGCGGGGGCAATCGAGATGCTCGCCGCCGGGATCGTCCTGCTGGTGGCCTCATGGCTGAGCGGTGAAACCTTAACCCGCGTCCCTTCCTGGTCCGGGATGGCCGCCCTGGCCTATCTGGCCATCTTTGGCTCGCTGATTGCCATTAACGCCTACATGTTTTTAATCCGCAATGTCACCCCGGCGGTCGCCACCAGCTACGCCTATGTTAATCCGGTGGTCGCGGTGCTCCTCGGTACTGGGTTCGGCGGCGAGAGCCTGTCGCTCATTGAGTGGCTGGCGCTGGCGGTGATTATTTTCGCCGTAGTGCTGGTGACGCTGGGGAAATATCTCTTCCCAGTCCGCAGCGAGGCTACTCCTTGTAAGGCGTCGAAGTAGTCGTCAGTTCGCGGATCCCCTGCGTATCGATCTGCGCGTCGTGTCCGGCGCCGCAGATCCACTCTTCCAGACGCTCGGTGAGCGCCGCATCACTCAGCCTAAGGCGCCCGCGCAGGGCGCATTCCCAGATGATTAATACCCGCCAGCCCTCTTCGGCCAGCTTTTGCCGGTCGCGGGCGTCGCGCGCCACGTTACCGGCGATTTTGTCCAGCCAGAATGCCGTGCGGGTGGCCGGCACCTTAAACAGATAGCAGTCATGGTGATGCCAGAAACAGCCGTGAGTAAAGATAACGCAGCGGTAGTCGGGTAAAGTGAAATCGGGACGTCCCGGCAGCGCGCGATCCTGGGCGACAAAGGTGAATCCCGCCCCGGTCAGCAGCGCCGCTATCCGCTTTTCAATCGCCGTATCGCGCGTGGCGATCGCCCGCATATTTTTACTGCGCGTCGCTTTATCGTGAACATCCGCCATCATTATCATCCGCTTCGCGGCGCGCCACCGCCTGAGCGATGCGCGGCGCCAGGAGTTTCGCCACCGCGGCGAAGACCGGAACCACCACCGAGTTGCCAAACTGACGATAGGCCTGCGTATCCGATACCGGGATGCGAAAACGCGCCCCCTGCGGGGATTCAAAGCCCATCAGCCGGGCGCATTCGCGCGGCGTCAACCGGCGAGGCCGCCGCTGTTGATTCAGCGGATCGTCAAAATGCTTCTCACCGATCGGCCGGTCCCAGCCGCGATCGACGAGAATTTCGGCACCATCTTTATAGTAGCGGGCAGAAAGCGTCCGGGCCACGCTGTGGGGATTGGCGGGGTCAACCAGGCCATAACCAAAGCCATTACCCCGCGCCTGATGCTTACGGGCATAACGATAAAGATATTTCCACAGCACCGGCGTAAGAATAAATTTCGCATCGACCGTCGGCTCCAGTAGCTCGCCAAATGTTGGCCGCACCGCCGGGTACTGCGCCGCGATGTCGCGCAGCGTAAATCCAGCATGCAGCTGCAGATCGCGACGGAAACCCACCAGCACGATGCGCTCCCGGTGCTGAGGCAAGAAATGGCGCCCGTCAATCACCTTCGGGTCATCCGGCCCGGTATGCCCCGCGTCAGCTACTTCATATCCCAGCTCATCCAGCGTCTGCATGATGATACGGAAGGTGCGCCCCTGATCGTGGCTTTTGAGGTTTTTGACATTCTCCAGCACAAAAATCGCTGGCTGACGAGCCGCGATAATTCTCACCACGTCAAAAAACAGCGTTCCCTGGGTTTCGCAGGCAAAGCCATGCGCACGGCCCATCGCATTTTTCTTAGAGACGCCGGCAAGCGAGAAAGGCTGGCAGGGGAAGCCAGCCAGCAGCACATCATGCTGAGGGATAGATTCGCGAATATGCCGCGCCGCCTCCTCGTCGCTAACGTCAGAGCGTTGGCTGAGGGTAATATCGCGGATATCTTCATTAAAACGGTGCTGCTGCGGATCACAGTACCAGTTGGCCTTATAGGTGCGTACCGCGTGCTTGTTCCACTCGCTGGTGAAAACGCACTGCCCGCCGATGGCTTCAAAACCACTGCGGATCCCACCAATACCGGCAAACAGATCGATAAAACGGAACCCATAGTGCGGATGATGGGCCGGCGGCGAAGGCAGGAGCGTCGCCAGATGAGCAACTTCCTGCGGGCGCAAACGCTCCGCCGCGCGGCCAAGCGCCGCCACGCGCTTGAGGATCGCCGCGCTCCAGTGCTGTTCGCCGACGCTCACCAGTTCGGCAACCAGCGTTTTTACATCGTAGATCGTCATCAGCTGACGCAGCAGCGCCTCAGCGTCTTCCCCGGCCTGTTCAGCCAACGACAACGACCTGTGTTCCTTGCTTAACTTTTGCGGCATATCCTCAACCAACGCGGACGATTTTGGCAGAGAGTACCATAAATCACCGGTCGGTTGACGCCTGCGGTGCAAAGCGGCGCAAAACCGCTTCATCCAGCGCCAGCGGCTCCCCCTGCAGCTCCGCGCTGAGCTTAGCCATAAATTCGACGAGAAAACGGGCATTATGCTGCGCCATCGCTTTCCCCTTATCAGTTTGCATGGTTTCCGGCAGGCGCAGAAGTTTGCACTGGAAATGGTCGAGGGCATATTTGCGGTCATCCAGCGCCCGCCGATCAGCAAAAGGATCTTCGGCATCAAACAAGATGGTATTCAGGGCGCCGGCGACAGCGAAGACCCTCGCCAGACCAATGGCTCCCAGCGACTCGAGTCGATCGGCATCCTGAACTATTTTCGCCTCCAGCGTGCGCGGTGGGATCGCCGCGCTGAAGCTGTGCGCCTCGATGGCATGGCTGACCGCCGGGTAACGATCCGCAGGAAAATCAGCAAAGGCCGACTGCAGAATGGCGAGGGTTTTCTCGGCGGCCATCATCGAGGATCGACTTCGCTCCGGATGATTTTTTGGCAAGCTGACGATGTCATGAAAATAGCAGGCCGTGAGGAGTACCAGCCGGTCGACTTCCTCCCCCGCGGCCAGCTGAGTGGCGGTCGCCCAGACGCGACGAAAATGGGACAGATCGTGTGCGGCGTCATCCTGCGCATGGTGCGTCAGTATCCAGCGCTCAAATCGTTGCTGCCAGTCAACCAGGTCCATAGGCTTTCCTTTATCTGAGGGTCAGCCTCGAGCATAGCAATTTTAGCGCTGATGATCCTGCTCGCCGCGGGATGGACGCGTATACCAGACGACCGCGCCGAGAATAGAGCCAATGCCGCCGAGGACCAGCATGCCCAACAGGGCGCCAAGCCATTTCCCGGCCGTTGTTCCAAAATCACCCTCCACGCTGGCGCCGGGAACGCTGTGAATTTTTCCCACTACCCACCAGTAACGCACAATGACCCAGACACAATATCCGCAAAAAGCATACAACGCCCAGAGCGCAAGTTTCCCTCCCGGGCTGCGTTTTGCCTGCTCTTCCATCTCATTCCTCTCCGTGACACAACAGACTATTGTCACTCAAAACGTGACACGCATCACATTATACCGCTAACCTGCGTCACAGGCAGCAGTTTCATCTTCGTCTTCTGCGCCTTCTCGCGACTTATGCTGCCAATGCGCACAGGCTGAAGAGATGTCCTTATTATCTCCCGTACGCTTAAAGCTATTCATTCCTTAATTATCGCAAGCTGGGTTGATAATCCCCTGGATATTTACATTCACACAAAATAAATTCCCATAATGAATAATGTGCTTGATTATTATTTGTGCAATTTATTTCATAAAATTAACAACAACCTACCAAATACACAATAAAGCATTGCTATATAAGAAAATAATTAATTTTGCACAAACATCAAAATTTAATATAAAGAACCACTTAGAAATATTTTGAAATGTTTAACATTATTTATTTACATATTTTATTTTAAATAAAGATGAACTTAGTCGTTAGTATCGGATCGTCATTCCGGAGGGATTGTCATAATTCATAGAAATTATTATTAAAAGGGAATATATAATGAAAAGAAAAGTACTGGCACTCATGGTTCCGGCATTATTAATGGCTAGCGCCGCTAATGCCGCCGAAATCTATAACAAAAACGGTAATAAACTGGACCTCTACGGGAAAGTTGACGGCCTGCATTACTTCTCTGACGACGCTTCAGAGGACGGCGACCAGACCTATGTTCGCTTTGGTCTGAAAGGCGAAACGCAGATTACTTCCGAGTTAACCGGCTACGGTCAGTGGGAATACAACATTCAGGCGAACACCAGCGAAAAAGAAGGCGCGAACTCCTGGACCCGTCTCGGCTTTGCCGGCCTGAAGTTTGCCGACTGCGGGTCGCTGGACTATGGCCGGAACTACGGCGTGGTCTACGACATTGAATCCTGGACCGATATGCTGCCGGAATTCGGCGGCGATACCTACACCCAGACCGACGTTTACATGACCGGCCGTACTAACGGCGTGGCCACCTACCGTAACAGCGATTTCTTCGGCCTCGTCGACGGCCTGCATTTCGCCCTGCAGTATCAGGGTAATAATGAAAACGCCGGTTCTGGCGAAGGCACTAATAACGGTGGGAAACGTAAGCTGGCGCGGGAAAATGGCGACGGTTTTGGTATCTCCAGCTACTACGATCTCGATATGGGCATCAGCTTCGGGGCAGCGTATTCGTCTTCTGACCGTACCCATAACCAGCTGGCGGCCGCGCGTAGCAGCCAGCGTTATGCCAACGGCGATAAAGCCGATGCCTGGACCGTCGGCGCGAAATATGACGCCAATAACATCTATCTGGCCGCCATGTATGCTGAGACCCGCAACATGACCTTCTATGGCAACGATAGTTTTGGCGGAATTGCCAACAAAACGCAGAACTTCGAAGTGGTCGCGCAGTATCAGTTCGACGACTTTAATTTACCGCTGCGTCCGTCCGTGGCCTATCTGCAGTCGAAGGGTAAAGATCTCTACGCCTATTCTCGCTACGGCGACAAGGATCTGGTCAAGTATGTCGACGTGGGCATGACCTACTACTTCAACAAAAATATGTCCACCTATGTGGATTATAAAATTAACCTGCTGGATGAAGACGACCGCTTCTACAAAAACAGCGGTATCGCGACCGATGATATCGTCGCCCTCGGCCTGGTCTATCAGTTCTGATCCCCGTCAAAGCCCGCGTTCAGCGGGCTTTTTTATGTTCCCGCTCCGTTGAGATCACTCTTTTCGACATTGCCGCTTTCCAGGCGTACCTTCCCTCTTTATGATGCGTTTAAGCTCGTTCGGGCTAAAAGCGGCGATAAGGTGCCAAAAGGATAAAGCGCGCTACCGCGACTCTACGCTGAAACCAGGACGATGATGATGGTGATACCCCAGCGCAGGCGTTATACCTGAAGCTAACGGTGTTATTGAAGGGAAGGTTAGAGCAAGAAAAGTGGCGGAGAGAGGGGGATTTGAACCCCCGGTAGAGTTGCCCCTACTCCGGTTTTCGAGACCGGTCCGTTCAGCCGCTCCGGCATCTCTCCGCTGTGATGGTTGCTATAATGCCAGGATCTTTGGCATTTTAATAGCTCCCGTTTCGGTAATTGTGTTCAAGTGACGACTTTGCGAGCAATATGATGTTTAAATGGCCCTGGAAAGCAGATGATGAGTCCGGCAACGCAGAGATGCCCTGGGAGCAAGCGCTTGCCATTCCGGTTTTAGCCCATCTTTCGTCCACTGAGCAGCACAAGCTCACGCAGATGGCTGCCCGTTTTTTACAGCAAAAGCGGCTGGTGGCATTGCAGGGGCTGGAGCTGACCCCGCTGCATCAGGCGCGCATTGCTATGCTCTTTTGTCTGCCGGTGCTTGAGCTGGGCATTGAGTGGCTGGATGGCTTCCATGAAGTGCTGATCTACCCTGCCCCTTTCATCGTCGATGATGAATGGGAGGATGATATTGGTCTGGTCCACAACCAGCGGGTGGTACAGTCGGGACAAAGCTGGCAACAGGGTCCTGTAGTGCTGAACTGGCTGGATATTCAAGACTCTTTTGATGCGTCAGGCTTTAACCTTGTGGTGCATGAAGTGGCGCATAAGCTTGATACGCGGAACGGCGACCGGGCAGCGGCGTGCCGCTTATCCCGTTGCGTGAAGTTGCCGGCTGGGAGCACGATCTCCACGCCGCGATGAACAACATTCAGGATGAGATAGATCTGGTAGGCGAAAGCGCCGCCAGTATTGACGCCTATGCCGCCACCGATCCCGCAGAATGCTTTGCTGTCCTCTCGGAATATTTTTTCAGTGCGCCTGAACTGTTCGCGCCTCGCTTCCCGGCCCTGTGGCAGCGTTTTTGCCACTTTTACCGCCAGGATCCGCTGGCGCGTAGACGTGAGAATGGCCTGCAGGACGAAGGCGATCGGCGCATTGTTCACTAAAACAACGTGTTGAGCTAAATTTAGCCATTTGAATCAGCAGGTTAATTTTAGTGTTGACACAAAAATGCGAGGCCAGTAGTATGCGCCTCGCTCACACGATTCCTCTGTAGTTCAGTCGGTAGAACGGCGGACTGTTAATCCGTATGTCACTGGTTCGAGTCCAGTCAGAGGAGCCAAATTTAAAAATCCCGCTCAGGGAAACCTGAGCGGGATTTTTGCTTTTCGTGATCCTCTCCGCTCCCCAAACATGCAATCTTATCCTGGTGTAGGTGCTATTTTCTTGCTATGAGGCAAGCTGAACGGCCGTGAGCCCCACGCTCCCGCAAAGGCTTAAATAAAGGCGGTTTAACCGTGCCGGACCATACCTGGGTGTAAGGCAATAATGCGCGGTTCCAAAAAAGATCGGCAACACCGCCGCTTCTGACATCTCTCCGCCAGCGGGTATAAGCAGCATCGTACCGTAGGTACCGTCCAAGGTTCCGTATGTGATCCCCGCAGGTGAAAAGCAGCGATGCTGCTCCCAACCTTATGGCTACAGACTTTCGATCCGGCGGTAACCGCTGGGTCTGCCGCTGCGTAGCAGACATGGAGGATGCTGAAAACAGCCTGTCCAGTGCGGCGATGACGCCCAGGGGACGGCTACGGGTGGATGTACCGAGTCCGCTGGCCCGCCTTATTCTGGTGCCGGCGCTTCCGGCTTTCCACGCCCGCTACCCTGATATCCAGATCGACATGGGTGTGAGCGACCGGGTAGTGGATCTGATCGGCGACAACGTGGATTGCGTTCTGCGCGGAGGTCAAATCACCGACCAGTACCTAATCGCACGCCATGTCGGCGATTTGCAAATCGGCGTCTACGTCGCCCCCAGCTATGTGGAACGCCTTGGCGCTCCCGCACACCCGCGCGAGCTGCAAAATACTGACCATTGCATA
Organism: Klebsiella sp. Shm-1; assembly: GCF_040804525.1. NCBI lineage: Bacteria > Pseudomonadati > Pseudomonadota > Gammaproteobacteria > Enterobacterales > Enterobacteriaceae > Klebsiella > Klebsiella sp. Shm-1. The sequence goes on from NZ_CP161823.1 coordinate 3,498,065, forward strand.
GTGGGATTCTTGTCCTCACGCACCAGTAAGATTGATCCTTTGGTACTGTGCAGTGAGAATGAACGTATTGAAATCACGGGCAACTACGTACTTGCCGTGGATGATGGCAATGCTTACCTCGAAGCTGGGTTAGTTGGCTTAGGCGTGATTGCGCTGCCCAACTATATGGCGGCAGCGCATCAGGCCGTTAGCGCTTTGATTCCATTATTTACACAATGGCGGATTAGCCCAATGCCTCTGTACCTGGCGTTTCCACCGAACCGCCATGCCAACGCCAAGCTGCGCGTTTTTATTGACTGGATCGTTGAAGTGATGCTGCAGCATGTCCCCATTGCCAACAATCAGTGACGCCATCCCCTGATTCGCTTATCAGCGGCGATGGGGTTCAGCGGTAGTGACTGTGGTCAGGCGTGTTTTGACAATAGGGATTCAGCAGAACTCATCCGTCTTATATTCTGGATAATGGCTATCATAAAGGGGATCTTCGCTTTCATGGACAATGGCAGCCAAAAAAAATCCTCAGTAACAAGATTAAGTCATAGGCATATTTGCAGACTTTATCATCCCCTCCTGAGCATCTCCTGGCGCCTCATTAAAACGCCATCACAGCCACTATTGATAAGTTAAGGATCGGTTTCCCGATCCTTATTCCCCACAACGTTGAATGCATCGTCAGCAAAAAGAGCCTTCTTACAATAGCCGTTAATCAGACTAAACGACCCGCTACAAACTTCCCTGCGCCGCTGTGGCGCTGATATTCACCGGCATGCCGGAGCGGCGCTGCAGGTCTGCTCGACCTGGGCAGGGCTCACAGTCCCCGGCCCCTGGTAAAGTCGCGCAGCGCCGAGGTCATCGGCAAGGGGACTTTTCTGTCGGATTCAAACTCCGCGCGGTTGCGCGACAGCGGACTCGTGCACCTCCAGCCGTGACTGCCGTCCGGCTCCACGCTGTACTTCACCGGCTGATCGATCACTGAACCCGCGTCCCAACCGGCACGTTATCAAACAGGAATTTAATATCGTCATTGCGCAGGCGGATGCATCCCTTGGCTGACGCGCAGCCCGATACAAAGTTGGCATTGTACCGTGGATGGCGTAGAGCCTGCCGATGTAGATCGCATACAGCCCCATCGGATTATCGGGCCCGGGGGCACCATCGCCGCAGCGTTTTGCCCTCTTTCGCATACTCGCGGCGGGTATTGGCGGTTGGCACCCAGGTGGGGCCTTCCTGCTTACGCTCTACTGCCGTCACCCAGTTTACGCGGCGTTTCGCGTCCCGCCTGACCAATGCCGATTGGCAGGACTTCGACGCTATTGCCCCAGCGGCGGGTAATAATAGAGACGCATTTCGGCAACGTTGATCACGAGCCAGCGGCTCAACGCAGAAATCGCTCGGCCTGACGCTTAACCGGGTGGTCGATGGCAAACCACAGTATCAGGATAACTTTGTCACCCTCGCCAACCGCGCCGGTTTCCAGACCTGGTGGTTCTCCAACCAGGGGCAAATTGGCGAGTACGACACCGCTATCGCCAGCATCGCCAAACGGGCGGATGAAGTACAGTTCCTGAAAAACGGCGATTTCGAAGCCAATAAAAACACCCAGGACGAGCAGTTGCTGAAGCTGACCGAGCAGGTGCTCTCAACCCAGCGTACCCAGCCGCAGCTGATTGTCCTGCACCTGATGGGCTCTCACCCACAGGCCTGCGATCGGACCAAGGGCAAATACACGGTTTTCGTTCAGTCGAAAGAGACCTCATGCTACCTCTACAGCATGACGCAGACCGATTCGCTGCTGGCTAAGCTTTATCATCAGTTGCAAAATTCCGGTGACACTTTTTCCCTGACCTATTTTTCCGATCATGGTCTGGCGTTCAAGGAGCGGGGCAAAGAGGTGCAGTATCTGGCGCATGATGATAAGTTCCAGCAGAACTTCCAGGTGCCGTTTATGGTGCTATCCAGCGATGACAAAGCGCATAAAGTGATTAAGGCGCAGCGTTCGGCGAATGATTTCCTCAGTTTCTTCTCCCAGTGGACCGGGATCCAGGCGGCGGAAATCACCCCACGCTATCGGTTTATCTCTGAGCAAAAGGCCGGTCCGGTGTACATCACCAACTTCCAGCTGCAGAAGGTGGACTACGCTCACCTCGGTACCGATGAGTTCACAGTCAATTAATCGCGCCGGCCCGGCCAGTCGCCCGGGCCGGCCGTCAGCAGGCAAAAAAAATCCGCCCCGAGAGGCGGATTTTTCATATCACCGGAGTGATTAGAAGCGGTAACCCACGCCAGCAATCCAGGTGCCGACGTCAACGTTACGAATACGAGACTGCTCGTAGGAGAAGTCCAGAGCAACGTTTTCGATCGGGTTGAACTGCAGACCAGCACCGTAGGAGAAACCGTAGTCGCTCATATCGGATTTATGAGGGTAGTTGTTGTTCTGGAATTTACCGTAACCAACGCCCACTACGCCGTAGATGCTTGCCCAGTCGTTCAGACGGTAAGCCGGACCAGCGGTGATGCCGTAGTACTGACCTTTGTTGTAAGTACCGTTGCTGTTGTTATCCTTCTCGGTGTAGGTGAAGGAACCGATAACGCCCAGCGGGTTGTTATCTTGCTCGTAACGGTATTTCAGGTTGAAACCGCCAGCTTTGTTCGCTTTACCCTGCATGTCGCTCTGCGCGTAACCGCCGGTTACGGTAGAAGTTGCAGCAAATGCAGTGGTACCTACGGATGCAGCCAGAACAACGGCCAGTGCTGAAAGACGTGCAATTTTATTCATAACCACCTCAAATGTGTTTCTAATAAGTCCTAAGCCTTAAATATATCAAAAACTTTTGGGAAACTCTTTGGAGTTTACATTGTCTAACATACTTTTTCATGTAACCAAAAGTTTCCATATTTCTGTAACAATATGGAAAACAACAATTTTTGGCGTTAACTTACATCTTAACGCTCATTAAGAAATTCGCAAGCATCCAGATTAATCCTAACCGCCTGGTGAATTTCTCAGCAGTTTTCGCCATTGTACTGTTTTTGCCCCTGTTTTTTTCAACATTAGCTCAACCGCCGGCAGGTAATTCCAGTACACTGGAACTTTTACCCCTTTTGACAAAACCTGACAGGAGAAAGGATGCCCGGTCCATCCAGAAAAGCGGCGGCATGGTTGCCGATACTGGTGATTTTAGTCGCCATGACCTCGATTCAAAGCGGCGCATCGCTTGCTAAATCGCTGTTCCCGGTGGTCGGCGCCCCGGGCGTCACCGCCCTGCGTCTGGCGCTGGGAACGCTGATTCTGGTGGTGGTGTTCAAGCCATGGCAGCTACGTTTCTCCCCGGCGCAGCGCGTGCCGCTGCTACTGTACGGTCTGGCGCTCGGGGCGATGAACTATCTCTTTTATTTATCCCTGCAGCGCATTCCGCTCGGCGTGGCGGTGGCCCTGGAGTTTACCGGCCCGCTGGCGGTGGCGCTGTTTGGTTCGCGCCGCCCGCTGGATTTTGTCTGGGTGGCGCTGGCGATCCTCGGACTATGGTACCTTCTGCCGCTGGGGCAGAACGTGGCGCAGGTCGATTTAACCGGCGCGCTGTTCGCCCTCGGCGCCGGGGCGTGCTGGGCGGTCTATATTCTGACCGGACAGCGTGCCGGTGAAGAACATGGTCCAGCCACGGTAGCGATGGGGTCGCTCATCGCCTCGCTGGTGTTTGTGCCGTTAGGCATGGCGCAGGCCACCGATACGCTGTGGCAGTGGTCGCTGCTGCCGCTGGGTTTGGGGATCGCGATTCTCTCTACCGCGCTGCCCTACTCCCTCGAGATGATGGCCCTGACGCGCTTGCCGACGCGCACCTTCGGCACGCTGATGAGCCTTGAGCCAGCGTTAGCTGCCCTCTCCGGTATGATCTTCCTCGGTGAAACGCTGAAGCTCTCCCAGACCCTGGCGCTCGGCGCGATCATTATCGCCTCGATGGGCGCCACGCTGACTATGCAACGGCAGAGTAAAGTCGAGCAGGTCGATATCAATTAACATTCTGTTACGGCGCCGGCCCGAGAGAAATCCGGGCCGTTCAGCCAAATATAAATACCTGATATTTAAATATTTTTAAAATAACCAACCACTTTGCGCTATCGGAGTGATATAGCCTGCCGATGCCTCACTCTTGAAAACCCTTGCTATACTTATTTCCGAAGTCATTTGGGACAACGCTCCACATCATTCAGATCTGAAGTGTGATGAGCATCAATATCAAGAGGATATGAAACGATGAGTACCGCAAAACTGGTTAAATCAAAAGCGTCTAATCTGGTCTATACCCGCAACGATGTCGCTGACAGCGAAAAGAAAGCGACCATTGAGCTGTTGAATCGCCAGGTGATCCAGTTCATTGACCTGTCACTTATCACCAAGCAGGCACACTGGAATATGCGCGGTGCGAACTTTATCGCCGTGCACGAAATGCTGGATGGCTTCCGTACCGCGCTGACCGAACATCTGGACACCATGGCCGAGCGCGCGGTGCAGCTGGGCGGCGTCGCCCTGGGTACCACTCAGGTCATTAACAGCAAAACCCCGCTGCAGAGCTACCCGCTGGACATCCATCACGTTCAGGATCACCTGAAAGCCCTGGCTGACCGCTACGCGGTAGTGGCGAACGATGTGCGTAAGGCGATCGACGAAGCAAAAGACGAAGACACTGCAGATATCTTCACCGCGGCTTCCCGCGATCTGGATAAATTCCTGTGGTTCATTGAAGCCAACATCGAGTAAGGCTTTGCCGCCGGCCCAGCGCGGTCGGCGGCGCCTCAGCGTTTCTCCCTGCCCTATATTCCATCCTTTGCTTTTCATCCTCCACTGGCCTTGCACCGTTTCAGGGCACCAGATTGATGAAAATGCGCGCAAAAGTAAAAAGATTGTAATAATCACCTCACACAATCGTTACGTCGAGATTGTTTTCCCATCAGGGTTTGCGCTAAAAATGGGCTGGTCATTCAGCACCCTTATGACGCACCAAAATGACACCCCATCATGGTGCAGTCACTGCCTGAAATGATCGATCTTGTGCAACGACTTACGCTTCGTTTGTTGAAAAACAACAGCTTGTAAAAGTGGCACGATTTTTTCATTAGGCTAGTCGTTCTCGCAGGGGATCGTCCCGTGGATATAAAAGGAAATGCTATGAAGTCTGTATTTAAAGTTTCACTGGCTGCACTGACCCTGGCTTTTGCGGTTTCTTCCCATGCCGCCAATAAGACCCTGGTTGTCGCCACCGATACGGCGTTCGTCCCGTTCGAATTTAAGCAAGGCGATAAGTATGTGGGTTTTGACGTTGACCTGTGGGCGGCTATCGCCAAAGAGCTGAAGCTCGACTACACCCTGAAGCCAATGGACTTCAGCGGCATTATCCCGGCGCTGCAAACCAAAAATATCGATCTGGCGCTGGCGGGGATCACCATTACCGACGAGCGTAAAAAAGCGATCGACTTCTCCGACGGCTACTACAAAAGCGGCCTGCTGGTGATGGTCAACGCCAATAATAACGACATCAAAGATGTCAAAGATCTGAACGGTAAAGTGGTCGCGGTGAAGAGCGGCACCGGCTCCGTTGACTACGCGAAAGCCAATATCAAAACCAAAGATCTGCGTCAGTTCCCGAACATCGATAACGCCTATATGGAGCTGGGAACCGGTCGCGCGGATGCCGTGCTGCACGATACGCCGAATATTCTGTACTTCATCAAAACCGCGGGCAACGGTAAGTTCAAAGCGGTAGGCGAATCACTGGAAGCGCAAAACTACGGTATCGCCTTCCCGAAAGGCAGCGACGAGCTACGTGAGAAAGTGAACGGTGCGCTGAAAACGCTGCGCGACAATGGTACCTATAACGAAATTTATAAAAAATGGTTCGGCACTGAACCCAAATAATAAAAACGTACTTCGCCGGACCGAGGTCCGGCGACACCACAACGGTCTTCCGGCACAGGCTCAGCGGGAGACGGTATTTTGGCGGAGGCTTTCCTCTGCTCTCGACACGGTAACAGGAACGTATTATGCAGTTTGACTGGAGTGCCATCTGGCCTGCCATTCCGATTTTGCTGGAAGGCGCCAAAATGACGCTGTGGATTTCCGTCCTCGGCCTGGCCGGCGGTCTGATAATTGGTCTGGTGGCCGGTTTCGCCCGCTGCTTCGGCGGCTGGATCGCCAACCACATCGCGCTGGTCTTTATTGAAATCATTCGCGGCACCCCGATTGTGGTGCAGGTTATGTTCATCTACTTTGCGCTGCCGATGGCCTTTAGCGATCTGCGCATCGATCCCTTCTCCGCGGCGGTAGTGACCATCATGATAAACTCGGGCGCCTATATCGCGGAAATCACCCGCGGCGCGGTGCTCTCCATACATAAAGGCTTCCGCGAAGCGGGCCTGGCGCTTGGCCTGTCGCGTCGCGAAACCATTCGCCACGTGATCCTGCCGCTGGCGCTGCGCCGCATGCTGCCGCCGCTGGGCAACCAGTGGATCATCAGCATCAAGGATACCTCGCTGTTCATCGTCATCGGCGTCGCCGAACTGACCCGTCAGGGACAGGAGATCATCGCGGGCAACTTCCGCGCGCTGGAAATCTGGAGCGCCGTAGCCGTGATCTACCTGATTATCACCCTGGTCCTGAGCTTTATTCTGCGTCGTCTTGAAAGAAGGATGAAAATCCTGTGATTGAATTTAAAAACGTCTCCAAGCACTTTGGTCCGACCAAGGTGCTACACGATATCTCTCTGAAAATTAATCAGGGTGAAGTGGTGGTCATTATCGGCCCTTCCGGTTCCGGTAAATCAACGATGCTGCGCTGCATCAATAAGCTGGAAGAGATCACCAGCGGCGATCTGATTGTCGATGGTCTGAAGGTCAACGACCCGAAGGTGGACGAACGTCTGATTCGTCAGGAAGCCGGGATGGTTTTCCAGCAGTTTTATCTGTTCCCGCACCTCACGGCGCTGGAAAACGTGATGTTTGGCCCGCTGCGGGTACGCGGCGCCAGCAAGCAGGCGGCAGAGAAGCAGGCGAAAGAGCTGCTGGCGAAAGTCGGTCTGGCTGAGCGCGCGCATCACTATCCGTCCGAACTCTCCGGCGGCCAGCAACAGCGTGTGGCCATCGCCCGCGCGCTGGCGGTGAAGCCGAAGATGATGCTGTTTGATGAACCGACCTCCGCGCTCGACCCGGAGCTGCGCCATGAAGTGCTCAAGGTGATGCAGGATCTGGCGGAAGAGGGCATGACGATGGTGATTGTGACCCACGAAATCGGCTTTGCCGAAAAAGTGGCCTCGCGACTAATCTTCATCGACAAAGGACGAATTGCTGAAGACGGCAATCCCCAGGAGCTGGTGAAGAACCCGCCCAGCCCGCGCCTGCGTGAATTCCTGCAACACGTCGCCTGACCCGCAACGGCTCTCTCCCCCACGATGAGAGCCGCTTTTCCAGAATCCTCTTCCCTCCCCTTCCGCCAGCGGCTTCTATACTTACCCGTTTACGTTGCAACGGAGGTGCCCATGCCGTGGATCCTGCTTTTGCTCGCTGCACTGTTTACTGCCCCGCTTTCCGCCGCCACCCTCCCCGGCGTGCCGACGGCTAACACTGATAAAAACAGCGCCAGCGAACCCGATGTGGAACAGAAAAGAGCGGCTTATGCCGCACTGGCCGATGTGCTGGCCAACGACTCCGCCCGTCAGGAGCTCATTGACCAGCTGCGTAAAGCAGCCGCCACGCCGCCGCCCGACAGCACCCCGACGCTGACGCCACCGGCGGTGAAAGAAGAGACCACGGTACTGGAGAACGTCACCCAGATAAGCCGGGAATATGGCGAACAGCTCTCATCACGCTTTTCCCAGCTGTGGCGCAATATCACCGGCTCACCGCATAAGCCCTTTAATCCGCAAACCTTTACCAGCGCGGCCTGGCATTTTTTACTGCTGGCCGGGCTGGTGTTTGCCTTCTGGTGGCTGGTACGCCTCGCGGCGCTGCCGCTGTATCGCAAAATGGGCGAATGGGGACGGCATAAAAACCGCGATCGCGGTAACTGGCTCCAGCTGCCCCTGACCATCGCCGGGGCGTTTATCATCGACCTGCTGCTGCTGGCGCTAACCCTGTTTGTCGGTCAGCTGCTAAGCGATCGCCTGAATGGGAATAACCCTACCATCGCCTTCCAGCAGAGCCTTTTCCTCAACGCCTTCGCGCTGATCGAGTTTTTTAAAGCTATTCTGCGGCTCATTTTCTGCCCGCGCATTCCTGCCCTGCGGCCCTTTAACCTCAGCGACGAGGCCGCGTCATACTGGAGCCTGCGCCTGAGCGCGCTCAGCAGCCTGATTGGTTACGGTCTGATCGTCGCGGTGCCGATTATTTCCAATCAGGTGAATGTTCAGGTTGGCGCGCTGGCTAACGTCGTCATCATGCTGTGCATTACGCTGTGGGCGCTGTACCTGATTTTTCATAACAAAGCGGTGATTACTCAAGGGTTGATCCACCTGGCCGACCACTCACTCGCTTTCTTTAGCCTGTTTATCCGCGCCTTCGCGCTGGTCTGGCACTGGCTGGCCTGCGCCTACTTTGTGGTGCTTTTTTTCTTTTCGCTGTTCGACCCGGGCAACAGCCTGAAATTCATGATGGGCGCCACCCTGCAAAGCCTGGCGATTATCGGCGGCTCGGCGCTGGTGTCTGGCATCCTGTCGCGCTGGATAGCCAAAACCATCACCCTGTCGCCCGCCACTCAGCGCAACTACCCTGAACTGCAAAAGCGGCTAAATGGCTGGATCTCCGCCTCGCTGAAGGCGGCGCGCATTCTCACCGTCTGTGTCGCCATCATGCTGCTGTTGAGCGCCTGGGGCCTGTTTGACTTCCGGGAATGGCTGCACAACGATGCCGGGCAAAAAACGGTGGATGTGCTGATCCGCATCGCCCTGATCCTCTTCTTCTCCGCCATTGGCTGGACGGTTCTGGCCAGCCTGATTGAAAACCGGCTGGCATCGGATATTCATGGCCGTCCGCTGCCCAGCGCGCGGGCCCGGACGCTGCTGACGCTGTTTCGCAACGCGCTGGCGGTGGTGATCAGCACCATCACGGTGATGATCCTGCTCTCGGAAATTGGGGTAAACATTGCGCCGCTGCTGGCGGGCGCCGGGGCGTTAGGGCTGGCCATTTCGTTTGGTGCGCAAACCCTGGTCAAAGACATTATCACTGGCATATTTATCCAGTTTGAGAACGGGATGAACACCGGCGACCTGGTCACCATCGGCCCTTTGACCGGCACCGTGGAACGAATGTCGATTCGCTCCGTGGGGGTACGTCAGGATACCGGCGCCTATCACATTATTCCCTGGTCCTCGATCACCACCTTTGCCAACTTCGTGCGCGGCATTGGCTCGGTTGTGGCTAACTATGACGTTGACCGCCATGAGGATCTGGATAAAGCCAGCCAGGCGCTGAAGGCGGCGGTGGACGATCTGCTGGCCCAGGAGGAGATCCGCGGTCTGATCATTGGCGAACCGTCGTTCGCCGGGCTGGTGGGGCTGAGCAATACCGCCTTTACGCTACGCGTCAGCTTCACCACCCTGCCGCTGAAGCAGTGGACGGTGCGTTTTGCCCTCGACACCCAGGTGAAAAAGCACTTCGACCGCGCCGGGGTTCGCGCGCCGGTACAGACCTGGCAGCAGCTGCCGATGCCGGGCGCCGACAGCCCGGCCGCCGAGTAGCGTTAGAATGGATGACGGCGTTTGGCGTCGTCCATAAAGCTCCAGGCGATAAAGCGACTTTGCTTTTGCCCCTGGGCCATCTCCTTTTTCACCACTTTCACTGCGCCGACCTCGGTCAGCAGGCGGTAGAGCGGCGGCAGATTATCGCCGCGCGATACCAGCGAGGTAAACCATTTCACCTGGCGGGCGAAGGCCTGGCTTTCGCGGATCATCTGCGAGATAAAGGCTACTTCGCCCCCTTCGCACCACAGCTCCTGCTGCTGACCGCCAAAATTGAGGCCGCTTTCGGCGCCAAGTCCGAGGTTGCGGCGCTTGCGCTCGCCCCCCGCCCGGGCGCTCTCTGCGGAGTCATGGAACGGCGGATTACACAGCGTGGCGTCGTAGGCCTCGTTTTTATGGATCACGCCGTGAAAGATAGCCTGGCTCTCTTTTTGCCGGCGCAGGCGGATCTGCCGGGTCAAGCCCGGGTTGCCATTGATAATCGCCTGCGCGCTGGCGAACGCCTGCGGGTTGATTTCACTGCCGGTAAAGCGCCAGCCATACTCGTGAGCGCCGATCAGGGGATAGATGAGGTTGGCGCCGGTGCCAATATCAAGGATCGTGGCATCCTTCGGCACCTCGCCGCTATCCCCGGCCAGCAGATCCGCCAGATGATGAATATAGTCGGCCCGCCCAGGCACCGGCGGACAGAGAAAGCCGTCAGGAATGTCCCAGTGTTTGACCGCGTAGAAATGCGCCAGCAGCGCTTTATTCAACGCCTTCACCGCCTGCGGATTGGCAAAATCAATGGTCTGCTCACCCAGCGGATTGAGCGTAATGTAGCCCTGCAGGTCAGGATGGGCCTGGCAGAGCGCGGGCAGGTCGTAGCGTTGATGGTGGCGGTTACGCGGGTGTAACCCCGGTTTCTGGGCTTTCATGACAATCTCCTTTGAACAGCCGCGTAAGATACCCGTTGACGGCGGCGCGGTAAATAAGGGAGTCTGGATATCTCCATTATCCGTGACAGGTGCAGCATGTACTTTTATCAACCTTCGCAGGGCCACGGCCTGCCGCATGACCCGCTGAACGCGATAATCGGGCCTCGCCCGATAGGCTGGATCGCCTCGCAGGACGCCGAGGGCCAGCGTAATCTGGCGCCATACAGCTTTTTTAACTGCTTTAACTATCGGCCGCCAATCATTGGTTTCGCCAGCAGCGGCTGGAAAGACAGCGTGCGAAATATCGTCGAAACAAAGGAGTTTGTCTGGAACCTGGCGACGCGACCGCTGGCCATGGCGATGAATGAAACGTCAGCCTCGATTCCGCACCATGAGGACGAATTCGTGCGCGCCGGCCTCACCGCCGCCGCCAGCCGCCTGGTCAGCGCTCCCCGGGTCGCGGAGAGTCCGGTGAACTTTGAGTGCCGTCTGTCGCAGTGTATTCAACTCACCACCGCCGACGGCAACCCTGTCGATACGTGGCTGGTGCTCGGTGAAGTGGTTGCCGTGCATATTGATGAATCACTGCTGGACAACGGTATCTATCAAACCGCCCGGGCCCAGCCGATCCTGCGCGCCGGTGGCCCGAGCGCCTATTACGGTATTGATGACAGCCTGCGCTTTGACATGATCCGCCCTGACGCCCGTTAAATAATCTACCGGCCAGAGTAGCGCTCCCCTGCGCCGGTAGCATGCAAAACGCACTGTTTTGCATTAAACATTCCCTGTCGCGCGGTCTGGAAAGACCTACACTTAAGCTATGTCCCATGCGGTTTATGAGGATATGCTGATGAAATTCGTCTCGCTGCTGTTCGCCGCGGCGCTCACCGCTCATGCCACCGCGGCCTCTCCCCTGCCACCGCCACCCGTACTGCCCTATGCCGGGCCGCTCCGCCCTGTCGGCACCGTCTCAGCCTTCGGTGCCAGCACCCTGGACGACCTGGCGGCCGCCCTCGCGGATAAGGCCCACCGTCATGGGGCGATAGCCTGGCGGATCAATGCCGCCAGCAGCGGTAACCGGCTGTACGGTTCAGCTATAATTTATCAATAACCTTTTACAGGAGGCAGACGATGGCATCAGGTTGGGCAGGCGACGGCGCCGTACAGGATCAGATCGACAGCACTATTGACGATGCGGTGGCACGCGCCCGCCGCGAGCTTCCGCGCGGCGAAAGCAACAAATTTTGTGATGAATGCGGAGAGCCGATTCCGGAGGCCCGGCGACAGGCCATCCCAGGGGTCAGATACTGCGTGAAGTGCCAGAAGGAGAAAGATTTACATAACAATACATTTTCAGGATATAATCGTCGCGGCTCAAAGGATAGCCAGCTACGTTGACTTTCCTTTACCGTTTATGACAGCCTTTCGCATTATCTTTTCGCGCACACTTTTTGGCGGAAAAAGTCGCAATATGTGCCCTTAAGCGCGCCGGTGTTCCTCGCTTCGCCGTCAGACGAAAAGAAGGAGAAATAATTTATTAATAATCAGTAAATTATTAATCATTCAAAAAATTCGATAAAGACTGTGAATTTACTTCGATTTTATCTCCCGCAGAAAAGCGTGATACTTATCACATCGACGGAACATCGTCCCCTGAACAGAACAACCTGCGAGAGACTAACTATGAAAAACATCAAATATGCTGCCGCTGCCATCGCTCTGACTGCTCTTTCCTTCGGCGCCTTTGCCGCCGAACCGGTTACCCCCGCTCAGGCTGAAAGCATGAATAAGATCGGCGTGGTGTCTGCGCAAGGCGCAACCACTTTAGATGGTCTGGAAGCAAAACTGGCTGCTAAAGCCGAAGCCGCTGGCGCGACCGGCTACAGCATTACTTCCGCTAACACCAACAACAAACTGAGCGGTACTGCGGTTATCTATAAATAATCGCTGCACCCATCTGTAAGCCACTGAATTAACCCTGAAAAGACCTTTAATACCCTTGCCTTGCCCGTCCGAGCCACCGGACGGGCTTTTTTTATCCTGCAGATCCGATCACCAACAGTCGTTGACGAGGCTGAGGCCCTGCTCCAGCGAGGTGACTTCCCCGCAGGCCACCAGACAGCAGGCAAGCTGGATCTTCAACGAGTTGGGCACCGGTTCGACGCCAGCGACGCAGCGTTCAATCCAGCGCGCGGTGACCTCAGGGTCTTTCGAGGTCGGCAGGACCACCGCCTCCGCTGCCATCTCAGTCTGGCGTTCGTACAGCACCCGCACGCCCTGCTCATCAATCAGGCTGATCTGCGGACAGCGCTGCGGGTTGGCGTACACTTCGCCCTCGGTACCATGCATCAGCAGCGCGCGGCCACCGGTCTCGCGAAAGAAGTTCGCCACCCGGGGAACATATTCCGGATGCGACACGCTGGAGAGACGCAATGCCTCCCCTTCGCCAAACGGCGTGGCCAGCTTGGCCAGGGTATGGGCGCTGTTGCGTACGCCCATCCGCCAGCGCATCGCCAGCTGTTTCTCCAGCGGCGGACAGAAGGCCCCCACCGGGATATACACCGGTTCATGGCCCTCCAACTGCGCCTGAGCCTGTCCGGCGTGCAGGGTGGCCGGAATGTCCAGCAGGGTAAAAATGGTTTCGGTCAGCACCCGGGTGGGATCGTGACTGACGCCGTGAACCACCACCGGAAATCCCAGCTTGTGCAGGAGCATCGCCAGCAGCGGCGTGAGGTTCGCCTGCTTGCGCGCGCCGTTGTAGCTGGGGATAACGATCGGCATCGGCTTGCCGGCCGGCGGGGTCAGGCGCAGCGTATGCTGCTGCATCGCGGCGTAAAAACCTTTCATCTCCGCTTCGCCTTCGCCTTTAATGCGCAGGGCGATTAATATTCCCCCCAGCTCCAGCTCCGGCACCTCGCCGTTCAGCATCCGCGCGTAGAGCGCACGGGCGGTCTCTTGATCGAGATCGCGGGCATGATTCTTACCGCGACCCACCTCTTTTATAATTTTGCTGTACTCCATGGCTCCCCCTGGTGCATCACGCGCCGGCGTCAGCGACGTTTGCGGCCCGTCTGTTTTGCTGTCTGTTTTGCTTTCCGTTTTACTATAACCTCCGGAACGCCCGGCTGCTCTATGGGAAAAACAGGTAACGCGTTCAGTAGACGCGCGCCGTAGTTTTTGGTCAACAAACGCTTATCGTAAATCACCACCTCTCCCCAGCAGTTATGGCTACGGATCAAACGCCCCACCTGCTGAATAAGATTAAAGGAGGCGCTGGGCAAACTCTGTACCTCGAAGGGATAACGATTGAGGCTTTTCAGCCATTCGCCTTCGGTGATCACTACCGGGCTGTCGATGGGCGGAAAAGCGATTTTATGGATATGCACCTGGCTTAGCAGATCGCCTTTTAAATCGAGACCTTCGGCAAAGGACTGCAGACCCACCAGCACGCTGCGCTCGCCGCTTTCCACCCGTTTGCGATGCAGCTCCACCAGCCGGTAGCGCGGCTGGTCGCCCTGCACCAACAGCATCAGGCGCAGATCGGTCACATGCTCGAGGAAGCGGTTCATCGCCCGCCCGCTGGCAAACAGCACCAGCATCCCGAGATGTTTTTTGCTCTCCACCTGCTGGCGAAAATAGGCCGCCATCTCGGCAATGTGCTGCTCTTCGTTATCCATCAGCGGTTCATAACGCATTTGAGGAATAATAATTTTCCCCTGCTCCACGTGGTTGAACGGCGAATCCAGCGCCACGAAGCGGTCCCCCGCTTTCTCCTTCAGACCGCTCATCTCCTGCAGGCGCGAGAAGCTGTTTAGCGAGCGCAGCGTCGCTGACGTCACCACGATATGCGGCACGCTGCGCCACAGCAGCCGTTCAAGCTGATCGCTGACGCGGATCCCGACGCAGTGGAACCAGACGTGGATCTGGCCATCGCGCACCACCCGCGTCGCCCATTTGGTTACCGGCGCGCCTGAGGACTGCGCCAGCGACGCCAGGCGCCACAGCTTGCTTTGGCTTTCAAACATGCCAAGGGCGCGGTTCATCTGCAGCAGCACCCGATGCAGGCGCATCACGTCATGGCTGCCGGTCTTTTCGCTGAGATCGTTCAGGAACAGCTCCGCCAGGCCGCGCAGCAACTCGGTGAGCTTCGCCAGCCGCTGGCAGATCTCCATCACCTCCTGCGGCAGTTCGCCCATCGGGAAGCGATGCTCCGCTTCCTGACCGGCGGGCATATAGAGATTGAGAATATTATTCAACGAGGCAATCAGCTCGAAAAGCTCTTCGCAATGAGCGGTGAGCCGCTCCGGATTGGCCAGCGGCGGCGTGGTTTTCGGACGAAACTGCTCCATGCAGGTGGCCACCAGCTTGCAGAACAGATCCAGCTGCAGGCGAAACCAGGGGGCGGTGATCTCGGCGCTCATCTCCAACGCGTCGCGGGCGACGTCCGGCAGATGATGGCCTTCATCGAGGACCAGCAGCAGGTTTTTCGGCTCCGGCAGCACCGCTTCGCTCTCCATCGCCGCCATCACCAGCGCATGGTTGGCCACCACCACTTCCGCCTCCTGAATTTCCCGCCGCGCCACAAAGAACGGGCACTCGCGATAGTAGTGGCAGTTGCGGTTCAGGCAGCTGGCCTTATCGGTGCTCAGCCGACTCCATAGCCCATCGTCGATGGCTTTGTCGGTATGGTCGCGCAGGCCGTCCCAGCGGTAGCTGTCGAGATCCTGCTTCAGGGTCGCGCACAGCTTCTGCTCCGCCTGATTATTCGGGGTGAGATCGTCATCGAGAAAGGCCAGCAGATCCTGCTGCGACGGCTCGGTGCTGGCCAGCGCCGTCAGGTTGCGCGGACAGACGTAGCGTCCGCGGCCAAAGGCGGCGGTAAAGCGCAGGTCGGGAATGATTTTACGCAGCAGCGGCAGGTCCTTACTGTAGATTTGATCCTGCAGGGCGACGTTGGCGGTGCTGACCACCAGCGTTTTTTGTTCCTCGCGGGCGATGGCGATGCCCGGGATCAGATATGACAGCGTTTTGCCGACGCCGGTCGGCGCTTCGATAGCCAGATGCCTGCCCTCTTCCCCGGCAAGGGTTTTCGCCACATCGGCGATCATCTGCCGCTGCGGGGGACGCGGAATAAAGTCCGGGATCTGTTCCTGAAGCGCCTTATACCAGGCGGCGATTTGCGCTTTCAGCGCAGCGGTCAAAGCCATGAGAAAACCTGAATACTGTATAAACAGCCACTATTGTGCCATTTTTGCCCGCCCGGAGGTATTGCTTTCTGCGGAGTGTGGAAGCCTGCTCGACAAATAGTGTAATGGAAAGAAAAAGGCCCGCCGCCGCGTAGCGGACAGACGGGCCTGAGCCGGGGCGCGTTATCGCGGCCCGGACATCAGCGTGTTATTCGCCAGCCGGTTTACGCGGGCGACGGCGGCGCGGCGGTTTGCCGTCCTGAGTGCGCGCTTTCGGCGCCTCGCCGTCCTGACGGCGCGGGGCATTATTCTGGCTGCGCGGCTGTCCGCTGCGTCCCTGACCTTGCCCACGACCGCCGCCGCGCTGCTGGCGACCGTTCTGGATAGGTTCGGCTTTAATGGACGGATCCGGCTCATAGCCGGCAATCGCGATGCGCGGGATCTCTTTTTTCAGCAGGCGCTCGATATCGCGCAGCAGCTTATGCTCATCCACGCACACCAGCGATAAGGCTTCGCCGGTGGCCGCCGCGCGACCGGTACGGCCGATACGGTGGACGTAATCTTCCGGTACGTTCGGCAGCTCGTAGTTCACCACGTGCGGCAGCTCTTCGATATCCAGACCGCGGGCGGCGATATCGGTCGCCACCAGCACGCGAATGCCGCCGGATTTAAAGTCGGCCAGCGCGCGGGTACGCGCTCCCTGGCTCTTGTTGCCATGGATCGCCGCGCTGCGGATGCCGTCTTTGTTGAGCTGTTCCGCGAGGTGGTTGGCGCCATGCTTGGTACGGGTAAACACCAGCACCTGCTGCCAGTTGCCTTCGCCGATAAGCTGCGACAGCAGTTCACGCTTGCGGTTCTTGTCAACAAAATGGACGTGCTGGGTGATCTGCTCGGACGCGGTGTTACGACGCGCCACTTCCACTTCCAGCGGGTTGTGCAGCAGTTTCTCGGCCAGGCCCTTGATCTCGTAGGAGAAGGTCGCCGAGAACAGCAGATTCTGTCGACGCGCCGGCAGTTTGGCCAGTACGCGACGGATGTCATGGATAAAGCCCATATCCAGCATGCGGTCCGCTTCGTCCAGCACGAGGATTTCTACTTTATCAAGACTGACGGCGTTCTGATGTTCAAGATCCAGCAGACGGCCCGGGGTGGCGACGAGGATGTCGACGCCGCCGCGCAGCTTCATCATCTGCGGGTTGATGCTCACGCCGCCAAAGACCACCAGCGAGCGAATATTCAGGTATTTACTGTAATCGCGGACGTTCTCGCCCACCTGCGCCGCCAGCTCACGGGTCGGGGTCAGGATCAGCGCGCGCACCGGACGACGGCCCTTTGCGTGCGGCTCATTCTGGATCAGGCGCTGCAGCAGCGGCAGGGTAAAGCCCGCCGTTTTACCGGTGCCGGTCTGGGCGCTGGCCATCAGGTCACGGCCCTGCAGTACCGCCGGGATCGCCTGCTGCTGGATAGGGGTCGGCTCAACGTAGCCCTGCTCAGCGACAGCGCGCAGGATATCGGGATTCAGGCCTAGGGAATCAAAAGACATAACAACTCCGAACCGCCCCGGCCCGGTGAAGGGCGTAGTTTTCAGGGAGATTATTGCGATAAGAGATGGCAAAAACCACAATGCCATGAAGGGGCGCAGTCTAGCAGATTTTGTGACAGGCCGCATAAAATCTGCAAAAGAATGCCGCGCCTGGCTGGCGGGCATGAGAAGGCCGCTGAGCGCGCTCAGCGGCCAGTGGGCCATAGCAGCGCGGTTAACGCAGACGATACTTAATTTTTTCGACAATCTTCGCGGTGGAGATGCCGTAGCGATCGTGGAGGGTCGGCAGGGCGCCGGCTAACAGGAACGCGTCGGGCAGCCCCACGCTATCCAGCTCACAGCGTACGCCCTTACGCATCAGCAGCGCGGCCACCGCTTCCCCCAGGCCGCCGACCGCGGTGTGGTTCTCCGCAGTTACCACCAGGCGGCCCGGCTTCGACGCCTGTTCAATAATCGCTTTCTCATCCAGCGGTTTGATGGTCGGCACGTGCAGAACCGCCACGCCGATATTATCGGCCCGCAGCTTTTCAGCCGCCTCCAGCGCGCGCATGGTCATCAGCCCGGAGGAGATAATCAGCACATCGTTGCCGTCCTCCAGCAGCTTCGCCTTACCCAGTTCGAACTGATAGTCATATTTATCCAGCACCAGCGGCACCTTACCGCGCAGCAGACGCATATACACCGGCCCCTGGTGATCGGCAATGGCCGGTACCGCCTGCTCTATCTCCAGCGCATCGCAAGGATCGACGATAACCATCCCGGGGATACCGCGCATGATCGCCAGATCTTCGGTGGCCTGATGGCTGGGGCCATAGCCGGTCGTCAGGCCCGGCAGCGCCGCGCAGATCTTCACGTTCAGATGCTCTTCGGCGATGACCTGGTGAATAAAATCATAGGCGCGACGGGTTGCAAAGGCGGCATAGGTGGTGGCGAAAGGAATAAATCCCTCCTTCGCCATCCCCCCTGCCGCCGCCATCAGCAGCTGTTCGGCCATGCCCATCTGGAAAAAGCGATCCGGGAAGACCTGGGCGAAAATATGCAGGTCGGTATATTTTGACAGATCCGCAGTCATGCCGACGATTTCCGGGCGCTGCGCCGCCAGTTTTGACAGCGCGACGCCGAAGGGCGCAGGGACGGTCGCCTGGCCTTCATCAGCAATCGAGGCGATCATCGCCGACGTTTTTAAACGGGGTTGACTCTGGCTCATTACAGCACTCCTTCCGGTTTGTTAGCGTCCAGCACCGCGATCGCTTTTTGCCATTCGTCGGCATCGACGCGAATAAAATGGTTTTTATCGCGGGTTTCGAGGAACGGCACCCCTTTGCCCATCAGCGTGTCGCATAAAATGACCCGCGGCTGATTGCCGGAATAACTTTTCGCGTTGTCAAAGGCGGCCATCACCGCCGGCAGATCGTTACCGTCCACGCGCTGTACGTACCAGCCGAAGGCGGCCCATTTATCCTGCAGCGGCTCAAAGCCGAGGATTTTGCGTGAATCGCCATCAGCCTGCTGTTTGTTGACATCGACAAGGTTAATCAGGTTGCTCAGGCCATAGTGAGCCGCCGACATCGCCGCCTCCCAGGTCGACCCTTCGTCCAGCTCCCCATCGGACATGGAGTTGTAGACCCAGGCCTTACTCTGTTTCTGCCGCAGCCCGAGCGCCATGCCGACGGCGATAGACAGCCCCTGCCCCAGCGAGCCGCCGGACATCTCCATCCCCGGGGTGTAGGTCGCCATGCCGGACATCGGCAGGCGGCTGTCGTCGGAGCCGTAGGTTTCCAGTTCGGCTTCCGGGATAATGCCCGCCTCCAGCAGCGCGGCATAATAAGCGATAGCGTAATGGCCATGAGAGAGCAGGAAGCGATCGCGCCCCTCCCACTCGGGATCTTCCGGGCGATAGGTCATGGCATGGCTGAAGGCGGTGGCGAGCACATCGGCATAGCCCAGCGCCTGGCCGATATAGCCCTGCCCCTGCACTTCCCCCATTTGCAGGGCGTAACGGCGAATACGCCACGCCGCCGCGGCGACTTTTTGTGATTCGGTCATCTTCATCTGTTTGCCTCGCTTAGTGAATTAACATGCCGCCGTTAACGTCCAGGGTGATGCCGGTGGAGTAGGAGGAAAGATCGCTGCCGAGGAACAGCGCGGCGCGCGCGATGTCTATCGCGTCGCCAAGGCGGTTCATCGGAATGCCGGCAAGAATGTTGGCCGTCATGTCATCAGTCAGCTTGCCGGCGGTAATGTCGGTCTGAATCAGCCCCGGGGTGATGCAGTTAACGCGGACGTTATCCGGGCCAAGCTCGCGCGCCATCGCCCGCGCCAGACCCAGCACCCCGGCTTTTGCCGCGCTGTAGTGCGGTCCGCCAAAGATACCGCCGCCGCGCTGGGCGGAGACGGACGAGATGCAGACGATGCTGCCGGATTTTTGCGCCCGCATGGTGGGGATAACCGCCTGCGACATCAGCAGCGTGCCGCGCAGGCTAACATCAAGCACCGCGTCATAGTTGGCGCGCTTGATATCCATCAGCTTCAACGGCTGGGTAATCCCGGCGTTATTGACCAGTACATCAACCCGACCGTATTTCGCCAGGATCTGTTCGATGGCCGCCTGCACCTGCACTTCATCAGCGACGTTGGCCGCCAGGCCGAGATGGCCTTCGCCTAATGCCGCCGCGGCGGTTTTACTGGCTTCGCCATTGAGGTCGATAATGACCACTTTCGCGCCGTTTTCGGCGAATAATTTCGCAGTCGCGAAGCCCAAACCGCGTGCGGAGGCCGCGCCAGTAATAATGGCGACTTTATCTTTTAATAACATAGTTTCACTCCATGACATTACGTCATATTAATTAACAGGATATATTTCCGTTATTGTGGTTCATCGAGGAAAAGAATCACCACCAAACCAATGGCGGCGCAGATACCAAAATAGGTAAATACAGAATTAAAACTTCCGGTTTTATCAAGCAAGAAACCAGCCGCCATCGGCGCGACAAATCCACCGAGGTTGCCGCCGCTATTAATTATGGAAGAGGCGATTGGATAGGTTTTGCTATCCGAAACGGCCATACCGTACGCGGTAAAGGCTGGCCAGCCGATATTTAAACAAAAGCCGACAAAGAATAATCCAATACAAACTGCCAGGGTGCTGGCCGGGATATTCAGCATAATTAGCATCATGACCACCGTTGACACCGCAGTGAACATCATGGTGGGTTTACGCCGGCGGCCTAATAGCTTATCCGAAACCCATCCGCCGCCGATCGCGCCAATAAAGCCGCCGATGCACGGCATACTGGCCACGAAGCCCATACTCATTACATCGAAACCGCGCTCTTTGACTAAATACAGGGGGATCCAGGTTAATAATCCGTACAGCACGCTAACCATCATAAAATACGCCAGGCAGTCACCGAGAATATTTTTTGAGGTGAATAAGCCTTTCGCCGTATCAATTGGCGCCATTTTCTTTACCCGAATGATTTTATCCAGCCAGGTGAATCTTTCGGCAATTAAGATATTTTCGCGTACGCTATTATTATGACTTTCACGCCCGGCATTAATCTCTGCCAGTTCGCTTTGGGAAACAAATCCGCTCTCAGCAGGCTTGGATTTGACCAGCAGATACCACGCGATGGCCGCCACAATTCCGGGTATAGCAAAAGAGAAAAAGACCCACCGCCACCCCCAGGTCACCGCAATCCACACCGCCAGCGGCGGCACAATAATCGGCGCAAACATGGTCGCCGCGATGTAAACGCCGGTTGCCGTGGCTTTCTCTTTTGGTGGAAACCAGTTATTTATGGTGGAAGCCAGCCCCACCGGGCAAGGCCCTTCGCTCAGCCCCAGTCCCAGCCGCACCAGCTTCAGGCCAAACACGGAGCTCACCGTGCCCATCAGCCAGGTAAAGGCGGAGAAGCCGAAAATGGAGAGCGATACCAGCCCCCGGGTACCGCGTTTGGCGATGAAAAAGCCGGCCGGGATCTGGCTTACCGCATAGCCGAGGAAAAACATACTGGCGATGGCCCCGGCTTCAAAATTATTGATATGAAACTCATCAATGATGAAAGGCAGTACCGCGCCAATATTCGTTCGGTCGGCGTAATTGATGGCATACACCAGAAAAATCATCGTCAAAACCACGAAACGATATTTCGTTTTCCTGGCGTCAGTACAGACCAGCGTATCTATACGTGACATAGGGTTTCCTCGTTTTATACCTCATCCACTTCGCTGTAAGCTGCCGCTTCGGATCACCGCGTTTTACTATCCATACAGGAGCAAGAGATAAATGCTTTTCGCCAGCGAAACAGGTGGTTAGGTGTTTTATAATTGCGATGCAAGCACATCGCAGTTTGTTATCAGGCCTGTGAGAGGAATATAACAACCCCAAAATGAAACGGTATTCAAAAAACCTCAATTATGATTGAGAAAAATTGAGTTAGTGACTTCCCGCAAATTTTTAGCGTTTTCTGACCTGCGCGCTTTTAACAAGATAAATTGTTAAGCCCATCACAAATTAACGTTGTTTTTTCGCTTTTCCCTATGCTGTACATCCCGGCTGCGCCACGCTGTTCGCTATTTTCTTTTATTCGCGCCCCGCGCAGGATGCCACCATGAGCCAACCGCTACCCAATAAAAATCTGCCGATGCCCTCTTTACGCAATATCCAGGCTTTTATTGAAGTCGCCGCTACCGGCAGCCTTAATCTGGCCGCAGAGAATCTCAATATTACCGCCTCGGCGGTCAGCCATCAGATAGCCAGCCTGGAGCACTTTCTGGGGAAAAAACTGTTCTCCCGCAGCAGCAAAGGCGTCACGTTAACGGCGGTGGGAGAAAAATATCTCAAAGAGGTCTCCGGGGCGCTGAATATGATTGGCCAGGCCACCAGCCAGGTGATCAACGATATCCATCAGGATTATTTACGCATTCATTCGGCGCCGAGCTTCGGCCTGCTATGGCTGATGCCCCGTCTGGATAAATTCCGCCAGGCGTGGCCGGCGTTAAAAATCAGCCTGACCTGTTCATACGAAAGCATCCAGTTCTCCCGGGATAATATTGATATCGATATTCGTCACGGGCTGTCACAGTGGCCGACGCTGCTGGTCAGAACCATTAAAAATGAGCGCGTCCTGCCCTACAGCGCAGCGTCTTATTTAGCCTGCCATCCTGTGCAGGCTGTGGAAGATCTGCTGGCCTGCGATCTGATCCACTCCGACAGCACCTTGATTAACTGGAGCAACTGGCTGTCGTGGCACAAGGTCCGCGGCTGGCATAAAAACTTCATTTTTAATTTCGACCGGTCATATATGAGCATCGAGGCGGCCAGAATGGGGATGGGCGTGATCCTCGAGAGCAATCTGCTGGCCGGCGGACACGTGCGCCAGGGACAGCTGACGCCGGTATTTGCCGACGAGCGGAGCATGCCGGTCGGCGCGCACCACTTCGTCCTCCCCCACGCTAATGAACAGAAGGAGAAGGTCCAGCGCTTCTTCGCCTGGGTCGCCGGAGAGCTGAAAGAGGAAGGGTTCCATATTTGATCCCGGCTGGTGGACAAACCGCCAGTCGGCGCCTAAAGTTAATCAATCGATTGATTAATTTTTACCGAGCGCGATGACCAGTAAAGGCGAACAGGCAAAAAATCAGCTTATCGCGGCCGCTATCGCCCAGTTTGGCGAGTACGGCCAGCACGCCACCACCCGCGATATCGCCGCCCAGGCCGGGCAGAATATCGCCGCTATCACCTATTATTTTGGCTCGAAAGACGATCTGTATCTTGCCTGCGCCCAGTGGATCGCCGATTTTATCGGCGACAATTTTCGCCCGCAGGCCGAAGCGGCGGAGCACCTGCTTGCCGGGGAAGCGCCGGATCGCCAGGCGATCCGCGACCTCATCCTTAGCGCCTGCCACAACATGATCCTGCTGCTCACCCAGGACGATACGGTTAACCTAAGCAAATTCATTTCCCGTGAGCAGCTGGCGCCGACCGCCGCCTACCATCTGATCCACCAGCAGGTGATTGCCCCCCTGCACCATTATCTCACCCGGCTGATTGCCGCCTGGACCGGCTGCGAAGCCAGTGATACGCAAATGATCCTCCATACCCACGCCCTGCTGGGCGAGGTGCTCGCTTTCCGTCTCGGGCGTGAAACTATCCTGCTGCGCACCGGCTGGACGCAGTTTGACGCGCAAAAAACGGAACAGATTTTCGAAGTCATTACCTGTCATATCGATTTCATCCTGCATGGGTTATCGCAAAGGAGTTTGGGCTGATGAAAAAACCCGTCGTCGTCATTCTGCTGATCGTGATTCTTCTCGCCGCGCTGGGCGGCGGCTGGTGGTGGTACCAGAGCAGCCGGCAGCAGCCGCTGACCCTGTATGGCAATGTCGATATCCGCACCGTCAACATGAGCTTCCGCGTTGGCGGTAGGCTGGCCTCGCTGACCGTCGACGAAGGCGACAGCATCCGCGCCGGGCAAACTCTCGGCGAGCTTGACCGCGCGCCGTATGAAAACGCCCTGCTGCAGGCGCAGGCCAACGTCTCCACCGCCCAGGCGCAGTATGACCTGATGATGGCCGGCTACCGCGCGGAAGAGATTGCCCAGGCCGCGGCGGCGGTGAAACAGGCGCAGGCCGCTTACGACTATGCGCAAAACTTCTATCAGCGCCAGCTCGGGCTGCGCGCCAGCAGCGCCATTTCCGCCAACGATCTGGAGAATGCCCGCTCCTCGCGCGATCAGGCGCAGGCAACGCTCAAATCGGCGCAGGATAAGCTGCGTCAGTATCGCGCCGGTAACCGCCCGCAGGAGATTGCCCAGGCCAAAGCCAGTCTGGAACAGGCGCAGGCGGCGCTGGCCCAGGCCAAACTGGACCTGCACGATACCGTGCTCACCGCCCCTTCTGACGGTACGCTGATGACCCGCGCCGTCGAGCCCGGCACTATGCTCAACGCCGGCGGTACCGTACTGACCCTGTCGTTAACGCATCCGGTGTGGGTCCGCGCCTATGTTGACGAGAAAAACCTCGGCCAGGCGCAGCCGGGACAAGAAGTGCTGCTCTATACCGACAGCCGGCCGGATAAGCCCTATCACGGCAAAATCGGTTTTGTCTCGCCGAGCGCTGAATTCACGCCGAAGACCGTCGAGACCCCGGATCTGCGCACCGATCTGGTCTACCGTCTGCGCATTGTGGTGACTGATGCCGACGGCGCGCTGCGCCAGGGAATGCCGGTGACCATCTCCTTTAGCCACGGGAACGGACATGAGTGAGACCGTCATCGCCTTAAACGGCCTGAGCCGCCGTTTTCCCGGTATGGACAGGCCAGCGGTAGCGCCGCTCACCTGCACGATCCGCGCCGGCTACGTCACCGGGCTGGTGGGGCCCGACGGCGCGGGGAAAACCACCCTGATGCGAATGCTCGCCGGATTGCTCAAGCCTGATGAGGGCCGCGCCAGCGTGATAGGCTTCGACCCGCTAAAAGACGACAGCGCCCTGCACGCGGTGCTCGGCTATATGCCGCAGAAGTTCGGCCTGTATGAAGATCTGACGGTGATGGAAAACCTGACCCTGTACGCCGACCTGCGCAGCGTCACCGGCGAGGCGCGGAAGAAAATTTTCGACCGCCTGCTGGAGTTCACCTCCCTTGGTCCATTCACCGAACGGCTGGCAGGCAAGCTTTCCGGCGGGATGAAGCAAAAGCTGGGCCTCGCCTGTACCCTGGTGGGCGATCCGAAAGTACTGCTGCTCGATGAGCCCGGCGTCGGCGTCGACCCTATCTCGCGCCGCGAGCTATGGCAGATGGTGCACGAGCTGGCCGGCGACGGCATGCTGATCCTGTGGAGCACCTCCTATCTCGATGAAGCCGAGCAGTGTCGCGATGTGCTGCTGATGAACGAAGGCAAACTGCTCTACCAGGGTGAGCCGACGGCGCTGACGCAAACTATGGCCGGGCGCAGCTTTCTGGTTTCTAGCCCGCAGGAGAACAACCGCCGCCTGCTGCAGCGGGCGCTGAAGCTGCCGCAGGTTAGCGACGGGGTGATCCAGGGCAAATCGGTGCGTCTGATCCTGAAAAAGAACGCGCGCATTGAGGAAGTCCAGCAGCATGGCGACATGCCGCCCCTGCAGGTGGCCGACACCGCGCCGCGCTTTGAAGATGCGTTTATCGACCTGCTCGGCGGCGCCGGGACCGCTGAATCGCCGTTGGGGGCGATTATCCATCACGTTGACGGCAGCAAAGAGGAAACGGTCATTGAAGCCCAGTCGTTAACGAAAAAGTTTGGTGATTTCGCCGCTACCGACCATGTCGATTTCCAGGTTAAGCGCGGTGAAATTTTCGGCCTGCTCGGCCCCAACGGCGCCGGGAAATCCACCACCTTCAAAATGATGTGCGGCCTGCTGGTGCCCACCTCCGGCAAAGCGCTGGTGCTGGGAATGGATCTCAAGGTCAGCTCTGGCAAGGCGCGCCAGCATCTGGGCTATATGGCGCAAAAATTTTCGCTGTACGGCAACCTCAGCGTCGAGCAAAACCTGCGCTTTTTCTCCGGCGTCTATGGCCTGCGCGGCCGGGCGCAAAATGAAAAAATCGCCCGGATGAGCGATGCCTTTGGCCTGAAAAGTATCGCCCGCCACGCCGCCGACGAGCTGCCGCTCGGCTACAAGCAGCGGCTGGCGCTGGCCTGCTCCCTGATGCATGAACCCGATATTCTGTTTCTCGATGAACCCACCTCCGGCGTCGATCCCCTTACCCGCCGCGAGTTCTGGCTACATATTAATAGCATGGTTGATAAAGGCGTGACGGTAATGGTCACCACCCACTTTATGGATGAGGCGGAATACTGCGACCGCATCGGGCTGGTCTATCACGGCAAGCTTATCGCCAGCGGGACCCCGGATGCGCTGAAGGCCCAGGCGGCGGACGACAGCCAGACGGACCCAACCATGGAGCAGGCGTTTATTACCCTGATTAACCGCTGGGACAAGGAGAATAGCCATGGGCAATAGCATTCTCTCCTGGCGGCGGGTCCGCGCCCTGTGCGTCAAAGAGACCCGGCAGATTGTGCGCGATCCCAGCAGTTGGCTGATCGCGGTGGTGATCCCCCTGCTGCTGCTGTTTATCTTCGGCTACGGCATTAACCTCGACTCCAGCAGGCTGCGGGTCGGCGTATTGCTTGAGCAGCAGAGCGAAGAGGCGCTGGATTTCGTCCATACCATGACCGGCTCGCCCTATATCGATGCCACCGTCAGCGACAGCCGCAGGCAGCTGATTGAGATGATGCAGGCCGGGCGCATCCGCGCCATGGTGGTCATTCCGGTGGATTTCGACCGCCAGATGGCCCGCCCCGGCGCCGACGCACCGCTGCAGCTCATCACCGACGGCAGCGAGCCCAATACCGCCAACTTCGCTCAGGGCTATGTGGAAGGTATTTGGCAAATCTGGCAGCAGCAGCGGGCGGAAGACCGCGGCGAAACCTTTGAACCGCTGATCGACGTGCAGATGCGCTACTGGTTTAACCCGGCGGCTATTAGCCAGCACTTTATTATCCCCGGGGCGATCACCATCATCATGACCGTGGTCGGCGCCATACTGACCTCGCTGGTGGTGGCCCGCGAATGGGAGCGCGGCACCATGGAGGCGCTGCTGTCGACGGAGATCACCCGCGCCGAACTGCTGCTGTGCAAGCTCATTCCCTACTATTTCCTCGGCATGCTGGCGATGCTGTTGTGTATGCTGGTGTCGGTATTTATTCTCGGCGTGCCCTATCGCGGCTCGCTGCCGATCCTGTTTGTCATTACCAGTCTGTTTTTGCTCAGCACCCTGGGGATGGGGCTGCTGATCTCAACCATTACCCGCAACCAGTTTAACGCCGCGCAGGTGGCGCTGAACGCCGCCTTTTTACCGTCGATTATGCTGTCCGGGTTTATTTTCCAGATAGACAGTATGCCGGCGGTGATCCGCGCGGTGACCTATGTGATCCCGGCGCGCTATTTCGTTAGTACTCTGCAAAGCCTGTTTCTGGCGGGCAATATTCCGGTGGTGCTGCTGGTCAACGTGCTGTTTTTGATTGCGTCGGCGGTGATGTTTATCGGTCTGACGTGGCTGAAAACCAAACGGCGTCTGGATTAGGTTTTGTCCGGTGGCGCTGCGCCGACCGGGCCTACGGTTTAAACAACATCGATTATACGGTTCGCCGATCCCGTAGGCCGGGCAAACGCAGTGCCGCCCGGCGTGGTTGAATGGGCCAAAGGAGCTATTATGTTTCACCGTTTATGGACATTAATCCGCAAAGAGCTGCAGTCGCTGCTGCGCGAGCCGCAGACGCGGGCGATTTTAATCATGCCGGTGCTGATTCAGGTGCTGCTTTTTCCCTTTGCCGCGACGCTGGAGGTGACCAACGCCACCATCGCTATCTACAACGAGGACAGCGGTCGCCACGCGGTGGAACTCACTCAGCGCTTTGCCCGCGCCAAAGCCTTTACCCACGTCCTGCTGCTGCAAAGCCCGCAGGCGATCCAGCCGACCATCGATGAACAAAAAGCTCTGCTGGTGGTGCGCTTCCCGGCCGATTTCTCGCGCAATCTGGATAACTATCAAACCGCCCCGCTGCAGCTTCTGCTCGACGGACGCAACTCCAACAGCGCGCAAATCGCCGCCAACTATCTGCAACAGATTGTGAAAAACTATCAGCAGGAGCTGCTGGAGGGTAAAGCGAAGCCGAACAACAGCGAGCTGGTGGTGCGCAACTGGTACAACCCGAATCTCGACTATAAATGGTTCGTGGTGCCGTCGCTTATCGCCATGATCACTACCATCGGGGTGATGATCGTCACCTCGCTGTCGGTGGCTCGCGAGCGCGAGCAGGGCACCCTTGACCAGCTGCTGGTCTCCCCCCTTGCCACCTGGCAAATTTTCGTCGGCAAGGCGGTGCCGGCGCTGATCGTCGCCACCCTGCAGGCAACTATCGTGCTGGCGATTGGTATCTGGGCCTATCAGATCCCGTTTGCCGGCTCGCTGCTGCTGTTCTATTTCACCATGGTGATTTACGGTCTATCGCTGGTGGGCTTTGGCTTATTGATTTCGTCGCTGTGCGCCACCCAGCAGCAGGCGTTTATCGGCGTGTTCGTCTTTATGATGCCGGCTATTCTCCTGTCGGGGTACGTCTCACCAGTGGAAAACATGCCGCAGTGGCTGCAGGATCTGACCTGGATAAATCCCATCCGCCACTTTACCGATATCACCAAGCAAATTTATCTGAAGGATGCGAGTCTGGAGATTGTGTGGGGAAGTTTGTGGCCGCTACTGGTCATAGCGGCCACCACCGGCTCAGCGGCGTATGCGATGTTCCGAAGGAAGATTGCGTAATACCCGTCATCGTTCAAACTACAACGGCGTTGGCTTTCCTTACTCACCCCAGTCGCATAGTTATCTATGCTTCTGGGGATTCGCTGCGTTGCCGCCTTGTTGTAGCCCGAACGCTTTAGGGTAACGGCTCTTATCTTTCGCCAGCAGCGAGACCACCGCCGGGCCTGCCAGTATCACCAGCCCGGCGAGGGCCAGCAGCAGGTTGTTGTGCAGCACGCGCGACAACAGCCACAGCGCTATCATGGCCGCGCCGAAGTACCAGGTCGTGGTGAGCTCCTCAAGGAAGTCTCCCACATCGCGCCAGCGCGCCTCATGGTGACGCTGTAAAAACAGCATCGCCAGCAGCGTGACGCTGTAGAGGACGCACAGTCCCAATCCGACACGCACCAGCGCGCCGCTCATCCACCCCATCACCAGTACTGCCACGACCAGTAGATGCAACATAATCTGCCAGCAACTAAGACCCGTTGCGACGCGTACACGTTGTTGCCACTTCATGGCTTCTCTCCTGAAGGATTTTTCTCTGCTACTCAGAGTACCGCACTTTACGGAAAATTCCGTAACACCGCATCTTTTTGTGACGTCTACTACACTATTTTATTCAGGAAAGTGACATTTACTGGAGAATTATGGCTGAGCCAACGGTGGGATTTTCGTTGAACGTGCTGACAATTAACACCCATAAAGGCTTTACGGCGTTTAATCGGCGTTTTATTTTGCCCGAACTGCGCGACGCCGTGCGCAGCGTTAGCGCGGATATTGTTTGCCTGCAGGAGGTGATGGGCGCTCATGAGGTACATCCGCTGCACATCGAAAACTGGCCGGATACGACCCATTATGAATTTCTCGCCGACACCATGTGGAGCGACTACGCCTACGGGCGCAATGCGGTTTATCCGGAAGGCCACCACGGCAACGCCGTGCTGTCGCGCTTTCCCATTGAATACTACGAAAATCGCGATATCTCGGTCGGCAACGGGGAGAAGCGCGGCCTGCTGTACTGCCGCATCGTGCCGCCGCGGAGCGGGATAACTATTCACGTGATTTGCGTCCATCTCGGTCTACGCGCCGACCAACGGCAGGCGCAGTTGACCATGCTGGCGGAGTGGGTCAATACCCTGCCCGCGGGCGAGCCGGTGGTGGTGGCTGGCGATTTTAACGACTGGCGTCAGCAGGCTAACCAGCCGTTAAAAGCCCAGGCCGGTCTGGAAGAGATCTTTACCCGCGCCCGCGGACGGCCGGCGCGCACCTTTCCGGTCAGTTTTCCGCTGCTGCGCCTCGACCGCATTTACGTCAAGAACGCCCACGCCAGTCGCCCGAAGGCGCTGGCCCTTAAACAATGGCGGCATCTGTCCGATCATGCACCCCTTAGCGTGGAGATACATTTGTGAAATGTCGTTGGCAGGAAGGCAACCGCATTACGCTACTGGAGAATGGCGACCAGTACTATCCGGCGCTGTTTGCGGCCATCGGTCGCGCCAGCCGGCGGGTGATCCTCGAATCCTTTATCTGGTTTGAAGATGAGGTAGGCCGGCGGCTGCACGCGGTCCTGCTCGAGGCTGCCCGCCGCGGCATCCAGGTGGAGGTGCTCCTCGACGGCTATGGTTCCCCGGATCTCAGCGATGAATTTGTCGGCGAGCTCACCGCCGCTGGCGTGATTTTCCGCTACTACGATCCGCGTCCTAAGCTGATGGGGATGCGCACCAATCTGTTCCGTCGCATGCACCGTAAAATCGTGGTAATCGACGACACCACCGCCTTTGTCGGCGGTATTAACTACTCCGCCGAACATATGAGCGACTACGGTCCGGAGGCGAAGCAGGATTATGCGGTGCAGGTCGAAGGGCCGGTGGTGCTCGACATCCTGCAGTTCGAGCTGGAAAACCTGCCCAACAGCGAAACCGCCCGCCGCTGGTGGCGACGTCGTCGCCACCAGCCGGAGATTAACCAGACCCCCGGCGAGGCGCAGGCGCTGTTCGTCTGGCGCGACAACCAGGATCACCGCGACGATATTGAACGCCACTACCTGAAGATGCTGACCAGCGCCCGCCGGGAAGTGATTATCGCTAACGCCTATTTTTTCCCCGGCTACCGCCTGCTGCATGCGATGCGCAATGCCGCGCGGCGCGGAGTACGGGTTAAGCTGATCGTGCAGGGCGAACCGGATATTCCCATTGTGAAGTTTGGCGCCCACCTGCTCTATCACTATCTCGTTAAGGGCGGGGTGCAGATTTACGAATATCGCCGTCGCCCGCTGCATGGCAAGGTCGCTCTGGCAGACGACCACTGGGCCACCGTTGGGTCAAGCAACCTGGATCCGCTCAGCCTGTCGCTGAATCTGGAAGCCAATCTGATCATCCACGATCGGGTGTTTAACCAGACGCTGCGCGATAATCTCAACGGGCTTATCGCCCGGGATTGCCAGCGGATCGATAAAACGATGCTGCCGAAACGCAACTGGTGGCGGCTGGGCGTCAGCGTGATGGCTTTCCACTTTCTACGCCACTTCCCGGCATGGGTCGGCTGGTTACCGGCTCATACCCCGCGGCTGGCCAGAGTCAGCCCGCCGGTCCAGCCGGAAATTGAAACTCAGGACCGCGTCGAGTCTCCAGCCAGGGATAATCCACTATGAGCAAATCACATCCCCGCTGGCGGATGGCGAAAAGAGTGCTGACCGTGCTCTTTTTTATCGCCGTCATCGTCCTGCTGGTGATCTACGCGCAAAAAGTCGACTGGCAGGACGTGTGGAAGGTGATCCGCGGCTACGATCGGCTGGCCTTGTTTAGCGCCATTGCGCTGGTTATCGTCAGCTACCTCATTTACGGCTGCTACGATCTGCTCGGTCGGGCCTATTGCGGGCACAAGCTGGCGAAACGCCAAGTCATGCTGGTGTCGTTTATCTGCTACGCCTTCAACCTGACACTCAGCACCTGGGTCGGCGGGATCGGTATGCGCTACCGGCTGTACTCGCGGCTGGGGCTGAACGGCAGCACCATCACCCGTATTTTTTCCTTAAGCATTACCACCAACTGGTTGGGCTATATTCTGCTGGGCGGGGTGATATTCACGGCAGATCTGGTGAAGCTGCCGCCGCACTGGTACATCAGCCAGACCACTCTGCGTATTATCGGCGGGGTGATGCTGATCCTTACGCTTTGCTATCTGTTCGGCTGCGCGTTCGCCAAACGCCGTCACCTGACGATTAAAGGCCAGCGGCTGGTGCTGCCCTCCTGGCGCTTCGCGCTGCTGCAGATGGGGCTCTCGGCGGCGAACTGGATGGCGATGGGGGCGATAATCTGGCTGCTGTTGGGCAGCGAGATTAACTATTTTCTGGTATTAGGGGTGCTGCTGGTGAGCAGTATCGCCGGGGTGATTATCCATATTCCGGCTGGGATCGGCGTGCTGGAGGCGGTGTTTATCGCCATGCTCTCCGGGGAAGATATTTCGAAGGGCGCGATCATTGCCGCCCTGCTCGCCTGGCGCGCGCTCTATTATTTCCTGCCATTGCTGCTGGCGACGGTGGCCTATCTGCTGCTGGAGAGCCGGGCGAAAAAGCTACGGCAAAAGAACCAGCGCAAGCTGGCCCGCGAATGAAACGGCCAGGCCGCGCTGCGCTTGCACGGGCCTACGGAGTGTAAGCCTGTGAGAGGATCCTGTAGGCCGGGTAAGGCGCAGCCGCCACCCGGCAGCACCACGGGTACCGTGCCTGATATCTCGCCCGGCGGCGCTACGCTTGCACGGGCCTACGGAGCGTAAGCCTGTGAGAGGATCCTGTAGGCCGGGTAAGGCGCAGCCGCCACCCGGCAGCACCACGGGTACCGTGTCTGATGCCATCGCCCGGCGGCGCTGCGCTTGCCGGGCGTTCGGAGATGCAACCCCGTGATATAAAGAGGTTAGCGGCGGTTGCCCATAATACGCAGCAGCATCAGGAACAGGTTGATGAAGTCCAGATACAGCGTTAAGGCGCCAAGGATCGAGTATTTACGCAGCGTGGCGCTGTCGCGGGTATCAATCTGCTCGCCGATGTTTTTCAGCTTCTGGGTGTCATACGCCGTCAGGCCGACAAACAGCACCACCCCAATGTAGGTCACGGCCCACATCAGCGCCTCGCTCTTCAGCCACAGGTTGACCAGCGACGCCAGCACGATGCCAATCAGCCCCATAAACAGCATGCTGCCGAAGCCGCTCAGATCGCGCTTCGTGGTGTAACCATACAAGCTCATCGCCCCGAACATCCCGCCGGTGACCACAAAGGTGCTGGCGATCGATGAATAGGTATAGGCGATAAAAATGCTCGATAGCGTCAGTCCGGTTAGCGCCGAATAGAGCATAAACAGCGTGGTGGCCATCCCGGCGCTCAGCCGTTGCACCATTCCCGACAGCACAAACACCAGCGCCAGCTGGGCAATAATCAGCCCGAAGAAAGTGATTTTGCTCGAAAAGACGAACATCATCACCGCCGGAGTATTCGCTGCAAACCACGCGATAAACGCCGTCAGCAGCAGGCCGACCGTCATCCAGCCGTACACCTGCGCCATGTAAGTCTGCAGGCCGGTACGGCCCTGCACTATTGAATCGGAACGCGGATATCTGTCCATGACTCTCTCCTGATTAACAAAGTATCACCCTGTAAGCGTATCACACTACCAGCGCTCTGCCGCCTGACGATCGCTGTCGCGGGCGTCGACCCAGCGTTCGCCATCCGGCGTCGCTTCACGCTTCCAGAACGGCGCGCGGGTTTTCAGGTAATCCATAATAAACTCGCCGGCTGCGAAGGCGCTGCCGCGGTGAGCGCTGGTGACGCCGACAAACACAATCTCTTCCCCCGGCCACATTTCGCCGATGCGATGGATAATCGTCACCCGGCCCAGCGGCCAGCGCTCGCGCGCCAGCTCGACAATTTCCGCCAGCGATTTTTCAGTCATCCCCGGATAGTGCTCGAGGGTCAGCGCCTTCACGCTGTCGCCGAGGTTGTGGTTACGCACTTTACCGGTGAAGGTGACCACCGCGCCGTCTTCATCGCGTTCCGCCAGCCAGGGATATTCCTCACTGACGCTAAAGCGCGCCGGGCTGACCACGATACGGGTTTGCGTCATGTCAGCCCCCCGTTACCGGTGGGAAGAACGCCACTTCGTCGCCGCTGACCACTGGATGTTCGAAAGAGGTTAGCGTCTGGTTAACCGCCGCCAGCAGCTTGCCCTCCTCCAGGGCCAGCGCCCAGCGATCGCCGCGGGCGGCAAGCTGCTGACGAACCGCTTCGACAGTCGCCAGTTCGCTGGCATCAAGGGTCAGCGAATCGGTACCGACCAGCTCGCGCACCTGGGCAAAAAACAGAACCTTAATCATGGCATTCACCCACCTTAAAATCGCCGGACTTACCGCCGCTTTTCGCCAGCAGGCGCACCGGGCCAATCACCATATCCTTCTGCACCGCTTTGCACATATCGTAAATGGTCAGCGCGGCAACCGAGGCGGCGGTCAATGCTTCCATCTCGACGCCGGTTTTCCCGGTGAGTCGGCAGAGCGATTCAATGCGCACCCGGTTATGTTCCGGCTGCGCCTGCAGATTGACTTCCACTTTGCTGAGCATCAGCGGATGACACAGCGGGATCAGCTCCCAGGTGCGTTTGGCCGCCTGGATCCCGGCGATACGCGCGGTGGCAAACACGTCGCCTTTATGGTGGCTGCCGTCGATAATCATCGCCAGGGTCGTCGCCTGCATTTCGACATAAGCCTCGGCGCGCGCTTCGCGCACCGTTTCCGCTTTGCCGGAGACATCCACCATATGGGCTTCGCCCGCGGCGTTAATATGGGTCAGTTGTGACATAGATTATTTCTTCAGGTGTGGAATGAAGTTACAGGGACGGGTGCGGGCATCAAGCTGCGGGGCAATGATGTTGTCCCACGCCGTGCGGCAGGCTTTGGTCGAGCCCGGCATGGCAAAAATCAGCGTGCGGTTGGCGACGCCGGCCACGGCCCGGGACTGCAGCGTCGAGGTGCCGATCTCTTCGAAGGACAGCATGCGGAACACTTCGCCAAAGCCTTCGACCTCACGATCAAACAGCGGCAGCAGCGCTTCCGGCGCCTGATCGCCGTCGGTAAAACCGGTGCCGCCGGTGATCAGCACCACCTGCACGTTATCGCTGGCTATCCACGCCGATACCTGAGCGCGGATGGCGTAGCGATTCTCTTTGACGATCGCCTTCTCGACGACTTGGTGCCCCGCCTCCTGCGCCGCCTCGCGCAGCCAGTGACCGGAAGTGTCGTCCTCTTCGCCGCGACGGCTGGAAACGGTAAGAATAGCAATACGGGTCGGGATAAACTCAGCGCTAGCCTGGCTCATCTGAATGCTCCTTTCGAAAACGATTAACCGCCAATATAGGACAGGTTCTGCGTAATACCGGTGTTGCCCTGATGCAGGAAATGGGTCTGCTTTTTATGGGTTAAGGCTTCGGCGATCCGCGCCTCCAGCGCGGCCTGCTGCTGGTCTTCGGCCATCAGGTCGCGCAGGTCGACGCCGCCTTCGCCAAACAGGCACAGGTGCAGTTTGCCAACGGACGAGACGCGCAGCCGATTGCAGGTGGCGCAGAAGTCTTTTTCATACGGCATGATGAGGCCGATCTCGCCGGCGTAGTCCGGGTGACAAAAGACCTGCGCCGGGCCATCGCTGCGCTGGCGGATCTGATGGATCCAGCCGCGGCGCAGCAGTTCATCGCGCAGCACCATGCCGGAGAGATGGTGACGGCGGAACAGGTCGCTGCCTTCACCGGTTTCCATCAGCTCAATAAAGCGCAGCTGGATACGGCGGGGTTGGATCCAGGCGAGGAAGGTATCGAGCTGGTGATGGTTAACATCACGCATCAGCACGGTATTCACCTTCACCTTGTCAAAGCCGGCGGCGAAGGCGGCGTCAATGCCGTCCATCACCTGGTGGAACTTGTCCTGGCCGGTGATGGCATGGAACTGGCGGGCGTCGAGGCTATCAACGCTGACGTTAATCGCCGTCAGGCCGGCATCGCGCCAGCGTTCGACATCGCGCGCCAGGCGGTAACCGTTGGTAGTGACCGCAATCTGACGGATCGCCGGGTTTTCACGCACGGCGGCAATAATCTCGGTGAAGTCGCGGCGCAGGGAGGGTTCCCCACCGGTGAGGCGAACTTTTTCGGTGCCCAGCGCGGAGAAAGCGCGCGTAACCCGGCGTACTTCGTCTACGCTGAGAAAGCCATTGTTATTGACGGCGCCGGGTTTGTAACCGTTCGGCAGGCAGTAGGTGCAACGGAAGTTACACACATCGGTAATCGACAGACGCAGGTAATAAAACTTACGCGCGAATGCATCGGTAAGCTGTGAGGCCATATACACCTTTCCAAATACGGGAGACGCGGTCATTTCTTTCCACGCCCTGGCGACAACCGGCGGCGTCGCGGCCAAATCGCCATATCTTTTGACACAGGCGAAGAGGCTAGAGTGTTAACAGGTTATGTCGATAGTAGCGCGTTACAGGCAGTTTCGCCATTGGCGATTTCGCTATATAATCTTATACATATCGCTATCTTCGTGCATTTTCGCTACAGAATAGCCATAAATCATTTTTTTGCCTTGATGTCGGTCAGTTTGTCGGGCTCCTCCCATCGTCTTTTAGGGGTAGATCGGGTAGTGTGTGGCCGTTTATGTGAAATAAGGAATTTCTATGCGCAATCGTACATTCGCTGACCTTGATCGGGTGGTCGCGCTCGGCGGCGGGCATGGTTTGGGCCGGGTGATGTCCTCCCTCTCCTCGCTCGGCTCACGGCTGACCGGCATTGTCACCACCACCGATAACGGGGGTTCCACCGGGCGGATCCGTCGTTCGGAAGGTGGCATTGCCTGGGGCGATATGCGCAATTGCATCAATCAGTTAATTGCCGAGCCGAGCGTAGCGTCGGCGATGTTTGAGTATCGTTTTGGCGGTAACGGCGAGCTTTCCGGGCATAACCTCGGAAATTTGATGTTAAAGGCGCTGGATCACCTGAGCGTGCGGCCGTTAGAGGCGATCAATTTGATCAGAAACCTGCTGAAAGTGGACGCTTTCCTGATCCCGATGTCAGAACAACCGGTGGATTTGATGGCGCTCGATCATGAAGGCCATGAAGTTTATGGCGAAGTGAATATTGATCAGCTTGATAATGTGCCGCAGGAGCTGATGCTCACCCCGCCGGTACCGGCCACCCGCGAGGCGGTGGAGGCTATCGCCGAAGCCGATTTGATCCTCATTGGGCCGGGCAGTTTTTACACCAGCCTGCTGCCGATCCTGTTGCTCGACGAGATGGCCCAGGCGTTGCGCCGCACCCCGGCGCCGATGGTTTTTATCGATAACCTCGGCAAAGAGCATAGCCCGGCCGCGAGGCTGTCGCTGGCGGAGCGCATCGCGATTATGGAGCGCTATGTAGGCAAACGGGTGGTGGATGCGGTGATCGCCGGTCCAAAAGCCGATATCAGCGGCATCGACGACCGGTTGGTGATCCAGACGCCGCTGGAGGCCAGCGACGTTCCCTATCGTCATGACCGGGCGCTGCTCCGCGGGGCGCTGGAGAAAGCGATCCAGCTGCCGGGCTGATCCTGCGCGCCGGAGGCGGCCCTCTTCGGCGCACCTTAAAATCTTAAGGTTGTCTTAAAATAGGGCTGGCACTATACCCTCATCTTTTTCTGTGGGTGTGCATTATGTCGTTATTGCCTCTGCGTCGGCCGGTGGTCAGCCGCACGACTTATCTGATTCTCTTTGCTTGCTATATCGGTATCTGTCTCAACCTGGCTTTTTATCGCCAGGTTTTCCCGTTACTGCCGGTAAATAGCCTGCATAACTGGCTGGTATTCCTCAGTATGCCGATCGTGGCCATTAGCGTGATGAATATCCTCACCACTCTCGCCTCGTTCCTGAAGCTGGACCGGCTGGTGATTAGCCTGTTCATTCTGCTCAGCGCCTCGGCGCAATACTTCATCTGGAACTTTGGCGTGGTGATCGACCGCAGCATGATCACCAATATCCTCGACACCACTCCGGCGGAAAGCTTTGCTCTACTCTCCGGCGAAATGATTGCCGTCCTCGGCCTTTCCGGGGTTTTGGCGGTATTCGTCGCCTGGTGGGTGAAAATCCGTAAGCCCGCCACGCGATGGCGCGGCGCGGCGATGCGCCTGCTCAATATCGCCGTTTCGGCGCTGCTGATTATTCTGGTGGCCGCGCTGTTCTACAAAGATTACGCCTCGGTGTTCCGTAACAACAAAGAGCTGGTGAAATCCCTTAGCCCTTCCAACAGCATTGTGGCCGTGAACTCCTGGTATGCTCATCATCGGATGGACAACCTGCCGCTGGTGAAGATTGGCGAAGATGCCACGCAGAAAGCGGTGATGCATAACGCTCCCCGTAAGAACCTGACGATCGTCGTGCTCGGCGAGACTTCGCGAGCGGATAACTTCTCACTGGGCGGCTATTCGCGCGACACCAACCCGCTGATGCGGCAGGACGGCGTGATCTATTTTCCGCATACCACTTCCTGCGGCACGGCAACCGCAGTTTCCGTGCCGTGCATGTTCTCCAATATGCCGCGCGCGCATTATGACGAAGAGCTGGCGCACCATCAGGAAGGCGTCCTGGATATTCTACAGCGCGCAGGGATCCGGGTGCTGTGGAACGATAATGACGGCGGCTGCAAAGGCGCCTGCGACCGGGTACCACACCAGAACGTCACCGACCTGAAGCTCACCGGGCAGTGCATCGATGGCGAGTGCTACGATGACGTCCTGTTCCATAATCTCGACAGCTATATCGATAACCTGCAACAGGATGGCATTATTGTGCTGCATACCATCGGCAGCCACGGTCCGACGT
The DNA here is from genome assembly GCF_040804525.1 of Klebsiella sp. Shm-1. Lineage (NCBI taxonomy): Bacteria > Pseudomonadati > Pseudomonadota > Gammaproteobacteria > Enterobacterales > Enterobacteriaceae > Klebsiella > Klebsiella sp. Shm-1. Next base: position 3,536,654 of record NZ_CP161823.1, read on the forward strand.
ACTACAATCGCTATCCAGCGGCGTTTCGCAAATTCACGCCGACCTGCGACACCAATGAGATCCAGGGCTGTACCCGGGAGCAGTTGACCAATACCTATGACAACACCATCCTTTATGTCGACTATGTCGTTGATAAAGCGATAAAACTACTGCAATCTAAACAGGATAAATTTACCACTAGCCTGGTTTATTTGTCCGACCACGGCGAATCGCTGGGAGAAGATGGCGTCTATTTGCATGGTCTGCCGTATTCCATCGCGCCGGATACGCAGAAACATGTGCCGATGGCGCTGTGGCTCTCCGCCGACTACCAGCAGCGCTACGGCATTTCCGCGCACTGTCTGCAGCAGCGGGCGCAAAAAGAGAATTACTCGCAGGATAATCTGTTCTCCACCCTGCTCGGCCTGCTCGGCGTCAGCACCCGCGAGTACCAGGCGGCAGATGATATCTTAACGCCATGTAGAGAGGCTGGTTGATGAAAATCTTAGTCATTGAAGACGATGCGCTGCTGTTGCAAGGGTTAATTCTGGCGATGCAAAGTGAAGGATACGTGTGCGACGGCGTCTCCACCGCGCACGAAGCCGCGCTATCGCTGGCCAGCAATCATTACAGCCTGATCGTGCTGGATCTCGGCCTGCCGGATGAAGACGGGCTGCATTTTCTCTCCCGCATGCGGCGGGAGAAAATGACCCAGCCGGTGCTGATCCTCACCGCCCGCGATACGCTTGAGGATCGCATTAGCGGTCTCGATACCGGGGCGGATGACTACCTGGTAAAACCCTTTGCCCTGGAGGAACTCAATGCGCGCATTCGCGCCCTGCTCCGCCGGCATAACAACCAGGGCGATAATGAAATCAGCGTCGGCAATCTGCGCCTTAACGTCACTCGCCGCCTGGTGTGGCTGGGTGAAACGGCGCTGGATCTTACGCCGAAAGAGTATGCCCTGCTGTCGCGGCTGATGATGAAAGCCGGTAGCCCGGTGCATCGCGAGATCCTCTACAACGACATTTACAGCTGGGACAACGAGCCGGCGACCAATACCCTGGAAGTGCATATTCACAACCTACGCGAAAAGATTGGCAAATCGCGGATCCGCACCGTCCGGGGCTTTGGCTATATGCTGGCTAACAACATCGACACGGAATAGACCATGGCTCTGTTTGCAACTGAAACCTGGACCATGCGCCACCGGCTGCTGCTGACCATCGGCGCCATCCTGGTGGTCTGCCAGCTGATAAGCGTCTTCTGGCTATGGCATGAGAGCAAAGAGCAGATCCAGCTGCTGGTGGCCAGCGCCATCGAAGGGCACAACAACCAGAAACATGTGGAGCATGAGGTACGGGAAGCGGTTGCCAGCCTGCTGGTGCCGAGCCTGCTGATCGTTGGCCTGGCGCTGTATATCAGCATGCTGGCGGTGCGCAAGATCACCCGCCCGCTTTCACGACTGCAAAGCGAACTGGAGAACCGCACGCCGGACAACCTCACTCCTATCGTACTCAGCGAATCGGTGCCCGAAGTCACGGCGGTGACCACCGCCCTGAATCAGTTGGTTTCCCGCCTCAATCTGACCCTCGACCGCGAGCGGCTGTTTACCGCCGACGTGGCGCATGAGCTACGCACCCCGCTGGCCGGGCTGCGGCTGCACCTTGAGCTGCTGGCGAAAGTGCATGGCATGGGCGTCGACCCGCTGATCCAGCGTCTCGATCAGATGACCACCAGCATTTCCCAGCTGCTGCAGCTGGCGCGCGTCGGCCAGTCCTTCTCCGCCGGCAGCTACCAGCAGGTGCTGTTGCTGGATGACGTGGTAAAACCCCTGCAGGACGAACTGGAGGCTATGCTGGCGCAGCGTCAGCAGCGGCTGCTGCTGACGGATATCGAAAACGAGGCCGTCGTCTCTGGCGATGCGACGTTAATCCGCGTGATCCTGCGCAATCTGGTGGAGAATGCTCACCGCTACAGCCCTGAAGGGTCGACGATCCGCGTGTCGGTGAAAGCAGGCCTGATGCCGGTGATGGCGGTGGAAGATGAAGGGCCGGGGATCGATGAGGCGAAAAGCGGCGAACTCAGTAAAGCCTTCGTGCGCATGGACAGTCGCTACGGCGGCATTGGCCTCGGACTGAGCATCGTCACGCGCATCGCTCAGCTGCATGACGCCCAGTTTTTTTTGCATAACCGACAGCCAGGGCCAGGGGTCCGCGCGTGGGTGCTATTCCCGCAGCGCGGGGGTCAGAACGTCAGCACCCATTGATGGAAGAAGGCAACAATAATGACCAGGGCGGTGGCGACCGCCAGATATTCACGGAAGTTAATTTTTTGCATGGGCGCTATCCTCATCAGGTTGAAGATAGTGTCGCCTGGCGAGATTAAGCAAACATTAAGAAGGCCGCAACGCGGCCTTTTTTCTTCTCAAATGTTTGTTATCTGGCAAGCAGGACGATAAGAGAAGCGCGCCTTCACTATACCCCGCACCTCCACTCCGCCAGTCTGCGCCCAGAATCAGGAAGCGGCGATAAACAGCTCGCGCAGCTGATGCAGCTGGTCGCGTATTTGCGCCGCCTCCTCAAACTCGAGGTTCTGCGCGTGCTGCATCATCTGCCCTTCCAGCTCGTGGATTTTCTGCTGCAGCGCTTTTGGCGTCATATCCACAGCGCTAAGCCCGGCAGGCTCAACGGCCTTCGCTTTACCGCGCCCTTTGGCTTTGGTTTTCGCCAGGCCCTGGCCCAGCTGCAGGATATCCACCACTTTCTTATTGAGCCCCTGCGGCACAATGCCGTGCTCTTCGTTGTAGCGCTGCTGTTTCTCCCGTCGACGCTCGGTCTCGCCAATGGCTTTGGCCATGGAGGGGGTGATCTTATCGCCGTAGAGGATGGCCTTACCGTTGACGTTGCGCGCCGCGCGGCCGATGGTCTGGATCAGCGAGCGTTCAGAACGCAGGAAGCCCTCTTTATCCGCATCCAGGATCGCCACCAACGACACCTCAGGCATATCCAGCCCCTCACGCAGCAGGTTGATCCCCACCAGCACGTCAAACTCGCCAAGACGCAGGTCGCGGATGATTTCCATGCGCTCGACGGTGTCGATATCCGAGTGCAGATAGCGCACGCGCTCGCCGTGCTCCTCAAGGTACTCGGTTAAGTCCTCCGCCATCCGCTTGGTGAGAGTGGTGACCAGCACGCGCTCGTTGATGGCCGTTCGCAGGCGGATCTCTGACAGCAGATCGTCGACCTGAGTCGCCACCGGGCGCACTTCGATGATTGGGTCAAGCAGACCGGTCGGCCGCACCACCTGATCCACAACCTCGCCGCCGGATTTATCCAGCTCATAGGCGCCCGGGGTCGCCGACACATAGATGGTTTGCGGCGCCAGCGCTTCGAATTCTTCAAACTTCATCGGCCGGTTATCCAGCGCCGACGGCAGGCGGAAACCGTATTCCACCAGCGTCTCTTTGCGCGCCCGGTCGCCCCGGTACATACCGCCGATCTGCGGCACCGTGACGTGGGATTCGTCAATCACCAACAGGCCATCCGCCGGCAGATAGTCGAACAGGGTCGGCGGCGGCTCGCCGGGCCCGCGCCCGGAGAGAAAGCGCGAGTAGTTTTCAATGCCCGAGCAGTAACCCAGCTCGTTCATCATTTCGAGGTCAAACTGGGTACGCTGGGTTAAGCGCTGCTCTTCCAGCAGCTTGTTGTTGGCCAGCAGCACCTTGCGCCGCTCCGCCAGCTCCAGCTTGATCTCTTCCATCGCCTGGACGATGCGCTCCCGCGGCGTCACGTAGTGGGTCTTGGGATAAATGGTATAGCGCGGCACCGTCCCTTCGACGTGGCCGGTGAGCGGGTCGAACAGCGACAAACGCTCGACCTCTTCGTCAAACAGCTCAATGCGCAGGGCGATATCGTCGGATTCCGCCGGGAAGACGTCGATCACCTCGCCGCGCACGCGAAAAGTGCCGCGCTGGAAGGCCTGATCGTTGCGGGTATACTGCAGTTCGGCCAGACGACGCAGGATCGCTCGCTGGTCAATCAGCATACCGACCGTCAGATGCAACATCATTTTCAGATACAGGTCCGGGTCGCCGAGGCCGTAGATCGCCGAGACTGACGCCACCACCACTACGTCGCGCCGCTCGAGCAGCGCTTTGGTGGCCGACAGACGCATCTGCTCAATATGTTCGTTTACCGAGGCGTCCTTCTCAATGAAGGTATCTGAGCTGGGAACGTAGGCTTCCGGCTGATAGTAATCGTAGTAGGAGACGAAATACTCGACGGCATTCTCCGGAAAAAACTCTTTCATCTCGCCGTAGAGCTGAGCCGCCAGGGTTTTGTTTGGCGCCAGCACCATCGTCGGCCGCTGTAGGTCGGCAATCACGTTGGCGATGGTAAAGGTTTTACCGGAGCCGGTAACCCCCAGTAGCGTCTGATGCGCAAGCCCATCCTCCAGCCCCTCTTCCAGGCGGCGGATGGCTTCCGGTTGGTCTCCGGAGGGGCGAAAGGCGGAATGCAGTACAAACGATTTACTCATCAATCAGAACCTGAAAAAAGAATTAGCGGCCGGTGTTTAATTCTACCCCCCGGGCCGTTTTTTGCCAATAAATTATACTGGATATTTAAACAGTGCGTACTTATGATAACGCCACAAAAGGGTCTTATTAGCCGGCAAGCTGGGTGCAAAACGTGCGTCAGACGGAATAATCCTCCGGCCGCCAGGGTTATCCCCAGAAAATTTTACCTTTTAACATTTGTCAAGCGGACGGATGAAACTTTTATGGCAGCAGATGACGCTTTTCTTACACCCATTGATTTTATCTAACAAGCTGATATTTAAGATCTTTAAAGAAAAGACGCCTTTCGCGCCAATTCAGCCGCAAGCCGCGTACGCTCTAGCTTACCGCAGGTTTTCTAACTCTAATACACAAGGTTATCCACAGGAATAGTGGATAACTGTCCGCAGCCCAAGACCACCGCCGCCCGGCGCCTGTCGCCTTTTGCGGTCAACCGCGTGGCGAAAAATTTTTATCGAACTATTTTTGATAACTATCCGCTTAAAGCCGCTCGATTTTTGCTGCTTTTTGCACCACCCTTTAGCGTCGGGCACCGGAAAAGTGCAGCCCCGGCGCTGACGAGGCCCGATGGTATCGGCGTTTAGCGCTTTTTTTCCGAGCGTTCTTTTTCCTGGCAAGAGTTTTGCAGCATCTTTCTGTCGCCCTGACGCCAGGATAAGGAGAAAACGTCCATGTTGAATTTACAGGCAGTAAATCACTTTTACGGCAACCAGCATTCGCTGTGGAATGTCGATCTTGTACTACGCCCGGGAGAGTGCATTGGCGTACTGGGACGCGAGGGCATGGGAAAAACCACCCTGGTTAACTGCATTGCTGGCCACCTGCCGGTGGCCAGCGGCCGGATGACCTGGCATGACATTGGCGCCCCGCCGCAGGATCTCACCCCCCTGTCCGCTCAATCGCGCAGCGCCATTGGTATCGGCTACGTGCCACAAGATAAACGCATTTTTTCCCAACTCAGCGTGGAAGAGAACCTGCACATCGCCCTGGCGGCCGGGAAACCCGGGGCTAACGCCAGCGGCGGCGAGATTTATGAGCATTTTCCCGAGCTCTATGCCCTACGGCAGCGCAAAGGCGCCTCGCTGAGCGACGACGATCAGTACCAGCTGGCGCTGGCCAGGGCGCTGATCGTCCAGCCGCGGCTGCTGATCCTTGATGAACCCTCGCGCGGCAGAGGGCCGCGCTGCCTGCAAAAGCTGGCGGATCTGCTGTTGCGGTTAAATCGCGATATCGGCCTGACGGTGCTGCTCGCCGAGCAGCACCTGCCCTTTATCCGCCGGGTGGCGGATCGCTTCTGTGTCTTGCACCGGGGCCGTAACGTCGCCGAAGGCGATATTATGGCGCTGGATGAGCCGCTGCTGGCGCAGTGGATAACGCCGGATCCAGCGCCCTGAGGTCCAGATACTGGCCGAGATCGTCGCGCTGCGCGATGTCGGCAAGCCACGGTATTTCGCCGAGGAACGGCGCGGCCAGTCGGTTTTTCAGCGTCGCCAGATATTCGGCGTGGCGCTTGCCCGGCGGCTGTACGTCATTGGCGATCCACCCCGCCAGCGGTAGTCCCGCCTGGCGTACCGCCTGAGCGGTAAGCATTGCGTGGTTGATACAGCCGAGCTTAACGCCCACCACCAGAATGACCGGCAGCTGTTCCGCCTGCGCCCAGTCGGCGAAGGTCAGGGAATCCGAGAGCGGCGTAAACCAGCCGCCGGCGCCTTCCACCAACACCCAGTCGGCGAGACCTTCCAGCTCACGCAGCCCGCTGGAGAGCCTGGCCGCGGCGATCGGCCGCCCTTCGTCGGCGCTGATGATGTGCGGGGAGGTCGGCTCGGCGAAGGTATAGGGGTTCACCTGGTCGTAACGCAACGCGACCCGACTATGACGCTGCAGCGCCAGCGCATCTTCATTACGCAGCCCATCGCCGGTAAGCTCGCTACCGGAGGCCACAGGCTTATAGCCGGCAGTGTGAAAACCCAGCAGATTCGCCGCCTGCAGCAGGGCGCTGCTGGCGATGGTTTTACCGACTTCAGTATCGGTCCCGGTGACAAAAAAACGTTTAGTCACGCTCAATGACTCCTGTAAAAAGAGAATACGTCAGCGGGCAGATGCCCTGCCGCTGCGGCCAGGCCAGCTGCAGCTCGCGCAGTTTGCCGCGGCCAAGCGGGGCGGCGGTCCGCCCCTGGTGCAAATGGGTGGCGCCGATGCCCTTCAGCGAGCGCATAGCGCTCAGCGCATCGGCGAACGGCAGGCTAATCTGATGAACCTCGCCGGTCGCGCGCAGGCCGCTAAGCGCCGCGCGCACCGCCGCTTCGCTAAGGAAACGGTTGGCATGCGGCCGGTCGTCGATGGCCTGCCACGCCTGATTGAGCTCCGGCAGCGAGTCGGCGAGCAGCGTGCTAAACGCCACTCTGCCGCCGGGACGCGCCACCCGGTACAGCTCGCCAATTGCCGCCCGTAGATCGTCGCACCACTGCACCGCCAGATTGCTCCACGCCAGATCGACGCAGGCGTCCGGCAGCGGCAGCGCCTCAATATCCCCCAGCAGATAATGCTGCGCGGCGTCGTTACGCTGCGCCTGGGCGAGCATCCCGGCGGAGAGATCCAGCGCGGTCACCACGCTGCCCGCCTCACGCCAATAGCGACTCATACTGCCGGGGCCGCAGCCGGCATCCAGCACCTGCGCAAAATCGCGGCGCGCCAGCTGGCGCAGCAGTAGATCGGCGCAGCGCCGCTGCAGTTCATCATGTTGCGTATAGCCGCTGGCCGCCCGGCCAAACGCCGCGGCCACCGCCTGCTTATTCACTGTGGCCATGCAGCACCTCCAGTAAACGGTTAATGTCTTCAGCATGATGGGCGGCTGTCAGGGTCAGGCGCAAACGCGCGCTGCCGACCGGCACCGTCGGCGGACGGATCGCCGTTGCCCAGCAGCCCGCGTCGCGTAGACGGCAGGCCAGGTTCAGCGCCCGGGCGTTGTCGCCGACGATCAGCGGCTGGATCGCGCTGACGGAGTCGGTCAACCCCAGCGACACCTCGCCCATCCCCTCACGGAACTGACGGATGCGGGCGGCCAGGATGTCGCGACGCTGCTGCCCTTCATCGCTGCGAATGATCCCCAGGGCAGCGCTCAACGCCACCGCCTGGGCGGGCGGCATCGCGGTGCTGTAGATCAGATGACGGGCAAACTGCAGCAGATAATCGGCCATTGCTTCGTCGCACAGCACCGCCGCGCCGCTGACGCCGAAGGCCTTGCCGAAGGTAACCACCAGCAGCTCAGGGCGCACCGCCTGCGCGGCGCAGCTCCCGCGTCCTTCGTCGCCGACCACGCCAACACCGTGGGCGTCATCCACCAGCAACACTGCCCCTGCGGCCTGCGTCGCGGCGTGAATGGCCGCCAGCGGCGCGCTGTCGCCGTCCATGCTGAAAATGCCTTCAGTGACCGCCAACTGTTCGCCCGCCAGCGGCTTAGCCAGCAGTTGCGCGAGCTGCTGCGGATCGTTGTGGGTAAAGCGCCGCAGCTGCGCCGGGCTGAGGCTCGCCGCCTCCAGCAGAGAGGCGTGGCTCAGACGGTCGGCGACAATCCGATCGTCTTTCTCCACCAGGGCGGCGATCAGCGCCTGATTCGCGGCAAAGCCGGAGATAAACAGCAATGCGCGCGGATAGCCCAGCCAGTCGGCGAGCGCCTCTTCCAGCGCGCGGTGGGCTTCGCTATAGCCGCTCACGTGGCCCGAGCCGCCGGCGCCGACGCCATAGCGCGTGGCCCCCTGTTGCCAGGCGGCGATAATCGCCGGATGCTGACTCAGGCCCAGATAGTCATTGCTGGAGAAGTTAAGCCAGCGCTCCCCTTCCCGCTCCAGCCAGCGCCCGGCGCCGTGCGTCACCGGCAGGCGGCGGCGAAAAGCTTCCGCCGCCCGCCGCTCGTCCAGCGCCCGATCGATTCGCTGCTGCCAGCTCATAGCGCCGCCGCGTTGTAATATTCCTCAGTGTCCGGGGTGAGTAAGGCCTGCTCCAGACGCTGCTGCTGCTCATTGTCGCCTTCCAGCACCGCCGTCTGCTGCGGGTTGATCCCCAGCTTGCGGAACAACTGCAGGTCTTTGTCCTCTTCCGGGTTCGGCGTGGTCAGCAGCTTGCAGCCATAGAAAATCGAGTTCGCCCCGGCCATAAAGCACATCGCCTGGGTCTGCTCGTTCATCTGCTCGCGGCCGGCGGAGAGACGCACGTAGGAGGTGGGCATCATGATGCGCGCGATGGCGATAGTGCGGATGAAATCGAAAGCGTCGACGTCGTCGTTATCCGCCAGCGGCGTGCCCTTGACCTTCACCAACATGTTGATCGGTACGCTCTCCGGCGGCGTCGGCAGATTAGCCAGTTGCAGCAGCAGTCCGGCGCGATCTTTTACGCTCTCTCCCAGCCCGACGATGCCGCCGGAGCAGACTTTGATCCCAGCATCACGCACTTTATCCAGCGTATCCAGGCGCTCCTGGTAGGTACGGGTGGTGATGATGTTGCCGTAAAATTCCGGCGAGGTATCAAGGTTGTGGTTGTAGTAATCGAGGCCCGCTTCGGCCAGGCGCTGCGCCTGACTGTCGGTCAGGGTGCCGAGCGTCATACAGGACTCCAGCCCCAGCGCCTTCACCCCTTTCACCATCTGCTCCAGGTAAGGCATATCGCGGTCATTGGGGTTTTTCCACGCCGCGCCCATGCAGAAGCGGGTGGAGCCGGCGTTTTTCGCCTGGCGCGCTGATTCCAGCACCTGCTCAACCTCCATCAGGCGCTCGGCTTCGAGGCCGGTTTTGTAGCGTGCGCTCTGCGGGCAATATTTACAATCTTCCGGGCAGGCGCCGGTTTTGATCGACAGCAGGGTGCTGACCTGCACCTGGCGCGGATCAAAGTGTTGACGATGGATTTGCTGCGCTTCGAATAGCAGATCGAGCAGCGGTTTATTAAATAATTCCGTTACTTGCGACATTGTCCAGCGAGGTTGGTGAGCCATTTTCCTCTCCAAAAGGTCGTACACTTCCTATTTCACACAGCCTCTTTGTTGGCTGCACTCGCGCACCCCAGCCACATAGTGAACTATGCTCCTGGGGATGTTCTCGCTTGCCGCCTCGATGCTGCGCGAAATATTTTGTGTACGTTCCATTGTAAGTAAGTTCAGTGTAGACTTGTAAACCTAAATGTTTTCAAAATGGTTTACAAGTCGCTTATGACACTGGACGATCTCGCTTTCGATCGGCGCCACATCTGGCACCCCTACACCTCTATGACTTCCCCCCTGCCGGTCTACCCGGTGGTGTCCGCCCACGGTTGCGAGCTGTCCCTCGCCGGCGGCGAACAGTTGGTTGACGGTATGTCTTCCTGGTGGGCGGCGATCCACGGCTACAATCACCCACGCCTCAATGCGGCGCTGAAGGGGCAAATTGACCAAATGTCGCACGTCATGTTCGGCGGGATCACCCATCCGCCGGCAGTAGCGCTATGCCGTCAGCTGGTGGCGATGACCCCGGCCTCGCTGGAGTGCGTTTTCCTCGCCGACTCCGGTTCAGTGGCGGTAGAGGTGGCGATGAAAATGGCGCTGCAGTACTGGCAGGCTAAAGGCGAACCACGTCGTCGTTTTCTGACCTTCCGCAACGGCTATCACGGGGATACCTTCGGAGCGATGTCGGTCTGCGATCCGCAGAACTCGATGCACAGCCTGTGGCAGGGCTACCTGCCGGATAATCTTTTCGCCCCCGCGCCGCAAAGCCGCTTCGACGGCGAGTGGGACGAGATGGATATGGTGCCGTTTGCCCGCCTGATGGCCGCGCATCGTCATGAAATCGCCGCGGTGATCCTCGAACCTATCGTCCAGGGGGCAGGCGGCATGCGGATGTACCATCCGGAGTGGCTGAAGCGGGTGCGTAAAATGTGCGACCGGGAAGGGATACTGCTGATCGCCGATGAGATTGCCACCGGCTTTGGCCGCACCGGCAAGCTGTTCGCTTGTGAACACGCCGGGATTACCGCCGACATTCTGTGTCTGGGCAAAGCGCTGACCGGCGGCACCATGACCCTTTCCGCCGCCATCACTACCCGAACGGTTGCTGAAACCATTAGCAATGGCGAAGCCGGTTGCTTTATGCACGGCCCCACCTTTATGGGCAATCCGCTGGCCTGCGCGGTGGCCAGCGAAAGCCTGCGCCTGCTGGAGAGCGGCGAATGGCAGCCGCAGGTGGCGGCGATTGAAGCCCAGCTGCAGGCCGAGCTGGCCCCGGCGCGGGGATCTGCGCTGGTCGCGGACGTCCGCGTGCTGGGCGCTATTGGCGTGGTTGAAACCCGTCGCCCGGTCAACATGGCCACCCTGCAGCGCTTTTTCGTCGAGCAGGGAGTCTGGATCCGTCCGTTTGGCCGGCTGATTTATCTGATGCCGCCGTACATCATCACGCCCGAGCAGCTGACCCGCCTGACCCGTGCGGTCAACCAGGCAGTGCAGGACGAAACATTTTTTAGCGAATAAATAGCGGAATTGCGTCGTCGGGAAGGCTACACTTCTTTGTTAATCAGCGCATTATCAATGAGGATGAAGCATGAAACTGATCAGTCACGATCTCCAGGACGGCGGTAAGCTGCCTAATCGTCACGTCTTCAACGGCATGGGCTACGATGGCGACAATATTTCGCCGCATCTGATGTGGGATGATGTGCCCGTGGGAACCAAAAGCTTTGTGGTGACCTGCTACGATCCGGATGCGCCGACCGGCTCCGGCTGGTGGCACTGGGTGGTCGCTAACCTGCCGGCCGATACCCGCGTCCTGCCGCAAGGGGCCGGTTCCGGTCAGGCGGAGCTGCCGGAAGAGGCCGTTCAGACCCGCACCGATTTTGGTAAGGCAGGCTACGGCGGCGCGGCGCCGCCGAAGGGCGAAACCCACCGCTATATCTTCACCGTCCACGCCCTGGACGTCGAGAAAATTGAGGTGGATGCTGAGGCCAGCGGCGCGATGGTCGGCTTTAACGTCCATTTCCATTCCCTCGCCAGCGCCTCCATCACCGCCCTGTTCAGTTAATCTTCCCCCCGGATAGCGGCTTGCGCCTTATCCGGGGTACCCGCGGCGCCATTTGTTTTTCGGGTGGCGCTGCGCTTACCCGACCTACACTACCCCCACGCCCATGCTAGCGCAGCGCCGCCGGGCGATTGCCGCGGGCACGGAGCCGCTTTTATGCCGGGCGGCGGCTGACGCCTTGCCCGGCCTACGGTGCTATTGCGCGGTTATTTTGCCGGGTGGCGGCTGACGCCTTACCCGGCCTACGGTGCGTGCGACCTGCCGTGAAGTTACCCACCAGTCCTGCTGAAACTGCCGGTGTTGCGGCCTCAACATCGCTGAGACGTTCCCGGAAGGCCGGGGCAGCCCGCATGGATGCGGGCTGAGGGCCGTGTTTTGCAAGGACGCTGCCTCGGCCCGACCCGAAGCCTGCAGGGATAAGTCGAAGGCACCACGCAGTGGCGATGTTGCTGGCCGAAGCCCGGGGGTACAGGGGGCGGCGGCGACTGGCCGCCCCCTGTGCGCTCCCTGCGCCATGAGTAACATAACGTAGAAGACATTTCGGGAGCGCAATGTGCTCGGAATTAATACAAAACAACTGTTTTTACCGGATTAAAACCGTTACAAGCCGATAGCAGTATCTACAATACCCCCAGGCCCGCGCAAGCGCAGCGCCGCCGGACGATTGCCGCGGGCACGGAGCCGCTTTTATGCCGGGCGGCGGCTGACGCCTTGCCCGGCCTACGGTCCGTGCCATTTGTAGCCCCGGTAAGCGCAGCGCCACCGGGGAAATTGGCCTTACTGTTCAGTGGCTACCTGCAGCGCCGTTTTACGCACCCGCGCATACCACACCACCGTCAGCAGCCCGAGCCAGACCAGGCCGGCGATCAGCGCCATCCGCGTTTCGGCAAACATCCCTAGTACGGCGATGACCAGCCCCATAAACAGCAGCGTCAACAGCGGCGCCACCGGCCAGAACGGAATGGGAAAGGCGATCTGGCTGCGCTCTTCGGCAGACAAACCGCGGCGCATGGCAAAATGGGATAGCAGAATCATCAGCCACACCCATACCGTGGCGAATGCCGCCAGCGAAGCAATTAGCACAAATACCTGCTCGGGGATCAGATAGTTCAATACCACCGCCGCCAGCAGCGCGCCGCCCATGACCACCACCGTCATCCATGGCACACCGTTGCTGGCGATGCGCTGGAAGCTTTTCGGCGCCAGCCCCTCTTTCGACATGCCGTACATCATGCGTCCGGCGCCAAAAATATCGCTGTTAATCGCCGAGATGCTGGCGCTGATCACGATGATGTTAAGGATGGTCGCCGCCGCCGGGATCCCCAGACCGTCGAAAATAAGCACAAACGGACTCCCCTGTTCGCCAAAGCTGTTCCACGGGAAGATCGCCATCAGTACCGCCAGGGTGCAGACGTAGAACAGGATAATGCGCAGCGGAATGGTATTGATGGCCTGCGGGATCACCTTCTTAGGATCCTTCGCTTCCGCGGCAGTGACGCCGATAATCTCCACCCCGCCGAAGGCGAACATCACGATGCCAAGCGAGGCGATAACGCCCTGCCAGCCGTTAGGGGCAAAGCCGCCGTGGCTCCAGAGGTTTTCCAGCCCGGTGGCCGGGAAGCTGTGGCCAAAGCCAAAGAAGATGATCCCCGCCCCCGCCAGCATCATGGCGATAATCGCCACCACCTTCACCAGAGACAGCCAGAACTCCATCTCGCCAAATACCCGCACGTTGCACAGGTTCATCGCGCCGATAAAGAAGATGATGCTGAGGATCCAGATCCAGCGCGGCACATCGGGGTACCACAATCCCATATAGATGCCGAAGGCGGTGACGTCGGCCAGGGCGACGATCACCATTTCAAAGGTGTAGGTCCAGCCGGTAATAAACCCGGCCAGCGGCCCGAGATACTGGCGGGCATAGCTGCCGAAGGAGCCGGAAACCGGGTTGCGCACCGCCATCTCGCCCAGCGCGCGCATGACGATAAACACCGCCGCGCCGCCAATCAGATAGGCCAGCAGCACCGCCGGGCCCGCCGCTTTGATGGCTGAGGCCGAGCCATAGAACAGCCCGGTGCCGATAGCGGAGCCGAGCGCAATAAACCGAATGTGTCGGGCATTGAGCCCGCGCAGCAGATGTGGCTTGTGTTGTTGTTGCATATACAGGTGTCCTGATTTTTTTATATGACGACAAATATGCGGTGTAGGGCGGTCGGGGGAATGACTTCCCCCGACGCGGGTACAGAGAACAACGGTGATTAATGCAGTACGGCAGGCAGCAGACGCGTCAGGTGACGGGCCGCCAGAAGCGCAATGGCGTTATCGATATCCGGGGCGAAGTAGCGATCCTGCGTATAGTGCGGCACGCGTTCGCGCAGCAAGTGACGCGCCTCTTCCAGCAGCGGACTGGTGGTCAGTCCTTCGCGCATATCCAGCCCCTGCGCCGCCGCCAGCCACTCAACGGCCAGCACCCCGCGAGTGTTCTCGGCCATCGCCCACAGGCGGCGACCGGCCGCCGGCGCCATCGAGACGTGGTCTTCCTGGTTGGCAGAGGTGGGCAGGCTGTCAACGCTATGCGGGTGCGACAGCGCTTTGTTTTCACTGGCTAAGGCCGCCGCCGTGACCTGGGCAATCATAAACCCGGAGTTGACGCCGCCATTTTTGACGAGGAACGGCGGCAGCTGCGACATATGGCTGTCCATCATCAGCGCGATGCGGCGCTCGGAGAGCGAGCCGATTTCGGCGATCGCCAGCGCGATATTATCCGCGGCCATCGCCACCGGTTCGGCATGGAAGTTACCGCCGGAGATGACGTCATTTTCGGCGGCAAAGACCAGCGGGTTATCGGAGACCGCGTTGGCTTCAGCCAGCAGCACCTCAGCCGCCTGGCGGATCTGCGTCAGGCAGGCGCCCATCACCTGCGGCTGGCAGCGCAGGGAGTACGGGTCCTGCACCTTGCTGCAGTTATGGTGCGACTGCGAGATCGCGCTATCGTCGGTCAGCAGGTGGCGATACAGCGCCGCCGCATCAATCTGCCCGCGCTGGCCGCGCACTTCATGGATGCGCGCATCAAACGGACGACGTGAGCCCAGCGCTGCTTCGGTGGTTAACGCCCCGCAGACGACCGCGGAGGCGAACAGATCCTCGGCTTCGAACAGACCGCGCAGGGCAAAAGCGGTCGAGGCCTGGGTGCCGTTGAGTAGCGCCAGCCCCTCTTTCGCCGCCAGGGTAATCGGCTCCAGCCCCACCTGACGCAGCGCTTCGGTGGCCGGCAGCCAGTCGCCGCCGCGTACCCGCGCTTTACCTTCTCCGAGCAGGGTTAGCGACATATGCGCCAGCGGCGCGAGGTCGCCGGAAGCGCCGACGGAGCCTTTGGCCGGGATCCACGGCGTCACGCCGGCATTCACCAGGCCAATCAGCGCCTGGATCACGCTCAGGCGGATCCCGGAGAAACCGCGGGACAGGCTGTTAATCTTCAGCACCATAATCAGCCGCGTCAGATCATCGTCCAGCGGCTCGCCAACGCCCGCCGCATGGGACAGCACCAGCGAACGCTGCAGGTTCTCCAGATCTTCCGTCGAGATACGGGTTTGCGCCAGCAGGCCAAAACCGGTGTTGATGCCGTAGGCGGTACGCCCTTCGGCAAGGATGGCGTTGACGCAGGCCACGCTCTCGTCAATGGCGGCAAACGCGCCGCTGTCGAGGGTAATATTTACCGGGTGGCTGTAAACGTCGCGGAGCTGCGACAGGCTGAGTTGACCCGGGATCAAAGTTAAAGATTTCATTTAGCGTTCCCCTGCGTTGCCGCCACCATCGGAAGATTCAGACCCTGTTCTGCTGCGCATTCAATGGCAATCTCATACCCCGCGTCGGCATGACGCATTACGCCGGTCGCCGGGTCGTTATGCAGGACGCGGGCGATACGCGCCGCCGCTTCATCGGTACCATCGCAGACGATAACCATCCCGGAGTGCTGCGAGAAGCCCATGCCTACCCCGCCGCCGTGGTGCAGCGACACCCAGGTCGCGCCGCTGGCGGTATTGAGCAGGGCGTTGAGCAGCGGCCAGTCGGAGACCGCATCAGAACCATCGCGCATCGCTTCGGTTTCGCGATTCGGGCTGGCGACGGAGCCGGAGTCAAGGTGATCCCGGCCAATGACGATCGGCGCGGAGACTTCGCCGCTGCGCACCATTTCGTTAAACGCCAGACCGAGCTTTTGCCGCCACTCCAGACCGACCCAGCAGATACGCGCCGGCAGTCCCTGGAAGCTGATGCGCTCGCGCGCCATATCCAGCCAGTGGTGCAGATGCTGATCATCTTTAATGATCTCTTTCACTTTCGCGTCGGTTTTGTAGATATCCTGCGGATCGCCGGACAGCGCTACCCAGCGGAACGGGCCGATACCGCGGCAGAACAGCGGGCGGATATAGGCCGGCACGAAGCCCGGGAAATCGAAGGCGTTGCTGACGCCCACTTCCTGCGCCATCTGGCGGATGTTGTTGCCGTAGTCGAAGGTTGGGACCCCCATCTCATGGAAGGCCAGCATCGCCTGCACGTGATCGCCCATCGAGCGTTTCGCCGCCAGAATAGTGCCCTGCGGGTCGGATTCGGCTTTCTGCTGATACTCTTCCCAGCTCCAGCCTTTCGGCAGATAGCCATGCAGCGGGTCGTGGGCGCTGGTCTGGTCGGTGACCATATCCGGGCGCACGCCGCGCTTCACCAGCTCCGGTACGATCTCCGCGGCGTTGCCGCACAGCGCGATAGAGATGGCCCGCCCTTCGGCGGTGTATTTTTTGATGCGCGCCAGGGCGTCATCCAGCGAGGTGGCTTGCTCATCCACGTAGCGGGTACGCAGACGGAAATCGATGCGGCTCTGCTGACATTCGATGTTCAGCGAGCAGGCGCCGGCCAGCGTCGCGGCCAGCGGCTGCGCGCCGCCCATGCCGCCCAGACCGGCGGTTAATACCCAGCGGCCTTTCAGGCTGCCCTGGTAGTGCTGGCGACCGGCTTCGACGAAGGTTTCGTAGGTACCCTGCACGATGCCCTGGCTGCCGATGTAGATCCAGCTGCCGGCGGTCATCTGGCCGTACATCGCCAGCCCTTTGGCATCCAGCTCGTTAAAGTGTTCCCAGGTGGCCCAGTGCGGGACCAGGTTGGAGTTGGCGATCAGCACGCGCGGTGAGTTTTCATGGGTTTTGAATACGCCCACCGGCTTTCCGGACTGCACCAGCAGGGTTTCATCGCTTTCCAGGTTCTTCAGCGCCTTCACGATAGCGTCATAGCATTCCCAGTTGCGCGCTGCGCGACCAATACCGCCATAGACCACCAGCTCGTGCGGGTTTTCGGCGACATCGGGATCAAGATTATTCATTAACATACGCAGCGGGGCTTCGGTCAGCCAGCTCTTCGCGGTCAGCGTCGTGCCTCTTGGCGCACGGACGTCCAGCTGGCGATATTTGCTTTGCGACATCGGGGTTTCTCCTGACAATGAACGTTGTTTACGTAGATACATATACTTGTCTATACAAGCATGCGCAAGCCAGGATTTAACAGAAATGATACAATTTTGTTATATTGCGTCAGCAATCACGTTTTGCTGACGCCAGCGTGGATCAGGAGCCAAAGCGCCCCTGCAGACGATATCGGCTACCGGGGAACAGCAGGCGCGCGTGGGAGACGATGTGGGTTGTCGACCAGGTGCGACGACGGATCAGCAGGCACGGATCGTGGGCGTGAATATGCAGCAGCGCGCACTCTTCCGCCGTGGCCTGCACCGCTTCAACAATATGTTCACCTTCGGTTAACGGCGCGATCAGCGACAGGTAATCATGGGGCGTGGTGGCGGTGTAGTCCTGATGCAGATAGTCCGGTACCACTGCGGCATTGACGCAGCGATCTTCGATTTGCACCGGCACCTCGTTTTCGTAATGCACCATCAGCGAGTGAAAGATGCGGGTGCCTTCCGGGACGCTGAGCGCCGTCGCCTGAATATGATCCGCCCGGGTCTCCTCAAGCAGGAGTACCTCACAGCGGTGCTGATGGTGACGGGCGACAATTTCTGCGGCAATACTGCGCACCTCGAACAGCGCCGACTGCCCTTTCGGCTCGGCGACAAAGGTTCCCACCCCTTGTAACCTGACCAGCAGGCCTTCGTCCGTCAGCTCGCGCAGCGCGCGATTGATGGTCATCCGGCTGAAGCCGAACTGGGCCACCAGCTCAGCTTCCGACGGGATACGGTCATGCGGTCGCCAGACGCCGCTGTGGATCTTTTCGCTGATCGCCTGCTTCACCTTTTCATAGAAAGGCGCGGGCGCGGAACGAGGTTGTTGTGCAAACATGGCCTGGCTTTCCTTATGCGTAATAAGCGGAGCGGCGAAACGAAAATAATAGCGCGGATCGCTAGCGCCACCAATGGGCGATTTGCCATGCCACACGGGCCGCCACGCGAGCGCCCTGACCGTCAATGTCAAACAGCGGGTTAAACTCCACCAGATCCACCGCCTGCAGCTTACCGCTGCGGCACAGCGGCTCAACGATGCGCAGCAGCGTGGCCAGCGGCACGCCCAGCGCCGCCGGGGCCGACACCGCCGGCATTTCTCGCGCCGGCAGCACGTCGAGATCGATAGTCAGATACAGACGGTCGAATTGCGCGATATTGCGCTCAAGCTCCGGCAACACGCGAGTTTCGAAGGCTGTCAGCACCTCCAGATCTTCAACGATAGCCACCTGGCGGCGCGCCGCTTCATCCCATAGCGCCTGGGTGTTCGCCGCCCGGCTAACCCCGATGCAGGTATAGTGAAAACCGCGCTGCTGCGCGTCACACTCCAGCGCCAACTGGCGGAACGGCGTCCCGGAGCTGGCGCAGTCGGCAAAGCGCAGATCCAGATGCGCATCGAGATTAATAATGCCCACTTTTTCGCCCGGGAAGGCATCCAGTACCCCAGCGCCGTGGCCGAAGGCCGTCTCGTGGCCGCCGCCCAGGACCAGCGTGCGTTTACCCGCCCGCTGACAGTCGGCCACCGCCTCGCGCAGCGCCTGATGCGCGGCTTCTAACTGCTCGCCGTCGACGCTGATGGTGCCCATATCCACGCAGCGGTCATGACCCTGATGGCTGGCCATATTGGCCAACGCCCGGCGCAGGGTCGCCGGGCCGTCCGCTGCCCCGGTACGCCCCTTGTTACGCCGGACCCCTTCGTCACAGGCGAAGCCGAGCAGCGCGATATCGCCGGGCATCTCCTGCGGCGCGAAGCGTTCCGCGCGGGCGATGGTCTGGAACAGGCGCAGCGCATTGGGCGCTTCCGCGCTGTCGTCGCGTCCCTGCCAGAGACTGGCTGGCGTAGCTTGCCACAGCATCATTGCAATTCTCCTTGAACAACGCGATGCCAGAGCGGACTGCGCCCCGGCTCATACACCATCTCGACGGGATGCTCAGCATCCCAGATGGCGAAGTTAGCGACAAAGCCCGGCGCCAGCTGGCCGTGGCTGGCCTGGCGCCCCAGCGCCCGCGCGGCATGGCGCGTCACGCCGGCCCACGCCTCCTCCGGCGTCAGGCCAAACTTGACGCAGGCCATGTTCATCGCCAGATGCAGGCTGGCGAAGGGGCTGGTGCCGGGGTTGAAATCGGTCGCCACCGCCATCGGCACCTGGTACTTGCGCAGCAGCTCGACCGGCGGTTTACGGGTTTCATTAAGGAAGTAGAACGCGCCGGGGAGCAGGGCTGCCACGGTGCCGCTTTCGCGCATCGCCGCCACGCCCTCTTCCGTCAGATACTCGATATGGTCGGCGGAAAGCCCATGATAGCGGCTCACCAGCTGCGCGCCGCCCAGCGACGAGAGCTGCTCAACGTGGCCTTTTACCGGAATGCCCAGCGTCTGCGCCGCCTGAAAGACGCGCTCAGTTTGCTGCGGGCTGAAGCCGACGTTTTCGCAGAAGACGTCAACGCTTTCAAACAGTCCCTCCTGCCACAGCGTCGGCAAAATGGTCTCGCAGACCAGCGTAATATAGCCGTTAGCATCGCCTTGATATTCCGGCGGCGTGGCGTGGGCGGAGAGCAGCGTCGCCGACAGTTCCACGCCATTATGATCGGCCAGTTGTCGGGCGACCCGCAGCATTTTGCGTTCGTTTGGCAGGTCGAGGCCGTAGCCGGATTTGATCTCCAGGGTGGTAACCCCTTCACGCAGCAGGCGTTCCAGACGCGGCTGGGCCAGCGCCAGTAGTTCAGCTTCGCTGCTGTCGCGCGTGGCGCGCACGGTGGAGTTAATGCCGCCGCCGCTGGCGCTGATGGTTTGATACGACACGCCGTTCAGCCGCTGCTCCCACTCCTGGGCCCGGCTGCCGCCGAAGACGAGATGGGTGTGGCAGTCGATTAATCCCGGCGTTACCAACCGGCCTTCAAGATCGATACTGCGCCCGCTGGGGACGTCATCTTCGGCGACAATCGCCGCGATGCGGCCGTCGCGCACCAGCAGCGCATGGCGCTCCAGCAGGCCGTAAGGTTGAGCATGATCGGGGTTCAGGGTGGCGAGACGCCCGTTTCGCCAGATAACGAGTTCGGAAGTGGCTTCAGTCATAGCGCTTAACTTGTCATGGGTTGTATAGACATTTATTTTCATAACGCCGGTAAAGTCAACAATAGCGCAGGGAAATGTTATTTTTTTGTGACTAAAGACCATCCGGCGGGGCTGCGCGTTGCGTAAAGACGGTAAGTTTTTCCGTCCACGTCTTCCCGTTTCGTTCAAGTTAGTATAAAACAGCAGGTTTTAAAGGACTTATACCCTGGCGTTTCAGCCGGGGTATTTCACTACGCTTAATTTTGCCCGGAGCAACATGAACACATATTCCGTTTCCCGTCTGGCGCTGGCGCTGGCCTTCGGCGTGACGCTGTCCGCCTGTAGCTCGACGCCTGCCGATCAACAGCCCTCAACGCAGACTGCACCGGGCACTACCGCGCGTCCCATACTCAACGCCGAAGAAGCGAAAAACTTCACGCCGGCGGCCTATTTCCAGTCGCTGGCTCCCAACGCCGCCGCCTGGACGCCGTCTGCTATCAGCCTGCCGGCGCAGCCTGACTTTATCGTCGGCCCTGCGGGAACCCAGGGCGTAACCCATACCACCATTCAGGCGGCGGTGGATGCCGCAATTGCCCGTCACTCTAACCGTCGTCTGTATATCGCGATTATGCCGGGCGAGTACCCGGGAACCGTCTACGTTCCGGCGGCGCCGGGCGCCCTGACCCTGTATGGTACTGGCGATAAGCCAATCGACGTGAAAATCAGCGAAGCCATTGATTCCGAGATGGATCGCAACACCTGGCGTCGTCTGGTCAATCCAGGCGGTAAATATATGCCGGGTAAACCGGCGTGGTATATGTTCGACAGTTGCCAAAGCAAATCCGCGGCGACCGTCGGCGTAATGTGTTCCGCAGTCTTCTGGTCACAGAATAATGGTCTGCAGCTGCAGAACCTGACCATCGCCAACAACCTCGGCGACAGCGTTGACGCTGGTACCCACCAGGCGGTGGCATTGCGCAGCGATGGCGACCAGGTGCAGATCAATAAGGTCAATATTCTTGGCCGTCAGAACACCTTCTTCGTGACCAACAGCGGCGTGCAAAACCGTCTGCAGGACAACCGTCAGACCCGCACCCTGGTGACCAACAGCTACATTGAAGGCGATGTGGATATCGTTTCCGGCCGCGGCGCGGTGGTGTTTGATAACACCGATTTCCGCGTGGTGAACTCCCGTACCCAGAAAGAGGCTTATGTCTTCGCGCCGGCTACTCTGAAGAGCGTGACCTACGGCTTCCTGGCGACCAACAGCCGCTTCACCGCCTCCGGGGATAACGTCGCGCAGCTCGGCCGCGCGCTGGATGTCGATGGCAACAGCAACGGCCAGGTGGTGATCCGCGACAGCGCTATCAATGAAGGCTTTAATATTGCCCAGCCGTGGGCGGCGGCGGTAGGCTCCGGCCGCCCGTTCAGCGGCAACACCGGCAGCGCCGATGACAAAGGCAATCTGCAGCGCAACCTCAACGACAACGGCTTCAACCGCATGTGGGAGTACAATAACCGCGGCGTGGGAAGCACCGTGGTCGCCGAGCCGAAACAGTAAAGCGCAACAAGCGTGAACCATAATAAAAGAGAGGGCGATGCCCTCTCTCAAACTGCTGACAATGTGCAATCTTCAGGAATTGCCCGGCGGCGCTGCGCTTGCGCGGGCCTACAGATAACCGCGTAACAGATTGATATTGAAGTCTTTCGTAGGCCGGGTAAGGCGAATGCCGCCACCCGGCAGAAATGCGAGCATAATGACGAAACAGGTTTGTCGTCAGCCAGAGAGGGGGCATGCCCCCTCTTTTCTTTTTCGTTCAGCGCTTCACGCCGTCAGGCGGAACGCCATTTGCGGGTCAGCGGTTTTTCCAGTTCCACGATCAGGAACATGGCGAAGCCGATGATAAAGGTGATCACCCAGTAGCGGAACGGCAGCCCGGTGGTGCCGAACAGCATCTGCATAAAAGGCGCGTAGATAATCAGCAGCTGTAGCACCAGCAGTACGCCGCTGACGATCCAGATCCCTTTGTTGGCCAGCAGACCTTTGGTTAACGAGAATCCATCCGATACGCGGCAGTTCAGCATATAGAACCACTGGGCGGTGACCAGAGTCTGCAACAGCACGGTACGGATAAACTCCGGCGAATAGCCGCGCGGCTGCAGCCAGGCTTCGAGAATAAAGGCGCTGACCGCAATCATTGACCCCACAAACGCTACGCGCCAGATGGCAAAGCCGTCCATCACGTGAATTTTCGGATCGCGCGGCGGCCGCCGCATAATATTTTTCTCACCGGCTTCAAACGCCAGGCCAAACGACAGCGTGGCGGAGGTGGCCATGTTCATCCACAGGATCAACACCGGCGTGAGCGGCAGTACGTTGCCCGCCAGCAGCGCGATCACGATCAGTAACCCCTGGGCAAGGTTGGTCGGCATGACGAAGAGAATGGTTTTCTTCAGGTTGTCATACACCCGGCGCCCCTCGCGGACTGCGCTGGCGATGGTGGCGAAGTTATCATCGGTCAGCACCATATCGGCGGCCTCCTTGGTCACCTCGGTCCCCTTGATCCCCATCGCCACGCCGACGTCAGCCTGCTTCAACGCCGGGGCATCGTTCACCCCATCGCCGGTCATTCCGACAATTTCTTTCTTACTCTGCAGAGCCTGCACCAGGCGGAACTTATCTTCCGGGCTGGTGCGGGCGAAGATATCAAACTGCTGCGCGGCTACGCTCAGCTGCGCGTCGTCCATCACCTCCAGCTCGCGTCCGGTAATGGCATTTCCCGCATTGCCAATCCCCAGCATCTTGCCGATGCTCATCGCCGTTTGCGGGTGGTCGCCGGTGATCATCTTCACGCGGATCCCGGCCTGCAGGCAGTCGGCAATCGCCGTGATGGCCTCCGGACGCGGCGGATCCATCATCCCGGCGACCCCTAGCAAAATCACCCCTTGCTGCAGATCCTGATGGGTCAGTTCGGTCTGGCCTGCGGCAGCCGGCTTCCAGGCTGCGGCCACCATCCGTAGCCCTTCCCGGGCGTACTCTTCAATTTTGCCTTCCCAGTACGGGAGATCCAGCGGCTGCAATCCGCTGTCGCTCTGCTGATACTGGCACAGGCGGAACAGGACATCCGGCGCGCCAGTGACCAGCACTACCTCCTCTTCACCCAGCCGGTAGAGGGTCGACATGTATTTATATTGCGAATCAAAAGGAATTTTACTGCGCAGTTCGCTGGTCAGCGGCGGCAGAGTGACCTTCGCCGCCAGCACCTTCAGCGCCCCCTCGGTCGGGCCGCCGGTGATTTTCCACAGCCCGCTCTCCTCTTTGATAAGCTGGCTGTCGTTACACAGATCGATGGTGCGCAGATAGCGCTCGAACAGCGAGCCGGGCGCGATCGTGACCGGCGTCGGATCGTCAATGGCGTGGATCTTACCGACCGGCTCATAGCTATCCCCTTCCACCCGATAGACGCTGTCGGCAGTGATCACCGCCTTCACCGTCATTTCGTTCATGGTCAGGGTCCCGGTTTTATCCGAGCAGATAACCGTCATCGCGCCGAGGGTTTCCACCGTCGGCAGCTTGCGGATAATCGCTTTCTGACGGGCCATCGCCTGTACGCCGAGCGACAGAATAATCGAGATAATCGCCGGCAACCCTTCCGGGACCGATGCCACCGCGAGGCTAATCAACGACAGCATCAGTTCGGAGACCGGCATATCGCGGAACAGCAGGCTAAAGACGAACAGCGCCGCCATCATCACCAGAATGAGGATAAAGATGGCTTTGCCCAGCTTGTCCATTTGCACCAGCAGCGGCGTACGGTGTTTTTCAATGCCCGCCATCATCTGGTTGATGTGACCCAGCTCGGTATCGCCGCCGGTGGCCACCACGATCCCTTTGCCCGCCCCTGAGCTGACGGTGGTCCCGGAAAACAACAGGTTGCTGCGATCGCCGAGCGGTAAATCGCCGCTTAGCGGCTCGGTGGTTTTTTCCACCACCGTCGACTCCCCGGTGAGGATGGCCTCTTCCACCCGCAGGTTGTGCGCCTCAATCACCCGTAAATCAGCGGGGATACGGTCGCCGGCGCGGATCACCACGATATCGCCGGGTACCAGCGAGGTGGTGGGGATGGTTTCATGGTTACCCTGGCGGATCACTACCGCTTCGCTGGACAGCATATTGCGGATACTCTGCAGCGATTTCTCCGCATTACTCTCCTGAATGAAGCCAATCAGCGCATTGACCACCGCCACCGCGAGGATCACCGCCATGTCGATCCAATGGCCCATCACCGCCTTGAGCAACGCTGCCGCCAGCAGGACGTAGATCAGCACATCGTTAAAATGCGCAATAAAACGCAGCCAGGCGGGTTTACCCGGCTTCTGCGGCAGGGCGTTTTCGCCATACTGCTGCAGGCGCGTAGCCGCCTCTGTTCCGCTAATCCCTTCCGGCGAACTCTGCACGCTGGCGAGAGTCTCCTCGACGGAGCGCTGATAATAGGGCGCCCCCGGTTTATCTGTATTCATACTCTTTCCCTCGATTTCTGAAGCGGAAGTCAGGGCGACATCCCGCCATCATCAGCGCACAACGAACACTGGTACATGGGCATAGCGCACGATATTGGCCGCTTCCGAGCCCAGCAGATGAGTCTGGATACCCGGATTGCGCGAACCGACAATCACCACATCCGCTTTCAGCTCATCGGCCAGGGCAATCACTTGATCGCGAACATTGCCACTGCGCACATAAAGATGGCTGGCGTCTTCCGCAAGCCCATTTTTCTTCACCAGCTCGCTCAGCTTTTCCTTAGCGGTATTAAGCAAATGGTCTTCCATCTTTCGGGCATCAGAGATAAATCCGCGGGTTAATACAGGAGAAAAGGCCGGAATAACATGGATAAGATGAATTTGCCCGGCAGAATGTTGGGCGAGGAATTTCGCATGAGAGAGCGCTTTGTCGGCCAGGCCCGCATCAAACACGTCAACGGGAACAACGATATTTTTATACATGAGATAATCCTTTTATTACCAATACAATGCGTAGTGATGAATAGCCCCTTACTTGGGGAGGAACGAAATCTCAACAACAGAAGCGGCGAGCGGAATAGATGTTATTAAACTTAGCACAGGAAAATTAACATTAGAAAATGGCGGATTAATAGACTGAAAAATATCATAAAAACCGCATATTCCCTGCGGATCTCCTGCGCTTTCCCCTCAATGCCGCCAACGCTCGCGGCATTCTCTTTTTTAACACTTCATATTTTCTCCGACTATGCTGATTACAAGCAGGCATGCCGCTCCGAATGTCCGGTGGTCACAGTGGGGGCCGAATTAAATGACATTCACGGTTCGGGTGGGAGTAAAGGGAGGAAATTATGTTGGGTTATAGCCTGTTACGCCTGGGTTTGTTTGTCGCGCTGGCCATTGTCGCCTGCACAGCGGTGGGGCTCTTCACTTATCTGGTCGTCGCCGCTCTCGCAGAATAAGCAGGCGCCATGTAATAAAAATGTAAAATAAATCCTGAATCTGAGGGGAATATTGTGAACCGTTATTTTTCTCTCATCCCGGTTGTTATTATATTTACAACCGCTTGCGATCAGAAAGCACCCACCGTCGAGTCCGCCCCGCGCATGGTTAAAGTGGCGCAGGTGACCGCCGTGGGCAATACCCAGCAGCGAACGTTTCCGGCACGCATTGAGTCTGGCGATTCCACCGAACTGTCGTTTAAGCGGGGTGGCCAGGTGGAGTCGCTAGATATTCGTCAGGGGGCAAGCGTCGCCCAGGGGCAAACGCTGGCGCGCCTGAATGCCCGCGAGGCCCAGCAACGGGTCAATGAGCGGCAAACGGCGGCCACTCTCGCCCAGCGTCAGTTCGACCGCTTCCAGACTCTGGCCGGGCGCCAGGCGATTTCCCAGGCGGAGATGGACGTGCAGCGCGCCAATCGCGATGCCGCCAATGCGGCCTTAAAAATCGCTCGCGAAGAGCTGGCGCAAATGAGCCTCATCGCGCCCTTTAGCGGGATTGCCGCCGGCGTGCATATCCGCAACCATCAGGTGGTCGCCGCCGGCCAACCGGTGATCACCCTGACGCGGACCGACCTGCTGGATGTGGTCTTCAGCATTCCCGAAAATCTGTTCACCTCCCTGGATATCCGCAATACCGCCTACCGTCCCGTCGTCAGGATCAATCCCCTGCCGGGCCGCGAGTTTACCGCGGAATACAAAGAGCATACCGGCAGCAGCGACAATAGCACCCTCACCTGGCAGATCGTGTTAACCATGCCGCGGCCAGATGATTTTCCCGCCGTCGGCGGGGTCAGCGGCACCGTGACGGTCAATCTCGGCAATTTACCGGCCAGCGCCGGACGGGAAACCCTCATTGTGCCAGCGGAGGCGGTGTTTAACCCCGATAACCGGCCAAAGAACGAGCCGGTAGTCTGGGTGGTGAAAGGCGATAACGCGCATCGATATCTTGAGGAGCGTAAGGTCGCCGTCGGCGAGGTGACTTCGCAGGGAGTGGCGATCACCGACGGTCTCCGCGCGGGTGAACAGGTGGTTGCGGCGGGCGTGAGCGAGCTGCATGCCGGGCAGCCGGTGCGGGTCTGGACGCGTGAACGAGGATTATAAATGGATATTTCCCGTCAGTTTATTAACAACCCGACCCGCGTCTGGTTAGCCATTTTGCTGTTAGGGGTGGGTGGCCTGCTCGCCCTGCTCAATATCGGCCGCCTGGAAGATCCCGCCTTCACCATCAAAACGGCGGTGATCGTCACCCACTACCCTGGCGCGTCCGCTCAGCAGGTGGAAGAGGAGGTTACCCTGCCGCTGGAAAACGCGATTCAGCAGCTTCCCTCGCTGGATAACGTCAGCTCCATCTCCTCGAATGGCTTATCGCAAATTACGGTGAATATTGCTTCGCAGTACCATTCCAGCGAGCTGCCGCAAATCTGGGATGAGCTACGTCGCCGGGTCGGTGACGCCAGCCGCCTTTTCCCCCCTGGCGTAGTCCCCCCTTTCGTCAACGATGACTTTGGCGATGTGTTTGGCTTTTTCTTCGCTATCTCGGGCGACAGTTTTACCAACCCGGAGCTGGTGCGCTATGCCGAACAGTTGCGCCGGGAGCTGGTGCTGGTGCCGGGGGTCGGTAAAGTCGCTATCGGCGGCGTCATTCCGCAGCAGATCAATGTGGATATCTCGCTGGCGAAGATGGCGGCGCGCGGGATCACCCTCAACCAGCTCGCCGCAATCCTGGCCCGACTCAACGTGGTGTCCAGCGCCGGGGAGATCCGCGTTGGCAGCGAATCGATCCGCCTCCACCCCACCGGTGAGTTTCAGAGCATCGATGAGCTGGGAGATCTGCTGGTCAGCCCTCACGGCGCCAGCGCCACCACCCGACTGCGGGATATTGCTACGCTGTCGCGCGGGCTAACCGACTCGCCGGCCAGTATCTATCATGCCAACGGGCGCCAGGCGGTGACCATGGGAGTTTCTTTTATCCCTGGCGTCAACGTTATTGACGTCGGCCACGCTCTCGAGGCCCGCCTCCAGCAGATGGCCGCCGACAAACCGGCGGGCATCGACATCGCTATTTTTTACGATCAGGCAGCTGAGGTCGCCCACTCGGTCAATGGCTTTATTACCAATTTTCTGATGGCCCTGGCGATTGTCGTCGGCGTGCTGCTGGTATTTATGGGGGTGCGCAGCGGGATTATTATTGCTCTGTCGCTGGCGCTCAACGTTCTCGGCACCCTGCTTATCATGTATATCTGGGGGATCGAACTACAACGGATCTCCCTCGGAGCGCTAATCATCGCCCTGAGTATGTTGGTGGACAATGCCATTGTGATTGTCGAAGGGGTGCTCATCGCCCGTCAGCAAGGCTCTCCGCTGCTGGGCGCGATTAACTATGTGATCCGTCGCTCTGCCCTGCCACTGCTTGGCGCGACGATCATCGCCATCCTCGCCTTCGCGCCGATTGGCCTCTCCCAGGACTCTACCGGGGAGTATTGCAAATCGCTGTTCCAGGTGCTGCTGATCTCCCTGATGCTGAGCTGGTTTTCCGCTCTGACCATCACCCCGGTGCTTATTAAGTGGTGGCTGTTTAAAAACGCCCCGTCGGCCGCCGCGGAGGAAAAGGCCGATCCTTACCGCGGCAGCTTTTACCGTGGCTATCAGCAGGCGCTGCGAATACTGCTGCAGCAAAAGACCCTGACCCTGGTGCTGATGGGTGCGCTGTTAGCCGGAGCGATCTGGGGCTTTACCTTTGTTCGGCAGAATTTTTTTCCGTCATCGAATACGCCTATATTCTTTGTCGACCTGTGGCTACCCTACGGTACCGATATAAACGCCACGGAGAAGATGACCCGGGATATCGAGCGGTCGATAGCCGGTCAGCCGGGGGTGGTCACCACCGTCTCCACCATCGGCCAGGGCAGTATGCGTTTCATTCTCACCTACAGCGGGCAGCGCCAGTACAGCAACTACGCGCAGATTATGGTGCGGATGGATGATCAACGCGGCATCGCCCCTGTCACCCGCCACGTGGAGGACTGGATTGCCAGAAACTACCCGCAGGTTAACGCCAGCACCAAACGCATTATGTTCGGCCCCTCCGGAGATAGCGCGATTGAGGTGCGCATTAAGGGCCCAGACCCGGATACGCTGCGCGCGCTGGCGAGTCAGGTAGGCGATATCCTCGCCGCGGACCCGGCGACCGACAGCGTGCGTAATGACTGGCAGAACCGCAGCAAAGTGATCCGCCCGCAGTATTCCCCGGCGCTGGGACGCGAGCTGGGGGTGGATAAACAGGATATTGATAACGCGCTGGAGATGAATTTCTCCGGGAGTCGCGCCGGGTTATATCGTGAAGGGGCCGATCTGCTGCCAGTGATCGTCCGGCCGCCGGAAGCAGAACGTCAGGATGCCAACCATCTGAATAATGTGCTGGTCTGGAGCCAGAGTCGCCAGCAATATATCCCGCTGAGTAACGTCATCAATGGTTTCGCCCTGGAGTGGGAAGATCCGTTGATCCTCCGCCGGGATCGTACTCGGGTGCTGACGGTCCAGACCGACCCCAGCCCGCTAAGCGGCCAAACCTCGGGTGATATTCTCGCGCGGGTGAAACCGCGCATTGACGCACTGCCGCTGCCCCACGGCTACCGTATCGAATGGGGCGGCGATGCCGAGAACTCCAGTGAGGCGCAGCAGGGACTGTTTACAACCCTGCCGCTTGGCTATCTGGTGATGTTTATCATAACGGTGCTGATGTTCAGTTCGCTGAAAAACGCCGTCGCCATCTGGCTGACCGTTCCGCTGGCGCTGATCGGGGTCACACCCGGCTTTCTGCTTACCGGCATCCCCTTCGGCTTTATGGCCTTAATCGGCTTGCTCAGCCTGAGCGGTATGCTGATCCGTAACGGCATTGTGCTGGTAGAAGAGATAGAGCAACAAAAACAGGAGAAAGATCAACGACAAGCTATTATTGATGCGGCAACCTCTCGTCTGCGGCCGATCCTGCTGACCGCCTTCACCACCGTACTTGGCCTGGCCCCGCTGCTGCGCGATGTCTTTTTCCAGAGTATGGCGGTGGTGATCATGTTCGGCCTCGCCTTTGCCACCGTGCTGACGCTGCTGGTTCTGCCGGTTATTTACGCCTGCTTTCACCATAAGGATATGACGCCTCAACGATGAACAGTACCGGTCTGAGCATTATCAAGACATTAGGCTGTATGACAGCGGTGACCTTTTTCACCATCTATAACACCTGGGATCGCTTTGATTATGACTATCACTGGATCCTCGGGCTGCTGACCTTTATCTCGACCATCGCGACGCCGCTGTTTTTTGTCGTGGCCGGCTATCTTGATGCGCAGACGCGCCACGATGCCAACTGGCAAATTGGTAAAATTAAAAGCGTGGTCATCGTCTTTCTGTTTTGGGTGACGGTCTATTATGTCTGGGAGCCTTACCAGCGCGGCTACCTGATCCAGCCCTGGTTTATTTTCGCCCTGATTGTCATCTATACCTTTCATCCTTTGATCGCCTGGCTCAGCCAGCGGCGCGGGCTCTTTTTCGCCGTGCTCCTGACGCTGCTGTGCTGCTCCTACGGTTACGACCTGCTCTCGGTGATCTACCCGGACAGACATCTTTTCAGTTTGCCGCCGCAGTATCGCCTGTGGACATGGCTACTGTTTTATTTAACCGGGCAGTTGTTTAACGATCCAAAGGTCGCGGAGTGGATACGCAACCCACAGGTGATTAAAGGGTCGATTATCGCCCTGCCCTTTGTCTATTTATTTACCTGGTTTTATGAACGCCATTTCTTCTTCGCCCTGTTTAAAGCAGATCGTAATGCGTTCATTCTCACGGGATCGCAAATTTATATCCTGATCGTCCTGCTGGTGATCGCCGCTAACGCCGTGCAGTTTAAAAAGAACCGCGAGTGGAAAGAGGCCGTGCTGGCGACGGTCAGTAAAGCGATGACCGGAGTTTATATCCTCCACTATTCCGTGTTTCACCTGCTGGTGATGCTCATCCCTGTGCATTCGCTAGCCACCAAGTTGGGGGTAATAGCGCTGACCTTTGTCCTGTCGGTGCTCATTTCCCTTGCCGCGCTCTCCAGTACGCTGCTCAGGAAGGTGATTACCTTGTAACCGACAACGGGACGATTTAGCGGAAGCTCCACTGGATACTGATCACAAACACGCTGGGAATAATAATGCCGCTTTCAACGGCGAAATAATCGGTGAAGTTATACTGGATAGCGTGGTAGATATAGGGTGAAAAGCCGATCCCCGTGGCGTCCTTAAAGTCTTTATAGGAGCCATGATCGCCGCAATGCTCGAAGGCGTCGAAGAAGAATTCGCCGGTATAGCCGTAAACGCCTTTGAAGGTCCACCCGCTGCCGCTGTGGTACCAGTCTCTTCTCACCCCCAGCGCCAGGCAGCGATCGTTGAAGCTGTTATTCATAGTGCCAAGCAGAAGGCTGTATTTGGAGTCTGCAGAGAATTTCCGCTCCACTGAGAAAAAATGGTTTTCGAAATTCTCTGTATATTGTCCGTGATTATTGGTCAGATGGTAAACATAGGAACCGGTATTCACAGAATAGAGGTTAAGTTCGTTCGCCTGCGCGAGAGAGGCTAACCCGGCCAGGAGCATCACGCTTTTGCCGCGCATTTTCCCTCCTCAGTCCTCAAGGCCTGTCCAGGGACAGAAAGCTTTTGCCGTATTTACCGGTCGTGACAGGGGTATAAGACTCGACAGGGAAATGGGGGAAAGATAACGATGCCAAACCGCCGCGTCGTTACCAAAAAGCGTAGCACAGCCCTTATTCGCCAACAAATCGAATGGGCCGTTTACGACATGGCAGACGTTACCCCTTTACCTTACTGTGCAAAAAGCAGACAAAGCCTCATCATATTTTCCGCTATGCTCAGACTCCGACGCGGAAGAAAGCCACCTGTCGACGACAGCGTTGCTGTTTACCTCTTCGCGCGTCGGCGCAATTTCATGCATTTCGCCAGCCATGACAGAATTTTCACAATTGGCTTTCTTCTACCATCATCAGCTTCTTCCCGCTGGTTTTACAGCGAAATCCTGCACAACCCGACTTTTCTGTACAATTTATCACTTAATAAAATCATTATAAATCAACAAATTAAAACACAAACAAAAAATAAACCGTTACGTTGTACATATGGTAATGAAAAAAGTTGTACATAGTGAAATCAGCGTCTATAGTTTTGGAGTGTTAACTGCTTGTTGCGCAACAAAGCGGGGAAGCTTGACGATTGCGCAGCGAGTCGGACGGTGGTTCCTGGTTATACATTTCCTGTTCGTGACTTGGCGCGTATCAACGGTACGCTGCGACTTTTATTGTCTGTTTGCTTTATACGTGGGAGAGTTCGAGCTATGCATATTAAAAATACCATTCCAGCAGAGTTTGTCTTCAATTCGGCCCTGATGAAGAATATTGAGAATACGCTCATTAAGCAGCACAGAACGGTAAATAATGAGCGGATGATTACGGAAATCCAGCATCGTCTGCAAACGGAAAGTAACGAAATACTTTCCGATCTCTATCTGCAGGCGCTGGATATGCTGTACAGCAAACCTCATCATTAAATAAACCCACTGTGCTGGCAGCAGGCTTCGACCTGCTGTACCGGCGCGCCTGGGTCTCTATCGGCTAACTGAGGCAAAAAAATGTCACACCATAATACTTGCTATCGTTCTGAGCATTACGATCTGTGGTTTGATAATGGTTTTCTTCTCTATGGGATGTCGCTGATCCTGAATAGCCTGCCGGCATCTTACTTCCGCAAAAAACATGTTTTCTTCACCAGCGACAATTATTTCGCGGTACTGCAGCACAACTATAATCGGCGGGATACATTATTTATTCTGTTAACCGAAGGCAACGATCTTAATTTTCTTAGTGAACTGCCTATGCTGCGCTTACCGGCCAACTCGACGCCGGAAGAGTTAAAGATATTTCTGCATCAACCCACCCGCTATTACAAAACCCATCCGGCGCCAGGCGCCTCGGTGCAGTTTACCGAGCGGGAAAAGAAAGTTATTCAACTTATCAGCAATGGCGAAGCGGTCGCCAGCATTGGCCGGTCGCTAAACCTGCATATAAAAACCATTTATCAGATCCGGCTGAATCTGATTAAAAAGCTCGGCTGCAGCGGTAGAACCGATTTTTTTAATATCAGCCGCAGCGAAACGTTCAAATCCTGGAGCCAGATTCACCTGTAACCAAGCACTCAAGCCCTGATCCGCACCACGGATCGGGGCGCTTAATTTTGGCCGTGAAAATGGATGCTGAAGCCCTGCTCCTGCCAGTGGCTGAGCAACTCCTCCTGCAGAGGCGTGGCGGCACGTCCGGTCCAGACGAAAATATGCTGCCCGGGAAATAGCTCAGGCCGCGGCGACTCCAGCGGTTCGGCGAGAACGTTGACATGCCAGCCGCGTTGGGAAAGACGCCATGCCTCCAGCCACAGACGCGTCCTGTCCTCATTGCTCCAGCCCACCAGCAGCGTCTCTTTGCCATTTTTTTTACGCGCTTCGGCGAGAAACAACGCTACGCAGTCAATTAACAGGCCGTCCAGCATGCTGCTAATCACCAGCGAGGTATTCTGATCCAGCTTGAGACGCTGTCGTACCGGCACTAACAGGCTATCGATGAGGGTGTCGACGGGGTGTTGATGACTGAGCGCCATTAATTTGGCGCGGATTCTGGCGGGCTGCATATAACGCAGAATGGACATCATCTCTTCCTGAAGATGCGCGGATTCGTCGCGCGCCGCCGGCAGGTTATCCTCCAGCAGCGCTTTGACTTTCCCTACTGATACACCGCGCTCTATCCAGCGCTTGATCTCTTCGATACGCAGGATATCTTCTTCATCAAATTGTCGATGCCCGCCTTCGCTACGCTGCGGTTTCAGTAGACCGTAACGACGCTGCCAGGCGCGCAGTGTGACCGGATTGATTCCGCAACGTTCGGCGACTTCACCGATACTGTAAAACGCCATAGCAGCCTCACATCAACCTGATACCTTAATACCTAAACTAACGAATTCAGGCATCCTGTACAACTCTATTTTCTTGTACAGATAAAGATATCAGGTTGCGGCTCACAGCGCCCGGGAAAAAAGATGAAAAAATGTTTAGCTGATTTCGCGGTGGTTCATTTTTTCTCCGGCCATGCGACGGCGGGTAGGCCCCCCAGGCGCGCGCTGGCGAACAAATTGCCCTGAAACTGTGAAATACCGGCTGATTCCAGCCACATCCACTCTTCAGCACGCTCAACGCCGACGGCTGAGACCGCAATCTCCAGAGAAGTACAGCATTTGATAATCGCCTGTACAATCGACTGGCGCGGTCCGTCCTGGTGGATATTGCGGATCAGCTCATGGTCGATTTTAATTCTATCGGGTTGGTATTGCGCCAGCAGCGATAGCCCGGCAAACCCGGCGCCGAAGTGATCGATGGCAAGATTAATTCCCGCGCCCTTCAGTTTGCGCACCGCATCGGTAAAATCGTCCATCCGCGAAATCACTTCCCGCTCAGTGAACTCGACAATAATCTGCTCCGGAATAAGGTCATTGCGACTAATTTCGTCGAGCAGGAAAGCCACCGCATTCGGCGCTTTGACCATGGTCATCGGCAGTAAATTAATGCTTAACGCCTTATTACGTAAACCTAATTTTCCCGCCAGCGACAACGCCACCCGTTTACTGTGCAGGTCGGCGAGATAAATATCGTCCCCGGTCAGCCCGGCAAAATAGGCGCCGGGGGATTGCCCGTCCGGTGTACGCAACAGCGCTTCCCACGAAATAATTTCGCAGGCGAAAGGGTCGACAATCGGCTGGAAGGCAAAGGAACAACCTTCCGTATTATCGATAATCGGGGTATCAGGATAGAACGTCTCCTTATCAGGAATAAAAACCCAACTATCTGCGGAAGGAATCTCAAAATAGTTCGCTTTTTCTGTGGCTTCGACAAAAGTACGGAAAAATTGCAGCGCCCGGTCATCATAGGTGAGCTGATATTTTGACGTCCCCCGGTCCATCACCGCCTGCAGAACTTCCTCGCGATCGTGTTCGCGTAAATCAAACAGTTCCATCCCGACCTTACCAAAACGACGGGACGGCGCATAATCGCAAAGCAACTCCACCAGATTATAGTGGCGAGGATCCCGGCAGATATGCTGATAAATATCCTGAACCTTTTCTTCAGGCCCCTCAATGAGTTGAAAAAAATGCGTCCCGTTAAAAAGTAAAATACCGGTGACGTCCGCCTGCCCATTTCTTTCGTTTGCCCTGGCGACCATGGCCTCGATCGATTTGAATGAGACATTGTCGCAGATATGGCTGCGATAAATGATGGTGGTTAGCATAGTGATTCCAGATGGGAGGGATAAGCATTCACAGTAGCAGTTATCAGGCTAAGGGTCTCGTAAAACTACGTTTTGTCTTAACAAAAAAGATACACTAAAAATCCCTTTTTTGTGCAAGGTTTTCCCTTTTTTTCTTTCCTTGTACAACATGCAACGCTAAACCCCACCTTTACAAGCCAGAACCGCGCCAGGCAAAAAAAATTAAACAATTAAAAATCATACAGTTAAACTAACATGAATCATTATTGTGCAACTTTGTGTGTACAGGTTAATAATTATTGTATAAGTTTAATGGCAGTTAACAGATGAATGAAATGAAAGGAGCACATATGCAGCAGAATGGTTACATTCCAGATACAGCGAACGCAATTGCCCAGTATTTCAACAAAGCATCTTTGCCTTCCCAGCAGGAAACCCTGGGTCAGATCGTGATGGATATTCTTAACGAGGGGCGTCATCTCAACCGCAAAGCGCTATGCACCAAACTGTTGAGCCGCCTGGACCGCGCTCGCGCGCCGGAGGAAGAGAGCCACTATCAGACCTTAATTGGTCTGCTGTTTGCTGGCCAGGAATAACGTCATCGATCGTCGCCTGTTGCAGCGCCGCAGTAGCAGATGAGGGGCGATCGCTTCCACAAACCTGCTGCTGACCTGAATGCCGTTCGCCTATTCAGGAAAAGGGTGGCATGCATAGAGACGGTTATGAATAACAGTGAAACTGAGGAAATAACCGATGAAATCATCGGCGAGGCGGTTCTAGCGCTTCTGAAAACGAATCGCCCGATTACCACCCCGACCCTGCTGGTTCGACTTCGGTTAATGCAGGCGACAGAACCAGATCGCCAGCGTAGAAAGATCATCGCTGCCGTGATCGAAGAAATTTGCGCGAAGCTTATCCGTCAGCGGAAGTACGCGCCTTTACAGGTAAAGAAAATCAATGGCCGTTGGGAAACCAGAGGTTCGCTGGCGCCAGACAGCATGCCGTCGGAAGCTAAAAAGATCCACTGATTATCCCAACCATGGTGAATTAAACAGAGTGAGAATGTGATGAGACAGACTATGCATCAGCAACCAGATATTTACGCAAGACTGCAGGACACCGCGCTCTCCGACTATTTCCGTAACGCCGGTGATAAACTGGTTGATGAGTCCGCCGTCATGTCGCTCGCCATCAACAGTATTCTCCAGTCCGAGGGTCACCTGAACAATAAGGCCATTATTTTATGGCTGATTCAGGCGCTGGAAACCACCGATGACGTGGTGACCGCGGACGTGATCCGAAAAACGCTGGAGATTGTCGTTGGCTACACCATGGACGATATCTAACGTCGTCACGCTTCTGGCCCGCCAGGACAACGCCTTCTCCGCAGAGCCTGTCCGCTCTGAGCAAAAAAAACCTCGCTAAGGCGAGGTTTTTTCTTTTACCTGATGGCGGTTCAGTGGGCGTTGACCACCACCCACATCGGCCCCTGCCCAACCGCATAGCGGCCTTTCTCCTGCAGCAGTCCCTGCTCACCGACGATATCGTACACCGCGATATGGTGCGACTTCTGCCCGGCGGCAATGAGATATTTACCGCTGTGATCGAGGTTAAAGCCGCGCGGCTGGGTCTCGGTAGGCTGATAGCCTTCCACCGCCAGCACGCTACCATCTTCCGAAACGCTGAACACCGTGATGATGCTGGCGGTACGATCGCAGGCGTAAAGATGACGGCCATCCGGGGTGATATGAATATCCGCCGCCCAGCGCACGCCGCTAAAATCAGGCGGCATCATATCCAGGGTCTGTACACATTCGATGTTGCCCTTAGGATCTTTCAGCTCCCAGACGTCAATCGAGCTGTTTAGCTCATTGACGCAGTAACCATACTGCTGGTTGGGATGGAATACCATGTGACGCGGACCGGCGCCCTCGACGGTCGTCACTTCCGCGGGCTCCTGTGCCGAGAGGAAACCATCGTCGCTGAGGGTAAACAGGCAAATGCGATCCTGCTTCAGCGCCGGCACCCACAGGGTGCGATTATCCGGGGAGATATTGGCCGAGTGGCAGCCTTCCAGCCCTTCCACCACGGTGATGGTTTCGCCCGGCAGGCCATCGTGCAGCGGGGTCACGCTGACACAGCCCTGATTGTAGGAGGCGCTGAAGACAAAACGGCCATGGTGATCCGTAGAGATATGGGTCGGGCTGCCCGGCAGCGCAGCTTCGCCCGCAAAGGTTAACGCCCCGTTATCCGGCGTGATGCGATAGGCCAGCACGCGAAACTCCGGACGAACGCCAACGTACAGAAATTCCTTGTTGGGGCTGACCACCATCGGCTGGACCTGCCCTGGGGCATCAACCACCTGCACCAGCGTCAGTTTGCCGTCCGCTTCAAGACTCCAGACATGGATTTGTTGGCTTTCCGGGCTGGCGGTATAAACGGTTTGTTTCATGACTACTCCTTCCCTCACTGCACGTGGAATTTTCATTTTCAGGATAACAGCACCCTGAAAATTATAAGACATCCGCCCATGATACTCGCATCGTCCGCCGAATTTCCGCCGGACGGCGGCACAAAGGGCATACAGACATTCACGGCAGATGTGGAAAAATTGGTCCTGACGCCACGGCGGTGTACCATCATGGCCAGGTCACTTTTCAACATCAACCGGAAATAACACATGACAACACGCGTGATTGCCCTGGATTTAGACGGCACCCTGCTTACCAGCAAAAAAACCATTCTGCCCGCTTCGCTGGAGGCGCTGGCCCGCGCCAGAGAGGCAGGCTATCAGGTCATCGTCGTCACCGGACGTCATCACGTCGCTATCCATCCTTTTTATCAGGCACTGGCTCTCGATACACCTGCAATTTGTTGTAATGGCACCTATTTGTATGATTATCACGCAAAAAAGGTTTTGGCCGCCGATCCTATGCCGGTGGAGCAAGCGGTAAGCCTCACTGCCATGCTCGCCAAACAGCAGATCCACGGCCTGGCATATGTGGACGACGCGATGCTTTATGAACACCCCACCGGGCATGTGATCCGCACCCGCAACTGGGCGCAGGCGTTACCGGAAGATCAGCGTCCGGTTTTCGCTCAGGTCGATTCGCTGGCGCAGGCGGTTCGCGAAGTTAACGCGGTATGGAAATTCGCTCTCACCGATGACGACATTCCCCGCCTGCAGCGGTTTGCGCAGCAGGTTGGCGAGACGCTGGGCCTCGAGTGCGAATGGTCGTGGCACGATCAGGTGGATATCGCGCGCGCCGGCAACAGCAAAGGCAAACGCCTGGCGCAATGGGTGGCCGACCAGGGGCTGTCGATGCAGGATGTGGTGGCCTTCGGCGATAACTACAACGATCTTAGCATGCTGGAAGCGGCGGGCACCGGGGTGGCGATGGGCAACGCGGTGGACGAGGTGAAAGCCCGCGCCAACATGGTCATCGGCGACAATGAGTCCACCAGCATCGCCGAGTTTATCTACCGCCAACTGCTGTAATCAGGCGGCGATCGACACGCTTTTGATCTGGGCAAACACCTGCTGACCTTGCGCTATCGCCAGGTCGTCCCGCGCCCATGGGCTAATCCTGGCCCATAGCAGACGGCCACTCACTCTGAGCTGCACTTCAATCTGTCCGTTGACCTCCAGACACTGAGCCACCTCGGCGCGCAAGATATTGCGGATGCTGGTCCCGGACGGCTGGGCCAGTGTCAGCGAAACGTCCGACGCCTGAATGCGGATCCGTGCGGTGT
The DNA here is from genome assembly GCF_040804525.1 of Klebsiella sp. Shm-1. NCBI lineage: Bacteria > Pseudomonadati > Pseudomonadota > Gammaproteobacteria > Enterobacterales > Enterobacteriaceae > Klebsiella > Klebsiella sp. Shm-1. Next base: position 3,575,422 of record NZ_CP161823.1, read on the forward strand.
CGCCTGCGGTACGTTCGAGCCGGTTGACCCACAGCAACTGGTCCCCCAGCGCCAGGGCCGTCATCGCATACTGCGGGTGCTGCGCGGCGACGGTGGCGCTAAGGATCGTACTCTGCTGCTCCGCGGGCAGCCAGGGGTGCATCACGCTGCTGCTCCAGACCTCCTCCAGCGGACCGAAAGCTTTCACCTTACCGGCCTCCAGCACCAGCACGCGATCGGCCAGATGCTGGATCTCATCCAGCGAGTGGCTGACGTAAAGCATCGGAATATGGATCTCCTGCGCCAGCCGCTGCAGGTAGGGCAACAGTTCGCGTTTGCGCGGAATGTCCAGCGAGGCCAGCGGCTCATCCAGCAGCAGTAGCTCCGGCGCGGTCAGCAGGGCACGGCCGATGGCCACTCGCTGCTTTTCGCCGCCGGATAACCGGCCCGGCAGACGATCCAGCAAGGGCGCAATCCCCAGCAGATCCACCAGCTTATCGAACTGGCTGACCATGGATTTCGCCATCCCATACTGCAGATTGCCGCGCACTTTATAATGGGGAAACAGGCGCGCATCCTGAAAGACATAGCCGATACGGCGCTGCTCCGGCGCCAGGCAGATACGCTGCGCGGTGTCGTTCAGCACCCTGCCGTTGAGCACGATCCGCCCCGCCTGGGGTCGGGTCAGGCCGCTGATGGCGTTAATCAACGAGGTTTTGCCCGCGCCGGAGACGCCAAAGACGGCGGTGATCCCGCTGGCGGGCAGGGTTTCACGGATCTGCAGGCAGTGGCTACCGAGGGTCTGGGTAAAGTCCAGCTCCAGCATCATTATCCTCCCATGCGCTGGCGGCTCACGCGGGCCAGCCATTCCGAAATCAGCAGCGAAACCAGCGCCAGTCCGATGGCGATGAGGCAGAGGCGGGCCGCCGCCCCCTCCCCGCCCGGGGTTTGAATCAAGGTGTACATCGCCGAAGGGAGGGTGCGCGTTTCACCGGGAATATTGGAAACGAACGTGATGGTCGCGCCAAACTCCCCTAACGAGCGGGCGAAGGCCAGCACCGTGCCGACAATAATCCCCGGCAGAGTCAACGGCAACGTAATGGTCAAAAATACCCGCCAGCGGCTGGCCCCGAGGGTTCTCGCCGCTTGCTCCAGTTTGACGTCCACCCCTTCCAGCGCCAGGCGAATGGCGCGCACCATCAGCGGGAAAGACATCACCGCCGCCGCCAGCACCGCCCCGCGCCAGCTAAAAGCAAAGCTGATGCCGAACCAGTCATACAGCCAGCTGCCAATAAACCCGCGCCGCCCCATGGCCACCAGCAGCAGGTACCCCACCACCACCGGAGGCAGCACCAGCGGCAGATGGAGAATACTGTCGAGCAGGGCCTTGCCGGGAAAGGTGCGCCGGACCAGCAGCCAGGAAAAAAAGATGCCAAAGGGCAGGCTCAAGGCCACCGCCAGGGAGGAGACTTTCAGGCTCAGCAGCACCGCCTGCCATTCGGGTTCGCTCAGAAACATCAGCGGGTGGTAAATCCGTAACGTTTAAAGATAGCGGACGCTTCCGGCCCTTTCAGGTAGTCATAGAAGGCGCTCACAGCCGCATTGCGGTGCCCATCGACAATCGCCAGCGGGTACTCGACTTTCTGATGCGAGGCTTCCGGGAAGGTGCCGACCACTTTCACCCCCTTGCTGGCCACGGCATCGGAGCCATAGACAATCCCCAGCGGCGCTTCGTTGCGCTCCACCAGCGCCAGCGCACCGCGCACGTCTTCAGCCGGGGCGAGCTTCGGCGACAACGTCTCCCAGGCACCGAGTTTCTGCAGTGCCTCTTTGGCATAGATACCGGCCGGGACATGCTGTGGATCGCCCACCGCCAGACGGCCTCCTTTCAGCAGGCTGGTCCAGTCGGTTTTCTCATCAATGGTTATCGCCCCCTGCGCACTGGCTTTCGGCGCGACCACTACCAGGCTGTTGCCAAGCAGAGTGGCGCGGGTTGCCGGATCGATGGCCTTTTTATCTGCCGCGTAATCCATCCATTTCTGATCGGCGGAGATAAACAGGTCCGCTGGCGCACCCGCTTCTATCTGCCGCGCCAGCGTCGAAGACGAGGCAAACGACGACACGACCTCGACGTTTTTTTCTTTCTTGTACGCCTGGGCAATATCCTGCATCGCGTTGGTTAACGATGCGGCGGCGAAAACGGTCACTTTACCCTCTGCCGCCAGCGCCTGACCCGCGACGCACAGCGTGAGTGATACCCCGACAACCCCGCGTAACCAAGAACCTGCCATCTTACTCTCCTGTCAATGCGTTATGTAGTCGATAATATAACGATATGCGAAGCGTTTTTATAGTGATACAGGACAATAAAACGAAGGGAAATGATACAGGAGGGAAATAGCACAGCGCCCGGTTAAACCGGGCGCCGGGAAATCAGTGATTTTGCTGGCTGCGATCTTTGTGGCCTACGCCGGAGAAGAGGTTGAACACTTCGCCAAGACCGTAAATCAGTCCCAGGATGACCGCCATCACCACCGGTACCATGATGACCGCAAAAACCAGACTTTTCAAAAGCTCTAACATGGTTCACTCCAGATAGTATGATTTCCTGATTGTAACGATTTCAGCCGAAAAAACACGTCCCATTTGTGCGGTGGGTAATGACCAACCGCGCAGAGAGGTTTTGCAAGTGGGCGACTATCGGTCACAATACCCTTTTTTGTCAGGAAACGATTATGCAGGCCGAAATTCTTCTCACCCTTAAGCTACAGCAGCGCCTGTTTGCCGATCCGCGGCGGATCGCCCTGCTCAAACAGATTGACCAGACCGGTTCGATAAGCCAGGGGGCGAAGCATGCGGGTATCAGCTATAAGAGCGCTTGGGATGCCATCAATGAGATGAACCAGCTCAGCGAACAGCCGCTGGTGGATCGCGCCACCGGCGGAAAGGGCGGCGGCGGCGCGGTGCTGACCCGCTACGGGCAGCGTCTGATCCAGCTGTACGATCTGCTGGCGCAGATCCAGCAGAAAGCGTTTGATGTACTCAGCGATGACGATGCCCTGCCGCTGGATAGCCTGCTGGCGGCCATCTCGCGCTTTTCCCTGCAGACCAGCGCCCGCAACCAGTGGTTCGGCACCATTACCGGCCGCGATCGCCAGCAGGTGCAGCAGCACGTGGAAGTACTGTTGGCTGACGGAAAAACCCGCCTGAACGTCGCCATCACCGCGCAAAGCGCTGAGAAGCTGGGACTCGATGAGGGCCAGGAGGTGCTGGTCCTGCTCAAAGCGCCATGGGTCGGCATCACCCTCGATCCCGCAGCAGCCCGCCAGGCCGATAACCAGCTGCCGGGACGTATCAGTCATATCGAATGCGGGTCCGGACAGTGCGAAGTACTGATGACCCTGGCGGACGGTCAAACCCTGTGCGCCACCCTGCCACAGGCGCAGGCCGCTGGCCTGGCGGAAGGAACGGAGGCGATCGCTTACTTCAATGCCGATCGCATCATTCTCGCGACGTTATGCTGACCCCATTGACATTACGCGCCTGAAGTCGTATCCCTGATGCACATCGCTGCAAAAAATGGGATACATCATGTCATCATTGCAAATTTCGCAAGGCACGTTTCGCCTGAGCGATACAAAGACCTTAAAAATAGACCACCTGAGCGTGGCGGCGGGTGAAAGCTGGGCGTTCGTCGGCAGCAACGGCAGCGGCAAATCCGCCCTCGCGCGGGCCCTGGCCGGCGACCTGACCCTGCTCAGCGGCCAGCGCGAAAGCCACTTCTCCCGCGTAACCCGCCTCTCCTTCGAGCAGTTGCAGAAGCTGGTCAGCGACGAGTGGCAGCGCAATAACACCGACCTGCTCAGCCCTGGCGAAGAAGATACCGGCCGCACCACCGCGGAGATTATCCAGGATGAGGTGAAAGATCCTGCCCGCTGCGCGCGCCTGGCCGAACAGTTTGGCATCAGCGCCCTGCTGGACCGCCGGTTTAAATACCTGTCGACCGGGGAAACGCGTAAGACCCTGCTGTGTCAGGCCCTGATGACCGATCCGCAACTGCTGATCCTCGATGAACCTTTCGACGGTCTCGACGTCAACTCCCGCCAGCAGCTGGCTGCCCTGCTGGCCGACCTGCACAGCGCCGGCATCACCCTGGTGCTGGTGCTCAACCGCTTCGATGAGATCCCGGAGTTTGTGCATTTCGCCGGCGTGCTGGCTGACTGCACCCTTAGCGAGACCGGCGAGAAGTCTTCCCTGCTGCAGCAGGCGCTGGTCGCCCAGCTGGCGCACAGTGAAAAACTGGACGGCATCACCCTGCCGGAGCCGGATGTCCCACCGGCCCGTCATGCGCTGGCAGACTCGGCGCCGCGTATCGTGCTCAACGACGGCGTGGTCTCCTATAACGATCGCCCGGTCATCAATCACCTCTCATGGACCGTGAATCCGGGCGAACACTGGCAGATCGTCGGTCCCAACGGAGCCGGTAAATCTACGCTGCTGAGCCTGGTCACCGGGGATCATCCGCAGGGCTACAGCAACGATCTCACGCTCTTTGGCCGCCGGCGCGGCAGCGGTGAGACCATCTGGGATATTAAAAAGCATATCGGCTACGTCAGCAGCAGCCTGCATCTGGACTACCGGGTCAGCACCAACGTCCGCAACGTCATCCTGTCGGGCTATTTTGACTCGATCGGCATTTATCAGGCGGTCTCCGACAAGCAGCATAAGCTGGTGCAGCAATGGCTGGATATTCTCGGCATCGATAAGCGCACCGCCGACGCGCCGTTTCACAGTCTGTCGTGGGGCCAGCAGCGGCTGGCGCTTATCGTCCGCGCGCTGGTGAAGCATCCAACCCTGCTGATCCTCGATGAACCGCTGCAGGGGCTGGACCCCCTCAACCGCCAGCTGGTGCGCCGCTTTGTCGACGTGTTGATTGGCGAAGGGGCCACACAGCTGCTGTTTGTCTCGCACCATGCGGAAGATGCCCCGGACTGTATTACCCATCGCCTGGCGTTCGTTCCCAGTGGAGACGGTTACACTTATCAACTCGGCCCCGTGGCCTGACGCCCCCTGCCGGGGATCGAAAGATCCCTGGTATTTTTCAGAAAAATAGCGCCAAAATAATATAATGACATGTTTTTAAAGCAAAATATATTCAATGATATCATTTCGCCCTTGAGTGTAAACGATTCCACTAACTTGTGCTATGTCACACTTTTCACTTCTTTGATATGCTATCTTCCTCACAAACGATAAGCCGAATGGAGCGAATCATGAAAGTTCTGGTTACAGGTGGTAGCGGTTACATTGGAAGTCATACCTGCGTTCAACTGCTGCAGCAGGGACACGAGGTGGTGATCCTCGACAATCTCTGCAACAGCAAGCGCAGCGTACTGCCGGTGATTGAACGTCTCGGCGGCAAAGAAGCCACCTTTATTGAAGGCGATATTCGTAACGAAGCGCTGATGACGGAGATCCTCCACGATCACGCCATTGAGGCAGTGATCCACTTCGCCGGGCTGAAAGCCGTCGGGGAGTCCGTCGCCAAGCCGCTGGAATATTACGACAATAACGTCACCGGCACACTGAAATTAGTCTCTGCCATGCGCGCCGCTGGCGTGAAGAACTTTATCTTTAGCTCCTCCGCTACCGTCTACGGCGATCAGCCGAAAATCCCGTATGTCGAAAGCTTCCCGACCGGCACCCCGCAAAGCCCTTACGGCAAAAGCAAGCTGATGGTAGAGCAGATCCTGACCGACCTGCAGAAAGCCCAGCCGGAGTGGAGCATTGCCCTGCTGCGCTACTTCAACCCGGTCGGCGCCCACCCGTCGGGCGACATGGGGGAAGACCCGCAGGGGATCCCGAACAACCTGATGCCCTACATCGCCCAGGTCGCCGTTGGCCGTCGCGAATCGCTGGCCATTTTTGGTAACGACTATCCGACCGAAGATGGTACCGGCGTGCGCGATTACATCCATGTGATGGACCTCGCCGATGGCCACGTCGCGGCCATGGAAAAACTGGCTGACAAAGCCGGGGTGCATATCTACAACCTTGGCGCCGGCGTCGGCAGCAGCGTGCTCGACGTAGTCAATGCTTTCAGCAAGGCCTGCGGCAAACCCATTAACTACCATTTCGCGCCGCGCCGCGATGGCGACCTCCCGGCCTACTGGGCGGATGCTGCCAAGGCCGACCGCGAGCTGAACTGGCGCGTAACGCGCAACCTGGACGAAATGGCGCAGGACACCTGGCACTGGCAGTCCCGTCATCCGCAGGGTTATCCAGACTAAGGAACCTTCATGAGCGTATTTAACCCCGTTGACCATCCACATCGTCGTTATAACCCGTTAACCGGACAGTGGATTCTGGTTTCTCCGCATCGCGCCAAGCGCCCCTGGCAGGGGGCGCAGGAAACGCCGGCAAAACAGACCTTGCCGGCCCACGATCCGGACTGTTTCCTGTGCCCGGGCAACACCCGGGTGACCGGCGACACCAACCCGAATTACACCGGTACCTACGTATTTACCAACGACTTTGCGGCCCTGATGACCGACACCCCGGACGCACCGGAGAGTGACGATCCGCTGATGCGCTGCCAGAGCGCCCGCGGCACCAGTCGGGTGATCTGCTTCTCGCCAGACCACAGCAAAACGCTGCCGGAACTGAGCCTTGGAGCGCTGGAAGACGTGGTTAAAACGTGGCAGGAACAGACCGCGGACCTCGGGAAAAGCTACCCGTGGGTGCAGGTTTTTGAAAACAAAGGGGCAGCGATGGGCTGCTCCAACCCTCACCCGCATGGTCAGGTGTGGGCCAACAGTTTCCTGCCTAATGAAGCGGAACGGGAAGACCGTCTGCAGAAAGAGTATTACGCCGCACAGGGCCAGCCGATGCTGCTGGACTATGTGCAGCGCGAACTGGCCGACGGCAGCCGCACGGTGGTGGACACCGAGCACTGGCTGGCGGTGGTGCCCTACTGGGCCGCCTGGCCGTTCGAAACGCTGCTGTTGCCGAAAGCGCACGTGCAGCGCATAACCGATCTCACCGACGCCCAGCGCAGCGATCTGGCGCTGGCGTTGAAAAAGCTGACCAGCCGTTACGACAACCTGTTCCAGTGCTCATTCCCCTACTCCATGGGCTGGCACGGCGCGCCGTTTAACGACGAAGACCATAACCACTGGCAGCTTCATGCCCACTTTTATCCGCCGCTGCTGCGCTCCGCGACGGTCCGCAAGTTTATGGTTGGTTATGAAATGCTGGCCGAAACTCAGCGCGATCTGACCGCCGAGCAAGCTGCCGAACGACTGCGCGCCGTCAGCGACGTCCATTTTCGTGAATCCGGAGTGTAATGATGAGTCTGAAAGAGAAAACCCAAACCCTGTTCGCTGACGCCTTCGGCTACCCGGCCAGCCATGTCATTCAAGCGCCAGGCCGCGTCAACCTGATCGGCGAGCATACCGATTACAACGACGGTTTTGTGCTCCCCTGCGCTATCGACTACCAGACGGTGATCAGCTGTGCGCCGCGCGACGATCGTACGGTGCGGGTGATTGCCGCCGATTACGACAATCAGACCGATGAGTTCTCTCTCGACGCGCCGATTATCAGCCACGACACCCAGCAGTGGTCGAACTATGTCCGCGGCGTGGTAAAGCATCTGCAGCAGCGTAACAGCCACTTTGGCGGCGCGGATCTGGTGATCAGCGGTAATGTACCGCAGGGTGCGGGGTTAAGCTCCTCAGCCTCGCTGGAAGTCGCCGTCGGCACCGTGTTCCAACAGCTGTATCATCTGCCGCTGGATGGCGCGCAAATCGCCCTCAACGGCCAGGAGGCGGAAAACCAGTTCGTCGGCTGCAACTGCGGCATCATGGATCAGCTGATTTCAGCGCTGGGCAAAAAAGACCACGCGCTGCTGATCGACTGCCGTTCGCTGGGCACCAAAGCCGTCTCGATGCCGAAAGGCGTGGCGGTGGTGATCATCAACAGCAACTTTAAGCGTACCCTCGTCGGCAGCGAGTACAACACCCGTCGTGAACAGTGCGAAACCGGCGCGCGCTTCTTCCAGCAGCCCGCCCTGCGCGATGTCACCCTTGAGCAATTTAACGCCGTCGCCCATGAGCTGGATCCGGTCGTCGCGAAGCGCGTACGCCACGTGCTGACGGAGAATGCCCGCACTGTGGAAGCCGCCAGCGCCCTCGAAAAAGGCGACCTGAAGCGGATGGGTGAGCTGATGGCAGAGTCCCACGCCTCGATGCGTGATGATTTCGAGATCACCGTCCCGCAGATCGACACCCTGGTGGAGATCGTTAAGGCCGCGATCGGCGATAAGGGCGGCGTGCGCATGACCGGCGGCGGCTTTGGCGGCTGCGTGGTAGCGTTAATCCCGGAAGATCTGGTCGATACCGTTCAGCAGGCCGTTGCCAACGAGTATGAAGCGAAAACCGGTATTAAAGAGACATTCTATGTCTGCAAACCGTCACAGGGGGCTGGCCAATGCTAACGCAAACCACCGCGCTGGCCCCGGACGGTCAGCCATGGCAGCAGGTGACCCTGCGCAATAAGTCGGGGATGACCGTCACCGTGGCGGACTGGGGCGCGACGCTGCTCAGCGCCGAGGTGCCGCTGGCCGATGGCAGCCTGCGCCGACCGCTGCTGGGCTGCGCAAAGCTGGAAGACTATGCTCGCCAGGCCGCATTTCTTGGCGCCTCGGTAGGCCGCTACGCCAACCGTATCGGCCACAGCCGCTTCCCGCTTGACGGCCAGGTCGTCAACGTCACGCCGTCAAACGACGCGGGTCACCAGCTCCACGGCGGCCCGGAAGGATTTGATAAGCGCCGCTGGCGCATTGTCCGCGCCGACGAGCAGGAAGTGCTGTTCGCCCTGACCTCGCCCGATGGCGATCAAGGCTTTCCGGGCACCCTGCAGGCCACCGCGCACTATCGTCTGACCGACGATAACCGCATCGCGATTACCTATCGCGCCACCGTGGACCAACCCTGCCCGGTGAATATGACCAATCACGTCTATTTCAACCTCGACGGTGAGCAGGGCGATGTGCGCCAGCATCAGCTCCAGATCCTCGCCCAGAGGTATCTGCCGGTGGAAAGCGACGGTATCCCGGGTGGCGAACTGAAAGATGTTGCTAACACCAGCTTTGATTTCCGCCAGCCGAAAACCATCGCCGCCGACTTCCTCGCGGATGCCGATCAGCAAAAGGTGAAGGGATACGATCATGCCTTCCTGCTGGATGCCAAAGGCGACGCCAGCCAGCCTGCGGCACAGGTCTGGTCGCAGGATGGCAAGCTGCAGATGACGGTCTATACCTCCGCTCCGGCGCTGCAGTTTTACTCCGGCAACTATCTCGGCGGCACCCCGTCGCAGACGACGGAGCCCTACGCCGACTGGCAGGGGCTGGCGCTGGAGAGCGAATTCCTGCCGGATTCGCCGAACCATCCGCAATGGCCGCAGCCGGACTGTGTATTACGTCCGGGCCAGGAGTACGTCAGCCTGACGGAATATCAGTTTATCGCCCGATAATCGCCAGCGCCCTCCATCAGGGGGCGCTGCTTTTCGTCCCCGCCCTCCTCTCTGCCGCCTCTTTTTTCAGCAACCTGCTCTATTTTCCGTCACCAAAGGACAAAAAAATAACCTGTGTATTACAAGCACCTTACACTGCGCCACTATTTTCGCTATGGTTAGGGATAAGCATTGCCGTGCGCCAAATCACGGCAATATAATGAGAATAGTTATCAATCAATAACACATACACCATCACATTCAGCGTACCGTTCGCGGCGCGAGGGATGGCGTGTAGAGAGGAGTGAGAGAATGGCTGTAACTAAGCTGGTACTGGTTCGTCATGGCGAAAGCCAGTGGAACAACGAAAACCGCTTCACCGGTTGGTACGACGTGGATCTGTCCGAGAAAGGCGTTAGCGAAGCGAAAGCAGCGGGTAAGCTGCTGAAGGCTGAAGGCTTCAGCTTTGATTTTGCTTATACCTCCGTGCTGAAACGTGCCATCCACACCCTGTGGAACGTGCTGGACGAACTGGATCAGGCCTGGCTGCCGGTTGAGAAATCCTGGAAGCTGAACGAACGTCATTACGGCGCGCTGCAGGGCCTGAACAAAGCGGAAACCGCTGAGAAATATGGTGACGAGCAGGTTAAACAGTGGCGTCGCGGCTTCGCTGTCACTCCGCCGGAGCTGACCAAAGACGACGAGCGCTACCCGGGCCACGATCCGCGCTATGCAAAACTGACCGACGCCGAACTGCCGACCACTGAAAGCCTGGCGCTGACCATCGACCGCGTCGTGCCTTACTGGAACGAAACCATTCTGCCGCGCCTGAAAAGCGGTGAGCGCGTGATCATCGCCGCTCACGGTAACTCCCTGCGCGCGCTGGTGAAATACCTCGACAACATGGGCGAAGACGAGATCCTCGAACTGAACATCCCGACCGGCGTACCGCTGGTATATGAGTTCGATGAAAACTTCAAGCCGATCAAACATTACTATCTGGGCAACGCGGAAGAGATCGCGGCGAAAGCTGCTGCCGTCGCCAACCAGGGTAAAGCGAAGTAATTTCTCCTGGTGAGAACAAAAAAGCGTGGAAATCTCCACGCTTTTTTTATGACCTGCGCTAGCGCGGAGTAGCTTAGCCGCGGCGGGTTTTCACCGCTTCCGCCAGCTGACGCAGGATCGTTTCGGTATCCTCCCAGCCGATGCAGGCGTCGGTGACGCTCTTGCCGTAGGTCAGCGGTTCACCGCTCTCGAGGCTCTGGTTGCCTTCCACCAGATGGCTTTCAATCATCACGCCCATAATGGCGCGCTCGCCGCCGGCGATTTGCTGGCATACGTCGGCACCCACTTCCATCTGCTTCTTGAACTGCTTGCTGGAGTTGGCATGGCTGAAATCAATCATTACCTGGGCCGGAAGACCCGCTTTCGCCAGACCGATTTTCACTTCCGCCACGTGCTTCGCGCTGTAGTTCGGCTCTTTGCCGCCGCGCAGAATAATATGGCAGTCGCCGTTACCGCTGGTATTCACGATGGCGGAGTGGCCCCACTTGGTGACCGACAGGAAACAGTGCGGTGCGCCAGCGGCGTTGATCGCATCGATAGCCACCTTGATGGTGCCATCGGTACCGTTTTTAAAGCCCACCGGGCAGGAGAGTCCGGAGGCGAGCTCACGGTGCACCTGGGATTCGGTGGTTCGCGCGCCAATGGCGCCCCAGCTCATCAGATCGGCGACATACTGCGGGGTGATCATATCGAGGAATTCCCCCGCCGCCGGCAGGCCGCTGTCGTTAATGTCCAGCAGCAGTTTGCGCGCGATGCGCAACCCGTCGTTGATGCGGAAGCTGTTATCCATATGGGGATCGTTGATGAGCCCTTTCCAGCCGACGGTGGTGCGCGGTTTTTCAAAATAGACCCGCATGACGATCTCGAGCTCGCCCTTCAGCACCTCGCGCAGGGGCAACAGGCGGGAAGCGTACTCTTTCGCCGCCGCCGGGTCGTGAATAGAACAAGGCCCAATCACCACCAGCAGACGGTCATCGTCGCCTTTGAGGATCTGATGGATCGCTTTGCGAGCATGTGCAACGGTGTTTGCAGCATTTTCGGTAGCAGGGAATTTTTCCAGGAGCGCAACGGGAGGTAATAATTCGTTGATCTCTTTAATGCGTAAATCGTCGTTCTGATAATTCATCTTCTTTCCAGCGTTGCCATACTTATTCAATGAAATGCAATCCCTCCAATCTATCTCTTCGCTGAAATAGTGTAAACGTGATTTTACAGTAGTGATGGAATAATCCTGGAAATAGGCAAAAATACGCCATAAAGTAGCGAAACCAGGCTCATGAACTACAATATTTAACTGTTAAAGCTAATTAAGCCTTACGTTTCAGGATTATATAGTGACACTGCGATCGTCTGCGGAGTCTTAAACCATAGCGAGTCAGATCCCTGGCACACTCACCGCTGGAGGCGTATTTGCCGCTTCCCGACCCAACAGGAGTATCCGATGAACATGAAAAAACTGACGACCCTTTTGCTCACCGCCACTTTAGGTCTTGCCAGCGGCGCTGCCCTGGCGGCAGATACCGGCGCCCAGTCCAATAATGGCCAGGCCAACTCTTCCGCGGATGCCGGTCAGGTGGCGCCGGATGCCCGTGAGAACGTGGCGCCGAACAACGTGGACAATAGTCAGATCAACTCTGGCTCTGGGGGCACCACGGGCTCGACGATGACCCAGGATAATATGTCGAGCGATGAGGTACATAAAAACTCGATGTGTAAAGACGGCCGCTGTCCGGACACCGGTAAAAAACTGGACAACGGCGGCAATACGACCCAAGACAACAGCAAAACCGACGGCACCACCCAGTAACACATGAGGTGGGCAGATCGAAGAAAAGGCGAGCCGGTCTCGCCTTTTCTTCGTTTTTTATCGCTCTCTGTTTATGATGTCATAGCGTAATAATGATAACTATTAAGGGACGACACTATGGCGCACTCGCATTCGCACTCCTCTGTCCAGGCTCCGGATAACAGCAACGCCCGCCGGCTGCTATGGGCGTTTATCGTCACCGCCGGCTTTATGCTGATTGAAGCCGTCGGCGGCGCGATCTCCGGCTCGCTGGCCCTGCTGGCGGATGCCGGCCATATGCTCACCGACTCCGCCGCTCTGCTGTTTGCGCTGCTGGCGGTTCGCTTCGCCAGCCGCCCACCAAATGCCCGCCATACCTTTGGCTGGTTGCGTTTAACCACCCTGGCGGCGTTTCTCAATGCTATTGCTCTGGTGGTGATCACCATGCTGATTGTCTGGGAGGCGATTCAGCGCTTCCAGCATCCGCAGCCGGTAGCCGGCGTGACGATGATGGTCATTGCAGTCGCCGGTCTGCTGGCCAACGTGCTGGCGTTTTGGATCCTACATCGGGGTAGCGAGGAGCGGAATCTTAACGTACGCGCCGCAGCGCTACACGTGCTTGGCGACCTGCTGGGCTCGGTCGGCGCGATCGTGGCGGCCGTGGTGATCCTCACCACCGGCTGGACGCCTGTCGACCCGATTCTTTCCGTGCTGGTTTCCTGCCTGGTATTACGTAGTGCCTGGCGATTACTGAAAGAGAGTCTGAATGAATTGCTGGAAGGCGCGCCGCGTTCGCTGGATGTGGCGGCCCTGCAGCGGGATATCCGTCGCTCTATCCCGGAGGTACGCGATGTTCACCACGTCCACGTCTGGCTGGTGGGGGAAAAACCGGTGATGACGCTCCATGTACAGGTCGTTCCACCGCACGATCATGACGCGTTACTCAACCGCATCCTGCATTTCCTGGAACATAAATATGAAATTGCGCATGCCACGGTGCAGATGGAGTACCAGCCCTGCAGCGGCCCGGAGTGCCATCTCAACACGATGCACGCCGGGCACGATCATCACCACCACCATTAGCCAGAAAACGCGTGAGAACCTCGCCCACGCGCGCTGTTTATCCACATCCGGCTGCCGTTCAACGCAATGAACGTCAGCAAGAGGTATTCCAGCGACATGGCATAGACGCCCTGACGGGCAAAAATCACCACGCTTATCACGTTGACGATCACCCACAGCAGCCAGTTTTCAACATACTTGCGGGTCATTAAGATCATCGCCACCACCGACAGCACCGTCATGCAGGAGTCCCAGAACGGGAAAGCATCCGGCTGCAGTTCCGGCATAGTGACCTGCAAACCGAGCGCTTGCATCAGGCTGACCGCGATCCGCGTCAGGAAAGCAAAGAACGGGTTGATAAACAGGGTCAGCAAGCCGATCGCTACCACGCAGGCCGCCAGCCAGCCCAGCGCTTTGCTGCGCGGCAGCCAGCGGATCTGCAGCTCAGCCTCATGGTTGCTGCTTTGTCGCGACCATGCATACCAGCCGTAAACGTTAGCGGCAAAAAAGAACAGCTGCAGCAGCAGGCTGGCGTACAGCTGGATCTGAAAGAAGATGATGGCGAACAGCGTGACGTTGACCAGCCCGAAAGCATAGTTACTGATCTTCTCCAGGCTCGCCAGCCAGATACACAACAGCCCGGCAATCGTCCCCACGGCCTCTATCCAGGAGAGATCGTACCCCCCAGCGCCGATGGGTATATGTACTAAAATATTCTGCGTGCTAAAAAAATCCATTTCCTCCCCTCAGCGTCTGGCGACGCGACAATAGGTTATCCCCGTAGTGTAGCCGCAAAATCCAGCATCCGGTTAAGGGGAATTAATGCGCCGGTTCGCAGCGCTTCGTCGACATGGATTTCATGTTCAGCGCCGCCCTGCTCGAGCCCCTCGGCAATGGCTTTCAGGCCATTCATCGCCATCCACGGACAATGCGCGCAGCTGCGGCAGGTCGCCCCTTCGCCGGCGGTGGGCGCTTCCAGCAGCGTTTTCTCCGGCACCGCCTGCTGCATTTTATAGAAAATACCGCGATCGGTGGCCACGATCAGCTGGCGCTGGGGCAGGCTTTTCGCCGCCGCAATCAGCTGGCTGGTGGAGCCTACGGCATCGGCCATCTCAACGATCGCCTGCGGCGACTCGGGATGGACCAGCACGGCGGCTTCGGGATGCAGAGCCTTCATCCGCATCAACGCCTGGGTTTTAAACTCGTCGTGCACGATGCACGCCCCCTGCCAGCACAGCACGTCTGCGCCGGTCTGACGCTGAACGTAGCGCCCAAGGTGGCGGTCCGGCGCCCAGAGGATCTTTTGACCAAGACTATCCAGATGGTCAATGAGTTCCACGGCGATGCTGGAGGTCACCACCCAGTCCGCGCGGGCCTTCACCGCGGCGGACGTATTGGCATAGACCACTACGGTGCGGTCAGGATGGGCGTCGCAAAAGGCGTTGAATTCCTCAATCGGACAGCCCAGATCCAATGAACACTCGGCGTTCAGGGTCGGCATCAAAATGGTCTTTTCCGGGCTGAGGATTTTGGCGGTTTCCCCCATAAAACGCACCCCGGCGACCAGCAGCGTGGAGGCCGAATGGCGGGCGCCAAAGCGCGCCATCTCCAGCGAGTCGGCGATACAGCCGCCCGTCTCTTCCGCCAGCTGTTGAATTTCAGGATCGGTGTAGTAATGCGCCACCATCACGGCATCGCGCTCGCGCAGCAGGCGCTTGATTTTTTCGCGGTAAAACTGCTTTTCGTCGACGGTCAGCGGCTGCGGTTTAGCAGGGAAAGGATAAATCGCCGTTTCAGGATCAAACATTACGCTCATCATGCAATCTCGTTTTACTGGCTTAACTCTACAACCGTCAGTATGGCCTTTCGGCGGCTTAACACGGTCATGGTGTTTTATATGCTAAACAAGATAGCCGATTACGAGCTAAAAGTCGTGATGAATTTTGTACATCAGACCCTTTTCCCGGGGACGGTGCTGCGCATCTGCCCGAACGACCGGTTCGTATCCTGTGCAGGCACGATAAGCGCAGCGTGACCGTGGGAAAATGATGAATTAAGAAAGTATTAACATTGATGAGTGGCAGGGAAAATGCAGATAGCAAAAAGGCGCCTTTTTACATTGGTGGGTCGTGCAGGATGACTCGGCTTCGCCTCGCCCTGCGGGCCGTCGCCGCAAGCGGCTCCGTTGTCTCACTGCGTTCGACTCGAACCTGCTGCAGAGAAACTCGTCTCATCCTGAGACTCGCCCTGCGGGCCAACGCTGCCGCGTTGTTCAAAATTGTTCCCGACAATTTTGTCGAATCGTTGAGTTCTGCGCATAGCAAAAAGGCGCCTTTAGGGCGCCTTTTTACATTGGTGGGTCGTGCAGGATTCGAACCTGCGACCAATTGATTAAAAGTCAACTGCTCTACCAACTGAGCTAACGACCCCTTGCGGGATTTTACTGCTGCCATCATTCAGGATGGTGGGTCGTGCAGGATGACTCGACTTCGCCTCGCCCTTCGGGCCGTTGCTGTCGCAACGTTATCCTTCACGTTCAGCATCTGAGTTAAATGCTGAAATTGGTGGGTCGTGCAGGATTCGAACCTGCGACCAATTGATTAAAAGTCAACTGCTCTACCAACTGAGCTAACGACCCGCTCTGGTACTACCTGAATAATTTCACTCGACACCAATTCAGAAATTGGTAGGTCGTGCAGGATGACTCGGCTTTGCCTCGCCCTTCGGGCCGTTGCTGACGCAACGTTATCCTTCACGTTCAGCATCTGAGTTAAATGCTGAAATTGGTGGGTCGTGCAGGATTCGAACCTGCGACCAATTGATTAAAAGTCAACTGCTCTACCAACTGAGCTAACGACCCGAGTGGTGGGTGATGACGGGATCGAACCGCCGACCCCCTCCTTGTAAGGGAGGTGCTCTCCCAGCTGAGCTAATCACCCGAAACTGCGCTTGATACTACCGATACTGCGTCCACCTACCCCATCATAAAAATGATTGGAGTGCAGGATGACTCGCTTCGCTCGCCCTTCGGGCCGTAGCTGAAGCAACGTTATCCTTCACGTTTAACACCGACGTTCGATGTTAAAGATGGTGGGTCGTGCAGGATTCGAACCTGCGACCAATTGATTAAAAGTCAACTGCTCTACCAACTGAGCTAACGACCCGGTGGTGGGTGATGACGGGATCGAACCGCCGACCCCCTCCTTGTAAGGGAGGTGCTCTCCCAGCTGAGCTAATCACCCGATACTACGCTGGATACTACTAAGCGGTGGGTCGTGCAGGATGACTCGGCTTCGCCTCGCCCTACGGGCCGTTGCTGACGCAACGTTATCCTTCACGTTTTACTATCGCGTTCCACCAGAACGATTGGTGGGTCGTGCAGGATTCGAACCTGCGACCAATTGATTAAAAGTCAACTGCTCTACCAACTGAGCTAACGACCCACTCTGGCATTGCTTTGGGCTTGTTTGATATCCCTTGGCAACGGCGGCATATATTACTGATTTCAGAATTCAGCGCAACTAAAATTTCGATAAAGATCACTTAACTGCTGGCGATTCAGGCGACAAGACCAGAAATAACGCGATTTCTGGTCATGCCGTAATCAACCAAGAGCATTAAGTCGTTTTTGCGCTTGTTTCGCACCGTCGGTGCCGGGGAATTTGTTGATCACCTGCTGGTAAACCGCTTTCGCTTTCGCGGTATCACCTTTGTCCTGCATGATCACGCCGACTTTAAACATCGCGTCAGGCGCTTTTGGCGATTTCGGGTAGTTCTTCACCACCGAGGCAAAGTAAAACGCCGCGTCGTCTTTTCTCCCCTTATTGTAGTTCAACTGCCCGAGCCAGTAGTTAGCGTTTGGCTGGTAGGTTGAATCCGGGTACTTTTTGACGAAGTTTTGAAACGCCACCATCGCGTCATCCTGGCGTGAGGCATCCTTCACCAGGGCAATAGCGGCATTATAATCGGTGTTCGCATCGCCGGTCATCGCCGGGGCGCCTGAGGTGGCCGCTGGCGCTGCGCTGGTGGCAGCCGCGCTCTGATCGCCAGAAGACGACGGAGCCTGCGCACCTGATGCTGCGCCGCCACCGCTGCTCAGACTATCTATCTGCAGCAGAATCTGTTTCTGGCGCTCAACGATCTGATTCAGCTGGTACTGGTTCTCCTGGATCTGCCCGCGGAGAGAATCAATGTCAGTCTGGTTATCAGAGAGTTGTTGCTGGAGTTGGGTTAAAAGCTGGCTGTGAGCATTGGAAATACGCTCGAGTTGAGTGACGCGGTCTTCGACCGAGCCTGAGCCGACACTACTGATTGGCGCCTGAGCAAAAGCGGCCCAGGGGGCCGCTATGCCAACCAGTAACGACAGACTCAATAAATGATGTCTGAAGTTACTGCTCATGCAATTCTCTTAGTAAACCAGTACGGCGCGACGGTTTTTGGCATATGCCGCTTCGTCATGACCCAGTACTGCTGGTTTTTCTTTACCGTAAGAAACGATGGAGATCTGATCGGCAGAAACACCTTTGCCCTGCAGATACATCTTAACGGCGTTAGCACGACGCTCACCCAGAGCGATGTTGTATTCCGGCGTACCGCGCTCATCCGCGTGACCTTCTACAGTCACTTTGTAGGACGGGTTGCTGCGCAGGAAGTTAGCGTGCGCGTCCAGCATAGCAGCGAAGTCAGAACGGATATCGTACTTGTCGAGATCGAAGTAAACGATGTTGTTCTGCTGCAGCTGCTGCATCTGCAGACGAGCTTGCTCTTCAGAAGACATGTTGCCGCCGTTACCGTTAGCGTCCATACCAGTGCCGGCACCCAGCATGCCTTCACCGCTCTGGTCGTTGCTGGCGTTCTTGTTAGAAGAACATGCCGCGATTGCCATAACCGGCAGAGCGATCATCAGCCCTTTCAGCACTTTGTTCAGTTGCATTTCTTTGATTCCTTTAATAATCAATTATTTATTATCACAGATACGGCGACCAGGCAGGCGATTTTACCTGTCCATCAGTTGCCGGAAGACGCGCTTTGAAACGCCCATCTGTAGAAACCAGATTCAGCACGGATCCCATCCCCTGAGAAGAGCTGTAGATTACCATAGTGCCGTTAGGTGCCAGACTTGGCGTTTCGTCTAAAAACGTTGATGACAGAACCTGTACACCACCCGTTTCCAGATCTTGTTTGGCAATGTGCTGCTGACCGCCGGCCGAGCTGACCATTACCATGGTTTTACCATCCGCGCTCACGTCGGCGTCCTGGTTCTGAGAACCTTCCCAGGTGATACGCTGCGGCGTGCCGCCATTAATGTTGACTTTATATACCTGCGGACGACCTGCCTGGTCAGAGGTGAAAGCCAGATTCTGGCTGTCCGGGAACCAGCTTGGTTCGGTGTTGTTGCTGCGACCGTTGGTCACCTGACGAATCTGACCGGATCCCAGATCCATTACGTACAGGTTCAGGCTACCGGTTTTCGACAGCGCGAACGCCAGTTTAGAACCATCCGGTGAGAACGCCGGGGCGCCGTTGTGCTGCGGGAAGGAGGCGATCTGACGCACAGAGGCGTTCGCCAGGGTCTGAACCACCAGCGCAGAACGACCGCTTTCAAAGGTAACGTAGGCCAGTTTAGAACCGTCCGGAGACCAGGCCGGGGACATCAGCGGCTGGGAGGAACGGTGAACCAGGAACTGGTTGTAACCATCGTAGTCGGACACGCGCAGTTCGTAAGGGTACTGGCCGCCGTTTTTCTGCACCACGTAGGCGATACGGGTACGGAAGGCGCCCTTGATGCCGGTCAGCTTCTCAAATACCGCGTCGCTGGCCGCGTGCGCCGCATAGCGCAGGTACTGCTTAGTGACTTTAAAAGAACCTTGCGCCAGCGTTGTGCCCGGCGCTCCGCCGGTGTCCACCAGTTGATACGCAACCTGATAAGAACCATCCGGATTTTGCGTGACCTGGCCGACGACTACGGCGTCAATACCCAGCGCAGACCAGGCAGCAGGCTGCACTTCCTGGGCACTGGTCGGCTGCTGCGGCAGACGAGAGCGATCCAGCGGATTGAATTTACCGCTGTTGCGCAGGTCAGCTGCCACGATACCACCGACATCTTCCGGCGCAGCGCCCTGGCCGGCCCACTGGAACGGTACCACGCCGATAGGGCGCGCCGAGTCCACCCCCTGGGTGATCTCGATACGTACTTCTGCGTGCAGCACCGCCGCCCACAGCATTAAAAAACCAAATGCTACTCGTAATGCCTGCTTCATCATATCTCCCTTATCCGGGCGGAAAGCCCACGATAATTTAGCAGAATGTTAACAAACTCAAATATACAAAACTACCAAAACCCTGTGACTACCATAGATTGTTTTTCCCCGTTTGCACGGGGAAAAATGTCACTGAGGTTTGAAGTCCAGTGGCGCATTTTTGAAGACTTCATATACTGCCTGGCTAGGTGGTTTCGGAAACTTAGCCTGTCGGGCTGCGGCAAGAGCGGCCTGGCACAGAGCAGGATCACCACCTTCGGACTGTATATTTAACAACAGACCGTCAGGAGCAAGTTTGATACGCAAGGTACATGTTTTGCCCGCATAGGACGATGCGTCATAAAACTTACTTTCAATCGCCGATTTTATCTGTCCGGCATAGTTGTTGATATCAGCCCCTGAGGCACTGTTTTTAGTATTACCACTCCCGGCAGCGGAGGCATTGTTTCCTTTGGCCCCACCGCCTGTTTTAGGCGCATTCTTACCAGAACTCAGATCGCCGAGCAGGTTGTCAACGCCGTCCGCTTCTTTCGCAGCCGCCGCTTTCTTCGCCGCCGCGGCTTTTGCTGCTGCCGCCTTGGCCGCTTTATCAGCTGCAGCCTTCTCTGCTGCAGCCGCTTTCGCTGCCGCCGCTTTTTCAGCGGCTGCGGCTTTCTCGGCGGCGGCCTTCTCAGCGGCCGCTTTTTGCGCGGCGGCTTTCTCAGCGGCTTTTTCGGCAGCCGCTTTTTCAGCTGCCGCCTGCTTAGCCGCTTCCTGCTGGGCTTTTTTCTCCGCTTCCTGTTGCGCTTTCTTCGCAGCCGCCGCTTCCGCTTTCTTCTGCGCCTCGGCCGCAGCTTTCGCCGCTTCAGCTTCCGCCTGTTTCTTCGCCTCGGCAGCGGCTTTCGCTGCAGCGGCTTCGGCCTGCTTCTTCGCGTCAGCAGCCGCCTTGGCCGCCGCCTGTTCTGCCGCTTTCGCCTGGGCATCCGCCTTCGCTTTCGCCTCGGCGGCCGCTTTGGCAGCGGCTTCCTGCGCTTCTTTTGCCTGTGCGTCCGCTTTGGCTTTTGCCGCCGCGGCGGCCTTGGCAGCCGCTTCTTCAGCCTGCTTCTGCTGCTCCTTCGCTTCTTTCGCCGCTTCCTGCGCCTGCAGCCGCTCCTGTTCGAGCTGTTTCAGCCGTTCCTGTTCCGCCGCCTGTTTCTCACGTAACTCTTCCGCCTGCTGCTGCGCCTGTTTTTCACGCTGTTCAGCGGCGCGACGTGCGCTGGCCTGCTGCTGTTGCTGACGGTTATAGTTATTTACCACCGCCCCCGGATCGACCATGACGGCATCAATCGACGATCCGCCGCCGCCGCCGGCAGAGGCATCCAGATGCTCGTCAAACGAACTCCAGATCAGCAGCGCGATCAGAATGATGTGCAGCGCGACTGAAATGATGATCGCTCGTTTAAGCTTGTCGTTTTGTTCGGTTGCCTTTGACACTATCGGTTCCCAAAAACTGTTCGCC
Source organism: Klebsiella sp. Shm-1 (assembly GCF_040804525.1). NCBI lineage: Bacteria > Pseudomonadati > Pseudomonadota > Gammaproteobacteria > Enterobacterales > Enterobacteriaceae > Klebsiella > Klebsiella sp. Shm-1. The sequence goes on from NZ_CP161823.1 coordinate 3,596,567, forward strand.
TGTATCCGCGATGCGCACCGACGGCGAGCGATACCCGCCACCGGACGCCGCGCGGACGCACCTACCTGAAGCGATTAAATAGGTTTGGTCATCAAGCCGACCGATTTAACCCCTGCACTATGCAACAGGTTCAGCGCTTTAATAATTTCATCGTAAGGGACGTCTTTCGCACCGCCGATCAGGAATACCGTTTTTTCATTGGCTTCAAGACGACGCTTCGCTTCGGCAATTACCTGCTCCGGCGGCAGCTGGGACAGCGTCTCCTGCCCCACCTTCACGCTGTACTGCCCTACCCCGGAGACTTCCACAATCACCGGCGGATCGTCATTGCTTTTCACCGCTTGCGATTCCGTGGCGTCCGGCAGATCGACTTCCACGCTCTGCGTAATGATCGGCGCCGTTGCCATAAAGATCAGCAGCAGCACCAGCAGGACATCCAGCAGCGGAACGATGTTGATCTCGGACTTCAGTTCGCGACGTCCGCGTCCACGTGCTCTGGCCATGGCTTACCCCTTATTGCTTTCGCTGGTGGTAAAGGCCTGACGGTGCAGAATAGCGGTGAACTCTTCCATAAAGTTGTCGTAATTCAGTTCAAGCTTGTTCACGCGCTGGTTCAGGCGGTTATACGCCATGACCGCCGGGATCGCGGCGAACAGACCAATCGCGGTGGCGATCAGCGCTTCGGCGATACCTGGCGCCACCATCTGCAGGGTGGCCTGCTTCACCGCGCCAAGGGCGATAAAGGCGTGCATAATCCCCCAGACGGTACCGAACAGACCGATATACGGGCTGATCGAGCCTACGGTGCCGAGGAACGGAATATGGGTCTCCAGCGTTTCCAGTTCGCGGTTCATCGAAATACGCATCGCGCGCGATGCCCCTTCGACAATCGCTTCCGGCGCATGGCTGTTAGCCCGATGCAGGCGTGCAAACTCTTTGAAACCGCTGTAGAAGATTTGTTCCGAACCGGTCAGGTTATCGCGACGCCCCTGGCTCTCCTGGTACAGACGAGAGAGCTCGATCCCGGACCAGAATTTGTCCTCGAACGCTTCAGCTTCACGCGCGGCCGAGTTAAGGATACGCGTTCTCTGAATAATGATAGCCCAGGAAGCGATAGAAAAACCAATCAAAATCAACATGATAAGTTTTACCAGAAGGCTCGCCTTCAGGAACAAATCAAGGATATTCATGTCAGTCACTGCTTAAACTCCGCGACAATAGACTTGGGAAGCGCACGTGGCTTCATTAAGAGTGGATCAACGCACACAATGAGAACCTCAGCTTCGTTTAACACTGTATTCTCGGCGTTGACGATTCGCTGCGTGAAAACCAAAGAGGTGCCGCGCATCGAGGTAATTTCCGTCTGGACTTCGAGCATGTCGTCGAGTCTGGCGGGGGCAAAATACTCCAGCGTCATTTTGCGAACCACGAAGGCAACGCGTTCAGCCAACAGCACCTGTTGACTAAAGTGATGGTGGCGCAGCATCTCTGTGCGTGCTCTTTCATAAAAAGCGACGTAACTGGCGTGGTAAACCACACCACCGGCATCGGTATCTTCGTAGTAGACCCGAACCGGCCATCGAAACAGCGTTGTATTCACTTTACATCCCGGTAATGCAAAAAAAGGTTAGAGCTTTCAAACTTCGCTACTATACGCGCGGGAAAGGTGGTTTGGAATGGGGGAAAGTAAACGGGGCGTAAATTTTTATGGGCTTATGCAAGCCCATAGCATTAACAGAGATCTCTTATTCAAAAGAAGAAAAAGAAGAGACCTAAAGCGAGCACGATATCAGCGATAAGCGGACAAAAAATCCCCTGCCAGTGAACGGCACGCGGGCGAAAGCCCACGCCGTGAATAACGCCGCTGCAAACCGCCCACATCAGCAAGAAACCATGCCAGATTTCCAGCTCGCTGGTCTTCGCCGCAAAGCGCGACGGATCCCAGAAAATGCAGCCAGCCAGCAGCAGCGCCATCAATAAGGAAAGCGCCCGGAGCGGGCGCTTGTCCATTATCGCGTACAGAGTAGCGATAAATTTCATCAGATTTCTTCTTTCTTCCCGGCTTTGGTGGCTTCCACGTGCTCAAGCGCCAGCGCGGTAATGACCCCAAAAGCACAGGCAAGAAGCGTTCCCAAAATCCATGCGAAGTACCACATATATAGCTCCTTACCTTAGTACAGCGAGTGGGTATTCTTTTCGATGTCTTCGCGCGTGATGCGGCCAAACATCTTCCAGTAACACCAGCTGGTGTAGGCCAGAATGATCGGCACGAAAACAATCGCCACGTAGGTCATCAGGTTCAGCGTCCGCTGACTGGAGGTCGCGTCCCACATCGTCAGGCTGGCGTTCAGCATGGTGCTGGACGGCATGATGAACGGGAACATCGCGATACCGGCAGTCAGAATGATGCAGGCCAGGGTCAGCGAGGAGAACAGGAATGCCCAGGCACCTTTATCCGCTTTGGTCGAAACGACGGTCAGCAGCGGCAACACCACGCCCAGGGCAGGCACCGCCCACAGCGCTGGCATATTGTTAAAGTTCACCATCCACGCGCCAGCTTCCCGCACCACTTCCTTGGTCAGCGGGTTAGACGGGCCGGTATGGTCAATCACCGATTTCACCACATAGCCGTCGATGCCGTAGTAGACCCACACGCCCGCCAGCGCGAAGCAGACCAGCGTCACCAGCGCCGCCACCATGGAAACGGTGCGAGTACGCAGGTGCAGTTCGCCTACGGTACGCATCTGCAGGTAGGTGGCGCCCTGAGTCAGGATCATCGCCACGCTGACGATACCGGCCAGCAGACCAAACGGGTTCAGCAACTGGAAGAAGTTACCGGTATAGAACAGACGCAGGTATTCATCGACGTGGAACGGCACGCCCTGCAGTAGGTTGCCAAAGGCCACGCCAATCACCAGCGGCGGCACGAAGCTACCGATGAAGATGCCCCAGTCCCACATGTTGCGCCAGCGGGTGTCCTCGATCTTGGAACGGTAGTCAAAACCGACCGGACGGAAGAACAGCGAGGCCAGCACCAGAATCATCGCCACATAGAAGCCAGAGAACGCCGCGGCGTAAACCATCGGCCAGGCAGCGAACAGCGCGCCGCCGGCGGTGATCAGCCACACCTGGTTACCGTCCCAGTGCGGGGCGATGGCGTTGATCATAATCCGACGCTCGGTGTCGTTGCGGCCGAGGAAGCGGGTGAGCATGCCCACCCCCATGTCGAACCCGTCGGCGACGGCAAAACCAATCAGCAGAATGCCAATCAGCAGCCACCAGATAAAACGCAATACTTCATAATCGATCATTTGACGACTCCTGTCTTAGCGTGCCGACTGAATAGCCGCAGAGGACTGTTCAAAGTGATAGCGGCCGGTTTTCAGGCTGCTAGGTCCTTTGCGGGCAAACTTGAACATCAGGAACAGTTCAGCCACCAGGAACAGCGTGTACAGACCGCAGATCAGCAACATTGAGAAGATCAGATCGCCCGCGGTTAATGATGAGTTAGCCACCGCCGTCGGCAGGACCTCACCAATCGCCCACGGCTGACGGCCGTATTCGGCAACAAACCAGCCCGACTCCACGGCAATCCACGGCAGCGGCAGGCCGTAGAATGCGGCGCGCAGCAGCCATTTTTTCTCGCCGATGCGGTTACGGATCACGCTCCAGAAGGAGGCGCCTATAATCAGCAGCATCAGGATGCCGCACGCCACCATGATACGGAAGGCGAAGTACAGCGGTGCGACGCTTGGAATGGAATCTTTGGTCGCTTTGGCGATCTGCTCTTCCGTGGCGTCAGCGACGTTCGGGGTATAGCGCTTCAACAGCAGGCCATAACCGAGGTCCTTCTTCACGTTATTGAACTGGTCACGCACGGCCTGATCGGTTGAACCGGCGCGCAGCTGTTCCAGCAGCGCGTAGGCTTTCATGCCGTTACGGATACGCTCTTCGTGCTGAACCATCAGATCCTTGAGGCCGATAACCGGCTTGTCCACCGAGCGGGTAGCAATGATGCCCAGCGCGTAGGGGATCTGGATCGCAAAGTGGTTGGTCTGCGCATTCTGATCGGGAATACCAAACAGGGTGAAGGCCGCCGGCGCAGGCTGGGTTTCCCACTCTGCTTCGATAGCCGCCAGTTTGGTTTTCTGCACGTCACCCATTTCGTAACCGGATTCGTCACCCAGCACAATAACGGAGAGGATCGCCGCCATACCGAAGCTGGCTGCGATGGCAAAGGAGCGCTTGGCAAAGGCGAAGTCGCGACCTTTTAGCATGTACCAGGAGCTAATCGCCAGGATGAACATCGCGCCGGTGACATAGCCCGACGCCACAGTGTGAACGAATTTCACCTGGGCGACCGGGTTGAGCACCAGTTCAGAGAAGCTGACCATCTCCATACGCATGGTTTCGAAGTTGAAGTCCGATGCGATAGGGTTCTGCATCCAGCCGTTGGCGACAAGGATCCACAGCGCGGAGAGGTTGGAACCCAGCGCAACCAGCCAGGTGACGGCCATGTGCTGAACTTTGCCCAGACGATCCCAACCGAAGAAGAACAGACCTACAAAGGTGGATTCGAGGAAGAAGGCCATCAGACCTTCAATGGCCAGCGGCGCACCAAAGATATCGCCCACGTAGTGTGAGTAATACGACCAGTTAGTCCCGAACTGGAACTCCATGGTCAGACCGGTCGCCACACCCAGCGCGAAGTTGATACCAAACAACTTGCCCCAGAATTTGGTCATATCTTTATAAATCTGTTTGCCGGAAAGGACGTAGACCGTTTCCATGATGGCCAGCAGGAACGCCATACCGAGCGTTAGCGGCACAAACAGGAAGTGGTACATCGCGGTCAAGGCAAACTGTAAGCGCGACAGTTCGACTATATCTAACATCATGACTCCTTGCTCATCGCATGAAGACTCCGAAAATGAACCGAGAAGCTCTGGCTCATACGCATGCCCCAATACAAATTTATTTGTCGCCCGTCCACAGCAGGTTTCAATCGAAGGTAAAACCATGCCAGGGTAAGGTTACAAATACGTTAACGAAAAACCCAATTGATTCCCCAATATATTACGCCGCAATAACCTTACAATAAATATGTTTTTATTGTTCCAGTTTTACATTTTTCGACGGTGATCAATATATAGTGAAGATGGCTGAATTCAGCCAATTTGACTTGAGACAATTTAACGTTTTTTGAGGGATTTTTCCAAGGATTAAGTATTGATATAAATCAATTTTTACTCTATGTGTTAATTATTTAGCCCAATAAAGAATATTGGTGAACTTAATGTTAATTAAGTGTTTAAATTATGGCTTTTCCAGTTACTAAAAAGAGAGATATGAGAATCATAGGTAATATTATTTAACGTCGTGGAAAAAAACAAAAAAAGGAACTGTTCCGAATAATGTTAGACCGCTCACAGTATTTTATCTGCTTCCTTATCCCCTGCCCCACGCTTTTTCGCTGCCGCTTTTGTTTCCCTACGGTACAGCCGGGGTATATTTTTTTAGTCACTACAGCGCATAGAAAATACTTATTAAATAATAAATTAAATCAATATGATAGATAGGGCTTTTCGCAGAAAATCAATTCGTTGTTGGCGCTGCGGTTCTGACGAGACGGGATAACGGTCACAAAAAAGGCCACCTGACGGTGGCCAACCATGTCGAAATCGGACAGATTTCTGCTTGCGGACAAGCAGAGAGGGTTTACTTGATAATAGCTTTCAGCGCTTCGCCGATGTCGGCCAGGCTGCGAACAGTTTTCACACCCGCCGCTTCCAGCGCTGCGAATTTCTCATCCGCTGTACCTTTACCGCCGGCGATGATAGCGCCCGCGTGGCCCATACGCTTGCCTTTCGGCGCGGTAACACCCGCGATGTAGCCGACAACCGGCTTAGTGACATGATCTTTAATATAAGCAGCCGCTTCTTCTTCCGCGCTGCCGCCGATCTCACCGATCATGACGATCGCTTCGGTCTGCGGATCTTCCTCGAACATCTTCAGGATATCGATGAAGTTGGAGCCCGGGATCGGGTCGCCGCCGATACCGACGCAGGTAGACTGGCCGAAGCCGTAGTCGGTGGTCTGCTTAACCGCTTCATAGGTCAGGGTGCCGGAACGGGAAACGATGCCCACTTTACCCGGCTTGTGAATGTGACCCGGCATGATGCCGATTTTGCACTCGCCCGGAGTGATAACGCCCGGGCAGTTCGGGCCGATCATACGCACGCCCGCTTCGTCCAGCTTCACCTTCACGGTCAGCATATCCAGCGTTGGGATACCTTCGGTGATGGTGATGATAAGCTTAATGCCCGCGTCGATCGCTTCCAGGATGGAATCTTTGCAGAACGGCGCCGGAACGTAGATCACGGTCGCGGTCGCGCCGGTCGCTTCAACGGCTTCGCGCACGGTGTTGAACACCGGCAGGCCCAGGTGAGTGGTGCCGCCTTTGCCTGGCGTCACGCCGCCAACCATTTGCGTACCGTAAGCGATCGCTTGTTCAGAGTGGAAGGTCCCCTGGCTACCGGTGAAGCCCTGGCAGATAACCTTGGTATCTTTATTGATTAAAACTGACATTATTTCCCCTCCACTGCGGCAACAACCTGCTGTGCTGCGTCCGTCAGACTTTTCGCTGCAATAATATTCAGGCCGCTGTCAGCCAGTTTTTTCGCGCCCAGTTCGGCGTTGTTACCTTCCAGACGAACCACAACCGGAACGTTAACCCCTACTTCCGCTACCGCGCCGATGATGCCGTCAGCGATCAGGTCGCAACGCACGATGCCGCCGAAGATGTTAACCAGCACCGCTTTAACGTTGTCGTCAGAGAGGATGATTTTGAACGCTTCGGTCACGCGCTCTTTGGTCGCGCCGCCGCCTACGTCGAGGAAGTTAGCCGGTTCGCCGCCGTGCAGCTTAACGATGTCCATGGTACCCATCGCCAGGCCTGCGCCGTTAACCATGCAGCCGATGTTGCCGTCCAGCGCGACGTAGTTCAGTTCCCACTGCGCCGCCTGCGCTTCACGTGGGTCTTCCTGAGACTGATCGCGCATTTCGCGCAGATCCGGCTGGCGGAACAGCGCGTTGCCGTCAGCGCCCAGTTTGCCGTCGAGGCAGATCAGGTCGCCCTGCTTGGTGATCACCAGCGGGTTGATCTCGATCAGCGCCAGGTCGCGCTCAAGGAAAATGGTCGCCAGACCCATGAAAATCTTGGTGAACTGCTGAACTTGTTTACCTTCCAGACCCAGTTTGAACGCCAGTTCACGACCCTGGTAAGGCATCGGGCCCGCCAGCGGATCGATGGCGATCTTGTGGATCAGGTGCGGGGTCTCTTCCGCCACTTTCTCGATTTCCACGCCGCCTTCGGTAGACGCCATGAACACCACGCGACGGGAGCTACGGTCAACAACCGCGCCCAGGTACAGCTCTTTGTCAATATCGGTCGCCGCTTCAACCAGGATCTGGTTAACCGGCTGGCCGTTCGCATCTGTTTGATAGGTCACCAGACGTTTGCCCAGCCAGTGCTCGGCAAATGCGCGGATCTCTTCTTTGCTCTTAACTACTTTCACACCGCCCGCTTTGCCGCGGCCACCAGCGTGAACCTGACATTTCACTACCCACGGACCCGCGCCGATTTTTGAAGCGGCTTCTTCTGCTTCACGCGGAGTAGTACAGGCATAACCCACCGGCGCCGGTAAGCCATAGCGGGCAAAAAGTTGTTTTGCCTGATATTCATGTAAGTTCATGTGTTCAGTCCATCCTTCAGGGTGTAATTATCTTTAAACCTGTAGGCCTGATAACGGCGCTAACGCGTGTTATCCGGCCTACGGTAGGTAATACGCTTGCTGACTACACGTCCAGCAGCAGACGGGTCGGATCTTCCAGCAGCTCTTTAATCGCCACCAGGAAGCCTACCGATTCACGTCCGTCGATCAGACGGTGGTCATAGGAGAGCGCCAGGTACATCATCGGCAGGATCTCTACCTTGCCATTGACCGCCATCGGACGGTCTTTAATGGCATGCATACCCAGAATAGCGCTCTGCGGTGGGTTGATGATCGGCGTGGACATCAGGGAGCCGAAGACGCCGCCGTTGGTAATAGTGAAGTTACCGCCGGTCAGGTCGTCTACGGTCAGCTTGCCGTCGCGGCCTTTCACTGCCAGCTCTTTGATATTCTTTTCGATATCCGCCATGCCCAGCAGGTCGACGTCACGCAGAACCGGGGTGACCAGACCGCGCGGAGTGGATACGGCCATGCTGACGTCGAAGTAGTTGTGGTACACCACGTCGTCGCCATCGATGGAAGCGTTCACTTCCGGATAGCGTTTCAGCGCTTCCACTACCGCTTTCACGTAGAAGGACATAAAGCCCAGGCGGATGCCATGACGTTTTTCGAACGCCTCACCGTACTGCTTACGCAGATCCATGATGGGCTTCATGTTGACTTCGTTAAAGGTCGTCAGCATGGCGGTAGAGTTTTTCGCTTCCAGCAGACGTTCGGCTACGCGTTTACGCAGGCGGGTCATCGGGACGCGTTTTTCCGAACGGTGGCCCAGCTGCGGCGCCGGCGCGGCTGCCGGGGCGGCGGCTGGCGCTTTGGCTTCTGCCGGCGCCGGGGCTTTCGCCAGATGTTTCTCAACGTCTTCGCGGGTCAGACGGCCGCCGACGCCAGTGCCTTTGATGGCCGCTGGGTCAAGGTTGTGTTCAGCCAGCAGACGACGGATCGCCGGGCTCAGCGCGTCGTTGTTCTGCTCTTCCAGAGAGGCCTGCTGACGCTGCGCCGGAGTGGACGCTTTCGCATCGGCTTTCTCGCTGCTTTCTTTACCTGCGCTGTTGCCTTCGCGCAGGCGGCCAAGGATCTGGCGAGACAGGACGGTGGCGCCCTCGTCTTCCAGCACTGCATCCAGAATGCCGTCCGCTGATGCCGGTACTTCCAGTACCACTTTGTCAGTTTCGATTTCGACCAGAACTTCGTCACGGACGACCGCGTCGCCCGGTTTTTTGTGCCAGGTGGCGACGGTTGCGTCAGCTACGGACTCAGGCAGGTCGGGAACCAGAATATCTACGCTACTCATTGTGTATCCTTTAATTAATCGACGTTCAGCGCGTCATTGACCAGATCTTGTTGCTGTTTCTGGTGAACGGACATATACCCTACCGCCGGAGAGGCGGAGGCCGGGCGGCCTGCATAACGCAGAGAGGCCCCAAACGGAATCACTTCACGGAAGTGATGCTGGCTGCAGTACCATGCGCCCTGGTTGAGCGGCTCTTCCTGGCACCAGACAAAATCATGCACGTGCGCATACGCTTTCAGCGCTTCCTGCACCGCCTGATGCGGGAACGGATAGAGCTGCTCGATACGAACGATAGCGACATCTTTTTGCTCGTTTTTGCGGCGCTGTTCCAGCAGGTCGTAGTAAACCTTACCAGAGCACAGCACAACGCGCTTCACAGCCTGCGGATCAAGTTGATCGATTTCACCAATAGCCGGCAGGAAAGTGCCGTTCGCCAGCTCATCCATGCTGGAGACCGCCAGCGGATGACGCAGCAGCGACTTCGGCGACATCACCACCAGCGGACGACGCATACCGCGCAGCGCCTGGCGACGCAGCATGTGATAAACCTGTGCCGGCGTGGACGGCACGCAGACCTGCATGTTTTGTTCAGCGCACAGCTGCAGATAACGCTCCAGACGCGCGGAGGAGTGCTCCGGGCCCTGGCCTTCGTAACCGTGCGGCAGGAGCATCACCAGGCCGCACATCCTTCCCCACTTCTGCTCACCGGAGGAGATGAACTGGTCGATCACCACCTGCGCACCGTTGGCGAAGTCGCCAAACTGCGCTTCCCAGATGGTCAGAGTGCGCGGCTCGGCGGTGGCGTAACCATATTCGAACGCCAGCACCGCTTCTTCAGACAGTACCGAGTCCCAAACGCGGAACTGGCCCTGGCCGTTATGGACATGCTGCAGCGGCGTGTAGGTTGAACCATTGGTCTGGTTATGGATCACCGCATGACGGTGGAAGAAGGTGCCGCGGCCGGAGTCTTCGCCGGACAGACGAACCGGAATACCTTCGTCAACCAGCGTGGCGTAGGCCAGATTTTCGGCGCCGCCCCAGTCAAACAGCTTCTCGCCTGCCGCCATCGCCTGGCGGTCGGCGTAAATTTTCGCCACGCGGGACTGCATTTCGATACCTTCCGGTACCGTGCTGATGCGTTTGGCCAACTCCTGCAGACGTTTCGGCTCAACTTTATCCGGATAGCTCTCGTCCCACTCGTGGTTGAGGTACGGCGACCAGGTAAAGGAATGCATATTCATCGGACGCCATTCCTGCACCACGCATTCGCCGGCATCCAGCGCATCGCGATAGAGGTTAACCTGCTCGGTCGCATCTTCCAGAGTCGCCACCTTCTCCTGCTCCAGCTTGTCAGCATAGATTTTGCGCGGAGTCGGATGCTTTTTGATCTTCTGATACATCAGCGGCTGGGTTGCGCTCGGCTCATCGGCTTCGTTGTGGCCGTGACGGCGGTAGCACACCAGGTCAATGAAGACATCGCGTTTAAAGGTATTGCGGAAATCAAGCGCCAGACGGGTGACGAAGGCGACCGCTTCCGGATCGTCCGCATTGACGTGGAAAATCGGCGCCTGCACCATTTTACCGATGTCGGTGCAGTACGGCGTTGAGCGCGCATCCAGCGGGTTAGAGGTCGTGAAGCCCACCTGGTTGTTGATAACGATGCGCACGGTACCGCCCACTTCGTAACCGCGGGCTTTGGACATGTTCAGAGTTTCCTGAACCACGCCCTGGCCGGTGACGGCGGCGTCGCCGTGGATGGTAATAGGCAGAACTTTGTTGCTGCTTGGCTCGTCCAGACGATCCAGACGGGCGCGTACGGAACCGATAACCACCGGGCTGACGATCTCGAGGTGCGACGGGTTAAACGCCAGCGCCAGGTGCACCAGACCGCCTTCGGTTTCCATATCGGAAGAGAAGCCCATGTGGTACTTCACGTCGCCGGTGCCGAGGTGTTCTTTATGTTTGCCCGCGAACTCGTCGAACAGGTCCTGCGGTTTTTTACCCAGCACGTTGACCAGCACGTTCAGACGGCCGCGGTGCGCCATGCCCAGCACCACTTCGCGGGTGCCGCTTTTGCCTGCATGGCGGATCATCTCTTTGAGCATCGGGATCAGGGCGTCGCCACCCTCCAGCGAGAAGCGCTTCGCCCCCGGGAATTTGGCGCCGAGGTAGCGCTCCAGACCTTCCGCGGCGGTCAGTTCGCTGAGGAAGCGTTTTTTCTCTTCCGCGGTAAAGCTCGCTTTGCCAGCTACCGATTCAATGCGCTGCTGGATCCAGCGTTTTTCTTCGGTAGAGGTGATATGCATGTATTCCGCGCCGATGGAGCCGCAGTAGGTTTGCTTGAGGGCGGCAATCAGCTCGCCCAGCTTCATCGTGTCTTTACCGATGGCAAATGAACCTACGTTATAGCTTTCCTGGAAATCGGCCTCGGTCAGATCGTGGTAGGCCGGATCGAGATCCGCCACTCTCTCTTGCTTCCACAGCCCCAGCGGATCGAGATTCGCATGCTGGTGGCCACGGAAACGGTATGCGTTGATGAGCTGCAGGACTTTAACCTGCTTCACATTGGTGTCTGGGTCGGAAATCGAAGAAGTGTAACGTGAGGCATCCTTCGCCAGTCGACGGAAATAATCACGCGTTTTGGAATGAAATTGATCCGGTTTAACTCCGGTGCCAGGTAACTGCTGGAACATTGAACGCCAGTTGGCGTCAACAGAGTCAGGATCGGTTAAGAAGTCTTCATAGAGCTGTTCTATCCAGCTCTGGTTCGAACCAGAGAGGTAAGAAGAGTCCAGCCAGGCTTTCATTGCGCCGTTCTGCATCGTGATCCCTTAAGCATTCATATGCTTATTTCGCCGTAGAAACTACCACGCACACCGAGTGCACGTGCCGGGGTTCACTTGTTGCGGACGAGTTGTGGTTTCTATCCGCTAAGGAACCTTTAAAAACTGCCATTAATCTTCAGCGTTCAGGCTGCGGTTGCGTTGGCTGCCTTCGCTTACCCCGGTCACATAGTTCACTATGCTCCCGGGGATGCGCTCAGTTGCCGCCTTACCTCGCACTGAACGCCTCGATTACTGGTACATCTTGTGGCGGTTTTTAAAGATTTCCTGCTATATCCCCCGGCGGCGCTAACGCTTGCCGGGGCTACTGCTTTGGTAGCCCGGATAAGCGCTAGCGCCATCCGGGACAGACCGTGTTGCTTACGCGCTGCGCTGCAGCAGCATCGACTTAATATGGCCGATGGCGCGCGTCGGGTTCAGCCCCTTCGGACACACACTGACGCAGTTCATAATGCTGTGACAGCGGAATACGCTGAAAGCATCGCTCAGGCCGTCCAGGCGCTCGCTGGTTTCGGTATCGCGACTGTCGATCAGGAAGCGATACGCGGCCAGCAGGCCAGCCGGGCCGATGAACTTGTCCGGGTTCCACCAGAACGACGGGCACGAGGTCGAACAGCAGGCGCACAGAATACACTCGTACAGCCCGTCGAGTTTCTCACGCTGCTCAGGCATCTGCAGATGCTCACGAGCCGGAGGATTTTGCCCATTATTCAACAAGTAAGGCTTAATCTTCTCATATTGTGCATAGAATTGCCCCATGTCCACCACCAAATCACGGATAACCGGTAATCCTGGCAGCGGACGGATAACAATCTTCTTGCCCGGCTGATTCAGCGCGGAGATTGGCGTGATGCACGCCAAACCGTTTTTCCCGTTCATGTTCAGACCATCGGACCCGCAGACCCCTTCACGGCAGGAGCGGCGGAACGACAGCGACGGATCTTTTTCTTTCAGCTGGATCAGCGCATCCAGCAGCATCATGTCGCGACCTTCTTCCGCTTCAAGGGTGTAATCCTGCATGTGCGGAGCGTCGTCAACATCCGGGTTATAGCGATAAATTGAAAACTCGAGTTTCATTTTCCTGTCTCCGCATTAGTAAGTACGAATCTTCGGCGGGAATGCCGGACGCAGTTTCGGTTCCATATTGACGCTACGACGCGTCATGGATTCCGACTCTGGCAGGTACAGGGAATGGCACAGCCAGTTTTCATCATCACGATCCGGGAAGTCGAAGCGGCTGTGGGCGCCACGGCTCTCGGTACGGAAGTTAGCGGATACGGCGGTCGCGTAGGCGGTTTCCATCAGGTTATCCAGCTCCAGGCACTCAACGCGCTGGGTGTTGAACTCGCTGGAGGTATCGTCGAGACGGGCGTTTTTCAGGCGCTCGCGGATCACTTTCAGTTGCTCCAGACCTTTGTGCATCGCATCGCCTTCGCGGAACACCGAGAAGTTATGCTGCATACATTCCTGCAGCGCTTTACGAATCGCCACCGGATCTTCACCAGAGCGGGTGTTGTTCCAGCGGTTGAGGCGATCCAGCGAGCCTTCGATATCGGATTCGCTAGCGTCGCGCAGCGTGCCCTGCTCGGCAATGGATTCCTGCAGATGCAGGCCCGCCGCGCGGCCGAAGACCACCAGGTCGAGCAGCGAGTTGCCGCCCAGACGGTTGGCGCCGTGGACCGATACGCAGGCGATTTCGCCTACCGCGAACAGGCCCGGGATCACCACGTCTTCGCCCTTCTCATTCACGGTCAACGCCTGGCCGGTGACTTTGGTCGGGATACCGCCCATCATGTAGTGACAGGTTGGGATAACCGGGATCGGCTCTTTCACCGGATCGACGTGGGCAAAGGTACGGGAAAGTTCAAGGATACCCGGCAGACGAGATTCCAGAACCTCTTTACCGAGGTGATCCAGTTTCAGTTTCGCGTGCGGGCCCCACGGACCGTCGCAACCGCGGCCTTCGCGGATTTCGATCATGATGGAACGCGCCACCACGTCACGGCCCGCAAGGTCTTTAGCGTTCGGGGCATAACGCTCCATAAAGCGTTCGCCGTGTTTGTTCAGCAGGTAACCGCCTTCGCCGCGGCAACCTTCGGTAACCAGAACTCCAGCCCCGGCGATACCGGTCGGGTGGAACTGCCACATTTCCATATCCTGCACCGGCACGCCGGCGCGGATGGCCATCCCGACGCCGTCACCCGTATTGATGTGGGCGTTGGTGGTGGACTGATAGATACGGCCTGCGCCGCCGGTCGCCAGCACGGTGGCGCGGGCTTTAAAGTAGACCACTTCGCCGGTCTCGATGCACAGGGCGGTACAACCGACTACCGCGCCGTCCTGGTTTTTCACCAGATCGAGGGCGTACCATTCGGAGAAGATAGTGGTGTGGTTTTTCAGGTTCTGCTGATACAGAGTGTGCAGCAGGGCGTGACCGGTACGGTCAGCCGCCGCCGCGGTACGCGCCGCCTGTTCGCCGCCGAAGTTCTTCGACTGGCCGCCAAACGGGCGCTGATAAATACGGCCATCGTCAAGACGAGAGAACGGCAGTCCCATGTGCTCCAGCTCAAGAATCGCTTCCGGGCCGGTCTTACACATGTATTCGATGGCGTCCTGGTCGCCGATATAGTCCGACCCTTTTACAGTGTCGTACATATGCCATTCCCAGTTATCTTCATGGGAGTTACCGAGCGCGACGGTGATGCCACCCTGCGCGGATACGGTATGGGAACGGGTAGGGAACACTTTGGAGAGCAGTGCACAGGTCTGTCCGCTCTGGGAAATTTGCAGCGCCGCGCGCATACCTGCGCCGCCGGCACCGATGACAACAGCATCAAACTCTCTGACTGGCAATTTCATTACACACCCCACACCACAACAAATCCATAAAGAACGTAAGCCACCAGCGCCACAACGATAGCCAGTTGCAGAACCAGGCGCAGAGCCAGTGGTTTAACGTAGTCTGTTAACACCTGCCACATCCCGATCCAGGCATGGATGAGAATGGAAACGAGAGCCAGCAGAGTGAAGACTTTAGTGAAGCCGGAGGCAAAGAATCCGGTCCACACTTCCCATGAGATTTCACCGGTGGTGGCGAAGAAGCCAACCATGTAGATGATGTAGAGGGTCAGAACGATGGCGGTAGCACGGACCAGGATAAAGTCATGTACGCCGTTGCGTCCCAGTGCTGAGGCGTTGCTTACCATACGAGGACTCCTGCGAGAAGTGAAAGCACGACAGTAATAACAAAAGAAATTTTGGCGGAACGTTTCCCTGCTTCGAGGGTTTCGTCAAGGTAGCCAAAGTCCATCATCAGATGGCGAATACCGACAACGACGTGATAGGCCAGCGCGGTGAGAATGCCCCACATGATGAACTTCACAAAGAAGCTATCCATGATGGAGGCCGCCGTCAGAAAACCTTCTGGGGAGGAAAGGCTGGTGCCCAGCAGCCAAAGCAGAATTCCGACCGCCACGAAGGTGATGACACCGGAAACGCGATGGAGAATGGACGCTATCGCCGTGATTGGGAACCGTATCGTTTGTAGATCCAGATTGACAGGTCTTTGTTTTTTTACATTTCTTACCATGAATAACGCCCACATGCTGTTCTTATTGTTTCCTTCCTCCGGTCTGCTTGCGGGTCAGACAGCGTCCTTTCTATAACCAGAAGTCATGTTAAAACGTCTTTTCAGGCATTAAAACATCACTAAACAACGCTGGGTGGCTCGGGATTGCAGGGTGTTCCGGAGACCTGGCCGCAGTATAGGCCGTTCACAAAATCATTACAATTAACCTACATATAGTTTGTTGGGTTTTCTCCGGAACAGTGATCAAGGTCACGATACCAACATTTTTTTAATTTTTAATCACCTGATTTGACAAATATTAAACATTCTTGTTACAACCATTACCAGTTAAATGCAATAATGCTCAAAAGTTATGGGGTCACTCTTTCACCTGAGAATAAGTTATGTAACAGTGTGTCAGTATTGACCGATGTAATCAGGACAGTTATTAGTGGTATATAGGTTTTAATATTCGGACTGCTAAAACGCTGATTTGCTGTTGTTTCACCGCAGCCCTGAAGGACGTGCCATCAAGCGCCGTTGCTCTGTACCCTGCCCTTTTCGCTGACGCAGAGCTGTGTGCAACATAACAAACTGGTAACGTATGCAGGCGCGGGCCGAAAGCAAATCCACCACCCGGCAGTCTTAAGCAATAAAGGCGCTAAGGAGACCATAAATGTCTGATGCTAAAGCAAAAATCACCCTGGGTGGTGACACTGCTATTGAACTGGATGTGCTAAAAGGCACGCTCGGTCAGGATGTTATTGATATTCGTAGTCTTGGTTCAAAAGGCGTATTTACCTTTGACCCAGGTTTCACATCAACGGCTTCTTGTGAATCTAAAATTACGTTTATCGATGGTGACGAGGGGATCCTGCTGCACCGCGGCTTCCCGATCGACCAGTTAGCGACCGAATCTAATTATCTTGAAGTCTGTTATATCCTGCTGTACGGCGAAAAGCCGACTCAGGCCGAATATGACGAATTCAAAACTACCGTCACCCGCCACACCATGATTCATGAGCAGATCACCCGTCTGTTCCACGCGTTCCGTCGCGATTCCCACCCGATGGCGGTGATGTGCGGGATCACTGGCGCGCTGGCGGCGTTCTATCATGATTCCCTCGACGTGAATAACCCGCGTCACCGCGAGATTGCCGCCTACCGTCTGCTGTCCAAAATGCCAACCATGGCAGCCATGTGTTACAAATATTCTATCGGCCAGCCGTTTGTTTATCCGCGCAACGACCTCTCCTACGCCGGCAACTTCCTGCGCATGATGTTTGCGACACCGTGCGAAGAGTATGAAGTCAATCCGGTGCTGGAGCGCGCGATGGATCGTATTCTGATCCTGCACGCCGATCACGAGCAGAACGCGTCGACCTCCACGGTACGTACCGCGGGCTCCTCCGGCGCTAACCCGTTCGCCTGTATCGCTGCGGGCATCGCCTCCCTGTGGGGACCGGCACACGGTGGCGCCAACGAAGCGGCGCTGAAAATGCTGGAAGAGATCAGCTCCGTTGAGCACATTCCGGAATTTGTTCGTCGTGCGAAAGACAAGAATGACTCTTTCCGCCTGATGGGCTTCGGCCATCGTGTTTACAAAAACTACGATCCGCGCGCCACCGTGATGCGTGAAACCTGCCATGAAGTGCTGAAAGAGCTGGGCACCAAAGACGACCTGCTGCAGGTGGCCATGGAGCTGGAGCATATCGCGCTGAACGACCCGTACTTCATCGAGAAGAAACTGTATCCGAACGTCGACTTCTACTCCGGTATCATCCTGAAAGCGATGGGTATTCCGTCCTCAATGTTTACCGTTATCTTCGCCATGGCGCGTACCGTGGGCTGGATTGCGCACTGGAACGAAATGCACAGCGATGGCATGAAGATCGCCCGTCCGCGTCAGCTGTATACCGGCTACGCCAAACGCGATTTCCAGTCCGACATTAAGCGTTAATCTCACTGTCCGGATCATAAAAACGCGCCTGCTGGCGCGTTTTTTTATGCCTGATAACGCGCTTCATGCTGAAATCGCCCACCAGCCGGCTTAATGCTGGCATCCTGGACACCAGTAAAATGGACGCGAGGAGAGCGTCGTCTTCTCAATGATTCCCCCACAGCGTTCGCACCTTTCCCCATCGCGATGGAAGACCTTAAAGCGAAACAGCGCGCCATGATGCTTGTTGTCATCCACCAGACCGCGAGTACGATAGGACAGCCGCGGGATATCGAGCAGCGCGTGCGCCAGCGCATCCAGCTGACTGTCGCTCAGTTCAGCGGCTTTACGCTTCCCGCTTAATCCCACCTGCCAGAGAATTTCCACCCGCAGATAGTTTCCGAGCCCGGCAAGAAAAGCCTGATCCAGCAGCAGGCCGGAAAACTGACGATTGCGGAATTTGGCCGACAGCAGCCGCGCTTTCACCTGCTCCGCGGTTAACGTCATGTCCAGCACGTCCGGTCCGACGCGCAGCAAGAACGGATGGTTGGCAACCTGCTCCGCCGTGAGGATATCAATGTCCGACGCGCTGTAGAGCAAAATCGCCTTGCTGGCGGTCTGCAGCCTGACGCGCAGTACGCGGTTCGATTGCGGCTCAACGCCGGCATCCACCACACGCCAGACGCCGTACAGCTGGTTATGGCTATACAGGGTCAATCCGCCGGAGAAGTGGGTTAACAGGGCCTTGCCGCGGGTGGCGATATGGGTCACCCGCTGACCAGTTAGCTGAGTTTGATAGGGTTGCAACTGAGGAAAGGCGAACCAGACGTTGGTTAAGGGTTCGCCTTTGATTGCCGCCTCCAGTTTATCCGCCGCACGGCGGATCTCCGGACCTTCCGGCATACTGTCATCCTTCTGTTAATGGGTGGCGCCGCCGCCAATTTTGACATCGTCATCCTGTTCAAGGGCGACGGCAATCGCCGTTTCCAGCGCCTCGCGTACCGTCGCGACCGACATACTCGCCTCGCCGGGGTGGGCCGCCGCCTGTTCAGGCAGATACGGAATATGGATAAAACCGCCCTTCTGCCCGCTTTTTCCCTGCAGCTGATGCAGCAAACCATACATCACGTGATTGCAGACGAAGGTGCCCGCGGTTTGCGACACCGAGGCCGGGATCCCCTGCTGGCGCAGCGCGCTAACGATCGCTTTGATCGGTAGCGTACTGAAGCAGGCCGCAGGGCCATTAGCGACGATCGGCTCATCGATCGGTTGCTGGCCTTTATTGTCGGGGATCCGCGCATCATCGACATTGATTGCTACACGTTCGACGGTAATATCGACACGGCCGCCGGCCTGTCCGACGGCAATCGTCAGCCGCGGTTGATAGGTTTCCAGCGCCGCCTTCAGCACCGTCAGCGCTTCGCCGAATACGCAGGGTAACTGTTTAGCCACCACCTGCTGTCCGCGAATAATCATGCCATCCAGCTGCTTAACCACTTCCCATGAAGGGTTAACCGTTTCGCCGCCGAACGGCTCAAAACCGGTAATCAATACGCCAGCCATCATCCCTCCTTACAGGAACATCAGGAAATAGAGTAAGAATACATTGACGATAAGCAGCAGGATACCGGTCGGTATCTGGGCTTTAATCACCGCGTTTTTATCCGGCAGTTCCAGCAGCGCCGCCGGCACAATATTGAAGTTCGCCGCCATCGGCGTCATCAGCGTGCCGCAGTAGCCGGAAAACATACCAATCGCCGCCATTACCGCCGGATTGCCGCCGTGCTGCAGGACTAAAATCGGAATGCCAACTCCGGCGGTCACAATCGGGAAAGCGGCAAAGGCGTTGCCCATCACCATTGTCAGCACCGCCATGCCGATGGCATACACAGCCACGGCGATAAAGCGGTTATCGACCGCCAGATAGTGCTCGGTCAGCCATGAAATGCTGGTTCCGACGCCCGCTGCGGTAAACAGCAGCCCCAGCACCGCGAGGATTTGCGGCAGGATAAAGGCCCAGCCGACGGAATCAAGCAAACGGCGCGCTTCCTGCATTGGCTGCGCCACCGTTTCATGCGTCATACGAATCGCCATCGCCAGGCCAATCAGCGTACCGACAGTCATCGAGAACAGAGTAATCAGCGTCGCGTGGTTGCCCGGTCCGAAGAGCGCCACCTGCCATGAGGGAAGATTGTTAAACAGCAGTACGCCAATGACGGTGACGACCGGAATCGCCAGCGCCGGAAAGAAAAGTTTGTTGCCGAGGCGTTTCGCGCTGGCGGTTTTCTCTTCCTGGGTACGCTGATGGTAGCTGCCGAGGCGCACGCCGCCAAAACCGGCGATCAGCGCCAGGATGACCACCACCCCGCCGACAGCGATATTCACCGTACGCTTATCGCCCACCAGTTGATATGTCCAGTCGCCGAGCAAGAACACCAGCCCGTACAGGCCCCAGAACAGACCGGTTGTCAGACGTCGCGGATTGCTTTTGTCGCGCCAGGACATGATAGCCACGACCAGCAGTACCGCGCCGGCCAGCCAGTATAAATAGGTTTGCTGGAAATTCATGCCGCACCGCCTTTCGCCTGTCCGGCGTTTATCCGGTCCAGCTCGCGCTGGAGATGGCGATCGAGTCGCCACAGGCGCGCGGCGTGGATCAGAAAGGCGCAGATCGCCGTCGGGATCCCCCACAGGGCAATATGCAACGGTTCTGTCTGGATCCCACCCGACTCCAGCATAAAGTTGTGCATGAAGATGATCGCGCCGAAGGCGACAAAAATATCTTCGCCGAAGAACAGCCCGACGTTATCGGTCGCCGCCGACATCGCGCGCAGGCGGTAGCGTACATTGCCCGGCAGCGGGCCAAAGCGCTTTTCCGCCGCCCCCTCCGCCATCGGCGCCAGCAGCGGGCGCACCATTTGCGGATGTCCGCCGAGGCTGGTCAACCCCAGAGCGGCGGTGGCTTCGCGCACAAACAGATAGACGATCAGCAGACGTCCGGCGGTCGCGCTATGGATCTTCGCGATCCACGCCTGCGCCCGCTCTTTCAGACCATGGCGCTCCAGCAGCCCGATCACCGCCAGCGGCAGCAGCAGAATAAACGGCAGATTACGGGTATTCAGGAAGCCCTCGCCCAGTTTCTCCAGAATAGTGGCTATTGGCATATGCGCCGCCACGCCGGTGACGATCCCGGAGATAATCACCACCAGCACCGGGTTAAAGCGTAATACAAAACCGACCACAATCACGGCAATGCCGATTAGCGGCCAGAGGGATATCGCCTCTTGCATAATAACGTCCTGTTCAGTTGTGAGTATTGTGAGTGTTGTTAATTATTTGATTTAATTATTATTAATAACTTAGGCGGACTATTACTCGAGGTCCGCGCTGACGTCGATATTCCGCCCGGCAAACGCGGCGCGCAAGCGCCGGGCGAAATCGAGCGCGTGAGCGCCATCGCCATGCAGGCAGACCGTTTCCGCCTTAACATGCGCCCATTCGCCGCTCAGGCTGCGCACCCGATTGTGCTGCACCATTTCCAGCGTTTGCGCCAGCGCCTGCTCTTCGCTCTCAATCAGCGCGCCCGGTTGGCTGCGCGGCACCAGGCTGCCGTCGGCCTGATAGCCGCGATCGGCGAAGACTTCCTGGCGCGTCGTCAACTGATAATGCTGTCCGGCGCGGATAAGCTCGCTGCCCGCCAGCCCAACCAGCACCAGGTCGGCGTCGGCATCGCGCACCGCACGGGCGATAGCGTCGGCCAAAGGCGGCTCTTTCGCCGCCTGGTTGTACAACATGCCATGCGGTTTGACGTGCCGCAGCTCGCCCCCCTGGGCGTGTACGATTGCCGCCAGCGCGCCAATTTGGTACAGCACCTGGGCGTAGACCGTCTCTGGCGGTAACTGCATCGCGGTTCGACCGAAATTTTCCCGGTCCGGGAAGCTCGGGTGTGCGCCAATAGCGACGCCGTTTTTCAGCGCCTCGCGCACGCATTGCTGCATGAGAACCGCATCGCCGGCGTGAAAGCCGCAGGCGATATTGGCGGAAGAGACCAGCTGCAGCAGCGCGCTATCGCTGGCGCAGCCTTCGCCGAGGTCGGCATTTAAATCAATTTTCATCGCTTAATCTCCAGGCCAGTTGTTCAAGGTAGCGCTGCTGGTCGGCGCGCGCTTTTAGCGCTTCCTCCAGCGAACAGGGGACGAAATGGATCGGCTGACCTAGCGGAATTTGCGCCAGTTGGTACATATCGGCTTCAATAATGCAGGCTATACGCGGATAGCCGCCGGTGGTTTGCGCATCGTTCATCAACACAATCGGCTGGCCGTTATGCGGTACCTGTACCACGCCGGGCAGCAGGCCATGAGAGAGCATTTCCCGGTCGGTTGTGCGCCTGAGCGGCTGCCCCTGCAGGCGGTAGCCCATACGGTTGCTCTGCGGACTCAGCTTCCACGGCGAGCGCCAGAAAGACTCCTGCGACACGCTGTCGAATTCGTGATACTCCGGCCCCGGCAGCGCGCGAATAATATTGCCTATCGGCAGCTGTTTAACGCCGCGCGAGGCGCTAAAGCGGCGGGACGATTTCCCAATCTTCACTTGATCGCCATCCTGCAACCGGCGCCCTTCGATTCCGCCGATACCGACTTTCAGATCGGTAGAGCGGGAACCTAAAACTTCAGGGACATCAATACCGCCCGCGACCGCCAGATAGCTGCGGATCCCATGCTGAGGATTTTTCAGCACCAGCCGCTGCCCGGCCTTCGCCTCCATTCGCCAGCCCAACCAAACCGGCGCGCCGTCGAGCGTCGCTTCACAGGCGGCGCCGGTCAACGCGAACCAGCAGTGGCGGGTAAACTGCACATCGATCTGACCCAGCGTAATTTCCAGCGCCGCCGCCTCCGGCGCATTGCCCACCAGCAGATTGGCAATGGTCATCGCCGGTTTATCCAGCGCGCCGCAGCGGCTAATCCCCCACTGGCGCTGGCCTTCCCGGCCGCCATCCTGTACCGAGGTATACATGCCGGCGCGGATAAATTTCAACATACCCCCTCCTTCTGCGGCACAAAGCGCACGCGATCGCCGGAACGCAGCAGCACCGGCTCTTCACGTTTTGGATCGAATAATGCCAGCGGCGTGCGCCCCAGCAGCTGCCAGCCGCCCGGCGTCGCCAGCGGATAAATACCGGTTTGCGATCCGCCGATACCGACGGATCCCGCCGGTACCAGTACGCGCGGCTCGGCGCGACGCGGCATCGCCAGCTGCTCCGGCAGGCCGCCAAAATACGGAAACCCCGGCTGGAAACCCAGAAACCACACCATATACTCCACCGAAGAGTGCAGTTCGACCACCTGCTTTTCGCTCAAACCGCTATGGCGCGCGACGTCGCCAAGATCTGGTCCCGCCTCGCCGCCGTAGATAACCGGGATACTTATCTCACGGGATTCCGGCTCCAGCGCATCGCTCTCTTCCCACCAGCGCTGCAGCTTGTCAATCGCCTCCCACGCCATCTCCTGCGGACGACGCAGCACAACGGTGATGTTGTTCATCCCCGGGATCACTTCAACCACCTCTTCGCGATCGGTCAACCGCTGCGTCAGGCCCCAGATACGTTTTTGGCTCTCCAGGGTCACCGGAGGCTCAAGCTCCAGGACCACCGCCGTTTCACCTAACAGATAACAACGCGCTCGCTGCACTTTCTTCTCTCCCGTCAGGCAGGGTTAGGAATATCAATAAAGGTAACATCCAGATCGGTCGTTTCCGTCAGCCATTCGCTGAGGGCGCGAATGCCGCCCCGCTCGGTGGCGTGGTGGCCGGCGGCATAAAAATGCAGGCCCTGCTCGCGGGCAGAGTGAATAGTTTGTTCCGACACTTCGCCGGTGATAAAGGCGTCCACGCCAAAGCGCGACGCGGCGTCGATAAAGCTCTGGCCGCCGCCGGTACACCAGGCGACGCGGCTGACGGTGTCCGGCCCGGTATCGCCGCACCACAGCGGCTTACGCCCCAGTCGCGCTTCGATCCACGAGGCCAGTTCGAGGCCGGAAACCGGCATCGACAGCTCGCCCCACGGCACCAGCGGTTCGATTTCGCCGAGCACGTTAATCCCCAGCAGATGCGCCAGCTGCGCGTTATTGCCCAGCTCCGGATGGGCATCCAGCGGCAGGTGCCAACCGTAGAGATTGATATCGTTGGCCAGCAGGGTTTTCAGGCGACGGCGCTTCATGCCGCGGATCACTGGCGATTCGTTTTTCCAGAAATAGCCGTGATGAACAATCACCGCATCCGCCTGCAGACGGACGGCCTCATCCAGCAGTGCCTGGCAGGCCGTCACTCCGGTGACGATCTTGTGCACCGTTTCGCGTCCTTCCACCTGCAGACCGTTAGGGGCGAAGTCACTGATGGCCGCACTATTGAGCTTGTCGTTAATCAGTTGTTCCAGTTCGCTATTTTTCATCGCCACTCCAGCAGATAATCAGGTTATACAAAGGCATAACATAACCATATCCATTCGGGTCGTCGATAGTCCGCTACCGTCACTGACCATGACTTTTTAACGAATCCCGCAATTTGTCTATTCATCCCGCCGCGCATTAGTGTATATTTATGCACTAATAAAGCATATTAAATAATCAGAAAGCCCCTCAAGCCATGAATATGACTGATAAATCGCTATTCATGCAGAACGATCGACTTTCGCTTTACGCCAGGAAACACACTTCATATGCAGACAACATCATCGCAGCCGCGGGCGATCTACTACGTCGTGGCGCTGCAAATCTGGGAGTACTTTAGCTTTTACGGCATGCGCGCCCTGCTGATCCTCTATCTCACCAATCAGCTCAAATATGACGATAACCATGCCTACGCCCTGTTCAGCGCCTACTGTTCGCTGGTTTATGTGACGCCGATCCTCGGCGGCTATCTGGCCGATAAGCTGTTAGGCAACCGGATGGCGGTCATGCTCGGCGCGCTGCTGATGGCCATTGGCCATCTGGTGCTCGGGGCCAGCGAAACCGCTCCGGTTTTCCTGTACCTGTCGCTGGCGATCATCGTCTGCGGCTACGGGTTGTTTAAATCCAACGTCAGCTGTCTGCTGGGCGAGCTGTACGAACCCGCCGATCCGCGTCGCGATGGCGGCTTTTCGCTGATGTATGCCGCCGGCAATATCGGCTCGATTATCGCGCCGATCGCCTGCGGCTACGTACAGGAGGAGTATAGCTGGGCGATGGGCTTTGCCCTGGCGGCCATCGGCATGGTCGCGGGGCTGGTGATTTTCCTCTGCGGCAACCGTCATTTCCAGCATACCGCTGGCGTCAACCGCCAGGCGCTGTGCGCGCGCCGCTTCCTGCTGCCAAACTGGGGCTGGCTGCTGGTGTTGCTGGTTACCGCCCCGCTGCTGATTGCGGTACTGTTCTGGCAGGAGTGGTCGGTGTATGCCCTGATCGTGGCCACGGCCATTGGCCTCGCGGTACTGGCGCGGATCTACCTGCGCGCCGAAACCGATAAACAGCGCAAGGATCTGCGCCTGATCGTCGTCCTGACCGCCTTCAGCCTGCTGTTCTGGGCCTTCGCCCAACAGGGCGGGAGCTCCATCAGCCTGTATATTGACCGCTTCGTTAACCGCCATATCATGAGCTACGAAGTCCCTACCGCTATGTTCCAGTCAATCAACGCCTTCGCGGTGATGCTCTGCGGGATGGTGCTGGCGTGGCTGGTGAAAGAGAGCGTGAACGGCAATCGCACCGTGCGCATCTGGGGGAAATTTGCCCTCGGTCTGGGCCTGATGAGCGCCGGCCTCGCAGGCGTCATTCGACGCCGCCGGAGCGGTGAACTACTCCATTGACGCCTACATTACCGTCTTCAGCCAGATCACCTGGGGCGCGCTGGCCTGCGTCGGCGTGGTGCTGGTCATCTGGCTGTATCATTCGCTGAAAGTCAGGACCCGCCGTCTGGCGGTGGAGTAATTCCTTTTCTGGCGGCCTCCCAGGCCGCCAGCGTCTCCTGCCGCGCCTGCTTGTGATCAACTATCGGGCGCGAATAATCCAGCGTGATCCCTTGTTTATCCGCCCACGCCCACGGCTGATGCAGGGCCTTCTCCGGCACCTTTGCCAGCTCCGGCAGCCAGCGACGTATAAACACCCCCTGTTTATCAAACTTTTCGCCCTGGGTGGTGGGATTAAATATGCGGAAATAGGGCGCGGCGTCGGTGCCCGTTGAAGCCGCCCACTGCCAGCCGCCGTTATTCGCCGCCAGGTCGCCATCAATCAGCTGGCTCATGAAATAGCGCTCGCCCGCCCGCCAGTCGAGGCGCAAATCTTTGGTCAGGAAGCTGGCGACAATCATGCGCAACCGGTTATGCATCCAGCCGGTGGCGTTAAGCTGGCGCATGGCGGCATCAACAATTGGAAAACCGGTCTCCCCGCGCTGCCAGGCCTGTAGGGAGGCCTCCTCTGCGCGCCAGGCGACCTTATCTGTCCAGGCAGTAAATGGCCGCCCTTTACAGAGCTTCGGATAGTAGACCATCAGATGGCGGTAAAACTCGCGCCAGATCAGCTCGTTAAGCCAGGTGGCGCCGGCTCCGCCGTCCAGCGCGGCGGGATGTTCCGTCAGCAGACGATGCAGGCACTGGCGGGGGGACAGCACGCCGATGGCCAGGCAGGGCGACAGGCGACTGGTCCCTTCCACGGCCGGGAAGTCGCGCTGCCCCTCGTAATCCGCCGCCGCTTGCTGACAAAACGCGCGCAGACGCGCCAGCGCCGTTTTTTCATCCGCGGCAAACAGCAGCCCGTCAAACGGCGTTTGCGGGTAGTTAAGCTCAGGCAGCGGCGGCGCCTGGCGGGCAGGCGCCTGGCGCGGCTTCGGGGCCGCCACGCACGCCGGCAGCCCGTCCCGCAGACGGCGAATAAACGCATTTTTAAACGGGGTGAAGACTTTATACATTTCGCCGCCACCGGTCAGTACGCTGCCGGGCGGCAACAGGACGCTGTCGTCAAAGCCCTGGCAAATCACGTCGCACAAGGTGTTCTCAACGGCGGCATCGCGCTGGCGTTCATTGAATTCGTACTGATAGTTGTAGAACAGGTGACTGACCTGATGCTGCTGGCAAAAATCGGCCAGCCGTTCGACGCTGGCGGTAAAATCGTCCGCCTCTTCTACCCACAGCGGTATGCCCCGTTCCGCCAGCGCGGCATGCAGACTCTGTAAATGGCTGGCGATAAAAGCGGCCTGCCGTGGCGCCAGGTGATGTTCACGCCACTGCCCCGGGGTGGCGATATACAGCGCCAGCACCTGCGCCTGCGGATCGCGGCAGGCGGCAGCCAGCGCCAGGTTATCGTGAATGCGTAAATCCGTGCGTAACCAGACCAGATGGGTGGCCATATCACTCCTTATTATCCGTCAGCAATACTCATCTTATGATCTAAGCCGGCAAAAATAGCGCGCTCCGGCAAAATACGCACCTGCCAATTCCAAGGCGGCGCATAAAAACGAGTGTAGACAAGCGGCGAAAAAAAACCGCCGGGGCAACCCGGCGGTCTTGTTATTTTCTTCGCAGCAGGAGGATTAATAGAAATCGTGAGCGGCTTTCTCCGCCTGCGCCATCCACACCGGCTGCTCGCTGGTTTTCGACCACACCCGGTGCAGCCAGCTGTAATAGCGGGCGCGATCTTTCCAGAACAGCATCACCGGCAGCGCTGCGACGCCAGCCACGACGGCGAAAGCACGACGCAGCAAAATAATATGAGCAGGATAAGCTTTGTACAACGCCATCATTTCTCTCCCCTTTGTCAGGCCGGCAAGCAGCGCCGGTAAAATTAATCATGTTTGTCTGAGCAAAATAATACCGCTCTGCTTGTAATTTTACTACTCATCCGACCACTAAAAAGCACGTATTTATACTTAATTTACATTCGCCACGTAAATTAGTTACGAAAAAGTTAAATTAATACTAACCATCAGTTAATTTGTGCCTTTGTCATTTTTATACTTTTTTTACACCGCACCCGCGGATTTTTGCGAAATCTTTGCGCCGTAATTTCTATCCTCCAGGTAAATCGAAAACACACCCGGAGGTGGATTGTGACTGCAGGCGTACTCACTGGCGTTGGGCTGGTGTTCCTGTTACTGGCTTATCTGGTTTATGCCTTGATACATGCGGAGGCATTCTGATGGCTGCCCAGGGATTTTTATTATTAGCCAGCTATCTGCTGGTATTGCTGGTGCTGGCGCGCCCGCTGGGGATGTGTCTGGCGAGAATGGTGAACGATATCCCGCTTCCCGGCCTTGCCGGGGTCGAGCGCGTCTTGTGGCGCGTGGCCGGGATCCGCGCCGAAGAGATGGGCTGGCTGCAGTATTTGCTGGCGCTCCTGCTGTTTAACGCCCTCGGCGGCCTGGCGCTGTTTGCCCTGCTGATGCTCCAGGGCGTGCTGCCGTTTAACCCGCAGCACCTGCCGGGGCTGTCATGGGATCTGGCGCTCAATACCGCGATCAGCTTTGTCAGCAATACCAACTGGCAGGCTTACGCCGGCGAAAGCACCATGAGTTATCTCAGCCAGATGGTCGGCCTGACGGTGCAGAATTTCCTCTCCGCCGCCACCGGCATCGCCGTGGTCTTCGCCCTGACCCGCGCCTTCGCCCGGCAGAAAATGTCGACCCTCGGCAATGCCTGGGTCGACCTGACGCGCATTACCCTGTGGCTGCTGCTGCCGCTCTCTCTGCTGGTGGCCCTGTTCTTTATTCAGCAGGGCGTGCCGCAGAATCTGCAGGCCTACCAGCCCTTTACCACCCTCGAAGGGGTGCACCAGCTGCTGCCGATGGGGCCTGTCGCCTCACAGGAAGCGATTAAGCTGCTGGGCACTAACGGCGGCGGTTTCTTCAATGCCAACTCCGCCCATCCGTTTGAAAACCCGACCGCGCTGACCAATCTCGTGCAGATGCTGGCGATCTTCCTGATCCCGGCGGCGCTGTGCTTCGCCTTCGGCGAGGTGGTAAGCGATCGGCGTCAGGGACGCGCCATCCTGTGGGCAATGACGCTGATCTTTATCCTCTGCGTCGCCGTGGTGATGTGGGCGGAGACCCGCGGCAATCCGCATCTGCTGACGCTGGGTGCCGACAGCACCCTGAATATGGAAGGAAAAGAGAGTCGCTTCGGTATTCTCGCCAGCAGTCTGTTCGCGGTGATCACCACCGCCGCCTCCTGCGGCGCGGTCAATGCCATGCATGACTCCTTCACCGCGCTGGGCGGCATGGTGCCAATGTGGCTGATGCAGATTGGCGAAGTGGTATTCGGCGGCGTCGGCTCGGGCCTGTACGGCATGCTGCTGTTCGTTATGCTGGCGGTATTTATCGCCGGGCTGATGGTCGGCCGCACCCCGGAGTACCTCGGGAAGAAAATCGATGTCCGGGAAATGAAAATGATCGCCCTCGCCATTCTGGTCACCCCGACGCTGGTGTTGCTCGGCACGGCGCTGGCGATGATGACCGACGCCGGCCGCGCCGGGATGTTCAACCCTGGACCGCACGGCTTTAGCGAAGTGCTGTACGCCGTCACCTCGGCGGCCAATAACAACGGCAGCGCCTTCGCTGGCCTGGGTGCGGCGACGCCGTTCTGGAACCTGCTGCTGGCGTTCTGCATGCTGGTCGGCCGCTTCGCCGTCATCATTCCGGTGATGGCCATCGCCGGCTCGCTGGTGGCGAAGAAAATTCAACCGGCCAGCCCCGGCACCCTGGCCACTCACGACGCCCTGTTTATCGGTTTACTGATCGGCACCGTGCTGCTGGTGGGCGCCCTGACCTTTATTCCTGCGCTGGCGCTTGGCCCGCTGGCTGAACACTTTTCCTTACTTTGAGCGATGCGGAGCACCCTGTTATGAGTCGCAAACAATTAGCCCTGCTGGAGCCGACGCTGGTGCGCCAGGCGCTGCTGGATGCCGTGAAAAAACTCAGCCCGATGGTGCAATGGCGCAATCCGGTGATGTTTATCGTCTGGGTGGGCAGTCTGTTAACCACCCTGCTGGCGATCGCCATGGCTGGCGGCGCCCTGACCGGTAGCGCCACCTTTACCGCCGCCGTCAGTATCTGGCTGTGGTTTACCGTGCTGTTCGCCAACTTTGCCGAAGCGATGGCGGAAGGCCGCAGCAAAGCCCAGGCCAACAGCCTGAAAGGGGTGAAAAAAACGGCCTTCGCCCGCAAACTGCGCGCCCCGCAGCATGACGCGCCGGTCGACCACGTGCCGGCGGAAGACCTGCGCAAAGGCGACGTGGTGCTGGTGGAAGCCGGGGATATTATCCCCTGCGATGGCGAAGTCATCGAAGGCGGCGCCTCGGTGGACGAAAGCGCCATTACCGGCGAGTCTGCCCCGGTGATCCGTGAATCCGGTGGCGATTTTGCCTCGGTGACCGGCGGGACACGCATTCTCTCCGACTGGCTGGTGATCCGCTGCAGCGTGAACCCGGGAGAAACCTTCCTCGACCGGATGATCGCCATGGTGGAAGGCGCCCAGCGCCGTAAAACGCCGAACGAGATCGCCCTGACGATCCTGCTGATCGCCCTGACGCTGGTGTTCCTGCTGGCCACCGCCACCATCTGGCCCTTCTCGGCGTGGAGCGGCAATGCGGTCAGCGTTACCGTACTGGTCGCCCTGCTGGTGTGCCTGATCCCGACCACCATCGGCGGGCTGCTGTCGGCCATCGGCGTCGCCGGGATGAGCCGTATGCTCGGCGCCAACGTGATCGCCACCAGCGGCCGCGCGGTGGAAGCCGCTGGCGACGTCGATGTCCTGCTGCTGGATAAAACCGGGACCATTACCCTCGGCAACCGCCAGGCCTCCGCCTTCCTGCCGGCGCGCGGCGTGGAAGAGCGAACCCTCGCCGACGCCGCCCAGCTCTCCTCGCTGGCGGATGAAACCCCTGAGGGGCGCAGCATCGTGGTGCTGGCGAAACAGCGCTTTAATCTGCGCGAACGCGATCTGCAGTCGCTGCACGCCACCTTTGTCCCCTTTACCGCGCAAACGCGGATGAGCGGCATCAATATCGATCAGCGCATGATCCGCAAAGGGTCGGTGGACGCCATTCGCCGCCACGTGGAGGCCAACGGCGGCCACTTCCCTGCCGATGTCGATAAACAGGTGGAAGAGGTCGCCCGCCAGGGGGCCACGCCGCTGGTGGTCGCCGAAGGGGAAAAGGTGCTGGGGATTATTGCGCTCAAAGATATCGTCAAAGGCGGCATCAAAGAACGTTTCGCCCAGCTGCGCAAAATGGGCATTAAAACGGTGATGATCACCGGCGATAACCGCCTGACCGCCGCGGCGATCGCCGCCGAGGCCGGCGTCGATGATTTCCTCGCCGAAGCGACGCCGGAAGCCAAGCTGGCGCTGATCCGCCAGTATCAATCGGAAGGTCGGCTGGTGGCGATGACCGGCGACGGCACCAACGACGCGCCCGCGCTGGCTCAGGCCGACGTGGCGGTGGCCATGAACTCCGGCACCCAGGCGGCGAAGGAAGCGGGCAACATGGTCGACCTGGATTCCAACCCCACCAAGCTGATTGAGGTGGTCCATATCGGCAAACAGATGTTAATGACGCGCGGCTCGCTGACCACCTTCAGTATTGCCAACGACGTGGCGAAATATTTCGCCATTATTCCGGCGGCGTTTGCCGCGGTCTATCCTCAGCTGGCCATGCTGAACGTGATGGGCCTGCATTCGCCCTCATCGGCGATCCTCAGCGCCGTTATCTTCAACGCGCTGATCATCGTCTTCCTGATCCCGCTGGCCCTGAAAGGCGTCAGCTATCGCCCGCTCTCCGCCTCGGCGATGCTGCGCCGCAACCTGTGGATCTACGGCCTCGGCGGTCTGCTGGTGCCCTTTATCGGTATTAAAGCCATCGACCTGCTGCTGACCCTGAGCGGTCTGGTGTGAGGAACAAACTATGTCATTGATTCGTCCGGCACTTGTGCTATTTATTCTGTTAACGCTGCTCACCGGCGGCGTCTATCCTCTGCTTACCACCAGCCTGGGACAATGGTGGTTTAACTCACAGGCCAACGGCTCGCTGATCCGCCTGAACGGTGAAGTGCGCGGCTCGGCGCTGATTGGCCAGAACTTCACCGCCGCAGGCTATTTCCAGGGCCGCCCGTCGGCCACCGCGGAGACGGCGGATAATCCCATGGCCTCTGGCGGCAGCAACCTCGCCGCCAGCAACCCGGCGCTGGATAAAGCGGTGAGCGAGCGCGTGCAGGCCCTGCGCGCCGCCAACCCGGACGCCGACCCGCGGGTGCCGGTCGAACTGGTCACCACCTCGGCGAGCGGTCTCGATAACAACCTGACTCCGGCCGCCGCGCTGTGGCAGGTGCCCCGGGTGGCTCAAGCGCGCCAGCTGAGCGTTGAGCAGGTAACCCAGTTGGTGAATCAGGCCACACAAACCCCGCTGCTGAGCTTCCTTGGCCAGCCGGTGGTCAATATACTGCAACTCAATATGGCGCTGGATGCCCTGAAGGATAAGTAAATGAGTGACGAGCCGCTGCGCCCGGACCCTGACCGCCTGCTGCAGCACACCGCCGCCCCGCATCGCGGCAAACTTAAAGTGTTCTTTGGCGCCTGCGCCGGGGTGGGGAAAACCTGGGCGATGCTGGCGGAAGCGCAGCGGCTGCGCGCCCAGGGGCTGGATATTCTGATTGGCGTGGCGGAGACCCACGGCCGTAAAGAGACCGCCGCGATGCTGCAGGGCCTGAGCACTCTGCCGCCGCGGCGGCTTGCCCATCGCGGGCGGTACGTCTATGAGTTCGATCTCGACGCCGCCCTCGCCCGCCGTCCGGCGCTGATTCTGGTGGATGAGCTGGCGCACAGCAATGCGCCAGGCTCCCGCCATCCAAAGCGCTGGCAGGATGTGGATGAACTGCTGGAGGCCGGGATAGATGTTTTCACTACCGTTAACGTCCAGCATCTGGAAAGCCTGAATGACGTCGTCAGCGGGATCACCGGCGTGCAGGTGCGGGAGACGGTTCCCGATCCCTTCTTTGACGCCGCGGACGACGTGGTGCTGGTGGACCTCCCCCCTGACGATCTGCGCCAGCGGCTCAATGAGGGCAAAGTCTACATCGGCGGCCAGGCCGAGCGCGCTATCGAAAACTTTTTCCGCAAGGGCAATCTGATTGCGCTGCGCGAGCTGGCCCTGCGCCGCACCGCCGACCGCGTCGATGAGCAGATGCGCGCCTGGCGCGACCGCCAGGGCCAGGAGAAAGTCTGGCACACCCGCGATGCGATCCTACTCTGTATTGGGCACAACACCGGCAGCGAAAAGCTGGTGCGCGCCGCCGCCCGGCTCGCCGCCCGCCTGGGCAGCGTCTGGCATGCGGTGTATGTCGAGACCCCTTCCCTGCACCGGCTGCCGGAAGGCCGGCGGCGGGCTATTCTCGCCGCGCTGCGTCTGGCCCAGGAGCTGGGGGCCGAAACCGCCACCCTCTCCGACCCGTCGGAAGAGAAAGCGGTCCTCCATTACGCCCGCGAACATAACCTCGGCAAAATCGTCATTGGCCGCCAAAGCAAGCGCCGCTGGTGGGATCGCAGCGGCTTCGCCGATCGTCTGGCTCGCCATGCGCCGGACCTCGATCTGGTGGTGATCGCCCTCGATGAGAAACCCTTCCCCCTTGCCGCACGCGCCAGCGACAGCCGTCCGGCGCTGGAGAAATGGCGCCTGCAGCTGCAGGGCTGCGTGGTGGCGGTGGCGCTATGCGCCATCATTACCCTGGTGGCCATGCAGTGGTTGATGGCCTTCGAAGCCGCCAACCTGGTGATGCTCTATCTGCTGGGGGTGGTGCTCATCGCCCTGGTCTATGGCCGCTGGCCGTCGGTGCTGGCGACGGTGATCAACGTCATCAGCTTCGATCTCTTTTTTGTCGCCCCGCGCGGGACGCTGGCGGTGTCGGATGTCCAGTATCTGCTCACCTTCGGCGTGATGCTCACCGTAGGCCTGCTTATCGGCAACCTCACCGCCGGCGTACGCTACCAGGCGCGGGTGGCGCGCTACCGTGAACGCCGTACCCGCCATCTGTATGAGATGTCTAAAGCGCTGGCGGTGGGTCGCAGCCAGCAGGATATCGCCACCACCAGCGAGCGATTTATCGCCTCCACCTTTCAGGCCCGCAGCCAGCTGCTGCTCCCGGACGCCCAGGGAAAACTGCTGCCCTTAACCCACCAGCCAGGGCTGACCCCGTGGGATGATGCCATCGCCCGCTGGAGCTTTGATAAGGGCCAACCTGCCGGCGCCGGCACCGATACCCTGCCCGGCGTGCCGTATCAGATCTTGCCCCTGAAGAGCGCCGCCCGCACCTGGGGACTACTGGTGGTGGAACCGGAGAATCTGCGCCAATTGATGATCCCGGAGCAGCAGCGGCTGCTGGAGACCTTTACCCTGCTGGTGGCCAGCGCCCTGGAGCGCCTCACCCTGACCGCCAGCGAAGAGCAGGCCCGTCTGACCAGCGAGCGGGAAAGCCTGCGTAACTCGCTGCTCGCCGCCCTGTCGCACGATCTGCGTACTCCGCTGACCGTGCTGTTTGGCCAGGCGGAAATTCTGACCCTCGATCTGGCCAGCGAAGGTTCAAAACATGCCCCGCAGGCCAACGAAATCCGCCAGCATGTGCTCAACACCACCCGGCTGGTGAACAACCTGTTGGATATGGCGCGGATCCAGTCCGGCGGCTTTAATCTGCATAAGGAGTGGCTGACGCTGGAGGAAGTGGTCGGCAGCGCGCTGCGCATGCTCGAGCCAAGCCTCGGCGGCCAGCATATTCAGCTGGATTTACCCGATCCCCTCCAGCTGGTGCATGTCGACGGGCCGCTGTTCGAGCGGGTGCTGATCAACCTGCTGGAAAATGCCCATAAGTATGCCGGCGCCCGGGCGAGCATCGGCATTCGCGCCGAGGCGGACGCCCGGCAGCTGTCGCTGGAAGTATGGGATAACGGTCCTGGGATCCCGGCAGGCCAGGAACAGACTATCTTTGATAAATTCGCCCGCGGCAACAAAGAGTCGGCGATCCCTGGCGTCGGGCTGGGCCTTGCCATCTGTCAGGCCATCGTCGACGTCCACGGCGGGACCATCTCCGCCAGCAACCGGCCCGAGGGCGGCGCCTCATTCCGTGTTACACTGCCTGGAGAAACGCCCCCTGAACTGGAAGAGCTACCTGAGGAATTGTGATTAACGTTCTGATTATCGAAGACGAACACGCTATCCGACGCTTTCTGCGCACCGCGCTGGAAGCCGACGGCATGCGCGTATTTGAAGCGGAAACCCTGCAGCGTGGGCAGATTGAAGCCGCCACCCGTAAGCCCGACCTCGCGATCCTCGATCTCGGCCTGCCGGATGGCGACGGCATTGATTTTATTCGCGACCTGCGTCAGTGGAGCCAGATGCCGATTATCGTCCTGTCAGCGCGTAGCGAAGAGCATGACAAAATTGCCGCCCTGGATGCCGGCGCCGATGACTACTTAAGTAAACCCTTTGGCATCGGCGAGCTGCAGGCCCGCCTGCGCGTCGCGCTGCGTCGCCACGGCGCGGCGCAGGCCGATGAGCCGGTGGTGCGCTTCGCTGACCTGGAGGTCAATATCCCCGCCCGCCGCATCCTGCGCGGCAGCGAAGAGATCCACCTGACGCCTATCGAGTTTCGCCTGCTGGCGGCGCTGTTGAATAATCCCGGCAAAGTGCTTACCCAGCGTCAGCTGCTGAATCAGGTGTGGGGGCCTAACGCCGTGGAGCACAGCCACTATCTGCGGATCTATATGGGTCATCTGCGACAAAAGCTGGAGACCGATCCGGCACGGCCGCAGCATTTGCTGACCGAAACCGGGATTGGCTATCGCTTTATGCCCTGAATCCCGCCTCTGCAGTACCAGAGGCTGGCGATTTTCAGCCCTTCAGAGAGCAGCAGAAAGCCTGCCAGGATCGCTACATGCCTGATGCCGGCAGCCTGAATCAGCCACAGGCCCAGCGATAGCGAAGGCTGCATGAACAGCAGCCTGAGCGGCGCCTGCCCCCAGGCCAGCCACAGCGCATAGCGGCTCTGGCGGAAAAAAAAGATCATCGATAGCGGGATGCTGATAATCAGCAGAACATTCAGCGGGTACAGCCAGACCGCCGCGGAGCCCCAGGTGTGCAGCAGCTGGAGATAAGCCAGCAGATCGTCGTAAAAAGGGAGGCGGCGGTGGGCAATATTCCACCATAAGAATTGCAGGACGAAAAAGAGATCCATCCACGCCCAGAACAAAAACAGGGACTTCCGTTGTATTTTCATCGCTATCCTTGCGAAAAAAATCAGGCCCGCAAGGGGCCTGATGGTAGTGCGTTGTTAAGCGTTCTTCAGCACTTCGCTGACAATCTCTACCGCTTCTTTTTCAATCAGCTTGCGATGCTCTTCGCCGAGGAAGCTTTCGCAGTAGATCTTGTAGGCGTCTTCGGTGCCTGACGGACGCGCCGCGAACCAGCCGTTGTCGGTCATCACCTTGAGGCCGCCAATCGCCGCCCCGTTGCCCGGCGCCGCGGTCAGACGGGCAGTGATCGGATCCCCCGCCAGGGTGTCAG
Source organism: Klebsiella sp. Shm-1 (assembly GCF_040804525.1). NCBI lineage: Bacteria > Pseudomonadati > Pseudomonadota > Gammaproteobacteria > Enterobacterales > Enterobacteriaceae > Klebsiella > Klebsiella sp. Shm-1. The sequence goes on from NZ_CP161823.1 coordinate 3,632,561, forward strand.
CGCTGACCATTTCCGGAGAGAGCTTGGACAGCGCCGCTTTCTGCGCGGAGGTCGCGGAAGCCTGCAGACGGTTATAGCTCGGCGCACCGAAGCGTTCCGCCAGTTCGTTGTAATGCTCCTGCGGGTTTTTCCCGGTCACCGCGGTGATTTCCGCCGCCAGCAGGCACATGATGATGCCGTCTTTATCGGTGGACCACGGCGTGCCGTCGAAGCGCAGGAAGGAGGCCCCGGCGCTCTCTTCGCCGCCGAAGCCGAAGCTGCCATCGAACAGGCCGTCGACAAACCACTTAAAGCCCACCGGCACTTCCACCAGCTTGCGGCCCAGATCGTTCACCACGCGGTCAATCATCGCGGAGGAGACCAGCGTTTTACCCACCGCCACCTCTTTGCCCCACTGCGGACGATGCTGGAACAGGTAGTTGATCGCTACCGCCAGGTAGTGGTTCGGGTTCATCAACCCCGCCGGGGTGACAATCCCGTGGCGGTCGTAATCCGGGTCGTTAGCAAACGCCAGATCGAACTTATCGCGCAGCGCCAGCAGGCCGGCCATCGCACACTCTGAGGAGCAATCCATGCGGATGGCGCCGTCTTTATCGAGGTGCATAAAGCGGAAGGTCTGATCCACCTGATCGTTAACAATGGTCAGATTGAGCTTGTAGTGCTCGCCAATGCGTTTCCAATATTCGATACCGGACCCGCCCAGCGGATCGACGCCCAGCGTCAGGCCGGCTTTCTGGATTGCGGCCATATCGACGATATCCGCCAGCCCCTCAATGAACGGCTGCACCAGATCCTGTTCTTTAACGTGGCCAGAAGCCAGCGCCGCGTCCAGAGAAATGCGTTTCACGCCCTGCAGGCCCGCGGCCAGCAGTTCGTTGGCGCGGTTTTCCACCACTTTGGTGACGTTGGTATCAGCCGGGCCGCCGTTTGGCGGATTGTACTTGATACCACCATCTTCCGGCGGGTTGTGTGACGGGGTGATCACAATGCCGTCCGCCAGCGGACCGCCTTTTTTGTTATGCACCAGAATCGCGTTGGAGACCGCCGGCGTCGGGGTGAAGCCGTTGTTTTCCTGCACGATCACGTCGACGCCGTTGGCGGTTAACACTTCCAGCACCGAAATAAACGCCGGCTCGGAGAGGGCGTGGGTATCTTTGCCGACATAGCACGGACCGGTGATCCCGTTTTTCGCACGATCTTCCGCAATGGCCTGGGCGATGGCCAGGATATGCGGTTCGTTGAAGTTGTGGCGCGCCGCGCTACCGCGATGGCCAGAGGTGCCGAATTTTACCGCATGCTCCGCATTACCGACTTCAGGCTTCAGCACGTAGTACTGAGCAGTCAGTTGGGCGACGTTAATCAAATCACTCTGTTGCGCAGGCTGCCCCGCACGTTTATCGATTGCCATTGCCTGATCCTTCTGGTGCAAATGTTAAAAAGCTAGATCGTGCCGCAAACCTTTTCAATCAGCTCCGCAGGGAACTGCATCGACTGCATGATGTGCTCAATCATGCTGCATTTACGGCCGGTATTGGTATTGGTGATCACCCACCACGGTGTACCAGGAACCTGTTTCGGTTTGGTCTGATTACCGCTTTTCAGCAGCGTACGCGCATCTTCCGCGAAGTAAACGCGCGTGCGGCCGTGCAGAGACTCGGTGGCCTCGGCAAATGCTTTACTGTCCAGGGAGTAGAGGGTCGTCAACACCAGCATAAAACGGTTCACCGCGCGCTTCTGCTCGGCGTATTCATCAGATAACAGCATCTCGCGCATGGCGCGGACTTTATCTTTCACCGGGTTAGCGGGTTTCACCTCAGCGACAGGCGCTGGCGCCAGCGTCGGCGCGGCTTTGCTGACCGGTGTAGCCGGTTGGGAAACGGCGGAAAATTTTAGCATACGCCGTAAAATGTCGGATGCGCTCTCGCCGATATGCAGAGTGTGGCTGGCAATATAGCGATAGAGTTCATCATCAACTTCAATTGTTTTCATCTTAATCCAGTGCGATATCTTTTCTGAATACAAATCGTTGGGATTATAAGTACAAATCCCAACCGCGGATAGCGTCAAACCAGGATGGCGGTAAAACTCAGAAAACTTCTGGGTCTTGCAGCCGGATGGCAGAATGTCCAACATAATACCCTAACCCGACGGAGCGAAAAAAAGAACTTTGCCATGAAATTAAATAGCCGAGCGCAATCTGCACAGAATCCGCACAACCACTCCCCGATCGTGCTGGTCCACGGTCTGTTTGGCAGCCTGGACAACCTGGGCATCCTCGCCCGCGACCTGATCGCCGACCATGATATTGTGCAGGTCGATATGCGCAACCACGGTTTGTCGCCGCGGTCGCCAGAGATGACCTACCCCGCCATGGCGCAGGATCTGCTTGATACGCTCGACGCGCACCAGATCGAGCGCGCCACCTTTATCGGCCATTCGATGGGCGGGAAAGCGGTAATGGCGCTTACCGCCCTGGCGCCTGAACGCATCAGCGGTCTGGTGGCGATCGATATCGCGCCGGTGGATTATCACGTTCGCCGCCATGATGAGATTTTCGCCGCTATCCGCGCCGTCAGCGAATCCGCCGCCAGCACCCGCCAGCAGGCGGCGCAGGTGATGCACGAGCACCTGCAGGAAGAAGGCGTGATTCAGTTCCTGCTGAAATCATTCGTCGAGGGCGACTGGCGCTTCAACGTGCCGGTGCTGTGGGACCAGTATCCGCATATCGTCGGCTGGGAAACCATCCCGGCCTGGCCGCACCCGACGCAGTTTATTCCCGGCGGCAACTCGCCCTATGTGACCGACGCCTACCGCGACGCGCTGCTGGCCCAGTTCCCGCAGGCCCGGGCCCACGTCATCGCCGGCGCCGGACACTGGGTCCATGCCGAGAAACCCGAGGCGGTGTTACGCGCCATCCGCCGCTATCTGACGAGCATCGCCGCCTGATTGGCTAAAATATGCCCGACCGCGCCGCAGAATGCCCGCGGTCGTTGGCGCAGCCGTTCGCCTGATGTATGATGGCGCGCTATCTGCGCCGGCTAGAGCCCGGCAGCTTGTTTCCCCGAAGTCACTCAGAATCATGGCAAAAGAACAAACGGACCGTACGACATTAGATTTGTTCGCAAACGAGCGTCGCCCGGGAAGACCGAAAACCAATCCGCTGTCGCGCGATGAACAACTGCGCATCAACAAACGTAACCAGCTGAAACGCGATAAGGTTCGCGGGCTGAAGCGCGTGGAGTTAAAACTCAACGCCGATGCGGTCGATGCGCTCAACGAGCTGGCGGAAGCGCGTAATATGAGCCGCAGCGATCTCATTGAAGAGATGCTGATGACCCAGTTAACCGCCCTGCGCAGCCAGGGAAAAGTCTAACTTTCCGCGAAAAACCCGCATTCATGTAGCAGAGTGTGCAGTCGGGCGTGATTGCTGTTTCCGCGCCCTTGCCTGTTCTGCTATGATTGCCGTTATCTATGGGCATTGCGTCCCTACCACATCATTTAAGTTTCAAGAGGTTATTTTACTCATGGCAATCATCGGCATCTTTTTTGGCAGCGACACCGGCAACACCGAAAATATTGCAAAAATGATTCAAAAGCAGCTTGGTAAAGATGTTGCTGATGTTCACGACATTGCCAAAAGCAGCAAAGAAGACCTGGAAGCCCACGACATCCTGCTGCTCGGTATCCCGACCTGGTACTACGGTGAAGCGCAGTGTGACTGGGATGACTTCTTCCCGACGCTGGAAGAGATCGACTTCAATGGCAAACTGGTGGCGCTGTTCGGCTGCGGCGACCAGGAAGATTACGCAGAATACTTCTGCGACGCGCTGGGCACCATCCGCGACATCATTGAGCCGCGCGGCGCGACCATCGTCGGTCACTGGCCAACGGCGGGGTATCATTTTGAGGCTTCCAAAGGCCTGGCGGATGACGACCACTTCGTCGGCCTCGCCATCGATGAAGACCGCCAGCCGGAGCTGACCAACGAGCGCGTTGAGAAATGGGTGAAGCAGGTTGCCGAAGAGCTGCACCTCGAAGAAATCAAAAACGCCTGATGATTAAGCGGCGCAATCATTGAGTTGCGCTGCATTAATAGACAAAAGCAATCAAACTAATAGCTACAAGTTTTTAACTTTTAATCACATATCTGTACAATGTCCTCTGATTCTACGAGGCACGTGACGCAGTTTGTAGCTGGTGCCTCGTTTTTGACAGCAAACCAGGCCTGATGCTTGCAGTTTTCATTTACCAGTGGCAGTTCTATAATGAGACGCATTACGTCGGGTTAATTTCTGTATGACTTCCGTTGAAGGAAGTAGATCGTTTAGCAACAGGACAGATTCCGCATGACTGACAACAATACCGCATTAAAGAAGGCTGGCCTGAAAGTCACACTTCCTCGACTAAAAATCCTTGAAGTGCTGCAGGAACCGGATAACCATCATGTCAGTGCGGAAGACTTATATAAACGCCTGATCGACATGGGCGAAGAGATCGGTCTGGCGACCGTTTACCGCGTCCTCAACCAGTTTGATGACGCCGGCATCGTGACTCGTCATAATTTCGAAGGCGGAAAATCCGTTTTCGAACTGACCCAGCAGCATCACCACGATCACCTGATCTGCCTCGACTGCGGCAAAGTGATCGAATTCAGCGACGACTCGATCGAATTACGCCAGCGTGAAATTGCCTCCCGCCACGGCATCCGCCTGACCAACCACAGTCTGTATCTGTACGGTCACTGTGCGGAAGGGGATTGCCGCGAGGACGAACACGCCCACGACGCGGTGGAAAAATAATTCCCCGTTTCGCTGAGACTGAAAAGCCAACCTGCCGGTTGGCTTTTTTATGGGCGCCTCTGGCGCCCTTCCCGCACACGCCCCTGGGGTGACTTTCCTCATCCCCGCTTTGTCCGGAGAGTTGATATGGAAATTCGCCAGCGGGGCGATCTCTGATCGGATCGGTCGTCGTCCGGTGCTGATGGGCATTACCGTGCTGGCGCTGCTCACCACCTGCCCGGTGATGCACTGGCTCACCGTCGCGCCCGATTTCACCCGTATGACGCTGGCCCTGCTATGGTTCTCGTTCTTCTTTGACATGTATAACGGCGCGATGGTCGCGGCGCTTACCGAAGTGATGCCGGTACACGTCCGCACCGTGGGCTTTTCGCTGGCCTTTAGTCTCGCTACTGCCATTTTCGGCGACCTGACGCCAGCTATTTCCACCGCACTGGTCGAGCTCACCGGCGATAAAAGCCCGCCGGGCTGGTGGCTAATGTGCGCCGCGCTGTGCGGATTCATTGCCACCGCGCTACTGTTCGTGCGGCTGAGCCGCGGCTATCAGCCGGCGGAGAGTCAGCGCAAAAAAAACAAACGGGCGGAGATATGCCCCGCCCGTTTGCCGCTGTCGTCTGATTTAATGGGTCGTATTATTGCTGCGGATCTCCTTCCAGATCTGATCGCAGCGCGCTTTCACCGCCTGATCGTTGCCGGTGCGGGTGGCCTGAATACACTGTTGGTAATCCAGGACGCGAACGCTCTCCTGGTTGGCGAACTGCTGGTGCTGTTTATCCTTTTTCAGCACATTCAGTACGCTCTGGCAGGCTTCAATCTTGTCCGGATTCCCTTCCGCCGTATTAATACAGGCGCTATAGGCATCTTTCAGTTTGGTGTCTTCTTTCGGCGCCGGCGACGTGGTACAGGCCACCAGGCCCGCTGCCATCATGGCAATAAGCAGCATTTTTTTCATTGTCGTTCTCCCAGAGGTGCGGCAGGCTCACGCCCGCCGCGCAGGCATCAGAAAATAGTGAACGGGGCGATAACCATGAACTTCACGTCGCGCTCATCCTGGAAGATGTTGCCGTAGCCGCCGCTCCAGCTCGGAATATCGGAATGGTTGTCGTATTGGGTAAAGTGCAGTTTGAACAGGGTGCCCTTCGCCCGCCCTTCCTGTACGGTATACATTGCATCCAGGCTATAGGCCGACTCTTTCAGGCGATAGTCAGGGTCATAGTACGCATCCGGAGAGGACATTCTGCCCGGCTTCGCATCCCAGGCGTAGACATAAGACGCGCCGAACGCCCAGCCCGGCATATCCCAGTTTTTCATGTCATACATCGCGCCAAAGAAGACCGCTTTTTCGCCGTTGGCGTTAAAGTCGGAGCGGTTATCCCACCAGATATCGAGACGACCATTGGAAGAGGCGTAGGTCGGGGTCATACGCTGCAGGAAGTAGCCCTGCTGGCCATCAGCCTTCACCCAGGTTCCCTCGAGACGCAGATCCAGGACATCCGCCACCTTATAACCAAAGGTTAACGCCTGCAGCCATGCGGTGCCATCATAGATGTCGTTGACCCCGCCGTTGCTGACCTTATCGCGGGTGCCGTAGAACTGGTAGCTGGTGCTCAGCGGCGCGCCGGCGACGTCAAACTTGTAGCTGGCTTTAGCAAAGTACTGATCGATATAGCCCTGAGCCTGACCAAATGCCGCCTCCAGCACCAGGTCATTTTTGAAATCATATTTAGCGCCGACGGAGTGGAGATAATCGACTTTGGTCTTCTTATCGTTCTGATAGAAATCGTCCATCTCGATATGCCATGGCGCTTTATACTCGTTCGTCCACATATAGGAGAAACTTAACGCGCCCGCCGTGCCATAGTCGAAGTTAGCCCCGGCCTCCGCCCCCTGATAGGTACCAGGCATAAAACTCCAGTGCGGGGCCAGCAGAGTCTGGCCGGTTGGCTGGATATAGCCCGCACGTGCCCACGCCGGACCATATTTGAATTTCGCTGCGGCTTTATACAGGCTGATGCCGCTCTTATCGCCGGAATAGTCTTCGTCATAGGCTTTGTTACGTGACGAGAAGGCAATTTCGTTCGGGTGGCCGCTATCGCCGTTCTCCGCCATTTCAATCGCGGTAAACGCGGCAATATCAAGGCCAAACATATCGGCGGCATAGCCGGACTGGAAGTCCAGGTTGGCGTTCCAGGTGGAGTGGGAAAGGTTGGTTTTGTATTTGTCGCCGTCGGTCACATCTTTACGGTCACGCTCACGCTGCCAGTAATAGATACCGCCGGTTAAGGTTGAATCATCGATAAAGCCTGCTGCGCTGGCCTGTGGAGCAACAACCCAGCCCGACATCGCGGTGACGGCGGCAATAGCCAGCGCCAGCGTACTACGTTTGCCACTAAACGTACGCATGTGCATATCCTCTTTGACGTTTTAAAAGGCGAAGACCAGCGGTCAATCGCTAAAAAATAAATAAAACTGCAAAATGTGGGGCGGTAAAAAAGACCGCGAAACCACTATAGATAGACTATTTTTCGTGACGCGAATTATCAATGTTTTTCGTGAGGCAAAGCTTAAGATTATGACAAAGCGCACATATTTTATGTCGTTTTGTTACAGTCTTATCTCTGATGATTTTGTTATGGAAGCCATTGCAAAATCAGGGAAAAACGCAATCATTGAAAGCGATTACATTGGTTTTTTGTATGTGACAGGAAACATCAGAAGCGCTATTTATTACCGCGCAGAAACAGAATTAATTCGCATCGCGAAAATGAAAAGTTTAATTAGCTGATTCTGAAACAAAAAAAGCGCCGCTGGGAGCGACGCTTTGACAGAAAAGAAATGTTATTCGCCCGCTTTCGCCCAGGTATCACGCAGCCCGACGGTGCGGTTGAACACCAGATTGGTTGCGGTTGCATAGCGGCTGTCGAGGCAGAAATAGCCTTCACGCTCAAACTGATAAGCTTTACCGGCTTCGGCCTGCGCCAGGCTCGGCTCCGCGTACCCCTGTTTGATCACCAGCGATTCCGGGTTGATCACTGCGAGGAAATCGTCCGCCGCGCCCGGGTTTGGCACGCTGAACAGACGATCGTAGAGACGGATCTCTACCGGCAGCGCATGCGCCGCGCTTACCCAATGGATCACGCCTTTGACCTTGCGGCCATCGGCCGGATCTTTGCTCAGGGTGTCGGCATCGTAGGTGCAGAAGATGGTGGTAATATTGCCTTCGGCATCTTTCTCCACGCGTTCCGCTTTGATGACGTAGGCGTTGCGCAGACGCACTTCTTTACCCAGCACCAGACGCTTGTACTGTTTGTTGGCTTCTTCGCGGAAGTCCGCGCGATCGATCCAGATTTCGGCGCTGAACGGCACTTCACGACTGCCCATTTCCGGCTTGTTCGGATGGTTCGGCATCACCACCATTTCGCTTTCGCCCTGCGGATAGTTCTCGATAACCAGTTTCACCGGATCGATCACCGCCATCGCGCGCGGGGCGTTTTCGTTCAGATCTTCACGAATGCAGGACTCCAGCGACGCCATCTCGATGGTATTGTCCTGCTTGGTCACGCCGATGCGCTTGCAGAACTCACGGATGGATTCGGCGGTGTAGCCGCGACGACGCAGACCGGAGATGGTCGGCATACGCGGGTCGTCCCAGCCTTCCACGTGCTTCTCAGTCACCAGCTGGTTCAGCTTACGCTTGGACATCACGGTGTATTCGAGATTCAGGCGCGAGAATTCGTACTGACGCGGATGCACCGGGATGCTGATGTTGTCCAGCACCCAATCGTACAGGCGGCGGTTGTCCTGGAACTCCAGGGTACACAGCGAGTGGGTAATGCCTTCCAGCGCATCGCTGATGCAGTGGGTGAAGTCGTACATCGGGTAGATGCACCACTTGTTGCCAGTCTGATGATGCTCAGCGAACTTAATGCGGTACAGCACCGGATCGCGCATCACGATAAACGGCGACGCCATATCGATCTTCGCGCGCAGGCAGGCTTTGCCCTCTTCGAAGCCGCCGCTGCGCATTTTTTCAAACAGCGCCAGGTTCTCTTCCACGCTGCGGTCGCGATACGGGCTGTTTTTACCCGGCGCTTTCAGGGTGCCGCGGTATTCGCGAATTTCATCAGGAGAGAGTTCATCAACATAGGCCAGACCTTTGTTGATCAGCTCAACCGCATACTGATGCAGCTGATCGAAATAATCAGACGAGTAGCATACGTCCCCGGACCAGTGGAAACCTAACCACTGCACGTCGTTTTTAATCGACTCAACGTATTCGATATCTTCTTTCACCGGGTTGGTGTCATCGAAACGCAGGTTGCATTGGCCCTGATAATCCTGGGCGATGCCGAAGTTCAGGCAGATGGATTTTGCATGGCCAATGTGCAGATAACCGTTCGGCTCCGGCGGGAAGCGAGTGTGAACGGTGGTATGTTTACCGGTAGCCAGATCTTCATCAATAATCTGACGGATAAAGTTAGTCGGGCGGGCTTCTGCCTCACTCATCACGGGTTCCTCAAAGCGTAAACAACGTATAACGGCACATGATCTTACAAGCAGGGCGTAGTGACAACTATTAGTTACGTAAAATAGGTATCAGAAGAGGATTATGGGGCCGATTGCTGGAAAAAAAAGCGGCGAAGGTTTCCCTTCGCCGCTGAGGCAAAAACTCGACTCAGGAGCCTTACTTGCCTTTAATCTCATACAGCGGCGTCTGGCCAGCAACGACCTTACCGCTCGCCAGTATCACCAGCGCGCTGTAGTCATCGCTGTTGCTGCAGACGACCGGACTGATCATTGAGCGCGCGTTGGCGTTGAGGAAGTCCAGATCCATTTCCAGAATCGGCTCACCCGCCTTCACGTCCGTGCCCTCTTCAACCAGACGTTTGAAGCCCTTGCCTTCCAGCGCCACAGTGTCGATACCCATGTGAACGACGATTTCCGCACCGTTGTTGGTTTCGAGGCAGAACGCGTGGTTAGTGTTGAAAATTTTCACCACGGTACCTGCGGCCGGGGCCACCACGATGTTGCTGGTCGGTTTCACCGCGATCCCGTCGCCAACGGCTTTGCTGGCGAAGGCTTCGTCCGGCACCTGCTCAAGGGCCACCACGTCACCGGTAATCGGCGAAACCAGCGACTCAACGGTCTTCGCGTTCGCTACCGCCTGCGGTTTAGCCGCGGGCGCTGCGGTGGCGACGTTGCCAGCCGGTGCGGCTGCCGCTGCCGCTACCGGGCCGCGGGTAACCACTTTTTTCATCTCATCGCCGATAGACTCTGCTTTCGCACCGACGATAACCTGAATGGTTTGCTTATTCAGTTTCACCACCCCGGACGCGCCGAGACGTTTACAGGCGGCGTCGTTCACCTTCGCCGAATCGCCCACGGTCAGACGCAGACGGGTGATACAGGCGTCAATGGCTTTCAGGTTGTCCGTTCCGCCCACCGCGGCGATATAGCTGGTCGCCAGCTGGGTCAGCCCCTCTTCAGTGTTGCTGTTGGCTTCTTCCGTTACCACGTCAGCGGCTTTGTCTTCACGACCCGGCGTTTTCAGGTTGAACATGCGGATCACCGCGCTGAACAGCAGGAAGTAGACGAAGAAGAACACCACGCCCATCACCAGCAGCATCCAGACGTTTTTGCTGGCGGCCGGCAGGCTGTACATCAGCACGTAGTCAATTGCACCTGCGGAGAAGGAGAAGCCCGCATGGATCCCGAGCGCCGTTGCGATGAACAGGCTGATACCGGTCAGCACCGCATGCAGGAGGTACAGCAGCGGAGCCAGGAACATGAACAGGAATTCCAGCGGCTCGGTTACCCCGGTCAGGAACGCGGTGATGGCCACGGACAGCAGCATACCGCCTACCATCGGACGACGCGCTTTCGGCGCCGCCAGATACATCGCCAGCGCCGCACCCGGCAGACCAAACATCATGATTGGGAAGAAGCCGGACATGAACATCCCCGCGGTGCCGTCGCCGGCGTAGAAGCGGTTGATGTCGCCGTGGAACACAGCGCCAGCGGCGTTAGTGAACTCACCAATCTGGAACCAGGCGATGGTGTTCAGCACCTGATGCAGACCGGTTGGGATCAGCAGACGGTTGATGAAACCAAAGATACCAGAACCCAGCGCCCCTGCGGAGACGATCCATTCGCCGCCAGAGTGGATAGCGTGCTGCACCGGCGGCCAGACGTAGCCGAAGATCGCCGCGAGGATCAGACAGAAGAAGCCGGTGGCGATCGGCACGAAGCGTTTGCCGCCGAAGAAGCTCAGGAAGTCCGGCAGCTTGATGCCGGCCCAGCGGTTGTATACCGCCCCTGCCACCAGACCGGTAATGATACCGGCCAGCACGCCCATATTGATTTCCGGGTTGATGGTGACCATCGCTTTGGTCATCACGAAATACCCTACCGCACCGGCCAGCGCCGCAGAACCGGCGTTATCCTTAGACCAGCTTGATGCCACACCAATTGCGAAGATCAGCGCCAGATTATCGAAGATCGCCCCACCCGCTTGCGCGATGAAGGGTACATTTAACAGGTCTGGTTGCCCGAAACGCAGCAGCAATGCCGCGACCGGCAGCACTGCGATAGGGAGCTGCAACGCCCTACCCAGTCGCTGAAAGAAACCTAAAATATTCATCTTATTCCCCCTATGAGACCCCGATGAGGCTCATTTCAAAGCCACTTTTTTATTGTGTAACAAGGTCGGTTTTATCACTTACCGGCAAAGTGTGTGAAAAATTAATTCGTATCGCAAATTAAACGGGTATTTTTTGTGATAATTATCACCAAATATCGTATTCCCTCCTCCCTTGCACTGGCTAACAACGAAAACTTATTTTATCATTCAAAAAATCAACACGGATTGACCCCGGTCGGCGCAGTTGCTGCAATACTCTCCTTAGAGTGCTGGCGCCAATCCGCCAGAATCTACTTTGACTATAGAGGTGAAGAATGAGACTGATTCCCCTGGTAACCGCTGAGCAGGTCGGTAAATGGGCTGCCCGCCATATCGTTAACCGCATTAATGCATTTAAACCAACCGCGGACCGTCCGTTCGTCCTGGGTCTGCCAACCGGTGGTACCCCGCTGACCGCCTACAAGGCGCTGGTTGAAATGCATAAAGCAGGCCAGGTTAGCTTCAAGCACGTCGTCACCTTTAACATGGATGAATACGTTGGCCTGCCGAAAGAGCATCCGGAAAGCTATCATAGCTTTATGCACCGTAATTTCTTTGACCACGTTGATATTCCGGCAGAAAATATCAACCTGCTGAATGGTAACGCGCCGGACATCGATGCGGAATGCCGTCGCTATGAAGAAAAAATTCGTTCCTACGGTAAAATCCACCTGTTCATGGGCGGCGTGGGCAACGATGGTCATATCGCGTTTAACGAACCGGCCTCTTCTCTGGCGTCCCGCACCCGTATTAAGACCCTGACCCATGAAACCCGCGTAGCGAACTCCCGCTTCTTCGACGGCGATGTGGATCTGGTGCCGAAATATGCACTGACCGTCGGTGTGGGCACCCTGCTGGACGCAGAAGAAGTGATGATTCTGGTGCTGGGTCATCAGAAAGCGCTGGCGCTGCAGGCGGCGGTAGAAGGTAACGTCAACCACATGTGGACCATTACCTGTCTGCAACTGCATCCGAAGGCGGTGATCGTCTGCGACGAACCGTCCACCATGGAGCTGAAAGTGAAGACGCTAAAATATTTCAACGAATTAGAAGCTGAAAATATTAAAGGTCTGTAATGTAGTCCTTCCCGCGCCCTGGCGCGGGATCATCTTTTTCTTTGTACGCACCATCATGCCGGCGGCAAACGAACGAACGCTGACCTGATGAGGCGTATATACCGGGGGTCGTAATGTATGCATTAACCCAGGGCCGGGTTTATACCGGTCATGAAATTCTCGATGACCATGCGGTTGTTATCGCTGATGGCTTTATCGAACGTCTTTGTCCGCTGGCAGATTTGCCGTCTGACATCGAGCAGCGCTCAGTCAACGGCGCAATAATCGCCCCCGGTTTTATCGACGTCCAGCTCAACGGCTGCGGCGGCGTGCAGTTTAACGACAGCCCAGAGGCGGTCACTGTCGAAACGCTGGAGATCATGCAGAAGGCCAACGAACGCTCAGGCTGCACCAGCTTCCTGCCGACGCTGATTACCTCCAGCGACGATCTGATGAAGCAAGGCGTGCGCGTGATGCGCGAATATCTGCAAAAACATCCGAACCAGGCGCTGGGCCTGCATCTCGAAGGGCCGTGGCTGAATATCGTTAAGAAAGGCACCCACAATCCGGACTACGTGCGTAAACCGGACGCGGCGCTGGTCGATTTCCTGTGCGACAACGCCGATGTGATCACCAAAGTGACCCTCGCCCCTGAGCGCGTTGAGCCAGAAGTGATCCGCAAACTGGTCGCCGCCGGGATCGTTGTCTCCGCGGGCCACTCCAACGCTACGCTGAAAGAGGCGAAAGTCGGCTTCCGTGCGGGCATTACCTTCGCCACCCACCTGTATAATGCGATGCCGTACATTACCGGCCGCGAACCGGGTCTTGCCGGGGCGATTTTTGACGAGCCGGATGTCTACTGCGGTATCATCGTCGACGGGATGCACGTCGATTACGCCAACGTGCGCAACGCCAAGCGCCTGAAAGGCGACAAGCTGTGCCTGGTCACCGACGCCACCGCGCCGGCGGGGGCGAATATTGACCAGTTCATTTTTGCCGGGAAAACAATATACTACCGCAATGGGCTGTGCGTAGATGAAAACGGCACCCTCAGCGGATCTTCCCTGACCATGATTGAAGGGGTGCGTAATCTGGTTGAGCATTGCGGCGTGGCACTGGACGAAGTATTGCGCATGGCGACGCTCTATCCTGCGCGCGCTATCGGCGTGGACAAGCAGCTCGGCAGCATTGCGCCGGGCATGGTCGCTAACCTGACCGCCTTTACACGCGATTATAAAATCACCAAGACCATCGTTAATGGTAACGAGGTCGTCACTGAGTAAGTAAAAGTATGACAGCAGGCGGACAAGCTCAAATTGGTAACGTTGACCTCGTAAAACAACTGAACAGTGCGGCCGTGTACCGCCTGATTGACCAGCATGGGCCCATCTCGCGCATTCAGATAGCCGAACAAAGCCAGCTTGCCCCTGCCAGCGTGACCAAAATCACGCGTCAGCTTATTGAGCGCGGCCTGATCAAAGAAGTCGATCAGCAGGCCTCCACCGGTGGCCGCCGCGCTATCTCTATCATTGCAGAAACCCGCAACTTCAACGCCATCGGCGTGCGGCTTGGCCGCTATGACGCCACACTGACCCTGTATGATTTAAGCAGCAAGACCCTGGAAGAGGAGCACTTCCCGCTGCCCGAGCGCACCCAGGAAACGCTGGAACACGCCCTGCTGAATATCATCGCCACCTTTATCGAAAACTGTCAGCGCAAAATTCGCGAGCTGATCGCTATCTCAGTGATCCTGCCGGGCCTCGTCGACCCGGAAAGCGGCGTGATCCGCTATATGCCGCATATTGCGGTGGAAAACTGGGGCCTGGTCGGGGCGCTGGAGAAACGCTTCAACGTTACCTGCTTTGTTGGCCACGATATCCGCAGCCTGGCGCTGGCCGAGCACTATTTTGGCGCAAGCCAGGATTGCGAAGACTCCATTCTGGTGCGCGTGCACCGCGGTACCGGGGCGGGTATTATCTCCAACGGGCGCATTTTTATCGGCCGCAACGGCAACGTCGGCGAAATTGGCCATATTCAGGTCGACCCGCTGGGCGAACGCTGCCACTGCGGCAACTTCGGCTGTCTGGAGACCGTCGCGGCCAATGCCGCCATTGAACAGCGGGTTCGCCACCTGCTGGAGCAGGGCTACCAGAGCCGTCTGACGCCGGATGACTGCACGATCAAAACTATCTGCAAAGCGGCCAACAAGGGCGATGCTCTGGCCTGCGAGGTGATTGAGTACGTGGGGCGCCACCTCGGGAAAACGATCGCCATCGCCATTAACCTGTTCAACCCACAAAAAATCGTCGTCGCCGGCGAAATAGTGGAAGCTGAAAAGGTCCTTCTTCCGGCCATCGAAGGCTGCATTAACGCCCAGGCGCTTAAGGCGTTTCGTAAGAACCTGCCGGTGGTGCGCTCCACCCTCGATCACCGCTCTGCAATCGGCGCCTTCGCGCTGGTCAAACGCGCCATGCTTAATGGCACGCTGCTGCAGCGTTTGCTTGAGAGCTAATCGCCCCTTTTCTGATAGCGCGTCACCTTGATACGGGCGGGCCTCGCCCGTCAGAGGTGTGAAACCTCATCAATGACGCGTATAGTTTCGTCTTTGTTAATGATTCTGGACCCACCATGACCATTCAAAACATAATTTGTGATATTGACGGCGTACTGATGCACGATAACGTCGCCGTTCCCGGCGCAGCCGAGTTTATCAAGCGCATCCTCGATAAAGGCATGCCGCTGGTAATGCTGACCAACTACCCGTCGCAAACCGGCCAGGATCTGGCGAACCGTTTCGCCACCGCTGGAATTGATGTTCCGGATAGCGCCTTTTACACCTCAGCGATGGCCACCGCCGATTTTCTGCGTCGCCAGGAAGGCAAAAAAGCCTACGTGGTGGGAGAAGGGGCGCTGATCCACGAGCTGTACAAAGCCGGCTTTACCATTACCGATGTGAACCCGGATTTTGTCATCGTCGGAGAAACTCGCTCCTTTAACTGGGAAATGATGCATAAGGCCGCCTTCTTCGTCGCCAACGGCGCCCGCTTCATTGCCACTAACCCGGATACGCACGGTCGCGGCTTCTACCCTGCCTGCGGCGCGCTGTGCGCCGGGATCGAGAAGATCTCCGGCCGTAAGCCGTTTTACGTCGGCAAACCCAGCCCGTGGATCATCCGTTCAGCGCTGAATAAAATGCAGGCTCACTCCGAGCAGACGGTGATCGTCGGCGATAACCTGCGCACCGATATACTGGCCGGTTTCCAGGCGGGGCTGGAGACTATTTTGGTGCTCTCCGGCGTCTCCACCCTCGACGACATCGACAGCATGCCGTTCCGCCCGTCGTGGATTTACCCTTCCGTCGCGGAAATCGATATTTTCTGATGCCAACCACGTCGCAGGACGTGGTTTTTCATTTCTAGCGGCCATCAGAATTACCCCATCTAATAAAAACGGCCTATAAATACGAATTCCTCAATAAAGCCGTTCAAAAGATACTCTTTTTTCACTGTTCAACAATCACGGTTGCGTTTTTTCTTTTTCCGGCCGCAAAACCCTTGCGCCTGCTCCCCCTTTACGGCATTTTCTTAAGCACGCACTCAGGCTTCGCCACGAGACGAAGCCAGCACAACATCAAACACGACAGGGTAATGGAGAAGGCTATGTGTTCTATTTTTGGCGTACTGGATATTAAAACTGACGCAGGCGAGCTGCGTAAAAAGGCGCTGGAGCTTTCCCGCCTGATGCGCCACCGCGGTCCGGACTGGTCTGGCGTATATGCCAGCGACAAAGCGATTCTGGCGCACGAGCGCCTGTCGATTGTCGACGTCAACGCCGGGGCCCAGCCGCTGTACAACGCCGAAAAAACCCATGCGCTGGCCGTTAACGGCGAGATCTACAACCACCAGGCGCTGCGCGCGGAGTATGGCGATCGCTACCAGTTCCAGACCGGTTCCGACTGCGAAGTGATCCTCGCGCTGTATCAGGAAAAAGGCCCGGAGTTCCTCGACGATCTGCAGGGAATGTTCGCCTTCGCCCTGTACGACAGCGAAAAAGACGCGTACTTAATCGGCCGCGACCATATCGGCATTATCCCGCTGTATATGGGCCATGACGAACACGGCAACTTCTATGTCGCCTCCGAAATGAAAGCGCTGGTGCCGGTATGCCGCACCATTAAAGAGTTCCCGGCGGGCAGCTACCTGTGGAGCAAAGACGGCGAAATTCGCCAGTACTATCAGCGCGACTGGTTTGATTACGACGCGGTGAAAGACAACGTTACCGATAAGAACGAGCTGCGCCAGGCGCTGGAAGAGTCGGTGAAAAGCCACCTGATGTCCGACGTGCCTTACGGCGTGCTGCTCTCCGGCGGTCTTGATTCATCGGTCATCTCGGCTATCACCAAGAAATTCGCCGCCCGTCGCGTCGAAGATCAGGAGCGTAGCGAAGCCTGGTGGCCGCAGCTGCACTCTTTCGCGGTCGGTCTGGAAGGCTCTCCTGACCTGAAAGCGGCGCAGGAGGTGGCCAACCACCTCGGCACCGTGCACCACGAAATTCACTTTACCGTCCAGGAAGGGCTGGATGCCATCCGCGACGTTATCTATCACATCGAAACCTACGATGTGACCACTATTCGCGCCTCGACGCCGATGTACCTGATGTCGCGGAAAATTAAAGCCATGGGCATCAAAATGGTGCTTTCCGGCGAAGGTTCGGACGAAGTGTTCGGCGGCTACCTCTACTTCCATAAGGCGCCGAACGCCAAAGAACTGCACGAAGAGACGGTGCGTAAGCTGCAGGCGCTGCATATGTTTGACTGCGCCCGCGCCAACAAAGCGATGTCCGCCTGGGGCGTGGAGGCCCGCGTGCCGTTCCTCGACAAGAAGTTCCTCGACGTCGCGATGCGCATTAACCCGCAGGATAAGATGTGCGGCAACGGCAAAATGGAAAAACACATTCTGCGCGAATGCTTTGAATCCTACCTGCCGGCCAGCGTCGCCTGGCGCCAGAAGGAGCAGTTCTCTGACGGCGTCGGCTACAGCTGGATCGATACCCTGAAAGAAGTGGCCGCCAAACAGATCAGCGACCAGCAACTGGAAACCGCAAGCTTCCGCTTCCCGTACAACACGCCGACCTCCAAAGAAGGCTATCTGTACCGCGAGATCTTCGAAGAGCTGTTCCCGTTGCCGAGCGCGGCGGAGTGCGTCCCTGGCGGTCCGTCGGTGGCCTGCTCTTCAGCGAAAGCCATTGAGTGGGATGAAGCGTTCAAAACCATGAACGATCCATCAGGCCGCGCGGTCGGTGTCCACCAGTCGGCCTACAAATAAGCCCAGACGGGCGGTGAAACGCAAAACGGACCCTCCGGGGTCCGTTTTCTTTTTGCCGGATTTATACCGCTGAAAAACGATAAATAACCAATAATTGCCGAATATTCCAGCGAGCTGTTCGCAACCTAACCAAACAGTCACATTACAACGATTTTCCTTGAAAAAGAGGTTGACGCTCGCAGGCCCAATACGCATAATGCGCCCCGCAACGCCGATAAGGTTACGCGAAAAAAAGATGGCTACGTAGCTCAGCTGGTTAGAGCACATCACTCATAATGATGGGGTCACAGGTTCGAATCCCGTCGTAGCCACCATCTTTTTTGCGGGAGTGGCGAAATTGGTAGACGCACCAGATTTAGGTTCTGGCGCCGCAAGGTGTGCGAGTTCAAGTCTCGCCTCCCGCACCATTCACCAGTTAGCGTTGTACGGATGGGGTATCGCCAAGCGGTAAGGCACCGGTTTTTGATACCGGCATTCCCTGGTTCGAATCCAGGTACCCCAGCCATATTTCTTCGATATTTGCGGTTCACCGCGACGGTATTGGGGTATCGCCAAGCGGTAAGGCACCGGTTTTTGATACCGGCATTCCCTGGTTCGAATCCAGGTACCCCAGCCATCGAAGAAGCAGTAAGACAATTAGGCTACGTAGCTCAGCTGGTTAGAGCACATCACTCATAATGATGGGGTCACAGGTTCGAATCCCGTCGTAGCCACCAAATTCTGGACGTATCGATACGCATCGATAAATCCGCAAACAATTTGTTGGGGTATCGCCAAGCGGTAAGGCACCGGATTCTGATTCCGGCATTCCGAGGTTCGAATCCTCGTACCCCAGCCAAATTTAAAAGTCGTTCAGCAGTGAACGCACTGTTGCCCTCAACCGGCGTAGTTACGGTCAAGCGCAACAGACAATTGGGGTATCGCCAAGCGGTAAGGCACCGGATTCTGATTCCGGCATTCCGAGGTTCGAATCCTCGTACCCCAGCCACTTCAATGCAAAAAAGCTCACTTCGGTGGGCTTTTTTGCTATTGGCGTCCTGACATGCTTACTCCGTACTGACTGCCGGGCAGGCGCTCTCCGCTACGCCCCTGCCCGGGAAGCCGGTTTTACAAGCCTAAGGCATACTTCAGCGCCTGACGCTTCAGCACCCCGGCGCGTTCAGCCGCCATCAGGCCAATATTACGCAGCATCCGCACCGGCGCTAAGCCATTGCTGAAACCGGCATAAAAGAGGTCCATCCCCGACTGCATGATAAAATTATCCGCTCGCCGCCGCGCCTGGTAGCGCTTCAGCACCGGCAGGCTGGCCCAGTCTTCGCCGCGGCCGCGCGCTTCCGCCAGGATCTCCAGCAGGGCATCGACATCACGATAGCCAAGATTAACCCCCTGCCCCGCCAGTGGATGAATGGTGTGCGCCGCATCGCCCACCAGCGCCAGGCCGGGCTGAACATACTGCAGCGCATGACGCCGGGTAAGCGGGAAGGCGCCGGCCGCCTGCGGCGTCACCCGTCCCAGCCGCGCCGGAAAGTGACTGGCGATCTCCTGCTGGAGCTGCGCCATGGTCATGCTCTGCAGCTGACGGATCCGCGCCGGGGCGTCGTACCAGACCAGCGAGGCCCAGTGGTCGAACAGCGGCAGGAAGGCGCGTGGGCCGCTGGGAGTAAACTGCTGCCAGGTGCTGTCGCCGGGATCGTCGGCGCATTCGACGCTGATCAGCATACAGGACTGCTGATATTGCCAGGCGTGCACGCCGATGCCGGCCATCTCCCGCACCTGGGAGTTAGCGCCGTCGGCGCCGATAACCAGCCGGGCGTGGATCGTCTCCCCCTCGCGCAAATGCAACGCCGTCTGCGTCTCGCCGCGCTGCATCGTTTTCAGTTCGCTACCGACGCGCAGGGTAACCGCCTCATGCGCCGCCAGCGCTTGCCACAGGCCCCATTGCAGAACCTTGTTCTCGACCATATAGCCCAGCTCCGGCAGCTTGAGCTCCGCGGCGTCGAAGGCGACGTGCGCGCTCTCCCACTCCCAGGTCTCCAGACGGCGATAAGCGTGGACGCGCATCGCCCGTATGGCATCCCAGACGCCGAGACTCTTCAGCAGGCCGACCGAAGCCGCGCTGATCGCCGAGATCCGCACATCCGGGGCGGATGCCGGATCGAACGCCGGTGGCGCCGCTTTCTCAAGCACCGTCACGGTAAATCCCTGTTGCGCCAGCCCTAACGCCAGGGCGCCGCCGACCATGCCGCCGCCCACGATGGCGACATCTGTTACGTGAATTGTCATGGCTATTATCCTTAAAGCAGAATCCGTTAAGTTTACCGGATTTTTCGCCCTCTTGCGGCGATAACGCTCGCACTGGTCAGGGGGCGACCAAAGCATTACAATACGCGCCCTGGAATGCGAAATTCACCCTGTATATATCCCCGCGTTTTGGATATCTATTACTGAGCATGAGCAAGTCAATGACAAAAAAACTCCATATTAAAACCTGGGGCTGTCAGATGAACGAGTATGATTCATCAAAGATGGCCGATCTGCTGGATGCGACACATGGGTATCAACTGACCGAAGTGGCGGAAGAAGCAGATGTGCTGTTGCTCAATACCTGCTCAATTCGTGAGAAGGCCCAGGAAAAAGTTTTCCATCAGCTTGGCCGCTGGAAGCTGCTGAAAGAGAAGAACCCGGACCTGATTATTGGCGTCGGCGGCTGTGTGGCTTCCCAGGAAGGCGACCATATTCGCCAGCGCGCGCACTATGTCGATATTATTTTCGGGCCGCAAACCCTGCACCGCCTGCCGGAGATGATTAACTCCGTGCGCGGCAACCGCAGTCCGGTAGTTGATATCAGCTTCCCGGAAATTGAAAAATTCGATCGCCTGCCAGAGCCGCGCGCCGAAGGGCCGACCGCCTTTGTCTCGATTATGGAAGGTTGCAATAAATACTGCACCTACTGCGTGGTGCCGTATACCCGCGGAGAAGAAGTTAGCCGTCCGTGCGACGATATCCTGTTTGAAATCGCCCAGCTGGCGGCGCAGGGCGTGCGTGAGGTCAATCTGCTGGGGCAGAACGTTAACGCCTGGCGCGGTGAGAATTACGACGGCACCACCGGCAGCTTTGCCGACCTGCTGCGCCTGGTCGCTGCCATCGACGGCATCGACCGCATTCGCTTCACCACCAGCCACCCGATCGAATTTACCGACGATATCATCGACGTTTATCGCGATACGCCGGAGCTGGTGAGCTTCCTGCACCTGCCGGTGCAGAGTGGCTCCGACCGTGTGCTGAACCTAATGGGACGCACCCATACCGCGCTGGAGTATAAAGCGATTATTCGCAAGCTGCGTGAAGCGCGCCCGGATATTCAGATAAGCTCCGACTTTATCGTCGGCTTCCCCGGCGAAACCACGGAAGATTTCGAAAAGACCATGAAGCTCATCGCCGACGTCAATTTCGATATGAGCTACAGCTTTATCTTCTCCGCTCGCCCGGGCACCCCGGCGGCCGATATGGTCGACGACGTGCCGGAGGCGGACAAAAAACAGCGTCTGTATATCCTGCAGGAACGCATTAACCAGCAGGCGATGGCCTGGAGCCGTCGCATGCTCGGCACGGTACAGCGCATCCTGGTGGAAGGCACCTCGCGTAAGAACATCATGGAGCTTTCCGGACGTACGGAGAATAACCGGGTGGTCAACTTCGAAGGTACCCCGGACCTCGTCGGTAAGTTTGTCGATGTCGAAATCGTCGATGTATACACCAACTCGCTGCGCGGTAAAATCGTGCGCACCGAAGCGGAGATGGGTCTGCGTATCGCTGAATCACCCGAATCAGTGATTGCCCGCACCCGTAAAGAGAACGATCTTGGCGTGGGAATTTACCAGCCATGATCCCTTCAGGCCTGTCGGTTCCGGCAGGCCTTGTAATTCCTCTCTCCGTCCCTATATCTACAGCAATGCTTGCGCCATTTTCCTGTGACGTAAATAATTTCCTGATTAGCCGGCCACGCGCCGCGTCCGGCCACCTGCGTAAAGAGGAATAGTTTGAACATAGACACTCGTGAGATTACCCTGGAGCCAGCGGATAACGCACGCCTGTTAGCCCTGTGCGGCCCGTTTGACGACAACATTAAACAGCTGGAGCGTCGGTTAGGCATTGAGATCAACCGCCGTGACAATCACTTTAAGCTGACCGGTCGCGCCCTGTGCGTGCACGCTGCCGCCGATATTCTGCGCAGCCTGTATGTCGACACAGCGCCAATGCGCGGTCAGATTCAGGATATTGAACCAGAGCAGATCCACCTGGCGATCAAGGAAGCGCGCGTACTGGAGCAGAGCGCCGAAAGCGTGCCTGAGTACGGTAAAGCCGTCAATATCAAGACCAAGCGTGGGGTAATCAAACCGCGTACGCCGAACCAGGCGCAGTACATCGCCAATATCCTTGATCACGACATCACTTTCGGCGTGGGTCCGGCGGGTACGGGTAAAACCTATCTGGCGGTGGCGGCGGCGGTCGATGCGCTGGAGCGCCAGGAGATCCGCCGTATTCTGCTGACCCGTCCGGCCGTCGAGGCAGGCGAAAAGCTCGGCTTCCTGCCCGGCGATCTGAGCCAGAAGGTCGACCCGTATCTGCGCCCGCTGTATGACGCGCTGTTTGAGATGCTCGGCTTTGAGAAAGTGGAGAAGCTGATTGAGCGTAACGTCATCGAAGTGGCCCCGCTGGCCTATATGCGCGGACGGACGCTGAATGATGCCTTTATCATTCTTGATGAAAGCCAGAACACCACCATCGAACAGATGAAGATGTTCCTGACCCGCATCGGCTTTAACTCCAAGGCGGTGATCACCGGCGACATCACGCAGATTGACCTGCCACGCAGCACCAAATCCGGTCTGCGCCATGCCATCGAAGTACTGGCGGAAGTCGATGAGATCAGCTTTAACTTCTTCCATAGCGAAGACGTGGTGCGCCATCCGGTGGTCGCCCGCATCGTGAACGCCTATGAGGCATGGGAAGCCGCAGACCAGAAACGTAAAGCAGAGCTGGCCGCCGAGCGCAAACGCGAAGCCCAGGAACAGGAGCAAAAATGAGTCAGGTGATCCTCGATTTACAGCTGGCCTGCGAAGAGACCAGCGGCCTGCCGGACGAAGCCCTTTTTCAACGCTGGGTCGACGCCGTCATTCCGCCGTTTCAGGAGGAGTCAGAGTTAACGATTCGTCTGGTCGACGTTGCAGAAAGCCATGAGCTGAACCTGACCTATCGCGGCAAGGATAAGCCGACCAACGTCCTCTCCTTCCCGTTTGAAGCGCCGCCGGGAATTGAAATGCCGCTGCTCGGCGATCTGATCATCTGCCGTCAGGTGGTAGAGCAGGAAGCCAGCGAGCAAGGTAAGCCGCTGGAGGCGCACTGGGCGCATATGGTGGTGCACGGTAGCCTGCATCTGCTGGGCTACGATCATATCGAAGACGACGAAGCGGAAGAGATGGAAGGCCTTGAAACAGAGATAATGCTTGCTCTGGGCTATGAGGACCCGTACATTTCCGAGAAGATTGCGGAATAGCGCCCAGCCGGATGGCGGTGCTTGCGCCTCATCCGGCCGCTGTTTCTGCGTTTTACCTGCCAGAAAGTCAGGCAACCCATGCCGTCCGGCGCTGAGTTTACGCGCGACGAGCGACAGTTAAATCAACATGAGAACCCAAACGACGCCATGAGCGACGACAATTCACACAGTAGTGACACAGTAAACAGCAAAAAGGGATTTTTCTCCCTGTTACTCAGCCAGCTTTTTCACGGGGAACCGAAAAACCGCGATGAACTGCTGGCGCTGATCCGTGATTCCGGGCAAAACGACCTTATCGATGAAGATACGCGTGACATGCTCGAAGGGGTAATGGATATCGCCGACCAGCGGGTCCGCGACATTATGATCCCCCGTTCACAAATGATAACCCTGAAACGCAACCAGACGCTGGACGAGTGCCTAGATGTCATCATCGAATCCGCCCACTCGCGTTTCCCGGTCATCAGTGAAGATAAAGATCACATCGAAGGGATTCTGATGGCCAAGGATCTGCTGCCGTTTATGCGCAGCGACGCCGAAGCCTTCAGCATGGAAAAAGTGTTACGGCCGGCGGTTGTCGTCCCGGAAAGCAAGCGGGTCGACCGCATGCTGAAAGAGTTTCGCTCACAGCGCTATCATATGGCGATCGTTATTGACGAATTCGGCGGCGTCTCTGGCCTGGTGACCATCGAGGATATCCTTGAGCTCATCGTCGGGGAAATTGAAGACGAGTACGACGAAGAAGAAGATATCGATTTCCGCCAGCTGAGCCGCCACACCTGGACGGTGCGCGCCCTGGCCTCCATCGAAGACTTCAACGACGCCTTCGACACGCACTTTAGCGATGAAGAAGTGGATACCATTGGCGGGCTGGTGATGCAGGCCTTCGGCCATCTGCCGGCCCGCGGCGAATCTATCGACATTGATGGTTACCAATTCAAGGTAGCAATGGCAGATAGTCGTCGTATCATTCAGGTGCATGTAAAGCTGCCCGATGACGCTCCCCAGCCGAAGCTGGAAGAGTAAGCGGTAGCGCTGAAATGGCCAGCCGGGAGACCGCGAGTCATACACGGTTGTAGGTGCCCCGCGTCCGGCTGGCAAAAAGAATAGCCTGTAGCAGCAGGCGTTAATTAACGGGACGATTAACCTAAATGGTATTTGCCTCTCTTCTTGAACGCCAGCGCATACGTCTGTTGCTGGCGCTGTTGTTTGGAGCCAGCGGAACGCTGGCTTTTTCACCTTATGACTTCTGGCCAGCGGCTATCGTTTCGCTGATCGGTCTGCAGGCGTTAACCCTCAACCGACGCCCGCTGCAAAGCGCCGGGATCGGCTATTTCTGGGGACTCGGGCTGTTCGGCACGGGTATCAACTGGGTCTATGTCAGCATCGCTCAGTTTGGCGGAATGCCCGGCCCGGTTAACGTCTTCCTCGTCGTTCTGCTGGCGGCCTATCTCTCGCTCTACACCGGCCTGTTTGCCGGCCTGCTCGCCCGTCTGTGGCCTAAAACTAACTGGATACGGATGGCTATCGCTGCCCCTGTCGTCTGGCAAATCACCGAGTTCCTGCGCGGCTGGGTGCTGACCGGCTTTCCGTGGCTACAGTTCGGCTACAGCCAGATTGACGGCCCGCTGAAAGGCCTCGCGCCGGTGATGGGCGTCGAGGCGATTAACTTCTTGCTGATGGTAGTCAGCGGCCTGCTGGCCCTGGCCCTCGTCCAGCGCAACTGGAAGCCGCTGGCGATTGCCGCGCTGCTGTTCGCCCTGCCGTTCCCGCTGCGCTATATCCAGTGGTATCAGCTGCTGCCGGCGCGCGCGACCCAGGTCTCGCTGGTGCAAGGCGATATCCCACAGGCCATGAAATGGGACGAAAAGCAGCTGGTCAATACCCTGAAAACCTACCTGGCGCTGACCCAGCCGCATATCGGCCACTCGCAGCTGATTATCTGGCCTGAATCGGCGATCCCGGATCTGGAGATCAACCAGCAGCAGTTCCTCAGCATGATGGACGATCTGCTGCGCGCAAAAGACAGCTCGCTGATCACCGGCATTGTCGATGCGCGTCTCAACAAGCAGAACCGTTACGATACCTACAACACCATCATTACTCTCGGCAAAGATAACCCGTACCGCTACGACTCGACCAACCGCTACAACAAGAACCATCTGGTGCCGTTCGGCGAGTTTGTACCGCTGGAGTCGATTCTGCGTCCGCTGGCGCCGTTCTTTGACCTGCCGATGTCCTCCTTCAGCCGCGGCCCCTACGTGCAGCCGCAGCTGATGGCGCATAACCTGAAGCTGACCGCGGCCATCTGCTACGAGATAATCCTCGGTGAACAGGTGCGGGATAACTTCCGGCCGGACACCGACTTACTGCTGACCATCTCCAACGACGCCTGGTTCGGCAAGTCCATCGGCCCGTGGCAACACTTCCAGATGGCGCGAATGCGCGCCCTGGAGCTGGCCCGCCCGCTGCTGCGCAGCACCAACAACGGCATTACTGCGGTGATCGGCCCGCGCGGCGAGATCCAGAAGATGATCCCGCAGTTTACCCGCGAGGTGTTGACCACCACCGTGACCCCCGCCAGCGGCTTAACCCCTTACGCCCGCACCGGCAACTGGCCGCTATGGGCGCTGACGGCGCTGTTTGGTTTCGCCGCGCTGCTGATGAGCCTGCGCCAGCGTCGCCGATAAGTTTCTCCGCCGGCGACGCCCGTCGCCGGCTTTTTCTTCCCATCATCTGCCACTCTGGCACAGTCATTGCTTTATTTAACCTGGTAGCGGCATTGTCCGACCCAGTGCAACCGGGTTGCACCAGAAACGATCGGTGGTCGCGCTATTTTGGTGCAATGGAAGATATTTGCCTCCGATTGGTGCGGAGCGCTTCGCAAAAATAAACAATAAAGCAGCAAAATCTTTACATTAAGCCAAACTAAATGCTAACAAACACATACAAATGCGGCACGTGGACGCGTGCCCCCAATAACAACACACACAATCACAATGGGTATCAATAGCGTCGCTGACGCTGCGGATAAGGAGTTGGATATGCAATTACGTAAACTGGCCACGGCAATGCTGGTAATGGGAATGACCGCTGGTCTGGCGCAGGCGGAAGATGCTGCCCCGGCGGCTGGCCAGAACACCCTGGATAAGATCGCCAAAAACGGGGTTATCGTTGTCGGCCATCGTGAATCTTCGGTCCCGTTCTCTTACTACGATAACCAGCAGAAGGTTGTGGGCTACTCTCAGGATTATTCCAACGCCATCGTCGATGCCATCAAGAAAAAACTGAACAAACCCGATCTGCAGGTCAAACTGATCCCGGTCACCTCGCAGAACCGTATCCCGTTGCTGCAGAATGGCACCTTTGATTTCGAGTGTGGCTCAACCACCAACAACCTTGAGCGCCAGAAACAGGCGGCCTTCTCCGATACCATCTTCGTGGTCGGTACCCGTCTGCTGGTGAAGAAAGGCGGTCCGATCAAAGATTTCCCGGACCTGAAGGATAAAGCGGTCGTCGTCACCTCCGGAACCACCTCAGAGATCCTGCTGCATAAGCTGAACGATGAGAAAAAAATGAATATGCGCATTATCAGCGCCAAAGATCATGGCGACTCTTTCCGCACCCTGGAGAGCGGACGCGCCGTGGCCTTTATGATGGATGATGCCCTGCTGGCTGGCGAACGCGCCAAGGCGAAGAAACCGGATAATTGGGAAATCGTCGGCACCCCGCAGTCGAAGGAAGCCTATGGCTGCATGCTGCGGAAGGACGATCCGACGTTCAAGGCGCTGGTTGATGAAACCGTCGCCCAGGCTCAGACCTCTGGCGAAGCGGAGAAGTGGTTTGACAAATGGTTCAAAAACCCGATTCCGCCAAAAAATCTTAACCTCAACTTCGAGCTGTCGGACGACATGAAAGCGCTGTTCAAATCACCTAACGACAAAGCACTGAACTAATTATAACAACCAGGGGCGGGATATCCTGCCCTCCCGATGATTGTCACAGCACGGACAGACTATACGGCGGCTGGTCGTTCCCCAGCCGCCGCGAATACCGAAACAAGCTGGACAACCGTCTTCGAGGGTAGCACTGGCTACCCTTTTTTTTCCAGGAGTCATGTATGTCAATAGACTGGAACTGGGGGATATTCCTGCAACAGGCCCCCTTCGGCAACACTACCTACCTGGGCTGGCTGTGGAGCGGTTTTCAAATCACCGTCGCCCTCTCCATCTCGGCCTGGATCATCGCTTTTCTCGTCGGCTCACTGTTCGGCATTTTACGCACGGTACCCAATCGCTTCCTCTCGGGCATTGGCACCTGCTATGTCGAACTGTTTCGCAACGTGCCGCTGATCGTGCAGTTCTTTACCTGGTACCTGGTGGTGCCGGAGTTCCTGCCGGAAAATATCGGCATGTGGTTTAAATCAGAGCTGGACCCAAACATTCAATTCTTTGTCTCCTCCATGCTGTGCCTGGGGCTGTTTACCGCCGCTCGCGTCTGCGAGCAGGTACGCGCCGCCATCCAGTCGCTGCCGCGCGGGCAGAAGAACGCCGGCCTGGCGATGGGCCTGACCCTGCAGCAAACCTACCGCTACGTGCTGCTGCCGAACGCCTACCGCGTTATCGTGCCGCCGATGACCTCGGAGATGATGAACCTGGTGAAAAACTCGGCCATCGCCTCCACCATCGGTCTGGCCGATATGGCCGCGCAGGCGGGCAAACTGCTGGACTACTCCGCTCATGCCTGGGAGTCTTTTACCGCCATCACCCTGGCCTATGTTTTCATCAACGCGGTGATTATGCTGATTATGTATGTGGTCGAGCGTAAGGTTCGCCTGCCTGGCAATATGGGAGGCAAATAATGTACGATTTTGACTGGAGTTCGATCGTTCCCTCCATGCCCTATCTGCTGGCAGGGCTGGTGATCACCCTTAAGATTACGGTGATCGCCATCGTGGTCGGCATCGTCTGGGGCACCCTGCTGGCGGTTATGCGCCTGTCCAGCTTTATGCCGCTGGCCTGGTTTGCTAAATCCTACGTCAACGTATTCCGCTCAATCCCACTGGTGATGGTCCTGCTGTGGTTCTACCTGATTGTCCCGGGCTTCCTGCAGAACGTGCTGGGACTGTCGCCGAAAACGGATATTCGCCTGATCTCGGCGATGGTGGCGTTTTCGATGTTCGAAGCCGCCTACTATTCAGAGATTATCCGCGCCGGCATTCAGAGCATCTCCCGCGGCCAGTCCAGCGCCGCGCTGGCGTTGGGGATGACCCACTGGCAGTCAATGCGGCTGGTGATCCTGCCGCAGGCCTTCCGCGCCATGGTGCCGCTGCTGCTAACCCAGGGGATCGTCCTGTTCCAGGATACCTCGCTGGTGTATGTATTGAGTCTCGCCGACTTCTTCCGTACCGCCTCCACCATTGGCGAGCGTGACGGAACCCAGGTCGAAATGATCCTGTTCGCGGGCGGCGTCTATTTTGTGATTAGCCTCAGCGCCTCGCTGTTGGTCAGCTGGTTGAAGAAAAGGACTGTGTAATGATTACCCTGAAAAACGTTTCAAAATGGTATGGTCACTTTCAGGTGCTGACCGATTGCTCCACGGAAGTGAAAAAAGGCGAAGTCGTGGTGGTCTGCGGGCCGTCAGGCTCCGGTAAATCCACGCTGATTAAGACTGTGAACGGCCTTGAGCCGGTACAGCAGGGGCAGATTATTGTCGATGGCACCGTGGTTAACGATAAAAAGACCAACCTGGCTAAACTGCGCTCGCACGTCGGCATGGTGTTTCAGCATTTTGAACTGTTCCCGCATCTGTCGATTATCGACAACCTGACGCTGGCGCAGGTCAAAGTGCTTAACCGCGATAAAGCCTCAGCGCGCAAGAAAGGCCTCAAGTTGCTGGAGCGCGTTGGCCTGGCGGCGCATGCGGAAAAATACCCGGCGCAACTCTCCGGCGGCCAGCAGCAGCGCGTGGCCATTGCCCGTGCCCTGTGTATGGACCCAATCGCCATGCTGTTTGATGAGCCCACCTCAGCGCTTGACCCGGAGATGATTAACGAGGTGCTGGACGTTATGGTCGAACTGGCCAACGAGGGGATGACCATGATGGTCGTGACCCATGAGATGGGCTTTGCCCGCAAGGTGGCGAACCGGGTGATCTTTATGGATGAAGGGAAGATTGTCGAGGATGCCGATAAAGAGGCCTTCTTTGCCAATCCGCAATCCGAGCGTGCCAAAGATTTCCTCGCCAAAATACTTCATTAATGGTTTTTCTCTGCGCATACCGCCCGGTATGCGCAGTTAATCTTTTCCGCCATATTATTCGCCAATGTTATTTATGCGGTAGATGATCGCTACTATCATTTACGTACCCAATAAACCTGGGCGATAAAAGCTGAACTTATTTATTAAATCGATCAATTCATAAAGAATTCAATAATGAATTCGTGGACCGGCATTGCCACCGCCGCTAGCATATAACGCCTCGTAACAGGTTCGCCGCACGATTATTTTATTAATTGAATATAATATTCTTGCCTGACCTCGCCTGCGCCGAAATAAAGGCCATCAATATTCTCTGCCGCTCGCAGAATAATGGATGCGCCACCAAACCAATGAAACAAATGGATATTGCTTCATGTTAATTCGATCTCGCACGCTCACCGTGCTGCTGTTTATCACGCTGGCGGGCACCTCAGCCGCCGGGGCCGCGCCATTGGCCTCTTCTACTCACCAGACGGAGCAGGATAAAGCCCGCCAGGAGGCGCTGGCGCCGCAGCAACAGGATTTTCAGTCTTCACAACAGCGCGTGGCGCCGCAGGGTATCCCTTTTCCTGAGGAAACGCATTGCAAATTGATCAACCGGGTCGATATCGACTCCGATAACCAGGCGCTCACCCGGAAATTACTGGCGAAAACCGCACGGCAGGCGCAGGGACGCTGTCTGGGTAGCGAAGGCATTCGCCTGCTGGCCTATACCTTGCAAAATGAGCTGATCGCGCAAGGCTACATCACCTCGCTGATTGATGTGCCCTCCCAGTCGCTGGAGCACGGAATACTCAGGTTCACGCTGCACTATGGCAAAGTGGGCGCTATCGACTATGCCGACGGCTCGGACACCACCCGCCTGTGGAATTCCCTACCCACCTCTTCCGGTACTATCCTGCGCTTAAGCGACCTTGAGCAAGGGATGGCCAACCTGCAGCGTCTGCCCGGCGCCACCGCGCACATGAAACTGTTGCCGGGCCAACACGAGGGCGAAAGCGATATCCAGATCGCCCGCAGCCTGGCGAAAAAATGGCAGCTTGGCGCCTGGCTTGACGACGCCGGCAGCAAAGCCAGCGGACGCTACCAGGCCGGCGGGGCCCTCTATCTCTATGACCTGACCACCCTCAACGATATCCTGTACCTTTCCGGCGGGGGCGATATTGAATTCAATCAGCATAACGACGGCAACCACAACGGCAGCCTGTATTACTCCATTCCCTTTGGCTACTGGACACTAAGCGCCTACGGGGCATACAGCCAGTATCGTCAGCAGTTTAACGGCAACTGGTCGACGATGGATTATAAGAGTAAAAATCGCTACTACAGCGCCACGCTGAGTCGTCTGCTCTCCCACACCCGGCAGCAAAAAACCACCGCTGACCTGCGGATCGCCAAGAGCAGCTCGCATTATTACTTCGGCGGCAGTGAGCTACTGGTGATGCGCAAGCAGAACCCCTCATGGGAATTCACCCTCAACCACCAGCACTACTTTAACAAAAAGATTGTTGATGCCAGCATCGGCATCCAGCGCAGCCTGCCGTGGCTCAGCTCGACAGCAACGCCGGAAGAGCAGGCCGGGCTGTATAGCCCGCTGTCGCGGATTGTGCATGGTAATCTGCAGGCAATGATGAAATTTGACGCCACCGGCGACAAATTTACCTGGGCTCCCCGCCTCAGCGCCCAGTTCAGCCCGGACAAACTCGCTTCCGATAATAAATTCAATATTGGTAGTCGCTGGAGCGTGCGCGGTTTTGACGGTGAAAACAGCCTGTCCGGCAATCAGGGATGGTACTGGCGCAACGATTTTATCTGGGATCTGGCCACCCACGAGCGGCAATTCTATTTGGGCGCGGATATAGGCCGTCTTATCGGCGCCGATCTATATCAAAAAGGCAAAGTGCTCTCCGGCGCCGTCAGCGGGCTGCGTGGTCAGCTATGGTCAACGCAGTACGATCTGTTTATTAGTACCCCGCTGAGTAAACCGGATAAGTTTCATAGCGACGCCCTGAATATGGGCTTTTCATTACAGTGGAGGTATTAATTCGCACATTATTGACTCGTCATATTTACATTATTTATTAATCATTATTTAAAGGAATAAAGAAAATGTTTAAGTTTAAGGCTTCTTATGTCGCACTGGCGGCAGTATTAACCTCGTCGGTAGTTTATGCCGACCCCACAAGCTATACGCACTCTTCCGGCGCCACGGTTATCGATATTGAAAAGCCGAATGCCGCCGGTGTCTCCCATAACCTGTACCGCGACTTCAACGTCGGCACCAATGGCACCATCCTTAATAACAGCGGCGATGATGTCAGCCACAGCACATTTGGCAATATCGCCCGCAACAATAATCTGACCGCCGGCAGCGCTTCGGTGATTTTGAACGAGGTGACCTCCAAAAACGCCAGTAGCCTGAAGGGCTTTATCGAAGTCAACGGTCAGAAAGCGGATGTGGTAATCGCCAACCCGAACGGCATCACCTGTTCCGGCTGTAGCTTTGTTAATACCAACAAGGCTATCCTGACCACCGGCAAGGTTAATATGACCGACGATGGCGCCATCGGCAGCTATACCGTAACGGGCGGCACCCTCACCATCGGCGAAAATGGCATGAACGCCGCCAACGGCTACGCGGTTCTGCTCGCCGACGCGATTAAGATTAACGGTAAAGTGCAGGCCAACAACGCCCTGGTCAGCGCGGGCAACTTCACCATGGATAACAGCTCTGGCTCGGTGACCTCCGCCGGTAAAAAGGCCACCCTGATCCAGATGACGGTTAACCCGCAGTACAGCATCGACGTCAGCAGCCTTGGCGGCATTGAGGCCAACAGCATCAGCATGGTCGGCAATAACATCGGCTTTGGCGTACGTAATAAGGGTTCTATTATCTCCAACGGCACGCTGATGCTCACCAGCAACGGTAATTTACTGAACAAAGGGTCAATAACGGGCAAAGGTTTGCTGAGCCAGGTTTCCACCGTCACGGGCATCACCAATGACGGTAGCATCGCCGGCGCCTATTATTTAATGCTCTCCAGTGGCGATTATATCGTTAACACCGGTTCTCTCTCCGGCGGCCAGCTGATTGCCACCGCTAACGGCAACATCACCAA
This sequence comes from Klebsiella sp. Shm-1, assembly GCF_040804525.1. NCBI lineage: Bacteria > Pseudomonadati > Pseudomonadota > Gammaproteobacteria > Enterobacterales > Enterobacteriaceae > Klebsiella > Klebsiella sp. Shm-1. Next base: position 3,665,351 of record NZ_CP161823.1, read on the forward strand.
CGGCGACTCAGGCACGATGACCGGCACCAGTGGATTAAGCCTGACCAGCGGCGGGAAAATCCGCAACGAAGAAAAAGCCTCCCTGCTGTCAAATAACCAGATTGCCGCCACGGCAATCGGTGATTTCCTCAATGAAGGCAAAATCAGCGCCAAACACACCAGCCTGACGTTTGTCGGCGACAGCTTTAAAAACACCGGCAATATTAACTCTACTGGCCAAACCACCATTCAGTCGCTTACACAGGACGGCAGCGCCAATACGGGCGAGATCTATAACCTCGGCAATATCACCGGCGAAAATATCAATCTGCAGACCAATGGCACGCTGGCGCAAAGCAGCAGTGGTCGTATTGAGGCAACCAACGCCATTACCGCCCACAGCTACTGGCTGAACCAAAATGGTTATATGAATGCCGCCGATATCACCACCGATCACGGCGTAGTGAATAATTATGGCAATATTACTGCCAAAAATATTTCAATCACGACCTACTCAGATATCACCAACGAAGGGCAGATCAGCAGCACCGGCGACCTGACCTTAAATACCAAAAATAAAGGCGCGATCTACAATTATTCAACCCTCAGCGCGGGCGGCAACATGACGTTAACCGCCACCAAAGTGGTCAATGGTGGTAAAAGTTGCGGCATACTGGGCCTGGCGAAATGCGGCGTCGGGACGTTAACTGCTGACAAGCTGGTACTGAACTCATCGCAGAAATATGTTAGCGACATGGGTGGAAAACAGTATTTCAAGAGCACCGAAGTCAACACGGTGAAATAAGACAAACCACGATGCGCGAAGCCTCGCGCATCGTTTTTCGCACGCTTAGGGCTCGAAGGGCCGACGCTGGAACTGATCGTGGCCACATTTTGGACAGCGCGGCAGCACGTCCGGGGTGTATACCGCCAGGTGATAGTGGCACTTCTCGCAGACCAGGTTGCCCAGACCGACCACTTCGCCGCTGTGGTACACGCCGTGATGATTCAGATCCTGAAAGACTTCCCGCCACTCGAGCTGGGTTTTGTCGGTGATATCAGCCAGCTCCTGCCACAGGCTCTCTTTGATCACCCGCATAAACACGCTGTCGCTCTCGTCTTCGTGACTCTCTTCGTAGCTGCGGGCAAACTCCTCGAGGTCGCGTTTGACCGCCGCAATCACCGACTCGATCTCGCTCTGCGTCAGATCGCCGGCGCGGACGATTTTTTCCCGCGCCTGCGTCACCAGCGCGTCGATATCGCGCTCTCCATGGCGGAGCCGTTCGCTGAGCGAGGAGACCAGTTCACGGTAATATTGAGCAACCTTGTTCATCATTTCGCCTCCGGTGGGGTTAACGTCTTCTGATAATAGACCTTATTCCTCTCCCGCTGTGTCTGGCAAGCCACAGAGTCGCGAAATAATCTGCGCAGCTTTTGCCGATGTTGATGTGCGAAAAGCTGTTTTGACGTGGGCGTTTGGGCTATGCTATGCCGATCTGAAATAACACATCCATTGGCTACACTTTGTAGCTGTATTGAAAACAGGACCACTGGCTGCCATGCAAGAGCAATACCGCCCGGAAGAGATAGAATCGAAAGTCCAGCTTCACTGGGACGAAAATCGTACATTTGAAGTAACTGAAGACGAGAGCAAAGAGAAGTATTACTGCCTGTCGATGCTTCCTTATCCTTCTGGTCGACTACACATGGGTCACGTGCGTAACTACACCATCGGCGACGTGATTGCCCGCTACCAGCGCATGCTGGGCAAAAACGTCCTGCAGCCGATCGGCTGGGATGCGTTCGGTCTGCCGGCAGAAGGGGCGGCGGTGAAAAACAACACCGCGCCAGCGCCGTGGACCTACGACAACATCGCCTACATGAAAAACCAGCTCAAAATGCTGGGCTTCGGCTATGACTGGAGCCGCGAGCTGGCGACCTGCACCCCGGAATACTACCGCTGGGAGCAGAAGTTCTTCACCGAGCTGTACAAAAAAGGCCTGGTGTACAAAAAAACCTCCGCAGTGAACTGGTGCCCGAATGACCAGACCGTGCTGGCCAACGAACAGGTTATCGACGGCTGCTGCTGGCGCTGCGATACCAAGGTCGAGCGTAAAGAGATCCCGCAGTGGTTTATTAAAATCACCGCCTACGCCGATGAACTGCTGAACGATCTGGATAAGCTGGACCACTGGCCGGACACCGTGAAGACCATGCAGCGCAACTGGATCGGCCGTTCGGAAGGGGTAGAAATCTCCTTTGACGTCAACGACTACGCTGACAAACTGACTGTCTACACCACCCGTCCGGACACCTTTATGGGTTGTACCTACCTGGCCGTCGCGGCGGGTCACCCGCTGGCGCAGCAGGCTGCGGCGAACAATCCGGCGCTGGCCACCTTTATCGACGAGTGCCGCAATACCAAAGTGGCCGAAGCCGACATGGCGACGATGGAGAAAAAAGGCGTCGATACCGGCTTTAAAGCCATTCATCCGCTGACCGGTGAAGAAATTCCGGTCTGGGCGGCAAACTTTGTGCTGATGGAATACGGCACCGGCGCGGTAATGGCCGTTCCGGGTCACGACCAGCGCGACTACGAGTTCGCCAGCAAGTACGGTCTGAACATTAAGCCGGTTATCCTCGCTGCCGACGGCTCCGAGCCGGATCTCTCCGAGCAGGCGCTGACCGAGAAAGGCGTCCTGTTTAACTCCGGCGAGTTCAGCGGTCTTGATTATGAAGCGGGCTTCAACGCCATTGCCGACAAACTGGCTGCTATGGGCGTGGGCGAGCGTAAAGTTAACTACCGTCTGCGCGACTGGGGCGTATCCCGTCAGCGCTACTGGGGCGCGCCGATCCCGATGGTGACCCTGGAAGATGGCACCGTGCTGCCGACCCCGGAAGATCAGCTGCCGGTGATCCTGCCGGAAGACGTGGTCATGGACGGCATCACCAGCCCGATCAAAGCCGATCCTGAATGGGCCAAGACCACCGTCAACGGCCAGCCGGCGCTGCGCGAAACCGACACCTTTGATACCTTTATGGAATCCTCCTGGTACTATGCGCGCTACACCTGCCCGCAGTATCGGGAAGGAATGCTGGATTCGAAAGCGGCCAACTACTGGCTGCCGGTAGATATCTACATCGGCGGTATCGAACACGCCATCATGCACCTGCTCTACTTCCGCTTCTTCCATAAGCTGATGCGCGACGCGGGCATGGTGAACTCCGATGAGCCGGCGAAACAGCTGCTGTGCCAGGGCATGGTGCTGGCTGACGCGTTCTACTATGTGGGCGAAAACGGCGAACGTAACTGGGTTTCCCCGGTTGACGCCATCGTTGAGCGCGACGAAAAAGGCCGCATCGTGAAGGCCAAAGACGCGGCGGGCCACGAGCTGGTGTACACCGGCATGAGCAAGATGTCCAAGTCGAAAAACAACGGCATCGACCCGCAGGTGATGGTTGAGCGCTACGGCGCGGATACCGTGCGTCTGTTCATGATGTTTGCGTCCCCGGCGGATATGACCCTCGAGTGGCAGGAATCTGGCGTTGAAGGGGCGAACCGCTTCCTGAAACGCGTCTGGAAACTGGTCTACGAGCACACCACTAAAGGAGAGGTTGCGGCACTGAACGTGGCGGCTCTGAGCGAAGATCAGAAAGCGCTGCGTCGCGATATCCACAAAACCATCGCCAAAGTGACCGATGACATCGGCCGTCGTCAGACCTTCAACACCGCCATCGCGGCAATCATGGAGCTGATGAACAAGCTGGCGAAAGCGCCGCAGGAAGATGAGCAGGATCGTGCGCTGATGCAGGAAGCTCTGCTGGCGGTGGTGCGTATGCTCAACCCGTTCACTCCGCACGCCAGCTTCACCCTGTGGCGTGAGCTGAACGGCGAAGGCGATATCGACAACGCGCCGTGGCCGGTAGCGGATGAGAGCGCGATGGTGGAAGACAGCACCCTCGTCGTCGTCCAGGTCAATGGCAAAGTTCGTGGTAAAATTACCGTTGCGGTAGATGCAACTGAAGAGCAGGTTCGCGAGCGCGCCGGCCAGGAACATCTGGTGGCGAAATATCTCGACGGTAAAACCGTGCGTAAAGTGATTTACGTTCCGGGTAAACTGCTCAATCTGGTCGTTGGCTAAGCGCGGGAGGAAGCGTGCGATATCTGGTAACAATGTTGTTATCTCTGGCGGTGCTCGTCACCGCCGGCTGTGGCTGGCATTTGCGTAGCACTACCAAGGTGCCCGCCACCATGAAAACCATGATTTTCCAGTCGAGCGATCCGAACGGCCCGTTAAGCCGCGCGGTACGTAATCAGCTGCGTCTTAACGGAGTGGAACTGATCGACGCCAGCACGCTGCGTAAAGATGTCCCTTCTCTGCGCCTCGATGGCTCGTCGATTCAGAAAGATACCGCATCGGTGTTCCAGGATGGTCGTACGGCGGAGTATCAGATGGTCATGACCGTTCATGCCAGCGTCCTGATCCCGGGTCACGATATCTATCCGATTACCACCAAGGTCTATCGGTCGTTCTTTGATAACCCGCAGGCGGCATTAGCGAAAGACGCCGAGCAGGATATGATTATCCAGGAAATGTACGACAAAGCGGCGGAACAGCTGATTCGTAAGCTGCCAAGCGTTCAGGTAGCGGATGTTGAAGCAACCCAGCAGGAAGAGAAACCGGTCGCCAGCAGCGCGGCGCCGGCTTCCTCGGGTAACCGCGTCTCCACCACGCTGGGTCAATGATGATTCGGTTGTACCCGGAACAGCTCCGCGCGCAGCTCACTGAAGGGCTGCGCGCGGCCTATCTGCTGCTTGGCAACGATCCCCTGCTGTTGCAGGAAAGCCAGGACGCCATTCGCGAAGCTGCTGCCGCGCAGGGCTTTACCGAGCACCATACTTTTTCAATCGACAACAGCACCGACTGGCAGGCGATTTTCGCCTTAAGCCAGGCGATGAGCCTGTTTGCCAGCCGGCAAACCCTGCTGTTGATCCTACCGGAAAACGGCCCCAACGCGGCGATCAATGAACAGCTCGCCACGCTGGTTGGCCTGCTGCACGACGACCTGCTGCTGATAGTTCGCGGAAATAAGCTGACCAAAGCCCAGGAGAATGCCGCATGGCTCACCGCCCTGGCTCAGCGCGCCGTCCAGGTCAGTTGCCAGACGCCGGAATACGCGCAGCTGCCGCGCTGGCTGGCCGCCCGGGCCAAACAGCATCAGCTGCAGCTCGACGACGCGGCCAGTCAGCTGCTGTGCTACTGTTACGAAGGCAATCTGCTGGCGCTGGCGCAGGCGCTGGAGCGTCTGGCGCTGCTCTGGCCGGACGGTAAGCTAACCCTCCCCCGCGTTGAGCAAGCGGTAAACGATGCCGCGCACTTTACGCCTTACCATTGGGTCGATGCCCTACTGGCAGGCAAAAGTAAGCGCGTGCTGCACGTCCTGCAGCAGTTACGCCTTGAAGGCTGCGAGCCGGCGATCCTGCTGCGTACTCTGCAGCGGGAGCTGCTGCTGCTGGTTACCCTCAAGCGCCAGGCGACGCACACGCCGCTGCGCTCGCTGTTTGATAAACATCGGGTCTGGCAAAACCGCCGTCAGCTGCTCAGCGACGCCCTCACGCGCCTGAGCGGGGAACAGCTGCGCCAGGCGGTGACCCTTCTGACCCGCGCGGAGCTCACCTTTAAACAGGATTACGGGCACGACGTCTGGCCCGAACTGGAAAGTCTTTCGTTGTTGCTCTGCCACAAAGCCCTGGCGGACGTTTTTATTGATGGTTGATATGACTCAGTTACAGGCAATCTATGGCGGCACCTTCGATCCGGTGCATTACGGTCACCTCAAGCCGGTTGAGATCCTGGCGAATCAGATTGGCCTGAGCAAGGTCATCATCATGCCTAACAACGTCCCGCCGCACCGGCCGCAGCCGGAAGCCACCAGCGCCCAGCGCGTGCACATGCTGAAGCTGGCGATTGCCGATAAACCGCTGTTCACGCTCGATGAACGCGAACTACGGCGCGATACCCCCTCCTGGACGGCGCAAACGCTGCAGGAGTGGCGCCAGGAGCAGGGGCCGCGCAAACCGCTGGCGTTTATCATTGGCCAGGATTCGCTACTGACCTTTCCCACCTGGCACAACTATGAAACCATTCTCGACAATGCCCACCTGATTGTTTGCCGCCGCCCGGGTTACCCGCTGACCATGGCGCAGGAAGCGGATCAGCGCTGGCTGGATCGCCATTTAACCCACGACGTGGAGTCTCTGCATAACCGCCCTTCCGGCGTGATCTACCTGGCTGAGACGCCGTGGTTCGATATTTCCGCGACGATCATCCGCCAGCGCCTTGAGCGCGGCGAGTCCTGCGCCGAGATGCTGCCTGCCGCCGTGCTGGATTACATCCGCGAGCAGGGACTCTATTGCTGACCCCAGGCTGGGCCTGGCGCGAAAAAAGCGCTATCGTAACGCCATCTCTTCATCGCCTGTCAGAGCCTGTTCATGAAATTGTGGTTAGTTCGCCATGGCGAAACCGAAGCCAACGTTGCCGGGTTATACAGCGGCCATGCCCCAACGCCCCTGACGCCGCGCGGCGTCGCTCAGGCGCGCGCGCTCGGCGAACGGCTGCGCCTGGCGCCTTTCGATAAAGTATTCTGTAGCGAGCTGGCGCGGACCGGGACAACGGCCGATCTGCTGCTTGGCGACCGCGCTATTCCGCGTGAGCGCCATCCCGCGCTCAATGAGATGTTTTTCGGCGACTGGGAGATGCGTCATCATCGCGACCTCCAGCGAGAAGATGCGGAAAACTATGCCGCCTGGTGTGCCGACTGGCAGCATGCGGCCCCCACCAACGGCGAAAGCTTTCAGAATTTTGCCCGCCGCGTCAGCGAGTTTATCCCAACGCTGACCGACTGCCGCCATCTTGACCATCTGCTGATCGTCGGCCATCAGGGCGTCCTGAGCCTGCTGACCGCCCTGCTGTTGCAGATGCCTGCGGCGGCGATGTGGCACTTTCCCATTGCCCATGGCGCCTGGAGCCTCCTCGAAATCCGCGACGATTTCACCACCCTGCGGGTATTAAATAGCCAGGCCGTCTGGCGGCCGCAAGAAGAATTCCCGCCAGACCATTGACAGGCCAGAGCAGGCTGTTATTCTCCGCTGCCAGGCAGCATCCGCCAAAGCCGGTTTGCAGAAATTGTTTTACAAAAATGGCGATGCAATCCGCGGCGAGGGATGGGATGATAGCCCGCCACGAACGCCTGCCGACAGACATTTCACCCGACTTTTTCATCAGTTCAGGTATACTGTCAGGCTCTTTATGATTATCAATCTTCACGCACCCAGGGGGAACACTTGCAGGGTAAAGCACTCCAGGATTTTGTTATCGACAAAATTGATGACCTGAAAGGTCAGGACATCGTTGCCATTGATGTACATGGCAAATCCAGCATCACCGATTGCATGATTATCTGCACCGGCACCTCCACGCGTCATGTGATGTCTATCGCCGACCACGTGGTTCAGGAGTCCCGCGCCGCCGGCATGCTGCCGCTGGGCGTTGAAGGGGAAGCCGCCGCCGACTGGATCGTCGTCGACCTCGGCGACGTGATGGTCCACGTCATGCAGGAAGAGAGCCGTCGTCTGTACGAGCTGGAAAAACTCTGGAGTTAATGCGTGAAGTTGCAGCTGGTGGCCGTTGGCACCAAAATGCCGGACTGGGTACAGACCGGCTTTAGCGAGTATCTGCGCCGTTTTCCCAAAGATATGCCGTTCGAGCTGGTGGAGATCCCTGCCGGTAAGCGCGGTAAGAACGCTGATATCAAACGCATCCTCGAAAAAGAGGGCGAGATGATGTTAGCCGCTGCCGGTAAGAACCGCATCGTGACCCTGGATATTCCGGGTAAACCATGGGATACACCGCAGCTGGCGCGCGAACTGGAACGCTGGAAACAGGACGGGCGCGACGTCAGTTTACTGGTAGGCGGCCCGGAAGGTCTCTCTCCCGCCTGTAAAGCAGCGGCGGAACAGAGTTGGTCGCTCTCCACCCTCACCTTACCTCACCCGCTGGTGCGCGTACTGGTGGCCGAGAGTCTGTACCGGGCGTGGAGCATCACCACCAACCACCCGTACCACCGTGAGTAATGATGATCAGGGTAGACTAAGCAGCGAATGAAATTACAGAATTCTTTCCGCGACTATACGGCTGAATCCTCGCTGTTCGTGCGCCGGGCGCTGGTCGCTTTTTTGGGGATTTTGCTGCTTACCGGCGTTCTGATCGCCAACCTGTACAATGTGCAAATCGTTCGCTTCGACGACTATCAGACGCGCTCGAACGAAAACCGCATCAAGCTGGTGCCGATCCCGCCGAGCCGCGGCATTATTTACGATCGCAACGGCACCCCGCTGGCGCTTAACCGCACCATTTACCAGCTGGAGATGATGCCGGAGAAAGTCGATAACGTACAGCAGACGCTGGATGCGCTACGCGACGTCGTCGATTTAACTGACGATGACATCGCCGGTTTCAAAAAGGAGCGCGCCCGCTCCCATCGTTTTACCTCGATTCCGGTAAAGGTCAACCTCAGCGAAGTGCAGGTGGCCCGCTTTGCCGTCAACCAGTACCGCTTTCCCGGCGTGGAAGTCAAAGGCTACAAGCGTCGTTATTACCCCTATAATTCGGCGCTGACTCACGTCATTGGCTATGTCTCAAAAATTAACGATAAAGACGTCGACCGCCTGGATAAAGAGGGCAAGCTGGCCAACTACGCCTCGACGCACGACATTGGTAAGCTGGGTATAGAGCGTTATTACGAGGACGTTCTGCACGGTCAGACCGGCTACGAAGAGGTTGAAGTGAACAACCGCGGCCGCGTCATTCGTCAGCTGAAAGAGGTGCCTCCGCAGGCCGGACGCGACATCTACCTCACCCTCGACCTCAAGCTGCAGCAGTATATTGAAACGCTGCTGGCCGGCAGCCGCGCCGCCGTGGTGGTGACCGACCCGCGTACCGGCGCTATTCTGGCGCTGGTTTCAACCCCGAGCTATGACCCGAACCTGTTCGTCGACGGCATCTCCAGCAAAGATTACTCCGCGCTGCTCAACGACCCGAACACACCGTTGGTCAACCGAGCAACGCAGGGGGTCTATCCGCCGGCGTCGACGGTCAAACCGTACGTCGCCGTCTCGGCGCTGAGCGCCGGGGTGATCACCCGCAACACCAGCCTCTTCGACCCCGGCTGGTGGCAGTTGCCTGGCTCAGAGAAACGCTATCGTGACTGGAAAAAGTGGGGCCACGGCCATCTGAACGTCACCAAAGCGCTCGAGGAGTCTGCAGATACCTATTTCTACCAGGTCGCCTATGACATGGGCATCGACCGTCTCTCAGAGTGGATGAGCAAGTTTGGCTACGGCCACTACACCGGTATCGACCTCTCCGAGGAGCGCTCTGGCAACATGCCGACCCGCGAATGGAAGCTCAAGCGCTTTAAGAAACCCTGGTACCAGGGGGACACCATTCCGGTGGGCATCGGCCAGGGTTACTGGACCGCCACGCCGATCCAGATGAACAAAGCGCTGATGATCCTGATTAACGACGGCGTGGTGAAGGTGCCGCATCTGCTGCAGAGCACCGTGGAAGACGGCAAGCCCGTACCCTGGGTCCAGCCCCATGAGCCGCCGGTAGGCGATATCCATTCCGGCTATTGGGAAATCGCCAAAGACGGCATGTACGGCGTGGCCAACCGCGGCAACGGCACCGCGCACAAATACTTCGCCAGCGCGCCGTATAAAATCGCGGCCAAGTCAGGTACCGCTCAGGTGTTCGGCCTGAAGGCCAACGAAACCTATAACGCGCACCGGATCTCCGAGCGCTTGCGCGACCATAAACTGATGACGGCGTTTGCGCCTTATAACAACCCGCAGGTTGCCGTGGCGATGATTCTGGAAAACGGCGGCGCCGGCCCGGCGGTCGGTACGATTATGCGCCAGATCCTCGATCACATCATGCTGGGCGATAACAACACTACGCTGCCAAGCGAAAACCCGGCGGTAACCGCAGGGGAGGATCAATAATGACGGATAATCCGAACAAAAAATCGCTATGGGATAAAATCCATCTTGACCCCACCATGCTGCTTATCCTGCTGGCGCTGCTGACCTACAGCGCGCTGGTTATCTGGAGCGCCAGCGGTCAGGATGTCGGCATGATGGAGCGTAAAATCGGCCAGATCGCCATGGGCGTGGTGATCATGATCGTCATGGCGCAGATCCCGCCGCGGGTCTATGAAGGCTGGGCGCCCTACCTCTATATTTTCTGTATCATCCTGCTGGTAGCCGTTGACGCCTTCGGCGCCATCTCCAAAGGGGCGCAGCGCTGGCTGGATCTCGGTATTGTGCGCTTTCAGCCGTCGGAGATCGCCAAAATAGCCGTGCCGCTGATGGTGGCGCGGTTTATTAACCGCGATGTCTGTCCACCGTCGCTGAAGAACACCGGCATTGCCCTGGTGCTAATCTTCCTGCCGACGCTGCTGGTGGCGGCGCAGCCTGACCTCGGGACCTCGATCCTGATCGCCCTATCCGGGCTGTTTGTGCTGTTCCTCTCCGGCCTCAGCTGGCGCCTGATTGGTATCGCCGTGGTGCTGGTCGCCGCCTTTATTCCGATCCTGTGGTTCTTCCTGATGCACGACTATCAGCGTCAGCGCGTGATGATGCTCCTCGATCCGGAAACCGACCCGCTGGGCGCCGGCTATCACATTATTCAGTCTAAAATTGCCATTGGCTCCGGCGGTCTGCGCGGCAAAGGCTGGCTGCACGGCACCCAGTCGCAGCTGGAGTTTCTGCCGGAACGCCACACCGACTTTATCTTCGCCGTCCTCGCCGAAGAGCTGGGCCTGATTGGCGTACTGATCCTGCTAGCGCTTTATATTCTGCTGATTATGCGCGGACTGTGGATCGCCGCCCAGGCGCAAACCACCTTTGGCCGGGTCATGGCCGGTGGTTTAATGTTGATTTTATTCGTTTATGTCTTCGTAAATATTGGTATGGTGAGTGGTATTTTACCGGTGGTGGGCGTACCGTTGCCGCTGGTGAGCTACGGGGGCTCCGCCCTGATCGTACTGATGGCCGGGTTTGGTATCGTAATGTCGATCCATACCCACAGAAAAATGTTGTCGAAAAGCGTTTAAAGGGGTTAGCAATGCGTAAGCAATGGCTGGGGATCTGCATAGCAGCGGGGCTGCTGGCGGCATGTTCGAGTGATGACGTGCAACAAAAAACGGTCAGTACTCCACAGCCGGCCGTCTGTAATGGCCCGACGGTTGAGATCAGCGGCGCCGATCCGCAGTATGAAACGCCGAACGCCACGGCGAATCAGGATTATGAGCGCGACGGTAAAAGCTACAAAATCGTTCAGGATCCGGCCAACTTTACTCAGGCCGGTTTCGCGGCGATCTATGACGCAGAACCCAACAGCAACCTGACCGCCAGCGGCGAAGCCTTCGATCCGACTCAGTTGACCGCAGCGCACCCGACGCTGCCGATCCCGAGCTACGCGCGGATCACTAACCTTGCCAACGGACGGATGATCGTCGTGCGGATTAACGATCGCGGTCCCTATGGCAACGATCGGGTCATCTCGCTTTCCCGCGCATCCGCTGACCGCCTGAACACCTCCAACAACACCAAAGTGCGCATCGACCCCATCATCGTCGCGCCTGACGGTTCGCTTTCCGGCCCGGGGATGGCCTGTACCACCGTCGCCAAACAGACTTACGCCCTGCCCGCCCGTCCGAATCTGGACGGTGGGGACGCCGCTGGCATGAGCCAACCCGCGCCCACTGACGTTCGCCCGATCAGCAACAGCACGCTGACGCCGGCAGACAGCGTGGGCGCGCCGGTGAACAGCGGCGGTTTCCTCGGCGCGCCGACGCCCCTGAACAACGGCGTGCTGGAGAGTAGCGAACCAGCGGCAGCCGCCGCGACGGCTCCTGCCGCCGGCGCCACGCCAACAGCGCCAGTGACCGCGCCTGGCTCCATTCAGGGTAATGTGGCGCCCGCTGCGGCCACCGCCGCAGCCGCTGGCGCCGTGGCGGCCTCGTCCTCCGCGACCTCCAGCGCCAGCGGTAATTTTGTTGTCCAGGTGGGCGCAGTAAGCGACCAGACGCGGGCGCAGCAGTATCAGCAGCGCCTGAGCCAGCAGTTTTCTGTGCCAGGCCGGGTCATGCAAAACGGCGCGGTCTGGCGTATTCAGCTGGGTCCCTTTGCTGATAAAGCACAGGCCAGCGCCGTGCAGCAGCGCCTGCAAAGCGAAGCGCAGCTGCAGTCCTTTATTACTCGCGCCAACTAAACGCCGCGGGCCGCCCGTTCACCTCGCGCATGTAAAAGTCATTAACAAACTCATGCGCAATGTCGGATGCTGGCCCGCAGAGCATTTGCTATAGTAAGGCACTTTTTTAACTCCATCACGGATGCCGTTGTTCTGACCATGAAGACCTCTTTCACCGCTCGTTTACTCATTACGGCGCTCTCCGTTGCAGCGCTCTCCTCCGCTGCCCGCGCCGATGACCTGAATATCAAAACGATGATCCCAGGCGCCCCGCAGATTGACGCCGAATCCTGGATCCTTATCGATTACAACTCTGGCAAGGTACTGGCTGAAAACAATGCCGACTCCCGCCGCGACCCGGCCAGTCTGACCAAAATGATGACCAGCTATGTTATCGGTCAGGCGATGAAAGCGGGCAAATTCAAAGAGTCCGATCTGGTCACCGTCGGCAACGATGCCTGGGCCACCGGCAACCCGGTTTTCAAAGGCTCTTCTCTGATGTTCCTCAAGCCGGGCATGCAGGTGCCGGTTTCTCAGCTGATCCGTGGTATTAACCTGCAGTCCGGTAACGATGCCTGCGTGGCGATGGCCGACTACGTCGCCGGCAGCCAGGACGCCTTCGTCAGCCTGATGAACAACTACGTCAACGCTCTGGGCCTGAAAAACACCCATTTCCAGACCGTTCACGGTCTTGATGCTGACGGACAGTACAGCTCCGCGCGCGACATGGCGCTGATTGGCCAGGCGCTGATCCGCGACGTACCGAACGAGTACTCCATCTATCGTGAGAAAGAGTTCACCTTCAACGGCATCCGCCAGCTGAACCGTAACGGCCTGCTGTGGGATAACAGCCTGAACGTCGACGGCATCAAAACCGGCCATACCGACAAAGCGGGTTACAACCTCGTCGCTTCCGCCACCGAAGGCCAGATGCGCCTGATCTCCGCGGTAATGGGCGGCCGGACGTTCAAAGGCCGTGAGTCGGAAAGCAAAAAACTGCTTACCTGGGGCTTCCGCTTCTTCGAAACCGTCAACCCGATTAAAGCTGGCAAAGAGTTTGCCTCCGAACCGGCCTGGTTCGGCGACAGCGATCGCGCTTCGCTGGGGGTGGATAAAGACGTCTACCTGACCATTCCGCGCGGCCGAATGAAAGATCTGAAAGCCAGCTACGTGCTGAATAACACTGAGCTGCACGCCCCGCTGCAGAAAAACCAGGTTGTCGGCACCATTAACTTCCAGTTGGATGGTAAAACCATCGACCAGCGTCCGCTGGTGGTCCTGCAGGAAATTCCGGAAGGTAATTTCTTCGGCAAAATTATTGATTACATTAAATTAATGTTCCACCACTGGTTTGGTTAAAAATCGAACACTTGAAAGTGTGATTTCCATCCCCATATACTATTCATCCAAGTAACCTGATAACTCCCGCCCTTGGTGGGAGTTATTATTTTGTCGTAACACCGGAGCTGACATGAAAACCAAACTTAACGAACTGCTTGAATTCCCTACGCCATTTACTTACAAAGTAATGGGGCAGGCGTTGCCGGAGCTGGTTGATCAGGTGGTGGAAGTGGTACAGCGCCATGCGCCTGGTGATTACTCGCCGTCAGTAAAACCGAGCAGCAAAGGTAACTACCACTCGGTCTCCATCACCATCAACGCCACCCACATTGAACAAGTGGAAACGCTGTACGAAGAGTTAGGCAATATCGATATCGTTCGGATGGTGCTGTAACCTTTTCCCTGACCCGGCCGCCGTGCCGGGTCTTCTCATTCCCTTCTGCACGGCTGTGATATACTCCCCAACCTGAATTCTCTCTTCCCGGCGGAGATGTTGTTTTGCAGCACAATAAAATTCTTATCCGGCAGCTTGGCCTGCAACCTTACGAACCCGTCTCGCAGGCGATGCATGAATTTACCGACGCCCGTGATGAAGATACCCTCGACGAGATCTGGCTGGTGGAACATCACCCCGTATTCACCCAGGGTCAGGCCGGCAAAGCGGAACACGTGCTGGTGCCCGGCGATATTCCGGTGATCCAGAGCGATCGCGGCGGCCAGGTCACCTATCACGGTCCGGGACAGCAGGTGATGTACGTCCTGTTGGACCTCAAGCGCCGTAAGCTGGGCGTGCGGGAGCTGGTGACGCTACTGGAGCAAACGGTCGTCAATACCCTAGCTGAATATAGTATCGAGTCGCACCCCCGCGCCGACGCCCCTGGCGTCTATGTCGGCGAACGCAAAATCTGCTCTCTGGGATTGCGGATCCGTAAAGGTTGTTCTTTCCACGGTCTGGCGCTTAATATCGCCATGGATCTCACACCGTTTTTGCGTATCAACCCCTGCGGCTATGCCGGTATGGAGATGACGCAAATGCGCCAGTGGCAGCCGGCAGCCTCCCCGGAGACGGTCGCTCCGCGGCTGGTCGCCAATCTGCTGGCGCTGCTAAATCATCCACCGTACGAATATCTTCCCCGGGATTAAGCGGCAGGCCAACGTCCCGCTGTCAGCGGGGCGCTAAACGAGTAACACGTTATTTTTGCAATCAATTGTCACGCACGGCAACGCGGTGGGCCGCTATACTTGGCCTATCATTCCCAACCGGACTCATCGCGTGCCAGAGAATACGCCTCCGTCAGAATCTCCTGACAGACAGGATGAACGTTACGATCGTCAAATGTTTCGCATCCTGCGTAATATTGACCTCAATCTGTTGACGATCTTTGAAGCGGTATACGTGCATAAAGGTATCGTCAACGCCGCGAAGATACTCAATATCACACCGTCGGCGATTAGCCAGTCAATTAACAAACTGCGGGCGTTGTTCCCCGATCCGCTATTTATCCGCAAAGGACAGGGCGTTACCCCCACCGCCTATGCCACCCATCTTCATCAATACATCAGCCGCGGCATGGAAGCTTTCCTCAGCGCGCTGGATATCACCGGTAGCCCGCACCAGCAGCGGGTGATCACTATCGCCACTACGCCAGCGATGGGAGCGCTGCTGATGCCTGGCCTGGCCAGCGCGCTGAAGCCGACCTTTCCGCAGATCCTGTTGCACAATATCGCAATCGTCGACGCCGCGCGGCAGCTTGACCAGCGCCAGGTGGATCTGCTCATTGATACCCACCTGCACAGCGGCCAGGCGATAAGCCATCATGTGCTGTATCAGGATCGGGTACAGATGTACTGCCGCGCAGGACATCCCGCGCTGGACGGTCCGCAGGATGAAACGACCCTCGCGGAGTACGAATTTGCGCAGCTGCTGCCGGAAGGCCAGCGCTACCCCACCCTCCATCGCCGACTACAGGAAGAGATGGGCGAGCGCCGCTGCGGCTTTAGCACCTTTAACCTGATGACCCAGGCGGCGATGATCGCCGGGAGCGATATGCTGGGTCTGACCACCGAACGCCTGTTCGCCATGGTGTCCCGTCTCTGGCCGCTGCAGACCCTGGATTTCCCTTCCCTCGGTGAAGAGCAGATTGACGTTGCGCTGCACTTTAATAAGCTGAGCGGGAAAGAGCCATTGCTGAAAGAGATCATCGAGACGGTGATCCGCTCGTTTAAGGCGTAGCGCACGGAAGGGAAAAGGATAAAACAACAACTATTTTACAATTTGCTGGGCAGGCAGGCTGCTTTCTGCCCCTTTTCAATGGTATACTGCCTGCTCTTGATTCAAAAATAGTTGATAATTGCAACATTTCATTGAATTAATTCGCTTTCCTTCGTGACTCGCAACTGGAACACGCACGCTATGAGTAAACCCATTGTGATGGAACGCGGTGTTAAGTACCGCGACGCCGATAAAATGGCCCTTATCCCGGTGAAAAACGTGGCAACTGAGCGTGAAGCTCTGCTCAGAAAACCGGAATGGATGAAAATCAAACTTCCGGCAGACTCGTCCCGTATCCAGGGAATCAAAGCAGCGATGCGTAAGAACGGCCTGCACTCTGTGTGCGAAGAGGCCTCCTGCCCGAACCTTGCAGAATGCTTCAACCACGGTACCGCGACCTTTATGATCCTCGGCGCGATCTGTACCCGCCGTTGCCCGTTCTGCGACGTCGCGCATGGACGCCCGGTCGCGCCAGATGCAAACGAGCCACAAAAGCTGGCGCAAACTATCGCCGATATGGGTCTGCGCTATGTCGTAGTCACCTCGGTAGACCGTGACGACCTGCGTGATGGCGGCGCACAGCATTTTGCCGACTGCATCAGCGCCATTCGCGAGAAAAACCCGTCGATTAAGATCGAAACGCTGGTTCCGGATTTCCGCGGCCGCATGGATCGCGCACTTGATATTCTGACGGTGACCCCGCCGGATGTCTTCAACCATAACCTCGAAAACGTGCCCCGTCTTTATCGTCAGGTACGTCCGGGCGCGGATTACAACTGGTCGCTGAAGCTGCTGGAGCGTTTTAAAGAAGCGCACCCGGAGATCCCGACGAAATCCGGCCTGATGGTAGGTCTGGGCGAAACCAACGACGAGATCATCGAAGTGATGCGCGACCTGCGTCGCCATGGCGTCACCATGCTGACGTTAGGCCAGTATCTGCAGCCGAGCCGTCACCACCTGCCGGTGCAGCGCTACGTCAGCCCGGAGGAGTTTGAAGAGATGAAAGCGGAAGCGATGGCGATGGGCTTCACCCACGCCGCCTGCGGTCCCTTCGTCCGCTCTTCCTATCATGCCGACCTGCAGGCTAAAGGGATGGAAGTTAAATAACCCACCGCTTCCGCCGCTGCGCGCCTGTTCGGCGCAGCGGCTCTCTCCGCTTCATCCGTTTCGCCTGTCCGTAACAGTTAGTTGCATCTTTTCTCCGCGGCGTCGACAAAAACGACAAAGGCCGCAACGATAAACGTCGCGGCCTCTTCGCCGTACCGCCAGCATCCCGTCAGGGGACGCAGCCGGAGAATTACTCTTTATGAGAGAGCTTCTGCGCCGGCGCTTCTTCTTCTGCGGTGGTTTTCTTCGCGCTATCGTCATCTTCGTTCATGGCTTTTTTAAAGCCCTTGATAGCCGACCCCAGGTCGCCGCCCAGCGTACGTAATTTCTTGGTACCAAACACTAAGATAATCAGTGCTGCGACTACCAGCAGTTTGGTAATACTAATCTCACCCATAGCTAACCTTCTTCTCTATACAAGCTGCGAATACGCCATCATACACGCATTTATCCGTCCTATTGTAATCCACCTGTGCGTGGGCTGCGTGTTTCGGCCCATAGCCTCCCCTCCGGGAGTGAGCGCTGAGATGTCCATCCTGACGTGCACAGCGAATTATTGGGATAAACAATACGGGTATTTGACGCGCGGACACAATAGCAATCTGTAACAAGGTGAATCAAGCCTTGTTTAAAAAAACGTCATAATAATTGCGGTGGCGCAAATCGTCGGTTCCGCAGCACTGGTAAACGCTCGCGAACGCGCGCAAGGTCATCCGCAGAGAGATCGGCAAAGATCAGCTGCGGCTCGCTCCCGGCCCCCGCCAGAGTGGTCCCCAGCGGATCGACGATGCGGCTCAGCCCGATATTGCGCGTTCCGCATTCGCCTGCCGCCACGATATAGCAGGTAGTATCGAGAGCGCGTGCCGCCAGCAGCGTCGCCCAGTGATGCTCTTTCTGCGGCCCTTTCACCCATGCAGCGGGCAGCACCAGCAGCTGTGCCCCATTCAGGGCCAACGAAAGCGCCAGTTCCGGAAAGCGAAGATCGTAGCAGGTCATCAGGCCAACGCGTAATCCCGCCACCTCAATCACCGGCGGGATCTGCTGACCGGGATCCACCCGCCGGGACTCCTGCATCGCGAAGGCGTCATATAGATGAAGTTTATGATAATGGGCGATCACTGCGCCTTCCCGCAATACCACCAACGTGTTGGTCGCTCTCCCCTCCCCTGACGGCACATGGAGCGTCAGGACCGTGGTGAGGCTGTTACGCCTGCTCTCGGCCAACAGCGGCTGCAAAAATGCGCCATCCAGCGGCTGGGCCGATTTAACTGACAGATCCGGGTCGTTGTCATCCCGCGCCAGCAACGCCTCCGGCAGCACCAGCAGCGCCGCCCCTTCTTGCTCCGCCTGCTGCATCATCGCCACACAGGTTTGCGCATTCGTCCGCCATACTGGCGTGACGGCAAATTGTCCTGCCGCTACCCGCATGTTCTTCTCCCGTCAGGTTATGGATAGCCAATCGCGCCCGATGCGCGCTACACTTGACACTCTCTTACATCAAATAGCAGGAAACGACCGTGTTTCAACTTCTTTGCGCCGTTTTTATTGGCGGCGGCACCGGCAGCGTATTGCGCTGGTGGCTCGGCATGAAGCTCAATCCTGTGCACCATGCTATCCCGATTGGGACTCTAACGGCCAACCTGTTAGGCGCCTTTGTGATTGGCGCCGGGCTGGCGTGGTTTAATCGTCTGACCGGTATTGACCCGATGTGGAAACTGCTGATTACCACCGGTTTCTGCGGCGGCCTGACCACGTTCTCCACCTTTTCTGCGGAAGTGGTGTTTCTCCTGCAGCAGGGCCGGGTAAGCTGGGCGCTGCTCAACGTCGCGGTGAATTTGCTGGGTTCGTTTGCGATGACGGCGCTCGCCTTCTGGCTTTTCTCGCAGGCGGCCAGCCGCTAAAAGCGAAGGAGACAGGCAAAAAAAAACCCGCTTATTAGCGGGTTTTTATATTCTACTGACGCGTTGCTTACAGAGCGATGACGTTTGCAGCAGAAGGGCCTTTGGCACCGTTAGTGATTTCGAACTCTACGCGCTGACCTTCAGCCAGAGTTTTGAAACCGTTGGACTGGATTGCAGAGAAGTGTACGAATACATCTTTGCTGCCATCTTCCGGAGTAATGAAACCGAATCCTTTGGACTCATTAAACCACTTAACGTTACCTTTAATCTTAGACATCAAAATTACCTTTATATGAAAAATCGACACTAATGCTGTGTCGGGTATCAGTACACCAATTGTGGTACCTTTTGTCCAGTGCAACTTTGCTAAAAAGTGATAAAAGTCGCTATCTTTTTTAGTGGGTAACGCTTTAGTCCTTGTTTTTGCACAAGACCTTCCGCTTATCTCATTTATTGCTAAGACTTAGCGAATTAAAACTGGAAGCGCGCCCAGGCGAAGTAAACGTTACCGTTATTGTAGGTGCCGGGAATATAGGTCATCTGGAAAGTTGCCGGACCGTAACCTATTGACGCCAATGGCAAGATCACCGGGATCGGGATGTAGTTCCAGTTATCGCGCGCCGTGACGCCGAGGGTATAGCCAAGGCCGAGGTGGAAATTCTGGTCCGTCAGCGGGCGCCAGGTTTTCTCCCACCCGTAGCCGCCGATGGGCTCCCACTTATTAAAAGAGTCTTTAAACGCCATCAGGTACAGGCCATGCCAGTTCCCTTTCTCATCCCAGCGCGAGACGCCGAAACCTGCCCCCCACGGACGTTCGTTATACTTATCGGTTTTTTCCTTGTCATAGGCAAAGCGCGCATGCCAGGTGATGGCTGGAACGTACAAATCATAGTGCTCCGGCTCATTCCAGGTCTGCGCTACGTTATTACTTAAGGTATGGTAACCTTCGCTAAGGGTCGATGAAAACGACGCGCTGGCGTTTCCGGACACCAATAACCATCCTAAAAAACCAAGAGAAAACAATGAAAAACGACGTAACATCAACACTTTTCTATTACCACTTTGATTTAAAAGCCACCTAAAATAGCAAAGATAATCTCAATGCAGGTTGAACGAAATAAGGCAAACTCCTGATTTTCGCCCGCTGTCCATCAGAACGGCTTAACTATCCATCTGGTGATTATATCCAGGCGTGCTGGGGGACGTGTAGTTCTTATCGCTTTATTGATTTGCATCAGCGAGTTTTGTCCGTTTTTTCGGCACATTCGCACATTAAAATTTGGTGTGGTGCTTTTTATCTACATATTCTTTGGGTTTAGGGGTAATAAATGCTGACGTTTATTGAGATCCTGATAGGGATTGTGGTCATTGTGGGCGTAGCCCGCTATATCATTAAAGGCTACTCGGCCACCGGGGTGCTGTTCGTCGGAGGCTTAATCTTACTGATCGTCAGCGCCCTGCTGGGACATAAAGTGTTACCGGGTAATACCGCGAGCACCGGCTATTCCGCTACCGATATTATTGAATACATTAAGATTCTACTCATGAGCCGCGGCGGCGATCTGGGCATGATGATCATGATGCTGTGCGGCTTCGCCACCTATATGACCCATATTGGCGCCAATGATATGGTGGTCAAATTAGCGTCGAAGCCGTTGCGCTATATTAATTCGCCCTATCTGCTGATGATTGCCGCCTATTTTGTCGCCTGCCTGATGTCGCTGGCCGTCTCCTCCGCGACCGGCCTTGGCGTACTGCTGATGGCGACGCTGTTCCCGGTAATGGTGAATGTCGGTATCAGCCGCGGGGCCGCCGCCGCCATCTGCGCCTCACCGGCGGCGATTATCCTCTCGCCAACCTCGGGTGACGTCGTCCTGGCGGCCAAAGCCGCTGAAATGCCGCTGATCGACTTTGCTTTTAAAACCACGCTGCCGATCTCCATCGCGGCCATTATCTGCATGGCGATCGCCCACTTTTTCTGGCAGCGCTATCTGGATAAAAAAGAGCACATTTCTCACGAGATGCTCGACGTCAACGACATCACCACCACCGCCCCGGCGCTGTATGCCATTCTGCCGTTTACCCCGATCATCGGCGTGCTGATCTTTGACGGTAAATGGGGGCCGGAGCTGCACATTATCACCATCCTCGTTGGCTGCATGCTGCTGGCGGCGATCCTCGAGTTCCTGCGCGGTTTCAACACCAAAAACGTCTTTAGCGGGCTGGAAGTCGCCTACCGTGGAATGGCCGACGCCTTCGCCGGCGTAGTGATGCTGTTGGTTGCCGCCGGCGTCTTTGCCCAGGGGTTAAGCACTATCGGCTTTATCAACGGTCTGATCTCAATCGCCACCTCCTTCGGCTCGGCCAGTATTATTCTGATGCTGGTGCTGGTGATCCTGACCATGCTGGCGGCGATGACCACCGGTTCCGGTAATGCCCCGTTCTACGCCTTCGTTGAGATGATCCCCAAGCTGGCGCACTCCTCCGGCATCAATCCGGCCTACCTGTCGATTCCGATGCTGCAGGCTTCTAACCTCGGCCGCACGATATCGCCCGTCTCCGGGGTGGTGGTCGCCGTTGCCGGGATGGCGAAGATTTCCCCATTCGAAGTGGTCAAGCGCACCTCAGTGCCGGTGCTCGTTGGCCTGCTGGTGGTGATCGTTGCTACTGAAATCCTGGTGCCCGGCAGCGCGCTCCACTAATGGTCTAACCACGCGAAAAGGCGCCAGCGGGCGCCTTTTTTATGCTTTAATAACTCCCCGTTATCTTTTGCCATCCATAATCAGGAATAAAAATGTTCAGGAAGGATTTCGCCGCGATTGCCCTTGTGCTTACCGCCACTCAGGCCGGTGCTGAACCGCTCACCGCGACGCGATACGCTGATTTTGACCGCTACGTCCTTGCCCTCTCCTGGCAAACCGGATTCTGTCAGAGCATGTATGACCGCAATCGCAACGAACCGGAAGAGTGTCGCCTGCAGCAGGACACCGCGAATAAAGCCGACTTTCTGACCGTGCATGGCCTGTGGCCCGGGCTGCCAAAGTCCATTGCCGCGCGCGGAGTGGATGAACGTCGCTGGATGCGCTACGGCTGCGCCACGCGTCCGGTGCCTAACATGCCGGAGGTAAAAGCGAACCGCAAATGCCAGGCGGCGGAGACCGGACTGTCGCTGGAGATGGCCAATAAACTAAATAATGTGATGCCGGGATCGGGCGGCACCTCCTGTCTGGAACGCTACGAATATGCCAAACATGGCGTCTGCTTCGGCTTCGATCCCGACAGCTACTTTGGCGCCATGGTGCGACTAAACGGTGAAATTAAGCGCAGCCCGGTGGGGGATTTTCTCGCGAAGCACTATGGCCAAACGGTCAGCCGCGCCGACTTCGACGCCGCCGTGGCCCGCGCCTGGGGTCCGCAGAGCGTGAAGGCGTTTAAGCTAACCTGCAACGGTAATCCGGCCTATCTGACGGAGATGCAAATCTCGCTCAACGCCGCGACCATCAACGCCCCGCTGGCCACTTCCGCTTTTCTGCCCCAGCCTCACCCGGGTAACTGCGGCGCACAGTTTATCCTCGATAAGGTTGGCCACTAGCGTAAAGCGGGATGCTGATTGGAAAACACCGTCCGCCGGATGGTGTTGCACGCTGAATGTGCGTTTCATCACTTCAAACTGCCGGCAACTCTCAGTATGATGGTAGGACCTTAACCCTTGCCCCTTTCGGCGAGGGTTTTCTTTTACGGACAGGTTCCTGGATAACATGGAGTATGCAATGACCAGACCCGCAATCATCATTAATGAACTGGATGCCGAACGTATCGACAGGCTGCTGGAGCAGCCGGCTTTCGCCAACTCACCGGTTGCCGATGCCCTGAATGAGGAACTCGACCGCGCGCAAATGCTGGCCCCGGAAGCGATGCCGCATGATGTCGTCACCATGAATAGCAGGGTAAAATTCCGCGATTTAACCAGCGGCGAAGAGCGCGTGCGGACGCTGGTGTTTCCGTCACAGGTGACCGACAGCGCCAGCCAGCTCTCCGTCCTCGCGCCGGTGGGCGCCGCGCTGCTGGGCCTGAAAGTCGGCAGCACCATTCACTGGGAGCTGCCGGGCGGCGCATCGACGCACCTGGAAGTGCTGGAGCTATTGTACCAGCCGGAAGCCGCTGGCGAATTCCACCGCTAATCCCGCTGCCTGAGGCGTTTCGCGCTTTATTCAGAGGATGTCCGCACATCCTCTTTCTGCTGTTTTCCCGCCGCTTACCCTTTTTTACGCTTTGCGCCTGCCTGGCTGACAGTTTTGCGACCTGAATGACACAATATCCGCATATAATATGTTGATATAGACGCAAACGAACAAGGAGGATTGCATATGTATAAGACTATCATTATGCCGGTTGATGTCTTTGAGATGGCGCTGAGCGATAAAGCCGTCCGGCACGCGGAGTTTCTGGCCCAGCAGGACGGGGTGATCCATCTGCTCCACGTCTTACCGGGTTCCGCGAGCTTTACCATGAGCCGTTTTACCGCCGACCTGCGGCGGTTTGAGGAACATCTGCAGCATGAGGCGGAGACTCGCCTGCAGACGATGGTCAGCCACTTCAGCATTGACCCGTCTCGTATCAAGCTACATGTACGTTTTGGCAGCGTGCGCGATATGGTCAACGAGCTGGCCAGCGAAATTAACGCCGACGTGGTAGTTATTGGCTCACGCAATCCCTCCATCAGTACCCACCTGCTCGGCTCCAATGCCTCAAGCGTGATCCGCCATGCCCATATCCCGGTAATGGTCGTCAGGTAAGAATGACGAAAAGAGTATAAAAAAAGAGGCTACCCCTGGGTAGCCTCTTTGTTATGCAGGTCTATTGTCTGACTTGTTATGCGGTTTTCGTGCGGATCAGGTAGTCGAAAGCGCTCAGCGACGCTTTTGCCCCTTCCCCTGCCGCGATAATAATCTGTTTGTACGGCACGGTGGTGCAATCGCCCGCGGCGAACACGCCTTTGACGTTGGTTTCGCACTTCGCATCGATGATGATCTCACCCATGCGGTTGCGCTCAACGGCGCCTTCCAGCCAGGTGGTGTTAGGCAGCAGGCCAATCTGGACGAAGATCCCCGCCAGCGCGACATGATGCTCATCGCCGCTCACCCGGTCACGATACTGCAGACCGGTGACTTTGCTGCCATCGCCTTTCACTTCCGTGGTCTGCGCATTAAGAATGATGTCGACATTCTTCAGGCTGCGGACTTTATCCTGCAACACCTGGTCGGCTTTCATCTCTGGGGCAAACTCCAGCAGGGTTACGTGCTCTACGACGCCCGCCAGGTCAATGGCGGCTTCCACGCCGGAGTTCCCGCCGCCGATTACCGCTACGCGTTTGCCCTTAAACAGCGGACCATCGCAGTGAGGGCAGTAGGTCACGCCCTTGGTGCGATACTGTTCTTCGCCCGGCACGTTCATATTGCGCCATTTCGCCCCGGTGGCGATGATGACGCTACGCGCCTTGAGCACCGCGCCGGAGGCGGTTTCGATCTGATGCAGGCCGCCCTCTGTCGCCGCCGGCGTCAGTTTAGTCGCACTCTGGGAGTCGATCACGTCGACGTTATAGTCATTGACGTGCGCTTTCAGCGCGCCTGCCAGCTTCTGGCCTTCAGTTTTCGGCACCGAAATATAGTTTTCGATATCCACGGTATCCAGCACCTGACCGCCGAAGCGTTCGCCCATCAGGCCGGTACGAATCCCTTTACGTGCAGAGTAGACCGCCGCCGCCGCGCCGGACGGGCCGGAGCCAACGATCAGTACATCGTAAGCGTCACGCTGATTCAGCTCTTCCGCTGCGCGTTTTTCCGCACCAGTATCCACTTTGGCGACGATTTCAGTCAGCGTCATCCGTCCCTGACCAAACTCCTGACCGTTCATGAACACCGCTGGCACGCCCATGACGTTACGCTCGGTGATCTCATTCTGGAAGGTCCCGCCGTCAATCGCCGTGTGTTTGATGCGCGGGTTGAGCACCGCCATCAGGTTCAGGGCCTGGACCACGTCCGGGCAGTTATGACAGGAGAGCGAATAGTAGGTTTCGAATTCGAAATCGCCATCAATATCGCGGATCTGCTCCAGCAGCGACTGGGCCTCTTTCGACGGGTGACCGCCGGTCCACAGCAGCGCCAGCACCAGCGAGGTAAACTCGTGGCCCAGCGGCGAGCCCGCAAAACGCGGCCCCTGGTCGGAACCTGGGTTAGTAATCAGGAACGAGGGCTTACGTACCGCGAGCGTGTTGTCTTCTTTAAAGGTGACTTTGTCTGACAGTTCAGCGATTTCAGCCAACAGTTCCTTGATTTCTGCCGATTTAGCGCTGTCATCCAGCGTGGCAATCAGCTCAACAGGCTTGGTCAGCTTCTCAAGATAGGCCTTGAGCTGGGTTTTCATGTTGGTGTCGAGCATTGTTATCTCCTGGGCTTAAAACATCATCATGCAAGCGGCCTCGTCAGGCTGCCTGAATGCGCTTGCATCATGGTGTTGGAATAAAATGGGCGCGAAAGCGCCCATTGATTACCGGGTGGCACGCCGTTTACCCGGCCTACGATCTTGTAGGCCCGTGCAAGCGTAGCGCCGCCGGGCACAAACAGACTTAGATCTTACCAACCAGATCTAAAGAAGGAGCCAGCGTCGCTTCGCCTTCTTTCCATTTCGCCGGGCAGACTTCGCCTGGGTGAGAAGCAACGTACTGCGCCGCTTTGATTTTACGCAGCAGGTCAGACGCATCACGGCCGATACCTTCAGCGGTAACTTCGATCGCCTGGATGATACCCTGCGGGTCAACGACGAAGGTAGCGCGGTCAGCCAGACCTTCATCTTCACGCATGTTGTCGAAGTTACGGGTCAGGGCGCCAGTCGGGTCGCCGATCATCGCATATTTGATTTTGGCGATGGTTTCAGAACTGCTGTGCCACGCTTTGTGGGTGAAGTGGGTATCGGTAGACACAGAGTAAACGTCTACGCCCAGCTTCTGCAGTTCTTCGTAATGGTCAGCCACGTCGCCCAGTTCGGTCGGGCAGACGAAGGTGAAGTCAGCCGGATAGAAGAAGAAGACGCTCCAGCGGCCTTCGGTGTCTTTCTCGGTGACTTCGATGAATTCACCATTTTTGAATGCCTGGTTTTTGAACGGTTTGATTTTGGTGTTAATTAAGGACATCTATACTTCCTCCGTGTTTTCGTTGAGGTCTAAGTTAACGAATTTTTCCTGACCCGACCAATGCGTTTACATTATCGAATCAATAAGCGTTATCTAACAACCGGAACAAGACAACTCTGTGAACCTGTCGACGCGTTCAGCGCTAATCGCTGTTTTTCGCATCATTTGCCGCGACAAAAGTAAAAAGGCCACCTTTTCAGGCGGCCCCGTTACCTGAAATACCCGAGGGTAGGTTCAGCGCCAGTCAGACTGGCTATGTGTTGCGCTCTACATTACCTTAATGTAACAGCATCCAGGATTACATCACCCACGCCAGCAAAGGGCAATCCGTCATTCTGCTGATCTTGCCTATGACTGTGATAGGTTCGACAATCGTTTTGCCCTTTCCTGCTGATTTTACAAGGAATACTTATGTTAAAGCGTCTGCTGTTACTCAGCCTTTTGCCGTTATGCAGCCATGCGGAGGAACTCCCCGCTCCGGTAAAAGCGATTGAAAAACAGGGCATTACCATTATAAAACCCTTTGAGGCGCCGGGGGGAATGAAAGGCTGGCTGGGCAAATACCAGGACATGGGGGTCGCCATCTACCTAACGCCGGATGGTAAACACGCGATCTCCGGCTATATGTATGATGAGAACGGCAGTAACCTCAGCGAGCAGCTGTTTCAGAAAGAACTCTATACCCCGGCGGGACAAGAGATGTGGAAGAAGATGGCCAGCGCCCACTGGCTGCAGGATGGTCGCAAGGACGCCCCTATCGTGCTGTATGTCTTTGCCGATCCCTTCTGTCCCTACTGCAAGCAGTTCTGGCAGCAATCCCGCCCCTGGGTAGAGGCCGGTAAAGTGCAGATCCGCACTCTGCTGGTGGGGGTGATTAAGCCGGAGAGCCCGGCCACCGCCGCGGCGATTCTCGCCAGCAGCGATCCGGCGAAAACCTGGCATGATTACGAGCAATCGAATGGGAAAATGGCTCTGACGATCCCGAAAGCAATTCCGCCGGAGAAAATGAAAATGCTCAACGTCAACCAGCAGCTGATGGACGATCTGGGAGCCAACGTGACGCCGGCGATTTATTATATGAATAAAGATAATATGCTGCAGCAGGTGGTCGGCCTACCGGATAAAGAGAAACTGCATATTATGATGGGTGAAAAAGAGTAATTCCATCCCGCAATGGCGCCTGGCGGAAGCGACCGCTGGCGCCACCGTCGACGATAAGATATATTAAGCAGAACTTAACTGTATTTGCCAATAGTTAAATTCACACCGCAAATATTAAGCCACAAAACATTATCATTAAGAATATTATAATCCGCACCGGTAATAAACAGGACTGCATTAATGGCAAACCTTTACGATCTGAAAAAGTTCGATTTGAATTTATTGGTTATTTTCGAATGTATCTATCAACATTTGAGCATCAGCAAAGCGGCGGCGATGTTATTTATCACCCCCTCAGCGGTGAGTCAGTCGTTGCAGCGTCTGCGCCAGCAGTTAAACGATCCGCTATTTGTTCGTGTTGGCAAAGGAATGACACCCACCACCGCCTGCGTCAATCTTCATTATCATCTACAGCAAAATCTGGAGCAGCTGGAAAAAACCATCAATCTTAATAATCGCTCAGAACTGCGTAAACGTATTGTGATATATGGCCCCCCGCTGTTCTGTTCAGTCAATAGCCACGTTATGATTAACCAGCTCTGTCATCAGGCGAACTTGCAAATTGAGCACCATAACCTGACCACCACCGAATCGGCTGAGGAGCTGCTGGCGTATCGCCAGGCGGACCTGGTGTTCACCCGCATGCCCATTACCAACCGCGCCACGATCTGTCAGCCCTATCAGACGGTGCAGACGCTGGCGGTTTGCCGGGCGGGCCATCCGCGACGCGAAACGCTTACCTCGGTAGAGTCACTGGCACAGGAGTTTTTCACTCACTATATTACCAACGATCCCGTTATTCAGCGCGTGCAGCAAAGCAGCATCGCCTGGCTGAATCCGCGCAATATTGCCTTTCGCAGCGACTCTTTTATGACCATTCTTAACATGATTAATAAAACCGACTTAATTGGCTTTTTGCCTTCCTATTTATATGACTTTATCTCACCCACTATGCAGCTTCACGCCATCAACATAGATAATCTTTTTCCGGATATCACGATCTACATTAATTACCACCATGCATCTTCGCAAAATCATTTTTTAACTGAATTAATCACCATATTAATGAATGATCGAGAGGCATCACAGCCCCAATTTAATCACAGCGAATAACGCCCTTCTGTTCCCCCGCTGCCAGAAACAATAATCGACCATTAATTTCCTACCCCTCATCGTTTATACTGAGCTAACGGGAATTTTCTACTATTAAAGGATTAATGGTCATGTCGTTTATTAAATATCCCTTACCGGAATCGGTGCTGCAGGCAACTGAGCAGCGGATCCAGTGGGTCATGGATAATTTTTCGCGCATCTGTGTCTCTTTTTCCGGGGGAAAAGACTCCACCGTTATGCTGCATTTAACCGCCCAGGCGGCGCGGTTACAGGGGAAAAAAATCTGCGTGTTGTTTATTGACTGGGAAGCGCAGTTCTCCTGCACCATCGCCCACTGTGAAAAACTGCGTGCGCTGTATGCGGATGTTATCGAAACCTTTTACTGGGTCGCCCTGCCGCTCACCACCCAAAATGCCCTGACGCAGTATAAGCCGCAATGGCAATGCTGGGAGCCCGGAACCGAGTGGGTACGCCAGCCGCCGCCCTGGGCCATTACCCACCCGGGCTATTTTTCATTTTATCAACCCGGAATGAGCTTTGAAGCCTTCGTCAGCCACTTCGCCGAGTGGTTTTCGCAGCGTCGTCCCGCCGCCGTGCTGGTGGGCATTCGCGCCGACGAATCGCTAAATCGCTTTATGACGATTTCTTCACAGCGTAAACAGCGCTTCGCCGACGATAAACCATGGACCACTTCAGCGCCGGGCGGCCATGCCTGGTACATCTACCCGCTCTATGACTGGAAAACCGCCGATATCTGGACCTGGTTTGCCAAAAGCGGCGAGCCCTATAACCCGTTGTACGATCTGATGTATCAGGCCGGGGTGCCGCTGCGCTATATGCGCATTTGCGAACCGTTTGGTCCCGAGCAGCGCCAGGGGCTGTGGCTGTATCACGTGCTGGAACCTGAGCGCTGGGCCGCGATGTGCCAGCGAGTGAGCGGCGCGCACAGCGGCGGGGTCTATGCCGGGCATGATAATCAGTTCTACGGTCATCGGAAAATCGACAAGCCCGACCACCTGACGTGGAAAAGCTACGCCCTGTTCCTGCTCGACAGCATGCCGGAAACCACCGCCGAGCACTACCGCAATAAAATCGCCGTCTACCTGCGCTGGTACCAGAAAAAAGGTATGGAGGATATTCCGGATACCCAACCTGCGGACATTGGCACCAAAGATATCCCATCCTGGCGGCGAGTCTGCAAAGTACTGCTCAATAACGATTACTGGTGCCGTCAGCTTTCGTTTAGCCCGACCAAAAGCAGCCACTATCAGCGCTACCGTAAACGCATGGAAAAACATCGCCAACAATGGGGGATATTATGCAACAACAACTGACGCAGGCGCTGGAAGCTTACCTGCAAAAGCTGGATGACGAGGCGCGCATTGAGGCTATCAACGCATTTCGCCAGGTGCTCCACCACTACAGCCCCTTCCGCTCGCAGCCCGTCGACTGCGTGCTGTGGGTCAAACAGGAGCTGGTAGCCCCCAACGATTACAACCCGAATAACGTGGCGCCGCCGGAGAGGCGTCTGCTGCAAACGTCGCTGGAGGCCGACGGCTTTACCCAGCCGGTCGTCGTCATCCAGCAAGGCCCACAGGCGTATACGATTGTCGATGGTTTTCACCGCCATGAGCTGGCCTGCAGCAAAGCCGCGCTGAAAAAAACGCTAAAAGGCTATTTGCCGGTGACCTGCCTGACGAGTGAAGCTGCCTCGCGTGACGGGCTGATGGCAGCGACCATACGCCATAACCGGGCGCGCGGCCGCCACCAAATCCACGCCATGTCAGAGATCGTCCGCGAGCTGACCCGGCTCGGCTGGACGCCGCAGAAAATCGGCAAAGAGCTGGGGATGGATGCCGATGAAGTGCTGCGTCTGAAGCAAATTAGCGGCCTGACAGAGATGTTCGCCGGCCGCCAGTTCTCCCAGGCGTGGACGATTAAGTAACTACAGCTGGCACAAACGCGCCGCCGCAGCCAGCAGAGTCGCCGGCTGTTTGGCGAAGCACAAGCGGATCAGCTTGTGCGGGAACGGATCGGCGCAGAAGACGGAGAGCGGGATCGCCGCCACGCCGATCTCAGTGGTCAACCAGCGGCAGAAGCTGACATCGTCTAGATCGGAGATGGCGCTGTAGTCCGCCAGCAGGAAATAGGTCCCTTCACAGGGCAGGATTTCCAGCCGGCTTGGGCGCAGCGCTTCAATAAACAGATCGCGACGTTCCCGATAAAACGCCGGCAGCTCACGATAATGCTCCGGCGCTTCGCGCAGCATGTCGGCGATCGCCAGCTGCGCCGGGGTATTCACCGAGAAGGTCAGATACTGGTGCACCTTGCGCAGTTCGGCGCTGATGGCCGCCGGGGCCACGCAGTAGCCGACCTTCCAGCCGGTCATATGAAACGTTTTGCCAAACGAGGAGACCGCCACCGCCCGCTCGCGAAGCTGGGGATGCGCCAGCACGCTGGCGTGGCCGCCCTCAGCAAAGCAGATATGCTCATAGACTTCATCGCTCAGGACATAGATCTCGCGTTCGGCGATCGCCTGCCACAGGGCGGCAAAATCCTCGCGCTGCCAGACGGTGGCCGAAGGGTTGTGCGGGGAGTTGAGGATCACCAGCCGGGTTTTCTCGCTCAGGGCGGCGGCAAATTGCCGCCAGTCGACGCGAAAATGCGGCGGCTGCAGCGCAATACGACGTAACTCGCCGCCGGCCAGCGCCACCGCGGGGGCGTAGCTGTCATAGCTGGGATCGAAACAGATCACCTCGTCGCCGCGGCGCACCAGGGCGGTGATCGCCGCATACAGGGCCTCCGTCGCGCCGGCGGTGACCGTGATCTCGCTGTTAACGTCGGGCTGGTAACCATACAGCTCCGCCGTCTTCCCGGCGATCGCCTCGCGCAGCGCCGGCACGCCGGTCATCGGGGCGTACTGATTCGCCCCCTGCGCCACGTGGTACGTCAGACGCTCCTGCAGATAGCGCGGGCCGTCAAAATCGGGAAAGCCCTGGGACAGGTTTATGGCCTGATGCTGCTGGGCCAGGGCGCTCATCTGGGTAAAAATCGTGGTGCCGAGCGCAGGAAGTTTACTCTCTGGAATCAAGGGGTTATTGTTCATTCTTTTTATACCGATTGTAATGCTGTTGTTGAAGCCACTATAACACGATGTTAATATTTGGCAATCAAGACGCTTAGACGTCTAAATGCTAATGTTATTCCACGCTACGCCCACTCTGGAGAAACCATGATCCGCGCCATCGTGACCGACATAGAAGGCACCACCAGCGATATCCGCTTCGTGCATAACGTGCTGTTCCCCTACGCCCGCGAACGACTGGCCGGCTTTGTGACCGCTCAGCAGCACGCTGAACCGGTCAAAACCATTCTCGACAACCTGCGCCGCGAAACAGACGCCCCCGCCGCCAGCACCGCCGACCTTATCACTACCCTCTTCACCTTTATGGATGAAGACCGTAAATCCACGGCGCTGAAGGCGCTGCAGGGGATCATCTGGCGCGACGGCTATCTCAACGGCGACTTTACCGGCCATCTCTACCCGGACGTACTGCCGGCGCTGGAGAAATGGAAAGCGCAGGGTATTGATCTGTATGTATATTCCTCAGGTTCCGTGGCTGCGCAGAAATTGTTATTTGGCTACAGCGATGAAGGTGATATTACTCATCTGTTCACGGGCTATTTCGATACCCTGGTAGGCGCCAAACGCGAGGTGCAGTCCTACCGTAACATTGCTGAACACCTGGGCCATGCCCCTGGCACCATCCTGTTCCTGTCGGATATCCATCAGGAACTTGATGCCGCCGAGGCCGCGGGTTTGCGCACTGTGCAGCTGGTTCGCGGCGACCGCGACCCGGCGAGCCATCACCCTCAGGTTCAGCGTTTTGACGACATTCATCCGGAGCAGATCCCAGCATGAGCGCATTAACTCTTTTTTCCGTGACCGATCCGCAAACGCCGGTCTGGCACAGCACCGACGCCAAAGCGATTCAGGATCAACTTAACGCCAAAGGCGTCCGTTTCGAGCGCTGGCAGGCCGACCGCGACCTCGGCGCAAATCCCAGCCCGGAAACGGTGATTGCCGCCTATCAGCATGCGATTGATAAACTGGTCGCCGAAAAGGGCTACCAGAGCTGGGACGTCATCAGCCTGCGCGCCGATAACCCGCAAAAAGAGGCGCTGCGGGAAAAGTTCC
This sequence comes from Klebsiella sp. Shm-1, assembly GCF_040804525.1. NCBI lineage: Bacteria > Pseudomonadati > Pseudomonadota > Gammaproteobacteria > Enterobacterales > Enterobacteriaceae > Klebsiella > Klebsiella sp. Shm-1. Next base: position 3,697,926 of record NZ_CP161823.1, read on the forward strand.
TGAACGAGCACACCCATGGCGAAGACGAGGTGCGGTTTTTTGTCGAGGGCGCTGGCCTGTTTTGCCTGCACATTGGCGACGAGGTGTTCCAGGTGCTGTGCGAAAAGAACGATCTGATTTCGGTTCCCGCCCACACTCCGCACTGGTTTGATATGGGATCAGAACCGAACTTCACCGCCATTCGCATTTTTGATAACCCGGAAGGCTGGATCGCCCAGTTTACCGGCGACGATATCGCCAGCGCCTACCCGCGGCTGGCGTAACGTCAAACTGTCGTCAGTCTTAAACCGCCAGGGGCGGGCTTTGCCGGAGGCGGCGCATACCGCGCCTTCTCCGGGCTACCCGCCCCGCCGCCGGCGAGCGCCAACGCCTAAACTTCAATAAACTTCGGCGGACCAAAGGCGGTGATCGGCGGCAGTTCCTCACGCCACGGGGCGATCTCCACCCAGCAGCTCTGGGCGCTACAGCCCTGCCCCAGGCGCGAACTGCCGCGATCCTCGGTTAATACGTTGGGATTACCGTGCTTATCGAGCGACCGTTCTTCCTTCGGATCCAGCGGGTCATACCAGGCGCCGGTGGACATCTGTACCACGCCGGGCAAAATCTGCTCGCTCAGGTGCACCCCCGCCAGAATCGCCCCGCGGTCGTTATAGACTTTCACCACGCTGCCTTCGCGGATATCCCTTCCCTGCGCATCGCTCGGATGCATCCACAGCGGCTCGCGTCCCTGAACTTTCGTCGCCCGGCTGACGCTGCCGTGGTCGTACTGACTGTGCAGGCGGGCGCGCGGCTGGCTGGAGAGCAGATGAAGCGGCCAGCGCGCCGCCTCCTGCCGCTGGCGGGCGGCCTCCTGTTCATCCCACCACGGATGGCCAGGGCATTCGCGATAGCCAAACCCGGCGACGGTGGCGGAAAAGAGTTCAATTTTGCCGGAGGGCGTGGAAAGCGGATAGCGCTGCGGATCGGCGCGAAAATCGGCGAGAAAAATTTGCGGCCGCTCCGGCGCGCTGTATTCCAGCACCCCTTGCTGCCAGAAGTCATCGAACGAGGGCAGCGCAATACCCTCCTCCTGCGCCCGCGGTCTTGACTCCTCATAGAGATGACGCAGCCACTGCCCGGCGTCCCGCCCTTCGCTGAACGCTTCTCCGAATCCAAGCCGATCGGCGAGATCGCAGAAAATAGCGTAATCGTCACGCGCCTCGCCCACCGGCGGGATCTGCGCGCTCATGGCGATCATAAACCCGTCGTGACCGCCGCTGCCGATATCCTCTCGCTCCAGCGAGGTGGTGGCCGGCAGAACGATATCGGAGAATTTGGCCTGCGCGGTCCAGTACTGCTCATGCACCACCACCGTCTCCGGGCGGCGCCAGGCCTCGCACAGTCGGTTGAGATCCTGATGATGATGAAACGCATTGCCTCCCGCCCAGTAGACTAAACGGATATCGGGATAGCGCCGCTGCTGACCGTCGAACTCATAGGTTTCTCCCGGGTGCAGCAGCATATCGGACAGCCGCGCCACCGGGATAACGCTGTCCACCGCATTCTCTCCGGCGGGTAAGCGCGGGCCGGAAAACGCTTTTCGCACCGCGCCCGCCAGGTTGGTACAGGCGTAGCCAAACCCGAGGCCGCCGCCCGGCGTGCCGATCTGTCCCAGCAGTGCGGTCAGGGCCACCGTCGCCCAGTAGGCCTGCTCCCCTTGACGGGCGCGCTGGATAGACCAGGAGATATTCACCATCGTCCGGTGGCGGGCCATCTCCCGCGCCAGGTCGGCGATGCGCTGGGCGTCCAGGCCGGTAATCGCCGCCGCCCACGCCGGGGTTTTCGCCACGCCATCGTGCTCGCCCAACAGATAAGCGCGATAGGGGGCAAACCCGACGGTATGGCTGGCAACAAACGCCTGGTCGTAGAGAGACTCAGCGATCAGCACATAGCTCAGGGCCAGCAGCAGTGCGGTATCGGTGCCCGGCCGAATGGCCAGCCACTCGGCGTCGGGCACCGCGCTGAGGTCATTGCGCACCGGACTGATATTGATAAACCGCGTGCCGTTGGCCTGCATCTTATCCAGCCAGTACTGGAGCATATGGTCATTGGCGCCGCCGCCGTTGACCTGGGCATTGCGCAGCGGCAGTCCGCCGATGGCGACAAACAGCTGACACTCCCGGGCCAGCTCGGAAAAATGGGTATGCTGCCGGTGCAGCGGGCTCAGCGGCCCGAGAATATGCGGCAGAATACGCTCGCCCGCGGCGCTGCTATAGGTATTGGTGCTGGCGGTGTACCCGCCAAGGCCCTTGAGAAACCGGTGCAGCTGGCTCTGCGCATGGTGAAAGCGTCCAGCGCTGGCCCAGCCGTAGGAGCCGCCGTAGATCGCCTCATTACCGCAGCGCGCCTTGACCGAGCGCAGCTCGCGCGCCAGCAGGTCCAGGGCCACCTCCCAGCTGACTTCGACAAAGGGCTCTTTACCTCGCCCTTCTCGTGACGCCGGCCCGTGCTGGAGATAGCCGGCGCGCACCGCCGGACGGCGAATGCGCGTTTGGCTGGTCACCGCGTCGGGAAGCGACTGGCCGATGCGTGAGGGATTTTTATCCCAGGGCACCGGCTTAACCGCCACGATCTCGCCCTCACGGCTCTCCACCTGCCAGGTTCCCCAGTGCATCACCGTATAATTATGCTGTTTCTTCATAGCGCCCGCGTTCTTCTCAGCTTAAGGTTCATTACAATAAAGCGGGGAAATAGGGTAATAATCCTTACCCGGCCAGACATTGCTCTGCTAAAAAAAGCTTTAGCCCGCGCAATCTTCTTTTTTTCTCTGTAGACGCCGTATTTCCCATGCACTCACAATATTAAGAAAATTGTCTTTATCCGCTAAATAAACACGGAATAAGTCAAAAATAAAACCACAAAATAAAAAGGTCTATCCGCCATCATGAAATATTTTCAGGTTCCTCATGACAAAATAAACTTTTTCTCTGACGTTTCTGCGATATAACATTCCTGGCATAACTTAGACTTATTTTGTATTTGAGGTGGCGAGGTGCTTCTTGTCATGCTACCGGTCCGCAACCACCTTCATCACAGGATCATAATAACAATGTCGCAGAAAAGAAAATTATTGCCTGCCGCGCTGGGACTGCTTTCCCTTGCCTCGCTGAGCGTCGCTGCCGCAGACGCCCTCTCCTTACAGGGAAAAACCATTGGCGTTGCCGTGGTCGGCACTCAGCATTTCTGGGATCGCGAGGCCTTTAAAGGCGCGACAGAGGAGGTGGAGAAGCTGGGGGGCAAAGTCATTGGCGTCGATGGCGGCCGCGATAATCAGGTGCATGCCAATAACCACGATATTTTACTGTCACGCAAGGTGGACGCGGTAATTAGTATTCTCGGCGATAGCGCCGTCGAACCAAAATTTAAAGCATTGCGTGATGCCGGTATCCCGGTATTTACCGTAGATCATGTTTCTCAATATTCGGTCAACAATACTACTTCCGATAACTACACCTTAGGCTCAACCATCGGCCGCTACATGGCGGATGAATTAGGCGGCAAAGGCAACGTCGCCGTATTTAACGCCTTCTCCAGCGCGCTGCGTATTTGCGGAATTCGCTACGATCAGTGGAAATATGTCCTTAAGGATTATCCGGATATTCATATTATCCAGCCCGAGCTCGCGGAACAGTTCGCCAACTCGCCGGAAGACGCGCGGAAGAAAACCCTCGAATTACTCAGCCAGTATCCGAAAGGCAAACTGGACGCCATCCATGTCGCCTGCTGGGATCAACCGGCCATCGGCATCGTCCAGGCGCTGGAAGAGACAGGTCGCGATAAAGACGTGAAAGTGACGGCCATCGACGCCGGTCCGGAGACCCTGGAGATCATGGCGGAGCCCGGCAGCCCGTTCGTGGCTAACGTCGCGCAGCAGCCGCATCTGATCGGCCAGACCTCGGCTGACAACGTGGCCCGCTACTTTGCCGGCCAGAAACTACCGGTGCAAACCTTTATTCCGGTGGTTCCGGTGAAAGGTCCGCAGGAAGCGAAAGCGGTGTATAAACAGTTGGGATACGGCGAGCTGCAGTGATTAATCAACATCCAGGCGGGGAACGCCCCGCCGCTGGTCTGGTCATGGAGCAGATCGGTAAACGTTTTGCCAGCGTCACCGCGCTTAATGCGGTTACCCTGCGCCTCAATCCGGGGGAGATTCATGGCCTGATTGGCGAGAACGGCGCCGGTAAATCGACGCTGATCAAGATCCTCGCCGGTGTGTATCAGGCCGACAGCGGCAGCGCCACCCTCGACGGTCACCCGCTGCCCCTCGGCAATCCGGCAGCCATCGAAGCCGCCGGCATCCGCGTTATCCACCAGGAGCTGAACCTGATCCCGCACTTTACCGTCGCGGAATCGGTGTTCCTGGGCCAGGAGTATCGCACCCGCTGGGGGGCGCTGGATCGCCGACGGATGAAGGCCGCCACGGCGCAATTTTTCCAGCAAAACTGGCAGCTGGCGATCGACCCCGAACGGTTGGTGCGCGACCTGAGCCTGGCCGAGCGCAAGCTGGTGCAGATTGCCCGCGCGCTGATCGACGGCGCAGCGCGGCTGGTGGTGTTCGACGAACCCACAGCCCCCCTGGAGGCGCAGGAGGCCAGTCTGGTCTCCTCCGCTATCCTGCGCCTGCGCGACCAGGGCATTGCCATTCTGTATATTTCCCACTACCTCAATGAGATAGCCACCCTCTGCGACCGCGGCACCGTGCTGCGCAACGGGGAAGTGGTCGGCTACCCGGACCGCGACCTGCTGCAGAATACCGAAGCGCTGATCGCCATGATGGTCGGCCGGGAAATCGACCAGCTGTATACTCCGCGCCAGCGCCCGGCGGCAGACAATGGGGCGACCCCGCTGCTCTCGGTGCGCCAGCTGAGCGACGGGCGGCAGCTGCAGGATCTTTCTTTTGATATTCAGCCGGGCGAAATCGTCGGCGTCGCCGGCCTGCTGGGCGCCGGACGCGATGTGCTGGTCGACTTACTCTACGGCTTACGCCCGGCGGAACGCGGCACCATCCACCTCGAGGGCCGGCCGCGGCGCATTCGTACGCCGAAGCAGGCGATCCGCGCCGGCATGGCGCTGGTGCCACGCGACCGCCGCCATCAGGGGCTGATCCTGCCCTTCACCACCGCCGACAATATTAATCTCGCCTCGCTGCCGGAGACCGCCACCTTTGGCTGGGAGCGGCGGGGTATCGCCGAGCAGAAAGCGCGCGACTGGATAGAACAGCTGGCAATCCGCCCGGGACGCCCGGGGCTGCCGGTACGCTACATGAGCGGCGGCAACCAGCAAAAAGCGATCCTCGCCCGCTGGCTGGGGACCGATGCCCGGCTGTTTATTCTCGATGAACCCACCCTGGGGGTCGATATCGGCGCCCGCCGGGATATTTATCAACGTACGCGCCAGCTGGCCGATCAAGGACGGGCGGTGCTGGTCTCCTCCAGCGACGCCCCCGAACTGCTCGGACTATGCGACCGGATCCTGGTCCTCTGGCGCGGCGCGCTGGCGGCCAATCTGCCCACCCGCGGGCTAACGCTGGACGCCCTACTGGTGGCGATCAACGGCGGACAGGAGCCTTCACCATGAGTACTGCTATCCAGCGTCGCGGCCGTCCGGGCCTGGCGACGCTGATTGAAAAATTTCCCCTGATCCTGTTTCTGGCGCTGCTGGTATGGCTGAGCGTACAGTCGCCCTACTTTCTCAGCTGGCAAAATATCAGCCTGATGCTGGTCCAGAGCGTTCCGCTGGCAATCCTTTGTTTCGGCCTGGTCTGCGTTATCGCCGTGGGCGGAGATGACGTGGTCTCCGGCGGCATCGACCTCTCCCTGCCGGCGACGGCGGTGCTCGGCGTCGCGCTGCTCAGCCTCGGGCTGGCCGAATGGCACACGCCGTATCTCCTGCTGCTGGCGCTACTGGCGGCGGTTTGCCTGCTGTGCGGGGCGATCAACGGCTTGCTGGTGCTGGCGGCCGGCCTGCCGCCGCTGCTGGCCACCCTCTCGACCTCGGTGGCGTTTACCGGCCTGACAGATCTGTTGACCGGCCAGCGACGCATCGCGGTCAGCGATCCGCTGATGGTCGCTTTTCGCGATAACAGCGTGCTGGGCCTGCCCTGGCCGCTGATCTATCTGCTGGGGGTGTTTATCCTGTTCCAGTTCCTGCTCCACCACTCCCGCTTCGGCCAGCATGTGCAGGCGGTGGGCGGCAACCGCGATATGGCGCAGATGAGCGGCCTGAACGTGCGCCGCTTGACCCTGCTGGTCTGGCTGTTAGCGGGCATTGCCGCCGGGCTGGCTATTCTGCCGCTGCTCAGCCAGGGCTCCGGCAGCTCCAGCGGGACGGCCACGCCGCTGCTGCTGGAGACCGTGCTGGCGACCTTTATCGGCGCCGCCTTCTCGCGCCGTCGGGTGGTCACCATCTGGGGCGCGCTGCTGGGGGCAATCCTGGTCAACGCCCTCTCTAACGGGCTCGGCCTGCTGGGGGTCAATATCTTCTGGATGGGCGCCATTAAAGGCGGCCTGATCCTGGTGGTGCTGGCGGCCTCGGCGGTCAGACACAAAGGAGGCGAGGCATGAGTCAAATCACCCTGAAAACCTCTGCGTCGGCGGAACAGACGGCCAGCAGCCCGCTGGCCTGGCTGTCGCGGGCCGGATTTGGCGTCATCACCCTGCTGGCCATCGCCCTGTTTGGCTGGGCGAATCCGGTATTTTTAACCGTGGATAACTGGGCCAACCTGCTGCAGGGCAGCGCGATCCTGCTGATTGTGGCGATGGCGATGACCCTGATCGTCAGCGCCGGGGCGATTGATCTGTCGGTGGGCGTCGCGCTCGATTTCGGCGCCGCCTTCGCCCTCGTCGCCCTGAAAACCTGGCATCTGCCGTGGCAGGCCGCGGTGGGCTGCGCTCTGCTCGGCGGCGTGCTGATTGGCCTGCTCAATGCCTTTCTGATCCTCATCTGCCGGATCCGCCCCTTCCTCGCCACGCTCGGCACCTGGTTTATCGCCAGCAGCGCCGAGCGCATCTATACCGACGGCGGCGGCGCGATAGCCTATCGGCGGATGGCTCCGGAGTATCACGACCTGGCGGTGGGCAACCTTGGTGGGATCCCCACGCCGGTAGCGATCGTGCTGGCGCTGTGGCTGGCGGCCTGGCTGGTTACCGAGCGCACCCTGTGGGGCAAATATGTCCGCGCCATCGGCCAGAACAGCGAAGCGGCGCGTATCGCCGGGATCCGCGATCGCCTGACCATGCTCGGCGTGCTGGTGACCGCCTCGGCGCTCTGCGCCGTCGGCGGGGTGATCCTCTCCGCCAACCTGCGGCAGTTTACCCCGCTGGCCGGGCAGTCTTACCTGATGGACGCCATTGCGGCAGTATTTATCGGCACTGCCTTTAACCGTCTGGGCCGGGTCAGCATCCTCGGCACCCTCGGCGGCGTGCTGTTCCTTGCCATTATTGATAACGGCCTGAACCTGATGGGGCTCAATTATCTGGTGAAGGACGCGCTGGTCGGCGTGATTCTGGTGGTGGCCCTCGCCCTATCCTTCTGGCAGGCGCGCCTGCGCCAAACGCATCGCTAAACGGGAGAACGATGGCAACCTTTGACGCCGTATTTGTCGGCCTGACTATTCTGGATATCGCCGGGCGCCCGGTGGTGGCGATCCCGCCGCGCGGCGGCGTCGCCTTTATTGAGCAAATTCGTCTCAACCCCGCCGGCACCGCCGCCGGGGCTAATATCAACGCCGCGAAGCTCGGGATCCGCACCGCAGCGGTGGCCTGCCTGGGCGAAGATGAAAAGGCCGACTTTATCCTCGCCAGCTATGCCCGGCTGGGCATCGACTGCTCGCTTATCCAGCGCACCGCGCTGAAGGAGACCTCGGCGACGATCCTGCCGATTCGCCCCAACGGCGAACGTCCGGCCCTGCACTGCCGGGGCGCGTCTGACGCCCTGTTTGTCAGTGAAGCGGAATTTGACGCCGTCCTTGACTGTCGTTTCCTGCATCACGGCGGGACCGGGCTGCTGGCGGCAATGGACCAGGGACAGAGCGCGCGGCTGTTGCAGGCGGCCAAAGCGCGCGGAGTCACCACCAGCTTTGACCTTATCGCCCCGAATGAAGAGACCCTCGAACTACTGCGGCCCCTGTTGCCGTCGGTGGATTATTTCATGCCTTCGCTGGAGGAAGCCGCCTTTCTCTCCGGAGAGACGCAGCCGGAGGCCATCGGCCACTTCTTCCTGGCGCTCGGCGTGGGCACCTGCATTCTGAAAGACGGCGAGAACGGCTCCTGGCTTATCGGCCGCGATGGCGGGCCGCAGCATATTGCGCCGTGGCCGGTCGAGGCGGTGGATACCACCGGCTGCGGCGACAGCTACTGCGGCGGGTTTATTGCCGCACTGGCGCGCGGACTCAGCGTGAAAGCAGCGTGTGACGTCGCCTCGGCGGTGGCCGCGCTGGTGGCGACCGGGATGGGATCGGATGCCGGGGTAGTGGACTGGGAACAGACCCAGGCTTTTATGGCGGCCCATCGCCCCTGACGATGGACCCGCGCCGCTGCAGAATGCGGCGGCGCAAGCGGCTTAACGCCACTGGTACAGCAGCGGCTCCCCGGCGACATAGCGCTGAAGATCGGCGGCAATCATCGCCGTGTGTTTGGCGATACTCTCCCGGGTGGCTCCGGCGATATGCGGCGTGATAATCACGTTATCGAACTCGATGACAAAAGGATGATCGCGCCACAGCGGTTCGCGGTGATACACATCCAGCGCCGCGCCGCCCAGCGGGCCGTGGCGCAGGGCATCAATCAGCGCTGCCTCGTCGACCACCGCCGCGCGAGAGGTATTGATCAGCAGCGCGCCGGGCTTCATGCTGTTTAACAGCGCGGCATTCACCAGCCCGTCGCTGTGCGGCCCGCTGCTCAGGTGCAGGCTGACGATATCCGCCTCGCGGAACAGCGCCTCCAGGGTCGTTTTCTGTAGCCCTGGCTCATTGATATCCTCTGCGGCGACGAACGGATCCACCACCAACACCGCCATGCCGAACGCCCGGGCGATACGCGCCACCCGGCGGCCAATGTTGCCATACCCCACCAGCCCCAGCGTTTTATTGCGCAGTTCAGTGCCTTTAAACACTTCATAGGGACTTTCCGGGCTCACGTCCCAGACCACATCCCGCCGCAGACCCTGCTGGGTGGCGGCGGCGGCATTGTCAGCCTGCGTGAATTCCCCCCGCTTCAGCGCCGCATGGGATTGCGGAATATGGCGCGCCAGGCTGAGCATCAGGCCAAGCGTCAGCTCCGCGGCGGCATCGGCATTGCGCCCCGGGGTGTAGAGCACCCGGATGCCGCGCGCCTGGGCGGCCTGGGTATCAATATTCACCGGATTCGCGCGGGTGCAGGCGATTACCTGCAGGCGCGGACAGGCGGCCATCACCGCGTCCGTCACCTCATCATAGCTGGTCACCAGCACCTCGGCGTCGTGGGCCAGCTCAATCAGCTGACCGGCGCTGAGTTTCGGTTTGCCCAGCGCCCACCCCTCCACCAGCAGCTCGCCCAGCTGGTGGAAGGCGCTAAGGTCGCCAGCATGCTCGGCGGTAAAAACGATTTTCATGGTTGTAGGTCCTGAGAAAGAGGTTGAAGGGCGGCCTGTCTGGCCTGCCATACCGGCAGCATCTGCTCGCGCAGCAGGCGGTAAACGGGATACAGCGCCGCGTAGCGGGCATGCGCCTGAGGGCGCGGCTGATAGCGGGTCTGCGCCAGCGGAGGCGTCTCGGCCAGCGCCGCGACGCTACGGGCCGCCAGGATCGCCGCGCCGCGTGCGCTCAGTTCGTTAAAGGCGCTGGAGACCACCGTGCGTCCGGTACAGTCGGCGATAATCTGCAGCCAGGTCGCCGAGGCTGCGCCGCCGCCGGTCAGATACAGCTCGCCGCCCTGCGGATAACCCTGCAGCGCATCGACAATGGCGAAGGCCAGGCCTTCAAACACCGCGCGCTGCAGTTGGGCGCGGGTGGTGTGCGGGCTAATGCCGAAAAAGCCGGCCCGCGCGTCCGGGCTGTAAAACGGCGCACGTTCGCCATTGAGGTACGGCTGCCAGAAGACGCCGCCGCTGCCTGGCTCCACCGCCGCGATCGCCTGCTCCAGGCGCCCCAGATCGGCGTCCAGCGAAATATGCTGCTGCAGCCAGTCAATGTTTGGCGTACCGGCCTGCATCGGAAACAGGGAGATCACCTGTCCGGCTTCGGTATGGGTGACAAAGCGCGTCGCCTCGTTCACCGTCTGCGGGCCGCGGCAGACGATCCCGGTGCAGCAGGTGGTGCCGAGGATCGTGTAGATATCCCCTTCGTTGACCGCGCCGCAGCCCAGCGCGGCGCTACAGACATCCAGCGCCCCGGCGGCCACCGGCGTCGCGGCGGGCAGCCCGGTCAGCGCCGCCACCGCGTCGCTCAGCGTGCCGGCCAGGGCATCCGGGGCCAGCAGCGGGGGAAACAGCGGCAGCAGTTCGTTCAGCCCCATCTCGTTCATCACCACCGAGGACCAGCTGCCGGTCTGCTGATTGAGTAACGAGCTGCTGGCGTCCGTCAGCTCCAGCGCCGCCACGCCGGTCAGGCGAAAGCGGATCCAGTCCTTGGCGAAAAACAGATAGCGCGCGGCCGCCAGCCGCGCCGGCTGATACTGTTTCAGCCAGTACAGCTGCAGGCTGGTATTGCAGGGCTGCAGGTGGGTGCCGGTATCGGCGAAATAGCGGCGGTCGAAGCCGGGTCGGCGCAGCAGGTCGCTCATCAGCTCGTGGCTGCGGGTATCGCTCCACAGGATCCCCGGGCCCACCGGTTCGCCCTGCTCATCGCTGAGCCAGACCCCCTCCCCTTGCCCGGCGAGGCCGATAGCCCGCAGCCGCCCCGCCTGCAGCGCCGGGTGGCGGGCAATCTGGCGCAGAATAGCCAGCACCGAATGCCACAGCTGGGTCATATCCTGTTCCGCGTAGCCATTGGCCGACAGGCGGGGTGAGGTGTTTTCCGCGGCGCTGGCGCAGGCGGTGAAATGCTGATCAAACAGCACCGCTTTCACCCGCGAGGTGCCAATATCGATACCAAGATAAAAATCCATACCTGCTCCGGCTCAGGGCTCGTAGCGGCGGCGCATCAGCTCGCACTCGAACAGGAACTCCAGCCCCTCCAGTTGACGGCGGGCCTCCTGAATATCTTTCCCCCAGCAGGTCAGGCCGTGGCCGCGCAGCAGAAAGCCGTAGCGCAGCGGGCGCGTTTGCGCATAATCGGCAATCCGCGCCGCCAGGGCGTCAATATCCTGGTCATTATCGAAGATGGCGATCGGAACGGTATCGAGATGGCTATGCTGCCCGCTAAGGGTTTTCTGCATTTCATACCCCTGCAGCGCCAGCGTGTCGCTTTTTTCGATGCGCGACAGCACAGTGGCGTTGACGGTATGCACATGCAGCACCACGTTGGCTTCCGGGAACAGGCGATACACCAGGGTGTGCAGACCGGTCTCGGCCGACGGCTTCCGTCCGGAAGGCGCCTGGTTGGTGGCGATCTCAACCTGCAGAAAATCCTCGGTTGTCAGGCTGCCTTTGTCGCGGCCCGACTCGCTTAGCCAGCACCAGGTATCATCCTGACGCACCGACATATTGCCGCCGGTCGCCGGCGCCCAGCCTTTCGCGCCGATCCAATGACAGGTGGTGACCAGTTGCGCGAGTCTTTCTTGCCACATAGCAGTTCCTTAGGTTAGCGATGATTTATTTAGCCGTCTAAATGGCTATTTATCCGATACTAACACCGCTAACCGGAGGGGACAATATTTCAGGAAACACACACAAGACAAATGGTTATATCATAAAAGCATATTAAATAACCTTTATTCACAGTGATTTAACCAACCGTTTTCAGTACACCACTATTCTCCACTACTCTCTGGCCAAAAACAGGCGGATCGTCCTGGCTAAAATTCTCCTCCGGCGCCAGGGATGCGCTCACCGCCCTACTCTGCCCTGGACTGGTGCAAAACCTGGCAGGATGCACAGTAGAATGGCATTACCCCTCCGGGATCCTTCAATAACTGTGCATGTTGCACACCGCGCGCTATTCCCCGTGCCCGGTTTTTCCTGGCACATCTCTTGCTACTTCCGGCTATCACCGCCCATCTACCAGCCAGAGGTTCCAGGATGTCAAACAGCAATGATTTTCCCCTCGTCGAAGCGCCCGCCGCCGGACGCAAAGGCGTATTTTCCATCGCCATGGTGTTGTTCAGCTTTACCTTTTTCACCGGCACGATGTTCGCCGGCGGTAAACTCGGCGTCTCCTTTTCCATCGTCAATCTGCTGTGGATAGCCGTCATCGGCAACGCCTTGCTGGCCCTCTATGCCGCGTCGCTGGGCTGGATCGCCGCGCGCAGCGGCCTGAATACGGTGCTGATGGGCCGGTTCTGCTTCGGGGAGATTGGCAGCAAGCTGGCCGATTTTATTCTTGGCTTTGCCGAGCTGGGCTGGTACGCCTGGGGCACCGCCACGGTCGCTATCTCGTTGGTGAAGATCCTCGCTCTGCCCGAGGCGCTGACCCAGCCGTTGATGGTGCTGTTTGGCATTTTGTTCTGTGTCACCGCGCTGGTGGGCTACAAGGGACTGGACGCGCTGTCGCGCCTGTCGGTGCCATTGATGTTTGTGCTGCTGATGGTCTCCATGTATCTGGCGCTGCACCACGCCGGCGGCTGGCAGGCGATGACCCGTATTGCGCCGAGCGACACCATGAGCTGGTCGGCGGCCATCACCATGGTCTTCGGCACTTTCGCCAGCGGCGCCACCCAGGCGACAAACTGGACCCGGCTGGCCAACTCCAGCCGGACCGCCATTCTCGCCAGCATGGGCAGCTTCCTCATCGGCAACGGGCTGATGATCGTCGCCGGCGCCTGGTGCGCTATCGTCTATCAACAGGCCGATATCGTTGAAGTGCTGATCCTGCAGGGGCTGTCGGTGGCCGCGGTGATCATGCTCTGTCTCAACCTGCTGACCATCCAGGGCCCCACCATCTATAACGTCTCCGCCGCCGCCTGCCATCTGCTGCGCAGCGAACGTCGCCGGACGCTGACCCTCGCCGCCGCCGGGGTGGGCATTGTGCTGGCCATTGGCGGGATGTACGAAATGCTGATCCCCTTCCTCGTGCTGCTGGGCAGTATTATTCCGCCCATCGGCGGGGTGATCCTCGCCGACTACTGGTTCGCCCGCGGCGGGCGCTATCCCCTGCTGCAGAACGCCCGCCTGCCGCGTTTTAACTGGCTGGGACTCGGCGCCTACGCCGCCGGCGCGGTGGTGGCCTATCTTTCGCCGTGGATCGCGCCGCTGGTGGGGATCTCCGTTTCCGCGCTGGTCTATATCGCCCTGACTCTGCTAAGCAAACGCCAGCCTGCCGCCGTCGCGGAGCAGGAGCCATGAGCCTGACGGTCAGCGAACTGCTGGCCCTTGAGGGACTCTCCGCCCTGCGTCTGCGGGCGGGAAAGCAAGGGCTGCAGCGGGCCGTACGCTGGTACTACGTGGCGGAAAATGAACATATCGCCGAGTGGATCATGGGCGGCGAGCTGGTGTTTATCACCGGCATCAACCATCCCCGGGATGAAGCCAACCTGATCCAGTTGCTGATGGAGGGCAAACAGCGCGGCATCGCCGGGATGGTGATCCTCACCGGCGAGGCCTATATCCACGCCATTCCCGCCACGCTGATCGCCCTTGCCGACGAGCTGGGCATGCCGCTGATCGAGCAGCCCTACCTGCTGAAGATGGTGATTGTCACCGAGCGCATCGGCACCGCGCTGGTCCGCAGCGAAAACGTCCTGCAGTCGCAGCGCGACATTCTGATGCAGCTGGTCACCGGCGACTATCCGGACCTGCAGATGCTCCATCAGCGCGCCCTGCACCAGCAGCTCGATTTTACCCGTCCGCTGCGGCTGGCGGCGCTGCGTCTGGAGGGGTTGTCCCGCCTGTTTCGCCAGTTCCCGCCCGAGCAGGCCGAAGCCTGGCTGCTGCAGGCCCACCGCAGCGTGCGTCAGCAGCTGCAGCAGCAGCTCAACCAGCAGGGCAATTCCTTTCCGCTGCTGGAGCGCAGCAACATGTTCCTTTTCCTGCTGCCGGATGAGGAGGGGGAAGGCTTTCAGCAGAAAAAATGGCTACAGCAGTGGCTGCAGGCGCTGGCGGACGGAGAGGAGAGTTTGTCGCTGCTCTGCGGCCTCTCCGCGCCGGTCAGGCAGTTGCAGGGCTACCCGCGGGCGCTGTCGCAGGCGCGCCAGGCGCTGGATCTGTGCGATACCCTGCGGCCAACCCAGCGCATCAGCGACTATCAGCAGCTGGGGTTTATCAAACTGCTGTCCGCGGTCAGCGACCCGGCGCTGCTCAACGATTTTATGCACGACACCCTCGGCTGCCTGATCGAGCCGGGCCGTAAAGCGCCGTGGCTGCTGCTGGAGACCCTCGAGACGCTGCTGCAGGAGAACGGCAACGTGGTGCGGGCCGCCGACCGGCTGGGTCTCCATCGCAACACGTTGCATCAGCGCATCCAGCGCATTGAAAAACTGACCGGCTACCCGGTCAGCCACCCTCAGTTTCATCTCAACGCCTCGGTCGCGCTGGTGATCTGGCGTTTATCGCAAAACCATTTACAGGACCCACCATGAAAATTATTAACGCTCGCCTGCGCCGCCAGGAGGCGCTGTTTACTCTTGACCTGCAGGACGGGATGATTCACCGCATCACCGCCCAGGCCGCGATGCAGACTGCCGACGCAGGGGATATCGACGCCCAGGGCCGGCTGGCGATCCCGCCCTTCGTCGAGCCGCATATCCATCTTGACGCCACCCTCACCGCGGGCGAGCCGGAGTGGAACCGCAGCGGCACCCTGTTTGAAGGCATCACCCGCTGGAGCCAGCGCAAAGCGAGCATTACCCCGGAGGACACCCGCCAGCGGGCGCTGAAAACCATCGGCATGCTGCGCGACTTCGGCGTCCAGCACGTCCGCACCCATGTGGATGTCACCGATCCGTCGCTGTCGGCCCTGCAGGCGCTGCTGGCGGTGAAACAAGAGGCCGCCGATCTCATCGATCTGCAGATTGTCGCCTTTCCGCAGGAGGGAATCGAATCGTATCCCAACGGCCGGGAGCTGATGACGCGCGCCATCGAGATGGGCGCCGACGTGGTGGGCGGCATTCCGCACTATGAGAACACCCGCGACAAAGGGGTCAGCTCGGTGATGTTTTTGATGGACCTCGCCCAGCGTTACGGCCGCCTGGTGGATGTCCACTGCGATGAAATCGACGATCCGCAGTCGCGTTTCCTCGAAGTGCTAGCGGAAGAGGCGCGGGTGCGCGGCATGGGGGCGCAGGTCACCGCCAGCCACACCTGCGCGATGGGCTCTTATGATAACGCCTACTGCTCAAAGCTGTTTCGCCTGCTGAAAGCCTCGGGGATCAACTTCATCTCCTGCCCGACCGAAAGCATTCATCTGCAGGGCCGGTTTGACAGCTGGCCGAAACGGCGCGGCGTCACCCGGGTGGCGGAGCTGGATCGCGCCGGCATCAATGTCTGCTTTGCTCAGGACTCGATTCAGGATCCGTGGTATCCGTTGGGAAACGGCAATATCCTGCGCATTCTGGATGCCGGACTGCACATCTGCCATATGCTCGGCTATGACGATCTGCAGCGCTGTCTCGACTTTGTCACCGACAACAGCGCCCGGGCGCTGTGTCTGGGCGATAACTACGGCCTCGCCGAAGGCCGCCCGGCGAACCTGCTGATCCTCGATGCGGAAAACGACTACGAGGCCGTCCGTCGTCAGGCACGGGTGCTGACCTCCATTCGCCACGGCAGGGTGATTTTGCAGCGTGAGGTGGAGCACATCCGCTACCCGGCATAGGGCGCAAGGCGCTGCGCGACGACGCCTTTCTGTGATACCTTTTCAGGCAGTGTGCGTGACCGACGCCCGCCCGGGCGTCGGCCTCCTGGAAAACAGACGGCGCGAAACGACGATGAGCGATAAAAAATGGATTAAGGCCGAGGACGTGGCCAGACTGGCCGGGGTCTCGCGCTCGGCGGTCTCCCGCACCTTCACCCCCGGCGCCTCGGTGTCGGAGAAGACCCGGCAGAAGGTGCTGAGCGCCGCGGAAGCCCTGGGCTATCAGGTGAATATCATCGCCCGGACGATGATCACCGGCAGCAGTAATTTTATCGGCATCGTCACCGCCGGTTTCGACAACCCGTTTCGCAGCAAACTGCTGGCGCCGCTGGTCCATCAGCTGGCGCTCAATGGCTTTATGCCGCTGCTGATGAACGCTGACGATCCGCAGCAGCTCGCCCCCTCGCTTAAACAACTGCTGAGCTATCACGTCGCCGGGGTGATCATCACCTCCGGCGCGCCGCCGCTGTCGCTGGCGGAAGAGTATCTGGCGCGCAAGATCCCCGTCACCCTGATCAACCGCCATGCGGACCTCGCCGGCTGCGACCGGGTGTGCAGCGATAACGCCCAGGGAGCGAAGCTGGTGGCGGATCTGTTCAGCCGCCGAGGCTGGCGGCAGGTTGGCTTTATTGGCGAAAATCGCGAGAACTTCAGCACCCGCCAGCGCTATGAGGCTTTTATCGCCCGGACGTCGGATATGGCGGTGAGCAGCCGCTTCTGCGACAGCGGCGGCTATCAAGCCGGCTACCAGGCTGCCAGAGAATTGGTTGCTGAAAACCCCGGGATGCAGGCGCTGTTTTGCGCCACCGATATGCTGGCGCTGGGCGCCCAGGACGGCCTGCGGGACGCCGCCGCCCCGCTGCCGGCCATCGTCGGCTTTGACGATATCCCGCAGGCGGACTGGCAGCCCTATCAGCTCACCACCGTTCAGCAGAATACCGCCCTGCTGGCCCACCACGCGGTGGATTTGTTAATGACGCGGATCGCCCGCTTCAGCCTGCCCTCGCGCCATCGCGAAGTGCCGGTGAAACTAATCATTCGTCATAGTGCGAAATGAAAAAATCATTTTATGCTGGAGCGATCACAGAATCTTCTGCGAAACCCGGCCACACTCATTCGGCCCTTCGGGGCTGTTTTTTTCACGCAAAATGCACACGTGTGCAAAATAGGGAGTCACTATGCAATCTCAGGAATCAGAAGCGCTACAGGCCCGCTACCGTCTGGCCTGCGAGCTGGCGAAAGCGGGGGCTGAGCTGGCGTTTGAATACTATCAACAGCGCGAGGCGCTGACCGTCGACCATAAGGGCGACGACCTGCAGGATGTGGTCAGCGTGGCCGATAAGCGGGTGGAGGCCTTTGTCAAACAGCGCATTCAGAGCGCGTTTCCGGAGGATGGTTTTCTCGGCGAAGAGAGCGGCGCCCGCCTGCCCGACGCGCGAGTGCTGTGGGTGGTCGACCCCATCGATGGCACCAGCTGTTTCCTCAACGGCCTGCACACCTGGTGCCTGTCGCTGGCGATCGTCGCCGACGGCGAACCGGTCATCGGCGTGGTCTACGACCCCAACCATCGCGAGCTGTTTCACGCCCTGCGGGGCCATGGCGCCTGGCTCAACGACGCTCCGATCCGTCCGCACCCCGCGACGACGGTCAAAGAGGGCGTGATGGGCGTCGGCACCTCGCATCGCGTCACCCCGGCGGACTTTCTGCCGTTTCTGCAGGCGCTGCTCAGCGACGGCGGCATGTTTATCCGCAACGGCTCCGGGGCGTTGATGAGCGCCTGGGCGGCGGCGGGCCGGTTGATTGGCTACTACGAGCCGCACATGAACCCGTGGGACGCCCTGCCGGGGCTGGTGCTGATGCGCGAAGCGGGCGGCGCCAGCAACGATTTTCTGGCGCAGGAGGGGATCCAGCGCGGCAATCCGCTGCTGCTGGCCAGCCCAACGCTCTACCCGCAGCTGAAAAAGATGATCCCACAACCATTACATTAACCCTTACGGGTCAGGCTATTTCTGATTATGTACTCTACACAGTAACGATAACTTCATTCACGGACGAACCACATCAATCAGTCAGGCCTCCGACCTGCGGAGAACCACCTATGTCTGGAATTATCGCTTTTTTCCGGGCGTCGCCGCCGAAAGCGGGCGCCGCGTTTGATGAACACCGTTTTCGCCGGGTGCGCTGGCAAACCTTCATCGCCATGACCCTGGCCTACGTCACCTTTTACGTCTGCCGGTTATCCTTCACCGTCGCCAAAAGCGCGCTGGTGGAGCTGGGGATCACCCCGACGGAGCTCGGCATGATCGGCTCTACCCTGTTCTTCAGCTACGCCATCGGCAAACTGGTCAATGGTTTTATCGCCGATCACGCCAACGTGGTGCGCTATATGAGCCTCGGTTTATTGCTCAGCGCCGGGATGAACCTGATGATGGGGATGACCACCAACGCCCTGCTGCTGGCCATCTTCTGGGGGATCAACGGTTGGGCGCAGTCGATGGGCGTCGGCCCCTGCGCGGTCTCGCTGGCGCGCTGGTACGGCGTTAAGGAGCGCGGCACCTTCTATGGCATCTGGTCGACGGCGCATAATATCGGCGAGGCGGTGACCTATATGGTGATCGCCGCGGTGATCGCCGGGTTTGGCTGGCAGATGGGCTACCTGTCCACCGCCGCGCTCGGCGCCGCCGGCGTGGTGCTGCTGGTGCTGTTCATGCACGATTCGCCGCAGAGCAGCGGCTTCCCGTCCATCAACGTCATCCGCGATGAACCGCAGGAGGAGGTCGAAGCCCGCGGCTCGGTGTTTAAAAACCAGCTGCTGGCGCTGCGCAACCCGGCGCTGTGGACCCTCGCCCTCGCCTCCGCCTTTATGTACATCGACCGCTACGCCGTCAACTCATGGGGGATCTTCTTTCTGGAGCAGGATAAAGCTTATTCCACCCTGGAGGCGTCCGGGATTATCGGCGTCAACGCTATCGCCGGCATCGCCGGGACCATCATCGCCGGCATGCTCTCCGACCGCTTTTTCCCGCGCAACCGCAGCGTGATGGCCGGATTCATCAGCCTGCTGAACACCGCCGGCTTCGCCCTGATGCTCTGGTCGCCGCACAATTACTACACTGATATTCTGGCGATGATTATCTTCGGGGCCACCATTGGCGCTCTGACCTGCTTCCTCGGCGGGCTGATCGCCGTCGATATCTCTTCGCGCAAGGCCGCCGGGGCCGCGCTCGGCACCATCGGCATCGCCAGCTACGCCGGCGCCGGCCTGGGCGAGTTTCTCACCGGGATCATTATTGATAAAACGGCTATCCTTGAAAACGGCAAAACGCTGTATGATTTCAGCACGTTGGCGATGTTCTGGGTGGGTACCGGTCTGGGTTCCGCGCTACTCTGTTTTACCACTGCCGCCATCGTCGCCCGGCGCCATGCCGTCGAACGGCAGACCTCGTTCTCCTCATAACCGATTAACGAATAAGGAAGAAGATATGATGCCTGCAAGACATCAGGGGCTGTTACGCCTGTTTATCGCCTGCGCACTGCCGCTGCTGGCGCTGCAATCTGCCGCCGCCGCGGACTGGCAGCTGGAGAAAGTGGTCGAGCTCAGCCGCCACGGTATTCGTCCGCCGACGGCCGGCAACCGGGAAGCCATTGAGGCCGCCACCGGCCGACCGTGGACCGAGTGGACCACCCATGACGGGGAGCTCACCGGCCATGGCTATGCCGCCGTGGTCAACAAAGGGCGTGCGGAAGGCCAGCATTACCGCCAGCTCGGCCTGCTGCAGGCCGGATGCCCGACGGCGGAGTCGATATACGTGCGCGCCAGCCCGCTGCAGCGGACGCGAGCGACCGCCCAGGCGCTGGTGGATGGCGCCTTCCCCGGCTGCGGCGTCGCTATCCATTATGTCAGCGGGGATGCCGATCCCCTGTTTCAGACCGACAAGTTCGCCGCCACGCAAACCGACCCCGCCCGCCAGCTGGCGGCGGTGAAAGAGAAGGCCGGGGATCTGGCGCAGCGTCGGCAGGCGCTGGCGCCGACCATCCAGCTATTGAAACAGGCGGTTTGTCAGGCCGATAAGCCCTGCCCGATCTTCGATACCCCGTGGCAGGTCGAGCAGAGCAAAAGTGGGAAGACCACCATTAGCGGACTGAGCGTGATGGCCAATATGGTGGAGACGCTGCGTCTCGGCTGGAGTGAAAACCTGCCTCTCAGCCAGCTGGCGTGGGGCAAGATCACCCAGGCCAGGCAGATCACCGCCCTGCTGCCGCTGTTAACGGAAAACTACGATCTGAGTAACGATGTGTTGTATACCGCGCAAAAACGCGGGTCGGTGCTGCTCAACGCTATGCTCGATGGCGTCAAACCGGAGGCGAATCCGAACGTACGCTGGCTGCTGCTGGTGGCCCATGACACCAACATCGCCATGGTACGCACGCTGATGAACTTTAGCTGGCAGCTGCCGGGCTACAGCCGGGGAAATATCCCGCCGGGCAGTAGCCTGGTGCTGGAGCGCTGGCGCAACGCGAAGAGCGGAGAACGCTATCTGCGGGTCTATTTCCAGGCCCAGGGCCTCGACGACCTGCGTCGTCTGCAGACGCCGGACGCGCAGCACCCGATGCTGCGTCAGGAGTGGCGTCAGCCGGGCTGCCGTCAGACCGACGTTGGTACGCTGTGTCCCTTCCAGGCGGCCATCACCGCGCTGGGTCAGCGTATCGACCGGTCATCCGCCCCGGCGGTAGCCATGGTCCTGCCGTAGCGGCGCGGTGTTTGTCCGGGCCCGGGAAAACCTTTTTTCCAGGCCCGGCACGACGTCCGTTATCCGTTGTCCGGCGCAAACGCCCCGGCGGCGACCTGCGCCGGGGTGACCACCCCGCTGTCCAGCACCCAGCCGCTTATCAGCCCAGCAGGCGTGACGTCGAACGCCGGATTGTAAACGGCGGCCCCCGTCGGCGCCCACTGTACCGCGCCGAAGCTGCCCGCCACTCCGGTCACTTCCGCCGCCGCGCGCTGCTCAATGGGGATCGCCGCCCCGTTCGGGCAATGGCGGTCGAGGGTGGTCTGCGGGGCAGCGACGTAAAACGGGATCTGGTGATAATGGGCCAAAACCGCCAGAGAATAGGTGCCGATTTTATTCGCCACGTCGCCGTTGGCGGCGATACGGTCGGCGCCGACCCACACCGCATCCACCTGCCCCTGCGCCATCAGGCTGGCGGCCATTGAATCGGCGATCAGCTGATAGGGCACGCCCAGCTCGCCCAGCTCCCAGGCGGTTAAACGACCGCCCTGCAGCAGCGGCCGGGTTTCATCAACCCATACGTTGGTCACTTTTCCCTGCCGGTGCGCCAGCGCGATAACCCCCAGGGCGGTCCCTACCCCGGCGGTCGCCAGGCCACCGGTGTTGCAGTGGGTCAGCAGTCGACTGCCGGGCTTCACCAGCGCACTGCCCGCCTCAGCGATGCGGTCGCACAGCTGTTTATCTTCTTCGACCAGACGCAAGGCTTCCGCTTCCAGCGCCTGCGGGTAATCCTCCCGGGCCAGCGCCTGCTTCATGCGATCCAGATTATTCATCAGGTTGACCGCTGTCGGCCGCGCCGCGCGCAGCGTCTCCAGCGCCTGCTGGAGTGCATCCCGGTTCAGGCCGCGCTGGGCCAGCAGGGCCAGCAGCAGGCTGGCGGACAGGCCAATCAGCGGCGCGCCGCGCACCCGCAGGGTATGAATATGGTCCACCAGCAGCGCAACGTTATCCGCCGCCAGCCAGCGTTTTTCCTGCGGCAAGGCCTGCTGGTCGAGAATAAAAAGCTGATTTTCACTCACCCGCAGGCTGGTGGTCTGTAATGTCTGCATGTCGTTAAATCCCTGTTGCGTTGTTGTATCACATTGTGTCAGGATGGAATCCAGAAGTATAGACGTCTGAACGGCTTAATCAGAATTCGAGGATCGAGGCAATGTCGCAATACCATACCTTCACCGCCCACGATGCCGTGGCTTACGCGCAACAGTTCGCCGGCATCGACAACCCATCTGAGCTGGTCAGCGCGCAGGAAGTGGGCGATGGCAACCTCAATCTGGTGTTTAAAGTGTTCGATCGTCAGGGCGTCAGCCGGGCGATCGTCAAACAGGCCCTGCCCTACGTGCGCTGCGTCGGCGAAACCTGGCCGCTGACCCTCGACCGCGCCCGTCTCGAAGCGCAGACCCTGGTCGCCCACTATCAGCACAGCCCGCAGCACACGGTAAAAATCCATCACTTTGATCCCGAGCTGGCGGTGATGGTGATGGAAGATCTTTCCGACCACCGCATCTGGCGCGGAGAGCTTATCGCTAACGTCTACTATCCCCAGGCGGCCCGCCAGCTTGGCGACTATCTGGCGCAGGTGTTGTTCCACACCAGCGATTTCTACCTCCATCCCCACGAGAAAAAGGCGCAGGTGGCGCAGTTTATTAACCCGGCGATGTGCGAGATCACCGAGGATCTGTTCTTTAACGACCCGTATCAGATCCACGAGCGCAATAACTACCCGGCGGAGCTGGAGGCCGATGTCGCCGCCCTGCGCGACGACGCCCAGCTTAAGCTGGCGGTGGCGGCGCTGAAGCACCGTTTCTTTGCCCATGCGGAAGCGCTGCTGCACGGCGATATCCACAGCGGGTCGATCTTCGTTGCCGAAGGCAGCCTGAAGGCCATCGACGCCGAGTTCGGCTACTTCGGCCCCATCGGCTTCGATATCGGCACCGCCATCGGCAACCTGCTGCTGAACTACTGCGGCCTGCCGGGCCAGCTCGGCATTCGCGATGCCGCCGCCGCGCGCGAGCAGCGGCTGAACGACATCCACCAGCTGTGGACCACCTTCGCCGAGCGCTTCCAGGCGCTGGCGGCGGAGAAAACCCGCGACGCGGCGCTGGCTTACCCCGGCTACGCCTCCGCCTTTCTGAAGAAAGTCTGGGCGGACGCGGTCGGCTTCTGCGGCAGCGAACTGATCCGCCGCAGCGTCGGACTGTCGCACGTCGCGGATATCGACACTATCCAGGACGACGCCATGCGTCATGAGTGCCTGCGCCACGCCATTACCCTGGGCAGAGCGCTGATCGTGCTGGCCGAGCGTATCGACAGCGTCGACGAGCTGCTGGCGCGGGTACGCCAGTACAGCTGAATGCGCCTGTTTCCCTCACCCCAACCCTCTCCCACAGGGAGAGGGAGCCCCCCCTAAAAAAGTGCTATTTTCGGGGATTGCCCGGCGGCGCTGCTGGACTGCACCCCAAAAGTTGGACACCCAACTGAGTAAGGTGCAATTTTATGGCTAAACCAAAGTATTCCCCTGAAACAAAACTGGCTGTGGTTAATCATTATTTGTCCGGTAAAGACGGAGAACAGAGTACAGCCGACCTTTTTGGTATTGAAAGAACATCTGTCCGTCGCTGGGTCAGGGCATGGCAGTTCCACGGTGCAGAAGGCCTGACTGCAAAAAATAATCATTATTCCGATGAATTTAAACTCGTGGTCGTCCGGGCGGTTATCAGTGACCGCCTGACGATGCGTGAAGCGGCTGCCCGGTTTAATCTCTCCGCAGAAATACTTGTCCGGCGCTGGCTCGACGTGTACAACGATGCCGGAGCGGAAGGTCTTTTAAACATGCAATGCGGACGGCCCGGACAAATGACAAAGCCAAAAAATATCCCACCACTGACAGATAAAGAGCTGGAAAAACTCTCCCCCGAAGAGCTCAGGGCCGAACTGCGTTATCTGCGGGCAGAGAATGCCTATCTAAAAAAGTTGAAAGCCTTGGTTCAGAGCGAAAAAAAAAAAATGGCAAAAAGCCCTGATAATCAGTGAACTAAGGCATGAACACGCTCTGCGGGACCTTCTGCGGGCGGCCGGTATGTCCCGTAGCACGTGGTATTACAATATGAATGCACTGAAGCAAGGGGACAGGTATGCGGGTCTTAAAGAGAACATCAGGAAGATATACCACTATCACAAAGGTCGTTATGGCTACCGCAGGATCACGCTCGCACTGAGAAAACAGGGGCTGCGGATAAACCATAAAACAGTGCAGCGGCTGATGGCAGAACTGTCACTCCGGTCTGTGATAAGGGCGAAAAAATATCGTGCCTGGAAAGGGAGAACGGGCGAGGCCGCGCCCAATATCCTGAGCCGGAATTTCGGTGCGTCAAAAGCCAACGAAAAATGGGTAACAGATGTGACAGAGTTCCCGGTACAGGGAAAAAAGCTTTACCTGTCGTCAGTTCTCGATCTGTTTAACCGGGAGGTTATCGCCTACAGCCTGTCGGAAAGGCCGGTGATGGATGGGTGAATACGATGCTGGACGGTGCGTTCCCGAAGCTCAGACCGGGAGATGCTCCGCTGCTGCACTCGGATCAGGGCTGGCATTACAGGATGAGGAGCTATCAGGAACGTTTAAAGGCGCATGGGATGACGCAGAGTATGTCGCGTAAAGGAAACTGCCTGGATAATGCAGTGATGGAAAACTTCTTCGGGACCCTGAAATCGGAGTGTTTTTATCTGAGGGAGTTCAGGAGTGTCAGTGCGCTAAGAAAAGCCGTAGAGGACTATATCCATTACTACAACAACGAGCGGATAAGCCTGAAATTAAAAGGCCTGAGTCCGGTAGAGTACCGAACCCAGGCTCTGAGAGCCGCTTAATATGAACCATCCAACTTTATGGGGTCAGTCCACTGCGCTTGCCGGGCCTACAGATAGCCGCATAACGGTTTGATCTTGCACTCTTTCGTAGGCCGGGTAAGGCGAAAGCCGCCACCCGGCAGACATCCGAGTACAATAACGAAACAGGGGAGCAACCCCTAAAAAAGTGCCATTTTCTGAGATTGCCCGGCGGCGCTGCGCTTGCGCGGGCCTACAGATAGCCGCATAACGGTTTGATCTTGCACTCTTTCGTAGGCCGGGTAAGGCGAAAGCCGCCACCCGGCAGACATGCGAGTACAATTTTGCGTTTACCTTACCCTCACCCCAGATACTCAATCACCGATAGCCCGCCGTTGTAATCGGTGCTGTAGATAATGCCTTGCGCATCGACAAACACGTCACAGGACTGGATCACCCGCGGGCGGCCGGGACGGGTATCCATCATTCTCTCAGGCGCAGCCGGGACCAGCGCCCCGGTCTCCAGCGGGCGATACGGGTTGGAAATATCGTAAGCCCGCACGCCGGCATTCTGATACGTGGCAAAAATCAGCGTTGAGCTGACAAAGCTGCCGGGACGATTCTCATGCAGGTTATGCGGGCCGAAATGCGCCCCTTTCGCCACGTAATCCGCTTCGTCCGGCGGCGGGAAGGTGGCGATGCTCACCGGGTTGGTTGGCTCGCGGATATCAAACAGCCAGATCAGCTTCTCGCCGTCCTCCTGGTTGTCGAGCACCGCTTCATCCAGCACCACCAGCAGGTCACGATCCGGCAGCGGCAGCGCGGTATGCGTTCCGCCGCCGAACGGCGGGCTCCAGTTGCGATGACTAATCAGCCTCGGCTGGGTACGGTCTTTGACATCCAGCAGCGTCAGGCCGCCGTCGCGCCAGCTGCCGTAGGCGGTATCCCCGGCAATAATGGCGTGATGCAGCGCATAGCGTTTGCCCTGCGGCCAGTCCGGTGTTTCACCGCCCGCCTGGTGCATCCCCGGCAGCCACCAGCGCCCGGCTACTTCGGGCTTACGCGGATCGGCCAGATCGATGGTCAGGAAGATGTAGTCGGTAAAACCGTCGATCAGCGCGGACACATACGCCCAGCGCCCGCCGACGTACCAGATGCGGTGAATACCGATGCCGTTAAGCGACAGGAAACTGATTTCCCGCGGCTGCGCGGGAGTGGAAATATCAAAGATGCGCAGCCCGGCGCTCCAGCCCCTGTCCTGCACATCGCTGACCGTGTCACCCACCGAGCGGGTGTAGTACACCTTCTCATCAGCAAAACGGGCGTCAGCAAACAGATCCCGGGCGTTGATCACCAGCAGCAGATCGTCATGCGCCTGCAGATGCACGTTCCAGGTGCCCGGCGGCGCGGCAATATAGTTGACGGTGGTGGGCCGGGTCGGATCGCGAACATCGACCACGGAAAAACCCTGCGACACCATATGGCCGATATAGGCGAATCCGCGGTGCACCATCAGCTGCACGCCGTCCGGACGACCGCCCTGATCGCTATGGCCAATCAGCCGCATATTGCGGCTGTATTCGGGGGAAGGTAATGCTGACATAGGGGATCCCTCTCGCCCGGTGGCATGGTTTTCCCCCTCTCCCTGCGGAGAGGGCCGGGGTGAGGGCACCAGGCCGCCACCCACCGCCACCCGGCTTGATTTTATTTGTTCTTCGCTTCCAGCGTCGCGAACCACGGCGCGATAAAGTCTTCGGTCTGGCCCCAGCCAGGGATAATTTTCCCCAGCGACGCCACGTTTACCGCTCCCGGCTGGGCCGCCAGCAGCGCCTGGGGAATCGCTGCCGCCTTGAAGTCGTAGGTGGCTGGCGTCGGCTCGCCGGCGATCTTGTTGGCGATCAGCCGCACGTTGGTCGCGCCGATAAGCTTCGGATCCACCGCCACGCTCACCTTCCACGGGCTGCCGGCTTCGCGCATCAGCTGCAAATCCTGGTTGGAAATATCAATGCTGTAGAGTTTGATCTCGGTGCGGCCGTTCTCTTTCAGCGCTTTATAGGCTCCCTGGCTAAAGGCATCCCAGGTGCCCCAGATCGCGTCAATTTTCCCTTTCGGATACTTGGCGAGGATCGCCCCCACCTTGTTGGCAGTGTCGCCCTGCACATCGGATGACACGGCGCCGATCGACTCCAGCTCTTTAATCCCCGGATTTTGCTTCAGCAGCGTCTGGTAAGCCGCCTGACGGCGCTCCATCGGCGGGAAGCCCGCCACCCACAGCTTGACGATGTTGGCCTTGCCGTTGAAATCGTTCACCAGCTGGCCAAAAGAGAGCTCGGTCAGTGAGGCATCATCCTGCTGGCTGACCGTCACCCCGGGGATCTCACCGCTTACCGCGGTATCGAACACCGCCACTTTGATCCCGGCGTCCACCGCCTTCTTCACCAGGGAGGTGGAATACGGGTCACGCCCCTGAGAGAGAATAATGCCATCGTATTTCTGGCTGATGGCCTGGTTGACGAAGTCCTGGAATTTGGCGTCATCGCCGTTGCTCAGGAAGGTGCTGATTTTGAAACCGAGCTTTTTGCCTTCCTGCAGCGCCCCGGCGACAAACTGGGTGGTGTTATCGTCAGACCCGAGGTTGCGGATCACGGCAATGCGGATCGGGCCGTTGTGTTCGGCAATCGCCGCCGGCACCGGCGTCGGGGCGGTGGCCAGCGCCGCCGTCGACTGCAGCAGACCCAGCGTCATCAGAGAGAGTGCGATCTTTTTCATGCGGTTTACCCTGTAAAATGTTAAGTACGGCGCTGAAAATAGGTCAGTGCCAGCGCGCCAGCCAGCACCAACCCTTTAATAATGTCCATCGCGTAATACGGCACCGAGAGCATCACCAGCCCGTTGGAGAGCACGCCGAGGATCACCGCCCCCACCAGCGTCCCCAGGGCGTTTGGTTTGCCGGAGCCCGCCAGCGAAAAGCCGATCCATGCCGCGGCCACCGCGTCCATCAGATAGCCGCCGCCGGCGTTGACCTGCGAAGAGCCGATGCGCGAGGCCAGCAGAATGCCGCCCAGCCCGGCCAGCAGCGAGGCAATCACGTATGCTGCGACTTTGTAACGCGTGATCCGCAGGCCGGAGAGCCGCGCCGCCTCCGGGTTGCCGCCGATGGCGTACATCCGCCGTCCGTGGGTAGTGAACGACAGCGCCAGCTGGGCGATCAGCGTCACCACCAGCATGATAATGACGATGGTCGGCACCTGCCCCAGCGCGCCAAAGGCCGCCGGGATAGTACCCTCCGCCATCTCGCCGCTCGGCAGCACCATGTTTTCGGTAATCGACCCACCATAGCTGTATGTCATTGCCACGCCCTGAATCACAAACAGGCTGGCCAGGGTGGCGAGCATGTCAGGAATGCGCAGCACCACGATCAGAAAGGCGTTAAACAGCCCCACCAGGGTGCAGAGCGCGAGGGTTATCAGAATCGCTTCGGTGGTCCCCAGGCCATGCCAGACAAACAGGGAAATCACCAGCGCGTTAGCCAGCGATGCCGTCGATCCCACTGACAGATCGAAGCCGCCGATGGTGAGGGAAATCGACACCCCAATGGCAATCACCGTCACGATGGCAATCGAGCGCAGAATGTTGATGATGTTGAACGGGTCAAGGAAGTTGTCCGAGGCGAGGCCAAAGACCGCCACCAGCAGCACCACGGTCAGCAACATGCCCCACTTATAGAGAAAATCAAAAAATCGCTGACGGCCCGATACCGTCGCGTTTACTGCCAGGGCCTTGCTCACGCTGCCGCTCCTCCGGTTGAATAATAAAGCAGTGTCTCTTCCCGGGCTTCCGCGCCGGGGATCTCCGCTACGATCCGTCCGTCCCACAGTACGCAGATGCGGTCGCATAAACCGACCAGCTCGGCGAATTCACCCGAGGCATAAATCACCCCTTTGCCTTCCCGTGCCAGACCATCGATCAGCATGAACAGATCGGTTTTCGCTTTCACATCGACCCCTTTGGTCGGTTCGTCAAAAATCAAAACGTTGGCATCACCGCGCAGCCATTTGCCAATGGCCACCTTCTGCTGGTTGCCGCCGGAAAGACGGCGCAGCGTCTGACCGGGACCGGTAGCGCGCACGCCGAGGCGGGCAATCACCTCCTCCGCCCAGCGCCAGGCCTGCCGATGGCCAAACAGGCTCCAGCGCGAAAAGCTGTTATCGGCGCTGACCGCCAGGTTCATCGCGATCGGCTCTTCAATGAAAATGCCCTCTTTGCGTCGCTCCTCCGGGACCAGCGCCAGGCCGCGCCCCACCGAGTCGGCCGGATCGCGCGGTCGCCACGGCTGGCCGTTCAGCTCGCCACGCTGCACCCGGCTTTTGCTGGCGCCGAACAGCGCTTTGCACAGCTCGGTTTTGCCCGCGCCGGCCAGCCCGGCGATACCCAGAATTTCCCCCTTCCGCAGGCGCAGCGAAATATCCTGCAGCAACGCCTCATCATGCAGACCGTCAACCTGCAACAGCACCTCTTCGCCGTGCGGCGGGCGCGGCGGCGGGAAGATATCGCTCAGCTCGTGGCCCAGCATCTTTTCGACGATCTGTTCGCCGCTCAGCGGCCCCATCGGGCCGCTCTCAATCAGCCGCCCGTCGCGCAGCACCGTCAGGGTGTCGCAGATCGCCTTCAGCTCATGGATACGATGCGAAATAAACACCACCCCGATCCCCTGATGCTGCAGACGGCGTACTACCGCAAACAGACGCTCACTTTCATGCTGATCCAACGGCGCGGTGGGTTCATCGAGGATCAAAAAGCGGCAATGGTGCGACAGGGCGCGGGCCAACAGGATTTGCTGTTTTTCGGCGAGCGTGCAGCTGTCAATGGAGCGCCGGACGTCCAGCGCCACATCCAGCTGCGCCAGCGCCTCGCGCGCCAGCTGCCGAACCCGCGACCAGCGGAAGGTCATGCCCGGCTCCGCCAGCCTGTCCAGCATAATGTTTTCCGCAATGCTCAGGCCCGGCACCAGCGCCACGTCCACCTCCTGCTGCACCAGGTGGATCCCCAGCTGTTTAGCATCCCGCGGCGAACGAATGGTGACCGGCAGGTTGTTGATCGTCACTTCGCCCTCATAGTGGGCGTGGGTGCCGCACAGCACGGCCATCAGCGTCGACTTACCCGCGCCGTTGGCCCCGGTCAGGGCATGCACCGACCCGCCATGGAGGGTAAAGTCCACCTTGTTCAGCGCCTGAAAGCCGGAGAAGGCCAGGCTAATGTTATGCATCTCAAGGCGATTCGCGCTCATCACTGCTCCCGTGCGGCAATTAATCTTCTGATTTAACGAATTTTTCATAGCCGCCGCTGGCTGACAACTGCGTAAAAAGCATAAGATACAACGAAATAATATTAGCCATCTGGATGTCCAGACATAACATCAGGTTAGCCCAACACCCATAAGGACAGCTTCCATGAGCAACAGCGATATCCGCGTCGTGCCCGGCCCGGCCAACTATTTCTCCCATCCTGGCAGCCTTGCGCGGCTGAGCGATTTTTTTAACGCCGACCAGCTCTCGCGAGCGGTGTGGGTCTATGGCGAGCGCGCTCTGGCCGGCGCCGAACCTTTTCTGCCGGCGGCCTTCCACCTGCCGGAGGCGAAAAAGATCCGCTTTACCGGCCACTGCAGCGAACGCGACGTGGCGGGGCTGGTGCAGGCCTCCGGTGACGATCGGGCGGTAGTGATTGGCGTCGGCGGCGGCGCGCTGCTCGACAGCGCGAAAGTGCTGGCCCGCCGCCTGGGGGTACCGCTGGTGGCCATCCCGACTATCGCCGCCACCTGCGCGGCGTGGACGCCGCTGTCGGTGTGGTATAGCGACGCCGGACAGGCCCTGAATTTTGAGATCTTCGATGACGCCAACTTCCTGGTGCTGGTCGAACCGCGCATTATTCTCAACGCCCCGGCGGAGTACCTGCTGGCGGGCATTGGCGACACCTTAGCCAAATGGTATGAGGCCGTGGTGCTGGCGCCGCAGCCGGAGGCGCTGCCGCTCACCGTGCGGCTGGGGATTAACGGCGCGCAGGCGATCCGCGATGTGCTGCTGGCCAGCAGCGAAACGGCGCTGGCGGACCAGCGCCGCGGCGATCTGACCCAGGCGTTTCGCGATGTGGTGGAGGCGATTATCGCCGGCGGCGGGATGGTTGGCGGGCTGGGGGAACGTTACACCCGGGTCGCCGCCGCCCATGCGGTGCACAACGGACTGACGGTGCTGCCGCAGACGGATAAATTTCTCCACGGTACCAAAGTGGCCTACGGCATTCTGGTACAGAGCGCCCTGCTTGGTCAGGACGATGTGCTGGCGCAGTTAGTGCAGGCGTATCAGCGCTTTAACCTGCCGACCACCCTGGCGGCGCTGGAAGTCGATATCAATAACCGCGCAGAGCTGGACCGGGTCATTGCCCATACCCTGCGCCCGGGCGAGTCGATTCACTATTTACCGGTGACGTTAACCCCTGAGGTTCTGCGCGCGGCGTTTGAGAAGGTGGAATACTTCAGCCGTTAATCACCCCGACCGTCTATACCTAATGATGATGCTCACCACTCTCGCAACGAGGTCATCATGCAGATCGATTTAACAGGTAAGAAGGCGCTGGTTACCGGCGCCAGCCGTGGGTTGGGTCGCGCCATCGCGCTGTCGCTGGCGCGCGCCGGCGCCGATGTGGTTATTACGTATGAAAAATCGGTCGATAAAGCCCAGGCGGTCGCCGATGAAATAAAGGCCCTGGGTCGGTACGGCGAAGCGGTACAGGCCGACAGCGCCAGCGCGCAGGCGATTCAGGATGCCGTCACCCATGCGGCCCGGTCCCTCGGCGGGCTGGACATTCTGGTCAACAACGCCGGAATAGCCCGCGGCGGTCCACTGGAATCCATGACGCTGGCGGACATTGACGCGCTTATCAACGTCAATATCCGTGGAGTGGTCATCGCCACCCAGGAAGCGCTGGTGCATATGGCCGATGGCGGACGGATCATCAATATCGGCAGCTGTCTGGCTAACCGCGTGGCCATGCCGGGCATCTCGGTTTACGCCATGACCAAGTCCGCCCTCAACGCCCTGACCCGTGGCCTGGCGCGTGATTTAGGCCCTCGCGGGATCACCGTTAACCTTGTCCATCCAGGGCCGACCAACAGCGATATGAACCCGGAAGACGGAGAACAGGCGGAAGCCCAGCGCCAGATGATTGCGGTCGGTCACTACGGCCAGCCGGAAGACATCGCCGCGGCGGTCACCTTCCTCGCCAGCCCGGCCGCCGGGCAGATCTCCGGTACGGGGCTGGACGTGGATGGCGGATTGAACGCCTGATCGCACATTTTCTGCAAGCCTCTGTCGCCCGGCAGAGGCCTTCCCGCACCGCCTCGACGGGTTGCGTTTTGCCTCTTACCTGCGTTTTTTCTCCGCTCTACAGTACCCCATAAGAAATTCGGAATTTATCTAATAGTCTTATTATTTCCTTATATTTTGTGTGGGCGTACAGTGGAGGTACGGATGAAAATTGTCTGGTCAAAAACGGCAGATAAGCAATTTTCTAAAATCGATACTCGGTATAAGAGCCGCATTAAATCCAGGCTGGAGAAGATGGATGATAAAGCTTCACCTATCTCGGATATCAAAAAATTGTCCTCTCCCGAAAACCACTACCGGCTGCGATTATGTGATTACAGAGTCATCTACACCTTTGGGGATCCGCCGGGCGATACCTGCTACGTCGTGGCGGTTAAACGCCGAACCACCACCACCTACCTTCATGAGGAACATACCGAATATGACTATTCAGTACATCAAGGATGAAGAAGGAAAAGACCAGTATGTCGTCATTCCTTACAGCGATTACTTTCGTATGCGCCTGGCTCTGCTGGAGTACGACGACGAGGATGAAAGCGACTGGGAAGATATTCCTTATGAATCAGATATCTATGATGACGTCATGCTGCCGGGCGAAGTATGCGACGTGATGCATAAAGAAAACGTCAGCCTGCAGGCCGCGTGGCGCATCCTGCGCGGGATGTCCCAGCAGGAGGTAGCCGAAAAGCTTGGCATCAGCCAGTCCGCGGTGTCACAGCTGGAAGCGCTGGACTCCCGTCCGCAAAAGCGCACCCGCGAGAAGCTGGCGGCGATTTACGGCTGTACTCAGGAGCAGATCAGCCTCTATCTGCCGAAAGAGGGTTAACAGCACTTCGCCCCGCCCTTGCCGCCGTAGCGCGCGTCCTGGCGTTCGCGAAAGAACTCTTCATAAGTCATCGGCGTCTGATCCGGGTGGGTTATTCGCATGTGCTCGACGTAGTTATCGTAATCCGGCACGCCGATCATCATCTTCGCCGCCTGGCCCAGGTACTTACCTGCTTTGGAAAGGGTGTCAAACATAAGTCATTTCTCTTTTGTATCCCTCACCCCGAGCCTCTCCCAAAGGGAGAGGGAGGATCGGAAATGTAGGCCGGGTAAGGCGAAGCCGCCACCCGGCACACCGGTTAATGCGCGCGCTTCGCCTGCGCGGTTATAGTTTGCGCATCGGCGGGCATCGCCTGGTACGGTGTCTCTTTCGCCGTCGGTTTATCCTCTTTCAGCGCCGCCAGCGCGGTTTTAATCGAGAACAGCGCCAGCACCACCACCACGATCATAAAGAAGATGGTCAGTCCGGCATCGAGACGGTTGTTAAACACCAGCTGCGCCAGCTGTGATTCGGTATATTGCGGCGGAATGTTGCCGCTGTCGATCATCGCCTGGAATTTATTAGCGATCGCCAGGAAACCAACTTTGGTGTCCGGGCTAAACGACTTCTGCCAGCCGGCGGTCAACGTACAGATCAGCAACCAGCTGGTCGGCAGCAGCGCCACCCACGCGTAGCGCTGGCGTTTCATCTTGAACAGGACCACCGCGCAGAGCATCAGCGCCATCCCCGCCAGCATCTGGTTGGCAATACCGAACAGCGGCCATAGGGTGTTAATCCCGCCCAGCGGATCGACCACCCCCTGATGCAGGAAGTAGCCCCAAGCCAGGACGCACAGCGCGGTCGCCAGCAGGTTGGCCGGTAGCGAGCTGGTTTTTTTCAGCCCCGGGCTAATCACGCCCAGCAGATCCTGCAGCATAAAGCGCGCCGCGCGGGTGCCGGCGTCAACCGCCGTCAGGATAAACAGCGCCTCAAACAGAATGGCGAAGTGGTACCAGAACGAGACATCCATCAGTCCGCCCAGCGAGCCGTGCAGGATGTAGGCCATCCCCACCGCCAGCGTTGGCGCGCCGCCGGCGCGGGAGATAATCGACTGTTCGCCGACCTCGCTGGCGATTTGATGCAGCGTATCAGGCGTAATGCTAAAGCCCCAGCCGCTCACCACCTGCGCTGCCGAGGCGACCACATCGGTGGTACCCGCCGGCGCCAGCACCGCCATCGGGCTGTTCATCGCGAAGTAGACGCCCGGATCGATAATACAGGCCGCCACCAGCGCCATAATAGCGACGAAGGATTCCATCAACATGCCGCCGTAGCCGATAAAGCAGGCCTGGCTTTCGTTGGCCAACATTTTCGGCGTGGTGCCGGAGGAGATCAGCGCATGGAAGCCGGAGACCGCGCCGCAGGCGATGGTGATAAACAGGAACGGGAACAGGTTGCCGGTCCATACCGGGCCGGTACCATCGACAAACTTGGTCAGCGCCGGCATCGTCAGGGTCGGGCGCATAATCAGGATGCCAATCGCCAGCCCCACGATGGTGCCGATTTTCAGGAAGGTGGAGAGATAATCGCGCGGGGCCAGCAGCAGCCAGACCGGCAGTACCGCAGCCACAAATCCGTAGCCCACCAGGATCCAGGTCAGCTGTACGCCGGTGTAATCAAACCACGGCGCCCAGGTCGGGCTTTCCGCCACCCAGCCGCCGGAGATGATGGCGAACACCAGCATCACCAGGCCTATCACCGACACCTCGCCGATGCGTCCCGGACGCAGATAGCGGATGTAGATGCCCATAAAGATCGCCAGCGGAATGGTAAAGGCGACGGTATATGTCCCCCACGGACTGTGGGTCAGCGCTTTCACCACAATCATCGCCAGGACCGCGAGGATGATCACCATGATCATAAAGCAGGCCACCAGCGCCAGGACGCCAGCGGTCGGTCCCATCTCCTCTTTAACCAGTTCGCCAAGCGAACGGCCATCGCGGCGGGTCGAAACAAACAGCACCATAAAGTCCTGTACCGCCCCAGCCAGCACCACGCCGGCGAGGATCCAGATCATCCCCGGCAGGTAGCCCATCTGCGCGGCGAGCACCGGGCCCACCAGCGGCCCCGCGCCGGCAATGGCGGCAAAATGGTGACCGAACAGCACTTTTTTGTCGGTTGGAACGTAGTCGAGGCCATCGTTATGCCGCACCGCGGGCGTCATCCGCGTCGGGTCAACGCCGAGCACGGTTTTAGCGATATACAGGCCGTAGAAACGATACGCGATCAAATAAACGCAGACCGCGGCGACGACAATCCACAGCGCGTTTATCTGCTCACCCCGGTTTAAAGCGATATAGCCGAGGGCGAAGGCTCCGATGACGGAGAGCAGCGCCCAGATAAGGTATTTCCCTGAATTATTCATTGTTGTGGTCCACCGGTAGGGTAATCAGGATGTTACATTTTGTTTCTAGATCACAACGCAGAATTTAACAACACCGAAACATCGCAGATGCCGTACACCCACAGAGATTTGTCTCACATTGCTAGCGAGATCACTTAAGGCAGGAAAATGAATGAAAGGGTTACCGTGAACGGTGCCGTTTTTTTTGTCGGGTGGCGGCTAACGCCTTACCCGACCTACAGATACTTAGCCCTGCTAAGCGCAATGCGAGCAGGGACACTCCCGGATGGCGGCGCGCTGCGCCTTATCCGGGCTACCCCATTGCGCCGATACGTAGCCCGGCTAAGCGTAGCGCAAGCCGGGGAAACAGCGGCTTCTTAGCCCAGCACCGCGGTGCCCAGACGACAGGTGCAACAGCGCCGCCCCTTCTCGTCATACACCACAATCTCCCAGCTCTGGCTCTGGCGACCAAGATGCAGCGGACGGCACTCGCCGCGCACTTTCCCGCTGGAGACGGCCCGGTGATGGCTGGCGTTAAGCTCAGTCCCGACGACGCACTGCCCTTCTTCGGTCATCAGCCAACCGGCCATCGAGCCCAGCGTCTCCGCCAGCGCCGCGGAAGCGCCGCCGTGCAGCAGGCCAAACGGCTGATGGGTGCGCGCATCCACCGGCATCTCCGCCTCCAGCAGCCCCTCTTCCAGTCGGGTGTAGATGATGCCAAGATGCGCCACCATGGTATTTTCGCTGCTGGCGTTCAGCGCCGCCAGCGTAAGCTCTCGCTTCCAGGCCATTTACGCCCCCAGCGTCGAGCCGCCATCAACCACGATATCCTGCAGGGTGATATGGCTGGCGTGAGAAGAGGCGAGGAACAGAATGGTATTGGCGATCTCCTGCGGGCGGGCGATTTTACCCAGCGGGATGCCGAGCTTAAACTGCTCGCCGAAGCCGCGGATCCGCTGCTGCTCTGCATCGTCGCTGACCCACAGGGTGCGCTGCATATCGGTATCGGTGGAGCCCGGCGACACCAGATTACAGCGCACCCCGCTGCCCGCCAGCTCAAGGCCTACGGTCAGCGCCAGGCTTTTCAGCGCCGCCTTCGAGGCGCCATAGGCGCTCATGCCGATGCGCGGCGTGTGCGCAGCATCGGAGGCGACGGTGACGATCGCCCCGCCCCGCTGGCGACGGAACTGGGCCATCGTCTGCTGAAACAGGTTGAACGCCCCGCCGACGTTGACCGCGAAGGTCTGCTGCCAGTCTTCCGCGCTCAGCTGGTCGGTAGCGCCCATGCGCAGGATCCCGGCGGCGTTCACCAGCACATCTAAACGCTCGGTGTTCGCCAACAGCCGGCTGCATGCCTCGCGTACCTGGTCGGCATCGGCGACGTCCAGCGTTTCGGTGGCAAACGGGTAGCTTTCGCCGTCAAAGGCGAGGTCGAACCCGGTGACGTTAGCCCCGGCCTCGACGAAAGCCAGCGCGGTGGCATAGCCAATCCCTTTACCTGCGCCGGTCACCCACACGGTCTGACCGCGAAAATCCAGCGCCGCCATTAGTGCACCTCGCGGGTGAGCAGCGCCCACCAGGCGTCGATGGTCGGGTTTTTCGCCAGCATCACGAAGTCGATGTCACCGTGCACTTTGCGCCAGCGGGCGGCCAGGGCCATCATCCGCACCGAATCCAGACCGTAATCGATCAGGTTTTCATCATCCAGCGGTTCGTCGGATTCGTCGAGCAGCGGCAGAATTAGCGCGCGCAGCGCCGCTTTGGAGGCTGGGAGCGGCAGCAGCTCTTCGGTCATCACCACGCGGCCGGAGCGGCCGGCGACGTATTTCAGCGCCATCAGGTGCTCTTCACGGCTGAAATCTGCCAGCGCGTCGGCGACAAAGAACGGTTTGATATCGCGCATGAAAGCATCGGTGGCGGTGGTCATGCAGCCGATATGGGCGTAAACGCCGGTGATGATCAGCTGATCGCGGCCGGTCTCTTTCAGCATCTCCTCCAGCGGCGAGCGATGAAACGCGCTGTAGCGCCATTTCACCAGCACGGTATCGTCTTCATCCGGCGCCAGCGCGGCAATCACCTGCTGCTGCTCCGGCGAGCGGGTCAGACCCGGCCCCCACATATCATTCAGCAGGGCGCGGTCTTCATCGCTCTGCTCTTTCGGCTGGGCAGTGTAGTACACCGGAATGCCGTTCTGTTTGCAGAAGTCGCGCAGGGCAGCGATATTAGCCACCACTTTCTCCATCATCGCGCTGTTTTCGCCCCAGAAGTTGAGGAAATACTCCTGCATGTCGTGGATCAGCAGCGCGGCGCGCGACGGCTCAAAGGCCCAGTTAACTTTGTTCGCCGGAATATCGCTGGCTTCCGGCAGCGCATATGCCTGTAATTTAGGGATTGCCATTCTCTGTTCTCCTTCAGCCCAGCTTGCCTTCGGCCAGCCACTGACGTAATTGTTTTTTATCGACTTTGCCCACCGGCGTCAGCGGCAGCGCGGCAACGCACTCCACGCGGTCCGGCAGTTTAAATTCCGCCACCCCCTGCTCGCGCAGGAAGCGGCGCACGGCGACGGCGCGCAGCGGCGAGGTCACCACCAGATAAGCGCAGCTTTTCTCGCCCAGCAGATTGTCTTCGATGCTGACCAGCGCGGCGTGGATCACCGCCTCATGGCGCAGCAGCAGGTTTTCGATCTCTTCAGCGGCGATCTTCTCGCCGCCGCGGTTGATCTGATCTTTTTCCCGGCCCTGGACGGTGATATACCCATCTTCGTCGATCGAAATCAGATCGCCGGAGCAATAAAACCCCTCGGCGTCAAAGGCTTCCGCGTTATGTTGCGGACTGTTGTAATAGCCGCGGAAGGTATAAGGACCGCGGGTCATCAGACGGCCAACTTCGCCGCGCGGCAGCGGGTTGCCGTCGGCGTCCGCCACCCACACTTCGTCGTCCGGACACATCGGGCAACCCTGGGTGTTGATAATCCGCTCCGGGCTATCGTTGAGGCGGGTGTAATTCACCAGCCCTTCCGCCATGCCGAACACCTGCTGCAGCTGACAGCCGATTTCCGCCGGAATGCGCGCGGCGAGCGTCGCTGACAGGCGCGCGCCGCCGACCTGCAGCAGCTGCAGCGATTGCAGCTGGGCGTTGCTGCCCCATTCGTGAATCGCCTGCAGCCACAGGCTGACTGCCGGCGGCACCAGCGAGGCAACGTTGATCTGATGTTTTTCGATCAGCGGGAAACAGAGCGTGGCGCTCGGGTCAGCGGCGAGGATCACCCGCCCGCCGGCGAGGAAGACGCCGAGCGAACCCGGGGAACTCATCGCATAGTTATGCGCCGCCGGCAGCGCGTTGAGGTAGCGCGTTTCAGCGTTAATCCCACAGATCTCGTTGCTGCGGCGGATACTGTAGTCGTAATCGTTATGGGTGCGTGGGATAAGCTTCGGCGTCCCGGTGCTGCCGCCGGAGAGCTGGAAAAAGGCCACTTCGTCGGCAGGGGTTGGATTGGCGATAAAGTTATCCGCCGGGCGGTTAATCTCCGTCGCCAGATCGCGCTCGCCGCCGTCGTTACGCAACAGTGCGACGCGCAGGGAAGGATGTTCCGCGATAAACGCGTGGAGAAAGCTATCGTCAGCAAACAGAGCGTGCTCGCGATCGGCAATCAGCAGCGCCGGTTTAATCTGCGCGGCGTAGGCGTTAAGTTCGCTGCGCTGGTGGCTGAACAAAGCGTTCACTGGCGCGACGCCGATGCGCAGCAGCGCAAAGAAGGTCATGTAAAACTCGGCGACATTGCCCAACTGCACCAGCGCGGTCTCCCCGCGCTTCAGTCCCTGGCGCTGCAGCGAGCAGGCGAGGTTGTCCACCAGCTGGTTAAACTGGCGGTAGCTAATCTGCCGCTCGCCATCGATAATCGCCACGGCGTCATTGTCCGCGTGACGGGTGATCAGATTGGTTAACGGCAGATCCTGCCAGTAGCCTTTTTGACGATAGCGGGCCGCAAACTCTTCCGGCCAACGGGTAAATGCAATCATCCTTGCCTCTTAGTTCAAGCCAAATACGTTAAGCATGGTGGTCAGTTTGACGCCGGTTTCGCGCCATTCGCCCAGCGGCGAGGAGGCCGGAACAATGCCCGCGCCGGCAAACAGGCGCAGCGTACGCTGCTGCAGACGCGCGCAGCGGATAGTCACCACCCACTCGCCGTTGCCTTCGTCATCGCACCAGCCGACGATGCCGCCGAACAGCTGGCGATCGAAGGGTTCCAGTTCAGCAATCAGGCGCTTCGCCGCCTGATGCGGGAAACCGCTCAGCGCCGGCGTCGGGTGCAGCAGACAGGCCAGCGACATGGCGTTTTCTTCCGCCAGCGCGGTGCCTGCGATCGGCGTCGCCAGATGCCAGAGCGTCGGGGTGGTAATCAGCTGCGGCGACTCCGGTAGCGACAGCTGACTGCTGCGCGGGCCCAGCACGCTCTTCATCGCCTGGGTCACCAGCTCGTGCTCGTGGCGATCTTTGCCGGAGGCCAACAGCCTGTTGCCTGCTTCCCGATCCAGCACATCGTCCGGCTGGCGACGGGCGGAGCCGGCCAGCGGCAGAGAGCTGAAGTGCTGTCCTTCTTTACGCAGCAGCAGCTCCGGGCTGGCGCCCAGCAGCACGCCGCCGTCGGAGAGCGGCACGTGGAAGTTAAAGCTGGCGGGGTTCTGGGCGATCAGTCGCTCCATCAGCGCGCCGCTGTCGACGCGGTCGCGGGTGGTAATATCGATAAGCCTTGATAGCACCACTTTGTCGACTTCCGGGGTGGCGGTCAGCGCGGCGGCGCGTTCCACCATGGCTAAAAACGCGTCCTGCTCCGGGATCTCCCGACGCTCCACCACCTCCATCGCCTCCAGCGGCGCGGCATAGCGGGCGGAACGCTGCTTTTCCGGGCGAGAGAACGCTTCCCAGCGCTCGGGGATATAGAGCTCGGAATGCTGACAGGTGTCGAACGGGATAGCCCCGACCATCACCGGCTTGCGGATCCCCGCCGCCCGGGCCTCGGCAAAGGCGGCCGCCATCTGCTGCTGGAACTCGCCGTTCAGCGCATCGCCGCCAACGGCGGGCTGTGAGAAGCGACGGAAGCAGCCTGAAGTGGTAAAACTGCGGTACGGCGACATAAAGAAGAAGCTGTCCGGCGACAGGGTCCGGGTCGGTTTCTTTACATCCTCAGCCAGTGACGTTTCCATATCATCCTCCAAAAACGATAAAGATATTAAGAATAATTATCATTTATATTTTGGTTGGCTAACCTAAAAGGTATTGCCCGCCATGTCAACCGCGTTACGTCATGGCGCCGCCACTTTGGCTTGCATCCTGCTGACACAAAGTTGAAAATGAGACGCATTTATCACCTTTCAAATCAGGATGCGATGACGTGAACTTCTTTTCTTTCTGCCGCCGCGGTGCGCTGACCGGCATGCTGTTGCTTTTAGGAATTACCTCAGCCCAGGCGGCGGACTGGCCGCGCCAGGTCACCGACAGCTACGGGACGCATACCCTGCCGAGTCAGCCGC
The DNA here is from genome assembly GCF_040804525.1 of Klebsiella sp. Shm-1. NCBI lineage: Bacteria > Pseudomonadati > Pseudomonadota > Gammaproteobacteria > Enterobacterales > Enterobacteriaceae > Klebsiella > Klebsiella sp. Shm-1. Next base: position 3,738,615 of record NZ_CP161823.1, read on the forward strand.
TGCGCATTGTCTCCACCAGCGTGACGCTTACCGGTTCGCTGCTGGCGATTGACGCTCCGGTGGTCGCCAGCGGCGCGACCACGCCGAACAACCGCGTCGCCGATAGCCAGGGCTTTCTGCGCCAGTGGAGCGAGGTTGCCAAAGCCCGCAAGCTGGCGCGGCTGTACATCGGCGAACCAAGCGCCGAAGCGGTGGCCGCCCAGATGCCGGATCTGATCCTGGTGAGCGCGACCGGCGGCGACTCCGCCCTGCCGCTGTACGATCAGCTTAAAACCATCGCCCCGACGCTGGTCATCAACTATGACGATAAAAGCTGGCAAACCCTGCTCACCCAGCTGGGGCAGATCACCGGTCATGAACAACAGGCCAGCGCGCGCATTGCCGACTTCAATAAACAGCTCGTTTCGTTAAAAGAAAAAATGAAACTGCCGCCGCAGCCGGTGACCGCCCTGGTCTATACCGCCGCCGCGCACAGCGCCAATATCTGGACGCCGGAATCGGCTCAGGGGCAGATGCTTCAACAGCTGGGCTTTAGCCTGGCGACGCTGCCGGGCGGCCTGCCCGCCAGCCATAGCCAGGGTAAACGCCACGATATCGTGCAGCTGGGCGGGGAGAACCTCGCGGCCGGTCTGAACGGCCAGAGCCTGTTCCTGTTCGCCGGCGACCAGAAAGATGCGGATGCCATCTACGCCAACCCGCTGCTGGCGCATCTCCCGGCGGTCGCAGGCAAACGCGTCTACCCGCTGGGCACCGAGACCTTCCGCCTTGACTACTACAGCGCTCTGCTGGTGCTCCAGCGTCTCTCCAGCCTGTTCGGCTAACGCGGGCTGCGCCATCAGGACGGGAACGCGGCCTGCACACCTTGCCGGGCGGCGCTTGCCCGGCCTACTGAGCTTGCACCGGCCTGCCGTACCCCAGGCCCGGTAAGGCGCAGCCGCCACCGGGCATCAGGCCGGGAACCCGGCCTGCACACCTTGCCGGGCGGCGCGGCGCTTGCCCGGCCTACTGAGCTTGCACCTGCCTGCCGTACCCCAGACCCGGTAAGGCGCAGCCGCCACCGGGCAATCGCACCCGACTTAACTTTCGTTGACAATTTCCGGGCGCTGGAAACGGCGCAGCTCGCGTAGCAACCCAACCAGCAGCACACCGACAAGCGCCAGCGCCCAGCCGCTGGCGCTGGCGGATGCCGCCGGCGTCATTACCGCCCCTAAGCCGCCGAGCAGCGCCGCGCCGATGGCGTCGCCGGTGACGTTTTGCGCGGTCCACAGACCGTTAATCCGCCCGAGCATATGTTCCGGCGTCTGGGTCTGAATCAGGGTGTACTGCAGCAGCGAGCTAATAGCGCTCAGCCAGCCAAACAGCGCCAGGCACAGCGCGCCCAATGCCCAGTGCGGCATCAGGCTGAACAGCGCAATGGCGACAAACGATCCCACCGTCGTCGCCAGCATCAGCGCGCCCGGCCGCACCGTCTGGGCCAGCTGGCCGCTGGTCAACGCCCCCAGCGCCGCACCGAGCGGAATAGCGGCGTACAGCAGGCCAATCTGTCCGGCCGACATCTGCCAGCTACCGGCCAGCGCCGGATAGAGCACCCGCACCGCGCTGGCCATGGTCAGCAGACCGCCAAGCAGCGCAATCCCGCCGATAAGCGGGCTCCGGCAGAGGAAGGTCAGCCCCGCCAGCAGGGAGCGCAGCGGATGCTCGCGCGGCTGCGGAGGCGGCGGCAGCTGCGGCAGACGCAGCAGGGTTAAGGTGGTGATAAAGGTCCCCGCCGCCGCCAGGCCAAAGTTCCAGGCCACGCCGCCGGTGGCCAGCAGCAGGCCGCCGATCATCGGCGAAATCACCGAGCCCAGGCGCACCGTCAACATAGTGATGGCCCCGGCCTGCATCAGGTTTTCCCGTCCCACCAGCGCCGGGGTCGCCGCCAGCAGCGCGGTCACCCCCAACGAGGCGAAGAACCCGTCCCAGATCCCCAGCAGGTAGATCGCCGCCAGCGACGGCTCCGGCAGCAGGGCGTTCAGACACAGGCCGACAAAGCCCACGCCGCAGGTGCCGCGCGCCAGCAGGATCAGGCGTTTACGTTCATAGCGGTCAGCCAGCACGCCCCCCACCATCAGACCAACAAACATCGACGCCCCGGTCAGCGTCACCGACAGCCCGACCTGCCAGGTCGAATGGGTCATCATCTGGATCTGCACCGGAATGGCCACGCCCAGCAGGCCAAGCGACAGAATAGAGATAAAGCGAGCGATAAAAACGGCGCGAAACGCCGGGTGAGTTTTCAGCAGGCTGAGATTGAGCAGCCAGGATTGTCGGTTCATTACAGCGCCTTGTCGTTATTTTTAATACCCTTTTTACTGTGGGTCATGCTACCATAGCTGAATAAAATCGATAACGATAATTACTATCATTATCATATCAGGGATGTCAGTTATGTCGTTTTCTACGACCGCGGTACGCTCTGTCGCCGTGCCCGGATTGTTGCTATTACTCGCCTTAGCCGCCGCGCTTAGCCTGACCATCGGCGCCAAATCGTTGCCGATCGGCACGGTATTCACCGCCTTCAGCGGAACCTGTCAAAGCGCTGATTGCACTATCGTGCTGGACGCGCGCCTGCCGCGCACTCTGGCCGGTCTGCTGGCCGGCGTCGCCCTCGGCCTCGCCGGCGCGCTGATGCAGACGCTCACCCGCAACCCGCTGGCCGACCCCGGCCTGCTGGGGGTCAACTCCGGCGCCAGCTTCGCCATCGTCCTCGGCGCGGCGCTGTTTGGGATCACTTCCCCGCAGGAGCAGCTGCTGCTGGCATTCTGCGGCGCGCTCTGCGCCTCGCTGCTGGTAGCCTTTACCGGCAGCCAGGGCGGCGGTCAGCTGAGCCCGGTGCGCCTCACTCTCGCCGGGGTCGCCCTTGCGGCGGTACTCGAGGGGCTGTCCAACGGCATCGCCCTGCTCAACCCGGACGTCTACGATCAGCTACGCTTCTGGCAGGCCGGTTCGCTGGATATCCGCACCCTGCAAACGCTGAAAATTGTCCTGCTGCCGGTAGTGGTGGCGGGGATCGCCGCTCTGCTGCTGAGCCGGGCGCTGAACAGCCTGAGCCTGGGCAACGATACCGCCACCGCCCTCGGCAGCCGCGTCGCCCGCACCCAGCTGATCGGCCTGATCGTCATCACCGTCCTGTGCGGCAGCGCCACCGCCGTCGTCGGCCCCATCGCCTTTATCGGCCTGATGATGCCGCATATGGCGCGCTGGCTGGTGGGGGCCGATCATCGCTGGTCGCTGCCGGTCACCCTGCTCGCCACCCCGGCCCTGCTGCTGTTTGCCGACGTGATTGGCCGCCTGCTGGTGCCCGGCGAACTGCGGGTATCGGTGGTGTGCGCCTTTCTCGGCGCGCCGGTGCTGATCTGGCTGGTGCGCCGCCAGCCGCGGGGAGGTGGCCTGTGATTGCCCCGTCCCGCCGCCTGATAGCCAGCTGTCTGCTGCTAATGGCCGCCAGCCTGCTGATTTCCCTGCTCGGGCTGGCGCAAGGCCCGGTGCCCCTGACGATTGACCAGGTGTTCTCGGCGCTGTTCGGCGATGCGCCGCGCAACGTCGCGATGGTGGTGAACGAATGGCGGCTGCCGCGGGTGTTAATGGCGCTGCTCATCGGCGCCGCGCTCGGCGTCAGCGGCGCCATTTTCCAGTCGCTGACCCGTAACCCGCTCGGCAGCCCGGACGTGATGGGCTTTAACACCGGCGCCTGGAGCGGCGTGCTGGTGGCAATGGTCCTCTTCGGCCAGAACCTGACGGCGATCGCCCTGGCGGCGATGGCCGGCGGGGTGCTGACCTCGCTGGTGGTCTGGCTGCTGGCCTGGCGCAACGGGATCGAAACCTTCCGCCTGATCATTATCGGCATCGGCGTGCGCGCCATGCTGGTGGCATTCAACACCTGGCTGCTGCTGCGCGCCTCGCTGGAGACCGCCCTTTCTGCGGGCCTGTGGAACGCCGGATCGCTTAACGGCCTGACCTGGGGTAAAACCTGGCCGTCGGCGCCGCTGATCCTGTTGATGCTGGTGGGCAGCGCCCTGCTGGTTCGCCGGATGCGGCTGCTGGAGATGGGCGACGATACCGCCTGCGCGCTGGGGGTGCAGGTCGAGCGTTCGCGCCTGCTGCTGATGCTGGTGGCGGTGGTGCTCACCGCCGCCTCGACGGCGCTGGCCGGGCCGATCTCATTTATCGCGCTGGTGGCGCCGCATATCGCCCGCCGCCTGAGCGGCACGGCCCGCTGGGGACTGACCCAGTCGGCCCTGTGCGGCGCGCTGCTGCTGGCGCTGGCCGATTACGGCGCCCAACGGCTGTTTATGCCGTGGCAGCTGCCGGTTGGCGTGTTAACCGTCAGCCTCGGCGGTATTTACCTTATTGCATTGTTGATTCAGGAGTCCCGCAAAAAATGAGTGCTGTCCCCTCCCGTTTGCGCGGCGAGCAGTTAACCCTGGCCTACGGGAACAAGACCATCGCCGAGTCGCTGAACGTGACCATCCCTGACGGTCACTTCACCGCCATTATCGGCCCCAACGGCTGCGGCAAGTCGACGCTATTGCGCACCCTCAGTCGCCTGATGACGCCCGCCAGCGGCCACGTCTGGCTCGACGGCGCGCAGATCCAGCAGTACGCCAGTAAAGAGGTTGCTCGCCGCATCGGGCTGCTGGCGCAGAATGCCACCACCCCTGGCGATATCACGGTGCAGGAGCTGGTGGCCCGCGGGCGCTATCCGCACCAGCCGCTGTTTACCCGCTGGCGCAAAGAAGATGAAGAGGCGGTGAACAAGGCGATGCGAGCGACCGGGATCAGCGATCTGGCGCTGCAGAGCGTCGACACGCTTTCCGGCGGCCAGCGGCAGCGGGCGTGGATTGCGATGGTGCTGGCCCAGGAAACGGCGATTATGCTGCTGGATGAGCCGACCACCTGGCTGGACATCAGCCATCAGATCGACCTGCTGGAACTGTTGAGTGAGCTGAATCGCGAGAAGGGCTATACCCTGGCGGCGGTGCTGCACGATCTTAACCAGGCCTGCCGCTACGCCACCCACCTGATCGCCCTGCGCGACGGCAGGATCGTCGCCGAGGGGGCGCCGAAGGAGATCGTCACCGCCGATCTGATTGAACGGATTTACGGTCTGCGCTGCACGATCATTGAAGATCCGGTGGCGCATACGCCGCTGGTGGTCCCGCTGGGCCGCCGGTAATCTCCTCTTTCCCCGGCTTGCGCTACGCTGAGCCGGGCTACCTGCTGTAGCCCGAACTCAACCGTTACCCCAGAATCTCCCTGACCACCGGACCGATGGCCTCAAAGGCCTGCGGGGAGATGATATCGACGTGGGCGCAGTTCTGGCTGAACACCTCCAGTTCCCCCACCCACGGGCCCCATACGACCTGCGGATCCATCCCCTCCTGCCGCGTCTTCTCCGCCACGAACAGCGTCGCCTTGCCGTCAAACTTCGCGCTATGCGCGGTGGTTAACAGCCGCACCGCATCGGCATAGTTGCCTTCGATGGCGCTGAACAGCTCGCCGGAGGCTTGCCCCTGCTGGGCGGCGAGGAACGCTTCGCGCTCGCGGTCGATCTCCGCCAGTACCTCGGGATCCAGCCCGTTGGCCTCTTTCTCCGCCCAGTTTTGCGTCTCCGGCGGCCAGGTATCCAGCAGGCCGAGGAAGGCCACCGCTTCGCCGCGCTGGCGCAAGCGGGCGGCAATCCCCTGGGCTAAGGTGCCGCCCAACGAATACCCGAACAGGTAATAAGGGCCGTGCGGCTGCTGCGCCAGCAGCGTGCGCAGATGATGCTCGCAGACCTCGTCGAGGCTGGCGGCGCTGGCCATCGGCCCCTGCGGGCGCGGCGACTGAATACCGGTAATTGACCAGCGCGGGCTGAGATAGCGCGCCAGCACGCTGAACTGCCAGGCGAAGCCGGAGGCCGGATGGAAGCAGAACAGCGTCGGACCGTCGCTCTCGCGCAGCGGCAGAAGCGTATCCAGCCCCAGGCGCTGAGCCTGCTCATCGCTGAGATCGGCGGCCAGCAGCGCGCTCAGTTTGCCCACCGTCGAGGCCACCATCACCTGCCCCGGGGTCACCTGCCGCGCCAGCTGGCGGCTGAGCTGTGCCGCCAGGCGCATCGCCAGCAGCGAATGACCGCCAAGGGCGAAGAAATCGGCGTCGATATCGTTCACCTCGCAGCCCAGCAGCTGGCTGAAGGCCGTGGCGACAAGGGTTTCCATCCCGGGCTCCGGCGGCCGGCCGCTGCGCTCCCCGCCGAGGGTCGGCAGCGGCAGCGCTTTGCGGTCCAGTTTGCCGTTGGCGCTCAGCGGCAGCTCAGCGAGCTGCATCAGCACCACCGGCACCATATGCGGCGGCAGCTGTTCCGCCAGTTGCGCTTTCAGCGCCGCGGTATCCAGCGGCAGGCCGGAGTCAGAGACCAGATAGCCCACCAGCTGTCGGGCATCGCCGCCGGTCGCCGCCGCCTGGTTGAAGACGCAGGCGTGACTCACCGCCTGCCCCACGTCCGGCAGGGCCGACATCACCCGATCAATCTCGCCAAGCTCGATGCGCTGCCCGCGGATCTTCAGCTGATCGTCGCTGCGGCCAAGGTACTCCACCGCGCCGTTCGCCAGCCAGCGCGCCACGTCGCCGGTGCGATACATCCGCTCGCCGGGGGCAAACGGGTCGGCGATAAAGCGGCTGGCGGTGAGATCCGGGCGCCCCAGATAGCCCTGCGCCAGCTGGATGCCGGTGAGATAAAGATCCCCCGCCACCCCCGGCGGCACCGGGCGCATCGCGGCATCGAGAATGCGCAGCCCGGTGTTCCACACCGGCCAGCCAATCGGCACGCTGCTGCCGGTCACGGCCGCCAGCTCAGGGCCGCAGGCCGGATACCAGCTGACGTCCACCGCCGCCTCCGTCGGGCCGTACAGGTTATGCAGCGGCGCGCCGGTCAAGCGCTCCCACTCGCGGCACAATTCCGTCGGCAGCGCTTCGCCGCTGCAGAATACCCGCCGCAGCGTGCGGCAGGCAGCGATGCTGTCGGCATCCAGCGAGGCGACAAACGCCGCCAGCATCGACGGCACAAAGTGGGTGGTGGTCACGCCGTAGCGGGCGAAGAACTGCTGCATCGCCTGCGGGTCGCGGTGCGCCTCCGGCTCGGCCATCACCAGCTGCGCGCCGGCGATAAACGGCCACCAGAATTCCCACACCGACACGTCGAAACTGCACGGCGTTTTCTGCGCCACCACGTCGTCGGCAGATAACGGATAGCGATCCTGCATCCACAGCAGGCGGTTGACGATGGCGGTCTGGCCGACCATCACCCCTTTCGGCCGCCCGGTGGAGCCGGAGGTAAAGATGATGTAGGCGGTATGGTCTGGTTTTGACACCGCCAGCGGCGCGTCATCCCCGGCGGCCAGCGGCTGCTGGTAGCAGAGGCTTTCCAGCCCCGGAATATCGCTGAAGCGGGCCAGCTGGTCCTCCGTGGCGATCAGCAGCGACGGCCGGGCGTCTTCCAGCATCATCCGCAGGCGGTCGTCCGGGTAGCCGGTGTCCAGCGGCAGCCAGGCGGCCCCCGCTTCGACAATGCCGTGCAGCGCCAGGGTCAGGAACACCGAGCGCGGCAGGGCCACCGCCACGCTGTCGCCCGGCTTCACGCCGCGCTGACGCAGCAGCTGCGCGAGCGCCACCACCTGCTGACGCATCTCGCGATAGCTGAACTGCCAGCGGGCGTCCGCCAGCGCCGGGGCATCCGGGGTCTTCCGCGCCTGGTCGGCCACCAGCGCGCTGAGGGTGGTGGCAGGCAGCGGCACAGCGGTATCGTTGACCGCCGCCAGCCGGGCCAGCTCGTCGGCGGAGAGCATCTCTGCTTCGCCGCAGCGCAGCGCCGGATCGGCGGCGAACTGCGCCAGCAGCGCGGTCAGTCGCGCCATGTGGCGACGGAGCTCGGCTTCGTCGTACCGGGCCTTGTTGGCGAGGATCTCCAGCGACAGCCCGCCGGTCTCATCCGGGAACAGCGCCAGCTCGAGATCGTTGACCGGGCCGGTGGCGAGGGTGTGGGTCACTGCCTGCACACCATCGATATCCAGCTGGTAATCAAAGACTTTGACGTTCAGCACCGGGCCGAACAGCAGTTCGTCCCCTGCCGCTTTGCCGCTGTCGCGGACGATCTGCTCGGCGTCATAGCGCTGATGGCGGCGCATCTTTTTCAGCTGAGCGGCGAGGCGCATCGCCAGGTCCGCCAGCGTCTCCCGGGCGTCAATATGCACCGCCAGAGGCAGGACATTGAGCACCGGCCCTGTCGAGGTCAGCGCGGCTGAACCCATCCGACGCATAAAGATAAAGCCCGCCGCGTAGTCCATCCGGTTGCACAGGCGCCCCAGCCACAGCGTGGTGAGCGCCAGCGCCAGGTCAGCGGGCTGACACTGCGGCGCATGGCTGGCCAGGCGGCGGAAGGCGTCGGCGTTCATCTCCAGCTTCATCCGCCAGATATCGCTCCCGGCGGCGCGTCCGCCCAGCGGCGCGGCAGAGAGTGAGGCAGGCGCCGGTAACGCCTGGCGCTGAGCCTGCCAGAAGGCTTTATCCCGCTGCCAGGCCTCGCTGCCGGCGTAGCGCTGGTACTCGTCCACCACCTCGGCGAAGGGGGTGAAAGGCGACTCAGGAGTGGCTTCCCCACGCTGCCAGGCGCGGTAAATGGCGGCGATCTGCCGAGTTATCGCCGGGAAGCTGAAGCCATCCACCAGCAAGTGGTGATAACGCTGATACCAGTACCAGCGGTCGTCGCCGACGCGCAGCAGCTGATGGCACACCAGCGGGTTGCCGCCGTCGACGCGCAGATCCTGCGCCAGATCCGCCTGCATCCGCTCCGTAGCGGCGCGATGCGGATCCGGCGCCGTCCGCAGGTCAATGATCGACGGTTCGGCAAAGGTGCGGTCGGCCGCCAGCCACTGCCAGACTTCCCCCTCCTCTTCCTCAAAGCGCAGGCTGAGGGTGTCCGCCTGCTGCAGACCGGCGACAATCGCTTTTCCCAGCAGCGTCGGATCGAGGGCGCCGCGTAGTTCAACATAGTGGGCTACGCTCCAGGCGCCTGGCAGAGTGGAGAGGCGCTCGGCCATCCAGATCCCCGGCTGCGCGGCAACCAGCGGTAAACGAGTGGTCATTGTCAGCTCCTTATGACGCATGATGGGCGGGGGTCAGTGTCGACCAGTTGGCCGCCAGCCAGGCGTTGCAGGCCTCGGCCGACTGCGGGGGGCACACCACCGTCCAGCCGGCAGGCAGGTCGCAGTGCGCCGGCCACAGGCTGTACTGCTGTTGATCATTGCGCAGAATGTAAAACTGCCCTTGCGGATTGTCGAAGGGGTTACTGAATTGCATATCAAACTCCTGTCGTAAAACGCGATGCTAAGGGTGCGACAGCAGAGGCTGCCAGAGCTGGATAAGCCCTGCCGTCAGCCCGCCGCGCCAGCAAAGCGCATCATGCCCGCCGTCAACCTGACGCCAGAAAATCGTCTGCTGTGTTGTGGTGAGTTGCGCCAGTAGCACCTGGTTCGCGCGAAAAATGATCGGTTCGCGTTGGCCCGCTTCCAGCCAGACGCGCAGCCCGGCCGCGGACACCTCACCCTGGCGAAGCTGTTCGCCGATAAAGCCCGTCCCGCGGCCATCACGGTGCGGCCACCAGTAGGAGCCTGACTGGCTGAGCACGCAGCCAAAGCGCTGCGGCCAGTTGAGAGCGGCGAACATCGCCGCCAGACCGCCGAAGCTTTGCCCGGCCACCACCGTCCGATCCGGGCGGTCGCTGAACGGGGCATAGCCGTGGACCAGCGGCAGGAGCTCCTCCTGCACCGCCAGCCAGAAATCGCGGTGACAGGGCAGCTCAACCCCGCGGCGCTGGTTGTCGATCGCGTCGATCAGCAGGTAGACCGCCGGCGGCAGTCTCCCCTCGCGGGTCAGGGCGGCCAGCGGCGACCACACCGGCATGCTCTCGGCCCAGAATTGGCCGTCGAGCAGGATCGCCAGCGGCCGCGTTTGCGGGTCGACAGCCTCGCCGGTGGTGTAGATCCAGACCCGGCGATGGTTGCCCAGACGCGCGCTGCGCCACTCAAGGCAACGGGCGGCAGGATGTGCCTCATTAAGCGGGTCCCAGCCAGGCTGCGCGGGGGCCTGCGGCATCTCCAGGGCGGACACGCCATGGCCGCGTCCGCCCCGCCAGCTGTGCGGGTTCAGCGGATCGGCTATCGCCCGCGGCAGCAGTTTGCGCCAGCCTTCGCGTAGCAGCGCGCGGTCGGGCGCATCAGCGCTGAACACCTCAGGGGAAAAATCATCGTCACGGTCGGAGGGAATAAAACAGTAGCTGCCGCGCCAGGTCGGCGACAGCGTAGTGCGCCAGAACCAGGCGTCGGTCCCGGGGAGACGTTGCAGCGATTGCGGCCGCGCATTCTGATGGTGGTCGGTCACGCCGGTGATATAGAGCCATACCCGACGATGGGGAGAGCAGGTTTCATCCCCCGCCGGGTCCCGCCACCAGAACGTTACCTCGATGGCGTCATCCACTGCGCGGCACTGCGGCCCCCGCAGGGTTTGCCACCACACCTCGCTTCCTGTCCTTAACATTCTGTCATTAACCCTATGTATAGCGTGACTTTTTTAATTAATTGTCATTATTTATTGATAATATTATTGATAACTATTTGCATTTGCAATAGCGTATTAGCGCGCCGTGGGAAGCGCGTCTTTCATCAGAACATGTCAAATCGGGCTTATTCAGCCAGCGACGGAGTGCCTTTGCCCGCTTTTGGCAACATTTATGCCGCCTCCCCTCCCGGTGGGAAGGGGCGTTTGGGGAACGTGGCGACAAAAAGCAGGAATAACAATGAATAACAGGATCAAATCCCTGGCCTTGCTGGTCAATCTGGGAATTTACGGGGTTGCTTTTCCGTTAAGCGCAGCGGAAACCGCCACCGACGATAAAAACAGCGCCGCTGAAGAGACCATGGTGGTCACCGCCGCCGAGCAGAACCTGCAGGCGCCGGGCGTCTCCACCATCACCGCCGATGAGATCCGCAAACGCCCCCCGGCGCGCGACGTCTCGGAGATCATTCGCACCATGCCGGGGGTCAACCTGACCGGCAACTCCACCAGCGGCCAGCGCGGCAACAACCGCCAGATTGATATCCGCGGCATGGGCCCGGAAAATACCCTGATCCTGATCGACGGCAAGCCGGTCACCAGCCGCAACTCCGTGCGCCTTGGCTGGCGCGGCGAGCGCGACACCCGCGGCGATACCAGCTGGGTGCCGCCGGAGATGATCGAACGTATCGAAGTGATTCGCGGCCCGGCCGCCGCCCGCTACGGCAACGGCGCCGCCGGCGGCGTGGTGAATATCATCACCAAAAAAACCGGCGATGAGTGGCACGGCTCATGGAACACCTATATGAACGCCCCGGAGCACAAGGATGAAGGCTCCACCAAACGCACTAACTTCAGCCTCAGCGGCCCGCTGGGCGGCGATTTCAGCTTCCGCCTGTTCGGTAATCTCGACAAAACGCAGGCCGACGCCTGGGATATCAACCAGGGCCATCAGTCCGAACGTACCGGGATCTATGCCGACACCCTGCCGGCCGGGCGCGAAGGGGTGAAAAACAAAAACATCGATGGTCTGGTGCGCTGGGAATTCGCTCCGATGCAGTCGCTGGAGTTTGAGGCCGGCTACAGCCGCCAGGGCAACCTCTACGCTGGCGACACCCAGAACACCAACACCAACGACCTGGTAAAAGAGAACTACGGTAAAGAGACCAACCGTCTGTATCGCAACACCTACTCGGTTACCTGGAACGGCGCCTGGGACAACGGGGTGACCACCAGCAACTGGGCGCAGTACGAACGCACCCGCAACTCGCGCAAAGGCGAAGGCCTGGCCGGCGGCACCGAGGGGATCTTTAACAGCAACCAGTTCACGGATATCGATCTGGCGGATGTGATGCTGCACAGCGAAGTCAGCATTCCCTTCGACTATCTGGTTAATCAGAACCTGACGCTGGGCAGCGAGTGGAATCAACAGCGGATGAAGGATAACGCGTCCAACACCCAGGCGCTGTCGGGAGGCGAAATTCCGGGCTACGACAGCACCGGCCGCAGCCCGTACTCGCAGGCGGAAATCTTCTCGCTGTTCGCCGAGAACAACATGGAGCTGACCGACACCACCATGCTGACTCCGGCGCTGCGTTTCGATCATCACAGCATTGTCGGCAATAACTGGAGCCCGTCCCTCAACCTGTCGCAGGGCCTGTGGGATGACTTCACGCTGAAGATGGGCATCGCCCGCGCCTATAAAGCGCCGAGCCTGTATCAGACCAACCCGAACTACATTCTCTACAGTAAAGGCCAGGGCTGCTACGCCAGTAAAGACGGCTGCTATCTGCAGGGTAATGACGACTTAAAAGCCGAGACCAGCATCAACAAAGAGATTGGCCTCGAGTTTAAACGCGACGGCTGGCTGGCGGGCGTCACCTGGTTCCGCAACGACTACCGCAACAAGATTGAAGCGGGCTATGCCCCGGTCTATCAAAACAATAAAGGTACCGATCTCTACCAGTGGGAAAACGTGCCGAAAGCGGTGGTGGAAGGTCTGGAGGGGACGTTGAACGTTCCGGTGAGCGAGACCGTCAACTGGACCAACAACATCACCTATATGCTGCAGAGTAAGAACAAAGAGACCGGCGATCGTCTGTCGATTATCCCGGAATACACGCTGAACTCCACCCTGAGCTGGCAGGTTCGCGATGACGTTTCGCTGCAGTCGACCTTCACCTGGTACGGCAAGCAGGAGCCGAAGAAGTACAACTACAAGGGTCAACCGGTCACCGGCAGCGAGAAGAACGAGGTTAGCCCCTACAGCATCCTCGGCCTGAGCGCGACCTGGGACGTCACCAAATACGTCAGTCTGACCGGCGGCGTGGATAACGTCTTCGATAAGCGCCACTGGCGCGCGGGCAACGCCCAGACCACCGGGGGCGCCACCGGCACGATGTACGGCGCCGGCGCCGAGACCTACAATGAATCGGGCCGCACCTGGTACCTGAGCGTCAACACCCACTTCTGATAGCGGGTTCTCCCTCCCCCGCCCTTGCTGGACAAAGGGCGGGGGCAACCGCGGTAACCTTACCCTATGCGCCACCATCGCACCGCATTGCCTCTGGCCGGCTATACCATCCAGCAGATCGACTTCGACCCGGCGACTTTCCAGCCTGAAGATCTGTTCTGGCTGCCCTATCACGCCAGCCTGACCGGGTGGGGCCGCAAGCGGCAGGCGGAGCACCTGGCCGGACGCATCGCCGCGGCATACGCCCTGCGCGAGGTGGGGGAGAAACGGCTTCCCGCCATCGGCGATCGGCGCCAGCCGCTGTGGCCCACGCCCTGGTTCGGCAGCATAAGTCATTGCGGCCAGCGCGCGCTGGCGGTGATCGCCGATCGGCCGGTGGGCGTCGATATCGAGCGCCGGTTTACCCCACAGCTGGCCGCGGAGCTGGAGAGCAGCATTATCAGCCCGGCGGAAAAAACGGCGCTGCTGCGCAGCGGCCTGCCCTACCCGCTGGCGCTGACGCTGGCGTTTTCGGCAAAAGAGAGTGGGTTTAAGGCCTGCCATCCCGACGTACAGGCGGGCGTCGGTTTTAACGATTTTACGCTGGCTGCAATAAAGGAAGGAAATCTGCGTCTTCGGCTCTCCACCGTGGAGTATCGGCTGCAATGGATTCAGGCAGGGGAATACATCATCACGCTCTGCGCGCCGTAAAAAAACCCGCGCGGCATTCCGCACGGGTTATCGGTTTTAGACGGCGAAAAATCAGCGCATTTTCTGCGCCAGCTCCGCGACGGAAGCGGCATCGAAACCGTGGTGTTTACGCAGCCAGCCGCGATCTGCCGCCGCCGCATACTCACCATCCGGGATCCCCAGACGTTTGAGCGGGATACCCACCCCAGCCTCAGCTAATACTTCCGCCACCAGGCTTCCCACCCCGCCGTTGACGTTATGCTCCTCCACCGTAATCACCGCTTTGCACGGCTTCAGCGCCGCCAGCAGCGCGGCGGTATCGCAGGGGCGAAGAGATGGCACGCTCACCACTTTGGCCTGAATCCCCGCGTCGGCCAGCATCTGCGCCGCATCGACGATCTCATGCACCGTCGAGCCGGTGGCCACCAGCGCGATATCATCGCCTTCCCTCAGCGTGACGATCGCGCCCGGTACAAAGCGATAGCTTTCTTCGTGCAGTTCCGGCAGCGCCTTGCCATCGAGGCGAATATAGACCGGCCCCTGATAACCGATGGCGTAATCAATAATCTGCCGACATTCGCGCGGCGAGGACGGGGCGAAAATCTGGATATTGCCGAAGCCGCGCATCACCGCCAGATCGTCAATGGCATGGTGGGTGCTGGCCAGCGGGCCGTAGCTGGCTCCGGCGTTAAGGCCAAACAGCTTGACGTTGGTGTTGTTGTAACAGACATCCACTTTGATTTGCTCATTGGCCCGCGAGATAAGAAACGGCGCGGCGTTACAGGTCACAGCCACTTTTCCGCCCAGCGCCAGACCGGCGGCGGTGCCGACCATGCTCTGCTCGGCGATGCCGACGTTCACCAGCCGGCCGGGGAACTGTTTAATAAACGGCGCGATTTTGGCCGTTGACGTGGAGTCGGCTACCACCGGCACCAGATCGACGCCGCGCTCCACGGCGGCGATAAAGGCTTCGACCATGACGTTAGCCAGGTGTTCTGCATTACTCATCTTTCAGTTCCTCCAGTGCCAGTGCAATTTCTTCGCCTTTCGGCACCCGGTGGTGCCACTCCGGGCGCCCCTGGATAAAGGAAATACCGGCACCTTTCGTGGTGTTGGCAATAATAACGTTGGGTTTACCTTCCTGCTTCAACCCCTCGATGACCGAGACCACCGAGGCCATGTCGTTACCCTGGCATTCGCTGACTTCCATACCGAAGGCGCGCCATTTATCGGCCAGCGGATCGGTATTCATGATTTCGCGCGTCGGCCCGGCCAGCTGGAGGTTGTTCTTATCATTAATAATGACCAGATTATCCAGGCCGTAATGTGCAGCCGCCAGGGCGGCTTCCCAGTTACTGCCTTCCGCCAGTTCGCCGTCGCCGGTGATCAAAAAAATGCGGCGGGTGCTGTTGCTTTTCTTCGCGGCCAGCGCCAGCCCCACCGCAACAGGCAAACCGTGGCCCAGCGCGCCGGTGTTGAGCTCGATGCCCGGCGTTTTTTGCCGCACCGGGTGGCCGGGGAGATGGGAATTGGCATGCTGGTAGGTCTCCAGCCACTCGACCGGGAAGAAGCCGGCTTCCGCCAGGACGCAGTAGTAGCAGCCCACGGCGTGGCCTTTCGACTGGATGTAGATATCGCGCTGCGGGTCGTCGAGCCGGTCCGGCGCGACGTTAAGGACGCGGAAATAGAGCGCGGTTAACAGTTCGACCTGCGAAAGGTCAGCCCCGGTGTGGCCGCCGGCCGGACTATTGGCGTTTAAGCGCACAATATGGCGCCGCACCGCGCGGGCTTTACGCTCCAGCGTCTGAATATCATATCTGTAGGGATTCATTTCACACCTCTGAATTTATTTTCAGCATGGAATATTTATTCCAGCAAGGACTAAAAAAACCAGATATCCCTATGCCGGGTGGTAAGCCTTCTGCCACAGCGCCCTACTCAGGAACATTCTGCCTCCCGCTCCAGGCGAAGCCCGGATAAACACATTGACTCGAAATCGCCTTGAATATATATTCAATAATGATTCTTTATTCGATTATGGCCTGGCTGTTTTGTTTTTGTCCATAGTCGATTTTGAGGATTGGCAAAAGTTAGACGCCTGTCACACTTAAGTCTGATTTTTTTTCGCGTATGATAAAAGTCACTACGATAATGGCTGCAGCTAACCGCCTGAAGAAAGGCGATAAATGATTTTCGAGGATTAATATGGCTAAGCAGGATGAACAACGGCTATTGGTTAAGATTGCCACGCTTTACTATCTGGAAGGACGAAAGCAGTCTGATATCGCCCAACTTCTCTCGCTGTCTCAGTCATTTGTCTCCCGCGCCATTACCCGCTGCCAGAAAGAAGGCGTCGTCAAGATCAGCGTCGTTCAGCCGTCCAACATCTTTCTGAAGCTCGAAAAAGGGCTTGAGGATCGCTACGGCCTTAAGCAGGCGGTGGTGGTGGATACCGAGGAAGAGGCCAGCGATCATACCATCAAGCGGGCGATTGGCTCCGCCGCCGCCCACTATCTGGAAACCCGGCTGCGGCCAAAAGATCTGATTGGCGTCTCCTCGTGGAGCTCAACCATTCGCGCGATGGTCGATGAAGTTCATGCGCAAAACCTGAAAGCCAGCGGCGTGATCCAACTGCTCGGCGGCGTCGGGCCAAACGGTAACGTGCAGGCGACGATTCTTACCCAGACCCTCGCCCAGCGCCTGAATTGCGACGCCTGGCTGCTGCCGTCACAGAGCATCGAAGGATCCATGGAGGAGCGCAACCGGCTGCTGGCCAGCAAAGACGTCGCTGACGTGGTGTCGCGCTTTGATGAAGTGGATATCGCCATCGTCGGCATCGGCATTCTCGAACCCTCTCAACTGCTGAAAACCTCCGGTAACTACTATCACGAAGATATGCTGCAGGTGCTGGCGGCGCGCGGCGCAGTGGGTGATATCTGCCTGCACTACTACGACAAAAACGGCCATCCGGTGTTACGCGATGATGAAGATCCGGTGATCGGTATGGCGCTGGAGAAGGTCAAAAAATGCCCGAACGTGGTCGCGCTGGCCGGCGGTACCGACAAAGTCGCGGCCATCAAAGGCGCCCTCACCGGCGGCTACATTGATGTTTTAATCACCGATTACCCTACCGCTCGCATGCTGGTTAGCGACTAACCTGCCGCGCTGCTTTTCCTCTCTGCCGCCCTGACGTGCTTTTTTAGCTTCAGGGCTGGCTCTGTTAATACATTTAAATTCAATCAGTTAATCAACCACTCCAGCCGCCTATCGCCGCTTTCGCCGATCGGCGAAATGTGATTGCCAGCACAATTGATGATTTTTCCGGTAGCCCGTCACCGGGTTTGTGGCTTAAGGTATCAAATAAATAATCACTATCGAATATATATTCAGTGATTAAAAAGATGATAATGAAATGTCACAACATGGCCTGCACAGACGCAGGAGACGGTGGGAGATATTCCTCGTCTTCGCGGTTCCAGGACACCGAGTGACCGAGGAGAGCACGATGCAGGCGACAGCAAAAGAGTTCATCATTGCCCTGGATGAAGGCACCACCAACGCCAAAGCGGTGGTGCTGGATAGCCGGGGCAAAGTTATCGTCAAATTCTCGCAGCCGCTGGCGATCCAAACGCCGCGCGACGGCTGGGTGGAGCAATCGGGCGAAGCGCTGGTTACCGCCTCACTGACGGTGATCGCCAGCGCGGTGGCCCACGTTGGCGCGGAAAACGTCGCCGCGCTGGCTATCAGCAACCAGCGGGAAACCGCCATCGGCTGGTATCGCGACAGCGGCGAACCGATTAACGCGGCCATTACCTGGCAATGCACCCGCAGCGCCGCGTTCTGCGACACGCTGCGTCACGATCGTCAGGAACAGCACATTAAGCGTGCCACCGGCCTGCCAATCGCCCCGCTGTTCTCGGCCTCCAAAATGCGCTGGCTGCTGGATGCGACTGTCGATGGCCGCCTGCGCGCCGAACGCGGTGAAATTTGCCTCGGCACCATCGACAGCTGGCTGCTGTGGAATCTGACTGCTGGAGAAGCCTTCTGCTGCGACTACTCCAATGCCTCCCGCACCCAGCTGCTGAACCTGCACCGCGGCGAGTGGGACGACGAGATGCTGGCGCTGTTCGGCATTCCGCGCGCGGCGTTGCCGGAAATTAAACCGTCGAGCGGCCTCTTCGGCCATACCAAAGGACTGGCCGCCATTCCGGACGGTATTCCGATCATGTCGATGATCGGCGACTCCCACGCCGCGCTGTTCGGCCACGCGCTCGGCGAGGCAGGCTGCGTCAAAGCCACCTACGGCACCGGCTCTTCGGTCATGGCCCCGGTCAAATCGGCGCAGTGCGATATCGACGCGCTGGCGACCACCGTCGCCTGGCACGATGGCGACCAGCTGGTGTGGGGCCTGGAAGGGAATATTCCCCACACCGGCGATGCTGTCGCCTGGATGGCGGACAGCACCGGACTGAGCGAACTCTCTGCCGCCGAGCTGGCCCATGAGCTGAATACCCTCCCCGCCTCCGTCGACTCAACCCTCGGGGTCTACTTCGTGCCGGCGCTGACCGGTCTTGGCGCGCCCTGGTGGGATGACAGCGCCCGCGGCGTGATTTGCGGCCTGAGTCGCGGGGTGAAACGCGCGCATCTGATCCGTGCGGCGCTGGAGTCCATCACCTATCAGATAGCCGACGTGGTGGTGGCGATGCGTCAGCATGAGGAGTTCACCCTGACGGCGTTGATGGTGGACGGCGGGCCGACCAACAATGACTGGCTGATGCAATACCAGGCCGATCTGCTCGGCTGCCCGGTGATGCGCAGCGACGTGCCGGAGCTGTCCGCCATCGGCGCGGCGTTGCTGGCACGCAAAGCGCTCCATCCGGGATCGACCGCCGATCTGCAGGCCTTCTTAACCGAACATAGCACCTTTCAGCCCGACATGGCCCGCCACCAGCGCTTACAAACGCGCTGGCAGGAGTGGCGCCATGCGGTCGACCGAACATTATGGAAACCGGACTCGCCAGCCTGACCGCCAGACTGCGCGACGACACGCATTCACTTATCACAGGAGAAACCCGGCCCATAACGATATCGCTATCCCCGAATACATTAGGGGAAATTTCAGACCGTAAAAGCCTGCCCGCTCAGGGGCTCATTTGTTCGAATATAAAAATACAGGAACAGAGTCATGAAATTACGTATAACCCTTTTAACCGCTGCGACCCTGACCGCCTTCTCCTTTGCCGCGCACGCCGCGGAGAAAGGCACCATTATGATCATGGTCAACTCGCTGGATAACCCGTATTACGCCTCGGAAGCCAAAGGCGCCAGCGAAAAAGCGCAAGCTCTCGGCTACAAAACCACCGTGCTGTCCCATGGCGAAGATGTCAAAAAGCAGAATGAGCTTATCGACACCGCGATTGGTAAAAAAGTGCAGGGCATTATTCTCGATAACGCTGACTCCACCGCCAGCGTCGCCGCCGTTGAAAAAGCCAAAAAAGCGGGCATTCCGGTGGTCTTAATTAACCGCGAAATTCCGGTTGATGATGTGGCACTGGAACAAATTACCCACAATAACTTCCAGGCCGGCTCTGAGGTCGCCAACGTCTTCGTCGAGAAAATGGCGGAGAAAGGCAAATACGCCGAGCTGACCTGCAACCTTGCCGATAATAACTGCGTCACCCGTTCTAAATCTTTCCATCAGGTCATTGACCAATATCCGGATATGGTCAGCGTGGCGAAACAGGATGCCAAAGGCACCCTGATCGACGGCAAACGCATCATGGACAGCATCCTGCAGGCGCACCCCGACGTGAAAGGCGTCATCTGTGGCAACGGGCCGGTAGCCCTTGGCGCGATTGCGGCGCTGAAAGCGGCCAACCGTAGCGATGTAATTGTCGTCGGCATCGACGGCAGCAACGATGAGCGCGACGCCGTGAAAGCCGGCACCCTGCAGGCAACCGTGATGCTGCAGGCGCAGGCCATCGCCGCTCAGGGCGTCACCGATCTGGATAACTACCTGCAAAAAGGCGAGAAGCCGGCGAAGCAGCGCGTGATGTTCCGCGGCATTCTGATTACTCAGGATAACGCCGATAAAGTCCAGGATTTCAACATTAAGTCCTGAGTTCGGGTGGTTGCGCCCCTGCGGGGGCGCAGAGGAGAGCATTATGTTTAAGAAAACCTGTCTGACGCTGGCCGTACTGGCGCTAGGGGGCTGTCGCATCGTCTCGCAGCAGGAGCTGGCAGACCTGAAATCCCCGCCCAACCCGCATATGGCGAATATGGATAAAACCTGGCAGCAGAGCATCGTACCGCAGGTGGTGACGAAAGCGCGTCCGGCGGCGGAACTGATGAGCGCGCTCAAGGCGGCAAAAGACATTGATAGCGCCTGTAAAACCCTCGGCTACCGTGCGCAGGATGAAAACCCCTGCATCTTCTACGTCAAGGTTTCAGGTACCGTCAGCAAACTCGATACCGCCTCGCGCAGCGGCAAAATGACCTTGACCGACGCCAGCGTCGGGAAGGTGACGGTGCAGATTGGCCCTACCCTGCGCGGCACCCAGCTGCGCGACGGCTACAGCGGCGCCAGCTATCAGGACTTTAATGACCAGGTGCTGTTCGGCGAGTACAGCAAGAATATCAACAGTCAGGCGGTCAAAATGATTCAGACAGCCAACGTCAAAACCGGCGACAGCGTGGAGGTGTACGGCGTCTTCTCGGCCTGGGATATTCCACAAACTCTCCCGGAAATTACCCCGGCGAAAATCATTCATACAGGGGGACAATAATATGGCGCCGCACGATCTCGTCGCTTCCCAGCCCGTTGAGTCCGAAGTGATTATCGAAACCCGCGGCCTGTCGCGCGTCTATCCCGGCGTAACCGCCCTGGATAATGTCAATTACCGGGTCTATCGAAATAAGGTCAACGTGCTGATCGGAGAAAATGGTGCGGGTAAATCCACCATGATGAAAATGCTTGCCGGCGTTGAAACGCCCTCCTCCGGGCAAATTATCCTCGATGGTGAAGCAGTTTCATTACAGTCGACGCATCAGGCAGAAAAACTGGGCATCAGTATTATTTTTCAGGAACTGAATTTATTTCCCAATATGAATGTGATGGACAACATCTTCATGGCGAATGAATTCTTTCAGAAAGGACGCATTAACGAAAAATACCAGTACGCGCTGGCCAAATCGCTGCTGGAACGGCTGGAGCTGGATGTCGATCCTTACGCTCCGCTGGGTGAACTCGGTATCGGCCACCAGCAGTTAGTCGAGATTGCCCGCGCCCTGTCGAAAGACACCCGCGTGCTGATCATGGACGAGCCCACCTCGGCGCTGAGCCAGTCTGAGGTCAATGTGCTGTTCAAGGTGATCGCGCAGCTTAAGCGCCGCGGCGTGACCATCATCTATATCTCGCATCGCCTCGAAGAGCTGATGGAGATTGGCGACAACATCACCATTTTCCGCGACGGTCGCTTTATCAGCGAGCGTCACGTCAGCGACGCCAGCGTACCGTGGATCATCGAGCAGATGGTCGGTGATAAGAAAAAACACTTTGATTATCAACCGGCGCCAAAAGGCGACGCAGTGCTTGACGTCAAAGGGCTGACCGCGCTGCATCCCAGCGGCGGTTACAAGCTCAATGACGTCACCTTCACCCTCAGCAAAGGCGAAGTGATCGGTATTTACGGCCTGCTGGGCGCCGGGCGCACCGAGCTGTTTAAAGGCCTGGTCGGCTTGATGCCCTGCCAGCGCGGCGAGGTGCATCTTAACGGCGAAAGCATCGGCAAATCTCGCTTTCAACAGCGCCTGAAAAAGGGGCTGGCGCTGGTGCCGGAGGACCGTCAGGGCGAAGGCGTGGTGCAGATGATGTCGATTCAGGCCAACATGACGCTCTCTGATTTCAGCCTGCAGGGGTTCCGCCGCGCCTGGCGCTGGTTGAACCCGCAAAAAGAAGAGACCTGCGTGAAAGAGATGATCCAGCAGCTGGCGATCAAGGTCAGCGACGCCACATTGCCCATCACCTCGCTGAGCGGCGGCAATCAACAAAAAGTGGTGCTGGGTAAAGCGCTGATGACCCAGCCGCAGGTGGTGTTCCTCGACGAACCGACGCGCGGCATCGACGTCGGCGCGAAAACCGACGTCTATCACCTGATCGGCAAAATGGCTCAGCAGGGGCTGGCGGTGATGTTCTCATCTTCGGAACTGGATGAGGTGATGGCCCTGGCCGACCGCATCCTGGTGATGGCCGATGGCCGCATTACCGCCGATTTACCGCGCCATGCGGTGACCCGCGAACAGTTAATCGCGGCTTCAACACCTCAAGATTAATCAGGCTGGAATCCATCATGAACCAGAAATATATGATTTATATGTACCTGCTGAAGGCCCGCACCTTTATCGCCCTCCTGCTGGTGATCGCGTTCTTCAGCGTGATGGTACCCAACTTCCTGACCGCCTCTAACCTGCTGATCATGACCCAGCACGTGGCGATCACCGGCCTGCTGGCCATCGGCATGACGCTGGTCATTCTCACCGGCGGCATTGATTTGTCCGTCGGCGCGGTGGCGGGGATCTGCGGCATGGTCGCGGGCGCGCTGCTGACCAACGGCCTGCCGCTGTGGAACGGCGATATCCTCTTCTTTAATGTCCCGGAGGTGATCCTCTGCGTGGCGATCTTCGGTGTGCTGGTCGGTCTGGTCAACGGCGCGGTGATCACCCGCTTCGGCGTGGCGCCGTTTATCTGCACCTTAGGCATGATGTACGTCGCCCGCGGCTCCGCGCTGCTGTTTAACGACGGGAGCACCTACCCGAATCTCAACGGCATGGAAGCGCTGGGCAACACCGGTTTCGCCACCCTCGGATCCGGCACCCTGCTCGGCGTCTATCTGCCGATCTGGCTGATGATCGGCTTCCTCGTGCTGGGCTACTGGCTGACCACTAAAACGCCGCTTGGCCGCTACATCTACGCCATCGGCGGCAATGAGTCTGCCGCCCGCCTCGCCGGCGTGCCGATCGTGAAAGCGAAAATATTCGTCTATGCCTTCTCCGGCCTGTGCGCGGCGTTTGTCGGCCTGATCGTCGCATCACAGCTGCAAACCGCGCACCCGATGACCGGCAACATGTTTGAGATGGACGCCATCGGCGCCACCGTGCTCGGCGGTACCGCGCTGGCCGGCGGCCGCGGCCGGGTGACCGGGTCAATTATCGGCGCCTTCGTCATCGTCTTCCTTGCCGACGGCATGGTGATGATGGGCGTCAGCGACTTCTGGCAGATGGTGATTAAAGGCGTGGTGATTGTCACCGCTGTGGTCGTCGACCAGTTCCAGCAGAAGCTGCAGAGCAAGGTCATCCTGATGCGCCGCCACGAGGAAAAACTGGCCGCCATCCCCCCCAACGGCGCCACCTCCAGCTAACCGGCAACGATTCACATCTTCCGCCGGGCCTGGTGCCCGGCTCAGCGAAAGGGAAAAAATATGCAACGAGATTTCCAGAACAAAACGGTGGTGATCACCGGCGCCTGCCGCGGCATCGGCGCAGGCATTGCCGAGCGCTTTGCCCGCGACGGCGCGAATCTGGTGATGGTCTCCAACGCCGAGCGCGTTCACGAGACCGCCGAAACCCTGCGTCAGCGCTATCAGGCGGATATTTTATCGCTGCAGGTCGATGTCACCGATGAAGCCCAGGTTCAGGGGCTATATGAGCAGGCCGCCGCGCGCTTCGGCACCATCGACGTCTCCATTCAGAACGCCGGGGTGATCACCATCGATTACTACGACCGGATGCCAAAAGCCGATTTCGAAAAAGTGCTGGCGGTCAACACCACCGGCGTGTGGCTGTGCTGCCGCGAGGCGGCCAAATATATGGTGAAACAGAATCACGGCAGCCTGATCAACACCTCTTCCGGCCAGGGGCGACAGGGGTTTATCTACACGCCGCACTACGCCGCCAGCAAAATGGGCGTGATCGGCATTACCCAAAGCCTGGCGCACGAGCTGGCACCGTGGAATATCACCGTCAACGCCTTCTGCCCCGGCATCATTGAGAGCGAGATGTGGGATTACAACGACCGCGTGTGGGGCGAAATTCTCAGCACCGAGCAGAAGCGCTACGGCAAGGGCGAACTGATGGCGGAATGGGTCGAAGGGATCCCAATGAAACGCGCCGGTAAGCCGGAAGACGTGGCCGGGCTGGTGGCCTTCCTCGCCTCCGACGACGCGCGCTATCTCACCGGGCAGACCATCAATATCGATGGCGGTTTGATTATGTCGTAATCCCCGCGGGTTAGCGGGCCCCATCGCCCGAATAAGGCGTCCCGAATTGGCGCTACCACTCCGGGACGGCCCCCCGGTGGCGCTACGCTTACCGGGGCTACGTAACACCGCCGAAAGGTAGCCCGGATAAGGCGCGGCGCACCACCATCCGGGAAGCCAGGCTCCCGACGTTCGACACTATATTGAAGAGAATAAACATTATGATCGGTAAAGACTTTGCACAACACCTATTTAGCCTGCGGGATCGCGTCGCCTTCGTCACCGGCGCCGGCAGCGGCATCGGACAGACCATCGCCTGCAGCCTCGCCAGCGCGGGTGCACGGGTAGTCTGTTTTGATCTTCGCGACGACGGCGGGCTGGCGGAAACGGTCAGCCATATTGAATCCATCGGCGGTCAGGCTTGCTCTTATAACGGCGATGTCCGCCAGATTGCCGACCTGCGCGCCGCCGTCGCGCTGGCCAAAAGCCGCTATGGCCGCCTCGATATCGCCGTTAACGCCGCCGGGATCGCCAACGCCAATCCGGCCCTGGAGATGGAGAGCGAGCAATGGCAGCGGGTGATCGATATCAATCTCACTGGCGTATGGAACTCCTGCAAAGCGGAAGCGGAACTGATGCTGGAGTCCGGCGGCGGGTCGATTATCAATATCGCCTCGATGTCGGGGATTATTGTTAACCGCGGCCTCGACCAGGCGCATTACAACTGCTCCAAAGCCGGCGTGATCCATCTGTCGAAAAGCCTGGCGATGGAGTGGGTGGGCAAAGGGATCCGCGTCAATTCCATCAGTCCGGGATATACCGCCACGCCGATGAATACCCGTCCGGAGATGGTGCACCAGACCCGCGAGTTTGAAAGCCAGACGCCGATGCAGCGGATGGCGAAGGTGGAAGAGATGGCCGGCCCGGCGCTGTTCCTCGCCAGCGACGCCGCCTCGTTCTGCACCGGCGTAGACCTGGTGGTCGACGGCGGGTTTGTCTGCTGGTGATCCTCTCCTGCTTCAGGGCGCCACGCTGCGGCGCCCCTCTCCACCCCTGCCGTTAACCCAGCGGATACTGTTGAAACGCCGGCAGCGCCTCCCCCTTCTCCGCCAGCGCGCGAATATGCGGAAACGCCGCGGCCGACACCACCGCCGGGATCATCAACTGGATAAAGGACCAGACCACCGTGCTGGTGACCAGCACCTGATCCGGCTGCGCGGCGGCGGCGCGGTCTGCCAGCCGGGCGTCCCACTCCCGACAGGCGGCCAGCAGCTGGCCGGTCACCCGGGCTACCCACGGCTGATGCTGCTTCTCTTCCGGCCGCAGACGGTACTCATAAACATGCTGGACCGCTTTTTCACAGGCGGCGAGGATCACCCCCAGCAGGTGCAGATCGCGGGCCAGCGCCTCGGGATGCGCGGGAAGCAGCCGGCGCCCGGCCGGATTGGTCGTTTCGAAATAGTGGAGGATCAGCGTGGAGTCCATCAGCTGCGTCCCGTTATCGAGCACCACCGTCGGCGCCTTGACCACCGGATTAATGCGGGAAAATTCGTCAAAGCCGCTAAAGACCGATAGCGGCAGGCTCTCGAATTCCACGCCATAGAGCGCCAGAGAAACCGCCACGCGTCTTACATAAGGTGAATCCATCATACCAATGAGTTTCATCGTCACTCCTGCCTGCGATAAAGAGGTTGCGGCTTTACCTTACTGGAAAACCGATGCCGCGAATATCACCAGATACTTACCGCAACGGTTAGTAAAACTAACAGATTGGCGACTCGCTGTAGCCCTCCAGTCCCCCTTGTGCTATACCGACTGAGGCGGCATTTAGCCCCTTTTTCAGCCTGTTCGCGGCGGCTATAAAACCCGCTAACCCGGTAGTAACGTTAACGTATCGACTCACTGACTGAGAGATCACCATGGCAGATTTTCCCCCTGTCGCCAGCCTGCGCAGCTTTGAGGCGGTGGCGCGCCTCGGCAGCGTAACGCAGGCCGCCCACGAGATGAGCGTGACCCATTCGGCGGTCAGCCAGCACATCAAACAGCTGGAAGCCCTGGTCGGCGTCACGCTCTTTATCCGCCACGGCCGCGGAGTGCGCATCACGGAAGAAGGACGGCTCTATGCCCTGCAAATCCGCGAGGCGTTACAGCACATCGCCGACGCCACGCGCATGGTGCAGATCAAACCCCGCACCCTGGAAGTGTCCCTGGCGACGCTCCCCTCCTTTGGCTGTCACTGGCTGCTGCCGCGGCTGGCGCGCTTTCAGGCGCGGCATCCGCAGATCGCGGTGCGCCTGCTGACCAGCCTGGCGGTGGTTAACCTGCAACAGGAGGGTATCGATCTGGCCATTCGCATGGGGCAAGGCGATTGGGAGGGAATGGAAAGCCGGCATCTGTTTGCCGATGAACAGCTGGTGGTCGCCGCCCCCGGCTATCGCGGCGGTAACCTGCCGACCACCCCGCAGGCGATCGCCGCCAGCGATATTATTTTTTCCATGGAGTCCTGGCATGCCTGGTGCAGCCAGGCGGGGCTGGAAAAGCCGATCGTCCCCGCGGGCCTGCGCCTGAACGACTCCAATCTGGTGCTGGAGGCGGTCCGCCTGGGGGCCGGCGTGGCGCTGGAGCGGCGCTCCCTGGTGGCGGGGGCGATAGCCCGCGGCGAGCTGGTGCAGCTCACCGCCGTCACCGTCCCCTACCCCTGGCACTACTGGCTAACCGTCTCCCCGCAGGCGGAGAACCGGCCGGAAGTCGCCCGGTTCATCGCCTGGCTGGAGGAGGAGATCGCCCTCTGGCGCCAGCAGATCAGCGCTTAGCCTTCGGCCGACGGCGGCAGGCCCGTCCGGGCGGCGTGCTCCTGGGAGAGACGCCAGAAATCGTGCCCGGCGGGATACTGATAGAGGCGCAGGGAAAACTGTCCGGCCACCGCGGTAATGTACTCAAATATCGCCGACTGGGTGTTTTCGTAGTCTTTCCACAGCGTCGAGGAGGTGAAGCAGTAAATCTCCAGCGGGATACCCGACGGCGACGGTTTCAGCGTTCTCGCCACAATGTACATCTCCTTAATAATATCCGGCCGCTCGGCGAGATAGTGCATCAGATAGTGGCGAAACAGGGTCAGGTTGGTCAGCCCGTTATCGATAAACCAGCGGTCGGCCACGCCGCCGGGATCCCGGCCGTCAAGCAGCGTCGCCAGAGGCTCACTCACCCCGCGGATGGTCAGCATCGAGGAGAGCATCTCCTGGTCGAGAAAACGCACCGAGTGCTGATCGATGGCGATACTGCGCATGATCCGCCGCGCCCCGGAGGAGAACATCGCCTGCCAGTTGGTATAGGTCTCGGTGAGGAAATTCTTGGTCGGGATACGGGAGATGGTATTGTCCCAGTTGCGGATGGTAATGGTGTGCAGCGCGATATCCGTCACCTCACCGCTGAGGTTCTTGTCAGGCATTTCAATCCAGTCCCCCAGCTGGAGCACGTCGTTGGACGACAGCTGAACGTTCGCCACCAGCGACAGCAGAGTATGCTGGAACACGATCATCAGTACCGCCGCCACGGCCCCCAGACTGGAGATGATAATGATCGGCGATTTGTTCGACATCACGGCGAGGATCATGATCGCCGCCAGGATGTGGACTAAGATTTTGCCTATCTGGATATAGCCCTTAATGGAATGATTTTTACGTTTGGTCTTTCGCAGATAGGAGCTGTTGACAATATCCAGCATCTCGTTGAAAAACACCGACATAAAAATAAAAAACAAGATCCCGCAGATAGTATTAATCGCCGTCACCAGCGATGCCGGCATCGCCGGCATAAACTGCAGAACGTAATAGACGATAATAACCGGAATGAAATTGGACAGCTTTTCGGCGATGCGTCGATCCTTCTCCAGCGGCACATCCTGTTTGTGGCTACTAAAGAAGACCTTACGCACCACTTTAATCAGCAAGAACTTGCATAAAAGATGGGCAAATATGCCGGAGAGCAGCAGCAGAATAAGATTAAACCCCACCGCCAGCGCCGGATTACTCTCAATAAACGTCAGTAGATGATTCACATACGCCATGCTTTATCGCCTGAATAACTATGCCACTTCGCTAACTGCTTTATCCCAAGGGCATATATTTGGAAAATAAATCAATCCGCATCATGGCATATCGCTTAGCGTAACGTCCATGCGCGCACCGCTTCTAATCATTCACAGAAAATATGTCAGAGTTTGCATTAATCATTCTCTACGCTCACTATAAAGAGGCTTGTTATGAGGACGGAATAAGTCCAGGAGGAAACATGTTTAAAGCTCTTACCGCTATCGTCGCCTTAGCCGCCTCCGCCAGCGTTATGGCGCAAGGCGATGTCACGCTGAACAGTCTGGCTCACGATGCCGCCACCCGGGCGTCGTTTAACCAGATGGTCAAAGGCCATCAGCTGCCCGCCTGGGTGACCACCGGCGGCACCGGTTCGCCCGCGCAGACGGTGAAACTGGGTAGCGAATCCTGGCAGGTGTTAAGCGCCTGTAAACCCCACGACTGCGGCCATGAACGTATCGCGGTGATCTGGTCGGAAAAAAGCAAACAGATGTCCGGCGTTTACTCGGTGGTCGATGAAAAAACCGACCAGGAGAAGCTGACCTGGCTTAACGTCAGCGATGCCCTGTCCATCGATGGCAAAACCGTGCTGTTTGCCGCCCTCAGCGGCAGCCTCGACAACCATCCGGACGCCTTTAACTACCAGTAACGACCATCGCCCCCGTCAGCCTTTCCCCGACGGGGGCTTCCCTGATTAGCCATCCGGGAACATCACGCTGTTCCCCGGCGCTTCCCGATGCAGATGGATAAAGTTCAGGTGCCGCTCGTACTGGTCGAGAATATCGGTGATCACCTGCTCTTTGCTGTAGTCCATCAGGTCGTTACCCTGACTGCCCTCCAGCAGGAAGGTCTCCAGCCGGTAATAGGTGGATTTCCCGCTGCGCGCCCGATAGGTAAAGCCCGGCACCGAGTACTGCTGCGGCCAGATCTTGTAGATAAAGTTCTGCTCGTCGCCCATGTGCACCAGCAGATCGAGGTGGCCAAGGTTCTCACCCTCTTCCGGCGGCAGGCTCTTCAGTTCCACCGCGGCGCCGCGCAGCCGCAGCTCCTGCGCCACCTCCTCCATCGCCGGGTAGCACACCGTCTCCATCATCAGTTTGGTATAGCGCGTGCCGGGGTAATTCATCAGCCGCGACAGGCGCTTCTTCCAGCTCAGACGATCCTGGAGGCCCATCGGGCGCGGGGCGGTGTCGCGGCTGGCGCTGACCCGGCGGTAATCTTCCACTTTCAGAGATTTATACAGTCCGGCCATCACGAAGAAAATCACAAAGCTGAACGGCAGCCCCATGATCACCGTGGTGTTCTGCAGCGCCGAGATGCCGTTGGTCATCAGCATCCCGAGGGTCAACAGACCGATGGCCACCGACCAGAAGATGCGCAGCCAGTTCGGGGCGTCGCTGTTGATGTCCTTCAGCTTCGAGGTGAAATTCCCCAGCACCAGCGCGCCGGAGTCGGCGGAGGTAACGTAAAACAGCAGACCGGTGATGGTCGCCACCGACGCGCTAAAGGTAAACGCCGGATACTGCGCCAGCAGGCTATAGAAACCGCGCTCCGGGTGGGCCATCGCCTCCTGGGCAAAGGCCGCGTCGCCGTGGATGATCTCATACAGCGCGCTGTTGCCGAACACCGACAGCCACAGCAGCGTAAAGGTGAAGGGAATAATCAGGGTGCCCATCACAAACTGGCGGATGGTGCGCCCGCGCGAAATGCGCGCCAGGAACAGGCCCACAAACGGCGACCAGGCCACCCACCACGCCCAGAAAAAGAGCGTCCAGTTGTTCATCCATTCCACCGGCCGGTCGAAGGCGAAGCTGTTCAGCGTCATGCCCATAAAGCGATTGACGTAGTCGCCGACGTTGAGCACTAACGCATTGAGCAGGAAGGAGGTATCGCCCATGAACAGCACGAACAGGATCAGCCCCAGCGCGAGGGCGACGTTCAGCTCGGAGAGCACGCGGATGCCCTTGTCCACCCCGGAGGTGACCGAGATGGTGGCGATGATCACCGACAGCGCAATCAGGGCCGCTTTCGCCGCCAGCGAGTCCGGAATATCGAACAGCACGCTCAGACCGTAGTTGAGCTGCACGACGCCGATACCGAGGGTGGTGGCGATGCCGAAGATGGTGCCGATCACCGCCGCAATATCGACGCTGTGGCCGATGGGCCCATTGATCCGTTTGCCAAAAATCGGGTACAGCGCCGAGCGGATGGTGAGCGGCAAATTATAACGATAGCTAAAGTATCCCAGCGCCATGCCCATCAGGGCATACATTGACCAACCGGTTAAGCCATAGTGAAACAGGGTCCAGACCATCGCCTGGCGCGCCGCCTCGATGGTCTGCCCCGCCCCTTCCGGCGGCTGCATATATTGCGTCACCGGCTCGGCGACCGAGAAGAACATCAGGTCGATGCCGATGCCGGCGGCGAACAGCATCGCCGCCCAGCTCAGCAGGCTGAACTCGGGCTTTGACTGCTCCGGCCCGAGCTTCACCGAGCCGAAGCGCGAGCAGGCAATGCAGACGACGAAGACGATATACAGCGTCGCCGCCAGCAGATAGTACCAGCCGAAGGTTTTCGACACCCAGTCCAGGGTGCGCCCAATCCACTCGGCAGAAAAATCGCGAAAAAAGATCGTCATCAGGGAAAACAACAAAATCAGTCCGGCCGAGGTATAAAAAACCACCGGATTGATTTTGTCCTTTTCTCTGCTTTGCGAAAGATCTGTCATCCAGTATCCCCACTGTTTTTGTAACTATTAAAATCCAAATCCGCAACAATTAAGACACATTTTATATTGAACGTCCAATCAAAAACCGCTTTAATAGTTAACCAACGCTGATGAATGGAGTGGCAAAAATGCCCAAACTGGGGATGCAGCCGATCCGGCGCAGGCAGCTGATCGACGCCACGCTGGACGCAATAAATGAAGTCGGAATGCACGACGCGACCATCGCGCAGATTGCCCGGCGGGCGGGCGTATCGACGGGGATCATCAGTCACTATTTCAAAGACAAAAATGGTCTGCTGGAGGCGACCATGCGCGACATCACCAGCCAGCTGCGCGACGCGGTGCTCAACCGTCTACACGCTCTGCCGGACGGCAGCGCCAGCCAGCGCCTGCAGGCGATTGTCGGCGGCAACTTTGATGAGACGCAGATCAGCAGCGCGGCGATGAAGGCCTGGCTGGCCTTTTGGGCCAGCAGCATGCACCAGCCGATGCTTTATCGGTTACAGCAGGTCAGCAGCCGTCGCCTGCTGTCGAATCTGGTGTACGAATTCCGCCGCGAGCTGCCGCGCGAGCAGGCGCAGGAGGCCGGCTACGGGCTGGCGGCGCTGATAGACGGCCTGTGGCTGCGGGCGGCGCTCAGCGGCAAACCGCTGGATAAAACGCTGGCGCAGTCGCTGACCAGCCACTTTATTCGTCAGCATTTACCGAACCCATAACCGAGGAGGCGTTATGTCCCGAATGGCAGAACAGCAGCTTTATATTAATGGTGGTTATACATCGGCCACCAGCGGTCGCACCTTCGAGACCATCAACCCTGCCACTGGCGAGGTGCTGGCGACCGTTCAGGCTGCCGGACGCGAGGATGTCGACCGCGCCGTCGAGAGCGCGCAGCGTGGGCAAAAAATCTGGGCGGCGATGACCGCCATGGAACGCTCGCGCATCCTGCGTCGCGCCGTCGACCTTCTGCGCCAGCGCAACGATGAGCTGGCGCGGCTGGAGACGCTGGATACCGGGAAACCCCTCAGCGAAACCGCCGCCGTTGATATCGTCACCGGCGCCGATGTGCTGGAATATTACGCCGGATTGATCCCGGCGCTGGAAGGCAGCCAGATCCCGCTGCGCGATAGTTCCTTCGTCTATACCCGTCGCGAACCGCTGGGGGTGGTAGCCGGGATCGGCGCGTGGAACTACCCGATCCAGATCGCCCTGTGGAAATCGGCGCCAGCGCTGGCCGCTGGCAATGCGATGATTTTCAAACCGAGCGAAGTCACCCCGCTGACCGCCCTCAAGCTGGCGGAAATTTACAGCGAAGCGGGCCTGCCGGACGGGGTGTTTAACGTCCTGCCAGGGATCGGCGCGGAAACCGGCCAGTATCTGACCGAGCATCCGGACATCGCCAAAATCTCCTTCACCGGCGGCGTCGCCAGCGGCAAAAAAGTGATGGCCAACTCGGCCGCTTCATCACTGAAAGAGGTCACCATGGAGCTGGGCGGCAAATCGCCGCTGATTATCGCCGACGATGCCGACCTCGACCTCGCCGCCGATATTGCCATGATGGCCAACTTTTACAGCTCCGGCCAGGTGTGCACCAACGGCACCCGGGTGTTTGTCCCGGCGAAACGGAAGGCGGAATTCGAGCACAAGATCCTCGAGCGGGTGGCCCGCATCCGCCCCGGCGATCTGTTTGCCGATGACACCAACTTCGGCCCGCTGGTCAGCTTCCCCCATCGCGACAACGTTCTGCGCTATATCGAGAGCGGCAAACGCGAAGGCGCGCGCCTGCTGTGCGGCGGCGAGGCGCTGAAAGGCGACGGTTTCGATAACGGCGCGTGGGTCGCCCCGACGGTGTTTACCGATTGCAGCGACGAGATGACCATCGTGCGCGAAGAGATCTTCGGCCCGGTGATGTCGATCCTCAGCTATGCCGACGAAGCGGAGGTCATTCGCCGCGCCAACGCCACCGAATACGGCCTCGCCGCCGGCGTGGTGACGCCCAACCTCAACCGCGCTCACCGAATTATCCACCAGCTGGAAGCCGGCATCTGCTGGATCAACAGCTGGGGGGAATCCCCGGCGGAAATGCCGGTTGGCGGCTACAAACACTCCGGCATTGGCCGCGAGAACGGCGTCATGACGCTGCAGAGTTACACCCAGGTGAAGTCCATCCAGGTTGAGATGGGTAAATTCCAGTCCATATTTTAACCGGGAGGTTTTTTTGCAATTTGACTACATCATTATTGGTGCCGGCTCCGCCGGCAACGTTCTGGCAACACGACTGACTGAAGATCCAAACACCACCGTCCTGCTGCTGGAAGCCGGCGGCCCTGACTACCGGTTCGATTTCCGCACCCAGATGCCCGCCGCGCTGGCTTATCCGCTGCAGGGCAAGCGCTACAACTGGGCCTACGAAACCGAACCGGAGCCGTACATGAACAATCGCCGCATGGAGTGCGGACGCGGCAAAGGGCTCGGCGGATCCTCGCTGATCAACGGCATGTGCTACATTCGCGGTAACGCGATGGATCTGGATAACTGGGCCAAAGAGCCGGGTCTGGAACACTGGAGCTATCTCGACTGCCTGCCCTACTACCGGAAAGCGGAAACCCGCGATATCGGGCCTAACGACTACCACGGCGGCGATGGCCCGGTGAGCGTGACGACACCGAAGCCGGGCAATAATCCGCTCTTCGAGGCGATGGTTGAAGCCGGGGTGCAGGCGGGCTATCCGCGTACCGACGATCTCAACGGCTACCAGCAGGAAGGCTTTGGCCCGATGGACCGCACCGTGACGCCGCAGGGCCGTCGCGCCAGCACCGCCCGCGGCTATCTCGACCAGGCGCGCGGTCGACCGAACCTGACCATCCGCACCCATGCGCTGACCGATCACATTATTTTTGCCGGCAAGCGCGCGGTGGGCGTCGAGTGGCTGGAGGGAGAGAGCACGATCCCGTCAAAAGCGACGGCCAACAAAGAGGTGCTGCTGTGCGCCGGGGCGATTGCCTCGCCGCAGATCCTGCAGCGCTCCGGCGTGGGTAACCCGGAGCTGCTCAGGCAGTTCGATATCCCGGTGGTGCACGATCTCCCTGGCGTGGGTGAGAACCTGCAGGACCATCTGGAGATGTATCTGCAGTACGAGTGCAAAGAGCCGGTATCGCTCTACCCGGCGCTACAGTGGTGGAACCAGCCGAAGATCGGCGCCGAGTGGCTGTTCGGCGGCACCGGCATCGGCGCCAGCAACCAGTTCGAAGCGGGCGGTTTTATCCGCAGCCGCGCAGAGTTCGCCTGGCCGAACATTCAGTACCACTTCCTGCCGGTGGCGATTAACTACAATGGCTCCAACGCGGTGAAAGAGCACGGCTTCCAGTGCCACGTCGGCTCGATGCGTTCGCCCAGCCGCGGCCACGTGCGCCTGAAGTCGCGCGACCCGCACGCCCATCCGGCGATCCTGTTTAACTATATGTCCCATGAGCAGGACTGGCAGGAGTTCCGCGACGCCATCCGCATTACCCGGGAGATCATGAACCAGCCGGCGCTGGATAAGTATCGCGGTCGCGAAATCAGTCCGGGAATAGAATGCCAGAGCGATGCCGAACTGGATGAGTTTGTGCGCAACCACGCCGAGACCGCGTTCCACCCGTGCGGGACCTGTAAGATGGGTTACGACGAGATGGCGGTGGTCGATGGCGAGGGCCGCGTCCACGGTCTGGAAGGATTGCGGGTGGTCGACGCCTCGATCATGCCGCAGATCATCACCGGCAACCTCAACGCCACCACCATTATGATCGGCGAGAAGATGGCCGACGCCATTCGCGGCCGCCAGCCGCTGCCGCGCAGCACCGCGACGTATTATGTCGCTGGCGACGCGCCGGTTCGCCGCTAACAGGTCAATGCCGGGCGGCGACTACGCCTTGCCCGGCCTACCCTGAGGCGATGTAACGTAGCCCCGGTAAGCGCAGCGCGACCGGGGTGCCGTTCCGGGTTTTGACCCCATAGGTTGATGTTAGCGAAACGCCTCCAGGCGCTTAATCTGCTGACCGTCGGCAGTAAAGTTCTCCGCCGCCAGCCACGCCCGCAGCGCCGCATCGCGCGCAGGCCACTCGCCGTCGATGATGGACAGCATATCGCTGTCGCGCGTCCGCCCTTTACGCACCAGCCTCTGCCGCAGACGTCCTTCCCAGCTAAAGCCCAGCCGCTCGGCGGCGCGGCGCGAGGCGACATTCATCGAATCGCATTTCCACTCCAGCCGACGATAGCCATGGTCAAAGCCGTTTTTGAGCAGCAGCCAGACCGCTTCGGTACCCAGCGGGGTGTTTTTCATCCGTCGCGACCAGGTGACATGGCCGATCTCAACCGTGCCCATTTCCCGCTCGATCGCCATATAGCTGACGATGCCCACCGCCTGCTCGCTACGCAGGTCAACCACCGCATACGGCACCAGAGCATCATCATTCACCTTGCCCGCGATCCAGTGGGCGGTCGCCGCCACGCTCTCCGGCCGCGTAGACGCCAGCCACGTCCAGTCGCTGTTGTCGCCGAGCGCATAGGCGGCAAACAGATCCGCCGCATGACGGTCAACGTCCAGCGGCTCCAGGCGGCAAAAACGGCCATTTAACGCCGTCCGCCGCAGGACTTGCGCCCCCTGCCAGCCAGGGACCAGGTCGTTCACCTGCTGGCCATACTCATTAAT
Organism: Klebsiella sp. Shm-1; assembly: GCF_040804525.1. NCBI lineage: Bacteria > Pseudomonadati > Pseudomonadota > Gammaproteobacteria > Enterobacterales > Enterobacteriaceae > Klebsiella > Klebsiella sp. Shm-1. The sequence continues at coordinate 3,774,142 of NZ_CP161823.1, forward strand.
TTCCGGCACACCCACCTCCTCGCAATAGACAATGCGTTATAGCAAGAACCCCGCAGCGGAGAAAGGCGCTTCTGCGCGACCGGCAATAACCTGTCGTTCTTGAATATGCGTTTTTAGCATAAGGATATCCTTATTTTGACTTTACGCCTTATGGCAAGCGGCCTAACGTAGCGAGGCATAAAACAATAAAATAACCATTCTTCAGGGATTGCACATGACCAAAAAACTGTTGCCTTTACTGCTACTGTCGGCGCTCTCCGCCGCCGCGCATGCCGCCACGCCGCCCAACACGCTGGTGGTCGCCCAGGGTCTCGACGATATCGTCAGCCTCGACCCGGCGGAAGCTAACGAACTCTCCAGCATTCAGACGGTCCCCAGCCTCTATCAGCGTCTGGTGCAGCCGGACCGCAACAACCCTGAAAAAATCGTACCGATCCTCGCCGAAAGCTGGCAGGCCGATCCGGCGGCGAAAACCCTGACCATTAAACTGAAGCCGGATGCCAAATTCGCCTCCGGTAATCCGCTGCGCCCGGAAGATGTGATTTTCTCTTACACCCGCGCGGTGACGCTGAATAAATCGCCAGCGTTTATTCTCAACGTGCTCGGCTGGCAGCCGGACAACATCGCCAGCCAGCTGAAAAAGATTGATGACCATACCCTGACGCTGCACTGGACCGCCGACGTCAGCCCGGCGGTGGCGCTGAATATTCTCTCCACCCCCATCGCCTCTATCGTGGATGAAAAACAGGTGGCGCCGAACGCGAAAAATAACGACTTCGGCAACGACTGGCTGAAGATGCACTCGGCGGGCAGCGGGGCCTATAAAATGCGCGTCTACCAGCCGCATCAGGCCATCGTGCTGGAAGCCAACGCCAGCTCCCCCACCGGCGCGCCGAAGATCAAGAGCATCATTATTAAAAACGTCCCCGACCCGGCTTCCCGCCGCCTGCTGATCCAGCAGGGGGATGCCGACGTGGCGCGCGATCTCGGCGCTGACCAGATTGCCGCCCTGCAGGATAAACCCGGCGTGAAGGTGCTGAGCATCCCGTCCGCCGAGCAGAACTATCTGGTGTTTAATACCGCCAACAGCGCCAACCCGCTGCTCAATAACCCGGCCTTCTGGGAGGCGGCGCGCTGGCTGGTCGATTATGAGGGCATCACCAAAAATCTGCTGAAAGGCCAGTACTTTATTCACCAAAGCTTCCTGCCGGCCGGCCTGCCGGGGGCGCTGGAGACTAATCCGTTCACCTTTGATCCGCAAAAAGCTAAGGCTATCCTCGATAAAGCGGGCATTAAGGATGCCCACTTCACCCTCGATGTGGAGAACAAACCGCCGTTTATCACCATCGCCCAATCGCTGCAGGCCAGCTTTGCCCAGGGCGGGGTGAAGGTGGATCTCCTGCCGGCCGCCGGCAGCCAGGTCTATGCCCGGGTGCGCGCGAAGCAGCATCAGGCGGCGATCCGCCTGTGGATCCCGGACTACTTTGATGCCCACTCCAATGCCAGCGCCTTTGCCTGGAACGATGGTAAATCCAGCACCGTGGCCGGGCTCAACGGCTGGCAGATCCCTGAGCTGAATAAAGCCACCCTCGCCGCGGTGGCGGAGCCGGACCCGGCGAAACGCCTCGGCCTGTACAAAACGATGCAGGAAACCCTGCTCCAGCATTCGCCGTACGTCTTTATTGACCAGGGAAAAACCCAGATCGTGGTGCGTGACAACGTGAAGGGCTATCAGCAGGGACTGAACGCCGACATGGTCTGGTACGATAACGTGACCAAGTAAGCGGGTTTTGTCACCGGGTACGGCGGCCTTGTCTGCCCGGATGACCGACTCCTCACCCGGGCCCGGTCGGCATCGCGCCGCCGGGTACAATGCTGATATACCAGGAATTTCCATTCTCCATGCCATCGTTTTCTACTCACCTTACCCGCCTGCTGCAGGGGCTGTTTACGCTGCTGCTCACGCTGTCCGGGCTGTTGCTGGTCACCTTCTCGCTCTCCGCGCTGTCGCCCGTCGACCGCGTACTGCAGATCGTCGGCGACCATGCCAGCCAGTCGACCTATGACCAGGTTCGCCATCAGCTGGGTCTCGACCAGCCGCTGCCGGTGCAGTTCTGGCACTACCTGGTCAACCTGGCCCATGGCGATCTTGGCATCGCCAGCGCCACCGGCCAGCCGGTGCTCCACGACCTGCTGGCGGTCTTTCCGGCGACCCTTGAGCTGGCGACCCTGGCGCTGATCGTCGGCGCGGTACTGGGCATCGTCGCCGGGGTGCTGTGCGCCCGTTACGCCGGTTCGCCGTGGGATCTGGCGGTTCGCACCTTTACCCTGTTGGGCAACTCGGTGCCCATTTTCTGGCTCGGCCTGCTGATGCTAGCCCTGTTCTACGCCCGGCTGCAGTGGGCGCCGGGCCCGGGTCGCCTCGACGATATTTATCAGTACACCGTCGAGCCACGCAGCGGTTTTGCGCTGATCGACACCTGGCTCTCCGGCGATACCGCGGCGTTTAAAAATGCGATCGGCCATCTGGCGCTGCCGGTGCTGGTGCTGGCCTATTACTCGCTGGCGAGCATCACCCGCCTGACCCGCTCCGCCTGTCTGAGCGAGATGAACAAAGAGTACATTCTGCTGGCGCGGGCCAAAGGGGCCGGAGAGATGACGATTCTGCTGCGCCATGTCCTGCCCAATATCCGCGGCACTCTGCTGACGGTGACCGCTCTCGCCTGGACCTCCATGCTCGAAGGGGCGGTGCTCACCGAAACCGTCTTCTCGTGGCCGGGGATCGGCCGCTACCTCACCACGGCGCTGTTCGCTGGGGATACCACGGCGATCATGGGCGGCACGCTGCTGATCGGCGTGAGTTTTGTGCTGATCAATAACCTGACCGACCTGCTGGTACGGTTAACCGATCCGAGGGTGCGCTGATGCCGACTTATCTGTTTTTACGCCGTCTGCGCCGCTCACCCGCCGCCTTCAGCGGCCTGACCCTGGTGATCCTGCTGGTGCTGACCGCGCTGTTCGCCCCGTGGCTGGCGCCGCACGATCCCAACTGGCAGGATGCCGCCGCTCGTCTGCAGGGGCCCGGGGCGGGACACTGGCTCGGCACCGACAGCTACGGCCGCGACCTGCTGTCGCGCCTGCTCTACGGCGCCCGCCCGGCGCTGGGTCTGGTGGCGCTGGTGACCGCCATTACCCTGCCCGTCGGTCTGCTGGTGGGTATCCTCTCCGGCTACTATGGCGGGTGGCTGGAGCGGATACTGATGCGCTTTACCGACGTGGTGATGTCGATGCCGCGCCTGATCCTCGCCTTCGCGTTCGTGGCGATGCTCGGCCCGGGGCTGGTCAACGGCGCGCTGGCGTTAGCCCTGACCACCTGGCCGGCCTACGCCCGTCAGGCGCGCAGCGAAATTCAGCGCCTGCGCCATAGCGACTACCTCGCCGCGGCGGAGATGCTGGGCATTCGCGGCGGGCGGCTGCTGGTCGGCCATATTCTGCCGCTGTGTCTGCCGTCGGCGATTGTCCGGCTGGCGCTCGATCTGGCGGGCATTATCCTTGCCGCCGCCGGGCTCGGCTTTCTCGGCCTGGGCGCCCGCCCGCCGATGGCGGAGTGGGGAGCGATGATTGCCGACGGGATGCAGGTGATTTTCGACCAGTGGTGGATCGCCGCCATCCCCGGCGCGGCGATCCTGCTCGCCAGCCTGGCGTTTAACCTGCTGGGCGATGGCCTGCGCGATATTCTGGAGCCGCAACATGACTGACATCCGACTGACCGTCCAGGGACTCGCCGTCGACTATCCCACCGCCCGGGTGGTGGACAACGTCAGCTTCACCCTCGGCAACGAGCGGCTGGCGCTGGTGGGCGAATCCGGCTCCGGCAAATCGATGACCGCCCGGGCGCTGATGGGCCTGGTGCGCAAGCCCGGGGTGGTGAGCGCTGAACGGCTGGAGGTGCTGGGGCGCGATGTGCTGACCCTCAGCGCCCGCGGCTGGCGCGCGCTGCGCGGCAACGATATCGCCATGGTGCTGCAGGACCCGCGCTATGCGCTGAATCCGGTGCAGACCATTCAGACGCAGCTGGAGGAGGCGTTAACCCTCCATCAGCGTCTCAGCCGCCGCGCGCGCGCCGAGGCGGTCAAAGACGCCATCGCCGCCGTCGGTCTGGATCTGCCGGTCCTCAGCCGCTATCCCGGCGAACTCTCCGGCGGGATGGGACAGCGGGTGATGATCGCCCTCGCGCTGCTCAATAACCCGAAGGTGCTGATAGCCGACGAGCCGACCTCGGCCCTCGACGCCCGCCTGCGCAACCAGATCCTCGAGCTGCTGGTGGAGCAGAGCGCGCAGCGGCAGATGGCCATGTTACTGATCAGCCACGATCTACCGCTGGTAGCCGCGCATTGCGATCGCGTGCTGGTGATGTACCAGGGGAGACAGGTCGACGAGATGCCGGCGCGGGCGCTGCCGAGCGCGACGCACCCTTACACCCGCACCCTGTGGACCTGCCGGCCAAATGCCCACACCTACGGCCAGATGCTGCCGACCCTCGACAGAACCCAGGACTTTACGGAGACAGCCCATGGCGATCGTTAATCTTCAGGATTTACAGGTTACATTCGGCGCGAAGACGGCGGTCTCCGCCGCCAGTTTCCGTGTCGACGCCGGGGAAACCTTCAGCCTGATCGGCGCCTCGGGCTGCGGCAAATCGACGATTTTGCGCGTGCTGGCCGGATTGCAGCGTGAATGGCGCGGCAGCGTGGATCTGCTCGACCAGGCCATTATGCCGGGCGCCCGCTTTCAGGGCGATCTGCGGCGCAACGTGCAGATGGTGTTTCAGGATCCGTACGCCTCGCTGCATCCTAACCATACCCTGTGGCGCACCCTGGCGGAGCCGCTGCAGATCCACGGCATCCGCGACGTTGCCCCGCGAGTAACCACCGCCCTTGAGCAGGTGGGTCTGGCCGCCGACGCCGTGCGCCGCTATCCGCATCAGCTCTCCGGCGGCCAACGGCAGCGCGTGGCCATTGCCCGCGCCCTGCTGCTGCGCCCGCAGATCCTGCTGCTGGATGAGCCGACCTCGGCGCTGGATATGTCGGTACAGGCGGAAATCCTTAATCTACTTAATCGTCTGAAACAGGAGCACGGCATGACCTATCTGCTGGTCAGCCACGATGCCGACGTCATCGCCCATATGTCCGATCGGGCGGCGTTTATGGCGGAGGGCGTGATCCAGCGCTTTTTCGATCGCGAAGCGTTGGTCAACGGAGAGCACCGGATGAGGTGAGGCCAGCGGATGTGCGGTTGTTTTGTCGGGTTGCGCTTCGCTTACCCGACCTACTGTCCGTGCGGCCTGCCGTTAATTTATTCACCATTGTTGCTGAAACTGCCGGTGTTGCGGCCTCAACATCGCTGAGACGTTCCCGGAAGGCCGGGGCAGCCCGCATGGATGCGGGCTGAGGGCCGTGTTTTGCACGGACGCTGCCTCGGCCCGACCCGAAGCCTGCAGGGATAAGTCGAAGGGACCGCGTAGCGGCGATTTTGCTGGCCGGAGCCCGGGGGTACAGGGGGCGGCGGCGACTGGCCGCCCCCTGTGCGCTCCCTGCGCCATGAATGACATAACGCAGACAATTAACCGGGAGCGCAAACTACGCTGAAGCCACCGATAACATAAACAACAACACTGTAGTGCTTCCCCTCACCCTGGCCCTCTCCCGAAGGGAGAGGGAACTGTCCGGCTGGCGTTTAGGCCCGTGCAAGCGCATGGACTGCACCCCAAAAGTTGGATGGTTCATATTAAGCGGCTCTCAGAGCCTGGGTTCGGTACTCTACCGGACTCAGGCCTTTTAATTTCAGGCTTATCCGCTCGTTGTTGTAGTAATGGATATAGTCCTCTACGGCTTTTCTTAGCGCACTGACACTCCTGAACTCCCTCAGATAAAAACACTCCGATTTCAGGGTCCCGAAGAAGTTTTCCATCACTGCATTATCCAGGCAGTTTCCTTTACGCGACATACTCTGCGTCATCCCATGCGCCTTTAAACGTTCCTGATAGCTCCTCATCCTGTAATGCCAGTCCTGATCCGAGTGCAGCAGCGGAGCATCTCCCGGTCTGAGCTTCGGGAACGCACCGTCCAGCATCGTATTCACCATCTCCATCACCGGCCTTTCCGACAGGCTGTAGGCGATAACCTCCCGGTTAAACAGATCGAGAACTGACGACAGGTAAAGCTTTTTTCCCTGTACCGGGAACTCTGTCACATCTGTTACCCATTTTTCGTTGGCTTTTGACGCACCGAAGTTCCGGCTCAGGATATTGGGCGCGGCCTCGCCCGTTCTCCCTTTCCAGGCACGATATTTTTTCGCCCTTATCACAGACCGGAGTGACAGTTCTGCCATCAGCCGCTGCACTGTTTTATGGTTTATCCGCAGCCCCTGTTTTCTCAGTGCGAGCGTGATCCTGCGGTAGCCATAACGACCTTTGTGATAGTGGTATATCTTCCTGATGTTCTCTTTAAGACCCGCATACCTGTCCCCTTGCTTCAGTGCATTCATATTGTAATACCACGTGCTACGGGACATACCGGCCGCCCGCAGAAGGTCCCGCAGAGCGTGTTCATGCCTTAGTTCACTGATTATCAGGGCTTTTTGCCATTTTTTTCGCTCTGAACCAAGGCTTTCAACTTTTTTAGATAGGCATTCTCTGCCCGCAGATAACGCAGTTCGGCCCTGAGCTCTTCGGGAGAGAGTTTTTCCAGCTCTTTATCTGTCAGTGGTGGGATATTTTTTGGCTTTGTCATTTGTCCGGGCCGTCCGCATTGCATGTTTAAAAGACCTTCCGCTCCGGCATCGTTGTACACGTCGAGCCAGCGCCGGACAAGTATTTCTGCGGAGAGATTAAACCGGGCAGCCGCTTCACGCATCGTCAGGCGGTCACTGATAACCGCCCGGACGACCACGAGTTTAAATTCATCGGAATAATGATTATTTTTTGCAGTCAGGCCTTCTGCACCGTGGAACTGCCATGCCCTGACCCAGCGACGGACAGATGTTCTTTCAATACCAAAAAGGTCGGCTGTACTCTGTTCTCCGTCTTTACCGGACAAATAATGATTAACCACAGCCAGTTTTGTTTCAGGGGAATACTTTGGTTTAGCCATAAAACTGCACCTTACTCAGTTGGGTGTCCAACTTTTGGGGTGCAGTCCAGCAGCGCCGCCGGGCAATAATCAGGCACGGTACCCGTGGTGTTGCCGGGTGGCGGCTGCGCCTTACCCGGCCTACAGGATCCATTCACAGGCTCACACCCCGTAGGCCCGGCAAGCGCAGCGCCGCCGGGCAAGATATCAGGCACGGTATCCTTGATTTCGCCGGGTGGCGGCTGCGCCTTACCCGGCCTACAGGATCCATTCACAGGCTCACACCCCGTAGGCCCGTGCAAGCGCGCCGCCGGGCAACAGTATCCGGCCCCCTCCCCTACTTCGCCAGACTGGCAAAGCGAGCAAAGACCGCATCAAAAATCGCCAGCCCCTGCGCCACCTGCTCAGCAGTAATGGTGCACGGCGGCACCACGTGAATGCGGTTCTCCACCACAAAGGCCAGCAGCCCGGCTTCGGTCAGGGCCCCTTTGATCGCAGCCATGTCGGCGGCGGTCAGCGGCGTTTTTTGTTCACGGCTGCTCACCAGCTCCAGCGCCTGGAACAGGCCGCGACCGCGCACCTCGCCGATAATGGCGTGCTTCTCCGCCAGCGCCTCGAGACCGGGGCGCAGCACCTCGTTGCCGATAGAGGCCGCGTTCTCAACCACCTTCTCCTCTTTCATCGCGTCGATGGTGGCGACAATCGCCGCCATCGCCAGCGGATGGCCGGAGTAGGTCAGCCCCCCGGCAAAGAAGTGATCGTCAAAGTAGCGGGCAATCGGCTCGCTAATCAGCACCCCGCCCGCCGGCACGTAGCCGGCGTTAACCCCCTTGGCAAAGGTCACCAGATCCGGCACCACGCCATCCTGCTCGAACGCGAACCAGCTGCCGGTGCGGCCAAAGCCGGCCATCACCTCATCGAGGATCAGCACGATGCCAAACTCGTCGGCCAGGGCGCGCACGCCCTGCATATAGCCTGCCGGCGGCACGAGGATCCCGGCGGTGCCGGGGATGGACTCCAGCAGGATCGCCGCGATGGCCGTCGGCCCCTCGCATTCAATGATCCGCCGCAGATGCGCCAGCGCGCGCTGGCACTCCTCTTCCTCAGTCGCGGCGTTGAACTCGCTGCGGTAAAGGTAGGGGTTGAAGAAGTGAACGTGGCCGCGGGAGAACTCATTCGGCACCCGGCGCCAGTCGCCGGTAGCGGCGATCGCGCTGCCGGTGTTGCCATGATAGGAACGATAGGCCGACAGCACCTTGTCGCGCCCGGTATAGAGCCGCGCCATGCGAATCGCGTTCTCATTGGCATCCGCCCCGGCGTTAGTGAAGAACACCTTACTGAAGCCCGCCGGCGCCAGGTCGACGATGCGCTTCGCCGCTTCTCCGCGGGCAAGGTTGGCGGTGGCGGGCGCGATGGTGACCAGGGTCTCCAGCTGCGCCTTTATGGCCGCCAGTACCCGGGGGTGCTGATAGCCAATGTTGACGTTCACCAGCTGGCTGCTGAAATCGAGCCAGGTGTTCCCCTCATAATCCCATAGCTCGCAGCCTTGCGCCCCGGCGATGACCAGCGGGTTGAGATTGCCCTGCATCGACCATGAATGAAACACATAGGCACGATCTAATTGCCGAACTTCGTCATTGCTTACCGCGACCTCGTTGTGAATTGCCAGCTTCATACCCTGCCCTCTCTCATGTCGTAGTGGTTGGCTTCATCATTGGCCTTGGCCGCGCAAATCGGATAGAGCCAGTGCGCGCATAACGATGTGACACGGTGTCACATCCCCGCCCGTCGTCTGGCCCTGTGCCTTGTCGTCCGGCGTTTTTATAGTGAAGGGACAACCGCACAGGAGAATGAGATGGCAACGAGCAACGTAGTGTTTATCACCGGGGCGACCTCGGGTTTTGGCGAAGCGGCAGCGCAGGTGTTTGCCGACGCGGGCTGGTCGCTGGTGCTGAGCGGGCGCCGCTATCCGCGACTGAAGGCCTTGCAGGACAGACTCGCCGCCAGGGTGCCGGTGCATATTATTGAGCTTGACGTTCGTGACAGCGAGGCGGTGGCTGCCGCCGTGGCGTCGCTGCCCGCCGATTTCGCCGATATCACCACCCTGATCAACAACGCCGGGCTGGCGCTGTCGCCGCTGCCGGCGCAGGAGGTGGCGCTGGAGGACTGGAAAACGATGATCGACACCAACGTCACCGGTCTGGTGACAGTCACTCACGCCCTGCTGCCGACGCTGATCCGCCATGGCGCCGGGGCGAGTATTATCAATATCGGCTCGATCGCCGGGCAGTGGCCCTATCCCGGCAGCCATGTGTATGGCGCCAGCAAGGCGTTTGTGAAGCAGTTCAGCTATAACCTGCGCTGCGATCTGCTTGGCACCGGCGTGCGGGTCACCGATCTGGCGCCGGGGATTGCCGAGACCGAATTTACCCTGGTGCGAACCAAAGGCGACCAGGCGGCATCGGATAAGCTCTATCGCGGCACCACGCCGCTGAGCGCGCGCGATATCGCCGAGCAGATGTTTTATATCGCCACGCTGCCGGCGCATATGAACATTAACCGGGTGGAGGTGATGCCGGTGCGTCAGGCGTGGCAGCCGTTCGCTATCGACCGGGATTAAGCGAAACCCGACGCATCCCCTGTCGGCGCTGCCGGCAGGGAATGCAGGCCGGACTAACGGCTGCTTTGCAGAAACTGCCTGACGCGTTCGGAGTCAGGCTGAGTGAAGAACTTCTCCGGCGGCGCCTTCTCAATCAGCAGTCCCTTCTCCAGAAACACCACCTCATTGGACACCTGGCGGGCAAAATCCATCTCGTGGGTCACCACCACCATGGTGTAGCCCTCGGCGGCAAGGGCTTTCATTACCCCCAACACCTCATTAACCAGTTCCGGATCCAGCGCCGACGTCGGTTCATCGAAGAGAATAACTTCCGGCGACATCGCCAGCGAACGGGCGATCGCCACCCGCTGCTTCTGCCCGCCGGAGAGAGTGATCGGGTAGACATCGGCTTTGTGCGCCATGCCGACTTTCTCCAGCTGCTGCATGGCCATGGCCTTCGCCTCGTCTCGTTTCATGCCCTTAACGCGCAGCAGCGCCTCGCTGACGTTCTGCTGCACGGTCAGGTGCGGCCACAGGTTAAAACTCTGAAAGACCATCCCCACCCGCTCGCGGATTTTGGCCAGCTGGCGGTGCGACATCGCCCGGCCGCGCTGTTCATCAATCCCCAGCCGTTGACCGCCGATATGAATTTCACCGCGGTCCGGCTGTTCCAGCCAGTTCATACAGCGCAGCAGGGTGGATTTTCCCGACCCGGACGAGCCGAGAATACTCACCACGGTCCCCTTCTCCACCGTCAGGTTAATATCCCGCAGGACTTCCACATTATCGAACTGTTTGGAGACGTTTTTGACGCTTACGGCAATAGACTCAGGCATGGCTCATTCCTCTTTTGGCTCCCCAGGCGGTCAGGCGCTTAATCAGCAGCTCCAGCAGAATGCTGATCGCCCAGTAAAGCCCAATGGCGACGATAAAGGCGTTAAACGGAATAAAATAGGTCGCCTGGACGCTGTTGGCGGCGGCGGTTATCTCCTGAACTGTAATAATGCTCAGGAAAGCGGTGTCCTTCAGGCAAATAATCAGCTGATTGCCGATCAGCGGTAAGGCGGAAGAGATGATATTGGGTAAAATAATCCGCCGAAAAATGGCATAGCGAGAAAAGCCCTGAGCAATCGCCGCTTCAATATATCCGCCGGAAAATACCCGCCGCTGGCTGCGCAATATTTCAAAGAAATAGGCGCCATGATAAATAATCAGGGCCAGTAAACCGGCGGTCCACGCTTCCATGCTAATACCGAGCTGCGGCAGCCCGTAATACAGAAGATAAGCGAGGATCAAAAAAGGGATCGCACGCATCAGGCTGACGAAACCAATAATAATCCGGTTAATCACTTTCTTTTGATATTCGCTAAAATAACACAGCGCAATACCGATAATCAGCGCCGCCAGGGCGGCGGTAATAAACAGTTCGAGAGTCGCGAATAACCCGGCAATAAAGCTATCGCGAACCGACCAGATAACGCCCCACTGATTCATAATGCCTCCCGTTCCTAGCGCGCCAGACGCCTGGCTTTACGTTCCGCGATACCCTGCAGCTTCAACAAACAGCCGATGATCGCCACATACAGCAGGCCGGCGGCGAGGATCGGCGACAGCGGCTCGTAGGTGACCGAGGAGATACGGTTGGTGACCCGGGTGAGATCCACCACGCCAATCACGGCGATGGCCGGGCTACCTTTGATCAAAAAGGACATCTCATTGACCAGCGCCGGCAGGCTCTCGATCCACATCTGCGGCAGCATGATGTAGCGGAAGTAGGTCCAGCGGCGCATTCCCACCGACTCCGCCGCCTCCCGCTGTTCGCGCGGAAAGGTGCGGAAGGCGTTGCGCCAGATCTCAGCGTTAAACGCCGACGTGTTTAGCGTCAGCGCCACGATGGCGGCCACGTTCTTATCGAGGTTAATGCCCATCGTGGGCAGGGAAAGGAACAGAAATAGCACCAGCGTCACCAGCGGCGTTGCGCGGGCCAGACTGATATAGATCACCAGCAGCTGGTCGATCACCGGCAGGCGCAGCATCCGTACCAGGGCGATCAGCAGGCCCGCCACCACCCCGAAGGCGATAGCGATGGCCGAAATCCAGAGGGTCGTCCATGCGCCTTCGATTAATAACTGCCAGGAAATTGCATCCATGAGGCCCTCCTTCTCAGCAACAGGCGGCGGTTACCCGCCGCGGAATATTACAGTCCGGCGAGTTTGTGAAACTGTTCCGGGCTGGTGATCGCCTCGGTCGGCAGGTTGTCATAGGTTTCGCCAAACCATTTTTTCTGCAGCTCGGCGAGCTTGCCGGTCTCCTTCATGTGGTTCATAAACTTGGTCATATAGGCCAGCAGCTGCGGCGAGTTTTTCGGGATCGGCCACGCCATATAGCCCGGTCCGGAGACGGCCAGCCCTTTGGCGAAGACCTTCGGTTTGGCTTTCGCCAGGTCGTTTACCGAGATCACCACGTTAATCACGTAATCCAGTCGCTTATTCGCCAGGTCGGCGTAGGCTTCCGGATAGGAGGGATACTCCACCACCGGTCCCAGCTTGCCGCCGGTCTTCTCCAGCATCGCCTTCAGCTCCGGCAAACGCGCCAGCAGCGCGCTCCCGGCCTGTACCCCCACTTTTTTGCCGCTGAGATCGGCAATGGTATTTAGCGAGGTATCGCCAGCGCGTTTGACGAAATAGTGCTGCGCGGAGGCCCACGGTGGGGTGAAATCAAAGACCTTCAGCCGCTCATCGGTAATAACCGCCCCGGTTAAGGCCATATCGTATTGCCCGGTGGAGACAGCCGCTAATAATCCGGTCCACGGTAATATGCTCTGGTCGACATGGAATTTGGCGTACTTACGTAATTCCTCAAGCATATCTTTGTTAAAGCCATCAGCCTGGCCATTATTCATAAAGTTAAATGGCGCATAATCATCTTCCGTCGCCACTTTCAAGGTGCCGGACTTTTCTATTTCCGGAAGATCGGCCGCGACGGCGTGATAAGAAAAAGCGACCGTTAATACAGCGCTCAGACACATTGATGCCAATGATTTTTTCATTATTTCACCCCTGATGGATTGGCCAGACGGGTTCATTCCAGAACGCGAAAAGGTTTCTGCAAAATAGTGGCCGGGGACGTTCCGGTCCACGGCGGCTGAATACGTTTTTAATGTGGGAGCGTTTTTCAATTCCGTATAGAGCCAGATGGGCCGCATCGCTGTGTCAGATGGCGGCAGGGTGGTATGGAATTTGCTGAGTGTAACGGGTGGTCGCAATGCGTTATTGCCAGAGGAGCCCCGTATGATCCGTCACCTGTTACACGTTGATTTTCAGCCTGGCCGCGGTTTGCAGGAACAGGTGCGAGAGACGCTGGTGAATGCCATTCTCAGCGGGATCTTCGCCGCCGACACCCCGCTGCCCTCCTGTCGCCAGCTGGCCAGCCAGCTTCGCGTCTCGCGTAACACCACCGCGCTGGTGTTTGAAAGTCTGGTCAACGAGGGCTACCTGATTAGCCGCCCACGCAGCGGTTACTACCTGCATCCCGACTATCATGAAGCTTCGCCTGCCGCCGTCGAGAGTGCACCGCAGCGCGAAGCGGCTGCACCACGCTGGGGCGACCGGCTGCAGATGACCCCCAGCCAGCAGGAGTCGATCCTCAAACCGGCGGGCTGGATGCACTACCGCTACCCGTTTATCTACGGCCAGCCCGATACCCGGCAATTCCCGCTGGCCACCTGGCGCTCGGCGGCGAACTGGCTGCACGGCGGGGTGCGCGACCCGGCGTGGGTCATCGACCATATTGACCAGGATGTGCCGATGCTGATCGAGCAGATCCGCACCCGGGTGCTGCCCAAGCGGGGCATTGTCGCCGCGCCGGATGAAATTCTCATCACCCTTGGCTCGCAAAATGCCCTCTACCTGCTGACCCGACTGCTGCTCTCTTCCACCACCCGCATTGGCGTCGAAAACCCCTGCTTCCGCGAAGCCATCAACACCTTTCTGCTCGCCGACGCCGAGGTGGTGCCGCACCCGGTGGATGAAGAGGGGATCGTGCTTAATGAGCTTCCCTGCGATTACTACTATGTCACTCCAGGCCATCAGGTGCCCACCGGGGTGACCATGAGCAGTGCGCGGCGTCGCCAGTTGCTGGAGCATGCCGCCCGCCATGACGCGGTCATTATTGAAGATGATTATGACTCGGAGAGTAACTTTACCCTCAACCCGCTGCCGGCGCTGAAGGCCAGCGATCGCAGCGGCCGGGTGGTGTATGTCAGCAGCCTGTCAAAAGCGCTGTCACCGGGGCTGCGGTTGGGGTTTATGGTCGCCGACCCGGACCTGATCGACGAGGCGCGCGCCCTGCGCCGGCTGGTCTATCGCCATCCGCCGACCAACATTCAGTACCAGATGGCCCACTTCCTTGCACAGGGCCATTATGAAACCCATCTGCGGCGCTACCACTATGACTCCGCCCAGCGCTGGGAGCGTCTGCACGCCGCCCTGCAGCGCTATCTGCCGTCGTGTCGCGCGCTGGCAGGGAGCGAACATGCTAACGCCTTCTGGCTGCAGACCCCGGCGCAGATCAACACCCAGCAGCTCACCTGGCGCGCCGCCCACGCCGGCGTGCTGATTGAGCCCGGGGCGCGCCATTTTCTCAGCGCCGCGCCGCCGGATAACTATTTTCGCATGGGATTCCACGCCATTAACCCTGACGCCATCGCCCAGGGGGTGGAGGTCCTGCGCGGCCAGCTGGAGCAGATGGGTTAGCGGTATTGTTCATACTCAACGGCGTCGCGCACGCTGAGCAGCGCCGGGCGCAGGCTGTCGAAAGGCACCGATCCGAGCGCAATGCGCAGCGCCTGCGGGATCGTGGCGGAGACGCAGAACGGCTCGGCGGTCGATACCGAAATGCGGCGTTCCATCAGCGCATTCGCCAGCCGATCGGCCCGGCTCTCTTCACCCAGCGGCAGCCAGACGAAGTACGAATCGGGATGACTGACGACGGGAAGCCCACAAAGCACCTCGCGGGCCACCTGCTGCCGCTGTCGCGCATCCTGGCGTTTCTGCGTTTCAAAGCGCGCCACCGTGCCATCTTCAATCCAGGCGCAGATCAGCGAACTTATCAGCGTCGGCGTATTCCACGTCGTGGCCCGGATGGCGCGCTCAATCTCCGGCCGATAGCGCGGCGGAGAAATCACCACCCCCACGCGCAGTCCGGTGGCGATATTTTTTGAAAATCCGGTGACATACACCGTTCTTTCCGGCGCATAGCTGACCACCGGCCGCGGCGGATGGCTCACCAGCCGGGCATAGGCGGCATCTTCAATAATCAGCAGATCGTGCTGGCGCGCGAGATCGGCCAGCGCCTGTCGCTGCCCGGTGTTGAGCACCCAGCCCAGCGGATTGTGCAGCGTCGGCATGGTATACACCGCCCGCACCCGCCGCTGCTGGCACAGCGTATGAAGCGCCCGCAGGTCCGGTCCCTCCGGCCGACAGGGGATCGCTGCCAGCTCCAGATGATACAGCGCCGCCAGAACTTTGAAGCCCGAATAGGTCAGCGCATCCACCGCCACCACATCCCCCGGACGTAACAGCCCCATGACGGTCACCGCCAGCCCGTGCTGTGCGCCGTTGACGATCAGGACATTTTCCGCGTCCGGCGCAAAGTGCTGGCAGGTCAAATGGCGGGCGATAATGTCCCGCTCGGCGAGCCGCCCTGCATGAGGCTGATAGCGCAGATGCGAGTCAATATCGCCCGCCATCGCCAGCTGCCTGAGCGCCTCGCGCAGCGCATCGCCCTGCTCCGGCAGCGAAGGGTAGTTGAAATTGAGATCCACGACATCGGCGGCGACCACCTGCTGATCGACCCCGTGCCCCGGAGGCAGCGAGAGGTCGCGCACGAAGGTGCCGCGGCCGGTTTCGCCGCTGACCAGCCCCATCTCTTCCAGTTCACGGTAGACGCGCGTGGCGGTGGCCAGCGAGATGCGCTCCCCGGCGGCAAGGGTACGGTGCGTCGGCAGACGGCTGCCGGCGGGCAGCTGCCCGCTACGGATCGCCTGCGCATATCGGTCGACAACGGCTTTATATCGGGCTTTCATCGTGAAAAGTATCTATGACAATAATTTGATTGTATTAGATTGGCCACATTACCATCGCCGCTGACGATGCTCAAGCGGGCGCAGCCCAATCAGATAACGCGAGGTTAACGTGGTAGATTCAGCAATGGATAAATCGGCGCCCGGTCCCTGGTCCGGATGGCTTCATGGTTTACTGGGGGTGATCATTTTCAGCGGTTCGCTGCCCGCGACGCGGCTGGCGGTGCAGGATATGGATCCGTTGTTATTGACCTTTCTGCGCGCCTCTATCGCCGGGCTGCTTGCCATCGCGCTGCTGGTGGGCTTTCGCCAGAAACGCCCGCGCCTGGCGCAGCTTGTGTCCCTGATCATCGTCTCATCCGGGGTGGTGCTCGGCTTTCCGCTACTCACGGCGCTGGCCCTGCAGCGCATCACCTCGGCGCATTCTATTGTGTTTATTGGCCTGCTGCCGCTGATGACCGCCCTCTTTGGCGTACTGCGCGGCGGCGAACGCCCGCGGCGGGCTTTCTGGATCTTTTCGCTGCTGGGCAGCCTGCTGGTGGTGGGATTCGCCCTGACGCAAAATGCGGCGGCCTCACTCAGCGGCGATCTGCTGATGCTGGCGGCGGTTATCGTCTGCGGCCTCGGCTATGCGGAAGGGGCGAAGCTGACGCGGGAGCTCGGCGGCTGGCAGGTGATCTGCTGGGCGCTGGTGATTGCCCTGCCGTTGATGCTCCCCGCCTCGCTGCTGGTTCAGCCCGCCTCCTGGCATGCCATCTCGGCCTCCTCCTGGGTCGCGCTCGGCTATGTGTCGCTGTTCAGCATGCTGATCGGCTTCATCTTCTGGTACAAAGGGCTGGCCGCGGGCGGGATCGCCGCCGTCGGCCAGCTCCAGCTATTACAGCCGTTCTTCGGACTTGGCCTGTCGGCGGCGCTGTTGCACGAAACCGTCAGCCCCTTGATGCTGGCGGTCACGCTGGGCGTGGTGCTGTGCGTGGTGGGCTCGCGCAAATTTGGCCGCCAGCGGGTTGGCGCAGGGAGCCCGAGCCGTGATTGACCGCCCCGTCATCCGCCGTCCCGGGTCGCGGCGGCGTAACCGCCTTACCCGGGCTATAGCATGATAAACGGCTGGAGGTCGCGTCGCCGGGGAGGACGACCGTCTACACTGGCCGCGCGTACTGAAGCATCACCTGCAGCAGCACGTTGGCGCCGGCGGCGACGTGCTCCGGCGAGGCATACTCAATTTCGTTATGGCTGATCCCGTCCTTGCAGGGGATAAAAATCATCCCGGTGGGCGCCAGGTAGCTCATATACACTGCGTCATGCCCGGCGCCGGAGACGATCGGCCGCGCCGGATAGCCCAGCCGCTGCGCGGCATCGGCAATGGCCTGCTGGCATTCAGCATCGAACGGCGCCGCCGGATAGTGGCTTACCTGCTTCAGGGCCACCTGCAGACCGCTCTCCCGCTCAACCTCCGCGATAAACGCCCGCAGCTGGCGATCCATCTCGTCCACCAGCGCATCGCTGAGATTGCGCATATCAATGGAGAAGGTGACCTCCCCGGGCACCACGTTGCGGCTGTTGGGCCACACCTGCACGCTACCGACCGTGCCGCGTCCCTCTTCGCTGCGCCCGGCAATGGCCACCACTTCCTGCATAATGCGGGTCGCCACCTGCAGGGCATCCTGACGCAGGCGCATCGGCGTGGGTCCGGCGTGCGAGGCCTGGCCGGTGACCACGCAGTCGTACCAGCGGATCCCCAGTACGCCCTGCACGATACCGATGGTTTTCGCTTCATCTTCGAGAATCGGCCCCTGCTCAATGTGCGCCTCAAAATAGGCGCCGACGGGATGCTCCCCCGGGGTCTGCTCGCCAATATAGCCGATCTGCGCCAGCGCCTCGCCGACGCTGATGCCCTCTTTATCCGTGACGGCCCAGGTCTCCTCCAGCGGGAAGACGCCGGCAAAGACCCCAGAGCCCATCATCACCGGCACAAAGCGCGACCCCTCTTCGTTGGTCCAGAACACCACCTCAATCGGCGCCTCGGTGGCAATCTGCAGATCGTTGAGCGTGCGCACCACCTCCAGCGCCGCCAGCACGCCGTAGTTGCCGTCAAATTTGCCGCCGGTGGGCTGAGTGTCGATATGGCTGCCGGAGACGATGGGCGGCAGGCCGGGGTTGCGGCCTTCCCGGCGCATAAATACATTGCCTATTTTATCGATGGTGACGCTCATCCCGGCCTCCCGCGCCCAGCCTATTACCTTGTCCCGCCCCTGGCGGTCGAGGTCGGTGAGGGTCAGACGGCGGCAGCCGCCCTTCGGCGTGGCGCCGATCTGCGCGAGATCCATTAACGACGCCCACAGGCGGTCGCCATTGATGCGCCAGCCGGTGGTGTCGGTCGCGGGGGTAAAAAGTACATCACTGCTCATGGTGGTCTCCTGACATCAAGGTCGCCGCCAGCGTAACCGGCGGTGGAAATGCGCTATCAACGCCTGGTCTTCATCCTGTATGGTTTTTTGCCGCCGATCAGACGGCCAGGGCCTGGGCGTTAGCGTCAATCGCCAGCTCGCGCCAGCGGTGGCAACTCACCGCGTGGCGTTCCGCGACGGATTCCGTCGGCGGCAGACTCTGCTCACAGACCGGGCGACGGTGCGGGCAGCGCTCGGCAAATGCGCAGCCGGGCGGCAAGCGCGCCAGATCCGGCGGCGCGCCGGGAATGCAGTGCAGGGCATCACCTTTCTTAAGCCCCTCTTTCGGCCGACTGCCCAGCAGCACCTGGGTATAAGGATGGCGCGGGTGGCGCAGGATCTCGCTCATCGACGCTTCCTCGACGATCCGCCCGGCGTACATCACCGCCACCCGGTCGGCGATCTCCACCGCGGCGCCGATATCGTGGGTCACAAACACGATCGACAGCCCGCGCTGCTTTTGCTGCTCGCGCAGCAGGATCAGGATCTGGATTTGCACCGTGGCGTCGAGGGCGGTGGTCGGCTCATCCGCCAGCAGCAGCTGCGGGTTACAGGAGAGCGCAAGGGCGATCATCGCCCGCTGGCGCATTCCGCCGGACATCTCGTGCGGGTAAGCATCCAGCCGCCGCTCGGGGCTGGGAATGCGCACCTGGCTCAGGGCCTCCAGCGCCCTGTCCCGGGCCGCCTGGCGCGACAGCCCTTCGTGGCGGCGCAGCCCTTCAATAATCTGCTGCCCGACGGTGTAGACCGGATCGAAGGCCAGCAGCGGCTCCTGAAAAATCATCGCGCAGCGTCCGCCGCGATAGCGCCGCAGCTGGCTGGCGCTCATCGTCAGCACCTCGTTATCCCCCACCTGCAGGGTGCCGGAGAGCTCACTGCTCCCTGGCGGGTGCAGGCGCATCAGCGCCCGCAGGGTCACGCTCTTGCCGGAACCCGACTCGCCAATCAGCGCCATCACCTCCCCCTTTTGTACCTCAAAGGAGACTCCATTGACCGCGTTGATGGTCTGCCCGTCGCGGCGAAAGACGACCCGCAGGTCGCGCACATGGACAAAGGCGTTATCCGACATGGCTGACCTCCTTAAGGGGGATGCTTTGATGCCAGGGCGAGGCCGGCTGCGCCATCAGGCAGGCGCTCTGGTGCCCCTCCCCAACCGCCTCCAGCCGCGGTTTCACCTCGGCGCAGACCGCCTTCGCATGCGGGCAGCGGGTGTGAAAGCGGCAGCCGCTCGGCGGCGCGATGGGGCTGGGGGGATCGCCGCTTAGCGGCGAGGTCAGGGTGCGGTTTTCCGGGTCCATGGAGGGCATCGAGCTTAACAGCGCCCGGGTATAGGGGTGGGCGGAGGCGGTAAACAGCTGCTCCGCCGGGCCAATCTCCACCACTTCGCCAAGGTACATGACGAGGATCCGATCCGACAGCCAGCGAACCACGTGTAGATCGTGGCTGATGAACACGTAGGTCAGCTCGAGAGTCCGTTTAAGCTCCTGCAGCAGCTGCAGCACCTGGGCTTCCACCGATTTATCCAGCGCCGACACAGCCTCATCGAGGATCACCAGCCGCGGCTTCATCGCCAGCGCGCGGGCGATATTCACCCGCTGCCGCTGGCCGCCGGAGAGCGCATGCGGGTAGCGGTCGGCAAAGCGCGCCGGCTCAAGGCCAACGTGCGCCAGCAGATAGCGGGCATATTCGCTGGCCTCTCTGGCGCTGACGCCGTGGACGCGCTGGCCGAAGGCGATGCTCTCCTCCATGGTCAGGCGCGGATTGAGCGAAGCATAGCTATCCTGGAAAACCATCTGCACCTGGCGACGGTAGGCTTTCAGCGGCAGACGTGACGAGCCGACCCCCTGTCCGTCGAAGATCAGTTCGCCGCTGTCCTGGGTGAGCAACTGCATCAGCAGCCGGGCGGTGGTCGATTTGCCGCAGCCCGACTCGCCGACCACCCCCAGGGTTTCGCCTTTCATCACCGTGAAGCTGATATCGTCCACCGCCTGCACCACCTCCCGGCCTTTGCCGCCGCGAAAGTACTTCAGCAGGTGATTGACCTTCAGCAGCGGCTGCGCCGGCCCGCCAAGGTCGATATTGATAAAGGGTTGCATCGCTTACTCCTTAATCGCCATTGCCGCACGCAGGCGGTCCGCGAGGATATTGAACGAAATGGAGGTGATAAAAATCATCAGGCCCGGCAGGGCGGCCACCCACGGCTGGGTATAGATTGCCGTGCGCAGCGTATTGAGCATCAGCCCCCACTCGGGCTCCGGCGGCCGCACGCCGAGGCCGAGAAACGACAGGCCGGAGGCGAGGATCATGCACACCGAAATCAGCCCGGTGGAGAAGACGAAGATCGGCCCGAGCACGTTGCCCAACACCTGGACGCGGATAATGGTCAACGCGCTGGCGCCAGTGGCCCGGGCGGCGTCGATATAGTCCATATGCCGCACCTGGGCGGTCACGCTCTCGGCAATCCGCGCCACCTGCGGGACAAACACGAGGGTCAGCGACAACAGCGCATTGCCGATGCCCGCCCCCAACGCTCCCGACAGCGCAATCGCCAGCAGGACGGAGGGAAAGGCATAGAACACATCCACGGTGCGCATAATCACGGTATTGGTTTTGCCGCCCGTATAGCCGGCGATAATCCCGATGGCCCCGCCGATAAAAAAGGCGAACACCACCGGGACAATTCCCATAAACAGCGACAGTCGGGTGCCAAGGATCAGCCGCGACAGCATGTCGCGTCCCAGCTCATCCGAGCCCAGCGGGAAGCCATCGCTGCCGATGGGTTTCAGGCGCAGGAACATCGACGTTTGATAGGGATCTTTGACGATAAGCCACGGACCGAACAGCGCCAGGGCCAGCAGCAGGAGGATCACCACGCCCACCACCACCCCGCCGGGGTCGCGCAGTAGGCGGCGCAGCACGCCGCGCCAGTAACCTTGCCGGGTAGCGTGGGCCGCTGCGGCCGGGACCGCTTTCGTCGTTGCCGTATCCACCATGGTCAGCTCCTCTTAATACGCGGATCGAGGGTGGTCTGCAGAATATCCACCAGCAGGTTGAGCAGCACGAAAAACAGCGCCAGCACCCAGATGGTGCCCTGCAGCAGGGGCAGGTCGCGCTGAAAAATGGCGGTATTGAGCAGCAATCCGGTTCCCGGCCAGGAGAAAACGGTCTCCACAAGGATCGAGCCGCCCATCAGATAGCCCACCTGCAGCCCCATCACCGCCAGCGCGGTGGGCGCGGCATTTTTCATGACATGGACAAAGATGCGCGACTCGTTGAGCCCGCGGGCGCGCAGGCCAACGATAAACTCCTGGCTGAGGATATCGGCCACCTGCGAGCGCACGGTGCGGGCGATAATCCCGGTCGGGATCACCGACAGGGTGAGGGCCGGCAGCAGCATGAACTGCAGGTGCGCCCAGTCCCATTGCCAGCCCACCTCGCCTATCGGCCCGCCGCCGGTGGCCGGCAGCAGCGCGAACTTGACGCTGCAGAGGATCACCAGCAGCATCCCCAGCCAGTAGTGCGGCACGCTGACGCCAAACACCGACAATACCGAGGCCAGACGGTCAATGACGCTGTTGCGAAAATAGCCAGCGACAAAGCCGAACAGGCTGCCGAGGACAAAACCGATCGCCGTCGCCAGCAGCGCCAGGCGCAGAGAGTAAGCCACCGCGGTCATCACTTCGTCTATCACCGGGCGGCCGGTGGCGACCGACATACCAAGGTCGCCGTGCAGCGCCCGCCACAGCCAGTGGATAAACTGCAGGGGCAGCGGCTTATCAAAGCCGTAAGCCTGCATTAATGTCTGACGCAGCGCCTCCGAGGCGTCCGGCGGCATCACCGACACCAGCGGGTCGCCCGGGGCGATCTGCACCAGCATGAAACAGATCACCGCCACCCCCAGCATGGTGGGGATAGCCAGCAGAATGCGGTATAGCAGCGTATTGATCATCGGTCGCCCCTTTCGCGATTACTCTTTTTTGCTCACCAGGCTGAGGTCGATAAACCAGCTCTGCGGTTGCACCACCCCGGTCACCGCAGGGGAAATCGCACGCGGCCCGACGTCGTGGGCGACAAACAGGAATGGCACCTGATCCACCAGCGCGGCGTGCAACTCACCGGCCGCTTTGTTCATCTCCGCCGGGGTAAAGGCGTGCTTGACGGCGGCGGCCAGCTTCTCCGTCTCCGGCGTGGAAAAGTAACCCCAGTTGGTCGCCACCGGCGGAAACGCTTTGGCCGTCGAGAAGCGGATCAGGCCAAAGTAAGGATCGTTAACCGCGGCGCTGACGTTGATCGCATCGATCCCTTTCGCCGAGGGGTCCCGGGCGCCCAGGCGCCAGTTGGTAAACAGGGTGTTCCATTCCACCACTTTGATATCCACATTGAAGAAGCAGCTCTTCAGGCTCTGCTGGATATACTCGTTCATCGGCAAGGGCTGCATCTGCCCGGAGCCGGAGGCCGAGGTAGCCACCGTGACGTGCAGCGGTTTGCTGGCACTGTATCCGGCCTCGGTCATTAGCTGGCGGGCGGCGTCCGGGTCATATTTGATCTGGAAGGTGGGTTTGCCATGCCACGGGCTGTCAGCCTCGTAGACCCCAGTGGCCTCGGTCATATAGCCGCCGAGGTAGCTCTTCAGCTCAGCACGGTTCAGACACAAGTTGGCCGCTTTGCGCACGCGGATGTCCTGCCACGGCGATCCTTTTTCAAAGGAGAACTGCCAGGGCCACAGATGCGGCTGGGTGTTGGCGTAGAGGTGAAAACCCTGAGACTTGATCTGATCGATGGCGTCCGGCGCCGGGGCTTCAATCCAGTCCACCTGCTTCGACAACAGCGCCGCGGTACGGGCGTTGGCCTCCGGCAAGGGGATCAGCACCACTTTATCCACCCGGGGAATGCGATCTTTGTTCCAGTAGTCGGGGTTTTTATCGAGGATCAGCTGCTGACGCGGCACCAGCTTCTCCAGTTTGAACGGGCCGCTACCCACCGCGTGGGCGGCGAAGGCGGTCCACGCCTGTTTGCTGCGCGCGGCGCTATCTCCCACGCTGGCCGGCACCGCGTCATACTGCTTCTGCCACGCCGTCGGCGAGACGATAAACAGGTTGGTGATGTTGTACGGCAGCAGCGCATCCGGTTCCGAGGTGGTCAGCGCCACGGTGTGGTCGTCAATTTTCTCTGCGCCGGTGAGGGTCGGCATGCGCGACAGGGTGTTGCCGATCTGACCCGGGGCGTACTGCGGCGCCGCTTTATTCAGTACCTTATCCACGTTCCAGACGATGGCGTCGGCGTTCACCTCCGTCCCATCATGAAACTTCACCCCCGGACGCAGGGTGAAAATCCAGCGGCTGGTGTTCTGCGGATCGATGTGCCACTCGGTCGCCAGCCCCGGCACCAGACCGCTGGGCTTTTCACCTTGCGACAGATCCCACTCCACCAGCGCGTCGTACAGCGGGATGCCGGTAAAGCGGTTGCCCTCATAGCCTTGATCCGGCTGGCCAAGGGTTAATGGAATATCCGCGGCGGTCATGGCGATCCGCAGCGTGGAGGCGTTGGCAGGTAAGGCGGCGCCCGCCAGGGCCAGTGCGCCGCTCACCGCCACGGCGAGACGACCGGCACGCGAAAATAACGTCTTTTTGTGCATCACATGATCCCTGTTAAATAAAATGTCACGGATTAACAGGCAAAATGCGTACCAGCTCTTACGCGGACGAAAATAGGTCAAAACCGACCGGTAAAATAAGAATGACTTATATTATCACCATGATAATTATGGGAAAATAATTGCGCCTTATTCCGCCGCACCGCCAGCGGGAAATATGTTGCAGAATTGCACCAGCCGCTATATGGCAAATTTCAAATAATCACTCTGCGTCACTTTTTATTCATCCCCCGTCCACCGCCGCCGCGTATTCTCCGTCGGGATCAATCCCTTCTATACTTCAGGGAACACATCGACCGGGAGAGACTATGCCTTTAGCCGATTTTCACCGCTCCGATCCTTTTACCCTCGGTATCGAACTGGAGCTGCAGGTGGTGAACCCGCCGGGTTACGATCTCAGCCAGGATGCCTCGACGCTGATTGCCGACGTCCAGCATGAGCTGACCGTGGGAGAAGCCAAACACGACATCACCGAGAGCATGCTGGAGATCGCCACCGGGGTGTGCCGCGACATCAGCCATGCGCAAATCCAGCTCAGCGCCATCCAGCAGGCGGTCCAGCGCGCGGCGCTGCGCCATCATCTGCAGATCTGCGGCGGCGGTTCCCACCCCTTTCATGCCTGGCAGCGCCAGCAAATCAGCGATAACCCGCGCTATGTCAAAACCGTCGAGCATTTTGGCTATCTGGCACAGCAGGCGACAGTCTTTGGCCAGCATGTGCACGTCGGCTGCCAGAGCGGCGACGACGCCATCTATCTGCTGCATGGCCTGTCGCGCTTTGTACCGCACTTCATCGCCCTTAACGCCGCCTCGCCGTGGTTTGACAGTACCGACAGCCGTTTCGCCTGTTCACGCCTGAACCGCTTCTCCTCCTATCCCGACAACGGTCCGATGCCGTGGGTGGCCGACTGGCAGGGGTTTCGTCGCCTGTTCCGCCAGCTGAGCTACACCAGCATGATCGATAGCATGAAGGATCTGCACTGGGATATTCGCCCCAGCCCGCAGTTTGGTACCGTCGAGGTGCGGGTGATGGACACCCCCTTGACCCTTGCCCAGGCGATCCACATCGCCGGCTTTATTCAGACCCTGGCCTGCTGGCTGTTGACGGAGCGTCCTTTTAAGCACCAGCCTGATGATTATCTGCTGTACCCCTTTAACCGCTATCAGGCCTGCCGCTACGGGCTGGACGGGACCCTCACCGACGTGCGCAGCGGGGAGCAGCGCAGCATCCGCCAGGAGATCCTGCAGCTCGCCGACCGGCTGGCCCCTTTCGCCCATCAGCTGAAGGCGACGGCAGCGCTGGAGGCGGTGGTTCGCCAGGCGAAATCGCCGCACAGCGAGGCGCAGCAGATGCGCGACTTTATCGCCAACGGCGGTTCGCTTTCCGGGCTGGTGCAAAAACACTGTGAGATTTGGGCGGCATAAGGCAGCGAGGCGGGTATACTCGGCGCAGACTATAGAAAGGACTGCCCATGTTATTACGTTGCCTGCTCCCTCTGGCGCTGCTGCCCCTGGCCGCCGTCGCCAGCGCCGCCTGTACCCTCACCGACCCGACGCTGACCCTGCAGAGCTATCGGGTGGATGCGCAGAAAGAGCGCATTGCGATGTACTGGCAGGATCGGCACGGCAAAGCCTGGGGTTCCCTGCATTCGCTGCTGGCGGGTATCGATGGCGACGGCCGGGTGCAGATGGCGATGAACGGCGGCATTTACGATAAGGCCTACGCGCCGCTGGGGCTGTATATCGAAGACGGCAAACGGCTGACGCCGGTCAACCGCTCCGCCGGCGGCGGGAACTTCTTTATCCGCCCCGGCGGCGTATTACTGGTGGAAAACGGCCGGGCGAAAATCGTGCCGCTGCCGGCGTACAAATCCTCTCCCGCCATCCGCTATGCGGTGCAGTCCGGCCCGATGCTGATTGAAAATGGCGTCATCAACTGGCGACTGAAGCCCTCCGCCAGTTCGCGCAAGCTGCGCAACGGGGTTGGTATCGATAAGCAGGGCCGGGTGGTGTTTATGCTCAGCGATCGCGAGACCAACTTTTACGATTTTGCCTGCTATGCGCAGTCAAAGCTTGGCGTGCGGCAGATGCTTTATCTCGACGGCACCCTGTCGAAGATGTACCGCAAAGGCGGCAGCGTGCCGTGGCAGTATCATCCGTTCGTGACCATGATAACGGTAGAGAGAAAATAGCGGGCGCGTTTGGGGGCGGCCATTCCAGCCAGGAGAGTGAATAAATTAACGACAGGCCGGGCAAGGTATTGCCGCCGTGCCCGATGTCCTTGCCCGGTGGCGCTGCGCTTACCGGGTCTACAGAGTCTGTTCGCTATGGTATGGCCCCTGAAATCTACGGGCGTGCAGCAGGGCCGATTCCCGCTGAAATCGGCGAACCGGAGGTCGGCAGATAAGGCGGGGCTCACGCCCAAACGCAACGTGAAGCAAAACCCACCCTCACCCTCCCCCTCTCCCAAAGGGAGAGGGGACCGCCCGGTAGTCGTTGCAGCCTGGAGTATCCCCGTTACCAACCGGTAGCGCCGCGCTTACCCCCGCCGATGCGCCCACTCGCGCATACGCTGAAACAGTACATACAGCGACGGGATAAACAGGATGCCAACCATCGTCGCCACCAGCATCCCACTGAACACCGTGGTGCCGATGATCCGCCGGCTCTGCGCCCCGGCGCCGGTGGCGAGCATCATCGGCATAATGCCGATAATAAACGACACCGCGGTCATCATTACCGCGCGGAAGCGGCGGGTAGCCCCCTCGCGCGCAGCGTCGACTATCGACAGCCCCTCCTCGCGCCGGCTGCGGGCGAACTCAACGATCAGAATCGCATTCTTCGCCGCCAGGGCGATCAGCAGCACCAGCCCTATCTGAACATACACATCGTTGGCATAGCCCGCGGTCCACAGCCAGAGCAGCGCTCCGCCGATGGCGAACAGCACCGAGAGCATGACGCTCGCCGGCAGCGTCCAGCTCTCATACTGCGCCACCAGGAACAGCCACGCCATCGCCACCGCCGCCAGCACGATCCACACCGCCTGATTGCCGGTCTGCTGCTCCTGCCAGGAGATCCCGCTCCAGGCATAATCATATCCCGACGGCAGATGGGCCTGCAGAATCTGCTCCATGGCCGCCATCGCCGTGCGGCTGCTGACCCCCTCGGCCGCTGAACCGCTCACCGACACGGACGGGAACTGATTGTACTGCTGAATAAACGGCGCCCCCACCGTCGGCGTAATGGTGACCAGATTGCTCAGCCGCACCCGCTCGCCGTCGCGGCTGCGGACGTACAGCTCGCTAATCTGCTCAGCCCGCTCACGCCACTGCATCTCATTTTGCATCACCACATGATAGACACGATTGTTACGGCTGAAATCGCCGGCGCGCGTGCCGCCGAACGCCGTCTGCAGGCTGCTGAAGATCTGCGCCACCGGCACATCCAGCAGCGCCGCCCGGTCGCGGTCGACCGTCAGGGTCAGCTGCGGCACGTTGCTGCTCCAGGTGGTAAACACCCGGCTCAGCTGCGAATGCTGGTTCGCCAGCTGGAGGATCTGCCGCGTCACCTGCTCCAGCTCCGCCGACGACTGACCGGCCTGCGCCAGGATGCGCAGATCAAACCCCGAGGCATTGCCCAGGCCCGGCAGGGTCGGCGGCGCGAAGGTCATGATCGTCGCCTCGGGTAGCGACAGCAGCTGGCGCTGAATATCCGCCATCACCGCATCCAGCGGCGGCCGCTGATGCCAGTCCTTGAGCATTACCGAGATAAACCCGCCGTTAGAGGCGCTGGTGCCGTTGAGAATGTTGAACCCGGACACCTGAATCACATCCTCCACCGCCGGGTTAGCCATCAGCAGCTTGCGCGCCTGGGCCATCACCGCTTCGGTACGCTCCAGCGACGCCGCCTCCGGCAGCTGCACGCTGGCAAACAGGTAACCCTGATCTTCCTGCGGCAGGAAGCCTTTCGGCATCGAGGTGAAGCTGAACGCCACCAGCGCGCCTGCCGCCACCGTCGCCGCCAGCGCCAGCCAGGGACGGCGGTTCATCCAGCCTACCAGCCGGCCATAGCCGTCGCGGGTGCCGTCGAGAAGACGGTTAAACGCCCGCCACACCGCCGCCGGCCGGGCGGGATGCGGGCGCAGCAGCAGCGCGCAGAGGGCCGGAGTCAGGGTTAACGCCACCAGGCTCGACAGGGCCACCGCGGTGGAGAGCGTCACGGCAAACTGCCGGTACAGCTCGCCGACGATCCCCGGGAGCAGCGCCACCGGCACAAACACCGCCAGCAGCACCAGGGTCGTGGCGATCACCGGCCCGGCGATCTGCCGCAGCGCCTGGGCGGTGGCCTGCAGGCGATCCAGCCCTTCCGCCATTTTGGTTTCCACATTCTCCACCACCACAATGGCGTCATCCACCACCATCGTCAGGGCGAGAATGATCGCGAACAGGCTGAGGGTGTTGGCGCTGTAGCCCAGCAGATAGAGCACCGCAAAGGTGCCGATCAGTGACACCGGGATCGCCAGCACTACGATCAGCGTCGCCCGCCAGCTCTGCAAAAATAGCGACACCACCACGACCACCGCCAGCAGGGTCAGCGCCAGCGAGACGCCGATCTCTTTGATCGTCGCCGCCACAAAGCGGGTGGTATCGAACTTCACCTCCCAGGTGAGATCCGCCGGAAAGCGAGTGTGCAGGCGGTTAAGCTCCGCACGCACTGCGCTGGCGACCTGCAGGGCGTTGGCGGTGGGCGTCGGATAGATCCCCAGATAGGCCGACGCTTTACCGTTCAGCTGGGCGCCGGAGCTGTAGCTGCGGGCGCCCAGCTCAATGGTCGCCACGTCGGCGAGGCGCACCAGCTGCCCCTGCGCGCCGCGGCGGATAATAATCTCGCCAAAGCTGGCCGCCTCGTTCAGACGCCCCAGCCCGTTGATGGTCAGCGTCTGCTGCTGGCCGTTAAATACCGGCGGGGTGCCCACCTGCCCCGCCGCGCCCTGCACATTCTGCTCGCGCAGCGCCTGGGCGACATCATCCGTGGTGATGTTGAGCGCGTTCATGCGGTCCGGGCGCAGCCAGAGACGCATGCTGTAATCCCGGGCGCCAAACATCTGCACCTCGCCGACGCCGGGCAGGCGGGCCAGCGCCTCGCGCACCTGGGTGCTGGCGTAGTTGCTGACAAACAGCGGCGACAGCGTGCCCAGCGGCGAGTAGAGGCTTACCCCCATAAGCAGATTGCTGGCGCGCTTGCGCACCTGGACGCCATTCTGCTGCACCTCCGCCGGGAGCTGCGCCAGCGCCTGCGCCACCCGGTTTTGCACGTCGATCGCCGCCAGGTCGGCATCGGTGCCCGCCGCGAAGGTTATGCTCAGGCGGTACGTCCCCTCATCCGAGCTGGTGGACTCCATATACAGCATATGATCGACGCCGTTGAGCTGGGTCTCCAGCGGGGCGGCGATGGCTTCCGCCACGTCTGACGCGCTGGCGCCCGGCCAGCTGGCGCTGACGTTCACCACCGGGGGGGTGATCGCCGGGTACTGCTCCACCGGGATCAGCTTCAGCGACACCGCGCCGACAAAGGTCAGCAGCAGCGCGATCACCATGGCAAATCGCGGACGACGGATAAAAAAGGTCAGCATCCCTTCTCCTTAGCTAGTTCAGCACCTGCACCGCGGCGCCTTCGCGCAGCCGCTGCGCGCCGTCGGTGATCACCTGCTCGCCCGCCTGCAGCCCTTTCTCGACCGCAAACTGCTGCCCCTGCTGCCCCGCGAGGGTCAGACGACGCTGCCCGGCGGTGTGGTCCGGCTTCAGCACCCAGCTGAAAAAGCCCTGCGGATCCTGCTGCACGGCGGCAGCAGGGACCATCACTCGCGACGGCAGTTCCTGCGGACGGAACAGGATCGTCACGCTGCCCCCCGGCAGCAGACGGTGCTGCGGATTGGCGAACTCGGCCCGCACCGCTACGCTGCCGGTGCGGGCGTCGATCCGGTTATCGATAGAGGTCAACACCCCGTCGCGCCGTTTACCATCAATCTCAATCTGCGCCAGCCACGCCTGCTTCAGGGCGTGGATATCGGCGTGCTGGCCGGTTTTACTGAAAAACGCGGCTTCGTCGAGGGCGAACGAGACCCGCACCGGATCCAACTGCACAATGTCCACCAGCACGCCGCTGGACGAATTGACCAGCGTCCCGACGTGAAAGGCGCTATGGCCCACGCGACCGGTCACCGGCGCCGCAATCTGAGTGTAGCTGAGCACAATCTGCTGGGCCTCGACGCGGGCTTTGGCCTGCTGTACGGCAGCGGCGGCGACGTCGCGCTGCATCCGGGCCGTATCGACGTCGTTGCGGCTGATGGAGTGGTTGTTGATAAGCCGCTCGTAGCGAGTGAGCAACTGCTGCGACTGACGTAATGAGGCTTCGGCGCTTTTCAGCTCGGCCTGCGCCAGAGCCAGCGCCGCGCGGGGCTGCGCGTCGTCGAGGGTAAACAGCAGGTCGCCTTCGGTAACATACTGCCCGTCCTGGAAGTGGCGCTGAACAATCACCCCTTCGGTGCGCGCGCGAATGTCGACGGCGCGGATCGCCTCGACCCGCCCGGGGATAGCGCGTTCTTCAGCATGAGGAGCCAGTTCAACCGTGGCGACGCGGACCGGCACCGCCGGCGCGGCGGTCGCCGTCAGGGTGCCGCCGACCAGACCGCAGGCCAGCAGAGCAAAGCGGAAGGTTTTAATCATAGAGGATCCTTGCGACAGTAACGCGCGCCTGCAGCGAGGCGCGCGAGATTGTTCAGGCCGTTTTGCGGAACCGGCGCGTCAGACGCTTCTCGACTTCCACCACCAGGAACATGGCGACGCCGATGACCAGAGTGACAAACCAGTAGCGCAGCGGCAGCGCTTCCGTACCAAACATGCTCTGCATCAGCGGGACATAGATAATGACCAGCTGCATCAGCAGCAGGACGCCGGTCACCAGCCAGATGCCTTTGTTGCGCAGCAGACCCATGCTCAGGGAGAAGCTGTCGCTGCTGCGGCAGTTGATCATGTAGACCCACTGCGCCGTCACCAGCATCTGCAGCAGCACGGTGCGGATAAACTCCGGACTGTGGCCGCGCGGCGCCAGCCAGGCCTCAAGGATAAAGGCGGCAATCGCGATCATCGACCCGACGAAAGCCACTCGCCACACGGCGAAACCATCCATCACATGCTGGCCGGTTTTACGCGGCGGACGGTTCATCACGTTGCGCTCTGCGGCCTCAAAGGCCAGGCCGAAGGAGAGCGTCGCCGACGTCGCCATGTTCATCCACAGGATCAGCACCGGGGTCAGCGGAATAATGTTCCCCGCCAGCAGGGCGATGATGATCAGCAGCCCCTGCGCCAGGTTGGTCGGCATGATGAAGAGGATGGTCTTCTTCAGGTTGTCATAGACCCGACGGCCCTCTTTTACCGAGCTGGCGATGGTGGCGAAGTTATCATCGGTCAACACCATGTCGGCCGCCTCTTTGGTGACTTCGGTGCCTTTGATACCCATGGCGATACCCACGTCGGCCTGGCGCAGCGCCGGCGCGTCGTTAACGCCGTCGCCGGTCATGCCGACCACTTCGCCGTTATCCTGCAGGGCTTTAACCAGGCGCAGCTTATGCTCCGGGCTGGTACGGGCAAAGATGTCGTACTCCACCGCCGCCTTCGCCAGCGCCGCATCGTCCATGTGCTCCAGCTTGTAGCCGGTCATGGCCTGGCTGCTGTTGGTGATCCCCAGCATCTGGCCGATGCTCATCGCCGTCTGCGGGTGGTCGCCGGTGATCATTTTCACGCGTATGCCGGCGGTCTGGCAGGCGTGGATGGCGTCAATGGCTTCCGGACGCGGGGGATCCATCATCCCGGCGATGCCGAGGAAAATCAGTCCCTCCTGCAGGTCCTCATGGTTGAGGGTGGTGGCATCAAGGCTGGCCGGCTTACAGGCCGCCGCCACCATCCGCAGTCCCTGACGGGCGAAGCGCGCCATCTCCTCTTCCCAGTACTGCGCCTCGAACGGCACCGCGCCGTGGCGGCTCATCTGCTCGCGGCACATGGCGAAGATAACGTCCGGCGCACCGGTGATCAGCACCCGGGCATTGCCATCGATGTGCTGCAGGGTCGACATATATTTGTACTGCGAGTCAAAGGGGATCTTGGCCACCAGACGGGCCTCCACCGCCGGGAGCTGCGCTTTCGCCGCCAGCACTTTAAGCGCCCCTTCGGTCGGCCCGCCGGTGATCCCCCACAGACCGCGCTCATCCTGGGTAAGCTGGCTGTCGTTACACAGGTCGATGGTGCGCAGCCAGGTCTCCAGCACGGTGCCGGGCTGAACCTGCACGGGCTCATCGCTCCCCTCGAGGAAGATCCGCCCCTGCGGCTCGTAGCTGTCGCCTTCCACCCGATAGCAGCAGTCGGCGGTGATGATCGCTTTGACGGTCATTTCGTTCATCGTCAGGGTGCCGGTTTTATCCGAGCAGACCACGGTCATGGCGCCGAGGGTTTCCACGGTCGGCAACTTACGAATAATCGCCCGCTTGCGCGCCATCGTCTGCACGCCGAGCGACAGAATAATCGAGATGATCGCCGGCAGTCCTTCCGGTACCGCGGCTACCGCCAGGCTAATCAGCGACAGCAGCAGCTCGCCCATCGGGATATCCCGCAGCGCGAGGCTGAAGATAAACAGCGCCACCATCATGGCGAGAATAATGGCGAAAATCGCTTTGCCGAGCTTATCCATCTGCACCAGCAGCGGGGTACGGTGCTTCTCAATACCCGCCATCATCTGGTTGATATGGCCGAGTTCGGTCTGCGCGCCGGTGGCGGTCACCACGCCGACGCCGCCGCCGGCGCTGACGGTGGTCCCGGAAAAGACCATGTTCACCCGGTCGCCCAGCGGCAGATCGCCCTCCAGCGCGTCGGTGATTTTATCCACCACCGTCGACTCGCCGGTGAGGATCGCCTCTTCCACCCGCAGGTTGTGGGTTTCAATCAGGCGCATATCCGCCGGCACGCGGTCGCCGGCGCGCAGGATAACGATATCCCCCGGAACCAGGTCGCGCGTCGGGATAGTCTCATGCTTGCCGTTACGCTGGACGCGGGCATCGCTGGAGAGCATGTTGCGGATCCCCTGCAGCGATTTTTCGGCGTTGCTCTCCTGGATATGGCCGATCAGGGCGTTAATCACCGTCACGCCGAGGATCACAAGGGTATCGACCCAGTGCCCCATGATGGCGGTCAGCGCCGCGGCGGCCAGCAGCACGTAAATCAGTACGTCGTTAAAGTGGGCGAGAAAGCGCAGCCAGCCCGGTTTGCCTTTCTTTTCCGGCAGCGCATTCGGCCCACAGGTATTCAGGCGCTCGGCGGCGTCTGCGGAACTTAACCCAGCGGCCTGGCTTTTAGTCTGCGCCAGCACTGCGTCAACGGTCTGCTGCCAGACCTGCCGTGGCGCGGTGTCGCCCGAGGGCGTCGTAAACTTTGGGTTATTCATCTTGGTCAATTTACATTTTCCTTATAAATTCCGTGAGTCGGAAAGCCTGAAATCATTCCTGGCCAATGAAGTAAAAGAGGGCAAAAATGCCGATAAAAATGTGAACCAATACAAGTCTAAATTTTTCGCAAAATAAAAATTTTGTGATAAGTTAATTCCACAAACCAACTATTACAGAATATTAATAAACCAAAACTAAACGAGGTAAAATATGTTTGGAATCTACCGCGGGCGCCGTCTGGCGCTGTACATCGCGTTAGCCATTATCATTGCCACGCTGGTGGGATATAGCACTTACAGTTTTGTAAAAGCGCTGGCATAATAATGACGTTAATTTACACCCGCTGCAATTAACTTAATTACAAATTATTTCAGATTAATTAACATGAGAGCGAAAGGCAGGCGATAATATTTAAAATAGTCGTGTTATAGCGAGTAAAAAAACAAAGCATATTGCGTTAAGCATTATTTTACCGGACAATATGTTTTTTAACTGATGATTAACATGACATGAAACATCCACTGGAAACGCTGCTCTCCGCCGCCGGGATCTTACTGCTGGCCCTGCTCTCCTGTCTGCTGTTGCCCGCGCCTTCGCTGGGCCTGACGCTGGCGCAAAAGCTGGTTGAGACATTCCATATGATGGATCTCAACCAGCTCTATACGGTGCTGTTTTGTCTGTGGTTCTTAGCGCTGGGCGCCATTGAGTATCTGGTGCTGCGCTGGGTGTGGCGTCGCTGGTTTTCCCTCGAGCGGTAAACCAGGAGAGGCGCGCCTCAGTGGGCGCGACTGTGGTTCTCTTTGCGGTAGGCGCCCGGCGGCTGATTGAAGGTCCGGGTGAAGACGCGGGTAAAGGTCTGTTGCGAATCGAAGCCATACTTGAGGCAGATATCGTAGACCCGCTGATCGGTGTCGCGCAGATCGCGGGCGGCCAGCAGCAGCTTCCTTTCGCGAATATAGCGCCCCAGGCTCTCCCCTTTGTACTGTAAAAACAGCCGTTGCAGATGCCATTTCGAATACCCGGCATGGCGAGCGATATCATCAATACGCAGCGGTTGATGCAGGTTATCATCAATCCACTCGACGATAGTATCAATCACCTGAGCGGAAATCGTCATATGCTCTCTCCTCTGATACTGCACTGGCGCTTAGCGCCACCAGGCGTTAAATGATTGCGTCTTATCGGCGACCCACACCGGCTCGCCCTGCACAGGCGTCAGCAGACGCCAGGCCCTTCCTTCGCTGGCAGCCGCCAGCCGTTGATACGGTTCATCCCAGCTGTGTTTCGCCAAAACGAATCGTCCTGCATGCCCAGGCAGCACCGCGCGAGCGCGCAGATCGTCGGCAGCCTGAGCCGTTTCATCCGGCATCATGTGGATATATTTCCAGTCCTGGTCATACTGCCCGTTCTCCATGATCGCCAGATCGACCGGACCGAACTCATCGCCTATCGCTTTAAAGTGCGGCCCATACCCGCTGTCGCCGCTGTAATAAATCTTTTGCTGCGGGGTAACGAACAGAAAACTGGCCCACAGCGTCTGGTTACGCTTCAGCCCACGGCCGGAAAAGTGCCGCGCCGGCAGCACGTGGACGGTGAGCTCGTCGCTGGCCGGTACCGCCTGCTGCCAGTCCGCTTCGGTAATCAGCGCCCCGTCCATTCCCCAGTAGCGCAGATGCGATCCGACCCCCAGCGGCGTAATGACCCGCTTAATTTTCGGCAGTAAGGCGCGAATGGTGGCGTAATCCAGATGGTCGTAGTGATCGTGGGAGATGATCAGCAGATCGATCTCCGGCATCCCTTCCGCCCGCCACGGATAGTCGCCGGGGAAGGCTTTATTGATAAAAGAGAACGGCGCCGCGTAATCGCTGAACACCGGGTCAATCAGGATGCGTTTTCCCGCCAGCTGCAGGTACCAGGAGGAGTGGCCGAGCCAGACCATCACGTCCTGCCCGAGGGGCAGCGTCGCCAGATCGGTCTTCACCAGCGGCAGCGGTTGCGCGGGACGGGCGTTTTCCCGTTTGGTCATCAGGAAATCCCACCACGCCGCCAGCATATTTTTCTGCCCGGTGAACCCTGGCGTGGGCAATTGGTTATGGAACTGGCCGTCCCGGTAGTGGGGAGACGCTTCCACCTGGCTAAGCTGTGCCCCCTGCGGCGCCTTACCAAAACCGGCATTAAGAACAAACGGCAATGTCGTTGCTGCTGCGAGTAACATGATGGCGACCACGCTGAAAGTGACACGGTTCATATCCTGACCAGACAAAAGCCCCCATCCCGGAGGCTTTATGATATAACTTGATTATGAGTGAGTACGCACTCATTATTAGGAAAGCGATGAAAGTCGTCAAGACGATTTTCAATTTTTGCGTTCCGCCGTTGCAGCGACCTGGTCAGACGTGCCAAGATCGGCGGTTTGTTTAAACCTGCGTGAGGAAAAAAGTAGTGGCTCGTCCAAAGAGTGAAGATAAAAAGCAAGCGTTACTGGAAGCTGCCACCGCGGCTTTCGCCCAGTCCGGCATAGCCGCCTCGACGTCGGCCATCGCCCGCAGCGCCGGTGTGGCCGAGGGAACGCTGTTTCGCTATTTCGCCACCAAGGATGAGTTGCTCAACGAGCTGTACCTCGCGATTAAGCTGCGCCTGGTGCGCACAATGATCGCCGGGCTGGATCCGGACGAGAAGCGCCCGAAAGAGAACGCGCGCAATATCTGGAACAGCTATATCGACTGGGGCGTGCGCAACCCGATGGAGCACAAAGCGATCCGCCGGATGGCGCTCAGCGAGCGCATCACCGACGAAACCCGCCGCCAGGTAAAAGAGAGCTTTCCGGAGCTCAACGAAATGTGCCAGCTGTCGGTGAAAGAGACATTCCTCAGCGAGGCGTACCGCGCCTTTGGCGACGCCCTGTTTCTGTCGCTGGCGGAAACCACCATCGAATTCGCCAGCCACGATCCGCAGCGCGCCCGGGAGATTATCGCCCTCGGCTTTGAAGCCATGTGGCACGCCCTGCATGAGGCGGACGCCTAATGACGCCGGAAACACTGCATCCCTGCGCTCACCGTATCGCCCTGACCTACCCGTTTACCGAACACTGCTGGCCCTTTGGGCCAGAGTACGACGTGTTTAAGGTCGACGGCCGCATCTTTATGATCACCATGACTATTCGCGGCCGGGCGCTGGTCAATCTCAAGGCCGAGCCGCAGAAGTCGCTGCTGAATCAGCAAATTTATCGCAGTATCGAACCCGGCTACCATATGAACAAGAAACACTGGATCACGGTGGTGCCAGGAGAGGATATCAGCGAGGATCTGCTGGCCGAGCTGATTGACGATTCGTGGCATCAGGTGGTGAACAAGCTGAGTAAAAAGGCCCAGCAGCGCCTGCGTCCGCGCTGATTTTCAGCCAAATGCGATAAGTGTTATCGCATTTTTCACCCTTATCATTTTGCGATCTTCGCTGTACTCTTCCTCTCCTGAACGCACCGGTAAGGTGCTGTAAACTGTGAGGAAGAGTTATGGATATCGTATCGGTCGCTTTGAAGCGCTATTCCACCAAGGCCTTTGACGCCACGAAAAAGCTGACTGCCGGGGAAGCGGAACAGCTGAAAACGCTGCTGCAGTACAGCCCGTCTAGCACCAACTCCCAGCCGTGGCACTTTATTGTCGCCAGCACCGATGAAGGGAAAGCTCGCGTGGCGAAAGCCGCCAGCGGCACCTACGTGTTCAACGAACGTAAAATTCTCGACGCCTCGCACGTGGTGGTGTTCTGCGCGAAAACCGCGATGGACGACGCCTGGCTGCAGCGCGTGGTGGATCAGGAAGAGGCCGATGGCCGTTTCGCCACCCCGGACGCAAAAGCCGCTAACCACAAGGGTCGCACCTTCTTTGCCGATATGCACCGCAAAGAGCTGAAAGATGACGATCAGTGGATGGCGAAACAGGTGTATCTCAACGTCGGCAATTTCCTGCTGGGCGTAGCGGCGATGGGTCTCGACGCCGTGCCGATTGAAGGGGTCGATTTTGCGATCCTCGATGAGGAATTTGACCTGAAAGCCCAGGGCTACACCAGCCTGGTGGTGGTCCCGGTCGGCCACCATAGCGTAGAAGATTTCAACGCTACCCTGCCGAAGTCGCGTCTGCCGCAGTCGACGACCATTACCGAGATTTAATTCCCTTCTGCCGGGAACGCCCGGGCCATGGCGCAGCAGCGTCTCGCCCGGGACTTTCTTCACCCACTCTTTCCCCCTCTTTTCTGCCGTTTGTGCCAAGTTTCTGGCGCTCATAATCCCGCTTGTGCCAGGAATAACGACTTTAGTGTGAACCAGACGATTTAATTAATTGATAAATAATACTTTTCATTTCTGGCACGCCCTTTGCTCTTAACAGATACCGCTATCTGGATGAAGGAGAAACCGGGTGAAACATATCTATGTGGCCAGCCACGGCCATTTTGCTCGCGGACTGGTGAACAGTTTGTCGCTGCTGATTGGCGACGAACACGGCGTTATCCCGGTCTGCGCCTATGACGAAGATATCGTGACCACCGAACAGCTGGAGCAAACCCTGGAGCATCTCATCGTCCAGGCGAATGGTGATGAAGTGGTGATCTTCACCGACCTGCTTGGCGGCAGTATCAACAATAGCGCCGTGAGCGTCTTGATGCGACATCGCAACGTTTTCGTGGTCGCCGGCATCAATCTGACTCTGCTGCTGGAGTTTCTGCTGTGCGAAGAAGCCACTACCGAGGCCGCGATTATCTACGCCACCAGCGCGGCGCGTGAATCCATTGTTTTCATCAATCCTCTAATAACACAACCATCCTCTGACCCACAGGGAGAATCTCATGATTAAACTCGTGCGCATTGATTATCGGCTGCTGCACGGCCAGGTGGTTTTTGCCTGGACCCGAGCGCTGGATATCGACCATATCATCGTCGCCAACGCCAAAGCCGCGGCGGATGCCTTCATTACGATGTCGCTTAACCTGGCAAAGCCAGCGGGCGTCACGCTGGACATCGCCACCGTTGAACAGGCGGCGGAAAAGCTTAACAGCGGCAAGTTGGATCATAAAAAAGTCATGGTGGTCCTGGGCAATACTGCGGAAACCCTCGCGCTAGTGGAAAAAGTCCCGGGAATTAGCGCAATTAATTACGGCGGTCTGCCACAGAAGGAAGGGGCAAGACAATTCGGCAAGGCCATCTATCTGACCGAAGAGGAAATCGCCCATAGCAGAGCGCTAAAAGAAAAAGGTATTCGGCTGGAGATGCGTCAGGTACCCGCCCACTCGGCTGAACTCCTTAACGACCAACTTTAACTTCGGAGGTCACTATGTTGCTCACCGCAACGTTACTCGGACTGATCGCTGCCCTGGGGATACTTGATGGCCGCCTGCTTGGGGTATCAATGATCGATCGACCGCTGGTGATGTGCGCCCTCACCGGTCTGGTCTGCGGTAATTTACATGAGGGGATTCTGATTGGCGCTACGCTGGAGCTTATTTTCCTCGGCAACGTCGCCATCGGCGCCGCGCACCCGCCAGATATCGTGACCGGCTCCGTATTGGCCACCGCGTTTTCGATCATGTCCGGTCGTGGTCCAGAGGCTGCGCTCACCATCGCCATCCCTGTCTCAATGCTGGCGCAGACGCTGGGAATCCTGGTGCGCGTGGTGAACGCCCGCTTTGGTCATCTGGCGGACCGCTATGCGGCACAGGGTAATACCCGAATGGTCGGCCTGATGCACCTCGCCGGTCCGACGCTACTCTATTTTTTAAACGGATTTCTACCGGTATTTTTTGCCATTCTGCTTGGTTCTTCGGCGGTAAGCTGGTTCCTGGAGGCCATTCCGCCGGTGATAACCAATGGATTGATCGTCGCCAGTAAGATCCTGCCAGCGCTCGGCTTCGCCCTGCTGATCAGCATGATGCTCAGCAGCAAACTGATGCCGTACCTCGGTCTGGGATTTCTGATAGCGGCATATACCAAACTGGATATCATCGCCATCGCGCTGTTCGCTGTGGTGTTGGCATTTATCATCAGCCAGTTCCTTAATCTTAAGCAGCAGGAGAGCTAATCATGAGCGAAATGACGCAAACTGTGACTGGCGCTACCCAGCCGCAAAGCGATGATGCAAGCCGCATCACCGCCCGCGATTTACGCAGCGTGTTCTGGCGCTCCTTTACCCTACAGGGCTCCTGGAACTACGAGCGCCAGCAGCATATGGGCTATGCCTTCGCAATGTCGCCAGCCCTGAAGCGCATCTATCAGGACCCAACGGAGCTGGGGCGCGCCCTGCAGCGTCATCTGGTGCTGTTTAACACCACGCCCCATCTCTCGACCTTTATCTTCGGCCTGTCGATTGCCATGGAAGAAGAGAACCAGCGTAACCCCGAATTTAATGAGGAGTCGATAAACGCGATTAAAACCAGCCTGATGGGGCCGCTGGCGGGCATCGGCGACTCCATATTCTGGGGATCATTAAAGGTTATCGCCGCCGGGATGGGTATCTATTTCGCCCAGCAGGGCAGCCTGCTGGGACCGATACTGGCGCTGTTAGTTTATAACCTGCCGCATCTTTTGTGCCGCTGGTATGGCCTCAAGCTCGGCTACCGGGCGGGTACGACCTGGCTGATGAGAATTTACCAAAGCGGCCTTATGGACCGGGTGACCTATATCGCATCAATTGTTGGCCTCATGGTCGTCGGCGCGATGACCGCCAGCATGATAGATATCACCACCCCGCTCAGCTTTACCGCCGGGCAGACCACCATGAAGGCGCAGGAGTTTATTGACAAAATACTTCCTTCGCTGCTGCCGCTGCTTTTCACCCTTGGGATGTACAAGTTGATCCGCAAGGGAGTCAATATTAACTGGATCCTGCTAGGAACCGTCGCGTTTGGCATGGCGGCCAGCGCGCTAGGCCTGCTTTAAGAAGAGGAATATCACCTATGCACGTAGAAGACTATATGAATGAAACACCCGCCTGTCTGC
Organism: Klebsiella sp. Shm-1; assembly: GCF_040804525.1. NCBI lineage: Bacteria > Pseudomonadati > Pseudomonadota > Gammaproteobacteria > Enterobacterales > Enterobacteriaceae > Klebsiella > Klebsiella sp. Shm-1. The sequence goes on from NZ_CP161823.1 coordinate 3,814,530, forward strand.
TCGCTATGCTGACGCAGACGCGGGAAGATCTCTGGCAGGCGGCAAAAGCGCTAACGGAGCGCGGCGTCACGCGTATTATCCTGACCGGCTCCGGTACCTCTTATCACGGCGCGCTGACCGCCCGCTCGTTTATGCAGCAGTGGTGCAGGCTACCCGTTGATGTCTACTGGCCTTTTCTGCTGGATGATTCGGCGCTGACCCTCAGCGACAAAGCGCTGGTCATCGGCATTTCTCAGGGAGGCGGCAGCCTCTCTACCCTCGCCGCAATGGAACGCGCCCGGGCAGCCGGGCATCTTACCGCTTCCATGGCCGGGGAAGCGCCAGCCGTTATCGACCGGGCGGCAGATTTGGTCTTAACAGTACCCTGTGGAGAAGAGCGGGCTGGCGCCAAAACCAAAGGGTATCACTGCACCATACTTAATCTGATGCTGCTGGGGCTTGCTGTCGCCAGTCGCCAGCGGCGCCTGAGCGATGAGGAGCGCAAGGCGCTACTCGTCCGCATGGATACCACGTTTAATCATTTGCCGACGCTCATTGAGGCCTCGCAGGCGTGGGTTCTCAATCATGCCCGACCGCTTATCGACAGCGCGGACATTCGCCTGACCGGTCCGGCAAGGCTGTTTGGCACCGTTCAGGAAGGTGCGCTAAAGATGCTTGAAACGCTACGCTGTCCGGTTGCCGGTTACGAATTTGAGGAGTTCATCCACGGGATCTATAACGCCTTCGACGAGCGCTCTACCCTGATCATGCTCGATCCGTTTCCCGATGAGCGTCAGGATCGCCTGGCGGAAATACTTGGCGGCTGGACTCAGCATATTTATCGCATTGGTCCACAAGTCGAAAATAACGGCAAAAATATGCCCTTCGCATTTATTAACGATCCCGACTTTGCGGTCTTTGAATATATTATTCCGTTACAAATGGTTTGTGCCCGACTGCCGCCAGTGAAGGGCATCGATCCCGCAATACCGAAGGATCCGCATTTCCACCAGAAAATGAAAAGTAAACAACTCAATTAATTGACGCATAGTAAAAGTTATCCGCGTTTCAGCGGAGGACCCGTTACATCCCAAGGAGACCAATATGTCTATAGCTCATCAAAACGCACATACTATTATTCGCGATATTTTATCTAAGCAGCACATTGAGCGCGTATGGTTTGTTGGCTGCGGTGGTTCATTAACCGGTTTCTGGCCGGGGAAATATTTTCTCGATTGTGAAGCTAAAAAGCTGGCCGTCGGCTATGTTACCAGTAATGAATTTGTCCATGCGACGCCGAACGCGTTAGGTAAAAACAGCGTAGTGATCCTCGCCTCGCAGCAGGGCAACACCGCTGAAACGGTGGAAGCCGCCCGCATCGCGCGTCAGAAAGGCGCCGCCACTATTGGACTGGTATATACCCCCGGCACGCCGCTGTGCGAACACAGCGATTACACTATTGAATACTGCTGGGCGCGCTATCCCGAAACCGTCGATCCGACGCAGCAAAAAGCGGCATACAGCCTGTGGCTGGCGCTGGAAGTGCTTGCGCAAACTGAGGGATACGCCCATTACGATGAGATGGTCAGCGCCTTTGCCAGTTTTGAATCCGTGGTACGCGGCGCTCAGCAGCAGGTTCAGGCGGATGCGCGCCATTTTGCCGAAGCCTGGAAGACCGAAAAGGTCATCTACATGATGGGCAGCGGCCCCTCATTCGGCGCCGCGCATCAGGAATCCATCTGTATTCTGTTGGAGATGCAGTGGATTAACTCCGCCAGCATCCACAGCGGCGAGTATTTCCACGGCCCCTTTGAGATTACCGAAACGGGAACGCCGTTTATTTTATTAAAAAGCAGCGGCCGCACCCGCCCGCTGGATGATCGCGCGATCCGCTTTATCGAACGTTACCAGGGAAAACTGCAGATTATTGACGTGGAAAAGGTGGGAATCGACGCACTGCACGCCAGCGTGCGCGAATATTTCTGCGGCCTGCTGCACAACTGCGTACTGGATGTTTACAACCTGGCGCTGGCCACCGCTCGCAACCACCCGCTGACCACCCGCCGCTATATGTGGAAAGTCGAATATTGATTCGCTAACCGCCTGCCAGCCCCGGCGTAATTCTCCGGGGCTGCGTTGAGGATTACCAGCTAAAATCTTCAATACGTAATTCAAAAATATCGTGAATATAGCCAATTTCCGCTACCGGTAGCGCCACGTTATAGAGTATTTTCAGGCGCTGGAACGAGTGATTCACCATGGCAATAAATTCGCCATGCTGGCGGGTAAATTGCTCAAGATCTTTATAATGGCTAATTTCATTACGCATTACCAGACGCTCAATCATACAGCTGAGATGCACATATAAACTGATAATTAAGTTATTATTAAAATGAAAACCAAGCGTATTTTGCCACTCAGCGATAATGGTTTCGATATGGCCCATGGTTTTTCCAGCATTCAGTATCGTCAGAGAGTTGACAACGTTATGCAGTGAAAACTCACGAACCATATTTTTATTAATCAGCGCAATTTGCTTTTCATTAAGATAGCCGCTTAAGAGCTGACTTAGATGTCGATGCCCCTGCTCGCCAAGTAGTTCCTCAATGCCAACCCAGGGCACTCCGGCCAGCTGCGGGTCGTGGGTACCCACGACCGCAATAACTTCATACTGGTGGAGCAACGATACCGCCGTACGACTGTTTTTTAAGCGCGTATACTCGCAGGCGATGATGTTAATATCAAAATCGTTGAGCAGGCTCTTCTCCATCAGATTTTTAAATTTAAATGCGGTACCGATACCTGTAATACAGGTCACCAGCAGCACACGCTCTTTTTTTTCTGCGGGCCAGAACACATCCCAACGCGACTGATTAAGCGGCACGATCTCTTCGGCGATTTGTTCGATGTTTTTTCCCAACGCGATCTCGCTGGCAACGTTCAGCGCCATGCGGGTCGTGACGTTATCCACCACTACCAGCGGGCCGTTAATCACCGACAAAAGCGCATCGGCAATCTCCTTGGTGTAGCCCATATCAATAAGCACCATCACACCCGCACGCGTGTCCGTATGCTGGAGATAATCAACCACGGCGCGACTGACATCGTTAAACGCCACCTCCATCGGCATATCCATGGCCTGGTAGATCTTCTCGCCAATCAGGCGGTTGGCAACGCCGGCAATGCTGCTGGCGGTCGAATAACCGTGGGCGATTATCAGCGCTTTCACTTTTCCGCCGCTGGTCGCATCGATAGCATTACTGACAATGGCGGTAATCGCCAGACGGTCAAGCGTATCGATGAGCAGATCGTATTTATTATTGACGACATCCAGTAGTTTCTCCGCGATGCGTTGCGCCAGCCCCGCCGAGGAGTCCAGCCAGCGCTGCATCACCAGACGCACGGGCTCAGCAACGCTGCGCGGCGCCAGAGGGAGGCTGGTGAGGTAGCGGCCGGTAAGATAAGCGAATTCGACATTTAGCTGAAGGTCATAATTGACAGCGATTGCTTTGCCCACATCTTCAATAAAGCGCAGCCGTTTGTCCTGCAGAGAGACCGTACTCTCCTGATTCATCAGCGCATCAAGATAGAGCGTCACGTTCTGATAAATAAGCTTTTCAAAGGTCCGCACGCTAATATTATCCTGAGCCAACTCCTCGCACAGGCTACAAATATTTTCCGTTAGCCGTTGGTATTCATGGTGACGACCAGAAAAAAGAGGCTGCGCGTCGCCATCGCGGTAAATCATAACCCGCTCGCTATTTTGCTGAAGGGTAAAAGGCGCATCCGCCAGTAATCGGTCGGGCAGCAAACCCGCTTTTATATGTAAAAGACCGCTATCACGTTCGCCAAATGTCCAGGCGCTGGCGCAAATATTGCGAATCAAATTTTCCAGCCCACCGACATTTCCTTCAAGCGTTTCACGCATTAGCTGGCTGACGATTTCGCCATCCAGCGCCAGATCGTGGTTCAAACGCTGGGCTTCACGGCGGAAAAAGTGGTGGATAAACGCCAGCCGCTCGAATTGGCCGCGTTCAGCGATCGGCAGAATTTTTACAATCACCGGAATACGGCGAATAAAGGTCGCCAGGAAGTGTTTTTCCAGATCCTCGGTTGAAGCAAAAATTAGCCGCACCGTGGCGCTGCGCTCGTCGGCGCTCTCCCCCAGCCGGCGCCAGCTACCGTTATCCATAAAATGAAACAACTTTTCCTGGCCTTCGGGCGGCAGCCGATGAACCTCATCGATAAACAACACCCCGCCGTTGCTGGTCTCGATAAGACCAGGAACGGCCTTATCGGCGCCGGTAAAGGCCCCCTTCGCATGACCAAATAACTTCGAGGTCAGTAGTTCTGGATTATTCGCGTACTCGGCGCAGTTAAATACGGTAAAAGGCGCATCGGCAGGTAAAATACCTTCATCTATTGCGTAGTGCCAGAGCTGGCGAGCTAGAAAACTTTTCCCGGTGCCAGTAGGGCCCCGCAGCAGCAGCGGCAGACCTGCGCCAGGGTAGCTGATGGCAGCCTTGCACTGGCGCAATGCTTCCTGCAGGCTGCCCTGCGCGCCAATCAGCTGCGCCAGACTATCCTGACGATCCGCGCACAGCGCCTGAATGGAGGCGTATTCGCCGTGCCGAACCGCCAGGCGGTGATGATCGCGCAGAACGGTAACGGGTAAAAACAGCACCGGGCGACCGTTCACTTTGACCACCCGCTGCTCGCGATGGAGATTATTCAGATGATGGCTGATGATGCTGCGTTTTTGCTTCAAGCTATCGGCGATGGCCATAGCGTTAAACTCGCCCAGCGCTTCCGCCGTCAGCGCTCGCCCGGCGATCCGTTGTTCTAGTTGGCGAAAAATCGACTCCTTATTCATCTCGCTCCCCTGTCAAAAGCGTAAAATTCGCTTATACGACAATTCGCGCAGGACGTCGCTGCCGCCAGCCACACTTCTTTAAAAACGCTTAATTTTTCATGGTTTAACGTTCCCCGCATGCCAGATGCGCTCGGCATAGCGGCCAATCACCGCCAGCGAGACGGCAAGGATCAGGAAAAACAGCACTTTGTGCATCCCGTTCCAGAAAAACTCAAAGAAACGGGTATAGAGATTGATCGCCAGGAAGGTTAGTCCGAAGCCGCGCAACATTCCGTCATCGGTTTTCAGGCTGATAAAAATGCAGACGCCGGCCGCTACGGCAAACAGCAGCCCCCACGGCAGGAGTCGCGCCTGGCTCACCTGGTACCAGCTCTCTGCGTCGTAATTGCCGAAAATCGACATGATCCACAGCGCAATAAACAGGTACGTGAGGCCCATCGCCTTGCTGACGGTAAACAGCTGCCGCTGGCGAAGCAGGGATTGCGCGCCGTAGCAGAGCGCCAGCAGCGCGCCGCCGAACAGGACGAAGCGAATCGGGTAGTTCATGCCCAGCCAGTAGGCGCCCCACCCCGAGACGTAGCCGGTTTCCGCGCCGAACCAGTTGCCCAGCGCCAGCAGAAAAAAGAGCCACACCAGCCCGGAGCGGGCAATATAGCCGATGGCGCCGTAAATCACGCATCCGGCCAGAAACAGCGGTGCGATATGGCCGCTGCCGTTATCCAGCCGTTCGCCAAGCTGCCATAGCGCCACGGCGGTAAAGACGACGCCCAGAAACAAAATCGCCTCGGTGCTGTAGTGCCACTGCGTCTCCCGCCGCTGGCGACGAAAACCCCAGCCGTAGCAGGCGACTGCCAGCAGCGCAGGCAGCAGGATCCGCATCAGCGCCGAGTGGCTGAACAGGCTCAGCAGCCACGCCACCAGCTCGCTGTCGGCGAACAGACTGCCCAGGGAAATCAGCACGCAGGCCAGCGCGGTCCAGAAGGCATAGCGGCTCAGGCGCCGCCAGTCGAAGGGGGAGACGCGCATCGTTTGCGCCAGCCGCTGGCTGTCCGAGGGGGTTAACTCCCCGCTGGCCTGCCAGGCATTCAGCGCGCGCTGAATAATGCGCTGCTCTTTTCGGGTTACGTTCATAGGCATTCCTTGAGACTGATGACAAACCTGTTTTCGCTAATATGCTCGCCTTTCTGCCGGGCAGCGGCTGTCGCCCTCCCCGGCCTACTTAACCATTTATATATCAGATTGTTACTCCTTACCGTAAGCCCGCGTAAGCGCAGCGCCGCCGAGCATGATATCAGGCACGGAGCCGCTTTATTGCCGGGTGGCGGCTGGCGCCTTACCCGGCCTACGGTCCGTAGCAGCCAGCCGTTAACTTACCCACTTGTGCGACTGAAACTGCCGGTGTTGCGGCCTCAACATCGCTGAGACGTTCCCGGCAGGCCGGGGCAGCCCGCATGGATGCGGGCTGAGGGCCGTGTTTTGCACGGACGCGGCCTCGGCCCGACCCGAAGCCTGCAGGGAGAAGTCGAAGGTACCGCGCAGCGGCGATGTTGCTGGCCGGAGCCCGGGGGTACAGGGGGCGGCGGCGACTGGCCGCCCCCTGTGCGCTCCCTGCCCCATGAGTGACATAACGCAGAAGACTAACCGGGAGCGCAATGTGCGCTGAAGCCACAGATAACATAAAAGACTTCCCGGCAGGGCTTTGCCTTCCCCCCTACTCCCGGAGGGAGAGGGAACCGTCCAGCAGCGCCGGCCGGGCAATACCCGAAGATGGCACATTGCCAGCCATCTGATTCCCTGTGATTAATGTTGGTCCAGCCACGCCAGCGCCTGCTCGCCCGCCTCGTCCATCGGCAGGTAGACCAGCAGGCGCGAGCCGTTGCGCGGCGCCGAATACCAGTACATCTGCTGCAGGCTGAATCGCCCGAGCTGCGGGTGGTTAAAATGTTTAATCTGGTTTTCCACGCCGCGCACCTCGTAGCGCTGATGCCACAGCGCTTCAAACTCCGACGAGGCGGCGAAAAAGCGCGCCAGTTTGTTTTCCCACGCCGGATCGCCGCGGTGCTCGGCCATCGCGGCGCGGAAATAGGAGACGAAGGTCGGCAGCACATCGCGATTTTCGATCCGGCTGCGCCAGGTCTCATGGGTCAGATAGAGATAAATGCAGTTGCGATCTTCTTCCGGGAGGGTGGCGAAATCGATGCCCATCAGGCGGCAGAAGCTGTCGTTCCACGCCACAATATCAAAGTTCGGTTTCTGAATGCTGGCCGGCTGCGGCATCAGGCTGTCCAGCATCCGGCGGGTCCCTGGGCTGATGCCTTCGCACACCGTCACCTGGGTGGCTTCCGGCGGGGTCAGCCCGGCGAGCACGAACAGATGCCGGGTCTCCAGCGGACTGCACTGCAGGGCATTCGCCACCCCCACCAGCACCGCCTCCGACGGATTCACCTCCCGCCCCTGCTCCAGCCAGGTGTACCAGGTAACGCCGACGTCGGCGAGCATCGCCACCTCTTCCCGGCGCAGACCCGGCGTGCGCCGGCGGCCCACCCGGGGCAACCCCAGGCGCTGCGGATCGAGGCTTTCACGGCGGGCGCGCAGAAAGGCCCCCAGCTGTTTGCGTCGATCGTCCGGCACGGCGATCGTCGACTCCCGTTGCGGCATCGTGGTCATCACCCCTCCAGCATAGTAGTGCCAATACCAGTATAGACAGGAACTGGTACCCGTTTAATTTATCGGTAATGCTACGTCGGTCTGCTGAATGACGCAATGGAGAATCCCATGAATACGTCTGCTGTTTCACCCGGCCGCGCCGGTCTGTTGCTGCTGCTGAGCGGCCAGATGCTGCCGCTTATTGATACCTCGATCACCAATGTGGCGCTGGACGCCATCACCCACACCCTGGCGGCCAGCGCCACGCAGCTGGAGCTTATCGTCGCGCTGTACGGCGTCGCCTTTGCCGTCTGCCTGGCGATGGGCAGTAAGCTTGGCGATAACTATGGCCGCCGGCGCCTGTTTATGTGGGGCGTCGCCCTCTTTGGCATCGCTTCCCTGCTGTGCGGGATGGCGAACAACATCGGCGCCCTGCTGGCGGCCCGCACCCTGCAGGGCGCCGGGGCGGCGCTGATTGTGCCGCAGATCCTCGCGACCCTGCACGTCACCCTCAAAGGCCCCGCCCACGCCCGGGCCATAAGCCTGTATGGCGGGATCGGCGGGATCGCCTTTATCGTCGGTCAGATGGGCGGCGGCTGGCTGGTGTCGGCGGACATCGCCGGGCTGGGCTGGCGCAACGCCTTTTTTATCAATGTGCCGATCTGCCTGCTGGTGCTGGCTCTGAGCCGCCGCTATGTGCCGGAAACCCGTCGCGAGACGCCGTCGCGGATTGACTGGCAGGGTACGCTGTACCTCGCGCTGATCCTCTGCTGCCTGCTGTTCCCGATGGCCCTCGGTCCGGAGCTGCACTGGCCGCTGTGGCTGCAGCTGATGCTGGTGGCGGTCCTGCCGCTGCTGTTCGCCATGCGTCAGAGCGCCCTGCGCCAGCAGCAGCGTGGCGACCATCCTCTGCTGCCGCCGCGTCTGCTGCAGTTGACCAGCATCCGCTTCGGGATGGCCATCGCCCTGCTGTTTTTCAGCGCCTGGTCCGGCTTTATGTTCTGCATGGCGCTGACCATGCAGGAGGGGCTGGGGATGGCGCCGTGGCAGTCCGGCAATAGCTTTATCGCCCTCGGCGTGGCCTATTTTATTTCGGCGCTGTATGCCCCGCGGCTTATCGCCCGCTACAGCATGGGGCGGATCCTGCTGACCGGTCTGGCGGTGCAGATCGCCGGTCTCCTGCTGCTGTGCGCCACCTTCTCCCGCTTCGGCGTCGCCACCAACGCCCTGACGCTGGTTCCCGCCACGGCGCTGATCGGCTATGGCCAGGCGCTGATCGTCAACAGCTTTTATCGGATTGGTATGCGCGATATCAGCGCCAGCGACGCCGGGGCCGGGAGCGCAATCCTCAGCACCCTGCAGCAGGCGACCCTCGGTCTCGGACCGGCTATCCTTGGTTCGCTGTTCCTGGCGCTGGCCCGTCGCGGCGGCGGAAACTATCCGCAGGCGCTGATTGATTTTCTGCTGGTCGAGGTGGCCATGATGCTGTTGCTGGGGGCGATAGCGCTGTGGCTACGCCATCATCTCAACCGACAGCCGGCGACGGTGGCCTCGTAATACCGGCGGCGGTAATTTGCATAATAGCTATCCAGCGGTCATCATACCCGCTGGATATTCAGGAGACGTTATGCAGGAATTAATATCGCAAATTGCCGCCTTAGGAATCGAAATAACCCCCACCCGCTCGCTGATGATTATCTTCGGCATTATCTTGTTCACCGCCGTGGTCGTGCATCTGATATTGCACAAAGTGGTCCTGCGCGCATTTGAAAAACGGGCGCTGGCCAGCAGCCATCTGTGGCTGCAAATCATCACGCAGAATAAACTCTTTCACCGACTGGCCTTTACCCTGCAGGGGATCATCGTCAATGTGCAGGCGGTGCTGTGGCTGCAAAAAGGCAGCGAGGCCGCGGAAATATTAATCACCGTGGCTCAGCTATGGGTGATGATATATGCCATGCTGTCCTTCTTCTCGCTGCTGGATGTCATTTTAAAGCTGGCGCAGAAATTTCCCGCCGCCTCACAGCTGCCGCTGAAGGGCATATTCCAGGGAATTAAGCTGGTGACGGCGATTATTATCGGCATTCTGATTATTTCGCTACTGATAGGCCAGTCGCCAGCGATCCTGATTAGCGGGCTCGGCGCCATGGCCGCGGTGCTGATGCTGGTGTTTAAAGATCCGATCCTCGGTCTGGTGGCCGGTATCCAGCTCTCTGCCAACGATATGCTCAAGCTTGGCGACTGGCTGGAGATGCCGAAGTACGGCGCCGACGGCGCGGTGATCGATATCGGCCTCACCACGGTCAAGGTGCGCAACTGGGACAATACCATCACCACCATTCCGACCTGGTCGCTGGTCTCTGACTCGTTTAAAAACTGGAGCGGCATGTCGGCCTCCGGCGGCCGCCGCATCAAACGCAGCCTTAACATCGACACCACCAGCATTCATTTTCTTGATGAACAGGAGCAGCAGCGCCTGATCCGGGCGAAGTTACTTAAACCCTATATGGATTCACGCCACGAGGAGATTAGCGCCTGGAACCAGCAGTACGCCGGGGAGCAATCGATCCTCAACGAGCGGCGGATGACCAACGTCGGCACCTTCCGCGCCTATCTGCAGGAGTATTTACGCCATCATCCGCGCATCCGCCAGGATATGACCCTGATGGTGCGCCAGCTGGCGCCGGATGCCAACGGCTTGCCGATCGAGATCTACTGCTTCACCAACACCGTGGTATGGGCGGAATATGAGGGGATCCAGGCGGATATTTTCGACCATGTCTTCGCTGTGGTGGATGAGTTTGGCTTACGCATTCATCAAACGCCCACCGGCAACGATATTCGCGCGCTGACCGGCGCCTTCTCCCGCTGATCCTCAGACGCTGGCGCGGTCTATCACGCGCCAGTCCATCATCACCCGCTCGACGGCAGCGTCGGGATCGTCGATGCGTTTCATCAGTAGAGACACCGCCGTACGGCCGATCGCCCGGGAGGGCTGTTCGACGGTGGTCAGCTGCGGGGAGACCACTTCCGCCAGCTCGGTGCCATCGAAGCCGATCACCGCGATATCCTCCGGCACCCGCAGTCCGGCCTGGGCGATAGCCCGCAGCGCCCCGGCGGCGAGGGAGTCCGAAACGGCAAACACCGCATCGGGCTTCTCGTCTTGCGACAGCAGTTGCTCCATCGCCCGTTTACCGGCCGCCGCGCTAAGATCCTGCGCGTAGGTCACCTGCTGATACGCCAGACCGTGCACGTGCAGCACGCTTTTATAGCCGCGCTCGCGCAGACGGGCATAGCGATAGCTGAGGTCGTGATTAATGAGCGCGATGCGGCGGCGGCCGCTATCGGCCAGTCGGGACACCGCCCCCTGAGCCGCCTCGACGTCGTTAATCCCGACGCAGGAGATGCTGCCGGTGTCGGCATACTCCGCGCACTGCACCCAGGGCGCATCGCCAATCATGGTGGTCAGTTCCGGCAGGCTGGAGAGCGCGTTCATGGTAATAATGCCGTCGACCATTTTGCCGGAGAGCAGCTGCAGGCCCGAGGTCGAGCGGGCCAGATCCGACCCGGAGTTACACAGCAGAATGCGGTAGCCATTCTTCTCCGCCTCTTCTTCTATCCCCTTCACCACCTCGGCGCAAAAGGGGTTAGCGATATTGGAGACCATCACCAGGATCATATTGCTGCGGGCGGTTCGCAGCTGACGCGCCAGCAGGTTCGGCTGATAGTTGCTCTCTTTGATCGCCTGCAGCACGCGCTCACGGTTTTTGGCTTTTACCGTATCGCTGTTGTTCAGCACCCGCGACACCGTGGCCACCGAGACGCCGGCCAGACGAGCAATTTTCTGAATAGACATAAACCCTGCACTTCCTGCGATAGAGGTGGATCCTGCAGGCTATCATAAATGACCTCTGATTGGCCTGCCAGCCTGGCGCGAAAGCGTAGCTCAGCGAGACGGTGTCCCGGAAAACTATTAATAATCAGGGCTTCTCTCCCGCCCCGTTAACGCGCATCCTTTTGCCGTTTCATATTCTCATTAGCGCAGGAGGCGCAACAGACCGCCTGCGCCCCATTTTTTCTTTTATGATTAAGGATGATATCCCCATGAGGCTCTCTACCGCGATTCTCGCCCTCAGCTGTGCCCTGGCAACGATCACCGGCTGCACCTCGTCAAAATCGTCACCGGAACGCCATGCCTACGCCTTCGTCGCCCACCGCTCCGATTTTGTCGGCGGCAATTTCACCGTCAACCGCCAGGAAAATTACCGTTTAAACCTGCCGACCTTTACGGCGATGTATGCCCGCGGACAGCAGGATAAAGCCGCTGGCATGAGCGAAAGCGATGCCCGCCGCACCGCGGACGCCATCAAACAGCAGGCGGCGCAGGGCACCCGCACCGAGCACGCTTTCACCGGCAATGCCAGCGACAAATGGGATAATGCGATGGAAAATAAAGATGCCGTCCTGTTCGGCAACGAGCTCTCCGGTGCCTATCTCGACGGCTATCTTGGGGTGAAATAATCCTGCGCCCCGCCTGCGCTCAGCGTTCGACGCTGACCCAGCGCTGCTGCTGATGGCTTTTGACGATCGCCTCGATGATGTACATCACATCGGCGCCGTCGTCGAAAGCGGCGAAGCGCCGGGCCCCGGCCGCCGGCATCTTCCCGGCGCGCACCGCCTGATAAAAATGTCCCATCATATTCTTAAAAGCGTCCGGCCAGCCCTCAATATGGCCGCCGGGGTAATGGGCGCTGTCAGCGATTTCCGGCCGCAGCAGGCTCGGGTCATCGCTGAGCAGGCGATCCGGCTGCTCGCGGTGGCCGATCCACAGCCGCTGGGGCACTTCCTGATCCCAGGCCAGAGAACAGAGGCTGCCGTTAATCTCCACCGCCAGACGGTTTTTCCGCCCGGCGCTCACCTGAGAGACCATAAAGCTGCCCTTGCTGCCATCGTCAAAACGCAACAGCACCGAGCCAAAGTCCTCGGTATCGACAGGCCGCGTTTCATATGCCTGCGCCTCGTGAACGGCGCTGAAGGTCGCTTTGCCATTGACCGGCGCTTTACGCGTTGGCCAGACGATAGACAGATCCGCCATCACCTCGACAATCCGCCGACCGGTCATAAACTGCACGGTATCGCACCAGTGGGAGCCGATGTCGGCCACCGTCCGCGACGCCCCCCCCTGCGCCGAATCGACCCGCCAGTTGTAGTCGGTCTCCAGCAGCATCCAGTCCTGCAGATAGCTGCCGTGCGCTGCGAAGATTCTGCCGACCTCGCCATGGCGGATCATCGCCGCCGCCTGCTGGACCATAGCGAACTGGCGGTAGACGAAGCTGACGCCATGCACCACGCCGGCCCGGGCGGCAAGCGCCACCAGCTCCCGCGCCTCCTCCGCCGTCATACACAGCGGCTTTTCCGAGAAGATGTGCAGCCCGGCGGCGAGGATCTGCCGGTTAATCTGGGCATGTAGATGGTTCGGCGTACAGTTATGCACCACCTGCAGCCCCGGATGGGCCAGCAGCGCCTCCACGCTGTCGTAGGCATGGGCAATGTTCAACGCCTGCGCCTTGCGCTGCGCCGCCTCAAGGCAGCTGTCGCACAGCGCCACCAACTCGACATCTCCCAGCCGCCGCAGCGCCTCCAGATGCGCCGGGCCAATAAACCCTGCCCCGATAATCGCGACCTGAATCATGTTATTCCCTCCCGCCGGCGGCAAAGTCATCGAAGGCCCGTCCTGCAACGGGAATGATATGGCGGCGGATAAACTCGCTGCCCTCGCGCGCGCCGGTCTCACTATCCTTCAGGCAGCACTCCCACTCCAGCACCGCCCAGCCGGCAAAATCATATTCGGTCAGCTTACTGAACACCCCTTTGAAGTCGATCTGCCCGTCGCCGGGAGAGCGGAAACGCCCGGCCCGCTGCTGCCAGGGCTGGTATCCACCGTAGACGCCATTGCGCCCGTTGCGGCGAAATTCGGCGTCCTTGACGTGAAACGCTTTAATACGCGCATGATAGATATCGATATAGGTCAGGTAGTCCATCTGCTGCAGATGCAGGTGGCTCGGGTCATAGAGCATATTGCAGCGCGGATGGTTATCCACCAGCGTAAGAAAACGCTCAAAGGTCACGCCATCGTGCAGGTCTTCGCCGGGGTGGATCTCATAGCAGACATCGACCCCCTGCTCGTCGAAGAGGTCCAGCAGCGGCCGCCAGCGCCGTGCCAGCTCGGCAAAGGCCTCATCCAGAAGCGGCTGATTGTGCGGCGGCCACGGATAAAAAAAGGGCCATGCCAGCGCCCCGGAAAAGGTCGCGTGCGCCTGCAGCCCCAGGCGGCCGGAGGCTACCGCCGCCTGGCGCACTTTCTCCACCGCCCAGCGCTGGCGCGCCTGCGGATCGCCATGCAGCGCCGCCGGGGCAAAGGCATCAAACGCCGCGTCATACGCTGGATGCACCGCCACCAGCTGTCCTTCAAGGTGAGTGGACAGCTCGCTGATCACCAGCCCATGCTCCGCCAGGATGCCGCTGACCTCGTCGCAGTAGGTCTGGCTCGCCGCCGCCCGCTCGACATCAAAAATCGCCGGGTGGTTGCAGGGGATCTGCAATGCCTTGTACCCCAGGCCGGCGGCCCACTGCGCTATCCCCGCCAGGGTGTTGAACGGCGCCTGCGGCCCGATAAACTGCGCCAGAAAAATGCCCGGTCCCTTAATCGTTTTCATACCCCCTCCTGAAAAATTAGTGCGGCTCTTTCTCGTTGTACTGGAAAGAGAAAAGGAAAATCAGCGCGATAACCGCGGCGGCCACCGCCGGGATCCACCAGAAGGTCACCCAGGCCTGAGGCACGCTCTGGCCGGCCACCAGATGGTTATACAGCGCGCCGGAGATCTGCGAGCCCAGCAGCATGCCGATCCCGTAGGTGAACATCACAATCATGCTCTGCGCCTGGCCTTTTACCTTCTCGCCCGCCACGCGGTCGGTGTAGATAAAGCCAACGACAAAGAAAAAGTCATAGCACACGCCGTGCAGCAAAATGCCCAGATAGAGCAGGAAGCGCCCCTCCTCGCTGACTCCGAGAGCGAAAAAGGCGTAGCGGACGAACCACGCCGCCATGCCGATGAGCAGCATGTATTTCACCCCGAGGCGACGGAACAGCAACGGGATCACCAGCATAAAGACGATCTCTGACATCTGACCGAACGACATCGCGGTGCTGACATCTTTGACGCCGGCATCCGCCAGATACGACGCGGTATAGGCGTAATAGGTGCCTAACGGCACGGAAATTAAGGTGGCGCAGAGGGAGAAAATCAGGAAATGGCGGGTTTTCAGCAGCGCGAAGGCGTCCGCGCACAGCAGGTCGCGAAACTGAACCGGCATGCCTTTGGCCGGCGCCGGGGTGTGCGGCAGCGTCAGGCTGTAGAGCGCCAGCGCGACCGAACAGAGCGCCGCCAGCGTGAAGATGCCGGTGGTATCAGAGATACCGGTCACCCCGATGCAGATCCCGGCGATAATCCAGCCGATGGTGCCGAACACGCGGACCACCGGGAAGGTTTTATCGACATTGGCCAGGCTGTGGAAGGCGATATTGTTGGTCAGCGCCAGGGTCGGCATATAGCACAGCGTATAGCCGAACAGCAGGCCAATCAGCAGGGCGCCGTTCTGCGCCACCAGCGCCTGCGGGACAAACCACAGGATCGCCGCCCCGGCCAGGTGCATCACCGCCATCACCTTCTGCGAGGCGAAAAAGCGATCCACCAGCATCCCCAGCACAAAGGGAGACAAGATGGAGGCGATCGGCCCGGCGGAGAACGCATCGCCGATCAGCAATGACATCTCATAGCGGGTCATCACCAGCCCCAGGGTCACCGACCAGCTGCCCCAGATAAAAAACTGCATAAACATCATTAACGACAGCCGCGGCACCAGAAAACGGTGGCTCACGCGGACACTTTCCCGACCTTCTGTTGTTGTGACCATGTTGCTCGCCCTCAGAAAAGTAATCGATTACAAAACCGCTCAAAACAAAAGTAATCGATTACAAAGAGAAGATCGCCAGGCAAATGCGCCGCCTGCGAAGAGGATCACAATAAAAAGGCAGGCAGCCCCGCCGGACGGCGGGGCATCTCGCTTACGCCGGGCGGCGCAGCAGTTTGAAGGCGATAAACAAGAACAGGATCCACACCGGCAGCAGGATCGCCGACAGACGCATGCCGTCGATAGTGCACATCAGCGCCAGGATCAGCCCAAGGAAAGCAATGCAGAAGTAGTTGCTGGCGGGCGCCAGCAGCGCTTTGAACTTCGATTCGCGCCCTTTGCGGCGCTGGGCGGCGCGGAACTTCAGATGCGCCATACAGATCATGATCCAGTTCAGCAGCAACGTCGCCACCACCAGGGCCATCAGCAGCCCCAGCGCTTCATGCGGCAGCAGGTAGTTCAGCACCACCACCAGCGAAGTGATAATTCCGGAGAGCAGCAGGGAGTTCACCGGCACGCCGCGCTTGCTGACGCGGGCGAGAAATTTCGGCGCATTACCCTGCACCGACAGGCCGAACAGCATCCGGCTGTTGGAGTACACGCCGCTGTTATACACCGACAGCGAGGCCACCAGAATGACGAAGTTCAGCGCGGAGGCCACCAGGTTGCTGTCCAGATTATGGAAAATCATCACAAACGGGCTGCTGTCGGATTTGATCTCCACCCACGGGTAGAGCGCCAGCAGCACCACCAGCGAACCGATATAGAACAGCAGGATACGATAGACCACCTGATTGACCGCTTTGGGAATGCTCTTTTCCGGGTTTTGCGCTTCGGCGGCGGTGATGCCGATAAGCTCCAGCCCGCCGAAGGAGAACATGATCACCGCCAGCGACAGAATAAGTCCGTGCCAGCCGGTGGCGAGGAAGCCGCCGTGTTTCCACAGATTGTCGAACCCGGCTTTGCTGCCGCCGTGGCCGCCGAACAGCATCCACAGGCCGAAGGCAATCATGCCGATAATCGCCAGCACCTTGATCAGCGCGAACCAGAACTCCGCTTCGCCATACAAGCGTACGTTGACCAGGTTGACGGCGTTAATAATGATGAAGAAAGCCGCCGCCCAAACCCAGGTGGGCACGTCGGGAAGCCAGTACTGCATATAGATCCCGGCGGCGGTCAGCTCCGCCATCCCTACCAGCACGAACATCACCCAGTAGTTCCAGCCGGAGAGAAAGCCGGCGAACGGCCCCCAGTATTTATAGGCAAAGTGGGCAAAGGAACCGGATACTGGCTCTTCCACCACCATTTCGCCCAGCTGACGCATGATCAGAAAAGCGACAATCCCGGCCACGGCGTAACCCAGTAAGACCGCCGGGCCGGCCATTTGAATCGCGGGACCAATGCCGAGAAACAGGCCGGTGCCAATCGCGCCGCCAAGGGCGATAAGTTGAATATGTCGGTTCTGTAAACCGCGATGAAGCGTCGGGCCGCTCTCTTCTACGGCATCCGACGACGTTGACGCGTCTTTCACGTCGTTCCCCTGTGTGTTTTTGCGAAGGGGCACCTTTTATCACTTAGGGGGGATTGTCGCAAGTTGCGTGGGGCGAGCGTCAGCCGCCCGCCCCGCTTTTTTTAGCGTCAGAAGTCGTAGCTCATTGAGACGCGGACGGTACGCGGATCGCCTTCGAACAGGTAAGTACCGGTATCGTCAATGCCGGACCAGTACTTCTCGTTGGTCACGTTGGTCACCCCGATGCGCCAGGTCATTTCGTTCTGGTCGGCGTTCAGGCGCATACGATAGCGCAGGCCTAAATCCAGGGTGGTGTAGCTATCCAGCTTCTTGGTGTTGGCCGCATCGGCATACTGCGAGCCGCTATGATTGACACGCGCTGTCGCGGTCAGGCCTTCCACCGGCTTAATATCATACTCGGCGCCGAGCACCGCGTAGAAATTAGCCACCCCGATGGCATCTTTACCATCGGTTGCGCCTTTAGCGGTTTTAGTCTGTTTGGCATCCAGCCACACCGTACTGGCGTTAAGACGCAGCCCCAGCATCGGCTCGCCGAAGACATTCATCTCTACGCCGCGGTTACGCTGCTCGCCGTCGAGGCCATAATTGCCAGCAGTATCGGAAATGGCGTTCGGTTTTTTGATTTCAAACAGCGCCAGCGATCCTCCGATCGTACCGTAGTCGATCTTGACGCCCACTTCGTCCTGCTTCGAGTGCGCGATCCCGGTACTCTGCCCGGCATTGGCCGCCGTCGTCGGCGCCACAGAGCCCGGCTGCAGCGCTTCGGTATGGTTAGCATACAGCGACAGCTGCTCCCACGGCTTGTACACCAGGCCAAACGTCGGCATCCAGCGGCTTTGGGTATAACGCGAAGAGGTATCTTCCAGCCCGGTGGCGTTGCTGTAGTTGCGCACAACCACTTTCTGATGACGAGCAGCGGCGGTAAACAGCACTTTATCGTTAAAGAAGCCGAGGGTATCACTCAGCAGCCAGCCCTGCGTACGGCTGCGCGAGGTGACCAGCGGATCGTGGTAGTTGCCGCCAAAATAGGCGTTATCCGGCATCGCCACATCATGGTTGTCATAGATATTAGTGGTCGGGTTCCTGGCCGACATCCGCCAGGCGGTCGCATCGGTATGCACCTGCGCCGCATAGCCGAGGTTCACCTTATGCGAAATCGCGCCGGTATTGAAATCGCCGCGTACCCCGCCCATGCCGCTGATCGCGTCGATAATGCGGTTAGTATCCAGGCGGCCCACCGTCGCATCGCCGTTTTTATTCAGAAGCTTCGGCGCGCTGTAGGTACCAATTTCATGCGAATGCTGGCCGCCGAGGGCGCTGTATACCGTCCAGCTATCGGTCAGGTCATATTCTGCCTTCGCCATGCCGAACTCGCTTTCAATATCGCTATAGCCCCACTTCTGGCTGTAGTTTTTGCTGTTGTCCGGCAGCGCCGGAACGAAATCCACGCCGCTGATATTGACGCCCATCGTACCACCGTGGAACGTTTTCTTCTGATAGCCGAAATCGAGCGAGGAGCGGAAACGGTCGCCGCGGTAATCAAGCCCCAGCGAAGCCAGCGTGGTACGGCGTTTATCATTATCGATAGCGCCTTCACCCTCGCGGTGCACCAGGTTGACCCGGGCGCCGAACTGGTTGTTGTCGCCGAAACGGCGCCCCAGGTCGAGGGTGCCGCCCACCTGAGAATCAGAGGTATAGTCGACGCCAACGCGTGCGGTCGGCAGATCTTCCGCCCGCTTCGGCTCGAGGTTAATCATCCCGCCGACGCCGCTGCTGGCCGCGCCGTTAAGCAGGCTGTTAGCCCCTTTGAAAATTTCAACGCGCTCCAGCATCTGGGTGTCCATCACCTGACGCGGCACCACGCCCGCCAGGCCGCCCATCGTCATGTCATCGCCATCGAGCTTAAACCCGCGGATTCGATAGGTCTCGGCGAAGTTGCCGTAGCCCTGTACGGCCTGCACGCCAGCGTCGTTACTGACGACATCGGCGATAGTTTTCGCCTGCTGATCCTGAATCAGCTTCGAGGTATAGCCGATGACGTTAAACGGGACGTCCATCGCTTTTTGTTCGCCAAGCATCCCCAGACGGCCGCCGTGGGCGATCTGGCCATCGAGGAATGCCGGAACCACCAGGTCGCCGCCGGATTTAAAATCGCTGGTTTCGTTAGCCTCGACGATGAGGGTCTCTTCGCCAGGCTGCTTCGCGGCGGCAGCGTCCGCGGCCATCACCGTTTGACTGGCGGCGCCGATGGCTAAGGCCAGCAGCGTTTTACGCAGCGGGAAGGATGAATAGTGCGTGGTGTGCATAATTTGCCCCATGGATGAGGATAAATGAATCAAAGGGCCCGTCGCCGGACCCGTTATTTTTATTGCGCGTTCAGGTCGATACGTACGACGCTGTCCGGGCCTTTAGTGGAGTGGTCTTTATTGAAGGGCTGTTTGACGGTGACAAACAGCGTCTGACCATCGGCGGAAAGCAGCAGGCTGTTGGGATTGGCCGGCAGCGCCCAGCTTTTCTTCAGCGTGTAGCGGCTGGCGTCAAGGCTGATGACCTTGCCGGATTCACGCTGTGAAATATAAATTTCGTGGCGTTTCTTATTGAACTGCACCGCCAGCGAATCGCCGACGTCGAGCTGTTTAAGCAGCTTGCCGCTGTGGATATCCAGCACCAGAGTGGTTTTCGCTTTCGAGTTGTCGGTCACGAACAGACGGCCGGTGTCGCTATCTTCGGCCATATTAAGCAGCAGCGCCGGCTTGTCGCCCAGCGGCTTCCAGCGCTGTTCAATGCGTTGGTTACGCGGGTTGATCACCAGAATTTCACCGCTGCCGTTAGCGGCGTACACGCGACCGGTTTGCGCGGAGTAGTGCAGGCCGGTCATCCATTTACCGGTATTTTTAATCCGCGTTTTCAGCTTCAGGGTAGTGGCGTCAACCACCCAGATTTGCGCCGGGTCGGCGACCGCGCCAACGTAGAGAGTATTATTCAGCAACAGCAGCTGACGGGCCCCATAAGGGCGACCTTTTTCATTGCGCTCGCTGAACAGCAGGCGGTTTTTTACCTTGCCGGTGGCGGTGTCGATAGCGCTGATGCCGCCGTCCAGCGAATTGCTGACATACAGCGTTTTACCCTCCGCAGAGAGCTGTAAAGCGAAGTTTTTCAGATCGGTATGCGTCAGGCCGATGGTATTGAGGGTGTGCGGATCCAGTGTGTAAACCGCCCCGCCCTGTACATTTTTAAAGCCTTCAGCGCTGGCGACGTACAGCGCATCACCCTGCGGGCTTAACGCCATCTCGTACAGCCCTTCCGCTAGCTGGCGCTGCAGCGGTTGCGCCACGTTAGGGACTGGCGAGTCGACAACCGGTTGGGAAACGGCAGAGGAATGAGGCGTCGCGCAGCCGCTTAACGCCGCGCTGATGGCCAGCGTCAACGCCGGAAGTGTGTATTTCATTGGATCAACCCTATAAAAAATCAATGACCCGATGGACGCGCAGCGGCCGATATTGTGTGTTTCCAGCCTGCTGTCTTTACGTCACCCTACGCCTTCGCGACTCTTAGTGAACGACTCACTGGCGCAGCTCGAACCTTGCCAAAATTACGAATGAAAAAGAGAATGAGAACTATACTCATTATCTAATGTCAAACAAGTCCTGGCGGGCAAAAAAGATAATCTGCTGATTTTTTTTACGGCAATGGCGGATTACGAGGGGAAGAAAGGATCCGTGACGGGAAAAGCGTCCCGGAAGCGATGCCGTGCACCGCCCGGGTTGCAGGCCAGAAGGCACACAATGTGTTGCCTATCTGGCGCAAAGCGACACATGACAGCGCTATGTCGCTGAACGGCGATTAATAGCGCACCATCACCGACTTCAGCTCCGTATAATCATCGATAAACGCGCTGCCGAATTCGCGCCCGATGCCCGAGCCCTTCATACCGCCGAACGGTACCGCCGGGTCGAGGAAGGTATGCATATTGACCCATACGATGCCGGCCTCAATCGCCTCCGAGTAGCGTAGCGCCTGACGAATATTATCCGACCAGACGCTGGCCGCCAGGCCATACGGCGAAGCATTAATTCGTGCCAGCGCCTCTTCTTCACTGCGATAGCCGATAAAACTGCACACCGGACCGAAGGTCTCCTCGCGCATCAGGGTGCTCTCTTCGCTGCGCACTTTGACCGCGGTCGGCTGCAGGAAATAGCCCTCCCCCGGCAGCGCTTCGCCGCCGCAGACGATGGTATCGCCCTCGTCGCGGGCGGTCTGAATGAGCCGCAAAACTTTGTCATACTGCTGGCGGTTGGCCAGCGGCCCCATCAGCGTCCGTTCATCCAGCGGCGACCCCGGCGCAAAAGCGCTGAGCTTGTCTTTCAGCAGCGCCAGTACCGCATCCAGTTTTCCCTGCGGCAGATAAAAACGTTCCGCAGCGGCGCAAATCTGCCCCTGGTTCAGGTAGCCAGCTTCAATAATGCCGTTGACCATCGCCTCCGGCGTCAGGTCATCGAGGAACAGCGCGGCGTTTTTCCCCCCCAGCTCAAGGGTCACCCGTTTACCTGACGCACTGGCCGACTGCTGGACTTTTTCACCGGTGGCCACCGAGCCGGTGAAGCTCACCTTGGCGCAGGCCGGATGCGTAATCAGCCGCTGGGCAATCTCGCCGCCGGCGCCGTTGACCACGTTAATCACCCCATCCGGGATACCCACCGCTTTTGCCAGCTCCGCCACGCGCAGCAGCGTCAGCGGCGTATATTCGCTCGGCTTGAGGACGATGGTGCAGCCGCAGACCAGGGCCGCCGCCAGCTTCCAGATGGCAATCATGATGGAGAAGTTCCACGGCACGATGCCAACCACCACCCCAAGCGGCTGGCGGCGGGTAAAGGCGGTATATTTCTCCCCGGCCATCGATGGCAGCGAGACATCCAGCGTTTCACCGGTGACTTTCCCCGCCCAGCCGGCGAAGTAGCGCAGGAACGCCACCGACTGGTCCAGCTCGAGCATCCGCGCCAGCGTGATAGTTTTGCCGGAACAGAGACTTTCCAGCTGCGCCAGCGCTTCGCGATGCTCTGCCAGCGTGTCCGCCAGCTTCAGCAGCAGCGCGCCGCGCGCCAGCGTCGGCATCTCGCGCCACTGACTAAACGCCTGGCGGGCGCTCTCCATAGCGCGATCCGCCTGGTCACTATCCGCCGCGGTGACCTCGGCAATCGCCCGCCCGGTCGCCGGGTTGATCACCGCGAACGGCGCGCCGCGGCCCGCCTCACGTTGACCGGCAATAAACTGCCCGTGCGGCTGGCGTAAGAAGGCGGTCACTTCCGCCAGTAAGGTTATCTCGCTCATCGTCAGCACCCGTTTTTCAGCAAAGTTAACCCATCACAGCACGGCTTCCCGCCGCAGCCTATCGTTCTAAAGAACGTCATTCTTCCGGACGATATTCAACGCCCGCGCGGCGTGCTGTGATGAGGGTCTTGAGCCAGGCAAGACCACAGGGTAACGCGATGAACATCAAGATCGATGCGCTGAACTACTACGGCGCGACGAAGAAATATCACCTCCATTTCCCGGCGCTACGGGAAGATATTGAAGCCGATGTGGTAATTATCGGCGGCGGCTTCTCTGGCATTAACACCGCCCTTGAGCTGGCGGAACAGGGGATCACCAACGTGGTGGTGCTGGAGGCGCGCCATCTCGGCTACGGCGGCACCGGGCGCAACGGCGGCCAGGTGATGGCCGGTATCGGCCACGATATCGAAGCGGTAAAAAAGCACGTCGGCAAAGAGGGGCTGGAGACGCTGTTTAAAATCGCCAACCTCGGCGCGGGCATCATTCGCGAACGCATCCGCAAATATAACATCGACGCCGATTTCGTGCCCGGCTACGGCTATCTCGCCTATAACCAGCGACAGCTTAAAACGCTGCGCCAGTGGGAGAAGGAGTTTAAAGCCGCTACCCCGGATGAAGAGATCGAACTGTATACCGGAAAAGAGGTGCAGCAGGTGGTGGGCTCCGAGGTCTACTGCGGCGCGCTGAAACATATGGGCGGCGGCCAGATCCATTCACTCAATATGCTGCTCGGTTCGGCGCAGGCCGCCCATTCGCTGGGGGTGAAGATTTTCGAATCCTCGCCGGTGGTGGAAGTGAATTACGGCAAACAGGTGCGGGTACGCACCGCGATGGGCAGCGTCAAAGCCGCCAAACTGCTGTGGGCCTGCGACAGCTTCCTCAACAATATGGAGCCGGAGATCTACAACAAGACGCTGGTCACTTACTCCTACCAGGTGTCGACCGAGCCGCTCTCCGATGAACTGATCGAACGCATCAGCCCGCTGCGCGGCGCCTTCAGCGATATTCGCCCGGTAATTAACTACTACCGCGTCACCCGGGAAAACCGCCTGCTGTTCGGCAGCGCCACCCGCTTTGTGGAGTATACGCCGAACGATTTCGCCGCCTGGAACCGCACCTTGCTGGCGGAGGTCTTCCCCTATCTCAGGGATGTGAAGATCGATTTTGCGTGGGGCGGGCCGATGGCCTGTAGCGCCAACCTGTTCCCGCAGATCGGCACCTTACGCGACCATAACAACGTCTTTTACGTCCAGGGGTACTCCGGCTTCGGCGTCACCCCGTCGCACATCGTGTGCAAAATCCTCGCCGAAGGGATCAACGGCGGTTCCGACCGCTATCGTCTGCTAAGCAGCATTCCTCACGCGACCATCCACGGCCGTGACAGCCTGCGTCTGTTATTAGTCACGGCCGGAAAACTGATGCATCAAACCGCCGGTTTCTGGAAAGGCCGGAGTTAACCAGGAGAACGCTATGCACGCTTTTAAACTTAAACACCCGGTACCTGATCTGCAGCCGATCGGCAGCGTCAGCCTGCTCGGCGCGACGCCGACCGCCGGCGACCCGCAGGTAGCGGGCGCGATGATCTACGGCGAGCCGCAGGATGCCTTTACCTGCGGACTGTTTTCGTCCACTGAGGGGAGCTTTACCATGACCTATCCGTTTACCGAGCACGCCACCGTGCTGGAGGGCGAAGTGGAGCTGACCGTCGCCGGCGGCGAGCCGCAGCGCTTTGCGCCGGGCGACAGCTGGTTTGTTAAACAGGGCACCGAAGTGGAGTGGAAAATTCTGACGCCGCGCTTTGTGAAGCACTACCTGGCGAACGTCGAGACCCGCTAACAAACTGATAATGCCCGGCGGCGCTGCGCTTGCACGGGCCTGGGGGACTCTCGTGGCGCAGGGAGCGCACAGGGGAGGCCCCGGTAAGCGGCGCCACCGGGGGTTTTGAGGCCGCCAACACCGGCAGTTTCAGTCAGCATGGTGAATAAATTAAAGGCAGGCCGCACGGACCGTAGGCCGGATAAGGCGCAGCCGCCATCCGGCAGAAACAGGCGCAACGTGGCAAGACGGATGGCCCCGGTTTTCGGGGTCATATTGTTTATCCGCCGCGACATTCATCGACTGCGTCACAGAATCATGCGCCGCCCTCCACCTTCCGGACGATATTCGTTGAGCAGGATGCCCGCCTAAATTATGACTATCCGGGAGTGGCGCTGGCTATTCCCTGCCCTACCCCATTATTGTGCAGAGGTTGACTATGTTTAGTAACAGACTCGCCAGCCATCTTGAGCGCGGCGTCGTCGGCTTCCCGACCACCCTCGCCAGCTCCGTCGGGCTGATCATGGCCAGCCCGGTGATCCTGACGGTCACCAGCGGCTTCGGCATGGGCGGCGATACCTTCGCGCTGGCGGTACTGCTGGCCTTTATTATGATGCAGGCGCAGGTCACCACCTTTGCCGAGGCGGCGACGCTCATTCCCACCACCGGTTCGGTGTACGACTATATCTCCTGCGGCATGGGCCGCTTCTTCGCTATCACCGGCGCGCTGTGCGCCTACTTGATCGTCCATATCTTCGCCGGGACGGCGGAGACGATCCTGGCGGGCATTATGGCGCTGGTGAACTTCGAGTCGATTAACGCCCAGATGGCCGCTCACCAGAATACCTGGATGGTGGGCGTCGGCATGGTGGTGATTTTCGGCTTGCTCAACGCCATCGGCGTGGAAATCTTCGGCAAGGTCGAAGTGGTGCTGACCTTCGGCATGTGGACCACGCTGACCATTTTCGGCCTGTGCGGCATTTTTATGGCGCCGGTGACTCATCTTTCCGGCTGGTTCGGCACGCCGCTGAACGTTAGCGATATCAACGGCCTGTTCGGCTATATCGGCATGGCGATGTTTATGTTCGTCGGTTGCGAACTGGTGACGCCGATGGCGCCGGAGATCAAACAGGCCCACCGCACCATACCGCGGGCGATGGCGCTGGGCCTGCTGGGGGTCGCCAGCTGCATGTTTATCTACGGCGCGGCGATCAACCGCCAGGTGGAGAATACCGTGCTCGACGCGGCCAACAACGTCCATCTGCTGGATACACCGATGGCGATCCCGGCCTTCGCCGAACGGGTGATGGGCCACGCCGGCCAGTACTGGCTGGGGGTCGGGCTACTGTTGGCCGGCTGCGCCACCATCAATACGCTGATGGCCGCCGTGCCGCGTATTATCTACGGCATGGCGCTGGACGGCGCGCTGCCCCGTTTCCTGACCTGGCTGCATCCGCGCTTTAAGACGCCGGTGATCGCCATTGCCATCGGGGTGGCGATCCCCTGCCTGCACGCCTGGTATCTGAAC
Organism: Klebsiella sp. Shm-1; assembly: GCF_040804525.1. Taxonomy (NCBI): domain Bacteria; kingdom Pseudomonadati; phylum Pseudomonadota; class Gammaproteobacteria; order Enterobacterales; family Enterobacteriaceae; genus Klebsiella; species Klebsiella sp. Shm-1. The sequence goes on from NZ_CP161823.1 coordinate 3,840,204, forward strand.
GGCGATCTGGACCGCATCGTGCCGCTGATCCTCGCCGCGGTCTGCGCCTGGGGCGTCGCCTATCTGCTGGTTACTCTGTCGGTGGTGATGCTGCGCATTCGCCGCCCGGACCTGCCGCGCGCCTACCGCTCGCCGTGGTTCCCGCTGCCGCAGATTATCTCCAGCGTCGGGATCATCATCGCTATCGTCAATATCACGCCGCCCGGGATGGACAGCCGCCAGGTGCTGGTGCCGTTCGGCATAATGCTCGGCCTGACCGCCGCTTACGCCCTGTTCTGGACGGTGTGCGTGCAGCGCGTCAATCCGTTCAAGCCGCAGGTAGTGGAAGAGGTGGTGGAGCGCGCCATCAACAATTATGAAAAACAGACCCGCGGGGAGATGACGCCAGATGTCCTCCGTCCCCTGGTTTGAAACGCCGTTAATGAACGCGGTGCAGCGCGATCTGGCGGGCTGGCCCAGCGAAAAGCTGAGCGAACGCAGCGCGCTGCTGCGCTTGAACGACGCCACCGCCGTCACCTTCAGCGTGCGTCAGAAGCGGCTGTTTATGGCCAGCATTCACAGCTGCGAGTTTGTCGTCGAGGGGCCGGTGACCCGGCCCGTGCGCGGTAACATTCGCGCCCATCAATCCGGCTGGTGGAAACGCCAGCCGATCCGCTTTATCGGCGGCAAAGACAGCGCGGAACTCGCTTGCTATCTCAACGGTTTTCCTAATCTCCAGCAGACCTTAAGCGAGCTGGATTACCGCCGCTTTTCGCTGACCTTTGATAGTAGCGGCTGGCGCTGCAGCATTGAACCCTGGGCCGCCAGCGAAGTGGTCTGTAAAATGCCGCCGCTGCGCCGTTATCTGCGGCTGGAAGCGCAGCAGCGGATGCTGCTGCTCAGCGTGCTGGCGATGTTTAATCAGGCAGTAAGGCAGTGGATGCATGAGTGAGCCGGATGCCCGCGCCATCACGCGCCGATCAGACTCTCCAGAGGAATGCCGAACTGTGCGTGAAGCCGGCGAATCATCGGGAGCGTCAGGTTGCGCGTACCATTGAGAATTTCATACACGCGATTCGATTTACCAATCGCCGGCTCCAGATCTTTGACGGTCAGCCCCTGCTGCTCCATGCGAAACTTGATCGCCTCTATCGGCGTCGGCGGCTCGATGGGATAGTGCTTTTTTTCATATTCAGCAATCAGCAGGCACATCACCTCAAAAAAATCCCCTTCCGGCGTGTCCGGCGCAGGTTCATTATCAAAAAAAGGTTCAACCGCGCGTAACGCGGCCTCGTAATCTTGTTCAGTGCGGATAGGCTTCACATTCATCATTTACTTCCTCTCTATCGTCTCAGCGTTTATCTCGTCATATTCCTTATGCGAACCGATAAACTTAACGAACACCCACCCCCGCAGATAAGCAACGGCTACGATTAACCGGTAATCATTTCCTTTAATGTTGAATACCACCCGCTTATTTTTCAGAATACTTGCGCTGCGGTATTGGTCCTTTATCTCCGCCGGGGTTTTCCAGTCTGCTTTTGTCGCTTCGTCTACCCAGGCCTTTAGCGGTTGTTCAGCGTCGGGATTCTCCGCCCAGAAGTCCCTTAAGGTTTTCACTGAGATTATCTTCATGGGCAGAGACTAGTCCCATTTCGGGACTAAGTAAAGTAAAAGTCCCATATTGGGACTTTAGGGATCAACGTGAGCGTGAGCGACTATTGCAGGCCAAACTGCTGCGCCAGCCGATCGATGGCCTGGCGCTGAAACTGCGCGAACGTGGCGCGCGGCTGCTGCTGTTGAATAAATTCCAGCAGCGGATCCTGGACCTCGGTGCGGATGCCGCTCAGGGCTTCCATCACCGCCAGGCCGCAGAACGGCACGTAGGATTCGGCGTAGCCGCCCTCGTGCACCATCACCAGTTTCCCGCCGCACAGGCGATCCGCCGCCTGCTGGACCTGTTCGGTCATCGCCCGGAAGCTATCGCTGTGCAGCTGCATCCGCGCTAATGGATCCATGGCGTTGGCATCATAGCCGCAGGCGATAATAATCAGCTCCGGCTCAAAACGCGCCAGCGCCGGAATAACGATAGTTTCCAGCGCATAGCGCCAGCTGTCATCCCCCGCCCCGGCCAACAGCGGAATATTGATGTTGTAACCTTCGCCCGCGCCCACGCCGCGATCGTCCTCGCCGGCGTAGCCCGGCGGGAAGCAGCCGTCCTGATGCAAGGAGATAGTCAGTACGTCGTCGCGCTGCAGGTAGATATGCTGGGTGCCGTTACCGTGGTGAACATCCCAGTCAATGATCGCCACCTTGCCCAGCCCCAGCTGCGCTTTCGCTCGCTCGACGGCAATGGGAATATTGGCGAGGAAACAAAATCCCATCGACTGGTCCGGCAGGCAGTGGTGTCCGGGCGGGCGCGACAGCGAATAGGCGTTATCCAGCTCCCCCTTCAGCACCGCTTCCACCGCCGCACAGGCCAGCCCGGCGGAAAGACAGGCAATTTCATAACTGCCCGGCCCCAGCGGCGCCTCTTTGCCGAGCATGCCGCCGCCATTATCGCTTATCGCCTTGAAGCGCTCCAGATAGCTGTCGGGGTGGATCCGCCGCAGGTCCTCAAGGCTCGCCGGCGCCGCGCTGCGCAGCGCCAGCTGCGGCGTCAGCCCGGAGACATCCATCAGGTTTTTCATCCGCCGTTTGGTCTCTGGCGATTCAGCATGACCGCCGCCGGCGGGCGGCTGTACCCAACCGCCCACCGGCAGCGTCACCGCGTGCAGGCCGGTACTATGCCAGAAACAACGTTCATCAAAAAAGAAACCGGTTTTTCTTTTCACTCTATCCTCCCGTGGGCTAAGCCTTCCCGGCGGCGGATGCCGCCACAATTAAAATCAGTGACAGCAGCGCGCAGACGCCTGCCGCCGCCAGCAGCGGGTCGGCGCTGGCGAAGTGTTGCAGTAAGGCCCCCGCAAGCGCCGGGCCAGCCGCCATGCCGCCGCCGATCACCAGATTGATGCTGTTCATTAGCCGACCGCTGTTATCGAGCCCGGCCACGCGGGCGAGAATAAAGGGCAGCACGAAGGTCCAGGTGAACTTAAACAGCAGCGCCGCGATGGCGTAACGCACCAGCAGCGGCTGGCCGATCAGCAGCCCAACGCTGACGATCAACAGGCCGTAGCCCAGCCACACCGGTAAACGATCGGCCCGCCGGGTGCCGTGCAGGGCCGCGCCGCAGGCGCCGATAATGCCGCAAACCGTCGCCGCCGCCAGCACCAGACCGACCTGCGTCGGGCTCAGCCCCGCCGCGCTGCCGATGGTGCCGATAAAGGTCCACACGGCGCTAAGGCTGATATAGAAAGTGAGCACCGCCAGCGCCTGACGCCACAGCGCCGTCGACGGCTGCTGGCGGGAGACTGAAAGCGGTTGAAAGCGCGGAGGGAAAGCGGATACCAGCGGCAAACAGCAGAGCATGATGGCGGCGAGGATCAGATACACCACCTTCAGGCCAAAGGTCGCGAACAGGCCGGGCAGCGCCAGCAGGCCAAGCATCCCTAACAGCAGTTGCCCGAGCACCCAGAAGGCGTAGACCCGCGACGGGTTCGGCGTTCCGGCCGCGCAGCTGATGCACAAAATCATCAACGTGCCGCCCGCCAGCGAGGCGATAAAGCGCGCCGCCAGCAGCGTCTCGTACTGGGTGACCACCGCCGAGGCGAGGTTGGCGGTCAGAAACACCACCCCGGCCATCAGAGCGACCCGCCGCCAGTCGAGGCGGCTCATCCACCACCACGCCGGGAGCGTCGCCAGACTCATCGCCCCCAGCTCCGCTGAGAACAGCCAGCCGATCTGCCCGGGTTTTAGCTGCCATTCGCTGGCCAGCTGCTCCGCCACCGCCGGCGCGGTCATCAGAATACCCGGCGCAATAGCGGCAAAAATCACGATCGCCGCCAGCAAACGCAGGGACACCACCAGCCCGGCGGGCCGGGAAAGCGCATTATCAGTGAGAGGTGTACTCGACATCGTAGGGCGTGCTCCGGTCAAAAAAGCCTCCCCCGGAGGATCCTCCTGGGAGTGATACCCACAGGCATCAGGAAAACGCCGTGCTGCCACGGCGCGCGCGGGATGCGAAAGTCAGATCACAGATGCAGCGTACGCTGAGCGGCCGGCATCCAGGTTCGGGAAACCAGTTCGGTACGATTGACCACTTCGGTCTTGGCGAAAATATTGCGCAGGTGCGTTTTTACCGTCGAGAGCGAGATATCCAGCTGGCGGGCAATCAGCTTATTGCTGGCGCCTTCGCGCACCATGCCGACGATTTCCCGCTCTTTCGCCGTCAGGATGGCGGGCAGATCATCTTCTTCCTGCAGGCAGTCGCGAATGGCCAGCTCTACCAGCGGCAGCACCGCCTGGGCCCGCTGGCGCTCTTCGCTGGAGAAAGGCACGTCGCGCATCAGCGAGATACCGGCGACGATCCGCCGCTCGCGGCGGATAAAGATCTCGGTCATGTCGCGCACGTTATTCGGCAACATAAATTCATGATAGTAATGCCGGTTGCGGTCGCAGAGCCGCGGCGTCATCGCCGCCACGGTGGTGTTCTGGTGGCTAAAGTGCGACGGCAGAAGCGGATCCAGCGGCTGGAAGTTTTCCAGATATTGTTGGTGCGTATTATCGGAAATATTATGCAATATATAGTTTTCGGGTTTTAAACGATTATTTACTCGATAAAACACCGCTGAAGTTAGTGGAATTAACTGGGAAATAGTCTGTAAACAACGGGCTATTATCGCATCATTACGGCTGGCTTTTAACAAAGCAGACATGATAGGGCCTCCCCGTCGAGATGATGGTACATGACACATGGATGACTACTGATAACTGAAGCATACATTTCACATTTAAGTAACACAATCATTAACATATTAACAATGTGATAGCCGTTACAAAATTTTCAGCAATACATTGTTATATAAAGCATTTAAAAAACACCCCGGCCATGCTTTACGATAGCGGCGTTAAAACATAAACAAATAAGATTAACACCCGGCGTACCTGCCCCTGGTGATAAAAAAACCCTATTCCCGACGCGTGATTCTCATCCTAAAGAACGATGGATTTTTGTTTTTTTTCACTTATACCCTTATCAGGATGCAATTAATTTTCGCCGCGGCTTAATCATGTGATTACGCCTGACCCGCTGTTGCCAAAATAATATCAACAGTACCGGTCATTAACCGAGGATAAGCCGATGCTGAATATCGCCGCCCTGCGCCAGCAGCAAATTCCGCTGGCCGCTGAGCCGCGCTCGCCGGTGCCGTTTCATATTCTGATGAAGCCGATTGGCCCCGCCTGCAATCTCGCCTGCCGCTATTGCTATTACCCGCAGGACGAAACGCCGGTCAACAAGATGGATGACGCGCGGCTGGAGCAGTTTATCCGCCGCTATATTGCCGCCCAGCCCGCCGGCGCGCGGGAAATCAACTTTGTCTGGCAGGGGGGCGAGCCGCTGCTGGCCGGCCTGAGCTTCTACAAAAAAGCGCTCGCCCTGCAGGCGCGCTATGCCCCCGACGGCGTGACTATCAGCAACAGCCTGCAGACCAACGGGACGCTGATCAACGACCCATGGTGCCGACTGTTCCGCGAACATGGCTTTATTATCGGGTTGAGCCTCGAAGGCAACGAAGCGCTGCAGGACTACCATCGTCCGGATAAACGCGGCCGGTCGACCTGGTCGGCGGCGCTGCGCGGCATTGACCTGCTCCATCAGCATCAGGTGGACTTTAATCTGCTGGTGGTGGTGCATAACGAGATGGCGGCCCACGCGGCGGCGATTTATGACCGGCTGGTCAGCCTCGGCGCGCGCTATCTGCAGTTTCAGCCGCTGATGAGCGAAGGCGCGGCCCTGCGCGAAGGATACCAGCTCAGCGCCGATAACTGGGGACGTTTTATGGTCGGCATCTGGCGACAGTGGCGGAAGCGCTGCGATAGGGGGCGGGTGTTCGTTATCAATATCGAACAGGCGTGGGCGCAGTATTTCACTCATACCAGCGGCAGCTGCGTGCACAGCGCCCGCTGCGGCAGCAACCTGGTGATGGAGCCCGACGGACAGCTCTACGCCTGCGACCACCTGATCAACGCCGAACATCGGCTGGGCCGCCTCGATGAGCAGACGCTCGCCGCCGCGGTCGACGCCTCGGTGCAACTGCCGTTCGGTCAGCAGAAAAGTCTGCGCCGCGAATGCCAGACTTGCTCGGTAAAAATGGTCTGCCAGGGCGGCTGCCCGGCGCATCTCAACGCCGCAGGCAACAACCGCCTCTGCGGCGGCTACTACCGCTTCTTTAGCGACATCCTCGCGCCAGTACGCCCCTTTTCCCGCGACCTGAATGGCCTGAAGGCCTGGCGGGCCGCGTTTGTTGGGACTGCGCATACTGCGTAGCGCCTTACCCTGATGATATCCCCCTCTGAACAGGAGAGTCAGTCGTGAACAAAAAAGCCATGGCCGCGGCGGTCAGCATGATCCTCGCCGGTGGCGCGCACGCCGCGCAGCAGGAGCGTCCAAACGTCATCGTGATTATCGCCGATGATATGGGCTACTCGGACATCAGCCCCTTTGGCGGCGAGATCCCCACCCCCAACCTGCAGGCGATGGCCGAGCAGGGAATGCGCATGAGCCAGTATTACACCTCGCCGATGTCGGCCCCGGCGCGCTCAATGCTGCTCACCGGCAACAGTAACCAGCAGGCTGGGATGGGCGGCATGTGGTGGTACGACAGCACCATTGGCAAGGAGGGCTACGAGCTGCGGCTGACCGACCGCGTCACCACCATGGCCGAGCGCTTTAAAGACGCGGGGTATAACACCCTGATGGCCGGTAAATGGCACCTCGGTTTTGTTCCCGGCGCCACGCCGAAAGATCGCGGCTTTAATCACGCCTTCGCCTTTATGGGCGGCGGCACCAGCCACTTTAACGACGCGATACCGCTGGGGACCGTTGAAGCCTTCCACACCTACTACACCCGCGACGGCGAGCGCGTCTCCCTACCGGATGATTTTTACTCCAGCGAAGCCTACGCCCGCCAGATGAACAGCTGGATTAAAGCGACGCCGAAGGAACAGCCGGTCTTCGCCTGGCTGGCCTTCACCGCCCCTCATGATCCCCTGCAGGCGCCGGACGAGTGGATTAAGCGCTTCAAAGGCCAGTATGAGCAGGGTTACGCCGAGGTCTATCGCCAGCGCATCGCCCGCCTGAAAGCGCTGGGAATTATCCATGACGATACCCCGCTGCCGCATCTGGAGCTGGATAAAGAGTGGGAGGCACTAACGCCAGAGCAGCAGAAATATACGGCAAAAGTGATGCAGGTATATGCGGCGATGATCGCCAATATGGACGCGCAAATCGGCACCCTGATGGAGACGCTGAAACAAACCGGGCGCGATAAAAATACCCTGCTGGTCTTTTTAACCGATAACGGCGCCAACCCGGCGCAGGGTTTCTACTACGAATCTACCCCGGAATTCTGGAAGCAGTTCGATAACAGCTATGACAACGTCGGCCGCAAAGGATCATTTGTCTCCTACGGCCCCCACTGGGCCAACGTCAGCAACGCCCCCTACGCCAATTATCACAAAACCACCAGCGCCCAGGGCGGCATCAATACCGACTTTATGATCTCCGGTCCCGGGATCACCCGCCACGGTAAAATCGACGCCTCGACGATGGCGGTGTATGACGTGGCGCCGACGCTATATGAGTTCGCCGGCATCGATCCGAACAAGTCGCTGGCGAAGAAGCCGGTGTTGCCGATGATCGGCGTCAGCTTTAAGCGCTATCTCACCGGCGAAGTACAGGAGCCGCCGCGCGGCAACTACGGGGTTGAACTGCATCATCAGGCGGCCTGGGTCGATGGCGAATGGAAGCTGCGACGGCTGGTGCCGCGCGGCCTCACCGCCGGCGACGCGCCGTGGCAGCTATTTAATCTGCACGACGACCCGCTGGAGACGCATGATGTCGCGGCCGAACATCCCGATCGGGTCAAAGCCATGAGCGAGGCCTACGAGGCATTTGCTAAGCGCACCATGGTCACCCGGGCACAGGGCAAGATGATCGACTACGTCGGCATCGACAGCAAAACCGGGCGCTATCTGGCAGTCGACCCCGCCACCATGAAGCCGGTGCCTGCGCCGCAGGCGATCCCTGTGAGCGAGATCCATTAACCACCACGGCTATCGTTCTTCCGGGCGATAGCCGGGACCTGACGCGCTTTTTAAGGTAATCGGAAACCCCATTACAGGAGAGTGCGGATGGCGAGAGTCGTGGTAATTACCGGCGGTGGAACCGGAATTGGCGCCGCCTGCGCGCGGCTGATGCGCGCCGCGGGCGAACGGGTGTTTATTACCGGACGGCGCGAAGCGCCGCTGCAGGCTGTCGCCAATGAGACCGGCGCCACGGCGCTGGTGGGCGATGCCGCCGACGGCGAGGTGTGGTGCCAGCGGCTGCTGCCGGCCATCCTCGACCAGACCGGCGGGATTGATGTCCTCATCTGCAGCGCCGGCGGGATGGGCAACAGCCCCGCCGCCGAGACCAGCGACCGCCAGTGGCGCGAGGCGCTGGACGGCAATCTCACCAGCGCCTTCGCCAGCGTTCGCGCCTGTCTGCCTTCGCTGATTGCCCGCCGCGGCAATGTGCTGTTTGTCGCCTCCATCGCCTCTCTGGCCGCCGGGCCGCAGGCCTGCGGCTACGTCACCGCCAAACACGCTTTAATCGGCCTGATGCGCTCCGTCGCCCGCGATTATGGCCCCCAGGGGGTACGCGCTAACGCCATCTGTCCCGGCTGGGTCACGACGCCGATGGCGGATGAAGAGATGCACCCGCTGATGCAGGCGGAAGGGCTGTCGCTGACTGAGGCTTATCAGCGGGTGTGCCGCGACGTTCCGCTGCGCCGCCCCGCCAGCCCCGAGGAGATAGCCCAGGCCTGTCAGTTTCTCTGCTCTCCGCAGGCCGCTATCATCAGCGGCGCTACGCTGGTCGCCGACGGCGGGGCCAGTATCGTCGATGTTCCCACTCTGGCGTTTGCCTAACGCCCTACTCTGTTCAGGAGCCCCTATGACTTCAGAAGCCGTATTTATCCAGGTCGGCGCGCTGGCCGATGGTTTTGCGCCGCACGGTAACCTGCTGGCTACCGCCAGCCTGCCCGCAGGCGAAAACTTTACCTTTTATGTCGCCGGGAGCGAGCCGCAGCAGCTGGTTATCGAAGATGAGCAGACGCTAAGCTGGAACGGCAAGCGCGCCCCCTGGCGGGCAACCGCCCTGCGCCCGGACATTCTGTTTATCGACTTCCTTGACCCGGAGCGGGATAACGCCAGCATTAGCGCGGTATGCAACCTGACGCAGCGCAATGCCACGCTGGTATACGGCCAGCTGCCGGACGAAGCCGCCGCGCGGCTGGACGCCTTCAGCCGGGTAGAACAAGGGTTGCCGCTGACCGCGGTTGAGGCCCGTTTCGTCTTCGCCCGCCTGGATGCCCAGCCGGGGCCGCTGCCGGACTTTACCGATGCGCTCATTGGCATGCGCAATCAGTACACCTATAGCCCGACCGAGCGCTATGAGCACATCTATCTCAACGATAATTTTTACGCCTGGCAGTGTCTGGACGGCGTGGAAAAGGGGCTGGCGGATGTCGATCGCTGCCATTACGTGCAGGTGGCTGAGGATCTCTATCTGTTCGTCTGGCGGGAGAAAATCATTCCCACGCTGGGGGTGATCCTCATCGATCTGCAGCAGATGCGCACTGACGGCAAGATCATGGGCTATCAGGGCAGCGATTTCGGCGCCCTCAGCAATTTTCCGGTCGGCGCCAGCGCGAAGATCCTCAACGTCACCCGCCATCAGGAATAGTAGGGCGCCGCCGGGCACGCTTTCAGGCACCGCACCCGTCATTTCGCCGGGTGGCGGCTGCGCCTTACCCGGCCTACAGGAGCCTCTCACAGGATCACACCTCGTAGGCCCGGTAAGCGCAGCGCCACCGGGCGATGCCATCAGGCACGGAGCCGCTTTATTGCCGGGTGGCGGCTGGCGCCTTACCCGACCTACGGTCCGTTGCAGCCAGCCGTTAACTTACCCACTTGTGCGACTGAAACTGCCGGTGTTGCGGCCTCAACATCGCTGAGACGTTCCCGGAAGGCCGGGGCAGCCCGCATGGATGCGGGCTGAGGGCCGTGTTTTGCACGGACGCTGCCTCGGCCCGACCCGAAGCCTGCAGGGATAAGTCGAAGGCACTGCGCAGCGGCGATGTTGCTGGCCGGAGCCCGGGGGTACAGGGGGCGGCGGCGACTGGCCGCCTCCTGTGCGCTCCCTGCACCATGACTGCCATAACGCAGACAATTAACCGGGAGCGCAATCGGCCCGGAAGTAACATAGAAGCTGTAGCCCTGCTAAGCGCAGCGCGAACAGGGACATTTCCGGTTGCGCCGTTATTTTGCCGGGTGGCGGCTGGCGCCTTACCCGGCCTACGGTCCGCGTCATGTTTAGCCTTCCCCCCTCTCCCCGCCGGGAAGAGGGATTGCCTCAGGCGCTGGCGCCGTCCAGCCGCGCCACTTGCTCCGCGCTCAGGCTCAGCGCCGCCGCGCGGGCAAAACTCTCCACCTGAGCCACGCTGGTGGCACTGGCGATCGGCGCGGTCACCCCTTCGCGGCCGATCAGCCACGCCAGGGCCACCTCAGCCGGCTTCGCGCCCTGCTCGTCCGCGACCGCCGCCAGGGTATCGATAATCCGCATCCCGCGCGGATTCAGGTACTTACCAATCCCGCTTCCGCGCTGGCTCTGTGTCAGATCCGACGGCTGGCGGTACTTTCCGGTTAAGAACCCCGAGGCCAGGCTGTAGTAGGTCACCACCCCGATATCGCGGCTGACGCAGAGATCGCACAGCGCACCTTCAAACGCAGAGCGGTGGTAGAGGTTATATTCCGGCTGCAGCACCTGCCACGCAGGCAAGCCGCCCTTACGCGCCACCTCCAGCGCCCCCGCCAGCTGCATCGCATCGAGGTTAGAGGCCCCCATCGCGCGGATTTTTCCGGCCTGCTGCAGGCTGTGGAAGGCCTCCAGCGTTTCCGCCACCGGGGTTTGCGGATCCGGCCAGTGGGAGAAGTAGAGGTCGATATAATCGGTATTCAGGCGACGCAGAGAGTCGTCAACCGCCTGTTGGATCCAGGCTTTGCTGAGCCCTTTATGGCCGGGGAGGCCGAGATCGGAGCCGACTTTGGTGAAAATTTTGACTTTATCACGCATGCCGGGGCGCGCCTGTAGCCAGCGGCCGATTATGGTTTCAGATTCGCCGCCCTGGTTGCCCTCCGCCCAGCGGGAATAAACATCCGCCGTATCGATAGCGTCAAAACCGTGGTCAACGAAAGCATCAAGAAGAGCAAAACTGGTTTTTTCATCGATGGTCCAGCCAAAGACGTTGCCGCCAAAGACTAATGGGGCGATGGAAAATCCGGTTTTGCCCAAAGGACGTGTCATCATGCCGAGTACTCCTTAGCTTATATTCTGCTTCCCTCAGGTAACCATAGGGGTCAGGAGAGGAGGTCGATTGGATAATCAGAAAAGGAATCTTACGGCGGGCGCTCCACGCCCGCAGGTACACTCTGACATTATGTCCCGGAATAAACATCAAAGCTAAAATATTTGCCAGCTAATTTTTTATAGGTGCCGTCGGCAAGAATTTTCGCAATCGCGCCGTTAATTTCCTGACGCAGCGCCTCATCGTCTTTACGCAAACCTATCGCCGCCCCGGCGCCAAACAGCGTATCGTCCTGCAGATGGCCGCCGACAAAGGCGAATTCTTTACCCTGCGGCTGCTGCAGGAAGCTGTAGTCGGCCATCATCCCGGAGAGCACCGCGCCGTCGATGCGCCCCGACTCCAGGTCACGCACCACGCTATCGGCCCCCTGGTAGGCCACAATGTTTATCCCCTGCGGCCGCCAGTGCTGGTTAACATACGTCTCCTGCGCCGAGCCCTGCTCCACGCCGATGGTTTTGCCCTTCAGCTGTTCCGGCGTATTGCCTTGCAGGGTATTTTTACGCGCCACGAGGAACACCGGCCCGTTATACAACTTGTCGCTAAAGGCAATCTGCGCTTTGCGCTTCTCGGTCATATACATCCCGGAAAGGATCGCGTCGAATTTACGCGCCTTCAGCGCCGGGATAATGCCGTCGAAATTGCTTTCCACCCACACGCATTTCGCCTGCAGCTGCTGACAAATGGCGTTGCCTAAATCGATATCAAACCCCGCCAGCTTGCCCTGCGGATCTTTCCATTCAAACGGCGCGAAAGTCGGGTCAACGCCGAAGCGGATCTCCTTTCCCCCTTCGGCCAGCGCCGACGTCGACGCCATTAATGCCAGCCATAGCAACAGTGATTTTTTCATTCGCGTTCTTCTCCAGAGATTAGCGACAGTGTTTTTCCACCAGACGGGCGAACAGCGTCGCGCCGATGGTGATAATGTCATCGTTAAAGTCGTAGCCGGGGTTGTGCACCATGCAACCGCCCTTCTCCCCTTTCTCGCCATTGCCGAGCAGGAAGTAGCTGCCAGGGCGTTCGCGCAGCATAAAAGCGAAATCCTCGCTGGCGTTCATCGGCGAGACCGACTCCAGGACCCCTTCGCGGCCAAACACCTCCAGCGCCAGCGCCCGGGCGAAATCGGTCTCTTCAGGACTGTTGGTTAATACCGGATAGGAGTCGTAAACCTCCACTACGCTGCTGGCGCCATAGCTTTTGGCGGTAAAGTCAGCGAGCTCGTGAATACGCTTGATCAGCAGGTCGCGGATTTCCGGCTTCATCGCCCGCACGCTCAGATCCATTACCGCGCTCTCCGGAATGACGTTGGAGGCGATACCGGCCTGGAAGGTGCCGACGCTGACCACTGCCGTTTCCCCCGGCGGCACGTTGCGCGCCACGATGCTCTGCAGGGCCATCACCAGCGCCGCACCGGCGACGATCGGGTCGACGGTGCGCTCGGGGTGGGCGCCGTGGCCGCCGTAGCCGGTAATCGTGATTTTGACGGTGTCCGCCGAGGCCATGAAGTTGCCGGCGTAGAAGCCCAGCTTGCCTACAGGCAGGCCTGGCATGTTGTGCAAGCCAAAGATGCGTTCGCAGGGGAACTGCTCGAACAGGCCGTCTTTAATCATTAAATCCGCGCCGCCGATAGCCTCTTCCGCCGGCTGAAAAATCAGATGCACCGTGCCGTTGAACTGACAGGCCGGCGAGGCGATATATTTCGCCGCCGCCAGCAGAATGGTGGTGTGACCGTCATGGCCGCAGGCGTGCATTTTTCCTGGCGCCGTGCTGGCCCAGGGTAAACCGGTGGTTTCCTCGATCGGCAGGGCATCCATATCGGCGCGTAAACCGATGGTGCGCGGAGAATCGCCTTTGCTCAGGCTGCCGACCACGCCGGTCTTGCCGAGACCGCGCGTCACCTGATAGCCCCATTCCGTCAGCTTGCTGGCGACCAGTTCGCTGGTATTAAACTCTTCAAGACTTAATTCCGGATTGGCATGTAAATAATGACGGATAGAAATCATTTCCGCTTCCGTCGCTTTAATTTCTGGAATTACATAATCACTCATGCCGCTCTCCGGGAAATAAATTAAGGACTTATCACGGTATCGCGATGAAAAGTTTATGCAAGCAGCATTTCTAATACCTGGAATGGACGCATCTTATTTAATAATTCACTCATCACAGCGCAATGAATAATCAAAATAGTGCAATTAAAAAATAAAAGTTTATTTTTTTGATGATTTCCCGTTATTTACCCTACCCTGCACGGCCACATCCAGCGTTATATAAAATAAACGGGCAGGCAATTACAGAGGCTTTTCCTTCTCGCAATCGTTGCGCTGGCGGGCTGCAGCGCGCCGATCGCCGCCTCCACCAGCGGCGTGGCGTCAGATACCGCCTCGTTGTCCTCGAAGGTCAACGTTTATCATCTGACCGAAAAAGAACTGTCCACCCAGGCAACGATCAATGGTTATAAATACTGGCCGGATGCTGCGCTGGATCCGTAGCTTTCCGCGAGTGCGCCATCGCCGGATCAGGCTTTTCCTGACCCGGCGTCGCGGAGCAGCGCATTTAGTGGCCGAGGGCGCCGCTCACCAGAATCGAGGTGATGATCCCGGTCGCCGCGGCGATCAGCACATAGTTACCGTCGATATAGGACCAGTGATGGCCTTCCGGCGGGGGCGGCAGGCCGCGGTCGCTCCAGTCGCGGACGCGATATTCATCGCCACGGAACGGCGCCGGAGCCGGGTGGCCTTTGCGGAAATCGTTCCCGCGCCAGGCGAAATGGTCCTGCTCATGACGTGCCAGATCGCGTTTGTCATGGCCGTCGCGATCCGGGCCACGCTGGTCATGGTCGCCCTGATGATGCGCGTCAGGTCCGCCCTGCGGTGCATGCCCGTCATGGTCCGGACCGTTCTGCCACACCGTGGGTTGCCCCGGACGATGGCCGTCGTTCGGGCCATCGGCAAAGGCCGGGACGCTCAGCACACAGGATAAAATTACTGCCAGAGAAATCATCTTTTTCATGGTACACCTCCTGATTCAGCTCCTTTGTACCGGGCAAATGTGAAGAAAGAGTGAGTAACTGGTTAACCAGGACGATTCCTGGCATCGGCAGTTGCTGTGCTGCGCAACAGCCAGGCTGCGGGAGGAAGGACAATAAAAAAGGCCGCTTTCGCGACCTTTATTCAGACAGGTTAAAGGACTTATTCAGTCACTTTATTTTTTAATTCTTCGGCGCCGGTTTTGGTTTTATCCCAGCCCTTTTCCGCACCGGATTTGGTGGCATTCCAGCCTTTTTCACTGACCTCTTTGGTCTTATCCCACCCCTTCTCGGTGCCTTCTTTGGTCTTGTTCCAGGTTTTCTGCGCGCCTTCGCTCACCTGGCTGCCGACGCTGTCCTGCTTGCCTTCGGCGGCGTGTTTCGCCTTCAGCTGCTGCTCTTCGCCCTCGTGCTGGGCCTGATGCAGCTTCTCTTTAGCGGTGTTGGCGTTGGCATTCGCCGCCGCGACGGTATCATCTGTTGCATGTGTTGTCGCAGCAAAAACCGGAGCCGCAACCAGAATAGCCGATAACGCAATCATTGCTTTTTTCATAATATCCTCTCTCACGTGTCGTGTTATGAGTCGCATTCAGGATGGCACAACGAACCGGGGATGACATTAGGAATTAGCCTGAAAAACGTCTTCGACCTCCAGCCTTGGCAGAAAATGCTGCCGCCGCGCGCGCCCTGTCGGCGTTGGCATAATTTCCAACATGTTTGTTACATTTTATGAAATTTGCCCTTGATATACTTGCCGTTGACGTTTACTCGAGAATAATTCTCAGAATCATTATATTTATAAATTGGCAAACGGAACTCATTTTATGGCAAGAAAATCAGTAAGATCGCTGTTACTTACTGCGCTGCTCGCGACGCCCCTCCTCAGCTATGCAACCCAATATCCCCTGACGGTCACGGACCTTGACGGCCGGCAGGTCACCCTCGCCAAAGAGCCGCAGCGTATTATTTTGCAGGATGGTCGCGACATTATGACCCTCGCCCTGCTGGACCGGGACAATCCGTTTAAACGGCTGGTGGCATGGAATAATCTGGCGAAAAAGCAGGATGTTGCCACCTGGCAGATGCTGAAAACGACGTGGCCGCAGTCGGCCACGATCCTTGACATGGGCTTCAGCGATAAAGGGAACGTCGATCTTGAAAGCGTCATCGCCCGTCAGCCGGATCTGATGATCGCCCAGCTGCGCGCCAGGCCAGCGCTGATGGAGAGCGGCGTCATCGACAAGCTCAGCGCCCTGCACGTTCCGGTGCTGTTTGTCGACTATGAGATCGACCCGGCGAAAGATACCGCCCCCAGCATCGACCTGCTGGGCAAAGTCCTTAACCGCGAGAGCCAGGCCAAAGCCTTTACCGATTACTATCGTCAGCAGCTGCAGACGATTCGCCAGAAAACCGCGGCCATCACGCCGAAGGCCAACGTCTTCGTGGAAGCGCTGGCCGGCAACAGCGACGCCTGCTGCTTTACTCATGGCCACAGCGGCTGGGGCGGGCTGGTAGAGGCGGTCGGGGCGAACAATATCGGTTCGCAGCTGCTGCCGGGCGCCTCCGGGTTCGTCTCGCTGGAGAAAATCATCAGCATGAAGCCCGACGCCTGGATCATGACCGGCTCGAAGCGCGGCAACAGCCAGGTGCTGCCCCTGGGTTATGCGGTTAAGCCAGAGGCGGTGAAGGCCCAGGCGCAGACGCTGCTGGCGCGACCTGGGGTCAGCCAGATCCCGGCGGTACAGGAAAAGCGGGCCTATGGCGTTTATCACCACTTCTATAACCACCCGTGGAATATTGTCGGCATGGAATACCTGGCGAAAGATATCTACCCGCAGGCTTTCGGCGATCTCAACCCGGATGAGACGTACCATTATATCGTGCGCCATTTCACCGACCTGCCGGACCAGCCGTTCGTCTTCTCCTGGCAGCAGAGCGAGTAATCCGGCATGCGTTTAACCTCCGACTCCGTGCTCGACGGGCTGCCCGCCGGGACCTCTGGCGTGATGAATGATTATCGCCGTATCGTGCGTCGCCGTCTGCTGCTGATCCTCCTGCTGGCGCTGTTGATTGTCGCGTCGCTGCTGCTCGATTTTATGCTCGGCCCCTCCGGTCTGCCGCTGCAGAACCTGTGGCAGACGTTAACCGATCCGGCCAGCGCCGATCCGGGCACGCGCGCCATCGTCTGGGATATCCGTCTGCCCTATGCGGTGATGGCGATTATCGTCGGTCTGGCGCTGGGACTGGCCGGCGCCGAAATGCAGACCATCCTCAATAACCCGCTGGCCAGCCCGTTTACCCTCGGCGTCTCCTCGGCTGCGGCGTTTGGCGCCGCGCTGGCGATTGTGCTCGGTATTGGCCTGCCCGGTATTCCCGGCCAGTGGTTTATCTCGGCCAACGCCTTTATCTTCGCCCTGCTGGCTGCCCTGCTGCTGGACGGCATCACCCGCTGGACCCAGGTGGCCACCTCCGGCGTCATTCTGTTCGGCATCGCGCTGGTCTTTACCTTTAACGCTCTGGTCTCGATGCTGCAGTTCATCGCCAACGAAGACACGCTGCAGGGGCTGGTGTTCTGGACCATGGGCAGCATCGATCGCGCCTCCTGGAGCAAAGTCGCCATCCTGTTGGTCGCCCTGGCGCTGGTGATGCCCCTGTCGCTGCGCAGCGCGTGGAAGCTGACCGCCCTGCGGTTGGGCGAGGACCGGGCCATCAGCTTTGGCATTAACGTTCGCCGTCTGCGCCTGACCACGCTGCTGCGGATCAGCATTCTGTCGGCGCTTTCGGTGGCCTTTGTCGGGCCAATCGGCTTTATCGGCCTGGTGGCGCCGCATATTGCGCGGATGCTCTTCGGCGAAGACCATCGCTTTTACCTGCCCGCCAGCGCGCTGATCGGCGCCCTGGTGCTCTCCCTGGCCTCCATCGCCTCGAAAAACCTGATCCCCGGGGCCATTATTCCGGTGGGGATCGTCACTTCCCTGGTCGGGGTCCCGTTCTTTTTGAGCATCATTTTACGTCATCGGGGGCAGGTATGAGCGACCAGACATTATCCGGGCTGTCGCTGTCTCACTTCAGCGCCGGCTACCCCAGACGCAAGGTGATCGAGAACCTGACGGTTCCCCATCTGCCGCGAGGGAAAATCACCGCGCTGCTGGGGCCAAACGGCAGCGGTAAATCAACGTTAATGCGGGCGATGGCGGGTCTGGGCCCCTGCCGCGGCGAGCTGCTGCTGGAGGGGGAAAATCTGCTGACGCAGCCGTTCTCACGTCGCGCAGAGCAGGTGGTCTATCTTCCGCAGACGCTACCCGCCGGCGTGCATCTGCATGTGCTGGAGTCGATAATCGTTGCCCAGCGCGCCGCCGGAGGACGCCACAGTCCGCAGCGCCAGGAGGAAGTGATGGCGCTGCTGCGACAGCTGGGGATTGCCCATCTGGCGATGAGCTACCTCGATCAGCTCTCCGGCGGGCAAAAGCAGCTGGTGGGTCTCGCCCAGTCGCTGATCCGCCAGCCGCGCCTGCTGCTGCTCGACGAACCGCTCAGCGCCCTTGACCTCAACTACCAGTTTCACGTGATGGATCTGGTGCGCCGGGAGACCCGGCGGCGCAACATCGTGACCCTGGTGGTGGTGCACGACATCAATATTGCCCTGCGTCACGCCGACCACGTGCTGATGCTCAAGGCGGGCCAGCTGCTCGGCGACGGCACCCCGGCCGCGGTCATCACCCCCGAGACTCTGGCGGCCGTCTATGGGGTGCGCGGGCGTATTGAACCCTGTTCGCAGGGGGTGCGGCAGGTGATTATTGACGGCCTGGTGGACAGCGAGGCCTGACCGCGGCGCGGGGCGGTTCGTCCGCCCCGCGCCCGCCGGCTTAGTGATCGAGATAGATATAGTTTTCCCAGCTTTTCATACGGATCAGGATCTTCCTGATCAGCGACAGCTCTTTCAGATGATCCGAGTAGACCGCCGCCTCGAGGGTAGCCCCCTGCGGCAGAGCGTATTCGGCAAATCGCGGATCGGTCACCTTCAGCACCACCAGCGCCCGGCCATGGGTATTGAGCGCGTCTGTGGTCAGCAATTTGCCCTGCCCCTGGAACTGGCTCTCGCCAATCGCCGGCAGCACGTCGGCCACTTCTCCGCGAAAGACGGTGCCCGGGATAGCCGGAAACATCAGCTCCGCGGGCTCGCCTTTGTGCAGACGCTGCAGGGCGTTCTGGCGAAATGCCGCGACGTACTCCCGCGAGGCGGCGCCCTCCACCGGCACAAAGGTCATCAGCGGGATCATCCCCAGCGCAGTGGACATGGTGCCCGGCCGTAAGCCGACGGTACTGACATAGCCATCCTCCGGGGCGCGGACGACGGTGTTCTCCAGCTGAAACTGCGCCTTTTGCAGCTGCGCCAGCAGGGAGGCCACGGTGGTGTTTTTGCCCTTCACCACCGAGTCCAGCGCATTACGCGCCTGAACCACCTTTGCCTGAGCCGCGCTGACGCTGGCTTCATCGGCTTTCCACGTCTGCAGACGGGTATCAACCATTTGATCGGAGAAGGCGCCCTGGGCATGGCCCTCCCGATAGCGGGCATACTCCCGCCGCGACTGGTCGCGCTGGGCCACCGCACGGCTCAGCTCGGCCTGCGCCTGGCTTGACGCCGCGTTTAAGGAGAGCGCATCCTGACTGGCTGCTTTTATCTGCGCCTGCAGATCGTCCACTTTCGCCTGGAACGGCGTCGGGTCGAGGGTAAACAGCACATCGCCCTTATGCAGCATCTGGTTAGGCTTCACCGGTACGCTCTGCACCCGGCCGCGTACCTGCGACACAATCGGCACGGTGCGAAACACCTGGTTACCGACGTCGGTATAAGGGAAGTTGTAGTTCATCCCGAAGATCACCGCGCCAATCAGGGCGATACCGCCGAGCACCGCCGTCGGCACGGTCCACTTATTGAGCGGGATGCGAAAAACTTTAAACACCACGATGCATAGCGCGGCGTAGGTCAGCAACATTAACGTTTCCATTATTTTGCCTCCTTCGCTTTCAGAACGTCCACCTCGCGCTGGACCTGTTCCAGCTGCTGGACCACCGTTTCCAGACGCTGATGCAGCGCCTGCTGCTCGTCGGCAATGTGGCGCATCCCCCATCCGCGGTCTTCGCGCCACAGCGTCGCCCAGATCCATAACAAGGGCCACAGCGCGTGGAGGGTAAATAAGCTGACCCAACCGGCATAATGAATCGCATCCTGATGAGGATGACGCCGCTCTTTGGCGATTTCATAAGGAATATCGTGAATAACAATCACGCCATAAAAAAGTATTAAGGCCACGGCGATCAGAATGGCCAGCGCCACATAGTCCAGGGTCATAAAATAGCTCCAGAGTGCAAGGTTAAATAAATAAAACAGCCAGATTCAGGCGTAACGGGGCCGGGGGAAAAAGCGCGCTTAGCGCTTTCCCTGGCGGTAATAGCAACGTGATGGCGTGAATCTGCCGAATCGGATTCAGAATTTCTCAGGAATATGACGGTCGATGGAGATCAGCTTGCCTTTTTTCACCGTGATATATCCCCCCTCGCGCAGCGCGGCCAGCACCTGGTACACATAGCTGCGCGAGAGATTGGTTCGTTTAATAATAAATGCCGACAGGCTCTCATGCTGACCCCCATCAATTTCGCCGCGATATAAATAGCGCGACAGCATCGATTTAATGGTCTGAAAGCTGGTCTGGCTGCCGCGTTCATAGTGGGCATCAAGGGCAAATATGCCCATATAGGCCAGGATCGTGGTCAGCTCTTGCATATAGCCCGGCGACGAATGAAAGAATATTCGCTCAAAATCGCTGGCGGTTATTTTCGCCAGCTGGCACTCGCCCAGACACTGATAATAGAGCGCGACCGACGGACAATAATGTTCCAGTAATCCTAACGGCATATGCGCGATAACAATCCCGACCAGGTTCTGCTCATCGCCAAAGGCCAATGTCATTTGCCCCTGCAGCAGAAAGTAGAGATAGCCCGGCTGCGGAATAAAGCCCTGGTCTTTGCCCAAACTCAGCGTTTCACTGCAGGCGATCACCGCCGGCAGATGCGTAGTCAGCGTCAGCTTCTGGTACCGATCGTAAATATCGCCAAAACTGGGGTTCATCGCGCTACGCACTCCTTTACCTTTGGCCACCGCGGCGGGGCTAACCGCGACCTGGTGAACTATACCTAAGCGGGTGGGGAAGGAAAAGTCCAGATCTGGAGTGGCGAAATATTCCGCCTGGCTCACATTTTTTACCCTCGCCTCCCTGTTTCGTGACCCAATCGTTCCGCTTACCGGTGGGCTGTGCTTTAATGAGCTAAACCGGTTTAGTAAAGTTTAGCTTAGAGGAGCTTGTCGTATGAATGGAAAAATCTGGGTACTCGGCGATGCGGTCGTCGATCTCCTGCCCGATGGAGAGGGCCGCCTGCTGCAATGCCCCGGCGGCGCGCCGGCCAACGTGGCGGTCGGCGTGGCGCGGCTCGGCGGTGACAGCGGGTTTATCGGCCGCGTCGGCGACGATCCCTTCGGCCGTTTTATGTGTCACACCCTGGCGCAGGAGCAAGTGGATGTGAACTATATGCGCCTCGATGCGGCGCAGCGCACCTCCACGGTGGTGGTCGATCTCGATAGCCACGGGGAGCGCACCTTTACCTTTATGGTCCGTCCGAGCGCCGACCTGTTCCTTCAGCCCGAGGATCTCCCGCCGTTTGCCGCCGGTCAGTGGCTGCACGTCTGCTCCATCGCTCTCAGCGCGGAGCCGAGCCGCAGCACGACATTCGCGGCGATGGAGGCGATAAAGCGCGCCGGGGGCTATGTCAGCTTCGACCCCAATATCCGCAGCGACCTGTGGCAGGATCCGCAGGACCTTCGCGACTGTCTCGACCGGGCGCTGGCCCTCGCCGACGCCATAAAACTTTCGGAAGAGGAGCTGGCGTTTATCAGCGGCAGCGACGACATCGTCAGCGGCATCGCCCGGCTGAACGCCCGCTTCCAGCCGACGCTACTGCTGGTGACCCAGGGTAAAGCGGGGGTCCAGGCCGCCCTGCGCGGGCAGGTTAGCCACTTCCCTGCCCGCCCGGTGGTGGCCGTCGATACCACCGGCGCCGGCGATGCCTTTGTCGCCGGGCTACTCGCCGGCCTCGCCGCCCACGGTATCCCGGACAACCTCGCAGCCCTGGCTCCCGACCTCGCGCTGGCGCAAACCTGCGGCGCGCTGGCCACCACCGCCAAAGGCGCCATGACCGCCCTGCCCTACAAGGACGATCTTCAGCGCTCGCTGTGATCCCCTTGGGCCGGTTAACGGCCCACTTTGCTGGCGACATCACAATTCTTAAACCGGTTTAGCAATTTTTATTTTCACCGCGTTACCGACATGTTTAACATATCAACTAAACCGGTTTAGCAAACATTAGCACACTCACTGATTTACCTTTGGATGTCACCAACATGTATAAAAAACGGAAGTTAGCCATTCTTATTGCTTTGCTAACCGGCACCGCCGCCGCCCATGGGCAGACAGACCTGAACAGCATTGAAGCGCGTCTCGCCGCCCTGGAAAAACGCCTGCAGGACGCCGAGACCCGCGCCAGCACTGCCGAAAGCCGCGCCGCCTCAGCGGAGCAGAAAGTTCAGCAGTTAACCCAGCAGCAGCAGCAAACCCAGGCCACCACCCAGCAGGTGGCCAGGCGCACCACTCAACTGGAAGAAAAAGCCGAACGGCCCGGCGGCTTTGAGTTCCACGGCTATGCGCGTTCCGGGGTGATCATGAACGACTCGGCCGCCAGTACCAAATCCGGCGCTTATATGACCCCCGCCGGGGAGACCGGCGGCGCCATTGGTCGCCTGGGCAACCAGGCCGACACCTATGTGGAAATGAACCTCGAACATAAACAGACCCTGGACAACGGGGCGACCACCCGTTTCAAAGTGATGGTGGCCGACGGACAGACCACCTATAACGACTGGACGGCAAGCAGCAGCGACCTGAACGTACGCCAGGCGTTCGTCGAGCTGGGCAATCTGCCGACCTTCGAAGGCCCGTTCAAAGGCTCGACCCTGTGGGCCGGGAAACGCTTTGACCGCGACAACTTCGACATCCACTGGATTGACTCGGATGTGGTGTTCCTCGCCGGGACCGGCGGCGGGATCTACGACGTGAAATGGAACGACAGCCTGCGCAGCAACTTCTCGTTATACGGCCGCAACTTTGGCGATATCGCCGACAGCAGCAACAGCGTGCAGAACTATATCGTCAGCATGAATAACTTTGCCGGCCCGGTGCAGATGATGGTCAGCGGGATGCGGGCGAAAGATAATGACGACCGCCAGGACGCGAACGGCAATCTGGTGAAAGGCGATGCCGCTAACACCGGGGTTCATGCCCTGCTGGGCCTGCACAATGAGAGCTTCTATGGCCTGCGCGACGGGACCAGCAAAACGGCCCTGCTGTACGGCCACGGGCTGGGCGCCGAGGTTAAAGGCATCGGCTCCGACGGCGCGCTGCGCCCGGGGGCCAATACCTGGCGCTTCGCCAGCTATGGCACCACGCCGCTGAGCGATCGCTGGTTTATTGCCCCGGCCGTGCTGGCGCAGAGCAGTAAAGATCGTTATGTCGATGGCGACAGCTATCAGTGGGCCACCCTCAACCTGCGTCTGATTCAGGAAGTGACGCAGAACTTCGCCCTCGCCTGGGAGGGCAGCTATCAGTACATGGATCTGCAGCCTGAAGGCTACAACGATCGCCATGCGGTCAATGGCAGCTTCTACAAGCTGACCTTCGCCCCGACCTTCAAGGTGGGCAGCATCGGCGACTTCTTCTCGCGGCCGGAGATCCGCTTCTATACATCGTGGATGGACTGGAGCAAAAAACTGGACAACTACGCCAACGATGACGCGTTAGGCAGCAACGGATTCAAATCGGGCGGCGAATGGTCGTTCGGTATGCAAATGGAGACCTGGTTCTGACGGCAACCGGGGCGACAGGGTAAATAACACATAAATATAAGGTTCGCGGCGCCTGCCACGGCTGGCGCCGCCCACGCCATATCATCATGCATTTAGAGGGTACTATGGATTTTGAACAGATTTCCCGCTCACTGCTTCCCCTGCTGGGCGGCAAGGAAAATATCGCCAGCGCCGCGCACTGCGCCACCCGCCTGCGGCTGGTGCTGGTCGACGACGCGCTCGCCGATCAGCAGGCGATTGGCAAAATCGACGGGGTGAAAGGCTGCTTTCGCAATGCCGGACAGATGCAGATCATCTTCGGCACCGGGGTGGTCAATAAAGTCTATGCCGCCTTTATCCAGGCCGCAGGCATCAGCGAATCGAGCAAATCCGAAGCCGCCGACCTGGCGGCGAAAAAGCTGAACCCGTTCCAGCGCATCGCCCGCCTGCTGTCCAACATCTTCGTGCCGATTATTCCGGCCATCGTCGCCTCCGGCCTGCTGATGGGCCTGCTGGGGATGGTGAAAACCTACGGTTGGGTCGACCCGAGCAACGCTCTCTATATCATGCTGGATATGTGCAGTTCGGCGGCGTTTATCATTCTGCCGATCCTGATCGGCTTTACCGCCGCCCGCGAATTTGGCGGTAACCCCTATCTGGGCGCGACCCTCGGCGGGATCCTCACCCATCCGGCTCTGACCAACGCCTGGGGCGTCGCCGCCGGCTTCCACACCATGAATTTCTTCGGCATCGAAGTGGCGATGATCGGCTACCAGGGCACCGTCTTCCCGGTGCTGCTGGCGGTGTGGTTTATGAGCATGGTCGAGAAGCGGCTGCGCCGCGTGATCCCTGACGCGCTGGACCTGATCCTCACTCCGTTCCTGACGGTGATTATCTCCGGCTTTATCGCCCTGTTGCTGATCGGCCCGGCCGGTCGCGCGCTCGGCGACGGCATTTCGTTTATCCTCAGCACGCTTATCAGCCACGCCGGCTGGCTGGCGGGCCTGCTGTTCGGCGGCCTCTATTCGGTGATCGTTATTACCGGTATCCATCACAGCTTCCATGCCATCGAGGCCGGACTGCTGGGCAACCCATCGATTGGCGTCAACTTCCTGCTGCCGATCTGGGCGATGGCCAACGTCGCCCAGGGCGGCGCCTGCTTTGCGGTGTGGTTTAAAACCAAAGATGCCAAAATAAAAGCCATCACCCTGCCGTCGGCGTTTTCGGCGATGCTGGGGATCACCGAGGCGGCAATCTTCGGGATTAACCTTCGCTTTGTGAAACCGTTCATCGCCGCGCTGGTGGGCGGTGCCGCCGGCGGCGCCTGGGTGGTGTCTATGCACGTCTACATGACCGCGGTGGGCCTGACGGCGATCCCGGGAATGGCTATCGTGCAGGCCAGCTCGCTGCTGAACTACATTATCGGAATGGCGATCGCCTTCGCCGTGGCCTTCGCGCTCTCTCTGACGCTGAAATACAAAACGGACGCTGAATAATGTCATTACCGTCACGCCTGCCTGCGATCCTGCAGGCCGTTATGCAGGGCCAGCCGCAGGCGCTGGCCGACAGCCATTATCCGCAATGGCATCTGGCGCCGGTCAACGGACTGCTGAATGATCCTAACGGCTTTTGCCAGGTCGCCGGGCGTTACCACCTGTTTTATCAGTGGAACCCGCTCGCCTGTGACCATACCTATAAGTGCTGGGGACACTGGAGCTCTGCCGATCTGCTGCACTGGCGGCACGAACCTATCGCCCTGATGCCGGATGAAGAGTATGACCGCAACGGCTGCTACTCTGGCAGCGCGGTCGAGTTCGAGGGCGCCCTGACTCTGTGCTACACCGGCAACGTGAAATTCCCCGACGGCGGGCGCACCGCCTGGCAATGTCTGGCGACCGAGAATGCTGATGGCACCTTCCGCAAGCTGGGGACGGTGCTGCCGCTGCCAGAAGGCTATACCGGCCATGTGCGCGACCCTAAAGTGTGGCGGCAGGACGGGCGCTGGTACATGGTTCTTGGGGCGCAGGATGTGCAACAGCGCGGCAAAGTGCTGCTGTTTACCGCCAGCGACCTGCGGGAGTGGCGCCTGGTGGGCGAGATCGCCGGGCACGACGTGAACGGCCTGGCGAACGCCGGCTACATGTGGGAGTGCCCGGATCTCTTTCCGCTGGCGGACACCCACCTGCTGATCTGCTGCCCGCAGGGGCTGGCCCGCGAAGCGCAGCGCTTTCTCAATACCTATCCGGCGGTGTGGATGGCAGGCCGCTTCGACGCCGAACGCGGGATCTTCGACCACGGCCCGCTGCACGAGCTGGACAGCGGATTTGAGTTCTACGCGCCGCAGACCATGCAGGCCGACGATGGCCGCCGCCTGCTGGTCGGCTGGATGGGCGTCCCCGACGGGGACGAGATGCATCAGCCCACCCGCGCGCAGGGCTGGATCCATCAGATGACCTGCGTGCGTGAGCTGGAGTGGCAGGCTGGCACTCTGTATCAGCGTCCGCTGCGCGAGCTGGTCGCCCTGCGCGGGGAAGCCCAGGGCTGGTGCGGACAGACCCTGCCCCTCGCCCCGATGGAGCTGGCCTTTGACCTTTCCCCCGACAGCACGCTGGGGCTGGACTTTGCCGGCGCCCTGCAGCTCACCGTCAATCGCGACGGCCTGCGTCTGTCGCGTCGCGGCCTGCAGACGGCGGAGATGCATCACCGCTACTGGCGCGGCGAGGCGCGACGCCTGCGGATCTTTATCGACCGCTCCAGCGTGGAGATTTTCATCAACGATGGCGAGGGGGTGATGAGCAGCCGCTTCTTCCCGGGCTATCCGGGGCAGCTCATCTTCAGCGGTGCGACGCCGGTGGCATTCTGCCGCTGGCTGCTGCGGCCATGCATGGTAGAATAAGCGTTTTGCTTTCAGGCTCCCGGGTGCTGATGAAAACCAAACGCGTAACTATCAAAGATATCGCCGAACTGGCGGGCGTCTCCAAAGCGACCGCCAGCCTGGTACTCAACGGTCGTGGTAAAGAGCTGCGCGTGGCGCAGGAGACGCGCGAGCGCGTACTGGCGATCGCTCGCGAACAGCACTATCAGCCGAGCATTCACGCGCGCTCGCTGCGCGATAACCGCAGCCATACCATTGGTCTGGTGGTGCCGGAGATCACCAACTACGGGTTTGCCGTTTTCTCCCACGAGCTTGAGACGCTCTGCCGGGAAGCCGGCGTGCAGCTGCTTATCTCCTGCACCGACGAAAACCCAGGCCAGGAGAGCGTGGTGGTCAATAACATGATCGCCCGCCAGGTCGACGGCCTGATAGTCGCCTCTTGTATGCACAGCGATGCCGACTATCAGAAACTCAGCGAACAGCTGCCGGTGGTGCTGTTTGACCGCTCCCCCAGCGACAGCGCCCTGCCGCTGGTGATGACCGACTCGGTCACCCCAACGGCCGAGCTAATCTCCCGTATCGCGCCTCAGCATGCGGACGAGTTCTGGTTTCTCGGCGGCCAGCCGCGGCTGTCGCCGTCGCGCGACCGGCTGGCGGGGTTCACCCAGGGCCTGGCCCAGGCGGGGATCACGCTGCGCCCTGAGTGGGTGATCAACGGCAACTACCACCCCAGCTCCGGCTATGAGATGTTCGCGGCGCTCTGCGCTCGGCTGGGGCGTCCGCCGAAGGCGCTCTTCACCGCGGCCTGCGGGCTGCTCGAAGGGGTGCTGCGCTATATGAGCCAGCATCATCTGCTGGATTCCAATATTCATCTCGCCAGCTTCGACGATCACTATCTGTATGATTCGCTTTCCCTGCGCATTGATACCGTGCAGCAGGATAATCGCCAGCTGGCCTGGCACTGCTACGATCTGCTCAGCCAGCTGATCGACGGTCAGGCCCCGGAGCCGCTTCAGCGCTACCTGCCCGCCACCCTGCAGATTCGCCATCCCTGACGGCGCGGTTGGCAATTAGCGTTTTCGCCTGGCGCGCCGCCTGCCTCAGCGCCAGCAGCGCGCTGGCGAGCACCGCGCCAAGGCCGATCGTTACCGGCCAGCGGTAAGCCACCAGCAACGAGGGCAATCCACCATCCGGCGCCAGCATCACCAGATTCCAGCCCGCCAGCCCCGCGTTGCCGTTCAGCGCCCGGCTTAACATCCGCTGATGCGGGGCGAATGGCTGAATGGTCTGGTAGTGGCTGCCGAACAGCGGGGGCTGCATCTCTCGCGGGAACTGCGCCTGTACCTGGGCCAGCACGCTGGCCGGCAGCGCGTGCGATGCCGCCAGCAGATGCCCGTCGCCATTCACCAGCAGCAGCTGATAATGCCGCTCCTGGGCGAGGGTCTGGAGAGCGGCGCGCATCGCCGCCAGCGGCCAGGTCGCTTCCCGCTGCGGCGCCGGAATGTTCATCCGCCGCTCAAGGCGTTCCGCCACCCACTGCGCATCCTCCTCCAGCTGGCGGATCTGCCTCTCACGGTAAACCTCTCTGGCCGGCAAATTCATGCCCCGACCGAGCGCCAGGATCGCCAGCCCCGCGAGCAGCGTGACGATAAGGCCCCTTTTTCCCGCTAGCCAGCGCGGCGAGAATTTGCCAAAGGATGGTGTATTCATACGACTCCAGAAACCGCAGGCCACGCGTGGCCCCTGACGAATGGACAACGGAAGTGGCGAAACTGTACAGGATGCGCAGCGCGGGCAAAACAGACAGGCGGAGCCTGGCGGGGAGTATTTTGTTTATTTCTGGACAGGACGGGCGGCAACGGCATCCTTCGCCGTTGCCGCCCGTTGATAAGATTAGTGTTTTTTCCGGTTGCGACGCATATCGATGGTTACCGCCGCAACGATAATGATGCCTTTAATAATATCCTGCACATAGGCATCGACGCCGACAAAGGTAAAACCGCTTTTGATCAGGCCAAGGATCATCGCGCCAATCAGGGTGCCGGTAATGCGCCCCACTCCGCCCATTAAGCTGCTGCCGCCGATCACCGCGGCGGCAATCGCGTCCAGCTCGTAGGACATCCCCATGCTCGACTGGCCGCTACTGACGCGCGCCGCCAGCACCACCCCCGCCAGCCCGGAGAGCGCCCCGGCGATGGTGTAGACGATCACCAGATATTTATTCACATTGATGCCGGACACTTTGGCCGAGGTCATGTTGCCGCCGATGGCATACACATATTTGCCATACCGGGTATGCTTCAGCGCAATGTGAAACACGGCGGCGATCACGAAGAAGATAATCACCGGCATCGCCCCCTGGCCTATCGCCGTAAAGCTGTCGGAGAGGAAGCTGATCGGGTTGCCCTGAGTGTAATACTGCGCCAGACCGCGCGCCGAAACCATCATCCCGAGGGTGGCGATAAACGGCGGGATACCGGTCCGCGTCACCAGGAAACCATTGGTCAGGCCGCACAGCAGGCCGACGCCGATCCCCGCGCAAATGGGGATCACCGCCGGCAGGTTGACCAGCGCCGGGAACATTGGCGACAGGCTATCGGAGGTTTGCGCCAGGCTGGCCGCCACCACCGCCGCAAGGGCAATAACCGAGCCGGAGGAGAGGTCAATCCCGGTGGTGATGATCACCTGGGTGACGCCCACGGCGATGATGCCGATAATCGCCACCTGCAGCACAATCAGCACCAGCCGGTTGGTATTGAGCAGGAACGACTGGTCGCGAACATACCAGCCGGCGATTTCAAAGGTCAGGGCAATCACCAGCATCACCACAAAGATGCCGGTATCTTTCGGCATTTTATGCCGCAAATTAGCGAAGAAGGAGGAACCCTCGCTGGCCGGAGCCGCCGTTAATTTCATATTACTCATTCTCTGTGCCTCAATGGGATGCCAACGACAAAATGGTTTCCTGGTCGGCTTCGTCTTTTTCCAGGATGCCGGTGATACGACC
Source organism: Klebsiella sp. Shm-1 (assembly GCF_040804525.1). Taxonomy (NCBI): domain Bacteria; kingdom Pseudomonadati; phylum Pseudomonadota; class Gammaproteobacteria; order Enterobacterales; family Enterobacteriaceae; genus Klebsiella; species Klebsiella sp. Shm-1. The sequence goes on from NZ_CP161823.1 coordinate 3,869,607, forward strand.
TTCATGCATCACCATGACCCGATCGCTCATGCCAAGGATTTCCGGCAGTTCAGAGGAGACCATAATCACCGCCACCCCCCGATTCGCCAGTTCACTGATAAGATGATAAATCTCCGCCTTCGCCCCGACGTCGATACCGCGGGTCGGCTCATCGAGAATTAAGATTTTCGGTTGCGCTAACAGCCAGCGCGCAATCAGGACTTTTTGCTGATTCCCCCCGCTGAGGTTATTAATAATTTGATCCATCGTCGGCGTTTTAATATTGAGCCGGCGTATTTGCTCCATGCAGTCTTCGGCCATTTTCACGTGCTGGACAAAACCGCTCTTGCCGATATATTCCGGCATTTTGACGATACTCATATTTTCCAGCACCGACAGCACCAGAAACAGGCCCGACTTTTTCCGGTCTTCGGTTAATAATGCCATCCCCTTTTCAATCGCCACGGAGGGGGAATCGATGGTCACCGGCGCCCCGTCGATCAGCACTTCGCCGCTGTCGAAGCGCTCCATACCGAACAGGCTTTCCATCACCTCGCTGCGCCCGGCGCCCACCAGCCCGGCCACGCCCAGGATTTCGCCACGGCGTACGCTAAAGCTGACGTCATGGAACACGCCCTGACGCGTCAGGTTGCGCACCGTCAGCACCTCTTCGCCGATGGTGTTATTAAATTTCGGAAACAGCTGGGTTAATTCGCGGCCCACCATCTGGGTGATCAGCGACTGACGGGTAAATTCGGTGGTGTTTTTGCTCCCCACCCAGGTGCCGTCGCGAAAGACGCTGATCTCATCGGTAATGGCAAAGATCTCATCCATTTTGTGGCTGATATAGATGATCGCTTTACCCTGGGCGCGCAGGTCGCGGATGATGGTGAACAGGTGAGCCACCTCGCCTTCGGTCAGCGCCGAGGTGGGCTCATCCATGATCACGATATCCGCGTTCCATGAAACCGCTTTGGCAATCTCCACCATCTGCTGGGCGGCGATGCTCAGGTCGCCCACCAGCCGGTCAGCGGTTAAGCGGATATTGAGCTTATCCAGCAGCGCCTGGGTCTGGCGGGTCAGCTGGCCGTGGTCGACAAAGCCGTACTTCATCGGCTCGCGCCCCAGCCAGATATTCTCCGCCACCGTCATATGCGGCACCAGATTGAGCTCCTGGTGGATCATCGAGATCCCCGAGCGCAGCGCATCCATGGTGTCGGTAAACTCCACCGGCTCCCCTTTCACGCGAATCGACCCTTTATCGGGGCGATAGATACCGATCAGGCATTTCATCAGCGTGGATTTACCGGCGCCGTTCTCGCCCATCAGGGCATGCACCGTTCCCGGACGCACGCGCAATGAGACATTATCGAGCGCCTTCACGCCGGGGAAGAACTTACTGATACCTTCGGCTTCAAGGGCAAAAGCGTTCATACATCCACCTCCGTACCACAGGTTGGCCAGGACTATTTCTGATTACGGTTGGTAAATTCAGCCATGTTCTCTTTGGTGATCAGCTGATACGGCACATCGATGATTTTTTCCACTTTCTCGCCGTTCGCCAGCTTGATGGCCGCGTCGACTGCGCCTTCACCCTGGCCTTTCGCATCCTGGAAGATGGTGGCGATCATCTTGCCGCTCTTCAGCATCTGCAGGGCATCCGGGGTGCCATCCACGCCGGCGATGAGAATATGGTTCGGGTTTTTGCCCAGCGCCTGCAGGGCGCCGATCGCCATTTCATCGTTGTTGGAGGCGATGGCCTGGATATCCTCACCGCTGGTCATCCAGTTGCTGACCACATCCACTGCGTCATTGCGGGTAAATTTCGCGGTCTGCTTCTGGACGATTTTGATGTTCGGGTATTTCGCTACCACCTCTTCCACCCCTTTGGTGCGGTCGCGAGTGGATTCATTCGCCAGGTCGCCGAGCAGGATCGCCACATTGCCCTTACCGTTCATCGCTTTCGCCAGCGCTTCCATCTGCAGACGGCCGGCAAGAATGGAGTCCGATCCCACATAGGCCATCTTGTCGGTCAGCTCCGCCTGCGGACGGCGGTTCACAAACACCAGCGGGATCCCGGCTTTGGTGGCCTGATCCATGATCGGTTTCACCGCGTTGGTATCCACCGGGTTGACGATAATGGCGTCCACCCCCTGGCCGATAAAGTTCTGTACCTGCTGCAGCTGCTGGGAGACATCCCCTTTCGCGTCCTCGATCTGCGATTTAACGCCATCTTTTTTCATCTCTTTTTGCATCGAGGTACGCAGGATCGTCAGGAAGTTATCGTCAAACAGCGCCATCGAGACGCCAATGGAGACATCTTTTGCCATAACCACCGCAGGCAGCATGCAGGCTAACAAAGAGGCAACAATCGTTTTCTTAATATTCATAGTTGATCCTTGATTTTGTAGGTACGCCGGTGAATGAAACAAAATGAAAAATTAATTTCAGTTACGTTGCGGCAAATGTCTGCTGGTATATCGACGACGCTGCGGCACCTCTCGCACTCCATCGTGATCTAAATCACAAATAACGGCTGTTTTATCATCACTATTTTGAAACATCAGTCCATTTACGCCGCAACCTGGATTTCAGACCATTTATTTCATTAACAAGACATTTGAAACTTTTATAAGTAAATAACTGAAATGAAAATTTTAAAACTATGCAGTAACAGAATTTTGACAGACATCTAACATTGCCGCATAAATGAGCGAAAAATGAGAAGCAGACAACGCTTTGAAGCGATCCCTCCCGGCGGGGTGGTCATTTACCCGCCGGGGAAATCCGTGTTGTCAGGAAGGGAGGCGCCGCACGCCTTAGTCCACGTTCTCGGCGCTGTAGAGGATAAAGTCGACTTTACCGTCGGCATAGGTTTGCGGCTGGTAGCCGGACTCCAGATGGCGCAGCATCAGGTCGATCGCCAGCTGGGCGTGCTGGCGGGTGTTCTGATCGAGCGTTAACGCCAGGCTGCCCTTCGCCAGCTGCTGCCGGGTGGTGTTGTAACGCTCATGGGTGATCCAGCAGACGTCGCCTTCGCGGCGGTGGCGGGCCAGCGCCTCGGCAATCTGGGTATTGCCAAGCCCGGTGTTATAGATCCCAACAATATTTCGGCTGCGGCACAGGGCTTGCTCCACCAGGCGGGTGATCTGCTCCCGCCGCTCCTCGCCCGCCAGCACGTCGCTGAGCTGCAGGTGGGGAAAGCGCTGGCTCAGCACCTCGCGGAACCCCTGAATGCGCAGGCGATGCGCGCTGTAATCTTGCCGGCCGCTGACCATCAGCACCTCGCCGGGCCGCGGCGTCATTCTCCCCAGCATTAACCCCGCCGTGCGGCCAGCCTGCAGCTGATTGATCCCCACGTGGCAGAGTCGGTCGGCGCCGGGCAGGTCCGTCGCCAGGGTGATCGCCGGGACGCCAGCCTCCCGGCAGCGGCGCAGCGCGTCGTGCACCGCGGGATGGTCATTGCCGAAGACGATGATCCCCTGACGCTGCTGGCAACTGCGCGCAATGCGCCGGGCCAGCGTCGTCGGCTGCGACTCCGGGACAAAGGTGCGGTGCAAGGTCAGACGGCGATAGCCGAGGCTATCCGCCACGGCGGCAAAATCCTGCGCCAGCTGCGGAAAGAAGAACGAGTCATTGCTGCTGAGAAAGACCTCAATCTGCCAGGGAAAGCGGTGCTCCTCCGGCAGGATCCGCTTCAGTCCCGCCTCGCGCGCCGCCTGCAGCACTTTGCGCGTGGTCTGCGGCGATACGCCGCCGCGCTCGTTCAGCACCCGGTCAACGGTGGCCACGCCGACGCCAATCTGTCTGGCCAGCATCGCCAGTGAAATGTTTTTCATCGCCCCTCTCTTCATGATGGAAATCCATCAAAACGGCAGTGTCAGTGAGTTTAGCAAACCGATTATGGTGGCAGCGTCCCCTCGCCATTCTGGAGAAAAAAATGATCTGCAAACGTTTTGCCCTGGTAGGCAGTGGTTTTATCGGTCAGGTTCATGCCGCCAGTCTTGCCCGTCATGAAGGAAGTGCGCTGACGATGGTGGCCGATGCCGCCCCGGAGCGCGCCCAGGCGCTGGCCGCCCGCTATGGCGCCCGGGCGGTGACCGTGAGCGAGGCGATCCATAGCGACGCCATCGACGCGGTGCTGATCGCCAGTTCAACCCCGTCGCATGCCGAACTGCTGGAAGCCGCCGCCAGGGCGGGCAAGGCGGTCTATTGCGAAAAACCGATCGACCTCTCCCTGGCGCGCGCCCGTGAGGTGGTGGAGCGGGTGCTCCCCCTGAACGTGCCGGTCACTGTCGGCTTTAACCGGCGCTTCGATAGCAGCCATCAGCAGCTCCGCCGCCAGCTGGAGCAAGGGCTGATCGGCCGGGTCGAGCTGGTGCAGATGGTCTGCCGCGCCTCCAGCATGCCGCCGCTCGACTATCTGCGCAGCTCCGGCGGCCAGATGCGCGATCAGGCGATCCACTTCTTCGATCTCCTGCGCTTTCTCACTGGCGATGAAGTGCGCACCGTAGCAGCGATGGGCGCGGCGCTGGCCCTGCCGGACATTGCCGAATTTGGCGATGTCGACACCTCCATCCTGATGATGCAGATGCGCGGCGGCGCGCTGGCGCAGCTGGACAATACCCGCCGCACCGGCCACGGGTACGATGAACGGATCACCCTGCTGGGCGCCGAAGGCGCGCTGGAGTCCGGTAGCCAGTCGCCGGCGGGCCCTACCCTGTGGCGCGGCAATCAGCGCATTGAGCCGGGCCTGTGGCCGGACTGGTTCAGCCGGGTACAGGGATCTTATTACCAGCATCTTGACGCCTTTATTCGCTCCCTGAATGGTGAAACCGTCGCCGACCTGCCCGGCCTGCTGGACGGCCTGCAGGCGCAGGCCATAGCCGAAGCGGCGGTTCAGTCCCTGCAGCATGGACAGTTTGTCGCCGTCGACGACTGTCGCTGAGCGGGTGCGAGGCAACCGCTATCAGGCGCTGCACCTGCCTTTATGCCGGGCGGCGGCGATGCCTTGCCCGGCCTACATAACACAGGCACTAATCTGATTTAATATCAAACGGTTGCATTGATATCCCAGGCCCGCGCAAGCGCAGCGCCGCCGGGCAAGGACAGCGGGCGCAGAGCCGCTTTTATGCCGGGCGGCGGCGATGCCTTGCCCGGCCTACATAACACAGGCATTAATATGCTTTAATATCAAACGCTTGCATAGATACCCCAGGCCCGCGCAAGCGCAGCGCCGCCGGGCAAGAACAGCGGGCGCGGAGCCGCTTTTATGCCGGGCGGCGGCGATGCCTTGCCCGGCCTACATAACACAGGCATCAATACACTCTACTATCAAACGGTTGCATAGATATCCCAGGCCCGCGCAAGCGCAGCGCCGCCGGGCAAGAACAGCCGACGCGGAGCCGTTTTATGCCGGGCGGCGGCAACGCCTTGCCCGGCCTACATAACACAGGCATTAATCTGATTTAATATCAAACGGTTGCATTGATATCTCAGGCCCGCGCAAGCGCAGCGCCGCCGGGCAAGGACAGCGGGCGCAGAGCCGCTTTTATGCCGGGCGGCGGCAACGCCTTGCCCGGCCTACATAACACAGGCATTAATCTGATTTAATATCAAACGGTTGCAGTAAAATCGTAGGCCCGTGCAAGCGCAGCGCCGCCGGGCAAGAACAGCGGGCGCGGAGCCGTTTTATGCCGGGCGGCGGCGCCGCCTTGCCCGGCCTACATAACACAGGCATTAATCTGATTTAATATCAAACGGTTGCAGTAAAATCGTAGGCCCGTGCAAGCGCAGCGCCGCCGGGCAAGAACAGCCGACGCGGAACCGTTTTATGCCGGGCGGCGGCGTCGCCTTGCCCGGCCTACATAACACAGGCACTAATCTGATTTAATATCAAACGGTTGCATAGATATCCCAGGCCCGTGCAAGCACAGCGCCGCCGGGCAACAGACATCAGGCATCGTACGCGTCCTTTTGCCGGGCAATGGCAGATACGCTCGCGCTATCTGCAAACCAATGCCCGGCCGGCTCCTTAACGTTCTTCGTTAAACACCGCGCCCACCTGGCGCCGCACCTCATCCATCACCTGCAGATTCTGCAGCACCCGACTGAGCGGCCGCAGCGGCGAGTCCTGCAACCCCTGCCCGATGCACCAGGCAAAATGCTCCGCCTGCCAGAACAGCTGGTCGTAGCGATTGCGCGGCTCTTCCCAGCGCAGCACCTGCCCGCCCTGGCTGGCGGCGAGCGTGAAGCCGCCGGGGGCGTAAAACTGGCCGTCGATCGTCAGGGTCGCCTGGCGTCCGGCCACCACCGCCCCGCCCGGCGTGTTGCTGAACAAAGTGGTGTTTAACAACCCCTGCATCCCGTTCTGCCAGCTAAACAGCATCGACGTCTGACCGTTAAGCCCCTCCGCCGTGGCGCTGCCGCGGGCGACAATCTCCTGCGGCATGCCGCCCACCATCAGCGCAAACGAGGTCACATAACTGCCGAGGTCCATCATCGGCCCGCCGGCAAGATCGGCATTGAAGATGCGGTGGTCGCGGGTGAAATACTCGCCGTGATCGGCCAGCAGGGTATGCAGGTCGCCGAGCGCCCCATCCTCCAGCAACTGGCGGATCACATCATATTTCGGCGCGTAATCGCACCACATTGCCTCCAGCGCCAGCTTCCCCTGGCGGGCGGCTTCGGCCTGCAGCTCACGCCCTTCGCCGAGGTTGAGGGCGAAGGGTTTCTCTATCAGCACGTGTTTGCCCGCCTTCAGCGCCTGCATGCCGTCGGGAAAGTGATGGTTGTGCGGCGTCGCAATATACACCGCATCAATATCCGGACGCGCCAGCATCTCCTCCACCTGGCCGTAAGCCTGGGGGATCCCCCATTCCGCGGCCACCCGGTCGGCCTTCGCCTGGCTGCGGAAAACCACCGCCACCACCTGCTGCCGGCTGTAGGTTTTCAATGAGTGCACAAAGCGCTCGGCGATCCAGCCAGGACCGATAATGCCCCAGCGCAGGATGGGAATGCTCTGCGCCGCCGGGCGGCGCGGGGTTGGTAAGTGTGACGGAAACATAGCGGCTCCTTAGTCTTTAACCACGTTCACCCAGCGACGGCTGGCCATCGAGGCTTCAATCGCCGACAGCACGCGCTGATTCTGCAAACCAAATTCAAAGTTGGGATAGCAGTCGCCCTCCCCGCAAATCCCCTGCACCAGGTCATGCACTTCGATCACCTTGACGTCAAAATAGCCCAGCCCGCCGCCGCCAAAATCGAAGCCGAAGAAGCCGGCATAGGCCGGGATCTGGCTCCCGGCATACAGCGTCTTAAAGCCGCGGTCATGTTTATCATCGTTGAAGCGATAGACCTGCAGCTCGTTAAAGCGCTCCCCGTCCATATACAGCGTGCCTTCGGTGCCGGAGACCTCCCAGAACACGCCGAAGATCCGCCCGGCGGCGATGCGCGAGGCCTCAATCACCCCCGCGGCGCCGCTGTCGAAATTGACCAGGCACTGAACCTGATCGTCATTTTCCACTTCCCGCCACTCGGCATCGACCGCGACCTGGCTGGCATACCCGGCATCGGTCTGCGGCACCGGACGCTGGCGCAGGCAGGTTTGCGCGCTGGCGGTCACTTCACGGATCCCGCCCAGCAAAAACTGGGCGACGGACAGGGTATGGGCGCCGAGGTCGCCAAGCGCCCCGCTGCCGCCGAGGGTTTTCGAGCAGCGCCAGGACCAGGGCAGGTTCGGGTCGTTATAAAACCCCTGATCAAAGGTGCCGCGAAAGCGCACCGGTTCGCCAATATCTCCCCGGGCGATAATCTGCTTTGCCAGCAGCGCCGCCGGCGTTTTGATGTTGTTAAAGGCCACCATGGTCTTCACCCCCGCGCGCCGTGCCGCCTGCGCCATCTCCTGCGCCTGCTGCTCATTGACCGCCAGCGGCTTCTCGCAATAGACATGTTTACCCGCCGCGATCGCCGCCATCGCCATTGTGTAGTGCAGATGGTTCGGCGAGGTGATATCCACCACATCAACCTGCGGATCGTTTACCAGCTCGCGCCAGTCGCCGTAGGCCTTTTCCGCCCCCAGTTTCGCCGCGTGGCGTTCGGCCATCGCCTGATCCTGATCCGCCAGCGCGTAGAGATGCGGGCGCTTGGGCAGATCGGGATAGAACATCGCCGCGCGACGGTAAGCGTCAGCGTGTGCCTGCCCCATAAAACCTGAGCCGATAAGGCCAATATTTAACCGCGCGCTCATGATGCGTACTCCTCTGACGATGAAGGGGAAGATAAATGGTGCGCCAGCCAGGCATAGGCGCGGCTGGCGGTGGCCAGCGGCGGCGCCATCGCCGGGTCCTGCTCGGCTTCGATAATCAGCCAGCCGCGGTAGTCGCTGTCCCGGACAAAGTCGAGGATCGGCGCATAGTCGATGCAGCCGTCGCCTGGGATGGTAAACAGCCCGGCGCGCACCGCCTCGTTAAAGCTCAGGTTTTCCCGATACAGACGCCCCAGCACCTGCGGACGCACGTCTTTCAGATGCAGATGGCGGATACGGTGGCCATATTTGTGCAGTACGCGCGGGATCTCGACCCCGGCGACAAAGGCGTGCCCGGTATCAAACGCCAGCCCGACGTTGTCATGGGTGTGAGACAGAAACCGCTCCAGCTCGTCATCGTGCTCCACCAGCATCATCAGATGATGGTGATAGGCCAGCTGGAGGTCATAGTCGCGCAGCAGCAGGTCGGCAAAGGTATTCAGCTTGTGGCAATACGCCGCCAGGCTGACGCGGCTTAACGGCGGCGAGAGCGAAATAGGCTCATCAAGCGGGGTTTCACCTGGCAGTTGCCCGCATTCGCCGTAAACCATCACCTTCGCGCCGAGCTGCCGGAGGAGCTGGGCGTGCTCCCGTACCGCCTCCAGCTCCGCTTCCACGCTGCGGTCGGCCAGCATGCCGCTGTACCAGCCGGACGCCAGGCGCAGGTCAGCCGCCGCCAGCAGCGGGCCCAGGGTTGATGCCTGGCGGGGAAATTTCCGTCCTAACTCAATGCCCTGATAGCCCGCCTCCCGTGCCTCGCGCAGGCAGGTATCCAGGGGAATATCACCGCCTAAATCCTCGAGTACATCGTTGGTCCAGCACAGGGGGCTCACGCCCCACCGCAGTTGCTCTGTCGCCATCTTGTTCTCCTTTCCACCCTGTGGTCTTGTCTGGCGTCACTATAAGCAGGTGACGACCGACGATGAAAACGGAGAAATGATGGAAATCCATCATTGCGCTGGCGGTATATTCGCTATTTCAGGTAACCCTGAAAAATAAATGGAAATAATGCTTGCCGCCGGCTTATTTTGCGGATAAAAATTACTGGCTTAATAACCCGCTTCAGAGGTTATCCCTTTCATTCGAAATATGATGATAGCAATATGAAAAAAACTCAACACCGCACCAGCGCGGGCTTTTGCCGTGCGCCAAGGACAGGCCTGCTGTTATTTGCCTGAATGACACATAGCCGCTTTTAAAACATCAAATAATTAACATTCTCTCTGCAATAATATGACAAGCAATGGGAAGGTTGGCTTGCGAAATAAGCATGAAACTTTGATGTTTTACTAATAAATAACCCCAGAGCGTCTTGCTAATTACTTATCAGGACTGGTTGGGTTATTTTATTCTGACGCCAACGGGAGAATACACCAACGTGTATCCCTCTCTCTGGCCCGGCACGCCGCTATCGCGATGAGAAACAATAAGATGAATAAGACCTGGCTTTTCACCACCCTGACCCTGGCGCTGGTCGCCGCCGCGCCGGCCCACGCCATTAGCACGAAATACCGGGAACAGCTTGAACGTTCCGGCTGCACGCAGATGACCGACGGGATCACCTGCGATATTCATCAAACCAAAGCCGAGAATGCCGCCGCCGCACAGCACGCCGATAGCGGCTTCGGCCCCTGGGTGGGCACCTGGTATGTTTATACGGAGTATGGCGATAAAATTGATGAGATTACCGTCACCGCTAAAACGGTGAAAACCCGCGGCCATCTGGTTGAGGCGGCGAAAGCCAGCCAGGGTAAACTGACCTTCCGGGTGAAAAGCTCAGCCTTTACGCTGAACGACGCCTTTAACGGCGTATGGGCAAACGGCAGCCAGCGCGGCACGTTGCAAAAAGTCCTTTAATAACATCGCTCTGCCGACAGGCCGGGGATAATGCAGGGAGAACCTCCCGGCGCAGGCCGGGAGGGAGTGCAATGGATTACTTCTGCGGACGCATGGCCGGGAAGAGGATCACGTCGCGGATGGTATGGCTGTTGGTAAACAGCATCACCATGCGGTCGATACCGATACCCAGACCGGCGGTCGGCGGCAGGCCGTACTCGAGGGCGGTCACGTAGTCTTCGTCGTAGAACATCGCTTCGTCATCGCCCGCCGCTTTGGCGTTCACCTGATCCTGGAAGCGCTGCGCCTGGTCTTCGGCATCGTTCAGCTCGCTGAAACCGTTACCGATTTCGCGGCCGCCGATGAAGAATTCAAAGCGGTCAGTGATTTCCGGGTTGACGTCGTTACGGCGCGCCAGCGGAGAAACTTCCGCCGGGTATTCGGTGATGAAGGTCGGCTGAATCAGATGCGCTTCCGCCACTTCGTCAAAGATTTCGGTAACTATGCGTCCCAGCCCCCAGCTTTTCTCTACCTGAATACCGATAGATTCCGCCAGCGCTTTCGCCGCGTCGAAGTTATCCAGATCCGCCATGTTGGTTTCCGGACGGTGTTTCTTGATCGCTTCCCGCATGGTCAGTTTTTCAAACGGCTTGCCGAAATCAAACACCTGGTCGCCATACGGCACTTCGGTTTTGCCCAGCACCGTCTGCGCCAGGGTGCGGAACAACGACTCGGTCAGTTCGATCAGGTCTTTGTAGTCCGCATACGCCATATACAGTTCCATCATGGTGAACTCTGGGTTATGGCGTACCGAGATCCCTTCGTTGCGGAAGTTGCGGTTGATTTCAAACACGCGTTCAAAACCGCCAACCACCAGACGTTTCAGATACAGTTCCGGCGCGATGCGCAGGTACATATCCAGATCCAGCGCGTTGTGATGGGTGATGAACGGACGGGCGGACGCCCCGCCTGGGATCACCTGCATCATCGGGGTTTCGACTTCCATAAAGCCACGAGCCACCATGAACTGGCGCATGGTGGCGAGGATCTGCGAACGGATACGGAACGTATGACGCGACTCTTCGTTGGCGATCAGATCCAGATAGCGCTGGCGATAGCGAACTTCCTGATCCTGCAGGCCGTGGAATTTATCCGGCAGCGGGCGCAGGGCTTTGGTCAGCAGGCGCAGCTCGGTGCAGTGGATCGAGAGTTCGCCGGTTTGCGTTTTGAACAGCTTGCCGCGGGCGGCGATGATATCGCCGAGGTCCCATTTCTTAAACTGTTCGTTGTAGACGCCTTCCGGCAGGTCATCGCGCGCCACGTACAGCTGAATGCGGCCGCCGACGTCCTGGAGGGTGACGAAGGAGGCTTTGCCCATCACGCGACGGGTCATCATCCGACCAGCCACCGCAACTTCAACGTTCAGGGAAGCGAGTTCATCGTTGTCCTTCGCATCGAATTCAGCATGCAATTGGTCAGAGGTATGATCGCGACGGAAATCGTTGGGGAAAGCTACGCCCTGCTCACGCAGCGCAGCCAGTTTTTCGCGACGAGCTTTCAGTTCATTATTAAGGTCAATGGCCTCATCGGCACCTTGTGCTTGTTGTTCAGACATATGGATTCCTCATAACCTTGCTTTCAAACTAGCTTCGATAAATTGAACCAGGTCACCCTTCCGCGCGGCCTGTCTCTGGGAAGACACCAGAGCACAATCTTAACGATCCTGGATTCACTCCAAGCTGATCTCACTCAGCTATGGCTTCAGTAACGGTATTTTTTATCGTTGGCCTCCGCGCATGCCAGAATATCCTCCTCCTGTTCACTAAGCTGTGCAAGGAGCGACTTCGCGCTCCGCTGTTGAGGTAATGCCCCCGGTCGCGCTGCGCTTACCGGGGCTACGAATCGCAGCCCGGACAAGGTGTTTACGCCACGAGCCGGGACGAGCGTCAGGCGCCGCCGCCGGTAATTTCACCGGCAGCCGCACGACGTTTGCCAACGCTACAGGCCGCGGCAAAGGCGATAATGACCATCACCGCCACGCAGCCGAGGGTCCATTCGCCCATCTGCGCGAAGAAATGCTGATAGGCGGCAATCGCCGTATCGCTGATTTGCGATTCGGTGGTTTGCTGGGCGACCACGCCCGCCAGCCAGTTGGCCACCGCGCCGGTGGCCAGCATATAGATCCCGGTCAACACCCCGGTGACGCCGGGCATGTTCAGACGGGTGATTTGCGCCATCGCCACCGGGTCGATAAACAGTTCGGCAAAGCCCATCATCGCCAGCCCGGCGACCATCATGCCCATTGAGGCCTGACCGTCAGCCGCGCCATGGCGGGCATTGAGCGCCAGCAGCATAAAGCCGCCGCCCATCAGCAGCAGGCCGAAAGAAAATTTCAGCCAGACGCGCAGCACAGAACGCACGCTGCCTTCCGGGCGCATCAGCCACGCCAGCACCACGCCGGCCGCCATCACCGCTATCGCGTTAACTGACTGGAACAGCGCGGTCGGCACGTCCCAGTTCAGCAGACGACGATTGACGAAGTGGTCGATAAACAGGCTAATCGAGCTCCCGCCCTGCTGCGCCAGCACCCAGAACAGCGTTCCGGCAAGCATCAGCAGGACGATCTGCCACAGCGCGCGTCGATGCTCCGGGGCTTTGATCATGATCCGCGCCACCATCTGGGCAGCGAACAGGCAGACGATCGCCAGCAGATAGCCGGACCAGTTGTTTTGCAGCAGCAGAGTGAAAAATACCGGCGCCAGGCAGAGCATCACCAGCAGCCAGCCCCAGGTCGGCAGCACGAACTTCACCGCCCGCAGCGCCGGTTTATCGACGCCGCGGGTATGCCGGAAGTGGCGGCTGCCGCTTAAGAAAATCATCAGGCCGATAAACATACCGATCCCCGCAAGGGCGAAGCCGATATGCCAGCCGTACCACTGCGCCGCCAGTCCGCAGGCGATGGGCGCGGCAATCGAGCCGACGTTGCCGGCGGCGTACAGCAGCGAGAAACCGCCGTCGCGACGCGGGTCGTCGTGAGCGTACAGTTCGCCGAGCAGGCAGCTAATATTGGATTTAAACAGGCCGTAGCCGCAGATGATGATCGCCAGCGCGACGTACAAACTCCATGCGGAGGTCGACTCAACGCCCAGCACCACATGGCCGAGGGTCATCAACAGCGCCCCGGCAATTACCGCCGTGCGGTTGCCGAGCAGGCGGTCGGCAAGCCAGCCGCCGAGAATAGGGGTAACGTAAACCAGAGATGCGTAAGCGCTGAACAGGCTGATGGCGTGGCTGTCGTCGAAGCCAAGCTGGTGGGTAAGGTAAAGGATGAGTAAGGCGCGCATGCCGTAAAAGCTGAAGTACTCCCAGATCTGGATCGCAACGATGTAGTAAATCGCGCGCGGCTGTGAGGGTGTTTTCATGTGTTCTCCTTGCAGCGTGAAAAAGGGAAGTGGCAAGCCACTTCCCTGGTGTGCGTCTATTACTTGTTATTCTCTTCTTTCAGCACTTTAACGGTGTAACGACCATCCGCCTGACGATAGGCGCCGTGGATATCGGTTTCGAAGCCTGGATAGTGGGCGCCGATTTCGCACAGCATCTGCAGGAACTCCAGCACCGGACGGCTCTCTTCGGTGATCATCTCACCCGGCATCACCAGCGGCACTCCCGGAGGATACGGCAGGATCATGTTGGCGTTGACGCGGCCGACCATCTCTTCGAGATACACTTCTTCCGTCTGACCGTGCAGCTCTTTCTGGAACGCGGCATACGGGGTCATCACCATCGATGGCAGCACTTCAAACGCGCGGAACATCAGATCCGGCAGGTTGTGATGCTCAATCAGTTTGTGAATGTTCTGCGCGAGGTCCTGAATACGCATGTTTTCATAGAATTCAGGATCTTCACGGTACAGCGACGGCAGCATGTTTTTCACCCGCAGGTTCAGGTCGAACGCGCGTTTGAAGTCGGTCAGCGCACGCAGCAGGCTCAGCGCTTTAGTCTTATCGATACCGATACTGAACAGGAACAGCAGGTTGTACGGACCGGTTTTCTCAACCACGATGCCGTGTTCGTCGAGGTATTTCGCCACGATGCTTGCCGGAATACCGAAGTCATCCATGGTGCCGTCTTTCTTCATCCCCGGAGTCAGCAGCGTGACTTTGATCGGGTCGAGGTACATGTGTTCGTTATCGATGTTTTTGAAACCGTGCCATGCGCTGTCGGAACGCAGCGGCCAGCATTCAGGACCATCGATATGCTCCGGCTGCCAGACGTCGAAGAACCAGCCGTCAGACTCGCCTTTCAGACGTTTGATCTCTTTACGGAACTTAATGGAACGTTCAATAGAGCCGTCGATCAGACGCTTACCAGCGTTCCCCTTCATCATCGCCGCCGCGGTTTCGGTGGAGGCCACGATCCCGTAGTGTGGAGAGGTGGTGGTGTGCATCATGTAGGCTTCGTTGAAGGTCTCTTCGTTTACGTCGCCTTTCACGTGGATCATCGACGCCTGGGAGAACGCCGCCAGCAGTTTGTGCGTGGACTGGGTTTCATAAATCACTTTCCCTTCGACGCGGCCGCCGCTCATCCCGCATTTGCCTTCATAGATCGGCGAGAAGTTGGTGTAAGGCACCCACGCGGAGTCAAAGTGGATGGATTTCACATCCAGGGTTTTCTTGATGAAGTCGGTGTTGTACAGCAGACCATCATAGGTTGAGTTGGTGATAACCGCGTGTACCGGCCAGGTCGCATTCGGCGTCTCTTTCACACGCTTGGCGATAGTCGCGTGCTGGAATTCGCTCTGCGGAATACCGCCGAGGATACCGTAGGCGTTACGGGTCGGACGGAAGTAGATCGGCGTAATGTCGCTCATCATCATCAGGTGAGTCAGCGATTTGTGGCAGTTACGGTCAATCAGCACGGTGCTGCCGGCCGGCGCGGAGTACATGCCGACGATTTTGTTAGCGGTAGAAGTACCGTTGGTCACCATGTAGCTGCGTTCTGCGTTAAACACGCGAGCGATATACTCTTCCGCTTCTTTGTGCGGGCCGCTGTGGTCCAGCAGGGAACCCAGTTCAGAAACCGAAATGGAGATATCGGATTTCATGGTGTTGGAGCCAAAGAAATCATAGAAGATGCTGCCTACCGGGCTTTTCTGGAACGCGGTACCACCCATGTGGCCTGGGGTACAGAAGGTATATTTACCTTCACGGACATATTTGAACAGCGCTTTGGTCAGCGGCGGCAGAATGGTGTCGATGTATTCGTCAGTGTTCTGTTTGATTTTGTTCGCGATATCTTCCGCAGCGCCCAGCGCATATTCGAAGAAGCGAACCTGCATGCGCAGATCGTTCAGGCTAACGTCCAGGGTGGAGTAGGTGTTAGCGAACGCATACAGCGGCATGTACTCGTTCATTTTGCTGATTTCTTCGCACAGTTCGAGATTGTATTTATCCCAGTCGAAGATCACGCCGCACAGACGAGAGTTGTTTTCAATAAGTTTTAATAAGTCGTCACGGTCGTTCGGGTAGACAATACGGAAGTCCAGGCGTTCGAGAGCACGATGCAGTTCACGGATGGGTTCTTCTTTGAAGTAAACCCCCATGTGATTCATGATTGCAATAACGTTCATAGTCAAATCTCCAGATGTAGAAAGCCCCTCCCGTCGCGTGATGACAGGTGATGGAAGGAGCCTCAGGAAAACGGGTTACTGATTAGTGCGCGTTAGCGGTGGTGTTGTTATCCGATGCGTTGTTCTGGCGCTGGTGCATTTTGCGACCGTAGAACATCAGGATAATCAGGCTAACGATGAAAGTGCCGGCCAGTTCGAAGGAGCTTGCGCCCATCAGCGCGATGAAGCAGAACACGCAACCCAGTACCGAACAAATCAGGCTAACGAAGTTACGGATGTTGATGCCTTCGAAACGAATCAGGTCAACACAGGAGTAGAAGTAAGGCAGCATGGTCAGCAGTACCGCGATACCGGTCAGTTCGCCGAACAGGTCAGAGGCTTTACCACCGGCGGAGTTCATCAGGGTAATCAGCACCATCAGCGCGGTCATTTTCACTGCGGCCAGCAGCAGGCCTTTTTTCGGAATACCGTTGTTATCAACTTCGCCATACACTTTCGGGAAGTTACCGTCGTTGGCGGCACGTACACCGGCCTGGCCAACCAGCATCATCCACGAGCCCAGAGAAGTCAGGCAGGCAAAGGCGGTGAAAGCGGATACCATCGGTGCAGCCCAGCCGCCGAGGATGGTAGAGGCGCTAATTGCGAACGGCGCACCGGACGCGGCCATCTGAGAAGCAGGATACATACCGGCGATAACCTGAGTCGCGGCGATGTAGACGATACCGGCCATCGCAGTGCCCAGCATGGTAGCCAGCGGCACGGTACGTTTCGGGTTTTTCACCATCCCGGTACTCACGGCGGCGGATTCTACGCCAACGAAGGCCCACAGGCAGAGCAGGATACTTTTAATAACCGCGTGGCTATCGGTGGTGCTGGAGGTATTCCAGTTCGCCTGATAGGTAGCGACATCAAACCAGTGCCAGCCGACGACCGCGGTCATGACTACCGGAATAAGCACCAGTACCAGACCAATAGTGGTCAGACGGCTGACCCAGGTCCCGCCGAGCATATTAACGAAAGTAAAGATCCACACGATGGCAATACAGGCAATACCTGCTGGCACCGGGTTATTTAAAATTGGGAAGAACGTAGAGAGATAAGAAACTGCGGTAATCCCGATGGCCAGGTTACCAATCCAGTTTGCATGATAATAAAGGACACCGGTCTGGAAACCGAATGCCGGAGATATTTCTCCAGCGTAGGCAATAGGACCGCCCTGCTGCGGGTTTTTAGTGGCCAGTCGGGCATAAACATAAGCCAGAGACATCGCACCAATAATTGAAATCACCCAGCCCCAAATGGCAATACCACCGATGCTGGCCAGGTTCGCAGGTAATAATGCAATCCCGCTCCCCATCATATTACCGGCGACGACACCGGTACAGGCAAATAGCCCGATCTTCTTGGCAGAACTCATGGTTGTTTTTCTCCTAAGTTTATTTGGGAGGTACAGATCATGATACAGAACCATTAATTGACCCGACCAACTGCCAACAAGATTACTGATTTGTACGAGATAAGTCCTAAAGATAAAGTGATATAAAAACAAACATCAGACAAATGATATTTTGACCTTTTTCGCTTAACATATAAACATGACAACAGGGTGTCAGAAAAAGATAAACATCGTTGTATTACAGCAACTTATAAGGAGGAAGGTGTGTTACCCAACTGTTATTTAAAGCCTCCTGAATGCTAAATAAAAATAACAACAAGAGGCTTCATGAGAAACATAAATTTAACCTCACCATGCCCAAAACCTTTTACATGATGAGGGTTTGCTTATTCTGAAGAGAGAAAGTTGTCGAGATATGGAACGACTCGGTTAACCGACGTCTGGAAAACCCCATTTTCAATCCAGTACAGGGTATCTTCGCCAGGACGTAAATTAAACGCCGTGATGTAAGAATCGGCAGCCAGACGGTTCTCACCTTTCATCTCATAGACTTTGCCTAACAGCACATAATTTAGCCATGACATCTCTAAATCAATCGCACTATTAATTGCGGTATTTGCTTCGTCGACTTTGCCCTTCCCCAATGAATCCACCGCTTTTATTTGATAATAAATCGCCATGTCTTTTATACCCGGCATCGCCCCTACCCGCTCGACTTCACTGTAGAGGGCGGCCAGCTGTTTATCATCCAGCGGCTGTTGTGAATGGCGCAATACATCCACCAGCGTTTTTTCGGCATAGGCGTAAATAAAATCCGGCGCCCGCTTAATCACATCATCCAGCAGGCTACTGGCCTTACTTAATGAATCGACGTCGCCCTTCATTAACAGCTGATGCGACTGGTAGAAATAGGTTAACGCCACGCTTTGCGAGGGCTGATATTGCCTGAGCATCGCCTGCATTCGCGCCGGCCACGGCTGCGCCAGGGCATCCGACAGGCTGTTCATCAGATCGTTCTGGATGGTCAGCTGGTTATCGTTGGTCACAAAGTAGCGCTTATCCAGCATCGTCGAGCTGTCGGCGTTGTCCACCAGCTGGACCGACATAAAGCACTGCTGCGCCCGATAGTGGCGCTGATTGACGAACTCGATGGTCAGCGTTTTCCCGGAGCTGCTCGGCTCATTGATGTTGTAGTCCGTTTTGTCATGCACCATAAAGGTCGAGAAGGTGTTCAGCGAGGTGGTGATCAGGCTGGCCAGTCCTACGGCGTAGGAGTGCTGCGACGACCAGTTAGCGCAGGAGTTGCCATTCACCAGGTGGATATCGATATCGCGCGGATTGAGCAGCAGACGCGCCTTGTTGACCGGCGGCCGCGATTCCATGCTCGACAGCGCCACCAGCGCCACGCAGGTGCCCAGCGCCAACAGGAACAGCCCCCACACCAGAGCGGTAGTGAGGCGCTTGCGGCCTGACGGCGCGCTGGCCACGGTAGGAGCCGGTGGCGGCGCGGCGGCATCAGGGAGAGGGACAGAGACGTCGGATGGCGCACCGGCGGCCGACGGCGCAGGAACGGCGGTCGACGGCGCAGGAACGGCGGTCGACGGCGAAGGCGTCAGCGCCTCCATCGACGGGGCTAGCTCCTCCCCCTCTTCGGTGCACCAGATCACCGGCACCGTGAGCTTATACCCCCGTTTGGGTACCGTCGCGATGTACTCAAGGCTAACGTCGTCGCCGTCTTTGAGCGACTTGCGCAGTTCAGAAATACTCTGCGTGACGACGTGGCTGGTCACAACGTTCCGGGTCCAGACGTTTTCGATAAGCTCGTCCCGGCTAAGCACTTCCCCCGGATGGCGGGCAAAAAAGACCAGAAGATCGATTAAACGCGGTTCAAGGGTAAGCTGGCGCCCCTTCCTGCTGATTTGGTTTACAGAGGGGGTTACCAGCCATTCACCGACGCGAACAACAGGTTGTAGCATACAAGAAAGCCCCAGACAAAAAGGGAAAGGCGCGATGATAACACATTTGTCCTACCTATTTTTGCCAGGGGTCACTCCCTCAGGCATTAGGTCAGAATTGGCTCTTTATTAACAATAAAAAGCAATAATTCATTAACATCGTGATCATGAAATCTATATATAGCGATAAAAACGCATTTCCGCTGCCGCTATTGCCTAAGGCAATTCCGATAGCAGAAAAAAATAAGCCCGGAGGCTTAACGCGCTCCAGGCTCAGTGCGTTGCGCGCCGATACGGCACGCTTTAAAAAAGGTTATTTATACACTTCCGCTGTGGCTTCAAAGTTAGGGCCATGCTCACGCGCAGCGGTGATCACGTAGTACTTTCCGCCTTTCTCATCGGCCAGCTTGGAGAGCTGATCGTGCAGATCGGAAGGCGAAGAGAATTCGCCACCGGACGGCCCCACCGAGATCGGCCCGACTTTGGTCAGTTTGAAGTGTTTCACTTCTTCTTTGGTAATCAACTGCGCGGCGGAGGCGCCAAATGCAACGGCGGAAAGGGCTAACGCGACTATCACTTTTTTCATCCTGCAATCTCCTTGGAATTAGCCTTCAGTCAGGCCCTTTCAGTATACACGGCGATTTACTGAGCGTGCTACCGATGCGCTTATTTTTTGGCCGAGGCGTTCAGTAACGCGGCGGTACTCCTTCCGGGCGGGTCTTAAAGCGCCGGTGCAGCCACATGTATTGCTCGGGCGCCATCAGGATGCACTGTTCGATAATCTGATTCATCCAGGCCGCCGTAACCTCGGCGCTCGCCAGCGGCGGCGTGCGCTCCGGCGTCAGGGAGATCAATTCATACCCCATGCCGTTGGGCTTGCGCCGCGGAACAAACGGCACAATCGTCGCCCCGGACATTTTCGCCAGCATCCAGGTACCGGTGGTGGTCGCCGCCTGTTCGACGGCAAACAGCGGGGCGAAGACGCTGCTGGCCGGACCGTAGTCATGATCCGGCGCGTACCAGAGAATTTCCCCCTCTTTTAGCGCCCTGACCATCCCTTTCAGATTTTTTCGATCCAACATGGTCTTGTTAGAGCGCAAGCGTCCCCAGGTTTGCAGCCAGTCAATCAGCGGGTTATCGTTGGGCCGGTAGACGCCAATGCCTGGGGTAAACATGCCGTACATTCGCGCACCCATTTCGAGGGTCAGAAAATGGATACCGATCAGTAAAATGCCCTGCTTTTCTTCCAGAAGCTCCACCACCTCGTTAACGCCGCTGGTCTCGGTCCAGCGCGCTACCCGGTGCGTCGGCCAGAACCAGGCCATGCCGGTCTCCATCAGCCCCATGCCCAGCGATTCAAAGTTTTTCACCAGCAGCGCCTCGCGGTCGGCGGCGCTCATCTCGGGAAAGCAGAGTTCGAGATTACGTCTGGCAATCCGCGCGCGGCTTTTCATCACCCGCATTGCCAGCCGCCCAAGCGCCGTTCCCAGACGGTAGATCACCGGATACGGTAATTGCACCAGCAGCCACAAAAAGCCAATTCCCAGCCACAATAGCCAGTAACGCGGGTGCAACAGCGCGCGGGAAAATTTGGGTAAATTTGACATAGTAATCCTGTTAATTCACTCAATAATAGCTGAGCAAAAACCGCGAAATAAAGTAGCGGATCCTGCACGTAGTATTTTTCCAATTCGTGCGGTAATACTCAATCACAAAGCGCGTTATTATAAGCCGATTCCAGGATAAATTCAGCCCTTACGCTGGGGACTACTCTATTATTAGACGCAACGCGTAAAATTTCCTGTTTAATGCATAAATAAATAAACCTAACCTCTACGGCCCGGCCGATTGTCGATAAAATAGCCAGTACATTTGCCTCAGCCTCTCGACCAATACCTCTTTTACTCACGCTTTATTATGGCGATAGCGAACGCAAACAGTCCGTTTCGCCCGGTTTGACACGGCCAGCATGCGGTTATTTGTGACTGGGGCAAAGGTTAAGCATCGACATTGCGGATCCTTTTCCCAGATATGCTACGTTTACAGCGCTCATTCGACGCAAGTGCCTTTGCCGACGTCGCCGCTTTCAGAAGCCATAGTGAGAAGGAACTATGACAATGAATTATCAATTAGTGAAGCAAGTCAGAGAAAATAACCCATTAAGAAAAAGCTTCATTGACCTTGCCGTTAAGACTTTTGACCTGTCTTTTGAAGAGTGGTATCAGCAAGGTTACTGGACCGATGCCTATATCCCCTATGCTTTTGTCGAACGCAATAAAGTTATCGCTAACGCTTCGGCCAACATCATCGACCTGCGCTGGCAGGGCGCGCCCCGGCGTTATATTCAGATTGGCACCGTGATGACCGAGCCGGACCACCGTAATAAGGGATTAGCCGGCCAGCTTATCCATCACATCCTGCAGGACTGGCAGCAGGAGGCGGACGCCTTCTTTTTATTCGCCAATCCCACCACGGTGGATTTTTACCCCAAATTTGGCTTCACCCGCAGCGAAGAGTATCAATATATTATGCCGGTCTCCCCGCGAGCCGGTGATTTTCGTAAACTGGATATGGACAGCGCTGACGATGTCGCCCTGCTCCGCCATTACTATGAAAAATCCAACCCGTTCTCACCGCTGCGGGTGGAGCATAACTTTGGCCTGCTGATGTTTTACTGCTCAGCCTTTATGAAGCATTTTGTCTATTACTCGGCAAAAAATGAGGCGGTGGTCATCGCCATGCAAAACGGTCCGGTGCTGATCTGCTTTGATCTATTCTGCGACGTGGGCAAGAGCCTGTCGACGCTGGTCAACGAACTGGCCGATGACCACGTTTACCAGGCCATCCTCGGTTTTACCCCCAGTGAAGACCGGCTCGGCGAGTATGAGAAGATAGAGGGAGAAGATATCCTCTTCGTCTATGACCAGAAGGAAAACCTGTTTAAAGACAGGAAGTTGATGTTTCCTTTACTGGCGCATGCCTGACGGCGCCGCGCCGCCAGGCAGATCAGTTATAAGTCACCACGAAGGTCGCGCTGGCGTTCGCTTCGCCCGCAGTCACTGCGGGCTGCGTCTGGATATAGCGGGCCTGATAGGATAAACGATAGTTCGTCTGACTGCCTTTTTTCCCGGACCAGACCTGGCTCACCTGGTTTAGCGGCACCAGCGAGCCGCCGGCACTGAGGATCTGCACGCCAAGTCCGGATGCCCCTTCAGGTTGGTCATCGATTTTAATCACTTCGTTGGCGGCGACAGCGCTGTCCACCGTCGCGTTAAACTGCATAAACACGCTGCCGACATTTTCACAGTTCGTCAGGTTGATGTTAAAAGGAACCGGGGCGGTGGTGCTGTTGAGCCCGGTAAATGCGGTTTTGTTATGCCGTCCGAGGAAGACGTTAATGTTTTTACTGTCGTCAGTAATCTTGCAGGTGGGTGATTTGACCTGAATACAGAGCCCGCTGACGCTGAAGCGCATCGCCTGTACTCCGCCAAGATAAATATCGCCAAGGTAATCATTAAGGCAATATTCGCCCGGCGGCGGTAGACCGCCGTTATCGGCAATCCGCCAGAAATAGATGGTCGGTTTTTTATTTTCCGCCTGAAATGCGCGCTGGCCGGAAAATACCGGCGCGGAAGGCCAGGCCGTGAACAGGGGATCGAAATTAATTCCATCCTGTTCCCCCATCTGAAAGCTGTAGCCGATGCCCGGCAGGCGGTCGATGCTGTAGATATCCCCCGGCTTGCCGTCTCCCGCCGGGCCGACCCGGGAACCGCCAATGCTCTGAAACCCGCCGGGCTCGCTGCCGCTGCAGGCGATCTCCCAGCGTTCGTTATTAGTGATAATCATTCCTCCGTAGCTGTATAGCAGGGAGCCGATGGGGAGATCGCTGACGTCAAGGTTGATACTGGCCTGGCTGACGTTCACTGAATACTCGATAGTTTTGCCACTGACCATCTGGCACGCTGCCGACAGCGAAGCGCAGTACCCGCCGGCCAGCAGAAGAGGTACCCCTGATGCGATGATTTTTTTCATATTACTTCTCCTTTATTCCCGGCCGGCAGACCTTATGCGGCGTGCCGCTGCTAACCTGCTGCACCGCGTCGTCGCGGATGGCATAGGCCAACCGGCAGCGTTGCCCGCTGCGTTCGCCCCATACTACCGAGACGCTGCCGTGGTCTTGCGGCACTCGGGCATACAGCAGCCCGCCCTGACCGACGGCGCCAACCGCCCGACCGTTGTCGTCGAACACCTCCGCGCCCAGCGGGGGCGCCGCGCCATCCGGCAGCGTGACATGGGCAAACCAGGGATAGCCGGTACGCGTGACAAATTTGACCTTCACCGCCGCGCCCGAATCGGGCACCACCGTCGTGCTGCTGGAGACAATCTCCACATGGTCGTTCAGACCCTGCGGATCGAGATCCAGCCAGTTAGCGGTAAAGGGATCGAGGTAAGGGATGATCGTAAAACCCTGGCGGTTAATCGGCTGTCCAAGGCGGTTAGCCACCCGGGCCCCCACCGCGCCGGGCGCTTCCACAATGGCGAAGGTTTCCCCCAGTTCGGGGGTGGCGGTCATGCCGCCCTGATGCGCTACCAGGGCGCCCGATGCCCCCAGCGAGTACTGCTGCTGATGGCGACCGGCGCTGGCGCTGGCGTTCAGGTACGCATAATCCGTCCGCAGGCTACCGTTGGCCGCAACGCTGGCTTCATTTGGGTTCTCCCGCGGCATGTCGTAGCTGGCGGTCAAACCGTAGCTGAAGGCGTTTTTCTCGCCTGCGCTGCCGGTATAGCTGGACTGCAGCTGGCTGCCGTAGTTTTTATCGTGGTTAAAGCGGGTGGTCAGGCTGCCCGCCTGCCCGAACGGCAGCGAAAAGGAGACGCCCACCACCTGATTATTGCGGTGATGGATATCCTGGCTCTGCTGGGCATACAGATAATAATTGAGCTGACCATAGCGGTTGGCATAGCCCAGCTGATATGAGCGCCAGCGGTGGTGGCGGACATCCTCACTCCAGATTCCGTTAAATGACAGACTGCCGCTGCCGGCCTGCTGAGACAACGTCGCGCTGTAGCGGGTCATCTCCCGCCAGTCGTTGGGGTGCCGGTCGTGCTCCCAGGCGGCATCGCGAATGGAGCGATAATTGCCGTCGTTGCTGTGGCTCATCGAGAGCAGCATTCGCGTATCGGATGTAAACGATTTTGATGCGGACACCCGCCAGCGGTAGCCCTCCTGCCAGCCGTGCTCCCTGCCCTTCGCCGCAGAACGGGAAAGATCGACCGCCAGCGCGCCCCAGTAGGTATTGAAGGCGCTGCCGACCAGCGTCGAGTAATAATCTGTCGTCGCGTTAGCGCCGGTATAGCCGCTGATATAGTCATTGAAGCCGTACTGCAGCGTGGCTTCGCCAAATCCCGGCCGCCCGGCGATCCCGTCCTCATCCAGATAGCCCAGCGACAGATCATAATAGACCGCGCCTGCCCGCACCAGGCCAGGCAGCGTGGCGTACGGCACGGTAAAGGTGTCCTGACTGCCATCCGCCTCGTGGATCGTCACCTGTAAATCGCCGCCGGCGTTGGTGGGATAGAGATCGTCGAAGGTGAATTTGCCCGGCGGAACCGTTGCCTCGTACAACAGGGCGCCGTTCTGGGTGACCGTTACGCGGGCGTTGGTGCGCGCCACGCCGCTGACCGACGGCGCAAAACCGCGGCGAGAGCCCGGCAGCATGCGCACATCGGTAGCCAGCCTGCCGCCGATAAAACTGACGCTGTCAAAGAAGGTTCCGTCGGTCCATCCCTGACCCAGCCGTAACGTGGACGCCCAGTTCACTACACTTCTCTCAGCCCAGGTGGCAATGCTATCCCAGTGCGTATTCCCTTCCTGCGCCTGGTAGCTGGACTGGTGATGTAACCGCCAGCCAAAGGCGCGCAGGCTGGCATCCAGCCCGAGATAATGATGGCTGCTGCTATCCCCGTCGACGATGCTCTGATAGCTATTGGCCTGGTAGCGCAGCACCGCGGCGGGCACGCCGCTATCCACCTTTTTCAGGTTCACCGCCCCCCGATAATGGGGTTGCAGCAGCGCCTGGGGCATATTTACCCGCAGGACGTTTTCCCCGCTGTCATACTCCCAGCCGATCGCCTTATCGATCTGCGAAAAACGCAGGCAGGTGGCCGCGGTTGGCCACTGGGCATCCTTCAGCTGCAGAGCGTCGAACAGCGAGGGTGAGATGCAGGGCTCAAGCTGGCCATCGTGTTCCTGGATAACAAACGTTTCTTCCCCCAGGTCCCGGCCATTCACCGAGAGCGTGCTGCGGTACTGTCCGGCGTGTAGTGGATTACCGTATTGATATTTCTGGAGATCAACCTGCGCGGCGCCGTGCAAATGGGCGCGGTTAAAACTAAACGCCTCTGCCGCCCATGCCTCCTGCCAGGGAAGGAGCAGCATCAACCCAACCTTGATCTCCCTGAGTTTCATAATAATGTCCTTACTGAGGATAATTATGATTCACTACCGCGCCGTAATCATTGATGGTGGTGAAGCTGAATTTGGCTGGCAGCGTGCGCAGCGCGACCCCTTTAGGCGCGATCTCCAGCGAGGAAAACGGGGCGACCATGCCGGCAGCGTGTTTTTGTCCGTTAAGGGTGATGCTGTCGATGGTGATATAGCACGCTGAGGCATTGCTCACCCGCAGCCCGTTGCCCGTAGGAGCCAGCGCCCAGCTCAGGGCTTTTTCCGCGGCTATTTTTTCCGCCGCCACGCCTGCCGGACGGTAAAACAGCTTGATACGCGACCGTATCGCGAGCTGCAGGTAATTGTCAGTCTTGCCATTTTTCGGCTCAGGTGGGATATCCAGAAGATTGAACCAGAACAGCGATTCCCGATCCTGCGGCAGGCGGCTGCCGTTAAACACCAGGCGCCAGCTCTGGCCTTTTCCCGGTTCGATGCGCACAATCGGCGGCAGCACAATAAACGGCGCCGCATCCTTTTCCGGTTGATTTTGCACGCGGCCATCGTCGACCCAGACCTGCGTCAGAGAGGGGGTCTCCCCCATATTGGTGGCCCGGACGGCGATCTCTTTTTTGTCGCCGGAAAAAATAATCCGTGTGCCGTCAATAACCATACTGGCGTCCGCCGAGGGTAAATAGCTGGACAGCAGCAGTGCCAGAACCATACGCCGCATATTCACCTCCTCCTTGCCGGGTGGATAAACGGCCCCTGAGCGGGGCCGTGGACAGGGGTTACGGATAGACCACCGTAAAGTTGACGTAGGTAGCGACTTTTCCAGCCGTAGCGGCGTCGGTCGCATAGTAGCGGGCATAGAAAGGCAGCGAGGCGGAACCATCCTGCTCAGCCACCGCCACCGGGATCACGTCCGGGCGAGCAATGGTGCCGTCTGCAGCGACCGCCGGGGTCTCCGCGAGGTTAATCGGCGTAAACCGGGTGTTCAGCAGCTCCACATCGACGTTTTCTGCTTCCGTGCCGTCAGTCAGAGTGTTTTTTAGTCGGCCCTCCGTGGAAACGTTTTGATCCTTCTCGAAGTACACCGAGACATTGGTCCCCGGGGAACAGCTCGTCAGATCGATAGTGAAGGGAACCACGCCCGCCGTCTCGCCCGCGCTGCTGAGCGCCGAGCGCTGGACCGTCGGCAGGGTTACCGTCTTGTCTTTATTCTTTACCGTACAGGTATTGTCGATGACTTCACCATTAAAGGTGACTTTGCCATCAGCAGCCTGCGCCGCTACCGGAGAAAGCATCATCATCACCACGAAAGATGCCATTCCTTTGCTGTATTTTTTCATATTCACTCCTCATCACCACGCTTATGGAGAATCGTTCAGGAAATACCCCTGGCGTACTTTATACGTACAATTTATTAATACTCAGTCCATTGGATTAGCCTGTTATCTTTTAACCCCTTCCCTGCACTGACATCCTACTCACTTCATTATTTATTATTCAAATTCGCCACCAGGACCATTTCTACTTTTTATAGAAAAGTCTTAACACCACTCTGAAAAAGAAATACAACAAACGCACAATAAAAACATAACTAATTGTAAATAAAAGGTAATTTTTATTTTTTATTTTCTAAAAAACATTCGAGAAATGCGATCTAACTATCTCACCCTCATTATTAACCACCTCCTCCCACGTTCTCCCCCCTGGATTGAAAGCGCAGGGAGTATGTTATTTATGGCGGGTATTCTCTACAGTAAATTGTCGAATCAGGCAGGACAGCATGCACAGCGTATTTATGCCAGGAGGTCATTATGTTGATCTGCATTGCGGATTCAGAATATTTTAATATTGCCCTGAAAGCGTATATTAATGAACCAAACAGCAAGCCTCTGGATATTAAAGAAATACTCTGTTACCCGTTTAGTGGACAGAGTGAGATGTTCTATACTTTTTTTGCGACCGATGCCGGAGCCCGGCTAAGCACCATCCTTATTGATTACAGCAGCGTCAGCATCGAAGTACTGCAGGTCGCGCTCAGTTTAAAATCGTTTAATCCCCTGATCCGGATCTTTATTTTTGCCAAATCAGGCTACCCGTTGAGCGAGCTCGAACGCAGCCTCGCCATTGTGCTCGGCGCAGAGTTCATCACCAGTTTTGCCGGGCTCAGCGCTGCCCTTGCCCGCGGTCCGCGCTTGACATCGCCCCCCGCCGACAAGCTCTATATCGCCATACCTGACAGCTATAACCTGACCCGTAAGGAAACTTTTTTAATCAGCCTGCTGATGGGGGGAATGCCGTTGTGTCACGTGGCCAGCACCATGCAGCTCACGATCAAACGGGTCTACTACTACCGTTCACGCGTCCTTAGCAAGCTGGCGGTGAAAAATAACGTGGAACTGATGAACAAAGTTCAGGGGATGGTGTTGCGCCACTACCGACAGGAGACAGGCCATGAAATCGTATCTCTACGCTAAAAATCGCCTCATGTTGATTATCCTGAGCTGGCTAAGCGCAGACGAGGCGTTGCCATCTCGTCATGATTTCCAGCAGACTGAAACCATCCTCAGCACCCTGCATATACCGTATGTGCTGAAGCCCGACCTTGATCAACTGAGAGCTACGCTACAGCCATTACTCGCCACGCCCAGGCCGCAGGCCTGTGAGGTAGGCGCTTTTCTCAGCGCCCTGTTGGCGCTGTATACCCGGTTAACCGAATATACCGCCGTCGAGCACTATCTGCTCTCCCGGCATCTCTGAGTAGTAACCCGCCTGGGCAGGAAGACGCCGCGCGCCTCCTGCCTGTAAGGCATTACCTTAGCTCAGCAGACCGCTCGCCGCGTCGGGAGACGTAATCCCGATAGCCCTCGCCAACGTAAATCTGCCGTGGCCGGTAGATGGTCAGCGGCGCCAGGTGCATCTCGTTCCAGTGCGCCACCCAACCGACCGTCCGACCGACCGCGGTGACCACCGCAAACATCGACGAAGGCAGATTCATCGCTTTAAGGATCACCGCGGTATAGAAATCCACGCTTGGCGACAGGCCATTGTCCACAAAATAGGGGTCGGTCAGCGCCACGTCCTCAAGGGCCATCGCCACCTGCAGCAGGCGGTCGGACATGCCTACCTCCGCCAGCACCCGATGGCTGGTTTCACGCAGGATATCGGCGCGCGGGTCACGGTGACGGTAGCGCGAGTTGCCAAAACCCAGCCGGCGAAATGCCTGCGGATCGCGCTTCGCCTGGCGCAGAAACGCCGGAACCTGATCGACGCTTTCAATCTCCTCCAGCATTCGCATGCTCGATTCATTTGCTCCGCCATGCATCGGCCCCCACAGCGACGCCAGCCCGGCGGCGACGCAGGCGAATAAGTTCGCCCCGGAGGAGCCCGCCGCGCGCACCGTAGTGGTCGAGGCGCACTGCCCGTGATCGGCATGCAGCACCAGGATCTGGTTCATCGCCTGCTCGATAACCGGATTGAGAACGTATTTTTCCGCCGGGATAGCAAACAGCATCTGCAGGAAATTACCGGCATAGGAGAGATCGTTGCGCGGATACGCCGCGGGTTGCTCAATGGTGTACTTGTAGCTCATGGCGGCGATAGTGGGCATTTTCGACAGCAGCCGGGTGGCGGCCAGCGCCCGGTGCTGCGGATTTTCCACGTCCAGGACGTCATGATAAAACGCCGCCAGCGCCCCCACCAGGGCGCACATCAGCGCCATCGGGTGCGAGTCGCGACGAAAGCCGCTGCACATGCGGGCTATCTGCTCATGGACCAGAGTATGGCGGGTGATGGTCTCGCGAAAGGTTTGATAGCTGGCCTCATCCGGCGCGTCACCGTTCAGCATGATGTAGGCCACTTCGAGAAAATCGCACTGGCGAGCCAGCTGATCCACCGGATAGCCGCGGTGCAATAGCACGCTGTTTTCCGTATCGATCCACGAGATCGCCGACTGGCATCCGGCGGTGTTGGCGAAGCCGGGGTCATAGCTGCAGAATCCGGACTGATTTAGCCCGCGCATGTCGACTCCCACCGGCCCCCGCGTTCCCGGCACCTGCGGCAGGGCGAGGGGCGGTTGTTGTCCGGCAAAAGAAAGCGTTAACGGTGTAGTGCTCATCCTGTTAGTCCCCCAGCAAGCTTATCAGCGACCCGAAGTCATTCTTCAGGCGGAAAGACCAACATAACCAATGTGATGCAGCTTATTCATTGATGTCATCACTATAACCCTGACAAAGAGGATATTTTGCTGGCCTTCACGGGGAAACAGGCCGTCTTTCCCCAGCCCACCGCCGGATAGCGGCACAAATCGCCAAGGATAAAGGCGATCATCGCTGTCAAAATTTACGTTGAGTAAAGAAAGGATGAAGAGGAGCTACCATGAATTTTGTGCTGTCGATGACCCTTATCTGCATCGCCATCGCCTGGCTGATGATGAGCCTCCTGCCGGTGTAGATGCACCGCTAATCGCCACGCCAGTGGTCTGGATAACCCCTCCTTCAATTGATTTCCGCCGTGGTCTTCGCCTCTGAGGTTTCACAAGAGCCATATAAGAAGTACTGGTTGCATATCAGGCTGTTGCGTTTTCCCGCCGAGGGGTAGGCTAAAGGCCCACTGTTAAGGAGGTGATATGTCTGGACTTATTAATCCACATGCGGCCCCGGAAGAAGCAGCCTATGCGCTGCTGATTGAGCTCGTTCGCGCCCAGCGCGTGCCGCAATATGAAGGCGAAATTTCCGGCCTGCTGGCGATGTACGACGAAGCCGTTAAACACTTTAAAGAGAAAGAGACCGAGCGTTAGGCGTGGACATCGTGGTGCGAGAAAAGCGTGACGCCTGCGGAAGCCGCGCAGGCGTTGGCTGGATAGCGGCTTGGGTCATCAGCTGCCGCGGTAGGTAGAGTATCCGTACTGACTGAGCAGCAGCGGGATATGCAGTTTTTGATTTTGCTTTGTAACATTGAAAATAACCGGAATCACCGGGAAGAACGTATTCATATTTTGGCTTTTAAAATAGTCACCAGTTTTAAACGTCACTTTATACACCCCCGGCTCCATATTCTCCGCCTGCGGATAGAGCGATTTAATCCGCCCATCGGCATCCGTTTTACCGGTGGCGATATGCTGCCAGCTCTCCCCCTGCTGTTTATCCAGCTCAATCTGCACCCCCGGTGAAGGGAGCCCGGTTTGCTGATTAAGAATGTGTACGCTGAGCGTCCCCTCTGGCGCCGCCAGCGCGCTGAAGCTGAGTAGAGAAATTACGGAGGCGATAACTAATTTCATAATCGTAACCTTATTGGGCAAGTGAAAGTGCCCTAACTATAGTCAGCGCGGCGGGGAAAAAAATTAAACTTTTTGTTATCAGTTTGAGTTGATGGGTACTGTCTCCACACACAACACGCTGAACCGGTTTCCTCGTAAGAAGAGGAAGTGTCTTATGAGTAGGTAGCCCCGTGCTCTTAGTAACAGGATACGGTGACACTAAGTCTATCAGGCAGGGGAAATAGATTTGCTGGGTTCAAATATCACAAGGTAAAAAGATATACGCCGTGGCCTCTGCCGCCTCTACCAGAACAGTGCTTACTGCAAATAGGCTGCAGTATTCGAAATAATCATTTAATATTATTTAAACTACTATTCCAGTGTAAGTAATCACCTGGTTCAGATATTGATCGTTATCATTGATTCTCTTGTCGCCACGCCTTAACCATCTCCTTTGTTACCTCTTTCTTGTAGCAAATAGGTGAGTACCCACCAGCTTTGCTCCAGGCACTGCGGCCACCGCACGAGCTGCCGTTCCGGGCGGTATTGAAGGGACAGGCACAAGTACCGGGGTAGGATGCGACAGAGTCATCAATAATCCTTTGACTGACCTGATCATCGCTTAAGGAATTCGATTTGGCGATGGAAATATCTGATGCAAAGACGCACACAACAGCGAATACGGAGATGGCGACGAATTTGATGTTCATTCGGATCTTTCCAGGCAGTGGATGAACATCGAGGGTATGCTTTCAAATAGTGTTCAATATTGATCTATAACAACTGTACTTCACGCCAGCTTAAAATGCGATATTTAACCCAGTCAGACAGAACCTAAAGCTATAATGACTATTAGCCTGTTACCGGCAACATATTTTCACATTCCTGCAGAGCGCTTATTCTGCACTCAGCTATAACCAGCATTAACCATTCTGTTCGATATTACAGAGCAGTAATGCTGTACTCTGACTGGCCATCGTCCGACAGATACTACAAGACATTAGAATCATCGAAATGGTCCGTCGATATGCTCACCTGGCACCTAACCATTTAACTGAGCACGCACGTCAAATTGACTCAATTTTTGCAAATTTTTGCAGAAGATGTCCCAAATATGTCCCACAAGGAAAAATCAGCGACTGGAGGAAGTTGATAAGTGATTGATTATTAAATGGCACGCCCTACAGGATTCGAACCTGTGACCTACGGCTTAGAAGGCCGTTGCTCTATCCAGCTGAGCTAAGGGCGCCCTGAGAAGCGAGTGCTTCGCGGAGTGAAACGCGTGGAATTATACGGTCCACGTCGGTTGAGTCAATCCATTTTGCCAGGAAACTGCGGGGCTTATACGACGCTGGCGAAATATCCTCCACCAACTGTACAAGAAGCATACCGCCGGGCCTAATGCGCGCGTAAATCGACTCAGTGGCCAGGCGCAACGCACCAATAACCATGTAATAACCATGGTCATAACAGGCTAAATTAGCCTCAGACAGGATAAAACAGCAAACGAGGACTGACAGCGAGGCCCGCTTCTGACAAAATATCCTCATCCCCCTTTCGTAAAGATACAGATGGAATCCTCTCTCTGATGGCAGCAAAAATTATTGACGGTAAAACGATTGCGCAGCAGGTACGCTCTGAGGTTGCGGAAAAAGTGAAGGCTCGCGTTGCGGCCGGAAAACGCGCCCCTGGGCTGGCCGTGGTGCTGGTCGGCAGCAACCCGGCCTCGCAGATTTATGTCGGCAGCAAGCGCAAAGCATGTGAAGAAGTGGGCTTCGTCTCCCGCTCTTACGATCTCCCGGAAACCACCAGCGAAGCCGAGCTGCTGGAGCTTATCGACACTCTGAATGCCGATAAGACCATCGACGGTATTCTGGTTCAGCTGCCCCTGCCGGCAGGGATCGATAACGTCAAAGTTCTCGAGCGCATCGCGCCGGATAAAGACGTCGACGGCTTCCATCCTTACAACGTTGGCCGCCTGTGCCAGCGCGCGCCGCGCCTGCGTCCGTGCACTCCGCGCGGTATCGTGACCTTGCTGGAACGCTACAATATCGACACCTACGGCCTCAATGCGGTGGTCATTGGCGCCTCCAATATCGTCGGTCGCCCGATGAGCATGGAGCTGCTGCTGGCCGGCTGCACCACCACCGTCACCCACCGCTTTACAAAAAACCTGCGCCATCATGTCGAAAACGCCGACCTGCTGATCGTCGCGGTGGGCAAACCGGGCTTTATTCCTGGCGAGTGGATTAAAGAAGGGGCGATTGTGGTCGATGTCGGCATCAACCGTCTGGAAAGCGGCAAAGTGGTCGGCGACGTGGTGTATGAAGATGCCGCCGAACGCGCGTCCTACATCACCCCGGTTCCCGGCGGCGTTGGCCCGATGACCGTCGCCACCCTGATCCAGAACACGCTGCAGGCGTGCGAAGAGTATCACGACGTTGAGGAGGCCTGAGATGGCGACATTTTCCTTAGGTAAACACCCGCACGTTGAGCTGTGCGATCTGCTGAAGCTGGAAGGCTGGAGCGAAAGCGGCGCCCAGGCGAAGATCGCCATCGCCGACGGGCTGGTAAAAGTCGACGGCGCGGTGGAAACCCGCAAACGCTGCAAAATCGTCGCTGGTCAGACGGTGAGCTTTGAAGGCCAGAGCGTGACCGTCACGGCCTGACAACGAAAATAAAAACGCCCGCTTTTGCGGGCGTTTTTTTATGGCTTACTTCCGGCGCCAGGTGGTGCCCTGCGGGCCATCTTCCAGCACAATGCCCATCTCGTTGAGACGGTCGCGCGCCGCATCCGCCGCCGCCCAGTCTTTCGCTTTGCGCGCGTCCAGACGCTGCTGGATGAGCGATTCGATCTCCGCCACTTCCGCGTCGTCAACCTGCGCGCCGCTCTGCAGGAACGCCTCCGGCTCCTGCTCCAGCAGACCCAGTACCGCAGCAAGCTTACGCAGGTGGGCCGCCATGGCGTTCGCCGCGGCCGCGTCCTCGGTTTTCAGACGGTTCACTTCACGCGCCATATCGAACAGCACCGAGTAGGCTTCCGGGGTGTTGAAGTCGTCGTCCATCGCCTCGATAAAGCGTGCTTCGAAGGCTTCGCCCCCCGCCGCGTCGGCGGATTTGTCCGTCCCGCGCAGCGCGGTGTACAGACGCTCCAGCGCCGAACGCGCCTGCTTGAGGTTCTCTTCGCTGTAGTTCAGCTGGCTGCGATAGTGGCCGGACATCAGGAAGTAGCGAATCGTCTCCGCATCGTAATACTTCAGCACGTCGCGGACGGTAAAGAAATTACCCAGCGATTTCGACATCTTCTCGCGGTCAACCATCACCATGCCGGAGTGCATCCAGTAGTTGACGTATTCGCCGTCGTGGGCGCAGGTGGACTGGGCGATTTCGTTTTCATGGTGCGGGAACATCAGATCCGAACCGCCGCCGTGAATATCGAAGTGGTTGCCAAGCTGCTTGCAGTTCATCGCCGAGCACTCGATATGCCAGCCCGGACGGCCCGCGCCCCACGGCGACGGCCAGCTCGGCTCGCCCTCTTTCGACATTTTCCACAGGACGAAGTCCATCGGGTTACGCTTGACGTCAACCACGTCGACGCGCGCCCCCGCCTGCAGTTGATCGAGATCCTGACGCGACAGCAAACCGTAGTTCGGGTCCGTCGGCACGTCGAACATCACGTCGCCGTTATCTGCCACGTAAGCATGGCCTTTGGCGATCAGCTGCTCGGTGATCTCAATGATCTCCGCAATATGGTGCGTTGCGCGCGGCTCGCTGTCGGGACGCAGAATATTCAGCGCGTCAAAATCTTTGTGCATTTCGGCAATCATGCGATCGACCAGCGCGACAAAGCTTTCGCCGTTTTCATTAGCGCGCTTAATGATTTTGTCGTCGATATCGGTGATATTGCGCACGTACTTCAGCTTATAGCCAAGAAAACGCAGATAGCGCGCCACGACGTCAAAGGAGACGAAGGTACGTCCATGGCCGATATGACAGAGATCGTAAACGGTAATACCACACACGTACATGCCGACTTCCCCGGCATGGATAGGTTTAAATTCCTCTTTCTGGCGCGTCAGTGTATTAAAAATTTTTAACATCGAAGATTCCGTGTAGACGTGTGTGGGTAATGAAGTCTCTATAATACCCATAATTCAGACCGGACGCAGCACACATTGCAAGGTGCATCGACCCCCGCGGTTATGCTATAACACCCCCCTATATCTCACCCGACACCGGGTGCTGGCACCACACTCATCGGAACAGGATGCAAAAATGGTTACTTTCCACACCAATCATGGCGATATCGTAATCAAAACGTTTGACGACAAAGCGCCGGAAACAGTTAAAAACTTCCTGGACTACTGCCGCGAAGGTTTCTACGACAACACCATTTTCCACCGTGTTATCAACGGCTTCATGATTCAGGGCGGCGGTTTTGAACCTGGCATGAAACAAAAAGCGACCAAATCTCCGATTCAGAACGAAGCGAACAACGGTCTGAAAAACACCCGCGGCACGCTGGCGATGGCCCGTACTCAGGCGCCGCACTCCGCCACCGCGCAGTTCTTCATCAACGTGGTTGACAACGACTTCCTGAACTTCTCCGGCGAAAGCCTGCAGGGTTGGGGCTACTGCGTCTTCGCGGAAGTGGTTGAAGGCATGGACGTGGTTGACAAAATCAAAGCGGTTGCCACCGGCCGCAGCGGCATGCACCAGGATGTGCCGAAAGATGATGTGATCATCAAAAGCGTCACCGTCAGCGAGTAATTCGTGGCGACACTTTTTATTGCAGATTTGCACCTGCAAACAGAAGAACCGGCGATCACCGCCGGTTTTCTGCGTTTTTTACAGGGCGAAGCCCGCCAGGCGGACGCTCTGTATATCCTTGGCGATCTGTTTGAGGCATGGATCGGCGATGACGATCCTAACCCGCTGCACCAACAAATTGCCTCGGCAATCAAAGCCGTCGTCGACGCCGGCGTGCCGTGCTACTTCATCCATGGCAACCGCGATTTTCTCGTCGGCCAGCGCTTTGCCCGCCAGAGCGGGATGATCCTGCTCGCCGAAGAAGAGCGACTGAACCTCTATGGCCGTGAAGTCTTGATCATGCATGGCGACACGCTGTGCACCGATGACCAAGGCTATCTGGCGTTTCGCGCCAAAGTCCACACCCCGTGGATCCAGCGTTTGTTCCTGGCCCTGCCGCTGTTTATTCGCCATCGCATCGCCGCCCGCATGCGCGCCGACAGCAAAGCCGCCAACAGCAGTAAATCAATGGAAATTATGGATGTGAATCCACAGGCGGTAGTTGACGCAATGGAGCGGCATCACGTGCAGTGGCTGATCCACGGCCATACTCATCGCCCGGCGGTCCATGAACTGCAGGCCAACGGCCAACCCGCATGGCGTGTGGTACTTGGCGCCTGGCACAGCGAAGGTTCGATGGTCAAGGTGACGCCGGACGACGTCGAACTAATCCACTTTCCGTTCTAATTCCTGCGCGAGCACAATTCCGAAAGCGCCTTTTGCCCGGGCGAAGGTGCGCGCTTCCCCCCGCCCTGCATGCTAGTCTTCCACAACGTCACTCTCAAGGAACGAGCATGAGCAGGAAAAGGTGGAGTCAGCCGCTGATGTGGGGAATGATCATCGCGATCCTCAATCCGTTAGGGGTAAGTTATATCGCCTTAATCGGCGTCGTTATCGGCAACACGCTGACGTTTGTCTGGTGTGCGATGCTGGCGTGGGCTATCTATTTTTATGCCATTTATTTGCTCTGCACCCGCCCTCACGATAGCCGGCTGGTACAAATCTATTTACTGCTTATGGGCACCCTGATGCTCCCGTGGGGGTTAGTGCTGCTTATCACCTGTATCATGAGGGAGATAAAGGTCAATCAGGCACCCACGCCATCACCTCCAGGCGAGACAAAAGACGGCTAACCATGCGCACGCAACCGTTTTCCTTGCTGGCAGTTCATGCTATTCTCTGTGGCCTCTAAAGCAGTGTGAAACACACCCACAGGAGTTTTAAGACGCATGTCTTCCCGCAATAATTCGGCGCGTATCGCCATCGTGATGGGGTCCAAAAGCGACTGGGCTACCATGCAATTTACCGCAGAAATCCTTGATGCCCTGAACGTTCCGTACCATGTCGAAGTGGTCTCCGCCCACCGCACGCCCGATAAGCTGTTCAGCTTTGCTGAAAGCGCCGAAAGCCACGGTTATCAGGTGATTATTGCAGGAGCAGGCGGCGCGGCGCATCTGCCGGGCATGATTGCGGCGAAAACCCTGGTGCCGGTGCTCGGCGTACCGGTTCAGAGCGCAGCCTTAAGCGGTGTCGACAGCCTCTACTCCATTGTGCAGATGCCGCGCGGCATTCCGGTCGGTACCCTGGCCATCGGCAAAGCTGGCGCTGCGAACGCCGGCCTGCTCGCCGCGCAGATCCTTGCCCAGCACGATGCTGAACTGCACCAGCGCCTGAGCGCCTGGCGTCAGGCGCAAACCGATGAAGTGCTGGATAATCCGGATCCGCGGGGTGCGGCATGAAACAGGTATGCGTGCTCGGTAACGGCCAGTTAGGCCGTATGCTGCGCCAGGCCGGCGAGCCGCTGGGCATCGCCGTTTGGCCGGTGGGGCTGGAAGCCGACCCGGAAGCGGTGCCGTTCCAGCAGAGCGTCATCACGGCAGAAATTGAACGCTGGCCGGAAACCGCCCTCACCCGCGAGCTGGCCCGCCACCCGGCGTTCGTCAACCGCGATGTCTTCCCGATTATCGCCGACCGCCTGACGCAAAAGCAGCTGTTTGACAAGCTTGGCCTCGCCACCGCCCCGTGGCAGCTGCTGGCGGATAAAAGCGAGTGGCCGGCGGTGTTTGCTCGCCTTGGCGAACTGGCGATCGTTAAGCGTCGCGTTGGCGGTTACGACGGCCGCGGCCAGTGGCGTCTGCGGGAAAACGAGATCGATCAGCTACCGGCCGATAACTACGGCGAGTGCATCGTCGAGCAGGGGATTAACTTCTCCGGCGAGGTATCGCTGGTGGGCGCCCGCGCTCATGACGGTAGCACCGTCTTCTACCCGCTGACCCGTAACCTGCATCAGGACGGTATTCTGCGCGCCAGCGTCGCCTTCCCGCAGGCCAACGCTCGCCAGCAGGAACAGGCGGAAAGCATGCTGACGGCGATCATGAACGAGCTGAACTATGTCGGCGTGATGGCGATGGAGTGCTTCGTTACCGCCGAGGGGCTGCTGATTAACGAGCTGGCGCCGCGGGTGCACAACAGCGGCCACTGGACGCAGAACGGGGCGTCTATCAGCCAGTTCGAGCTGCATCTGCGGGCGATTACCGGCCTGCCGCTGCCGCCGCCGGTGGTCAACAGCCCGTCGGTGATGATCAACCTGATCGGCACCGATCTTAACTACGACTGGCTGAAGCTGCCGCTGGTGCACCTGCACTGGTATGACAAAGAGGTGCGCCCGGGTCGTAAAGTCGGCCACCTGAACCTCACCGACAGCGATACCGATCGCCTGAGCGCGACGCTGGAAGCGATCAAGCCGCTGCTGCCGCCGGAGTACACCAGCGGCCTGGTCTGGGCGCAATCGCAGCTCAGCTAAGCCCTTCGTGCCGGGGATTTGATCTATCCCCTTCCCCGGCACACCTTGAGGCGCGTACAATCCCCCCCTTGCTGTAAAGCTCATTTCTGTTTTGACTTCAGAGGATACCCCATGACCAATGGGACGGATTATCGCGCCATTCTCGCCAGCGATACGCCACTGATTGACGTACGCGCCCCGGTGGAGTTTAGCCAAAGCGCGATGCCGGCGGCGATCAACCTGCCGCTGATGAATGATGAAGAACGCGCCGCGGTCGGTACCTGCTACAAGCGCCAGGGGCCGGAAGCGGCGCTGGCGCTCGGCCATAAACTGGTCCAGGGTGACCTGCGCGCCAGCCGTACTCAGGCGTGGCTGGAAGCGTGCGCCCGTTACCCACACGGTTACCTGTGCTGCGCCCGCGGCGGCCAGCGCTCGCATATCGTCCAGCAGTGGCTGAAAGAAGCTGGCGTGGATTACCCCCTGATCGTCGGCGGCTATAAAGCGCTACGCCAGGCGGCGATCCAGGCCACCGACGAACTGGTGCAGCGGCCGATCGTGCTGATTGGCGGCTGTACCGGCAACGGCAAAACTCAACTGGTCTGCTCGCGCCCGGACGGTATCGACCTGGAAGGGCTTGCTCATCACCGCGGTTCTTCATTCGGTCGAACCCTGCAGGATCAGCATCCACAGGCCACCTTTGAAAACCACCTGGCGGTCAGCCTGCTTAAAAAAGCCGAACAGCAGACCCGCTGGGTGCTGGAAGATGAAGGCCATATGATCGGCGCCAATCATCTACCGGAGAGCCTGCGCCTCCGCATGGCGCAGTCGCCGCTGGCGGTGGTGGAAGATCCGTTTGACGTTCGCCTCGAACGGCTGCGCGAAGAGTATTTCGATCGCATGTATCGCGACTTTATCGCCGCGTATGGCGAAGAGAAAGGCTGGCAGGCATACGGCGAGTATCTGCATCACGGCCTGTTTGCCATCCGCCGTCGCCTGGGGCTGCAGCGTTTTGCTCAGCTCACTGAACGGCTCGATGAGGCGCTGGTGCAGCAGCAGCGCACCGCCAGCACCGAGGCGCACTTTGCCTGGCTGGTACCGCTGCTGGAAGAGTACTACGACCCGATGTATCGCTATCAGTTGGGGAAAAAAGCCGGGAAAATTCTCTTTCGCGGCAGCTGGCAGGAGGTCGCAGCCTGGCTGGCGAAGTAATCGCATGCTCTATTGTCCCGGCTTGCGGCGTAAACGCCTTAGCCGGGCTACCGGTCGGCGCGATTTGTAGCCACGGTAAGCGCGCGCGACCGGGGAGTTGTGACCGCTTAGAAGTCGTAGCGTAGACGGACCAGGTTCATATCGCCAAGGTTGTCGGTGCTGGAGGTAAACACGTGTTCGTAGTCAACGCGGAAACCATAATCCAGCTGGAAGCTAATCCCCAGACCGTTATCGATACGCTGATAGTTGCGGCCGTTCACATATTCCAGACGGTCGCCCATAAAGTACGGCTGAATAGATTTAACAGCGTATTGATTGATCGGGAATTTATAGCCCGCAAAATATTCAATCCCCCAGGCGTCACCGGCAAAGTAATTATGCACATCGGTTTTCTTGGTGGTGAGGAAGTTCTGATACCAGCCGCCGCCGAAGGAGAAGGTCCAGTTATCCGGGGTCCAGCTCAGCGCGGTACCGACGATATTCTGGTCATAGGTTTTGCTGTCGGCGCTTGACGGGTCGCGCATTTCGGCGCGGGTGTAGTTCCACGCGGTACCCCAGGTCAGATCCTTCATGATGTGGTAGTCCGCGCCAACAGAACCACCGCCTTTACGCTTGTAACGCAGGCCGTTACCCGGCAGGTATTCGCTGTCTTCGAACAGATAAGAGCCGTAAAGATCGACATCACCTACAGTTTTCTTATATTTCAGCATATTACGTGAACGATAGGAGCCATCGTAATCGCCATTAATACCGTTCCCCGGGGCCTGACCGATCATATCGTAGTCCCAGATATCGGTTTTCACCCCCACCACATCATAGTAAATGCTGTTCTGCTGCCCGTAGGTTAACGTACCCCAGGTATCGCTTTTCAGGCCGGTATACAGCATGCGGCGGGTGGTATTGTTCGCGCCTTCCGCGTAGTGGTTATCCCAGTCAAACAGCGCCGGAATGTTCACGCCCAGCTCATAGTAGCTAATCCAGCTAATATCATCGAACAGGTAGTAATCCGCCGCGAAGCGGAAGCGGGTGCCGCCGTCAAAACCGTTACGCTTATAGGAGCCTTTGTCGCCATCGCCGGTCATCATGTTGAACTGCGGCCGGATACTGCCGCCGACGGTAAAGTTAAGCCGGCTTAACGGATCGCCCGCCTGCGGATCTTGTTTCAGCAGCGTAATCTCCGCGTGGGAATGCAATGACGTTAACGCTAATGCTGCGCCGATCGAGATCGCCAGCGCTTTTATTGTGTGTGCCATAGTTTTTCCTTGATTAATAAGCCACCTTATATTTTCCAGTTGAATATTAACCGCGAATCAGCATAGCGTGTTGTTGGGTTTTTAATGTTTTGTGCTCTTAAAAATCAATGATTTATCAATTTGTGCGTTTAAAATAAAAGCGCCGCCAAAAACGGCGGCGCATCATCAAAATGCAATATTCTTACTGGCTAAACTGGCGGAATAGCGCTTTTCCTTTTAACAGACGCAGCCCCAGCCCGCCGCCGCACAGGGATAACAACACCGCTCCCGTCAGCGGCAGCAACACCCACAGGCGCCAGTCCGGCGCCCAGGGAAAATCAAAGACTTTCGTCTGCAGCATCGCCAGCGCCACTTCCGCGCCTATCGCCGCCACCAGGCCGGAAACCAGCCCCAGCAGGGCAAACTCCGCCCACAGCGTAGCGCGCAGCAGCGATTTTCCTGCCCCCAGCGTGCGCCAGACCACCAGCTCCTGATGGCGTTGACGCATACCGACCTGCACCTGCGCCAGCAACAGCAGCACGCCGCAGGCCGTCACCAGGCCCACCATCACCTCCAGCGCCCGGCTGACCTGGGAGAGCACCTGGCCGACCTGACGCAGGATGGCGCCGATATCCAGCAGACTGACGGTGGGAAACTCGCGGTTCAGCTGGGTCAACATCGCGGGACCGTTATCCCAGCGGAAGCTGGTGAGCCAGCTCTGCGGCTGCCCGTCCAGCGCCCCGGCGGGGAAAATAAAGAAGAAGTTTGGCCGCAGGCTCTCCCAGTCTACTTTGCGCACGCTGCTGACCTTCGCGCTGAACTCCTGGGTATCGCCGGTAAAGGTCACTGTATCGCCGATC
This sequence comes from Klebsiella sp. Shm-1, assembly GCF_040804525.1. Classification (NCBI taxonomy): domain Bacteria; kingdom Pseudomonadati; phylum Pseudomonadota; class Gammaproteobacteria; order Enterobacterales; family Enterobacteriaceae; genus Klebsiella; species Klebsiella sp. Shm-1. The sequence goes on from NZ_CP161823.1 coordinate 3,911,307, forward strand.
TTTATCCCCAGCCGCTGCGCCAGCCCCTCCTCAATCGATACCTCGCCCGACTTCGGCGGCCAGCTGCCGGCCACCAGCGGATTATGATCCGGACGCTGTTCGCTCCAGGTGAGATTAAGCTCGCGATTCAGCGCTTCGTCTTTGTTCCCGTCCGTGGATTGACCGTTGATCTGCGTCAGACGGGCCCGGACGATCGGATAGAATTCCGCCGCCCGCGTCTGGTGTTCGGCGAGGAAGGTCTTCACCGGCACTATCTGCTCAGGGGCGATATTGATCAGAAAGTAGTTCGGGCTCTGCGGGGGCAACTGCTGCTGCCAGCGGTCAAGCAGATCGCCGCGCAGCACCAACAGGAGCGCCAGCAGCATAAACGACAGGGAAAACGCCGCCAGCTGGCTGAGGGTCGACCACGGCTGGCGCAGCAGGCGGTTCACCGCCAGACGCAGCGGCAAGGCTTTGAGCGTCAGGCGTTTGAGCAGCCACAGCAATCCCCAGCCCACCAGGCCGCACAGCAGCGCCAGCACCACCGCCCCGGCCAGCACCGACCACAGCAGCGGGCTGCCGCCCAGCAGCCAGGCCAACAGGCCCACCACCACGACGCTAACCGCCGGGATCCAGATTTTCAACGGCCAGACGTTAGCCACCACATCCTGACGCAGCACTCGCAGCGGCAGGGTCGCCAGCAGCAGTCGATAGGGTCGCAGGCCCACCAGCAGGGAAATGACGCCTGTCGCCCCGATAGCCCACAGCCACGGCCAACCGCTGGCAGCGGGTAACGCGGCGGGCAGCACCGGTTTGAGAACCAGCAGCAGCAGACGCTCCAGCGCCAGGCCCGCCACCCCGCCGGTTATCACCGACAGCGTCAACAGCAGCAGCCATTGGCCGACGATAAGCTTGCGCAGCTGCGACCTTCCGGCGCCCAGCGTCTTGAGTATGGCGACCAGATCATAGCGGCTGCGGCAGTAGTGGCTCATCGCTACCGCCACTGCGGCGACGGCCAGCAGCAGCGTCAACAGCGCGGATAACAACAGGAATTGCTGCGAGCGTTCGAGGGATTTGCCCAGCGCGCTGTCGTCCTGGTCAAGGCCAATCCAGCGATGCTCCGGGCCGAGCTTCGGCAGCAGCCACTGCTCATAATTGGCCAGCTGTTCAGCGTCGCCGGCGAACTTATAGCGCCATGCGACGCGACTGCCGGGCTGCACGGCCCCGGTTTTTGCCACGTCGGCCATATTCATCATCAGCCGCGGCGCCATCTGGAAGGGGTTAAACCCTGCATCCGGCTCCTGAATCACCTCCCCGGCAATGCGCAGCGTGGCATCGCCAACGTCAATCGTATCGCCGGTTTTCAGGTTCAGGAGCGCCATCAGCCTTGGCGCCAGCAGCACGCTCCCCGCCTGCGGCTTCAGCCCCGGCGGCTGCGTCTCGAGGGTGCCATACAGCGGATAGCGGTCGTCCACCGCCTTAACGTCCGCCAGCTGCGGCGTATCACCGGCGAACGTCATGGTGGCAAAGCTCAGCTGCTCGCCGACGGTCAGCCCTGACTTCCGCGCCTGTGCGATCCACTCTGCGGGTACCTCGCGCGAACTGCGCAGCGTACGGTCGCCGGCCATAAATTCACGGCTTTGCTGGCTAAGGCCTTTCTCCATCCGATCGCTTATCGACCCCAGGGCCAGCACGCAGGCCACGGCGAGGCTTAACGCCAGCCAGACGATCAGCAGCGACGGCGAGCGCCATTCGCGCCAGAACCAGCGGGCGATCATGCTTCCTCCCGCAGCTGGCCATCCACCAGGCGCAGACGGCGATCGCAGCGCGCCGCCAGCAGCGGATCGTGAGTGACGAGGATCAGGGTGGTGCCGTGTTCGCGATTAAGCGAGAACAGCAGATCGGCAATTTTGTCCCCGGTCTGGCGATCGAGGTTGCCGGTGGGCTCATCGGCGAACAGAATGGCCGGGCGCCCGTTAAAGGCCCGGGCCAGCGCCACCCGCTGCTGTTCGCCGCCGGAGAGCTGCGCCGGCAGGTGGTGCAGGCGTTTGCCAAGTCCCAGCTGCTCAAGCAGCGCGCGGGCATCGCCCCGGCTCTGGCTATCGCTGGCGCCGCGCAGCAACGCCGGCAGCTCGACGTTCTCCAGGGCGTTGAGCGTCGGGATCAGCATAAACGACTGAAAAACAAAACCAACGTGCTGCGCCCGCAGCGCCGCCCGCGCCTCTTCATCCATCCGGTGCAGCGGTTTGCCCAGCATCGATACTTCCCCGCTGCTGCCATCGTCGAGGCCGGCGAGGATCGCCAGCAGGGTCGATTTACCGGAACCCGACTCGCCGATCAGGGCGATGGTCTGCCGCGGTTTGACAACCAGCTCAACTCCGGTAAGGATGGAGAGCTGATGCTCCCCCTGACCGACGGACTTCTTAAGATGATGAACTTCAAGTATGTTTTCCGCTGGCATGTGCCTTTCCTGTTGTTGTTCCTGTTTACCTGCCGCGCGATGGCGGCGGACACGCTGCTGATCCTCGGCGACAGCCTGAGCGCTGGCTATCGGATGGCGGCCAACGCCGCCTGGCCGGCGCTGCTCAATGAGCAGTGGCAGGCGAAAACGCCGGTGGTGAACGCCAGCATCAGCGGCGATACCTCGCAGCAGGGGTTGGCTCGCCTGCCAGCGCTGCTTAAGCAGCACCAGCCGCGCTGGGTGCTGGTTGAGCTCGGCGGCAATGACGGACTGCGCGGTTTTCCGCCACAGCAGACCGAGCAGACGCTGCGCACCATTATTAAAGATATCAAAGCGGCCAACGCCGAGCCGCTGCTGATGCAAATTCACCTGCCTGCGAACTATGGCCGCCGCTATAATGAAGCCTTCGGCGCGATTTACCCGGCCCTGGCCAAAGAGTTCGCTATTCCTCTCCTGCCCTTTTTTATGGAGGAGGTCTATCTCAAGCCGCAATGGATGCAGGACGACGGCATTCATCCAAATCGCGACGCGCAGCCGTTTATCGCCGACTGGATGGCGAAGCGGCTGGCTCCCTTAGTTAATCATGACTCCTGAACGCCAGGGGTCGCTGACAGGTAAAGTTATGCAAAAAACGGTTTTAGTGACAGGCTGTTCCAGCGGAATTGGTCTGGAAAGCGCGCTGGATTTAACCCGCCAGGGCTTTCGCGTGCTGGCGGCCTGCCGCAAAGCAGAGGATGTCGCGCGGATGCAGGAGCTGGGGCTAACCGGTATTTTGCTCGATCTGGATGACCCGCAGAGCGTGGAGCGCGCGGCAGCGGAGGTGATTGCGCTGACCGATAATCGTCTCTACGGCCTGTTCAATAACGCCGGGTATGGCGTCTATGGCCCGCTGAACACTATCAGCCGCCAGCAGATGGAACAGCAATTTTCCGCTAACTTTTTCGGCGCGCATCAGCTCACCATGCTGCTGCTGCCGGCGATGACGCCGCACGGCGAAGGGCGCATCGTGATGACCTCCTCGGTGATGGGGCTTATCGCCAGTCCCGGCCGCGGAGCCTATGCCGCCAGTAAATATGCCCTCGAGGCGTGGTCCGACGCGCTGCGCATGGAGCTGCGCCACAGCGGTATTCAGGTCAGCCTGATTGAACCGGGCCCGATCCGCACCCGCTTTACCGATAACGTCAACCAGACGCAAAGCGATAAGCCCGTAGAAAATCCGGGCATCGCCGCCCGCTTTACCCTCGGGCCGGAGGCGGTGGTGGAAAAAGTGCGCCATGCTTTTACCAGCGATAAACCAAAGCTGCGCTATCCGGTCACCCTGGTCACCCACGCGGTGGCGCTGCTTAAGCGCCTGCTGCCTGCCCGCGCGATGGACAAAATTATCCACGGCTGAGTTGAAGCGCGGAATGCCGCCCCCATGTAAAACAGAAATCGACTAACGAGAAATGCCCATGTCCGAACAGAATATTGTCAACATTAGCGAAGCGAACCTGCAGCAGACGCTACAGCAGTCCATGAACGTTCCGGTGCTGTTTTATTTCTGGTCTGCCCGCAGCCAGCATTGCGAACAGCTGACCCCGGTGCTCGAGCGCCTGGCAGCCCAATACAACGGCCAGTTCACGCTGGCGAAGGTCGATTGCGACGCCGAGCAGATGCTCGCTTCACAGTTTGGTCTGCGCGCCATCCCTACGGTTTATCTGTTCCAGAACGGCCAGCCGGTGGATGGTTTTGAAGGCCCGCAGCCGGAAGAAGCGATCCGCGCCCTGCTGGATAAAGTCCTGCCCCGTGAAGAGGAGCTGAAAGCTCAGCAGGCGCTGGCCCTGATGCAGGAAGAAAAATACGCCGATGCCCTGCCGCTGCTGAAGGAAGCCTGGCAGCTGTCGAATCAGGAAAGCCAGATTGGCCTGCTGCTGGCGGAAACGCTGATTGCTCTGCACCGTTCCGATGAAGCGGAAAGCGTGCTGAAAACCATTCCTCTGCAGGATCAGGATACCCACTATCAGGGTCTGGTGGCGCAGATTGAGCTGCTCAAACAGGCCGCCGACACCCCGGAAATCCAGCAGCTGCAGCAGCAGGTGGAACAGAATCCGGAGGATGCGCAGTTGGCCTCCCAGCTGGCGCTGCAGCTGCATCAGGTCGGGCGTAATGAAGAAGCGCTGGCCCTGCTGTTCAGCCATCTGCAGAAAGATTTAGGCGCCGGCGATGGCCAGGCGCGCAAGATGCTGCAGGAGATCCTCGCCGCCCTCGGTACCGGCGATGCGCTGGCCGCCAAATATCGTCGTCAGCTCTATTCGCTGCTGTACTAATCCGTTGCCTTCCCCGGATAGCGCTGCGCTTATCCGGGCTACGCGAACTATGCGGAACGTAGCCTAAGTAGCCCGGGTAAGGCGTGAACGCCGCAACCCGGGATCGTTCACGGGCGCTTTTTCAGCTGCGTCACCACCAGCTGATGGCGGGCGTTGAAGAACTTCCGGTAGGTCAGATAGCCGGCGATAATCGTCGACAGGCTGGCGGTCGACAGCAGCATAAAGGTCACCATGATCTGGTACTTAATCGCCTTCACCGGGTCAATACCGGCAAAAATCAGCCCCGACATCATCCCAGGCAAGCTCACCAGACCGACCGTTTTCGCCGAATCGACGGTGGGAATCAATGACGCGCGAATGCTCTCGCGAATCAGCCGCGCTGAGGCCATCTTCGGCGTCGCGCCGAGGCTCAGTTTCTCCTGAATCTGCTGCTGCTCGCTGCTGAAGCGCTGGCCCATATTGTTGTAGCACAGCCCTACCGCCACCATGGCGTTCCCGGCCACCATCCCGGCAATCGGGATCACCTGCATCGGCACGAAGGCGATCGAGCCAGAAAACACCAGTACCGCCAGCGTTAGTCCAGCGCCAGTAGTGATGGCGATAAACGACGAGATAAAAGCTTTGTCGATATATTTACTGCGCTTCTTCGCATTCCACGCCGCGTTAAAGCAGATAAACAGCACCATCAACAGCGTCAGAACCGCATGATTGACGTTAAAGATATATTTCAGCACATAGCCGACGATTATCAGCTGCACGATCGCCCGGCAAATACTCCAGATAATATCTTTTTCCAGCGCCAGCTTTTCCCGATAGCTGACCAGAATAGCGATCAGCACCAGCACCATCGACAGCGCCAGCGATTCGTTCGTAATGTTATGCCCGTTCATGCTGTACCTCCTGCATATTTCCGCCGGCAGGTTGCAGCGTAATCACTTCATCGGCATGCGAAATTTCATTGCGATCGTGGGTGACCCACAGAACAGCGACCTGTTTTTCCGTTGCGTAGCCATGAATAATGTCATTCACATTCTGTTTATTACTTTCATCCAGCGCGCTGGTAATTTCGTCCAGCAGCAGCACGCGCGGCAGAAATTGTAGATTGCGGATCAGCGATACGCGCTGCTTTTCCCCGCCGGAGAGTTCATTAATGGATTTTTCCAGCATATTTTCGTCAAGGCCAAAGCGCTGCAGGTCGGCCAGCAGCGCCTGCGGATCCGGTTGTTTATTGCGGATCTGCCACGGAAAAATCAGATTATCGTAAACCGAATCACCGAACAGGGCCGGCGTCTGCGCGCAGTAAGAGACCTGTTGGCGATACCTTTCCGGCGACAGCGTCGCGACATCCGCATCGTCGAAGAACAGGCGCCCGGAGGTTGGGCTGAGAAGCGAGGCGATAATCTTCAGCAAGGTACTTTTCCCGCAGCCGGAAGGGCCGGTAATCAACTTGAATTCTCCGGCGCGAAGCTGAAAATTGATATTGTGTAAAATAACGGCGTCGTCGGTCTTAAACCCCACACCGTCGAGACGCAAAAGCGCGTTATTTTCCTTCATGAGTCTTCCTGATTATTTTCTGAAACACCGCTAGTTTACCGCACTTTCCTTTCTCCAGGATGAGGAGAAAGATATACTCAGTTTAAACATGCGCTATTTCCTTGTAGCGCCCCGCCAGGCAACAAGACAGGAGGTTTTTGATGCTAATTTTTATTCCTATCCTTATTTTCGTCGCGCTGGTTATTGTGGCCGCGGCGGTGAAAATTGTCCCGCAGGGCTACCAGTGGACGGTGGAGCGCTTCGGGCGTTTTACCCAGACGCTGCAGCCGGGATTAAGCTTAGTCGTGCCGTTTATGGACCGTATCGGCCGCAAAGTGAACATGATGGAGCAGGTGCTCGATATCCCCTCGCAGGAGGTTATCTCCCGGGATAACGCCAACGTCACCATCGACGCGGTCTGCTTTATTCAGGTGATCGACGCGCCAAAGGCCGCCTACGAGGTCAGCAATCTTGAGCAGGCGATCGTCAACCTGACGATGACCAACATCCGTACCGTGCTCGGCTCAATGGAGCTGGACGAAATGCTCTCCCAGCGCGACAGCATTAACACCCGCCTGCTGCATATCGTTGACGACGCCACCAACCCGTGGGGGGTGAAAATCACCCGCGTCGAAATTCGCGACGTTCGCCCGCCGGCGGAGCTTATCGCCTCGATGAACGCCCAGATGAAAGCCGAACGTACCAAACGCGCGTACATCCTTGAGGCCGAAGGGGTGCGACAGGCGGAAATTCTGAAAGCGGAAGGGGAAAAGCAGTCGCAGATCCTCAAGGCCGAGGGCGAACGGCAGTCCGCGTTCCTGCAGGCGGAGGCTCGCGAACGGTCCGCCGAAGCGGAAGCCCGCGCCACCCAAATGGTCTCCTCGGCGATCGCCTCGGGCGATATTCAGGCGATCAACTACTTCGTGGCGCAGAAATACACCGATGCGCTGCAGCAGATTGGCGCCGCTAACAACAGCAAAGTGGTATTGATGCCGCTGGATGCCAGCAGCCTGATGGGATCGATCGCCGGGATCAGCGAGCTGATCAAAGAAGGCGCTGGCGATCGGAAAAAATCATGATCGGCATGATCCTCGCACACCCCCATCTGTTCTGGCTAAGCCTCGGCGGGCTGCTGCTGGCGGCCGAGATGCTGGGCGGCAGCGGATACCTGCTGTGGAGCGGCGTCGCCGGCGTGGTGACCGGCGCCCTGACCTGGCTCCTGCCGCTGAGCTGGGAATGGCAAGGCACGCTGTTTGCCGTTCTCACCCTGCTGGCGGCGTGGCTGTGGTCGAAATGGCTGCGCAAGCGCGTCAAAACGCAGCGCCCGGCCGATGCCCAGCTCAACCAGCGCGGGCAGCAACTGGTGGGCCGCCGCCTGACGCTGGATGCCCCGCTGGTGAACGGCCGCGGCCACGTCCGCGTGGGCGACAGCTCCTGGCCGGTGATTGCCGATGAAGACTTCGCGGCGGGCAGCAAGGTTGAAGTGATTGCCGTAGAAGGGATTACGCTACGAATCAGACCCGCCGTCCGTTAAGCCTGCGCCTTGCGATGGCAGCAGCCGGAAAGATTATCGATAATCGGGCACTCCGCGCTGTCGTCGCCGGGGCAGGATTCGGCCAGCGCCAGCAGGTGCGTGCGCATATTTTGCAGCTCGCGGATATGGTTCTCGATATCCGCCACTTTCTCCAGCGTGCGTTTTTTCACATCGGCGCTGTGCCGCGACGGGTCGTTGAACAAGGCCACCAGTTCGCGGCACTCTTCCAGGTTAAACCCCACCTGCCGCGCCTGGCGCAGCAGCGTCAGCTCATCGAGATGCTGCTGACTATAGGTGCGGTAGCCGTTTTCGCTCCGCAACGGCGGCGTCACCAGCCCCTTCTCTTCATAAAAACGAATCGCTTTGCTGGTTAAGCCGGTTTTTTTCGCCACATCGCTGATATTCATTTTTTCTCCTTGACCTTCCCCTTGCTGGAAGGTTTAACCTTCTTAATACTCGATGAAAGAGTGGTTCTGGTCAATCGTTGACCGGAAAATTATTCAGGAGTTATTTATGTCTAACACTATCGACCTGACGCTGGATGGCCTCTCCTGCGGCCACTGCGTCAAACGCGTGAAAGAGAGTCTGGAGCAGCGTCCTGACGTTGAGCAAGCGGAAGTCACCCTCACTGAAGCCCATGTGACGGGCAGCGCCAGCGCGCAAGCGCTGATTGATACCGTTAAACAAGCCGGATACGGCGCGGAGCTCAGCCACCCAAAGGCTAAACCGCTGGCAGAATCATCAATCCCGTCGGAAGCACTGACAGCGGCCACTCCTGAGCTTCCGGCAGCCCATGACGAAGATGACAGTCAACAGCTGCTGATCAACGGCATGAGCTGCGCCAGCTGCGTCTCCCGGGTACAAAACGCGCTTGCCGCGGTGCCGGGCGTCTCACAGGCGCGGGTTAACCTGGCGGAACGCACGGCGCTGGTGATGGGCAGTGCGTCCGCCGCAGAATTAGTGCAGGCGGTGGAGAAAGCCGGCTATGGCGCGGAGGCGATCGAAGACGATCTGCAACGCCGCGAACGTCAGCAGGAAACCGCCCTCGCGACGATGAAACGTTTTCGCTGGCAGGCGATTGTCGCCCTGCTGGTCGGCGTGCCGGTGATGGTCTGGGGCATGATCGGCGATAACATGATGGTCAGCGACGACAACCGTTCGCTGTGGCTGGTTATCGGCCTTGTCACCCTCGCCGTCATGGTCTTCGCCGGCGGCCACTTCTACCGCAGCGCGTGGAAAAGCCTGAAAAACGGCACCGCCACCATGGACACGCTGGTGGCGCTCGGCACCGGCGTCGCCTGGCTGTACTCGATGAGCGTCAACCTGTGGCCGCAGTGGTTCCCGATGGAAGCCCGCCATCTCTATTACGAAGCCAGCGCGATGATTATCGGCCTGATTAACCTCGGCCATATGCTGGAGGCCCGCGCGCGTCAGCGCTCCTCGAAAGCGCTGGAAAAACTGCTCGACCTGACGCCGCCTTCGGCGCGGGTCGTCACGCCCGAGGGCGAGAAAGATCTGCCGCTCGCGGAAGTTCAGGCCGGCATGACCCTGCGCCTGACTACCGGCGACCGCGTCCCGGTCGACGGCATGATAAGCCAGGGCGAAGCCTGGTTTGATGAAGCGATGCTCACCGGCGAACCGGTGCCGCAGCAAAAAGGCGATGGCGATGCTATTCACGCCGGGACCGTGGTGCAGGATGGCAGCGTGCTGTTTACCGCCAGCGCCGTCGGCAGCCAGACCACGCTGGCAAGAATTATCCGCATGGTGCGCCAGGCGCAGAGCAGCAAACCGGAGATCGGCCAGCTGGCGGATAAAATCTCCGCCGTATTTGTTCCGGCGGTGGTCGTCATTGCGCTGATCAGCGCTGCGATCTGGTACTTCTTCGGCCCGGCGCCGCAGATCGTCTATACCCTGGTCATTGCCACCACGGTACTGATTATCGCCTGTCCGTGCGCCTTAGGCCTGGCGACGCCGATGTCGATTATCTCCGGCGTTGGCCGGGCGGCGGAGTATGGCGTGCTGGTCCGCGATGCCGATGCGCTGCAGCGCGCCAGTGAACTCGACACCCTTGTGTTCGATAAAACCGGCACCCTGACCGAAGGCAAGCCGCAGGTGGTGGCGGTGAAAACTTTCGCTGGCGTTGATGAGCATACCGCGCTGCGTCTTGCCGCCGCGCTGGAGCAGGGCTCAAGCCATCCGCTGGCGCGAGCGATCCTTGATAAAGCTGCCGACGGCCCATTGCCGGAAGTCAGCGGCTTCCGCACCCTGCGCGGCCTTGGCGTCAGCGGCGAGGCGGAAGGTCATCGTCTGCTGCTCGGTAACCAGGCGCTGCTCAACGAGCAGCATATCAATACCGCCGAGGTGGAAAGCGAGATGACAGCCCAGGCCTCACGCGGCGCCACGCCGGTACTGCTGGCGGTGGATGGTCAGGCCGCCGCGCTGTTCGCCATCCGCGACCCGCTGCGCGAAGACAGCGTCGACGCCCTGGCGCGTTTGCATCGGCAGGGCTACCGGCTGGTGATGCTTACCGGGGATAACCCCACCACCGCGAAGGCTATCGCCAAAGAAGCCGGCATTGATGAAGTGATCGCCGGCGTGCTACCGGACGGTAAAGCCGATGCCATTAAGCGTCTGCAGAGCCAGGGGCACAAAGTGGCGATGGTTGGCGATGGGATTAACGACGCCCCGGCGCTGGCCCAGGCGGATGTCGGGATCGCCATGGGCGGCGGCAGCGATGTCGCTATTGAAACTGCGGCGATCACCCTGATGCGCCATAGTCTTCACGGCGTGGCCGATGCGCTGGCGATTTCGAAAGCAACGTTACGCAATATGAAGCAGAACCTGCTGGGCGCGTTTGTCTACAACTCGCTGGGTATCCCGATTGCCGCCGGGATCCTCTGGCCGCTGACCGGCACCCTGCTCAACCCGGTGGTCGCCGGCGCGGCGATGGCGCTGTCGTCGATCACCGTGGTGAGTAACGCCAACCGCTTGCTGCGCTTTAAACCAAAAGAGTAAACGCCGTCAGATGAAACGGGCGCCGACGTTGTTCGGCGCCCGTTTTTTTGCCGGGACAAGAAAAGCCCGCCGGAAGGGTGACGTGTATCACCATATGCGCTAGCATGAAGTCCTCACACTTCGGAGCGCGTATGGGCCTGTTAAACCGGATAAAAATGCTGTGGCGAGCCGCCGTCGGCTCGTCTTATTCCTGGCCTGCGATGGATATCGTCCTGCCCGGCGAACGCTATTTGCACCTCGTCGGCAGTATCCATATGGGCACCCGCGACATGGCGCCGCCGCCGGCGAAGCTTCTGAAAAAAATACGCCAGGCCGATGCGTTAATCGTCGAGGCCGATATCAGCGGCAATGAAACACCGTTTAGCGATCTCCCCACTTACCCACCGCTGGCGGAACGCCTGAGCGATGCGCAGCTGAGCGAGCTAGAGGCGCGAACCGGCGAGCTGGGCCTGTCGGTCGGGCTGTTCGACAGCCAGCCGCTGTGGCAGGTGGCGATGGTCCTGCAGGCCACCCAGGCGCAGAAGCTGGGGCTGCGACCAGATTACGGCATCGATTATCAGTTGCTGATGGCCGCCCGCGAGAGCAACATAGCGGTGATGGAGCTGGAAGGCGCCGACAGCCAAATCGCGCTGCTGCGCGATCTGCCCGACGGGGGGATGGCGCTGCTGGAGGATACGCTGACCCACTGGCGCACCAACGCCCGTTTACTGCAGGTCATGATCGGCTGGTGGCTGGAGCAACCGCCGTCGCGCGGCGCGGTATCGCTGCCGACGACCTTTAGCCAGTCTTTATATGATGTGCTGATGCACCAGCGCAACCTCGCCTGGCGCGAGACGCTGCTGGCCTTGCCGCCGGGGCGCTACGTGGTTGCCGTCGGCGCGCTGCACCTGTATGGCGAAGGGAATCTGCCGGATATGCTGACATAAAAAAAATGGCCAATATTGCTATTGGCCCGTCAAAGAGGAATTTCATCATTATTATTATCCCGGGATTTGCATCCCGGATCGTCTGATTGTCGCTCAAAGTGACCATCACTGCCAACACTATTGCGCAAGATGGTACTATTTTTTAGACAACCTGCGGGCGTATTCTGACGTCACGCAAAACCGGTTGGTAAGAAGGATAGCTATGACTCCCGCCGTTAAATTACTCGAAAAAAACAAAATTTCCTTTCAGATCCACAGTTACGATCACGATCCCAATGAGACCAACTTCGGAGATGAAGTGGTGCGCAAGCTCGGCCTCAATGCCGACCAGGTTTACAAGACCTTGCTGGTCGCCGTGAACGGCGATATGAAGCATCTGGCGGTGGCCGTCACTCCGGTCGCCGGGCAGCTGGATTTGAAGAAAGTGGCGAAAGCGCTGGGCGCTAAGAAAGTCGACATGGCCGACCCGATGGTGGCGCAGCGTATCACCGGCTATCTGGTGGGCGGCATCAGTCCGCTGGGGCAGAAGAAGCGCCTGCCGACGGTGATTGACGCCCCGGCGCAGGAATTTGCCACCATCTATATTTCCGGCGGCAAACGCGGGCTGGATATTGAGCTGGCGGCGAGCGATCTGGCGCAGCTTCTCGATGCGAAGTTCGCCGATATCGCCCGCCGCGATTGATAAAACGATCCCGGATAGCGGCGCACGCGCCTTATCCGGGATACCCAACTTGTAGCCCCGGTAAGCGTAGCGCCACCGGGGAAATAGCCAACCTGAAGCCCAGGCTTACTGCCAGCTCACCTCGCCTTTCGGCTCATAGGTGGCGGCATCCAGCGGCGAGTTCTTCTCGATATACTCTTTCAGCACTTCGGCATCGATAAAGCCGGTATTCACATACCCGGGTTTATCGGCGATGTTCGGATAGCCATCGCCGCCGGTGGCGTTAAAGCTCAGCGTCGCCATCCGATAGGTCTTCGCCGGATCCACCGGTTCGCCTTTGATTTTCAGATCGTTCAGCTTACCGTCTTTGGCCACGAAACTGACGTTGGCAAACTGCGGATAAGCGCCGGAATCCGGCTTCATCTGCGCGACGGCGGTCAGGTAATCCACTACCTCCTTGCCGTTCATATCGACATAGGTCAGCACATTGCCGAACGGCTGGACCTTCATCACATCTTTGTAGGTGATATCCCCCGCCTCAATGGAGTCGCGGATCCCGCCGCCGCTCATCACCGCGAAATCCGCGTTGCTGCGCGCCATTTGCGCCGCCAGCAGCAGGTGGCCCATATTGGTCTGCACAAAGCGCACTTTACTGCGGTCGCCCTCCAGATGACCATTCACGCTGCCGATTTTGACCTGCAGCTGCGCCTTGCCTTTGTTCTGGAACGGCGTCAGCAGCGACATCATCTGCGGGTTCTCGGCGATCTGCGGCGTATACAGCACCCGCTCGCTTTGGCCGTTATCGTAAGTCACTTTTTTCTTCAGGTTGACCGGGATCAGCTGATAGTGCACCAGCTTCATCTCGCCGTTGCGGAACTCAAAATCGGCGCGGCCGACGTATTTGCCCCACTCATGCGCCTGGACGATCCAGATGCCGTTCTGACGATCCGGAGCGCACGGGGTGCCTGGCACATAATCGACCTGCTTTTTATTTTCCGCCGCCATGCATACCGGATCCTGCGAATGACCGCCGACGATCATCGCCAGCGATCCCGCAGGTAAACTCCGCGCCATTTCAACGTCGCCCGGCGCGTTAGAGCCGTGGTTGCCATTGTCGTAATGGCCCATATGGGTGGTGGCCAGGATCACGTCCGGCTTTTCATTCTGCTGCAGCTCCTGGATAACCAGCTTCGCCTCTTCCGCCGGTTTGCGGAATTCGATATCGGTGAAATATTCCGGATTGCCAATCTTGGCCGTATCGTCGGTGGTTAAGCCAATCACCGCGATTTTCAGCCCACCGCGCTTAAACAACGCCCAGGGTTTGAACAGCCGTTCGCCGGTGCTTTTCTGATAAATATTGGCCGACAGGAACGGGAACTTAGCCCACTTTTCCTGCTGGCGCAGTACGCTCAGCGGATTATCGAATTCATGGTTTCCCACCGCCATCGCGTCGTAGCCGATCAGGTTCATGCCGCGAAAATCGGGCTCTGCATCCTGTAAATCAGACTCCGGTACGCCGGTATTAATATCGCCGCCGGATAACAGCAGGACGCTTCCCCCTTCCGCCGCCACCTCTTTACGGATGCCATCGACCAGCGTTTTCTGCGCCGCCAGGCCATATTCGCCGTAGTCATTGCGCCAGAAATGGCCGTGGTGATCGTTGGTGTGCAGGATGGTAATTTTATAGGTTTTATCCTGCTCATAGGCCTGTGCCGACAGGCTGCCCAGCGATAAAGCGGCGAATAGCGCCAGCGCTACGCTGTGTTTGAAATAATGCATGCTTCACTCCCTGACTTAATCCCAAGTGCCGAAAGTATAGCGAGTTAGTCGCGTTGACAAATATGTTTTCAGAATTGCGACTTCCTTCAAACCTTATCAACAGGTATGTTAGTCGGATAATAATTCTACCTGCATCCTCTATACGCCTTCGCGTTGTATGGCATTGCGTCAGCCCGTTCGTCATATTTCCCATGCAGTAGCCGGGAAAATCAGGGCAGTCGCCATGGCGGACAAAAGACGAAAGCTATATAAAAAAGTGACGTGAACCTATGGCAATCAATCAGACCGCTCAACCCTTGTCCGGCCCCGCTGCGCCGCCGCAAAAAGCACGCACCTCGTTTGGCATCTTAGGCGCGATCAGCCTGTCCCATTTGCTTAACGATATGATCCAGTCGCTTATTCTCGCTATCTACCCGCTGCTGCAGGCGGAGTTCTCCCTTACCTTCGTGCAGATCGGCATGATCACCCTGACCTTCCAGCTCACCTCATCGCTATTCCAGCCGGTGATTGGCTACATCACCGATAAACGCTCAATGCCGTGGTCGCTGCCGGTGGGCATGTGCTTCACCCTCTGCGGTTTGATTCTCCTCGCGCTGGCCGGTAGCTTCGGCATGGTGCTGCTGGCCGCCGCGCTGGTAGGTACCGGCTCCTCGGTTTTCCATCCGGAATCGTCCCGCGTAGCGCGGATGGCCTCCGGCGGCCGTCACGGCCTGGCCCAGTCGCTGTTCCAGGTGGGCGGCAACTTCGGCAGCTCGCTTGGCCCATTGCTGGCGGCGGTGATCATCGCCCCGTACGGCAAAGGCAACGTCGCCTGGTTTGTGCTGGCCGCTCTGTTGGCTATTGTCGTGCTGTCGCAAATCAGCCGCTGGTATGCCGCGCAGCATCGAATGAATAAGGGCAAACCGAAACCGGCCATCGTTAATCCGCTGCCGCGCAAGAAGGTCATTCTGGCGGTAGGCATTCTGCTGATGCTGATTTTCTCGAAATATTTCTATATGGCGAGCATTAGCAGCTATTACACCTTTTATCTGATGCATAAATTCGGCTTAACGGTGCAAAACGCCCAGCTTCATCTGTTTGCCTTCCTGTTCGCAGTGGCTGCCGGGACGGTGATTGGCGGGCCTGTTGGCGATAAAATTGGGCGTAAGTATGTGATTTGGGGTTCTATCCTCGGCGTAGCGCCTTTCACCCTTGTTTTACCCTACGCCAGCCTTGAATGGACGGGGATTTTAACGGTGATCATTGGTTTTATCCTCGCCTCGGCCTTTTCCGCTATTCTGGTCTATGCGCAGGAACTGCTGCCGGGACGCATCGGCATGGTTTCTGGCCTGTTTTTCGGCTTCGCCTTTGGCATGGGCGGCCTTGGCGCCGCGGTGTTAGGCCTGCTGGCGGACCATACCAGCATCGATCTGGTTTATAAAATCTGCGCCTTCCTGCCGCTGCTGGGATTCCTGACGATATTCCTTCCTGATAACCGGCAAAAAGCCTGATTATTCGGCGGCCAAAGTGCAACCCTGGCCGCCGTTAACCCTTGTGTCATCAGCCTGTTCCACGATTTCCCCCCGCCATTTTCCCTTCTGTGCCTTTTCATCGGCTAATTGCATTTTTTTGCACAACTCAAGAATTATTCATAAACAAAGTGAACGTTTTTGTCATAAACTATTACCCGGACAGGGTAGCAAAATGGACCGATACACCACTGGAAAGGAGACGGAATGCACCACGCAACACCGCTTATCACCACCATTGTCGGCGGCCTCGTGCTCGCCTTTATTCTCGGCATGATTGCCAATAAGCTACGTATTTCTCCTCTGGTGGGATATCTCTTAGCGGGCGTGCTGGCCGGACCTTTCACCCCTGGCTTTGTTGCTGACACCAAACTGGCTCCGGAACTGGCGGAACTTGGCGTCATTCTGCTGATGTTCGGCGTCGGGCTGCATTTCTCACTTAAAGACCTGATGGCGGTAAAATCGATCGCCATCCCCGGGGCTATCGCCCAGATAGCCGTGGCGACGCTGCTGGGTATGGCGCTCTCCGCCGCCCTCGGCTGGTCGCTGATGACCGGCATCGTCTTTGGCCTGTGCCTCTCCACCGCCAGTACCGTAGTGCTGCTGCGCGCGCTGGAGGAACGACAACTGATAGACAGCCAGCGCGGGCAAATCGCCATCGGCTGGCTGATTGTGGAAGACCTGGTGATGGTCCTGACGCTGGTCCTGCTGCCGGCGATTGCCGGTATGGCGGAGAAAGGCAACGTCGGCTTCGCGTCCCTGGCCCTCGACCTCGGGATCACCATTGGCAAAGTGGTGGCCTTTATCGCCATTATGATGCTGGTCGGCCGCCGGCTGGTGCCGTGGATCATGTCGCGCAGCGCCGCCACCGGCTCACGCGAGCTGTTCACTCTGTCGGTGCTGGCCCTGGCGCTGGGCATCGCCTTCGGCGCCGTGGAGCTGTTTGATGTCTCTTTTGCCCTCGGCGCCTTCTTTGCCGGCATGGTGCTTAACGAATCCGAGCTCAGCCACCGCGCCGCCCATGACACCCTGCCGCTGCGCGACGCCTTCGCGGTGCTGTTCTTCGTCTCCGTCGGCATGCTGTTTGACCCGATGGTGCTGGTCCAACAGCCGCTGGCGGTGCTGGCGACGCTGGCGATTATTATCTTTGGTAAATCCGCAGCCGCCTTTTTCCTTGTGCGGATGTTTGGTCACTCGCCGCGCACCGCGCTGACCATCGCCGCCAGCCTGGCGCAGATTGGCGAGTTTGCCTTTATTCTCGCCGGCCTGGGAATGGCGCTTAACCTGCTGCCGCAGGCCGGACAAAATCTGGTGCTGGCCGGGGCGATCATCTCAATTATGCTCAACCCGGTGCTGTTTACCCTGCTGGAAAAATATCTCGATAAAACCGAAACCCTCGACGAGCAGACGCTGGAAGAGGTCCTGGAAGACGAGAAGCAGGTGCCGGTCGATATCTGCAACCACGCGCTGTTGGTCGGCTTCGGCCGCGTCGGCAGCCTGCTGGGCGAGAAGCTGATGGCCCAGGGGATCCCGCTGGTGGTGGTTGAAACCTCGCGCACCCGCGTGGATGAGCTACGCGAGCGCGGGATCAGCGCGGTGCTCGGCAATGCCGCCAATGAAGAGATCATGGAGCTGGCGCATCTCGATTGCGCCCGCTGGCTGCTGCTGACAATCCCTAACGGCTACGAGGCCGGAGAGATTGTCGCTTCCGCACGGGAAAAATGTCCGAATATCGAGATTATCGCCCGCGCCCATTATGATGACGAAGTGGACTACATTATCGATCGTGGAGCCAATCAGGTGGTGATGGGCGAACGGGAAATTGCCCGCGCCATGCTGCGGCTTCTGGAAACGCCACCGGCCGGCGAAGTGGTCACCGGCTGATGTACTGCCCTCTCCCCGCCGGGAGAGGGACGCGCTTACCGATCCCAGTACGCCTCTTCCAGGCTGTCCTCACGCTCCGGCAGGCCGCGGGTTAAACGCGGCGAGTGCTGGTTCAGCACCTGATAGCTCACGCGGTTGGCATATTTACACACCTGCGCCAGCGAGGAGTAGGTCAGCCATTTGCATTTGTGCTTGCTGGAGTTGGGTACGTTATTGCGGTGGTAGTTATTGGCGGTGATGTCATGCAGCAGCGCCGCCAGCGCGCCGTCGCCTGCGCCGTTGGTGTTCATGATCTTCTCCGGGCCGCCCATATAGGGAGCGATATGGGAATAAATGCGCAGCGGATTAACGCAATCCTGGTGACGCATCGCGCGGCTGAATTCAAACTGGTTAAACTCCGGGATCGCCCCCGGCAGCAGCGGATGCTGGGTTTTACGCTTCGCCTCTTCTTCGGTGAAGCCCGCCATATACAGGCCCGCCGGGCCGGCGGTGCACAGCACCAGGTCGACCCAGTCCAGCGCCTTATTCGCCGCTGACAGCGGATCGGCAAAGCCGGTCAGCGCTTCCCCTTCCTCTTCGTTCATTGCCAGAATAGAGACATGCTCCTGCAGGAACTCCTGCCACCACGCCGGGTTATCGGCAATCACGTATTTGGTTCCGAGGGTTAACACCACCGGCACATCGTGCTTTTTGGCATACTCAATAGCCTTCATCGTGGCGTCCGGCATCGGCTCGCCCGGCTTGCAGCGGACCAGGTAAGAGGTCAGCACCAGCGCCGAGGCGCCGGCGATCACCGCTTCCGGAATGCTTTCCGGACGCAGCTTGTTCATGTGGCCCGGGCTGATGGCGAAGGTGCGCTCGCCGCTGTCACCGATCAGGGTAAAGCAGCGGCCAATGGCGCCGTCGACGCCCTGCAGATAGTTCAGATCGGTGCGGCTGGAGGTATTGCACAGGTAACGATAGGCGTAGCCGCCGATTTCGATATTGCTGCACATCACGCCAAGCAGCACCGAGCGATCGTCCGCCAGCACCGAGTAGTTGTGCATGGTATTGCCGATGGTGCCGCCGGCAAACTGATGGGTAATGAGATTGTTGCGCACCAGCTCCTGGTACAGCGCCTCGGCGACGTCATCTTCAATCACCAGCGAATGGCCCGCGCTCAGGCCGTAGCGCACGATAAACGCCTCATCCACTTTCGCTTCGATATCCACCAGCGTCTGGTCGATACCGACCACCCAGGAGACGCTGGATTCATTCTCCGGCTGAATTTGCTGCAGCAGCGGATCGCGGGCGTTAACGGGAAAATAGTGTTTAGATTTGCGTTTACCGGGAAATTTCATAGTGGCGCTTAAATAACAGGGAACAAGCGGGAAATAGTAGCATATTCCCCGCCCTGCGCGCGATCAGCGATAAGGCGCCGTCAGATTGACCATCATCTCAATATGCGCTGCGTCCGCATTAAGCGCCGGAATATATTCATATTGCTTGCCGCCTGCTTCGAGGAATATTTCCCGGTTCTGGACGGCGATTTCTTCCAGCGTTTCGAGACAGTCGGCGGCAAACCCCGGGCACAGCACCTGAATATGCTTCGTCCCTTTCTCGCCGAGCATCTTTAGCGTTTCATCGGTGTACGGGGTCAGCCAGGGTTCCCGGCCAAAGCGCGACTGGAAAGTCATCATCACCCGCTCCGGCGGCAGCCCCAGCGCGGAAACCAGTTCCCGCGTCGTATCGCGACAGCGCTGAGGATAATCATCGCCCTGGTTGGCATAGCGCTGCGGGATCCCATGATAGGAGAGCAGCAGCAGATCCGGTTCCCCATGGACAGCGAAGGAAGCGCGCACGCTGGCCGCCAGCGCATGGATATAGTCCGGATGTTCGGCATAGTCGCGAATAAACGAGATACCCGGAATGGCGCGCTTTTTCGCCAGAATCCGCGCCAGTTCGTCCCAGACGGCGGCCACCGTCGAGCAGGAATATTGCGGATACAGCGGCAGCACCACGATGTGCTCCACCCCCTGCGCCAGTAAGTCATCCACCGCGCTGGCCAGTGACGGTGAACCATAGCTCATGCCCAGCGCCACCGGGGTATCCGGCAGCCTGGCAGCCAGCGCCTGCTGCTGGCGACGACTATACACCATCAGCGGCGATCCCTCTTCCATCCACACGGACTGATAGAGCTTCGCCACGCGCGGGGAGCGAATCGGCAGTATGACGCCGCGCAGCAGCGGCCACCATAGCAGACGAGACGTATCCACCACCCGTTTGTCGCTGAGGAATTGTCGCAGATAGCGCTTCACCGCCCCGGGGGTGGGCGCATCGGGAGTGCCTAAATTGGCCAGCAAGATACCTGTTTTCGTCTGATGCATTACCACCTCTTAACCATTTGAATCGCAGCCAATTGTAGCTGAAATGGCGCTAAACGGAACCAATCATAGCAAAAGGTAGAAATGAGAGGAGTTCTCATCCTGCCGCAGCAGGATGAGAAAAGGCTTTATCAGCCGAGGATTTTTTCCAGTTCGGCGCGCACGTCAGCTACCGCTTTGGTGCCGTCGACTTTGGCGTATTTGGTGTTGCCCGCCTGCGCTTCTTTGGTGTAGTAGCCGATCAGCGGCGCTGTCATCTGATGGTATTCTACCAGACGCTTACGCACGGTCTCTTCCTGATCGTCTTTACGAGTGGTCAGCTCTTCGCCGGTCACGTCGTCTTTGCCTTCCACCTTCGGCGGATTGAATTTGATGTGGTATACGCGACCGGATGCCGCGTGGACGCGACGGCCAACGATGCGGTCGACGATCAGTTCGTCCGGCACATCGAATTCCAGCACGTAATCAACGGTAATGCCCGCCTCTTTCATGGCGTCAGCCTGCGGAATGGTCCGCGGGAAGCCGTCCAGCAGGAAGCCGTTACGGCAATCTTCCTGGGCGATACGCTCTTTCACCAGCGCGATGACCAGCTCATCGGTCACCAGCTTGCCAGCGTCCATAATGTCTTTCGCTTGCTTACCGAGCTCAGAGCCGGATTTTACCGCCGCGCGCAGCATATCGCCGGTGGAGATTTGCGGAATACCGTATTTCTCCATGATGAACTGAGCCTGAGTTCCTTTACCCGCGCCCGGAGCGCCAAGCAGAATAATACGCATTACGAAAATCCCCTCAAAAGTCGATTCAATTTTTCAAAAACGCTAAACCATACCACCAGAACGGCGATGGCTCAAGGAAGGCGGTGCGGCTGAAACGGTTAATGGTGAGATATTTTATGCAATCCAATGTGAAATGCCCCGCCTGAGCACATCGCTCAGACGGGGCATTTATCCCGTTCCCGGCGTCGCGTCGCTCGGCCGGGCTACTCGTTCAGCTTCGTGTCAGGAAGCCAGCAGCTGGTTCATACGACGGATAAACTGGTTCGGATCTTCCAGCGTGCCGCGCTCGGCCAGCAGCGCCTGATCCAGCAGCAGTTCCACCCATTCGCCGAACTGCGCGTCATCCTGGGTATCGGCCGCGCGTTTCACCAGCTGATGCGCCGGGTTCAGTTCGAAGATGTATTTCACTTCCGGCGCCGCCTGGCCCGCTGCCGCGAACAGCTTCGCCATCTGAGTGCTCATCTCGTCGGCGTCGGTGGTGACAATCGCCGGGGTGTCGGTCAGACGATGGGTCAGACGCACCTCTTTCACCCGGTCGCCAAGCAGGTTTTTCACCCGCTCAACGAACGGCTCCAGCGCTTTTTCGGCTTCTTTGGTGGACTCGTCTACTTCATCCGCCAGCTTGTCCAGCGACTCGTCGGCTTTAGCGACAGACTGGAACGCTTTGCCGTCGAACTCGGTCAGGTAGCTCATCATCCACTCGTCGATGCGATCGGAGAGCAGCAGCACTTCGATCCCTTTCTTACGCAGCAGCTCGAGGTGCGGGCTGCTCTTCGCCGCCGCATAGCTGTCGGCTGTGATGTAGTAGATCTTCTCCTGACCTTCTTTCATGCGTGAGACATACTCTTCCAGCGATACGGTCTGCGCGGAGGAGTCGGTATGGGTGGTTGCGAAACGCAGCAGTTTGGCGATCGCTTCCTGGTTGCTCGGATCTTCCGCCGGGCCCTCTTTCAGCACCAGGCCGAACTGTTTCCAGAAGGTTTGGTATTTTTCAGCGTCGTCTTTCGCCAGCTTATCCAGCATCTGCAGCGCGCGTTTGGTCAGCGCGGTGCGCAGGTTGCGGGTCACGCTGCTGTCCTGCAGGATTTCACGGGAGACGTTCAGCGGCAGATCGTTGGAATCGATCAGGCCGCGCACGAAGCGCAGGTAGTTCGGCATAAACTGCTCGGCGTCGTCCATGATGAACACACGCTGGACGTACAGCTTCAGACCATGTTTATGATCGCGGTTCCACATATCCCACGGCGCCTGCGACGGGATATACAGCAGGCTGGTGTACTCCTGCTTACCTTCCACGCGGTTGTGGCTCCAGGTCAGTGGGTCGCTGTAGTCGTGAGCGATATGCTTATAAAACTCTTTGTATTCGTCGTCGTTAACTTCGGATTTGCTGCGGGTCCACAGGGCCTGCGCCTTGTTGATTTTTTCCCACGAAATCACGGTTTCGCCGTCTTTCTCTTCCCGTTTTTCAATCTCAACCGGCAGCGCGATATGGTCGGAATACTTGCTGATGATAGAGCGCACGCGCCAGTCGTTGAGGAAATCATCTTCGCCTTCGCGCAGATGCAGGGTGATTTCGGTGCCGCGATCGGCTTTGGTGATATCAGCTACGGTATATTCGCCTTCGCCGGCGGATTCCCAGAACACGCCGTTTTCCGGCTTGTCGCCCGCCGCACGGGTACGCACGGTCACTTTGTCCGCCACGATGAAGGCCGAATAGAAGCCGACGCCGAACTGACCGATCAGCTGGCTATCCTTCGCCTGGTCAGAACCCATCGATTCGAGGAACGCTTTGGTGCCGGATTTGGCGATGGTGCCGAGATGGTCGATAACCTCTTCCCGGTTCATACCGATACCGTTATCGGCGATGGTCAGGGTGCGGTTGTCTTTATCAAACGAAACCCGCACGCGCAGCTCGCCGTCTCCCTCATACAAATCCGGCTGCGACAGCGCGCGGAAACGCAGCTTATCGGCCGCATCAGAGGCGTTGGAAATCAGCTCACGCAGAAAGATTTCTTTGTTGGAATAGAGGGAATGGATCATCAGGTGCAGAAGCTGTTTTACTTCTGACTGAAAACCACGAGTTTCTTGTCCTTTCATCTGATTCAACCTCAACAATGCCATTTTAAATGGGTAAAAAACCGTTGAGTGGGAGATGGGGACAGCGGGGAAATTTTTCAAGCGGAGGCGGCGAAGGCCGCCTCCATTTGTTCAGAAAGTAATCTTGTGGCGACCGGCCAGGGAGTGGGACAGCGTGGTGCCGTCGACCATCTCCAGCTCGCCGCCCACCGGCACGCCGTGGGCGATTCGGCTGGCGTCGACGCCATACTGCGCGCACAGCTCTGCGATGTAGTTGGCCGTCGCCTCGCCCTCAACGGTCGGGTTGGTGGCGAGGATCACCTCGGTGATCGACTCCGCCTCCAGCCGTTGCTCCAGGCGATCGAGCCCGATGTCATCAGGCCCGATGCCGTCGAGCGGCGACAGGTGCCCCATCAGCACGAAGTAGCGGCCGGAATACTGCCCGGTCTGCTCAATGGCATAGATGTCCGCCGGACTCTCTACCACGCAGATCTGGCCGTTTTCCTGGCGACGCGGGTTGCTGCAGATATTGCACACCTCCTGCTCGGTGAAGGTGCGGCAATCGGCGCAGTGGCCGATCTCCGACATCGCACGCGTCAGCGCCTGCGCCAGGCGCATCCCGCCGCTGCGATCGCGCTGCAGCAGGGTAAACGCCATGCGCTGCGCTGACTTCGGGCCGACGCCCGGCAGACAGCGCAGCGCTTCCATAAGCTGAGTTAACAGCGGGCTAGTTTGCATCAGAACGGCATCTTGAAGCCTGGCGGCAGTTGCATACCGGCAGAAACGGAAGCCATCTTCTCTTTCTGGGTCTCTTCGATACGGCGCGCGGCGTCGTTGAACGCGGCAGCCACCAGGTCTTCGAGCATCTCTTTGTCGTCTTCCAGCAGGCTTGGGTCGATCTCCACACGGCGGCAGTTGTGCGCGCCGTTAATGGTCACTTTCACCAGACCCGCGCCGGATTCGCCGGTTACTTCCAGCTGAGCGATCTCTTCCTGCATCTTCTGCATTTTCTCTTGCATCTGCTGGGCCTGCTTCATCAGGTTACCCAGGCCGCCTTTTCCACCAAACATAGGCTTCTCTCTCAGTCAGTCATCGTTAAAGGTACTGAATGCCAGTCAGACTGGCATTCAAATGGGGCGAATACTCTCTTCATCCAGATCGGCGTCGAAGAAACGACGCAGGGTCTGAATGTTATTATCCGCGATAATGGCTTCGCGCGCCTGCGCGAGCTTCTCTTCATAAATAGCCTGCCGCCACTCCAGCGGCGTACGCATCGCGGGATTATCGTCTTCCACGATGGTCAATTCAACCGGCGTACCGTACAACACCCCCAGCGCTTCAGCCAGCTTTTGCTGCGCGCTGGCGGAATTGAGGTGGCGCTGGCTGGGACGCAGATGCAGACAGACGCGGCTGCCCTCCTGCTCTTTCCACGCGTTGAGCGCCACCTGCTCGACCAGCTTCGGTACCGCCAGCTGGCTCACTTCCGCCGCCCAGCTGTCGCGCTCGACCGCTTCTTCGGCGAGCTTGGCCGCCAGCTCCGGCGTCTTCTCATGCTCCAGCGCCTTTTTCAGCGCTTTGGGCGTGGCGACTTCGACTTTGCTCTCTTCCACCACCGTCGTCGCCTTCCAGCGATAGGCCTCTTTCTTCGCCGGGGCCTGCTCCAGCGCGGCCGCGGCCGGACGAGCCTGGACGCGCTCGGTAATCGAACTCAGTCGCTCCAGCGCAGCGTTATTCACCGGCCGCGCGCGGGTAGCGGCTGCCGGTTCACTCTTTTTTGGGGTGGTTGCTCCCTGACTGCGCTGCAGGTGGCTGCGGGCCGCCAGCACCTGGCTGGTGGTCGGCGGCAAACTCTGCGGCGACTGTGGCGGCGGCGCGGCGGGGGCAACCGGCTGACGCGGCGCGGGCGCGGCGGCCTGTGCCGGCTGCGCCTCCGGCTCCGGCAGCGGCTTACGCGGATGAAACGCCAGGGCACGCAGCAGCGTCATTTCGACGCCCATCCGCCGGTCCGGGGCGTAAGGCAGCTCTTTGCGGCCAATCAGCAGCGTTTGGTAGTAGAGCTGAACATCGCCGGGCGGTACGGTTCGCGCCAGTTCGCGCATCCGCACTTCGACCGCGGCCATGTCGGCGCCCAGCGCCGAAGGCGACAGCTGAACCATGGCGATGCGGTGCAGCAAGCTCTGCATCTCGACCAGCAGCGCCTCCCACTCGACGCCGCGTGCGGCGGCGTCATTGACGCCCGCCATGACCCGCTCGCCGTCGGCAGCAACCAGCGCTTCAATCAGCGACAGCGCCTGATCGTCATCAAGGGTGCCGAGCATGGTGCTCACCGATGCGGCCGTCAGCTGCCCTTCCCCACTGGCAATCGCCTGATCGGTCAGGCTTAAGGCATCGCGCAGGCTGCCATCGGCCGCCCGCGACAACAGCTGCAGCGCGCGGGGCTCAAAGGCAATCTGCTCTTCGCCAAGAATATGCTCCAGCTGATGGCGGATCTGTTCAACGTCCAGCGCCTTCAGGTGGAACTGCAGGCAGCGGGATAAGATCGTTACCGGCAGCTTCTGCGGATCCGTTGTCGCCAGCAGGAATTTGACGTGCGCCGGCGGCTCCTCCAGCGTTTTTAACAACGCGTTGAAGCTGTGACGCGACAGCATATGGACTTCGTCGATGAGATAGACCTTAAAGCGGCCGCGGGCCGGCGCGTACTGGACGTTGTCCAGCAGATCGCGGGTATCTTCGACTTTGGTTCGCGAGGCGGCGTCAATCTCAATCAGATCGACAAAGCGCCCCTGTTCAATTTCCCGGCAGTTATCGCACACGCCGCAGGGGGTGGCGGTGATGCCGGTTTCACAGTTTAACCCTTTCGCCAGCAGACGGGCGATGGAGGTCTTCCCGACCCCGCGGGTACCGGAAAAAAGATAAGCGTGATGAATGCGCCCTAACGACAAGCCGTTCGCCAGTGCGGTCAGCACATGTTCCTGGCCGACGACGTCAGCAAAGGTTTGTGGGCGCCATTTACGGGCTAAGACCTGATAACTCATGGGCTGGCTCTGAAACGCTGGAAGGTGAAATCACGAAGGGGTCATGCTATCACAGCCCCGCCCGATCGGCGAGGCTATGTGGAGGGATTTGCTTAGTGGCCCGGGAACGGCACCAGACAGTAGCAGTGGATCCCCAGCTTCTCCAGGCGCTGTTCGCCGCCCAGATCGAAGAGATTAATAATGAAAGCGGCATCGTGCACTTCGCCACCGAGGCGGCGGATCAGTTTGACCGTGGCGTCGATAGTGCCGCCGGTCGCCAGCAGATCGTCAACCACCAGCACTTTATCGCCCGGTTTAATGGCGTCAACGTGGATCTCCAGCTGATCGGTGCCATACTCCAGCTCATAGGTCTCGGCAATGGTTTCACGCGGCAACTTACGCGGCTTGCGTACCGGAACAAAGCCCACGCCCAGCGCCAGCGCAACCGGGGCGCCGAACAGGAAGCCACGCGCCTCAGTCCCTACCACTTTGGTAATACCCGCGTCTTTGTAGCGCTCGGTCAGCAGTTCAATGCTAAGCGCGTAGGCCTTCGGGTCTTCCAGTAAGCTGGTGACATCGCGGAAAAGAATGCCAGGTTTTGGATAATCCTCGATACTCTGGATGCTGTTCTTCAGATATTCAAGCTGCTGTGCAGTTGCGGTCATAAGTGTATGCCTGATTGAAACGGTATTACCCACGGGCGTGCAAAAGGGGCCAAAGAAACATTTGTTTAACCTTTGACCAGGCTTGCCCGCGCTCGAAAACGCCAGAATTTACTGGCTGTCGGCAACAATTGCAACAGGCATTATTGCGCATCAGTGCTTTTGTTGCTTTGCGTCAACCACCGGAATGCGCCACATAAAGATCAGCAGACAGGCCAGAATGACCAACAGCATGATGCGCACCCACGTAAGCTTAACCAGCCATAGCGAAATAGCAAAAGTCACCACGATCATCGCAATGGCGCGCGGTTTAGCGCCGCGAGGCATGGCGCGGTACTGTTGCCAGTGGCGAAGATAGCCGCCAAACCAGGAGCGATACAGCAGCCACTGGTGAAAGCGCGGCGATGAGCGGGCAAAGCACCAGGCGGCGAGCAGAATAAACGGCGTCGTCGGCAGCAACGGTAAGAAGACGCCCAGCGTACCCAGCGCTACCGCCAGCCAGCCGATAATGGTTAAAATAACAGGTGGCATAATGCGAATCGTTATCAAACAGATGAGGCTACTGTAGCACAGTTGGCTGACGGAAAATGGAGGGGGTTGGTGAAAACTGCTCAACTTTTACAAACGCTGAACGACCAGCTGAGTGAGCTGGCCGCGCTGGTGGCGCCGCTGGCGGAGCACGCGACCCTCAGCCCGCGCTTTGACCGCCAGCTCTTCCACACCCGCAGCACGCTGATGCAGGCCTATCTGGCGGAAGCCCAACACAACTTTAACCAGCTCCGCCAGGCCGTCGAGCGCCAGCAGCTGCCGCAGGTGGTCTGGATTGCCGAGCGTCTGGCGGCACAAATCGCCGCGCTGCGCCGTGAAACCGCCACCTGGTCCTTGCGCAGTTGGGACCACGCGTCGCCAACGTTGAGCCGCTGGCAGCGCCGTCGCCTGCAGCATCAGGAGTATGAGCGCCGCCTGCTGGCGATGCGCGACCAACGCCAGCGTCAGCTGGCGCAGGCGACCAGCCTTGACGAGCAGCAGCGGCTGGGGAAAGAAGTTGAAGCCTACAGCGGCCGGTTGGCGCGCTGCCGACAGGCGCTGGACAAGATTGAAAACGTACTGGCGCGGCTGACGCGCTAACAGGAGAGCCCGATGTCGCTGGAAAATGCATCCGATGAGGTCAAACTGGCCGTCGATTTAATCATGTTGCTGGAATCGCATCAGATCCCGGCGCAAACCGTGCTGAGCGCGCTGGAAATTGTCCGGCGGGATTATGCAAACAAGTTAAAAAACGCGGAAAGCGGGTCGCAAAACCCAGAGAAGTAGGATGTTGTCTCCGGCAGTGTGCTGGCAGTCTGGTCCTCTGCGCATGACGCCACTGGAGACAATATTGATGGAAAAAGTCAGTCAAACCCCACACGACGCGGTGTTTCGCCAGATGCTCATGCATCAGGCGGTCGCGAAGGATTTTTTGCAGTTGTACCTCCCCGCGCCGTTTCTGGCGATCTGCGAACTGGATTCGCTGCAGATGGTCTCCGGTAGCTTTGTTGAAGAGGACCTGCGCGCCAGCTATTCCGATATCCTTTACTCACTGCGCACGCGTCATGGACCGGGCTATGTGTACGCGCTGATTGAGCACCAGAGTACCCCGGACAAGCTGATGGCGTTTCGCCTGCTGCGCTATGCGCTGGCCGCCATGCAGCGTCATCTGGACGCCGGCCACGACACTCTGCCGCTGGTGGTGCCGATTCTGTTTTATCACGGCAAAGTGAGCCCCTGGCCCTGGGCCCGCAACTGGCAACAGCTATTCGCCGATCCGGCGCTGGCGAAGGCGCTCTATAGCAATGATTTTCCGCTGGTGGACCTCACCGTAATGCCAGATAATCAGATCGCCCGTCATCGGCGGATGGCCATGCTGGAGCTGCTGCAAAAGCCTATCCGCCATCGCGATCTGGCCGAGCTGCAGGTGCCGCTGATTGCGCTGATGACGCAAGGCTATCTGACAGAAGCGCAGCTGAATACGCTGCTGCGCTATATGTTGCAGGCGGGAACTACGGAACATCCGGGGGCGCTGATCCGCACGCTGGCGGCGCAGTCGCCCAGGCATAAGGAGCTGATGATGACCATTGCCGAATGGCTGGAAGAGAAAGGCCGTAAACAGGGACAGCAAGAGGGTGAGCAGGAAGCTACCCGCAGCATCGCCGCCAGAATGCTGGCGCGCGGCCTCGAACGTCAAACCGTGCAGGAGCTCACCGGGCTGAGCGATGAAGAACTCGCCGCGCTGGCGCCCTGATACAGCAGGGGCGGCTTTGCGCCGCCCCTCTTCGCTCAGGACGCGGTGGTGGGCGCCAGATCGTCGCCTTTCCCGTCCCGTTTCACTTCGGTGACTTCATCGCCTTTTTCATTGCGCAGATGAACTTCCAGCTGGTTAAAGGCAATGTTGATGTCATTCTCCCGGCACAGGCGGTCGATGGCGCGGTTGAGCTCATCCACCGTGTAGCTGCGATCGCGCAGTTCTCGAACATACAGACGCAGTTCATGATCCAGGGTACTGGCCCCGAAGGTGGTGAAGAAAACCGCTGGCGCCGGCTCCTGCATCACTTTCGGATGATCGTGCGCGGCCTTCAGCAGCACCTCTTTCACCTTATCCAGGTCTGAGCCATAGGCGACGCCGAGGCGGATCACCACCCGGGTCACGGTGTCGGAGAGCGACCAGTTGATCAAGCGCTCGGTAACGAACGCCTTGTTCGGGATAATCACCTCTTTGCGATCGAAATCGGTGATGGTGGTGGCGCGAATACGGATTTTGCTTACCGTCCCCGAGAAGGTTCCGATAGTGACCGTATCCCCAATGCGCACCGGACGTTCGAACAGAATGATTAGGCCGGAGACAAAGTTACCGAAGATCTCCTGCAGACCAAAACCTAAACCAACCGACAGCGCGGCCGCCAGCCATTGCAGTTTATCCCAGGAGACACCCAGCGCCCCGAATACCGTCATCGCCCCGATAGCGATAATCGCATAGTTGAGAATGGTGGTGATGGCGTAGGAGGTCCCCTGACGCATGTTGAGCCGCGACAGCACCAGCACCTCCAGCAAACCCGGCAGGTTGCGGATCAGCGCCCAGGCGACCATTGACGCCACAATGGCGAACAACAAACTGCCCATCGTCACGCTGCGTACCACGCTGGCCCCCGCCTCGGTACCGTTGTAGTGCCAGAGGGTAATGCTGTCGAGGTAGGCGAAAACGGTGATCAAATCAGACCAAATCGCCCAGAACATCACTGCGAACAGCGCGACCATCACCAACATGGTGATGCGCAGCGTCTGCTGGTTGACCTGCTCGAGAGCGATAGTTGGCTCTTCCTGCGGCTCGGCGCCTTCCGCCCCTTCCTTCACCAGATGTTGACGGCGCGCCAGCGCGCGGCGCCAGGCGATACGCCGCGCCGCCACGCTCAGGCCGCGCAGCACCGTCTGGTACAGCAGGTTCCAGATCATCACCAGATACACGGTCTCGATCCAGCGTCCCGCCAGACGCAGCGTCGTGTAGAAGTAGCCGGTTGCCGTCAGCACCATCAGGGCCACCGGAACGATAGACAACACCGTGATCGTCAGCAGACGCAGGCTGTGCGACTCTTTATCGCGCCAGCTTTCCCGGCACATAGGCCAAACCAGCACCGCGATCAGCAGTAAGTTGAAGAAAATCACCAACTGCCCCAGCACGTCGTCCATCAGGTTCAGCGGCGACAGTTCGGAAATCACCGACCAGAAATTCAGCGGCAGCAGCGCCAGGCTGACGCGAACAATCTGCCGCCGCCAGTGGCTGGTCAACTGCGCCGGCATATTAAAGTGGTTGACCGCGACGCCGTTCTTTTCCAGCACTTTCCAGCACAGGCCAAACACCAGCCAGAACATAGCCAGCTTTTTACTGTACGCCCACAGCAGTCCGCTAATATTTAACTGCATGGTGAGTAAGATCAGACCGATAGCCAGAATCAACAGCACCACCGGTAAGGCGCGGATCAGATCGATCAGGATCGCCTTCGGCGTATGCAGTTGGGTATCGTTGCGCAGCTGTCCCACCTGGGAAGCAAGCTTTGCCTGATAATCCTTGAGCCACTGCAGACGCCAGCGGATGAGGCCGGCAATCAACAGCAGCGGTAAACCGGCCAGGAAAGCGACAAACACCGCAGGCCACGCTTTTTCCCAGTTCACGGTGATTTTCATCGCCTTAAACTGACCTTTCAGCGCCTCCGGGAAGGCCTTAATCCACTCCCAGTCCATCGGTTTATTGCTGTTCACCCAGAAAATTTGCTGGGTCAGAATTTCCTTCAGACTGCTCGAGACGCTCATCAGCTGCTGCTGGTTGATCTGCAGGTTGATGGCCATCATCAGCTGGTTACCCAACTGTTTGTTGAACTGATCAAGCAGTTCGCGACGCATGTCGATCACTTCCAGTAGCGCGGCGTGGACTTCATCGTTCACTTCGCTGCTGTGCCCCTCCTCCAGTTTGGCGACAAAGGCATCGCTCTGGAACAGCGCGTCGCGCTGCTGGTTCACCTCAAACTGTTCAAGCCGCAGGTCGGCGATGCGGTTGGTCATATCCTGCAGCTCATCCGCCGACGGTAATGTCTGTTGCTGTTGGTAAAGAATACGCGACAGCAGCAGGCTCCCCCGCAGAACTGAAATTTGCTCTTTAATATCCCGTTCAGACTGCAGCGCGCGGTCGAGCCAGTTCTTGACCTGGATATTGCGCTGCACCAGCTGGTTACCGTTCTCTGTTGCCTGGATCAGCTTCTCGCTGAGCTGATGGTTAATATCCAGCTCCTGCTTGACCAGCGGGTTGGCCTGAATACGCGCCGTTTCGTCGGGGGTAACCGCCTCCTGGGCGGTTTTCTCGGTCAGGGTCAGCCGTTTGCTGTTCACAGCCTCCTGCAGCAGCTGTAGCTGATGCTCCAGCCGGTTGCTCCAGGCGGTGACGTAGTCACGCTGCTTCTGTAGGGTATCCTGCAGGATAGTGTTGCCTTCGAGGCTCTTGCGCTGTTGCTCGATCTGTGCGTTGAGCAATGCCTGTTGAGCCTGCAACAGCACCTGCTGGGTCGGGCGTAGGGTCTCGTCGCCCACCGAGGTGCCATTCAGACGATTGCGGATCTGCTGCAGCTGCTGGGAGGCGTTGAACATCGCATTTTGCACGCGTTCCGGCTGCGTTTGCAGGGAAACCAGTTGGCTGTTATAGGTCGCCAGATCGTTTTGCGCATTCTGCAGATCGTCCAGCGTCTGGGTGACGCGCGACTCCAGCTGACGCAGGGAGAGCGTACTTAGCGTTTTGCGCGTCGCGTCGTCGTTCGGGACATCGCTCAGGTTATTGAGGCTCTCCACCGCCTGGCGCAGCTTCGCCGGCGCCTGCTCGACCTGCTGTCGCAGCTGTGCCGTCTCGCTTTTGATACGCTCGATTTTATCCAGCGTTTCCAGCGTCTGAGTCAGATCCTGCTGGACCAGTTTGTCCTGCGGAGTCAGTTCTTTTTGCTTGTTTAACGTATTGAGCTGGCTCTGCACCTCTGCCCGATCGGGGAGATCCGCGGCGCGGCCCTGGACTGGGCTGAAAAGGCCAATAAAACAGAGCAGCGTGATAATAAAGATGAACGTGGCGCGTTGCCTGGAGATCGTGTGCAGCATAGTTAATATGAATGAATGCAAATGCCGGAGAATACCGGGGGTCGTCGCAAGCGCGCAGAATAGCACTTCTCAGCGCTGGCGAATAGCGGCGGACGGCGCTAAAAATTCATGCCCATCCGCGCGCTACCTTTAAGCTGACAAGCTCTCCGGGCCGCGTAGCGTCGGGCAGAATTGATACATCTCCAGCAGAATAGCGACGTAGTCCCGCGCTTCCGCATGCAGGTCGAACGAATCGGGGGCAAACAGCCAGTTTTCCATCAGCCCGGAAAGGTAGCTGCGCATTAACACGGCCGCCCGCCGGGTGAGTAAATTGGCGGGCAGCAGCTTCGCCGCGATGCACTCTTTCAAGGTCTGCTCGATACGCTCATAACTCGCCAGGGAGAGCTGCCGCTGGGCCTGCTGCACCACGGTCATTTCACCGACGAACTCACACTTATGATAGATAATCTCCATCATTAATCGTCGACGTTCTTCTGTCACTGTCGCTTCAAGAACATAGACTAGAATCTCCCTGATAACTGAGAGTGGATCGTTGGGGAATTTTGCCCGATACTCAATTTCGAGATCGCTAATACTGGCGTCTGACAGCTCCCAAATTTCGTTGAATAAATCTGATTTATTCTTGAAATGCCAGTAGATAGCCCCCCTCGTTACACCCGCAGCTTTTGCAATTGTTGCCAACGAGGTAGATGATACGCCTTGCTGCGAAAACAGACGCAGAGCAACATCCAGAATCAGTTGCCGGGTTTCACGTGCCTGTTGTTTGGTTTTTCGTGCCATAGGTTAATGACTTTACAGAGGTTACGTTTACATACATTTGTGAATGTATGTACCATAGCATGACCATAATAGAAAGACTGTAGTGGGTTTGTGGTTGTTTGAGCCACTGAACATTTTGAAATTGGACACTCGAGGTTTACATATGAACAAAAACAGAGGGTTAACGCCTCTGGCGGTCGTTCTGATGCTCTCAGGCAGCTTAGCGCTAACAGGATGTGACGATAAACCGGCTCAACAGGGAGCCCAGCACATGCCGGAAGTCGGTATTGTGACGCTCAAATCCGCACCTCTACAAATAACCACCGAACTGCCAGGCCGCACCAGCGCCTATCGCATTGCGGAAGTCCGTCCTCAGGTCAGTGGCATTATTTTAAAACGTAACTTCGTGGAAGGTAGCGATATCCAGGCCGGCGTCTCCCTGTATCAGATCGATCCAGCCACCTATCAGGCCAGCTATGACAGCGCCAAAGGCGACCTGGCAAAAGCCCAGGCGGCGGCAAACATGGATCAACTGACGGTCAAGCGTTATCAGAAACTGTTGGGCACCAAATATATTAGTCAACAAGACTACGATACCGCCGTTGCGACGGCGCAGCAGAGCAATGCGGCCGTGGTCGCGGCGAAAGCTGCCGTTGAAACCGCGCGCATCAATCTGGCCTACACCAAAGTCACCTCGCCGATCAGCGGCCGGATCGGTAAATCCGCCGTGACCGAAGGGGCGCTGGTACAGAATGGTCAAACGACCGCCCTGGCAACCGTTCAGCAGCTGGATCCGATCTATGTTGACGTCACCCAGTCGAGCAATGATTTCCTGCGCCTGAAGCAGGAGCTAGCCGACGGCCGCCTGAAACAGGAAAACGGCAAAGCGAAAGTGGAGCTGGTGACTAATGACGGTCTTAAGTATCCGCAGTCCGGCACGCTGGAATTCTCGGATGTCACCGTCGATCAGACCACCGGCTCAATCACGCTACGCGCTATTTTCCCGAACCCGGATCACACCCTGCTACCGGGGATGTTCGTCCGTGCCCGTCTGGAAGAAGGGATTAACCCTGACGCCCTGCTGGTACCGCAACAGGGTGTTACCCGTACGCCGCGCGGCGACGCCAGCGTCATGGTAGTGGGTGAAGGCGATAAAGTCGAAGTCCGCCAGGTGACTGCTTCTCAGGCGATCGGCGATAAATGGCTGGTCACTGACGGTCTGAAATCCGGCGATCGCGTTATCGTCACCGGCCTGCAAAAAATCAAACCAGGTGTGCAGGTAAAAGCGCAGGAAGTAGCTTCTGATGATAAACAGCAAGCCGCAGGCAACGCGCCATCAGAACAAACCAAGTCTTAACTTAAACAGGAGCCGTTAAGACATGCCTAATTTCTTTATCGATCGCCCCATATTTGCATGGGTGATCGCCATTATCATCATGCTGGCTGGGGGATTATCGATCCTCAAATTGCCGGTGGCGCAATATCCGACGATTGCGCCGCCAGCAATTTCCATTACCGCCATGTACCCCGGTGCTGACGCCGAAACGGTGCAGAACACCGTAACTCAGGTTATCGAACAGAATATGAACGGTATCGATCACCTGATGTACATGTCCTCAAATGGCGACTCCACCGGTACGGCAACCATTACGCTGACCTTCGAATCCGGTACCGATCCGGATATCGCCCAGGTTCAGGTTCAGAACAAGCTGGCGCTGGCGACACCTCTGCTGCCGCAAGAAGTACAGCAGCAAGGGATTAGCGTTGAGAAAGCGTCCAGCAGCTTCCTGATGGTTGTCGGCGTCATTAACACCAACGGCACCATGAACCAGGACGATATTTCGGACTACGTGGCGGCCAACATGAAGGATCCGATTAGCCGTACCAGCGGCGTCGGCGACGTTCAGCTATTCGGTTCCCAGTATGCGATGCGTATTTGGATGGATCCAAACAAACTGAACAACTTCCAGCTTACGCCGGTGGATGTGATCAGCGCCCTGAAAGCGCAGAACGCCCAGGTGGCCGCGGGCCAGTTAGGCGGTACGCCGCCGGTGAAAGGCCAGCAGCTTAACGCCTCGATCATCGCACAGACGCGTCTGACCAATACGGAAGAGTTTGGCAACATCCTGCTGAAGGTGAACCAGGACGGTTCCCAGGTTCGTCTGCGTGATGTCGCCAAAATTGAGCTGGGCGGCGAAAGCTATGACGTAGTGGCGAAGTTTAACGGCCAGCCGGCATCCGGTCTGGGTATTAAACTGGCTACCGGCGCGAACGCGCTGGATACCGCCAACGCTATTCGCGCTGAACTGGCGAAGATGGAGCCGTTTTTCCCGTCGGGGATGAAGATCGTTTACCCGTATGACACCACCCCGTTCGTGAAAATTTCTATTCACGAAGTGGTTAAAACGCTGGTGGAAGCGATCATCCTGGTGTTCCTGGTCATGTATCTGTTCCTGCAGAACTTCCGCGCCACCCTGATCCCCACCATCGCGGTACCGGTGGTCCTGTTAGGCACCTTCGCGGTGCTGGCGGCGTTTGGCTTCTCGATAAACACCCTGACGATGTTCGGGATGGTGCTCGCCATCGGCCTGTTGGTGGATGACGCCATCGTGGTGGTAGAGAACGTCGAGCGCGTGATGGCGGAAGAGGGTCTGCCGCCGAAAGAAGCGACGCGTAAATCGATGGGACAGATTCAGGGCGCGCTGGTTGGTATCGCTATGGTGCTGTCGGCGGTATTTATCCCGATGGCGTTCTTCGGCGGCTCAACCGGGGCCATCTATCGCCAGTTCTCCATCACTATCGTTTCCGCGATGGCGCTGTCGGTACTGGTGGCGTTAATCCTGACGCCGGCGCTGTGCGCCACGATGCTGAAACCCATTCAGAAAGGCAGCCATGGCGCGACCACCGGCTTCTTCGGCTGGTTTAACCGCATGTTTGATAAGAGCACGCACCATTACACCGACAGCGTAGGCAACATTCTGCGCAGCACCGGTCGTTATCTGGTGCTGTATCTGATCATCGTGGTGGGTATGGCATGGCTGTTCGTCCGTCTGCCGAGCTCGTTCCTGCCGGACGAGGACCAGGGTGTATTCCTGAGTATGGCGCAGCTGCCTGCCGGCGCCACACAGGAGCGTACGCAGAAAGTGCTGGATGAGATGACGAATTACTATCTCACCAAAGAGAAGGACAACGTGGAATCCGTGTTTGCGGTTAACGGCTTCGGTTTCGCCGGCCGCGGCCAGAACACCGGTATCGCGTTCGTTTCGCTGAAAGACTGGAGCCAGCGTCCGGGTGAGGAAAACAAAGTTGAAGCGATCACCGCGAGAGCAATGGGCTACTTCTCGCAGATTAAAGATGCGATGGTCTTCGCCTTTAACCTGCCGGCTATCGTTGAACTGGGTACCGCGACCGGCTTTGACTTCGAGCTGATTGACCAGGGCGGTCTGGGCCACGAAAAACTGACCCAGGCGCGTAACCAACTGTTTGGCATGGTGGCGCAGCATCCTGACGTGCTGACCGGCGTGCGCCCTAACGGTCTGGAAGATACACCGCAGTTTAAAATCGATATCGATCAGGAGAAAGCTCAGGCGCTGGGCGTCTCCATCAGCGACATTAACACCACGCTGGGCGCAGCCTGGGGCGGAAGCTATGTCAACGACTTTATCGACCGCGGCCGCGTGAAGAAAGTGTACATCATGTCCGAAGCGAAATACCGTATGCTGCCGGAAGATATCGGCAAGTGGTATGTTCGCGGCAGCGATGGTCAGATGGTGCCGTTCTCTGCTTTCTCGACCTCGCGTTGGGAATACGGTTCGCCGCGTCTGGAACGCTACAACGGTCTGCCGTCACTGGAAATCCTCGGTCAGGCCGCGCCAGGCAAGAGTACCGGTGAGGCGATGGCGCTGATGGAAGAGCTGGCGGGTAAACTGCCTTCCGGTATC
Source organism: Klebsiella sp. Shm-1 (assembly GCF_040804525.1). Lineage (NCBI taxonomy): Bacteria > Pseudomonadati > Pseudomonadota > Gammaproteobacteria > Enterobacterales > Enterobacteriaceae > Klebsiella > Klebsiella sp. Shm-1. Next base: position 3,948,148 of record NZ_CP161823.1, read on the forward strand.
GGCTACGACTGGACCGGGATGTCTTATCAGGAGCGACTGTCCGGCAACCAGGCCCCTGCCCTGTATGCCATCTCGCTGATTGTCGTCTTCCTGTGTCTGGCGGCGCTGTATGAGAGCTGGTCGATTCCGTTCTCAGTTATGCTGGTCGTCCCCTTGGGTGTGGTCGGTGCGCTGTTAGCCGCCACCTTCCGCGGGCTAACCAACGACGTTTACTTCCAGGTGGGTCTGCTGACCACCATCGGCCTGTCGGCGAAGAACGCAATATTGATCGTTGAATTCGCCAAAGACCTGATGGAGAAAGAGGGCAAAGGGCTGATTGAGGCGACGCTTGAAGCAGTACGTATGCGTCTACGTCCAATCCTGATGACATCTCTGGCGTTCATCCTCGGGGTAATGCCGCTAGTTATCAGCTCCGGCGCCGGCTCCGGTGCGCAGAACGCCGTCGGTACAGGCGTAATGGGCGGGATGGTGACCGCGACGATCCTGGCGATCTTCTTCGTGCCGGTGTTCTTTGTGGTGGTTCGTCGCCGCTTTAGCAAAAAATCAGAAGATATAGAGCACAGCCATCAGGTTGAGCATCATTAATCTTCACTCCTGAACAAAGGGCCGCTACCGCGGCCCTTTTTTATCACTGGCTGGCAAGGCACATATTGCCATTGTTTATTTTTCGTTCTGCATTTAATATATATTGATATGGCGCAGGCTATTTTTAGCAGCTTGTTCAACAACTCGGGATCGGCAAACACTCATTTACCAGGAATAATCTTACTATCATTATCCACGGGTCGGCGGTTTCTGAACGCGACAGCTGCCTGCCTTAAACCAATGATTCATAAGATTTCTCTATTTCTCCGGCTGTGGGCCAGCGCCTGCGAAATTAATTCGTCTATTTTTAAGATAATTTCTCGCTGATAATTGTAATTTTTCGTAATAGCACGATGAAATCTGTTGGAGAGTGGATTATAGTTAAATCAGCAGGATTACTCAGTTAGTGTCAGGTCAGTTAGTCGTGTTCATCCCACAACGGTGTTTGCTAGTCGTCGTTTAAACCACTCAAAAGGGGATGCGTTATGGACGAATACTCGCCAAAAAGACATGATATTGCACAGCTACGCTTTCTCTGCGAAACGCTGTATCATGACTGCCTTGCAAACCTGGAAGAGAGCAACCATGGCTGGGTCAACGACCCGACGTCGGCTGTCAATCTCCAGTTAAATGAATTGATCGAGCACATTGCCACATTCGCTCTTAATTATAAAATTAAGTATGCAGAGGATAATAAGCTGATCGCTCAGGTTGACGAATATCTGGACGACACTTTTACGTTGTTCAGTAACTACGGCATTAACTCTACGGATTTGCAAAAGTGGAAAAAATCCGGTAACCGACTATTTCGTTGCTTTGTCAACGCCAGCCGGGAAAACCCGGCCAGTCTATCGTGTTAGAATTATTACAATCAAAAGGTGGAATTATGTCTGATAAGCCATTAACTAAAACAGACTATTTGATGCGCTTACGTCGTTGCCAGACAATTGACACGCTGGAGCGCGTCATTGAAAAAAATAAATATGAACTGTCTGATAATGAGCTGGCGGTATTTTACTCAGCTGCCGACCATCGTCTGGCGGAACTGACCATGAATAAGCTATACGATAAAATCCCGACCTCTGTCTGGAAATTTATCCGCTAATTTACGCGTACTACGTGGTCTGCTGGCCGGACGGTACGGGTCAGCCGCCGCAGGGTATCTTTGTGATAGACATCACATCATTCAGCCAACAGCAACCCTGTAACCGGTTTCTTTTTTATACTGCTACGGCCATCAACAGTCAGGTATAAGGAAGACCCATGAGTGAAGAAAAACGCAAAATGATCGCCGGTGAGCTCTATTTATCTGGCGACCCAACGCTTCGCGCCGATCGCCTGCGCGCCAGACAGTTGTTGCACCGTTATAATCATTCCGCCCCGGATGACCAGGAACAACGTCAGCATATTCTGGCCGAGCTGTTCGCTCGCGCCGGCGATGCGTATATCGAGCCAAGCTTTCGCTGCGACTATGGTTATAATATTTTTCTCGGCGCCGGTTTTTACGCCAATTTTGACTGCGTGATGCTCGACGTCTGCCCTATCCATATTGGCGATAACTGTATGCTGGCGCCAGGCGTCCATATTTATACTGCCACTCATCCGCTGGACGCCGATGCGCGTAATAGCGGCCAGGAATACGGCAAGCCGGTAACTATTGGCCACAATGTGTGGATTGGGGGTCGGGCAGTGATCAATCCCGGCGTGACCATTGGCGATAATGCGGTCATTGCGTCCGGCGCGGTGGTCACCAAAGACGTCCCTGCCTGTACCGTCGTCGGCGGTAACCCGGCGCAGATCATTAAGCGCCTTCCGCCGACAAATCCGTAACTGTTATGCTTTTCTGTAACTGATCTGTTACTTTCTCCGCAGAATATTGCAACATAAAATAGCCTTCAGGCTGAGCCTGCCGCGCCTGGTCCGCCGGGCGCGGCAGGCTCATTGCAGAATTCGAGGACCAAGATGACAGAAATACAACGCCTGCTGATTCACACCATTGACGAACTCAACGTCCAGGAAAAACGCGATAATCGCCCGCGTTTTAGCATCAGTTTTATCCGCAACCATCCGGGACTGTTTGTTGCCATGTATGCCGCGTTTCTGGCGACGCTGGTGGTCATGCTGCGCTCTGAAACGCTGGTAGACTCGGTCTGGTTGCTGGTGGTGCTGTTCATTCTGTTCAACGCCTTTTTCTTCTTTGACGTCTATCCACGCTATCGCTACGAGGATATCGATGTCCTCGACTTTCGCGTGTGCTACAACGGGGAATGGTACAACACCCGCTTTGTCCCCCGGCAGCTGATCGACCGTATCCTGCAGTCGCCAGACGTCGATAGCGAGCAGAAGGCGCAGCTCAAAAAGATGGTCGCCACCAAAGGCGAGCTCTCCTTCTACGATGTCTTTACCCTCACGCGCGCCGGTGCTGCGCAATAAGGCGATTTAGGGTCCGCAGCGCCGGGAGATAGCGAGAAGCAGAGGTATTGCCATACCCAAGCACCAGTCCGCTCCGCGCTCGCTGCGGGTCGAGATAGAAATGACTTAACGCGGCGGGCGCCAGCTGAAACTGGCGCGCCTGCTGCGCAAGCGTCCGGTCATTAACGCCCTCCATCGCCACCGTCAGGTGCATCCCCCCTCCCCCGCCGAGAACGTCGCACGGCACGGTTATCTCTTGCGCCAGCGCCTCGCGCAGCTGTTGCTGACGTTTACGGTACAGGCGGCGCATCGCTGCCAGATGGCGCGCATAGTGTCCCTTCTCGATAAAGCTGGCCAGCGCCCGCTGTTCAGCACGGTGTCCCCCGCGCAGCAGCGCGCCAATGGCGTCCTGAGCAGCATCCGCCAGCGCGGGCGGCATAACCATAAAACCGATACGCAACGCCGGAAACAGCGTTTTGCTGAAGGTGCCGAGATAGACCACCGGGGCATCAGGCACCATTCCCAGCATCGCCGGGATCGGTTCTCCGCTATGGCGAAACTCGCTGTCGTAGTCATCCTCCACAATCCACGCCCCGTGCCGGCGGGCATATTCCACGAGCGCCAGACGGCGCCCGGCGCTCATGATGCTCCCACAGGGATACTGGTGTGAAGGAGAGGTGAAAATGAGCCGGGGCGGCTCCGCGACGCCGTTGGCAATACACATCCCTTCATCGTCGACAGCCATTCCTCTGACCCGCAGCCCCGCCCGCTGGAAGCCACTCCTCGCCCCCAGGTACCCCGGTTCTTCCAGCCACACGCTGTCGCCCGGGTTGGTCAGTAGCGAGGCGCATAAGTTGACGCCTTCCAGCGCGCCTTCGGTAATGACGATCTGCCGGATATCGCACCGGATGCCCCGGGAGAGCGCCAGATGACGAGCGATAGCCTCTCGCAGCAAAGGATCGCCCGCGGCTTCGCCATAACCCAGCAGCGCGCTACCATCTTCGCGTAGCACGTTATCCATCAGTCGCCGCCACAGCGGCAGCGGGAAATAGTTTACCGCCGGCATGCCTGGCGTAAATGCCAGCGTCGGTGAGTCGCGGCGCATCGCGGCTGGCAGCCTTTGCAGCCGCTCAGGCAGCACGACGGGCGGCATCTGACCCGCCTCCTGGCGGCAGGAGGCGAGTGGTGCCACCTGCGTTCCCTGACGGCTCCGTGTCAGGTATCCCTCCAGCGCCAGCTGTTCCAGTGCGGCATTGACCGTATTCCGCGACAGGTGTAGCCGTTCGGCCATCACCCGCGATCCGGGTAAACGGCTGCGGGCCGTCAGGGTTCCCTGCAGGATAGCGTCACGTAAGGTGTGGTAAAGGGCGCGCTGTAAGGTTTCGACCGTGCGGTTCCGCATCCCCTGCGTCAACAGCGTAAAAAACCCCTCGTCCGGTATATTCATTTTGCCTCCTCGTGGCCCCATAAAAACATACTCTAATGGCACTTTTTATGGAACCAGCGAGCGCGTACGCTGCCTGTAAATCCCCAATAAGGAAACCGCAATGTGCGAATATAATCAGTTTGGCCAGGCGCTCGGCGTCGCGCTGCCTGACTGGCAGCCGCGCCCCTGGCCGACACGACAGGTATTACAGGGCAGCCGTTGTCGACTCGAACCGCTGACTCTTGCTCATGCCAGCGATCTGTTCGCCGCTCACCAGCTGGCGCCAGACGCCCGCAGCTGGACGTGGCTGCTGCGTGAACCTGAGAGCAACCTTGCAGAATTCAGTGCCTGGGTGGAGCAGGTCGCCACGCTGGCAGACCCGATTCATTTTGCCGTCGTTGACCAGCAGCGAGGGAAAGCGGTCGGCTCGCTGGCGTTAATGCGTATCGATATCGCTCACGGTGTGGTAGAGGTGGGGCATGTGCATTTTTCACCGTTACTGAGCCGAACGGCCATGGCCACCGAAGCGCACTGGCTGTTGATGCAGTATGTCTTTGATACGCTCGGCTACCGTCGCTATGAATGGAAATGCAACAGTCTTAATATCCCATCAGCCCGGGCGGCAAGGCGGCTGGGGTTTCAGTACGAAGGACGTTTTCGCCAGGCGCTGGTGAGTAAAGGACACAACCGGGACACGGACTGGTTTTCGGTGATAGACGGCGAATGGCCGGAGCTGGATAACGCCATGCGCCAATGGCTGGCCGCCGACAATTTTACCGCCGACGGCCAACAGCGCCGCTCGCTGGAGAGTTTCCGTTAACGGCGTTTTTTGCGCCCCTGCACCGCTTTGAAGCGGGGGTTGCTCTTACAGATAACGTACAGCCGCCCTTTGCGTTTAACCAGCTGGCAATCCGGGTGGCGCTGTTTAGCGCTACGTAATGAGTTGACGACCTGCATCATGCTTTCCTTTTCGCATCAATAAAGCCGCCGAAGCGCTGGCGGAATCGGGCTGCACTGCCTTCATTGGCGAAGGTTTTTTGTTTGCCCGTGTAGTACGGATGCGATTTCGAGGAGACGTCGATCGTCACATACGGAAAAGTTTCGCCATCGAGTTCAATCACGCGATCGGTGCGGATAGTTGAGCCGACTTTAAAATACTCATTCGCGCTGGTGTCGTGAAACACCACCGTACGATAGGGAGGATGGATATGGGCTTTCATGCTGACCTCTTAATTACGTTATAACATAACATTAAGGGTACGCCGTGCTGTGACAAAGATCAACCCTGCTCAATTTAAGAGTAAGGTGATAAGGCGAGTTTCCCCGCCTTTGGCGTCAGGGTGCCAGACGGTGGGCGATGGCGCGGAGCTGTTCTGCAATGGCCTGCAGATCTTTTCCCTGCTCGATTCGGGCGCCGCTGGAATGGCGTATCACCAGGCGCGCCGGCAGAATGGATGAGGTATGAGGCGCCCCGGTGGTGCTGGCGAGGATCCGCCGCACCGCCTCTTTCCCCTGCAGGTCGAGGTCGAGCGACACGGTACTCAGCGCCGGATAGAAAAAGGAGCTTTCGTAAGTATCGTCATAGCCAATAACCGACTTCTCACCCGGCACCGCCACCTGATGCTGATGGAAGGCGCTGAGCACCCCCAGCGCCATCTGATCATTACCCACCAGCACAGCGCTGAAATTAGGCGTTTCGCGCAGCATCTGCAGCGCGCCGGCGTAGCCGCTCTGCGCATCCCAGTTGCCGTGCAGGACGGTCACCGGCTTCAGACCGTAACCATCCAGGGTCTCCAGCCAGCTTTTTAACCGGAGTTTGGCCGAGACTGAGCTGTCCGGCCCCGCCAGCAGGGCGATCTCCCGATGCCCCATCTCATAGAGATATTTGACGCTGGCCCGGGTGCCGTCCGCCGGGTTAAACGAAACGTTAAACACAGAACTGTAGGGATCAACGTCGAGAAACAGGCAGACGATATCATCGTTGTCAGCAGCGATTTTCTGCGCCTGTTCGGTCTCCAGCGGCACGTTGATAATGACTTTATCCACCCGCTGAGATTTCAGCTCATTGATGGAATCCTGGATACTTTGGTTGACGCTCTCATCGATCATCGAAATCAGAACCTGGTAACCTTCCAGGTTGGCATAGCGTTTTACCGCCGCCGCCACCTGGGAAGGCGCATGCCAGGCCAGAGAAATAGTCACCAGCCCGACCGTCTGGCTCTCCTTCCCCACCAGCTGCTGCGCCAACCGGTTTGGCACATAGCGTAAGGCCTCTATCGATTTCTCCACCTTGCGACGCGTCGCTTCGGATACATTAGCTGATTTGTTGAGTACCCTGGACACGGTCTGGTAAGAGACGCCCGCATGGCGTGCGACGTCTTCCAGAGTAGCGCTTTTAGACTTCATGGTCCGGTTCCTTATGTTGTTATCCCATGATTGTAACAGGGGCCATTTGAAAAAACGCTCACCGCCACCTCTCACTGCAAAACAATAGCGATAAAAGTATTACGTTCACAATACAACGAATTGTGAATCATCTCACCCATCGCAACAAAAACCACCGTGATTATTTGCAGTTAGTCACACAATAATCATATCTCATTTGCCTGAAGTTACATTTAGGCATTTTATGACACCAGTTATGTGAACGTAATACAAAACAATAAGAGGATAGAGATGAACACTACACTGCGCGCCCTTTCAGTCGCGTTAGCCGCTGCGCTAATCGCTCCTTCCGCGTTTGCGGCCACCGCCGCGATCCCAACGATCGATTTCCATGGCTATATGCGCGCCGGGGTTGGGGTCTCCGGCGACGGTAGCGAAGCGGAATGGCAAAAAAATAAGCTGGGCCGTTTGGGGAACGAGTCGGATACCTACGGCGAGCTGGAGCTGGGCTCTGAGGTCTATAAGAAAGATGACGTCAGCTTCTATCTCGACAGTATGGTCAGCATGGTCTCCGACGGCTCTAACGATAATGAAACCACGCTGAACGATGATGCACAGTTCGGCTTACGTCAGTTGAACCTGCAGATAAAGGGGCTGATCCCTGGCGATCCGAATGCGGTGATCTGGGGCGGTAAACGTTACTACCAGCGCCATGATCTGCATATCATCGATACCAAATACTGGAACATTTCCGGCTCCGGAGCCGGGGTGGAAAACTACACCCTCGGCCCGGGCGCCGTCTCGCTGGCCTGGATCCGCGGCGATGCCAACGATGTTGACTATCGCGTCGATGGCGACAGCAACGTCAATATCAACTATATCGATTTACGCTACGCGGGCTGGAAGCCATGGGCGGGCTCGTGGACCGAATTCGGTATCGACTACGCGATGCCAAACACCACCAAAAAACAGGATAGCTACGGCGGACTGTACGATGCTGACAACGGCGTCATGCTGACCGGTGAAATCAGTCAGGATATGCTGGGCGGCTATAACAAAACCGTGCTGCAGTACGCCAACAAAGGCCTGGCGCAGAACATGGTCTCCCAGGGCGGCGGCTGGTACGATATGTGGAACTACGTGAACGACGCCACCGGTTATCGCGTGATTAACACCGGCCTGATCCCGATTACAGAGAAGTTTTCTATCAACCACGTTCTGACCTGGGGCTCGGCGGATGACATTACCGACTATACCGACAAAACGCGGATGCTGTCGCTGGTCGCCCGCGGGCAGTACCAGTTCACCGACTACGTGCGCCTGATTGGCGAAGTCGGCGGTTTCTATCAGAAAGACAGCTACAACAATGGCACCAGCTACAAACAGGCCGGTGAGAAATACACCATTGCGTTGGGCCTGGCGGACGGGCCAGACTTTATGTCACGTCCGGAATTACGCATTTTTGCTTCATATTTGAATGATTCCGAAGATGGTAAACCGTTTGAAGACCAGACGGCGAATAATACCTGGAATTTCGGCGTGCAGGTTGAGGCCTGGTGGTAATTGCGCACGGCTAAGACTCATACGTTATTTTTATCTCCTGCTGTAAGACTGTTAATTATCTTCCGGTAAACTTTATTGCCACTGCTGTCTTTGTCTTATTTTCGGGATAACCTGCTTTCAGGTTATCCCGTTTTATTTATTTCCGGGCGGCAAAATGTTCATCCAGAAGCTGACGCAGCGCATCGGACTGTTTACCGAAAATAGCATGCACCTGCTGACCAAGAATAATAACCCCCAGCGCGCCCTGCTGCTGTAATGCTTCGGAGTCCACGGCCGCAAGATGGCGAACGCTAACCCGCAGACGGGTAATACAGGCGTCCACTTGCGTAATATTCGCTTCGCCACCAAAGGCCTGAATCAGCGCCTCGATTTGCTGTTTTTCCGCCTCGCTTAATGGCTGTGCCGGACGCGCTGGGGAGAAATAGTGCAGGAAGGATTTTAAACTCACCATAATAAACTCCAGGTTTAAGATAAAAAAAAGCCTGCTCGTCAGAGCAGGCGTGGAGAAGAAGAAATTACGCGTGACGACGGAGAATACGGCAATCCCATGCCGACAGGGTCAGTGGAGCCGATACCGCCGCGTCGGTCAGGCAATCCCGATACCCTTGCGGCAGGGTCAGGGTATGGTTTTGCGCGCTGTAGTTCTGCAGGAAGATAAATGCGTTGTCACCGTCGGTGCGCGCAGTCGCCACCACGCCGGGTGGTAACTCCGTCGCTATCGCCCGCGGCAGGGCCAGCTCCTTGCTCAGGGCGGTAAAGAAATCGCGCTGGAAGGCTAAATCGTTGCGGGAGGCCACATGCCAGGCTTTGCCTTTCCCGAACGCGTTCACCGTCACAGCCGGCCGTCCGGCATAAAAATCATCCCGGTAGGTGGCCAGCGCCTGGGCGCTCTCGATATGGATCAGTTCGCAGAGATGGCGCACCTGATAAGGGCCCTGCAGACCGCACTGATTCCCGGCAAGCCCCTGCACCAGATTAAACTCGCCGTCATTCAGGCAGTCGATCTCTTCCGCCCAGATCCCCAGCAGATTGCGCAGCGGGCCCGGGAAGCCGCCGAGATAGCAGAGATCGGACTCATTGACGATACCGGTCCAGTAGGTGGTCACCAGGTGGCCGCCGTTGGCGACAAACGCCTCCGCCCGACCGGCAAAGCCGTCGCGCACCATATATAACATCGGGGCAATCACTAACTGATACGGCGTTAAATCGACATCGGCGTCAATCACATCGACGGCGATGCCCTGCTCCCAGAACGGGCGGTAGTGCTCGTTGACCGTCTTCTCATATTCCATCCCAAGATTACGCGGCCCCTGGGCGTCATCCAGCGCCCAGCGGTTCTGCTGGTCGAAGATAATCGCTACTTTCGCCTCGGTGCGACAGCCCCTCACCTCCGGCAGCTTGCTGAGAATCTCGCCGAGCTGGCAGACTTCGCGGCCAATGCGGGTATCAATATGTCCGACGTGGTCGACCACTGCGCCGTGAAATTTCTCAACCGAACCGCGGCTTTTCCGCCACTGGAAATACTGCACCGAGTCGGCGCCATGCGCCACCGCCTGTAGCGAGGAAAGAATATGCATTCCCGGCTTCTTCAGTTTGCTGGTCGGCTGCCAGTTGGTGGCGCCCGGGGTGGACTCCATCAGCACAAACGGTTTGCCGCCCTTCAGGCTGCGCATCATGTCGTGATACATCGCGGTGTAACAGGCCAGCGCGGTTTCGTCTTTATCGCGGTGCCACATCGGATAGCTGTCCCAGGAGATGAAATCCAGCGCCTCCGCCAGCTGCCAGTAGTCGTAATCGTAGAAATACTCCATAAAGTTGGTAGTCACCGGCAGGGAAGCATTCGCCGCCTTCAGCGGAGCAATTTCATGGCGGCAGAAATCGGTCACCTGAGCGGTGTTAAAGCGATGCCAGTCAAGATTGAGACCGTGGATCGACATCTCGCCCTGCGGCGCAGGCGATTCAATCTGCGACCAGTCAGTATAGGTATGACTCCAGAAGGTGCTCCACCAGGCCTGGTTGAGGTTCTCCAGGGTCTGGTAACGCGCCTTCAGCCAGTCGCGAAAACGGTTCTGGCAGAGATCGCAATGGCATTCACCGCCATATTCGTTGGAAATATGCCAGCCCAGCACCGCCGGGTGTGAGGAATAACGTTCTGCCAGCAGGGTATTGATTTGCAGGGTTTTCTCGCGATAGACCGGTGACGACATACAGTGGTTGTGACGGCCGCCGTGCAGGGCCGGCACCCGATCGCGCCCCACCCGCAGAACCTGCGGATAGCGCTGCGACATCCACGCCGGACGCGCGCCGCTCGGCGTGGCCAGAAAGACATGAATGCCGGCGGCATACAGTTTATCGAGGATAATATCCAGCCAGGCGAAATTAAATACCCCTTCGCGTGGCTCCAGTTTCGCCCAGCTAAATATTCCCACCGACATCACATTGCATTTTGCCTGCTGCATCATGGCAATGTCTTTATCAATAATATCGGGGTCATTCTCCCATTGCTCCGGATTATAATCCGCGCCATGCAGCAGCGTACTAACCTTCGGATGTAAAGGTGCAAATTTATTCATAATAAACTTCCTGAAAAAGACGACAAAAAAATTAATTAAAAACTTTTACCGACGGCAATACTTTTCCCTGGCAATCAAATAGCGCCTGATTTTCACGTGCATTACCCTCTTTCCACTCGTCGTGGATATATTTCATCCCCGCCGGGGTGGCCCAGGTATTTCCCGGCACGGCAATCCATGTAGGCTCCCAATAGAAAATACCTTTGCCACGCTGGTCTGGCACATCAACCACCGCCTGCATTAAATCGTGAATATAGTTATATTGCCCCTGTACGCTGGCGGGATATCCCCCATCCTTTTCCTCTTTCGCCTGGAAACTATTTTCCGCGTTATCGCAGTTGGCCAGGGTATAGGCATAGGCCGCCTCGACGACGATGACGTCTTTGTTATAGCGTTTGCTGATGTCATCCATATTGGCCTTCAGGGCGCTGATCGGGCCATTCCAGTAGGTGTACATCGACAGACCAATCACGTCATACGGTACATGGCGCTTGTCGATCTCATCAAACCACCAGCGGAAGGTATCGTTCTTGGTCCCTTCGGCCAGATGCAGCATGATTTTCACCTGCTCGCCCTGGCGCAGGTTCTCCTTCAGGCCAGCGATAGCCGCGTTCAGCAGGCCAGCCAGCCGGTCGAACTCTCCGCCGCCCTGCCCCCAGCTTTTCCCTTCCGGCCACAGGATGCCGCCGTTGATTTCGTTGCCGATCTGCACCATATCCGGCAGCACGCCCGCCTGCTTAAAGCGGGCGATGGTATCGCGGGTATAGTCATGAATCGCCGTTTTCAGCTGCGGGTAATCCATCTTTTCCCAGGCTTTCGGCTTGAACTGCTTGCCGGGATCGGTCCAGAAATCGCTGTAGTGAAAATCAAGCAGCAGCTTCATCCCCTGGGCTTTCGCCCGTTTCGCCAGCGCCAGGGTGGTGGCCAGATCATTGTTACCCCCGCCATAGTCCTCGCTGCTCGCCGATTGCGGATCCACCCACAGACGGAGGCGGACATAGTTGACGCCGTTCTCTTTCAGAATAGCGATCGGATCCTTGCGCTGATTATTCTGATCGTAGAACGTCGCCCCGTGCTTTTCGGCGTCCAGCAGCGTGGAGATATCCGCGCCTTTGATAAAGTCCGCCGGCATGCCCTGAAACGCGCGGGTTGCAAGCGCGTCCGCGGCCAGAGAAGAGGTGGAGAAACTGCATGCCAGACAAACCGCAAGCCATGCGGGTGTGAATCTTTTCATGTGCTTATCCTTTAGTACTGCCCGAGGTCAGGCCGGAGACGAAGTATTTTTGTAGCGCCAGGTAGAGGATCGCCACCGGTACGGCGATCAGCACCGCCCCCGCCGCGTAGGTGGTGTAGCTGGCACCCATTTTTTGCGCCACCAGGTTATACAGACCAATAGGCAGCGTGTATTTATCCGGGGTACGCAGGATGGTGCTGGAGAGGATGAAATCCCCCAGCGGACCGGTGAAAGAGAACAGCGCCACCACCGCGAGGATAGGCCTCGACAACGGCATGATGATCTCGATAAAGATGCGAAAGCTGCTGGCGCCATCCATGCGGGCGGACTCATCCAGATCTTTGGGGATCGCGTCGAGATACCCCTTCATCAGCCAGGTATTCATCGGGATCATCCCCCCGACGTAGATCAGCACCAGCGCCAAATGGCTGTTAATCAGGCCAAGCAGTTGCGACAGGACAAAGATCGCAATCAGCGCGGAAAACTGCGGGATCATCTGCAGCAGCAGGAACAGCATCAGCCCGTTCTGCCGCCCTTTAAAGCGGAAGCGGGAGAAGGCGTAAGCGGTAAAGCTGACGCTAATCAGGGTCAGCACCATGGTCAGGAAGCTGATTTTCATCGAGTTCCAGTACCAGGTGAGGTAATTCACATTGCCATTGAACAGATCGGCATAGTGCTGGAACGACACATTTTCCGGAATGATTGAGGTACTGAGCAGGCTATTGCCGGCGTTCAGCGACGCCCCGACCGTCCAGACCAGCGGATAGATAATCACCACTGAGACCAGAATAACCACCAGCCAGGTGAGAGAGAGCCGGATCCACTTTTCGCGTTTAATACTGGGTGATTGAGCCATGTTGCTTCCCTTACGCCATGTCGTCATTTTTGAAGGATTTGGTGGCGCGGAACTGCCACAGCGCCAGGCCGACGACAAAGATCGACAGCAGGATCGTGATGGTCGCCGCGATGGCGTACTGCGACGAAGACATCGTCAGCTTATAGATCCACGACACCAGAATATCCGTCCCGCCGGCGTTAGAGCCTGCCACCGCAGGGCCGCCGTTGTTGAACAGGTAAATGATATTGAAGTTATTAAAGTTGAAGGTGTACTGGGTGATGATGATCGGCGCGATCGCATACAGCACCAGCGGCAGGGTGATGGTGCGCAGACGGGTAAAGGCGCTGGCGCCGTCCATCGTCGCCGCTTCATACAGATCGTCCGGGATCGCCTGCAACACGCCGGTGGTCATGGCAAAGACAAACGGGAAGCCAAGCCAGGTCTGCATCATGATCAGCGCCGTTTTGGTCCAGAACGGATCGGTGAGCCATGCCTTCGGACTGATGCCAAAAAAGGACAGGATCGCGTTGTTGATGACCCCGAAGGAGTCGTTGAACATACCGGCAAAAACGAGAATGGTGACAAACCCCGGCACCGCCCACGGCAAAATAAAGATGGTGCGGATCAGCGGCTTAAAGCGCAGATCTTTTTGGTTCACCAGAATCGCCAACAACACGCCCACCGTACACTGCAGGGTGGTCGCCAGCAGCGTCCACACCACGGTCCACTGCAGCACATCCAGGAAAGTGGAGCGCCAGATGGAGAGGGTGAAAATATTAATAAAGTTTTTCAGCCCCACCCAGTCCACCAGCTTCGCCGGCGGGGTGTGGTACAGGTTGTAGTTGGTGAAGGCGATGGCGAAACCGAACAGAATCGGAAAGATCACCACAAACACCAGCAGAATAAAGCCCGGGGTGATCATCAGGTACGGAAAGCCGTCGCTCAGCAGCATCTGGTACTGCTTACGCACGCTGTTGAGGGCGATCCCCTCATCGCGTTTTTTGCCGTTGAGCCACGCATCCCGCAGCGAGAGAAAATAGATCAGCACGCCGAAAGCGACGATCAGCACGCTGATAATCCCCTCGGCTAACAGGAAGATAGAGTTATCCCGCGGTACCTCTTCACCCAGGGTATATAACCCCCACAACCCCTCACGCAGGAAATCATAAAAAATCCCCAGAAAGCTGCTCAGCAGCACCAGGAAGACCAGCCCTTTCAGCCACTGGCGATGATAAAACTGACCGAAACCCGGCACGATTGCCAGCAGCAGGCCGCACCATGCATGGCGCCCGGGCCCGCGTGCGTCGCTAAAATTTTCGCTGGAATGGATGCTCACACTCGACTCCTTCTACAAACGGGAGGTCCCCCTCCCGCTCGGTGACTTCACGTGACGGTGAATTACTGATTGCTGGCCTGCATCGCTTCGATCTGCATCGTGATCTGTTTCACCGCGTTATCGAGCGCGGCCTGCGGCGCCTGCTTACCGGTGAGGCTCAGTTCAAGCGCGGCGTTGGCCGGCCCCCACACTTCCCCCATCTCGGGAATGCCCGGCATCGCCACCGCTCGCGCCGACTGGATGGCGACGGCGCTGGCCTTTTGGTCGTTTTTAATCACCGGATCGTCAATCATCGCCTTCAGCGGCGGAATTTCGCCAGTGGCGACATAGCGGGCTTTCACATACTGCGGCTGGTTGATGAACTCGATAAACTGTTGCGCCAGCGCTTTGTCTTTACTCCAGGTCGATACTACATAGCCTTTGACGCCGAGGAAGGAGCTCATCGGCTTGCCGTCCGGCAGGGTCGGCAGGGGCGCCACGCCATAGTTAATGCCAGCAGCTTCATACGGCTGGAAGGCCCAGGGGCCGTTGATCACCGCCGCCGCTTTTTTCTCGGTAAACAGGGAATCGATGGCATTCAGCCCGTTATCGCCGAGGATCCCCGCCGGAAAGACCTTCTCGGCATAGAATTTTTTCAGGAAGGTGACGGCTTCGACGGCGCCGGGGGTATTGAGACCCACCTGCTGCGGGTTAAAGCCGCCGCTGTCGTTTTTAGCAAAGATATAGCCGCCCATCGGGCCAATCGCCCCCCAGCTGTAATAGATCTGGTCAAACTTGGCGAGCAGGCCGTATTTGTTCTGCTCGCGCTGGGTTTTCGAGTAGTCCAGCCAGGCCTGCAGGCTGTCCAGCGGCTTGTCGATCAGGTCCTTGTTGTAGATAAGCACCAGGGTTTCCACCGCCTTCGGGATCCCATACAGCGCGTTGTCCATGCGGAAGGCATTGATGGAGGCTGGCGTAAAGGCATCCTGTTTCGCCTGATCGACGCTGAGCGGCGAGAGTAGTCCCTGAACCACGGCGCCGCCGAGCTGGTCATTCGGGATCACCAGCACGTCCGGCCCAATGCCCGCCGGGCCGTCGAGGCGCAGTTTTTCCAGTTGCTGGGCGTAGGGCATCTCCTGGAGATTGACCTTCACGTTGTACTGCTTTTCAAAATCGCTAACCGCGGTTTTGATGCCAGCGGATTTTTTAATATCCTCCCAGACGTTGAGCTGCCCGGCGGCATGCGCCTGCAGGCTGGCGAGTTGCCCCGCCGCCAGGGTGGTAAGGATCAGTGCAGCAAGCGTGTTCTTTTTCATTATCAACCTCATGTGAAGGTATAACAATTTAATGGTTTTTATTTGATTTCCGTCTGCCAGTTAGAAAAATAAATCTTTTCGAACTGCCGTATTACGTGGAAAACATGTTCTGATGCGCTTTTGTTATACGCTACGCTTTGATCGTTGATAAAACTACCATAAGCTGCCAGTTGTGTGATCATCCTTGCAGAAATGAAACGTCCCTGTATGGCGCAAAATCCGCGGAAGTTATAGTCAGGGCATGATTTTACTGCTGTTGAACATCGTCACACCGATTTGTTACACGTAATACAAATCACACTCAACATAGCGATAAGCCAACGGCAAATAACAGCTACTCACTCCGGGGAATGTGGATGTCCAATATACGACTGAGGAATGTCACCAAAAGGTTCGGCAGCACGGTGACGCTGCACCAGGTCAATCTCGATATTGAAGATGGCGAGTTTGCCGTCTTCGTCGGCCCTTCCGGTTGTGGAAAATCGACGCTACTGCGCATGATTGCCGGGCTGGAAGAGGTCAGCGAAGGAGAAGTACTGATCGGCGATGAGGTGATGAATGATGTCGTGCCCGCCCGCCGCGGCGTGGCGATGGTCTTCCAGTCCTATGCGCTCTATCCGCACATGACGGTGGCAGAGAACATGGGCTACGGGCTGAAGGTGAATAAAGTGCCGAAAACGGAGATCCGTCGCCAGGTGGAAATGGTGGCTAAAACGCTGCAGCTCTCGCACCTGCTGGATCGTAAACCGAAGCAGCTCTCTGGCGGCCAGCGGCAGCGCGTGGCCATTGGCCGGGCGATCGTGCGTAATCCCCGGGTATTTATGTTCGATGAGCCGCTCTCTAACCTTGATGCGGAGCTGCGCGTCGATATGCGCCTGCATATTGCCCGTCTGCACCAGGAGCTGAAGACCACTATGGTGTATGTCACGCACGATCAGGTGGAGGCGATGACGCTGGCCGATAAAATCGTGGTCATGAACTACGGGAAAGTCGAACAAATGGGTTCGCCGATGGCGCTGTACTACAATCCGGTCAACAAATTCGTCGCCGGCTTTATCGGCTCGCCGAAGATGAACTTTCTGCCGGCTATCGTCAGCGACTGGCAGCCGGAACGCTTAACGGTCACCCTCGCGCAGGACCATCAGCTGGCCCTGAATATCGCCACCCAGCCGCTGAAGCCCGGCGCTGCGGTGACGCTGGGGATCCGGCCGGAGCACCTCACCCCGGAAGTCACCACCGGTACCGTGGTGGAGTTTCAATGTGAAGTGGTGGAGCGTCTGGGCAACAATACCTATCTGTTCGGCCAGTGCTACGGCCACGACAACGTCAAGGTTCTGCTGCCCGGCGACGTCCATTTCCGCCCCTGGCAGAAAATTAAGCTGGCTTTCGATGAGCGCTTCTGCATGGTGTTTGATGAGAACGACCTGCGCATCAGCGCTGATATCCCGGCGCCGGATGCACACTAGCCAACATATTGCTGTCATCTGCGCAGCGTATGCTGCGACTGAATGCCGGAACACACCCTGCCCGGCATTCACACCCTCATTTTTATTCTGCTACATCGGAATCATCCTTCTCTCCCGGCATCGCAGCCTGTTGTGATGCCGGCTTTTTCCCCAAACGACGCGTTTTCTCCCGCTGCGCCCGAATTATCTTTCGCATATACTGATGACACCCGGCGAACGATAAGGACACAGGCATGAGGACCCGGCATCTGATGGCGCTGTTTACAGGAGTGCTGATACTGGCCATCATCCTGCCCATTTCACTCAGCATCTGGCAGGCGGCGCGGCAGGCCAAAATGCAGTTCTATCGTGAACTGGATGATTATTCCAACCGTATCGTCGTTCGGACGCTGCAGGTTGCCGACCAGGCCCGGGAAGCGTTACGAGAGGCTGACGCACACACCGCCGCCTCCTGTAGCCCTGAACATCTGCTTACGCTCCGCCGTATCGCCTATACCCATCGCTACATTCAGGAAGTGCTCTGGCTGCGTGATTCCGTGCCGCAATGCTCCTCCCTGGAAGACCATAGCGTCGCGGTCACCTTCCCCCCGCCGGACCACATTGCCCCCGACGGCTATCGCACCTGGCTGACCTCAATTAACGATCTTGGCCTCGATCATCAGATGACGGCCATGGGCAGCCGGCAGCACATGGTGATGATCGACCCCGTCTCCTTTATTGATGTCGTTCCCGCCAGCGAAGAGAAGATCCATACCATGCTGTTTGGCCTGGACCACCAGAAAATGGTGATCAGCAGTCAGCCGCTGCCGGCGAAAGTCTGGCAACGCATTAAAGATCCGCATGTGGATATGCTTACTCTGGATAACACAGTCTACCGGATCCAGCGCATTCCCGAGCTGGGCTCTGGCATCGTAACCTGGTCTTCAACCTTGCCGCTGCAGCAGCGCATTCGACAGCAGCTGTTCTTCTGGCTCCCTGCCGGCATTTTCACCAGCCTGCTCGCCACCTGGCTGCTGCTGCGTCTGCTAAGGCACCTGCGCTCACCGCGCAACAGCATGCTGGACGCCCTCAATTCCGAAGCGATTCAGGTTCACTATCAGCCGATTATTTCGTTGCAGGACGGGAAAATTGCCGGGGCCGAGGCCCTGGCCCGCTGGCAGCAGCCCGATGGCACTTTTTTATCGCCGGATATCTTTATTCCCCTGGCCGAGCAGACCGGGCTCATCACGCAGCTGACGGAAGATATCGTCAGGAAAATTTTTACCGATCTCGGTCCCTGGCTGCGGCAGCGGCCGGAAGTGCACATATCCATCAACCTGTCGGTAGATGATTTACGCTCGCCCACCCTACCGACGTTGTTACACGATCAGCTGCAGCACTGGGGGATCGCTGCCGAACAGATCATCCTTGAAATCACCGAGCGCGGGTTTGTCGACCCGGAGACCACCATGCCGGTGATCGCTCACTACCGTCAGGCCGGGCATCGGATCTCGATTGATGACTTTGGCACCGGCTACTCCAGCCTGAGCTATCTGCAGAAACTGGACGTCGACACGCTGAAAATCGATAAATCTTTTGTCGATACCCTCGAGTACCGGCCGCTGACGCCGCACATTATTGAAATGGCCAAAGCGCTCAATCTGGCCACCGTCGCCGAAGGGGTGGAAACCGAAAGCCAGCGCGACTGGCTGCGCCAGCATGGCGTTCAGTACGCCCAGGGGTGGCTTTACAGCAAAGCGCTGCCAAAAGAGCAGTTCATTCTGTGGGCAGAGCATAACCTCCATGCGCATTAAGCGGCGGGTGGCTTGAGCGGAACGTCAGGGGGCGCTACTTCAGATAGGATTTAATCACCTGCATCACCGTCTCCAGATCCGCTTCGCGCTGCGTCTCGTCAGGCTCTTTCACCACATGGTCGGTAAGATGCCCCTGAATAACCTGCAGCATCATGCCGTTGACCGCGCCGCGGATCGCCGCCAGCTGCTGTAATATTTCAGCGCACTCATGCTCGCGATTAAGCATTTTCTCTAACGCGGTACTCTGCCCCTGAATTTTCTTCAGCCGGGTCAGTAACATCTTTTTGTGTCGAACTGTATGTGACATTGCACGATCCACCGTTTCATTCTGTCCGGGATTACCGACCTGCGTGGTCAGCAACGCCTGCCAGCATACCATGATCCTTTTTATTAGCCGCTTTATCTACTGGGGGGTAGTATTTTACTACTGGGGGGGAGTAGGATAATCGCACTTTTGGCAAGGATCCCGATATGAACGATTTCACTTCCCTTCTGCAGCAGGGCAATGCCTGGCTGTTTATACCCAGCGCAATACTGCTCGGCGCGCTGCACGGCCTCGAACCCGGGCACTCAAAAACAATGATGGCCGCCTTTATCGTGGCGGTGCGAGGAACCTTAAAACAGGCGGTACTGCTGGGGCTGGCGGCCACGGTTTCGCATACGGCAGTGGTCTGGCTGATCGCCATGGCCGGCCTGTGGTTTGGCCGCGGCTGGAACGCCCAAACCTCTGAACCCTGGTTTCAGCTGGTCTCAGGGATAGCGATTGTGCTGATTGCCTGCTGGATGCTCTGGCGCACCTGGCGCGAATCGCAGCCCCACACGCACCATGAGCACCACCATGAACATGAGCACCACCATGAACATGATCACCACCATGACCATGAACATGATCACCGCCATGACCATGATCACCGCCATGACCATCACCATGCGTCCTCATCCGCCGCGCCGCTGGTGGCGGAGGAGTGGCAGGACGCGCATCAGCGGGCCCATGCTCAGGAGATCAACCGGCGCTTTGATGGCCGCCAGGTGACGACCGGGCAGATCGTACTGTTTGGCCTGACCGGGGGGCTGATCCCCTGCCCGGCGTCCATTACCGTGCTGCTTATCTGTTTACAGCTGAAGAAATTCTCGCTGGGCGCCACGCTGGTGCTGGGCTTTAGCGTTGGTCTGGCGCTGACGCTGGTGGCTTCCGGGGCCATCGCCGCTCTGAGCCTTAAACATGCCACCCGCCGCTGGCCGTGGCTTAACGACCTCTCGCGCAAGGCGCCCTGGTTCTCAGGCTTACTGATTATTGTGGTGGGGATCTACATGATGCTTCATGGCCTGAGCGGCCTGTAAGCGATGAAAGGCCCTCTCCATGATGAAGAGGGCGATGGGTTAATTCAGGAGACTATTTCCCGGGGAGGGCTGACCGCGTTGCGGCTGACGGGCTGGCTGAACCACGGTAGGCACAGCTGGATCAGCGGCCCAATCGACAGCGCGTAGATGACGGTTCCGACGCCAAATTTGCCCCCCAGCAGCCAGCCAATCAGCAGTACGGAAAGCTCGATCGCCGTCCGGATAACGCGCAGTGACCAACCAGTGCGAGCATGCAGACCGGTCATCAGGCCATCGCGCGGCCCGGGGCCAAAGCCCGCGCCAATATACATTCCGGTAGCGATAGCGTTCAGCACAATCGCTCCTACCAGCAGCGCACTGCGCGCCACCATCGACTCCAGCGGCGGCAGGACGGCCAGCGTGGCGTCCGCCGCCAGTCCCAGCACGATGACATTGCTCACCGTGCCGAGCCCCGGCATTTGCCGGATCGGGATCCACAGCAGCAGTACCGCCGCGCCGGTCAGGATAATCACCGTACCGAAACTGATACCCAGCTGTTTAGCCACCCCGAGATGGAAAACATCCCACGGATCGGCGCCGAGATTGGCATGCACGAAGAGCGCCGTGGACACGCCGTAAAGCACCAGACCAATATATAACTGCAGCAGGCGACGAAGCATATTTTTTCCTCAACATCATTGCGAATGCCCTCATCATCAGCAAAAATGGACTGATAATTAATGGCCAGTTTTGGAAAAGTGGATCGCTATGTCAGCCCGACGCTTTGGAACCCAATCGCTGGTACGCCTGCTCGGCAACTGGCAGGAGACCAGCTCACGCACGCCGCTATGGCGCCAGCTGGCGGAAGCGCTCCGCCTGCTGATCCTTGATGGTCGCCTGACGCTGCAAACGCGCCTGCCCGGCGAGCGCGAGCTGGCGGCGGCCCTGAACGTCAGCCGGACCACCATCGCCAGCGCCCTCGGCCAGTTGCGGGAGGAGGGCTTTCTCTACAGCCGCCAGGGGAGCGGGTCACGCATTGTTTTGCCGGAACGCCCCGCCGATCTTCCTCTGCCTGCCGGCATCTCATCTACGCTTAATCTATCTACCGCCGCCCTCAGCGCCGGGCCGGAGGTCCATCAGGCCTTCCAGCACGCTATGACCCTGCTGCCGCCCTATCTCGCACAGACTGGCTATGACCAGCAGGGGCTGCCGGTGCTGCGGGAGGCGATTGCCCGGCGCTACAGCGAACGCGGTCTGCCGACGCGGCCCGATGAGGTGATGGTGGTCAACGGCGCCCTCAGCGCCTTCGCGCTGATCCTGCGCCTGTTCACCGGGCCGGGCGATCGGGTGGTTATTGACGCCCCCACCTATCCGATGGCCATCAGCGCCATTCAGGGCGCCTCCTGCCGCCCCGTTGGGGTTGCGCTTCCGCAGCAGGGATGGGACTGCGATGGACTGGCGGCGACTATTGCGCAGACTGCGCCGCGGCTGGCGTGGCTGATGCCGGATTTTCACAACCCCACCGGACGCTGTATGGATGCCCCCACCCGCCAGCGGGTTGCGGACATCGCCGCCAGGACGCGAACAACGCTGGTAATCGACGAGACCATGGCCGACCTTTGGTATAACGCGCCGCCGCCCCCGCCGCTGGCCAGCTTCAATCCCGATGCCGCAGTGCTCACCATTGGTTCGGCCGGGAAAAGCTTCTGGGGGGGACTACGTATCGGCTGGATCCGCGCCAGCGCGCGGACCATCGCCTCGCTTATTCAGGCCCGCGATTCGCTGGATTTGGGTACGCCGCTGCTGGAGCAACTGGCCTGCAGCTGGCTACTGGAAAATGCCGCCACACTGCTGCCGCCGCGGCGGGATATGCTCAAGGCGCGCCGGGACATGTGCGAAACGCTGATGGCGGAATATTTTCCCCGCTGGCGGTTTTCGCCACCGGAAGGTGGGCTCTCTTTTTGGGTGGAACTTCCTGACATGCTGGCCACCCTGTTCTCTGCGCGTGCGGAAAGCCAGGGGATCCATATCGGCACCGGTACGCGGTTTGGGCTGGAAGGGGCGTTCGATCGCTATTTACGTCTGCCGTTTACGCTGCCGGATGAAGCATTGCGCCGGGCCTTCTCCACGCTACAACCGCTGTGGCAAAGCCTTGCTGAACAGAAGGAAAATACACGTTTGCGAAAAATAATATAAGAAAATAGCGACGGGCTGACTTCAGCCCGTCAAATGACCTTCATCCATGAGGTATATGAGATGTTTTTATAAAATTGCCTGGCTATCCTGCCCTCTGGTTATGGCAACCCAATGACAGAAAGAAGGCAATTTCATTAATGCTGGCGCGGAATAGGAAACCCTTTCAGGGAAATAATAAAGCCATCTTCATCTTTTTTGATTTTAGCGCCGGTGTCACACCAGTCGGAAGCAATGCGAAAGAACTCATCACTACCGATATTCCAGTTCAGGCGGACGTGTTTTACGTATCCTGAGCGCAACATATCGCAAGCTTCGCTATAGTTGCTGGCTGTAGAGAATTGTTGTTTCATTTTTTCTTCTTCAGAAGTTTTCTTAATGCTTTGATTTCTTTAGGGGTAAGTGGCGTCGCTTCCTCTTCGGTATGCTGGCTGTCAATGTCCTCTTCCGTCACCCCCGCCTCACCTGCTGACTCCTCCAGCTGAAAAGCCAGCTGCAGCAGCTTTTCCGTTGCCGTTCCCAGGTTCTCGTTATTAACTTCCGCATAATGACGCAACTTTTCTTTTAGCTCTGCGTCAATTTTTACATTCAAAACCACTGTGGTCATAGCTACGCTTCCCGTGCAATAAAATCATCATAATTAATACACGAAGTTAACATGCTGATCCAGAGATATATTTTACAGCATGAGCCTGGCAACAAATTCCCATCAGTAAGATGCGCTTTATTTATGACATGCAAATGACATTAATATTTCAGTAGTATTTCAGATTTATGACAAGTAAATATTATGGAATAAAAGAAGGGGGGTTTAACAACAAAAACTAATATGCGATCTTTATCAGAAATTAATTATTGCAGGAATAAAAACCGGACAAATATAAGGGAAACACCAGGCGGGAGAAATGGGTGGGGGCCCTGCCAGCTACATCCCGGCACACACGTCGTCTGCTCTGGCTGCTTCCTTCCGGACCTGACCTGGTAAACAGAGTAGCGTTGCGGGAGAACCAACAGAGCCCCCATTGAGAGCGTTAGTTGCCTAACGCGCTGGCGCATTATCCCTGCTGACCTGGTGAATTGCAAGCTCACACCGTCCGCCTGCTGGTTTATTGCGCAATAACGCGAATAAAACCAGCCACTCACGGTCAGCCTGTGAGATTGCGAGCCTGCGCTCAGCACACATCCGGGTTATCCACCATACTTATCCTCTTCGTCCTCTTTTATCACCAGTACATTGTCTCGACGGTAATCGAATGACTGACTCATCACCACAGACCATCACTCTGCCTTTACCTGCTATTGAAGGGATGACCATCGCCTTTCAGGGCGTAAACTACCTGCGTCCTGAAAAAATGCTCGACTTCGCGACCATCAGTCCCGCGCCGGTGCGGGCGGTTACGCCGCTGGCGCTGCTCTATTCCACCGTCGGCGTGCTGCGCCAGGTGGAGCTACGCAAGCTGCCGGTCTATATCAGCGGTCGGGTGGTGTACCCTATCTCGTCGTTAACCATGCCGGGCCTGCGCGCGAGGCTGATCATCAACGCCACTTCGCAGCGGTTGAAATTTCTTGAAAGTCTCATCGCCAGCTCAGCCTCGGACAATGTCCATGGCATGCAGATCCTCGGCCTCGCTCTGACGTTCACCGTCGAACAGGCCGCCTGACCCAGGCCGGCTGTACAGCTCCTGGCTTAGCGCTTATGCTGACGTTTTGCCGGTAACAGGACAGAAAATGGCTCCGCACGACACATTTCCCCAACGCGTCTGGCACATCGTGGCGTCGATACCGGAAGGGTATGTCACGACCTACGGCGAGGTCGCCCGGCTGGCAGGTTCACCGCGCGCGGCGCGCCAGGTGGGCGGCGTATTGAAGCGCCTGCCGGAAGGGTCCACCCTGCCATGGCATCGGGTGGTCAATCGCCATGGCGATATCTCCCTCACCGGCCCCGATCTACAGCGGCAGCGTCAGGCGCTGCTGGCCGAGGGTGTGCAGGTCTCCGGCAGCGGCCATATCGATCTCCAGCATTATCGCTGGGTTTATTGAAGGCAAAAAAAAGCCCCCATCCGGGGGCGTAGCGAGCTTACTGGGCGACAGGAACGGCGGTCTGCTGGACCGGAACCAGCGTCAGGTCGGCATGAGTGCCGCCCTGGTTTATTACCGTCTGCACGGTATCGGTAATAAACATCAACTGGCCGTTAACCGTGATCGCCGCGCTTAGCAGAATGCGAGCGTTCGGTTGAATATCTGCCGGGTTGTAAGGCAGCGCAAAGTTAAATGGCGCCTGTTTGCCTTCGGTACGCACCGCTTTTTGCGACAATACGCGGGCTGGCGCATCTGCCAGAGAAGCATCCGACAGGGTCACCGTCAGTACCGCATCCGGCGGTAAAGCGATTCTCTGGCGGATATTAATCGTCCCCGTGACGCTCGGCTGCTGCTGCGCCACGCTCAGCGTCGCGATACCGTAAGGGTCGGGCGCGGCCGCCTGCGTCGAAGAATTGTTCGAGTGGTGATTAGCACAGGCGGTCAGCGTCGCGGCGACGGCTAAGGCACTAAACATATAGGCAAATTTCATGATGTTCTCCTTATCATCCCTTAATACCCAGGAGGATGTTCCGCCGCTTCGCCGGCAGGAACTTTCGTGTCGTCAATAAGTGTGGCACAGATCTCAGATTTGTTCCTGTTAACTGGTCGTTATTCAGATTATTACACCCATCGGACCACTTGCGATTCCAGGTTATACTTGGCCACATTACGCGCGCTGCGCCGCTATTGTTAATTGAGGATAAGTATGAGTCAGGCACTCTCTAACCTGCTGGCATTATTAGATCTGGAAAAAATTGAGGAAGGGTTGTTTCGCGGGCAGAGCGAAGACCTGGGGTTACGTCAGGTTTTTGGCGGCCAGGTAGTGGGTCAGGCGCTGTATGCGGCAAAAGAGACCGTGCCCGTTGAGCGTCTGGTTCATTCGTTTCACAGCTACTTTCTTCGCCCCGGCGATAGCCAGAAGCCGATCGTTTACGATGTGGAGGTGCTGCGCGACGGCAACAGCTTCAGCGCCCGTCGGGTCGCCGCCATCCAGAACGGGAAGCCGATTTTCTATATGACCGCCTCCTTCCAGGCGCCAGAGAATGGCTATGAGCATCAGAAAGCAATGCCGGCCGCCCCCTCCCCTGACGGCCTGCCTTCGGAAACCGATATCGCTCGCAAGCTGGCGCATCTCCTGCCGCCGCAGGTGAAAGACAAATTCCTCTGCGATAAACCGCTGGAGATCCGTCCGGTGGAGTTTCATAACCCAATGAAAGGCCATATCGCCGAACCGGTGCGCCAGGTCTGGCTGCGCGCCAACGGCGCCGTCCCTGACGATCTGCGTATTCATCAGTATCTGCTGGGCTATGCTTCAGACTTTAACTTCCTGCCGGTGGCGCTGCAGCCGCACGGCGTTGGTTTCCTTGAGCCCGGCATGCAGGTCGCCACCATCGACCACTCTATGTGGTTCCACCGGCCGTTTAATATTAATGAATGGCTGCTTTATAGCGTCGAAAGCACCTCGGCCTCCAGCGCCCGCGGCTTCGTTCGCGGCGAATTCTACACCCAGGATGGCACGCTGGTTGCCTCAACGGTTCAGGAAGGGGTGATGCGCAACCGCAACGCATAAAAAAAGCCTCCCGGACGGGAGGCTTTTCGCTATCGGGAGAGAATGGCTTTTTTATCAGGCGTTATAGGCATTTTCGCCATGGCTGTTGACGTCCAGCCCTTCGCGCTCCTGCTCTTCCGGCACGCGCAGCCCGACGGTCATATCCGCCACTTTGTAGCCGATGAACGCCACAACGCCGGACCAGACCACGGTGATGGCGATACTTTCCAGTTGCACCAGCAGCTGATGGCCCATGGTGACGCCTTCCGCATAACCGACGCCGCCCAGAGAAGTCGCCGCGAAGATACCAGTCAGGATACAGCCGACGATGCCGCAGACGCCGTGAACGCCGAAGACGTCGCAAGGATCATCCACACGCAGCCAGCGTTTCAGCGCAGTCACGCCCCAGATACCCGCCAGGCCAGAGGCGATACCGACGATCAGCGCCCCGCCGACACCGATATAACCACACGCCGGCGTAACGCCAACCAGACCGGCAATTGCCCCGGAGCAGGCGCCCAGCAGTGAAGGTTTGCCGCGCAGAGCCCATTCGCCAAAGGTCCACGCCAGGATAGCCGCAGCGGTCGCCACGACGGTGTTAACGAACGCCAGGGCCGCAATTTCATTCGCTGCGCTGGCAGAGCCGGCGTTGAAGCCGAACCAGCCCACGTAGAGGATAGCGGTGCCAGTGAACACCATCGGCAGGTTATGCGGTTTGAACGCTTCTTTGCCGAAGCCCACGCGTTTGCCCATCATATAGGCGCCGACCAGCCCGGCGACCGCGGCGTTGATGTGCACAACGGTGCCGCCGGCGAAGTCCAGCGCGCCATGGGTCGCCAGCAGACCGCCGCCCCAAACCATATGCGCAATCGGCACGTAGGAGAGTGTCATCCACACCACCACGAAGATCAGTACCGCGGAGAAACGAATACGTTCCGCCAGCGCCCCGACAATCAGCCCGACGGTGATGCAGGCGAACGAGCCCTGGAAGGCCACGTGGATATACTGATAGAAGGTGCCCATCAGCGCTTTCAGCTCAATATTTTTCAGCATCACCCAGTCAAAGCTGCCGAAGAAGCTGCCGCCGGTGCCGAAGGCCAGGGTATAGCCATAAATCACCCACAATACGCAGACCAGGCCAAAGGTGACAATCACCTGAGTCAGCATGGACAGAACGTTCTTACCGCGGATCAGGCCGCCGTAAAACAGCGCAATCCCCGGGATAGTCATAAACAGAACCAGCGCGGTGCAAATCATCATAAACGCGTTATCGGCTTTGTCCGCCACCGCAGGCGCGGCCATCGCCAGCCCCGGCAGAAGGGCTAATGCCCCCAGACCCGATTTCATTGTTGCCATTTTCATTGTTTCGTTCCCCATCACTGTGTGGTCTGGAAATTACAGTGCCGCTTCGTCAGCTTCGCCGGTACGGATGCGAATGACGCGCTGCAATTCAGCGACGAAAATTTTGCCGTCGCCAATTTTTCCGGTGTAAGCCGCTTTGCTGATGACATCGATGACTTCATCCAGCTGATCGTCGGCAATCGCCACATCAATCTTCACTTTTGGCAGAAAGTTGACGCTATACTCGGCGCCGCGGTAGAGCTCCGCGTGACCTTTCTGACGGCCAAATCCTTTGACTTCAGTGACCGTCAGGCCCTGAATGCCGATGGAAGACAAAGCTTCACGCACGTCTTCCAGTTTGAATGGTTTGATTACCACGGTAACCAGCTTCATAAGTCCCCTCCAGTCAGTATTCGGTAATGGCCGCAGCTAACACGATGGATATAAAGCAAGGGCTATGCCAGAAATGAAAAAAGGCCGCAAAGCGGCCCTTTGATGGCAAAAAACAGGGGACAGGTCAGGCAATATCCTGCGCAACGGCGCCTGGCGCGCAAAAATGCACCACAACGGTGCATTTGATGTAACGTTTTTGCACCATGGCAGGCCGCCCAGCGTTCCCTGCCTGCTGGTGGTGCATCAGGCGCTGAGCGACTCCTCTCTGGCGCTGGCCGCCAGCTCTTCGCCGGCCAGCTGCAGCTGATACATCTGCCAGTAGCGGCCTTTCGCCGCCAGCAGCTGCTGATGGGTGCCCCGCTCGACAGCCTGACCTCGATGCAGAACCAGGATGGTATCGGCCTCCACAATGGTCGACAGCCGATGGGCAATAACCACGAGGGTGGTATGCTGGCGGACCTTCGTCAGCGCCTGCTGGATCGCCTGCTCGGTACCGGAGTCGATGTTTGCCGTCGCCTCATCCAGAATCAGTACCTGCGGGGTATCCACCAGCACGCGCGCCAGCGCCAGCAGCTGCTTCTGCCCGACGGAGAGATTATTGCCCTGCTCACCCAGTTGGGTGTACAGCCCATCGCTCATGCTGCGCGCCACCGCCGCCAGCTGCACCGCCTCCAGCGCTTCCCAAACCTGCGCCTCACTGATGTCCCGGCCCAGCGCGACGTTGGCGTAGAAGGTATCCGCCAGCACTACGGGATCCTGTTGCACCATCGCGATGCCCCGACGCAACGCGCTGTGGCTGAGGGATGCGAGCGGTCGACCATCGATGCGGATCTCGCCGTGGGTTAACGGGTAATAGCCCATCATCAGACTGGCGAGGGTACTTTTTCCGCTGCCGGTATGTCCGACCAGCGCCACGAAGCTGCGGGAGGGAATATCCAGCGTGATATCCTGGAGAACCAGACGGTCCCCCCGGTAAGCAAAGGAGAGATGGTCAATTTCCACCCGACCGCTGCTCAGCGGCGCGTCATCCGTACCCCACGCCTGGCGCGGGCGATCCATCAGCTCGAAAACGCGCTCGCCGGCGACCACCGCCTGCTGCAGCATCGACTGCTGGGTGGTCAGCTCGATAAGCGGCTCGTTAAGGCGTCCAAGATAGCTGATAAACGCGTACAGGACCCCAACCTCGATCGTGCCCACCGCGCTAAAGCCGAACAGCATCAGCAGCCCGCACAGCACCAGCGAGGAAAAAAGGCTCAGCAGCGGGCGCAGCAGAAAACCGTCCAGGCGTAGCGTCTGCATCCGCGCCAGATAGTGGGCATAGCTGGCCTCGCGCATCCGTTCGCCAAAGCGCGCCTGCTGGCGGAACTGCTGGATGACGCCCATGCCGTTGATCACTTCGTTGAAGCCATCGTTGATGTCGGCAAGCCAGGCGCGCACCCGCCGCACGATCGGCGTGCTATAGCGCTGATAGATAATCATCACGATCAGCACCGCCGGGAAAATCGCGATCGCCACCAGCGCCATCCGCCAGTCGAGGCTAAACATCGCCACCAGCATCGCGCCGATCAGCGCGGCGCTGCGCAGTACCGTAGCCACCACCGTCACGTACAGATCGCGAATGACTTCCGTATCGTTGGTTACCCGTGAGATAAGCTGCCCAACCGGCTGGGTATCAAACTCGCTGAGCGGCTGATGCAGGGCGGCATCCATCACGTCGCTGCGCAACTGCTGGACGACGCCGACCGCGGCGCGGTTAAACAGCAGCGACTGGTTATAGTGCAGGAGCGCCGCCAGCAGCTGCAGGCCGATATAGGCTACCGCCAGACCGGCCACCAGCTTCAGCGGCAGCGTATGTTTCGCCACCATGTTGTCGATGAAATAGCTGATAAGCAGCGGGCCGCTCACTTCCGCCGCCGCCGCAATCCACATCATCGCCACCGCGATGGCCAACGGCTTGCGCCACGGTGAACCATAGGCCAGCAGGCGTTTAAGCGTCGGCCAGAGTTCGGTAAAGCTACGCATCCAGGGCCTCCTCTTGCGTCTGCGGAACCTCGTCGAGCGCGGCCTCCAGCTGCTGATATCGATACATGTCGCGGTACCAGCCGGGCTGCACGGCCAGCGCCTCGTGGCGGCCGCGCTGGGCAATATGCCCATGCTGCAGTACCAAAATTTCACTGGCCTCGGTGAGCGCCGACAGGCGGTGGGCGCTGATAATGACCGTCCGCCCCTCCCCCCACTGGCGCAGATTATGCAGGATCTGGTGCTCGGTGCGGCCATCCACCGCCGATAAGGCATCGTCGAGGATCAAAATTTCGGCCTCCAGCAGCAGGGCGCGAGCAATCGAGATGCGCTGTTTCTGACCGCCGGAGAGCATCACGCCGCGCTCGCCCACTTCGGTCTCGTAGCCCTGAGGCAGACGCAGAATGTCGTCATGCACGCTGGCCAGTTGTGCAACCCGCTCAATCTGCGCCTGCGTCGCGTCCGGTTTTCCCAGCGCGATATTATTGGCGACGGTATCGGAGAATAAAAATGGCGTCTGATTGACCACCGCCAACCGGGCGCGCCAGCTGTCGAGCTGCAGAATCGGCAGCGGCAGATCGTGAAAGCGGATCTCGCCGTGAGTGACGTCAAAATGGCGCTGCAGCAGCGCCAGAATGGTGCTTTTGCCGGCGCCCGTCGGCCCGCAGATGCCCAGCATTTGCCCCGGCTGGAGAGTAAAATTTACCTGCTCCAGCGAAGGTTTGCTCGCCTGCGGATAGATGAAATCGCGGATAGCAACCTGCAGGACGCCACGGCCTGCCGGCACCGCCTCGGTCCCGTCATCCACCGCCGGCGCCTCTTCAAGCATCGTGCGGATACGACCATAGGCCGCGCTACCGCGCTCCACGATGTTAAACATCCACGCCAGCGCCAGCATCGGCCAGATCATCAGGCCAAGATACATCACGAAGCTGGTCAGCTGGCCCAGGGTCAGGCTGCCGTGGATCACCATCCAGCTGCCGCCGCCGATGGCCAGCAGGTTAGCGGCCCCGATGGCGATATAGATGGTGGGGTCGAAGCGGGCGTCAATGCGTGCCACGCGCATGTTTTTCGCGCCGGTATCGGCAGCATCGGCAGCAAACTGCGCCGACTGGCGATCCTCCAGCCCAAACGCCTTAATCATGCGGATGCTGGTCAGGCTCTCCTGCGTGCGATCGTTGAGGCTGGAAAAGGCCGCCTGAGCAACGCGAAAACGTTCGTGAAGCGCATCGCCGTTGCGTTTGATCGCCAGGGCCATCAGCGGCATCGGCAGCAGCGCCAGCAGAGTAAGCTGCCAGCTAATCTGCGTCGACATCACAATCAATACCGCACAGCCCATCACCAGGGAATCCACCAGGGTTAATACTCCTTCGCCAGCGGCAAACACCACCCGGTCCACGTCATTGGTGGCGCGGGCGATAAGATCCCCGGTGCGATGGCGCAAATAGAACGCCGGATGCTGGCGGCTCAGTTGCCGGTAAAAATCTTCCCGCAGCTCAACCGCCAACTGGTAAGAAGCACCGAACAACAGCACGCGCCAGACATAGCGCAGCAGGTAGACCATCACCGCGATCAGCACCAGCGCGCCGATCCACATCCACACCTTCTCCGCGGTGTAATGTTGTTGCGTCACGCCGTCGACCACAATGCCCACCACCTTCGGCGGAATAAGCTGCAGGACGGCAATAATGACCAGCAGGGCAATTGCGCCAAGATAGCGGCGCCACTCCCGGCGGAAGTACCAGCTGAGTTGAGCAAATAATCGCAAGCAATAAAATCCTGATTTTGTAATGGGTTACGGCGCAATACCGTTATTCGACAGGCAAGGCGGTGGTATATTTTATCTGTTCCATGGCAAAACTCGAAGTGACATCCGACAGACCGGGCACACTGTTCACTAAACGTTTATAAAAGCCGTCATAGCGTTTCATATCAGCCACCTGCACCCGTAGCAGGTAGTCATACTCCCCCGCCATCCGCCAGAAGCCGAGCACTTCCGCCATCTGCGTCACTTCGCTCACGAACTGACAGTACCAGTCGCTGCTGTGATGCTGGGTCTTGATCAGGACGAACGCCGTCAGCCCCAGCCCCACCTTTTCCGCGTCCAACAGGGCGACGCGCCCGCGGAGAATACCCTCGTCTTCGAGCCGTTTCAGGCGTTTCCAGCAGGGCGTGGTGGTCAGATTAACGGCATCGGCCAGCGCCTGCAAAGAGAGGGTGCAATCTTCCTGCAGTAGCGCCAGCAGCTTACGGTCAATTTTATCTAGCATTGGGCATCCTCAGAGAAAATTTTGCTCTCATAATGGTAATCCACAGATTAAATGGCAACAATTTTTCCTGCGCTTTCCGCTAAGCTAGGCACAAAATGACAAACAGGAAATCACGATGAATAGCGCCTGGGTTAAACATGCCATTAGCGAAATCAACGCTGACTATCAGCGTTCCGCCGACACGCACCTGATCCGTCTGCCGCTGCCCGCTTTTCCGGGCATCCACCTGTATCTGAAAGATGAAAGCACCCACCCCACCGGCAGCCTGAAGCATCGCCTGGCGCGGTCGCTGTTTCTCTATGGCTTGTGCAACGGCTGGATCAAAGAAGGCACGCCAATTATAGAGTCCTCCTCAGGGTCAACCGCCGTTTCGGAGGCCTATTTCGCCCGCCTGCTGGGGCTGCCGTTTATCGCTGTGATGCCCTCCTGCACCGCCAGACGCAAAATCGAACAGATCGAGTTCTACGGCGGACGCTGCCATTTTGTGCAGAGCGCCGGCGAAATCTACGCGGCTTCCGAAACGCTGGCCCGCGAGCTGAACGGCCATTATATGGATCAGTTTACCTTCGCCGAGCGGGCCACCGACTGGCGCGGCAACAACAATATCGCCGACAGTATTTTCCGCCAGATGAGCCATGAGCCGCACCCGCAGCCGTCATGGATCGTCATGAGCGCCGGCACCGGCGGCACCTCAGCGACCATTGGCCGCTATATTCGCAGCCAGGGCTACGAGACGCAGCTGATGGTCGTTGATCCGCAGAATTCGGTGTTCCTCGATTACTGGCAGACCCGCGACGCCAGCCTGCGCAGCCCGGTCGGCAGCAAAATTGAAGGCATCGGACGGCCGCGCGTCGAGCCGTCGTTTATTCCCGACGTTGTCGATGAGATGCTGCGCGTGCCGGATGCGGCGAGCGTAGCCACCGCCCTGTGGCTGGAAACGCAGCTTGGGCGCAAGGTCGGCGCCTCGACCGGCACTAATATGTGGGGCGTATTGCAGCTGGCCGCGCGGATGCGCGAGGAAGGTCGCACCGGCTCGATAGTGACACTCCTGTGCGACAGCGGCGAGCGTTACCTGGAAAGCTATTACAACCCGCAGTGGGTGGCGAACAATATCGGCGATATTGCGCCCTGGCAGGCGGAGATCGCCGGTCTGGTCGAAAGGCGATAAAAAAAGCCAGATAGAAGCCTATCTGGCTTGCTGGAAGGGTCTCTCTATTCGGGGGAATAAGGAAGATCAGGATTATCCAGCCAATGAGTTAAAAAATGGGAGACTGCCTGATTCCGGCAGTCGCCAATTACCGGCAGATGCGGCAGCTCGGCTTTCAGCTGCGGCATCGCGTTGCCCATGATGAACCCCCGCCCAACGCTGCCCAGCATCTCGCGGTCGTTCATCGCATCGCCGAAGGCCATGCACTCCTGCAGGGTGAAGCCTAAATGCTGGCTGAGCACCGCCAGCGCCGCGCCTTTATTGCAGCCAACCGGCAGCACCTCCAGACAGTCCATTGCCGAGAAGCAGAGAAATGCGCGATCGCCCAGCGTCTCATTCAGCTGGATCCGCAGACGGCGCAAATCGTCATGATCGCCGCAGAAACATATCTTGGTGACATGCTGCGCCGACATACGCTTCAGATCGCACAGTTGATAGTGAAAGCCGCTGAATACATGCGCTTGCAACAATTCAGGCCTTGCCTGGCCGGTGAACCAGCCGCCATCGTTAAAGACGTGCATGCTGGCCTGGGTATCCCATTTGCCGTGCAGCACCGCTTCCGCCGCCTCGGGAGCGAGATCCTGGCGATAAAGCTCCTCCCCTTCCAGCGAATGGATGCGCGTCCCGTTGCCGGTGATCAGAAATGCATCAAGGGAAAATTCGCCAATCACATGGTGCATCTCCAGCACATGGCGGCCGGTGGCGAAGGTCAAGGTGATATCGCGCTCACGCAGCCGTTTCAGCGCGGAAAGCGTCTTTTCTCCAAGACGATGGTCCGGCATCAGCAGGGTGCCGTCCATATCAAATGCCGCCAGTTTTGCCATGGTATATTCCCCGATGTGTGATGGGCTTCGCTTGTGTTGCAGTATCACCTGGGATATACGGAAGTAATAGTGAATAGATATTATTAATTGTTCCGGGTTTACAGCGGCCCGGTGGACGACGGCCCCCATGCGACTCTTACACCGTTTAAATCAATACCAGCGCCTATGGCAACCCTCAGCCGGGGCGCCGCAGCAGGTCACCGTCGGCGAACTGGCGGAGCGCTGTTTTTGCAGCGAGCGCCACGTCCGTACTCTGCTGCGTCAGGCGCAGGAGGCCGGGTGGCTAAGCTGGCAGGCCAGCTCCGGGCGCGGCAAACGCGGACAGCTCTTATTTCACAAAACCCCGGAAAGTCTGCGCAACGAGATGATGGAGCAGGCGCTGAACAACGGTCAGCAACAAACCGCGCTGGAGCTGGCGCAGCTTGCCCCGGTGGAGCTGAAAGCCCTGCTCCATCCCTTCCTCGGCGGTCAGTGGCAAAACAATACCCCCACGCTGCGTATTCCTTACTATCGCCCGCTGGAGCCGCTGCGTCCCGGCTTTCTCCCCGGCCGCGCCGAGCAGCATCTGGCCGGACAAATCTATGCCGGGCTGACGCGCTTCGACGAAGGCGACAATATGCCGATCGGCGATCTGGCGCACCACTGGCAGGTCTCCCCGGACGGCCTGCGCTGGCATTTTTATATCCGCTCCACGCTGTGCTGGCACAATGGCGATACGGTGGAAACCGCGCAGTTGCGACAGCGGTTACTGCTGCTGCTTGAGCTGCCCGCCTTGCGGACCCTCTTCGCCAGCATCAGCCGTATCGATGTCACCCATGCCCAGTGTTTAACAATAACCCTGCATCGCCCTGACTACTGGCTGCCGTTCCGCCTCGCCAGCTACTGCAGCGTGCTGGCGCATCCCGACGATCCGGCCATTGGCTGCGGACCGTTCCGCCTGAAGCGGTTTAGTCCGGAACTCGTCCGCCTGGAAAACCATCCCCGCTACCACCTGCAGCATCCGCTGATCCAGGCGGTGGAGTACTGGATCACTCCTCAGCTCTTTGACCGCGATCTCGGCACCAGCTGCCGCCATCCGGTGCAGATCACCATCGGCGATCGCGAAGAGCTGCATAATCTGCGTCAGGTCAGCAACCGTATCAGCCTTGGCTTCTGCTATTTGACCCTGCGCCACAGCCCTCGGCTTAGCAAAGCGCAGGCCCAGCGGCTGGTGTCGATAATCCATCACTCGTCGCTACTGGATACGCTGCCGCTGGAGGAGGATTTGATTACGCCAAGCCATGAGGTGCTGCCGGGATGGTCCATCCCGCAGGGACCGGCAAACAGCGCGGTACCGCTGCCGGCCAGGCTCACCCTGCTCTATCATCTGCCGGTCGAGCTACATGCGATGGCCGAACAGCTGAGGCAACGTCTGGCTCTGCTGGGCTGCGAGCTGACGCTCCTGTTTCACGACGCTAAAAACTGGGAAGGCTGCCAGCATCTGGGTCAGGCCGACCTGATGATGGGCGACCGTCTGATCGGCGAAGCGCCGGAGTACGCCCTGGAACAGTGGCTGCGCTGCGATATGCTGTGGCCTAATTTGCTGACCGGGGCGCAATATGCTCATCTGCAGGCGACATTAGACGCGGTGCAGTCTCAGCCCGACGCTCGCAGCCGCAACGATGCGCTGCGCAACGTATTTAACAGCCTGATGGAAGACGCCATCATGACGCCGCTGTTCAAGTATAACTATCGGATCAGCGCGCCACCGGGGGTCAATGGTCTGCGCCTCAACGCCCGGGGCTGGTTCGACTTCGCCAGCGCCTGGCTGCCAGCCTCGTCGACGTGAGAGAGCTGGTGATGGAGGGCGTCTGGCGCTACCATATCGCCTTTATTCATTTAGTCAGGAATTGCCATGAAACGCGCCGTAGTTGTCTTCAGCGGAGGACAAGATTCAACCACCTGTCTGGTGCAGGCTCTGCAACAGTATGATGAAGTGCATTGCGTCACTTTTGATTATGGCCAACGCCACCGCGCGGAAATCGA
The DNA here is from genome assembly GCF_040804525.1 of Klebsiella sp. Shm-1. Lineage (NCBI taxonomy): Bacteria > Pseudomonadati > Pseudomonadota > Gammaproteobacteria > Enterobacterales > Enterobacteriaceae > Klebsiella > Klebsiella sp. Shm-1. Next base: position 3,984,274 of record NZ_CP161823.1, read on the forward strand.
CGTTGCGCGCGAACTCGCCCTGAAACTGGGCGCCGTCGCGCATAAAGTGCTGGACGTCACTCTGCTCAACGAACTGGCAGTCAGCAGCCTGACCCGCGATAACATTCCGGTACCGGACTATCAGCCTGATGCCGAGGGCATTCCCAACACCTTTGTCCCCGGGCGTAATATTCTGTTTTTAACCCTGACGGCAATCTACGCCTATCAGGTAAAAGCCGAAGCCATCATCACCGGCGTGTGCGAGACCGACTTCTCCGGCTACCCGGACTGCCGCGATGAGTTTGTCAAAGCGCTGCACCACGCCGTCAGCCTGGGGATGGCGAAAGACATTCGCTTTGAGACGCCGCTGATGTGGCTGAATAAAGCCGAGACCTGGGCGCTCGCCGACTACTGGGGTCAGCTGGATCTGGTGCGCCGAGAAACCCTCACCTGCTACAACGGCATTAAGGGCGATGGCTGCGGCCAGTGCGCCGCCTGTAACCTGCGCGCAAACGGACTCAACCAGTATCTGGCGGACAAGGTCGGGGTAATGGCGGTGATGCAGCAAAAAACCGGACTGACGCAGGCATAATCTCCGGGGATCGATTTACCGGAACTTTGGCTCAAATTCCCCGGTGGCGCGATGCTTACCGGGGCTACGGGTTCATCACCTGCCGTGGGCCCGCCACTCGCACGACGGTTGTCAGCGCAGGTTCATCTGGTCAAGTTTCGCACGCAATTCCCCTTCCAGCGGCAGCGCCTTCTGGGTTTTCAAATCGATACAAACGAAGGTAATCAGCGCATCGGCCACTACTTCGCCATTGGGGTTGAGGGTGACCACCTGGCTTAGGATGCCGCTTTTGCCGTTGAGTTGCTCCAGTTTGCTGCTCACCGTCAGCACATCGCCCAGTACCGCCGGACGACGATAGTTAATATTGATATTCACCACCACGAAGGCGATGTTTTTCTCCATCATCCACTGAAACGCGGGGCTATTTTCCAGGCCGTCCCAGCGGGCTTCCTCAAGGAACTCCAGGTAGCGAGCGTTGTTCACATGCTGGTAGACGTCCAGATGATAGCCGCGAACTTTAATTTGTGTCTGCATAGCACTAATGCCTTTCTGTTATTGTTGTTTATGAGGTAAGAGGTCACACCACTTGATGCAACCTCTTTATCCTGGCAAAAAATCACCGCTGTGCAAGGTCTGGCATAAAATTTACAGCGTCAGATGGGCTAAATTGCGCTCCACCAACGCGCTCCCCATTCCCGGGACCTGCTTCAGATCATCGAGGGTTTTGAACGGCCCGTACTCTTCGCGGTAGCTGACAATAGCCTGGGCTTTTTTCAATCCTACGCCATTTAACGCCTGCGCCAGCTGTTCGGCGCTGGCGCGGTTAATGCTGACCTTTGTCGCCCCGTTGTCAGACTCGCCGGGCACCGCTTCCGCCTTCGCCGAAGAGGACGCCTGCACATTTTCTTTATTCACCGCCGCTTTGCCGCTGGCGGGTGCCGCCAGCGCCCCCTGTACCCCTACCGCAAAAACCAGAACGCCCGCGGCCATCAGTGCTTTTATTCCATATTTCATGCTGATATCTCCTTGTGTGTAGACAGCAAGGTCACGATAGCGTCAGTGCGGATAGTCGACAAAAGGCAAATCACAGAAATGGAAAGGGCCGCGAAAGCGGCCCTTGAGGATTACATCGTGTTGCTCATTTTTGCGAGACGACGCGAAATTACTGCTGCTGGTCGATGCTGTCGCCGAGCTTAATTTTCGCCGCCTTGCGCAGGTTGCTCATCAGCGCTTCGAAAGCGATTTGGGCATTGTTCTGGGTGATCCCCTGAACCATGGCCTTCTTCTGCTCTTCCGGCATGCTGCCGGCTTTCACCTCATCCAGCGCTACCAGCACCACATCGCCTTGCATATTGCTGCCCACGCCGTAGACCGGTTTACCCTGCTGCGGCAGCGGCAGGGTAAATGCCAGCTGGCTCAGCGGATCCTGGCCGGTACGAGAAAGCGTCTGCGGCGCGCCAAAGCTCAGGCCAGCCGCCTTCATCGCTTCATCGCCTTTGCCGTCTTTCAGCGCCGCCAGCAGCTTGTCGGCCTCCAGTTTCGCCTGCTGTTCCGCTTTATTGTGCTTAACGATATCGCTAACCTGTGCCTTCACTTCGGCAAGCGGCTTCACCGCCTCGGCTTTGTGTTCGCTAATGCGCAGAACAAAAGCGCGATCGCCGTCAACGGTAATGATATCGGAGTTGCTGCCCGGCGCGCCGTTCTCACCCACCAGACCGCCGTTAAAAATAGCGTCAGCGACCGGTTTAAAGTTCAGCTCCTCCGGCAGGTTATCGCGGCCAAACCAGCCGGTTTCTACGACCTTCAGCCCGGCGACCTGCGCTGCGCTCGCCAGCGATTCATTATCGTTGCTGGCCGCATCGCTCACCTTCTGCTGCAGCGCGTAGTAAGCATCCAACGCTTTTTCCTGCTTCACTTTCGCCGCAATGTCATTACGCACGTCAGCCAGCGGCTTCACCTGCGCCGGCTGGACGTCGTCCAGACGAGCTACCAGGAAGCCAACCGAGGATTTGATCACGCCAGACAGCTGGCCTTTCTCTTTCAGCCCGGCATCTTTCAACTCAGGCACGGTAGAGGCATCTTCCATCCACCCCATATCGCCACCGTTGCGGGCAGAGATAATATCGGTCGATTTTTCTTTCGCCAGCGTGGCGAAGTCCGCTCCTTTTTGCAGCTCGGCCAGTACCGCTTTCGCATCGGCTTCAGTTTTGGTCTGAATCACGCTGTAGCGGTTGCGCTGCGGCTGAGTGAACTGATCCTTGTGCTGGTCGTACCATGACTGAATCTCGTCGTCAGAGGCGCTCTCCTGCATGCTGGCGGCATCCATTTTGATGTAGCTGACGCGGAACTGCTCCGGCGCCATAAAACGGGCCTGATTCTGCTGCCAGAAGGCGTTGATTTCCTCATCGCTGGCGGTCTGTTTTGCCGCCAGGGCATTTACGTTGATGGTCGCTTCGCGGACCACCCGCTGTTGAGATACCAGCGCCGCCAGCTGATCGGACTCGCCCGGCAGCATGAAGTCGGTACCCGCAATGGCGTTAATCAGCTGCTGCGTGGTCAGCTGGTTACGCAGCGCCTGGGCGTACTGATCGGTGGTCATCCCCATCTGGGCGACAATACCGCTGAAACGCTGGTTGTCGAACTTACCGTTCGTCTGGAACGCCTGGGTCTGGAAGATCGCCTGCTTCACCTGCTCATCGCTGATGCTGAGGCCCAGCTCGCGGGCATACTGATCCAGAAGCGACTCATCGATCAGGCGGTTCAGCACCTGCTGGCGCATGGTTTTCATGTAGTTTTCGTTCGCCGCCAGCTCGGAGAATTGATCGCCAAGCTGCTGCTGCATACGGTTACGTTCGCTGGCGACGGCGTTTTCAAACTGCCCACGGCCAATCTCCTGGCCATTCACTTTTGCGGCATAGTTTTTGCCACCGCCAATCAGGTAACCACTCACCCCGGTCAAAATGAACGAGACGATAATGATACCGAAAATAATCTTGAGCACGACGCTGTTGGCGGCCGTGCGTAGGTTGTCCATCATGGTGTAACAACGCTCCGCTGTAGATGACTTTAGCTCGCGCAGCATAGCACGTGATGGCCGCCGCGCGTGAGGACGTATTTTGACAAGAAAACAGGGTGATTGTCAGCCCACAAGTGGCGATAAACACACATAAAGTGGTCTGAAAAGGCAATAAAAAAGGCACATCTCACGATGCGCCCTTGTACTTCGTCACATTCCCTGACGGGAAAGCCGATCAGTTCACCGCGTCTTTCAGCGCTTTACCAGCACGGAAGCCCGGCACTTTTGCGGCAGCGATAGTAATTTCTTTACCTGTTTGCGGGTTGCGACCAGTACGGGCGGCACGTTCTTTAACAGCAAAGGTACCAAAACCTACCAGCGCAACGTCATCCCCAGCCTGCAGAGATTCAGTAACAGAAGCGATTAAAGCATCTAATGCACGTCCAGCTGCAGCTTTAGAAATGTCCGCACCCGCAGCAATTTTGTCAATCAGTTGAGATTTATTCACTGTTCTCTTCCTCTCTTTATAATTTATATCGCACCTGAGTCCTTCATAGTGCGACCGCGCAGCAGTTATATCAGGACTGTCATGCCCTTACAACAGCAGTTATCGATGACCCCCCTGCCAGCGATCTAAGTTAGCTACACAAAAAAAGGCTGGCAAGTCCGAAATGACTTACCAGCCCTATTTTTATTAGCGCAATTTGCGCAGAATCACTATTTCGCGGTCACAACCTGCATGCCGAACGGTTCGTTCTGCAGCGCAAGTGTCAGAACTTCCTCGATTCGTTTCACCGGATGGATATCCAAATCGGCGATAACGTTATCCGGAATTTCTTCAAGGTCGCGTTTGTTCTCATCAGGAATCAGAACAGTCTTAATGCCGCCGCGATGCGCCGCCAGCAGTTTTTCCTTCAGACCGCCGATCGGCAGCACCTGACCACGCAGAGTGATTTCACCGGTCATCGCCACATCAGCGCGTACCGGGTTGCCGGTCAGGCAGGAGACCAGCGCCGTGCACATGGCAATACCCGCGCTCGGACCATCCTTAGGCGTCGCCCCTTCCGGCACGTGCACGTGAATGTCACGCTTCTCGTAGAAGTCGGCGTTAATGCCCAGCTTGTCAGCCCGCGAACGTACCACCGTCAGCGCAGCCTGAATCGACTCCTGCATCACCTCGCCCAGCGAGCCGGTGTAGGTCAGTTTGCCTTTGCCCGGCACGCAGGCGGTTTCGATGGTCAGCAGATCGCCGCCCACTTCCGTCCACGCCAGACCGGTCACCTGACCGACGCGGTTCTCACTATCGGCGCGGCCATAGTCGAAGCGCTGTACGCCGAGATAATCATGCAGATTCTCACCGTTAATTTCGATGTGTTTCAGCGATTTATCCAGCAGCAGTTGCTTAACGGCCTTGCGGCACAGCTTGGAGATTTCACGCTCCAGGCTACGTACCCCCGCTTCCCGCGTGTAGTAACGAATAATGCCGATAATGGCGCTATCGTCGACGGTCAACTCGCCTTTCTTCAGCGCGTTACGTTCGATCTGCTTCGGCAGCAGATGACGTTTGGCGATGTTCAGTTTTTCATCTTCGGTATAGCCGGAGAGACGAATCACTTCCATACGGTCCAGCAGCGGCGCCGGAATGTTCATGGAGTTGGAAGTCGCCACGAACATCACGTCGCTGAGATCGTAATCCACTTCCAGATAGTGGTCGTTAAAGGCCACGTTCTGTTCCGGATCCAGCACCTCAAGCAACGCGGAAGCCGGGTCGCCGCGCATGTCGGAAGACATTTTGTCGATCTCGTCCAACAGGAACAGCGGGTTTTTGACCCCCACTTTCGCCATTTTCTGGATCAGTTTGCCCGGCATCGAGCCAATGTAGGTCCGACGATGACCGCGGATTTCCGCTTCATCGCGCACGCCGCCAAGCGCCATACGAACGTATTTCCGTCCGGTCGCTTTGGCGATGGATTGACCCAGCGAGGTTTTACCTACCCCCGGCGGTCCCACCAGACAAAGGATTGGCCCCTTGATTTTGTTCACCCGGCTCTGCACCGCGAGATATTCAAGGATGCGATCCTTCACGCGCTCCAGGCCATAGTGATCGGTATCGAGGATCTCCTGGGCCTGACGCAGGTCTTTTTTGACCTTACTGCGCGCATTCCACGGCACCTGCACCATCCAGTCGATGTAGCCACGCACGACGGTCGCTTCCGCAGACATCGGCGACATCATCTTCAGCTTCTGCAGTTCCGCTTCGGTTTTTTCTTTCGCCTCTTTCGGCATTTTCGCCGCGTCGATCTTACGCTTCAGCGCTTCGTTTTCGTCCGGGGCGTCGTCCATCTCGCCGAGTTCTTTCTGAATCGCTTTCATTTGCTCGTTCAGATAGTACTCGCGCTGGGATTTCTCCATCTGCTTTTTGACGCGGTTGCGAATGCGCTTCTCAACCTGCAGCAGATCGATTTCCGATTCCATCATCGCCATCAGATATTCCAGACGTTCGTTAACGTCGGACATCTCAAGCACAGACTGCTTGTCAGCCAGCTTCAGCGGCATGTGCGCCGCGATGGTATCCGCCAGGCGCGCCGGATCGTCGATGCTGTTCAGCGACGTCAGCACTTCCGGTGGGATCTTCTTGTTCAGCTTGATATAGCCTTCAAACTGGCTGATAGCGGTGCGAACCAGCACTTCCTGCTCGCGTTCGTCAATCGCCGGCGAGTCGAGATACTCCGCTTTCGCCGAGAAATGCTCGCCATTATCAGACAGCGCAGAAATGCGAGCACGCTGCAGCCCTTCGACCAGCACCTTCACGGTGCCGTCCGGCAGCTTCAGCATCTGCAAAATAGACGCCACGGTTCCAACGGTGAAAAGATCGTTTACACCCGGCTCATCCGTCGACGCTTCTTTCTGCGCAACCAGCATGATTTTTTTATCATGGTCCATGGCCGCTTCGAGGCAACGGATAGATTTTTCCCGCCCTACGAACAGGGGTATGACCATGTGCGGATAAACCACCACATCGCGCAATGGCAATACGGGGATTTCAATGCGTTCAGAACGCTCAGGATTCATAGAGCTCTCTCTTAGTTTAAAGTCCGCCAGGTAGCCGACGACGCCACACTCCACTGCATCGTCGTTAATATGTAATCCAGTATATGGGGATGTATTCCACACATTCAACGGCGGGAATGCAGGAAAAATAAAAGGGGAGATAAAATCCCCCCTTTTTGTTAACTGCTTGAGTGAAATGGTTAATTATTCACCAGATGCCTGCTGAGCTTCCGGTTTGCCGTAGATCAGCAGCGGTTTGCTCTGACCGGCGATAACCGACTCATCAATGACCACTTTTTCGACATCTTCCATCGAAGGCAGGTCATACATGGTATCCAGCAGCGCCGCTTCCACAATTGAGCGCAGGCCACGGGCGCCGGTTTTACGCGCCATCGCTTTCTTGGCGATAGCGTCCAGCGCTTCGTCGCGGAATTCGAGCTCTGCGCCTTCAAGGCTAAACAGCGCCTGATACTGCTTGGTCAGGGCGTTTTTCGGCTCTTTCAGGATCTGGATCAGGGCTTCTTCGCTCAGCTCGTTCAGGGTCGCCACTACCGGCAGACGGCCGATGAACTCCGGGATCAGACCAAACTTGATCAGATCTTCCGGCTCGACCTGAGCCAGCAGTTCCCCTTCGCTCGCTTTGTCGGACTTCGCTTTTACCGTCGCGCCAAAACCAATGCCGGAGCCGGTTTCCACACGGTGGGAAATCACTTTGTCCAGGCCAGCGAACGCGCCGCCGCAGATAAACAGGATCTTGGAGGTATCAACCTGCAGGAACTCCTGCTGCGGATGTTTACGCCCGCCCTGCGGCGGAACGGCGGCGACGGTCCCTTCGATAAGCTTCAGCAGCGCCTGCTGCACGCCTTCGCCTGAGACGTCGCGCGTAATCGACGGGTTATCGGATTTACGCGAAATTTTGTCGATTTCGTCGATATAAACGATGCCGCGCTGCGCTTTCTGCACGTCGTAATCGCACTTCTGCAGCAGTTTCTGAATGATATTTTCGACGTCCTCACCCACATAACCGGCTTCGGTCAGGGTGGTGGCGTCCGCCATGGTAAACGGCACATCCAGCAGGCGCGCCAGCGTTTCCGCCAGCAGCGTTTTACCGGAACCGGTCGGCCCGATCAGCAGGATGTTGCTTTTACCCAGCTCTACGCCATTGCTGGTATCGCCATTGCGCAGACGCTTGTAGTGGTTGTATACCGCGACCGCCAACACCTTCTTCGCCTGTTCCTGACCGATGACGTAGTCATCAAGGTGGTGGCGAATCTCGTGCGGCGTCGGCAGCGCGCTGCGCTCGCGGTGCGGCGCCACTTCTTTAATCTCTTCGCGAATGATGTCGTTACATAAATCAACGCATTCGTCGCAGATATACACGGATGGCCCGGCGATCAGCTTACGCACTTCATGCTGGCTTTTGCCGCAAAAAGAGCAATACAACAATTTGCCCGATCCATCTTTGCGTTTATCTGTCATGAGTCCAAACCTCTTTTTAAGTTCTTTGTGCCGCACACGACGACGCAAATGCCATTCTCAGGCGCAAGCCGCCATATAGCGTTGTGCCGCCCTTCATTAGTATATACACAAAATCCTTCGCGCTACATCGAGCCGGTAGCGAAGCCACCGGCCGCAAGCCTGCCAGACAAGCGGCCGAATAAAAGCCAACCGCTCGCACAGACGTGGCGAGAAGGATGAAGCGTAAAGCGGCACCCTTGCGCCTTGGGCATCAATTACGATGGGTCAAAATAGAGTCGACCAGCCCGTACTCCACGGCTTCCGCAGCAGACAGGAAGCGGTCACGCTCGGTGTCACGCTCAATCTGCTCAAGAGACTGGCCGGTATGATGCGCCATCAGCTCATTCATGCGTCCTTTCACCTTCAGGATTTCACGGGCGTGGATCTCAATATCCGTCGCCTGTCCCTGATAGCCGCCCAGCGGCTGGTGGATCATCACGCGGGAGTTCGGCAGGCAGAAGCGCTTGCCTTTCGCCCCGGCGGTCAGCAGGAACGCGCCCATAGAAGCGGCCTGCCCCATACAGATGGTGCTGACATCCGGCTTGATGAACTGCATGGTGTCATAAATCGACATCCCGGCGGTGATTACCCCGCCCGGAGAGTTAATGTACAGGTAAATGTCTTTTTCCGGGTTTTCCGCTTCCAGAAACAGCATCTGCGCCACGATCAGGTTTGCCATGTGGTCTTCGACCTGGCCGGTCAGAAAAATGACGCGTTCCTTAAGCAGACGGGAGTAGATATCAAAAGAACGTTCACCGCGTGAGGTCTGTTCAATGACCATCGGCACCAGGGCCATATGGGGTGCAAAGTTGTCTCGTTCGCCACTGTATGACATTTCCGTCTCCTGGAGTAATTTTAAAATACCTGCTGCACTGATTGTAACCTTACGGACGGATTATCAGCCACAGTTTCTATCCGCTGAATGCGTCACCGCCTCTTCAATACGCGTGCGATTGCGGATGCAGTTGCCTCCCCCGGTAATGGGGATGGTGTTGCCATATTTCAAGCATAACAAGCTTTTGCTGTAACGCTATCATGGTTAATGCGTTTTCGCACCGTGCCTGTGGCTATCATTATCTTAAAAAAAAACCCGCCGCCTTTCGGCAACGGGTTTTTGCTCGAACCTTAAACGATAGCGGCGAAATTACGCCTGCTGGTTCATCAGTTCGTTGAAGGAAGTGGCTTTTTCAGACACTTTGGCTTTCGCCAGCACGGCTTCAACAGCCTGCTCTTCCAGCGCCACGTTGCGCATGTTGTCCATCAGCTCTTTGTTCTTGCTGTAGAACTCAACGACTTCAGACGGATCTTCGTACGCAGAAGCCATCTCTTCGATCAGGGCTTTTACGCGCTCTTCGTCAGCTTTCAGCTCGTTGGTGCGGATCACTTCGCCCAGCAGCAGACCAACAACGACGCGACGTTTAGCCTGCTCTTCGAACAGCTCGCGCGGCAGTTCCAGAGCCTGTTTCTCGTTGCCGCCGAAACGCTGAGCAGCCTGACGACGCAGCACGTCGATTTCGCTGTCGATCAGGGCAGCCGGAACGTCGATCTCGTTGGCTTTAACCAGACCTTCGATAGCCTGAGACTTCACGCGGTTACGCACAGCGCCTTTCAGCTCGCGTTCCATATTTTTACGCACTTCAGCGCGCAGGCCAGCGACGGAACCATCTTCCACGCCGAAACGTTTGATGAACTCTTCGGTCAGCTCAGGCAGTTCACGCTCTTCGACTTTCTTCAGGTTGATAACGAACTTAGCCGCTTTACCTTTCAGGTTTTCTGCGTGGTACTCTTCCGGGAAGGTCACGTCGATGGTGAACTCTTCACCCGCTTTGTGGCCTTTGATACCGTCTTCGAAGCCCGGGATCATGCGACCCTGGCCCATCGCCAGTACGAAGTCAGAGGCTTTGCCGCCTTCGAACTCTTCGCCGTCAACAGAACCGGTGAAGTCGATGGTTACGCGATCTTCAGCGTCAACCGCGCCTTCTTTTTCTTTCCAGGTCGCCTGCTGCTTGCGCAGAGTTTCCAGCATGGTATCAACGTCAGCGTCGGTGACTTCAACAACCGGTTTTTCAACTTCGATCGCGTCCAGACCCTGCAGTTCAACTTCCGGATACACTTCGAACTCTACCGCGTAGGTGAAGTCTTCGCCCAGTTTGTATTCGCCCGGAACGTAGTTCGGCGCGCCGGCCGGATTGATTTTTTCTTTGATGATCGCGTCAACGAAATGACGGCTCATCAGGTCGCCCAGCACGTCCTGGCGAACGGAGGCGCCATAGCGCTGAGCAACAATATTCATCGGCACTTTGCCTTTACGGAAGCCGTCAATGCGAACTTTTTTCGCTACGTTGACCAGCTCGCTTTTGACAGCATTCTCGATGCTGTCAGCGGCGATAGTAATCGTTACACGGCGCCCAAGGCCCTGAGTGGTTTCAACTGAAACTTGCATCTTGTTACCTCAAAAAAATCACAGTGCTCGGTCAACTCTGGAAGCGCGTGTAGGTGGCTTCGCAGAACCGGGATGCCCTCTTCAAATCAGAAACACATTCCCTGTCGTCAGAATCATCCCGAAGACATTCATATATAAGACGCGGCATTATAGCGGCATCACTTTTGTGAGTCGAGAACGGTTGTCGCCTGGTGCTGCGGCATTTTTCACATTTCCCGCTCAAATTTGCCCGCAAAAGCGCTGACTTTGCGCATTTTCCAGGCAAAACAAAACGGCCCGTAGGCCGTTTTTGCTAAATCTGCAAGCAACATACTGGAAAAGCGCCAGCGGTTGCAAATGGGATTTCTAAGCGATACTCCCTGCGCCGCGGCACGGCGGCGAAGCAAATACCGTATCCTGTAATGCTTCCCATTCTTTAATCGTGTAGGTGTGCAGCGCCAGGGCATGCACCGTATTCGACAGCTCCTCGGTTAGCGTGCCGTAGATCATACGGTGGCGATTGAGGAAACGCTCGCCAGTGAAGCGATCGCTCACTAACACCACTTTAAAATGACTTTCAGAGCCCGCAGGGACGTTGTGACGATAACTTTCATCCACGACTTCGAGATACATCGGGTCGAACGCTGCTCTAAGTTTTGCTTCGATCTGTTCACGTATCATCATGAATTTTCTCCTCCGACAACGCTGAGATGCCGCCACTCCATTTAAATGTTAGCCGCTTTTACCGCTTCCATTAGGAGAAAACAACAAAAAATTAGCATTGTTCTGATATTTTCATTCAAAAGTATCACGTTTACTGGCTCTGGTCGCCAGATCCGTCGGGGAACGAGCCATTAACCGTGGCGGGACGCTCAGAAAACCGCCAGCACGATGGATTTACACGCGTTGCCACTTCCCCTTGCCGTTGGCAATGCTATGATGGCGGTAATTTTCCTTATAACAACACCATGCGTTGAGACCTGAACATGCTTAAGAAGATTCTTTTCCCGTTGGTCGCCATGTTTATGCTGGCAGGATGCGCCACGCCGCCGACCACCATTGAAGTATCGCCGAAAATCACGCTGCCGCAGCAGGATCCAAGCCTGATGGGCGTGACCGTCAGCATCAACGGCGCCGATCAGCGTCCGGACCAGGCGCTGGCGAAAGTGACGCGTGACAATCAGCTGGTCACTCTCACCGCCTCCCGCGATCTGCGCTTCCTGCTGCAGGAAGTGCTGGAGAAACAGATGACGTCTCGCGGCTACATGATTGGCCCAAACGGCGCGGTCGATCTGCAGATCATCGTCAACAAACTCTATGCTGACGTCTCTCAGGGTAACGTGCGCTATAACATCGCCACCAAAGCCGATATCGCCATCATCGCCACCGCGGCAAACGGCACGAAAATGACCAAAAACTACCGCGCCAGCTACTCCGTTGAAGGCGCCTTCCAGGCCTCGAACAAAAACATCGCTGATGCCGTCAACAGCGTCCTGACCGATACCATCGCCGATATGGCGCAGGACACCAGCATCCACGATTTCATCAAGCAAAACGCGCGTTAATGCTATCGCGAACCCGGCCTCCGCCGGGTTCGTGCTTTATGCTATGTCCAGTCATTACTTACGCATTTTTCAGCAGCCGAAATCAGCCATTTTGCTGATCCTTGGCTTCGCCTCCGGTCTGCCGCTGGCTCTCACCTCCGGTACCCTGCAGGCCTGGATGACGGTGGAAAATATCGATCTGAAAACGATCGGTTTTTTCTCGCTCGTCGGCCAGGCCTATGTCTTTAAATTCCTCTGGTCCCCGCTGATGGACCGCTACACGCCGCCGTTTCTTGGGCGTCGTCGCGGCTGGCTGTTGACCACCCAGGTATTACTCCTGCTGGCGATCGCGGCGATGGGCTTTCTTGAGCCGGTCACCCAATTACGCTGGATGGCGGCGCTGGCGGTGGTGATCGCCTTCTGCTCGGCGTCGCAGGATATTGTATTCGACGCCTGGAAAACCGACGTGTTGCCAGCAGAAGAGCGTGGCGCCGGCGCCGCGATCAGCGTGCTGGGCTATCGCCTGGGGATGCTGGTCTCCGGTGGACTGGCCCTGTGGCTTGCCGACCGCTATCTCGGCTGGCAGGGGATGTACTGGCTGATGGCGGCGCTGCTGGTGCCCTGCATTATCGCCACGCTGCTGGCGCCCGAACCGAGCGACGTTATCCCGGTTCCCAGATCGCTCGAGCAGGCGGTAGCCGAACCGCTGCGCGATTTTTTCGGCCGCAACAACGCCTGGCTGATTCTGCTGCTCATCGTCCTTTATAAGCTTGGCGATGCGTTTGCCATGAGCCTGACCACCACCTTCCTGATCCGCGGCGTGGGATTTGACGCTGGCGAAGTGGGAATGGTGAACAAAACCTTAGGCCTGTTCGCCACCATTCTCGGCGCCCTGTACGGAGGCGTCCTGATGCAGCGGCTGACGCTGTTTCGGGCACTGCTCATTTTCGGTTTGCTGCAGGGGGTCTCTAACGCCGGCTACTGGCTGCTGTCGATTACCGATAAGCACCTCTATTCCATGGCGACCGCGGTATTCTTTGAAAACCTGTGCGGGGGAATGGGGACGGCGGCATTTGTCGCGCTGCTGATGACGCTATGCAATAAGTCGTTCTCCGCCACCCAGTTCGCGCTGCTCTCGGCGCTCTCTGCGGTCGGTCGCGTATACGTTGGGCCGATTGCCGGCTGGTTTGTCGAGGCTCACGGCTGGTCGACCTTCTATCTCTTCTCTGTCGTTGCGGCGGTGCCGGGGATTGCCCTATTGCTGCTGTGCCGGCAAACGCTTGAGCATACCCAACGCACCGCAAGCTTTATGCCGCGTAGTGAGTTCCCGCAGGCCTATGCGCTGGCGCTGGGGATCCTGACTCTGGGCTGCCTGCTGCTCGCGGTGTGGCTGGCGCTGCTGATCCTCAACGCGCTGGATTATACGTCGTTCTCCTTCCTGTCCGGCCTGCTGGAGGTTGCCGCGCTCACCGCCGTCGGCGGGATTTTGTTCGGCGGCCTGCTTGACTATCTGGCGCTGCGTAAAACCCGCCTGATTTAAGGATCCAGCATCATTATTAGCCGTTGTAATTACGAAACGTAATTATAACGGCTTATTAACGCTTTTATATTGTCCGCCGCGCTATTTGTTGTTTTGTGCGTTTTTGATTTCTGGAAATTATTGACAGTTTTCGTTCGATTCTTTAAATAATTTAACCGATTCAGCTCCGGGGATTTTATTTTTCGTTTTCACAATGTCTTTTATTTGATAATTAAATGTTAAACAATTGTTCTAATTTATGGGTAGTTATGCCCATTAGCCGCTAAGCACTCCTTTTCTTATCCCTTTCGTTATCAATCCCGCGAAAATCAGGCTTTGCAAGCGATTAAGTAACACTACGTTACATATGTGACAAACCAAGCAGAAGCCGCTAACACAGAACTGACAGAGATCCAATCATGTTTACAGTAATGCAACCTTACCGTAAAATGCCCATACACTTTAAACGCCACCAGATCCCGTGGAATTGAGGTCGTTCAATGAGACTCAGGAAATACAATAAAAGTTTGGGATGGATGTCATTAATCGCAGGTACTGTATTACTCAGTGGTTGTGATTCTGCACTCCTTGACCCAAAAGGACAGATTGGACTGGAGCAACGCTCTTTGATTCTGACGGCCTTCGGCCTGATGATGATTGTCGTTATTCCCGCCGTCTTGATGGCAGTAGGATTTGCCTGGAAGTATCGCGCGAGCAATAAAGATGCGAAGTATAGCCCGAACTGGTCACACTCCAACAAAGTGGAAGCTGTGGTCTGGACGGTACCTATTCTGATCATCCTGTTCCTGGCCGTTCTGACCTGGAAAACCACTCACGCACTGGAGCCAAGCAAACCGCTTGTCCATGACGAGAAGCCAATCACCATCGAAGTCGTATCGATGGACTGGAAATGGTTCTTTATCTATCCGGAACAGGGTATTGCTACCGTTAACGAAATCGCCTTCCCGGCGAACGTACCGGTACACTTCAAAGTGACCTCTAACTCGGTGATGAACTCGTTCTTTATTCCGCGCTTAGGTAGCCAGATTTATGCAATGGCCGGTATGCAGACTCAGCTGCACCTCATTGCTGACGAAGCTGGTACTTATGACGGTATCTCCGCTAGCTACAGTGGCCCGGGCTTCTCAGGTATGAAGTTCAAAGCGATTGCCACCCCGGATCGGGCGACTTTCGATCAGTGGGTTGCAAAAGCGAAACAGTCTCCGAACTCCATGGACTCCATGGCCGCGTTCGAGAAAGTGGCTGTGCCTAGCGAATACAACAAAGTGGAATATTTCTCTAACGTGAAACCGGATCTGTTCAAAGATGTTGTGAACAAATTCATGTCTCACGAGAGCATGAACATGTCTAAACCTGAAGGCGAGCACGCTGCTCACGACGGGATGGAAGGCATGGACATGAGCCACGCGGAAACCGCTCACTAAGGGGCCGAGGAAGAAAACGATGTTCGGAAAACTTACACTGGATGCAGTGCCCTACCACGAACCTATTATCGTGGTAACGGTGGCTGCGATTATCATTGGGGGACTGGCGCTTCTGGCAGCCATCACTTACTTCGGTAAGTGGTCCTACCTATGGAACGAGTGGCTGACTTCTGTCGACCACAAACGTCTCGGTATCATGTACGTTATCGTGGCAATCGTCATGCTGCTGCGTGGCTTTGCTGACGCCATCATGATGCGTAGCCAGCAGGTGCTGGCTTCGGCCGGGGAAGCCGGCTTCCTGCCGCCTCATCACTACGATCAGATCTTTACCGCCCACGGCGTTATCATGATCTTCTTCGTGGCGATGCCGTTTGTTATCGGTCTGATGAACCTGGTGGTTCCGCTTCAGCTCGGCGCGCGCGACGTAGCCTTCCCGTTCCTCAACAACCTGAGCTTCTGGTTCACCGTTGTGGGCGTGATTCTGGTTAACCTGTCTCTGGGCGTTGGTGAGTTCGCGCAGACCGGTTGGCTGGCCTATCCGCCGCTGTCGGGAATTGAGTACAGTCCTGGCGTAGGGGTTGATTACTGGATTTGGGCGCTGCAGCTCTCCGGTATCGGTACTACCCTGACCGGTATTAACTTCTTCGTGACCATTATCAAGATGCGCGCCCCGGGCATGACCATGTTCAAGATGCCGGTATTCTCCTGGGCATCTCTGTGCGCTAACATCCTGATTATCGCCTCGTTCCCAATTCTGACCGTCACCATCGCGCTGCTGACCCTGGATCGTTACCTGGGCACCCATTTCTTTACCAACGATATGGGTGGCAACATGATGATGTACATCAACCTGATTTGGGCCTGGGGTCACCCGGAAGTGTACATCCTGGTTCTGCCGGTGTTCGGGGTCTTCTCCGAAATCGCCGCGACCTTCTCGCGTAAGCGTCTGTTCGGTTACACCTCTCTGGTATGGGCAACCGTCTGTATTACCGTTCTGTCGTTCATCGTTTGGCTGCACCACTTCTTCACCATGGGCGCTGGCGCGAACGTAAACGCCTTCTTCGGTATTACTACCATGATTATCGCGATCCCGACCGGGGTTAAGATCTTCAACTGGCTGTTCACCATGTATCAGGGTCGCATCGTCTTCAACTCGGCGATGATGTGGACTATCGGCTTTATCGTGACCTTCTCCGTAGGTGGGATGACCGGCGTGCTGCTGGCGGTACCGGGCGCGGACTTCGTTCTGCACAACAGCCTGTTCCTGATTGCGCACTTCCATAACGTTATCATCGGCGGCGTAGTGTTCGGTTGCTTCGCAGGTCTGACCTACTGGTGGCCGAAAGCCTTTGGCTTCACCCTGAACGAAACCTGGGGCAAACGCGCTTTCTGGTTCTGGATCATCGGCTTCTTCGTGGCGTTTATGCCGCTGTACGTGCTGGGCTTCATGGGTATGACCCGTCGTCTGAGCCAGCAGATCGATCCGCAGTTCCACCCGATGCTGGTTATTGCAGCTTGCGGTGCGGCGCTGATCGCCTGCGGTATTCTGTGCCAGCTGATTCAGTTCTACGTGTCTATTCGCGACCGCGATCAGAACCGCGACCTGACCGGTGACCCGTGGGGTGGCCGTACGCTGGAGTGGGCAACCTCTTCTCCACCGCCGTTCTACAACTTCGCTATCGTTCCTCAGGTTCACGAACGTGATGCCTTCTGGGAAATGAAAGAGAAAGGTGAAGCGTACAAACAGCCTGCTCACTATGAAGAAATTCATATGCCGAAAAACAGCGGCGCCGGCATCGTGATTGCCGCCTTCGCTACGGTATTTGGTTTCGCCATGATCTGGCATATCTGGTGGATGGCGATCGCCAGCTTCATCGGCATCGTAGCGACCTGGATTATTAAGAGCTTTGACGAGGACGTGGATTACTACGTACCGGTTGCAGAAGTCGAAAAACTGGAAAAACAGCATTTCGATGAGATTAACAAAGCAGGGCTGAAAAATGGCAACTGATACTCTTGCGCATACTGCCCACGCGCATGAACACGGGCACCATGATACAGGACCGATGAAGGTATTCGGTTTCTGGATCTACCTGATGAGCGACTGCATTATCTTCGCTACGCTGTTTGCTACCTATGCCGTTCTGGTGAACGGCACGGCCGGCGGACCGACGGGCAAAGATATTTTCGAACTGCCGTTCGTTCTGGTTGAAACCGCACTGCTGCTGTTCAGCTCCATCACCTACGGCATGGCGGCTATCGCCATGTACAAAAACAACAAAAGCCAGGTGGTTTCCTGGCTGGCGTTGACCTGGTTGTTTGGCGCCGGATTTATCGGGATGGAAATCTATGAATTCCATCACCTGATCATGGAAGGCTTTGGTCCGGATCGTAGTGGCTTCCTGTCCGCGTTCTTCGCGCTGGTCGGCACCCACGGTCTGCACGTGACCTCCGGTCTTATCTGGATGGCGGTGCTGATGTTCCAGGTTTCACGTCGTGGCCTGACCAGCACTAACCGCACGCGTATCCTGTGCCTGAGCCTGTTCTGGCACTTCCTGGACGTCGTGTGGATCTGCGTGTTCTCGGTTGTCTATCTGATGGGGGCGATGTAATGAGTCATTCTACCGATCATAGCGGCGCTTCTCACGGCAGCGTGAAGAGCTACATGACAGGATTTATCCTGTCCATCATCCTGACGGTCATTCCGTTCGCCATGGTGATGAGTGGCTCCGCCTCGCATGCGGTTATCCTTGGCACCATTCTGGTGACCGCTGTGGTGCAGATCGTGGTACACCTCGTGTACTTCCTGCATATGAACAGCAAGTCCGATGAAGGTTGGAACCTGACCGCATTTATCTTCACCGTAATCATCATTGCGATCGTGGTTGTCGGCTCCATCTGGATTATGTGGAACCTGAACTACAACATGATGATGCACTAAGAGCGGCGAGTATGTTTAAGCAATACCTGCAAGTAACGAAACCAGGCATTATTTTTGGCAACCTGATCTCCGTGATCGGCGGTTTCCTGCTGGCCTCCAAAGGCCACATCGACTATCCGCTGTTCGTCTGGACGCTCCTTGGAGTATCCCTGGTGGTCGCCTCGGGTTGTGTATTCAACAACTACATCGACCGGGACATCGATCGTAAGATGGAACGGACGAAAAACCGGGTGCTGGTCAAAGGGCTGATCTCGCCAGAAGCTTCGCTGGTGTACGCCACCTTGCTGGGTATTGCTGGCTTCATGCTGCTGTGGTTCGGCGCTAACCCGCTGGCCTGCTGGCTGGGGGTGATGGGGTTCGTGGTTTATGTCGGCGTCTACAGCCTGTACATGAAACGCCACTCCGTCTACGGCACGCTGATTGGCTCACTCTCCGGCGCTGCGCCGCCGGTGATTGGCTACTGCGCGGTCACCGGTGATTTCGACAGCGGTGCGGCGATCCTGCTGGCTATCTTTAGCCTGTGGCAGATGCCTCACTCCTACGCCATCGCGATTTTCCGCTTTAAGGATTATCAGGCGGCGAATATTCCGGTGCTGCCGGTGGTGAAAGGCATTTCGGTCGCCAAAAACCATATTACGCTGTACATCGTCGCCTTTGCCGTGGCAACCCTGATGCTCTCGCTGGGCGGCTACGCCGGGTATAAATACCTGGTCGTGGCGGCAGCGGTCAGCGTCTGGTGGCTGGGCATGGCGCTGCGTGGCTATAAAGTGGCCGATGATAAAGTCTGGGCGCGTAAGCTGTTCGTCTTTTCTATCGTCGCCATCACCGCGCTGTCCGTGATGATGTCCGTTGACTTTATGGTGCCGGATTCACATAGTCTGCTGGCTTACGTAAGATAATTACGCACTCCAGTACGCTCTAAGGCCCCGTTTTTACGGGGCTTTTCTTTTCTGTTCCCTTACCGGATTCTTTCTCATTTCATACTTCCCTCCCCTCCCCCATCGCTTTCCCGCTATCTTTCATATCAAAAAATGAGGAAAAATTGAGCCAGTACGCATCGGGCATCACTCGCGCCGCACGGTCCTGCAATGCTACCTTTCGCCGGGGCTCTTGCCCCTTTGGGAAATAATCACTACAAGGAATTGCAATGAAAGAGTTAACACTGAACGAAATGGAGTATATCTCCGGTGGCTTTAATCTGTTCGGCGCAGCCAGCGGCTTCGCCAGCTTTGTCGCCAACTCTGGCGTCGGCTTCACCTCTTTTGTTCTGACCTCCGGCACCGCATTTGCCTCCTTCGTCGGCGACAGCGCGATGGCGTTTGGTTCCTTCCTGACCGGACAGTCAAACTGGGAAACCTTTGTGACCGCCGGAAAGGAAAACTGGGGAAGCTTTGTTAACACCGCCGGCAACAGCTGGAATACTTTCGTGAATAACGCGGCCAGCGACTGGAACACCTTTCTGACCAAAGCGTCGGCCTAAGCGACGTCTATCTTAGGGCAGCGCCACTGGCTGCCCTGTTTAACCCACCAGCATCGCCTGCGCGCTGTAGAGCAGATCGAGGTGATCGCGGCATAACGCTTCCAGCGAAGTGCGCGATTGATGACTGGTCAGACTCAGCGCCCCCCACCAGGTCCCTTCCCTGTCGGTTAACGGCACCGCCAGCACCAGCATGCCAATCTCAAACTCCTGCTCAATAGTGGCGTATCCCTGGCGCCGTACCTGGGCGATTTTCTCCATCAGCGACGCGATATCGGTCACCGTATAGGGGGTACGTTGTTCCCGGGTTATGCGCTGCAGGACGGTCTCACACTCTGCTTCCGGCAGCGAAGCCAGCCACAGTCGCCCCCCGGCGGTACAGAAAATGGGCACCCGCTCCCCAAGCCGCACCGACGTAGAGTTGAACGGCGTATGCCGACTGCGGGCGATATAGACCAGTTCATCTTCATCCACCACCCCCACCGAGGCGTGCTCTTCGGTCCGGCTGGCGATGTATTCGACAATCGGCCGTACCATGCGAGGAAACTGCGCCGAATCGACATAGGCCTGGCCAAGCCGCAGCGTCTTTGGGGTAAGCCAGTAATAGCGCCCGTCGGTTTGCAGATAGCGCTCATGCAGGAGCGTCAGCAGAAAACGTCGCGCGGCGCTTTGCGTCAGGCCGCTCATTTTCGCCGTCTGGGCGACGGTGAGCTTTGGGCAGGTTTTGGAAAAAAGCTGAATTAGCGCCAGCCCTTTTTGTAAACCGACGATCAGATCGCGTGGATGAATGGTGTTTTGCATATTCGCTCACATTTTTGCAACATCATTATCAATTTCCTGCGATTATCGCAGCGTTCGTGCGATTAACAACCGACATGTCCGAATTCTGCGTTGTCGCTCCCAGCTTCCACTGAAATACTTTCACAACATTCATTTAACAAATGAGGTTTGAAATGGTCAGTGGAACTACCCAGGTTGTCGCCGTGATTGGTCATCCGATCGCCCAGGTGAAATCACCGGATAACTTCAACCGCTACTTTGCCGAACAGCACATGGACAGCGTCATGATCCCGGTGGATATCGTCCCGGACGCGGTGGCCGCCTACCTCAACGCCCTGCGCGGCTGGCAGAACATGACCGGCGTGCTGGTGACGGTACCGCATAAACAACGCGCCGCCGCGCTGGTCGACGACCTCACGCCGCGCGCCCGCCGACTCAACGCCGTCAATGTGATCCGCAAGCTGGCGGATGGCCGCCTGCAGGGCGATATGCTGGACGGCGTCGGCTTTCAGCTCGCCGCCGAGGCGCAGGGTTTTCAGCCGGCAGGTAAGCAGGCGCTGCTCTCCGGTTGCGGCGGCGTCGGCAGCGCCATCGCCTGGGGACTGTGCGAGGCGGGGATCCGTCGGCTGGCCCTGCACGATCAAACCCCGGCCACCCGGCAGCGCCTGCATGACCTTCTGGCTGAGGCCTTTCCGGCGGTGCAACTGAGCGCGCTGCCAGACACCCTTTACGGCCTCGATCTACTGGTTAATGGCTCACCGGCCGGCATGGCCGGATTTGATGAGCTGCCTCTACCGCAGGCGCTGCTGGATACGCTCGACAGCACCACTCATGTGGCCGACGTTGTCACCGCCCCGGTGATGACGCCGTTGCTCACTTTCGCCGCCGCACGTGGTTGCAAAGTACAGACCGGGCCGGAAATGGCGCTGGCGCAGATGAGGCTGATGGGCCAGTTTATCGGCGCCATCCCGCAGGCGCAGGGAGCGGCGGCATGAAGAGCTGGGATGTGATCGTCATCGGCAGCGGCGCGGCCGGTTTTGCCGCCGCGGTCACCGCCTGCTGTAAAGGGCTGTCGGTGCTGATGCTGGAGAAAGCCGGCCAGTTCGGCGGCACCTCGGCCATCTCCGGCGGCGCCGTGTGGCTGCACGATACCGACCAGGCGCGCGCCGAGGGCAAAAGCGGTAGCGCCGAGGCGATGAAAACCTACCTGCGAACCATTATCGGCGAGGGCCAGTACCGCGAAGATCTTGCCGAAGCGTTTGTCAGCGCCGGGCGGGAGGCGCTGGCCTTTCTCGAGCGTGAGGGGGCAGTAAAGTACAGCCTGCGTCCGCTCTCGCCCGATTACTATCCGGATGAACCCGGCGCAGTCGACGTCGGTCGTGCGCTGGAGGTGGTGGAGTATGACGGCCGTGAACTGGGGGACGCGTTTCGCGACCTGCGTTCACCGCCGCCGGGGATGCTGCTGTTTGGCGGGATGATGGTCAACCGCGTCGATATTCAACATTTTCTCGACATGCGCCGCTCGCTGCGCTCCCTGGCCCATTGCACCCGGCTGCTGCTGCGCTATGCCCGCGACCGGGTGAAGTACCCTCGCGGTACCCGCCTGGCGATGGGCAATGCGCTGATTGCCCGCATGGCGACTACGGCGCTGCGTAAAGGCATGAGCCTGCGGCTGAATGTCAATGTTCTGACGCTGTGCGAAGCGCAAGGCGCGGTCCGCGGGGTGGAGATTGAGTATCAGGGGCAAAGAGAGACGCTGCACGCCCGCCGCGGGGTGGTACTGGCCGCAGGCGGCTTCGCCGCGGGCGCGCTGGCGGCGCGCTATCGGCCACATACCCGCGAACACTTCACCATGTCGCCGCCGGCCAACGATGGCGCCGCGCTGCATCTCGCGGCGGCGCTTAATGCTCGCGAGGGAGCCGATCGGCCATCCAATTTTTTCTGGGCGCCGGTATCGGTGCTGACCCGGGCCGACGGCAGCGAGGAGCGCTTCCCCCATCTGGTAACCGATCGCGCAAAACCGGGCGTGATTGCCGTCAATCAGCGGGCGGTACGCTTCGTCAACGAGTCCAGTTCCTATCACCATTTCGCCAGCGCAATGCAGGATGCAGCGGAAAATGCCCCCTGTTTTTTACTCTGCGACGCCCAGGCGATGAAGCGTTATGGCCTCGGGCTGGCACGCCCGGCGCCGGTCAATAATGACGCCCTGGTCGCCGCCGGCTATCTGCACAAAGCCGATACCCTGGCCGCGCTGGCGCAACAGCTTGGTCTGGATGCCCAAACCCTGAGCGAGACGGTAGCCCGCTACAACCGCGACGCCGCGCAGGGCGTGGATCGGGAATTTGCTAAAGGCGGCAACAGCTATAACCGGGCGATGGGCGATCCGGGCCATCAGCCTGACGCCTGTAATGCCCCCCTGCTCAGCGCGCCGTTCTATGCCATCAAACTTTATACCGGCGATCTGGGGACCTCACGGGGCCTGGTCACCACCGCCGATGCCCAGGTCGTCAATACCGAAGGACACCCCATCCCGGGGCTGTACGCGGTGGGAAACGACATGGATTCGCTGATGGCCGGCACCTATCCGGGCCCCGGCATCACCCTCGGCCCGGGGCTGACGTTTGGCTATCTCGCCGCCTGCCATCTGGCACAACACTCCACCCACTAATCAGGAAAACATCATGATCTACGAAAAACGCACGTACACCATCAATCCGCTGAAAATGGCCGACTGGCTGGCGCTGTACCAAAGCGATGCCCTGGCGGTGCAAACCGACCATCTCGGCCAGCTAATCGGCTTCTTTTTTACCGAGATCGGCGTGGTCAATCAGGTAGTGCACATCTGGGCTTATGAAAGCCTGGACGATCGTCTGGTGCGCCGCGCGCGGATGGCCCAGGACGAACGCTGGCAGACCTTCTCGCGTAAAAATCGCGAACTGGCCGCCGTGGAACGCCTCGAGTCGGTGCTGATGCGCCCCACCGCTTTTTCACCTCTGCAGTAAGGAGTCCAACATGAGCGGGCCTGTGAAGGTGGATGTGCTGGTGGTCGGCTCCGGCGCCGCGGGGCTCTCTGCCGCGGTGACTGCGGCGATGCACGGCGCCAGCGTCATGGTGGCGGAGAAAGCGTCAGTGCTCGGCGGAACCAGCGCCTGGTCCGGCGGCTGGCTGTGGATCCCCCGCAACCCGCTGGCGCGGGCGGAGGGCATCGACGAAGCAGCCGACGCGCCGCTGACCTATCTGCAGCATGAGATGGGGGGCGAAGCCGCCGATATTCGTCTGCAAACCTTCCTGCGTTACGGGCCGGAGATGGTGGAATTTTTCCATCAGCGGACGGCGGTGCAGTTTCTCTCGGGCAGCGCCATGCCGGACTTTCACCCGTCGCCGGGTGCGGCGAACGGAGGGCGGTCGGTCACCGCGCACCCCTACGATGGCCGCCTGCTCGGCGACTGGCTCCATCGCCTGCGTCCGCCGCTGGAAACCATTAGCCTGGGCGGGATGGGCATCGCCGGCGGCGCGGATATGGCGCATTTTTTCAATGCCACCCGCTCGCCGCGCTCCGCGCTGTATGCTGCCCGCCGCCTGCTGCGCCACGGCTGGCAGCGGCTACGCGCCGGACGGGGGCAGCATCTGGTCAATGGCAATGCGCTGGTCGCCCGTCTGCTGCGATCCGCCCTCGACGCCGGCGTGCGTTTTCAGCTCAATGCCCCGGTGGTCCGGCTGCTGCAGGGTCCGCCGGGCGTGTCCGGCGCGGTGCTGCGCAGCGACGGCGGGGAGATTCACGTCGAAGCTGGCGCCGTGGTGCTGGCCTGCGGCGGTTTTCCCCACGATCGCCAGCGGCTGGCGCAGGTGGTGCCTCACGCGGCGGAGGGTTACGGCCATTTCTCCGCCGCACCGCCGGACAATCAGGGCGAGGGGATCAGGCTTGGCGAATCCGTCGGCGGCCAGTTCGACACTTCCCTGCGCCACCCGCTGGCCTGGGCGCCGGTGTCCCGCGTCACTCTGGCCAGCGGCCAGCAGCTAATGTTTCCTCATCTGGTGGAGCGCGCCAAACCCGGGGTGATCGCCGTCCTGCCCAACGGCAAACGTTTTGTTAACGAGGCCGACTCTTATCATGACTTTATCGCCGCCCTGCTGGCGGCCACACCCGCGGGCGACACGCCGCAGGCCTGGCTGCTGGCCGATCGTCGCGCGCTGCGTCGCTACGGCCTGGGCCACGCCAGACCGTTCCCGTTCACTCCCACCGCCTGGCTGCGTACCGGCTATCTGCAGCGAGGAAACACCCTGGCGGAGCTGGCGAAGCAGTGCGCTATCGACGCCAATGCGCTGGCGGAAACCGTTGAACGCTTTAACCACTTCGCCAGCGCTGGCGAAGACGTCGATTTTCACCGCGGGGCATCAGCCTATAACCGCGCCCAGGGTGACCATCAGGTGACGCTCGGACCGCTGCGCGAAGGGCCGTTCTACGCGGTGCGCATTCTGCCCGGCTCGCTGGGCACCTTCAGCGGATTGCAAACCGACGAACACGCCCGGGTGCTGGATGAACAGCAGCAGCCGATACCGGGTCTGTACGCCATCGGCAACGACATGTCGAGCGTGATGCGCGGCTATTACCCCAGCGGAGGGATCACCCTCGGGCCCGCCATGACCTTCGGCTATCTGGTGGGTAAAAACCTGGCAAAAAAAACAAATATAAACAATAACATAACTTGATTTCCACGAATGGATGCGCCCTAACTCTCTTCACCTGTAACTGTACCGGAGCCCTTTATGAACAAGCGTACCCTATCGCTCGCCGCGCTGACCCTGCTCGATGTCCCTCCCCCCGAACAGG
The DNA here is from genome assembly GCF_040804525.1 of Klebsiella sp. Shm-1. Classification (NCBI taxonomy): domain Bacteria; kingdom Pseudomonadati; phylum Pseudomonadota; class Gammaproteobacteria; order Enterobacterales; family Enterobacteriaceae; genus Klebsiella; species Klebsiella sp. Shm-1. The sequence continues at coordinate 4,009,368 of NZ_CP161823.1, forward strand.
TGCGGATTGCGGCCAGAACCGGTTTTACCCACGTTGGGCTGCGACTGCTCCCCGCCACACCGACCGACCCGGACTACGACATGCTGGGCGATACCCCGGCCGTCCGGGCGACGCTCGCCGCGTTGATGGAAACTGGCATCCGCGTGTCGGACGTGGAGATCGTCCGCCTGACCCCCGGGTTTACCCTCGACGATCGGCTGCAGCGTTTTATGGAGACCGCCGCGCGTCTTGGCGCCGGACAGGTGTTAGTCGCCGGCAATGATGACAACCTTCAGCGCAGCGCTGACAACCTCGCCATCCTCGCCGCGGCCGGTCGTCCATTTGGGCTGACCATGAATCTTGAGCCGATGCCCTGGACCCAGTTGCGCAACATCGCCGCAGCGCAAGCACTAATCGCCGCCAGCGGGCGGGAAGACATCGGCATTCTGGTGGACGCTCTCCATTTCTGGCGCGCGGGAGAATCGCTCGCCGCCCTCTCCAGCCTGCCCGCGCATCATCTCAACTATATGCAACTCTGCGATGGCGCGGCGCAGAGACCGGAGAGCGAGCAGGAACTTATCCGCCAGGCCCGCTCGGCGCGCAACGTGCCGGGGGAAGGCGGTCTGGATCTGCATGGTCTGATGTCGGCCCTGCCGGCGACGCTGCCGGTCTCTCTCGAAGTGCCGCTTGACGGCGAGCAAGGCGCCCTGCCGCCTCTTCAGCGGGCGCAGTTACTGTTCGATGCCGCGCAGCCCTACCTGCGCGCCTGCGCATAAGGAATACGCTATGACACAGACTCAACGCCTGGATGTCAGAGAGTTAATAAATCGTAACCCGCTGAGCCGATTTCAGAAGCTGATTATATTTCTCGGCTTTTGCGTCATCGCTCTCGATGGTTTTGATATCGCGATCATGGGCTTTATCGCCCCGACGCTAAAGCTGGAATGGGGGGTAAGCAACCACCAGCTGGGTCTGGTGATCAGCGCCGCGCTGATCGGCCTCGCGCTGGGGGCGATTTTCTCCGGCCCGCTCGCCGACTGGCTGGGACGTAAGAAAATCATCATCAACAGCGTTTTCTTCTTCGGTTTCTGGACCATCGCCACCGCCTTCTCGCACAACGTAGAACAGATGATGTTCTTTCGCTTTATGACTGGCCTCGGGCTGGGCGCCGCGATGCCGAATATCGGGACGCTGGTGTCGGAATACGCCCCGGAACGCCAGCGTTCATTTATTATCACCGTCATCTTTTGCGGCTTCACCTTCGGCGCGGCGGCGGGAGGATTTTCGGCATCGTGGCTGATCCCCCAGTTTGGCTGGCACTCGCTGATGGCGCTCGGCGGTATTCTGCCGCTGCTGTTTGCCCCCCTGCTCATCTGGCTGCTGCCGGAATCGGTTCGTTTTCTGGTAATCAAACAAGCGCCCGCGGCGCGCATACGCGCCATTCTTAACCGTCTCTATCCCGGACAAATCAGCGACAATGTGACGTTTATCCTGCCGGCGCAGCCAGCGGCCGGCAACGCGATGCGCATTGTCCTCTCCCGCCAGTACGGTTTCGGCTCGCTGATGCTATGGCTGGTCTACTTTATGGGGCTGTTCCTGGTCTATATCCTCGGCAGCTGGCTGCCAACGCTGGTTAAAGCGGTAGGAATGACCGTTAGCCAGGCGGCCATCATGACGGCGATCTACCAGGCGGGCGGCACCCTCGGCTCGTTGTTTGCCGGCTGGCTGATGGACAGGATCAACCCCCATCGCGCGCTGGGGATAATCTACGCCGTTGGCGGCCTGTTCACCATGGCGATGGGCTACGCCGCGGGCAGCTTTGCCTTGCTCTGTATGCTGGCGTTTATCAGCGGCGCCTGCCTGAACGGCGCGAATACCGGCATGAACGCCCTCTCCGCCCGCTACTACCCTACACAGGCGCGGGCGACGGGCTCCAGCTGGATGCACGGCGTCGGGCGCATCGGCGCCATTCTCAGCGCCTTTGCCGGCGCCGAGATGATGGCGCTCAACCTGCCCTTTGAAAGCGTCTTTTTGATCCTCGGCATCCCGGCAGCCCTCACCGTCGCAGGCCTGGCGGCGAAGGGCATCTTTGCGGCCGGTCATCCTCCCGTCGCTTCAACTTCCCCCGCGTCTGTGCGCGGAGCGTCATAGCGGCATCTGGTCCCCGGTGCAATCGGCGGATTGCACCGCCTTCAGCAGCTAATAAAGAAAATTTATTTCATATTTTGTTGAAACGAAAAACGCCCGCAACAATCTGGACGACTCCGGCAGGCGATATCCCGCCCTCACCTTTTCAACCAAGCGCAAAAGAAACTATCGCTAATTCGATCCCCCTCGCATATATGGAAAATAAATTCCACAACACAATTGAAACAGAACAAACATTTCCTTAAGTTGAAGTCAGTCTATCCGGATGCGCGTTGCCGCAGGCGTCGGCATTGAGCGCCTCAGAGTGCAAATGATTTCAAAAAGGAGAGCACCATGTTAAACGGCCTGAAACCCTTATCCCGTTCCCTGCGCTGGGGAATGGTCGGCGGCGGGGGAACCAGTCAGATCGGCTACAGCCACCGCTGTGCGGCGCTGCGTGACAATGTTTATACCCTGCTGGCCGGCGCGCTTGACGTCGATGCCGAGCGCGGGCGCGCGTTCGGTGAGCAACTGGGCATCGCGCCGGAGCGCTGCTACGCCGACTACCAGACCCTGTTTCGCGAAGAGGCGCAGCGCCCTGACGGGATCGAGGTCGTCTCGGTCACCACCCCGAACAATACCCATTTCGCCATCACCAAAGCGGCGCTGGAGGCGGGACTCCACGTTATCTGCGAAAAGCCCCTCTGCTTTACCGCCGAAGAGGCGCGCGAGCTGGTGGATCTGAGCAAAAAACAGAACAAAATCGTCGGCGTCACCTACGGCTATGCCGGCTATCAGATGATCCAGCAGGCGCGGCAGATGATTGCCGATGGACTGCTCGGCGAGATCCGCATCGTTAACATGCAATTCGCCCACGGCTTCCATAACCAGGCCGTCGAGCTGCAGGCAGAATCCACCCGCTGGCGAGTAACGCCGAAGTTTGCCGGGCCCAGCTATGTGCTTGGGGATCTGGCCACCCATCCGCTGTTTGTCGCCGAGACCATGGCGCCGCAGCTCAATATCAAACGGCTGATGTGCTCCCGTCAGAGCTTTGTTCCCTCCCGCGCGCCGCTGGAAGATAACGCCTTTGTCCTGATGGAATATGACAACGGCGCGGTTGGCTCGATGTGGACCAGCGCGGTCAACAGCGGCGCCATGCACTCGCAAAAAGTGCGCATCGTCGGCGAAAAAGCAAGCATCGAATGGTGGGATGAGCATCCTAACCAGCTCAGCTATGAGGTGCAGGGCGAGCCGGCGCGCATTCTGGAACGTGGGATGCCCTACCTGTCGCCGAACGCGCTAGCGGATGACCGCATTGGCGGCGGCCATCCGGAAGGGCTGTTCGAAGCCTGGGCCAACCTCTATCGCCGCTATGCGCAGGCGATTGACGCCACGGACCGCGACGATCGCGCCTTCCTGCAAGACTTCTGGTATCCGGACGTCGAAGCCGGGCTGCACGGCGTCTATTGGGTAGAGCAGTGCGTCAAATCGGCTGACGCTGGCAGCCAGTGGGTTGACTTTACTTTACCTTAATTTTCCCCCTCGCCAGTGGAGTCCCCCTCCACTGGTTTATTGATTTTTACCAACTTGTCGCATCGCGCAACAGCCCCGTAATATCTGTTAAACAAACATTTATTTACGCTTCTTACCCCCCGCCGCTACACTAGGCGCAGTTTTTATATTGAGGTGGTAATGAACGATAACAAAATGACGCCAGGGGAACTGCGCGCGACCTGGGGTTTGGGGACAGTATTCTCCCTGCGCATGCTTGGCATGTTTATGGTCCTGCCGGTTCTGACCACGTATGGCATGGCGTTGCAGGGTGCCAGTGAAGCGCTGATTGGCCTGGCGATCGGTATCTACGGCCTGGCGCAGGCGGTGTTCCAGATCCCCTTCGGACTGTTATCTGACCGTATTGGCCGTAAGCCATTGATCGTCGGCGGCCTGCTTATCTTCGTGCTCGGCAGCGTCATCGCCGCGCTCACCGACTCCATCTGGGGCATCATTCTTGGCCGCGCCCTGCAGGGCTCCGGCGCCATCGCCGCCGCGGTTATGGCCCTGCTGTCCGATCTCACCCGCGAACAGAACCGCACCAAAGCGATGGCCTTTATCGGCGTCAGCTTCGGCGTCACCTTCGCCATCGCCATGGTGCTGGGGCCGATTGTCACCCACCAGCTGGGTCTGCACGCGCTGTTCTGGATGATCGCCATCCTGGCGACCGTCGGCATCCTGCTCACCCTGTGGGTGGTGCCCAACAGCCATAACCATGTCCTTAACCGCGAATCCGGGATGGTGAAGGGCTGCTTTAGCAAGGTGCTGGCGGAGCCGCGCCTGCTGAAGCTTAACTTTGGCATCATGTGCCTGCACATTATGCTGATGTCCACTTTTGTCGCCCTGCCCGGACAACTGGAGGCCGCCGGCTTCCCGGCCGCCGAGCACTGGAAGATTTACCTGGTCACCATGGTTATCTCGTTCATCTCGGTGGTGCCGTTTATCATCTACGCCGAAGTGAAGCGCAAGATGAAGCGCGTCTTCCTGCTCTGCGTCGCCATCCTGCTGATTGCGGAAATTGTCCTCTGGGGCGCCGGAGGCTACTTCTGGGAGCTGGTGGCGGGCGTTCAGCTCTTCTTCCTGGCGTTTAACCTGCTGGAAGCGCTGCTGCCGTCGCTAATTAGCAAGGAGTCTCCGGCGGGCTACAAAGGCACCGCGATGGGCGTCTACTCCACCAGCCAGTTTCTCGGCGTGGCGATTGGCGGCGCGCTTGGCGGCTGGGTCGATGGTTTCTTTGATTCGCAAACCGTGTTTCTGCTGGGCGCCCTGCTGGCGATGCTGTGGCTGCTGGTGGCCAGCACCATGAGCGAGCCGCCGTACGTCAGCAGCCTGCGGGTGGAGGTGCCGGACGGCGTGGTGGTCGACAGCGCGCTGCAGGCGCGTCTGCTGAGCGCCAGCGGGGTTCATCAGGCGCTGGTGGTACCCGAGGAGCGTTCGGTGTATATCAAAATCGACAGCAAGGTCACCAACCGCTTCGAGATAGAGCAGCTCATCAAAGGGGTGTAAAAAAGCGGGGAATTCCCCGCTTTTTGCTGTCTGCCCGCCGCCTTAGTCGCGGAAGTTTTTGAACTGGAACGGCTGTCCCAGATCGCCACCGCGCACCAGCGCCATCACCGACTGCAGATCGTCGCGGGACTTACCGGTCACGCGGATCTCTTCACCCTGAATCTGGGCCTGCACTTTCAGCTTGCTGTCTTTGATCAGTTTAACGATCTTCTTCTGCACCGCGCTTTCAATGCCCTGCTTCAGCTTCGCTTCAACAAACCAGGTTTTACCGCTGTGCACGATATCTTCCGGTACGTCGAGGGAGGTGCCTTCAATGCCGCGCTTGAGCAGCTTGGCGCGAAGGATATCCAGCAGCTGGTTCACCTGGAAGTCAGACTCACTCAGCACTTTAATGGTCTTGTTGGCGTCGTTTAATTCAAAAGTGGCTTCAACGCCACGAAAATCAAAACGCGACTCGACTTCGCGGCTCGCGTTGTCCACCGCGTTACGGGCTTCCTGAAGATCAACTTCAGAGACAATATCGAAAGATGGCATCTTTTCCTCTCCTTCCGTTTCTTTTGCGTTGCATAATACCTGCAACGCGGCATAACTCAACTTGTTATCCCGGAAGCTTAGCTGATTACGCAACGCTCGCGCTATTTTCCCCGTGATGTCCGACGATGCGAAAAGCGACGAGATAGACTTTAGCCATCAGCGCCTGGGATAGCGGCAGATGAGGAGGAACAATGAAAGTAACCGTACTGGGATGCGGTGCGCTGGGACAACTATGGCTGACCGCGTTGTACAAACAGGGACATGAAGTCCAGGGCTGGCTGCGCGTACCGCAGCCATTCTGTAGCGTCAACGTCATTGAAACCGATGGCTCAGTGTTCAACGAATCGCTGACGGCCAACGACCCCGATTTTCTCGCCAGCAGCGAGCTGCTGATCGTCACCTTAAAGGCCTGGCAGGTGTCGAATGCGGTAAAGCACCTGGCCGGGATCCTGCCGGACACCACGCCAATTGTGCTGGTACATAACGGCATGGGCACCGTCGAGGAGCTGCGCGGCGTGAAACAGCCGTTGCTGCTGGCCTCCACGACCCAGGCGGCGCGGCGCGATGGGAATGTCATCATCCACGTTGCCCAGGGCACCACGCATATCGGACCGGCAAAAAGCTACGAGGGGGACTACAGCTATCTCGCAGAAGTTCTGCAGAGCGTGCTGCCGGATGTCGCCTGGCATAACAATATCCACTCGGCCATCTGGCGCAAGCTGGCGGTTAACTGCGTGATTAACCCTCTGACCGCGCTCAAAGGGTGTAAAAACGGCGATCTGCGCGACTATACGCAGGAAGTTGCGGCCATTTGTCGCGAGGTGGCGGCGGTGATGGAGCGCGAAGGTATTCATACCTCGGCGGAAAACCTGCTATTTTATGTCGAACAGGTAATTGAAAGTACGGCAGAAAATATCTCTTCCATGCTGCAGGACGTTCGCGCCCAGCGGCATACAGAGATCGACTACATCACCGGTTTTCTGCTCAACCGCGCCCGCGCCCACGGCGTCGCCGTACCGGAAAACGCCCGCTTATTTGAATTGATCAAGCGTAAGGAGAATGAATATGAGCGCGTCGGCACTGATTTGCCTCGCCCCTGGTAGCGAAGAGACCGAAGCGGTCACCACTATCGACCTGCTGGTCCGCGGCGGAGTAAAGGTGACCACCGCCAGCGTCGCCAGCGACGGCAGCCTGACCATCGTCTGTTCGCGCGGCGTCAAACTGCTGGCGGATGCGCCGCTGGTCGAGGTGGCCGATGGTGATTTCGATATCATCGTCCTCCCGGGCGGTATCAAGGGCGCAGAGTGCTTCCGCGACAGCCCGCTACTGGTGGAAACCGTCCGCCAGTTTCATCTCTCTGGGCGCATTGTGGCCGCCATCTGCGCCGCCCCGGCGACCGTGCTGGTACCCCATAATCTGTTCCCGATCGGCAACATGACCGGTTTTCCGGCGCTGAAGGAACATATCCCCGCCGAGCAGTGGCAGGATAAAAGAGTGGTCTGGGATCCGCGGGTGAATCTGTTAACCAGCCAGGGTCCGGGGACTTCGATTGATTTCGCCCTGAAAATGATCGATCTGCTGGTGGGGCGCGAGAAAGCGTATGAGGTCGCCTCACAGCTGGTGATGGCCGCCGGCATCTATAATTACTACGAAGCCTGATAGCCGGTCCGCGCCGCGGGCTGGCTCCCCTTTTCCTGAGGAGTCGCAGCATGTCCCGGAGCGCAACCGATTCTCGCGATCTTGTTATCAGCCGCCTGCTCAGCGCGCCCGCCCCAGCCCTGTGGCGCGCGTGGGCCGACCCGGCATTACTCCGAACCTGGTGGTGCCCGAAGCCCTGGCAAACCGAGGTTCTGGCCTTTGATTTTCGCGCCGGCGGGGCCTTTCACACCGTGATGCACGGGTCTGACGGTGAACGCAGCGATAACCCCGGCTGTTTTCTTGAAGTTATCCCGCAACAAAAAATCGTCATGACCTCGATGCTGACGGCGGATTATCGCCCCGCCGTTTCCCCCTTCGCGATGACGGCCATCATCACCTTTGCCGATGAACAGGGCGGGTGTCGCTATACGGCTACAGTGCTGCATGCCGATGATGAAACCCGCGAGCAGCACGAGCAGATGGGATTTTTCGAGGGCTGGAATATTGTCATCGATCAGCTCAATGACCTGGCGCTGACCCTGCGCTAATATACTCCCCTGCCAATAGTAAAAAGGCCTTCCATCAGGGAAGGCCTTTTGCATCATAACAATCTGTTACGGGCGATAAACTTTCACGTTGCTGAAGCCCTGCTCGCGCAAATAAAGCGCCTGCAGACGGCTCATCACCCCGCGCTCACACCACAGCAGCCAGGTTTTGCTCTGATCGAGATCGCCAAATTTGGTGCTTAGCTTGTAGAACGGCAGGGAAACAACCTCAACCCCCTCGACCTTCAGCGGCTTGTCTTCCTGCTCGTCGATGGAGCGAATGTCGAGGATCGCGTCATTGGCGCCAAAGCCGGTCACGGTTTCCACTTCCACCACCGTCTCTTCCGTCTGCTGGGCGATCTCGCGGATATCGATATTGCTCGCCTCTTCCACCACTTTATCAAGGATGCTGAAATCGAAGTGTTCTTCTTCCGCTTCAATCTTCGCCTTCACCGCCTTCACGGTCGGGCTCTTGGAGATCACGCCGCAATATTCCGGCATGGTGCGGGCGAAATCTTCCGTGCCGATCTCACGCGCCAGGTCGATGATGTGCTCTTTATCGTGCGAAATCAGCGGGCGCAGGATCAGAGTATCGGAGACATTATCGATCAGGCGCAGGTTAGTGAGGGTCTGACTGGAGACCTGGCCGAGCGCTTCGCCGGTGACCAGCGCCTGCACGCCATAGCGTTCCGCGACTTTTGACGCGGCGCGGACCATCATGCGCTTGAGCACGACGCCCATCTGGCCGTCGTCCACTTTTTCAAGGATTTCGCCGACTACTGGCTCAAAGTTAATCGCCACAAAGCGAACGCGGTGTGAGCTGCCGAAGCGGTTCCACAGATAATGCGCAACCTGGCGGACGCCAATCTCATGGGCGGCGCCGCCAAGGTTAAAGAAGCAGTAATGAACGCGGCAGCCGCGGCGCATCAGCATGTAGCTGGAGACGCCGGAGTCAAAGCCGCCGGAGATCAGCGACAGCACATCTTCCTGGGTGCCGATCGGGAAACCGCCGATGCCTTCATAGCGGCCTTTCACCAGCAGCAGGCGATCGTTTTCAATCTCGAGATTGACGGTGACGTCCGGGTCGGTCAGCTTCACGCGCGCCGTTTCAATATGCTGATTCAGACCGCCGCCGACGTAGCGTTCCACTTCAATTGAGGTGAATTCATGTTTGCCGCGACGCTTCACTCGCACGCAGAAGGTTTTGCCTTCCAGCGCCTCGCGCCACAGCGGCAGCGTCTGCTCGAAAATATCGTGCAGCGAGGTGAACGGCACGTCTTCGACTTCCAGAATATGGTGGATGCCGGGGATACGGGTCAGCGCATCGCGAATAGCCGGGCGCTGATTTTCATCTTTCGCGCGAACTTCGATATGATCCCAATGACGGACGACGGCCAGCGTCTCATCATAGTTTTTGAGAACGTTACGAATGTTCCCGGTTAAGATTTTAATGAAGCGCAACCGCACAGATTGGCTTTTGATGGTGATTTCCGGGAACAATTTAATGATAAACTTCATAGCGACAATAGTTCGTTGGCAAGCCCGACGGGGCTATAAGCAAAAGTTGTAAAGCAGCGCACACCGGTGCCTGCATCCTGGGCGCGGAGTATATCACCATTGCGCGTTATTTGCTTACACGCGTGACTTCGTTACCATACCCGGTATTGCCGTCGCGACATAACAAGAGTCTACATTCACTATGCCAAAGAAAAATGAGGCCCCGGCCAGCTTTGAAACTGCTCTGGGCGAACTGGAGCAGATCGTTAACCGTCTGGAAAGCGGCGATTTGCCGTTAGAGGAAGCGCTAAGCGAATTTGAGCGCGGCGTACAGCTGGCGCGCCAGGGGCAAAGTCAGCTGCAGAAGGCCGAACAGCGCGTGCAGATCCTGCTGGCGGATAGTGAAGATTCCCCGACCACGCCTTTTACGCCGGACGCTGAATAAATGGATTTCCCGCAACAATTGCAGGCCTGTGTGGAACAGGCAAACGAAGCGCTGCGCCGTTTCATCGCCCCGCAGCCCTTTCAGAACACTCCGCTGGTGGAAGCGATGCATTATGGCGCATTGTTAGGCGGTAAACGCCTGCGTCCCTTCCTTGTCTACGCCACCGGCGAGATGTTCGGCGTGTGCCGTACCACGCTGGATGCTCCTGCCGCGGCGGTCGAATGCATTCATGCCTACTCCCTGATGCATGATGATTTGCCGGCGATGGATGATGACGATCTGCGCCGCGGCCTGCCGACCTGCCATATTAAATTTGGCGAAGCCAACGCAATTCTTGCGGGAGATGCCCTGCAAACGCTGGCGTTCTCTATACTGAGTGATGCGCCGATGGTCGACGTTCCTGACCGGGACCGGCTGGCGATGGTTTCCGAACTGGCGCAGGCCAGCGGCGTGGCGGGCATGTGCGGCGGCCAGGCGCTGGATCTGCAGGCCGAGGGACAGCAGGTTGATTTACAGGCGCTGGAGCGTATCCATCGCCACAAAACGGGCGCCCTGATCCGCGCCGCCGTCCGGATGGGAGCCCTGAGCGCCGGCGAACGCGGCCGCGCCGCCCTGCCCGCGCTGGATCGCTATGCGGAAAATATCGGTCTTGCCTTCCAGGTCCAGGATGACATTCTCGACGTGGTAGGGGATACTGCGACCCTTGGCAAACGTCAGGGTGCCGACCAGCAATTGGGTAAAAGCACCTATCCCGCCCTCCTGGGTCTTGAGCAAGCCCGGAAGAAAGCGCACGACCTGATCGCTGATGCCCGCCGGTCGTTAGATGAGCTGGCCGCACAATCTCTGGATACTTCGGCACTGGAAGCGCTCGCGAATTACATTATTCAGCGCGATAAATAAACAAAAAATGAGTCTCTGATGAGTTTTGATATTGCCAAATACCCGACCCTGGCGCTGGTAGATTCCACCCAGGAGTTGCGCCTGTTGCCAAAAGAGAGCCTGCCGAAGCTATGTGATGAGCTGCGGCGCTATCTACTGGACAGCGTCAGCCGTTCCAGCGGTCACTTTGCCTCTGGCCTCGGCACGGTGGAACTGACCGTGGCGCTGCACTACGTGTATAACACGCCGTTCGATCGCCTGATCTGGGACGTCGGCCATCAGGCCTACCCGCATAAAATTCTGACCGGTCGCCGGGACAAAATCGGCACCATTCGTCAGAAAGGCGGCCTGCATCCCTTCCCGTGGCGCGGTGAAAGCGAGTATGACGTGCTGAGCGTCGGTCACTCCTCCACTTCCATTTCCGCGGGTATCGGGGTGGCTATCGCCGCCGCGAAAGAGGATAAGCAGCGGCGCGCGGTGTGCGTCATTGGCGACGGGGCGATCACCGCCGGCATGGCGTTTGAGGCGATGAACCACGCCGGGGATATCAAACCCGACCTGCTGGTGGTGCTGAATGACAATGAAATGTCGATTTCCGAGAACGTCGGCGCGCTGAACAATCATCTGGCGCAGCTGCTCTCCGGTAAGCTCTACTCCACCCTGCGCGAAGGGGGCAAAAAGGTCTTCTCCGGGGTGCCGCCGATTAAAGAGCTGCTTAAGCGTACCGAAGAGCATATCAAAGGGATGGTGGTGCCGGGCACGCTGTTTGAAGAGCTGGGCTTTAACTACATTGGCCCGGTGGATGGCCATGACGTGCTCGGTCTGGTCAGCACGCTGAAGAACATGCGCGACCTGAAAGGCCCGCAGTTCCTGCATATTATGACCAAAAAAGGCCGCGGCTATGAGCCCGCCGAGAAAGACCCGATCACCTTCCATGCGGTGCCAAAATTCGACCATACCAGCGGCGTACTGCCCAAAAGCAGCGGCGGCCTCCCTTCCTACTCGAAAATCTTCGGTGACTGGCTGTGTGAAACGGCGGCCAAAGACAACAAGCTGATGGCGATCACGCCGGCGATGCGCGAAGGTTCAGGGATGGTGGAGTTTTCGAAGAAATTCCCCGATCGGTACTTTGACGTCGCCATTGCCGAGCAGCATGCGGTCACCTTCGCCGCCGGGCTGGCGATTGGCGACTACAAGCCGGTGGTGGCGATCTACTCCACCTTCCTGCAGCGAGCCTACGATCAGGTGATCCATGATGTGGCTATCCAGAAGCTGCCGGTGCTATTTGCTATCGACCGCGCCGGGATCGTCGGCGCAGACGGCCAGACGCATCAGGGAGCGTTCGATCTCTCCTTCCTGCGCTGTATTCCGGATATGGTGGTAATGACCCCGAGCGATGAAAATGAATGTCGCCAGATGCTGTACACCGGCTACCACTACAGCGACGGCCCCTGCGCGGTGCGCTATCCGCGCGGTAGCGGCACCGGCGCGACGCTCGAGCCGCTGGCATCGCTGCCGATCGGCAAAGGGGTGGTGAAACGTCAGGGCGAGAAAATAGCGATCCTCAACTTTGGCACCCTGCTGCCGGAAGCCGCGGCAGTAGCGGACAAACTCAACGCCACCCTGGTGGATATGCGCTTTGTGAAGCCGCTGGATACCGCGCTGATCCTCCAGCTGGCCGGCGAGCACGACGCGCTGGTGACGCTGGAAGAGAACGCCATCATGGGCGGCGCCGGCAGCGGCGTGAACGAAGTGCTGATGGCCCACCGCCGGGCGGTACCGGTGCTCAATATTGGCCTGCCGGATTATTTTATTCCTCAGGGCACTCAGGAAGAGATCCGCGCCGACCTCGGCCTTGATGCCGCCGGTATTGAAGCCAAAATCCGCGACTGGCTGGCATAATTGCCCCTTCCGCTCCTGCTATGCTTAAGGGATACCCTTGATGAATAGCAGGAGCGCACTATGCACTATATCCCCCTCGGTGATACTGCCTTACGTGTTTCCCGACTCTGCCTCGGCTGCATGACCTTCGGCGAGCCGGACCGCGGCAGACACGCCTGGACGCTTCCGGAAGAGAGCAGCCGCCCGCTTATCCAGCACGCCATTGAAGGCGGCATCAACTTCTTCGATACCGCAAATAGCTACTCCGACGGCAGCAGCGAAGAGATCGTTGGCCGCGCCCTGCGCGACTTTGCCCGCCGTGACGAGGTGGTTGTCGCCACCAAGGTGTATCACCAGGTCGGCGATCTGGCGGAAGGACTTTCCCGGGCGCAGATCCTGCGCTCCATCGACGACAGCCTGCGCCGTCTCGGGATGGACTATGTCGACCTGCTGCAGATCCACCGCTGGGACTATACCACCCCGATTGAAGAGACGCTCGAAGCGCTGGACGAGGTGGTGAAAGCCGGCAAAGCGCGCTATATCGGCGCCTCGTCCATGCATGCCCGACAGTTTGCCCAGGCGCTGGCGCTCCAGCAGCAGAACGGCTGGGCGCGCTTCGTTACCATGCAGGATCACTACAACCTGATTTACCGGGAAGAAGAGAATGAGATGCTGCCCTTGTGCCAACGTAACGGCGTAGCGGTGATCCCGTGGAGTCCGCTGGCGCGCGGCAGGCTAACCCGCCCCTGGGGTGAGACCACCGCCCGGCTGGTCTCAGATGAGTTCGGCAAATCGCTGTACAGCGCCAGTGAAGAAAACGATGCGCAGATCGCCGGGAATCTCGCGGACGTGGCGGAAGAACTCGACGCCAGCCGCGCCCAGGTCGCTCTCGCCTGGCTGTTAAGCAAACCCGGCGTCGCCGCGCCGATTATCGGCCCGTCGCGTCAGGAACAGCTCGATGATCTGCTGCAGGCGGTGGATTTGACGCTCTCCGCGGAACAGATCGACAAGCTGGAGGCGCCGTATCAGCCGCATCCGGTGGTGGGATTTAAGTGACGGGCGTGGTTTCCCCGGCAGCGTAGCGTTGCCGGGGAGAGGCGGTTAAAGCAGACCGATGGGCCAGTGATGGCCAATGACGTACAGCACGCCGGCGGAGATCACGCCGGCGACGATGTCGTCGACCATAATCCCCATTCCGCCGTGGATATTGCGATCAAACCAGCGAATCGGCCACGGCTTCCACATATCGAAGATACGGAAAATCACGAAGCCGGCGGCCACCCACTGCCAGTCCAGGGTCGGCAGCGCCATCAGGGTGATCCACATCCCGACGAACTCGTCCCAGACGATGCTGCCGTGGTCATGGGTGCCCATATCTTTGGCCGTGCGATGGCACAGATAGACGCCGATACAGATGCTCATCATCACCACCAGCGAGTAAAGCTGCCAGGGGAGAAAGGTCATCAGATACCAGAACGGGATCGCCGCCAGCGAGCCCATCGTCCCCGGCACCACCGGGCTTAAGCCGCTGCCAAAGCCGGTCGCCAGCAGATGCCACGGATTACGCATACTCAGGCGGCTAAGCGCCTCGTCTCGACTACGCAAAGTGATCGTATCCCTTTAAATCAAGCGCGACCGGCTTACCGTCGCGGATAAACTGCAGCCCTTCGCTCTCCGGCGCAATCTGTCCGATACAGGTAAAACGCGCGCCAAGATGGCCAAGAGCCACGTCCAGCGCCCCGCGGTTCAGCTCCGGTACGGTAAAGCACAGCTCGTAATCTTCCCCGCCGGCGAGCGCCCAGCGCAGCGCCTGCTCAGAATCAACCTGGCGCAGCATCGCATCGGAGTACGGCATGGCATCGAGATCGATACGTGCGCCGCAGCCGCTGGCTTTGAGAATATGGCCCAGATCGGAGATCAGGCCGTCGGAGAGATCGATAACCGATGTCGCCAGGTCACGCAGCGCCTGGCCCTGCAGCACGCGCGGCATCGGCCGCAGATGACGGGCCAGCAGGTAGTCGGCGTCAGACGATTCATCCACCGTTAGACGATTCTGCAGTACCGCCAGACCGGCGGCGCTGTCTCCCGGAGTGCCGGTAACATAGATCCAGTCCCCCGGCTTCGCGCCAGCGCGTTTCATGGCGCGTCCCGGCGGCACAAAGCCGTGGATACCCAGCGTCATGGAGAGCGGGCCACGGGTAGTGTCGCCGCCAATCAGTTGCATATCGTAATAGTCCAGCTGGACAAACAGGCTGTCGCTGAAGGCTTCCAGCCAGACTTCATCCACCTCCGGCAAGGTCAGCGCCAGCGTGAGCCACGCTGGTTCCGCGCCCATCGCCGCGAGGTCGCTCAGGTTCACCGCCAGCGCTTTATAGGCGAGGTCGGCCGGGTCGATATCGGGTAAGAAGTGATTGCCCGCCACCAGGGTGTCGGTGCTGATTGCCAGCGTTTTTTTCTCGGGAATATGCAGGAGCGCGCAGTCATCGCCGATGCCGGTTTCAACATCAAGGCGGGCGCTTTTAACGCGATCAAAATAACGGGCAATCAGGGAGAATTCGCCGCATGCCATACGTTATGCCTCAGCAAAATAATAAATAAGGCCGGGCTGCGAGGCGACCCTCGCAAAACCCGGCCTGCAGTTTACTTCTTGTGGGGACGAATTACCGGAGCCGCTTTGTCCAGCACGCCGTTAACGAACTTATGGCTATCTTCAGCGCCGAAGGTTTTCGCCAGTTCGATAGCTTCATTGATGGCCACTTTATACGGTACGTCATCACGTTTGGACAGCTCAAACAGCGCGATACGCAGCACCGCTTTTTCAACCTGGCCCAGCTCTTCCAGCTGGCGGGACAGGTAGGGCTTCATCAGGCCGTCGAGGTACGCGCTGTTAGTCGCCACTCCGGACAGCAGTTCGCGGAAATACAGAACATCAACATCTTTTACGTCCTGTTCCGCCAGGAACTGGTATTCGACATCAGCGATGTCGTTGTGGGACAACTGCCAGGAGTAGAGCGCCTGAACGGCACACTCACGGGCGCGGCGACGAGCAGCAGGTTTCACGGAATTCCCCTTACAAAAATCAGGCCTTGATGGCTTTCAATACGTTAATCATTTCCAGCGCGGTCAGCGCAGCTTCTGCACCTTTGTTACCGGCTTTGGTGCCAGCGCGCTCAATGGCTTGTTCAATACTTTCAGTGGTCAGAACACCAAAGGCTACCGGGATTTCGCTATCCTGAGCGACATGCGCCAGGCCATTGCTGGCACCGCCTGCCACATATTCAAAGTGGGCGGTACCGCCGCGAATCACCGTCCCCAGCGCGATCACCGCGTCATATTTACCGGTTTTCGCCAGTGCGCCAGCCGCCAGCGGCAGCTCATACGCGCCTGGAACCCAAACGACGGTGATGTTTTCATCTTTTACCTGACCAATGCGTTTCAGGGCGTCAATCGCGCCTTCCAGCAGGCTGTCATTGATAAAGTTGTTGAAACGCGCAATGGTGATGGCGACGCGAGCGTCCGGGGTAGCAACGTTAGCTTCAATAATGTTCATACTCTTCCTTCGGGTTCATGTGCCCCGCAAGGGGGGCGGATTTTATCATATTATTCTGAGCGCTGCTTCCTAATAATCAGGAAAGCCTCACGCAGTGGTTAAATGCAGGCAGACATCCGGGCCAACCTGACGTATCTCATTGAATTTAAAATGGGGGGCCTGGCTCAGCTCTTCAAGCCCCGGCAGCGCGCATAATCCACGCGCCGTATTGCCTAACAGTTTAGGCGCAATATAGACGATAAGCTCGTCGACCAGGCCCGCCTGCAGCAGCGCCCCGGCAAGCGTAGCCCCTGCCTCAACCCAGACGCTGTTGATCTGCTGTTTGCCAAGCAGCATCATCAGCAGCACCAGATCGAGATGGCCGTTATGCTCCGGTACCAGCAGCGTGCGGGCGCTTTCCGGCCACTGCCGTTCATCGGCGCGCAGGCGGGCAAACAGCGTTTCCCCCGCCTGCTGCACAATACGATGCTCAGGCGTGACGCGGTTCTGGCTGTCGATGACGACGCGCAGCGGCTGGCGCAAATTCTCTTCGGGATAAAGCGCCTGGGTATCGGCGCTCAGCTCCTGCCAGCGCACGGTCAGCGCCGGATCGTCCGCCAGCACGGTGGCGCTGCTGGTCAGGATGGCATGGCTCTGGGCGCGCAGACGCTGCACGTCGCGTCGCGCCTGCGGGGAGGTGATCCACTGGCTTTCGCCGCTGGCCATCGCCGTGCGGCCGTCCAGCGAGGCGCCCAGCTTCAGCTGCACCCAGGGAAAACCGGTGCGCATCCGCTTCAGAAAGCCCTTATTCAGCGCTTCCGCTTCGTTCATCATCAGCCCATGGCTGACCTCAATGCCGGACTGCTGCAGGCGATACAAACCGCGCCCCGCCACCTGCGGGTTCGGATCCTGCATCGCGGCGACCACGCGGCTGACGCCGGCGGCAATCAGCGCATCGCAGCATGGCGGCGTACGGCCATGGTGGCTGCAGGGCTCAAGAGTGACGTAGGCGGTGGCGCCGCGCGCCTTTTCGCCAGCCATGCGCAGGGCGTGCACTTCAGCATGCGGCTCGCCGGCGCGATAGTGAAACCCCTCGCCGACGATCTCGCCGTCTTTCACAATGACGCAGCCGACGTTAGGGTTAGGATGGGTAGTAAAGCGACCGCGCGCGGCAAGCTTCAGCGCACGCGCCATGTACATTTCGTCCTGCATGGCTTAGTCCTGTAAGCGGGCGATCTCTTCGCCGAATTCTTTAATATCTTCGAAGCTGCGATAGACCGACGCGAAGCGAATATAGGCGACTTTATCCAGCTTTTTCAGCTGCTCCATCACCAGGTTGCCGATCATTTTGCTGGCCACTTCGCGCTCGCCGGTGCCGCGCAGATGAGTCTTGATATGGTTGACCGCCATTTCCACGTCGTCGGCGCTAACCGGACGTTTCTCCAGCGCTTTCAGCATCCCGCTGCGCAGCTTGTCTTCGTTGAAGGGTTCGCGCACATCGTTACTCTTCACCACCCGCGGCATCACCAGCTCCGCCACTTCGAAGGTGGTAAAGCGTTCGTTACAGACCAGGCACTGCCGACGGCGACGCACGGAAGAGCCTTCCCCCACCAGACGAGAGTCGATCACTTTGGTATCCACGGCGAAACAGAAAGGGCAATGCATAGCGCGTCCTGACAGGTAGTTAAACTGAAGAGTAGTTTACCGCGAAGTGACCGGACTACAAAGAAAGAGCTTTTGAGACAAAGGATCTATGGGAGATGAGGCCGGTTTGGCTACCATTAAGCATCCTCTGTAAACGGAATCCTGACCATGACAAGACGTTACCTGAAGCTCGCCATCGCGGGCTGCCTGTTCACCCTGACCGCCTGCGCCCAGCAAAGCGAAATCCGCCAGATGCACCAGAGCGTGAGTACGCTGAGCCAGGAGATGACCCAGCTCAACCAGCAAACGATCAAAATCACCCAGCAAAACGCGCTGAACGCCAAATCCACCCGCGGCGTCTATCTGCTGCCGGAGGCCAAGACCCCGGCGCGGCTGGAGAGCCAGATCGGCACCCTGCGCATGTCGGTGGGCAGTATTACCCCGGATGGCGATGGGTCACGCCTGACCTTACGCATTCAGGGCGAATCCAACGATCCGCTGCCGGCCTTTACCGCCACCGTCGCTTCCGGACAGATCACCGGCACCACCCACAGCTATCAGGAAGTCAATGTTCAGGATCAGCTGATTAGCGCGCCGGCCAGCACCCTCGCCCCCAGCGATGTCGATATCCCGTTGCGCCTCAATGTAACGCCAGATAAAGTCGGTTTTATTCGCGTACACGATATCCAGCCCGCCGCCGCCCAGTAAGCCTTCAGCCGGGCCTGCCCCGCCCGGCTACCTCCTGCCCCGTCTTTCTTATCCACTTACAACTTTTCGCAAGAGTTCATTAGAAATCGTTCTGCAGCGCGATTTTCAGTAGCATTTTGTCAAGAAATGCATAGAATCGTGAACGCAATCGATTACGCATGTTCTGGTTATGTGAAACAACACGTATTTTTGTGAGCAATGATTCCTATAATAGACCCCCACAGAAAGACGAAATATTTAGAAACGCTTCGGCACTTCTTTTAACGCCTTCAGGCTCAATTTAAACAGTGGCATTACTATGAAAAAAACATTACTGGCAGCGGGTGCGGTTGTGGCGCTCTCCACTACTTTTGCCGCGGGCGCGGCAGAAAACGACAAACCGCAGTATCTGTCTGACTGGTGGCACCAGAGTGTTAACGTGGTGGGCAGCTACCACACCCGTTTTGGACCGCAGATCCGTAACGATACCTACCTAGAATACGAAGCGTTCGCCAAAAAAGACTGGTTTGATTTCTACGGCTATATCGATGCCCCGGTATTCTTCGGCGGCAACAGCACGGCAAAAGGTATCTGGAACAAAGGTTCCCCGCTGTTTATGGAGATCGAACCGCGTTTCTCTATCGATAAGCTGACCAATACCGACCTGAGCTTCGGGCCGTTCAAAGAATGGTATTTCGCCAACAACTATATCTACGATATGGGCCGCAACGACTCCCAGGAGCAGAGCACCTGGTATATGGGTCTGGGTACCGATATCGATACCGGCCTGCCAATGAGCCTGTCGCTGAACGTCTACGCCAAGTACCAGTGGCAGAACTACGGCGCCTCCAACGAAAACGAATGGGACGGCTATCGCTTCAAAGTGAAATACTTTGTGCCGCTGACCGACCTGTGGGGCGGTTCGCTGAGCTACATCGGCTTCACCAACTTCGACTGGGGTTCTGACCTCGGCGATGACAACTTCTACGATCTGAACGGGAAGCACGCGCGCACCAGCAACTCTATCGCCTCCAGCCACATCCTGGCGCTGAACTACGCGCACTGGCACTACTCTATCGTCGCCCGTTACTTCCATAACGGCGGCCAGTGGGCTGATGATGCGAAGCTGAACTTCGGCGATGGTCCGTTCAGCGTTCGCTCGACCGGCTGGGGTGGTTACTTCGTGGTCGGCTACAACTTCTGATCGCTGATACAGCAAGACAGCGCCCGGGCCGCAGCTCCTGCTGCCCGGGCTTTTTTATTTCTCCCGCACCTCGCACCGGACCTTGCGCAGAAAATCGCTTAACGAGCGGTCGGCGCACTCGCTGAATCGACGTTCGGTCGCGCTTACCTCCAGGCAACGATCGAGGCGAAAATTGCGGTAATCATTGCGCAGTTCGCACCAGGCCACCAGCAGCCAGCGCTCCCCCCAGAAAAACAGCCCCAGCGGCAGCACTTCACGCCACGTCACCTGACCGGATTCATCCTGGTAGTGAAGCTGTAATACCTGCTGATTGGATACGGCCTGATGGATAACGTCAAAATGGGTTTTAGCATAGCGATGCGCGCCAAGGTCAGGGGCAAACAGGCGGGTCTGCTCCGCCTGGCGCCGACGCGCCTCCGGCAGGATCGCCAGCATCTTCTCCTGGGCGGATTCCAGCGACTGCGACAGCGCCTCACCGCCCCAGGTTTTCAGCAGCCGAATCGCAGCGATCAGCGCCTCGGACTCTTTGGTGGTCAGCATCAGCGGCGGCAGATCGTAGCCCGCCAGCAGCCGGTAGCCGCTGCCCGCTTCGCCCTCCACCGGTACGCCGGAGAGGGAGAGATCGCGAATATCGCGATAGACGGTACGCTCCGACACGCCCAGCCGCTCCGCCAGCAGCGCGGCGGTAGTGAGCCGCCTGCCGCGCAGGATCTGCACAATCTGAAATAAACGGTCGGCGCGTCGGGTCATGTCTCACTTCACAAAAGTTAAGGTTAAGCCGGCTGGTGCAGGCCGACGCGGTTGCCCTCGCTGTCGGTAAACAGGGCGATGGTGCCAATATCATTCGGCAGCGTCAGCGGGCCGAAGACACAGGCCCCACCCGCCGAGGCAACGCGCTCCAGCGTGGCGGCAAGATGATCAGTATGCAGATAAATAATAGCGCCCTGCGCCGAGGGCGCGATACCTTCAAATTTGGCCAGCGCGCCGCCGGGGGCCGGATCCTGATGCGGGAACACCGCCAGCTCGGCGCAGTCCATGGTTTCGCGACGCAGCGACACTTGCATCACCGGCTCATAAAACGCGACGGCGCGATCCATATCGGCGACCGGAATTTCAAACCAGTTAATCACGTTGTTCATACTTCCTCCTGCTCGTTAGTGAGTTCAGAGGCAGTGTATGGGAGGGCTCCTGACAGCATACTGTCAGCAGGTTTTGTCGCGGGCAAAAAAATCCCGGCCGCAAGGGCCGGGATTGCTTTATCTCAACTGAACTCTATTACGGCAGAATAGACGGCTGATCCGCCCCTTCTTTTTCGACCTTCTGCTGGATCAGATGCTCGCGCTTCATGCCCAGCTTCAACGCCAGCGCGGACGCGACGTAGATAGAAGAAGCCGTACCGATGGAAACACCGATCAGCATGGTCAGCGAGAAGCCTTCCAGAATCGGGCCGCCGAACAGGAACAGCATCAGGATCACCATCAAAGTGGTACCAGAGGTGATCAAGGTACGGTGCAGCGTCTGGGTCAACGACACGTTAAAGATCTCATACGGCGTACCGCGGCGGATCTTACGGAAGTTTTCACGGATACGGTCCGATACCACGATACTGTCGTTCAGCGAGTAGCCGATAACCGACATCAACGAGGCCACGATGGTCAGGTCGATCTCGATATGGAACAGCGACAGCACGCCCATGGTGATCACCACGTCGTGCGCCAGGGCGATAACCACCCCGGCGGCCAGACGCCATTCGAAGCGGAAGCCGACGTAGATCAGGATACAGACCAGCGCCGCAATCAGCGCCAGGGCGCCAGTTTGCGCGAGGTCCGCGCCGACGCTCGGGCCGACAAACTCAATACGCTTCACTGCCGCATTCTGGCTGGTCGATTCGTTAATCACCGTCACGACCTTGCTGCCCAGCTCCTGGCTGCCGTTGGCGTCATGCACCGGCGGCATACGTACCATGATGTCGCGGCTGCTGCCAAAGTTCTGCACCTGCGGCTCTTCAAAGCCCGCTTTCTGCAGGGAATCGCGCATCTGGTCCAGATCGACCGGTTTCTCAAGGGTAATTTCAATCACCGTACCGCCGGTGAAATCGAGCCCCCAGTTAAACCCGCGAACGCCGATGATGGCGATCGACACAATCAGCAGAAAACCTGAAATGCCGAAGGCCCAGTAGTCCCAGCGCATAAAGTCCCAGACTTTACGGCCGTGGTTCAATTGTTCAACAGTATATTCCTGTGCCACAACGCACTCCTCAGATAGACAGCTTTTTAACGCGCTTGCCGCCGTACAGCAGGTTCACGATGGCACGGGTGCCGACGATAGCGGTAAACATTGAGGTCGCGATACCGATACCGGTGGTAATCGCAAACCCTTTAATGGCACCGGTACCGACCGCGTACAGGATGATCACTTTGATAAGCGTCGTCACGTTGGCGTCGAAGATCGAGCTGAACGCGCCGCGATAACCTTCGTCAATCGCCTGCTGAACGGTACGCCCGTTGCTCAGCTCTTCTTTGATACGCTCGTTGATCAGAACGTTAGCATCGACCGCCACCGCAAGGGTTAACACGATACCCGCGATGCCCGGCATGGTCAGCGTCGCCCCCGGGATCAGGGACATAATGCCGACAATCAGTATCAGGTTGGCAATCAGCGCCGAGGTCGCAATCAGGCCGAACTTCTTATAGAAGAGGATCATGAACAGGATAGAGACCACCAGACCGGCCAGACAGGCTTCCAGACCCTGCTTGATGTTCTGCATTCCCAGGGTTGGGCCGATAGTCCGCTCTTCGACGATCTGAATCGGCGCAATCAGCGCGCCGGCACGCAGCAGCAGCGACAGCTGACGCGCTTCGTTCGGATTGCTGATACCGGTGATACGGAAGCTGTTACCCAGACGCGACTGGATGTTGGCGATGTTAATCACCTCTTCCTCTTTCGCCAGGATAGCGCGACCGTTAGCGTCTTTCTTACCGCTGTCTTTATACTCCACGAACAGGGTCGCCATCGGCTTGCCGATGTTGTCCTTAGTGAAGTTAGACATGATGTTACCGCCCGCGCTGTCCAGCGAGATGTTAACCTGCGGCTGGTTGTACTCATCCATGCTGGAGGTCGAGTCGGTGATATGGTCCCCGGTCAGGATCACCCGCTTGTACAGCACTACCGGCTGGCCTTCACGCGTCTGCTTCACTTCCGAGTCGCCCGGCACGCGGCCAGAGGCGGCGGCGGACTGGTCCACATTAGTATTGACCAGACGGAACTCGAGGGTCGCGGTGGCGCCAAGGATTTCCTTCGCACGCGCGGTATCCTGGATACCCGGCAGCTCAACCACGATGCGGTCAGCGCCCTGACGCTGAACCAGCGGCTCGGCGACGCCCAGCTGGTTCACACGGTTACGCAGGATATTAATGTTCTGCTGAACCGCGTACTCACGGGCTTCTTTCAGGCGCTCATCGGTCATCACCGCTTTCAGGCTGTTGTCACCCTGAGAGGAAATAACCAGATCGCGATGGCGAGGGCTGAGATAAGAGATAGCCTGGTCGCGCGCCGCGCTGTCGCGGAAGACGATGCTCAGACCGTAGTTGTCTTCTTTACGCACGGTCGCGTAAGGAATGCCTTTGTCGCGCAGCTCGCTGCGCAGGCTATCGATGTTCTGTTCCTGCAGTTTGCCTAACGCGGTGTCCATGTCGACTTCCATCAGGAAGTGCACGCCGCCGCGCAGATCAAGACCCAGCTTCATCGGCTCGGCATAGAGCGCCGCCAGCCAGCGTGGGGTTGCCGGAGCAAGGTTCAGCGCCACGACGTATTTGTCACCCAGCACGTTAAGCAGCGCTTCGCGCGCGCGCAGCTGGGTATCAGTGGTGTCGAAGCGCGCAAGAATAGCGCCCTCTTCCAGTGCCACAGACTTCGCGGTTATTTTTTCTTCTTGTAAAGTTTTCTGGACCTGGATCAGCGTTTGCTCACTGGCGGCGACGCCGCGCGCGCCAGTGATTTGAACAGCCGGATCCTCACCATACAGGTTGGGAAGCGCATAGATCAGGCCGACGACAATGACGACGACCAGCATGACGTACTTCCACAAAGGATAACGGTTTAACACGGCAGTTCCCTTTGGGAAAAGTTAGATTACAGCGCCTTCATGGTGCCTTTCGGCAGAACGGCAGCAACGAAGTCACGTTTGATAACCACTTCAGTGGTATCGTTCAGCGCGATAGCAATGTAGCCAGTTTCCGCTACTTTGGTCACGCGACCGACCAGACCGCCGTTGGTCAGCACTTCATCACCTTTGGCGATGGAGTTCATCAGGTTCTTATGTTCCTTGGTGCGCTTCTGCTGTGGACGCAGGATCATGAAGTAAAAAATCAGACCGAACACCACCAGCATCAGAATCAGAGACATCGGGCTGCCCTGCGCCGGTGCACCCGTTGCCGCTACCGCATCAGAAATAAAAAAGCTCATTGAAATTCCCTCATTATTAAAATTAATCAACGTTCAAAGGAGGCACGGTGCGCCCCTGACGTTGGTAAAAATCGGTCACGAAGCTCTCTAATTTACCCTCTTCGATAGCCTTGCGTAAACCAGCCATTAAACGCTGATAGTAGCGCAGGTTATGAATGGTATTGAGACGCGCGCCCAATATTTCGTTGCAACGGTCGAGGTGATGCAAGTAAGCGCGTGAATAATTGCGACATGTATAGCAATCACACTCGGCGTCCAGCGGCGCGGTATCGCTTTTGTGCTTCGCGTTGCGGATTTTCACCACGCCGTCGGTGACGAACAGGTGGCCGTTACGCGCGTTGCGCGTCGGCATGACGCAGTCGAACATATCGATACCGCGACGTACCCCTTCCACCAGATCTTCCGGCTTCCCGACGCCCATCAGGTATCGTGGTTTATCGGCCGGGATCTGCGGGCAGACGTGCTCCAGAATACGGTGCATGTCTTCCTTCGGCTCACCAACCGCCAAACCGCCGACAGCGTAGCCATCAAAGCCAATCTCTACCAGACCTTTCACCGAGATATCGCGTAAATCTTCGTAAACGCTACCCTGAATAATGCCGAACAGCGCATTTTTATTGCCAAGGCTATCGAAACGGTCGCGGCTGCGCTTCGCCCAGCGCAGAGACATCTCCATTGAGCGCTTGGCGTAATCCCAGTCCGCCGGGTACGGCGTACATTCGTCGAAGATCATCACGATGTCAGAGCCGAGATCGTACTGAATCTCCATCGATTTTTCCGGATCGAGGAAAATCGGATCGCCGTTGATCGGATTGCGGAAGTGGACGCCCTGCTCGGTGATCTTACGGATATCGCCAAGGCTGAACACCTGGAAACCGCCGGAGTCGGTCAGGATCGGTCCTTTCCACTGCATAAAATCGTGCAGATCGCCGTGCAGCTTCATGATCTCCTGACCCGGGCGCAGCCACAGGTGGAAGGTGTTGCCGAGAATAATCTGCGCGCCGGTGGCTTCCACCTCTTCCGGCGTCATCCCTTTGACGGTGCCGTAGGTGCCAACGGGCATAAAGGCCGGTGTTTCCACCACGCCGCGCTCAAACACCAGGCGACCGCGGCGGGCGCGACCGTCGGTGGTATCCAGTTCAAATTTCATGCTTGCTCCTGCGTCAGAAAAACAGTCCGACGTTTTCATACTCGCCACGGAATGATTCCGTAGCTAAAAAATGCGTTATGGCGTCTACAAGCCGGCGTACCGGCCTTTTCAGGGACGCTCAGAAATAGCCTGCGGATTGTACGTGATAAACATCGCATCCCCGTAGCTAAAAAAGCGATATTTCTGCTCAACCGCCACCTTATAGGCGTTCATGGTGTGCTGATAACCCGCAAACGCCGACACCAGCATAATCAGTGTGGATTCAGGGAGATGGAAGTTAGTCACCAGCGCATCGATCACCTGGTACTGATAACCCGGGTAGATGAAAATCTGCGTATCGTCGAAGAACGGCGCGATCAGCGCGTCTTTCGCCGCCTGCGCCGCGCTCTCCAGCGAACGTACCGAGGTGGTGCCCACCGCGATCACGCGGTTGCCGCGCGCTTTCGCCGCCAGCACCGCATCGACCACCTCCTGCGGCACTTCGGCATATTCGGAGTGCATGGTGTGCTCTTCAATGCTGTCGACGCGCACCGGCTGGAAGGTGCCCGCGCCCACATGCAGGGTGACAAACGCCATCTCAACGCCTTTGGCGCGCAGTTTGTCCAGCAGCGGTTCGTCGAAATGCAAACCGGCGGTCGGGGCGGCTACCGCGCCCGGCCTGGTGCCATAGACGGTTTGATAGAGCTCGCGGTCGGCGTCTTCGTCCGGGCGGTCAATATAGGGCGGCAGCGGCATATGGCCGATCCCGTTAAGGATCTCCAGCACCGGGCGCTCGTCGTTAAACTCCACTTCAAACAGCGCGCCATGACGCGCCAGCATCGTGGCCTTAATGCTCTCGTCATCGCCCAGCAGCAGCTCGGCGCCCGGCTTCGGCGCTTTTGAGGCGCGAATATGGGCCAGGATGCGCTTATCATCCAGCATCCGCTCCACCAGCACTTCAATCTTGCCGCCGCTGGCCTTGCGGCCGAACAGACGCGCCGGGATCACCCGGGTGTTGTTAAACACCAGCAGATCGCCGGGATTGAGCTTATCGAGGATGTCGGTGAAGGTGCCATGCGTCAGCGCGCCCGTCGGCCCGTCCAGGGAGAGCAAGCGACAGCTACTGCGCTCAGGCATCGGATAGTGGGCGATCAGAGATTCGGGTAGTTCAAAAGCAAAATCGGTAACGCGCATGACGGTAACTCAGACTGAATAAAGAGGCGGGTAGTCTAGTGCCGGGGCGGTCTGGCTGCAACCTTTACCCCTCCGGATGAATGACATAATCTATATTCCAAATCATTCCGAATGCCGCCATGCGGCAACCGAATGCCTTACCGGTGGCAAAGGTGCCGCGCGCGGCCAGACAGCATGCCATTCGGCCACCGAGGCGGCGTTCAGCGCAACATCGGTGTTTCCACCTGCCCGCTCGTATTTAAAGGATGTCGTTTTATGAATTTTCTCGCCCACCTGCACCTGGCCCATCTCGCCGACAGTTCGCTGCCCGGCAACCTGATGGCCGACTTCGTGCGCGGCAACCCGCAGGGCGACTATCCGGCGGAGATCATCGACGGCATCTATATGCATCGGCGGATTGACGTGATGACTGACAACCTGGCGGAAGTCAAAGAGGCGCGGGAGTGGTTTCGCCCGCAGACCCGCCGCGTCGCCCCCATCACCCTCGACGTTATGTGGGATCATTTCCTGTCCCAGCACTGGGCGCAGCTCTCCCCTGACCTGCCGCTGGACGAGTTCGTACGCTACGCCGAGCGGCAGATCGTCCCCATCCTGCCCGACTCGCCGCCCCGCTTCGTCAATCTCAATCAATATCTGTGGTCGGAGCGCTGGCTGGAGCGCTATCGGGAAATGGATTTTATTCAGCGCGTGCTGAACGGCATGGCCAGCCGCCGTCCACGTCTCGAGGCGCTACGCGACTCCTGGCAGGATCTGGATACCCATTACGACCGTCTGGAGACGCAGTTCTGGCGCTTTTATCCGCAGATGATGCGCCAGGCAGAAAACAAACAGCTGTAATAGCCACGTCATTGATAGGTAAAAGCTGGCTGAACGATTGTTAGCGCCTCTTTGTGTTATTGCCGGGCAGGCTCTATACTTGCCCGCGTTGCGTTCCAAATAACCTTAGTAATTACAGGAGAATCAAATGGTTCTGGTCACTCGTCAAGCGCCGGATTTTACTGCAGCCGCTGTGCTGGGTAATGGTGAGATCGTTGAGAAATTCAATTTCAAACAGCACACCAACGGTAAACCTACCGTTCTGTTCTTCTGGCCGATGGACTTCACCTTCGTGTGCCCGTCTGAGCTGATCGCGTTCGACAAACGTTACGAAGAATTCCAGAAACGCGGCGTGGAAGTGGTTGGCGTTTCCTTCGACTCCGAGTTCGTGCACAACGCATGGCGTAACACCCCGGTAGACCAGGGCGGTATCGGCCCGGTTAAATACGCGATGGTTGCTGACATCAAACGTGAAATCCAGAAAGCTTACGGTATCGAGCATCCGGACGAAGGCGTAGCACTGCGCGGCTCTTTCCTGATCGACGCTAACGGCGTGGTACGCCACCAGGTGGTTAACGACCTGCCGCTGGGCCGTAACATCGACGAAATGCTGCGTATGGTTGACGCCCTGCAGTTCCACGAAGAGCACGGCGAAGTCTGCCCGGCGCAGTGGGAAAAAGGAAAAGAAGGTATGGCCGCCTCTCCGGAAGGCGTTGCAAAATACCTGACCGAAAACGTTTCCAGCCTGTAATCGGCACGCGTTTTAATAAAAGGCTCGCTCAGGCGGGCCTTTTTTGTTAGCGGCGTCAAAATTTAAGAAAATGACCCGCCGATATTTGTGACCAGCGATACACTTCTGGCGAAAAAATTCGCCCTACCTCTCACTTTTTCTCTGCCAAATTTCAGCGTCAAAATACAAAGCCTTCATAACAGCCTGAAAAACTTATAAATTATTTATATCTTTTTCTGCCGGTACTTTGCCGTCGATGTGATCCCCATCAATATTTAAAACCGCGGATGTGATCTCATCCATCATTTTCATCAATGTATTTGGTCATGATTTAACTCAGGAACAGGAATACGTTCAGGAGCTGAGGATGGAAATTATTTTTGACCCGTCGTTAATCGCCCTTAAGCAGAATATTTCCCGTGCGGAAGAGGCCATCGAACTGGCGGGTTCATTACTTGCCAGGCGCCAGATTTGCAGCGCCGAATATGTCAACGAGATGCTGACGGTATATGAAGATTTTGGCGCCGCCATCGTGATAGATGACGGGATTGCCATGCCGCATGCCCGGCCGGAAAAAGGGGCATTACAGACCGGGTTCTCACTTGTCACCACCGCCACGCCAATCTCCTTCGGCCACGATGAGTTCGATCCGGTTTCCGTGGTCATCGCGATCGCCGGCGCCGATGCTGACAGTCATATCAAAATGATCCAACTGATAGCCTCGCTGATCGAGTCAGATATTGTGACCTTTCTTCAGCAGGAAAATGACGTTAATTCAGTCTTACATTTCATTCAAAAACAAATGGAGTAGTCATTATGTTAGTTATCAGAACGGTTTGTGGTAACGGTATTGGCAGCTCATTGATGGCTGCGAATAATGTGAAAAAGATCTGTGACGAATTAGGCATCAAAGCGGACGTCGCCTCGGTCGATTTTGCTAACGCCGTCGGGGAAAAAGCCGACCTTTACGTAACGATCAAAGAACTGGCAAATCAATTTCCGGCCCACTGTCATGTCGCCATCATTCGCAGCTACGTCCATAAAGCGAAGATCGCCGAGGATATTACCGATGCGCTGATGAAAATTGCTGCGACTCACTCTTAATCAGCATAGAGGGAACGACCATGCAGGCTATTCTTAGTTTCTTAACGGAAATATTCAGTCAACCCGCCTTTTTAATGGGGCTTATCGCCTTCGTTGGTTTAGTGGCGCTGCGCTCCCCTGGCAATAAACTGCTTACCGGCACATTAAAGCCGATTTTAGGCTATTTGATGTTGAGCGCTGGGGCAGGCGTTATCGTTGCCAATCTCAATCCGCTGGGCGGTATTATCGAGGCCGGATTTAATATCCGCGGCGTTATTCCGAACAATGAAGCCATTGTCTCCGTCGCCCAGAAAATGCTGGGCGTGGAAACCATGAGTATTTTGCTGTTAGGCTTTATTTTCAACCTGATTATCGCCCGTTGTACCAAGTATAAATATATCTTTCTGACCGGCCATCATTCGTTCTTTCTCGCCTGCCTGTTCTCCGCCGTTCTGCAGGCGGCGGAGTTCCAGGGCTGGATGTTGATCCTGATCGGTGGATTCCTGTTGGGCTCATGGTCGGCCATCTCCCCGGCCATCGGTCAGCGTTACACCAGGCAGGTAACCGAAGACGGCGGGATCGCCATGGGCCATTTCGGCTCTCTCGGCTACTACCTCTCGGCATGGATCGCCAGCCGGACCGGCAATCCGGCAAATTCCTTCGCCGATACCGAAATTTCAGAAAAGTGGGGCTTTCTGCGCGATACCACGGTCACCACCGGTATCGTGATGTTTGTTATCTACTTTGTCTGCAGCGCTGTCGCCGGGTCGGCGTACCTGAGCACCATCACCGACCAAAACATGCTGATCTTCTCGGTGCTGACCGGTCTGCAGTTCGCCGTTGGCGTAGCCATTGTCTATAACGGCGTGCGGCTGATCCTCGGCGATCTGGTGCCGGCGTTCCAGGGCATCAGCCAGAAGCTGATCCCGGACTCCATCCCGGCCGTTGACTGCGCGGTGTTCTTCACCTTTAGCCCCACCGCGGTGGTAGTGGGATTCATCAGCTCCTTTGTGGGCGGGCTGGTCGGGATGCTCTTGCTCGGCGGGCTGGGCATGGCGCTGATTATTCCCGGCATGGTGCCGCACTTCTTCTGCGGCGGCACGTCCGGCGTCTTCGCCGACAAACTGGGCGGTAAGCGCGGATGTATCATCGCCTCCTTTATCGGCGGGATCTTCCTCGCCTTCCTGCCGGCGATGCTGCTGCCGGCGCTCGGCAACCTCGGGTTTGAAAACAGCACCTTCGCCGATTTCGACTTCGCGGTATGGGGCATCATTATCGGGAATGCGTTCACCCAGTTTGGTCAGATCACTATCTATCTGATTTGTCTGGCGCTGCTCGTCGCGCTGCTGGCGCCTTTCTGCTTCCGTCACGTCCAGGTGGTGGGCAACACGCTCAGCTATGAGGAGCTTACGGCGAAGCAGAAAAATGAATAAGCGAGGTCATTTTTCCCGGCGGGAGGGCCACGCTTTCCGCCGCTGACAAATAATCAGGAGTGGTTATGGCTATTTTGTCCATTGGATTTGCTTGTTTCGATCAGTTTTTCTTTCTCAATGAATGGCCCCAGGAGAATACCAAAAACTTTTGTCATGATTTTATTGAAAGCGGCGGCGGTCCGGCGGCCAATGCGGCCTGGCTGCTGGGATTATGGGGCGAGGAGGTTTATTACATTGGTCATCTGCAGCAGGACCTTTACGGTCAGCGCATTATCGATGAGTTTGCCGAGGCGGGGGTGGATACCAGCCAGGTGGTTTTCTCCGATGACATGATCACCCCGCTGGCCTCGGTGCTGGTCAATCGCTTAACGGGTTCGCGGACGATTATTACCCGCAAGATGCAAACGCCGCCTTCCCTGACCTACGAGCAAAAGCTCAAACTGGACGACCTCGCCGAGCGACTGATTGCCAGCGAGGAGCCGGTCACCATTTTAATTGACGGCCATGAGGCGGAAATCAGTGAATATTTAATTAAGAAACTGCCCAACGCCAGGGTCGTGATGGACGGCGGGTCACTGCGCGCCAGCAATATTAAACTGGCGGCCTGGACTGACTATTTTGTAGTGAGCGAACATTTCGCCCGCGATTATATGAGCTATCGCTCGCTGAGCACCGAAGCAGAAATTAAAGCGGCCCTGATTGAGTTGAATAAAATTTGCCGCGGTGAAGCATTTATTACCCTTGGCGAAAAAGGCTGCGCTTTTTTAAAAAGCGGTATGCTGCAGATCGTCCCGTCCTGGCTGTGCAATGCCGTTGATACCACCGGCGCCGGGGATGTATTTCACGGCGCCTTCACCTATGGCGTCCATTACTCATGGCATATCGATAACATTATTTTATTTGCCAGCCTGACCGCCGCCATTTCTATTGAGAAAAAAGGGGTTCGGGAATCGATGCCGGACCTGGCGGTCGTCCACCACTCGTTAAATAGCTACGAGAGAAACTTAACGCAATATTTTGAAGAATAACTGCATTTAATAAATATCAAGAGGTGAATATGTTAGTGTCGATGAAGGACATGCTTCAGCATGCCCTGCGGGACGGCTACGCCGTCGGTCAGTTCAACATTAATAATCTGGAATGGGTCGGCGCCGTATTAAGCACCGCCCAGCAGTGCCGCTCACCGGTTATTTTGGGGGTGTCCGGCGGCACGGTTAAGCATATGCTCGGGTTAAAATGTATTCATGACATTGTGGTTAACGCCATGGAGTATTTGCATATTGATGTTCCGGTGGCGCTGCATCTGGATCATGGCACCTCCCGGGAGGCCTGCGAAGCGGCGATCGCCGCCGGCTTCAGTTCCATTATGTTTGATGGCTCGCATCTGCCGTTCAGGGAAAACCTGGCCATTACTCGCCACCTGGTGACGCTGGCCCACAGCAAAGGTATCTCTGTGGAGGCCGAACTGGGGACCATCGCCGGCAGTGAAGACGGCATTGTCAATTCCGAAGTCATCTACGCCGATCCTCAGGAGTGCTACACCCTGGTGACAGAAACCCAGGTGGATTGCCTCGCCGCCGCGCTGGGCTCCACCCATGGTCTGTATAAAGGTAAAGCCCGACTGGGATTTACCGAGATGAAAGCCATTGCCGAGCAGGTGAAGGTTCCGCTGGTGCTGCATGGCGGCACCGGAATTGCCGATGAGGATATGCGCCGGGCGATTGCCTGCGGCACCGCCAAGATTAACGTTAATACCGAAAATATGTACGCCTGGTGCCAACAGGTGAAAGCAATTTTCGCCGCCGACACCGGGCACGATGTGAACGATCCGCGGAAAGTCATCGCCCAGGGACTGCAGCCGGTACGCGAGATGATTGCCCGCCGCATGGCGCTCTTTGGCTCAGAGCAGCGCTATTGACGCCGGGCCTGCGGCTGAAACCACCGCCCCGACGCTGCCGGGGCGGTGGCGTCAGGTATCAAAAGGCAAAGCAGGAACAGCCCAGCACGCCCCAGAAGGCCTGCTCGTCAGAGACCGGAATCGACGACTTACGCGCAATATCATGCTGATGGCCGTGGACGCCACAGCTACCGCAGCACTGGTGCATCTGCACCATGGCGCCGATTTTAGCCGTCGCCGGCGGAGCGGAACGGTAATGGCCCGGGACCTTCACCACCGGCGACCACTCCGGCAGCACCGGAATAGGCGGCGGCGCCAGCGGCGAGAAGTGACCGGCGGCATAGACCACTTTGCCGTCAACCACCGTCAGCACCGACTCAATGCCTTTGATCTCCTCTTCCGCGACGCTGAAGTAGTCTTTCGACAGCACCACCAGATCGGCAAGCTGACCGGCGGCCAGACGGCCTTTCTTGCCCTGCTCGCTGGAGAACCAGGCGCTGCCCGCCGTCCACAGCTCCAGCGCGACATCGCGCGGCAGGCGGTTGGCGTCGTCATACATCGCCATCCCGCCAACGGTGCGCCCGGAGACCAGCCAGTACAGCGCGGTCCACGGGTTATAGCTGGCGACGCGGGTCGCATCGGTGCCCAGCCCCACCGGCACGTCCAGCGCCAGCATCTTTGCTACCGGCGGGGTATGTTTCACCGCCTCTTTGCCGTAGCGATCGACAAAATATTCGCCCTGGAAGGCCATCCGATGCTGCACCGCAATACCGCCCCCCAGCGCCTTCACCCGCTCAATGTTACGCTCGATAATGGTCTCGGCATGATCGAAGAACCAGTGCAGGCCATTAAACGGGATATCGCGGTTCACCTTCTCAAACACGTCCAGCATCCGGCTGATGGACTCATCGTAGGTGGCATGCAGGCGGAACGGCCAGCGATGCTCCACCAGATGGCGTACCACCCGCTCCAGCTCATCCTCCATGCCTTGCGGCAGATCCGGCCGCGGCTGCAGGAAATCTTCAAAATCCGCCGCCGAAAATACCAGCATCTCGCCGGCGCCGTTGGCGCGATAGAAGTCAGTCCCCTGCCCCGGCTTCAGCATGTCGGTCCAGCGTTCAAAATCCTCCAGCTCCTGCTTCGGCCGCTGGGTAAACAGGTTGTAGGCGATGCGCACGGTCATCTGATCTTTCGCGTGCAGCTGTTCGATAATTTCGTAATCTTCCGGATAGTTCTGGAAGCCGCCTCCGGCGTCGATGGCGCTGGTCAGCCCCAGTCGGTTCAGCTCGCGCATAAATTGACGGGTGGAGTTCACCTGCAGATCCAGCGGCAGCTTCGGCCCCTTGGCCAGCGTAGCGTAAAGGATCATGGCGTTCGGTTTGGCGATCAGCATCCCGGTCGGGTTGCCGTGGCTATCGCGGACGATCTCGCCGCCCGCCGGATCCGGCGTCTCTTTGGTATATCCCACGGCTTTCAGCGCCGCACGGTTCAACAGCGCGCGATCGTAGAGATGGAGCACAAACACCGGCGTATCAGGCGCCGCCTCGTTCAGCTCTTCCAGGGTCGGCATCCGCCGCTCGGCGAACTGAAATTCGCTCCAGCCGCCGACCACCCGCACCCACTGCGGGGACGGCGTGCGATCCGCCTGATCCTTCAGCATTCGCAGGGCATCCGCCAGCGAGGGAACGCCCTCCCAGCGGAGCTCAAGGTTGTAGTTCAACCCACCGCGAATCAGGTGCAGGTGAGAATCGTTGAGGCCCGGGATCACCGTATGCCCTTTGAGATCGACGATTTGCGTCCCCTCGGCGGCAAAGCTCATGATCCGATCGTGACTTCCGGTGGCAACAATTTTTCCGTCGGCGATGGCCACGGCTTCCGCCAGGGGATTCGCACGATCGAGGGTATGAATCTGACCGTGGGTCAGAATCAGTGTGGCAGTTTGCGACATAACGCACTCCTTGAGGAGGCTGACTCAGTTTTTCTTCAACCAGCCAGCAAACAGGCGGGTCACGATGGGCATCCAGAACCAGACCACCAGCGCAACCACGCAGGCATCATTGATGAGGTGCAGCAGCAGGCTCCCCTTAAGCGACGGCAGCAGCATGCCGGTCACCGCAGGCACCAGGTTGGTGCTGGGGAAAATCACCAGCAGGGTGATCAGAAACTGTTTCCAGCGCCGCGGCTGGCGTACGTTCACCGTCGGCGGGGTAAACCAGAAGGCCGGTTCAGTCCGCACCTCAGTCCGATCGCCTTCCGTCAGCAGCGGCGCAATCTCAGCCACCAGTTGCCGACGGGTTTCCGACTGCGTCCAGGCGTAGAGGTGCTCCAGGGTATCGAAGCGGATTATGACGCTCCACAGATTCTGCCCTGCGGCAGGCCGGATCACATTCGCCCCAAGATGGCCGGGAAATTCTGCCGCAATGGGCATAATTTTACCGAGCCACTCTTCGTAGCGCTGGCTGTGTTGCGGATCGAGCAGATGGCTGATAACCAGGGTCACCGATTTTTGCTGCGCCATGACGAGTTCCTTGCTTCAGGGAAATGGCCGGTTTTCTCCTGCCACTCTCCATAAATGATCTGACACAACATCCTTCATGCTGCGTTGAAGCGGCAGGCGGGCACGTCCCCGTGAACTTGAATAAATTCAGTAGCTGGGGACGGACAAACGCAGCCAACAACGCAGCAGCCTGAAGGATGGAGTGATTTACGCTTTACGCTCCGGCGCGCCATGCACCATGGTATAAGCGTAATCCACGCCCATCCCGTAGGCGCCGCTGTGTTCGCGCACCAGGTCCATTACCGCATCGTAGGTCGCTTTGCGCGACCAGTCGCGCTGGTACTCCAGCAGCACCTGCTGCCAGGTCACCGGCACCGCCCCCGCCTGCACCATCCGGTCAATAGACCGCTCATGGGCGTCGACAGAGGTGCCGCCGGAGGTATCCGTCACCACATAGACCTCGTAGCCCGCCTCCAGCGCCATCAACGCCGGGAAAGTCAGGCAGACTTCGGTCCACAGAGCGGAGATCACCAGCTTTTTACGGCCGGTCGCTTTCACCGCTGCCACAAACGCATCGTCTTCCCAGGAGTTCATGGAGGTACGTTCAATCGGCTTGACGTCAGGATGCACGGCCAATAATTCCGGCCAGATATAGCCGCTAAAGCTTTTGGTCTCTACGGAGGTATAAATCACCGGTACATTAAAAATTTTGCCCGCTTTCGCCAGCGCCACGGTGTTATTTTTCAGGGTCTGGCGATCGATATTCGCCACGCCAAAGGACATTTGCGGCTGATGGTCAATAAAGATAAGCGCGGAATTAGTGGGATCGAGCAGTTCACGAATAGACATTAAATACCTTCTTAATCAATTAGTTAAAAAGATGACATGATGATTAATGCGTCGTGTGGATCCTGACTGATAAAGCATGGTGAGTATAGCCAGTTATTTCTAACAAGTTATTAAGGATTTTTTATGGTTTATATTTTTTGCCGCGACCAGGATTTATTCACGCCTGTTTTAATCAAATTTTTACGCCAAACTGTTCTGATTTATTCACTGGCTTTGATTATTGCGCTTAGGTACAACAGAGAAAACAAATTAATGGATAGCTTCATATGCGCGTAAACTTTGATGTTTTGATGATCCTTGATGCCCTTGACCGCCACGGATCCTTCGCCACCGCCGCGGAGTCGCTGTATAAAACCCCCGCCGCTCTGAGCTATATGATCCAGAAGCTGGAGAGCGATCTGAACATCGTGCTGTTGGATCGTTCCGGCCATCGGGCAAAATTTACCGATACCGGGCGGCTGATGCTGGAGAAGGGGCGACAGCTTTTAAGTGCCGCCAGAGATCTGGAAAAGCAGGCCCAGCAGCTGAGCGCGGGCTGGGAGCGAGAGCTAGCCATCGCCCTTGACGCCTCATTTCCCTTTTCGGCCCTGCTGCCGCTGATCGCCGAGTTTTACGCGCAAAACCCACAGACGCGACTGAACTTCAGCCATCACACCCTCGCCGGTTCGTGGGAAGAGCTGACCCATCATGGGGCGGATATTATCCTCGGCGCCATCAATGAGCCGCCCACCTCCGCGGAGTGGTCATGGCAAACCCTCGGCGCGTTGGATAACATCTTCGTCGTCGCCCCCCATCACCCGCTGGCTCAGGCGAAGGAGCCACTGGCCAATAAACAGCTCAGCCAGCATCGGGCCATCGTGATCCGCGACAGCGCCCGCTATTGCCATCCGCTCAACAGCAATCTCCTCGACGAGCAGCCGCAAATCGGCGTCGATGATTTCGCCAGTAAAGTCGAACTATTGTGCGCCGGGCTGGGCTGCGGCTTTCTGCCGCGCCATATCGCTCGCCCGTGGCTGGTAAAAGGCAGTCTGGTGGAGAAAAGCGTCGCCTGCTGGCGGGAAAAGGATATTACCTATATGGCCTGGCGCAGCGGGAATGATGGGCTGGCTCAGCGCTGGTGGCGGGAGGTGCTCCTCCGCGGCGACCTGCTGAGCCAGCTCTACCATTAACGGCCGGACCAGACGTTGGCGGAGATGGCCGGGAGGGTCAGCACCCCGTCCTGGAAGGCGCCGGCGCCCTCCTGCAGCGTCCACCCGGCCACGTTCAGCAGCGGGGAATCTTCAATAACCACCTCGCAGGCTTCCCCGCGGTTAATCGCCACCAGCACCCGCTGCTGTTTGTAGACGCGGACAAACACCACCACGTTATCCTCGGCGTAAATCACCTGACAGCCGCCATAGCGCAGCGCCTGGTGGGCCTTACGCAGTTTCGCCATCCGCTGATACAGCGCCAGCAGCTGGGTATCCTGCAGCGCCGGATCCCACGGGAACGGTTTGCGGCAGAACGGATCGTTATTGCCATCCACGCCCACCTCGTCGCCATAGTAGATGCACGGTACCCCCGGCCAGCTGAACAGCCACACCACCGCCAGCGGCAGGCGCGCTACGTCTTTGCCAAGAAGAGATTTAAAACGCGCCGTATCATGGCTGTCGAGCTGGTTGAACATCCGCAGCTGCTGCTGATGCGACAGCCCGGCGCGATAATTATCCATCCACGCCATACAGGTCTGGGCGTCTATTTTCTGCGGATCGTAAGAAATATCGGTATTGGCGAGGAATCCCCAGATCGGGAAGGTGAAGCCGCGATAGTTCATCGCCGCGTCTTCGGCATCCGCCTGCAGCCACTGGCGCGCGTCGCCAAAATGTTCGCCAAAGACAAAAGCTTCCGGCTGCGCTTGCTTCGCTGCCTGGGTAATGCCGGCGATATGCTGCAGGTTATTCCGCGCCCCGCCGCCTTCGCCCAGCATATGCACCACGTCCAGACGCCAGCCGTCCATGCTCCATGGCGCCTTCAGCCAGTGGCGTACGATACTGTCTTCACCGGCATAGATCTCGTTGACCAGGCTGGTCGACCGATAGTCGAGCTTCGGCAGACTGGCATAACCCAGCCAGTTGTGCGCCTGCCCCTCCTCTGAGAAGGTAAACCAGTCGCGCCACGGGGAGTCCAGATCGTGGCCGGCGCCGCCGCTGCCCTGCTGGTGACGGTCGAACCAGGGATGGGAATCGCCGGTATGGTTGAACACGCCGTCGAGGATCATGCGCATTCCCGCCCGCTGGGTGTTGTGGCGCAGCCGGAGCAGCGCCGCGTCGCCGCCAAACTGCGGATCGACGCGCCGATAATCCTCGGTATCGTATTTATGCACGCTGGGGGCGGCGAAAACCGGGTTCAGATACAGAGCGGTTACGCCGAGCTGCTTCAGGTAGGGAAGTTTTTCGCTGATGCCGTCGAGATCCCCGCCGTAGAACGTCGACCCGCCCGCCTCGCCGGTAAGCGGGTCGTCCCACGCCTTGCGCACAATCTCCCGTCCCGCCGCGTGATGGTAATAGACCGCATCCTGGTCGGCGTCACGCGCGGCGCTGCGGGCAAAGCGATCGGGGAAAATTTGATAGAACACCTGATCGGCCACCCACTGCGGGCCGGCGTCAGGCAGGTCAATGGCGAACTGCTCCAGTCGGGCCGGCGAGAATCGGGTGAAGCCTTGTGGCGTAAACCAGCGCTGATGGTCGGCCCACAGCAGCTTAAAGCTGTAGCGGCGGCGCGGCTGGCCGCTGGCGAGAGAGATTTCGCCGCGCCATGCCACCACGCCTGGCTGTGGCGCCTGGCGGAGCCGCTGCATCGGCAGCGACAGCTCTTCGTTATCCTCTTCCGCGCGCAGCGTGATCCGCTGCGGCAGCGACTCACCGCTTAACCACAGAGTAATAAACAGTCGGTCCGGTTGCACCTTGATAAAGGGTGCAACCGGAAGGTGCCATGCCTTCAACATCGTGAATCCTCATTGTGCAGAATGGGCACACCTTGCCATAGCCGCCGGGCGCAGAACTCATCATCTCAGAACTTTTTGGGGGAGGATAACGGGGGAGGACGCGGGACCGCAAGCCGCCCCGGCCGCGCGATGCTGACCGGGGCGATGTCGATTACTGAGCCTGCGCCAGGCGGCGCTCACGGCGGGTCTTAAAGACCCAGCCGAGCAGCAACAGCGCAATCCACGCCATACCGACGTACAGCGAGATGCGGGTGTCCGGATGATAGCCGATAAGGGCGATAATAAAGGCCAGGAACAGCAGGCCGATCACCGTGGTCACCACCCCGCCAGGGACTTTGAATTTCAGCGCCTTAACCTCTTCGGGCGACAGACGGCGGCGGAAGGCTATCTGTGACAGCAGGATCATAATCCACACCCACACCGTGGCGAAGGTGGCCAGGGAGGCGATCACCAGGAAAACGTTCTCCGGCATGATGTAATTTAGGTATACCGCAAACAGCAGCGCAATGGTCATCACCATCACCGTCACCCACGGAATACCGCGACGCGACGTTTTAGCGAATACCTTCGGCGCGCTGCCCTGCTCAGCCATGCCGTGCAGCATACGGCCCACGCCGAACACGTCGGAGTTAATCGCCGACAGCGAAGCCGTCAGGACCACGAAGTTAAGAATACTGGCCGCGAAGGTAATGCCCAGATGCTGGAAGGTCAGGACGAAGGGGCTGCCGTCGGTTCCCACCTGATTCCACGGGTAGATGGACATAATGACGAACAGCGTGCCGACGTAGAACACCAGAATGCGCATCGGCACCGAGTTGATGGCGCGCGGAATGGATTTCTCCGGGTCCTTCGCCTCACCGGCGGTAATGCCGATGATTTCGATGCCGCCGTAAGCGAACATCACCATCTGCAGCGACATCACCATTCCCAGCCAGCCGTTGCTGAAGAAGCCGCCGTTGCTCCACAGGTTATGAATCCCCGTCGGCTGGCCGCCGTTGCCGATCCCCCAGATAATGATGCCGAACCCGGCGAGGATCATGATGATAATGGTGGCCACTTTGAAGAACGAGAACCAGAACTCCAGCTCGCCAAACACCTTGACGCTCATCAGGTTGACGGCGCAGATGATCAGCACCACGCTGAGCACCCAGATCCAGTGCGGCACCGTCGGGAACCAGACGCCCATGTAGATGCCGAAGGCGGTAACGTCGGCGATGGCGACGATCAGGATTTCAAAGCAGTAGGTCCAGCCGGTGATATAGCCCGCTAGTCCGCCGAGGTTTTCCTGGGCATAGCGGGAGAATGAGCTGGCGGCAGGGTTATGCACCGACATCTCACCGAGCGCCCGCATAATGATATATGCCGCGACGCCGCCGATAATGTAGGCCAACAGTACGCTGGGTCCGGCCATTTTAATGGCGTCGGCCGAGCCGTAAAAAAGCCCGGTGCCGATGGCGGAACCCAGGGCCATAAAGCGAATGTGCCGGGTGCTTAGCCCGCGCTTAAGCTTGTTACTACTTTCCATCGTGGTTTTTCAATGCCGTTTAACACAAAAAATAAAAAACCACGGAACCCGAAGTCCCGTGGTTAAACGCTTGTCCTCACCGCCGGTTAATGCGCGCTGGAAGTCACCTGACGTCCGGCTGCGCGATCCCAGATCACCGCGAGAATGGTCATCACGGCGGTGGGCATCAGCCAGGCCAGGCCCTGCTCCGCCAGCGGCAGACGCGCGGTCCAGTCCGGCAGAATCGCGGCAAATGCCGATGACTTAATCCCGTCAATGATACCAAACATCAGGCTGATAAACATGGCCGGCGCGATAACGCGGGACGAATTATGCCACCAACTGCGGGTAAAGCTTAATACAACCAGTGCGATACACGGCGGATAGATAGCGGTCAGCACCGGAATCGATACCTGGATCAGATGGCTAAGGCCCAAATTGGAGACCGCCATGGAGAACAGGCCGAGAACAAAGACCAGCGTGCGATAGGAGAACGGCAGATACTGGGCAAAGAACTCAGCGCAGGCGCAGGTCAGGCCCACCGCCGTCACCAGGCAAGCGATGAAGATCAGCGCCGCCAGCAGGAAACTGCCCGCCCCGCCGAAGGTGTGCTGCACGTAGGCATGGAGGATCGCCGCGCCGTTGGCGGACTGATCCACGAGAGTAGCGCTGTCAGAGCCCAGACGGAACAGCGCCAGATACAGCAGGGTCAGGCCGACGCCCGCCATCAGGCCAGCCCAGACGGTATAGCGGGTCAACAGACGCGCTTCGCTAACGCCGCGTGAGCGAGCGGCATTAACAATCACGATGCCGAACACCATCGCGCCGAGGGTATCCATGGTCAGGTAGCCGTTGACGAAGCCATTGGAGAATGGCGCCGTACGATACGCTTCCAGCGCGTCGCTGATCGGGCCCGCTGGCCAGATGATGGCGGCGACCGCCAGCACAATCAGGGCGATAATTTTCAGCGGCGCAAGGAAATTGCCCACGGTGTCCAGCAGTTTGCCCGGATAGAGGGAGACCAGAATCACCAGCGCGAAGTAAATAACGCTGTAGATCAGCAGCGGCAGCGGGCCGTCGCCGGTCAGCGGCGCAATACCGACCTCAAAGGAGACGGTCGCGGTACGCGGCGTCGCGAACAGCGGTCCTACCGCGAGATAGCACACCACCGCCAGCAGGATACCGGCCACTTTACCAATCGGGGTGCTCAGGCTTTCAACGCCGCCGCCGACTTTCGCCAGCGCCACCACCGTCAGCACCGGCAGACCCACCGCAGTGATCAGGAAGCCGATCGCCGCCGTCCAGACGTGCTCGCCCGCCTGTAAGCCAACCATCGGAGGGAAAATAATGTTGCCTGCGCCAACGAACAACGCGAAGGTCATAAAGCCCAACGCTATGATGTCGCGAGATTTTAACTGATGGGTCATAAATTCATTACTGCCTGTGGATGTGGTGTTGTAAAAAAAATGGAAAAATACCGCGCTCCCCTCTCAGGGACGATACAGCGGCCATTGCCGGTAAACTCAGCGAGATATGCTCCCGAAGCGGCGTGGGAAAGAATTGTTTTTGGTATTACCACGCAAAAGCAGTCTGTCATCGACTGCGCAGGCGCAATTTAAACGCTTATAACGTTTTAAAGCAAGGCACGATCGCAAAAGCAGATGATTATGCTGGTTATGTCTTTCACACCAGAATCATTTACCATATTGATAGAAAACCCGTGGCTTATCATGCGAACAAAAAAGCAGCGCACGCTCATTAAATAGGCGAGAAAAAACGACTGCCAATGAAAATGACCAGCTGAAGCTGGTCATTGGCAAGATAAACTGACAGCGCGTCGATCAGGCGTCATTTTTGGCAATTAATCGTTCCGGGAGCAGGAAGCTAAAGCGGGTTCCCTTGCCCACCGTGCTGTCGATTTCCAGCCGGCTGTCATGATGGTTAACCGCGTGTTTGACGATCGCCAGTCCCAGGCCACTGCCCCCCGTTTGCCGGGAACGGGCTTTATCCACCCGATAAAAACGCTCGGTCAGACGGGGAATATGCTCCGGCGCAATGCCTGGCCCGTTATCCTCGACGCTGAACAGCGCTCCCTGCGGGGTTCGCTGCCAGCTGACGCGAATTTCGGTCCCCGGCGGGGTGTGGTTCACCGCGTTATAGACCAGGTTGGAGATGGCGCTGCGCAGCTGCTCCTCATTACCCAGCACCTTGAGCTGCTCATCGACGGTGAAGATCAGCGTCTGTTTCTCCTGGCTGAGAGTTTGCGCCTCGCGCTCCACCACCCGCAGCATCATCGGCACGTCGATGCGATCATTCATCGCCAGCGCCGGCGCGGCTTCAATACGCGACAGCGTCAGCAGCTGCTTCACCAGGCCTTCCATACGTTGAGTTTGCTCCCGCATGGTGTGCAGGGCTTTTTCTCGGGTCGCCCCCTCCAGCACCTG
This sequence comes from Klebsiella sp. Shm-1, assembly GCF_040804525.1. Lineage (NCBI taxonomy): Bacteria > Pseudomonadati > Pseudomonadota > Gammaproteobacteria > Enterobacterales > Enterobacteriaceae > Klebsiella > Klebsiella sp. Shm-1. Next base: position 4,052,037 of record NZ_CP161823.1, read on the forward strand.
CTCCTGCATCATCTCCAGATAGCCCTGCAGCACCGTCAGTGGGGTGCGCAACTCATGGCTGACGTTGGCGAAAAAGTTCCGCCGCGCCCCTTCCAGCTGATGCATCTGCGTCACGTCGCGCGCCACCATCAGCCACTGCTTGTCGCTGTAGGGCATCACGCGAATTTCCAGATGACGGGCGTTATTCAGCACCAGATTGAGCGGCTTTGAAAAATCGCGCTGTTTCAGATAGTTGGCGAACTCAGGATAGCGCAGAAGGTTAAGAATGTTTTGGCCACTGTCGTCCGGCCAGCGCAGGTTTAGAATCTGCTGCGCCAGGCCATTACACCAGAAAATAGCCCCCTCTTCCGTGGTCAGGACGACCGCATCCGGCAGCGATTCCGCCCCGCTGCGAAAGCGTTTAATCAGGCTTCCCAGCTCGCGCCGACGCTTTTTATTACGCATCTGCATCTGGTGCAGACCATACAGCAGCGGCTCCCAACTGCCGCGGCCAGGCGGAGGAGTCATGCTCCGGTCCACCCACAGCCACCACGACAGGCGCATCAAATTCCAGAAATGCCAGATCAGCAAACCGGTCACTGCCGCCAGTAAAAACCACGGCAGATGACCCACAAACGCCCCCAGAATCAGGGCCGGAATACACGCTAAAAAGAGCTCCAGCGCCAGCCTTTTCCATGACAGCCGTTCCAGCACGGGTCACACTCCTGTCAAAATTCAGAAACGGGCGGAGAAACGATACCCCGTGCCGCGAACCGTTTGCACCATACGATCATGGCCACTGTGTTCCAGCGCTTTGCGCAGGCGGCGAATATGGACGTCCACCGTGCGGTCTTCCACATAAACGTTGGTCCCCCAGACGTGGTTCAGCAGCTGTTCGCGGCTGTACACCCGCTCCGGATGGGTCATAAAGAAGTGCAATAATTTAAATTCCGTCGGTCCCATATCCAGCGGACTGTCGCCGGTCATTACCCGGTGCGATGAAGGGTCGAGGCTCAGCCCCTGCATTTCGATCACCTCTTCCACCGCCATCGGTGAAATACGGCGCATCACCGCTTTGATTCGCGCCACCAGCTCTTTCGGAGAGAAAGGCTTGGTGATGTAGTCATCCGCGCCGGTCTCCAGGCCGCGAACGCGATCCTCTTCTTCTCCACGCGCGGTCAGCATCACTACCGGAATATCCCGCGTCATCGCCTCGCGCTTGAGCAGTTTAATAAACTGCAGCCCCGAACCGCCCGGCAGCATCCAGTCCAGGAGAATCAAATCAGGCCAGGGTTCATTGAGTTGATTCACCGCGCTGTCATAATCTTCCGCTTCGACAGGCTGAAAGCCATTTTGCTCCAGAACAAAGCAGACCATTTCGCGGATTGGAGCTTCATCTTCAACGACCAGAATTCTTCTCGCCATTATTTACCCTGTGTTTTTTAGCCATCAGTATAGAAGTGCGGCGTCATTATGCGTCACTTTTGTGACAGATTTATGAAAAAAATGACCGTCTGATGATCGGGTATTTTGAAGCACGACGCGGACTTACCCCTCACTAACAAGTGGTATACTGCCGCCCATGCTTTTTTCGCTAGGGAAGATTTATGCGCCTCCTTCACACCTCCGACTGGCACCTGGGCCAGAATTTTTACAGCAAAAGCCGCGCGGCCGAACACGACGCTTTTCTTACCTGGCTACTGGACCGCGCGCAGGAGCATGAAGTCGACGCCATTATCGTGGCTGGCGATATTTTTGATACCGGCTCGCCGCCGAGCTACGCCCGCGAACTGTATAACCGTTTCGTCGTCCAGTTGCAGCAGACCGGCTGTCGCCTGGTGGTGCTGGCGGGCAACCACGACTCGGTGGCGATGCTCAATGAATCCCGCGATATCCTCGCCTTTTTACACACCACCGTGGTGGCGAACGCCGGCTACGCGCCGATTGAGCTGCCGCTGCGCGACGGCACGCCGGGCGCCATCTTCTGTCCGGTGCCGTTTTTACGCCCGCGCGAGCTGGTGACCAGCCAGGCCGGTCACTCCGGTCGGGAAAAACAGCAGCTGCTGCTGCACGCCATCAGCGACTATTATCAGGAGCAGTATCAGCAGGCCTGCGCGCTGCGCGGCGATCGGCCGCTGCCCATCATTGCCAGCGGCCATCTGACCACCGTCGGCGCCAGCAAAAGCGATGCCGTCCGCGACATTTACATCGGCACACTGGATGCCTTTCCGGCGCAACACTTCCCCCCTGCCGACTACATTGCGCTGGGCCATATTCACCGGGCGCAGATGGTCGGCGGCTGCGAGCATATCCGCTACAGCGGCTCGCCGCTGCCGCTGAGCTTCGATGAAACCGGCAAAGCGAAATCGGTGCATCTGGTGAGCTTTAGCGAGGGGCGACTTAGCGCCGTGGAAACCCTGGAGGTGCCCGTGACCCAGCCTCTGGCGGTAATCAAAGGCGATCTGGCCGCCATCACCGCCCAGCTGGAGCAGTGGCGCGGCGTCGAGCAGGACCCGCCGGTGTGGCTGGATATCGAAATCACCACCGAGGACTATCTGCACGATATTCAGCGGCATATTCAGGCGCTGACGGAGGATCTGCCGGTGGAAGTGCTGCTGGTGCGCCGCAGCCGCGAGCAGCGCGAGAAAATACTGCTCAACGCCCAGCGGGAGACGCTCAGTGAACTGAAGGTGGAGGAGGTATTCGAGCGCCGGCTGGCGCTGACCGAAATTGACGAGATGAAGCGCGCCCGGCTGCATGAGCTGTTCGCCCATACGGTGCATACGCTCACCGCGGAGGACGAAAACGCATGAAAATCCTCAGTCTGCGTCTGAAAAACCTCAACTCCCTGAAAGGGGAATGGAAGATAGACTTTACCGCCGAGCCGTTCGCCAGCAATGGCCTGTTCGCCATTACCGGCGCCACCGGGGCCGGGAAAACCACGCTGCTCGATGCCATTTGCCTGGCGCTCTATCATGAGACGCCGCGCCTGAACAAGGTCTCCCAGTCGCAAAACGACCTGATGACCCGCGATACCGCCGAGTGTCTGGCGGAGGTCGAGTTTGAAGTAAAAGGCATCGCCTACCGCGCTTTTTGGAGCCAGAACCGGGCCCGTAACCAGCCGGATGGCAATCTGCAGGCGCCCCGCGTCGAGCTGGCGCGCTGCGCTGACGGCAAAATTCTCGCCGATAAAGTCTCGGACAAGCTGGAGCAAACCGCGACGCTTACCGGCCTCGACTATGGCCGCTTCACCCGCTCGATGCTGCTTTCCCAGGGGCAATTTGCCGCCTTCCTGAACGCGAAGCCGAGCGATCGCGCGGAGCTGCTGGAGGAGCTGACCGGCACGGAAATCTACGGCCAGATTTCAGCCATGGTCTACGAACAGCACAAAGCCGCTCGCCATGCGCTGGAGAAGTTCGAAGCCCAGGCGGCGGGCATCGTCCTGTTGACGGAGGCCCAGCAGCAGGCGCTGCAGGAAAGTTTGCAGGTACTTACTGACGAAGAAAAAGCCCTGCTGGCCCAGCAGCAGAGCCAGCAGCAGCAGCTCCAGTGGCTGACCCGCCGCGACGAGCTGGCGCAGCAACAGCAGCAGGCCGCCACCCGGCAGCAGCAGGCCAGCCAGGCGCTGGCGGACGCCGCCCCGGCGCTGGCGAAGCTTGAGCTGGCCCAGCCCGCCGCCCAACTGCGTCCCCTGTGGGAGCGCCAGCAGGAGCAGACGGCAGGCCTGGCGCAAACCCGGCAGCGGATCAGTGAAGTAAATGCTCGCTTACTTGCCAGCACGGCGCTGCGCGCGCGCATCCGCCAGGGCGCCTTGCGCGCTCAGCAGCAGCGTCAGGCTGAACTGGCCGATCTGGCGCAGTGGCTGGCCGCCCATGAGCGTTTCCGCTTATGGGGTCAGGAGATCGCCGGCTGGCGGGCGCAATTCTCGCAACTGACGCGGGATAAACAACAGCTAACGGCTCAGAGCACCCGCCTGGCCGCGCTACGCCAGAAGCTGGCCACGCTGCCAGCCAGCCCTCTCACCCTGAGCGCGGATGACGTTGCCGCAGCGATAGAACAGCAAACCCAATCGCGGCCGCTGCGCCAGCGCCTGATCTCCCTGCATGAGCAGCATCAGCTGCTGCGCAAGCGTCTGCGCCAGAACGCCGAGAGCGTCCAGCAGGCGCAGGCGGAGCAGGTAAAACTTAACGCCACCCTGACGCTGCGCCGGGAACAATATAAAGACAAAAACCAGCACTATCTCGACCTGAAGGCGCTCTGCCAGCGGGAAGAAACGATTAAAGACCTGGAAAGCTACCGCGACCGGCTCGAGGCGGGTAAGCCCTGTCCGCTGTGCGGCGCCTGTGAACACCCGGCGATTGAACAATACGCCTCGTTGACGCTCACGGATAATCAGCGCCGCCGCGATGCGCTGGAAAAGGAGGTCGCCGCGCTGAAAGAAGAAGGCCTGCTGATCCTCGGGCAGGTCAAGGCCCTGACGCAACAGCTTCAGCGTGACACCGAAGCGGCCGGGCGGCTCGCAGAGGAAGAGCAAGCGCTTACTAAAGCGTGGCAGGAGACCTGCGCCTCTCTGCACATCACGCGGGATATTGCGCAAGAGATAAACGACTGGATGCAGGAGCAGGAGCGCTACGAGCAGCAGCTCTATCAGCTCAGCCAGCGCCTGATGTTGCAGAGTCAGCTTAACGATCAGCAGGCGCTGGAGCGCCAGGCCGAGCAGCTGCTGGCGGCCACGCGCCAGGGACTGGAGAGCGCCCTGCAGGCCCTGGCCCTGAGCCTGCCGGCAGAAGGGACAGAAGCCGCCTGGCTGCACGCTCGCGAAAGCGAATTTGCCCAGTGGCAGGCGCAACAGACCCAACATGATGCCATTCAGCAGCAAATCGCTGCTCTGCGGCCACTGCTGGAGACGCTGCCGACCAGCGACGAGACAGAGATTGAAGCTGAGTCGGCCATCCCGGACAACTGGCGCGAAATCCACGAGGAATGCCTGTCGCTGCACAGCCAGCTTGTCGCCCAGCAGCAGCAGGAAACCCAGGAAAAGGCGCGTCTGGACCAGTCGCAGGCGCAATTCACCTCCGCCCTGGCCGCCAGCCGCTTTAGCGATCGGGAGGCGTTCCTCGCCGCGCTGCTGGATGACGAGACCGCCCAGCGGCTGACGCAGTTAAAACAGACGCTGGAGCAGCAGCTTCAGCAGGCGGCTGCGCTCTGCGAGCAGGCGACCCGGCAACATGAGGCGCTCCTGGCGCTGCGTCCGCAAGGGGTGGACGCTGACGTCCCCACACTGCAAACCCAGCTGCACGCCCTGGCCCAGCGGCTGCGGGATAACACTACCCGCCAGGGTGAGATCCGCCAGCAGCTCAGGCAGGACGCAGAGAGCCGTCAACAGCAGCAGGCGCTGGGGCAACAGATTGCAGAGGCGGCGCAGCTGGCGGACGACTGGGGCTATCTCAATTCGCTGATCGGCTCCAGCACCGGCGACCGGTTCCGCAAATTCGCCCAGGGGCTGACGCTGGATAATCTGGTCTGGCTGGCAAACCAGCAGCTCAACCGCCTGCATGGCCGCTATCTGCTACAGCGCAAGGCCAGCGAGGCGCTGGAGCTGGAGGTTGTCGATACCTGGCAGGCCGACGCCGTGCGCGACACCCGCACCCTCTCCGGCGGCGAAAGTTTCCTCGTCAGCCTGGCGCTGGCCCTGGCGCTGTCAGACCTGGTGAGCCATAAGACGCGGATTGACTCCCTGTTTCTTGATGAAGGCTTCGGCACCCTCGACAGCGAAACGCTGGACACGGCCTTGGACGCCCTGGATGCCCTTAACGCCAGCGGTAAGATTATCGGGGTGATCAGCCACGTGGAGGCGATGAAAGACCGCATTCCGGTGCAGATCAAAGTGAAGAAGATTAACGGCCTGGGCTATAGCCGGCTGGACAAAGCGTTTGCCGTGGAGTGAGGTCTGAATTATGGCGATGTCCCCTCACCCTAACCCTCTCTCGAGGGAGAGGGTCCGGGTGCGGGGAAGCGGTTCAGGTCCCCTGGAGCGGCCACAGCCAGGCCGCGCCGCGTACCCCGCTGGAGTCGCCGTGCATCGCTTTGCGGATCGGCGTTTCACACTCGCCGCCGAAGACCCACTGCTTCACCAGGTCCGGCACCGTCTGATACAGCCGTTCGACGTTGCTCATCCCGCCGCCCAGCACGATAACGTCCGGGTCGAGGATATTCACCACGTGGGCCAGCGATTTCGCCAGCCGCTGTTCATAGCGGCTCAGCGCCAGTTCAGCCTTTTCGTCACCTTCTCCCACCAGGCGCATAATCTCGCTGCCGGTTAACCCTTTGCCGCTCAGCCGCTGATAGTCGGTGGCGAAACCGGTGCCGGAGATAAAGGTTTCGATACACCCCTGTTTGCCGCAGTAGCATGGGACTTCCGCACGGTAGCGCAGCTCATCGTCGTTCATCCACGGCAATGGGTTATGTCCCCATTCGCCAGCGTTACCATTGCCGCCGATATGCGCCCGCCCGTTGAGCGCCACCCCGGCGCCGCAGCCGGTGCCGATAATCACCGCGAATACCGTTTGCGCCCCCGCCGCCGCGCCGTCCACCGCTTCCGACACCGCCAGACAGTTGGCATCGTTAGCCAGCCGGACTTCCCGCTCAAGGCGCAGGCTGAGGTCCTTATCAAAGGGCTGGCCGTTGAGCCAGGTCGAGTTGGCGTTTTTCACCACCCCGGTATAAGGCGAAATTGAGCCAGGAATGCCCATCCCCACGGTACCCTGCTGTCCGGTCGCCTGCTCGGCCATCGCCACCAGAGTGGCGATGGTCTCGATGGTTTGCCGGTAGTCCTCCCGCGGCGTGGGTAACCGGTGGCGAAACAGCTGCTCTCCCTGGTCGCTCAGGGCTATCACTTCGGTTTTTGTTCCACCTAAATCAATACCAATACGCACGCTCAGCTCCTCACCCCGATTAACAATGCAAGCATAGCGACAATTCGCTATCATGCCCGCCTGATTTAACGACAAAGCCGTGGAAATTATCATGCTGTGGTTCAAAAATTTAATGGTTTACCGTCTCAGCCGCGATATCGAATTGCGCGCCGAGGAGATGGAAAAACAGCTGGCCGAGCTGACATTTACCCCTTGTGGCAGCCAGGATATGGCGAAAACCGGTTGGGTGTCGCCGATGGGATCGCACAGCGACGCGCTGACGCATACGGCAAACGGCCAGATCATTATCTGCGCGCGTAAAGAAGAGAAGATCCTGCCGTCGCCGGTGATTAAGCAGGCGCTGGAGGCAAAGATCCAGAAGCTGGAAGCCGATCAGGGCCGCAAGCTGAAGAAGACCGAGAAAGATTCCCTGAAAGATGAAGTGCTGCACTCGCTACTGCCGCGCGCCTTCAGCCGCTTCAGCCAGACAATGATGTGGATCGACACCGTCAACGGCCTGATCATGGTCGACTGCGCCAGCGCGAAGAAAGCGGAAGATACTCTGGCCCTGCTGCGTAAAACCCTCGGCTCGCTGCCGGTGGTGCCGCTGACCCTGGAGAATCCGATTGAGCTAACGCTGACCGAGTGGGTCCGCTCCGGCACCGTGGCGCAGGGCTTCCAGCTGCTGGACGAAGCCGAGCTGAAAGCGATGCTGGAAGATGGCGGCGTGATCCGCGCCAAGAAGCAGGATCTGGTTAGCGACGAAATCGCTGTACACATTGAGGCCGGGAAGGTCGTCACCAAGCTGGCGCTGGACTGGCAGCAGCGTATTCAGTTTGTGATCTGCGACGACGCGTCAATTAAGCGCCTCAAGTTCTGCGATGAACTGCGCGACCAAAACGAAGATATCGATCGGGAAGATTTCGCCCAGCGCTTTGACGCCGACTTTATCTTAATGACCGGCGAGCTGGCTGCCCTGATCCAAAGCCTGGTGGAAGGGCTCGGCGGCGAAGCGCAGCGCTAAGCGCCGCTTTCCTTCCTGCCGGGCAGGAAGGAAAAAACAACCCGGCGGCAGGCGCCGGGCGTCACGCTGGCTTACAGATAGCGGCACAGATAAGAGGTTGGCTCAGCCACCTGTAGATGAAATTCACTGTTGCCTGGCACATTGAAAACTTCGCCGGCAGCGTAAACTTTCCACTCAGTCTCACCCGGCAGCAGGACATTCAGCGCCCCGCTGACTACCGTCATCTCTTCCGGCTGCGCCGTACCAAAGGTGTATTCCCCTTCCGCCATCACGCCAACGCTGGCGCGACCGGTACTGCTGCTGGTGAAGCCAATGGATTTCACTTTTCCGTCAAAGTATTCATTGCTTTGAAGCATAAACAAGCCCTTCTGATCGTCGGTTAAAGGCTCAATATAGGGGGCGCTCCTTGCCCCTGTCACGTGAAATTAACACATTAGACCAATAGTTCTGCCGCCAGTCGGGAAACCAGCACATTCGACAGCAAAACCGGAACATCGAGGGCTTTTTGTAACACATCGCGATGATGCTGATAGTAACCGAGACAGTCGAGGACCAGCACGTCGGCGCCCTGCTCCAGCAGCGTTTTGCCGGCGGTTAATAGCTCGCTGTCGCTGCCGGTAAACGGATTGGCCAGCGCGTAGTATGGCGACTTTTCCAGCGAGAGCCACTTTTGCCGCTGCATGGGCATGATCTCTTCCACCGGCACGATCACCCCTACCTGGTGCCCATCGACGATCGATGCCACCAGCGGCGGGATGATCCGCTGCGGCTCGAGGAGGATCGCGTGGTGGGTGGTAAAACCGGTCAGCTGTTCGGAACTGAGCAGCAGGATCACATCATAATGTTGTCGATCCAGCATCGCGATCGCGCTGCGGACATCGCGTTCAATTTTCTGTCGCGACACCATCACCAACTGGTTATTACTGAGCAAGGTCAGGAGTCCTTTCTCGCCGTCACCTACGGCGTACTCGGCCATTACCTCGTCAGGCGTCATCTCGCCCAGCAGGCTGATGTGGGCGATCTGTTCTTCCCTGATATGTTCGGTCAGGAGCGGCAATACTCCCGCCAGCGGCACAACGCCGATGGTCAAAATTGCCATCGTTGCACTACTCATATCATGTACCTTTTCACAACCACTGCTTCAACACAGGCTTTCCACACACAGCATCCGCCCCCCTGGTGAGTAAAAATCAACCGTCGAGAAGCGTAGCAGCTCCACGCCGCGGTTGAATGTAAAGATTGCCGGGCGGCGGCGCCGTGCCTGAAAAATCCGTGTGTTAGATATTCATTAGTACGACTGATAAATAAAAAATGTGAGATACGCCCGATATTGCCAGCATGGCGGGCAATTCGGGCTCAGGGGGTTACGACTTGTCAGGATCTTCATAACGCCGTTTGGCATCCACGGCTTCCTGCTCGGTAGGATGTTCACTGATAAGCGAATCAGGCTCAGGATAATCCGCACGGAGCTGATACCAGGTCACCGTCTGACCCTGAGGACCTTTCTCTACCGCAACCACGCGCGCTTCTCTCGGATATGGGGGCCTGTTTGGCATAGTTCTTCCTTCTTCTGGTAGCAGAACTATTAAGTATAGGCGCCCCTCGCCGCCTTAATGTAAGTAAATTCTTAACTTACCGGGGTTGCCGTCGCGCTGCATAGCATGGACATAATCTGCTCCACCACCCGATCCGGCGAGGCCGTGGCATCCACAATATGGTGGGCAGCGTCCCGGTATAACGCTTCGCGCTGCGCCAGCACCTCGCCCACTTCCTCGCGCACCGGTTTTCCGGTCAGCGTCGGCCGCTGTTCGGCTTTCGGGTAGGCTTCCAGACGGTCAATCAGCGCCGACACCGAGGCCTGCAGATAAATCACCACGCCATTCTCCCGCATAAACTGACGGTTACCTTCCGCCAGCACAATGCCGCCGCCGGTGGCGATTACCGTATTCGGCAGGGTCACGGCCTTCAGCGACAGGGTCTCCAGTTCGCGAAAACGCGCCCACCCTTCCGCCTGCACGATCTCAGCCACCGTCCGCTGCTCATGGGCCTGTAGCCGATGATCGGTATCGGAGAACTGAAAATGCCGCGCTCGCGCCAGCGCATGGCCGACGGTGGTTTTACCGCAGCCGCGTGGCCCAATAAGAAAGATAGGCTGTGTCATAACCGAAGACCCCCTGGTTCCGTCTGTCGCAAAAAAATGAAAACGAAAGCACGTATTATCGCTGTCTGTCCCGCAATGCATACGTAAAGAAAAAATTACAAAACTTCTTTACACCCCATTACCACGGTGAGAAAAGGGGCTATTAATGTAAACTTATCATTGCATTTAGTGTTTAACCAGCTTTACTTTCCGCTTGGCGTTATTTTTTATCCACCGCTGGCGTAAACGGTAACACATTTATGCATAGCTTTACGAAGCAACATATTTACAACATCATGTTTCAGAAGCACCCTGATGCCTATTCGACAGTGTGACAGAGGAATGTAACATGCAATCTGAAGAACAACGCCTTATTGATGGACTGTTTTCCCGGCTGAAAGAGGCTGAGGCGCACAGCGCATCGCGCGATGCCAGCGCCGAGGAGCGGATTGCCCAACACGTGAGCGCGCAGCCGGCGGCCCCCTACTATATGGCGCAAACCATTCTTATCCAGGAAGCCGCGATTAAACAGCTTAACGATCGCATCCAGGCGCTGGAGAGTCAGGTCAGCCAACTGCAGGCGGCAAAGCCCAGCAGCGGCGGCTTCCTCTCCGGCCTGTTTGGCGGTGGCGGCTCGTCACGCGGTTCTGACCCTATCCCGGGCGCGGAGCAATATGGTCGCCCGCAGGCCAGCGCCCAGCCGCAGTATACGCCACCACCGCAGCAGAACTATGCCCTGCAGGCTGCCGCACGCGGCGGCGGCTTTATGGCGGGCGCGCTGCAAACGGCCGCTGGCGTGGCAGGCGGCGTGGTGCTGGGCAATATGCTGACCAATATGTTCAGCGGCTCGCACCCGCAGGAGATAGTCAATATCATCGAAGAGAAGCCGCAGCCTGATGCCGCCTCCGCGCAGGACAGCATCGCGCAGGACACCACCGCAGGTGACGATCCGTTCCGCCAGGGAGACGATCAGTTCCTTGCCGACAATACCTGGAACGACGACTTCGACGCCGGCTTTGGCGACGATGATTTTGGCAGCGATGACGATAGCTGGGTTTAACCCTGGCGACGCTTAACCGCCAGCAACCACTTCTCCAGCTCGGCGGCAAACTGTTGCCGATCGCGCTGCGATAAACTATCCGGGCCGCCGGTCTGAACACCGCTGGCCCGTAATGTCTCCATAAAATCCCGCATCGTCAGCCGCTCGCGGATCGTCGCCTCGCTGTAACGTTCCCCGCGCGGATTCAGCGCCGCCCCGCCCTTCGCCAGCACCTCCGCCGCCAGCGGGATGTCGGCGGTGATCACTAAATCTCCCGCCGCGCACTGGCGAACGATTTCGTTATCCGCCACGTCAAAACCCTGCTCAACCCGCAGGGTGCGGATGAAACGCGACGGCGGCACGCGCAGCGGCTGGTTCGCCACCAGCGTCAGCGGAGTCTGGGTCCGCTCTGCCGCGCGGAACAAAATCTCTTTAATCACGTTCGGACACGCGTCCGCATCCACCCAAATGGCCATGCCAGCTCCTGTTACCTGCAATAAGTGACGCCAATGTTACCTGCTTTTCTCCCCCAGGAAAGCGCCAGGATGGTAAGCTAATCAGATCGTAACGAAAAAAGCAGAGGGGAATGGTGATGGATAAGAAAATTGGCTTTATCGGCTGCGGCAATATGGGTAAGGCCATTCTGGGCGGGCTGATCGCCAGCGGTCAGGTACAGCCGGGACAAATCTGGGTCTACACCCCGTCGCCGGACAAGGTTGCAGCTCTGCGCGACCAGTATGGCATCAACGCCGCCAGCAGCGCCCAGGAAGTGGCGCAGATTGCCGATATCGTCTTCGGCGCGGTTAAACCGGGGATCATGACCAAAGTGCTGGGCGATATCGCCTCCAGCCTGAATAAAGAGTCGCTGGTGGTCTCTATCGCCGCCGGCGTTACGCTTGAGCAGCTGGCGCGCGCCCTTGGCCACGATCGCAAAATCATTCGCGCGATGCCGAATACGCCGTCGCTGGTTAACGCCGGTATGACCTCCGTCACGCCTAACGCCCTGGTGAGCAGCGAAGATGTTGCCGAAGTGCTGACTATTTTCCGTTGCTTTGGCCAGGCGGAGCAAATTGCCGAGCCGATGATCCATCCGGTGGTGGGGGTAAGCGGTTCGGCGCCGGCCTATGTCTTTATGTTTATCGAAGCGATGGCCGATGCCGCCGTCCTCGGCGGAATGCCGCGCGCTCAGGCCTATAAATTCGCCGCCCAGGCGGTGATGGGCTCCGCCAAAATGGTGCTGGAGAGCGGAGAACACCCAGGGGCGCTGAAAGATATGGTCTGTTCCCCTGGCGGGACCACCATCGAAGCCGTGCGCGTGCTGGAAGAGAAAGGGTTCCGCTCGGCGGTAATCGAAGCCATCACCCAGTGTATGGAAAAATCAGAGAAACTGAGCCGCTCCTGAAGCTGAGCCGGCGGGCTTCAAGCCCTGAGAGGTTAAAGAACAAGGGAGCGCGAGCGCTCCCTTTTTTTCAGGCTTTCTTCAGGCAGCTACTCATGAAGGTACTGCGTTCATCGCCCTTCAGTGATTTCGCCGTGGCCGCTTTGCTGCAGTCGCTCATTTTCTGCTGCTGAGGGGTGAGCGCCTTTCCCTGCGAGGTCGTGGTCTCTTTTTTCAGACACTGGCTCATAAAGGTTTTGCGCTCCTCACCTTTCAGCATTTTGGCTGACGCTTGCTGATTGCAGTCCGTCATCCTTTGCTGCTGAGGAGTGGGCGTTTTTTCTGCCGCGCCAACCGCGCTGATAAAGATCAAGCCAAACAGTAGGGTCATCAATAAAGTTATTTTCATCGCACCATCCTTCTGTGAGTGGAACGTTGTAAGTCTGGACGCAGATAGAAAAAAAACCAGCCGGTGACGCAATTTCGCCACCGGCAGCGACTTATTTGAGACTCAGGGCAGCTTTCATGGTCGTGAACAGGTCGGTCTGATCGGTCAGGCCGACGACGTTAGCCGCATGCGGACCGTAGGCCGCAATGCGCAGTTGGGTGCCGGTGTGCTCCATCGACTCTTCCTCAGAGTTGCCGTAGCTCATCACCATCACCGCGCCATCGTGCGTGTTCAGAGCCTGGGTCAGCCCCGGGGCTTTGCTATCCGCCGGGATGATCTGGCTGGCATGCGCATGGTCGGCGGTGACGATCACCAGGGTATTACCGTCTTTTCGCGCGAATTCCAGCGCCTTCTGCACCGCTTCGTCAAGATCAACCGTTTCGCCGATCTGGCCGCACGGATTGGCCGCATGGTCCTGCTTATCGATGGAAGCGCCTTCGACTTGCAGGAAGAAACCTTTCTCGTTGCGACTCAGCAGGTCAATCGCTTTCTCCGTCATTTGCGCCAGCGTCGGCACCGAGGCGTCACGCTTCGGGTTTGGCGTACAGGTCACCGGCGGCTTATCGATATTACCGTGATAAGACGCCTTCGGCCCTTCCCAGCGTACCGGCATATTGCCATCGGCAAAGAGTCCCAGCAGCGGTTTATCCTGACTGGCTTCCGTCGCGGCGGCAAGAGAAGCCGCGTCGGTCACAATCTGGTAGCCGCGCGCTTGCGCCTGCTCGCGCAGGGTTTTGCCCTGCCACTCGCCCGCCGTCGCCGTTTCGGCAAAGGTCTTCGCGCCGCCGCCCAGGGTGACATCCGGTCGGGCGTTCAGCAGCTGTTCGGTAATGGAGCCTTTGCCCCCTTTTTCCAGCGCATTGCTGGGGCATTTTTCGCTGGTAACCGTCGGGCCGTAGCATTTACGCGATGTCACATGCGCTACCAACGCCGCGGGGGTGGCGTCCTGCAGCTCGGCGGTGGAAACGTTGCCGGTGGCCAGCCCCGCCGCTTTCGCCAGCTCGAGGATGGTCTGATGCGAATTCTCATGAATATCGACGCCCAGCGCGCCGTTATAAGTCTTCACGCCGGTGGTCCAGGCGGTTGCGGAGGCCGCCGAGTCGGTCACGTAGTCCGGTTTCCCGGTTTTTTTATCCAGCGAATAATGCGTGTACTGCCCGGTTAACGGCAGAGCATCAATTCCTTTAAAGAAACCGCCCGCCCCCTCGGCATAGTTTCGCGCAGCGGTAATTTCCGAATCACCCATGCCATCGCCAATCAGCAAAATAACGTTTTTAGCTGGCTTATTGATTAACGAGGCGCGCAGCGCTTCGGTTTGATCGCCTGTTAAACGACGCGCGCCGCCAGGAGTGGTGATATCTCCCTGCGCAGCGCGATTTTCCAGAACCGGCGCAGCAGTAGTTTCTGCATGAATAACCGGCGAGCCCAGTAGAGGAATCAGGGCAATAAACAGGGCGCTTAATTTCACTTTTGTCATCTCCATGTAAAAAATACTTAAAAAAACAAAACGAGGGAGACTTTATAAAAGGGAGATGACAGAAAAATGACGGCATCCTTGTCGTGTCACAAAGACTAGCTACGAGGATGCCGCAACAGCTTCTTTAGATATTGCTGCAGCAGCATCGCATCATGGTCGTTGACCGGCGGACAGGGCGTCACCTGGTCAATCGCCTGTTCAATATCCTGAATCAATGCCTGCTGGGCATCATGCTCCATATGGCGCAATAATGCGGTGACCACGATCTCCAGCGCTTCAACCTGCACCGTCAGTTCCTTTGCTTCTTCTTCCTTTTGCGCCAGTTTAACCAGTAACTCAGCAATGAGATTCTTCATAGCACCAGTTCCTTATGCGAGGCCTGTTTTGATTGGGATGTCATACGCGATGACGGACCTCAGAATTACTTAAATTAAGAATCATCGCAACACCCAATATACAGCGAAACGTTTTACCACAATAAAATACCACTATAAATAGTATTGTTTAATCATGACCGGGGTTACTTATAACCAGATTGCCTGGAAAATAATAAAATGGAATAGCGTTCACGCCATGACGATAACAAAAAGTAATAGTAAATCCGCTGACGGCGAATAATGCTGACGGTATCGCAATAAATACCGTCAGCAGAGGTTCAGGCGTTAGCCCGGCGGGTTTGGCGCAGCATCCACGCCAGCTGCCAGAGGTTAATGAAAACGATAATGGCGGTGGCAATAAACACCCAGCGGAAGCCGGCCATGGCTGACACAGAGGCGCCAATTAGCGGCCCGGCGACGTTGCCCAGATACATAAACGACTGGTTATAGCCAAAGATACGCCCGGTGACGCTGTCGCTGCTGTACTTCAGCAATAAGGTCTGCACCGCCGGGAGCATCGCGCCATCGGCAAAGCCGAGCAGAAAACGCAGCGTACCCAATTGCAGCGGGGTGGTGACAAAGGACATGGCGAAGAACATCACCACCGCGCAGCAGAGCGTCGCCAGCAGGATCCGCGAGGTGCCGATGCGGTCGCCAAGCTTACCCAACCGTGGCGCAGAAATCAGTGCCGACACGCCGGGCACCGCGGCGATCATCCCGGCCAGAAAAGCGATATTGTTGCTGTCCGGCGCCATCGACTTAATAAACAGCGCCAGAATCGGGCCGATTGAGCCGTTGCACAATTGGATCACCAGGGTGGTGAAGAACAGGCTGATCACCAGCCCCGGATAGGGCAAAGAGGCAAAGACTTGTTTCCCGGTGAGACGCTCGCTTTTGCTGACCTGCGGGCGAACGCCCTCTTTAATCAGAAACAGGGTCACCAGAAAACTGATGGTCAGCAGGATCGCCGTAATAAAAAAGACCATCCGCAGCCCGACGTGGTCCGCCAGGAAACCGCCCAGCAGCGGACCGCCGATCACCCCGCTAATTTGCGCCGTTGACAGCGTGCTTAGCGCCCAGCCGCTGCGCTCGCGCGGCACCTGGGAGGCCACCAGCGCCATGGCGTTGGGAATATAACCGGAGGTTAAGCCCATGATCGCCCGCAGGATAAACAGCTGCCAGACGTTGGTGGCGAAAGCCTGCAGTAAAATGGCAATCGCCATCCCCAACGAGGCGCGCAGCAGCATGAGCTTGCGGCCTTTACGGTCCGCCAGGCTTCCCCACATTGGCGAGACGATCGCCGAGACAAGAAAAGTGACGCTGAAGGTCAGCCCCGACCACATCGATAGCGCTTCATGCGAGGTGACGCCGAGCTGGGAGACGTAGAGGGGTAAAAAGGGGAGAATTTGACTAATCGCCAGGCCGGTAAAAAAGCAACCAAACCAGACGGAGATGAGATTAACCTTCCAGGATTCCATAACTACGCGTATTCATTAATGATTTGCCAATTATTATCTAGCTTAGCAATTTCATCCCACTGGTGTACTACCATAGATGCGCTGGCGGTGAGTTTGGTGTTTTATGGCTGCGGATGAGAGCCTGACGAAGCATTTTCTGGTCATTTAGGCTGCTCATAGCGCTTTATGCTCAAAAGCAGAAGCCCTGCCCGCGCATGCCGAAATGATAATGGTTGGCGTGAGCCGCGTTGTACTCTGGCCCCAGCGCGTTACCGAAGTAATGGCAACTGCTGCTCAACAGCGCCGCCAGCCAGGGGCGCGAAGTCTCGCTCCGCCAGCCCTGCAGGACGCTAACGCGTCTACCGTCCGCCAGACGGAAACCGCTGACGTCCAGCGCGTCCGCCGTGGCGTGTTCACTGCGCCGCGCCTGTTGACGATGGTAAATATTGCGGCAGGCAAAGCTGCCGAGATGATCGATCTGACGCAGATCGCTCGCCATCAGCTGCCGGGTCAGCGGCTTCGCCTGCTGCTCGATGTACAGCGCACTGCTCAGCGCCAGCGGGCAACTGGCGAGAAAACTACTGCTCAGCTGCACCGAGCCAAAATTCGCCACCCGCACCACGTTACGCAGAGGGCAGCTTCCCTCGCTGTCGGCCACCGGCCGGCTGGCGATAAGCCGCCGGCGATTGGCTTCCGCCAGCAGGGAGGCGCACTGGTCTGCCGTCAGCCTGCGCAGCTTAAACGACGTCAGCCAGCCCGGGGGATCGTCCAGCGCCAGCGGCGCCAGCGGATTCAGGTGCGGCGGCAGATTGCGGTATCCCAACAGGCCCGCGCCGAGCAGCCCGGCCAGCACCAGCAGCGTCTTTCCTCTCACGCCCACTCCCGTCAATTGATCAGGTAAATATTATGGCAGCCAGGCAGCGGTTTCACATGGTATGTTATGCCCTTTGATGTTATCTGGATGGAAGTTGAAATGGCAAAGATGAGGGTTGGGATCGTTTTTGGCGGCAAGTCGGCGGAGCATGAAGTGTCGCTGCAGTCAGCGAAGAATATCGTGGAAGCGATTGATAAATCGCGCTTCGATGTGGTTCTGTTGGGTATTGATAAACAGGGGCTGTGGCATATCAACGACGCCGGCAACTACCTGCTCAACGCACAGGATCCTGCCCGCATTGCCCTGCGCCCTTCCACGGTGACTCTGGCGCAGATCCCGGGCCGCGAAGCGCAGCAGCTGATTAACGCCGAAAGCGGCCAACCGCTGGCGGCCATCGATGTGATTTTCCCGATCGTCCACGGCACGCTGGGTGAAGATGGCTCCCTGCAGGGGATGCTGCGCATGGCGAATCTGCCGTTCGTCGGCTCCGATGTGCTGGGCTCTGCGGCCTGTATGGACAAAGACGTGACCAAACGTCTGCTGCGCGACGCCGGGCTCGCCGTCGCCCCGTTTATCACACTCACCCGCGCCAACCGCGCGCAGTTCAGCTTTGCCGATGTCGAAGCGAAGCTTGGCCTGCCGCTGTTCGTTAAGCCGGCTAATCAGGGCTCGTCGGTTGGCGTCAGCAAAGTTAAAAACGAAGAGCAGTACCATCAGGCGGTGGCCCTGGCCTTCGAATTTGACCATAAAGTGGTGGTGGAGCAAGGCATTAAAGGGCGGGAAATTGAGTGTGCGGTGCTGGGTAACGACCACCCGCAGGCCAGCACCTGCGGTGAAATCGTCCTCAACAGCGAGTTTTACGCCTACGACACCAAGTATATCGACGATCAGGGCGCGCAGGTGGTAGTCCCGGCCGCTATCGCCCCTGAGATCAACGACAAAATTCGCGCTATCGCGGTGCAGGCCTACCAGACCCTGGGCTGCAGCGGCATGGCTCGTGTCGACGTGTTCCTCACCGCCGACAACGAGGTGGTGATCAACGAGATCAACACCCTGCCGGGCTTTACCAACATCAGCATGTATCCGAAGCTGTGGCAGGCCAGCGGTCTCGACTACACCAGCCTGATCACCCGCCTGATTGAGCTGGCGCTGGAGCGCCATGCCGCGGACCGGGCGCTGAAAACCTCCATGAACTAAAACGCGTTTTACCCCGCCTGGCAGCGGCGGCCTCAGGCCTCTTCTGCCGGGCGGCGGCGGATCACAAAGCCCGCAATCCAGAAGCTAATGACCCAGGTGATCAGACCGACGGCGTAGGATTGCCACCCCTGAGTTTCAAACCCCAGCAGCCCCACCACGCCATTAAGAATAAAAATCAACCCCAGCGCCACGGCGTAGTAGTGCCAATCGCGGCGAATTTTATCAGTGAGCTTCATGCGGCCTCCAACAGCAAAAAACGCATCTTCGCATAGCCGCCCGCGGCGGTCTGTAGCGATATGGAGAATGTTGCTGGATTGCGACGCCGCTCTCCCTTTTGTGCTCCTGTGGCGCAGTTAACACAACGGCGAAAACAGGATTATTCCTGGACGGCAATTACCAGCAATCTGATACTGATGATGGCCCCTGACTGCCAGAATACCTGACATAGAGCTGGAGAAAAAACCAGCAGCGCAGATGTGGGAGGGCCTATGGCTGAATTCAGTTTTTCAAAATCGCTTTTGGGAAATAAAAAAAGGGGCGCGCTGACCGGCAGCCATGTCGCCTACGGGCTGTTCGTGTTGATCTGCTGCTGGGCCGGCGCGCAGATGCTCAGCATGCTGATCCACGCCCCGGGGGTATTTGAACGCCTGATGCAAGCCCAGGACGCCAGCCGTCCGCAAGTCGACATCAGCCTCGCCGTGGGTACCCTCTTTGGTCTGATCCCTTTCCTGATCGGCTGCACGTTCATCGGGGTACTGGCGCTTATCGTGCGCTGGCGTCAGCGCCGTTAACGCCGCGCCATACAGTTTGCCCGCCGCTCATCAACCCGTTTCGCAAACCACGCCGTCGTCAGATTTCGGGTGATTTTTGGACTCTCCAGCTGGATCCCTGGCAACATCTCCCGCGGCAGGGTTTTGCCCGCCTTTTTCTCGGCGAGACGGAAAACCTGCTGATAGAGATCGGTCTTCTCAAACGCCAGGCTGTCGCCCTTTTTCAACTGACGATGGATCTCGCTGTCGCTCATCCCCAGCTGGCTCGCCAGGCGACGCACCGCCAGCTCGGTGCTGCCCGGCTCCTCGCTGTCGTAGCGGATAAGGTCGCCGTCGAGCGCCAGTTTTACCCCGCTGGCTTTCACCACCGCGTTCTGGAAGGCGGCGTTACGGCTGGCGTACCAGCCGGCGTTGAAGTCGGCAAAGCGGTACAATGGCGCACTATAACTGGCCGGATAGTTCAGCAGATGATAGGTGCCAAACCACAGGCCACCGCGCAGACTGAAGACCTCCTGGCGCACCGTGCCGTTCATTTTCCACGGGTAGCCGGAGGTGTGCTGCTCGGCAAAAGCAATGCTGACCTGCATCGGCCCCCCGGTGTGCACCGGGTTAAGGGAACCGAACAGCTTCTGCCCCATCGGCACCATCCCGATAAAGTCATCAAAAATGGCGCTCAACTGCTTTTCCGTCTTCACATTGTCCAGACGGTCGCTATAGCTTTTACCGTTTGGCGAGGTGATCTTCAGCGCGGTATGGACCAGAAACGGCGGAATGTGCATTTTTTCCGCCCGGCGGTCAATTTCCTGCCAGGCGATTTTATTCAGCCCCGGCACCACCGGATCGGACTGATAGTTAGACTCTTGCTGCGCGACCGCCAGCACCGAGCAGACGTTTTCTTCCGTCGGCGCCAGCTTCTGGCTGTCAAACGCGGTGGCGATGGCTTGCGCCCAAGCCTCCCGATCCTTGACGCTGGCCGGCATTTTCTGCCGCACCACCGACGCCACGTCAACAGGCTTCTCGCCCTCTTTCAGCGCCGGGGCCTGCTGGCTGGTACAGGCGCTCAGCGCCATGGCCGCCAGCAGCGTCAATGAAACGGGAATAATGCGCGATAAACGTGCGGCCATTATGCTTCCTTGTCTTGATTAACGTAATGTCGGGATCGCTTCCTGCAGCGGTTTGCCGTCCAGCTCGCGTTCAAAACTGCGCAGACGTTTGTAGATGGACATCAGTTCCACCAGCGTTGTCCACGAGCTGATCAGGTACTGGAACGAGCCGCGCACCTGGCCGAAGACGTTAGTAATTTGCGTCATCAGCCCGAGGGTAATCGTACCGGCAACGATCGACGGAAACAGCAGGAAAAGGCCGAAAACGTTATCCACCTGCAGATAGAGGATGCGGGCGATATTGAAATACATATAGTGGAAATAGAGACGGAAATAGTTGCGACGCACCGCGCGGAATAGCTCGCGCACCGTCGGCGGCGTGGCGCGAGTTTCATCGTCCTCGCCGTAAACCAGCTCTTTACGATAGGCCGCTTCCACGCGCTGGTTTTTAAACTCCAGGCCCGGCAGCTTAATCCCCACCACCGCCAGCAGGCCGGTACCCATCAGCGACCAGACGATAGCGGCAATCACCAGGCCATACGGCAGATGGCCGACGATAGGCAGGTCGGGAACATGTTCGGAGAGCGTCACCAGCACCGGCAGGAAGGCGATCAGGGTCATCACCGCGTTGATAAAGCTCACACCCATATCTTCGAGGGTGGAAGCAAAACGCATGGTATCTTCCTGCACACGCTGCGCGGCGCCTTCGATATGGCGCAGATGCTGCCAGTGGGCCATATAGTGCTCGTTCATCGCCGTGCGCCAGCGGAAGACGTAGTGGCTGACGAAGAAGTTATTCATCACGCCAATAATCACCGCGATGATCGCGATGCCGAGAAAGACGCCGATTTCCTGATAAAACTGGTTGATGCTGACCTTATGCGGGGTGGCCAGCGCGCTCTGGATCAGGTCGTAGAACGGCGCATACCAGGCGTTGATCGCCACCCCGACTTCCACCAGAAACCAGGTGACGAAGATGATGAGCGAGGTGCCGAGAATCGACCAGTACTGCCAGCGGTGCGGGCAGTAGACAAACCAGAACAGCGCGAACACGCCGACGCAAAACAGATAGTAAGCGTAGAACACCAGATAGTTGAGCGACCAGAAGCGCGCCGCGCTGATCGCCACATTTTGCGATGCCCCGGTGACCCGCAGCAGCCAGTCGCCGCCGCCCGCCTGCCAAAAGATCACGGCCAGCAACGACCAGATAAAGGCAGAAATAAAAAACGGCCCCGGTTTGGGGAAAAAAGATTTAAACATCATTGTCTCCTGCTAACTTCTTATCGTTCTGCTATTGCTGTGTACGACGCATACGTCGGCCGCCGCGCGGATGAGCCCTCGCGGGACAGACGAATGATAAGACCGGATATCAACAGCTTAGTTCTGCTGCCATGCGTGCAGAATTGTTTCTGTGGGTTTCACCTGTAAAGGATTGCCAGGAATGGTCAGCGTACGCCACACCTCATTGTAGTGGGCGATAAGCGTCGCGGCCTGCGCGGCGGGGCGGTCGGCGGTGGTGTGGGCATCTTCCGCGATAACAATAACGTACCCGCGGCTGGCGCCATTTTTAATGGTGGTATCGAGGCAGTAGTCGGTGGCGCAGCCGCAGATGACGAACTGCTGAATGTCGTGTTCGTCCAGCACCTGCGCCAGCGAGGTGTGATAGAAGGCATCGCAGGCGGTTTTGGTGACATACAGCGCGCCAGCCGGCTGCTCCAGCTCAGGAAGCAGGGCGAAGCCTTCGCTGCCGGCTTCGAGGCCGCCGGCTTCATCATGCTGAATGAAAATAACCTTGTCCGCCGCGCGCACCAGACGATTAATTTGCGCGACGCAGCGCTCGCGCGCCAGACGCGGCGTGGCGAACACGCCGTTTTGCATATCCACGACCATCACTACCCGTTGAGCCGTCATTGTTCTCTCCCACGAACCTTCAGCCAAACGGTCATCATACGCGCCGGCGAAAAAAGCCGGTATCCGAAAGCGTAAAAAAGTCTTTTTTACGCACCGTTACCTTTTTCCTGCAGGAATGTCGTGAATCCCGCTTTGTTCTGCGCCACTTCGTAGTATAAATACCCTCTTCTTTTTATTTATTTAATGGATGATCTCCGTTGAAACGTAGTTTGCTCATTTTTGCTGCGCTGTGCGCGGCGTCGTGGACCTCGGTGCAGGCCGCACAGCCTACCGTTGACCCGGTTTTCGCCTCGGATGTGGTCGATCGTTACGCCAATCATATCTACTACGGCAGCGGCGCCACCGGCATGGCGCTGGTGGTTATCGATGGCAATCAGCGTGTTTTTCGCAGCTTTGGCGAAACCCGCCCGGGGAATAATCAGCACCCGCAGCTCGACTCGGTGATCCGTATCGCCTCCCTCAGCAAACTGATGACCAGCGAGATGCTGGTGAAGCTGCTCGACCAGGGGGTGGTGAAACTCAACGATCCGCTGAGTAAATACGCCCCGCCGGGCGCCCGGGTGCCTGACTGGCAGGGAAAACCAATCACCCTGGTTAACCTCGCGACCCATACCAGCGCCCTGCCGCGCGAGCAGCCTGGTGGCGCCGCTCATCGTCCGGTGTTTGTCTGGCCGACCCGCCAGCAGCGCTGGAACTGGCTCTCTACCGCGACCCTGAAGACCGCGCCGGGGTCACAGGCGGCCTACTCCAACCTGGCCTTCGATTTACTGGCAGACGCGCTCGCCACCGCCGCCGGCAAACCGTATCCGCAGCTGTTTGAAGAGCAGATCACCCGGCCGCTGGGGATGAAGGACACCACCTTTACCCCGTCACCGGATCAGTGCCAGCGGCTGATGATCCCGGAAAAAGGCGCCAGCCCATGCAACAACACCCTGGCGGCGATCGGCAGCGGCGGAGTCTACTCGACGCCGGGGGATATGATGCGCTGGATGCAGCAGTTCCTGTCATCCGATTTCTATACCCGCAGCCAGCAGGCCGACCGGATGCAGACGCTGATTTATCAGCGTAACCAGCTGACCCGGGTGATTGGTATGGACGTGCCGGGCCGCGCCGACGCGCTGGGCCTCGGCTGGGTGTATATGAAGCCGAAGAACGGCCATCCGGGGATTATTCAGAAAACCGGCGGCGGCGGCGGGTTTATCACCTATATGGCGATGAATCCGCAGGCTAACGTTGGCGCCTTTGTGGTGGTAACCCGCTCGCCGTTAACCCGCTTCAACAATATGAGCGATGGCATCAACGACCTGGTCAGCGAGCTGAGCGGCGCACAGCCCAACATGCAGACGGCCAGCCAGTAAGCCCGGGGAAGGTTTCGCCGATGCGCCATAACGATCGTTTTGGCGAAACATCCCGCTGCCATTTCAGTTACACTATCGTCTTTCATTTCACAAAATCAGGCAAACCATGACAGATTTAATCACTCGCCCCCGCCGCCTGCGTCAATCCGCTGCGCTGCGCGCCCTGTTTGAAGAGACAACACTGAGTTTGAACGACCTGGTGTTGCCGATCTTTGTTGAAGAAGAAATTGATGATTACAAAGCGATAGAGGCCATGCCCGGCGTGATGCGCATTCCGGAAAAATATCTGGCGCGCGAGATCGAACGCATCGCCAACGCCGGGATCCGCTCGGTGATGACCTTTGGTATTTCTCATCACACCGATGCCACCGGCAGCGATACCTGGAATGAAAATGGTCTGGTGGCGCGTATGTCGCGGATTTGTAAGTCCACGGTGCCGGAGATGATCGTCATGTCCGATACCTGCTTCTGCGAATATACCTCCCACGGCCACTGCGGCGTGCTGTGCGACCACGGGGTGGATAACGACGCGACCCTGGAAAACCTCGGCAAACAGGCCGTTGTCGCCGCCGCCGCGGGGGCGGATTTCATCGCTCCTTCCGCCGCGATGGACGGACAGGTGCAGGCGATTCGCCGCTCGCTGGACGCCGCCGGCTTCACCAATACGGCGATCATGTCCTACTCGACCAAGTTCGCTTCTTCCTTCTACGGTCCGTTCCGCGAAGCGGCCGGTACCGCGCTGAAGGGCGATCGGAAAACCTATCAGATGAGCCCGATGAATCGCCGGGAGGCCATTCGCGAGTCGCTGCTCGATGAAGCCCAGGGCGCCGACTGCCTGATGGTGAAACCGGCTGGCGCCTACCTGGATATTCTGCGCGATATTCGCGAACGCAGCGATCTGCCGCTCGGCGCCTATCAGGTCAGCGGTGAGTACGCGATGATCAAATTTGCTGCCCAGGCGGGCGCTATCGATGAAGAGAAAGTGGTTCTGGAAAGCCTCGGCGCTATCAAACGCGCAGGCGCCGACCTGATCTTCAGCTATTTCGCCCTCGATCTGGCCGAGAAAAAGATCCTCCGTTAAACCCGCCCCTCCCCGGTGGCGCTGCGCTTACCGGGGCCCGCAGGCCTATCCCGCATGTAGGCCGGGTCAGGCGCAGCCGCCACCCGGCGCAAAAACGTCTCCCTACCCGTTGCCATTGCCCGGCGGCGCTGACGCTTGCGCGGGCCTACGAGCTTGCCGGGCCCGCAGTCCCATCCCGCATGTAGGCCGGGTCAGGCGCAGCCGCCACCCGGCGCAAAAACGTCTCCCTACCCGTTGCCATTGCCCGGCGGCGCTGGCGCTTGCGCGGGCCTACGAGATTGCCGGGCCCGCAGTCCCATCCCGCATGTAGGCCAGGTCAGGCGCAGCCGCCACCCGGCACAAAAACGGCTCCCTACCCGTCGTCTCCCCCGCTGCGACCGAAACTTCACCCAACTGTAATCTGAACGACATCTCCACCTTCTACTGTCTGGGCAGGACGGAGGAGGAGCCACTATGTTTAGTCTCGACAACGTACTCGATGACCTGTGGCCTCAGGCGAGGCCCGCCCCCTGGCAAAAGAAACTGTTAAAAAAGCTATTTTATGAGGAAGAGTTTCAACAATTTGCCGACCGTCACCGCCACCTGAAGGGGCTTGATACGGTCGAACAGGTGCTGGAATACCTCAATATCCGCTGCGCCATCCCGGCGCACGATCTCGAACAAATCCCCGAATATGGCCCGCTGGTCATTATCGCCAACCACCCCACCGGCACCCTCGACGGCCTGGCGCTCCTGTATGCGGTATCCCGCGTGCGCCGCGATGTCAAAGTGGTCACCAACCGCATGCTCACCCACCTTGAGCCCCTGAGTTCGCTGTTTATCCCGGTAGATAATATTCATGGCCGCACCGCTAAAGCGGCGCTGCAGCAGATGGACCAGCAGCTGCAGGCCGGTGGGGTGCTGATCTTCTTCCCGGCGGGGGAAGTCTCCCGCCTCACCCGTCGCGGCATCCGCGATAAAAAATGGCACTCCGGCTTTATTAAGCTGGCGGCAAAATATCGCGCCCCGCTGCTGCCGGCGTGGATTGACGCCCGCAACAGCGCCCTGTTTTACGCCAGTACGCTGGTCTCCGACAACCTGCCGCTGCTCCTGCTGATGCAGCAGATGTTTCGCCGGCGCAACAGCAGCCTGCCGGTGCGCATCGGCCAGCAGATCCCTTGGTCGAGCTGGTTCGATGCCCAGTCCAGCGCTCGCGAGCTTACCGGCCGCTGCTATCAGCACCTTGAACAGCTGCGCAAAGGGCTGCCGGGGCGGTTTAAAACCGAAAGCGCCATCGCCCGTCCGGAAGACCGGGCGCTGCTCAAACGCGAACTGCACAAGGCCGAATGCCTGGGCCGCACCGCCGATGGCAAAGTGATTTACCTCTGGCAGCGCAACGGCCAGGAGGACGCGCCGCTGCTGCGCGAGCTGGGACGTCTGCGGGAAATCGCCTTCCGCGCGGTCGGGGAAGGCAGCGGCAAACGGCGGGATATCGACGGGTATGACGACGACTATCTGCATCTGATCCTGTGGGATGAAGAAGACCTCGAGATCGTCGGCGCTTACCGCTTTATGCCGACGGCCATCCAGCTGGCAAAGCGCGGCCTGGAGGGGATCTACAGTTACAGTCTGTTCCATTACGACGGGCGGATGGACGATGTCCTGCAGCACGGCATTGAGCTGGGGCGCAGCTTTATCCAGCCGCGCTACTGGGGGCGTCGCGGGCTGGACTACCTGTGGTCCGGCATCGGCGCTTATCTGGCGCGCTATCCGCACTATCGCTATCTGTTTGGTCCGGTGTCGATTTCTGGCGGATTGCCGCCCGCCGCCCGCGATCTGCTGGTGGCGTTCTACCGGATGTGGTTCCCGGCGACGCATCCGCTGGCGGAGTCGCGTCGACCTTATCCGGCGTCGCTGCCCGACGTGCTGGCGCAGTTTGGCGGGGAGGATTACAACGACGACCTGGCCCGGCTGAAGTCCCTGCTCGGCAACCTCGGCTGCGCGATCCCCCCGCTGTATAAGCAGTACTCGGAAGTGTGCGAGCCGGGCGGCGTGCAGTTTATCGATTTCGGCAGCGACCCGGATTTCAACAACTGCGTGGATGGTCTGGTGCTGGTGGATCTCACCTACCTGAAGGCCAATCGCTACCAGCGCTATATTGGCGCGCATCTGGGTGCGCAAAAATCGGCATAAACGCTTTTCCCGGCTTGCGGCGCGTTGCGCCTTAGCCGGGCTATGGTTCACCGTTTCCGACGGTTCGGTAGTCCGGAAAAGGCGCGTCAGGCGACGCCTCCGGGAAGCAGCGGGCAATGCAGCATCCGCCTTTCTCCGCGGCTCGCGGCTGATGCCTTAACCGGCCACAAGCCTTACCCCGCCCGGTAATACGGCTTATCGCCGAGGATCGTCGCCCGGTGCATGATCCGCCGCTGCGGCAGATAGTCGGCGTTGGCGTAATGCTGGGTCACCCGGTTATCCCAGATAG
The DNA here is from genome assembly GCF_040804525.1 of Klebsiella sp. Shm-1. Classification (NCBI taxonomy): domain Bacteria; kingdom Pseudomonadati; phylum Pseudomonadota; class Gammaproteobacteria; order Enterobacterales; family Enterobacteriaceae; genus Klebsiella; species Klebsiella sp. Shm-1. Next base: position 4,079,025 of record NZ_CP161823.1, read on the forward strand.
CGACATCGTTCGGCTGCCAGCGCCAGCGCACCTGAAACTCCGGTTTAGTGACATGAGCAAACAGGAAGTTCAGCAGCGCTGCGCTCTCTTTCTCACTCACCTCGACAATTCGCGTGGTAAAGCCTTCATTAACGAACAGCGCCTGCTTGCCGGTCACCGGGTGGGTACGCACCACCGGGTGCAGCAGCGGCGGATGCTTCGCCACCGCTTCCTGCCAGCGCCGATGCTCGGCTTCAGTCTTGTTGTACTTATACTCCTGGAACGATTTGCGGAAATCGTGTTCGGCATGCAGGCCGCTCAGCAGCTGCCGGAAAGGTTCTGACAGCGCTTCCCAGGCGGCGATGCCGCTGGTCCACAGGGTGTCCCCACCGGTCGTCGGCAGCTCTTTCGCCGCCAGAATGGCGCCGGCGGGCGGCGTGTCGATAAAGGTGACATCGGTATGCCAGTTGTCATTATCCGGCGGATTATCGTTGTGGGTATCGAGGACGATAATCTCCTCCACGCCAGGGGCGTGAGGGTAGACCGGATGGATATGCAGGTCGCCAAACCGCAGCGCCAGGTCGCGCTGTTGCGCCGGGGTGATATTTTGCTCGCGCAGGAATACCACCTGATGACGCAGCACCGCGTGATACAGCTGTTCAAACTGGTTGTCGCTTAGCGGACGGGTTAAATCCGCCCCGCTCACCTGCGCGCCAATATACGGCCCCAGCGGGGTAATGCTCAGACGTTCACTCATTGTACTTCTCCATGCCAGGGCGTCAGGCGCCGCTGCAGCGCGCGCAGACCCAGTTCCAGTAAAAAGGCGATAATGGCAATCACCGCGATCCCCGCCAGCACCACATCGGTGGCGAGAAACTCGCCGGCAGACTGCACCATAAATCCTAATCCGCGGGTGGCGGCGATCAGCTCAGCTGCCACCAGCGTTGACCAGCCCACCCCGAGACCAATGCGCAGTCCGGTGAGGATCTCCGGCAGCGCGCCGGGCAGGATCACCAGCCACAGCACCTGCGCCCGGCTGGCGCCAAGCGAACGGGCAGCGCGAATCCGCACCTGCTGCGCGCTTTTTACCCCTGCCAGCGCCGACATGGCTACCGGCGCGAAAATCGCCAGGTAGATCAGCAGGATCTTCGAGGTTTCACCGATGCCAAACCAGATCACCATCAGCGGTAAGTAGGCCAGCGGCGGTACCGGACGATAGAGTTCGATCATCGGGTCGAGGATCCCGCGCACCGTCGAGTTGAGCCCCATGGCGATCCCCACCGGTACGCCAATAAGCACTGCCGCCAACAGGGCGATAACGATCCGCGTCAGGCTCGCCGCCAGGTGCTGCCAGAGCGTCGCATCCATAAAGCCCTGTGGCCCGGCGATGGTGATAAGCTTCTGCAGCACCTGGCCCGGCGGCGGCAGAAACAGCGGACTAATCAGCTGCAACGCCGCGACCGCCCACCAGACGGCCAGCAATACCGCCAGGGTCGCCACGCTGAGGGTGAGCTGGCGGGAGAGCGGCCAGCGCCACTTCAGCGTCGACTGACGCGGTTTGTCGTTCAGTACCACGCTCATGAGAAAGCCTCCCGTTGGTCAAACACCCGGCTCAGAATGTATTCCCGCTGTTCAATAAAGCGCGGGTCGGATTTGATGCTGCGGCAGGATTCGCCCGCGACAAAGCGACGGCTGAAATCAAGTCGCAGCCTCTCCACCACCCGTCCCGGCCCCGGCGACAGCAGCACCAGCTCGGTCGCCATGAAGATGGCCTCTTCAATATCATGGGTGATCAGCAGCACCTGTTTGCCGGTCTCATGCCACAGTTTCAGCAGCAGCGTCTGCATCTGCTCGCGGGTAAAGGCGTCAAGCGCGCCGAAGGGCTCGTCCAGCAGCAACAGCTGCGGATTCGCCGCCAGCGCCCGGGCGATGCCCACCCGCTGGCGTTGACCGCCGGACAGTTGCCAGATAAAGCGCTTTTCCGCCCCTTCGAGCCCCACCTTCTTCAGCATCTGCGCCGCCGCTTGCCGGCGCTGCGCTTTATCCACGCCCGCCAGCTGGAGGCCCAGCGCCACGTTATCCTGCACATTGCGCCACGGCAGCAGACCTTCATTCTGGAAGACCACCCCGCGCTCTGCGCCCGGCCCGGTCACCCGCTGACCTTCGAGGGTGATGCTGCCGTGCTGATAGGGCACGAATCCGGCAATCAGGTTCAGCAGGGTAGTTTTACCGCAGCCCGAAGGCCCCAGCACCACCAACAGCTCCCCACCCTCCAGCGTCAGGTTGATATCCGCCAGCGCCGGTTTACCGCCGTAGTCGGCGGAAAGATGCGAGATTTGCAGCATCGCCGCCTCCTTTACTTCACAAAGCGGTCAGTAACGTACTGACGATAATCGGTTCCCGCCGCAGGCACTTTGCCCTGCTCTTTCAGGAAGCGCGCGGTATCGACGATGGCCTGATTGACCGGCCCGTTCAGCGCCTGCGCCTGCTCAGCGGCGGTGAGATAGGTATTGCCCTTCACCAGCCCGGGGACATCGGCTTCCGGCACGCCGCTCAGGCGCGCCAGCTTGCTGATGTTGTCCGGCTGTTTCAGCCATGCATCCGGGTTGGCGATGTAGGGCTGCTGGGCGTCGATGGCGCTTTTAGCAAACGCTTTGACGATCTCCGGATGCTGCTCGGCGAAGTCCTTACGGACCACCCAGACGTCAAGGGTCGGTGCGCCCCACTCCCCAACCTGAGAAGAATCGGTCAGCACCTTGCCCTCCTTTTCCAGTTCGTTAACCGCTGGCGCCCAGACGTAAGCGCCATCGATATCCCCGCGCTGCCAGGCGGCGATAATCGCCGGCGGCTGCAGGTTAATAATCTGTACCTGGCCCGGCTTGATGCCCCAGTGTTTGAGCGCCGACAGCAGGCTGTAGTGGGTGGTGGAGATAAACGGCACGGCGATGCGCTTGCCGATCAGATCTTCCGGTTTGGTAATGCTTTTCTTCACCACCAGCGCTTCGGAGTTGCCGAGCTTTGAGGCAAGCAGGAACACTTCAATCGGCACCTGCTGGCTGGCGGCCACCGCCAGCGGGCTGGAGCCAATATTACCGATCTGCACATCGCCGGAGGCCAGGGCGCGTACCACGCTGGCGCCGCTGTCAAATTTCCGCCAGTCGACGGTCGCCCCGCTGGTTTTGGCGAAGGTGTTGTCCGCCTGGGCGACTTTCGCCGGCTCAGCGGAGGTTTGATACGCCACGGTAACGTTGACCGCCTGCGCCTGGAAGGCGGCGACAGCCAGCGCCGCCAGAAGAGTAATTCGCGATGTGAATGCCATAATGTCTGCTTCCCCTGAGTTGTTATAGGTGCAGTATTTCCGGCATCAGGATGGAGATGAAGTAATTAAAAATTCTGGCTAATAGCGAATCGTTTTTAGAACAAAAGCGGGAAAGGATAGTTGGTTTTGTGCGGTGAGTTAGTGGCAGATGGTTGGCGCCGGGCGGCGGCTACGCCTTACCCAGCATCCGGTTCGCGCAATATGTAGGCCGGGTAAGCGCAGCGCCACCCGGCAAAAATTTAGCGCTTCGCGTTAAGCGCGGCGATGTCCTTCGGCGTGGTGCGGCAGCAGCCGCCGATCAGCTTCGCCCCGGCCGCCAGCCACTGCGGCAGATAATCCGCCAGGCTGGCGCAGGCTTCGCCATGATGGTGCCAGGTCTTGCTCACCGCATCATAATGTTCGCCGGAGTTAGGATAGACCACCAGCGGCAGGGCCGTCAGGCTGTGCAAATGCGCCAGCGCCGCGGGCGTATTTTCCAGCGCGATACAGTTGATCCCCACCGCCACCACCTGCGGGTTATCCGCCAGGGCGGCCATCACCTCGCGCAGCGGCGTGCCGTCGCTGAGATGTTCGGCGTCGCGCAGCGTGAAGGAGTACCAGGCACGGGCGCGGGGATACTCCTGCAGCAGGGCCGCCAGGGCCTGGATCTCAGCGAATGACGGCAGGGTTTCACAGGCCAGCAGGTCGGCGCCGGCATCCAGCAGCGCTTCGACGCGCGGGCGGTGGAAGGCCTGGAACTCTGCCGCGCTGCGCTGATAATCGCCGCGATACTCCGAGCCGTCGGCGAGAAACGCGCCATACGGCCCCACCGAACCGGCCACCAGCAGCGTACCGGCCTGCGGGTTCTCGGCGAGGTACGCCTCGCGCGCTTTGCGCGCCAGCTCGACGCTTTTGCCGATTAGCGCCCGGGACTGCGCCTCATCCAGCCCGCGCGCGGCAAAGCCCTCCGGAGTGGCCTGATAGCTGGCGGTGATCGCCACCTGCGCCCCGGCGCGAAAGTAGTCGAGATGCACATCGCGGATCAGCTGCGGGTTCTCTAGCAGCACTTTCGCCGACCACAGGCTGTCGGCCAGATCGCAGCCGCGGGCCTCCAGCTCGGTGGCCATGGCGCCGTCCAGCAGCACGAAAGGCTGGGCGGCAAGCAGGGCGGTAAACGGATTAGTCTGCGACATGTTGGGGCTCCTGAGTCATATTCCGTGAACGAGTAAGATACCAGGCACCATAGCACAGGGCCACAAAGGGGATCCCGCACCACAGCGCAATTCTCTGGCTCGGGTCAAAAGCGAGGCCCACGCAGGCCACCAGGCACAGCACAAAGCCCAGAACAGGCACTACCGGATACCAGGGAGCGCGATACTGCAGATCGTTCAGCGCCTTACCCTGCTGCAGATGGCGGCGGCGGAACATAAAGTGCGAGGCGCAGATGCTCAACCACACCGCCACCACCGCAAAACCGGAGATCGCCGACAGCGCGACAAACACCGTATCTGGCGCCACCACGCTGGAGAACAGCGCCAGCACGCCGCCCAGCATACTCACCGACAGGGCGGTCACCGGCACGCCCCGTTTATTGACTTTGGCAAAGCAGGCCGGCAGCGTCTTCTCGTTCGACAGCGACCACAGCATCCGCCCGGAAGCGTACAGGCCGGAGTTAGCCGCCGACAGGATCGCCGTCAGGATCACGAAGTTGAACATGTCCGCCGCATAAGGGATGCCCACCTTCTCAAACACCAGCACGAAGGGGCTTTTCTCCACTCCCGCCTGCTGCATCGGGATCAGCGCCGCCAGCACAAACACGGTGCCGATAAAGAAAATAATCAGCCGGGCGATGGTGGTGCGGATGGCAACCGGAACAACCTTATGCGGGTTTTCCGTCTCTCCGGCGGCAATGCCGATAAGCTCCGTCCCGGAGAAGGCGAAGTTCACCGCCACCATGGTCATCAGGATCGGCAGGCCGCCGTGCGGGAACCAGCCTTCGGCGGTGATATTGCGCAGGCCCGGCGCCGGGGAGCCATCCTGCATCGGAATGATGCCGAAAATGGCCGCGCCGCCGAGAATAATAAACGCGACGATGGTGATCACTTTCACCAGCGAGAACCAGAACTCGCCTTCGGCGAAGAAGCGCGTCGAAATGATGTTAAGGCCGAAGATCACTGCGCAGAACACCACGCACCAGATCCAGACCGGCACCTGCGGGAACCAGTACTGCATGCAGAATCCCGCCGCGGTGAAGCTCGACCCCAGCGCCACCGTCCACGTTAGCCAGTAGAGCCACGCCACGGTATAGCCCGTCGCCGGGCCAAGATAGCGCGCCGCGTAAACGTGGAAGGCGCCGGTCTCTGGCATCGCCACCGACAGTTCGCCAAGGCACTGCATCACCAGCCAGACCACCAGGGCGCCAATCAGATACGCCAGCAGCGTCCCGGCCGCGCCGGTGGTGGAGATGATATAGCCGGTATTGAAGAATAAGCCGGTGCCAATCACGCCGCCGAGCGACAGCATGATCAGATGGCGCGTTTTCATGGTGCGCTTCAGCTGCCCACCTTGTTGTTGTGTTGTGCTTTGCATTTTATTTTCTCACGCCAGCCCGCTTGCCCGGGTCATGATGCGTATAAACGTATAGACATCTAAACATCCAAAAGAAGAAGTGTTATACCGTGCCGCCGCTGAAAAAGCAAAGCCGCTGCACCAGGGCGCGCGCCGACAGCGTGCAGCCTGCCCCATTTTTGCGCAGCGCCAGCGGGCGCGCCACGGACTGACGCCTTATCGCGGCAGACAACGTTCTGGCACTCTCTTTGCAGCCTGTCGTTCAGCACCTTTCTATCTGGCGAGGCAATACGTATGACAGAGCACACCACCACCTTAAAAAGAACGCTCGGCAGTTTTCGTTTATGGGGGATCGCCGTCGGACTGGTGATATCCGGGGAGTACTTCGGCTGGAGCTACGGCTGGTCGCAGGCGGGCACGATGGGGTTTATGGTCGTCGCCCTGGCGGTCGCCGCCATGTACTGCGCCTTTATTTTCAGCTTTACCGAGCTGACCACCGCCATCCCGCACGCTGGCGGCCCTTTCGCCTACGCCTACCGCGCCTTCGGGCCCACCGGCGGCTTTATCGCTGGTTTTGCTACCCTGATTGAATTCGTCTTCGCCCCGCCGGCCATCGCCATGGCCATCGGGGCCTACCTCAACGTGCAGTTTCCGGCGCTGGATCCGAAATGGGTCGCCTGCGGCGCCTACGTGATCTTTATGACGCTCAATATTCTCGGCGTCGGCATTGCCGCCACTTTCGAGCTGATCGTCACTCTGCTGGCCATCTTCGAGCTGCTGGTGTTCATGGGCGTGGTCGCCCCCGGCTTCTCCTGGAGCCACTTCACCACTAACGGCTGGGCGGGCGCGGACAGCTTCAGCGGCCTGGCGCTGCCGGGGATGTTCGCCGCCATTCCGTTCGCCATCTGGTTCTTCCTCGCCATTGAGGGGGCCTCCATGGCGGCCGAAGAGGCCAAAGATCCGCAGCGCACCATTCCCCGCGCCCTGGGCGGCGGCATTCTGACGCTGACGGTGCTGGCGATCGGCGTGATGGTCTTCGCCGGCGGCGTCGGCGACTGGCGCGCGCTGTCCAATATTAACGATCCGCTGCCCCAGGCGATGAAGACGGTCGTGGGCAACGGCAGCGGCTGGCTGCATATGCTGGTGTGGCTGGGGCTGTTTGGCCTCGTCGCCTCCTTCCACGGCATCATTATGGGCTACTCGCGGCAGATCTACTCCCTCGCCCGCGCCGGCTATCTGCCCGCCGGGCTGGCCTCCCTCAACCGCCGCACGCGCACCCCGCATCTGGCAATCCTCGCCGGGGGCGTGGTGGGGATCGCCGCGATCTTCTCCGACTCGCTGATCACCATCAGCGGCATGCCGCTGACCGCCTGCATCGTCACCATGTCGGTATTTGGGGCTATTGTTATGTATATCACTTCCATGGCGGCGCTGTTCAAACTGCGCCGTAGCGAGCCGAAGCTGATCCGTCCGTTCCGCGCCCCGCTCTACCCGCTGGCGCCGGCCTTTGCCCTCGGCATGGCGGTGCTCTGCCTGGTGGCGATGGTCTGGTATAACCTGCTGTTGGCGCTGATTTTCGCGGCGATGATGCTCGGCGGCTACCTGTGGTTCCGCAAAACCGCAGCGGCCCGTGAACGGGCGCCAGTGGATCCTCAACTGCGCACGGTCTCCTGAGGAGGCGGCATGTATAAAACCACGCTATCGGGCCAGGTATGGCGCTTTGATAGTCTGAAAACGTTGATGGCGAAAGCGTCGCCGGCCCGCTCCGGCGACGCCCTCGCAGGGATTATCGCCACCTCAGCCGAAGAGCGGATGGCGGCGAAAATGGCCCTCGCCGAGGTGCCGCTGACCGACATTCTCGACAACCCGCTTATCCCTTACGAGCAGGACGAAGTGACTCGCCTGATCCTCGACACCCATGATGCGCAGGGCTTTGCCGCCCTGCGTCACCTGACGGTCGGCGATTTTCGCGACTGGCTGCTGGATTATGCTACCGATACCGCCACGCTGCAGCGGGTCGCCCGCGCCATCACCCCGGAGATGGCGGCGGCGGTCAGTAAGCTGATGCGCAATCAGGATCTGATCCTTGCCGCCAGCAAATGCCAGGTGGTGACGCGCTTTCGCAACACCATCGGCCTGCCCGGCCACCTCAGCGTACGCCTGCAGCCCAACCATCCTACCGACGACCTGAAAGGCATCGCCGCCAGTATGCTCGACGGGCTGCTGTACGGCGCCGGGGACGCGGTGATTGGCATCAACCCGGCCAGCGACAGCTTACCGGTGCTGGCGCAGCTGAACACCATGCTGGACGATATTATTCAGCGCTTCGCCATCCCTACCCAGTCCTGCATTCTGACCCATGTGACCAATACGCTACAGCTGATTGAGCGCGGCGCGCCGGTGGATCTGGTGTTCCAGTCGGTGGCCGGTACCGAAGCGGCCAACAGCGGCTTCGGCATCAATCTTGCCATGCTGCAGGAGGCCCGCGAGGCGGCCCTGAGCCTCAGGCGCGGTACCCTCGGCAGCAATGTGATGTATTTTGAGACCGGCCAGGGAAGCTGCCTGTCGGCCAACGCCCACCACGGCGTCGATCAGCAAACCTGTGAGGCGCGGGCCTACGCCGTCGCCCGCCACTTTGAACCGCTACTGGTCAATACCGTGGTCGGTTTTATCGGTCCGGAGTATCTCTACGACGGCAAGCAGATTATTCGCGCCGGGCTGGAGGATCATTTCTGCGGCAAGCTGATGGGCCTGCCGATCGGCTGCGACGTCTGCTATACCAACCACGCGGAAGCGGATCAGGATGATATGGACACCCTGCTGACCTTGCTGTGCGCTGCCGGGCTCACCTTCCTGATCGGCGTGCCCGGAGCGGACGATATCATGCTCAATTACCAGAGCACCTCGTTCCATGACGCGCTGTACGCCCGTCGTCTGCTGGGCTTAAAGCATGCCCCGGAGTTCGCCGACTGGCTGGCGAAGATGCAGATTATCGATCCGCACGGCGCGCTGCGGCTCACCGACGCCCGCCATCCGCTGCTGTCCGTCCTGCCGCAAGGAGCCTCCGTATGAACCGTCCCGATGCCTGGAACCCGCTGCGTGAATTTACCGATGCGCGGATCGCCCTGGGGCGCAGCGGCGCCAGTCTGCCGACCCGCGAAGTCCTCAACTTTGGTCTGGCCCATGCCAGAGCGCGGGATGCCATTCATCAGCCGTTCGCCAGCCAACAATTGGTGGCGCCGCTGGCGGCGCTCGGCCTCGAGGCCCTGACGGTGCACAGCGCCGCGCCGGACCGTCATACCTATCTGCGGCGCCCGGATCTCGGGCGGCGGCTCGCCGACGGGAGTCGCGCCGACCTCGCCGCCAGCGGCGTCCGCCCCGCCGACCTGCTGCTGGTGATCGGCGACGGCCTCTCTTCCTGGGCGGTAGAGCGCCAGGCGGTGCCGTTGATCCGCGCCCTGCTGCCCTATCTGCAGACGCTGGGTATCGGCCTGGCGCCGGTGGTGCTGGCGCATCAGTCGCGGGTAGCGCTGGGAGATGATATTGGCGAAACCCTGAAAGCCCGCGCGGTGGCGATCCTGATTGGCGAACGACCGGGTCTCTCCTCGCCGGACAGCCTCGGCGTCTACCTCACCTGGCAGCCTCATCGTCAGCGCCTGGAGTCTGAGCGCAACTGTATCTCCAATATTCGGCCGGAGGGATTAAGCCATGACGCCGCCGCCTTTAAACTGGCCTGGCTGCTGGAGCAGGCTTTTTTGCGTCGGCTTACCGGGGTGGGTCTGAAAGATGAAAGCGATAATCCGGCGCTGCATGGTAAAATAAAACCGTTGCCCCCTTTAAAATAATAAGTCACGCGAGCAGCAGAATAGATTTTTAATATTATCTTGTGCACCTGACTTTTATATTCCGCCGCGTGCTGAAATTGCCCGGCGGCGCTTCGCTGGAACGGGTCTATGGAAGCCGTGCCAGCGGTTTATATGGCGTATTTTTCAGGCCGGGTAAGGCGCCAGTCGCCCCCCGGCAAAATGCTTTCACCGTACCAAAAACCGTGTTGTCGCCAGCCTTATGCCCTTCCCTGCAGGTAATAAGAATATTGCATGAGTAAAAACGAAACGGACGTTGTAAGGTAAATCAGCGCATTAAAAATACCCGTCATACTTCAAGTTGCATGTGCGTTGGCTGCGTTCTCTCCCCCAGTCACTTACTTCTGTAAGCGTCTGGCGACTCGCTTACTTGCCGCCTTCATGCGACTCGAATTATTTAGGGTATATATCTCGTTATCTATTCAACATAACAGCCAATAATTCGCCGGATACGCTGGCGCATTATTCCTCAATGTTATGCAGTCATTGATGGTTAAAGATAAATAATCGACCGACGGAGAAATACCAATGAAATCGTTTTCCGGGAAAGCGTCTTTAATGGCCACACTGGTTGCCGCGCTGGTCGGCGCCAGCAGCGCGCAGGCAGCGGAAATTAAAATCGGGGTGGTATTACCCCTGAGCGGCGCCCTCAGCGGCTATGGCCAGCCGTCGCAGAAAGGGCTGGACATTATTCAGGCCATCACCCCAACGTTAAAAAATGGCGATACCATCAAGCTTATCGTTATCGATGATAAAAGCGACAAAGTCGAAGCGGCCAACGCCATGCAGCGCCTGGTCTCCAGCGATAAAGTGGATGCCGTGATCGGGGAAGTCACCTCCTCCAACACCCTGGCGATGACCAAAATCGCCGACGACAGCAAAACGCCGCTGGTCTCCTCCACCGCCACCAACGACCGCGTCACCCGCAACCATCCCTACGTCAGCCGGGTCTGCTTCTCGGACAGCTTCCAGGGGGTGGTCGGGGCCAATCTGGCCTCCCGCGATCTGAAAGCCAAAACCGCCGCCATCGTGTTTGACAGCAGCAACGACTACTCCGTCGGCCTGGCGAAAGCGTTCCGCACCCAGTTCCTGAAAAACGGCGGCACCATTCCCATCGAGGTCCAGGCCCCGGGCGGCAGCAAGGACTTTAAAGCCCAGCTGGCGAGCGTCAAGGCGAAGAATGTCGACATGATTTACATGCCGATCTACTACACCGAAGGGGCGCTGATTGCCGTGCAGTCTAAACAGCTGGGGCTCAACAAACCGGTGGTGGGCGGCGACGGTCTGGCCGCGGATCAGGTCTTCTTCGATGTCGGTAAAGACGCGGTCAACGGCTATATGACCACCGATTACTACTCGCCGAACGCCAAAGAGCAGACCCCGGCGGGGGAAACCTTCATCAAAGCCTGGGAAGCCAAATACCAGCAGCCGACCCATACCTGGGGCGCAATGGCGGCGGACGCCTATAACGTCATCGTCAACGCCATGAACCAGTGCAGCGATCCCCACGATCGGGTCTGCGTGAATGAAAAAATCCGCGCCACCAAAGATTTCCAGGGCGTGACCGGCACGCTGACGTTACAGAACGGCGATGCCATTCGCAGCGCGGTCATCAACGAAGTGAAAGATGGCAAGCTGGCGTTTCGTACCGTGGTTAACCCTTAAGTTGTGACGAGGCTACAAAATGGACGGCGCCATTTTTCTCCAGCAAGTGGTCAATGGAATGAGTCTTGGGGGCATGTACGCCCTGATTGCCATCGGTTATACGATGGTTTATGGCGTGCTGCGGCTGATCAACTTCGCCCATGCGGACGTGATGATGGTCGGCGCGTTTAGTACGCTGTTTTTATTTTCTTCGGTTGGGCTACCCTTCGGGGTAGCCGTTTTCCTGACCCTCGGGCTGTGCGGCCTGTTTGGTATGCTGATTGACCGGGTCGCCTATCGTCCGCTGCGTCAGGCCTCGAAAATCTCCATGCTGATCACCGCCATCGGCGTCAGCTTCTTTCTCGAAAACCTGTTTAACGTACTGTTTGGCGGCAGCTCGCGCTTCTTCTCCGCCCCTGACTTTTTCAACCAGACCCGGGCCTTCGGCAGCGTCATCATTACCAACGTGGCGTGGATTGTGCCGCTGATCACCGTCCTGCTGCTGCTGGCGATCCTCTGGCTGCTGTACCGCACCCGCTATGGGATGGCGATCCGCGCGGTGGCCTTTGACGTCAACACCGTGCGCCTGATGGGCATTGACGCCAACCGGATCATCTCCCTGGTCTTCGCCCTCGGCAGTAGTCTCGCGGCGCTCGGCGGCGTGTTCTACTCCATCAGCTACCCGACGATCGATCCCCTGATGGGCGTGCTTATCGGCCTGAAGGCCTTCGCCGCCGCCGTGCTGGGCGGGATCGGCAGCGTCACCGGCGCGGTGCTGGGCGGCTTTATCCTCGGTTTTACCGAAGTGGTCGCCGTGGCGATCTTCCCCGAACTGGGCGGCTATAAAGACGCTTTCGCCTTCCTGTTCTTGATTCTGGTCCTCTTGTTCCGCCCGGTCGGCATTATGGGCGACGAACGTCTGGAAAGGAGCCGTTTCTGATGCTCAACGCGACGACGACCGCCGGGGCGCAGCTGCGCAACCTGGTCATTATTGTCATCTGTATCGCGCTGCTGGCCGGAATCAACGTGGTTTTCAATGACTACATTGTTCGTGTCATCAGCACCATTTTTATCTTTATGATCCTCGCGGTCAGCTACAACCTGATCAACGGCGTGACCGGCCAGCTGTCGCTGGAGCCGAACGGCTTCGTGGCGGTGGGCGCCTACGTGACCGCCCTGCTGATCCTCTCCAGCGACAGCAAGGTAGACATGTTTGAAATGGCCGCCCCCAGCCCGTGGATCCTCAGCCTGCACGCGTGCTTCCTCCCTGCCCTGCTGATAAGCGGCCTGTGCGCGGCGGCGCTGGCGGTGTGCCTCGCCGTGCCGGTCTTCCGGGTACGTGGCGACTACCTGGCCATTGTCACCCTCGGCTTTGGGTTTATCATCAAGATCCTCGCCATTAACAACCCGCAAATCACCAACGGCGCCATCGGGCTGAACGATATTCCGCAGCAGCCGCATCTCCTGTTCTGGTGCGGGCTGTTCGCCCTGCTGGCCACCGGCATGATCCTCCAGCTGGTGTGGTCGAAGTATGGCCGGATGATGAAAGCTATTCGCGACGATGAAGATGCGGCGATCGCCATGGGGGTCAACACCTTCCGCATTAAAACCTGCGCCTTCGCCACCAGCGCCTTCTTCGAAGGGATCGGCGGCGGTCTGCTGGCTTCCCTGCTGACCACCATTTCCCCGGGGCTGTTCGACTTTATGCTCACCTTCCAGCTGCTGATTATTATCGTCCTCGGCGGGCTCGGCAGCACCACCGGCGCCCTGCTCGGCACCGTGCTGGTGGTCGGCAGCGGCGAGTGGCTGCGCTTCCTCGATCAGCCGCTGCAGTTCTTCGGTCACGATCTCGGCGCGTACCCGGGCCTGCGAATGGTGGTCTTCTCCCTGCTGTTGCTGATCATCATGCTCTTCGCCCGCGAGGGGCTGCTGGGGAAAAAAGAGATTTGGCAGACCGGAAGAAGGAGCGGCGGCTATGGCGGAAAATAACGTTATCCTGCAGGTGCAGGACGTCACCATGCAGTTCGGCGGCCTGCGGGCCATCGACAACGTCAGCTTCCATGTTGACGAGGCGGAGATCTTTGGCCTTATCGGCCCTAACGGCGCGGGCAAAACAACCCTGTTTAACGTCATTACCGCCAACTATAAACCCACCAGCGGCAGCGTCACCCTGGCGGGCACGTCGCTGAAGGGGCTGAAGCCCAACCAGGTGGTGAACGCCGGGATCGCCCGCACCTTCCAGAATATCCGCCTGTTTAACTCCATGACGGTGCTGGAGAACGTGATGGTCGGACTCGACCGCGCCAGCCGCTATTCGCTGCTGGAGGCGGCCCTGCATATTGGTCGCTACTTTCCGGCCGAGCGGGCGGCGAAAGCCAAAGCGATGGCCATCCTGGAGGATATCGGCATCGCCCACTTCGCCCATATGCAGGCCACAAACCTAAGCTATGGCAACCAGCGCAAAGTGGAGATCGCCCGCGCGCTGGCCACCGCGCCGAAGCTGCTCCTGCTCGATGAGCCGGCCGCCGGGATGAACCCGAAGGAGACCGAGGATCTGGCGGAGCTGATCTTCCGCATGCGCCATGACTATCAGCTAAGCGTCCTGTTAATCGAGCACGATATGCCCTTCGTCAACCGCCTGTGCGAGCGGGTGATGGTTCTGGAGTACGGTAAGCCGTTGTTCAGCGGCCTGATGGCCGAGGCGATCCAGCATCCGGACGTCATTTCCGCTTATCTGGGAGAAGCCAATTATGCTTAACGCCCGGGAACTGAAGGTCTTTTACGGCGTGATCCAGGGTCTGAAGGGCGTCGATATCGACGTCTATGACCGGGAAATCGTCACCCTGATCGGCAGCAATGGCGCCGGTAAAACCTCCACCCTGAACGGGATCGTCAACCTGGTGCGCTCCAGTGGGCGCGTCAGCTTCCTCAACGACGATATCTCACGCAGCCAGACCCACCAGATCGTGCGTCGCGGGCTGGCGCTGGTGCCGGAGGGACGGCGCGTCTTTACCAACCTGACCATCGAAGAGAACCTGCGCATGGGCGCTTACAATAATCTCGCCGGCTACGCCCGCCTGCGCGATCGCATGTACGCCCTCTTTCCGCGGCTCAAGGAGCGGCGCCATCAGATGGCGGGCACCATGAGCGGCGGCGAGCAGCAGATGCTGGCCATCGCCCGGGCGCTGATGAGCGAGCCGGTGTTATTGATGCTGGATGAACCGAGCCTCGGGCTGGCGCCGAAAATTGTCGGCGAGCTGTTCGGCATCATTAAGCAACTGCGCGAAGAGAATATGACGGTGCTGCTGGTGGAGCAGAATGCGACGGCCGCGCTGGCGATCGCCGATCGGGCGTATGTCCTGGAGAATGGCCGGATCACCTTGTCAGGCGCGGCGCGGGAGATGCTGACTAATCCGGAAATTAAGCGGATGTATCTGGGGGGATAGGCATGGTCAAAACTGCCTGGGCTGCGGCGGCGCCTCCTGCGAGGCCGCAACCTCAGGCAGTCTCTTGCTACACAAAGCACACCTCGTTCCAGTAGGCTTCTCGCGTCCTGCGTCGCTCAGTATGTCTTATCATGACGGAACCACCGGGTTTCCACGTTGCCAATGTCCACGCCGTAGAGGCTGGCTACCGGCAGGATCGCCTCCATGACGCGCTGGGTATCCTGCTGTCCGGCTTCACCGTTGGACAAAAAAGCCAGCCAGCCCGTTAACCGTTGCCACAATGCCACTTTCGTTTTCTCCTCTGTCGGGAAGCGAATCGCCTGGGTCTATTTCAACCACAGTTGGCCGGGCGCGGGAAATATTAATTCCGAATTTGCAATCCTGGCTGGCGCATATTACCCCCGGTCCTATCACCCTCTCCCTGGCCCTCTCCCTGAGGGAGAGGGGACCGCCCGGCAGTCGTTGCCGTCCTGGTAAAAGCCAGCGGCGCATAAAGAATACCCATAGGTTTGTTAAGTTCTTTTTGGTTATAGATAAGAATTTTTTCTTCTTTGCCGCCGACGGGCAATTTGTGGGAGCGTGATGTCCACAAAACAAAACAGGGATTCAGGGGAAAAACTATGCGCAATAAAACCACAAAAATCGCACTGGCGCTGGGTATGCTGCTGCTCGCCTCGCAGGCACAGGCGGACCAGCTGGCTGACATCAAAGCCGCTGGCGTCGTAAAAGTCGCCACCTTCGACGCCAACCCGCCGTTCGGCTCCGTGGACGCCAAAACCCACCATATCGTCGGCTACGACGTCGACTTTGCCCAGGCGCTGGCGAAAGCGCTCGGCGTCAAACTCGAGCTGGTGGCCACCAACCCAGCCAACCGTATTCCGCTGCTGCAGTCCGGCAAAGCCGACCTGATCGTCGCCGACATTACCATCACCCCGGAGCGGGCCCAGGTTATTGATTTCTCAACGCCGTATTTCGTCACCGGCCAGCAGTTCCTCGTGCCGGCCGGCTCTCCGGATAAGCTCGATGAGTACAGCAAAGCGCGCATCGGCGCGGTGAAAGGCACCACCGGCGAACAGGCCCTGCACCAGCGTTTCCCGCAGGCTCGCGTCCTCTCCTATGACGATATTCCGCTGGCCCTGACCGCCCTGCGCAACGGCAACGTCCAGGCCATCACCCAGGACAGCACCATCCTCGCCGGTCTGCTGGCGGAAGCGCCGGATAAAGCCAAGTTTAAAATTCTGCCCGACCTGCTCAGCAAAGAAGAGATTGGCGTGGGCGTGAAGAAAGGCGAACCGGCCCTGCTGAAGGCCGTCAACGATGAGCTGGTGAAGCTGGAGAAAACCGGCGAAGCCGCGAAAATTTACGATGTCTGGTTTGGCCCTGCCACCAAAACGCCGCAGCCGCGCGCCTTTACCATAGAAGCGAAATAATATGTTCTCGGGTTTACTCTCCCACTCCGCGGCTCCGGCCGCGGATTTTTCACGTCTGCAGCGCGCCAGCATTACGTTCCGTGATGTGGCCAAGCGCTACGGCGATCATCAGGTACTTAACGCGATCAACCTGCAGGTCGAGCCCGGCGAAGTGGTGGCGATCCTCGGCCCTTCCGGATCGGGAAAATCGACGCTGATCCGCTTGATCAACCAGCTCGAATCCTTAAGCGGCGGCGAGATCCTGATCGACGGCAAACCCACCAGCCGGCTGAGCGGCAACGCCTTGCGCCAGCTGCGCAGCCGCGTCGGCTTTGTCTTCCAGCAGTTCAACCTTTATGCCCACCTGACGGCGCAGGAGAACATCACTCTGGCGCTGGAGCGCGTTCATGGCTGGGAAAAAAGCGCGGCTCAGGCGCGGGCGCTGGCGCTGCTGCGCCAGGTCGGACTGGAAGAAAAAGCGCAGCAGATGCCGGCGCAGCTCTCCGGCGGCCAGCAGCAGCGGGTGGCCATCGCCCGCGCCCTGGCCTCCTCACCGCAGATTATCCTGTTCGATGAGCCCACCTCGGCGCTCGACCCGGAGATGATCGGCGAAGTGCTGCAGGTGATGAAAACCCTCGCCCACAGCGGGATCACCATGCTGGTGGTGACCCACGAGATGCAGTTTGCCCGCGAAATTGCCGACCGGGTGGTGTTTATCGACGGCGGCGACATCCTCGAAGTCGCCCCGCCGGCTGAGTTTTTCGCCCATCCGCAGCATGCCCGCGCGCGGCGTTTTCTGCAGAAGGTGCTGGATCCGCTGCACCAGGAGAGCCTCGAGTGACGCCGATGCTTGACTGGCACGGCGTCCTGAGCGGGCAGCCGTTGCAATGGATTATCTCTGGTTTTCTCACCACCGTCTGGGTCAGCGTCGCCGGGATCCTGCTCGCCACCCTGCTGGCGGTCCTGCTGCTGGCCCTGCGCCTCGGCGGCGGACGCGCGGGGCGCGGACTGGTGGCCGCGTGGGTCTCGTTGTTTCGCAACACTCCGCTGCTGGTCCAGCTGCTGTTCTGGTACTTTGCCGCCTGGAACCTGCTGCCGCTGGCGGTGAAGGAGGTGGTGAACGACGAACACGCCTGGTCCATTCTGCCGGGCAACGTCTGGTGGCTGACGCCGGAGTTCCTCTGCTCAATGTGGGGGCTGGGGGTCTTTACCTCCGCCTTTCTGGTGGAAGAGATCGCCTCCGGACTGCGCGCCGTCAGCCCCGGGCAGCGGGAAGCCGCGCTGTCGCAGGGCTTTACGCCGTGGCAGGAGCTGCGCTTTATCCTCCTGCCGCAGGGGCTGGCCAACGCCTGGCAGCCGATTGTCGGCCAGTATCTTAACCTGATGAAACTCTCATCGCTGGCCAGCGGCATCGGCTTTGCGGAACTGACCTATCAGGTGCGGCAGATTGAGAGCTATAACGCGCACGCCCTGGAGGCGTTTGCCGTCGGAACCGCGCTGTACCTGGCGCTGGGGGTGGCGATGGGCGTGGCGCTCACGCGTCTCGGCCCGGGAAGAAAACTGCAACGGAGCGCCCGACATGAACGCTAATCTGGCGGTGATCGCCGATAACCTCGATTACCTGCTGTGGGGCCGACTGGCGGAGGGCCAGCCCGGCGGCGTGGCGCTGACCCTGCTGATGGCCATCGGCGCCACCCTGCTGGCGCTGCCGGGAGGCATTGCGCTGGCGGGCCTGGCCTGGCGCTACGGCGGGCTGGTGCGGCGTCTGCTGTTTCTGTGGGCGGAAATTATCCGCGGCATCCCGCTGATATTTGTCATCTTCTGGCTGTGGTATCTGCTGCCGATGCTGACCGGCGGCGATCTGCCCGGCGCGGTGACCGTGACCCTGGCGCTGGCGTGGTTTACCGCCGCCTCGGTGATGCACTCGGTGCTGGCCGGGCTGCAGTCGCTGCCGAAAGGACAGTATGAGGCGGCGCTGACCCAGGGGTTCGCTCCCGGGCAAACGCTGCGCCTGGTGCTGCTCCCGCAGGCGCTGCGCAACGTTCAGCCGTCGCTGGTGGGGATCTTTATCGGCCTGCTGAAGGACACTTCGCTGGCGTTTATCGTCAACGTCCCGGAGCTGACCACCGTGGCCGGCCAGGTCAACAACCGGGTGCAGATCTATCCCCTGGCGATCTTCGTCTTCACCGGCGCGGTGTACTACCTGCTGTGCTGCGGTCTGAGCCTGCTGGCCAGCCGGCGCTTTACCCGCCGCGCGGCCACCAGATAAGGCTCACTCCGCGGGACGGGGCTTCAGCGGACAGGTATCGCTGATCTTAATAAATTTGTCGTTATAGACCAGATAGTGGTTCCCCGGCTGGCGCAGCGCCGGCTGGCGAACCACGTCCCCGGGACGCAGATACCAGGCGTCCCCCTCCTCTTCGGTCGAATCGCATCCGGGCTTAATCAGCAGCTTAAACCAGGTATTGCCGGTGTTGCTCACCGTCCCGGCCACCTTATCGAAAGACCATTTAAACTGCACTTCGCGCGGGCGCACCACCAGAATGGTATCCATCACCACCACCGGCTCCATGCTGACCTCGCCGCCGGTCGGGCTGCGCCTCGTCAGGTTGCGGGTGGGGATTTCGCGAAACGAGACCCGATAGTAGCGCTCGCGGTTATCCCGCGGCCCATGATAGTAAAATTTAAAATACTCGCTCTCACCTGCCTGCAGCACCAGCTGGCGGGGGGCGAACAGCAGTTCGCCATCCACCGGCCGGGAGCGGACTTCGCTGCCGCCCGGGCGATCGATGGCGCTGACGGCGATGCGGTACAGCCGCGCGCTTTTATTATTGTTGACCACCCGTTTGCTGGCGAAATCCGCTTCAGCCGGCAGGGAAAAGGTCAGGTTGCCGACCGAGATCGCCTGCGCCAGCGGCGCTGCCAGCAGGCAGCCCACCGTCAGCAGGGCCTTAGTTAATGTTGCGCCACGTCGCCTGGACATGAATCTCTCCTGAAGCGCTGACTTCGCCAAACCAGCCGTTATCGTCTACCGTCCGCAGCGAAATGGCGTTATCCATCGGAATCGAAAATTTCACCGTGGTCTTATCCATCTGCCCCACTTCGCCGGAGATATCGGTCCACGGCGTGGTCAGCCACAGCGCATCGGTCATATCCCGCCAGCTGTCATCGCACCCGGCATCGTAGGTCTGCGTCGTGCCGCTGCGGGTGATAAAAGAGAGCGTCGCCGGGAACGGCACTTTCGCCGTACCGTCATCGGAGCTGAAGAGACAGTAGGAACGCCCGCCAATCACCTGCGCCGGTCCGGTCACCTTGATCAGCACTTCATCGGCGGCCGTTTTACCGCTGGTGGTGACGATGTAGCCGAAATCGAGCGCCGGTTCGCCGCTGCCGACATACCCCTCGCGCGACGGCGCCGAGGTATATTCGTCGGAGATAATGCTGATGCTGAAATCACGGGGCTTGATAATCAGCGTGTTGGAGGTGGAAAACTCATACCAGCCTGACTCCGGCGAGGTGGTGTTCTGAAAGCGAAAGTTGAACAGATCCTTGGTGTTGATATCGCTGATCCCGAGGTTCACCATCTGCTTAAAGAAGTTGCTGGAGAAGAAAACATAGATCGAGTCTGAGCTCTTCATCTCGTTGAAAGTGTAGTAATAAGCGGTATTGCTCACCGGCTTCCAGGAGCTGCCGTTGAGGCTGAACTGCATATCGTACGCCCCGACGGCCGAGGCCAACGACGAGTTGGCGATCGCCGGGAAAATATGGATCGAGGTGTTGCTTAAGCCGTTGGTCTGCAAGGTATAGTTGACCATCTTACAGCTTAATCCTGAGCGGCTGCCGATGGTCTGCGTCCGGCAGTCGGCGTTCCCTTCCCCGAGGGTCGGCACGCCATCGCTGTTGATAAACACCTCCGCCAGCGAGTGGGTATTAATCAACCGCAAGTTCGCGGCTTTGGTGTGGGTGACGTTGCGCACATACCAGTTACCGGAGGCCTGATCCTTACAGCGCGCGCCGCTGCTGGCATCGTAGTTCACCGAGGTCTGACAGGCATTAATGGTCATCGTAAAGCTGCCGCCGACCGGCATCTGCTGCAGATATTGATAGAAGGCGTCCGACATCATGCCGTGCATCCACTTCGCACCGCCGCTGGTCACCGTCGCGCCGTAAAACCCGCTGGCGTCGGTGGTCTGCGGCAGGATCAGGCTGGTAGCCATATCGCAGCCGGCGTACCAGTTGATGCAGCGCAGGCCGGTTAAGGGGTGTGAAACCGGTGAGTTTTCCAGCCACATATCAAACTTCCAGTTGGCATTGAGCCCGGTGTTGTAGCCGTTATCGATATAGCCGAGACTCTGCTGATAGATGGTCCCGGAGCCGGTGTATTTTAAGCCGGTCCAGCGGTTAGCGCCGGTCATACGCGGATCCAGCGCCCCGCCGGGGGTGACGAAAAAGTTGTCGTCGGAGTTGTTTTCCACAAACACAAACTCGCGCGCCGGCGCATCCGACCAGGTGGTCTTGGTCACCGCCGCCCTGAGCGCGGCTGCCGGCCAGAGCAGCGCGAGGATCGCCAGCGCCATCAGTGCATTAACTTTCATTCTCTTCTCCTGACTGCTGCACCGCCGCCCACGACGAGAGGCCGCTGCAGACCACATCCCCGACCCAGACGGCGCCGCGCGCCTGGCTGAGCTCCAGCGCCACTTCGCAGGTTTTATTGCCGCCGTAGCTGAAATCGATAGTGGGGTATTTCTTATCCACGTCCATGACAAACTCGCCGTTTTCATCGGTGCGGGTACGGCCGATATGGTTGTTAATCCGCGCATTCGCCAACAGCGTGCCGTCTTCTGCACGAATACGGCCGGAGACGGTGACCATCTGCTTCACCTCTGGCTCAATCACCGCGACGTTGCCCGGATAAAGGGTCAGATGACTCTTGCGCCCGCTGACGATGTCGTAGCTGTCGAGCGAGTTTTTGCTGTTCTGCAGCTCCACCTCATAGCGACCATAGGGAGAGAGCGGCAGGTAGTTACGCTTGCCGCTGAGCGGGAAGATCCGCCCGTTAACCCTGGCGCTAATCTGACCATCGTCCTCCAGCCCGGTGTTGAAGATCACCCCGGCGTTGCCGTCGGTTCGTCCGCTGGCGGCGATATTTTTGCCCTGCCAGCCGACGCTGCCGCTGGCGGTGAGGTTGGTGTTGACGTAGCCGTCCGCCGCGCTGTTGACGTTCAGCGTGCCGCTGGCGTAGCGGGCGTCGAACTGGGCATACGCGCCGCCGCTGAGGGTTTTGTCATCCCCGGTATCGCCGGAGATGGCCCGCGACAGATTGGCGCCGATGGTGCGAATAGTGCCTTCATCAAACTGCTTGCGCGCTGAGAGGTTAGCCATGGTGTAGCCGTTCTGATGGGTCATCCCGGCGCTGAACCAGTTGCCCAGCGGCAGCGACAGATCGAGGGCGATATATTTCCCGGTGTTGGCGCTGCTGTCGCCATTGTTATAGCGCTGGATCCCCGCCCGCAGGCCGAGCGAGCCAAAGGCGCCGCTGTAGACCGTCTGATAGTAATCCGCGGTGTAGTAATGGCTGTTGTAGCGACGGTCATCGTTGTAGCTGACGCTGAACGTCCCCAGCTTCGACCACAGCGCGTTCAGGTTGAGGGTGCCGCCGATCGCCCGGTTGTCGGCATCGCTGCGCCGCAATTGATCGCCAATGCGGGTTCTCTCCTGGTTAACCCACACTGAACTGAATCCCCCGGGCAACGTGGCGCTGATGCTGCCGACGCTGCTCCACGAGCTATCGCTGGCCAGCATGTTTTGCAGATTAACGTTGATCGACTCGCCCAGCGGTAGCGTCAGGCGGGTTTCCCCCACCGCCTGGTTGTCGTAGCCATAGCCCGTAGCCGCCCAGCTCAGGGTGCTGAGCGACCCGGAGGCCGAAAGGCCTGCCAGCCAGCTCTCTTTCGCCGGCCGGGTCTTTTTCCCGCTCTCTGACCAGCGATCCATATGAAAACTGCCGCCCCATACCTGCCACGCCAGCGGCGCGCCGGCGCCGCGTCCCCGGCTGAACAGCTTATTGACCCGCTGGGTGCGTTTGCTGACCACCCGACCATTGACGATCACCTCCACTTCCACGTCGTAAATACCGTACGGCAGGCCGCGGGTATCCACTTCATGGTTGCCCATGGCGAAGTTCTGGACGCTCAGCAACCGACCGTCACGGGTGAGATGCACCTCGCCCGCCGCCGGCAGAAAGGCGATCACCGGCGTGGCCGACTGGCTGTTGTCGAAGACGGTGGAGCTGGCCTGGTTCCCCCAGGAAAGGCCGTAAATCTTACCGGCCGAAATAGCGGTCATCGGTCCCAGGGACTGCAGGTTCCAGGTGTCAAGCATCCCGCCGGCAAAGCGGTGGCCGGCGAAATCGCGCTCATACATGGCCTTATATAATTCACTGTCCTGCTGACCGCTGCCGATTCCGTACAGCGAGCCGTCGAGCACCACGTGATGCTCCCGCAGCGCCGTGACGTTGTTCAGCGACAGGTAGCTGGAGGTGTTGCTCCCGCCGTTACGCATCTGGTTGTTATAGACGCCGAGGTTATAGCTCAGGTTGCTGCTGAGGGTGTTCACGCTGGACTGACCGATATCTTCGCTGCGCGAGCGCAGGACGGTGCCCAGCGCCTCGCGCTTGACCACCAGCTGCAACAGCAGCTGGCGCAGGCTGAGATCCAGCTGTGCGTTGTCGGTCAGGGGAATGGTGAGCGCCTCGCTGAACGGGGCGTTGGCCAGGCCAATCAGCTGCTGGCGGGTCTGTTCGCTGACGCTGGCGTTACCTTCGCTCTCCTCCAGCTGGATCTGCCGGACGCGCAGCTGGCCGCCGTCCAGCCAGATAAAGGCGCTGCCGATCCGCTGATCGTCCCGGGTGCTCTGGCTGCCGGCGAGATGAATATAGAGCGGGACGCTCATGCCGTCCTGCAGCGCCTGGCTGAAGGCCTGCGGAATAATCACCCCGCCAATCTGCTGCGCGCCTGCGGCAGCAGCGCTGACGTCGGGCTGAACGAACAAAAAGATCATGCCGAAGGCAAGCCGTGTTTTCAGTCCTGGGGTAATCCATCGTTGAGGCATCGTCGTTATCCATCTGCACAGCTGTCTATTTCACGGGAACAAACTGCTCACCCTGCCAAAGCGCCACCCGTCCTTTTTTATCCGCCGTGTCCACGCGCGTAAAACGGCGCGATTTACCCGGCATCAGGTAGTAATTCTCTTTACATTCCTTACCATCGGCGGCCTTCAGGCAGGGGCCGTAGGCGAGGATCCGCAGCGTCGCATTCCCGGTGTTGGTCAGAGAGCCGTTGGCGTACTGAAAGCGATAGTTCACCTGCCGGGGCGCCACCACCAGGATGGTGCCGATGCGGGCGGAAGCAGTGGCCACCGCGCTGCGGTTGGCGTTATCGCGTTGGGCATCGCTGAGCGCCTGATCGAACCAGACAATGCGGTAGTAGCGCTCTTTGTCATCCGCCGGGCCTTTGTAGAAGAAGCGGATCACATCGCTGGCCTGGGCGGGTAGCAGCAGGCTGGCGGGAGTGAGCAATACCTCATCCGGTTTGTCCATCGGGATAACCTGCCCGCCGTCCAGCGGGGAAGAGAGCCGTTCGAGATGGATATTGATCAATCGACCGCTGTCTGTGCTGTTCTTGATCGTTTTGCTCAGCGTGCTGCTGCCGCTGTTCATAAAGGATGAAATATCGCCGACATCCAACGCCTGCGCCGGCGACACCCCGGCAAGCAGCAGCCCGAGGGCCAGAAGGTGCTTTTTCATAACAATTCCGTCCGTGAAAAAAGCAGGGGGAGATCCCCCTGCTGGTGCATCAGAAGGATCAGCTGGTCCAGGTGGCGTCGAACTGTACGCTGACGTCGCCGCTCCAGATCCCTTCCGGCAGAGTGCTGTAATCGGTCACGGCGGTGGTGCCGTTGGTGGTGCCGCTGATGATGGAGAAAGTGAAACCATCCTGCGCTGTGGTACGGCCGCTGGCGTTGTAGCCATTAGCCAGCGCGCTGAGGTTGCCGCCCATAATATTGTTGGCGGTATCGATCATCACGGTATCGCCAGTTTTTTCCACCGCGGCGCCGTTATAATCCACGCCCACGCTCAGCGTGGAGCCGGAGGTATCCAGCTGGGTTAAGGTGTTGGTGATAAGACGCGAGGTCAGCTTAAAGGCGGTCGCCGTTGTGTCCCCCTCAATCGCCACGTCAAACAGACCTTTCTGCGAGTTAAAGCCTTTAATGCCTTCGGCGTACTGGAACGCCAGGCTGCCGAGCGGGGTCACAACCAGCTTGCTGGTGGTGTCTTTTTTAGCGGTCGCAGACCAGGTCGCTACAGCCTGAGCCGTTACGTCAGCAGCCTGCGCCACGCCCATACCGGTAAACGCCGTTACCAGAGCTATTGCCAGAACCTTTTTTTTCATCGCTTTTTCATCCTGAGTTGAATTAAGGACATGATGTCCCGGTGAACCATTTAAAAAACAGAATTGCCTGGGTGTTACTGAACTAACTTATATATTTTGGAATACAGTTTGGCCTCAGCATTACGCCGATGGGTATACACTGTCTTCACGCTACAATTTTCAATTCTGGCGATCGATTTCGGCTGCATGCCCTGGGCGGTCATGCGGATAATTTTCATTTCCCGATCTGTAATTTTATCTTTCTTAATATCTTTGCGGAGAAACCTGCCATTAATTACATAGGCCAGTTCTTTTCGAATATCGCGACTCAGACCAACATATACCACGCCGCGAATATCGCTATTGTAATACCAGTAGTTCGCTAAGGCCTCTGATTTCCTGGCCGCAATCAATACGACCTGTTTCCCCTTTACCGCGGATAGCCATTCGCTGTCGCGCCTGATAAATTCGTTTAATGAAGCCGTATTGAGATTGATAAACACAAAATCTTTTCTGATTTTCTCCAGTGAGAGATAAATTAATTCGTCGATGTCTACAATCAGTTCGGACAGTCCTTTATAGAAATAGGAGTCATCGGCAGACCAAATATACTTATCGGAACAGCTTTTATATTCCATATAGTTTTTAACCTCATAGTCCTTGAAGTAATCATTTTTACAACGTCACTGCTTGCCAGGCCTATAAAGTTTACTGGCGTATTCGTTTCCTTTAATAAATCGCCATTAAATAAGACACGCATTACTTATCAATATTGGATAAGCGGGGGATTAAACTATAATTATTTTCTGCTTGGCGTTGAATTTAAGTTTTTTCCTATGGAGTGTCAACATGCGGAAAGGCAATGAATTTCGCGCCCAGGTCAATATTTACAAAAACTGAAAATATCAAATTTTTGAGCGCCAGAAAAAGACATTTATTTTCATAAGGTTATTGGTAATATAACCGTCAATTCTTATCTGCGCTTTATATTATCCAGGATCTTCGCCCTATTATGTTAGGAATATTCTTAATGGAACTCTTGAATGACTTATCAAATAAACCGGATTTAGCACAAAAGAAAGGATATAAATCTACAAATAAACAAAAACCAGGATGATTCACCAACACATAAGACTCATGAATAGATTAACCTGCCGCACAAAATAGTTATGTATATGTTAATACATGCGGGATGTTGAATGCTAAACAAAGGCAGACGCATTATCTATTCGATTAAACAGTCTTCTTCATCAAGATTAAGCGAAGATTGCCGAAGGCTGTCTACGCCTACGAACCGGTCTGTCCCCGCGTCCTCCAAAGCATAGCGGCTTTTCGGCGCTTCGCCAGCCGCCGGCAAGCCGCACGCGTTGAGCCGCTGGCCGTCGCTCTTTCACGCCAGTTCACGCTTTGTTCGCAATACCGTCATCGAAATTTCATATAAAGACCTATTAATAGTGGCCAGTTAATGACGAACCTGGACACTCTTATGAACAGCTCTCTTGCCGCGGTGGCCGAAACTGATTTCCAGCCGTTCACCGATCTCGCTGCCGGCCGGCAGCGGAAGGTCTTAAGCGTGCGTAATCTGAGTAAAGCTTATCAAGCCCAGCACAAAGTGCTGGACGGCATCAGCTTTGATCTGCACGCCGGGGAAATGGTCGGGGTCATTGGCCGCTCCGGCGCCGGTAAATCGACGCTCCTGCATGTCCTCAACGGCACCCACAGCGCCAGCGGCGGAGAAATTCTTAGCTACCCGGAAGTCGGTACCCCGCACGATGTCTCACAGCTGAAAGGCCGCGCGCTCAATGCCTGGCGTAGCCACTGCGGAATGATTTTTCAGGACTTCTGCCTGGTGCCGCGCCTCGACGTGCTCACCAACGTCCTGCTGGGCCGCCTCAGCCAGACTTCAACCCTGAAATCGCTGTTTAAAATCTTTCCCGCAGCCGACCGGGCGCGCGCCATTGCGCTGCTTGAGTGGATGAACATGCTGCCGCACGCGCTGCAGCGGGCGGAGAACCTCTCCGGCGGGCAGATGCAGCGGGTGGCGATCTGCCGGGCGCTGATGCAAAACCCCGGGATCCTGCTGGCCGACGAGCCTGTCGCCTCGCTGGATCCGAAAAACACTCAGCGCATCATGGATGTGCTGCGCGAGATTAGCGAGCAGGGTATCAGCGTGATGGTAAACCTGCATTCGGTGGAGCTGGTCAGGGCCTACTGCACCCGGGTTATCGGCGTCGCCAGCGGCCAGCTTATTTTTGACGATCACCCCTCCCGGCTGACGCAGGATGTGCTGCAGCGGCTGTACGGCGATGAAGTTAGCCAATTGCATTAATTTCACTCACACGGGCAACATAATGAAAAAATATATGACTGGCGCAGTTCGTTTATCCGCAATGGTCGCGGGCATAATGATGGCATGGCAGGCAGCGGCGGCGCAGCCGAAAGAGCTCAATCTGGGCATTCTCGGCGGCCAGAACGCCACCCAGCAAATCGGCGATAACCAGTGCGTGAAGGCCTTCCTCGATAAAGAGCTGAACGTGGATACCAAACTGCGCAACTCTTCCGACTATTCCGGGGTGATCCAGGGCCTGCTGGGGGGCAAAGTCGACGTGGTGCTGAGCATGTCCCCCTCCTCCTACGCCTCGGTTTATCTCAATAATCCGAAAGCGGTGGATATCGTCGGCATCGCCGTGGACGACAAAGATCAGTCTCGCGGCTATCACTCGGTGGTGATCGTCAAAGCCGACTCCCCCTACAAAACGCTGGACGATTTAAAAGGCAAAGCCTTCGGCTTCGCCGATCCGGATTCCACTTCCGGGTATCTGATCCCTAACCATGCGTTTAAAGAAAAATTTGGCGGTAACGCCGACAACAAATACAACAACACCTTCTCCAGCGTCACCTTCTCCGGCGGCCATGAGCAGGACATCCTCGGCGTGCTGAATGGCCAGTTCGCGGGCGCGGTCACGTGGGCCTCGATGGTTGGCGATTACAACACCGGCTACACTACCGGCGCGTTCAACCGCCTGATTCGCATGGATCATCCGGATCTGATGAAGCAGATCCGCATTATCTGGCAATCGCCGCTGATCCCGAACGGCCCGATCCTGGTGAGCAATGCGCTGCCGGCGGACTTTAAGGCGAAGGTCGTGGCGGCAGTGAAAAAGCTGGACATCGAGGATCACGCCTGCTTTATCAAAGCGATGGGCGGTACTCAGCACATCGGCCCGGGCAGCGTGGCTGACTTCCAGCAGATTATTGATATGAAACGCGAGCTGGTGAGCGCGCGTTAATCCTGCCTCAACGCCGCCTGCTTGCCCCAGGGTAAGCGGCGGCGCTACGTTGAAGATCCCCGACGCATGAAGACGACCCACACCGAATTTGAACGCTATTACCAGCAGGTACGCTCGCGGCAAAAGCGCGATGCCGTCTGCTGGTCGCTGCTGCTGCTGGCGCTCTATTTTGCCGCCGGCAGCGCCGCGGAATTTAATCTGCTGACTATCTGGCACTCGCTGCCCCATTTCTTTGACTATATGGCAGAGACCATTCCGCCCCTGAGCGCCGGCAACCTGTTCGCCGATGTGCAGACCAAAGGGTCGCTGGCCTGGTGGGGCTATCGCCTGCCGATCCAGCTGCCGCTGATCTGGGAAACCCTGCAGCTGGCGCTGGCCTCGACCCTGGTGGCGGTCGCCATCGCCACGGTTTTCGCGTTTCTTGCCGCCAATAACGCCTGGTCCCCGGCGCCGGTGCGCTTTGCCATTCGCGTGCTGGTGGCGTTTTTGCGCACCATGCCCGAGCTGGCGTGGGCGGTGATCTTTGTGATGGCGTTCGGCATCGGCGCGATCCCGGGCTTTCTGGCGCTGATGCTGCATACCGTCGGCAGCCTGACCAAACTGTTCTACGAGGCGGTGGAAAGCGCGCAAAACAAACCGGTACGCGGCCTGGCGGCCTGCGGCGCGTCCCCGCTGCAGAAAATTCGCTTCGCCCTCTGGCCGCAAGTGAAACCGCTGTTTCTCTCCTATGGCTTTATGCGGCTTGAAATCAACTTCCGCTCGTCGACCATTCTCGGGCTGGTGGGCGCGGGCGGCATCGGCCAGGAGCTGATGACCAACATCAAGCTCGACCGCTACGATCAGGTGAGCATCACCCTGCTGCTGATCATTCTGGTGGTGTCGGCGCTGGACATGCTGTCCGGTCGTCTGCGCCTGTGGGTACTGGAGGGGAAAAAATGAGCGTCTGGCACATGCAACCGGATATCGCCGCCAGCCGGCGGCAGCATAAGCAGCTCTATCAGGTCCAGGGGCGCTACCTGCGCTACGTCGGGCTGGTGGCGCTAGCCTGCGTGCTCTATTACGTCTGGTTTTTTCTGCAGTTTGGCATCAGCGGCGAGCAGCTGACCACCGGCCTGCAGCAGATTGGCCGCTACCTGGCGCGGATGTTCGTCTGGCACGACTTCTGGAACTGGCCGTTCGGCTATTACTTTACGCAAATCGGCGTCACCCTGGCCATCGTCTTCGCCGGGACGCTGACCGCCACGGTGCTGGCGCTGCTGCTCTCCTTCTTCGCCGCCCGCAACATCATGCGCGGCGTGGTGCTGGGGACCCTCGCCCTGCTGATGCGCCGCCTGTTTGATGTGCTGCGCGGGATCGACATGGCTATCTGGGGGCTGATTTTCGTGCGTGCGGTCGGCCTCGGGCCGCTGGCAGGGGTGCTGGCGATCATCATGCAGGACACCGGCCTGCTGGGAAGGCTGTACGCGGAAGGACACGAAGCCGTGGACCGATCTCCCGGGCGCGGGCTGACCGCCGTGGGCGCGAATGGCCTGCAAAAGCATCGCTTTGGCATTTTTACCCAGTCGTTCCCGACCTTCCTCGCGCTTAGCCTGTATCAGATTGAATCCAACACCCGCTCCGCGGCGGTGCTGGGCTTCGTCGGCGCCGGCGGTATCGGGCTTATCTATGCCGAGAATATGCGTCTGTGGAACTGGGATGTGGTGATGTTTATCACCCTGCTGCTGGTGGCGGTGGTGATGATCATGGACACCCTTTCCGCCTGGCTGCGCCGTCGTTATATCGGCGGCGCCGCGGTGCCGCTGTATCAGGGCGGACGCTAGCGCACATTTGCGCCGGATGGCGGCTACGCCTTACCCGGCCTACTCGTCCGTCTCTGACTGTCTGTAGGCCCGGCAAGCAACTGCGCCGCCGGTCGATGGCATCAGGCACGGAGCTGCTTTTATGCCGGGTGGCGGCTGCGCCTTACCCGGCCTACTTGTCCGGCTCCGACTGTCTCCAGGCCCGGCAAGCAACGTGGACTGCACCCCAAAAGTTGGACACCCAACTGAGTAAGGTGCAATTTTATGGCTAAACCAAAGTATTCCCCTGAAACAAAACTGGCTGTGGTTAATCATTATTTGTCCGGTAAAGACGGAGAACAGAGTACAGCCGACCTTTTTGGTATTGAAAGAACATCTGTCCGTCGCTGGGTCAGGGCATGGCAGTTCCACGGTGCAGAAGGCCTGACTGCAAAAAATAATCATTATTCCGATGAATTTAAACTCGTGGTCGTCCGGGCGGTTATCAGTGACCGCCTGACGATGCGTGAAGCGGCTGCCCGGTTTAATCTCTCCGCAGAAATACTTGTCCGGCGCTGGCTCGACGTGTACAACGATGCCGGAGCGGAAGGTCTTTTAAACATGCAATGCGGACGGCCCGGACAAATGACAAAGCCAAAAAATATCCCACCACTGACAGATAAAGAGCTGGAAAAACTCTCCCCCGAAGAGCTCAGGGCCGAACTGCGTTATCTGCGGGCAGAGAATGCCTATCTAAAAAAGTTGAAAGCCTTGGTTCAGAGCGAAAAAAATGGCAAAAAGCCCTGATAATCAGTGAACTAAGGCATGAACACGCTCTGCGGGACCTTCTGCGGGCGGCCGGTATGTCCCGTAGCACGTGGTATTACAATATGAATGCACTGAAGCAAGGGGACAGGTATGCGGGTCTTAAAGAGAACATCAGGAAGATATACCACTATCACAAAGGTCGTTATGGCTACCGCAGGATCACGCTCGCACTGAGAAAACAGGGGCTGCGGATAAACCATAAAACAGTGCAGCGGCTGATGGCAGAACTGTCACTCCGGTCTGTGATAAGGGCGAAAAAATATCGTGCCTGGAAAGGGAGAACGGGCGAGGCCGCGCCCAATATCCTGAGCCGGAACTTCGGTGCGTCAAAAGCCAACGAAAAATGGGTAACAGATGTGACAGAGTTCCCGGTACAGGGAAAAAAGCTTTACCTGTCGTCAGTTCTCGATCTGTTTAACCGGGAGGTTATCGCCTACAGCCTGTCGGAAAGGCCGGTGATGGAGATGGTGAATACGATGCTGGACGGTGCGTTCCCGAAGCTCAGACCGGGAGATGCTCCGCTGCTGCACTCGGATCAGGGCTGGCATTACAGGATGAGGAGCTATCAGGAACGTTTAAAGGCGCATGGGATGACGCAGAGTATGTCGCGTAAAGGAAACTGCCTGGATAATGCAGTGATGGAAAACTTCTTCGGGACCCTGAAATCGGAGTGTTTTTATCTGAGGGAGTTCAGGAGTGTCAGTGCGCTAAGAAAAGCCGTAGAGGACTATATCCATTACTACAACAACGAGCGGATAAGCCTGAAATTAAAAGGCCTGAGTCCGGTAGAGTACCGAACCCAGGCTCTGAGAGCCGCTTAATATGAACCATCCAACTTTATGGGGTCAGTCCAACGGCGCCGCCGGGCGATGGCATCAGGCACGGAGCTGCGTTTATGCCGGGTGGCGGCGGCGCCTTACCCGGCCTACTCGTCCGGCTCCGACTGTCTGTAGGCCCGGCAAGCAACTGCGCCGCCAGGCGATGGCATCAGGCACGGAGCTGCGTTTATGCCGGGTGGCGGCTACGCCTTACCCGGCCTACTCGTCCGGCTCCGACTGTCTGTAGGCCCGGCAAGCAACTGCGCCGCCAGGCGATGGCATCAGGCACGGAGCTGCGTTTATGCCGGGTGGCGGCTACGCCTTACCCGGCCTACTCGTCCGGCTCCGACTGTCTGTAGGCCCGGCAAGCAACGGCGCCGCCGGGCGATGGCATCAGGCACGGAGCTGCGTTTATGCCGGGTGGCGGCTGCGCCTTACCCGGCCTACAGGGCCCTCTCACAGGCTGACACATCGTAGGCCCGGTAAGCGCAGCGCCACCAGGAGATGCCATCAGGCACGGAGCCGCTTTATTGCCGGGTGGTGGCTACGCCTTACCCGGCCTACCGGGGCCCCTCACACGATCACACCTCGTAGGCCCGGTAAGCGCAGCGCCACCGGGCGATAGCATCAGGCACGGAGCTGCGTTTATGCCGGGTGGCGGCTGGCGCCTTACCCGGCCTACAGGGCTTATCCGGACTGGGACGACTGAACCCACAGGCCTGTAGAAAAATTTATCCGCTCCGCTATTCCAGCCGCCAGCTCAGCACCGGCCAGCCGTATCCGGCACCGGCCGCCTGCAGCTGCGGACAGGGATTGACCAGCCGCACGCGATCCGCATGCAGGCACAGCGGCAGATCGTTAATGGAATCGGTATAGAACGTCACCTCGCCGTCATACTGCGGATGCGCCTCGCGCCACTGCGCCAGACGCGCCACCTTCCCCTGCTGATAGCTGGGGATCCCGGTGATTTCACCGCTGTAGCCGCCGTCGACCATCGCCACGTCAATACCCAGCGCCTGATCGATCTCCAGCGCGGCGGCCACCGCCTGCACCAGCAGGCTAACCGAGGCGGAGATAATCAGCATCTGCTCTCCCTCGGCCCGCAGACGACGAATGAGCTCCCACGCCTGCGGATAGACCCGGGGCAGGATCGCCTCGCGCACGCAGCGGGCCACCAGCGCGTCAACGTCCGACTTCGGTATTCCGGCCAGCGGCGCCTGGATCAGGGCCACATAATCGGCGATATTCATCTCTCCCCGGTCATAATCCGCCATTAGCCGCGCCTCGCGGGCAAGATACCCCTTCTGCGTCGCCAGCCCTTCGCGAACCATAAACTGGCTCCAGACCGTACTGCTATCGCCCTGTATCAGGGTGTTATCGAGATCAAAAATCGTCAGCGTGTTGCCCATGGTACTTTCCCTTACTGGTCAAAATAAGCTGCCGGGAGCATGCGTAAAAAAGATGACAGGAAAATGAACCGGACGCCGCAGCGCCCGGCTCGCCATCAGCCGGCGCGGACCTTCGCGGTGCGGAACACCAGCACGATCCCGCCGACGATCGCCATCATACCGATCATCGCCGCCGCCGGCAGCCGGTTGCCCAGCAGCAGATAATCCAGCAGCGCCGTGATCGCTGGCACCAGATAAAAGAGGCTGGTGACATTGACGATATTTCCCGCGCTCAGCAGACGGTACAGCAGTAGCTGGGCGACCACCGAAATCAGCAGCCCGAGAAACAGCACCGGAATAATCAACCCGGCGTTAACGGTAAACCGGAAGCCGCTGACCGGGGCAATCAGCAGGCACAGCCCCAGACTAACGGCATACTGCAGCGGCAGGACATCCGCCGGCGCCTGACGGCTGCGCTTTTGCCACAGCGCGCCAAAGGTCATCAGCAGCAGCGCCGCCAGCGCAAACAGGATCCCCACCGTCGCCATCGGTGAGGCCGCCAGGCTGCGCCACACCAATAGCACCAGCCCCGCCAGGGCAAGCAGCAGTCCTGACAGCCGCCGCCCCTGCAGGCGGCGCTCCACCACGCAAAGCGTAAGGATGGGCTGGATCCCCATGATGGTGGCGATAAGTCCCGGCGTCACGCCGTTGGCCATCGCCTCGAAGTAACAGACCGAATAGTCGCCAATCAGCATCAGACCGGTGACAGCTGTCTGCAGGCGGGTGCCCGGCGCGGGCAGCCAGCGCCGACGGACGATAGCCAGCGGCGTCAGCGCGACCAGGGCAACCAGAAAACGAAAGACCAGCAGCGCCATCGGCGAGGCGTTATCCAGTCCCCAGCGGGTGAAGATGGCCGCGCTGCCCCACAGCAGCACAAAAAGGGCCGTTGTCGCCTGCGAGGCGAGCAGAGAATAGCGAACGTGCATAGCATGCTCCAGAACGTCAAACACAAGGTATCAAGCGTCATACCGGCAGGTAAGCGCCTGCTAAAGACGGCGTTAAGCGCCGAAAACTACCCGGTCTGGAGGGGGAGGCGGTGGGCAGAGCGTGGCGAAGCGATGATGAGGCGCAGACGTCATCCACCCCGCGTCGAAAGCGGCGCCGGGCAAAGTCTCGCCAGAGATGGCGTAATGCGTCATGGAATGCCTCGTGAAATGTTCCTGTCAGCATCCTGGCACAGACCGTTGCGGAGTGACAACTGCCCTTTATGGCTGATCCATCCCGAGGTTGTTTATTTTTAATCGTAAATAAACGTAAAGGCGGCCTCGGCTTATTCAGCCGTGGTTTTTAATCGGCTATAAAACAAAGCAGTCTGCTTGCTACTTCGAAAATAACGATATGAAGCCAAAACTGACGCATGCTCTCTTTTTAATTCCTTTTTTGTTGTTGGCAGGATGCTCCTCCTCACCGAAACAGGCAAAGAACACAAAATCTCATGCGGATATGACCATTGACGGCGGATCGGACGATCTGATCCCGGTGGTGGCGGCCCTGCATGATCAGATGCACACCTGGCAGGGAACCCCCTATGAATGGGGCGGTACTGAACAAAGCGGCGTCGACTGCTCGGGTTTCGTCTGGCGCACGCTGAAGGATCGCTTTAACCTGCCGATGGAGCGGATCACCACCCGCGAGCTGCTGCACATGGGTGTGCGGGTCAATAAGCGGGATTTACGTCCCGGCGATCTGGTGTTCTTCCGCACCCGGGCCGGGATGCACGTTGGCTTTTACGATACCGATCATAATTTCCTTCACGCCTCGAGCAGCCAGGGCGTGATGCGCTCTTCGCTGGACAACCCTTACTGGGAATCAGCGTTCTATCAGGCGCGTCGTCTGCCGAAGGAGTATAACGCGCAGATCACCATGAACAGCGACACCCTGCATCTGGCGAAGAATCGCCGCTAAAAAAAAGCCGCAGCCAGGGCTGCGGCGGGTAGTTCTGCGGTTAATCAGAACTGGTAGGTCATACCCAGCGCGACGATGTCGTCATCGTTGATGCCGAGTTTGTTATCGCTTTTCAGCTGGTTGATTTTGTAATCCACGAAGGCGTTCATGTTTTTGTTGAAGTAATAGGTCAGGCCCACGTCGATGTAGTTAACCAGATCTTCACTCCCCACCCCTTCGATATCCTTCCCTTTCGACAGCACATAGCCGAGGGACGGACGCAGACCGAAGTCGAACTGATACTGCGCCACCGCTTCAAAGTTCTGCGCTTTGTTGGCAAAGCCGCCGCTGATCGGGGTCATCTTGCGGGTTTCAGAGTACATGGTCGCCAGGTAGATATTGTTGGCGTCATATTTCAGGCCGGTCGCCCAGGCTTCCGCTTTCGAACCCTGGCCGCGGGCCAGCAGGTTCTGATCGTTGGTACGGTCGGAGCTGGTGTAGGCTGCGCTGACGGCGAAGTCGCTGCCGCCGAAATCATAGCTTAACGAGGTGCCGACGCCGTCGCCGTTCTGTTTCTTCGCTTCACGGCCTTCGTTTTTACCCTGGTACTGCAGGGTCAGATCCAGGCCATCCACCAGACCGAAGAAGTCGGTGTTGCGGTAGGTCGCCAGGCCGCTGGCGCGCTTGGTCATAAAGTTATCGGTCTGGGCAGAGGAATCGCCGCCGAATTCCGGGAACATATCGGTCCAGGCTTCCACGTCGTACAGGGCGCCAAGGTTACGACCGTAATCGAAGGAGCCGTAGTTCTTCAGCTTCACGCCAGCGAACGCCAGACGGGTTTTCTGACTGGAGTCGCTCTCGGTTTTGTTACCGGAGAATTCAGATTCCCAACGGCCATAGCCGGTCAGGTCGTCGTTAATCTGCGTTTCGCCTTTAATACCGAAACGCACGTAGGTCTGATCGCCATCCTTGCTGTCATAGTCGCTGAAATAGTGCATGGCTTTGATCTTGCCGTACACATCCAGCTTGTTCGCGTTCTTATTATAAACTTCCGCTGCCTGCGTCGCTGTTGAAGCCACAAAGCCCATCATCATTAATGCCAGAGTACTCTTTTTCATTATTCAGTCCTGGTGATTTATTTATACGCGCTATTCAATTGCGGGCGCTCGCCCATCAAAAACTGGAGGTTTTTTAACGCCGGGATATTAAATATTTATGACAAGATGGAACTTTTTATAAAAAAGGGTATTTAAATGTATCTGACATATTTTTGTCACATTCCCTCTCCAGAATGCCCGATCCCGCGCAATAAAATGGCGCGCCCGCCGCCCCGGGTGTTGGCAAGCGGGCCGACTCCTGCTACAACATCAGCTCGATATCGATATTCCTTTTGAACGGCAGAGAATCATGAGTGAAAGCCAGACGCTGGTGGTAAAACTGGGCACCAGTGTTTTAACAGGCGGGTCCCGTCGCCTGAACCGCGCCCATATCGTCGAGCTTGTGCGCCAGTGCGCACAGTTGCACGCCATGGGACACCGTATTGTCATCGTGACCTCCGGGGCCATTGCCGCCGGGCGCGAGCACCTTGGTTACCCGGAACTGCCCGCCACCATCGCCTCCAAGCAGCTGCTGGCGGCGGTGGGACAAAGCCGTCTGATCCAGCTGTGGGAACAGCTGTTTTCTATCTATGGCATTCACGTTGGCCAGATGCTGCTGACCCGCGCCGACATGGAAGACAGAGAACGGTTCCTCAACGCCCGCGACACTCTGCGCGCGCTGCTGGATAACAGCATCGTCCCGGTCATTAACGAAAACGACGCCGTCGCCACCGCGGAAATCAAAGTGGGCGATAACGACAATCTCTCCGCGCTGGCCGCGATCCTCGCCGGGGCGGATAAGCTGCTGCTGTTAACCGACCAGCCAGGCCTGTTCACCGCCGACCCGCGCAGCAACCCGCAGGCGGAGCTGATTAAAGACGTTTACGGCATCGACGACGCGCTGCGCGCCATCGCCGGCGATAGCGTCTCCGGACTTGGCACCGGCGGCATGGGCACCAAGCTGCAGGCCGCGGACGTCGCCTGCCGGGCGGGGATTGATACCATCATCGCCGCCGGGAACCGTCCGGACGTCATCGGCCATGCGATGGCAGGCCTGCCGGTAGGTACCTGCTTCCACGCCCAGGAGTCTCCGCTGGAGAACCGTAAGCGCTGGATCTTCGGCGCGCCGCCGGCGGGGGAAATCACCGTCGATGCGGGCGCGACCCAGGCGATCCTCGAAAGAGGCAGCTCGCTATTGCCAAAAGGCATCAAAATCGTCAGCGGCAACTTCTCCCGCGGCGAAGTGATCCGCATCCGCAATAGCGAAGGACGCGACATCGCCCACGGCGTCAGCCGCTACAACAGCGATGCGCTGCGCCTTATCGCCGGCCAGCACTCGCAGCAAATCGATGCCATTCTGGGCTATGAATACGGCCCGGTGGCCGTCCACCGCGATGATATGATCATCCGTTAAGGAGCTGAAAATGCTGGAACAAATGGGCATTGCCGCCAAAGCGGCCTCCTGGCAGCTGGCGTTACTCTCCAGTCGGGAAAAGAATCAGGTACTGGAAAAGATCGCCGATTATCTGGAAGCGCAGACCGACGATATTCTGCGCGCCAACGCGGAAGATTTAGCCGAAGCTCGCGCCAATGGCCTGAGTGAAGCGATGCTCGATCGCCTCGCGCTGACCCCGGCGCGTCTGAGCGGCATCGCCAGCGATGTGCGCCAGGTGTGCAATCTGGCCGATCCGGTCGGCCAGGTGATCGACGGCGGGCTGCTGGACAGCGGTCTGCGTATTGAACGTCGCCGCGTCCCGCTGGGGGTGATTGGCGTGATTTATGAAGCGCGTCCTAACGTGACGGTCGACGTCGCCTCCCTGTGTCTGAAAACCGGCAACGCGGCGATCCTGCGCGGCGGGAAAGAGACCTGGCGCACCAACGCCGCCACGGTGAAGGTGATCCAGCAGGCGCTGCAGGAGTGCGGTCTGCCGGCCGCCGCAGTACAGGCTATCGAGAGCCCGGATCGCGCGCTGGTGGGCGAAATGCTGAAGATGGATAAATACATCGATATGCTGATCCCTCGCGGCGGCGCGGGCCTGCACAAGCTATGCCGTGAGCAGTCAACGATCCCGGTGATCACCGGCGGGATTGGCGTGTGCCATATTTTCGTGGATGAAACCGCCGAGATCGCCCCCGCGCTGAAGATCATCGTCAACGCCAAGACCCAGCGGCCGAGCACCTGCAATACCGTGGAAACGCTGCTGGTGCACCGCAACATCGCCGACACCTTCCTGCCGGCGTTAAGCAAGCAGATGGCCGAGAGCGGCGTCACCCTGCACGCCGCCCCTTCCGCCCTCCCCGCGCTGCAAAACGGCCCTGCGAAGGTCGAGCCGGTGAAAGCGGAGCAGTATGACGACGAGTATCTGTCGCTGGATCTGAACGTCAAAGTGGTGGCTGATATGGATGAGGCTATCGCCCATATCCGCGAACATGGCACCCAGCACTCCGACGCCATCCTGACCCGCACCCTGCGTAACGCCAACCGCTTTATCAATGAAGTGGACTCTTCCGCGGTATATGTGAACGCCTCCACGCGCTTCACCGACGGCGGCCAGTTCGGCCTCGGCGCGGAAGTGGCGGTCAGCACCCAGAAGCTGCACGCCCGCGGCCCGATGGGGCTGGAAGCGTTAACCACCTATAAGTGGATTGGTTTCGGCGACGATACCATTCGTGCGTAAATGAGAACGGGCGATGCAAAAATAGGCAGTTGATTCCACTGGCTATTGACGCATCGCCCGCTAAGTTCTAACCTTTTGCCTCGTGATTCACGCTCGTGAACACCTCTTGCAGGGCCGATATAGCTCAGTTGGTAGAGCAGCGCATTCGTAATGCGAAGGTCGTAGGTTCGACTCCTATTATCGGCACTCACACAACAAAACCCATTAAAAACAATAAGTTAAATAGTAGCTCTCTCTCAAGTTACGATCTTCTTTTAAGGGATTGTATGACCAACAGTTGCCGCTATGGTTAACAGTGGCTACTCAGGGATGTTAGCACGTAGCGGCCTGTAGTTGTAAAGCTCGAACAGGTACAAAGCGTGAACAGTCCACACGAACCGCTATCAACTCGAAGCTGATGACGCTGCCAACGTCTCTAAATCCTCCCGAAACAGATTGATCACACGCATTTAAGCCCAATGTGTGGCCGTATGAGCCACGTAAACAGGTGAATAGTGGTAAACGTACCTGCACACGACATGCAGGCTCTGCCAGCGCTTCGCTCACGCTCTGAAAGGTACACGAGCACCCTGATAAGGTGTGATCCTTCTGAACACTGATGTAGTCGCCTTGACCTGCTCCCCACAGATTGATGCATATAGATGTTAGTAACGTCCGCTTCACGCCCTGAGACATTCGACAAGCTTTTTACGGCATTAGTAAGGGAGATTTTCACTCTTCCAGTGCCAGAAAGTATCTCGCTTCGTCGTACCGGATTTTGGTCTTCCAGCAACGGTAAATGATCCTTATCCATTTGAATGCCTGAGCCCGGATGAATGCTTTCGGAACGACCGTCGAGAATCTGTATCTGCGGCACCTCGAAAATGGATGCCTACCGATGTTCTCTAGTACAGGCAAGAAAGTCGGTAGAGTAGAAATGTACAATACAACAGCCACGACAATACAAAGCGCCCGATGAAATTCATCAGGCGTTATAAGGCTGAAAAGTTCCTACCTGTTCTTTGATTAGTGAATTTACGCCTAATGGAGCAGTAGATCATTGAGGAAACGTCGCGCGCGCGGATGTTGTGGCGCGGTGAAGAATTTATCCGGATCAGCCTTTTCCAGTATTTGTCCCTGATCCATAAACCAGATCGTATCGGCTACGTCACGCGCAAAGTTCATTTCATGAGTCACGCACATCATGGTCATCCCTTCCTGCGCCAGCCCGCGCATCACGCTCAGCACCTCGCCGACCATCTCCGGGTCGAGTGCAGATGTCGGTTCGTCAAACAGCATGACAGGCGGCTTCATCGCCAGCGCCCGGGCGATAGCCACCCGCTGCTGCTGGCCGCCGGAAAGCTGTGCCGGATAAACGTCGGCCTTGTGCGATAGTCCCACCC
The DNA here is from genome assembly GCF_040804525.1 of Klebsiella sp. Shm-1. Taxonomy (NCBI): domain Bacteria; kingdom Pseudomonadati; phylum Pseudomonadota; class Gammaproteobacteria; order Enterobacterales; family Enterobacteriaceae; genus Klebsiella; species Klebsiella sp. Shm-1. The sequence continues at coordinate 4,118,864 of NZ_CP161823.1, forward strand.
TTTCCAGCAGTTCCCCGGCATGACGTCGGGCTTCCGAACGCTTCTCGCCGAGAACTTTCACTGGCGACATCATGATATTTTCCAGCACCGAAACGTGCGGAAACAGATTGAAACTCTGGAAGACAAAGCCGATTCTCGTACGCAGTTGGTTCAGCCTGGTGCTCGAGCCATGAATATCGACGCCGTCAAACAGGATCTGTCCCTTTTCGATGGGCTCAAGACGGTTGACCGTCCGGATTAACGTCGATTTGCCGGATCCGGAAGGACCGCACACCACCACCACTTCACCGCTTTTTATTTCGGCGCTGACGTCGGTCAGGGCCTGATATTCCCCGTACCATTTATTCACCTGATTGAACAGAATCATCGGTCGCATGGTTGCTCCTTATTGAGTTTGTGATGGTGATGGGTCGAGAACCAGCGGCATGACCGGCTTTCCCATAGCGGACTGTGCACGTTGCCTCCTGCTGGCAATACGCAGCTCCAGGCGATTGGCCAGCCACGTCAGGCTAAAATTAATGATGTAGTAGCTCAGCGCTACGATGGCAAAGACCTGGAACGGTTTTGTCAGCAGCTGATTACTGACCTGGTTGGCCGCATAGGTCAGCTCCGGAACGTTAATAACGTAGCCGAGGGTACTATCTTTGATAATCGACACCAGTTGACTGACCAGACTTGGCAGCGCGTTGTACAACGCCTGCGGTAGAATCACCAGGCGCAGAGCCCGCACATGCCCCATTCCCAGCGCACGGGAGGCTTCATATTGCCCTGAAGGCAGCGCCTGGATCCCGCCGCGCACAATTTCAGCGATGTAGGTGCTCTCGTAGATAACCAGCGTACACAGCATCGTGCTGAAGCCGCTAATATTGTGGCCAATCAGCAACGGCACGCAGAAATAGGTCCAGAACACCACCATCATCAGAGGAATACCGCGTAGCAGATAGATCCAGCAGGTGACCGGCCAGCTCAGCCAGCGCCACGGAGAGAGGCGAGCGAGGCACAACAGCACGCCGACCGGGAAGGCGAACAGCACTGCCAGCAGCGACACCAGCAAGGTACACAGCACACCGCCAAGCGGACCATCAGGATATTGCCCCATCAGCAACAACAGGCCGTTATCATGCAGAATCGTGAAAAAATCAAACATATATATTACCTCGCATACGCGCGCTGAAAGCGACGGGCCAGCAGCGCCCCCATCCCCATCAGCAACAAAGAGAAGGCCAGGTAGCCTACCGTCGCCACCATATAAGCTTCGAAGGTACGGAAGGTCTGGTTTTCAATATCGCGCGTTACGTAAGTCAACTCGGTGACGCCAATGACCATTGCAAGGCTGGTATTTTTAAACAGCAGCACGGTGTGGTTAATCACCGATGGCAACGCATTACGGATCCCTTGTGGCAGAATCACCAGCCACATGGCGCGCAAATATCCCATTCCCAGCGCCCTCGCCGCTTCATTCTGGCCTTCGGGGATGGCACGCAGACCGCTGCGGATGTCTTCAGAGAAATAGGCCGCCTGGCACAATCCCAGCGCGACCAGCGAGAACAGAAACTCCGCATTCATCTCGTTGACCCACATCTGCAACGACTCAGGCAGCAGCGTCGGAATCGCGAAATACCACATCATCAGCTGAATAAGCGTCGGTACATTGCGGTGATAGGATACATACGCCGCGACCAAAAGCTGCGCGAAGCGCTTGTTGCTCAGACGGATCATCACCAGCACCAGCGCAATAAACATGGCCAGCAGCCATGCACCCAACGCCAGTTCCAGAGTGACGACGGTGCCATCAATAATCATCTGGCCGTAGTGGCCAGTCATCACGTTACTGAAGTCGAGTGCCATATATCCTCCTCGTTTGCCGTCATTCAGGACTCACGGTCACCAGGACGCATCGTGGATAGCCCACCGGGTACCTGCAGCGTCGGCGTGATCTCAATATTGCCGATGTTGACTGCCACCGGCGCGGCGAGCGCAAAGGCCACGCAGTCGGCGATATCTTTTGCTTCCGGCAGCTCGAAACCATCGATAAAGCGACGGCGGGCGTCTTCGTGATCGCCGGATACGTTACCGAATATCTCCGTCGCCACCCGCCCGGGGCAAATTTCGGTAATTCGTACCCGCTTGCCATAGCAATCGACGCGCAGCTGACGCGACAGCGCGTGCACTCCTGCTTTGGTGGCGTGATAGATGGAATTGCCATTGAAGTTATAAATCGCAGCGATGGAGGTAATATTAATGACGTGACCGCAGTCGCGCGCCACCATTCCCGGTACCAACAGACGACACAGGTGCAGCACGGCACGCAGGTTGACATCCACCTGGGTGTTGACCCAGTCGGCCTCGGCATCGAGAATCGATCCCGGATGAGAAACGCCGGCGTTATTCACTAGGATATCGACCTGCAGACCCTGGCACAGTGCGGTCAGCACCGATAGATCGCCGACGTCGACGGCGTGGGGAATGCAGCCAGTTCTGTCCGCCAGGGCGGCAAGCTGTTCATGGCGACGCGCGACCGCATGGACCTCAATGCCTTCCTGACAAAGGCGTTCGACAATCGCTTCCCCCATCCCAGCGGAAGCGCCGGTCACCAGGGCCACTTTATAATCTGAAAATGGCATATGAGCCTCTCCTGTTGCGGCAGACCGATCTGCCTTTGACGTTGTTTTTCTGACTGTATGCAGTTATGTCCAACGGGGATAAGACATAAATAGTTTGGCCCGATAAGGGGTCCTTATAACTTCGCGGAAGCGGCATCCGTGGGCAGCAGCAGCGCGATCTCGCTGCCGTACTCCAGCCGGCTGCCCGCCGGCGCCACAAGGTTTTTGAGCGTCCCGGCCACCGGGCTGCGCACCGGCAAATAGAGCGGCCCGACCTGCACCAGCGCGAGGATATCGTTTGGAGCAATGTGCTGCCCCTCGCTGACGAACGCCTCCCCATGGCTGGGGTGGCTCAGCAACAGGCGTCCCGGCATCGGGGAACACACCGATAGCGGGCGGATTTCGGCCGCCAGCGGCGGCAGAGGCGGCGGTTCGGCCATCGTTTTGCCACTGGGGTAGCGCAGGCGAACCGACCAGTCCGCGCCGCGCCACTCAAGCTCCCGCAGTCCGGCGTTATGCATCTTCTGCGCCAGCTGGCGCACGTCCTCAAAAGCTATCAGTTCTTTTTCCATCATGATTCCATCGCGCAAGGGTCAGAGCACGGCTGTGCCGCGCGCCAGAGTAGTGACTCTAGCGCGGGGATCGGAAGGGTTGATAAGAGGGTTTCGCTTTGAGGCAATAAGGGGGACTTATTATCCCACCAGGGTTAGCGGCCGGTTGTCCTCAGTCCGCTGCGCCATCAGGGAGAGCAAAATCCCCTTCACCGCCTCTGCGGGCTGTGAAAGCGGCAGATGATCGGACATACAGAACGAGAGCGAAGTGAGTACATTGGGTTCGACAATTCTCGCCATCCAGGCATTGGCGGGCTGGAGCATGGTGCGCGCCGCGGACTCCGGCATGATGGTGCCGCCGAGATCCGCCGCCAGCGCGGCGTTAAGCGTGGTCAAAGATTCAATCTCGCACTTCACCCGGTAGCTCAGTCCGGCCAGGGTAAAGGCGTCGTCCGCGGCTTTACGCATAATGTTATAAATCCGCGGTAGAAACAGATCGTAGCGGGCGACCTCCGCCAGGGAGATTTCGCGCCGGGACTCCCCCAGCGCGTGCGGACAGACGAAAAAAAGTTCTTCTTTCATCAGCGGTAGAAAACGCAATCCATGAATATCACGGTCACCGTAGATAACCGCCATATCCATCCGACCGCTCATAATCAATTCGCTGAGAGTGGTGCCAAAATTTTCATTGAAATAGAGCACAATCCCGGGATGCTGGCGCTGGACTTCTGTCAGCAGCGGGATCGCCAGCAGTTGGGCAGCTGTGCCCGGCGCCAGCCCGACAGAAACCTGACCGCTCAGGGCCTGGCCTGCACCGTCGATGGCGCTTTGCGCCTGCTCGCATTGGCGCAGAATCGCCTGAGCGTGGGTATAGAGAATTTTTCCGGCGTTGGTTGGCGTGACCCCTCGTTTGGTACGAATTAATAGCTGCTGATCGACTTCGCCTTCCAGAGTCGCCAGCTGCTGGCTGAGCGCCGGCTGAGCGATATGCAGAATGTCAGCGGCCTGCGTCAGGCTCCCGACGTCGACGATTTTAATGAAATATTTCAGGCGGCGAAGATTCATAGTAGCAGTCCCACATCAATACGTATCTCTGATGGCAAGCAAGATCGGTGCCATAGCCTAAGAGCACCACAGGCAGCCAATAGCGCCGCCATTTTCAGGCATCCCACGCTTCAACGCCGTTGCCTTTGCACCGTCGGAGTGCAGCGGCATATACCTGTTTGTCAACGGAATGCCAGGAGAACGATTTCCTTCGGTCATCGCATTGCGTTATGTCCCCACAACAAAGCGCTATTAGCTTGCCACCTTCGCCCCCCTCTATGCTGGCTGATGTGTATTAACCTCCTTCGCCGCACACGGTGGATTATTCTGCGCCGCGTGTGGGTTTGCTGACCTTAGAACCAGGAACCGCAGCCTCATGCCTGATATAGCCGATCGTCTCAAAAATGTTACCGTCTCCGCCTCCGTCGCCATGACGCAAAAAGCACGCGATCTCGCCGCGCAGGGAATCGATGTCGTTGGTCTGTCTACCGGCGAACCGGACTTTCCCACTCCTCCTCACGTGATCGATGCCGCCTATGCCGCAGCATGCGCCGGGGATACCCGCTACCCGCCGACGGACGGCACGCCAGCGTTGCGTGCGGCCATCCAGCGCAAGTTCCTGCGCGACAATGAGCTACGCTACGATATCAGCCAGATCCTGACCGCTGGTGGCGCCCGACAGATTATCTTCAACGCTATGATGGCGACCATTAACCCCGGCGATGAGGTACTCATCCCCATGCCATCCTGGATTAGCTACGCCGACATCGTTAAATTCGCTGGCGGCACACCGGTGCCAGTACCCTGTCATGAAGAGTACGGTTTTAAACCACTGCCGCAGGACGTCGAAGCAGCGATCACGCCGAAGACCAAATGGCTGCTGCTGAATTATCCCAGCAATCCGACTGGATCGGTCGCCACCCATGCCGAACTCCTGGCACTCGGTGAGACGCTGTTGCGTCATCCGCATATCTGGATCATGACCGACGATATTTATGAGCATCTGTTGTATGACGGCGTGAAATTCTGGACCCTGGCACAGGTGGAGCCCCGGCTGTACGATCGCGTATTGACAGTGAACGGCGTCTCGAAAGCCTATTCAATGACCGGCTGGCGGCTGGGTTTTTGCGGTGGCCCATTGACGCTGATTAAGGCGATGAGCAACGTCAATACGCAAAACAGCGGCGGCGTGACGACCCTGGCACAAGCGGGGTCCGTCGCCGCACTGGATGGCCCGCAGGGTCTGCTGGCAGAACGGGCGGAAATCTATCGCCAGCGCCGCGATTACGTGCTTGAGCGTCTTGCCGGAATTCCCGGTCTGCGATGCCATAAGCCGCAGGGGGCCTTCTATCTGTTCGTCAACATCGAGGCGTTTATCGGAAAAACCAGCGCCAGCGGCCATTTTATCGCCAGCGACGCCGATTTTGTGATGGCGCTGATTGAGGAGCAGCACGTGGTGACGGTACAGGGGGCAGCCTACGGCATGAGCCCCTACTTCCGCCTTTCTTACGCCACCAGTATGGAACGCCTGCAAACCGGTTGCGATCGCCTCGCGGCCTTCTGCGCGGGTTGCCGTTAAGCTGTAGCGCGCAAATTGTGCGCGCTAAGCAGAGTGAAATGCCTGCCTGGCGTCTGACCCGGCAGGCATTTTTTTATCGTTCCAGAGGGGCGCCGGGATGGATTCATACCTGGCGGGATGGCCAATGGGTTTTGACTGACCGTGGGTCCGAGAGCGCATAACGTAAAGGGAGAACAGGTAGTGGTCAGGGGCGCGATTTGCCCCCCTCGTGACGGGAAAAGGCTTTACTGCGCCAGCACCTCCGCCGCGGATGCTACCGTCGCACCGCAGGCTTCAATCTCACTACGAACCAGCGTCGCCAGCGCCAGCGAGCCCGGGGTATCGCTATGGACCAGGATCGAACGCGCACGTATCGACAGCGTATTGCCGCTAAAAGTGGTCACCGTTCCCTGCTGGAGAAACTGACGTACTCTGGCGCGCACCGCCGCTTCCTCTTTGATTAGCGAACCGGCAATACCGCGCGGGACAAGTTGTCCACGATCGTCGTAGGCCCGGTCAGCGAGAAACAGCGTCAGCACCGGCAATCCGGCAGCCTGTGCCGCCCGTTCAATGATAGTATCCGGCTGGCAGAAGATAATCAGTTGCGAATCGATCCGGGCGACGGCCTGCATCACCTGCAGCGCCAGCGCATCGTCACGGTTAATCATATTGCCCATTGCCGCGTGAAAACTCAGGTGAACTACCCGGGTACCCTCGGCGCGGGCAATGGCAGAGAGCGCGCCAAGCTGATATACCACCTGCTGGCAGATCTCATCGGCAGAGAACGCCATCTCTTTGCGCCCGAAGCCCTGGCGATCCGGCAGACCGGGGTGGGCCCCAATCCCCACGCCGCGCACTTTCGCCAGGCGTACCATCCGCGTCATGATCGCCGGATCCCCTGCGTGAAAACCGCAGGCGATGTTGGCAGAAGAGACCTTATCCATTAGCGCTGAATCATCACATAGCTGATAGACGCCAAAACCTTCTCCCATATCAGAGTTCACATCAATTTTCATGCTGAGTTCCTTATAAACCAACGACCTTGACCAGCGGCGCTATGCTGACGCGCAAACGCTGCAGCCAACGTTCAATTTCCTGCCGCACGGCGATGGCGGTAGACGTATCGGCCTGTACCAGTTGAATTGACTGCCCCGCCTGGAGCTGGCCCAGACGCCAGAGATCTTCTTCAATCACGCAGGCAATTTTGGGATAGCCTCCCGCGGTGTTGGCATCGCTTAACTGGATAATCGGTTCGCCGGCCGGCGGAACCTGTACGATGCCCGGTATCAGGCCATAGGAGCGCATTTCAACCGTTTCGGCTGGCAGGATAGGCTCTCCCGCCAGGCGATAGCCGGTTCGGTTGCTGTGCTGCGAAATTTTCCACGCCTGGCTCCAGAACCGCGATGCATCAGCGGCAAACAACGGATACTCGCCAGCGGGGATAGCTCGGATCTGGACATCGCCCTGTGCGTTGCGCGGGAAAAAGGCGTTTAAGGCCACTTCCGGCGGCTCAATGCCAATCCCGGAATCCGGGAGTGGCGCCCCCTGCCAGGGACCACAGGACAGCACGTCGCCGCGCTGTAGTTGCCGCCCCTCGAGTCCGCCGAAACCGCCACGCAGAGCGGTACTGCGCGAGCCCAGAACCAGAGGGACATCAATGCCCCCTGCCACGCATAAGTAGCCGCGTGCGCCGCGACGGGGAAAACGCAACTCAAGCACCTGTCCTTTACGTACCGCGCAGCCCCACCAGGCCGGTAGTTCATCGCCGTCGAGCCTTGCCCGGCAATCGGCGCCGGTGAGCGCGATCCAGGTGTCCGCCAGGAAACGCACGCGAAAGGGAAACATCTGAACTTCGATGGCCGCCGCATTCTCCTCGTTTCCCAGCAGGGCGTTACCGGCGCGCAGTGCCAGCGGATCCATCACCCCGCTCACTGAGACGCCAAGATGACGCCACGCCGGACGGCCTAAATCCTGAATCGTATTTAGCGATCCGCTTTGTTCAATCTCAATCACAGTTCGACTCTCTCAGGCAGAAAACGGATGATATCGCCTGGCGCCATCAATGCAGGAATGGCGGAGTGGGGGTTGAATACCTCAATTTCCGCGTAGCCGATTGCATTCCAGCCGTTCGGTCCGGTCAACACCGACACCCCCGCCTGTGGCCCGCCAATAGTGACCGTCCCTTTGAGCATATTCAGCGAAGGCACCTTTTTACGCGGCGTCGCCAGACGCGGATCCAGACCATGGAGATAGCCAAACCCCGGCGCACTGCCAAGCGCGACCACGGTATAGACCCCCAGCGAATGCCGACGAATAACTTCCCGGGCGGAAAAACCAGTATGCCGACATACCGCCTCGAGATCGGTGGCGTGTTCGCCACCGTAGCACACCGGGATATCAATCTGCCGCCCTTCGAGGTTGAGCGCCTGCGCGGACAGCCAGTACTCGTGTAACCGGCGCTCCACTGCCGTCGGTTCCTCCGGCGTGTCATGGAGCAATACCAGTAAATTGGTCACGCCGGGGATCAGGGATTCCACCGCCGGCCACTGTTGCAGGTTCTGCGCCATAGACCAGATACGGCGCTGTGCCGGAAGGTCAAAGGCACCCGGCGCTTCGATAAGCCAGGCCCGGCTGCCCATCATGGAAATCCGCGCCGGAGCGCTGGCATGAATTTCAACGCGGCGCTCGGGTAACAACGTTTTCGATGTCGGCGTCATACTTATTCCAGCGGTTCGAACGTAAGGCTGGACAACGGTTGTACCCGTTCTTCGCGGACCATTTTGTATTCGGTATTCGGTCCAATCCAGGTATTCCAGATCTTGTCGATCGTCCCGTCGTCATCCATCACCTTCAGGCTTTCATTGACGCTGGCCAGCAGTTGCGGTTCGCCCTGCTTCATCCCCACGCCTATAGGCTCTAGCGCCATCGGCTCTTTAATCATCGCCAGATTAATGCCGTCCTTTTTTGCCTGACCGATCATTTTGATACCGGTCATAGTGTTGGTGACGAAACCCAGCACCTTATTCTGTTCAAGGGCAAGGAACGCCGACGCCGCGTCCTGGAAGGTAACCGGTTTGCCGCCCTTCAGCACGATGGATTGTTCAGAGGTAGTGCCCTTGGTGGCGCTGATACGCTTGCCTTTAAAATCGGCAAGGGTTTTATCGGCATTCGCCTCTTTTACCAACAGCATCTCTTTCGCGACGTAGTAAGGGTCACTGAACTGAATCTGGCGGCCACGTGTTTTGGTATAGGCAAGGTTGGCGATCAGCACGTCGGCTCGCCCGGTGGCGATAATAGCAATACGCGCTTCCACGGAAGTAGGAACCAGCTGCGCCTTGACTCCCATCTGTTTTGCCAGCGCATGACAGAGTTCAACGTCCATCCCGACCAACTGGCGGGTTTTTGGATCCGGGGCAGAAAATGGCGGCACATCGGAATAGACCGCGCACTTCAGCTCACCGCGCGCATGAATATCCGCCAGCATGTCGGCGCGCGCGGCCCCGGACACTGCTACCAGCGTCAGAACCAGCGCTAAACCCGCATTTCGCTTCAGTTTCATTATTGTTTTCCTCGGTCTGGATAAAAGAGTACCGACACCCGGTAAAAGGTTTCCCGTTTCGCCGGTATGGCTAACCACTTATCGCGACTATATCGACATTGTTTCGGTGATGGGTAAGAGGGAAACGCTGTTGCGAGATAGGTGATTTATATGACGGCGCCGGCGCCGGGAGATAAGCAAAAGTTATCCTCACAGAACAAAATTATCTTATCTGCCTGCCCCGAGCGCCCTCTACTGTTACGCCATGCGCGACACCCACGCCGCGTCCCTCCGCGACCGTTAACCAAAGGTAGTCACATGAATGCCCGACTTGGGATTTATCTAAAAATACTCTCCGCGCTATGCGCTACATTAATGCTGGCCTGCGTCAAAGGATTGCAGGGGGCGATTCCCACCGGCGAGGTGATCTTCTTTCGCTCTTTTATTGCTATGTTTCCCCTGCTTATCTGGTTAAAAATTCAGGGCAACGTGCTGGCCAGTATCAAGACCAAAAATATTTTCGGCCATCTGATTCGCGGCTTTTCTGGTACCGGTGGGATGTACTTCAACTATCTGGCGCTGGTATCGATTTCTCTCGCCGACGCCACCGCCCTGAGCTACGCTGCTCCGCTCTTCACCGTCATCATGGCAGCCCTGCTGCTGAAAGAGCGGGTACGTTTTTCCCGTTGGCTGGGGGTTATCGTCGGTTTTTCCGGCATCCTGTTTATGCTCTCCGCCAGTTTAACCGCCAGCAGTTCTCTGTTCGCTGGCGGCCATCTGCAGCCCGGGATGGCTCTCGGCGTCGCGTTCGCCCTGCTTGCCGCTCTTTGCACCGCCACCTCCAACATTCAGATCCGTTTTCTCAACGGCATTGAAAAACCTGGCGCCATCGTCTTTTACTTCTCGCTGATGACCACCCTGATTGGTCTGGCAACCAGCCTGTTCGGCTGGGTACGTCCTACGCCGGGTCAGTTGCTGTTGCTGGTGGGCTGCGGCTTCTTCGGCGGCATGGCACAGATTCTGGTCACGCTGAGCCTGCGGTTTACCGACGCTTCGCTACTGGCGCCGTTTGACTACACCACGCTGGTCTGGTCGATGGTCATCGGTTATCTGTTCTTAAACAGCCTGCCCGGTTCTTCAACGCTGATCGGCGCAGGGATCGTAGCGCTGGCGGGGATATTCACCCTGTGGTGTGACCAGCGGCAACGGCGGGCGCATATCGCGCGCGCCTCTTCCTGACGCTTTCTGACTCTACCTATGGCCCCGCGCCGACAACGCAGGGCTTTTCATCGCCACGCCTCAGGAATACAGCCCGCGGTCTTTACTTGCCTGTAGGATCCGTTCGCAGGCCAGGGCCCAGGCGGCGGTACGCAGGGGGATTGCCAGCGCCTGCGCTTTTTGCCAGACGCTTTCGATAGCGTGGCGCATAATGGTATCCAGCCGAGCGTCGATCTCCTCTTCGCTCCAGAAAAGGCTGGAGAGATCCTGCACCCACTCGAAATAGCTGACCGTTACCCCGCCGGCGTTGGCAATAACGTCTGGAACCAGCACGATCCCCCGCTCAGCCAGCACGTCGTCAGCCTCCGGCAGCGTAGGACCATTGGCACCCTCCAGAATGAGGCGGCAGCGCAGCCCAGCCGCGAGTTCCGCGCTAATTTGCCCCTCCAGGGCTGCCGGAATCAGTATCTCGTACTCGAGACGCCAGAAAGCCTCTTCCGTCACGTTATCGGCACCGGGGAAACCAGCTATTGTGCCGTGCTCCTGTTGCCACGCCTGCAGTGCCGGGATATCGAGCCCGTTATGCTGATACAACGTCGCACGATGATCCTGTACAGCCACCACCCGCGCGCCAGCAGCATGAAACAGCCCGGCGCTGACGCTACCCACATTGCCAAAACCCTGCACCGCAACCCGGCTTTGCGCCACGGGGAGTCCCATTTTTTCCGCAATGTGACAGCCGGTGATAAACACGCCGCGCCCGGTCGCCTGTACCCGCCCCAGCGATCCGCCGAGATGGACCGGTTTCCCCGTCACCACGCCGGTCGCGGCTGTTCCGGCGTTGCGTGACCAGGTATCCATCATCCAGGCCATGACCTGGGCGTTAGTGCCGACGTCCGGCGCCGGAATATCCTGCCGAGGGCCGATTACTCTGCTGATTTCACAAGTGTAGCGCCGGGTCAAACGCTCCAGCTTTCTGTCGGATAGCGTCGACGGGTCGACGCGCACACCGCCTTTCGCCCCGCCGAACGGCAGATTGAGCGCCGCGCATTTCACGGTCATCCACGCCGCCAGCGCCATCACCTCCTGCAGGCTGACGTCGGGGTGATAGCGCACGCCCCCTTTGCCGGGTCCGCGAGAGAGATTATGCTGAACCCGAAAGCCTTCAAAATGGCGAATCGTCCCGTCATCCATTTCCAGAGGAACATCGACAATCAGCGCCCTTTCCGGGTGGCGCAGAGTATTGGCCCAGCGATTGAGATCGCCGGGCAGCGGCAGAACGCGTTCCACCTGGGAGAGATATATAGCCCAGGCACAATGGCTCTCACCCGTCACATAAGAGAGTGCAGACACAACTTACCTCCGGTTTTCCTGTAGTGATATTGATAGCGATAAATGAAGAAAGCCGCCCGGAGGCGGCTTTGGGGCTAAGTTCAGCGATTGAGCTCCAGTTTCTTTTCCAGATAATGGATGTTGCAGCCGCCAGCGCGAAAATGGTCATCCGCCATGATCCGCCGCTGTAGTTCAGCGTTGGTTTTGATGCCATCGATCACCAGTTCGCTCAGGGCATGTTCCATTCTCGCAATGGCCTCATTCCGGCTGTCGCCGATGACGATCAATTTGCCAATCATTGAGTCGTAGTACGGTGGGACGCAGTAACCTGCGTAGATATGAGATTCCCAGCGTACGCCGAAGCCACCTGGCGCATGAAAACGGGTAATTTTGCCGGGGCTGGGCATGAAGGTATGTGGGTCTTCGGCGTTAATACGGCATTCAATTGCATGACCGCGTAGGCTCACCTGCTGCTGGCTGATGGAGAGAGGCAATCCGGAGGCAATCCTCAACTGCTCTTTAATCAGGTCAATGCCGGTGATCATTTCCGTCACCGGATGCTCCACCTGAATGCGGGTATTCATTTCGATAAAATAAAACTCACCCTGCTGATAGAGAAATTCAAAGGTACCGGCACCGCGATAGCCGATGTCCAGACAGGCTTTGGCACAGCGCTCGCCGATAGCCTGGCGGATTTCCGCGGTGATCCCCGGCGCAGGGGCCTCCTCCACCACCTTCTGGTGGCGACGCTGCATTGAGCAATCGCGTTCGGCAAGATATATCGCCTGCCCTTGCCCATCGGCCAGAATCTGGATTTCGATATGGCGTGGATTCTCCAGATACTTTTCCATGTAGACCATATCATTGTTGAACGCTGCCTTTGCCTCGGCGCGCGTCATGTCAATGGCCTGCGCCAGCTCTTTCTCTTCGCGAACAACCCGCATCCCGCGCCCACCGCCGCCTCCGGAGGCTTTGACGATAATCGGGTAACCGATCCCGGCTGCCAGCCGGCGATTCTTCTCATGGTTATCGTCCAGCGGGCCATCGGAACCCGGTACGCACGGTACTCCAGCTTGCTTCATTGCCTGAATAGCCGAGACCTTATCCCCCATCAGGCGAATGGTTTCCGCTTTCGGGCCGATAAACACAAATCCTGAGCGTTCCACCTGTTCGGCAAAATCCGCATTTTCTGCGAGAAAACCGTAACCGGGATGAATGGCCGCCGCGCCCGTCACTTCAGCTGCCGAAATTACCGCCGGAATATTGAGATAGCTTTTGGCGGATGACGGAGGACCAATACAGACGCTTTCATCGGCCAGCAGCACGTGTTTTAACTCGCGGTCGGCAGTAGAGTGAACGGCTACCGAGCGGATGTTAAGCTCCCGGCAGGCGCGCAGAATACGCAGCGCGATTTCGCCACGATTGGCAATCACGATTTTGTCCAGCATGAGATCCCCTATTCAATCACTATCAGCGGCTGGTCGAATTCAACCGGTTGACCATCAGTAGCCAGAATCGCTTTAACGATCCCGCTGTTCTCTGCCGAGATTTGATTCATCATCTTCATCGCTTCGACGATGCACAGGGTATCGCCAATATTAACCTGCTGACCCACAGCCACAAATGGCGCCGCACCGGGTCCCGGAGAGAGATAAAAGGTTCCTACCATCGGGGATGACATGATGTGCTCCGTCGCAGGGTCAGATGCGATAGCCCTGGCCTGTGCGGCCTGAATCGGAATATCCAACTGCGGCTGGACGACGGCCGCGGATACGGCGGACGACCCAACCGCCGTGGGGCTGGAGATGGCGCGGCTGATACGCACGGAGCTTGCCCCTTCGGCAATTTCCAGTTCGCCAATGCCGGAGGCTTCAACCAGAGCGATCAATTTTTCAATGCTGGCAATATCCATAATTTTCGGGTTCCGCAGAAATAGGAAATGATGTACCCGATTGCGCAATCAGCGGTGATGCAGTTATAGCAGAGCTGGTGGGCGATATTTCATAGGAAGTTCAGGTGGTGGGATAAGAAAATATGAGGGTCAAACTGGTAATGAACGAATCCCTTGCTATCTGGGTTATCGCCTGAAGTAAAGGAATCAACTGTAAAACTGAAAATCTCATACGGTAAGGCTGTTTTGAGGGAGCAGTGAACGTCGTTATCACGAAATATGTTTTGAAGATCATAGGCTCAAAAACGCCGGGATTATCCGTGGCTCATAGCCCCGTTAAGAAAGTGGCTCGTCTTAATAATATTTTATATCCAGCCCTCCCTCTTCAAACCGTTAATCCAGTAATTTCATCTCCAGCGCCCGGCTCATCGCTTGAGTGCGGCTATTCACTTTAAGCTTCGCGTAGATGTTTTTGATGTGCCATTTGACCGTCTCGGCAGAAATAGCGAGGGAGCGAGCAATTTCTTTATTCATCTGACCTTCAGCGATCAGTTGTAATATCTGAAATTCTCGCTCGCTGAGTTCCCCATGAATATCGGGGCTTCCACTATTAAACGGTGTTCCATCTGCAGGCGCGCGCTTGCCGGCCCAGGGTTCATGGACTATCCCTTCCTCAGTACAAGCCGAAGAGGTTTCATTCATACCGGCAAGCAAAGGTTGCAAGGTATCGCCAGCTTCAAGAAAGAGGCCTTTGAGATGCTGTTGTTCAGCCAGCTGCACGACTGGCTGAAATGTCGTGCGCGCAGCGGCAGTTTTGCCACTGTTCCACAAGGCCAATGACCAGAGCGTACGCAGACGCGCTGCGGTTAACCTGTCCCCCCGGTTTTCCTGATCAGGGACCATATCAGCCAGGAGAATACAGGCTTGCGGCGCCTGGCCTCTGGCGAGAAGAAGGCGACAGTGGCTAAGGGATGCAGACAGAGCGATAGCGCGTTGACAGGGATGTTCGGCATCCATTCTGAAGCTGGCGGCCATTTGTTCAAGTTGTCGCTGCAGTTGCTCTGCGCCTGTGACATTGCCGCGCTGCAGCCGCACCCTCACCTGCTCGGCTAACATCATGGCCTGGAGCCGTTGCCAGCCGCGAGACACGGCAAGACGCTGCGCATGCTCCAGCAATCGCTCGGCCTCATACGGCATATTGCCATCCAGGGCCTGACGCGCGAGATAGGTATAGCAACGACTCAGCGCATCGGGTGGACTGAATCGGTCGATGAATTCGAGCCGGTCGGCTAACAGATGCTCGGGCGAGTCACCCCTCTGACATTCATAGGCTATCTCCGCCAGCAGCGGCGCCAGCGTCGCGCCACTGGTCGACTGGGTACCGGTATAACATTCAGCCTGGCGCAACGTTTTCTCTGCGTACCACCCGGCTTTCCCCAGATCGCCCTGACAAAGATGGCACTGAGCAATGATAAAAGCGCGATAAACCGAGACAAACAGATTATCTAAAGGACTTTCCGGAGAGGGCATATGCTGTTGAACCTCCAGCGCGTCGTGATAGCGCTGGTTAACAACATGGCAATAGCTGAGAATATTGCATATCAGACCATCAACCCAGGTGTCGCCGCAGGGCACTTCGGCCAGCAACGGCTGAACAATAGCCAGACTCTCCGGGATGTTTTCAGCAAAGGCTTCGCAAATTGCCCGCACAACGCGCAATTTACACCAGGTGCTGCGGGTTAAATCCTCACGATGATGAAGTACCATCTGATCGAGGTTATCAAGCAGCTGCCTCGACTCATCAAAGTGGAAATAATGCGCCAGTGCCCAGGCTAGGTTAATTTGCAGGTCAATGCGCGAAGGATCGGTGCTGGGCGGTAAATGATGCATCCATGAAATCAGGGTATCGATATCCCCTTCTTCCGCCAGTGACTGAGCGCTTGCGCCGTCCTGCACGGGGCTATGCACCGGCTTGCCTGCGCTGAGCGCATGGCGTACCGCCTCAGACCACAGCTTCTGTTCGACGAACCAATGACTGGCTAATTCATGCAGCTGTTTGCGGTCAATATCGTTGTTCTGCTGCAGCATGGTCCGAAGATTTTCCTGCAACAGAGGATGGTAGCGAAACCAGTAGCCTTGTTCGTCAAGGGCTGACAAAAAAAGGTTGTGTCGCTCAATCCATGCCAGCATCGCTTTACTATCATCACGTCCAGTCACTGCATTGCATAGTTCGGCATTTAACCGACTGAGGAAGGACGTTTTCACCAGGAAATCGAGAACCTCTTCCGGCAGCGGATCCAGTACCACCTCTTTCAGATAGCGGGCAATGGATCGTGTTCCTCCATGCATATTACGCAACAGATGCTCGGGATCATTCTGTAATTCTGCCGACAATGAAGCGATCTTCATGCCCGCGATCCAGCCCTCTGTCACGGACTGTAGCCGCTGTGCATGATGGTTGCTGAGGGGTAGCGCAACCGTGCGGCTAAAATAGTGTTTTGTTTCTTCGAGCGTGAATTGCAGGTCTCGGTCATAGATCTCCACCAGTTGGTCCTGGGCCTGCAGCTGGCTCAGCGCAAGATTCGGGTGGAAACGGCTGCCAATGATCAGATGCAAGGCGGCAGGCGCATGCTTGATTAAATACCCCAGCGCTTCATAGACCCCACGATCGTTAATCACGTGGAAGTCGTCGATAATCAGGTACACGTCATGCGGGCAGTAGTGTAGCTGGTTAATGAGCCCGGCCAGCAGTTGCTCGGAGCTGGAGAGCTTCTGCTCTTCCATGTCACGCCAGAAATCGGCGTCCCAGTCAGCATAGAGTGGACGCAATGCTTGCAGCAGATAAGGAATAAACTGCCATACGTCATCATCATCCTCATCGAGGCTCAGCCAGGCGATACGTTCGCCCTGGGCGACCATCTGCTGATGCCATTGTGCCAACAGCGTGGTTTTGCCAAATCCAGCGCCGGCGCAGACGACGCCCAGCCGGCACTGCTGAACGGGACTGAGAAGCTGAAGCAGCCGGGGGCGCTCCAGCAATTGTATTGAGGAGCGAGGCGGGACGAATTTGGTCAGGATTAGCGGCAAGCCTCGCGTCAGCCGCAATGGCCCGGAGACCAGTGAGGGTGATTGGCGACCTTCTAAATCCAATGGCTTCATCCGTGGTGTCTACTCACTTTGTTTTTTTCAATTGTACGCCAGCCCCCGGGATGACATGGGGCAGACAAACTTTATTGCTACACAAAATTTAGAAAGTTTGACCTCAAGCATGAAAACCCCCACCTCCCCCCCCATGAAGGTGGCTTCGCACTCCCTTTAACCGCTCGTAGATTCATTGCATGGGTGTGGCCAGGGTTATCCGCCCTGTCTGTTGGCCCCGCCTGGGTGACCTTTATTGAGGAGAATTAAACGATGCTCAGCAAACAGGCGTTATTGCAGGCTTACCGCAAGATGCGGGAGATCAGAACATTTGAAGAGCGGTTGCATCAGGAAAATACCAGCGGTGATATTCCGGGCTTCATTCACCTTTACACCGGTGAGGAGGCCATCGCGGTGGGGGTCTGCGAAAATTTAACAAGCGCAGATTTTATTGGTTCAACACACCGTGGACATGGCCACTGTATTGCTAAAGGTTGCGACATTCACGGCATGATGGCCGAAATATTCGGTAAGGACAGCGGGTTATGTCGCGGTAAGGGCGGGTCGATGCACATTGCCGATCTGTCGAAAGGAATGCTGGGGGCGAACGCTATCGTTGGGGGAGCCCCTCCCCTGGCCATCGGCGCCGCGCTAACGGCAAAGACGCTAAAAACCGGCAACGTCGGTGTCTCTTTTACGGGCGATGGTGGTTCTAATCAGGGCCTGGTCTTTGAAGCCATCAATATGGCCGTCGTGCTCCAGCTTCCAGCCGTCTTTATTTTCGAGAATAACGGTTACGGCGAAGGGACCGGCCATGACTACGCCGTGGGTGGGCGTGATATCGCCCGGCGCGCCGCTGGCTTCGGCCTGCCGGCAGTGACCGTCGATGGCACCGATTTCTTTGCCGTTTATGAGGCAACCTCAGAGGCGGTCAAGCGTGCGCGAGAAGGCGGTGGCCCAAGCGTCATTGAGGCCAAAGCCTTCCGCTGGCATGGTCATTTTGAGGGCGATCCCGCGCTATACCGCGCGGAAGGTGAAGTGCAACGCCTGCGTGAACAACATGATCCGCTGAAGATTTTCACCGCTAAGGTCAAGCAGCATATCACCCAGGAAGAACTGGCGGCGATTGACGAGGAAGTAGAAGCCCTGGTCAACGATGCCGTATTGAAGGCCCGCGCCGCTGCCTACCCGGCTCCGGAAGACCTGCTGACAGACGTATACGTCTCATACTGAGGGTGATAACCATGACAATAAAAACCTATCGTGAAGCGGTCAAGGAAGCCCTGGCTCAGGAAATGGAGCGCGATGAACGCGTGGTACTCATCGGTGAAGACTTGCGTGGCGGTCATGGCGGAAATGCGCCCGAAGAGGCGAAGATTGAAGCCTTTGGCGGTGTACTGGGTGTCACTAAAGGGCTGTGGACGCAGTTCGGCTCCGATCGGGTGATCGACACGCCCATTACCGAGTCGGCCATTATCGGTATGGCGGCCGGCGCCGCAGCGACGGGTTTGCGGCCGGTCGCGGAATTGATGTTCATGGATTTTTTTGGCGTGAGCCACGATGCACTGTACAACCAGGCGGCTAAGTTCCGCTACATGTTTGGTGGCAAAGCCAGAGCTCCGCTGGTGATGCGAGGGATGATCGGCGCGGGGTTTTCTGCCGCAGCCCAGCATTCACAGTCACCCTATAATATCTTTGCCACCACGCCTGGACTGAAGGTGGTGGTGCCCTCGACGCCTTATGACGTCAAGGGTCTGTTAATCCAGTCCATTCGCGACGACGACCCGGTGGTATTCTGCGAGCATAAAATGCTGTACGACCTCAAGGGCGAGGTACCGGACGAGATCTATACCATCCCGCTAGGTGTAGCCAACTACACTCGCGAAGGGGAGGACGTCACCATCATTGCGTTGTCGGCAATGGTACATAAAGCAAACCAGGTGGCGGACAAACTGGCCAGAGAGGGGATCTCGGTCGAGGTGGTCGACCCGCGAACCATTTCGCCGCTGGATGAGGAAGGTATTCTGGAATCGGTGGCGTCCACGGGGCGGGTCGTGATTGTCGACGAATCCGCTGCACGCTTCGGTTTTGCTCATGATGTCGCGGCGCTGATTGCGTCCCAGGCATTCCATTTCCTCAAAGCGCCCGTTCTGCTGGTGACGCCGCCACACACGCCGGTCCCGTTCTCCCCTGCTCTCGAAAAACTCTGGATCCCTGGCGTTGAACGTATCGAAGCCGCCGTCCGTCAAGTGCTGGAGGATTAACCTATGAGCGAAATCAAGACGCTTGAAATGCCAAAGTGGGGGCTTTCCATGGAGGAAGGCTTGCTCGCTCGATGGGCAATCCAGGAGGGTGACGATTTCACCAGAGGGCAGGAAATCTGTGAGATTGAAACCAGTAAAATCGTCAATGTGCTGGAGGCCCCCTTTGCCGGTACGTTACGTCGGATGCTCGCCCGCGAGGGTGAGACGCTTCAGGTAGGCGCCGTGCTGGCCCTGGCGGCTGACGCGTCGGTCAGCGATGCTGAACTGGACGAATTTGTTGCCCGCCTGGCGACGGCGAAACCCGCAGCCCCAGGCCCGGAGGCTGCCGCGCCGGACGTAGCGGCACAGGCAGGCGCTAAGCCAGCTTCCGTTGTTTCGCCGCCATCCAACAGCCCCGAGCCCCCTGTTGGGCAGACCGTCATCCCCGTCAGTCTGCAAGGTGTGACCGATGTGACTCAGGTTAATGCCACGCCCCATGCGTTACGACTGTCTGCCCGCTGGGGTATCGACCTGAAAAAAGTCCGCGGCAGCGGGCGCGGGGATCGTATCTCTGTTTCTGATCTGGAAAGCGCGATCGTCGCCGCCGGCGGTCGCCTGGCCTCTCCGACGCCCCCCGTTCGTCGTAGCAAAGCGCCCCGCTCGCATGCCGATGACAGCCAGGTATCGGCCACCCCGCTGGCGCGCCGCCTGGCCGGCAAACTGGGTATCAACTTGCATGACTGCCGAAGCAGCGGTTCACGCGGTCGGGTAAGTCGCGATGATGTGCTGGCCGCGGCGTTGTTACTCGACGAGCACCCGCAGACCAGTCCTGTGCAGGAGAGTGCCCCGGCCCCCTTTGAGAGCATCCCGATGTCCGGTATGCGGCGGGCTATCGCTTCTCGCCTGCAAACGTCCAAGCAACAGTCTCCCCATTTCCGTTTGAGCGTCGATCTCGATCTGGAGCGACTGTTAGCGTTACGTCAGGACATTAACCGCGAAGTACCCGGCGTCAAGATTTCGGTGAATGACCTGCTGGTGAAGGCCTGCGCCCTGGCGCTGGTGGCCGTGCCTGACGTCAATATCCAGTTTGATGAAGCGGCACAAAGTATCCGCCGCTTTACGGATGCCGACATTTCGGTGGCCGTTGCGCTGCCTGCCGGGCTAATTACCCCTATTGTTCGCTCGGCGAACCGGAAATCGATCAGCGACATATCGAACGAAATTCACTCGCTGGTGACCAGAGCCAAAGCGGGCACGCTGAAGCCGGAAGAGTTCCAGGGCGGGACCTTTAGCCTGTCAAATCTGGGGATGCTCGGCGTCCGGCAGTTTGACGCCATCATCAATCCACCGCAAAGCGCAATCCTTGCCATTGGCGCCGGCGAGGTCCGGGCGGTAGTACGCGACGGGCAAATCGTCGCGCGCCAGCAAATGACGGTATCGCTATCCTGCGATCACCGGGTCATCGATGGCGCGGCAGGTGCGGCTTTTCTCCGGGAACTCAAGCGACTGATTGAAACCCCGACCTTGATGTTTATCCAGGAGACGAGCTATGCACGATAAATACGATGTGCTGATCATCGGCGGGGGTCCTGGGGGATACGTTGCCGCCATCCGTGCCGGCCAGCTAGGGCTTCGTACCGTATTAGTGGAAAAACAACATCTGGGCGGCATCTGCCTGAACTGGGGATGCATTCCAACCAAGGCGCTGCTGCATGGCGCTGAGGTTGCGCACACTATCACCCATGCCAGTCAGCTGGGCATCAGCGTGGGCGAGGTGAACGTCGATCTGCAGAAACTGGTGCAGTTTAGCCGTACCGTATCGCAACAGCTCACCGCTGGGGTTGCGTACCTGTTGAAGAAAAATGGCGTGAGGGTGATTGATGGCACCGCGCGGCTGCGCGGCAAGGGGCAAATCACGGTCGAGGATGCCCGAGGGGAGGCGCGCGATTACCGGGCCGATCACGTGATCCTGGCAACCGGCGCCCGACCACGCGCATTGCCAGGCATAGCGCCAGATGGCGAACATATCTGGACCTATTTCGAGGCGCTGCGGCCTAAGCTTTTACCCAAGTCGCTCTTAATCATCGGTTCAGGGGCGATTGGCGTCGAGTTCGCCAGCCTTTATAACGATCTGGGCTGTAAAGTGACGCTGGTCGAGCTAGCGTCGCAGATTTTGCCAGTGGAAGATGCCGAGGTGTCTGCAGCAGTGCGTAAGTCATTCGAAAAACGCGGTATTCAGATCCATACCCAGACCCTGGTGACGCAAGTACAGCTCACCGATATCGGGGTGCGCTGCACACTAAACAACACCGGCGGCGAATATTCTCAGGATGTCGAACGTGTGCTGCTGGCGGTTGGCGTACAGCCGAATATTGAAGATCTGGGGCTGGAAGCACTGGGCGTCGAGTTAGACCGCGGTTTTATCAAGACGGACGCGGCTTGTCGCACTAACGTATTCGGGCTTTATGCCATCGGCGATGTAGCCGGCCCGCCGTGCCTGGCGCACAAGGCCAGCCACGAAGGCGTGATCTGCGTTGAGACACTGGCCGGTGTCGAAGGCGCCCACCCTCTCGATCGCGACTATGTGCCTGGTTGCACTTATGCCCGGCCCCAGGTTGCCAGTCTGGGCCTGACGGAATCGACGGCCCTGGCCAGGGGACGGCCCGTCAGGATCGGTAAGTTCTCTTATCAGAGCAATGGTAAGGCGCTGGCCAGCGGCGAGACAGAGGGTTTTGTGAAGACTATTTTCGATGCTGAAACCGGCGAGTTGCTGGGCGCGCATATGGTTGGCGCACAGGTCACGGAACAGATCCAGGGGTTTGGCATCGCCCGTCACCTGGAGGCCACAGATGAAAGTCTCCTGTCGATGATCTTTGCACATCCGACACTTTCCGAAGCGATGCATGAATCCATACTCGCGGCCTGCGATCAACCGTTGCATCAATAAGAAATAAGGGAGGCGATAGCGTCGTGATACGGAGTAAGTTCCCGTTATCCCTCCCGCACTCCCCGGCAGAAGATCCCCAACAACGGTTACGGCAGGATCTATTGATCTGAAACGCTAAGCACCATGCGTAAATTCTGTATGTTTAGTAGACAACCAAACGACAGGAGGAGCGCTCTATGACACAGCACGAAAGGTTTTGCCAGGCCTGCGGAATGCCGATGTCCGCACCCGATGCGCAAGGGGCCAGCGATAAATATTGCGCGTATTGCAGCGACAGCGACGGTAATCTGAAATCCTGGGAAGAGGCCGTATCCGGTCTGGCGGCTTTTCTCGACGCCTGGCAAAAGGTGGGCGTAGCGGAATCACGGAAACGGGCAAAACGTTACCTGACGGCGATGCCTGCCTGGGCGCACAAAGCGGACGAGTAATTTGCCCGGGCGGCAGGAGGAAATCATCCCGGGGACAGACCGCCATGCCGACAACATTGCTATAGCGTTTTTGTACGCCATCCGGACAGGAATAAATACGCGTTTGGGGATGACGATCTGCAGGCTGGAGCATGAATGGATGCGTTCTTCATGCGGATGATATAAACGCCTGGCGTTCTCCCCCTTGTCCGGATGCGTTATTGCCTGGTTTTTAAGGGGTCGGTTTCTGTATTTAACCCGGCACTTCTCAGGTAATACAACATATTGATGTGATGAATCTCTCATTTCAACGATACCAACTGGACAATAAGTTATCGCGTGTGTTAGTTATTTAATCACGCAAGAGAACAGATTTAATTTAAACAAAAGTTAAACCTTTCTCACTTTGCTAAAAAATTGCATTGATAATGCTTTGGATCCCTGAACCATTATCAAAAGGGTATGTGAACAGAAAGCCCTCAGAGACGCGAGTCTCTGAGGGCTTTTTTTTTGTTTTTTTATCTCAGGAGTAAATAAATGTCTAAAGAACGTCGTCTCTCAAGAATATTCGCAAAAGACGGTAAATCCGTGACCTTAGCGCTGGATGGCTACTATTTTTCCACGAAAACAAATGGTATTGATAATACGATAAATCAGCTCCCTGCTCTGGTGGAACACGGCCTGGATTGCGCGCTCGTCACGTACGGCATGTTGAAGAATTATCGGGAAGCATTGAACAGCGTTCCCGTTGTGTTACGCGTCGACAGCACGGTCAGTATCTTTGACAATACCGTTCCCGATACTACCCCCGTTTTTTCCGTCGAAGATGCGCTTAAAGTCGCTGCCGAGGGCGTGGTCTGCATGACCTTCCCCGGCGCCTTCAATGAAGAAAAAACCCACATTATGGCGATGCAACTCGCACAGGCAGCGGATCGCTGGAATGTACCGCTGATTGTCGAATCGCTCCCGTATGGTTATCCCGTCACCAGCGATGACTCTAACAATCCGGCCATCATCGCTGCATCGGCCCGCGCAGCGGTGGAGCTGGGCGCGGACGTCATCAAAACGCGTTTTACCGGTTCACCAGAGGACCGACTGATCGTTGAAGCTGCTGGCGTGCCGGTGCTTGCCTTAGGAGGGCCAAAAACCGGCATCGACGGTTACTTCAAATTTGTTCAGCACTGTATGCAGATGGGTGCGAAAGGCGTGGCTGTGGGACGAAACATTACCCAGGATCCGCAGCCGGCGAAAGTGGTAGCAGGCCTGAATGCCATCATCCATGAAAACGCAACAGCGGAAGATGCATACAGCCTCTACATGGCTAAATAACATCGGAAATTAATATGATTTCAAATAACACCATCATCCCTTCCATCAGGAAGTATAAATACTTTGAGAAAGCATTATCCTGCCAGTCAGAATATGTGCTGCTATCCGAAGCGAATATCGGCAATCTGCAGTCGCTGATTGGCAAATGCCATCAAAGCGGTAAGAAGGTTCTCGTTCACCTTGAATTACTGGGCGGCTTCAAACCGGATCAGGAGGGGATCAATCTGCTGAAAAATTATTACAAGGTTGATGGTGTTATTTCTTCCAATCTCTCCGCGCTACGCTACGCCAAAAAAGAGGGATTGCTGACCGTATATCGGGTTTTACTTATCGATTCGCGATCGCTTGATCAGTCGCTCGATATTGTTAAGCACAGTCCACCGGACGCAATTGAAATCTTACCTGCTGAATATGCCTGCCAGTGTCTGGAGTTGATTAGCCGAAATTTGAAAGGCTTTGATGTGGTATTCATCGCCGGAGGCTTTGTTAAGCGCAAATACCTTGTAGATAAAATATTCCATGCCGGATTTAAAGGGATAACCACCAGCGAGCCCGGCTTATGGTAACCAATAAGGAGTCCACGCGAATGAAAGATGAATACGTCATGGGCATCGACAATGGTGGAACCGTCACCAAGGCAGCCATCTATGACCGTAAAGGACAGGTGCTCGCCATCGCCTCAAAATCTACGCAGATGCTGACACCCCGGGAATTCCACACAGAGCGCAGTATCGATGAGCTGTGGGCCGCTAATGTCGAAGTGATTAAAAAAGCGATTGAGCAATCAGGTATCGACGCCAGCCAGATAAAAGGAGTGGCCGTCACCGGTCATGGTAACGGTCTGTATCTGGTCGACGAAGAAGGTCACCCGGTGCGTAACGGCATTATATCCACCGATAGCCGGGCAAAAGAGTACGTTGAGAGATGGCAACGCTCACCAGAATTCCTTACCGACATTTTGCCAAAAACGATGCAGTCCATCTGGGCCGGACAACCTGTCGCCCTGCTGGCATGGCTGAAGGATTTCGAGCCCGAGACGTTGCAAAAAGCGCGTTATATTCTTATGGTCAAGGACCTGATCCGTTTTTACCTGACCGGAGAGGCTTTTCTTGAGCTGACCGATATCTCAGGGACCAACCTGATCAACGTACGTGACTGCAAGTATGACGATGAACTACTGGCATGGTGGGGACTTGATGAACTGCGGGACAAATTGCCCCCCATCAAACGCTCAACAGAATGCTGCGGAAAAATCACTGACGACGTGGCCCGTCTGACCGGTTTATGCGCAGGTACGCCGGTTTCTGGCGGGGTGTTTGATATCTCGGCCTCTTCCATTGCCTCGGGGATTAACAGTCTCGATAAGATGGCGATCGTCACCGGCACCTGGAGCATAAACGAATACGTTACCGACCACCCGGTTATTGATAAAGATCTGTTTATGACCTCCATTTATCCCATTGAAGGTAAATGGCTCATCACCGAGGCCAGCCCCACCTCCGCGAGCAACCTGGAGTGGTTTATTAACAACTTTATGGAGAGCGATCGGAAAACCTCCGCCGAACAAGGATCGTCGGTCTATGACCTGTGTAATAAGCTGGTTTCGTCAACGACGCCGGATGAAAGCCACCTGTTGTTCTTTCCGTTCGTGTTTGGCTCTAACACCATTCCCGACGCCTCGGCCGGCTTTATCGGTGTCAACAGCTTCCATAAAAAAGCCCATTTTCTGCGGGCGATTTATGAGGGCGTGGCCTTCAGCCATCTCTACCACACCGAGCGCTTACGCAATATTAACCCGAAGCTAAGCCACACTATTCGTATTGCTGGCGGCGTCACGAACTCCCCGGTCTGGCTGCAGATATTCGCCGATATCTTCCAGGCCACGCTGGAAATCGTTGACGTCAAAGAGCACGGAACCCTGGGTACCGCGATGACCGCCGCCGTTATGGTGGGCTGGTTTGCAGAGGTATTTGCTGCCTCAAACGACATGGTCCATGTCTCACGCACCGTCTCCCCTAATCCGGAAAACCACCGGGTCTACCAGACCAAATACCAGCTTTATAAAAACCTGTTATCAGAAATGCAGTCGCCGTGGAAAAGCTGCAGCAACTACATCGCGCACTAAGTGAGGAAAAAATGGATCTGAATTTAACGAATCGTACGGCCATCGTGACAGGCGGCGCAACCGGCCTGGGGAAAGAGTTTGTTCTTTCTCTCGCCAAAGAAGGCGTCAATATCTGCTTTACCTATATGCGTGAGGAAGAGCATCCCGAACGGCTGATCGAAACGGTGAAGGCCAGCGCGAACGTAGAGATCATCGCGGGCAAAACCGATCTCTCTGACGAACAGAGCCGGGAAAATCTGTTTGCCACCTGTATCGACAGACTGGGTAAAGCCGACATTCTGGTGAATAACGCCGGGATCTGGCTGAGCGGCTACGTCACCGAGATCAGCCCGCAGGACTGGGATCTGGTGATGAATGTCAATCTGAAAGCCATCTTCCATCTCAGCCAGCTGTTTGTAAATCACTGCCTGCAGCATGACCAGATGGGCAGCATTCTGAATATTACCTCGCAGGCCGCGTTCCACGGCTCCACGACGGGACATGCGCACTACGCGGCAAGTAAGGCCGGCCTGGTCGCCTTTGCTATCTCTCTGGCGCGGGAAGTCGCCAAACAAAAAATCAATGTGAACAATATCGCCGTCGGGATCATGGATACTGCGATGATCCGTAAGAACATTGAGCAAAACCCTGACTATTACGTCAGTCGTATTCCGGTGGGCCGCGTGGCCCAGCCGCAAGAAATTGCCGACATCGGTGTCTTCATGGTTTCTCCTAAGACCAGCTATATGACGGGAGCAACTCTGGACGTTACCGGCGGTATGTTGATGCGTTAATCTAGGGAGAATCATTATGAAATGTCTGGCAATTGCCGATCTGTTTATCAATGCAGCGATGATGGAATCAGGACTGAAAGCGCTCAGGGATAACGGGATTGAAGTAGAAGTACGCGAGTGGTCACATGGCTCCGTTGAGAAACTTCAGGAAGATAATCTGCGGGTTGAACAGGAAGGAGCAGAAGCCGTGGCCTTACCGGAAGCGCTGCTTCAGGGAACGGATGATATTGACATCCTGATCACTCAGTTTGCCCCCGTCAATACTGCGGTGTTCGATAAACTACCAAAGCTGAAATATGTAGGCGTGCTCCGCGGTGGCGTGGAAAACGTGAATCTTCAGGTGGCGAACGCCCGGGGCGTTGAGGTGATGAACACCCCGGGGCGTAACGCTCGCAGCGTCGCCGAATTCACGGTCGGCATGATCCTGGCGGAAATGCGCAATATCGCCCGTTCACACGATGCCCTGCGTGACAAATACTGGCGTAAAGACAGTCCGAACCATCAGGCGATCCCGGAGCTTGGCGGAAAAGTCGTGGGGCTGGTTGGCCTCGGTCATATTGCCCAACTGGTCGCGGGATTTCTCAGCGGCTTTGGCACGGAGATTATCTTTTACGATAAGTACGTTGCAGGCCATGAACGTTATGAGAAAGTCGATTCTCTGGACGAACTGGTACAACGCGCCGACGTTATCTCGTTACATGCTCGCCTGACGCCGGAAACCGAAAATCTGATTAACGCACACCATTTCGCGCTGATGAAGCGCAGTGCCATCATTGTTAACACGGCACGCTCCGGGTTAATCAATGAAAAAGAGATGATTGATGCGCTCAGATCCGGGCAAATCATGGGCGCCGCGCTTGATACCTTTGATGACGAGCCGCTTCCAGACGACAGTGCATTCTATACTCTGAATAACGTGACCATTACGCCGCATATTGCCGGGAGTACCATTGACGCATTCAGTAATTCGCCCAAACTCTTCGCTGAGATCCTTTTAAAGAAACTCAGTTAAATATTAAAAGAACCATTAAAGGTATTAACAGGGCCCAATGGGCACGGGTTTACTCGTGCCCAATTCGCCCGCCTTTTAAGGAATCATTATGGATATTATCAACAGCATTATTAGTCTGGGGGCATCAGTAATGATGCCAGTAATATTCTTTATTATCGCGCTTTGCTTTGGCGTTAAAATCGGTACGGCATTTAAAGCAGGGATGCTGGTAGGCATTGGTTTTGAAGGGGTGGGGCTGGTGATTGGCCTGCTGCTGACAAACCTGGGCCCGGCATCGCAGGCGATGGTTGAGCGTATCGGCCTGCAGTTAACGGTCGTTGATACCGGTTGGCCTACCGCATCGACCATTGGCTGGGGTTCGCCGCTGATGCTGCCCGTCGTGGTGGGCTTTATCGTCATCAACCTGGCCATGCTTCTGTTGAAATTAACCAAAACGGTGAATATCGATAT
Organism: Klebsiella sp. Shm-1; assembly: GCF_040804525.1. Classification (NCBI taxonomy): domain Bacteria; kingdom Pseudomonadati; phylum Pseudomonadota; class Gammaproteobacteria; order Enterobacterales; family Enterobacteriaceae; genus Klebsiella; species Klebsiella sp. Shm-1. The sequence continues at coordinate 4,147,023 of NZ_CP161823.1, forward strand.
TTTTAACTACTGGATTTTCCTGATCATGGGGTCTGTGGTCTATGCCGGAACGGGAAATTACTGGCTTTCGGTCGGTATTACATTCGCTATTGTTGTGTTGACGCTATTGGCGGCAGATTTAACGGCGCCGTATTTACAAAAAAACTATAATCTTAAAGGGATATCATTCCCCCATCTTACCTGTATAGCTTACGTGCCGTTTGGCATTGCCTGTAATTACATCATTGATAAGATCCCGCTTATCAATAAAATCAATTTCGACCCGGAAAGTATTAATAAAAAATTCGGCGTTTTTGGCGAGCCTGTTACCCTGGGGTTTGTGCTGGGACTGCTGTTGGCCTTCCTGGCTGGATATGACGTTTCCGCGGCCGTTTCACTGGCCATTAAGGTTTCAGCCGCCATGCTGCTGCTGCCTAAAATGATTGAAATTCTGGTGCAGGGATTGTTGATTGTCCGTGATGCCGCTGAAGCAAAACTGAAGGCTAAATTCCCGGGGCGCGATTTTTACATCGGGATGGATACGGCGTTACTGATCGGTGAACCTTCGGTACTGGCGACCGGTCTGCTGTTAATCCCTATGGCTGTGGTGCTGTCTATCATTCTGCCCGGCAACCGCGTACTGCCCTTTGTCGATCTGGCTTCCTTAATGTTCCTGCTGGCAATGGTCACGCCGTTCTGTAAACGAAATATGTTCCGCATGTTCATAACCGGAACCCTGATCGTGACCTGCATCCTGTATGTCGGGACGGACATTTCGCAAGAATACACTCAGGCGGCGGTGAACTCGCATATTCCGGTGCCGGAAGGGATGGCCGAGATCACCAATATCGTCGGCGGCGCCACGACGCCTGTCGGCTGGCTGGCCGTCAAATTTGGCGAGTTTTTTAGCGCCACACATTAGTACAAGACCACTCAAGTAAACAGAGGGCAAACTGCTGCCCTCTGCTTCTTCCTCTTATACTGTGCACTGAATAGCTGGCTCAGCTACGCCCCTGGTTTGAACATCTGACCAGCGCGTCCGCCCCCTGCGCGGCGAGGTGGCTCATTTCTTTTGTACCCCCTCCCGTTTTCAACCCAACCTGCTATGCTCCTTCTTTCCCTGTTCTCTGGAGATCCCGATGCTGACCATCTGGGGCCGAAAAACCTCCTCTAACGTGCAGGCGCTGATGTGGTGTGTTGGCGAGCTTGGGTTGGACTATCTCCGGTTCGACGTGGGGCATCGCTATGGCGGTACCGACAGCGAGGCGTTTTATCAGCTCAATCCCAATCGTACGGTACCAGTGCTGCAGGATGACGAAAATCCGCCGCTGTGGGAAACCGGCGCGATCCTTCGCTATTTAGCCAGTCGCTACGCCGACGACGCCTTCTGGCCGGGCGAACTGCTGGCTCGTACTGAGGTTGATCGCTGGGCCGAGTGGTCAAAGCAGAATATCGCCCTCGGCTTTACGACGCCGGTGTTCTGGCGCGTGGTGCGCACGCCTGCCGCCGAGCGGGATCCGCAGGCCATCGCCGCGGCGGTGACGGCCCTGGAGCAAAAGCTGGCGATTGCCGAGGCACGTCTCGCCGGGAGTCGCTATCTGGTGGGCGATACGTTCACCCTAGCCGATATCCAGTTTGGTCATGTGCTGTACCGCTACTTTGCAATCGATATCCCCCGTCGTCCCCTCCCCCACCTTGCGGCGTATTATGCACGGCTAACCTCACGGCCCGCCTTTCGCCAGCACGTCATGGTCAGCTACGACGAACTGAAGGTCTGAAGGTGGTCGGTAGCGCCTCCTGACGCTACCGACATGCCGGTTAACGCGCCATCAGAACAAACACGCCCCAGCCGAGATATTCCCGGGTCCAGGTGACATGGTGCAGCGGCGCGGTGGTCAACTGCTGGCGAACCTCCGGTGCGAAGTCATCGTGCGGATTGGCCTCCAGCCAGCGGCGCATTGTCAGCCATTTCGCCGCTTCATAACGATCCCAGCCCTCCTGGTCGGCCAGCACCATCTCCACCACGTCATAGCCCAGTTCGCCAAAGTGGGCGACCAGCGCCGGTAGCGTCAGGAAGTCATCGGGTGACTGCGCGCCGCAGGCAACCGCCTCTTCTGCCGTGGCCGGACGTTTGCGCCACCATGGCTCGCCGATAAGCAACATGCCGCCTGGGATAAGGCTCTGCTTCAGCAGCTCGATTGTGCCTGCCACCCCGCCGCCGATCCACGTGGCCCCCACGCAGGCGGCAACATCGCACGGCTGGCTGGCGACATATCCGCTGGCATCCTGGTGCACAAAGGTTACCCGGTCGCTTACCCCGAGCTCCTCTGCCCGGGCGGCCGCCTGCTGACTGAACAGCAGGCTCATGTCTACGCCGGTGCCGACGATCTGATGATCGCGCGCCCAGCTACAGAGCATCTCGCCGGAGCCGCTGCCGAGGTCAAGAATGGTGGTGCCCGGCGCCATTCGCAGCGCCCGTCCCAGCGTGGCGTACTTTTCCGGGGTAAAAGGGTTATGGATACGGTGCTCGCTTTCACTGATGGTAAAAATGCGAGGGATATCGATCATGAGGTTTTCTCCTTGAGAGCCATACGCCCGGGCAGCGACCCTGCCCAGGTCGCTATTTCAGCGGTTGTCCGCTTGCGCGCGAACGTTATTCAAACCGGTCGTGTTGATCCGGTACGGCTGGCCGTTCACCGACTTAATCAGCTTTTTGGTTTTGAGCTTTTTGAAGACCGCAAGGGTGCAGTCGCTCAGCAACAGCCCTTCGCGGGTGTAGCATTCAACGGCGGTAATGCGGCCGGAGGTATCGCGGACGTGCGCAATACGGCCACCTTTGGCGAGAACGTGTAAGGTCCGTTGTTCCTGACGGGATAAATTCATACTGAAACCTGTTCATTATCATGTGCGAAAACATGCCTACACCCGCAGGTGTGTGCGTAAGGTTTAAGCGCAGCGATAATCAGTCCGGCCTGGGCAGGTCGGGAAACTGATTATCTGATAATGACATTCTCCAGCATCGAAGCCTCAGTGAGCATTGAAAGGTATTTACCGGCTGAATATTAACACCTTCATCTGGTAAGGATATTGTGCAGATTAAAAACTGTGACCGGTATTACGATTTCCCTCGGCCTTATCCCCATTTTGCGCTATACGCCACCCGCTCTGTTCCGCAACTTTCACCACCACCTTATCCCCCTTTCGCATTGTTAAATAATTGTTGTCAGATCACAAAATGGAAACAAAAAAGCCATTTCGTACGCATTTTATAAAAATGTAGATATTTTTAATTTATGGCTACGAAATGAACATCACCCTGACCTTACAGCGAGGAACGATCCTGATGAACGCCCTGACCGCAGTAAAACCGACACCCGCGCCGGTAGCCCAGCAATACCCTGGCTTTTCTTTCACCCCTTCCGCCCAGTCGCCGCGCCTGCTGGAGCTCACCTTTTCCGCCGAAACGACCACGCAGTTCCTGCAGCAGGTCGCGCAGTGGCCGGTGCAGGCGCTGGAGTACAAATCTTTCTTACGCTTCCAGGTCGGCAAGATCCTCGACGATCTGTGTGGCAATCAGCTGCAGCCGTTGCTGATCAAAACATTGCTCGATCGCGCGGAAGGCGCGCTGCTTATCAACGGCGAAGGGATCGATCACGTCAGCCAGGCCGAGGAGATGGTCAAGCTGGCCACCGCCGTCGCCCACCTGATTGGTCGTTCCAACTTCGACGCCATGAGCGGTCAGTATTACGCCCGCTTTGTGGTGAAAAATGTCGATAACTCAGACAGCTACCTGCGCCAACCGCACCGGGTGATGGAGCTGCACAACGACGGCACCTACGTCGAAGAGCAAACCGACTACGTATTAATGATGAAGATCGACGAGCAGAACATGCAGGGCGGCAATTCCCTGCTGCTGCATCTCGACGACTGGGAGCATCTCGACGAATTTTTCCGCGACCCGCTGGCTCGCCGCCCAATGCGCTGGGCCGCGCCGCCGAGCAAAAACGTCAGCAAGGATGTTTTCCACCCGGTGTTCGACGTCGATTCGCTGGGCCGCCCGGTAATGCGCTATATCGACCAGTTCGTCCAGCCGAAAGATTTCGAAGAAGGCACCTGGCTGAGCCGCCTCTCCGACGCGCTGGAGACCAGCAAAAACATCCTTTCCATACCGGTGCCGGTGGGCAAATTTCTGCTCATTAACAACCTGTTCTGGCTGCACGGCCGCGACCGCTTTACGCCGCACCCGGACCTGCGCCGCGAGCTGATGCGCCAGCGCGGCTACTTTGCGTATTCCACGAATCATTACCAGACTCATCAATAAGGGTTTTCAGGCGAAGGAATTGAGCGGATGTATGATTTCGTGATTATCGGCGGCGGCATCATCGGCATGTCGACCGCCATGCAGTTAATTGAGATTTACCCGGACGCCCGCATTGCGCTGCTGGAAAAAGAGGCCGGCCCGGCCTGCCATCAGACTGGCCACAACAGCGGCGTGATCCACGCCGGGGTGTACTACACGCCCGGCAGCCTCAAGGCGCAGTTTTGCCTCGCCGGCAACCGCGCCACCAAGGCCTTTTGCGAGCAGAACGGCATCCGCTATGACGTCTGCGGCAAAATGCTGGTCGCCACCTCACCGCTGGAGATGGAGCGGATGCGCGCCCTGTGGGATCGCACCGCCGCCAACGGCCTGCAGCGCGAGTGGCTAAGCGCCGGGGAGCTACGCGAGCGCGAACCGAACATTACCGGGCTCGGCGGGATCTTCGTCCCTTCCAGCGGCATCGTCAGCTACCGCGAAGTGGCGGCGGCAATGGCGAAGAACTTCGAAGCGAAAGGCGGAACGATCGTCTACAACGCCGAAGTCAGCGCCCTGAAAGAACATGCCAGCGGCGTGGTGATCCGCACCCGCCAGGGCGGAGAATATGAGGCCTCGACGCTGATCGCCTGTTCGGGCTTGATGGCCGATCGGCTGGTAAAAATGCTCGGCGTCGACCCCGGGTTTATCATTTGTCCGTTCCGCGGGGAGTATTTCCAGCTGGCGCCGCAGCACAACCAGATCGTTAATCATCTGATCTATCCGATCCCCGATCCGGCGATGCCGTTCCTCGGCGTCCACCTGACCCGCATGATCGACGGCAGCGTCACCGTCGGCCCCAACGCCGTGCTGGCTCTGAAGCGCGAAGGCTACCGCAAGCGCGATATCTCGCTGGCCGATACCCTGGAGATCCTCACCTCGCCCGGCATCCGCCGGGTACTGCAAAACAACCTGCGCTCCGGACTGGGCGAAATGAAGAATTCGCTGTGCAGAAGCGGCTATCTGCGGCTGGTGCAAAAATACTGCCCGAGCCTGACGCTCAGCGATTTACGCCCGTGGCCCGCCGGCGTGCGGGCGCAGGCCGTGTCGCCGCAGGGCAAGCTGATCGACGATTTTCTCTTCGTTACCACCGCGCGTTCGATACATACCTGCAATGCGCCATCGCCAGCGGCCACCTCCGCTATCCCGATCGGCGCGCATATCGTCAGCAAGGTGCAGAGCCTGCTGGCCAGCCAGAGCAATCCCGGACGCACGCTGCGTGCGGCACGTAGCGTGGAGACACTACACGCCGCTTTTACCCGTTAACCCCCCCTGAAGACAGGAAGCAATTATGCAACTCAACGATATGACACTGTTTCGCCAGCAGGCGATGATCGATGGCCAGTGGCGCGATGCGCCCAACGGCGACGTGATTGCGGTCACCAACCCGGCCAACGGCGAGCAGCTCGGCAGCGTGCCGAAAATGGGCGCCGATGAAACCCGCGAAGCGATTGAAGCCGCCAATCGCGCCCTACCCGCCTGGCGCGCCCTGACCGCCAAAGAGCGGGCGAACATTCTGCGCCGCTGGTTCGATCTTATGATGGAGAATCAGGACGATCTCGCTCGCCTGATGACCCTCGAGCAGGGAAAACCGTTGGCGGAAGCCAAAGGCGAAATCAGCTACGCCGCCTCCTTTATTGAGTGGTTCGCCGAAGAAGGTAAGCGCATCTACGGCGACACCATTCCGGGCCACCAGGCCGACAAGCGCCTGCTGGTGATTAAGCAGCCCATCGGCGTTACCGCCGCCATCACGCCGTGGAACTTCCCGGCGGCGATGATCACCCGCAAAGCGGGCCCGGCGCTGGCCGCCGGCTGCACCATGGTCCTGAAACCGGCCAGCCAGACGCCGTTTTCCGCGCTGGCGCTGGCCGAACTGGCGAATCGCGCCGGGATCCCCGCCGGAGTATTCAACGTGGTCACCGGCTCCGCCGGCGCGGTCGGCGGCGAACTGACCAGCAACCCGCTGGTGCGCAAGCTCTCCTTTACCGGCTCTACCGAGATTGGCCGCCAGCTGATGGAGCAGTGCGCGAAAGACATCAAAAAAGTCTCCCTGGAGCTGGGCGGCAACGCGCCGTTTATCGTCTTTGACGATGCCGACCTCGATAAAGCCGTCGAGGGGGCGCTGGCGTCGAAGTTCCGCAACGCCGGGCAGACCTGCGTCTGCGCCAACCGCCTGTACGTCCAGGACGGGGTGTATGACCGTTTCGCCGAGAAGCTGCAGCAGGCGGTGGAAAAACTGCGCATTGGCGACGGCCTGCAGGACGGCGTCACCACCGGCCCGCTGATCGACGAGAAAGCCGTGGCCAAAGTTGAAGAACACATTGCCGATGCCATCGCCAAAGGCGCGAAGGTGGTCACCGGCGGCAAACCGCACGCCCTGGGTGGCAACTTCTTCCAGCCGACCATCCTGGTCAACGTTCCCGACAGCGCCAAAGTGGCGAAAGAGGAGACCTTCGGCCCGCTGGCCCCGTTGTTCCGCTTTAAAGATGAAGCCGACGTCATTGCCCAGGCCAACGATACCGAGTTCGGTCTCGCCGCCTATTTCTACGCCCGCGATCTGAGCCGCGTCTTCCGCGTCGGCGAAGCGCTGGAGTACGGCATCATCGGCATCAATACCGGCATTATCTCCACCGAAGTCGCGCCGTTCGGCGGCGTTAAGGCCTCCGGCCTCGGCCGCGAAGGGTCGAAGTACGGCATCGAAGATTACTTAGAAATCAAATATATGTGCATTGGCCTTTAACAGGAGCGACGGATGAACAGCAATAAAGCAATGATGGCGCGTCGCAGCGACGCGGTCCCGCGCGGCGTCGGCCAGATCCACCCTATCTTCGCCGAACGCGCGGAGAATTGCCGGGTGTGGGACGTGGAAGGCCGGGAATATCTCGATTTTGCCGGCGGTATCGCGGTGCTCAATACCGGCCACCTGCATCCGCAGGTTGTCGCCGCCGTCGAAGACCAGCTGAAAAAGCTGTCCCATACCTGCTTCCAGGTGCTGGCCTATGAGCCTTATCTGGCGCTGTGCGAAAAGATGAATCAAAAGGTGCCCGGTGATTTCGCCAAGAAAACCCTGCTGGTCACCACCGGGTCGGAAGCGGTGGAGAACGCGGTGAAGATCGCCCGCGCGGCAACCGGGCGCAGCGGCGCTATCGCCTTCACCGGCGCCTATCACGGCCGCACCCATTACACCCTGTCGCTGACCGGCAAAGTGAATCCTTACTCCGCCGGTATGGGCTTAATGCCGGGCCATGTCTATCGCGCCCTCTACCCGTGCGCGCTGCACGGCGTCAGTGATGACGAGGCGATCGCCAGCATCCATCGCATCTTCAAAAACGATGCCGCGCCGGAAGATATCGCCGCCATCATTATTGAGCCGGTGCAGGGTGAAGGCGGGTTCTATGCCGCCTCCCCGGCCTTTATGCAGCGCCTGCGCGCCCTGTGCGACGAGCACGGCATTATGCTCATCGCCGATGAGGTCCAGAGCGGCGCGGGCCGCACCGGTACCCTGTTCGCCATGGAGCAGATGGGCGTCGCGGCGGATATCACCACCTTCGCCAAATCCATCGCCGGCGGTTTCCCGCTGGCGGGCGTCACCGGCCGCGCGGAGGTGATGGACGCCATCGCCCCCGGCGGACTGGGCGGCACCTACGCCGGCAATCCCATCGCCTGCGCCGCAGCCCTGGCGGTATTACAGATTTTCGAGCAGGAGAATCTGCTGGAAAAAGCCAACCAGCTCGGCGATACCCTGCGCCAGGGCCTGCTGGCGATCGCTGAAGATCATCCGGAGATCGGCGACGTGCGCGGTCTGGGGGCGATGATCGCCATTGAGCTGTTTGAAGAGGGCGACCGCAGCAGGCCGAACGCCAGGCTGACGGCGGATATCGTCGCCCGCGCCCGCGACAAAGGCCTGATCCTGCTCTCCTGCGGGCCGTACTACAACGTGCTGCGCATCCTGGTGCCGCTGACCATCGAAAAGGCGCAGATCGAGCAGGGGCTCAAGATCATCGCCGACTGCTTTAGCGAGGCGAAACAGGCATAGAGAAACAGGCATAGAACAGAACACATGCGGAAGCGAAGTACGTTCGTAAGGGAATGAAGACGAGACCTGCAAAACAACAATAATACGCGTGCCCCGGCGCGGGAACGTCGGGGCGCTCTCCCAGGTGACACACTTCGAGAGGGTAAATGATGGGGCAACTGTCGCAATCACAGGATTTAGGGGCGGGGCTGAAGTCGCGCCACGTCACGATGTTATCTATCGCCGGGGTGATCGGCGCGAGTTTATTTGTCGGCTCCAGCGTCGCCATTGCCGAGGCAGGCCCGGCGGTGCTGCTGGCCTATTTGTTTGCCGGGCTGCTGGTGGTGATGATTATGCGTATGCTGGCCGAAATGGCGGTCGCCACGCCGGATACCGGCTCCTTTTCCACCTACGCCGATAAAGCCATCGGCCGCTGGGCGGGGTATACCATCGGCTGGCTGTACTGGTGGTTCTGGGTCCTGGTTATTCCGCTGGAAGCCAATATCGCGGCGATTATTCTGCATTCGTGGGTGCCGGGCGTCCCGGTGTGGTTGTTCTCCCTGGTCATCACTCTCGCCCTCACCGGCAGTAACCTGCTGAGCGTCAAGAACTACGGCGAATTCGAGTTCTGGCTGGCGCTGTGCAAAGTGATCGCTATTCTGGCGTTTATCGTACTGGGCGCGGTCGCCATTACCGGCTTTTACCCCTATGCCGAAGTGAGCGGCATTTCGCGGCTGTGGGATCACGGCGGCTTTATGCCTAACGGCTTCGGCGCGGTGCTGAGCGCGATGCTGATCACCATGTTCTCGTTTATGGGCGCGGAGATCGTCACCATTGCCGCCGCCGAATCGGATACCCCGGATAAACATATCGTGCGCGCCACCAACTCGGTGATCTGGCGTATCTCTATTTTTTATCTGTGCTCGATCTTTATCGTCGTCGCCCTCATCCCATGGAATATGCCGGGGCTGAAGAGCATCGGCTCCTACCGCTCGGTGCTCGAGCTGCTGCATATTCCCTATGCCAAGCTGATTATGGACGGCGTGATCCTCCTGTCGGTCACCAGCTGTCTGAACTCGGCGCTGTATACCGCCTCGCGGATGCTCTACTCCCTGAGCCGTCGCGGCGATGCGCCGGCCATTATGGGCCGGACCAACCGCAGCAAAACGCCATACGTGGCGGTGCTGCTCTCCACCGGCGCGGCGTTCCTCACCGTAGTGGTGAACTACTATGCCCCCGCCAAGGTGTTTAAATTTCTCATCGACAGCTCTGGCGCTATCGCCCTGCTGGTCTATCTGGTGATCGCCGTTTCACAACTGCGGATGCGCAAAATCCTTCAGGCGCAAGGCGGTGAGATCCGTCTCAGAATGTGGCTCTATCCATACCTGACCTGGCTGGTGATCGCCTTTATCACCTTCGTGCTGGTGGTGATGCTGTTTCGTCCGGCGCAGCAGCTGGAGGTGATCTCTACCGGCCTGTTAGCTCTGGGAATTATTTGTACGGTACCGATTATGTCACGCTGGAAAAAGCTGGTATTGTGGCAAAAACTGCCGCTGCAAAATACGCGTTAACCCTGTTCCCGGCGCCCGCCGGGAAGAGTATTCAGGAGTAAGAACATGACCGCCATTCCCCAGGCGACGGCCATTGACGGATACCGTTGGTTAAAAAACGACATCATCCGCGGGGTTTACCACCCCGATGAGAAGCTGCGGATGAGCCTGCTGACGTCGCGCTATGGCCTGGGGGTCGGTCCGCTGCGCGAGGCGCTTTCGCAACTGGTGGCCGAGCGGCTGGTAACGGTGGTCAATCAGAAAGGCTATCGGGTGGCGCCCATGTCGGAACAGGAGCTTCTCGATATCTTCGACGCGCGCGCCAACATGGAGGCCATGCTGGTGCGTCTCGCCATTGAACGCGGCGGCGACGAGTGGGAAGCCGAGCTGCTGGCCCGCGCCCATCTGCTCAACAAGCTGGAGTCGTGCGAAGCGAGTGAGCACCTACTCGATGAATGGGACCAGCGCCATCAGGCGTTTCACACCGCCATCGTCGCCGGCTGCGGTTCGCAGTATCTGCTGCAGATGCGCGAACGGCTGTTCGATCTGGCGGCGCGCTACCGCTTCATCTGGCTGCGCACCACCGTGCTGTCGGTGGAGATGCTGGAAGATAAGCATGTCCAGCATCAGACCCTGGTGGACGCTATTCTGGCGCGCGACGCCGAACAGGCCAGCGCGCTGATGCGCGAGCACTTACTGACTCCGATCCCGATTATTCAACAGGCGATGGCTGGCAAGCTGTCGCCGCAGGCAGGGTGAGTCAGATGGAGGGGTGGAAATTACGGGTACGGCGGCACGCATCTCCACGCCGCACGGGCGTGGAGAAATCGTATCCGTAGATCAATCAGGCTCGCAGGCGAACCGGTTCGCTGAAATCGTCGGCCGGTTCCAGCTTCAGATTAAAGGTGGTCAGCAGCGCTGCCGCGCGCTCGTGAAACTCGCGCAGCGTTTTTTCCAGCCTGTCGCTCACTTCCGGGTCGTCAATGTCGACCGCCTGCCATAATCCTTCCTTATTGAACAGGCCAAACTGGTAGCTATAGGTGAAACGTGACTCTTGTGCTTCCATTTCCATCCACCAGCCCCAGAATTCACGCTTCTCCGGTGCAGGCTTAACATTGACGCAAACTGCCAGGCAATCGAAAAAGAAACGGTTGTCATGGCACTGCTCTTCGCGAATGTAAGGCCCCAGCGCCGTGAATTTCTTGATCAACTTACTTTTCAGGTGTCCACTCGGTAACGTCATTGCGATCTCCTTTAGTGATGCAACTGTTTTACCAAACCAATAGAATTTAGCAATAAATTAACCAAATCTATGATTGATCCAGCGGGCGATCTGTCGCAATGCGTGATCAAAATTGCGATACACCGGGTTAAACGGGATCTCCAGCAGTTTGCCATCGGCAGATGACGAGGTGATTAACCGCGACTCCTCTTCGGGGCTGAACGGATCGTCCTTCCAGAAGCCGGAGAGCATCGGCGTCGGGCAACGGCGCCCCAGCAGTCCCTGGGTTTTTAACGAATAGCGGTTGAGCTCCACGCGTAGCGCTTCATCGGAGGCGTCATGCATGCCCAGCCGCGAAGCCAGCACGTCAAGATACATCTCCGGCACGCGCCCCTGATGCAGGGGATCCACCAGCAGACCATGAACGACCGGGCCCAGACAGGCTACAGCCTTCAGCCGCTGCGGCTCAAGATAACCCAGACGCACCGCGATATTGGCGCCAAAGCGGAAGCCGAAAGCGGCGACCCGGGTATGGTCAATCCACGGCACATTTTCCAGATGGCGCAGCGCGTGCTGATGCAGCAGGCTGGTGTCCTGATTTAGCGTCCATTTTGACGAGAAGCCGATGGAGGGCATATCAATGGTCAGCATGGCAATGCCGAGCGGTGAGAAGTAGTTCTCATACAGGTTGTAATAATCGGTCTGCAGCGAGTCCAGCCCCCCGCACATCAGCACCGTCGGAAACGGCCCCTCGCCTTTCGGCATATGCAAAAAGCCGGTTATCGGCGAGCCGCCAGGGATGGTGAACTCCAGCTCGCGCAGCGAGCCCGGCAGCCGCTGGGCGGCTTCTTCATACGCCCGGTTGGCTAAAGCCTGCGCCTGTTCCGCCAGCTCATCGCCTTTAATATGCGGATAAGCGGCAATGCTATACAGGTTCGAGGCATGCAGCCAGTGGCGGCCGCTCAGCAAAGGATCGGCTTCCTGCCCGGCCTTTTGCTGCCACTGCATGGCTTCTTTCGCCCACTCGAAGATCCAGTTGCCGCCGCGATAGCCGATGACGGTATCGAACAGCTCAGGATCGGTTCGTTCGGCCTCGCTCATCACAATGCGCGCTTGCACATCGAGGATCTCCTGCGGAGTTACGCCGCGCCAGATCCACATCAAACGGTTGATCAGACGGTACCAGTGATCGACGTGATTGCCGCTCAGCGCCGACTGCATCGCCTGGGGTTTTCCGGCAGAAAACCGACGCACCAGCGTAGAAGTTTCGGGATGTTTGAAGCGAGGTTTAAACAGCGTTTCGCTGAGGTTAGCCTGTGACATGTGCAGTCTCCGTCGTAGTGCCACTCCGGATATTGTAACCTGCTAAAGGATAAAAAAAACCACGCCCGGCAAGCCGGGCGTGGTAAATAGCACTGTCCTGAAGAATTAACGACCTGCGATAGGCGGTACAAACACCACGCCCATATCCCACGGCTGTTCAATCCAGGTATCCTGCGGAATATCCACAACGTAATCGTCCACCAGCGGGCGGCCTGCCGGCTTGGCGAAAATGGTGACAAAGTGCGCTTTGGGATACATTTCGCGGATCGCCACGGCGGTACCGCCGGTATCCACCAGATCGTCGATGACGATAAAGCCTTCGCCATCGCCTTCCGCACGTTTCAGCACTTTCAGCTCGCGCTGGTTATCATGGTCGTAGCTGGAGATGCATACGGTATCAACATGACGAATGCCCAGTTCACGCGCCAGTAAGGCTCCCGGTACCAGTCCGCCGCGGCTAACGGCAATAATGCCTTTCCATTGCTCAACCGGCAGCAGACGGCTGGCCAGTTTGCGGGCGTGAATCTGCAACATGTCCCAGGTGACGACGTATTTTTCGCTCATGTGAAGTGTCCCAGCCTGTGTAATACGGCTTAAATAATGTTCGAGGGGGAAAATGGTTGCGCGAGATTATAGAGATCTGACGCACTAAAAACCAGTGCTAAGCGGTTTGCGCAACGCTTTTTGCGTTGTTTACACTACCTGCGGCGGTGGAAAGTGGTATTCTCAACCCCATCGCGCAAGCCCGGGCTTGTTGTGTATTTTAACGCTAACCCTCGTCCTGCAACCGCTGTATGCAGGAGTCTGTAAGGAGACTTACCGTGTCTGAACTGTCTCAACTATCCCCGCAGCCGCTTTGGGATATTTTTGCCAAAATTTGCTCCATCCCGCACCCGTCCTATCACGAAGAACAGCTCGCCGAGCACATTATGGGTTGGGCAAAAGAAAAAGGCTTACATGCGGAACGCGACCAGGTTGGCAACATTCTGATTCGTAAAGGCGCGACTGCCGGTATGGAAAACCGTAAGCCGGTAGCGCTGCAGGCGCACCTCGATATGGTGCCGCAGAAAAATAACGACACCGTCCACGACTTCGTTAAAGATCCGATCCAGCCGTACATTGACGGCGAATGGGTGAAAGCGCGCGGCACCACGCTGGGCGCGGACAACGGTATCGGAATGGCGTCCGCACTGGCGGTACTGGCCGACGATAGCGTCGCTCACGGCCCGCTGGAAGTGCTGCTGACCATGACCGAAGAAGCCGGTATGGACGGCGCGTTCGGTCTGCAGGCCAACTGGCTACAGGCCGATATCCTGATCAACACCGACTCCGAAGAAGAAGGCGAAATCTACATGGGTTGCGCCGGCGGGATCGATTTCACCTCTAACCTGGCGCTGACCCGCGAAGCGATTCCCGCCGGGTTCCAGAGCTTTAAAGTCACCTTAAAAGGGCTGAAAGGCGGCCACTCCGGCGGTGATATTCACCTTGGTCTGGGTAACGCCAACAAGCTGCTGTCGCGCTTCCTCGCCGGCCACGCCGATGAGCTGGATCTGCGTCTGGTCGATTTCAACGGCGGCACGTTGCGCAACGCCATCCCGCGTGAAGCTTACGCTACTGTCGCCGTCGCCGCGGATAAAGCCGATGCGCTGAAAGCGCTGGTGAATACTTACCAGGCGCTGCTGAAAAACGAACTGGAGGCCAAAGAGAAGAACCTGGTGGTGCTCGCGGAAGCGGTCGATAACGACAAAGCGGCGCTGAGTCAGGCTTCCCGCGACACTTTCATCCGTCTGCTGAACGCCACGCCGAACGGGGTTATCCGCAACTCTGACGTGGCGAAAGGCGTCGTGGAAACTTCGCTGAACGTCGGCGTCGTCACCATGACCGATGACAACGTACAGATCCACTGCCTGATCCGCTCGCTGATCGACAGCGGCAAAGACTACGTGGTCAGCATGCTGGATTCTCTGGGTAAGCTGGCGGGGGCGAAAACCGAAGCCAAAGGCGCCTACCCTGGCTGGCAACCGGACGCCAATTCGCCGGTGATGCACCTGGTGCGCGAGACTTACCAGCGTCTGTTCAACAAGACGCCGAACATCCAGATCATTCACGCCGGTCTGGAATGCGGTCTGTTCAAAAAACCGTATCCGGAGATGGACATGGTCTCCATCGGGCCAACCATTACCGGTCCGCACTCCCCGGATGAGCAGGTCCATATCGAGAGCGTCGGTCAGTACTGGACGCTGCTGACCGAGCTGCTGAAAGCCATTCCGGCTAAATAAGCCCCACAACCGGCGGCGGCCCGCCGCCGGTTTTACCCCGCATCACCTTAGCGCCACGCGTTTTTCCATCCGGTAATTAATAAACCACTCCCCGCGCGCCGCCACCCGTTGCTCAGCCACCACCTTAAAACCATGAGCCGTAAAACAGGGCTTTGCGGTAATGCTGGCGTCCACCGTCAGGATTTGCGCTGGATACTGAACGCAGAGCGCCTCGATAAGCGCGCCGCCGATACCCTGGCGGGCACGATCCGGCGAGACGAACAGCAAATCGATATGCGTCCCGATGGCGGTGATAAAGCCAACCGGCTGGCTGTTGACCACGGCCACCAGGCCGATTGAGTCGGCCAGCTTTTGTCGCCAGCGCGTCTCATCCACCTGCGCCCAGGCCGCGATCTGCCCCGGGGTATAGTCCCGACTGGCGGTTTCCCGCACCGCGCGCAGAAAGATCTGGCAGAGCAGTGGCAAATCGCTGTCGCGGTAAGCACGAATATGCATGGCTAAATCCCTAATAAAAGCTGCCTTTCCAGCTGCGGATCGAGCAACGTCACGTGGAGCCCAACCAGGCGCACGCCCCGTCCGCCGCGGCGCTCATCCCAGGCTTTGTGCGCGGTGGCGATCAGATCCTCTTTGTTCAGCCGCGGCCAGACGTGCTCCTGGGTGGTCAGCTGGAAATCATTGAATTTCAGTTTAATGCCCTGGCGGGCGATCAGCAGATCAGGTTTGACCTTCGCCAGTCGCCTCTCCAGCTCGGGATAGAGGTTTTCGATAATCGCTTCGCACTCCGGCCATTCATGGATATCTTCCGCTAAGGTGCGCTCCACGCCCACCGATTTACGCTGCCGATCGTTATGAATTTCCCGCTCATCAATCCCGTGGCTGCGCTCCCACAGAATACGCCCGAATTTACCGAAGCGCTTAAGCAGCATGGCCAGATCGCTGTTTTGCACATCGCCACAGGTTCTCAGGCCCATATTTTCCAGCTTCGCTGCCGATACCTTCCCGACGCCGGGTATTTTCGCCAGCGGCAGCGCCCGCACAAACTCTGCCACCTGATGGGGGGCGATAACGAACTGGCCGTTGGGTTTATTCATATCTGAAGCGATTTTAGCGAGAAACTTCACCGGCGCCACCCCCGCCGAGGCGGTGAGGCGC
The DNA here is from genome assembly GCF_040804525.1 of Klebsiella sp. Shm-1. Lineage (NCBI taxonomy): Bacteria > Pseudomonadati > Pseudomonadota > Gammaproteobacteria > Enterobacterales > Enterobacteriaceae > Klebsiella > Klebsiella sp. Shm-1. The sequence goes on from NZ_CP161823.1 coordinate 4,162,894, forward strand.
AGCTCCCGTTCGATGGTCTGGCGGATCTCCTGGGCTATCAGGGTGGCTGACCCGTGACAATGCTCGCTGTCGCTGACGTCAAGATAGGCTTCATCCAGCGACAGCGGCTCAATGCGCGAGGTATAGCGGGAGAAAATTTCGCGGATATGGTTCGAGGCTTCTTTGTAGGCATCGAAGCGGCCGGGAAGCAGCGTGAGATGCGGGCACAGCTTGAGCGCCGTCGCCGTCGGCATGGCGCTGCGCACGCCAAACTTACGCGCAGGATAGTTCGCGGTACTAATCACGCCACGTTGTACCCGACTGCCGCCTATCGCGAGGGGAATATCGCGCAACGCTGGGTTGTCGCGCATCTCCACCGCCGCAAAGAAACAGTCCATATCGACATGGATAATTTTACGCATCGTCAGACTCAACACTGTATACCCATACAGCATAGCAAAAACAGATGCGAATTTTATGCTTTTTTTATTTCATCGGCTAAAAAAGCGGTTAAAACATAAATCTGCAATAAATCATGTTTATTTTCATTGAGTTAAAAGATAAATCAGGAAGATATAATCATGAAGAAAATACTTACCGCGCTTTGCCTGCTGGCCACCGCCGGCGCCTGGGCCGCTCCACAGCTGATAGCCCACCGCGGCGGCACCGGCGATGCGCCGGAAAATACCCTGCCGGCCATTAAGCTGGCGCTGGAGAATAACGCCGAAGCCATCTGGGTCACGGTGCAGTTAAGCCGCGACGGCGTACCGGTGCTCTACCGGTCAAGCGATCTTTCCGCATTGACCAATAGCGAGGGCAAAGTTTCCAGTTTGACCGCCGCCGAGCTGGCGAAAGTCGACGCCGGCTGGAAATGGGGGGGTGACAACCACCCGTGGCGCGGTAAGCAGGCCACCATTCCGACCTTGCAAAGCGTTTTACAGCAATGGCCGCACACTTTTTTCTATATCGATATCAAATCTCCGGATGCCGATCCGACCGTGATGGGCCAGCGCCTGCTTGAAGTGTTAAAAACCACCGATAGCCTCGATCGCGTGCGGGTCTATTCCACCGAAGACCGCTATATCGCCGCCCTGCCGCCAGCCATCCCTCGCTTTGTCACTCGCAGTGAAACCCGCACCAGGCTTGCCAATATTTCGCTCAGCCATCAGTGCCAGCCAGCGAGTCAACGCGATGGTGAGCAGTGGTATGGCCTGGAGCTGAAGCGCAAAGTCGAGGTGGTGGAGAAATTCACCCTTGGCGAAGGGATCTCCCCGGCGACGCTCACCTGGGATAAAGAGGCAATGGATTGCTTCCGCTCGCAGGATAAAGCGCACATTATCTTCTTCGGCATCAACAGTGCGGAAGACTACCGCACGGCGATAGAACTGGGCGCCGACGGGGTGATGGTGGATTCTCCGGCGCAGGCGAAAAGCTGGCAGTAAGGGAGTCAACGGCTAAAAAGGCCGCGAAAGCGGCCTCACATTGCTGGCATGTTGTTGCCGGGTGGCGGCTGGCGCCTTACCCGGCCTACAAAACCGAAGCAGCAGCCCCGGCATGCGCAGCGCCGCCGGGCACGGAGCCGCTTTATGCCGGGTGGCGGCTGGCGCCTTACCCGGCCTACAAAACCGAAGCAGCAGCCCCGGCATGCGCAGCGCCGCCGGGCACGGAGCCGCTTTATGCCGGGTGGCGGCTGGCGCCTTACCCGGCCTACAAAACTGAAGCAGCAGGTCCGGCATGCGCAGCGCCGCCGGGCATTACAAAATACGCCGCTGCTGACGCTGCGCCTCGCGGGCGAGGCGCTTTTTACGCGCGTCGCACGGTTCCGGACAATCGCATACTTTCTCCAGCCCCAGCGCGGAGATCCCACCGCAGCTGCCCTGGATGCTCTTGCGCTTCACCAGGTAGCCCAGCGACATGCCGAGGATCACCAGCGCAAAAATCACAAAGGTCGCGATAAATACCGTCAGCATCGTCAGCCTCCAAAGTCGTCGAGGAGAATATTCTCGTCCTCGACGCCCAGATCTTTGAGCATCTTAATTACAGCGGCGTTCATTACCGGCGGCCCACACATGTAGAACTCGCAGTCTTCCGGCGCCGGGTGATCGCGTAGATAGTTCTCGTACAGAACGTTATGGATAAAGCCGGTATGCCCGGTCCAGTTATCTTCCGGCAGCGGATCGGAGAGCGCAACGTGGAAGGTAAAGTTTGGATTGTCGCGCGCCAGCTGTTCAAACTCCTCATCGTAGAACATTTCGCGCAGCGAACGGGCGCCGTACCAGAAGCTGATTTTGCGCGTGCTGTGCAGGCGCTTGAGCTGGTCGAAAATATGCGAACGCATCGGCGCCATCCCGGCGCCGCCGCCGATAAACACCATCTCGGCGTCGGTTTCTTTAGCAAAGAACTCGCCAAACGGCCCGGAAATCGTCACCTTATCGCCCGGCTTCAGCGACCAGATATAGGATGACATGATCCCCGGCGGCGCATCCGGGACCTTCGGCGGCGGCGTCGCGATGCGCACATTGAGCATAATGATGCCCTTCTCTTCCGGATAGTTAGCCATTGAGTAGGCGCGCAGGGTCGGCTCTTTCACCTCAGAGACATAGCGAAACAGGTTGAACTTATCCCAGTCTGAACGGTATTCATCGGGAACATCAAAATCTGCATAGGCCACTTTATGCGGCGGGCATTCAATCTGAATATAGCCCCCGGCGCGAAACGGCACCACCTCCCCCTCCGGGATCCGCAGCTTGAGCTCTTTAATGAAAGTGGCTTTGTTATCGTTAGAGATAACTTCACACTCCCATTTTTTGACGCCGAAAATCTCTTCCGGCAGTTCAATCTTCATGTTCTGCTTCACCGCCACCTGACAGGCCAGACGGCAACCGGCTTTGGCATCCCGCTTGGTAATATGCGAAAGCTCGGTCGGCAGGATATCCCCGCCGCCCTCTTTAACAGTTACCCGACACTGGCCGCAGGAGCCGCCGCCGCCGCAGGCGGAGGAGACGAAGATCCCGTTGCTGGACAGCGTGTTCAGCAGTTTGTCACCCGCCGGGGTGCGGATCTGTTTATCCGCTTCGTTATTGATCTCAATAACCACGTCGCCCGCGTTCACCAGCTTTGAGCGCGCTGCCAGGATAAGCCCCGACAGCACCAGCACAATCAGCGTGAACATCACGACGCCAAGAATAATTTCCATACTTATTCGCCCTTATAGCTGCACGCCGGAGAAGGACATAAAGCCCAGCGCCATTAGCCCGGTGGTGATAAAGGTGATCCCTAACCCGCGCAAACCGGCAGGCACGTTGGCGTACTTCATTTTTTCGCGGATCCCCGCCATCGCCACGATCGCCAGCATCCAGCCAATGCCGGAGCCGAAGCCGTAGACGATGGACTCCGGGAAGTTGTAATCGCGCTGCACCATGAACGACACGCCGCCGAAAATCGCACAGTTAACCGCAATCAGCGGCAGGAAGATGCCCAGCGCGTTGTACAGTGCCGGAAAATACTTATCGAGGATCATCTCGAGGATCTGCACCAGCGCGGCGATCACTCCGATAAAGGTGATGAAGTTAAGAAAGCTGAGATCCACCCCCTCAACCAGCGCACCGTCGCGCAGCACCAGGTTATAGACCAGGTTATTGATTGGCACGGCAAGCCCCAGCACTACCGTCACCGCGACGCCGAGGCCGAAGGCGGTGGAGACCTTTTTCGACACCGCAAGAAAGGTGCACATCCCGAGGAAGAAGGCCAGCGCCATGTTCTCAACGAACACCGCGCGGACAAACAGGCTGATGTAATGAGCCATCACCGATTACTCCTTTTCCTGCTGCTCAGGCTTCCAGCTACGCAGGGCCCAGATCAGCAAACCGATAATGAAGAACGCGCTCGGCGCCAGCAGGAACAGGCCGTTCGGCTGATACCAGCCGCCGTTCTGCACCGTCTCCAGCACCGTGATACCGAACAGCTTGCCGCTACCGATAAGCTCGCGCAGGAAGCCGACGATAATCAGGATCGCGCCATAGCCGAGACCGTTGCCAATACCATCCATAAAGCTCGCCAGCGGCGGCGACTTCATGGCGTAGGCTTCGGCGCGGCCCATCACGATGCAGTTGGTGATGATAAGCCCGACGAATACCGACAGCTGTTTGGAGGTCTCATAGGCGAAAGCCCGCAGCAGCTGATCCACCACGATCACCAGCGAGGCGATGATCGCCATCTGCACGATGATGCGCACGCTATTGGGAATATGGTGGCGGATCATCGAGATAAACATGCTGGAGAACGCCGTCACCAGGGTCACCGCAATGGTCATCACGAAGGCGGTTTCCAGTTTGGTGGTTACCGCCAGTGCGGAGCAGACGCCCAGCACCTGCAGGGCGATGGGGTTATTGGCGATGAGCGGCCCCACCAGCACGCGCTTCACCTCTTTCATATCGCTCTGTTCAGCCATTATTCAGCTCTCCCTCACGAACCTTTTTCAGGAACGGACCAAAGCCCAGTTCGCCCATCCAGAAATCAAAGCTATGCTGTACGCCATTGGACGTCAGCGTGGCGCCGGATAAACCGTCAACCGCGTGGAGATCGCCTGCGCGCGCGCCGCCTTTCACCACCTTCAGCGCCGGCATGCCGTTGTCATCCAGCACCTGCTTGCCGACAAACTGCTGGCGCCAGTTCGGGTTTTCCACCTCGCCGCCCAGCCCCGGCGTTTCGCCCTGATCGTAGTAAGTAATGCCTTTTACCGTGCGGCCATCGACGTCCAGCGCCACGAAGGCATACATCATCGACCACAGGCCGTTGCCATAAATGGGCAGCACCACCTGCTCAATCTTCTGCTGCGCGTCGCGCACCAGGTAAATTTCCGCCAGATTACTGCGTCGCTTTATACCAGCCGGATCCTGACTGGCATCCAGGGCCATACTCTGCTGCGGATCCTTCAGCGCCTGAGCCTGATTAAATTTACCCGGGTCTTTCTCCAGCAGTTCGCCGGTGGCCAGATTCACCAGTCGCGGGGTAATGCGCGCCGCGAAGGTGTCCGCTACCGCATCCGCATCCATACCGGGCTGCATCAGCCCTGACACTGCCAGGATATTGCGCTGCTTATCCAACGCCCGCTGCGCCTGCTGGCGGGATTTCAGCCCCACGGCCGAGCCCGCCACCACGATGGAGCAGACCAGACAAAGCACCAGCACCACCAGCAGCGTTTTGCCGATGCTATCGTTACTTTTCTTCTCAGCCACGCGACTTCCTCCGCTTAATATTGGCCTGCACCACCAGATAATCGAACAGCGGTGCGAAGAGGTTGGCGAAGAGGATCGCCAGCATCATCCCTTCCGGATAAGCCGGGTTCACCACGCGGATCAGCACGCACATCACGCCGATCAGCACGCCGTAACTCCATTTCCCTTTATCGGTAAACGAGGCGGATACCGGGTCCGTCGCCATAAACATCATCCCGAAGGCAAAACCGCCGAGCACCAGATGCCAGTACCATGGCATAGCGAACATCGGGTTGGTGTCGGAGCCGATAACGTTAAACAGGGTGGCGGTGGCGATCATGCCGATCATTACCCCGGCGACGATGCGCCAGGACGCGACGCGGCCAAAGAGGATGATCGCCCCGCCGATGAAGATCATCAGCGTTGACACTTCGCCAATTGAGCCGGGAATATTGCCGAGGAAGGCGTCCATCCAGCTCACCGGCACGCCAGTCGCCACGTTCACCAGCGCTTCACCGCCGCCGCTGGCCCACTGGGAGAGCGGCGTGGCGCCGGAGAAACCGTCCGCCGCGGTCCATACGAGATCGCCGGAAATCTGCGCCGGATAGGCGAAGAACAGGAACGCGCGCCCCGCCAGCGCCGGGTTGAGGAAGTTGCGCCCGGTGCCGCCGAAAATCTCTTTGGCGATCACCACGCCGAAGGAGATCCCCAGCGCCGCCTGCCACAGCGGCAGCGTGGGCGGCACAATCAACGCGAAGAGAATAGAGGTAACGAAAAAACCTTCGTTAATCTCATGCTTGCGCACAATCGCGAACAGCACCTCCCAGAAGCCGCCGACGATAAAGACGGTGAGGTAGATAGGCAGGAAAAATACCGCGCCCAGGGTCATCATGCTCAGCCAGCCGGCGTCGGCACTGAAGCTCACCCCTAACCACTGGGCGACGCTGTAGTGCCAGTTGTTGGCGATCGCCTGCTGCAGCTGTTCGGCGCCGTATAGCTTGTGCAGCGCCGGGATGGTCTGCAGCCCAACGTTGTACATGCCCCAGAACATCGCCGGGAATACGGCAAACCACACGAGGATCATCATCCGCTTCAGGTCGATGGCGTCGCGCACGTGCGCCGCGCCGCGGGTTACCTGGCCCGGCGTGTAGAAGATGGTCGCCGCCGCCTCATACAGCGGGTAATATTTTTCCAGCTTGCCGCCATGCGTGAAATGCGGCTCAAGTTTCTCAATCAGGTGCTTTAAGCCCATCTCTTATCCTTCCTGCTCAATCCGGGTTAACACGCTGCGCAGCGCCGGGCCATATTCATACTTTCCAGGGCAAACATAGGTGCACAGCGCCAGATCTTCTTCATCCAGCTCCAGACAGCCCAGCGCCTGAGCGCTGTCGGTGTCTCCGGCCAGCAGATCGCGCAGCAGTATGGTCGGCAGGATATCCAGAGGCATCACCCGCTCGTAGTTGCCGATCGGCACCATCGCCCGCTCGCCGCCGTTGGTATCGGTGGAAAAATGAAAGCGCTTGCGCTTGAAGAAATGGCCCAGCGTGGTGCGGGTAATCGAGAATTTCTCTTTGCCCGGCATCACCCAGCCGAAGAGCTCTTTTTCCCGCCCTTCTTTGACCACGCTCACCTGCAGATGGAAGCGCCCCAGGAAGGCGTGAGGGCCATGGGCGCGGGCGCCGCTAAGCACCGAGCCGGAAATGACCCTGTTTTCCCCCTCCTGCAACTCACCTGCCAGCAGATCCTCCAGGCTGGCGCCGAGCGTCGTTTTGACCAGCCGCGGAGATGTTACCTGCGGGCCGCCGAGCGCAATTATCCGTTCGCAGTAGAGCTCCCCGTCGAGGAAAAGCTTACCAATGGCGATCGCGTCCTGATAATTGAGGTGCCAGACCTGCTTATTCAGGCTCACCGGCTCCAGAAAGTGAATATGCGTTCCCGGCAGCCCCGCCGGGTGCGGCCCGCTGAACTGATTAAAACAGACCTGGCCGAGAGGATGACCGCCCAGCTTGCCGCCGCTGGGCTGGCAGACGTGCACTTTCCCGTCGGTCAAGCGCGTGAGCACGGTAAGACCGGCGTCGAAGGCGGCACGTTCGGCCAGAATAATCGGCTGCGGCTCCGCCGCCAGCGGATTGGTGTCCATGGCGTTAACAAAGATAGCGGCGGGCGTGCTCCCCGGGAGCGGCGTTTTGCTGAACGGCCGGGTACGCAGCGCCGTCCATTGGCCCGACGCCAGCAGCTGCTGCTGTACGGTGTCGCGCGGCAGTTCGGCCAGCGCGTCCGCGGCGTAACGGGTAAACGCCACCGCGTCATTGCCCTCGATATCAATCACCACCGACTGCAACACGCGCCGTTCGCCGCGGTGGATCGCGCTGACGATCCCGCTCGCCGGGGCGGTAAAGCAGACGCCAGGGATCTTTTTATCTTCGAACAGGATCTGACCTTTTTTGACCCGATCGCCTTCTTTAACCGCCATCGCGGGGCGCATGCCAACGTACTCTTCGCCGAGTAGCGCGACGCGCTTCACCGCTGGCGCGGGAGAAATCTGCTGTAATGGCATGCCAGCTATGGGCAAATCCAGCCCTTTCGTGATTTTAATCATATCGTTAGCAGGTATCCGTAACCTCAACCCCGACGCAGGTCAGGGCCAGCTTATTGACAGAATGGCAGAGAAGAAAGGGCGAAACGGCGCCAGTAGCGCTCAGGACGGAAGAGAAGCATCCTTTCTTACTCTGATGATGAACCGGCGCAAGTGTAACATTTCGTGAGCGGCGGCTGTAGCGCAAGGGGCGATAAGTGCTTCTAAAATGCGAGCTATTGCGCAAAGTTCTCACTGTGTTTTCGTCGCTGGCAGGGTATAAAGTGAGGCTGATTTGTAAACGCCGCCACGTCGCCCTTGCGAAAAAATGCCGTGATGCTAATGTGAGCGCTCTAAATCCAGAAAACTCTGATTTCGGGTCTCTCTTGCCGTCCTGGCAATGTGGCTATTTTGTTTTATCAAGGAACAAGCAGTATGCGCAAAATCGCATTATTTATTGCGATGCTTCTGTTGCCGTGCGTGTCATTTGCCGGGCTGCTCAGCAGCAACAGCCCGACGACGCCGGTTAGCAAAGAATATAAGCAGCAATTAATGGGTTCACCGGTTTACATTGAGATCTTTAAAGAAGAGCGCATGCTCGACCTTTACGTCAAAATGGGTGAAACCTACCAGCTCCTCGACAGCTACCGGATCTGCAACTACTCCGGTGGCCTCGGTCCGAAACAGCGCCAGGGCGATTTCAAGAGTCCGGAAGGGTTCTATAACGTCACCCGCAGCCAGCTCAAACCCGACAGCCGCTTCTATAAAGCGATTAACATCGGCTTCCCGAACGCCTACGATCGCGCCCATGGTTATGAAGGGAAATACCTGATGATCCACGGCGACTGCGTCTCAGTCGGCTGCTACGCCATGACCGACAGCGGTATCGATGAGATCTTCCAGTTCGTGACCGGCGCCTTAGTCTTCGGCCAGCCAAGCGTGCAGGTGAGTATCTATCCGTTCCGCATGACCAACGCCAACATGGAACGCCACAAATACTCCTACTACGCGGATTTCTGGAAACAGCTCAAGCCAGGCTATGACTATTTCCAGCAGACCCACAAACCGCCGGTCGTATCAGTGACCGACGGCCGCTATGTGGTGAGCAAGCCGCTCAGCCACGAGGTTGTCCAGCCGCAGCTGGCCTCAAACTACACGCTCCCCGAGACAAAATAACGCCCACTCGCCTGGCATGATCTTATGCCAGGTTTCATTGGCCGTCAGCGGCTGCGTGGCGATAACCGTGACCACATCGTTGGGTGTGGTCTCGCGTTGAAAGTCGATCTCCACATCCTGGTCCAGCAGTTTTGCCACGCCGAACGGCGCTCGCCGGGTGATCCAGTGCAGATTGGTCGAGCAGAACGCCATTACGTAGCGCCCGTCCGACAGCAGCATGTTGAACACCCCTTTCTCACGTAGTTCACCCGCGAGGGTGGCGATATACTTGAAAACGCCCAGCATATTGCCCGGCGTGCGCGGATAGCGCTCGGTTAAACGGTGCAGCAGCCAGCAAAACGCTTTTTCACTGTCGGTTTCACCTACCGGATGAAAATTACCGGTTTTCAGCGACTTATAGCCTTTTAGCTGCCCATTGTGCGCATAGGTCCAGTTGCGCCCCCACAGTTCGCGGGTGAAGGGATGGGTGTTCTCCAGGGCCACCCTCCCGCGGTTGGCCTGACGAATATGGGCGACGACGGAACAGGACTTAATGGGGTAATCCTGAACCAGTTTCGCGATCGGCGACTGAAAGCTCGGCTGGGGATCCTTGAATGTGCGACAGCCTTTACCTTCATAGAAGGTGATGCCCCAGCCGTCTTTATGCGGCCCCGTCCCGCCGCCGCGCTGCACCAGCCCGGTAAAGCTAAAACAGATATCGGTTGGCACATTGGCGCTCATCCCGAGCAGTTCGCACATAGATCACCTCACCCTCACAAATCACGACGGCGCCGGAGCGAGGCCACCGTCAACAGTACACACTCACCTGCCTGTTAGCCTTTCGCCATCTCTTTTTCGATCAGCATAATCAGAATGTGGATCACTTTGATATGGATCTCCTGGATGCGGTCGGCGTAGCCAAAGTGCGGCACGCGAATTTCAACATCAGCGCTACCGGCCATTTTACCGCCGTCTTTACCGGTCAGGGTGATCACTTTCATCCCCTGCGCCCGCGCGGCCTCAATGGCCTTAATCACGTTGCCGGAGTTGCCAGACGTGGAGATACCGAGCAGCACATCGCCTGCGCGGCCAACGGATTCAACGTAGCGGGAGAACACATACTCATAGCCAAAATCATTGCTCACGCAGGAGAGGTGGCTGACGTCGGAGATCGCGATGGCCGGGTAACCCGGGCGGTTTTCGCGATAACGTCCGGTCAGCTCTTCCGCAAAATGCATCGCATCGCAATGGGAACCGCCGTTACCGCAGGACAGCACTTTCCCACCCGCCTTAAAGCTATCCGCCAGCAGGACAGCGGCACGCTGGATAGCATGGATATTGGCTTCGTCCTGCAGAAAGTTAGCCAGCGTTTCCGCGGCTTCGTTCAGTTCGTTACGAATAAGATCCTGGTACATGAGGATAATCCTTCAGTATGAGTGGAATAACCCCGGCAGTGTACCGGATAGCCGTCGAAGCGAGAAGCAGCAGGCAGCGTTATCCCTCGCTCTTTTGATTTTATGTGCCGCTTTTGCATACAACAATGTGAGCAAGGTTGTAATTATTTTGTAAACACATTGCTAAATAAAAACGCATGCACTACAACCAATACATCACAAGTGGTCAGACCTCCTACAAGCTCAGGGAGCATTTCTCTATGATGATTTTGAGTATTGTTGCAACCGTCGTTTTACTCGGCGCGCTCTTCTATCACCGGGTCAGCCTGCTGCTCAGCAGCGTGATTTTGCTCGCCTGGACCGCGGCGCTCGGCGCGGCCGGAGTGTGGAATATCTGGCTGCTGCTGCCGCTGGCGATCATACTGTTGCCGTTTAACTTTGCGCCTATGCGTAAATCCATGATTTCCGCACCGGCGTTTCGCACATTCCGCAAGGTGATGCCGCCGATGTCGCGCACGGAAAAAGAAGCCATCGACGCCGGCACCACCTGGTGGGAAGGCGATCTGTTTCGCGGCAATCCTGACTGGCAAAAGTTACATAACTATCCGCAGCCGCGGCTGACCGCCGAAGAGCAAGCTTTCCTCGACGGCCCAGTTGAAGAAGCCTGCCGGATGGCTAACGACTTCGCCATCACCCACGAAATGGCCGATCTGCCGCCGGAGCTGTGGGCCTATCTGAAAGAGCACCGCTTCTTCGCGATGATCATTAAGAAAGAGTATGGCGGACTTGAGTTCTCCGCTTACGCTCAGGCACGAGTACTGCAGAAACTCTCTGGCGTCTCCGGCATCCTGGCGATCACCGTCGGCGTCCCGAACTCGCTGGGTCCGGGCGAACTGCTGCAGCATTACGGTACCGAAGAACAGAAGAATCATTATCTGCCGCGTCTGGCACGCGGCCTGGAAATCCCTTGCTTCGCTCTCACCAGCCCGGAAGCGGGCTCTGACGCCGGCGCCATCCCGGATACCGGCGTGGTGTGCATGGGCGACTGGCAGGGTCAACAGGTGCTGGGGATGCGCCTGACCTGGAACAAACGTTATATCACGCTGGCGCCTATCGCCACCGTGCTGGGGCTGGCTTTCAAACTCTCTGACCCGGATCGTTTGCTGGGCGGAGAAGAAGAGCTGGGTATCACCTGCGCGCTGATCCCCACCTCCACCCCGGGCGTGGAAATCGGCCGTCGCCACTTCCCGCTGAATGTGCCGTTCCAGAACGGTCCAACCCGCGGCAAAGATATCTTCGTGCCTATCGATTACATCATCGGCGGCCCAAGCATGGCCGGTCAGGGCTGGCGCATGTTGGTTGAATGTCTATCGGTCGGCCGCGGTATTACTCTGCCGTCCAACGCCACCGGTGGTCTGAAATCCGTTGCCATGGCGACTGGCGCTTACGCCCATATTCGCCGCCAGTTCAAAATCTCCATCGGCAAAATGGAAGGGATTGAAGAGGCGCTGGCGCGTATCGCCGGTAACGCCTATGTGATGGACGCTGCGGCGTCGCTGATCACCTACGGCATCATGCTCGGCGAGAAACCTGCAGTGCTGTCCGCTATCGTGAAATATCACTGCACCCACCGCGGCCAGCGCTCCATTATCGACGCGATGGATATTACCGGCGGGAAAGGCATTATGCTGGGCGAAGGCAACTTCCTCGCCCGGGCCTATCAGGGCGCGCCTATCGCCATCACCGTGGAAGGCGCAAACATTCTGACCCGCAGCATGATGATCTTCGGTCAGGGGGCGATTCGCTGCCATCCGTACGTACTGGAGGAGATGGCCGCCGCGCAGAATAATGACCTGAACGCCTATGACAAGCTGCTGTTCAAACACATCGGCCATGTCGGCAGTAATAAAGTGCGGAGTTTCTGGCTGGGCCTGACCGGCGGGCGCACCAGCAGCGCGCCGACCCGTGACGCCACCCGTCGCTACTATCAGCAAATGAACCGTCTGAGCGCCAACCTGGCACTGCTGTCAGACGTCTCAATGGCGGTGCTCGGCGGCAGCCTCAAGCGACGCGAACGTATCTCCGCCCGTCTGGGAGATGTGTTAAGCCAGCTGTACCTGGCCTCGGCGGTGCTGAAACGCTATGACGATGAAGGACGCAATGAAGCCGATCTGCCGCTGGTTCACTGGGGGGTACAGGACGCGCTGCACCAGGCCGAGCAAGCCATTGACGATCTGTTGGACAATTTCCCGAACCGTCTGGTGGCAGGCGTAATGCGCCTGGTCATCTTCCCGACCGGCCGTCATCATCATGCGCCGTCGGATAGGCTGGACCACCAGGTCGCCAAAATTCTGCAGGTGCCCAGCGCCACGCGCTCCCGCATCGGTCGCGGTCAGTATCTGACGCCGAGCGAGCATAACCCGGTAGGCCTGCTGGAAGAGGCCCTGCTGGAAGTGATGGCGGCCGATCCTATCCACCAGCGGATCTGCAAAGAGTTGGGTAAAAATCTGCCGTTCACCCGTCTGGATGAGCTGGCCCACAACGCGCTGGCCAAAGGATTAATCAGTCAGGATGAGGCCGCCATTCTTACCCGTGCAGAGCATAGCCGTCTGCGCAGCATTAACGTCGACGACTTTGCGCCAGAGGAGCTGGCGACAAAGCCGGTAAAGCTGCCGGAAAAAGTTCGTAAAGTTGAAGCTGCATAATAAAACCACTACCACATCACACGCCGGGCGGGGAACTTTCCCCGCCTTTTTTCGCCCTCTCCTCCCCTTTCGTTTCCATCAGTAGCATTTTTTTAACAAAATATTCCGCGGACCGCCGCGCGGCTGATATGGTGTTACAGTTAACCTAACCCCCTCATGAGAATGGAGTTGACCATTGTGCCTGGCCTGAAAATTTCGCTGTTGCAACAACCGCTGGTCTGGATGGACGGCCCTGCCAATCTGCGCCATTTTGATCGCCAACTGGAAGGAATCACCGGGCGCGATGTGATTGTTTTACCAGAGATGTTTACCACCGGCTTTGCCATGGAAGCGGCAAAACAGTCTTTACCCGAGGCCGACGTGGTGGAGTGGATGCATGCCCGGGCTGCGCAATCCCAGGCGCTGATTGCCGGCAGCGCTGCGCTGCAAACTGAACACGGCGCTGTTAACCGCTTCCTGCTGGTCGAGCCTGACGGTACGGTGCACCATTATGATAAACGGCACCTGTTCCGTATGGCCGATGAACATGATCACTATGAGGCCGGAAACCAGCGCGTGGTCTTTGAATGGCGTGGATGGCGGATCCTGCCGCTGGTCTGTTACGACCTGCGCTTTCCGGTATGGTCGCGTAATCAGAACGACTATGATTTGGCGCTGTATGTCGCCAACTGGCCGGCGCCGCGCTCGCTGCACTGGCAGTCGCTGCTGATCGCCCGCGCGATTGAAAACCAGGCATATGTCGCCGGCTGTAACCGGGTTGGCACTGACGGCAACGGCCATCATTACCGCGGCGATAGTCGGATTATCAATCCCCAGGGGGAGATTATCGCCACCGCCGATCCGCATCAGGCCACTCGTCTTGATGCCGAGCTGTCGCTGAGCGCCCTTCAGGAATATCGTGAAAAATTCCCCGCCTGGCGCGATGCCGATCCTTTCACGATCGGCTAATCACCCTTCGGGAGCCGCTGCGCTCCCTTTTTATTCCACCACGATCCGCACAGCACAGTAGACCAATAACGCTGCCAGCATCCAGTTCAGTTGCCGCCCGTACAGCAAAAACAGGCGCTGAAACAGATGCCCCGCCAGCGCCCAGCACAGATTTCCCAGCGCGCCAATCGCCGCCAGCAGCAGACTCACGCTGATAAGCCAAACAGGCTCGCGAGTAACGGGCAGAACAAAGGTAGAGAGCGCGGTGATGCCATACAGAATAATTTTAACGTTGACGAACTGCAGCCCCAGACTTGCCCAAAAGCCTACCGGTTCTACACTCGGCGTCCCTGTCGCCGGTTTGCTTTTGGCAATCTGCCAGGCCAGCCACAGGATGTACGCCGCGCCAATCCATCCCAATACCAGGGTAAAGCGTGAGTCGAGTTCAACCAGCGAAAAGGTTAAAGCCGCGCAAATCAGCATAGTGATAATAAACCCGACGCTCATCCCGGCCAGCACCCGCAGGCTGCGGCGTAGACCATGGGAGGTGACGCTGCTCAGCGCCAGGATATTGTTGGGCCCGGGTGTCAGGGCGGTGATCAAAGTGTAAGTTAAAAAGGCGCTTATCAGGGTAGGTGTCACGGGTTTTCTCCTCTTGTCTGGCAGACACTACCCGAAGCTGATAATTTAAAAAAATGAATATTTTTTCATTCTCGCTTCGATAATATCGATACAAAGAGGAAATATGGATCTGCGACGCTTCATCACCTTCAAAACTGTTGTCGAAGAAGGTTCCTTTCTGCGCGCGGCGCAGAAACTATGCTGCACTCAGTCCACCGTGACTTTTCATATCCAGCAGCTGGAGCAGGAGCTTGCCATTCCGCTGTTTGAGAAAATCGGCCGGCGGATGTGTCTCACCGCCGCCGGTAAGAAGGTCCTGCCGCATGTCTACGACCTGACTAAAGTGATGGCCTCGATACGTCAGGCGGCACGCCAGGACGATGAGCCCGGCGGCGAACTTCGCGTCGCCACTGGCGAAACGCTGCTGGCGTATAAAATGCCGCGGGTGCTGCAGCGTTTTAAGCAACGCGCTCCGAAAGTGCGCCTGTCGCTGCAGTCGCTCAACTGCTACAGCATCCGCGATGCGTTGCTTGCCGACGAGGTCGATTTGGGGGTGTTTTACCGGGTGGGTAACGATGACGCGCTCACGATAATGGAGCTTGGCCAGCAGTCGCTGACGCTGGTCGCATCGGTCGAGCAGGCGCCGGTAGACTTCATGCGCCCGCGGCAGCATATCCCGCTGAGCTTTATCATCAACGAACCCCAGTGCGTGTTCCGGCAGATTTTTGAAAGCACCCTGCGCCAGCGCGAAATTACTCTGGAGAACACCATTGAGCTGTGGAGTATTGAGAGTATAAAGCAGTGCGTGGCGGGAAATCTGGGAGTGAGTTTTCTGCCACGCTTTGCGGTGGAGGACGAGCTCAAGCGCGGGACGCTGGTTGAGCTGCCATTCAGCGAGACGCCGTTGACGATCCATGCGCTCTGCGCCCACCATGCCGGGAAGGCTATCAGTCCGGCGATGCGGGTATTTATGCAGTGCATGCAGGAGGAACAAGAGGCGCGCTGAAATTCGGCGACGAAAACGACGAAAGCCTGAATCATTGCTGGCTCAGGCTTTCTGAATAGTGGCGGAACGGACGGGACTCGAACCCGCGACCCCCTGCGTGACAGGCAGGTATTCTAACCGACTGAACTACCGCTCCGCGTTGTTGTTCCGTTGGGAACGAGGCGAATATTACGGATTCCCCTCTACCCCGTCAACGCTTTTTCTACCATTTTGAATCGTTTGCTGCAAAAATCACCCAACCGCCTATTTTTAATTCATTTTAGTGGCTATCAGGCACGCCACAGGCAGCTTCCGCCTTTCTTTTGTACCAGGTCGAGGCGGGATTCATGGTTCGCCAGTTCTTCATCTGAGGCATAAACCACGCGTAACTGACTGCCGGCGCGGACGACGCGCTGAATTCCCATCTCTCCCGCCTGCTGCTGGCTTTCGCCTTCCATAGAGAACGCCATCGAAGTCTGGCCGCCGGTCATCATCAAATAGACATCGGCAAGGATCTGGGCATCGAGCAACGCCCCGTGCAGCGTACGCTTGCTGTTGTCTATTTCGTAACGCGAACATAGCGCATCGAGGCTGTTGCGCTTGCCTGGAAACATTTTCCGCGCCAGCGCCAAACTGTCGGTGATTTTACAAAAGGTCTCGGTTTTTCCGATGCCGCGGTTTAGCTTACTGAATTCATAATCCATAAAGCCGATATCGAACGAGGCGTTATGGATCACCAGCTCCGCGCCGCGGATGTAATCCATAAACTCATCAGCCACGTCGGCAAAGGTAGGTTTATCCAGCAGGAACTCATCGGCGATCCCGTGTACGCCGAATGCTTCAGGATCCACCAGCCGATCGGGCTTCAGATAGACGTGAAAATTGTTACCGGTCAGGCGGCGGTTGATCACCTCCACGGCGCCGATCTCAATGATCTTGTGTCCTTCGTAGTGTGCCCCGATCTGGTTCATACCGGTGGTTTCGGTATCGAGAACAATCTGGCGCGTAATTGCAGTGCTCATAGCGGTCATTTATGTCAGACTTATCGTTTACAAATCGATTTCAATTACAGGAAGTCTACCAGAGATGCTCAAACAGGTAGAAATTTTCACCGACGGCTCTTGCCTGGGTAATCCAGGACCTGGCGGCTACGGCGCCATCATGCGCTACCGCCAGCACGAAAAAACCTTCAGCGCTGGCTACCGTCTGACCACCAATAACCGCATGGAACTGATGGCGGCAATTGTTGCCCTGGAAGCGTTAAAAGAGCATTGCGAAGTAGTGCTCAGCACTGACAGCCAGTATGTTCGTCAGGGGATCACCCAGTGGATCCACAACTGGAAAAAGCGCGGCTGGAAAACGGCAGAGAAAAAGCCGGTGAAAAATGTCGACCTCTGGCAGCGGCTGGACGCCGCGCTTGGCCAGCATAAAATTAAATGGGAATGGGTAAAGGGCCATGCCGGCCATCCTGAAAATGAACGCTGCGACGAGCTGGCGCGCGCGGCGGCCTCCCACCCCACACTGGACGATGTCGGCTACCTGCCTGAGAGTTAATTCTGCCCTTTGCGCCACTGCCGGGTGGCGCCCACCGCCGGCCGCAGCTGAGTTTTCGCTTTGCCGGATTTCATCGGATTGAGCGTCAGCGGAATGGTCCGTTTGCGGGCGACAATCAATTGCAAACAGCCCAGCGCCGGCAGATGGGTGCTCAACAATTTGCCGCCATGGCGCGACCAGGGCAAAACCTGGTAACGTCCATAGTGCAGCACTTCAAAGTTGAGCAGCGCCAGCCAGTCCAGCTGGCGCATCAGCGTAAACATACGGCTATTATAAGGCGTTCCTTTGCGCAGGACCGGCACCAGCTTACGCAACCCCATCAGGCTGACCGGATTAAACCCGGTCAGGATCATCCAGCCATCATCGATCAGTACACGATCGGCTTCCCGCAGCAGACGATGCGGATCGCTACACCACGGCAGGGTGTGCGCCAGCAGGCAGGCGTCAACGGACTTTTCGGCAAAGGGTAAATGCAGCGGGTCAGCCCGGACCTGCATTGGATTTCCCGCCAGCGAGACATTCACCTGGTGCGAGATGGCGCAAGCTTCGGTATTGATTTCCGCGCTCAGATTGCCAATCTTAAGCAGATGAAAGCCATATAATTTAGCCAGCCACGGTTTCATCTGCTGCTCCAGCGTTTCGCGATAGTATTCGCCCCACGGCATACTGGACCAATGCTCAGGCGCTGTCACTGTGTGAGGTATCCTTGCCGGCTTCATTGCCACCTTCCGCTACGCTTTAGAGGTAATTTATGAATCTTATCAGTATTCCCGCGTTTCAGGACAACTACATCTGGGTTCTCAGTGAGAATAACGGCCGCTGCATCATCGTAGATCCAGGCGAAGCCGCGCCGGTTCTGGCAGCCATCGAGGAAAACCAGTGGCAGCCCGAGGCTATTTTATTGACCCATCATCATCAGGATCACGTCGGCGGCGTAAAACAATTACGTGAAAAATTCCCTTCTATAGTGGTTTACGGGCCGGCGGAAACCCAGGATAAAGGCGTCACTCAGGTGGTAGGCGATGGCGATCGGCTGTCAATTCTCGGGCACGATTTTTCCATTTTCTCTACGCCAGGTCACACATTAGGACATATCTGTTACTACAGCGAACCTTATCTGTTCTGTGGCGATACGATGTTTTCCGGCGGCTGCGGAAGGCTGTTCGAAGGTACAGCAGAGCAGATGTATCAATCATTTATGAAAATTAACGCCCTTCCTGAAGAAACCCTCATATGTTGCGCACATGAATATACGTTAGCGAATATGAAGTTTGCATTGAGTATCCTGCCAGATGATAGGGACATAAACGATTACTATCATAAAGTTAATGAGTTACGTGCAAAAAAACAAAAAACACTACCCGTAACTCTGAAAAATGAGCGGCGTATAAATTTATTTTTACGCGTAAATGATATTGATTTAATTGACAAAATTAACAAAGAAACAAATTTGCAACACTCTGTGGCGCGATTTGCATGGTTAAGGTCAAAGAAAGATGACTTCTGATATTTAATTCTTGTCATCGGCCAACTTCGCCGTTATCCTTGGTCGTCTTTTAAGCAACTATTGACACACACATGAAGGCACGAGCGATATTACTCGCCTCTGTCCTGCTGGTGGGGTGCCAGGCGTCTAAGCACGATGGCACCGTCGAACAGCGAGCACAGAGCCTTTCTGCGGCTGGTCAAGGGGAAGCAGGCAAGTTCACAAGTCAAGCGCGCTGGTTAGATGATGGAACCTTCTACGCGCAAGACCAGGATCTGTGGACTTCCATAGGCGACGAGCTAAAGATGGGAATACCGGATAATCCCCGGATTCGCGAACAGAAACAGAAGTACTTAAGAAATAAGAGCTATCTCCACGATGTAACTTTACGGGCAGAGCCGTATATGTACTGGATAGCCGGGCAGGTTAAGAAACGTAACATGCCAATGGAACTGGTATTACTACCCATAGTGGAGAGCGCTTTTGACCCACACGCGACGTCTGGCGCCAATGCCGCAGGCATTTGGCAGATCATTCCGAGCACAGGGCGCAATTATGGTTTAAAACAGACCCGCAGTTACGATGCGCGTCGTGATGTCGTCGCGTCTACTACCGCGGCGCTGGACATGATGCAACGTCTGAACAAAATGTTCGACGGCGACTGGTTGTTAACGGTCGCAGCCTATAACAGCGGCGAAGGCCGGGTCATGAAGGCAGTAAAAGCGAACCGTTCGCGTGGCAAACCCACCGATTTCTGGTCGCTGTCTCTGCCGCATGAAACGAAAATCTACGTCCCGAAAATGCTGGCATTGAGCGACATTCTCAAAAACAGCAAACGTTACGGCGTAAAGCTGCCTACGGCTGATGAAAGCCGTGCGCTGGCGCGCGTTCGCCTCGACAGTCCGGTTGATATTTCTCAGCTCGCGGACATGGCCGGTATGCCGGTCAGCAAGCTGAAGACGTTCAATGCGGGCGTAAAAGGGTCAACGCTGGGCGCGAGCGGGCCAAAGTACGTCATGGTGCCGCAGAAGCACGCCGCACAGCTGCGTGAATCGCTGGCCTCTGGCGACATTGCCGCCGTGCAGCCGACGCAGCTCGCGGACAATACGCCGCTGACCAGCCGTAGCTATAAGGTGCGTTCCGGCGACACCATTTCCGGGATAGCTTCCCGTCTTGGTGTGACGACCCGCGATCTGCAGCAGTGGAATAACCTGCGCGGCTCTGGATTAAAGGTTGGGCAGAATCTGGTTATTGGCGCTGGCAGCAGCGCCCAGCGTCTGGCGAACAACAGCGATAGCATCACCTATCGCGTTCGTAAAGGCGATTCGCTGTCGAGCATCGCCAAACGTCACGGCGTTAATATTCGCGACGTGATGCGCTGGAACAGCGATACCGACAACCTGCGCCCAGGCGATCAGCTAACGTTGTTTGTGAAAAACAGCGATCGACCAGAGTCCTGATACCTCTGGTTCGACAAAAAGGCACCGACTTCCCCGGTGCCTTTTTTGTTGCCTAAATTAAACCGCTTTATGCGCTTCGAACAGAATGGTATCGCTGGTAAACGATCCGTCCTCCTGTAACTCGAAGTACGCTTTGACCTCCGCCGAAGCGCTCTGCTGATATAAGCGAATCGCCTCCTCCAGCGGCTCAGGAGTACGCATCCGCGCCACCCATGAACTGAACTCCAGCGGCAGGCGATCGGTCAACAACTGGTTAACCACCAGCCCCGCTTCAGTCGCCAGCGTCAACCACTCGCCGCTGGAATAATTACGCACATGCGAGGTGTCGCGCAGGGCTTCCACCGTCTGCAGCCAGACATCACGTACCGGATGACCCGGCGACATCACGTCCATCACGATAATCACCCCGCCCGGCTTGAGAACACGTTTCACCTCACGCAGCGCCTGGCCAACGTCATGCCAGTGGTGAGCGGAGTAGCGGCTAATCACCACATCAAAGCTGGCATCAGCGAACGGCAGCGTTTCGGCGTACCCCTGCTGGGTCACGATATTGCTAAAACCTTTCTCCTTTGCCGCGGTGGCAACGACCTCCAGCATCTGGCTCGATAAATCATAGGCGGTCACCTCGGCAACCTGTCCCGCCGCGGTAAAGCTGGCGTGCCCTGCCCCGCAGCCCATATCCAGCACTTTCGCCTGAGGAAAATCAGCCAGCCGTTCCGCCAGCCGCTGCAGATCGCGACCAGAGGCGTGTACGGCGCTGGTCAGATAGGCGCTGGCCTGGGAGCCGAACTGCTTTTCGACGTTGTCATGGTGAGAGCGTGTTGTCATGTTGTCTTGTCCTTACGGTTTTTTTTGAGTAATAAAAGGCAGCACCATGCATGCGCAGGCCTGCCCCATGGCAGGCCTGACCAACCTTAAATTAATCAGGCTTGCCGGGACTGAATTCGACTAGTAGCGGGTTGTGGTCGGAGGCGCGGGTCACCAGCACGGAAGCATCGTGCACGCTTAACCCACGGTAGAACACAAAATCGAGGGGACGACCAAACGCGCGGCGGCGCTGATCGTCTGAGAAACGAACTTCGCGTAACGACATCTCACGCGCAAAGCGGTACAGCGCATTCATCCGCGGCCGGCTCCAGGCATTGAAGTCGCCGGCCATGATCACCGGCCCGCTGTGATGGGCGATCTGATCGCCAATTGGCAGCAGCTGTTTGCTGTAGACGTCGACGCCAAGGCTAAAGTTGACGGCATGGATATTGACTACCATCAACAACCGCGCATCCGGCAGCGGATAAACGGTCACTAACGCCGATTTCGGCAATCGCAAAATAGGCTCGCGCTCGCGCAGCGGACAGCAATAGATGGGGTGCGCGGAGGCCAGCGTCATTACGCCGGAAGGATGCTGCGGCAATACCAGCGCCGGCACCTGATCGGCGGCCAGATAGTTTGAAGTCGCGAACCGGACCAGTTCTGGGGTGGTTTGCGCCTCCTGCAACAGGACCAAATGCGCATCTTTGCCGAAATTTTTAAGGACCGACTGCCACTCTGCGCGCTGCTGCTTGAAGATATTCCATACCAGCACGCGGATCTTCTCATCGCTGCTTAATGGCGTACCGGCGGGATAAACCGGACTCACGCCCGCAAACGCCCCCGGAGGCAATATTCTCTCCGCAGGTTGTCCGGCGACATAGCGCATGGCGTAGGTGTTCTTTCGCAATTTGGGCATTAATCCTCGATAACAGAAACCAGCCCGACGACGACTGGTTATTCTGTTATAGGGATTTTCCCATACACTTTCAATGCAAATTGCGAGAAACCCTTAGCCTTCGGGAGAAAGCGCTGCCGAACGGCGTGGCAATTTATCTAAACGTCCGCTCAGGACCACCAACAGCAAAGCGACCAGCACAATCATCGCGCCAATCCACGGCGTCTGCGCCAGACCGTACCGCTCGACCGTCTGTCCGCCGACGATCGACCCCAGCGCGATACCGATATTGAAGGCGGCAATATTCAGGCCGGAAGCGATGTCGACAGCCCCCGGGGTATACTGCTCTGCTTTTTGCACCACATAGACCTGCAGACCCGGCACGTTGCCGAAGGCGAAAACGCCCATCACCAGCACTGTCGCCAGCGCGGCATAGTGAACGCTGGCGGTCAGCTGGAAGACCAGCAGCAGTAGCACCAGCGCGGCGAAGATAAACTTCAGCGCGGAGACGGCGCCATGCTTATCGGCCAGTTTGCCGCCCCACACGTTACCTATAGCCACCGAGACACCATAGCCCAGCAGGATCCAGCTCACCGCTGACGGGCTGAAGCCGGCCAGCTCCTGCATCATCGGCGCAAGGAAGGTAAAAGCGGTAAATACGCCGCCATAGCCCAGCGCGGTAATGGCGTAGATCATCAGCAGGCGCGGATGGGTTAATACTTTCAGCTGATCGCGCAGGCTGGCGCTGGCGCGGCCCGGAATATTATTCGGCACCAGAATCAGACTGCTGATTAGCGCAATCACCCCGAGAATCGATACCGCGAGGAAGGTTTCCCGCCAGCCGAAATGCTGGCCAATAAAGGTGCCAAAGGGAACGCCGGTCACCAGCGCGACCGTCAGGCCGCCGAACATAATGGCAATGGCCGAGGCCGCTTTCTCTTTTGCCACCAGGCTGGTAGCAATTGTCGAGCCAATAGAGAAGAACACGCCGTGCGCCAGGCCGGTCAGCAGTCGCGCCAGGATCAGCGTTTCATAGCCCGGGGCCTGCCAGGCCAGCACATTACCCGCCGTAAACAGGACCATCAACGCCAGCAGCAGCTGTTTACGCGGCATACGCCCCGTTAACGCCGTCAGCACCGGAGCGCCGATAGCTACGCCCAGCGCGTAGATAGAGACCAGCAGTCCTGCAGAAGGCAAAGAGATAGAGAGTTGCTGGGCGATGGTCGGGACCAGACCGACAATCACAAATTCAGTGGTGCCAATTGCGAAGGCACCGATAGTTAAGGCAAATAGCGCCAGTGGCATAATTTACTCCGTAGCATCAGGATTAAGATGACACGTAGTATGAAGGGTTGTATAAATAACAAAAACTATCAAAGTATCAATAGAATTTTGCTATAGGTGCAATAATGAGAGCCACATCAGAGGAGATCGCCATCTTTGTGGCGGTGGTGGAAAGCGGGAGTTTCAGCCGGGCGGCCGAGCAGCTCGGACAGGCCAACTCCGCCGTCAGCCGGGCGGTCAAAAAGCTGGAATCAAAGCTAGGCGTAAGCCTGCTCAATCGGACCACCCGCCAGCTCAGCCTGACAGAAGAAGGCGAGCGCTACTTTCGCCGGATGCAGGTGGTCTTGCAGGAAATGGCGGCGGCAGAGAACGATCTGCTGGAGACGCGCACGACGCCGCGGGGCCTGCTGCGGGTAGATGCCGCGACGCCGGTGATGCTGCATTTTCTCATGCCGCTGGTGAAGCCATTTCGCGAGCGCTACCCGGAAATGACGCTGTCGCTCGTCTCGTCTGAGACGTTTATCAATCTGATTGAACGGAAAGTGGATGTGGCCATTCGGGCCGGGACCTTAACGGATTCCAGCCTGCGCGCCCGACCGCTGTTTACCAGCTATCGTAAGATCGTCGCCTCGCCCGACTATGTCGCGCGCTACGGTATGCCGCAGCATCCATCCGATCTGAAACAGCATCACTGCCTCGGCTTCACCGAGCCGGTATCGCTGAATACCTGGCCGGTCTCCTGTTGCGATGGCCAGCTGTTAGAGATCGAAGCGGCGGTGTCATCCAATAGCGGCGAAACGCTCAAGCAGCTGTGCCTGACCGGCAACGGTATTGCCTGCCTGTCGGATTACATGGTGGATAAAGAGATTGCCAGCGGAGAGTTTGTCGAGCTACTGGCGGATAAGCGCTTACCGGTGGAAATGCCTTTCAGTGCCGTCTATTACAGCGACCGGGCGGTCAGCACTCGCATCAGGGCATTTATTGATTTTCTGAGCGACCACGTAAAACAGCTCCCGAAGGAGCTGTCGTAATACCTTCTCGGGCGGCAGGGCGAACGGCATACCGGCAGCGAGTGATTAATCCCACTGCGGCGCCAGACCTTCCGGGCTCACCAGCCGATCGTTGCAATCCAGCGCAGCGATCGCCTGTCGATCTTCATCATCCAACTGCAGATCCAGCGCCTTCAGGTTGCTGGCCAGGTTATCACGCTTCGTCGAGGACGGGATCACCGCGTACCCCTCGCCCATCGCCCATGCCAGGATAACCTGCGCCGGAGTCGCATTATGTTTCGCCGCGATACGGGCAATCACTTCATCTTTCAGCGCCTTACCATAAGCCAGCGTCATGTAAGAGGTGATGTGGATGCCGTGCTCACGTGCCCAGTCGACGACTTTACGGTTTTGCAGATACGGCGAGAGTTCAATCTGGTTGGTCGCAATGTTTTCAGCGCCAACGGCGGCAATCGCGCGCTCCATCAGTGGAATAGTGAAGTTGGAGATACCAATCTGACGGGTCAGACCCAGCTTCTTCGCTTCCATCAGGGCTGCCATAAACTCTTCAACGGCAACCGCATCGTTCGGTGCCGGCCAGTGGATGAGCGTCAGGTCAACATAGTCCGTGCGCAGCTTCTGCAGACTTTCTTGCAGGCTGGCGATGAGTTTGTCTTTGCTCAGGTTCTCGATCCAGATTTTGGTAGTGATGAACAGCTCATCACGCGGCACGCCGCTTTCGGCGATAGCCTGACCCACCGCGGCTTCGTTGTCATAGATTTGCGCGGTGTCGATAGCACGATAGCCCAGCTCCAGCGCGGTTTTTACGGATGCGATAACAACATCATCTTTCAGACGGAAGGTGCCAAGACCAAATGCAGGGATTGCCATGATTTTCCTCGTTATTTCTTCATTTCGGTTAACGGATGAAATTATGGCTGATGGTGTGGAGGGGAAAAAGAGCGATTAATGCAGAGGATTTTTGCTGAATTAGCAATAATAGAGAACAGATCAAACAAAAAAGCCCTGAGCAAATGCTCAGGGCTCTTAATAAGTGGCGGAACGGACGGGACTCGAACCCGCGACCCCCTGCGTGACAGGCAGGTATTCTAACCGACTGAACTACCGCTCCACCGAATTTCTTCGCTTTATTACCACCGGTTGTCACCCCGGCTTACTGCAATTTGATGCCTGGCAGTTCCCTACTCTCACATGGGGAGACCCCACACTACCATCGGCGCTACGGCGTTTCACTTCTGAGTTCGGCATGGGGTCAGGTGGGACCACCGCGCTAGTGCCGCCAGGCAAATTCTTTGTGCTCAGTACGCAATTCTTTATCGCATCAGCTGCGTTGCCTGCGCTCGTAAAGTCAGTCACATACTTATGTATGCTCCTTCCTTTCCGTCGCTTGTCGCCTTGCTGCTGCGCAAATTATTGCGTACTCAACTCTGAATCTAAGCTGAAAATCTTCTCAAATCCGCCAAAACATCTTCGGCGTTGTAAGGTTAAGCCTCACGGTTCATTAGTACCGGTTAGCTCAACGCATCGCTGCGCTTACACACCCGGCCTATCAACGTCATCGTCTTTAACGTTCCTTCAGGAGACTTAAAGTCTCAGGGAGAACTCATCTCGGGGCAAGTTTCGTGCTTAGATGCTTTCAGCACTTATCTCTTCCGCATTTAGCTACCGGGCAGTGCCATTGGCATGACAACCCGAACACCAGTGATGCGTCCACTCCGGTCCTCTCGTACTAGGAGCAGCCCCCCTCAATTCTCCAGCGCCCACGGCAGATAGGGACCGAACTGTCTCACGACGTTCTAAACCCAGCTCGCGTACCACTTTAAATGGCGAACAGCCATACCCTTGGGACCTACTTCAGCCCCAGGATGTGATGAGCCGACATCGAGGTGCCAAACACCGCCGTCGATATGAACTCTTGGGCGGTATCAGCCTGTTATCCCCGGAGTACCTTTTATCCGTTGAGCGATGGCCCTTCCATTCAGAACCACCGGATCACTATGACCTGCTTTCGCACCTGCTCGCGCCGTCACGCTCGCAGTCAAGCTAGCTTATGCCATTGCACTAACCTCCTGATGTCCGACCAGGATTAGCTAACCTTCGTGCTCCTCCGTTACGCTTTGGGAGGAGACCGCCCCAGTCAAACTACCCACCAGACACTGTCCGCAACCCCGGTAAGGGGCCAACGTTAGAACATCAAACATTAAAGGGTGGTATTTCAAGGTTGGCTCCACGCAGACTGGCGTCCACGCTTCAAAGCCTCCCACCTATCCTACACATCAAGGCTCAATGTTCAGTGTCAAGCTATAGTAAAGGTTCACGGGGTCTTTCCGTCTTGCCGCGGGTACACTGCATCTTCACAGCGAGTTCAATTTCACTGAGTCTCGGGTGGAGACAGCCTGGCCATCATTACGCCATTCGTGCAGGTCGGAACTTACCCGACAAGGAATTTCGCTACCTTAGGACCGTTATAGTTACGGCCGCCGTTTACCGGGGCTTCGATCAAGAGCTTCTCCTTACGGATAACCCCATCAATTAACCTTCCGGCACCGGGCAGGCGTCACACCGTATACGTCCACTTTCGTGTTTGCACAGTGCTGTGTTTTTAATAAACAGTTGCAGCCAGCTGGTATCTTCGACTGGTCTCAGCTCCATCCGCAGGGACTTCACCTACACACCAGCGTGCCTTCTCCCGAAGTTACGGCACCATTTTGCCTAGTTCCTTCACCCGAGTTCTCTCAAGCGCCTTGGTATTCTCTACCTGACCACCTGTGTCGGTTTGGGGTACGATTTAATGTTACCTGATGCTTAGAGGCTTTTCCTGGAAGCAGGGCATTTGTTACTTCAGCACCGTAGTGCCTCGTCATCACACCTCAGCCTTGATTATCCGGATTTGCCTGGACAACCAGCCTACATGCTTAAACCGGGACAACCGTCGCCCGGCTAACATAGCCTTCTCCGTCCCCCCTTCGCAGTAACACCAAGTACAGGAATATTAACCTGTTTCCCATCGACTACGCCTTTCGGCCTCGCCTTAGGGGTCGACTCACCCTGCCCCGATTAACGTTGGACAGGAACCCTTGGTCTTCCGGCGAGCGGGCTTTTCACCCGCTTTATCGTTACTTATGTCAGCATTCGCACTTCTGATACCTCCAGCAACCCTCACAGGTCACCTTCGCGGCTTACAGAACGCTCCCCTACCCAACAACACATAGTGTCGCTGCCGCAGCTTCGGTGCATGGTTTAGCCCCGTTACATCTTCCGCGCAGGCCGACTCGACCAGTGAGCTATTACGCTTTCTTTAAATGATGGCTGCTTCTAAGCCAACATCCTGGCTGTCTGTGCCTTCCCACATCGTTTCCCACTTAACCATGACTTTGGGACCTTAGCTGGCGGTCTGGGTTGTTTCCCTCTTCACGACGGACGTTAGCACCCGCCGTGTGTCTCCCGTGATAACATTCTTCGGTATTCGTAGTTTGCATCGGGTTGGTAAGTCGGGATGACCCCCTAGCCGAAACAGTGCTCTACCCCCGAAGATGAATTCACGAGGCGCTACCTAAATAGCTTTCGGGGAGAACCAGCTATCTCCCGGTTTGATTGGCCTTTCACCCCCAGCCACAAGTCATCCGCTAATTTTTCAACATTAGTCGGTTCGGTCCTCCAGTTAGTGTTACCCAACCTTCAACCTGCCCATGGCTAGATCACCGGGTTTCGGGTCTATACCCTGCAACTTAACGCCCAGTTAAGACTCGGTTTCCCTGCGGCTCCCCTATACGGTTAACCTTGCTACAGAATATAAGTCGCTGACCCATTATACAAAAGGTACGCAGTCACACCCGAAGGTGCTCCCACTGCTTGTACGTACACGGTTTCAGGTTCTTTTTCACTCCCCTCGCCGGGGTTCTTTTCGCCTTTCCCTCACGGTACTGGTTCACTATCGGTCAGTCAGGAGTATTTAGCCTTGGAGGATGGTCCCCCCATATTCAGACAGGATACCACGTGTCCCGCCCTACTCTTCGAGTTCACAACCTGTGCATTTTGGTGTACGGGACTATCACCCTGTACCGTCGGACTTTCCAGACCGTTCCACTAACACACAAGCTGATTCAGACTCTGGGCTGCTCCCCGTTCGCTCGCCGCTACTGGGGGAATCTCGGTTGATTTCTTTTCCTCGGGGTACTTAGATGTTTCAGTTCCCCCGGTTCGCCTCGTTAACCTATGTATTCAGTTAACGATAGTGCAACGAATTGCACTGGGTTTCCCCATTCGGACATCGCCGGTTATAACGGTTCATATCACCTTACCGACGCTTTTCGCAGATTAGCACGTCCTTCATCGCCTCTGACTGCCAGGGCATCCACCGTGTACGCTTAGTCGCTTAACCTCACAACCCGAAGATGTTTCACTTCTGATTGCGAAAATTTGAGAGACTCGAACACACATTAACTGTGTGTCGTTTCAATTTTCAGCTTGATCCAGATTTTTAAAGAGCAAAACTTCGCAGTGCACCTTTTCAGGTTCACTCTGAAGTTTTCTTGTGTTCGCAGTAAAGATGGTGGAGCTATGCGGGATCGAACCGCAGACCTCCTGCGTGCAAAGCAGGCGCTCTCCCAGCTGAGCTATAGCCCCATCGAATGAATCTCTTTTAACCTTAATTCGTTTTCGGGCGCGGCGTGGTGAAGCGAAGCATACTGAAGTATGCGAGCTTTGCCACAACAAAGCACGAGAGCGAATTTGGTAGGCCTGAGTGGACTTGAACCACCGACCTCACCCTTATCAGGGGTGCGCTCTAACCACCTGAGCTACAAGCCTGCAGAGATTACTTACTGCTCTATTTTCATCAGACAATCTGTGTGAGCACTACAAAGGCAGGTTCTTTAAGGTAAGGAGGTGATCCAACCGCAGGTTCCCCTACGGTTACCTTGTTACGACTTCACCCCAGTCATGAATCACAAAGTGGTAAGCGCCCTCCCGAAGGTTAAGCTACCTACTTCTTTTGCAACCCACTCCCATGGTGTGACGGGCGGTGTGTACAAGGCCCGGGAACGTATTCACCGTAGCATTCTGATCTACGATTACTAGCGATTCCGACTTCATGGAGTCGAGTTGCAGACTCCAATCCGGACTACGACATACTTTATGAGGTCCGCTTGCTCTCGCGAGGTCGCTCGCTTCTCTTTTATATGCCATTGTAGCACGTGTGTAGCCCTGGTCGTAAGGGCCATGATGACTTGACGTCATCCCCACCTTCCTCCAGTTTATCACTGGCAGTCTCCTTTGAGTTCCCGGCCGGACCGCTGGCAACAAAGGATAAGGGTTGCGCTCGTTGCGGGACTTAACCCAACATTTCACAACACGAGCTGACGACAGCCATGCAGCACCTGTCTCACAGTTCCCGAAGGCACCAATCCATCTCTGGAAAGTTCTGTGGATGTCAAGACCAGGTAAGGTTCTTCGCGTTGCATCGAATTAAACCACATGCTCCACCGCTTGTGCGGGCCCCCGTCAATTCATTTGAGTTTTAACCTTGCGGCCGTACTCCCCAGGCGGTCGATTTAACGCGTTAGCTCCGGAAGCCACGCCTCAAGGGCACAACCTCCAAATCGACATCGTTTACGGCGTGGACTACCAGGGTATCTAATCCTGTTTGCTCCCCACGCTTTCGCACCTGAGCGTCAGTCTTTGTCCAGGGGGCCGCCTTCGCCACCGGTATTCCTCCAGATCTCTACGCATTTCACCGCTACACCTGGAATTCTACCCCCCTCTACAAGACTCTAGCCTGCCAGTTTCGAATGCAGTTCCCAGGTTGAGCCCGGGGATTTCACATCCGACTTGACAGACCGCCTGCGTGCGCTTTACGCCCAGTAATTCCGATTAACGCTTGCACCCTCCGTATTACCGCGGCTGCTGGCACGGAGTTAGCCGGTGCTTCTTCTGCGGGTAACGTCAATCGACAAGGTTATTAACCTTATCGCCTTCCTCCCCGCTGAAAGTGCTTTACAACCCGAAGGCCTTCTTCACACACGCGGCATGGCTGCATCAGGCTTGCGCCCATTGTGCAATATTCCCCACTGCTGCCTCCCGTAGGAGTCTGGACCGTGTCTCAGTTCCAGTGTGGCTGGTCATCCTCTCAGACCAGCTAGGGATCGTCGCCTAGGTGAGCCGTTACCCCACCTACTAGCTAATCCCATCTGGGCACATCTGATGGCATGAGGCCCGAAGGTCCCCCACTTTGGTCTTGCGACATTATGCGGTATTAGCTACCGTTTCCAGTAGTTATCCCCCTCCATCAGGCAGTTTCCCAGACATTACTCACCCGTCCGCCGCTCGTCACCCGAGAGCAAGCTCTCTGTGCTACCGCTCGACTTGCATGTGTTAGGCCTGCCGCCAGCGTTCAATCTGAGCCATGATCAAACTCTTCAATTTAAGTTTGATGCTCAAAGAATTAAACTTCGTAATGAATTACGTGTTCACTCTTGAGACTTGGTATTCATTTTTCGTCCGAGGACGTTAAGAATCCATGTCACTTTGAGTGCCCACACAGATTGTCTGATAAATTGTTAAAGAGCAGTTGCGACGCGCTTTAGCGCTCTGTCGCGAGGTGGCGTATATTACGCTTTCCTCTTTCAGAGTCAACCCGTTTTTCAGGATTTTTCTCTGCAACCGAACTGGCTGTTTGTGTGAAGTGATTCACATCCGCCGTGTCGATGGAGGCGCATTATAGGGAGCTCTCCGGGAATGACAAGCGGAAAAATACAATTTTATTTCAACCGCTCATCTTTTAAACGCAACGCTTATTTTTGCTGCTTTTTAATCGCCGCCGGCAGCTCTGCCAGGCTATTTAGCACCCAATCCGCCGCTTTTTCCGCTTCTTCAGTCAGGGGCTTACCGGTGCGCACCAGTACTTTAGTCCCGACATCCGCAGCCGCTGCCGCCTGCATATCTTCCAGTTTGTCCCCTACCATATAAGAAGCAGCCATATCGATATGCAGATAGTCGCGGGCGGAAATCAGCATCCCCGGATGCGGTTTACGACAATCACAGGTCTGGCGGTACTCCTCAACCGCACCCTGCGGGTGATGCGGGCAATAGTAGATACCGTCGAGGTCGACGCCGCGGTCTGCCAGAGACCAGTCCATCCATTCGGTCAGCGTTTCAAACTGGGCTTCGGTAAATTTACCGCGGGCAATACCGGACTGGTTAGTGACCAGCACCAGCGCGTAGCCCATCTCTTTTAGTTCGCGCATCGCGTCAATGACGCCATCGATAAATTCAAAATTGTCGATTTCGTGGACGTAGCCATGATCGACATTAATAGTGCCGTCACGGTCGAGAAAAATTGCGGGTACTGACTTTGCCACCGGTTTGCTCCTGAAAAAGACTAGTGCCGCTAGTATCGCATGTTTCCGCATGCAAGAAAGTGCTCATTATAAAGAGTCAGATTGATTTAGACGTCTGGATGCCTTAACATCCATTTCATTGCCAGGCATCGCCTGGATACGGCAGAAGAAAATGCCACGGCAAACGGCTAAACGATAATAAATAACTGATGATTAAACTTTCCAATATCACCAAAGTATTCCAGCAGGGGAATCGCAGCATTCAGGCGCTGAATAACGTCAGCCTGCATGTCCCTGCCGGACAGATTTACGGCGTCATCGGTGCCTCCGGCGCCGGTAAAAGTACGCTGATTCGCTGCGTGAACCTGCTGGAGCGCCCGACCGAGGGCAGCGTACAGGTTGACGGTCAGGAACTGACTGCCCTGTCGGAGAAAGAGCTAACCCGCGCTCGCCGTCAAATTGGCATGATTTTCCAGCATTTTAACCTGTTGGCCTCGCGGACCGTTTTCGGCAACGTGGCATTACCCCTGGAGCTGGATAACACGCCGCAGGCTGAAATCAAACGCCGTGTCACGGAGCTGCTGGATCTTGTCGGTCTGGGTGATAAGCACGACAGCTACCCGGCCAACCTCTCCGGCGGCCAGAAACAGCGCGTGGCGATTGCCCGCGCGCTGGCCAGCAATCCTAAAGTATTGCTGTGCGATGAAGCCACCAGCGCCCTGGATCCGGCCACTACCCGTTCCATTCTCGAACTGCTGAAAGACATTAACCGTCGCCTGGGACTGACCATCCTGTTGATCACCCATGAAATGGACGTGGTTAAACGTATCTGCGACTGCGTGGCGGTCATTAGTAATGGTCAACTGATCGAGCAGGACACCGTGAGCGAAGTCTTCTCCCATCCGAAGACGCCGCTGGCTCAGCAGTTTATTCAGTCCACTCTGCACCTCGATATTCCGGATGACTATCAGGCGCGCCTGAAACCTACCGCCACAGCGGATAGCGTACCGATGCTGCGCATGGAATTTACCGGCCACTCCGTCGATGCGCCGCTGCTCTCTGAAACCGCGCGTCGCTTCAACGTGAATAACAACATTATCAGCGCGCAGATGGATTATGCCGGCGGGGTGAAGTTCGGCATCATGCTCACCGAAATGCACGGTACACAGGAAGACACTCAGGCGGCCATCGCCTGGCTGCAGGAACATCATGTAAAAGTAGAGGTATTGGGTTATGTCTGAGGCAATGATGTGGCTGCTGTTGCGCGGCGTATGGGAAACGCTGGCAATGACTTTTGTCTCTGGCTTCTTCGGTTTTGTCCTCGGCCTGCCGGTGGGCGTGCTGCTGTACGTTACCCGTCCGGGGCAAATCGTCGCCAATGCCAAACTGTACCGTACGCTGTCGGCGCTGGTGAATATTTTCCGCTCCATCCCGTTCATTATCCTGCTGGTCTGGATGATTCCGTTTACCCGCGTGATCGTCGGTACCTCTATCGGCCTGCAGGCAGCGATTGTGCCATTAACAGTTGGCGCCGCGCCGTTTATCGCCCGCATGGTGGAGAACGCCCTGCTGGAAATCCCCACCGGCCTTATTGAAGCCTCCCGCGCGATGGGCGCCACGCCGCTGCAGATCGTGCGCAAAGTCCTGCTACCTGAAGCATTGCCGGGTCTGGTCAACGCCGCCACCATCACGCTCATCACGCTGGTGGGTTATTCCGCAATGGGCGGCGCGGTGGGCGCCGGTGGCCTGGGTCAGATTGGTTATCAGTATGGCTATATTGGATATAACGCCACCGTGATGAATACCGTACTGGTATTGCTGGTTGTTCTGGTTTATTTAATTCAATTCTCTGGCGATCGCATCGTCCGGGCTGTGACTCACAAATAACGTTATTGGCAGACAACACTCATTCTTACAGGAAGGAAATAACATGGCCTTTAATTTCAAAACTTTTGCGGCAGTCGGCGCGTTAATCGGTTCTCTGGCGCTGGTGGGTTGCGGTCAGGATGAAAAAGATCCGAATCATATTAAAGTCGGCGTTATCGTCGGGGCGGAACAGCAGGTCGCTGAAGTTGCGCAGAAAGTAGCAAAAGAGAAGTATGGCCTTGACGTAGAACTGGTGACCTTCAACGATTACGTTCTGCCGAACGAAGCGCTGAGCAAAGGCGATATCGACGTGAACGCCTTCCAGCATAAACCGTATCTCGATCAGCAGATTAAAGACCGCGGCTATAAGCTGGTGGCTGTCGGTAATACCTTCGTCTACCCGATCGCGGGTTATTCGAAGAAAATCAAATCGCTGGACGAACTGCAGCCGGGCTCCCAGATCGCCGTCCCTAACGATCCGACTAACCTCGGTCGTTCCCTGCTGCTGCTGCAGCAGGTGGGCCTGATCAAACTGAAGGATGGCGTAGGCCTGCTGCCGACCTCGCTGGACATCGTCGAGAACCCGAAAAACCTGAAGATTGTTGAACTGGAGGCGCCGCAGCTGCCGCGTTCCCTGGACGATGCGCAGATTGCGCTGGCCGTTATCAACACCACTTACGCCAGCCAGATTGGCCTGACCCCGGCGAAAGACGGCATCTTTGTTGAAGGTAAAGAGTCTCCTTACGTGAACCTGATTGTGGCGCGTGAAGACAATAAAGATGCTGAGAATGTGAAAAAATTCGTTCAGGCTTACCAGAGCGATGAAGTTTACGAAGCAGCGAACAAGATCTTTAACGGCGGTGCCGTGAAAGGCTGGTAATCTTTTCTCACCGTAATATCATTCAGGACGGGCTTCACGCCCGTCTTGTCATTTATGCAAGCACCTGATTCAATAACGCCCTGTTTTTTATTCATTGAGGAAATACTATGCGTGCTTTACCGATCTGTTTGTTAGCACTCATGTTAAGCGGTTGTTCCATGCTAAGCAGATCTCCCGTTGAGCCTGCTCAAAGCACTGCAACCCCGCCGGTTAAATCTGAGCCGAGCAAACCGCGCGCCACCCGCCCGGCCCCAGTACGTATTTACACCGATGCGTCAGAGCTGGTTGGTAAACCGTTCCGCGATCTGGGTGAAGTATCTGGCGAGTCCTGCCAGGCTTCGAATCAGGATTCTCCGCCGAATATCCCCACCGCGCGCAAGCGCCTGCAAATTAATGCCGCGCGTATGAAAGCTAATGCCGTCCTGCTTCACCGCTGCGAAGTGACCAGCGGTACGCCAGGCTGCTACCGTCAGGCCGTTTGCCTGGGTTCAGCGCTTAACGTCTCGGCGCAATGAGCGCATTTCAGTTCGCGCAAATAGGCGTCATCCGTTCGCCGTATAAAGAGAAGTTTGCCGTTCCTCGCCAGCCAGGCCTGGTGAAACACGGCGGCGGAGAACTCCATCTGGTCGCGCCCTATAACCAGGCCGACGCCGTGCGTGGCCTGCAGAGTTTCAGCCATCTGTGGATCCTGTTTGTGTTTCATCAGACAATGGAAGGCGGTTGGCGTCCGACGGTGCGACCTCCCCGACTGGGCGGCAATGCGCGGATGGGCGTCTTCGCCACCCGTTCAACGTTTCGCCCTAATCCCATCGGCATGTCGCTCGTTGAGCTCAAGGGCATTCGCTGTCAGAAAGATCAGGTAATACTGGAACTCGGCAGCCTCGATCTCGTCGACGGGACGCCGGTGGTTGATATCAAACCGTATCTTCCTTTCGCCGAAGCCCTGCCGGACGCCAGCGCCAGCTATGCACAGCAGGCGCCGCTGGCGGGTATGAACGTCAGCTTTACGCCGGAAATAGACGCACAGTTACTCACGCTGGAAAAACGCTACCCGCATATCAAAGCGTTTATCCGCGAGGTGCTGGCGCAGGATCCGCGTCCGGCCTACCGAAAAGAGGAACAAGCGGGAAAAACGTATGCCGTCTGGCTGCTGGATTTCAACGTCCGCTGGCGGGTGACTGCCTCCGGTTTTGAAGTCTTTGCCCTCGAAGCGCGCTAATTTTATTTTCCTCTCTTTTGGCATCTTTGCCACGCTGGTAAACTAAACCACTTTTTTTGTTTCAGGCTGGGCAACCAGCCTGTTCCGCTCGTTTAACTGGAACCGTTACAACATGCGTACTAGCCAATATCTGCTCTCCACTCTGAAGGAGACACCTGCCGACGCCGAGGTAATCAGCCATCAGCTGATGCTGCGCGCCGGGATGATCCGCAAGCTGGCCTCCGGGTTATACACCTGGCTGCCGACCGGCGTGCGCGTCCTGAAAAAAGTCGAAAACATCGTGCGTGAAGAAATGAACAACGCCGGTGCGATCGAGGTGTTAATGCCGGTCGTTCAGCCATCTGAACTGTGGCAGGAGAGCGGGCGCTGGGAGCAGTACGGCCCGGAACTGTTGCGCATTGCCGATCGCGGCGATCGTCCGTTCGTCCTCGGCCCAACCCACGAAGAGGTCATTACCGATCTGATCCGCAACGAGCTGAACTCCTATAAACAGCTGCCGCTGAACTTCTATCAGATCCAGACCAAATTCCGCGACGAAGTACGCCCGCGTTTCGGGGTGATGCGCTCCCGTGAATTCCTGATGAAAGATGCCTACTCTTTCCATACTTCGCAGGAATCGCTGCAGGAAACCTACGACGCGATGTATGCCGCTTACAGCAAAATCTTCAGCCGTATGGGGCTGGATTTCCGCGCGGTACAGGCTGACACCGGTTCTATCGGCGGCAGCGCCTCTCATGAATTCCAGGTGCTGGCGCAGAGCGGCGAAGACGATGTGATCTTCTCCGACAGCTCCGACTACGCGGCAAACATCGAGTTTGCGGAAGCCGTTGCGCCGAAAGAGCCGCGCGCAGCCGCCACCCAGGAGATGACCCTGGTCGATACGCCGAACGCCAAAACCATCGCCGAGCTGGTGGAGCAGTTCAACCTGCCGATCGAAAAAACCGTGAAAACTCTGCTGGTGAAAGCGGTTGAAGATAGCGCTTCCCCGCTGGTTGCCCTGCTGGTGCGCGGCGATCACGAGCTGAACGAAGTGAAAGCGGAAAAACTGCCGCAGGTCGCCAGCCCGCTGACCTTCGCCACCGAAGAAGAGATCCGCGCCCTGGTGAACGCCGGTCCGGGCTCCCTGGGCCCGGTGAACATGCCGGTTCCGGTGATTATCGACCGTACTGTAGCAGTGATGAGCGATTTCGCCGCTGGCGCCAACATCGATGGCAAACACTACTTCGGCATCAACTGGGACCGCGATGTCGCGACGCCGGAAGTGGCCGACATCCGTAACGTCGTCGCCGGCGACCCGAGCCCGGACGGCAAAGGTACCCTGCTTATTAAGCGCGGTATCGAAGTGGGTCATATCTTCCAGCTGGGGACGAAGTACTCCGAGGCGATGAAAGCCGCGGTCCAGGGCGAAGATGGGCGTAACCAGATCCTGACCATGGGCTGCTATGGTATCGGGGTGACTCGCGTGGTAGCGGCGGCGATTGAGCAGAACTTTGACGATCGCGGTATCGTCTGGCCGGATGCGATTGCGCCTTTCCAGGTGGCGATCCTGCCGATGAACATGCACAAGTCTTACCGTGTGCAGGAGCTGGCGGAGAAACTGTACGCCGAGCTGAGCGCCCAGGGTATTGAAGTGCTGATGGACGATCGTAAAGAGCGTCCGGGCGTGATGTTCGCCGATATGGAGCTGATCGGTATCCCGCACACCATCGTGCTGGGCGATCGTAACCTCGACAACGATGATATCGAATACAAGTATCGTCGCAACGGTGAGAAGCAGCTGATTAAGACCGGGGATATTGTGGAATATCTGGTTAAAGCGATAAAAGGCTAACACCCACCTCAGGGCCCTGAACGGATGTCAGGGCCCTTTTTACAAGGACAGTACCAATGACTGCACATCTCCTCCGCAGCGGACTGCTGACTTTTGCCCTGCTCCTGCTTACCGCCTGTACCCTGGACGTCGGCCGCAGCTCGCCTTCCACATCTGCTGCCGATGACCATTCATCATCCTGGGCTGTTACCCTCCAGCGTCAAAGCTCGATTGCCGGCAGCGGACTGCGCGAAATCGCCGAAAGCGACCTGCGCTCCGGCGACCTGCTGTTCTCCTCCAGCCTGGGCGTCACATCGCTTGGGATCCGCGCCTTCAGCGCCTCTTCCGTAAGCCACGTCGCGCTGTATGTGGGCGAAGGTCAGGTTGCGGAAGCCACCGGCGCCGGCGTACAAGTGATTACCCTTCAGCAGGCGCTGGCGCACAGCGATAAACTCTTTGCTCTCAGGGTGCCTGACCTGACGCCGGACCAGGCGACGGCGATGAAAAGTTTTGCCTGGCAGGTCAAAGACAGCGGGTATAACTATCGCGGCATTATTCAGTTTATCCCTTATATGGTCACCAAACCGCTCTGCTCGCTCAACCCCTTCTCACGAGACTTTCGCCAGCAGTGCGTCAGTGGCCTGGCTAAAGCGCAGCTGGGCGATGCGGCAAGCGGCGACAAGAAAGCGTGGTTTTGCTCGGAGTTTGTCAGCGAGGCCTTTGTCCGAGCCGGGCATCCGCTGACGCTCGCGCAGGCGGCGTGGATCAGTCCTTCCGATCTGCTGCACATGCGGGAAGGAGACGTCGCCACGTTTAAACCCGAAACGCAGCTCCAGTATGTCGGGCATTTGAAACTGGGAGTTTATCTTCAGGCCGGTAAGCTGGTGGGGCTGAACAAACCGAAGGACGGTGCGGAGTAAAGAAACGATTGACGCTTTTCCGCCAGCCAGATCCACGCTCACTCTTGATGTGACAGGGCTAATAACAGGAGGAGGTAGGTGGTACTGCGCGGGATCATCCCCTGCCCGTTACCCGGACAGGGGCCTGACAATCAATGGCTGCAGTCTTTACCGGGAATAAATTTGCCGGCTTGATCCGTCATCAGCGTTTTCATCATCTCGCCGGTATCCGGGTTCGCTTCGAGAGTAAAGTGCCCTTCTACCACCAGCAGTACCGGGCGAGTATCGGTCCCGCGCGCGGCGGCATAATCCCGTTCAAGCTGGGCATTGTTCGCCACCGCGACGCGTTTACCGGTCGCGCAATCGGTAAAGGTTGCCGCATCGGCCATATAGAAATACATGCCGCGCATCGCCATCGGCGTCGTCGGCAGGCTGGCCTTCACTGGCTCCAGGGTATAGTTGAGAGGAGACTGAATGGGGCTTCCGTTGCGGTCGAGCATCTCCAGCTTGTCGCCTTTCGCGCGAAAGTAAGATTTCTCGCCCTTGCTGTTGGTCAGCACCAGCTTATCCGCGGTACGTGCCCAGGTGCCGTACGAGGCAAAGGATGACGGCTCACGACGGGCGCCCTGGTAGTGCTCATTCATCACCCAGGTCCCGTCTTTTTCCAGGAACAGCGAGGTGTCGATACCTTCGCAATCCGCGCAAGGCAGCACGCCTCGCCAGCTTTGCTGCATCGGCTTGAGCTCTTCCATCGCCGCTGGCTGGACCGTGTCAGTCTCGGCGCGATGGTTACAACCAAACAGCGCGAACAGCGAACAGGCCGCTATCACGGAGAATACGATTTTCTTCACTTTGCTTTCCTTATCATCCATTTCACCCGTTCGCCGACGCTTTCACTGGCGAACTTTCCCACGCAGCGCCTTGACTGAGGACTTCTGTGCCTTGGAAGCAAGGCGTCGCTCTTTCGATGCCCGAGTCGGTCGCGTCTCCCGGCGACTTTTTTGCACTGCGGTTAATTCTTTAATAAGGGCCACCAGCCGGGCGATCGCCGCTTCACGGTTCATCTCCTGGCTGCGGTATTCCTGAGCCTTAATGATAACCACACCGTCAGCAGAAATTAAGTGGTGGCTGGCGGCGAGCAGGCGCTCTTTATAAAACTCCGGCAGGCTTGAAGCTTTAATATCAAAGCGCAGATGGATCGCCGTCGACGCTTTGTTTACATGCTGCCCCCCTGCTCCCTGGGCGCGAATGCCTGACAAGACGATTTCGTCGTCGGCAAGGGCTACGCTGCGGCTAATAGTAATCATGCCGACGCTTGCCAGGCGGTAAGCTGAATTTCCAGATTATTCCGAGCGTCGGATAACCAGATACTGCCCTCCTGCAGAGTGGCCTGCAGCGTCATGGTACGGTCGGCAAAGGCGCTAAGCAGTGCCAGTTGCGCATCATCAAGATACCAGATGGTCAGCTTCGGGTACGCCGCAAGCTTGCTCTGATTCTGCTGCCACCAGATTTCAGCTGCCCGGCTATTATAGGCAAACAGCGCCACCGCCTGCGCCCGTGAGCAGGCTTTCTTAATCCGCCGCTCATCCGGCAGACCCAGTTCGATCCACAGATCGACCCCGAGATGATCGTTAAGCAGCCACAGCTCCGGCTCGTCATCCGACGACAGACCGCGGGTAAACTGTAGCCGTTCATCGGCATATTTGATCCATGCCAGCAGGCGCAGCATCATGCGCTCCTGGGTTTCTGACGGATGCTGAGCCAGCGTCAGGTTAGCATCCAGAAACTGGTTGCGATCCAGATCGGCTACATTTACCGCAGCTTTATATATTGTCGCTTTCAGCGCCATGAATAAACTCCTGAAAAGAATGGCGTACATTGTAGCGAAACTGGCGGCAAAAGGCTGTCGTCAATCGCAGCAACCTGTTTCATCCTGCTGAAATTGCTTAAATGACTATGATATAGTTCCCTTGCTAAACAGAGTTTATCTTCGTAGGCTTAAACTTGCATCCCACGGTTGAGTCAGAACGCTGACAGGAGGGCATGTGGACCACTATTGTGAGTTAATACGCAAGCGGTATGCGGAAATAGCCAGCGGAGACTTAGGGTATATCCCGGATGCGCTGGGTTGCGTGTTGAAAGTATTGAATGAGATTGCGGCGGATGAGGCCCTTTCGGAGTCAGTCAGGGAAAAGGCCGCTTATGCGGCAGCAAACTTACTGGTGAGCGATTATGTCAATGAATGATACTTATCAACCCATTAACTGCGATGATTACGACAACCTGGAGCTGGCCTGCCAGCATCACCTGGTGCTAACGCTGGCGCTGAAGGATGGCGAACAGCTGCAGGCAAAGGCCAGCGATCTTATCTCGCGAAAAAATATCGAGTATCTGGTGGTCGAACTCGCCGGCAACGTCCGCGAGCTGCGCCTGGATAAAATCGCCAGCTTCAGTCACCCGGAAATCGGCACCGTGGTGGTGAGCGAATCCTGAATCAAAAACGGGCTTAATCGCCCGTTTTCCTCCACATCAGCCTGACCCCTTCCCCGTCCTTCACTTCACCTTCTGTGGTCACAAACAGATCGTCCGCTGCGGCAATCGGCGTTTCGCCGTAAAACAGCAGCGGCGTGGTGTCTCGTCGCCACGGAGCAACGCCCAGCTCCTGCCAGAGCTTCTTAAGCTTGCGTCCGCCATGGCGCCCGACAATATGCAGGTGGCCGCTGGCGCGAAAGCGGACGGTGACCGGCTCATCCGCCGACGGTGGGCGCAGCCTGCCGCCGGGCTGCAGCGTCAGCTCGCCGAGACCGTCCGCCAGCCGCAGCGGCTGGCGCCAGTCGGGCCAGCGCTGAACGCTGTCCGTCTGACCGGGAAGATACTTCACCCAGTACAAACGCTGTTGAAAACGGCGGACGGTAAATTCCCCCAGCCGCAGACAGGGGCTGGCATCTTCCCGCGCCAGCGCCACCTCGTGCCAGAGGCGCTCAGGCACCTCGCGGGCGGGCATCGGCGCCTGCTGCCCGGCGAGCCAGCGACGCAGCAGCGCCGCTCGGCGCGGCGGACTCATCGTCGCCAGCGGCGCGATAGCCAGCGAGCCATCTTCGGCCACCAGCGACGCCAGCTCCGCCGCCAACATCTCGTCCAGCAGTTGTTCCTGCTCGGCGCACAGGCTGGCGCTGCGGGCGACGGCCTCGCTAAAGTGCGGCCAACGCTCGCGCAGCA
This sequence comes from Klebsiella sp. Shm-1, assembly GCF_040804525.1. Classification (NCBI taxonomy): domain Bacteria; kingdom Pseudomonadati; phylum Pseudomonadota; class Gammaproteobacteria; order Enterobacterales; family Enterobacteriaceae; genus Klebsiella; species Klebsiella sp. Shm-1. The sequence continues at coordinate 4,204,180 of NZ_CP161823.1, forward strand.
CCGGGATCACCCGCAGGCGCAGGAAATTGCGGTCATAGGTATCATCCTGATTACTCTCATCTTCGATCCACGACAGCTGATGGGCGAGCGCCCACTGGCGTAGTGATTCGCGGGTTTCATTGAGGAGAGGACGCAGTAGTCGACTGCCGGCAAAGGCAGAGGATGGCGCCATCGCCGACAGGCCGGTAGGACCGCTGCCGCGTTTTAACGCCAGCAGCAGGGTTTCGCACTGATCGTCCTGGTGCTGGGCGGTCACTAACACCTCGCCGGCATTGAGCGTATCCTGAAAGGCCTGATAGCGCGCCGCACGAGCGTGGGCCTCGACGCCCAGCCCTCCCCGGGCTAACGTCACGCGATGCACCACCAGCGGCACCTGCCACTGCTGGCAAATCTGCCGACAATGCGCCACCCAGTCGTCTGCGTGGGCGCTAAGGCCGTGGTGAACATGCACCGCCCGCAGCGTCAGCGAGGGATCCTGTTCCCGTAGCAGCACCAGCTGATGCAGAAGAACCGTCGAGTCCAGACCGCCGCTGAAGGCCACCAGCAGCTGGCGATGGGGATGAAGCGTATGCGCAATATCAGCCGTCATATCCACGAACATACCGAGAAGTGATGGCCCGGCACGTTACCGGGCCAGGGTCGCGCTGGCAAGATTTACTGCTGATATATTTCCAGCGGCAGGTCGTCCGGATCGCTAAAGAAGGTAAAGCGTTTACCGGTAAAGGGATCGACACGAATCGCTTCGCACTCCACGCCATGCGCGGTGAGATGGGCTACCGCGGCGTCGATGTCATCCACGCTAAAGGCCAGATGACGCAGCCCGCAGGCTTCCGGACGACTGGGGCGGGCTGGCGGAAACGGGAACGAGAACAACTCAATTACATACTCGCCGTTGAGCGCCAGATCGCCTTTCCAGGAATCGCGCTCGGCGCGATAAAACTCACTTTGCAGCGTAAACCCCAGAATATCGCAATAGAACGCTTTACTGCGGGCGTAGTCGGTCGCAATGATGGCAATATGGTGAACCCGTTTCAAACCCAGCATGGTTAAACTCCTTCTGTTAAGCCAGCCACGTTACTCGTGCGCGCCGTTAACGCGCAAGCCTTTCGTCATTTTTTAAGACTCGTACCCGATACACACCGTCCTCATCGCGCTTGGCGCCGTGAATATCGGTCTCAAAGCCCGGGTAATGACGGCCGATAGAGCAAAGCATCAGCAGAAAATCGAGCACCGCCCGGCTTTCCTCGGTGATCATCTCTCCCGGCATCAGCAGCGGAACCCCCGGCGGATAAGGGAGGATCATGTTGGCCGAAATCCGCCCCACCAGGTTCTCCAGTTCAATAGTTTCCACCTCCCCCTTGATCTGGCGCTGCCAGGCGTGATGCGGCGTCATTTTCATTTCCGGCAGGACGTCAAAGGCGCTGAGCATCAGCTGCGGCAGCTGATGCTGACGGATCAAGCGGTGGATCCCCTGCGCCAGATCCTGGATCCGCATGTTGCGGTAGAAGTCGGGATCTTCGGCGTACAGATCCGGCAGCATATTTTTCACCCGCAGATTGAGATCGTAGGCGCGTTTAAACTCGGTCAGGCCGCGCAGCAGCCCCATCGCCCGGGTTTTATCGATGCCGATACTGAACAGGAACAGCAGATTGTAGGGGCCTGTTTTCTCTACCACCACGCCCCGCTCGTCGAGGAACTTCGCCACCAGCGCCGCCGGGATCCCCTCTTCATCCATATTCCCCTGCTCGTCCATGCCCGGCGTCAGAATGGTGACCTTCACCGGATCGAGATACATATGATCCGCATCGGCATCTTTGAAACCGTGCCAGTCCTCACCCGGCGCTACCGGCCAGCACTCGGCTTTATCCACGGCTTCCGGCTGCCAGATATCAAAGAACCAGCCGTCCGACTCCTCGCGCAGTCGCTGCACCTCTTTGCGGAAGTCCAGCGCCCGCTCAATGGAGCGCTGGATCAGACGTTTACCGGAGTTGCCGCGCAGCATCGCCGCCGCGGTCTCAATCGACGCGACGATGGGGTAGCTCGGCGACGTAGAGGTATGCATCATAAAGGCTTCGTTAAAGGTCTCTTCATCATAGTTGCCTTTAATGTGGATCAGCGAGGCCTGCGACAGCGCGGCCAGCATCTTATGCGTCGACTGCGTCTCGAAGATGACTTTCCCGGGGATCCGCTCCCCGCTCATACCGCTTTTCCCCTGATATATCGGATGGAAATGGGTATAGGGCACCCAGGCGGAATCGAAATGGATCGACGGGACATCGAGCGTCTCCTTAAGCCAGGTGGTGTTATAGAGCAGACCATCGTAGGTGGAGTTGGTGATCACCGCATGCACGGGCCACTGCGCCCCGCCCGTGTCGCGCACTTTCTGCTGAATGCTGTCGCGGGTAAATTCGCGCCGGGGGATACCGCCGAGGATCCCCAGCGCGTTGCGGGTCGGCTTCAGCCACAGGGGAACCACATCGCTCATCATCAGCAGGTGGGCCAGCGATTTGTGACAGTTACGGTCAATCAGCAGGGTGCTGCCGGCGGGCGCCGAGTACATGCCGACAATTTTATTGGACGTCGAGGTGCCGTTGGTCACCATATAGCTTTGCTCGGCGCCAAAGGCGCGCGCGATATACTCCTCCGCCTCCAGGTGCGGGCCGGTATGATCCAGCAGGGAGCCCAGCTCGGTTACCGAAATCGAGACATCCGCCTTCAGCGTATTCCCGCCAAAAAAATCATAGAACAGGCAGCCCACCGGGCTTTTCTGATAGGCGCTGCCGCCCATATGACCCGGCGTACAGAAGGTATATTTTCCCTCCTGGACATAGTTGAACAGCGCGCGGGTAAACGGCGGAGTGATATTCTCCAGGTACTCGCGGGTGTACTGCCCAATGCGGGTGGCGATCTCTTCGGAGAGTCCCAGCGCATATTCGAAGAACCACAGCGTCATGCGCAAATCCTGACTGCTGACATCCATCGTCGAGTGGGCGTTAATAAAGGCGTACAGAGGAAGGTATTCATTGAGCTGATTGATATCGCTGCACAGATCGACGCTGTATTCATCCCAGTCGAAGATCACCCCGCAGATGCGCGGGTTGTGCTCGATAAACTGCAGCAGGTCGGCGCTGTTTTGCGGCCAGATGGTCTGGAAGCCCTGGCGCTGCAGCGCCGCTTCCAGTTCTTTGATCGGCTCGTCTTTGTGGTAGACGCCGTGAGGCCCCATGATGGCGATGATATTCACGCTTTCCTCCTGGTATTCACCTAAGTCAAGCATCATAGCAATCCCCCGAGCGCATCGCACATAAAAAAAGGGCCGGAAAATCCGGCCCTTAGTGTTAAGTCCTGACGAAAAAGTTAAGCGTAACCGTAGCTCATCAGACGCTGATAACGGCGGTTCAGCAGCTCTTCTTCGCTGAGCAGATCGAGGTCTGCCAGGTCTGCCAGCAGCTGCGCCTTCAGGCTTGCCGCCATCGCTTCCGGGTTGCGGTGAGCGCCGCCCAGCGGTTCCGGAACGATAGAATCGATCAGCTTCAGCTCTTTCAGACGCGGGGCGATAATGCCCATCGCTTCCGCAGCCAGCGGCGCTTTATCCGCGCTCTTCCACAGAATGGAGGCGCAGCCTTCCGGCGAAATGACCGAATAGGTGCTGTACTGGAGCATGTTGACCTTGTCGCCCACGCCGATCGCCAGCGCGCCGCCGGAGCCGCCTTCACCGATTACGGTGCAGATAACCGGCACGCTCAGACGCGACATCTCACGCAGGTTGCGGGCGATCGCTTCCGACTGGCCACGCTCTTCCGCGCCGACGCCCGGGTAGGCGCCCGGGGTGTCGATAAAGGTGATGATCGGCATTTTAAACCGCTCAGCCATCTCCATCAGGCGTAGCGCTTTGCGGTAGCCTTCCGGCGCCGGCATCCCAAAGTTGCGGCGAATTTTCTCTTTGGTTTCACGACCTTTCTGGTGGCCGATGATCATCACCGGACGACCGTCAAGACGCGCGATACCGCCGACAATCGCTTTATCGTCAGCGAAGGCACGGTCACCGGCCAGTTCGTCAAATTCGTCGAACGCCAGGCGGACATAATCCAGGGTGTAAGGACGGCGCGGGTGGCGCGCCAGTTGCGCAACCTGCCATGCACCGAGATCGGCGAAGATTTTGCGCGTCAGCTCTACGCTTTTCTCACGCAGACGATGCACTTCTTCGTCGATGTTAATATCCAGTTTCTCATCCTGACGGCTTACCGCAGTCAGGGAATCGATTTTCGCTTCCAGCTCTGCAATCGGCTGTTCAAAATCTAGGAAATTCAGACTCATAGTATTCCTGTATTAGTCAAACTCCAGTTCCACCTGCTCCGAGCCGATAAGGCCCCGCAGATCGTTAAGTAAACGATCGCTCGGAGAGACGCGCCATGTTGCGCCGAAACGCAACCGCGCGCGTGCATCCGCCCTCTGATAATAGAGGTGCACTGGAATGGTTCCCGAACGGTGGGGTTCCAGAGACTGACGGAGTCGGTTTAAAAGCTGGTCATCAATTTGCCTGTCCGTCAGCGAGATAGCAAGCCCGCGAGCATATTTTTCCCGGGCTTCGTCAATGTCCATGACTTCACGGGCGGTCATTTTAAGCCCCCCGCTAAAGTCATCAAAGCTGACCTGTCCGCTGACGATAAGTATGCGGTCTTTTTCCAGCAACTGCTGATATTTATCCAGCGCGTCGGTGAATAACATCACTTCCAGCCGCCCGGAACGGTCATCCAGGGTACAGATGCCGATACGATTGCCGCGCTTGGTGACCATTACCCGCGCCGCAATCACCAGCCCCGCCGCCGTGGTGACTTTCCCACGTTCGGTCGGATGCATGTCTTTGAGCCTCACGCCGCCGACGTAGCGCTCAATCTCCTTCAGATACTGGTTAATCGGGTGTCCGGTGAGGTATAGCCCCAGGGTCTCCCTTTCACCATCCAGCACCACCTGCTCAGGCCATGGCTGGCAGCTGGCGTAGGATTGCTCAATTTGCTCGGGCTCTTCCGCCAGCACGCCGAACATATCAGCCTGGCCGATGGCCTCGGCTTTCGCGTGCTGGTCAGCGGCTTTCAACGCATCGCCCAGCGAATTCATCAGCGCCGCGCGATGTGGGCCGAGACGATCGAACGCCCCGGACATAATCAGCTTTTCCAGCACCCGACGGTTGAGCTTTTTAATATCGGTTCGCGCGCAGAGATCGAACAGCTCGCGGAAATAGCCGCCATTGTTGCGCGCCTCAATAATCGCTTCGATCGGTCCTTCGCCGACGCCCTTGATGGCGCCAATGCCGTAGACGATCTCGCCATCGTCGTTGACGTGGAAATGGTACAGGCCGGAGTTAATATCCGGGGGCAGGATTTTTAGCCCCATTCGCCAGCACTCATCCACCAGGCCAACCACTTTCTCGGTGTTGTCCATATCGGCGGTCATCACCGCCGCCATAAACTCGGCCGGGTAGTGCGCCTTAAGCCACAGCGTCTGGTAGGAGACCAACGCGTAGGCGGCGGAGTGCGATTTGTTAAATCCGTAACCGGCGAATTTCTCCACCAGGTCGAAGATTTTCATCGCCAGTTCGCCGTCAATGCCGTTTTTCTTCGCCCCATCCTCAAAGATAGAACGCTGCTTGGCCATCTCCTCCGGCTTTTTCTTACCCATCGCACGACGCAGCATGTCCGCGCCGCCGAGGGTGTATCCGGACAGCACCTGGGCAATCTGCATGACCTGTTCCTGATACAGGATGATGCCGTAGGTTGGCTCCAGCACCGGTTTCAGGCTTTCATGCTGCCACTGCACGTCCGGATAAGAGATCTCCTCGCGGCCATGCTTACGGTCGATAAAGTTATCTACCATCCCCGACTGCAGCGGGCCCGGGCGGAACAGAGCCACCAGCGCGATCATATCTTCGAAGCAGTCCGGCTGCAGGCGTTTAATCAGATCTTTCATGCCGCGCGATTCAAGCTGGAAGACCGCGGTGGTTTCCGAGCGCTGCAGCATGTCGAAGCTTTTCTTGTCATCCAGCGGGATGGCGGCGATATCCAGCGGCCCTTCGCCGTTCTTCTCACGGCGCTTGTTGATCATCTCCAGCGCCCAGTTAATGATAGTGAGCGTACGCAGACCGAGGAAGTCGAATTTCACCAGCCCGGCGTATTCCACGTCGTTCTTATCAAACTGGGTAACCGGATGCAGCCCCTGCTCATCGCAATACAGTGGCGCGAAATCGGTGATTTTGGTTGGAGCGATAACTACCCCACCGGCATGTTTACCGGCGTTTCGCGTCACCCCTTCCAGCTTACGCGCCATGTCGATCAGCGCTTTCACTTCTTCGTCCGCCTCGTAGATCTCCGGCAGCTGCGGCTCGGCCTCGAAGGCTTTCGCCAGCGTCATGCCCGGATCGGGCGGCACCAGCTTGGAGATACGATCGACAAATCCGTACGGGTGACCCAGCACGCGACCGACATCGCGGATGACCGCTTTCGCCGCCATGGTACCGAAGGTGATGATCTGCGATACCGCGTCGCGGCCGTACATATCCGCCACGTGCTCGATAACCTGGTCGCGTTTCTCCATGCAGAAGTCGACGTCGAAGTCGGGCATCGAGACACGTTCCGGGTTAAGGAAACGTTCGAACAGCAGGTCGAACTCCAGCGGGTCAAGATCGGTGATCTTCAGCGCGTAGGCCACCAGCGAACCGGCGCCGGAACCGCGTCCCGGGCCAACCGGCACGCCGTTATCCTTCGACCACTGGATAAACTCCATCACAATCAGGAAGTAGCCCGGGAACCCCATCTGGTTGATAACCTGGAGTTCAATATCCAGACGCTGGTCATACTCCGGGCGCTTTTCAGCACGGACGGCAGGATCCGGGAAGAGGAATTCCAGCCGCTCTTCCAGACCCTCTTTCGATTTCATGACCAGGAAATCTTCCGTGGTCATATCGCCGGTCGGGAACTGCGGCAGGAAATATTCGCCAAGCCGCACGGTGACGTTGCAGCGCTTGGCGATTTCTACGCTGTTTGCCAGCGCTTCCGGGATGTCGGCGAACAGCTCGCACATCTCCTCCTCACTGCGCATATATTGCTGCGGGGAGTAGTTACGCGGCCGTTTCGGATCGTCGAGCGTGAAGCCGTCGTGAATGGCGACGCGGATTTCGTGGGCGTCGAAGTCGCCGGTTTCAAGGAAGCGGACATCGTTGGTCGCCACCACCGGCAGACCGCGCGCTTCCGCCAGCGCCACGGCGGCGTGGAGATAGGCCTCTTCATCCTGTCGACCGGTACGGATCAGCTCCAGAAAATAGCGGTCCGGGAAATGCTCTTCGTAGAAGGCGACGCACTGTTCAACCAGCGGCATATTGCCGCGGATCAGGCTGACGCCGACGTCACCTTTCCGGCCGCCGGAGAGCAGAATCAGCCCTTCCTGATGTTCCACCAGCCAGTCGCGATCGATCCACGGCCCCAGGGCGCCGTAGCCGCGCTGATAGGCGCGGGAAATCAACAGGGTCAGGTTCTGGTAGCCGGTATTGTTCGCCGCCAGCACGGTCAGCTCGGTAAATTCGTCGCCGAGCAGGTCGCACTGCACGTGAAAGTCGGCGCCGACGATCGGCTTAATCCCCGCGCCGTGTCCCGTCCCGTAGAACTTCACCAGTCCGCAGAGGTTGGTGAAATCGGTGATCGCCAGCGCTGGCATGCCAAGCGAGGCCGCCTTCTTCACCAGCGGCCCGGTCTTTGCCAGCCCATCGATCATGGAATAGTCGCTGTGCACCCGCAGGTGTACGAAACGTGGTTCAGCCATCTTTAGATCCCGGTGACTTAGTTGGACGCCAGGCCCAGGGCACGCTTCACCGGGCCAAAACTGCGCCGGTGATGCTCTGTTGCGCCGTGTTCCTGCAGCTTCTGCAGGTGAACAGCGGTGGGATAGCCTTTATGCTGGGCAAATCCGTAGTGGGGAAATGCGAGGTCCAGCGTGGCCATTTCGGCGTCACGAGTGACTTTTGCCAGAATAGACGCTGCGCTGATTTCTGCCACCCGGCTGTCGCCTTTCACCACCGCCTGGGAGGGCATCGGTAGCGACGGACAGCGGTTGCCATCGATCAGGACAAACTCAGGAACAATGCTCAGGCCGGCGACGGCGCGCTGCATCGCCAGCATAGTGGCATGCAGAATATTCAGCTCGTCGATTTCGTGCGGCTCGGCGCGCCCCAGGCTCCAGCACAGCGCTTTCTCTTTAATCTCATCGAACAGCGCCAGACGACGCTTCTCGCTGAGTTTTTTGGAATCATTCAGACCCACAATCGGCTTCGCCGGATCGAGGATCACCGCCGCGGTCACCACCGCGCCAACCAGGGGGCCACGCCCGACCTCATCGACGCCGGCAACCAGATGGGTATGCGGATAGACGAACTCCATCATTGTTTTGCTAACTCCAGTACGGCGTCCGCCGCCTGCTCATCGGCGTTGCAGCGGATCTGCTGATGCAGGGCGCGGAACGTCTCATGCATCTCATGGCTGGTTTTGCCATCGGCCAGCAGCGGCTGCAGAGCGGCTGCCAGCGCCTGGGGCTCGCACTCATCCTGCAGCAGCTCTTTAACCAGTTCGCGACCGGCCAGCAGGTTCGGTAACGAGACATAGTCGGTTTTTACCAACCGCTTCGCCAGCCAGAAGGTGAACGGCTTCATCCGGTAGCCAACCACCATCGGGCATTTCGCCAGCATACACTCCAGCGCTGCCGTCCCGGAGGCCAGCAGCGCGGCGTCGCTGGCGATCATCGCATCGCGCGCCTGACCGTCCAGCATATGCACGATCATATCCGGCGCCGTCTCAGCTTTAATACGCTCAAACTGCTCCCGCCGTTTAGCATTAACCAGCGGCACCACCACCTGCAGATCGGGATAGGTGGCGCGCAGAAGCTGCGCGGTTTTCAGGAAGTCGGCGCTAAGCATTTCGACTTCCGCGCCGCGGCTGCCGGGTAGCAGAGCGAGGCAGCGCACGCTGTGCGGGATCCCTAACCGGTCGCGCGCAGCGCCTTTGTCAGGATCCAGCGGCATCGCATCCGCCATGGTATGGCCAATAAAGCGGCAGGGGACGTTAAATTTGTCATAAAACGCTTTTTCGAAAGGCAGAAAGGCCAGCACCAGATCGGTGGATCTGCCGATTTTGAAAACGCGTTTTTGTCGCCAGGCCCAGACCGACGGGCTGACGTAGTGAATGGTTTTGATGCCCTGCTTTTTCAGATTTCCTTCGAGGGTGATATTAAAGTCAGGGGCGTCGATGCCGACGAAGACATCGGGACGCAGCTCGCCGAAGCGGCGGGTCAAATCGGCGCGAATATGGAGTAAGCGACGCAGGCGACCGAGCACTTCAACAATGCCCATCACCGCCAGCTCTTCCATTTCATACCAGGCTTCGCACCCTTCCGCCTGCATTAGCGGCCCCGCCACGCCGACAAAGCGCGCATTCGGGATGCGTGCTTTAAGCGCGCGGATGAGACCAGCGCCTAGAATATCGCCGGAGGTTTCTCCGGCGACCAGGGCAATCGTCAGGGGACGCTGTTCAGCCATTAACGAATCAAGCCGCGGGTAGAACGAGCGAAGAAATCGACAAACAGCTGAACCTCAGGATGCTGAGCAGCCAGTTCGGCGATTTCCGGCTTGGCTTCTTCCAGCGTTTTGCCGCTGCGGTACAGCAGCTTATACGCGTTGCGGATCGCGGTGATTGCTTCCCGGCTGAAGCCGCGGCGTTTCAGCCCTTCGATGTTAACGCCGAACGGCGTCGCATGGTTGCCCTGGGCAATTACGAACGGCGGAACGTCCTGCGCCACGCCGGAGCAGCCGCCAACCATAACGTGTGAGCCAATGACGCAGAACTGATGCACCGCCGTCATGCCGCCGATAATGACATAATCATCCAGCGAAACATGGCCCGCGAGCGTCGCGTTATTGGCCAGAATGCAGCGATCGCCAAGCGTACAATCGTGCGCCACGTGGGCGTTGATCATCAGCAGGTTATCGTTGCCCACCTTTGTTAATCCACCGCCCTGTACTGTGCCGCGATGAATGGTGACGCTTTCGCGAATGCGGTTGCGATCGCCAATTTCCACCCGGGTCGGTTCGCCAGCATATTTCAGATCCTGGTTAACTTCGCCGATGGAAGCGAACTGATAGATCTCATTGTCACGGCCGATTTTGGTGTGGCCGTTAACGACAACGTGAGACTTCAGCACGGTGCCTTCGCCGATTTCGACGTTAGCGCCAACAATACAAAACGGACCAATGTGGACGTTAGCGCCAATCACGGCGCCTTCTTCTACAATGGCGGTAGGATGAACAAAAGCGGTTTTATCAATCACGTATCAGGCCTCCCGGCTACGCGCACACATCATCGTCGCTTCGCAAACCACTTTACCGTCAACCAGCGCAACGCCTTTGAAACGGGTCAGGCCGCGGCGGGTTTTCTCGAAAGTGACTTCCATAATCATCTGATCGCCTGGTACTACCGGGCGTTTGAAGCGTGCTTCATCGATACCCGCGAAGTAGTAAAGCTCGCCTGGTTCCAGTTTTCCGACGCTTTTGAACGCCAGAATCCCGGTGGCTTGCGCCATTGCTTCCAGAATCAGGACGCCCGGCAAAATCGGCTTACCAGGGAAGTGCCCCTGGAAAAACGGCTCGTTTACAGAAACATTTTTTACTGCGCGCAGAAAACGACCTTCTTCAAAATCCAGCACGCGGTCTACCAGCAGGAACGGGTAACGGTGAGGCAGAAGTTCCAGAATCTCTTCAATGTGCAGAGTATGAGTGTCAGTAGTCAAAATACTCTTCCTGTCTAAATGTACTAAAAGGCAATAATAACACGGCCTGCGGCAATCTTTTAGCGAATGCAACAGGCCGGAAATGTCATGTGACCAAATGATGAATTAGTCTTGTTGATTAACCTTGCGCTCAATCGCTTTCAGGCGCTTGCTCATCTCGTCAATATTCATCACCAGCGCAGCGGTTTTACGCCACGCCTTGTTCGGCTGCAGCGGAATACCGGAGGAATATACGCCAGGTTCGCTGATAGGACGCATCACCATCCCCATCCCCGTGACGGTGACCTTATCGCAGATTTCCATATGGCCGTTAATCACGCTGGCGCCGCCAATCATACAGTAGCGGCCAATTTTCAGGCTGCCCGCCATGATAACGCCGCCAGCGACCGCGGTATTGTCGCCAATCACCACGTTATGCGCAATCTGGCACTGGTTATCAATGATAACCCCGTTGCCAATCACGGTATCGTCCAGCGCACCACGGTCAATCGTGGTGCAGGCGCCAATCTCCACGCGATCGCCAATAATGACGCGACCCAGCTGCGGGATCTTTACCCAGTTACCGCGATCGTTAGCGTAGCCGAAGCCATCCGCGCCAATCACCGTGCTGGACTGAATCAGGCAATTCTCGCCGATCTCAATCTCATGGTAAACGGTCACATTAGCCCACAAACGCGAGCCGGCGCCTATTTTCGTATTTTTCCCAACGAAGCAGCCTGCGCCGATAACTACGTTATCGCCCAGCACTACGCCGGATTCGATAACCGCGTTGGCGCCGATGGCAACGTTACTACCCAGCTTCGCCGACGGATCGATGACCGCGCTCGGCGCGATATCCTGAGCCGGCTGCGGCGTGGTATCAAGAATTTGAGCCATGCGCGCGTAGGTCAGGTAGGGGTTACGCACTACCAGCGCGGCGCTATGGGCAAAAGGTAAATCATCCTGCGTCATCACAACGGCAGAAGCCTGGCAAGCGGCCAGGTGCTCACGGTACTTAGGGTTGACCATGAAAGTGATTTGGCCCGTTTTCGCGCTCTGCATGGACGCAACGCCGGTGATGACGATATCGCCATCACCGTGTAATTCTGCATCCAACTGCTGCGCGAGATCAGCCAGTCGAATTGAAGGCATTACTTATTTAACCTGTTTCAGCACATCAGCGGTGATGTCTTTTACATCGCTGCTGTTATATGCAACGGCATTCGCGTCAACCACCAGATCGATGCTCTGATCTTTCGCTACGCTCTGTACGGCAGTCTGGATACGGGTAACCAGTTTGCCACGCTCTTCGTTGGAACGACGTGCGCGATCCTGTTCAAACGCCTGCGCTTTCTGGGAGAAGGTCTGGCGCTGTGCCATCACGTCTTTTTCCAGTTTGGTACGATCGGCGCCCGGCTTCATGGACTGCAGACGCTGCATTTTGGACTGCAGGTCGCCTTCCATACGCTGCAGTTCGCTAGCGCGGCCTTTGAACTCGTTTTCCAGCGTGTTGGAAACGCCAGTTTTCTGGGCAACCTGTTGGAACAGGCTGTTCATGTTCACCAGGGCAATTTTATCTGCCGCCTGAGCGGAAGTTACCATTGCCAAACCCAGACCTGCAGCTAATAACCACTTTTTCACAATAAACTCCTTACCATCCCATGAGTACCCAGGGGTACCGTTATTTGCGTGGCGAGGCGATAAACGCGTTATCGCCTACGGTCAGCGCTATACTGCACTTGCATTCCGTTGCCGCCAACAATTACCAGGTTTTACCAATGTTAAACTGGAACTGTTCGGCTTTGTCTCCATCGTACTTTTTGAACGGTTGGGCGTAGGAGAAGACCAACGGCCCCAACGGCGACATCCACTGCACGGCAATACCCGCAGACATACGGATGTTGCTCGGATCGCTGTAATCCGGATAACCCGCGTACGCGCTCGAATCCCAGTGAGTATCCCATACGGTACCCATATCCCAGAAGACGGAAGTCCGGACCGAGTTCGCATATTTGTCACTAATAAACGGCGTCGGGGTAATCAGCTCAAGGCTGGCCACCGCCATCGCGTTACCGCCAACCGCATCATCGGATTTACACGGTGCGGATTCGGTGCTCTTACAGTCATTGGTATAACCGCTATCGCCATCATGACGGCTGCTCGACGGGAAGTACACCGCCTTCGGACCAATGGTGTTCGACTGGAAGCCACGCACGGTGCTGGAACCACCGGCATAGAAGTTCTCATAGAACGGCATCTCTTTGCCGCCGATACCATCGCCATAACCAAAGCGCGTACGACCCAGTACTACCCACTGATGATCGTTGTCGATCGGCACGTAGGTCGCGGTATCCAGCGTCGCTTTGTAGTACTCGTTGTCTGAGCCCGGAATGGTCACCTTACCGTTCAGGTTGACGCGCGAACCTTCCGTTGGGAAGAAGCCGCGGTCAAGCTTGTTATAGGTCCAACCGTAGTTGAAGGTGAAGTCATTCGCACTGAACGAGTTCCGGTCGTTGGTGTTGTCCGGATACTGGCCCATCGAGTTAAGGTAACGCCACATTGCCACCTGCGGCTGCATATTGGACAGGGAGTTATGCACATAACCGACGCCGGCGCGCAGCGTGTTGTATTCGTTGACCGGGAAGCCCAGCGTAATGTCTGTACCATAGCTTTTGTTGGTATAGTCAGACAGATCCGCATCGTTCGCATCAAAGTCATTATAGAAGACACGACCGCCGAGGCTTACACCGTCTACGGTGAAATACGGGTTGGTCACCGACAGCTCGGTATAGGTCTGGTAGTCGTTTTTGGTACCGTTGATCCCGACAGCGTAACCGGTACCTAACCAGTTATCCTGCTGAACGCCTGCCTGGAAGCTGACGCCGCTCTCGGTGCCGTAGCCGATACCAAAGTTGAAGCTACCGGTGTTACGTTCTTTCACCTTGTAGACAACGTCGACCTGGTCCGGGCTGCCCGGCACGCGCTGGGTATCGGTATCTACCGTTTCGAAGAAGCCTAAACGGTTGAGACGGTCTTTACCCTGATCGACGAGGTCGCTGCCCAGCCATGCACCTTCCATCTGGCGCATTTCACGGCGCAGAACCGCGTCTTTGGAGGTGTCGTTGCCTTCGAAGCGAATTTTACGCACGTAATAGCGATTGCCCGCGTCGACGTTAACGTGCAGCTTAACGGTCTTATCGCTGTCATTGATTTCCGGCTGCGACTGCACGCGCGGATAGGCGTAACCATAACGACCCAACAGTTTCTTGATGTCGTTTTCCATCTTGGTCACTTTCGCGCCGTTGTACAGTTCACCCGGCTCGACTTTGGTCAGCGCTTCGATTTCCGCGGAATGGCCGGCAAGGTTGCCCGTCACCTGCACCCCGGAAAACTTGTACTGATCGCCTTCGGTGATGTTGACGGTGATGTAGATCCCTTTCTTATCCGGCGTCAGGCTCACCTGGGTAGAATCGATGTTGAAACGGGCATAGCCGCGATCCAGGTAGTAGCTGCGCAGGGTTTCAAGGTCGCCCGCCAGCTTCTGCTTCTGGTATTTACGGTCGCCGACCACGTTCCACCACGGCACTTCATCGCGCAGCTGGAAGTGGGAGATCAACTCATCAGTCGAAAACGCATGGTTGCCGACGATGTTGATCTGCTGAATTTTTGCAGAGACGCCTTCCTGGAATACCAGCTTCAGGTCGACACGGTTACGCGGCAGCGGGGTAACCACTGCTTTGACGCTGGCGCTGTATTTACCGACGCTGTAGTAGAAGTCTTCGAGCCCCTTCTCGATGTCCGCGATGGTCGTGCGGTCAAGCGACTCGCCCACCCGAACGCCAGAGGCTTCAAGGTTCTGCTTAAGCATGTCATCTTTCACCGACTTGTTGCCGGAGAAGGTGATGCTGGCGATCGTCGGACGCTCTTTCACCTGCACCAGCAGGGTATCACCATCGCGCAGGACGCGGACGTCCTCGAAGTTGCCAGTGGCAAACAGCGCGCGAATAGTGTTACTGATATCATCGTCGGTCACCGTATCGCCAGGACGCACTGGCATACTGAGGAGGGCCGCACCAACAGCGACACGCTGCAAGCCTTCGAAATGAATGTCCTTCACCACGAACCCTTCAGCACCGTATACAGTCGCGCTGCTAAACAGCAGCGACGCTATGAGCAACTTTTTCATCGCCATCGTTATTATGCGTTCTTCCTAACAAACTCTCTTATAACCGAGAGAAATCATTGAAAAGTGCAAGCCCCATTAACAGCACCAGCAGTATTGAGCCAATGCGATAACTAAAGTCTTGAACTCGCTCGGATACCGGCCCGCCCTTCAGCTTTTCAATCGCTAAAAACAGCAGATGTCCCCCATCCAGTACGGGTAGAGGGAACAGGTTGATGATTCCGAGGTTCACGCTAATCAGCGCCAGGAACATCAGATAATAAATCAACCCAAACTCCGCTGACATTCCAGCCCCCTGAGCGATAGAGATCGGCCCACTGAGGTTGTTCAGTTTGACATCACCGGTTATCAATTTACCCAGCATCCTGACCGTCAGCGACATCAGCTGCCAGGTTTTATCCGTGGCTTCAGCGATGGCGGCAAACGGTCCGTACTGACGTACTGTCTTGTATTCTTCAGGCAGCGGGATGACCTTTGGCACCACCCCTGCGAACCCTTCCGCCTTACCTTTCACCGTTTTCGCATCCGGCGTCAGGGTTAACGGCAGCGCACTCCCCTGCCGTTCAATCTCCAGCGCCAGCGCTTTGCCCGGATTATCGCGCACCAGATTAACAAACGTCATCCACTGCGTTAACGGTTGACCATCGACTTTAACGATCCGGTCGCCCGCTTGCAAACCCGCTTTCTGGGCTGCCGATCCCGCCTGAACCTCAGCCAGCACCGTATCAATCTGCGCGCTGCGCGGCTGGATCCCCAGAGAGGTCACGGGATCTTGCTTGTCTGGCTCAAACGACCAGTGCCGCAGATCGACGATTTTATCCTGGCGCTGATTGGTCCCGAAAGGGGCGACGGTAACTATTGTTTGCGGGTTGCCGATTTTGGCCACCAGCTGCAGACGCACCGCATCCCAATCAGGCGTTTCGATACCATCTATCGCTTTAAGTTCCGTTCCTTTTGCAATTTGTGCTTGCGCGGCAACCGAATTGGGCGTTATTTCACCCACCACCGGCCGCACGCCGGGAACGCCGATGATAAAGACCAGCCAGTAAGCAAAGATAGCGAAAATGAAGTTAGCGATGGGGCCGGCGGCAATCACCGCCGCACGCTGACCGACGGTTTTATTGTTGAAGGCGTAGTGACGCATCTCCGGCGCCACCGCTTCAACACGCTCATCCAGCATCTTGACGTAGCCGCCCAGTGGGATCAGGGCGATGACGAACTCTGTGCCCTGCTTATCCATCCGCCGCCACAGCGCTTTGCCGAAGCCGATAGAAAAACGCTCAACCCGGATACCGCAGCGGCGCGCCACCCAAAAATGGCCAAACTCATGCACCGTAATCAGTACGCCAAGCGCAATGATAAAAGCCGCCAGATTCCAGAGCACGCTCAGCATATAACCTTCCGTCAAATCGTCCTGAAGACCAACAGTAGCAGACAGGCGAAGACCGGTACCGCCGCCGTCAGGCTGTCGATACGATCGAGAATACCACCATGTCCGGGAATCAAGTGCCCGCTATCCTTAATGCCGGCCTCGCGCTTAAACATACTTTCCGTCAGGTCGCCCAGCACCGAAGCCAGGGCCGCCACCACCGAACAGACCAGCAGCACCGTCGGCGTGACGTCAAGATGGGCCCACACGCCGTAGGCCCAGGAAATCACTGCCGCGGTCAGCAAACCGCCAAAAAAGCCCTGCCAGGTTTTACCCGGTGAGACCTTCGGCGCCAGCTTGTGCTTGCCAAACATTTTACCAAACATATAGGCGCCAGAGTCCGCGCCCCACACCAGGATCATGACGTACAGCAGCCACAGCGCGCCGCTATAGTGGTTATCGGCATAGTGCCAGGCGCGCAGCGCCAGCATGCCCCAGAAAAACGGGACGATGGTCAGAATGCCGAAGATGAGGCGCAGCACCTTAGAGTGGCGCCAGAATGCCGCCGACGCCGGGTATGAGAGCACCAGCAGTAACGCGACGATCCACCAGGCAAAAGAGGCCCATAGCGACCCTTCAACCATCGGTTGATGAACGTCATAGTGGTATTCAGGCAGCAGAAAAAGCATCGCCGCCAGCAGAAGGCCGCACAGCACCGCCAGCCAAACCCGCTGCGACGTCGAGGTAAAACCGCTCAGTTGTCCCCACTCCCAGGCGGCGAGCATACAGACCACCAGGGTGACGATAGCAAAGCCCATCGGCGGCAATAAAAACAATGCCGCAATGACGATGGGGATTAAGACGAAAGCAGATATCAGGCGATACTTCAGCAAAAGTGACCCCCATCAGGCATGACTGCCACCCGGCTCAGTGCCGCCGAAACGACGCTCTCGATTAACAAAGGCATGGAGTGCACCTTCAAAGTCCTGTTCAGCAAAATCGGGCCAAAGAACATCCGTAAAGTAAAGTTCGGCATAGGCAATTTGCCAAATCAGAAAGTTACTTATTCGGTGCTCTCCCCCGGTCCTAATAACTAAATCAACGGGAGCCAGTTCATGCATGCAGACCTGCTGACTCAGCATGTCTTCCGTGATCTGCTCAGGCAGCAGCGTCCCGTCCTGTACCTGTTTCGCCAGCAAACGAACGCCCTGGGTAATATCCCAGCGACCGCCGTAATTGGCTGCAATATTCAGCGTTAAGCCGGTATTGTTTGCGGTTAGCGCTTCCGCTTTGCGGATCCGCTCCTGCAGGCGCGCATTGAAGCGCGTGGTGTCGCCAATAATCCGCAGACGCACATTGTGTCGGTGCAGGCTTTTGACTTCGCTATCCAGCGCCCAGACGAACAGTTCCATCAGCGCACTGACTTCCTGAGCCGGACGGTTCCAGTTTTCGCTGCTGAACGCGTATAACGTTAACGCCTCAATCCCATTATTCGCCGCGAAGGAGACCGCGCGACGCACGGATTTCGCACCGGCCTTATGCCCGAAAGCGCGAATTTTACCTTGCCGTTTCGCCCAACGGCCGTTGCCATCCATAATAATGGCGACATGACGGCAGCCATGGGTGGGCGATATTTCGCTGACAGTTTGATTAGCAGACAACATCACGCGTTTTAAGTCCATAATAAGGATTAACTAGCCACCAAACAGAGGCCACCGGGCCGCGCTGGATACGCATTTTTATCCGGTGCCGGGGCTGCAGCCAATCGCAGAGAACAACCAAAAGCTTTACGCAAAAAAGCCGTGTTTTGTCACGGCCACCGTAATCTTTAACAACAAAATGCAACGATCGGGTGGCGCAGACTATATCACCGAAGCCTTGCGCCCACAAATATCACCGCGTTACGCCTGCGCAACCAACCGCTGCAGCTGCTGGTGAGCGATTGCGCGCGCCTCGGCGTCGATAACCAGAACATCATCAATGCTTTGCGGCTCCTGCAGGTCCATCTTATCCAGCACCGCCAGGTTAACCGCCGCAATATCGGTAAAGCGGATATCGCCATGCAGAAACGCGGCAACCGACTCTTCATTAGCCGCATTCAGCGTCGTGGTCGCGGCCTGGCCGACGTCAAATGCGTCCATCGCCAGCTTCAGGCACGGATATCGCGTATAGTCCGGCGCGGAGAAGCTCAGATTGCTCAACTGACAGAAGTCCAGCGGTTTAACGCCGGAATTCAGTCGCTGCGGCCAGCCCATGGTATGGGCGATCGGCGTGCGCATATCCGGCTCCCCAAGCTGGGCCAGCACGCTGCCATCCTGATAGCGAACCATCGAGTGAATCACCGACTGCGGATGGATCAGCACTTCCATCTGCTGGGCCGAGGCGTTAAACAGCCAGCGCGCTTCAATATATTCCAGGCCTTTGTTCATCATCGTGGCCGAATCGACGGAGATCTTGCGCCCCATCGACCAGTTGGGATGACGGCAGGCCTGATCCGGGGTCATCGCCGCCAGTTCAGCCACGGCCGTCTCGCGGAAAGGCCCACCGGAGCCGGTCAGCAGGATAGACGAGACGCCGTTCCGGGCAAGATCAGCGTATCCCAGATGCTGCTGAATTGTCTCCGGCATACTCTGAAAAATAGCGTTATGCTCGCTATCGACCGGTAGCAATCGCGCCCCCGACTGTTGCACCGCCTCCATGAATAAGCGACCGCAGGTCACCAGCGATTCTTTATTCGCTAACAATACCGTTTTCCCGGCGCGGATCGCCGCCAGCGTCGGCACCAGTCCCGCCGCGCCGACGATTGCCGCCATGACCTGATCGACCTCATCCAGCGCCGCGACCTCGGCCGCCGCCTGCTGGCCGCTTAGCACCTCGGTGCGACAGCCATGCTCATGCAGACGGGTGCGCAACCGCTCAGCGCTTTGCGCATCGTCCATCACCGCGTAACGGGGGGTAAATTCCAGGCATTGTTCAACCATACGGTCAACGTTTTTCCCCGCGACCAGCGCGGCGACGGAAAAGCGACCAGGGTTATGGCGCACCACGTCCAGCGTGCTACAGCCTATGGAGCCGGTCGAACCGAGAACGGTTAATTGCTTCATGAGACGTCCAGAAGAGTGGAAACAGAATAAAAAGCAAAACGCCGCCAGCAAGCCCCTACGCAGCAACTATCGGGGATAAGGCGGCGGCATTAGGCCTTCAACTAAGCGCTAAAGGCTACAAGGCCAGCGGTCGCAACGCAATCCCGAGAATTGAGCGTACAGTCTTCTGTACGGCGTTTCAGATTTTACTCAGGCCAGAGCCTGTCTGGCCTGAGTAAGGGCAGAGCATTAGAACTGCATCAGTTCCGCTTCTTTGTCTGCCAGCGCCGCGTCAACTTTTTTGATGGCGGCGTCAGTCATTTTCTGCACGTCGTCCTGAGAACGGCGATCGTCATCTTCGCTGATCTCTTTTTCTTTCAGCAGCGCTTTGACTTTATCGTTGGCATCACGGCGAACGTTACGCACGGCAACGCGCGCCTGCTCGGCTTCACCACGCACGATCTTGGTCAGGTCTTTACGACGCTCTTCGGTCAGCGGCGGCAGCGGAACACGAATATCGCTGCCGGCAGAGCTTGGGTTCAGACCGAGGTCGGAGGCCATGATCGCTTTTTCAACGGCCGCGGACATAGAACGGTCAAAGACGTTGATTTTCAGGGTACGGGAGTCTTCGACGGTGACGCTGGCCAGCTGGCGCAGCGGGGTCGGAGTACCGTAGTATTCAACAACAATCCCGTCCAGCAGGCTCGGAGAAGCACGACCCGTGCGAATTTTGCTGATTTGGTTTTTGAATGCTTCGACGCATTTTTCCATGCGGATTTCAGCATCTTTTCTGATATCGCTAATCACGTTACGAATCCTTGAAAGCTTGTCTCAGTCAGACCAGACGGGGCACCCGTCGGAAAATGAGCTAAGTATAGTCAGATTTAATGAAAATCACCGGGCAATATCCCCGCGAAAGTAAAGCGGAATATTACCCGGATTTGGCGCTGACGGGAATTATTCCGTGATCAATGTGCCTTCTTTTTCGCCCATCACCACGCGACGCAGGGCGCCAGGTTTGTTCATGTTGAAGACGCGAATCGGTAATTTATGGTCACGCGCCAGGGTGAAGGCCGCCAGATCCATGACTTTCAGCTCTTTTTCCAGAACTTCGCTGTAGGTCAGCTGATCGTACATGGTGGCAGAAGGATCTTTTGCCGGGTCAGCGGTGAATACGCCGTCAACCTTGGTGGCTTTCAGCACCACATCGGCTTCAATTTCGATACCGCGCAGGCAGGCTGCGGAATCGGTGGTAAAGAACGGGTTGCCGGTACCAGCGGAGAGGATCACTACGCGGTTGTTGCGCAGCAGGCTGATCGCCTCTGCCCAGCTGTAGTTGTCGCATACGCCGTTCAGCGGAATGGCGGACATCAGACGAGCGTTCACATAGGCGCGGTGGAGCGCATCACGCATTGCGAGGCCGTTCATGACCGTTGCCAGCATGCCCATGTGGTCGCCCACAACGCGGTTCATACCCGCTTTCGCCAGACCAGCACCACGGAACAGGTTACCGCCACCAATTACTACGCCAACCTGAATACCCAGCTCAACCAGCTCTTTGATCTCCTGAGCCATGCGGTCAAGTATGCTTGCATCAATACCGAAGCCTTCTGAGCCCTGCAGCGCTTCGCCACTTAATTTCAGCAGAATACGTTTGTAGACGGGTTTTGCATTGGTAGCCATGTTTCTTTCCTGAGACTGTCAACGAATGAGATGTGATAATTCCGGCGACATTGTATGTCGCATTTCAGCGCGGCCACTATAAGCAGTTGGCTGAATTTACAAAATGGGCGCAAAAAGAAGCCGCCCTCAGGCGGCTCCTTTTTTTAAAAATTAAGACTGCTTGGACATCGCAGCAACTTCTGCTGCAAAGTCAGTCTCAACTTTCTCAATGCCTTCGCCCACTTCAAAGCGGATGAAGCCAGTCACGTCAGCGTTGTGCTCTTTCAGCAGCTGGCCAACAGATTTGCTCGGCTCCATAACGAAAGGCTGACCAGTCAGAGAAACTTCGCCGGTGAATTTCTTCATGCGGCCTTCAACCATTTTCTCTGCGATTTCTTTCGGCTTACCGGACTGCATCGCGATGTCCAGCTGAACCTGGTACTCTTTCTCTACCACTTCAGCAGACACGTCTTCCGGCTTAACGAATTCCGGCTTGCTTGCAGCAACGTGCATTGCCAGCTGCTTAACCAGCTCTTCGTCAGCGCCTTTAGCGGCAACCAGAACGCCGATACGCGCACCGTGCTGGTAGCTGCCCAGAACGTCGCCTTCCAGAACAGCGATACGACGGATGTTGATGTTCTCGCCGATTTTAGCAACCAGCGCAACACGTTCTTCTTCGAACTGCGCTTTCAGAACTTCAACGTCGGAGATTTTACCTGCAACAGCGGCGTCCAGTACTTTGTCGGCAAATGCCTGGAAACCACCATCTTTAGCAACGAAGTCAGTCTGGCAGTTAACTTCCAGAATGTAACCGTAGTTGCCTTCGATTTTGGTTTTGATCACGCCGTCAGCAGCCACGTTGCCTGCTTTCTTCGCCGCTTTGATCGCGCCGGATTTACGCATGTTTTCGATTGCCAGCTCGATGTCGCCATTCGCTTCAGTCAGCGCTTTTTTGCAATCCATCATGCCTGCGCCAGTACGTTCGCGCAGCTCTTTTACCAGGGAAGCGGTAATTTCAGCCATTCTAAAATCCTCGGGAGATGTGGATACTGCCCGGCCAACGGCCAAACAGCGTAAATTGAAAAAAGGGGCCGATAATGGGCCCCTATTCATACACGGTACTAATAAGGGCTTAAACCTTATTATTCAGCTTCTACGAAGCTTTCTTCCGCCTGAGAAGCCAGGTCCTGAGAGCGACCTTCACGAACGGTAGCAGCAACAGCGCCCAGGTACAGGCTTACTGCGCGGATTGCATCGTCGTTACCCGGGATAACGAAGTCTACGCCGTCCGGATCAGAGTTGGTATCAACGATAGCAAATACCGGGATGCCCAGGTTGTTTGCTTCTTTGATAGCGATGTGCTCGTGGTCAGCGTCGATAACGAACAGTGCGTCCGGCAGGCCGCCCATATCTTTGATACCGCCCAGGCTGTTTTCCAGCTTGTCCAGCTCACGAGTGCGCATCAGCGCTTCTTTCTTGGTCAGCTTGTCGAAAGTACCGTCCTGGGACTGAGTTTCCAGGTCTTTCAGACGTTTGATGGACTGACGAACGGTTTTCCAGTTAGTCAGCATACCGCCCAGCCAGCGATGGTTCACGAAGAACTGATCG
This sequence comes from Klebsiella sp. Shm-1, assembly GCF_040804525.1. Taxonomy (NCBI): domain Bacteria; kingdom Pseudomonadati; phylum Pseudomonadota; class Gammaproteobacteria; order Enterobacterales; family Enterobacteriaceae; genus Klebsiella; species Klebsiella sp. Shm-1. Next base: position 4,226,888 of record NZ_CP161823.1, read on the forward strand.
CAGCTCAGAGCAGCGTCTTTTACCGCTTCGCTTGCAGCGCGCTTAGTACCAACGAAAAGGATTTTACCTTTACGAGCAGCGATCTTGTTCAGTTCAGCCAGAGCTTCGTTGAACATCGGTACGGTTTTCTCAAGGTTGATGATGTGAACTTTGTTACGCGCGCCGAAGATGAAAGGCTTCATTTTCGGGTTCCAGTAACGGGTCTGGTGACCGAAGTGAACACCAGCCTTGAGCATGTCGCGCATGGAAACAGTTGCCATGTTTAAAACCTCTATAGATTAAATTGGGGTTATGCCTCCACGTATCCCATATTACCGACCCCAAAGGGCACCCCGGAATATGTGCCGATACGTGTGTGTTATTACACAAAGTGAGCTATGTCGCTTACGTCCATCCTTGTGTATCTGAGATGGAACGGAAGTCCGGCGCGCTTTATACCACAAAATCCATCCAGACACCAACTCTTGTTGACGTCGCGTGCTGTTAATGATTCTCAGTTTGGCACCAGCCTGCCCGGACTGTTACCATTGACAGGACTTACTCTATTATTGTCGAAAATATCGACACTGCTGGACATACTCCATGGCTATCTCTATTAAGACATCTGAAGACATCGAAAAAATGCGCGTTGCCGGCCGCCTGGCCGCCGAAGTGCTGGAAATGATCGAACCCTACGTCAAACCGGGCGTCAGCACCGGCGAACTGGACCGCATCTGTAACGACTATATCGTTAACGAGCAGAAGGCCATTTCCGCCTGCCTCGGCTATCACGGCTATCCGAAATCCGTCTGCATTTCGGTCAATGAAGTGGTCTGTCACGGTATCCCTGATGACGGCAAGCTGCTGAAAGATGGCGATATCGTGAATATCGACGTGACCGTCATTAAAGATGATTTCCATGGCGATACCTCCAAAATGTTTATCGTCGGCAAACCGACGATTCTCGGCGAGCGCCTGTGCCGCATCACTCAGGAAAGCCTGTACCTGGCGCTGAGAATGGTGAAGCCAGGCATCAACCTGCGCACCATCGGCGCGGCGATCCAGAAATTTGTGGAAGCCGAAGGTTTCTCCGTGGTGCGTGAGTACTGTGGCCACGGCATCGGCCGCGGCTTCCATGAAGAGCCTCAGGTACTGCACTACGATTCGCCGGAGACCAACGTCGTACTCAAACCAGGCATGACCTTCACCATCGAGCCGATGGTCAACGCCGGTAAAAAAGAGATCCGCAGCATGAAAGACGGCTGGACGGTGAAAACCAAAGACCGGAGCTTGTCTGCGCAGTACGAGCATACTATTGTGGTGACAGACAACGGCTGCGAAATTCTGACGCTACGCAAGGATGACACCATCCCGGCGATAATCTCGCACGATGAATGATGAAAAGCCGGCGCCCGCCGGCTTTTTTATTAGATAGTTTTTTCTTATGGTGACGCGATGAGCAACTCATTACCTGACACAGCCTCCCCTCTCCTGCCCGTCCCGCCGGAACACCCGGTGAGTTGGCCCCAGGGCGATCTGAACTGTGCCGCAATCAAGGCGCACATCGATACCTTCCAGCACTGGCTGGGCGAGGCGTTTGACTCCGGCATCGTCGCGGAGCAGCTCATCGCGGCGCGCACCGAATTTATCGACCAGTTGCTGCAGCGATTATGGATCGCCTGCGGTTTTGAATCCGTCAGCGACCTGGCGCTGGTCGCCGTCGGCGGCTATGGCCGTGGCGAACTGCACCCGCTCTCAGACGTCGATCTGCTGATCCTCAGTCGTAAAAAACTGCCGGACGACCAGGCGCAAAAAGTCGGCGAACTGCTCACCCTGCTGTGGGACGTCAAGCTGGAGGTAGGCCACAGCGTACGCACCCTCGAAGAGTGCCTGCTGGAAGGTCTCTCGGATCTGACCGTTGCCACCAACTTAATCGAATCGCGCCTGCTGATCGGCGACGTCGCGCTGTTCCTTGAACTGCAAAAACATATTTTTAGCGACGGCTTCTGGCCATCGGAAAAGTTCTTCGCCGCCAAGGTCGAAGAGCAGAACGTCCGTCATCAGCGCTATCATGGCACCAGCTATAACCTCGAGCCGGACGTGAAAAGCAGCCCCGGCGGCTTGCGCGATATCCATACGCTACAGTGGGTGGCTCGCCGCCATTTCGGCGCCACCTCAATGGATGAGATGGTCGGCTTCGGCTTTCTGACCGAAGCCGAGCGCAATGAACTCAATGAGTGTCTGCATCAGCTGTGGCGCATCCGTTTCGCGCTGCATCTCGAACTCACGCGCTATGACAACCGTCTGCTTTTCGACCGCCAGCTCAGCGTGGCCCGCCGGCTAGGCTATGAAGGCGACGGCAACCAGCCGATTGAGCATATGATGAAGGACTTCTTCCGCGTTACCCGCCGGGTGAGCGAGCTGAATCAGATGCTGCTTCAGCTGTTTGAGGAGGCTATCCTCGCCCTGACCGAGGATGAAAAACCACGCCCGATCGATGATGATTTCCAGCTGCGCGGCACCCTTATCGATCTGCGTGACGACACGCTGTTTATTCGCGAACCGCAGGCCATTCTGCGCATGTTTTATATCATGGTGCGCAACAGCACCATCACCGGCATCTACTCAACGACGTTGCGCCATCTGCGCCACGCCCGCCGTCATCTCACCCAGCCGCTGTGCTATATCCCGGAGGCGCGCACGCTCTTTCTTAGTATGCTGCGCCATCAGGGGGCGGTAAGTCGCGGGCTGCTGCCGATGCATCGCCACAGCGTACTGTGGGCCTATATGCCGCAGTGGTCGCATATCGTCGGCCAGATGCAGTTCGACCTGTTTCACGCCTACACCGTCGATGAACACACCGTCCGGGTGATGCTCAAGCTGGAAAGCTTTGCCAAAGAAGAAACCCGCAGCCGCCACCCGCTGTGCGTGGAGCTGTGGCCGCGCTTAACGCACCCGGAGCTGATCTTAATTGCCGCCCTGTTCCACGACATCGCCAAAGGGCGCGGCGGCGACCACTCGATCCTCGGCGCGCAGGATGTGCTGAAGTTTGCCGAGCTGCACGGGCTGAACTCGCGCGAAACGCAGCTGGTCGCCTGGCTGGTGCGTCACCACCTGCTGATGTCGGTCACCGCCCAGCGGCGCGATATTCAGGATCCGGAGGTGATTAAGCAGTTCGCCGAGGAGGTGCAAACAGAAAATCGTCTGCGCTATCTGGTATGTCTGACCGTCGCCGATATCTGCGCCACCAACGAAACCTTATGGAACAGCTGGAAGCAGAGCCTGCTGCGTGAACTCTATTTCGCCACCGAGAAGCAGCTGCGTCGCGGCATGCAAAGCACCCCAGACATGCGCGAACGAGTGCGTCACCATCAGCTGCAGGCGCTGGCCCTGCTGCGGATGGACAATATTAATGAAGAGGCGCTGCATCAGATCTGGAACCGCTGCCGCGCCAACTATTTCGTGCGACATACGCCGACGCAGCTCGCCTGGCACGCCCGCAACCTGCTGCGCCACGATCTGAATAAACCGATGATCCTGCTGAGCTCGCAGGCCACCCGCGGCGGTACGGAGATTTTTATCTGGAGCCCGGATCGCCCTTACCTGTTCGCCGCGGTGTGTGGCGAACTTGACCGTCGCAACCTTAGCGTCCACGACGCGCAGATCTTCACCACCCGCGACGGTATGGCGATGGATACCTTTATCGTCCTTGAGCCCGACGGCAGCCCCCTTTCCGCCGACCGCCACGAGGCGATCCGCCAGGGGCTGGAGCAGACCATCACTCAGCGCAGCTGGCAGCCTCCGGCCCCGCGTCGTCAGGCGGCAAAGCTACGCCATTTTTCCGTGGACACCGAGGTGAATTTCCTGCCGACCCATACCGACCGAAAATCGTTTCTGGAGCTGATAGCGCTCGACCAGCCCGGGCTGCTCGCCCGCGTCGGGCAGGTGTTCGCCGACCTCGGGATATCGCTTCACGGGGCGCGAATTACGACAATTGGTGAGCGAGTAGAAGATTTATTTATAATCGCCACCGCCGACCGGCGTGCCCTTAATAATGAGCTGCAACAAGAAGTGCAACAACGGTTGACAGCGGCCCTCAATCCAAACGATAAAGGGTGACGTATTTTTTTTAGTGAATGGAAAGAAACAATGCAGCAGTTACAGAACGTTATTGAGTCCGCTTTCGAGCGTCGCGCCGACATTACGCCGGCTAATGTGGATACCGTGACCCGCGAAGCGGTTAACCAGGTTATCGCCCTTCTTGATTCCGGCGCGCTGCGCGTCGCTGAGAAGATCGACGGTCAGTGGGTAACGCATCAGTGGCTGAAGAAGGCGGTACTGCTCTCTTTCCGTATTAACGATAACCAGGTTATCGATGGTGCGGAAAGCCGCTACTTCGATAAAGTGCCGATGAAATTCGCTGACTACGACGAAGCGCGTTTTCAGAAAGAAGGTTTCCGCGTGGTGCCGCCGGCCGCCGTGCGCCAGGGCGCGTTCATCGCCCGCAACACTGTGCTGATGCCGTCCTACGTTAACATCGGCGCCTACGTTGACGAAGGCACCATGGTTGATACCTGGGCCACCGTCGGCTCCTGCGCACAGATCGGTAAAAACGTGCATCTGTCCGGCGGTGTCGGCATCGGTGGCGTACTGGAGCCGCTGCAGGCGAACCCGACCATCATCGAAGATAACTGCTTCATCGGCGCGCGCTCTGAAGTGGTTGAAGGGGTGATTGTCGAAGAAGGCTCCGTCATCTCCATGGGCGTTTACCTCGGTCAGAGCACCAAAATCTACGATCGCGAAACCGGCGAAGTCTTCTACGGCCGCGTACCGGCTGGCTCGGTGGTGGTCTCAGGCAACCTGCCGTCGAAAGATGGTAAATACAGCCTGTACTGCGCGGTGATTGTGAAGAAAGTCGATGCCAAAACCCGCGGCAAGGTCGGCATTAACGAGCTGCTGCGCACCATCGACTAAAGCAAATAAAAAGCGGGAGATATCCCGCTTTTTTTATATTTGATGCTGGCGAAAATGGATTTTTTCGTTAATTATTCAATGGTTATGATGCTATCAAAGGTACCGTTATGTACGATAATCTGAAAAGTCTTGGCATTACCAACCCTGATGAGATCGATCGCTATAGCCTGCGGCAGGAAGCTAACAACGACATTCTGAAAATCTATTTTCAGAAAGACAAAGGCGAATTCTTCGCCAAGAGCGTGAAGTTCAAATATCCGCGTCAGCGCAAAACCGTCGTCGCCGACGGCGTCGGCCAGGGCTACAAAGAGGTCCAGGAGATCAGCCCCAATCTGCGCTACGTTATCGACGAGTTAGATCAGATCTGCCAGCGCGATCGCACTGAAATCGATCTCAAGCGTAAAATCCTCGACGATTTACGCCATCTGGAAAGCGTGGTCACCAATAAGATCAGCGAAATCGAAGCCGATCTGGAAAAGCTCACCCGTAAGTAAGAGCATCCCGGCGGCGCGTTGCCTGGCCGGGCTGGTGGTCTCTATCCACTCCAGACAGCATGCATCGTCCAGGCCGGGTATGGCGCGTCGCTACCCGGCATTTTTTTGCCTCCACGTCTTAGCGTTGTTCGTCCAGCTGCAGCGCGATATACAGCAGCAGCCTGTCGTCAAAGCTACCGAGATCCAGGCCGGTCAGCTCCGAGATACGGTTCAACCGGTACTCCAGCGTATTGCGATGAATAAACAGCGCCTTTGACGTCGCCAGCGGCTGCACGTTATGGCGAAACCACGCCTGCAGCGTCCGCCGCAGCAGCCCGTTGTTGTCCATGGCCTTCAAACGCGCCAGCGGACGGGCCAGCTCATTGGCCTGCCAGCCGCCGCGCAGGCTGTCGAGCAGCACCGGCAGCATTAGATCCTGATAGAAATAACTGCGGCTCTCCGGCATCCGCTGCTTGCCAACCATCATCGTCGTCCGTGCGGTACGGTAAGAGCGGGCGATACTTCCTGGGCCGGTGAAGAAGTTGCCCAGCGCCACGCGAAAGCGCAGCTGGCCATTCTCTTTCATCCTGGCGATAAGCTGCTCGACGCGCCGGACGTGATCGTCAGCGTCCCAGCGGCCAAAGCTGTTCAGCGCCGGTTTCAGCACCACCATTTCCGTGAGCGAGACAATGGCCACCAGATTATTGCGATCGGGGGTAGTCAGCGCGTTCTGTAACTGTTGCAGTTCCGCCATCGCGCTGTCCACGCCGAGCTGACCGCTGTCTACCTCAATCATCGCCACCACGCGCGGCTGATTGAGATCGATGCCTAAACGCTGAGCCCATTCATTCAGCGCCGGGGTATGCTCTTCCGCCTGAATCAGGTTCATCACCAGCTCTTCGCGCAGACGGCTGTCCTGGGCCAGGAGATGCATCAGCCGCGACTGCTCCAGCATCATCTCTGCTGTCATGCACACCAGCTCGCCATATTTTCGCAGCGACTCCGGCTCGCCGGTCAGGCCGATCACCCCGACGATCTCCCCCTCCAGGCGCAGCGGCAGGTTAATCCCCTGGCGAACCCCGTGCAGATGGCGAGCGACCGCGTCGTCGATATCCACCACCCGCCCCTGGGAGAGGACCAGCAGCGCGCCTTCGTGCAATTCACCAATCCTTTCCCGATCGCCGCTGCCGATGATCCGCCCGCGGGCATCCATCACGTTGATATTGGTATCGATGATGCGCATGGTCCGCGCCACAATATCCTGCGCCATTTTGGTATCAAGATGCCAGCCAGCCATGTAGTCCTCCCCTTTGCTGGGCACCAGCATAAAAGAGTCATCGTCGCGCTGCATTGTGCATTTGCACTAAGCCGGGGTGAGATATGTGGAGTTGTGGGGGCGGTCACAGAACGAAAAAAGCCCCTGCCCTCGGCGAGGGAAGGGGCTGGGAAGCGAGTGCTGGCGGTTACTGCAACAGCAGATAGATAGAGGCGTCGCCGCGCTGAATGTTCAGCGCCAGTACGGACGGTTTGGCGTCGAAGATTTTCCGCAGATCGGCGATGTTTTTCACCGGCTGCTGATTCGCCCCGACGATGACGTCGCCTTTCTTGAGGCCAATCTGTGCCGCCGGGGTACCGGCTTTCACATTATTGACCACCACGCCCTTATCCTGACCCTTATTGCTCATTTCCGCCCCTTCAATCCCGTTGAAGATGGTGCTGGAGTCAACCTGGGTCTGGTTGCTCTGCTGCAGTTCGACGGTCACGGTCACCGGTTTGCCGTCGCGCAGCAGACCAAGCTCAACTTTGCTGCCGATAGGCATGGTGCCGACCTGGGCACGCAGCGCGGCGAAGCTGCTGATCGCTTTCCCGTTGAGGGAGGTGATGACATCGCCGGCTTTAATGCCCGCTTTCGCGGCCGCCGAACCTGGCATTACCTGGCTGACGAAGGCCCCGCGCTGGGCATCGACTTTCATCGCTTTCGCCAGCTCAGAGTTCAGTTCGGTGCCCATAATGCCGAGCTCACCGCGTTTCACCTGGCCATATTTCACCATCTGCTCGGTCAGGTTTTTCACCATGTTGCTCGGGATAGCAAAACCGATACCGATGTTGCCGCCGTCCGGCGCCAGAATGGCGGTGTTGATACCGATCAGCTCGCCGTTGAGGTTCACCAGCGCACCGCCGGAGTTCCCGCGGTTAATCGCCGCATCGGTCTGGATAAAGTTTTCGTAGTTTTCCACGTTGAGGCCGCTACGGCCCAGCGCGGAGACAATCCCGGAGGTCACGGTTTCGCCCAGACCGAACGGGTTGCCGATAGCCACGGTGTAATCACCGACGCGCAGCGCATCGGAGTCGGCAAGCTTAATCGCCGTCAGGTTTTTTGGCTCCTGAATCTGAATCAGCGCGATATCAGAGCGCGGATCTTTGCCGACGACTTTGGCATCAAACTTACGGCCATCGCTCAGCTGAACCTTAATCGTGGTGGCGTTGTCCACGACGTGGTTGTTGGTCACCACATACCCTTTGGCGGCATCAATGATGACGCCGGAGCCCAGCGCCATAAATTTCTGCTGCTGGCCGCCGTCAGGCTGACCGCCCTGTCCGCCGCCCTGGCAAAACGGCGAACTCTGGAAAGGAGAACCATCCTGGCAGAACGGCGAATTATCGCCAAAGAACTGCTGGAAGTTACGTGGCATCCGTGGGGTATTAACGGTGGTGCTACCTTCAACGTTAATGCTCACCACCGACGGCATCACCTTCTCCAGCATCGGGGCCAGGCTTGGCATCTGCTGTGCATTAGTGGCCGAAGATGCCGTTTCTGCCGCGCTCGCAGAGAGCGGGGACAACGCCAGACCTAAACTCAGAGCCAGTGCACTCATTGCTAACGTGGTTTTTTTCATCAGTTTCAATCTCAATATCAGGTAACGAAAGTTGCTGTGTACGTGACTATCAGAGTCATTTTATAACGCTAAGTTCCGGAATTAAGTTTCTGGAAAAAGTAAAAATTTATTGTCCATCTTTACAAAACTCCAGCCTATTCCACCGCCATGAGTCGCCGATATTCATCCCACGCATACAAATCCGTCATCCCGCTGATATAGTCCTGAATCAGACGGCAGCGATAATAGTATTCCATCAGCGCAAATTCGGGCGCCGTACGCACCAGTTTATTTACCGCTTCAACATAGGCCAGCCGGTGACGGGTCGAAAGTTTCTGATACAGCCGGGAGGCAATGGGTAAACGTCGTACCCGCTCCTGCGCTACTAATTCGCTGAAATCCTCCAGCGATAATTTCAGCAGCGGCTGATAGATATCCAACAGGCCGCTGATCACCCGGTAGCCCTGCAATTCCAGCTGCTCAACATCCGGATGGCTAAAGACCTGTTTCATCGCCACATTTTTATAGAGCTCCAGTAGCTGACTGCAATCGCTGTCGTCCTCCAGCAACGCATGATTAAAGTCCCCCGTGAAGATTGCCGGCAGGTTGTCAATAAATCGGCGCGCCGCGTAGGGCACCAGCTTATTCAGCGTATTCACCCGCAAATACATAAAAAACTGATCTTCCGCGCTCTGCTTCAGATAATTGGCTCGCGATTTCTCCCAGGCATTTTCTACTACCTGCGAAAATAACGAGCCTTTTTCATGACTGCCCCAGGCGTCGTAAAGATGCTGATAGAGCTGTTCTGCGCTAAAAATACGTTTTTCCACCGCGTCCTCGAGATCCGCGACGCAATATGAGATGTCATCCGCAGCCTCCATAATCCAGGTTAATGGAAACCGATTGTAAGGCGCGAGATCCAGTTCTTTACGCAAACGCGCGACATACTCTTCTTCGGCTAAATAATAGCCAGGTTTCTTCATTAAATAACTGTGGCTGGCCGGCGTCTCCTCAGACCACCACGCCGGACGAGTATATTTCAGGATACATCCCACCTGCGCCCAGGTCAGGTTCATACGCATTAGCGTATGGACCAGACGAATGCCCTGCGCGTTGCCCTCAAAGCTGCAGAGATCCTGGCGCACTTTACGGCGCAGCGCATTAAGCGATGTCTCTCCGTCATGCAGGCGTAAGGCCTGCACTTCGCAGCGATCGTCGGTCAGCGGCTGCCCGAGCGCATCGCCGGGCGCCAGGCGCTGACGGAACCAGTCGTTAATCGCCGCTTCGCCAAAATGGCCAAACGGGGGATTGCCGATATCGTGCATCAGGCAGGCCATCTCCACCACGCTCTCGAATGGCCCGGTCAGCTCTTCCAGGCCATACTCTTCCAGCAGCCTCAGCTCTTTCAGCCGGCTCAGCACCTCTTTGGCGATATAGCGCCCCACCTGCTGCACCTCCAGCGAGTGGGTCAGGCGAGTGCGCACCGCCGCGTTGCGCTCGAGCGGGAAGACCTGAGTTTTTTGCTGCAGGCGGCGGATTGCCGGCGAGTTGACGATCCGTCCCCGATCGCTTTCAAAGATCCGCAGGATGTCGCGCTCCGTCTCCACCCGCGGCGGCGAACGGAAGCGTCGACGCCAGTTTATCTTGTTGCGAAAATCAATCTTTGCCATAGCCTCTCCCGCGCGAGCAATACGCTTCCCCTTAAGCGCATGATAGACTATGCAACTAAACCTGACACATCGCGAGTAAATCTATGAAAATTGGCATTATTGGCGCTATGGAAGAGGAAGTTACCCTTCTGCGCGACAAAATCGAAAACCGCCAGACCATCACCATTGGCGGAAGCGAAATCTATACCGGCCAACTTCACGGCGTTGACGTCGCTCTGCTGAAGTCTGGTATCGGAAAAGTAGCGGCGGCGATGGGCGCGACCCTGCTGCTGGAGCGCTGCCAGCCTGACGTGATCATTAATACCGGTTCTGCCGGCGGCCTGGCGTCGACGCTGAAGGTCGGCGATATCGTCGTCTCCGATGAAGCGCGCTACCACGACGCCGACGTCACCGCCTTCGGCTATGAATACGGCCAGCTCCCTGGCTGCCCGGCGGGTTTTAAGGCGGATGAAAAACTGGTGGCCGCCGCAGAGAGCTGCATTAAAGCGTTAGATCTCAACGCCGTTCGCGGCCTTATCGTTAGCGGGGATGCCTTCATTAACGGCTCTGTCGGTCTGGCGAAGATCCGCCATAATTTCCCGCAGGCGATCGCCGTGGAAATGGAAGCGACCGCCATCGCCCACGTCTGCCATAACTTTAAGGTTCCCTTCGTGGTAGTTCGCGCTATTTCCGACGTGGCCGACCAGCAGTCCCACCTCAGCTTTGAGGAGTTCCTTGCGGTCGCCGCCAGGCAGTCCACCCTGATGGTGGAGAATCTGGTACAGAACCTGGCACGTGGCTAAGTCGCTATCCTTCGCGCTTGCCGCGCTGCTGTTACTCGCCCCGGCGTGGCTGCTGGCCGCGCCGCGGGTGATCACCCTCTCCCCCGCCAATACCGAACTGGCCTTTGCCGCCGGGATCACGCCGGTCGGCGTCAGCAGCTATTCCGATTATCCTTCGCAGGCCAAAACGATCGAACAGGTTGCCAGCTGGCAGGGAATGAACCTGGAACGCATCGTGGCGCTCAAGCCAGACGTGGTGCTGGCCTGGCGCGGGGGCAATGCCGAACGCCAGGTTAACCAGCTGCAGTCTCTGGGTATTCACGTCCTGTGGGTACAGACCTCGACCATACAAGAGATCATCGCTACCCTGCGTGAGCTGGCGCAGTGGAGCCCGCAGCCGGAAAAAGCACAGCAGGCGGCGCAGGCGATGCAGCAGGAATACGATGCGTTGAAAGCGCGCTATGCCAACGCGCCGAAGAAACGCGTCTTCCTGCAGTTCGGCTCCGCACCGCTGTTCACCAGCGGCCCCGGTTCGATTCAGGATCAGGTGCTAAGGCTTTGCGGCGGCGAGAATATCTTCGCCACCAGCCGCGTTCCCTGGCCGCAGGTGAGCCGCGAACAGGTGCTGGCCCGCCAGCCGCAGGCGATCGTGGTCACCGGGGATGCCAGCCGCATTGCCGAAGCGCAGCGCTTTTGGCAACATCAGCTCACCATTTCGTTGATTGCGTTACACAGCGACTGGTTTGAACGCGCCGGCCCACGTATTATCCTCGCCGCCAAACAACTTTGTGCGGCGCTTGACCAGGTAAAATAATCATCCGGCACACCGGATGTTCAGTGGGAATCAACGATGCTTGTCTATTGGCTGGATATTATTGGCACAGCTGTCTTCGCGATCTCCGGCGTACTGCTGGCCGGAAAACTGCGTATGGACCCATTCGGCGTGCTGGTGTTAGGGGTAGTGACGGCGGTAGGCGGCGGGACCATCCGCGACATGGCGCTGGCGAATGGCCCGGTATTCTGGGTCAAAGATCCCACCGATCTGGTGGTGGCGATGGTCACCAGCATGCTGACCATCCTGCTGGTCCGCCAGCCTCGCCGGCTGCCGAAATGGATCCTGCCCGTTCTTGATGCCGTCGGTCTGGCGGTGTTTGTCGGCATTGGCGTCAATAAAGCTTTTCTCGCTGGCAGCGGCCCGCTGGTCGCGGTGTGTATGGGGGTGGTGACCGGCGTCGGCGGCGGGATTATTCGCGACGTGCTGGCGCGGGAAATTCCTATGATTCTGCGTACCGAAATCTACGCCACCGCCTGTATCGTCGGCGGTATTGTCCACGCCACGGCACACGACACCTTTCATCTCCCGCTGGAGAATTCGGCAATGATGGGGATGGTGGTCACCCTGGTAATTCGTCTGGCGGCTATTCGCTGGCATCTGAAGCTGCCGACGTTTGCCCTGGACGATAACGGTCGGTAATAAAAGCAAAACGGTAACCTTAAGGTTACCGTTTTTAGGGTTTGCTCCCTCCCGCTGGGGGAGAACTCGCTTTAAACGCTGAACGAGGAGCCGCAGCCGCAGGTGCTTTTCGCGTTCGGATTGGTCACGATAAAGCGCGAACCTTCCAGCCCTTCGGTATAGTCGACCGAGCCGCCGACCAGATACTGCAGGCTCATCGGGTCAACCACCAGGCCGACGCCCTGTTTCTCAATGGTCATATCCCCTTCGTTCACCTGATCGTCAAAGGTGAAGCCATACTGGAAACCGCTGCAACCGCCGCCGGTGATATACACGCGCAGTTTCAGGTTCGGATTATCTTCATCCGCAATCAGGTGTTTTACTTTATTGGCTGCGGCTTCGGTAAACTCCAGCGGCAACGCTACGTCATCACTCATTTTCTGCTCCCATTGATACTTCCGGCCGGTTAAAGAATAACCGGACCTTTTGAGCCATTATCTAATACCCTGGTAAATCGTTCAAGTATTCTCCCGGGGAGCCTGCTGCGCTTTTGCCGCCTGCTCGGCTTCCTGCTTCGCCAGAGTACGCTGCAGAATGGTCGAATACAAAGGCTTACCGCCGAGGAATTGCGCCAGTAGTGTTGCGCCAAGGCAGGTAATAATCATTGGCAAAATGAGCTGATAGTTATCGGTCATCTCCAGCACCAGCACGATCCCGGTCAGCGGCGCACGCACCGAGGCGGCGAGCAGCGCCCCCATACCGGCAATCGCGAAGGTGCCGGCATCGAGATGGTAGGCCGGAAACAGCGGAATAGCCGCCATGCCCAACGCCGTGCCCAGCAGCGTGCCGAGCGCCAACATAGGCGCGAAAATGCCCCCTGGCGCGCCGGAAGAGAAGCAGATCAGCGTGGTCACCACGCGGGCAATAAAGATAAACAGCAGCAGTCCGACGGAGAAGTTACCGGCAGCGGCGATAGGGATCAAGTTAAAGCCACCGCCCACCGCGGAGGGCTGCATCAGCCCCAGCAGACCGCAGAGCCCGCCGATTAATCCGCCAATAAACACCCATTTTTTGATGTTGCCGCCGTGGATGCGCTGGAACAGATCCTGAGTGCGCAGCACCAGAAAATTAAACAGCGGGCCAAAGCAGCCAAACAGCATGCCCAGCACCAGATACAGCCATAGGGTATTTACCGGGGCGTTGCTTAGTTTACCCACCTCAATGATCGCCGCTTCGCCGTTGAAAATGCGAAACACAATGCTCGACATGATCACGCCGGTAAACACCGCTTTAATGGAGATCAGATTGTAGCGGAACTGCGGGCGCATCTCTTCGATGATAAACAGAATACCGGCCAGCGGCGCATTAAAGGCCGCCGAAAGCCCCGACGCCGCACCGGTCGCCAACAGCGTATGCCGCGCTTCCGGACTGCGCATGCGGAAAACGTCCAGCACCATGCGCCCAATGTTGCCGCCAAGCTGTACCATCGGTCCTTCACGACCCAGCACCATCCCGGCGCCAAGGGTCCCCATGCCGCCAACGAATTTCACCGGCAGCACGCGCCACCAGCGCACCGGCCGCAGCTCCTCCAGCGCGCCCTCAATTTCCGGAATCCCGGAGCCGCCGGCCTCCGGCGCAAAACGACGCACCAGAAAATAGCCGACCATCGCCAGCAGCGCCGACAGGATAAACGCCAGCGGCCAGACCAGATACCAGTGGTCCGCCACCTGCGCCAGCGCGCCGATCCGCTGGTTCTGCACCCAGTTCACGCTCTTTTCAAAGGCGACGCCCACCAGCCCCGCCAGCGTGCCGACCACTGCCGCCATAAACAGCACCGCCAGCGGCGTTTTATCGCGTTGAATCAGACGGCGCACCGCATCGCCGCGACGCACCCGCACAAACTGATGTGCTTCAAAAGAGGGAGTTTCTGCTTTCATGCCGTTATCAATTATTGGTAATACAAATGAAGAGAGCGGCATTTTAGCCGTCCCGGCGCGCTGCGTCGTCAAAAAAATGCCCTTGCGGCACATTGTTTCAATTGGGCAAAACTTTCATAACCATCCTGGAATAACTTAGAATAGCCGATAAAACATTTTTCACGAACCAGGACCCTGGCCATGAGCAAATCTGAAAATCTGTACCACGCTGCGCGCGAACTGATCCCCGGCGGCGTTAACTCGCCGGTGCGCGCTTTCACCGGCGTCGGCGGCACACCGCTGTTTATCGAACGCGCGGATGGCGCTTACCTCTATGACGTGGATGGGAAAGCCTATATCGATTATGTCGGTTCCTGGGGTCCGATGGTGCTGGGCCACAACCACCCGGCTATCCGCAATGCGGTGATCGAGGCGGCATCCCGCGGCCTGAGCTTTGGCGCGCCGACCGAAATGGAAGTGAAAATGGCGGCCCTGGTGACCGAGCTGGTGCCGACCATGGATATGGTGCGGATGGTGAACTCCGGTACCGAAGCCACCATGAGCGCCATTCGCCTGGCGCGCGGCTTCACCGGACGCGACAAAATCATTAAGTTCGAAGGCTGCTACCACGGCCATGCCGACTGCCTGCTGGTGAAAGCCGGTTCCGGCGCGTTGACCCTCGGCCAGCCGAACTCGCCGGGCGTCCCGGCCGATTTCGCCAAACATACCCTGACCTGCACTTATAACGACCTCGCCTCGGTGCGCGCGGCGTTCGAGCAGTATCCGCAGGAGATCGCCTGCATCATCGTCGAGCCGGTGGCCGGAAATATGAACTGCATTCCGCCGCAGCCGGAATTCCTGCCGGGCCTGCGCGCCCTGTGCGACGAATTTGGCGCCCTGCTGATTATCGACGAAGTGATGACCGGCTTCCGCGTGGCGCTGGCAGGCGCTCAGGCTTACTACGGCGTGGAGCCGGATCTGACCTGTCTGGGGAAAATCATCGGCGGCGGGATGCCGGTAGGCGCCTTCGGCGGCCGCCGTGAGGTAATGGACGCTCTGGCGCCCACCGGTCCGGTCTATCAGGCGGGCACCCTCTCCGGCAACCCGATCGCCATGGCGGCTGGCTTCGCCTGCCTGAACGAAGTGGCGCAGCCGGGGGTCCATGAAACCCTGACTGAACTGACTAACCAGCTGGCGCAAGGCCTGCTGGACGCGGCGCGTGACGCCGGGATCCCGCTGGTGGTCAATAACGTCGGCGGCATGTTCGGCATCTTCTTTACCGATGCCGAAACCGTCACCTGCTATCAGGACGTGGTGAAGTGCGACGTTGAACGCTTCAAGCGCTTCTTCCATCTGATGCTGGAGGAAGGCGTGTACCTGGCGCCGTCAGCGTTTGAGGCCGGCTTTATGTCCGTGGCCCACAGCGAAGAAGATATCGACAACACCATCGACGCCGCGCGCCGGGTATTTGCCAAGCTGTAAGGTGCTTGAATGCCTGGTGGCGCAGGGATTTTCCCGGAGGAGGCGCATTGCGCCTTATCCGGGCTACCAAATCGCACAGCGCTGTAGCCCCGGTAAGCGATAGCGCCACCGGGGATGTTGAAGCCATCCAGGACCGTTAGCGACTCTGCTTTCTCAGCAAATAAATAAAGTAAGGCGCGCCGATAAAGGTCGACAGTAGCCCCGCCGGGATCTGATACGGGAACATCATCATCCGTCCGCACCAGTCGGCGAAGACCAGCAGCAGCCCGCCAGTCAGCCCTGAAATCACCATATGCGGTAGGGTTCGCCGGAAGCCCATCATCCGCGCGATATGCGGCGCCATCAGCCCGACAAAGCTCAGCGGGCCGATGGTCAGCGTCGCCGCCGCCGTCAGGCAGGCCGCCAGCAGCAGCAGAACAATCCGCGATGACGTCAGCGCCATGCCCACCGCTCGCGCCGCCTCCCCGCCCAGCGGCAGGATGGTTAACCAGCGACGACAGAGCGGCGCCAGCGCCAGCAGCGCCAGCATTACCGCGCCGCTACGCACCACCCTCTCCGGCGTCGCGCTATATGTCGACCCCGAAATCCACGTCAGGATCTGCGCCATACGCGGATCGCCGCTGGCCTGCAGCATCATCAGCAGCATAGTGAAGGCGGTGCTCAGCGCCATCCCCGCCAGCAGCATCCGATGCGGCGAGAAGCCGCCGCGCCCGGCGGCGAGCATAATGATCAGCAAGGTGGCCGCCGCGCCAAGGCTGCCGGCCGGCAGCAGCCAGCCAAAGGCGTCGCCAGGCACGAAGAACAGCATCAGCACCACGCCAAAAGCCGCGCCGGAGCTGATGCCCAGCACTTCCGGGCTGGCCATCGGGTTGCCGGTCAGGCGCTGGATAATACAGCCGGCGACCGCCAGCATGACCCCGGCGAACAGCGCCGACAGCACCCGCGGCCAGCGCCAGGGCAGGAGTTGCTCCAGCAGATCGCCGTGGGCCCACAGCCAGCCGTGGGCATCGCGACCAAAGGCCAGCGCCACGCTCACCGCCAGCAGCAGCAACGCGACGCCTGCGAGAACAAACCATTGCACATGATAGCGCTCAGGCTGCACATTATCGCCGCCGTTCATCACCGGGGCGCTGATGCTGCGCAACCGCGGCAGCAGCCACAGCAGCAGCGGCGCGCCAATCAGGGCGGTGACCGAGCCGGTGGAGACTTCCCGCCATACCCGGCTCAGCCAGAGGATCACCTGATCGGAAAGCCACAGGAGCAGCGCGCCGATCAGCGCCGCCAGCAGCAGCCGCGCCAGCAGCCGACGGGCGCCAAGCATTTTCGCCAGCAGCGGCGCGAACAGGCCGATAAAGCCGATAATCCCTACCGCGTTCACCAGCAGCGCGCTGATGACGATCGCCAGCGTCAGGGCGCCGAGGCGCGCCAGGGACAGCGCCAGCCCGAGGTTACGCGCCACCCCGTCATCGAGCCCCATCAGGGTCAGCGGCCGCAGCAGCAGCAAGGTGAGTATTGCCCCGCCAAGCAGCTGCGGCCACAGGCGCTGCGCTACGCTCCAGTCGGTCTGCGTCAGCGTCCCGGTGCTCCACAGGAACATGCTTTGCAGCTGGTCGTGATGGAAAATCACCATCAGCTGGTTAAGCGCGCCACAGT
Source organism: Klebsiella sp. Shm-1 (assembly GCF_040804525.1). Lineage (NCBI taxonomy): Bacteria > Pseudomonadati > Pseudomonadota > Gammaproteobacteria > Enterobacterales > Enterobacteriaceae > Klebsiella > Klebsiella sp. Shm-1. Next base: position 4,244,125 of record NZ_CP161823.1, read on the forward strand.
AAAGGCTGACCACCAGCCCCGCCAGGATCAGCGTTACCGGCGACAGGCGCTTGCCCCACGAGACGCCAAACACCAGCGCGCCCACCAGACAGGCCCCGGCCAGCGCGGCGAATTGCGACGCCAGCACGCCGGGAATAGCCCATAACGTGGTGACCGTTATCCCCAGCTGCGCGCCGGTGGCGACGCCAAGGGTGGTCGGTTCCGCCAGCGGATTACGCAGCACCTGCTGGAACAGGACGCCAACCAGTCCCAGCCCGGCGCCCACCAGCAGCGCAACAGCCAGTCTCGGTAACAAACTGTAATGAAACAGCATTTGGGCGATATCATCGACATCCGGCTGCCACAGCGCCTGCCGCCACTGCGCATAGGGCAAGGCGACATTGAGGTTGACGATGCTCAGCGCGAAGGCGACGCCCAGCAGCCCGGCCAGCAGGATAATAGCTAACGGCGAGAGACGCGTATTCATGCCGGACTCCCCTGGGCATCAGCCAGCACGCGGGCAAAATGCATCGCTGACAGCGTCGCGCCGTAGAACCAAACCGCCGGAACGCGCTGGAAGCGGCCCGCGCGCACGAAGGGCATCGCCTGCCATAGCGGCGTCGCCAGCAGTTGAGCCATATCTCGCTCATTGCCATGGTCGAAACAGATGACATCGGCTTCGTTAAATGCCGCCAGCCTGTCGATGCCAACGCTAACGCTTCCCCAGAATGCCGCTTCGCCGTGCCAGGCGTTTTTAATACCAAAGCGATCAAGCACCTCCTGGAACAGGCAGTTTTCGCCAAACACCAGCACGTGCCGGGGATCGAGCAGAGAGATCATCAGCAGCGGACGATCGCCGCGCCCGGCAAAACGCGGACGCAGGCTCTCCATCAGCGCGTCGAACTCCGCCAGATGGCGCTTCGCCTGCTGCGTTTTGCCCAGCAGATCGGCCATTTCCAGTAGCGAACGCTGGGCCATCGCCAGCGGCCGTTTGCCGTCGCTGAAGGTGAAACCGCGGCCGGGCGCGATACGCGCCAGCTTCTCCGGCGACGGGCCGTAGCCCGCCGACCAGACGATAAACGACGGTTTCATCTGCGTCAGCAGTTCAAGGTTGGGTTCGGTACGCAGACCAACATCGATCACCGAGTCGGGCAGCGCGGGTTCGTTCACCCACAAGCGATAGTTGGGAATATCGGCCACGCCATAGGGCGTCACGCCGAGCGCCAGCAGCAGCTCCGCGGGCAGCCACTCCAGGGCGACCACGCGCTGCGGGTCGACGTCGGCCGCCTGCGCGCCGCGCATCTGCCACAGCAGCGGCGAGAGCGCCATCGCGATCAGCAGGCGGCGTCGGGTTATCAGAGTTGGGTTCATCATCAATAGACAAAGCTTACCGGCGCCGCACCGGCCGGGTGTGGCAGGATCCCCATCGGGATGCCATAGATCTGTTCCAGAGTGTCGCTGCGCATCAGTTCCGCCGGCGTCCCCTGAGCAATCATTTCTCCGCCGCGCAGGGCCACCAGATAGTCGCAATAGCGGGCCGCCATATTAATATCGTGCAGGACGGCGATCACCGTCAGGCCGCGCTGCTGGCTGAGACGATGCACCAGCGCCAGAACATCGACTTGATGAGCAATATCCAGCGCCGAGGTGGGTTCATCGAGCAGCAGGCAGCGACTGTCCTGCGCCACCAGCATGGCGATCCACGCCCGCTGGCGTTCACCGCCGGAGAGGCTGTCCACCAGACGATGAGCGAGCGGCTTCAGCCCCACCAGCGCAATCGCCTCTTCTACTTTCTCACGGTCCGCTGCGCCAAAGCGACCCAGCGCGCCGTGCCATGGATAGCGGCCGATCGCCACCAGCTCGCGCACCGTCATACCTTCGGCCGGCGGCAGCTGCTGCGGCAGATAGGCCACTTTGCGGGCAAAGGCTTTGCTGCCCCAGCTCTCCAGCGGCTGCCCGTCCAGCAGCACTTCGCCTGCGGAGGGCGGCTGATGACGGCCAAGCATTTTCAGTAACGTCGATTTGCCGGAGCCATTATGGCCGATCAGGCCTGTGACTTTTCCGGTCGGGAAGGTGAGCGAGAGCGGATGGAGCAATGTGCGGCCAGGCACACGGAAAGTGACGCGATCCAGCGCGAAGGTGGTTTCTGCGTGCGGAGTCTGTTCCTGCATAGCGATAACCTGATAGAGGGCGCGGCGAACCGCGCCCGTAGGTGGTTAGAAACGGAAGGTGGCGGTGGCGACGACCTGACGTCCGGCGCCCCAGTAGCAGGCGTATTCGCTGTAGCAACTGGAGACATATTCGCGGTCGAACAGGTTGTTGACGTTGACGCCGACCGACGATCCCGGCAGGCCAAAGCGCGCCAGATCGTATTTCACCGTCGCATCCATCAGCGCATAACCGGCCACACTAAAGGCATCATTTTTCTTACCGGTGCTGGTGTCATTTTTGTAGTAGCTGACCGTTGAACCGATATAGCGCGCCCCGGTCCCAATCGTCAGACCGCTCAGCGCGGTTTCGTGGAAGGTATAATCCGCCCACAGGGAGGCCATGTTACGCGGCACTTCCGCCGGACGTTTGCCGTTGAACACCGTATCGTGAGTGTACTCCGCATCGGTGTAGCTGTAGGCTGCGGTGACGTTAATATTGGCGTTCACCGCCGCCTTCGCCTCCAGCTCAAGGCCGCGGGAGCGGATCTCGCCGGTCTGGATGCTGAACGCCTGGTTAGCCGGATCAGCCGTCAGGTTCTTGTCTTTGGTCAGCTGATAGACCGCCGCGGTGACCACCACCGGCATATCTTTCGGCACGTATTTCACGCCGGCTTCATACTGCTTACCGCGCGACGGATCGAACGGCTGGCCGCGGCTGTTGGAACCCGATACCGGTTCAAACGATTCGCTGTAGCTGAAGTACGGAGAGATGCCGTTATCGAACAGGTAGTTGATGCCGCCGCGCCAGCTGAACTGCTGGTCGTGATTCTCCGCCAGGCTGTTGGTGGCGCGGGTTAACGTTGAGGTCGTGGCGTAATCGTAACGGCCGCCCAGGGTCATCACCCATTTATCCCACTCCATCTGATCCTGCGCGTACAGGCCGGTCTGCTCCATCCGGTTGAGGACCGCGTACGGGAAGGTGACCTGAATATTCGGATTGCCGTACTGCGGATTGCTCATGCTGATAGGATCCGCCGTCCCGTAGTCGGCATCCACATCGTTACGCATCCGCGAGTAGTCCACGCCGGTCAGCAGCGTATGGCTGACCGCGCCGGTGGCGAAATCAGACTGCAGCTGGGTATCGACGGTGAAGGTGTTCAGGTGCTCGTCGGAGCGCACGTAGGCGCGATTCATGTAGCCCGGCGCGACATAGCCGTTGCCGTATACGGAACGATAGAGCGTATGCACATCGGCATAGCGCAGGTTCTGCCGCACGGTAAAGGTGTCATCGAACTGATGGGAGAAGCTGTAGCCCACCATCTTCTGGCGGCGGGAGATTTTATTATCGGACTCGCCTTCGTTGAAATCGGTCGGCAGCTTGTGCGCCTTACCGTTGGCGTCGTAATACGGCACCACGGTGCCTTCGCGCGGCAGCCAGCCGTAGTAGCCCGCATCCGGGTCATTCTGGAAGTTGCTCAGGAAGGTGAAGTCGGTTTTATCGTCCGGACGCCAGCTAAAGGAGGGCGCCACCGCGTAGCGAGTCGATTTCGCCATCTGCTGCTGGGCATCCTGACTGCGGCCAAGGCCGGTCAGGCGATACGACCAAACGCCGGCATCATCAATGGCGTCGCTAAAGTCAAACCCGGTCTGCCACAGATTGTCGGTGCCCATCTTAAACTGCACTTCTTTCAGCGGCTCGGTAGTCGGGCGCTTGCTGACCATGCTGACGATACCGCCCGGGTTGCTGTTGCCGTACAGCACCGAGGTTGGCCCGCGCATCACTTCCACACGCTCGAGGAAGTAAGGATCCATGGAGACTTCAGAGTAGTTATTCCCCTGCAGCTTCATGCCGTCCAGATACTGGTTGGTGTTGACGGTCGTCGAGGTGGTGAAGCCGCGAATGGTGACCACGTCATAGGTGGTCGAACTGCCGCGAGTGGAGAAGACGCTTGGCGTATAGGAGAGCGCCTCTTTTACCGTCGTCGGCTGGCGCATCTCCATCTCCTGGCGCGTCACCACCGACACAGACTGCGGCGTTTTTTCAATCGGGGTATCGGTTTTGGTCGCCGTGGCGGAGCGTTTTGCCGCGATAGTCGGCGCCGGTCCCCAGGCGCTTTCCTGGGCGGCCGGGGCGGCAACGACGGTGATGGTTTCTTCTTGCTTCGGTTGTTCTGCTGCCTGTGCGTAGACAGACATGCCGCTAACCGCCGTGGCTACTACAGCTGCGACTTTACGCAGCGAGTGATTTGGCTGAGCAGTTTTTGGACGCGCCATGGGTATATCTCTGATGAAAGTGAATGATAACGTAAACGAGAATTATTATTATGACGGGCGATATAATAGGCGAAACGTCGAAGGCAAGGCAAGCGATATGCCTGTCGCCGCCGGTCGAAGGCTGAATTAATAACCAGATAGTTATTATGGAGTTAAAGAGCCGTTAACTTTTTTACAGGCATAAAAAAACCCCTTAATACTTTCGTATTAAGGGGTCTGGTCGTGCGGTCAAAATCAGTTACTGCCGAACATATCCTTGATCCAGCCCGCGACGCCGTCGCTCTTTTCCTGCTGCTTCGGCGGCTGTTGCTGCTGTTGCTGCTGCGGCGGCGGTTGCTGCCCGGACTGATTAAACGGATTTTTCGCTTCCTGTTGCTGCAACTGCTGCTGTTGCATCATTTCGCCCTGACGGCACAGCGCATCCGGCTGCGTGGTCCAGACCGGCAGCGAACGCATACCGCCGCTGCAGACGAAGTTGCCGTTGCTGTCCACGCCCATATCAACCACGTCTTCCGGCACCGTCAGCACCAGCGGCGTTGGCGTCTGGTTCGCCAGATAGCGCTGGTAAATCGACATCGCGCCGCTGGCGCCGTACAGTTTGGTCGGCTGGTTATTGTCGCGACCCACCCAGGTGATGGTCACCTGACTACCGTCGATGCCGGCGAACCAGGTATCGACGTTATTGTTGGTGGTCCCGGTTTTCCCCGCCAGATGCAGGCCCGGATACTTTGCCCCCAGCTGACGCCCCGTACCGCGCTGCACCACCTGCTGCATAGTCCACAGCGTCATGTAGGCCGCCTGGGCAGGCACCGCGCGCTCCGCCTGCGGATAGCTCTGGTAGAGCACAGTGCCATCTTCGGCAATCACTGACCGCAGCGCGGAAAGCGGCGCACGGTTCCCACCGCTGGCGATGGTCTGGAAGGCCTGGGCCACTTCAATCGGCGTCAGGTTCAGCGCGCCAAGCAGCATCGACGGCACCGCGTTGAGCTGATTCTTCGGCGCCCCCAGTTTAGTCCAGGTATCGACTACCGCCGGCAAGCCCAGCGCCATCCCGAGGTTAACCGTCGGGACGTTCATCGAGCGAGTCAGGGCATCCACCAGCATCACCTGACCGCTGAAACGACGATCGTCGTTCTGCGGGGACCACGTCTGACCGTTGGAAAGGCGAATCGTCACCGGCGCATCGGCGATCCAGGTATTCAGGCGATACTGATTCGGCTGGCTCAGCGCGGTCAGGTAGGTCGCCGGCTTGGCCAGAGAACCAATCGATCGGCGGGCCTGCATCGCGCGGTTATAACCGGCGAACTGCGGCTCCGCGCCGCCGACCATCGCCCGCACTTCGCCGGTGAAGCGGTCAACCACCACCATGGCGGTTTCCAGGTCCGCCAGCTTACGCTGTTTCTTCAGAACCGGGATCCCTTCCGAGGCCGCTTTTTCCGCCGCATCCTGCGCCACCGAGTCGAAAGTGGTGAAGATCTTCACGCCGGAGAGATCTTTCACTTTATCGCCCAGCTTCGCCTGCAGTTCCTGACGAACCATCTGCATAAACGCCGGCTGCGGTGAAATCACCCCGCCGCGCGGCTGCACGCCCAGCGGACGGGCGCTGAGCATGTCGTACAGCTCCTGGTCGATAACCTGCTGCTGCTGCAGCAGACGCAGCACCAGATTGCGTCGTTCAAGGGCCAGTTTCGGGTTACGCCACGGGTTATAGACCGACGCCCCTTTCACCATCCCCACCAGCAGCGCCTGCTGGTCGAGGCTCAGCTCTTCCACCGGACGGCCGAAGTAATACAGGCTGGCCAGCGGGAAGCCGCGAATTTCGTTATCGCCGCTCTGGCCGAGGTACACCTCGTTCATATACAGCTCAAGGATGCGATCCTTGCTGTAGCGGGCGTCGACGATCAGCGCCATATACGCTTCGTTGGCTTTACGCCAGTAGGAGCGTTCGCTGGAGAGGAACAGGTTTTTCACCAGCTGTTGGGTCAGGGTACTCGCCCCCTGCACCGTTCGGCCTGCCGTCAGGTTCGCCAGCACCGCGCGGCCGATGGAGTAGAGACTGATCCCATCGTGCTCATAGAAGTGGCGGTCTTCGGTCGCCAGCAGGGTATCCACCAGCAGATCGGGGAAGCCGCTGCGCTTCACGAACAGGCGCTGCTCGCCGTTCGGCGACTGCAGCATGGTGATAAGACGCGGATCGAGGCGGAAGAAACCGAACTGGCGGTTATTATCCATATTCTCGATGGTCTCAAGATGGTCGCCGTCGAAGGTAAGACGCGCGCGCACCTGCCCTTCCTTACTGTCCGGGAAATCGAACGGACGACGGATCATCTCGATGCTGTTAGCCTGCACGGTATATTCGCCGGGGCGCGTCATCGCGCTGACCTGGCGATACTGCGTGGCGTTGAGCAGACGCACCATCTCGTTTTTGCTGATCTGCATGTCCGGCTCAAGGTTGACCATCCGGCCATAGACCGCGGCCGGCAGCTCCCAGACTTTACCGTCAATGCGGCTGCGGATTTTCTGGTCGAGGTAGACGCCATAGGCGGCAATCAGCACCGCGAAGACAATCCCCAGCTTGACCAGCAGCCACAGCCAGCTGCGCTTCCGACGAGGCTTGCCACCTTTGCCTTTGGCTTTTCTCGGCACCGGTTTCTCATCCTCATAATCATCGTCATCATACTCGTCGTCGTAGTCCTCTTCCCGGACCCGGCGACGGGTGACTTTCTGTTTAGTCGGACGTGAAGGTCTTCCCTTACGTCCGATAGGCTCGCGGTCATCTCCCGCCATGCTTTTTCTCCGCAACGTTCAGGCGCAAAGGCCTGATTCTCAATACTTCCCCTGTTCAGAGGAAGAAGAAATCTCTCAAATTAACGTCCAGGCTGCTTATCCTTCGGACGACAACCTGCTGGCAGGCAGGACGCGCCGCCAGCCTTTCAGAGGGTTGGTTTGCTTCATGTTACATGATACTAACAATAAAAATTCACCATAAAATCATTGTGTTAAACGCATCATCGGCAGAATAAGTCAGAACATAGCACGTAATGTTCAGGGCATACAGGATAGCACTAAAATGCGACATTCTTAACCAGCATTTTACCTCCTGCGCACGTAACAAGATGGGAAAGAGTATGTTTTTTAATAACATAAAAAACGGCGCGCTTCCTGCCGGTCAGCGCAGTGGCATCATCCGCGGATGAAAATATATTTTCCCAGCGCCAACGTTTATTATTGATAAAAGTAAAGTCGATTAAGCGCCTTTCCGTTGATAAAAATGAGAGCCTGTTAACATTTATGCAGAATAATATTTTATGATGACACCAGGTAAATATTTGTTAAACTAGCGGCCAGTGATTCATTATTTTGATTACTCTATGATGCGTATTCCGCTTATATTTCCGCTTTGCATGGTAGCCCTTCTCTCTGGCTGCCAACAAAAACCCGCCTCAACGCTCAGCCCGGCTATCAGCAGCCAGGCGCAGCTCGAGCAGCTCTCGTCCGTGGCGGCCGGGACGCGCTATCTCAAGAATAAATGTAATCGTAGCGATCTCCCCGCTGATGAAACGATATATCGGGCAGCGGTGAATGTCGGTAAAGCGCGCGGATGGGGAAATATTGACGTGGCGACGTTAAGCCCAAATAGCGACCGGCTTTACCAACAGCTATTACAGGACAGCACCCCGGAAGCCACACAGTGCAGTCAATTTAATCGTCAGCTCGCGCCATTTATTGCCAGCTTGCGCAGCGACTAAGCGAAATATCCTCAGCGCGCCGGTTATTGTGCGCGCTTTTATTCCTCTTTCGGCTCCTCGTCAATTTTTCCGCCCGGCCAGTCCTCCAGCGCCGCGAGGGTAAAGGTCGTGCCGTTGAAGCTGAAGATCGTCACATCCTGCTGGATCTGCTCCACCACCAGATTGGGCAGGGGTGAATCGCCCTCCGTCCACGCTTTGCCGTTTAACACAATGCTGCGCTTTTCCGGTAGCGAGGCATAGACATGGGCGCTGTAGCGCAGAGGCGGCAGCGTATCGCTGTCCACTTCCGGCGCCGCGGGCGCGCTGGCTTTTGCCGCCGGCGGCGGCGTCTTTGGCGCGGCCTCTCCGGCAGCGGTTAACGGCAGAAGCGCCGCATGCGCCACCGGCAAGGGCAGCGTTTGCGGCGGTGCCGGGTGACGCCACTGCTCGCCGCCAAACCAGCCGAGCGCGATAAATAATCCGGCGTACAGCGGGATAATCCAGCCGGGGATCTGCACCATCCGTCCGCGGATCACCGGCGCATCATCCATCGAGGACGGCGGCTGATGCGTCACCAGCGGCGGGATGCCTCTTTCACTGTCATCACGAACAATCACAACCGTCTCCTGTTCCCTCACGATAACGAGAAGGCGCCCTTACGGATGCCCCAGACTGCTGACAAAGTGCAATCTTCAGGAATTGCCCGGCGGCGCTACGCTTGCGCGGGCCTACAGATAACTGCATAACTGTTTGATATTGTAATCTTTCGTAGGCCGGGTAAGGCGAAAGCCGCCACCCGACAGAAAGGCGAGCACAATAACGAAACAGGTTTGTCATCAGCCAGAGGCGCCCTTACGGGCGCCCTACGTTATGTTATTTACTGCTCACCGGCAGGCCAGCGCCCTGCGACTCGCCCTGCGGCAACTCGAGAACGGCAACCGACCAGGCCGGCAGCGTGACCGAACCGTCAGCGGCAACCTGCACGCCGCTCGCCAGCGACCGGTCGCCCGCCGCCTGCTGAATAGCGCTCAGCTGGAGCGATGTGCCGGCGAAGTCCTGCAGCGTCCGGCTTTCCGGCGCGGCGTTGATCGCCACCACGATGCCGTCGACACCGCTGTCCAGACTGGCGCCAGCCTGCATCCCGTCATCGATGGTCATCACCAGCAGACCCGTCTGCTGATCGGCGCCAGTATTGCGGAAGTCCACGCGCTTCATCACCGTCGCGCCGTCGCCGAGGGTAAACAGCGGAGACGATTTACGCAGCGCGGTCAGCTCCTGATAAAACGCGGTCATCTGCTTGAGCTCCGTTTCACCCGGAGTAGCCACCGCGTCTTTCACCCGGGCGATGATGTCATAGTTGCTGCCATCATCGCTGCTGCGCGGCATACCGACGTTGTAGTTGTTGTCCTGCAGGGAGTAGTCCACGCGGTTAAACCAGTCGCCGGAATCATACGAATCGCGGGTAAAGGATTTAGAGCGCAGCAGCTCCGAGCCCTGCTGGTCAAAGGCGATCCCCTGGCCGAGCATCACCGTCGCCAGCGACACCGCCTGCATCCGGACGCGGGTATCGAGATCCGCCTCCTGAGCGGCTTTATAGCTGATCATGTCCCACAGCGTCTGGTTATCGTGTTTTGACACATAGTTCACGACCTCCGTCGGATCAGCCGCATAGCCGCCTGGCGCGCCGTTATAGTCAATCTCGCTGCCTCTCTTCACCGCGCCGTCTTTGTCGATCAGCACAAAGTCCGCAAGGTTACCGGCCATGCCGAGACGGGTCAGATCGGCGAGGTGACGCGCCTGATCGTCGGTCAGGGTGGTCAGCTCATTCGGCAGAACGCCGGCCCCGCTGCCCACGCCCTGGTTCTGGCGTAATGCGTCACCGGAGTCGAACGGCCCGCCGCCGCGCACGGCGTCGCGCAGACGATCGGAGAACGTGCCGATCCCGGTGCCTTTGAGATTGATTTGCGAGGCAATTTCAAAGCGATCGCTCTGGTTGGAATCCCAGCCTTCGCCAAAGAAGTAGATATCCGGGTTCAGCGCTTTAATGCGTTCCCAGGCCGAGAGGATCTGCGCTTTCGGGTGGTAGCCCATCAGGTCGAAGCGGAAGCCATCGATCTTATAATCGGTGGTCCATACCGCCAGTGAATCGGCGATAAGCTTGGCGAACATCCGGTGCTCTGGCGCCGAGTCGGAGCAACAGGTAGCCGATTCCACGCTGCCGGTGGTTTCGTTCAGACGCTGGTAGTACCAGGGGACGATCTTATCCAGTACCGAGGTGCGATCGGTCGGGCCGGCGGCGTTGGTGTGGTTGTACACCACGTCCATAATGACGTTCATTCCCAGATCCTGCTTGATCGCCTGAATCATGGTGCGGAACTCTTTAATACGCGCCGTGCCTTCCGGATCGGTGGCGTAGGATCCTTCCGGTACCGTGTAGTGGAACGGATCGTAGCCCCAGTTATAGGAGTCGGTCTGCGCCACCAGCGTATTCAACGCCTGCACCTGCGGGTTATCCTTGCTGTCGTTCTGCTTCAGCTGGGTCAGCACCTCTTCGACCGTCGAACCGCTGTCGCAATAGCCCGCGAACTCGCTGCTCTTCACCGCGCTATTGACCTCGCACAGGCGGCTGAACGGCTGCTGAATATCGGCGACCTTGTCGCTGAACTCATTGACCGTCGCCAGATCGAAGACCGGCAGCAGCTCAATATGGGTCACGCCCGAGGCCGACAGCTGTTTCAGATGCTGGACCATATTGCTTTCCTGGGCGGTGAGCGCCAGATACTTACCGCGCAGCTCCGCAGGCACGGTTTGATCCCAGGCGGAGAGATCGCGAATATGCGATTCGTGAATCGTCATTTTCGCCAGATCGGCTTTGGTTTTCTGCGCGTGCGGCATCGTCAGCCCGTCCCAGCCTTCCGGCTTCAGCGCGCTGTCGTTGAGATCGACCACCTGGCTGTACTCCGAGTTGGTCGACAAACTGTGGGCGTAGGGATCGGTCACTTCGTACTGCTCGACTTTACGCGACTGCGGGTGGTAGACCGTCATCGCGTAGCGGTAGAAGGCGCCCTTCAGGTCGCTTCCCCCCTGCCAGGACCAGGCGCCGGAGGCGCTATCGCGGGTCATCGGGTGACTGGCTATCACTTTCTTGTCCGCGCTATAGATCACCAGCTCGACCTGCTGCGCCGTGGGCGCCCAGACGCGGAAGGTCACGCCGCTATCGGTTAGCTGGGCGCCATAGCTCAGCGCCTCGGCGGCGGCGGCATAGGTATCGTCCAGCACGCCGGCGGTCTGCACCTGGGTGGCTGAGCTCAGGATCCCATCGCTTTCCGCGGCTATCGCCACCGTCTCGCCCTGCAGCAATTCATCGACGTTAACATCATCCGGCAGTTTAAAGGCTGGATAGCTGGCGAGATGCGGGAAGCGCATGCTTACCTGCTGGCTGACGGTGGTGGGGGTCAGCTTGACATATTTATCGCTAAATTCGCCGTTACTGTCGGCGGCCACCTTACTGCTGTGGCTGTAATAGAGGCGCACAATGGGTTTATTTTCCCCACCCGGCCACAGCAGAGTAGTCTTATCGACCCAGTGCGCATCGGCCAGCGCCACGCCAAAGGCGGCGCGGAAGGCGTCGGCGCGGGAGTCATAGACCGCGCTGTTGCCGGCGATGACCGATACCGTCCGATCGGTGAAATCACTGAAAGAGACGCGCAGGTCGCTGTCGATAAGCTTATTGGTGCCATCGCGGACGATAACGTTGATGCATCCGCTCTCTTTAGTCAGCGGGATCACCCAATAAGGGCCATATTTGTCGCTGCCGGTCGGGGTGGTGCTGACATCATTCCAGTCCGCCACCGGCGCGCTCAGCGCGTCACAGGTTTCGTTGTTCCATAAATAGAGGTTTTTCGTCGCATAGTCGGCCGGCGTGCTGCTGGTGATGCCGGCGATATCGACGAGATGAATGACAGCTTGCCTGGCGGAAGCCTGCACCGCTTCGCCTGGGACGGCAACGTCCGGTAAGCGGACGACGACATCCTGCGGGTCGGGCGTGCCGGGAGTGCCTGGGTTGCCAGGATTGCCTGGTGAACCCGGTGAGCCAGAGGTAGAAGAGGAAGAGCTGTTATCACAGCCACTCAATAATACTAACGATCCAAGAAATAGGGCATGACAGGTATATCTGAGCATTCGATAGTCCCTAATATGCTTATTAAATTATAAAAGGTAAGAAAGGATGAATATCTTTACAGCGCGCTAATTAGATATTTTTGCTTTCCCAGGCGCAATCATCCCCCACAAATGAGCGGGGGGCGTAGGAAGCCGGGGGAGTAAATCAATAAAGGGAATGACGACCCGAAACCGCAAACTGATTATGATTCGCCACGCTTATCGCCACTCTCCGGCAATAAATAATTCAAAAGCCAATAATCACCTACCTGTTTCGGTAGGGTATTACGCCAACGTGCAGAAAAATAAATTAGCAAAGGAATTAAAATGCCAGTTTCTGTGATGAGGTTAACAAATATAAATAAAGGGATAATTAAATTATTACCACAAATTGTGACGCTCATCATATTAATAACCGCTATCCCACAGCTGGCGAAATTAACCTGGCGCGTGGTATTCCCTGTGAGTCCTGAGGATATTTCCGCCCTACCGTTAACCATGCCTCCGCCGGCAGATCCGGAATTAAAAAATGTGCGGCCCGCATTTACCCTGTTTGGCCTGGCGGTGAAAATTAGCCCCACGCCAACGGATGCTGCCAGTCTCAATCAGGTGCCGGTTTCCAGCCTGAAGCTACGCCTGGCCGGGCTACTCGCCAGCAGCAACCCGGCGCGCTCCATCGCTATTATCGAAAAGGGAAATCAGCAGGTTAGCCTTAGCACGGGCGATCCTCTCCCAGGGTATGATGCGCGGATCGCCGCCATTCTGCCTGACCGGATCATCGTCAACTATCAGGGGCGCAAAGAGGCCATTTTATTATTTAACGACAGTCGCGCGCCGTCGCCGCCGCCCACCGCCGCGGGCAACCCGCCCCTCGTGAAGCGACTCCGCGAACAGCCGCAAAATATCCTCACTTATTTATCTATTTCGCCGGTACTCAGCGGCGACAAACTGCTGGGTTATCGGCTGAACCCAGGCAAAGACGCCTCGCTGTTTCGCCAGTCCGGCCTGCAGGCAAATGATTTGGCGATTGCCTTAAACGGCATCGATTTACGCGACCAGGAGCAAGCGCAACAGGCGCTGCAAAATCTGGCCGACATGACCGAAATAACGCTAACCGTTGAGCGGGAAGGCCAACGACACGATATTGCTTTCGCGCTGGGGGATGAATAATTGCCAACCATGAAACGCCTGCGAAAAATGCTGCCTGCGCTGCTGATATTAACCCCGCTGCTATTTTCTCCGGCCGCCGCGGAGGAATTTTCCGCCAGTTTTAAAGGCACCGATATCCAGGAATTTATCAATACCGTCAGCAAAAACCTGAATAAAACGGTGATTATCGATCCCAGCGTACGCGGTACTATCACCGTGCGCAGTTACGATATGCTCAATGAAGAACAATATTATCAATTCTTCCTCAGCGTGCTGGATGTATATGGCTTCGCCGTGATCAATATGAATAACGGCGTGCTAAAAGTGGTCCGCGCCAAAGACGCCAAGACCTCGGCCGTGCCGGTCGCCAGCGCGGCCGCGCCGGGCGAAGGCGATGAAGTGGTCACCCGGGTGGTGCCCCTGACCAACGTCGCCGCCCGCGATCTCGCCCCGCTGCTCCGCCAGCTGAACGATAACGCTGGCGCCGGCAGCGTGGTCCATTATGAGCCCTCCAACGTACTGCTGATGACCGGCCGCGCGGCGGTTATCAAACGCCTGCTGACCATTGTCGAGCGCGTCGACAACGCCGGGGATCGCAGCGTGGTGACCGTGCCCCTTTCCTGGGCCTCCGCCGCGGAAGTAGTCAAACTGGTTACCGAGCTTAATAAAGATACCAGCAAGTCGGCGCTGCCGGGCTCGATGGTGGCGAACGTGGTGGCCGATGAGCGCACCAACGCGGTACTGGTGAGCGGCGAACCAAACTCGCGCCAGCGCATTATCGCCATGATCAAACAGCTCGACCGCCAGCAGGCGGTACAGGGTAACACCAAAGTGATCTACCTGAAGTACGCCAAAGCCGCCGATCTGGTGGAAGTTCTGACCGGGATCAGCAGCTCGCTGCAGAGCGACAAGCAAAGCGCCAGGCCAGTGGCCGCGATCGACAAAAATATTATTATCAAAGCCCACGGCCAGACCAACGCCCTGATCGTCACCGCGGCGCCAGACGTGATGAACGATCTTGAGCGGGTGATCGCCCAGCTCGATATCCGCCGCCCGCAGGTGCTGGTGGAGGCGATTATTGCCGAAGTGCAGGATGCCGATGGCCTTAATCTCGGTATCCAGTGGGCAAACAAAAACGCCGGCATGACGCAGTTCACCAACAGCGGTTTGCCGATATCGACGGCTATCGCCGGCGCCAACCAGTACAACAAAGACGGTACCATCAGCAGCTCGCTGGCCAGCGCCCTCGGCTCGTTTAACGGTATCGCCGCCGGCTTCTATCAGGGGAACTGGGCGATGCTGCTCACCGCCCTCTCCAGCAGTACCAAGAACGATATTCTGGCCACCCCCAGCATCGTCACCCTCGATAACATGCAAGCCACTTTTAACGTCGGCCAGGAAGTTCCGGTATTAACCGGCTCGCAAACCACCTCAGGCGACAACATCTTCAATACCGTCGAGCGCAAAACCGTCGGCATTAAACTGAAGGTGAAACCGCAGATTAACGAAGGCGATGCGGTGCTGCTGGAGATTGAGCAGGAGGTATCGAGCGTTGCCGACTCGGCCTCCAGCACCAGCAGCGATCTCGGGGCGACCTTCAATACCCGGACGGTGAATAACGCCGTGCTGGTCGGCAGCGGCGAAACGGTGGTGGTTGGCGGGCTGCTGGATAAAACCGTCACCGATACCGCTGACAAAGTGCCGCTGCTCGGGGATATCCCGGTGATCGGCGCCCTGTTCCGCTCCGACAGCAAGAAAGTGTCGAAACGCAACCTGATGCTGTTTATCCGCCCGACCATCATTCGCGATCGCGATGAGTACCGCCAGGCTTCTTCCGGCCAGTACACCGCCTTCAACAATGCGCAAACTAAACAGCGGGGTAAAGAAAGCAGCGAAGCGTCGCTCAGCAACGACCTGCTGCATATCTATCCGCAGCAGGAGACCCAGGCTTTCCGCCAGGTCAGCGCCGCCATTGACGCCTTCAATCTCGGAGGCCGCCCATGACGCCAGCCGCCGAACGCCGTCCGCTGTTGCCCTTCGCCTGGGCCCGCGCGCACCATCTTGTGCTGCTCAGCGACGGTGAACGCTGCGAAGCGCTGTGCCGCCCCGATACCGCCGCCCGGGCGCTGCTGGAAGCGCGCCGCCTGGCGGACGGGCCGATGCGCGTCAGCCGTCTGGCGCCGGACGCGTTCGAGAAAGTGCTGGTGCTCAGCTATCAGCGTGATTCGGCGGAGGCGCACCGCATGATGGCCGACATCGGCAACGAGCTCGACCTCT
The DNA here is from genome assembly GCF_040804525.1 of Klebsiella sp. Shm-1. Taxonomy (NCBI): domain Bacteria; kingdom Pseudomonadati; phylum Pseudomonadota; class Gammaproteobacteria; order Enterobacterales; family Enterobacteriaceae; genus Klebsiella; species Klebsiella sp. Shm-1. The sequence continues at coordinate 4,259,843 of NZ_CP161823.1, forward strand.
ATACCCTCGCCGAAGAGCTGCCGGACACCGACGATCTGCTCGACAGCGAGGACGACGCGCCGATCATCCGCCTGATCAACGCCATGCTCACCGAGGCCATCAAAGAGAAAGCCTCGGATATTCATATCGAAACCTACGAGCGCCATCTGCAGATCCGCTTTCGCGTCGACGGCGTGCTGCGCGAAATTCTGCGCCCGCAGCGGCGGCTGGCCGCCCTGTTAATTTCGCGCATCAAGGTGATGGCCAGCCTGGACATTGCCGAAAAGCGGGTCCCTCAGGATGGCCGCATGGCGCTGCGCATCGGCGGGCGAGCAATCGACGTGCGCGTCTCCACCCTGCCCTCCAGCCACGGCGAACGCGTCGTCCTGCGTCTGCTGGACAAAAACAGCGTCAACCTGGATCTGCTGACGCTGGGCATGCCGCCCGCCCTGCTCGATCGGGTCGATGCGCTGATCGCCCGCCCGCACGGCATCATCCTGGTCACCGGTCCGACCGGCTCCGGGAAAAGCACGACGCTCTACGCCGCCCTCAGCCGCCTCGACGCCCGGGAGCGCAACATCATGACCATTGAAGATCCGGTGGAGTATGAGCTGGAGGGCATAGGCCAGACCCAGGTCAACGCCAAAGTCGAGATGACCTTCGCCCGCGGCCTGCGCGCCATCCTGCGCCAGGATCCGGACGTAGTGCTGGTGGGCGAAATCCGCGATGGCGAAACCGCCCAGATCGCCGTTCAGGCCTCGCTGACCGGGCACCTGGTGCTGTCGACCCTGCACACCAACAGCGCGCTGGGCGCCATTTCCCGTCTACAGGATATGGGCGTGGAGCCTTTTTTACTCTCCACCTCGCTGCTGGCGGTGATGTCGCAGCGGCTGGTGCGCCAACTCTGCCCGCACTGCCGTCAGCCCTGGCAGGCGGATGCCAACACCGCCCGGCAGATGGCGGTCCCGGTCGGCGCGCGGCTGTGGCAGCCCAAAGGCTGTCCGGAGTGTAATTTCATCGGCTATCGCGGACGCACCGGGATCCATGAACTGCTGCTGGTTGACGACCGCGTGCGCGCCGCCATCCACCGCGGCGAGAACGAGATCACCCTGATCCAGCAGCTGGGGCCAGCCTGGCAAACCCTGCGCCATGCCGGACGCGACAAAGCGCTGGCGGGGATCACCAGCTGGGAGGAGGTGATGCGGGTCACCGAACAGCAAACGACGGAAAGCGTCTAAGATGGCCCTGTTTCGCTATCAGGCGCTGGACGCGCAGGGCAAAACCCGCCGCGGCCTTCAGCAGGCCGACTCCGCCCGCCACGCCCGCCAGCTGCTGCGGGACAAGGGCTGGCTGGCGCTGGAAGTGACAACTGCCGACCCGGCGCGGCGACTGTGGGCCGGCGGATCCCTTACCCGGCGTACCAGCGCCGGTGATTTAGCCCTGCTCACCCGCCAGCTGGCGACTCTGGTTGCCGCCGGGATCCCGCTGGAAAAGGCGCTCGATGCCGTCGCCCAGCAGTGCGAAAAGCCGTCGCTAAGAACGTTAATGGCCGGGGTGCGCAGCAAAGTGCTCGAAGGCCACTCGCTGGCGGAGGCGATGCGCGGCTATCCCGCCTGCTTCGACGGGCTGTTCTGCGCCATGGTGGCGGCCGGCGAAACCTCCGGCCATCTCGACGGCGTACTGAACCGGCTTGCTGACTATACCGAGCAGCGCCAGCAGCTCCGCGCCCGCCTGCTGCAGGCGATGATCTACCCCATCGTACTGACGCTGGTCGCTATCAGCGTGATCGCCATTCTGCTCTCCACCGTGGTGCCGAAAGTCGTTGAGCAGTTTGTCCATCTTAAACAGGCCCTGCCCTTCTCTACCCGGCTGCTAATGAGCCTGAGCGACATCGTGCGCAGCGCGGGCCCCTGGCTGGCGCTGCTGTCGTTACTGGCGCTGCTGGCGCTGCGCTATCTGCTGCGCCAGCCCGCCCGGCGGCTCGCCTGGGACCGGGCGCTGCTGCGCCTGCCGGTCATCGGCCGCGTGGCCCGCAGCGTCAACAGCGCGCGCTACGCCCGCACCTTAAGCATTCTCAATGCCAGCGCGGTGCCGCTGCTGCTGTCGATGCGCATCAGCGCCGACGTCCTCAGCAACGCCTGGGCGCGCAGCCAGCTGGCGGCGGCCAGCGAATCCGTACGCGAAGGCGTCAGTCTGCATCGGGCGCTGGAATCCACCGCCCTGTTTCCGCCGATGATGCGCTACATGATCGCCAGCGGCGAACAGAGCGGAGAACTGACCGCCATGCTGGAGCGCGCGGCGGAGAACCAGGACCGGGAGCTGAGCGCGCAGATCCAGATGGCCCTCAGCCTGTTTGAGCCTCTGCTGGTGGTCACCATGGCCGGCATGGTGCTGTTTATCGTGCTGGCCATCCTGCAGCCGATCCTGCAACTGAACACCCTTATGAGTATGTAACTGTATTAATGGAGAAAACTATGCAACGGCAACGCGGTTTCACGTTACTGGAAATTATGGTGGTGATCGTCATTCTCGGCATTCTCGCCAGCCTGGTGGTGCCTAACCTGATGGGCAACAAGGAGAAAGCGGACCGCCAGAAAGTCGTCAGCGATCTGGTGGCGCTCGAGGGAGCGCTGGACATGTATAAACTCGACAATAGCCGCTACCCCAACACCGAACAGGGACTGCAGGCGCTGGTGACCGCTCCGGCCGCCGAGCCGCACGCCCGCAACTACCCGGAAGGCGGCTATATCCGCCGTCTGCCGCAGGACCCGTGGGGGAATGAGTATCAGCTGTTAAGCCCGGGTCAGCATGGCGCCATCGACGTCTTCAGCGTCGGCCCGGACGGGATGCCCGACACCAATGACGATATCGGCAACTGGACCCTCGGGAAGAAATAGTGTCTCAGCGCGGTTTCACCCTCCTGGAGATGATGCTGGTCCTGCTGCTGATCGGCGTCAGCGCCAGCATGGTGCTGCTGGCGTTTCCCTCCGCCCGCACCCAGGAGGCCACACAGATCCTGGCGCGCTTTCAGGCGCAACTGGATTTTGTCCGCGAGCGCGGGCAGCAAACCGGTCAGCTCTTCGGCATTATCATCCACCCTGAGCGCTGGCAGTTTATGCGCCTGCAGCCTGCCGACGATAGCGCCCCGGCGGCGGCTGACGACCGGTGGGGCAACGCGCAGTGGCTGCCGCTGCAGGCCGGACGCGTCACCACGGCGGAAACCCTCCCGCGGGCCAGGCTGACGCTGCGCTTTCCCGACGGCCAGGCGTGGACGCCGGGCGAGCAGCCCGACGTGCTTATTTTTCCCGGCGGTGAAGTCACGCCGTTTCAGCTGCGGATTGACGCCGCGACGGGCATCAACGTCGACGCCCAGGGCGACAGCCAGCCGCTGGCGGCGCGGGAGCAGCCATGAAGCGTGAAGCCGGAATGACGCTTATCGAAGTGATGGTCGCGCTGGTGATTTTCGCCCTCGCCGGCCTGGCGGTGATGCAGTCCACCCTGCAGCAAACGCGCCAGCTCGGGCGTATGGAAGAGAAAATCCTCGCCAGCTGGCTGGCGGATAACCAGCTGGTGCAGCTGCGGCTGGAGAAACGCTGGCCTGCCCTCAGCTGGTCTGAAACCACCGTGGAGGCCGCCGGGACGCGCTGGTTTGTCCGCTGGCAGGGAGTGGAAACCGCGCTGCCGCAGCTGCGGGCGCTGGACGTGGAGGTCCGGCGGCAAAAAAGCGATCCCGCGCCGCTGGCCACCCTGCGCACCTGGGTGACGCCGCCATGATAACCAGGATGCGCGGTTTCACCCTGATTGAAACGCTGCTGGCGCTGGCTATTCTCGCCGTCCTCAGCGCCGCCGCCGTGATGGTGCTGCAGAACGTCATCCGCGCCGATGGCCTGACCCGCGAGAAAAGCCAGCAGATCGCGGCCCTCCAGCGCGCCTTTCGCCAGATAGCCGACGATGTCACCCACATCATTCCCCGTCGCGCCAGAAACAGCGACACGTTTTTCTTCGCCGGACGTTTCCAGTTGCAGAGCGACGACTGGGGACTGGCCTTCAGCCGCAGCGGCTGGCCAAACCCGCTGGGGATCCTCCCGCGCTCGGAGATCCAGAACGTCAGCTACCGTCTGCGCCAGCAGCGGCTTGAGCGTCTGAGCTTCGATCAGCAGGATCCGCTGACCGGCAGCCAGCCGACGGTCCGGGTGCTGCTGCGCGAGGTCACGGCGTTTCGCCTGCGGTTTTACGCCGACGGGCGCTGGCAGGAAACCTGGGACCGCCCGCAGAGGCTGCCGCAGGGGCTGGAGATCACCCTGACGCTGGCGAACAGCGGGGAGATAACCCGCCTGTTTTTACTCACCCCGGGAGGCGGCCAGTGATAAATCGGCAACGCGGCGTCGCGCTCCTGATGGTGCTGTTCATCCTCGCCCTGATGATGATCCTCGCCAGCGCCATGACCGAGCGCACCGCGGTCATGTATCAGCATACCGCCGTGACCCTCGATAATTTGCAGGCCAGATGGTACGCCCTGGCGGCGGAAAACATGGCCGCCGCGCTGCTGCAACGCGATGCGCTGGACTCGCCCAGTCAAACGAACCTGGCGCAAACCTGGGCGCAGGAGGGGCGCCGCTTTACCCTCGACGATGGCGAAATCCGCGCCACGATCCGCGACGGGCACGCCTGCTTCAACCTCAATGCTATTGACCATCGCGCGGATGAGGCTGGCGACGGAACGCCCTACCCGACCAACGTCTTCGTTCGGCTGCTGGCGCTGCTCGGCGAGCCGCCGCTGCGCGCCAGCCAGATCGCCGCCGCCCTTGGCGACTGGACGGACAGCGACGGCCAGCCGCGGCTGAACGGGGCGGAGGACGAGGTCTATATGGCGCAAACCCCGGGCTATCTCGCCGCCAACCAGCCGATGCAGGATGTCAGCGAGTTGCGCCTGCTGGCCGGGATGGACGCCGCGCTCTATCAGCGCCTGCTCCCCTTCGTCTGCGTCCAGCCGGATGACGCGCTGCAGGTCAATGTCAACACCCTGCGCCCCTCCCAGGCCGCCCTGCTGGTGGCCCTCTTTCCCGGCGATCTGACGCTGCAGGAGGCGCAACAGCTGCTGCACAACCGCCCGCGAACCGGGTGGAGCAGCGTCGCCGCCTTTCTCGCGCAGCCGACGCTGCAGAAAACCGATACCACGCTTGCCCGTCCCTGGCTGACGGTGCACAGCGCACGCTTTATCGCCGCTTTTACCGTGGTGACCGGCAATCTCCGCTTTCAGCTGCACAGCGTCCTGCAACAATCGGGGCGCACGTTTACCGTCGTCCAGCGGCGATATGGACTCTCTATGGTGGTCGATGAACAAGATTAATGCTTCTCCCCAGGCCATGCTGATCGTGCGCCTCGCCGCCGCGCAGGCGCCGCTGCACTGGCAACTCTTCGCCCCCGGCGAGCCGCACCACGAGGCCAGCGGCCGGTGGCCGACTGACGACGCCAGCCCTTTCCCGGCGCTGGCTGAGCAGTACCCGGCCTGGGTGCTGATCCCGGCCAGCGACTGCGCGTTTCACTCGCTCACCCTACCGGCGGGCCTGCGTAAACCGCCGCTGCAGGTGGCCCCGTTTCTGCTGGAAGAGCAGCTGGCAGACGATGTGGAAGCCACCCATTTTGCTCTGCTCCACCGCCAGCAGGCCCAGTGCGAGATCGTCGCCGTACAGCGGCAAAAAATGCGCGACTGGCTGGCGCGCTGCGAATCGCTCTCCTTACAGCCCCTGGCGTTGACGCCCGACGTGCTGGCCCTGCCCTGGCAACCGCCGGCGTGGAGCGCGGTGCAGGTGGACGAGCAGTGGCTGATCCGCCACCAGCCGTGGGGCGGCATGGCGGCGGAAAACGTCTGGCTGACGGAGCTGCTGCAGAGCGAGGCGGAAGAGCACGTCATCGACAGCTATTCGCCGCCGCCCGCGGCACCGGGCGTCTGGCGGGAGCAGCCTGCGCAGACATTGCTGACCCTTGCCGCACGCCATCCGGCAGCGCAGAAACTCAGTCTGCTGCAGGGGGAGTTCGCCGTCCGGCGGCGGTCTGCGCAGGCGAGCTGGCGTCCGGCGCGGTATGCCGCGCTGGCTCTGGCGTTACTGGCAGGGGCAAACAGCGTGCTGGACCATCGCGATCTGGCGCGTCAGGCCGAGGCGGCGCAACAGGCCAGCCGGGCCTTCTATCACCGCTGGTTTCCGACGGAGAAAAAGGTGATTAACCCACGACTGCAGATGCAGCAGCACCTGCAAACCCTCACCCGTCAGGCGCAGCATGCCCCCCTCGTCGACCGCCTCAGCGCCTTGCAAAACATCCTCAGCGAAACGCCGGGGATCCGTCTGCGAGCGCTGAGCTGGGATGCCGCGGGCAATCGTCTGCAGCTGGATATCGCCGCGGTCTCTTCCCGGGCGCTGGAGCAGTTTACCCAGCGGGCGCAGCCGCGGTTTCGCGTCCGGCCGGGCGACATGATCACGAAACCGGATGGCATTGAGGGACAACTGACGCTGGAGGAAAACGATGGCTAATCTGCTTATCTGGTGGCGGCAGCGCACGCCGTCGGAGCAGCGCCTGTTGCTTGGTCTGACAGGGCTGCTGGCGGCATGCGCCTTCTGGTATGGGCTGTGGCAGCCCTGGCGAGCCCGCGAGGCGCAGTGGCGGCAAACCCTGGTGAAAGAGCAGGCCAGCCTGCGCTGGATGACGGAGCAGGCTCCGCGCCTGCAGCAGCTCAGCCAGCAGCCCGCGCCGGCGGCAAAAGAGGCGCTCACCGCGCTGGTGATGCGCGAGGCGGCGAGCCACGGACTGACGGTCATCCGCCTGCAGCCGCAGGAAAAACGTCTGCAGATCACCCTTCAGCCCTGCGCTTTCCAGGCGCTGATCGACTGGCTGGACGCTCCGGCGATGCGCGGCGTCAACGCGATCTCGCTGTCCGTGACCGGGCAGCCGTCGCGACCCGGCTGGGTCACGGTCAACCATCTGCTGCTGGAGCGCGACGATGAAGGCTAACTGGATCGCGGGCGGACTGCTGCTGGTCCTCTATCTGTTGTGGCTCACCGCCACGGCTCCGGCGCGCCTGCTGGCCCCCATGCTGCCGCCCGGCGTACAGGTGGGGCAGTTTAGCGGCAGCGTCTGGCGCGGCGCGGCGCAACCGGTCTACTGGCATGGGGAACGGCTTGAACGACTGGCGTGGTCGCTGACCCTGGCGGGCTGGCAGGTCTCTCTCAGCGATCCCCGCGGCGTGATGGGTCAGGCCCGGCTGTGGGGCCTTCGCGATCTGCGCCTACAGGAGGGGCGGCTCACCGCCCCCGCCAGCCTGCTCAGCCGCTGGTTGATGTCGACTATGCCCGTCAAGGCCGCGGGGGAGGTCACCTTCAGCCTGACCGAAGGGCGGTTCAGCGACGGACGCTGCCGGCATATCATCGCCGGAGGCGCGCAGTGGCGGCAGGCCCGACTGCACTCTCCGGTCGGCAGCCTGGAGCTGGCCCAGGTTAATGGCACCTTCCGCTGTACGGTGGACGGCGCCGTGGCGCTGACTCTCCGTCAGGACTCTCATCAGCTGAGCCTCAGCGGCCAGGGGACTCTGTCGCCCGATGGCCGCTATCTGTTTCGCGGCACGCTACAGCCCCGGCAGGGGATGCCGCCGCTGCTGGCGCTGCTGGTCACGCGCCCGACAGCGAATAACGCCCCGGGCCCGACGCCGTGGCAGCTGCAGGGAAAATGGTTACCACAGGAGCAAAAATGACGACACTAGCCGCGTTATCGCTGCACTTTCCCTTTGTCTGGTATGGCTTTCTACTGCTGTTCGGCCTGGCGCTGGGCAGCTTTTACAATGTGGTGATCTATCGTCTGCCGCGCATGTTGACCCAGACCGCGGACGACGAGCGGATAACCCTCAGCACCCCGGGCTCTTCCTGCCCGCAGTGCCGCCAGCCGATCGCCTGGCGGGACAATATCCCGCTGCTCAGTTTCCTCTGGCTGGGCCGTCGCGCCCGCTGCTGTCAGGCGCCCATCGCGTGGAGCTATCCGCTGACCGAGCTGGCCACCGGCCTGCTGTTTATCCTCGCCGGAGCTTTGCTGGCGCCGGGCCTGCCGCTGGCGGGCGGCCTGGTGCTGCTCTCGTTCCTGCTGATACTGGCGCGGATTGACGCCCGGACCCAGCTGCTGCCCGATCGCCTGACTCTGCCCCTGCTGTGGGCCGGGCTGCTGTTCAATCTTAACGAGGTGTACATTGCCCTGCCGGATGCGGTCGCCGGGGCGATGGCCGGTTATCTGGCGCTGTGGTCGGTCTACTGGCTGTTCCGCCTGCTGACCGGGAAAGAGGCGCTGGGCTATGGCGATTTTAAGCTGCTGGCGGCGCTGGGCGCCTGGTGCGGCTGGCAGGTTCTGCCGCAGGTGCTGTTGCTCGCTTCGGCCAGCGGGCTGGTGTGGACCCTGCTGCAACGCCTGTGGACCCGGCAGTCGCTGCAGCAGCCGCTGGCCTTCGGCCCCTGGCTGGCGCTGGCCGGCGGGAGTATTTTTCTCTGGCAGCAGATGGTCTAGCGTTTGCGAACCGACTGGCCGGGCAGGATGCCGCCCGGCAGCGGCGGCTACGAGTATTTTTTGCTGCGGCGGGTCGGGGCGGCGTTGGCCGGATCGTCCGGCCAGACGTGCTTCGGATAGCGTCCCTTCATCTCTTTCTGCACCTCGCGGTAGCTCCCTTGCCAGAAGGCGCTCAGATCGCGGGTGATCTGCAGCGGACGCTGGGCAGGCGACAGCAGCTCCAGCACCAGCGGCACCCGTCCCTCGGCGATCACCGGCGTCGTGGCCTCGCCGAACATCTCCTGCATACGCACCGCCAGCGCTGGCGGGTTCTCCGCATGGTATCGGATCGCCAGGCGGCTGCCGGTCGGCACGGTATAGTGCGTCGGCAGCTCACGATCCAGCTTCTGGCGCAGCGGCCATGGCAGCCAGTCCTGTAGCGCCTGACGCAGATCCAGCGCCTTCAGCGCCCGCAGGGAATGAACGCCGTTCATCTGCGGCAGCAGCCATGTCTCCAGCGAGGCCAGCAGCGAAGCGTCATCCACTGCGGGCCATGCCTCTTCCGGCAGCCACTGCGCCGCACAGTGCAGCCGCAGGCGCAGCTGCTCAGCCTCTGGCGTCCAGTTGAGCACCCCGAGGCCTTTCTCACGAATACCGTTGAGCATCGCCTGATGCAGCTCTGCCTCAGAGGGCTTCGCCAGCGGCTGGGTCTTGATCACCAACTGGCCGATCACCGTCCGCCGCCAGGCTTTCAGCGTCCCCTGCGCTTCATCCCACTCCACCGTGTCGGAACTTTTCGCCAGTTCAGGGCGGGCGGCGATCAGCTCGCCGATTTCCACTGGCAGAGCCAACAGCATGCGGGCATCCGGCGAAGCGCTGCCCTGCAGCAGCAGCGGAGCGATAAGCCATTCATTACGGCCCAGCGCGTCGTCGGCGTCCAGCATCGCGCCCATGCCGTTCGCCAGCTGGTAGCGCCCCTCCTGACCGCGGCGGCGGGCGATGCGATCGGCGAAGGCCGACGCCAGCAGCCCCGCCATTAGCCCGGCATCGGGCTGGCCGCCGCGGCGGGCCAGGCGCTTCATCAGCTGCTGCGATCGCTGCTGCCAGTTGGCCTGCTGACGGGAAAAGACGGCCCCCAAATCCACCAGTCCGCCGCGCGGCGGCTCCTCGAGGATCGCCGCCAGCTTTGCCGCTGTCACCGCCTCGTCATCGGTCTGTGCGGCGGCCAGCATCGCCGCCAGCCGCGGCTCGTTGCCAAGCGCTGCCATTTTGCGGCCAAACGCCGACAGCCGCTCGCCGTCCAGCGCCGACAGCGCCTCCAGCAGGCGGCGCGCGGCGGCCAGATTGACCGCGGGCGGCTGATCCAGCCAGGCCAGCGCGGCCGGAACGTGGCAGCCCCACTGCAGCAGCTCCAGCAACAGCGCCGACAGATCGCTGTGCAGGATCTCCGGCTCGCTCTGCGCCGCCGCCCGTTCCGCCTGTTCTTTGCCGAGCAAATGCAGGCAGATCCCCGGGGAGAGACGACCGGCGCGTCCGGCACGCTGCGTCATCGATGCCTGGCTGATGCGCTGCGTCACCAGCCGGGTCAGGCCGGTGCGCGGGTCAAAGCGGGCGACCCGCTCCTGGGCGCTGTCGACCACCAGGCGGATCCCCTCGATGGTCAAACTGGTCTCGGCAATATTGGTGGCCAGCACCACTTTGCGCTTCCCGGCCGGCGCCGGGAGGATCGCTTTGCGCTGTTCGCTTAAGGGCAACGCGCCATACAGCGGGCAGAGAATGACATCCTCCGCCACGCGCTCCGTCAGCTGTTCCTGAACGCGCTGGATCTCGCCGACGCCCGGCAGAAACAGCAGCATCGATCCCTGTTCATGCCGCAGGAGCTCCGCCGCCGCTACCGCCACCGCCTCATCAAAACGCTGGTGCGCGGAGAGCGGGCTAAAGCGACGCTCCACCGGATAAGCGCGCCCCTCCGAGACCACCACCGGCGCCTCCGGCAGCAGACGCTGCAGGCGATCGTTATCGAGGGTCGCCGACATGATCAGCAGCTTGAGATCGTCACGTAACCCCTGCTGGACGTCCAGCAGCAGGGCCAGGGCCAGATCCGCCTGCAGGCTGCGCTCGTGAAACTCATCGAGGATCACCAGCCCCACGCCCGTCAGCTCCGGATCGCGCTGGATCATGCGCGTCAGGATCCCCTCCGTAACCACCTCCAGGCGGGTCTGCGGTCCGACGCAGGTTTCGGCGCGCATGCGGAAACCCACGGTCTCCCCCGGCTTTTCGCCAAGCAGTTCAGCCAGCCGCTGCGCGACATTACGCGCCGCCAGGCGCCTCGGCTCGAGCAGGATAATGCGTCCCGCGATGTTGCCCTCGGCGAGGATCTGCAGCGGCAGCCAGGTCGACTTCCCGGCGCCGGTCGGCGCGTTGAGCAAAACCTGCGGCGCATGCTGCAGGGCGGATAACAGTTCTGGAAGGACAGCGGCAACCGGCAATGAGGACACAAAAGGCTCCGGGGGTTAACATTCAGGGGTTCGCATTGTAGCATCCCCCTAATTCATTACCGAGTCTCTATCATGTCTGAGCCGAAAAGGCTGTTTTTTGCGCTTGAACTGCCGTCTGCCGTCCAGAAGCAAATTGTCCAGTGGCGGGCAACGCACTTCCCCGAAGATGCCGGCAGGCCCGTCGCGGCGGATAATCTTCATCTGACGCTGGCGTTTCTCGGCGAGGTGAGCGCGGAAAAACAGCGGGCGCTGGCCGCTCTCGCTGGCCGGCTGCGCCAGCCGGGCTTTACCCTGACGCTGGACGATGCCGGACAGTGGCTACGTTCGCGAGTGGTATGGCTCGGAACCCGCCAGCCGCCGCGCGGCCTGCTGCAGCTCGCCAGCATGTTGCGCGCTCAGGCGGCGCGCAGCGGCTGCTATCAGAGCCCGCAGCCGTTTCACCCGCATATTACCCTGTGGCGCGATGCTCGCCGGGCGGTGCCGATCCCGGCCCCCGGCTTTCGCTGGACATTTCCGGTGAACGAGTTCGTGCTCTATGAGTCCAGCTTTAGCCGGGGGCGCACGCGCTACACTGCGCTGGAACGTTATCCGTTTGATAAGGAAAGTTGATGCAGTTTGATCCGCCGTTGCAGCCCGCCATTTTGCTTAAACGTTACAAACGATTTCTTGCTGACGTGGTCACCCCCGATGGCCGCGAGCTGACGCTCCACTGCCCGAATACCGGGGCGATGACCGGCTGCGCCGCCCCGGGCGACACCGTCTGGTATTCCACCTCAGACAATGCGAAGCGCAAATATGCCCACACCTGGGAATTAACTGAAACCCAGCAGGGCGCAGTTATTTGCGTCAATACGCTGCGCGCGAATTCTTTGGCGAAAGAGGCGATTTCCGCCGGAATAATTCCTGAACTTTCAGGCTATAACCAGCTGAAAAGCGAAGTGAAATATGGCGAAGAGAATAGCCGTATCGATATTATGTTACAGGCAGATGACCGACAAAACTGCTATATTGAAGTGAAATCGGTTACGTTGGCGGAGAAAGAATACGGTTATTTTCCCGATGCGGTGACCACGCGCGGTCAGAAGCATCTGCGGGAACTGATGGCCGTCGCGGCAAATGGCGACCGCGCGGTGATTTTATTTGCCGTCCTGCATTCGGCAATTGACCGTTTTTCTCCCGCGCATCATATTGATGCCAGATACGCACAGCTGTTAACAGAAGCCCAGGACAAGGGGGTGGAAATTCTCGCCTGGAAAGCGGAACTTTCTACGACGAGGATGACTCTGAATAAGCCGATCGCCGTGGTGTTAAACCCCGGTAAATAAGTGGCTAAATAGTGTTCGGGTCGCAAGCGCGAATACGCTTTTCTTCACAGGGTTGTCAAGTGTAACGTTTAGATAATTGCTATCCGGAAAAGCATCTGCTATTTATAGCGGCCTGATTTTCCCCCACATGGGGATCGATAGTGCGTGTTAAGGAGAAGCAACATGCAAGAAGGGCAAAACCGTAAAACATCGTCCCTGAGTATTCTCGCCATCGCTGGGGTGGAGCCGTACCAAGAGAAACCGGGCGAAGAGTATATGAACGAAGCCCAGCTGGCGCACTTCAAGCGTATTCTTGAAGCATGGCGTAATCAACTCAGGGATGAAGTGGATCGCACCGTATCGCACATGCAGGATGAAGCAGCTAACTTCCCGGACCCGGTAGACCGTGCCGCCCAGGAAGAAGAGTTCAGCCTGGAACTGCGTAACCGCGACCGCGAACGTAAACTGATCAAAAAGATCGAGAAAACGCTGAAAAAAGTTGAAGACGAAGACTTCGGCTACTGCGAATCCTGCGGCGTGGAGATCGGCATTCGCCGTCTGGAAGCGCGTCCGACAGCGGATCTGTGCATTGACTGCAAAACCCTGGCGGAAATTCGCGAAAAACAGATGGCGGGCTAATCCCCTGCTGCCTCACTCTCTGGCGGGAGTCTCTCCCGCCTGGTTCTGTTGTCCGTACCATGACTGACTCACGCTATATAGGGCGCTTCGCCCCCTCCCCCTCCGGCGAACTCCACTTCGGCTCTCTGATCGCCGCGCTCGGCAGCTACCTGCAAGCCCGCGCGAACCAGGGCATCTGGCGTGTTCGTATTGAAGATATCGACCCGCCGCGCGAAGTCCCCGGCGCCGCCGATACCATCCTGCGCCAGCTTGACCACTACGGTCTGCACTGGGATGGCGACGTGCTGTGGCAGTCGCAACGGCACGAAGCCTACCGCGAGGCGCTGACGTGGCTGGGCGAGCAAGGGCTGAGCTATTACTGCACTTGCACCCGCGCGCGGATCCACGCCGTGGGCGGGATCTACGACGGCCACTGCCGCGATCTCGGGTTGGGGGCGGAAAACGCCGCGCTGCGCCTGCGCCAAACCCGTCCGGTGCTGCAGTTTAGCGACCGTCTGCGCGGCACGCTCATCGCCAATGAGCCGCTGGCGCGTGAGGATTTTATTATCCACCGTCGCGACGGGCTGTTCGCCTACAACCTGGCGGTGGTGGTCGACGACCACTTTCAGGGGATCACCGAGATTGTCCGCGGCGCAGACCTGATTGAGCCGACGGTGCGGCAGATTTCGCTGTATCAGCATTTTGGCTGGCAGGCGCCGGATTACCTCCATCTGCCGCTGGCTCTCAATGGCGACGGCAATAAACTCTCTAAACAAAACCACGCGCCGGCGCTGCCGGAAGGCGATCCGCGCCCCGAAATCGTCCGGGCGCTCCGCTTTCTGAATCAGGCGATCCCCGAGGAGTGGCAGGCCCTGAGCATCGATGATTTACTCGCCCAGGCCGTCGCCAACTGGCAGCCGGCGAAAATCGAGCATTCTCAAATGGCTCCCGCTGAGCTATGATTAGCCGCTATTTTTACACTGTACAGTTGATCTGAAGTCCGTCTGACACTACGAGGTGCACCATTTTTACCCGAGTCGCTAATTTTTGCCGTAAGGTGCTAAGCCGTGAGGAGCGCGAGGCAGAAGCCGCCGTCGAACCAACGCCTATGACGGTGATCCCGCGTGAGCAGCATGCTATTTCCCGCAAAGATATCAGTGAAAACGCCCTCAAGGTCATGTACCGCCTCAACAAGGCGGGCTACGAATCCTGGCTGGTCGGCGGCGGCGTCCGCGACCTGCTGCTTGGCAAAAAGCCAAAAGATTTTGACGTTACCACCAACGCCACGCCGGATCAGGTACGCAAGCTGTTCCGCAACTGCCGTCTGGTTGGGCGACGTTTCCGCCTGGCGCATGTGATGTTCGGGCCGGAAATCATTGAGGTCGCCACCTTCCGTGGCCATCACGAAGGGCATACCACCGATCGCGTCACCTCCCAGCGGGGCCAGAACGGCATGCTGCTGCGCGATAACATCTTCGGCTCGATCGAGGAGGATGCCCAGCGTCGCGACTTCACTATCAACAGCCTCTATTACAGCGTGGCGGATTTTACCGTTCGCGACTACGTCGGCGGCATGAAGGATCTGCAGGACGGCGTGATCCGTCTGATCGGCAATCCGGAAACCCGCTATCGCGAGGATCCAGTGCGCATGCTGCGCGCGGTGCGCTTTGCAGCCAAGCTCAATATGACCATCAGCCCGGAAACGGCTGAACCGCTGCCGCGCCTGGCCGCCCTGCTCCACGATGTGCCGCCGGCGCGTCTGTTCGAAGAAGTGCTCAAGCTGCTGCAGGCCGGGTATGGCTACCAGACCTACATGCTGCTGCGGGAATACAGCCTGTTCCAGCCGCTGTTCCCGACCATCACCCGCTACTTTACCGAGCGCGGCGACAGTCCGATGGAGCGGATCATCAGCCAGGTGCTGAAGAATACCGATACCCGCATTCATAACGATATGCGCGTCAATCCGGCCTTCCTCTTCGCGGTGATGTTCTGGTATCCGCTGCTGGAGACGGCGCAAAAAATCGCTCAGGAGAGCGGCCTGGCGTACTACGACGCCTTCGCCCTGGCGATGAACGATGTGCTGGACGAAGCCTGCCGTACGCTGGCGATCCCTAAGCGCATCACCACCCTTATTCGTGATATCTGGCAGCTGCAGCTGCGCATGTCCCGTCGTCAGGGCAAACGCGCCTGGAAGCTGATGGAGCATCCGAAATTCCGCGCCGCCTATGACCTGCTGGAGCTACGCGCCGGCGCCGAGAACAACCACGAACTGCAGCGCCTGACCAAATGGTGGGGCGAATTCCAGGTCGCCGCGCCGCCGGCGCAAAAAGATATGCTCAACGACCTCGGGGACGATCCTGCGCCGCGCCGTCGTCACCGTCGTCCGCGCAAGCGCGCGCCGCGCCAGGGTAGCGCATGACTCTGGTCTATATCGCTCTTGGCAGCAACCTTGCTTCTCCACTGGAGCAGGTGCAGGCGGCTATCCGCGCCCTGGGCGAAATTCCGCACAGCCGCGTGGTCGCCGTCTCTTCGTTCTACCGCACGCCGCCGCTGGGCCCGCAGGATCAGCCGGACTATCTCAACGCCGCCGTTGCGCTGGAAACCGCCCTGCCCCCCGAGACGCTGCTCGATCATACTCAGCGCATCGAACTGCAGCAGGGGCGAGTGCGCAAAGCCGAACGCTGGGGGCCGCGCACGCTGGACCTCGATATCATGCTGTTTGGCGATGCTGTCATTAACAGCGAGCGCCTGACCGTTCCGCACTACGATATGAAAAACCGCGGCTTTATGCTCTGGCCGCTGTTCGAGATCGCCCCGGACCTTCACTTTCCTGACGGCCTGGCGCTGCGCGCCGTGCTGGATAATCTCGGCGCGGCAAAGCCCGCCAGCTGGTAATCCCCTCTCCCTTTTTTAGCATTTGCGGCGATCGTCGTAATCGGTTGCCCAAAATCATTGCCCCTCTGAATGCTGCTGTTAGAATGCCGGTTAATATGACTTTCATCATCAGGAAATGTTATGAAACCGACCACCATTGCCCTGCTGCAGAAATGCAAACAGGAAAAGAAGCGCTTTGCCACCATTACCGCCTACGATCACAGCTTCGCGAAACTGTTCGCCGATGAAGGCATAAATGTGCTGCTGGTAGGCGACTCGCTGGGAATGACGGTGCAGGGTCACGACTCCACCCTGCCGGTTACCGTGGAAGATATCGCCTATCACACCCGCGCCGTCCGCCGCGGCGCGCCAAACAGCCTGCTGCTTGCCGACCTGCCGTTCATGGCCTATGCCACCCCCGAGCAGACCTTTGCAAATGCCGCCATCGTGATGCGCGCTGGCGCCAATATGGTCAAACTCGAGGGCGGCGCCTGGCTGGCCGACACCGTGAGGATGCTGGCGGAGCGCGCGGTGCCGGTTTGCGGCCATCTTGGCCTGACGCCGCAGTCGGTGAACGTATTCGGTGGGTATAAAGTGCAGGGTCGCGGCGATGCGGCGCAGACCCTGTTTGAAGACGCGTTAGCGCTGGAGGCGGCGGGTGCGCAGCTGTTGGTCCTGGAGTGCGTGCCGGTTGAACTGGCGAAGCGCATCACCGACGCTCTGACCATTCCAGTGATCGGCATCGGCGCGGGCAACGTCACCGACGGGCAAATCCTCGTGATGCATGACGCTTTCGGCATTACCGGCGGCCACATTCCTAAATTTGCCAAGAATTTCCTTGCCGAAGCGGGCGACATCCGCGCCGCGGTGCGGCAGTATATTGCCGAAGTCGAATCCGGAGTCTATCCGGGCGAAGAACACAGTTTCCATTAAGGAGTCTTGTTGTGCTGATTATTGAATCCGTACTGCTGCTGCGGCAGCATATCCGCCGTCTGCGTCAGGAAGGTAAGCGTATCTCGTTGGTCCCGACGATGGGCAACCTGCATGATGGTCATATGAAGCTGGTTGATGAAGCCAAAGCCAGTGCGGACGTGGTGGTGGTCAGTATTTTCGTCAATCCGATGCAGTTTGACCGCGTCGACGACCTGGCGCGCTACCCGCGCACCTTACAGGATGATTGCGAAAAGCTGAACAAACGTCATGTCGACTTTGTCTTCGCGCCGACGCCGGCGGAAGTGTACCCCCAGGGTACTGAAGGCCAGACCTACGTCGACGTTCCGGGATTATCCACCATGCTCGAAGGCGCCAGCCGCCCGGGCCATTTCCGCGGCGTGTCGACCATCGTCAGTAAGCTGTTCAACCTTGTTCAACCAGACGTCGCCTGCTTCGGCGAGAAAGACTTCCAGCAGTTGGCGCTGATCCGCAAGATGGTCGCCGACATGGGCTACGACATTGAGATCATCGGCGTGCCGATCGTCCGCGCGAAAGATGGCCTGGCGCTGAGTTCGCGTAACGGCTACCTGACCGCCGACCAGCGCAAAATCGCGCCTGGTCTGTATAAAGTGCTGAGCGCGGTGGCGGAAAAGCTGGCCGCCGGCGATCGGCAGCTCGATGAGATCATCGCTATCGCTGAACAAGAGCTGAATGAGAAAGGCTTCCGCGCCGACGACATTCAGATCCGCGATGCCGACACCCTGCTTGAGCTGACCGATGCCAGCCAGCGCGCGGTGATCCTGATGGCCGCCTGGCTGGGGCAGGCCCGCCTGATCGACAACCGGATCGTCACGCTCGCTCAGTAGACAGCGGGTAAAAATCGGGCAATACTGCCCGGGCTTTTCTCAGGGCGGGCGCCGTGTCCGCTCTGCTACATTAAGGTTGAAGGGTAGAAGTTATGATGCGTAATATGCTGCAGGGCAAGCTCCACCGCGTAAAAGTCACGCAGGCGGACCTGCACTATGAAGGTTCTTGCGCCATTGACCAGGACTTCCTGGATGCGGCCGGTATTCTGGAGAATGAAACTATTCACCTCTGGAACGTCACCAACGGCAACCGTTTCTCCACCTACGCCATTGCCGCCGAGCGGGGCTCCCGGATCATCTCCGTTAACGGCGCCGCCGCGCACTGCGCCAGCGTCGGCGATATTTTGATCATCGCCAGCTTCGTTACCATGTCGGACGAAGAGGCGCGCAGCTGGCAGCCTAACATCGCCTACTTCGAAGGCGACAACGAAATGAAGCGCCAGGCAAAAGCTATTCCGGTACAGGTCGCCTGATGGCCGCGACGCTGCGCTCAGGCGCAGCGTCGGTATTACCCCTGCGGCTGGTTACTGATCAGCCGCGACATCGTCTCCAGCGAATCCGTGCGTAAGATATATAACCGCTTTAACAGAAACGGATTGTCCCCCGGCTTCACCTTCCCACGCACCGTCGTTACCGCCATATGAAACCCGGCGTCATTCGCCGCCTGCACCGCCGTAGCGTTATAGCCGCCGAAGGGATAGGAAAGGTAGAGAACGTGCGGATTAAACTGGCTCAGCGCCCGGCGCGAGCGGGCGAAATCAAACAGAATATTATGGTAATTGCGACTGAATAAAATCGGCCGCCGGCCGGCGTCAACCCGATGCAAGAAGTGAGTATGCGACTGAATATCAAAGACGTCCTGGATCTGGCGTAGCTCGGAAATGCTCATAAACTGCAGGGATTTCGGATCCCACTTCTGCGGATGGCGCTTAATACGCGAGGAGATAATAAACGCGGTGGCATGGAAACCGTACTGTTTCAGCACCGGATAGGCGTAGCGGTTCACCGATTTCAAGCCATCATCGAAAGTGATCGCCACCGCCCGCGCCGGGAGATTGATTTTATTACGCACATAGCCTTCCAGCTGATACAGGGTCAGCGTGGTATAGCCCTGATCGCGCAGCCAGGTCATCTGATTCGTGAAGGCGCGAACCGAGGTGGTGGTCGACGTATGACGAAAACGGGTGTTCTCTTCATCGCGCAGAATATGGTGATAGGTCAGCACGGGAATACCGTGATCCTCCTGCGCGTCCAGACTACTGACCCACGCCAGCCGGTCGCCAATGCGGATCTGAAACCAGGTCTGATTGAGCCGGTCCTTCAGCTTGCTGAGGATCGGATAGCGCAGATTGTTGGCCAGCGTGCCGAACGGCGCGCTGCTTACCGAGGGAGCGTCATAGAGCGGTGTATCTTTCCAGGTGAGTAAATTTTGGTTACTCAGCGGTTTATTAAGATCCCCCAAACGGTCCTCCACCCGCTGCTTGCCCTGCACCGGCTCGAGATGCCCTTTATCAATAAACCCGGTGCCAAAGCCGAAACGAAACTCATAGTAGTCAGCCGCCGTCGGGACGACTGCGAGGATCTGCCCGGCACGAACATTGCCGACGCTGACCACATGGTTTCCCACCTGCGCCCAGATGACCGCGTCTTCGGTGGTTTGCATATAGCGCACAGCCTTGCCCTGCTGGCTAAGCAGGCTGGCGGAGGCGCTGAGTGAGGTCAGGAAAAGAAGCAGGGTCAAAAATCGGGCAAGCATACGCATCAAACCGTTATACCATCAACGGCGGTTATTGTAACAAAAGCGGTATCTGTCCCGCTGCTTAATTTCCCCAGGCATCATGGCGCAACCGGAACGGGGGGTTCTTCTGCTGCTGATGCCACAGGCTGCTCACCATCGGCCCGCCCGCGCTGACGATCGCCTGGCGAAACGCCACGCTGCTTAACGTGCCTCGCAGGAGATACATTCGCTCAAGGAGTGGATAGCTGACGCCGGAGATCACTTCGCAGTGGGTATGTTTGTGGCTCATCAGCGCCGCGGCCCGATAAGGCGCCGCACCGGTTTTGTCAGTGAGAAAAATGACCCCGTCCCCGGAGTCGGTGGCATGCAGCGCATCGCACATCATCCGGCTCAACATATTGCTGCTGAGATTGCGCCAGTAATTGACCGCCCGGCACTGGGCCAGCGGACCAAACTTTTGTTCAAGACGATCCAGCATCTCCTGCGCCAGCTCATCGTGACAGGTAATGACCCATCCGAGCATGCTTCCCTCCTTAGCCAGCGAATAATGTAGCAAGGTGAAGATGACGTATCGGTGATGGGAGTCAAAGATAAGCGGTTAGCGCTTCGCATATTTACTTCAGGAAGCGCTAACCATGATGAGTATCAGCTACGCAGGCCGCGACCGCGCTGAATTAACGACCAGCACAGCAGATAGAAGGCGACAATGAACACCACCAGCACGGCGAAGGTGGTCGCCAGCGGGACGTCGTTGATACCGAGGAAGCCGAAGCGAAAACCGCTGATCATGTAGACGATGGGGTTCAGATGCGACAGCCCCTGCCAGAACGGCGGCAGCAGGGTCAGCGAGTAGAACACCCCGCCGAGATAGGTCAGCGGCGTCAGCACAAAGGTCGGGATCAGGCTAATGTCATCGAAGGTCTTGGCAAACACTGCGTTCAGCAGCCCGGCCAGCGAGAACAGCACCGCGGTGAGGAGCAGCGTCAGGGCGACAAACAGCCAGGAGTGAACCTGGAACGGCACAAAGAATAGCGACACCGCGGTCACCAGGATACCTACGCACAGTCCTCGCGCTACCCCGCCGCCCACGTAGCCGGCGATAATCACATGCGTCGGCACTGGCGCCACCAGCAGCTCTTCAATATTGCGCTGAAACTTGGCGCTGAAGAAGGATGAGGCGACGTTGGCGTAAGCATTAGTGATCACCGCCATCATGATCAGGCCTGGGACGATAAACTGCATATAGGTAAAACCATGCATCTCACCAATGCGCGAGCCGATCAGGTTGCCAAAGATCACGAAATACAGGGTCATGGTGATCACCGGCGGCACCAGCGTCTGTACCCAGATGCGCATAAAACGGTGGATCTCTTTGGTCCAGATGCTTTTCAGCGCGACCCAATAAAGCTGCATCATGCTGATTCTCCTTTTCGCTCATGCACCAGCGTGACAAACAGCTCTTCCAGACGGTTAGCTTTGTTACGCATACTCAGTACCTGCACCCCCTGGGCGCTCAGCTGCGCGAAGACGCTGTTAATTCCCTGCTCACGCAGAACCTCCACTTCCAGCGTCGAGGTATCGACCAGCTGGTACTGGTAGCCTTCGAGCTTCGGCACCGGGCTTTTTGGCGCGAGGTCAAGAATAAAGGTCTCTGACTTCAGCTTCGACAGCAGCGCTTTCATCGAGGTGTTTTCCACCAGCTCGCCGTGCTGGATGATGCCGATGTTGCGACATAGCATTTCGGCCTCTTCGAGATAGTGGGTGGTCAGGATAATGGTGGTTCCGCGATCGTTGAGATCCTTGAGAAAGCCCCACATCGAGCGACGCAGTTCAATATCGACGCCGGCGGTCGGTTCGTCGAGGATCAGCAGCTTCGGCTCATGCATCAACGCGCGGGCGATCATCAGACGGCGCTTCATCCCGCCGGAGAGCATCCTCGCGCGTTCGTTGCGTTTTTCCCACAGGTCGAGCTGTTTTAAATACTTTTCACTGCGGGAAAGGGCTTCTTTACGCTCAACGCCGTAGTAGCCCGCCTGGTTAACGACGATCTGCTGCACGGTTTCGAACGGGTTGAAGTTAAACTCCTGCGGCACCAGGCCAAGCTGGCGCTTGGCATTGACGACGTCTTTCTCCAGATCGTAGCCAAAGACATTGACCTGACCAGAGGTTTTGTTCACCAGCGAGCTGATGATGCCGATGGTCGTGGATTTTCCGGCCCCGTTCGGGCCCAGCAGGGCATAAAAATCCCCCGCTTCGACCTGCAGGTCGATCCCCCGCAGCGCCTGAACCCCGCCGGGATAGGTTTTTTTGAGCTGTTTTAATTCCAGAGCAATGGTCATTAAATATCTCTTCTCGTGTCGTGACACGTCATTAACCCGCCTGACTCACGTTTGCGCTGGACCGGCGCTGACGCCGCCAACGCATCTGCAGCCTGAAGTATCACGGGTTAAGATGGTTTTAAAAAAGGTGAGCTTACCCTATATTAGCGCAACGCACTTACTTGGTTACAGGCCGATAACGTCCATGAATGATATAGATACACTCATCAGCAACAATGCACTATGGTCAAAAATGCTGGTGGAAGAGGACCCCGGCTTTTTTGAGAAACTGTCGCAGACGCAGAAACCGCGCTTCCTGTGGATAGGCTGTTCGGACAGCCGCGTTCCCGCTGAGCGACTCACCGGCCTGGAGCCTGGCGAACTGTTCGTGCATCGTAACGTAGCGAACCTGGTGATCCACACCGATCTCAATTGTCTGTCGGTGGTGCAGTATGCCGTCGATGTCCTGGAAGTCGAGCACATTATTATCTGCGGCCACTACGGCTGCGGCGGCGTGCAGGCGGCGGTGGAGAACCCGGAGCTGGGGCTTATCGACAACTGGCTGCTGCATATCCGCGATATCTGGTTTAAGCACAGCTCGCTGCTCGGTGAAATGCCAGAGGAGCGCCGTCTGGATACCCTTTGTGAACTGAACGTGATGGAACAGGTGTACAATCTGGGACATTCGACGATTATGCAATCCGCGTGGAAGCGCGGACAGAAGGTGACCATCCACGGCTGGGCTTACGGGATTCACGACGGACTGCTGCGCGATCTGGATGTCACCGCTGTGAGCAGGGAAACCCTCGAACAGCGCTATCGCCACGGGATCTCCAACCTCAAGATCAAGCACATCAACCACAGATAGCCTTCAGACTTCGCCACCCTGGAGAGCGCGGCGCGCGCTGTCCAGAGTGGGATATCCCCTTACTCGTCCAGCAGGGTGACTTTGCCGATATACGGCAGATGGCGGTAGCGCTGAGCATAGTCGATACCGTAGCCCACCACGAACTCATCCGGAATCGCGAAACCGACGTATTCAACCGGGACGTTCACTTCGCGGCGGCTGGGTTTATCAAGTAGCGTACAAATGGCCAGCGATTTCGGCTCGCGCAGGCTGAGGATTTCGCGAACTTTAGACAGGGTATTGCCGGAGTCGATGATGTCTTCCACGATCAGAACGTCTTTACCACGGATGTCTTCATCCAGATCTTTAAGGATTTTCACATCACGAGTGGTGGACATGCCGCTGCCGTAGCTGGAGGCGGTCATAAAATCGACTTCATGCGGCACCTGCACTTCACGGCACAGGTCGGCCATGAACATAAACGAGCCGCGCAGCAGCCCCACCAGCACCATTTCGCTGCCGCTGTTCTGATAATGTTCGTTGATTTGACGACCCAGTTCCGCGATACGCGCTTTGATCTCGGATTCCGGGATCATCACTTCTACAGTATGTTTCATAATACTAACCATTTGATTCTAAATATAAATCATCAAAGCCGCTGCTTTCGCCCCGACGATGACCGGCAAGCCATCCAGTATACCAGCAAAAAGAAATCTTCGGTGCAGGGATTAATAAAGCCATATTTGTGATTCCGATCACACTTGTTAAATCCTATAATTAATTGCAGTTAAAAAATTTAACAAACACATGAGTAACTTTTTATGGCTGAAACAAAGTCTCAACAATCAAGGCTCCTGGTGACGCTGACTGCGCTATTTGCAGCGTTCTGCGGCCTCTATCTATTAATCGGCGGGGCATGGCTGGTCGTGCTTGGCGGCTCTTGGTACTACCCTATCGCCGGGCTGGTGATGCTGGGCGTGACCGTAATGCTGTTCCGCGGCAAGCGCGCTGCGCTGTGGCTGTACGCCGCGCTGCTGCTGGCGACCATGATCTGGGGCGTCTGGGAAGTTGGTTTCGACTTCTGGGCGTTGACGCCGCGTAGCGATATCCTCGTCTTCTTTGGCATCTGGCTGATCCTGCCCTTTGTCTGGCGTCGTCTGCCGGTGCCTTCCGCTGGCGCCGTTGGCGCGCTGGTCGTCGCCCTGCTGATCAGCGGCGGCATGCTGACCTGGGCTGGTTTTAACGACCCGCAGGAAGTCAACGGCACCCTGAGCGCCGACGCTACGCCGGCCGCACCGATTTCCACCGTCGCCGACGGCGACTGGCCGGCCTATGGCCGTAACCAGGAAGGCCAGCGCTTCTCCCCGCTGAAGCAGATTAACGCCGATAATGTGAAGAACCTGAAGGAAGCCTGGGTGTTCCGCACCGGCGACCTGAAACAGCCGAACGATCCGGGTGAAATCACTAACGAAGTGACGCCGATTAAAGTCGGCGATACGCTCTTCCTGTGTACCGCTCACCAGCGCCTGTTTGCGCTGGACGCCGCCACCGGTAAAGAGAAGTGGCATTTTGACCCGCAGCTGAACGCCGATCCGTCGTTCCAGCACGTCACCTGCCGCGGTGTTTCTTATCACGAAGCGAAAGCGGATAACGCCCCTGCCGACGTCGTCGCCGACTGTCCGCGCCGCATTATCCTGCCGGTGAACGATGGTCGCCTGTTCGCGGTAAACGCCGACAACGGTAAGCTGTGCGAAACCTTTGCTAATAAAGGTATTCTCAATCTGCAGACCAACATGCCGGTCACCACGCCGGGCATGTATGAACCCACTTCACCGCCGATCATCACCGATAAAACCATCGTGATTGCCGGCGCGGTCACCGATAACTTCTCTACCCGCGAGCCGTCAGGCGTGATCCGCGGCTTTGATGTGAATACCGGTAAACTGCTGTGGGCCTTCGATCCGGGTGCGAAAGATCCGAACGCCATCCCGAGCGATGAACATCACTTCACGCTCAACTCGCCGAACTCATGGGCGCCTGCCGCCTACGACGCTAAGCTGGGTCTGGTCTATCTGCCGATGGGCGTGACCACTCCGGACATCTGGGGCGGCAACCGTACGCCGGAGCAAGAGCGTTATGCCAGCTCGATTGTGGCACTGAACGCCACCACCGGTAAGCTGGCCTGGAGCTATCAGACCGTCCATCACGATCTGTGGGATATGGACATGCCTTCCCAGCCGACGCTGGCTGATATTGAGGTCAACGGCAAAACCGTACCGGTCATCTATGCCCCAGCGAAAACCGGCAACATCTTCGTGCTGGATCGTCGTAACGGCGAGCTGGTGGTCCCGGCGCCGGAAAAACCAGTACCGCAGGGCGCTGCCAAAGGTGATTACGTTACCAAAACCCAGCCCTTCTCCGATCTGAGCTTCCGTCCGAAGAAAGATCTGACCGGCGCGGACATGTGGGGCGCCACTATGTTCGACCAGCTGGTGTGCCGCGTGATCTTCCACCAGCTGCGCTATGAAGGTATCTTCACCCCGCCGTCTGAGCAGGGCACGCTGGTGTTCCCGGGTAACCTGGGGATGTTTGAATGGGGCGGTATCTCCGTCGATCCGAACCGTCAGGTGGCTATCGCCAACCCGATGGCGCTGCCTTTCGTCTCAAAACTGATCCCGCGCGGGCCAGGCAATCCGATGGAGCCGCCGAAAGATGCGAAAGGCTCTGGTACCGAGTCCGGCGTGCAGCCGCAGTACGGCGTCCCGTACGGCGTAACGCTGAACCCGTTCCTGTCGCCGTTCGGCCTGCCGTGCAAACAGCCGGCCTGGGGGTATATCTCCGCCCTGGATCTGAAAACCAACGAAGTGGTATGGAAAAAACGTATCGGTACTCCGCAGGACAGCCTGCCGTTCCCGATGCCGGTTAAACTGCCGTTTACCATGGGGATGCCGATGCTGGGCGGTCCGATCTCCACGGCCGGTAACGTCCTGTTCATCGGCGCGACTGCAGATAACTACCTGCGCGCGTACAATATGAGCAACGGCGAGAAGCTGTGGGAAGCCCGTCTGCCAGCCGGCGGTCAGGCGACTCCGATGACCTACGAAGTGAATGGCAAACAGTATGTTGTCATCTCTGCCGGCGGTCACGGCTCGTTCGGTACCAAAATGGGCGATTATATTGTCGCCTATGCGCTCCCGGATGACGCCAAATAAAACGCAAAACGGCAACGAAAGTTGCCGTTTTTTTTGGTGTTCCGTCCTTCTTCCCGTAGGGGATGGCAGCAGGTCGCAGAGACTTAAACCGTGAACCCCAACATCATCCCGGTGTCTTCATGTTCCAGCAGGTGGCAGTGTGCCATATAGGCAAACTCCTTCGGCGCCGGATGATCAAACTTCACTAATACTTCACTCACGTCCCCTTCCACACGAACGGTGTCTTTCCAGCCGCGACGATGCGCCGCTGGCGGCTTGCCGTTTTCGCTGAGGATACGGAACTGGGTGCCGTGGATATGGAACGGATGCAACATCATGTCGCCCTTACCAGAAATCACCCAGCGCTCATACTGGCCTCTGGCGGCGGCAAACATCGGCTCATTCATGTCGAAGGCTTTGCCGTTGATGCGGTTGGCGTTATGGAAATCAAAGCCCTTGCCTGACGACATGCCATGCTCCATGCCGGTTCCGTGGTTCATGCTCATGTCGCCGTGATGCATATTCCCCATGTCGCTCATGTCGCCATGCCCCATCATGCCGTGATCCATTCCGGCCATCGCCTGGTCGCCATACTTCTCCATCAGCGCCTGCATGCCCATCCGGTCGAGCATCGGATCCATCGACAGCTGGAGCTGACGCTGCGTCAGCCCCGTCAGGGACGGTAACGCCGGGAGAGCGGCCAGAGTATCCAGCAGCTTGCCGGAGGCGGGAATGACCAGCGGCTGGACGCGCAGTACCGGCTGTGGTTTATCAAAAGGCGCAATCGCCATGCCCATCTGGCTCACCGGCAGGGTCACCAGATCGAAAGGTTTACCGTCGCTGGTGTCCACCAGCACCTCAAAGCGTTCCCCCATCAAGACCGGCAATTCATCGACCTTGACCGGCTCGGCCAACAGACCGCCATCGCTGGCCACTACGTACAGCGGGCGCTTATCGCTGGTGGCAAAATTGAGGGAACGGGCATTACAGCCGTTCAGCAAGCGCAGGCGCAGCCAGCCGCGCGGCGCGGCATGTTCGGGATAGAGGGCCCCATTGGTCAGTAGCGTATCGCCAAACCAGCCGACGGCGGCGCTCATCACATCCAGCTGATAGTCGATCTCGCCGGCGGCGGTGAACTTCTTATCCTGGACGATCACCGGCACATCATCGATTCCCCACTGCTTAGGCAGCAGCAGGCGCCCGCTCTCTTCATCCTCGATCAGCACCAGGCCGGCCAGGCCCATCGCCACCTGCCGGCCGGTGCTTCCATGCTGATGCGGATGAAACCAGCAGGTCGCCGCCCGCTGCGTTGGCGTGAAGCTTACCGTGCGGGTGGCACCCGGCGCGATAACCCCCTGTGGCCCCCCGTCGACCTCGCCCGGTACCTCCAGACCATGCCAGTGCAGCGTGGTCTCTTCCGCCAGCTGGTTAGTAATATCCACCGTGACGGTCTTCCCCTGCGTGAGCTGCAGCGCAGGGCCCAGCAGCGACCCGTTGTAGCCCCAGGTAGTGGCATTCAGGGCGCCAAACCGCGTTTTGCCCGCCTGGATCCTGAGCGCGATGCGGTTGCGCGCATCGGCGGCTAACAGCGACGGTATCGGCAGAGCCGGGCGACTGGCGGCAAAGACCGCCCGGCTCCATAACGGCAATGCGCTGGCCATGCCGACCGCGGCGGTCAGTTTGAGGAAGTCTCGACGTTGCATATTCACATCCTTTTATTCTGCGGGCGAATATTTGAGCTTAAACCCTACCGTAACGGGAAGGTCAAGCAGAAGAGTAAGAATAAAGATCGGCGCTGTGTAAAGAAGTATGCTAATTTGAAGCGTCGGTGATCTAATGGTAGAAAAAATGAAGACGCTTTTCAGAACAATGGTACTCGGCAGCCTGCTTGCTCTCTCCGCCAACAGCTACGCGCTCAGCGAATCCGAAGCGGAAGATATGGCTGATTTAACCGCGGTTTTTGTGTTTCTGAAAAACGACTGTGGCTACCAGAACCTGCCCAACACGCAGATCCGTCGCGCGCTGGTGTTCTTTGCCCAACAGAACCAGTGGGACCTGAGCAACTATGACAGCTACAACATGAAAGCGCTTGGCGAAGACAGCTATCGCGATCTTAGCGGCATTAACATTCCGACGGCGAAAAAATGTAAAGCGCTGGCCCGCGATTCGCTCAGCCTGCTGGCTTACGTTAAATAATTCCCTGCGCGGGCGGCAACGCTCCGCGCCTTTAGCATTTCAATTTCCCCCTTTAAATATTTATATTTATTATTGTATATAAACAAACCTTATTTAATTGCGAACCTATCAATTTGCCAAATAAAGTAAACTCATAATAATGAAGAATGACTAAAAACTAATAAAATATCATTATTCATATATTGCAAAATAAAAAGCACCCTTCTAGAATCCGGTAAAAATATACCTACTTCATGGACTGAAATTGTGAATATCTCGCTGACTCTTCGTGTTATCCCACTCGCCGCGCTGTTAGTAGCCGGCTGTAGCAATACCTCTTCCCGCCAGCCGGTTAAACCGATCGCCACGCCGCTGACGTCACAGCAGCAGGCAGAGCAGGAGCGGGCGGCCAGCGAACAAGCGCGCATTGAATCCTGTCGCCAGGCGCTGGATTCGCTAAAAGAGGTTAACCCACAGCAAGCCACTAAACTCAGCAATGACTTTAACGCTTTAGTGCGCGCGGCGTCACAATACAATAGCGTGCGCGAGAAAGTGGCGGATCCTACCCGGCTTGGCATTGACTCCATGTATCAGTTTAAATCCATCAAACTGTGCGCCGATATCCAGAAAACGCTGATCGATAGCCTGGTACAGCGTGGTGAAAGCAAACAGCCATGAACAGAGCCGCCACGCTGACCCTCAACGCGCCCCTGCTGATGCTCGTCGCTGCGCTGGCGCTTTCAACCCCCTTCACCGCCGGCGCCGCGCCGGCCTTTCTTGATTACGCCCAACAGCAAACCCAGCAATCTCAGGCGCAAGAAAAAAACGACGCCGCAAGCGCAAAACAAACACAAGAAAGCCGCCAGAGCGCAGATAATAAAAAAACCGGTACCAACACCTCACAATTACAAAAAAGAATCGCCAGCCAGCAGGCGGCGATTGCACAAAAAGATAAGCTTATACAGCAATTAAAAAAACAGCTTGCCGCTACGCCGCAAACGGATACTGCCGGAGCGAATGAGCAAGCGGCGTTGAATAAGAGAATTAATGAATTACAGGTCGCCTTAAGCGCCGCTACTGCAGAAAAAGAGGCATTAATAAAAAAAGCAGGCGTTGTGCAGAATAATAATCTACAGCAAAGCCAGGCCGCGGCGCGTCAGCAGATCCAGCAATTAACGACGCAGATTCAGCAAGCCGAAGCTGAAAATAAACGCCTCAGCGCCAGCTTTACCACGCTTAATAAAGATAAACACGCGCTAATGACCCAACTGGCCGCAACGGAAAAAGAGAAACAGGCCGCTCTTGAGCAGGTCAAAGCGCTTAACGCTGACAAACAGCCGCTGACGACCCGGCTGGCCGCCGCGGAAAAAGAGAAACAGGCCGTCCTCGAGCAGGTTAAGGCCCTTAACGCCGATAAACAGTCGCTGACTATTCGCCTCGCCGCTGCGGAGAAGGCGCAGCAGGCCGCTCTTGACCAGGCTAAAGCGCTTAACGCTGACAAACAGCCGCTGGCGACCCGGCTGGCCGCCGCGGAAAAAGAGAAACAGGCCGTCCTCGAGCAGGTTAAAGCCCTTAACGCCGATAAGCAGTCGCTGACTATTCGTCTCGCCGCTGCGGAGAAGGCGCAGCAGGCCGCTCTTGACCAGGCTAAAGCGCTTAACGCTGACAAACAGCCGCTGGCGACCCGGCTGGCCGCCGCGGAAAAAGAGAAACAGGCCGTCCTCGAGCAGGTTAAAGCCCTTAACGCCGATAAGCAGTCGCTGACTATTCGCCTCGCCGCTGCGGAAAAGACGCAGCAGGCTGCCCTCGATCAGGTCAAAGCCCTTAACGCCGATAAACAATCGCTGTCCACCCGGCTGGCCGCCGCGGATAAAGCGCCGCATAGCCCCGCTAACGACGCCGCTGCGCCAAAAAATGAGCCACCAGAGATGGCGGCCATAGTGGCAGCCTATCGCCTGCAGGCGGATAAAGACAACGCCCAGCTACGGATGAAAGAAGATGAAATCGAACTGCTGAGAACGCAGCTTTCTGTACAGTCCAAAACGCGCAGCGGCGAGAGCGCCGCCGCCAAACTCAGCGCATCGGGAGAACAGCAGGCTTATGCGATCGGCGCCTCGATGGGAAGCGAGGCGCTCAACGTCCTTACCACCCGTCGCACTCAGGGAGTTACCGTCGACGCAGGCCTGGTGCTGCAGGGCATCGAAGATGCCTTTCGCGGCCAGCTTCGTCTCGGAGAGCAGGAACGTAACAAAGCGCTGTTTGATGTGTCGCAGCAGGTTTATCAGAACCTGAATAAAATAGAGCAGAAAAACATCAGTGCCGGCAAGAAATATCAGCAGGCGTTTGCGCGCAAAAAAGATGTGGTCTTTAAAGAGGGCGTCTACAGCCGCGTCGATTACCCGGGTAAAGGAAAAATAAGCGGTAACGACCTGGTTACCGTGGTGATCAAAGAGATGCTGACGGACGGGACGGTGATCAACGATATGGAAGCGAAAGATCAGGCGCTTACGCAAAAGCTGGATGCCTATCCCCCGGTGTTTCGCGAACCGCTGAAGCGTCTACAGAACCACGGCTCTGTGACGCTCGTCGTCCCGCCTGAAAAGGCCTATGGCAGTAAAGGATTACCGCCAAAAATCCCGCCAGGCGCCACCATGGTTTATTCCGTGCGGATAGTAGATAGCCAACCCGAGCCGGCAAAATAGCCTCATCCTCTCCACCGCCCTTCCGGGGCGGTGGCTGTTATTCCTGCCTCATTGCTGCAATAACCGCCGTGCATCCTCATCTATAGTTGTCTATGATGTTGCACTCGTTTTACGGGTGTAACAGATGTTAACGAAGGAGGAGCCTTATCGTGGCCGATAATCCACTGTGGCATGAAACGCTGCATGACCATTTTGGTCAGTATTTTAGCGTTGATAACGTGCTGTACCACGAAAAAACCGATCATCAGGATCTGATCATCTTTGATAACCGCGCCTTTGGCCGGGTGATGGCGCTGGATGGCGTCGTACAAACCACCGAACGCGACGAGTTCATCTATCACGAAATGATGACCCATGTGCCGCTGCTGGCTCACGGCAACGCGAAGCATGTGTTAATCATTGGCGGCGGCGATGGCGCGATGCTGCGCGAAGTCTCTCGTCACCGTAGCATCGAAACCATCACCATGGTGGAAATCGACGCCGGGGTAGTTTCATTCTGCCGCCAGTACCTGCCGAACCATAACGCCGGCGCCTATGACGATCCGCGCTTTACGCTGGTGATTGATGATGGCGTCAATTTTGTTAATCAGACGACGCAAACGTTTGACGTGATCATTTCGGACTGTACCGACCCTATCGGCCCGGGAGAAAGCCTGTTCACCTCGGCTTTTTATGAAGGCTGCAAACGCTGCCTGAACCCGGGTGGGATCTTTGTTGCCCAGAATGGCGTCTGCTTCCTGCAACAGGATGAAGCGGTAGGCAGCCATCGCAAGCTAAGCCACTATTTTCGCGACGTCAGCTTCTACCAGGCGACAATTCCAACCTATTACGGCGGGATCATGACCTTTGCCTGGGCGAGCGACAATGAGGCGCTGCGCCATCTCTCCAGCGAAATCATTCAGGCGCGCTTTCACAAAGCCAACCTGACCTGCCGTTACTACAATCCGGCAATCCATACGGCGGCCTTCGCCTTACCACAATATCTGCATGATGCTCTGTCCGCACCGTGACGCGAAATAAGGGGGTGAACTAAATTGAAAAAATTGAAGCTGCACGGCTTTAACAACCTGACCAAAAGCCTGAGTTTTTGTATCTACGATATCTGTTACGCCAAAACGGCAGAAGAGCGCGACGGCTACATCGCCTATATCGACGAACTCTATAATGCCAATCGCCTGACGGAGATCCTGACAGAAACCTGTTCTATTATTGGCGCCAATATCCTGAATATCGCCCGTCAGGATTATGAACCCCAGGGCGCCAGCGTGACCATTCTGGTCAGCGAAGAGCCTGTCGATCCCAAGCTGATTGACCAGACCGAACATCCTGGCCCGCTACCGGAAACCGTGGTCGCCCATCTCGATAAGAGCCATATCTGCGTGCATACCTACCCGGAGAGCCATCCGGAGGGCGGCCTGTGCACCTTCCGCGCCGATATCGAAGTTTCAACGTGCGGCGTCATTTCCCCGCTTAAAGCGCTGAACTATCTGATTCACCAGCTGGAATCGGACATTGTGACCATTGACTACCGCGTGCGCGGCTTTACCCGCGATATCAATGGGATGAAGCATTTTATCGATCATGAAATCAATTCGATTCAGAACTTTATGTCCGACGATATGAAGTCGTTGTATGACATGGTCGACGTCAACGTTTATCAGGAAAATATCTTCCATACCAAAATGTTGCTCAAGGAGTTCGACCTTAAGCACTATATGTTCCATACCCGACCGGAAGAGTTGACTGCCGAAGAGCGCAAGGTCATTACCGACCTGCTATGGAAAGAGATGCGCGAGATTTACTACGGCCGCAATATTCCTGCCGTGTAATCTATGAAATGCCCGGCGGCGCTTTTGCTTGCCGGGCCTGTAGTTCTGCGCCGCCTGGTAGACCGGGTCAGGCGCTAGCCGCTCCCGGGATTTCCCCTGCTCACGCTACACTTTGCAGGGCTACGGTTCTGCGCCACCCGACATAAAAGGCGTCATTAACGCTGCTGCATAAACTCACGATAGGCGGCGACCACCTGCAGGAAATCCTCAACACCGCACAGAGAGAGACTTTCTTCGTCGTAGTAGCTCATCCCCTCCTCGATTTCGTCGCCGGAAAACTCCAGCTGATTGGCGCGGATCATCACCTCTTCGCCATCCAGCCACAGCGTATATTCATGCCCGGCACGCTGCCAGGAACGCTCGCTGCCCTTCACGGTGCGCGCAGCCTGCTCCACTTCGTCCAGCAGAGCAAGATTGCCTTTCACCTCCTCGTTGAACCAGTGGCCGATCGCCTCGTGATCCATCGACATTCGCACCTTTACCACTCCGGTAATATCGCGCAGAAATTCGTAATCCATAGCCTTTTCCTCTGCAAGGGCAATGCGTCACCGCTGCACTGTACCCATGCAGTAATTATCGCAGCAGACAGAAAGAAAAAAAGCGTAGCGGGCGGGAGGTTTGGAAATAAAAATGCCCGGTGATGCAATGTTCACCGGGCATTGGAGAGTTTATCGCCAAACGGTCAGCCGGGCTGACCGAATGGTTTACACCGCGGTCTGGAAGATCACGCCGTCAGCTTTTTCAGTGTACTGATCCAGCTGGTTGAAGTTCAGATAACGGTAGGTATCTTCCGCCGTCTTATCCACCTGCGCCACGAAGGTCTGGTACTCTTCCGGCGTCGGCAGTTTGCCGAGCAGCGAAGCCACCGCTGCCAGTTCGGCAGAGGCCAGATAGACGTTAGCGCCGGTACCTAAACGGTTCGGGAAGTTACGGGTAGAGGTGGAAACCACCGTCGCGCCGTCGGCCACGCGCGCCTGGTTACCCATACACAGGGAACAGCCAGGGATTTCGATACGCGCCCCGCTCTTACCAAACACGCTATAGTAGCCTTCTTCGGTCAGCTGCGCGGCATCCATACGGGTTGGCGGCGCCACCCACAGGCGAGTCGGCAGTTGGCCTTTGTGGCTGTCCAGCAGCTTACCGGCGGCACGGAAGTGGCCGATGTTGGTCATGCAGGAGCCGATGAACACTTCGTCGATCTTCTCGCCCTGCACATCAGACAGCAGGCGGGCATCGTCCGGATCGTTCGGCGCGCACAGAATCGGCTCTTTAATATCCGCCAGATCGATGTCGATCACTGCCGCGTATTCCGCGTCAGCATCGGCTTCCAGCAGCTGCGGATCCGCCAGCCATTTTTCCATGCCCTGGATACGACGCTCCAGGGTACGGCGGTCGCCGTAGCCTTCGGCGATCATCCACTTCAGCAGAACGATGTTGGAGTTCAGATACTCAACGATCGGCTCTTTATTCAGCTTGATGGTGCAGCCGGCGGCAGAACGCTCCGCCGAGGCATCGGTCAACTCGAACGCCTGCTCGACTTTCAGATCCGGCAGACCTTCGATCTCGAGGATGCGACCAGAGAAGATGTTTTTCTTACCTTTCTTCTCCACGGTCAGCAGGCCCTGCTTGATGGCGTACAGCGGGATGGCGTGGACCAGGTCACGCAGGGTGATCCCCGGCTGCATTTTACCTTTGAAACGCACCAGCACCGATTCCGGCATATCCAGCGGCATCACGCCGGTCGCGGCGGCGAAGGCCACCAGACCAGAGCCTGCCGGGAAGGAGATGCCGATTGGGAAACGGGTGTGGGAGTCACCGCCGGTACCCACGGTATCCGGCAGCAGCATGCGGTTCAGCCAGGAGTGAATCACGCCATCGCCCGGACGCAGAGAAACACCGCCGCGGTTCATGATGAAGTCCGGCAGAGTGTGGTGCGTGGTAACGTCAACCGGCTTCGGGTAGGCCGCGGTGTGGCAGAAGGACTGCATCACCAGGTCTGCAGAGAAGCCCAGGCACGCCAGGTCTTTCAGCTCATCACGGGTCATTGGACCGGTGGTGTCCTGAGAACCGACGGAGGTCATTTTCGGTTCGCAATAAGCGCCCGGACGGATACCGGCAACGCCGCAGGCGCGGCCAACCATTTTCTGCGCCAGCGAGAAGCCGCGGGTGCTTTCCGCCACGTCTTTCGCCTGACGGAAGACATCGCTGTGCGGCAGGCCCAGCGCTTCACGCGCTTTGGTGGTCAGACCGCGACCGATGATCAGCGGAATACGGCCGCCGGCCCGCACTTCGTCGATCAGCACATCGGTTTTCAGCTCGAAGCTGGCCAGCAGTTCGTTGGTCTCGTGGTTACGCACTTCGCCTTTGAACGGGTAAACGTCGATTACGTCGCCCATGTTCAGGTTAGACACATCAACTTCGATAGGCAGCGCGCCCGCATCTTCCATGGTGTTGAAGAAAATTGGCGCGATTTTACCGCCCAGACACAGGCCGCCGCCGCGCTTGTTCGGCACGTTCGGGATATCGTCGCCCATAAACCACAGCACCGAGTTGGTGGCGGATTTACGTGAAGAACCGGTCCCGACCACGTCGCCGACGTAGGCCAGCGGGTAGCCTTTCTGCTGCAGGGCTTCGATCTGTTTGATTGGGCCAACCACGCCCGGCTGATCCGGCTCAATGCCTTCGCGGGGGTTTTTGAGCATTGCCAGCGCATGCAGCGGGATATCCGGGCGCGACCACGCATCCGGCGCCGGAGAGAGATCATCGGTGTTCGTTTCGCCGGTGACCTTGAAGACGGTAACAGTGATTTTCTCTGCCAGCTGCGGACGGTTCAGGAACCACTCGGCGTCAGCCCAGGATTGCATAACCTGTTTAGCATGCTCGTTACCCGCTTTGGCTTTCTCTTCCACGTCGTAGAAGTTATCGAACATCAGCAGGGTATGGGAGAGCGCTTTCGCGGCAATCGGCGCCAGTTTCGCGTCGTCCAGCGCATCGATCAGCGGATGGATATTGTAACCGCCCTGCATGGTGCCCAGCAGTTCAACGGCTTTTTCAGGGGTAACCAGGGGGGAGGTCGCTTCGCCTTTGGCGATCGCGGCAAGGAATCCAGCTTTAACATAGGCGGCTTCGTCGACGCCCGGCGGTACACGGTTAATCAGCAGGTCTAACAGGAATTCTTCTTCGCCCGCAGGCGGGTTTTTCAGCAGTTCTACCAGCGCGGCCATTTGGGTTGCATCTAAGGGTTTGGCAACAATCCCCATGGCGGCACGCTCAGCTACGTGCTTACGGTATTCTTCTAGCACGACGGTTCTCCTCGCTCTCATTGTCATAATGCGGCCTACACGTCTTCAATCAATCTGCCTCTGTCCTGGCTTAGCTTGCCGCGTGACGCATCTTGAAGGATTTAGTGGCTGGGCGATTTTCTTCACGCTCCTGTGAGACAGCAGTTTGTAGGGTAAATGCCCGATACCGCGTCGGCAGCATAGCAGGATTTTTGAAAGGTGTTAATCTGTTTACAAAAAAGCAACATTAAAATTTAGCTGAATCGTTAAGGGCAGGATATTGCAGGCTTTCTGTTCAAATCCCGCGACAAAAATTCCTTTCCGCGTACAACGCCACGGGCCGATCCCAACAATAATCAATAAAAAGCCATACCGCTTACTTATACTCAGCAAACGCGCCGTTTTCGCAGATACTTTAGCGAGATGGGTTACTTTTTGGGTCAGGAGTTTCCATGTCACTGCCGTTCAAACCCCATATTATCGCCCTGCTCTGTAGCGCTGGCTTACTCGCGGCGGCAGGAACACTCTATGTGCAAAGCCGAACCCCAGCGACGATCGCTGAACCGCCTGCGCAGCAAGCGCCAGCGCCCGCAGCGTCGACGACACAGCCGGTGGCCGCCACTTACACCCAGGCGCAAATTGATCAATGGGTCGCCCCTATCGCGCTCTACCCGGACAGTCTGCTGTCGCAGGTGTTGATGGCCTCCACTTATCCCGACAACGTCCTGCAGGCGGTCCAGTGGTCCCAGGATAACCCCGCGATGAAAGGGGATGCGGCCGTGCAGGCGGTTGCCAGCCAGCCGTGGGACCCTAGCGTCAAATCTCTTGTCGCTTTCCCTGCCCTGCTGGCGATGATGGGCGAGAATCCGCCCTGGGTGGAAAATCTTGGCAATGCGTTTTTGGCCCAGCCGCATGATGTGATGGATTCAGTGCAGCGCCTGCGCGCCATTGCCCAACAAACCGGGACGCTGAAATCCACACCGCAGCAGAAAGTGATTGTCACCCCTGCCGCACCGGTTTCAGCCAGCAACAGCACGGCAGCAACCGCAACCGCCCACACAGCGGCGCCTGCGCCCACGCAGGTCATTAAAATAGAGCCGACCAATCCACAGGTGGTCTATGTTCCCAGCTATAACCCCTCCACCGTCTATGGTACCTGGCCGAACAGCGCCTATCCGCCGGTCTATCTGCCGCCCCCTCCCGGGGAGCAGTTTACCGATAGCTTCGTCAAAGGCTTCGGGTACAGCCTCGGCGTGGCCACCACCTGGGCGCTGTTCAGCAGTATCGACTGGGATGATGATGACCATCACCATCACGATGACGACTACCACCACGGCGATTACTCGCATAATGGCGATAACATCAATATTAATGTAAATAATTTCAATCACATAACAGGAGAAAACCTGCCGGGAAACCACGTTAACTGGCAGCACAATCCTGCCTATCGCGGACACACACCGTATCCCGATAATACGGTAGCTCAGCGCTTCCATCAGACCAACGTTTCCGGCGGACTGAGCGCGACCCAACATGCGCCAGTCGATCGCGAAGCGCAGCGCCAGGCAGCGATGACCCAGCTGCAGCATAACGTACCGACGGCCACAGCGGGCAACCTGGCGGCAAACAACGCCTCACGCGACGCTCAGCGTCAGGCGGCCTCGGCGCAGCTGAAGCAAGCCACCCAACGCAGTAATTACCGCGGTTACGACAGTACGCCGACCCAACAGCAGCGTCGCGAGGCGGCAAAAACGCAGCTGAAAAACCCCACGCCGCAGCAACAGCAGCGTCGAGAAGCCGCCAGGAGCCACGAGCAGAACCGCACACCTCAGCAGCAGCAGCGCCGGCAGCAGTTCCAGTCCGCCACGCCAGCCCAGCGTCAGCAGACGCTCAGCCATCTGCGCGCCAACGCCCTTAGCGGCAACGAAAGCCGCGCCCCCTCCTGGCAAGCGCAGCAGGAACGAGGACTGCAGAGCCGCCAGTTTTCCGGCGTAAACCGCGAGTTACGCGAGGGCGCCAGAGAACGTCTTTCCGAACACCATGAACTGCGTCGCCGCTAAGGATGAGCAGAATGAGAAACCCATTATCCGTTGCCCTGTTTACGTTAATGCTGTCGCCGCTTGCCGCCTTCGCCCAACAGCAGTTTGCCACGCCGGAACAGGCCGCAACTGCGCTGGCCGAAGCGATCAGCCAGCCTAATGAAGCCGCGCTGAGCGAAGTACTCGGCGATAACTGGCAGCAGTTTTTACCCACGGACGGGATCGACCCTGCCGCCGTCGATCGCTTTCAACGCGACTGGCAGGTGAAACATGTCATCATCCAGCAGGGTGACAAAGCCTGGCTCGATGTCGGTAGCGAGGCATGGCGTCTGCCCGTGCCTATCGTAAAAGCGTCTGAGGGATGGCGCTTTGATATGGCCGCTGGCGAAGAGGAGATCCTCACCCGCGCCATCGGCCGCAATGAGCTGTCGGCGATCGCCGCCATGCATGCCTATGTTGATGCCCAGCAGGATTATTATCATCTGAACCACCGCTGGGCGCAGAAAATCATCAGTAGCGAAGGCAAAAAAGATGGCTTGTACTGGCCAACTTCGCCGGGCGAAGCGCCAAGCCCGCTCGGTCCGGCCTTTAGCCCGACGGTGCCCGGTAGCGGCTACCATGGCTATCGCTTTCGAATTATCGCCGGTCGCGATGACCAGAGCATCGCCTTGCTGGCCTGGCCGATAGCCTGGGGTGAAACCGGCGTGATGAGCTTTATGATCGATCAGCAGGATAGGGTCTATCAGGCCAATCTCGGTGAAGAGAGCGCCGCAAAGGCACAGGAGATAACGCGTTTTACCCCCGACGCTGACGCCGGCTGGCAAGTGGCAGAACCTTAAAAAAAACGCCCGGTTGCACTCACGCAACCGGGCGTTTTCATTCACTTAGCCCTGGTGAGGCATCAGAGAAGGATCGCCGGCAAAGGCTGGTTTTGTGCTGGATAATGCCGCTTCGTCAGCGCTGATGCTACCGGAATTCGCCGCCCATACCCCTTCATTGGTCTTCGTCACCTGCTGATGCTGGGCATTCAGATCCTGGCCCATCGCCGCAATGTGGGTCGTTTCCGTACCGCCGCTGTTGTCCGCCCAGGGAATGTTGGCGTCAGCGGCGCAAGCCACACCGGTAAAAAACGTTGCAGCGACCAGCGCTGTGGTTAAAAAGCGTTTCATCTCACACCTCATCGATATAATTAACTACCTATAAGTTTACTGAGTGACTATTTTCAAAGTATGTATGAGGTGTAGCGGTTTATGAACAGTGACATAGTTCTAAACATCAGGCATAAAAAAAGCGGCTCCCGGAGCCGCTTATGCTTTTTTCCTGAAAGAAAAAGTTACTTTTTCTTCGCTTTGGCGTTTGGCAGGTCGGTGATGCTGCCTTCGAACACTTCCGCCGCCAGGCCAACGGACTCGTGCAGAGTCGGGTGAGCGTGGATGGTCAGGGCGATGTCTTCAGCGTCACAGCCCATCTCGATAGCCAGGCCGATCTCACCCAGCAGCTCGCCGCCGTTGGTGCCGACAATCGCGCCGCCGATAACACGGTGGGTCTCTTTGTCGAAGATCAGTTTGGTCATACCATCTGCGCAGTCAGAAGCGATAGCACGGCCGGAAGCAGCCCACGGGAAGGTGGCGGTTTCGTAGCTGATGCCTTTCTCTTTCGCTTCTTTCTCGGTCAGACCGACCCATGCCACTTCTGGTTCAGTGTAGGCGATGGATGGGATCACTTTCGGATCGAAGTAGTGTTTCAGACCGGAGATAACTTCTGCGGCAACGTGGCCTTCATGGACACCTTTGTGCGCCAGCATCGGCTGACCGACGATATCGCCGATAGCAAAGATGTGCGGCACGTTGGTGCGCATTTGTTTGTCAACGCGGATGAAGCCGCGATCGTCAACTTCCACGCCCGCTTTACCTGCATCGAGGTTTTTACCATTCGGTACGCGGCCGATAGCGACCAGCACTGCGTCGTAACGCTGCGCTTCCGCCGGTGCTTTTTTACCTTCCATGGAAACGTAAATACCGTCTTCTTTCGCTTCAACGGCAGTCACTTTGGTTTCCAGCATCAGGTTAAATTTCTTGCTGATGCGTTTGGTGAAGACTTTCACCACGTCTTTGTCGGCAGCCGGGATAACCTGGTCGAACATTTCCACCACGTCAATCTCTGAACCCAGCGCATGGTATACGGTACCCATTTCCAGACCGATGATACCGCCGCCCATCACCAGCATGCGTTTCGGTACAGATTTCAGTTCCAGCGCGTCGGTGGAGTCCCATACGCGCGGATCTTCATGCGGGATAAACGGCAGCTGAATCGGACGGGAACCCGCCGCGATGATAGCGTTGTCGAAGTTGATCACGGTTTTGCCGTTTTCGCCTTCCACTTCCAGGGTGTTAGCGCCGGTAAATTTACCCAGACCGTTAACCACCTTCACTTTACGACCTTTGGCCATGCCAGCCAGACCACCGGTCAGCTGAGTGATGACTTTTTCTTTCCAGGTGCGGATCTTGTCAATGTCAGTTTTCGGTTCGCCGAAAACGATGCCGTGTTCGGCCAGCGCTTTCGCTTCTTCGATAACTTTTGCCACGTGCAGCAGCGCTTTAGAAGGGATACAACCCACGTTCAGACAAACACCACCGAGGGTGCTGTAACGTTCTACGATGACGGTTTCCAGACCTAAATCAGCGCAACGGAAGGCTGCAGAGTAACCTGCGGGGCCTGCCCCAAGTACCACGACCTGAGTTTTGATTTCAGTACTCATCATGACCTCTGTAATTTATATCCGGCGGGTCTGACGCTATTATTCTTACGCCCAAGTCCACCGGGACGTTCTATCCGCGTGTATTTTACAAAATTGTTAACAATTTTTAAACAACAAACGGCAAACGATTTTGTCCTTTGTTGCTGATAATCCCCAACAGCCTGAGGTTATCAGAAAAAAGCCGGCCGTCAGGCCGGCTTTTTCGATTACATCACCAGGCGGCGAATGTCGCTCAGGGTGTTGTTAATGATGGTAATGAAGCGGGCACCATCAGCACCGTCGATGACGCGGTGGTCGAAGGACAGAGAGATCGGCAGCATCAGGCGCGGCACAAACTCTTTACCATTCCATACCGGCTCCATCGCGGACTTAGACACGCCGAGGATGGCCACTTCCGGCGCGTTAACAATCGGCGCGAAGTGGGTGGTACCCAGGCCGCCGATGCTGGAGATGGTGAAGCAACCGCCCTGCATTTCGCCAGCCGTCAGTTTTCCATCGCGCGCTTTCTTCGAGATGGTGGTCAATTCACGAGACAGCTCGGTGATGCTCTTCTTGTTCACGTCTTTGAAGACCGGAACCACCAGACCGTTCGGGGTATCCACCGCCACACCGATGTTGATGTATTTCTTCAACGTCAGGCGCTGACCATCTTCGGAGAGCGAGCTGTTGAAGCGCGGCATCTGCTCAAGCGCAGCGGCAACCGCTTTCATGATGAAGACCACTGGAGTGAATTTCACGTCCAGTTTACGCTTCTCAGCTTCGGCATTCTGCTGCTTGCGGAACGCTTCCAGATCGGTGATATCGGTTTTGTCGAAGTGGGTAACGTGCGGAATCATCACCCAGTTACGGCTCAGGTTGGCGCCAGAGATTTTCTGGATACGACCCAGCTCCACTTCTTCGACTTCGCCAAACTTGCTGAAGTCAACCTTCGGCCACGGCAGCATGCCCGGGATACCGCCGCCAGCGGCAGCCGCCGGTGCGGATTCAGCGCGTTTAACCGCGTCTTTCACGTAGGCCTGAACGTCTTCGCGCAGGATACGACCTTTACGGCCGGTGCCTTTCACTTTCGCCAGGTTAACACCGAACTCGCGCGCCAGGCGGCGAATCAGCGGGGTCGCGTGAACGTAGGCATCGTTTTCAGCGAATTCGCTTTTACCTTCTGCTTTCGCAGCCGGCGCAGCGGCAGGCTTAGCGGCCTGAGCCGGGGCAGCAGCTGGTGCCGGGGCAGCAGCCTGAGCCGGAGCGGCGGCAGGCGCAGCGCCTTCCACTTCGAAGACCATGATCAGGGAACCGGTTTTGACTTTATCGCCGGTGCTGATTTTGATCTCTTTAACGGTACCCGCGAACGGCGCCGGAACTTCCATAGAGGCTTTGTCGCCCTCTACGGTGATCAGGGACTGTTCCGCCGCGACTTTATCGCCGACTTTAACCATCACTTCGGTGACTTCAACTTCGTCGCCGCCGATGTCCGGGACGTTAACATCTTTCACGCCTGCTGCGGCAGCCGGAGCCGCAGCAGCCGGCGCGGCAGCCTGTGCCGGAGCGGCTGCAGGCGCAGCGCCCGCCACTTCGAAGATCATAATCAGGGAGCCGGTGGAAACTTTATCGCCGGTATTGATTTTGATCTCTTTGACGGTACCGGCGAACGGCGCCGGAACTTCCATAGAGGCTTTATCGCCTTCTACGGTGATCAGGGATTGCTCAGCGGCGATGGTGTCGCCCACTTTAACCATGATCTCAGTGACTTCGACTTCATCGCCGCCGATATCCGGGACGTGAACTTCTTTCGCTGCCGCGGCAGCCGCTGGAGCAGCGGCGGCCGGAGCGGCTTCTTTCTTCTCTTCCTGCGCAGGTGCAGCGGCGGCTGCACCTTCGGCGGAATCGAAAATCATAATCAGTTTGCCAGTCTCGGTTTTGTCGCCGACGGAGACTTTAATCTCTTTCACGACGCCAGCCTGCGGAGACGGGACTTCCATAGAGGCTTTGTCGCCTTCTACGGTGATCAGCGACTGTTCAGCTTCTACTTTGTCGCCAACTTTGACCAGGATCTCGGTGATTTCAACTTCATCAGCCCCGATGTCCGGTACTTTGATTTCGATAGCCATTATTCTTTTACCTCTTACGCCAGACGCGGGTTAACTTTATCTGCATCGATGTCGAATTTCGCGATAGCGTCAGCCACCACTTTCTTATCGATTTCACCACGTTTAGCCAGTTCGCCCAGCGCTGCTACGACCACATAGGAAGCATCGACTTCGAAGTGGTGACGCAGGTTTTCACGGCTGTCGGAACGACCGAAGCCATCGGTACCCAGTACGCGGTAATCATCAGCCGGTACGTAAGTACGAACCTGCTCAGCGAACAGTTTCATATAGTCAGTGGATGCCACTGCCGGAGCGTCGTTCATTACCTGAGCGATATACGGCACGCGCGGGGTTTCCAGCGGGTGCAGCATGTTCCAGCGTTCGCAATCCTGGCCATCACGCGCCAGTTCGGTGAAGGAGGTAACGCTATACACGTCGGAACCCACGCCGTAGTCTTTCGCCAGGATCTGCGCTGCTTCACGCACGTGACGCAGGATAGAACCGGAGCCCAGCAGCTGAACTTTACCTTTGCTACCTTCGATGGTTTCGAGTTTGTAGATACCTTTACGGATACCTTCCTCGGCGCCTTCCGGCATGGCCGGCATGTGGTAGTTTTCGTTCAGCGTAGTGATGTAGTAGTAAACGTTCTCTTGCGCTTCGCCGTACATACGGACCAGACCATCATGCATGATGACAGCCACTTCATAGGCGTACGCCGGGTCGTAAGAGATACAGTTCGGGATAGTCAGCGACTGAATGTGGCTATGACCATCTTCGTGCTGCAGACCTTCGCCGTTCAGGGTAGTACGACCGGAAGTCCCGCCAATCAGGAAGCCGCGAGCCTGCTGATCGCCAGCCGCCCAGCACAGATCGCCGATACGCTGGAAGCCGAACATCGAGTAGTAGATGTAGAACGGGATCATCGGCAGGTTGTTGGTGCTGTAAGAGGTCGCAGCAGCCAGCCAGGATGCGCCTGCGCCCAGCTCGTTGATCCCTTCCTGCAGAATCTGGCCTTTCTCGTCTTCTTTGTAGTAAGCAACCTGCTCACGGTCCTGCGGGGTATACTGCTGGCCGTTCGGGCTGTAAATACCGATCTGACGGAACAGACCTTCCATACCGAAGGTACGCGCTTCGTCGGCGATGATCGGCACCAGACGATCTTTGATCGACTTGTTCTTCAGCATCACGTTCAGGGCGCGAACGAAAGCGATAGTGGTAGAGATTTCTTTGTTTTGCTCTTCCAGCAGCGCGCTGAAGTCGGCCAGGGTCGGCAGCTCGAGTTTCTCAGTGAACTTCGGCTGACGAGTCGGCAGATAGCCGTTCAGCTTCTGACGCTGAGCGTGCAGGTAAGTGTGCTCTTCGGAACCTTCCGGGAAGGTTACGTACGGCAGTTTTTCGAGATCGGCATCCGCCACCGGCACATTGA
Source organism: Klebsiella sp. Shm-1 (assembly GCF_040804525.1). Lineage (NCBI taxonomy): Bacteria > Pseudomonadati > Pseudomonadota > Gammaproteobacteria > Enterobacterales > Enterobacteriaceae > Klebsiella > Klebsiella sp. Shm-1. The sequence goes on from NZ_CP161823.1 coordinate 4,303,823, forward strand.
AACGATCGCGGACGTAGCGAACACCGTCCATGTTCATTTTCTTAACCTGGTGCGCGATGTTCTTACCTTCAGCGGTATCGCCCATACCATAACCTTTAATGGTATGCGCCAGGATCACGGTCGGCTGACCTTTGGTCTCCTGCGCTTTCTTCAATGCAGCGTAGACTTTCTTCGGATCGTGACCACCGCGGTTCAGAGCCCAGATCTGCTCGTCAGTCCAGTCAGCGACCAGGGCAGCGGTTTCCGGATATTTGCCGAAGAAGTGCTCACGAACGTAAGCGCCGTCTTTGGATTTGAAGGTCTGGTAGTCGCCGTCAACGGTTTCGTTCATCAGCTGAATCAGCTTACCGCTGGTGTCTTTACGCAGCAGCTCATCCCAACGGCCGCCCCAGATAACCTTGATAACGTTCCAGCCAGCACCACCGAAGATGCCTTCCAGTTCGTTAATGATTTTGCCGTTACCGGTGACCGGGCCGTCCAGACGCTGCAGGTTGCAGTTGATGACGAAGACCAGGTTGTCCAGTTTTTCACGGGTGGCGATGGTGATAGCGCCTTTTGATTCCGGCTCATCCATCTCGCCGTCGCCCAGGAAGGCGTAAACGGTTTGTTCGGAGGTGTCTTTCAGACCGCGGTGTTCCAGATATTTCAGGAATTTGGCCTGATAGATAGCGCCCAACGGCCCCAGACCCATGGATACGGTCGGGAACTGCCAGAATTCCGGCATCAGTTTCGGGTGCGGATAAGAGGACAGACCCTTGCCGTGAACTTCCTGGCGGAAGTTGTCCATCTGCTCTTCGGTCAGACGGCCTTCCAGGAACGCACGTGCATATACGCCCGGAGAGATGTGACCCTGGAAGTACACCAGATCGCCGCCATCTTTCTCAGTGCGCGCACGGAAGAAGTGGTTGAAGCAGACTTCGTAGAAGGTCGCGGAAGACTGATAGGACGCCATGTGGCCGCCCAGTTCGAGATCTTTTTTCGACGCGCGCAGAACGGTCATGATGGCGTTCCAGCGAATCGCAGAACGAATGCGACGTTCCAGATCCAGATTGCCCGGGTATTCCGGCTCATCTTCAACGGCAATAGTGTTGACGTAGTTGCCGGCGGAAGCGCCTGCAGCAACCTTCACTCCGCCTTTACGGGCTTCAGAAAGGAGTTGGTCAATCAGATACTGAGCGCGCTCAACACCTTCTTCACGGATGACCGATTCGATCGCCTGTAGCCAGTCGCGAGTTTCGATCGGATCCACGTCATTGTGTAAACGTTCTGACATGGGGGTATTCCTTATCTATCTAATCGTTGATTAATCTGGAACCTGTCCCATTGAACTCTTCGTTCTTCACGCTGGAACAACCAAAAATTCAATAAGACAGGTTCTGCGTTTAGTTGCCGCGCTCTAAAAATGGCGCTTAAGAACCAGAGTTCTCGTCCTTTCGTTGCTGTAAACGACGCAGTGAGCGCTCTCGACGGCTCTGCTCACGACTACGATCCAGCAAAATTTCCTCAATGAACGCCAGGTGACGGTGCGACGCTTCACGCGCCTGCTCCGGCTCCCCGGCCATTATCGCCTCGAAAATGCGAGTGCGATGGTTGCTGACCAACGGGAGCATTTCCCGCCGGGCATACAGCAATTCAAAGTTCTGACGCACGTTTTGCGCCAACATCGGCTCCATACACCTTAGCAGATGAAGCAACACCACATTGTGTGCCGCCTCGGTGACGGCGATTTGATACTGGACGACGGCGCCGGACTCAGCGTCCAAATCGCCCGACTGCTGAGCGCGTTCAATAGCCTGATGCAGCTCACGGATACGGTCGCGATCCTCATCATTGCTGCGCAGCGCCGCGTAATAGGCCGCGATGCCTTCCAGCGCGTGACGGGTCTCAAGCAGATCGAATTGGGATTCAGGGTGATCGGACAGCAGCTCAACCAGCGGATCGCTGAAGCTCTGCCACAGGCGGCTCTGAACAAACGTTCCACCTCCCTGACGACGAAGCAACAAGCCCTTGGCTTCGAGGCGTTGAATCGCCTCACGCAGCGAGGGGCGGGAAACGTCGAACTGTTTAGCCAGTTCGCGTTCTGGCGGGAGTTTTTCACCGGGGCGCAAGGTCCCCTCAAGAATCAGAAACTCCAGCTGCTGCTCTATCACATCGGATAATTTTGGTTGGCGGATTTTGCTGTAGGCCATATTCCCTGTCTCTGCCATTAGCCCGGAGTCAATTGGTCTTACCAATTTAAAGTTCGTAGCGCTAAAGTAACAAAGTATTCACCTTCTGTCCATACAGGTTTTGATTGAAATCAGTAAACCCGGGACATTTTAACAACCTTACAGAAATAACATTTCAGAAATGTAACCTTGCACAAATGTTACGTTTACTCACAAAGAGGTAGCCTTAACTTTATAGAAACGAAAAATTACGCTTTCTGAACCGATTCAACGCTGCAATAAATGAATATAGAGTCATTTACAGTGAATAAATAATGACAAAGCAGCATGCATCAAAATACGACAGATTGTGACTATTGATGTCTTTTTAGACACATCGTCATCATCCCTTCATAAAGCAGGTGCATTCAAACGCGCTTACCACTATTCTGCCGGAGACGAAAGGCCTTTTTCGGAATTACCACACAGCCTTCCGTAAACAAAACAATACAGAAACGGAAGTTCCTGAATACACAAACACAACAATATGTGCGCGCCATCACTCAGGTAAAAAGTGGGCCACTTCGCCCAAATTTTCGCTAGCTATGCTTTCAGGCAGGGACAGCAGTGAAGCAGCAACCTGACGGATGACGTACACAAAAAATAACCACACACGAGGTTTCATATGGAAGGTCAACAGCACGGCGATCGGCTGAAGCGCGGCCTGAAAAACCGTCACATTCAGCTCATCGCGCTGGGCGGGGCTATCGGCACCGGCCTGTTTCTGGGGAGCGCGTCCGTCATTCAGTCCGCCGGCCCGGGTATCATTCTTGGTTACGCTATCGCCGGTTTTATCGCTTTCCTGATCATGCGTCAGCTGGGCGAAATGGTGGTGGAAGAGCCGGTGGCCGGCTCATTTAGCCACTTTGCTTACAAATACTGGGGCGGTTTTGCCGGCTTCGCCTCCGGCTGGAACTACTGGGTACTGTATGTCCTGGTGGCCATGGCGGAACTGACCGCCGTTGGCAAATATATCCAGTTCTGGTGGCCGGAAATCCCTACCTGGGCCTCGGCGGCGGTCTTCTTCATCGCCATCAACGCCATTAACCTGACCAATGTCAAAGTGTTCGGTGAAATGGAATTCTGGTTCGCGATTATCAAAGTGGTCGCCGTAGTGGCGATGATTTTGTTCGGCGGCTGGCTGCTGTTCAGCGGCAACGGCGGCCCGCAGGCGACGGTACGTAACCTGTGGGACCAGGGGGGCTTCCTGCCGCACGGCTTTTACGGGCTGGTGATGATGATGGCGATCATCATGTTCTCCTTTGGCGGCCTGGAGCTGGTGGGGATCACCGCCGCGGAAGCGGATAATCCGGAGCAAAGCATTCCTAAAGCCACCAATCAGGTTATTTACCGTATTCTGATCTTCTATGTTGGTTCGCTGGCGGTGCTGCTCTCCCTGCTGCCGTGGACCCGCGTCACCGCGGACACCAGTCCGTTCGTCCTGATCTTCCATGAACTTGGCGATACGCTGGTGGCAAATGCTCTGAACGTGGTGGTGCTGACGGCAGCGCTGTCGGTTTATAACAGCTGCGTGTACTGCAACAGCCGTATGCTGTTCGGCCTTGCTCAGCAGGGCAACGCGCCAAAAGCGCTGCTCAGCGTCGACAAACGCGGCGTGCCGGTGAATACCATTCTCGTCTCGGCCCTGGTCACTGCGCTGTGCGTGCTGATCAACTACCTGGCGCCTGAATCTGCTTTCGGTCTGCTGATGGCGCTGGTGGTCTCGGCCCTGGTCATCAACTGGGCGATGATCAGCCTCGCGCATATGAAATTCCGTCGTGCCAAAAAGCAGCAGGGCGTGGTCACGCGTTTTCCGGCCCTCTTCTATCCGCTGGGCAACTGGCTGTGCCTGCTGTTTATGGCGGCGGTGCTGGTGATTATGCTGATGACCCCGGGGATGGCGATTTCCGTCTGGCTGATCCCGGTATGGATTGCGGTGCTGGGCGTGGGCTACCTGTTTAAAGAGAAAGCCGCCGCCACCATAAAAGCACAATAATACATCTCATCAATACTTCACTTTGCTCTGCGCCCTCCCCTGAATAATGGGCGCAGAGCATTGTTATCTGCTTCACACTTTCCCCTCCATAGCTTATTTATCCATATCGTCAACGAGTTCCTGCAACGTATTTCTGCCAACCGCAGCCAATAATTCTCTCCATACTGCAACGGAGAGACCGCACATGGCAGAGAACACGCTTTCAATAAGAGAAAAGATTGGTTACGGGATGGGTGATGCCGGATGCAATATTATCTTTGGCGCCATCATGCTGTTTGTGAACTATTTTTACACTGATATATTCGGACTGGCGCCGGCGCTGGTCGGCGTACTTCTGCTCTCGGTGCGAGTCATCGATGCGGTAACCGACCCTATCATGGGCGCTCTTGCCGACCGCACCCGTAGTAAATATGGTCGCTTTCGTCCATGGCTGCTGTGGATCGCCTTCCCCTACGCCCTGTTCAGCGTCCTGATGTTCACCACTCCTGAGTGGACCTACAATAGCAAAGTCATCTATGCGTTTGTGACCTACTTTCTGCTGTCGATTACCTATACCGCGATTAATATTCCCTACTGCTCGCTGGGAACGGTGATGACCGCCGATCCGAAAGAGCGTGTTGCCTGCCAGTCTTATCGTTTCGTCATGGTGGGTATCGCCACGCTCCTGCTGTCATTGACGCTGCTGCCAATGGCCGACTGGTTCGGCGGCGCCGATAAAGCGAAGGGCTACCAGATGGCGATGACCGTGCTGGCCTTTATCGGTATGTGTATGTTCCTGTTCTGCTTCGCCACCGTGCGCGAACGTATCCGCCCGGCGGTGCAGACGAATGACGAACTGAAAAAAGATCTGAAAGACGTCTGGAAAAATGACCAGTGGGTGCGCATCCTGCTGCTCACGCTGTGCAACGTCTGTCCGGGCTTTATCCGCATGGCCGCCACCATGTACTACGTCACCTGGGTGATGGGACAAAGCACCCATTTTGCCACCCTGTTTATCAGCCTCGGCGTAGTTGGGATGATGATTGGCAGCATGCTGGCGAAAGTCCTGACCGACCGCTGGTGCAAACTGCAGGTTTTCTTCTGGACCAATATCGTGCTGGCCGTGTTCTCCTGCGCCTTCTATTTCTTTAATCCACACGCCACCACGCTGATTATGGTGCTCTACTTCCTGCTCAACATTCTGCATCAAATCCCTTCCCCGCTACACTGGTCGCTAATGTCCGACGTTGACGACTACGGCGAATGGAAAACCGGCAAGCGCATCACCGGTATCAGCTTCTCCGGTAATCTGTTCTTCCTCAAGGTCGGCCTGGCGGTCGCCGGGGCAATGGTCGGTTTCCTGCTGTCATGGTACGGCTACGACGCCGGCGCGAAAGCGCAAAGCGCCTCCGCGCTGAACGGTATCGTGCTGCTATTCTCAGTCATTCCCGGCGTCGGCTATCTGATCACCGCCGGCGTGGTGCGCCTGCTGAAGGTTGACCGTACCCTGATGCGCCAGATTCAGAGCGATCTGGAGAAGCGCCGCAGCAACTACAGCGAGCTGAACGAATACCAGGAACTGAAAACCAGTGAACACGTAAGGAAAGCCTGATGAACAACTGGCCAAACCCCTTTATTGAACAGCGTGCAGACCCCTTTATCCTGCGCCATCTTAGCCACTACTACTTTATTGCCTCGGTGCCGGAATACGACCGGCTGGAGATCCGGCGCGCGGTAACCCTTGAAGGATTACGCGATGCTGAGCCGGTCGTGGTTTGGCGCGCGCCGCAAAGCGGGCCGATGAGCCAGCTGATTTGGGCGCCGGAGCTGCATGAAATAGACGGTAAGTGGTATATCTATTTTGCCGCCACCCATACCCACGATCTGGATGCGCTGGGGATGTTCCAGCATCGCATGTTCGTTCTCGAGTGCGCTGACAGCGATCCGCTGACCGGCCGCTGGCAGGAAAAAGGCCAGGTGGTCACGCCTTTCGATACCTTCGCCCTCGATGCCACCACTTTTACCCATCAGGGGAAACGCTGGTATCTGTGGGCGCAAAAATCCCCGCATATCGAAGGCAACTCAAACCTGTATCTCGCCGAAATGGCTAACCCGTGGACGTTAAAAGGCGAGCCGGTCATGCTGAGCAAGCCGGAGTTCGACTGGGAGTGCCGGGGATTTAAGGTCAACGAAGGGCCTGCGGTACTGATGCATGGCGATAAGCTATTTATCAGCTATTCCGCCAGCGCCACCGATGAAAACTACTGCATGGGGTTGTTATGGATCGACCGGCAGGCCGATCCGCTGCAGCCGGCAAACTGGCATAAAGCTCCGCAGCCGGTGTTCCGCACCAGCTATGAAAACCGCCAGTATGGCCCAGGTCATAATAGTTTTACCCAAACGCCGGAAGGGGAAGATGTGCTGGTGTATCACGCGCGGAATTACACCGAGATAGAAGGCGACCCGCTGTATGATCCCAATCGCCATACGCGGTTAAAGCTGGTCAGCTGGCGGGAAGACGGGATGCCCGACTTCGGTATTCCACCGGCGGATACGCTGTAGCGGTTCGGAATGTTACCCGCTGGCGCGGGTTCTCCAGGCCGGGTCAGGCGAAGCCGCCACCCGGCAACATGACCAGCACGGCGTCTGATATATCGCCCGGCGGCGCTGTTGCTTGCCGGGCCTACGTGACGTGAGCCTGCGGGTGACTCGCCAGGCCGGATAAGCGCAGCGCCATCAGGCAACAAAAGCCCCGCAGGTACGTACATCGTGGCAGGCAGCGCGCGGGCTCAGGCCGTTAAACCAGGGTACCGTAAATCGTCAGCAACGCCATAATCACCACTACCACCAGCGAAGTCTTCTTAGCCATCGATACCGCAGCCTTCGGCGTCGCTACTTTATCCACGTGCGGCTCACGGGCCAGGGAATACTGCGCCAGGCGGGTCAACACCTGATACTGCGACGAATGGCGGTCGCCCAGCGAAGCAAACCACGCCGGGAGCGCTTTTTCACCATGGCCCACCAGGGCATAGACCACCCCCACCAGACGCACCGGCAGCCAGTCCACAATATGCAGGATACCATCGATCCCGGACTGCAACCGGTGGTGCGGCGTCTGGTAGCGCGCCAGCCATGTCTGCCAGGCGCGCAGTACGCTGTAGGCGATAAGCGTCAGCGGGCCCCAGGCGCCCCCCACGACAAACCAGAAAAGCGGCGCCAGATAGTATCGATAGTTAATCCACAGCAGCGCATTTTGCAGTTCGCTAAGGTACTCACGCTCATCACAGCCCGGCGGCACGCCGTGAATCAGCGTCAGCTCGCTGGCCATGGCATCGCAGGCGCGACTGTCATTGCGCGACGCCGCTTTCAGATAGGCATGGTAGTGCAGCCGAACTTTGCCGGCGCCAATGCATAGCAGGCCCAGTAAAATCCAGAACACCAGCAGCGGTATGTTAAACAGCTGCCCCTGCAGCAGACGCTGAATGATATACACGACCGCGACGGCCACCAGCGTCATCAGCAGCGTGCCCGGTAACGAGAAATGTTTTATCCGGCGAAACACCACCTCCAGCCGATGATCAAGCTGCCAGTGTTCGCCCAGCTTAAACAGCCGTTCGGCGATAAGCACCAACAGCGTCGTAAACAGCGTCATGAGGTCTCCTTTTCTGACGGGGCGCTGAGCAGCGCACGGTATTTTATCCAGTCAAAGGCCGGTCCTGGATCGGTTTTCCGCACGGGCGCGATATCGCTGTGGCCCGCAATGTTTTCGGCGATAGCCGGATAAAGCGCGATCAGCAGATCCGTCACCGCCGCCAGCTGCCGGTACTGCGCGTCGGTATACGCCAGAGTATCGGTGCCTTCCAGCTCTATGCCGATGGAAAAGTCATTGCAGCGTTCGCGTCCCTGATAACAGGAGACGCCCGCATGCCACGCCCGCTTATCGAAAGGCACATACTGCACGATTTCGCCATCACGGCGAATCAGACAATGCGCCGAAACGCGCAGATGAGCAATCTCGGCAAAGAAAGGATGCGCGTGCGGATCCAGGGTACCAGTGAACAGCGCATCAATCCACGGACCACCAAATTCCCCCGGTGGCAGGCTAATGTTATGCACCACCAGTAAGGAAGGGGTCTCTTCATCCGGACGGCAGTCATGGTGCGGCGAGGGAACCCGACGCGCGCCGACCAACCACCCCTCGTTCAACTGCATGCGGGATCTCCTTTCGCGAACTCATGCTTCCGGGCCACACGCCGGCCCAAAGGATGAAGTGTGTATGGTACTGAAACGTCGTTCAGGTTAGCATGTTTCCCACTTCTGAATCTTATCTATCTGGAGCTTTATCATGTCGCCTCGTCGTTACAACCCCGACCGCCGCCGTGACGTGCTGCTGGAACGTATTAATCTCGATATTACCGATGCTGTCGCACACTCCCTGCGGGAAGATCTGGGCGGCGAAGTCGACGCCAACAACGATATTAGCGCGCAATTATTGCCGCAGGATGCACGCTCCCATGCGGTGGTCATTACTCGTGAAGATGGCGTCTTCTGTGGCAAACGCTGGGTGGAAGAGGTCTTTATTCAGCTCGCCGGTGACGACGTGAATATCACCTGGCACGTGGCCGACGGCGATGCGGTCAAAGCCGACCAGCCGCTGTTCGAATTGGAAGGCCCGTCGCGTATTCTGCTCACCGGCGAACGCACGGCGCTGAACTTTGTGCAAACCCTCTCCGGCGTCGCCAGCGTCGTCCGTCGCTATGTCGACCTGCTCGCCGGCACCAAAACCCAACTGCTGGATACGCGCAAAACGCTGCCAGGGCTGCGTACCGCGCTGAAATACGCGGTACTCTGCGGCGGCGGCGCCAACCATCGACTGGGCCTGTTCGACGCGTTCCTGATTAAAGAAAACCACATTATCGCCTCCGGATCGATCCGTCAGGCAGTGGAAAAGGCGTTCTGGCTGCATCCTGATGTGCCGGTAGAAGTGGAAGTGGAAACCCTGGATGAACTGGAGCAGGCGTTAAAAGCCGGGGCCGATATCATTATGCTCGATAACTTCACCACCGACCTGATGCGCGAGGCGGTGAAAATTACCGCAGGCCAGGCGGCGCTGGAGGTCTCCGGCAACGTTACCTTTGACACCATCCGCGAATTCGCCGATACCGGCGTCGACTATATTTCCGTCGGCGCCCTGACCAAACATGTACAGGCGCTCGACCTGTCGATGCGCTTCCGCTGAGCAACAGGCCTTCACGCTTCCGGGCGTGAAGGCCTGAATTTGCGGCCCGCCTCGCAGTCGCCCGTGCTCACCATGAAATCCAGATAAAAACCCTGGAACCCGCTTTCCCGGATCGTTTTCGCCCCCTCGCCTGCGCCCCTCAATCCCTTCACAGTGCTCCTGTCACAACAAGGAGCGACTTATGGATAAACAACGAGGTTTTACCCTGATTGAACTGATGGTGGTTATCGGAATCATCGCCATTCTTAGCGCCATCGGCATCCCGGCCTACCAGAACTACCTGCGTAAAGCCGCCCTCACCGACCTGCTGCAGACCTTTGTCCCTTACCGGACAGCCATCGAACTTTGCGCGCTCGATCATGGCGGCCTAACGCCATGCGACGGCGGCAGCAACGGCATTCCCTCGCCGACAACCACGCGCTACCTCTCCGCCATGAGCGTGGCCAAAGGGGTCGTCACCCTCACCGGTCAGGAGAGTCTGAACGGACTGGGGGTCACCCTGACGCCGACCTGGGACAATGCCGAGGGCGTCACCGGCTGGCAGCGCGTCTGCACCATCACCGGCAATAGCGCGCTTCAGCAGGCTTGCGAAGACGTTTTCCGGGTGAAGTGAGGGCGAATGCATGAAAACAGAACAGCTGATCCCTCTCTGCCGTCGCTACCACGCCATGCTGCTGCATAGCGATGAACAGACAATCTCTATTGCGGTGGTTAATACCCCGCCGGCGGAGTTGATGGAGGCGCTACGCTTCGCGACGCAAAAGCGGATCGACATTGAATGCTGGAGCCAGGAGCAGATGGATAAGCGTCTGCAGGCCCAGGAAAAGCAGGCGCAACTGGCGCAGAACGACGGGCCGGAAAATATCGCCGAACGGGTCAACCAGATCCTCGAACAGGCCCTGCGTCAGCGGGCGTCTGATATTCATATCGAGCCCACGGAAACGCACTTACGCATCCGCCTGCGGGTCGATGGCGTCCTTCACGCCCTACCGTTGCTGGCTCCCGAACTGGCCGCACCGGTTATCGCGCGACTCAAGGTCCTGGCCAGTCTCGATATCGCCGAGCACCGTTTACCGCAGGATGGCCAGTTCGCGCTGAATCTTGCGGGACGACCGCTCTCTTTTCGCATCGCCACTCTGCCCTGCCGCTATGGCGAAAAGATTGTCCTGCGCCTTCTGCATCAGGTTGACCAGGCGCTGGATCTGGAAGCACTCGGACTCTCATCCTCCCAGCTGGCGGCCTTTCGCCAGGCGCTGAACCAGCCGCAGGGTCTGCTGCTGGTCACCGGCCCAACCGGAAGCGGGAAAACGGTGACCCTCTACAGCGCTCTGCAGGCCAGAAACCGTGAGCAAGTGAATATCTGTAGCGTGGAGGATCCACTGGAGATCCCCATCGCCGGGATGAACCAGACGCAAATCAATCCCCGCGCCGGACTCACTTTTCACAGTGTGCTGCGCGCCCTGTTACGCCAGGATCCGGATATTGTCATGGTGGGCGAGATCCGCGATGCCGAGACCGCTGAAATCGCGCTCAAAGCCGCCCAGACCGGTCATCTGGTGCTCTCCACCCTGCACACCAATTCCACCAGCGAAACCCTGACCCGCCTGCAGCAAATGGGCATCGCCCGCTGGATGATTTCCTCTGCGCTCTCGCTGGTCATCGCCCAGCGTCTGGTCCGCAAGCTGTGTCCCCACTGTCGGCGTAATGCCGGCAGCGCCGCCGACCTGCCGCACAGCCTGTGGCCCCGCCCGCTGCCACGCTGGCAGGCAGCGGGCTGCGAACATTGTTACCACGGATATTACGGCCGGCTGGCGCTGTTCGAAGTGCTGCCTGTTACCCCCGGGCTACGCCAGGGGATAGTCCAGGGACTTAACGCCATTGAGATTGAATCTCTAGCGCGAGCCGCAGGGATGATGACGCTTTTTGAAAGCGGCTGTCAGGCTATCGAACAAGGATTGACCAGCCTCGAAGAGGTGGTGCGGGTGCTGGGGATCCCCCATGGCGACTAAGCGTCTCTGGCGCTGGCGCGGTATCGATGTGCAGGGCGCCCCTTGTCAGGGGATGCTATGGCAAACCAAGCGTCTGGAGGTCCTGCAGCACCTCCAACAGCAGCGAGTTATACCGCTGGCCGTACGCCGCTGTGCGGTGAAGCAGAGCCTCTGGCACCCGCGCTACAGTTGCGAAACGATCCGCCAGCTGGCGACCCTGCTGCAGGCCGGCCTGCCGCTGGCGGAAGGGTTATCGCTGCTGGCGCAGCAGCAGTCGCATGCCCAGTGGCAGGCGCTGCTTGAGGCGCTAGGCCGCGAGCTGGCCCAGGGCGTGGCGTTCTCTGCCGCGCTGGCGCAGTGGCCCCAGGCTTTTCCGCCACTATATCTGGCGATGATTAGCACCGGCGAACTGACGGGCAAGCTCGATATCTGCTGCCTGCAGTTGGCGAATCAGCAGCAGAAGCAGCAGCGGCTCGCCAGCAAAGTCAAAAAAGCGCTGCGCTACCCGCTGATCGTGCTCTCTCTGGCGCTGTTGGTGGTGCTGGGGATGCTCTATTTTGTCCTGCCCGAGTTCACCGCCATCTACCAGACGTTCAGTACGCCGCTACCGCTATTGACGCGGATGGTCGTTGCGGCAGGCGACATGCTAAGTCGCGGCTGGCCGCTGCTGCTGGCCTCGCTGCTGAGCCCGCTGCTGCTCAACCAGCTGATCCGGCGGCGCAGCGACTGGTTGCTGCGCCGCCAGCGGTTGCTTAACGCGCTCCCTCTCATTGGCTCCCTGATCGGCGGACAACAGCTGAGCCTGATCTTCACCATCCTGGCGTTAACCCAAAGCGCCGGTATTAGCTTTCTGCAGGGGCTGCAAAGCGTTGAAGAGTCCCTGTCGTGCCCGCTATGGCGCCAGCGTCTGGCGCAGGCCCGCGCGCTGATCGTTCAGGGGGAGCCGATTTGGCAGGCGTTAAGCCGCTGCGGCGGTTTTACACCGCTGTGCCTGCAGCTCATCCGCACGGGGGAAAGCGCGGGAGCGCTGGATCAGATGCTGGAAAACCTGGCGCATCACCATCGCGAGCAAACCTATCAGCGAGCCGATAGTCTGGCTGCGCATCTTGAACCCATGATGCTGGTGATAACCGGCTCGCTGGTCGGGATTCTGGTGGTGGCAATGTATTTGCCCGTTTTTCACCTGGGCGATGCCATTGGCGGGGCGGGAGGATGAGAAACACTGGCGCCGCGCAGGCGCCAGTGCAGCCGATTACAGGCTATTGAATACCCGGTTCTCTTGTTCCTGAACGCGGATAAAGGTCGTACGCTTGGTCAGCTCTTTCAGACGCGAGGCGCCAACGTAGGTGCAGGCAGAACGCAGACCGCCGAGAATATCACGTGCGGTATTCTCCACTGGTCCACGCAAAGGCAGCTTAACGGTTTTGCCTTCCGCCGCGCGGTATTTCGCGACACCGCCCACATGGCGGGTCATCGCCGACTCGGAGCTCATGCCGTAGAACAGCATGAATTTCTCTCCGTTCTCTTCAACGATGGTTCCGCCGCTCTCTTCATGGCCCGCCAGCATGCCGCCAAGCATCACGAAATCAGCGCCGCCGCCGAAGGCTTTCGCCACATCGCCCGGCATGGTGCAACCGCCGTCGCTGATGATCTGGCCGCCAAGGCCGTGCGCCGCATCGGCACACTCAATCACGGCGGAGAGCTGCGGATAGCCGACCCCGGTCTTAACGCGGGTGGTGCAGACGGATCCCGGGCCGATGCCAACTTTGACGATATCGGCGCCGGAGAGGATCAGCTCTTCGCACATTTCACCGGTGACCACGTTCCCGGCGATGATAGTTTTTTGCGGCCAGGCTTCGCGCGCCTTCGCCACGAACTGTACAAAGTGCTCGGAGTAGCCGTTGGCGACGTCGATACACACAAAATTCAGCTGTGGGTTCTGAGAGAGGATCTGCTGGGTTTTTTCGAAATCCGCATCGGACGTGCCGGTGGAAACCATCACATGCTTGAGTACGTCTGCGGATGCGCCCTGGGTAAACGCCAGCCATTCTTCAGCGGTGTAGTGCTTATGTACCGCGGTCAGAATACCAAAAGTGGCCAGCGCTTTAGCCATGCTGAAGGTGCCGACGGTATCCATGTTAGCCGCAATAATCGGCACGCCGGACCAGGTCAGGCCTGAATGTTTAAAGGTGAATTCACGTTCCAGCTCAACATCAGAACGGCTTTTGAGGGTAGAGCGTTTCGGGCGGATAAGAACGTCTTTGAAACCAAGCTTCAGATCTTCTTCAATACGCATGTGCGAATTCCTGGGGTTAATGGCATGAATGTGAGAGCACAACTCCAGTGACGTTATCATACGCGCGAATCAGGCCCGCGCAAGACTGCGATTTTCACTTTTTTTACGCTACAATCGTATAAATTTACCTGGTGAATGGAGAAAAAGGCGCCTATGCCTTCCCCTGCCGGAGTATTGTTTTTAACCATTTGATTTGCTTGATTAAAACAAACAGTATAGCGGACGGCGATCCCGGTTGGCGCGGGGCCCTCACGACATGCTCACTGTCGCCTCCCCGGCGCGCTGCCAGTCATCGCTGTCTGCCTGCAAAAAATACGAGCAATCCGTTTCAGGGTCAGAAGATATGGGGTACACAGTCGCGTTAACAGGCGGGATCGGCAGCGGTAAAAGTACGGTCGCCGACGCCTTCGCGCAGCTTGGGGTTAAGGTTATCGATGCCGATGTTATCGCCCGTCAGGTGGTCGAGCCCGGTACCCCGGCGCTCCAGGCCATTGTCGGCCACTTTGGACCACAGATGATTGCCCCCGACGGCACGCTGAACCGCCGCCTGCTGCGGGAAAAAATTTTTGCTCACGTGGAGGAAAAAGCCTGGCTCAATGCGCTGTTGCACCCGCTGATTCAGCAGGAAACGCGCCGCCAGATGCAGGCCGCCACCTCCCCTTATCTCCTCTGGGTCGTACCTTTGCTGGTCGAAAACCGCCTGTCCGGCCAGGCCGATCGCGTACTGGTCGTCGATGTGCCGAAAGAGACGCAAATCGAACGCACCATGATGCGCGATAAGGTCAGCCGCGAACATGCTGAACATATTCTTGCCGCCCAGGCCACGCGCCAGCAGCGCCTGGCCGTCGCGGACGATGTTATTGAAAACACTGGCACGCCGGATGCAGTGGCATCGGATGTTGCCCGCCTGCACGAAAAGTATTTAACGCTGGCATCGCAGGCCGCCTCACAGGAAAACTCGTAATGCATACCCCCGTTCTGTTTGAACATCCTCTTAATGAGAAAATGCGCACCTGGCTGCGCATCGAATTTCTGATCCAGCAGATGGCTTTCCATCCGCAGATTGCCAGCCATGCCGATGCGCTCCATTTTTTCCGTAACGCCGGCGATCTGCTGGATGTCCTGGAGCGCGGCGAGGTGCGCACTGACCTGGTTAAAGAGCTGGAACGCCAGCAGCGTAAGCTCCAGTCATGGGCAGAAGTGCCGGGCGTCGATCAGGAGCGCATAAACGAGCTGCGCCACCAGTTGAAGCAGTCCTCCAGCACCCTGATGGCCGCGCCGCGCATTGGTCAGTTTCTGCGTGAAGATCGCCTGATTGCGCTGGTGCGTCAGCGCCTGAGTATTCCTGGCGGCTGCTGCAGCTTCGATTTACCGACCCTGCATATCTGGCTCCATATGCCACAGGCGCATCGCGACGAGCAGGTAGCCAGCTGGCTTGCCAGCCTCGATCCGCTGGTCCAGTCCCTGAGCCTGATCCTCGATCTTATCCGCAACTCCGCGCTGTTCCGCAAACAGACCAGCCTCAACGGCTTTTATCAGGATAATGGCGAAGATGCCGATCTGCTGCGCCTGCGTCTCGATCTGGCTCACCAGCTTTATCCGCAAATTTCCGGCCATAAGAGCCGTTTCGCCATCCGTTTCCTGGCGCTGGACAGTGAATATGGGATCGTGCCGGAGCGCTTTGATTTTGAACTGGCCTGCTGTTAAGGAGATAACATGTCAGAAGAGACTATCGTCAACTGCCCGACCTGCGGCAAAACTGTGGTGTGGGGCGAGCAGAGTCCGTTTCGTCCGTTCTGTAGCAAGCGCTGCCAACTGATCGATCTGGGAGAATGGGCTGCGGAAGAGAAGCGCATCCCCAGCGCGGGGGATCTCTCCGATAGCGATGACTGGAGCGAGCAGCAACCCTGATTTGATGGCAAGCTAACCCGGCGCCTGGCGGGTTAGCCTCGCGACCCGGGGCTCAGCCCTGGGCGATAAGTTTGCTGATAACCGGTTCATTCGCCGGAGGAAACGCCGCCGGATCCAACGTTGGTCCCGCCATCCACCGACCCGGCTGCCCTTCTTTACCCCACGGCTCGCCTTGCCAACTTTCCACGAGGAAAAACCACAGCGTAATATGGCGATCGGGGAACTGATACTCCAGCTTATCAAAGAGCGAAGAGGTGGTGACCGTAATCCCAACTTCCTCCTGCAGTTCGCGGATTAGCGCCTGCTCAGGCGTCTCATCAGATTCAATCTTCCCGCCCGGGAACTCCAGCTTATTCGCCATATGGGCATCGGCGGCGCGCTGGGTAATAAAGATTTCGCCTTGCGGATTGCGAATTATCCCGACGGCGATTTGCAGTTTTTTCATTGAATGCGCTCCATAAAAAAGGCGCAGAACTCTGCGCCTTTGTTTGTTTTATCAGACCTTAGCTCAGACGGCCGTGGCACTGTTTGTACTTTTTGCCGGAGCCGCACGGGCACGGATCGTTACGGCCCACTTTACGTTCGCCGGTTTGCGCCGCCAGATCCTGGGCTGCGGCTTCATCATCGCTCTGATGGCTGAGCTGCTGCATCTGCGCCAGGCGCTCGGCCTCTTCACGACGCTGCTGTTCCATCGCCTCGACTTCTTCCGGCATCCGCACCTGGACTTTGCTCAGGGTGCTGATCACTTCATACTTCAGTGACTCCAGCATCGCGGCAAACATTGAGAACGATTCGCGCTTGTACTCCTGCTTCGGATCTTTCTGCGCATAGCCGCGCAGGTGGATACCCTGGCGCAGGTAATCCATCGCCGCCAGGTGCTCTTTCCACAGCGAATCCAGAGTCTGCAGCATCACGCCTTTCTCGAAGTGGCGCATCATCTCGGCGCCGACCACTTCTTCTTTACGCTGGTAGGTTTCTACCGCGCTCTGCAGAATACGTTCGCGCAGGGTCTCTTCATGCAGCTCCGGCTCTTTATCCAGCCACTCTTTGATTGGCAGGTCGAGGTCGAAGTCGTTTTTCAGACGCTCCTGCAGACCTTCGATATCCCACATCTCCTCCAGCGACTGCGGCGGAATATGGGCATCGATCGTCGCCTTAAAGACGTCTTCGCGGATGCTGTTGATGGTTTCGCTGACGTCAGACACGTCCAGCAGCTCGTTACGCTGGGTGTAGATCGCCCGGCGCTGGTCGTTGGCCACATCATCATATTCCAGCAGCTGCTTACGGATATCGAAGTTACGGCTTTCCACTTTACGCTGGGCGTTGGCGATCGCCTTGGTGACCCACGGGTGCTCAATCGCCTCACCTGGTTTCATTCCCAGTTTACGCATCATGCCAGACACGCGATCGGAGGCGAAGATACGCATCAGGGCATCTTCCATTGACAGGTAGAAGCGGGAAGAACCGGCATCCCCCTGACGACCAGCACGGCCGCGCAGCTGGTTATCGATACGGCGAGATTCATGACGCTCGGTACCGATGATGTGCAGACCGCCTGCGGCCAGTACCGCATCGTGGCGTACCTGCCAGTCGGCTTTGATTTTCTCAATCTGCTCTGGCGTTGGGTTTTCCAGCGCAGCGACTTCCGCCTGCCAGCTACCGCCGAGCATAATATCGGTACCACGACCCGCCATGTTGGTGGCGATGGTCACCGCGGAAGGGTAGCCCGCCTGGGCGACGATATCCGCCTCGCTGGCGTGGAATTTGGCGTTCAGGACGTTGTGCTTGATGCCGGCTTTAGTCAGTTCGCGGGAAACCACTTCAGATTTTTCGATCGAGATAGTCCCCACCAGCACCGGCTGACCGGCAGCGGTACGAGTTTTGATATCTTCGATAATTGCCTGAATTTTTTCCGCTTCGGTCATATAGACCAGATCCGCCATGTCTTTACGGATCATCGGACGGTTGGTCGGTACAACCACGGTATCCAGCTTATAGATAGAGCTGAATTCAAAGGCTTCGGTATCGGCTGTACCGGTCATCCCCGCCAGCTTCTCGTACAGACGGAAGTAGTTCTGGAAGGTGATAGAGGCCAGAGTCTGGTTCTCGTTTTGGATCTCCACGCCCTCTTTGGCCTCAACGGCCTGGTGCAGACCATCGGACCAGCGGCGGCCCTGCATCGTACGGCCAGTGTGCTCATCGACGATGATAACTTCGCCATCTTTGACAATGTAGTCAACGTCGCGGGTGAACAGCGCATGGGCGCGCAGCGCGGCGGTAACGTGGTGCATCAGCATAATGTTGGTTGGAGAGTACAGGGACTCACCTTCATCCATAATGCCTTCCTGTACCAGCAGCTCTTCAATCAGCACCAGACCACGTTCGGTCAGGTTAACCTGACGCGCTTTTTCATCCACCGAGAAGTGGCCTTCGCCAGTGAAAGTATCCGAATCCTCTTTTTCCTGGCGGATCAGATGCGGGATGATTTTGTTTACCTTGCGGTACATTTCAGAGCTGTCTTCCGCCGGGCCGGAAATGATCAGCGGCGTACGCGCCTCATCGATCAGGATGGAGTCCACCTCATCCACCAGCGCATAGTGCAGTTTACGCTGAACGCGCTCTTCCGGGCTGAAGGCCATGTTGTCGCGCAGGTAGTCGAAGCCGTATTCGTTGTTGGTGCCATAGGTGATATCGGCAGCGTAAGCTTCACGCTTCGCCGGCGCCGGCAGGCCGGACATGTTGATGCCAACTGTCATGCCCAGGAATTCAAACAGCGGGCGGTTATTTTCGGCGTCACGCTGGGCCAGATAGTCGTTGACGGTCACTACGTGAACGCCTTTGCCGGTTAGCGCGTTGAGGTACGCCGGCAGGGTCGCGGTCAGGGTTTTACCTTCACCGGTACGCATCTCGGCGATGCAGCGATCGTTAAGCACCATACCGCCCAGCAGCTGGACGTCGAAGTGGCGCATGCCGAATACGCGCTTACTGGCTTCGCGAACGACGGCGAAAGCTTCAGGGATCAGGCTTTCCAGCGTTTCGCCTTTTTCCAGGCGCGCGCGGAATTCAGCGGTTTTCGCTTTCAGCTCGTCATCAGAGAGTTTTTCCATCGCCGGTTCCATGCCGTTGATGATATTGACGACTTTGCGCATACGACGCAGCGTACGGTCGTTACGGCTGCCGAAAACCTTGGTTAACATTTTGATAAGCATAATAAAATCTCAAACGCCCCGCGGTGCGGAGTCACAAAAAATAGGATGGTCCGTGGTTATTTTCAGCTGAGACGTTGAGGCCCTGCGCGGATCCCCGCCACCTGGCTTATCCAGGCGCTGACGCGGAAGGCAGAATATGAAGAAGGGATGTAACCCGCCTGGCGGATCACTACCGGCGGCGTGCTGTCCTGCGTCAGCAGCGCGCTGAGGGTGTCGAGCAGCGCCAGATGCTGAGCCTGCAGCGGGGAAGTTTCTTCCGCCACCGGCAGCGCCTGCGGCGCCATGGCGAAGGAGAGATGACGAATAACGGTGCGAATGGCGTGCTGATGCCAGTAGTCGACGGTAAAGCTGGGCCGGCGATTCGTCTCCAGAAGCGCCAGCTGAGAGAAATTAACCTTGCTCGGATTGTGATTGCTGGCGGTCGCCTTCGCTGGCGCCGCGGTCTCGTGACCGTTGCTTAGCGCAGGCAGGCCGAGGCTGGCCGCGACCATCCCCAACAGGAGATGCGGCCAAAAATACCGTCTGCCAAACTGTCGCCAGCGCGTCAGCAATCCACTCACGTTCATTACCTTTCTTTGCTAGACCCGTCGTCGTTCAGGCTGTCTCTTTATTGATGTTTTTCGCAGGACAACCTGATGTCCACGGGGTAAAGCAATCCTGAGAAATAATTTTGCGCTCAAATACTAACATTAATACCGGCCTGAGGCAGCATGAATGAAGGCGATTGCCCGGCGAAAACGCTTAATAAAGCAGCGAACGCACGCTAATTATTATCCAGGGATCGCAGCGAAAATAACTGGAGGGTGCTATAAAAGAAAAACGACTGGCTCCCTGGTCGGAGAGAGTACCAGGTTACCAGTCGAATTTACTGAATGGTCAGGCTTACGCCAGAACCATCGACGGTGCGCGGAACGCCATTGGCAGTTTTGCGTCGTCTTCGAAGGTCACATACTCCCAGGCTTCCTGTTTTGCCAGAACCGCCTGCAGCAGTTTGTTGTTCAACGCGTGACCCGATTTGTACGCCGTGAATGCGCCGATAATGTTGTGACCACACATAAACAGGTCACCGATCGCATCCAGCATTTTGTGGCGAACAAATTCGTCTTCAAAGCGCAGACCGTCTTCGTTCAGTACGCGATAATCGTCAACAACGATGGCACAATCGAAGCTGCCGCCCAGGCACAGGCCGCGGGACTGCAGATATTCGATATCGCGCATAAAACCGAAGGTACGCGCACGGCTAATCTGACGCATGAACGCATCGGCCGAGAAGTTCAGCGTATAGCGCTGGGTGCTGGCATCAATCGCTGGATGGTTAAAATCGATGGTGAAGTCCAGCGAAAAACCATTGTACGGTTTGAATTCAGCCCATTTGTCGCCATCTTCAACGCGAACCGTCTCTTTGATACGTACAAATTTCTTGGCGCAGTTCAGTTCATCAATGCCGGCGTCCAGCAACAGATAAACGAACGGAGCCGCACTGCCGTCCATAATCGGGATTTCCGGCGCATCGACTTCAACAATAATGTTGTCGATACCCAGGCCAGCCAATGCGGCGTTCAGGTGTTCAACCGTAGAAATCCGCACGTCATGCTCATTAACCAGGCAAGTACAGAGCATGGTATCACGCACAGATTTGGCATCAGCCGGAAAATCTACCGGTGGATTCAAGTCGGTGCGACGATAGATGACCCCGGTATTTGCCGGCGCAGGGCGTAACGTCAGAGTGACTTTCTTGCCGGTATGCAAACCGACGCCAGTCGCCTGAACGATACGTTTAAGAGTCCTTTGTTTGATCATCGTATAATCTCGCCAATTTACCTATCCAACCGAAGTGTACACCACTATCGGGAGGCCAGTTTAGCACAAAGAGCGCAGATGCCCAACTTCCAGTCGATTCTTAATCGGCTTGCTTACGCAGGAAGGCTGGGATATCCAGATAATCCGGCTCTTTCGCGGTTTGCGGCGTATTGTCGTTCACCACTTTGGCTGCCGGCTTCTGCTCTTGCGTCAGCGGCGACATACCATGCTGCTGGTAACGATCCATCACCGGCTGCTGAACCTGCTTGTTGGTTACCAGGGTGATTTCCGGACGCTTATCCATGCCAATACCGGTCGCCACTACGGTCACGCGCAGCTCGTCGTTCATATCCGGGTCCAGAGAGGTACCGATAACCACGGTCGCATTATCCGAGGCAAAAGCACGGATGGTGTTACCCACAGTTTCGAACTCGTCCAGACGCAGGTCGAAGCCCGCAGTAATGTTGACCAGCACGCCGCGCGCGCCTGACAGGTCGATATCTTCCAGCAGCGGAGAAGAGATAGCCATTTCAGCCGCTTCTTCCGCACGGTCTTCACCGCTCGCCACCCCGGAACCCATCATCGCGTAGCCCATTTCAGACATCACGGTACGGACGTCCGCGAAGTCGACGTTCATCAGACCCGGACGGGTGATCAGTTCGGCGATACCCTGCACCGCGCCTTTCAGGACGTCGTTTGCCGCGCCGAATGCGTCGAGCAGGGAAATTCCACGACCCAGGACCTTCAGCAGCTTGTCGTTCGGGATGGTGATCAGTGAGTCAACGTGCTTGGACAGCTCGGTGATCCCCTGCTCAGCGAACGCCATGCGCTTCTTACCTTCAAAATTAAACGGCTTAGTGACCACCGCAACGGTGAGGATCCCCAGATCCTTCGCCACTTCCGCGACTACGGGCGCCGCGCCGGTACCGGTACCGCCGCCCATGCCTGCCGCGATGAACACCATGTCTGCGCCATCAAGGGCTGCGCGCAGCGCTTCACGGTCTTCATCAGCCGCGTTACGGCCGACTTCCGGGTTCGCGCCCGCGCCCAGACCTTTGGTAATACCGCTACCGATCTGGATAGTCTGGCCAACCGCCGTCTTACGCAGCGCCTGCGCATCGGTATTTACCGCGAAGAATTCAACACCCTCAATGCGCTCGCGCACCATGTGTTCAACGGCGTTACCGCCGCCGCCACCGACGCCGATGACTTTAATCACCGCGTCGTTGGTCAGTTCCATAGGTTCAAACATAGTTTCTCTCCGTCTTGTGCCTGTCGCCTGAGAACGCTAATTGTCTGCGTTCTCTTAAAAAATTAAAACTCTTTTCGCAGCCAGCTGTTGAGTCGCTTAATCCACGAGCCCACTGAGGCCGTCACGCGTTTTTCTACTTCCGCTTCACCACTGAGATGTGACTCTTTTCCGTAGTGCAGCAGCCCCACCGCCGTTGAATAATACGGCTCCTGGGCATAGTCGGTTAAACCGGTGATGTTCAGCGGCGCGCCAATGCGCACCTGAGTATGGAACACGCGCTGCGCACAGGCCGCCAGACCTTCAATTTGCGCCGCGCCGCCGGTTAACACAATCCCCGCCGCCAGATGATGTTTAACACCCTGCTGGCGGAGCTGTTCCTGCAGCTGCAGGATCTCTTCATTGACCAGGTTAAGCAGCTCGGTATAGCGCGGTTCAATCACCTCTGCCAACGTCTGACGCTGCAGGCTACGCGGAGGACGTCCACCAACGCTCGGTACTTCGACGTTTTCGTCTTTACCGACGATGGAACCCAATGCGCATCCGTGACGAACCTTGATGGCTTCGGCATCGCTCGGCGGCGTACCGAAGGCATAGGCGATATCGCTGGTCACCACGTTACCGGCATACGGGATCACTTTGGTGTGACGCAATGCGCCGCCGGTGTAGACGGCGATATCCATTGTACCACCGCCGATATCCACAACGCAGACGCCCAGCTCACGTTCGTCTTCTGTTAATACCGAATAACTGGCCGCTAACCCGGCGAAAATAAGTTGGTCAACTTTCAGACCACAACGTTCCACTGCTTTAACAATGTTTTTTGCCATATCGTTATGGCAGGTGATCAGATGCACCTTCGCCTGCATACGCACGCCGGACAGCCCTACCGGGTTTTTAATCCCTTCCTGGTAGTCGATAGCATATTCCTGCGGAATCACGTGCAGGACACGATGTTCATCGCGAACGCGAACCGACTTCGCGGTGTGGACCACGTTCTCGACGTCGTCCTGCGTCACTTCTTCTTCCGAAATCGGTACCATCCCGATTTCATTCTGACAGCTTATATGTTTACCCGAAAGTGCCAAATAAACTGATGAAATCTGGCAATCCGCCATCAGTTCGGCCTGGTCGATGGCGCGCTGTACGCATTTCACCACCGACTCGAGGTCGTTCACACCGCCTTTATCCATACCACGCGATGGGCAACTGCCCACGCCGATGATATTGATCATGCCGTCGGGCAGAACTTCCCCTACTAAAGCGGCCACCTTGGCGGTGCCAATCTCCAGTCCAACTACCAGTTTTCTGTCCGTCGCCTTGATCATTGTTGTTCTGCCTGTGCCTGATTCTGTTGTTGATTAGTTTCCTCTGCGGGAGCAGGTACCCAGCCCACTGCCGCACCCGAGTCATAACGCAAATCAACGTAGCTAATCCGTTTGCCGTCGGTCTGCGCCTGCTGCTGAAGAACCGGGTAGAGTTCCATAAAGCGCTGAAGCCGTTTCATGGTATCGCCACGGCCAAGGTTGAGCTTGATGTCATTATTAAGCGTCAACTGCCAGGAGCGACGGGCGGTCATCGCCGCCACTTTCAACGTGAATTTATCCTTTGCCAGCACCTGCCCCATGTCACGATACCCCTGCAGCACTTCGTTCTCGCTGCCTTCGGGGCCGTATAACATCGGTAAATTCTGTTTGCTGGTGCGATCCGCCGGCACGCTGAAGGCATTTCCTTCTGCATCCACCATATGTTGATCATTCCAGCGCGCAATCGGCACATATTCAACCAGATGAATCTTCAATTCATCGGGCCACTGCTTTCGGACACTCGCCTGCTTAATCCACGGCAGACGTTCAATCTGGCTCTGGATGATGTTCACATCCTGAGTCATAAAGGTACCCGGCGAACCCAGCGCCAGGATCGCCTGACGGATGTCATCGTTGCGCGTATAGTGGCGCTCGCCGGTCACCACCATCTTCGACAGCGGTAAGCGCTGCGCATCTTCCATCCAGCCAAGAACCATCCACCCGCTGACCAGCACGGTAAACAGCACCGCCAGCAGGAAAACGATCCCTGCCAGCCGCGTTCCATTACTCCGACGCGAAGAAGAAGCCTCTTCTTCATGGTTCCGCGTATTCAGCGCAGCCTGCGACATATCACCCCGCCAGGTCCAGAATTCGTACAACAAGCTGGGAGAAGCTCATTCCTGCCTGACGCGCCGCCATTGGCACAAGGCTATGGCTGGTCATGCCCGGGGAAGTATTCGCTTCCAGCAGATAAAACTGGCCATCGCTGTCCAGCATCACGTCAATACGGCCCCAGCCTTTGCAACCCAGAACATTCCAGGCTTTAAGCACCAGGTTCTGAATAGCTGACTCACGCGCGGGATCTTCAAATCCTGGGCAGAAATATTGCGTCTCATCAGAGAGATATTTCGCCTCATAATCATAGAAGGTTCCCGCGGCCTGGATACGTATTGACGGTAAAATTTCTTCACCGACTATGGCGACGGTAAATTCCGGTCCACTGAGCCATTTTTCGACCAAAACTTCATCATCATGCTGAAAAGCCAATGCCAATGCACTTGCTAAATCACAACTTTCGCTGACTTTCGACATCCCGACGCTGGAGCCTTCACGGCTCGGCTTGATGATGACCGGCAGACCCAGCGCCGCAATTTGCTGTTCGACGTCAGTAGACAGCCCGGCGGCAAACTGGGCGCGGGTCAGCGCCACCCACGGCGCGACCGGTAATCCGGCACCCTGCCACAGCCACTTGCTGCGCAGTTTATCCATTGAAATCGCCGAAGCCATCACGCCGCTGCCGGTATAAGGCAGCTGGATTAACTCCAGCAGCCCCTGCAGAGTGCCATCTTCCCCGCCGCGGCCGTGGAGGGCAATAAACGCTTTCTTAAAGCCCTGCTTTTTTAGCTGGGTAATATCAACATCGCGCGGGTCGACCGGATGGGCGTCCACCCCGCCTTCACGCAGCCCGGCCAGCACCGCCGCACCTGAATTCAGCGACACTTCACGTTCAGCGGAGGTTCCACCGAAAAGCACCGCGATTTTATCAGCCATGGCGCTCCTCCTCCGTTTTTTGCGGGATCAGTTTGATTTCAGCCAGGTGGCGGGCGATTTTACCGATGTTACCGGCGCCCTGCACCAGTACTAAATCGTTGCCGGTCAGGACTGACGCCAGCATCTCCGCGGCCTGGGCCGAATCGGGCACCAGGATCGGATCCACTTTCCCGCGACCGCGAATGGTACGGCACAGCGAGCGGCTGTCGGCGCCCGGGATCGGCGCTTCGCCCGCCGGATAGACGTCCAGCATCAGCAGGGCATCCACCTGGGTCAGCACGTTGGCAAAATCATCATACAGATCGCGGGTACGGGTATAACGGTGCGGCTGGAATACCATCACCAGGTTTTTATCCGGCCAGCCGGCGCGCGCTGCTTTAATGGTGGCGTCCACTTCCGTCGGGTGGTGACCGTAATCATCGATCAGCATCGCGCTGCCCGGTTTGCCGTTGACTTCGGCCAGCGGAAACTCGCCAAGAAAATCAAAGCGGCGTCCTGTTCCCTGGAAGCTCTCCAGTGCGCGCAGAATAGCCCGATCGTCAATCCCCTCTTCCGTCGCCACGGCGACGGCCGCCGCCGCGTTCAGCGCGTTATGGCGTCCCGGGGCATTGAGCG
Organism: Klebsiella sp. Shm-1; assembly: GCF_040804525.1. Lineage (NCBI taxonomy): Bacteria > Pseudomonadati > Pseudomonadota > Gammaproteobacteria > Enterobacterales > Enterobacteriaceae > Klebsiella > Klebsiella sp. Shm-1. Next base: position 4,329,389 of record NZ_CP161823.1, read on the forward strand.
TCACCTGCAGGATCGCTTTATCCTGGCGCACCAGGCGGAAATGCCCCTGCGCCCCAACCTGACGATAGTCCTCGACGCGTACGTCGGCGTCGTCGCTAAAACCGTAGGTGGTGATCTGCCGGCCAACGCGCGGCAACAGTTCCCGGATCACCGGATCGTCCACGCACATCACCGCGCGTCCGTAGAACGGCAGGTTGTGCAGGAAGTTGATAAAGGTCTGCTTCAGATTCTCGAAGTCGCCATGGTAGGTATCCATGTGATCGGCTTCGATGTTGGTGACAATGGCCACCATCGGCTGCAGATGCAGAAACGACGCGTCGCTCTCATCCGCTTCCGCGATCAGGTAACGGCTATGGCCAAGGCGGGCATGTACGCCCGCCGCTTTTACCAGCCCGCCGTTGACAAAGGTCGGGTCCAGCCCGGCCTCGGCGTAAATGCTGGATACCATCGCGGTGGTGGTGGTTTTGCCGTGGGTCCCGGCAATGGCGATCCCGTGGCGAAAGCGCATCAGCTCCGCCAGCATTTCGGCACGACGGATCACCGGGATACGCGCCTCATGCGCGGCAACGATTTCCGGGTTATCTGCCGAAATCGCGCTGGAAACGACAACCACGCTGGCATCACGCACGTTTTCCGGGCGATGGTTGAAATAAATGGTGGCGCCAAGCTGCGACAGCTGCTGGGTCACCGGATTCGGCGCCAGGTCGGAGCCGCTGATCTGGTAACCTTCGTTAGCCAACACTTCGGCAATACCGCCCATACCGGCACCGCCGATGCCGACAAAGTGAATGTGCCGAACGCGACGCATCTCGGGCACTATGGAACGCAGTTTTGCCAAATCTTGTGTATTCATTCTTTACGCCATCAACTTCTGTATTCGGGCGGTGAAAATCACCGCAATTAGCGCGCCAAAGCTACGGCGCTGACCTCTTCTGCTACCCGCTCGGTAGCGTCCGGAATCGAAGCGCCACGCGCTCGTTCCGCCATATCCAGCAAGGTTTCCCGATCCCAGCTCGCCAGGGTAGAGGCAACCGCTTCTACCGTGAACTCAGGCTGTTCAAGAATTTTCGCCGCGCCGGCTTTCTCAAGCGGCAGCGCATTCCAGTACTGCTGACGATCTTTGTGCTGGAACGGGACAAACAGCGCTGGTAAACCTGCGGCCGCGATTTCGCTAACCGTCAGCGCGCCGGAACGGCAAACCACAACATCTGCCCAGGCATACGCCGCGGCCATGTCATCAATAAATTCCGTCACTTTATGCTGCGGCTGTCCGGCGGCGGCATAGGCCTGCTGCACGGTTTGCTGGCCGCCTTTGCCGCTTTGATGCCAGATGGTCACCGTAGCGCCGAGCTTCGCCGCCACCTGCGGCATCGTCTGGTTCAGGACGCGCGCGCCCTGAGAGCCACCGACCACCAGCACGCGAATCGGCCCCTGACGGCCAACCAGACGCTGACCTGGCAGCGGCAGCGCCAGTACATCGGTGCGCACCGGGTTCCCAACAACGTCCGCATGCGGGAACGCGCCGGGAAACGCCTGCATCACTTTCTTCGCAATCTTCGCCAGCCACTTGTTAGTCAGGCCGGCAATGCCGTTTTGCTCGTGGAGGACCACCGGGATCCCCAGCGACCACGCCGCCAGACCGCCAGGCCCGGAAACATAGCCGCCCATACCCAGCACCACGTCCGGCTGGAAACGCTTCATGATCGCCCGCGCCTGACGCCAGGCGTTAAAGATACGCACCGGCGCCAGTAGCTGCGCTTTGATACCTTTGCCACGCAGGCCGGAGATGCGGATAAAATCAATTTCGATGCCGTTTTTCGGCACTAAATCCGCTTCCATACGATCGGCGGTACCCAGCCAGCGAACCTGCCAGCCCTGGTCCATTAAATGGTGCGCGACCGCCAGTCCCGGGAACACATGCCCGCCGGTACCGCCCGCCATCACCATCAACCGCTTTTCCTGACCGCTCATCGCACACCCCGTGTAAACGCCTGGGCTTTTTCCAGACGCGTTTCATAATCAATTCGCAACAACAACATAATGGCCGTCGACATAATCAACAGACTGGAACCACCATAACTGATCAGCGGCAGCGTCAGACCTTTCGTCGGCAGCATTCCCGCCGCCGCGCCGACGTTAACTAACGCCTGGAAGCTAAACCAGATACCAATCGCACAGGCGAGGAAGCCGGAAAAGCGATGATCGATCTCCAGCGCTTTACGGCCAATCGACATGGCGCGGAAAGCGACGAAGAATACCATTAAAAGCGCCAGTACCACACCGATATAACCGAGTTCTTCGCCGATAATGGCGAAGATAAAGTCAGTGTGCGCTTCCGGTAAATACTCCAGTTTTTGCACCGAGTTGCCGAGGCCCTGCCCCCACATCTCGCCGCGGCCAAAAGCCATCAGCGACTGGGTCAGCTGGTAGCCGCTGCCGAACGGGTCTTCCCACGGGTTCCAGAAGGAGGTCACGCGGCGAATACGGTATGGTTCGGCGAGGATCAGCAGGACCACCGCCGAAATACCCATGCCGATAATGGCGATGAACTGCCACAGCTTCGCGCCGGCGAGAAACAGCATCGCCAGCGTGGTGACGAACAGGACCACCACGGTACCGAGGTCAGGCTGCGCCAGCAGCAGGATGGCCAGTACGAAAATCACGCCCATCGGTTTTAAGAAGCCGCGCAGGTTGTTACGCACTTCGTCGGCTTTACGCACCAGATAGTTGGCGATGTAGCAGAACAGCGACAGCTTGGTGAACTCCGCCGGCTGAATACGCAGCGGACCAAGGGCTATCCAGCGCGATGCGCCGTTTACCGAGCTGCCTACTACCAGTACGATCAGCAGCATGACGATCGAGGCGATCAGCATCGCGGTACTGTGGCGCTGCCAGAAATCCATCGGCAGACGTAGCGTAATCATCGCCAGCGCGAAGGCCAGCACAATGTACAGGCCGTCACGCTTGGCGAAGAGGAAAGGATCGTTCGCCAGGCGCTGTCCGACCGGCATCGACGCCGAGGTCACCATAATAAAGCCGATCGCCGCCAGGCCGAAGGTCAGCCATAGCAGCATCCGGTCATACATCACCAGACTGTCGTTATCTTTCGGGCGCGAGCCCATCACCCAGCCTTTCAGCGCAGCGAATAGCCAGGCGAAAATAAACATCCCCGGCAATCGCGGCAGTCTCAGCCGAGGCAGGCTCAGCTGCGGCATTCTCAGGCGTGGGAGAGAGAAACGCATCAACCTAACTCCTTCGCCAGACGGGCAAACATCTCGCCCCGTTGTTCAAAGTTCTTAAACTGATCCAGGCTGGCGCAGGCCGGCGACAGGAGCACCATGTCCCCCGCTTTCACCAGGGGAGCAATCTGACGCATCGCCTGTTCCATAGTCTCAGTTTGTACCGCCACCTCAGGACGCAGCTCAGCGAGCTCGGCGCCATCGCGACCAAAGCAGTACAGGCGAATACGATCGCCGCCGAGGTAGCGCTTCAGCGGGGTAAAATCAGCGGACTTGCCGTCGCCGCCCAGCAGCAGATAGAGCGTGCCGTCCAGCTGCAGGCCGTTCAGCGCCGCCTCAGTGCTGCCAACGTTGGTCGCCTTCGAGTCGTTAATCCAGCGTACGCCGTTGTGTTCCAGCACCAACTGGAAACGGTGCGCCAGACCGGTAAAGGTGGTCAGCGCCTTCAGGCTGCTGGCCCGCGGCAGACCTGCGGCATCGGCCAGCGCCAGCGCCGCCAGGGCGTTGCTGTAGTTATGCTGACCGGTGAGAGGCATCTCTTTCACATTGAGGACTTTCTCACCTTTAACGCGCAGCCAGGTTTCGCCCTGCTGGCGGTTAAGGTGGTAGTCACCGACATCGACGCCAAAGCTAATGCAGCGTTCGTCCGCCCCGCGTACCGGCATGGTGAGCGCATCGTCCGCGTTCACCACGCAGGTCTTCGCATTCTCGTAAATCCGCAGCTTCGCCGCGCGATACTGCTGCAGCCCCAGCGGGTAGCGGTCCATATGGTCCTCAGTCACGTTGAGGATGGTTGCCGCCACCGCCTGCAGGCTGGAGGTGGTTTCCAGCTGGAAGCTGGAGAGCTCCAGCACATACAGCTCTCGATCGGTGTCCAGCAGCATCAGCGCCGGCAGGCCGATATTGCCGCCCACGCCGACGTTAACTCCAGCGGCTTTCGCCATCTCGCCCACCAGGGTAGTAACAGTGCTTTTGCCGTTAGAACCGGTAATGGCGATAATCGGCGCCTGCGCTTCGCGGCAGAACAGTTCGATATCGCCAACGATCTCTACGCCAGCGTCGGCCGCTGCGCTGAGCGAAGGATGGGCCAGCGCAATCCCCGGACTGGCGACAATCAGGTCCGCCGCCAGCAGCCAGGTATCATTGAGTCCGCCGACATGGCATTCGACCGATTCGGGTAATTTATCCAGCCCCGGAGGCGCGACGCGGGTGTCCATCACGCGCGGGGTTACGCCGCGCGCCATGAAAAAGTCCACGCATGACAGGCCGGTCATGCCCAGCCCAATAATGACGACTTTTTTACCCTGATAATCTGCCATGATTAACGTACCTTCAGCGTCGCCAGGCCAATCAGCACCAGCATCAGCGAAATAATCCAGAAGCGCACGATAACGCGCGGCTCCGGCCAGCCTTTCAGTTCATAGTGGTGGTGGATCGGCGCCATGCGGAAGATGCGCTGACCGCGCAGCTTAAAGGAGCCGACCTGCAGAATAACCGACAGCGTTTCCACCACGAAAACCCCGCCCATGATCACCAGCAGGAACTCCTGACGCAGCAGCACGGCGATAATGCCCAATGCGCCGCCGAGCGCCAGTGAACCGACGTCGCCCATAAAGACTTGCGCCGGGTAGGTGTTGAACCACAGGAAGCCCAGCCCCGCCCCGACAATCGCCGTACAGACGATCACCAGCTCGCCGGCGTGGCGCAGATACGGGATATGCAGGTAGTTGGCGAAATTCATGTTACCGGTGGCCCAGGCCACCAGCGCAAAGCCTGCCGCGACGAAAACGGTCGGCATAATCGCCAGGCCGTCGAGGCCGTCGGTCAGGTTGACGGCGTTGCCGGTACCGACGATAACGAAGTAGGCCAGCAAGATATAGAACAGCCCCAGCTGCGGCATTACGTCTTTAAAGAACGGCACCACCAGCTCGGTTGCCGGGGTATCTTTCCCCGCCAGATACAGCGCGAAGGCCACGCCCAGGGCGATCACCGACATCCAGAAATACTTCCAGCGGGCGATCAGGCCTTTGGTATCTTTGCGCACGACTTTACGGTAATCATCAACGAAACCGATGATGCCGTAGCCGATTAATACCGTCAGTACGCACCAGACGTACGGGTTAGATGGATAGGCCCACAGCAGAACGGAAACGGTGATCGCGGTGAGGATCATGATCCCGCCCATGGTCGGAGTACCGCGTTTACTGAAATGAGACTCCGGGCCGTCGTTACGTACGACCTGGCCAAAGGCGAGTTTTTGCAGACGGGCGATCATGCGCGGGCCCATCCACAACGAGATGAACAGCGCGGTCAGCAGGCTGACGATGGCGCGAAACGTCAGATAAGAAAAGACGTTAAAGCCGGAATAATATTTGACCAAGTGTTCGGCCAGCCATACTAACATGTCCCAGTCTCCTGTAATGCGCGTACTACCTCTTCCATGGCGGCACTACGTGAACCCTTCACTAAAATGGTCATTATTTTGTGCTCCGCCAGCAGCTCGCGCAGGCGAGCCACCACGGCGGCTTTATCGTTAAAATGTTCGCCCACGCCGCTGGCGCGGCTGATATCCGCGCTCAAGGCGCCGACGCTGAGGACGCAATCCAGACCCGCCGCTTTCGCCGCTTCGCCGACTTCGCGATGGCAGGCCGCGCTCTCCGCGCCAAGCTCTGCCATATCGCCGACCACCATCGTGCGAAAGCCGGGCATCTCTGACAGCACCTGCACCGCCGCGGTCATCGAACCAACGTTAGCGTTATAGGAATCATCCAGCAGCAGCTGGCTCTCGGTCAGCCGGATCGGGAACAGACGTCCCGGAACGGCCTGCAGCTGCGCCAGCCCGGCTTTCACCGCCGCCAAATCGGCGCCTACCGCCATCGCCAGCGAAGTGGCGGCCAGCGCATTAGCGATGTTGTGGCGTCCCGGTAGCGGCAGCAGTACGTCAACGTTGCCGGTTGGGGTCTGCAGCGTAAATTCGGTGCCGTGGCTGGTGATCTGCACGTTGGTCGCCGTGAAATCGCTGTTCGCCGCGTTCGGCGAGAAGCGCCACACTTTGCGATCGCCAATCACCGCCTGCCAGTTCAGCCAGTCGTTATTGTCGGCATTGAGGATGGCGATGCCATTTTCCGGCAGACCGGTATAGATTTCGCCCTTCGCCTTCGCCACGCCCGCCAGCGATCCGAAACCTTCCAGGTGCGCCGCAGCAAGGTTGTTGACCAGCGCCGCTTCCGGACGCGTCAGGCTGACGGTCCAGGCGATTTCGCCCTGGTGGTTGGCGCCGAGTTCGATCACCGCGTACTGATGCTCTTTGGTCAGCCGCAGCAGCGTCATCGGGACGCCGATATCGTTGTTCAGGTTGCCGGCGGTATACAGCGTGTTGCCGCACTGGCTGAGGATCGCCGCGGTCATCTCTTTAACCGAGGTTTTACCGGACGAGCCGGTCAAGGCGACGACGCGAGTCGGCACCTGCTGACGCACCCAGGCGGCTAACTCACCGAAAGCCTGCCGGGTATCGTTCACAATCACCTGCGGGAGATCGCAGGCCAGCGGACGACTCACCAGCAGCGCGCCGGCGCCCGCCGCTTTCGCCTGTTCGGCAAAATCATGGGCGTCGAAACGCTCCCCTTTCAGCGCCACAAACAGGCAGCCCGCCGTCACTTTACGGGTATCGGTGGTCACCTCGTCGATAGCGACATCGCTACCCTGCCGTTCGCCATGGGCGATCGCGGCAAGTTGACTTAACGTAAAGCGAATCATGCTACCGCTCCCAGCAGACGCGCGACGGTCACGCGGTCGGAATAATCCAGACGGCGGTTGCCGACGATCTGGTAATCTTCATGGCCTTTACCCGCCACCAGCACCACGTCGTTCTCTTTCGCCTGCATCACGGCGTTGGTCACCGCTTCCGCGCGGCCTTCCATCACCTTCGCCTGACCTGCATCGAGCATGCCGGCCAGAATATCGTTGATAATCGCCCGCGGCTCTTCGGTGCGCGGGTTATCGTCAGTAACGACCACGATGTCGGCAAATTCTTCCGCGATAGCGCCCATCAACGGACGTTTACCTTTGTCGCGGTCGCCGCCGCAGCCGAAGACGCACCACAGCTTGCCGCTGCAGTGCAGGCGTGCCGCCTGCAGCGCTTTTTCCAGCGCGTCAGGCGTATGGGCATAATCTACCACCACGGCAGGTTTACCCGGCGCGCTGAACACTTCCATACGGCCGCACACCGGCTGTAAACGCGCTGCGGTCTTCAGCAGATCGGCCAGCGGATAGCCCAGCGCCAGCAGCGTGGCCAGCGCCAGCAGCAGGTTGCTGACGTTAAATGCGCCCATCAGGCGGCTTTCGATTTCGCCTTTGCCCCAGCTGGAGTCAAACTGGATGGTCGCCCCGCTGTCGTGATAGTTCACCGCAGTAGCCTTTAGCCAGCGGCCGTGGCAATTCGGGTTGATATGATCTTCCATCGATACCGCCACCGCGTCCGGCAGTTTTGCCAGCCAGCGACGACCGACTTCATCGTCAGCATTGACGATGGCCTGACCGCAATGATGGGTGGAGTACAGCAGCCATTTCGCCGCCTCGTAGTGCTCCATGTCGCCATGGTAGTCGAGATGATCGCGGCTGAGATTGGTAAACACCGAGGCGGCAAACTGCAGGGCCGCTACGCGGTGCTGTACCAGACCGTGGGAGGAGACTTCCATCGCGCCGAAGGTAGCCCCCTGCCCGACCAGACTGGAGAGCACATGTTGAACGTCCACCGCGGAACCGGTGGTGTTTTCAGTTGGAACGACTTTATCCAGCAGACCGTTACCGACGGTCCCCATCACCGCGCTGGTTTCGCCGAGCAGCTTTGCCCACTGCGCCAGCAGCTGAGTGGTGGTGGTTTTCCCGTTGGTGCCGGTGACGCCCACCAGACGCAGCTGCTGCGACGGCTGATGATAAAAACGCCCGGCCAGCGCCGATAAGCGTTCGTTAAGCTGGCTCAGGTAGATAACCGGCACGCCGTGCATTTCACGGATCTCACCGTCTTTAGCTTCGCCCTGCGCTTCAGCAATAATGGCAGCCACACCTTGCGCTATCGCCTGCGGGATATAACGACGCCCGTCCGCCTGATGACCCTGTACCGCGATAAAGAGATCGCCGGAAGCAGCCACCCGGCTGTCCAGCGTCATCTCTCGCAGAATGCGCTCCGGTGCGTTTGGCACCCATGGAGCGAGTAGGTCGCGCAAATTACGATCTGCCACCTGTTCCCTCGCCTTGATTAATTACAAATTCACTTTTTTCGCCCGTTGCCAGCGCATCCGGCTCGATGTTCATGGTGCGCAATACGCCGCCCATGATGGCACCGAAGACCGGCGCGGAAACGGCGCCACCGTAGTATTTACCTGCCTGCGGGTCGTTGATCACCACCACCAGCGCGAAGCGCGGATGGCTGGCGGGCGCAACGCCTGCGGTGTAAGCAATATATTTGTTGATATAGCGGCCATCCGGCCCCACTTTTTTCGCCGTACCGGTTTTAATCGCGATGCGATAGCCTTTGATCGCCGCTTTCACACCGCCGCCGCCGGGCAGCGCCACGCTTTCCATCATATGAACGACGGTACGAACGAGTGATTCCGGGAAGACGCGCTCGCCCGGAACCGGAGGATCAACCTTGGTAATCGACAACGGGCGATAGATGCCATAGCTGCCAATCGTTGCGTAGACTCGCGCTAACTGTAACGGGGTTACCATTAGCCCATAGCCGAAAGAAAAGGTGGCCCTCTCTATGTCAGACCACCGTTGTTTTTGAGGATATAAGCCACTGCGTTCTCCGACCAACCCCAAATTGGTCGCCTTTCCAAGCCCAAAACGTGAGTAAGTATCTACTAACGCTGAGGACGGCATCGCTAACGCCAGCTTAGAAACACCGACGTTACTCGACTTCTGTAGCACCCCGGTCAGGGTCAATTCGCTGTAGCGCGCCACGTCTTTGATTTCGTGGCCGTTAATTCGATAAGGCACGGTATTGAGCACGGTATTTTCGTTGACGATACCGCGCTGCAGCGCCGTCATGACCACCATCGGTTTCACCGTCGAACCCGGCTCAAACACGTCGGTAATCGCACGGTTACGCATGGTGTCTTTTGCCGTACCGGCGAAGTTGTTCGGGTTATAGGATGGGCTGTTGGCCATCGCCAGCACTTCACCGGTGTTAACATCCACTAACACGGCGCTGCCCGACTCGGCTTTGTTAAAGGCCACGGCGTTGTTTAGCTCGCGATAGACCAGCGCCTGCAGGCGTTCGTCGATACTCAGCGCCAGGTTGTGCGCTGCCTGGCTATCGGTAGAAGAGATGTCTTCAATTACCCGGCCATAGCGGTCTTTACGTACGATACGCTCGCCCGGCTGGCCGGTAAGCCATTTATCAAAGCTTTTCTCAACCCCTTCAATCCCCTGGCTATCGACGTTGGTAAAGCCGATGAGGTGAGCGGTTACTTCCCCGGAAGGGTAGTACCGACGGGATTCTTCGCGCAGATGAATGCCCGGCAGCTTCAGCTTCTTGATGTAATCGGCCATGTCAGGGTTAACCTGACGCGCCAGATAGATAAACCGCATCCGCGGATTGGTATTGATGCGCGTCGCCAGCTGATCCAGCGGCATATTGAGGGCATCCGCCAGCGCCTTCCAGCGTGTATCCAGGGTAACCCCGCCGGCGTCATGGAGCTCTTTCGGGTCGGCCCAGATAGCCTTCACCGGCACGCTGACCGCCAGCGGACGTCCGGAGCGATCGGTAATCATCCCGCGCGCGGTGGACACTTCCTGTACGCGCAGAGAACGCATATCGCCCTGGCGCACCAGCATATCGGGGCTGATCACCTGTAGCCAGGCGACGCGACCCAGCAGAAAAGCCAGCGCCAGCAGAATACAGCCGCACAGCAACGCAAAACGCCAACTGATAAAGTTGGCCTGTTCTTCCTGACGTTTTGCTTTAGGCGTTTTTGGCGCTGCTTTCATCCGTCGCAATAATCCTTATTTCTGTACAACGATATTTTCTTGTGATGGATCGACGTGTTGCATCTGTAACTTCTCGGTCGCGATCCGCTCAACCCGACTGTGATCGCCGAGCGCGTTCTCTTCGAGGATCAGGTTGCGCCACTCAATATCCAGGGCGTCGCGCTCCAGAACCAGCTGTTCACGCTGCGCGGTCAACAGGCGCGTGTGATGCGCAGTGGTGACCACGGTAATCGCCGTAATAATGATGCAAATGAACAGGCAGAGTGGCAGTTTCCCAAACCGCAGAAGGTCGTCCCCGATCACGCCAGGCAAAGCATGGCGCTCGTTGCTTCCAATCGACCCTTTAACCTTGCTTAAGGCCTCTGTCACTCTGCCGATCATGCGTTCGTCCTCTCTGCGATACGCAGCACTGAACTACGGGCGCGTGGATTCTCTGCCACCTCTTCTTCGCCCGGCATCAACTTGCCTAGTGCTCGCAACTCACGGCCGCCCAGTTTTTTGAGCTGCGCTTCGGTCATCGGTATTCCCGCCGGAACCTGCGGACCGCGGCTTTGCTCACGCATAAAGCGCTTCACAATGCGATCTTCCAGCGAATGAAAACTAATGATCGACAGCCGCCCACCCGGGGCCAGCACGCTGAGCGAGCTTTTTAGCGCCTGCTCTATCTCCTCCAGTTCACTGTTTACCCATATGCGCACCGCCTGGAAGGTACGGGTCGCGGGATGTTTGTGCTTATCTTTTACCGGCATCGCCGCGGCGATGACTTCCGCCAGCTCTTTGGTGCGGGTCATCGGCTGAATGCGATTACGTTCGACGATCGCGCGGGCGATACGTTTGCCGAAACGCTCTTCGCCAAAGGTTTTAATCACCCAGGCGATATCGTCTTCTTCAGCCGTCTGCAGCCATTCGGCCGCGGACTGACCGCGCGTCGGATCCATGCGCATATCCAGCGGCCCGTCACGCATAAAGGAAAAGCCGCGTTCCGCATCGTCAAGCTGCGGGGAAGAGACGCCGAGATCGAGCAGAATGCCGTCGATCTTACCGGTAAGATTGCGCTCGCCGACGTACTCAGCGAGTTGTGAAAAGGGACCATGTACGATGGAAAAGCGGGGGTCATCGATGGTTTGCGCGACGGCAATCGCCTGCGGGTCGCGATCGATAGCCAGCAAGCGTCCTTCCGCACCCAGCCGGGAGAGGATCAGGCGCGAGTGACCGCCGCGGCCAAAAGTACCATCAATATAGATACCGTCTGGACGAATATTGAGGCCGTTGACGGCTTCATCCAGAAGTACCGTAGTATGTTTATAATTTTCCATCATTTTTATAAGGACAAATCCTGCAGGCGCTCCGACAGTTCACCGGTCGCGGACTGCTCAGCGTCGATATCTTCCTTGACCCGTTGATACCAGGTCGTTTCATCCCACAGTTCAAATTTATTAAACTGCCCGACCAGCATCACTTCTTTTGTCAGCCCGGCATGCTGCCGTAACACCGGCGCAATCAGCAAGCGGCCGGCATTATCCATCTGACATTCGCTGGCATGACCCAAAAGCAAACGCTGTACGCGCCGCTCAACGGGATTCATGCTCGATAAACGCGACAATTTCTGCTCGATGACTTCCCATTCAGGCAATGGATAAAGCAGCAGGCACGGGTGATGAATGTCAATGGTGCATACCAATTGACCGGCAGCGTCCTCGATCAGCCCTTCGCGATAGCGCGTTGGCACGGCCAGGCGGCCTTTGCTGTCGAGATTGACTAACGTTGCTCCACGGAACATGCCAGCCTCACCCCTTTTCGCCACTTTACCCCACAAATTCCCACCAGAAGGAGTTTACGGAGCGGAGGAAAAGCTTGTCAAGCCAGCACGGATGCCAACGGAGCTCAAAAACCCATTATTTACAGCCGACATTAGCCCTGATGAAAAAATCATCAACAGGCGAGGCAAATTAACGTTATGAATACGTGTAAGAAAATAACCAACAAACTCGTAACAGTTATAAACAACAGAATATCTTCGGCGGGAAAATATAAAGTGTCAGTTTGCGACGCGAGCGGCATTTTAGGCCATTATGCCGGCCGTTAACAGTACCTGTTGCTGGCAGAGGGACTGGCCAGGCGCGGGATATGACGGGGAAGAAAGCGTGGCGCGTACAAAATGAGTGTTAATTCAGCAATTAACCTGATGAATGTAACAAAATAATACAATTAAAGTCCGCGCAGTCATTTTTTGTACCCCATTTGGAGTCACAAAACGATGGTCAGTGAATAAAATAAAATAACGAGTAAAGAAGTTTAGGGATTTGTCTGAAATATATTCAGTTTTGCATTTTGCACGTCAATTGCCTGATTTATCGCCAGCGGCCTGCTTACGGTCAGGCCTGCCAGGTTTATACTTGGGCGCTGGCGATATGGCGCCCTTAGCGGCGATTCAGGCTACCGCGACGATAGAGATTACGGCGAATACGGCTAAGACCCGGCTTCGGCTTGCGAGGTTCGTCGAGGCTGGCGAGGACGATCTCCAGCACCCGCTCAGCGACATCGCGATGACGCTGGGCCACGGCCAGTACCGGACACTGCAGAAAATCGAGCAGCTCATTATCACCGAAGGTGGCGATCGCCAGCTCGGAGGGCAGTTTACCCTCGCGACGCAAGGTCACATCCATTACGCCCTGCAGCAGCGGGAAAGAGGTGGTAAACAGCGCCTGTGGCATCGGATGGGTTTCAAGCCATTTCTCAAACAGCTGGGCCGCCGCTTCGCGCTCATAGCTGTTGGCATAGAGATAATGCACCTCACGCGGATCGTCCTGCCAGGCTTTACGGAAGCCCTGTTCACGCAGGAAGCTCACCGACAGCTCCGGCAGCGCGCCGAGATAGAGCACCGTTTCGCCAGGAAACGTCCGCAGCTCAGCTGCGAGCATCTCGGCGTCATCCTGGTCAGCGCCAACCACGCTGGTGAAGTGCTCGCGATCGAGGGCGCGGTCGAGGGCGACAATCGGAAACGGGTCGTTAGCCCAGCGCTGATAAAAAGGATGCTCCGGCGGCAGCGAAGTAGAGACAATGATAGCGTCCACCTGGCGCTGCAGCAGATGCTCGATGCAGCGCATCTCGTTATCGGGCTGATCCTCCGAGCAGGCAATCAGCAGCTGATAGCCGCGCTGACGCGCCTGACGTTCGAGATAATTTGCAATCCGGGTATAGCTGGTGTTTTCCAGATCCGGGATCACCAGACCGATAGAGCGTGTGCGTCCTGCACGCAGGCCAGCAGCGACCGCATTTGGGTGATAGTTGTGCTCTCGCACCACAGCCATCACTTTTTCGACCGTTTTATCGCTTACGCGGTACTGCTTCGCTTTGCCATTAATCACATAGCTCGCGGTGGTTCTTGAAACACCGGCCAGCCGGGCGATTTCATCCAGTTTCACAATTGCCCCTTGGGTAAGAAGTGCCAAACATAACCATTATTCAGGTATGGAATCCTTTTTATAACATCTAAGCGCAGAATAGTTAGCGCAGCAACCGCTTTCGCTTACAGTTCCTACTGATTTCGCAAAAAAAAAGCCCGACAGTCTCTGCCGGGCTATTTTTACAGCAGTTCCCGATCCTTAGCGCATGATTTTATCACCGCGAGACAGGCCGACCACGCCGGAGCGAGCCACTTCCACAATCCGAGCGACATCGCGCAGCGAGGCCAGAAATGCATCCAGCTTATCGCTGGTGCCGGCGAGCTGGACGGTATAGATAGAAGGCGTCACGTCGATAATCTGTCCGCGGAAGATTTCGGTGTTGCGCTTCACTTCTTCACGGCCATAGCCGCTGGCCTGAACCTTCACCAGCATAATTTCGCGTTCAACATGAGCCCCCTGCCCCAGCTCGCTGACCCGCAGGACATCCACCAGCTTGTGCAGTTGCTTTTCAATCTGCTCAATCGCTTTTTCATCGCCCACGGTCTGAATGGTCATTCTGGAGAGAGTGGGATCGTCCGTCGGCGCGACAGTCAGGCTTTCTATATTATAGCCACGCTGGGAAAAGAGGCCGATAACGCGGGACAATGCACCCGATTCGTTTTCCAGTAATACCGATAATATCCGGCGCATAATCAGGTCCTCTCCGTTTTGCTCAACCACATTTCATCCATGCCGCCGCCGCGGATCTGCATGGGGTACACATGCTCACTGCCGTCGACGGTCACATCGACAAACACCAGCCGACGCTGGCGCACCTGCTCCAGAGCTTCAGCAAGCTTCGTCTCCAGCTCCTGCGGCTCGCTGATGCGGATCCCGACGTGGCCATAGGCTTCCGCCAGACGGACAAAGTCCGGTAGCGATTCCATATAGGACTGCGAGTGACGCCCGGAATAGAGCATATCCTGCCACTGCTTCACCATCCCGAGATAGCGGTTGTTGAGGTTAAGCACCAGGACCGGCAGCTCATACTGCAGCGCAGTGGAGAGTTCCTGAATGTTCATCTGGATACTGCCGTCACCGGTCACGCAGACCACCATTTCGTCCGGCAGAGCCATTTTGACCCCCAGCGCAGCCGGTAGGCCAAAGCCCATGGTGCCGAGACCACCGGAGTTAATCCAGCGCCGCGGTTTATCGAAGGGGTAATACAGGGCGGCGAACATCTGATGCTGACCCACATCGGAAGTGACGTAGGCATCGCCCTGGGTCAGCCGCCAGATAGTTTCAATTACCGCCTGCGGTTTGATTTTATCGCTCTGGTCGTCGTAGCGCAGACAATGACGGGCACGCCACTGCTCGATCTGTTGCCACCAGTCGCGAATGTCGTCCAGCGGCTGCTGCGCTTCCTCCTGCTCCAGCAGCTCCAGCATCTGCTCCAGCACCAGCCGGGCATCGCCGACGATCGGCACATCTGCCGGCACGGTTTTCGAGATTGAAGTCGGATCGATATCAATATGCAGTACCGTCGCGTTCGGACAATACTTGGCCAGGTTATTGGTGGTCCGGTCGTCAAAGCGAACGCCGACGGCAAAAATCACGTCCGAGTGGTGCATGGTCATGTTGGCTTCATAGGTGCCGTGCATCCCCAGCATCCCCAGCGCCTGCGAGTGTGTCGCCGGGAAAGCGCCAAGTCCCATCAAGGATGAGGCCACCGGCAGCTTCAGTTTTTCCACCAGCTCGCGCAGCTGAGGTTCGCAATGCGCATTGATCGCCCCGCCGCCGACGTAGACGACCGGCTTACTTGCGGCCACCAGGGTCTGCAGGGCGCGTTTAATCTGCCCTTTATGGCCACTGGTGGTTGGGTTATACGAGCGCATGCTCACTGCGTCCGGCCAGACGTAAGGCAGCTTCTTCGCCGGATTGAGAATATCCTTCGGCAGATCGACCACTACCGGACCGGGGCGACCGCTGGCCGCCAGCCAGAAGGCTTTCTTCAGCACGCCGGGAATATCTTCGGTCTGCTTCACCAGGAAACTGTGCTTCACCACCGGACGGGAAATCCCCACCATGTCGCACTCCTGGAAGGCATCGTAGCCGATAAGCGAGGTGGCTACCTGCCCCGAGAGGATCACCAACGGAATAGAGTCCATATAGGCTGTCGCAATGCCAGTGATGGCGTTCGTCGCCCCAGGCCCAGAGGTCACCAGCACCACGCCGACCTCCCCGGTCGCCCGCGCCAGGCCATCCGCCATATGCACCGCCGCCTGCTCGTGACGAACCAGCACATGATCGATACCGCCAAGGGTATGTAACGCATCATAGATATCGAGGACTGCGCCTCCGGGATAGCCGAATACTTGCTTGACGCCCTGATCGACAAGCGATTGGACGACCATCTCGGCTCCTGACAACATCTCCATGGTTTGCCTCCAGGCTTATTGTTTTACGACAGCGGAACTCAATTTCCGCGCGCTCGCACGATGCGAAGGAGTGGTCCTCCGCATTGAGGTGAATGTACTGCATGCCACTACCATAACTGCTCGCCAGCAGGCAGGCAATTCGCCGCAGCTGAGGCCTTATTTCTTGAATAAGAAGAAAAGAAAGCGGTGAGGGGAAAATATGGTGAATTGCTTCAGAGATAAGAAAAGAGAATGGTAAATACTCGGCGAAAAAGGGTGATAACAGGAATAGATCCATTTTTCACGAACACAACGAACTCCTCGCGCAAGGTAAACAGAATAAAATTCTGCTTTATTTGATTTATGTCATATAAAAAAAGGAGCCGAAGCTCCTTTGCTATCTATCGTCGTCGGGTCAGCGCTTGCAAATGTCCACCAGCAGCTCTTCCATCCACTGGTGGCCTTTATCACGACCAGCGGCTTCGTGCCAGGAGAGATAGCAGGTCCGACTGTTGACCTTCAACGGCAAAGGTAATATTTGCAGGGCAAGCTTGTCAGCAAATTCATCTGCCAGCCAGCGCGGGGCAATGGCCACCATCTGGGTTTGCGATACTACGTTTAATACGCTGACCATCGCATTACCCTGATAGGCGATACGCGCTTGTTTATCGGCCGTGTCATACCACGGCAAACTAAATGAGGCATACCGGTCGAGAGCAACGGCGGCATGCTCCTCGCGATAAATATCCGCCTCCATCATCGGCCCGGAAATACGCGGATGGTTGCGACTGGCGACCAGGACCATTTCGTCTTTAAATAACGGAACGCAGGCAAACTCAGGGCGACGGAACTCTTCATAACCGATTACGAATTCTGTTTCCTGATAACGTAGCTGATGTTCCGTATTTTGATTCAGCGCAGACTTAAAGACTAAATGAATATTAGGTGCTATCTCTGCAACTTTATTAAAAATAACCGACGTCAGGATGTTATCCAGCGGGCTGCAGACGCACAGATGGAACACGCGCTCACTGCTCAGCGGTTCAAAACCGGAGCCTGGCAATTCGTTTTGGACCAGCTGCAGCGCCTGGCGTACCGAGCCAAACAGCTGATAGGCGCGCGCCGTCGGCTGAATACCGCGGCCATAGCGCACAAAAAGCTCGTCATTAAACATCACTTTCAGTCGTGAAACCGCATTGCTCACCGCGGGTTGTGACATGCCGAGCGTATGGGCGGCACGAGTAATATTCTGCTCTTGCATAACCGCATCAAAAACGGTAAGCAGATTGAGATCAACCATCCGTAGTTGAGGTTTAACGACTTCCTGTCCGGGGGCTGATTTATATTCTGGAGTTTCAATTAACATATCTAATTCCGCCGTCACGATGAATTCCCTTCACTAAACCGCTATAATTAGCGCCGAAAATATCATTTACCATGCAAATGACATTTACAAAATAGCAAAAGAAATTTTTAGGAATATATCAAGGCTATGAGTGGCAGTGAAGAAACGGTCCTGATCAAAAAATTGAGCCGCTCAAACCATACTGATTACTTAATGATGATAAGTGTAACCATAATCCATAAAAATAAAAACAGCACCACGAGTTAACTGTAACTTAAGCAATAATAAAGTATTTTATTTTTCCCTCCATAAAATTAACAAATCCTTATCATTGAAAAATAATCCGCTAGCGTTCGAATACATTCACAGGAAAAATAAATTTAATATTTTCATCCAGATACCGTTTTTTGTCCCTTCATTGGCGACACCTGTTCGACGATGCCTTGAATGCAAAGCACTTTTTCAAATGAAACAATTGGGGATAAACCGCCTTCGGTCCAAAATAGGATCTTCGGCAAAATGGGGCTTACATCAGCACATTTTGCTAATTCATTTAGTCAGCCCAAAACGCTTTTTCCATGCCAGGGGTTGACTTTAAAACGGCTATCCAGTAACTCTAAAAGCATAACGATTTCATCTGGAGTTTGACGCAATGATTCGCACCGCTCGTATCACCAGCCTACTACTACTAAACGCATGCCATTTGCGCGGTAGGCTGTTGGGCGACGTTCAGCGTTAAGTCATCTTCCAGCAAGACTATAAAACCCGCGCCTTGGCGCGGGTTTTTTTATGCTCGTCAACAAGGCGCCAGGACACAGACTAAGGATCCAAACCATGAGCCAGCAAGTCATTATTTTCGATACGACCTTACGTGATGGCGAACAAGCGTTACAGGCAAGCCTGAGTGTCAAAGAGAAGCTGCAGATCGCACTGGCCCTTGAGCGAATGGGGGTCGACGTAATGGAAGTCGGTTTCCCGGTATCCTCGCCGGGCGATTTTGAATCGGTGCAAACCATCGCACGCACCATTAAAAACAGCCGCGTGTGCGCTCTGGCGCGCTGCGTTGAGAAAGATATCGACGTGGCGGCGGAATCGTTAAAAGTGGCCGAGGCTTTCCGTATTCATACCTTTATTGCCACCTCGCCGATGCATATCGCCACCAAACTGCGCAGTACGCTGGATGAGGTTATTGAGCGCGCGATCTATATGGTGAAGCGGGCACGCAACTACACTGACGACGTTGAGTTCTCCTGTGAAGACGCCGGCCGTACGCCGATTGCCGATCTGGCTCGCGTCGTGGAAGCGGCGATCAACGCCGGCGCCACCACCATTAATATCCCGGATACCGTCGGCTATACCATGCCGTTCGAATATGCCAACATCATCAGCGGCCTGTATGATCGCGTGCCGAATATCGACAAAGCAATTATTTCCGTCCACACCCATGATGATCTGGGCATCGCTGTCGGTAACGCCCTCGCCGCGGTCCACGCCGGTGCGCGCCAGGTAGAAGGTGCGATGAACGGTATCGGCGAACGCGCCGGCAACTGCGCGCTGGAAGAAGTGATCATGGCGATCAAAGTGCGCAAAGACATCATGAACGTGCACACCAACATTAATCATCATGAAATCTGGCGCACCAGCCAGACCGTCAGCCAGATCTGCAATATGCCGATCCCGGCGAACAAGGCCATCGTCGGCACCGGCGCCTTCGCCCACTCCTCCGGCATTCACCAGGACGGCGTGCTGAAGAACCGCGAAAACTACGAGATCATGACCCCGGAATCTATCGGCCTGAACCAGGTGCAACTGAACCTGACTTCCCGCTCCGGCCGCGCGGCGGTGAAACACCGGATGGAAGAGATGGGCTACCAGGAGAGCGATTACAACCTGGATCATCTGTACGACGCATTCCTGAAGCTGGCGGACAAAAAAGGCCAGGTCTTCGATTACGATCTGGAAGCGCTGGCCTTTATCAACAAGCAGCAGGAAGAGCCAGAGCATTTCCGCCTGGATTACTTCAACGTCCAATCCGGATCCAGCGATATCGCCACCGCCTCGATCAAACTGGTCTGCGGGGATGAGATCAAAACCGAAGCCGCCAACGGCAACGGTCCGGTCGATGCTATCTACCAGGCGATTAATCGCGTCACCGACTACAACATTGAATTAGTGAAGTATGGCTTAAGCGCGAAAGGCCACGGCAAAGACGCCCTGGGCCAGGTGGATATCGTCGTTGACTACAATGGCCGCCGCTTCCATGGCGTTGGTCTGGCAACGGATATCGTAGAGTCGTCAGCCAAAGCGATGGTTCACGTGCTGAACAACATCTGGCGCGCCGCCGAAGTCGAAAAAGAATTGCAACGCAAAGCTCAGAATAAAGAGAACAATAAGGAAACCGTGTAATGTCGAAGAATTACCATATTGCCGTTTTGCCGGGTGATGGCATTGGCCCGGAAGTGATGAACCAGGCGATGAAAGTACTGGAAGCCGTGCGCCAACGTTTTGCCATGCACATTACCACCAGCCAGTATGACGTTGGCGGGGCGGCCATCGACCGTCAGGGAACTCCCCTGCCGCAGGCGACCGTCGCCGGATGCGAGCAGGCGGATGCGATCCTGTTCGGCTCCGTCGGCGGTCCGAAATGGGAGCACCTGCCGCCGGCGGAACAACCAGAGCGTGGCGCGCTGCTGCCGCTGCGTAAACACTTTAAACTGTTCAGCAACCTGCGCCCGGCCAAACTGTATCAGGGGCTGGAAGAGTTCTGCCCGCTGCGCGCCGACATCGCTGCTAACGGCTTCGACATTCTCTGCGTACGCGAACTGACCGGCGGCATCTACTTCGGCCAGCCGAAAGGCCGCGAAGGCAGCGGTCAGCATGAGAAAGCCTTTGATACCGAGGTGTATCACCGCTTTGAGATCGAGCGTATCGCGCGCATCGCTTTTGAATCCGCCCGCAAGCGTCGTCACAAAGTGACTTCCATCGATAAGGCCAACGTTCTGCAGTCCTCCATCCTGTGGCGCGAAATCGTCAGCGAGATCGGCAAGGAGTATCCGGACGTTGAGCTGGCGCATATGTATATCGATAACGCCACCATGCAGCTGATTAAAGATCCGTCCCAGTTCGACGTGCTGCTGTGCTCCAACCTGTTTGGCGACATCCTCTCCGACGAGTGCGCGATGATCACCGGCTCGATGGGTATGCTGCCGTCCGCCAGCCTCAATGAACAAGGTTTTGGCCTGTACGAGCCGGCGGGCGGTTCCGCACCGGATATCGCCGGCAAAAATATCGCCAACCCGATCGCGCAGATCCTCTCCCTGGCTCTGCTGCTGCGCTACAGCCTCGACGCTGACGAAGCGGCGACCGCCATTGAAAACGCGATCAACCGCGCCTTAGAAGAAGGGGTTCGAACCGGCGACTTAGCGCGCGGCACGGCGGCGGTCAGCACTGATGAAATGGGCGATATTATTGCCCGCTATGTCGCAGAAGGGGTGTAATCATGGCGAAGACGTTATACGAAAAATTATTTGATGCGCACGTAGTGTATGAGGCGCAGAACGAAACCCCGCTGCTGTATATCGACCGCCATCTGGTGCACGAAGTCACCTCTCCGCAGGCGTTTGACGGTCTGCGCGCCCATGGCCGCCAGGTGCGCCAGCCGGGTAAAACCTTCGCTACCATGGATCATAACGTCTCGACGCAGACCAAAGACATTAACGCGTCCGGTGAGATGGCCCGCATTCAGATGCAGGAGCTGATTAAGAACTGTAAAGAGTTCGGCGTTGAACTGTACGACCTGAACCACCCGTATCAGGGCATCGTCCACGTCATGGGCCCGGAACAAGGGGTTACCCTGCCGGGGATGACGATCGTGTGCGGTGACTCCCATACCGCCACCCACGGCGCGTTCGGTGCGCTGGCGTTCGGTATCGGCACCTCCGAAGTGGAGCATGTGCTGGCGACCCAGACCCTGAAACAGGGCCGCGCGAAGACCATGAAAATCGAAGTCCAGGGCAAAGCGGCGCCGGGCATTACCGCCAAAGATATCGTGCTGGCCATCATTGGTAAAACCGGTAGCGCCGGCGGCACCGGCCATGTGGTTGAGTTCTGCGGCGAAGCGATCCGCGATCTGAGCATGGAAGGGCGTATGACCCTGTGCAACATGGCGATCGAGATGGGCGCCAAAGCGGGCCTGGTCGCGCCGGACGAAACCACCTTCAATTACGTACGCGGCCGTCTGCATGCGCCGAAAGGCAAAGATTTTGACGATGCCGTAGCGTACTGGAAAACCCTGAAAACCGACGACGGCGCGACGTTTGATACCGTGGTAACGCTGCAGGCGGCGGAAATTGCCCCGCAGGTGACCTGGGGCACCAACCCGGGCCAGGTGATCTCGGTGACGGATAACATCCCCGATCCAGCGTCGTTCAGCGATCCGGTGGAACGCGCCAGCGCCGAAAAAGCGCTGGCCTATATGGGGCTGAAATCCGGGATCCCGCTGACGGAAGTCGCTATCGATAAAGTGTTTATCGGCTCCTGCACCAACTCGCGCATCGAAGATTTACGCGCCGCGGCGGAAATCGCTAAAGGGCGTAAAGTGGCGCCGGGCGTCCAGGCGCTGGTGGTGCCGGGTTCTGGTCCGGTGAAAGCGCAGGCGGAAGCGGAAGGTCTGGATAAGATCTTTATCGAAGCCGGCTTTGAGTGGCGCTTACCTGGTTGCTCTATGTGTCTGGCAATGAATAATGACCGCCTGAATCCGGGCGAACGCTGTGCCTCAACCAGCAACCGTAACTTTGAAGGCCGTCAGGGCCGCGGCGGACGCACGCACCTGGTGAGCCCGGCAATGGCCGCGGCGGCAGCCGTTACCGGCCATTTCGCCGATATCCGTAATCTGAAGTAAGGAGACCATCATGGCAGAGAAATTTACCCAACATACCGGCCTGGTGGTTCCGCTGGATGCTGCAAACGTCGATACCGACGCGATCATCCCTAAGCAATTTTTGCAGAAGGTCACCCGCACCGGCTTTGGCGCGCATCTGTTTAACGACTGGCGCTTTCTCGACGATAAAGGTCAACAGCCGAACCCGGAGTTCGTGCTGAATTTTCCTGAGTACCAGGGGGCATCGATACTGCTGGCGCGGGAAAACTTCGGCTGCGGCTCCTCGCGCGAGCACGCGCCGTGGGCGCTGACCGATTACGGCTTTAAGGTCGTTATCGCCCCGAGCTTTGCCGATATCTTTTACGGCAACAGCTTCAATAACCAGCTGCTGCCGGTGACCCTGAGCGACGAGCAGGTCGATGAGCTGTTCAAGCTGGTGCAGGCCAACCCGGGCATTACGTTTGAAGTGGATCTGGAAGCGCAAGTGGTTAAAGCCGGGGATAAAACCTACAGCTTTAAGATCGACGATTTCCGCCGCCACTGCATGCTCAACGGCCTGGATAGCATCGGCCTGACGCTGCAGCATGAAGCGGCGATCTCCGACTATGAACGCAAGCTGCCGGCGTTTATGAATTAACCTTTGGGCCCGGTCATTTGATCGGGCTTTTTATTTTATTGCGGAGAAAATTGCGATCTCACGCACAAAAACCAATTTTAATTTGCTGATTGTCAGACCTTACCGCCACCCTGCCCTACCGCCTAAAGAAGAATTATTCCGCTTTCCTCCCCTTCTCCAGCACTGTTTATGTATTTTCCCTGCACTGCAAGTAAAAATAAGGCACGAGTGTTTAATATAAAAATATAAGAATGTGAAGAAAGCGTTAATCTCATAGAGAACCCCTATGGCTATGCACAAAAAAAAGCATTATTTTTCGATTTTTCCCCTCGTTATCTTTTGCCACAGAGAAATATTAACTAAGGACACGCCTGGGCCCCGCATATCGGCCTCCCGGCCTCCTGTGGAGAGAAGAGATGAGCCACTATCCGCACCTTTTCAGTCCGTTGACCATCAACGGTATGACGTTAAAAAACCGCATTATTATGCCCCCTATGGGCACCAATATGGCCACGCTCAATGGCGAGGTGTCGCAGGAACAGCTGGAATACTACGAACTGCGGGCCAAAGGCGGCACCGGGCTTATCACCATCGAAAATATTTGTATTGATTTCCCCTTCGCCTCCAACGGCACCACCCAACTGCGCATCGATAACGATCAATATATTCCACGGCTGTTTAAATTAACCGAGACCCTGCATAAACATGGCGCCTGCGTATCCATTCAGTTAAATCATGCCGGCGCTTCCGCTTATGCCTACCGACTGGAAGGCCAGACGCCGCTCTCCTCTTCTACAACGCCGTCGAAGAAGCACGGTAATATTCCGCGTCCGATGACCCATGAGGAAATTTATCATGCGGTAGAGAAATTTGGTGACGCCGCGGAGCGCGTTCGGCGCGCAGGTTTTGACTGCGTCGAAATTCATGCCGGTCACTCCTATTTAATTAGCCAGTTTTTATCGCCGCTGTTTAATAAGCGCACTGATGAATTTGGCGGCAGCGTCGAAAATCGCACTCGGATACTGAGTCTGATTGTCGATAAGGTTCGCGCCTGCGTGGGGCCGCGTTTTCCGGTCAGCCTGCGCATCAGCGCCGACGACTTCCTCAAGGGCGGCAATACCCTCGAAGATTCCCTGCGTATTCTTGAGCTCTGCCAGGAGAAGGTCGATATCATCAACGTCTCTGCGGCGCAGAACGACAACCTGAATCTGCAAATCGATCAGATGTCGCTGGAGGATGGCTGGAAGCGCTATCTCTCCCGCGCGGTGCGCGATAAATTCCATAAACCCACGGTCATCGCCGGCAATATTCGCACTCCGCAGGTAGCCGAAGATATCCTCGCCAGCGGCGATGCCGATCTTATCGCCATTGGCCGCGGTCTGATTGCCGAGCCGGAGTGGGTGCAGAAAGTGCAAGGCGGAAAAGAGCGTCTGATGCGCAAATGTATCTCCTGCAACATCGGCTGCGCCGACCATCGCATCGCCCGCTCGCGCCCGCTGCGCTGTTCGATTAACCCGGATATTATTCACGGTGACGCCTATAAAATGCGGCGCGTGAATCGCGACACTAACGTGGTGGTCATCGGCGCCGGCACCGCCGGGATGGAAGCCGCCTGCACCGCGGCGGAAGTTGGTTGCCATACCTGGCTGCTGGAAGCGAAAAACCACGTCGGCGGCCTCGCCAGCGAAATCTCCCGCCTGCCGGAGAAAAAACGCATCGCTGATTTCCCGCAGTTTATGAAAAATCGTATCGCCTCGCTGGACAACCTGATGCTGCAGATCGGCAAGCGGGCCGACGTGGCTTCAGTTTCCGCCCTGCGTCCGCATCTGATTGTCAACGCCACCGGCTCAACGCCGCTGCTGCCGCCCATTGAAGGCTTGCGGGAAAACATTGACGTCGAGAACGGCAAGATCTTTTCCATTACCGGCATGATCGACAATCTGGCGAAATTTACCGATATCAAGGGCAAACGCATCGCCGTAGTCGGCGCCGGCGCCGTTGGCCTTGACGTTATCGAATACTTTACCGCTCGCGGCGCACAGGCGGTGCTAATCGAGATGCAGGACGCCGCCGGCCGCGATCTCGACATCATTACCAAAAATGCCATGTTGACCATGCTCGACGAGCACCAGGTCGAACAGCACATGAATACCCAACTGATGGCGGTCGCTGCCGACCATTTCCAGGTGAAAAATACACAGCAAACCTTCGATATTCCCTTCGACTACGGCTTTGTCTGTCTGGGGATGCGCGCCAACCGGACGGGTCTCGACGAGATCGAGCGCTGGGCCAATGCCAATAACGTCAAAATCATGAACATCGGCGACAGCGTGATGGCGCGACGCATTATCGATGGCGTCCGCGAAGGCCGCAACGTACTGGATGCACTGGAAGACATGGGTGCGCTGGGCAGCCGCGAAGCACAACGAATTCCCTTTCTAACTTATTGAGGATTTTTGTCATGGCAGAACGTATTACTGGACACACTGAGCTGATTGGCCTGATCGCCACCCCGATTCGTCACAGCATGTCGCCCACCATGCACAACGAGGCTTTCGCCCAT
The DNA here is from genome assembly GCF_040804525.1 of Klebsiella sp. Shm-1. Taxonomy (NCBI): domain Bacteria; kingdom Pseudomonadati; phylum Pseudomonadota; class Gammaproteobacteria; order Enterobacterales; family Enterobacteriaceae; genus Klebsiella; species Klebsiella sp. Shm-1. The sequence continues at coordinate 4,354,827 of NZ_CP161823.1, forward strand.
CTCGGGCTGGACTACGTCTATCTCGCTTTTGAAGTCGGTAACCAGGAGCTAAAAGACGTGGTGCAGGGCTTCCGGGCGATGAAGCTGCGCGGTTTTAACGTCTCTATGCCGAACAAAACCGAGATTTGCCAGTATCTCGATAAACTGTCGCCGGCGGCACAGCTGGTCGGGGCGGTCAATACCGTGGTCAACGACGACGGCGTACTGACCGGACATATCACCGATGGCACCGGCTACATGCGCGCCCTTAGCGAAGCCGGTATCGATATCATCGGCAAGAAGATGACCGTACTCGGCGCCGGCGGCGCGGCAACGGCGCTCTGCGTCCAGGCAGCACTGGATGGCGTGAAGGCGATCTCCATCTTCAACCGCCGCGATAAATTCTTCGCCAACGCAGAAGAAACCGTGGCCAAGATCCGCCACAACACCGACTGCGAGATCCATCTGTTCGATCTCGACGATCATGACAAACTGCGCGCCGAAATTGACAGCAGCGTGATCCTGACCAATGCCACCGGGGTCGGCATGAAGCCGTTCGAAGGCCAGATGCTGCTACCTGACGACAGCTTCCTGCGTCCGGACCTGATCGTCTCCGACGTCGTCTACAACCCGCGCAAAACCCACCTGCTGGAAGTGGCCGAGAAAAAAGGCTGCCGCACGCTGAACGGCCTGGGGATGATGCTGTGGCAAGGCGCGCGCGCGTTCGAAATCTGGACGGGCAAACAGATGCCGGTTGATTACATCAAGAGCATTCTGTTCTAAGAGGCGAATGATGAAAAATAAATACATCCCTACTGCGGCAGGGCTGTATCTCAACTACCTGATCCACGGTATGGGGGTGCTGTTAATCACCCTCAACATGGCCCATCTTCAGGAACAGTGGGGAACAGACAAAGCCGGCGTATCGATCGTTATATCTTCGTTAGGTATTGGTAAGTTAGCGACCATCGTGACCGGATTTCTCTCGGATCGCTTCGGTCGCAAGCCCTTTATCTATCTTGGGATCCTGAGCTATCTGATCTTTTTCGTCGGCATCCTGCTGACCAAAAATATCTATCTGGCTTACGTGTTCGGCATTATGGCGGGCCTGGCGAACAGCTTCCTCGACTCCGGTACCTATCCGGCGCTGATGGAATCTTTCCCGCACTCTGCCAGCCGGGCCAACGTGCTGATCAAAGCCTTCGTCTCTGCAGGGCAGTTCCTGTTGCCGTTCATTATCAGCTTCCTGATATGGGCAAATCTGTGGTTCGGCTGGTCGTTCGTGATTGCGGCAGCGCTCTTTGTACTGAGCGGGATTTATCTGCTTAAAATGCCGTTCCCTGACAGCCAGTCAGCGAAAAAAGAGGAAGCCCCTACGGCACAGGCGGAAACAGCCGTCCGGCCACAGGCTAATAAGCTGGATATGGTGATCTTCACCCTGTACGGTTATATCGGCATGGCGACCTTCTATCTGGTCAGCCAATGGTTGGCGCAGTACGGCCAGTTCGTCGTCGGCCTGCCCTATGCCTCGGCGATTAAACTGCTTAGCATCTATACCGTCGGCTCGCTGGTCTGCGTCTTTGTAACTGCCGCCTTCGTCAAAGAGGTGTTTAGCTCGGCCATTGCGATGATTATTTATACTGGCCTGTCGATGATTTCGCTGCTGTTGGTGTGCCTGTTCCCGACGCCGATGATGGTGACCGGCTTTGCTTTTGTCATCGGCTTTGCCGCCGCTGGCGGAGTGCTGCAGCTGGGTGCGACAATCATGGCGATGAGCTTCCCGAACGGAAAAGGCAAAGCAACCGGCATCTTCTACACTGCCGGCAGTATCGCCAGCTTCACGATCCCGTTGATCACCGCAAAGCTTTCGCAGATCAGTATTGCCAGCATTATGTGGTTTGATTTTCTGATCGCCGTTATCGGCTTTGTGATCGCCCTGTACATCGGCTATCGTCAACTGCAGGCTCGGGCGGCGCAAAAAGTGTCACGCACCGCAGTCACCGCCTGAAGTACAACGCGAAAAATAATGGATACCTACATGACAAATGCAGTAACCGTAAAGAACATCACCTTTCAGGAAGGGGAAACCCTCATTTGTGTACCGCTGATCGGTAAAACCCTGGATGAGATACTGGGTAACGCCCATGGCCTGGTCGATGCCGGCGCTGATATTATCGAATGGCGCGTTGACCACTTTGCCCAGGTCAGAGAGATGGCCCAGGTGATGGCCGCGCTGGCGGAAATCCGTGGCGCGCTGAAAGCGCTTCCGCTGCTGTTTACCTTCCGCAGTAAGAAAGAAGGTGGCGAAACCGAGCTCAGCGACGAAGCCTATTTTGCGCTCAACCGCGAGGCCGCACGCAGTGGACTGGTTGATGTTATCGATATCGAACTGTTCAATGATGAAGCGCAGATCCGCGCGCTGGTTGACGATGCGCATGCCGCGGGCGTCAAGGTGATCATGAGTAATCATGATTTCCATAAGACCCCCGCTCAGGAAGATATTATCTATCGCCTGCGCCGCATGCAGGATCTGGGGGCCGATCTGCCGAAGATCGCGGTGATGCCGCAGTCGCCGCAGGACGTACTCACCTTGCTCGCCGCCACGCTGACCATGAAAGAGAAGTATGCGACGCGTCCGCTGATCACCATGTCGATGGGCAAATCCGGTGGCGTTAGCCGGGTCACCGGGCGCTTGTTCGGTTCGGCGATGACCTTCGGTACCGTTGGTCAGGCCTCCGCGCCGGGGCAGATCGCCATCGCTAAGCTGCGTGAAGTGATGGATATTCTCTCCTGATATCCGGATGGCCCGGAGGTCACATCCGGGCCATCCGTTAACAGATCTTCTGGCTATCGTGGATAACCACATTTTTAAATGACTCCAGCGCCGGAGAGAGCCCCTTGTCTTTCATGGTCGCCAGATAGATATAGCGGGGGGGGATGGTGTTTTTAATCTTCAGGATATGGACGTTGTAATAGGAGAGCGCGGTGATGCGCGGCATAATCGCGATCCCGTAGTCAATACTCACCAGCCCGGCCATCGCCGTATCCTCATCCACATAGCAGGCGATCTCCGGCACCAGCTTTTGCTGCATAAATACATTATCGATAAACGGACGTAAGCCGCTATTTTCTGAAAAATAGATATACGGATAATGAATCGTCTCCACCAGATCGACTTCATGTTCATATAGCCGGGCCAGCGGATGATCCTTTGCCGTGACCACCACCAGTTCCTGCTGGATCACCGGAATAAAATCGATATCGGGTTCATCGGCAATATAAGAGCAGATCGCCAGATCGACTTTTCCGGCCTTCAGCTCCTGCAACAGCGTCAGCGATGTCCCTTGAGTAAAAGAAAAAGTCACATTGTGACATTCAGGTGAAAGAGAATATTTATTAATTAACTGTGGAACAACATACTCCCCCATCGTGTAAATAAAGGCGATGCGAATATTCTCTTTATTCTCAGCGCCATTTTTTTGCAATATCATGCGTCCGTTCTCCAGCGAGGCCAGCGCATCTTCAACATACGGCAAAAAACGCTTGCCGTTTTGGGTAATTTTTACGTTCCGCCCCTGTCTGGCGAATAGCGCGACCCCTAACTCCTTCTCCAGCTCCGATATCGCGTGGCTTAGCGAGGGCTGGGTGATGCACAGACTGGAGGCGGCTTCGGTGTAATGCTCAGTTTCAGACAGACGTTTAAAATAATAAAGTTGCTTTAGGTTCATTATTTTTACCCGTATAATATAAGAATAAATGCACTGACGCTAATATACCATGCGAGCCACCAATAATGCGCATGAACGGGTAAATATCGGCGTTACATCAAATATTATTTGACGAAGGGCATGAATGTGCCACAAGGCATTGCCATTCATAGATACTACCTATAGCTCCTGGAGATATTTTTGCATATTAGAATATATGCAAAAATATTTTAAACTTTAAAGGAACTCGCTATGAGTATGTCAAACTCTCAGGAAGTCCTCACTTCCACATCGGGGGCGAAAAAAAGAAGCCGCGTACGGATAGTTATTCTGCTGCTACTTTCCGTCGGAACGATGATCAATTATCTCGACCGTACCATCCTGGGTATTGTAGCGCCACAGTTAAGCAAAGAAATCCATATCGATCCGGCGATGATGGACATCATCTTCTCCGCCTTCGCCTGGACTTATGCGCTGGCGCAGATCCCCGGCGGGATGTTTTTAGACCGCTTTGGCAACAAACTGACCTATGCCCTGTCAATTTTCTTCTGGTCACTGTTTACCCTGCTGCAAAGTTTCACCCTCGGCCTAAAATCCCTGCTGCTTCTGCGCCTGGGACTCGGCGTCAGCGAAGCGCCCTGCTTTCCGGCCAACAGCCGCATCGTCAGCACCTGGTTCCCTCAGCATGAGCGCGCGCGGGCAACGGCAACATATACAGTTGGTGAATATATAGGACTGGCCGCTTTCTCGCCGCTGTTATTTTTAATTCTCGAACATCATGGCTGGAGAACGCTTTTTTTCCTCACCGGCGGATTAGGTATTTTATTTACTTTAGTGTGGTGGCGTTTTTATCATGAACCGCATGAATCGCGCACGGCTAATCAAGCGGAGCTGGAGTATATCGGCGCAAACGGCATTAACAATAAAATCCAGAACGTTCCATTTAACTGGCGTGACGCCAGACGCCTGCTGGGTTGTCGCCAGATCCTCGGCGCCAGCCTGGGTCAGTTCGCCGGCAACACCACACTGGTCTTTTTCCTGACGTGGTTTCCCAGCTACCTCGCCAACGAGCGCCATCTTCCATGGCTGCACGTCGGCTTCTTCGCCACCTGGCCCTTCCTTGCCGCCGCGATTGGCATCCTCTTCGGCGGCTGGATCTCCGACCGGTTGTTGAAGCGAACCGGCTCCGTCAACATCAGTCGAAAGTTACCAATAATTTCCGGTTTATTGCTGTCCAGCTGTATTATCGCGGCGAATTGGGTAAGCGCCAATAGCACCGTAATTATTATCATGTCGGTGGCTTTTTTTGGCCAGGGGATGGTCGGTCTGGGCTGGACCTTAATTTCGGATATTGCCCCGGAAAATATGGCAGGCCTCACCGGCGGCATATTTAATTTCTGTGCCAATATGGCCTCGATTATCGCACCACTGATAATTGGTGTGATTATTTCCGCCACGGGTAATTTCTTTTACGCGCTGATCTACGTCGGCCTGACGGCGCTGATTGGGGTGATTGCCTACATTTTTATCATTGGCGACATTAAGCGTATCGAACTCAAGTAGGCCTGGTCGCCCCGGCGATGCCGGGGCGAGTAGTCAGATATCCTTCACCTTGCTGGTCAAAAACAGCGTCACCAGCGAAATGGCCGCGATCGTCCAGTAGACGCTGGCGTGACCATAGCTCTGGGACAGCGCCCCCTGCATCACGCCGGCAAGGATCACGCCGGTGGAAATACTGTTGGTGAACAGGGTGGTCGCCGCTCCCGCCCGTCCCGGCATTAAATCCTGGAACCACAGCATGCCTATCCCGGCGATAATGCCGATAAAGATGGCATTGAACAGCTGCAGAGCCAGCAGCGCCGTGCGACCATGAAACAGGATCAGTCCGGCATAAAACAGCACGCCGGCGGCCACCGCCGCCACCATCATTTTACGTTTGCCAAAGCGCTTTATGTAGTAGCCGGCGAGGATCATCGCCGGTATCTCCAGCCCGGCGGCAGTGCCCATCAGGATCCCGGCCAGGCTGTCGGGAAGCCCGAGATCGCTGCTGATCCACAGCGGCATATCAATGATGTACATGGTGTTGCAGGTCCACATCAGGGTGGAGGCGATAAACAGCATACGCACGTTCTTGTCCTGCCAGCCGCCGGCCTGCGCTAGCGCCGCCGCCTCCTCCGAGGGCTGTTCCACACGCGGAACCGAAGGCAGTTTGATGGCAATCAGAGCGAGGCTAATGACAAAAATGCCCGCCGCAATGGAGAACATGGTGGTGAAGCCATAGTTGAGCGCCAGCATAAAGGCCAGCGGCGGGCCAATCACCCAAGCCAGCGACAGCTGGGCGCGCATGACCGAGCTGAACATCACCACTTCCCGCGCCGAGCTGTCAGCGTACTCCCGCGCCAGCGCGAAGAGCTGCGGCATGGCCGCGTTGGCAATGGATGCCAGCATCACGCCGCAGGTGATCAGCGTCAGATAGTGGCGGTTGAAGGCAAACAGCAGCGCATTACCCACCGCCATCAGACAGCAGAACATAATCAACCGCCGCCGGTCGCCGCGGCTATCGGAGCGCTTGGCCAGCCACAGGCTAACCAGGATCCCGGCGATGGCGTTTACGGTATAGAACAGGCCCACCCAGAACGGTTGCGCCCCCACTTCGCGGCTGAGAAACAAACTCAACGTCGGCGCCTGCAACGCGCCCGCCACGCCCATCATAAAAGCAACCAGCATAAAGGCGGCATAGACGCCGTTAAGCCGTCGTCCCATCGTCATCAACCACAGCATGGAATGTCCTTAACACACGCGAAGAAAACGAAAAAAGCCAGCAGAGGCTTTCTGCTGGCGGGTGATTCTATACTCTATGGATTTCATGCTGCAGGACAAAACGGTTAACCATTTTGCGCCGCGCTCGCGCTGGCCCTGAAAAGGTGAGTCCCGTAGAGGCGAATCACGCAGCCAGAACATACGGCCCAGGAAGCATCGACAGCGCACCTGCAGTTTGAAAAACGACGAGTATAACACCAATACTCAGTCACACATGATGTCTGCAAGTCAATGATCAGAGGTCGTTGACGTCACTCCCCACTGCATCAGTTCCCCCAGAATTTCCTGCTGTCGTCCTGCCATCAGGCGGGCCAGCCAGGACGCTTCCTGCGTCGCAGAAAAGTAGCGTTGGTAGAACGATTTTGCGGTAGACCTCATCATATTCACCTCCTCGCTTCATCGGGATTCATTATTGGCTTAATATAGGAAGTAATAAATTGCTGAGTTTTGCGCAGGAGTTCCCCTTTTATGTCTTCCGGCCGTCTGCAACAACAGTTCATTCGCCTATGGCAGTGCTGCGACGGCAAGTCGCAGGAGACCACCCTTAACGAGCTGGCGGAAATGCTGAGCTGCTCGCGCCGCCATATGCGCACCCTGCTCAATATGATGGAGTCCCGCGGCTGGCTGACCTGGGAAGCGGAGGCAGGCCGCGGCAAGCGTTCGCGGCTAACCTTTCTCTATACCGGCCTCGCCCTGCAGCAGCAACGTGCCGAAGATCTCCTTGAGCAGGATCGCATCGATCAGCTGGTGCAGTTGGTCGGCGATAAGGCTGCCGTCCGCCAGATGCTGGTCTCGCATCTCGGCCGCAGCTTCCGCCAGGGGCGGCACATCCTGCGCGTGCTCTACTATCGTCCGATGAAGAATTTGCTGCCAGGTAGCGCGCTGCGGCGTTCGGAAACGCATATTGCCCGGCAAATATTCAGCGCCCTGACGCGGGTAAATGAGGAAAATGGGGAACTGGAAGCCGATATTGCCCACCACTGGCAGCAGCTGACCCCCACCCACTGGCGCTTTTTCCTCCGTCCCGGCATCCATTTTCACCATGGCCGTGAGCTGGAGATGGCGGATGTGATCGCCTCTCTGCAGCGCAGCAATGCCCTGCCGCTCTATTCACATATCGAACGCATCGAATCGCCCACCGCCTGGACCCTGGATATTCATCTGCGCCAGCCCGACCGCTGGCTGCCCTGGCTGCTGGGGCAGGTGCCGGCGATGGTGCTGCCGCAGGAGTGGCAGACCATGAACCACTTTTCCTCCATGCCGGTCGGCACCGGCCCCTATGCCGTGGTGCGTAACAACCAGAATCAGCTCAAGATCCATGCCTTTGAGGACTATTTTGGCTACCGAGCGCTGATCGATGAGGTGAACGTCTGGGTGCTGCCGGAGATTAGCGAAGAGCCCAACGGCGGCCTGACGCTGCAGGGCAATACCGAAAGCGAAAAAGCGGTAGAGAGTCGCCTGGAAGAGGGCTGCTATTACCTGCTGTTCGACTCGCGAAGCCCGCTGGGGGCCAACGACGCGGTGCGCCGCTGGCTAAGCTATCTGTTTCAGCCCGCCAACCTGCTCTACCATGCGGGCGAACACTACCAGGGCAACTGGTTTCCCGCCTACGGCCTGCTGCCGCGCTGGCATCATGCCAGCAACCACGCCTGCGAGAAGCCGGCGGGGCTGGAGACAGTCACCCTTACCTACTACCGCGATCACGTCGAACATCGGGTGATCGGCGGGATCATGCGCGACCTGCTGGCGGCGCATCAGGTAAAGCTGGAGATCCAGGAGCTGGAGTACGATGCCTGGCATCGCGGCGAGGTGGTCAGCGATATCTGGCTCAACAGCGTGAACTTCACCTTACCGATCGAATTTTCGCTCTTCGCCTATCTGTACGAAGTCCCGCTGATTCAGCGCTGCATTCCCATCGACTGGCAGGCAGACGCCTGCCGCTGGCGAGCAGGAGAGTTTAATCCGGCCACCTGGAGCCAGCGGCTGCTGGCCGGGCAACATATCGTGCCGCTGATCCACCACTGGCTGATGATTCAGGGTCAGCGCAGTATGCGCGGCGTGAGGATGAATACCCTCGGCTGGTTCGATTTTAAATCCGCATGGTTTGCGCCGCCGGAGCCGTAAGCGCTTTCCGTCATCTGACAAAATCATTACACTAAGGCCGTTCTCAACGGGGTGCTAATAAACATACGCAATATCATTCAAGTTGCATCAAGGCAGCAAGCGGGTGAATCCCCTGGAGCATAGATAACTATGTGACTGGGGTGAACGCGCGAAGCTAACGCAGATGCGGCTTGAAGGATGAAGCGTATGGGCTGAGAAAATACCCGTCGAACCTGATCCGGATAACGCCGGCGAAGGGATTTGAGGCTCACTCAAAATCCTTTGCCACCCCTTTTTTCTGAGGTGCAAAGTGTTGAAAAAATTACTCCCGCTGCTGGCGCTGGTCGCCATGCCCGCTTTGGCTAAGCCTGTTCTTACCGTCTATACCTATGACTCCTTCTCTGCCGACTGGGGCCCCGGCCCGGCGGTCAAAAAAGCCTTTGAAGCGGAGTGCGGCTGCGAGCTGAAGTTCGTCGCGCTGGAAGATGGCGTTTCGCTACTGAATCGCCTGCGCATGGAAGGCAAAAACAGCAAGGCCGACGTCGTGCTTGGCCTTGATAACAACCTGCTGGAAGCCGCGGCGCAGAGTAAACTGTTTGCCAAAAGCAACGTACCCGCCAGCGCGGTCAGCGTGCCGGGCGGCTGGGATAATGACACCTTTGTTCCCTACGACTACGGCTATTTCGCCTTCGTCTATGACAAAAACAAACTGGCTAATCCACCGAAGAGCCTGAAAGAGCTGGTCGAGGGCCCGCAAAAATGGCGGGTCATCTATGAAGATCCGCGTACCAGCACCCCGGGACTGGGCCTGCTGCTGTGGATGCAAAAGGTCTATGGCGATCAAGCGCCCGAGGCCTGGCAGAAGCTGGCCGCGAAAACCGTTACCGTCACCAAAGGCTGGAGCGAAGCCTATGGTCTGTTCCTGAAAGGGGAAAGCGACCTGGTGTTGAGCTATACCACCTCGCCGGCCTACCACATGATTGAAGAGAAGAAAGACAACTATGCGGCGGCGAGCTTCGCCGAGGGCCACTATCTGCAGGTCGAAGTTGCCGCGCGTACCGCCGCCAGCAAGCAGCCGGAACTGGCGGAAAAATTCCTCAAATTTATGGTATCTCCTGGCTTCCAGAACGCAATCCCTACCGGCAACTGGATGTATCCGGTGACCAAGGTCACCCTGCCGGCCGGGTTTGATACCCTGGTGAAGCCGCAGACCACCCTGTCCTTTACCCCGCAGCAGGTCGCCAGCGAGCGTCAAACCTGGATTAGCGCATGGCAACGCGCCGTCAGCCGCTAAACCTTCGCGGGCTGATGCCGGGCCTGTTCGCCGCTACGCTGCTGTGCGCTGTCGCGCTGGCGGCGTTTCTGGCGCTGTGGTTTAGCGCCCCCGGCGCGGGCTGGCAATCGGTCTTCAGCGATAGCTACCTGTGGCATGTGGTCCGCTTCTCCTTCTGGCAGGCGTCGCTGTCAGCGCTGATCTCGGTGGGACCAGCCATCTTTCTCGCCCGCGCGCTTTATCGGCGTCGCTTCCCGGGCCGTACGCTGCTGCTGCGCCTGTGCGCGATGACCCTGATCCTGCCGGTGCTGGTGGCGGTGTTCGGTATCCTCAGCGTCTATGGCCGCCAGGGCTGGCTGGCCTCACTATTTCACGCGCTCGGCTGGCAATGGGAGTTCTCGCCCTACGGTCTGCAGGGCATCCTGCTGGCGCACGTCTTTTTCAATATGCCGATGGCGACCCGCCTGCTGCTGCAGGCGCTGGAGAACATTCCCGGCGAGCAGCGGCAAATTGCCGCCCAGCTTGGCATGCGCGGCTATGCCTTCTTCCGCCTCGTCGAATGGCCGTGGCTGCGCCGGCACATTCCCGCCGTCGCCGCGCTGATTTTTATGCTCTGCTTCGCCAGCTTCGCCACCGTGCTCTCGCTGGGCGGCGGCCCGAAAGCCACCACGATCGAGCTGGCTATCTACCAGGCGCTGAGCTTTGACTACGATCCGGCGCGAGCGGCAATGCTGGCGCTGATCCAGATGCTCTGCTGCCTTGGGCTGGTGCTGCTTAGCCAGCGTCTGAGTAAAGCCGTCGCCATTGGCGTCAGCCATGTGCGCGGCTGGCGCGACCCTGACGATCGCCTGCATAGCCGCCTGAGCGACGGGTTGCTGATCGGCGCCGCCCTGCTGCTGCTGCTCCCGCCGCTGCTGGCGGTCATCGTCGACGGGATCAACAGTAATATGCTGGACGTGCTGGCGCAGCCAGCGCTCTGGCAGGCATTGAGCACCTCTCTACGCATCGCCATCGCCGCCGGGCTATTGAGCGTGACCCTGACGATGATGCTGTTATGGAGCAGCCGGGAGCTGCGCTCTCGCCAGCGGCCGTTGGCCGGGCAGGCAATGGAGCTGAGCGGCATGCTGATCCTTGCGATGCCGGGAATTGTGCTGGCGACCGGCTTCTTCCTGCTGCTCAATAACACTATCGGCCTGCCGGAGTCCGCCGACGGCATCGTCATCTTCACTAATGCCCTGATGGCGATCCCCTATGCGCTGAAAGTACTGGAAAACCCGATGCGCGACATTGCCGCCCGCTACAGCATGCTGTGCCAGTCGCTGGGTATTGAAGGCTTTGCCCGGCTGCGGGTGGTCGAGCTTCGCGCTCTCCGGCGCCCGCTGGCCCAGGCGCTCGCCTTCGCCTGCGTACTGTCGATTGGCGATTTCGGCGTGGTGGCGCTGTTCGGCAACGAGGCGTTCCGCACCCTGCCTTTCTATCTGTACCAGCAGATAGGCGCCTACCGCAGCCAGGACGGGGCCGTCACCGCCCTGCTCCTGCTGCTGCTCTGTTTCTTGTTGTTTACGCTGATTGAAAAACTTCCGGGGCGTGATGCTAAAACTCAATGATGTGACCTGGCTATACCAGCATCTGCCGATGCGCTTCACCCTCGACGTCGCGCGCGGGGAGCGCATCGCGGTGCTCGGCCCCAGCGGCGCCGGAAAGAGCACCCTGCTGAATCTGATCGCCGGGTTTCTGCCGCCCGCCAGCGGCAGCCTGCTGATTAACGGCGAGGCGCATAACGCGACGCCGCCGGCGCAGCGTCCGGTCTCGATGTTGTTTCAGGAGAATAACCTGTTTAACCATCTGACCATTCGACAAAATATCAGCCTCGGCATCCACCCAGGCCTTAAACTGAACCGCGAGCAGCAGGCGCAGGTCACGGCGATAGCTGGACAGATGGGAATTGATGCGCTGCTGGAACGTCTGCCCGGCGAGCTCTCCGGCGGTCAGCGGCAGCGCGCGGCGCTGGCCCGCTGTCTGGTGCGCCAGCAGCCGGTGCTGCTGCTGGATGAACCCTTCTCGGCGCTCGATCCGGCGCTGCGCCAGGAGATGCTGTCCCTGGTCGCCGATGTCTGCGAGCAGCAGCAGCTCACCCTGCTGATGGTCTCCCACAGCGTAGAGGACGCCGCGCGCATCGCGCCGCGCTCGATGGTGGTCGCCGAAGGGCGCATTGTCTGGGATGGCGCCACCGCCGAGCTGTTAAGCGGCCACAGCAGCGCCTCGCATTTGATGGGGATCAGCGCGCGATGACTTTATGCAGGATCGCCAGATAGACCGGCATCAGCGGATGGCGGAAGACAAATGTTAACGCTGTAGCCGCCAGCGCGACCATCAGCGGCGACAGCCACAGCAGTCGGCCGCGCGGCAGCCAGCGGGTCAGCCGATCGCCTGAGGTTTTCGCGCTCCGCCACAGCCGCCAGCACAGCCATCCCGCCAGCCAGGCCAGCAGCGCCGCCCCCAATAGCAGCCATTTAAAGCTGGCGCTGTTTTCATCAGCCGGAATATCAATCGCCGCCCCGGCGAGAATGCCCGGAAGGAAATAGAGCGGCGGCCAGAGCAGGCAGCCGATAATATTCGGTAGCACGAACTTGGCCACCGGCAGGTCGAGCATCCCGGCGACCATTGGCACCAGCGGACGCGTCGGTCCGACAAAGCGGCCAATCAGAATGGTGATCATGCTGTGCTGATGCAGCGCATGCTCGGTTTTCTCCAGCAGGGCGCGGTTTTTCTTCATAAACGACCAGCGGTGCAACGGCTTCTTAAAGCGCCAGCCGAGCCAGAATGAGATCCAGTCGCCCAGCAGGCAGCCGACAATCCCCGCCAGCCACGCCTGCCAGAAGTTAACTTCGCCGCCGCCGATGAGCGCCCCAAGGCCAGCCATCATCACCGTGCCGGGTAAGATAAGCCCCACCAGCGCCAGCGACTCGAGAAAGGCCACCAGCATCACGGCTAACAATGAGTAGACCGTGGATTGGGTAATAAAGTGTTCGAGCAATGCTTGCATAATGTACCCGGTTAAAAAACGAAGCCCGGATTCTCCGAAGCCATCGCGCCGTCGTCAAGCCATCAATTGTCTTAATAGTTTACTGGCTGTGACATTTAAGCGGGTCATCATTTCACTTTCTTTACTTTTTATTCACAACCCGCGCGGAATTCGCTCGGGCTGGCCCCGGTGCATTTTTTAAACACGCGGGAAAAATAGAGCTGATCTTCGAAGCCGACGTTGCGCCCAACGGTGGCGATCGGCATCCGCGTGGTGCTGAGCAACAGTTTGGCCTGGCTGATGCGCTGATCCTCCCGCCAGCCGAGGACGCTGACCCCCAGCTGCTGGCGGAACAGGTGCGACAGACGCGAGGGCGACAGGCAGACGTGCTGGGCGACGCTGGCGATATCAAAATGGCTGTCCGCCAGATGGTCGCTGATGTACTGGCAGGCGTCGCGCACCCGGTTGTCCAGCGGCGGATGCAGCGATTCGTTGATCGCCTCCATGCGCCGCAGCAGCAGCTGTTCCAGCAGGTTTATCGCCAGCAGTTCGGAATAGCGCCCCGCCCCCTGCCCGGCATCGACGATCTGGCCGAACAGCTCGCCAAAGCGCGCCTGCCACTGTTCATCCGGACGGAAAAAGCCGGTCTGGGCAAAAATCGTTGGCCAGTTGAGCCACTCGTGCCAGTAGGCGCGCGGGCGGAAGTAGACCCACTGGTGATACCACTCGCTGGCGTCGGGATGGCGGCCATAGTGATGAATTTCCCCGGGCGGGAACAGCAGCATATCGCCCGGCCGGCAGACAAACTGTTCGCCGTGGTTGTTGATCACCCCCTCGCCGCGGATCGTCAGATTGAGAATATAGCCTTTCATACCCAGCGGGCGGTCGATAAAGAAATCCAGGTATCCCTGCGCCTCAATCGGCGTCAGGCCGGTGACCAGATGAGCGTTAAAAGAGTAGCCCGGCAGCAGCGGATCGTTTTGCGTTTCGGCCATACGCGTGGTTCTCCCCGAAGGTATCAGTGGCACCAATTGTCCATATTCATCATTTTATCGCTCTCGGCCCTGTCGCGACTGCGACGGCGGTGGAAATTTGGCGAAAAACCCGCACAGCAAGCGAAAAAAGCGCCAGCAGCGTGCATTCCACCGTGATATGCCGGGTAACAAAAGTGTCTATAAATACGGCAGAAAAGTCCACATCGAATATTTGCACGGCGTCACACTTTGCAAGGTAACAGCAAAATAATCCATAAGATTAGCGAATCCGGCCTGACGGATTTTGCCGGGGATATCTACTGTTGCTGCATGAATGATTTCTGCATGGAGTAACAAGATGGCAATTGCGATTGGCCTCGACTTTGGTAGTGACTCAGTCCGCGCTCTGGCGGTGGAATGCGCGTCCGGCGCAGAGCTGGCGACCAGCGTGGAGTGGTATCCGCGCTGGCGGGAAGGACAGTATTGCGATGGCGCTAACAACCGCTTCCGCCATCACCCGCGAGATTACATCGAGTCCATGGAAGCGGCGCTGAAAAGCGTGCTCGCTTCGCTGAGCGCCGAACAGCGCGCCGACGTCGTGGGCATTGGCGTCGACAGCACCGGCTCAACTCCGGCTCCCGTCGATGCCGAGGGCAACGTGCTGGCGCTGCGCGAAGAATTCGCTGACAACCCTAACGCCATGTTTGTCCTGTGGAAGGATCACACCGCGGTCGAGGAAGCCGAGGCGATCACCCGCCTGTGCCACCAGCCGGGCAAAGAGGATTACTCGCGCTATATCGGCGGGATCTACTCCAGCGAATGGTTCTGGGCCAAAATCCTTCACGTCACCCGCGAAGATAGCGCCGTCGCCCAGGCAGCCGCCTCGTGGGTAGAGCTTTGCGACTGGGTGCCCGCCCTGCTCTCCGGTACTACGCGTCCGCAGGATCTGCGCCGCGGCCGCTGCAGCGCCGGACATAAATCGCTGTGGCATGAGAGCTGGGGCGGTCTGCCACCGGCCAGCTTCTTCGATGAGCTTGATCCCATCATCAACCAGCATCTGGCCTGGCCGCTGTTCACCGATACCTGGACGGCCGATGTGCCGGTCGGCACGCTGAGCGCAGAGTGGGCCCAGCGCCTGGGTCTGTCGCAGAGTGTGGCCATCTCCGGCGGCGCCTTCGACTGCCACATGGGCGCCGTTGGCGCCGGCGCGCAGCCTAACGCGCTGGTGAAAGTCATCGGCACCTCCACCTGCGACATTCTGATCGCCGATAAAGAGAGCGTCGGCGAGCGCACGGTCAAAGGCATCTGCGGCCAGGTCGACGGCAGCGTGGTTCCACACTTTATCGGCATGGAGGCAGGCCAGTCCGCCTTCGGCGATATTTACGCCTGGTTTGGCCGCATTCTCGGCTGGCCGCTGGAGCAGCTGGCTCAGCAGCAGCCGGCGTTGCGCGAGCAAATCAAAGCCAGCCAAAAACAGTTACTGCCGGCGCTCACCGAAGCCTGGGCCAACAATCCATCGCTGGAGCATCTGCCGGTGGTGCTCGACTGGTTCAACGGCCGCCGCACGCCGAATGCCAACCAGCGCCTGAAAGGGGTGATCACCGACCTTAACCTGGCCACCGACGCGCCGGCGCTGTTCGGCGGTCTGATCGCCGCCACCGCCTTCGGCGCTCGCGCCATTATGGAGTGCTTCACCGAGCAGGGGATCCCGGTTAACAACGTCATGGCGCTTGGCGGTATCGCGCGGAAAAACCAGGTCATCATGCAGGCCTGCTGCGACGTGCTGAACCGTCCGCTGCAGATTGTCGCCTCCGATCAGTGCTGCGCGCTGGGGGCGGCTATCTTCGCCGCCGTCGCCGCCGGCGTCTATGACGATATTCCTGCCGCCCAACAGCGGATGGCAAGCCAGGTGGAAACTACCCTGCAGCCGCGTCCGGCGCAGGCACAGCGTTTCGAACAACTCTATCAGCGCTACCAGCAATGGTCGGTCAGCGCGGAACAACACTATCTCCCTTCGGCTGCAAAGGC
Source organism: Klebsiella sp. Shm-1 (assembly GCF_040804525.1). Classification (NCBI taxonomy): domain Bacteria; kingdom Pseudomonadati; phylum Pseudomonadota; class Gammaproteobacteria; order Enterobacterales; family Enterobacteriaceae; genus Klebsiella; species Klebsiella sp. Shm-1. The sequence continues at coordinate 4,370,736 of NZ_CP161823.1, forward strand.
GGAAAAAGCCCCGCAATCTCAGGCAGCGCTCACCCATTAAGGATACGAAAATGACGATTTTTGATAACTATGAAGTATGGTTCGTTATTGGCAGCCAACATCTGTACGGCCCGGAAGCCCTGCGCCAGGTGACGAAGCATGCCGAACATATGGTGAACAGCCTGAATGCGGAAGCCAAACTGCCGTGCAAACTGGTCCTTAAGCCGCTGGGCACCACCCCGGACGAGATCACCCATATCTGCCGCGACGCCAACTACGATGACAAATGCGCCGGGTTAGTGGTCTGGCTGCATACCTTCTCGCCGGCAAAAATGTGGATCAACGGCCTGACCATCCTCAATAAGCCGCTGCTGCAGTTCCATACTCAGTACAACGCCGCGCTGCCGTGGGACAGCATTGATATGGACTTTATGAACCTGAACCAGACCGCGCACGGCGGCCGCGAGTTCGGCTTCATCGGCGCCCGTATGCGCCAACAGCACAGCGTGGTCACCGGCCACTGGCAGGATAAAGAGGCCCACCAGCGTATCGGCGGCTGGATGCGTCAGGCGGTCTCCAAACAGGATACCCGTCATCTGAAAGTGTGCCGTTTCGGCGATAACATGCGCGAAGTGGCGGTGACCGACGGCGATAAAGTCGCCGCGCAGATTAAGTTTGGCTTCTCGGTGAACACCTGGGCGGTCGGCGATCTGGTGCAGGTGGTGAACAGCATCAGCGACGGCGATATCAGCGCCCTGGTCGATGAATATGAGAGCAGCTACCGTCTGACCCCGGCAGCGCAGGTTCACGGCGAGAAGCGCCAGAACGTGCTGGACGCCGCGCGCATTGAGCTGGGGATGAAACGCTTCCTCGAACAGGGCGGTTTCCACGCCTTTACCACCACCTTTGAAGATCTCCACGGCCTGAAACAGCTCCCGGGTCTCGCCGTACAGCGCCTGATGCAGCAGGGCTACGGCTTTGCCGGCGAGGGCGACTGGAAAACCGCCGCTCTGCTTCGCATCATGAAGGTGATGTCAACTGGTCTGCAGGGCGGCACCTCCTTTATGGAGGATTACACCTACCACTTCGACAATGGTAACGATCTGGTGCTCGGCTCGCACATGCTGGAAGTGTGCCCGACGATCGCCACCGCCGAGAAACCGATCCTCGACGTTCAGCCGCTGGGCATCGGCGGCAAAGCGGATCCAGCGCGCCTGATCTTCAATACTCAAACCGGCCCGGCGATCGTCGCCAGCCTGATCGACCTGGGAGACCGCTTCCGTCTGCTGGTCAATACCATCGAAACCGTCCCAACGCCGCACGATCTGCCGAAGCTGCCGGTGGCCAACGCCCTGTGGAAAGCGCAGCCGGATCTGCGTACCGCGTCGGAAGCCTGGATCATCGCCGGCGGCGCGCACCATACCGTCTTCAGCCATGCGCTGAACCTCGACGATATGCGCCAGTTCGCCGAGCTGCATGATATCGAGCTGACCGTCATCGACAACGATACCCGTCTGCCGTCCTTCAAGGACGCGCTGCGCTGGAATGAAGTGTATTACGGTTCAAAACGCTAAGAGGCCGTCCCCTCACCCTTCCCCTCTCCCCGTTGGGGAGAGGGGACCGACCGGGCGCCATGCCGCCTTTCTCCCTCTCCCGCCGGGAGAGGGTCGGGGTGAGGGATACCCGACTCGCCTGCTATTCGGAGCACACTATGTTAGAAGATCTTAAACGCCAGGTGCTGGAAGCTAACCTGGCCCTGCCAAAGCATAATCTGGTGACCTTAACCTGGGGCAACGTCAGCGCCGTCGACCGCGAGAAAGGGGTGTTCGTGATCAAACCCTCCGGCGTGGATTACCGCGTGATGACCGCCGACGATATGGTGGTGGTCAGTCTGGAGAGCGGCGAAGTGGTAGAGGGTAATAAAAAGCCCTCGTCGGATACCCCGACCCATCGCCTGCTGTATCAGGCTTTCCCGACGCTGGGCGGCATTGTGCATACCCATTCGCGCCACGCCACCATCTGGGCGCAGGCCGGGCAATCTATTCCCGCGACCGGCACTACCCATGCCGACTACTTTTATGGCCCGGTGCCCTGCACCAGGTTAATGACCGATGCGGAGATCAACGGCGACTATGAGTGGGAAACCGGCAACGTGATTGTCGAAACCTTCCGCCAGCAGGGAATCGACCCGGCGCAGATGCCCGGCGTGCTGGTCCATTCCCACGGCCCGTTCGCCTGGGGCAAGAACGCCGAAGACGCGGTGCATAACGCCATCGTGCTGGAAGAGATCGCCTATATGGGGATTTTCTGCCGCCAGCTGGCGCCGCAGCTGCCGGCTATGCAGCAGACCCTGCTGGATAAGCACTATCTGCGTAAGCATGGGGCCAAAGCCTACTACGGCCAATAATCACCCTGCTCGCGCTGCGCTTAGCAGGGCCAGGGCTCTGCGCCATCTGGTAGCCTGGATAAGGCGCAAGCCGCAATCCGGGGCAACATTAGCGCCGAACACCTGTATAAAACCCCAGCACCCCTCATGAAACCAGGCTATAATCAGGCCTGGTTTTTTATCGGCGAGAATACCCGTGACCCAGCCACGAGCAGGATTTTTACTCACCCGTCACTGGCGGGACACTCCGCAGGGCACCGAGCTCTCCTTCTGGCTGGCCACCGACGACGGTCCGCTGCAGGTCACCCTCCCGCCGCAGGAGTCCGTCGCCTTTATTCCCGAAGCGCAGCGGGCGCAGGCTGAACGGCTGCTGCAGGGGGAGAAAGGGCTCCGCTTCGCCCCGCTGGCCCTGAAAGATTTCCACCGTCAGCCGATTGTTGGCCTCTACTGCCGCGCCCATCGCCAGTTGATGCGTCTGGAGAAGATGCTCCGCGACAGCGGCGTCACCGTTTACGAAGGCGATATCCGCCCGCCGGAGCGCTATCTGATGGAGCGCTTTATCACCGCCCCGGTGTGGGTGGAAGGCGAAACGCGCGGCTCGCAGCTGGTCAACGCGCGCATGAAGCCGAACCCTGACTATCGTCCGCCGCTGAAATGGGTGTCGCTGGATATCGAAACCAGCCGCCACGGCGAGCTGTACTGCATCGGTCTGGAAGGCTGCGGCCAGCGGGTGGTCTACATGCTGGGCCCCGAACCGGAAACGCCGCCAGACGTCGACTTCGAGCTGGTCTTCACCGCCAGCCGTCCCCTGCTGCTGGAAAAGCTCAACGCCTGGTTTGCCGAACACGACCCCGACGTGCTGATCGGCTGGAACGTAGTGCAGTTCGATCTGCGCGTTCTGCAAAAGCACGCCGAACGCTATCGCATCCCGCTGCGGCTCGGCCGCGGCAACAGCGAGCTGGAGTGGCGTGAGCACGGCTTTAAGAACGGCGTCTTTTTCGCCCAGGCCAACGGGCGGCTGATTATCGACGGCATCGACGCGCTAAAATCGGCGTTCTGGAATTTCTCCTCCTTTTCGCTGGAGGCGGTGGCCCGCGAGCTGCTGGGAGAAGGCAAAGCCATCGACAACCCATGGGATCGGATGGATGAGATCGATCGCCGCTTTCATGAAGACAAACCGGCGCTGGCCATCTATAACCTGCAGGATTGCGAGCTGGTGACGCGGATCTTCCACAAAACGGAGATCATGCCGTTTTTGCTCGAACGAGCGACGGTCAACGGTCTGCCCGCCGACCGCCACGGCGGCTCGGTCGCCGCCTTCAGCCATCTCTATTTCCCGCGCATGCACCGCCTGGGCTACGTGGCGCCGAATCTCGGCGACGTACCGCCGCAGGCGAGCCCCGGCGGCTACGTGATGGACTCCCGCCCCGGCCTGTATGACTCGGTGCTGGTGCTGGACTATAAAAGCCTGTATCCGTCGATTATTCGTACCTTTTTAATCGATCCGGTCGGCCTGGTTGAAGGGCTGGCGCAACCCGATGATCAGCACAGTATCGAGGGCTTCCTCGGCGCCCGCTTCTCGCGAGATAAGCACTGCCTACCGGGGATTGTCAGCCAGATCTGGCACGGCCGGGATGAAGCCAAACGCCAGCACAATAAGCCGCTCTCCCAGGCGCTGAAGATCATTATGAACGCCTTTTACGGCGTGCTGGGGACCAGCGCCTGCCGCTTCTTCGACCCGCGTCTCGCCTCGTCGATCACCATGCGCGGCCATGCGATCATGCGCCAGACTAAAGCGTTAATTGAAGCCAAAGGCTATGACGTTATCTACGGCGATACCGACTCCACCTTCGTCTGGCTTAAGCGCCCGCACAGCGAAGCCCAGGCGGCGGAGATCGGCCGCGAGCTGGTCAGCGATGTCAACGCCTGGTGGGCGCAGGAGCTTAGCAAAAGCCAGCTTACCAGCGCCCTGGAGCTGGAGTATGAAACCCACTTCTGCCGCTTTTTAATGCCGACGATCCGCGGCGCCGATACCGGCAGCAAGAAGCGCTATGCCGGGATGATTCAGGAGGGCGATGCCCAGCGCATGGTGTTTAAGGGGCTGGAAACGGTGCGTACCGACTGGACGCCGCTGGCCCAGCAGTTTCAACAAGAGTTATACCTGCGCATCTTCCGCAACCAGCCGTATCAGGATTATGTGCGGGAGACTATCGCCAGGCTGATGAACGGCGAGCTCGACGAACAGCTGGTTTATCGCAAACGCCTGCGCCGGCCGCTGGCGGAGTATCAGCGCAACGTACCGCCGCACGTGCGCGCCGCCCGGCTTGCCGATGAACACAACCTGAAGCTTGGGCGGGCGCAGCAGTATCAGCAGCGCGGCACCATCAAATACGTCTGGACCACCAGCGGCCCGGAGCCGGTGGATTACCAGCAGTCGCCGCTCGATTACGATCACTATTTAACAAAGCAGTTGCAGCCGGTGGCGGAAGGGATCCTGCCCTTCGTCAACGATGACTTTGCTACAATAGTGACAGGACAGTTGGGGCTATTTTGATTTTTTGTCACCCATTCCACGGGCACGAAAGCCTAAAAATGAAGCGTGAGGAGAACGTGACGAACGTTCTGCCATCCAGTAATATAGCGCCCTTTCCATTCCTGGCCCCAATTTTGACGCATCTCCGATTGTTCATGGAGATGATCAACTATTGCCTGCAATTAAAGAACTAAAGAGCCGAACATATATGCCTTTTACACTTGGTCAACGCTGGATTAGCGACACAGAGAGCGAACTAGGATTAGGGACGGTGGTAGCGCTGGATGCGCGCATGGTCACTCTCCTTTTCCCCGCCATCGGCGAAAACCGTCTGTACTCTCGCAACGATTCCCCGATCACCCGCGTAATGTTTAACCCGGGCGACACCATCACCAGCCATGAAGGCTGGCAGCTCCACGTTGACAAAGTGAATGAAGAGAACGGGCTGCTGTCCTACACTGGCACCCGCCTGGACACCCAGGAAGCGAACGTCACCCTGCGTGAAGTGCTGCTCGACAGCAAACTGGTATTCAGCAAACCGCAGGACCGCCTGTTCGCCGGCCAAATCGACCGCATGGATCGCTTTGCCCTACGCTACCGCGCGCGCAAGTTCCAGAGCGAACAGTACCGCATGCCGTGGAGCGGCCTGCGCGGCCAGCGCACCAGCCTGATCCCGCACCAGCTGCATATTGCCCACGATGTGGGCCGTCGTCACGCGCCGCGCGTCCTGCTGGCCGATGAAGTGGGCTTAGGTAAAACCATTGAAGCCGGGATGATCCTGCACCAGCAGCTGCTCTCCGGCGCCGCAGAGCGCGTGCTGATCGTGGTCCCGGAAACCCTCCAGCACCAGTGGCTGGTGGAGATGCTGCGCCGTTTCAACCTGCGTTTCTCGCTGTTCGACGACGAGCGCTACGCCGAAGCGCAGCACGATGCCTACAATCCGTTCGAAACCGAACAACTGGTGATCTGCTCTTTAGACTTCGTGCGTCGCAGCAAGCAGCGCCTGGAGCATCTGTGCGACGCCGAGTGGGACCTGATGGTGGTCGACGAAGCGCACCACCTGGTGTGGAGCGAAGAGGCGCCGAGCCGTGAATATCAGGCTATTGAACAGCTGGCTGAGCGCGTGCCGGGTATCCTGCTGCTCACCGCGACGCCGGAACAGCTGGGAATGGAGAGCCATTTTGCGCGCCTGCGTCTGTTGGATCCGAACCGCTTCCACGATTTTGAACAGTTTGTCGAAGAACAGCAGAACTACCGTCCGGTGGCCGACGCCGTCGCGCTGCTGCTGGCGGGCAACAAGCTGAGCGATAGCGAACTCAATACCCTAGGCGATCTGATCGGCGAGCAGGATATCGAGCCGCTGCTGCAGGCCGCCAACAGCGATCGCGAAGATGCCCAGGCCGCGCGCCAGGAGCTGATCTCGATGCTGATGGACCGCCACGGCACCAGCCGCGTGCTGTTCCGTAATACCCGTAACGGCGTCAAAGGTTTCCCGAAACGCGAGCTGCACACCATTCGTCTGCCGCTGCCGACCCAGTACCAGACGGCCATCAAAGTGTCCGGCATTATGGGCGCGCGCAAAACCGCGGAAGAGCGCGCGCGCGACATGCTCTATCCGGAGCAGATCTATCAGGAATTTGAAGGTGATACCGGTACCTGGTGGAACTTCGACCCGCGCGTCGAGTGGCTGATGGGCTACCTGACCAGCCATCGCTCGCAGAAGGTGCTGGTAATCTGCGCTAAGGCCGCCACCGCCCTGCAGCTGGAACAGGTGCTGCGCGAGCGCGAAGGCATCCGCGCCGCGGTGTTCCATGAAGGGATGTCGATTATCGAACGCGACCGCGCCGCGGCGTGGTTTGCTGAAGAAGACACCGGCGCTCAGGTGCTGCTGTGCTCCGAGATCGGCTCCGAAGGACGCAACTTCCAGTTCGCCAGCAACCTGGTGATGTTCGACCTGCCGTTTAACCCGGATCTGCTGGAGCAGCGTATCGGTCGTCTCGACCGTATCGGCCAGGCGCACGATATCCAGATCCACGTTCCGTACCTGGAAAAAACCGCGCAGTCGGTGCTGGTGCGCTGGTATCACGAAGGGCTCGACGCCTTCGAACATACCTGCCCGACCGGTCGCACCGTCTACGACAGCGTGCACGATGAACTGATCAACTATCTTGCGGCGCCGGAATCCACCGACGGCTTTGACGATCTGATCAAATCCTGCCGCCAACAGCATGATGCCCTGAAGGCGCAGCTGGAGCAGGGCCGCGACCGTCTGCTGGAGATCCACTCCAACGGCGGCGAGAAAGCCCAGGCCCTGGCGGAGAGCATCGAAGAGCAGGATGACGACACCAGCCTGATCGCTTTCTCGATGAACCTGTTCGATATCGTCGGCATCAACCAGGACGACCGCGGTGAAAACCTGATCGTCCTCACCCCTTCCGACCATATGCTGGTGCCGGATTTCCCGGGCCTGCCGGAAGACGGTTGCACCATCACCTTCGAACGTGACGTGGCGCTGTCGCGTGAAGATGCGCAATTTATTACCTGGGAACACCCGCTGATACGCAACGGTCTGGACCTGATCCTTTCCGGCGATACCGGCAGCAGCACCATTTCGCTGCTGAAGAACAAGGCGCTGCCGGTCGGCACCCTGCTGCTGGAGCTGATCTATGTCGTCGAAGCGCAGGCGCCGAAGCAGCTGCAGCTCAACCGCTTCCTGCCGGCGACCCCGGTTCGCATGCTGCTGGATAAAAACGGCAACAACCTCGCCGCGCAGGTGGAGTTCGAAAGCTTCAACCGCCAGCTGAGCGCGGTCAACCGCCATACCGGTAGCAAGCTGGTCAATGCGGTGCAGCAGGACGTTCACGCGATTCTGCAGCAGGGTGAAGCGCAGATCGCCAAAGCGGCGCAGGGGCTGATCGACGCGGCGCGTAACGAAGCCGATGAAAAGCTGACGGCGGAGCTGTCGCGTCTGGAAGCGCTGAAGGCGGTGAACCCGAACATCCGTGACGACGAACTGGCGGCGATCGAAAGCAACCGTCAGCAGGTGATGGATGCGCTGGCGCAGGCCGGATGGCGTCTGGACGCGCTGCGTCTGATCGTCGTCACTCACCAGTAACGGAACGCGAACATGGCGATGGAAAACTACAATCCGCCGCAGGATCCCTGGCTGGTGATCCTGTATCAGGATGAGCACATCATGGTGGTCAACAAGCCGAGCGGCTTGTTGTCCGTCCCCGGTCGTCTTGAGGAGCATAAAGACAGCGTGATGACGCGCATTCAGCGCGACTTCCCGCAGGCCGAATCGGTGCATCGCCTGGATATGGCCACCAGCGGCGTGATTGTGGTGGCGCTGAATAAAGCCGCCGAGCGTGAACTGAAGCGTCAGTTCCGCGAGCGCGAGCCGAAGAAGCAGTACGTCGCCCGCGTCTGGGGCCATCCGCAGCCGGCGGAAGGCCTCGTGGATTTACCGCTGATTTGCGACTGGCCGAACCGGCCAAAGCAGAAGGTGTGCTATGAAACCGGCAAAGCGGCGCAAACCGAATATGAGGTGCTGGAGTACGCAGAAGATAACACCGCCCGCGTGCGCCTGAAGCCGATTACCGGACGGTCGCACCAGCTGCGCGTGCATATGCTGGCGCTGGGGCATCCGATCCTTGGCGACCGCTTCTATGCCACGCCGGAGGCGCTGGCGATGGCCCCGCGCCTGCTGCTGCACGCCGAGACGCTCACCATCACCCATCCTGCCTACGGCAACGCGATGACCTTTCGCGCGCCGATCGACTTTTAACGCTCATACTTCGAGTTGCATGCGGGTTGGCTGCGTGCAACTCGGATTAGTGAGGATACAGAAAACAATCCCGATTAATCGCGGGCGAACCACGCGTCAATCATCTGCTCAACGCGGGCGACGACGAGATCGGTGTCGTGACGACGGCTGCGCGCACAGGCGTGCGCCGGCTCATCGCACAGCAGGCAGCGGCGCTGCGATTCGCCCAGCGACTGGCGTCCCACCAGCCCGTTCTGCGGACAGATTACATCGATATCCCACAGGCGTCCCAGCGGATGGATCTGCTCCAGCGTACTGCACATCGCTTTGATTTCGCTGGCCGGATGCGCTACGCACCACAGCGCTTCTGGCCCGGTCGGCAGCCATAGCACCTGACGATCCAGCGTTTGCCAGCGGTGCTTCCACAGCAGCTGATCGCAGGCCTGGAGGGCAACGCCCATCATATTACGATAGCGAATGCTGTCCTTCACCGCCCCCGGGGTCACCAGGGTCAGGGAAATAACAGGCTGCTGATAATGGGCCAACCAGTCGGCCTGGCGGGCTGCACGCTGCTCTTTCGCCGCCAGCAATGCCTCGATGCTGACGCCCGCCTGGGCGGGAGTATCCACTGACATTAATTCCTCTCCTACATATGATAAATACGACAGCGCCTGGACTGTCATGATGATGGTTGCGATAGCCGATCGCGCGCTGATTGTAACGCTAAATGCGGAGCATTTAGGATACAGAACGCAGATATTTTCGGCGTTCTGTAGCGGAAAATAGCAGATTTATCGCTGAGCGTAGCGTTATATCACGCCAGATAGTGGCTGAGGAACAGCAACCCCAGCGAGACATTTATCGCCCCGCCGATGCGGGTAGCGATCTGCGCGAACGGCATCAGGCTCATGCGGTTGCCGGCGGTCAGGATCGCCACATCGCCGGTGCCACCCTGCCCGCTCTGGCAACAGGAAACAATCGCCACATCGATCGGGTGCATCCCTATCTTTTTACCAACCAGGAAACCGGTCGCCACCAGCGCGGAGACGGTACTGACGATCACCAGCAGGTTGGTTAAAGTGAAGGCGTTTACCAGTTCCTGCCACGGAGTGATCGCCACGCCGACGGCAAAGAGGATCGGGTAGGTGACCGCGGTGCGGAAGAATTTATACACCATCTGCGACCCCTCCTGCAGACGCGGAGACACCACGTTAGCCAGCTTTAACAGTACCGCGAGGAACAGCATGCCTACCGGCGCCGGCAGACCAATCAGTTTGTGGCCGAGCATCCCCATCATATACAGCAGTACCGCCAGCAGCGCGCCGGAGGCGAGGGTCCCAACGTCGGTCTTACCGCTCACGCCTTCGCTCTCGCTGAGGCTGCGGGTTTCATGGCTGCGGTTCGGCATCAGTTGCCCTTCGCCGGTCAGATGCGGGAAGCGCTTGCCGAGCTGGTTGAGGCAGCCGGAGATGACGATCGCCGTCAGGCTGCCAAGCATCACCATCGGCAATACCCGGCCCAGGGCCACGCCCTGCTCCATATGCATCAGCGCGGCATAACCCATTGACAGCGGGATCGCCCCCTCTCCCACGCCGCCGGCCATAATCGGCAGCACGATAAAGAAGAACACCTGGAACGGCTCCATGCCCAGCAGCGTGCCGACGCCGATGCCCACCAGCATGCCGACCACTTCGCCGCACAGCATCGGGAAGAAGATCTTCAGAAAGCCCTGAATCAGCGTGGTGCGGTTCATACTCATGATGCTGCCGACAATGATGCAGCAGATATAGAGATAGAGGATGTTAGTGGATTTATAGAATTTGGTCGTGGATTCAATAACCACGTCAGGCAGCAGACCATAGTGGACCAGCGCGGAAGGAATAAAGGTGGCGCAGATCGCCGCCGCACCGAGTTTCCCCAGCACCGGGAGGCGTTTACCAAACTCGCCGCAGGCGAAGCCAAAGAAAGCCAGGGTGGCCACCATCACCACGATATCGCTCGGCAGTTTGCCGCCAAGGCAGTCGAGGGCAATCAGTCCTCCGGCCAGCAGAAACAGCGGCAGCGGGACGATCCCCACCTTCCAGTTATCCATAATATGCCACCAGCGCTGCTTGAGCGTGGTTTTCGGCGTATCGATCGGTTCAAGGGTTGCAGAGAATGCATTGTCTGTGGTGCTCATAAATTCAGCCCTGTCGTTATTATTCATTTTCAGCGTAAAGGGACAGCGGCGTCGTTAATGTGAAGCTTCCCAGATTAAAAAAGAAGTTTTAATGGTCACTATGGTTTTTATGGTTTTTATTCGCTGAACTGCCCAGGAGTGATATATCTCTGATTTATGACTGTGGTTTTTATGGTTTTTATTTCCCGCCGGCCGCCTATTTCCGCCGCGACCGCTGGCGGCAGCCCGCGCCTGCGCCGCTGATCACAACTTTCCCTTAACATTTACGTCACGTGACAGAAAAATGATAGAGTGCCGCTATGGTTAATACGTCGTCCGGGGCCTATGAAATTATCTTTTCAATATAAGCTGTTTATTTCTCTGGTCGCTTTTTTCTCGGTCCTTTTTATCGCGCTGGGCATTTATTATTATTTTGACGCCAGCCGCCAGCTTTATCAGGAGATGAGCGCCCGGGCCAAAATACAGGCCGAAGAGATAGCCCTGATGCCGAATTTACGTCAACAGGTCAGCCGGCACGACCCACAGGCGATTCAGGCGTTTATGCAGCAAATCGCCGCCCATAGCGACGCCAGCTTTATCGTCATCGGCGACCGTCAGGGAGTTCATCTGTTTCATTCCGTCCATCCGGAGTGGGTTGGCACCCGACTGGTCGGCGGCGACAACCAGGCGGTACTGGAAGGGAAATCCATCACCACCATTCGCAAAGGCGGCCTCGGGGTCTCGCAGCGCAGCAAAACGCCCATCGTTGATGACGCAGGGCGAGTGATCGGTATTGTCTCCGTCGGCTACCTCACCAGCTATCTCGACAGCATTACTCTGACTAAAGTGATCAATATTTTTATCGCCGCCGTCCTGCTGCTCATCGCCCTGTTTATCTTCTCCTGGTACTTTACCCGCAGTATCAAGAAGCAGATTTTTTCGCTCGAGCCGCGGGAAATTGGCCTGCTGGTTCGCCAGCAAAAGGCGATGATGGAGTCGATCTTTGAGGGGGTGATCGTCATCGATCGCCAGCGGCGTATTGAGGTGATAAACCATGCCGCCCGCAGCCTGCTGGGGCTCAGCCAGCCCGCCCGCCAGCTGCGCGGTCAGTCGATCGACAGCGTCATTTCGCCGCAGCCCTTTTTCGCCAGCGGCGACATGCTCGAACGCGATACCCACGATGAGCTATGCCGCTTCAACCAGTTGACCGTGCTCGCCAGTCGGGTGCGCATTATGCTGGAGAATACCCTGCAGGGCTGGGTGATCACATTCCGTGACCGCAATGAAATCAATGCCCTCACCGCCCAGCTGAGCCAGGTGAAGCGCTATGTCGACAATCTGCGCATCATGCGCCACGAGCAGCTCAACCGGATGACTACCCTCTCCGGCCTGCTGCATATGGGCCATTATGACGAAGCGATCCGCTATATTCAGGCCCAGTCGGAACATGCTCAGGAGCTACTGGACTTTATCTCCTCGCACTTCCACTCGCCGACGCTATGCGGTCTGCTGCTCGGCAAAGCCACCCGCGCCCGCGAAAAAGGCGTGGCGCTGAGCTTCGACCCGGCCTGCCGCATCGACCGCCCCCTGCCGTCGCTGATGGAATCCGAGCTGATCTCCATCATCGGCAACCTGCTGGATAACGCCATCGAAGCCACGCAGCGTGCCGAGCTGCCGCATGAGCCGGTGGAAGTCCTGATCCAGCTCAACGCCCGGGAGTTGATTATCGAAGTGGCCGACCGCGGCGTCGGCATCCGCCCCGATATCCGCGAGCGCATTTTTGAACGCGGCGTCACCACCAAAACCCGTGGCGATCACGGCATTGGTCTGTATCTTATTGAACATTATGTCACTCAGGCGGGCGGCACCATCGAAGTCGCCGATAACGCGCCGCGGGGAACGATCTTCACCCTATTTATCCCGGCCGACGCGCACGCCTGTCCGCAACCGGAGGCCCACGATGCATCATGACCTGGTCGATGTGCTAATCATTGAAGATGAGAGCGAACTGGCGCGCCTGCACGCCGAGCTTGTGCAAAAACACCCGCGACTGCGGCTGGCAGGCATGGCGGCCTCCCTCGCCCAGGCGCGGCAGCTGCTTCACGCCACGCCGCCGCAGCTGGTGCTGCTGGATAACTATTTACCGGACGGCAAAGGCGTCACGCTGATGACCGACCCGGCGCTGGCGACCAGCCAATGCTCGGTGATCTTTATCACCGCCGCCAGCGATATGGAAACCTGCAGCCAGGCCATCCGCAACGGCGCCTTCGACTATATCCTTAAGCCGGTATCATGGAAGCGGCTGAGCCAGTCGCTGGAGCGCTTTATCCAGTTCTACGATCAGCAACGGGAGTGGAAAATCGTCGATCAGCAAAACGTCGATTCCCTCTATCAACTGCAGGCGAAGAACTATCGCGTGGATAGCGGCAGCAAGGGGATTGAAGAGAAAACGCTGGCGCTGGTGCAGGGACTGTTTAGCGACCGGGAAGCGCACTGTTTTTCCGTTGATGAAGTGGTCAGCGCCGCCGGGCTCAGCAAAACCACCGCCCGTCGCTATCTGGAGCACGGCGTTGAGACCGGTTTTCTGGAAGTGGAGATGCTGTACGGAAAAATTGGCCATCCGCGGCGGCTGTATCGCCGCGCTAAGGTCAAAAGTTAAAACCCCTCGCCGGACGGGAGGGGCTGGAAACGTCAGAAGCCGCGCTGCTCTTTGATCAGCTCCCAGGCCTTCTGGATCTCCTGGGCCTTCTGTTTGGCCATCTCCATCATCTCCGGCGGCAGACCTTTCGCTACCAGCTTGTCCGGATGATGTTCGTTCATCAGCTTGCGATAGGCGCGCTTCACCGTCGCCGCGTCGTCGGTCGGTTTTACTCCCAGCACATTGCAGGCATCTTCGAGGGTCGGCCCACGCTGCGCCTGCTGCCAGCCGGCGTTGCCGCCATGCTGGCCATAAGAGCGCTGCTGCGAACCGCCGCCAAACTGGGCGCCGCCCTGCATCATCCGCAGGAATTGATCGAACTGGGCGCGGGAGATGCCGAGCTCGTCGGCAATGACGAACAGCACTTCCCGTTCGTTAGGATGCAGTTCGCCATCAGCGAACGCCGCCTGCAGCTGAATTTCCAGAAACATCCGAATCAGATCGAAACGGCCAAAGCAGACGCTGCGCAGCTGACGCATTTTCTCGCGCAGGGGATAGTTGTCGGCCTTACCGTCGCGAAACGCCTGCTGCGCCGCGGTGCGCGAGGCGCCATGCAGGTTCATGCGATCCATTAGCACATTGGCGACATGAATATCCGCTTCGGTAACGCGGCCCTTGGATTTGGTCAGGTGCCCCATCACTTCGAAGGTGGTGGAAAAGAAGAGCGACTGACGCTCCTGCTGATTGGCGAAGAGATTTAACCGGCGGCTGCGCGCCCGGTCAAACATATGGCCGACCAGAAAGCCAAGCACCACGCCCCAGAACCCACCACCCATCAGCAAAGCCACTGCCACGCCAATCACTTTACCCAAATACTGCATAGACTCCCCAACTGTTTATCGCCGTTAAGCTCGAATATGACCGCACGTTACCCGGCACTCGCGCCTCGGTCAATTGTGGGACATAGCCTATAATTTGCTTTATCATACTCGTCATTCAACAGGGTGCCTAACGCTCGGGCTCGAAACGGGCAGGATTAACACTAGCGTGATAATGTTGAGTAAGTTAGGCTCTGACCGTTTGCAAGCCGCTGTCACAAGATGATGGAACAATAAATACAACGTATGAAAAAACGTATTCCCAGCCTCCTGGCTACGATGATTGCCAGCGCCTTGTATAGCCAACAAGGCCTCGCTGCCGATCTCGCAACGCAATGTATGCTTGGCGTGCCAAGCTATGATCGTCCGCTCGTGGAAGGTCGTCCTGGCGATCTGCCGGTGACGATTAACGCCGATCATGCGAAGGGCAACTACCCGGACAACGCCGTCTTTACCGGCAACGTCGATATTAACCAGGGGAATAGTCGCCTCCGCGCCGACGAAGTTCAGCTGCACCAGCAGCAGGCCGCGGGCCAGGCGCAGCCGGTGCGCACGGTGGACGCGCTGGGCAACGTGCATTACGACGATAACCAGGTGATCCTCAAAGGGCCAAAAGCCTGGTCGAATCTGAATACCAAAGATACCAACGTCTGGCAGGGCGATTATCAAATGGTCGGACGCCAGGGACGCGGCACCGCCGACCTGATGAAACAGCGCGGTGAAAACCGCTATACCATTCTCGAAAACGGCAGCTTTACCTCCTGTCTGCCGGGCTCCGACACCTGGAGCGTCGTCGGCAGCGAAGTTATCCACGATCGCGAAGAGCAGGTTGCCGAGATCTGGAACGCCCGCTTCAAGCTTGGCTCTGTGCCGATTTTCTATAGCCCCTACCTGCAGCTGCCGGTGGGCGATAAGCGTCGTTCAGGCTTCCTGATCCCGAACGCGAAATACAGCACCAAAAACGGCGTGGAATTCTCCCTGCCGTACTACTGGAACATCGCGCCAAACTTCGATGCCACTATTACTCCGCACTATATGAACAAACGCGGCGGCGTGATGTGGGAAAACGAGTTCCGCTATCTGACCCAGCTCGGCAGCGGCTTAACTGAATTCGACTACCTGCCGTCGGATAAAGTCTACGAAGACGACCACTCGAGCGACAGCAACAGCCGCCGCTGGCTGTTCTACTGGAACCACTCAGGGGTTATCGATCAGGTATGGCGTCTGAACGCTGACTACACCAAGGTCAGCGATCCTGACTACTTCAACGACTTCAGCTCGAAATATGGTTCCAGTACCGATGGCTATGCGACGCAGAAATTCAGCGCCGGTTACGTCAACCAGAACTTTGACGCCACGGTATCGACCAAACAGTTCCAGGTCTTTGACCGCGAATCGAGCAACTCCTATTCGGCTGAGCCGCAGCTCGACGTCAACTACTACCAGAATGATGTCGGTCCGTTCGATACCCATCTCTATGGACAGGTTGCCCATTTTGTTAACTCGAATAACAACATGCCGGAAGCGACCCGCGTTCACTTCGAACCGACGATCAACCTGCCGCTGTCCAACGGTTGGGGCAGTCTGAATACCGAAGCCAAGCTGCTGGCGACTCACTACCAGCAGAGCAACCTCGATAAGTACAATGCCGCCAACGGCACTGACTATAAAGAGTCCGTCAGCCGCGTAATGCCGCAGTTTAAAGTCGACGGCAAAATGGTCTTTGAACGCGACCTGCAGGAGGGATTCACCCAAACGCTGGAACCGCGCGTGCAGTATCTGTACGTGCCGTACCGCGATCAGAGTGAAATCGGCAACTACGACTCCACGCTGTTGCAGTCGGATTACACCGGTCTGTTCCGCGACCGTACCTATAGCGGTCTGGACCGCATCGCGTCGGCTAATCAGGTCACCACCGGGCTCACCTCGCGCGTGTATGATGCCGCCGCGGTGGAACGTTTTAATATTTCCGTTGGTCAAATCTACTATTTCACCGAGTCACGCACCGGTGATGACAACATCAACTGGGAGAACAACGATACCACGGGTTCACTGGTCTGGGCCGGCGATACCTACTGGCGCATTGCCGATGAATGGGGTCTGCGCGGAGGGATCCAGTACGATACGCGTCTGGATAACGTTGCCACTGGTAACGGCACCATTGAATACCGTCGCGATGAGAACCGCTTAGTTCAGCTTAACTATCGTTACGCCAGCCCGGAATATATTCAGGCCACGCTGCCGTCATATTCCACCGCGGCACAATATAAACAGGGTATTTCGCAGGTGGGGATGACCGCCAGTTGGCCAATTGTCGATCGCTGGTCCGTGGTCGGGGCCTACTACTACGATACTAATACCCGGAAAGCAGCAAACCAGATGTTGGGTGTGCAGTATAACTCCTGCTGCTACGCCATCCGTCTTGGCTACGAACGTAAAGTCAACGGCTGGAACAGCAACGACAACGGCGGCGAGAGCAAATACGATAACACCTTCGGAATCAATATCGAATTGCGCGGTCTGAGCTCTAACTACGGCCTCGGCACCCAGCAGATGCTGCGCTCGAACATTTTACCGTACCAGAGCTCCCTGTGATGCGGCTGGTTTACAACATCATCCGCATTTGCGGTTAATCGAAATGGAAAAAGTATGAAGAACTGGAAAACGCTGCTTCTCGGTATCGCCATGATCGCGAATACCAGTTTCGCTGCCCCCCAGGTGGTCGATAAAGTAGCGGCCGTCGTCAATAATGGCGTCGTGCTGGAAAGCGACGTCGATGGTTTGATGCAATCGGTTAAGCTCAATGCTGGTCAGGCTGGCCAACAGCTGCCGGATGACGCCACCCTGCGCCATCAAATCCTCGAAAGACTGATCATGGACCAGATCGTGTTACAGATGGGGCAGAAGATGGGCGTGAAGATCTCTGACGACCAGCTCGATCAGGCTATCGCCAACATCGCCAAACAAAATAATATGACCTTGGATCAGATGCGCAGCCGTCTGGCCTATGAAGGCATCAACTACAACACCTACCGTAACCAGATCCGTAAAGAGATGCTGATTTCGGAAGTGCGTAACAATGAAGTGCGTCGTCGCATCACCGTGCTGCCGCAGGAAGTGGAAGCGCTGGCGAAACAGATCGGCGACCAGAACGACGCCAGCACCGAGCTCAACCTGAGCCACATCCTGATCCCGCTGCCGGAGAACCCGACCTCTGATGAAGTCGCCGCGGCCCAGGAGCAAGCAAACTCCATCGTTGAGCAGGCGCGCAACGGCGCCAACTTCGGCAAACTGGCGATCACCTACTCCGCTGACCAACAGGCGCTGAAGGGTGGCCAGATGGGCTGGGGCCGTATCCAGGAGCTGCCGGGCATTTTCGCTCAGGCGTTAAGCACCGCGAAGAAAGGGGATATCGTCGGTCCGATTCGTTCCGGCGTTGGTTTCCACATTCTGAAAGTCAACGACCTGCGCGGTGGTACCCAGAATATCTCCGTTACCGAGGTTCACGCCCGTCATATTCTGCTGAAACCGTCGCCGATCATGAACGACGCCCAGGCTCAGGCTAAGCTAGAACAGATCGCAGCCGAGATTAAGAGCGGGAAAATCACGTTTGCTCAAGCGGCGAAAACCTATTCGGAAGATCCGGGTTCGGCAAACCAGGGCGGTGATTTAGGCTGGGCCACGCCGGACATCTTTGACCCGGCGTTCCGCGATGCGCTGATGCGTCTGAACAAAGGGCAGACCAGCGGACCGGTGCACTCTTCCTTTGGCTGGCATCTGATCGAACTGCTGGATAGCCGTCAGGTCGACAGAACCGACGCCGCGCAGAAAGATCGTGCTTACCGCATGCTGATGAACCGCAAATTCTCTGAAGAAGCGGCAACCTGGATGCAGGAACAGCGCGCCAGTGCGTATGTTAAAATTCTGAGCAACTAATATCGATGCCTGAAACCCGTAAAGTTGTTATCACTCCCGGCGAACCCGCCGGGATTGGCCCTGACCTGGTCGTGCAGCTTGCCCAGCGCGACTGGCCAGCTGAGCTGGTGATTTGCGCCGATGGCGCCCTGTTAACTGACCGAGCCAAGCGGCTCGGTCTTCCTTTATCTCTCCTCCCTTACGATCCCGCGCAACCTCCTGTTCCTCAGCGCGCCGGTACCCTGACGCTGCTGAACGTGCCGCTAAACGTCCCGGCGGAGCCCGGCGTGCTGAATGTGCAAAACGGCGCCTACGTAGTGGAGACGCTGGCGCGCGCCTGCGACGGCTGCCTTAGCGGCGAGTTTGCGGCGTTAGTGACCGGCCCGGTGCATAAAGGCAACATCAACGACGCCGGTATCGCCTTTACCGGTCATACCGAGTTCTTTGAAGAGCGCGCGAAGGCCAGCAAAGTGGTGATGATGTTGGCGACCGAGGAGCTGCGGGTGGCGCTGGTCACCACCCATCTGCCGTTGAAAGCCATCAGCGAAGCGATTACCCCCGAGCTACTGCGCGAGATCATCACCATTCTCGATCACGACCTGCGCACGAAATTTGGCATTGCCCAGCCGCATGTGCTGGTTTGCGGGCTTAACCCGCACGCTGGCGAAGGCGGCCATATGGGAACAGAAGAGATAGACACCATCATTCCGGTGCTGGAAGAGATGCGCGCAAAGGGGATGAACCTCAGCGGTCCGCTGCCGGCAGACACCCTCTTTCAGCCGAAATATCTTGATCATGCCGATGCGGTACTCGCGATGTACCACGATCAGGGCCTGCCCGTGCTAAAATACCAGGGCTTTGGCCGCGGCGTGAACATTACGCTCGGTTTACCTTTTATTCGTACCTCCGTCGACCACGGCACCGCACTGGAATTAGCGGGCCAGGGAAAAGCGGACGTCGGCAGTTTTATCACGGCGCTTAATCTCGCCATCAAAATGATTGTTAATACCCAATGAATAATCGAGTCCATCAGGGCCATTTAGCCCGTAAACGCTTCGGGCAGAACTTCCTCAACGATCAGTTTGTGATCGACAGCATCGTCTCGGCGATTAACCCGCAGAAAGGCCAGGCGATGGTTGAAATCGGCCCCGGCCTGGCGGCCCTGACCGAGCCGGTCGGCGAACGCCTTGACCAGCTGACCGTCATCGAACTGGACCGCGATCTGGCGGCTCGCCTGCAGACGCATCCGTTCCTCGGTCCAAAGCTGACCATCTATCAGCAGGATGCGATGACCATGAACTTTGGCGAACTGGCGGAGAAAATGGGCCAGCCGCTGCGCGTCTTCGGCAACCTGCCGTACAATATCTCGACCCCGCTGATGTTCCATCTGTTCAGCTATACTGATGCCATTGCCGATATGCACTTTATGCTGCAGAAGGAAGTAGTGAATCGTCTGGTTGCCGGACCGAACAGTAAGGCGTATGGTCGGTTAAGCGTGATGGCGCAATATTATTGCCAGGTGATCCCGGTACTCGAAGTGCCGCCGAGCGCGTTTACCCCGCCGCCTAAGGTCGACTCCGCGGTGGTACGCCTGGTGCCGCACAGCACCATGCCGTATCCGGTCAAAGAGATCCGGGTGCTGAGCCGCATCACCACCGAAGCGTTCAACCAGCGCCGCAAGACTATCCGCAACAGTCTCGGCAATCTGTTCAGCGTGGAAGTGCTGACCGAGCTGGGCATCGACCCGGCCATGCGCGCCGAAAATATTTCCGTGGCGCAGTACTGCCTGATGGCCAACTGGCTGTCTGACAATCTGCCAACGAAGGAGAGCTAACCATGATTCATTCACCCCGGGTGTGTGTCCAGGTACAGAGCGTCTATATCGAATCGCAGTCTTCCCCGGAAGAAGAGCGCTACGTCTTCGCTTACACCGTCACCATTCGCAACCTGGGGCGGAGTCAGGTTCAGCTGCTTGGCCGCTACTGGCTCATCACTAACGGCCACGGTCGTGAGA
Source organism: Klebsiella sp. Shm-1 (assembly GCF_040804525.1). Lineage (NCBI taxonomy): Bacteria > Pseudomonadati > Pseudomonadota > Gammaproteobacteria > Enterobacterales > Enterobacteriaceae > Klebsiella > Klebsiella sp. Shm-1. The sequence continues at coordinate 4,391,003 of NZ_CP161823.1, forward strand.
CTGAAGTTCAGGGTGAAGGGGTGGTCGGCGAGCAACCGCATATTCCCGCCGGCGGTGAATATCAATATACCAGCGGCGCAGTGATTGAAACGCCGCTGGGAACCATGCAGGGTCATTATGAGATGATCGATATCGACGGCGCGCCGTTCCGTATTGAGATCCCTGTTTTCCGTCTCGCAGTTCCAACGCTCATTCATTAAAACAATGTCAACATACCTTATTGGCGACGTTCACGGTTGCTACGATGAACTGATCGCATTATTAGCGCAGGTTGAATTCGATCCGCGGAGAGATACGCTGTGGCTGACCGGCGATCTGGTGGCCCGAGGCCCGGGATCGCTGGAGGTCCTGCGCTATGTCAAATCTCTGGGCGACAGCGTACGACTGGTGCTGGGCAACCATGACTTACACCTGCTGGCGGTCTTTGCCGGTATCAGCCGCAACAAGCCGAAGGATCGTCTGAAACCACTGCTGGAAGCGCCGGATGCCGATGAGCTGCTCAACTGGCTGCGTCGCCAGCCGCTGCTGCAGGTGGATGAAGAGAAAAAGCTGGTGATGGCCCATGCCGGCATTACGCCGCAGTGGGATCTGGAGACCGCCCAGCAGTGCGCGCGCGATGTTGAAGCAGTGCTCTCCAGCGACTCCTATCCTTTCTTCCTCGATGCCATGTACGGCGACATGCCGAACCACTGGAGCAACGAGCTGAGCGGCCTGGCGCGCCTGCGCTTTATCTCTAACGCCTTTACCCGCATGCGCTACTGTTTCCCGAACGGCCAGCTGGATATGTATTCGAAGGAAGCACCCGAGGACGCCCCGGCGCCGCTGAAGCCGTGGTTTGCCATTCCCGGCCCGGTCAGCAATGCCTACAGTATTGCCTTTGGCCACTGGGCTTCGCTGGAGGGACGCGGCACGCCGGAGGGGATTTACGCCCTGGATACCGGCTGCTGCTGGGGCGGGGAACTCACCTGCCTGCGCTGGGAAGATAAGCAGTACTTCACCCAGCCGTCGAACCGGCAGAAAAGCCTCGACGAAGGCGAAGCCGTCGCGTCCTGACTCTTCCCGGATAGCGGCGCGTTGCGCCTTATCCGGGCTACCTGCGGCGTCGTTTTGTCGGGTGGCGGCTAACGCCTTACCCGACCTACATTTCCTTGCCATTTGTAGCCTTGGGCAGCGCTCCAGGAAGACGAAGCCCGCGACGGGAAACATGACGCAGTCCCGTAGGCCCGCGCAAGCGCAGCGCCGCCGGGCAAGAACTGCGGGCGCGGAGCCACTTTTGTGTCGGGTGGCGGCTAACGCCTTACCCGACCTACGTTTATGTGCTATTTGTCGCTCCGGGGAGTGCTTCAGAAAGAAGACGAAGCCCGCGACGGGAAACATGACGAGATAATGAGTGCGCCATCGTCGCGCAATTCATGCAAAAGAAAACCCCGGTCACGCCAGACGCGACCGGGGTTTTTTTATCGCTATCCTGCCCGCTTAACGGCGTTCGAGGATCTCAAAGCAGTAGCTATGGGAGTTCTGCGCGTCGGCGTCATGAAACTCGCTGAACACCGACTCCCATTCGTCCGGATCGTAATCCGGGAAATGGGTATCGCCTTCCACTTCCGCATCAATATGGGTCAAGTAGAGCTTCTGCGCTTTCGGCAGGAACTGCTCATACACCCGGCCGCCGCCGATCACCATAATCTCTTCCACATCGCCGCAGGCGGCAATTGCTTCTTCTACGGAGGAGACCCACTGCACGCGATCGTCGCTGCCGGGTTTGCTGCTGATCACGATATTTTTACGCCCCGGCAATGGGCGCCCAATGGATTCCCAGGTCAGACGCCCCATCACCACCGGCTTATTTAACGTGTTGCGTTTGAACCAGGCGAGATCGGCAGGCAGGTTCCATGGCATGGCGTTTTCCATACCAATGACGCGATCTACCGCTAACGCCGCAATCAGACTGATCATTCATTCATTCCCGAGTGCAAAAAATTGTCGCCACTATACGGAAAGCGTACAACTTCGTCGACTGGCCGGAGGGTAAAGAATAAGAAAATTTTCTGATTTGCTGGCAAGCCCACGTTCACACCGTGGGCCGCCAGAAGAGGATCCAAACGAAAACAAAATGTTACTGGTCAGCCTCAGGCTGAGGGCTTATTTTCCGGCTCATCGGCGATATCCCCGGTGTGCCTGCCCTCTTCCGTACCCTGCCAGCCATGACGCTGCACCAGCGACAGATGATGACGATCTTCGTTGATGATGCCGGTCAGCATATCGCTGGTCCGCTTGAAGACCGCCACCCGCGACGCGGCATCGTTTTCCGCCATCGCCACCATCTCTTCGACCATCTGCAGGTTGAATCGACGGAACAGATCGGCCCGCTCGCGCGCTTCATAGGCGCCGAGCCCCAGCGCCTCCAGCGTCATTCGGCCGGACTTCAGCGCCGCCTCGAAGGTTTCACGCTCCGGGGCCTCGACGCCAGCCTGGCGCAGCTGAATGTAATGATCGACATCGCGGGCGCGGGAGATGATCTGCAGATGCGGAAAATGCTCTTTTACCCTCGCCACCAGCTCCAGGCTGACGTGCGGATCGTCAATGGCATTGATCAGCACTTCCGCCTTTTCGGCCCCGGCCGACTCCAGCAGATCGACCCGGGTGGCATCGCCGTAGAAAACCTTCATATCAAATTTGCGCAGGGTATCGACATGGTCCGGGTCATGATCGAGGATCACCATCTTCACCCCGCTCGAGAGCAGCAATCGCCCGGCTATCTGCCCGAAGCGGCCAAAGCCGGCGACAATCACCCGCGGCTGCTCTTCGTCAATCTCGTCAGCATCACGCGCCTGGCCGCTGGACGATTTCTCCAGACGGGTCAGCAGCACCAGCAGAATGGGGGTTGCCGCCATCGACAGGGCCACCGCCAGGGTCAACGCTTTTGCCCATTCGCCGTCCAGTACATCCGCCATCCGCGCGGCGCCAAACACCACAAACGCGAACTCACTCCCCTGCCCCAGCAGCACCGCAAACCAGCGGCGCTGGGCGCGCGGTACGCCAAGCGGCCTGGCGATAAGCCACAGCATCAGCATTTTTATCGCCAGGAAACCGACCAGCAAAATCACAATACGCAGCGGATGGGTGACCAGGGTGCCGAAATCAATCGACATGCCGACGCCGATAAAGAACAGCCCCAACAGCAGTCCTTTAAACGGCTCAATATCACTCTCCAGCGCATGACGATATTCGGAACTGGCCAGCAGCACCCCGGCGAGAAACGCCCCCATCGCCATCGACAGCCCCACCTCTTCCAGCAATAAGCCAAAGCCGAAGACCAGGAACAGGGCCACGGCGCTGAACACTTCGCGCAGGCCGGAACGGGCGACAAAGCGCAGCAGCGGGCGGGTCAGATAGCGCCCAAGGACCACCACCAGCGCCAGCGCTGCGGCCACTTTCAGCGCGGAGAGGGCAAAAGCCATCAGCGAAGTGGCGCCGCCGCTGGCCGCCAGCAGCGGGATCATCGCCACCAGCGGGATCGCGGCGATATCCTGGAACAGCAGCACCGCAAAGGCGCTGCGCCCCATCTGCGACACCGTCAGATTGCGCTCATTCATCGCCTGCATAGCAATGGCTGTGGAAGAAAGCGCCAGAGTCATACCAATCAGCTCGGCCACCTGCCAGCGCAGGCCCAGCAGCATGCAGAACAGGCCGATCAACACCCCGCAGGCCACCATCTGTAGTGCGCCGCCGCCAAACACCGAGGCGCGCAGCTTCCATAAGCGCTGCGGATCGAGCTCCAGACCAATGACGAACAACATCAGCACCACGCCAATCTCGGCAAAGTGCAGAATCGCCTCGGCATCGGTCACCAGCCGCAGCCCCCACGGGCCGATAATACAGCCGGCGATCAGATAGCCCAGCACTGACCCCAGCCCCAGACGGACGGCGATGGGCACAATCAGCGCCGCGGCACCGAGGTAAATCAACGCCTGTATCAGCGTATGGCTATCCATTCTGGTGTGCCTCCTGCCAGTCGATTAAGCGTTGACGATAGCGGCGGGCCTGCGCCTGCAGCGTTTCATCATCGCAGATAAAGGTGCAGTGCATAGCGAACGGCGGCAGCCATTTCATTCCGCAGTAAAGCGCGGTTGCCTGCAACGGCTGCGCCAGCACCGGAAAACCGGGGAATGAGCCGATGTCGAAGTGGCTTTCACCGCCGCCGGTGGTCACCGCCCACATCAGCGATTTACCGCGCAGGGCAATACCGTTATGACCATAGGCCCAGCCGTGCGACAGCACCTTGTCCATCCACAGCTTGAGCAGCGGCGGTACGCTATACCACTGCATAGGATGCTGCCAGATAACCAGATCGGCACGGGCCAGCGCCGCCTGCTCGGCGGCGACATCGATATTAAAGTCGGGATAGAGTTGATAGAGGGAGCGTATCTCTACGCCTTCAAGCGTCCCTGCCTGTTCAAGCATTCGCTTATTCGCATGAGAATGCTGCGGATAAGGATGCGCATAAATTATCAGAATCATTGATTGGCCTGCGTTTGCTCTTGTCGTAATCAGCAAGAGTGTAGACAGTTAAGCGAACCGCTTACAATGATAACTGTGATTTATGTCGCGATGGCTTACGCAACGCGCGCCCTGAGGGTTAACGTCAGGCCTTAGTTATCCAGCTCGTCCATGGACTTCACCTGGTCGCGGTTAATCTGCTCCACGCGGCCGGTTTCGGCATTTTTGTATGAGACAAGGCCGGTGTCATCATCCACCTGCGGTTTGCCGCTGGTGACAATGGTCTTGCCGTCGGTGGTTTTGATCGACTGATTCGATGAGCAGCCGGCCACGAACATGATTGCCGTCGCTGCCAGTGCGGATGCCACCAGAATATTGTTCCGCATTGTATCCTCCTGTCTTTTCATCAATAGGTATCGTTATGGTGCTAACTATAGTTAGCCTGACCCGACAGGGGGTTAAAAGCAGAACTCTCTGAAGATGGCTGCGGCCAAAAAAAATAGGCTGACGATGTCGTCAGCCCAGGATTGTTGCTATCCGGCCAGGCCGGGAAGCTTATTTAGTGATTTGCGCGTGCATTTCCTGAACCGAAATCACCTTCTCGGTGGCGTCAGCGTTCAGCGCCATCGCGGTGGCAAAGCCGCCGTTCAGGGTGGTGTCGTAATGCACTTTGTACTGCAGCGCGCTGCGGCGAATCAGCTTGGAGTCTTCAATCGCCTGGCGACCTGCGGTGGTGTTGATGATGTAGGTATATTCGCCATTCTTGATGCGGTCCTGAATGTGCGGACGACCTTCATGCACCTTGTTCACCAGACGCGGGTTAATGCCCGCTTCACCCAGCACAATCGCCGTACCGTGAGTCGCATCCAGCTCGAAGCCAAACTTCAGCAGCTTCGCCGCCAGGTCAACCACGCGCTCTTTATCGCCTTCGCGGACGGAGAGCAGCGCACGACCCTGTTTCTTCATGGTCGAGTTGCTGCCCAGCTGCGCTTTGGCGAACGCTTCGGCAAAGGTGCGGCCGACGCCCATCACTTCCCCGGTGGAGCGCATTTCTGGCCCTAACAGCGGGTCAACGCCCGGGAATTTATTGAACGGCAGGACCACCTCTTTCACCGAGTAGTACGGCGGGATGATCTCTTTGGTCACGCCCTGCTGCGCCAGCGTCTTACCGGCCATCACGCGCGCCGCCACTTTCGCCAGCGGGACGCCGGTGGCTTTGGAGACGAACGGTACGGTACGCGCCGCACGCGGGTTGACCTCAATCAGATAAACTTCGTTATCTTTCACCGCGAACTGGACGTTCATCAGGCCGCGAACCTGCAGCTCGAAGGCCAGCTTCTGCACCTGCTCGCGCATCACATCCTGAATCTCTTTGCTCAGGGTGTAGGCCGGCAGGGAACAGGCGGAGTCGCCGGAGTGGACGCCTGCCTGCTCGATATGCTCCATGATGCCGCCAATCAGCACCATTTCGCCATCGCAGATGGCATCGACATCCACTTCAATCGCATCGTCGAGGAAGCGATCCAGCAGCACCGGCGCGTCGTTGGAGACGCTGACCGCGGTCTGGAAGTAGCGGCGCAGATCCTGCTCGTCATAGACGATCTCCATCGCCCGGCCGCCGAGCACATAAGACGGACGCACCACCAGCGGGTAGCCAATCTCTTTCGCTTTCTCTACCGCCTGCTCAATGGCGGTGACGGTGGCGTTCGCCGGCTGCTTCAGCTTCAGACGGTCAACCGCGTGCTGGAAGCGCTCACGGTCTTCCGCCCGGTCGATAGCGTCCGGACTGGTACCGATAACCGGCACGCCGGCAGCTTCCAGGGCACGAGCCAGTTTCAGCGGGGTCTGGCCGCCGTACTGGACGATAACGCCTTTTGGCTTCTCGATGCGCACGATTTCCAGCACGTCTTCCAGGGTCACCGGCTCAAAATACAGACGGTCGGAGGTGTCGTAGTCGGTAGAGACGGTTTCCGGGTTACAGTTGACCATGATGGTCTCGTAACCGTCCTCGCGCAGCGCCAGCGAGGCGTGTACGCAGCAGTAGTCGAATTCGATACCCTGACCGATACGGTTCGGGCCGCCGCCGAGGACCATGATTTTATCGCGGTCAACGGACGGGTTGGACTCACACTCTTCTTCATAAGTGGAGTACATGTAGGCGGTATCGGTAGCAAATTCCGCAGCGCAGGTGTCCACGCGCTTGTAGACCGGGTGCAGGTCATACTGGTCGCGCAGCTTGCGGATTTCCGCTTCCCGCACGCCCGCCAGCTTCGCCAGACGCGCATCGGCAAAGCCTTTACGCTTCAGGGTGCGCAGGAAGTCAGCGTCGAGGCCGTTGATGCCCACTTCCGCCACTTTCTCTTCCAGACGGACCAGCTCTTCAATCTGTACCAGGAACCAGCGGTCGATGTTGGTCAGGTTGAAGACGCCGTCAACCGAGAGGCCCGCGCGGAACGCGTCAGCGATATACCAGATACGCTCAGCGCCGGCATCTTTCAGCTCGCGGCGGATTTTGGTCAGCGCTTCCGGGTCGTCGAGGCTCACTTTCGGGTCGAAGCCGGTAGCGCCCACTTCCAGACCGCGCAGCGCTTTCTGCAAGGATTCCTGCTGGGTACGGCCAATCGCCATCACTTCGCCGACAGACTTCATCTGGGTGGTCAGACGGTCGTTGGCGCCGGCGAATTTTTCAAAGTTAAAGCGTGGGATTTTAGTGACCACGTAGTCGATGGACGGTTCAAAGGAAGCCGGGGTGCGGCCGCCGGTGATGTCGTTCATCAGCTCGTCAAGGGTATAACCTACCGCCAGCTTGGCTGCCACTTTAGCAATCGGGAAGCCGGTGGCCTTAGAGGCCAGCGCCGAGGAGCGGGAGACGCGCGGGTTCATTTCGATAACGATCAGGCGACCGTTTTTCGGGTTGACCGCGAACTGCACGTTAGAGCCGCCGGTTTCGACGCCGATTTCACGCAGCACCGCCATCGAGGCGTTACGCATGATCTGGTACTCTTTGTCGGTCAGGGTCTGCGCCGGGGCAACGGTGATGGAGTCACCGGTGTGGATCCCCATGGCGTCGAAGTTTTCGATGGAGCAGACGATGATGCAGTTGTCGTTCTTATCGCGCACCACTTCCATCTCGTACTCTTTCCAGCCGATCAGCGATTCATCGATCAGCAGTTCGTTGGTCGGAGAGAGATCCAGGCCGCGTTCGCAAATTTCTTCGAACTCTTCGCGGTTATAGGCGATACCGCCGCCGGTGCCGCCCATGGTGAAGGACGGACGGATGATGCACGGGAAACCAACGTCGGCGGCAACCGCCAGCGCCTCTTCCATCGTGTGGGCGATACCAGAGCGCGCGGTGTCGAGGCCGATTTTTTTCATTGCGATATCGAAACGGCGACGGTCTTCGGCTTTATCAATCGCATCGGCGGTGGCGCCAATCATGGTCACGCCGAATTCAGCCAGGACCCCCTGACGCTCCAGCTCGAGCGCGCAGTTCAGCGCCGTCTGGCCGCCCATGGTCGGCAGCACCGCATCCGGGCGCTCTTTTTCGATGATTTTACGCACCACTTCCCAGTGAATCGGCTCGATGTAGGTGGCATCGGCCATTTCCGGGTCGGTCATGATGGTCGCCGGGTTAGAGTTCACCAGGATAACGCGGTAGCCCTCTTCGCGCAGCGCTTTACACGCCTGGGCGCCGGAGTAGTCAAACTCACACGCCTGACCGATAACAATCGGGCCCGCGCCCAGAATCAGGATACTTTTTATGTCTGTACGTTTTGGCATTGCTTTCTTCTCCGAAGAACCTGTTTATGGTCGTCGCGAGCGATGGGTAGACAAGGAAAAAATTTGTGAGAAAGCGCAGTTTACAAAACGTAAATGAGCATTTTGAACAAATTTTTAACGCCGTATTCCCGAGCACAGCAGAACATAAACAGGTTCTGATTATTTCGCGGACTGACGGTAGAGCTCAATTAACTCGATAAAGTGGTCGAACAGCGGCGCGGCATCGTGCGGCCCCGGGCTCGCTTCAGGGTGCCCCTGGAAGCTGAACGCCGGTTTGTCGGTACGATGGATCCCCTGCAGGGTGCCGTCGAACAGCGACTTATGGGTCACGCGCAGGTTGGCCGGCAGCGTCGCCTCATCTACGGCGAAACCGTGGTTCTGGGCAGTGATCATCACCACGTTGTTATCAATATCTTTCACCGGGTGGTTGCCGCCGTGGTGGCCGAACTTCATCTTAATGGTCTTGGCACCGCTCGCCAGCGCCAGTAGCTGATGGCCAAGGCAGATGCCGAATACCGGAATATCGGTCTCAAGGAATTTTTCAATCGCCTCGATAGCGTAATCGCACGGCGCCGGGTCGCCAGGGCCGTTGGAGAGGAAGATACCGTCCGGATTGAGCGCCAGCACGTCCGCGGCGGAGGTCTTCGCCGGCACCACCGTCAGGCGGCAGCCGCGGTCAACCAGCATGCGCAGGATGTTGCGTTTCGCGCCGAAGTCATATGCCACGACGTGGAACGGCAGCTCGCTTTCCGCTTTCGCTTCCGGCAGGTCGCCCGCCAGGGTCCAGCTGCCTTGCGTCCAGCTATAGGTTTCTGCGGTGGTCACTTCCTTCGCCAAGTCCATGCCGTTCAGGCCCGGAAACGCTTTCGCTTTTTCCAGCGCCAGCTGGGCATCCGGGCTGTCGCCCGCAATGATGCAGCCGTTCTGCGCCCCTTTCTCACGCAGCAGACGCGTCAGCTTGCGGGTATCGATATCGGCAATCGCCACGATGTTATGGCGCTTCAGATAAGAAGAGAGGTCTTCAGTACTGCGGAAGTTGCTGGCAATCAGCGGCAGGTCGCGAATAACCAGACCCTGCGCATGTACCTGAGAAGATTCTTCATCGGCGGCGTTGGTGCCGACATTACCAATATGAGGATAAGTAAGAGTGACGATTTGGCGGGAATAGGAAGGATCAGTGAGGATTTCTTGATAACCGGTCATTGAAGTATTGAAAACGACTTCCCCAACCGCCGTGCCGGTTGCCCCGATGGCCCGACCGTGAAACTGGGTTCCGTCTTCCAGAACCAATAGCGCTGACTTAATCAAAACATCCTCCAGAGAATATCCACTCACTTTATTTGCATATTAATTCATAAACACGATCTGAATCAATGCAAATCTGTTGCCCGCAGATTTTTGGCAAACGGCGGCATTCTGGAGAGATGTCGGATAAAAGTCAACTTAAAGCGGATATTTTTAATGTCATTTTACGCCACTGGTGCGTAACACGTGATTTTTACGCCAAAAAGATCAACAAACCTGGCTGAGAAAACGCTTGCGGATGTGGAAGAGTGTAAAACAGAGCGATGATCGACAAAAAAGTGGACCAAATGGTCAAAATTTACATTTCACTCACTAAAAAACACGCTAATATTGTATTTTTTACGCATTAGACTTAAGAAACACACCATAATTCGCAAAAATAAAAAAGGGCAACAAAATATTGCCCCTTGCATCAATAACTTATTGATAGCAATAACCACATCACGATGGGTAATAATCGTTATAAACTATTCAGATCCAGCACATCACGCATATCAAACAGGCCATTTTTCTTGTCTTTCAGCCATAACGCTGAACGAACGGCGCCATTTGCAAAGGTCATGCGGCTGGACGCTTTATGGGTGATTTCAATACGCTCACCGATGTCGGCAAACATTGCCGTATGCTCCCCGACAATATCCCCCGCGCGAACGGTCGCGAAGCCGATGGTGCCCGGGACGCGTTCGCCAGTGTAGCCTTCACGACTGTAGACCGCGCAGTCCTTGAGATCTTTGTTCAATGCCCCGGCGATCGCTTCGCCCATCGCCAGCGCGGTGCCTGACGGCGCATCCACTTTATGCCGGTGGTGCGCTTCGATAATTTCGATGTCGGTATAGTCGCCCATCACCTTCGCCGCCTTCTCCAGCAGCTTCAACAGGACATTGACGCCAACGCTAAAGTTAGCGGCGAAGACAATGGCAATGTCCTGCGCGGCATCGCGAATCGCCTGTTTGCCAGCGTCGTCAAAACCGGTGGTGCCGATGACCATCCCTTTGCCGTGCTCGCGGCAAAACGCCAGATGGTTCAGCGTGCCTTCCGGGCGGGTAAAATCGATCAACACGTCGAAATCATCTTTTACCGCCGCCAGGCTGCTCTGCACCGCGACGCCCGCTTTGCCGGCGCCCGCCAGCTCGCCGGCGTCGCTGCCCACCAGGCTTGACCCTTCACGCTCCAGCGCCGCGCCCAGCGCCACGCCTTCCATCTGCAATGCAGCCTGAATTAACTGGCGTCCCATCCGGCCGCCCGCGCCGGCGATGGCCACGCGGATTTGTGCATCATGCATAGCTATTCTCTTTTGTTAACATTACGTAAATTGTTTTCAGAGTAACCAGCCCGTCAGCGGGCCGCTACTCAAAAACGCCGATAATTAGAAATTTATGACAAACGGCGGACGATATCAGTAAAAACTATACGATTGTGCTGAAATGCGTGCTTTGCGGGTGCTCTCTCTGAGACGATAATCGACGTTTTCGTCATCTGTTGGTTTCAAGAAATAAGATGCACTAAATCTGGCAAACTCGACCGACCAGCATTGAAATGCTATGGAAACATTATACTTCCGGTAGAGCAGAAAGCCTTACGCCAGGGTGTAGCTGACCACCAGCTGCCCCTTCTTCATCTTAATCTGACTAATGACAATGTCGCCCAGCTCCGCCAGACGGGCGACGTGGGTGCCTCCGCAGGGATAGGCTGGCAGCTCGCCGAATCCCACCTTGCGCATGCCATCAGCGAACGTCACCTGACGCGGTAAGTCCTGCGCCTGCCATGCCTTTACTAGCGCCAGTAGCGCACTGGCGTCCGGCAGCGCGGCGCTATTCCTGCTGGCAAAGGTTATCCGCCCTTCGCCGGGCCAGTGGTGCGCTTTCACCGGTTGCCAGCCAAGCTGTTCGCCCGCCAGGCCAAGCAGGTGGCCGGCAGAATGCAGACGAGCATGCAGCTGTCTCGCGGAGGCATCAATTTTCATCTCCACTTCACCGAGGGGAAGGGGTTGCGACAGAATATGCAGCACCCTTTCGCCGCGCACAACCACCGTCTCAACCACCTGCCCGGCAATCCATCCGCGGTCCGCCGGTTGACCGCCCCCTTGCGGGTGAAACAGCGTCCGATCCAGTTCGATGGCGTAACGGCCATCCGCTTCTGCAGTGCAGGCGATGATCTGGGCGCGCCCGTCGGTAGCATCGCTGGTGTAATAAACCCGTTCAGTCATAGTGATTCTCCTCTCTGTCCGCCCAGTATATTATTAATGCCGACAGCGATAATCCCATCACCCGCCAATGCACTCTTGCTCCGGGAGCACAAATGAATCTGAACCTCCTGCCCGACCTCGCTCTTTTCGTTCAGATAGTCGACCAGGGCAGCTTCTCCGCCGTCGCCCGCCAGAACGGCATTACCCCTTCAGCCGTTAGCCGCAGCGTGTCACGGCTGGAGCGAGAGATGGGCTGCAAACTGCTGCAGCGTACCACCCGCAAGCTGCGTCTTAGCGATGCCGGGGAAACGATATATCAGCATGCCCAGCAGATGCTGGAAGCGGCGCGACAGGCAATGGATTCCGCAGGCAGTCGCCAAACGGTCGCCCAGGGAAAGCTGACGCTCAGCGTCCCGAAAGCCGTCGGCCGCTTTGTGATCCACCCGCTGATGATGGCGTTTTTCCACCGCTACCCGCAGGTGGACGTCTGCCTGCGGCTGGAAGATCGCCCTCTCGATTTTATCGATGACGGTATTGATCTGGCGCTACGCATCACCGATACCCCCTCCCCCGGCCTGCACGGCAAACCGCTGATGCCAATCAGGCACGTTATCTGCGCCACTGAGGCCTATTTACAGCAGCACGGTACGCCGTACACGCCGCAGGAGCTGCGCGCGCATAGCTGCATTAGCCTTGGCGAAACGCCCGCCGATGCGCGCTGGAAGTTCCGTCGGGAAGGCAAAACAGAAACGGTGCAAACCTACGGGCGGTACGCCGCCAACCATACCGCCGTACGCCTCGACGCGGTCAGACAGCATTTAGGGATCGGCAGCCTGCCGCTGTTCACCGCCCGTGAGGCGCTGGCGAACGGCGACATCGTGCTGGTGCTGCCCGAGTGGGAATTTATCAGCAGCTACTCCGGCGACCTGTGGCTACTGTGGGCGGGAGATAAGCATATGCCCGCCAGGATGCGGGCGATGATCGATTATCTCAGCGAGATGGTGCCGGCGCTGAACGCAGGCAGCACAGAGCCAGCGAAATAATTGCAAACCACGGAATGATAACTCCCAACACAAACCAGATCCCGGAGCGGCCGATATCATGCATCCGCCGGCAGCCTACAGCCAGCAGGGGGGATCGCCATCAACAGCAGCCACAGCGCCGCAAAGGGTATGACAACAAAACTGAGGAGCCCGTAGTGAGGGTCAACAAGGGTGGCCAGACTCCAGGCGGCCACTGGCGCGGCGGCGATCAATACATTGATGAGAAAAAACGTCCAGAACTGCTGCCGGCTGGCGCGGCCACTAAAATTAAAGGTCTCTTTCCAGCCGCTCAAATACGCCTGTCCATAGGTCATTGCTTCTCTCCTTGAAAATCGAGTGATATATCACGGCGCCAGGGCAATCACCTCCGCCGCCCAGCGCTGAAACCCTTCGACGTTGATATCCAGCGCCACCTGGGCGTTCGCCGGCTGGCCCAGTCGTCCTTCGATATCCACCACCGTGGTGCCGGCGGTCCAGGTCCCCTGCGTCTCCACCGCCACAAAGCACGGCTGGAGAGTGAACAGTTCCGGGCGGGCCAGCCACGCAATAGCGCACAAGTCGTGCATGCGCAGACCACTGCTCATGCTGCCGCTGCGATAGTGGCTAAACAGCGCATGGAGCATTTTACCGGTCTGGTTCAGCGTCGGCAGCGTCGCCAGATAATCCGCCGCCAGCAGCGCCCGGTTGGTGACGTCCAGCCCGCACATCACAATCTCCAGCCCGCTGTGGAACACTTTCGCGGCGGCTTCCGGGTCGATAGCGATATTGAATTCCGCATTCGGCGTGAAGTTGCCGCGGCCCGCCGAGCCGCCCATGATCACCAGCCGGCGAATATTAAACACGCATTCCGGGTACTGGGTCAGCAGCAGCGCTATATTGGTCAGCGGGCCAATCGCCACCAGGGTGATCGGCTCGGCAGCATGCATAAGCGCATCACGGATCGCCTGGAAGGCCGGCTTCGCCAGCGGTTGACGTTGATGCTCAACAAAGTCATACCCCTCCATGCCGGATTCGCCATGCACCGAGGCGGCGTCGCGCAACGGACGCACCAGCGGCATCGACGCGCCCTGCGCCAGCGGTACATCGGCATTCCAGAAATGCAGCAATTGCAGCGCGTTACGGGTCGTCTTCTCCACCGAGACATTGCCCGCTACGGTGGTCATCAACTGCAGATCCAGCTCAGGCGCGAACAGCGCCGCGGCAATGGCGGCGGCATCGTCGATGCCCGGATCGGTATCAAGAATGATTGGTAAGCGCATGGTTTCTCCCTAAAAAAATGCCAGACGTTAAGTCTGGCATCTTCTCATACTGCTGGAGGAAAGAACTTACTCTACTTCACGGACATCCACACGCAGCTCTTTCGGCACTTCAAAGACGATATTCTCTTCCCGGCCTTCCAGCGGCACGGCTTCGCCGCCGCCCAGCTCCTGCAGGCGGGTAATGACGTTCTGCACCAGAATATCCGGCGCCGACGCGCCCGCCGTCACGCCGACGCAGGCCGCATCCTTGACCCACGCTTCCTGGATATCGGAGGCGTCGTCAATCAGGTAAGCCGCTTTGCCCATCCGCTGCGCCAGCTCGGCGAGGCGGTTAGAGTTGGAGGAGTTTTTCGACCCGACCACCAGCACTACGTCAGCCTGCTCCGCCAGCGCGCGCACGGCTTCCTGACGGTTAGTGGTGGCATAGCAAATGTCGTCTTTGCGCGGGCCGACGATTTTCGGAAAACGCGCGCGCAGGGCGTCAATCACATCCGAGGTATCGTCGACGGAGAGCGTGGTCTGGGTCATAAACGACAGCCGGGCGTCATTTTTCACTTCCAGCTTCAGCACGTCTTCCGGCGACTCGACCAGGTACATCCCCCCTTGCGGGTTGTTGTACTGTCCCATGGTGCCTTCGACTTCCGGATGGCCGGCATGGCCAATCAGAATCGACTCTTCGCCGCGGCGGCTGGCGCGGGCGACTTCCATATGGACTTTGGTCACCAGCGGACAGGTGGCATCGAACACCGTCAGGTCGCGGCTCTTCGCTTCGTTGCGTACCGCCTGCGACACGCCGTGGGCGGAGAAAATCAGGATCGCGCCGTCCGGCACTTCGCTGATCTGTTCGATAAAAATGGCGCCACGCTTGCGCAGGCTATCCACCACATAGCGGTTGTGCACCACTTCATGACGAACATAGATCGGTGCGCCATACAGCGTCAGCGCGTTTTCTACAATGCTGATAGCGCGGTCAACGCCAGCGCAAAAACCGCGCGGGTTAGCCAACAGGATCTGCATGTTACTCCTCCAGCGCCGGATCGATCTCCAGCACTTCAATATCAAAATGAACAGTGCGCCCGGCCAGCGGATGGTTGAAGTCAACGGTGATGGAATCGCCGTTCACTTCGCGGATCACGCCAGGCATTTCGCTGCCATCCATTGCGGTAAAGAGCATAATCGCGCCGATCTCCGGCTCGCCAGCGTCGATAAACTCGCGGCGAGAGAAATACTGAATCAGGTCCGGGCTGGGTACGCCAAAGGCGGCGTCAGGCTCCAGCGAAAAGGCCTTTTTCTCCCCCTCTTTCAAACCGAGAAGCTGTTGCTCCAGCCCTTCAGACAAAGAGGTGTCGCCGAGGCGAAACAGCGCCGGTTTGCCGTTGCTGCGGGTGGACTCGGCAGTGGAGCCGTCGTCCAGTTTCAGAGTGAAGTGCACCAGTACCGCGCTGTTGCTCTGTACGGATTTAGACATGCAAATTGCTCGCTTGTTTAGGTCACCTGGTGCCCGGCGGCATTACGCTTACCGGGCCTACGGGGGCCAAAAATTCTGTAGGCCGGGTAAGCGTCACGTCACCCGGCATTGAGATTTACGCCTGCTCTTTCACAGTCGGTTTCGGCAGGAAGCCTTCCAGCACAATCAGCGCTGCGCCGATGCAGATCGCGCTATCGGCGAGGTTGAAGGTGGCAAAATGCCAGTCGCCGACGTAGAAGTCGATCATATCGACCACAAAGCCATGCCACAGGCGATCGAACAAGTTGCCCAGCGCGCCGCCGATAATCAGCGCGTAGGCAATATTGTTCAGCTTTTGCGTCGCCTTCGAACGGTACATCAGCACCGTCAGCACTACGCAAATGCCGATCGCGATCCCGGAAAAGAACCAGCGCTGCCAGCCGCCGCTGTCGGCGAGAAAGCTAAAGGCCGCGCCATAGTTGCGGGCATAATGCAGATTAAGCGACGGGAACAGCGGAACCGTCTCCCCCAGAGCGAAGTTCTGGAGGATCAGGAATTTGCTGCCCAGATCGATAATCAGCACGGCTACGACCACCCACAGCCAGCGTAGCCCCGTTGAACAGATCGATTTACTCATCAGGCGAATTTACGTTGCTCGCCGTCACCGGCGACGTTGCTCACACAGCGTCCGCAGATTTCCGCGTGTTCCGCCACCTTGCCGATATCGGTGGTGTAATGCCAGCAGCGCGGGCATTTCTCACCTTCAGCTTTATTCAATGCGACTTTCAACCCTTTGAGCAGTTCGCTTTGCTGCGCATCAGCGGACGCGCTCGCATAGTCTGCGACGTTCGCCCCGGAGGTCAACAGGACAAATCGCAATTCATCGCCCAGCGCATTGAGCTTAGCCGCCAGATCGGCATCAGCATACAGCGTGACTGCCGCTTCCAGCGAGCCGCCGACTTTCTTATCCGCACGCGCCTGCTCGATCACCTTGTTGACTTCGCCACGCACCTTCAGCAGCTCGTCCCAGAAATCGTCGTTCATCGCTTCGTCGTCGGCCAGGCCGAACAGACCTTCATACCACTCGCCGGTGAAGACATATTTCTCACGCTCGCCCGGCAGATAGCCCCAGATTTCATCTGCGGTGAAGGACATGATCGGCGCCATCCAGCGCACCAGCGCTTCCACGATATGGAACAGCGCGGTCTGACAGCTGCGACGCGCCACGCTGTCCGCCTTGGCGGTGTACTGGCGGTCTTTGATGATGTCGAGGTAGAACGAGCCCATCTCGATGGAGCAGAAGCGCATCAGGCGCTGCACCACTTCATGGAAGTCGTAGGATTCGTAGGCTTTCAGGATATCTTCCTGTGCCGCCTGCGCGCAGCCGACCGCCCAGCGGTCCAGCACCACCATCTCTTCCGGTTTAACCATGTCTTTCGCCGGATCGAAACCGTTAAGGTTCGCCAGCAGGAAGCGCGCGGTATTACGGATACGACGATAGCTGTCGGCGGCGCGTTTGAGGATCTCGTCAGAGACCGCCATTTCGCCGGTGTAGTCGGTGGAAGCCACCCACAGGCGCAGGATATCGGCGCCGAGCTTGTTCATCACGTCCTGCGGGCTAACGGTGTTGCCGATAGACTTGGACATTTTGCGGCCCTGACCGTCGACGGTGAAGCCGTGGGTCAGTACCTGGCGATATGGCGCTTTGCCTTTCATCGCCGTGGAAATCATCAGCGAGGACATGAACCAGCCGCGATGCTGGTCAGAACCTTCCAGATACATATCGGCGGCGTGACCGGCGAATTCCGGACGCACGTCAACCACGGAAGAGTGGGTCGACCCGGAGTCAAACCAGACGTCGAGGGTATCCGGCACTTTCTCATAGCTGTCGGCGTCATCGCCAAGAATGTCGCGGGAATCGAGATCCCACCACGCCTGGATGCCGTCAACTTCAACGCGTTTTGCCACTTCTTCCATCAGCTCAAGGGTACGCGGGTGCAGTTCGTGGGTTTCTTTATGCACGAACAGCGACATCGGCACGCCCCAGGTGCGCTGACGGGAGATACACCAGTCAGGGCGGTTAGCGACCATCGATTCGATACGCGCCTGGCCCCAGTCCGGGATCCACTGCACGCCTTTGATCTCTTTCAGCGACTGCGCGCGCAGGCCTTTCTGATCCATGCTCACGAACCACTGCGGAGTGGCACGGAAGATGATCGGCGACTTGTGGCGCCAGCAGCATGGATAGCTGTGCTGCAGTTTCTCAACGTGTAACAGCGCGCCACGCTCACGCAGCATCTCAACGATGATGTCATTGGCTTTGAAAACATTAATGCCGTCCAGGGACGGCCAGGTGCCAGGCAGGTAAGCGCCGTCCGGGCCAACCGGGTTGGCGATTTCCAGACCGTATTTCTGGCTGATAGTGTAGTCGTCCGGACCGTGGCCGCCAGCGGTATGCACCGCACCGGTACCGGCATCCAGCGTCACGTGGTCGCCAAGGATCGCCGGCACGTCGAAATCGAGGAACGGATGCTTAAAGCGCATCAGCTCAAGCTCAGAACCTTGTACCGCCGCCAGAATAGTGTAGTCCGTCGCGCCAACGCGCTTCATTACGCTCTCAACCAGGTCTTTCGCCAGGATCAGCGCCTGGCCGTCAACCTGCACCAGCGCATAGTCGAACTCAGGAGACAGAGAGATAGCGCGGTTGGCCGGCAGGGTCCACGGCGTGGTGGTCCAGATAACCAGCGACACCGGACCGTTGACGTCGGCTACGCCGAATTTCGCCAGTACCGCGGCTTTGTCTACCGCGTGGAACGCGACATCGATAGACGGAGAGGTTTTGTCGTAATACTCCACTTCCGCTTCCGCCAGCGCGGAACGGCAGTCTACGCACCAGTGCACCGGTTTGGCGCCTTTATGCAGGTGGCCATTACCGATGATTTTGCCCAGCGCGCGGATGATGTTGGCTTCGGTTTTGAAGTCCATGGTCAGGTACGGATGCGACCAGTCGCCCAGCACGCCGAGACGGATAAAGTCTTTACGCTGGCCATCGATCTGCTCGGCGGCATATTCGCGGCACTTAGCGCGGAATTCGGCAGCGGTAAATTTCTCACCCGGCTTGCCGTATTCCTGCTCCACTTTCAGCTCGATCGGCAGACCGTGGCAGTCCCAGCCCGGAACGTAAGGCGAGTCATAGCCCGTCAGTCCTTTGGACTTAACGATAATGTCTTTCAGAATCTTGTTTACCGAGTGACCAATATGAATGCTGCCATTCGCATAAGGAGGGCCATCATGCAGAATGAAGGTTTTTTTGCCTTTTTTGGCTGCACGAATGATGCCGTACAGGTCATCATCGGTCCAACGCGCCAGCATTCCCGGTTCGCGTTTGGCGAGGTCGCCACGCATAGGGAACCCTGTTTCCGGCAAATTCAGGGTCGATTTATAGTCACTCATCAGATTCTCGGTTCCGTATTTCGGTTTGATAAACACCAGTGGCTCAGGCCTGGCTGGTCAGCCCAAATAATTCGCGGGCCGTTAACTCATCACGTGCGATTTGCGCCTTCAGCTCGTCCAGCGACGCAAACCGCTGCTCGTTACGTATCTTTTTACGCAGTATTACATTGATATGGCGACCGTAGAGGTCCATTACAACGTCCAACAGATGTACTTCGAGCTGCTGACGCACGCCCGCAACCGTTGGACGGGTGCCAATATTGGCGACGCCCGCTATCGGTTTGTCGCCCAGCCCTGTCACTTCTACCGCATAGACCCCTTTAACCGGGGAAACCTGACGACGCAGCGGTAAGTTCGCCGTCGGAAAACCTATGGTTCGGCCTAGTTCATCACCATGCACGACGCGTCCGGAGATGCTAAACGGATGGCCGAGCAGCGTCTCCGCCAGCAGGAGATCGTCATCGGCCAGCGCCTGGCGTACCGCCGTGCTGCTGATTCGCACCCCGCCTTCGCAGAAGGTTTGGGTGCTGGTGACGTCGAAGCCATATTCCGCCCCCGCCTTTTGTAATAACAAGAAATCCCCCTGGCGACCAGCGCCAAAGCGGAAATCGTCACCAACGGCGAGGAACTGCACGCCCAGGCGACGCACCAGCAGTTCACTGATAAAATCCTGCGCGGTTAGCGCGGCGAACCGGCGGTCAAAGCGAACGCACAATACATAGTCAACCCCGCTTTCAGCCAGATAGCCCAGCTTTTCACGCAGGCGGGTCAATCGCGCCGGGGCTTTATCAGCGGCAAAGAGCTCCAGCGGCTGGGGTTCAAAAATCATCACCACGACCGGTAAACCGCGCTGGCGGCCCTCTTCGCGCAACCGCTGCAGCAGCGCCTGATGCCCACGATGCACGCCGTCGAAATTACCAATGGTCAGCACGCACCCGTGCGGGGCCTGACTGAGATTATGTATGCCGCGTATCAGCTTCATGTCTGGCTCAAAACAGTGAAAATCGTCCGAGTATACCTTGTACAACTGTCAACGTTAACCAGCGATTGCACCTCGGCAACGAAAGTTCTCAGGAATTCATTCACTCAGCGCGAGAAAGCGGGAAAACTGGCCGCGCCCGGCGATTTTTATGGTGGAAAAGCTGTATTCGCCTGCAACAAGCTGGTAGAATCTTGCGCCATCACTACGTAATGAAGCGCTGTGGTGTTAAACGGCGCTTATTTGCACAAATCCATTGACAAAAGAAGGCTAAACGGGCATATTCCTCGGCCTTTGAATTGTCCATATAGAACACATTTGGGAGTTGGACCTTGGCTAATATCAAATCAGCTAAGAAGCGCGCCGTTCAGTCTGAAAAGGCTCGCAAGCACAACGCAAGCCGTCGCTCTATGATGCGTACTTTCATCAAGAAAGTATACGCAGCTATCGAAGCTGGCGACAAAGCTGCTGCACAGAAAGCATTTAACGAAATGCAACCGATCGTGGACCGTCAGGCTGCTAAAGGTCTGATCCACAAAAACAAAGCTGCGCGTCATAAAGCAAACCTGACTGCACAGATCAACAAACTGGCTTAATCGCCTGCTTGCTGAACTTTGTTAAAGAAACCCGCGAAAGCGGGTTTTTTTATGCCTATCATCTTCCCCCGGTAGCGCACGCTGGCGCGATCTGAGCCACGCCAGCCCACGCCTTCCGGCTATCGGGGTTCGGTGAACAGCGACGAATAATCGCGATTACAGATACGCTGTACCGCCGGGTGCTGAATCATTCGTTCAGCGAAAATAGCGTGATACTCCTCCATCACGCTATCCATACGGCCAATTTCGACAATCGATTCATCATGGTAGAAATCATGCGCGTAGAGCGTCGGCGCGACAAATATCGCATTATGTGCGGCGCCGAAGGCTTTCATGAGCGCCGCGTCGTCAAACTCGCCGAGGATCTCCACCTTCAGGCCCTGCACGTTAATCCAGTTCAGCAGCTTACGTCCCAGCATCGATCGCCGGCCGGGGATCAGCAGCCGCCGCTCTTCGAGGCAGGCCGGGAACGGCTTCGTCCGCGCCGGATTCATGCACCAGAAGCTGACGCTGCACTCGCCGATCTTCACCGAAAATAGCCCTTCCTGCTGCGTCGAGTCGATCGGGCAGTCAGAGATAATCATGTCGAGCTTATGCTGGCTCAGCTGCTCCAGCAGCAGCTCATGAGTGGATTCAAAACAGCGCAGATGAATCTGCTCGCTCTCAACGACGGCGGCATCCAGCACGCCGCTGACCAGCCGTTTCGAGAGCGCATCGGCCACGCCGACGTCAAACAGCAGGTTCGACTCTTTGCGATAGTTGACGATGTCGAGCATCTCCTGGCTGAGGGTAAACATCCGGTCGGCATAGCGAAAAACCAGCTCCCCCAGCTCGCTCGGCTCAAGCCCCCTTCCCTTTCGCTTAAATAATTTCCCCTGCAGGCGCTCCTCCAGGGCTTTGATCTGCCCGGTAATGGTCTGCGGCGTCAGAAACAGCGCCTCCGCCGCGCCCACGACGGACCCTTCTTTATACACGTGCCAGAAGTAGTACAGATGATTGTAGTTAATATGTGACATGCTTCTCTCCCTGATAATGTCCAGGAGAGCCTGACGGGCTCTCCTGCAGAAAGGTTATACCGCGAGGCGAGTATCCGTCACGCGCTGACGCAGTATGAGGTAGCCGACGACCGCTGATAGCACTGAGCCGATCAGGATGCCAAGCTTGGCCCAGTTGATCAACGCGGGATCCACGCTGCCAAAGGCCAGGGTGGCGATGAAAATCGACATCGTAAAGCCAATCCCGCACAGGATCCCCACCGCCATAATTTGCTTGCAGGTGGTTCCCTCCGGCAGCGAAGCCCACTTCAGCTTCAGGGCCAGCCAGCAGAACAGGCTAATCCCCAGCGGCTTACCGATAAACAGGCCAGCCATAATGCCCAGCGGCAGGAGCGACGTCAGCCCGGCAAGGGTGACCCCCTGCAGTGAGACCCCCGCGTTCGCGAAGGCAAACAGCGGCAGGATCATAAACGCCACCCACGGGTGCAGGACATGCTCAAGCGCTTTGGCCGGCGACTTGCCATGCTTTTCCT
Organism: Klebsiella sp. Shm-1; assembly: GCF_040804525.1. NCBI lineage: Bacteria > Pseudomonadati > Pseudomonadota > Gammaproteobacteria > Enterobacterales > Enterobacteriaceae > Klebsiella > Klebsiella sp. Shm-1. The sequence goes on from NZ_CP161823.1 coordinate 4,413,078, forward strand.
CGAGCGGGATCATAAAGCCGACAATCACCCCGGCAAGGGTCGCGTGAACGCCAGACTTCAGCACCGCCGTCCACAGCACCGCGCCAACCAGAATATAGATCCCGGTACGCCGCACGCCGCTCAGATTCAGGGCCACCAGCACCGCGATCGCCGCCGCCGCCACGCCCAGCGAGAGCATGGACAGGTCGTGGGTATAAAACAGCGCGATAATCACGATAGCCCCGAGGTCATCAATAATCGCCAGCGCCATCAGGAAAATCTTCAGCGCCGTCGGGACCCGGCTACCTAACAGCGCCAGCACGCCGAGGGCAAAGGCAATATCCGTCGCCGCCGGGATCGCCCACCCTTCTCTGGCGACAGGATCCTGGGCGTTAAAGGCCAGGTAGACCAGGGCCGGGACGATCATCCCGCCCAGCGCGGCGATTACCGGGAAGACCGCCTGACGGCGGCTCGCCAGCGACCCCTGCATCAGCTCACGCTTGACCTCCAGGCCAATCAGCAAAAAGAACACCGCCATCAGGGCATCATTGATCCATAACAGCATGTTCTTGTTGATCTCCAGCGCGCCCACACGCAGCTGTACTGGCGTATCAAGGAAGGAGTGATACAGACCGCTGGTCACGCTGGTATTGGCCATCACCATCGCCAGCGCGGCGGCGATAATTAAGACAATGCCGCCGGAAGCATCGCTACTAAAGAATCGTTGCAGATGTTTCACTTTTACTTTCATCCTGTTGGTGAATAACTCGATAAAAGCATAATACACATACTGATAACTCGAAAAAATCAGATTTAAGTTGCGCTAATATTCGCTTTTTACGAGTTAAAGGGGAGTTCTAAGGCGAAAAAAAGCCCGGGCAGCAAAGGCCCGGGCCGGATATCAACAAAGGCGGAATTAGCGGGTCAGGTCGTCGAAGAACTTCTTCACGCCGTCAAAGAAGCTTTTCGAACGCGGGCTGTTGTTTTCCCCGGTCGGACCGCCGAAGCTCTCCTGCAGCTCTTTCAGCAGCTGCTTCTGCTTCTCATTCAGCCCCACCGGCGTTTCCACCACCACGCGGCACAGCAGATCGCCCTGCGCGCCGCCGCGAACGGATTTCACGCCTTTTCCACGCATGCGGAACAGCTTGCCGGTCTGGGTTTCACCTGGAATTTTCAGGTTCACGCGGCCGTCGAGCGTTGGGACCTCGATCTCACCGCCCAGCGCCGCCATGGTGAAGTTGATCGGAACTTCGCAGTACAGGTTATTGCCTTCACGCTCAAAGATAGCGTGCTGCTTCACCTGAACCTGAACGTACAGATCGCCTGCCGGCGCGCCATGTTCGCCGGCCTCGCCTTCGCCCGCCAGACGGATCCGGTCACCGGTATCCACGCCCGCCGGAATTTTAACCGACAGGGTTTTGGTCTTTTCTACGCGGCCATGGCCATGACATTTATTGCACGGATCTTTAATCAGCGTACCGCGTCCCTGGCAGTGCGGACAGGTCTGCTGTACCGCAAAAAAGCCCTGGCGCATCTGCACCTGGCCTGCGCCATGACAGGTCGGACAGGTCTGCGGTTTGCTGCCGGCCTTGGCGCCGCTGCCGTGGCAGACGTCGCACTCTTCCAGCGTCGGAATACGGATCTCTTTAGTGACGCCGCGCACCGCTTCTTCCAGCGTCAGCTCCATGTTGTAACGGAGATCGGCGCCGCGTGCCGCGCGCTGACGACCACGTCCGCCGCCAAAGATATCGCCGAAAACATCGCCAAAGATATCGCTGAAGTCGGCACCGCCGCCAAAACCGCCGCCGCCGCCCATGCCGCCCTGTTCGAAGGCCGCGTGGCCGTACTGATCGTAGGCCGCACGCTTCTGGGCATCAGTCAGGATTTCATACGCTTCTTTGATTTCTTTAAATTTGGCTTCAGCCTCTTTATCACCCTGGTTGCGGTCCGGGTGATATTTCATGGCCAGGCGCTTATAAGCCTTTTTGATTTCACGCTCTTCCGCTGTTTTGGAAACGCCTAAAATCTCGTAGTAATCTTGCTTTGCCATCGGTGTTTTTCAGCCCCTTAACATGCGTGCACGGGCGGAGAGGAAACCTCTTCGCCCGTGCCAGTGTTTTACCCGTTCAAAGGGCGATTATTTTTTATCTTTCACTTCTTCGAACTCAGCGTCGACAACATCGTCGTCTTTCGCGTTGCTCGCCTGAGCGTCAGCGGAACCCGCCTGCTGCTGAGCGTGCTGCTGCTGAGCAATTTCCATCAGCTTCTGAGAAGCCTGCGCCAGCGCCTGCATTTTCGCTTCGATATCCGCTTTGTCTTCGCCTTTCAGAGAAGATTCCAGCGCGGTCAGCGCAGACTCAATGGCAGTTTTGTCGTCAGCCGGCAGTTTATCGCCTGCTTCTTCAACCTGCTTACGAGTGCTGTGCAGCAGATGGTCGCCCTGGTTGCGGGTCTGTACCAGCTCTTCGAACTTACGGTCAGATTCGGCGTTAGCTTCTGCTTCGCGAACCATTTTCTGAATTTCTTCTTCATTCAGACCGGAAGACGCTTTGATGGTGATCTTCTGCTCTTTACCGCTGTTTTTGTCTTTCGCGGAGACGTGCAGGATACCGTCAGCATCGATGTCGAAGGTCACTTCGATCTGCGGCATGCCGCGCGGCGCCGGGTTAATACCATCCAGGTTGAACTGACCCAGAGATTTGTTATCAGACGCGCGTTTACGCTCACCCTGCAGCACATGGATGGTTACCGCAGACTGGTTGTCTTCAGCGGTAGAGAACACCTGGCTGTGCTTGGTCGGGATGGTGGTGTTTTTGCTGATAAGCGCAGTCATCACGCCGCCCATGGTTTCGATACCCAGCGACAGCGGGGTTACGTCGAGCAGCAGAACGTCTTTCACATCGCCAGTCAGTACACCGCCCTGAACGGCAGCACCGATCGCCACGGCTTCATCCGGGTTAACGTCTTTACGCGGTTCTTTACCAAAGAACTCGGCCACTTTCTTCTGCACCATCGGCATACGAGTCTGACCACCAACGAGGATCACGTCGTTGATATCGGAAACGGACAGACCGGCATCCTGCAGAGCGACTTTCAGCGGCTCGATGGAACGGTTAACCAGGTCTTCTACCAGGCTTTCCAGTTTCGCGCGAGTCACTTTGATGTTCATGTGTTTCGGACCGGTCGCGTCTGCAGTGATGTACGGCAGGTTAACGTCGGTCTGCTGAGCAGAAGACAGTTCAATCTTCGCTTTCTCAGCGGCTTCTTTCAGGCGCTGCATGGCCAGCGGGTCGTTGCGCAGGTCAATGCCCTGATCTTTCTTGAACTCATCAACGAGGTAGTTGATCAGACGAGTATCGAAGTCTTCGCCGCCCAGGTGGGTATCACCGTTGGTCGCCAGAACTTCAAAGGTTTTTTCGCCATCAACTTCGTCGATTTCGATAATCGAGATATCGAAAGTACCACCACCGAGGTCGTAAACCGCGATAGTACGGTTGCCCACTTCTTTATCCAGACCGTAAGCCAGCGCGGCCGCGGTTGGTTCGTTGATGATACGTTTAACTTCCAGACCGGCGATACGGCCGGCATCTTTGGTTGCCTGACGCTGCGCATCGTTAAAGTAAGCCGGTACGGTGATAACCGCTTCAGTTACCGGTTCACCCAGGTAATCTTCAGCCGTTTTCTTCATTTTCTTCAGCACTTCAGCAGAGATCTGCGGCGGTGCAGTTTTGGTGCCTTTCACATCCAGCCATGCGTCGCCATTGTCTGCGGCAACAATTTTGTATGGCATGATAGAAACGTCACGCTGAACTTCTTCGTCCTGGAAGCGGCGGCCAATCAGGCGTTTAATCGCAAACAGGGTGTTTTGCGGGTTTGTCACTGCCTGACGTTTAGCCGGCTGACCAACCAGAGTTTCACCATCCTGGGTATAGGCAATGATAGAAGGCGTGGTGCGATCGCCTTCGGCGTTCTCCAGCACGCGTGCAGTAGTGCCATCCATAATCGCTACACAAGAGTTGGTAGTACCCAGGTCGATACCAATAATTTTACCCATCTAAACGTCTCCACTAAAAATTCGATCAACATGTGGTTGTGAACCTGTAATAAGGGCGAAACGTGCGGTTTCAACTGCCCAGACATCATTTTTTTTCAGGTTCTTCACTGCGGTTGACTACAAGATGGGGTCGCCCACTCCGGCATCAAGGGGCAAGCATAAAAATTTTTTGCCTCGGATTCGCACAGGGTTACGGATGACTTGCCGAACAAGGTTGTTGCATGGCAAAAACAACGGCGAAATATACATACAAAAAACGGATTAAAATAGGAAATACATTCATAATATCATTGACATAACCCGCAATACTTGCGCGCTAAAAGCCCCGTTTTCGCAGTGATAAACTTCCCCGCCATCGCACTTCGCTTATTCAGGGGACAAATTAATGAAATCGCTATACCGGCTTTCCGTAGGGCTTATCCTCGGCGTGTCATTTATCACCTCGGCGGCCGCTAACGACCATAAAATTCTCGGCGTGATAGCTATGCCGCGCAATGAAACCAACGACCTGACGCTGACGCTCCCCGTCTGCCGGGTGGTCAAACGCATTCAGCTCAGCGCCGACCGCGGCGATGTACAACTCTCCGGGGCGACGGTCTACTTTAAGGCCAGCCGCGGCGCCAGCCACACGCTGAACGTCCCCGCCGGGATCAAAGAGGGCAGCACCACCGGCTGGATCAACATCAATAGCGATAACGACAACAAACGTTGCGTGAAGAAGATCGCCTTCTCCGGCCACACGGTGCACTCCTCAGATATGGCATCACTGAAAATTATCGGCGATGACTAATGTCGCCCCTGCCCGAGAGAAAACGTTATGCATATTAATTACCTGGAGGATGACGATCTCGCCTTTCTGCCTGAGTGCAGCGAGGCGCATCTGGAAGCCTTTACCCGCATTCTGACCCACGGGGAAAATGGCAAACCCCGTCTCTCCAGCACGCTCCTGCGCAACGAGACATTTTTAGCGATGGAGGGGCACCCGGAGCGTTATCGCCGCAACTGGCAGCTAATCGCCGGTGAGCTACAGCATTTTGGCGGCGATAGCATCGCCAACACGCTGCGCCGCCATGGCAAATTTTATCGCGCGATCCTGCTGGATGTATGTAAACGACTGAAAGCGAAGGTCGACAAACAGCTGTCGACGCCGCAGATCGAGCAGCAGTTGCTGGCGCATTTTCTGCAGCACAGCTGGAATAAACTGAACGCGGAGCAAAAAGCGCAGTTTCTCGCCGCGGTGGAGTGCCGGAGCCATGAGCTGGACAGCCTGATGGCTCATCTGCTGAGGCATCGCAAGCTAAGCGAAGGCGTCACTTTGTTGCTGGACGAACGCTTAACCGCCATCCTGCGCACGCATGCCGCGGTGAGCGTCATCGGTCATGGCCTGGTGCGCGGCGCCGGGCTGGGCGGACCGCTCGGCGCCGCGCTGAACAGCGTAAAAGCGGTGAGCGGCAGCGCATACCGGGTCACCATCCCCGCGGTCCTGCATATTGCCTGTTTACGGCAAATGCTCCAGCCGCCGTCAGACACCGCGGAAATTGGTGAAAAATACCCCGCCAGATCATAGACAGCCCTTCAGCGCCTCATTATTATGCCGCGCCCCGCCGCCAAGTCGCGGGGTAATGCTTCCCTTTTAATGATAATTTTGAGGAATTATGGGCAACACTAAGTTGGCTAATCCGGCACCGCTGGGCCTTATGGGCTTCGGCATGACCACTATTCTGCTTAACCTGGCGAATAGCGGCCTGTTCGCATTCGATGTAGCTATCCTGGCGATGGGCATTTTTTACGGCGGCATTGCGCAAATTTTTGCCGGCCTGCTGGAATACAAAAAAGGCAACACTTTTGGCTTAACCGCTTTTACCTCCTACGGCAGCTTCTGGCTGACGCTGGTGGCGATTCTTCTGATGCCGAAAATGGGCCTGGCAGACGCACCAAACGCGCACTTCCTCGGTATGTACCTCGGCCTGTGGGGCGTCTTTACCCTGTTTATGTTCTTTGGCACCCTGAAGGCAGCCCGCATGCTGCAGTTTGTCTTCCTGAGCCTGACCGTACTGTTCGCGCTGCTGGCGATTGGCCATTTGGCCGATAACGAAGGCATTGTGAAGGTAGCCGGCTGGGTCGGCCTGATTTGTGGCGCCAGCGCTATTTACCTGGCGATGGGTGAAGTGCTGAACGAACAGTTCGGCCGCACCGTGCTGCCGATCGGCGAACCGCGCTAATCTTCCGCCGCCGTCCGGTCACAGGGCGGCGGCAGGTCATTATCAGCATCAGCTAGCCATCGTTAACGCTGCAGCTCCCCTTCCGGCATCCCCGTCGGCGCCGTCAGCTCCTGACGCAGCCAGATACCTAATCCCAGCCCCATCAGCGACAGGGCCAGCACATACCAGGCCGGCGCCATCGGCGACACCCCCATCAGCATGGTGACCGCAATCGGCGTCAGGCCGCCAAAGATCGCGTACGACAGGTTGTAGGAGAAAGAGATGCCGGTGAAGCGTACTTCCGCCGGGAAGGCCCGCACCATCACATAGGGCACCGCCCCCACCACGCCGACGCAAAGCCCCACCGTACCGTAGAGCAGAAACAGCCGCTGCGGGCTGGCGCCGGCAAGATGGTAAAATGCCCAGCTGGCAACCGCCAGCAGCAGGCTGCCGACGATAAAAGTGCGGCTGGCGCCGAAGCGGTCCGCCGCCAGCCCGGCGAGCAGACAGCCGATGCACAACATAATGGTGGCGATGCTGTTGGCCTGCAGGGTAATGGCCGGCGCAAAACCATAGTGCTTCTGCAGCCAGACCGGCGACATCAGGATCACCACCACCACGCCAGCCGACAGCAGCCAGGTCAGCAGCATAGAGATCACCACCGCCTTCTGGTGCTTGAGCGCCACCGCTTTTACCGGCAGCTCCTGCGCCAGCGCTTTGCGCTGCTGCATCTCAAGAAAAATCGGCGTCTCCTGCAGCCAGCGGCGCAGATACATCGCTATCAGACCAAATACGCCGCCCAGCAGGAAGGGGATCCGCCAGCCGCCGTCGTGGATCCCCTGCGGCGTCAGACTGGTATTGATAAGCGTGGCCACCACCGACCCCAGCAGAATGCCAACCGTCAGGCCGGCCGTCAGCGTGCCGCAGGCGATACCAATGCGTTTTTCCGGGACATGCTCAGCGACAAACACCCAGGCGCCTGGAACTTCACCGCCGATCGCCGCTCCCTGCAGAATACGCATCAGCAGCAATAGCAGCGGGGCGATGATACCTACCGAGCTATAGGTCGGTAACAGACCGATCGCCAGGGTTGGCAGCGCCATCAGCAGGATGCTGAGGGTGAACATTTTCTTGCGCCCCACCAGATCGCCAAAGTGGGCCATGATGATGCCCCCCAGCGGACGCGCCAGGTAACCGGCGGCGAAAATGCCAAAAGTTTGCACCTGGCGCAGCCATTCGGGAATATCCGCAGGGAAGAAGAGCTCGCCGACGACAGCGGCGAAGAAAACGAAAATGATAAAGTCATAAAACTCCAGCGCGCCGCCCAGGGCGGCCAGCGTCAGCGTTTTATAATCCTGGCGGTTGAGCGGTCGGTTTACATATGACATAACGCAATTTCATCCTGAGGTGTGCAGCGTGTTTTATAGTGTGTAAAGTAAAAATCACTATATCGTAAATAAAACGGCACACCATTAGCGATGCAGGTTATATCAAAAATGCATCAAATTCAGGATAAAGTTTCGCGTCTGGCGCTCTTGGGACGAAAAGCTTCTACTACACGGCCATCGGTTTCCACATAAGGCCCTTCAAGCAACTGTACACAATAAGGTACACTTGCGAAAATACCGTGCACCAGCACGTTGCCGTCAGCATCTTTCACCCCTTCCAGAGTCTCCTGAATTGCTTTCGGTTGCCCGGGAAGGTTGAGGATCAGCGCCTGCTTGCGGATCACACCGACCTGCCGGGAAAGGATAGCCGTCGGCACAAAGTGTAGGCTAACCTGGCGCATTTGCTCGCCGAAGCCCGGCATCTCGCGATCGGCGATCGCCAGCGTTGCGTCGGGCGTCACATCGCGACGCGCAGGGCCGGTTCCGCCGGTGGTCAGCACCAGATGGCACCCCATTTCGTCAACCAGTTCGCACAGCGTTTGCTCAATGATGGCCTGCTCATCCGGAATCAGACGGGTTTGCAGCTCGAAAGGGGTGGTCAGGGCACGTGCCAGCCACTCTTCCAGTGCCGGGATGCCTTTGTCCTGATAGACGCCGCTGGAGGCGCGATCGGAAATGGAAACTAAGCCGATTCGTAAGGTATTCATGGTTATTCCGTTCAAACTGTGGCGTTAAACGAAATGATACACTGCCGGAGGCGGGACAGACAGTGTAATGTGGCCGACGGGCGTCGGCCACCTGCGCGATTACAGCAGTTCGTCGATCATTTTTTCCAGTTTTTCCTGGTCGATCGCAAACTTACGGATACCTTCCGCCAGTTTGTCTACCGCCATCGGATCCTGGTTATGCTGCCACAGGAACTCAGATTCGGTAATACGCTCCGGACGCGCTTTCACTTCACCGGTATATACCAGCTTACGCTCAACGGCGCCTTCGCTTTCGGACAGCTCTTTCAGCAGCGCCGGGGCGATGGTCAGGCGGTCACAGCCAGCCAGTTCCAGAATTTCGCCAACGTTACGGAAGCTTGCGCCCATCACGACGGTTTCATAGCCGTGCTGCTTGTAATACTCGTAGATTTCGCTGACGGAAACTACGCCCGGATCTTCTGCCGGTGCGTACTCTTTCTTGTCGGTGTTGGCTTTGTACCAGTCGAGGATACGGCCAACGAACGGCGAAATCAGGAAGACGCCCGCTTCGGCGCAAGCGCGAGCCTGAGCGAAGGAGAACAGCAGCGTCAGGTTACAGTTAATGCCTTCTTTTTCCAGCTGTTCAGCGGCGCGAATGCCCTGCCAGGTGGAGGCCAGTTTGATCAGAATGCGATCGTTGCTGATGCCCGCGTCGTTGTACAGCTTGATGATGCGCTTGGCTTTCGCGATAGACGCTTCGGTGTCATAGGAGAGACGTGCGTCCACTTCGGTGGAGATACGGCCCGGGATCAGTTTCAGAATTTCGAGACCGATGTTCACCGCCAGCTTATCGGAAGCATCGAGGATCTGCTGCGCGCGATCGCTGCTCTGGCTACGAGCCCAGGCGACAGCGTCGTCAATCAGCTTACGGTACTCAGGGATCTGAGCCGCGCCGAGAATCAGGGAAGGGTTAGTGGTGGCATCCTGAGGCTGATACAGCTTCATTGCCGCAATATCTCCGGTGTCAGCGACGACAGTGGTGTACTGACGCAGAGAAGTTAATTTATCCGTCATGATATATTTCTCTTAAACAGCAGTTAAGGGGATGTAACCGGTCTGCCCAGATGATAACACGCTGCCGGGTCAGCGCAACCGCCGACGAGAGAAGAGCGCAGAGTGTGATAAACTATGCAGATTAATTTGCTGAAAGCGAAAGGATTGTCACTTAATTGGTAACGCTTACACTGGCGTACCGGCATGGACAAGAGGATGTTTAATGCCTGATTTTCTCTCATTTATCAATGAAATACTCTGGGGCTCAGTGATGATTTATCTGCTACTGGGCGCCGGTATCTGGTTTAGCTGGCAAACCCGGGGTATTCAGTTTCGTTACGTGCGCAAATTCGGCCGCAGTCTAAAAAAAAGCCTGCACCCGCAGCCGGGTGGTTTAACGTCCTTTCAGGCGCTCTGTACCAGCCTTGCCGCCCGGGTCGGCAGCGGCAATCTTGCCGGGGTGACGCTGGCGATCGCCGCCGGTGGGCCCGGCGCCGTATTCTGGATGTGGGTTTCCGCCCTGCTCGGCATGGCCAGCAGCTTTGCTGAATGTTCCCTTGCTCAGCTGTATAAAGAACGCGATAGCCGCGGACAGTTTCGCGGCGGCCCGGCCTGGTATATGGCGCGCGGGCTCGGCATGCGTTGGATGGGCGTCCTGTTTTCGATCCTCCTCCTGCTGGCCTATGGTTTTATCTTCAATACCGTGCAGGCTAACTCCGTGGCCCATGCCTTGCGCTATGCGTTCGATCTGCCGGCGGCGGTCAGCGGCGGCGTGCTGGCCGTTGTCGTTTTGCTGGCGATCCTCCGTGGTTTACGCGGCGTGGCGCGTCTGATGCAATGGATCGTTCCCTTTATGGCGCTGTTGTGGATCGCCACCAGCCTGCTCATCGGCCTGTGGCACATCACCGCCCTGCCGACGATTTTCGCTACCATCTTTCGCTGCGCCTTCGGCTGGCAGGAGGCCGCCGCCGGCGCGGTGGGCTACACCATCAGCCAGGCGCTGACCAGCGGCTTCCAGCGCGGCATGTTCTCCAATGAAGCAGGGATGGGCTCTTCGCCTAACGCCGCCGCGGCCGCCGCCTCCTGGCCGCCGCACCCGGCGGCGCAGGGGATCGTGCAGATGATTGGCGTGTTTATCGATACTATCGTGATCTGTACCGCCAGCGCGATTATCGTCATGCTGGCGCCGCGGCCCGACAATGAATATACGCTCAACGGTATTCAGGACTTGCAACACGCGATGAGCGTGCTGGTCGGCGGCTGGGGAGCGGGTTTCATCGCCCTCATCGTGCTGCTGTTCGCCTTTAGCTCTATCGTAGCCAATTACGTGTACGCGGAAAATAATCTGGTCTTCCTGCGCCTGGATAAGCCGCGCTATATCTGGGGGCTGCGAATACTCACCGTCCTGATGGTGCTGTTGGGGACCATGGTTAGCCTGCCTGTCGTCTGGCAGAGCGCGGATATCATCATGGCGCTGATGGCGATGACCAACCTGACGGCCATTCTGTTGCTCTCCCCGACGGTGCGGATTATCGCCAGCGATTATCTGCGTCAGCGGCGGCTGGGTATCCAGCCGACTTTCGATGCCACTCGTTACCCGGATATTGACCAACAGCTGGCCCCGGGCGCCTGGAATGAATTGCCGCGCGAATAGCGCGGCAATTGCAGCTATCGATCCCACCATGCACTTTTTTTGTTAAAATTCGTCGAAATTACCTGCAAGGACTGGATATGCTGATTCTGATTTCACCTGCTAAAACGCTCGATTATCAAAGCCCGCTGGCAACGACTCGCTATACCCAGCCCGAACTCCTCGAGTATTCTCAGCAGCTTATCGGCATCGCCCGTAAGCTGACCGCGCCGCAAATCGGCAAGCTGATGAGCATTAGCGACAAGCTGGCGGATCTAAACGCCACCCGCTTCCACGACTGGCACCCTGACTTTACGCCGCAAAATGCCCGCCAGGCGATCCTCGCCTTTAAAGGCGATGTCTACACTGGCCTGCAGGCAGAGACGCTCACCGAGGACGACTTTGACTTCGCCCAGCAGCATCTGCGCATGCTCTCCGGGCTGTATGGCGTGCTGCGCCCGTTAGACCTGATGCAGCCCTACCGCCTGGAGATGGGGATCCGTCTGGAAAATCCGCGCGGCAAAGATCTGTACCAGTTCTGGGGGGATACCATTACCGAGAAGCTGAATCAGGCGCTGCGCGACCAGGGCGACGATATCGTCATCAACCTGGCTTCCGATGAATATTTTAAATCGGTGAAAACGCCAAAATTGCAGGGTCAGCTGATCAAGCCGGTATTCCTCGATGAGAAGAACGGCAAATTCAAAGTGATCAGTTTTTATGCGAAGAAAGCCCGCGGCCTGATGAGTCGCTACATTATTGAAAACCGCTTAACCCAGCCGGAGCAGCTCAAAGCTTTTAATAGCGAAGGCTATTTCTTTGATGCGGATGCCTCAGAGAAAGGCGAACTGGTGTTTAAACGCCACGAGCAGTAACACGTTACGGTAATAAAAAAGGGGAGTCATTCCCCTTTTCAATATAATTAAGCAGATTATTACTTATTTTAACGCACCCAGTTTTCCACCACGCCTTTTTCATCGAAGAAAATCATCAGCGAGTTCGAATCTTTTTGGCTGGACTTATCGACCGCATCGGCAGCTTGCGATGCCCCGGTTACCGGGATCATGGAACCCGCGAGGCTGACCAGGTTGATCCCTTTATCTACTGAATAATACCAGCTCTCTTTACCCGACGCCGTCACCGTCGTATGACCAGAATCCGGGGCACCAAAATACTGACGAACCTCGGCCTTGGTGGTTTTTCCGACAATGAGATGTTGTTTCAGATAGGCTGGCGTTAATTTATCTTCATTACCGCCAATCGTTGTCCCGGAGCAGCCTGTTAAAGCGAACACCACCAAAAAAAGAGATAAAATACGCATGTTTCCTCCTTGAAAACCTTGTGCATTAACAATGCATCTATAACAAATGATATCTATAGCTGCTTCATAATAAAATCAGCAGCATAAATATAAGCAGCATGAAATAATAAATAAAAAAGATAATCCAGTGGAATTATCCGGCAAAGAGGACAATCCGTAAAAGAGTTTGCAATAAAAGCAGTGCGCTGACAATAAAATAGTGTGGGGAATTTTATGGAGAGAAATTTTACTGATATGGAAAAGTGCGTTAAATATAAAAACCGGGCAATAGCTGCCCGGTTTGGTCGATCATGTTGCCGATATTATTGCCTGGCTTAGCCCATCATCAGCTTACGCAGCGCGGCGAAATCCGCCGGCAGGTTGTGAGACAGCAGCGGCAGGTCGGCGCGGTCGGCCAGCTCCTTCGGCAGCGGCAGAGTCTCCTGCAGGATCTCCTCCACGCTCTCTTTGAACTTCGCCGGATGGGCGGTGCCGAGGAACAGGCCGTACTCTCCCGGCTGCAGCTGATCGCGCAGCGCGCGCCAGGCAATCGCCGCATGCGGTTCAGAGATGTAGCCGATGGCCTTCAGCTCGCGCATCGCTGCTTTGGTGGTCTCATCATCGACCGCGGCATAGCCCAGCTCGCTGAGACGCCAGATTTTACGGCGGAACAGCTCTTCAACGCGCGGCCAGTTGTTCGGCTGGCTGACGTCCATGGCGTTGGACAGCGTCGCCTGGGTGGCTTTTGGCGCCCACTCGCCGCCCTGCAGATAGCGCGGAACGGTGTCGTTGGCGTTGGTGGCGGCGATAAAGCGCTTGATCGGCAGCCCCAGCGACTTGGCCAGCAGACCGGCGGTCAGATCGCCGAAGTTGCCGCTCGGCACGGAAATCACCAGCTGATTGCGGGCTTCCTGCGGCAGCTGCGCCGCCGCTTCGAAGTAGTAACAGATCTGCGCCAGCAGGCGGCTGATGTTGATGGAGTTAGCCGAGTTGAGACCCAGCGTCGCCTTCAGCTCTTCATCGTCAAACGCCTGCTTCACCAGCGCCTGGCAGGCATCAAAGTCGCCATCAATCGCCACGGTTTCAATATTGCCGCCGAGGGTACAGAACAGCTTCTCCTGCAGGGGACTGATCTTGCCGCGCGGATAGAGGATCACTACCTTGACGTTCGGCAGGCCGTAGAAAGCATGCGCCACCGCCGCCCCGGTGTCGCCAGAGGTCGCGGTGAGGATGGTGACCGGCTTATCGCCTGCGATGTGGGTCAGCATCTGCGCCATAAAGCGGCCGCCGAAATCCTTGAACGCCAGCGTAGGGCCATGGAACAGCTCCAGACAGCCGACATCTTCCTGAACCTTGCTTACGGGCGCCGGAAACGCAAACGCCGCGCGCACCCGCTGCTGCAGGACATCCTGCGGGATCTCATCGCCGATAAAGGCGGATAAAATTTTGGCGCTACGGGTGACAAAGTCCTGCGCCAGCATGTCGTCAATTTCAGTCAGGCTGAATTCCGGCAGATCGTGCGGAAAGAACAGGCCCTGATGCTTGCCAAGTCCCTGGGTGACGGCCTGCGCAAAGCTGACCTGCTCGTTATGATCTTTTAAGTTATACAGTTTCATTGGTTATCCCACTACGCGTGCGCCCGCCGTGTCCAGCCGGCAAATATGAACAAAGCCTTCCTGATTCTGCAGATAGTGCGCGCCAAGCCAGTCGGCGACGCGCTGTGCGGTATCCGGTTTATCACACAACGCGAACAGCGTTGGGCCAGAGCCGGAGATGCCGCAAGCCTGGGCGCCCATTTCCATGGCCGCCTGACGCGCTTCGCTAAAGCCCGGCAGCAGTTTGGTTCGGTACGGTTCGGCAATCACATCTTTCATCAATTTTGCCGCCAGCTGCGGCTGGCGGGTGTAGCAGGCGTGAATAAAGCCCGCGAGGTGGCGACCATGGGCGATACAATCCTGGCGGCGATACTGCGCCGGCAGAATCGCCCGCGCTTCAGCAGTAGAGACTTTAATCCCCGGATAGGCCAGCACCCACAGCCACTCATCAAACCCGGGCACCTGCTGACTGATAATCCCATTCTCTTCGATCATCAACTGCATGCCGCCAAGATAGCACGGCGCCACGTTGTCGTAGTGAATGCTGCCGGAGATACGCCCTTCCATCTCTCCCATCAGCGCCAGCATGCGCGTCTCGTTCAGCGGCTTGCCGCAGAACTCGTTCATGGCCACCAGCGCAGCGACCACCGAGCAGGCGCTGGAACCCAGCCCGGAGCCAATCGGCATGTTTTTTTCCAGCGTCATCGCCACCGGCACCGTCTTGCCGATCTCCCGGCAAAAGCTTTCCCAGCACTGGTAAACAATGTTCTCCTGCGGCGCCGTCGGCAGTTTGCTGGCGAAGCGTCCAAGATTCTGCAGGCTAAATTGCTCCGCCGCTTCGACAGTGACGTTGTCGCCAAGCAGCGTGCCATCGACCGGCGTGACCGCCGCGCCCAACACATCAAACCCGACGCTCATATTGGCACTGGAAGCCGGGGCATATACTTTGACCATCTTAAACTCCTAACTTCCAGGACAGGGTGCGCAGCAGGTCGGCGAATACGCCGGCCGCCGTGACGTCGTTCCCGGCGCCATAGCCGCGCAGCACCAGCGGCAATGGCTGATAATAATGGCTATAAAAAGCCAGCGCGTTCTCACCATTCTTAACTTTGAACAGCGGATCGTTGCCGTCAACCGCGGCTATTTTTACCCGGCAGGTACCATCCTCTTCGATGTTACCGACGTAGCGCAAGACTTTACCTTCATCGCGCGCCTTAGCAACCCGCGAGGCAAAACCATCGTCCAGCGACGGCAGGCGGGCCATAAAGGTCTCGACATCGCCGCTGGCGTCGAAGTCCGGCGGCAGCGCCGACTCGACGATAATGTCCGCCAGCTCCAGTTCACGCCCGGTCTCACGGGCCAGAATCAGCAGTTTACGCGCCACATCCACCCCGGATAAATCGTCGCGCGGATCCGGCTCGGTATACCCCATCTCACGGGCCATCGCCGTCGCCGCGGAGAAACTCACCCCCTCGTCCAGCTTGCCGAAGATAAACGACAGGGAGCCGGACAGGATCCCGGAGAAATGGCGCAGCTCATCGCCGGCGTTGAGCAGGTTCTGCAGGTTCTCAATCACCGGCAGGCCCGCGCCAACGTTAGTGTCATAGAGGAACTTACGCCGCGAGCTGCTGGCCGCATGGCGCAGCTGGTGATAGTAATCCAGCGAAGAGGTATTGGCCTTTTTGTTCGGCGTCACCACATGGAAACCTTCGCGCAGGAAGTCGGCATACTGATCGGCGACCGCCTGGCTGGAGGTACAGTCGACGATCACCGGATTGAGCAGGTGGTACTCTTTCACCAGGCGGATCAGGCGGCCAAGATTAAACGGCTCTTTCGCCTCCGCCAGTTCCGCACTCCAGTTTTCCAGATTCAGGCCATGCACGCTGGTCAGCAGCGCCTGAGAATTGGCTACACCGCAGACGCGCAGATCGATATGTTTGTTCTTCAGCCACCCCTGCTGGCGCTTGATCTGCTCTAGCAGCGCGCCGCCGACGCCGCCGACGCCGATGACAAACACTTCAATCACCTGGTCGGTGTTGAACAGCATCTGATGGGTCACGCGCACGCCGGTGGTGGCGTCGTCATTGCTGACCACTACCGAAATTGAGCGCTCGGAAGAGCCCTGGGCAATCGCCACGATATTGATATTGGCGCGGGCCAGTGCCGCAAAGAATTTCGCCGAGATACCGCGCAGGGTACGCATTCCGTCGCCCACCACGGAGATGATCGCCAGACGCTCCATAATCGCCAGCGGCTCCAGCAGCCCCTCTTTCAGCTCCAGATAAAACTCATCTTCCATCGCCCGTTTGGCACGTGCGCAGTCGCTCTGCGGCACGCAGAAACTGATGCTGTACTCCGAAGAAGATTGAGTGATCAACACCACCGAGATGCCGGCGCGGGACATGGTGGCGAAGACGCGGGCCGCCATGCCGACCATCCCTTTCATCCCCGGCCCGGAGACGTTGAACATCGCCATGTTGTTGAGGTTAGAGATGCCTTTCACCGGCAAATCGTCCTCGTCGCGGCTGGCGCCGATAAGCGTTCCCGGCGCCTGTGGGTTGCCGGTATTTTTAATCAGGCATGGGATTTGGAACTGGGCGATAGGGGCGATGGTGCGCGGGTGCAGCACTTTCGCGCCAAAGTAGGAGAGCTCCATTGCCTCCTGATAAGACATCGATTTCAGCAGGCGCGCATCCGGCACCTGACGCGGATCGCAGGTGTACACTCCGTCGACATCGGTCCAGATTTCGCAGCAGTCAGCGCGCAGGCAGGCGGCCAGTACCGCAGCCGAGTAGTCGGAGCCGTTACGTCCCAGCACCACCAGCTCGCCTTTCTCATTGCCGGCGGTAAACCCGGCCATCAGGATCATATGGTCTGCCGGGATCTGGCTGGCGGCAATGCGGCGGGTGGATTCGGCGATATCGACGGTGGATTCCAGATAGTGACCCACGGCGAGCAGTTTTTCGACCGGGTTAATGACACTGACTTTATGTCCACGGGCTTCCAGCAGACCCGCCATGATGGCGATGGAGAGCTTTTCGCCGCGGCAGATCAGCGCGGCATTGACGCTGTCCGGGCACTGACCCAGCAGGCTGATGCCGTGCAGAACATGCTTAATCTGAGCAAATTCCTGCTCCACGAAGGCTTTTAACTGGGCAAGCGGGAAAGCGGGCTGGGCGTCGGCAAGGCCATGAAGAAGTTCGGCAAAAATGCGTTCGGCGTCGGCAATATTGGGGAGGGCATCCTGGCCGCCAATGGTCTTTTCAATCATCGCTACCAGGTGGTTAGTGATCTTCGCCGGGGCAGACAGGACCGTCGCTACCTGCCCCTGCCTGGCATTACTCTCCAGAATATCGGCAACCCGCAGAAACCGTTCCGCATTTGCCACTGATGTACCGCCGAACTTCAACACTCGCATGGTTCTTACCCCTTGATCTCTTGTCAAAAAAAAAGCCCGCACTGTTCAGGTGCGGGCTTTTTTCTGTGTTTCCTGTACGCGTCAGCCCGCACCGTTACCTGTGGTAATGGTGGTGGTGATAATGGTGGTAATCATGCCGATGCGATTCATGGATGTTGTGTACTCTGTATTTTTATCTGTCTGTACGTCCTGCCTATATTGGTTAAAGTATCTGCCGTCTTAAGTCAATGAATTTCTCAATTTGCCCCATTTCAGCAGGCTTACGTATTTTCCCGCTTCCGTGAGAAAAAACATCCAGATCGGCGGAAAACCAGCCCATAGAACAGCATACACATCCATAAATAAAAAATATGACAGAGTTTTATTCTGGCAGGTTTTTTTCAATATCATGCAGCAAACGATGCAACATTGCCGTGTCGCGCTGCTGCAGCAGGCCCAGCCGTTGCGACAACCAGTCGGCCAGTTTGGCATCATCCTCCACGCCCAAACGCGAAAGTAACGCCAGGGTACGAGTACGTAAGGCCTGCAGCTGATGATGGTCTGCCGCAGCGGCGGCGGGCGCCGTTTGTTGCATTAGCGATGCTAATTGATAACAGTAGACCATCACCGACTGGCCGAGATTCAGCGACGGATAATCCGCAGCCATCGGCACACCGGTCAACACATCAGCCAACGCCAGCTCCTCATTGGTCAATCCGGCGTCCTCACGACCAAATACCAGGGCAGTATGGTTCATCCACTGCGCCTTCTCCTCCAGCAGCGGCAACAGCTGCTGCGGCGTGGCGTAATAGTGAAAACGCGCGCGGCTGCGGGCGGTGGTGGCGACGGTAAAATCAACGTCATGCAGCGCCTCGGCAAGGGTGGGATAGGTGGTGATACCATCGAGGATGTCGCCTGAGCCATGCGCCACCCAGCGTGCCGGCGGCGCCAGGTGGGCTTCGCTATCGACGATCCGTAGTTCGCGAAATCCCATGGTTTTCATCGCCCTGGCGGCAGCGCCGACGTTCTCGGCCCGGGCAGGACCGACTAAAATAATCGTTAAACGCATTGCGGTTTCTTTCTCTCTCTCAGGCGTTATCGAGGCGCAGCGCCCCCCATTTTACGCGGTGAAAATTTACAAATTTGCAACAAAAATCACTAAAATTGCGTTTTCTTACCCATAAAAAAATCTAAACTGTTCTCAGGAGGCCGTGACAAGGAGTATGTTAACAGAACCCATTTATCCATATGATGGGCAATGCAATTTCATCTGATGCATCGTTTCAGGCTTTGGATTCACTGTATTTATTAATTTATCCACGCAACTAGTTGAGCCGGGTAAAGATTGTGACTATAAAGAGCATGGCGATGCAATGATTTCACAAGACTGTTAACGTGCTACAATTGAACTTGATATATGTCAACGAAGCGTAGTTTTATTGGGTGTTCGGCCTCTCTTAGCCTGTTATGTTGCTGTTAAAATGGTTAGGATGTCAGCCGTTTTTGACACCGTCGGGTCCAGAGGGAAAGTACCCACGACCAAGCTAATGATGTTGTTGACGTTGATGGAAAGTGCATCAAGAACGCAATTACGTACTTTAGTCATGTTACGCCGCGCATGTTAATTTGCGACATGCAGCAGGCAGGTCAGGGACTTTGGTACTTCCTGTTTCGATTTAGTTGGCAATTTAGGTAGCAAACATGCAGACCCCGCACATTCTTATCGTTGAAGACGAGTTGGTAACACGCAACACGTTAAAAAGTATTTTCGAAGCAGAAGGTTACGATGTATTCGAAGCGACCGATGGCGCGGAAATGCATCAGATCCTGTCTGAAAATGATATCAACCTGGTGATCATGGATATCAACCTGCCTGGTAAAAATGGTCTTCTGCTGGCGCGCGAGCTGCGCGAGCAGGCTGACGTCGCGCTGATGTTCTTAACCGGCCGCGACAACGAAGTGGATAAGATCCTTGGCCTCGAAATCGGCGCTGACGACTATATCACTAAACCGTTTAACCCGCGTGAACTGACTATCCGCGCGCGCAACCTGCTCTCCCGTACCATGAACCTCGGTACCGTGAGCGAAGAGCGTCGCAGCGTGGAAAGCTACAAGTTCAACGGCTGGGAACTCGATATCAACAGCCGTTCCCTGGTTAGCCCGAACGGCGAACAGTACAAGCTGCCGCGCAGTGAATTCCGCGCGATGCTGCATTTCTGCGAAAACCCGGGCAAAATTCAGTCTCGTGCCGAGCTGCTGAAGAAAATGACCGGTCGCGAGCTGAAGCCGCATGACCGTACCGTTGACGTGACCATTCGTCGGATTCGTAAACACTTCGAATCCACTCCGGATACTCCGGAAATCATCGCTACCATTCACGGTGAAGGCTACCGTTTCTGTGGCGATCTGCAGGAATAATACGATTTATTCCGCAGCCATGATGCGAAAACGGCGCCCCAGGGGCGCCGTTTTTTATGCCGTCACTCTTTCCAGAGACGCAGCTTATCGTCATCGGCAGCCGGTGTCGGAGGCACTGTGCCTTTCGGCAGCGATAACGCATACCAGTCCACGCGACGGGTCAAAAACATCAGGACGCTCAGCGCCAACGCCAGCACCCCGGTACCCAGCAGCAGCGCGCTATCCTCAGAATGCAACAGAAACCACATCACGCCATCCAGCAGCAGTAGCGCGGCGACAAACAGCAGGCTGTTACGCCATCCTCTGAGCACCGCCTGAAGGTAGATCCCATTCATCACCGCGCCAGACAGGCTGGCCGCCAGCCAGGCGGCGGTAAAACCAATGTGCTCTGAGAGCGCCAGCAGCACCAGGTAAAACAGCACCAGCGATAAGCCCACCAGCAGATATTGCATCGGATGCAGGGGACGACGGGTCAGGCTCTCGAACACGAAAAAAGCCATAAAGGTCAGCCCGATTAACAGGATGGCATATTTTGTCGCCCGATCGGTTAGCTGGTACTGGTCGGCAAGGGACATCACATCGGCACTGAACGCCGGCAGTCGCGACCACGGGATCTCCATATCATCCTTGAAATAGCTCCCCATATCGTTGGCGAACCAGCTGCTTTGCCAGTGGGCGCGATAGCCGGCAGCACTCACTTCCCGTTGCGTTGGCAGGAAGCTGCCGAGAAAACCGGGATGCGGCCAGTTACTGGTCAGCTGCAGCTCGCTGTTACGCCCGAGCGGCACCAGTGAAAACTCACCCGTCCCGTTCAGATCGAGTGAAAAGGCAATCTCAAGCGGCTTGTTGTCCTCCGCCAGCGCAGGCATTGGCATATGAATACCTGCGCCATCGCCGCTTATCCCCAGCCCCGGCTCCACGCTTAATACGTTACCGTTGACCTCCGGGGCATGGATGGCGCCAATGCCGCGGGCATCGCCGACGCTCACCACCAGCCGCGGCTGGCCTAAGACGATATTCGTTTTTCTCAGCGCCGCCAGACGCAGCGGATCAAACGAGGCCTTAATCTGCAAGGCGTTATGCCAGACCTGGCCGCTGTAGATACCCACCCTCCTCGACTCCACGGTCTGTTTGCCGGCGACCGCCAGCGACTCCGGCAGCCAGTAATACACCCAGCTCCGCTGATAGTTGACCTCTTTTTGGTTCTCCATGCGGGTCAGGGTCTCGGTTATCGGAATAGCGATCAGCGGTCCGGCGAGTTTTTGCGAGCCGCTGGTGCTTTGCTCAATGGCGTCCACCACTTCGCTACGATAATCCGCTCGCTCATTAATAAGCTCCCTGACCATCATTAACGGCAAAGATAGCAGCACAATACAGCCTATTAACGTGGTGATTTTCCAGAATAACGGTGATTTCAACATAGCCTTTCTCCCTATCGTGATGGCCTCACAATAGGACGGCTGTGTGGGGAGAATTTGAAGCTATGTGAAGGGACGGTGAAGTCGCAGCGTGGCGACCACGCCGCCTTCGGGCCGATTGTGCAGATTGATATCGCCGTGATGCAGGCGCGCGACTTCACGAACGAACGCCAGCCCAAGGCCGCTGCTCTTATGGCCGTCTTCGCGCGGCAGCGAATAGAATCGCTCAAAGATTCGTTCCAGGGCATAGTCCGGAATACCGCACCCGTTGTCGATAACGCTCAATTGCACCTCTTCATTTCGCTTCTCCGCAGCCAGGGCGATCTCACCGCCCTGGGGGGTAAAGTCAATCGCGTTGTCGAGCAGATTACCCAGCGCCTGGGCCAGCAGCTCGCCATCGCCATTGACCAGCATCCCACTCTCCCGCCAGCGCAGGGTGATAGCTTTCGCCGCCAGAGCGATGTTGCGCTCCTCCGTCAGCCGTTGGTATAGCGCATCTATCGACACCGGATGCTGCTTTATCTCCAGCCGGCTTTCCAGTCTCGCCTGCTGGAGCAGCCGCTCCACCAGCAGTTGCATCCGGGTGTTTTGCGCGAGGATATTATCAGTAAACCGCGCCGCCACCTCAGGCGGCGGCCCTTCGCGCAGGATCTCCGCCGCGCCGCGGATGGCCGCCAGCGGGCTTTTCAGTTCATGGGTCAGGTCATAGACATAGTTTTCGATGGCATTCTTACCTTCGAGCTTTACCCGCATGCTCTCCAGAGCCTGGGCCAGCTTGCGCAATTCGCTGCTGCCAACCTCCGGCAGCGGCAGCGGGCGCTCAGCGGTCACCGAGTCCGCATAGCGCACCAGCTTGCCGATAGAGAAATTGATCCACCAGACGACGCCGCCGCCAATCAACAGCGCAATGCCCAGCAGGGCGCCGCCGGCCCAGAGGATCCGCCGCTCGCTGCGCTTAATGACCGGCGTCATCGCCAGGTTGGGTTTACCGACGCTCAGTACGCCGATAATCCGCCCCTTATCCATCACCGGCGCGGCGATATACATCACCGAGCTGGCTTCATCATGCGGATCGCTGCGCGTACTGCGCGCGCCGTACTGGCCGCGCAGGGTGAGCCAGACATCGTTCCAGCGCGAATAGTCCTGCCCTGTCGCCTGCCCGCTGGAGTCAAACACCACCTTGCCCCGGGCATCGGTCAGATAGACGCGGTACTCATTACGTACCTTTTTAATTCCGCCAATATTGGCGTTGAGCGGCTGCTGGTTGAGCTGGTGAAAGGCCTGCGCCAGCCTGCCCTGCTGCGGGTTTGCCGCCAGCAGATCCTCACGCGCCAGCGCCGCCAACAGGGTAGCGGTATCATTGAGGGTCCCCTCTGTCGCCCGGCGCACGCCCGGCTTCACTTCCTGGACAAAGATCGACAGCACAAACCACGCGGCGATCGCGACGATAAGAAAATAGCCCAGCAGCAGGCGCATGCCGATGCGCATCAGCCGCGCCCCAGGCTGTAGCCCATACCGCGATGGGTATTGATTGGCGCCTTTTCAGGATTCACAGCCCGCAGCTTAGCGCGCAGGGTTTTGATATGGGTATCGACGGTACGGTCGAGGCTTTCCCAGGCATCGATCCACACCAGCTCCATCAGCTGCTGACGGGAGAAGACGCGACCGGGCGCGTGAAGCAGGGTTTTCAGCAGCAGAAATTCGTAGCGCGTCAGATTCAGCGGCTGGCCGAACCAGCTGATCGCCGCCGCCTGCTCATCGAGCACAAACTCGCCGACGCGTACCACCGGCGATGGCGCGGCAAACTTCTGCAGCCGCCGCAGCACGGTTCGCACCCGCGCGCAGACTTCGCGTGGTGAAAACGGCTTGGCGATATAATCGTCAGCGCCGATTTCCAGCCCCAGCAGCTTATCGACCTCGTCGCTACGCGCCGTCAAAAACAGCACCGGCAGCGCCGGATAACGCGTCAGCAGACGCCGACAGAGCTCGAAGCCGCTGATATCCGGCAAGCCGACGTCGAGGATGGCGACATCTGGCGCCTGATGCGCCGCCGCCTCCAGCGCGGGCAGACCGCGGCCAAAGACGCTGACCTGGAAGCCCTCCTGCTGCAGCATGTAAACCAGGGTATCAGCGATACTCTGTTCATCCTCAACTAACCAAATCCGTGGCTGCTGCATGCGCGCTCCCGTTTATTTATTCCATGGCATGATCGGCACGGCGCTGATGGCGTTCTTCGGCGAGCCATCAACCACTTTATCCGAGTAGGTCAGATAGACCAGCGCATTGCGCTTCGCATCATAGAAACGCACGACCTGCAGTTTTTTAAACACCAGCGAGGTGCGCTTCTGGAACACCACGTCGCCCTGGCTTTTGCCGTTTTTGATTTTGTCCGTTAGCTCAATCGGCCCGACCTGCTGGCAGGAAATCGCCGCGTCAGAGGTATCTTCCGCCAGCCCCAGCCCGCCTTTGATACCACCGGTTTTCGCCCGGCTGATATAGCAGGTCACGTTCTGTACATCCGGATCGTCAAAGGCTTCGACGACGATTTTGTGATCCGGCCCTAACCATTTGAAGACCGTATCCACGGAACCAATCTGCTCCGCCTGAGCCAGCTGGCTACCGGCCAGCAGGAGCAGCCCCATCGCAAACTTCTTGTATTTCATATTGTTACCATTATTAAAAAATATAGCTGAGTGATTATCACGCACTTAGCAGAAAAGGTTTATAGATCACAGCTTTACAAAATTATCGTTCAAATCCCCTGACCTACCGCATTTAAAAGCAAAAAAAACACTGAATGCTAAAACATCAAAAAATGCTATTATCCGCTACTTTAATATCAGGCACCTGTGTTTAAGGATGGGGACATTTTATGGATCAAGCAGGGATTATTCGCGATCTCCTTAGCTGGCTGGAAGGTCACCTGGATCAGCCGCTTTCTCTGGATAATGTGGCGGCGAAGGCAGGTTATTCCAAGTGGCATTTGCAGCGAATGTTTAAGGATGTCACCGGCCATGCCATCGGTGCCTATATTCGCGCGCGCCGCTTGTCGAAATCTGCTGTCGCATTACGCCTGACCGCCCGTCCAATCCTTGATATTGCGCTGCAGTACCGTTTCGACTCCCAGCAGACCTTCACCCGAGCGTTTAAGAAGCAATTCTCGCTGACGCCGGCGCTCTACCGCCGCTCGCCGGACTGGAGCTCGTTCGGTATGCGCCCGCCGCTGCGTCTTGGCGAATTTACCCTGCCGAAACATGAGTTTATCACTCTGCCCCCTACTCAGCTGCTTGGCGTGACCCAGAGCTATACCTGTAAGCTCGAGGAAATCTCCGATTTTCGTAACCAGATGCGGGTCCAGTTCTGGCGAGACTTCCTCGGCAACTCACCGTCAATCCCCCCGGTGCTCTACGGGCTGCATGAGCCGCGTCCGAGCCTGGAAAAAGACGATGAGCAGGAAGTATTCTATACCACCGCGCTGACGCCGGAGATGGCTAACGGCCACCTGCAGCATGCCCATCCAGTGACCCTGGAGGGCGGCGAGTATGTCATGTTTACGTATGAAGGGCTGGGTACCGGTCTGCAGGAATTCATCCTGACCGTCTACGGCACCTGCATGCCGATGCTGAACCTGACGCGTCGCAAGGGGCTGGATATTGAACGCTTCTACCCTGAAGATGAAAGCCGGGATCAGGCCACGCCGATTCAGTTGCGCTGCGAGTATCTGATCCCGATCCGCCGTTAACGCTGCAGCTCGTCCATTGCGGGGGCGTCAAGATGCGAGACGTCGCCCGCCGTTTCCACCACCCAGCCGGAAGCCAGCCACGGGCTTTGCTGATAGTCGACGCGCGAAATAGAGCAGTTGCGCAGCCGCAGACGACGCTCAGCGTACGCCGGCAGCCCTAATATCGTGCTCACCAGGCAGCCCAGCGCGATCCCATGACTCACCAGCAGCGGCCGGCTACCGGCGGGTAATTCCAGACAGGATGCCAGCGCCGCATGCATACGCTCGCTGAGCTCCTGCATCGATTCGCCCTGCGGAATACGACCGTCCGGTGTGCCGTTGACCAGCTGGCGACGCCAGCCTTCTTCTTCTTCGCTGAGCGAGTCGATATGGCGCTTCTCCAGCACCCCCATATCCAGTTCGCGCAGGCGCGCATCGGCGATCACGCTGCAGCCGCAGGCTTCGGCGATAATTTCTGCTGTGCGGCGGGTTCGCCCCAGATCGCTGGTAATGATATGGGTGATCCCCAGCGTTCTGGCGCGCTCGCCCACCTGCCAGGCCTGGCGCTCACCATGGGCGGTCAGCGGGCTGTCGGACTGACCCTGAATACGTCGCTCGGCGTTCCACTGCGTTTCACCGTGGCGAACAAGGTATACTTGTAACATGCTTTTTTTCCGTTCTGGACTCGTTATCAACCGCTTTCGGGCATTACCGCCTGCCCTCGGGGTGATTTAGAGTATACTGCGATGACGTTAGTTTATTCTGAGTTGTTTTGATTATGCACCATGTTGTCTCAGCGACCACTAATCCCGCCAAAATTCAGGCAATTCTGCAGGCTTTTGACGAGATTTTCGGCGAAGGATCCTGCCACATTGAGTCCGTCGCCGTCGAGAGCGGCGTGCCGGAACAGCCCTTCGGCAGCGAGGAAACGCGCGCTGGCGCACGAAATCGCGTCGCCAATGCGCGCCTTGCCCAGCCAAATGCCGATTTCTGGGTAGCCATCGAAGCCGGTATCGACGATGACAGCACCTTTAGCTGGGTGGTCATCGAAAGCGCCAGCCAGCGCGGAGAAGCGCGCTCAGCGACGCTGCCGTTGCCTGACGTTATTCTTGAGCAGGTTCGCGCTGGCGAAGCCCTCGGCCCGGTCATGTCGCAGTATACCGGCATCGATCAGATCGGTCGTAAAGAGGGGGCGATTGGGGTTTTCACCGGCGGCAGATTAACCCGCAGCAGCGTTTACCACCAGGCGGTCGTGCTGGCGCTAAGCCCGTTCCATAACGCTATTTATCGCTAGCCAGCAACGTCTGCTCCAGCCACTGGCGCAGCTCTACCGGCGCCGATTTCAGGCTGTTCGACCCGCGGGTAATGGTCGCAATTCCGGCGCCGAGCTCATTTTTCAGCTCACGCTGGCTCATCTCGCCGCGCAGCAACTCTTCGATAATGCGCACCCGGGTACCCAGGGCTTCGCGCTCGTCGGGCGTCAGCATCAGCTGCAGCAACGGCAGATGCAGATCCTCAGCATAGGCCTGCTGAAGCAGGGCAACAAAGCGCAGCCACTCCTGATGACGTTGTTCGGCAACGGCCGCGGAATAGGGAGATTGTTGGGTCATATCGCGCCACCATATTGAGACGGGCAGCTTACGCTGCCCGTCGAATGTACTCTTCAACGAGTACAAAGCATAACATACTTCCCGGCGATCAGTAACGCTGGCGCCACTCCGCATCGCTGAGGATCTTATCCTGCTGCCCCATAAAGTAGCGGTAGTAGGCGTCATAGGAGAGGACATTCTTCACGTAACCGCGGGTTTCCGAAAACGGAATACTCTCGACAAACGCCACGGCGTCGATCCGTCCGGCGCTGTTCCCCTGCCAGCTGCGTACCCGGCCCGGCCCGGCGTTATAGGCCGCTGAGGCGTAGATACGGTTATTGCCGAACTGCTGATAAACGTACTGCAGATAGCTGGTGCCGATGTTGATGTTGGTTTCCGGATCCAACAGCTGCGACGGGCCGCTGTAGCCGGGAATGCTGAACATACTGACGGTATGCGTCGCGGTGCCCGGCATAATCTGCATCAGTCCGCTGGCGCCGACCGGCGAGCGCACTTTCGGGTTCCAGGCGCTCTCCTGACGGGCAATCGCCATCGCGTAGCTCTGCGGAATATCTTTGCCGCTAACATAGCGGGCAAACAGGTCGTTATAGGCCAGCGGGAAACGTTCTTCCAGCTGATCCCACAGCTTACCGGCGATCGTCGCCTGCACGCTCAGATCCCACCAGTGCTGATCGAAGGCATAGCGCGCCAGCTGCGCCTGCTGGGATTTGGTGCGACTAGTGACCAGGTTGGCCCATTCGGTGCGCGCGGTGTTATCCATATTCCAGTACATCAGCTCACGTACCCGCGCCATCTCCGGCCCGGAGGCCAGCGCCGGATCGATGGTGCCCGAGGCTTTATCGATGCGGAAGGTATACTCCTCGCCAAGACGCTGCGCGGCGACCATCGGGTAGAAGCCTCGCTGTTGCATCAACGAGCGAAGGATCGCCTGCGCCTCCTCATCCCTGCCGCGCTCCAGCAGCAGATCCGCCTGCCAGTAGCGCCATTCGTCTTTCTCTTTCGCCTCCATCGGCAGACGCGCCAGCCAGGTGTTGAGGCCATGGCGATCGCCCGTCCCCAACGCCATCCGTACCCGCCGCTCCACCAGCGGCGTGGACTGCGAACGCATGATTGCGTCATCGCGCCAGATGGCCTGCTCTTCGGTTACATCGCTACCCATCAGGCGCCAGGCGACAATATCGCGCAGTTCCTGGGTCTGATCCTCATTGAGCTGCTGAGCCTGTACCAGCGAAGGGATCATCAGGCGGGCATTTTCCACGTCCTGGCGGGCGACGCTGGCGAAGGCGACGGCGGCCATCTGACGGGTAAAGTCCGTCGCCCCGGTGGTGCGGGCGAAGGTGAGGACGCTGTTTGGATCGTTAGCCAGGGCGACCACGGCGCTGGCGATGCTCTGGTAGTTGGCGGGCATTTGCTGGGCCAGCGATTTCACCAGCCCGATATTGCCGGCCTTCATCGCCAGGCGGATCCGTTCGAGATAGGCCAGCGGATCCTGCTGACCGGAGTCGCGCCAGGCGCTGAACAGCGGTTCACAGGCGCCGGGCTGATTCTTGCCCGTCAGCCACAGCTCTTTCGCCCCGCTCCAGGCCTCCTGCGACTGCCCCACGCTCAGCTTGGCGTAGTAATAGTTGCACAGCGCCTCGGTGCTGGTCGGCTTATCCGGGCTAAACGCCAGCAAGCCGCGCCAGTCGCTGCGCCGGGCCAGTTCATTCACGAAGCGCGAACGTAATGAACGCGCAGGGGGCAGCGTCGGATTGGCGTCAATAAAGTTTTTCACCACCAGCGCCGGCTGGTTCATCAGATCGTCGGTGATCTGTCGGTACTGCAAATAGGGATACAGGGGATAGGTGCTTAACGTGGGCATCAGCTGGTCGACTACATCCATCTGCCGGTTATCCCACGCCTGCTTAATTTGTGCGTAGCGGCTGCGCTGTTCATCCAGTGAATCCGCATGCGCCAGCTGACTCAACGTCAACAAACCAACGCTGGCAGCCAAAAGATGCCACGCCATTTTTTTGGCTTTTTCCACAAGCTCTTCCTCTTTCCGGTGCATTTTCGCAGCATCGTGCCGCTTAAAAACCCCTGCCGGTTCGGCAGGCGGCTTTACTTATGCTAATCAGACAACGCTAAACGCGCCATGTCCTGGACATTTTTTTACGCTTCTGTGAATCCTGTCGCCTCGCTGGGATTAGCGCGCGAAAAAGGCTACACTTCGGCTTTGAACTATCTATCAAAATAGAAAGAGGCGAAGTCCAACGTGGCTCAATTCGTTTATACCATGCATCGTGTCGGCAAAGTGGTTCCGCCGAAACGTCATATTTTGAAAAATATCTCCCTCAGCTTTTTCCCTGGCGCGAAAATCGGTGTGCTCGGTCTGAACGGCGCCGGTAAATCTACCCTGCTGCGCATCATGGCCGGTATCGACACCGAGATCGAAGGTGAAGCGCGTCCGCAGCCCGGCATCAAAATCGGCTACCTGCCGCAGGAGCCGCAGCTCAACCCGGAGCACACCGTGCGCGAGTCCGTGGAAGAAGCGGTCGCCGAAGTGGTTAACGCGCTGAAGGGTCTGGACGAAGTCTATGCCAAATACGCCGAGCCGGATGCGGACTTCGATAAGCTTGCCGCACAGCAAGGCAAGTTCGAAGAGATTATCCAGGCGCACGACGGCCACAACCTGAACGTCCAGCTGGAGCGCGCGGCCGACGCCCTGCGCCTGCCGGACTGGGATGCGAAAATCGCTAATCTTTCCGGTGGTGAACGCCGCCGCGTCGCGCTGTGCCGTCTGCTGCTGGAAAAACCGGATATGCTGCTGCTCGACGAACCGACCAACCACCTCGACGCCGAGTCCGTCGCCTGGCTGGAACGCTTCCTGCACGACTTCGAAGGCACCGTGGTGGCGATTACCCACGACCGTTACTTCCTTGATAACGTCGCCGGCTGGATCCTCGAGCTTGACCGCGGCGAAGGTATTCCGTGGGAAGGCAACTACTCCTCCTGGCTGGAGCAGAAAGACCAGCGTCTGGCGCAGGAAGCTTCTCAGGAAGCCGCACGCCGCAAATCTATCGAGAAAGAACTCGAGTGGGTTCGCCAGGGCGCGAAAGGCCGTCAGTCTAAGGGCAAAGCCCGCCTGGCGCGCTTTGAAGAGCTTAACAACGTTGAATATCAGAAACGTAACGAGACTAACGAACTGTTCATTCCGCCAGGCCCGCGTCTGGGCGATAAAGTTCTGGAAGTCAGCCATCTGCGCAAATCCTACGGCGACCGCGTTCTGATTGACGATCTGAGCTTCTCGGTACCGAAAGGCGCTATCGTCGGCATCATCGGTCCGAACGGCGCGGGTAAATCCACCCTCTTCCGCATGATGTCCGGCCAGGAACAGCCTGATTCCGGCACCATCACCCTGGGTGAAACCGTTAAGCTGGCTTCCGTCGATCAGTTCCGCGACGCGATGGACAACAGTAAGACCGTGTGGGAAGAAGTGTCTGGCGGCCTGGATATCATGAAGATCGGCAACACCGAGATGCCGAGCCGCGCCTACGTGGGCCGCTTTAACTTCAAAGGCGTCGACCAGGGTAAACGCGTTGGCGAGCTGTCCGGCGGTGAACGTGGTCGTCTGCACCTGGCGAAACTGCTGCAGGTCGGCGGTAACGTCCTGCTGCTCGATGAACCAACCAACGACCTGGATATCGAAACCCTGCGCGCGCTGGAAAACGCCCTGCTGGAGTTCCCGGGCTGCGCGATGGTTATCTCGCACGACCGCTGGTTCCTTGACCGTATTGCCACCCACATTCTGGATTACCAGGATGAAGGTAAGGTTGAGTTCTTCGAAGGTAACTTTACCGAGTACGAAGAGTACAAGAAACGCACTCTCGGCGCCGACGCGCTGGAGCCGAAGCGAATCAAGTACAAACGTATCGCGAAATAAAACGCAAAAAGGCAACGCAAGTTGCCTTTTTTAATGTTTGCTCCCTCTCCCATTGGGAGAGGGTTGGGGTGAGGGCAACTGCCCGCAGAGCCCCTACCCCTGCTCGCCCATCAGCTGTTTCACCAGCTCGACGCAGCGCAGGAACCGGGCATCGTAGTCCGACTCCTTCACATGAACGAATTCGATCTCGTTCTCTTTCAGCAGCGATACCAGCAACGACTGAAACTCTTTACGATCCACCGAGCTCCCAAGACTGCGCAGTCCATCGGCCACCCACGGGGTATTGTTCTCCAGCAGGATCACCAGGTCGAAGCGGTATTCATCAATCAGCGCCTGCACAAACGGGTGCTCACGTCCCTCGTACTTCAGACAGAAGGCCTGAGTGCTGACGAAGTCGGTATCGATGAACGCCACCTTGTTGGCATATTTCACCGCAAAATCAATATACTGCGCATGCCCAAGGGCAATTTTATCGTAATCCGAATACTGGAGCGCCATCTCATCGCCGCCGAGATGCGAAAAAACATAATCCCGGCCATATTCCCAGGCGCTGGTGGTATTGAAGATATTGGCGAGTTTATTGACCAGCGTCGATTTACCGCTCGACTCGCCGCCGAGGATCGCCACCGTCCGCACAAAGAACGGTTTCACTTCCGTCGGAATATATTCCCAGTAGCGGAACGGGTTCTCGCGGATCTGCCCGCCGCTAATATTCATAAAGGTCCGCTTAGGATCGATAAGCACCGTCTCGATCCCCAGATGCTCAAGGTACTGCGGCGCATCGGCCTCTTCCGAGGTATAGATCCGGTTCGGCTCGATCCCTTTTTCGCTCATAAAAGCGCGGATCCCATGGCTCCACACGTCCCAGCCGTGCGGATAGGGCTCCATCCCCTCTTCATTGAAGGCGTGGATGCGAATATTCTTCTGATATTTAAAGGTTTGCAGCAGCCAGCGCAGGCGGTCAGGCACCGTCGGCTGTTGCGACATGGCGCTCTCTTCAAACAGCTCGCGGTCGCGGGTGTCGTCATAGCCCATAATGATATGCAGCTCATCGACCTGGCTACAGGCGCGCTGTATCAGGTAGATATGCCCGGTATGCAGTGGGTAAAACTTACCAAACACCACGCCGACGCTTTTCTGTCGGCGGGGAAACTCCAGCCCGAGGAAACGATGCAGCGCTTCAAGCTTCTGCGCGCTCGGGCTTTTGATTTTGGCATTCAGCAGTTGGCTAAGATACCCCTTGGTCATTCCGCTGGCTTCCGCCACCTGCTGCAGGGTACAGCCTTTCTGCTTAATGGCGCTTTTTAAATAGTCAAATGACGACATCGCTAATCTCCTTTTAACTTATTATAAGTCGTCAAAAACGCTTAGCGCGTCTGAAAGCTTTTTCACGCCAAAGATTTGCATGCCTTCCGGCACTTTTTTCGGCACATTGGCCGCCGGGACGATGGCGCGGCGGAAGCCGTGCTTGGCTGCTTCGGAGATACGCTCCTGACCGCTCGGTACCGGGCGAATTTCCCCGGCCAGCCCCACTTCGCCAAAGACCACCAGATCCTGCGGCAGAGGACGGTCGCGCAGGCTGGAGACCATCGCCAGCAGCAGCGCCAGGTCGGCGCTGGTTTCCGTGACCTTCACCCCGCCGACCACATTGACGAAGACGTCCTGATCGGCCATCTGTAGGCCGCCGTGACGGTGCAGCACCGCTAGCAGGATCGCCAGACGGTTCTGTTCCAGCCCCACCGCCACGCGGCGCGGGTTGGACATCATTGAGTGATCGACCAGCGCCTGGATCTCCACCAGCAGCGGGCGGGTCCCTTCCCAGACCACCATCACCGAGCTACCGGAGGTGATTTCATCTCCCCGGCTGAGGAAGATAGCGGACGGGTTGCTCACTTCGCGCAGGCCCTGCTCGGTCATGGCGAAGACGCCCAGCTCGTTCACCGCGCCAAAGCGGTTTTTATGGCTGCGCAACGTGCGGAAGCGGGAGTCGGCATCCCCGTCCAGCAGCACCGAGCAGTCGATACAGTGCTCCAGCACCTTCGGACCGGCCAGCGAGCCGTCTTTGGTGACGTGGCCGACCATCACAATCGCCACGCCGCGAGTTTTAGCAAAGCGCGTCAAATAGGCCGCGGTTTCCCGTACCTGGGCGACGCTGCCCGGCGACGACTGCACGTCGGCCATATGCATCACCTGGATGGAGTCGATCACCATCAGCTGCGGCTTTTCTTCATCGGCGATCTGACAGATCTGCTCAATGCTGGTTTCCGAGAGCATGTTCAGGTTGGCCGTTGGCAACCCGAGACGATGGGCGCGCATCGCCACCTGCTGCAGGGACTCCTCCCCGGTGACGTACAGGGTTTTCATCCCTTCCGCCAGTTTGCAGAGGGTTTGCAGCAGCAGCGTCGATTTGCCCGCGCCGGGGTTGCCGCCAATCAGGATCGCGCTGCCCGGTACCACGCCGCCGCCCAGCACGCGGTCAAATTCTTTAAAGCCGGTGGAGAAACGCGGCAGCGCCTCCAGGCTGATATCTGACAGCTTCTGCACCTTCGACACGCCGGCGTTACCGGCATAGCCTGAAAGACGCTCGTTTCTCGCCACCTGCGGCGACGCGGCGATGCGCATCTCGGTGATGGTGTTCCAGGCATGGCAGGCGCTGCACTGCCCCTGCCAGCGCGGATAATCCGCACCACATTCATTACAGACAAATGCGCGTTTTGGAGCTTTCGCCACGTTTACCTCTTACTTTTGGTTCATGCTGCCCGAGAGAATACAGAATACCCCCATCAGGTCAGCGTGGCGGATAGTCACTTCCGCCTGTTCATTCACTTTGGGCTTCGCGTGATAGGCGATGCCAAGCCCTGCTGCCTTAATCATCGGCAGGTCGTTGGCGCCATCGCCGATAGCCACGGTTTGCGCCGTTGGGATCTCATACTTTTCCGCCAGCTTGCGCAACGTATTGGCTTTATATTTCGCATCGACGATATCGCCGAGCACGTTGCCGGTGAGCTTGCCGTCGCGGATCTCCAGCTCATTGGCGAATACCGCGTCGAGATGCAGTTTGTCGCGCAGATACTCGGCAAAGAAGGTGAAACCGCCGGAGGCGATCGCCACTTTCCAGCCCAGCGTTTCCAGCTTGAGCACCAGCTGCGCTAGGCCCGGCATCAGCGGCAGCGCGTCGCGAACCTGCAGCAAAATACTGGCATCGGCGTCTTTCAACGTCGCCACGCGCTGGCGCAGGCTGGCGGTGAAGTCCAGCTCGCCACGCATCGCCCGCTCGGTCACTTCCGAGACCAGCTCGCCGGTGCCGGCCAGTTTCGCGATCTCATCGATGCATTCGATCTGAATCGCCGTGGAGTCCATGTCCATCACCAGCAGGCCCGGGGTGCGCAAATGGGGAATTTTACCCAATGGCGCGACGTCCAGCCCCGCCTCATGCGCCAGTCGCGTCGCACGGGGAGTCAGCGAACCGGCCAAACGGATCACCTGGTAATCCTCGACCACCCAGGAGGCAACGATCACTAACGCGGCGCCCAGCTCACGCTGCCACGCCGTCAGCCGACGTTTATCCAGACCGCGACCATACAGCAGCCAGCCGCTGCGCCCGGCGTGATAATCCAGCGGCATGACCTCGTCGCCGCTCAGGGAAAGCGGCAACCCAGGCCACAGGGAAACGTCTTCAGGCAGGTCGCACCAGGTCAAACTGTTAGGCATTACGGCTCCACATCTCTTCATTCAGGCGAGGAAAATAACGCATGAGGCTACCTTGTAACCAGCGCTTCTGGCAACATTAAGCTGCAAATTTTCAAAGGTGGAATATGGTTCGCGCAAAACTGAAATTCCGGCTGCATCGTGCGGTCATTGTTCTTATCTGTCTCGCCCTGCTCGTCGCGCTGATGCAGGGCGCTTCGTGGTTCAGTCAGAACAGTCAGAAACAACGCAATCCGCAGCTGGAAGAGCTGGCCCGCACGCTGGCGCAGCAGGTGGTGCTGAATCTCGCGCCGCTGATGCGCAGCGAGACGCCTGACGAGAAGCGCATCAATCAGCTGTTGACCCAGCTAACCCATAACAGCCGCGTCCTGGACGCCGGCGTATATGACGAACAGGGCGACCTGGTGGCGCGCTCTGGCGAAAGCGTCGAGGTTCGCGACCGGCTGGCGCTGGATGGTAAAAAAGCCGGCGGCTACTTCAACCAGCAGATTGTCGAACCGGTGCCAGGAAAAAACGGCCCGCTGGGCTACCTGCGTCTGACCCTCGATACTCATACCCTGGCGACCGAGGCGAAGCAGGTGGATAATACCACCAATATCTTACGCCTGATGCTGTTACTGTCCCTGGCTATCGGCGTGGTGCTGACCCGCACGCTGCTGCAGGGCAAACGCACCCGCTGGCAGCAATCGCCCTTCCTGCTCACCGCCAACAAGCCGGTTGAGGATGAAGACGATGAAAAGAAAGGAAATCTATAATGTCCACATTGCGCCTCCTGCTCTCTGACTCTTACGACCCGTGGTTCAACCTGGCGGTCGAGGAGTGCATTTTCCGCCAGATGCCCGCCACCCAGCGGGTGCTGTTCCTGTGGCGCAATGCCGATACCGTGGTCATCGGCCGCGCGCAGAACCCGTGGAAGGAGTGTAATACCCGCCGCATGGAAGAAGACCATGTGCGGCTGGCCCGTCGCAGCAGCGGCGGCGGCGCGGTGTTCCACGACCTCGGCAATACCTGCTTTACCTTTATGGCAGGCAAACCGGAGTACGACAAAACCGTCTCCACCGCTATTGTGCTGACGGCGCTTAATTCACTCGGCGTAACCGCCGAAGCCTCCGGGCGCAACGATCTGGTGGTCAAAACCGACAGCGGCGACCGCAAAGTCTCCGGCTCCGCCTATCGTGAAACCATGGACCGCGGTTTTCATCACGGCACCCTGCTGCTCAACGCCGATTTAAGCCGTCTCGCCAACTACCTCAACCCGGACCAGAAAAAGCTGCAGGCTAAAGGCATTACCTCGGTGCGCGGACGGGTGGCGAACCTGGTTGAGCTGCTGCCGGGCATTACCAATCAGCAAGTTTGCGAGGCGATCCAGGAAGCATTCTTCAGCCATTACGGCGAACGGGTGGACGCCGAGGTGATCTCCCCCGACAACACGCCGGATCTACCAAATTTTGCTGAGACATTCGCCCGTCAGAGCAGCTGGGAGTGGAACTTCGGCCAGGCACCGGCCTTCTCTCATCTTCTGGACGAGCGCTTTCGCTGGGGCGGCGTTGAGCTGCATTTTGACGTCGAAAAAGGGCATATCACCCGCGCGCAGGCCTTTACCGATAGCCTGAACCCGGCGCCGCTGGAGGCCCTGGCGGCACGCTTAGTCGGCTGTCAGTATCGGGCGGAAGTATTACAGCAGCAGTGCGAGGCGCTGGTCGGCGATTTCCCGGAGCAGGAAGCGGAACTGAAAGAACTGTCGGCGTGGATTGCCGGCGCAGTGCGCTGATAAAAAAAGCCCGCTGCGCTTAGCGGGCCGGGAAAACCGTAGGCCGGGTCAGACGAAGCCGCCACCCGGCACAACAGCTCTTACTCTTTATCGCCCAGCAGCACGGATTCCAGCGCGATTTTGATCATGTCGTTGAAGGTCGTCTGACGTTCAGCGGCAGTGGTCTGCTCGTGGGTACGGATGTGGTCGGAGACGGTGCAGATGGTCAGCGCTTTCGCGCCGAACTCCGCCGCCACGCCGTAGATACCCGCCGCTTCCATTTCCACGCCCAGAATGCCGTATTTTTCCATCACGTCGAACATGGACGGGTCCGGCGTATAGAACAGGTCTGCGGAGAAGATGTTGCCGACGCGCGCGTCAACGCCCAGCGCTTTCGCCGCGTCTACCGCATTACGCACCATGCCGAAATCGGCAATCGCCGCAAAATCATGGTCTTTGAAACGCAGACGGTTCACTTTAGAGTCGGTGCACGCGCCCATGCCGATCACCACGTCACGCAGTTTGACATCTTCACGCACCGCGCCGCAGGAGC
Source organism: Klebsiella sp. Shm-1 (assembly GCF_040804525.1). Taxonomy (NCBI): domain Bacteria; kingdom Pseudomonadati; phylum Pseudomonadota; class Gammaproteobacteria; order Enterobacterales; family Enterobacteriaceae; genus Klebsiella; species Klebsiella sp. Shm-1. Next base: position 4,449,461 of record NZ_CP161823.1, read on the forward strand.
CCACGCGGATGATTTTCTTCACGCCGAAATCGGTGATCAGCTCTTTGGTGTAGATAGAGCAGGACGGGATACCCATCCCGTGGCCCATCACGGAGATTTTGCGGCCTTTATAGGTACCGGTGAAGCCCAGCATGCCGCGCACGTTGTTCACTTCACGCACGTCTTCGAGGAAGGTTTCTGCAATGTGCTTCGCGCGCAGCGGGTCGCCCGGCATCAAAACGACGTCAGCGAAATCGCCCATTTCTGCGTTAATGTGAGGAGTTGCCATCTTCAGTTCCTTTTACATTGTTGTTTTTGCCGGGTGGCGGCTACGCCTTACCCGGCCTACAAATCGTAGGCCCGGATCGCTGTGCGCCACCGGGCAATGACCTCAGAACATGGCTTTGCCATATTCCATGTCAGACGTACCAAAGTATTTCGCAATAGTCTGGCCGATGTCCGCGAAGGTTTCACGGTGACCGAGCGAACCTGGTTTCACTTTCGGGCCGTACACCAGCACCGGGATATGCTCGCGGGTGTGGTCAGTACCGGTCCAGGTCGGGTCGCAGCCGTGGTCGGCGGTGAGGATCAGGATGTCGTCCTCACCAACCAGCTCCATCAGCTCCGGCAGACGGCGGTCGAAGAGCTCCAGACCCGCCGCGTAGCCAGCGACGTCACGACGGTGGCCCCAGGAGGAGTCAAAATCGACGAAGTTAGTGAAGACGATAGTCTCGTCGCCCGCTTCCTTCATCTCTTTGATGGTCGCGTCGAACAGCGCGTCCAGCCCAGTGGCTTTCACTTTCTTAGTGATACCGCAGTTGGCGTAGATATCGGCGATTTTACCCACGGACACCACGTGGCCGTTTTTCTCATCGACCAGCTTCTGCAGCACGGTCGGCGCCGGCGGCTCTACCGCCAGGTCGTGACGGTTACCGGTACGCTGGAAGTTACCGGCTTTGTCGCCCACGAAAGGACGAGCAATCACGCGACCAATGTTATAGCCGCCTTCGGTCAGCTCTTCACGCGCGATTTCGCACAGCTCATACAGCTTGTCGAGGCCAAAGGTCTCTTCGTGGCAGGCGATCTGGAACACCGAGTCAGCGGAGGTATAGAAGATCGGTTTCCCGGTTTTCATATGCTCTTCGCCGAGCTGATCGAGGATCACCGTCCCGGAGGAGTGGCAGTTGCCGAGATAGCCCGGCAGGTTGGCGCGTTTCACCAGCTTATCCAGCAGCTCCTGCGGGAAGCTGTTTTCCTGGTCGCTGAAGTAGCCCCAGTCAAACAGCACCGGCACGCCGGCGATTTCCCAGTGACCGGACGGGGTATCTTTACCGGAAGAAAGTTCATGCGCCCAGGCATAGGCGCCAATCACTTCGGCATTGCCATCCATACCCGCGGCAATTTTACCGGTGGAGCCTTCATGCGCTTTCACCAGACCCAGACGGGTCAGGTTCGGTAAATTCAGCGGGCCTTTGCGGCCGTGGTCAGCCTCGCCTTTGGCGCAGGCTTCTGCAATGTGGCCCAGCGTATCGGCGCCGACGTCGCCAAAGCGGTCTGCGTCTTCCGTTGCGCCAATCCCAAAGGAGTCCAGCACCATGATAAATGCACGTTTCATCTTGTTCTCCATACATCTTGCGCTGCAAAAAAGCGATCAGATCAGTATATCGCTATTCAGTGATACGGCGATAGACTGTCGGTGTAATTTCCGGGGCTTTATCGTCCAGTTTAATGGCCGCTTTGACCGCTTTCGCGGCCTCCTGCCAGCTGTTCTCGTCTTTGGCATGGATCACCGCCAGCGGACGCTGTCCGTCGACGCGGTCACCCAGACGCGCCATCTCGGTAAAGCCAACGCTATAGTCAATGGTGTCCGATGCCTGACGGCGGCCGCCGCCCATAGAAACCACTGCCATGCCCAGCGCGCGAGTATCCATCGCGCTGATAAAACCTTCGGTATCAGCATAGACTGCTTTGCTCAGCATCGCCGTCGGCAGATAATTAGCATAATTCTCGACAAAGTCGCTCGGCCCTTTCTGCGCCGCGACCATGCGGCCAAACACTTCCGCCGCTTTACCGTTATCCAGCACCGCCTGCAGCTTCGCGCGCGCCTCGGCATCGTCCGCCGCCAGCTTGCCGGAGATCAGCATTTCCACACACAGCGCCATTGTCACGTCGAACAGGCGCGGGTTGCGATATTCGCCGGTCAGGAACTGCACCGCTTCGCGAACTTCAACGGCGTTGCCGGCGCTGGAGGCCAGTACCTGATTCATATCGGTCAGCAGCGCGGTGGTGCGCACGCCGGCGCCGTTGGCGACACCCACGATCGCTTCGGCCAGCGCGGCAGAGAGTTCATAAGTCGGCATAAAGGCGCCGCTGCCGACTTTGACGTCCATCACCAGCGCATCCAGCCCTTCCGCCAGCTTCTTCGCCAGAATCGAGGCGGTAATCAGCGGGATGGAGTCCACCGTCGCGGTAATATCGCGGGTGGCATAGAAACGTTTGTCGGCCGGGGCAAGGGAGCTGGTCTGCCCGATAATTGCCACGCCAACATCTTTTATAATCTCGCGGAAGCGGTTGTCGTCCGGGAAGATATCGAAGCCCGGGATCGCTTCCAGTTTGTCCAGCGTACCGCCGGTATGGCCGAGGCCGCGGCCGGAGATCATCGGTACGTAACCACCGCAGGCGGCCACCATCGGCCCCAGCATCAGCGAAGTGACATCCCCGACGCCGCCGGTAGAGTGTTTATCGACGATCGGACCGTTAAGGTTGAGGCTTTTCCAGTCCAGAACGGTACCGGAATCCCGCATCGCCATGGTCAGCGAAACGCGCTCCGGCATAGACATATCGTGGAAGAAGATGGTCATCGCCAGCGCGGCGATCTGCCCTTCAGAGATAGTATTGTCGCGGATGCCGTTGATGAAAAAGCGGATCTCTTCATCGCTTAATGCCTGACCATCACGTTTTTTACGAATAATTTCTTGTGCGAGAAACACGGTAACCTCCCAAAGAGAATAAATTGCCGGATGACGGCGCGAGCGCCTTATCCGGCCTACAGGCATCAATTCGTAGGCCGGATAAGCGCAGCGCCATCCGGCAAATCAAGGGATTAGTAGCTGCTGGCGCTCTTGCCGTCGCCGTGACCCAGGGCTTTCAACAGGCTAGCCAGCAGGCTGGATGCGCCAAAACGATAGTGACGAGAATCGGCCCAGTCGGCGCCGAACAGTTCATCAGCGATCGCCAGGAACTGCTGCGCGTCTTCCGCGCTGCGCACGCCGCCCGCCGGTTTGAAGCCAACGGTTTTCTCAACGCCCATATCGCGGATCACTTCCATCATGATGCGCGCGCTTTCCGGCGTGGCATTTACCGGCACTTTACCGGTCGAGGTTTTGATGAAATCGGCCCCGGCTTTGATAGAGATTTCAGACGCTTTACGGATCAGCGCTTCTTCTTTCAGCTCACCGGTTTCGATGATCACTTTCAGCAGCACGTTAGCCGCCGCACAGGCTTCCTTACAGGCTTTCACCAGCTCGAAACCGACCTGCTCGTTGCCGGCGATCAGCGCGCGGTACGGGAAGACCACGTCCACTTCGTCAGCGCCGTAAGCGATCGCCGCGCGGGTTTCCGCCAGCGCAATGTCGATATCGTCATTCCCGTGCGGGAAGTTGGTGACCGTGGCGATGCGAATATCCGGCGTCCCCTGCTCATTCAGCGTTTTACGGGCGATCGGGATGAAGCGCGGGTAGATGCAGACCGCCGCGGTGTTACCCACCGGCGTTTTCGCCTGATGACACAGGGCAATGACTTTCTCATTGGTGTCGTCGTCATTCAGAGTGGTCAGGTCCATCAGTTTTAACGCGCGCAGGCTGCTTGCTTTTAAATCAGTCATTTCATACTCCGCCGGCGTCGTGCCGGATCAATAGTTTGTTCACCTTGCGAGTCTGTTACTATTGTAACATTCGCTCGTCGTTACACTTCGACATTCATCACAGTTAATGAAAACTACTTACGAATTTGCATTACTGTAACGTGATTAAAATCACAAATTACCACTCAATACCGTAGCAATTATCGTTAGTCCCCTCTTAAGCATAATAGATACCACGCCGCCGATGAGGATGTGATAATTCTAACACACAATAACAATTACACTCGATAGCGTGGCGCACATTTTGCCCAATTTACGGGCAATTAAAACGCTACAAATTGAAATATAAACTATTTTTCAAAAAAGAGAGTGGTGATGGAATTATCACATTTACAGCAACACCAGCGGCACGGTGGCCGCTGGTTCAGGAGACAGGCTTACAGGGCGAGAAAAACCCCGGCGATGGTGGCGCTCATCAGGTTGGATAGCGTCCCCGCCGCTACCGCACGTAGCCCAAGCTGAGCGATATCCTGCCGCCGGTTGGGCGCCATTCCCCCGAGTCCGCCAATCAGAATGGCGATCGATGACAGGTTGGCAAAGCCGCACAGCGCGAAAGAGATAATGGCTTTGGTGTGATCTGAAATGACCTGCAGCCCGGCCGCCGCCACTTCGGCATCCGCCTTTAAATATTCGCCAAAGTTCATGTAGGCCACGAACTCGTTAATGATCAGCTTCTGGCCGATAAACGACCCCGCCACCGTCGCTTCGTGCCACGGCACGCCAATCACCCACGCCAGGGGTGAGAAGATCCAGCCGAGGATCATCTGCAGCGACAGCTCAGGATGGTTAAACCAGCCGCCGACGCCGGAGAGTATGCCGTTCAGCAGGGCGATCAGCGCAATAAACGCCAGCAGCATCGCGCCGACGTTGAGCGCCAGTTGCATACCAGACGCGGCGCCGGAGGCGGCGGCATCCAGCACGTTGGCCGGTTTATCCGCGTCAGCGCTTTGGCTGTCATGAGCCGGGTTATCGTCCGGTTTTTCCGTTTCCGGTACGATAATTTTGGCAAACAGCAGGCCTCCCGGCGCCGCCATAAACGACGCGGCAATAAGGTACTCCAGCGGAACGCCCATCTGCGCATAGCCCGCCAGTACCGAGCCCGCCACCGAGGCCAGGCCGCCGCACATGACCGCAAACAGCTCCGAGCGAGTCATGGTGGCGATATAAGGACGCACCACCAGCGGCGCTTCGGTCTGGCCAACAAAGATGTTTGCCGTGGCCGACAGCGATTCGGTACGTGAGGTCTTCAGCACTGCCCGCAGCGCGCCGCCGAGAATGCGAATGACCAGCTGCATAATGCCCAGGTAGTAAAGCACGGCAATCAGCGACGAGAAGAAGACGATCACCGGCAGCACGCGCAGGGCAAAGACGAAGCCGCCGCCGCCAAACACCTCGAACATTTTATCGGAGACCAGCCCGCCGAAGATGAAACTAATCCCTTCATTGCCGTAGGCAATAACGCTGGCGACGCCATTCGACATCGCTAATAGCGCCGCGCGCCCGGCCGGTACATACAATATTAACGCGCCGATACCCACCTGGATTATCCAGGCGCCGAGCACGGTGCGCAGGTTAATGGCTTTTCGGTTATTGGAGAGCAGCACAGCAATGGCCAATAGCGCCACCATGCCGATAAGTCCCATGAGGATTTGCATACAGATTCCCTGTGTTTTTGATAGTCCAGTACTAACCGCGTGATTATATCGGCCTGAAACTATCCTGCCCGTCTGGCTTCACACATTTTAAGCAAATCAATGATATGGATGGACAATTATGAGAAATCGATCACCATACAGAGGCCGGGGGAAGGGAAAACAAGGCGAGCGTATTGTGCATGATCCTTTCTTCTATGGCAGCCGGCGACTCCGGACGCAGTTCACACAGCGCCTCAAATACCCGTGCAGCTTGTTCCGGTCGATTGGGCTGTCCCTGAAAGCCATTTAGCGGCATATCCGGCGCATCGGTCTCCAGCAGCAGAGCGGAAAGCGGCAGACGCGCCATCACTTCACGGGTTTTACTGGCGCGGGGATAGGTAATGGTGCCGCCAACGCCGATCTTATAGCCAAGCTGAACGAAGCGCTCGGCCTGCTGCAGGCTGCCGGCAAAGCCATGGATGACTCCGGTACGCGGCAGGGCATGTTTTTTCAGCAGCATCGCCAGCTTATCGTGGGTGCGTCTGGAGTGGAGGATCACCGGCAGATCGTAACGCTTCGCCAGCCTCAGCTGCGCTTCCAGCAGCGCCTGCTGACGATCAAACTGCGGATCGTCGCGATAAAGATCGAGGCCAATCTCTCCCACCGCCACCAGTTTAGGCGGCCGCTGCGCCATCAAGGCTTCCAGCTGCGCCAGTCCCTCATCAGTATGCTCTTCGATGACGATCGGATGCATACCCAGCGCGGCGTACAGCGCTTCGTGCTGAGCTGCCAGCGCCAGCACGCGGCTAAAACGCTCAGCAGAGATGGCTGGAACGATAATTCGCCCGACGCCGGCCTGCGCCGCACGCGCCAGGCTGGCGACCTCATCTGCCGCGAAGGGGGGAAAATCAAAGTGACAGTGGGTATCGATAAAACGGTGCGTCACGCCAGATCCTCATGATCAAAACTGGGGTCATTCGCCTGGGGCGCAGGAATGATGGTCGCCTGGGGCGCTTCATTGGCCACCGGCACCGGCGGCACCACCACCGGCGCGGGCCGGGCAATACGCGGCGCGTGGCGCAGCAGCGGCGGCTGGTCGGCCAGTAGTTTACCCACCGTCGCCAGGAAATAACGGCCGCACTGGCGCCCGGTTTTGTAGTCCTCCAGCAGCGCCGGTAGTCGGCTGCCAAGCGCCATGCTGCGCAGCGGCCGCTGCGGATAGATTTCGAAGATCCGCAACTTACCCGGCGGTTTCTCGATGAACTGCTGGATGGCGCGGTAGGTGGTTTCATGATGATGCACCAAATTGACCAGCGGTTGCAGACTACTCTCTCCCAGCCAGCGCTCCATCCGCTTGAACCACTGCGGGGTATAAAACATCTGCGAAGGGACGGTACGGATCACCACGATGGTCTGGGCGCCGCGGCGGGCCGCCTCCTGCACCGGGATCGCATCGCTGACGCCGCCGTCCAGGTAGCTAACGCCGTCGAGCAACACGCCGCTGCGATAAAAGCCGGGGATGGCGCTGGAGGCGCGGATCAGATCCAGCCACGTTTGCGGCGTCGGCGAAAAATAGCTAGCGGAGTAATCGTCACCGCGGCAAGCGCATAGCCACAGCTCTTTCCCCAACGCGAACTGCGCTTCGGCATAGTTCATGGCAAGCGGCATTTGCTGCGAAGTGGCCTCAACCAGCCAGTCGAGATCGATAAGGTTGCCGCCGCGCACAAAGCGCATCGGATCGAAAAACTGGCGTGAAGTGGTGTAGCGGGTGATAACTTTGCGGGCATAGCCTTGCTGATTACACATGTAGGCGGAGAGGTTTTGCGCGCCGGCGGAAGTACCCAGCATCAGGTCAAAGGGGTTAAATCCGGCGCGCATAAATTCGTCCAGCACCCCGGCAGTAAAAATCCCTCGCTGTCCTCCGCCTTCGCATACCAGCGCCAGCTTGCCTGGTCGGAAGGGTTTAACCGCCAGCGGGGCGATATTGCCCAGCGTGACGGGAATGCGTTGCCCCACCCTGCTTTCCTGTTCGATTGATCTTCTCCTGACAAGGTAACGCAATTTGCCCGCCGCTTAAACCACGAAAGCCAGTCCTCAGGACTGGCTTTGTGTAAGATGACGTGTCAGTAAAAATGCTTAGGCTTCAGTATCGCCCGCATCGCGGGCCGCCTAAGGACGTCTGCGTCCTGTAAACAGGCTCACCAGGAACAAGATAATCCCGACGACAAAGACGATTTTCGCAGCGCCAGCGGCCGTACCCGCCAGACCACCAAAGCCCAGAGCCGCAGCAATTAATGCAATGACCAGAAAAATAATTCCCCATCGAAACATACTTTTCTCCTTACCATAATGGACGGTGAACAGCGGTTTGCGCACCCTTTCTGTATAGCTCATCGCTCAGTGGATGCTGCTATTCGTTCGGCAACCTTGGCCAGACAACACTTTTGTTAATAACTCGGTTTACTTAACGCTAAGATCGTTGCGCACGCTTTTCACACCGGAGACCGCTTTCGCAATCTCTGCGGCACGCTCCGCCTGCGCCGCGGAAGCCACCGTACCGGTCAGATGTACCGCGCCGGCGTTGGTTTCGACTTTCACATTGCGCGAAGGGACAATGTCATCCGCCAGCAGCTTGGCTTTCACTTCGCTGGTAATGGCGGTATCCCCGGCATAGCCTTTCAGCGTCGCCGTCTCGCTCGATGATTTATGATGGACCGTCAGCTTGTCGTTAACATGTGAGACGCCTTTGACCTCTTTCGCTACGCTCAGTGCCTGACTTTTCTGTTCAGCACTGGTGACGTCGCCGCTGAGGGTGACCACTTTATTCTCCGTTTTCACCGAAATATCGCCGGAGTTAATATCTTTATGGTCGATCAGCGCCGCTTTTACCCGTGCGGTAATGGTACTGTCATCCATAAAATCGCCGACTTTGTTAATCGAATTATCTACCGCCTCTCCCGCATTGCTGGCAGCCGACTTCGCACTGTCTACCGTTGTTTTTTCCGTCTCTGCCGAGGCGTTCAACGCGGCTAAGCCTAAGAAGAGCGCCAGCAACATATTGGCATTCTTTAGTCTGGTCATCGTTATGTCCTCGTTTTTTCACCAGCGCTGGCGTCTTATCGCAGTGAATTACGCCAGCATTTTTAAAAACACGAATTAAATATAGTAGACAGACGAAGGGGTTGCGGAGGATATGGATAAAAAACAGACGAATTAGCGGTGTTTTAAGAACTTTCCAGAAGGAAGGGAACGGGGGCGTAACCAGAAAAAAGCGCGGCCTGCGCCGCGCTTCGTCAGGGATTAGTGCTCGCGCGTTTTGCGGAACACCACGTCAGGGTAACGCTCCTGCGTCAGGTTCAGGTTGACCATTGTCGGGGCGATGTAGGTCAGGTTATCGCCGCCATCCAGCGCCAGCTGAACTTCATTTTTCCGCTTGAACTCTTCGAACTTCTTCACGTCAGTAGATTCAACCCAGCGCGCGGTGGCCACGTTGACCGATTCGTAAATCGCTTCCACGTTGTATTCGCTTTTCAGACGCGCTACCACCACGTCAAACTGCAGCACGCCGACGGCGCCAACGATCAGATCGTTATTAGCGATCGGGCGAAAGACCTGGACCGCGCCCTCTTCAGAGAGCTGAACCAGCCCTTTCAGCAGCTGTTTCTGCTTCAGCGGATCCTTCAGGCGAATACGACGGAACAGTTCCGGCGCGAAGTTCGGAATACCGGTGAACTTCATCATCTCGCCCTGGGTAAAGGTATCGCCAATCTGAATGGTGCCGTGGTTATGCAGGCCGATGATATCGCCTGGGTACGCTTCTTCAACGTGCGAGCGATCGCCCGCCATAAAGGTCAGCGCGTCGGAAATCACTACGTCCTTGCCGATACGCACCTGACGCAGCTTCATACCTTTTTCATATTTGCCGGACACCACCCGCATGAAAGCCACGCGGTCGCGGTGTTTCGGATCCATGTTGGCCTGAATTTTAAACACGAAGCCGGTGAATTTCTCTTCCGTGGCGGTGACTTCACGCGTGTCGGTGTTGCGCGGCATCGGCGCCGGGGCCCACTCCACCAGGCCATCCAGCATATGGTCAACGCCGAAGTTACCTAACGCGGTTCCGAAGAAGACCGGGGTGATTTCCCCGGCCAGGAACAGATCTTTGTCGAACTCATTCGACGCCCCCTGCACCAGCTCCAGCTCGTCACGCAGCTGCTGCGCCAGGTCTTCCCCCACCGCCGCGTCGAGATCCGGGTTGTTGAGCCCCTTCACGATACGCACTTCCTGGATGGTGTGGCCTTTACCGGTCTGATACAGGTAGGTTTCGTCTTTGTAGAGATGATAAACGCCTTTGAACAGCTTGCCGCAGCCGATAGGCCAGGTAATCGGCGCGCAGCCGATTTTCAGCTCGTTCTCGACTTCATCCAGCAGCTCCATCGGATCGCGGATATCACGGTCGAGTTTGTTCATAAAGGTGAGGATCGGCGTATCGCGCAGACGGGTGACTTCCATCAGCTTACGGGTCCGATCTTCGACGCCTTTTGCCGCGTCAATCACCATCAGGCAGCAGTCCACCGCCGTCAGGGTACGGTAGGTATCTTCGGAGAAGTCTTCGTGCCCCGGGGTATCCAGCAGGTTCACCAGGCAGTCATGATACGGGAACTGCATTACCGAGGTGGTGATCGAGATACCACGCTGCTTTTCCATCTCCATCCAGTCGGATTTCGCGTGCTGGCTGGAACCACGACCTTTTACTGTACCGGCGGTCTGAATCGCCTGTCCGAACAGCAGCACCTTTTCGGTGATGGTGGTCTTACCGGCATCCGGGTGAGAAATAATGGCAAAAGTGCGGCGTTTGGCCACCTCTTGCAGATAAGGAGACAACGTCATAATTAATCTTCTAAGTAAACGCGGCCATGGGCCACGCATGTGGAATACGAAAAATTGCGGCTATTTTACCCATCAACGGGGGGGAGGCAATCAGTGTTTACACAGGAGCTGCTCCAGTTCGCTTAACGAGGTCACCGTCCAGTCCGGCTCGAGGTCCGCCGGCAGCTCGCGCTGATGCGCATTGAGCCAGCAGGTCGCCAGTCCGGCGTTCACGCCGCCGCGAATATCCGACTCGGCGGTATCGCCGACCATCAGCACCCGCGAGCGCGGTGGGTTACCCGCCTGCGCCAGCGCATAATCGAAAATACGCGCGTCCGGTTTGGCGACACCCACCTGTTCAGAAATAATCAGCAAATCAAAGTGATCGCGTAAACCTGTGCGTTCCAGACGAGTCTGCTGCAGCGAGGTAAAGCCGTTGGTGATGATGCCCATTCTGACCTTGCCCTGCAGCGCGTTGAGCAGCGAGACCGCGCCCGGCAACGGGGCACAGATTTCCGCCATCGCATTCATGAAAGCGTCGTTCAGTTCGCCCGGAGGGACGTTCAAACGTTCCGCCCAGCTGTCAAAACGCTGATGCTGTAATTGTAGCGAGGTGATGGCGCCGTTTTGGTAATCCACCCATAGCGGCTTGTTCACGGCCTGATAGTCCTGAAAATCTTCGGCGGTAAAGGTCACGCTGTAGTCGAGAAACATCCGCTGCAAGCCGCTGAAAGAATCAAACGTAAACAGCGTTTCATCGGCATCAAAGAAAATCCAGTCCCATTTCATCGTATCACCTTGTGTTACATACTGATTGGCAGAGCCATAATAATGGCGTCTTCGCGTCCGTCGGCCGTAGGATAGTAGTTGCGGCGGATGGTTGCCTCATTGAAGCCTACGCTCTCATACAGCGCGATGGCGGCAACGTTGGATGCTCGCACCTCCAGCCACAGCGTGACGACGCCGAGTTTTTCGACTTCATCAATGACATGCTCCAGCAGCGCTCGCCCCAGGCCGCGGCGCTGGTAGGCGGGATCGACGGCGATATTGAACAGCGTCGCCTCATCCAGCACCACTTGCGTAATGGCGAAAGCCGCCATTTCGCCATCTACCGACAGCTGATAGTTGCGATAGCGCTCCCCCTGGTTACTGGCCAGAGTCTGTTCGCTCCACGGGAAAGCGTGGGCGCGTTTTTCGATGTGCCAGGCTTTGGTTAAATCAGCCGTGCTGAGGGTAGAAATCGTGTTCATGTGCGCAGATTTGTTGCCAGAGCGCCCTGCGAGCCGGCGCGCTGGTCTGGAGTTCATCAAAAGCGGGGGTGGACACCTGGGCGCCCGCCAGCGGCAGCGACGCCTCTGTGCCCAACCGCCAGCTGTTGCAGCGGCTGTCCTGCGGCAGCATCGCCACCCGCTCCGGAGTCAGCTGCAGGACCTGATCTGGCGTCACGGCCAGCGCGCGTAATATGTCGCCAATCAGCGGCTCTGTCAGCGACGGCGGGGTTTCCGCCACCATCACCAGACGAATATGTTCAGGAAGCGAGATAGCGATTTCGCCCTGCAACGCCCCCGGTCGGCGCAGCGACCACTGGGTAATGCCCAGCTGCTGTAATTGCCAGTCTCGTCGGGATGTCATAGCGAAACACTCCTGTTAAACAAGCGCGCAATATAGCAAATCCGTCGTATCTGCGCCAACAAACTACTATAATCGGCGCCAGTCTTAATGAAGGAGTGTTTCATGTCCGCTTTTACCCCGGCAAGTGAAGTCTTGCTGCGCCACAGTGATGATTTCGAGTCCGCCCGCGTTCTGTTTGCCGGTGACCTGCAGGATGACCTGCCTGCGCGTCTGGATACCGCGGCCAGCCGCGCCCACACCCAACAGTTCCACCACTGGCAGGTCCTCAACCGCCAGATGGGTGACACCGTCCGTTTTAGCTTAGTGGCTGAGGCCGCTGACGTCGCCGAATGCGACACCCTGATCTACTACTGGCCAAAGAACAAACCAGAGGCGCAGTTCCAGCTGATGAACCTGCTCTCTCTGCTGCCGGTGGGAAGCGACATTTTCGTCGTCGGTGAAAACCGCAGCGGCGTCCGCAGCGCGGAGCAGATGCTGGCTGAATACGCGCCATTAAACAAAGTGGATAGCGCCCGCCGCTGTGGCCTCTATCATGGCCGTCTGGAAAAGCAGCCGACCTTCGACGCCGACGCATTCTGGGGCGAATACACACTGGATAATCTGACGATTAAAACCCTGCCGGGCGTCTTCAGCCGCGACGGTCTGGACGTCGGCAGCCAGCTGCTGCTCTCCACCCTCGAGCCGCATACCAAAGGGAAAGTGCTGGACGTCGGCTGCGGCGCGGGCGTGCTGGCCGCCGCGCTGGCCAGCCATTCACCGAAAGTGCGCCTCACCCTGTGCGACGTCAGCGCCCCGGCGGTCGAAGCCAGCCGCGCGACGCTTGCCGCCAACGGCCTGGCTGGCGATGTGTTTGCCAGCAACGTCTTCTCCGAGGTCAATGGTCGCTTCGACATGATCATCTCCAACCCGCCATTCCATGACGGCCTGCAGACCAGTCTCGAAGCCGCCCAGGCGCTGATCCGCGGCGCGGTTCGCCATCTGAACAGCGGCGGCGAGCTGCGCATTGTCGCCAACGCCTTCCTGCCGTATCCGCAGGTGCTGGATGAGACGTTCGGCTTCCATGAGGTGATCGCCCAGACCGGGCGCTTTAAGGTCTATCGCACCATCATGACCCGTCAGGCGAAAAAATAATCGTCTTTTCACGCCGGCGGCCCGCTCCTGGTACCGCTGGCGCTTCCCGCGGGCAAATCCGCCCATTTTTGCAGCAATCGATACAACCTGCATAATTAACTATTGACGTGTCGCCGAAAACCACTAGAATGCGCCTCCGTGGTAACGATACTTTCAGAGTATCGATGGTATGCGAAGGTGGCGGAATTGGTAGACGCGCTAGCTTCAGGTGTTAGTGTCCTTACGGACGTGGGGGTTCAAGTCCCCCCCCTCGCACCATAATCCACGAAGATATTGCTCGCACTGGGCGAAGGTGGCGGAATTGGTAGACGCGCTAGCTTCAGGTGTTAGTGTCCTTACGGACGTGGGGGTTCAAGTCCCCCCCCTCGCACCAACGAGGCAATATCCCAAAGAAAGAATACTGTGCGAAGGTGGCGGAATTGGTAGACGCGCTAGCTTCAGGTGTTAGTGTCCTTACGGACGTGGGGGTTCAAGTCCCCCCCCTCGCACCAATATTCTTCCCTCTCCCGGCATTATCCTCTCAGTTTAATATCCACAATCATCAGCATTATTCCGCCGATCAACGCGACACACGATGGCAGCAGGATAAAATGGCGCAATTGACGATGCCAGATCATCGCCGCGGACATCAGCATGCCCACCGCGACCAGTACCCGCCATACGTCAGCCGACACTCCGGCATACCCGAGAGCGACAATTAGCGCGCCGGGAATCATCACTCCCCAGCCGCTTCCTAATGCTCGCTGCAGCATGGTTTCACCTCTCACAACGATAATGATAACCAATATCATATGATAATATTTATCATTTGTCATTTGCGACGTGCTCTGCCCCTTTTTCTTTACGTTCGCGGTAATGACATACATTCATGAAGGTGATAAATTAAGCGGATTATCGATATATATTAAATATTTTGCTTATTTTGCAAATAACCTTTTTTTGCACATTGTTATCAGACTCTTCATTTTTGGCTTTCATCATTTTGAAATTTAACGACTAATAATGATTCTTCCGATATGACTGCACAAACCTGGCGAGCACACTACGCACAAAAATATCAATATTCCTTACGGCTTTTTTTACTGCTTAATTTCATTTCTTCCTCGCTGTCGCTGGTCACCCCCCTATTTACGGTAGTTCGTTTTACGCTGCCCTGCGCCCTGATCGTCGTCTGCAGCGGGCTGCTGCTGCTCTGGCACTGGAAATGGCCGCAATCGAAAATAAATATTCCCACTATCTCGTTGTTATTTGGCATGCTATGGGCATGGCACGTAGTGACAAAAGCGATGCTATTGACACCGCCGCATTTTAACTATCTGGTGATCGCCCTATTAAGCATTCTGTTTATCGGCACCATCGCTTTTTCCAATAATATCACTGCCTTTACCCTCCACTCTTTACCAACTTTCCTTGCCTGCCTGATAATGGCGGAGGGGGAACAATGGTTGCGTATGACTTACTGCTTTATGCTGCCTATAGCCGGTATTACCCTGCAAAATATTATCCAGAAGCGCAGCGATGCCTTTACGCAGGGTTTAATGGATAAACTGATGCATGAACGCAATACGCTCAACGATCTCAGTATGCTCGATCCCCTGACCGGTTTGTATAATCGCCGCGGACTGCAGAACCGCCTCGATACCCTGCTGGCGCTGGACGGCGACAACCACTACGTGCTGCTCCTCGATATCGATCACTTCAAGGCCTATAACGATCACTATGGTCATATGATGGGTGACCAGGCGCTTATTCGCGTCTCTGCTGCCATTCGCAACGCTGTACGCTCACGCGATATTGTCGCCCGCTTTGGTGGAGAGGAGTTTATGGTGCTGCTGACCAATAGCAGCGAAGAAACGGCCTGGCAGACAGCCGAACGTATACGTCAGCGGGTCTATGACCTGAAGATCCCGCATATGTTTAATGAAAGCGTCGCCACCAACGTCACCATCAGTATTGGCCTGACGCCGCTCATTAATGACAACATTGAACAAGCGCTGGCGCGCGCCGACGGCGCACTCTATGAGGCAAAAAATAAAGGCCGCAACATTATTCTTGCCAGTTGACCTGCGCGCGCTGCGACATCGCGGCGCCGATAAAAGCCTTGCCATGCCGCCTGCAAGCAACTAATATCAGTAATCATTATCATTTAGATTTGTATCTGGAAATCGAATGGCCTGGCGTTCCCTTCCTCTCAGCGATGAACTTATCTGGCGGGCTCCTTTGCCGACGGCTGAGCATGCCCTGGCGGAGAGTATTCGGGAAAAAATCGCCACCCTGCGTCCACACCTGCTTGATTTCCTGCGACTTGACGAACCCGCCCCACGGCACGCGTTAACGCTTGCCGAATGGTCGCAACCCATCGCCTTGCGCTCCCTGCTGGCCACCTGGTCCGATCATATCTATCGTCATCAGCCGACGCTGCCTCGGGAACAGAAGCCTCTGCTCTCGCTCTGGGCGCAATGGTATATCGGCCTGCTGGTGCCGCCGCTGATGCTGGCGCTGCTCAATGAACCGCAAGGCCTCAGCCTGGCGCCAGAACATTTCCATGTCGAATTTCATGAAAGCGGCCGGGCGGCCTGCTTCTGGATTGATGTGCATAGCGATGCCGACATCGAGAGGCTTTCACCGCAGGCGCGAATGGATGCCCTGGTAACGCGCACCCTGCAGCCGGTTGTTGAGGCGCTGGCAGCGACGGGCGAAATCAATAGCAAACTTATCTGGAGCAATACCGGCTATCTGATTAACTGGTATCTTGGGGAAATGCGCGCGCTGCTGGGTGATGAGCGGCTTGCCGCGCTACGTCAGCACTGTTTTTTTGAAAAACAACTCGCCGATGGCCAGGATAACCCGCTGTGGCGAACGGTGATGCTGCGTGAAGGGCAGTTAGTCCGACGCACCTGCTGTCAGCGCTATCGCCTGCCGGATGTCCAACAGTGCGGCGACTGTACGCTTAAATAATTACCACTTACCTGAAAAGTAACGGGCGGCCTTTACCGCCCGTTGCTATTTATGCGGTCTGTTGACTCTCCTGCTCCGCCCGCTCGGCCTCTTCCGCTTCCTGAGCAAGCAGCTGTTTCTCATATACCTTAAAGAATGGGAAGTAGATGATTGCCGACACGCAGGCCAGAACAATGACCAGAATCGCCGCCCGGAAATCCCAGCCCAACGCCCAGGCGCCGCCAATTGGCGCTGGCGCCGTCCATGGTACGACGGAGATGACGCGGCCAATCAGATCCAGCTTCATTGCCGCCCAGGCCAGCACAGCGTTCACCATCGGCGCCAGCAGGAACGGAATAAAGAACACTGGGTTCATGACGATAGGCGTCCCAAAGATCACCGGCTCGTTGATATTGAACAGGCTTGGCACCACGCTCAAACGACCAATGGAGCGCAAATGCGCTGAACGGCTGCGCAGATAACAGAACACCAGTCCCATGGTCGCCCCGGAACCTCCGACCACGATAAAGAAGGTCCAGAATGCCTCCATAAAGATATGCGGCAGAGGCGCGCCCTGGGCCAGCGCCTGCTGGTTCATACCGAGGTTAGTCAGCCAGAACATCTGCAGCATCCCGGACACGATCGCCGCACCGTGGATCCCGGCAAACCACAGCAGGTGGCCGATCAGCACCGCCAACAGAATTGCCGGCAGAGAGTCGGCTGCCGAAACCAGCGGCTTGAAAATGGCCATAATGGCCTGCGGGATCAGCATGTCAAAATGGTGCTGGATAAACAGGCTCAGCGGATAGAGCGTCAGCACGACCACCAGCACCGGGATCAACAGATCAAACGAGTTTTTGATCATCGGCGGAACCTGGTCCGGCAAGCGGATCCCAATGTTGTGCGCTTTCAAGAAACGCATCATCTCCACGCAGTAGATCGCCACCAGGATGGCGGTAAAGATCCCGGTCCCCCCGAGGCTATCCACCGGCAGCGCGCCATTGGTCTTCGGCGCGGCAATCAGCAAAAAGGCCATGATCGACAGCATTGCGCACATAAAGGGATCGAGCTGATTGGATTTCTCGTAATGCTTACCGAGGTTATAGGAGATTGCCGCGCAGATGTAGATCGACATGATCCCCATCGTCATATCAAAGGGGGTCAGAATACGCCCCTCAAACTCTTTCGCCAGATCCAGCCAGGCGCGGGCAAAACCCCAGGTGGTATCCGGTGAGAACGGTGGATAAGCAAACACTAACAGGAACGATCCGACGATCATAAACGGCATCGCTGAGATAAATCCGTCACGGATAGCCATGACGTGGCGCTGCGACGAGATCCGCCCTGCTATGGGGCTTATGTAATTTTCTACAAAGCGAAATATCAAATTAAACGCAGCATGGTTAGCAGACATAGTAGCCCTCCTGACAGGCTATTGATACTGGCCCAACAACGATTACCCTGCCGTTACGATGACCGCTTTTTGACGCAGCAGGCCGCTGGCGGATGTGCAACCGGCTATACTGCTCATGAGGCAACGATTCATACACGGCTCTTTTGTTATAAATAAAAGGAGAAGTGACTGTTCCAGTATTCATCTCAATGCAGATAACCGCAACCGGTTACAGTAACCGGTTACGGCGATTGTGAAGGAGATCGACAAAATAGAAAGAATCTGGATTGTCCGCGCTGATATTTACACTCCGCCAGGCTTGTGACAGATTTAACCAGGCTTAAATCAGGAGAATCCAATGAGTCTGCAGTCTGTACGGCAGTTTTTTGCCGAACACGCCCCCGATATCGAAATTATTGAGTTAAATCAGAGTACCGCCACCGTCGCACTTGCCGCTGCCGCACACAACGTTGAGCCGGGGCAAATTGCCAAAACGCTGTCGCTCAAGATCAAAGATAAGATTGTACTGATCGTCGCCAGGGGCGATGCGCGGCTGGATAATAAAAAGCTGAAAGAGACCTTTGGCGCGAAAGCACGCATGCTAAGCAGCGATGAAGTGGTTACCTGGACCGGTCATCCGGTCGGCGGCGTTTGCCCGTTTGGTCTGGAAAACCCGCTGGCAGTCTACTGCGACGTCTCTCTCAGACATTATCAGGAAGTACTACCCGCAGCGGGAGCCATCCATAGCGCGGTTCGCATTGAACCAGAACGCATGGCGCAGCTCACCGATGCAACATGGGTAGATGTGTGTTTATAGCCGCATTACGCTACCTGTTTAACGGCGCTGGTCGTACTATTGAGCGGTAAATGCAACAGGATATCCGCCGCGTTTAATAAACCAATGTCTGAGCGAACTCCGAGCTTGGTCATGGCGTTAAACTTATGCGCGCGGATCGTTTTAATATTCCGGTTGAGCTGTATCGCAATATCAGAAAGCGAATATCCCCACGACATATACCGAAGGATGGCGTGCTCCGTCGGGCTTAGCGGATCGTTGCACGCCTCTCTGTCGCAAAATTGTTCGCTGCCGCTGAGATGATGATTGTCCAGTAGCTGCAGCAAACGCTCCTGTAGCCCGCGTCGCGGCGCGGATTTATTCAGTATGCCGTGCAAACAGGCCGGCATAAGATGGCCGATCAGGTGCATTTCACTTTCATTATTAGCCAGAATAATCGTTTGGACTTCCGGCCGGCACCGCGCCATTTCATGAACAAAGAGCAGACTCTCGGCTCGTGAAGAACGACTTCCCGAAAGAGAAAAAATAATGGTTGACCAGGGAAACGGTATTTCCGCCGCCCTGAGCATACTGACATTTTTAAACAGATGAATATGATAACGGCGATTATCTTCACGACTAAAGATATAGCGCCATGCCATTTCCGTCATCACGCATTTTTCTACGATGGCGACATGGCGGGTTGTACTATTTTTTTCCATTCCATTTGCTCCCCGTAAGCTGAATTGATATTCAGCTCTTGCATTCCCTGCGCGCTGTTGATCCAGGCATACATTTCAGCGTTGCTGCGTAGAGATAAGCGACGCATTGCGCTGTTTTTCTGCGCGCTGATCGTCTTATTACTCTTTTTCAACAGCGCGGCGATCTGGTTTATTCCCCACCCCTTCGCCAGAAGGCGCAGAACTTTACGCTCTGAAAGAGTGAGCATCGCCGCAGAGTGGTAGCTTGCGAAATCGCTGTCCTCATCCCCGGCAAACAGCGTACGGCTAATCTGTTCAGCCGCACGGCTACCGGCGCAAATCACCTCAATCAGCCGGTTAACCGGCTCGCTCTCGGAGATCAACGAGCTTTCAGGACGAATTAATAGCTCAACGGCCAACGGATAGAGGCTGTCGCTGACCATAAAAACCCAGTGAATATCACGGTACTGAGTCATGAGGGAGTAATAACGCTCGCAGACGGCTCGGGGGTGCGCAATCTCGCCGGAGATATCCGCGACAACCAGCACCGCCCGCCGCAGTTGTAAAAGGGTGAGCTCATCATGAGAACGACAAAAACTCAGTTCGTAATCAGGGAGGTTCTCATTGAAGATCACCTTTAACCCTGATTGCATGACGGGAATTTTACTAATAACGACGCCAAACTTACCTTGTCCTGGTAACATAACACCTCCGCTTCCTGTCGAAGTTCCTTCGCTTGCCTGCAAACGATCGGCGAGCGACTTTATCGCCATATCATTTCCTGGATGAATATTAAAATCATATTCATGGCCTGCGCACACGATATACGTAACGACCGAACCGTGGTCATACCGTGTAAAATATTATTGCCGTGTATACTTGCGATTAATATTAACACAGACGTTCCTGCGCTAATAAATTAGAAAAGATAAAAACATTATTTAGCAAAAATAATTTCAGTACTGAACATTATGAAGCATTATCTTTAATTGTTTCTCTAAATGCTTTGGGTGACATACCGCTATAGCGACGGAAAAAACGCGAAAAATAGGCTGCATCGCTAAACCCCAAATAATCAGAGAGTTGTGTAATCGTCATGCGGGTGTACTGCAGATTGCGTCGCGCTTCAAGCATCAACCGCTGATGCAATACTCCAAGAGCGCTACAGCCATAAAACTCACGACATAAATAATTTAAGTGCGTAACCGACAGTCCAATCAGCTTCGCATACTCCGCCAACGGGAGATGCTGTCGGTAGTGGCTCTCGATAAGGCGGGCGAAGTGACGCATCATGCTGCGCTTCCGCTCCGCTTTATCTTCCGCGGGGGACGCGGGATGGCACTGTCGGTTCAGCCAGACCAACAGCGTCCCCAGCAGCGAATAGAGCATCATTTCTCGCGCATCGTGCTCTTCGCAGTACTCCTCGCGAAGCGCTGAAAACAGCGTATGCATGCGCCCGCGAGAACGGCCCACCGGCACACACTGCGGCACGCTAAGCACATCCAGAGGGCGACCGAACTGATTTTCAAACCGGCTCAGCAGCGGCAGCGCCAGAGAGAGCACAAACCCTTGCGTCCCGGGTGAAAAATTAAACCCGTGAATACAGAGGGCGGGAACCACCTGGATGCAGGACTCCGTCATCACCGCGGTGGCGCCTTCAATTTCGATCTCCGCCCGCCCCTGATGCAGATAGAGAAGCTGGACCATTTCCGCATGCTGATGGACGCGAATATGCCACTGATACAGGCTGCTGCGCTGTAAAATCGACTCACAGTGCAGCAGGTCCGGCGTCGGCCAGCCGCACTCTTCGCCATACAGCTTAAATACGGGCACGGTTTGAACGAACGGCATGATGACTCCTCTTAATTCAGGCGACACGCTCCATGGGCAAGCCCACGTAGTTTTCCGCGATAGTGGTCAGCCCGGCGCGCGAGCCCAGATAGTAGCGGCGGTCGGCGGCCTGCATTTTAGCGTCGAACGCGTTCTGATCCGGAAAATCATGCAGCAGGCGGGTCATAAACCAGCTAAAGCGTTCCCCTTTCCAGACCCGATCCAGCGCCAGTTGCGAGTAGGCCGCCAGCAGATCGCTGCGGCCACGATGGTAGTATTCGCGCAGAATCCGCCACAGATAGTTCACGTCCGATGCCGCCAGATTTAATCCTTTCGCCCCGGTTGGCGGAACGATATGCGCCGCATCCCCCACCAGGAACAACCGCCCATATTGCATCGGCTCCACGACGAAGCTACGCAGGGGGGCAATGCTCTTCTCAAGTGAGTGACCAGTCACTAACCTGGATGCCAGCTCCTCCGGCAAGCGGCTTTTCAGCTCCTGCCAGAAGCGCTCGTCCGACCATGCTTCAACCTTATCGCTCAGCGGAACCTGCAGATAATAGCGGCTGCGGGTCAGTGAGCGTTGACTGCACAATACAAACCCCCGCTGATGGTGCGCATAAATAAGCTCCGGATTGACCGGCGGCGTATCCGCCAGCAGGCCTAGCCAGCCAAACGGCCACACGCTCTCGTAGGTCTGCAAAATGCCAGCTGGAATACTTTGCCGCGATACGCCGTGGAAACCGTCGCAACCGGCAATAAAATCGCACTCCAGACGGCAGGTTTCCCCTTCGCTGAGGTAGGTGATCGTCGGCCGGTCGCTTTTGGCGTCATGGATAGCCACCTCGCTCACGCCATAGACGATCGGCGCGCCGCTGGCGGCCCGGGCAGCCATCAGATCGCGGGTGACTTCGGTCTGGCCATAAACCATTACGCTCTTACCGTCGGTTAGCTCGCTCAGTGCGACGGGCACCCGCTGGCCGTCAAACAGAAACTCCACCCCATGATGCACCAGGCCTTCGGCATCCATCCGCTGCGCCACGCCCGCTTCGCGCAGCAGATCAACGGTACCGCTTTCCAGAATTCCCGCGCGGATGCGCCCCAGCACATACTGCGGCGTTTGACGCTCAAGGATCACGGTATGGATCCCGGCGTTGTGCAGCAACTGCCCCAGCAGCAGCCCGGAGGGGCCCGCGCCAATAATCGCGACCTGTGTCTTCATAGGGATGTCTCACTCTTGCAGGGTTAATTATTTGTATAATTTTTGTTTAATAAAAGTGCTTTTCTGCATTTTTGATAAGTCAGTGGGGAAAAAGAAGGGATGAATGGCGACAAAAATTGCACTTTTCACCAAACTGGCAAAAGTGTGGGATGCTTCAAATTCTGCCGCCCCGCAGACTGGGAATTTTTGCACATTATTTGATCCCACCCCCCTCAGCCGCCACTGCGCTTCAGGTTAAAGTATCGGCAGATACCAGGCGTCGTGAACAATAGAGGAAGTATGCAGGTTGATCGGACACAGCAGCGGGCAATCACACGTTTATGCATCCAGTGTGGTCTTTTTCTGTTACAGCACGGCGCCGAGAGTGCGCTGGTGGAGGAACTGTCAACACGTCTCGGGCTGGCGTTGGGGATGGACAGCGTTGAAAGCGCCATCTCTTCGAATGCCATCGTCCTGACCACCATTAAAAATGGCGAATGTCTTACCTCTACGCGCAAAAATGTCGATCGCGGCATTAATATGCATGTGGTGACGGAAGTGCAGCACATTGTGATCCTCGCCGAGCATAAGCTGCTGGACTATCGCGACGTCGAGAAGCGTTTTGCGCAGATCGTTCCCCTGC
The DNA here is from genome assembly GCF_040804525.1 of Klebsiella sp. Shm-1. Taxonomy (NCBI): domain Bacteria; kingdom Pseudomonadati; phylum Pseudomonadota; class Gammaproteobacteria; order Enterobacterales; family Enterobacteriaceae; genus Klebsiella; species Klebsiella sp. Shm-1. Next base: position 4,472,108 of record NZ_CP161823.1, read on the forward strand.
GCTATCCGCGCTGGCTGCTGGTGCTGATGGTGGGTCTTTCCTGCGCCTGTTTCTGCAAACTGAATAACGGCGGTTGGGATGGAGCGCTGGTCAGCTTCTGCGCCAGCACGGTAGCCATGTACATTCGCCAGGTGCTGACCCATCGCTCCATGCATCCGCAGATCAACTTCTGCATCACCGCCTTTGTCGCCACCACCATCTCCGGGCTGCTGCTGCGCCTCCCGGCGTTTGCCAGCACGCCGACCATTGCCATGGCCGCCAGCGTTCTGCTGCTGGTCCCGGGTTTTCCATTAATCAATGCCGTCGCCGATATGTTTAAAGGGCATATCAATACCGGACTCGCCCGCTGGGCGATCGCCAGCCTGCTAACCCTCGCCACCTGCATTGGCGTGGTGATGGCCATGACCGTATGGGGGCTGCGCGGATGGGCATAATCTCATTTATTTTTGCGCTGGCGGAAGACATGCTGCTGGCGGCGATCCCCGCCGTCGGGTTTGCGATGGTCTTTAATGTCCCTCAGCGCGCTCTGCGCTGGTGCGCGCTGCTGGGGGCGATTGGCCATGGCTCGCGTATGATCATGATGAGCGCCGGTTTTAACATTGAATGGGCCACCTTTCTCGCCGCTCTGCTGGTGGGCAGCATTGGCATTCAATGGTCGCGCTGGTATCTGGCGCATCCGAAGATTTTTACCGTCGCCGCCGTGATCCCGATGTTTCCTGGCATCTCAGCCTACACGGCGATGATTTCCGCGGTAAAAATCAGTCATTTTGGTTATTCGGAAGAGATGATGATTTTGCTGCTGAGCAATTTTTTAAAGGCCTCTTCGATTGTGGGCGCCCTTTCGATTGGCCTGTCGATACCCGGCCTGTGGCTGTATCGTAAGCGTCCTCGCGTCTAACCCCGACGTCGCGGTTAATCCGCGACGCTCCTTCCGCGATGGCCTCTGTGCTACTATGTGCAGATCACCCCACTCTTTGCAGTTCAGAGTTGAGATAGAGTTATGTCTTCGCGAATTTTAACCTCCCATTTTAGCGGCCTGGAAGAGTTCCTCCAGCAGCACGCGGCGCTGCTGGCAAAATCGACTGACGGCACCGTTGCCGTTTTTGCCAATAACGCGCCGGCATTCTATGCGCTGACGCCAGCGCGGCTGGCGCAACTGCTGGAGCTGGAAGCCAGGCTGGCGCGCCCCGGCAGCGACATCGCGCTTGACCCGCAGTTTTTCGAGGAGCCCGCCGCGGCGCCGGTTGCGGTGCCGATGGGCAAATTTGCTATGTACGCCGGGTGGCAGCCTGACGCCGATTTTCAGCGCCTGGCCGCGCTGTGGGGCATTGCCCTGAGCCAGCCGGTTACCCCCGAAGAGCTGGCCGCTTTCGTCGCTTACTGGCAGGCGGAAGGTAAAGTCTTTCACCACGTGCAGTGGCAGCAGAAGCTGGCGCGTAGCGTGCAAATCAGCCGCGCCAGCAACGGCGGACAGCCGAAGCGCGATGTGAACAGCGTTAGCGAACCCGACAGCCATATTCCGCGAGGTTTCCGAGGATGAGCATGAAAAACGTTGGCGACCTGATGAAACGCCTGCAGAAAATGATGCCGGCACATATTGAACCGGCGTTTAAAACCGGCGAAGAGCTGCTGGCCTGGCAAAAAGAGCAAGGCCGGCTGCGTTCCGAAGCGCTGGAGCGAGAGAATCGCGCGATGAAAATGCAGCGCACCTTCAACCGCTCGGGGATCCGCCCGCTGCATCAGAACTGCTCCTTTGATAACTATCGCGTCGAGTGCGAGGGGCAGATGAATGCGCTCGCCCGGGCGCGCCAGTACGTAGAAGAGTTCGATGGCAATATCGCCAGCTTTATCTTCTCCGGTAAACCGGGCACTGGCAAAAACCACCTGGCGGCAGCCATTTGCAACGAGCTGCTGCTGCGCGGGAAGTCGGTCTTAATCATCACCGTGGCCGATATTATGTCGGCGATGAAAGATACCTTCGGCAACCGGGAAACGAGCGAAGAACAGTTGCTTAACGACCTCAGCATGGTCGACCTGCTGGTGATCGATGAAATTGGTATGCAGACAGAGTCTCGCTATGAAAAGGTCATTATCAATCAGATAGTTGACCGGCGCTCATCCTCCAAACGACCTACCGGGATGCTCACCAACAGCAATATGGAAGAGATGAACAAACTGCTCGGCGAGCGGGTGATGGACCGTATGCGGCTCGGCAACAGCCTGTGGGTTATCTTCAATTGGGAAAGTTACCGGCACCGCGTTACAGGCAAGGAGTATTAAGAGATTTCCGGGCGACGACGGCGTTATACTAAAGCGATTATTCAGTCACGCTTATGAGTCCGTCTATGAAATCGTTTAAAAATAGCGTTATTGCCGCGCTTGCTGTTAGCGCGTTTACCCTCTCTGGCGCCCACGCCGCCTCCTGGCAGGATTCCCTTAACAGCGCTGCCAGCCAGCTCAGCGGCAGTAACGCCCAGGCCAGCGGCGGCATGTCCGTCTCCTCGCTAACCAGCCTGCTCAACGGCAGCAGCCAATCCCTGACCGCCAGCAGCATGAATAATGCGGCCGGGATCCTGTCATATTGCGCGAAACAGAAGCTGGCCTCCGTGACCAGCGCCGATAACGTCAAAAATCAGGTGCTGGATAAACTGGGGCTTAGCACGCCGGAAAAACAAAAACAGGACACCAGCTATCTGGATGGCCTGCAGGGGCTGCTCAACAGCAAAAACGGCCAGCAGTTGGACCTGAATACGCTCGGCAATAGCTCGCTGGCGAAACAGGTAAAAACCAAAGCCTGCGATCTGGTCTTAAAACAGGGTGTTAATTTCCTCTCCTGATCCTGACTGACAAGGCCGCATTTGTTGCCTTCGCGGCGGCGCCGCGGCCTGAAACGCTTTTTTTTGCAGTTTTCCTGTTCCGTTTTCCCATTTCGCCCGATGCGATGCCGATCAAAAAAGGCAACTTCTAAACCAATTCTGAATAACTGCACACTTTCATGACGCTAGAATTGCAGCAAGATGGCGCTGCAATTACAGTGGGGCTTGAAAAGTAATCTGTTCTGCCAGCCGATAACTGGCATTAATGAGGATGAGCTGTGTCAGAGTTGTTATCCATCGCCTTATTTTTAGCTTCGGTGGTGCTGTATGCCTGGAAAGCGGGTCGTAACACCTGGTGGTTTGCCGCCACGCTCACGGTGTTAGGCCTGTTCGTGGTGCTGAATATCACCCTCTACGCCAGTGACTACTTCACCGGCGACGGCATCAACGACGCGGTACTCTACACTCTGACCAACAGCCTGACCGGCGCCGGGATCGGCAAATATATACTGCCGGGGGTCGGCGTGGCCGTCGCACTGGTCGCCGTCTTTGGCGCCCTCGGCTGGGTGCTGCGCCGCCGTCGGCATCATCCTCATCACGTCGGTTACAGCCTGGCGGCGCTACTGCTGGCGCTGGCCTCCGTTGATGCCAGCCCGGCCTTCCATCAGATCAGCGAGCTGGTGAAATCCCAGTCACGCGAGGGCGATCCAGACTTTGCCGCGTACTATAAAGAGCCGTCGAAGCAAATCGACAATCCGCAGCTGAACCTGGTCTATATCTATGGCGAAAGTCTCGAGCGCACCTATTTTGATAACGACGCCTTCCCCAACCTCACCCCTGAGCTTGGCAGAATTAAAGCTGAGGCCATTGATTTCAGCAATACCATGCAGCTGCCGGGGACCGATTACACTATCGCCGGCATGGTCGCCTCACAGTGCGGCATTCCGCTGTTCGCGCCGTTCGAAGGTAATGCCTCAGCCTCAGTCTCCAGCTTCTTTCCACAGAATATTTGCCTTGGCGATATTCTGAAGAACTCCGGTTACGAGAATTACTTTGTGCAGGGGGCTAACCTGCGCTTTGCCGGCAAAGACGTGTTTCTTAAATCCCACGGCTTCGATCATCTGTACGGGGCGGAAGAGCTAAAAACTACGGTGGCGGATCCTACCTACCGCAACGACTGGGGCTTCTATGACGACACCGTACTCGACGAGACCTGGAAAAAATTCGAAGAGCTGTCGCAGTCCGGGAAACGCTTCTCGCTCTTCGCCCTGACGGTGGATACCCACCATCCCGACGGTTTTATCTCACGCACCTGCGAGCGTAAACGCTATGATGTGGACGGCAAGAAAAACCTCTCTTTCAGCGCCGTTAGCTGCAGTCAGGAACATATCGCCGCGCTGATAGAGAAGATTAAAGCCTCACCCTATTTCAAAAACACGGTCATCGTGGTCTCTTCCGATCACCTGGCCATGAAGAACAGCGCCTGGGATTATCTCAACAAGCACGATCGCAGCAATCTGTTCTTCGTCCTGCGCGGCGATAAACCGCAGCAGGAGACCCTGGCGGTGAAACGCAACACCATGGATAACGGCGCGACGGTGCTGGATATTCTCGGCGGCGATAACTATATCGGCCTCGGGCGTAGCAGCCTCTCCGGCCAGTCGCTCTCCGGTATTTTCATGAATATGAAAGAGAAAGTCCTGGCATGGAAGCCTGACGTGATCCGCCTGTGGAATTTCCCCAAAGAAATGAAGAATTTCACCATCGACTCGCAGAAAAATATGATCGCTTTCTCCGGCAGCCATTTCCGTCTGCCGCTGCTGCTGCGGGTATCTGACCAGCGCGTAGAACCGCTGCCAGAGAGTGAATACTCTGCGCCGCTGCGCTTCCAGCTGGCCGATTTCGCGCCACGGGATAATTTCGTGTGGGTCGATCGCTGTTATAAAATGGGCCAGCTGTGGTCGCCTGAGCTGGCGCTCTCCACCGACTGGTGCGTCTCGCAGGGACAGCTGGGGGGTGAGCAGAAGGTCCAGCACGTTGATAAGCCGCAGTGGCACGGCAAGACCGCCTTCAGGGACACCCTTATCGATATGGAGCGCTATAAGGGCAACGTCGATACGCTGAAAATTGTCGACAACGATATTCGCTATAAGGCCGACAGCTTCGTGTTTAACGTCGCTGGCGCCCCGGAAGAGGTTAAACAGTTCAGCGGTATTTCGCGTCCCGAGTCGTGGGGGCGGTGGTCCAATGCTCAGTTGGGCAGCGACGTGAAGATTGAATATAAAGAGCCGTTGCCGGAGAAATTTGATCTGGTGATCACCGCCAAAGCTTATGGCCCAAACGCCAATAAGCCGATTCCGGTGCGAGTTGGAGAAAGTGAGCAAGTGCTCACTCTGGATAATGACGTTACTACCACGACGCTGCATTTTGACAACCCAACGCGCAGCAACACGCTGATCATCACCCCGCCGGACCCGCAAACCACTAACGAGGGCAATATCCTCGGCCACTCCCCGCGTCAGTTGGGGCTCGGCATGGTGGAGATCAAAGTGGTGAAAAGCGAAGGCTAACGCAATCCTGCCCGGCGGATTTTCGCGCCGGGCAGCGGTTGTCGTGGCAGGACGTTAACCACACAGCGGCTGTAGTTCATCAGCCGACAGTCCGGTGATCTTCTGTACCATCTCTTTGTCGAGGCCATTCTGTAACATACTGCCGGCAATGCGCAGCGCCTCGCGTCGGCTGCCTTCCTGCAAGCCCTCCAGGTGCCCTTCTTCCCGGCCTTCTTCCCGACCTTCCTGCTTAAGCTTTTGCGCGATAGACATCAATGTCTCCTCATACTGTGGCAGACGGCGGGCCAGCCGGCGGAGAAACACGCCCGGCTCGGCCGTATTACCGTACTGCAGCATATAGTGAAACAGCATTCTCAACTGCCGACGGTTAGTGTATCCCAGCATCACAACGGCCGCCAACGACTCCGTTATGCCGCTGAGATCGCGCTGGCGAATATGTTTTTGCATCAGCTCCAGCAAGGCGACTCGCCGATGTTGCACGATGTCATCGTCCGGCATCACCGTCACGTCGATCAATGGAAACGGACAGCCATACAGCGTCTTCGCCAGCTGCGGGTCGGCAAATTCATCCAGCCAGTTGAGGGAAAAAGGATACGGACTGGTTGCACCGTGATAAAAAAGCATCGGCACCACCAGCGGCAGCGTTTTGTGCCCGGCATCCAGGTGGCGCTGCATTGCGGCAATCGCATAGCGCATCAGGCGAAAGGCCATATGGCTATCCGGTGAGCTCTGGTGCTCTATCACCACGTAAACATACCCCGTGCCGCAGGTGGTCTGCACCGACCAGAGGACATCTGAATACCAGGCGCGCAGATCCTCATCGATAAAGCTCGCCGATTGCAGCCTCAGAGTAGAGAAATCGCACCGCTGACGGATCGCTTCGGGAAGGTAGAGGGTGAGGAAATCAGTCGTTGTCTCCGGTTGACGAAGAAATCGCTTAAAGACCGCATCGTGCGGCGTCGAGGTCATCCGTTTTTTCATGGCCATCCGCTTGCCTGAAAGAGAAGGTAAGCCGGACTCTATCACCGGTTTTTACCCGATTGGGTTTGACGACAATTTTCTGGGAAGCGCCTCGGAGAATAGCATGGCGGCCAGCCCGGCTGGCCGCCATCAACACGACTTAGTAATCAAACTGCCGGTAGTAACGGCGGATATTGAGGTCGTGGCCGGTATGGTGTTCAAAGTGGGCCGCCAGCCGGTCCACCAGCAGGGTGGACACCACGCACGGCGCCATAATCCAGCGGAACGCGTCATCAATGCCGTTCAGCGGATAGTCGCGCGGGTCGATAACCACCAGATGGTCAGTTATTTTTTCGGCAAAACGCTCGACGCGTTCGTCCAGCGCCCGGCATCTCCCCTCGCCTTTCACCAGAAACAGCGGAACCTCTTTTTCCAGCAGCTCCAGGGTGCCGTGGAAAAATTCAGCGGAGCTCACCGACTTCGTCCGCTTCCACTGCATCTCTTCGAGAATACACATTGAGAACAGATAGACCTCGCCCCACATTTCCGCGCCGCCAATCCACATCATATAGTCGCAGTCATGGTATTGCGCGGCAATGCTATCCGCTCGGGGATCGAACAGGCGTTTCGCCTGCAGGAGATTTTCCGGCAGTAACTCTAGCTGGCTGGCAAATCGCGCATAATCAGCAAACTCGCCGTGACGAAAAATGACGCGGAAGAATAACCAGTACAGCAGCATATATTCATATTCCACGCCATTTTTGTGGCACATCGGAATATGCCAGCTGGCGGCGGCAGCCAATGGCGAGTCGGCGTGACGAGTAATAGCCACCACGCGGATCCCCTGTGCCTTGCACCATTCGGCAATGGCGACCGACTCTTTGGTATCGCCGGATTTAGATAACGTAACGACAACCGCATCTTTATTTAATTTTTTATGTCCGCGATGGATTAACTCCGCGGCCTGTTCAAGATATACCGGCACGCTGGTTAATTCTTTGGCAAATTCATTAATTGCCATCATCGGCGCCAGGGAACCACCTACCGAAGCAAAAAATAATGCGCTACAGCCGCTGTCATAAATATCGTCGGCTACGGTTTCAGCCTGTTTACGCGCAGCGATGATCTCGCGAGCACTGGTCAGGTACTCGTCCTGATTAAAACCCAACATAGTTTTCTCCTGAATATTCAGATTTTACTTTTTAAGACGCGGTCAAAATCGTCGAAAATACGTTTAGCCAGATCGATGCCTTTCAGTCCTGCGGTATGCCAGGCGAGCATCTGCACTGGGACAATCAGCAGCAGAGGCGCCAGGTGATGCTCGCACGGACAGTTTAGCGCCAGCGTTTGAGCATCCTCTTCGTCACCCAGCGTCAGGGTAAAGGCCCGGCCAATGGACGGCGCCAGATAGTCGCGCAGCGCCCGGGTTCGCGCGTCCGGCGTATCTTCAATAAACAGCATCACATGGCGGGCATTGGCTTCCAGATAGGGGCCATGCATATAGGCTTCCAGCTCAAAGCCGCTGGAAGGCACGCGCACCGTCTCGGTAAATTTGGTTTCGAACTCCTTCGCCACGCCAACCAGCGCGCCGTAGCCGGTGGCGACAAAGCGCTCGCCGCTCCGCAGCGTTTCGCTATGGCGGTCAATAAAGCGCGAGGTACGGACGATAACCTCCGGGATCGCCGCTACCAGCCGCTGCAATTCAGCGAGATAGTGCTGCTCCTCGACCTCGCTGGCTTTCTCCTGCTTACGAGCAATGATCAGCGCTATCAGCAACAGGTTGAGCACCGTCGCGCTAAAGCCGCGGGTCACAAACCCTACGCTCTCGATCCCGGTATTAATATCCAGAACGCCATCGCTGGCGCCTCCTATCGGGCTTTGCGGATCTGAGGTCAGGGCGAAAACCGACTTGCCGGAAGCCTGTACCTTACGCATCGCCTCCAGCGTCGACGCGCTTTTTCCGCTCTGTGAAATCGCCACCACCAGATCGGCATGCGGGTCGATCGCGTCGTAATGGGTGAAGTTGTACGGCTCTTTAATGTCAAGCAGTACACCGAAGCGTTGCTCAAAGAAATAGCGCGCGCACAGCGCGGCATTCAGCGACGATCCGGTCGCGAGCAATAATATCCGCCGTACCGGGTGCTGGCGGGCGAAGGTTTCAATCGGCGCCAGCTTTTGCCGGTAGTCGCGCAGGATCTGCGCCAGGCAGGCCGGCTCTTCACTGATATATGTCATCATTGTTGGTCGCATAGCTCACTCCCGTTAAAACAATCCGATCCACGAACCCAGAATGCCCACCAGCGCCATGCCGCCAATAATTGAGAGCGGTTTAACTTTCCGTCCCAGTAGCCAGTAGACGATGCCAAAACTCACCAACGGCAGCATGCAGGGCAGAATGTCGTTGATAATGTCCTGTACCTGGGTTTTGGCCTCCCCGGCGCCGAAGGAGAGAGGAATGGTGATATCGATCATTGAAGCGGTCATCGCCCCGACTACCATCAGACCGATAATCGACGCCCCGTAGGTCAGGCTCTCCATCATTCCGCTCTTCTGGATCCGCTGCAGGACCCCGGTGCCCAGTACGTAGCCCCAGCGGGTAAAACACCAGCGCACCAGAATGTGCGGCACGTTAAACACCAGAAGAAACAGGATCGGCCCGAGGATGTTGCCCTTCAGCGCCAGGCTGGTGCCGATCCCGGTGGCGATGAGGCGCAGCGTCCCCCAGAAGAAAGAGTCACCCAGCCCGGCTAACGGTCCCATCAGTGAGGCTTTGACGTTATCAATCGCAGTGGCATCCATGTTTTTCTGCTGACTGTTTTTCTCTTCCATCGCCGTGGTGATCCCCAGCAGCAGGGTGACGATATGCGGCGTGGTATTGAAAAAAACCAGATGCCGCTTCAGCGCTGCGGCCAGCTCCTCTCTGCGCGGATAGAGCTTCTTCAGCACCGGGATCAACGCGTAAACAAAGGCGAGATTCATCTGCCGCTCATAGTTCCACGAGAACTCCATCTGGAAAGAGCGCCAGAACACCCGGCGTAAATCGCGCGGCGTAATCCGGGTTTCTTCCTGCGCCTGCGGCTGCAGGGTCTCTTCAGAAATCATCTTCGTCGTCATCGCTGACTCCTTGTTCTGTCGTGATACGAGGTGAATTCAATGCGGTGACGTTAACCATGACCACCGCCACGATAGCGCCGAGAATGGCGATACCGGTCACCGGGATTTTCAAATAGGCCATTAGCACAAAACCGAGGAAAAAATACGGCGCCACTTTCTTGTTAATCAGCAGCCTGGCGAGCATCGCGAAGCCGAGGGCCGGGATGATGCCGGTGGCGACGCTGAGCCCATGTTTGATAAATTCCGGGATCGTATCGAGCAGGGATTTCACCGCGTTGCTGCCCACCAGGAATGAGACGGTGACCACCGCGGCAAGCATCAGCGACAGGCCGAATCCGGCAATCAAATGCATCCGCTCAATGCCGCGGAGATCTGCCCGTTCCGCATACCCGTCCGCCTTCTGGCTAAGCATTGGAATGAACATCCCCAGATAGATGTTTTTCAGGATCAAAGTCAGCGTGGCGATAGGCAGGCCAAGCAGCAACGCCGTTTCTGTGCCTGCGCCAGAGGTAATGGCGAACGCCACGCCGAGAATACCGCCGGTCACGACGTCGGGCGGGATCGAGGCGCCAACGGAGAAAGAGCCGATAAACGCCAGCTCCAGCGTCGCGCCCATAATGACGCCGGTCTGTACATCCCCCAGCACCAGCCCGGTCAACAGTCCGGTGACGATAGGCCGTGAAATTAGCGACGTCCCTAAGGCATATTCCGATTGCGCGATAAACGCCACCAGACCCAGTAAGAGAGCCTCTACCATAATCTGTCCTCCGGAATTACACGCATTCCGCAAAAAGCTGTTTGCGATCGTTCGGGACCTGGCGAATCTCCACTTCGACGCCCTTGCCCACCAGTTGTTGTAGCTGTTCTATTTCTGTCGGCAGTAAATTAATCGCCTTAGAGATATTTTTACTGCCCTCTTTAGCCTTTATTCCGCCAAGATTTATACTTTTTATTTCGTCGATGGCGCTGGCAATACGCCAGGCGTCATTAACCGACTCCACAACAATAAATAAATTATATTTATCGGTAACCCCGCTTTTTATTGCCTCAATAGAATCATTTATATTTTTAATCACCAGCTTCACCGAGGGCGGTTTGGCAAGCTTAATGGTGGTTTTCCGCAACTCATCGCCAGGGACGCTATCGTTGGCGATTAAAATACAATCGGCGCCGACATATTGGGTCCAGGAAAAGGCCACCTGGCCGTGAAGTAATCGATGGTCTACCCTTAATAACGTAATCATCATGCTTCCTCATTTCAGAAGTCTTTATCCATAGTCATCGCACTGGCAATCGTTTGATTGCAGTACTGAATGCTCTCTTTGGCGTTTGTTAATGCCTCGGTAATTAATTTTTCGGTATTGTCTTCCGCTGCGGAAATCAGCAAGTCAATAATTAACGGCAGATTTAAACCGGATAATAAATGGAAATGTGGGCGAGATAAAAAACGAACAAACTCGTTATTCACGCTACCGGCAAAAATATCCGTAATTACGATCAGCTCATCCTGCGCCGGGAAACGCGCCACTAGCGCTTCCACCTGCTGCGTCAGATCGACCTCTTCTTCCACGTAGGCACACAAGGTATGTATATCGGGTTGTTTACCGAGGATCAGTTCCACGGAGTTCAACAAACCGTTAGCAAAGCTGCCATGGCTGGCAAAAATATAGTGTCGTTTCATCCTTACCTCGAAAGCGCATTCCACTGCTTTCTTAATTGCAACCGACGTGCCAGAAACAGTGGCGCGTCGGCTAACGTAAGGATAAAAAAGAAGAGATGTGTTAAAAGTCTTGATCTTCCTGAATAAATTCCGTTTCCCGCGTCAGGATATCGTGAATGTAGCAGAGCTCTACAACGGGAATTTTGACACTATACCCGCTCTCTATGACACTAAAGGCCTCGCGTAGCGTAGCCAGCTCGCGATCCGGACACTGCCCTCCAGTGTATTGGGCTGGGGAAGCGTGACGAATTAATCGCTCTATCAAACAGCTTATATGCACATACAGCGCGACCTTACGATCGTTAGGTACATCGCGCCCGGCCAGATGCTCATAGCGCAGCAAAAACTGCTCAACCTGGTTGATCACCTTAGCCGTATCGAGGATCGTCACCGACTCGATCACCCGGCGCAGCGAAAAGTTTTTCAGGATCAGGTTGTTGATCTCGCTGACCTGCTCCGCCGTCGCCAGTTCGCCAAAAATGCGCATCAGCGGACGACTCCCTTCGCCAGAGATCAGCGAATCCAGCGAGATCCAGGGTAGATCGGCAAGATGCGGATCCAGGGTGCCGACGATCGCCAGCACCTCATAGCGGCTTAGCATCGGCTCCCGTCGCGCGGGATCGGCAAGGGTCTCCACATCGCAGGCCACAATATCAATGCCAAGCGCTTCAGGAATGCTGGCTTTTAACAGCGCCGACAGATTCGCCGCCGCGCCCAGACCGGTCGCGCAGGTGGTTAAAATCGCCCGCGGCTTATCGGTTTGCGGGTAATAGAGCTGGTGCTCAACCGCAAGGTCATCGCCGATCTCGCGGACGATATCTTCCAGCATAACGCCCTGCAAAATGCGCTCCCCGACGTACATCGCCATACCGGTGGAGACATTGTTGATGATCGCCATCGGCGTACTCAGGCGACGATTAAAATGGCGGTGAATGGCGTTCAGCGATCCCATGTCGACCAGGATTATCAATCCTGATGCCAGGGCATGGCTCTCTATGTAGGCCATCACCTGGTTAGCGATAGCCTCCGGCGTCACGTCCAGCGGCATATCGAATGACTCAAAGAGCTGGCTTTTCAGCAAGCGGTTCGCCACGTTGGCGATGCTGCTGGCGGTAGCGTAACCGTGAGCGAGAATTATCGCCCGGGTCACCTGCTGCTGGCTGATGGCGCCATTCTTGTGGAACCACAGCACTAACAGCAGCAGGTCGATACGCTGGGGTTCAATATCCAGCTTCAGCGTCAACGCACCGAGGATCGCTTCGCAAAAGCGATACAGCAGCGGAAACTTCTGTACCAGGAAGTCCTCCAGCTGGCGGGTTTTTTCATTGTTTATCGTGGACTGCGGCTGTCGGGATCGGTGGATCAGGTAGTGGCTCAGCGCGTAGAGGCAGTTGCCGTTAAACTGGATATTGAAGCGCTTTTCCAGGCGATAATACTCCTCCCGAACCTGATGAGCGATCAGCAGCAGCATCTGCGAGCTACTGGAGTCATGATTATCAAAGATCAGCCGATCGAAGAGGGTTTCAATCTCTTCCCCCATGCTCCTTTGCGCCTCTTCCCAGACCGTTTTTTTATTCAGCACCGCTTCATACTGCGCCAGAACCCGACACTGAACGTCATAGATCAGCCCCTGTACCGGGTCGCGCGCGCGCAGCAGCCAGACCAGGCTGGTCTGCGGCTCGATAAGCAGCGGCTCCTGCTGGCCCATCGCTTCGCTGAGCGCTGGCGTCGCGGCCATGACATTTTCCGGCAGATCGTGCAGCGTCACGGTCAACATTTCGCGGCCCGGAGACCTGGCCCAGGCTGACGCCACGGCGTACTTCACCACATTCTTCAGCTCGCCGACGTTGCCCCGATAAACATACTGCGTCAGGACCTGCAACAATCGCGGCGTTAGTTGCAGCCGGGCGGCAAGCGTGCGCGCCTCCTGCCAGAAAAACTGTAGCGTTAGCGCCTCCTTCTCCTCGCGGCTACGGTGTTGAAGATCGGGCAAGCTAACCAGGATCGGAATTCGGCGCAGGAAGGTGGTGAGAAAAGTGCTGTGAATATCTTCGGTGGTGGCAAACACCAACCGCAGCGAAATCGGCAAGCCTTGCGCGGTATCCCCCACCCGGTAGATCTCCTTACGATCCAGCCAGGTGAACAGCTTCTCCTGTCCCTGAGCATCCAGGCGATGGACCTCATCGAGAAACAGCATCCCGCCGTTTGCCGCCTCAAACGCCCCCGCTTTATCGCTCTGCGCACCGGTAAACGCGCCTTTGACGTAGCCAAACAGGTTGGCGGCCAGCAGCTCCGGATTACTCGCATACTGCGCGCAGTTAAAGCTCACAAAGGGGGCATCGGGCGCCAGCAGCCCCTGGGCGATGGCGAACTCATGCATCAGCTCAGCCATATAGCTTTTGCCGGTCCCGCTGTCGCCGGTGATCAGCAGCGGTAGCCCGCCGTTAGGATAAAACAGCGCGGTTTTCATCTGCTCAATCGGTTTACGCAGGCTGCCGTCATGCCCGGTCAGCAACGAAAAATGGTCCGCCTGCTCCGGCTGGCGGTCGCTCTCCGCGAGTAACTCCGCCATGCTGGCATACTCACTGCGGGAAAGCGGGTAGAACTGCTGGCAAAAGGCTTTTTTATGCAGAAAATAGACCGGCCGGGTGTTGATTTTCACCAGCACGTCCTGAGCGACCAGCTGATTGAGATAATGGCTGGCGGTATTTCTTTGCATCGCGAAACGCCGGGCCAGCCAGCTGGCGGTAAAGACCTCGCTCAGGTTATCCGGATCGAAAAAATCGGTCTGATTTTGCAAAAAAGCCAACAGTTCCGTTTTACGCATCGCATCCCCCTCCTCGCCATTACGAAGGGATATGATGCGGGAAAAGAGAGGCTTATCGACGGCTCGTGCTGTTTTTTGCGGTCCAGCGCACACTCCCGGCTAAGCCGACTACGCGTCGGCCAGATCCATCGTCATTTCATACTGCTGCAGCGAGAGCGGCGTATAGCCGGCCGCGGCAAACAGCGGCGTAAAAGTTTCCGGGACCGTCACCGAAGTACCAATGCCCGGGAACTGCTGCGCCAGCGCCTTCAGCAGCTCACGCGCCAGCCCCTGGCGGCGGGCGGCGGGCTCCACCCACAAAAACGACAGTACAGGGCGCGAGCCCGCCGTCGTTAGAACCGCGAAGGCGCGCTGTTCCAGCGTCACGACCTGACATGGCAGAGTGGCGAAGGTGAGCGGATCCAGCAGCCAGGGAAGCTGGCTGTTACTCTCCTCAATGGCGCGCCGAAGCAGGGACAGGGTGGGATAAAGCTGCAATACGCCCGGCACCGGGGGCAGAAGTTCTGTACTCAGGTAGCCGCAGAGCCCATAGCGTCGCGTAAAGCCCAGCGACTGATACAGCGCGACGGCCGCATGGTTATCGCGGATCACCTCCAGGAATACCGTCTCGATCCCCTGCTGTTGCAAAAGCATCAGCAGCTCCTGCATCAGTTTCCGGCCCAGGCCTTTGCCGCGCCAGGCCGGGCGCAGGGCAAAGGCCGCCAGGCGAGCGGCACTCCCCCGGCGCGCGACGATCGCGATCGCCGCCGGTTCATCTCCGGCCAGCCAGACGCGGGAATCGACCAGGCTCATCCCCTCGGCGCTAAAACGCTGAACAAATCCCTCTACCGACTGGGTAACAGGCACCAGGTAGGCTTCAAAACAGGCGTTGAGAATATCCGTTAACTGCACGCTGCTGAACTGCGTGGCGGGAACGGCGGTCAGCTCCATACTTTTCTCCCGAAGGCTGCTATGCTGAGGTGATGAAAACTAACACTATAACTGCCGGTGCCGTATTACGCCTGACTCAGGAGAGCGATATCGCCCTTCTGCCCGCCATTGAACGTTCTGCCGCCCAGGCATTTCGCCAGATCCCTTCTCTCGCCTGGCTGGCGGACAGCGAGGTGATTAGCGTTGCGCGCCATCATGATTATCTGGAAACGGAGCATAGCCTGCTGGCGGTAGCCGCCGGGCAACCCGTTGGCTTTATTCTGACCGAACCGCTCGACGATGCGTTATTTATCGTCGAAGTCGCCGTCCACCAGGCCTGGCAGCAACAGGGCATCGGCCGGATGCTGCTGGAGCGGGTTATTGAGAGCGCACGGCAGATGGGCTACCCGGCGGTAACCCTCACCACCTTCCGCGAGGTGCCGTGGAATGCGCCGTTTTATACCCGTCTGGGATTCGCCATGCTCGATGAGCTGACCCTGCCCGCCGGGCTGGCGGCAAAAAGGGAACAGGAGACCCGGCACGGCCTGCCGCCCGAGTCGCGCTGCGCCATGCGCCTGGCGTTGTAGACTTCAGCACTGATTTCAGCGGCGCAATATGGTACAAAGTACCATTCAAAACTTACCCGTTGTTACCGTATGTCCTGGTCAATCGATATTATTTCCTGCATAACCGATCGCTTTGTGGAACTCACGGCGACCGAAAAACGCATTGCGCAGTTTATTCTCGATGATGTCGCGGCGGCGGCGGAGCTGCCCATCGCCGAGATAGCGCGTCTGACGCAAACCAGCCAGGCTTCGGTCACCCGTTTTGCCCGGGCACTCGGCTGTAAAGACGTCCGCGAGCTGAAGATGAAGCTTGCGCAATCTCTTGCGGTCGGCCAGCGGTTTATCCTCGATGTTCCGGATCTCGAAGGCGTCCAGGGGATCTATGAGTCAATCATCAGCGTACTGGAGACCAACCGGCGGGCGCTGGATATCGAGGCGCTGAAGCGCGCGGTGAGCTGGCTGAGCGATGCGCGGCAGATCCTCGCCCTGGGGATGGGCGGCGGTTCGACCATCTGCGCTCAGGAAATTCAGTATCGCCTGTTTCGCCTCGGTCTGCCGGTAGTCAGCCAGAGCGATGGTCTGCTGGTACGCATGATGAGCTCGGCGGTGACGCCGCAGGATGTGGTGATCGTGCTGTCTCTGGGCGGCTATACCCGGGAAATCATCGAGAGCGCGGCGATTGCCAGCCAGTACGGCGCGAAGGTTATTGCGATTACCCCCGCCGGAACGCCGCTGGCTGAACAGGCGGATCTGGTGCTACCGCTGCTGGTACGGGAAAACGACTATATCTTTAAGCCCAGCACTTCCCGTTACGCGATGCTGGCGATGGTCGATGTGCTGGCCACCGAACTGGCGATGGCCAACAAAACCCAGGCAAAAGGCAAATTACGCCGTATTAAGCTGGCGCTCGACAGCCACCGCGGCGGCGTCGATCGGCAGCCGCTGGGGGACTAACTTTTACTGGCGGAGATAAACCTCTCCGCCTGCTCGCGGGTACGTTCCACGGCCTGTCCGGCGCGATAAAGATCGCTGCCCAGACCGGCACCGGCGCACCCCGCCTGTATCCAGGTCGCCAGATTTTCCGGCGTCACGCCGCCGACCGCCAGCACCGGCACCTCCGGCGGCAACACCGCTTTCAGCGCGCGAATATAGTCCGCGCCGAATGCTGATGACGGAAAGATTTTCAGCCATTGCGCCCCGGCATCCAGTGCGCTAAACGCCTCGGAGGCCGTCGCGCAGCCGGCGCACACCAGCATCCCCTTATCTACCGCGCGGCGGATCACCGCCGGGGCCGTATTGGGCGTCACGATAAGTTTCGCCCCGGCTTCAGCGAGAAAATCAACCTGTTCAACCTTCAGCACCGTTCCCGCGCCAATCATCGCCCGCTCGCCAAACTGACGCACCATCGCCGGAATACTTTGCTGCCAGTCCGGCGAGTTGAGCGGGATTTCGATATAGCGAAAGCCTGCATTTATTAGCGTCTCAATATGATCTGCCGCCTCAGCGGGTTGAATGCCGCGTAAAATCGCCACCAGCTTAATCTTGTCCATCAATCATCCTCGCTATACCCGAAAGAAACGCCGCCTCGCCGGAGCAACGGGAAACGGCTAACCCACGCGCCGCCATCGCCTGCTGATAACGGACACTGAGCGAGTGCTCACCAACCAGCACCACGCGTCTGGCGCGATAGCGTTCGCTGAATGTCGCCACCTCCGCGCCAATCAACAGCCCGGAGAGATAATCGCTCACCGAAGTCGCCGCCAGCGCGCCTAACACCCGCGCGGCGCGGGCGCTAAAAAGCCCGGACAATAACGCCGGCTGATTTAACCCTTTTTCCATACCGAGGGCGAAAGCGGCTTCATCCGGCAACTGCGCAGGCAATTGCTGGCCGAGCAGCGAATGGTTAAGCAGCAGGTGATGCAGTTCGCCGGTCATCGCCGTGGCGAACTGGCGCACCACGCCGTTTTGCACCTGCACCCATTTGCAGTGGGTGCCGGGCATCACGTAACACTCCGCGGGCATCAGTTGCCAGGCGCCCAGCAGCTGCGTTTCTTCACCGCGCATTACGTCGTAATCTGCAGCCTGCGCCACTTTCAGCCCCGGCACGATCCACACTTTTTCCGCCACCTCATATAACTGACCGTTGAGCGCCTCCAGCGCCAGCGGGCAGGCCAGATAAGGCACCGGTTGCCATCCGGCATCGCTGCCGATCATGCCCGCCATCACCACCGGCAGCGCGGGGTCGCCGCGCCACGGCGCCAGCTGCTGCTGAAATACCGCTTCGGCGCGCTGCCCGTTCAGACGCGTGACGCCGCAGGGCAGTTTCAGCTTGTCGATGCATTCGCCATCACGCATCCGCCATGCCCGCAGCTGGGTGGAGCCCCAATCGACGGCAATATACTCGTTCATGATTGCCCCTTACCCGCGTGAGGTATGACGTTTGCCAATCGGCAGCGGCGGCGGCGTTGGGCGGCTTTCACGCTCGCGGGTAATCATCTCCAGCGCCTGCTCGCGGCTCATGCTGCTGGCCGGGGTCAGTAACGTCACCACAACCGAAGCCACCAGGCTCGTCAGCACCGCCGGAATACACGGGTTGCCCCAGAACGCCAGCCAGTCGCTATCCACCAGCACCGCAACCGATGCCCCGGCGCCGCCGGCCAGCGCGGCGACCGCGCCCTGCCAGTTAAAGCGTGTCCAGAAACGGCCAAGCATGGTGCAGATAAACATCCCGGACATAATCATCGAGATCATTTTGGTGATGTAGCTGATGATGTCGTTGGAGGTCAGGGCAAACAGCAGCGCCAGCGCAATCACCAGAACCAGGAAGATCCGCGACAGGCGAATCGCTTTCTCCGGCGCGGGCATATGGCCGGTCACCAGGGTGTAGAGGTCGCGCAGCATAATGGACACCGCGGCGATGGCATCAGAGCTACCGGAAGACATATTGGCCGACATCCCGGCAATCAGGATCGCCATCGCCAGCACCGGCGGCAGCACCTGAGTGGCAAACAAGAAAGCGAAGCCGCTGTTCTCCAGCTGCGGGTTCATGGTCCATACCGCCATACCGATGATCGCCGGCAGGAAGGAGAAGCCCAGATACAGCAGGCCGGTAATGGTAAAGGACTGGCGCACCGAGGAGACGGTCTTCGCTGAGTAAATACGCTGGCGATAAGAAGGCGTCGCCAGCACGCCGACGCCGATCACCATCGCCAATGATAGCGCCGGCAGCACGCCTAATTTATCGACCGCGAACAGGCTTTGCGCCGCCGGATCGACGGCCTGCTGAATATGGCTCCAGCCGCCAACGTGATGAACCGCCAGTATCGCCATTAAAATAAAGCCCACGAACAGCACAATCGATTGAATGGTATCGATCCACACCACCGCGGAATAGCCGCCGATACCGACATAAACCACAAAAGCCAGCGCGATAATAATTTTCGCGACATTAATATCAATGCCGCTGGCCCACGCCAGGTATAATCCGCCGCCTAATATATGCGCCCCCAGCCAGCCTATAGAGGCAATAAAAATAAGTATTGCGACGAGGTTTTTTATAATTTTACTGCCGCCAGTGTAATACGACATTTCTTCACTCATGGTCATGAAGCGAAGTTTACGTACCGGCGCGAATAACCATGCCACCAGCAGGATCCCCACCGCGCCGCCGAGGCCGTAAAGCATCCCGGCCCAGCCGTTGCTGTAGCCAAAGCCGACGGCGCCGACGCTGGAACCGGTCCCTACCATGGTGCCGACCGTCGAACCGAGAGTGAGGATCATCGGCAGCGAACGACCGCCAAGTAAAAAGTCTTCGCCGGTTTTCTGTTTGCGCGAAACGTACCAGCCTAAGGTAATCATCGCGCAGGCATAAACGGAAAACCAAATCATAAATGACATATTATTCATGGCTCACATCCAGACGTAATAAATAATATTCGTGCCGCTGAATATTATGAGTTAACAGGAACCATGCCTGAAAAAAGGCATAGCGAACCCAGTGGCACCGATTTATTTATTCACTCTGGTGCCGATATCACACTTTTTTGATGCTCCCTCCCGCAAAGGGAGGGATTTATTTTAGGTTTCGAGCGTTATTGTCGCGCAGCGTTAAAACAGGTCACATCCACTTCGACTTTACAATCCACCACCAGGTCCGCTACGCAGCAGATGCGGGCAGGCGGGTTGTCGCCAAAGAACTCGCGAAATACCTTATTGAACGACTGAAAATAGCGCGCATCGGTGAGGATCACTTTAACATGCACCACGTCGGCCAGGGTGTAGCCCGCTTCGGTCATGATATCTACGCAGTTCTGAATCGCCAGACGCGACTGGTCGACAATCCCGCCTTCCAAGACTTCGCCATTTTTCATCGGCGTCTGGCCGGAAACGTACAGCCAGCCTCCCGCTTCCACCGCCCGCGCGAACGGCAGGTGCTGCCCGCCGGTACCGGTACCACCTTCTACGCCATAACGCTTGATACTCATACTCAACTCCTTAGTCCATCCGACGACGCAGGAAACGCCCTGCCCGTCCGGTAATTTTCTTATCACTGCCGTAGCTCATCACGCCGTTGACCATCACCGCCTCAATGCCGTCCGCCGGTCGTTTCGGGTCGGAGAAACTGGCGACATCGCGCACCGTCTGCGGGTCAAACAGCACCAGGTCGGCAAAGTAGCCAATTTTCACCAGCCCGCGATCCGCCAGCTGGAAGCGCGCCGCCGACAGCCCGGTCATCTTGTGTACCGCGGTAGTCAGCGGGAATAGCTGCTCGTCGCGGCTATAGTGGCCGAGCACCCGCGGGAAGGCGCCCCACAGGCGCGGATGCGGCATCGGATCGTTCGGCAGCCCGTCAGAGCCAATCATGGTGACCGGATAGCGCATCACCCGCCGTACGTCCTGCTCATCCATGTTGTGATAAATAGCGCCCGCCGGCATCAGCCGCGCCGCGGCGTCGTGCAGGCTCACCTGCCACTCATCGGCGATCTGCTGCAGCGTTTTCCCCGCCTGCTCCGGCTGCGCTTCGGACCAGGTAATCACGATATCAAACTCGTCGGTCACCTGCTTCATATCCAGCGTCGACGAGCTGGCGGAGTAGGGATAACAGTCGCAGGCGATATCCTGCTGCTGGCGCATCTCATCGAAAAACGCCAGCGTCTCTTTGGTACGCCCCCAGTTTTTTGCCCCGGCGCACTTGTGGTGCGAAACCACCACCGGCACGTTGCCGTGACGGCCAATACGGAAGGCTTCGTCCAGCGCCTCGAGAATCGGCTCAAACTCTGAACGTAAATGGGTGGTATAGACGCCCTTCCCGGCCGCCAGCTCTTCCGCCAGCGCCATCACCTCCTCGGTGGTCGACTGGAAGGCGCTGGCGTAGGCCAGCCCGGTACTGAGCCCTAATGCTCCCTGGCGCAGCGCATCGCGTAGCTGTACGCGCATGCCGGCGATTTCCGTCTCGTTCGCCGGACGAAACAGATCGTCCATATGGTTATTACGCAGCGCGGTGTGACCGATTAACGTGCCGACATTCAGCGACGGTCGCGCCGCCTCCACCGCATGGGCATAAGCCTCCACGGTGGGATAGATAAAGTGTTGCTGCTCGCCGAGGAGATTCATCGGGTCCGGCACTTCCCCCCGCATGGTGGCGGTCGCCGCACTGATCCCGCAGTTGCCGACGATCACCGTCGTCACCCCCTGGCTGAGCTTCGGCAAGTACTCCGGCATGCGGATCACGTTGATATCATCATGGGTATGCACATCAATAAAGCCCGGCGCCAGTACCCGCCCCTGGCCATCAATCACCTGCTCCGCCGCAACGTCCAGCGCCGGGGCGATAGCCATAATTCGATCGCCCTTCACCGCCACATCAGCACGGTATTGCGGCCCGCCGCTCCCGTCGATCACCGTGACGTTTTTGAAAAGCCAGTCAACTTTCATAGCAATTACTCCCTTTCGACATGCCGATAAGTTAACCATTTACAAGCGCAAAAAACAGTAGAAAACTACGCAAAACTCAGATCGTTTTGTGATACTTTTATTCAAAACGAATAACATTTTTATATTAAAAATATATTTATCAAATAGTTATAAATGATACCCAGCGACTAACCGATTATAAACCCTGAAAGGATAGTGTTATGAAATACCATTCAGCACCGCTCATCCCGCACAAATCCGCCCTCATGTCCGCGCCGGCTAATCTGCTGGCGGAAGAGGTCTGTCTACCCGCCGCGCTGCTAAAAAAGTCGGCGCTGGAAAATAATATTTCATGGATGCAGCGCTACGCCGACGCCCGCGGCGTATCGCTGGCGCCGCATGGTAAAACGACAATGACGCCATGGATATTTCAGGCGCAGCAGCGAGCGGGGGCGTGGGGGATCGGCGTGGGCAGCGCCTGGCAGGCGAGCGCGGCGATGGCCAGCGGCATCCAACGCGTCCTGATGGTTAATCAGCTGGTCGGCAAAGCCAATATGCAGGTGGTCGCGCAGCTAAAAGCCCACTATCGGGCGGTGGATTTTATCTGCTGCGTCGATAGCGAGGTCAACGTGCGCGCCCTCTCCACATTCTTCGCAGACCAGGGACAAACGCTGGATGTGCTGATTGAACTTGGCGTGCCTGGCGGGCGCTGCGGCTGTCGTAGCGTTGATGACGCGCTGGCGCTGGCGCAGCGGGTAAGCGACCTGCCGGGGTTACGGCTACGCGGACTGGAATTGTATGAAGGGGTGCTGCACGGCGACGATCCGCAGCCGCAGGTGGAAGCGCTGTTACAGCAGGCCGCGGCGCTTGCCTGCCGCATGGAGCCGCTGGTTGACGGCGAATTTATTCTCACCGGCGCGGGCACCGTCTGGTATGACGTGGTGTGCAACATCTGGCTGGCGGCGGCAAAACCGCGCCGCTGCCGTATCGTCATCCGCCCTGGCTGTTATATCACCCACGATCGCGGGATCTACGATCTCGCCCAACAAGCGCTGATCGCCCGCGATCCGATTGCCTGCGATCTCGCCGGCGATCTCACTTCAGCGCTGGAGCTGATGGCGATGGTGCAATCGGTGCCGGAGGCGGATCGCGCGGTAGTGAATTTCGGCAAGCGCGACTGCGCTTTCGACGCCGGGCTGCCGCAGCCGATCGCCCATTATCGTAATGGCCAGCAGTTAGCGCTGCGCGCGGAGTCGATCGTCAGCACCGGCATCATGGATCAGCATTGTATGCTGCGCCTGGCGCCGGGCAGCGATGTGCAGGTCGGCGATATTCTGCTGTTCGGCACCTCGCACCCCTGTCTGACCTTTGATAAGTGGAAGACGTTGCTGCTGGTCGATGACGACTACAACGTGCTGGACGAGCTCGACACGCTGTTTTGACAGGCATCCGGATAGCGGCGCTTCGCGCCTTACCCGGGCTACACAACCCGCGACGTTCGGTAGCCCGGCTAAGCGTAGCGCGAGCCGGGGGATGTATCGGGTAGCGGCGCTTCGCGCCTTACCCGCCCTGGCGCAAGGCGCAAATCTCATCATGCAATGAACGACTGATAATGACCCCCTGCCGTTCACTCTGCTGGCGGCAGGCAAAACGCCGCTCGCCCGGCAGCCGCGCGCCCTGATCCTGCATCGCATTGAACAGCGTTTCGGCGCGCGCCAGCTGCTCTGGTGCCTGCGCGCCGAGAAAGCGCTGCGGATCCAGCGCCAGAATCAGCTCGCCGCCGTAGGGGAGACCGCCCGCGCCGTTATCCCACGCCAGCGATTCGGCGCTGGTCATATCGCCAATAAGCGGCCCGGCCAACAGCTCAACCATTGCCGCCAGCGCCGAGCCCTTATGGCCGCCGAAAGTCAACATCGCGCCGTTCAGCACCTCTGCGGCATCGGTCGTTGGCTGTCCCTGACTGTCGATTCCCCAGCCTTCCGGTAGCGCTTTGCCGCTGCGCTGATGCAGCTGGATCTCGCCGCGCGCCGCGGCGCTGGTCGCCATATCAACAATAAACGGCGGTTTGTCCCGCCGCGGCCAGCCAAAAGCTATAGGATTGGTGCCGAACAGCGGACGCGTGCCGCCCGCCGGGGCGACCCAGGCGTGGCTTGGCGTGCAGGCCAGCCCCACCAGCCCTGCCTCGGTCAACGGCTCAATATCGGCAAACAGCGCGGAAAAATGAACGCAGCGATTGATTGCCAGCGCCGCAATGCCATTGTGGCGCGCCTTCTCCAGCAGCAGCGGCAGCGCGCGCTCGTAGGCCAGCAATGAAAAAGCGCCCCCGGCGTCCGCCCGCGCAATCGCCGGCGCCTGGTCATGGATCTGCGGCTCGGCATCGGGCGATACCTTACCTTTGCGCAGGGTATCGACAATGCCCAACAGCCGCCACAGGCCGTGGGAAGCGCAGCCGTCGCGCTCCCCGGCGGTCACATTGCGGGCAATCGCCGCCGCGTGGTCGGCGCTAAATCCATTGGCGCTGAGTACCTCCAGCGCCAGGTCATAAGCTTCAGGTAACGATAGAGTTACCGACTCCATACTGTTCTCCTTTACTCTTCTTCGTCTCCGCTAAAGTTAGCCTGCGGCAGGCAGCTGCGCGCGCCCCAGTAGTAAATCCCCAACGACATCGCCGCCATCCGGAAGGTGAAGGGCGCGCGGCTGATTGCCCGCCCCTCCGTGCACAACGCGCTGTTTGAAACCGCCGACGGCGGCGGCGTGGTTTACTGGCAGAAACTGATCCTCTGCTGCAGCGCTGGCAGCGCTTCGCCGCGGCCATCAACCGCACCTTCCGGCTGGCGGAGTCGTTGAAAAACGCGGCGACGCCGGAGAGCCTGCTGTGCCGTTGCGAAGATGTGCGCTGCGTCGACGTGGCTGCCGCCGACGACTGGCTGCAGGCCAAACTGACCCAGCGCCCGCTGGCTGTATGGCTGGCCGCTGCCGCAGCCGAGAGAGCCGCTGTCCCCCGCCCGCGCGGAAACGCTTATTGCCCTCGCCAGGCTGAGCGCCGAGCCGTAACCGCTACTCTTCTTCATCACCGCGCCCGGCAGGGACGCCAAGCGCAATAAACTCCTCCAGCAGGGAGGTCAGTTGCTGCAGCTTTTCCGTGGTGAACTGGGCCTCCAGCAGGCGATAGGTTTCTTCCACCTCCGCCTGGGCGCTTTCGTACAGCGCAGTTCCGGCAGGCGTCAGCGAGACGTACAGCTTGCGCTGATCGTTAACTGGCTTTAAGCGCAGCACCAGCCCATCCCGCTCCATGCGCGTCAAAATCCCGGTCAGGCTGGGGCGCAGGATACAGGCGCGAAAGGCCAGATCGTGAAAGTCCATCGACGGACGTTCGGCGAGAATTCGCACGATCCGCCACTGCTGTTCGGTGAGATTGTGCCGTTTGACGATCGGTCGAAAG
Organism: Klebsiella sp. Shm-1; assembly: GCF_040804525.1. NCBI lineage: Bacteria > Pseudomonadati > Pseudomonadota > Gammaproteobacteria > Enterobacterales > Enterobacteriaceae > Klebsiella > Klebsiella sp. Shm-1. The sequence continues at coordinate 4,496,945 of NZ_CP161823.1, forward strand.
TAGGCCATCGCCGCTTCACGCGCCTGCAACAAGGCAATGGTTAATGAATCATGCATAGTATCCCCTCAACAGCCTCACCAAAAACTTATTAATAACTTAATAATTAGCGTTAATCCTGCCATGTACAACCGGTTTCTGCACCTGAAAAGTACCAGTCTTTTCCTGAAAAATATTCAAATTATTGATTTACAACAAATAAGTAATTGCTATGTAAATATTGTGTTAATCCGATCACAAAACATTCACTTCCAGTTGCTAAACCTCAGCGCAAAGCATAAAAGATGATCATTAATATATTAACGAAATCCCTTTGAACCGAAATCTGTCCCAGAGGAGTGGTGAATGAAAGGTACCATCTTCGCCGTTGCGCTCAATCATCGCAGCCAGCTCGACGCCTGGCGCGAGGCGTTTCAACAGGCCCCCTACAAGACGCCGCCGAAAACCGCGGTCTGGTTTATCAAGCCGCGCAATACCGTAATTGGCGATGGCGAAGCGATCCCGTATCCGCAGGGCGAGACCGTACAAAGCGGCGCAACGGTGGCGCTGATTGTCGGCAAAACCGCGCGTAAAGTGGCGGCGGAAGAGGCGGCGAACTATATCGCTGGCTACGCGCTGGCTAACGATGTGAGTCTGCCGGAAGAGAGTTTTTATCGCCCGGCGATCAAAGCCAAGTGCCGCGATGGCTTCTGCCCCATCGGCACGCTATCGGCGGTACGCAACGTCGACGATCTGACCATCATCACCGAAATCAACGGCCGCGAGGCGGATAGCTGGCATACCGGCGATCTGCAGCGTAATGCCGCGCAGCTGCTGAGCGCCTTGAGCGAGTTCGCCACCCTCAATCCCGGCGACGCGATCCTTATCGGCACGCCCCACTCCCGCGTCACGCTGCGCCCCGGCGACCGGGTACGTATTCTCGCCGACGGTTTCCCGGCGCTCGAAAACCCGGTTGTCGCAGAAGGAGAGCTGGCATGAAACAGGCACGCATTGAATGGCAAGGACAGGTACGCGACGTGCTGGTCAATGAACGCGACCAGGTGCGCCTGGACGATGGCACGGTATTAAAAGAAGGTGAATTCCGCTGGCTGCCGCCCGCCGACGGCACGCTGTTCGCGCTGGGGCTGAATTACGCCGATCACGCCAGCGAGCTGGAATTTAAACCGCCAACCGAGCCGTTGGTGTTTATCAAAGCGCCGAACACCTTTACTGGCCACCAGCAGCAGTCGGTACGCCCGGATAACGTCGAATACATGCACTACGAAGCCGAACTGGTGGTGGTGATTGGGAAAACCGCGCGCCGCGTCAGCGAAGCCGAGGCTATGGATTATGTCGCCGGCTATACCGTGTGCAATGACTACGCGATCCGCGACTATCTGGAAAACTACTACCGCCCGAACCTGCGGGTGAAAAGCCGCGACACCCTGACGCCGATCGGCCCGTGGATCGTCAGCAAAGAGGCGATCCCGGATCCGCATAATCTGGCCCTGCGCACCTGGGTCAACGGCGAGCTGCGCCAGCAGGGCACCACCGCCGATCTGATCTTCAGCATCCCGTTCCTCATCGCTTATTTAAGCGAATTTATGACCCTGCAACCGGGCGACATGATCGCCACCGGCACGCCGAAAGGGCTATCCGACGTGGTACCGGGCGACGAGGTGATCGTTGAAGTCGAGGGCGTGGGCCGCCTGGTCAACCATATCATCAGCCAGCAAGCGTATGAGGAGACACTGTCATGAAAAAGATTAACCATTGGATCAACGGTAAAAACGTTGCCGGCGCAGACTATTTTCATACCACCAACCCGGCCACCGGCGAGGTACTGGCGGAAGTCGCCTCCGGCGGTGAAGCCGAAATAAACCAGGCGGTGGCGGCGGCAAAAGAGGCCTTTCCGAAGTGGGCTAACCTGCCGATGAAAGAGCGCGCGCGCCTGATGCGCCGCCTGGGGGATCTGATCGATCAGAACGTCCCGAAGATCGCGGCGATGGAAACCGCCGATACCGGCCTGCCGATCCACCAGACCAAAAACGTGTTGATCCCGCGCGCCTCACACAATTTCGAATTTTTCGCCGAAGTATGCCAGCAGATGAACGGCAAGACCTATCCGGTCGACGACAAGATGCTGAACTACACCCTCGTGCAGCCGGTTGGCGTCTGCGCGCTGGTGTCGCCGTGGAACGTGCCGTTTATGACCGCCACCTGGAAGGTGGCGCCGTGCCTGGCGCTGGGGAATACCGCGGTGCTGAAAATGTCCGAACTGTCGCCGCTGACCGCCGATCGTCTGGGCGAGCTGGCGCTGGAAGCCGGGATCCCGGCTGGCGTACTCAATGTGGTGCAGGGCTACGGCGCCACCGCCGGCGACGCGCTGGTGCGCCATCATGATGTGCGCGCCGTCTCCTTCACCGGCGGCACCGCCACCGGCCGCAACATCATGAAAAACGCCGGTCTGAAAAAGTACTCCATGGAGCTGGGCGGAAAATCGCCGGTGCTGATTTTTGAAGATGCCGATATCGAGCGCGCGCTTGACGCCGCGCTGTTCACCATCTTCTCGATCAACGGCGAACGCTGCACCGCCGGCTCGCGCATCTTTATTCAGCAGAGTATCTACCCCGAGTTCGTTAAACGCTTCGCCGAGCGCGCCAATCGCCTGCGCGTAGGCGATCCGACCGATCCGAACACCCAAGTCGGCGCGCTGATTAGCCAGCAGCACTGGGAGAAAGTGTCCGGCTACATTCGCCTCGGCATCGAAGAGGGGGCCACCCTGCTGGCCGGCGGCGCGGATAAACCGTCCGACCTGCCGGCGCATCTGAAAGCCGGCAACTTCCTGCGCCCGACGGTGCTGGCGGATGTCGACAACCGTATGCGCGTCGCCCAGGAAGAGATTTTTGGCCCGGTCGCCTGCCTGCTGCCGTTCAAAGACGAAGCGGAAGGGCTGCGCCTGGCGAACGATGTGGAATACGGCCTGGCGTCGTATATCTGGACCCAGGACGTCAGCAAAGTGCTGCGTCTGGCGCGCGGTATTGAAGCCGGGATGGTGTTCGTCAACACCCAGAACGTGCGCGACCTGCGTCAGCCGTTCGGCGGCGTGAAGGCCTCCGGCACCGGCCGCGAAGGCGGCGAGTACAGCTTTGAAGTGTTCGCCGAAATGAAAAACGTCTGCATCTCGATGGGCGACCATCCGATCCCGAAATGGGGAGTCTGATATGGGTAAGTTAGCGTTAGCAGCAAAAATCACTCACGTGCCGTCGATGTATCTGTCTGAGCTGCCGGGGAAAAACCACGGCTGCCGTCAGGGCGCGATCGACGGGCATAAAGAAATTGGCAAGCGCTGCCGTGAAAGGGGCGTCGATACCATTATCGTGTTTGATACCCACTGGCTGGTCAACAGCGCCTACCACATCAACTGCGCCGACCATTTTCAGGGCGTCTACACCAGTAACGAACTGCCGCATTTCATTCGCGACATGACCTACGACTACGACGGCAACCCGGAGCTGGGCCAGCTTATCGCCGACGAGGCGGTGAAGCTCGGGGTGCGTGCCAAAGCGCACAATATTCCCAGCCTGAAGCTGGAGTACGGCACCCTGGTGCCGATGCGCTACATGAACAGCGATAAGCACTTCAAGGTGGTATCTATCTCTGCTTTCTGTACCGTTCACGACTTTGCCGATAGCCGCAGGCTGGGCGAAGCGATCCTCAAAGCCATTGAGAAATACGACGGCACCGTGGCGGTGCTGGCCAGCGGTTCGCTGTCGCACCGCTTTATCGACGACCAGCGCGCCGAAGAGGGGATGAACAGCTACACCCGCGAATTTGACCATCAAATGGATGAGCGGGTGGTGAAGCTGTGGCGCGAGGGCAAATTCAAAGAGTTCTGCACCATGCTGCCGGAGTATGCCGACTACTGCTACGGCGAAGGCAACATGCACGACACGGTGATGCTGCTCGGTCTGCTGGGTTGGGATAAATACGACGGCAAAGTGGAGTTTATCACCGAGCTATTCGCCAGCTCCGGTACCGGCCAGGTTAACGCCGTGTTCCCGTTGCCAGCGCAGGCGTAAGGGGGCCCCATGCCGCATTTTATCGCCGAATGTACCGACAACATCCGCGAGCAGGCCGATCTGCCTGGGCTGTTCGCCAAAGTCAACGAGGCGCTGGCCGCCACCGGCATCTTTCCCATCGGCGGGATCCGCAGCCGCGCCCACTGGCTGGATACCTGGCAGATGGCCGACGGCAGGCAGGATTACGCCTTCGTGCATATGACCCTGAAGATCGGCGCCGGGCGCAGCCTGGAGAGCCGTCAGGACGTGGGAGATATGCTGTTCGCGCTGATCAAATCCCACTTCGCGACGCTAATGGAGAGCCGCTATCTGGCGCTGTCGTTCGCCATGGAAGAGCTCGACCCGACGCTGAACTACAAACAAAACAACGTGCACGCGTTATTTAAATAATGTGCAAATTGCCCGGTGGCGCTGCGCTTACCGGGCCTACAACGGCCATGAATTTGTAGGCCGGATAAGCGAAGCGCCATCCGGCAATGCAATGCCACAGGAATCTCTATGCTCGATAAACAGACCCGTACCCTGATTGCCCAGCGGCTGAACCAGGCCGAAAAGCAGCGTGAACAGATCCGCGCGATCTCGCTGGATTATCCGTCGATCACCATTGAGGACGCCTACGCCGTCCAGCGCGAGTGGGTCGAGATGAAGATCGCCGAAGGCCGCGTGCTCAAAGGCCACAAGATCGGCCTGACCTCTAAAGCGATGCAGGCCAGTTCGCAGATCAGCGAGCCGGACTACGGCGCGCTGCTCGACGATATGTTCTTTCACGACGGCAGCGATATTCCCACCGACCGCTTTATCGTGCCGCGTATTGAAGTCGAGCTGGCCTTCGTGCTGGCCAAACCGCTGCGCGGCCCGAACTGCACGCTGTTTGATGTCTACAACGCCACCGACTACGTTATCCCTGCGCTGGAGCTTATCGACGCGCGTTGCCACAACATCGACCCGGAAACCCAGCGTCCGCGCAAAGTGTTCGACACCATCTCCGACAACGCCGCCAACGCCGGGGTGATCCTCGGCGGCCGGCCGATTAAACCGGACGAGCTCGACCTGCGCTGGATCTCCGCCCTGCTGTATCGCAACGGCGTGATTGAAGAGACCGGCGTCGCCGCGGGCGTGCTTAATCATCCGGCCAACGGCGTGGCCTGGCTGGCCAACAAACTGGCGCCATACGATGTCCAGCTCGAAGCCGGGCAGATTATCCTCGGCGGCTCCTTCACCCGCCCGGTCCCGGCGCGCAAGGGCGATACCTTCCACGTCGACTACGGCAACATGGGCGCCATCAGCTGCCGCTTTGTTTGAGGAGAGCAACATGAACAACGCATTTAAAGAGGCGCTCAAGGCCGGGCGTCCGCAAATCGGCCTGTGGCTTGGGCTGTGCAGCAGCTACAGCGCCGAACTGCTGGCCGGCGCGGGCTTCGACTGGCTGCTGATCGACGGCGAACACGCGCCCAACAATGTACAAACGGTGCTGACCCAGCTTCAGGCCATTGCGCCCTACCCCAGCCAGCCGGTGGTGCGTCCGTCGTGGAACGATCCGGTACAAATTAAACAACTGCTGGACGTCGGCGCGCAAACCCTGCTGGTGCCGATGGTGCAGAACGCCGAAGAAGCGCGGCTGGCGGTCAGAGCCACCCGCTACCCGCCTGCCGGCATTCGCGGCGTCGGCAGCGCGCTGGCCCGCGCCTCGCGCTGGAATCGCGTCCCGGATTATATCCACCGGGCCAATGACGCCATGTGCGTCCTGGTGCAGATTGAGACTCGCGAAGCGCTGAAAAATCTGCCGCAGATCCTCGATGTCGACGGGGTAGATGGTGTGTTTATCGGCCCGGCGGATCTCAGCGCTGATATGGGCCACGGCGGCAATCCGCAGCACCCGGAAGTGCAGGCCGCCATTGAAGATGCCATCCAGCAAATCCGTCAGGCCGGCAAGGCGCCGGGGATCCTGATGGCCAATGAACAGCTGGCGAAACGCTATCTCGAACTGGGCGCGCTGTTCGTCGCCGTCGGCGTCGATACCACCCTGCTGGCCCGCGGCGCAGAAGCGCTGGCGGCCCGGTTTACCCACAACGCAACCACCACAACCGATAACAATAAATCCGTCTATTGAACGGATAATGTGGAGCGCAACATGACTACCTCTACCCTGCAACACAATGATAATAAAGCCGTTGAAGTAGAAAACCGAGTGATCAAAAAGCTGTTCCGCCGCCTGATTACCTTCCTGTTTGTTCTCTTTGTTTTCTCATTTTTGGATCGAATTAATATCGGCTTTGCCGGTCTGACGATGGGTAAAGATCTCGGCCTGACCTCCACCATGTTCGGCCTGGCGGCGACGCTGTTCTACGTCACCTACGTGCTGTGCGGGATCCCCAGCAATATCATGCTGGCGAAAGTCGGCGCGCGCCGTTGGATCGCCGGGATCATGGTGGTCTGGGGGATCGCCTCGACCTGCACCATGTTCGCCACCAATCCGCATACGCTGTACATCCTGCGCATGCTGGTCGGCATCGCCGAGGCCGGTTTTCTACCGGGGATCCTCGTCTATCTGACCTGGTGGTTCCCGGCCTACCATCGTGCCCGCGCCAACGCCCTGTTTATGATCGCCATGCCGGTGACCATGATGCTCGGCTCGATACTTTCCGGCTATATCCTGGCGCTCGACGGCCTGTGGAACCTGAAAGGCTGGCAATGGCTATTTCTGCTGGAAGGCCTGCCGTCGGTGGTGCTCGGCGTCGTCACCTGGTTCTTCCTCAACGACACGCCGGATAAAGCCAACTGGCTGGATAACGAAGAGAAACAGGCGCTGAAGGCGATGATCGATCGCGAACGGGAACATGCGGCGATCGTCCCGGCTTCGCCGCGTTCCACGCTGCGCGAAGTACTGACGCCAGCGGTGCTGATGTATACCCTCGCCTACTTCTGCCTGACCAATACCCTCAGCGCCATTAATATCTGGACGCCGCAGATCCTGCAGAGCTTCAACACCGGCAGCAGCAACATCATGATTGGCCTGCTGGCGGCGATCCCGCAGTTCTGCACTATTTTCGGCATGATCTGGTGGAGCCGCCGATCCGATCGCCGCAAAGAGCGCAAGATGCATACCATCCTGCCCTACCTGTTCGCCGCGGCAGGTTGGCTGCTGGCTTCGGCAACGCACCACAGCCTGATCCAACTGATCGGCATTATTATGGCTTCGGTGGGATCCTTTACCGCGATGGCCATTTTCTGGACCACCCCGGATCGGGTGATCAGCCTGCAGTCGCGCGCGGTGGCGCTGGCGGTGATCAACGCTATCGGCAACGTCGGCTCTGCCGTCAGCCCGCTGTTGATCGGCATTTTGCGCGATACCACCGGCAGCTTTAGCTCCGGGCTGTGGTTTGTCGCCGGATTACTGATCGTCGGCGCGCTGGTGCTTACCCGCATTCCAATGAGCCAGCGTGAGGACGCCGCCGCCGCGCCGGGCTTAGCGGCGCAAAAAGGCCACTAAGGAGCGGGTATGTGCCAGCATTCCATCGCCAACATCGACATCAATAAAGATTACGACGAGAGTCTGGGTACCGAAGAGGTGCACTACCAGTCGTTCTCCCGCATGGCGGCCTTTTTTGGCCGCGACATGCAGGCGCATCGCCACGACCGCTATTTCCAGATGCACTACCTTGATACCGGACAGATTGAGCTGCAGCTTGATGACCATCGCTATTCGGTGCAGGCGCCGCTGTTTGTGATAACGCCGCCCTCGGTACCGCACGCTTTTATTACCGAGTCCGATAGCGATGGCCATGTGTTGACGGTCCATGAGGAGCTGATCTGGCCGCTGCTGGAGGTGCTTTATCCCGGCACGCGGGAGACCTTCGGCCTGCCGGGGATCTGCCTGTCGCTGGCGGATAAACCCGACGAGCTGGCGGCGCTGGCCCACTACTGGCAGCTGATTCGCCGGGAATCTACCGCCCAGTTGCCGGGGCGGGAGCATACCCTGGCGCTACTGGCGCAGGCGGTCTTTACCCTGCTATTGCGTAACGCAAAGCTCGACGATCACGCCGCCAGCGGGATGCGCGGCGAGCTGAAACTATTCCAGCGCTTTAACCAGATGATCGACAGCCACTACCATCAGCACTGGACGGTACCGGATTACGCCAGGGAGTTGCATCTGACCGAATCGCGGTTGACCGACATCTGTCGCCGCTTCGCCAACCGTTCGCCGAAGCGGCTGATATTCGACCGTCAGCTGCGCGAGGCGAAGCGCCTGCTGCTGTTCTCCGATAGCGCGGTCAATGAGATTGCCTGGCAGCTGGGGTTTAAAGACCCCGCCTATTTTGCGCGCTTTTTTAGCCGCCAGGTCGGCTGCTCGCCCAGCAGCTACCGGGCGCAAAAAGTACCTGTGTCGTAATACCCGGCGGCGCTGCGCTTGCCTGGGCTATAGACCGTAGGGCGGGTCAGCGCCGCGCCAGCCGGTAAAAGTTGCAGAGATCACAAAATTCACTCCCGCCTGAAAAGTACCCGCCGTTGTCGCAAACGTCCCTTCACGACAAGCGCCATAACCGCTTCAATTAAACAACAAAAACAAAACATATATTTAACATCATTATTCCGATAAATACTGAAGAGGCCCCTATGAAACCTGAAGATTTCCGCGCCGACGCGAAACGCCCGTTAACTGGCGAAGAGTATTTAAAAAGCCTGCAGGATGGCCGCGAAATTTATATCTACGGCGAGCGCGTGAAAGACGTCACCACCCACCCGGCCTTCCGTAATGCCGCGGCCTCCGTCGCTCAGCTGTACGATGCGCTGCATAAACCGGAGATGCAGGATTCCCTGTGCTGGGGCACCGATACTGGCAGCGGTGGCTACACCCATAAATTCTTCCGCGTGGCGAAAAGCGCCGACGATCTGCGCCAGCAGCGCGACGCCATCGCCGAATGGTCTCGCTTAAGCTACGGCTGGATGGGCCGCACCCCGGACTACAAAGCCGCCTTCGGCTGCGCGCTGGGCGCCAACCCGGCGTTTTACGGCCAGTTCGAGCAGAACGCCCGCAACTGGTACACCCGCATTCAGGAAACCGGCCTGTACTTCAACCACGCGATCGTCAACCCGCCGATCGACCGCCACAAGCCGGCTGATGAAGTGAAGGATGTCTACATCAAGCTGGAAAAAGAGACCGATGCCGGGATCATCGTCAGCGGCGCGAAAGTGGTCGCCACCAACTCGGCGCTGACCCACTACAACATGATCGGCTTCGGCTCCGCACAGGTGATGGGCGAGAACCCGGACTTCGCGCTGATGTTCGTCGCGCCGATGGATGCCGAAGGCGTCAAGCTTATCTCCCGCGCCTCCTATGAGATGGTCGCCGGCGCGACCGGATCGCCGTACGACTATCCGCTTTCCAGCCGTTTCGACGAGAACGACGCGATTCTGGTAATGGATAAGGTGCTGATCCCATGGGAGAACGTACTAATTTATCGCGACTTTGACCGCTGCCGTCGCTGGACCATGGAAGGCGGTTTCGCCCGCATGTACCCGCTGCAGGCCTGCGTGCGCCTGGCGGTCAAACTGGACTTTATCACTGCCCTAATGAAACGCTCTCTGGAATGTACCGGCACCCTCGAATTCCGTGGCGTGCAGGCCGACCTTGGCGAAGTGGTGGCGTGGCGCAACATGTTCTGGGCGCTGAGCGATTCCATGTGCTCGGAAGCGACGCCGTGGGTCAACGGCGCATGGCTGCCGGATCACGCCGCGCTGCAGACCTATCGCGTGATGGCCCCGATGGCCTACGCCAAGATCAAGAACATCATCGAGCGCAACGTCACCAGCGGCCTGATTTATCTGCCATCCAGCGCCCGCGATCTGAACAACCCGCAGATCGACCAGTATCTGGCGAAGTACGTGCGCGGCTCCAACGGTATGGACCACGTTGAACGTATCAAAATCCTCAAACTGATGTGGGACGCCATCGGCAGCGAATTCGGCGGCCGCCATGAACTGTATGAGATCAACTACTCCGGTAGCCAGGATGAAATTCGCCTGCAGTGTCTGCGCCAGGCGCAGAGCTCCGGCAATATGGACAAAATGATGGCGATGGTCGACCGCTGCCTGTCCGAGTACGACCAGAACGGCTGGACGGTGCCGCATCTGCACAATAACGCTGATATCAACATGTTGGATAAGCTGCTGAAGTAATTCACAGCGGGAGGTCATAATGCAATTAGATGAACAACGCCTGCGTTTTCGCGATGCCATGGCCAGCCTGTCGGCTGCGGTTAACGTTGTCACCACCGCAGGCGAAGCCGGCCGCTGCGGCATTACCGCCACGGCGGTATGCTCGGTGACGGATACGCCGCCATCGGTGATGGTTTGTATCAACGCCAACAGCGCGATGAACCCGGTGTTTCAGGGCAACGGCAAGTTGTGCATCAACGTGCTGAACCACGAACAGGAAATCATGGCCCGTCATTTCGCCGGGATGACCGGGGTGACGATGGAAGAGCGGTTTGCCCTCAGCGGCTGGCAGCAGGGCGCGCTCGGGCAGCCGGTGCTGAAGGGTTCGCTGGCCAGCCTCGAAGGCGAAATTAGCCAGGTGCAAACCATCGGTACCCACCTGGTGTATCTGGTGGAGATCAGGAATATTACCCTGAGCCCGCAAGGGCACGGCCTGATTTACTTTAAACGCCGTTTCCATCCGGTGATGATGGAAATGGAAGTGGCAGTCTAAAATCCGCGCCCAGGTTTACTTATCGCCCGATACGTAAACCTGGCGCTTAATATGCGTCATCTCACCCGCCAGCCTTATTCAACAGCGCGACATGAAGCCCAATCAAAACGTCCACCGCCGCGGAAATTTTGTTCCCGGTAGTCAGCAGGTAATGTTAAGTGCCAGCCTTTTCGCCTGGCGGTACAGGCAATAACCGGAAATTGCGAATAATCTATAGCGTCATGAATAAATTGTTGTTTACCTATATTTGTTAAAAAAGCGTCTCCCCGATTCCAGATGGCTTTTTTTAACTTGATATTCCAGGTCTGATAGCTTTCACCAACAATTGTATAACCTTCACCTTCAGGCGCTTTTTTGGTCCAGTCAATCTCGCCGCCATCGTATAAATATTGCCATACAGCATAGCGTTCAAGGGTAAACTGGCTGGGTAAAGTACTGACATTTTTAGAATCGATTTTATCGAGTAATTGCGGATTCGCTAACAGTAGCGCCATGGCTTTATGCATGTAACCCAACATAATATCGGGATGTTCGGGCACTCCCTCTTCTGCTTCAAACAAAGAGATATAAGCGAGATAGAGCGCATCATCACGCACTTTTTGACCGTTCGCCGCGGCGTTGGCGACGATTTTCGCCGCCCGATATTGTAAACTTCCCCAGGATTCCTCACCGCTAACAGGCCTGTAGCGATTATTGTATTTTTCTCCCGTCAGGTAGCCCTGAGCTGCATTTAAATCGTTAGCGTTTAACGCCGATTTAGCGCGCTGATGGTCGGATAAGGTCATTATATTGCGCCCCGTATTTCTGGCAATATAATACGACTGACGACAATCAGAAAGGATCATAACCATAATGACCATGGCAATACTTCTAAAAAAAATCTTATATATTCTCACCGTTAAGTCCTTTAATTTATTTATAAATATAATGTTTGGAAACTTGTCTCGGTTCGATGTATAGCAAAACGGTTACCCGACCTTTTTTATAAGTACGTTGCCAGGTTGAACAATTTTTTATTTTATTCAGATATAATCTTTTATTATACCACTCCTGCTGTTTTGCAATGCAGGCGGAAAGACTTTGATAGAATTTCCCTTTTTCTGCAATGAACTCTTCTTTGATTGTCGCTGGCCCATATTCTCGATCAAGAACCTTAACTTCCTCATTATATAAGGCGAGTGCTTCCCGGCCATCATCAACTTTATAGGCCTGCTGACTGGAATCAACATCAGCGCTAACAAAAACACTTTTCAGCCCTTTATTCTTATCGAAATAAAGCTTCATCTCCTGATATTTCAACGCCCCCACTTCCTGGGGAGTCAGCGTTGAGATAATCAGATCCGGGTCTTTTCCGGCATAATTGATATCTGATACCTCCAGAGAATATAAAGGCGTGTTTCTGGCCTCATCGTAACTCATCCCCCAGCGCAAATTATAAGGGGCTGCCGGCTCATCAACAGCCTGATGTATCTCTCTTGCATGAGCATATGTTAAGTAAAAAGCACTGGCGATGATCATTATCTTTACAAATTTCATAACTCGAATTCCCTTTGTTAAACGCTATCCATACGACATGGCAAAGTCAGCATAATATCAAAATACCTCTACTTGAAATAAAGATAGTGATCTGCGGGTGATAAAAATCGTTATCCTCAGTTTGAAAGCATATCTTTGAGATGCGCAGAATAATATTGTGAGCTTAATCACACATTTACGCGCTCTCGTACTCATATCTAACCGCTTACCCCCGCAAGTAACCGCTTAACCCCCTATACAACCACTCACCGATTTACCCAACTTTACGCGCGCGCTGTTCTGGCAAGATCGGAGGCAGCCTAGCTAATCAATACCTCCATCAACCCTTACTTAAAACCAGACGGCTTCGGCCAATTATTCATCTAATTAACGCCAGGTTTTACTATGGATACCAAAAAACTATTCAAGCACATACCCTGGGTGATTCTCGGAATCATCGGGGCATTTTGCCTCTCAGTCGTCGCCCTGCGCCGCGGTGAGCACGTCAGCGCCCTGTGGATCGTCGTCGCATCGGTTTCTGTGTACCTCGTCGCCTACCGTTATTACAGCCTGTACATCGCGCAGAAGGTGATGAAGCTTGACCCGACGCGCTCCACGCCGGCGGTCATTAATAACGATGGCCTGAACTATGTGCCAACCAACCGCTACGTGCTGTTTGGCCACCACTTTGCCGCGATCGCCGGCGCTGGCCCGCTGGTTGGCCCGGTACTGGCCGCGCAGATGGGCTATCTGCCGGGCACCCTGTGGCTGCTGGCCGGCGTGGTGCTGGCGGGCGCGGTACAGGACTTCATGGTGCTGTTTATCTCCTCGCGGCGTAACGGCGCCTCGCTGGGCGAGATGATTAAACAGGAGATGGGGCCGGTTCCGGGCTCTATCGCCCTGTTCGGCTGCTTCCTGATTATGATCATCATCCTCGCGGTGCTGGCGCTCATCGTGGTGAAAGCGCTGGCGGAAAGCCCGTGGGGCGTGTTTACCGTCTGCTCGACGGTGCCTATCGCCCTGTTTATGGGGATCTACATGCGCTTCCTGCGCCCAGGCCGCGTCGGTGAAGTGTCGGTTATCGGTATCGTGCTGCTGGTGGCCTCTATCTGGTTCGGCGGCGTGATTGCCCACGACCCGTACTGGGGCCCGGCGCTGACCTTTAAAGACACCACCATCACCTTTACCCTGATTGGCTACGCGTTTATTTCCGCCCTGCTGCCGGTATGGCTGATTCTGGCGCCGCGCGATTATCTGGCCACCTTCCTGAAAATCGGCGTGATCGTCGGCCTGGCACTGGGGATCGTTATCCTTAACCCGGACCTGAAAATGCCGGCGGTGACCCAGTACATTGATGGTACCGGCCCGCTGTGGAAAGGCGCGCTGTTCCCGTTCCTGTTTATCACCATCGCCTGCGGCGCGGTCTCCGGCTTCCACGCGCTGATCGCCTCCGGCACCACGCCGAAGCTGCTGGCCAACGAAACCGATGCCCGCTTTATTGGCTACGGCGCGATGCTGATGGAATCCTTTGTTGCAGTTATGGCGCTGGTTGCGGCCTCGATTATCGAACCGGGTCTCTACTTCGCGATGAACACCCCGCCGGCGGGCCTGGGCATCGTGATGCCAAACCTGCATGAAATGGGCGGTGAAAACGCGGCGATGATCGCAGCGCAGTTGAAAGAAGTGACCGTCCACGCGGCGGCGACCGTCAGCTCCTGGGGCTTTGTGATTTCACCTGAGCAGATCCTGCAGACGGCGAAAGATATCGGCGAACCTTCGGTACTGAACCGCGCTGGCGGCGCGCCGACGCTGGCCGTCGGTATCGCCCACGTATTCCATAAAATCATCCCGATGGCGGATATGGGCTTCTGGTACCACTTCGGTATCCTGTTTGAAGCGCTGTTTATCCTCACCGCGCTGGATGCGGGTACCCGCGCAGGCCGCTTTATGCTGCAGGATCTGTTGGGTAACTTCGTGCCGTTCCTGAAAAAAACCGACTCGCTGGTCGCCGGGATTATCGGTACCGCCGGCTGCGTCGGGCTGTGGGGCTACCTGCTGTATCAGGGCGTGGTCGACCCGCTGGGCGGCGTGAAGAGCCTGTGGCCGCTGTTCGGTATCTCTAACCAGATGCTGGCCGCCGTGGCGCTGGTGCTTGGCACCGTGGTGCTGGTCAAGATGCAGCGCACCAAATATATCTGGGTCACCGTTATCCCGGCGGCATGGCTGCTGCTGTGCACCACCTGGGCGCTGGGCCTGAAGCTGTTCAGCAGCAACCCGCAGATGGAAGGCTTCTTCTTTATGGCTCAGCAGTATAAAGAGAAGATTGCCGCCGGCGGCGAGCTGACCGCGCAGCAGATCGCCAACATGAACCATATCGTGGTCAACAACTACACCAACGCCGGCCTGAGTATTCTGTTCCTGGTGGTGGTGTACAGCATCATCTTCTACGGCATCAAAACCTGGCTCAATGTCCGCAACAATAAGGTGCGTACCGACAAAGAGACTCCGTACGTGCCGGTACCGGAAGGCGGCGTGAAGACCTCGTCACATCATTAACCCTGATGCCGGATAGCGCTACGCGTATCCGGCCTACCAAAAGCGCATTAACGTAGGCCGGATATGGCGCTAGCCGCCATCCGGCTTTATTCGTTATCTGGAACTTATAATGTTTGGTAACTTAGGTCAGGCAAAAAAATATCTCGGTCAGGCGGCAAAAATGCTGATTGGCATTCCGGATTACGACAACTACGTCACGCATATGCAAACCAACCATCCGGATCAGCCGTACATGACTTATGAAGAATTCTTCCGCGAACGTCAGCAGGCCCGCTACGGCGGCGACGGCAAAGGCGGCGTACGCTGCTGTTAATGGAGGCAATAATGGCACCGATTGCAGTCACCCTACTCACCGGTTTTCTCGGCGCAGGAAAAACCACCCTCCTGCGCCATATCCTCAATGAGCAGCACGGTTTCAAAATCGCCGTAATTGAAAACGAATTCGGCGAAGTCTCCGTTGACGATCAGCTGATCGGCGACCGCGCCACGCAGATTAAAACCCTGACCAACGGCTGTATCTGCTGTACACGCTCCAACGAACTGGAAGACGCCCTGCTCGATCTCCTCGACAGTCGCGATCGCGGCGAAATCGAGTTTGACCGGCTGGTGATTGAATGCACCGGCATGGCCAACCCGGGGCCGATTATCCAGACCTTTTTCTCCCATCAGGTGCTCTGCGAGCGCTATCTGCTGGACGGCGTGATCGCCCTGGTGGATGCCGCCCATGCCGACCAGCAGATGGATCAGTTCACCATCGCCCAGTCGCAGGTCGGCTACGCGGACCGGATTCTGTTAACCAAAACCGACGTCGCCGGCGACACCGAAAAGCTGCGTGAACGGCTGGCGCGCATTAACGCGCGGGCGCCGATTTATACCGTCATTCACGGCGATATCGATTTAAGCCAGCTGTTTAACACCAGCGGTTTTATGCTGGAAGAGAAGGTTGTCAGCGCCACACCGCGCTTTCATTTTGTGGCAGAAAAACAGAATGACGTCTCGTCGATTGTGGTCGAGCTCGACTATCCGGTGGATATCAGTGAAGTTTCACGGGTAATGGAAAATCTGCTGCTCTCCTTCGCCGAGCAATTGATGCGTTATAAAGGCATGCTGTGGATCGACGGCGAGCCAAATCGCCTGCTGTTCCAGGGCGTGCAGCGCCTCTACAGCGCCGACTGGGATCGCCCGTGGGGCGATGAAACGCCGCACAGCACGCTGGTGTTTATCGGCATTCAGTTGCCGGAAGAGGAAATTCGCGCGGCGTTTGCCGGGTTACGACGCTAACCTGCCCGCCTGCGCCCTAGGCGCAGGCCCCCTTCTCTCTGAGACCTCGTCAAAAACAGGGACCAAACGTCGGCAACGCGTCGAAAAATGTAAAGCAACGTTTTAATAAGTAACAGTAGAAACATTTTTGGAAATTATAAGAAACTGAATGAATAGGCCCCTTAATAATTAATGACTGCTCTGTTCAGTTTCTGTTTAGCCCACCAATTAAACCACGGCTAAACAGGCTAAATTTGCTGATTGACCTCGCCGTAACCAAACGTCATTACAACATTTTCAAAATACCTTCCTGACAAAACCAGCATAAAAAATCGACGCAAGTCACATTTGCAGAGATAAACATCGCTTGTTAAGGTGCCCTCAGACAACTTTATTGACGAGGAGTAAACCATGAGAAAGCTTAACATCCTTATTCTTGCAGCCCTGACCGCGGTCTCTGGTTCCGCCATGGCGGTGGGGTTTACCGTTGAACAGGGTAAAAACTTCACTAATCTGAATATGGAAATGGGTAAATCCTCTTCTGGCCTGTACGCCGAAAGCCACTGGCTGAAGAATACCGATGATGGTAGCCAGACCGGCGGCGTGGGCGCGGGTTACAACCTGGAAGTGGGCCCGGTGATGCTCAACGCCGGCGCGAAAGCCATCTACCTCGGGCCGAAAAAAGGCGATAACGGCGTCGCGTTTCCGGTCGGCGGCGGAGTGAACGTGGCCCTGACCGACAGCATCCACGTGTTTGGCGAAGGGTATGTCGCGCCGGATGGTCTGAACAACAGCGTGAAAAACTATGTTGAAGCGAACGGCGGCGTGAGCTGGTCTCCGATTGGTCCAGTGACGTTGAAAGTGGGTTACCGCCATGTGAGCGTTGACGGTAAAGAGGGTCGCCCGAACCACACCCTGATTGATGGCGCCTATGTGGGCGGCGGGGTCACCTTCTGATTATGGTCAACGCCCCGCGATAAAGTTAAGGTGCGCTGAGCATTAGCCATAAAAAAACCTGCCGAATGGCAGGTTTTTTTATGGCCGGGTCATAGGCTTAGCGGCGCACCACCACCAGCTTCTGGTTCACAAACTCTTTGATGCCGAGATCGGAGAGCTCCCGTCCGTAACCGGAACGCTTCACGCCGCCAAACGGCAGCTCCGGCGCGGTATCGGTGAGCCAGTTGATATAAACCATTCCGGTTTCAATGGCGGAGGCCATCCGTTTGGCGCGTTCGATATCCTGACTGAACACCGCGCCGCCCAGACCATAGTGGGAATCATTGGCCAGCTGGATTGCCTCCTCATCGTTTTTCACCACGTAGATCTGCGCCACCGGGCCAAAGAACTCTTCGAAGTACGCCGGATTATCACGGGTGATACCGGTCAAAATGGTGGGTTCAAAGAAATTGCCTTCTCGAGCCACCGCTTTGCCGCCCAGATGCAGCTTAGCGCCATTTTTCACCGCCTCGTCCACCTGTTTGCTTAGGGTATCCAGCGCATCTTTGGAAGAGAGCGGCCCCAGCGTGGTGCTTTCATCCAGCGGATCGCCGATTTTCACCTGGCGAAACGCCTCGCTAAATTTTGTCAGGAATGCATCCGCGATATTTTCGTGCAGGATAAAGCGCTTGGCAGCGGTACACACCTGGCCGGCGTTGTTCAGCCGCGCCTGGACGCCGATTTTCACCGCGCGCTCCAGGTCGGCATCGTCCAGCACGACAAACACATCATTGCCGCCCAGTTCCAGCGTTGATTTCTTAATATGCTTCGCCGCCTGCGCCGCCACCACGCTGCCGGCTTTCTCCGACCCCGTTAGCGCCGCGCCCTGCACGCGATCGTCGGCGATAATCTTCGCCACCTGATCCTGGGAGATAAACAGGTTAGTCCACGCCCCCTCCGGAGCGCCGGCCTCACGCACCAGATGGGCAAAGGTCTCCGCGCAGTGCGGCACAATGCTGGCGTGTTTGGCGATAACCGGGTTACCGGCCGCCAGGTTTGGCGCAAGGACGCGCATCAGCTGGTAATAGGGGAAGTTCCACGGCTCCACCGCCAGTAAGACGCCAATGGGATGGTGCTCAACCCAGGCTTCACCCAGTTCGGAGGGATACTTCACCGGCGCCAGGAACGATTTGGCGTTATCGGCGTAATAGCGGGCGATCTGCGCGCAAAGTTTCACTTCGCCGCGGCTCTGCTTAATGAGTTTCCCCATCTCCTGGCTAGCGATTTTTGCCAGCTCCTCCGCCCGGCTATCGATCAGATCCGCCAGCTTATGCAGTACCGCCAGCCGCGGTTCAATATCGCCTTTTGCCCAGGCAGAATGGTAGAGCGCATCCGCCTGCTGCAGCGCCGCCTCCACGTCCGCATCGCTGTGCGCCGGGTACGTTTTAATAAGCTGATTGTTCGCAGGATTCACCGTCTGATAGGCCATATCGCATGTCTCCTTGTTATCGCTACTAAGGCAGTCAAAAATGCCGTTAAGGATATTAAGGGTAGTCGAGATGGCTGGCGATGCCGGTAAAGTTAGGTATATCCGGAATATTCCATAACGAGGCTAACCGGGGCGACCGTCAGGCCGCCCCGGCGTTATCAATGCGCCAGCGCGGCGATCTCGTCGGCGGTCAGGCCGGTGATTTTCACCACCGTCTCGCGGGCAATGCCGTCAGCCAGCATCCTCTGGGCAATGCGCAACGCCTCGGCATGCTGTCCTTCTTTTCTGCCTTCTTGTCTGCCTTCAAGCCGGCCTTCCCGTTTGCCTTTTCTGCGGCCCACTTCCTGTAATCTTTCAGCAATAGTCATCAATCTCTCCCTGTGCTGAGGAACCCGTTGCGCCACTTCGTGGATAAACCGGCCAAAGCGGCGCGCGTTGCCAGTCTGCAGCAGATAATTAAACAGCGTTTTTAGCTGTCTGTCATTAGCGTCCCCGCTAAGTAAAATCGTCGTCAGTTGCTCAACAATGCCCATTAAATCGCGCTGGCGAATATGCTTCTGTATCAGCTCGAGTAATGCCACGCGCCGGTGGCGAACGATCTCATCGTCGGGGATCACCGTGACATCCACCAGCGGAAAGGGCGAGATATAAAGCTCACTCGCCAGCTGTGGATCGGCAAAACAGTCCAGCCAGTTGAGTGACCACGGGTATGGCGTGGTCGCTCCGTGATAGAACAGCATCGGCACCACCAGCGGCAGTTTTGTATGACCGCCATCAAGATGGCGCTGCATCGCGGCGATGGCGTAGCGCATCAGGCGGAAGGCCATCTGCGCATCCGGCGAGCTCTGATGTTCGATAACCACATAAATGTAGCCCTCGCCAGAGGCGGTTTTGAGTGACCACAGCACATCGGAGTACCAGGCCCGCAGGCTCTCCTCGATAAAGCTTGCCGACTCCAGCTGTAAGGTATCGAGGTCGCAGCGCTGACGCAGCGCAGGCGGTAGATGGATCGCCAGAAAATCGCGCGCGGTGTCGGCCTGAGTGAGGAACTGTTTAAACACCGCATCATGCGGCGTCGAGGTGGTGCCCTTTGCCATCGGCTCATCCCTGCCTGCTTATCCTGCAGGGACTCTACATCCCATGAATGTCTCTGGCACCCCGGAAACCGGGATTTTACATTCCGCTACGAAAACATATTTCCCCGGACTGCAAGCGTGACATCCTTTTTCGACGCGGTACGCAAATCCAGGCGGGCGACAGCCTCGGCGCAGCATGCTATAAACGGCTTATCCCCGCAGCAAAGGCCAAAGCAGTGAACCATACCCGAGATATTCCCCAAACCTTCTGGCGAGACGATCGTCTGCCGTGGCTGGAGCTGCGCAGCACCTGGCGCAGCCGCCAGGCCTATAAGCGCCACAGCCACCCCCAGCTCTCGGTGGGGGCGATTATCGAGGGGGAAACGCGCTGCCTGTGCGCTGGCCAGGAGTACCTGCTACAGCCCGGGGATCTGATCGTGATCCCGCCGCACGCGCCGCATAGCTGTAATCCGCTGCATGACAGGCCGCGCAGCTATCACATGCTTTACCTGGACGCGACATGGTGCCGCGCGCAGCGCCCGGATATTCCCCCTGGCGCCAGTATCACCTCGCCGCAGCCGCTGCTGCGCGACAGCCCTCTCTTTGCCAGTTTCCAGCAGGTTGTCGCCCTGATGAACCGCGGGAGCCTTGAACAACTGCCCGCCCGGCTGGCGCAACTCCTGCACGCGCTGCCGCTGTGCGCCGCCGCGCCGCAGGCGCCACATCACGCCAGCGCCCTGCTGTTTCAGCGCCTGGCGATGGATCTGCCGGCGTCGCCGTCGCTGGATAAGCTGGCCCACGACAGCGCGCTTCGTAAAGAGACCGTTATCCGCGCCGTGAAACAAGATACCGGCCTGACGCCTGCCAGTTTGATCAACATGGCGCGCATCGAATATGCGAAAACGCGCTTACGCGCCGGGGATCCTATCGCCGACGTTGGCTATCAGGCTGGCTTTGCCGATCAGAGCCATTTCCATAAAACCTTTGTCAGCTATACCGCCGCCACGCCGCGGCAGTATGCGCAAAGCAGATCAATATCTGACAATAAGTAATACGCCACCTGGCGTAGGGTGGCCTCTGCACCATTATCGAGGCCACTATGCATACCTTATCGACGCTCTTTCCCGCCGCCTTCCCGGCGTTAGCCCTGTCCCACTTTGTCGCTCTGCTCAGTCCGGGCCCTGATTTTTTTCTGCTGGTCGGCTACGCCGTGCGCTACCGGATCCGCGGCAGCATCGGATTGTGTCTCGGCATCGCCGCAGGCAATGCGCTGTATATTGTGCTCGCCATCGTCGGCTGGGGGCTTCTGCGCCAGGCGCCGCTGCTTTTTTTGCTCATCGAACTGCTGGGGGCGGGCTATTTATTGTGGATTGGCAGCCTGCTGATACGCAGCCGTCCCGCGACGCTGGCGATGGAGAGCGTTCGCGCAGCGCGTCCGGGGTTCGGCAGGCAGCTGCTGCTGGGGCTGGGGTCATCGCTGCTCAACCCCAAAAACGCCCTGTTTTATCTGGCGCTGATGACTTCCCTGCTCGGGCCGGCTGTGACCCTGCTTCAGCAAACGGTGAGCGGGCTGTGGATGGTCAGCGTGGTGTTCTTCTGGGATTTACTGCTGGTGAGCGCGATTGCGCTGCCGCAGATACAGCGCCGCCTGGGCGCCATCGTCTGGCGAGTCGAGCGGGCGGCGGGGGCGATCCTGATGCTCTTCGGCCTGGGGATTATCTGGCGATTTTTGCACGACCTCGCCGTCAGGCTATATGCTTAAGCATATGGAAAAACTCGCTGAACTGAAACGCGCCAAACTGCTGGCGCTGTCGCTGCTGCTGATTGCAGCCGCCATTTTTATCACTACCCTCGCGCTACCACCGTCGCCCTGGGTCGGTGCGCTAAAAGCTATTTCCGAAGCGGCGATGGTCGGGGCGCTGGCCGACTGGTTTGCGGTCGTGGCTCTGTTTCGCCGTATTCCGCTGCCCTTTGTCGCCCGCCATACGGCGATTATTCCGCGCAATAAAGACCGCATCGCCGACAACCTCGGCCGCTTTGTCGAGGAAAAGTTCCTTGATACCCCGTCGCTGGTCGCGCTGATCCGCCGCTATCAGCCAGCCCTGATGCTCGGCAACTGGTTCAGCCAGCCGGAGAACGCCCGACGGGTCGGCCAGCACCTGCTGCAGGTGATGAGCGGTTTTCTCGAACTGACCGATGACGCGCGCATTCAACGTCTGCTGCGACGCGCGGTGCATAAGGCTATCGATAAGGTCGACCTGACGCAGACCAGCGCCATGATGCTGGAGGGACTGACCCGCGACAATCGCCATCAAAAGCTGCTCGATTCGCTGATAAACCAACTGATCGCCCTGCTGCAGCGCGACAGCTCCCGCGCCTTTATCGCCCGCGGCATCGTACACTGGCTGGAGACCGAACACCCGCTGAAGGCCAAACTCCTACCCACCGAGTGGCTCGGCGAGCACAGCGCTGAGATGGTCACCGACGCGGTGAATACCCTGCTGGACGAGGTGACTCACGACCGTACGCATCAGATCCGTCAGACTTTTGACCGCGCCGTGCAAAAGCTTATCGATAACCTGAAATCCGACCCGGATATGGCGCAGAAGGCCGATAACATCAAAGCCTGGCTAAAAAATGATGAGACCTTTAACCACTATCTTGGCGAAGTATGGGGCGACCTGCGCGGCTGGGTAAAAAACGATATCAGCAGCGACGACTCACGTATTAAGCAGCGTATCGCCGAGGCGGGGCAGTGGTTCGGTGAAACCTTACTCCGCGACGATGCGCTGCGCGAATCGCTTAACGAACACCTGGAGCAGGCGGCGCACCGGGTGGCGCCGGAGTTCGCCGCCTTCCTCACCCGCCATATCAGCGACACAGTGAAGAGCTGGGACGCCCGCGATATGTCGCGGCAGATCGAGCTCAATATCGGTAAAGATCTGCAGTTCATCCGCATCAACGGTACCCTGGTGGGGGGAACCATCGGCCTGTTGTTGTGGCTGCTCTCGCAGATCCCCTCGCTGCTGCATCTGCATATTGGTTAGCAATGATACTATCCGAACAATAGCGCTGATAAATATTCCACAGGGAGGGCGAGATGATGCACAGGATTTCCCACTGGCTGAGCCGACACGCCGCCGCGCTGTTCTTCCCGGCGGCGTTAATTCTGTATGATTTTTCCGCTTATCTCACTACCGATCTGATCCAGCCGGGGATCCTGCACGTGGTGCGGGATTTCAATGCTGATGTGGCGCTGGCTCCGGCCTCGGTGAGCCTGTATATGGCCGGCGGCATGGCGCTACAGTGGCTGCTGGGGCCGCTCTCTGACCGGATAGGACGGCGTCCGGTGCTGCTCACCGGCGCGCTGATTTTCACCCTCGCATGCCTGGCGACCCTGTTCACCACCTCCATGACGCAGTTCCTGATTGCCCGCTTCGTGCAGGGCACCAGCATCTGCTTTATCGCCACCGTCGGCTACGTCACCGTACAGGAGGCCTTTGAGGAAAAAAGGTCGATCAGGCTGATGGCAGTGATCACCTCCGTCGTGCTGGTGGCGCCGATCGTCGGCCCGCTCTCCGGCGCGGCGCTGATGCATTTCATTCACTGGAAAGCGCTGTTCGGCATTATCGCCGCCATGGGATTGGTGGCCTGGCTCGGCCTGCTGTTGACCATGCCGGAGACGGTGCGCCGCGGCGATGTGCCGTTCAGCCCCCTGGGCGTGCTGCGCGATTTTCGCAACGTCTTTCGCAACCGCATCTTTTTACTCGGCGCCGCCACGCTGTCGCTGAGCTATATTCCGCTGATGAGCTGGGTGGCGGTATCGCCAGTGATTTTAATGGACGCCGGCGGACTGACCACCAGCGAGTTCGCCTGGAGCCAGGTGCCGGTCTTCAGCGCCGTTATCATCGCCAACCTGTCGGTGGCGCGCTGGGTAAAAGACCCCACCCGCCCGCGCTTTGTCCTCAGCGCGGTGCCGGTACAGATGCTCGGCCTGGCCATCCTGATCGTTGGCAATCTGGTATGGCCCCACGTCTGGCTGTGGTCGGTGGTCGGCACCTGCTTCTACGCCTTCGGCATCGGGCTGATTTTCCCGACGCTGTTTCGCTTTACCCTCTTTTCCAACGACCTGCCGAAAGGCACGGTCTCCGCCTCGCTGAATATCGTGATCCTCAGCGTCAGCGCGTTATCAATTGAAGGCGCGCGCTGGCTGTGGTTCCATGGCGGCAGACTCCCCTTCCACCTGTTGGCGGTGGCCGCCGGGATTGTCGCCGCCTGCTGCCTGGCCAGACTGTTACGCCACCAGCGCGGACAAGCGGTGATCGAAGCCCGGCAGTCGTGAGCCCTTTTACGGAGAAAGCCCCATCATGAATGACATTGAACTCAGCCAGGCGCAGCGCGACCTGCTGCGCGACAGGCTCAGCAAGTACTGCGCAGAGACCTTCGACCTCGAACTGGAGCAGTTTGACGCCGAATTTTTCGTCGACTTTATCGCCAAAGAGCTGGGGCCGCTGTTTTACAACGCCGGTATCGAAGAGGCCATCCGCACCCATCAGGCATGGAGCGAGCGTATCCAGGAAGAGATGGATTTGAAAAAGGTCTATTAACACCGCGTACAGACGCAGGAGATCAATAAAACCCTGCATACACCATGGCTATAATGGCGACTCTTTCAGCATCTCCCGTGTACGGGGAAGGAAAACCATGTCGCTTATCACCGATCTACCCGCCATTTTTGACCAGTTCTCAGAAGCTCGCCAGAAGGGCTTTCTCACCGTCATGGATCTTAAAGAGCAGAACGTACCGCTGGTGGGCACTTACTG
This sequence comes from Klebsiella sp. Shm-1, assembly GCF_040804525.1. Lineage (NCBI taxonomy): Bacteria > Pseudomonadati > Pseudomonadota > Gammaproteobacteria > Enterobacterales > Enterobacteriaceae > Klebsiella > Klebsiella sp. Shm-1. The sequence continues at coordinate 4,521,367 of NZ_CP161823.1, forward strand.
CACCTTTATGCCCCAGGAGATCGCCATGGCGGCGGGCGCCGTTGTCGTCTCGCTGTGCTCAACCTCCGATGAAACCATCGAGGAAGCGGAAAAAGATCTCCCGCGCAACCTCTGCCCGCTTATCAAAAGCAGCTACGGCTTCGGCAAAACCGATAAATGTCCCTACTTCTATTTCTCTGACCTGGTGGTTGGGGAAACCACCTGCGACGGCAAAAAGAAAATGTATGAGTACATGGCCGAGTTCAAGGCGGTCCACGTCATGCAGTTGCCGAACAGCGCCAGCGATGCCGCCTCGCGCGCACTGTGGAAAACGGAGATCCTGCGCCTGCAGCAGGTGATTGAGGCCCGGTTTGGCACGCCGATTAGCGAGGCGGCGCTGCGCGAAGCCATCGTGTTGAAAAATCGCGAGCGCCGGGCGCTGGCCCACTTTTATCGTCTCGGGCAGCTCAATCCGCCGGCGCTCAGCGGCGGCGACATCCTGAAAGTGGTGTACGGCGCCACTTTTCGTTTCGACAAAACCGCCCTGATTGATGAACTGCATGCCATGGCGGAGCGCATCCATCAGGAGTGGCAGCAGGGTAAACGGCTGGAACCTCGTCCGCGGATCCTGATCACCGGCTGCCCGATCGGCGGCGCGGCGGAAAAAGTGGTCCGCGCCATCGAGGAAAACGGCGGCTGGGTGGTCGGCTATGAGAACTGCACCGGCGCGAAAGCGACCGAGCGCTGCGTGGCGGAAGAGGGCGACGTCTACGACGCCTTAACCGATAAATATCTCGCCATCGGCTGCTCCTGTATCTCCCCCAACGACCAGCGTCTGCAGCTGCTGAGCCAGATGGTGGAGGAGTATCAGGCCGACGGGGTGATCGACGTCATTTTGCAGGCCTGCCATACCTATGCCGTGGAATCGCTGGCGATTAAACGCCATCTGCGCCAACAGCACGATCTTCCTTACATGGCGATTGAAACCGACTATTCGACAGCGGACCTCGGCCAGCTCAGCACCCGCGTCGCCGCCTTTATCGAAATGCTGTAAGGAGCTGGCGTGAACTATACGGTTGGCATTGATTCCGGCTCCACCGCCACAAAAGGCATCCTGTTGGCGGACGGCGTCATCGTGCGCCGCTTCCTCTGCCCCACCCCCTTTCGCCCCGCCGACGCCATCCACGAGGCCTGGGAGACACTGCGCGCTGGCCTCACGGAGACGCCTTTTTTAACCCTCACCGGCTATGGCCGCCAGCTGGTGGATTTTGCCGATAAGCAGGTGACGGAGATCTCTTGTCACGGCCTCGGCGCCCGCATGCTGGCGCCGGACACCCGCACGGTGATTGATATCGGCGGCCAGGACAGCAAAGTCATCCAGCTGGACGCCGGGGGCAACCTCAGCGACTTCCTGATGAATGACAAATGCGCCGCCGGCACCGGCCGTTTTCTGGAAGTCATTTCACGCACCCTCGGCGCCAGCGTCGAACAACTGGACGCCATTACCGACGGCGTGGAACCGCACGCCATTACCAGTATGTGCACGGTGTTTGCCGAATCGGAGGTCATTAGCCTGCGGTCGGCCGGTGTCGCGCCGGAGGCGATTCTGGCCGGGGTGATTAACGCCATGGCCCGGCGCAGCGCGAACTTTATTGGCCGCTTATCGGCGCAGGGGCCGCTGCTGTTTACCGGCGGCGTCAGCCACTGCGCCGCCTTTGCCCGGATGCTGGAAAGCCATGTCGGCATGGCGGTGACAACCCATCCCGACGCCCAGTTTGCCGGGGCGATCGGCGCGGCGCTGATCGGCCAGCGCCAGCGGAGGCGCGGATGACAACGTTTCTGTTTTTATTTCACTCCACGGTGGGGGTGGTGCGGATGCGCAAAGCCATGCAGGCGGCGGGAGTGGCCTTCGAGGTCAAAGATATACCCCGCCAGCTGCGCAGCGGCTGCGGGCTGTGCATCCTGCTGGAGGGGACGGAAGCCGATGCGCGAGGCTGGATCGTCCCGGAACAGACGGCGGCGCTGTATCAGCAGAACGGGGAAGCATGGCGCTGTCTCGCCACCTTCCCACCTGCAGGTTAATCGCTCACCACAAAACGCGTCGCCGCGAAACAGTTCAGCAGGCGGTGCATGAGAAAAACCAGGGTCAGCGTCACCACCAGCGAGACCGTCACCGAGGTGATGCGGTACAGATCGCTGAACACCAGATCCTGATACGGATGCAGATTCTGGCCGAACATAATGCCGATGGTAGTGATGCTGGCGAAGCCCACCCCGGCGCCCACTTTCTCCATCACGTGGAGGCGGGCGCTGAAGGCCAGCCCGAGACCAATCAGCGGCATCATCAGGATCATGTGGTTGCTGAAATCATAGATAATCAGCTGCACCACCAGTATATAGAGACAGGCCAGCACCACCCCGACGACGCGCCAGATCGAGCTGATCACCGCCCCACGATAGTGCATCGGGAACAGGATCAGGATCCCGGCCATCAGCGCCGACAGCGAGTCGCTGAGATCGCAGATCTGAAACACCACAAAGATGATCGTCGCTACCGTACCGGAGAGCAGCGACTCATGACGGATGCGGGCGGCGTCTTTCTCAATCCGCGGCGGCGGCTTGCGCGGTTCGACGTCCGGGATCAGGTAATGCAGCAGCGCGCTCAGCGCCACGGCCATCACGCAGGCTTCCATATTGGAGAACATCAGGGTGTGCCAGTTGCTGGTGGGATAGCTCATAAAGTTGAGCATCGTGCTCTGGCACACCACCCCCATCGATCCCAACAGGAACAGCGGTCCCTGGCTCATAAAGCGGAAACGCATCACGTACAGGGCAAACACCACCAGGGTCATGATCACCGGCCACTGCGACAAATAGCCGACAATTAGCACCATTTCGACACAGTTTACCGCCGCGCTAAATATAAACTGGCGGGCGACGTGCAGGTTGAACATCGGTACCAGCGACATCAGCATCAGCGGATAAACGACGAAAAATACGCCGTACTGTACGTCGTAGAAGGTGGAGATGCTGAGCGCAATGGTCCCGGCCACGGCGATACGCACCGTCTGGCGAAAATCATTCGCCGTGTAGACGATATTGCCGTGCGGGGTAAAGACATGCGCCAGGGTATTAATAGACATAGTGCAACCAGCTCACCAGGTGGATCTGCAGGCCGGCGAAGGTGCGGGCGAAAGGTCCCTCGCTATTGTACAGCTGCACCGTGGCGCGAGCGCCGGTCGGCAGCGGTTTGTCCAGCGGCTGATCCAGCGCGACGTGAATGCGCATCCGCTGGGCGTCGCGCACCCAGCGGGTGGACTGCTCCGGCTGCGACAGCTGACCGTTCACCGCCTCCTGTCCCGCCAGAATCCCGGCGTCGCTGCTGGTCACGTGCGCCGGGAAGACTTGACCCGGCAGGGCGTCAAAGACCACCGCCGCATCGGTATTCACCGCGGTGTGGCGCAGGCTTTTTTCGCGGAAGTCGGCGACGATGTCAGTGTTGTTGTTAACCAATGCCAGCACAGCCGTCGCCGCGGTGGCGTAGATCCCCGGGTTCAGCTGCAGGTTGCTGACCATGCCGTCAGTTTCCGCACGCACTTTGGTCCAGGCCAGGTTCAGCTGCGCCTCCTCCAGCGCATTACGGTATTTTTGCAGGGTGACGTTGCGCTTATCGTCGCGCTCGCCGCGCTGGATCAGCAGGTTCTGGATCTGCGCGTTCAGCGCCGAGACCGACTGCTCGCTGGTCTGCCAGGTGGTTCGCACCTTATCGAGGTCGGACTGCGAGACGTTCTGCATCGTACTCAAGCGCTGGTAGCGATCGAGGGTGACCTTATCGTTACGCGCGGTATACTGCGCGGTGCGCAGGTTGGCGCGGGCGGCGGCGATTTGCGCGTCCAGCTGCTGGTTGCTCAGTTTCGCCTGCTCGAGGGCGATCTGCGCCGCTTCAACTTTATTAATGAATGGCGTTGGGTCGAGCTCATACAGCAGGTCGCCCTTTTTCACCTGGCTGTTGTTGTGCACGTAGACGTGCGAGACATAGCCGGAGACCCGCGACGAAACCGGGGTCACCACGCGCATGACGGTGGAGTCCGGCGTCAGCGGGATCCAGATATCGGCAACGATAAACCAGGCGAATATTCCCAGAAAAGCGGCAATACTCACCCGTACCCAGCGGGCAAATTTTTGTTCAGGCGTCATCATAGTGTGTTAGATCTTGTTATCTTCTTCGCGGATATTCCGCAAACGGCAGGCGATTTGATTTAACGTGGCGCTGAAGGTGGCGAGATCGGCCTCCGGGATGGTCTGGGTTACGCGCTCCTGATAGGTCTCGATCACGCAGCTCAGTTTTTCCAGAATAGCCCGCCCCTCAGCGGTCAGCGTCAGCAGGCGAATGCGTTTGTCATATGGCGATGTGGAACGCACCAGATAGCCCTGCTTTTCCAGTAATGAGAGGGTGCGCATTAGCGGCGGCAGTTCAATGCCCTGCACCTCCGCCAGTTCGCTGACCGAGACGTTGTCTCCCAGCTGATGCAGTTGCATCAGCACCGTCCAGCTGGACTGGGTGAGTCCGGTATCGGTGATAGCGGAGTCAATAATGGCGCGCCACTGGCGCACCACCATAGCCATCCGCATCCCCAGCGGGCGGCGGGCAAACAGTTCGTCTTCAGTCACGGGTCTTCCTCTCATTATTGAGAAGAAAATAATACTTATCAGGGTAAGTATCAAGAAACGGAAGCTCGTGCCGCATCAATTGATAAATTTCGTGAATGTATCCCGGCGGCACTTTGCGCTCACCGGGATAATGAAGAAGGTTTGCCTGTAAAAAACCGCACGTTTTAATTGATCTGGTCCCGACGCAGGCCGATATCTTTCAGCTGTTCGTCGCTCATTTGCTGCAAAACTCTGCGCGTTTGCTCCTGAAGCCACCATTTTTTGATAAACCGCACCAGCAGTACGAAACCGATAAATGGCTGTCTTGCCCTGTTCTCGTGAAATTCCATCCTCTACCTCCTCACCTTGCCAGAGGCTTTATCTTCACGGATTTGGGGGTAAGGAATACAGATTCACAAAACGCTTTTCTTTAACATACAGATTAACTAAAACGTACACCAGAGCCCAATTTTTACGCCAATCTGTACTGGTTATTCCATCTGTATGGCGGCAATTAAGGATACAGTATGACCCGCTACCAACATCTCGCTACGCTGCTGGCCGAACGCATCGAACAGGGCCTGTATCGCCATGGCGAAAAGCTGCCGTCGGTGCGCAGCCTGAGCCATGAGCACGGCGTCAGCATCAGCACCGTCCAGCAGGCCTATCAGCTGCTTGAGCAGCAGCAGATGATTGTGCCGCAGCCGCGATCGGGCTATTTCGTCGCCCCGCGCAAAGCCCAGCCGCCGGTGCCGCCGATGTCGCGTCCGGTCCAGCGCCCGGTGGAGATCACCCAGTGGGATCAGGTGCTGACCATGCTTGACGCCCGCTACGATAAATCGATCATCCCCTTCGGCGGTGGCTCGCCGGACGTGACGCAGCCAAGCCTGAAGCCCATCTGGCGTGAACTGAGCCGGGCTATCCAGCACAACCTCACTGAGGTGTTGAACTATGACGAGCTGGCCGGGCGTCGCGAGCTACGGGAGCAGATCGCCCGCCTGATGCTCGACGGCGGATCGGTGGTAACTGCCGACGATCTGGTGCTCACCAGCGGCTGCCACAGCGCGCTGTCGCTGGCCCTGCTGTCGGTGTGTCAGCCAGGGGACATCATCGCCGTTGAATCCCCCTGCTACTACGGCACCATGCAGATGCTGCGCGGGCTGGGATTAAAGACCATTGAGATCCCCACCGATCCGGAAACCGGGATCAGCATCGAGGCCCTGGAGCTGGCGCTGGATCAGTGGCCGATCAAAGGGGTGATCCTCGTGCCAAACTGCAATAACCCGCTGGGCTTTATCATGCCGGACGCCCGCAAGCGCGCGGTGCTGAACCTTGCCCAACGCTACGATATCGTTATTTTCGAGGATGATATTTACGGCGAGCTGGCCACCGAATACCCGCGCCCGCGCACGATCCACTCCTGGGATATCGACGGCCGGGTGATGCTCTGCAGCTCCTTTACCAAAACCATCGCCCCCGGGCTGCGTATCGGCTGGATCGCCCCCGGGCGCTACTACGACAAGCTGCTACAGATGAAGTACGCCGCCAGCGGGACCAACGTCCCTTCCACTCAGCTGGCGGCCTGCAATTTTATTCGCGAAGGCCACTACCACCGCCACGTGCGGCGGATGCGGCAGATCTATCAGCGCAATATCGAGATCTACACCTGCTGGCTGCGGGAATTTTTCCCCTGCGGGATCTGCGTCACCCGGCCGAAGGGCGGTTTTATGCTGTGGGTTGAGCTCCCGGAGCAGGTAGATATGGTCTGCGTCGCCAAGCAGCTGTGCCGGCTGAAGATCCAGGTCGCGCCGGGCTCGCTGTTTTCGGCAGCGGGCAAGTATCGCAACTGCGTCAGGATCAACTGCGCCCTGCCGCCGACCGAGAAACATAAAGCGGTGATGGTGAAGCTGGGAGAAGCGGTGAAGGTGGCGATGGAGTGAATTTAACCTGTTCTCCCCGGTGGCGCTGCGCTTACCGGGGCTACGGGTGATCTAACGTCTGCGTAGCAGCTTCACTGTTCAAAAAACACCATCCCCTTATACGGCTGTTCGCGGCAGGCGGCCAGACGCTGGGCGAGACTGCCGACGTGCAGCTCCAGCTTATGGCCATCGGGATCGAGGAAATAGTGCGAGGCACCTTCGCTACGGTTCAGCTTCCAGATCGCCACGCCGGCAGCCTCAAGGCGGGCGGCGAAGCTAGCAAAATCGGCTTCGCTAATACTAAACGCATAATGGGTGTAGTCGCTCTCTTCCGGCGGAGTAACGCGCCGCTGCGTATCCAGCGACAGGCACAGCCACAAATCGCCGCAGGAGAGATAAGCCCCGCTGTCCCAGCGGGCATGCAGCGTCATGCCCAGTAGCTGCTGATAAAACGCCACGCTCGGCGCCAGCTGGCTGACTGCCAGGGTCAGGTGATTCAGTCCACTCAGCATGTCTGTTCCTCCAGTGAATTCACAATGAACTGACGCAGCCATTGATGCGCCGGGTCGCGGTGCCAGCGCTCGTGCCACAGCATCAGCATTTCAAAGCCGGCGACCGCCAGCGGCGGCTCGACGACCACCAGCCCGCTCTGCCCGCGCACCAGCCGCTCCGGCAGGACCGCCACCAGATCGCTATTGCGCAGGGTCTCCAGCATAAACAGGAAATGTGGCACGGAAAGGACAACCCGCCGCGTCAGTCCGAGGTTCGCCAGCGCGATATCGGTCGCCGCGCTGAAGCCGCCCCCGTCCGGGGAGACGATCACGTGCTCCAGCTGACAGAACGTTTCCAGGCTAAGCCCAGGCCGCAGCGCCGAATGTTCCGCCCGGCCAGCCAGCACGTAGCGTTCGCGAAACAGCAGGCGCTGATGCAGCCCCGGCGGCGCGCCCTCGCGGGTATGAAAGAAAAGATCTACTGTATCGTTGGCCGCCTGCTGCTCCAGCCGCGCAGGCTGCAGCTCGAATACCGCCAGCCGACTGCCGGGAGAGGCCTGGCGTAACCCAGCCAGCATCGGCAGGAGGATCGCCGAGGCCATATAGTCCGTCGCCGCCACCCGCCAGGTCTCCGCCGCCGTGGCCGGATCAAAAGGCTAACCGGCGCCACCGCCTGCTCCAGCGCGGCTAATGCGGCGCGCAGCGGCTGGCGAAGCTCATCGGCGCGGGCGGTGGGCTGCATGCCGCGCGGGCCCGGCATCAGCAGCGGATCGGCGAAAATCTCCCGCAGCCTGGCGAGCTGAATACTTACCGAGGGCTGCGACAGATTCAGCCGCTGCGCCGCCCGGGTAACGTTGTTTTCGTTAAGCAGTACATCCAGGGTGCGCAACAGATTGAGATCCAGACGCTGTAAATTAATCACGACTATACCGGGAATTTAAGTAATTAATTTCTACTATAGCGTCAGCTTTCCTACTCTGCAGCTCTCCATACGCCAGAGGTGATATTATGAAAGTACTGCTGATTTACGCCCATCCGGAACCGCGCTCGCTCAATGGCGCGCTGAAAAATTTCGCCATCCGCCATCTGCAGCAGGCCGGGCATGAAGTGCAGGTTTCCGATCTCTACGCTATGCGCTGGAAGGCCGGGTATGACGCCGACGATAGCGGCGCCCCGCCGGTCGGCGAGTTCTGGCGGCCGACCCTCGATTCCAAACAGGCCTTTGCCCAGGGCACCCAAAGTGCGGATATCGTAGCCGAGCAGGAAAAGCTGCTGTGGGCCGATACGGTGATTTTTCAGTTCCCGCTATGGTGGTTCTCGATGCCCGCCATCATGAAGGGCTGGATCGACCGGGTGTACGCCTGGGGCTTTGCCTATGGCGTCGGCGAGCACAGCGACCGCCACTGGGGCGATCGCTACGGGGAAGGCACTTTCGTCGGCAAACGGGCGATGCTGATCGTCACCGCCGGCGGCTGGGCGGAACACTATTCACCGCGCGGGATCAATGGCCCCATCGACGACATCCTGTTCCCCATTCAGCACGGTATGCTGTTCTATCCCGGCTTTGAGGTGCTTCCCCCGCTGGTGTTCTACCGCACGGATAAAACCGATGCCGGGCAGTTCGCCGATCAGTGCGCCGCCCTGGCCGAGCGGCTGGACACGCTGTGGCAAACCGAGCCCATTCCATTCCGCCGCCAGAATCATGGCGATTATCTGATCCCGTCGCTGACGCTGCGCCCGGAGCTGGCGCCGGGGCAAAGCGGCCTGGCGGTGCATTTGCGTAGCGAATAACTGGCTATCCCGTCTTCGCCCCCGAGGACGGGTCATTTACCCGGCTCTCTCCAGTCCCAGCATGCCTCGCGCCTGGATAAAGCACAGCAGCAATACGCCCCACAGCGCCATCGTCAGATAGGGGCTGATACCGAGGATATTGAACCCACTCTCAATAATCTGCAGCAGGAACAGCGCGAGCACCATCCCAACGATGCGCCCGCTACCGCCATCCGGATTCACGCCGCCAAGCACCGCCGCGAGGATCGACACCAGCAAATACGATTCCCCATAAGATGCTTTGGCTGAGTTCAGCTTCGACATCATCAGAAACGCAGCCACCGCGCAGAGCAGGGCCGAGATGACATATACCCACATCAACACCCGCCGGGTATTGATCCCGGAATAATGGGTCGCCCGTTCGTTGGATCCGATCAACATGATCGCCCGACCCAGCGGGCTTTTCTCCAGCAGCACCCACAGCCCGGCCGCCACCACCGCAAAAAGCCACATTGGCAGCGGAATACCGAACCACTGGGCGTGATTCAGCCACAGCACCCACTGCGGATAGTTAGCGATGGCGCTGCCGCCGGTGATCAGAATATTTATCCCTTTGAGCAGGGTCATCATGCCAAGGGTAGCCAGGATCGGCGAAACGCGGATCCCGGCGATCAATATCCCGTTGCACAGGCCAATGATCATCGCCGCCCCTCCGCCGGCCAGCAGCGTCGCCAGCGCGGTAGCGCCCCCAGGCGGATAGCTCGTCGCCACCCAGGCCATCACCAGCGAGCAGGCGTTAGCCGTCGCGATAATTGACAAATTAATGCCGCCGCAAAGCATAGTCATGGCCATCGCCAGCGCCAGGATCCCCAGCACCGGCATTTGCGAGGCAATCGACTGGAAATTGCTGACAGACCAGAAGATGTTTGGCATGGCGATGCTAAAGGCGATAACCATCAGCAGCAGCAGGCCGATCAGGTAAAACTCAACGTTGTTGCGCCACGATTTTTTCATAACAAGCTCCGGTTCTGATGCTGGCTCCATGCCGTTACGCTGATGCTGACGACGATGATCGCCCCAGTGATCAGGGTCTGCCAGTAGGAGGAGACCCCTAGCAGGTTCAGGCCGTTCTGCATCACCGCCAGTAAAATCACCCCCAGCAGCGTACCGGTGAGAGTTCCGCGCCCGCCAATCAGGCTGGTGCCGCCCAGCACCACCGCCGCCAGCACCGTCAGCTCATAGCCCAGCAGTGAATCCGGCGCAACGGTCATCACTGTCCACGCCTGCACGACACCTGCGGCCCCCGACATTAGCCCCATATAGCCATAAACGAACAGCTGCAGGCGGAGCACGCTGAAGCCGACGCGGCTGGCGGATTCCCGGTTGCCGCCCATGGCATAGATCTTGCGGCCAACGGTGGTGAAATTCATGATAAACGCGGTCAACAGCACCACGGCGATCATCGTCAGCAGCGGCAACCCCAGACCGTAATCGTAACCATCGGCATCGGTATATTTGAACAGCATAACCCCCTTTTCAAACCACGGAGGGAAGTCGTAGAGCCAGACACCTTTGCTTAACCACAGCAGCAAACCGTAGAAAATGTTGAGCGTAGAAATGGTGATAATGATCGAGGGGACCCGCAGACGATTAACCAACAGCGCGTTCACCAGCCCCAGCAGCACGCCGATGCCGCCTGCAAGCACAAAAGCCACCGCGAAGTTGCCGCCTACTTTTTGCAGCATCACCACCATGCCGTACTGGGCGATAATGGTCATAGCCGGGAAGGAGATATCAATCCCGCCGGCGATCAGCACCACGAACAGACCACAGGCGAGAATGGTCAGCATCGCATAGTTATTAGCGAGGTCGTAAAGATTGCCGAAAGTGAAAAATTCCTCACTGCGCCAGCCCAGCAGCAGGCACAGCGCAATAATGAACATGCCTAACCAGAATTCATGTCGTTTCAACAGATTAGCCATTGACCACCTCCGCTATCTGCTGCTGGGTACTGCTGTCCGGCAGGAAGCTATGGGTCAACTCGCCCTGCTTCATCACCAGGATGCGATGACTCTGGTACCACGCCTCTTCAATCTCGTCGCAAATCATCAGCACGGCGATACCATGGGCAGCCAAATCGCTGATGATATGATAGATCCCGGCTTTGTTTGCGATATCCACCCCCACGGTTGGGCTATCGAGGATCAGCAGCTTAGGAGAGATCGCCAGCCATTTGGCAATAGAAACGCGCTGGGCATTACCACCGGAGAGGGTATTCACCGGCAGATGCGTATCCGGCGCCTTAATGGTCAACGCGTTGACCATTCTTGCGACCAGCTGCTGAGCTTTACTATCACTCAATAGTCCGCAAGCGCCTTTCACTTTATGAAACACGGTGCTGATAATGTTGTTTTCAATCGACTGACTCATCACCAGGCCGCGCGACATACGGTCCTCGGAGACATAGCCGATACCGTGGCGGATAGCATCCTGATTGCTACGCAACCGCACCGGCTGGCCATTTATCAGGATCTCGCCGCTGTCAGGGCGGGTCATGCCGAAAAGGCTCAGGCACAGCTCTGTTCGCCCGGCGCCCAACAGTCCGACTATCGACACCACTTCTCCGGCTTCGACCTTCAGGGAGACGTTATGATATTCCCCTTTGCGGCTGAGATTGCGCACCTCCAGCACCGGCGTACTGCCCTGCCCCTGCCACAGATCGCGCACCTGATAGTCAAATTCCTGGCCCGTCATCAGAAAACCGAGCCGGCGGGTGGTTACCTCTGCCGCCGGCAAGGTGCCGACCAGATTGCCATCCTTCAGCACGCTGATGCGGTCCGATACGGCCATGACCTCTTCCAGACGGTGGCTTACGAAGACGATGCAGATCCCCCTCTCACGCAGCTGGCGCACCACATGCAATAGTCCCTCCACTTCCTGATGGGTCAATGAGGCCGTGGGTTCATCCATAATGATAAGCCGGGCATCCTGCGCCAGCGCGCGGCAGATAGCCACCAGCTGACAGCGAGCGATGGAGAGCGATTCCACGGCGGCATCCAGCGGCAGCGAGACGTTAATACTGCGCATCGCCTGCTCCGCACTGCGTCGCAGTTCGCTGCGCCTCACCAGCACGCCGCGATGATAGTGGTTTATAGCAATGTTCTCCCACACGCTGAGATTGGGAAACAGTGACAGATCCTGATAAATCACCTGGATCCCATGAGCGACAGAGGCCGCTGGCGTCAGTTTGGGCCACGTCTTGCCGCCCAGCGTCATCGCTGCGCCCTCATCCGGGCGATAGACGCCAGAGATAATTTTGATCAACGTCGACTTCCCGCAACCGTTCTGCCCGGCCAGGCAGTGCACTTCTCCGGGCATAAAGTCGATGCTGATATCATTGAGCGCGCGGTTGGCGTGGAAGGTTTTGCTGACGTGTCGAAGGGAAAGGAAAGGTTCCATAGCATCCCCTGGCTGGTTAAGCCGGGGCGGCAGGCGCCCCGGAAGGTGGATTAGTAGAGCGAATCAATATTGTCTTTATTTACCAGCAGCACTTTATGGAAGCGGATAATATGCTTGTCGCTATCGACCTCCGCTTTACCGAGCTCTTTCAGTTCAAATCCCGGCTCAATGGTTTTGCCGTTCAGCAGGGTGCTGGCGACGGCCGCGAGGGCATAGCCGGCTGTCGCCGGATCGTAGGTGATCCCTTCGGTAATATCGCCGCTCTTAATAAGAGAAGCCGCCTGCGAGGGGATCATCATCCCGTAGACCGCGACTTTATTTTTCGCACGCTTCTCTTTCACCGCGCGCCCCGCGCCAATCGGGCCATTCGAACCAAAAGAGACCACCGCTTTCAGATCCGGGTAAGTTTTCATCAGATCGAGCGTGGTACGGCGGGAATCATCAACACTTTCCGCCACCGGCATTCGGCGGGTGACTTCATGCATGTCCGGGTAATGTTCTTTTTGGTATTTCACCAGCAGATCGGCCCACAGGTTGTGCTGCGGTACCGTAAGGCTACCGACATAGATAACGTAGCCGCCTTTGCCACCCATCCGCTTGGCCATATGCTCCACGTATTCAGCAGCGAACTTCTCGTTATCGATGATCTCCACATCCCAGTTGGCGCTCGGCTGCCCGGGCGATTCGTTGGTCAGCACCACGATGCCGGCGTCACGGGCTTTTTTGAATACCGGCTCCAGCACGTTGGCATCGTTAGGCACGATAGTGATGGCATCCACTTTACGTGCAATCAGGTCCTCAATAATTTTCACCTGCTGCGGCGCATCGGTGCTGGACGGCCCTACCTGGGAGGCGTTGAGGTTAAACTCTTTCCCGGCCTGGACTACCCCTTCACCCATCCGGTTAAACCATGGCATGCCGTCCACTTTTGAAATATTGACTACGGTTTTTTCCGCCGCATATACCGGCGCGGAAATAAGCGCAGCCCCCAACAGCAAGGATGAAAAAATATTAACGACCAGACGTTTATGCATAATAATTAGCCTCAATACGTTGTAGTCAGACAGGGGTATGACGCAAAGCGGAAAAATAGATAGAAATTGTAATAATGTTAATAATTTAGAAGAGAATAAACACAAGCTGTAACAGCAGACAGGTAATATTCAGCTATAAATATGGATAATAATACTATAATCCTGTGGCGTGAGCTTTTTCACAAAAAAAATGCAACATAGTTTGTTGTTCCAGAATAATGATCGGGTCGCAGAGAAAATATATTTTTCCCGCTTCGTTATTTACCGAAAAACAATCACATAAATAACATCAGGAAAAGTATGTGATTTTTGATTGCGCCTCCAGCCCCTTCCGTGGCAGGATACTCCCTATGAACAGAAACGTTATCGTTACCTATCCCCGCCGTTGGTGGCTGCCTGCATAACAGGCGGCACGATACACGTTTCCATTTTCAAAGCCGCCGGAAGGCGGCTTTGGTGTTTTCAGGACGTCTTTCGGCTGAACAGTCTGATAAGGAGTCCCTGATGAACCATCCACAAACCATCCTCACCGGCGACCGCCCGACCGGCCAACTTCATCTTGGCCACTACGTCGGCTCGCTGCGCCAGCGCGTCGCGCTGCAGCATAACCACCAGCAATTTATCCTGATCGCCGACCTGCAAGGGCTCACGGACAACGGCAGCAATCCGCAAAAAATCAGCCACCATATCCTCGAAGTCATGGCCGATTATCTGGCCGTCGGCATCGACCCCAGGCTCACCACTATTTGCCTGCAGTCCGCCCTGCCGGCGCTGGCGGAGCTCAGCGCGCTGTATATGAATATCGTCACCGTCGCCCGCGTAGAACGTAATCCGACGGTCAAAAATGAGATTGCCCAGAAGGGATTCGCCCGCTCGCTGCCGGTGGGTTTTCTCGCCTATCCGATTAGCCAGGCGGCCGATATCACCGCGTTCAAGGCCGAACTGGTGCCGGTGGGCGACGATCAGCTACCGATGATTGAGCAGACCAACGAGATCGTCCACAAGATGAATAGCCTCACCGGCGAGCCGGTGCTGCGCCACTGCAAGGCGCTACTCAGCGAAGTGAGTCGCCTGCCGGGCGTCGATGGCAACGCCAAAATGTCGAAATCGCTGGGCAATACGCTGACGTTATCGGCCACAGAGGAGGAGATCCACCACGCGGTCAGCGCGATGTATACCGACCCGACGCACCTGAGAGTCAGCGATCCGGGGCATGTCGAGGGCAACGTGGTGTTTACCTATCTCGATGCATTCCACAGCGATAAGGCGCGGGTGGCAGAGATGAAAGCCCACTATCAGCGCGGCGGGCTGGGCGATCGCCAGTGTAAGAATGAGCTGGAGACCTGCTTGCAGACGCTACTGGCGCCGATCCGCGAACGCAGGGCCACTTTTATTCAGGATAAAGGGATGCTGCTGGAGCTGCTGCGCCAGGGCAGCGAACGCGCCCACCACCTCACACAGCAGACGCTGCATGAGGTGAAGCGTGGGCTGGGTCTGCCGGTGCTGTTCTGAGATGGTGAAATACTCCCTGTGCGGATAATTTTGTTAACACGCCGACAAGACCCTGTCTTTCGTATGGACAATATCGCCCCGGCTGTTACTATCGCGTTAACGGTAGCTCTCACTATGCGTGTTTCATTAAGGCCAGGATCGCTGATGATGACCACATAAGTAGCCCAGCGAGCGGCTGCGCATCGGCGCGGCAGAGCGCGGCGTCAGCGGCCCTCCCTCCACTTTTTCGTCCTTCGCAAGAAGGACGCTCCGCCCGCCGGAGGAAACACGCGCACCACTCAGCACAGGGAATCAAGCGAGTCGCGTATGGACAAAATAAAGAAACGTTGGGCAGGGTATTTTGTCGGCTTACTGGTGGTGCTCGCCGCCGCCGCATGGTGGCTGCTGCGCCCGCCAGGTCTCCCGGACGGTTTTGCCAGCAGCAACGGCCGAATCGAAGCCACCGAAGTCGATATTGCCAGTAAAATCGCCGGGCGTATCGACACCATTCTGGTCAAAGAGGGTCAGTTCGTGCACCAGGGAGAGGTGCTGGCGAGAATGGATACCCGGGTACTGAACGAGCAGCGTCTTGAAGCCGCCGCGCAAATCAAGGAGGCGGAAAGCGCGGTCCTGGCCGCCAGAGCCTTGCTCGATCAGCGACAAAGTGAAATGCGCGCCAGCGAAGCGGTAGTGAAGCAGCGCCAGGCGGAGCTGGATTCCACGGCGAAACGCCATGTTCGCTCCAACACCCTCTCCCAGCGTGGCGCCGTCTCCGCCCAGCAGCTGGATGACGATCGCGCGGCCGCAGAGAGCGCCCGCGCGGCGCTGGAATCGGCGAAAGCCCAGGTCTCCGCCGCCCGCGCCGCCATCGAAGCTGCCCGCACCAGCATTATTCAGGCGCAAACCCGCGTCGAAGCCGCCCAGGCGACCGAGCGGCGGATCCTCGCCGATATTGACGATAGCGAGCTCAAAGCCCCCCGCGATGGCCGCATTCAGTATCGCGTCGCTGAGCCAGGCGAAGTCCTGGCCGCCGGTGGCCGGGTACTGAACATGGTCGATCTCGCCGATGTCTATATGACCTTTTTTCTGCCCACCGAACAGGCAGGTCTGCTGGCGCTCGGCAGCGAAGCGCGCTTGGTCCTTGATGCCGCGCCGGATCTGGTGATCCCGGCCAATATCAGCTTTGTCGCCAGCGTCGCCCAGTTCACGCCGAAAACGGTCGAGACCAGCGACGAGCGCCTGAAGCTAATGTTCCGCGTCAAAGCGCGTATCCCGCCGGAGCTGCTGGCGCAACACCTGGAGTATGTCAAAACCGGCCTGCCCGGTATGGCTTACGTACGGCTGGATAAACAACAACCCTGGCCTGAAGCCCTGGCGGTGAGGTTACCGCAATGAAACTAACGCCGCAGGATACCTCGCCCCCCGTCGCCCTGCTGGAACACGTTGGTCAGCAGTTTGGCGCCACCATCGCGCTGCGCGATATCAGTCTGGCGATCCCGGCACGGCGTATGGTTGGCCTGATTGGCCCGGACGGCGTCGGCAAATCGAGCCTGCTTTCGCTGATCGCCGGGGCGCGGACCATCGAGCAGGGGAACGTGATGGTGCTTGGCGGCGATATGCGCGATGTGCATCACCGCCGCGAGGTGTGCCCGAAAATCGCGTGGATGCCGCAGGGGCTGGGGAAAAACCTCTATCACACTCTCTCGGTGTATGAAAACGTCGACTTCTTCGCCCGCCTGTTCGGCCACGATAAAGCCGAGCGCGAACTGCGCATCAACGAGCTGCTGCAGAGTACCGGGCTGGCGCCGTTTCGCGATCGCCCCGCCGGAAAACTTTCCGGTGGGATGAAGCAAAAGCTCGGCCTGTGCTGCGCGCTGATCCACGATCCGCAGCTGCTGATCCTTGATGAACCGACCACCGGCGTCGATCCCCTCTCCCGGGCGCAGTTCTGGGAGCTTATCGACAGTATTCGCCAGCGCCAGCCGGCGATGAGCGTGCTGGTGGCCACCGCCTACATGGAAGAGGCCGAGCGCTTTGACTGGCTGGTGGCGATGAACGCCGGCGAGGTGCTGGCGGCCGGCAGCGCCGCAGAGCTCAAAGCCCAGACCGGCAGCCAGACCCTGGAGCAGGCGTTTATCGCCCTGCTGCCAGAAGCACAGCGTCGGGCGCATAGGGCGGTAGTTATCCCACCGCGCGACAGCCGTGAGGAAGAGATCGCCATCGAAGCGCGCGGCCTGACCATGCGCTTCGGCAACTTTGTTGCCGTCGACCACGTTAATTTCCGCATCGCCCGCGGTGAAATCTTCGGCTTCCTCGGCTCCAACGGCTGCGGCAAATCCACCACCATGAAGATGCTCACCGGCCTGCTGCCCGCCAGCGAAGGTGAAGCCTGGCTGTTCGGCCAGCCGGTCGACCCGAAGGATATCGCCACCCGCCAGCGGGTGGGCTATATGTCGCAGGCCTTCTCGCTCTATAGCGAGCTGACCGTCCGGCAAAACCTCGAGCTGCACGCCCGCCTGTTCCATATTCCGGACGGCGAAATCCCCGGCCGGGTGGCGGAAATGTGCGAGCGCTTTATGCTGACCGAGGTTGAAGACGCGCTTCCCGCCGATCTGCCGCTGGGGATCCGTCAGCGCCTGTCGTTAGCGGTGGCGGTCATCCATCGCCCGGAGATGCTGATCCTCGACGAGCCGACCTCCGGCGTCGACCCGGTGGCGCGGGATATGTTCTGGCAGCTGATGGTAGACCTCGCGCGGCAGGATCAGGTGACCATTTTTATCTCCACCCACTTTATGAATGAGGCGGAACGCTGCGATCGTATCTCCCTGATGCACGCCGGCAAAGTGCTGGCCAGCGATACGCCGCAGGCGCTGGTCGAGCAGCGCGGTTCAAACAGCCTGGAAGAGGCGTTTATCGCCTGGCTTAAAGAGGCCCAGCCGTCCTCTCCAGTACCAGAAGAACCCACGTCTGCTGTGGCATCGCATTCCGGACATACGGCTCCACGGCAGGCCTTCAGTCTTCGCCGGCTGTTTAGCTATAGCCGCCGCGAGGCGCTGGAGCTGCGCCGCGATCCGGTACGATCGACGCTGGCGCTGCTGGGGACGGTGATCCTGATGTTTATCATGGGGTATGGGATCAGCATGGACGTTGAGGATCTGCGCTTTGCCGTCCTCGACCGCGATCAAACCCTCAGCAGCCAGGGCTGGTCGCAGAACATAGCCGGTTCACGCTACTTTATCGAACAGGCGCCGCTGCGCAGCTATGACGAACTGGACCGCCGGATGCGCGACGGCGAGCTGGCGGTGGCGATAGAGATCCCGCCGAACTTTGGCCGCGATATCGCCCGCGGCACGCCGGTGCAAATCGGCGTGTGGGTGGACGGCGCGATGCCCAACCGCGCGGAAACCGTGCGCGGCTACGTACAGGCGATGCATCTGGCCTGGCTGCAGGAGATGGCCGGCCGGCAGAGCAGCCCGCAGCGCGATACCTCGCTCATCTCCATCGAGACCCGCTATCGCTACAATCCAGAGGTGAAGAGCCTGCCGGCCATCGTCCCGGCGGTGATCCCGCTGCTGCTGATGATGATCCCGGCGATGCTCAGCGCCCTGAGCGTAGTACGTGAAAAAGAGCTCGGGTCGATTATCAACTTGTACGTGACGCCGACCACCCGTAGCGAGTTCCTGCTCGGCAAGCAGCTGCCTTACATCGTACTGGGGATGTTTAACTTCTTCCTGCTGTGCGCGCTGTCGGTCTTTGTCTTTGGCGTCGCGCATAAGGGGAGTTTCCTGACGCTGACCCTGGCGGCGCTGCTGTATGTCACCATCGCCACTGGTCTGGGGCTGCTGATCTCAACCTTTATGAAGAGCCAAATCGCCGCTATTTTCGGTACCGCGATTATTACGCTGATCCCGGCAACCCAGTTTTCCGGAATGATCGATCCGGTGGCCTCGCTGGAAGGTCCCGGACGCTGGATTGGGCAAATCTACCCGACCAGCCACTTCCTGACTATCGCCCGCGGGACCTTTTCCAAAGCGCTGAATATTAGCGATTTGTGGGGCTCATTCATTCCGCTACTGATTGCGGTGCCGCTGGTGCTCGGGTTGAGCGTGCTGCTGCTGAAGAAACAGGAGGGATGATGCGCGGATTACGCAATATTTATAATCTTGGCGTCAAAGAGCTGCGCAGCCTGCTCGGTGATAAAGCGATGCTGGCGCTGATCGTGTTTGCGTTTACCGTGTCGGTGTACTCCTCGGCCACGGTGATGCCCGGTTCGCTGCACCTGGCGCCGATCGCGGTTGCTGATATGGATAAATCACAGCTCTCCTCACGCATTATTAACGCTTTTTACCGTCCCTGGTTTCTTGAGCCGGAGCTGATCACCGCTGATGAGATGGACGCCGGGCTGGATGCCGGGCGCTACACGTTCGCCATCAACATCCCGCCTAACTTCCAGCGCGATGTACTGGCCGGTCGGCAGCCGGAAATCCAGGTCAACGTCGACGCCACGCGCATGAGTCAGGCCTTTACCGGCAACGGTTACATCCAGAATATTATCACCGGCGAAGTAAACAGTTTTATCGCCCGCTATCGGGATAACAGCGTGCTGCCGGTAGAGCTGGCGGTCAGGATGCGTTTTAATCCTAACCTTGAGCAGGAGCGCTTTGGCGCGGTGATGGCGATCATCAACAATATCACCATGCTGGCCATTGTCCTCACCGGTTCGGCGCTGATCCGCGAGCGGGAACATGGCACCATTGAGCATCTGCTGGTGATGCCGGTCACGCCGTTTGAAATTATGCTGGCCAAGATCTGGTCGATGGGCCTGGTGGTGCTGGTGGTGTCCGGGTTGTCACTGATACTGATGGTACAGGGGATTTTGCAGGTGCCCATTGAAGGGTCGATTACCCTGTTTATGCTGGGGGTGGCGCTCAGCCTGTTCGCCACTACCTCGATCGGCATTTTTATGGGCACCCTCGCCCGCTCGATGCCGAAGCTGGGGCTGCTGATGATCCTGGTCTTACTGCCGCTGCAGATGCTCTCCGGCGGATCCACGCCGCGAGAAAGTATGCCGCAGCTGGTACAGGATATTATGTTGACCATGCCGACCACCCACTTCGTCAGCCTGGCGCAGGCGATATTGTATCGAGGCGCCAGCTTCGCCATCGTCTGGCCGCAGTTCTTAACCTTGCTGGCTATCGGCGGAGTGTTCTTTACTATCGCGTTGCTGCGTTTTCGTAAGACTATCGGTGAGATGGCATAAAGGCTTAAGAAGGGCCGTCGACTTACGGCGGCCGAATGGTTTATTTATGGCGATTCATAAAGCGACGTAAACCCCAGGTGAAGGCCATCGCCATACTGAAGAGAATGAACAGCAACACCACCCAGCTGATGGAGATGCGCAGCAGCGTGCCGGGGGTCATAAACGGCTGCAGATACACGGTGAAGGACTGCGCGGGTGATTTTCCCAGCAGTTCATAAACGTTATCGGTGAGCCACACGCCGACCCGGCAGAACAACCAGATAATCGCAGGCCAGCAGAGCAGCACCAGAAAGGTAAAGCGCTCCTGAATGTAAGTGAAGAGCTGGCGCAATGGCGACCAGTTAAGCAGGATTTTCATTTCTATTCTCATTTGCCAGCCGAGAACCAGCATATGTCTCGCAAGGTATTTCGGGCAGCATCCATACAGGCAATCATCCCCCTTTGTATATCAAATTTGCTGCCATACAAACCAGATCAAGTTAACAAAGTGTTAATGATAAAGCTCATTTAGACAAAAACAGGGAAGAAGCATACCGTTCGCCACAATACATCCGGAAGCGAAGTATCCAGTCACGGAAATATTTTTTCTGAAGCGTAAACGCGTTATTTTGTGGGAGGAAGAGGCCGCATCATTATTTTACCGGGGCACAATATAATGGCGCTGAAATAAAGAAATAATATTAATCGTAGCTGCTGATAATTATTTTCCGACTTGTATCATCCGGTAAATTCACTATCCGGTTGACCCTGCCACAAGCATTCGTCACGCTATTTTGCGAAGCAATAAAGGCGGTGCTGCGCACCTTGTCCGGCCACAGGGACGTAGCCCCGTGTCGGATCCGTAGCCCCGGTAAGCGCAGCGCCACCGGGGAGACATACCGGCACGCTGGCCGGACGACAGAAACGCAAAAAGCCCATCCGGCAGGATGGGCTCTTCACTTGTTTGATGCCTGGCAGTTCCCTACTCTCACATGGGGAGACCCCACACTACCATCGGCGCTACGGCGTTTCACTTCTGAGTTCGGCATGGGGTCAGGTGGGACCACCGCGCTAGTGCCGCCAGGCAAATTCTTTGTGCTCGTCCTGTGTCTTTTGCGCTCATACTGCGTTGGCTGCTCTCGCGAGTGTCAGTCACATACTTATGTATGCTCCTTCCATCGCGTCGTTTGCCGCCTTGTCTCAGCGCAAAATCCTTCGGACTCTGAATCAGAGCTGAAAATTCTCAAATCCGCCAAAACATCTTCGGCGTTGTAAGGTTAAGCCTCACGGTTCATTAGTACCGGTTAGCTCAACGCATCGCTGCGCTTACACACCCGGCCTATCAACGTCATCGTCTTTAACGTTCCTTCAGGAGACTTAAAGTCTCAGGGAGAACTCATCTCGGGGCAAGTTTCGTGCTTAGATGCTTTCAGCACTTATCTCTTCCGCATTTAGCTACCGGGCAGTGCCATTGGCATGACAACCCGAACACCAGTGATGCGTCCACTCCGGTCCTCTCGTACTAGGAGCAGCCCCCCTCAATTCTCCAGCGCCCACGGCAGATAGGGACCGAACTGTCTCACGACGTTCTAAACCCAGCTCGCGTACCACTTTAAATGGCGAACAGCCATACCCTTGGGACCTACTTCAGCCCCAGGATGTGATGAGCCGACATCGAGGTGCCAAACACCGCCGTCGATATGAACTCTTGGGCGGTATCAGCCTGTTATCCCCGGAGTACCTTTTATCCGTTGAGCGATGGCCCTTCCATTCAGAACCACCGGATCACTATGACCTGCTTTCGCACCTGCTCGCGCCGTCACGCTCGCAGTCAAGCTAGCTTATGCCATTGCACTAACCTCCTGATGTCCGACCAGGATTAGCTAACCTTCGTGCTCCTCCGTTACGCTTTGGGAGGAGACCGCCCCAGTCAAACTACCCACCAGACACTGTCCGCAACCCCGGTAAGGGGCCAACGTTAGAACATCAAACATTAAAGGGTGGTATTTCAAGGTTGGCTCCACGCAGACTGGCGTCCACGCTTCAAAGCCTCCCACCTATCCTACACATCAAGGCTCAATGTTCAGTGTCAAGCTATAGTAAAGGTTCACGGGGTCTTTCCGTCTTGCCGCGGGTACACTGCATCTTCACAGCGAGTTCAATTTCACTGAGTCTCGGGTGGAGACAGCCTGGCCATCATTACGCCATTCGTGCAGGTCGGAACTTACCCGACAAGGAATTTCGCTACCTTAGGACCGTTATAGTTACGGCCGCCGTTTACCGGGGCTTCGATCAAGAGCTTCTCCTTACGGATAACCCCATCAATTAACCTTCCGGCACCGGGCAGGCGTCACACCGTATACGTCCACTTTCGTGTTTGCACAGTGCTGTGTTTTTAATAAACAGTTGCAGCCAGCTGGTATCTTCGACTGGTCTCAGCTCCATCCGCAGGGACTTCACCTACACACCAGCGTGCCTTCTCCCGAAGTTACGGCACCATTTTGCCTAGTTCCTTCACCCGAGTTCTCTCAAGCGCCTTGGTATTCTCTACCTGACCACCTGTGTCGGTTTGGGGTACGATTTGATGTTACCTGATGCTTAGAGGCTTTTCCTGGAAGCAGGGCATTTGTTACTTCAGCACCGTAGTGCCTCGTCATCACACCTCAGCCTTGATTATCCGGATTTGCCTGGACAACCAGCCTACATGCTTAAACCGGGACAACCGTCGCCCGGCTAACATAGCCTTCTCCGTCCCCCCTTCGCAGTAACACCAAGTACAGGAATATTAACCTGTTTCCCATCGACTACGCCTTTCGGCCTCGCCTTAGGGGTCGACTCACCCTGCCCCGATTAACGTTGGACAGGAACCCTTGGTCTTCCGGCGAGCGGGCTTTTCACCCGCTTTATCGTTACTTATGTCAGCATTCGCACTTCTGATACCTCCAGCAACCCTCACAGGTCACCTTCGCAGGCTTACAGAACGCTCCCCTACCCAACAACACATAGTGTCGCTGCCGCAGCTTCGGTGCATGGTTTAGCCCCGTTACATCTTCCGCGCAGGCCGACTCGACCAGTGAGCTATTACGCTTTCTTTAAATGATGGCTGCTTCTAAGCCAACATCCTGGCTGTCTGTGCCTTCCCACATCGTTTCCCACTTAACCATGACTTTGGGACCTTGCTGGCGGTCTGGGTTGTTTCCCTCTTCACGACGGACGTTAGCACCCGCCGTGTGTCTCCCGTGATAACATTCTTCGGTATTCGTAGTTTGCATCGGGTTGGTAAGTCGGGATGACCCCCTAGCCGAAACAGTGCTCTACCCCCGAAGATGAATTCACGAGGCGCTACCTAAATAGCTTTCGGGGAGAACCAGCTATCTCCCGGTTTGATTGGCCTTTCACCCCCAGCCACAAGTCATCCGCTAATTTTTCAACATTAGTCGGTTCGGTCCTCCAGTTAGTGTTACCCAACCTTCAACCTGCCCATGGCTAGATCACCGGGTTTCGGGTCTATACCCTGCAACTTAACGCCCAGTTAAGACTCGGTTTCCCTGCGGCTCCCCTATACGGTTAACCTTGCTACAGAATATAAGTCGCTGACCCATTATACAAAAGGTACGCAGTCACACCCGAAGGTGCTCCCACTGCTTGTACGTACACGGTTTCAGGTTCTTTTTCACTCCCCTCGCCGGGGTTCTTTTCGCCTTTCCCTCACGGTACTGGTTCACTATCGGTCAGTCAGGAGTATTTAGCCTTGGAGGATGGTCCCCCCATATTCAGACAGGATACCACGTGTCCCGCCCTACTCTTCGAGTTCACAACCTGTGCATTTTGGTGTACGGGACTATCACCCTGTACCGTCGGACTTTCCAGACCGTTCCACTAACACACAAGCTGATTCAGACTCTGGGCTGCTCCCCGTTCGCTCGCCGCTACTGGGGGAATCTCGGTTGATTTCTTTTCCTCGGGGTACTTAGATGTTTCAGTTCCCCCGGTTCGCCTCGTTAACCTATGTATTCAGTTAACGATAGTGTGACGAATCACACTGGGTTTCCCCATTCGGACATCGCCGGTTATAACGGTTCATATCACCTTACCGACGCTTTTCGCAGATTAGCACGTCCTTCATCGCCTCTGACTGCCAGGGCATCCACCGTGTACGCTTAGTCGCTTAACCTCACAACCCGAAGATGTTTCACTTCTGATTGCGAAAATTTGAGAGACTCGAACACACATTGACTGTGTGTCGTTTCAATTTTCAGCTTGATCCAGATTTTTAAAGAGCAAATATCTCAAACGTCACCCGAAGATGAGTTTTGAGATACATCGGCACGCGTCTTTCACTCACGAACCAGCAAGTGGCGTCCCCTAGGGGATTCGAACCCCTGTTACCGCCGTGAAAGGGCGGTGTCCTGGGCCTCTAGACGAAGGGGACACTGAAGTCTCAATCGCAAGACGCCTTGCTTCTTTACGTTCATCAGACAATCTGTGTGAGCACTACAAAGGCAGGTTCTTTAAGGTAAGGAGGTGATCCAACCGCAGGTTCCCCTACGGTTACCTTGTTACGACTTCACCCCAGTCATGAATCACAAAGTGGTAAGCGCCCTCCCGAAGGTTAAGCTACCTACTTCTTTTGCAACCCACTCCCATGGTGTGACGGGCGGTGTGTACAAGGCCCGGGAACGTATTCACCGTAGCATTCTGATCTACGATTACTAGCGATTCCGACTTCATGGAGTCGAGTTGCAGACTCCAATCCGGACTACGACATACTTTATGAGGTCCGCTTGCTCTCGCGAGGTCGCTTCTCTTTGTATATGCCATTGTAGCACGTGTGTAGCCCTGGTCGTAAGGGCCATGATGACTTGACGTCATCCCCACCTTCCTCCAGTTTATCACTGGCAGTCTCCTTTGAGTTCCCGGCCGGACCGCTGGCAACAAAGGATAAGGGTTGCGCTCGTTGCGGGACTTAACCCAACATTTCACAACACGAGCTGACGACAGCCATGCAGCACCTGTCTCACAGTTCCCGAAGGCACCAATCCATCTCTGGAAAGTTCTGTGGATGTCAAGACCAGGTAAGGTTCTTCGCGTTGCATCGAATTAAACCACATGCTCCACCGCTTGTGCGGGCCCCCGTCAATTCATTTGAGTTTTAACCTTGCGGCCGTACTCCCCAGGCGGTCGATTTAACGCGTTAGCTCCGGAAGCCACGCCTCAAGGGCACAACCTCCAAATCGACATCGTTTACGGCGTGGACTACCAGGGTATCTAATCCTGTTTGCTCCCCACGCTTTCGCACCTGAGCGTCAGTCTTTGTCCAGGGGGCCGCCTTCGCCACCGGTATTCCTCCAGATCTCTACGCATTTCACCGCTACACCTGGAATTCTACCCCCCTCTACAAGACTCTAGCCTGCCAGTTTCGAATGCAGTTCCCAGGTTAAGCCCGGGGATTTCACATCCGACTTGACAGACCGCCTGCGTGCGCTTTACGCCCAGTAATTCCGATTAACGCTTGCACCCTCCGTATTACCGCGGCTGCTGGCACGGAGTTAGCCGGTGCTTCTTCTGCGGGTAACGTCAATCGCCAAGGTTATTAACCTTAACGCCTTCCTCCCCGCTGAAAGTGCTTTACAACCCGAAGGCCTTCTTCACACACGCGGCATGGCTGCATCAGGCTTGCGCCCATTGTGCAATATTCCCCACTGCTGCCTCCCGTAGGAGTCTGGACCGTGTCTCAGTTCCAGTGTGGCTGGTCATCCTCTCAGACCAGCTAGGGATCGTCGCCTAGGTGAGCCGTTACCCCACCTACTAGCTAATCCCATCTGGGCACATCTGATGGCATGAGGCCCGAAGGTCCCCCACTTTGGTCTTGCGACATTATGCGGTATTAGCTACCGTTTCCAGTAGTTATCCCCCTCCATCAGGCAGTTTCCCAGACATTACTCACCCGTCCGCCGCTCGTCACCCGAGAGCAAGCTCTCTGTGCTACCGCTCGACTTGCATGTGTTAGGCCTGCCGCCAGCGTTCAATCTGAGCCATGATCAAACTCTTCAATTTAAGTTTGATGCTCAAAGAATTAAACTTCGTAATGAATTACGTGTTCACTCTTGAGACTTGGTATTCATTTTTCGTCCGAGGACGTTAAGAATCCATGTCACTTTGAGTGCCCACACAGATTGTCTGATAAATTGTTAAAGAGCAGTTGCGACGCGCTTTAGCGCTCTGTCGCGAGGTGGCGTATATTACGCTTTCCTCTTTCAGAGTCAACCCGTTTTTCAGGATTTTTCTCTGCAACCGAACCGGCTGTTTGTGTGAAGTGATTCACATCTGCCGTGTCAGTGGGAGCGCATTATAGGGAGTTCGCCGGAAGTAGCAAGCGTTAAAATAGAAAAATCTTATCGACCGCTCATTATTTGAACTTTTCGCTAATTCATCTTCTTACCATTAAAGGCGCAATCCCAGTGTTCATGCGGCCTGCAGCGCAATTTACGCTAAGTTCGGTTTTTGGCGAAAATGTGATTTTTCTCTCTTACCCAACGCCATTATCGCGCCGATGGTGAATTAAGCACCACTCTTGACCCACGACAATGCGCCCGCCCGGCCCTCATTTCTATAATCAGGCCCGTTTCTTCTTACTGGTAATAATCGATGGCTTATCAACTCAACATTAACTGGCCCGAGTTTTTAGAAAAATACTGGCAGAAACAGCCGGTGGTATTAAAAAACGCGTTTCCGGACTTCGTCGACCCGATTACTCCGGACGAGCTGGCCGGATTAGCCATGGAGCCGGAAGTCGACAGCCGGCTGGTCAGCCTGAAAAACGGCAAATGGCAGGCCAGCAATGGTCCTTTTGAACATTTCGACGGGCTGGGCAAAACCGGTTGGTCCCTGCTGGCCCAGGCGGTAAACCACTGGCATATGCCGGCCGCCGAGCTGGTGCGCCCGTTCCGCGTACTGCCGGACTGGCGCCTGGACGACCTGATGATCTCCTTCTCCGTCCCCGGCGGCGGTGTCGGCCCGCATATCGATCAGTATGACGTCTTTATTATTCAGGGCATGGGCAGCCGCCGGTGGCGCGTGGGTGACAAGCTGCCGATGCGTCAGTTCTGTCCGCATCCGGCACTGCTGCACGTCGATCCGTTCCCACCGATCATTGATGAAGATCTGCAGCCGGGCGACATCCTCTATATTCCACCGGGATTCCCGCACGACGGCATAACCCACGAAACCGCCCTGAACTACTCCGTCGGCTTCCGCGGGCCAAACGGCCGCGACCTGATCAGCAGCTTCGCCGACTATGTGCTGGAGAACGATCTCGGCGGCGAGCACTACAGCGATCCGGACCTTACCTGCCGCGAGCATCCGGGCCGGGTTGAAGAGTATGAACTCGAACGTCTGCGCACCATGATGATCGATATGATTCGCCAACCGGAAGACTTCAAGCAGTGGTTCGGCAGTTTCGTCACCACCCCGCGTCACGAGCTGGATATTGCGCCGGCGGAACCACCGTATGAAGAAGAGGAAGTGGTCGATGCGCTGCTGGGTGGTGAAAAGCTTTCCCGCCTGAGCGGCCTGCGCGTTCTGCATATCGGCGACAGCTTTTTCGTGCATAGCGAACAACTCGACACCACCGATGCCGAAGCGCTGGATGCGCTGTGTCGCTATACCTCATTAGGCCAGGAAGAGCTCGGCAGCGGCCTGCAGAATCCGGCGTTCGTGAGCGAACTGACGCGGCTGATTAATCAGGGCTACTGGTACTTCGAAGAGTAAGAGAGTCGCGATACTGCGGGCAGCCGCCTGGCGCTGCCCGGTTTCTTTTATGACTCATCGTCAGTAAAGAGCTGTTCAATCGATTTGGTCGGATAAAACAGTAAGTTACTATTTTCATCCACGAGCTGTATAAACCCCAGACGAAGATAGAATGCTTTAGCCTTCTCATTAAGGGCTTCAACAAACAATCCGTAGATGCCAACGGCTTTAGACGCTCCCCACACCACTCGCATCGCATGGGCAACCAACATCTCTCCCCAGCCCTGCCCCTGAACAGATTTATCAATGGCCAGCCGCCCGAGGGTTACGCTTGGCGCATTTTGATACGGGATTTTCTTTTGCTGAGTTTTAGACGGCAACATGCCTCGCTCGAAACAACTCCCCGATAAGGTGTAATAACCCAGCAACCTGGGAACGGTATCCCCGGAGACCAGCGCATAACCCCTTAAGATTTGTCCATCGTGCTGCCGCTTGAGGTGCTCTTTTAAAAACGTATTCAGCGCTTCCTCGCCGCAATCAAATCCAGTGATATCGTAGCTGAACGCATCGGCAATCATCTCAATCGTCAGTTGCTGCTCCATTAGCTCTACCTTACCTGGTTTGTAGACGCTTCGCTGCACGTTTCAGTCGATCATTCGGGGCTGGCGGTTGGGTAATCGCCTCCATCACCAGGCTCCATGATTGCTCACTGAGGACCATTCTGCGGTGCTGCTCAATCACTTCCGCAGCACGTTCTGAGGCACTGGCAACCACAAACTGGGTAATCGTCTGATTCGAAATTGCCGCAGCTTCCTCGATGATGCTCTTATCATCATCGGTTAATCTCAAATCTATACGCTGCTTTTTAAGTGCGGGCATACGTTATCTCCGGCCTGTTGCAAACTTCATGTACGGTTATTTTCCGTACATTTAATATAGCGACAGAAAGCCACATACTCAACTATCACTCGCGGATTGCGCCTATTTCGGCAACACCACAATAAACCGCGTCGAGCGCAGATCGGACTGCGCCGCCACGCTGCCGTGGTGGGCTCCGACAATCGATTTCACAATCGCCAGGCCGATGCCGCTGCCCTCCCCTTTGCGCTGGCGCGAGGGGTCGACGCGATAGAAACGGTCAAACAGGCGCGGCAGATGCTCGGCGGCAATCGGCGTACCGGGGTTCTCCACCACCAGGCGTACCGTCTCCGCGCTTTCGCTCAACTGGATGGTCACCGCCTGCCCGGCAGGCGTGTAGCGGATCGCATTCGACAGCAGGTTGCTGATCGCTCGCCGCAGCATCAGCGGATCGCCCGTCACCCGGCAGGGGCTACCGACAAAACGCAGCGCCACCGCCTTCTCTTCCGCCCACGCCTCGAAAAACTCAAACACCTTATGCACTTCCTCGGCCAGATCCAGCGCCTGTTGCTCAGGGATCAGCTGGTTATTATCCGCCTGAGCGAGGAACAGCATATCGCTGACCATCCGCGACATCCGCGAGAACTCTTCGAGATTGGAATACAACACCTCTTCCAGCTCCTGCTGGCTGCGGCTCTGGCTTAAGGCGATTTCGGTTTGCGTCACCAGGTTGGTAATCGGCGTGCGGATTTCATGGGCGATATCGGCGGAGAAGTTGGACTGGCGGGTAAAGACATCCTCTATGCGCTCCAGCATATGGTTAAACGACAGCGCCAGCCGCTCCAGCTCGACAGGCACCGCCTGCGGGTCAAGGCGCACATCGAGATCCCGCGAGGTAATATTCTGGATCTGGCGACTGATCTGGCGGATCGGCTTATGCCCCTGGTAGACCACAAACAGCACGATGGCGATGATCAGCAAACTAATTATCGACGCCGCGGAGATCAGCTTCGCTTTCAGCTCATTAATATAGTGCAGGTGAAAATCGATGGATAAGGCCATCAGCAGGTGGTACGCCGGTTTACCGTCCGCCTGCTTGCCCAGCGGCAGCATGATCAGCCGCCAGGCGCGGGTTTCCATTGGATGATTATCGTGCGCCATTGCCCGCGGCTGCGGGTCGGTCCATGAAATCACATTCCCGTCGCGGAGCTGCATCGCCAGCCCCGGCGTACTCAGCATATGGCTGAGATCCGGCCCGTTGGGCGACTGGAAGAGAATATTGCCCTGGCCATCGTCCAGGCAGATGAAGACGTTGGCGTAGCCCGCAATGATATTCTTCACGATCTCCAGCCGCCGCGCCGGCGGGTAGTCAGCGTGGTCGAGGACCGTCTCCAGGGTGGTGCTGAGCTGTCTGAGATCGTGAACGTCGCGCTCTTCAAAGTGGGCCTTCACCGAATGGATCATGATCCAGGTGAAGGCGAAGAAAGCAATGATGGTGGCGAGGCTAATAAAGAAGGTCAGCCGGGTGGCCAGGGAAAAGGGGCGCTTAGCGGCCATCCGGCACCTCAAGCATGTAGCCGACGCCGCGCACGGTCTGGATGAGCTTCGGCTCGAAGTCGTTATCAATTTTGGCGCGCAGCCGCTTCACCGCCACGTCGATGGCGTTAGTGTCGCTGTCGAAATTCATATCCCACACCTGCGAAGCAATTAACGAACGCGGCAGCACCTCGCCCTGATGACGCAGGAAGAACTCCAGCAGCGTGAATTCCTTACTGGTCAGGGTGATGCGGGTGGCACCGCGCGTCACCTTGCGGCTGACCAAATCGACGCTGAGATCGGCCGCCTGAAACTGGCTTTCGACGATGACCGCCGCCCCGCGGCGCAGCAGAGTACGCACCCGCGCCAGCAGCTCCGCAAAGGCGAACGGTTTTACCAGATAGTCGTCAGCGCCCAGCTCCAGCCCCTTCACCCGATGCTCAATGGTGCCCAACGCGGTAAGCAGCAGGATCGGCATGCCTTTCCCGGCGGCGCGCAGCATGCGCACGATATCCCAACCGTTCACATCCGGCAGCATGATGTCGAGGATCAGCAGATCGTAATCGCTGGTCATCGCCAGGTGATAGCCGTTGAGGCCGTTATCGGCCAGGTCGACGACGAAGCCGGCCTCGGTGAGCCCTTTGGTCAGGTACTCTCCGGTTTTCTTCTCATCTTCGACAATCAAAATCTTCACGGCAGGCTCCTTCACGCGCGCTTTGTGCGGGTATTCAATTTTAGAGGAGCGCCTCCGGATAGCAATGAAATATCAGGAAAATGACAGCTTTGTCATTTTCCCGTCACGCCCTGAACAGAGCCCGCTACGTAAAGTAGCCGCCATGGATAAATCGTCGAAACTTCTGCCGCCATGCGTTCAATACAGCTACTTACCCTCAGCGTGATATTTGCCTTAACCGGCTGTCTCTCGCTCGCTCCGGACTACCAGCGCCCCGCAGCGCCGGTACCGCAGCAGTTCTCTCTCAGCCAGAACAAGCTGGTTACTGCAACAGCGGGCTACCAGGAGACCGGCTGGCGCACCTTTTTCGTCGACCCGCAGGTGAAAAGCCTGATTAGCACTGCGCTGGCCAACAACCGCGATCTGCGGATGGCGACGCTGAAAGTGCAGGAAGCCCGCGCCCAGTACCGGGTTACCGACGCCGACCGCTACCCGCAATTGAACGGTGACGGCAGCACCACCTATGGCGGCAAGCTTAAAGGCGACACCACCACCAGCAGCGATTATACCGCCGGCTTAAACCTCAGCTACGACCTCGATTTCTTTGGCCGGCTGAAAAACCTTAGCGAGGCCGACCGACAGAACTTCTTCGCCAGCGAAGAGGCGCGGCGCGCAGTGCATATCCTGTTGATTGCTAACGTTTCACAAAGCTACTTCAACCAGCGGCTGGCGGCAGCGCAGCTGCAGGTGGCCAACGATACCTTACAGAACTATCAGCAGTCTTACGCCTTCGTTGAAAAACAGCTGCTGACCGGGAGCACCACCGTGCTGGCGCTGGAGCAGGCGCGCGGCATGATCGAAAGCACCCGCGCCGATATCGCCAAACGTCAGGGCCAGCTGGCGCAGGCCAATAACGCCCTGCAACTGCTGCTCGGCAGCTATCAGCGCCTGCCGGACGATAGCGCCAGCAGCGCGGTAGACCTGCAAGGCGTAACCCTGCCGCCATCGCTCTCCTCAGCGATCCTGCTGCAGCGGCCAGATATTCTGGAAGCCGAACACAGCCTGCAAGCGGCCAACGCCAACATCGGCGCCGCGCGGGCGGCCTTCTTCCCGTCGATCACCCTGACCAGCTCGCTCTCCGGCAGCAGCAGCGAACTCTCCAGCCTGTTTAACGCCAGCGGCGCGATGTGGAACTTCATTCCCAAAATCGAACTGCCGATTTTCAACGCCGGGCGTAATCAGGCCAGCCTCGATCTGGCGGAGATCCGCCAGCAGCAGCAGGTGGTCAACTATGAACAAAAAATCCAGTCCGCCTTTAAAGAGGTGGCCGACGCGCTGGCCCTGCGCCAAA
The DNA here is from genome assembly GCF_040804525.1 of Klebsiella sp. Shm-1. Taxonomy (NCBI): domain Bacteria; kingdom Pseudomonadati; phylum Pseudomonadota; class Gammaproteobacteria; order Enterobacterales; family Enterobacteriaceae; genus Klebsiella; species Klebsiella sp. Shm-1. The sequence goes on from NZ_CP161823.1 coordinate 4,553,566, forward strand.
GCCTGGCCGATCAGATTGCCGCCCAGCAGCGCTATCTCGCTTCACTAAATATCACCCTGCAGCGCGCCACCGCGCTCTATCGTCACGGCGCGGTCAGCTACATCGAAGTCCTGAGCGCCCAGCGCGATATTTTCACCACCCGACAAACCCTGCTGGAACTCAACTATTCCCGTCAGGCTAATGAAATCACCCTGTTCACCGCCCTCGGCGGCGGCTGGATGGAATAACCCAAGGAGTCCCGAACATGAATTCACTATCTAAAATCGCCCTGTTCACCCTGCTCTCTGGCGCGGTGTTCGCCGCCCAGGCCGCCGCCCCGCACGCCGGTATGGCGATGCACGAGCAGCCCGCCGCCGCGCAGGCGCAAAGCATCAGCGGCAAAGGCGTCATTAAAGCTATTGATATGGATAACAAAAAAATCACTATCGCCCACGAGGCCATCCCGGCGGTGAACTGGCCGCCGATGACCATGCGCTTCACCATCACCCCGCAGACGCAGCTCAACAATGTGAAGGATGGCGACAGCGTGGATTTCACCTTCGTTCAGCAGGGCAACCTGTCGCTGCTGCAGGATATCCGCGCCCAATAACGGCCCGGCGACGGTAGGCCCCTCAACAACTGAATGGACGACACATGGCATCCCTGACACTTAAAAATACGGCGTTGATCCTCGGCAGCATGCTGATTGGCGGCGCGCTTACCGCGGCGCTGTACGCCCGATGGGCTCCGACCCACTCTGCCGCTCCGGCGGCCGAGCAGCAGCGTAAAGTGCTGTTCTGGTACGATCCGATGTACCCGAACACCCGCTTCGATAAACCGGGTAAATCGCCGTTTATGGATATGGATCTGGTGCCGAAATACGCCGATGAGGAGCATGCCGCCGCCGGTGCGCCGGGGGTGCGTATCGACCCGACGCAGACCCAGAATCTTGGGGTGAAAACCACCGCCGTCACCCGCGGGCCGCTGCGCTACGCTCAGACCTTCCCGGCCAATATCAGCTATAACGAGTACCAGTATGTGATTATGCAGGCGCGGGCGGCGGGCTTTATCAATAAAGTCTATCCGTTGACCGTCGGCGACAAAGTCAAGCAAGGCACGCCGCTGCTCGAGCTGACCATCCCGGACTGGGTGGAAGCGCAGAGCGAATATCTGCTATTGCAGGAGACCGGGGGCACCGCTACGCAGGTCGAGGGGATCCTCGAGCGTCTACGTCTCGCCGGAATGCCGGACGACGATATCCGCCGCCTGGAAGCCACGCGTAAAATCCAGACCCGCTTTACTCTCAAAGCACCGATCGATGGCGTTATTACCGCCTTCGATCTGCGCGCCGGAATGAACATCGCCAAAGATAACGTGGTGGCGAAAATTCAGGGCATGGACCCGGTATGGGTCAGCGTGGCGGTCCCGGAATCCATCGCCTGGCTGATTAAAGACGCCTCGCAGTTCAGCATTCAGGTTCCCGCCTGGCCGGGCAAAACCTTCCGCATCAGCAAATGGACCCTTCTCCCCAGCGTCGATAGCGCCACCCGAACCCTGCAGCTGCGCCTGCAGGTCAACAACCCGGATGAAGCGCTGAAGCCGGGGATGAACGCCTATCTGCAACTGACCAGCGAAAGCGAACCGATGCTGCTGATCCCCTCCAAAGCGCTGATCGACAGCGGCAGCGAGCAGCGAGTGATTACCGTGGATAACGAGGGCCGCTTCGTGCCGAAAATCGTGCAGGTATTCCATGAGTCCAATGGCGTCACGGCCATTCGCAGCGGTCTGCAGGAGGGTGAAAAAGTCGTCGCCAGCGGCCTGTTCCTGATCGACTCGGAGGCCAATATCGCCGGCGCGCTGGAGCGCATGCGCGCGCAGGCCCCTGATGCCGCGGCCTCTGCCGCCCACGCGCACTAAGGAACGGAACCATGATTGAATGGATTATCCGCCGCTCGGTGGCCAACCGCTTCCTGGTGATGATGGCGGCGCTGTTTCTCAGCATCTGGGGAACCTGGACCATCATCCACACCCCGGTAGACGCCCTGCCGGATCTCTCTGATGTACAAGTGATCGTCAAAACCCGCTATCCGGGACAGGCGCCGCAGATCGTCGAAAACCAGGTCACCTGGCCGCTGACCACCACCATGCTGTCGGTCCCCGGCGCCAAAACGGTTCGCGGCTTCTCGCAATTCGGCGACTCCTACGTGTACGTGATTTTTGAAGACGGCACCGATCCTTACTGGGCGCGCTCGCGGGTGCTGGAGTATCTCAACCAGGTACAGGGCAAACTTCCCGCCGGGGTCAGCGCCGAAATGGGCCCGGACGCCACCGGCGTCGGCTGGGTCTTCGAGTACGCGCTGGTCGACCGCAGCGGCAAGCACGACCTCGCCGAACTGCGCTCCCTACAGGACTGGTTCTTAAAATATGAGCTGAAAACCATCCCTAACGTCTCGGAAGTGGCGTCGGTGGGCGGCGTGGTCAAGGAGTATCAGATTGTCGTCGACCCGATGAAGCTGACCCAGTACGGCATCAGTCTCGGCGAAGTGAAATCGGCGCTGGACGCCTCTAACCAGGAGGCGGGCGGCTCTTCCGTCGAACTGGCGGAAGCCGAATATATGGTGCGCGCCAGCGGCTACCTGCAGACGCTCGACGACTTCAAAAATATCGTGCTGAAAACCGGGGATAACGGCGTGCCGGTCTATCTCGGCGACGTCGCGCGGGTGCAGATTGGCCCGGAGATGCGCCGCGGTATCGCCGAGCTTAACGGCGAGGGCGAAGTGGCCGGCGGCGTGGTGATCCTGCGCTCCGGCAAGAACGCCCGCGAGGTGATCTCGGCGGTCAAAGAGAAGCTGGCGTCGCTGCAAAGCAGCCTGCCGGAAGGGGTGGAAGTGGTCACCACCTACGACCGCAGCCAGCTTATCGACCGCGCCATCGATAACCTCAGCTACAAGCTGCTGGAAGAGTTTATCGTCGTCGCCCTGGTCTGCGCCCTGTTCCTGTGGCACGTGCGCTCGGCGCTGGTGGCGATTATCTCCCTGCCGCTCGGCCTGTGCTTCGCCTTTATCATGATGCATTTCCAGGGGCTCAACGCCAACATCATGTCGCTGGGCGGGATCGCCATTGCGGTGGGGGCGATGGTCGATGCCGCCATCGTGATGATTGAGAACGCCCATAAGCGGCTGGAGGAGTGGGAGCATAAGCACCCGGGAGAGAAGCTCAGCAACGACATCCGCTGGAAAATCATTACCGAGGCCTCGGTGGAGGTTGGCCCGGCGCTGTTTATCAGCCTGCTGATCATCACCCTGTCGTTTATCCCGATTTTCACCCTCGAAGGCCAGGAGGGCAAACTGTTCGGCCCGCTGGCCTTCACCAAAACCTGGTCGATGGCCGGGGCGGCGCTGCTGGCGATCGTGGCGATCCCGATCCTGATGGGCTTCTGGATCCGCGGCAGGATCCCGGCGGAGAGCAGCAATCCGCTGAACCGCTTTTTGATCCGCATTTATCACCCGCTGCTGCTGAAGGTCCTGCACTGGCCGCAGACCACCCTGCTGATCGCGCTCCTGTCGATCCTGACGGTTGTCTGGCCGCTTAACCGGGTCGGCGGCGAGTTTCTGCCGCAGATCAACGAGGGCGACCTGCTGTATATGCCGTCCACGCTGCCGGGGATCTCCGCTGCGCAGGCGGCGGATATGCTGCAGAAAACCGATAAGCTGATCATGGCGGTGCCGGAAGTGGCCCGGGTGTTCGGCAAAACCGGCAAGGCCGAAACCGCCACCGACTCGGCGCCGCTGGAGATGGTGGAGACCACGATTCAGCTCAAGCCGCAGGATCAGTGGCGGCCGGGGATGACCATGGAGAAGATCGTCGACGAGCTGGATAAAACCGTGCGCCTGCCGGGACTGGCGAACCTGTGGGTACCGCCGATCCGCAACCGCATCGACATGCTCTCCACCGGCATCAAGAGCCCGATTGGCATTAAAGTTTCCGGCACTAACCTGGCCGATATCGACGCCATCGCCGGGCAAATTGAAGTGGTGGCGCGCACCGTGCCGGGAGTCACGTCGGCATTAGCCGAGCGGCTGGTCGGCGGGCGCTACCTCACCATTGATATTCATCGTGAGAAGGCGGCCCGCTACGGGATGACCGTCGGCGACGTGCAGTTGTTCGTCTCGTCCGCCATCGGCGGGGCGATGGTTGGCGAAACAGTGGAGGGCGTCGAGCGCTATCCGATCAACATCCGCTACCCGCAGAGCTATCGCAACAGCCCGGAGACCCTGCGCCAGCTGCCGATCCTCACGCCGCTGAAGCAACAGATTGTCCTCGGCGACGTGGCTGAGGTGAAAGTGGTCACCGGACCATCGATGCTGAAGACCGAGAACGCCCGCCCGACCAGTTGGATCTACATCGACGCCCGCGACCGCGACATGGTGTCGGTAGTGCACGATCTGCAGCAGGCCATCGGCAAGGAGGTGAAGCTGAAGCCGGGCATCAGTGTGTCCTACTCCGGGCAGTTTGAGCTGCTGGAGCGCGCCAATCAGAAGCTGAAGCTGATGGTGCCGATGACGCTGATGATTATCTTCGTGCTGCTGTATCTGGCGTTCCGCCGCGTCGGCGAAGCACTGCTGATTATCACCAGCGTGCCGTTCGCCCTCGTCGGCGGGATCTGGTTCCTCTACTGGATGGGGTTCCATCTGTCGGTGGCCACCGGGACCGGCTTTATCGCCCTGGCCGGGGTGGCGGCGGAGTTTGGCGTGGTGATGCTGATGTACCTGCGCCATGCCATTGAGGCCGAGCCATCGCTGGAGAATCCGCAGACTTTCAGCGTCGATAAGCTCGACGAGGCGCTGTACCAGGGGGCGGTGCTGCGCGTTCGGCCGAAGGCGATGACCGTGGCGGTGATTATCGCCGGCCTGCTGCCGATTTTATGGGGCACCGGCGCCGGTTCGGAAGTCATGAGCCGTATCGCCGCGCCGATGATTGGCGGGATGATCACCGCCCCGCTGCTGTCGCTGTTTATCATTCCGGCGGCGTATAAGCTGATGTGGCTGTATCGGCATCGGGGCAAGCGTAGCCAATAGCCCGCCGCGTTTACGCCGGTCCGGGAAATTGGCTATAGTGGCGCCATTCTTCTGGCCGGCGTGAACGTCCCTATGAATCTGAACCTGGTATGTTATTCCCTGCTGCTGCTCACCGCCGTGGGCAGCGCCCTGCTGCCCTACCCGCTGGCGATGTGGTTTTTACTGAGCAGCCTTCTGACATGGCTTATCTATGGTGCCGACAAGCTGGCGGCGCGCAAAGCCTGGCGCCGGGTGCCGGAAACCACGCTGCTGGTGCTGGGCCTGGCGGGAGGCTGGCCGGGGGCCATCCTCGGCCAGCAGTGCTTTCGCCATAAAACGCAAAAGCAGCCCTTCCGGACGTGGTTTTTCATCAGCGTAGCGCTCAACGTGGCGGCGCTGGCCGGGCTGTACGTGGTTTATACCCATCTGCTCAGCCGCTAAGCGGCGAGGCTAGCGCGGCGTCTGGCGGATCCACACCAGGCGATCGACGTCAAAGCCCAGCTCGCGCGCGGTATTCAGGTAATCCTGCTTCACCGCCGCCGGAATGGTGGGGGTGCGCGACAGGATCCACAGATAGTCACGGTTGGGGCCGCTGACCAGCGCGTACTGGTAGTCGTCGTCCAGGCGGATCACGTTATAGCCGCCGTAGAATGGCCCGAAGAACGACACCTTCAGCGCCGCGGTGGTGGGGGCGCCGGTGAAATAGGCTTTCCCGTCGCTCTCATTCCAGCGTTTTTTGACCGGGTCATAACCGCGGTTGACGACGCTGATCCCCCCATCGCTGCGGGCGCCGTAGGTGGCGGTCACCTGCTCCAGGCCTCGCTCGAAGCGATTCTCCAGGCGAGCGACCTCATACCATTTTCCGAGGTAACGGCTGGCGTCAAACCCGCTAATCGGCTGAACGCCTTTCGGCGGCGTGGGCGATTTACAGGCCACCAGGGTTAACGCGATAGCGACGCCAGTGACAACAGGCCATAGCTTCATGAGAACTCCTTTCATTTACGCGGTTGGGGAAAGTGTAGTGCAAAGCCACTACACTTCACGCCAGCCGTCGTGATTCGTAGTATATTGAGAATATTCTTTGTTAACAGGTGGCCTCCATGCCTTACTCCATCGGCGAATTTGCCCGACTATGCGGGATAAATGCGACCACGCTTCGCGCCTGGCAGCGCCGCTACGGCCTGCTTAAGCCGCTGCGCACCGATGGTGGACACCGTCTGTACAGCGATGACGACGTCCAGCAGGCGCTGAAGATCCTCGACTGGGTGAAAAAAGGGGTGCCGGTCAGCCAGGTGAAACCCCTGCTGTCGCGCCCCGGCGCGCGGCGCACCAATAACTGGTTGACGCTGCAGGAGACCATGCTGCAGCGGCTGAAAGAGGGAAAAATCGAGTCCCTGCGCCAGCTGATCTACGACGCCGGGCGCGAATATCCGCGCCAGGAGCTGGTAACCGAAGTGCTGCGTCCGCTGCGCAGCCAGGTCTCCGCCAACGTGCCGGCCATCATGACGCTGCGCGAAATTCTCGACGGCATCATCATCGCCTATACCTCGTTTTGCCTCGAAGGCGACAAGAAGGCGCCCGGGGACAACTTTCTGATCACCGGCTGGCACCTGACCGACGCCTGCGAAATCTGGCTTGAGGCGCTCAAACGTACCGGCCAGGGCCATCGCATCGACGTCCTGCCGGTGCCTCCCGCCGCCCTGGCGCCGGAGATTTTTCCCCAGCGCAACTGGCTGCTGGTCACCAGCGGCAAACTCTCCGCTGCCCGCCAGAGGCAGGTCGAACTCTGGCAGCAGCAGGTCGTCTCCCTCGAGGTGATCCCGCTCTAACCCCCTGTTTTAACCTACATCCCCTCTCTGAGACGCCAGCGCCCGGTGGCGCGGCGGGCTCACGCTTGCCCTTTGCACCACCCGCGATTTTCACTCCTTAAAACACCAATCATAACAACATGATTTTTAACATAAATAAAATATATTTTTCTACAAACTTGGACAAATAATTTTATTTGTGTAAGTTTTAAGTATGCCATTACGCTACCGTATCTAGCCAGGATGTGATCCATGAGCACCTCGCCGTCCGTGATTCGTCGTTTCGTTGAGTACTACGCCGGGCTGGATGCACAGCCGCCCGCGGCGCTGGCCACGCTGTACCATCCGGACGCGACGCTGAGCGATCCTTTTGGTCAGCATCAGGGGCTGTTCGCCATTCAGCGCTACTTTACCCATCTGCTGGCCAACGTGGAGCAGTGCCGGTTCACCATCGACACGCCGCTTTGCGACGGCCAGCGGTTCGCCGTGACCTGGACCATGCACTGGTCGCATCCGCGCATTGCCGGCGGAGAAACCCTGGCCCTGCCGGGCTGCTCGGTGGTGGACATCGCCGGGGAGCAGGTTCTCCATCAGCGCGACTACTACGACGCCGGGGAGATGATCTACGAGCATCTTCCCCTGCTGGGCTGGGCGGTGCGCGGCGTGAAGCGGAGGGTGCGCTCATGATGACGGTGCTCATCACCGGCGCCAGCTCCGGGATCGGCGCCGGCCTGGCGAAATCCTTCGCGGCGGATGGCCATCTGGTCATCGCCTGCGGGCGCGATGCGTCGCGCCTGGCAGCGCTCCAGCAGCTCAGCCCCAACATCAGCGTACGCCTGTTCGATATGACAGACAGGGACGCCTGTCGCCAGGCGCTGACGGGCTGTTTTGCCGACCTGATCATTCTCTGCGCCGGGACCTGCGAATACCTCGACCACGGACAGGTGGATGCCGCCCTCGTGGAGCGGGTGATGGCCACCAACTTCCTCGGGCCGGTGAACTGCCTGGCGGCGCTGCAGACGCAGCTGGAGGCAGGCGATCGGGTGGTGCTGGTCAGCTCCATGGCGCACTGGCTGCCCTTCCCGCGCGCGGAAGCCTATGGCGCCTCCAAGGCGGCGCTGAGCTGGTTTGCTAACAGCCTGCGTCTGGACTGGGAGCCGAAAGGGGTGGCCGTCACGGTGGTCTCTCCGGGCTTCGTCGACACCCCGCTGACGCGCAAAAACGACTTCGCCATGCCCGGCCGGGTGAGCGTGGATCGGGCGGTGGCGGCGATCCGCCACGGTCTGGCGAAGGGCAAAAACCACATCGCCTTCCCCACCGGTTTCAGCCTGGCCCTGCGTCTGCTGGCCAGTCTGCCATCGGGTATCCAGCGCCTGCTGTTGCGCAGAATGGTGCGCTCATGAACATCGCCATCATCGGCAGCGGCATCGCCGGGCTGACCTGCGCCTGGCGACTGGCCGGACACCATCAGGTAACGCTGTTCGAAGCGGGCGCCACGCCGGGCGGCCACACCGCCACCGTGGATGTCGCCACGCCGCAGGGCACCTGGGCCATCGATACCGGATTTATCGTCTACAACGATCGCACCTATCCGCGCTTTATGGGCCTGCTCAGCGAGCTGGGAATCGGCGGGCAAAAAACGCAGATGAGCTTCTCGGTCCACAACCCGGCCAGCGGCCTGGAATACAACGGCCACAGCCTGACCTCGCTTTTCGCCCAGCGGCGCAATCTGCTGAAGCCGGCCTTCTGGGGACTGCTGAGCGAGATCGTCCGCTTCAACCGGCTGGCGAAACTGGCGCTGACCGAGGCGCTGGATCCAGGCGCGACGCTGGAGAGCTTCCTCGCCCGCCACCGTTTCAGCCCCTTCTTCGCCCGCCACTATATTCTGCCGATGGGGGCGGCCATCTGGTCGTCGTCGCTGCAGGAGATGCGCCGCTTCCCGCTGCCGCTGTTTTTGCGCTTCTTTGAAAACCACGGTCTGCTGGATATTCGCGATCGCCCGCAATGGTACGTGGTGCCCGGCGGTTCCCGGGAATACGTCCGCGCCCTGCTCGCCAGGCTCGGCGATCGTCTGGATCTACGCCTCAACGCGCCGGTGCAGCAGGTGGACCGCCACCCGGCGGGGGTCACCCTGCGGCTGGCGTCCGGGGAGGCGCATTTTGACCAGGTGATCTTCGCCTGCCACTCCGTGCAAGCGCTGGCGATGCTGGCGGCGCCCACCGATTCCGAACGAGAAGTCCTCGGGGACATCGGCTGGCAGCGTAACGAGGTGGTGCTGCACAGCGATCCGCGCTGGCTGCCGGAGCGCCAGCGCGCCTGGGCCAGCTGGAACTATCGCCTGAGCGACGGGGATCGGGCCCGGGCCTGCGTCACCTACAACATGAATATTCTCCAGGGGCTGCCCGCGGGCGCGCCGCTGTTCTGCGTTACCCTGAACCCGGACGCGCCGGTGGACGATCGCTACGTCTGGAAGCGCTTCGTCTATGAGCATCCGCTGTTTAACCCGCAAAGCTGGTCGGCCCAGCTGCGGCGCGAAGAGATTAACGGCCAGCAGCGGAGCTGGTACTGCGGGGCCTACTGGTACAACGGCTTTCATGAGGATGGGGTGCGCAGCGCGCTCGACGTGGTGCAGGGCATCGCCGCGGCGGAGGGCCACTGAAATGAACAGCTGCCTCTATCAGGGCGTCCTGCGCCACCGTCGCCTGCAGCCGAAAGCGCACCACTTCGTCTACCGCCTGTTTATGGCCTGGCTCGACCTCGACGAACTGGACAGGCTGCCTGAGGCGGGCATCCGCCGCAACCGCCTGGCCGCCGCCGCCTGGTACGATGCCGATTATCCGCTGGGCGCGCCGCTGAAGGCCCAGGCGCTGAACCGGCTGGAGAGCCTGACCGGCTGCCGCCCGGCGGGCCGCGTGATGCTCCTGACCCAGCTGCGCTACTTCGGCTTCCATTTTAATCCGGTCAACTTTTACTACTGCTATGACGAAGCCGACACCCTGCGCTGGGTGCTGGCCGAAGTGCGCAACACGCCGTGGAATGAGCGTCATTACTACGCGGTGGACGGCCAGCAGGCGCGCCCGCTGGAGAAAGCCTTTCACGTTTCGCCCTTTAACCCGATGGACATGGTCTATCACTGGCGCTTCAACGCGCCCGGCAAAACGCTGCACATGCATATTGAAAACCATCAGGCCAGCAGGGTGTTCGACGCCACCCTGGCCCTGAGCCGCGTGCCGTTGACCCGCGCCAACCTGCGCGGGCTGCTGCTGCGTCTGCCGCTGATGACCCTGAAAACCGTCCTCGCCATCTACTGGCAGGCGCTGCGGCTGTGGCTGAAGCGCGTGCCGCTGTACAACCATCCTGTCAGCAGGAGTGAACGCTCATGACCGATCCCGTCTTTGCGCTTGAACCCGATGTGCCGCGCAACGTGCGGCTCGCGCGCTGGCTGCTTTTTCGTCTGTTGAGCGGCCTCCGCGAAGGCTCGCTCACCGTGCGCGAAGGGGCGCAGACGTTTCATTTTGGCGACCCCGCCGCCGCGCTGCGCGCCGAGGCGCGGGTCTGCACGCCGGAGGTGTACTGGCGTCTGCTGACCGGCGGCAGCCTGGCGGCGGCCGAGGCCTGGATGGACGGCGACTGGGAGAGCCACCAGCTGACGACGCTGCTGCAGATCCTCGCGCGCAACGGCGAGGTGCTGGGGCGTCTGGAGCGCGGCTTCCGTCTGCTGGGCAAGCCCGTCGCCCGCCTGCGCCACTGGACCCGCCGCAACACCCGCGCCCAGGCGCGGGAGAACATCGCCGCCCATTACGACCTCGGCAACGAATTTTATGCCCATTTTCTGGATGACGACCTGCTCTACTCCAGCGCGCTGTTTACCGATGACCAGCAGGATCTGACCCAGGCCCAGCGGGCCAAGATGGCGCGTCTGTGCGACCAGCTGGCGCTCAACTCCGGCGATCATCTGCTGGAGATTGGCACCGGCTGGGGGGCGCTGGCCGAGTACGCCGCCCGCCATTACGGCTGCCGGGTCACGACTACCACCCTTTCCCGGGAGCAGCACCGCTGGGCTACCGAGCGCATGGCCCGCGCCGGGCTGCAGGATCGCGTCGAGGTGCTGCTCTGCGACTACCGCGATCTGCGCGGCGAGTACGACAAACTGGTGTCGGTGGAGATGATTGAGGCGGTGGGCCAGCGCTACCTCCCGGCCTTCTTCCGCACCTGTCAGGCGCGCCTGCGCCCGGGCGGCAGAATGGCCCTGCAGGCGATCACCATTCAGGATCAGCGCTATCGCGACTACAGCAAAAGCGTCGATTTTATCCAGCGCTACATCTTCCCCGGCGGCTTTTTGCCCAGCATCACGGCAATGAGCGAGCTGATGACCCGCCATACCGATTTTGTGGTGCGCAACCTGTTCGACATGGGCCCGGACTATGCCCGCACCCTGGCGCACTGGCGGCAGCGTTTTACCCACGCCTGGCAGGATATTGAAAAGCTCGGCTTCGATGAGCGCTTCCGCCGGATGTGGCTCTACTACTTCGGCTATTGCGAAGCCGGATTTAACGCCCGCACCATCAGCGTGGTGCAGCTCACCGCGGAGCGGGTATGACACGCCCGGCGCAGCACTTGCTGATGGCCCTCGCGTTCGATGTTTACTGGACGCTGGTGGTGATGTTGCGCGAGCGCGGCCTGCTGATCTGGCTGACGCTGGCCATCTTCGCCTGGCTGCGGTTGCCGGCGACCAGTCGTCCGCCCGCCCTGCTGCTGGCCGCGGCGGGCTGCGGGCTGGACGCCTGCTGGGCGCTGGCGGGGCTGATTGATTTTCCCGGCGACAGCCTGCTGCCCCTGTGGATGGTGGCCCTGTGGCTGATGTTCGCCGTCGTCTGGACCCGACTGACCCGCACCGCGACGCTTCCCGGCTGGGTGCTGGCCACGGCGGCGACCCTCGGCGGCCCGGTGGCCTACCTGATCGGCGCTCGCCTCGGAGCCATGACCCTGCTGGTGCCGACGGCGCTTGCTGTGGCCGCCATGGCCTGCGGCTGGCTGGTGATCATGCTGCTGTTCCATCTGGGGATGGGGAGGCAAAAATGAGATTCGCCCTGTTACTGCTATGGCTGACCGTCCTCGCCCCGGCGGCCCACGCCGCCGACTGGCTGGCGTGGCGCCGCGTCGGCGAGGCGACCCTCACCTGGGGGCCGTTCACCGTCTATCACTCGCAGCTGCGTACGCCCAATGGCCGGTATGACGGCCCGCAGCAGGATCGGGCGCTGATCATCACCTACCGGCGCGACATCGATCGCGAGGCGCTGGTGGAGGCCACCCGCGACCAGTGGCAGGCGCAGGGCATTCTGCAGCAGGAACCGCGCAGCGAAGCCTGGCTACGCATGCTGCAGGGGATCTGGCCGGACGTCGCGCCGGGCAGCCAGCTGGCGTTCGTGGTCAGCGGCGGCGAGGGGCAGTTCTGGTACCGCGCCAGCGCCGCGCAGACCGCCTTTACCCCGCTCGGCCCGCGCCAGTCGGCGGCGTTCAGCACCCGCTTTCTCGCCATCTGGCTCGATCCGCGCACCACTTATCCCGAACTGCGTCAGCAGTTGATCGGAGGTACACCATGAAACGCATTCTGACCCTTGGCCTGGCGCTGCTGATGCTGATCCTCGCCGGCTGCAGCACCGAGGTCACGGAGTACCGGCAGCAGCAGCCCGCCCTCGACATCTTTCACTATTTTCAGGGGCGAACCGAGGCGTGGGGGATGGTGCAGGATCGCAGCGGCAAGCAGCTGCGCCGCTTCCATGTTGAGATCGATGGCGACGTCGTCGGCGACACCCTGACCCTCCATGAGCGCTTTGTCTATGACGACGGCGAGAAGCAGCAGCGGGTATGGCGCATTCGCCGCACCGGCGATAACCGTTATCAGGGCACCGCCGGCGATATCGAAGGGGTGGCCAGCGGCCAGGCGGCAGGCAATGCCTTTCACTGGCGCTACAGCATGAACGTCGAGGCCAGCGGCAGCCGGTGGCTGCTGCACTTTGACGACTGGATGTTCCTGCAGGACGGCAGCCATTTATTTAACAAAACCGAGATGAAGAAATTCGGCATTACGGTCGCCACCGTGACCCTTTTCTTTACCCGAACCACAGCAGAAGAGAGGACAGCGCCATGAACACGCAACCTGTCATTGGGATCAGCGGATGTTTAACCGGCTCAGCCGTGCGATTCGACGGCGGGCATAAGCGTATGGGCTTTGTGATGGATGAGCTCGCGCAGTGGGTGGCGTTTAAGCCCGTCTGCCCGGAGATGGCGATCGGCCTGCCCGTTCCCCGCCCGGCGCTCCGCCTGGTGCAGACCCCGGTCGGGGAGATCCGCATGCGCTTCAGCCACGCTCCGCACGAGGATGTGACGGAGAAGATGGCTGATTTCGCCAGCGCCCACCTCGCAACCCTGGGTGAGCTGTCGGGCTTTATCGTCTGCGCCAAATCGCCGAGCTGCGGGATGGAGCGCGTGCGGCTGTATGACGAAAAAGGCAATCGCGGGCGTAAGGAAGGCGTGGGGCTGTTTACCGGTGCCCTGATGGCGCGCTACCCGTGGCTGCCGGTGGAAGAGGATGGCCGGCTGCACGATCCGCTGCTGCGGGAGAATTTTGTCGAGCGCGTTTTCGCCCTGCATGAACTCAACGCCCTGCGCGCCCGCGGCCTGACCCGTCACGGCCTGCTGGCCTTTCACAGCCGCTACAAGCTGCAGCTGCTGGCTCACCACCAGGCGGGCTACCGGGAGATCGGCCCGTTCGTCGCCTCGCTGCATGAATGGGAGGATCTGGAGGCTTTCTTCGAGGTTTACCGCGAGAAGCTGATGGCGATCCTCAAGCGGCCCGCCTCGCGGAAAAACCACACCAACGTGCTGATGCATATTCAGGGTTATTTCCGCGACCAGCTGAACAGCCGCCAGCGCGGCGAGCTGCGGGAGGTGATCCTCAACTATCGCGCCGGGCTGCTGCCGATCCTCGCCCCGCTGACGCTGCTTAAGCACTATCTGGCCGAGTATCCGGATCGCTACCTGCAGGCGCAGAACTATTTTGACCCCTACCCGCAGGATCTGGCCCTGCGCCTGACGGTGAACTGAGGGAGTTGGCCTGAACCAGCTGCCCGGCGGCGCTGCGCTTGCCGGTCCTGGGGGGGAGCCCGCAGGAAGGAACGTAGGCCGGATAAGGCATGTATGCCGCCATCCGGCATAAATGGAGCGCACCAGTTGTAGCCCGGCTAAGCGTAGCGCCAGCCGGGAACGCTCCTTCGACAACGCTATCGCATCAGAACCACGCCTCAAACATCCCGCCGACGTTCAGCGAATCCAGCTGCTGGTCCTGGGTGCCGTTAACCTTCGCGGTATGCTCGTTGTCCACCTGGCCGCCGGTCACGTAGAAGCGCAGCATCGGACGGAACTCCGGCCCCATGCCGATGGCGATGTTCTGCGACAGCGTCAGCTTCCAGCCGTGGTTATCCCCGCCCTGGTCGTAATCCACGCGCTGGTAGCCCGCTTCCAGCCAGGTGGAGTGCACGTCGTTCCAGAAGTACATCGGCCGCACGATGGCGCCGTAGTTTTTGCGGTTGTCGGTATTATCTTTGCCGTTGTCGTAGTCATGGAAGGCCAGCAGATATTCCACCTGCGCCTGCTGGGTGAACTTATGGCTGCCCTCGAAGCTGGCGTAGACCGTGGTCAGGTCGTCGGTCTTGTTGTAGACGCTGTTATCCGAGTTGTCGGAATAGCGCAGGATCACCTTGTTCACCCCGCTGTCGTTGGTGTGGCTCAGCACCAGGCCGCCCTGCCAGGCTTCGAGACGCGCGTCGCTGTCCACCGCCTTTGAGTCAAAGCCGTAGTTGGCGTACACCTCGACGTCGATCGGCCCGGCCTTGATGTTGTGGGTTTTGGTGGTCAGCGCGTAGTGGCCGTTGTCGCCGGTGTCGGAGCTGCCGGTACAGGTGATGCGCGACGGGTTGGTCTCGTCGGCCATCACTTCCGGGCTGCAGGATTTCACCTGCGAGACCGCCGCCACGTCGAACTGCACGCCGCCGATATCAAAGTTCTTTACCCCGGCGCCCTGGCCGTCGTGGTTCATCCAGAAGTAGTCGTTGATCCCCTGTTGCGGACGCTGGTGGAAGTCGCGGCCGGCCCAGATATAGGCGTTGGGGTTGGATTCCAGCACGTTGGTGACCCCGACGTAGGCCTTCTTCAGGTTAACTTCGTCGCTCCAGTGGTCGAACATCACGTTGAGATCCCAGATAGCCCCCTGCGCGCTTTTGAAGGCCTTGCTGATCTGGAATTCGCCGCCGTTGCTTTCGTTGCCCAGACGGCCGATCGCCGAGGCGCCGTTATAGGAGCCGTCGACGCCGACATATTTCTGGTCGCCGGTCTGGAAGTGGGCGCCATAGCGGGCGTAGCCGCTGAACTTGAGGCCGAACGGAATGGCCATATCCGGCGAGGCGGCGGTGGTCTGCGGGTTGGTGATCACGTCGACCTTTTTGTTGGCCGCGGCGTCGATTTTCGCCTGGCGGTCGGCCAGCGCTTTATCAACGGCTTTGGCGACGATGGCGTCGATCTGTTCCTGAGTAAATTCTTGCGCCATTACAGAGGTAAGCGGAAAAAACGCGGCGATAACCGCCATGGTTAATGGAAGCTTTTTTATCATTGTCATGAGTTTCTCAATATAGGTTAATTTTATTCAGACAATAACCAGCCTATTCTGAGCTGACAGAATATGTCGCTATCATCAGAACAAGTTATTTTTTATTTTGTACGGTCACAGAGGCATTACACAATTATCGTTACCCTTCCTCCTTCGCTGATATTAAACAGGTGGTCTTTCGCCACTGACAAAAAAAACACAGCACGAACCAATAAACGCTATTTCCCGGCAGCGGATAGACGGCGGAATACATGCCCCCGCAGGGGCATGTCAGCAAAAATTAACCAAAGATATAGGTATTGACGAGATTTTCGAGTAATTCCTGACGCCCGCTCTGAGGCTGCGGATTCAGATTATGCTGCTCAGCGTATCGGGCAATATTATCCAGCGACATTTGCCCGCTCATAATTTTCTGCCCCAGCTCGCCCTGCCAGCCGGCATAGCGTTTTGCCAGACCCTGATCGAGCTTGCCATCCTCAATCATGCGCGCGGCCAGCTTGAGGGACAGCGCCATCACGTCCATGGCGCCAATATGGCCATAGAACATGTCGTATTTGTCGGTGCTCTGCCGGCGAACTTTGGCGTCAAAGTTCAGGCCGCCGGTGGTGAATCCCCCGGCTTTGAGGATCTCATACATCACCAGGGTATTTTCTTCCACGCTGTTCGGGAACTGATCGGTATCCCAGCCGAGCTGCGCATCGCCGCGGTTGGCATCAACGGAGCCGAAAATGCCCAGCGCGATGGCGCTGGCGATTTCATGGTGGAAAGAGTGCCCCGCCAGAGTGGCGTGGTTGGCTTCAATGTTCACCTTGATCTCATTTTCCAGACCAAACTGCTTCAGGAAGCCATACACCGTCGCGACATCGTAATCGTACTGATGCTTGGTGGGCTCCTGCGGTTTCGGCTCGATAAGCAGCGTGCCGCCAAAGCCAATCTTATGCTTGTGCTCCACCACCATCTGCAGGAAGCGGCCAATCTGCTCGCGCTCCTGGCGCAGGTCGGTATTCAACAGCGACTCGTAACCTTCTCGGCCGCCCCACAGCACATAGTTTTCGCCGCCGAGCTGGTGGGTGGCGTTCATGGCGGTCACCACCTGCGTGGCCGCCCAGGCAAACACCTCCGGATCGGGGTTGGTCGCCGCCCCGGCGCCGTAGCGCGGGTGGGTAAAGCAGTTGGCGGTGCCCCACAGCAGTTTCACGCCGGTTTGCTGCTGTTTCTCCGCCAGCACTTCGGTCATCACGGCGAAATTATGCAAATACTCTTTCAGCGACGCGCCTTCTGGCGAGACGTCGACATCATGGAAGCAGTAATACGGCACGTTGAGCTTGTAGAAAAATTCAAACGCCACGTCCGCTTTGCGTTTGGCCATTTCCAGCGCATCGCCCGCGGCCTGCCAGGGACGCTCAAACGAGCCGGCGCCAAACATATCCGCGCCATTCCAGCAGAAGTTATGCCAATAACAGGCGGCAAAACGCAGATGATCTGCCATGCGTTTTCCCAGCACGATTTCATCCGGATTATAGTGGCGAAACGCCAGCGGATTATCGGTTTTGGGTCCGGCAAAGCGAACGCGATCAACCTGGTCGAAATAGGTTTGCATGATGAACTCCGAAATTGAGAAACAGGAAAATTAACAACTGTGACACATCGTGTATTCTCATCGTCGGTTGCTCAATTACGTTATTTCACTCGGCGATTGAGAAAATGCTCAAATGTGAGCCATCTCGCAAATAAAACTATTTTAAATATCTCGCTTCGCGCGCGTATAGAGTACACTTCCTGGGGAATTCAGGTATCCATACCAAATTAAAATGCCGGTTTTGTCGCAATGCCTGCCTGCCCAAAAATTAGCGGCGGATAACGGTTCAACGCAGGCGATACAGGCCTTTGCTTCGAGGATCACAGAAGTAAAAAAACATAATTACGTAATTTAAAAACGTAATAGATTCTTCCAGGTCAACTGTGTCAGAAAGTGTTTCACCTACACAAAACAAACCGGAGTCTGCTTAGAATGAGTAAAAACATAATGCACAGTCGGCATGATGAATATCATAAATTAACCCGCGGAGAACGAATTGGTTATGGCATGGGCGACTTTGCGCAAAACCTTGTTTTCGGCACAATTGGGGGTTTTCTGGCTTTGCATATGCTGACGGTAAATACCATCAGCACGGCAACGGCAGGCTTTATTTTTCTTTTTGTCCGTATCATTAATGTGTTTTGGGATCCGATGGTCGGAACCTACGTGGATAAACGAACCTCGAAAGCAGGGAAATATCGTCCGTGGCTGTTACGAGCCGGCGTGCCGCTGGTGATCCTGTCGGCATTACTGTTCGCGCCCATCCCTGGGGTGAAAGGTTCGGTGGCTTTCGCCTTTATAATTTATCTGGCGCTGGACTTAGTTTATTCCTTAGTCAATATTCCCTATGGCTCGCTGAATGCGTCGCTGACCCGCGACCCGGAATCGATCGATAAGCTGACCAGTACCCGCATGATGCTGGCCAACAGCGCCAACCTGCTGGTCTATACCCTGTTCCCGATGTTTGTGCAGATGGCGGCGCCGAAAGATCGCAGCCTGAAAGACACCGGCTTTTTCGGCCTTGAGCTGAATCTGGGGAACTATACCGATCCGTCGGCGAACTACGCCTGGTTTGGCGTGTACGCCATCTATATGATCATCGGCGCGGTGGCCCTGTTTATCTGCTACAAATGCACCAAAGAACGCGTGGTCGCGACCGCCGAGCAGACCGCCAACGTCAAAACTACCGACCTTTTCCACGAGCTCAGACATAACCGTCCGCTGGTTATTCTCGGCATGTTCTTTATGCTGGCCTTTACCTTCATGTTCTTCATGAACACCGTTAACGGCTTCTTCAACCAGTTCGTCGTCGGCCACTCCGAATGGATGGGCGCCGTGGGTCTCGTCGCGTCTATTCCCGGCATCGCCTTCCCGGTGTTCTGGCCGAAACTGAAAAAAATCTTTGGTAAAAAAGGCTTCTTCCATCTGTTCCTCGCCATGTTCATCGTCGGCGAACTGCTGACCTACGTCTGGTCCCGCGAAGGGATGCACGACGCCCTGTGGCTGGCCTACATCGCCACCTTTATTAAACAGTGGGGCTTAACCTCCGCCACCGGCTTTATGTGGGCGCTGGTACCGGAAGTTATCGCGTACGGCGAATTAAAATCGGGCAAACGCAATGCCGCCATTATCAATGCCATTATGGGACTCTTCTTCAAGATCGGCTTCACCATCGGCGGCGCTATCCCGCTGTGGCTGCTGGCGGTGTATGGATTTAATGAAAGCGGCGCCGTGCAGAGCGCCAGCGCCATCGATGGGATCATTATGACCGCGGTGTGGATCCCAATTGCGCTGGCCGCTATTTCGATGGTGATCATGCAGGTTTATCCGATCTCCGATAAACATGTGACCGACATCAACCGTCAGCTGGATGAGATCCGCGTGTAGTTAAAAAAATTATAAATCAGACCGATCCTTAACTTTCCATTTTAAAAGGTGTAATGAAATGTCACTTATTCAAAACCCGATATTACGCGGCTTTAATGCCGACCCCAGTATTATTCGCGTCGAGGATACGTACTATATTGCCAACTCGACGTTTGAGTGGTTCCCGGGCGTGCGTTTACATGAGTCGAAAGACCTGAAAAACTGGAACCTGCTGCCTTCGCCGCTCTCCACCACCACCCTGCTGGACATGAAGGGCAACCCCTCCTCCGGCGGCATTTGGGCGCCGGCGCTTTCCTGGGCCGATGGGCAATTCTGGTTGGTGTATACCGATGTGAAGGTCACCGAAGGCGCCTTCAAAGACATGACCAACTATCTGACCACCGCGAAGGATATTCGGGGCCCGTGGAGCGACCCGATCAAGCTGAACGGCGTCGGGTTTGACGCCTCGCTGTTCCATGACGACGATGGCCGGAAATATATCGTCCAGCAAACCTGGGATCACCGGGAGTACCATCACCCCTTCGATGGCATTACCTTAACGGAGCTGGATACCAAGACGCTGAAGTTAATGCCGGAAACCGCGCGCACCATCTACCGCGGCACCGCCGTGGCGCTGGTCGAGGGGCCGCACCTCTATAAACTGAACGGCTACTACTATCTGTTTGCCGCCCAGGGCGGCACCGTGTTTACCCACCAGGAGGTGGTGGCGCGGTCGAAAACCCTCGAGGCCGACAGCTTCGAAACCGAGCCGGGCGACGTGTTCTTAACCAACGTCGATACCCCGGACAGCTACATCCAGAAACAGGGCCATGGCGCGCTGGTCTCCACTCCGGAAGGCGAATGGTATTACGCCTCGCTCTGCGCCCGGCCGTGGAATCGCCCGGGGGAATCCATCTACGACCCGCGCGGCTGGTCAACTCTCGGCCGGGAAACCGCGATCCAGAAAGTATACTGGGACGATGAGGGCTGGCCGCGTATTGAAGGCGGTCATGGCGGGAAAACCTTCGTCGAAGGGCCAAAAGACGCCATCTTCACCGAAAGCGCCAGCGATAATAGCCAGCAGGATGACTTTACCTCGCCAGCGCTCGACCCGAACTGGAATACCCTGCGGGTGCCGTTTACGGCCAAAATGGGCACCACCGGCGACGGCAAATTAACCTTAATCGGCCAGGGTTCGTTAGCCAATACGCATGACCTGTCGCTGATTGCCCGCCGCTGGCAGGCCTTCTATTTTGACGCCGCGGTGAAGGTGAAATTCGAGCCCTTCAGCTACCAGCAGATGGCCGGGTTAACGAATTACTATAACGACCGCCACTGGAGCTTCGTCTTCCTGACCTGGAATGAAATTAACGGCAAGGTCATCGAAGTCGGCGAAAATAACCGCGGGAAATACACGTCGTACCTGAAAGATAACGCCATCAAGGTGCCGGACGGCGTGGAATACGTCTGGTTCCGGACCAAGGTCCGCAAGCAGACCTACAGCTATGAATACAGCTTCGATGGCGTGTCGTTCACCGAGATCCCGGTCCAGCTGGATGCCGCGGTGCTGTCCGATGACTATGTGTTGCAGAGCTACGGCGGGTTCTTTACCGGCGCGTTCGTCGGCCTGGCGGCGGTAGACTACGCCGGGTACGGCACCCAGGCTGAGTTTTATCAGTTCGAGTATCAGGAACTGGGCGATAGGTTAGCGGCCGATGGCAGTTACAGCTGGGAGGCTGGCGAGACGCGGGATAAGTAAGAGTGTGTGAGCCCACGCTACCGGTAAGGTAGCGTGGGGTTTGTGAACTGTGGGAACGCAACGGTTATGCGCTTCCGATTTTTTCAGGCTTGCGCCGCAGGGGTTTTTAACGACGGGACGTATATTAAGCTTGCGGCTGATATGAATGAAGGCTGCGTAAAAACCAAATAAAACTTGCTCACCCCTCATTTATCACCTGATACAACGGGATCATCGCCGCCCCCCTTGATGCGCTCTGCACTCCCATTGAAGACGCAGCCAACCTCACTCGCGGACGGTTAGGATCGAAACGAGTTTCTAGCCGCTGGTTCAGCTCCTCCACCAGTCGGCTGATAATCGGTTTTGGCATCACTCCACCAAGCACAATTATCTGCGGGTCCACCCACTGTACACAGCCAAACACAGTCTGCTCCACCTGACCTCTACAGCGTTCAAACCAGCTTTCCAGCAGTGGATGCTGCTCGGCGATCAACTCCGGCAGCTGGTTTTCAGTAAACCCTTCGCGATCCAGTGTGGCAAGCAGATCCTTATATGAGGGTCGCGGCGTACCTGATGGAAACGCCATTCCAACTTCACCAGCATTGCAGAACCCGCCGCGCAGCATTTTATGCCCGGAGATAATCCCTGCGCCAATACCGTAGCCAAGATCGATAAAGGTCAGATCGCTGTACGCATTCCATTCACCACTGTATAGCTCACCTACCGCAGCTGCGTTGGCATTATTCTCCACCCACGTCGGCCACGGCAGATTGTCAGCAAATGTCTGCTGTAAATCCGCATCGCGCCAGCTCTCCAAAGAGGGCACGCAGTGGCGTTTGCGTCCATCGGCTTTCAGAAAGCCCGGCACCGCATAGCCAATGCCGAGAATACGCGCGTGCTGGAGCTGGCGCTTTTTCAGCGTCTGCTCCACCAAGGTTTTGATCTGCACGAGTGTGGCGGACAACGGCTGATTTTCAAGGTGCGCTTCGGAAAGTGACAACAACTGGCGACCGCTGAGATCGACGACTGTCATATCGATGAAGCCGGGACTAAACGACAATCCTATGGCACAGCCTCCTCCAGGATTAAGACGCAATGGCAGCGATGGCTGACCGCGCTGGCCGGTATTACGTTCTCCTTCAACCACCAGACCTAAGAACATCAGTTCCCGACACTGCTGGGTGATCGCTCCCGCCGTCAATCCAGACAATCGCGCCAGTTCGGCACGCGTCACCGGCGCGTGCCTGCGGATCAGTTCCAGTAGCAGGCGCTGTGAACCACGAAGTTCAAGGCATTCAGATTGGGAATCCATGGTGTCCTTATTTTTCTAACCCCAGCGCAGGCCAGCTTCTTCAATAAGCCCCTGCAGGTAAGGAATATCGTCGTGGCTGAGCATATCAATCAGCCCCGCCTGCATCCAGCCGATAATCATCGAACGACTGTCGCAGCCGAATTTATAGTCGTACTGCTCCAGCGGAGTCATGCCATTTCTCACTTCATGCAGAAACATCCGTATTCCGAGCCCGGCTTTTTTGTAAGCTCGTAGGTCGCCAATATGGGCGAACTCAAATTCAAAACAGACACATGAGGCGTTTGATTGTTGCACCGCCGCCAATTGGTTATTGTAACGCTCCAGCGTTACCACCTGTAATGCCAGTTGTGGAATTTGTGCCTTCACCTGATTTATTAACACATGATTGAAGCCTAACAACTGGATATGGTTGATGGCTTCCGGTTGCTCGTGAAGTAGCTCGACCAGTACAGAAACAAATTTATCGTGTCGGTTACGCTGTTTCACCTCAACAATCAGCCCCATATCATTTTCCACCGCCCAGCACAATACGTCCGCCAGTAGGGGAATGTGTGTTCCGATAAATGAGGGATGGAATTTCATGCCAAAGTCGCATGCCAGCAATTGAAGGTACGTCATCTCCTCGACAAAGCCATCACCAGAGGACACCCGGTCGATACGGTGATCATGCGTGACGACCAACTGGTTATCCACCGTCAGGTGAACGTCGATTTCAATACAGTGAGTTCCCGCCAGGCGTGCAGCCTCAAATGCTGGAAAGGTATTTTCCGGTGCGCAAGTGGAAAACCCACGGTGACTGTTGGCCAGTACTATTCCCTCTGCCGCCCGATGAAAGTTAAATGCCATCTGTAGCTCCTCATGATGAAAGATGATAGTTAACTTTACTATTTAAATTTAATAAGAAAAGAAAACTCTGTCAAAAGACAAAAATCATGCTTAAAACATCTTACTTATCATTGTTTATCATGGTTTTTTTGTTTTAACGATCAACATCACATAAATTTTATATTTAGTATGTAAATTTAAACACCCATTTGATGCAACGGAAAACGAGAGCTTATGTCAAAACTGGTGCTGGAACAGGTAACCAAAACGTTCGGCGAATTCTATGCCGCCAGGGAAATCTCGTTCTGCGCCGAAGAGGGGGAATTCGTGACTCTGCTGGGGCCAAGCGGCTGCGGTAAAACCACCCTGCTGAAGATGATCGGCGGTTTTCATCAGCCGGATAGTGGGCGCATTCTGATTGGCGATAAAACGGTGAACGCGCTGCCGCCGGAAAAGCGCAACACCGCCATGTGCTTTCAGTCCTACGCGCTGTTTCCGCACCTCAACGTGGCGCACAATATCTGTTTCGGCCTGAAACAGAAAAAGGCCACCATCGGCGAACAGCAGGCCCGGCTGGCGGAGGCGCTGAAGCAGGTAGGGCTGGAGAGTCAGCGGCTGAAAATGCCCGGGCAGCTCTCTGGCGGTCAACAGCAGCGCGTGGCGCTGGCGCGGGCGATGATCACCCGTCCAGACGTGATCCTGTTCGACGAACCGCTCTCCAACCTCGATGCCAAGCTGCGCGAGAGCGTGCGTTTTGAAATTAAGGAACTCCAGCGGCTGTATCAGCTCACCTCGATTTACGTCACCCACGACCAGGCGGAAGCGCTGGCGATGTCGGACAAAATCGTGGTGTTGAACGCCGGTAACGTCGAGCAGATCGGCCAGCCGGAGGAGATCTACTACCGCCCAGCCAACCGCTTTGTGGCGGACTTTATCGGCGCGGCCAATATCGATACCGCACAGGTCACGCCCGCAGAGCAGCCGGGCTATTACCGGGTACGCTGCGCCCTCGGTGAGTTTTATGTCTTCTCTGACCGGCCGCCGCGCGCGGAGCACTGCTATATCTGCTGGCGACCAGAAGATGCGCAGTATGTCGGCCAGCCGCAGGCGGGAGACAACCACTTCACCCTGACGCTCGATAAAATGGCCTTTATGGGCAACCTCACCGAAGCCTGGGGCCACAACAACGCCGGACTGTCGGTGCGCCTGCAGCTGATTAAAAAGCCGCCCATTGCCCCCGGCGAGCGCGTTTGCTTCCGTCTGACGGAAAACGCCATCCATTTTCTGGAGCCGGTATCATGAAAAACTGGCGCAACGAGCTATTCGCCTGGCTGTTGATGCTCAGCGGGCTGGGCACCATTCTGCTGCTGATGGGATCCACTTTTTATGTGGTGATCGCCCAGAGTCTGGGCTGGTTTAACCTCGAAGGCGATAGTCATTTCTCTCTAGAGTACTGGCGCAACATGCTGCAGGACGAGGTACTGCAAAGCGCCCTGTTCTACTCCGTAAAAGTATCACTGCTGGGGGCATTCGGTTCGGTAATTTTCGCGTATCCACTAGCGCTGTGGCTACGTAAACCGATGGTCGGTAAAGCAGGGATTATCGCGGTACTGCGTGCGCCGATGTTTATCCCCGGTCTGGTGGCGGCGTTTCTGTTCGTCAATATCGTGGCTTATCACGGCATCATCAACGAGCTGCTGCTGGCGCTGGGCATTATCAGTGAGCCGCTGCGGATGCAGAACGATGATTTCGGCTGGGGTGTCGTTATCCTGCAAATCTGGAAGAACCTGCCCTTAGCCCTGATCCTGGTCGGCGGCGCGGTCAACGCTATTCGTAACGACGTGCTGGACACCGCCAGCAACCTCGGTGCTAACCGCTGGCGCAGCTTTACCGGCGTCGTGGTGCCGCTGACGCTGCCCGCCGTACAGGTGACGCTGATTCTGGTGTTTATCGGCGCGTTGGGAGATTTCGCCTTCTTCTCAGTGGCCGGGCCGCGCAACACCTACTCGCTGTCACGCCTGATGCAGGCCACCGCCATGGAATACGGCGAGTGGAATAGCGCGGCGGTAATTGCAGTGATCATTATGGTCACGGCGGCCATCTGCACGCTGCTGATCGCCCTGCTTATCACCCCATTCGCAACCCGCAAAGGAGAGCTCAAATGAGCCACACTGCCAATGGTCGTCGGGTGGTGACGATTTCGCTGATCTTTTTCATGGTTGCCAACCTCATCTGGCTGGGAATGCCGTTCGGTATGGCGATCCTTTGGTCGCTGGTTGACGCGGCCCATCCGTGGAGCTACCCGGATATCTTCCCGCCGGTGTTGTCGTTCAGCCGCTGGCTGCTGGTATGGGAAAAAACCTCGCTTGCAGAGGCGCTATTGAACAGCTACACCATCGCACCTACGGTAGCGGTCGCCAGCCTTCTGCTGTCGCTCCCCACCGCGTATGCCTTCGGGCGCATGACCTTTCGTGGTAAGGCGGTGGCGGAGATGCTGACGCTGATCCCACTGGTGATGCCGGGAATGCTGATCGGGATTTTCTTCAGCGCCATGCTGCTCAATCTCAATATCGACAATGCTTTTATCAGCATTGTTATCGGCCATACGGTACTGACGCTACCCTATTCGATTCGCATTATGTCGGCAGGGTTTAAGGCTGTACCGCAGGATCTGATCGATGCCAGTCGTGACTTAGGCTCTGGTGTGTGGGGCACTTTCAGCAACGCCTACCTGCCGCTGCTGAAACCGAGCTTGCTGGCGGCGCTGATTTTTTGTCTGGTGCGAAGCCTTGAGGAATTCAGCATCTCATACGTACTGGGCGCACCGGATTTTATCACCGTCCCGACCATTCTTTACTCTTTCCTTGGCTACTCCTTCGTCCGCCCGGATGCGGCAGTGGTGTCGATGATTCTGGTGATCCCCAACGTCATCCTGATGGCTATCATCGAGAAGTTGCTGAAAGGGAATTATCTGTCGCAGTCAACGGGGAAAGCCTGACCTTTTACAGGAGATAATGTGATGAAAAAAGCAGTGATAATTATGGCGGGCGGCCTGCTGTGCAGTTCTCTGACAATGGCGGCTGAGAAGGCCGACTGGGATAAAGTACTGGAACAAGCAAAACAAGAAGGCAACGTGACTTTTCATGTCTGGTACCTGCAATCACAGTGGCGAATTTTCGTGCAGGAATTTGAAAAACAATACGGCATTAAAGTACGTATTCCGGAAGGCAGACTCGACGGCAATGTTAATAAGTTGCTGGCGGAAGCGGGCAAAAAGAAAGGCAGACTCGACGTTATCGCCATGTCTGTAACACAGTTGCCGGTGATGATGGGATTGAAAGCGCTAGCAAAGATTGACGATTTACCTGGCTATGATGACGCCGTTCATCAGATTCAGAACGTCGATACTCAGGGTTATGCCGTGGCGTTCTGGGGTAATCAGACCGGTTTTGCCTATGATCCGAAACAGATTGGCAATCAGGCACTGCCGCAGACACTGGATCAATTACAAAGCTTTATTAACGCAAATCCAAAGAGGTTCGGCTATAACGACCCAAATAACGGTGGCGCGGGGGAAGCTTTTATCCAGAGAATCGTCACCATTACGGGCGGTGATTTTAACAGCAAAACGGACAGCATTGACCCAACGGTAGTGAAACGCTGGCAGAAAGGATGGCTGTGGTTTGCCGCTAACCGCGACAATATAACACTGACAGCCTCCGGCGCTGACAGCCTGACTCGCCTGAACGATGGCGAGTTGATGCTGATTCCCATCTGGGAAGACCATCTAGTTGGGCTGCAAAAAACTGGAGCCATTACCCCAAGGCTGAAATTTTACGTGCCGGAGTTTGGGATGCCCGGTGGCGGCAACATCGCGGCGATTGCCGCCAACAGCCCACATCCGGCGGCATCACGGCTGTTCCTAAACTGGCTGATCCTGCCATCAACCCAGAAGGCAATGAATCAAGCGTTTGGTTCAACTCCCCTGAAGAAACTGAGCGGTCCGGACACCGCAGTACAATTTTACGGTAAAGCCTACAGCAGACAGCTTAGGAGAGTCTTCGTCCATGAAGTTATGACGCAGTAAACCCTAAGTATTGATTCTGAAGAGTAAGCGCAGGAAAGACATCGCACGAAGGTTTCTGTTCAGGAACTCATAACCTCGGACATAAATCATCACAAGCAATTGATTTAAAAATTAAATTATAATTATGACACTATATCATTCCCCTACCAAGCTTAACTTTACTGGTATAACACGCTGGACTGCGGTACTGCTGAGTTTATCGCCATCGCGCCGCATCCCCCCCCAATCATCATGGCCCATCTACATCTTATCAACGATGAGACTAGCCCAATCGGGAGGATTGATATGAACTCGAAGCTAACGTCGCAGGTCGTTCAATCTCACCTGATGCAAAGCTGTTTTGACCAGCAATCTTCATCTGCCGAGGGTTGTGCCCGCCCGTCAAAGGAAACCGCGATGATCGTGACGCTGGACCAACTCCGTCCTTACGAGTTCAATCCCAGGGTTATGCGCAACCCCAACTATGACGATATCAAAGCGTCGATCCGCCAGCGCGGTCTGGACACGCCGCCACCTATCACCCGTCGCCCCGATCAGGACTATTACATCATTGCCAACGGCGGTAATACCCGCTTGTCAATCCTCAATGAGCTATGGCAAGAAACTCATGATGAGCGGTTTTGGCGTATTCATTGCCTTTACCGACCGTGGGGTGGGACGTCTAAACAGCTTATGCATGGAGAACTGCGATGTCTGATCGGTCATCTGGCAGAGAACGATCTTCACGGTAAATTGAGTTTTATTGAGCGGGCGCTGGGGATCAGTAAAGCGCGAGAGTTGTACCAGCACGTTGAGCAATATCAACTCTCGCAGCGGGAACTGGCGGAACGCCTGAGGAAAGATGGCTACCCGATCAACCAGTCACAAATCAGCCGCATGGAACAGACTCTGGAATATCTGCACCCCTATATTCCTCAAGTACTGTATGCCGGGCTGGGGCGTCCACAAATAGAAAAACTACTTTCCATGCGGACTGCGGCGCTACGAATCTGGGAACAACATGCCACCGATGATTTGGGTTCATTTGAAAATATCTTTTCCTCGGCGCTATCGCTGTTCAATGATCAGCCTGAAGAGTTCTGCTTCGAACTTGTACAGGATGAGCTATTAGGACTACTGAGTCAGGCGCTGAACGTTGATTACAATCTGCTGATGCTGGATCTGGATCCTTCCGAGCAGAAGCGCCTGGCCTTACTCGGCCCCACTCAGGAATCGCCGCTTTATATACAGAAAGAGGCCTCCGCAGCACGTTCTACTGTATACAGACGTAAACCGAGTTCCAAAAGAAAAACGGTTCTCTCTGCGCCAGACTCGCCTCTGGGTTCCACACTAATGTGTGAAAGCAACGATCCCATCATGGATATCTGGTGTATTTCACCCCTAATTGATTCAACCCAGGCATTGCAAGCGCTAAGAAACCAAGTTGCGCGAGAACTGGCGGAGTGTTGTGGCATCGACGGTAAGATATTTCCTGATAACAATGTAGACGATGCCGACTATAAACTTAGCGCGATTACAACAGCCCCAGATGTATATTCCCAAACTCAAGCCCGCGCCTGCAGAGCTCTATTGATGACACTCAATGGGGTTCCCCTAACAGCAGATCTGGCCGCTACTCTAGATCCGATACTACTTATCCGACGCGAACAGAATAGATTCGTGTTCAGCGATCAGTTCCTTATTAAAGCATTCCGGTTAATTCGCATCGTTCGTCGGCTTATGGAATTACAACAGGACGCAAAAAATGATACCAACGATTAACCATGCTATTTTGTCACAGGTGGTGCAAGCCATTAAGGCTGGTAACTTACGTTATTGCGAAGCTTTGGGCTTTAATCATGATGAATTAAACAAACTATGTTCCCTTTCCTATGATGAGTTACTATATCTGACAAATACCTCTTCACATTTTCTAAAAGTGACAGTCAACCATGACGTTCTACGCAAAATGCTTGTTCAGGTACAACAGGAGCACAAACTTCAGCAGATTGTGAACCAGGCAGTGCAATTGGGTGGCTCAATCGCCTTGATTAACCACTACTTCGGTATTCCGACGGCCGAAATTAGCGCTCGCCGTCGACTTATGGGGATCAACATTCGCCAGGGGCGCAGCCAGGCTCCAGATGAAGAAGAAGAAATCGCACTCTGGAAACGCTGGCAAGAGGTGAAAGTAGATAATCTTGATTCAATACAAGCGCTGGAAGTCATGATGCAGCTAACTCGGGAACGATCGCTCTCATTAACCGTCGTCTGGAACCTGATCCGGAAGTGGGAAACGCGTTGAATACCACTTTTAGCAGTTCCATAAATGGAAGGATTATCATGATACATGAACTAAGCAAATCGGTTTAGTACCTCTAGCATCTCATCAAATCCAATCAATTCACTACTAATCAATAGGTAAAAGAGTGATGCCACTGTCATCACAATGCGCATCTAAATCTACAAAAATCGCCATTTCAAATAACCACCCCAGATCTTAAAATGTCTAGCCATTTCGCATCCAGAATTTACGATATTTACAAAGCGCCACATTGAAACACCCCGGATAATCAATCTCCATGTTATCTCTCATATCTATAGTAAGGTTGTATATAAAGATGAAATCAACGGCAGCACATGAGGCTGCTACTATTTATTTTTCATGTCAGAAGAACGACCTTTCCTTGTAGGTTAAAAAACCGAAAATACCGCATTCCCATACCGAGAGACACCATAACGGGCTCTACTGGTTAATTATTCAAATTGAGAAATCAATTTCATAATGTAAAACCCTGCTTGTTTTCATAAAGTAGTTGCTGAGTTAACCAGCTTATTAATCCGATGGGGATGTTTATAAAATGGATGGCATTCAATGTACTTTCTTTTATGTTCCTCACGAATATTTATAAGCTTACTTGTCTGTACCTATAGAATTCCCCTATACATCCAATATGCTAAAGGTTTTGTTATGAACAGAAAAAAAATCTTTTTTCTGCTACCTGCCCTTTTTCTTGCTTTTCAGCAGTCAGCGCAGGCCGCCCATGCAGATTATGAAAATAAAGACTTCCCTTTATCAAACTGTGACTCCTTGACGATAAAGCAGAAGAAAACAGATTGCTATGTCGATTATGCTGTGAGCCATCATTTTTTTTACTGGGGGAAATTCATTTATGGTGTTAATGGTTCCGGCCCAATTGAAGATGGTTTTGCCAAAGCGTATCAGACAAGTCCGAACGAAGAAAAAATTGCTAACAGTTATGCTGCCGCCCAAATACGCAACAAACACGTTAAAGAAGGAATTGCTCTTTATCAGGAAAATTTCAAAAAATTTGGCGATTTTGACTCAGGTTATAATGCGCTGGTTTATCTACGCGCTTTAGCTAAAACTCCAGAGGAACGTCAGCAGGCAACCGGGAAACTACACCAACAATTACAACAACATTTCCCTAACCAAACGGCAAAGTATGACGCTATCCTCGATGCAGCAGACAAGGTGCTTCAGGACACCAATATCATTCATTTCGATATGCCTAAGGTGGCCCATCCGGGGCGCTATCATGCAATTGTCGTTCTGGGTTATCAACTTGATAAAGAAGGAAATCCACAGGAACCGCTAAAAGGTATTATGGCGCAAGCGCTAAAAGTGGCCAAACAGTATCCAGACTCAAAAATTATCGTTACCGGCGGCGTACCCCGCAATAATCGTGTTGAAGCGGAAGTGATGTGGAAATACTTTACCGAAAATGGAATCGCTCCATCACGCATCATACCTGAGGTGCTCTCTTACGACACCGTACAGAACGCTAATTACACAGCGATGATCATGCGTAATTTCAATATACGGGAGGCGACGATCGTGACCCGAGCAGGTCATATCCGCAGAGGTACGGTACTAATGAATAATGCGCTAAAACTGTATGTTCCATGGCAGGTAAATTTGACATCAATGGCATGGAAAGACAGTAATTTCGCCACAGAGGACGACGCAAAAAAACCGCCAAAACTCGGTAGCGGCGATTACCGCTCCACCTATCGGGATGTATTACGGCTTTACCGTCAGGAATATCCAGGCTTCGCCATGTGATAAAACAAATCAAGGATATAGATTATGCAGAAGCGTATTATTGCAGGATTAATCACAGGTTTAATTACAGCGAATAGCCAAGCCGTTACCCTTTATGAAAATAAAGAACAAGGAGCCAAGCTTGATCTTACTGGTTCGTTACGCATGATGTTAGAAAATAGTTCTAAACGCGGCAGGACAGATGGCGATAGCGATTCAAAATTAAAAGATCAGGGTACACGTATCGGGCTGAAGTTTAAACGTGGTCTGGGCGATCAGTTCGAGAGCGACAGCTGGATGAAGAATCTGAGCGCCATCGCCTATTTCGAATATGGCGGAGATACTCAGGCAGCAGAAGATAATTTTCATTTTGACAACAGACAATCTTATGGGGGGCTGAGTTACAAAGGTATTGGTGAACTAGATTTTGGTAGAGTGAAATCCCCCTTCGATTATGTTCATCAGTCTGATTATAGCTATGAATATGGCAGCAGCGGGGCACTTTATTTTGGCGGAGGGAAAATAGCTCGTGTTGGTGGCGGAGATAATAATTTTATCAAGCGAGAATCCAATACTATACGTTTTATGTCTGAACGCTGGCATGGTCTAAAAGTGGCAACATCCTATACCATGCAGACTGGAACAAATATCAATGATATCGATAACGCTTGGGCGATGGCGCTACTTTACGACTCACCCTGGGATCTGACATTAAATGCCGGTATCGCCCAACAGACTACCAATGGTTCAACCGATGCCAACGTCAAAAGCGGGTACACAGACGTGAAAGCGGACAAAGAAAATATATGGGGTATAGGGATGAAGTACAACATCCCACAAATTAATCTCTCACTGGCTCTGGACTATGGTGGTTATCAAATCAAGAACGGTAATAAAGGTAGCAGCAAAGGTTATACCGCTTATCAGGACACCATCAATGTCGATCTTTTCGGAGCTGGTGCTAAGTGGACCTGGGATAAATGGGGTATCTACGGAGTCTATGGACTGCGCGATGGCGATGCGGCGGCTGACAATTATCAGGAAACCCGCACTATTTTTGGCACCGATTATACCTTCAACAAACAATTCATCCTGTGGCTGGAGTACTGCAACATGACCGTCGATTCCGATGATGCGGACGATCGGTACAGTGACGACAAAATTGCTCTTGGCGCACGGTATTATTTCTGACAGGAGAATCATGATGAAAGCTTACACGCTAAGTCTTATTGCACTGGCGCTAACCTCTTCACTGGCGCAAGCCGCAACAGCCGATCTGGTGCTGGATAAAGTCGTAACGCTGAACCGCCATGGTATCCGCCCACAGATGGATACGGCAAAAATCCAGGCAATGTCGCCAGAAACTTTCCCCCATTTTCAGGGCAAAGATGGCGAGCTGACCATGCACGGCTACGCTGCCGTCACACGCATGGGAGATTATTTGCGGGATTACCTGCAGCAACGCCAGTTCCTTAAAAAAGATAGCTGCCTCAATGCCGACGATATTTTTGTCCGCACCAGCGCCAAACAGCGCACCCGTATGACAGCTTACGCCCTGATCGATACACTGTTTCCCGGATGTGGCGTCAAAGTCAGCTCACCCGCCAGCAAAAAAGATACACTGTTTAAACCCATTGATAATGGCGTCGCTCCGCTAGATGTCGCCAGGGCCAGCAACAGCGTCTTACAAAAGATGGGTGGCAGCCTGGAGGCGGCAAAACAGCGTTATGCCGGTGACATAGCAGCGATGCAAAAAATCGTTGACCCCAACTGTAAAGGTGATCAATGCACCTACTCCAGCGGTGAATGGTCGATTAAGAACCTGAAGGATCGCAATATTGAGCTGGAAGGGCCTCTATTCTGGGGTAACGAGTTGGGTGAAACCTTCCGCCTGCAATATGCCGAAGGACTGCCACTGGAACAGGTTGCGTTTGGCCACGTCAAAAATACTGACGACCTGACACGGCTCAACAAACTGCATCAGATTAAGTTCGATCTAATACTTCATGACCCGTATATCGCCGCCCGCGCTGGCTCACAACTACTGAGCCAGATCCTCTATACGCTGGAAAAGGGGTCTGGTTTCCACGACCCCAACGCCAGCCCAGAGATTGCCGCCAGCGCGCCGGATGCACGGATGGTCATGTATTTCGGCCATGACTCCAACCTGACGCCACTGCAAACCCTGCTCAATGTCTCCTGGCATCTGAAGGGCTACCCGAAAGATGATACGCCGCCCGGAAGCACGCTGATGTTTGAACGTTATCGGGATAGCAAAACGCATCAGACGTATATAGGCCTTACCTTTATGACGCAAAGCCTGGATCAAATGCGTCGGCTGGAGCCGCTAAATGTGAAGAATCCACCGCTGCAACAAAAGCTTAATCTGCACTGTAAAAACAGTCCGGACGGCTGGCTGTGCCCGATAGATGAATTTGCCGCGCAGATTAATAGCCGTCTCGATAAGACTGCGATGATTGCGCAGAACTACGCGGAATAGATTTCTCCTAAGTGGTTAATGCCAGAGTACCATAAATACTTCGAGTTAGTTTGAGATGTATCGATTTAATGTGACAGTCAATACACCTACAACCAGAAGTATGGTTGGTATAGCCACTGCTTTTCTTACTTTGGATCCTCATTGGCCTGCTTTGCAGGCCTTTTTTCATACTCACCACCACTGGGACCTAAAACGAGGCACTATTCTGACTGTGTTCAAAGAACATGTCTCAAGCAGTCAGTAACCATTCAACGGGCCGAAGCCGGACCGTCATCTCTTCCAGGATAAATTCCGTTCCTGTCGCAAGCGTGGCCGCTAACCCGACGATGGCTTTTGAAGGATACCGACGCCCCTCAAACTCGATCTCATACAGACGCGCGCTTTTAAACTGATGCGCAACGCCTGCATCGTAAGCGCGAATGGCGGCGATGATGCATTCCCTGGATAAATGGTCCGGTAGTTTTTTCATAAGACATAGCTATCTGATGGCGCGAAGCTTGAGTATAAATAGAAAGCTATGGGCTTTTCGAACAAATAAATAGCAGTGATAGTT
The DNA here is from genome assembly GCF_040804525.1 of Klebsiella sp. Shm-1. Lineage (NCBI taxonomy): Bacteria > Pseudomonadati > Pseudomonadota > Gammaproteobacteria > Enterobacterales > Enterobacteriaceae > Klebsiella > Klebsiella sp. Shm-1. The sequence goes on from NZ_CP161823.1 coordinate 4,587,580, forward strand.
AAATCGCGATCCACGTAAACCGCCGCATCTGGTGGGTTGATCGGCAAGGATTTTGCGAGCATCATCGCATTTATTATTGAACGCAAGATCATTCGGCTGTTTGCGCAGGGGATTAGCTACCAGGACATTAGCCGAGAGTTCGAAGATTTATATGCTTTCAGCATGTCAACCGCCACCATCAGTGTAGTACGATAAAGTTATCCCTGAACTAAAACAGTGGCAACAGCACCCGCTGGAAAAGGTTTACCCCTTCGTCTGGCTGAACGTATTCACTATAAAGTCCGTGAGAATGGCCGCTATCAGAGCAAAACGGTTTATACCGTTATGGCGCTGAATCTGGCAGGCAAGAAAGAAACTCTGGGCCGGTATCTATCAGAAAGTAAAGGCGCTAACTTCTGGCTGTCTATATTAAGCGACCTGCAAAACTGGGGCATTGAAGACATCCTGATCGCCTGCGTGGGCGGGCTGACCGGCTTCCCGGAGGCGATAAACAACATTTATCCGCAGACAGAGGTTCAGTTGTGCGTCATTCACCAAATCAGTAACTCGATTAAATACGTGGCCTCAAATGACCATAAAGCTTTTATGGCTGATCTGAAACCGGTATATCGCGCGGGGTCGAAAGAAGCCGCAGAAACGGTGCTGGATGAGCTGGAAGCGAAATGGGATCAGCAGTATCCAGTGTTGCTCAAGTCGTGACGACGCAAGTGGGAAAATCTGTCAGCATACAATAGAATTTAAGAAACACGGAGTCAGTAAAATACTGTACGTGAAAAGTGATGCGGAAAGTTAAAACCTCGGTGCAACGACTAAACTCATTGATAAGTTTTTTACTGCGATAATCGATAGTTTTGCAGACTATAGGCGTGCGAATGAATAGTCACCTAAAGGCTGGCAGGCAATAATTAACAATGCTGTAACAGTTATATGGCTTTCAGGCAGCGTATTATTATACGCTGCCTTTTTCAACTTGCCGTAATAAAGCATGTTTTTGGATAACGATTAAAAAGTGAATAATTGTAAACAGCTTCATTTTTGTAATATGAGTTAGGATAGAAGTTGACTTCTTTGCCAAGCAGAGATGCTAAAATTGCCACATGCAGCCTGTCGGTATTGACAACTTTATACTCTTCAAGAAAGTTTATCATGCAACGGGTAGAATTACGCGCCAGAAATTCATTATCCCAATAATCGCCATTCCAGGTGAGCGAAATATCATGATTGTTTTCTTTGTAGTCTCCAGTTAGAGATTCGGAGTCCGTTCTGAAGCAGTTGGCCTGTTTTTTATAGACGGGTTTAAGTGACAGGTATTTATTAAGATCGAGATAAAATGCCATATCATCAGTAATGAATACGTTCTTGTTTGGTTCGTAGTTGAGAGATTTAATATAATCGAAGGTGATATTTTCTCGACAAAAAACAACAAACTTATCAATATTGTTGATGAATAAATCGCTATACCCTCTGATTGTCGACGGCATTATTATTACTTTATGAAACTTCCCAATATTATTCTGGATAAAGTCATGACCTTCAGAATACAATCCTTCTATCAGGTTTCCTCCGCCTCCAAAAATTAAAATATCAGTTTCAGAACTGTAGCGCTCGCCATCTCTGTAAGGGATATAGGTAAGAGCATTTCGTTCAAAAAAGTCATACGTCGCAGATGCAATTACACCATCACCAGCATTACCAGGGTTTGCCTTATAGACAAATCGATGAGATAGATGATAAGATTTTAGAAGCAAATCAAATTTTAACTTCATATTGGTCATTTTTTATCCTGTTTAACAGAAGCTACCGACTGCTATCTTACACTACTTCAATTCACTAATATCATAGAAAAGTCTAGGTTACAAAGGAAGGGTTACAATGAAGAAAATTCTTATAATGACGCCGGACATTGAGGGGCCTGTCCGTAACGGCGGTATTGGTACTGCTTTCACTGCCCTTGCCACTACTTTGGCAAAAAAGGGGTATGATGTTGATGTATTGTATACATGTGGCGACTATTCTGAATCATCTGTATCGAAATTTAGCGACTGGTCACGTATTTATAGTACCTTTGGTATCAATCTGCTAAGAACCGGACTGATAAAAGAGATTAATATTGATGCACCGTATTTTAGAAGGAAAAGTTATTCAATTTATCTCTGGTTGAAAGAAAATAACACCTATGACACTGTTATTTCTTGTGAGTGGCAGGCAGATCTTTATTACACTTTATTAAGCAAAAAGAATGGAACGGATTTTGAAAATACAAAGTTCATTGTAAATACTCACAGTTCAACGTTATGGGCTGATGAAGGTAATTACCAGCTTCCATATGATCAGAACCATCTTGAACTCTATTATATGGAGAAAATGGTGGTTGAAATGGCGGATGAAGTTGTTAGTCCGTCTCAGTATTTAATTGATTGGATGTTGAGTAAGCACTGGAATGTTCCTGAAGAACGTCATGTAATTTTAAATTGCGAGCCATTTCAAGGGTTTGTGACGAGAGATGATGTTACAGTTAAAATAAATGAAAAGCCAGCTTCTGGCGTTGAGCTTGTATTTTTCGGCCGCCTTGAAACCCGTAAAGGACTTGACATATTCCTGCGTGCATTAAGAAAACTATCTGATGAAGATAAAGAGAGCATTTCTGGAGTAACCTTCCTCGGAAAAAATGTCACTATGGGGAAAACTGATTCATTTACTTATATTATGAATCAGACTAAAAATTTGGGACTCGCAGTTAATGTCATCAGCGACTATGATCGTACCAACGCTAATGAATATATAAAAAGAAAAAATGTATTAGTCATCATTCCATCACTTGTAGAAAACTCACCCTATACTGTTTATGAATGCTTGATTAATAACGTTAATTTTCTCGCTTCAAACGTTGGTGGAATTCCAGAGCTTATTCCGCAGGAGCATCATGCGGAAGTTCTATTTATTCCTACACCTGTCGATTTATACGGAAAAATCCACTATCGCTTAAAAAATATAAATATAAAACCAGGGCTTGCTGAATCACAAGACAATATTAAAGAAGCTTGGTTTGTCGCAGTTGAACGAAAAAACAACCGCACATTCAAGAAAATCGATGAAGCTAACAGCCCGTTAGTTAGCGTGTGTATAACTCACTTCGAACGTCACCATTTGCTTCAGCAAGCACTCGCATCAATAAAATCTCAGACGTACCAAAATATTGAGGTCATCTTGGTTGATGATGGAAGTACGACAGAAGATTCTCATCGTTATTTGAATCTCATCGAGAATGATTTTAACTCTCGAGGCTGGAAAATTGTCCGTAGTTCTAATAACTATCTGGGTGCTGCAAGGAATTTGGCTGCGCGACACGCCTCTGGCGAATATCTGATGTTTATGGACGATGATAATGTTGCTAAGCCTTTTGAGGTAGAAACGTTTGTTACTGCAGCATTAAACTCTGGGGCCGATGTGTTAACCACACCAAGCGATCTTATTTTTGGTGAGGAGTTCCCTTCTCCGTTCCGTAAAATGACGCACTGCTGGCTTCCGTTAGGGCCTGATTTAAATATCGCCAGCTTTAGTAACTGCTTTGGCGATGCTAATGCGCTGATCAGAAAAGAGGTTTTCGAAAAAGTAGGCGGATTTACTGAAGATTACGGTTTAGGTCATGAAGACTGGGAGTTTTTTGCCAAAATATCATTACAGGGATATAAATTGCAAATCGTCCCGGAACCTCTATTTTGGTATAGAGTTGCAAACTCCGGCATGTTGTTAAGTGGAAATAAGAGTAAAAATAACTACCGCAGTTTCCGTCCTTTTATGGATGAGAATGTTAAATATAACTATGCAATGGGGTTGATACCTTCCTACCTCGAGAAGATTCAAGAACTTGAGAGTGAAGTGAATCGCTTGCGGAGCATCAATGGTGGTCATTCTGTCAGTAACGAGTTACAACTTTTAAATAATAAGGTTGATGGTCTTATTTCTCAGCAAAGAGATGGCTGGGCCCATGACCGTTTTAATGCTCTGTATGAAGCAATTCATGTCCAAGGCGCAAAACGAGGCACCAGCCTGGTTCGCCGGGTTGCCCGGAAAGTGAAATCAATGTTAAAATAAAGTAATATTCGGGGCCCGAAAGGGCTCCGCAAAAACAATATTAACTTTCAGCTAATTTTAAATTTGTCTGTAAATAACCCTGTTTTAGTTGCATGCATTTTTGAGTTCCCGGCCAGATTTGCCCCTGGCCCAAATTCAGTGCAGTGCTAAATCAGAGATCTTCGTCTTTCCGGAGACTTCGGATGAATTCAGCCGGAGTCATGTCATTTAATGATGAATGCGTTCTCTCATGATTATATTCCCTGCGCCAGTTGTCGAGTTTGTCCTGCGCATCTTCCAGCGAGAGAAACCAGTGAATGTTCAGGCATTCATCCCGCAGACTGCCGTTAAATGATTCAATAAACGGATTATCCGTTGGTTTTCCGGGGCGGGATAAGTCCATTGTGACACCGTGTTCATACGCCCATTTACCCAGACTTTTCAAAATAAACTCGCTGCCGTTATCTGTCTGAATACGTACCGGCAGACGCTTGCCCAGCACCCGCAACCTTTCCATCACACCGACCACATCCTCGCCTTACAGTGACTTTCCGGCATGGATCGCCACACACTCCCGACTAAAATTATCCACTACAGTCAGCGCCCGGAAACGTGTTCCGTTAAACAGATTATCCGACACGAAATCCATACTCCAGCACTGATCGATACCGGTCAGGACCGGACGTTGCTGACGATGTGCTGCACTGACATGCATGCGGGGGCGCTTTTTGCGCAGGTTGAGGCCTTCCAGACAGTAAATCCGGTGTGTTTTCTTGTGGTTAACAGGCCAGCCTTCCCGCCGCAGCTGAATATGAATACGCGGGAAACCGTAGCTCCGCTATTTACCGGATACGCAGGGTTATCGCCCGATCATCCCGCCGGCTCTGCCAGTGGTAAACGGTTCTGCTCTGCATCAGCAGTCCGCATTCCCGTCGGACACTGATACGGTAAGCCTCCCGCAGAAAATGCACCGCCTGACGTTTCTGAGCCGGCCTCAGAACTTTTGTTTCAGTACCTCCTGCAGCATCTTCTTGTCCAGACTCAGGTTAGACACCAGTTTCTTCAGCCGCAGATTTTCATCCTCCAGTTGCCGCAGACGCCGCAGTTCGGTCACGCCCAGACCGGCGAATTTCTTCTTCCAGTTATAAAAAGTGGCTTCAGAAATGCCCATCTTCCGGCAGACTTCCCCGGCGCGGGTGCCGGTTTCGGCCTGTTTCAGAGCAAACGCAATCTTTTCTTCGGTATAGCGGGTCTTTTTCATGGCGATGTGCCTCTCTGTGAGATGGAAGAAAGACCGGAGACTTCAGTTTAGCCTGGCACTGTTTTCAGGGAGGAGATCAACACCCCCACCGTAGTTCGCGGAAGGATGTAATGAAACGATTGGCGTTAGCCCTGCTTTTATTTATTTTCAAAGAATTGGTTGTAGCTTCCGTTCTCACGCCGGAAGCCGACCATTATGACAGCTATCTGTTAGTCGGCACTTAGCCCGCAACAGCCATTGCTGGAACAACTTACGACCTTCTGTTCCGGCCAGTGTTCTCCAGACTGCAGGCCAAGCGGTGCCATATTCTAAGCAACCACCAAAGGTGAAAGAACATACTCGCTAGATAAGTTCCAGCGTCACCAGCTTTACCAGCAACACCGGCTAACAGGTAACCACAAGTAATTTACCGGTCCGCGATACCGCCGCCCTGATCCAGCTTCATAAAAGACAGGCTCTTGCTCTGTTGGAATGCAGGCAATTGTGGAAATCTCGTCTGCAACTGACCGTGCGGATAAACACTATCCATAGCTGGCGACCTGCTCCCATTGATTAACATACTTTGATTTTATTACAATTGCTCATTTACTCGCCAACACCAAAAACTTACACTTCCCACATGGAATTAAAAGCAAAAATAAGGATAAGGACGAATGGCTATTGGTCATTTTTTATTTAGGGGTGATAAGACCGCTTGCGGTGGCAGGATTCTTGAAGGATGCCCCAACCATCAATTTTTCGAGAAAGATATGGCATGTGAAGGCCATAAAGTAACCTGCGGCAAACATCCAGGGCATTATCGTATCTGCGGTGGCCTTGATAGTGACGAAATACATGGTAAAAGAGTAGCCGGAACACTGCACAGCCGTAGTTCCTGTCCCTGCAAATCACGTTTTATTCCTTCCATCGATGACACTTATGAATTTTCTACAGGGGCAGCGAAAGCCGACACAGCCCAATCTCAAGTCGTCGAATTTCCCGTTCTCCCCCGCCCGATTTATGATCCCCAAGCTGATAATGTGACTGACACCTGCAAGTCAGAAGATAACCCGCTGCTGAACGGCGTTTATATATGGACTGAAACGACAAGTGCAGGTCATGTTTTCGTTTCAGTGCATGAGAATAACAATATCTTCCTCTACACCTATGGACGCTATGGACGCACTGATAAAAGTACCTTCACTGGGGATGGGATTTTAGACTTTTTCCAGGATGAAGATGCGCGTAAGTATTACCGATACGAACTTTATGAAATGGGAGCTCGCGCTTTCCGCATTGATGATGCAGATCCTAAAATAATCCGTAAATTCTTCGAAAACCTTTGGAATGGCGGTGTAACACCAATTCAAACGCCAAACATGCAAGATGGTACAAAGCGAAGAGGCCGAACCATTGATAAGTATGATGTCACTGGTAGCAACTGTACCACTCACTCAGCCGAGGGGCTCAAGTTTGCTGGCTCAAAGGTATTCGAACACGGTTACACATCCACGACAACACAGCTACCAATCGACATAGAAGAAGATTTTACTATTCCGGTTTCACTGCAAAGATATCTTGAATCAAAGAGTGCAGACTTCTCATCAATCCTCGTTGTCGAAATGACTAATACATTCAAACAGCAGTACCCTAACACCGAGAACAAAAGCCCTCAATCAATAGGAGGGAGTGCAAAAATTCAACAATCTGCTGCCGATTCCGCTGCTGTTGCTGGCTCAACATCCCCCTACTCAGGCGGTACAGTAGGCGGTTCATTGGGAAGCACTTACGATGATGAATAAGAAGTTCTGGATCAGATGGGTGAGTATCGCGCTGATCTGTGCAGCGTATTACGCTATCGTGCTTTATTTCGATCTGGTCTTCGCTCTTAACTTTACAGAGACAATGAGTCAAGGCGGAGAATTTACCCCTTCTCAATGTACCTGGTTTGTTAAGGAGCTAGCGCAAAATCACTCTGATTCGGCTTTAGCCTCCATCATTGGTTTCGCTGTCTGCGTCCCTTTGATCCTGCTCATCTTCAAGAAAGTGAAATGACTGTCAAAGGCTGGCGAGATCCAGCCTTTTCCTTCCTCCCTCATTTTAGACAATATGTAGTGGCACACTGAATTTGGCCACCCTGGACTGCCCCCACCACTCCGGTAGACGATTCTGCCCTAAAGTTTGAGTAAAGGAGGTTCGACTGGCGCTTCGTCAACATCATCACCCGCGCCCTGGTGGCACTGGGCCAGCGCCCGGACTACGCCCGTATCGCCCGCCACGTTATCAACATCGACGAACTATTTATCGACTACGCCCGCGTCTTTTTGCCCAGCCACGACCGCCAGGCATGGGACAACGTGGTACGGATTGCCGGTGGCATCACTGAGAAAAACACGCCACGTAATCTTCAGGGAAGGGACAGCTACGTCGTCGCGCTGGAGCAGTACCTTTCAACCACCCGATTACACGACACGATCCTCGACGGTCTACGTACTGCCGTGCGCTATGACAAAACCTATTTCGATAAGATCGTCGCCTCGCTGCTGCCACTGCTGGAAAAACTGACCACCAGAAAAATCTCCCAACTGCTGGCCCCGGACTACGGCGACCTTAACGACCCGCGCCCAGTATTCAACTGGCAGCAGGCCATTCGCCAGCGGGCGATTATTTATGTCGGGCTGGATGCATTGTCTGACGCAGAAATTGCCGCCGCTGTCGGCAATTCAATGTTCGCCGATCTGGTCAGCGTCGCCGGACATATCTACAAGCACGGCGTGATGGATGGCCTGCCGCAGACGGAAGAGAACCCGGCCATCAACCTGCACTGCGATGAGTTCAGTGAACTGATGGGCGATGAATTTATTCCGCTAATAAATAAAGGCGGCGGCGCAGGTGTAGAGGTTACGGCCTACACCCAGACGCTCTCCGATATAGAAGCCCGCATCGGCGACCGCGCCAAAGCGGACCAGGTCGTCGGCAACTTCAACAGTCGGATCATGATGCGGGTGCGGGAATCTGCCACCGTCGAATTGTTGACGAAGCAACTGCCGCAGGTGGATGTGCTCAGCAACAGCATCAGTTCCGGCGTTACCGACAGCGCCGACGCACAGGGCAATATCAGTTTTTCCAGCAACACCCAGGATCGGATGAGCAGCATACAGGTGCCGTTACTGGAACCCGCCTCACTGGTACAGCTTCCCAAAGGGCAGGCGTTCGCTCTGCTGGAAGGTGGTCAGCTCTGGAAGCTACGCATCCCATTACCGGACGCAGCACACGATCCGCTGATGCCGGAGAACATCGCTCAAATCACCCGTTATATGGAAAAACAATACGACAGCGCGCCCGTATGGTGGAACCGCCCGGAGACAGTTGTAACGGCGAAAAATGACCCTATTTTATGGCTGTACGACAGCGAAACCACGGAGAACCATACCGATGATACCCCGGACACACCGCCAGCTCGTGAGCGTTGAAGTGATGTGGCCTGCGCAAACTCTGCCTCTTCCCCTGCAACAGGCGGTGGAAGCGCTGACGCAGGGAGAAACGCCCGACCAGATTATCGCCCAGATGAATTTGCAGGGCTTTCAGGCATGGCGCGAAGCTACATCGCCGCAAGGCGAACACGACATTTTTCAGATACGACTGGATGAGGCACACGAGGCACGGTTCCTCTGCCGCTACATTACTCTGCCGCTGCACTGATGCCCGAACATGCGCCACCAGGCCCCGTGCGTCGCCCCGGACTGCTCGGCTGGATAGCATTACTTCCCGGCGTGCTGATCGGTTTTTGCCTCGGCGCGTGGATGCTGGCGATAACGCTGGAGTGGCTGGGCGAGGCGTTTTTCTGGCGGAACACCTGCGCCAGTCACAGTGAGCAGGTATTGCAGGTGACATGGCAGTGGTGGAAAAGCTCTGCTGGCGCACCGATGTGGTTAGTAGAAGACCTCGCGATTGTCAGCGATACGTTGCAGAAAGGGAGCGCGGCGCTGATTGCTTCTCTCAGTGGTCAAAGCGGGTTGTTCTGGACGGAGGCTGTCACGACGGTAATCCGCTGCGCGTTACAGTCTGCGAGCAATATCACCCTCACCTTTCTGCTACGGCTGGTGGTTCTGTTGCAGGCACTGCCGCTATTTGCGCTGATTATCGTCGTCGGGCTTATTGACGGGCTGGTAAGACGCGACTTACGGCGGTTCGGCGCAGGCCATAAGTCCGGGTTTGTTTATCACCACGCCAGGCGTATGATCGGCTCCAGCCTCGCGGCAACGGGGCTGGCGTGGCTGGCGGTGCCGGTTTTTCTTAAGCCATCATATATGTTAGTACCAAGTGCGGTGATCACCGCACTTTCGGTATCACTGGTTTTGGGAGCGTTTAAAAAATATATCTAACACTTTTGTCCAAAATTGTTGAAATAATATCATCCCAAAGTTTCCCTAGTTAGATTAGGAACATTCATCAAACGAACTAGAGATCACTTCTTTCAAATCAGAAAATGCTCTGGAATCTTCGAATTTATGAGTTATAACAAGCAACTCAGAAGAGGCTTCTATAAATACAGGTTCTAACCCTTTTATAATATCACCATCATATGAATGAATAATATGACAAATCAACCCTTCAAAGTAGAATCTGAATGTATCTACTTCAATATCACCTATTACTTGCTTTTCATAAATTGGGGTCCGATTATGATGAACTCCTATGTTAGATATTTGATTGATATACATTGGAAGAAAACCAGGTTCACCTGATTCCTTTCTTACTATCATTAGTTTAAGAACATCCAGCTCTTGCTGAGGAAGATATATATCAGACATTTCTTCTCTCTGAGAAGCAGCAGCTCGCCACAACAAACTAATAAAAAAGAGCCTTACTAATTTAGTATTCAAACCACTTACAGTTCTTACTGGTTCATCCAAACGATAACTTGTCGGAGAATTTTTCCATTTAGGACCAAAACCACTCCATATTAGTTTATGTTTTCTAAGTTCACTGATAGCCAAATCGTCTATTTCACTGAGTATTTTTTCACCTTTAGCAGTTACTAAATTATAATCATACCAACTATTAGAACGCCAAACAGGCCTTGTATTGAGAGATGTTTCTCTGTATCGCTCACCATTGTCACTTAATTTCGTTACGGCTTTTGGTAATATATGCGATCGCTGAAAAGGGCCAAAATCTCCTGTTAGCTGACAAACCCCACTCTTTTTTGTTTTTTTCTTTTTTATCATGTCATGTATCACCTGTTCAAAACCATCTAACTACAACTGGACTGACCCCATGCCTGTAGACAAATTCTGTCCTCACGACGAGGCCTGTTCGAAGGCCTCCGGACTGACGCCGCCGAGATGACTGTGGCGCGGGGCCCGGTTGTAGAACACTTCAATGTAATCGAAGATATCCGCCCGGGCCAGATCCCGGGTTTTATATATGCGTTTTCTGATCCGTTCTTTTTTCAGCGAACTGAAGAACGATTCGGCCACCGCATTATCCCAGCAGTTGCCACGCCAGCTCATGCTCGGCGCCAGGTTATTGGCCCGGCAGAAGCGCTGCCAGTCGTCACTGCCGTACTGGCTGCCCTGATCGCTATGTACGATAACCTCGCCGTCCGGTTTTCGACGCCACACGGCCATCATCAGAGCGTCCAACGCGAGTTCGCGAGAGAGCGTGGGTTTCATCGACCAGCCAACCACGTTACGGGCGAAGAGATCAATAACCACCGCCAGATACAGCCAGCCCTGCCTGGTGCGGATATAAGTAATATCGGTGACCCAGATCTGATTGGCCCGGACAACGGTAAACTGCCGCTGCACACGATTAGGCGCAACCACTGAAGGTCTGCCAGCGATACGACGCGGAGCTTTATAGCCGCGCACGGCTTTAATCCGGTTCAGTTGCATAATACGGCCCACCCGGTTTTTACCGCAGTTTTCCCCGATTTCGTTCAGGTCGCCATGAACCCGACGGTAACCGTATACGCCTCCGCTCAGTGAATAGGAGTCACGGATAAGCGTCAGCAGACGCTGGTTATCTTTATCCCGCGCGGAGACCGGGTTATGCAGCCACGCATAAAACCCGGCCCGGGCAACGCACAACACCCGACACATCGTCATGACACCCCATACAGTGCGGTGCTCATTGATAAAGCGGTACTTCAGTCGGGCTCCCTTGCAAAGTACCGCGCGGCCTTTTTCAGTATGTCCCGTTCTTCCTCAGTGCGCTTCAGTTGGGCCCTGAGCTTCAGGATCTCGCTTTTCGCTTCCAGTAAATCACGGGCATGCTGCTCGCTGTTATCGGGTTTAATAGCCCGCAACCACTTATAGAGACTGTGTGCTGAAACGCCCAGCCGATCAGAAACTTCGGCGACGGAATAACCGCGTTCCGTTATCTGACGGGCGACTTCTTCCTTAAATTCAGGTGTAAATCGTGGTGTGCCCATACGCTCCTCCTATGCTTAAACTATAGGGCAGGATCGTCTATCGGGGCGAGGGCAATCCATTACTAACTGAAGGTTGTATCTAATCCTGGGGGCAGGTCAGTGCGAACACAACTCCCCGTACTTTCCTCTTCCAACTCAAAATCATCGCACCTTGCTGACCCAAGAAGGGAGCATGCCCTACATTAGTATCCGTACAGCTCATACTCTATTGATATCAACAGCGCTTCAGCACAACAAAGTAACTTGATAATCGCGACTTAAGGTGAAGATGCCAAAAACTCGTTTGAGAGCAATCAATTCAATGACATGTCAAAACTGTACTTTCCATTGAAAATCTGACTCATGGCACTTGGCTGCAAACTCATGCTTGGTAAGATAGATCATAAAACAGCTCATTGGCTACCTTGTAAGAAATGTGGCATCAAAGGAAAATTACGATGGATCTTGTTGATAGTATTGAAGCAGGCAAGCTGACGATCAGTGAATTGATTGATGCCCTGGCGAAAGATAAAAATTACTCAGCTTCCAAGTGGGATCAGCGATACCGTGAATTTACGACCTTGCTACAACAAACCTCAACTTTTACTGAGCCTGAAACGGATGATTTAGTTAAGAGGCTCTGGTATGAACGTGATAACGGTATTGCCAGTATTCGTCAGGGCGTTCCATCATTAGCAGAATATCAGCAAAGCCTCCCATTGCTTAGAGAACTCACCGAACGTATTCGTCAGCAACCGAATGAAGCAACCTACCAATACGTAGGCAGTGCGCTACAACAGGCTAAAGAGACCGGAGAGCTTAAGCGCATGTATTGGAGTTTAAGAAATCGCGTCTTTGCCGCGTTCTCGCCAGAAAACTACACCAGTACTGTGGATGAGAATGCTTTTAATAAAGCAGCAGAATTCCTAAATCAACACTTCCATCTCGGTTTGGTACTGACCGGAAATTGGTTACAGAAAAACTATGAATTGAAACAAGCCATACACGCCCAATCTCCTAACAAAGATCCTTATTACGTGAATATGGCCATCTGGCATCTCTATGAATTGCTCCGTGAACGCGATAATGAACAAAAGCAGGAGAAAGTAGCTAGCACGACATCCATAACCAGCAGTGAGCCCATCGAGAACGAGACCATTCCACATTCACCAACTAACGTGATCTTCTTTGGCCCCCCAGGCACTGGCAAGACCTTCACGTTGCAGCAAAAAATGAAAGAGTACACTTCTCATGCAGTTCCTGCTGATCGTGATGCCTGGCTGGATTCTCGCCTTGAATCGTTGAACTGGATGCAGGTTATAACGCTGGTGCTGCTCGATCTTGGGAAACGAGCCAAAGTTCGCCAAATTATTGAACATATGTGGTTTCAACGTAAGGCATTATTAAACGGTCGTAATGGCAACCTATCGAATACTGCCTGGGCAGCTTTGCAATCCTATACAGTTCCCGAGTCGTTAACCGTTGATTATAAGAATCGGCGTGAGCCTGCCGTATTTAACAAAACAGATAACAGCGAATGGTTGATAGTTGATTCACAGCTCGAGCAAGTGGAGGATTTGGTAGAGCTCTACGCCGAACTTAAACGCGGTCCAAAATCTGCCGAAGCTATACAGCGTTTTGCAGTGGTTACGTTCCACCAATCTTACGGCTATGAAGAATTTATTGAAGGTATACGCGCTCGCTCTGACGAGAGTGGCAATATCTCTTATCCCATTGAGCCGGGTATCTTTATACGCCTATGTCAGCGTGCCAACGCCGATCCAGGACATCGCTACGCCATTTTCATTGATGAGATCAATCGCGGCAACATCTCCAAGATCTTTGGGGAACTGATCTCACTCATTGAAGTAGACAAGCGTGCTGGTATGTCTAATGCAATGAGCCTGCAACTATCTTATAGCGGTGATCACTTCAGCGTCCCCGCCAATGTCGACATCATCGGAGCCATGAATACAGCGGACCGTTCTTTAGCTCTGATGGACACGGCTTTGCGCCGTCGCTTTGACTTTGTCGAAATGATGCCTGATCTCTCTTTACTGAGTGGAGCTAAGGTGAAAGGCATAGAGCTTGAGTCATTGTTAGAGAAACTGAATAGCCGCATCGAAGCGCTTTACGATCGCGAACATACACTGGGGCATGCGTTCTTTATGTCGGTAAAAAATGCACTCGATGCCGGTGATGAAGAAGCTGCGTTTAAACAATTGAAGATCGCATTCCAGAAAAAGATCATTCCCCTGTTGCAGGAATACTTTTTCGATGACTGGAACAAGATCAGGCTAGTGCTGGCAGACAACCAGAAACAAGACGACAGCCTACAATTCGTGATTGAGAAAACCGACGATCTCGATACGCTTTTTGGTAACAACCATGGTTTACGACGCCATGATCAGCAATCAACAGCTTACGAGCTTAAAGATTTCGATCAAGAGATCTGGAATATTCCACAGGCTTATCGTTCAATTTATCAGCCCCAGCAGACTCCCCTTGATGAGCGGGCTGTAAATCATGGGTGAAGTTATCTCCGTTTTTGAATATGACCTACTGGGGAGTGGAAAAGCGGCTTCAATTGGCGCAAAGCTGGTGCCTCAACAGGTCTTTAATTATTTAGAAGCGCTTAGCCTGGCAAGTAATCAAGGGAGCCAGTTTCTCAAACTCACCTCTCGCTCAGGCTTCAAATTGCTTCAGGTGCAAAACTACGCGGGGATGCTTTCAACACCTCACGGTTTCCAGCTTGAGATACTGCCCAAGGTTGGTAAAAACCTCATAGCGGCTAATGCGCGTCAAACATTACTGACGATGCTAAGCTATCTGCCTGGGTTTCGACATATTCAAACCCAGCAAGCCACTCTTCAGGCTCAGCGTATGCCTTTGCTTGAGATTTTTATTTACCAGTTTTTGCGTAGCGTTAGCCAATTACTTAAACAAGGTTTACGCTCCGACTATGTGAGCGAGCAAGGTAACCTGGCTTTTATGAAAGGCAAGCTGATTCTTTCTGCACAGCTGCGACATAACGCGGTGAATCGCCATAAGTTTTGTGTCGATTATGATGACTACATGCCTGATTGTGCCGCCAATCGGCTCTTACACTCCGCGTTAGATAAGCTTCTTAGTCTAAAGCTGTCATCAGAGAATCAACGCTGGCTTTACGAACTGCGCTTTGCGTTTGACGGTATTCCACTTAGCCGGGATATTGAACGTGATATAAACAACTTACGCCTCGAGCGTGGTATGGCTCATTACAACGAGCCAATGGCGTGGGCGCAATTGATCCTGAGAGGAATGAGCCCGAGCGCCTTGCAGGGAAATACCAAGGCGATATCCCTCCTGTTCCCTATGGAAGCGGTGTTTGAATCCTTTGTTGCACAAACACTCTCCTACGAACTTCCTCCTCACCTTAAAGTTTTACCTCAAGCAGCAACTTATTCTTTGGTAAAGCATGGACTTAAAGATTGCTTTAAGCTTCGCCCCGACTTGCTGATTCAATCACACAAACCAGTTCAAACCAAAATGGTGATGGATACAAAATGGAAGCTGGTGAATAGCAGCCAGCAGACAAAATCACTCTATGGACTGGCACAAGCTGACTTCTATCAAATGTTTGCCTACGGACAAAAATATCTTGGTGGGAATGGCGAAATGTATCTGATTTACCCTGCGCATGATGACTTTAGCCAACCGATACCGCAGCATTTTGCTTTCTCGGAGACATTAAAATTATGGGTTGTGCCATACCGGATAATGGCAAAATGCGGTGAGAGGATGATGTGGCCGAATGACGTGTCCTGTACAATGAGCCCCAAACTGGATCGGATGGCTGCTTCAGTATCCTATAGTGGAGGCATGAGATGACCCATGAATACCAGCGGCAAAGCCTGGAACAACTAATTACTCAGCAAACAGCAGCGCCCAGAAGCGCTGCCGCTGTATTTAACGAGAACCAAACTCTCTGGCAAACCCTTGGCTTTAGCCAGTCTCAAGTTTCGCTATGGCTTGCCTCATTGCCTCAAAGCAATCATCTAAAAGAGTCCACAACGGCAACCTACCAGGTTACACCTGATGTTGCGGCACATTTGATATCATTGTTACAACAAGCTGGTGGGCGCATGCCCCTGGCACAAGTACTGAAAAAGCTCCCTGCTGGTATTACAACCAGTGAACAGCAGATACGCAAACTGGCGCTGAAGCATGCGCAGTTAGAGACTAAAGGTCCCTTGCTGGTATTGATAAATTAGCCGGCACTTGTAGTAACCGTTGGCGGTATTAAAGGATTTTAGAAAACATCATGGCAAAAGAAGCAAAAGCAAAAAAACAAGACCCGCAGCAGCAGCTAGAAGCACTGTTCAACAAACTGGTCAAACAGCATACCGAGTTTACTCAACCGTTGGTCGAATTACCCGAGCATGAATTCGCCAAGGCTGGTCTCATTCAAGGCCTGGTTGAAGGCAACTTAACACCACCAGTCATGTTGATTGCGCTGACAGAAGGCCATTGGGAATACGCCGCTGATACTGCAAAGTTTGATGATTTAGCCTACCAGCTGTTAAGCGATATCGAAGGTGACTGGCCAGTATTTGCCGTTGTGGACGATGGCATGAACCAACGTATTTTGGCCTTGTTCGGTGCCGATGGATCTGACGGTACCCACGGTGCCGATACCCTGCCAAGTCTGGAAGAATTACGTAGCTTTGATCGCATGGAGCGTGATCCAACCTTTCGCTGGTCGATGCGTGTTTATACACGCTTAATGCAGCGATTTGATGCCTTCCATGAAAATGTTTACCGTGTCACAAAAGACAAGGTAAACGACAAAAACGACATTATTGAGGAAGTGGCTAAACTTCTGTTTTTAGAAACTTTCCGTGTGCATCACGATGAAGACCTTACCTTTAAAGATGATGAGGGAAATACCCTGCGTTTTCGTGACGTCTATGATTGGCAATATGTGGCCAGGCACGGCGATAAAGCCGTTGCACAAATCAAAGCAGCGTTTGAGGAATTTAAAAGCCACGAAAACTACGTCGTGATCTCAGATGATGGCTCACGTAATCCCATCTTTAGTAAAGAAACACACCTGCGCCTGTCTGTTGCGAAAAACTATCAGGATTTGCTGGAAGCAATACAAAACCTGGGGCCGGTAAAAACCAACGACGGCAAAATTGCTAAAGAACACGGCACGTTGGCTGATGTGTCAGGAGATTTACTCGGCAGAGTGTTTGATGTCTTCCTGCGTGCCAACTTTGAATCCAAAGGTGGCCTTGGCGTTTATTTAACACCTAACCCAGTAAAACAGGCCATGCTAGAAATTGCTATGCACGACATCGACGATGACGATGAAATGCGATCGCGCTTAGCCAATGGCGATTTTCGTTTCTGCGACCCCACCTGTGGCTCCTTTGGTTTTGGCTCGGTGGCGTTAAGCCAGATTGATAAATGGATCGACTTTAAGCTGGTGCTGGCCGACGATAAAAAAGAATCATTGAAACAAAAATTACGCGATTGTGCATTTACCGGTGCCGATGCTGCACCGCGCATGGTGATGCTGGCCCGCGTGAATATGGCATTACAAGGCGCCCCCAAAGCGCAGATATTCTATACCGACAACTCACTCACCACTAACGCTCTGAAGCCGAATAGCTTTGACCTTATTTGCACCAACCCGCCGTTCGGTACGCCTAAATTTGATAAAGGCAAAAATGGTCAAAACTCAAAAGCCAATTACGAAGCCAATATGGAGCAAGTGCTTGGTGGTTTTCGTCCGACCAAAAAAGTCGTTGATAGCTACAACGCCTGGTATGACCACGTAAAAATGAAGTGGCAGGATATCGGTGATTTAGAGCTGGATGACAACGGCGAGCCTAAATGGGCGGGCTATCGTACCGATTTACGCAAAACTGGCGGTACTGATAAAAAGCCGTTTTACAGCCTGCAGCCTACAACCGCAGGGCTCGCGCTGGGCAGCAAACCCGATAGCAAGGGCAACTGGCAACCGGTAGGTGCCACCATTGATCCAGCAGTACTTTTTATCGACCGCTGCCTGCAACTGCTTAAACCCGGTGGCCGCCTGTTAATAGTGTTGCCTGATGGTATTTTATGTAACTCCGGCGACCGCTATGTACGCGAGTACATTATGGGGAAAAAAGACGAAAAAACCAGCGAGTTTGTTGGCGGTAAAGCCATTGTAAAAGCGGTAATTTCCTTGCCGAGCGACTGCTTTAAGCTCTCCGGCACGGGCGCCAAAACCTCGATTTTGTATTTGCAAAAACGCCATGCTAACCCCAACCAGCCTGAGCAATTTTTACCCGAGCCACAAACCGATGTATTTATGGCAGTGGCGGAAACTCTGGGCTACGTGGTGAAAAACAACATCGAAGATTATAACGCTGGTGTCGCTAACGATCTGGATAAGATTGTATCGGCTTATAAGCGGGGTAAGTGATGTATAGCCGAGTAAACTCAAATTTATTGGAAGATAGACTGGATGCAGAGTTCTATTCTCTTGAGCAGATTAAGAACCATAAAACACTACAAGACTATGGTGTCATACCATTGAGTGCATACTGCAATGGGATAAACGTTGGCTATACCGGAGAACTCACTTCTGTTTATAGAGATCAGGGAACAACGCTTTATCGCGTTTCCGATATCAACGGTATTTTTCTTAGCAATGACGATGTTAATTATGTTCCAGATGATTTTGCAGCCAATAACTCTCAAATATGGATTCGAGATAACGATATAGTCTTTGCTGCAGTTGGAAATACAATTGGTAAAGTAGCGTTGAAGACAGTATCTATGCCAGATGGTGTATGTTCCCGCGCTTTAATGATTGCGAGGCCTTTAACAGACAAGATCGACTCGTCATTTCTAATTGCTTATCTAGCAACAAAGTATGCACAAAAATCATTACTACGAGGTATATCTGGCTCTGCTCAACCAGTCCTGAATACCCCCCTTATCGCCAATTTGCCTGTTATCACAGCAGAGTCATTGTCTCAAAAATACATCGGGGATAAAGTTCGCCAAGCCGAGCAACTGGGCGCTTGGGCGAAGCGGCTTGAGCAAGTATCATCATTTATGTTTGCGAATGCTCTAGCTGAGCTAGGCTACAAACAAAAAAAATCCACAAAAATCGTTAGAACAAAACTAGAAGATCGCCTCGATCCGGCATTTTATGATGAAAAATTCAGTTTTTTTGATGAATCTTGGTTCAAGATTAATTCTGAACCCTTAAAGCAATTTATCGAAAGCGGATCTTATGGCGTTTTACCTTCAAGCAACTCTTACGGGAAAGGTAACGTTAGATTTATTCGTGCCACTGATCTGAAAAATGCAAACATAGATCCTACATGCTTTACTTACGTACCCGAAGAAGAGGTTGCCGATAAGGCAAAAGTTTCTAAAGGCGATATTCTAATGGAGATTAAAGGCGCGATCTCCACTTGCGAACTCGCAGAATCCCACCTGGCTGGCACCTATATTAATGGTAGTATATTCAGGTTCACGCCCAAGGGCATTAATAATGCCTATTTGGCTTATTTCCTTTCCTCGACAATCAAAGAATTATATTGCGAGCGAGTTTCGGTCAATAACATCATCAGCTATTTGGATCTCGCGAGCCTCCATGAACTTCCTGTTATTAGGCTCAAGAATGATATTGAAGAATTCTTAGCAAAAAACTTAATTAATATTAATCTGGCCAAAAAAATTGCTTTTGCACTTACGCGAAGTGCCAAAACCCTAGTTGAGTCATTAATCGAAGGCCAACTGACCGAGCAACAATTAATCCAGGCCCAACAAGCCCTGGAAGATGGCGACAACAGCTTAGATCAGGCGATTATAAGTAAACTAAGTGCTGAGGGGTATGCCATTGAAGGCGCCACACCGCTATTTAGCGATGTGGATGAGTTATACAGTTTGCTGGAAGATGCGGCACAAGCTGAGGCTGAAGAGTAAAGATGGAGACAAGGGGCATGGACAGCATTACAACCAGGCAAAATAACGACCCCGTAAATAGCGAAGCGGCACTTAACTTCTGCCTGCAGCTTTGGCAGCAAGGCGGTTTAACCGCCAGTAAAGCAGCGTTGTTACTGGCGGCTGTGCCTGCCCTCAGGTCACTGCTACAACCAATAATACAACCGAAAAAGAACGACGCTGAAACGGATATCATTAGCGCCTTTAGCCTCACTGCACCATTGCTTGATGCCTTTAACGATTTAAGCCAGTCAGGTGAATGGCAATTAGCGTTGTTGGGCTTAAACCCAGATGTTCGCCAACATTGGATAAATTTAGCCGCCGCTCGCTGCCAGGAAGCAGGCACGATGAGTGACACAATGGTATTGGTTAAACTCATTCAACAACTGGGCAATGCCAGTGAATGGGTCTTAGCCCAGCTGGAAAGCACTGCCACCACGCCGCAAATCATTGCCGGCCCTTTGGCACAAACCGAACGCGATTTGCTCGGTCATAGCCTAAACGACAATGCTGCCATTCCCGCGCTATGTCGTATTTTGCGCACCAGCCATACCTTGTTTACCGTGAGCGAACAAAATGAACCACCGGCACCTATACAAGTGGTGGATGTCACCGCAAAACAACTGACAAATAACTGGTGTAGTGGGCGGTTGTTAGCACTCCCTAATACCTTGCTTGATGAACATGACCTTAACCCCAATGCCGATTGGTTATTGGTGTCCCGCTCGGGTCATGACAACGTGCCGCTTACCGAGCTATTCGCCCAACAACCCTGGTTATTTTTACTCAGTCTCATTATATTTGTGCAAGATGCCTGGGTTGCCGAGCAACGTGGCGGCTTGTTGCTCACTTTACCTGTCGGGCAAAATGCCTTTGCACCCGGTCAAATAAATGTGGCAGTACAAGGCCTTGAAGGTGATGAAGTGAGCCTGGGCAGTTTGGCTGAGTTTATTGTGCTTCTGCTCGGTGAGCTCAATATCACCCTCTACCCGGCACTCGATGCGAACACAGAAAGCATCAACCGCCTAAACCGCGTCCTAAGCTCATTGATTGCCGAATTGTTGGCACAAAAAATCTGGCAATTTACCGAGGCGGGTCGTGGCGAGTCCGGCCAATATCGAATTCACACAAGCTTCAGCGATGCCTGTTATAGCCTGCCGTTAGCACCGCTATTTGGCTACAAAAGCCAAACTTTACAACGGACCATTAAGCAACTGGCGCAAAACTGCTATGCCAATAAAAAACGCGCCGCCAATAGAATAAACCTTCAAGGATCGTCGTTATGAGTTTTGAATTAAACGAACAGATGGTTGATAGCCTGGCAAAACAACATCGCTGGGCGGCGACGGGCGTATCAGATTACCCACCTCGCGACCCGTTAGTGGGCCAGAGCCGATTTTTCAAACGCTTTCAAACCTTTTTGCATACGGTGGATCACGACGATGATCGCTTTGCCCATGTGTTTGCCGTCGAAGCCGAATGGGGCCGGGGTAAATCACGTTTAGGCCATGAATTGGTCGCACAAATTAACGACTGTTCCAGGGGCTGGTTTGTCCGCGATGAGCAAGGCCAACTGCACGATAAGCAACTGTTTAATCGCGATACGCAAGATAAATATCTGGCGCTCTACATTCGCTACTCTCAAGTGGCATCAGATTATCAAAACTCGGATAACTGGTTTGCTTTTGGTTTATATCAGGCGCTATTACCACTGGCCACCCAAACCTTTGATGGATCGATTCAAAGTGAAATTGCCAAACAAGCCTATGAACGCTTAATGCCATTTGGCTTTAAGTCTGAACTGTTAGCAGATGCCTTACAGCTGAACGCCAACCACAGCGAAGAAGACCTCTATACTGACCAAACGCTGGTAGTCAGTTTGGTGCAAGCCGCCTATAAAGTATTAAAGAGCTTTGGCGTACAGTATATGTTGGTGGTGCTGGATGAGCTGGAAACCGTTGCAGAAGCCGCCACTTTTGGCCTGGAAGACGAACGAGATAAACGCCTCGATGGCCAGGCCATTCGCCTGATTGGTAAAGCAATTAAAGAGGAAGACCCTCGCCGTAAACTTCCATGGTTGCGCTATGTTGCACTGTGCTCACCACTGCTTGGCCAGCAATTGCGCGAAATTCAATCGGTCGCACGCCGCTTTGAGTTAGTGGAACTTGAGCATAATGCCTTTGCCGATGTATCAGACTATGTGGCAAGCCTCTTAAAAGACGGCAAGCTGGGTTTTAATTACCCTGCTGGTTTAGTGGAAGCTGCATACGCCATGAGTGGTGCCAACTTCGGTTGGTTTAACGTGGTCATGGCTAATGTGGATGCGGTGCTGAGTCAATACCAACAAGCAGGCCGCAGTATCAAGGATGTGGGCGATTTATTTGAAGCTGTGTTGGCTGGTTCTGGCCGCGTGGCCAGGCATGTTCTGGATAAAGGTGCGATAGAAGGCATTCAAACCCGCGACCAGGCACTATTGACCGAATGCCGTAGTTTGCTCTACGGCCAATTACCCGTGCGCTTAGCTGAAGTGAACCATGCCACTGAATTGCTGGCGCTGAAAAACGAAGATCTGGAACCCATAGCTGCTCATTACCGCAAACTGAGCATTGACCGCCTACAGTGCCGACAAGCCCTGGAGCAAGCCAAATTCCGCCGCGATAAAGATGAATGGTACTACCCTGCAGTAGATCAAGCGCTGAACTTAGATACTTTGCTGGATAACCTGCGTACTTTTTCGATTAAAGAGCAAGCCGCAAGCGGCGATAAAGGCGCGGTATTACTGCCTCTGTCAAAAGGTGAGTTTAAATACTTACTCAGCTTGCTGTATGACCACCCAGCGATAGAATTTGCTGCCGATGCCTTATGGCACAAGTTAGTGGGTGAAACTACCGAGCTGGACGCCAGCGAAGCAACGCATATTGGCCCCAGTGTGGCGATGTTACTGCGCCTGGATTTGCGCTATCGCAGTGCCCAGCAAAACTCACTGATTTTTAAAGATCCCGCCATGGGCGATGCCCATGAACAGGCGATGAGTGAACTGAGCAAACAAAATAGCCAGAAGCCGCTCATCAAGGCATTAGCCCGTGTAACGGGCTTTATGAGATTACTGGATAACAACTGGACCTATGATGAAAGCTTACTGAGTAATAAAGCGGGCAGCGACGATGCACCTCTGGCCATTTTAACCGAGCCCCGTGGTCGCCAGGGTGGTTTACTTACCCTGGATGGATTTAAGCTTCACCCAGAAGGTAAAGCCTTGTTTGCCTGGGTCAGTAACCTCATTGAGCTGAACAATCTTCACACCTTTGCGGCAAACCACAGCCACCAAAATGGTCGCACGCCAGTATTAGCGTTAACCGCTTCTGCACATCTTATGGAGCAATACAGCAGACTGGATGAAAGAAATGAGTTGCGTGATGCGATACTGCTGCATTATGTCAACCCAAGCGAAGCAGACCAGTTAGAGCGTATTGGCTTAAGTCTGGCAGCATGCCAGTTGCACGGCGTGAATTTAACTGCCGACAGCTTTACCGCGAAATTCAAAAACAAGCTGCATGCCTTGACTACCTTTGCCACGGATGCCATTCACAAGTGGCGCCAGCGCTTGCAGAAGCGCGGTTTAATTGCCTGGCCGTTAAAGGTGGATGGTAAGTTATCACCGAATGACCGCGACCTGTTGTTTAAAGGCTGGTATCAGTTGGCCATTGCTCACCCTGAGTTAAACGGCATTCTCGATTTACAGCAGCAACACGGCGTGCCAGTGAATGAGCTGAGCAGCTTGTTGGATAAACTTAAAGTGCCGGGCAGCTATGTTGCCAAAGGCTACACGGCCGATGAACATGCCGGGCTATTTACTGAACTTAATAATGTGCAGCGAAGCCAGGTGCAGATCCCATTATTTTTAGCCCGTATTGCTCACCCTAATAAAAAGCACAAGTGGCAATTCGAAGGCTTTAAGCAGCAGTTTTATTTCGCCTATGTGGCTGAAACGAGCATTACCGCCAAAGGCGTGTTTAATGACTGGATGTGGTGGTGTGGAGAGCTGAACTTACTCACGTTAACCAATCCAACAGAAAAACAGGCAATTTGGGAGCACTATCCGCGCTCCCGCTTAGAAAATGCCATTAGAGAAGCACAAAACTGGTTCAGCGGTAACGATATGGGCAGCTACGCAGCCAATGTGGAAGTCATGAGCCGCGTGTATGGTTATGCACGCATTAATGAAATGTTCGCGCCACTGGGTACAAATAAGCTGGGTTTTGTCACCGTGGAAGCTAAAGAGCAGCTGGAAAAAGCACAATCACTATTTAACGTGCTCAAACACCAAGAAGAACAACTGGCTGATATTGTCGAGGCCAACGACACGCAAGTACTGGCAGGGCTTATCCACAAGCGTGCTGAAGTGCTGGAGTTAGTAGCAAAGGTTAAACCGCTTAATAGTTCCAAGCCCATGCTAAAAGATGCCCATATTCTTAGCTTAGAAGACAAAACGACCTCGCTTTATCAACGCATTGAACAGGCCTGTTTATTTGCCGAATTTGTTGAGCGCAGTGCTGAGCGTATCAACAACCGACTCGCTGATTTAATCATAGATGTTGAAACAGAGTGTGCCCCACTGACGAATTTCCCGAAACGTCTGTACACCAACACGCTGCGCACCATAGGTCATATTTTAGACGGCGCGTTGAAAGACGATACCAGCAGTGCCACTGGCCAAAAAGAGCAGCAAGCAGACAGCGATACCTTACTGCATTACCTGCGTAAACTCGATTTAGGTAAAGCACATGACAAGCTTTCAGCCTTAGCGCAAGAAGTGGGTTTAAACCTGCACAGTGATCAACAGCTGCCGATAGTGGAGATCCAGGGACATATTTTGTCTAGCTACCGCAACTGCAAAGAACGATTTGGGAAGCTGGTAAATAACCTCGCAGAGCAAAACCAACGCGCCCAACAGTTGCAACAATGGCTTAGTAGCGCCACGGCTGAGTATGAGTACGCTGATGACATTGCAGAGCTACCAAAACTGGTAATGAAATTACAGCTCATTAAAGACGCTATTGCCGATCTCCCCAACGATGCCGAGAGCAAGCGTCAAAGTATGCAAAACAGTTTGCGCAATGGGCAGTTTTCATCGTTACGGGATTTACCAGAAGAGCTTTTAAAACCGGCACGCGGTCAACTTACACCGATTCAAGGTCAGCTACTTAAAATTGAAGAGCGTCTTAACCAATTCAGACGCAGCTCCATCGAGCAGGTAAACAGCTGGCTGCCGTTATTAAAACCGCTATTGGCTTCTCAAAAGCAAGCGGAACCAGCAGCGTTGACTCTGGGGGATGTGAGCAATTTGGGTGTCAGTGAACTTCAACTGGTGTGTGAAAGCACCCAAGCCAAATGGCAGAGCCAGGGTGAGCAAATATTAAAAGATACAGGCTTAACACTGGCGGATTGGCAACCGATTTATCAGGCTTTGAGCCAAAACCAAGAACCCGCGTTAACACCTGAGCAACAGAAAGGACTTGTAGACAAAGGTATTGTAAAAATGCGCCTAACCTTTGCCACTGGTTTATAGAGGTGACGCAATGAGTCTTTACTTATCTGCAGCACTGGCCAGTAATCGTAAAGGTCGGTTTTTGCAAACTGTTGCGGGGGCAACCCCCTTAACGAAGGATTGGATTAGCTCGCCGCCAGCCAGCGGTTTGTTGTTAGTACAAGCAGAAGAGTTGACTGACGCTAATACTATGCAACGCCTGTATCACTGGGCTATGCAGGCAGGTTGTGCCGCTTTGGTGATAAACCTGAAAGCTGAACAATTTACCTTATTAGCGCACTTGTCCTCCCCACTAGATTGGCAGTTAGTACCAGCGGTCTTGAGGGTGCAAGAGCCAGGGCTAACCGCTTTGCTAGCCAGTGAAACAGACCAGGCTATTGCTGGCTTTACTGGCAGTGCAGATCGCCACCAACACCAGGCCGGCGATGTGGTGCATACCCGTTACATACGAAAACACAGCAACAGTGGGCTATTAGCCTTTACCACGTTACCTTTGTGGTCGCTGACTTTACTCGATCATAGTGAGATCCTGGTGAGATGGTTGAATTGGTTTGTGGACCACGCAGGCATTGCTGAACGAATCATCGAACCTAACGCGCCATCAACCGACTACACACCTGATAAGCACGATCTGGTTGTATTGCTACTACTCTACGCTGGAAGTAGCATGAGCTTACAAGCGTTGTCTGAGCATAACGCGGTTAAGCTGATGTTTGATGTTAACAGCCTTGATATTGTCAAGCGGGGGGAGATGTTGCGGCAGCACGATTTTATCGACGAAGCGGGCATAACAGCCACCGGTAAAACATGCCTACAAGCCTCGCAATATTGGGCTTATGCCCCATTACTTAACGAGCAGCTACACACAGGAGCGCTATAAGCATGAATGAGAACAAAACGATGAATTTAGCGCAATCTCTCGCCATCGATAGCCAGCTCCGCTTACCTGGAAGCGCAGGACGCTTGCTTAAACAGGTCCGTGATATTGAGCAAGTGGCACCGCTGTTCCGTGATGCTGGCTTAGTGAAAGCGGTCCCCAAGCCCACAATCGTTAATTTACGCGTAGCCGGTATTGCGACTAAATCGTGCTTAGACAAGGTATTGGGTGGTTTTATTTATGCCAGTGCAGCAGTACGCACAGATTTGCTAATAGATGACAATAAAGTCAGTACGGCGGGTAGCGACTCGGTATCAGAACTGGATGATATTGATTTTGAAGCACAGCGTAAACGACTTGATTTAATTGAAATTCGTCATTCTTATCAGTTAGTTGAGAAAAAACTCTTAAGTTATGAGCCAGGTGATTTAATTTTGCTGGATACGCCGTTGTTTTTAGCACGGGATATGGCTCCGCTGGAGCGCAATGTCCGTCATAAACAAGAGTACGAAAAAACCAGGCAAGTGATAGAAACTTTTTGGCAAAACCATCGCTCTAAAATTTTTCCGTGGAATCAAAATGGTGTAGTGCTTGCGAGCATTTTGGCTGAGCGCTTTAGTGCAATTGTAAGTATCGCCAAACAAGATTTACGTACCGAACAAGGCCGCAAACAAATTTTAGCCTCTGATGGGTTTTCTAAAGAGTTGATGCAAAATCTGGCAGGGCTGGATGAAAGTTTGGTGGGCGTGGGGGATTTGCGATTTATCAATGGCATTTTAGGCAACTATTCGCGCACCGTCGCATTTCGTTTGTCTGAGCAAGAAAACCGCATTGAACCCAACATTGAAGCTAAGCAAGGGTTAATTGGTTTTCACTTCCGTAGTGCCCGAGGTGGACAGATAAAAATGGTGCAATTAGCGGGTGACGAACCAGAATGGAAAAGTGCTGATCTCGATTTAGTTGCCTCTCGCCTGATAGTGCTGGATATACAAAACAAAGGTAATGCAATGCCGTTGCCACAATTACTTGGCTATCAACAGCTTGGCATTTTACCTAAATTTGCTACGTTTTATCGCCAGGGTTTACACCAGGCTCTAAAGAATAATGATATTGAGGCAGGGTGGTTGGCAGGCCTCGATGAGGGATTGAATAATGGCTTATAAAGTTTTAGGTAAATTAGTCGGTAACACTGGTGATGCCAGCCAGTTAACTATGGTTGTGCAAGACTCGTTTTCAGTACGCCGTGGTGAGTTTGTACGCATTATGCACCAGGAACGCAAAGATGAGGGGCAAGTCGCCGTACTGGGGCGAGTGACTAAGATCAGTCGCACCAATATGCTCTACAACGCCGGCTTTGGCGATGGTGTGACTGAGCTTGAGCTTTTGCCCGGTGCGAATGTAACTGGTGAGAATATGTTTGCTCAGGTCGAGCTGGTTGGTTACCGCGATCCTGTTACTCGTCAAATCAAAATTCCACGTCGCCCACTTAACCCTGGTACCGCTGTTGAAACCGTCGATTTCCAGTTTTTGAGTGATTTTTACGAATTTAATGAACACTCCAGTTTGCACTTGGGCAACCTGGTAGGCTACGACAAAGGCGAGAATACAGTTCCTGTTTTTATTGACGTGAACAAGTTGGTCACTGAGCATCTGGCAGTTCTGGCAATGACGGGTTCAGGTAAGTCTTATACTGTTGGCCGCATTATTGAGCGTTTAGTCGCGGTTAATAACGGTACTGTAGTAGTATTTGATCCACATGGTGAATATGGTAAAGCCCTCGCTGGCGGTAATCTGCAATTCTCAAGCTTCTTAGAAGCCACTGACGATAAGCGTGATCAAGAAGCACTACCACTGATAAAACAGACCTTTGAAAAACTGCAAGCCGCCGGTGCAGGTATTCAAGTTTACTCGCCGCAGCACGAATCTTTTAAACATAAATACGCTAGTAAGAATACACCATTAGCGCTTCAGTTTGACCATTTTGAAATGGACGATATTGCTGAAATATTACCTGGTTTAACGGAACCGCAACAACGGGTACTCGATGTTGCAATTCGTTATTGGCGCTCTGCAGATAAGACCGAGCCACGAGATATTAACCGCCTACGCTTCTTATTAGGTGATGGCATTGAAGAGTTAAAAGAGTGGGACGACCTTTCTGAAGCTGAGGCGAAGGCGTTATCAGGCCGTAGTGCCGCCGTCGCCTCGATGAAGCTTTCACGCGTGCTTAATGAAGCCAAAAGTTTTTACAGTGCAACGATGGCTGAGCCAACTGATATTTACAAAATGGTGGGACGCCCGAGCAATCAACAAGGGCGTTTAGTCGTTGTTGACTTACAAGGTTTGAGTGATACTGCTAAGCAAGTCATTTGTGCACTGTTATCTAGTGAAATATTAAAGGCGGCCTCAAGCAAAACGGACCCGCTGCGCCCATGCTTTATCATTTACGAAGAAGGCCATAATTTTGCTCCGGCCGGTGGCAATGCAGTCAGTCACCGCATTATTAAAAAGATCGCCGGTGAAGGTCGTAAATTTGGTGTTGGATTTGGCATTGTGAGCCAGCGTCCATCGAAATTAGATTCAGATGTGACCTCTCAGTGCAATACGCTAATTACGATGCGCTTAAAGAACCCAGACGATCAACGATTTATAGCTAAAGCATCAGATATGGTGAGCAAAGCTGACCTGGAGGAACTTCCTAGTTTATCAACCGGTGAAGCTCTGGTGTGTGGTCGTTCAATCCCTGCACCACTGCTTGTTAAAATAGGTAGTAAGGCATTAATTCACGGTGGTGAATCACCGGAGGTATTGCGTGTTTGGGGCTCTTTCAATGGCTAAGGTGCCTATGCCTGAAGTAGCTTGGGTAAATGAGACGTTTCCACTTTTAGCAAGCGGTAAGCTATTGGACCAGGATGTATTGGTCCACAGCTTAGGCTGTAGCGTTTGGAATACATTCGGGCATGAACAGTCATTTATGGCGGTAGTGGAATGTCCGGCTCCAGGTACATTTGGTGCTGATATTCGCTCAGACTCGGGCTGGTTTCATAAATCATCTGCATCGCCTATGTGTTTAATCGAATTTGAACGCTTTGATGGTTCAGCGAAGGGGCAGCACAAGCTAGAAGAAAAATTAAAAAACTTACTGGAAGCAGCGCAGCGCTGGAATCATTGCCCCAAAACCCTGGTCCTTAGTGCCTGGAGCCAAGGCTTAGTAGGTGCACCTGATACCCGAAAACTGAAAGACATTTGCCGCATGGGTTTCACTTCATCCACTGGTACCCAAGTAAGCGCCGCTCCTGATGTTGAGGTGGTATTTAGTCGCTTTTTATTTATCAAAAATCTGAGCATGATTGTTTTGGACAGAATTCACTATGAGGTGTTGATGTGAATATAAAATCAGCACATTTTTTGCCAGGGACGAATAAACGCCTTGGTG
Organism: Klebsiella sp. Shm-1; assembly: GCF_040804525.1. Taxonomy (NCBI): domain Bacteria; kingdom Pseudomonadati; phylum Pseudomonadota; class Gammaproteobacteria; order Enterobacterales; family Enterobacteriaceae; genus Klebsiella; species Klebsiella sp. Shm-1. The sequence continues at coordinate 4,617,165 of NZ_CP161823.1, forward strand.
ACAAATACCTGTTACTTGAATGCCTTGGTGATGGCAGCCATGGTTGGGTATGGCGGGCGGAGCGCCTGCAAGATGGAAAAATTGTCGCAGTAAAAATCCCTAAGGATATTACTCGGGAAGACCGCCAGCTTGCCGAAGGTAAAGAGCTTTTAGACGTCGAGCCGCACGAAAATATTGTGCAAATTTTTGATATGGGCCGTATAGATAATGAATGGTTCTATATTGAAATGGAATATTTCCCAAGCCAAACCCTGGCGCAAAAGCTTGATGACAGGCAGCGTAATTTTGGCCAGACCTATGAACGTTTATTCAGAATATATCGTCAAGTGCTCTGTGCTGTACATTATTTGTCCGAGCTACCAGTGCCAATATCCCATGGAGATATTAAGCCACATAACATTTTGGTTGGCGAACGGGACCTGGTGAAGTTGACGGACTTTGGCAGCTCAGCTTTACCAGAAGAAATTTACGTTCGTACCCGAGAAAATGGCGGGACTGTGTTGTATTCGGCCCCAGAGTTCTCCAACGTCGATAGCCGTAGAGGCAGTCTGGAAGAGCTACTATTGGGCGACATCTACAGCTTAGGTGTTTTGCTATACCAGCTGCTGACAGGAAAGCTCCCCCATGATACGCCAGCACAAGTTCAGCGCCACGCACCTTTCAAGCTTCCGACAGAGATTAATAGCTCTATTCATACGGACCTGGAGCAAGTGGTTCTTACCTGCTTACAAAAACGAGCGGAGGATCGCTTTTCAACTATTTCCGAATTAATTCATGCATTTGATGCAGCTACCACTAAGCAACTAAAAGTTAGTGCTATTGCTCCAGTTTTTCAGACTAAACTTGATCAGGACTGGTCAAGTGCGGTACTTGAAGCAATGTCCAATCAGTCTTACCAAAAGGCTGCCCAGTTAGCGTCGCAGGAGTATGGCCGCAGTAAAGATCTACAAGCTTTACATCAGCAACTTATTGCCTTGTACCGCGCCAATCGCTTATTCGACTTTGAAAAAGTTGTAGAAGATAATAAAGCGATCTTGCTCGAGGGTAAATTGACTCAACCAGCGGCTTTGTTCGAGCTGATAGTTAAGACAAACTTACAGTTGCGCAATATTAGTCAAGCAAAATTCTGGCTGTTGCAACGAAAGCAAGTTGAAGCAGAAAACGCGACTACCATGTATTTAGAATCATCTATCCTTGGCCTTGAAGCAAAATATCCTGAAGCAAGAGCACTATTGGAGAAAGTAAACCAAACAACTCCAATGAAGTTCCATGTGTTAAGCCAACTCATTTTAGTTTGCGAGCAAATGCGTGATTACTCTGGTGCTGCAGCATATTTGAAAGCAGCATTACGAGTTGCACCATTGGATAACAGCATGAAAGAGAAAAAAGAATTGTATGCAAAGCTTGGGGTTATTTGATTGAAAAGATGGCCATTAGGCGAACAAGATACCTTGGATATTTAACACTTCCGTTCAAGTACCGGACAAAAATAAAGTTTTACATAACGATTTCTTTCTTGCTTGAGTTAAGACAAAAGCCTCTCCCCATTCGGGGGGAGGCTTCTCAGCTATAAATATTTAATTAACAAAAACTGAATATTCATACATTTAGTTAGTATTATCGAAAAGGACTATTAATCTTTGCATAGTCAAATGGAGTGATAGCAGCCATTTTATTCGCATCAAGATAATCCGCCCACCACTGCAGCATCAGCCTCCTCTCCCCCAAATGCTCTGCCTTATGAATATAAGCCGCACGCACAGTGTTACGCTCCTGGTGACTCATCTGCCTTTCTACCGCATCCTTCGACCACAACCCTGATTCAATCAATGAACTACATGCCATAGTCCTGAAACCATGCCCGCAAACCTCAACCTTCGTATCGTAGCCCATCACACGCAAGGCCTTGTTAACCGTGTTCTTACGCGGATCGTGATCGCCAACGAAGATCAGCTCTCTGTTCCCATTCATGCTTTTGATCTTTTCCAGAATAGCTAAGGCCTGACGCGACAAGGGAACAAGATGGGGCGTCCGCATCTTTGAACCACGCTGCGAATGCTTAACACCTTCCAGCGGTTCACGCTCACCTGGGATCGTCCACATGGCCGTTTCAAAATTCACTTCTGACCAACGGGCAAAGCGCAGTTCGCTTGAACGGATAAACACTAACAAAGTGAGCTCGACAGCTAATCGAGTTAAAGGCCTGCCGGTGTAATGATCAATGCGATGAAGTAATTCAGGTATGCGGTTAAGCTCCAAAGCCGCACGATGCTGTCTTTTCGCCGTAGCAACCGCACCAGCAATCTCCTGCGCGGGGTTGTAGTCGATTAAGCCACTCTGAACGGCATAGCGCATAATCGTGGTAGTTCGCTGTTGCAAACGAGCCGCAACTTCAAGACGTCCGGACGACTCGACTGCTTTGATGGGTACAAGCAGATCCCGTGTCTTCAATTCAGCAATGTTCCGCTTACCGATGACAGCAAAGAGATTATCTTCGAGGCTTTTCAATACACGAGCACTATGCGATGCAGACCACTTCTGATTGCTGGCGTGCCAGTCTCTGGCAACCACTTCAAAAGTTATCGCCTCTTGCTCCTGCTCTACCTTAACGGCTTTCTTATTCTCACTGGGATCGACGTCATTAGCTAATAGCTTACGGGCTTCGTCCCGGCGTGCCCTGGCATCCGCCAGCGACACTTCAGGGTATTTCCCCAGCGCCAGCATCTTCTCTTTCCCACCGAAGCGATAACGAAGCCGCCAATATTTGGAGCCGTTAGGGTGAACCAGCAAAACCATGCCTTCACCGTCAGTCAGTTTATAGGCTTTTGCTTCAGGCTTAGCTGAACGAACCTTCACATCACTCAGAGCCATGATGAGTATCCTTTCAAGGGTTCTGTGTGGGTACAAATATTATCGAACCGAGATATACCCGCAGTTGTACCCGCATCAGTAAGTTGATGTAGATTGAATCTGGTTGACTTAGGTTGAGTGAAAAAGCAAGGAAAGCCTTGTGAATACTGGATTTCAGGCACAAAAAAAGACGTCCGTTGACGTCTATTGATGTTCCGATGGTGCCGAAGGCCGGACTCGAACCGGCACGTATTTCTACGGTTGATTTTGAATCAACTGCGTCTACCGATTTCGCCACTTCGGCACTGAAGGGGATGCGGAAACGTTCTGGATTATACCTGTCGGCGGCGGTCATGCAAGCGACAGCGTGTCGTCATTGCGCTAAGTGTTGAAAAAAACAGCGCTATCCTGCGCAGCGTCACCTTTTGCTGTCGTTCCACAGCGCGACTGCCACCAGCAACCCTCCTCTCACAACCCCCACAACCCCAACTCCACCTGCCAGCCACTCCCCTTTCCCCTTGATCCCCCCAAACCTCACTCAATCTTATCTCAACTTGTTCTCATCCCACTCTCACCCGCATCCCCAGCACAACCCAACGCTCCCCACCCATCCCCAATATCCACTCCCCAACTATTCCCCCCACCCCACCCGTCACCATTCCCATATAGTCCAGAAAGTTTTAGCCAATGCCTTTTAGTTATTCATCCGCTCCGCGGCAAAACATTAATTTCCTCAATATTTTTATAACTTTACATTAATGAAAAGTTTTCTTTTTGCCGTTTATTCCAGGATTTTCCTCAGGCGTGAAGGGTTCCGGTAAACACTATTTTTACTAGTCGCTGTACGAGTCTTGATGGACATATTCACTCGATGAATTAACTCAGGAGAATACTTGTGACGACGTTAAAACCTTTGCTGGCCCGCAACCGCAGCTGGGCGCTGCAGAAGTGTCAGCATGATCCGGACTATTTCGAAAAATGGATCGACGGGCAGAGGCCCCACTCGCTGTGGATCGGCTGCTCCGACAGCCGCGTGCCCTCCGAGGTGCTCACCGGCAGCCAGCCCGGCGAGCTCTTTGTCCACCGTAATATCGCCAACATGCTCGATCCCGCCGACGACAACGTCATGAGCGTCCTGCAGTATGCCCTCCACTACCTTGAGGTGGAGCGGGTGGTGCTCTGCGGCCACTACGGCTGCGGCGGCGTGCAGGCGGCGCTCTCTCTGCCCACCCTGCCGCTGGCGCAGGAGTCCTCGGCGCTGGCTCGCCGCATCGGCCAGTTGCGCCACACCCTGTATCACGAAATTGCGCAGATCGCCGATGGGTGTGGTGTTGAGGCCTCCCCCGGCGCCAGTGCCAGCGCCAGTTCCGACGCGGAGCCCTCTCGCCGTGCTCTTGACGCCCTGGTGGAAGCCAACGTTCGCGCCCAGTTCGCCCGTCTGCTGGAGAGTGAGCCGGTGCAGACGGTGCTCGCCAGCGGGCGGCCGCTCAGCCTGCACGGCTGCGTCTACGATCTGGCTTCCGGCCATTTAACCACCCTCGTCGAACATCTCTCACCGCAGGAGCACGCCCCATGAACACGCTTCGTCAGGACTCTCTCGCCGGCATCGTCGTCTTCCTTGTCGCCCTGCCGCTGTGCCTCGGCATCGCCCAGGCCAGCGGCTTACCGCCCTTCGTCGGCCTGCTGACCGGTATCATCGGCGGCCTGGTCGTCACCGCCCTCAGCCCCTCCCGCTTCGCCGTCAGCGGCCCCGCCGCCGGACTGGTCACCATCGTCGTCGCCGCCATTGAATCCCTGGGTTCCTTCTCCGTCTTCCTGATGGCGCTGGTGCTGGCCGGCGTGCTGCAGTTGCTGTTCGGCATTCTGCGGGCCGGGCACTTTATCTCGCTGGTTCCCGCCAGCGTCATCAAAGGCATGTTGGCGGCGATCGGCATCTTGCTGATTATGCAGCAGATCCCCGTCGCGCTCGGCACGGCGGAAGAGACCGGGCTTGCCGAAGTGGTTCAGGGCAATGCCGCTTTCTCCGTCAATGCGATTGCCGTCGCCGCGGGCGGCCTGCTGGTGCTCTGGCTGTGGGGCTCGCCGCTTATCCGCCGGGTGAAGAGCCTGCGCTGGATCCCCGGGCCGCTGATCGCCGTCCTGCTCGGCTGCGTGACCACCCTGCTGCTGACCCATTTTGCGCCGCAGCAGCTGGCCGCTCTGCCGCGTATTACCCTGCCGGCGTTCGGCAGCCTCGGCGACCTGCTGGGCGAGCTGGAATCTCCGGCGTGGAGCGCGTGGCGCAATCCGTCGGTGTGGGTGGTGGCGGTAACCCTGGCGCTGGTCGCCAGCCTCGAAACCCTGCTCAGCCAGGAGGCGCTGAAAAAGCTGCGTCCGCAAAATCCGCCGCCTTCGCCGAACCGCGAAATGGTCGCCCAGGGCGTGGGCAATCTGCTCTCCGGCGTGCTGGGGGCGATGCCGATCACCGCGGTGATCGTCCGCAGCTCGGTGAACGTCAGCAATGGCGCGCAGAGCAAGCTGTCGATCTTTATCCACGGCGTCCTGCTGTTAATCTGCGGCCTGTGGTTCAGCGGCCTGCTGACCTTAATCCCGCTCGCCAGCCTCGCCGCCGTGCTGCTGTATACCGGCTATAAGCTGGCGACGCCGCGGCTGTTCATCGAGCAGTTCCGCCAGGGTGCGGCGCAGTACGTTCCGTTCCTCGCCACCATCGGCGGGATTATCGCCTGCGGCATGCTGGCGGGGATCGGGATTGGTCTTGCCACCCAGATGGCGTTCAGCCTCTGGCGCAGCCATCGCCACTCGCTGCAGCTGGCGCGCTACGATGACCACTACGTGCTGCGCATCCAGCAGAATCTGACCTTTATGCACAATCCACATCTGCTGGCCCTGCTGGCGAAGATTCCGGAAAAGAGCGTGGTGATCGTCGAGCACGACAGCGTCGGCTATCTCGACCCGGACGTGCGGGCGGTGCTGGATGATTTTGCCGAGAACGCCCCGCAGCGCGGCATCCGCCTTAATCAGTGGCCGCTGGCCAGCCGCTGACCTTAACGGGCGGCTGGTCCGCCCGCTTCGCGACCCCTCCGATTGCCAAGCGCCGTGAAAAACCATGCTCTACACTTTCTGGGTTATCACGCCAACCCCAAGGAAATGAACATGAGCATCATTAAAAGCTACGCCGCCAAAGAAGCGGGCGCCGATCTGTCGCTGTGGGAATACGATGCAGGTGAGCTGCAGCCGGAAGATGTCGAAGTTGAAGTGGAATACTGCGGGATCTGCCATTCGGACCTGTCGATGATCGACAACGAATGGGGGATGTCGAGCTACCCGCTGGTGGCCGGTCACGAGGTGATTGGCCGGGTGGCGGCGCTGGGCAGCGCGGCGCAGGATAAAGGGCTGAAGATTGGCCAGAAGGTCGGCATCGGCTGGACGGCGCGCAGCTGCGGCCATTGCGACGCCTGCATCAGCGGCAACCAGATCAACTGTCTGGAAGGCTCAGTGCCGACCATTCTCAACCGCGGCGGCTTCGCCAATAAGCTGCGCGCCGACTGGCAGTGGGTGATCCCCCTGCCGGAGAGCATCGATCTGGCGTCCGCCGGCCCGATGCTGTGCGGCGGCATCACCGTCTTTAAACCGCTGCTGACCCACCACGTCACCGCCACCAGCCGCGTCGGGGTGATCGGCATCGGCGGCCTCGGCCATATCGCCATTAAGCTGCTGCGGGCGATGGGCGCGGAAGTGACCGCCTTCAGCTCCAACCCGGCCAAAGAGCAGGAAGTGCTGGCGATGGGCGCCGATCGCGTGGTCAACAGCCGCGATCCGGAAGCCTTAAAAGCGCTGGCCGGTCAGTTCGACCTGATCATCAACACCGTGGCGGTGGACCTCGACTGGCAGCCGTACTTCGAAGCCCTGGCTTACGGCGGCAACTTCCATACCGTCGGCGCGGTGATGAAGCCGTTCCCGGTGCCGGCCTTTACCCTGATCGGCGGCGACCGCAGCATCTCCGGCTCGGCGACCGGTAATCCGTCCGAACTGCGCACGCTGATGAAGTTTGCCGGGCGCAGCAAAGTGGCTCCGACCACCGAGCTGTTCCCGATGTCGCAAATTAACGAAGCGCTGAAGCACGTTCGCGAAGGCAAAGCCCGCTACCGCGCGGTGCTGAAAGCCGACTTCTGATGATTCTCTCCCGCCGGGCGGCCCGCTCGCCCGGCGTTTTCCCCGTTGCTTCATCAAACCGTCATCTCCCCGCCATGCCTCTGTAGTCATTGCTTCCCACAATCCGGGCTTCGATAAATGGCTGAACGAGATGCGCGTCACCATGAGAAAGACCTGGCTTCCCTGGCTGATCCTGTCGCCTTCCCTGCTGTTTTTACTGCTGTTTACCTGGTTCCCGCTGGGGCGTTCGGTGTATGACAGCCTGTTTGATACCCGCATGGCCAGCGACGGCGCGCAGTACGTCGGGCTGGATAACTTCTCCCGCCTGTTTGCCGACGGCGTTTTCTGGCAGTCGCTGGTCAATAATCTGCTCTATATCCTGCTGACGGTAGTGCCCGGGGTGACCCTCGCCCTGCTGCTGGCGGTGGCGCTGAGCGAGAACCATCGCGTCAACCGCTGGCTGCGCACCGCCTTTTTCTTCCCGATGATTATCCCGATGGTCAGCGCCGCCGCGCTGTGGCTGTTTATCTTTATGCCCGGCCTCGGCCTGCTCGACCACTATCTGGCGAAGCTGTTCGGGCCGATGAACAACAACTGGCTGGGACGCAGCAACAGCGCGCTGCTGGCCCTGGCGCTGATCGGCGTGTGGAAGTTCGCCGGCTACTACATGCTGTTTTTCCTCGCCGGGCTGCAGAGCATTCCGGCCTCGACGCGGGAAGCGGCGCTGATGGAGGGGGCTACCCGCACGCAGGTCTTTTTTAAGGTCACGCTACCGCTGCTGCGCCCGACCCTGAGCTTTGTGATCACCACCGCGCTGATCTACTCCATCACCCAGATAGACCACGTGGCGGTGATGACCCGCGGCGGGCCGGACAACGCCACCACCGTGCTGCTCTATTACATCCAGAATCTCGCCTGGGATACCCACGACCTCGGTAAAGCCTCCGCCGCCACCTTCCTCACCCTGGCCGGGCTGTTCGCCTTCTCGCTGATTAACCTGAAACTGCTGGAGAAAGGAGCCCACTATGAGCGCTGAAATCTCGCCGCTGCTGGTCCGCACGCCCGCCGCCGCCCGTCCGCTGTGGCTGCGCCTGCGCCGCTCGTCGCCCTTTACGCTCACAGTATTAATGTGCTGCCTGGCGCTGCTGTGGGTCAGCCCGTTTATCTGGATGCTGGCGACCTCGTTCAGCGCCACCACCTTCGGCGACGATATGGCGTCGCTGCTGCCCCGCCTGCCGCTGACTCTCGATAACTTCCGCGACGCCTGGAACAGCGCCGACTGGCTGAGCCTGTACGCCAACACCCTTATCTTCACCTTCGGCACCTTCTTCGTGCAGCTGTTGACCATCACCACCGCCGGCTACGTCTTCGCCTGCCACGAGTTTCGCGGCAAGCAGACGCTGTTTCTCCTGTTCCTGGTGCAGCTGATGATCATGCCGGTGGTGATGATGGTGCCGAACATGCTGACCCTGAAAACCTTCGGCCTGCTCAACACCCTCACCGGGGTGATGATGCCCTACTTCACCTCGGCGTTCGGCGTGTTCCTGATGCGTCAGGCGTTCCTCGCCATTCCGAAAGAGCTGGAGGAGGCGGCGCTGATGGAGGGCTGCCGCTGGTGGCAGGTGCTGTTCCGCGTACTGCTGCCGATGTCCTGGCCGTCGGTGCTGGCCTTCGCCACCGTCAGCATTACCTACCACTGGAACGAGTACCTGTGGCCGCTGATGATGCTCAACGATCCCGATAAGCAGGTGCTGACCGTCGGGCTGGTCTCTTTCGCCATGGGCGCCGAATCCGGCGGCCAGTGGGGCACCATCGGCGCCGGGACGCTGATGGTCTGCCTGCCGCTGATGCTGGCGTTCATCCTTTTTCAGAAACAGTTCCTGCGGAGCTTCGGCTTCTCCGGGATCAAATAAGGAGTGATTCATGCTGTTAGCGCACATTTCCGATACCCATTTCCGCAGCCGCGGCGAGAAGCTGTACGGCTTTATCGACGTCAATGCCGCCAACGCCGACGTGGTCTCCCAGCTTAACGCGCTGCGCGAGCGCCCGGACGCGGTGGTGGTGAGCGGGGATATCGTCAACTGCGGCCGCCCGGAGGAGTATCAGGTGGCCCGCCAGATCCTCGGCAGCCTGAACTATCCGCTGTATCTGATCCCCGGCAACCACGACGACAAAGCCCATTTTCTCGAGCATCTTCATCCGCTGTGCCCGCAGCTGGGCAACGATCCGCAAAATATGCGCTATGCGGTGGATGACTTCGCCACCCGCCTGCTGTTTATCGACTCCAGTCATGCCGGCACGTCAAAAGGCTGGCTGACCGACGAGACCATCAGCTGGCTGGAGGCGCAACTGTTCGAGGGCGGCGACAAACCGGCAACGATCTTTATGCACCACCCGCCGCTGCCGCTGGGCAATGCGCAGATGGACCCGATCGCCTGCGAAAACGGCCACCGTCTGCTGGCGCTGGTGGAGCGTTTTCCGTCGCTGACGCGCATCTTCTGCGGCCACAACCACAGCCTGACCATGACCCAGTATCGCCAGGCGCTGATCTCCACCATTCCCGGCACCGTCCATCAGGTGCCGTACTGCCACGAAGACACCCGGCCCTATTACGACCTCTCCCCGGCCTCGTGCCTGATGCACCGTCAGGTCGGTGAGCAGTGGGTGAGCTACCAGCACTCGCTGGCCCACTACGCCGGGCCGTGGCTGTACGACGAAAACATCAGTTGCCCAACGGAAGAGCGCTAACCGCCATGCTCAGTCTGCAAAACATCAGTAAACGTTTCGACGGCAAACCGGCGCTCAGCGCCCTGTCGCTGGATATTCACGAAGGCGAATTCGTGGTGCTGGTCGGCCCGTCGGGCTGCGGGAAAAGCACCCTGCTGCGCCTGCTCGCCGGGCTGGAGCCGGTCAGCGAAGGACAAATCTGGCTGCATGATGAGAACATCACCGCCACCACGCCGCGCGAGCGCAACTTCGCGATGATCTTCCAGAACTATGCCCTGTTCCCCCATCTGTCGGTGCGCGACAACATCACCTTCGGCATGAAGGTGCGCAAGGAAGAGAAAAGCAGCTGGCAGCCGCGGGTGGACAAAGTGGCGCAGATGCTGCAGCTGGAGGCGCTGCTCGACCGCAAACCGGCGAAGCTCTCCGGCGGCCAGCGCCAGCGGGTGGCGATGGCCCGGGCGATTGTGCGCAATCCGCGGCTGTTCCTGATGGACGAGCCGCTCTCCAACCTCGACGCCCGCCTGCGCAGCGAAGTGCGCGACAGCATTATGGCGCTCCACCAGCAGCTGAAAACCAGCACCATCTATGTGACCCACGATCAGACCGAGGCGATGTCGATGGCCGACCGCATCGTGGTGATGAACGGCGGCCACGTGCAGCAGGTAGGACGGCCAGAATATCTGTATGCCAACCCGGCCAATCTGTTCGTGGCCGGATTTATCGGTTCACCGGCAATGAATCTGCTATCGCTCCCCTGCGTTGACGGCAACGTTCAGCTTGGCGAACAACGCCATCCGCTGCCGCCGCGCCACCGGGATCAGACCCGCGTCTGGCTGGGCGTTCGCCCGGAACATATTACCGACCGCGTGGAGGAGGGCCATCTGCGCCTGCCGGCCACCGTTCTGCAACGAGAACTGATGGGGGCCGATTACCTGCTCCACGTCAGCACCCCGATCGGCACCCTGCGCTTTAGCCGCCGCCACCGCGGCACGGTGCCGGAGAAAGGCGAGTCGCTACAGATCGGCTTCTCGCCTGCCGATGTGCATCTTTTTCATGCTGAGACCCAGCATAATTTATTGATGGAGTGTAATCATGTTTAAACCTTTTACGCTAGTCGCGGTTGGCCTCAGCCTTGCCCTGAGCGGCGCGGCGCTGGCAAAAGAGAAAATAGACTTCATGTTCCCGGCGCCGGTGGACGGCAAGCTGACCATGGAGATGACCCGCGTCATTAAGCAATTCAACGACTCGCAGCAGGATGTCGAAGTGCGCGGGATCTTCACCGGCAACTACGACACCACCAAGATCAAAGCCGAATCGGCGCAGAAGGCCGGCCAGCCGCCGGCGCTGGTGATCATGTCCGCCAACTTCACCACCGATCTGGCGCTGAAAGATGAGATCCTGCCGATGGACGAGCTGTTTAAATATGGCGATCAAAAGGCCGGCGATTTTCTGCAAAAGGAATTCTGGCCCGCGATGCATAAGAACGCCCAGGTGATGGGCACCACCTATGCGATCCCGTTCCATAACTCGACGCCGATCCTCTACTACAACAAGACGATGTTCGATCAAGCCGGGATCAAACAGCCGCCCCAGACCTGGGCCGAGCTGCTGGCTGATGCCAAAAAGCTGACCGACGAGAGCAAAGGCCAGTGGGGGATCATGCTGCCGTCGACCAACGACGACTACGGCGGCTGGATCTTCTCGGCACTGGTGCGCGCCAACGGCGGGAAATACTTTAACGAAGACTATCCGGGCGAGGTCTATTACAACTCGCCGACCGCCATCGGCGCCCTGCGCTTCTGGCAGGATCTGATCTACAAGGACAAGGTGATGCCGTCCGGGGTCTTGAACTCGAAGCAGATCAGCGCCGCGTTCTTCTCCGGCAAGCTCGGGATGGCGATGCTCAGCACCGGCGCGCTGGGCTTTATGCGCGAGAACAGCAAAGACTTTGAGCTTGGGGTAGCGATGCTGCCGGCCAAAGAGCAGCGCGCGGTGCCGATCGGCGGCGCCAGCCTGGTGAGTTTTAAAGGCATCAGCGATGCGCAGAAGAAAGCGGCGTATCAGTTCCTGACCTATCTGGTGAGCCCCGAGGTGAACGGCGCGTGGAGCCGCTTCACCGGCTACTTCTCGCCGCGCAAGGCGTCATACGATACGCCGGAGATGAAGGCCTATCTGCAGCAGGATCCGCGGGCGGCGATCGCCCTTGAGCAGCTGAAGTACGCCCATCCATGGTACTCCACCTGGGAGACCGTGGCGGTGCGTAAGGCGATGGAGAACCAGCTGGCGGCGGTGGTCAATGATGCCAAAGTGACGCCGGAGGCAGCGGTGCAGGCGGCGCAGAAGGAAGCCGACGCGCTGATGAAACCGTATGTGGATAAGACCGCGCTGGCGGAAGTGAAGTGACGCTTTACCCGTCATCGTCATCCTCACCCCGCCCTCTCCCTGAGGGAGAGGGAACTGTCCGGCGCTGTGGTTAAGCCCTGGGTCCGGTTGAGAAAGGAAAAAAGCAGGCCATACCCGGTATGGCCTGAAAATGTCACAACGATTAGATCCCTGCCGTTTCGCGGATATATTTGCGCGCTTTGACGGCGTATTCGAAAGGATTGGCCAGAGCAGGATCCTGCTCGGCTTCCACTACCATCCAGCCTTTATAGCCAAAGTCGTCCAGCAGCTTGAACACCGGACGGAAATCGATCACCCCGTCGCCCGGGACGGTGAAGGTGCCTTTTTTCACGCCGTCGAGGAACGACAAGCCGTCGCGGCGCACCTGGTCGATCACCGGCGGGCGGACGTCTTTCAGGTGGACGTGGTTGATGCGCGGCAGATACTTTTTAAGGATCGCCAGCATCGGCGCTTCGCCGCCTTCGGAATACCAGGCGTGGCCGGTGTCGAACAGCAGGAAGACGCGCTCGTCCACCAGCGACATAAATTTGTCGATTTCCGCGGTGGTCTGAATGCCGGTGCCCATGTGGTGGTGCAGACAGACCTGCATCCCTTTCTCCGCCGCCAGGCGGCCGAGGGTGTTGTAGCCTTCTGCCACCCGCTGCCACTCTTCTTCGCTGAAGCACGGCTTCGCATCGCCGAGGATCGGTTTATCCAGCCCCTGGATGCTGCCGCTCTGCTCGGAGCAGCCAATCACTTTCGCCCCCATCGCATGAAGGAAGTTCATGTGATTGACGAATTCATCAATGGTTTTTTCCCGCTGGCCGTTGGCGAAAAAGGTGCTGAACCAGGCGTTGCAGATCTGAATGCCGCGGATATCCAGCATCGGCTTGAGGACCGCAGGGTCGCGCGGATATTTGCTGCCGACTTCGCTGCCGGTAAAGCCGGCCAGCGCCATTTCGCTGACGATCTGCTGGAAGGTGTTTTCGCTGCCGAGCTCCGGCATATCATCGTTAGTCCAGCCGATTGGGGCGATAGCCAGTTTGACGTTATCTTTGTTCATAGTAGGGCTCCTGCCGCTGCGCCTTACCGGCGCAGCAATTCACGTTCAATAAGTTCACGGGTTTCCACTGCCTGGTATTTCATTTTTTCCGGGTAGCCAAACAGCGAGGTGGCGACAATCGGCTCCCCGCCGACCTTGAAGGTCTGCTCGGCGAATTTCATTTCGCGCAGGGTGCGGAACAGCGCGTCGAAATCCACATCCCCTTCCCCGACGCCTACGTGCTGGTGCACCACGGCATCCACGCCCGGCGGGTTAACGATATAGCGGCAATGTTTCGTATGATTGCGGGTGTCCGCAATCAGGACATGGGAGAGATCGCTCCCGGCATAGCGCAGCATGCTCGCCACGTCGCCGACGCCTTTGTCGTAGAAAAAGGTGTGCGGCACGCTGTAGACGTACTTCACGTTATCGCTGCGGAACGACTTCACGATATCGACGGTTTCATTGTTCTCTTCGCAGAAATCCCAGGGATGCGCCTGGATCTCCACGCGGATGCCTTCCCGCTCAAAAATCGGCAACAGCTCTTCCATTGAGCGATAGAACATTTCATCGCAGATCTCAGGCTGATTCGGATCGCCGGAGAACTCGGTGTTGATCACCTGAACGCCCATCTCCACCGCAATTTCCACCAGCCGTTTCCAGTTTTTCACCGCCGCCTGACGGCGCAGTTCGTCCGGGCCGGACCAGCGGTAGACGCAGATAAACGACGACAGCTCAAGGCCGGTATCGCGCAGCGCCTGCTTGTACTCCGCCATGATCTCCCGGCTGGCGCGCGGGTGCTTGTAGAACGGGTTAATCTGCGGGTGCGGCGACTGTTCAATGTACTTGTAGCCCCACTCCGCTACCTGATGGACCATGCGGGTGATCCCGAGGTCCTTAATGACATCCACATCAAAAGCAATTTTCATCGTCGTTACCTGTGCAAAGAAGTTCCGTCAGCAAAACGCGCTTAACGTTTGTAGAATGCCGGGCACTCAGGCAGCGTCACTTCAACCGGCTCGCTGGTTCCCTGCGCTTTAATGCAGGCATCCGCCGCCACCGACGCCGCGTAGCCGTCCCAGGCCGACGGGCCGTGCAGCTGGCCGGCTTTGACGTCGTTGATAAAGGCCTGCAGCTCGACGTCGTAGGCTTTGATAAAGCGGTCTTTCCAGTCGGTGAGAATGGCGGTCGACAGGCTGGCGGACTTGCGCATCTGGACGGCCGACGGCTCCGGCAGACGGGCAATCCCGGTTTCGCCGACCACTTCGCACTGGATGTCATACCCGTACTGGCAGTTCACGAACACTTCGACGTCGATCAGGGTGCCTTTTTTGGTTTCAAAGGAGACGATCTGCGGATCTTTCAGGCGCGCATGGGTGTGCGAGGTGGAGCGCGGGAAGCGCACCTGCACGGAACGGTAGTCATCGTTCAGCAGCCAGCGCAGCACGTCCAGCTCGTGGATCAGGGTGTTGGTGATCGCCATATCGGTGGTGTAGTTCTCGCCGACCGACTGGTTGCGGTGGGCGCAGCGCAGCATCAGCGGTGCGCCGATATCGCCATCGTCGATCACTTTTTTCAGCGCCAGATAGCCTTCGTCGTACGGGCGCATAAAGCCAACCTGCACCAGACGACGGCCGGCCTTCATTTCGGCATCGACGATGCGGCGGCAGCCTTCCGCGGTCATCGCCAGCGGTTTTTCGCAGAATACCGGCTTACCGGCGGCGATGGCGGCCAGGGTGTACTCTTCGTGGGTCGGGTCCCAGGAGGTGACCAGGATGGCATCGACATCGCTGGCGTTAATCACGTCGTGGCCGTCGGCGTAGACTTCCGCCTGCACGCCCGGCAGCGCAACCGCCGCGCGGGCGTTGTCGGCATTGATATCAGACACCGCCACAACGGTGGCCCCCTGCAGAACCTGGGTGCAGCGACGGATGTGTTCTTTACCGATAGCGCCAGCGCCGATGACACCTAATTTGAGCGACATAATGGTTTTCTCCGTAAGTCTGTAGGATTCAGAGTGGATGTTCGTTTTAGTAATCACGCGCCTGGGCGCGCTTTTCATTAATCATTTGCGCCACTTTGCGGATCCGCTCAGAGAGCGCCGTCTGGGCGACCCCGACGTTCCACCAGCTGCCGTATTTGTGCACCATGGTCTTCGGCAGCACTTTAATATCAATCAGGGTGCTGACCGTTTCGCGACGGGCGGCGTCCAGCGCATGGCGCAGTTCGTCCAGGGTAGTGACGCGCCAGGTTTTGCAGCCGTAGCCGGCGGCGATGGTGGCGAAGTCCACCGGCACCAGGCCGCCCTGCAGCTGGCCGGTTTCCGGCTGACGGTAGCGGAACTCGGTGCCGAAGCTGTCCATCCCGTGCTCCATCTGCAGGTTGTTGATGCAGCCGTTGGCCATGTTGTCGAACAGCACGACGTTGATCTTCGCCCGCTCCTGCAGGGAGGTGACCAGCTCAGAGTGCAGCATCATGAACGAGCCATCGCCGACCAGGGAGTAGACTTCGCTCTGCGGCTGCGCCAGCTTCACGCCCAGCGCGGCGTTGACTTCGTATCCCATGCAGGAGTAGCCGTACTCCACGTGGTAGGTGTTTTCCGCGCGGTTGCGCCAGACGCGCTGCAGATCGCCTGGCAGGCTGCCCGCCGCCGCGACGATCACCGCCTCGGCCGGCAGCGTTTCATTCAGTACCCCAAGAACGCTGCTCTGGGTCAGGGTGGAGTCGGTGATCTGGCGGAACTCGCGATACACCGATTCGCGATCGAGATGATCGTCGATCTCCGGCACAAAGGATTTCTCCTGCCACACCGCCTGGTAGACGCGCTGGGTCTCTTTTAACTGACGGCTCTGCACGCTCTCGATCTGCGCGCCCCAGCCGGCCTGCCAGCCGCTGTCCGCCAGCGCCGCGTCGAGAGCGGTCATCGCTTCCCGGGCGTCCGCCAGCATGGCAATGCCGTCCAGCTTCCAGGCGTCGAAGTTGCTGACGTTAATATTCAGGAAACGCACCTCCGGGTGCTGGAAAATCCATTTCGAGGCGGTGGTAAAATCGCTGAAGCGGGTGCCGACGCCGATCACCAGGTCGGCCTCTTTCGCCAGCAGGTTCGCCGCCAGGCAGCCCGTCTCGCCGACGCCGCCGACGTTCAGGGGGTGAGAAGAGACCACCGTCCCCTTCCCGGCCTGGGTTTCGGCGAAGGGCACCCCGTAGCGCTCGGCAAAACGGGACAGCGCTTCGCCCGCGCCGGAGTATTTCACCCCGCCGCCGCAGACGATCAGCGGTTTACGGCTGCCTTTGATGGCCGCCACGGCGTCCGCCAGCTGCGCGGCGCTGGCCGGGCGGCGGTCGAGACGGTGCACGCGGCGCGCAAAGAAGGATTCCGGGTAATCCCAGGCTTCGCCCTGCACGTCCTGCGGCAGGCACAGCGTTACCGCGCCGGTTTCCGCTGGGTCGGTCAGGACGCGCATGGCGTTGATGCAGGCGCTCATCAGCTGTTCCGGGCGGGTAATGCGGTCCCAGTATTTGCTGACTGCGCGGAAAGCGTCATTGGTGCTGATGCTGAGATCGTAGCTCTGTTCAATCTGCTGGAGCACCGGATCCGGCTGGCGGGTGGCGAAGACATCGCCCGGCAGCAGCAGCAGTGGGATGCGGTTGGCGCTGGCGGTGCCGGCGGCGGTGATCATGTTGGCCGCTCCCGGACCGATGGAGGAGGTGCAGGCGATAATCTGCCGGCGCAGGGCCTGGCGGGCAAAACCGGTGGCCGCGTGGGCCATCCCCTGCTCGTTGCGCCCCTGATAGACGCGCATATCGCCGCTGTCCTGCTCCAGCGCCTGCCCCAGCCCCAGGACGTTGCCATGGCCGAAAATCGCGAAAATGCCTTTCACGAACTTCAGCTCTACACCATCCACTTCCAGGTACTGGTTATCGAGGAACTTCACCAGCGCCTGCGCCGTTGTCAGTCTCAGTTTGCCCATGATGCACAATCCTTATTGTTCAGTATTTGTGTGTGGCGTCGCGCC
This sequence comes from Klebsiella sp. Shm-1, assembly GCF_040804525.1. Lineage (NCBI taxonomy): Bacteria > Pseudomonadati > Pseudomonadota > Gammaproteobacteria > Enterobacterales > Enterobacteriaceae > Klebsiella > Klebsiella sp. Shm-1. The sequence goes on from NZ_CP161823.1 coordinate 4,634,334, forward strand.
GATGCCGCCGGGGCCGTCGTTCACGTCACTGGAATACCTGTGGATTATAGGCAAACATTTTTTTCATTAAATACAAATACAGAAGAAATATTTCATTTTGCGAGAAGGATCAAACTCTCTACCCATTTCATACGTTTCACTTACATTCCAGACACGTTTTCAGGCCCTTTTTTGCCGCTCCAGACGGAAATATCCCCTTAAAAATCATAGGTAAATGGATGCCATTTGGCGTTTCATTTTCCCCCGGGTCGACAGAGGGGGCGATCCGCGCTCGCGCGAGGCTCAGTGCGGCAGAGTGGTAGATCCCTCACACTTTTGGTTTTTTAATTTCGAACGAGTTTGCAAATGAAATATTTATTTCTCAAACTAAGGGTAACCAATAACCCTCAGGCTGTTCACGGAGTCGACGTCGGGATCCCGACCCTTCCAGGCAGCAGACACCAAAAAGGAAATCCTAGCTATGAATGCAGCAGTAAAGCGGCTCGACGTCATCTGTATAGGTCGGGTGGCCGTCGACCTCTATGCCCAGCAGATTGGTTCGCGGCTAGAAGACGTTGCCAGTTTCGCGAAATATCTCGGCGGCTCCTCCGGCAACGTGGCCTTTGGCACCGCGATTCAGGGGCTGAAATCGGCCATGCTGGCGCGCGTTGGCGATGAACACAACGGCCGTTTCCTGCGCGAAACGCTCAACCGCGCCGGGGTGGATACCGAGTATCTGATTACCGACAAATCTCGCCTGACCGCGCTGGTGATGCTGGGGATTAAGGATCAGGAGACCTTCCCCCTGATTTTCTACCGCGATAACTGCGCCGATATGGCCTTAACGCCTGACGACATTAGCGAGGAGTATATTGCCTCCTCCCGGGCGCTGGCGGTGACTGGCACCCACCTGTCGCACGCCAACACCCGCGCCGCGGTGCTGAAGGCGCTGGAGTACGCCCGCCGTCACGGCCTGCGTACCGCGCTGGATATCGATTACCGTCCGGTGCTGTGGGGGCTCACCTCGCTCGGCGATGGCGAAACCCGTTTCATTGAGTCCGGACCGGTCACCAGCCAGCTGCAGGAAGTGCTGCATCTGTTCGATCTGGTGGTGGGAACCGAAGAAGAGTTTCATATTGCCGGGGGCAGCACCGATACCCTGACCGCGCTGAAAAATGTGCGCAATGCCACCAAAGCCACTCTCGTCTGCAAGCGCGGGCCGATGGGCTGCGTGGTGCTGGAAGGCGACATCCCGGACAGCTGGGACCAGGTGCCGCTGCAGCAGGGCGTGCGCGTGGAGGTTCTCAACGTGCTGGGCGCCGGAGATGCCTTTATGTCGGGTCTGCTGCGCGGCTGGCTCAACGACGAAGGCTGGGAGCAGGCTTGCCGTTACGCCAACGCCTGCGGGGCGCTGGTGGTCTCCCGCCACGGCTGCGCGCCGGCGATGCCGACCAAAGTCGAACTCGATGACTACCTGCAGCGCGCCGAATCGGTGCCGCGCCCGGACGTCGACGAGCGCCTCAACCACCTACACCGGGTCACCAGCCGCCGTCAGCAGTGGCCGGAGCTGTGCATTTTCGCCTTTGACCATCGCAAACAGCTGGCCGATCTGGCGCGGGAGACCGGGCGTGACGAAGCCTGCATTCCGCAGCTCAAGCTGCTGTTGTTGGCCGCGGCCGAAGCGGCGGCGCAGGAGGCAGGTCTCGATCAGCGCAGCGGCATTCTGGCCGACGGTACCTACGGCCAGCGTGCGCTCAACGCCATTACCGGCAAGGGCTGGTGGATCGGCCGCCCTATCGAACTGCCCAGCTCGCGACCGCTGCGTCTGGAGCATGGCAACATCGGCTCGCAGCTGATCGACTGGCCGCTGGAGCATGTCGTCAAATGCCTGGTCTTCTATCACCCGGACGACCCGGCGGCGCTGCGTGCAGAGCAGGATGCCCTGCTGCTCGAGGTCTGGCAGGCCTGTAACAAGTCAGGCCATGAACTGCTGCTGGAGGTGATCCTGCCGGAAAATGGCCCGGACAAAGACGAGCGCCATTACCACACTATGCTGGAACACTTTTATCAGCTGGGGATCAAACCGGACTGGTGGAAGCTGCCGCCGCTCTCCAGCGCCAGCTGGCAGCAGATCACCGCCCTCATCGAGCGCGAAGATCCGTGGAGCCGCGGGATCCTGATCCTCGGGCTTGATGCGCCTTCCGACAAACTGCGCGCCGGTTTCGCCGAGGCGGCCGCACACCCGATGATCAAAGGTTTCGCCGTCGGGCGCACCATCTTTGGCCAGCCGTCGCGGCGCTGGATGCAGGGTGAGCTCAGCGATGAGGCCCTGATAGAGGAAGTGAAACGCAACTACCTGACGCTTATTGGCTACTGGCGCGAAGCCCGCCGCTGATCCCCCGACGCCCGTCTCCGTCACCTTGCGGAGCGGGCGTTTTTCTGTTTCTTCGTGAAATGAATCGCGTATTTCGTCGCAATAAATGAAAAATTCGCTTCATTTGGTACACTGGAAGCCATATTCCTTCCATTTTCTCAGAGCGCACTTTATGGCCAATAACCCAACACAGCTGACCATCCTGCAGGATGAAATCAGGCGTCGCTACGATACGTTAAGCAAACGCCTGAAACAGGTCGCCCGCTATATCCTTGATAACAGCAATAGCGTGGCTTTCGATACCGTGGCCTCCATTGCGCAACAGGCGGATGTTCCCCCTTCCACGTTGATTCGTTTTGCCAACGCCTTCGGCTTCAGCGGCTTTAACGAAATGAAACAGATGTTCAAGCAACATTTGATGGAAGAGACCGCCAACTATACCGAGCGCGCCCGTCTGTTCCGCCAGACCACCAGCGATGAGTCCAGCCCGCCGGAAACGCCAACGGAAATCCTCAATATGTTCACGATGGTGAACAACCAGGCGCTGCAGCAGCTGGCGATGCAGACCTCCAGCGATGATCTGGAGCGCGCGGTGGCCCTGCTGGGCGAGGCGGAAAATATTTACGTCATTGGTCTGCGCCGGTCGTTCAGCGTCGCCTCCTATCTGACCTATGCGCTGCGTCACCTCGATCGCAAAGCCTTTCTGATCGACGGCCTCGGCGGCATGTTCACCGAGCAGCTGAGCCTGGTCGGTCCGAAAGACGTGGTAGTGGCGGTGAGCTTCTCGCCGTACGCCCGGGAAGTGGTCGAGCTGGTGGAGCTGGGCGCGCAGCGCAAAGCGCGGCAGATCGCCATTACCGACAGCCAGGTCAGCCCGCTGGCGGCTTTCAGCGATGTCTGCTTTGTGGTGCGTGAAGCGCAGGTGGATGGCTTCCGCTCGCAGGTTGCTTCCCTGTGTCTGGCCCAGACGCTGGCGGTTTCGCTGGCGCTGAACAGCAGCCAGGAGTCCGAGGCCAAGCAGAAGGCGTGAGATAGGCTGCCTGGCGTTTGTTACTCGGCGGCGCAGTATAGGCTTACGGAAGGATGCCGTAGGCCGGATAAGCGTAGCGCCATCCGGCACAAAGGCGGGTATGGTGTCTGCGGTGTCCTGCCCGGCGGCGCTGCGCTTGCCAGGCTTACGGTATAGGAGCTTACGGGAGGCTCCCGTAGGCCGGATAAGGCGAAGCCGCCATCCGGCACAAAGGCAGGTATGGCGCCGGTGGTGTCCTCCCCGGCGGCGCTGCGCTTGCCGGGCCTGGGGTATATGCGCCTGCGGGGTGCCGGAGATAATGTTATTGGTATGCAACTCTATTAATCCGGGTAAAGCGTTTGTCGCATGTGATTTCAGCGCACATTGCGCTCCCGGTTAATCGTCTACGTTATGCCTGGCATGGCGCAGGGAGCGCACAGGGGGCGGCCAGTCGCCGCCGCCCCCTGTACCCCCGGGCTCCGGCCAGCAAAATCGCCGCTACGCGGTCCCTTCGACTTATCCCTGCAGGCTTCGGGTCGGGCCGAGGCAGCATCCGTGCAAAACACGGCCCTCAGCCCGCATCCATGCGGGCTGCCCCGGCCTTCCGGGAACGTCTCAGCGATTTTGAGGCCGTCAGCACCGGCAGTTTCAGCAACAATGGTGAATAAATTAACGACAGGTCGCACGAACCGTATGCCGGGCAAGGCATGAGCCGCCGCCCGGCATAAAAGCAGCGCCGTGCCTGTGGTCATCGCCCGGCGGCGCTGCGCTTGCCGGGCCTGGGGTATATGCGCCTGCGGGGTGCCGGAGATAATGTTATTGGTATGCAACTTTATTAATCCGGGTAAAGCGTTTGTCGCATGTGATTTCAGCGCACATTGCGCTCCCGGTTAATCGTCTGCGTTATGCCTGTCATGGCGCAGGGAGCGCACAGGGGGCGGCCAGTCGCCGCCGCCCCTTGTACCCCCGGGCTCCGGCCAGCAAAATCGCCGCTACGCGGTCCCTTCGACTTATCCCTGCAGGCTTCGGGTCGGGCCGAGGCAGCATCCGTGCAAAACACGGCCCTCAGCCCGCATCCATGCGGGCTGCCCCGGCCTTCCGGGAACGTCTCAGCGATTTTGAGGCCGTCAGCACCGGCAGTTTCAGCAACAATGGTGAATAAATTAACGGCAGGTCGCACGAACCGTATGCCGGGCAAGGCGTGAGCCGCCGCCCGGCATAAAAGCAGCACCGTGCCTGTAGTCATCGCCCGGCGGCGCTGCGCTTGCCGGGCCGACGGTATAGGAGCTTACGGGAGGATGCCGTAGGCCGGATAAGGCATTTGTGCCGCCATCCGGCACAAAGGCGGGTACAGTGCCGGAGGTTCCTCCCCGGCGGCGCTGCGCTTGCCGGGTCGGGGAGAGGGATTCCGCGGAGCGTTTCGCGAAAAAACACCCGCCGCCCTCAAACAGGAAGGCCGGTTAGCATCGCTAACCGGCCTTCTTTATCCGCTTCTGCACCGCGCATCAGTCGTGGCGCGGGTACTCCGGCGTGTTGATCCAGGCGTGGTCATCTTCCCAGGTAAACAACCATTTCCGGTCCGGCCCGGCCATCACGTTCAGATAGTAGCTATCGTAACCGGCAATCGCCGCCACCGGATGGTAACCGCGCGGCACCATCACCACATCGTGGTTGTAGGGCGCCATACAGGCGTCCAGGCTGCGGTCGTCGGTGTAGACCCGCTGGAAGGCAAAGCCCTGCGGCGGATCGAAGCGGTGATAGTAGGTTTCTTCCAGCTGCGTCTCTTTGCCCGGCTGGGCGGTATCATGCTTATGCGACGGCCACGAGCTGGTGGCCCCCTCGTCGGTGTAGACTTCCACCACCAGCAGGCAGTCCGCCTCGGCGCTGTCCGGCAGAATATTATGCACCCGGCGCTGATTGCGCCCTTTCCCACGGTGCTCTACCCCGACGTCTTCCGGCCGAATGAGGCGTGCCGGGAAGCTGCCTTTGCCCGGCGCGCTGCATACTGCCAGCTCCAGATCGGAATCGGCGGTCACCTCAACTTTATCCTGCGGCGGGACGTAGACCGACCACGGCGGGGTGCGTTCAAACGGCGACATCCGTTTACCGAGATTCGGGAAATCGGCATGTTGCGTTTTCACCGACGCCAGCCCGGCGACCAGCACCAGGCACAGCTCGCGATCGCCGCTCTCCAGCGTCACGGTCTGCCCTTTTTTCAACATCCAGACATCAAAGCCGATATAGCGCCAACCGGCGCTTTGCGGCGTAATATGCTGGATCTGTCCCTCTTTTCGCGATTTAGCCAGTAACGACATGGCGCTCTCCTTCGCCGATTAACCTAACGTCGGCATGCTGAATTCAGATACGGTCTGCTGCCCTGCCGGCCAGCGTACGGTGGCGGTCTTCATACGCGTGTAGAAGCGCACGCCGTCCGGCCCGTGGACGTTCAACGCGCCAAACACCGAGCGCTTCCAGCCGCCGAAGCTGTGGAACGCCATCGGCACCGGGACCGGCACGTTCACCCCGACCATCCCCGCCTGCACGTCGTGGACGAATTCACGCGCGGTGTGGCCGTTGCTGGTGAAAACGGCGCTGCCGTTGCCAAACTCGTGGCTGTTGACCAGCTCAAGGGCGCTGTCATAGTCCGCCGCGCGCACAATCCCCAGCACCGGGCCAAAGATCTCTTCGCGCCAGATGGTCATCTCCGGGGTGACGTGATCGAAAAGGGTGCCGCCGACATAGTAGCCCGCGTCGTAACCCGGCACGCGCAGTTTGCGGCCATCGACCACCAGTTTTGCCCCTTCGCTTTCGCCTTTATCAATATAGCCGAGCACTTTTTTCTGATGGGTATCAGACACCACCGGTCCCATCTCGTTCTCTTCCTGGCCACGCATGCAGCCCGGACCTACTTTCAGCGCTTCCACCAGCGGCTTCAGGCGGGCGATCAGTTTGTCGGCGGTTTCATCTCCCACCGCCACCACCACCGGCAGCGCCATGCAGCGCTCGCCTGCGGAGCCAAAAGCGCCGCCCATAATGGCGTTAACGGTAGCGTCGAGATCGGCATCCGGCATCACAATCGCGTGGTTTTTGGCGGCGCCGAAGGCCTGCACGCGCTTGCCGTGGGCGCTGGCGGTCTTATAGATATACTCCGCCACGCCGGAGGAGCCGACGAAGCTCACCGCCGCAATACGCGGGTCAGTGTACAGCTGCTCAGCATCTTCATTGCTGCAGTGCACGACGTTAAACACGCCGTCCGGCAGACCAGCCTCTTTTAACAGCTCTGCCAGACGCACAGCGGCCGTCGGCGCCAGCGCGGGCGGCTTGAGGACGAAACTGTTGCCGCAGGCCAGCGCCAGCGGGAACATCCACATCGGCACCATCGCCGGGAAGTTAAACGGGGTGATCCCTGCCACCACGCCCAGGGGCTGCATCAGCGAGTAGCTGTCGACGCCGGTGCCGACGTCAGAGGAGTATTCGCCTTTAATCAGGTGCGGGATCCCGCAGGCGAATTCGACCACTTCCATACCGCGGGTCAGCTCGCCCAGCGCATCCGACCACACCTTACCGTGCTCGCTGACGATGATCCCCGCCAGCTCTTCCACGTGCTGCTCCAGCAACATTTTAAAGTTGAACAGCACGCGGGCGCGGCGCAGCGGCGTGGTACGGGACCAACTGTCAAACGCATCGCGAGCAACCTGAATCGCCTCGGAGACTTCCTGCGCGGTTGACACCGTGACTTCGCGCACCGCTTTGCCCGTCGCCGGGTCGTACACCGGCATCGTTTCGTTGCTGCTGCTGATAACGGTTTTCCCGCCAATAAAGTTTCCTGTGATCGTCATGTTCTCGCCTCATAGTGAAGGGGGCCAGCGCACACCGGCCCGTCGCTGATTCTGCTGTGCTATAACCGTAGTAAAATGAAATTTATATTTCAACATTGTTGTGAAATGAAATTTCATTTTGGTGATAACAGTCGCATTTTGCGCTAACCGGTCGCCTGTGCGCTTCCCGCATCGCGCCTCGTTGCCCTCGACGCCAGGCTTCCCGCCGCTGTCGCGCCGGTAGTCGGTGCCGGTGATATTTTGCGAGACAGCTCAAACATTCATCATTTCCATTCTTGCTAATTTTGGAATAAACGTTTTGACTGTTAGCCAATTGAACGAACCTACCCCTCTTCCGTCAGGAGTGTCCTATGGCCATCGCAATGCAACGTTTTTGTATTAACCGCAAAATCGCGCCAGCGCTCAGCATTGAAGCGTTTTTCCGTCTGGTGAACCGTCTGGGCCTGAATAAGGTCGAGCTGCGCAACGATTTACCCAGTGGAAAAGTGACCGACGATCTGAGCCATCAGCAGGTGCGCGAGCTGGCGGCGCGCTACCACATCGAGATCCTGACGATTAACGCGGTCTACCCCTTTAACCGTCGTAGCGAAGAAGTGCGGCAGTTGACCGAATCGCTGCTGAAAGAGGCCCAGGCCATCGGCGCCAAATCGCTGGTGCTCTGTCCGCTCAACGACGGCAGCGAGGTGCCGGCCAGCGAAACCCTGGGCGCCCTACGCGACCTGGCGCCGCTGTTCGCCTTCTATGGCATCCACGGCCTGGTGGAGCCGCTGGGCTTCCCGCAAAGCTCGCTGCGTTCTGCGCACCAGGCGCAGACGCTGATCCACGACGCCCGCGTGCCGTTTAAGCTGCTGATCGACACCTTCCATCACCATCTTTACCCGCAGGCGGCGGACGAGTTCAGCCAGGTAGAGGTGGCGGATATCGGGCTGGTGCACCTTTCAGGAGTGGACGATAGCCGTCCGCGCGAGCAGCTCACCGATGCCGAGCGCATCATGCTAACCCCGCAGGATCGTCTCGGCACCTGCGAGCAGGTTAAAGCGCTGGAAGCCCGCGGCTATCAGGGGGTGTACGCTTTTGAGCCCTTCGCCCCCGAGCTGGCGCAATGGAGCGAAGCGGATATCGAGCGCGAAATTGAGCAGAGCATCGCGCTCATCCAGCGCCACTGCGCCTGAGACCCTCACGGTACAGCGTGCGCGGCGCGTGACGATTTTCCCAACGCCGGACGACGAGGTTGCCTATAATCGTCGCAGGATAAATGGAGGAATCGACCATGAGCTCACCCCTGTTGATTGCGCGCACGCTGGATAACGCGCTCTATTTACTGCCCGCGATGGCCAACCGCCATGGGCTTATCACCGGTGCGACCGGCACCGGTAAAACCGTCACCCTGCAGAAGCTGGCTGAGTCGTTCTCGGAGATTGGCGTGCCGGTATTTATGGCCGACGTCAAGGGCGACCTGACCGGCATTGCCGCCGCGGGGCAGAGCTCAGAGAAACTGCAGGCGCGGCTGGAGAAGATCGGCGTCAGCGACTGGGAGCCGCACGCCAACCCGGTGGTGCTCTGGGATATCTTTGGCGAGAAGGGCCACCCGGTGCGGGCGACGGTCTCCGATCTCGGCCCCCTGCTGCTGGCGCGCCTGCTCAATCTCAACGAGGTGCAGAGCGGCGTACTGAACATTATTTTCCGCATCGCGGACGACCGCGGCCTGCTGCTGCTCGACTTCAAAGACCTCCGCGCAATCACCCAGTTTATCGGCGATAACGCCAAGTCTTTCCAGAACCAGTACGGCAATATTAACAGCGCCTCTATCGGCGCCATCCAGCGCGGGCTGTTGACCCTGGAGCAACAGGGCGCCGAGCACTTCTTCGGCGAGCCGATGCTGGATATTGCCGACTGGATGCGCGTCGATGCCAGCGGTAAAGGGGTGATCAATATCCTTAGCGCCGAAAAGCTCTACCAGATGCCGAAGCTGTACGCCGCCAGCCTGCTGTGGATGCTCTCCGAGCTCTACGAGCGCCTGCCGGAAGCCGGCGACCTCGATAAACCGAAGCTGGTGTTCTTCTTCGATGAGGCGCATCTGCTGTTCAACGACGCGCCGCAGGTGCTGCTAGATAAAATTGAACAGGTGATCCGCCTTATCCGCTCCAAGGGCGTCGGCGTCTACTTTGTCTCGCAGAACCCGGCGGATATTCCCGACGCCGTGCTCGGCCAGCTGGGCAACCGCGTGCAGCATGCCCTGCGCGCCTTTACGCCGAAGGACCAGAAGGCGGTGAAAACCGCCGCCCAGACCATGCGCGCCAACCCGGCCTTCAGTACCGAGCAGGCGATCCAGGAGCTGGGCACCGGCGAGGCGCTGATCTCCTTCCTCGATGAGAAAGGCAGCCCGTCGGTGGTCGAGCGGGCGATGGTTATCGCCCCCTGCTCGCGAATGGGGCCGGTCAGCGATGACGAGCGCAATGGTCTGCTGAACCACTCGCCGCTGTACGGTAAGTATGAGGAGGAGGTGGACCGCGAGTCGGCTTTCGAAATGCTGCAGCAAGGGGTGCAGGTCGCCACCGGGCAGCAGTCGGCTCCGCCGGCGAAGGGCCAGCAGAACGGCGATGACGACGGGCTGCTTGGCGGCCTGAAAGATATCCTGTTCGGCAGCACCGGCCCGCGCGGCGGAAAACGCGACGGTATCGTGCAGACCGCAGCGAAAAGCGCGGTTCGCCAGGTCACCAATCAGATCGTCCGCGGCATGCTGGGCAGCCTGCTGGGCGGACGCAAGCGCTAAAAAAAAGCCCCCTCATCGCTGAGGGGGCTTACGTTTCAGGCTTACCCGCTAGGCCTTGCGCATCATCAGCCAGAGGCTTATCAGGAAGAAGCTGGCGCTCGGCAACAGCGCGCCGATGATCGGCGGTATGCCGTAGACCAGGGTCAGCGGGCCGAAAATCTGGTCGAGGACATAGAAGATAAAGCCGAAGCTAATCCCCGTCACCACCCGGACGCCCATCGGCACGCTACGCAGCGGGCCAAAGATAAACGACAGCGCCATCAGCATCATCACCGCCACCGACAACGGCTGGAAGATTTTGCTCCACATATTGAGCTGGTAGCGTCCCGGATCCTGGCCGCTGGACTTCAGGTATTTCACATAGTTGTGCAGCCCGCTGATCGACAGCGCATCCGGATCCAGGGCAACCACGCCCAGTTTGTCCGGCGTCAGGTTGGTTTTCCAGGTGCCGCTCACCATCTGCGAGCCGGTCACCTGCTTTGGATCGGTCAGGTCGGATTCATCCACCTGCGACAGACGCCACACTTTATTTTCGCTATCGAATTTTGCCGAAGCGGCATAGCGCACCGACTGTAAACGACGCTCCGGGTTGAAGGCATAGATGCTGACGCCCCCCAGCTCATCGTTGCCTTTTACGCGTTCGATATAGACAAAGTTGTGGCCATCTTTCGCCCACAGCCCCTGCTGGGTTGAGAGCAGCGAGCCGCCGTACATCTGCTGGGCACGGTAGTTGCGCGCCATCTGTTCGCCCTGCGGCGCCACCCACTCGCCGATGGCCATGGTCAGCAGCACCAGCGGGATCGCGGTTTTCATTACCGCCAGCGCTACCTGCAGCCGGGTGAAACCGGATGCCTGCATCACCACCAGTTCGCTGCGCTGGGCCAGCATCCCCAGCCCCAGCAGCGCGCCAAGCAGCGCCGCCATCGGGAAGAAGATCTGGATATCCTTCGGCACGCTGAGGATGGTGTAGAGACCAGCGCCCAGCGCATCGTAGCTGCCCTGCCCGGACTTTTTCAGCTGATCGACAAACTTGATAATGCCGGAGAGCGACACCAGCATGAACAGGGTCATCATGATGGTGTTGAAAATCGTCTTACCGATATAACGGTCAAGTACGCCAAACGCCTGCATCAGGCCGCTCCTTTATTAAAACGGGCGCGGAAGCGGCGCATCGGCACCGTGTCCCACAGGTTTAACAGCACCGCCAGCGCAAAATAGAGCAGGTTAATCGCCCACATCCAGATAGCCGGGTCCATTTTGCCTTTGCCGCCGTTCGACTTAATCGACGTTTGCAGCAGGAAGAACACCAGGTAAAGCAGCATCGCCGGCAGCATCGACAGCACGCGGCCCTGACGCGGGTTCACCACGCTGAGCGGCACCACCATCAGCGCCATAATGAAGACGGTCGCCACCAGCGTGAAGCGCCAGTGCAGTTCGGCGCGCGCGCGGTCGGTGTGGGTTTTCCACAAGGTGCGCATATCCATCTGTTCGGTGTCGTCCGGATCGGCGCTCACCGCCTGGTGGCCGATAATAGCCTGATAGTTATTGAAGTCGGTAATGCGGAAGTCGCGCAGCATCGCGGTGCCTTCAAAGCGGGTGCCCTTGTTGAGGGTCACCACCTGCGAGCCGTCTTTCTGCTGCGACAGCTCGCCGGAATCCGCCACCACCACCGAGGGGCGCGCATTGCCTTTCGGACGCAGCTGGGCAAGGAAGACGTCATGGAAGCGGTTGCCGTTGACGCTTTCGATAAACATCACCGCGTTACCATCGCTGGCCTGCTGGAACTGGCCCTGGGCCAGCGCCGCCATACCGGGGTTGGCTTTAGCTTCGGCCAGCACCTCGTCCTGATGGCGCGACGACCACGGCCCCGCCCACATAACGTTGACCGCCGCCACCGCGCCGGTGAACAGCGCGAGGATCATCGCCGCCTTGATCAGCACGGCTTTGCTCAGGCCGCAGGCGTGCATCACCGTAATTTCACTTTCGGTGTACAGCTTGCCGAGGGTCATCAGCAGGCCAAGGAACAGACTTAACGGCAGGATAAGCTGCGCCATCTCCGGGATGCCGAGCCCCAACAGCGAGAGCACCAGATTGGTTGGGATATCGCCATCCACCGCGGCGCCGAGGATCCTGACTAATTTCTGACAAAAGAAAATCAGTAACAGGATGAATAGGATCGCCAACTGGCTTTTCAGCGTCTCACGAACCAGATATCTTATGATTATCACTATAAATACGCCCGTAAAAACCCGTTTTAGTGCAGGAAAATTGCTTGTTTCATGGCTTAAACGTCATTTATTCTCTTTGGTCGTCGAAAACGTCGCTAAGATTAAATGACTCATCGGTTCTGCATGTCAGGATCTTTTCTGACGAACCCAGGCCTTAATAACGTTAAGATTAACACGAAGTCACCGCAACAGCGGATATGAGTTACGAAAGCTTGCAATTATATACTCAATGGATTTCGAGTTGTAAGAAGGCAGCAGGGCTGTGGCCCCTGGCGCGCACAATGTGCCACGTCAGGGTAAGCAGGCGCAGCCGGCGCATCTGCAACTTGAAAGGCGACGAGTATAGCCGTAGCCACCACTGTTGTCTTTAAGATTCAGGAGCATAGTGCATGGAGTTCAGTGTAAAAAGCGGTAGCCCGGAGAAGCAGCGGAGCGCCTGTATCGTGGTCGGCGTCTTTGAACCACGTCGCCTCTCCCCCATCGCCGAACAACTCGATAAAATCAGCGACGGCTACATCAGCGCCCTGCTGCGTCGCGGCGAGCTGGAAGGCAAACCTGGCCAGACGTTATTGCTGCACCATGTGCCAAACATTCTGTCTGAGCGCATTCTGCTGATTGGCTGCGGCAAAGAGCGCGAGCTGGATGAGCGTCAGTATAAGCAGGTCATCCAGAAAACCATCAATACCCTGAATGATACCGGCTCAATGGAAGCCGTCTGCTTCCTGACCGAGCTGCACGTCAAAGGCCGTAACAACTACTGGAAAGTTCGCCAGGCGGTTGAAACCGCCAAAGAGACGCTGTACAGCTTCGACCAGCTGAAGACCAACAAAAGCGAGCCGCGTCGCCCGCTGCGTAAAATGGTCTTTAACGTGCCGACCCGTCGCGAGCTGACCAGCGGCGAACGCGCCATTCAGCATGGCCTGGCGATTGCCGCCGGCATCAAAGCGGCGAAAGATCTTGGCAATATGCCGCCGAACATCTGTAACGCCGCCTATCTGGCTTCCCAGGCGCGTCAGCTGGCCGATACCTACAGCAAAAACGTCATCACCCGGGTGATCGGCGAACAGCAGATGCGCGAGCTGGGGATGAACGCCTACCTCGCCGTCGGCAATGGGTCGCAGAACGAGTCGCTGATGTCGGTCATCGAATATAAAGGCAACCCGGCTGAGGACGCGCGCCCTATCGTGCTGGTCGGTAAAGGCCTGACCTTCGACTCCGGCGGTATCTCCATCAAGCCTGCCGAAGGCATGGACGAGATGAAGTACGACATGTGCGGCGCGGCGGCGGTGTACGGCGTGATGCGGATGGTTGCCGAACTGCAGCTGCCGCTGAACGTCATCGGCGTGCTGGCGGGCTGTGAAAACATGCCTGGCGGCCGCGCCTATCGTCCGGGTGACGTCCTGACCACTATGTCCGGCCAGACGGTGGAAGTGCTGAACACCGACGCCGAAGGCCGCCTGGTGCTGTGCGACGTCCTGACCTACGTTGAGCGCTTCGAGCCGGAAGCGGTTATCGACGTGGCGACGCTGACCGGGGCCTGCGTGATTGCCCTCGGCCATCACATCACCGGCCTGATGTCGAACCATAACCCGCTGGCCCATGAGCTGATCGGCGCCTCCGAACTGGCGGGCGACCGCGCATGGCGTTTGCCGCTGGCCGACGAGTTCCAGGACCAGCTGGAATCCAATTTTGCCGATATGGCGAACATTGGCGGCCGTCCTGGCGGCGCGATCACCGCCGGCTGTTTCCTGTCGCGCTTCACCCGCAAGTACAACTGGGCGCACCTCGACATCGCCGGTACTGCCTGGCGTTCCGGTAAGGCCAAAGGCGCGACCGGTCGTCCGGTGGCGCTGCTGTCGCAGTTCCTGCTCAATCGTGCGGGTTTTAACGGCGAAGAGTGATGTGACATGCCGGGTGGCGGCGATGCCTTACCCGGCCTACAAACGGCAGCACACTGTAGGCCGGGTAAGCGTAGCGCCGCCCGGCTTTGCATTTAAATCCACAACAAGAAGCCCCATATATGAAAAACGCAACGTTCTATCTTCTGGACAATGACGCCACCGTCGACGGCCTGAGCGCCGTCGAGCAGCTGGTGTGTGACATTGCCGCAGAACGTTGGCGCAACGGCAAGCGCGTCCTGATCGCCTGCGAAGATGAACAGCAGGCGATTCGCCTCGACGAGGCGCTGTGGTCGCGGCCGCCGGAGAGCTTTGTGCCGCATAATCTGGCGGGCGAAGGCCCGAGAGGCGGCGCGCCGGTAGAGATTGCCTGGCCGCAAAAGCGCAACAGCAGCCCGCGGGATATTCTTATCAGCCTGCGGCTAAACTTTGCAGATTTTGCCACCGCTTTCACAGAAGTGATAGACTTTGTCCCTTACGAAGACAATCTGAAACAACTGGCGCGCGAACGCTATAAGGCGTACCGCATGGCTGGTTTCAACCTGAACACGGCAACCTGGAAATAATGGAAAAGACATACAACCCACAAGATATCGAACAGCCGCTTTACGAGCACTGGGAAAAGCAGGGCTATTTCAAACCGAATGGTGATGAAAGCCAGGAGAGCTTCTGCATCATGATCCCGCCGCCGAACGTCACCGGCAGTTTGCATATGGGTCATGCCTTCCAGCAAACCATCATGGATACCATGATTCGCTACCAGCGCATGCAGGGCAAAAACACCCTGTGGCAGGCCGGTACCGACCACGCAGGTATCGCTACCCAGATGGTGGTTGAGCGTAAGATTGCCGCTGAAGAAGGGAAAACCCGCCACGACTACGGCCGCGACGCCTTTATCGACAAAATCTGGCAGTGGAAAGCGGAATCCGGCGGCACCATTACCCGTCAGATGCGCCGTCTCGGCAACTCCGTGGACTGGGAGCGCGAGCGCTTCACCATGGACGAGGGGCTTTCCAATGCCGTGAAAGAAGTCTTTGTTCGCCTGTACAAAGAAGACCTGATCTACCGCGGCAAACGCCTGGTTAACTGGGACCCGAAACTGCGCACCGCCATTTCCGACCTCGAAGTGGAAAACCGCGAATCGAAAGGTTCCATGTGGCACATCCGCTACCCGCTGGCCGATGGCGCGAAAACCGCTGACGGTAAAGATTACCTGGTGGTCGCCACCACCCGTCCGGAAACCCTCTTGGGCGATACCGGCGTGGCCGTTAACCCGGAAGATCCGCGCTACAAAGATCTGATTGGCAAATTCGTGGTGCTGCCGCTGGTTAACCGCCGCATCCCGATCGTGGGCGACGAACACGCCGACATGGAAAAAGGCACCGGCTGCGTGAAGATCACCCCGGCGCACGACTTTAACGACTACGAAGTGGGTCGTCGTCACCAGCTGCCGATGATCAACATCCTCACCTTTGACGGCGACATCCGCGAAAGCGCGGAAGTCTACGACACCAAAGGCAATGAATCCGACGTCTACTCCAGCGAGATCCCGGCGGAGTTCCAGAAACTGGAACGCTTCGCGGCGCGTAAAGCCGTTGTTGCGGCGGTTGACGCCCTCGGCCTGCTGGAAGAGATCAAACCGCACGACCTGACCGTCCCTTACGGCGATCGCGGCGGCGTGGTGATCGAGCCGATGCTGACCGACCAGTGGTACGTGCGCGCGGACGTGCTGGCCAAGCCAGCAGTCGAAGCCGTTGAAAACGGCGACATTCAGTTCGTGCCGAAGCAGTACGAAAATATGTACTTCTCCTGGATGCGCGATATTCAGGACTGGTGTATCTCCCGTCAGCTGTGGTGGGGTCACCGCATCCCGGCATGGTATGACAACGACGGCAACGTCTACGTAGGCCGTAGCGAAGACGAAGTGCGTCAGGAAAACAACCTGAGCGCCGACGTTGCCCTGCGTCAGGATGAAGACGTTCTCGATACCTGGTTCTCCTCCGCGCTGTGGACCTTCTCCACCCTCGGCTGGCCGGAAAACACCGACGCCCTGCGTCAGTTCCACCCGACCAGCGTGATGGTGTCCGGCTTCGACATCATCTTCTTCTGGATCGCCCGCATGATCATGATGACCATGCACTTCATCAAAGATGAAAATGGCAAGCCGCAGGTACCGTTTAAGACCGTCTACATGACCGGTCTGATCCGCGATGACGAAGGCCAGAAGATGTCCAAGTCCAAGGGTAACGTCATTGACCCGCTGGATATGGTTGACGGTATCACCCTGCCGGAGCTGCTGGAAAAACGTACCGGCAACATGATGCAGCCGCAGCTGGCGGATAAAATCCGCAAGCGTACCGAGAAACAGTTCCCGAACGGCATCGAGCCGCACGGCACCGACGCCCTGCGCTTCACCCTGGCGGCGCTGGCCTCTACCGGCCGCGACATCAACTGGGATATGAAGCGTCTGGAAGGTTACCGTAACTTCTGTAACAAGCTGTGGAACGCCAGCCGCTTCGTGCTGATGAACACCGAAGATCAGGATTGCGGCTTCAACGGCGGCGAAATGGTGCTCTCCCTCGCCGACCGCTGGATCATCGCGGAATTCAACCACACCGTGAAAGCATATCGCGAAGCGCTGGATAACTTCCGCTTCGATATCGCCGCCGGCATCCTGTACGAGTTCACCTGGAACCAGTTCTGCGACTGGTACCTGGAGCTGACCAAGCCGGTTATGAATGGTGGCAACGAAGCGGAGCTGCGCGGGACTCGCCATACTCTGGTGACCGTGCTGGAAGGTCTGCTGCGCCTGGCGCATCCGATCATTCCATTCATTACCGAGACCATCTGGCAGCGCGTGAAAGCGATCTGCGGGATCACCGCCGACACCATCATGCTGCAGCCGTTCCCGCAGTACGATGCCTCTCAGGTGGACGACGCGGCGCTGGCCGACACCGAATGGCTGAAGCAGGCGATCGTCGCCGTGCGTAACATCCGTGCGGAAATGAACATCGCTCCGGGCAAACCGCTGGAACTGCTGCTGCGCGGCTGCAGCAAAGAGGCCGAGCGTCGCGTGAACGACAACCGCAGCTTCCTGCTGAATCTGGCGCGTCTGGAAAGCATTACCGTGCTGCCTGCCGATGATAAAGGTCCGGTCTCGGTGACCAAGATTGTCGACGGCGCCGAGCTGCTGATCCCGATGGCGGGCCTCATCAATAAAGAAGATGAACTGGCGCGTCTGGCGAAAGAAGTGGCCAAAATCGAAGGTGAAATTGGCCGCATCGAGAGCAAGCTGGCCAACGAAGGCTTTGTCGCCCGCGCGCCGGAAGCAGTTATCGCTAAAGAGCGCGAGAAGCTGGAAGGCTACGCGGAAGCGAAAGCGAAGCTGATTGAGCAGCAGGCGGTGATCGCCGCGCTATGATCCTCCCGCCCCTTGCCACCCGGCATGGGGCGTTTTTTATGAAACATCCTCGCTTGCGCTTTCCCCTGTCGCGATGTTATTAACATCATCATTCGTCTTTTTTGGGTAATGAGTCATTGTATGAATACGAGCGTCCCCGCGGCGACGTTGCTGCGTCGCATTACGGCGGCAGACAATGCCGCCATCGCCAGGGTCATCCGCCAGGTCTCGGCTGAATATGGCCTGACCGCCGATAAAGGCTATACGGTCGCCGACCCGAATCTCGATGAGCTGTATGAGCTGTACAGCCAGCCGGGCTCCGCCTACTGGGTGGTGGAGCAAGAGGGGGAAGTGGTTGGCGGCGGCGGCGTCGCGCCGCTCGCCTGCAGCGAGCCGGATATCTGCGAGCTGCAGAAAATGTATTTTATGACCAGCGCCCGCGGCCAGGGGCTGGCGAAGAAGCTGGCGCTGCTGGCGCTGGACTACGCCCGCGAACAAGGGTTTAAGCGCTGCTATCTGGAAACCACCGCCTTCCTGACGGAGGCGATCGGCTTATATGAACATCTTGGCTTCGAGCACATTGACGGGCCGCTGGGCTGCACCGGCCACGTGGACTGCGAAGTACGGATGCTGAAAACGCTGTAGCGCCTCGATATCGCAGGCGTCCCCGGTAGCGCTACGCTTACCGGGGCTACACGGCTAAGCGTAGCGCGAGCCGGGGTATGTCCCGGATGGCACCGCTGGCACCTTACCCGTGCTCGCGGTGCCGTTTTTTTGTCGGGTGGCGGCTAACCTTACCCGACCTACGGCCCGTACCATTGCGAGCTGAAGCTCTCAACGCTATCTCTCTCCCCATGGCTACTGAAACTGCCGGTGTTAGTGACTACCGGGCCCGAATATCGTGGGTTACGCCGCTACCGGCACACCGCTGTGAAAGCGGAACTCGGCCTCCGGACGGAGGATCAGCGCCGCTTCCGCCTCGCCGAGCTGGCGCACCCGCTCGCTGATATCTTCTCCGGCAATCTTCTGCGCCAGATCCAGATAGTCCTGATAGTGACGCGCCTCGGAGCGCAGCAGCGACAGGTAGAACTTCTGCAGATCGTCGTCCAGCCACGGCGCCAGGGCGGCAAAGCGTTCGCAGGAGCGGGCCTCGATATAGGCGCCGCAGATCAGCTTATCGATCAGCATCACCGGCTCATGCGAGCGCACTTCGCGCCGCAGGCCGCGGGCATAGTTGCTGGCGGTGATTTTGACGTAGGGGATATCGCGCGCCAGCATCATCTCCCGCACCTGCCAGAAGTGATGCAGTTCCTCTTTAATCAACAAAATCATGCTGTCCAGCAGCTGGCGGCCCCACGGGTCGTCGGTCTGCGGCATGGCGCTTTTGTTGATCCGTTTATGCAGGGCGACAAAATCCGGCTCCGGCCCCCGGCGGTAGGTGAAGTCTTCGTACGGCTTCAGGCAGGCCAACAGTTCGTCGGCGTCAGCTTTATCCGCGACGTAGCGACGCACCAGCAGCATGGCGTTCTGCGCCGCTTTCAGCTCGCACACCATATGGTCGGTCAGCAGCAGCGGCAGGTTTTCCGGCTTGCGGGCTTCGTCAATCCACGCCTGCGGCGTCGGGCAGTGCAGGAAGTTGATAATCGGGGAAAGAATCTGCGGGTAATCCATGAAAGTTCCTTGCTATACGGCGGCAGGCGCCGCCGTATCCATCTACGACATTTGCGACTTAGTGGCGAACACCATCGTCGTCTTCATCGACATACTCTTCGTCATCGTCGTCGCCGTCTTCACCGTTCGGGTCCTCATAATAGGTGCCCCAACCGTCATACTCGACGTCATATTTTTCTGCCAGCGTCATCAGCTGTTCCACCTGGGCATCGATCAGGTCTGCGTTCAGCGCGCATTCGCTCAGAATATCGCAGCAGATGACCATGTCACCCTCTTCCACTTCCAGCTCTTCGGGCTCGGTCACTTCGTAGCCCAGCTTGAACGCTTCAACCGCCACTTTCTCCAGGGTTTCGAAATCGTCTGCAGAGAGGTGATGCTCAATCGTGTACAGTGCGTCCGGATCGCTGCCATCTTCCAGCAGCTCTTCGATAATCAGACGCGTCTCTTCACGCTGTTCTTCCAGGTGTTCCGGGTTTGCCATGGCTCGTTCCTCATAATGTGCGGCAGTTATCCCTATTGTCACATACCGCCGTCATTGCCTCCACTTCTCAGTGAAAGATTTCGATCACAGACTTGCAAATGAATATTCATACATATAAATTGAATTTTAATTCAATTAGTGGCCTATGCCAGGTGAGGGAACCATGTCTGCGTTTTACCAGAAGCATTTTTTAAAGTTACTCGATTTTACGCCTGCAGAAATCACCGCCCTGCTCGAGCTGGCGGCAAAGCTGAAAGCCGATAAGAAAAACGGTATCGAAGTCCAGAAACTGGCAGGAAAAAACATCGCGCTCATCTTCGAAAAAGACTCAACCCGTACACGATGCTCTTTCGAAGTTGCCGCATACGATCAAGGCGCCCGCGTGACCTATCTGGGGCCCAGCGGCAGCCAGATTGGCCATAAAGAGTCGATCAAGGACACCGCCCGCGTGCTCGGACGGATGTACGACGGCATTCAGTACCGCGGCCACGGCCAGGAAGTGGTAGAGACCCTGGCGCAATACGCCGGCGTGCCGGTGTGGAACGGCCTCACCAACGAGTTCCACCCCACCCAGCTGCTGGCGGACCTGCTGACCATGAAAGAGCATCTGCCGGGCAAAGCCTTTAACCAGATGACGCTGGTCTACGCCGGCGACGCGCGCAACAACATGGGCAATTCGATGCTGGAAGCCGCCGCCTTGACCGGTCTGGATCTGCGCCTGGTGGCGCCATCGGCCTGCTGGCCGGAGGCCGCGCTGGTGGAGACCTGCACCGCGCTGGCCAAACAGCAGGGCGGCAACATCACCCTGACGGAAGATATCGCCGCGGGGGTGAAAGGCGCCGATTTTATCTATACCGACGTCTGGGTCTCAATGGGCGAGGCGAAGGAAAAATGGGCCGAACGTATCGCCCTGCTGCGCGACTATCAGGTTAACAGCGCGATGCTGGCGCTCACCGGCAACCCGCAGGTCAAGTTCCTCCACTGCCTGCCGGCGTTCCACGACGATCAGACCACGCTGGGCAAACAGATGGCTGCCGATTACGGCCTGCACGGCGGCATGGAGGTGACTGACGAGGTGTTTGAGTCGGCGGCGAGCGTGGTCTTCGACCAGGCGGAAAACCGGATGCACACCATCAAAGCGGTGATGGTGGCGACGCTTTCACGCTGAAATCAGAAACTAAACGTGTAACGCTCGGCGACGATATACTGTTCTCCATAATGAATAGGCTGATGCTGGCTATCCAGAATTAGCGTTTTCATCAGGAATAACGGTTCGCCGGGCGGTTGCTTCAGCAGCGGTGCGCTGTCAGAATCCGCACGCACCATTTCTACTGTCGTTTCACCCGCATAGGTAGGCACGATCGCATATTTTTCACGCAATAGCTGATACAGCGACCCGCTAAGATCCTCCTGCTGTAAAAAACCTAATCGTTTCAGAGAGTAGTAATTATTCTCTAACATTAACGGCGCATCGCCAGCGATCCTAAGGCGTTGGATATAAAGCACGGAATCATCGCTCTCAAGCTCAAGAAGCTGACGCGCATTACGATAGTCCTGCAGAATCTCACGACGAGTCACTACGCTATGGGTTGGTAGATGGTTAGCATCGCATGCGGCAGTAAAGCTAAGTAAGTGAACAACTTTACGCTCAATTTTAGGCAGACAGACAAAAGTCCCCTTCCCCTGCTTTTTTACCAAATAGCCTTCTGCTACCAGCTCTTTCACTGCGTTGCGCACTGTAATACGGCTGATATTGTAGAGTTCGCTGAGCTCAATCTCGGTGGGGATTTTCTCTCCTTCAGCGAGTTTCCCGGAAGAAATATCGCTGAGGATTTTATCTTTAAGCTGCCTGTATAACGGTACGGAAGTATTCTGTTGCAGTCCAAAATTCGACATAAAAGAGGTACCAGCACGGCCATTAATGCGAAGCAGGATTATAATCGAAGCGCGCACATCAAACTACGACGGCGCGCATATCCTTCAGACCCAGGCCGAAATCGCAGCAAAAGCAGCGCTAACTATCCACAGCACCGGAAACAGCGGCGCAATGGCCTTTAACCACTGACCAAACCCAATGCGCGCAATAGACAACCCAGCCAGCAATACACCGCCGGTAGGAGAGACCAGGTTCGTCAGGCCATTGCCAAATTGATAAGCCATCACCATCGCCTCTTTATTGATACCAACCAAATCGCCTAACGGCGCCAGCACGGGCATAGTGAGCGCGGCCTCGCCCGAAGATGAGGGCACAAAAAAAGTGATGACGTTATGCCCTAATAGCATCAGAGTGGTAAACGCATACTGCGGCAACCCTTCCAGCATTTCAGACAAACCAAATAGCAACGTATCGATAATTCGTCCGTTCTCCGCCACCACCAGAATACCGCGCGCAAGACCTATGACTACGGCGGCGTAGACAAACTCTTTGCACCCTTCGACAAAGCTGTCGGCCATCCCGCTAATGCCCATGCGCCCGACGATCCCGGAAAACAGCCCCAGAGCCAGGAACACAGAGCCGATCTCAACCATGTACCAGCCACGCGTGATTAACCCCCATGAGATGACGGCCAGCGCCAGCACAAAGGCGATGATAATTACCCGATCGGCGATGGAAAAATGGACCGACGTATCCTGTATCGACAAAAACTGCTCGCGGTTGCGACAATCATTTTCATATACCGGCGACTTTTGCGGAGTGCGTTTAACACGGTGCGCGTACCACATGGTGTAAGCAATCGCCAGTAGCGTGAAGACCAGCCATGCAATAGCACGTAGCCAAAGCTGCGGATTTCCCTGAATACCCGCTACGCCCTGGGCAATGAGTACAGAGAACGGATTGGTCATTGCGCCAACGTAGCCAATCTGGGTTCCCAGAAAAAGAATCAGGATCGCAGTCATTGAGTCATAACCCAGCGCGAACATCAGGGAGATAAAGATCGCATACAGGGGGATCACCTCCTCGCTCATACCAAAAGTCGCGCCTCCCAGGCTAAACAAGGTCATTGCGATAGGGATAACCAAAATTCCTTTACCTGCCAGGCGTTCAGCCAGCGCCACCAGCCCCCGCTCAATTGCGCCAGTACGTAAAATAATGCCAAAAGCGCCACCAACAATGAGCACAAACGCCACTACGTCGGCGGCCTTGATAATCCCCTCCATCGGCGCGGCCAGTACGGCGGCAATACCCTGACGTAAATCGCCCTCGCTGCTGACTTTGTCCAGCAGATGATAAGACCCTGGGATCACTAATGTTTTCGTTTCACCGCCGGGTAAGGTCACTGAGTGATAATCAAAACTGCCGCTGGGAATACACCATGTCAGCAGCGCTACTAATATAATAATGAAGAAAATCAGAGCGTAGCAGTGTGGCATCGCCCACTTTATTTTTGCAATACGCATAATCCGCCTCGATAAGATGTTTATATTATGTTTGCCGTCTTTCGGCATTTTTAGAGTTACAGAAGGTCATGGGTAATACGGCCATCCACCAGGGTCAGTACAACGGTAGAAGTCCGTAACTCATCATTCGGGCAGCTCAACAAATTACGGTCAAAAACCGCGATATCCGCGCGTTTTCCCGGCTCAAGGCTACCGGTCATCTCTTCCATGCCGTGGTGTCGAGCACTATTCAGCGTCCATGCCGTTAAGAGCTGTTGTCGGGTCATTCCGCGTTCGCGGTACCAGCCATTCACGGGTGAACCATCAGGGAACTGACGACTGCAGGCGGCATACATCGAGTCAGGAACAGAAGGAATAAACAGGGGCAGATCGGTGCCAATAGTCACCGTCACGCCAGCCCCAAATAGTGCGGCATAATCGTAGAATTGCGCTTCGCGCTCTTCCCCATAGCGTTCGCGCATATAGGCTTCGGCTTCGCAGGGGTTAAGGAGCAGAATTTGTGCATAAACTTCGGCAAAAAGGCCGAGCTCAGCCATTCTGGGAATATCGTTTGGATGCGGACATTCCAGATCGCTCAGAGAATGTCTAACCACGCTCTGCGGGTGACGCTTACGGCATTCGGCAAAAATATCAATACAGCGGCGAATTGCGGCATCGCCCTCCGCATTCATACAGCAGTTGAATCCACGAGCATCAGCCAACAAAACCTGCTGGCGCAGGGCATTATAATCAACGGGTCGTTCATTGTTCGTGCCGGGACGATCGGCATAGGGGTAAATCATATCGCCGGTATGATCGGCAATAACGCCATCGACCATAAATTTAAAGCCATGAAACCGCAGCCATGGCGAATGAAAGCGGCGTCGGGCCTGTTCACCGAAAGCAAGATCGACAGGCGCAGATACGGGCTGAGAAACAATGCTTACTCTCAGCAATAGCGCATCCTCTTTTTCCAGTTCATCCCAGGCATTCATCAACTGCGGCGCATCGTTGAAACAAACGTCTTTTATTGCCGTGATTCCCTGCCCGGCAAGTCGGGCCATAAATGCCCGCATTTCTTTTTTTAACTGTGCGGTATCAGACAGCATCTCATCCAATAATGCGATTCTCGCCTCCGCGCTGCACTCTTCAGCGGTAAAGCCATAAAGCTCCACGGCGGCACGGTTCATCCAGCAATAGCTTTTGTCATCGTTAATGGCGACAACCGGTCTCTGCGGGAAAGCGTCATCCAATAGTCTGGCATCAGGCACCGCTCCCCAACGGGCAGCAGACCAGCCCCAGCCATAGAGGCTTTTCCCCTCAGGGAGAAGTTTTTCTGCATCCTGTAATAGTTCAAGGGCATGATTACTATCGCGGGCGGCATGGAGATCGACGCCACGCTGCATGCTCATATAGCCGGTAAAAAACGTGTGATTATCGCAAAATCCGGGACAAATCAGGCGATCGCCAAGTTCGATAAAGCGAGTTCTTTCACCTCTCCAGGTTTGAATATCTTCCCCATTCGCTATCATCGCCGCGATAGCGCCGTTTTTAATGACTACATATCCGCTAAATAGCTCATTTCTGGCAGCAGTAAAAATAGCATCAGAACGTAAAATCAAATCAGCAGCATCACTATGCATAATTCTTTCCTCACGGAAAAAGCGCAGGAATCCCCCTTTCCGCCCGGCTAGCGGACGGAAATCAGTACGGAAAAATGAGAGATGGCGTTATAGGTTAGTAGTGAGTCCCGTAGCCAAATGCCCCTTCTTTCAGGCAAATTTGTGCCGAGAAAGCTGCTGCTTTTTGCAGGCTCTTGGTAATCGCTTCGCGCTTGTTACCCGTAGGTTGGGCCAGAAAATGGCAAATGAAAGCGGTAATAAAAGCATCACCTGCACCCATTGTATCGACGGGAGTGACGTAATCGGGCGCCTGCTGATACCAATCCTGCCCGTCAAATAAAATCGCGCCTTCATCTCCACGCGTCGCGCAGACAATGCGACTTCCGCTGGCCTGCGCTTGTTGCACAATTTCACGTGTTTGCGCCAGGCTGTAGTCGGCGCATGAGAAGAAGGCGAAGTCGACGTAACGGCACAGCGGCAGCGCCTGCTCCAGTACAAAGTCATCTGAAAAATCGAAAGAGACAGGAATGTTGAGCTCGCGTAACTGAGGTAAGTGCGTCTCCATGTAGCTATAACAGCCGCTATGGATCAGATCAAACTCACGCAGGTATTGCTCATGCTGAAAAATAAAATCCATCGAAGTTGTCTTGCGAATACCCCCGGCGTTCGAACCAAGAAATATCCGTTCTCCCTCTTCGATTTTCAGCTGTGCGCAGCCGTTCTCTCCTGCCACCTGCAGACAGTGTGGCCACTTGACGCCAACTTTATCCAGCACCTGCATAACGTGTTCCGCAGCGGCATCATTACCAAAAATCCCCAAATAGGCCGCATTGTGCCCCAGCATGGCCGCATAAGCGGCAAAGTTCAGCGCATTTCCACCGGGATACATAGTCTGAGTATGAACATATTTATCGACGACGTTATCGCCAATTCCAATCACATTCATCATAATTCCCCTTAGTATTCCACCAGCCCCATATAGCGGCGGGTATCCAATGGATGCTGGCGAATGTCGGCAAGCGCAGAACGATATTCACACATGATGCTGTAAAACAGTACCGGGTTGAAAAACTCCACGACTGACGGAGGAAGAACCCCGATGCCCAGTTCTTTAGCATCAACGACTTCCACTTTTTCTGCATACTTGGTGAGGAAGGCCAAAGCTCGCTCATCCATCGCCCGCGTACGGCCTTCGTTCATCAATAAAATAAACGGCGTCTCTTTATTCGTAACTTCAAAAGGTCCGTGGAAGTACTCACCGGAGTGAATAGGTGCGGCATGTAGCCATTGCATTTCCATTAGTGAGCAGATAGCAAAACCATAAGCATGGCCATAAGAAGCTCCGCTGGAGAGGATATAGAAGAGCTTTTCATCTTGATATTTTTGGGCAAAACGCTGGCAGCGATCCGCAACCTGCTGACGGCCATGAGCAATGACGCCATTAATTTGGGTCATTCCCTGTTGGAAATCAGCGTAATTATTGAAACCTTCCACCTGCTGCAACGTATCAACGCACAGGTTGAGGATAATCGCCATCGGATTATCGACCACATTGGTATCGTTACCCCAGGCATAGAGAATGTTGTGACTGGCGTATTCGATCAACTGTGCCTGAGCGTTGTGAGTCAGCGTAATAGTATGCGCTTGATGCTGTTGAGCAAGCTTAGCCGCAGCGACGGATTCCGGCGTGTTGCCCCCGTGCGAACAGACGATAACCAGCGAATTCTCCCCTAACGTTTTCGGCGTCGTGTAGACAAACTCATTGGCGGTATACATGCCGACATGAAGCTTCGTCGCCTCGCTATCCAGGAAGTACTTAGCCGGATACATATCCACTAATGACCCGCCGCAGGCAACAAGGAACACTTGGCGGATTCCGCCTTTGTCTTCTATCTCTTTAGCAACGGCATTAATTATTTCTTTAGTATTCATACAGTAAGAACTCCAGATCTCATTATTGATTGTTCAAATTAGCGGAAACAACATTAATACGTTATATAACGTATTAATGAGATCGCCATCAAAATTTGCACAATGCGCTCGGTATGAGCGTTTGGCTGAAGCAGCAAATGAGAGGGAATAAGAAGTAAAAAAGCGGGAATAGCCAGGAAAAACAAAGAATAGCAATTGTCACAATATGACAATTGCTAGCTCTGGGTAAAAAAGCTCGTCAACTAAACCATCAGCATCTTCACCACCGCTTTGCGCACCTTCGCCGGGGCGCCAACGGCGCACAGCGGTTTATGCACTTCGCCGGGATAAAACACCACAAAGTCCCCTTCGTTAAGGATCACCGTTTTCTCCTGCTGGCCTTCGGCAAGAAAAGCGATGTCTTTCTCCGCCAGCCAGTCGGTCTGCGGCTCTCCTGGCGGCAAGGTGCTGAAGGTCATCCCCTCGCTGCCGCGGAGCACAATCTGGATATCGAGATAGCGAGCATGGTATTCCGCGCGGCGCGCGGCCTGCGGCTCGGTGGTGTCTTCAGAAATCAGATAAAACAGGTTGTCGCCGTCGATAGCGTGTTTACCCAGCGGCGTCGCCTCGCTGACCTGAGCGATAACCTGTTCGATAGCCTCGCGCAGCGCGGCAGGCAGCCATGGCTGCAGATGGTGGATATTGCCAATAATCATTGCTAACCTCAAATATAAAACAGCATTTCATTTCTTTGTTTTATACCCCCATCGCGGCTGCCATACCAGTACAGTTTCACGCTTCTTTGCGCTGGCGCACTTTTCGACAGGCAAACGATTACCTGTTTGTGAATGAATCGCTTGATCGTCATAACGGTCTGCGTATAATGCCAGTCGTTTTGCCGGGAGGAAGCATGGCCAATTGCGTACGACATTCTGTCTTAGCGCGTCTCAATGCAGACGCTGGCCTGCCGTTTTTCTTTCCGTTGCTCATTGGATTCCCGAAGCCCCTTATTTAAGGGGCTTTTTTTTTGCCCAGGCGTCAGGAGATAAGCATGGCTAACCCGCTATATCAAAAACATATCATTTCCATAAACGATCTCAGCCGCGAAGACCTCGAACTGGTGCTGGCGACGGCGGCAAAGCTGAAAGCCAATCCACAACCCGAGCTGCTGAAGCATAAGGTTATCGCCAGCTGCTTCTTTGAAGCCTCGACCCGCACCCGCCTCTCTTTTGAAACCTCGATGCACCGCCTGGGCGCCAGCGTGGTCGGCTTTTCCGACAGCGCCAACACCTCACTGGGCAAAAAAGGGGAAACGCTGGCGGATACCATCTCCGTCATCAGCACCTACGTCGACGCCATCGTGATGCGTCATCCGCAGGAGGGCGCCGCGCGCCTGGCGACCGAATTCTCCGGCGGCGTGCCGGTACTGAACGCCGGCGACGGCGCTAACCAGCACCCGACCCAAACCCTGCTCGACCTGTTCACCATTCAGGAGACCCAGGGCCGCCTCGAAAACCTCAACGTGGCGATGGTCGGCGATCTGAAGTATGGCCGTACCGTCCACTCCCTGACCCAGGCGCTGGCCAAATTCAACGGCAACCGCTTCTACTTCATCGCCCCGGACGCGCTGGCCATGCCGCAGTACATCCTCGATATGCTCGATGAAAAAGGCATCGCCTGGAGCCTGCATAGCGCCATCGACGACGTGATGGCGGAAGTGGATATTCTGTACATGACCCGCGTGCAGAAAGAGCGTCTGGATCCGTCGGAATACGCCAACGTCAAAGCGCAGTTCGTCCTGCGCGCCGCCGACCTCGAAGGGGCGCGCGCCAATATGAAGGTGCTGCACCCGCTGCCGCGCATTGACGAAATCACCACCGATGTCGATAAAACACCGCACGCCTGGTACTTCCAGCAGGCCGGTAACGGCATCTTCGCCCGCCAGGCGTTACTGGCACTGGTACTGAATAGCGAGCTGGCACTGTAAGGGGGAATGAGAGATGACACACGACAATAAACTGCAGGTAGAAGCGATCAAACGCGGCACCGTGATTGACCATATCCCGGCGCAGGTCGGCTTTAAGCTGCTCACCCTGTTCAAACTGACCGAAACCGACCAGCGCATCACCATCGGCCTGAACCTGCCCTCCGGCGAGATGGGCCGCAAGGATTTGATTAAAATCGAGAACACCTTCCTAACCGACGAGCAGGTTAACCAGCTGTCGCTGTACGCCCCGCAGGCGACGGTAAACCGCATTGATGATTACGAAGTGGTGGGCAAATCCCGCCCGAGCCTGCCGGATCGTATCGACAGCGTGCTGGTCTGTCCGAACAGCAACTGTATCAGCCACGCCGAACCGGTTTCTTCCAGTTTTGCAGTGAAAAAACGCGCTGATGACATCGCACTCAAATGCAAATACTGCGAAAAAGAGTTTTCTCATTATGTGGTGCTGGCCAACTAAATGCGGTTGGTATTGGTGGTAGGCCTCCCTATAATGGCTACCACCCTACGCTTCGTCCTTCAGGCGGCGTCTGCGCCGGCGATACAGCGCTTACCGCCTGGCGGCAACCTGAATGATTTTGCGTAACATTACTCAGTTCATCTGGAGATAACATGAGCAAAACTATTGCGACGGAAAATGCACCAGCGGCGATTGGCCCCTACGTTCAGGGCGTTGACCTCGGCAGCATGATCATCACCTCTGGCCAGATCCCGGTCGACCCGAAAACCGGCAGCGTCCCGGAAGACGTGTCCGCGCAGGCGCGCCAGTCGCTGAACAACGTGAAAGCGATCGTTGAAGCCGCAGGCCTCACCGTCGGCGATATCGTCAAGACCACCGTATTCGTCAAAGATCTCAACGATTTCGCTACCGTTAACGCCACCTACGAAGCGTTCTTCACCGAGCATAACGCCACCTTCCCGGCGCGCTCCTGCGTTGAAGTCGCACGTCTGCCGAAAGACGTGAAGATCGAGATCGAAGCCATCGCCGTGCGTCGCTGATCGCTAACCTCGGCATGAAAAAAGGCAGCCAGTGGCTGCCTTTTTTACGTGGGTCATCCGAAAACGCGTCCCTCACTGCCAGCCGTAGCGGCGGCTGTAGAAGCCCTTCACGGCCTGGGTCAGCACCATATAGCCCGCCAGGATCGCTACCAGCCATGGGAAGTAGCTCAGCGGCAGGGCCTGCAGCTGCAGGTAGCTCGCCAGCGGCGAGAACGGCAGCGCGATACCCACCGCCATCACCACCAGGGTCATGGCGAACAGCGGCCAGGCGGCCCGGCTCTGAACGAACGGAATGCGCCGGGTGCGGATCATGTGCACAATCAGCGTTTGCGACAGCAGCCCTTCGATAAACCAGCCGGACTGGAACAGGGTCTGCATCTCCACGGTATTGGCGTGGAACCCCCACCACATCAGGCCGAAGGTGAGGATATCGAAAATCGAGCTGATCGGTCCAAAGAAGACCATAAAGCGCCCGAGATCGGCCGGGTTCCAGCGCTGCGGCTTGCGGATCTGCTCATCATCGACGTTATCAAACGGGATCGCCACCTGGGAGACATCGTACAGCAGGTTCTGAATCAACAGGTGCAGCGGCAGCATCGGCAGAAACGGCAGGAAGGCGCTGGCCACCAGCACGCTGAAAACGTTGCCGAAGTTGGAGCTGGCGGTCATTTTGATGTACTTGAGCATGTTGGCGAAGGTGCGGCGGCCTTCGATTACCCCCTCCTCCAGCACCATCAGGCTCTTCTCCAGCAGAATGATATCCGCCGCCTCGCGGGCGATATCCACCGCGCCGTCGACCGAGATGCCGATATCCGCCGCGCGCAGCGCCGGGGCGTCGTTGATGCCGTCGCCCATAAAGCCCACCACGTGACCTTCACGCTTGAGCAGCGTCACGATACGCTCTTTATGCAGCGGCGCCAGGCGGGCGAACAGCGTGGTGCGTTTGGCCAGCGCCGCCAGTTCGTCGTCGCTCATGGCTTCGATCTGGCTGCCAATCACCACTTCGCCAGCATCCAGTCCCACTTCATGGCACACCTTCGCCGCCACCAGCTCGCTGTCGCCGGTGAGGATCTTCACCGTGATGCCGCTGGCCTTCAGCGCCTTCAGCGCCGGGGCGGTGGTCTCTTTCGGCGGATCGAGGAAGGCGATGTAACCTTCAAGGATCAGGTCCGACTCATCGGCGCGCTGGTAGTCGCCTTCGCGGGCCGGCAGGTATTTAGTCGCCACCGCCACCACCCGCAGCCCCTGCCGGTTGAGGGTATCGGTCACCCGGCGAATGCGGCGCAGCATGGTGTCGTCCAGCGGTACGATATCGCCGTTGTAGCGCACCTGGGTCGAGACGTTGAGGATCTCCTGCAGCGCCCCTTTGCAGATCAGCTGATGCGCGGCGTCATCCTCCTTCACCACCACCGACATGCGGCGGCGTTCGAAGTCGAAGGGTATCTCATCCACCTTCTGCCAGCGTTCCGCCAGCCCGCGGGCGGCATCCAGCTCAACGCCCTCCAGCACCGCGGTGTCGAGCAGGTTTTTCAGGCCGGTCTGGTAGTGGCTGTTAAGCCAGGCGGCATGCAGTACCCGCTCGCAGACCTTGCCGGAGACGTCGGTATGGTTCTCCAGCACAATCTTATCCTGGGTCAGGGTGCCGGTTTTATCAGTGCAGAGGATGTCCATCGCGCCGAAATTCTGAATGGCGTCGAGGTGCTTCACGATGACCTTTTGCTTCGACAGCTTCACCGCCCCGCGCGCCAGCGTCGAAGTGACGATCATCGGCAGCATCTCCGGCGTCAAGCCGACCGCCACCGACAGCGCGAATAGCGCCGCCTCCCACCAGTCGCCTTTGGTGTAGCCATTGATCAGCAGCACCACCGGGGCCATCACCAGCATAAAGCGGATCAGCAGCATGCTGACCCGGCTGATGCCTTTCTGAAAGGCGTTCGGCTCGCTCTCCTGTTCACTGACGCGGCCGGCCAGCTGGCCAAACCAGGTGCGGCCGCCGGTGGCGAAGACGATGGCCTGCGCCGAGCCGCTCACCACGTTGGTGCCCATAAAGCACAGGGTGTCGCACTCCAGCGGGTTTTGCTGCAGCGGATCGCGGCTGCGGGCCACTTTCTCCACCGGCAGCGATTCGCCGGTCAGCGAGGCCTGGGCGACGAATAAATCCCGTGCCTGCAGGATACGCAGGTCCGCCGGGATCATATCCCCCGCCGACAACCGGATAATGTCGCCCGGCACCAGCTGGTCGATAGGCAGCTCCAGCCAGCGGCTCTCCCCCTGCTCGTTCACCACCCGCAGCACGGTGGCGGTGTTGCTCACCATCGCCTTCAGCGCATCCGCCGCTTTGGTCGAGCGCGCCTCCTGGATGAAATTGAGCAATGTCGAGATCCCCACCATCAGGGCGATAACCCCGGCGGCGAACAGATCCTCGGTGGAATAGGAGACGATGCCGAGCACCGTCAGCAGCAGGTTGAACGGGTTGCGATAGCAGGTCCACAGATGCACCCACCACGGGGAGGGCTTCTGCGCCGGGATCTGGTTGTCACCATGTTTGAGAATTTTCGCCGCCACTTCGCCTTCATTGAGCCCTTCAGGGTGGCTGTCAAAGGCGCGCCAGATCTCCTGGTCGTCCATCGCCGCCACGTTCAGGCAATGCTGACCAAGCGATTCAGGAATGGGGCCACTCGCCAGATGGCGGGCGTCCGGCAGCGGATCGCGCTGGACTAAACGACGTGGCAGATGGCGGCTAAGCTGCGCGAACAGCTGCCGGGTATAATTTTTCAGCATAAACAGTCCCTCCGCGCTCGCCAAAGCGAACGCAGCGTTGCCGACGGGCGTAGCAAAACCTACCTGTCAGGCATGTTATTTTTATGGCAGGGACATCAAGGACGTCACTGCTTTACGCTTTCCGGTAAAGCAGTGTTAAACAGGCTTACCGGAAAGAAAGGTTGCTCCATCGAGGATGAGGAGTGGGATCGGGGTCCATAACTATCTCCGGTAAGTGAATATAA
Source organism: Klebsiella sp. Shm-1 (assembly GCF_040804525.1). Lineage (NCBI taxonomy): Bacteria > Pseudomonadati > Pseudomonadota > Gammaproteobacteria > Enterobacterales > Enterobacteriaceae > Klebsiella > Klebsiella sp. Shm-1. The sequence goes on from NZ_CP161823.1 coordinate 4,666,903, forward strand.
ACGGCGCGAATTATAGCGCCCTCGCTGAGGATTGTGTGGCAATAATGGCGATGATAAACCCGCGCAACTAAACCGAACGTAAACCAGACTTTGCTCATTGCGGTTTGGTTGAGTAGCATTAGGCTCACTTCTACCATCCCTGACGAGAATTCCGCATGCAGAACCGGCTGACCATCAAAGATATCGCGCGCTTAAGCGGCGTAGGGAAATCGACGGTATCCCGCGTCCTTAACAACGAGAGCGGGGTCAGCGAACGGACCCGCGAGCGCGTCGAAGCGGTGATGCAGCAGCACGGTTTCTCGCCCTCCCGTTCCGCCCGCGCCATGCGCGGCCAGAGCGATAAAGTGGTGGCGATTATCGTCACCCGTCTCGATTCGCTGTCGGAAAACCTTGCCGTGCAGACCATGCTGCCCGCCTTTTATGAGCAGGGTTACGATCCGATTATGATGGAGAGCCAGTTCTCCCCGGCGTTGGTGGAGGAGCATCTCGGCATGCTCGCCCGGCGCAATATTGACGGCGTGGTGCTGTTCGGTTTTACCGGCATCGACGAAGCGATGCTCGCCCCCTGGCGCGACACCCTGGTGCTGATGGCCCGCGACGCTCCCGGCTTCGCCTCGGTGTGCTATGACGACGAGGGGGCCATCACGCTGCTGATGCAGCGGCTCTACGATCGCGGACACCGCCACATCAGTTTTCTTGGCGTACCGCACAGCGACGTCACCACCGGCGAACGCCGCCATCTGGCCTACCTCGCCTTCTGTAAAAAGCATCGTCTGACGCCCACCGCCGCCCTGCCGGGGCTGGGCATGAAGCAGGGATATGACACCGTCGCCAGCGTGCTGACGGCTGAAACCAGCGCCCTGGTCTGCGCGACGGATACCCTCGCCCTCGGCGCCAGCAAGTACCTCCAGCAGCAGGGTCGCGATGCGCTGCAGCTCGCCAGCGTCGGCAGCACGCCGCTGATGAAGTTTCTCCACCCGGAAATCTTGACCGTCGATCCGGGCTATGCCGAGTCCGGACGCCGGGCCGCCCGGCAGTTGATCGAGCAGATCGCCGGCAGCGTCGATCCCCGCCAGATCGTGATTCCCGCCGCCCTCAATTAATCTCGCTCGGGCGATTTATGTGATCGTCGCCGGGTTTCGGGAACGTTCCCATTTTGCAAATTAAGCGGAACGGTTAGGATGCCCTCAAGGTAAAAACGGCATCTCTCCCCTCTGTTTTTGAGGCTTCATCATGAGCAAAGTAAACCAGCAGGACATCGATAAACTGATCGAACTGGTGGGCGGGCGCGGTAACATCGCCACCGTCAGCCACTGTATTACCCGTTTGCGCTTTGTGCTGAACGACCCGGCCATCGCCAGACCAAAAGAAATTGAGCAGCTGCGCATGGTGAAGGGATGCTTCACTAACGCCGGCCAGTTCCAGGTGGTCATCGGCACCGAGGTGGGCGATTACTACAAGGCCCTGCTGGCGACCACCGGCCAGACCTCCGCCGACAAAGAGCAGGTCAAGCAGGCCGCGCGGCAAAATATGAAGTGGCATGAACAGTTAATCTCGCACTTCGCCGAGATCTTCTTTCCCCTGCTGCCGGCCCTGATCAGCGGCGGTCTGATCCTCGGTTTCCGCAACGTTATCGGCGACCTGCCCATGAGCAATGGCCAGACGCTGGCCCAGATGCACCCGTCGCTGAAAACCATCTATGACTTCCTGTGGCTGATTGGCGAGGCGATCTTCTTCTATCTGCCGGTGGGGATCTGCTGGTCAGCGGTGAAGAAGATGGGCGGCACGCCGATCCTCGGGATCGTCCTTGGCGTCACCCTCGTCTCCCCGCAGCTGATGAACGCCTATCTCCTCGGCCAGCAGGTGCCGGAGGTGTGGAACTTCGGCCTGTTTACCATTGCCAAAGTCGGCTACCAGGCGCAGGTGATCCCGGCCCTGCTGGCTGGCCTGGCCTTAGGCTTTATCGAGACGCGCCTCAAGCGCATTGTGCCTGACTACCTCTACCTGGTGATTGTCCCGGTCTGCTCGCTGATCCTCGCGGTGTTCCTCGCGCACGCCATTATCGGTCCGTTCGGCCGCCTGATCGGCGACGGCGTGGCCTTCGCGGTACGCCATCTGTTAACCGGCAGCTTCGCGCCGATCGGCGCCGCGCTGTTCGGCTTCCTCTACGCGCCGCTGGTGATTACCGGTGTCCACCAGACCACCCTCGCTATCGATATGCAGATGATCCAGAGCATGGGCGGTACCCCGGTGTGGCCGCTGATTGCGCTGTCGAATATTGCCCAGGCGTCGGCGGTGGTCGGCATCATCATCGCCAGCCGCAAGCAGAATGAACGTGAAATCTCGGTACCGGCGGCGATCTCCGCCTATCTCGGGGTCACCGAGCCAGCGATGTACGGTATCAACCTGAAATACCGCTTCCCGATGCTGTGCGCAATGATTGGCTCTGGCCTCGCCGGCCTGCTGTGCGGCCTGAACGGCGTGCTGGCGAACGGCATCGGCGTCGGCGGCCTGCCGGGGATCCTCTCCATCCAGCCTACCTACTGGCAGGTATACGCCATGGCGATGGCTATCGCGGTGGTGGTGCCAATTATCCTCACCAGCGTGGTGTATCAGCGCAAGTACCGTCAGGGCACCTTGCAGATTGTCTAACTTCTTCTTTCGGGGCGCCTTTGGCGCCCCTCGTTGCAGCAGGAAAGTACTATGAATCATCTCCCCCACTGGTGGCAAAACGGCGTTATTTATCAAATCTATCCGAAGAGTTTTCAGGATACCACCGGCAGCGGTACCGGCGACCTGCGCGGCGTCACCGCCCGCCTCGACTATCTGCAAAAGCTTGGGGTCGACGCCATCTGGCTAACGCCGTTCTACGTCTCACCGCAGGTGGATAACGGCTACGACGTGGCGAACTACACCGCCATCGATCCCTCCTACGGCACAATGGCCGGCTTTGACGCCCTGGTGGCGGAGGCGAAGGCCCGCGGCATCCGTATCGTGCTGGATATGGTGCTGAACCACACGTCGACCGAACATGAATGGTTCCGTCAGTCGCTGAATAAGGAGAGTCCCTACCGCCAGTTCTATATCTGGCGCGATGGCGAACCGGACGCCCTGCCGAACAACTGGCGCTCTAAATTTGGCGGTAACGCCTGGCAGTGGCACGCCGACAGCGGGCAGTATTATCTGCACCTGTTCGCCATTGAGCAGGCGGATCTCAACTGGGAGAATCCGGCGGTGCGCGCCGAGCTGAAAAAGGTCTGCGAATTCTGGGCTGACCGCGGCGTCGACGGTCTGCGCCTCGACGTGGTCAACCTGATCTCAAAAGACCAGACCTTTCCCTGCGATCTGGACGGGGATGGCCGCCGCTTCTATACCGACGGCCCGCGGGTGCATGAGTTCCTGCAGGAGATGAGCCGCGATGTGTTCACCCCGCGTAACCTGATGACCGTTGGCGAGATGTCCTCCACCTCGCTGGAGCACTGCCAGCAGTACGCCGCGCTGGACGGCCGCGAGCTGTCGATGACCTTTAACTTCCACCATTTAAAGGTCGATTATCCCGGCGGAGAGAAATGGACCCTCGCCCGCCCGGACTATGTGGCGCTGAAGGCGCTGTTCCGCCACTGGCAGCAGGGAATGCACAATCGGGCGTGGAACGCGCTGTTCTGGTGTAACCACGATCAGCCGCGCATCGTGTCGCGCTTTGGCGACGAAGGCGAGTACCGGGTGACGGCGGCGAAGATGCTGGCGATGGTGCTGCACGGCATGCAGGGCACGCCCTATATCTACCAGGGCGAAGAGATCGGCATGACCAATCCGCACTTCAGCAGCATCAGCGATTACCGTGACGTCGAAAGCCACAATATGTTTATCGAACGTGCGGCGCAGGGGCAAAGCCCGGACGAACTGCTGGCGATCCTCGCCAGCAAGTCGCGCGACAACAGCCGCACGCCGATGCCGTGGCACGCCGGCGAGAACGGTGGCTTCAGCGACGGTGAGCCGTGGATCGGCCTTGGCGATAATTACCAGGAGATCAACGTCGAGGCGGCGCTGGCGGACCCCGATTCGGTGTTTTATACCTATCAGCAGCTGATTACGCTGCGTAAAACCCTGCCGCTACTGACCTGGGGTGATTACGAGGATCTGCTGCCGGAGCATCCGTCGCTGTGGTGCTATCGTCGTCAGTGGCAGGGGCAAACGCTGGTAGTCGCCGCTAACCTGAGCCGCGAGCTGCAGGCCTGGCAGCCCGCTGAGGCCCCGGGCGAGTGGAAGATGATCATCAGCAACTATGCCGAGACCACCCCGCGCCCGACCGGGCTGACGCTGCGGCCGTTCGAAGCGATATGGTGGCTGCAGGGATAACGCTTTTCCCCGGTGGCGCAACGCTCACCGGGGCTACGATTCGTCAGGCTGGAAGTTATGCGCGGTCGGCATCAGCAATCGCAGCGCTCGCTTGTGGTTGCGCCGAGGCGTGCTCTTCTTTTGCCTTTAGCCGATCCCAGGCGCGGAAGAACGGATAGTAGACCACCAGCGAAATCGCTAAATTCACCACCTGCAGCACCGTGCCGGAGATATGCCCTCCGGTCGCCAGATAGCCGCTGATGAAGATCGGCGTGGTGAACGGCAGCGCGATTCCGGCGGGCGGCGCCACCAGCCCGGTCGCCATCGCGGTATAGGACACGATCACCAGCAGCACCGGCGTTAAAATAAACGGCAGGAAAAAGTACGGGTTCATCACCAGCGGGATGCCAAACACCATCGGCTCGCTGATGTTAAACAATGCCCCAGGCGCGGCAATTTTCCCCAGCTGCTTCATCTGCTGGCTACGGCTACGCAGCAACATAAAAATCACCAGCCCCAGCAGCGCGCCGGTACCTCCGGGGGCAATCCACAGATCGTAAAACTGCTGAGTAATGATATGCGGGATCGGCTGACCGTTCTGGAAGGCCGTCAGGTTCTCTGACATATTCGACAGCCATACCGGCTGGATAAACACCAGTACGATCGCGTCGCCGTGCAGGCCCAGGGTCCACAAAATACCAATCAAAATGACTGAAATAATCATGCCCGGCAGCGTACCGCCGACGTGATGCATCGGAATACCGATCAAAGTGGCGATCATGCTGTTGATGTCGCCGAACGGCGAGGCCTCGACCGCCAGGCGCAGCGCCAGCACCACCGCCAGCACGCAGAAGCCGGGGATCAGGGCGAGGAATGATTTCGCCACTGCCGGCGGCACGCCGTCCGGCATGCGGATAACGAGATTGCGGCTGGCGACCAAACGATAAATCTCCGTCGACAGCAGCGAAATGACAATGGCGACAAACAGCCCCTGGCTGCCGACCATGCTCACCGGGATCACCCCTTTAATCACCTCCGCCGCGCCGTGTACCGGCGTAAACAGCGTGTTCTGCGGGATCGTCATCATGAAGGCCACCAGCGACATCGCTCCAGCGCTCAGCGGATCGAGAGTGCGATACTTCTCCGCCAGCCGGTAGGCGATGCCGAAGCTGGAAATCAGCGCCATGATGTCGTAGGTCGCTTTCACCGGGTACAACATTTTATCGCGCCAGACCTCGCCAAACAGGCTGCTCATCATATCGGCATAGCCGGGGATCGGCAGGTAGGCGAAAATCAGGAAGAATGAGCCAATCAACATAAACGGCATATTGAGAATGATGCCGTCGCGCACCGACAGGACGTGCTTTTGCCCGGCGATTCTCAGCGCCGCCGGCATGACGTAACGTTCAATCCAGCTTGTATTCGACATGGTGTGCTCCCGAGGGGAAATAGCGGTCAGTTAAATTGCGTCAGCCATTGACGGTTGATGGTTAATACTTCATCCAGCAGCGCCTGGGCATCGGTGACGTTACCGACCAGCGGGTTGGTCACCAGCGCCAGCAGTGCGCTTTCGCGACAGCCGTGTACCGCAGCTTCAATCGTCAACCGCTCGAAGGCTTTCACCTGCTGGGTCAGGCCATTCATCGCCGGCGGCAGCGGGCCGAACGCCAGCGGCCGCGCCCCTTGCGCATCAATAATGCTGTTGGTTTCCACCACCGCATCATCATCCAGGCCATGAATCGCGCCGTTGTTGCGGGTATTCACCACCATCTCCGCGCCCAGGTTGTTGTAGATCGCGTTGATAAGCTCGACGGCCACCTCCGAGTAGTAGGCGCCGCCGCGAAAGCTCAGTTGCTCCGGTTTTTCTTCCAGCTGCGGGTCGGCGTACAGCGCAAACAGCTCCTGCTCGACTTTCATCACCTGTTCGGCGCGGGTGCCCTTGGTTTTCGCCGCGGCGATCTCTTCCGCCAGCATCGCCGGCGTCAGCCAAAAATAGCGATGATAGGGGCACGGAATCGCCTTCAGCGCGCGCAGGAATTCCGCCGGCCACGGCAGCTCTTTAATGTTGTTCATCGACAGCGCCTTACCGTCGCACAGCATGTCGATCACCTTGCCGGTGACATCCTCGCGCCCCTGTAGCACCTTATGCACCCAGACCATATGGTTGAGCCCGGCAAAGCGCAGTTTTACTTCGGACTCCTGGGCGCCCAGCATCCCGACGATCATGTGCTGCATGTTGATCGGCACGTTGCACAGGCCGATGATCTTCGCCGTGCTGTAGCGGCTGACCGCCTCGGTGACGATCCCCGCCGGATTAGTAAAGTTGAGAATGAACGCTTCCGGCGCCAGCTGTTCCACTTTGCGCGCCACCTCAAGGATCACCGGGATCGTCCGCAGCGCCTTGGCAAAACCGCCGACGCCGGTGGTCTCCTGGCCCAGCAGGTGGTACTTGAGACCCAGCCGCTCATCGGCGGCGCGCGCCGCCAGCTGTCCGACACGCAGCTGGGTCAGCACAAAGCTGGCGCCGCGGATGGCCTCATCGAGCGTAAAGTGGACGCTGACCGCCACCTGCTCCAGCCCTTTATGTTTCAGCATCCGCCGGGTCAGCGCGGCGATGATCTCCACCTTTTCCCGGCCGGATTCGACATCTACCAGCGCCAGCTCTGTGACCGGAAGCTGCTCGTAACGAACGATAATCCCTTCAATAAGCTCCGGCGTGTAGCTGCTGCCGCCGCCGATAACGGCAATTTTCAGTGCTTGCATAGTGTCCTCTTTTCGGATTTTCGGCATACAGAGCGCCGCGCGCGATCGCCAGGACCGCACGTGATGATGATGAAAAACGGGATGAGAAAATTAGTGTTCGAGCAGGGCTAGCGCTTTATCCAACACCGCGGCGCCGCGCATCATGCCGTAGTCAGCCATATCGATCACCGCCACCGCCTTGCCCTGCGGCGCGGCCAGCGCGGTTAGCCGTCCGGCTTCATATTTAACCTGCGGCCCGAGCAGAATGACGTCGGCGTTTGGCAATTCGCGTTCAAATTCCGCCACCGCCACCGCATAGATTTCCAGCGCCAGCGCACGCTGCTGGGCTTCTGCTTTCATTTTGTTCACCAGCATGCTGGTCGACATGCCTGCGGCACAACAGAGTACGATTCGTGGCATTGCACTTCCCCTTTACGTGTTATCGCTTCAGCCCTCAGGGCCTGGACGACTATATTGTTAATATTGTGTGATAGTGAAGGCTATATGAAAATAATTTTCACCGATGTGATCGAGGCTCAATTTTTACGCATTTTTATCGCCAGGGTGTCACCCTTTACTGCTCTGACCATAGGAAATATGCGGCGTGGGTGCTATAAAGAGAGACAGTCGATAATTGAAAAATATTTTCAAATGCGGGTTTTGCCAAAGGGAACATGAGGATGGATATCGTAGGTCAGCTGCAGGAAGGAATGCGCCGCTTTAGTGCCCAGGAGTCGCGCGTCGCCACCTTTATTCTACAAAATCTAAGCTTTACCGCCAGCGCCTCTATTGACGAGCTGGCAGCCAGCGCGGGGGTCAGCCCTGCCACCATTACCCGCTTCGCCCGCTCAGTGGGCTGCGATGATATTCGTGATCTGCGTAAACAGCTGGCGCAGGCCAGCGAACGGCGCGCCAGCTGGCTTACGCCGGACAGCGCCGCCCTGCCCGTCGCCTGGCGCGACAAACTTAGCAGCCTTGGCGTTACCCTAACTCGTCAGCTCGGCCATACCGCGGAAGCGGCGGTGGAAAAGTGTAAATCGCGCCTGCTGAGCGCCCGTGCGGTACACTGCTTCGCCCTTGGCGCCCAGGACGTGACGCTGGCCGCGCTGCTCCAGCATCAGCTACTGCCCTCCGGCATCGCGATTAATCTCTGTCAGGATGCGGCGCTGATGCGGCTGACCGCCAGCACCCTCAATGACGATCATCTGCTGCTGGTGCTGGCCACTGCCGAGGCCAACCCTGTGTTGCAAAGCGCCACCTTGCAGGCGCGCACGCAGGGAGTGACCATTATTGCTCTGACGCCGGAACAGCACGCCCTTGGCGATATGGCCAGCGCCATCCTGCCGCTGCCCGCTGACCCGCAGCAGGCTCGCTATGCCCTGCTACTGCTGGTCGATCTGCTTAACGATACGTTGATTGCCTGAATATTTGCCCGTTTCATGCCTGAACGGGCTCGATTTTTGCTTATATTTTAAGCGCCTAAATTTACATTTATCGCCAGCGCCCATCATCCGTACTCTCACCTTTTTACCTTGTTCTGGGTCAATAAAATCGCAAACATCTTTGATGCAAATCACTACATATAGAACTTAAAATGCGCCTCGGCCCAACATGTTGTATTAATCGTCTATTATGTCACCATATCTTGTCGATGTCTGGCGGTGATGAGATGTGGATAAAACGGGCCGGATCCGAAGGTAAACAGCACGAGCCGTAGCGTGCAGCGCCTTCGGGATAACCTCCGCCTCTGTGGATAACCTGTTCTATATATGGAGTGATCATGACACCGCATGTGATGAAACGTGATGGCTGTAAAGTGCCGTTCAACTCAGAGCGCATTCAGGAAGCAATTCTGCGTGCAGCTAAAGCAGCGGGAGTCGATGACGCAGACTATTGCGCCACCGTCGCAGAAGTCGTTAGCCAACAAATGCAGGGCCGCGCCCAGGTCGACATCAACGAGATCCAGACCGCGGTGGAAAACCAGCTGATGTCCGGCCCCTATAAGCAGCTGGCGCGCGCCTATATTGAGTATCGCCATGACCGCGATAGCCAGCGTGAGAAGCGCGGCCGCCTCAATCAGGAGATCCGCGGCCTCGTCGAGCAGACCAACTCCGCGCTGCTCAACGAAAACGCCAACAAGGACAGTAAAGTCATCCCGACCCAGCGCGACCTGCTGGCCGGGATCGTCGCCAAGCACTACGCCCGGCAGCACCTGCTGCCCCACGATGTGGTGATGGCCCACGAGCGCGGCATGATCCACTATCATGACCTCGATTACTCGCCCTTCTTCCCGATGTTCAACTGCATGCTGATCGACCTGAAAGGCATGCTGACCCAGGGCTTTAAGATGGGCAACGCGGAGATCGAGCCGCCGAAGTCTATCTCTACCGCCACCGCGGTGACGGCGCAGATCATCGCCCAGGTCGCCAGCCATATTTACGGCGGCACCACCATCAACCGCATCGATGAAGTGCTGGCGCCGTTCGTCAGCGAAAGCTTCAAAAAGCATCGCAAAATCGCCGAAGAGTGGCAGATCCCGGATGCCGAAGGCTATGCCCGCGCCCGTACCGAAAAAGAGTGCTACGACGCCTTCCAGTCGCTGGAGTATGAGGTTAACACACTGCATACCGCCAACGGCCAGACGCCGTTCGTCACCTTCGGATTCGGCCTTGGCACCAGCTGGGAATCGCGGCTGATCCAGCAGTCGATTCTGCGCAACCGCATTGCCGGCCTCGGTAAAAATCGCAAAACCGCGGTGTTCCCGAAACTGGTGTTCGCGATCCGCGACGGCCTGAACCATAAGTTCGGTGACCCGAACTACGACATCAAACAGCTGGCGCTGGAGTGCGCCAGCAAGCGCATGTACCCGGATATCCTCAACTACGATCAGGTGGTGAAAGTCACCGGGTCGTTTAAAACGCCGATGGGCTGCCGCAGCTTCCTCGGGGTATGGGAAAACGAGAACGGCGAGCAGGTGCATGATGGACGCAATAACCTCGGCGTGATCAGTCTCAACCTGCCGCGCATCGCCCTGGAAGCGAAAGGCGATGAAGCCGCCTTCTGGGCGCTGCTGGACGAGCGCCTGCAGCTGGCGCGCAAAGCGCTGATGACCCGTATCGCCCGCCTGGAAGGAGTGAAGGCTCGCGTGGCGCCGATCCTGTATATGGAAGGCGCCTGCGGCGTGCGGCTGAAAGCCGACGACGACGTCTCCGAGATCTTCAAAAACGGCCGCGCGTCCATTTCTCTGGGCTATATCGGTATCCATGAAACCATCAATGCGCTGTACGGCAACCAGCATATGTACGACAGCGAGGCGCTGCGTGAGAAAGGCGTGGCCATCGTCCAGCGCCTGCGCGACGCCGTCGATTTGTGGAAGGAAGAAACCGGCTACGGCTTTAGCCTGTACAGCACGCCGAGCGAAAACCTGTGCGATCGCTTCTGCCGTCTCGACACCGCCGAGTTTGGCGTGGTGGAAGGGGTAACCGACAAAGGTTACTACACCAACAGCTTCCACCTCGACGTGGAGAAGAAGGTCAACCCGTACGACAAGATCGATTTCGAAGCGCCGTACCCGCCGCTGGCCAATGGGGGGTTCATTTGCTACGGCGAATATCCGAATATCCAGCATAACCTCAAGGCGCTGGAAGACGTGTGGGATTACAGCTATCAGCACGTGCCGTACTACGGGACCAATACGCCGATCGATGAGTGCTACGAGTGCGGTTTTACCGGCGAGTTCGAGTGCACCAGCAAGGGCTTTACCTGCCCGAAATGCGGTAACCACGACGCCGCCCGCGTTTCCGTTACCCGCCGGGTGTGCGGTTATCTCGGCAGCCCGGACGCGCGGCCGTTCAACGCCGGCAAGCAGGAAGAAGTGAAGCGCCGCGTGAAGCACCTGGGTAATGGGCAGATTGGTTAATTCCAGCTGGTTTAGCCCCTCACCCTCTCCCCAACGGGGAGAAGGGACCGGCCCCGTAGCCGTTTGGCCACTAAGGAGCCGTTACCGGATAGCGGCGCATAGCGCCTTATCCGGGCTACAACCGCGTATGCGGCTTTTCGTAGCCTGGGCGAGCGCAGCGACGCCGGGAGCCGTTCCCTTTACAAATGCACAGCACCTCCGTTTTCGCAAAGCAATTAGCGTCAGAGCAAGGCGGCAAACGAGGGAATCCCCGGGAGCGTACATTCAGTACGTGACTGGGGTGAGCGAGCGCAGCCAACGCGGCTATGGCGTTAATTGAGAAGCGAAAAATGAATTATCACCAGTACTACCCCGTCGACATCGTCAACGGCCCCGGCACCCGCTGCACCCTGTTTGTCTCCGGCTGCGTCCACGAGTGCCCCGGCTGCTACAACAAAAGCACCTGGCGGGTGAACTCTGGTATGCCGTTTACCGCTGAGATGGCCGACCGTATCATCGCCGACCTCAACGACACCCGCATCAAACGCCAGGGGCTTTCGCTCTCCGGCGGCGATCCGCTGCATCCGCAGAACGTCGCGGATATTTTAAAGCTGGTTCAGCGCGTGCGCGCCGAATGCCCCGGCAAAGATATCTGGGTCTGGACCGGCTATAAACTTGATGAGCTGAATGAGGCGCAAATGCAGGTGGTGAACCTGATTAACGTGCTGGTTGACGGTAAGTTTGTGCAGGATTTGAAAGATCCGGCGCTTATCTGGCGCGGCAGCAGCAACCAGGTCGTACATCATTTGCGATAGCGTTTAGAGCCGTTTATTCGCCTGATGATAAACGGCTGCTTTCTCTCTTTTGCCAATGGCAATAACGTAAACCACCACCACACTATCTCGTACTTGATACACCAACCGATAACCTGACGCCTTAAGCTTGATTTTGTAGCAATCCGGTAAATCGCTCAGCCTGGGCGACTCAATTCGCGGATTCTGCACAATCTGCTGGAGCTTATTTTTGAACTGTTTTTTGACCGTCTCGCCAGGCTTCTGCCATTCGCGCCAGGCTCGTGGATCAAACTCCAGTTCATAGGTCATCCAGACTCACCTTAACCCCCGGCCGTGGGTTTTCCAGCCGTTCGCGAACGGTGCGTAATAACGCCGCTTCGCCATCACTGATGGTCATACTTTTCACCGGCATGCGGCCATTTTCCGCAATGTATTGAAACAGCAGGCGTACCGCCTCCGTTGGTGTCATATCGAGTTTCTCCAGCACGGCATAAGCCTCTTTTTTGAGTTTATCGTCCAGTCGAACATTGAGCGTGGCCATTATGCCTCCAGAAAGGGGAATTTTGTAATGCAGTTTAGCATTACATTTGAATTACACTCGAATCTGGAAAATGCCTCTCAAAACCGGCTGACGCACTCCATCGCCACCGTTTTAAACTCATCGAAGCTGCGGGTCGCGGCGAGGCGACTCATGGCGCGCTCGCGCAGGAAAGTCACGAAAATATCGTAGATCGCCATCGCCTCTTCATACTCGCGCTTGCTGATAGCGAGCAGGAAAATGAGATGGGCGGTTTCGTCGCCCCAGGCGATGCCCTGCGGGGCGATAACGGTATAAACCACCGTCTTTTTCGCCAGCAGCCCCAGGGAGTGCGGCAGCGCAATGCCATCCCCCAGCATGGTGCTGACGATCGCTTCACGTTCCACCACCGAAGCATGAAACTCCGCATCGACAAAGCCTTCCTCCAGCAGCTGCTGGCACAGCTCGGCGAACAGCGTTTGCTGATCCATCGGCTTATCGACCACCCGGAAGTGGGCGGCATCGAAGTACTTATTCAGCATCCACGGACGGGTACGGTCCACCAGCACCAGCTTGCCGATTTGATCCAGCTGATAGTCGGTGGGGAACGGCGCGATGGTCACCACCGGCTTGTCTTTTTCGCCGATCCGCACCGTTGAGATAACGAAATCCGCCTCGATCGCGTCCCGCTGTTCGTACTCGCGCTGGGAGATGGTAGCGGCGATCTCCAGCTGCGGATATTTGCGCTGCAGGATCGCCTCGATCATCCGCACCATCGCATTGCTGGTATCGCACACCAGCAGCACCTGCGGCTGACGCTGGTAGCCGATGTTGTAGTGGCGCTCCAGCCCAACGCCGATATGCAGTACCAGAAAGCCGATTTCGTTTTCGCTGATGGTGTACGGAGTATATTTCCCCCAACTGGAGACCGCGGCCAGAGTCATATCCCAGGCCATCGGGTAGTGCTGTTTGATGTTATCCAGCAGCGGATTGGGGATCATGATCTGGTAGCGCACCCGGGTAATCATGGTTTTAATGTGGGTCAGCAGATCGGCATGCAGCTGGGCGTCGTCCAGCAGGTTGTAATTATACTGGCTGTTAATGTAGCGCAGGATGTAATTGACCAGCGCTTCATCATCGTCGGCGCTGATAGTTTCCGGATCGACATCCTGCACCTGACGGGCCGCGATATGCACGCATAGCCACTCTTCTTCGGCGGGCGATAAAGGTTTCCCGGCCAGCCGCTGCAGCTCACCCGTCAGCTCGCGCGCGGCGTCGCGGACGTTCTGCGCCACATCTTCAGCGCTGAAATCCGCAAGCGGGTAGCCTTCGCTGACGCGGCGCACCACCACCGCGCCATACAGGCAGACAAAGCGCTCGCCGGCGTCGGTGAGGCGAATATGATGCCGCGTGAGCGTCTCCTGCAGCACCGGCTCCAGCAGCGCTGGCACCTCCGCCGCAAAGGCCTCGGCGCCGATCGGCGGCGCGATATCGCCTTGCTGGGTCAGCTCCCACAGCAGGTCGGTCAGGCAGGCGCGAATTGACACCTCGCTGCCGAACAGCTTCATGCCGTGGCGCGGGCGGGTTTCAAGAGTCAGCTGATAGCGCTGGAAGCGCTCGCGCACCTCAACCATGTCATTTTGCAACGTGGCGCGGCTGACGAACCACTCATCCGCCAGGTCTTCCAGCTTGATGGAGAACGCCGAGGTCAGGAAACGCACCAGCAGAAACGTGATGCGATCCTGGGCGGTACGCGGCACGTGCTGCGCCTTCGGCGCGGTCTCCTCCAGCGCCTGGAAACTCGTCGGATTATCTATCTTCAGCTGATAACCGCTGCCGCGGTTAAGGATAAACTGCGCGCCATATTGCGCCAGCAGCGTATTCAGGGCGGTAATATCGGCGCGCACGGTACGGGTGGAAACCGACAGGCGTTGCGCCAGCTCATCCTGCGGCAGCGTTTCATTCCGCAGCAGGGTGAAGAGTTGCGCTAAGCGTTGGTTGGGAAATCGCATGTCAGTTCCTTGTAATTACGGCTCAGGGTTGGGCGGATATCACCATCTGCGATGGGCTACCGACCGGCGTATAGTCGGAGGCAAAGGTTAATTTGCCATCCTTCGGCGCCACGCTGAAGCGGGTAATATTATCGCTACGCTGGTTCATGACGTACAGCCACTGCCCCTGATTATCCAGCGTCAGGGTGCGGGGATAATCGCCACGCGTCCAGATATCTTCCTGGTGACTCAGGCTGCCGTCGGCCAGCACTGTGAAGTGGGCAATGCTGTTATGCAGGCGGTTGGCGACATATAGCTGTTTGCCATCGTTGCTCAACACAAGTCCGGCGGCAAAGCTGGTGCCTTTATACCCTTCCGGCAGCGCGGAGACAGTTTTGCCTTCACGCAGCAGGCCGCTTTGCTTATCCAGATGATAGAAGGTCAGCGTCGACGCTTCCTCGTTAATCAGCCACAGGCCGTCGCCCTGTGGCGTAAAGACGAAGTGGCGCGGGCCGGCTCCCGGCGACGAGGCGGCGATAAACGGCGGATCGTTCGGCGTTAGCTTGCCGCTGGCGCTATCCAGCCGATACTGATAGATCCGATCCAGCCCCAGATCGGTAGAGTAAACGTATTTCCCGCTGGGATCGGCGGCGATCATATGGGCATGCGGGCCGTTGTGATCGCTGATGGCGAAGCTGCCCTCGACGGCCGCCGCCGGGCGTTCGGCGCCTGCCGGGCCTTCATCCTGATGCCTGTCCACCGCCTCAGCCAGGCTACCATCTTCTTGCACCGGTAGCACGGCGATACTGCCGCTGACATAGTTAGCCACCAGCAGATGCTTACCGTCCGGCGTCAGGGAGAGATACACCGGCCCGGCGCCGCCGGAGGCGACCTGGCTGAGCGCGGTCAGCTCGCCGTTCTTTTCAATGCGCCACGCCTGCACCACGCCTTTTTCGACTTCACTGGCGGCATACAGCGTTTTGCCATCGCGCGACACGGTTAACTGCGCGACGTTCGGCAACGAGCTCACCAGCGTCTTATCGCGCAGGGCGCCGGTTTTGGCATCGACGGTAAAGCGATACAGACCTTCGCCATTGGGGTTATAGGTGCCTACCCAGGCATAGTGGGTTTGCGCGGCGCCCGCGGCGGCGGCAAACAGGGACAGTGAAGCGACAAGCAGATGACGAGCGACAGGCATAGCAACTCCTTGATGGTTCAGTGGGATAAGCTGCCCCTCACCCTTTGAGGGTGAGGGACAAGGGCACTACTTCACTAACTGTTTGGTCATCTCCAGCAGCTGGCGCACATCGGCCGGGCGGGTGTTGCCGCTGGCTTTATCGATAATCGAGCTGTAAATATGCGGGATGATTTTGCTCACCCCGGCATCGAGGGCGATTTTCAGGATCTCGCTGTAGTTTTCCAGATCGATACCGCCGGTCGGCTCGAGCCAGAAATCGTGCGCGGCACAGGCTTTAGCGACGGCTTCGAATTCGACGCGGTGCTTCAGGCCGCCCATCGGGAAGTATTTGATGGAGCTGCCGCCCATGTCTTTCAGCAGCGCGATGGCGGTTTCCAGCGGCACAATGCCATCCGCCGCGCCGCTGCTCAGCGGGCCGGTGGAGATCTTAACCATTCCCGGCGTACCGGTGGGAGAGACCAGGCCGTTGACCACCGTCTCGTTCTGCCCGAGCAGCGCGCGGCTGGTAGCCACGCCGGTGAAGACCTGGTTGACGTGCTGCGGCTGCACCTGGCGAGAAATCTCGCTCACCATCGCCGACTGGTTTGGATCGCCTGCCCCCAGCCCGACGGAGAGCGCATTATCGATCAGCTTCGCGTAGTCGCGCATATCGGCCACCGCGCTGGCGACGTCCGGATAGTTTTTGGAGAGCACGCCGACCAGGACGTGACCTTCCGCCGCGTCGTAAATTTCACGGGCGTTGTCTTTGCTGCCCGCCAGGACGTTCAGGCACACGCGGTCACGGTAAAAGTTTGGGGTCAGTTTCATGCTTGTTTCTCCTTATTCAGAACTTCTGCGATGCGGCGAGCGACCACCTCCAGCTGCTGCGCGTTTACGCTGCGGACATCGGCTTCGATAATGCCTTCATTCGCTTTATAGCCGCGGAAGTAGATGGCGTATTCGCCCTGCTTCAGCGCGTTAACCAGATCGCCGGTATTCACGCCGGTCGTGACTTCATCAAATTTAATTTCGGCGCGGGCGATATCACGGCCCGCGCTATCCCACACCACGCGGGCGGTCACGCCGTTAAGCGCGTTGAGCTGTTCGATAAACGGCGTCATCTTCGCCACCATCTGCTCGCCGCTCTCTTTGCTCGCCGTCAGGTAGTGTTCAATGGCGCAGGTCAGGCCGAGAATGCCCTCTTTACCCACTTTCATCGCCCGGCCAATCCCCATCGACTGGCGCTTAACCCACTCGACGTACTGCGTTTTGCCAATCACCAGCCCGCTGGTCGGCCCTTCAATCGCTTTCGCGCCGCTGTAGATAACCAGGTCGGCGCCCATGCGGTAGTAGCACTGCAGATCTTCTTCCGCCGCCGCATCGACGATCAGCGGTACGTTATGCTGGCGCGCCACTTCCGCGGCCTGCGCGACGTTGAGCATGCTTTTCTGCACGCAGTGGTGGGATTTGATGTACAGAATCGCCGCGGTGCGCGGAGTGATCGCCGCCGCCAGCTGTTGGGCAGAACATTCGTTGGCGTAGCCCGCTTCCACCAGCTTACCGCCGCCCAACGCCACCATCGTGCCAACCGGCGCGCCGAAGTTGACGTTGTGGCCCTTCGGCAACACGATTTCGTTATTTTCAATCGGGGTAACGTGCAGGTTCTCCAGCAGCCAGTCGCTGTCTTTCACCAGCACCGCCGCTACCGACTGGGCAATCCCCGCCGATGCGCAGGAGACCACGGTCGCCCCTTCCACATCCAATAGTTTGGCGATGTACTCGCCGGTTTTATTCACCAGGTCTTTCATTTCAAAGTACTGGTTCATACCGGCCATCGCGGCTTCAACCACTTCCGGGCGCGGTGTGGAAACGCCCAGCGCCGTCATGCGGCCAGAAGTATTAATCACCTGTTTTAAATGGTATTTCTCAAAAATCGAAGGCATGTTCCGCGCTCCCTTGTTCGGTCAGATAGCCTTTGCCCGCGCGGATCGCGGCCAGCGGCACCAGAATGTTGTCAGCCTGCAGGCTCTCTTTTTCGGCATCCACCAGCAGCGTGGGCCGGTGCTCCAGGCGAAATAGCGTTAAATCGGCGTCGAAGCCCACTTCCAGCCGCCCTTTACGCGACAGGCGCAGCCCTTCGGCGGCGCTGACGGTCACGCAGTCAATCACCTGCGGCAGCGTCATGCCGATGGCGAGGAATTTCGACATCACCAGCGCCAGCGAGCGCACCGGGCCGTCGATCCGGTTGCGGCAGTAAATATCGGAGCTAATGGTGTGCGGCAGAATGCCCAGCGCAATCGCCCGCCGCGCCACCTCAAAGCTGAAGCTGGCGGTGCCATGGCCGACATCGAGACGCACGCCGCGCTGCAGAGCGCGAGTAATAGAGCTGCGCAGCTCGCCGGCAGGATTCAGAATGCGGTTCGGCTTGCCGTTATAGCAGTGGGTAATGATGTCGCCGCTGCTCAGCAGATCGGCGATTTCATCGAGGTTCGGCGGGTTATTGCCGATGTGCACCATCAGCGGCAGATCGTCGTTTTCCTGCTGAATGGCCTTGGCGCGCGCCAGCGGCGTAATGCCGTTTTCGCCCACCACGCTGCTGCTCATCCGCGCCTTCAGGCCGACGATAAAGTCGGGATGACGCTGCACCGCCTGCTTCACCGCGGCGGCGTCGATATTGGCCATATTGGCCAGCTCATTCTGCGCAATCAGCCCGACGCGGGAGATGTTGAGCAGCGCATAAACTTCCGTCGCCGCTTTACGGGTCAGTTGATAGAAGTCATCGACGTCGTCGGCGCCGGTGCTGCCGGCATCGATCACGGTGGTGACGCCGGTGGCGATGCCGACGCTATCCGGCTCATCGTGATAAATCGGTGAATTCGGGTAGCAGTGAACGTGAGAGTCAATCCAGCCAGCGCTGACGTAAACCTTGCCGTTCAGCTCAATGGTTTTACGGGAGGGCGCGCTAATCTCGCCCAGCGCCGCGATTTTCCCGTCCTGAATGGCGATATCAGTCAGGGTATCGTCGACGAGGCGCGCGCGGCGCAGGAGTAAATCAAACATAGCTATCTCCTGATGAAAAGAGTGTACGGATGGCGGCGTACCGCCTTATCGGGCCTACAAACCGCGCTGGCTTGTAGGCCCGATAAGCGCAGCGCCATCGGGCGCTTAGCTAATCGCCACCGGGAAGATGGAACCGAGGATCATCGCCCCGAGGATGGCGCCGCCGGTGATCGGTTTCTGCCAGATGTAGAACAGCAGTGCGCCAACCAGCGAGCCAATCCCGATAGGAATCGAGGCGGTCATTGCGCTGAGGATGATCAAGGGACCGAGGAAGCGGCCGGAGGCGTTACCGGCCCCCATCATCACGTCGGCGCCGTAGGTGGAATCGCTCTGGTTGATGGTGAACTTACGCGCCAGAATGATGATGTAGCCCACCGCCAGGCCGAGGACCAGGCCGGTGACCAGCGACGCGGCGAAGTTCGCCACCGGGAAGACAAAGCCCGCGCCGAGCAGCAGCGCCGGCACGCCAAGACCGATACCGGTCTGTATCGCTCCGCCGATATCGAGGATCCCTACCAGCGACCCTTCGATGATGCGGGCGAACAGGAAGCTGGCGCCAAACGCCGCCACCGCGCCGTAAACGCCGGTATCAATCCCCGACTTCAGCATCGCCACGAAGGCCACTTCGTTAAAGGCGCCGATGCCGTACAGGTAGTACATGTGGGTCCCGGCGAAGACGCCGGAGGAGAGCAGGCCAACAAAGATCGGGAACGACCAGTCGGCATACCAAAAACCTTTATTCTGTTCCATTATCCGGCTCCCGTTACTTGCCGCTGAGTGAGTTGTGGATCATGTCCAGCCAGTTCGGCACGGTCAGATGGAAGGATTCGATCATCTTCATGTCGAAGCCGCGGAAGAAGCCGCTGAGGACAAACAGCGCGACGATGGCCACCATCATCACTTTAGTCACCCGGTTCCAGCCGCTCTCTTCGACGCCTTTACCGATCAGGATCCCCAGCACCAGACCCGGTACGGCGTTACCCATAATCAGCTGCGCGGCGCCGCCGAAAATCGTCGCCCAGAAGCCTGATTTTTTACCGGCATCGATCGCCGCCAGCCAGAAGATCACCGGCATCACGGTGTTCACCAGCAGGTTTGCCGCCGGCACCAGCACCTTAACGGCGGTGACCTGCAGCGCTTCCGGTACGGACGAGGCGGTCAGGTTGAGGAAGGCGACGACGATCATGCCGATGATGCCGCAGGAGATGGCCATTTTTTTCGGATCGTGCAGCGTTTCGCCGACGTTACGATTTTTCAGCATCAGCGCCGCCGCGCCCCAGTTGGGGATAATGCGGTGGTCAACATCCTGGGTGAAGGAGCCTGCTGCAACGGAAGAGGCCCAGGCGTTAAAGAAGAAGCCAAGGCCAAAGGAGAAGTGGGAGGCCGGATCGCCCTCACAGGAATTCAGCTCGCCCAGGGTTCGAAACGCCCCCATCCCCTGCGTGGTGGGGGCATGAAACATGCGTGCCGCTCCGGCGCCCACGCCGACGCCGACCAGGCCGCCGATGATAAGCGATTTTATTAAAATTATCAGGAACATAGTCAGACCTTATGCTAACAATCAGGTTTGCGTGACGAAATCCACTTTATCGAGATCGATGGCGGTCACGTTGACGGTGACGTCCAGCTCCACGCTGTAGGTCCGTCGTTCACGGCGCAAAAAGAAGGACAGAAACGCCTCTTTTCGTACCGCTTCGCGCGCATGAACAACCGTCACGTCCTGTGGCTCAATACGCAGTAGGATGCGCGAGGATGATTTCATCACCGCAGCCTGCACATGGTTCAGGGCATCGGCGAAGGCCCGTGATTTGCTTTCGCCTTTGCCGGCAACCCTCACCGTGGTGGTGAATTGCTCTTTCATACTTATGCGCCGTATTTCTTTTTCCAGGCTTCTACCAGCCGCTCGCCCAGCTCTTCTTTATCCATAAAGCCGAAGCCCAGCACGTTGCAGCCTTCGTTGATAGCGGTGACGCCCTCATCAATAGAGCGCATGCCATATTTTGCTTTGTAGCCGTATTTGGTCTGGGCGGTGATGGCGCCAGCGCCGCCGCTGCCGCAGAAGGAGATGCCGAAGGTGGCGTTTTCCGCTTTCATTATGTCGCCAAGCTTCATGTCGGCCGCAACGCCAGGGACGACCACAGCACGTGCGCCCGCTTTTTCAGCGCCTGCGGCGACTTTTTGGCCTTTACCCAAACGGTCGCCAATGACTACAGTGATTTGTTCCATGTTTTGCTCCTTACAGGTTATCTTTCGCGACTTCGAAGTGGACGGAGAGCAGCCAGGCCTCTTCATCAGGCAGGTTGCCGAACTGTGCGACCACTTCGCGGGCCAGCATCATTGAATCTTCAGAAATTTCTTCGAACAGACTGGCATCCACTTCCGGTAGCGGTTCGCCGCTGATTGACCGGTGGGCCATGGCCCGCACGTGGGAAGTCAGCATTTGCTCCTGAACGTCGTTAGGGACGATGTCGTGACGGCTTAACAGGGCGAATACCTGCTGTAACATCTTGTCAGCCAGGCGTTCGGTCTGCGCCGCCTGCTCCCCTACGTCGTTTATTACCGCTCCGTTATTCACTTGTGTTACCCCGCTGATGTCTCTGGAATCCAAAGTAGCGCCGGGGGACAGGAGTTTGTAGCGAGTTGTTTTCCACTTCGAAGTGGAAAGGGAGAAGGCTTAGGTGATCGACTCCACATATTCGCCGGATAAATGTAAAAACAGGCGATATGACGTGATGCGCATCACAACAATGAGCGAGGTTTAGCGGAAAACGACCGCAGAAAGACCGGAAAAAGAAAAGGGAAAAATGTGATACAGGTAGGCTTTCAGGTGGGAGGCATCGGCTGATGCCTCCCGAAAAGAACGGTTAGCGGTACTTCTTATGATAGGTATTGCGGGTGGTTTTAAACTCCTCCGCGGCGGCCTGCGCCTCTTTCACCTTGCCTTCGTTCGCCAGCTTCAGCGCACCGTCGATCTGGCCGATCAGAATATCCAGACCGTGACGGTAATCTTTCATCTCAGCGCTGTCGGCCGCTTTGCCTTCCAGCTTCGGCGGGGTCTCTTTCTGAGCATCGACCGCGGCGGTACGCATCTTATTCAGCGCCGCTTTCAGCTCGCCGGCGTCGGAGGTCTTCTGTACCACTTGCAGGTTTTCTGCCAGAGTGTCCATGTCTTCGCCCAGGTCGGCGAAGGCCGACGCTGAACCGAGCGCAAAAGCAGAGACAGCCAGCATCGCTAACAGTTTTTTACGCATTGCTCACTTCCTTTTTATTATTTAAGCAAACAGGTGTTATTGCCCGGCGATTTTCATCTCCGGCAGCAGCACAGAACCGCACTGAATGTTGCTGCGCGTTTCAATATCATCGCCAATGGTCACGATATTACGCCACATTTCTTTCAGATTTCCTGCAATGGTGATCTCACTGACAGGATATTGAATTTCGCCGTTTTCTACCCAGAAGCCGGATGCGCCGCGTGAGTAGTCGCCGGTGACGCCACTGACACCCTGCCCCATCAGTTCGGTAACCACAAGACCGGTGCCCATCTCTTTAAGCATCTTTGCAAAACTCAGGCCGCGGCCGTTAATGCGCCAGTTGTGGATGCCCCCGGCGTGGCCGGTGCTTTTCATCCCCAGCTTGCGCGCTGAGTAATTGGTCAGCAGCCACTGGGTCAGCACGCCGTCTTTGACGATATCGCGACGTTCGGTGCGCACGCCTTCGCTGTCGAACGGCGTGGAGGCCAGCCCTTTCAGCAGGTGCGGATGCTCTTCAATGGTCAGCCACTCCGGCAAAATTTGTTTGCCCAGCGAATCGAGCAGGAAGGTCGATTTACGGTAGACCGCGCCGCCGGCAATCGCTCCGACCAGGTGGCCAAACAACCCGGTCGCCACTTCGTTGGCGAAAATGACCGGCGCCTTCATGGTCGACAGCTTACGCGGCGCCAGGCGCGACAGGGTGCGGCGGGCGCACTCTTCCCCGACCCATTCCGGGGACTGCAGATCCTCGATTGCCCGGCCAATGGTGTAGGCGTAGTCGCGCTCCATATCGCCGTCATCTTCCGCAATGACGCAGCTGGAGAGGGAATGGCGAGTCGAGCAGTAACTTTGCAGCATGCCGTGACTGTTACCGAACACTTTGATGCCGTAGTGGCTGTTAAAGCTGCCGCCTTCGGTGTTGGTGATGCGTTTATCGGCCTTCAGGGCCGCTTGCTCCGCGCGGGCGGCCAGTTCGATGGCGTCGTCCGGAGAGACCTCCGCCGGGTGGAACAGGTCCAGATCCGGGGCGTCAAAGGCCAGCAGATCTTTATCGGCTACGCCGGCAAACGGGTCCGGGGAGGTATAGCGAGCGATATCCAGCGCCGCCTGCACGGTGCGGGCGATAGCGTCCGGGCTAAGATCGGTGGAGGAGGCACTGCCCTTGCGGTTCTGATGGTAAACCGTGATGCCTAATGCCCCATCGCTGTTGAATTCTACATTCTCCACTTCGCCATAGCGGGTGCTGACGCCGATGCCCGTGGTTTTGCTGACGGAAACTTCCGCACCGTCAGATTTACCTGCCGCCAGTTCCAGTGCCGTGGTAACGGCTTCTTCCAGCGTCTTACGCTGCTGTGCAACTTGAGAGATGACTTTCATTGCTAATGCCATAATGTAAGAAGGAGTTAACTGAAGTCTAACAGAGAACCGTTTTTCAGTGCGCGCCTTAACTGGTAACATTAGCCTCTTTTTTTAAGGAGCCTGAGATGACAAAGCAGCCCGAAGACTGGCTCGACGACGTGCCCGGTGATGACGTTGAAGATGAAGTTGATGAAATCATCTGGGTCAGTAAGAGTGAAATTAAGCGCGACGCGGAAGAACTGAAGCGTCTTGGCGCGGAACTCGTTGACCTGGGGAAAAACGCGCTGGATAAAATTCCGCTGGATACCGACCTGCGCGACGCCATCGAACTCGCCCAGCGAATCAAAAAAGAGGGTCGCCGCCGCCAGCTGCAGCTTATCGGCAAGATGCTGCGCAACCGCGATGTCGATCCGATTCGTCAGGCGCTGGACAAGCTGAAAAACCGTCACAACCAGCAGGTTGCGCTGTTCCACAAGCTGGAGCAGATCCGCGACCGACTGATTGACGACGGGGATGACGCCGTCGCTGAAGTGCTGAACCTGTGGCCAGATGCTGACCGTCAGCAGCTGCGTTCGCTGATCCGCAATGCGAAGAAAGAGAAAGAAGGCAACAAGCCGCCGAAATCGGCGCGCCTGATCTTCCAGTATCTGCGTGAACTGGCGGAAAACGAAGGCTAAGTCCCCCTGTTTTTGCCCGCAATAGTCTCCCGGATGGCGGCGCGCTGCGCCTTATCCGGGCTACGGTTCCCTATATCAAACGGTTACTCACACCGTAGGCCCGCGCAAGCGCAGCGCCGCCGGGCAAGCTGTACCAGACCCCGTTCCCGTCGTTGTGCCGGATGGCGGCTAACGCCTTATCCGGCCTACGGAGCCCTGTATATCAAACGGTTACTCAACACCGTAGGCCCGCGCAAGCGCAGCGCCGCCGGGCAAGCTGTACCAGACCCCGTTCCCGTCGTTGTGCCGGATGGCGGCTACGCCTTATCCGGCCTACCTTCACCCCAGCTCTAAGGCTTGCGCCAGCAGGGGGATTCCCGTCGCATCGCCTGAATCCCCTCATCCACACGACGATACGTTTGTTTATAGCCTGACTTATCAAGCTGAATCGTTAAAGCTAAAAACAATATAGATCACATATTCTGGTGATAAATACGTATTACATAGCAAGATAATACGACTTCCATCCCATTTATCCTCAGCAAATCGGCCGTTTTCTCACCAGGTGAGGCGCTTCACATTTTAATCACCCCCATGCCGGTAGATTTCACACGTCAATGACACAATCGATTCAGCAAAAAGGGAATAAAAATGAAAAAGACATTGGTTCTGACGACGATCGCCCTGCTGGTTTCCGGCTCGGCCGCGGCAAAAACATGGGTGCTGACGAACGCTGAAGAGGGGATGGATAAAGGAAACTGGCAGATCAACAGCGATCAGCTGAAGGTGAAAGATCATGCGTTCAGCATTGAGCAGAAAGTCCTGCACGGCGGTAAGCAGGAAGGCAGCAAAATCCTCACCATTCATAGTAAAGACGGCCTGACCATCACCCTGAGCCCGACACGCGGCATGAACTTGCTGCGTATTGAGGGTTTCGGCAGCCGGATGGGCTGGGATTCGCCGGTTAAAGAGGTCGTCAACCCGGCGTTTATCAACCTGGAAAGCCGCAATGGCCTCGGCTGGCTGGAAGGATTCAACGAGATGATGGTCCGCTGCGGCTATGAATGGACCGGCCATCCGGTGACCGCGGACGGGCAAATTTATACCCTACACGGCAAGGCGGGCAACACGCCGGCCTCTCTGGTGGAGGTGGAGGTGGCCGACAGCGCGCCGTATGAAATCCGCATCCGCGGGCTGGTGAAAGAGAGCACCTTTAAAAAAGCCGATCTGCAGACCCTGACCGAACTGCGCTACGTGCCGGGCAGCAACAGCTTCAGCTTACATGACGTCTTAACCAACCATGCCGACTATCCGCATGATTATCAGATCATCTACCACAGCAACTTCGGCACCCCGATCCTCGAAGAAGGCGCGCGTTTCCTCGCCCCGATGTCCAGCATCAGCCCGTTCAATGATTACGCTAAGAGTGGGTTAAAAACCTGGCAAACCTATCAGGGACCGACCAAAGATTTTGACGAGATGGTATTTAATATTCAGCCCCTGGCCGATGAAAATCACCAGACCCTGGCCGCCGTGGTCAACAAAGCGGGCGATAAAGGGGCCTCTATTCAGTTTGATACCCGTCAGCTGCCGGTCCTGACGCTGTGGAAAAACACCGATACCGTCAAGCAGGGCTACGTCACCGGTATCGAACCGGGGACCAGCTACGCCTATCCGGTCACCATTGAACGCAAACAAAAACGCGTGAAACAGCTGCAGCCGGGCGCCAGCGCGCAGTTTGATCTAACCTACACCCTGCTGCACGACAGCGCCCAGGTAGCCGCCGTTGAGCAGAAAATCGCTAAGATTCAGGGCGATAACAAAGTCGCGGAGAACGAGACGCCGATCGCCAAAGAGTAACAGCGCCGCCAGTCGAATGCCCGGAGCGGTACGCCGAGCCGGGCTACTCCCGCCCCATCACCTCGTGCCCGAGATCCCGGGCAAACTGCTGATACTGCCGCTCATCGATCGGCTGCGGGTAGCTCAGCACCAGCAGCTCATGATCCGCAATGCCCTGATGATAGCTCGGGTGATGATGCGCCCAGGGATTAGCATGGAACCCCATCGACTGATAAAAGCGCAGCCGTTTATGGGCGATGGCCGTGGTTAGCGGATCGATTTCCAGAATGGTCAGCGGGGCGCGCGTCAGGATCTGCGCCAGCAGCTGTTTACCATAGCCGCGGGAGCGCAGCGTGTCGTCGATCGCCAGATGTTCGATATAACCGTAGCCGGCAAACTGCCAGCAGCCGCTGAGGCCGACAAAGACGCCTTCATCGAACCATGCTTCCAGCGCGTAGCGCGGGTGGCTCAGCGCCTGACGTTTGGCCTCGCTTTCGCGCTGCTCGTGCCACGGAAAGGCGCGCGCGTAAAGCGCGTCCAGCATGGCGAAATGGGGCGAGTCGGTAGAACGTACGCTTTCGCAGGTCAGCATCACACAATTCCTGGTAGCTAAAATAAAACTGCCCTCACGCGGAGGGCAGTTACCGGAGGCGTACGCGCTTATTCAGCCGCGGCCGCTTTTTGCGCCAGCTTATCCAGCAGCTTCTGATGAATACCGCCGAAGCCGCCGTTGCTCATCACCAGGATATGGTCGCCCGGGTGGGCGGTTTTGACCACCATCTCCGCCAGGGTATCGACGTCGGCGCTCCAGTGGGCCGGCTGGACGCAGGCTTCCGCCACTTCCGCCACCTGCCACGGAATATGCTGCGGCTGCAGGAGGAACACTTCATCGGCGCGGCCGAGTGACGGCGCCAGATCGTCCTTGCAGACGCCCATTTTCATGGTGTTAGAGCGCGGCTCCAGCACGGCGAGAATGCGCGCGGTACCGCCTACTTTACCGCGCAGCGCCTGCAGCGTGGCGAGGATTGCCGTCGGATGATGGGCGAAATCGTCATACACGGTGACGCCGTTGGCTTCGCCCCGCAGCTCCAGGCGACGGCGGGCGTTGATAAAGCTGCCCAGCGCGTTCGCGGCATCCGCCGGCAGCACGCCGACGTGACGCGCCGCGGCAATCGCCATCAGGCCGTTATGCATATTATGCTCGCCGACCAGCGCCCACTTCACTTCGCCGACCTTTTCGCCGTCGAGTAAGACTTCCCACTGCGAGGCGTCGGCGTTCAGTTTTTTCGCCTGCCAGTGGCCCTGCTCGCCCACCAGCTCCTGCTCGCTCCAGCAGCCCATCGCCATCACCTGCTTCAGGTTGATGTCGTTCTCCGGCAGGATAATTTTGCCTTTGCCCGGCACGATGCGCACCAGATGGTGGAACTGTTTCTGAATCGCCTTCAGGTCATCAAAGATGTCCGCGTGGTCGAACTCAAGGTTGTTGAGGATCAGCGTCCGCGGGCAGTAGTGAACAAACTTGGAGCGCTTGTCGAAGAAGGCGCAGTCATATTCGTCGGCTTCAATGACGAAGAACGGGCTGTCGCCCAGGCGCGCGGAGACGTCGAAATTGCCCGGAACGCCGCCAATCACGAACCCCGGTTTATAGCCGCAGGCTTCAAGGATCCAGGTCGCCATGCCGGCAGTGGTGGTTTTGCCGTGGGTCCCGGCGACGGCCAGCACCCAGCGATCGCGCAGCACGAAGTCGTGCAGCCACTGCGGGCCGGACATATAGGGAATATTATTTTCCAGCACCGCTTCAACGCACGGGTTGCCGCGAGTCATGGCGTTACCGATAATCACCAGGTCCGGCCGGGGCTCCAGCTGGCTGGGGTCATAGCCCTGAATTAAATCAATCCCCTGGTTTTCCAGCAGGGTGCTCATCGGCGGATAGACGTTAGCATCCGACCCCGTTACCTCATGACCGAGGGAGCGCGCCAGCATGGCCAGCCCCCCCATAAACGTGCCACAGATTCCTAAAATATGAATGCGCATTCGTCATTTCCTTTTCTTATCCGGGGCACATTTTACCCATATCCCGGGCCCTGGCGAAATGCATTTCAGGCGAATCTGTATTTTGCTGGCGCGATTCACCTGTGCGCACTTTTTTGATTCTTTGTTAAGATTGTTGCGTTCGTTTTACTCAACATAAAAATGCAGGGAACGAGTTATGAAAACGTTAGGTGAGTTTATTGTTGAAAAGCAGCACGAGTTCTCCCACGCCACCGGTGAGCTGACTGCTTTGTTGTCAGCAATAAAGTTGGGCGCCAAGATCATCCACCGCGATATCAACAAGGCCGGTCTGGTCGATATCCTGGGTGCCAGCGGTGCTGAAAACGTTCAGGGCGAGGTTCAGCAAAAACTCGATCTGTTCGCTAATGAAAAATTAAAAGCCGCACTGCGAGCACGCGATATTGTTGCCGGGATTGCCTCTGAAGAAGAAGATGAGATTGTCGTCTTCGAAGGGTGTGAACACGCCAAATACGTGGTGCTGATGGATCCTCTGGATGGCTCCTCTAACATCGACGTTAACGTCTCTGTCGGTACGATCTTCTCTATCTACCGCCGCGTGACGCCTGTCGGCACGCCGGTGACAGAAGAAGACTTCCTGCAGCCGGGCAACAAGCAGGTGGCCGCGGGCTATGTGGTCTACGGATCGTCGACGATGCTGGTGTATACCACCGGCTGCGGCGTTCACGCCTTCACCTACGACCCGTCCCTTGGCGTCTTCTGTCTATGCCAGGAGCGCATGCGCTTCCCGGAGAAGGGCAATACCTACTCCATCAACGAAGGCAACTATATCAAATTCCCGCAGGGCGTGAAGAAGTACATTAAGTACTGTCAGGAAGAGGACAAAGCGACTCAGCGTCCTTATACCTCACGCTATATCGGCTCGCTGGTGGCGGACTTCCACCGCAACCTGCTGAAAGGCGGCATCTATCTCTATCCGAGCACCGCCAGCCACCCGGAAGGCAAGCTGCGCCTGCTGTATGAATGCAACCCGATGGCCTTCCTCGCCGAACAGGCGGGCGGTAAGGCCAGCGACGGTAAAGAGCGTATTCTGGATATTATCCCGGAAAGCCTGCATCAGCGTCGCTCCTTCTTCGTCGGCAACAACCACATGGTAGAAGACGTCGAGAACTTTATTAAAGCGTTCCCGGACGCCTAAGCGCCCTGCCCGCTCCTCCCGCGCCTGCGGGAGGAGCATTTCTTAGCGACTCCCCGCCCCGCTCACCCGCGTCACCGCCGCATTCTGCCGATTTTCCCACAGCACGGTCAGCCCACGCTGCAGCGCGATAAAGATAAACAGCAAAATGCCGATGGCGATTTTCGTCCACCATGAGCTGAGGGTGCCGTCGAAGTTGATGTAGGTCTGAATCAGTCCCTGGATCGCCACCCCGAACAGCGTTCCCAGCACGGTACCGACGCCACCGCTGAGCAGCGTACCGCCGATCACCACCGAGGCAATCGCATCCAGCTCGACGCCGACGCCCGCCAGCGCATAGCCCGCCTGGGTATAAATGGAAAAGACGATCCCGGCCAGCGTCGCCAGTCCGGTGGAGAGCATATAGATACGGATCGTGGCGCTGCGAGTCGAAATCCCCATCAGATTCGCCGACGTGGCGTTGCCGCCGATGGCATACACCTGGTTGCCAAAGCGGGTGCGATGGGCGACAAAAATACCGGCCACCACCACCAGCAGCATCAGCAGTCCCATGGCGCTGAGACGACCGCCGCCGGGAATGGTCCATGCCAGCCCGGACAGGGTGTCGTACACTGGGTGGTTAATCGGAATCGACTCCTCTGACACCAGATAGCTCACGCCGCGCAGGAAGAACATGCCGGCGAGGGTGATGATAAAGGCCGGGATCTTCAGGGCGTCAATCAGCAGCCCCATAAACGCGCCGAAGGCGCAGCCCATCACCAGCACCAGCGGAAAAGCCACCAGCGGCGAGATTCCCCAAAAGCCAATTGCTTTGGCGAGGAAGACGCCGGTAAAGGCGATCACCGACCCCACCGACAGATCGATCCCGCCGGAGAGGATCACAAAGGTCATGCCCACGGCGATGATCCCGAGGAAGGCATTATCCGTCAGGATATTGCAGATCACCCGCGTTGAGGCAAAACCGGGGAACTGGGTCAGGCAGTAGAGGTAGCCCAGCACAAACACCGCAAGGGTGATCATCAATGGTAAATTACGTTTTATCATGGCCGCGTACCCCTTTCAGTAAACCGATAAAGCGCGGCGACTGGACAATCAGTACGCACAGCACCACCACCGCTTTCACCACCTGGTTGAGCTCCGGCGGGAAGCCGGAGAGCAAAATCCCGGTGTTCATTCCCTGGATAATCAGCGCCCCCACCACCGAGAGCAGCAGGTTAAAGCGCCCGCCCATCAGCGAGGCGCCGCCGATGACCACCGCCAGAATGGCGTCCAGCTCAAGCCATAGCCCGGCGTTATTGGCATCCGCGCCGCGGATGTCCGCCGCCACGATGATCCCGGCGATCGCCGCGCAGACGCCGCTCAGGACATAGGCCAGCATCACCACGATGCGGGTATTGACGCCGGCGTTTTTCGCCGCGCGGATGTTGATCCCTACCGCCTCAATAAACATGCCCAGCGCCGTTTTACGGGTAAACAGCCAGAACAGCAGCAGCGTAGCGGCGGCGACGATCACCGGCGTCGGAAACAGCAGAAACGATCCGCTGCCGAGCCACGCCAGGGCCGGGGAATCAAAGGTGACGATCTGCCCAGCGGTGATCAACTGCGCCACCCCGCGCCCGGCCACCATCAGGATCAGCGTCGCCACAAAGGGCTGGATCTTAAGGACCGCCACGAGGATGCCGTTCCACAATCCGGCCAGCGCGCCCGCGGCCAGCGCGGCCAACAGCACCACCGGCAGGCTGTGCCCGGCGACGGTCATCGAGGCGGCCGTCGCGCCGGCAATCGCCATCACCGCCCCTACCGACAGGTCGATGCCGCCGGTGGCGATCACCAGCGTCATGCCAATCGCCAGCAGCGCCACCGGCGCGGCGCGGTTGAGAATATCGATCGGGCTGCCAAACAGGCGGCCATCCTGGAGCACCACCTGATAAAAATGGGGCGCCACCAGGCTGTCTACCAGCAGAACCAGCAGCAGGGCAATAATCTGCGGGGTGCCCTTCGGCCAGGTGAAGCGTCGCTTCTCCGGGCCGGTTTGCGAAAGAGATCGAGGCATCATGGGTTACTCCTTATGCCGCAATAGCGTTCATGATCGCCGGAACAGAGAGCTCGGCGAGCGGGATCTCCGCCACTTGTCGGCGATCGCGCAGGATAATGACCCGATCGGCGTAACCCACCAGCTCCTCCAGTTCAGAAGAGATAACCAGCAGCGCCAGGCCATCGGCGCAGAGGGTTTCAATCAGGCGAATAATTTCCGCATGGGCGCCGACGTCGATGCCGCGGGTCGGCTCATCGAGGATCAGGAACTGCGGTTTGGTCAGCAGCCAGCGGGAGAGCAGCACCTTCTGCTGGTTGCCGCCGGAGAGAAACTCGATCGGCTGCTCGGCGCTCGGGGTACGGATCCCCAGCTGGCGAATAAAGCGCTCGGCGATCTCATTCTGCTCCCGGCGGGGGATCGGCCGCAGCCAGCCGCGCTGCGCCTGCAGGGCGAGAACGATATTTTCCCGCACCGAGGCAGCGGCGATAATGCCGTCGGTTTTGCGATCCTCCGGACAGAAGCCGATCCCGAGGCAGGACGCCTGATGCGGGGAGCGCAAGGTCTGCGGTTTGCCTTTGATCCACGCCTTCCCGCTGTCCGCCGTTTTAATGCCGAAGATCACCTCGGCGGTTTCCGTGCGTCCGGAACCCAGCAGGCCGGCGAGGCCTACAATTTCGCCCGGGCGGACCTGCAGGTCAAACGGGGCGATGGTTCCTTTTTTACCGTAGCCTTCAAACGCCGCTACCGGTTTATCGCTCAGCAGGGTACGGCCCGCCCGCTGCAGGGCATTGTGGTCCAGTTCGCGACCCAGCATCATTTTCACCAGCTCAATCTGCGGCAGCTCGCGGGTCTCGCGGCAGCCGACGAAGCTGCCGTTACGCAGCACGGTGATGCGGTCGCTGACCGCATAGACCTGGTCGAGAAAATGGGTGACGAAGATCAGGCTGACGCCGTTATCCCTGAGCTGGCGCATCAGGGTGAACAGCATCTCCACCTCCTGGGTATCGAGGCTGGCGGTGGGCTCGTCGAGGATCAGCACCTTGGCCGACAGGTCGATGGCCCGACAGATAGCGACGATCTGCTGCATCGCCACCGAAAAGCGGTTCAGCGGCTCGCGCACGTCGAGGGAAAAGCCGTAGGAGGCCATCAGCGCCGTCGCTCTGGCCTCCATCTCTTTACGTCGCAGCAGACCAAACCGCCGCGGCTCACGGCCGATGAACAGGTTATCCGCCACCGACATATTGGGCAGCAGGTTCACTTCCTGGTAGACGGTGCCGATCCCCAGCTGCTGGGCATGGGCGGTATTTTTGGGCGAAATAGCCTGGCCTTCCAGCCAGATAGTGCCGCGATCGGCATGGTAAACGCCGGTCAGCGCTTTGATCAGCGTCGATTTTCCGGCGCCGTTTTCGCCCAACAGGGCCATGATTTCGCCGCGCCGCAGGCTAAAGTTGACGTTATCCAGCGCCTTAACGCCGGGGAAGAATTTACTAAGTCCTTCGGTGCGAAGGATCTCCTGGTGTGCCTCGGCGCTCATAATCGATGTCACCTTCAAATGATGTCAGGTTACCCCGGGTCGCGCTGGGCTTCCCGGGGTTTCTGGAACGCTGCTTTTTACCCTCTCCCACCGGGGAGAGGGATGGAATGAGGGGCTCCCCACTCAGTAGCCCATATTTTTCTTCTTCTCTAACTCTTCTTTCGCCGTATCCGGCAGATACAGCGTCGATTTGGTAATGGTCAGCTTCTCCGGCAGGGTGCCGTCTTTTTTGTATTTCTCCAGCGCATCAAACGCCGGGCCGGCCATATTTGGCGTCAGTTCGACGCTGGCGTTGGCTTCACCAGCGATCATCGCTTTATAGATATCCGGCACGCCGTCGATGGAGCCGGTCAGAATATCTTTGCCCGGCTTCAGGCCAGCTTCTTTAATGGCCTGGATGGCGCCGATGGCCATATCGTCGTTATGAGCGAACACCATGCAGATGTTTTTGCCGTTATTCTCAGCTTTGATAAAGCTCTCCATGACCTCTTTCCCTTTACTGCGGGTGAAGTCGCCGGACTGGGAGCGGATAATTTTGATATTCGACGCTTTGGCAATCGCGTCGGCGAAGCCTTTCTTACGATCGATGGCCACGCTGGCCCCAACGGTGCCCTGCAGTTCAACGACGTTACACGGCTTACCGTCGACGGTTTTCACCAGCCAGTCGCCAATCAGCTGGCCTTCCAGCACGTTGTTGGCGGTCACGGTGGTCATGTAGAGATCTTTATCTTTAACATCAATGGAACGGTCGAGGAGGAAAACCGGGATCTTGGCCTCTTTCGCCTCTTTCAGCACCGGTTCCCAGCCGGTAGCCACCACCGGCGCAATGAAGATCGCGTCGACCCCTTGAGCGATAAAGGAACGCACTGCTTTGATCTGGTTTTCCTGTTTTTGCTGACCATCAGCGATCTTCAGGGTGATACCGCGCTTGGCGGCCTCCTCTTTCGCGACGCTGGTTTCCGCCGCACGCCAGCCGGATTCAGAACCGACCTGCGAAAAACCTACGGTTAGCGGGGCAGCTATCGCCATAGACGACATAGCTGCGGAAACTGCTGTGACAAGAAGTAAGCGCTTCCACATAAGGGTATCCTCGTAGGGTTATTGTTGGTTAAAGTCTCACCTGCGGACAAACTATAGACAATCGGTGATGTAACTGAATGCGTTACATCACACTTCAAAAAAGTAAATGAGATGTTAATGATGGCCCTACTGCCCAGCGGAGAGCCGATAAGGCTTCGCAGGGAGCGCGGCTGTTGCGGTTTATGACGTTTTTTTAAGCAGTATGATAAATCAATCACATGCAATGAAAACGGTTACATAAATTTATTCATGATGTGGCTATGTTTATGGATTTTCATGTCATTATTACGCGAAAAATTCGGAGCACTCTGCGGCGATATCGGGAAAAAGAAGCGAAGACTTTCGATGTGAGTTGGCTATAATACCGAGCACTTGTTTGCCATACATTTTAAAGGAAACAGACATGAGCTTACTCAACGTACCTGCGGGCAAAGATCTGCCGGAAGACATCTACGTCGTGATCGAAATCCCGGCGAACGCAGATCCTATCAAATACGAAGTCGACAAAGAGAGCGGTGCACTGTTCGTTGACCGTTTCATGTCCACGGCAATGTTCTATCCGTGCAACTACGGCTACATCAACCACACCCTGTCCCTGGACGGCGACCCGGTTGACGTGCTGGTCCCGACTCCGTACCCGCTGCAGCCGGGCTCCGTGATCCGCTGCCGTCCGGTTGGCGTTCTGAAGATGACCGACGAATCTGGTGAAGATGCGAAACTGGTTGCCGTACCGCACACCAAGCTGAGCAAAGAATACGATCACATCAACGATGTGAACGACCTGCCGGAACTGCTGAAAGCCCAGATCACTCATTTCTTTGAGCACTACAAAGATCTGGAAAAAGGCAAGTGGGTTAAAGTCGACGGTTGGGACAACGCGGAAGCGGCGAAAGCCGAAATCGTTGCCTCTTTCGAGCGCGCTAAGCAGAAGTAATTCTGTCTCAGGCAGGGTCATCCCCTGCCTGATTGCGGCACGGATAGCCGCGATAACACCATGGAGGGTGTCCCGTGAAAAGCGTTCGCTATTTCACCCTTAACTTTTCTGGCTTCACGACCGCCGCCTGTGAAAAACAGGGGTATCTGCGTCTTATCGCCGGCGACCATGTCTTTTATACCGATAAACGCTATTTTAACGACCCCTCGCTTTTTGACCGCCTGACGATCAATCAGCCTCTGCACCTTGGCGTCCGCCGCCTGGACAACGGCAGTTACTGGATCCACTGGCTCAGCGATGGCGAAACGCTCCTTGAGCCCAGTCAACGGGTAAAGCGCTGGGCCCGGCCGCTGCTGATTATCAGCCTGCTGACGCTCATCGTCGCTCTTATCCCGCTCATGATGAGCACCTCAGAATGGGGAAGGTTCGGCTTCGGCATTATCGCGATACTGGCCTTCATCGCGTTGTTAACCGGCCTCTGCGAGCTACTGTTCCACCGGGCGCTAAAAATGCACCCCGCCATGCGCGATCTGTTGGCGAAGATGGCGCAGGCCCGCCGCCGCGACTTTTCCTTTTGCCAGCCGCTACCGACTACGGCGCAAACCCTCCGCCAGTCGGCGAAGCCTTTTACGCAAGCCCTGCCGGAACGCTATGCCGTCCGGACGGGAAAAATTAGCAATATCATTTTTAAGAAATGGTTCGCGGGGAACCCAACGCGGGAATACCATGGCGTTGGGATACAATGCGACACGGCGCCGCTGGCCTTCTTCTGGCAGAACGGCTTCGCCAACTTCGGCCTGCATCCCTTTTTTTACCGCCGTCAACCGCCCTTTCTCGCTATCGGCGATCGGATAGTCGTCGTCTACCAACGGAAAGATAACGACGTCCAGGCGTTATACAACGTCAGCGACGGGTGCGCTTTTCTGAAAAATCATCCCTGTTATCCCGGTGACCGGCAAATGTCGCTAGTCTATAACCTGTTTTATGGCATGGTGCTGGTGATGTACCTCCTCATACTCGGCATGTCGCTAAATAACCCATACAAACCAGCCAGGGGATTTGGGTGGTTAATTCAGGATTCACTGGACATGCTGTCCCTATTATTACTCAGTTTCGGCGGGATCCTGGCGGTACTGGAGCTGATTGGCCCGACGGCCTGGTTATTGTCACACCGGGTGGCTGACTGGATGAAGATGCGCTCGGCGATGCGGCACTACCTGCAGGGAGCGGCCCGCCATACCGCGCTCGAGGAGATCATGTAATGTTCAGCACCCCAACACGACGATTATTATTCCTCGCGCTGACGACGCTGGCTTCCGCGATGTGGCTGGCGAAGGATCGTCTGCCACTCTGGTAAGGCATGGAGCAGGAAAAAACAACGCCACCCGAAGGTGGCGCTGTCGTGGTTAATACTGGTCGCGATCCAACCAGTTGCCGTTCGCTATCAACGTACAACCCTCAACGGAACGTTGATAGACATACATCCATGCGCTGCCGTAAGGCGTCTGAATCAGGTGGCGCGCATACTCGCCCCCCTTGGTGCGCAGCGCATCCAGTTCGGCCAGCGTCGATGCATCAATACGATAAACTTCACCATGTACTGTGCCTTCGCCGGGCACCGCGCCTGGATAGTGGCCCAGGCTGTACAGCTGATAATCGTCGACACTATGAGCGCCCAGCCACTGGGCGTTGGTCATCCAGTGGCTGTTGCCTTGTTTGCGTCGTAAACTGCCGTAAACAAATATTCGCATTGCTAAAACTCAAACTGATAGAGCAAATCGAGCGCCTGGTCGATGCCAGACACCGCTTCCACATATAGCTTAGGCATCAGGCGATAACGTAAAGTCAGCGTCGCCAGGGAATCGAAGATACCGACCCCGTATTTTACCTGCAGACCCGGCAGTACATAGCCGCTGACCACCACCTGGGAAGAATCGCCTACCCCTTCGGTGTCCAACGCCAAGTTGCTTACGCCAAACGTCTCGCCGATTTTACCCACAACCTGACCACTTTGTGCAACCCCCATACCAATAAGCATTGAGGTCATCGCGGCGCTATCGCTCTGACCACTACTCAAACCCTGGCCGCGCAGCAGATAAGACAGCGCTTCCTGCTGGGACATAACCGGATCAGAGAAGATCTCCGCTTTCGGCTGATCGGCGGAGCCGGTGACGCGAACGCCGGCGATCACATCGTCTTCGGTGGCATCCGGGTTACGAATCGCTTCGATATTCAGCAACGGCTGATCCGGCGGACCGGAGAACAGCAGCTCCCCTTTGCGGACAATCAAGT
Organism: Klebsiella sp. Shm-1; assembly: GCF_040804525.1. Taxonomy (NCBI): domain Bacteria; kingdom Pseudomonadati; phylum Pseudomonadota; class Gammaproteobacteria; order Enterobacterales; family Enterobacteriaceae; genus Klebsiella; species Klebsiella sp. Shm-1. The sequence goes on from NZ_CP161823.1 coordinate 4,703,605, forward strand.
CCTGACCATAGGCGTGGAAACGGCCGTCCGGAATATTAATCTGCCCGTTGAGGCCCAGCCCCTGCTTGTCCTGCGCCACTTTCAAATCACCGGTCAGACGCGCTTTCAGGCCGAAGGCTTCCAGACGAACGTTGTTGCCGACGTGAATGGTCAGGTTGCTGTTGATCGGGATGCTGGCGCTCTGCTGCTTAATCGGCTTGAGGTTTTTATCCAGCATCACTTCATCAGAGGAGACGCCGACCGCGCTCTCCGGCACCTCGTTGACCACGATCCGCGCCCAGGGCACATCCACTTTGCCGTCGAGATTGAACAGGCTTGGCGTGGCGGTAAACACCACATCCGGCGATACATCGAGACGCACCATCGGCGGCACCGTGATCCGCACCCGGCTGCCTTTCGCCGCAATTTGCGCCCGCCAGTTATCGATCTGCGTCCAGTCGGCGTTACCGCTGAGGGCGATTTGCCCCTGGCGGGTGTTCACCGTCCCCTGCAGGGTCGAGCGCGTGCCGTTGAAGTTCATCGCCAGCTGGCTCGGCTGCATATCAAACGGCATAAAGTTGCCGTCGATATCCACCCCGCTCAGCTGCATCTGGCCGAACAGCTGCGGACTTTTCACATTGCCGCCCAGACGCAGACGGGCGTTGAGCCTTCCCTCTGCCTTTTCACCACGAGCGAAAATCGGGTTGATCATCGCCAGCGAGAAGTTGCTGATATTGACATTGCCGCCGAGATTACGCCGCCCCTGCGGGTCGGTAACCTGCACCTGCCCATCCAGTTGACCATTGTTGGTCAGGCGGATAAGCCAGCCCAGCTCGGCGCGATTGTTGTGCAGGTCGGCGCTGAGGTTAAGCGTATCGAACGCCACCGGCAACGGCGCGTCGTTGACGACCTGGGTCACCTTGACGTTGCGCCCGCTGAGGGTCACTTTGCCCTGCGGCAGTCCCTCTTTGGTGGTGTCCCAGCTCACATCGGCATTACCAGTAAACACGCCGCTGGCCTGGGTCGCCTCCGGCATAAACGGCTTGAGCATCGCCAGATCGAAGCGGTTGAGATTCACCCGCGCCCGTCCGCTGGCGCCCGCGTCAATGGTTTCAGGCACGCAGAGCTCGGCGTTCGGGTTGGTCCAGCAGTGTGGCCCGATGCTGATTTTCTGCTCCAGATTGCGATAGTCCAGCGCAATGCTGCGCGTCAGCGCTACCGGCCCCACCGGCGTCTGGAAGCGGGTATCGCTCAGCGAGCCCTTCCAGCGTTCGGCCTGACGATCGAAGCTACCTGCCAGCGCCAGCTGGCCGGAAACCGGATCGCCCTGCACGCGTAGCCGCAGCTCATGCTGTTTCTCTGTACCTTTGGCATTGAGCTGCACCAGGCTGATATTGACCCCCGGCTGGCTGATGCGATCCACCCGCACGTCCAGGTTACCGCCAATCTGATCGGTGGATTTCACATCCCCTTTGACGTTGACCTGGGCGATGGTCAGCTCCTGCCAGCGCAGCGCCCGGGCGGTGATGTCGGCCAGCAGCTGCGGCGCATCGACAGTGCCGCGCACTTTTACCAAGCCCTTCGCCGTCCCGCCGAGCCCCGGCAGCGCATTATCCAGGTGCGGCGCATCGATGGTGGCGTCGAGATTAAGATCCTTCACCCCCAGCTCGCCTTTGATATCAGCGCTGTTCGGGCCTAACGCCAGATGCAGTCCCGGGATTTTCCACTGCAGATAGCTGTTACCCTGCAGCGAGCCCGCCACATCCACTTTGTTCTGCTTCACGTTGCCGGTAATTTTCAGCTCCGGCACCGACATCTGCCAGCTGCCGCCGTACAGGCTGCCCTGGGTCTTGATCCGGCCGTTAAGCTTTGACGGCCAGTCCGGCACCTCTTTGGCGGTGTTGATGCCGTCGAGGGTCAGCTCGCCGCGCCAGCTGATCGCCTGCTGCCAGTCGAGCAGCGCCTTCAGCTCGGTTTTCCCTTCCAGGGCGTTGACCGTCAGCTTGTCGAGATTGATCTGCCGTTCATTGCCTTTGGCGTTGAGGGCGATTTTCGCCGGCGGCAGCGATTGACCTTTCACCGCGGTGGAGAAGGCCAGCGCATAGTCGGTCATTTTGCCGCTGAACTTCAACTGGACATCGTCGGCCTGGAACTGCTTCTCGCCGCTGAACGGCCAGGCGAGCTGCTTACTCTTCAGCTCCATATTGAGCGGCAGCCCGGCCTCCGCCAGCTGCGCATCCGCGCGCAGCGTGGCCGCGACCGGCCCGCTTAAGTCCACTCCGACTTTGAGCGTTTTACGCACTTCGCCGCCCACCTTCAGCTGCACCTTCTCCCCTTTCATCGGGTCGACGTTCAGGGTTCCGGCGAGGGTAATGTCCACCGGCCAGTTATCCTGCAGCTGCGCGCTGCCCGAGGCGCTGACCTTGCCCTGATCGGAGTCGATATCAAGGGCGTCGAGCTTCATCTGGCCGTCGATACTGCTGACTTTCAGCAGCAGGTTATACACGGTGATATCGGTATCGCCGGTCAGGCGCAGCTGCTCGCCGCGGAACGCCTGAATATTGAGGTTCAGCGGCAGATGGACATCGGTCATTGCCGGCAGCACCGGCTGCGAGAAGAGGTCGGTCATCGTCTCGCCGAGCGGTTTTTCCTGCGGCTGCGGGTTGTCAATTTTCGGCTCAACCACCTGCTCCTGCGCCACTTTCGCCACCTTAGGCAGGGCGATCAGCAGCCCCTGCAGCGAGGTCGGCGTCAGGGTCAGATTTTTCTCCTGCCAGTTCAGGCCGGTGGAAAAATCGCGTACGGAGACCGCGGTATCATCGATTTTAACGTTGACGTTATGCAGCGCGACGCGGCTGAGGGTGATCGGATAAGGAGTGGAGAGATTCAGCGGCCCGCTGTCCTCTTCCTCGACCGGCGCTGAGGGCGGCATCTTCTTGGTATCGACGGCGACGTAAATATCGCGCAGCGCGATGTCGTTTACGCACAGGCTGCTGTCCCACAGGCAGCGCAACCTGACGCTGAGGTGAAACTGACCGGCGGTCACCGCCACGCCGGGCTGTTCGTAGCGAACATTATCGAGGGTTAAATCACGCCAGCCACCGGTCACTTTGCCGATTTCCAGCCCCGGTACCCAGCGATCCGCCGCTTTGAACACCAGATGCAAGCCGGTGGTGGTCCCCACCAGGAACCCGACGGTGCCCAGCAGGAGCACTAACACGATTAAGACGCCGAGGCTTATCTTCTTCCATAAACTCATAATTCAGGCCCCAGACCGATGTAAAACTGTAAACCATGCTCTTCTTTGTCGCCGATCGGCCGGGCGATATCCAGCTTGATCGGTCCCACCGGCGACTGCCAGCGCACGCCCACCCCGGCGCCGGTTTTGAAATCGCTCTCGCGAATATCGCTGACCGCTTCGCCGCTATCGACAAAGACGGCGCCCCACCATTTGCCACTGACGTTGTACTGATACTCCAGCGAGCCGGTGGCCAGCTTCGAGGCCCCGATCAGCTTGCCGTCATCGTCCTTCGGCGAGATAGATTTGTATTTATAGCCGCGAATACTGCGGTCGCCCCCGGCGAAAAAACGCAGATCTGGCGGCACCTTGTCAAAGTTGTCCGCTTCGATCCAGCCAAGGTTGCCGCGCACCACAAAGCGGTGGCGGTCATAGAGGGTACGGATCCAGACGTCCTGGGCCTGCATCACGATGAAGTTGATGTCCGAGCCCCACATGGTGTTGGAGTAGTCCACCGAGTAGCGCTGGGAATCGCCCCAGGTAGGCATCAGGCCGCCGCGGGAGCGAGTGCGGTTCACCGAGACCCCAGGATAAATCAGCATGGTGGTGTTGGTGACGTTCGCCTGGGTAAAGTGATCCAGGCTCCAGCGCAGGTTAATCGCTCGCTGCCAGCCGCTCGACATCTCCCAGAAACGCGAGACCCCCAGGGTGGTAGAGTCGGCCTGGGTATCATTGAGGTCGGTACGCTTAAAACCGCCCTGCATCAGATAATACTGTTCGAGGGGGCTCTTCAGCAGTGGGACTTTATAGGTAAAATCGAATTGCTGCTCCGGGGCGGAGAGGCTGACGCTGGAGGTCAGGCTGTGGCCATACGAGTTGACCCATGGTTTTTTCCACGTGGCTTTCACCCGCGGACCGACGTCTGTGGAATAGCCGACCCCGGTTTCCACGGTGTTCTCTTTGCGAGGCGAGACAACGCCCTGCAGAGGCAGCACCTTGGTTTTCCGCGACTTAGCAAAATCAGGCGCCACCACCACCGAACTGAACCAGCCGGTCGCCGCCAGGCGGCGGTTTAGCTCGGCCAGGTCCTGCGAGGTGTAGTAGTCGCCCTCTTTAAACGGCACGAGGTTTTGCAGGTATTCATCGCGGATTTGCGAGCCAGAGAAAGTGACGTGGCCAAAGCGATAGCGTTCGCCGCTGTCGTAATCGATATCCCAGAACGCCTGATGACGGTCGAGGGAGACCCCGAGCTGGCTCTTAAGAAACTCGCTGTCAAAGTAGCCTTTGCGCAGGGCGACGCGGGTCAGCGAGCTCTTGAAGCCGTCGTAATCCCCGTGGTTGAGCACCGTCCCGATGGCCGGGCGCGTTTTCAGCAGCGCCAGGTAGTCGCTATCGGTGCGGGCGCCGCCGCGCAGAATCACCTCGGTTCCGCCAATGCGCACCGGTTCTCCCGGGGTCACTTTGGCGATCAGCACCTGACGTCCCCTTTTCGGCGGCGGACGCAAATCAAATTCAATCGTCGGCTCGTAATAACCCAGCGCTTTCAGACCTTCGCGAATGGCGTCATCGACGCGCGCGCGAAAGCGACGATCCGGCGTGACTTCATCGCTCTGGATGGTGGAAAGCTGGGCGCGAACGTTTTTCTCCAGCTCCCCGGATAATCCCTCAACCTGCAAACGCACATTCGCTGCGCTGGCGACCCCGCTGACCAGCAAAAGGCTGGTGACACATAACTGGCGGATTTTTAGCACATTTTCTCCTGAATATCCCTGTTTCCTCTACAGGAAACACTGGCGCCGCTCCACGGCTTAACAAAACCCTAACAACATAGGGTTGAAAAAGTGGCAATAACCCAAATAATTCTTATGTATTAATCTAGACGTATTACGCGTATTTATTGTGTTAAAAGACACGCTTCGTTACAACCTTAACGACGATTTCTGTATTGAGAGGCCAACCGTGAGTCTATTTGATAAAACGCATCTTGTCGCCCAGGCGGATGCGCTGCCTGGACGCAATACCCCCATGCCAGTGGCGACGCTCCACGCAGTTAACGGCCACTCGATGACCAACGTCCCGGCGGGGATGGAAGTGGCGCTGTTCGCCATGGGCTGCTTCTGGGGAGTTGAGCGCCTGTTCTGGCAATTGCCGGGGGTTTACAGCACCGCCGCAGGTTACACTGGCGGCTATACGCCCAATCCGACCTATCGCGAAGTATGCAGCGGTCAGACCGGTCACGCGGAAGCGGTACGCGTGGTTTATGATCCGCAGGTGATTAGCTATGAGCAGTTATTGCAGGTGTTCTGGGAAAATCACGACCCGGCGCAGGGTATGCGGCAGGGTAACGACCACGGCACCCAGTACCGCTCGGCGATTTACCCGCTGACCCCGGAACAGACGGAGGCGGCAAAGGCCAGCCTCGCGCGCTTCCAGGCGGCGATGAACGACGCGCACGATACCCGTCACATCACCACCGAGATCGCCACCGCCAAACCGTTCTACTATGCCGAGGACGATCACCAGCAGTATCTGTATAAAAACCCGCACGGCTATTGCGGCATCGGCGGCATTGGCGTCTGCCTGCCGCCTCAGGCGTAATTCTGATTTCCGCCTCAACAGCGAGGCGGTCAATGAACGCTCTGGCGGCTTTACATTCCCTTACGCTATACTAGCCAGTGTGACAGCCGGTCCAGCGCCTTCGGACCGGTTTTTTATGTATTCCACATTTGAGTTATCAACTTCCCTTCCGAGGATCTGGCCTCAACGGTCAGAAAAGATATGTTAAACAGTATTTTAGTAATACTCTGTCTGATAGCCGTCAGTGCGTTTTTTTCGATATCGGAAATTTCACTGGCTGCCTCACGTAAAATCAAACTGAAACTGCTGGCCGATGAAGGCAACGTCAACGCACAGCGGGTGCTGAAGATGCAGGAGAACCCGGGCACCTTCTTTACCGTCGTGCAGATTGGCCTCAACGCCGTCGCCATTCTTGGCGGTATTGTGGGCGACGCGGCTTTCTCACCGGCGTTTCATAGCCTGCTCAGCGGGTATTTGTCACCGGAGCTCTCCGAGCAGCTGAGCTTCATCATCTCTTTTACCCTGGTCACCAGCTTGTTCATCCTGTTTGCTGACCTGACTCCGAAACGCATCGGTATGATTGCGCCCGAAACAGTGGCTCTGCGCATCATCAACCCGATGCGCTTCTGCCTGTTAGTCTTCCGCCCGCTGGTGTGGTTGTTTAACGGCATGGCCAACATGATCTTCCGCATCTTCAAACTGCCGATGGTGCGGAAAGACGATATCACCTCCGATGATATCTATGCCGTGGTCGAGGCCGGCGCGCTGGCCGGGGTGCTGCGCAAGCAGGAGCATGAGCTAATTGAGAACGTGTTCGAGCTGGAGTCCCGCACCGTTCCTTCCTCCATGACCCCGCGTGAAAGCGTCATTTGGTTTGATTTGCACGAAGACGAGCAGAGCCTGAAGAATAAAGTGGCCGAACATCCGCACTCGAAGTTCCTCGTCTGTAATGAAGATATCGACCACATTATCGGTTACGTCGATTCAAAAGATCTGCTGAACCGCGTGCTGGCGAACCAGAGCCTGGTGCTGACCGGCGGCGTACAGATCCGCAACACGTTGATCGTGCCGGACACCCTGACCCTGTCGGAAGCGCTGGAAAGCTTCAAAACCGCCGGGGAAGACTTCGCGGTGATCATGAATGAATACGCGCTGGTGGTCGGGATCATCACTCTCAACGACGTGATGACCACCCTGATGGGCGACCTCGTCGGCCAGGGGCTGGAAGAGCAGATCGTCGCCCGCGATGAAAACTCGTGGCTGATCGATGGCGGTACGCCGATTGATGACGTGATGCGCGTGCTGGATATCGACGAGTTCCCGCAGTCCGGGAATTACGAGACCATCGGCGGCTTTATGATGTTTATGCTGCGTAAAATCCCCAAACGCACCGACGCGGTGAAGTTCTCCGGCTATAAGTTTGAGGTCGTGGATATCGATAACTACCGTATCGACCAGCTGCTGGTGACCCGCATCGATAACAAGCCAACGGTGCTGGTGCCGAAGCAGGCGGAAACGGCGGAAAGCCAGAACGCCTGAGCGTAATCTTTTCTCTCTCCTAAGGGCGGATGACCATCCGCCCTTTTTTATGGCTCGAATGTGAAGCGGCTCACGCCCCTCTGCCGATAGCAGATTACTCCTGCTCGATAGCGAAACGTTCATGACTCCCCGACGCGCAAAAAGGTAACGTTGCTCGCATCAACACGATCATATTCCTGAATAAAGGAAGCGAGGGTTACCATGATAACGTCAAATAAAAATTACTTTATCAGCTGTCTGTTTTTCCTGTTCTTCTTTATAGGTTGGGGATGCTGCTACCCTTATTTATCCCTGTGGTTGACGGAAACCATCGGTATTAACTACACAGACGTCGGCCTGGTTTATTCTTTCACCGCCATTGTCGCCGTCTGCGTTCAGCCATTATTCGGCTTCATCTCCGATAAACTGGTGTATCGTAAGAATCTGATGTGGATGCTGGCGATTATTATCACGTTATTCGCCCCTTACTGGATTTATGTCTTTGCTCCCCTGTTAAAAATAAATGTGTTCCTCGGCGCGCTGGCTGGCGGCCTTTATATTGGCATGGCCTACGGCGCCGGCTGCGGGATTTGCGAAGCCTACATTGACAAAGTCAGCCGCGCCTCCGGTTTCGAATTTGGCCGGGCGCGGATGTTCGGCGGCATCGGCGCCGCAATCGGCACCTTTGCGGCAGGAAAACTCTACGGCATTGATCAGAATATGATTTTCTGGTTGGCCAGCGGCGCAGGCGTCTGCCTGCTGGTCATTGTCTGGAAAATGCAGATCAGCGCCCACCCGCAGCAGGGATTGCTGTCCGGCAAAGCATCGCCGGTTACCCTCCGCGATGCCGTCTCGCTGTTAAAAATTAAAAAATTCTGGTTCTTCGCCCTCTATGTCATTGGCGTCGGGGCGGTCTATGAAACCTATGACCAGCAGTTCGCTATCTATTACAGCCATTTCTTTGAGAGTAAAGCCCGGGGTGCAGAAGTCTTCGGTTATTTAACCACGGGTCAGATTTTCCTTGATGCCATCGTGATGTTCTTTGCGCCATGGTTTGTGAATAAAATCGGCCCGAAAAATGCGCTGTTATACTGCGGGCTGATTATGAGCTTGCGTATTATCGGCTCCGCGTGGGCTATTGGCCCCGTCTCCATCAGTCTGATTAAACTCCTCCACGGTTTTGAAAGCTCGGTGCTACTTGTCGCGGCGTTAAAATATATTACGGCTAACTTTAATCCTCTGCTGTCAGCGACCGTTTACTTAATTGGCTTCCAATTTTCGAAAAGCTTTAGCTCTATTTTTCTCTCGACCGGTATCGGCCATATGTACCAGAGCATGGGCTTTACCAGTAGCTATATCGTACTCGGCGGTATCGCTCTGTGCTTCACGCTTATTTCTTTTATTACGCTGGATAAAGCGCGTGTCTTCTCTTCACAACCGGTGCCCGCGAATTAATGTCAGGAGGTAGTGTGTATGTCTCATTTATTTTATGGCGTGGCGTATTACGATGAATATATGCCGGAAGATCGGCTGGCTAAGGATATCGCCTTAATGCGCGAAACCGGCATTAACGTGGTGCGTATTGCCGAGTCCACCTGGAGTACGCTGGAGCCTGAAGAGGGCCAGTATAATTTCTACCATATCGACCGGGTGCTGGAGGCGATGCATGAGGCCGGCATTGCGGTCATCGTCGGGACGCCCACCTACGCGGTCCCGGCCTGGCTGGCGGCGAAACATCCCGATATTCTGGTCACCACCGTCGCGGGGCAGCAAAAATATGGTCCGCGGCAGATCATGGATATCGTCAACCCGACCTTTCGCCGCTATGCCGAAAAAATTATCCGCACGCTGATGGCCCATGTGCAACACCATCCGGCGATTATCGGCTGGCAACTGGATAACGAAACCAAGCATTACGACAATATTGGCCGCTATATGCAGGAGGGCTTCGTGCGCAGCCTGCAGGAGAAATATCCTGACCTCCGGCAGCTGAATCGCGATTTCGGCCTGGATTACTGGAGCAACCGCATTGACCGCTGGCAGGATTTTCCGCCGGTGGAAAACACCATCAACGCCAGCCTCGCCTGCGCCTTCTCCCGCTATCAGCGTCAGCAGGTCACCGAGTATCTGGCCTGGCAGGCGGCCATCGTTCGGGAATACGCCCAGCCGCACCAGTTCGTCACCCACAACTTCGATTTCGAATGGCGCGGTTACTCTTACGGCGTGCAGCCGCGGGTCGACCATTTTGCGGCGGCGCAGGCGCTGGATATCGCCGGCGTCGATATCTATCACCCGAGTCAGGCACACCTGACCGGACGGGAAATCGCCTTTGGCGGCGCCATCACCCGCTCGCTTAAGCCGGGCCAGAACTACTTCGTGCTGGAAACCCAGGCTCAGGGCTTCTCCCAGTGGACCCCCTTCCCGGGCCAGCTACGCCTGCAGGCATTCAGCCATATCGCCTCCGGCGCCGCCATGGTCTCCTACTGGCACTGGCATTCGATTCATAACGCCTTTGAAACCTACTGGAAGGGGCTGCTCAGCCACGACTTCTCGCGCAACCCAACCTGGCAGGAAGCTACCACCATCGGCGCCGATTTCGCCCGCCTGTCGCCGCAGCTGGCGGAGCTGAAGGCCGAAAATGACGTCGCGTTGCTAATAAGTAATGAGGCGATGGACGCTCTCAATCACTTCCTTCCCGGCGACGCCAGGGGCAACATTTATAACGATATCTTCCGCCGCTTCCACGATGCGCTGTATGACCACAATATCAGCCTCGACATCATCCACGATGTGAACGAGGAAACCTCGCGCTACCGGGTGCTGATCGTTCCTGGTTTGTACGCCGCCGATGAGGGCCTGCTAACGCGGATTAACGACTATATCGCCCGGGGCGGCAGAGCGCTGATCGGCTTTAAATCAGGCTTTAGCGATGAAAACGTCAAGGTGCGCAGCAGCGCGCAGCCGGGGGTTTTGCGCCAGAGCTGCGGCGTCAGCTACAGCCAGTTCACCCTGCCGGAAGAGACGACGGTAAGCTCTTGCTGCGCAGAGATTGATTGCCGCAATGACAATCAGGCTGAGCTGTGGATGGAATTGCTGACGCCCGATGACGGGACCCGCACCCTGCTGCGCTACCAGCACCCGGCATGGGGCGAATACGCCGCCGCAACGGAGGCGGATTACGGTCAGGGTCGCGCCCTGTACGTTGGATTTCTGCCGCAGAAGGGCCTGATTAGCCAGCTGTTTGATGTCCTGACGGCGGATCTCACGCTGAACTCGCGAACTTCCGCCTATCGCTATCCGTTAGTGGTTAAAAAGATGCGTAACCGTGCCGGAAATAATATCCACTTCCTGTTCAATTACTCCGGCGAGGCGATGGATGTTGTCAGCGAGACCCTGGGTACCGCGCTGCTGAGCGGGGAGACAGTATACGTCGGCCAGCCGTTGCGCCTCAGGGCCTGGGAATTTACTATCATCGAAAGCTAACGACGCGGCGGCGCTCAGGTGGAAGAGAGAATGGAACTGGATATCAATGAGCTACTCAATTTCTCGCCATTGATGAAGACCTTTACCTTCAATGCCTGGGTCGTCGCAGGCTTCACGCCGATTACCCGCGGCTCCACGCTGGACTACTACATTAATCGCCCGCAGGGGATGAAAGGTTACATCATTAATCTGACCCTGCGCGGCCAGGCGCGGGCGAAAGCGGGCGATGGCTTCCTGCTGTGCCGGGAAAACGATCTGTTGCTGTTTCCTCCCGGCGTGCCCCATCATTACGGCAGGGACGAACACAGCGAGTACTGGGACCATCTGTGGATCTACTTTATCCCCCGCCCCTACTGGATAGACTGGCTGAAGTGGGACCAAACCACCCACGGTATCGGCAAAACAACCATTAACGATCCCGACCAGCTCCAGCAACTGCGCGATCTGTTCTACGAAGTGATACGCCACCACTCTGCGTCCGTACCGCTGTCAGAAGCGCTGGCAATGAACGCGCTGGAGAGATTAATTCTCCGCTGTTTTCAGCAGCAGCCCATTAGCAACCGCCATGCCCACGACCCACGGATTAACGCCATCTGCGACTATCTTAACGCCCACATTGCACAGGAGGTAAAAATCGAGACTCTGGCGGCGATGGTATTTATCTCCCCTTCACGTCTGGCGCACCTTTTCAAAAATGAACTGGGGCAAACGGTCTATGCGTGGCGGGAAACGCAGCGCATCAACCGCGCCAGGTGGCTTATTCAGAGCACTTCGCTCCCACTTAACAAAATTGCTTTATCGGTGGGCTACAGCGATCCGGTCTATTTCACCCGCTTGTTTCGTAAACATAACGGCATCCCACCGGGCGAATATCGCAAACGCTATGCGGAAATGAAGGGCTAAAAACATCAACGGCTCCCATCGGGAGCCGTCTTTTACCTACTACGTACTGCTACGTGCCAGGCTATGCCATCTCAGTTTGCAGACGCAACACCTGACGATTGACTTCGGACATCACTGACAGATGCAGCTTGTCCTTGACCTTCGGGATAAGGATTTTGCCCTTATCAAATTCAAATGCGCCAACGTCCTTGATGTACAACCGTCCACGAAACAGGATCTTCACGTACTTCGCCACTTGCAGCGGATTGTAGCGTTGGAAAATTTTCATTCTTCTCTCCTGCCAGGGTTACGCTCTTGTGGTGCCACAGTTAGCCCACGTCTTGGGAGCGCAAATTTTAATGCCCTAAAACTATAGTCCAGAATCTCAGAGGGACTCAGTATGTATAAGTTTATTTACCCTTTGATGACAATAATTCAGAATTTTCGTTTCAGACATACGATGAAGTAAGTATAAGTCGCCGTTTTACGACTAATTTGTGCGTCAACACGCAAACTGGCATCCTCATTGCGGGTAATCACCGTCAATCGCACTTATGATTAAACGAGACCAAGTGGTCGGATCACCTGCATAAAAATGATTAAGGATTGCGCATGACCCTACGTAGCATACTGGCCGCCTCGTTACTGCTTCTCCCGCTGCTGGCCACAGCGCATAACTTCGTCGACGGCCAGCGCGTGGCGCCCGTTGGCGTCGCGGATCGGGGAGAGCTTATTCTGGATAAGGATAAGTTTAGCTATAAAAACTGGAATAGCGCCCAGCTGGCGGGAAAAGTGCGCGTGGTCCAGCACATCGCCGGACGCTCGTCAGCAAAAGAGAAGAATGCCAACCTGATCGAGGCGATTAAAGCGGCGGGCTTCCCGCACGATCGCTATCAGACCACCACCATTGTAAACACTGACGACGCCATCCCGGGCACCGGGATGTTTGTACGTAACAGCATTGAAAGTAATAAAAAGCTCTTCCCATGGTCGCAATTTATCGTCGACAGCAACGGCCTGGTGCGGAAAGCCTGGCAGCTGGACGAGAAGAGCTCAGCGATCGTGGTGCTGGATAAGAACGGGCGTGTGCAGTGGGCTAAAGACGGCGCCCTCACCCAACAAGAGGTGCAGCAGGTGATCGACCTGCTGCATAAATTGCTTAATAAATAGAGACCCGGAAGCCGGGGTTGAGGAAGGATTCACGCGGCGTGTAGTCGAGGGTTTTCCCCTGCCAGTCGTGAACATGCGCCCCGGCGGCCACCGCGACCGCATGGCCGGCGGCGGTGTCCCAGGTGCTGGTCGGCCCGAAGCGCGGATAGAGCTGGGCCTGACCTTCCGCCACCAGGCAGAATTTCAGCGACGAACCGATTGAGGTGGTCTGGTGTTCGCCAAGTTGCTCAAGGTACTCCTGCAGCTCCGGATCGTTGCTATGGGAGCGGCTAATCACCACCAGCGGCGGACGGGCATCGCGGACCTGGATCTGCTTGCGTACGCCGCACTCTTCTTTCCAGGCTTTGCCATTTTGCGCGCTGTACATCACCTTCATCACCGGCGCATAGACAACGCCCAGCGTCGGCTTGCCGTTTTCAATCAGCGCGATATTGACGGTGAATTCGCCGTTACGCTTAATAAACTCTTTGGTGCCGTCCAGCGGGTCGACCAGCCAGTAGCGCTGCCAGTGCTGGCGCACTTCCCACGCCGGCGGGTCCTCCTCGGAGAGGATCGGGGTATCCGGATCCAGCGCCTGCAGGCCGCTGACAATGACTTTATGCGCTGCGATATCCGCCGCCGTGACCGGAGAATCATCTTTCTTGCTGGCGACGTTGATCGGCTGGTTTCCATCGTAGACTTCCATGATGGCATCGCCCGCATTCCGTGCAAGCTGACATACTTGTTCTAACATTCTCCACCTCGTCTGGTTACAGTGGCGTTAACTCGTTGTTTTATTTATATCGCATCACCGCGAGTTCCGCTATCTGTGATAACGATGGCGGTTTCTCTGCCCGCTTTTCTGGCAAGATTCACATTTCTGTAAGCAACAGAATATAAATACATTTTCTTCTGTGCTATCGCTCATAAAAAAGGACGCCTCTGATGATTAAGTTTAGCGCAACGCTCCTGGCCACGCTGATCGCCGCCAGCGTCAACGCCGCGACGGTCGACCTGCGGATCATGGAAACCACCGATCTGCACAGCAATATGATGGACTTCGACTATTACAAAGATGCCGCCACGGAGAAATTCGGCCTGGTGCGTACCGCCAGCCTGATCGAACAGGCGCGGGCAGAAGTTAAAAACAGCGTGCTGGTGGATAACGGGGATGTGATCCAGGGGAGCCCGTTAGGCGACTATATGGCGGCAAAAGGGCTCAAAGAGGGCGATGTACATCCGGTGTATAAGGCGATGAACACCCTGAATTACGCCGTCGGCAACCTGGGCAACCATGAGTTCAATTACGGTCTCGACTTCCTGCACAAGGCGTTGGCCGGGGCGAAGTTCCCCTACGTGAACGCCAATATCATCGATGCCAAAACCGGCAAACCGATGTTTACGCCGTACCTGATCCAGGATACCCGGGTCATGGACAGCGACGGTCAATCCCACACCCTGCGCATCGGCTATATCGGCTTTGTGCCGCCGCAGATCATGACCTGGGATAAAGCCAATCTTAACGGCAAGGTGACGGTCAATGACATTACCGAAACCGCGCGCAAATATATCCCGGAGATGCGGGCGAAAGGGGCTGATGTGGTGGTAGTGGTCGCTCACTCCGGCCTCTCCGCCGACCCGTATCAGGCGATGGCCGAGAATTCGGTTTACTACTTAAGCCAGGTACCCGGCGTGGACGCCATTATGTTCGGCCATGCCCACGCGGTGTTCCCGGGTAAAGACTTCGCCAACATCAAAGGCGCGGATATCGCCAAAGGGACGCTGAACGGTGTACCGGCGGTGATGCCGGGAATGTGGGGCGATCATCTCGGGGTGGTCGATCTGGTGCTAAATAACGACAGCGGTAAATGGCAGGTAACTCAGAGTAAAGCGGAAGCGCGGCCAATCTATGACGCGGTGGCGAAGAAATCACTGGCGGCCGAAGATGCCAAGCTGGTGGCGGTGCTGAAAGCCGATCATGACGCCACTCGCGAATTCGTCAGCAAGCCGATCGGCAAGTCCGCCGACAACATGTACAGCTATCTGGCGCTGGTGCAGGACGACCCGACGGTGCAGGTGGTCAACATGGCGCAGAAAGCCTACGTCGAACACTATATTCAGGGCGACCCGGATCTGGCGAAGCTGCCGGTGCTCTCCGCCGCCGCGCCGTTTAAAGTCGGCGGGCGTAAAAACGATCCGGCGAGCTTTGTCGAAGTGGAGAAAGGCCAGCTCACCTTCCGCAATGCCGCCGACCTCTATCTCTACCCCAACACCCTGGTGGTGATGAAGGTCAGCGGGAAAGAGGTTAAGGAGTGGCTGGAATGCTCTGCCGGACAGTTTAACCAGATCGATCCCGCCAGCAGCAAGCCGCAGTCGCTGATCAACTGGGACGGCTTCCGCACCTACAACTTCGACGTCATTGACGGGGTGAACTACCAGATCGACGTCACTCAGCCGGCCCGCTACGACGGCGAATGTCAGATGATCCATCCGCAGGCAGAGCGTATTAAGCACCTGACCTTCAATGGAAAACCGGTTGATCCGCAGGCTACTTTCCTGGTCGCGACCAATAACTATCGCGCTTACGGCGGCAAATTCGCCGGCACCGGTGAGAGCCATATCGCCTTCGCCTCACCGGATGAAAACCGTTCGGTGCTGGCGGCGTGGATTGGCGCGCAATCGAAGAAGGAAGGCGCGATCCATCCGGCGGCGGATAACAACTGGCGTCTGGCGCCGATCCACAGCAACACGCCGTTGGATATTCGTTTTGAGACCTCGCCTGGCGACAAAGCCGCGGCGTTTATCAAAGAGAAAGCGCAGTATCCAATGCGCCAGGTGGCCACCGATGATATCGGCTTCGCCATTTATCAGCTGGATTTGAGCAAGTAATGCCTGTTCCCCGGCGGCGCTGCGCTTACCGGGGCTACAGGGAGTGATACATTTTCACTCCCCGTGGTTAGCCAGCACCGAGGGCAGATTAACCTCGATCCAGTCCGCCAGGGCGGCCACCTTCTCGCTCACCTGCAGGCCGAGCGGCGTCAGGCTATATTCAACGTGCGGGGGCACCACCGGATAAGAGACGCGGTCGATAAAACCATCCTGCTCCAGCGCCTGCAGCGACTGCGCCAGCATCTTTTCGCTGACCCCGCCCATCTTACGGCGCAGATCGCTGAAACGGTGGGTTCCCTCGCGCAGCGCCACCAGAATCAACACGCCCCAGCGGCTGGTGACATGTTTAAGCACATCGCGCGACGGGCACTGTTCCGCAAACAAATTGCCGGTGCGCAGTTTCTCGCTCAGCGTCGGTTCGGCCATTTCACACTTACCTTTTTGTACGTACTTACTAAAAGTTAGTTAAGGTGGTAGCTTACCACAACTGCCAATAAACACGAAGGAGAAGACCCATGATCGCTCTTACCGGTGCCACCGGCCAGCTTGGTCACTACGTTCTGCAAGACCTGCTTAACACCGTCCCTGCCAGCCAGATTGTGGCGATTGTCCGCAACCCGGCCAAAGCCCAGGCGCTCAGCCAGCAGGGCGTGGTTGTCCGCCAGGCCGACTACAGCGACGAAGCGGCGCTGACCGCCGCGCTGCAGGGCGTGGATAAACTGCTGTTAATCTCCTCCAGCGAAGTCGGCCAGCGTGCTGTACAGCACCGCAACGTCATTAACGCCGCCAAAGCCGCCGGGGTGAAATTCATCGCCTATACCAGCCTGCTGCATGCCGACACTTCGCCGCTGGGTCTGGCCGCAGAGCATATCGAAACCGAGCAGATGCTGGCCGACTCTGGTATCGCTTACGCCCTGCTGCGTAACGGCTGGTATACCGAAAACTATCTGGCCAGCGCGCCGCCGGCGCTGGAGCATGGCGTGTTTATCGGCGCCGCCGGCGAGGGTAAAATCGCCTCCGCCACCCGCGCGGATTATGCCGCCGCTGCCGCCCGCGTTATCGCCAGTGAGGGTCATGAAGGCAAAATTTACGAACTGGCGGGTGATAACGCCTGGACGCTGAGCGACCTGGCTGCCGAGCTGAGCAAGCAAAGCGGGAAAAACGTGGTCTACCAGAACCTCAGCGAAGCCGATTTCGCCGCCGCGCTGAAAAGCGTCGGCCTGCCGGCCGGGCTTGCCGATATGCTGGCGGATTCCGATGTCGGCGCGTCGAAAGGCGGACTGTTTGACGACAGCCGCACCCTGAGTACGCTGATCGGCCGCCCGACCACCTCCCTTGCTGAAAGCGTGAAAGGCATTCTGTAACCGCCCCTCTCAGCTTTTGCGGTTGCGTCCCGGCGGTTCCTCTCCCATATTGAAGGGATAACCGTCGGGAGGCAGGCATGCAGGGCGTACCACTCCAATTTAGTGATGAAAAAGACCGCGCGCGCTTTCGCCATCTCGAACAGCTGCCCGGGGTGGAGCTTTACCACGCCCATATATCCCGCTACGCCTTTGAACCCCATACCCACGAAGCCTTCGGCATCGGCGTGATTGAGCAAGGCGCGGAGCGCTTTCGCTACCGCGGCAGTCAGCATATTGCCGCCGCAAACTCCATTGTCACCATGAATCCCGACGAGCTGCACACCGGCGAAGCGGAAACCGCCGACGGCTGGCGCTACCGGATGATTTATCTGGAGCCGGACCGTCTGGAAGCCATCACCGGGGTGCGCGACTGGTGGTTCAGCGAGGTGGTCCGCGAGGATCCCCTGCGTTCCCGACAAATTGGCCAGCTGATTTATGGTCTGTGGCATAGCGACGATCCGCTGGCCCAGCAGGGAATGCTGCTCGACCTCATCGACGCCTTCCGCCCTCTGGCCCACCATGCCTCTGCGCAAGGTGAGGCCGGGCATCGCTTTGACCGCGTGCGCGACTACCTGCACGATAACTATATGCGTCCCATCACCCTCGACGAGCTGGCGCAGGTGGCGGCGCTGAGCCCGTACCACTTTCAGCGCCAGTTTAAAGCCCACTATCACGTAACGCCCCATCAGATGCTGATGGCCATCCGTCTGTGGCGCGCCAAAGCGTTCCTCACCCACGGCATGCCCGCCGCCGAAGTGGCGATAGCCGTCGGCCTCACCGACCAGTCCCACCTGACCCGCGCCTTCACCCAGCGTTACGGCATTACGCCGGTGCGCTATCAGAAGCAGGTCGCCAGGCGCTAATGCGCAATCTCATACAATATTCCTGCCCGGCCCCCTTCTACACTGCAGACAACGGTAATGACAACGGATGCAATGATGATTAGTGGTGTGTTATACGCCCTGCTGGCGGGGCTGATGTGGGGTTTAATTTTCGTCGGGCCTTTGCTGGTGCCAGAGTATCCGGCGATGCTGCAGTCGATGGGACGCTATCTGGCGCTGGGCCTGATCGCCCTGCCGCTGGCGTGGCTCGGGCGCGCGCGACTGCGCCAGTTGAGCCGGCACGACTGGTGGACCGCGCTGGGCCTGACAATGATGGGGAACCTTATCTATTACGTCTGCCTGGCCAGCGCCATTCAGCGCACCGGGGCGCCGGTTTCCACCATGATTATCGGCACGCTGCCGGTGGTACTGCCGGTGTTCGCCAATCTGCTCTACAGCCAGCGCGACGGGAAGCTGCCGTGGCGGCGCCTGTTTCCGGCGCTGATCTGCATCGCTGTGGGCCTGATCTGCGTTAACGTCGCGGAGCTGCGTCAGGGGCTGCCGAATTTTAGCCCGTGGCGCTACGGCTCCGGCATTGCGCTGGCGCTGGGATCGGTGGTCTGCTGGGCCTGGTATGCCCTGCGCAACGCCCGCTGGCTGCGGGAGAACCCGCATCAACCGCCAATGATGTGGGCTACCGCTCAGGCGCTGGTGACGCTTCCGGTTTCGCTGGCCGGCTATCTCGCCGCCTGCGCCTGGCTGCACGGTCAGCAGGCCGGGTTTCCCCTGCCCTTCGGCCCGCGTCCGGCGGTGTTTATTACGCTGATGCTGGCCATCGCGGTGCTCTGCTCATGGGTCGGCGCGCTATGCTGGAATATTGCCAGCCAGCGGCTGCCGACGGTGATCCTCGGCCCGCTTATCGTCTTCGAACCCCTGGCCGGACTGCTGTATACCTTCCTGCTGCGGCAAAGCTTACCGCCGCTGCTGACCCTGAGCGGCATCCTGTTGCTGGTGCTCGGCGTGGTCTCCGCCGTACGCGCCAGACCGGAAAAACCGATGCTGCAGCCGCTGGCGGACGAAAAAAAGTAGCCTCGCCTCCTTAAGGGGTATTCCCTCGCCAAAAAGATGTATTTAAAATACATCTTATATTCCTGATGACGAGGTAACTGCTATGGCTTTCCGTGACCAACCTTTAGGCGAGCTGGCGCTGACCATCCCGCGCGCCTCCGCCCTGTTCCGTCAATACGATATGGATTACTGCTGCGGCGGCAAACAGACCCTGGCGCGCGCCGCATCGCGCAAAGCGCTGGATGTCGCGGTGATTGAAGCCGAGCTGGCGAAACTGGCCGAACAGCCTCTCTCCCGCGACTGGCGCGCGGCGCCCCTCGCGGAGATTATCGACCATATCATCGTTCGCTATCACGACCGGCACCGTGAACAGCTGCCGGAGCTGATCCTGCAGGCCACCAAGGTTGAACGCGTCCATGCCGATAAACCGAACGTACCGAAAGGACTGACTAAGTACCTGACCATGCTGCATCAGGAGCTTTCCAGCCACATGATGAAAGAGGAACAGATCCTGTTCCCGATGATCAAACAGGGAATGGGCGCCCAAGCCGGGGGGCCGATCAGCGTGATGGAAAGCGAGCATGATGAAGCGGGTGAACTGCTGGAAGTCATTAAGCACATCACCCACAACGTGACGCCGCCGCCGGAAGCCTGTACCACCTGGAAGGCGATGTATAACGGTATCAACGAGATGATCGACGATCTGATGGAACACATCAGCCTGGAAAATAATGTGCTGTTCCCGCGCGCCCTCGGCGGAAAGTAAAGAAAAAGGCGCCCGCGGGCGCCCTCGACATTGTCCGTCTTATTTGGCCACTCTGGGTGGCCTTTTTTATGACGGGCCGTTGCAAGCAACGTTAAAATTTTCGTTTATTTCGCCAGCCGTTTTTTGCCGGCAAACAGCCAGCCCGCGCCCAGCAGCACAAACCACAGCGGGGTGACCATCAGCGCTTCACGGGTATCGTCTTCCAGGGTCAACAGCACCAGCACAAAGACGAAGAAGGCCATGCACACCCAGCACATGACTTTACCCAGCGGCATCTTGTAGCTCGACTTCTCATGCAGCTGAGGGCGGTTTTTGCGATACGCCAGGTAAGAGCAAAGGATGATGGTCCAGACGAACATAAACAGGATCGCCGACACCGTGGTGATCATGGTGAAGGCGGCAATCACGCTCGGGTTGACCATCAGCATCACCACCCCGCCCAGCAGACACATGCAGGAGAAGGTTAAGCCCTTCGCCGGCACCGCACGCTTCGACAGCTTGGCGAACATCTTCGGCGCCTGACCATCCTGCGCCAGACCGAACAGCATACGGCTGGTAGAGAACACGCCGCTGTTGGCCGAGGAGGCCGCGGAGGTCAGCACCACGAAGTTGATCAGGCTCGCCGCCGCCGGCAGACCAACCAGCACGAACAGCTCAACGAACGGGCTCTTGCTCGGCACCACGGAGCTCCACGGCGTCACCGACATAATCACAATCAGCGCGAAGACGTAGAACATAATGATACGCAGCGGGATGGAGTTAATCGCCCGCGGCAGGGACTTTTCCGGGTCTTTGGTTTCGGCGGCGGTGGTACCCACCAGCTCAATCCCCACGAAGGCAAACACCGCAATCTGGAAGCCGGCGAAGAAGCCGCTCAGCCCTTTCGGGAACCAGCCGCCGTCATTCCACAGGTGGGCGAAAGAGGCTTCGACCCCGGTCGGCGATTTGAAATGCATCATCACCATTACCAGGCCGACCACGATCAGCGCCACGATGGCGACAATTTTGATCATCGCGAACCAGAACTCCATTTCGCCAAACATCTTGACGGTGGCCAGGTTCAGGCCCAGCAGCAGCAGGATCACCGCCAGCGAGGCGACCCAGTCGGAGAGTCCGGGAAACCAGAACTGCGCGTAGGCGGTGATGGCGACAACGTCCGCCATCCCGGTCACTACCCAGCAGAACCAGTAGGTCCAGCCGGTAAAGTAGCCCGCCCACGGCCCCAGCAGATCGGCCGCGAAGTCGCTAAAGGATTTATATTCGAGGTTCGACAGCAGTAATTCGCCCATGGCACGCATCACGAAAAACAGCATAAAACCGATAATCATATAAACAAAGATAATGGATGGTCCGGCAAGGCTGATGGTTTTGCCAGAACCCATAAATAACCCGGTGCCGATCGCTCCGCCAATCGCGATCAGCTGAATATGTCGGTTTGTGAGATTTCGCCGTAGCGATTGTTCAGTCGGCTCCTGCTCGACAGCAGCGACTTTAACCTGATCTACCATGTGATTTCTTCCTGTTGTACCTGTCTGTGTTGTTCAGGCTCTGATGGCCCGTCGTCTGTCATTAACCCCAGCAAGGGCTAGTCGATATTAGGTAAGAATCGGAGGGATGAATACTATGATTTAGATATAATGTTAATTTTATGTTTAAAGTGAGTGTTATATCACTCATCTAACGCGAAATAGCTCACAAAAATACACCCATACGTGATGAATGCAAAACATAATTCCAATTAATTTTTAACTTAAGGATTTTACGCTATTTTTATGGCTTCCCCTGCCGCGGGGAAGAGGAAGCCGCTGCTGTTTAGATAATGTCCAGCAGTTCAACTTCGAAGATCAGGGTGCTGAACGGAGGAATCGATGCGCCAGCGCCGCGCTCACCGTAGGCGAGGTTGTGCGGGATCGTCAGTTCCCATTTGGAACCTACCGGCATCAGAGTCAGCGCTTCAATCCAGCCGCCGATCACGCCGGTCACCGGGAATTCAGCCGGTTCACCGCGAGCGACGGAGCTGTCGAAGACGGTGCCGTCGATCAGTTTGCCAGTGTAGTGCACGCGAACGCGGTCAGTACGCGCCGGGATCGGGCCTTCGCCCTGGGTCAGTACGCGGAACTGCAGACCGGACTCGGTGCTGTTCACACCCTCTTTCTCGCGGTTTTCATCAAGGTATTTTTGGCCGTCAGCGGCCATGGCCTGAAAACGCTCGCGACGCACAGCGTCAGCACGCTCGTGGATTTCACGCAGCGCGCGGTGAACGGCTTCCACCGGCACCTGCGGCTGGTTACCTTCCAGCGCATCGGCGATACCCGCCACCAGCGCTTCCGGCAGCAGCCCCTGCAGGCCGGATTCGCTCAGCTGTTGTCCAACCTGCAAGCCGATACCGTAACTTGCCTGCGCTTCGATAGTGTCAAAAGTTGGGGTTGCCATCGTTGTTCCTTTTTGGGTGATAAACATCAAGATAAAAGCGTGCGAAAGCATAACAGCCATAGCGAAATGGGTAAAACTTTGTCGGCGGATGATGACAAATCTCAGCGAAAAAGAAACAATAGGCGGCAGCAGGTTAACTTCACTTTGTTCCGGTCATCAGGACGTTAGCCATCTATACTCATGAGCAGGATATAAATATGCGGAGCAGGAGGAAAGCCATGCCCGGGCGCTTTGAACTGACATCTACCCTGGCGAAAATCTGGCACGCCCCGGATCATTTTCGCCTCCTGGACCCGCTGCCTCCGATGCACCGCCGGGGAATTATCGCTGGCTTCCTGTTGGTTATTATCGGTATTCTGCTTCCCTCCGATGATAGCCAAAGCCCGGCGTCCACCAGCCGTGAAGCGAACCTGAATCTACAGTCGCAGTCCCAGCCGCAAGCTGGCGGCAATCAGGCCGTTCCGCTGCCGCCGATCACTAATACGCCTACCGTGAGCGACGCCGATCAGATGGCGCCGGTCGCCCCGGAGCCGATTCAGGATGAGCAGCCGGATCAAGCGCAGACGCAGCAGCCCGCCGCCACCCAGCCTTATCAATCCTCATCACAGCAGTCCGCGCCGGGTATTGAGCAGCAATGGCGGACCTATCGCATCGAGTCAGGCAAAACCCTGGCGCAGCTGTTCCGCGATCATGGGCTGCCGGCCACTGACGTCTACGCCATGGCGCAGGTTGAAGGCGCTGGCAAGCCGCTAAGTACTTTGCAGAGCGGACAGACGGTGCAGATTCGGCAGAACGCCAACGGCGTGGTCACCGGGCTCACTATCGATACCGGCAACGGCCAGCAGGTGCTGTTTACCCGCCAGTCGAACGGCAGCTTTGTGCGTGCGCGATAGCAGAGAAGACGACAGCAAGCGTTACGCCGCCGCAAAATGAAAGGCGCTAAAAAGCAAAACGCCGGCACAAGGCCGGCGGTTTGTTGTTACCAGAACGTCAGAGGCCGATTACTCAGCAACCACGTTGATGATAACTTTAGCGAATACTTCGCTGTGAACCTGGAAGTTCACTTCGTGCTCGCCAACGTTACGCAGAACGCCGTTCGGCAGGCGAACTTCGCTCTTAGCAACTTTAACGCCTGCTGCAGTAACAGCGTCAGCGATGTCGCGAGTACCGATGGAACCGAACAGTTTACCTTCGTCGCCAGCTTTAGACGCGATGGTTACGGATTCCAGGGCGTTGATCTGCTCAGCACGAGCTTCAGCTGCTGCCAGAACGTCAGCCAGTTTGGCTTCCAGTTCAGCACGACGTGCTTCGAAGAATTCAACGTTTTTCTTGGTAGCAGGAACAGCTTTACCCTGCGGGACCAGGAAGTTACGAGCGTAGCCCGCTTTAACGTTAACCTGATCACCCAGGCTACCCAGGTTTGCTACTTTATCAAGCAGAATAACTTGCATTACCTTATCCTCTCAAAGTCGTATTAATGGACCGTGACCGATTACTGATGACGATCAGTGTACGGCAGCAGGGACAGGTAGCGAGCGCGTTTGATAGCGCGAGCCAGCTGACGCTGGTATTTTGCACGGGTACCGGTGATACGGCTCGGGACAATCTTACCGCTTTCGGTGATGTAGTTTTTCAGCGTAGCGATATCTTTATAGTCGATCTCTTGAACGCCTTCCGCGGTGAAACGGCAGAACTTGCGACGACGGAAATAACGTGCCATATGGCTAGTCTCCAGAATCTATCAATTCAATCTGCTCGGCATGCAGAACCATTTTGCTCAAGCCGTTCTTTGCCTTATGGCAAGAGATGAACCCTCGAACGGTTACTGCGCTACCGACCGTTATACTGTGAGTAATGGCCTGGTTCTCATGACCGCTAATAATAACGGGCATCTGACACCATGCCTGCCGGTGAAAACCGGCTTCCTGCTGCACTGAACGATGCTCAAGCACGAACTGGCAGTGAGGAATTCCTGACGGGCTGACCTTACGAAGTGGAGTCCTGCAAATAATGCCGGACAGCTCCAGACGGTTGGTCATCAGGATTACTCTTCAGAATCCCCAGCTTCAGAATCATCTGCGGTTTCGTTGGCGAAATCTTCGCGACGCTCACGGCGCTCGTCTTTCGCTTTAACCATCGGAGATGCTTCGGTAACAGCGTGCTTAGTACGCATTACCATGCTGCGGATAACGGCGTCGTTGAAGCGGAAGTTAGTTTCCAGCTCATCGATCGCTTCCTGCGGCGCTTCAACGTTCATCAGAACGTAGTGAGCTTTGTGCAGTTTGTTGATCGGATAAGCCAGCTGACGGCGGCCCCAGTCTTCCAGACGGTGGATCGTACCTGCTGCTGCAGTAATTGCACCAGTGTAACGTTCGATCATGCCCGGAACCTGTTCGCTCTGGTCAGGATGGACCATAAAAACGATTTCGTAATGACGCATCGAATTGCTCCTTACGGATTATTCAGCCTCCTGTCTGGGTCAGCCGCGGCCCATGGAGGCAAGGAACGTGTTAAAGGGCGGCTGAAAAATTGACGCGTCATTCTAATGGCGGCCCCTCAGGAACACAAGCGCATTTGCACAAATAATTCGCACTAAGCGCCAAGCTGGGCTAAGTGGGTGATTTAAAATTAACCAATAAAGGAAGCGGCATTTTTTTGAACAACTGCATCAGAAAAGGTCGCCATGCGATGAACGCGCAGCGATTACACTTATATCAAAACCTAACGACCACAGGAGAGCCCCGAGTCAGCGTCAGGACTGTCAGTCAGGAGCGTAGTATATGAAACTGAAAATCATCGCCATGATGGCTGCGCTTTTCTTCAGCGCGAACGCGCTGGCAGCTATCCAAATCACCGAACGTCAGGCCCGCAACATGGACGACGTGCAGAGCCTCGGCGTTATCTATATCAATCACAATATGGCCACTGAGCACGAGGCCGAACAGGCCCTTAGCCAGATGAGCGATGCGCAGGGGGCGAAATACTTTCAGCCTATCCTGATGCACGAACCCGAAACCAACGGCCCGCTTCGCGCCAGCGCGGTGATATACCGCTAACGCCTGCCCAATTCTTCGCCTCTCCTCGCGAGGGGCGAAGCGAGGTCTGCGCCCAAACGCAATTGAGAATTATTTTACAAACCGACTTACCAGCGTCATCGCAACCTGATTTAATCAGCCACTCGCCATTTGATAATCAGGAGTGATTGATGGTTCCGCGTTTCGCCACCTTAGGCCGTATCCCCAAAGGCGTTTGGGTACTCGGCGGCGTCAGCCTGCTGATGGATGTCTCCTCCGAGATGATCCACAGCCTCTTACCGCTGTTTATGGCCACTACCCTCGGCGCCAGCGTGATAATTATCGGTCTTATCGAGGGACTGGCGGAAGCCACCGCCCTGATCCTGAAGGTCTTCTCCGGCGCAATCAGCGACTATGTCGGCAAGCGTAAAGGACTGGCGCTGCTGGGCTACGGCCTGGGCGCGCTCAGTAAGCCGCTGTTTGCCTTCGCCCCTACCGCCGGGGTGGTGTTTAGCGCCCGCATGATTGACCGCGTAGGCAAAGGTATTCGCGGCGCGCCGCGCGATGCGCTGGTCGCCGACGTCACCCCGCCGGAGATCCGCGGCGCCGCCTACGGACTACGCCAGGCGCTGGATACCGTCGGCGCCTTTCTCGGCCCGCTGCTGGCGGTGCTGCTGATGTTTATCTGGGCCAACGATTTTCACGCTATTTTCTGGGTGGCGGTCATTCCCGCCGTGCTCTCCATTCTCCTGCTCGGATTCGGCCTACAGGAGCCAAAATCCGCCATCGCGCACAAACGCAGCAATCCGCTGAAGCGCGAAAACCTGAAAAAGCTCTCCGCCGCCTACTGGTGGGTGGTCGCGATCGGCAGCATTTTCACCCTCGCCCGCTTCAGCGAAGCCTTTCTGGTGCTGCGCGCCCAGCAGATGGAGATCCCGCTCTATACCATCCCGCTGGTGATGGTGGCGATGAACCTGGTCTACAGCCTCACGGCTTACCCGTTCGGTAAACTCTCAGACAGCATGAGCCACAGCAAACTGCTGCAGTGGGGGCTGCTGGTGCTGATCCTCGCCGATATCGTGCTGGCGCTCAGCGGCCACTGGAGCACGCTGCTGATCGGCGTCGCGCTGTGGGGGATTCATATGGGAATGACCCAGGGCCTGCTGGCGGCGATGGTCGCCCATACGGCGCCACCGGAGCTACGCGGCACGGCGTTCGGTATGTTTAATCTGATGAGTGGCCTGGCTCTGCTGCTGGCCAGCACCGGCGCGGGGGTACTGTGGGAAACCTTCGGCGCCGCCTCGACGTTTTACGCCGGGGCGATAATTTGCGTGGTCACGCTCATCGGCATGCGCGTGATGCCGTCGGCCTATCGTCAGGATTAAAAACGGCTCCGGGGCCAGACCAGTTGTTTCACCGTGACGGTGAAAGCCCCGGAGCGCGCTATCTACTTTTGCCCATAGTAGGCGTTTGGCCCATGCTTACGCTGAAAATGCTTATTCATCAGCCAGCTATCGATGGGCTGCAACTGCGGATTAATGCCGTGGGCAATCCACGCCATGCGCGCCACCTCTTCCATCACCACCGCGTTGTGTACCGCCTCGTGGGCGTCTTTGCCCCAGGCAAATGGCCCGTGCTGATAGACGACGATCCCCGGCGTATGCAGCGGATTGGCCTCACCCAGCGTTTCGATAATCACCTGCCCGGTGTTCAGCTCGTAGGCCTCGTCCACCTCCTGTGCGCTAAGCGCCCGGGTGCAGGGAATATCGCCGAAGAAGTAGTCCGCATGGGTGGTGCCGAGCGCCGGGATCGCCAGCCCCGCCTGCGCCCAGGCGGTGGCGTGCGTCGAATGGGTATGCACCACCCCGCCAAGGTCGGGATAACGGCGATAGAGCGCCAGATGGGTGGCGGTATCAGAGGAGGGACGCCAGCGCCCTTCCACCACGTGCCCCTGCAGATCAACCACCGACATGTCATCGACGGTCATTGACTCGTAGGCGATGCCGCTGGGCTTAATCACCACCAGCCCACGCTGCCGATCAATGGCGCTAACGTTACCCCAGGTAAAGGTCACCAGGCCGTAGCGCGGCAGATCCATATTGGCCTCGAACACCTGCTGTTTCAGCTGTTGCATTATGCCGCCTCCATCAGGCCCGCGCGGGCCATCCGCGCCTTCACCCAGTCACGCGCCTTCGCCACCTCCGCCAGCGGGTCAGCGCTGGTTTCGCTCCACATCTCAATCAGGTACGGGCCGCAGTAGCCGGTCTGCTTGAGCGTTTCGAAGCAGCGTTCAAAATCGACCACCCCTTCGCCGAACGGCACGTTTTTAAAGACGCCGGGCTTCGTGTCTTTGACGTGTACCGCCACGATATGCCCGCTCCCCGCCTTCAGCTCCATCTGGACGTCGTTATCCCACGCCGACAGATTGCCGATATCCGGGTAAAGCTGGAACCACGGATTATTCAGGTAATGGGCATAGCCCAGCGCTTTACTAATCGAGTTCATCAGCGGGTAGTCCATGATCTCCATCGCCAGGGTTACCTGGGCTCGGCTGGCCATCTCGACGCTCTGTTTCAGGCCGTCACGAAAGCGGCGGCGCGTCTCATCGTTCGCCTGCTGGTAATAGACGTCGTAGCCTGCCAGCTGGATCACCCGAATCCCCACATCCTGCGCCAGCTGAATAGCTTTACGCATAATTTCCAGCCCCTGATGCCGCACCGCGTCGTCTTCACTACCCAGCGGAAAACGGCGATGGGCGCTAAGGCACATCGACGGCACCCGGACGCCGGTTTCAGCCACCGCCTTGACCAGCGCCAGACGCTGCTCCGGGCTCCAGTCCAGCCGCGCAAGGCGGGCGTCCGTTTCATCGAGAGACATCTCAACGAAATCAAAGCCCAGCGCTTTTGCAAGCTTTAGCCGCTCCAGCCAGCACTCCCCGGCGGGGAGCGCTTTTTCATAGATGCCGAGCGGAATGGATTTCGCCAACATAGTCGCTCCTTAACCCCACAGCTGGGCGATAGAGCGTTTAAACTGGCGCGCCGCTTCCACCGGCGAGGCAGCATCGCGGATGCTGCGTCCGGCAATAAAGACGTGAACAGGGATCCCGGCAAACAGCGGCAGGTCTTCCAGCGCCAGCCCGCCGGTGACGGTCACTTTGAAGCCCATATCAGACAGACGCTTAATCGCGCTGATATCCGCCTCACTCCACGCCACGCCTGCCGCCTGCGCGTCGCGGCTGCGGTGATAGACCACCTGCTGAATACCCGCCTCGCGCCACGCCTGCGCCTGCTCCCAGGTCCAGAAGCCGGTCAGCTCAATTTGCACATCGCCGTTGAACTCTTTGGCGACATCCAGCGCCCCTTTGGCGGTGTTGATATCGGCGCAGCAGATCACCGTGACCCAGTCGGCGTTGGCTTCGAAGCACATCCGCGACAGGATCTTGCCGGCATCGGCAATTTTGGCGTCCGCCAGCACGATTTTATGCGGATACAGCGCTTTCAGATCGCGCACCGCGCGTACACCTTCACCGACGCAGAGGATAGTGCCGACTTCAATGATATCTACCTCTTCGGCGATCAGACGGGTTGTTTCATAAGCGCTGGCCAGCGTTTGGTTGTCCAGGGCGACCTGTAACATAGGTAATGACATGATAGTGTTCCTTTTAAACAGCCGCCGCGGTGGCGTTTTTGATTAAATCCAGCACTTCCTGCTCGCTGCGGCAGGCGCGTAAACGGTCGAAATTGGCTTCGTCATCAAACAGGTTAACGATCTGCATGATGCCCACTTCCTGGTGGGTGGTGGCGTCAACCGCCGCCATGGTGATCAGGATGTCGACCGGGTCGTTATCTTCGTGGTTGAAAATCAGCGGTTTCTTTAGCGTGACCAGCGCAAAGCCGGTTTTTTTGACGCCCTCTTCCGGCCGCCCGTGCGGCATGGCTAATCCCGGAGCGATCACAAAATAGGGGCCGTGCTGCGCGACGCCGTCGAGGATTGCCTGGTAGTAGCGCGGCTCCACCACGTCGGCGGCCACCAGCAGATCGACGCCGATTTTCACCGCCTCCTGCCAGGTTTCCGCTTCCGCCTGCAGGCGAATGGAGTGATTCTGCGCCAGTGATTCATGGAGTTTCATGGCCGCTCCTTATTTCACGTCCTGCGGGAAATGAGCTTTAATCACCTCCAGCAGCTTTGGCCCGAAATCCGCGGGGGAAAGCATATTACGCACCCCCACCACGTGTTTATTGCCGGAGACGGTAATCTCCCCCGCGATATGGGTTGAAGCGATGATGATATCCGCGCCGTTTAGTTCGCTTTTGTATTCACCCACCGCGCAGCTGTTCACCGTGTGGTCGATATTGGATTGCGTCAGGAACTGATCCACTTTCATTTTCATGATCATAGAACTGCCTTGCCCGTTACCACACACAGCCAGAATACGTACGGTCATAATCAGAACTCCTTATTGGGCAGAGGCCTCTGCCAGTTGTTTTTCCGCGTCTTCTTCGGCGCGCAGCGCGCGGCCAGCGAAGAACATATAAGCGAGAGCAATCAGGATGATGACGGCCATAAACGCCAGCCCGATGGAGGCGAAGCCCTGCATCATCGGCGGCGCCAGAATCGACCAGTCCGCCATTCCCATCCAGGCGCTCATACCGGTGAGCTTCACCGCCCACACGCAACCGAAAATTTCAACCATGCCCATCACCAGGCAGATTTTGAGCGCCGCGCGCCAGCCGCCGAAGTGGTTGGCAAAGACGCCAATCGTCGCGTTGGAGAAGAACATCGGGATAAAGCCCGGAATAATCAGAATTGAAGAGCCAATGCCAACCAGAATGCCGACGGCAATCAGCTGGCCGATGGTGCCCCACATAAAGCCCCACACCACCGCATTCGGCGCAAAGCTATAGATCGCGGCGCAGTCAATCGCCAGCACCGCGCCGGGGATCAGGCGTTGCGAGATACCGTTGAAGGCTTCGGACAGTTCGGCGACGAACATCCGCACGCCCTGGGTAATGATGAAAATGGCCACCGCGAAGGAGAAACCGGTCTGCAGGATATAGACCGTCCAGTGGGTTTTCCCCGCCATCGCCTGCACGACGTCAATACCAAAGGAAAGCAGGATCGCGCCAAAGAAAATGGTCATGACAATCGCGGTGGAAACGATGTTGTCGTGGAAGATATTGAGCCAGCCTGGCAGCTTGAGGTCTTCCACACTCTCCTCTTTTTTCCCCAGATACGGCGCCACTTTGTAGGCAATCCACGAGGCAAACTGCTGCTGGTGACCGATGGAGAAGCCGCAGCCGTCGGTGACCAGCTGAGTCGGCTTGAACATCATGTTGGAGGTGATACCCCAGTACAGGGAGACCAGCACGGCGGTACAGATGATGGTCGTCCACATTCCGCAACCAAAGATAAAGAACGAGACGGCGATCAGCCCCGCCTGCTGAAACATGATATGGCCAGTCAGCATGATGGTGCGGATGCCGGTTAGACGGCGCAGCAGGACGTAACAGATGTTGAGCGCCAGCGCCAGCAGCACCGCGTAGCCCACCCAGCTATAGGCCTCGCCCATCCGGTCGATGGTCGCCATCATCGAGGCATAGGTGTCAGAGATCGCGCCGTTGATGCCGTACACCTCTGACATTTTCGCCACCACCGGTTTAAAAGTGCTGGTGAGGATGCCGGAGCCGGCCTGTAACAGCATGAAGCCGATAATGGTTTTGATCGTGCCTTTAATAATCACACTGACGCTTTTGCGCAGCAGGATATAGCCCAGACAGGTGACGATACCCAGCAGCAGCGGGGCATTGGTCATCACCTGATTAAAGAAAACGGTAAAGATGTTGTAGAGGATTGCCATAACACACTCCCGATGGTGAAGGCGCTGAACGCGCCTTACGCTCAGCATTTCTCGCTGCCCACTCTAATAATCAAAAATAATCACAACAAGATTGAATTTGATTAAATGTGACGCGCGCCGCAATAATCCTCTATTTCATTGTGACTATTGCCGAGCAGTAGCACCGAAACATAATTAAACATTTTCAAATCATATAGATAAAACAAAGCGCAACCTTTATGGATGCTGGAGTCCCTGAGAGGTGATGCGCATCTCTTCGTAAAATTGATGGAAAACAAGATTGCAATCTTGAAAATCCAGTGACAACATAAATCAAAACCAATCAAAATTTGATTACTATTGAAAATACGAGGAAGAGCACAATGAGTAAAGTACAGACCATCACCCGTGAATCATGGATCCTGAACACCTTTCCGGAATGGGGCAGCTGGCTGAATGAAGAGATTGAGCAGGAGCAAGTTGCGCCCGGCACCTTCGCCATGTGGTGGCTCGGCTGTACCGGTATCTGGTTAAAATCCGAAGGCGGGGCTAACGTCTGCGTCGATTTCTGGTGCGGCACTGGCAAACAGAGCCACGGCAATCCGCTGATGAAAACCGGCCACCAGATGCAGCGGATGGCAGGTGTGAAAAAATTACAGCCGAACCTGCGCACCACGCCGTTCGTTCTGGATCCGTTCGCCATTCGCCAGATTGACGCGGTCCTCGCGACCCACGATCACAACGATCATATTGACGTCAACGTCGCCGCCGCCGTCATGCAGAACTGCCCGGCCGATGTGCCGTTTATCGGCCCGAAAACCTGCGTCGACCTGTGGATCGGTTGGGGCGTGCCGAAAGCGCGCTGTATCGTCATGAAACCTGGCGATGTCGTGAAGATCAAAGACATTGAGATCCATGCGCTCGATGCGTTCGATCGCACCGCGCTGATCACCCTCCCGGCGGACCAAAAAGCCGCTGGCGTACTGCCGGACGGCATGGACCAGCGCGCGGTCAACTACCTGTTTAAAACACCGGGCGGCAACCTGTACCACAGCGGCGATTCCCACTACTCCAACTACTACGCGAAGCATGGCAACGAGCATCGGATTGACGTCGCCCTCGGCTCGTATGGCGAGAACCCGCGCGGGATCACCGACAAAATGACCAGCGCCGATATCCTGCGCATGGCAGAGTCGCTCAACGCCAAAGTTGTGATCCCGTTCCACCATGATATCTGGTCAAACTTTCAGGCCGATCCGCAGGAGATCCGCGTTCTGTGGGAGATGAAAAAGGAGCGTCTGAAGTACGGCTTCAAGCCGTTTATCTGGCAGGTCGGCGGCAAATTTACCTGGCCGCTGGATAAAGACAATTTCGAATATCACTACCCGCGCGGTTTCGACGATTGCTTCACCATTGAGCCGGATCTGCCTTTCAAATCCTTCCTGTAAGTCGCCGCCGGCAGGCCCTGCCTGCCGGAAATACCCCGCCGCAGGGTTAGTATTTTCACATGATTTCAAATATCATCTTTGCCGTTCACTTTTAATCGGATTCGCTCATGACGGAAGCGCAAAGGCACCAAATTCTGCTGGATCTGCTCGCCCAAACGGGGTTTGTTACCGTGGAGCAGGTGATGTCGCGGCTCGGGATCTCACCCGCTACCGCCCGACGTGATATCAACAAGCTGGATGAAAGCGGCAAACTGAAAAAGGTTCGTAATGGCGCGGAAGCCATTAGCGAACAGCGCCCCCGCTGGACGCCGATGAACATCCACCAGGCGCAAAATCTGGATGAAAAAGTGCGTATTGCACGCGCCGCTTCGCAACTGATCGCGCCGGGTGAGAGCATCGTCATTAACTGCGGCTCCACCGCCTTTCTGTTGGGTCGGGAACTGTGCGGCAAACCGGTGCAGATCATCACCAACTATCTGCCGCTGGCTAACTACCTGATCGACCAGGAGCATGACAGCGTGATTATCATGGGCGGCCAGTACAACCGCAGCCACGCCATCACCCTCAGCCCCCACGGTAGCGAGAACAGCCTCTATGCCGGACACTGGATGTTTACCAGCGGCAAAGGGCTCACCGCCGAAGGCCTCTACAAAACGGATATGTTGACCGCCATGGCCGAGCAAAAAATGCTTAACGTGGTCGGCAAACTGGCGGTGCTGGTCGACAGCAGCAAGATCGGCGAGCGCGCCGGGATGCTATTCAGCCAGGCCGGACAAATAGACGTGGTGATCACCGGCAAACAGGCCGATGCCGCGATCCTCAAACAGCTTGAGGATCAAGGCGTCAGCGTAATCCGCGTTTAAAGGTGCTGCTGAAAAAAGGCGACCGTGGTAGCCAGCGCCTCTGGCGTAATGCGATGGCGGACGCCTTTCTGCCAGACACAGGTCAGCCTGGCGGCAAGGTCAGCCTGCCGGAGCGCCTGCTCTAGTCGAAAGGTTTCTTCCGGCGGCACCACGTCATCGGCATCGCCATGCCAGAGCAACAGCGGCCGCCGGGCAAGGGACGCCAGCTGATGGCTGACATCCCATTCGTTGAGGCTATCGACATCAAAATCAGGCGAGGGGAACAGGGTTTGCGACAGGGAACGAAAATAGCCCGACCCCATCAGACAGGCGACGCTGTTCAGCTCGGGGTGATGCGTCATGATGCCCAACGCCGTCATTCCACCCATCGAAGCGCCCGCCACCGCCAGCCGCTCCCCTTCCAGCCATCCTTCAGCGATTATCGCCTCGCGCAGCGCAGGAAACTCCCTGAAATTCTGCTGCAGAATCGGCCAGAAGCGCTGCATCCGCCCGGCCTCATCGCCCTGATAGCGCGCCCCATGCTCCGGCGCGTCGGGCATGATCACCCGGAATCCGGCCTCGGCCAGCGCCACCGCAAAGTAGCTATAGACCAGCTTCGACGAGGTAAAGCCATGATAAAAGACGATACAGGGCAAGGGCTTATCCAAACTCTCCTGCGGACAGGCATGTAAAATTTCACCACCGCCGAGGTTGCGCATTTCTAGTGCAATCATTTATCGTCTTCCTTCTCTATCGTGGTTAGGCGTCATGGGAAAATTCATTCACCAGGCAACCCAGTTTGCTACGATTCATAATGTTGAGAACCCGGTTACGCTTTCACAACATTTTCATTCGAAAATCGCGTCAGAGATAACAGTTCGGGAACATTCCCCGGCAATCCTGTTAAGGCTACCACTACACTATCACTATCAGGAAACGAGATATGGTTATGCGCAGGTTTTCACCGTGGTTACTGGCTATCGTCCTCAGCGGGTGTAGCGCCCTGCAGGGAACGCCGGAAGCCCCGCCGCCCGCCACCGACCATCCGCAGGAGATCCAGCGCTACCAGACGGCTGGCCTGCATAAAATGGCCACGGTGAGCGTACTGATGTACGGCTCGCCGATGGATGTCGAAGCGGCGCTGAAGGCCAAAGCAGAAGCGGCCAAAGCCGATTACTACGTCATCATCATGATCGATGACACCATGGTACCCGGCCAGTGGTATTCGCAGGCGATCCTCTATCGTCGATAACGAGGCGGCGTCTTTAAATCTGCTTTACACAGCTTTGCGTCCATTCACGTTCTCCTGTGCATAATAACGTTCGGCCAGCCACCTGGCAGGACGTTAGCAACGGACTGCCCTTGGGACTACGTGAAATGGAGCTGACGATGAAACGATCTTTTACCCTATCCAGCCTGCTGTTAACCGCTGCGACGGCCAATACGTCCGCGCAGTCAGCCGAATTCGCCAGCGCGGATTGCGTCACTGGCCTGAATGAAATCGGTCTGATCTCCGTCACTAATCTTTCCGGCAGCCAACAGGATGTAGAGCACGCCATTGCCCGCAAAGCAGACGAGCAAGGCGCCTCCTGGTATCGCATTATTCAGATGTACGAGGAACAACAGCCGGACAGCTGGCGCGTGCAGGCCATTCTCTACGCCTGAGGCGCCTGGCGCCCGCGCCCCATAGCCCGCAGCAGCAGGTCGTCGAGGGTCGGCGCGTCAAGACGTATGCCGCCGCGGGTGTCGAGCATCATCCGGCACCAGGCTTCGGCCAGCGGCGGCGAAGCATGGCGCAGCATCTGCGCCCCCGCGCCAAGACGATAGACCAGCCGGGCAATCTCTCTCCCCTGCTCTTCGGCGGGTCGTTTCAGCAGTTGCTGCAGCTGACGCCATGCGCGGTCGAGATGGCGGTTCTGCCCTTTCACCTCCGCACACTCCGCGGCCAGCAGCTCCATCGCCGCCGGCTGCTTGCTGAGCACCCGCATCACATCGAGGCACATAATATTGCCGGAGCCCTCCCAGATGCTGTTGACCGGCATCTCGCGATACAACCGCGGTAGTTCGCTCTCCTCGCAATAGCCGATGCCGCCCAGCACTTCCATCGCCTCGGCGACAAACGGGATACCGGCCTTACAGATGGCAAACTTGGCCGCAGGCGTAAACAGGCGCGCCCAGGCGCTTTCCCGGGCATCATCCCGACGGTCCCAGGCCCGCGCCAGACGAAACAGAAACGCGGTCTGCCCCTCCAGACGGAGCGCCATTTGCCCCAGCAGCTGGCGCATCATCGGCTGTTCGACCAGGTTTTTGCCAAACGCCTGACGCTGTAGCGCGTGATACAGCGCCACCGAGAAGGCGCGACGCATCAGGGCATGGCTGCCCAGCGCGCAGTCAAAGCGGGTCAGGCCGCCCATCCTGAGGATCTGCCGCACGCCGTCGCCTTCGTCGCCCACCAGCCAGCCGCAGGCATCATAAAACTCCACTTCGCTACTGGCGTTGGAGCGGTTGCCGAGCTTCTCTTTTAAGCGTTCAAGACGCACGCCGTTACGCTGCCCGTCGGGCAGCAGACGCGGCACAAAGAAGCATGAGAGCCCCGCCGGAGCCTGAGCCAGCACCAGGTGAGCATCGCTCTGCGGCACCGAGAAGAACCACTTGTGTCCCACCAGTCGGTAAAACCCTTCCGCCGTTTTCTCCGCGCGAGTGGTATTGCTCAGCACATCAGACCCCCCTTGCTTCTCGGTCATCCCCATGCCGATCAGCAGGCCGCGCTTCTGGCCGCCAGGCGCAAGGTGCGGATCGTAACGGTCGCTCAGCAGCGGCGACAGCCAGTCGCGAAAGGGCGCGGGCAGGGCGTGCTGCAGCAGGGGCGTCGCGGCGAAGGTCATGGTAATCGGGCACAACGTCCCGGCCTCCACCTGGGCATGGAGCAGAAAGCGGGCGGCGCGGGCAACAAACGCGCCTTCGCGGGCATCCTCCTGCCAGGCGAGGTTATGTACCCGGTTCGCGCACAGCCCCTGCATCAGCAGGTGCCAGGCGGGATGAAAGCGCACGTCGTCCAGCCGGGCGCCGGTGGCGTCATAGCGCAGCAGCTCCGGCGGATTGCTGTTGGCCAGGCGTCCCAGCTCCAGCGATTCGGCTGTCCCCAGCTGCTGGCCAATGCTGGCGAGCAGATCGCCATCCCAGCCGGCGCCTTCGCGGACCACGGCTTCACGCAGAGCGGTATCGGACAGAAACAGATTGCTGTTATTCAGCGGGGTGGGTTGATTAAAAACGGTGTGCGTTTGCCAGTGCATCGTGTCTCCCTCCATCAATGGCGATAGCCATAAGTATGGTTATCCGGAGGGATACTCGCCCGCGAGAGCGGTCACAAAAAAGCCATCCCGGAGGATGGCTTTTTTTTGATTCGTCGATGGTTCAGCTTAGCTGCGCTGGCGTACTGCTTCAAACAGACAGATGCCGGTAGCCACCGAGACGTTCAGCGAGGAGACGCTGCCCGCCATCGGGATGCTGATCAATTCATCACAGTGTTCGCGGGTCAGACGACGCATGCCTTCGCCTTCCGCGCCCATCACCAGCGCCATCGGGCCGGTCATTTTGCTCTGGAACAGCGTATGGTCGGCTTCCCCTGCGGTTCCGACGATCCAGACGTTCTCTTCCTGCAGCAGACGCATGGTGCGCGCCAGGTTGGTGACGCGGATCAGCGGGACGTTCTCCGCCGCGCCGCAGGCCACTTTCTTCGCCGTCGCATTCAACTGAGCGGAACGATCTTTTGGCACGATCACCGCATGCACGCCGGCGGCGTCAGCGCTACGCAGGCAGGCGCCGAGGTTGTGCGGATCGGTTACGCCGTCGAGGATCAGCAGGAACGGTTGATCGAGCTGCGCCAGCAGATCCGGCAGATCGTTCTCCTGATACTGACGCCCCGGCTTCACGCGGGCAATGATCCCCTGGTGCACAGCGCCTTCGCTCTTCTCATCAAGAAACTGACGGTTGGCCAGCTGAATCACCACGCCCTGCGCTTCCAGGGCATGGATCAGCGGCAGCAAGCGCTTATCCTCACGGCCTTTCAGAATATAAACTTCCTGAAAACGCTCAGGTGCGCGCTCCAGCAGTGCCTGCACCGCATGGATGCCGTAAATCATTTCACTCATTGATGTACTCGTTTTAGGTTCTGTTATCTGCCCCCTTCACCCCATCCTGCGTCAGCAGACTTCAGGGTGAAGGGAGGTCAATCACTCGGCGATCTTCTTCTTTGCCGCGCGCTTGGCTTTCGTCGCGGCGGCGATTTTCTGTGTTTTCGCCGACGGTTTTTTCGCTTTTTTCTCTTTCTTCGGTCGGGCGGTCTCTTTCTCTTTACGGAAAGCGCTGTCCGGCTCGAAGTTTACCTGCTTACCCACCTGGCGGCGACGGCCGCCCGGCTTGCCAGAGGTACTCTTTTTCGCTTTCTCACGGGCGGTCTTGCCGACATTACGCGGCGCACGCTCGCTGGAGATCAGGGTAAAGTCGATTTTCCGCTCGTCCATGTTGACCGCTTCCACACGGACTTCCACGCGGTCGCCCAGGCGATAGGTCTGGCCGCCGGACTCACCAATGAGACGCTGCCCCACCTGATCGAAACGATAATAGTCGTTATCCAGGCTGGAAACATGCACCAGACCGTCGATAAACAGATCGTTCAGGCGGACGAAGAAGCCAAAGCCGGTCACGCTGGCGATCACGCCGGAGAAGATGTTGCCCACCTGATCCTGCATGAAGTCGCACTTCAGCCAGTCAGACACTTCGCGCGTCGCTTCGTCGGCGCGGCGCTCGGTCATCGAACAGTGCTGACCCAGCTGGAGCATCTCTTCCATGCTGTAGTGCCAGCCGCCGGTCTCGGTGCTGTTGCCTTTATGTCCCTGCTCTTTGGCCAGCAGATACTTGATAGCGCGGTGCAGCGACAGGTCCGGGTAACGACGAATCGGCGAGGTGAAGTGGGCGTATGACTGCAGCGCCAGGCCAAAGTGACCGCGGTTTTCCGGATCGTAGACCGCCTGCTTCATGGAGCGCAGGAGCATCGTCTGCAGCATTTCCGCATCCGGGCGATCGGCGATGGAGGTTAGCAGCTCTGCGTAATCACGCGGCTCCGGCTTGTTGCCGCCAGGCAGCTCCAGTCCCAGCTCAGCCAGCACGGTACGGAAGGAGGTAATCGCTTCGGTGGTTGGCTTATCATGGATACGGAACAGCGCCGGCTCCTGCGCCTTCTCAACGAAGCGCGCGGCGGAGATGTTCGCCAGGATCATGCACTCTTCAATCAGCTTATGCGCATCATTACGCTGAGTCTGTTCGATACGCTCAATACGGCGTTCGGCATTGAAGATGAATTTAGCTTCTTCACTTTCAAATGAGATACCGCCGCGCTCTTCGCGGGCGCTCTCCAGCACTTTGTAGAGGTTATGCAGCTCTTCAATGTGCTTCACCAGCGGCGCGTAGTGTTCGCGCAGTTCCTGGTCACCCTGCAGCATATGCCACACTTTGGTGTAGGTCAGGCGAGCATGTGAACTCATCACCGCTTCATAGAATTTATACCCGGTCAGACGGCCTTTTGACGAAATCGTCATCTCGCACACCATACACAGGCGATCGACCTGCGGGTTCAGCGAGCATAGACCGTTAGACAGCACTTCCGGCAGCATCGGCACTACCTGCGACGGGAAGTAGACCGAGGTGCCACGACTGCGCGCTTCCGCATCCAGCGGCGTCCCCGGGCGCACGTAGTAGCTGACGTCGGCAATGGCGACCCACAGGCGCCAGCCGCCGCCGCGTTTCTTCTCGCAGTACACCGCGTCATCGAAGTCGCGGGCATCTTCGCCGTCAATGGTAACCAGCGGCAGCGAGCGTAAATCGACGCGTCCGACCTTCGCCTCTTCCGGCACCTGTTCTTTGAGACCGGAAACCTGTTTTTCCACCGCCGGCGGCCAGACATAAGGAATTTCATGGGTACGCAGCGCCATATCGACGGCCATGCCGGTGCCCATGTTGTCGCCCAGCACTTCGACGATCTTACCCACCGCTTTGGTGCGGCGGGTTGGTCGCTGGGTCAGCTCGACCACGACCACGTAGCCCATCCGCGCGCCCATTATCTCTTCCGGCGGGATCAGGATATCGAAGCTCAGGCGGCTGTCGTCCGGGACGACAAAGCCGACGCCAGCGTCGGTGAAGTAACGGCCAACTATCTGGCTGGTTTTCGGCACGAGGACGCGGACGATGCGCGCTTCGCGGCGGCCCTTACGGTCCGCGCCCAGCGGCTGAGCCAGCACCTGGTCGCCGTGAATACAGGTTTTCATCTGCTCTGACGACAGGTACAGATCGTCTTTGCGCCCTTCAACGCGCAGGAAACCATAGCCATCGCGGTGGCCAATAACGGTTCCTTTGAGGAGATCGAGGCGTTCCGGCAGGGCATAGCACTGGCGGCGGGTGAAGACCAGCTGACCGTCGCGCTCCATCGCGCGCAGGCGGCGGCGCAGCGCTTCGGTTTGCTCTTCGCCCTCGATATTTAACTCGATGGCCAGCTCATCGCGGCTGGCAGGCTTTTCCCGTTTAGTTAAATGTTCGAGGATAAATTCCCGGCTCGGGATAGGGTTCGCGTACTTCTCAGCTTCGCGTTCCTGGAATGGATCTTGTGACATATCGGTTCCTCCGTTGTCATCTCCGGCAGAGTGGCGTCACTCCACCAGCAATAATTTATAAAGCGGTTGATTCTTCTCAACCAAATCAGCCAGCGTATAGTTATCCAGTTCCTTGAGAAAACTCTGCGCGGCTTCAGCTAGTGCCTGTTTCAGACGACAGGCTGGTGTAATGTGGCAAAACTCGCTGCTGCAGTTGACCAGCGATAAGGGTTCAAGGTCACGCACCACGTCACCGACGCGGATCTGTCCTGCTGGTTTGCCGAGGCGAATGCCCCCGTTCTTCCCCCGCACGGCAGTCACGTAGCCCATGCGACTTAACTGATTGATTATTTTAACCATATGATTACGGGAGACGCCATAGACCTCGGTCACTTCCGAGATACTGGTCATTCGTCCTTCCGGCAGCGACGCCATATAAATCAGCGCGCGTAGTCCGTAATCGGTGAAACTCGTTAACTGCACATAAACCTCAGGGAAAAGAAAACAGGGTATGTCGAGCGACATCATTATTATTGATGATAAACCAGCCAGCGCTCAGGCCGCTAATTTATTTGAAATGGGGCGGGCGAACAGCAAAAACAAGGGCGCCCGAACGGCGCCCCTTGAGAGTGATTACGC
Organism: Klebsiella sp. Shm-1; assembly: GCF_040804525.1. Lineage (NCBI taxonomy): Bacteria > Pseudomonadati > Pseudomonadota > Gammaproteobacteria > Enterobacterales > Enterobacteriaceae > Klebsiella > Klebsiella sp. Shm-1. Next base: position 4,744,234 of record NZ_CP161823.1, read on the forward strand.
GTCGAACGGATCGCGCAGAATCATAGTCTCGGTACGGTCTGGACCGGTAGAGATGATATCCACCGGCACGCCGGTCAGCTCTTCAATACGCTGGATGTAGTTCAGGGCTGCCTGCGGCAGGCCGCTGCGCTCTTTCACGCCGAAGGTGGTTTCGGACCAGCCCGGCATGGTTTCGTAGATAGGCTCGATACCTTCCCAGTTATCGGCAGCCAGCGGAGTGGTGGTCACTTCGCGGCCATCCGGCATACGGTAGCCAACGCAGATTTTCACTTCTTTCAGGCCGTCGAGGACGTCCAGTTTAGTCAGGCAGAAGCCGGACAGGGAGTTAATCTGCACCGCGCGACGGACTGCGACCGCGTCCAGCCAGCCGGTACGACGACGGCGGCCGGTGGTGGCGCCAAATTCGTTACCCTGCTTGCAGAGGAACTCGCCAGTTTCATCAAACAGCTCGGTCGGGAACGGACCTGCACCGACGCGAGTCGAGTACGCTTTAATGATGCCCAGTACGTAATCCACATAACGCGGGCCCAGGCCGGAGCCGGTCGCCACGCCACCTGCGGTGGTGTTAGAGGACGTAACGTACGGGTAGGTACCGTGGTCGATATCCAGCAGCGTACCCTGCGCGCCTTCGAACATCACGAAGTCGCCGCGCTGACGCGCCTGATCCAGCAGGTCGGATACGTCCACCACCATGCTGGTCAGGATGTCGGCAATCGCCATCACATCGTCCAGCACTTTCTGGTAGTCAACCGCTTCTGCTTTGTAGAAGTTCACCAACTGGAAGTTGTGATATTCCATCACTTCTTTCAGTTTATCGGCGAAGGTTGCTTTATCGAACAGATCGCCAACGCGCAGACCGCGACGAGCGACTTTATCTTCGTAAGCCGGGCCAATGCCGCGACCGGTAGTGCCGATCGCTTTCGCGCCACGCGCTTTTTCACGCGCCACGTCAAGCGCCACGTGATAGTCAAGGATAAGCGGGCAGGCTTCAGAGAGCAGCAGACGCTCGCGAACCGGGATACCACGGTCTTCCAGGCCCTTCATCTCTTTCATCAGCGCGGCCGGAGACAGCACGACGCCGTTACCGATGATGCTGGTGACGTTTTCACGCAGAATGCCTGATGGAATAAGATGGAGAACGGTTTTTTCACCGTTGATTACGAGAGTATGGCCGGCGTTGTGACCACCCTGGTAGCGCACAACATATTTAGCCCGTTCAGTCAGGAGATCGACGATCTTCCCTTTACCTTCGTCACCCCATTGGGTGCCCAGTACGACGACGTTGTTACCCATTTTTCAAAATCACCGTTTGCTTAAAAATGGATTCTACCATCGCTTTTTCAGAGTTACAGCACTTTTTGCATCCAAAATAAGGCAAATCCGACCACTTTTTGATCAGCCAATCGATTTCCTCAACATGTAGTAGATCACAATCCCGGCAACCACAAGTCCGCCGCCAAAACGACGCAATAAATTATCCGGTAGCTGGCTCAGGCTGGCGACCATCTTGCGCCAGGCGCGCGGATAAAGCAGCGGGCCAAGCCCTTCAAGTACTAAAACCAGCGCCAGCGCCAGCCAAATGGTGGAGTTCATCGTCAACCCTAATTGAAAAGTATCATTGCCGCCCTCGCGGGCGTCTCGGCCAGCATGGTGAATTCATTCCCTCATTTCACATTGTCCCGTATTTCAGCTTCATTATGAACCGGAAAGGTGAAACAAAATTCACAACTAATTGTATTGCTGGATATTTTTTAAATTGTAACTATGCCATCGCGTACTACAACCCGGTACGTCTACTTAATCAGGAAGATTATGATGAGAGAATTAACCGCATTTGAAATCGAAAATGTGAGCGGCGCAGGCTGGTTACAGGATGGTCTGGCGGCCTTAGGCAGCAAGGTCGGCGCAGCCGCATGGACGATGGGCACTGATGCCCTGAGCATTAACCTGCCGCTGCTTGGCACCCTCAATCTGGCCGACCTGGCGCCGGACCTGGGCAAAACCCTGGGCGAAAGCGTTGGGTCGACTATCGGCGGCACCATCGAAAGTGCGCTGGCAGGCCTGCCGGTGATCGGCGGCCTGCTGAACAAGCTACTCGGCAACTAATTCCCGCCCTCGCAGCATGAAAAAAGGCGCCTGTTTCAGGCGCCTTTTCGCATTATTACTTCAGGTTTACACCTTCTCCGGCTTATTTACGCGCCGAATCCGGTGAACGCATATAGCGGAAGAAATCGCTGTCCGGACTCAGGACCATCACATCCTGATTGCTCTGGAAGCTCTTCTCATAGGCACGCAGGCTACGGATAAAGGAGTAGAAGCCTGGATCCTGGCTGAACGCGTCGGCAAACAGTTTCGCTGATTCCGCATCACCTTCACCACGCAGGATACGGCCCTGGCGCTCGGCTTCCGCCAGCGTCTTGGTGACTTCATAGTCCGCAGTCGCGCGCAGTTTTTCCGCCTCTTCCTGACCCTGTGAACGGTGGCGACGAGCAACCGCTTCACGCTCCGCGCGCATACGGTTATAAATCGCTTCCGACACTTCTGCCGGCAGGTTGATCTGTTTGATACGTACGTCGACAACTTCGATACCCAGCGCCGCCATACTGTTCGGGTTGATCACCTGCACTTTACCGTTGGTTTCGGCTTCCACACGCTCTGCCGCTTTAGCAATCGCGTCGTCAGCCGCCGGGGTGCTAACCTCATCTTCCGTACCGGCCGAACCCGAGTTCAGCGCATCGCGCACTTCCAGGGTCAGGCGACCACGGGAGTCGGTGACGATATCTTTCACATCCAGACGACCAATTTCAGAACGCAGACGGTCAGAGAATTTACGCTTCAGCAGTACCTCGGCCTGGGAGACGTCGCCGCCGCCGGTTGCCAGGTAGTAACGGCTGAAGTCGCTGATGCGCCACTTGATATAGGAGTCAACGATCAGGTCTTTCTTCTCTTTAGTAACGAAACGGTCAGCCTGGTTGTCCATGGTCTGAATACGCGCATCCAGCATCTTCACCGATTCGATAAACGGGATCTTGAAGTGCAGGCCTGGCGCATACACCAGCGGCTTGTTTTCGTCGTCGCGCAGAACTTTACCGAAACGCAGCGTGATACCGCGCTCGCCTTCCTTTACGACAAAGACAGACATGTAGAGCACTACCAGCACGATGACAATGATCGCGATAACAGATTTACGCATCGTTATTCCCCCTGACGCTGGTAGTCGTTACGCTGCGCGTTAGCGCGGCGTTGGTCCATAATGCTACCCCCGGTTGAGCTCGAGGTTGATGAGGTGCTGGCGCTGCTTGAGCTGGATGCTGGCGGCAGGCGCAGCAGATCGCTGGCGTCACTACTATCGCTCTTTGCTGCCGGCGCAGCGGCGCCTTTCAGCATCTGATCCAGCGGCAGAACCATCAGATTGCCGTTTTTGCTGTCATTGACCAGCACTTTACGGGTGTGGCTCAGCACTTTTTCCATGGTTTCGATATACAGACGCTCGCGGGTAATTTCCGGCGCGGCTTTGTATTCCGGCAGGATCTTCGCAAAGCGAGCCACTTCACCCTGGGCTTCCAGAACGGTCTGGGTCTTATAGGCGCGTGCCTCTTCGAGAATACGCTGCGCCTGACCATTCGCTCGCGGCTGGACTTCGTTGGTATACGCTTCCGCTTCACGAATGTACTGCTGCTCGTTCTCACGCGCGGCAATGGCATCGTCAAACGCGGCCTTCACCTCTTCCGGCGGACGCGCCGTCTGGAAGTTGACGTCCAGCAGAGTGATACCCATGTTGTACGGGCGAATCGTCTCTTCCAGCTCACGCTGGGTATCGCTACGGATCACGGTACGACCTTCGGTCAGAATGCGATCCATGGTGTATTTGCCGATCACGCCGCGCAGCGCGCTGTCGGTGGCCTGACGCAGACTGTCGTCCGCGCTGGTCACGCTAAACAGATAGCGCTCCGGATCGGTGACGCGGTACTGCACGTTCATCTCAACGCGCACCACGTTTTCGTCAGAGGTCAGCATGACGCCGGAAGCCGCAAGTTCGCGCACCGACTCCACGTTCACCGCCTGAACGTTATCGATAAAGGTCGGTTTCCAGTTCAGGCCAGGCTCAACCAGATGGCTGAACTTACCAAAACGGGTGACCACGCCGCGCTCGGCCTCTTTAATGGTATAGAAACCGCTGGCCGCCCAGATAATCACTGCCGCCGCGGCAACGATGCCGACAATACGCCCGCCCATCGGTCCACGAGGCCCCTGCGCGCTATTGCCGCCGCCCAGTCCGCCCTTGCCGCCGCCGAGCCCGCCAAGTTTTTTACTTAACTTGCGGAAGATATCATCCAGATCCGGCGGCCCCTGCTCGCGACCGCCTTTATTGCCATTTCCCTCAGAGTTGCCGCCAGGTTTGCTGCTCCCCCACGGGTCGCGGTCCTGTCCGTTATTACCGGGCTGATTCCACGCCATGTATATGCTCCATATTTGTTTTTGATATCCCCACAGGGGTCAATATCTTCAGGCAAGCTGCAAGGTTAAACCACATAGTCAACAAGCGTTGGCTCTTGCTTACAGAGGCGCCGCCAGTCAACGATCGGCATGCGCACCTGCAGACTCACGCTGCCGTCATCCTCCATCCACTCTTTTTCTATCGCCTGAAGCTGATAGAAACGGCTTCTCAGTCGCCCTTCTTTCGGCGGTAAGCGCAGCGTATGCTGGGCCACTTCACCGGAAAGACGCTCCGTTAATGCCTGAAAAAGCAGTGGTACGCCAACCCCGGTCTGGGCTGAAAGCCAGACCCGAATCGGTTTATTTTCATCGTCGCGATCGATGCGCGGTTCAAAATCGTCAAGCATGTCGATTTTGTTCATCACCAGCAGCGCCGGGATCTCATCGGCCTCAATTTCAGCGAGAACCGTATTTACCGCATCAATGTTTTCCTGCACGCGGACATCCGCCGCATCAATCACATGCAGCAGCAGCGTCGCCTGACGCGTCTCCTGCAACGTCGCTTTAAACGCGGCTACCAGATCGTGCGGCAGGTGGCGAATAAAGCCGACGGTATCGGCCAGCACCGTTTCGCCGACGTCAGGGACGTCAATGCGGCGCAGCGTCGGGTCCAGGGTGGCGAACAGCTGGTTCGCGGCATAGACCTCGGCGGCAGTGATCTGGTTAAAGAGCGTTGATTTTCCGGCGTTGGTATAGCCCACCAGCGACACGGTAGGAATATCGGCTTTCGCACGCGACCGCCGCCCCTGCTCGCGCTGTTTCTCGACTTTTTCCAGCCGCGACAGGATCTGCATGATACGGTTACGCAATAAACGGCGGTCGGTTTCGAGCTGGGTTTCACCCGGGCCACGCAAACCAATCCCGCCCTTCTGTCTTTCAAGGTGGGTCCAACCGCGGACAAGGCGAGTCGCCATATGGCGCAGCTGCGCCAGCTCGACCTGCAATTTCCCTTCATGGGTGCGCGCGCGCTGGGCGAAAATATCTAAAATAAGACCGGTGCGATCGATAACCCGGCATTCGCACAGGCGTTCCAGGTTACGTTCTTGCGCCGGACTCAGGGCATGATCGAAGAGCACGACCGAAGCGCCGGTCGCTTTAACGGCTTCCGCAATTTCGACTGCCTTACCTTCACCAACAAAATACTTCGGGTGCGGTGCTTTACGGCTACCGGTAATCACCTGCATTGCTTCGACACCGGCGGAAGAGGCCAGAGTTTCAAACTCCTGGAGATCTTCCATATCTTTGTCTTGCGAAAAATAGATGTGTACCAGTACCGCCTGCTCACCGGCGTCATAACGGTCAAACAAGCGTAAACCCCTTATAAAATACCAGCGGGGAACGCAGAAAACCTGGCTCCCCGGCGTGGAAAAACAGCACTGGCCTTATTCGGCGTCGTCGCTGTCTTGTTGCGGCGCAGAAGAACCCTGCGCGCTACCACCGTGGTGATAGTTACTGGAACCGCCGCCAGCATTGTTGCTGTGGTGAGACACCGGGCGAGACGGGACAACAGTAGAAATTGCGTGCTTATAGACCATCTGGCTGACCGTGTTCTTCAACAGGATCACGAACTGATCGAAAGACTCAATTTGCCCTTGCAGCTTGATACCATTCACCAAATAAATAGAAACCGGAACGCGTTCCCGACGCAAAGCGTTCAGGAACGGATCTTGTAAAGATTGCCCCTTAGCCATTCTCTCTTTTCCTTATATGTATGCTTGTTTTGTACTCAGAACCTTACGATTCTCAAAAAAAATTACGCACGATACCGTTTAATTGTACACGTTCAGTTCTGGCTCGCACCAACAACCTGTAATACTTTGTTGAGCGCTTGTTCAGGTTGTTCACTGTCTAACCAGTGCACACCTTCCCAACCGCGCAGCCAGGTGACCTGACGTTTGGCTAACTGTCTCGTGGCGCAAACACCTCGATAAACCATCTCATCATACGGGATCTCGCCATTGAGATATGACCACATCTGGCGGTATCCGACACAACGGATGGAAGGCATGTCCGTATGCAAATCTCCGCGGGCAAAAAGCGCCCGTACTTCTGCTTCAAAACCTGAAGCTAACATCTGATGAAAACGCTGTTCTATGCGTTGATGGAGCAGTTCACGGCTCGCCGGGGCGATGGCGAACTGATGCACCTGATATGGCAGAGCGTCTCCTGACGTTTGCGTCAGTTCCGTTAAAGTTTTACCCGAAATGAAAAAAACTTCCAGTGCCCGGGAAAGCCTTTGCGGATCATTTGGATGAATACGCGCAGCAGCCACGGGATCGATCTCCTGTAATTGCTGATGTAACGCATTCCACCCCTGCTCTGCGGCCTGCTGCTCAATCCGCGCTCTGACCTCTGGGTCAGCCGACGGTAAGGGCGACAATCCTTCCAGCAACGCTTTGAAATACAACATCGTTCCGCCGACTAACAGCGGAATTCGCCCGGCGGCGACTATATCCGCCATCGCCGCCAGCGCATCGCGGCGAAAATCCGCCGCGGAATAGGCCTCCGCAGGATCCAAAATATCCAGCAGCCGATGCGGCGCAGCGCTAAGCTCCGCAGCATCCGGTTTGGCGGTGCCAATATCCATTCCCCGATAAATGAGGGCGGAATCAACGCTAATCAACTCTACTGGCAAAACTTTACGTAAGGCTATCGCCAGCGCGGTTTTGCCGGAGGCCGTCGGGCCCATTAAAAAAATTGCCTTGGGCAGGCTCGCCTCGGTTACATCATTCATCTTTCAGGGCATTCATCGCCGAATGGAGATCTACAGGTTGTAACAGGCCACCCGGCGGCGTTCTCACCAGCTGCGGGCAAAGACGCTCAACGTCCGCCAGCAGCGCAATCGCCTGCGCCATATTCCATGACGTCTGTTCGCTCGTCAGATTACGCGCCATCCATTGGGCGATATTGCCGACGTCGAATGCGTTTTGCTGCGCCAGGTAGCCTATCAGTTCAGGAATCAAGATTTGTAAATTTTGTTGTCTTAAGGGTAAAGGGACCGCGCGCACCGTCACGTGCAGGGCATCGGTATGCACATCGATCCCTAGCTGCGCCAGCGCCGGCTGAGCGGCGGCCAGCGCCTGCTTTTCCCCTTCCGTAACTTTTAACCGCAGCGGGATCAGCAGCGGCTGAGCACATACCGCCTCCGCTCCCGGGGTCAACTGCGCCTGGCGCAGCCAGCGCTCGGCAACGGTCAACGACAGCAGCGCCAGACCGCCCTCGCGCTCCAGCAGCGCGCAGTCGCCGCCAACAATCGTCAGCACTCTGCCAAAGCTCTGACTGTGACCGGCCAACTCTGCCGCCGCCGGAGGCTGCAACGCTGGCTTTGGCGCCGTTGGCGTGTCGAGCAGTTGACGATAAAGCGCTCCCTGCTGCTTCTGGTAACCCGGCTGCGCATGCGGCCAGCTCGCGCCGCCCGGCCTGGCGCTGGAGGCCGCAGGCTCACGCGATGGCGTGATGCTGAAGCGGGCCGCAGGTTCCCGCGCTTCCGCTGGGCGCGCAAACTGGTTGCCGCCCGCGGCGATGCGGTTCTCCGGCATCGGGCGCGGCGCCGGCGGGTCGTCTTTTTCCGCCAGCGGCGCGTCAAGCTGCTGCTGCAGTACGCTCAGTACGCCCTGGTAGATAAAGTCGTGCACCAGGCGCGACTGATGAAAACGCACCTCATGCTTGGCCGGGTGGACGTTTACATCCACCTGATGGGGATCGATCTCCAGATACAGCACAAACGCCGGTTGCTGATCGGCGCCCAGCTTGTCTTCACAGGCCTGGCGGATAGCATGGTTGATCAGCCGATCGCGCATCATCCGCCCGTTAACGTAGCAATACTGAATTTCCGCCAGCGCCGGGGTGGTATGCAGCGGATCGGCGACCCAGCCGCGCAGGGTCAGATCGCCATGCTGCCACTCGATCGCCAGCGCATGTTCGAGAAAAGCGGCGCCGCAAATTGTCCCCAGCCGGCGCTCGCGCTGGCCATCCTGAGCGACGGCCCGATACTGGCGCATCACCTTGCCGTTATGGCTGAGGTTGATAGTGACGTCGAAGCGCGCCAGCGCAATGCGGCGCACCACCTCGTCAATGTGGCCGAACTCGGTCTTTTCGGTGCGCATAAATTTGCGCCGCGCCGGGGTGTTATAGAACAGATCGAGGACTTCCAGAGTGGTACCGACCGGGTGCGCCGCCGGCTTCACCGTCACCGCCTGATCGCGGCCTTCAGCATACGCCTGCCAGGCTTCCTGCTGCTCCGCCGTGCGCGAAGTCAGCGTTAAGCGCGCTACCGAACTGATACTGGCCAGCGCTTCGCCGCGAAAGCCGAGGCTAATAATGGCCTCCAGATCGTCAAGCGAGGCGATCTTGCTGGTCGCATGACGAGCCAGGGCCAGCGCCAGCTCGTCTTTTTTGATGCCGCTGCCGTTATCGCGGATGCGAATGAGCTTCGCGCCGCCGCGTTCGATATCAATGTCAATCCGCGTGGCGCCCGCATCAAGACTGTTCTCAACCAGCTCTTTCACCACCGACGCGGGCCGCTCCACCACCTCGCCGGCGGCAATCTGGTTGGCGAGCTGCGGCGGCAGAACCTGAATCGGCATCCCCTGCTCCTTAGTTAATCAACATCCCGCCCGGCGCCGCGGCGCTGGCGGTCTGCGCCGCCTCGCCGCGAGGCGCCGACTGCAGCGGATGCTGCATAAAGTAGTTGCGTAAGCCGTTATAAATCGCCTCCGCAATCTGCTCCTGGTAATCATCGCTACCCAGCAGCCGCTCTTCGCCGTTGTTACTGATAAAGCCCGTCTCCACGAGGATCGACGGGATGTCCGGCGAGCGCAGCACTCCAAGGCTAGCATGCTCCGGGCGGCGTTTGTGCAGGTTGCCAATACGCTGCAGCTGGCTCAGCACGTTGGTCGCCACATCGTAGCCGACGCGCTGGGAATGACCAAACTGCAGATCCAGCACCGCCTGGCTCAGGTAGGGGTCGGCCTGGCTGTTTGCCAGCACATCGCCCGCACCGCCGAGCAGTTCAGACTGCTTCTCATGCTGCTCGAGCCAACCGGCCATTTCGCTGTTGGCGCGACGGTTCGAGAGCACCCACACCGAGGCGCCGGTGGCATCGCGGTTTGGCGCGGCGTCAGCATGGATAGAGACGAGGAAATTGGCGTTTTGCTTACGCGCCACGTCAGAGCGGCCCATCACCGAAATAAAGTAATCTCCGTCGCGGGTCAGCACCGGCTTAAACTGCGGATCGGCGTTCAGTAACGCCCGCAGCTTGCGCGCGATAGCGATAGTGACGTTTTTCTCTTTGGTGCCGTTCGGGCCAATCGCGCCAGGATCCTGGCCGCCGTGCCCGGCATCAATGGCGATAATGACTTTATCATCCGCCGACACCGTGCGGGCCGCCGGGCGAGTCACGGTCTGATTGTTGGTCATCGCCGGCTGAGAGGAGGTCATCACCGTCTGCCGTTCATGACCCGACGAGCTGAACGGGTTACGCCCTGACGTCGTCGTCCGGGAAGGCATCACCGGCGGCGGGTCGGCCCGTTTCACCACCACGGGCGGCGGAGGCGGCGGCGGCGGCGCGTCGGCGTTGATGGTAAAGACCACCGTGTAATTCGCCCCGTTCTGTTGCTTCACCGCCCGGGTTTTGCCATCTTCCGTCAGATCCACCAGCAGACGCAGCGTCTGCGTATCCTGCGGCGTGCCGGCGCGAATACTCTTCACCAGGTTGCTGCCGCTAAACTGCAGCGGTAGTCCCTGCAATACGCCGGTCTGCTTGATATCCAGCGCCACCAGACGTTTACCCTGTGGGGTAAAGGAGTACTCCGGCTCACCGACAAAGCTTAGGGTAATACGGGCCTGCTGGTCTCCGTTAGAGACCTGGATATCGGATAAACTCGCCGCAGTGGCGTGAAGACTCGACAGCATCAGCGCAGCGGCAAGCCAGGTGGTTATGCGATACTTCATCCCGTCATCCTTCAGGCTAAAAGGCTAAACGCGCCAGTAAAGATTCACCCCGTGAGGAGATCGCGGTAATACGCGCCTCACGCCCTTGTGCCTGGTAATCAAGGTGAATTTCAACATCCGGGTCAGGCAGGACACCTGCGCCTTGCTGCGGCCATTCCACCAGGCAGATGGCATCGTCGGCAAAATAATCACGGATCCCCATAAATTCGAGTTCCTCAGGATCCGCCAGACGGTAGAGATCGAAGTGATACACCATCAGGTTCTCGAGGGTATAGGGCTCCACCAGGGTATAAGTTGGGCTTTTGACATTGCCGCGGTGACCGAGCGCCTGCAAAAAGCCGCGGCTGAAGGTCGTTTTCCCCGCGCCTAAATCACCATACAGATAAATCACGGTGGCGCCGGTACAGGCCTGCGCGATGCGGTCGCCAAGGGCCAGCGTGGCCTGCTCATCGGGTAAAGGAATCACTCGGTTAATCATGGTCTACGTCAATCACATCCGGGTTAACAACACGCCTGAGCGTGGAAAAGAGATCGGTCGCCAGCATGCCGCGGGTGCCCTCGCGGGCGGCCAGTCGGTCGGCGGCATCGCCATGAGCGACGCACCCGGCACAGGCAGCATCATACGGCGTCAGGTGCTGTCCTAACAACGCGGCGATGATGCCGGTGAGCACATCGCCCATCCCGCCGCTGGCCATCCCGGCATTGCCGGCATCGATAATGCCCATCGCCCCGCTTTCACTGGCCACCACCGTGCCCGCGCCTTTCAGCACAACCACGCCACCATACCGTTTTACCAGACGCTGCGCAGAAAGTAAGCGATCGCTTTCAATTTCTGCCACGCTGACGTTCAGCAGACGGGCCGCTTCGCCGGGGTGCGGCGTTAGCACGCGATTGTGACGTTTATCGGGATTGAATGCCAGCAGGTTCAGCGCGTCGGCGTCCCAGACCATCGGTTTGTTAAAACTTTCCACCGTGCGCAGGGCGCTGCGTCCCCATTCGCGCTGCCCCAGGCCAGGGCCAATCGCCACCACATCAGCCCACTGCAGCGCGGCTTTCAGAGTCTGCGACGTCAGCTCATCTACCATTAATTCCGGCCGCACGGTGACAATGGGCGCCACGTTCTCCGGGTGAGTAAGTACTCGCACCAGTCCCGCGCCGCTACGTAGGGCCGCTTCACCGCACATACGGATAGCGCCTGCCGTGCCGCGATCGCCGCCGACAATCACCAGTTTACCGTGATCGCCTTTATGGGAGGTGGCCCGCCGCGGCGGCAGCCAGTCGGCGAGGTGGGCGGCGCAAAACCGCGTCAGAGGAGTGCTTTGTCCGGCGAGCCAGCGTTCGAGCCCCAGCGCATGATGGTGGAGTTGCCCGACGACATCCCGCGCCTTGCCGGTCAGCAGCCCCGGCTTGAGGGCGATAAAGGTCAGCGTATGGTCGGCCTGTACCACTGCACCTGGCGTCGCGCCCGTCTGCGCATTCAGGCCGGAAGGGATATCCAGCGCCACCACCGGCGCCGGGTGGTGGTTCGCCTGGTGGATGAGCGCCGCAACGGGATCGCGCGGCGCACTGCGCAGACCGGTGCCGAGCAGGCCATCAATAATCAGTGAGATATCGTCGGGCCATGGGATAGTCGCCGCATGGATCACGCCGCCGGCGTTAAGCCATGCCTCCCGCGCCGCCTGCGCCTCTTCCGGCAGCGGGCTGTCACTCTCCACCGCCAGCAGCGTCACCCGCCGCCCCGCGGCCTGTGCCAGACGCGCAACGACATATCCGTCGCCGCCGTTGTTGCCATGTCCGCAGAGGATCAGCCAGTGCGCGCTGGCAGGATAAGCACAGCTGGCCAGCTGGAACGCCGCCTCGCCCGCGCGCTGCATGAGTTCGAACAGCGTCAGCCCCAGGCTGTCCGCCGCCTCTCGTTCGGCCAGGCGCAGCGCCTCCGCAGGCCAAATGTTGTATGGTATACTGTCAGGGTTTTTCGTCATTGTATGGTCCATCATGTCACAGCCCCTCGATCTCGTTCAGTTAGCGCAACAAATCAAACAATGGGGCACAGAGCTTGGGTTCCAGCAGGTGGGGATCGCCGATACCGACCTCAGCGCCAGTGAACCCAAACTGCAGGCATGGCTGGATAAACAATACCACGGCGAAATGGAATGGATGGCCCGTCACGGTATGATGCGCGCCCGTCCCCACGAACTGCTGCCCGGTACGTTACGCGTCATCAGCGTGCGGATGAACTATCTGCCCGCTAACGCCGCCTTTGCCCGCACCCTGAAAGATCCCACGCTGGGTTACGTCAGCCGTTATGCCCTCGGGCGTGATTATCATAAGCTGCTACGTAATCGCCTGAAAAAGCTGGGGGAGAAGATTCAGGAACAGTGTGCTTCGCTCAATTTTAGACCTTTTGTCGATTCCGCGCCTATCCTGGAACGGCCAATCGCAGAAAAAGCGGGCCTTGGCTGGACAGGTAAGCACTCACTAATCTTAAGCCGCGACGCCGGATCGTTCTTTTTCCTCGGCGAACTGCTGATTGATCTGCCCCTGCCGGTCGACAGCCCGATCGCGGAGGAGTGTGGGCGCTGCGTCGCCTGCATGACCATCTGTCCCACCGGGGCCATCGTTGAGCCCTATACCGTCGACGCCCGGCGCTGCATCTCCTATCTCACCATTGAACTGGAAGGTGCAATCCCCGAGGAGTTCCGTCCACTAATCGGCAACCGTATTTACGGTTGTGATGATTGTCAGCTTATCTGCCCGTGGAACCGTTTCTCACAGCTCACCGATGAAGAGGATTTCAGCCCACGCAAAGCGCTGCATGCCCCGCCGCTGGTGGAGCTGTTCGCCTGGAGCGAAGCGTGGTTTCTGAAGGTGACCGAAGGGTCGGCGATTCGTCGCATTGGCCACCTGCGCTGGCTGCGCAATATCGCCGTCGCGTTGGGCAATGCGCCCTGGGATGAAGCCCATCTTCGCGCCCTGGAGAGCCGCCGGGGCGAGCACCCGCTTCTCGACGAACACATTGAGTGGGCGATTGCCCAGCAACTGAAAAAGCGGAACGCCGACGCCGTTGAAGTACAGCTGCCGAAAAAATTACGTCTGGTCAGAGTGGTAGAGAAAGGCTTGCCGCGCGACGCCTGATTCATTCACAGGCTGTGAATAAAATCTAAAACACATTGCGTTTCAAGGCGCAGACCAAGGTCAAGTGATCGGATTAACATTTTGAAATGAAATTTGTTTATTAAATTTCAATCACATACAAAGATACTATTTACAAAGCGAAGCATTTGCGCCGCCAGTGACGGAACGACAACCTGTGGATAACTCTGTTCACAGTATTTCTGCAGGCCAAACGAAAATCATCCCCGGCGCTGGATTGCACTGTGGATAAATAAGAGATGGAAGAAAATTTGGAGCGGGAAACGAGACTCGAACTCGCGACCCCGACCTTGGCAAGGTCGTGCTCTACCAACTGAGCTATTCCCGCTTAATCATCGTCATTCAAGCTACCGTCTAGCAACCTGAAAACTGCGACTGGTGTGGTGTGTCTTTCAAATTTTGGAGCGGGAAACGAGACTCGAACTCGCGACCCCGACCTTGGCAAGGTCGTGCTCTACCAACTGAGCTATTCCCGCTTAATCTTCGGCTTTCGCCCCGCATCTGCGAGATGAAATCCTTTGATCAGGATGGTGCTTTCAAATTTTGGAGCGGGAAACGAGACTCGAACTCGCGACCCCGACCTTGGCAAGGTCGTGCTCTACCAACTGAGCTATTCCCGCGTTACTGCATTTTTTGCCATATTTCGATGGCGTCGTAATTTGCATTTCTGCGTCGTTACGGGAGGCGCATTATACGAGAATTCGATGCCCCTGCAACCCCCTGACGATCACTTTTTTGCGTTTTTTGTTTAAATGGACATTTTCTCGCCATCTACGCCGCTGAATTGTATAAATAAGCGTCATAATGGGCAAAATCGCTTTTTCCGCCCGGCTGAATGACGCAAAATCGCTCGCATCATACAGCGGTGGCGCGACGTATAACGAGGCCACCCCGACGCCAAACAGGGAATTAGCATGAGAAAAGTCCTCACCGTCCTGCTGCTGAGCACGCTGGCCATCGGAACCGCGTCAGCCGAGACGCTCCATTTTGGCACCACCACGGCCAATCCACCGTTTGTCACCGCCAACGGCAAAAATCAGCCCGTTGGCTTCGATATCGATCTCGCGCACGCCCTGTGCCAGCAGATGCAGGCGCAGTGCCAGTTCACGGCGCAGCGTTTCGATACCCTGATCCCGGCTTTACGCTTTAAGAAATTTGACGCGGTGATTGCCGGCATGGAAGTGATCCCGATGCGTGAGAAGCAGGTCGCCTTCAGCCGACCCTATCGCCAGGCGCTCTCCGGGGTAGTGATCGTCAACAAAGATGTCGCCCATACCTTTGCCGATCTGAAGGCTAAAAAAGTCGGCGTGGTGAAAGGCACGCTGCATCAGCGCTACCTGCGTGATAAACAGAAAGCCGTACAGGCTGTCCCTTACGACGATGTCGCCAGCGCCCTGGCCGCGCTGAAAGCCGGGCAAATAACCGGCGTCATGGGCGACTTCGCCACCCTCGACGCCTGGCAGCAGGAGAACCCTGACTACGCCATCATGGATGAACGGGCCACCGACCCGGCTTATTACGGTAAGCAGTATGCGATTGCGGTGCGCAAAGACGATCCGGAGCTGCTGAACGCCATCAACGATGCCCTGGCCGCGGTCATGGCGACACCTGACTTCCAGCAGATGCAGCAGAAGTGGTTTAAATAACGCAGAAAAGTGTACCGGGCCGCGCACAGGGCCCGGTCGCGGTTTACAGCTTAATGAAGTGTTCGCGGTAGTAAGCCAGCTCGGCGACCGACTCGCGGATATCGTCCATCGCCTGATGAGTGCCCTGCTTTTTAAAGCCGTCGAGAATTTCCGGCTTCCAGCGGCGCGCCAGCTCTTTCAGCGTGCTAACGTCCAGATAGCGATAGTGGAAATAGGCTTCCAGTTGCGGCATGTACTTAAACAGGAAGCGACGATCCTGGCCGATACTGTTGCCGCAGATCGGCGACTTGCCCGCCGGCACCCACTGCTTAAGAAACTCAATGGTCGCCAGTTCGGCATCGTGCTCGCTGACGGTGCTGGCCTTTACGCGATCCACCAGACCGCTGCCGGTATGAGTCCGCACATTCCACTCGTCCATTAATGCCAGCTGAGCGTCCGACTGATGCACCGCGATGGTCGGGCCCTCAGCCAGAATGTTCAGGTTGGCATCGGTCACCAGGGTGGCGATTTCGATAATGCGATCGCGCTCCGGATCCAGCCCTGTCATCTCAAGATCGATCCAAATGAGGTTGTTTTCATTTGCACTCATGCTATTTTCCACCCTTCTCGCGTGACTATATTCATCTAAAATAGCGTGTATCATAGAGGTTTTGCCCCATCAGGGCGACCAGGAGCCAGTTCGATTGAGTAAAAATAAACTCTCCAAAGGCCAGCAGCGCCGCGTCAAAGCCAACCACCAGCGCCGTCTGAAAACCACTGCGGAGAAGGCCGACTACGATGACAACCTGTTTGGCGAAACGTCGGAAGGCATTGTCATCAGTCGCTTTGGTATGCATGCCGACGTCGAATCCGCTGACGGCAGCGTGCATCGCTGCAATATCCGCCGGACGATCCGCTCGCTGGTCACCGGCGACCGCGTGGTCTGGCGGCCGGGTAAAGACGCCGCCGACGGCGTAAGCGTCAAAGGGATCGTCGAGGCGGTGCACGATCGCGCCTCCGTCCTGACGCGTCCGGATTTTTACGACGGCGTGAAGCCTATCGCCGCCAATATCGACCAGATCGTGGTGGTTTCCGCGATCCTGCCTGAGCTGTCGCTGAATATTATCGATCGCTATCTGGTGGCCTGCGAAGCGCAGGATATCGAGCCGCTCATTGTGCTGAATAAAATCGATCTGCTGGATGATGATGGTCTGCGCTTCGTCAATGAGCAAATGGATATCTACCGCAACATCGGTTACCGCGTGCTGCTGGTTTCCAGTCGGACTCAGGACGGCCTTAAGCCGCTGGAAGCGGCCCTGACCGACCGCATCAGTATCTTCGCCGGGCAGTCCGGGGTCGGTAAATCGAGCCTGCTGAACGCCCTGCTCGGGTTGAACGAGGATCAGATCCTCACCAATGATGTCTCGGACGTTTCCGGCTTAGGTCAACACACCACCACCGCGGCACGCCTCTATCACTTCCCGCACGGCGGCGATGTGATTGATTCACCGGGGGTACGTGAGTTCGGCCTGTGGCATCTGGAAGCGGAACAAATCACCAACGGCTTTGTCGAATTCCATGATTATTTAGGCCGTTGCAAATATCGCGACTGTAAACACGATACCGATCCTGGCTGTGCGCTTCGCGAAGCGGTAGAGAACGGCAAGATCGCCGAAAGCCGTTTTGAGAACTACCACCGCATCCTGGAAAGCATGGCGCAGGTACAGGTAAAAACGCGTAAAAACTTTTCCTCGTCCGATGACTGATCATTAAGCTGAGCATCACGTAAGGCGCTGCCGGGCAGCAGTGATGACGCAGCTTACGCGGATGCCATTTGGCGAGTTTTACGTATAGAATCGTCCCCTTTTTTCAGGTCCCCGCCCGCAGGCGGGGTCAGGAACGACATATCATGGCCTGGAGGCTACTTTGTTAAACGATCTTAAACTTTCACTGCAATACATTCTGCCTAAACTGTGGCTCACCCGCCTCGCAGGCTGGGGTGCGAGCAAACGCGCAGGTTGGCTGACGAAGCTGGTCATCGATCTGTTCGTGAAATACTACAAGGTCGATATGAAAGAGGCGCAGAAGCCGGATACCGCGGCTTATCGCACCTTCAACGATTTCTTCGTGCGCCCGCTGCGCGACGACGTTCGCCCGCTGAATACCGATCCAAACGTGCTGGTGATGCCGGCCGATGGCGTGATCAGCCAGCTTGGCGCCATTGAGAACGATAAAATCCTGCAGGCTAAAGGTCATGACTACAGTCTGGAAGCCCTGCTGGCCGGCAACTATCAGATGGCCGACCTGTTCCGTAACGGCAGCTTCGCCACCACCTACCTGTCGCCGCGCGACTATCACCGCGTACACATGCCGTGCAACGGCATCCTGCGCGAAATGATCTACGTTCCTGGCGACCTGTTCTCTGTTAACCACTTGACGGCGCAGAACGTGCCGAACCTGTTCGCCCGTAACGAGCGCGTCATCTGCCTGTTTGATACTGAGTTTGGCCCGATGGCGCAAATTCTGGTGGGCGCAACTATCGTCGGCAGCATCGAGACCGTGTGGTCCGGCACCGTGACCCCGCCGCGCGAAGGCATTATTAAACGCTGGACCTGGCCCGCTGGCGACAACGAAGGCTCCATCGCCTTGCTGAAAGGCCAGGAGATGGGCCGCTTCAAACTGGGTTCCACCGTGATCAACCTGTTTGCCCCGGGCCAGGTGAAGCTGGTCGACACGCTGCAAAGCCTGTCCGTGACCAAGATCGGCCAACCGCTGGCGACAGCAGTGGAAGCGACCGCCGCCGCTGAACCCGCGCCGTTACCGGAAGAAGAGATCCGCGCCGAACACCGCGCCAGCCCGCTGGTTGACGATAAACAAGACCAAGGTTAATTCTTCAGCAAAAGGGTTATGCCGTGCGCCTGATATACACTTTCCTGTTGGCCTTGAGCCTCAGTTTCGGGGCGTACGCTGCGACAGCCCCGGATGCTAAACAGATAACCCAGGAACTGGAACAGGCGAAGGCGGCAAAGCCCGCCCAGCCTGAAACCGTTGAAGTTCTGCAGTCCGCGCTGAACGCGCTTGAGGAGCGAAAATCATCCCTCGAGCGCGCCCGTCAGTATCAGGACGTTATCGACAATTTCCCCAAACTGTTTCAAAGCCTGCGTGCTCAGCTCAATAATCTGAGCGAAGAGCCGCGCCAGGTGCCAACCGGCCTGACCGCCGATGCGCTGAACCAGGAGATCCTGCAGGTCAGCAGCCAGCTGCTGGAATCGAGCCGCCAGGCGCAGCAGGAGCAGGATCGCGCGCGTGAAATCGCCGACTCCCTGAACCAGCTGCCGCAGCAGCAAACCGATGCCCGTCGTCAGCTCAATGAGGTTGAGCGCCGCATCGGCACGCAAACCGGCAACAATGCTCTCGCCCAGGCGCAAAATCTTGCTCTGCAGGCGGAATCAGCGCGTCTGAAGGCGCTGGTGGATGAACTCGACCTCGCCCAGCTCTCCGCCAACAACCGCCAGGAGCTGTCGCGCGCCCGTTCCGAGCTGGCGCAAAAACAGAGCGAGCAGCTGGATGCCTATCTGCAGGCGCTGCGCAATCTGCAAAACAGCCAGCGCCAGCGGGAGGCGGAAAAGGCGCTGGAGAGTACCGAACTGCTGGCGGAGAACAGTGAAAACCTGCCGCCGGACATCACCGCCCAGTTTAAGGTCAACCGTGAGCTCTCCCAGGCGCTGAACCAGCAGGCGCAGCGCATGGATCTGGTGGCGTCCCAGCAGCGACAGGCGACGAATCAAACGCTGCAGGTGCGCCAGGCGTTAAACACCCTGCGCGAGCAGTCGCAGTGGCTGGGCTCCTCCAATCTGCTGGGCGAAGCCCTGCGCGCCCAGGTGGCGCGGCTGCCGGAGCGCCCTCGCCCGCAGCAGCTGGATACGGAAATGGCGCAGCTGCGCGTGCAGCGTCTGCGCTTTGAAGATTTGCTGAGTAAGCAGCCGCAGCTGCGGCAGATCCGCCAGGCCGACGGCGAACCGCTGACCAGCGAGCAGAACAAGATCCTGCAGGCGCAGCTGCGCACGCAGAACGAGCTGCTGAACTCGCTGCTGCGCGGCGGCGACACCCTGATGCTGGAGCTCACCAAGCTGAAGGTCGCCAACGGCCAGCTGGAAGACGCGCTGAAAGAGATCAACGAAGCCACCCACCGCTATCTGTTCTGGACTTCGGACGTCAGCCCCATCGGCTTCTCCTGGCCGCTGGAGATCGTCCAGGATCTGCGGCGCCTGATCTCCCTGGATACCATCAGCGAACTGGGTAAAGCCAGCGCGATGATGCTTACCAGCAAAGAGACCCTGCTGCCGCTGTTTGCCGCCCTGCTGCTGGTTGGCTTTAGCATCAGCTCGCGGCGCCATTTCACCCGCTTTCTCGAGCGCTCCAGCGCCCGGGTGGGGAAAGTCACCCAGGATCACTTCTGGCTGACGCTGCGCACGGTCTTCTGGTCGATACTGGTGGCCTCGCCGCTGCCGGTGCTGTGGATGACGCTCGGCTATGGTCTGCAGTCCGCCTGGCCGTTCCCGCTGGCGGTGGCGATTGGCGATGGAGTCACCGCGACGGTGCCTCTGCTGTGGGTGGTGATGATCTGCGCCACCTTCGCCCGGCCAAACGGGCTGTTTATCGCCCACTTCGGCTGGCCGCGTAGCCGCGTGGCGAAGGCGATGCGCTACTACCTGATGAGCATCGGGCTGATTGTGCCGCTGATTATGGCGCTGATCATGTTCGATAATCTTAACGACCGCGAATTCTCCGCTTCGCTGGGCCGCCTGTGCTTCCTGCTGATCTGCGGCGCGCTGGCGGTGGTCACCCTGAGCCTTAAGCACGCCGGTATTCCGCTCTATCTGGATAAAGAGGGGAATGGCGACAATATGGTGAACCGCCTGCTGTGGAACCTGATGCTTGGCGCCCCGCTGGTGGCCATGCTGGCGGCCGCCGTCGGCTACCTCGCCACCGCCCAGGCGCTGCTTGCGCGTCTGGAAACCTCGGTCGCCATCTGGTTCCTGCTGCTGGTGGTCTATCACATCATCCGCCGCTGGATGCTGATCCAGCGCCGCCGGCTGGCCTTCGACCGGGCCCGCCATCGTCGCGCGGAAATTCTCGCTCAGCGCGCCCGCGGCGAAGATGAGCCCGTTCACGTCAGCAGCCCGGAAGGGTCGGTGGAGACGGAGGTCAGCGAGGTCGACCTCGATGCCATCAGTACCCAGTCGCTGCGGCTTGTCCGCTCCCTGCTGATGCTGATCGCGCTGCTATCGGTCATCGTGCTGTGGTCGGAAATTCACTCGGCGTTTGGCTTCCTTGAGAATATCTCGCTGTGGGACGTGACCTCGACGGTACAAGGGGTGGAAAGCCTTGAGCCTATTACGCTTGGCGCGGTGTTGATTGCCATTCTGGTGCTGATCATCACCACTCAGCTGGTACGCAACCTGCCCGCGCTGCTGGAACTGGCGATCCTCCAGCATCTCGATTTAACGCCCGGCACCGGCTACGCCATCACCACCATCACTAAGTATCTGCTGATGCTGGTCGGCGGGCTGGTGGGCTTCTCGATGATCGGTATCGAGTGGTCGAAGCTGCAGTGGCTGGTCGCCGCGCTGGGTGTGGGTCTCGGGTTTGGCCTGCAGGAGATCTTCGCCAACTTTATCTCCGGCCTGATTATCCTGTTTGAGAAGCCGATCCGCATCGGCGATACGGTCACCATTCGCGACCTGACGGGCAGCGTCACCCGCATTAATACCCGTGCGACCACCATCAGCGACTGGGACCGAAAAGAGATTATCGTGCCGAACAAGGCGTTCATTACCGAACAGTTTATCAACTGGTCGCTGTCGGACTCGGTTACCCGCGTGGTGCTGACGGTGCCGGCGCCTGTGGACGCCGATACCGAAGAGGTGACGAAAATTCTCATCGCCGCGGCGCATCGCTGCTCGCTGGTCATCGATACCCCGGCGCCGGAGGCGTTTCTCGTCGACCTGCAGCAGGGGATCCAGATTTTCGAGCTACGTATTTTTGCCGCGGAGATGGGGCACCGCATGCCGCTGCGCCATGAGATGCATCAGCTGATCCTGGCGGGCTTCCGCGAGCATGGCATTGATATGCCGTTCCCTCCGTTCCAGATGCGTCTGGAAAGTATTGACGGCAGGCAAAGCAGTAAAACCATGACCTCGGCCGGAAAAACCAGCCGCCGTACGGCTGGTAGCCTGTAAACCATCCCCTGCCCGGCGGCACCGCCGGGCAGGCTCTTTAACTCTCCATCACCAGCGCGCCGGACGCCATGCGCCGACGGTAGCTTTCGTAGATCCCCAGCGCCAGCAGTGAGAAGAAGAGCGGCCCACCCACCATCCACAGGGTACTGTTCCAGTCCCCGCTGTCGATGACGGGTTGGATAATGGTGAAGATATTGGCGAAGGTCACCACCAGCAGCACCACGCCGGTCGCCAGCAGCGTCGACGGACGGTTTTTGAAGATCATGAACGGCCGGTCAAGATGGGTTTTCGCCTTGAAGAACGGGAAGGCGATGGTCAGGAACAGATAAGGCAAGGTCATAGAGACATTGGCCATCAGCGTCAGCTTGTTATAAAACGCGGAAGCGCTATCCCCACCGAACGATACCAGTACGATAAACACCCCGACCAGCAGACACTGCAGCCACATCGCCGCGGCGGGCATTCCGTTGACGTTGAGACGGGTCATCACCGACGGCCAGAGCGCTTTTGGCGTGCCCTGGATAATCGCTTTCAGGGGAGAATAGCTGAGGGTGAAGAACGCGCCGGTGTAGGCGAGAAACATCGACAGGCCGGTAATACGGGCGAACCAGACCCCGGTCAGGGCTGACGCCGCAGGGGTCAGGTACAGGGCCTGGCCCAGCGTCGCCCCGAGGCTGGTCATCAGCACATAGGTGATGTTGCCGAGGTTGGTCGAACGCGCGCCAAGCACCTGCTGCCAGTTGGCGCTCACGCCCCACAGCACAATCGCCAGCGAGTAACCGATCGAGATAACAATCGCCGCGATGATAATACCTTTGGCAAAGTTCTTTTCCGGCTTATCGGTCTTATCCACTAAGCCGCCAACCGCCTCAATTCCGCCATAGGCAAAGATGGCAAATACCACAAACGACAGCATCGCCATGCCCGACTGATACCCGGGATTAGGCGAAAGGGTGAAGTTTAACGGCTGGGCGAAATGACCGCCGTTAAGCAGAAGGATCGCCCCGCTCACCAGCAGCAGCACCAGGTTAAGCCCCATCACCGCGATACCGCCGACGGCGGTAATTTTAGCGATTTTATTGATCCCTTTGACGGCAATAAAGGTCACCACGACCATCCAGCAGGCCGCCAGAATACCGACCGTCTGCGTCGGCGTCAGGCTACCCAGCGCCCAGGTCTGGGTTTTGTCCGCGCCAAACAAAAAAGTAGATAGCGGGACCCAGATCTTAGCGGCGGTACTCACCATCCACACTACGTACGAGGCAAACCACATAAAGGTACCAATGAAGGCAAAGCGCGGCCCGACGCTGTGGTTCATCCAGGAATAGATCCCGCCCTCTTCGCGACGATAAGCTGAGCCCATCTCCGCCATCATCAGCGCGAACGGGATAAAGAAAAAGAGGGCGGAAAAAAGGTAAAACGGCATCGCGCTATAGCCCATCAGATAAAACGCCGATGGGCTGTTGGCAAAGCCAAACACCGAGGTGAAGATCATCAGAATCAGCCCGATCAGGCTCATCTTCTTGAGTTGTTGATGCATAAATCTATCCAAACGTGGGCATCGCCCGACGAGCGACGCCTGGCCTCATAAAAAGAGCGCGGATAGTAGCAAAATCACGGAGGGAAATTGTGGGTATTCGGGCTAAAGCCGGGGCGAGGGTGTCAGGTTCAGAGTCGTCTTTCACCTCCCCCACCCGCCGGCGGAGGGAGGTGAAAAAGCGATCAGGCGCGGTCTACCGTAAAGGCGATCACTTCGCCGATGCTTTCAGCGCCCAGCGCCAGCATGACCACGCGGTCAACGCCCAGCGCCACGCCGGAGCAGTCCGGCAAACCCGCCTCCAGCGCCGCCAGCAGGTTGTTATCGATGGGCTGCTGCGGAAGGCCGCGCGCGGCGCGTTTGCGGTTATCCTGCTCAAACCGCAGGCGCTGTTCATGGACGTCGGTCAGCTCGTGGAAACCGTTCGCCAGCTCAATACCTTTGTAATAGACCTCAAAGCGCTCAGCGACCCGATGATCTTCCGGGCTGATCTGCGCTAAAGAGGCCTGAGTCGCCGGGAAATGATAAATGAACGTTGGTCGATCTTTGCCGATGTGCGGCTCCACGCCCATGGTGAACAGCAGCTGCAGCAGGGTATCGCGATCTTCTTCAGTATCGGCGATATTGCTCAGATCCAGCTTCGCTGCGACTTCACGCAGCTGTGCTTTATCGGCAGAGAGCGGGTCAATTTCCAGATGGCGCTGAAACGCCTGCTGATAGGAGAGACTTTCCGCCGGTTGGCACTCCAGCACCTGCTGCAGCAGATCGTCCACCTCATTGATCAGGCGATACATGTCATAGCATGGACGATACCACTCCAGCATGGTGAATTCCGGATTGTGATGACGCCCCATCTCTTCATTACGGAAGCTGCGGCACAGCTGGAAGACCGGGCCGCAACCTGCCGCCAGCAGGCGCTTCATGTGGTATTCCGGACTGGTCATCAGGTACAGGTTAAGCCCCTGAGAATGGCCCGGGCCGACGAAACGGGTTTCGAACGGGAACAAATGAATATCCGTTACCGTCGCCTGACTCATGCAAGGCGTCTCCACCTCCAGCACGCCGCGATCGGTAAAGAAACGGCGGATTTCCGCCATCACAGCCGCGCGCTTCAACAGATTGGGAATGGGTGCGCTCGGCTGCCAGGTTGCCGTCTCGCTCATGGTACTTTCTCCGATTGCAAATTAAGGGCACGAAGTCTACTCGCAACCGGCGAGTGAAACAAATTTTGTGCAATCTCCGGCAGACTACATGCCATTAATCTATCGTTAACCCTGACGCATAAATACCACTGATAAATAACCGCACATATCGATAAAAAAATCGAACACGTCAATTTTCCATACTGACCCTAAGGCTATACTCCTGTACCTATAAAGGAGCAGTGATACTTTTTCGCCAGCCCGGCGGCGAAATACACTAAAACTGGAGGAATGTCGTGCAAACTTTTCAAGCCGATCTCGCCGTAATTGGCGCCGGCGGGGCAGGCCTTCGTGCCGCTATCGCCGCCGCTCAGGCCAACCCCAACGCTAAAATCGCCCTGATTTCTAAAGTCTATCCGATGCGCAGCCATACGGTCGCTGCAGAAGGGGGGTCCGCAGCCGTTGCCCAGGATCACGATAGCTTTGAGTTCCATTTTCACGACACCGTCGCGGGAGGCGACTGGCTGTGCGAGCAGGATGTCGTCGACTATTTTGTTCATCACTGCCCGACGGAAATGACCCAGCTGGAGCAGTGGGGATGCCCATGGAGCCGCCGCCCCGACGGCAGCGTCAACGTCCGGCGCTTCGGTGGCATGAAAATCGAACGCACCTGGTTTGCCGCCGACAAAACCGGCTTCCACATGCTGCATACCCTCTTCCAGACCTCCCTTCAGTTTCCCCAAATTCAGCGCTTTGACGAACATTTCGTCCTTGACCTGCTGGTCGATGACGGGCAGGCCCGCGGCCTGGTGGCGATGAATATGATGGAAGGCACCCTGGTGCAGATCCGCGCTAACGCCGTGGTGCTGGCTACCGGCGGCGCCGGGCGCGTCTACCGCTACAACACCAACGGTGGCATCGTCACCGGTGACGGGATGGGGATGGCCCTGGGCCATGGCGTGCCGCTGCGCGACATGGAATTCGTTCAGTATCACCCGACCGGCCTGCCGGGCTCCGGGATCCTGATGACCGAAGGCTGCCGCGGCGAAGGCGGGATTCTGGTCAACAAAAACGGCTACCGCTATCTGCAGGATTACGGCATGGGCCCGGAAACCCCGCTCGGCGAACCGAAGAATAAATATATGGAGCTGGGCCCACGCGACAAAGTGTCCCAGGCCTTCTGGCACGAGTGGCGGAAAGGGAACACCATCCCGACGCCGCGCGGCGACGTGGTCTACCTCGATCTCCGCCACCTCGGCGAGAAAAAACTGCTGGAGCGTCTGCCGTTTATCTGTGAACTGGCGAAAGCCTACGTCGGCGTCGATCCGGTGAAAGAGCCGATCCCGGTGCGCCCGACCGCGCACTACACCATGGGCGGTATTGAAACCGATCAGCAGTGCGAAACCCGAATCAAAGGGCTGTTTGCCGTGGGCGAATGCTCGTCCGTTGGCTTACATGGCGCCAACCGTCTGGGCTCCAACTCGCTGGCCGAGCTGGTGGTCTTCGGCCGCCTGGCCGGGGAGCAGGCCATGCAGCGCGCCGCTCAGGCGGGCGAGGCAAACGGCGCCGCCCTCGATGCGCAGGCTGCCGATGTGGAGCAGCGCCTGAAAGATCTCGTCAACCAGGAAGGTAACGAAAACTGGGCGAAAATTCGCGATGAAATGGGGCTGTCGATGGAGGAAGGCTGCGGCATCTACCGCACGCCGGAGCTGATGCAGAAAACGATCGACAAGCTGGCTGAACTGCAGGAACGCTTTAAGCGCGTGCGCATTACTGATAACTCCAGCGTGTTCAATACCGATCTGCTTTACACCATTGAGCTGGGGCACGGTTTAAACGTTGCCGAATGTATGGCGCACTCGGCCATCGCCCGTAAAGAATCGCGCGGGGCGCACCAGCGTTTGGATGAAGGCTGTACCGAACGCGACGACGTCAACTTCCTCAAGCACACTCTCGCCTTCCGCGAGGCCGATGGCACTACCCGTCTGGAATATGGCGATGTGAAGATCACCACGCTGCCGCCGGCAAAACGTGTCTATGGCGCAGAAGCGGACGCGGCTGAGAAGAAGGAGACCACCCATGGCTGAGATGAAAAACCTGAAAGTCGAAGTGGTGCGCTACAATCCGGAGGTCGACACCGCACCGCACAGCGCATTCTATGACGTGCCTTACGATGAACAGACCTCGCTGCTGGACGCGCTGGGCTACATCAAAGACAACCTGGCGCCAGACCTGAGCTACCGCTGGTCCTGCCGAATGGCAATCTGCGGTTCCTGCGGCATGATGGTCAACAAGGTGCCGAAGCTGGCCTGCAAAACCTTCCTGCGCGATTACACCAAAGGCATCAAGGTGGAGGCATTGGCCAACTTCCCGATCGAGCGCGATCTGGTGGTGGACATGACCCACTTTATCGAAAGCCTGGAAGCCATTAAGCCGTATATCATCGGCAATAACCGCACGCCTGACCAGGGGCCAAACAAGCAGACCCCGGCCCAGATGGCGAAATACCATCAGTTTTCCGGCTGCATCAACTGCGGGCTGTGCTATGCCGCCTGTCCACAGTTCGGCCTGAACCCGGAATTTATCGGCCCGGCGGCGATCACCCTCGCCCACCGCTATAACGAAGACAGCCGCGACCACGGTAAAAAGGAACGCATGGCGCAGCTTAACGGCCAGAATGGCGTCTGGACCTGTACTTTCGTTGGCTACTGCTCGGAAGTGTGTCCGAAGCACGTCGACCCGGCGGCCGCGATCCAGCAGGGCAAGGTGGAAAGCTCGAAAGACTTTCTTATCGCCACCCTGAAACCACGCTAAGGAGTGCATTATGACGACGAAACGCAAACCCTACGTGCGACCAATGACCTCCACCTGGTGGAAAAAGCTGCCGTTTTATCGCTTCTACATGGTACGGGAAGGCACGGCGGTACCGACGGTATGGTTTAGCATTGTGCTGATTTATGGGCTGTTTGCCCTCAAGCACGGCGCCGAGAGCTGGGCGGGATATATCGGATTCCTGCAAAACCCGGTGGTGGTAATCCTCAACCTGATTACTCTGGCGGCGGCGCTGCTGCACACCAAAACCTGGTTTGAGCTGGCGCCGAAAGCCGCCAACGTCATCATCAAAGGCGAAAAAATGGGGCCAGAGCCGGTCATTAAAGGGCTCTGGGTGGTGACGGCGGTGGTCACCGTGGTGATCCTGTTTGTCGCCCTGTTCTGGTAAGGAGGCTGAGATGATTAATCCCAATCCGAAACGTTCCGATGAACCCGTATTCTGGGGGCTGTTTGGCGCAGGTGGCATGTGGGGCGCGATCGTCGCGCCGGTGATGGTGCTGCTGGTCGGCATCTTGCTGCCGCTGGGGCTTGCCCCGGCCGACGCCTTCAGCTATGAGCGTGTGCTGGCTTTTGCCCAAAGCTTTATCGGCCGCGCATTCATCTTTCTGATGATTGTCCTGCCGCTGTGGTGTGGGTTGCATCGTATTCACCACGCCATGCACGATCTGAAAATCCATGTGCCAAACGGTAAATGGGTCTTCTACGGCCTGGCGGCAATCCTCAGCGTCATCACCCTCGTTGGCGTACTGTTTATCTGATCCTGCAAGAGCCCGGTCGCATTTCTGCTACCGGGCTCGCTTCATAGAAAAATCTTGCCGCCTTTTCCCTGCTGGACTCTACACTTAGCTTAAAAGCCAGCAAGGAGCATGCCATGCGTATCCTGCCGATAATCACCGCGATTGCCGTCTCGTTCCTGTCTGTCGCCTGCAGCACGCCCACCCCGCCGCCGGGCGTCACCGTGGTCAGTCCCTTCGACGTTCAGCGCTATCTGGGTACCTGGTATGAAATCGCCCGCTTTGACCACCCTTTTGAAAGCGGGCTGGAAAAAGTCACGATCGCCTGGCACTCACGTGATGACGGCGGTCTGGATGTGGTGAATAAAGGTTATAACCCCGACCGCGGCATGTGGCAGAAAACGGACGGGGTAGCGTACTTTACCGGGGAGCCCAGCCGCGCCGCGCTGAAGATTTCCTTCTTCGGCCCTTTCTACGGCAGCTATAACGTCATTGCTCTGGATAAGGAGTATCGTTACGCGCTGGTCTGCGGCCCCGATCGCGACTATCTCTGGCTGCTGGCCCGGGCGCCGACCATCGCCCCGGAGGTCAGGCAGCAGATGCTGGACATTGCCACCCGACAGGGCTTTGATGTCGGCAAACTGGTCTGGGTCAATCAGCGCTATGATTAGTGCGCGCTGATCTTCAGGCCAATGATGCCAATCACGATACAGACAAGGCTGGCGATACGCATGGCGCTGGCGGATTCCCCTAACAGCACAATACCGGTCACGGCGGCGCCCACGGCGCCGATCCCGGTCCAGACGGCGTAGGCGGTACCTACCGGTAGGGTTTTCATCGCCCATGAGAGCAGCGCCATGCTGGCCACCATCGCCACGATGGTGATAACGCTGGGAACCAGGCGGCTAAAGCCATGGGTATATTTCAGGCCGACGGCCCACACCACTTCCAGCAGACCAGCGATAAACAAGACTATCCAGGACATAAGGCTCCTTTGCTGGGGCCGTCCCCGGATGAGAAACGCTTACGGGTCGTCCCGTAAGGTGGATGAAAAGTCGTGGTGAGTATATCCAACGGAATGAGAGAAGTGAAGAACGGTACGGCGCTAAACCGTACCGTTGACGGCGTTTATTGCTGAGCTTTGGTTGCCGCGCCAGAGATTGCGTTACCGCCGTCTGAAATATCCTCACCGACACCGCGCGTGGTGTTACAAGCGGTCAGTGCTGAAGAGAGGACCAAAACCGTAAAGAACGCTGCAATCGTTTTTTTCACCATAATGTCATCCTTAGTGTCAGTTTTGTTTTCATGCCCTATAAGCATAGACAAACCGTCCAAAGATGAAGGGATCTTTGCGATTTTTAAGAGAAAAGGAGTATGCGTGGAGGAGGCTGACATACCGGGAGGCAAGCGCCATCAACGAAACGGCAGGGAAATTCAGCTCACAGCGTGAGAGATAGCGTGGCCCAGGCCCTGAATATCTTCACCCACACCGCGGGCGGTATTGCAGCCAGCCAACAGCGCGCTGCTCAGAAAGAGTAACACCAGGAGTTTAACGCTGCGCTTCATGTATCGTGCTCGTTGTGACTGTACGAAAAGAGCGGCGCAGCACGGAGGCTACGCCGGTCATCATGACGCGAAATTACTTCACGCGGGATACATATTCGCCAGAGCGAGTATCCACTTTGATCACTTCGCCAATCTGAACGAACAGCGGAACTTTAACCACCGCGCCAGTAGACAGGGTCGCCGGTTTACCGCCGGTACCCGCGGTGTCGCCTTTCAGGCCTGGATCGGTTTCAATGATTTCCAGCTCAACGAAGTTCGGCGGGGTGACCGCGATCGGCTGGCCGTTCCACAGGGTCACGATGCACTCAGCCTGATCCAGCAGCCATTTAGCGTTGTCACCGATCGCTTTCGCGTCAGCAGACAGCTGCTCGAAGGTTTCGTTGTTCATGAAGTGCCAGAACTCACCGTCGTTGTACAGGTAAGTCAGGTTCATATCGACAACGTCCGCGCCTTCTGCGGAATCGGTAGATTTGAAGGTTTTCTCAACGCGGGTACCGGTCAGCAGACGGCGCAGCTTAACGCGCGCAAACGCCTGGCCTTTACCTGGTTTAACGAATTCGCTGGCTTCTACCGCATAAGGTTCGCCATCTAACATGATTTTAAGACCAGCACGAAAATCGTTGCTATAGTAAGTCGCCATAAGGCCCTCTGAAATTGTTTAACTGGTAGCTAAGCCACAAAATGGCGCATATTGTAACCCTAAATACCCCATCCAGAGAAGATTGGATAACGCAACTTGCCAATGTTGTGACCAGTCCTGATGAACTGCTGCGTCTTTTAAATGTAGACGCTGATGAAAAACTGCTGGCCGGACGCGAGGCCAGACGCCTGTTCCCGCTGCGCGTCCCGCGCGCGTTTATCGCCCGCATGGAGAAAGGCAACCCTAACGATCCGCTGCTTCGTCAGGTACTTACCGCCGAGGAAGAGTTTATCGTCGCCCCCGGCTATTCCACCGATCCGCTGGAAGAACAGCACAGCGTGGTGCCCGGTCTGTTGCACAAGTATCGCAACCGGGCCCTGCTGCTGGTGAAAGGCGGTTGTGCGGTAAATTGTCGTTACTGCTTCCGCCGCCACTTCCCATACGCCGAAAATCAGGGCACCAGGCGCAACTGGCAGACGGCGATGGACTACATCGCGGCGCATCCGCAGCTTGATGAAATCATCTTCTCCGGCGGCGACCCCCTGATGGCGAAGGATCATGAGCTTGACTGGCTGATGACCCAGCTGGAAGCTATTCCGCACGTTAAGCGTCTGCGTATTCACAGCCGCCTGCCAATTGTGATCCCGGCGCGCATCACCGAGACGCTGGCTAGCCGCTTCCAGCGTTCGTCGCTGCAGGTGATCCTGGTTAACCACGTTAACCACGCCAATGAAATTGACGGTGAGTTTCGCGCAGCGATGGCCATGCTGCGTCAGGCGGGCGTCACGTTGCTCAATCAGAGCGTGCTGCTGCGCGGGGTGAACGACAACGCGCAAACCCTGGCCGACCTCAGCAATGCGCTGTTTGACGCCGGGGTAATGCCCTACTACTTGCATGTGCTGGATCGGGTGCAGGGGGCGGCGCACTTCATGGTCAGCGATGATGAAGCCCGTGAAATCATGCGTGAACTATTGACCCTCATCTCCGGCTATATGGTGCCGAAGCTGGCGCGCGAGATCGGCGGGGAACCCAGCAAGACGCCGCTGGATTTAGGGCTGAAGCAGCGTTAATAAACTGAAGGTCTGCCAGGACGTTCTGGCAGACCTTCGGATAGGAAGATTTCGACAGACGGGTGTTAAGGTGACCAGCAAATGACTATCGCACCGCGCTATAACCCCTGGCTGTGACGAGCTACCGGTTTAGCACGACCAACACAATAATATTAATTACAATCATCACGACAATTAGCGCGATTAACCATACGGGTATTTTAAAAGTAACATGCAACCGCTCAGATGCTTTTTCACCTTCTTCCGGTTTATTTGCCATCAAATCACTGCCATGCTTTGATGAGTTTTCTATTAGTGGAAGATTTAAATGAGTGTCAGGCTTTTCCTTTTCTTCAGAAATAAAGTCGACAACTTTATTATTCTGATAATGCGTTAATGTCACCCGATTCATATTCTTGCACTCTTCATCAGAGAGAGGAATGACCAATGTATTCGGAGCGACGCTAAAGCCTTTTTGCCGGACGGTGATAATGATATCCTCAGATAGCCCAGCTTTTACCAGCGATTTTCGCAGCAAAGAGATATTTTGATAGAACGTATTTTGCGAAACGACCACCCCCCGTGTTTCCCATACAGCCGCCAGGAACTCATCCCGTGAAATGACTTTGCCGCAATTCTGCAAAAGCAGCAGCAAGCATCTGGCGGTTGGCGCATTGAGGCTGATGCACTCCCCGTCCCCGGCAAGCGGCCGCAGCTCATTCATATTGGCATTAAATATAATCTCCTGATTAATTATACACCCATTAAATAATACTGCGTCATCCATATCCTTGCCCCACGTAACCCTATTATCCATAATAAAATCAAATGATTTCAACCAAACGATTATGTGAACATTCTTGTTTCAGATGAAAACAGGTACATTTCACATTGAAGTTCAGCCCACAGGATACCGCAGATAAAAAAACAAGCGATAGCTAACTTGCTTAATGGTCAGATTTTCAGATTAAATTAATCTCAACTGGAATCCACATCTCATCAGAGAGGGGGGGCAGCATTAAATTCACAGGTGCTTCATCAACAATTCACAAGCATTTTTTGCACCAGACTTTTAAATTACTCCCGCTTCTCCATGGTTCGCTATGGCAAGCGATATGGTAGCGTTGTTCAACAGGATGATTGGTCTCAGCACTATATAAAGGAATGCTGGCGCTTATTTTCAATATCAATGCGAATGCATACTCCATTCCCTTGATAACTGTTATCAACTCTACACAGGACTAAGTATCTATATATGGATTAATTAAATGAAAAAGACAATCGTAGCTGTAATGGTCGCTGCATCTGCAGTGCTGAGTGCTCAGGCAATGGCAACCAACACCGCTCAGGTAACTGTACTGGGTGAAGTCGCTGATGCAGCTAACTCTTGCGTCGTGACTCCGACTGGTACCCTGAACAACGGTATCGTTCAGCTGATCACTGTGACCACTGCGGAAGCAAATGCTGAAGCTGCAGGTACTCTGTTCAAAACTCAGGACTTCGGTTTTAAAGTTACTGACTGCGCACAGGGCAGCGCTAACCCGGTTACCGGCCTGACTGTAAACGTTGCCGGTGTCACCTCCAGCGATAAAACCATCCTGGACAACACCGCAGCTGGCGGCGCTACCGGTATCGGTATCGGTATCCAGCGTCTCAGCGATTCACATCGCGTAGCCTTCGACGGTTCTGACACCATGACCGAAAGCTACTCTGCTACTACCGGTACTCAGCTGAAGTACACCACTGGTTATGTAAAAGTGAACTCTGCTACTCCGGTAACCGAAGGCCCGGTTAAAGGTGTTGCGACCTTTACTATCGATTACACCATCTAATTTTTCCCCAAAGGGCCCCGCTTCACGGCGGGCCCTTTTTTGCATTCAGAGAAAAAACATGTTCAGGACTTTATTAACTTTCACCGCTTCCTGTGCATTACTCCTCAGCAGTATTGCCCATGCCGGTATTGTAGTGGGATCCACCCGCTATCTGTATAAAGAAGGCGCACGTGAAATCACCGCGCAAATAGAAAATAAAGATGATATTCCCTATCTGATTAAATCCTGGGTTGAAGCGCCGGCAGGAAAAGCGCCCTCTTTTATGGCCACGCCGCCGCTGTTCCGCCTTGAAGGGAAACAACAGAATACGGTTCGTCTGTTTTCTAACGGAAACGTTAATGCGCCGACCGACCGGGAATCCATGTACTATTTTAATGTCATGGCGATTCCTCCGGCAGATGATGCCAAAGCGAATAACAACACCATTCAACTAGCAGTCCGTCACCGTATGCGTCTGGTCTATCGTCCTAAAGCACTTTTCGACCTCTCCCCTAATACGGAAGCGAAAAAGCTCGAATGGCGAAAGTCTGGCACTAAGCTGACGATCAAAAATCCAACGCCCTTTTTCTTCTATTTCCATAGCATCCAGATTGGCAGCAAAGAAGTGAAGCCGGAAGTCAACTCGGTCGCCCCGATGACGACTAAAGAAGTGACGTTAAAAGAAAATATTAATGCCTCCAGCATTACCTGGAAAGTTGTCAATGATTATGGCGGAGCTGGGTCGCTCTACTCCTCATCGCTGTAATAAGAAATTTATTTTATCATTATAGGGATGTGTCTATGCCAAATAAGAATAATGGATTATTCAAACTATCCACCATCTTCTTTGCAATGCTTCCGGCATTGCTTTCTGGTTTGAATAATAAAGCGCAAGCACGTGACTTTTTCGATCCCTCATTCATTAGCTCATTGAATGGTAGCGATCCATCAACCACTCCTGACTTATCCGTATTTCAGACCCAGAACGCGCAGGCGCCGGGGGATTATCGGGTCGATATCATGTTTAATGGCCGCTACCTGGATACCAGGACGATAAAGTTTGTCGCCAACAATCGCGCCAGCAGCGATAACCGCGAACCCGCTCTGGTTCCCTGCCTGAGTCTAAAAGCTCTCGCGGAATATGGCGTAAGGATAAAATCCTTTCCAGAGTTAGCCGAGGATCAAAACGGCTGTGCAAACTTTTCTGTCATTCCGGACACCAAAGCGGATTTTGACTTTACCGCCCAGCGCTTAAATATTTCTATTCCGCAGGCGGCCTTATCCACCACCGCGCAGGGATATATCCCACCGGATCAGTTTGATGATGGCATCAACGCCCTGCTGGTGAACTACCAGTTCAGCGGCTCGAACGACATGCAGGCCAATGATGAATACTACAGCTTGAACCTGCAGTCTGGCCTCAACGTTGGCCCATGGCGTATCCGCAACCTCAGCACATGGAATAAAAACAATAGCGATGCCGGGGACTGGGACTCCGCCTATCTCTATATGCAGCGAAGTATTCGCTCGATCAACAGTAACCTGGTGATGGGCGAAAGTTCATCGCTCTCAACCATCTTCGACAGCGTGCCGTTTACCGGTATTCAGCTGGCCACCGATACCACGATGTTGCCGGAAAGTATGCGCGGCTATGCGCCGATTATTCGCGGTATCGCCAAAACCAACGCCCGCGTCGTCATTAAACAGAACGGCTACCAGGTTTACCAGACCTACGTGGCACCCGGGGCATTTGAAATCACCGATATGTACCCGAGCGGCGGTAGCGGCGACCTTTACGTCAGCGTGGAAGAGTCCGACGGATCCAAGCAAGAATTTGTTGTGCCGTTCGCCACCCTACCGGTCATGGTGCGTGAAAATCAACTGGAGTATGAGATTACTTCCGGTAAATATCGTCCTTACGATGGTGGAGTCGATGAAACGCCATTTACTCAGGCCACCGCGACCTATGGCGTCTCCAGCAGCCTGACGCTTTATGGCGGTATGCAGGCGGCCTCGCGCTACCAGGCGCTGTCGACGGGCCTCGGCTATAACCTGGGCGAGCTTGGCGCCGCCTCGGCAGACGTCACCCAGGCATGGTCGAAAAAGAAAGACGATGAAAAGACCTCAGGACAGTCCTGGCGGGTCCGTTATGGTAAAAACATTGTCGAAACTGGCACCAATGTCACCATCGCGGGCTACCGCTATTCCACCCGCGGCTTTAATACCCTCTCGGAGGTGCTGGATAGCTACTCTAATGACGGTAATTATACCTCTCGCTCACTGCGCAATCGCACCAACCTGACGGTTAACCAAAGCCTGGGTAAAGGCCTCGGTAGCCTGTCGATAAGCGGGTTGATTGAAGATTACTGGGACGATAAGCGAACCAACAAGTCAATTAGCGTAGGTTACAACGGCGGTTTCCGTAATGTGAACTACTATCTGGGCTACAGCTATAACCGCTACACCTGGAGCGGAAATAACTCAGGTAAGGATGCCCAGGACGATCAGCGCATCACCCTGACGGTGACGCTACCGCTGAGCAACTGGCTGCCGGGTACCTATACCAGCTATCAATTAACCAACAGCAATCCGGGATCTACCGATCAGTCGGTCTCCATTGGTGGCGTCGGGCTAGATAACGACAGCCTGGAATGGAGCCTGCAGCAAGGGTACAGCAACCGGGAATATTACAGCGGCGATATGCGTGGGACCTATAACGGTGCCCGCGGCAGCCTTAATGCCGGCTATAGCTATGACAATAACAGCCAACGTATTGACTACGGCGCCAACGGCAGCATCGTCGCTCATGCCGATGGCATTACACTTGGCCAGGACATCACTGACGCCGCCGTGCTGGTTAAAGCGCCGGGCCTGGATAACGTCAAGTTGACCAACGATAACACCATCTCCACCGACTATCGCGGTTACGCTATCGTCCCGTACGTTACACCTTACCGTCGTACCGACATCACCCTTGACAGCACTTCACTGGGTGAAGATATGGAGCTTCCAGAAACTACGCAAAGCGTCGTGCCGACCCGTGGTGCCATCGTGCGTGCTAATTATGACGGCAATATCGGCCAGAGGGCCTTTGTGCATCTGAAAACCGCCAGCGGTCAGGACGTGCCTTATGGCGCGATGGTTCTACTCGCCGGCGACAGCAAATCGCAGCCAAGCATCGTCAGCGACGCCGGTATGGTCTATATGTCCGGGTTGCAGCAGACCGGGATCCTTAACGTCCAGTGGGGCAAAAGCGCCGCGCAGCAGTGCAATGCTTCCTTTACTTTACCAGCCAGGGAAGGCAAAGCGTCTGGCATCAGTCAAATCGAAACGGTTTGTCGCTAATATTGACCAAGGAACAATAAAGAATGAGAAAAATACTTCTTTTTTTATCCCTACTATGCTGTTGTAGCGAGGTAATTGCCAAATGCGATTATTCTGGTTCCGCTGGACAAGCAATGTTTAACATAAGTCCTAAAATCGCAACAGACCCAACAATTCCGGTGGGTACAGTCCTCTATACTAAAAAAGTCGGTACCGGACATTATAAAACATTTGAGTGCAGCAAAATAATGGGAGACCAGTATATTGTTGAATCAACAGCACCGGAAGTTACCGGCGTCACGGGTATAAGGGGCAAACCAGTCTATGAAACCGGCATAGATGGAATTGGCTTTCAGTTTTCAGATCTTCTGAGCAGCAAAAATGGTTCTATTAATCCTGCTGTTGCTCAATCTACAATCGTACCTATTTTAGAATCGAATGAAGATTATAAATTTATGACGGTATGGTTAATTAAAACAAAGCAGGTCATCGATACATCCGGCACCAGTACAAACCCGGTATTTAAATTCTCAGCAGGTAACTTAAGCACCAACCCAAGGGCAGCTGACCGCCTTTTGTTAACAGCAACCCTGAAGTTCAAGACTATTTCATATAAAGATACCTCTTGCGATATTTCAGTATCAGGGCCTAGCCAAATCACCCTGAATAAAATTGAAAAAAACACATTAATGTCCATTTCTCGAGGAGGTACAACTCCATCACAAAAAACTATCAAAATGGATGTGACTTGCCCACAAGGTTCAGTTGGCAACAAGCTTTACTACTGGTTTAACCCTGTTAATGGCACCAGTTCTGCCGGGGATGGGATCATCGATAACATGATAACTGGAACCGAAGCCGCAAATAACGTTGGCGTTATCTTCAAAATTGACAACAAGCCTATAATATTTTACGACGCCGAAACTTATAGCTTCGCCAAGGCACAGGCATCACAAAACTTTACCTTCACCGCCGACTATTATCGCATGAGTGACAATAGCGCTGAAGTCTCTTCCGGTCATGTAAAAGCTATGCTTGAAGTTGTCATACAGGAAGAGTAAAAGTATAACCTCCATACCCCTACAAAAGGTGGATAATGATATCCACCTTTTTTATTTTTATGTCAACAACCAAAAAAATGTCATATATGAATGCAAGAATAAATCAATATATCTGCAGCACATCGATAATAGCTGCGTGCCACCACCTGCTGAATTAGTTACTGTTTTATGAACCTATAAATAGTTTAGATTTGATTCACTATTAACCTCTAATTTCATCAACAATTCATATTTAGTTGAGTTGATTCATACTACAGCAACGACTATCTTTTCTGCGGACCAAATTCTGGTCTGGAATGAATATATAATTTTAATTTTAGTTAAAGGACTAATCATGCACCAATTAACTGTATTTGAAATGGAAGAAATTTCTGGCGGTGCGCTGACCGATACTCTTACCGATATCGTCACCTGGGCCGCAAAAGAAGTTGGCGCTATCGCACTGGGCGCCTCTCTGGGCGCTATTTTTGGTACAGCGTACGCCGGACGTTGGGGTGGCGTAAGTGGCGGTATCTTCGGTATCGGCTCAATCGGCCAGGGTGTAGGGATGATCGCCGGGGTTATTCTCGGTGGCGTTTGCTTTGGTATTGCAGCGGGTATCGTTGGCTGGGATATGACTCTGGATTATGCTCAGGGCGTAATGGATGCTATTTATGACGGCACCCTGAACTTCTGGAGCAACTAAGTTTACGCGCCAATGATTAGCTCAACAGTTTGTTGACAAGCATTCATTAGTAATTAAGGCCTGACGTATCGGGCCTTTTCATTTTATAATTTAAGCGATAACTATGTTAAAAAAAATCTATCGCAAGGAAGCGATTGAGTATAAAAAGCATCACTGGAAAGGAAAGGCACTGCTGCTCGCAGGGCTTCCAGCATGGCTTGTTGCATTACTCTCTTTTGCTTTTCTTGCGATCCTGATAGCCACCACAGTATTTTGCTCCTTTACCCAGAGAATCGACGTTCAGGGAGAGGTCATTACTCTACCTCACTCTGTCAACGTTTATGCCCCGCAGCAAGGCTTTGTTATCTCCCAATATGTAAAAGTCGGCGATATTGTGACCAAAGGCCAGCCGTTATATGAGATCGACATTTCCCGGAACACCACAACGGGTAATGTTAGTGCGGTACAAATAGAGGTCATTAATGAAAAGATCGCAAATGCTGAAGATATCATTTCAAAACTGAATCATAATAAAGAAGAAACAACCATTTCTTTAGAGAAGCAGTTAAAAACAATCAATGATTCGTTAAAAGAAACTAATCGCATGTTGGCTAACGCCCAGGTTGGATTAAAGAAAATGCATGATAATCTATCCAGCTATGATAAGTATTTAAGTGACGGACTGATTACCAAAGACCAATATAACTATCAACACTCTTTGTATTTTCAACAACAAAGCACTTACCAGTCTCTGGTGAGTCAGAAAATGCAACTGGAATCGCAGGTCACTCAGCTCAATAGTGATAAAATTACAAAAATAGCTGATTTTGACAATCAAATCTCGTCACAAGAAAACCAGATTAATGATTATAAAAATCAACTGGTTGAATCAAACGCAAACGGTAACATTATTATTAAAGCAACGACTGAAGGCCGTATTGAATCATTGACCGTCACTAAAGGCCAAATGGTTGATAAAGGCAGCAGTCTAGCACAGATAAAACCTACCGGTGATATAGAGTATTATCTTATTTTATGGTTACC
Organism: Klebsiella sp. Shm-1; assembly: GCF_040804525.1. Lineage (NCBI taxonomy): Bacteria > Pseudomonadati > Pseudomonadota > Gammaproteobacteria > Enterobacterales > Enterobacteriaceae > Klebsiella > Klebsiella sp. Shm-1. The sequence goes on from NZ_CP161823.1 coordinate 4,783,107, forward strand.
TAACAATAGTATACCTTATGTAAAACCTGGGGATGAAATTAACATTCGTTATGCTGCATTCCCATCAGATAAATTTGGTCAATTCCCGGGAAAAATACTTTCAATATCTTCTGTTCCCACATCTCGACAAGAAATGTCTGAGTATACCAATGTTACGAACGGCACAAACCAGCAGGAACTGGCGCTCTATAAGACCATTGTGAAAATTGAAAACAAAACCTTTGAATATAATGGTAAAACGCTTTCGCTTTCAAATGGCCTCAAGGCTCAAGCTGTTGTATTCCTGGAAGAGCGTCCGCTCTATATGTGGATGTTTACCCCTGTGTATAAGATAACTCAAAGCATTACTGGGCCGATCCATGACTAACGAACTTTTCAAAACTGTTGTTGCAAAGTTAAATTTTTCTCTTGTTAACAAAACGCCCGTTATTCTTCAGTCAGAATCATCAGAATGTGGAATTGCCTGTCTGGCAATGGTCTGTGGTTTTTATGGGTTGAATATCGATCTGTTTAATTTCCGTCAGCGGTTTGGTAGCCCCTCCCAGGGCTCCTCACTAATGTCTCTAAGCAAAACTGCAAAGCATGCCGGCTTAAAAAGCCGGGCGTTAGCTCTTGACCTTGATGAAATAAAGCAGCTTAAACTCCCCTGCATCATCCACTGGGGGATGAACCACTACGTTGTTCTTACAAAGGTAAGGAAAAACGGATTTGTTATTCACGATCCGGCGTTGGGTAAAAGAATCATTGGCATCAATGAGATGTCAAACAATTTTACCGGTGTAGCGCTTGAACTTTGGCCCGATCATAACTTCCAGCAAGAAGAAGCAAAATCCCGATTACGATTGCTGGATTTAATGCATAAAATTGTTGGTTTAAAATCAGCACTGATTAAGATCTTTGCTTACTCTGTAGTGGTAGAAGCTATCGGACTCCTGTTACCGATTGGTACACAGCTAGTCACTGACCATGTGATTATGGCTCACGACCAAAGCTTACTGTCTGTTATCTGTATCGGGTTGATATTTTTTACCCTATTCCGCACGTTTATTAGCATGCTACGTGCATGGACGTCGTTAACGTTAAATACCCTGACAAATATTCAGTGGAAAACGACGTTATTCGATCATCTGACAAGTTTGCCATTATCCTTTTTTGAGAAAAGGCATTTAGGTGATATTCAGTCTCGCTTCTCGTCTTTGGATACGATTCGCTCAATATTTACCAATAGTATCGTTACCGGCATCATCGACTCGATAATGACAATCGGTTTATTGGTGATGCTGACCTTATATGGTGGTTGGTTAGTCTGGGTCGTCATCGGCTTTACCATTTGCTATGCGATTATGCGCTTTGCTACCTATAGCTTTTATCGTCGCGTAACGGAAGAACAGGTCGTCAAAGGCGCACGTGCTAACTCCCACTTTATGGAGTCACTTTATGGCATTTCTACGATCAAAGCACTGAATTTAAAAGAACGTCGCTCACAGCATTGGCTGAATCTTAACGTTGACGCCAGCAATGCAGGTATAAAGCAAACTCGATTCGATATGATGTTTGGTGGCATTAATACCTTTATCACCTCAATCGATCAGGTAGTGGTACTGTGGTTGGGTGCCATTATGGTAATTGATAATGAGATGACGCTCGGTATGTTTATGGCATTTAACGCCTATCGGGGTCAGTTTTCTCAACGTGCATCGAATCTCATTGATTTGGTGATGCAACTTCGTATGCTCTCACTGCACAACGAACGTCTATCAGAAATAGCATTTAGTGAACCAGAAAAAGAACTTCCATCGCGGCGTGTTTTTACGGAAAACACTGGCGTAAAACTTGAAGTGAGAAATCTTAGTTATCAATACGATCCTTTTTCACAACCCATCTTTACAAATTTGAACATAACCGTTGCTCCTGGAGAATCAGTTGCGTTAATTGGCCCATCTGGCGTAGGGAAAACCACACTATTAAAAGTTATGTGCGGACTGCTCTCGCCGGATTCCGGCGAAATACTGGCGGATAATCTGGAGATTAAAAAGATTGGTTTGAATAACTATCGTCTTGGTATCGCCTGCGTACTCCAGGAAGACCGTCTCTTTTCCGGCTCCCTTATTGATAATATAAGTGGCTTCGATGATAGCGCCGATCTTGATTTTGTGATGGAGTGTGCCAGACGGTGCAACATTCATGATGAAATTATGAAGATGGCTATGGGATACGAAACCATTGTCGGCGAACTTGGGCTGGGTATTTCAGGTGGGCAAAAGCAGCGTATCCTGATCGCCCGCGCACTGTATCGCAAACCGAGTATTTTATTCATGGATGAGGCTACCAGCCATCTTGACCTCAGAAATGAGTCGGTTATCAATCAGTCTATTTCAGCGCTAAGTATCACCCGCATTATCGTCGCGCATCGACCATCGACCATTGCATCCGCCGATCGTGTTATCGATCTCTCACAATCGAAGTCGGTGACTACTGCTTAATAAAGGAGAAGAATATGCAAGGAACGTTTATAGGTTTTAATACCGCAGGAATTACCTTTGAAGAGCGATTTTTAGCGTTGCTGCTGAAAGTTAAGAAGGAAAATGGCTTTTGCGAGATTTACTATCTTCAGGCACCGGTGCTAGCTGATCTGCTCCTGATACTGCAGAGCAGAATGGCTGTGATTTTCCAGCGGCTTGAAAACCAGGGAGAGGCCTATAAAGATGAACTTATCACGTATAATGAGGCACTTGTTGCCAATATTCCTCAGGTTGAGACGGCTGAAATACAGCAACCATCCCCTGAGCGGCGAATCATGTCCATTACGCTCAAACCTGGCGAAACACAGTCAACGTTAATTCTTGTATTTCAGGATGAACAAATTAGTACTTTATGTATTGACGATCTGCAAATCGAAGCATTAATTATCGGTATTCAACAAGCATTAAAAACAGTCGGCGACCAGGAACTGGTTCAGTATTTAAGTTCAAATATGGATTTTTTAATGTGCTATACCGTCGACTTAACCACTCAGCCCAATATCGATTACCAGCAACACCCCCAGGAAGACTGGAAGCTAAACCTGTTTTCCCATTATCTGGGCGTGCTGTACTGCTGCGAGACAGACGAAGGCAAGAAAATTGTCTCCGGAGCGGTGGTCAAAACCAGCGCGCCGCATTTGTCGGAACTGGAAAATAACGTTGTGATGTGGCTTATCGAGAAAAGCCCCAAGCTCAAGGCGATGCACGCGGAGCTGGCGCCATGCCAGATCTTCAGTACCATTATCCCTTCCCAGCCGGGAAGAATGCTCAGTCTGGAAGAGTGCCTGCGTCCCCTACACGCCTTCTACCTTGAAAAGAAAGCGGAGCTTAGCGCCTGATCCTCATCTAACGACCACGCCTCTCTCTGCGCTCGCGGAGAGAGGCGTCACGCATCAGTTCGGGCACTTATAAACCTGGCCGTTCATTTCGCTGTCGGTAGGCACAAAGCTCGACAGCAGGTTTTGCGTCGGGCTGCTGACGCCGTAAATCACGTTGCCGCCCATCGCTGCCGCCTGGTTGCGCAGGGCGTTTGCCGCACCGCGCATGGAACCACCCTCATCGCCATTCTGGCCGGAGAGCCAGTTGCTCTGTTTACCCGTCGCGGTCCCTAACAGCTGACACTCTGCGCCCGGCTTCTCCTGCACGAAGCGCACATTCTGGCCGGCAGAGGTTAATTCATTGCTGGAACTGCAACCTGCCAACAGTAAGGCTGCGCCGACAATCCCTGCTAAATATTTTACCTGCATGTTATTCCCCATGATCGATGAGCTGGACGCACTGGCCCGGATGTAAATCTGTCATCCTTCAAACTGCGTCGGCATGAGCCGCGTTCATTTCCTCCCCGGTCGCGCTTGTCAGTTCACGCCCGAAACAGAGGTGCTTGCCGCTCTGATGCAGCTTAAATGATTTTTATGTATAAGCCTTATACTAAAAAGCGCGCCAAAAGAAAAACCCCCAGCCATTGCTGGCCAGGGGTTTCTGCTTTTTTATGCCGTAGAGCGCACGATTACATCATGCCGCCCATACCGCCCATGCCGCCCATACCGCCAGCAGCACCTAAGTCAGGCGCGTCGCCTTTCGGCAGGTCGGTCACCATGCACTCGGTGGTAATCATCAGGCCAGCCACGGAAGCCGCGTACTGCAGTGCAGAACGGGTGACTTTGGTTGGGTCCAGGATACCGAAGTCGATCATGTTGCCGTATTCTTCAGTTGCTGCGTTGTAACCGTAGTTACCGTCGCCTGCTTTCACGTTGTTTGCCACAACAGACGGCTCTTCACCGGCGTTGGAAACGATCTGACGCAGCGGCGCTTCCATTGCGCGCAGCGCAACTTTGATACCGACGTTCTGATCTTCGTTCTGACCGGTCAGGCCAGCGAGTTTCGCCGCAACGCGAACCAGCGCTACGCCGCCGCCAGCCACCACGCCTTCTTCAACCGCAGCACGGGTTGCGTGCAGGGCGTCGTCGACGCGTGCTTTTTTCTCTTTCATTTCAACTTCGGTAGCCGCACCGACTTTGATTACTGCCACGCCGCCAGCCAGTTTAGCGACACGTTCCTGCAGTTTTTCACGATCGTAGTCGGAGGTCGCTTCTTCGATCTGCTTACGGATCTGAGCTACGCGGCCCTGGATTGCGGATTCTTCGCCAACGCCATCGATGATGGTGGTGGTGTCTTTGTTGATAACCACGCGTTTCGCCTGGCCCAGGTCTTCCAGAGTCGCTTTTTCCAGCTCCATACCGATCTCTTCAGAGATAACGGTACCGCCAGTCAGAGTAGCGATGTCCTGCAGCATAGCTTTACGACGGTCGCCGAAGCCCGGTGCTTTCACCGCAGCCACTTTAACGATGCCGCGCATGGTGTTAACCACCAAGGTCGCCAGCGCTTCGCCTTCAACGTCTTCAGCGATGATGACCAGCGGTTTGCCAGCTTTCGCTACGGCTTCCAGAACCGGCAGCATTTCGCGGATGTTGGAGATTTTTTTGTCAGCCAGCAGGATGAACGGGCTTTCCAGCTCAACGGCACCGGTGTCCGGCTTGTTGATGAAGTACGGAGACAGGTAGCCGCGGTCGAACTGCATACCTTCAACTACGTCCAGTTCGTCTTCCAGACCGGTACCGTCTTCAACGGTGATCACGCCTTCTTTACCAACTTTATCCATCGCTTCCGCGATCAGTTTACCGACGGTTTCGTCGGAGTTAGCGGAGATGGTACCTACCTGAGCGATAGCTTTGGAGTCAGAGCACGGAACGGACAGCGCTTTCAGCTCTTCTACTGCAGCCAGTACCGCTTTGTCGATACCGCGTTTCAGATCCATCGGGTTCATGCCTGCTGCAACAGCTTTCAGGCCTTCGTTCACGATAGCCTGAGCGAGTACGGTTGCGGTGGTGGTACCGTCGCCTGCCGCGTCGTTCGCTTTAGAGGCAACTTCTTTCACCATCTGCGCGCCCATGTTTTCGAACTTGTCTTCCAGTTCGATTTCACGTGCAACGGAAACACCATCTTTGGTGATGGTCGGCGCGCCGAAGGATTTGTCCAGAACTACGTTACGGCCTTTCGGGCCCAGGGTCACTTTAACTGCATCTGCCAGTACGTTTACGCCGCGCAGCATTTTTACACGAGCGTCGTTACCGAATTTTACGTCTTTTGCTGCCATTTCTTTTATTCCTCAAATTCGTTCAGGGTCGTGCGAATTAAGCTTCAACAATTGCCAGGATGTCGCTTTCGGACATGATCAGTACTTCTTCGTTGTCGATCTTTTCAGTCTTCACGCCGTAGCCATCGTTGAAAATCACGATGTCACCAACTTTAACGTCCAGCGGCTGCACGGTCCCGTTTTCCAGGATGCGGCCTTTACCGACAGCGATGATTTCGCCACGAGTTGACTTAGCTGCTGCAGAACCGGTCAGAACGATGCCGCCCGCAGATTTGGTTTCAACTTCTTTACGTTTGACGATCACACGATCATGTAACGGACGAATACTCATTGATAGCTCTCCTTCGAGAAAGTCATTATCAGTTATGGGTGACGCCGGGCCGAACGCGGTTTACCGGCTAGTGCAGAGAGAGATGGGGATGGCCATTTCCGGCTTCAAGGGCAAAATTAAAAAAAATTTTTACCTTTGCGCTGGCGCACAAAAAGCGGCCATGTCAGGCAATCGGTCATAAGGAAAAGCGATTGTGATACTCTCTTTTTTTTCACTGGCGCAGGATTGAATCATGAGTGGTTTAAAACAGGAGTTAGGGCTGGGACAGGGAGTTGGGTTGCTTTCCACCTCATTGCTGGGTACCGGCGTCTTCGCCGTCCCGGCGCTGGCGGCGCTGGTCGCTGGCGATAACAGCCTGTGGGCATGGCCGCTGCTCATTCTCCTTGTTTTCCCGATTGCCATCGTCTTCGCCCTGCTCGGCCGCCATTTTCCCAGCGCGGGCGGCGTGGCCCACTTTGTCGATATGGCCTTTGGGCCACGTCTGGCCAGCGTCACCGGCTGGCTGTTTTTATCGGTTATCCCGGTCGGACTCCCCGCCGCCCTGCACATCGCCACCGGTTTTGGCCAGGCGCTGTTCGGCTGGCATGATGCGCAGCTGCTGCTGGCGGAGCTGGGCACCCTGGCCATCGTCTGGTGGGTCGGTTCGCGTGGCGCCAGCTCCAGCGCCAACCTGCAGACGTTGGTTGCCGTACTGATTGTGGCGCTGATCGTCGTAGTCTGGTGGCGCGGCGGGATAAGCCCGGCGCAGATCCCCTTCCCGGCCCCGGCGGAGATTGACCGCGGGCAGCTCTTTTCGGCGCTGTCGGTGATGTTCTGGTGCTTTGTCGGTCTGGAAGCCTTCGCGCATCTCGCCTCGGAGTTTAAACATCCCGAGCGTGATTTCCCCAGGGCGCTGATGATAGGCCTGCTGCTTGCCGGCTCGGTCTACTGGGCCTGCACCGTGCTGGTGCTGCACTTCCACGCCTTTGGCGAGGAGATGGCGGCGGCGGCGTCATTACCGAATATCGTGGTCCGTCTGTTCGGCGTCGAAGCGCTGTGGGTAGCCTGCGTCATCGGCTATCTCGCCTGTTTCGCCAGCCTCAACATCTATATTCAAAGCTTTGCCCGCCTGGTCTGGTCGCAAGCGCAGCATAAGCCACACAGCTACCTCGCAAGGCTGTCGCCACGGCAGATCCCGCGCAACGCCCTCAACGCCGTGCTGGGATCCTGCGTAGTTAGCACCCTTGGCATCTATCTGCTCGATATCAATCTGGACGCGCTGATCGTTTACGCCAATGGCATTTTCATCATGATCTATCTGCTGTGCATGCTGGCGGGTTGTCGTTTGCTTCGCGGTCGCTATCGGCTATTGGCGGTGGTGGGCAGCATTCTCTGTCTGCTGCTGCTGGCGATGGTCGGCTGGAAAAGCCTGTACGCGCTGGTGATGCTGGCGGGGCTGTGGCTGTTTTTACCCAGGCGCAAGCTGGCGACGGGAAGCGTGTAGGCCTGCAAAGAAAGCGGCCCGGTCGCATCTGCTGACCGGGCCGGGGGAATGTTAATCGCGGCGATCGTCCTTATGGTCCAGACGGTCGCGCTGCTCATCTTTGCGCTGGAATTCCCCTTCGAAGGTCTCTCCGCCGCCAGTTCCGGCGCTAAAGCCGCCGCCCGGCATCCGGCTGAAGCGCAGGTGCGGCATCAGCTTCATCGTCAAATGCTTTTGCACCGGCGGCAGCAATAGCAGCAGGCCGAGGAAGTCGGTAAAGAACCCCGGGAGCAACAGCAGCAGACCAGCGATAATCAGCGATACGCTCTTGATCATCTCCGCCGCCGGGCTCTCGCCCGCGGCCATCTTCTGCTGCATCAGCAGGAAGTTTTTGAAGCCCTGGTTACGCACCAGCGACATCCCTACCACCGAGCTAAAGATCACCAGGATCAGGGTCATAAAGACGCCCAGCACGTGCGCAACCTGGATAAAGATCGATATCTCAATGTAAACGTAAAGAAAAAAAGCAATAAACGGAATCCAACGCACCGGCGTCTCCTTCATCAACGGGCGCTGCGTTCAGCGCCCGTAATCATCAATTTGCTGATCGCATCCCACTAACATGGGGATGCTGAGCGGCTTTTCAATCAGCGGAAAGGCTTATTTTTCTCAGGAATAAGAAAGCGGTGACCCATTTCACAGATTAATAAATCTTCTCATACCCGCAATGTAATAAGTGATCAAGCTTACTGATATTCGCTATCATCAGCATATGATCTTGGGCACCGGGCCGGTTAAGGAAATAATCGTCGGCCAGAAAATATACTGAATACTGGATATTCTGTGTGTTTGGTGAATTCATTGGCAGCTTGAAAAGAAGGTTCACATGTTAAACAACATTCGTATCGAAGAAGATCTGTTGGGCACCAGGGAAGTTCCCGCGGACGCTTACTACGGCGTTCATACTCTGCGAGCGATTGAAAACTTCTACATTAGCAACAGCAAAATCAGCGACATACCAGAATTCGTGCGCGGCATGGTCATGGTTAAGAAAGCCGCCGCGCTGGCGAACAAGGAGCTGCAGACCATTCCCAAAAGCGCGGCAAATGCGATTATTGCCGCCTGTGACGAAGTCCTGAATAACGGCAAATGCATGGACCAGTTCCCGGTCGATGTCTTCCAGGGCGGGGCCGGTACCTCCGTAAACATGAACACCAACGAAGTCCTGGCGAACATTGGCCTTGAGCTGATGGGCCACCAGAAAGGCGAATACCAGTACCTGAACCCAAACGATCATGTCAACAAATGCCAGTCCACCAACGATGCTTACCCCACCGGGTTCCGCATTGCGGTGTATGCCTCCATCCTTAAGTTAATCGATGCGATTAAACAGCTGGGCGAAGGCTTCCAGGCGAAAGCCGTGGAGTTCCAGGACATCCTCAAAATGGGCCGCACCCAGCTGCAGGACGCGGTGCCGATGACCCTCGGCCAGGAGTTCCATGCCTTCAATGTGCTGCTTAATGAAGAGACCAAAAGCATTCTGCGCACTGCGGAGCTGCTGCTGGAGGTGAACCTCGGCGCCACCGCCATTGGTACTCGCCTCAACACCCCAGACGGCTATCAACAGCTGGCGGTGCAGAAGCTGGCTGAAGTAAGCAACTTACCGGTCGTCCCGGCGGAAGATCTGATTGAAGCCACTTCGGACTGCGGGGCGTACGTTATGGTTCACAGTTCGCTGAAACGCCTGGCGGTGAAACTGTCCAAGATCTGTAACGACCTGCGCCTGCTCTCTTCCGGTCCGCGCGCGGGCCTCAACGAAATCAACCTGCCTGAGCTGCAGGCTGGCTCTTCAATCATGCCGGCGAAGGTTAACCCGGTGGTGCCGGAGGTGGTCAACCAGGTCTGCTTCAAAGTTATCGGCAACGATACCACTGTGACCATGGCCTCCGAAGCCGGTCAGCTGCAGTTGAACGTGATGGAGCCGGTGATCGGCCAGGCGATGTTCGAGTCGATTCATATCCTGACCAACGCCTGCTACAACCTGCTGGAGAAATGCGTTAACGGCATCACCGCCAATAAAGCGGTATGTGAAGGCTACGTCTACAACTCCATCGGCATCGTCACCTACCTCAACCCGTTTATCGGCCACCACAATGGCGATATCGTCGGCAAGATCTGTGCCGAAACCGGCAAGAGCGTACGGGAAGTGGTGCTGGAGCGCGGACTGCTGACGGCGGCGGAGTTGGATGATATTTTCTCTGCGCAAAACCTGATGCATCCCGCTTATAAAGCAAAGCGTTATACCGATGAAAGCGAACAGTAATCTTTCAGGTTAGTCATTCAAAGGCATGTCAGCGATGACATGCCTTTTTTGCTTTTTGGTTTTACTAAAATACAACAATTCAATATCAACTTGTTAAAAAACAAGGAAGGCATATATGTTTGGTGCAGAACTGGTTATTGTCCTGCTGGCGATTTATCTCGGCGCCCGGCTTGGCGGCATCGGTATCGGCTTTGCCGGTGGCCTTGGCGTCCTTGTCCTGACGCTTATTTTTCAAATTAAACCGGGTGCGATCCCCTTCGACGTTATTGAAATCATTATGGCGGTGATTGCCGCTATCGCCGCCATGCAGGTCGCCGGCGGGATGGATTACCTGGTCAGCCTCGCCGAACGGATGCTGCGCCGCCACCCGAAGTACATTACCTTCCTTGCCCCGCTGGTGACCTGGTTTATGACCGTGCTCGCTGGCACCGGCCATACCGCCTTCTCCACGCTGCCGGTGATCACCGAAGTTGCCAAAGAGCAAGGCATTCGTCCGTCTCGTCCACTGTCGATTGCGGTGGTGGCCTCCCAGATAGCGATCACCGCCTCGCCCATTTCCGCCGCAGTGGTCTTTTTCGCAGGTATCCTTGAACCGCTGGGCGTTAGCTATTTGACGCTGCTGGCCATCTGTATTCCGGTCACGCTGCTGGCGGTGATGCTCACCGCTATCGTCTGCAACTTCCTCGGCTGCGAACTGAAAGACGATCCGGTTTACCAGGAGCGGCTGGCCAAGGGGGAAGTCAGACTGCGCGGCAGCCAGGTATTTGAGCTGCAGCCGCACGCCAAACGCTCTGTCCTGCTGTTTTTGATCGGCATCGTGGCGGTGATGTTCTACGCCACGGCCATCAGCGATACCGTCGGCCTGATTAAGAACCCGGTGCTGCCGCGTAACGAGGCGATCGTGGTATTTATGCTGACCATCGCCACCCTGATTAGCATCACCTGTAAAATCGACACCGGCGAAGTGCTGAACGCCAGCACCTTTAAGTCCGGGATGAGCGCCTGCGTCTGCGTCCTCGGCGTCGCCTGGCTGGGAGATACCTTCGTTAAAGCGCATATCAGCGACATCCAGGCCGTGGCCGGCGATCTGCTGCACAATTACCCATGGCTGCTGGCGGTGGTACTGTTTTTCGCCGCCACGCTGCTCTACTCGCAGGCAGCCACTACCAAGGCGTTGATGCCTGCCGCGCTGCTGCTGGGCGTCAGCCCGCTGACGGCTATCGCCTCGTTTGCCGCGGTCTCGGCGCTGTTCGTTCTACCGACCTACCCAACCCTGCTGGCGGCGGTAGAGATGGACGACACCGGCTCAACCCGCATTGGTAAATATGTCTTTAACCACGCCTTCCTGATCCCCGGCGTTATCGCTATCACGCTGTGCGTGATCCTCGGCTTTATCTTTGGCGGGATTATGCTGTAAATACCGCTGGCGGCGGGCCCACTACGGGCCCGCCTTCCGTTGCCCTCACTTTCCCCGCTCGTTACGCTAATATCCCCGCATCTTGCGTGTTATAGTGCCTCTTTTCGCTGATACGAGGTTCATGATGACTACGCCTGATGCTGTTGTTGTGCTCTGTACCGCGCCGGACGAAGCGACCGCCCAGGATCTGGCGGCAAAAGCGCTGGCGGAAAAGGTGGCAGCCTGCGCTACGCTGCTGCCGGGAGCCACCTCTCTGTATTACTGGGAAGGGAAACTCGAGCAGGAGTATGAAGTGCAGATGCTACTCAAAACTGACCTTGCCCATCAGCAGGCGCTGCTGGACTGCCTGAAGTCACACCACCCGTATCAAACCCCAGAACTGCTGGTTCTACCCGTCACGCATGGAGACAACGATTACCTCTCATGGCTTACCGCATCATTACGCTGATCCTGCTGCTGTGCAGCACATCAGCCACCGCCGGGTTATTCGACGCGCCGGGGCGCTCGAACTTCGTGCCTGCTGATCAAGCTTTCGCCTTTGACTTTCAGCAGCAACAGCATGACGTCAACCTGAGCTGGCAAATCAAGGATGGTTATTATCTTTATCGTCAACAGTTTACCTTCAGCGCCGCCGGGGCGACGATCGACGAACCGGCGCTGCCGGCGGGAGAGTGGCATGAAGATGAGTTTTACGGCAAAAGCGAGATCTTTCGCCAACGCCTGACCGTGCCGGTGACGGTGAAGGAGGCGGACAAAGAGGCTACTCTCACCGTCACCTGGCAGGGCTGCGCCGATGCCGGATTCTGTTATCCGCCGGAGACTAAAGTGATCCCGCTGAGCGCCGTGCGGGCGGCCTCAAACGACGCTCAGCCAACCGCCGCCGCGCCCGTGTCGTCGCTGAACCATCGCCCGGCCTTCAATCCGCCGCTGCCAGTTGAACCGCGCCCGATGGAGGAGAACGCCGTGCCGCAGGCGCCTGCCATGGCGCCGCCAGCAGACGTCCCCGCTCGTCTGCCCTTCACCGCCCTGTGGGCGCTGCTGATTGGCATTGGTATCGCCTTCACCCCCTGCGTGCTGCCGATGTACCCGCTGATTTCGGGCATCGTGCTGGGCGGAAAACAGCGGCTTTCCACCGTGCGCGCCCTGCTGCTGGCCTTTATTTACGTCCAGGGGATGGCCCTGACCTATACCGCGCTGGGGTTGGTGGTAGCCGCCGCCGGGCTGCAGTTCCAGGCAGCCCTGCAGCACCCATATGTCCTGGTCGGCCTGTCGGCGGTGTTTATACTGCTGGCGCTCTCCATGTTCGGCCTGTTCACGCTGCAACTGCCGTCGTCGCTGCAGACCCGGCTGACGCTGCTCAGCAATAAGCGCCAGGGCGGCTCGCCCGGCGGGGTCTTTGCGATGGGCGCTATTGCCGGGCTGATCTGCTCCCCCTGCACCACCGCGCCGCTAAGCGCCATTCTGTTGTATATCGCCCAGAGCGGTAATCTGTGGCTGGGCGGCGGCACGCTGTACCTTTACGCGCTGGGCATGGGTCTACCGTTGATCCTTGTGACCGTGTTTGGCAATCGCCTGCTGCCGAAAAGCGGCCCGTGGATGAGCCATGTGAAAACCGCCTTCGGGTTTGTGATCCTTGCCCTGCCCGTCTTCCTGCTGGAACGCATATTCGGCGACCAGTGGGGGTTACGGCTGTGGTCAATGCTCGGTGTCGCCTTCTTCAGCTGGGCGTTTATCACCTCGCTGGGCGCTACCCGACCGTGGATGCGGCTGGTACAGATCATTCTGCTTGCCGCCGCGCTGGTCAGCGCGCGGCCTCTGCAGGACTGGGCGTTTGGCGCCCCGGCGGTCGAGCAGCAGGCGCACCTGGCTTTCACCCGCGTCAGCTCGGTGGCCGAGCTTGACCAGGCGCTGGCGCAGGCGAAAGGTCAACCGGTGATGCTCGATCTTTACGCCGACTGGTGCGTGGCCTGCAAAGAGTTTGAAAAATACACCTTTAGTTCACCTGACGTGCAGCAGGCGCTGAAAGGCACCGTGTTATTACAGGTTGATGTGACGAAGAACAGCCCGCAAGACGTCGCGCTGCTGAAACACCTGCAGGTGCTGGGTCTGCCGACGATCCTGTTCTTCAACGCTGAGGGTCAGGAACAGCCTGAGCGGCGAGTCACCGGCTTTATGGATGCCGCGGCATTCAGCGCCCATTTGCGCGATTGGCAAGCGTGAGCGACACTTTAGGAGGAAAGATGGAGGAGAACACCGTGCTACGTGAAGACGTCCTGGCAGAAGCCATTAAGATTCTTGAAATTGAAGGTATCGCCAACACGTCGCTGGAGATGGTCGCTGAGCGCGTGTCCTGCCCGACGAGCGACCTGAAACGCTTCTGGCCTGACCGCGAAGCGCTGCTGTACGACGCGCTTCGCTATCTGAGCCAGCAGGTGGATGCCTGGCGTCGTCAGCTCCTGCTGGACGAGACCTTAAGCGCAGAGCAAAAGCTGCTGGCACGGTATGCCGCACTCACCACCTGCGTAAGCAACCAGCGGTACCCGGGCTGCCTGTTTATCGCCGCCTGCACCTTCTACCCGGATCCTCAGCACCCCATTCACCAGCTGGCGGAACAGCAGAAGCAGGCTTCGCTGGCCTACACTCACGAGCTGCTGACTCAGCTGGAGGTGGATGACCCGGAAATGGTCGCCAAGCAGATGGAGCTGATTGTCGAGGGCTGTCTGAGCCGTCTGCTGGTCAAACGTAGCCAGACGGATGTGGATACCGCCCGGCGGCTGGCTGAAGATATTCTACGCTTCGCCCAGTGCCGTATGGGCGGCGCCTTGACCTAATTCTGATATCCTAACCGCCACGTCGCGCCTATAATTTCCCCCTCACTGATTGCTGACAGGGATTGATATGCGCGCGTTCTTCTGGGCTGCCTGGCTGGGCCTCTGCTCTACGCCCCTGCTGGCGGCTCCCCTGCAAGGTTTTTCCTTTGCACAAAAAGACTGGGAGCTCGCCTGCGATAATACCGGCGCCTGCCGGGCGGCGGGTTACGGCGTCCGCATGGGTGAGGTCAGCGTGCTGTTGACCCGCAACGCGGGCCGCGAACAGCACCTCACCGCCACGGTAACCTTTGCGCAAATCGAGCACGATATCCCCGCCGACTCCACCGCCAGCCTGCTGATCGACGACCGGGATTTTGGCGCGCTGGACGCTCTCGACGACAGCCACTTTCGCCTCGACAGCGATCAGACCACCGCCCTGCTACAGGCGTTAACGAATCAGCGCAAAATCGAATTCACCCTTAACGGCCAGCACCTGCCGCTTTCCAGCGCCGGCAGCCGCGAGGTGCTGGGTAAAATGGATGCGTTTCAGCGACGCACCGGCACCGCCGATGCGCTGCTGGATAAAGGCGATGCCGGCGACGATGCCATTTTGCCAGCCACTCCCGCCCCGGAAATTATCGCCGCCCCGGTTCTCCATAACGCGCAGCCAGTGCCGTTGAGTATGCTTCAGCGCCAGAAACTGCTGCCCATCCTGACGCCGCTGCTGAACCAGCGCTGCGACGACTGGCAGAATCAGGCCATTCCGGCGGCAGATCGCCAGATCACGCTGACCGCGCTGGATAAAACCCATTCTCTGGCGCAGGCGCTCTGCTGGCGAGCGCCCTATAACGACGGTTACGCCCTGTGGCTGGTCGATAACGCCCAGTTGAGCAAACCGCGGCTGCTCACTACCGAAGCCTCCAGCTACGCCGACGGCGCTATCGTCTTTTTGCACAAAGAACGGGGCATGGCCGACTGCGTCACCGGCGAGACGCGCGTTTGGGATGGTAAAACCTTTACCCCGAGCCTGAAGTACAGCACCGGTATGTGTCGGGAAATCACCCCGGGTGGCACCTGGATGCTGCCGACCTTTGTCAGCCAGGTGATCCCCAGGCAGCAGAAAGAGGCGGATAACCTGGCTCTGCGCACGTTGTATAACGCAGTGTTGAAAGCGCAAAAAAGCGATCCAGAATTGTCGCTGAATAAGATCGCCGAGCAGTTTCCGTTAACCGGCCATATTACCGACTTCACGCTCACTTACGCCGACGATACGCTGATCACGACCAGTAAACCGTCCCCGGATATCAGCGATGATGAGTGGCAGGCGTTTCTGCGCTCCTCGATTAGCGCGGATTCAGAAAACGGCAAAGTCAGCTTTACCCTTATCGACCTCGACGGCGACGGCAAACGCGACCTGATCATCGACAGCTACGTGGGCGGCACCGGGCTCTTCAGCTACACCGGGGTGCTCAAGCGAGGTGATGATGATTTTGCCGCCGTCAACGGCAGCGACAGTGATAATGGTGATGATTTCGATGCCGGGGTGCCCGGCGCTCTCTTTTCCATTAATGGCCGCGGGGCTAACCAGTGGAACCACTGGGTCAAAATCAACGGCCAGGTGTATGCCCTGTGGTACAATGGCCAGTTTGGCGAAGATAACCTCTACCTGCTACGCCCGTTCAGCACCACCAGCCAGACGCCCGCGGTGACGGTTCGCTATCGCTATACGCTGAACAGCATCCGCTCCCCGGAGAAAGACCAGCCGCTGACCCCCAGCCTGAGCGACGGCGATAAAGCGGACCTGCTGCGCTCGCTGGAGGTAATGCAGGGCAGCCTGCTGAAAGACAGACCCGCCAGCGACAACGACGCGCCGATCTGCCCCATCCCGCCGGGCACCTCCGCTGACGAGGCGGATAACTACTACAGCGGCGTCGCCGTTAACTATATCTATGAGACGGTGGCCTATATTCCGGTCTGGCTGAACGGGAAGTGTTATATCGGCACCATTTTCAGCCATCATGGCGCCTATCGCCACGGCGTGGATGCGGAAATTACCCTGAGCTCGCCGCGTGAGGACGAGGAGGTCATTGGCGATTATCTCATCTCCGGACTACGCCACGTTATCGCCATTACCAGCGGCTGGAAAACCCGCGAGGGCGATAACGGCATGCAGTGAAGTTAAGCCAAAACGCGCCTTTGAACGCAGAATTGCCGCAAAGATAAGCAATCGATAAGTAATTTAAGAAATTTGGTTGACGGGGTGGGCGGATTACGGTTTAATGCGCCCCGTTGCCCGGATAGCTCAGTCGGTAGAGCAGGGGATTGAAAATCCCCGTGTCCTTGGTTCGATTCCGAGTCCGGGCACCACTATTTAAAGAACCCGCCCAAAAGGCGGGTTTTTGCTTTTCTGCATCCGGACTCTTCATCGAACTCCGTTCGATTATTCGCCGCACAGCGGCTCACCCCTTCGGGGCCAGCGCGGCAAGCGCGCTGTTCAACGCCTGCGGCGTTAGTCCGAGTCCGGGCACCACTATTTAAAGAACCCGCCTAAAAGGCGGGTTTTTGCTTTTCTGCATCCGGACTCTTCATCGAACTCCGTTCGATTATTCGCCGCACAGCGGCTCACCCCTTCGGGGCCAGCGCGGCAAGCGCGCTGTTCAACGCCTGCGGCGTTAGTCCGAGTCCGGGCACCACTATTTAAAGAACCCGCCCAAAAGGCGGGTTTTTGCTTTTCTGCATCCGGACTCTTCATCGAACTCCGTTCTATCACCCGCTGCCCGGCGGCGCTGCTGGACTGACCCCATAAAGTTGGATGGTTCATATTAAGCGGCTCTCAGAGCCTGGGTTCGGTACTCTACCGGACTCAGGCCTTTTAATTTCAGGCTTATCCGCTCGTTGTTGTAGTAATGGATATAGTCCTCTACGGCTTTTCTTAGCGCACTGACACTCCTGAACTCCCTCAGATAAAAACACTCCGATTTCAGGGTCCCGAAGAAGTTTTCCATCACTGCATTATCCAGGCAGTTTCCTTTACGCGACATACTCTGCGTCATCCCATGCGCCTTTAAACGTTCCTGATAGCTCCTCATCCTGTAATGCCAGCCCTGATCCGAGTGCAGCAGCGGAGCATCTCCCGGTCTGAGCTTCGGGAACGCACCGTCCAGCATCGTATTCACCATCTCCATCACCGGCCTTTCCGACAGGCTGTAGGCGATAACCTCCCGGTTAAACAGATCGAGAACTGACGACAGGTAAAGCTTTTTTCCCTGTACCGGGAACTCTGTCACATGTACCGGGAACTCTGTCACATCTGTTACCCATTTTTCGTTGGCTTTTGACGCACCGAAGTTCCGGCTCAGGATATTGGGCGCGGCCTCGCCCGTTCTCCCTTTCCAGGCACGATATTTTTTCGCCCTTATCACAGACCGGAGTGACAGTTCTGCCATCAGCCGCTGCACTGTTTTATGGTTTATCCGCAGCCCCTGTTTTCTCAGTGCGAGCGTGATCCTGCGGTAGCCATAACGACCTTTGTGATAGTGGTATATCTTCCTGATGTTCTCTTTAAGACCCGCATACCTGTCCCCTTGCTTCAGTGCATTCATATTGTAATACCACGTGCTACGGGACATACCGGCCGCCCGCAGAAGGTCCCGCAGAGCGTGTTCATGCCTTAGTTCACTGATTATCAGGGCTTTTTGCCATTTTTTTCGCTCTGAACCAAGGCTTTCAACTTTTTTAGATAGGCATTCTCTGCCCGCAGATAACGCAGTTCGGCCCTGAGCTCTTCGGGGGAGAGTTTTTCCAGCTCTTTATCTGTCAGTGGTGGGATATTTTTTGGCTTTGTCATTTGTCCGGGCCGTCCGCATTGCATGTTTAAAAGACCTTCCGCTCCGGCATCGTTGTACACGTCGAGCCAGCGCCGGACAAGTATTTCTGCGGAGAGATTAAACCGGGCAGCCGCTTCACGCATCGTCAGGCGGTCACTGATAACCGCCCGGACGACCACGAGTTTAAATTCATCGGAATAATGATTATTTTTTGCAGTCAGGCCTTCTGCACCGTGGAACTGCCATGCCCTGACCCAGCGACGGACAGATGTTCTTTCAATACCAAAAAGGTCGGCTGTACTCTGTTCTCCGTCTTTACCGGACAAATAATGATTAACCACAGCCAGTTTTGTTTCAGGGGAATACTTTGGTTTAGCCATAAAATTGCACCTTACTCAGTTGGGTGTCCAACTTTTGGGGTGCAGTCCATGCGCTTGCGCGGGCCTACGCTGTTTGAACCTGTGGAGGACCCGCAGGCCGGATAAGGCGAAGCCGTCAGGCAAACGTCGTGAAGAAAGGCATTACTCGGCGGCCGTTTTCCCTTTGCCGGGCAGCCTGAATGCTTCGCCATAGGGCTTCGCAATGCCCATACGATATTGAGTCTCTTTCGCCGCCTGGTGGAGGTCGGCAAACTCCTCTTTCGGCGCCGGCGGACGTTGCGCCTTTTTCAGACACTGATTGCGATGGTGACGGATCCACTCTCGGTCCTCATCGTCCAGACAACGCTGCATCACCTCAATCCATCTGGATGCCGCCCGACGGTAGAGCCCGCATGCCTCTAACCGCTCAGCAATACTGTCCCTTATTCTCATCCACCTCGCTCCTCTGATGCTTTCACGATATCTCATGGTATTCCGACGCGTGAGTCGGAATACCATGGTAGTGTTAATTTATGACAAAACTATTCCTGTGCGGCGCAAGGAATATATTCATTATAATAATCGCTGTGCATAGCAAACCGCATTGGCGGTAAATACTTCCAAAGAGCTCCGGAATTATATGCCGAATGCCATCATCGATACCGCCAGGTATCGACGGTTGTACCTATCAATATCTATTTAATTTATTAGATTTTCGTCAACAAATACCTTGCGATAACATCCATTCTCTGTACAGCGAAGCTTCATAACGAACGTTCGGTCTGCTCCAGCAGCTTATTTCGAAAGATAAATAAGCAAGCTTCATTAAAATTATCTAACCCCAACCGCTCATAAAGCGCAGTACGCTTGCGGTAAAGGCTTTTTAGTGACGTATTGAGATTGACGGCCACCTCCTCCATGGTCATCCCCGCCATGAGTAAACGTAACATTAACTGTTCAGACAAACTTAAGCGCAGATCGTCAAACCACTCTTTGGTCAGACGCTTGCTATTCATCTCCAGAAAAAGGCCAAATAATGTCGCCATATCCGCGGGTGATAATGACATGTTTAAAAACGATTTCAGGCTCAGTAAATGCTCTTCCCGATGGCGCATATCGAGGACGATACAACATATTCGCTTTCTGGATTTCGCCGCTGCCAGCACGAGATAATCGTAATGGCAAAGCGGCGAGCGGCTATCAACCAGCAGAGAGACTTCATCAACCTCATTATCTAAAATCGCTTTTCCGCTAGAATCTAACTGAATGATATCAGGAAAAAAATTCTTAACACCTTGAAAAAGATAGTAATCTTGGGTAACCAATATCATTAAAGTTGCCACAAATCGTCCCTTTAACATTTAATCAACAAATTCTCGTCAACCAGACGTTTTACCTCCCCCTATGGAACGCTTCGCATGGCGGTGAAAATAACGAGACCTGTGATTTATCATTAGCGCGGCATCTGAATCTGGCTGTGAAAACCCTCCTTGCGTTCTGACAGGAAATAAACAGATTGATTATAAATAAAAAAAATCCACAGAAAAGATGCTTTTTTTGCTATTGAGAATTTTTGTCAGAAATCATCTTAAATATTGCCTAAAAAACTCTAACCCCAACTAAATATAAGTCACACCGCCATTTTGAAACAAAATTCCACCTGACTTTCTTTTTTATTTATATCAGTAGGTTAAAGAAATCAACTTGAACACTTCCGTTCGAATGAAGTCGATTTTACAGAATTATCTTAAAACGCAGACCATAATTTATCCATATTTATCGGTTGCCGTATCGGGTATAAATTACCCATTCATTTATCAACAGGAGATATGTTTATTAGTTTGCAATAGGTCATTCACCTGCAGTGCCAGTCAGCTAAATGGGACCATCCTCATCCTTTAACTCACCGTCAAAGGACGGTCGTGTTGTGCAATGGATTCTTGATGAACATATGGCAAATAGAAATGGAAAGATCACCTTATTCAAATACGTTATTGTTTAATCGCAACACGAAACTCTCGCTATCAATCGGCTTGCTTTTGCTCTTCCCGGCGCTGGTTCAGGGAGCGGATTCGCTCTATGACCAGCAAATCTTGCAAGCGCGCCAAGGCCAGTACGCCCCCTTTCTCAGTTACCTTCAGCAGTACCAGCTGCGGCATGCCTTAACCCCTTCTCAGGTGGCGGACTGGCTGCAGGTGGCCCTCTGGGCCGGTCAGGACGATGAAGTGGTGAAAGTCTGGCGACGCTACCAGGTCTATATGCCGCTTCCCGCACGGGGCACCGCCGCCGCGGCGCAGGCCCTGCGCAACCAGAAGCAGTGGCAAACCTCGCTCACCCTCTGGCAGCAGGCGCTCAGCCAGGCCCCTGGCAGCGACGACTATCGTATCGGCTATATCAAAACGCTCGCCGATGCCCGCAAGGACGGCGAGGCGCTCAGCGAAGCGCGTCGCCTGGTGGCGGAGCAGGCGAGCGTTGCGCACCTGCAGACGCTCTCCTATGTCTACCTGCGGCTGGGCAAAAGCTGGGACCAGCTATTGGTGGACACGCAGATCCTCGATCGTGATCCGCAAAACAAAACCGCGCTGGCCAGCCTGATGGCGACCCTGACCCGCAACCGGATTGATTCCCCTGCTCTCGGCCTGGCGAATAGCGTCGAACTGACGCCTGCGGAAAAGCGTAACTTGCAGTTGAACGCCGCCGCCGAACTGGTGCGCCTTGCCGATACCCCTTCCCGCGAAGAAAAGGCGCGTTACGCGCTGGCCCGCACGGCGCTCACGCAGTATGACGCGATGATCGCCGCCTGGCACCCCGACCCACAGGCTGCGCCCGACATCATCCGGGCGCGTATTGATCGTCTGGGCGCGCTGTACGCCAGCGCCGAGTACGCGCAGGTCATCCGCGAATACCAAAGCCTGATCGCGCAGCAGCAGACCGTTCCCGACTGGGCCATCGGCTGGGTCATCTCCTCTTTTATCGCCCTTAAGCAAATTGAGCCTGCGCTGACGCTTATCCACCAGCATCCTTCGTGGCTGACAAGCCAACAGAATGAGGAACACGAGCTTTTCTACGCTCTGCTGGACACCGGTCAGTACCCGGAGGCGCAACGGTATGTCGCCCGCCTCACCAGGAATGCGCCCTACATCCGTCGTCTCTACGGCTCGCCAACGCCGCAGCCGAACGACGACTGGCTCACCGCACAGTCGCTTAACGTGCACTATTTAGCGGCTACCAACGACCTGCCGCAGGCCGAAGCCCGAATGCAGCGCCTGGCGGCGACGGCCCCTGGAAACCAGGGCCTGCAGATAGACTATGCCGCCCTTCTGCAGGAGAGAGGATTGCCACGGGCAGCCGAACGCCAGCTAAAAGCGGCGGAATCTCTGGAACCCGCCAGCCTGCAGCTGGAGCGCCAGCAGGCCTGGGTCGCCCTCGATCTGCAGGAGTGGCGGCAAATGGATCTGCTGGCTGACGACGTCGTCGCCCGCTCGCCACGGGATCTGAACACCCAGCGCCTGGCCAGAGCGCGCGAGATCCATCATCTCTCCGAGCTGCGCCTGAGCGTTGGCAAAGGGCTGCATTCCGACAACCCGGTGAGCGGCACGCACGACCTCAGTTTTGAGACGGCGATCTACAGCCCGCCGCTAGCCGACAGCTGGCGGTTGTTCGGCGGGCACCGCTTCGCTGAAGGCAATTTTGAAGAGGGGAAAGGCAGCCGTCGCCAGCTGTTTGCCGGTATTGAATGGCGTCCGCGCGACTACTGGGGCGAGCTTGAGCTCTCCAGCGTCAATTTTCACGGCGAGAACAAGCCCGGCGTCCGCCTTTCCGCCGCCCATGACGTTAGCGATCGCTGGCAGCTGGGCGGCGAACTGGAGCGGATTTCGCAGCAGACGCCGCTGCGCGCGTTACGCAACGGCGTCAGCGCCAACCGCGGCGAAGGCTGGCTGCGCTGGTCTCCAAACGAACGCCGGGAGTACCGCTTCAGCGCGGCCGCCAGCCGGTTTACCGATCGCAACCGCCGCCAGGAGTACACCCTCTCCGGTAAAGAACGCCTCTGGCAAACCCCATGGTTAACGCTGGATTTGCAGCCCGGTCTGTCGGCCAGCGCCAATAGCCGCACCGACACCGCCTACTACAGTCCGGCACGGGACCTCGCCGCCACCGCGGCGCTGGCCGTCGATCACACGCTTTACCAGCGCTATGACACCGTCTGGAGCCAGCAGTTACTGGCCGGCGGCGGCAGCTACTGGCAAAAAAATCACGCCGCCGGGGCGATCACGGTGCTGGGTTACGGGCAGCGCCTGCGCTGGAACAACGTCGTCGACACCGGGCTGATGCTGAACTGGGATAAGCGCCCCTACGACGGCAAACGTGAAAACAACCTCGCCATCACTCTTGATGCAAATATACGGTTTTAAGGATGACCATGCTGAACACGACCCTGCGCAACGGCCTGATGCTTCTCATCTGGCTGTGCCTTATCTTCAGCGTGCGTGCTGAGGAAGTCCCCTTCCTCGCCCCGCAGCAGCGCCCCCAACTGGAGGCCAATCAACCCTGGCCGGCGGATCGCTTTCTGGTGCTGGCCTACCATGACGTCGAAGACGATGCCGCCGACCAGCGTTATCTTTCGGTGCGCACCAGCGCACTCAATGAGCAGATCGCCTGGCTGCTGCATAACGGCTACCATGCGATTAGCGTTCAGGACATTCTCGATGCACATTATGGCTTAAAGTCGCTGCCGCCCAAGGCTTTTCTCCTCAGTTTTGACGATGGTTACAGCAGCTTTTACACCCGCGTATGGCCGCTGCTTAAAGCCTGGAACGTCCCGGCGCTATGGGCGCCGGTGGGCAGCTGGGTGGACACTCCCGCTGGTCAGCCCGTTAATTTTGGCGGCCTGATGACGCCCCGCGAGCGCTTCGCTACCTGGGAGATGGTGCGCGAGCTCAGCCGCTCGCCGCTGGTGGAGATCGGCGCTCACACCTGGGCCTCGCACTACGGTCTGCCGGCCAATCCGCAGGGCAGCCGCGAGCCTGCCGCCGCCAACCGCGGCTGGGATAAAACCACCGGCCGCTATGAAAGCGACGCGCAGTTTACCCGGCGAATGACCGATGATGTGCAGAAAGTAACGGCGAAAATCCATGAGGTTGCCGGGAAAACGCCGCGCGCCTGGGTGTGGCCCTACGGCGCCGCCAGCGGCAGCACCCTGGCCATCGCCAAACAGCAAGGGTATCAGCTGGCGTTTACGCTGAACGACGGCCTGGGCAACGTGAAGGATCTGGACAATATTCCACGCCTGCTGATCGCCGGTAACCCGTCGCTCAAGGCCTTTGCCAGCGCCGTGACCCAGATTCAGGAAGCCGATCCTGTTCGGGTGATGCATGTGGATCTGGACTATGTCTATGACCCCAATCCCGTCCAGCAGGCAAAGAATATCGATAAGCTAGTGCAGCGCGTCTATGACATGAAAATCAGCCACGTCTTTCTGCAGGCCTTCTCCGACCCGCAGGGCGACGGCACGGTCAAGTCACTCTATTTCCCCAACCGCTGGCTGCCGATGCGCGCCGACCTGTTTAACTTCGTCTCCTGGCAGTTGCAGACCCGCGGCAATGTGAAGGTTTATGCCTGGATGCCGGTGCTGGCCTTCGATCTTGCCTCAGATCTGCCGCGCGTTCAGCGCTGGGATCCGCAAACCGGGAAGGCGTTACTTGCCCGCCAGCCGTACGTCCGTCTGTCGCCCTGGGATCCCCAGGTTCGCCAGCAGATCACCGACATCTACGAAGATCTGGCCCGACACGCCAGCTTCAGCGGGATCCTGTTTCACGACGACGCCGTGCTGACCGATTTTGAAGACGTGAGCCCGGAGGCGGTCGCCGCCTGGCGGCAGACGGGTATGGCGCACGATGCCGCCCCGGTGCCCCAACGTCCGCAAGAGCGCCAGGCATGGATGCGTTTCAAAAGCCAAACCTTGACCCGCTTCACTCTGGATCTACGCCAGGCAGTGCAGGCCATCCGCGGCCCGCAGGTGAAAACGGCGCGTAATCTCTTCGCCCTGCCGATCCTGGAGCCGCAAAGCGAAGCCTGGTTTGCGCAGAATCTGGATGACTTCCTTGCCGCCTATGACTGGACGGTCCCCATGGCGATGCCGCTGATGGAGTCCGTGCCGATCGACGCCAGCCAGGCCTGGCTGACGCGGCTGGTGCAGGCCGTCGCCCGCCACCCGGGTGCGCTGAAGAAAACCATCTTTGAACTGCAGGCCAGAGACTGGAATCGACGCCAGCAAAACGCCATTCCCGACCAGCAGCTGGCGGACTGGATGCGTTTGCTGCGGCTGAACGGCGTCAAAAACTACGGCTACTACCCTGACGATTTTATTAACAACCAGCCTGATATCTCTCGTATCAGGCCGCAATTTTCTTCCTGGTGGTACCCTGACCATGACTGATCGCATTATCGCATTGTGCATTTTATGCCTCGTATTCGGGCTGCCGTTAGGTGTCGCAGCGGTATTTACCGGCGAGCTTATCCTCGACTTTGTCTTTTTCTGGCCGCTGTTTATGTCAGTGTTGTGGATCACCGGGGGTCTCTACTTCTGGTTTCAGCTGGAACGTCACTGGCCGTGGGGGGAGGATACCCCGCCGCCGACGCTGCCGGGCAATCCACTGATCTCGATCCTGATCCCCTGCTTTAACGAGGAGAAAAACGCCCGGGAAACCATCAGCGCAGCGCTGGCCCAGCGTTACGCCAATCTTGAAGTGATCGCGATTAACGACGGCTCTTCGGACAACACCGCCCAGGTGCTCCAGCAGCTGGCGCAGGAGGAGCCGAGGCTGCGGGTGATCCATCTGGCCGCCAATCAGGGAAAAGCGGTGGCGCTCAAAGCGGGCGCCGCCGCCGCCCGCGGCGATCTGCTGGTCTGCATCGATGGCGACGCCCTGCTGGACCGGGATACCGCGGCCTGGCTGGTCGCGCCGTTGATCCATTATCCGCACGTCGGGGCGGTCACCGGCAATCCGCGGATCCGCACCCGATCCACGCTGATCGGCCGCATTCAGGTTGGGGAGTTCTCGTCGATCATTGGGCTTATCAAACGGACGCAGCGGATCTATGGCCGGGTCTTTACCGTCTCCGGCGTAATCGCCGCCTTCCGGCGCCAGGCGCTGGCGGACGTCGGCTACTGGAGCCCGGATATGATCACTGAAGATATTGATATCAGCTGGAAGCTTCAGCTCCGCCACTGGGACATCTTTTTCGAGCCGCGAGCGCTGTGCTGGATCCTGATGCCGGAGACCCTCAAAGGGTTATGGAAGCAGCGTCTGCGCTGGGCCCAGGGCGGCGCCGAAGTCTTTCTGGTCAATCTGCGCCGCCTGTTTCACTGGCAGCATCACCGGATGTGGCCGCTGTTTCTGGAGTATGCCTGCTCCACGCTGTGGGCCTTTGCCTACGCGATCACCATTCTGCTGTTTATCCTCAGCCGCCTGATGCCGCTGCCTGACAATCTGGCGGTGCATAGCCTGTTTCCACCGGAATTCACCGGCATGCTGCTCGGCCTGATGTGCCTGCTGCAGTTCGTCGCCAGTCTGTATATCGAGCGGCGCTATGAGAAAAAGGTCGCCAAATCGCTGTTCTGGGTGATCTGGTTCCCGATGGTCTACTGGATGATCGGCCTGCTGACCACGCTGGTCGCTTTTCCGAAAGTGATGGTGAAACGTCAACGTTCCCGCGCGCGCTGGGTGAGTCCGGACCGGGGAAAAGGAAGCCTGTGATGAATGAAAATACGCTCATCTTAACCGAACATCGGGTGCTGCCCCGGCTGGTCGACGCCGGCTTAACGCTGCTGGCCTGGCTCGGTTTTCTGTTCTTTCTGTACGCCAATTTGCTGATGCAGTTCATCGCGCCGCCCTCTCCGCGCTGGGAATCGCTGATGGACTCCCTGAATACGGCGCTGGTGTATCTGCTGATTGCCGCGCTGAACGGCTGGCTGTTGATCCTCTGGTATCACTACAACCGGCGCCGCGCCCGTACCCGGCGTCATACCGCGGTGCTCGCTCTGCGCGACGATGAGCTGGCGAGCAGCTTTAACGTCGCGCCGCAGATTATCTCGGAGATGAGCCGCTATAATTTGCTCACCGTTTACCACGATCAAATCGGGCAGATTATTGATTTAAAAAGCCACGCGTTACCGCCGCCGCAGGAAGAGAGCGATGACGCATGAGAGCAAGGCCGCCGTCGGCGGCCTGGACAGGTAATACGCCGGGGATTAGCCGCCGGCTTTTTTGATGGCGGCTTCCAGCGAGGCTTTGTCTGCCAGCCCCGGGAAGACGGTGATGCTGGCTTCCGTGGCGCCGGTGGTCGGCATCACGATCACGCCCGGCGTGCCGCTCAGACCAATCTCCTGCGCCAGATCGTTTATGCTCTGCAGCACCGGTTCGACGTCGGCGGCCTTCTTCGCATCGAAGCCGGCTTTCTTCGCCTGCTGCTGGATATCCGCCGTCGTCAGCTTGCCTTCGTTATGGCCGGTAGCGTAAATCCCGTTATGGTAGGCCAGATAGGCATCCGCCCCTTTCTGCTGATAGATCTGCAGGCCGGTTTTTGCCGCCTCCAGCGAGCTTTCCCAGCGGCCGCCGAAAATCGGCCACTCTTTGAAGGCGAAGCGGGTCTGCGGGTGCGCTTTAATCACCTGCTCCATCACCGGCGCCAGACGGCTGCAGTAGACGCACTGGTAGTCGAAGAATTCGATCACCGTGACTTTGCCGTTGGCCGGGCCGTAGGTCGGGGTATTTTTATCCTGGGTCAACACGGCGGCGTTCTTCAGCACCGCCTGAGTGGCCGCGCTGGCCTGCTGCTCAGCCTGAATTTGCTGCAGTTTCTGGCTCGCCTGCAGCAGGACTTCCGGGTGGGCGACCAGATAGTCGGCGGCGATTTTGCCGATTTTCGCCTCCTGTTCCGGGGTGAAAGTCGCCGGCGCGTCAGCGGCAGAGGCCATCGCCGGCAGTAAGACAGCGCTCAGCAGGGCGACAGAGAGGTATTTCTTGTGGCCAGACATAGTGGGGATCCTTGCGATAAGTGAACGGCAGGTGAGTCTGGGCGACAAAATATCACCCTTTTTCGCCGAAGCCTTGCCCAACGGCGCCTTGATTCGTAACTTTATTTTTCAGGCTCTCTCTTTCCCGCGCGATAGCGCAGGTCTGCGCCAGTGGTCAACGCGGCCCAGGCGGAGTACCCTGCGCAGCGGTTTTTCTTGCTCTTTTTTCAGGTGGTTTCTCTCGATATGTATGCATTTCTTCAACAATGGGACATGGCAGTGATTATGCTGCAGATTGTCGCCATCGACTTACTGCTGGGTGGCGACAATGCCGTGGTGATCGCCATGGCCTGCCGCAAACTGCCGCCGCAGAAACGCACCAAAGCGATCATCATCGGTACCGTGGGCGCCATCCTGGCGCGCGTTCTGCTGCTGGCGATCGCTTTGTATCTCCTGTCGCTGCCGTGGCTGAAAATAGTCGGCGCGCTGCTCCTGCTGCGGATTGGCATCAAGCTGGTCAGGAATGAGGAAGAAGAGAGCGAGGTTAGCAGCTCTGGCAGCCTGTGGCGCACCGCGATCACCATCACCGTTGCCGATGTGATTATGTCGCTGGATAACGTACTGGCGGTAGCTGCTGCGGGGAAAGGGCACATTGCGCTGGTCGCCCTCGGCGTGGCGATCAGCATTCCGGTTATTGTCGCCGGCAGCAAGCTGGTGCTGGTCCTGCTCACCCGCTTTCCCGCGGTGGTGCTGCTGGGCGGGATGCTCATCGGCTGGATTGCCGGGTCAATGCTGGTCAGCGACCCTACCATTCGCCAGCTGTTTCCCAGCGCCGGCGAGGGCACCGCGCGCCTGGCTGGCGCCGTCGGCGCGCTGCTGGTGCTATTCACCGGATGGCGCCGCCGCCCACGGCCGCAGGCGAAAGACTAATCTTATCCACGGCGCCGTCTACCCCGACGGCGTCAAGTTTCCGCCACTTTTCTTCCCCGTCAGGGCGCATTTGCCCTACGCTTTATACTGACGCCTGTTCCAGGGAATATGTAACCACCGCACTGAGCATAGATGAGATAAAATCATGGAATTGAAGGATTATTATGCCATTCTCGGGGTGCAGCCAACCGACGATCTGAAAACCATCAAGACCGCCTACCGCCGCCTGGCGCGCAAATATCACCCCGACGTCAGTAAAGAAAACGATGCCGAAGCCAAATTTAAGGATCTCGCCGAAGCCTGGGAAGTCCTGAAAGATGAGCAACGGCGCGCCGAATACGATCAGCTCTGGCAGCATCGCAACGATCCCGGCTTCGGTCGCCAGCGACAGACCCACGAGCAGAGCTACAGTCAGCAAGATTTCGACGACATCTTCTCCTCCATGTTTGGCCAGCAGGCGCATCAGCGTCGTCGTCAACACGCGGCGCGCGGCCACGATCTGGAGATCGAAGTGGCGGTGTTCCTTGAAGAGACGCTGGCCGAGCAGACGCGCACCATCAGCTATAACCTGCCGGTGTACAACGTGTTTGGCATGATCGAAAGCGAAACACCGAAAACGCTGAATGTGAAGATCCCCGCCGGGGTAGTCGATGGTCAGCGTATCCGCCTGAAAGGCCAGGGGACGCCGGGGGAGAATGGCGGCCCGAACGGCGATCTGTGGCTGGTTATCCACATCGCCCCGCATCCGCTATTCGATATTGTCGGTCATAACCTGGAGATCGTCCTGCCGCTGGCGCCATGGGAGGCCGCGCTGGGCGCGAAAGTGACGGTGCCCACCCTGAAAGAGAGCATTCTGCTGACGGTGCCGCCGGGCAGTCAGGCAGGGCAGCGACTGCGTATCAAAGGGAAAGGACTCGTGAGCAAAACCCACACCGGCGATTTGTTCGCCGTTATTAAAATAGTGATGCCGCCAAAACCAGATGAAAAAGCGCGTGAGCTCTGGCAACAATTGGCCGCCGCCGAAGCCAGCTTCGATCCGCGTAAGACATGGGGGAAAGCCTGATGGCTACAGTAACAGTGACGTTTACCATTACCGAATTGTGCCTGCGTACCGGGGTGTCGGAAGAGGAGCTGACGGAGATCGTCGGCTTAGGGATGATTGAGCCACACCAGCCGCAGGCGGACACCTGGCTGTTCGACGACAGCGCGGTGACGATCGTGCATCGCGCGGTACGCCTGCGTAACGAGCTGGAGCTGGACTGGCCGGGAATTGCGGTGGCGCTGACCCTGCTGGATGAGAACGCGCGGCTGACCCGCGAAAATCGCCTGCTGCAGCAGCGCCTGGCGCGCTTCCTCGCCCACGGATAGGGGTGCCATCCCGGGTCGTGGCGTTCCTTCTTCGCGCCGGGTGGCGGCTACGCCTTACCCGGCCTACAAATGGCACTGGACCCACCATTACACTGGATCCGTAGGCCCGCGCAAGCGTAGCGCCGCCGGGCATGGAGCCGCCTGTTTGCCGAATGGCGGCTACGCCATACCCGGCCTACAAACTAAGCGCAGCGCAAGCCGGGGAGTTTCCCGGGTCGCGCAAACCGGGAATAGCGCTTAATCCGGTAACGAACCGGCGAGATTACGCGCGGAGACGCTCTCGCTCACCGGCGCGGGCGGCTCCGGCGCCTTAGCCGGAGCGGCCGCTGGCGCCTTAGCCGGAGCGGCCGCTGGCGCGGCTGCCAGGGCGGGAGAGGCCGGCTGGATCTCAAGGAACGAGGCCAGCATCTTACGCAGCGTTTCCGGTTTAGTATCTTCCGCCAGCAGCGCCGCCAGCATCGACGGCAAGCGGCTATCGACTTCCCCTAACGCCAGCCCCGCCAGCAGCGCGGTACGCGACATATCGCCGCGGTCGCCACGGTGATGGGCCTCAATTTTTGCGTCCGCGAAGCGCTCGCTGGCGCTGATATCCGGGCGCAGGTAAATCAGCACTTTTCTGCGATCCAGAGTCATAGACGCTCCTTAACCAATAATTTTCAGACCACGCACCAGGGCAAACTGCGGCTCTTCAGCCACCACGAAACGATCCTCGCGCAGACCCATCCGTTCACGAATGGCGTCGGCAACCAGCGGCGCGCCGCCGCCAATGACGATCGCGTGCGAATAGCCTTTAAAGCTATCGATGGCCGTCAGGACACGCGTGGTCAGACGTTCGATACTGTTATTGATCACCTTCTTCACCTCAGAAACCGCATCCGGATCGTTGATGTTGTCGGTCAGGTATTCTTCGTCGTGGCGGTTGATGATTATCTGGTCGACGTTATAGCTGGAGGTGTCGGTATTCGCCCGGGCCAGCGCCAGCTTAACGGCGTCGGTCACCAGCGATACGCCCAGCTTCGGGTCGCCGTAAATGCGCGAAACCGAGGTCATCTGCCCGGCGACCATTGAAATATCCAGCGTGGTGCCGCCAAGGTCGATAATCAGCACCGAATGCGACGGTTTCAGCTCATCACACAGGCTGATACCCGCCGGAATCGATTCCGGGCGCACGGTAACTTTAGTGATATTGAACACCACGCCTTTATTCAGTTTAACGTCGCGCAGCAGGCTCTTTTTCTTGCGCTCAATATTGTCGAGGCGATATTGCGCATCTTCATCATAAAATTCGGTCAGCGGCAGGGTGACCACAATTTCAACATCCTGTGGCTCAAGACCGCTGGTCAGCAGCGCGTGATGGACAGCGATGGAGTTCAACGGGCTGTATTGCCAGTCAATGTTATTGGTTGGGAGCGCATCGGGAGTGATCAGGTCGAATGAGTACTTTTCATCATCCACCGTGTAGTTAAAAGGCTTCCCCGAACCGAAGGTGGCAGACCAGCCGCGTTTAAAACTGTTGGGGCTGATATGGGTGAAAGTTTCGCCATCTTGCTCCCACAGCATTTTGATATTGGTTGAACCATCATCGATAAAAATGCGCATTGCATTGCTCCATCACTGAGACAAATAAGAGAAAAATGTAAGACCCAAAAAGAGTAGCAAGAGTTAAAAAGCAGCGCAAGAGCACGAAAAAGAGACAATTCTGAGTTTTATTTGAGAACAATCGGAGAAACAAACAGTCCAGAACGCTCAAAAAGAGAAATAATTGAGATAAAATAGAGAACTACAGTTTTCTCTTTCTGTCTTTTTAAGACACTGTTTTTTGCTCAAAAAGAGAGCATCCCTCCCCTCTTTCGTCAGCGGTTTTCGCACGCTTTTTACACCTGATTGGGTACCACAATCGGCCGTTCCGGCTCGACGTCATTTTCCGGTACCCGGCGATATTTATCCAGCAGGTGAATCTGAATCCGTCGCAGCATATCGCCATTCAGTTTGTAATAACGGAAATAGAGAAACAGCGTCAGAGCAAAAAAGAGCGTCGGCAGCGCAATCATAATCGCCTGCATCCCCAGCAGCGTGTGGGGCGACTGCACAACATTCGGCACGTAACCGATGATACCGAGCACGATAGCGATAAACCAGGCCGCAAACGCCGAACCGGCTTTGACTACCAGCGTTTGAACGGAATAGGCGATGCTTTCGCAGCGGATATTCATCGTATATTCGCCATAGTCGACGGTATCGGCCACCATAATAACCTGCAGCACCCAGAACAGCGCGGTGCCGATATTCAACAGCACCCCGGCCAGCGAAATCAGCGCGATGTTGTAAACGCCGCCCAGCGCCATCAGCAACAGCACGCCGCAGCCCAACACGGGCATGATCGAAGCACCCGCCCACAGAATGCGCCGCGATAGCCCTTTCACCAGTCGTGGGAACAGGATCAGCGTCAGCAAATTCGCCGCCCCGGCGTAGGACATGTAATACGGGAACATCTCCGCGCTGCCAATCACGTAGGTAAAGTAGTAAATCGCAAAGCCAGCGATAATGTTCGCCGCCGTGTTATAGGCCAGCGCCATGCCTAACAGGCAGGCCAGCTGATCGTTTTTATAGATCAGCGCCACCATCTGGCGCAGTGAGAGGTGGCTGGAGTCTTCGCTCACACCACTGTCGGAGGAGTAAACCTCATGCACGTTGCGCAGGGTGACGAGGGTGGAAACGACGAAGAAGGCGATCAGCACCAGAGTGAACATCTGAAAACCGAAACCGCGATCGGCGCCGCCGACGGCGTTGACGAACGGCAGCGTGACGCCGGCCGTGACAAATCCCGCCAGACTGGCGAAAAAGCGCGGGTAAGGCACCAGCTGCTCGCGTTCGCGTTTATCGAGGGTAATGGTCGGCACCAACGACCAGAACGGCACATCCATGATGGTGTAAGTGAAGCCCCACAGCAGGTAGGTTAGCCACACCCACGCCAGCAGCGCCCCGCCGCTGAAATGGTGTGCGCTGAACAGCATATACAGCACCACCGAGTTGGTTATCGTGCCGATCAGGATCCACGGTTTGAACTTTCCCCATCGCGACCGCGTACAGTTAACGATCCATCCCATAATCGGATCGGCTATCGCATCGAGGATCCTTGCCACCAGGAACAAGGTGCCAACCACCCCGACCGATAAGCCAACAATATCGGTGTAGTAATACATCAGGTACATGTAGACGATACCGATAGCGAAATCTTTACCAAAGGCACCAAATCCGTAGCTGAGCTTTGTTGTCATTGAAATACTCATAGGGTCCAGGTCGCTGTCGCCAGCGCCTCCTTTAGCGTTTGATAGAGCGTGACAGGCACCGCCGGGTTCGTTGCCCCGGCGGCATAAGAGGATTAACGGTGCAGCCAGGCCGGCAGCCAGTCGCCGTGGCTGGCGATCAGATCGTCCACCAGCGCGTAGATCTCTTCGATCCCCAACACCGCGGCGGTGTGCGGATCCATCATCGTGGCGTAATAGACGTAATCGCGATTTTCAGTGAGGATCGCCTCCGTCAGCAGCGTCTGCACGTTGATATTGGTCTGCATCAGCGCCGCCAGATGCGCCGGCAGCGCGCCCACTTTGGTCGGCTGGATGCCGTTGGCGTCCACCAGGCAGGCCACTTCCACACAGCAGCCCTGAGGCAGGTTGTCGATGAGATTATCGTTGCGCACGTTGCCGTACACCACGCTTGGCTCGCCGGTCCAGATGGCGTTCATGATGGTGCTGGCATATTCGCGGGAGGGTTTCACCTCAATGCGCTCCCCGCGCTTATAGCTCTCCAGCTCCTGATGCCAGTTGGCCAGTTGCTCGACGCAGCGTTTAGGGTATTCATCCAGCGGCACTTTATAGCGAGCGAGAAGGTCATCGCGGCCCGGCTTGATAAACCATGGCGTGTATTCCGCGAAATGCTCCGAGGACTCGGTGACGAAGTAGCCCAGCTTTTTGAGCATTTCATAGCGGACGATGTTTTCGCAGCGCGGGTTGCCGTGCAGGTTCGGTTTCGGCGCCCGCCCGTCGGCGTAGGCCTGTAGCAGGTCGGGGTAGATACTGACGTAGCTGCCGTCCGCGAGCTTTTTCTCCAGCGACAGATAGAACGCCATATGGTTAATCCCCGCGCAGCGGTAGCGTAAATCCGCCGGATCGAGATCGAGGTCGCGCGCCAGCTCTTCCGCTGTGCCTTGCACCGAGTGGCACAGACCCACCTGCTTGATATGCGGGTAGCGGGCGTACATCGCCCAGGTGTTCATCGCCATCGGGTTGACGTAGTTAAGCATGGTGGCGTCCGGGCAGACCTCGGTCATGTCGTCGCAGATAGCCCACAGGTGCGGGATGGTGCGCAGCGCGCGCATAATGCCTCCCGGCCCCAGCGTATCGGCAATGGTCTGCTCCAGGCCGTGGCGCTTGCAGACTGCAAAATCGGTGACGGTACAGGGCTCATAGCCGCCAATCTGGAAGGCAACGACGACAAAATCGGCGCCCTGCAGCGCGGTTTTCCGGTCGCGGTGGCAGCTGATTTCGCCGTTCGCGCCCACGGAATCCATCAGCTTGCGCACCACGATATGCGACTCTTCCAGCCGGGTTTCATCGATATCCATCAGCGCGATATGCGCCGATTTCAGCGCCGGGCGCTGGAAAACATCA
The DNA here is from genome assembly GCF_040804525.1 of Klebsiella sp. Shm-1. Lineage (NCBI taxonomy): Bacteria > Pseudomonadati > Pseudomonadota > Gammaproteobacteria > Enterobacterales > Enterobacteriaceae > Klebsiella > Klebsiella sp. Shm-1. Next base: position 4,817,296 of record NZ_CP161823.1, read on the forward strand.
CCGAGAATATTTTTGACGAACACCGTCGAACCGGCGCCGATAAAAGTAATTTTTGGGGCAGACATCACGCACTCTCCATCAGGTCATTGAACACTTGCAGAGTGGCACGCCGCTCCCCGCTGCGCTGCCCTGTTCCCGCCGGAGCATTCCCGAAAGCTCAGATCGGCCATTAAGCGCCACAAAATCTGAGATTTCGGGAACAGATTGAGCAAAAAGGAGAGAAAATGGGCCGATTCTTCCGCTAAGCTGTCGTCAGTTCTGGCGAAAAATGCAGCCACTCTGACAATTCAGGAATACGCTAACGATGGAACACCGCTTCACCTCTCTGCCCCCCGATCCCTTTATGTGCAGCAGCGACGAAAAGCAGAGCCGCAGCCCGCTGGCGCTCTACTCCGAGTATCAGCGTATGGATATCGAACTGCGCCCGCCGCACGCCATGCCCACCAGCCACTGGCACGGCCAGGTGGAGGTCAACGTGCCGTTCGATGGCGACGTGGAGTATTTGATTAATAACGAAGTGGTGCGCATTGAGAAAGGCTATATCACTCTGTTCTGGGCCTGTACGCCGCATCAGCTGACCCGCCCCGGCGATTGCCAGCAGATGGCGATATTCAACCTACCGATGCATCTGTTTCTCTCATGGCCGCTGGACCGGGAGCTTATCAACCACGTCACCCATGGGATGGTGATTAAATCCCTCGCTGCGCAGCAGTTGAGCGCCTTCGAAGTGCGCCGCTGGCAGCAGGAACTGAGCCACGAGAATGAACAGATACGCCAGCTGGCGATCGATGAAATCGCCTTGATGCTGAAGCGGCTGAGCCTCGCCGGCTGGCAGCCGATTCTGGTCAATAAAACATCACGCACCCACAAGAACAGCGTCTCGCGCCACGCGCAGTTTTATGTCAGCCAGATGCTGGAGTTTATCGCTGCCCACTACGACCAGGCGCTGACCGTCAATGCCGTTGCCGAGCACGTGAAGCTCAACCCGAACTATGCGATGGGGGTCTTTCAGCGGGTGATGCAGCAGACCATGAAGCAGTACATTACCGCCATGCGTATCAATCATGTGCGGGCGCTGCTGAGCGATACCGACAAGACCATCCTCGATATTGCCCTTACCGCCGGTTTTCGCTCCAGCAGTCGCTTCTACAGCACTTTTACCCGCTACGTGGGCATGCCGCCGCAGCAGTACCGTAAACTCAGCCAGCAGCGGCGTCACGGCCTGGCCTTGCCGAAGGCATAAAAAATGCCGCCGGGGTTTCCCCAGGCGGCATGATTAACAGTGAAAACGGTTAGTCGTTGATACGCGGATGCTGCTGCACCAGGCGCGACCGTTTTGCCTGCAGATCGGCGATCTCCTGATCGATATCTTCGATTTTTTGCTCGATGTTATCGTAGTGCTCGCCAAGGATTTCTTTCGCTTCCTGGATATCCGACGCCGCCGGGGTCGCCCCTTTCAGCGGACGGTTAGCCGTCTCTTTCATCGACAGGCCCGTCGCCATACCCACCACCGCGATAACCATCAGGTAGTACGCCGGCATCATCAGGTTTTGGGTGGTCTCCACCAGCCACGCCGCCAGGGTTGGCGTCAGACCGGCAATCAGCACCGAGATGTTAAAGGCGCTGGCCAGGGCGCTGAAGCGGATGTGCGTCGGGAACATCGCCGGCAGCGAGGAGGCCATCACCCCGATAAAGCAGTTCAGCACCACCGCCAGCAGCAGCAGGCCGGCGAAGATCAGGCCAGTCACGTTGCTGTTGATCATAATGAAGGCCGGGATCGACAGGGCAAACAGCGCCACGCTACCAATCAGGATAAACGGGCGACGGCCGAAACGGTCGCTGAGCATACCGATAACCGGCTGTACAAACAGCATCCCGACCATGATAGCGATGATGATCAGCACCCCATGATCTTCCGAGTAGTGCAGGTTATGCGACAGATAGCTCGGCATGTAGGTCAGCAGCATGTAGTAAGTCACGTTGGTGGAAATCACCAGACCGATACAGGTCAGCAGGCTACGCCAGTGCTTGGTGGCAATCTCTTTAAAAGAGACCTTCGGCCCGTCCTGCAGTCCTTCACGGTCGCCCTGCTCCATGGTGTCAACATGCTGCTGGAACGCTGGCGTCTCTTCCAGCGCATGGCGCAGGTAGAGACCAATGATACCTAACGGTAGCGCCAGGAAGAACGGGATACGCCAACCCCAGTCGAGAAAGTTCTGTTCACCCACCACGCTGGAGATGAGAACCACCACGCCGGCCCCCATCACAAACCCGGCGATGGAGCCAAAGTCCAGCCAGCTGCCCATAAAGCCGCGCTTGCGGTCAGGAGAGTATTCCGCGACGAAGATCGACGCCCCGGTATATTCACCGCCAACCGAGAAGCCTTGCGCCATTTTACACAGCAGCAGCAGGATCGGTGCCCAGATACCTATCGTGGCATACGACGGAATAAGGCCGATACAGAAAGTACTTATCGACATGATCACGATAGTTATCGCGAGAATTTTTTGCCGACCATATTTATCGCCCAGCATCCCGAAGAACAGGCCTCCTAACGGACGAATTAAAAATGGTACGGAGAAGGTACCCAGCGCGGCAATCATCTGCACGCTTGGGTTGGCATCGGGGAAGAAGACTTTACCTAAGGCGTAGGCCACAAAGCCGTAGACGCCGAAATCGAACCACTCCATCGCGTTGCCCAGGGAGGCCGCGGTGATCGCCTTTTTCAGTTTACCATCATCGATGATGGTCACATCCTTAAGGGTGATGGGCTTTATTTTTTTCCTTTTAAGCATATTTTTCCTCTGCTACTCCGCCTTGAGTGCACGCCTCTTCGCCGAATGGCAAGGCCATTCGCATCGTGCGTCAGGAGCGGTGAATTGCTGTGCTCCTCATTTCAAGCGTAGCAGGTTTGCCTGCACTGTCTGCTGACAGAATGTACAACCGAACCTGTTGACGCCTGCTCTGGCTACTGGTGAATAAATGGAGCGGCTCATCATGATGCTTGATGAAATTGACCTGCTCCCCTTTTTTACCCTAACAGTGTTTATATCTGCGATCAACTTCACAGAAATTTACCGCCTCATTACAGAGTGTCGGAAAATAAATAAGTTCATTTCCTGCCGATCGCGCGGAAATTATTTCGTCGATTTTGCTCCACTTCGGGCGGTTAATTTCAGCGTTTATTCGCTTCTTTCCGGAATAACACCACGGCTATTTTTTAGCAAAAAAACACCCGACAAAAGTGGGTGATTGCGCTATAATCATACCCACTTTCGGCTCTCAGCCGCTGTTTAAAGGACCAACGTCCTGTTTTTCGACGACATCATGAGGAGCGTCATGCAACTGCCACACTGCCCAAAATGCGATTCGACTTACACTTATGAAGATAGCGGCATGTACATCTGCCCGGAATGTGCCCATGAGTGGAACCCTGCCGAGGCGACGGAAGAGAGCGACATTCTGATCGTTAAAGATGCCAATGGCAATTTACTGGCCGATGGCGACAGCGTTACCGTCGTGAAAGATTTGAAGGTTAAAGGCAGCTCTTCGATGCTGAAAATCGGCACCAAAGTGAAAAATATCCGTCTGGTCGAAGGCGATCACAATATTGACTGCAAAATTGACGGTTTTGGTCCGATGAAGCTCAAATCGGAATTTGTGAAAAAGAACTGATTTAATTTCGGGTAGGCGGCGCGATTATTTTTTCACATAACCGTCGCCGCTCCCGATATCCTGGTGGCCGTTTGTCCCCCGGCGCATCCTGTTATTTCCCTCGCCGGCAACCGCTATTTACGCTGTCGCCTGCCGTCATATTTCAGCGCCCCTTTTCGCCCTGCCGTCTGGCTCAATCGCCTGCCGGGCGACTACGCTTTACGGGTTACGGTCACTGAGGTATTCACCATGTCCTTAAGTCCCTACCTTGCCTTTGCGGGCAACTGCGCCGAGGCGATCGCCTTCTACCAGCAGACGCTGGGCGCAGAGCTGATGTTTAAAATGACCTTTGGCGAAATGCCGCCCCCGGCGCAGGAAGCGTCAGATGGCTGCCCGTCTGGCCAGAAGATGGCGGATGATGCTATCGCCCACGCCAGCCTGCGCATCAATAATGGCGAGCTGATGCTGAGCGACAGCGCCTTCGGGCCCGATGTGCATTACGCCGGCTTCACCCTCGTCCTCGATCCCAGCGATGTCGCTGAAGGCCAGCGCTGGTTCGACGCGCTGGCTGTCGGCGGGCGCATTGAGATGGCCTGGCAGGAAACCTTCTGGGCCCACGGCTTCGGCAAAGTCGTCGACCGCTTTGGCGTCCCCTGGATGATCAACGTGGTCAAACAAGGCTGACGCCCCCAGGGCGGCCCGGCCGCCCTGTCATCCGCCTGGCATCAACTCTTCATCCTTTAGTCATCGTCACTTAACCGAAATGCAACATAAACCAGTCAGGATCGGCCCACAACGCGAGGAAGCTCCTCGCCTATGCTGTGTGAGGCTTGATGACTATGCACCTGTCCAGACATCCGACCAGTTACCCCACGCGCTATCAGGAAATCGCCGCCCGACTTGAGCAGGAGCTGCGCCATCACTATCGCTGCGGCGACTATCTGCCCGCCGAGCAGCAGCTGGCGACGCGCTTCGACGTTAACCGCCACACCCTGCGCCGGGCTATCGACCAGCTGGTTGAGCGCGGCTGGGTTCAGCGCCGTCAGGGCGTGGGTGTGCTGGTGCTGATGCGCCCCATCGACTACCCGCTTAACGCCCAGGCGCGCTTCAGCCAAAACCTGCTGGAACAAGGCAGCGATCCCACCAGCGAAAAGCTGCTGTCGGTGCTGCGCCCTGCCAGCGCCCATGTCGCCGAAGCCTTTGGCATCAATGAGGGCGAGAACGTGATCCACCTGCGTACCCTGCGCCGGGTCAATGGCGTCGCCCTGTGCCTGATTGACCACTACTTCGCCGACCTGCGCTTCTGGCCGGTGCTACAGACCTTCAGCCACGGCTCGCTGCACGATCTGCTACGCGATCGGCTCGACGTCGAACTGACCCGCGTACGCACCAAAATTAGCGCCCGCCGCGCGCAGGCAAAAGAGAGCAAGCTGCTGGAAATCCCCAATATGGCGCCGCTGCTCTGCGTCCGCACGCTCAATAGCCGCGAGGGCGAGTCGCTCACGGCGGAGTACTCCGTCAGCCTGACCCGCGCCGACATGATTGAATTTACCATGGAGCACTGAATGCACTTCGATACCGCCACCCGCCAGCGCTGGATGTCCGTGCTGGCCCACAGTGAACCGCAGGACCTTCTGGCGCGCATGCAGTCCCTGCAGCTGGCGCCGGAATATGAATTGATTCGCACCCCGGAAACCGGGCTGGTACAGCTCCAGGCCCGCATGGGCGGTATCGGCGACCGCTTCTTTGCCGGCGACGCCACCCTTACCCGCGCAGCGGTACGCCTGGCTGACGGTACCCTCGGTTACAGCTGGATCTTAGGCCGCGACCGCCCGCACGCTGAACGCTGCGCGGCGATCGACGCCCTGCTGCAGTCGCCCCGCCATTTTCACACCTTAATGGAAACCCTGATAACCCCGCTGGAAGCGCTACGCAGCGCGCGCATTGAAGCCCGACGCGCCGAAGTCAACGCCAGCCGGGTCGACTTCTTTACCCTGGTTCGCGGAGATAACGCATGACCTTACAACCCGCTTTTACCCTGGCTGTGCAGGATGCCCAACACAGTTTTCGTCGCCTGCTGAAAGCGATGAGCGAGCCGGGGGTGATTGTCTCCCTGCAGCAGCTTCAGCACGGCTGGCAGCCATTGAACGTGGCCTCCACCAGCCTGCTGTTGACCCTTGCCGATCATGAAACACCGGTCTGGCTCGCCAGCGCTCTGCGTAACGATCTGGTGGGACAGAATCTGCGCTTTCATACCGGCGCGCCGCTGGTGGACCAGCCGCAGCAGGCGGTTTTTGCCATCGCCAATGACGGCATCAGCGCCGAGCAGCTCAACGTCCTTTCCGCTGGCACCGTCACCGCGCCGGAAACCGGCGTCACACTGATCGTTCAGCTTGCCAGCCTCAGCGGCGGACGCATGCTGCGCCTGACCGGGGCAGGCATTGCCGAAGAGCGAATGATCGCGCCGCAGCTGCCGGACTGCATCATCGACGAATTAACCGAACGCCCGCATCCGTTCCCGCTGGGCATCGACCTGATCCTCACCTGCGGCGAGCGCCTGCTGGCGATCCCGCGCACCACCCACGTGGAGGTGTGCTAAATGTACGTTGCCGTCAAGGGCGGCGAGAAGGCGATCCGCGCCGCTCACGCCTTACAGGAACAGAAACGACGGGGCGATGGACGGCTTCCCGAACTGAGCGTCGAACAGATAGGCGACCAGCTCAGCCTGGCGGTGGACCGGGTGATGACCGAGGGCGGCATCGCCGACCGCGAACTGGCGGCGCTGGCGCTGAAGCAGGCCAGCGGCGATAACATCGAAGCGATCTTCCTGCTGCGCGCCTACCGCACCACCCTGCCGCGGCTGGCGGTCAGCGAACCGATTAATACCGCGGAGATGCGCCTCGAACGCCGCATCTCCGCAGTGTATAAAGATATCCCCGGCGGCCAGCTGCTGGGCCCCACTTACGACTACACCCACCGCCTGCTCGATTTTACCCTGCTGGCCAATGGCGAAGCGCCGTCTGTGCAGCAAGCCGATGGCGAAGCAGAGCCGACGCCGCACGTCTTTAGCCTGCTCACGCAGCAGGGGCTGGCGAAGACCGAGGAAGATCGCGGCACGCCGCCCGACGATATCACCCGCACCCCGCCGGTCTACCCCTGCTCGCGTTCCTCGCGCCTGCAGCAGCTGATGCGCGGCGATGAAGGCTACCTGCTGGCACTGGCCTATTCGACCCAGCGCGGCTATGGCCGCAACCATCCGTTTGCCGGCGAGATCCGCAGCGGCTACGTGCAGGTGGAAATCGTCCCGGAAGAGCTGGGCTTTAGCGTCAATATTGGCGAGCTGCTGCTGACCGAGTGCGAGATGGTTAATGGCTTCGTCGCCCCGCAGGAGGAGCCGCCGCACTTCACCCGCGGCTACGGCCTGACCTTCGGCATGAGCGAGCGCAAAGCGATGGCCATGGCGCTGGTCGACCGTGCGCTGCAGGCGCCGGACTATGACGAAGAGATTGCCAGCCCGGCGCAGGATGAAGAGTTTGTGCTGGCCCACGCCGATAACGTCGAAGCGGCCGGCTTCGTCTCGCATCTGAAGCTACCGCACTATGTCGATTTCCAGGCCGAACTGGCGCTGCTGAAACGCCTGCAACGGGAGAACGAACGTGGCTAACCCACTGACTGGCTATAACTTTGCTTACCTCGACGAGCAAACCAAGCGCATGATCCGCCGGGCTATTCTCAAAGCGGTAGCGATTCCCGGCTACCAGGTGCCGTTCGGCGGGCGCGAAATGCCAATGCCCTACGGCTGGGGCACCGGCGGCATCCAGCTGACCGCCAGCATCATCGGTGAGAACGACGTGCTGAAGGTGATTGACCAGGGCGCGGATGACACCACCAACGCGGTGTCGATTCGTCAGTTCTTTAAGCGCGTCACCGGCGTCGCCACCACCGAGCGTACCGAAGACGCCACCCTGATCCAGACCCGCCACCGGATCCCGGAGACGCCGCTGGTGGAGGATCAGATCCTGATCTACCAGGTGCCGATCCCGGAGCCACTGCGCTTTATCGAGCCGCGTGAAACCGAAACCCGCACCATGCACGCCCTGGAAGAGTACGGCGTCATGCAGGTGAAACTGTATGAAGATATCGCCCGCTTCGGCCATATCGCCACCACCTACGCCTATCCGGTGAAGGTCAATGGCCGCTACGTGATGGACCCTTCGCCGATCCCGAAATTCGATAACCCGAAAATGCACATGATGCCGGCGCTGCAGCTGTTCGGCGCCGGGCGCGAAAAGCGGATCTACGCCGTGCCGCCCTATACCCCGGTGGAGAGTCTCGATTTCGACGACCATCCCTTTACCGTGCAGGAGTGGGATGAGCCCTGCGCCATCTGCGGCTCGCGCCACAGCTACCTCGACGAAGTGGTGCTGGATGACAGCGGCCAGCGGATGTTTGTCTGCTCCGATACCGACTATTGCCGCCAGCAGAGCGAGGGGCAGAAAAAATGAACCAGCCATTACTTGCTGTGAATACCCTGACCCATCTCTACGCCCCGGATAAAGGTTTTCGCGATGTCTCCTTCGAGCTGTGGCCGGGAGAAGTGCTCGGCATCGTCGGCGAGTCCGGCTCCGGTAAAACCACCCTGCTGAAGGCAATCTCCGCCCGCCTGACGCCGCAGCAGGGCGAGGTGCTGTACCAGCAGCGCTCGCTGTACGCCATGAGCGAAGCCGAACGCCGACGCCTGTTGCGCGCCGAATGGGGCGTAGTGCATCAGCACCCGATGGACGGTCTGCGTCGCCAGGTCTCCGCCGGGGGCAACATCGGCGAACGGCTAATGGCCACCGGCGCCCGCCACTACGGCAACATTCGCGCCACCGCCGAAAAGTGGCTGCAGGAGGTGGAGATCCCCCCCTCGCGCATCGACGACCTACCCACCACCTTCTCCGGCGGCATGCAGCAGCGTCTGCAGATCGCCCGCAATCTGGTCACCCAGCCGAAGCTGGTGTTTATGGATGAACCCACCGGCGGGCTGGATGTGTCCGTGCAGGCGCGGCTGCTAGACCTGCTGCGCGGCCTGGCGGTGGAGCTGAATCTGGCGGTGGTGATTGTTACCCACGATCTCGGCGTCGCTCGCCTGCTGGCGAACCGTCTGCTGGTGATGAAGCAGGGCCAGGTGGTGGAGAGTGGCTTAACCGACCGGGTGCTCGACGATCCGCACCATCCTTACACCCAGCTGCTGGTGTCGTCGGTGTTGCAGAATTAATGCTGTTTTGCCGGGTGGCGGCTGCGCCTTACCCGGCCCACAGGTGCGTTATTCGTAGGCCGGGTAAGCGACGCGCCACCCGGCAACTCAACCCCGTGAGAGCTAACATGATCCGCGTTGAAAACGTCCATAAAACCTTTGTTCTGCACCAGCAGCACGGCGTGCGTCTGCCGGTGCTGGCCGACGCCTCGCTGACCGTTAACGCCGGGGAGTGCGTGGTGCTCCACGGTCACTCCGGCAGCGGCAAATCGACCCTGCTGCGTTCGCTGTACGCCAATTATCTGCCGGACAGCGGCCATATCCATATCCGCCACGGCGACGAATGGGTGGACCTGGTCACCGCCACCCCACGCAAGGTGCTGGAAGTGCGCAAAACCACCATCGGCTGGGTCAGCCAGTTTCTACGGGTGATCCCGCGCATTTCAGCGCTGGAGGTGGTGATGCAGCCGCTGCTCGATCTTGGGACGCCGCGCGAAGCGAGCGCCGCGAAAGCCGCCCAGCTCCTGACCCGCCTCAACGTTCCGGAACGCCTGTGGCACCTTGCGCCGTCCACCTTTTCCGGCGGCGAGCAGCAGCGGGTCAACATCGCCCGCGGTTTTGCGGTCGACTATCCGATCCTGCTCCTTGATGAACCCACCGCCTCACTGGATGACAAAAACAGTGCTGCCGTGGTCAACCTGATCCACGATGCCAAAGCGCGAGGCGCGGCCATCGTGGGGATTTTCCATGACGAAGGGGTACGCCGTCAGGTCGCCGACCGACTGCACTCTATGGGAATGACAGCATGATTATCAATAACGTAAAACTGGTTCTCGACGACGAGGTGGTCCACGGTTCGCTGGAAGTCCAGGACGGTCGCATCCTCGCCTTCGCCGAAAGCCAGAGCCGGCTGCCGCAGGCGCTGGATGGGGAAGGCGGCTGGCTGCTGCCGGGCCTTATCGAGCTGCATACCGATAACCTCGACAAGTTCTTTACCCCGCGGCCGAAGGTAGACTGGCCGGCCCACTCGGCGATGAGCAGCCATGACGCCATGATGGTCGCCAGCGGCATCACCACCGTGCTGGACGCCGTGGCGATTGGCGACGTGCGCGATGGCGGCGATCGTCTTGAGAATCTGGAGAAGATGGTCAATGCCGTGGAGGAGACGCAAAAGCGCGGTCTCAACCGCGCCGAACACCGCCTGCACCTGCGCTGCGAGCTGCCGCATCACACCACGCTGCCGCTGTTTGAAAAGCTGATCGATCGCGAGTCGGTGAGCATGGTCTCTCTGATGGACCACTCGCCGGGCCAGCGTCAGTACGCCGATCACAGCAAGTACCGCGATTATTATCAGGGCAAATATCATCTGACGCATGACGAAATGGACCGTTTTGAAGCCGAGCAGATGGCTCTGGCCGCCACCTGGTCGCAGCCCAATCGCCAGACCATCGCCGCCATGTGCCGCGCCCGCCGTATCGCCCTCGCCAGCCACGACGACGCCACCGAGGCGCATGTGGCCGAATCCCACCAGCTAGGGAGCGTGATCGCCGAGTTTCCCACCACGCTGGCCGCGGCGCAGGCTTCACGTCAGCACGGGATGCACGTCCTGATGGGGGCGCCGAATATCGTGCGCGGCGGTTCCCACTCCGGCAACGTCGCCGCCCACCAGCTGGCGAGCCACGGTTTGCTGGACATCCTCTCATCTGACTATTACCCCGCCAGCCTGCTGGATGCCGCTTTCCGCATCGCCGACGCCGAGGACAATGCCTTCACCCTGCCACAGGCGATCCGTCTGGTCAGTCAGCATCCGGCGCAGGCGCTGGGCCTTGACGATCGCGGCGTCATCGCCGAGGGGAAACGCGCCGACCTGGTGCTGGCGCACCGTCGCGGCGAACATATCCAGATCGACCATGTCTGGCGCCAGGGAAAGAGGGTCTTTTAATGCCAGGAAAACTGATTTGGCTGGTGGGCCCCTCCGGCTCCGGTAAAGATAGCCTGCTGGCGGCGCTGCGCCAGCGCGAGCACCCGCAGCTGCTGGTGGCCCATCGTTACATAACCCGCCCGTTTAACGCGGGCAGCGAGAATCATATCGCCCTCAGCGAACATGAGTTTTTTACCCGCGCCGAGCAGCATCTTTTTGCTCTCAGCTGGCACGCCAACAATACTTACTATGGCATTGGCGTGGAGATCGACCTCTGGCTGCACGCCGGCTTTGACGTGGTGGCCAACGGCTCCCGCGCCCACCTGGCGCTGGCCCGGGAACGTTACGGCGAGGTGCTGGTGCCGATCTGTCTCGCCGTCTCGCCGCCGGTGCTGCGCCAGCGGCTGGAGCAGCGCGGCCGGGAAAACGCGCTGGAAATCGCCCAGCGTCTGGAACGCGCCGCGCGCTATAAGCCGGACAACTGCCTGACATTGAATAATGACGGCAGTCTCCGACAATCGGTCGATGAATTTTTCCGCCTGCTGCGCAGCCACGCGGCGCGCGAAGCGGATCAACTGGTATAAACAAAAGGTGACACGATGAGCCTGACCCTCCGCTTAACCGGCACCGGCTGCGCTCAGCTGGTGCCGGTCTTCGGCTGCGACTGCGCGGCCTGCCGCCGCGCCCGCCGCGAGGAGAGCCACCGACGCCGCCCCTGTAGCGGAGTGGTCACGTTCAACAACGCCGTGACGCTGCTCGATGCCGGACGACCGGATCTGATGGAGCATCATCCCGCCGGCAGCTTTCAACAGGTGCTGCTGACCCACTACCATCTGGATCATGTGCAGGGGCTGTTTCCGCTGCGCTGGGGAGTCGGCGCGTCGATTCCGGTCTATGGCCCGCCGGATGACGCCGGCTGCGACGATCTGCTCAAACACCCCGGTCTGCTTGACTTTAGCCATACCGTCACGCCGTTTGTGATGTTTAACCTGCAGGGGCTGCGGGTGACGCCCCTACCCCTTAATCACTCGAAGCTGACCTTTGGTTATCTGCTGGAGTCGGCCCACAGCCGGCTGGCCTGGCTCTCGGATACCGCCGGGCTGCCGGACAAGACGCTGAAGTTTTTGCTCAATAACCGCCCGCAGGCGATGATCATCGACTGCAGTCATGAGCCGCGCGCGCAGACCCCGCGTAACCATAACGATCTAAACACCGTCCGCAGCCTTAACCAGATCATTGGCTGTCCGCGGGTGATCCTCACCCATATCAGCCACCAGTTTGACATCTGGATGATGGATAACCCGCTGCCGACAGGTTTCGAAGCGGGCTATGACGGGATGGAAATAGCGCTGGATTAAGCGCTGGCCTGCGGGGGGCGATCAGTAGCTATCATCCAGCCGACGCTGGTCGCTTTCTAACTGACGACGATCGCGGTCGAGCTGACGCTGGCGTTCATCCAGCTGGCGGCGGCGCTCGTCCAGCTGGCGTTGCCGCTCGTCATACTGGCGCTGACTGTCACGGCTCTGCTGACGGCTCCCCTGATAGCGCCCGTCATCATACCGGCCATCGTCATCGTATCTGTCGTCGTCATCGGAGCGACTGCTGCCCGGGTTATAGGCGTCGTTAATGGCTTGCTGAATATTGCCGATCGCGTCATCGATAATATCGGCGCGAGCGGCCAGGCTGGTCAGCGACAGAGTGCAAAAGAGCAGTGCGGTTGCGTAACGTTTCATCGGGGCCAATCTCATCAGAGTCCTGCCGCTACCTTAATCATCCGCATGAAACCCGGGTAGCGGAGGAATCTCAAATCCTCGCGTACGCCGCGCTCAGCGCCTGCGCCAGCTGGGCGCGGGTAAACGGCTTACGCAGCCACTCAACCTCCGGCAGGGCCGGGTTCTGCGCTGGACGCAAATCCTGGCCGCTGATCAGTAGCACCGGCAGCGCCGGAAAGCGGCGTCGGGCGGTATGGATCACATCGGCGCCGCTCAGGGCGCCGGGCAGCATCAGATCGCTAATCAACAGGGCAATATCCGGCGAGGCCTCCAGCAGCTGCAGCGCCTCTTCACCGCTGGCGGTTTCCAGCGTCAGCCAGCCCAGCTGATGCAGCTGTTCACATAGCGTCTGGCGGACATCCTCTTCATCTTCCAGCACCAGCGCCAGCCGCTCGCCCGCCGGGGACGGCTCGTCCACCGCTGGCACCACCTCCTTCTCAACCTCGGTCAACGCTCGCGGCAGCTGCAGCCGCACCGTCGTCCCCTGCCCCGGCGCGCTCTCCAGCGCCACCCGGCCGCCAGACTGGCGCACAAAGCCATACACCATCGACAGCCCCAGGCCGCTGCCGCTGCCGGTGGCTTTGGTGGTGAAGAAAGGTTCAAACACCCGGGCTTTCACCGCCTGCGACATCCCGCTGCCATGATCGATCACCTCCAGGGCCACCATATCCTGCCGCTGGCCGCTGCTGCGGGTGACCCGCTGATTCCAGGTGCGTATTTTGATGACCCCGTCGCGCCCCGCCATGGCGTCGCGGGCGTTCATCACCAGATTGATCAGGGCGTTTTCCAGCTGGCCAACGTCTATCCATGCCGGCCACGCCGGCGACTGCGCCTCAATCTCCAGGCTTAAGGTCGCCGGCAGGGAGTGACGCATCAGCTCGCTGAGGTTCTCCAGTAGCGGCGCCATCGCCACCGCCTGGGGATGCAGCGCCTGCTTGCGTGAAAAGGCCAGCAGCCGCTGGGTCAGAAGCGCCCCACGCTCCGCCGCCTTCAGCGCCCTGGAGAGGCGCGGCGCATCGCGCGCATCCGGCTCCACCAGCTCAAGGCTGCCGATAATCACCGCCAGCAGGTTGTTAAAGTCATGCGCCAGACCTCCGGTCAGCTGGCCGACGGCCTTCATCTTCTGACTATGCAGCAGCGCCTCCTCCAGCTCCTGGCGCTTAATCCGATCGATCTCCATCTGGTTGGTCTTCTCTTTCAGCAGCCGGGTGGTGTGCTCCAGCGACGCCATATTGCGGGCGAAAACGTTAAAGGCCCGCGCCAGCTCCCCCAGCTCGTCGCGCCGCTGCAGGGCCGGCACCGAGACGTTCGGCTCTCCCTGAGCCAGCCGCGACATCGCCCGCGAGATGGCGGTCAGGTTCGAGCCGAGATTACGGTAGATGTACCACCCGGCGCAGCCGGTGATCGCCAGCGCCAGCAGCGCGGAAAGCAGAATAAACATACTGATGGAGCGCAGCTCCCGATGGCTCTGCGCCGCCCGCTGCTCTGAGGCTTCCGCCACCCGGGTCACGTACTGATTGATATCTTCGTTAAGCAACGCGACCAGCGCTTTGATGTGATACATGTACCAGCTGATCGTCAGGTCGCTCTCCTCCAGCTGGGCCGACAGCGGGGCCAGCGTCGCCAGCTCGCGGGTCACATCAGGGAGGACAAACGCCAGCGCGGGATCGGCGCTGCGTGTCGGCAGGGCGCCGCGCAGCTGGTCGAGTTGCAGGACGATCGACCGCGGCGTGACGGTATGGATCGCAGCCACGATCAGCCGGTCCATCTCGGCCAGCCGGCGCGGATCGATCGCCTTATCCCCGCCGCGATCGTTAAGATCGGCGAGATGGCGCAGGTTACTCTGATTCTGGTAAAGCGAACTCAGCAGCGCATTGCGCTGCAGATGGCGGCGCTGGCCGCGCTCCAGCATCTCCGCCACGCTCTGCTGCAGCGCGTTGCTGCGGCGAATAATATTGGCCACCCGCGCCTGCTCCTGCTGCGCCAGCGGGGCCGCCGCCAGCTGGGCCAGCGAGTGCTTCAGCGCCTGCTGCGTCGCCAGCAGCCGTTCCGCTTCGCTTTTGTACTCCAGCGCCCCCACCACCTGCGACAGGCGCACCGCCGCCGTGGCGACATTCGCCGTGTCCCGCGCCAGATCCATACTGCCGCGCATGTCGTTGAGAGTCTGGCGCTGCACCTGCTCCTGCAGCTGGCTGGCGTGGTGAAAGCCGAACACCGCCACGCCGCTGACCAACAGGGTGACCACGCCCATCAGCAGATTAAAGGAGAGCAGGCGGCCACGGGCGCTGGTGAAAAACGGGTGTCGGCGAGCGGTCATAACAACTCCGGTGAAGGATCGGTCGGCAGATAAGCGTGACGGTGCAGAAAATGACGCCGCGTAACTGTGATCGCGGTTAACTATTTATCACTATGACAAATATGAATGGATTCTGACATTCTGCATTTATTTTCCGGTGGTGGACTGCAGCTATTGTTCTTACAGACAGGAGCGCCGCGATGACCGCCACCCCGGTACTGGAAATGCGCCATATCGCCAAAGCTTTTGGCAAATTCTACGCGCTGAAGGGCGTCGACCTGACGGTCTGGCCCGGCGAGATCCATGCCCTGATGGGGGAGAACGGCGCCGGAAAAAGCACGCTGATGAAGATCCTCGCCGGCGCCTATACCGCCACCAGCGGCGAGATCCTGATCGACGGAAAACCGCAAACCATCCGCGGCCCCAAGGACGCGCTGGCCGCCGGGATCACATTGATCTACCAGGAGATGCAGCTGGCGCCGAACCTGACCGTCGCGGAAAACATTTTCCTCGGCAGCGAGCTGGCGCGCGGTGGTCTGGTGCAGCGCAAAGCCATGCTCAGCCAGGCGCAGGCGGTGATCGACCGTCTCGGCGCCCAGTTCAAAGCCAGCGACCGGGTGATGACCCTGACCATCGCCGAACAACAGCAGGTGGAGATCGCCCGCGCCCTGCACCGTCAAAGCCGCATTCTGGTGATGGATGAACCCACCGCCGCCCTCTCCTCGCGGGAAACCCAGCGCCTGTTCGAGCTCATCCTGCGCCTGCGCGATGAGGGGATGGCGATCATCTATATCAGCCACCGCATGGCGGAAGTGTATGAGCTCTCCGACCGGGTCAGCGTCCTGCGCGATGGGCAGTATGTCGGCAGCCTGGTGCGCGACAAGCTCAACGCGCCGGAGCTGGTGCGCATGATGGTCGGCCGCCCGCTCAGCGATCTGTTCAATAAAGAACGGGACATTCCCCGCGGCCAGCCGCGCCTGCGGGTCGAGGATCTGACCGATGGCGGCAAGATTAAGCCCAGCAGCCTGGTGGTGCATGCCGGCGAAATCGTCGGCCTCGCCGGGCTGGTCGGCGCCGGGCGTTCCGAACTGGCGCAGCTGATCTTCGGGGTGCGCAAAGCCACCGCCGGGGTGATTGAGATCGACGGCGAGCCGGTGGTGATCCACTCGCCGCGGGAAGCCATCGACCTCGGGATCGGCTTTCTGACCGAAAACCGCAAAGAACAGGGGTTGTTTCTCGAACTGGCAGCCCAGGAAAACATCACCATGGCGACGCTGGAGCGCGACGCGACCTGGGGGATGCTCAACCGCCGGAAGGCGCAAACCATCTCCGATGACGCCATCCAGTTGCTTAACATCCGCGTGCCGCACGCCCAGGTGCGCGCCGGCGGACTGTCCGGCGGCAACCAGCAGAAGCTGTTAATTTCGCGCTGGGTGGCGATTGGCCCGCGCATTCTAATCCTCGATGAACCCACCCGCGGCGTCGACGTCGGCGCGAAAAGCGAAATTTACCGCATCATGAACGACATGGCGCGCCAGGGCGTCGCCATTCTGATGATCTCCAGCGAGCTGCCCGAAGTGGTGGGCATGAGCGACCGGGTCTATGTGATGCGCGAGGGCGTTATCGCCGGCGAGCTACAGGCCGGTGATATTAGCCAGGAAAGTATCATGACGCTGGCCACCGGCGTGACCGATTCTCACCTTAAGGCAGGGCAACTATGAGCATACCGAAAGAGACCTCCGCGCCGGTCGCGAAATCCGCTTCGGCGAAAAAAATGTTGATGGGCGACCTGATGCAGACCGTCGGCATTCTGCCGATCCTCATCCTGATCGTCGCCGTTTTCGGCTTTATCGCCCCCAACTTTTTCACGGAAAGCAATCTGCTGAATATCACCCGCCAGGCCTCGATCAACATTGTGCTGGCGGCGGGAATGACCTTTATCATCCTCACCGGCGGCATTGACCTTTCCGTCGGCTCCATCCTTGGCACCACCGCAGTGGCCGCGATGGTGGTGTCGCTGATCCCGGCGTTTGCGTTGCTGTCGATTCCGGCGGCGCTGATGCTCGGCCTGCTGCTCGGCCTGTTCAACGGCGCGCTGGTCGCCTTCGCCGGGCTACCGCCGTTTATCGTCACCCTCGGCACCTACACGGCGCTGCGCGGCGCCGCCTATCTGCTGGCCGACGGCACCACGGTGATCAACTCCGATATCAGCTTCGAGTGGATCGGCAATGACTACCTCGGCCCGGTGCCGTGGCTGGTAGTCATCGCCCTGGCGGTGATCGCGGTGTGCTGGTTTATCCTGCGCCGCACCACCCTTGGGGTGCATATCTACGCGGTGGGCGGCAACATGCAGGCGGCGCGGCTGACCGGCATCAAAGTCTGGCTGGTGCTGCTGTTTGTCTATGGCATGAGCGGCCTGCTCTCCGGCCTTGGCGGGGTGATGAGCGCTTCGCGGCTGTACAGCGCCAACGGCAACCTCGGCGTCGGCTACGAGCTGGACGCCATCGCCGCGGTCATTCTCGGCGGCACCAGCTTCGTCGGCGGTATCGGCACCATCACCGGTACACTGGTGGGGGCGCTAATTATCGCCACCCTCAATAACGGCATGACCCTGATGGGGGTCTCCTACTTCTGGCAACTGGTGATCAAAGGGGCGGTGATCATCATTGCGGTGCTGATCGACAAATACCGTACCCGACATCATCAAAGTGCATAACAACAACATCTTACCTGCGAGGAAAAGCGAATGCGTTTAAAACCGATAGTCACCGCGCTGTGTGCTGGCGCGCTGCTGGCCGCCTCCCCTTTTGCGTCGGCCAAAGAGCTGAAAGCGATTGGCGTGACGGTGGGCGACCTTGCCAACCCGTTCTTTGTACAGATCACCAAAGGGGCGGAGCTGGAGGCCCGCAAGCTGGCGGGGGATAACGTCAAAGTGACGCTGGTCTCCAGCGGCTACGATCTGGGCCAGCAGGTGGCGCAGATCGATAACTTTATCGCCGCCAAAGTCGATATGATCATCCTCAACGCCGCCGATTCGAAAGGCATTGGCCCGGCGGTGAAGCGGGCCAAAGAGGCCGGGATCGTGGTGGTGGCGGTTGACGTCGCCGCCGAAGGGGCCGACGCCACCATCACCTCCGATAACACCCAGGCGGGCGAGCTGGCCTGTAAATACATTAGCGACCGCCTGAACAACAAAGGCAACGTGGTGATCATCAACGGGCCGCCGGTCTCCGCCGTACAAAACCGCGTCGAAGGCTGCGAAACGGAGTTCAAAAAACACCCGGACATTAAAATCCTCTCCGCCAACCAGAACGCCAAAGGCAGCCGGGAAGGCGGCCTGGAGGTGATGACCTCCCTGCTGGCGGCCAATCCGAAGATTGACGGCGTGTTCGCGATCAACGATCCGACGGCGATTGGTGCTGATCTGGCAGCGAAACAGGCGCAGCGCAGCGAGTTCTTCATCGTCGGCGTCGACGGCAGCCCGGACGGCGAAGAGGCGCTGAAGCGTAAGAACTCGCTGTTCGTCGCCACCCCAGCGCAGGACCCACAGGTGATGGCAGCGAAGGCGGTGGAGATTGGCTACGACATCCTGCAGGGCAAACCTGCGCCGACCGCGCCGGTACTGATCCCGGTGACGATGATCGACAAAAATAACGTCAGCTCTTACAAAGGCTGGACCGTGAAATAAGCGCAACCAGGCGCACAATCGTTCCGCCGATTGTGCGCTACGCTTAACGAATATGACGGCGCGGAGTAGCGATCATGGAACGGAAAGGCATTATTGCCGCAGGCAACATGCTGGTCGATCATGTCCACCAGATCGGGCAGTGGCCGGAGCGCGGCTGGCTGGTGGAAATTGTCCATAGCGAACGCGCCACCGGCGGCGCGCCGCTGAATGTCCTGCTGACCCTGGCCAAAATGCACGCCGGGCTGCCGCTGCAGGCGGTCGGCCTGATTGGCGAGGATAACGATGGCGACTACATCACCGCCATGCTCGATCAGTACCATATCAATCGCCAGCTCGTACAGCGCACCAGCTCCGCCCCCACCTCGATGACCCAGGTGATGACCGACGCCGAAGGCCAGCGCACTTTCTTTCACTCTCCCGGCGCCAACCGCCTGCTTGATCTCCCGGCTTTTGAGCCGCTGGATGCGCCGCTGAAAATTTTCCATCTCGGCTATCTGCTGCTGCTCGAAAGCCTCGATCGCCCCGATGAAGTGTACGGCACCCGCAGCGCGCGACTGCTGGCGCAGATGCGCGAGCGAGGCTATGAGGTGTCCCTCGATCTGGTGTCGCGCAAGGGCGACCCGCGCTACCGGCCGCTGGTCCTGCCGGCGCTGAAGCATCTTGACTACCTGACCATCAATGAACTGGAAGCCAGCGAGTTTAGCGGGCTGGAGATTCGTCTACCCAACGGCGAGCCGCACGTCGCCAATATCGCCCGCGCCGCCAGCGCATTGCTTGACGCCGGCGTACGCCAGCGGGTAGTGATCCATTGTCCGGAGGGGGCATGGGGCGTCTCCCGTACCGAAGCCGGGCGCTGGGTACCGTCATGGCGGCTACCGCCGGAGGAGATTATCGGCAGCGTCGGCGCGGGGGACGCCTTCTGCGCCGGCCTGCTGTATGGCAGCCACGAACGCTGGCCGTTAACCGCCAGTCTGCAGCTGGCCCACGCCTGCGCCCGCGCCAGCCTGCAGGCCGTCAATGCGATCGACGGCGCCAAAACGCTCCCTGAGCTACAGGCGTTTATTCAGTTGCAGAATGTTTAGATCGAGTAGATCCCGCTATCAGGGCGATGCCACAGGAGAACGGCGTGTCATGGCGAGAAAAGGGATACGGTTTATTCAAATCACGCCTGTTTTACGCTGAGTTCAACAAGGGCGGGCCAGGTAACTAACTGCGCCACTCGGCCAGCACCTTTTCCAGTTTATCTAATGACTCAGCGCGTTTTATCGCTGGCATCTGATGAATATTGCGCAATTTCCACTGCACGGCAGGCAAATCCTGAATACGCATTTCCGGCGCTAAACGCCAGTCTGGTTCGCCTCGTTTAAATGACAGTAAAAAATCGACATCCTGTTGTGTGAAACAGGATTTTAACGCAGCAATCATCCTGTTGGGGACTGCTGTCAGTTCCTCCAGGGCTATCGTCTCAAATGTCATCCCGCTGAATTCACGGTAAAAAGGTTCAGCAATATCTTTCCAGCGAGGATTCAGCACTTCAGCCAGAGGCCGATTATGGCTCAGTAAATACGCGATAAACCCATTGAAAATGGGACGGTCAAGCTCCTGCGCATCAAGAAGTAATTTCACGTCATAAAAATCTCTGGGATGCTGGCGATCCAGCGCCGCGCATAATTTTCCACCGTAGAGGTCAGGCAACGAAACCACTGGAAGGCTGGCATAGCCAAAAACGTCCTCTACCGCCCCCACCACTTCTCGCTCCTGTGGTGGATATAATGTTCCCCGGGCGACCGGTGAAACCTCTATCTTTATTTGCGCGCTATCGGTAGTAACAATGACACGCATCTCATCTGAACGATTAGCTTGTAATACAGCGCTCATACCTGCCTGTTGTTGCAGATTGGCGGCAATACGTGCAAGCGCATCCCGTATATGAGGTAAAGCGATGGCTCTGCTTTCCAGGGGCACCCAGGCGAGGTCGATATCCACCGATAATCGAGGGAAATCGCGGATAAAGAGATTGATTGCAGTGCCACCTTTCAGCGCAAATTCCCGTTCGACAGCAACATAGGGTAAAACCTGCATTAGCAGAGCAACCTGCCGATAATAAGGCGCCTGTATATCCATATTTTTTATTCCTTTTGAAAGCGTTCAGGCACTGTGATTTGGTATTGAGCATTGAACTTTCCATTTTCCACGATTTGCCGCTTGCCCGCTCCCAGATCGATTTTTTGGCTATCGATTCGTTTGAGCCAGCCATGCTCGTAAAAACTGGCGAAGAAGAGATACAAACGCTTGGCCTGCACGGACTGGCTGACGGAAAGAAGATACTCTACTTTACGAGGATTAAGATTAACCAGCCCCTGGAAAAGCTCTGCAGCGTGGTTAAATGAGAGGGTCCCCGGCACCGCGCTCAGCAACTCGTAAGCAGCCAGTTCTGGCGCACTGCCGATGAGTTTTTTCCCTTTTATATCAAGCGTTACACGGTATCTATCATCCAGCACCGGCAGTTTTTTCCCCGATATGACTATCCACTCCACACCCGGGAATTCCCTGAACCATTTCGGCAGCAGCGCTTTATTTTCCACACTAAGCCAGCACTGGTTTTGTTTTAGCTGTAGATAGTGTGAACGGCCCTGCCAGACTAAGCTACTGAGCCCCGCAACATACACCGGAGCGGCAAGCTGATTTTGCAAACATGCTAATGCATCGTTCCACTCCGGCTCACGTCCCGCACGCGCATATACGCCGTTGCCTCTTTTTTTTAACCAGCCACTTTGCGCGTATTTAAAGGCCAGAGAGGGAGAGATGGCATGCTGGCTTAACCAGGACTGAAGGATCACATCTCCGGGAGCGCTGTTTTGCAGCAGCCAGTTTAATTTTGTTGCCATAGATTAACCCAGAGTGTCACTTTAATAAAAAAAGTAAACTCCCTGCGCCAAATAAAGTCAACAGCGGGTTGGCAGCAAACCCGCCCTACGCCGCCTTCTCGCTGTGGGTCACGTCGGCGGAAAAGACATAGCCCAGACCGCGCAGGGTTTTAATCAACGTCGGCTGATGCGGGTTGAGCTCAATTTTGCGCCGCAGGCGCATGATCAGCACATCGATGGTCCGGTCGAATACCTCGGTGCTTTCGTTATGGGTCAGCGCCAGCAGCTGTTCGCGATTCAATACCCGGCGCGCGTTCTGCGCCAGCGCCAGCAGCAGGCCATATTCTCCCTGGGTCAGCGGGATCGCCTGCTGCTGCGGGTTATACAGTTCACAGCGCGTGGTATCCAGCCGCCAGCCGTTAAACGTCAGGCCAGCACCGGCGCCCGACGCCTCGCCGGCCAGCGCCCCGCTGCGTCGCAGTACCGCTTTCACCCGGGCGACCACCACCCGCGAGCTGAACGGTTTGGCGATGTAATCATCGGCGCCCATCTCCAGGCCCACCACCACATCAGACTCACTGCCCAGACCGGAGAGCATCACCACCGGCAGCTCAGGCCGCGTGCGCTGCAGCTGCTGGAGCACCTGCAGGCCATAGGTATCCGGCAGGATCATGTCCAGTAAGACCAGCGCAATATCCGCCCGCTGCGCCACCGTCGCCAGCGCGTCGTTGCCGGTCTGGCTGACAAGCACTTCAAACGCGTGCGCGCCGAGCACATCGCTGAGCAGCTCGCCCATTGCCCTGTCATCATCCACCACTAAAATGACTGGTTTCATTTTTGCCTCTGCCCGCCGGGAATTAGTGTCAGTCTGATCGATTCTGCAAGCCTGCGCCGACAAATTCCTCTCCCGGTGACATTTTTTCAAGCGCCGTCACATCTCCAGGGTATCGACACGTCAAATCTGTCGACAGGCTGTTTTTCGTCAGCATTCCGCCCAAAAAACCCGCGTATCATCAAGGAATACCCACAATGAAAATATGGCATAGAAGATGCATAGTGACGGCGCGATAGCGCAAACGCGCCCATTGAATAACTGGAGCAAGACCGATGAAAAAAGTCGTCACGGTTTGCCCGTATTGCGCATCAGGTTGCAAAATCAACCTGGTGGTCGATAACGGCAAAATCGTTCGGGCTGAAGCGGCGCAGGGGAAAACCAACCAGGGAACCCTGTGCCTGAAGGGCTATTATGGCTGGGACTTCATTAACGATACCCAGATCCTAACGCCGCGCCTGAAAACCCCCATGATCCGCCGTCAACGCGGCGGCAAGCTGGAAGCCGTCTCCTGGGACGAGGCGCTGGATTACGTCGCCACCCGCCTCAGCGCCATTAAAGCCAAATATGGCCCGGATGCGATCCAAACCACCGGCTCCTCCCGCGGCACCGGTAATGAAACCAACTATGTGATGCAAAAATTCGCGCGCGCCGTTATTGGTACCAATAACGTCGACTGCTGCGCTCGCGTCTGACACGGCCCTTCGGTTGCAGGTCTGCACCAGTCGGTCGGTAACGGCGCCATGAGTAATGCCATCACGGAGATTGATAACACCGATCTGGTGTTTATCTTCGGTTACAACCCGGCGGATTCCCACCCTATCGTGGCGAATCACGTCATTAACGCTAAACGCAACGGGGCGAAAATTATCGTCTGCGACCCGCGCAAAATTGAAACCGCGCGCATCGCCGATATGCACATTGCGCTGAAGAACGGCTCGAACATCGCGCTGCTCAACGCCATTGGCCACGTGATTATTGAAGAGGATCTGTACGATAAATCCTTCGTCGCCAGCCGTTCCGAAGGCTTCGAGGAGTATCGCAAAATCGTTGAAGGCTATACGCCGGAGTCGGTGGAGGAGATCACCGGGGTCAGCGCCCAGGAGATCCGCGCCTGCGCCCGGATGTATGCCAGCGCCAAATCCGCCGCCATCCTGTGGGGCATGGGCGTCACCCAGTTCTACCAGGGCGTGGAGACGGTGCGGTCGCTGACCAGCCTCGCGATCCTCACCGGCAACCTCGGCAAGCCGAGCGTCGGCGTCAACCCGGTACGCGGCCAGAACAACGTTCAGGGCGCCTGCGATATGGGTGCGCTACCGGATACCTATCCGGGCTATCAGTACGTCAAGTTCCCGGAGAACCGCGAAAAATTCGCCAAAGCCTGGGGCGTGGAAAGCCTGCCTGCGCATACCGGCTATCGCATCAGCGAATTGCCGCACCGCGCGGCGCACGGTGAAGTGCGGGCGGCGTACATTATGGGTGAGGATCCGCTGCAGACCGACGCCGAACTCTCGGCGGTCCGCAAAGCGTTCGACGATCTGGAACTGGTTATCGTCCAGGACATTTTCATGACCAAAACCGCCTCCGCGGCTGACGTCATCCTGCCGTCCACCTCGTGGGGCGAGCACGAAGGCGTGTATACCGCAGCGGACCGCGGCTTCCAGCGCTTCTTTAAAGCGGTGGAGCCGAAGTGGGACCTGAAAACCGACTGGCAGATCATCAGCGAAATCGCCACCCGGATGGGCTATCCGATGCATTACAACAACACCCAGGAGATCTGGGACGAGTTGCGGCATCTGTGCCCGGACTTCTACGGCGCCACCTACGAGAAAATGGGTGAGCTCGGCTATGTCATGTGGCCGTGCCGCGATGAGTCCGACGCCGATCAGGGAACGTCGTATCTGTTTAAAGAGAAGTTCGATACCCCGAACGGACTGGCGCAGTTCTTCACCTGCGACTGGGTCGCGCCGATCGATAAGCTTACCGACGAGTACCCGATGGTATTGTCGACGGTGCGCGAGGTCGGCCACTACTCGTGCCGTTCAATGACCGGTAACTGCGCGGCGCTGGCGGCGCTGGCGGATGAACCAGGCTATGCGCAAATCAACACCGCCGACGCCGAACGGCTAGGCATCGAAGATGAAGAGCTGGTATGGGTCAATTCGCGTAAGGGGCGCATCATCACCCGCGCGCAGGTCAGCGATCGGCCGAATAAAGGCGCGGTGTACATGACCTACCAGTGGTGGATCGGCGCCTGTAACGAGCTGGTCTCAGAGAACCTGAGTCCAATAACCAAAACGCCGGAGTACAAGTACTGCGCGGTCAACGTTGAGCGGATTGCCGATCAGCGCGCCGCGGAACAGTACGTGATCGACGAGTACAACAAGCTGAAATCCCGCCTGCGCGAAAGCGCGATGGGTTAAGGTTCGGCGGTCTGACCCGGCTCGCGCGATGCGTAGGCCGGGTCAGGCGCAGCCGCCACCCGGCACATAAACGGCTCCGTGTCCACAGTCTGTCGCCCGGCGGCGCTGCGCTTGCGCGGGCCTACGGCTGGCAGGCGCATCTCCATCCGTAGGCCGGGTCAGGCGCAGCCGCCACCCGGCACATAAACGGCTACGTGTCCGCAGTCTGCCGCCCGGCGGCGCTGCGCTTGCGCGGGCCTACGGTCAGGTAGCGCAAATCGGCCCTACCTACCGATACCCGCCATTTTCTTCTTTTTCGCCTCCCTTTATACTGCGCGCTATGTTCCTTACTGATAATAAATACAAATGAAATACCTCTTTTTATTTCTACTGGTTTTCACCAGCGGCACAGCGGTGGCCACCGAACCTGGCAGTCAGTATCAACAGCAGGCCGAAGCCGGCGATCGACGCGCGCAATATTACCTTGCCGATACCTGGGTCAGCTCCGGCGATTATCAAAAAGCCGAATACTGGGCGCAGAAGGCGGCCGCCCAGGGCGATGGCGATGCGCTGGCGCTGCTGGCGCAGCTCAAAATCCGTAACCCCCAACAGGCGGACTATCCGCAGGCCCGCCAGCTGGCGGAAAAAGCCGTCGAGGCCGGCAGTAAATCCGGAGAGATCGTCCTCGCGCGGGTGCTGGTCAACCGTCAGGCTGGCGCCACCGACGTAGCGCACGCCATCACGCTGCTGCAGGATGCAGCCCGGGATAGCGAAAGCGATGCGGCGGTAGATGCCCAGATGCTGCTGGGGCTGATCTACGCCAGCGGCGTACACGGCCCGGAGGATGATGTGAAAGCAAGCGAATACTTCAAAGGCAGTTCATCACTTTCCCGCACCGGCTATGCCGAATACTGGGCCGGGATGATGTTCCAGCAGGGAGAGAAAGGCTTTATCGAACCGAATAAGCAGAAGGCGCTGCACTGGCTCAACGTCAGTTGCCTGGAGGGGTTTGATACCGGCTGCGAAGAGTTTGACCGGATCAGTAAAGGATAAGAAAAAGCCCGGCGCTATCGCGCCGGGCTTTGTGTTTTATTGGGCGGTTTTATCAAACTTGCCCAGCACTTCGCGTTCATAGGCCAGCGCTTTTTTGCGATCGAACTTATGCTCCCACTTGGCGATAACCAGCACCGCCAGCGCATTACCCACCACGTTCAGCGCGGTACGCGCCATATCGAGGATACGGTCGACGCCGGCAATAAAGGCAAGCCCTTCCAGCGGGATCCCGACGCTACCCAGGGTGGCCAGCAGCACCACGAAGGAGACGCCCGGCACGCCGGCGATCCCTTTCGAGGTCACCATCAGGGTCAGCACCAGGGTAATCTCCTGCCAGATAGAGAGGTCAATACCGTACAGCTGGGCGATAAAGATCGCCGCGATGCTCTGATACAGCGTTGAACCATCGAGGTTGAAGGAGTAACCGGTCGGCACCACAAAGCTGGTGATCGACGCCGGCGCGCCGTAGGCTTCCATCTTCTCAATAATGCGCGGCAGTACGCTCTCCGAACTGGCGGTAGAATAAGCCAGAATCAGCTCATCTTTCAGGATGCGGATCAGGATCCAGATGCTCAGACCACACAGGCGCGCGACAATCCCCAGCACCACCAGCGCGAAGAACAGGATCGCAAAGTAAACCAGCAACACTAGCTTGGCCAGCGGCCACAGCGAGGCGAAACCGAAGGTGGCGACGGTTACCGAAATCAGGGCGAATACCCCGACCGGCGCATAGCGCATCACCATATGGGTGACTTTAAACATGGTCTCGGAGATAGAGCGGAAGACCGTCACCAGCGGCTCACGGTGGGTCGCCGGCAGCGAGGAGAGCCCCAGGCCAAACAGCACCGAGAAGAAGATAATCGGCAGCATATCGCCTTTCGCCATCGATGCCACGATATTGGTCGGCACCAGCGACAGGATGGTACCCATCAGACCGTGCGCATGGCTCTGCACTTCGGCGGTGGTGTTCTGATATTTCGAAATATCAACTGCCGCCAGCTGCGACATATCAATGCCCGTCCCCGGCTGGAAGACGTTGGCCAGGGTGATACCCAGCACAATCGCCACCGTGGTGATCACTTCGAAATAGATAATGGTTTTGGCACCGATCCGCCCTAACTGTTTGGCGTCACCCACGCCGGCAATCCCGACCACCAGGGTCGAAATGACAATCGGGACCACGATCATTTTAATCAGATGGATAAAGATATCGCCCGCCGGCGTCAGCAAATTGCTAATTAACCAATCGCGACTT
Organism: Klebsiella sp. Shm-1; assembly: GCF_040804525.1. Taxonomy (NCBI): domain Bacteria; kingdom Pseudomonadati; phylum Pseudomonadota; class Gammaproteobacteria; order Enterobacterales; family Enterobacteriaceae; genus Klebsiella; species Klebsiella sp. Shm-1. Next base: position 4,844,275 of record NZ_CP161823.1, read on the forward strand.
TCAGCGTGGTAATGCAGATAACTGCCCAGAAGGATACCCAGCACCAGGGCTAGCAAAATTTGCCAGGCCAGACTGACTTTTTTTGTTTTCTTCACTACTGACTTCCTCAATGAAAGGCACCATTCCTTTTCGTCATGGTACCCACTGCAGGGGGTATGAATTGTGTTGCGTTGCTTTGTGGGGTTATTTAACGCGCAATATCAGTATCATTTGCACGGCATGCTGCGCAAGCCTTTAAGAACAGGGCTTTCCTCTACTTTTATGCATAAAGCAGCGAATTTCCCCCAGTTACATTGCATAAGTATTTGTAATAAAAAAATTTTCACAGCTTCCGTTTCTATAAATTCATTGGCGTAATTATTTCGCTTCAAAGTTTCATTTGATGAAATTTCACCCAGTTTAATCATTGCGTGATCTGCCCCCCAATTAACAAACAAAGCTGTCAAAACCCCTACTCTTAACGTTTGTTTGACATATATTTAACAAGTTCAAAGGAGAAAAAAAGCCATGAGCCAAATTCACAAACACCCTATTCCCGCTAATATTGCGGAACGTTGCCTGATTAACCCGGATCAGTACAAGGCGCAGTACCAACAATCCATAACCGACCCTGATACATTTTGGGGCGAGCAGGGCAAGATCCTTGACTGGATGCGGCCCTATACCCGTGTAAAGAACACCTCCTTCGCACCGGGTAATATTTCCATCAAATGGTATGAAGATGGCACCCTGAACCTCGCCGCTAACTGTCTCGACCGCCACCTCGCCGAACGCGGCGATCAAACCGCCATCATCTGGGAAGGCGACGACGCCAGCCAAAGCAAGCACATCACCTACCGTGAACTGCATGCCGACGTGTGCCGTTTCGCCAATGTGCTGCTCGACCTCGGGATTAAAAAAGGCGACGTGGTCGCTATCTATATGCCGATGGTGCCGGAAGCCGCGGTGGCGATGCTGGCCTGCGCCCGCATCGGGGCAATCCACTCGGTCATTTTCGGCGGCTTCTCGCCGGAGGCGGTGGCCGGACGCATTATCGACTCCAGCTCACGCCTGGTGATCACCGCTGACGAAGGGCTGCGCGCCGGTCGCGCCATCCCGCTGAAGAAAAACGTCGATGACGCGCTGAAAAACCCGAACGTGAAAAGCATTGAGCACGTGGTGGTCCTGAAACGCACCGGCGGCAATATCGACTGGCAGGAAGGCCGCGATCTGTGGTGGAGCGACCTGATTGCGAACGCCAGCGCCGAACACCGGCCCGTCGAAATGAACGCCGAAGATCCGCTGTTCATCCTCTATACCTCCGGCTCCACCGGTAAACCGAAAGGGGTGCTGCACACCACCGGCGGCTATCTGGTCTATGCGGCCACCACCTTTAAATACGTTTTCGACTACCATCCGGGCGATATTTATTGGTGCACCGCCGACGTGGGCTGGGTCACCGGCCATAGCTATCTGCTGTACGGCCCACTGGCCTGCGGCGCCACCACCCTGATGTTCGAAGGGGTGCCGAACTGGCCTACGCCGGCGCGCATGTGCCAGGTCGTCGATAAGCATAAGGTCAGCATTCTCTATACCGCCCCGACGGCTATTCGCGCCCTGATGGCGGAAGGCGACAAAGCTATCGAAGGCACAGACCGCTCCTCGCTGCGCATTCTTGGCTCGGTCGGCGAACCGATTAACCCGGAAGCCTGGGAGTGGTACTGGAAGAAGATCGGTAACGAGAAGTGCCCGGTGATGGACACCTGGTGGCAGACCGAAACAGGCGGCTTTATGATCACTCCGCTGCCGGGCGCGATTGAGCTGAAGGCCGGCTCCGCGACGCGTCCGTTCTTCGGCGTCCAGCCGGTGCTGGTGGATAACGAAGGCCTGCCGCTGGATGGCGCCACCGAGGGCAACCTCGCCATCGCCGACTCCTGGCCCGGCCAGGCGCGTACCCTGTTCGGCGACCATGAGCGCTTTGAGCAAACCTACTTCTCCACCTTCAAAAATATGTACTTTAGCGGCGACGGCGCGCGTCGTGATGAAGATGGCTATTACTGGATCACCGGCCGGGTGGATGACGTCCTGAACGTCTCCGGACACCGTCTGGGGACCGCCGAGATCGAATCGGCGCTGGTGTCGCACCCAAAAATCGCCGAAGCGGCGGTGGTGGGGATCCCGCATAACATCAAAGGCCAGGCCATCTATGCCTACGTGACGCTCAATCACGGCGAAGAACCGACGCCGGAGTTGTATGCCGAAGTGCGTAACTGGGTACGCAAAGAGATCGGTCCGCTGGCGACGCCGGATGTGCTGCACTGGACCGATTCGCTGCCGAAAACCCGCTCGGGCAAAATCATGCGCCGCATTCTGCGTAAGATTGCCGCAGGCGACACCAGCAACCTCGGCGATACCTCGACCCTCGCCGATCCTGGCGTCGTGGAAAAACTGCTCGAAGAGAAGCAGGCCATTACCATGCCATCGTAAGTAAGGACCGATTCCCTACACCCTCTCCCCTTCCGGGGAGAGGATAAAAATAAGTCCCTCCCCCAGGATTTCACTCGCAGGAACGCCGTCAGCAAAACCTGTCCCGGCTCCGTCGCCGGAGGGGTTGCTGTCGCCAGCGTCCGCCGAGTGGATGACGAAAGGGAGACCTCTGGAGACGCTAAGATGAATGAACAACTTTGTCAGCGGATAGAAAATAGTGCGCATTTCAGGGAGTTAGTTGCATCACGGCAACGGTTTGCCGCCATTCTGTCAGTGATTATGTTAGTGATCTACGTGGGCTTTATTTTGCTTATCGCCTTTGCACCCGGCTGGCTCGGCACCCCGCTGCACGCCGGAACCAGCGTCACCCGCGGGATCCCGCTCGGCATTGGCGTGATCGTCATTTCGTTTATCCTGACCGGTATTTATGTCTGGCGAGCTAACGGTGAATTCGACCGTTTGACCAAAAGCGTTCTCAACGAGGTAAAAGCATGATCAAGAGAGTCCTGACGGCGCTCGCCGCCACGCTGCTGCCCCTCGGCGCCCACGCCGCAGACGCTATTACCGGCGCGGTACAGCGCCAGCCGACCAACTGGCAGGCGATTGTCATGTTCCTGATTTTCGTCGCCCTGACGCTGTACATCACCTACTGGGCCTCAAAACGGGTGCGTTCGCGCAGCGATTACTACACCGCCGGCGGCAATATTACCGGCTTCCAGAACGGGCTGGCGATTGCCGGCGACTTTATGTCAGCGGCGTCGTTCCTCGGTATCTCCGCGCTGGTGTATACCTCCGGCTACGATGGGCTGATCTACTCGCTGGGCTTTCTCGTCGGCTGGCCGATTATCCTGTTTCTAATTGCTGAACGTCTGCGCAATCTTGGCCGCTATACTTTTGCCGATGTCGCCTCTTACCGCCTGAAGCAGGGGCCGATCCGCACCCTCTCCGCCTGCGGTTCGCTGGTGGTGGTGGCCCTGTATCTGATTGCCCAGATGGTGGGCGCCGGCAAGCTAATCCAGCTGCTGTTCGGCCTTAATTACCATGTCGCCGTAGTGCTGGTTGGCGTGCTGATGGTGCTCTATGTCCTGTTCGGCGGCATGCTGGCGACCACCTGGGTGCAGATTATTAAAGCGGTTCTGCTGCTGTGCGGCGCCAGTTTTATGGCCTTTATGGTCATGAAGCACGTCGGCTTCAGCTTCAATAACCTGTTTACCGAGGCGATGGCGGTCCACCCGAAAGGGGCCGCGATTATGAGTCCCGGCGGACTGGTGAAAGATCCGATATCGGCGCTCTCTCTGGGTCTGGGTCTGATGTTCGGTACCGCTGGCCTGCCGCATATTCTGATGCGCTTCTTTACCGTGAGCGACGCCAAAGAAGCGCGTAAAAGCGTCTTCTACGCCACCGGTTTTATGGGCTATTTCTATATCCTGACCTTTATCATCGGCTTCGGCGCCATCATGCTGGTCGGCGCGAACCCGGCGTTTAAAGACGCGGCCGGACAGCTTATCGGCGGCAATAACATGGCGGCGGTGCACCTGGCGGATGCGGTTGGCGGCAACCTGTTCCTCGGGTTTATCTCTGCGGTAGCCTTCGCCACTATCCTGGCGGTGGTGGCGGGCCTGACCCTCGCCGGCGCGTCAGCGGTGTCGCACGACCTGTACGCCAACGTCTTCCGCAAGGGCGCGACCGAGCGTCAGGAGCTGAAGGTCTCCAAGATCACCGTGCTGATCCTTGGGGTGGTGGCCATTCTGCTGGGTATTCTGTTTGAAAATCAGAATATTGCTTTCATGGTCGGCCTGGCCTTCTCCATCGCCGCCAGCTGTAACTTCCCGATTATTCTGCTGTCGATGTACTGGTCGAAGCTGACCACCCGCGGCGCGATGGTCGGCGGCTGGCTGGGCCTGCTGACTGCGGTCATTCTGATGATCCTCGGCCCCACCATTTGGGTGCAGATCCTCGGCCATGAGAAAGCGCTGTTCCCGTATGAATATCCGGCGCTGTTCTCCATTGCCATCGCGTTCATTGGCATCTGGGTCTTCTCCGCCACCGATAACTCACCGGAAGGGATGCGCGAGCGCGAGCAGTTCCGCGCCCAGTTTATCCGTTCACAAACCGGGATCGGTATCGAACGCGGCCAGGCGCATTAATCGTCCTCTCCCTTCCCCGGCATCGTTCGGGGAAGGGATTCTCCCCTCAGTTATAAGTAAAGGTGATCACCCCGGTGGCGTTGGCTGTCCCCGCGGTCACCGCGCTCCCCGTCCTGTAATAGTTAGTGGATAAGGCGAGCGTCTGCATGGCCGCTGCGCCTCCGGGGCTGTCGGGGTTGGTGAAATAGCTGTAGCTGGCATCCGCGCCGCTGTTGGTCACCGTCGCGCGGCTCGAAGTATAGAGGCTGATATCGGTATTTAACGGCAGTGCTTTGCCATTCAAATTTAACTGCACTCCCACGCCAGTGGCGGCATTCTGTTCCGCCGTGAGGGCCATCACCGTATTGTCAGGGTTATCCCCGCTTGCAGAAGCAGCCGCCACACGCATCGAAACGTTAGTTCCCGGCTCGCAGGAGAGGCTCAGAGACTGCCGCGCGCTACCCACCTTCGTCGCGGTATTAAACTCACTGGCATTGATGCTGCCCATGGAAAAACTGAGATTATTGCTACCGACAATACACCCCATCGGGATTAGCTGGATGCTGGTTGTGCCGCTGATGTGCAGTTGTGAAATAGCGATGGTCCCCTTTTTATCCTTGGCCGATACCGTGGCCACCGGGTCGCTGAACGATAATTGACTCTTGCTGGCGATGGCGCCGCCGGTGGCCACCAGCTGCAGCTGATACGCCGGGGTATAATGAGTCGACGCGAAAGAGTCGAAAAGACCTGTCGGCTTTCCGAGGTAATAATTCACATCACCAATATAATGCACCTGCGAGTCGGGGCTGAAATCATCGGTGTCATCGCCATATTCACCGCTGATATTGAGCCACACCTTGACGCGGATACCGATCCCCTGCACCGAGGTGGCATAGATATTATCCCCTATCAGTGCCCCGGCATTGTTCGAGGACCAGGCAAAAACCGCGTAGGTGCTCCCCTCACAGTTAAGCAATTCCGTTTGCGAGCGCGTAATCTTCCCCGAGTCATACAGTACCGTCCCTGCGGTATAGCTCCCGGCATTGACCAGGATCTTTTCCGGCAGGTTGGTCATCGAGACATCGCCATAGTTGGTTCCCGTGCAGGCCGCCCAGCTATAGACGGGACACAGTGCCAATATGAGCAATAAGATCAGTTTTTTCATACCCATCCCTGTCGAAACGTTATTTGTAAGCCACATCGAACGTGGCGGTAAACCCGACCATCCCGGACCTTACCTGGCCATAAGGCGAAAACATACGTGCCACCATATTAAAGGTATGGATATCCGCATCGTCCCCAAAGGTATAGAGATACTGGTCGCCGGGGCCAAGGGGCTGCTGGTCGGCCATGCTCTGCAGCTGCAAACCGACGCCGCTGGCACCGTTGCTGCCAGTCTGGAAGTTTTTATAGATTGAAGCGTGGGTGCTATCGAAGCTGGTGCCGCTAAACGCGATGGTCACCGCCGACGCATCGGCGGAACAGCTGGAAAAGACCAGCTTAACCGGCACGCTGGCGCCGCTCGCCCCGGCATGTCCGGAGAACGTCTGCGAGGAGACGGTGCCTAAATCGATACTGTTCGACGGCTCCACGGCCACCTCACAGGAAGGCGCTTCGATGGTGCCCGTGACGTTAAAATTGACCGTGCTGCTGCCCTCATAAGCCAGCGCCGGAAGGGAGAGCAGCAAAATGGCCACCAGGAGGCCCCTTGTGCTGCCGTCTCGCATATTCATATCAGCCCCTCTTCCATGTTGAAAACCTGCATCCATTACCGACATTCGGCCTGATAGAACAGAATATCGTCGCCAAGGGCCATGCCGGAGAAGTCATAATGAACGGTGCACTGCTCACTGCTTTTCTCCCCCCAGCGCGCTAACAGCTGGCCTTTTTTCTGCAGCCCCGTTAGATACACCTGCCCCTCATCGCCAACGATATTGCTGCGCGACGCGCTACCGTGATCATTATCGAGGGTCACCAGCGCGCCGAAAGGCACCACGCCATTGCGGGTACGCAGGGTGAGCATCGCCTTATAGCCAATTCGCGTGTCGTACTTCACTTTGACGATCGCATTGCGCGTCGGAACCACCGTTCTGGCGACGTTATCCACTTCAGCGCCAGGTATTTCCTGTTCATCCAGCGCCAGGCTGTTACGATGGTACGGACGGACGTAAGGCACCACCGCATATCCGGCGGCATCCGTCGTCACGTTTGTCTGACCGCGCACTGTCACATCGCTGACGCCAGGCGTTTCGACCAGCGCAGAACTCTCGCCAAGAAAGCGTGATAGCGTGAGTCCGCCCGCATGGGCGACCATGCCCCCGCGCAGCGAATAGTTGTAGTGATTGCTGTAGCGGTCGTAGCCATAGCCGCCAGCCACATCCCCTTTCGAGCCCTGGTAGTTGACGCTGAGGTTGCCGGAGGTGCTTTTATCCTGCGTGTTGTACCCTTCCAGTACGCTCCAGTTCAGGGAACGATCCTCAAACGCCGAGCCGTTGAGCCCCACGCTGTGCGTGGTATCGTTATGTCGACCATGGTTCATGGTGTAATTTGCCGAGAGCGTCTCGCCAAGCGGAATACTTAACGTCAGGGAGATGACGGTATCGCTGGCCGGCCGGTTATTGTCGCTGTCATCGGTGCTTTGCACATTGCGGTTATAGGAATAGTTAATAAAGTAGGAGGCCTTGCCAATCGATCCGCTATAGCCCACGCCCACCGATTCCATACGCGAACTGTCCCAGTAGGTCTCATTGACCAACGAAAGCGAGAGCGAACCATAGCCAAACAGCGTCTGCGACAACGATGCGTCAAACCGGCCTTTCGTTCTGCCGCTCTGCGTACAGCAGTCGCGCTGTGTGGAAGAGTTATCGACAAAGTCCTGAAACGAATAATATCCCGAGGTGGAGTAGCGATAACCGGCCACGGAAAAGCTGGTGCCCGTCTGCAGAAAGCTTTTACTGAAGCGGACGCGATACGATTGCCCTTGCTCTTTACTGGTTGACGAGGCCGTATCGCTGGTTTTCACGTCGGCCCACGACTGAGAGCCATCAAACGACAGCGCACCGATAGTACCGAGGTTAAAGCCAGCGCCTAACAACAGGTTGGTGTATTTATCTTCCGCCTGCTGGAAACCAGTATAAAGAGTGATGTTGCTGGTGGCGCCATAGGCCAGGGAAGACTGAATAAAGTTATATTCTTTATCGTCGGAGCTACCCGATCGCGTCCTGCCGCTGCTCAGCGCATAGTCCAGCTGGCCCTCACGTTGCAGGATCGCCAGCGACGCGAAAGGCACCACAAAGTTTTGCTCGCTGCCGTCAGACTCTTTAATGTTGACGTACAGGTCGCCGGCGCTGCCGGTGGCGTACAGATCGTTAATTTCAAAGGCGCCGGGAGCGACGGTGGTTTTATAAATGCTGTAACCATTCTGATAAACCGAGACCTCCGCGGTGGTGCGCGCGATCCCTCGAATCGTCGGCGCAAAGCCATGCAGGCTATCCGGCAGCATCTCTTTGTCCGAACTGAGCTGCAGACCGGTAAAACTCAAACTGTCGAAAATGCCGGAAGAGGTATACGTATTACCGACCACCAGCTGGCTGCGTAGGGTGTGAATATCGCGGGCAAGATAGGAGTAAACCGACTCCCAGCGGCTGTTGTTATCGCTGTGGCTATAGGTGCTGTAGTTACGCAGGCGCCATGGTCCCAGATTCAGCCCAGGCTGCAGGCTGACGAACTGACTGTCGATAGTGGCGCCGTTATGCCGCGGCGCATTACGCTGCCCGGTGACGCTATAGTTGAGAAGACCGGCATTGATCCCCTGTTGCCACTGGCTCTCGGGAATATAGTCTCTGGGGCGATTCAGCATGGCGGCCTGCGGCACGGTAAAATCAATCCGCTGCTGGGCAAGAGATACCGAGAACGTCATCCCGGGGATCGCCGACAGCCGGGCGCAGGTTTCCCCTGCCTCGAACAACTGCGGATAGGCGGTGGTATTAATCAACCATGAATTCAGATACTCCGCGGACAGGCAGGGAGAAGCAGTCGCGCCTGCGTCATGGCTAATTTCCTGAAAAGTCAGCGAGTCTGAACTGACGTACTTATCGTTGATGTAAACATCCAGGTGATAGGTGCCCGGCGGTATGCCATCTTGCGAAAAATAGGATAGATCAACCGAAGCCGCAGGACTCTCAGCGACTTCGAGTAAATTTGGGTTGAAATATTCGCCGGCCTCCGCGCGAGAGGGTAGAGTACTTAGGCACAGAATAATAGCGACGCAGATACTTTTAGTTGAAAATAGCAGCTCAACGCTACTGAATGATAGCGGTATATTTCTTCCCTGACATACCATAATCATTAATCACGCTCCATGTGATCTCTTTTTTTCCTGTCGCCGACAGGCTACTCTGCACGGGTATTTTTAAGGTGGAAAACGGGGCAGCAAACCATGCGCCAGAAATATTTTTACCGTTAAGGCTAACCTGTGAGAAATTCATATACAGCGGTGAGTTATTTTTTACCGTCACCGACGTCCCCTCTTTCCCCCACTGTAATTTTTCAGCGTACGCTTCCGGTGTATTACCTTTTAACGCAGCGGGTCGATAAATCAATTTTATTTTCGAATTAATCGCAAACTGTACGACATTTTTATCAGGTACATATTCTGTTGCCGGGATCCCTTTAATATTGAGCCAAAACATCGACTCGCGATCGTCGGGTAATTTCTTTCCTGATCGAACTACGCGGACAAATCCTTTCTCCCCGGCTTTGAGACGAAACAGCGGCGGCGTAATAATAAATGCGTCTTTGGCGGGTGAGGCTGCATCAACCACCGAGAGCCAGGACTGAACGATATTGCTGTTCTGATCTTTATTCTCAACCGTTATTACAGCGTTATTTTTCGTACCATCAAAAACCAGACGCGTACCGCCAACGACCACGCTGGCCTGCGCGAAGGAAGAAGACAGCAATAAACCGATCGCAAAAAAAGGATATCTCATATGTTTAATTTAAGGGGAATAGCAGGCGATTCCCCTTTCTCCATTCAACAAGAAGCCGAATTAATGATAGGTCACGTTATAAGTCACGGTTGTCTGAACGGTACCTTTCGTCGGATCGGCATCACCCGATTTCACCATTTTAACGGTGAATGGAATGGTTGCTGCACCCGAAGAGATATCAACATCAGAACCCTCTTCGTTATTCTTCATCACATTGCCCGCTTCGTCGAAAAGGGCCACAGCGACGCCGGTTGCCGGCTCATCAGTTGCCTGGTTTTTAAAATAATCGCTGTTCGCGGTATCGGAAACACCGCCAAAAGTGACGCGGGCGATACTGTTGCCACCTTCTTCCGCGGTCGGGCAATCAGCTAAGCTAAAGGAGAAGTTCTTGGCAGCGCCGAAGGTATACGCTTTCAGATCCGCCACTGAGGTGGTGCCCATATCAATAGCCGTTACACCGCCATCAATGGTCGCCGTACAGGTGGTATCGGAAACAATACCATTAAAGGTAATGGTGTTATCAGCCTGCGCAACGGTAGACAGCGCGCTGCAGGCAGAGAAAATCAGGGCACCCGCCAGAAATTTTTTACTCATCTTCATATTTATTCCCATATCCATTATAAACGACAATCAGTCCGTCAATTGCTTTATGCAGCGATATTAGAGAATGAAATTCAAGCAGCGCGGCGTCATGCATGTATTTACATGACATATGGTTTATGACAATTAATATTATTCATAAATAAACGACCAGCATTTGAATCCATTCAATAATACAAGCTCGCGTAAAAATAATAACTAGCATGAGGTAAGAACTCAATTATTAATGTAAAAATTGATTTTTTGCGACATAACATCGCAACGCATGAGTGGCCATACTCAAAACCATAAAAATCAAATAGTTATAAAGTTATAAAATTCGCAAAGATAATTGGATATTTATATAATATTTACCCCATAATTAAATACGGGCATGCAGAGAAACATTTAGTTACAAAGTCAGTGCTGATATAAGAATTGGCTTAATCTTTTATGATGAACCGTTAAATGCATCAATAACAAAAACAGGGAATAGCCGATAGCTATTCCTCTCCTCAATATTTATTAACATTCACTCTGGCGATAATGTTAAAACAGCAGCCAGCGGACGACCGGCGCAGCCAGCACCACCACTACGCCTGACAGCATCATCACCAGGCTGGCCACCACGCCCTCCTGCTGGCCCAGCTCATACGAGCGCGCCGTTCCCGCACCATGGGAAGCCGCGCCGAACCCGGCTCCTTTCGCCATCCCTTCCCGGATAGCAAGACGTAAAAACAGCATATCTCCCACCGCCATGCCAAACACGCCGGTGATCACCACAAACAGCGCCACCAGATCGGGTTGACCGCCGAGCGGTTTCGCCGCCGCCAGCGCAAAGGGCGTGGTCACCGAGCGCACCGCCAGGCTACGCTGAATTTCATCAGACAACATAAACCCGCGCGCCAGCCATACGGAACTGGTGACAGCCACCACTACCGCCGTCACCACCCCGGCGCTGAGCGACATCCAGTGGCGTTTAATCACCGCGACATTTTCATACACCGGAACGGCAAAGGCGATGGTCGCCGGGCCCAGCAGCCACAGCAGCCAGTGGGTCTCTCCCATATAGCTCTGATAAGAGATGTGGCCTACCACCAGAATCAGCACCAGCAGGATCGGCGTGAACACCAGCGGCATCAGAGGGAGTTTATGAAAACGGCGATACAGTTTTTTGTTGGCGTAATAGAGGACCAGCGTCGCCACCAGGCACAGGATACTCAGCACGGCATCGCTCATTTTTTTAACCTGCCCACTTCGTAACGATAGACCTTGTCAACGACCCAGGCGGTGGCGCCGAGCACCATCAGCGTGCTTAAGGCAATCACCAGAAATATCCGCCAACCATCGACCATCAACAGCTGGGCGTAGTTCACCACCGCGACCACCGCCGGGACGAAAAACAGCAGCATCTCCGCCAGCAGCCAGCGGGCGCCGGCGCGCACCCAGCTTACCGGTATCACCCGGCAGACGATCAGCAGCAGGAGCATCACCATGCCGACCAGGTTAGCCGGCAGCGGTACCTGCCACCTGTTCACCAGATATTGTGCGAAGATGAATAACCCGACGTAGAGAAGTACCTGTACCGGGATCTGAAGTCGTTGCGCCACGGCGGGGGCAACGCGAGCTGGCGCGAAGGCCATGTGCGATAGTCCTGAAAAAAAGAAGTCAGGCGAGCAGTATAGAGAGCCGCCGAAGCGGACAGAAATGAATTAAAATCATCGCAGGTATAGTCTCAGGGAATAATTATGGATATCCGAACGCTGCGCTATTTCGTTGAAGTGGTTCGTCAGCAGAGTTTTACTCGCGCGGCGGAAAAGCTGTTTGTCACACAGCCCACCATCAGCAAGATGCTCAAGAATCTCGAAGATGAGCTGAACTGCACGCTGTTGATCCGCGACGGCCGCAAACTACTGCTCACCGATACCGGGCGCGTCGTTTTTGAACGCGGCCAGGCGATCTTGGGCGAGTTCAGCCAGCTGGAGTCAGAGCTGAGCGATATCAACCACCTGCATAAAGGGGTGCTGCGGCTTGGCATTCCGCCGATGGTCGGGATGCTGATGGCCGAGCCGATCAGTCGCTTCCGCCAGCGCTATCCGGGCGTCGAGCTGAAGATCGCCGAGTTTGGCGGCCTGACGGTCCAGCAGGCGGTCAGCAATGGCGAACTTGATATGGCGATGACCGCCCTGCCTGTCGAGGAGGATAGCAGCCTCACCATTCTGCCGTTGTTCAATCACCCGCTGTGCGTCCTGACGCCAAGAACCGCGGAGTGGGAAGGTAAAACCTCGCTCTCGCCGGCCGAGCTGGCGTCGCATCCGCTGGTTATCTACAACGAGGAATTTGCCCTTAGCCAGCAGCTGATGCGGCTGTTTGCCGAGCATGACGTGAAGCCACGTATCGCAGTGCGCAGCGGCCAGTGGGATTTTCTCGCCGCCATGGTGCAGGCGGGCATTGGCGTAGCGATCCTGCCGGAACCGATTTGCCAGCGTCTCGACCGGCAGAATTTTTGCTGGATCCCGTTGCAAAGCGAGCTGCGCTGGGAGCTGGGGATGATTTGGCGGGAAGGCGTATATATGTCGCGCAGCGCTGAGGCCTGGCTGGCGTGCAGCAAAGCGTTCTGGCTGGAATAATTCCCTGGTGACAACGCGTTCCGCAAGGGAAGGGGTAGCCCGGGTCAGGCGCTTGCGCCGCTGCCCGGGTTTCCCCCGGTCGCGCTAACGCTTACCGGGGCTACACATTTACTGCAGTCTCGCCAGTAGTCCGAATAAGCGTCGCGCTATCCGGATTACAGGTTATTGATCTTCGATTAACAGCGCTTCCAGCAGGTCGAGATCGTGGAGCAGCTTCTGCAGCGTCTCGTTACTGATCTGCCGGGTGGCGCGCAGATGATACAGCTCGCCGCGCTCAGAGCGCAGCGCCGCCAGGCGGAAGCGGCGTTCCAGACTCTCTTCGAGCATAGAGGTTTCCACGTCGTTACGCCCATCGGCGCGCCGGCGCAGGTTACCGATCACCCGCGAACTGACTTCGGTCAGCAGCTGGGTATCGATATTCTCTTTGGTATCCGCCGCCAGACGCTCTTCCATCTTCTGGATCGCCACAATCGCCACGTCAGCCGTTGCCGCGCGCGCCAGACGCTCCTCTTTCCGCTGCTGCACATTATCGCTCGATTCAATGTGACGTAGCAGGATCGGCAGCGCAATCACCCCGACGAACAGCGAGAACAGGATCACCCCGGCGGCGAGGAAAATCAGCTCATAGCGCGCCGGAAAGACATTCCCGTCAGGCAGCAGCAGAGGAATGGAGAGCACACCGGCGAGGGTAATCGCCCCGCGCACCCCGGCAACGGAGGAGATCAGCAGCTCGCGCGTGGTCCAGGAGCCAAACTCCATCGGCTTCTTCTTCAGGAAGCGCTGACTGAGCTTACGCATCGACCATAGCCAGCCAAAACGCACCAGCATCAGCGCGGCATAGATCAGGATAATGTCGGTAAACAGCATCCAGGTCTCAACGTTGGGGTCGGCCTCCGCCGCCACCAGCGAACTGGAGAGGATATCCGGCAGCTGCAGGCCCAACAACAGGAAGACCATGCCGTTGAAGACAAACTCCAACATTGCCCAGGTGCTGTTGGCGCGCAGGCGCATGGCCAAGGGCGCGGTGCGCATCACGCCGGAACGGGTGATGGTCATCCCCGCCGCCACCGCCGCCAGGATGCCGGAGACACCGATATGTTCGGCAATCAGATAGGAGGCAAACGGCAGCAGGAACAGCAGGACAATCTGCGTGGCGGGTTCATCCCCGCCCCAGCGGCTGAGGAAGCGCATCGAGCGGCCATACGACCAGCTCACCACAAACCCGGCCAGCACGCCGCCAATCGCCACCTTCAGAAATTCTACGGTGGCGCCGCCAACGGTAAAGACCATGGTGCCCATCGCCACCGCGACGGCAAACTTGAGCGAGACCAGGCCGGAGGCGTCGTTCATTAGCGCCTCCCCCTGCAGAATGCCCATGATTTTCTTCGGTATCCGCCCTTCCCCAACGATGCCCGAAAGCGCCACGGCGTCGGTCGGCGACAGCACGGCCGCCAGTGCGAACGCCGGGATCAGCGGAATGCCCGGCACAATCCAGTAGATCAGAAAGCCGATGCCGACCACCGTCACGACCACCAGCGCTAGCGCCAGGCCGAGGATCTCGCGCCCGTGTTCAATAAATTCGCGGGTTGGCGTTTTCCAGCCGTCGGCGAATAGCAGCGGCGGGATAAACAGTACCAGAAACAGCTCTGGATCAAATTCAACGTGCAAACCAAAGGTCGGCCACGCCAGAAGCGCGCCAATGGCGATTTGCATCAGTGGAAGTGGAACCTGAAAGGGCAGTACGCGCGTCACTACCCCGGAGAGTGAGACCACAAGGGTCATGATGAGGATGGTAAAGAATATTTCCATGTGTTCCCTGTTTGCTGCGTTTTCTTTTATACCTGTAAGGCGTCATGCCTGTGAATCATACGCTACCCAGATTAACGCAAATGGAAACAGGATGTGGCTTAAAAATAAAACGGGCGGCCTGAGCCGCCCGTGAGGAGCACGAAGGGTTTAAATCGCCCAGCCGCCGGCGTAGAACACCACCAGCGCCACAGCGATAATCACCGTGCCGAGGTTCAGTTTGCGCCACTCGCCGGAGACCAGACGGCCAATAACCAGGGTCGCGAATCCGATCATGATGCCCGTCACGATGTTACAGGTCAGCACGATAAACACCGCGGTGATCAGGCCAGCCATCGCGTCAACAAAGTCATTGAAATCGATTTTCGCCACGTTGCTCAGCATCAGCAGGCCAACGTACATCAGCGCCGGCGCGGTCGCGTAGGCCGGCACCAGATAAGAGAGCGGGGAGAGGAACAGGATCAGCAGGAACAGGACACCGACCGTCACCGCGGTCAGACCGGTTTTACCACCGGCCGCGGTACCCGCCGCCGATTCGATATAAACCGCCGCCGGCGCCGCCCCGACTAAACCGGAGAAGACGCTGCTCAGGGAGTCGGTGGTCAGCGCTTTACCGCCGTTGATGATCTGTCCGTCCTTATCCAGCAGATTCGCCTGGCCAGCCACCGCGCGGATGGTACCGGTGGCGTCAAAGACCGCCGTCATCACCAGCGCCAGCACGCTTGGCAGCACGACCGGGTTGAGCGCGCCGACGATATCCAGGCTGCCGATCAGGGAATTACCCTGGCCATCGCTCAGGGATGGCATAGCGAAAATGCCGGAGAAATGGACGTTGGGATCGAAAATCAGGCCGACAATCGACACGCCGATAATGGTCAGCAGAATGCCGCCCGGCACCTTCATTTTTTCCAGACCAATGATCACCGCGAGGCCAATCAGCGACATCACCACCGGGAAACTGTCAAAGTTGCCCAACGCCACCGGCAAACCGTCCAGCGGGTTTTTGATCACCAGACCAACGCCGTTGGCGGCGATCAGCAGCAGGAACAGGCCAATGCCGATCCCGGTACCGTGCGCCACGCCTTGCGGCAGGTTACGCAAGATCCAGCTGCGGATGCCGGTTGCCGAGATCACCGTAAACAGGACCCCCATCAGGAATACTGCGCCGAGGGCTACCGGAATACTGATCTGCTGCCCCAGCACCAGGCTGAAGGCGGTGAAGGCGGTCAACGAGATAGCGCAACCGATCGCCATCGGCAGATTCGCCCATAATCCCATCGCCAGCGAGCCAACGCCCGCTACCAGACAGGTCGAGACAAACACCGCGGCCGGCGGGAAGCCCGCTTTACCGAGCATGCCCGGCACCACGATGACGGAGTACACCATCGCCAGAAAGGTAGTAAGACCTGCAACAATCTCCTGACGCACGGTGCTGCCGCGCGCCGAAATTTTAAACCAGGCGTCCAATGAACCGCCGGTACGCTCTGAAGGCGTAGACATAGAAAACTTCCCCTGAAAATTTTTATCGTTCGTTGATATGCGTGGTGGACCGTCCACTGCCAGTTAAACGCGATCTCCATGTACCGAATCGCAGCGCCAGGGGGGCCGCAAAAAAGCAAACGTTTAACTCCGCGCATACACTACGGTGGTCAACCTTATCGCCTCCCCCGGACAGCAGAAAAAAGGGGGAGCGAAACAGAAAGGCAAACGATTATCCGGCCTTTAGATAACCCTTTTCAACCGATGTTTATCGTATTTCGCTAAATTTCGCTTATGACGAACAGAAAATAACCAGACGATGCGCAAACGTTATCGTCCATGCGCAATCCGCTAACAATTTTTTAGTGAGTTGCTTTCATTTATTGACGTCATCGGATCCGCTGATATCTCAGGCGCCGGGTAAGGTGAAGGGGCCGCCGCGCTCGATGGCGCGTTGCCAGGCCGGTCGCTGTTCCACTCGCTGACACCAGGCCTCGATATGGACAAGGTCATGCATGCCGCCACGCGCCAACAATGCCATCACCGGGAAGCTCATCTGGATATCGGCCATGCTCAGCCGCTCGCCAGCGAACCATGGCCGCGCGGCAAGATGGTCGTCAATGAACCGCGCATGGGTGGCCAGCTGCGGATCGAGCCACGTTTTCTGTATCCCCTTGCCCAGCAGCGAACCCAGCGAGCGAATGCCAAAGGGCACAGGGGGTTTGCCAAGGCTGGCGAACACCAGCTTCATTAACAACAGCGGCATCAGCGAGCCTTCGGCATAGTGCAGCCAGAAGCGGTACTGCAGTTTGTCGTCAATTCCCTGCGGCTTCAACAACCCGCCGCTGTCCCAGGTTTCCTGCAAATACTCGAGGATCGCCCCGGACTCCGCCAGCACATAGCCGTTGTCTTCCAGTACCGGTGATTTGCCCAACGGATGGATTTTTTTCAGCGCCGCCGGCGCCAGCATCGTTTTCTCCCGCTGATAGCGGACTATCTGATAAGGCAGCTGCAGCTCTTCCAGTGCCCACAGTACGCGTTGCGATCGTGATTGATTAAGATGATGAACCGTCAGCATGAGCCTCTCCCGTAGTTTGTTCAAATTAACTATAGGAACAGGCGCTCATTGCCGGGAAAATTTCAGCAAAATAGTGAGGAAAAAGCGACGGCAGATGCCATAGTTAAAGTGTCGACGCAAACCGGAACCTCCATCAACAGATTGCGCAATACTGAGGGACGTCGACGTCGGGGGAAACCCTCTCGCGAACCAGCGAGATAATGCGAAAGACCAAGACCGGAAAACAACTAAAGCGCCCAGTTGTGGCGCTTTAGTTTTATCACTCGTCTTCCAGCAACCGGGCGCCGGTTCCCTCTTCCCCCAGTTTATCGCCCGGGTTGCGCAGCGGGCAGTCGCGTCGCGATAAACAGCCGCAGCCGATACAGCCGTCGAGCTGGTCGCGTAGCGCCGTCAGGGTATGAATGCGCCGATCCAGCTCCTCACGCCACTGCGATGACAGCATCTTCCACTCTTTTGCGCTGAGATTGTGCCCTTCCGGCAGCACGCCAAACGCGTCGCCGATAGTGGCCAGCGGGATGCCAATACGTTGCGCAATTTTGATAATCGCCACCGCGCGCAGAACGTCACGCCGGTAGCGCCGCTGATTGCCGGCATTCCGCTGACTGTGGATCAATCCTTTACTCTC
Organism: Klebsiella sp. Shm-1; assembly: GCF_040804525.1. Taxonomy (NCBI): domain Bacteria; kingdom Pseudomonadati; phylum Pseudomonadota; class Gammaproteobacteria; order Enterobacterales; family Enterobacteriaceae; genus Klebsiella; species Klebsiella sp. Shm-1. The sequence continues at coordinate 4,862,055 of NZ_CP161823.1, forward strand.
ATAAAAATGGAGGGCCGAGACCGCCACGCCGGTTCGTTTTGCCACTTCTCCAGGCGTCAACAGCATTTTGATGCGGGGTGATTTCTTTTCCATAAAGCGCTTTACCTCAAGTTAACTTGAGGAATTATACTCGCCTGCAGACAAAACGACGAATCGAGAATTGAGAGAGGCCGCTTTATGTCCCATCAGGATATTATTCAAACTTTGATTGAATGGATTGATGAACATATCGATCAACCACTTAACATTGATATAGTCGCCAGAAAGTCAGGATACTCGAAGTGGTACCTGCAGCGGATGTTCCGTACCGTGATGCATCAGACGCTGGGGGACTATATTCGCCAGCGCCGCCTGCTGCTGGCGGCGGAAGCGTTGCGAACCACCCAGCGGCCGATCTTTGATATCGCCATGGATCTGGGCTACGTCTCGCAGCAAACCTTCTCCCGGGTGTTCCGCCGCGAGTTTGACCGCACTCCCAGCGACTATCGCCATCAGATCTCCGCGTGACGCGGCGGCTGAGGCACGTTCGCGGGCGCGGGAGCATTGGCTAACCACTGCATAAACTCCCGCGCCGGCATCGCTTTCGCAAACAGCCAGCCCTGGCAATACTGTACGCCGCGCTTGTAGAGCCAGCTTACCTGCTCCGGCGTCTCCACGCCTTCTGCAATCGTCTTTAACCGCAACCCGCGCGCCATCTCGATGATATGTTCAGCAATCAGGTGGCTGGTGTTGTTGGTGGTGAGCGTATCGACGAAGGTTTTATCGATTTTGAGGATATCGACGTTCAGCGCGTGCAGATTATGCAGATTCGAGTAGCCGGTGCCGAAATCGTCGATGGCAATTTCATAGCCTGCTTCGCGGAACGCCTGGATCACCGGCGTGGTCTTCGGTACGTCGATAAACCCGCGCTCGGTCACTTCGATTTTGATTTGTCCGATACAGACCGCGTAGCTGTGCGCTTTCTCACTGATCTGTGAAATCAGCCGCGCCGAATGGAAATCCGACGCAGAGAGATTGATGGCTATATACAACTGTGGATGGCTGGCCAGAAACTCACCCATTTCATAAAACAGTTCATCCACCACGTAGTCCGTGACCTGGGCAATCATGCCTTCATTTTCCGCCAGCGGAATAAACTCCGCCGGGTTCATCACCGGACCGTCAAACCCAGGCCAGCGCAGCAGCGCTTCCGCCCCAACGCAGCGGTTATTTTTAATATCGATAATCGGCTGGTAGTGCAGGCGCAGCTGGCGGCAGCTCAGAGCCCGCTGCAGCATATTGCGCGGCGAGTGATACTGTCGGCGGGTGCGCGACCACACCAGCACCAGTAAAATACTGCAAATTATCCCCAGCGGCAGCGTCAGACTGGCCTGGTCACAAAAGTTGTGATAGTAGCTGGCCCGCGAGGTGGACATAATGACGGCGATGGGGCGAATAGCGGAGCGGGCGATCGTATACACCCGGCCATTCTGATTAAAAAAGGTATCGCCTTCGCGAATTAACGCATGGAGTTCCGCGGGCTCGACATTGTTACTTACCGAGAAAAAGAGGTTGGTTTTGGTATCGAAAACGCCATAGGCTAAATCGCGGTCGCTGGCGATCACCGAGCTGTACGAGAAGGGATTAACCACCACAACATAGGGCCCCTTCTGCATATAATTCATGGCAAAGCCCGGATAAAACGGCGTGTCCCGGTAATAGTAAATCGCGACATCCGGCTTTTTGGTGTAATTAGCCGCCGGCATCCGCCAGCCGGTTTGCTGATGAACGGACGTTGAACAGATAAAGCGCTGGCCGTTAGCGTAGATCAGATCTTCCACATACAGCAGGCCGCGCACAATATGCAGTAAATAACGCTGGTGATCCGCTGAACACAACTCACCGCGATACTGGCTGGCTTTAGCCCGAGCCTGATCCGCTTCCCGGATGACCATTTCCGTTTTTTGCAGCGCCAGCTGCGAAAATGAGTGTAATTGATCAATGGTTTCGGCTTTAGCCCGCAGCTGGGCAAACCACAATGCCAGCACCACTGGCAATAAAATAACCAAACCTGTTCCGATGAGTCTTAGCGCCTTATGCGGCGCACTGTCACCCATTTACGCTTACATCCATGCGATATGCCTTAATTAAGGTAGCCCGAACACGTTAGCAATCGCGATTGCGATAGACATCAGCTGACATCCGACAGCCCTCACGAGCGTCAGTTTTACCTCTGATGGTGATGAATAATACTTATTTATCAGGTATTCGGAAGATATTCCGGCAAGATTAAGAATAGACGCGCATCTGACTCGGTTTCTCCGTGTAATAAACAAGAACAGGTAATAAAACCCGCAGAATAATAATCATTAGGCAGTGAATGAAAATATGCTTCCCGGGGTTGCTCACCAATATCCACACAAATTTCATAGTTATTAAACGCAGCAAAAGCTCATTTTTTGACTGGTGAATAAAGCGCCAAGTGTGATATAGTTCACACAAGTTGATGAAACAGAAATGGCGTTTCATCACTCTCTAGTACGCCAGTTGAGACCAGAGCGCTATGCCATCGTCAGTCGCGTCAGGTCGTCCATGGCTCCCGACTTTCTTTGAGGATAGGTTAATGGCTTCCATTACTACCAGTGTCGTATTATTGCGCTGGCCCCTGGTGAGCGCGGTACTGATGTTTCTCGCCAGCTCACTGAATATTCAGCTTCGCAAAAGCGATTACGCCGGTCTGGCGGTGATCTGCAGCTGCCTCGGCCTGGCCGCCGCCTGCTGGTTCGCCACCGGTTTGCTCGGTATCACCCTGCTTGATATAGCCAAAATCTGGGGCAATATCAAAGATGTGATGATTGAAGTCATGAGTCAGACGCCGCCAGAGTGGCCAATGATGATGACCTGAGGTTAAAAAGCTTCCCGACGGGAAGCTTTTTCGTTTTCTGCAGCCCTTATTTCCCTAATTTCGCCATCATCTCCGGACGCATAAATTTATGGATCACCACCATAAAGAGCAGCGATGGGACCAGCAAAATCAGCGCGGTAATCGACGAGACCTGATAGTTACCCGACATGCTGGCGTTATAGAGCAGCAGCGGCAGCGTGGTGATATCCGGCGCCCCGACGAAGAAAGTGCCGGTAAACTCATCCAGCGACTCCAGAAAAACAAAGATGCTGGCGGCAACGATCCCCGGCGCCGCCTGCGGCAGCACAATGTGCCAGAAGGTATACACCGGCCCGGCGCCCAGGTTACGCGATGCCCGCGCCAGCAGCGGGTCGATGGCTGAAAACGCGGCCACACAGATCCACACCGAGTACATCAGACCGTGGACGCTATGCACCAGCACCACCCCTGCGATACTGCCGTTCAATCCCCACTGATAAAACAATCTGGCAACATTCATGTATACCGTCAGGTTAGGAAAGGCCTGCGGGATAAGAAATAGCAGCATGAACAGCATCCGTAATGGCATTTTCCGCCGGGAAAGCGCATAGCCGGCGGGTACGGAAATCAGCAAACAGACCCCCACCGATAACAGAGCGATCAGCACGCTGGTTAACAGCGAGCTGGAGACATCGCTGTATGGATTGAAAACCTGATACCAGTACTTCAGCCCCCACCGACTGGGCAGCGAATGGGGAAAATACCAGCTTTCCGCTACGGTCCAGATCAACAGGTTCAGCAGCGGACCAAACATCGCCAGCAGCATAAACAACAGCAGCAGGGTCTGCAGCACCGGACTGGCGCGCACTTTACGGCGCCCTTTCACCCACCATGCCGGGGTTGATACGAGGGCCAGCGCTTTCATGATTCACCGCCTTTTTGCTGCAGGCTGTGGCGCAGGTAAAACCACGACAGCGCGCCGCAGATCGCCAGCGACACCACGCCAAGCGCATTCGCCACCGCGTAATCACCATAGGAATTGACGCGAAACGCCATATCCACGGTTAGCATCGTCGGGGTCCCCACGCCGATCATCAACGGTACCGACAGCACCGACATCATGGTCACCGTCGACAGCACCAGCGCCACGCCGATAGTCGGCAGGACCTGCGGCAGCATGATATCGAACAGGATCCGCGGCCGGGAGGCGCCAAGATTACGTGCAGCAAGGATCTGCGACGACTCCAGCGCCGCCATCGCCCCGCAGATCAGCAGCGTGGCAAAGGCCAGTTGCTTCCAGACAAAGGTGATCACTATCCCTTTCCATCCCAGCCAGGAGAGCGTCTCCAGCGGCGTGACCAGGTCGGCCGCCACCAGCGCATTGTTCATCAGGCCATTTTTGGCGAGAAAAGTGCGCATCATCTGGGCAACAACGATAAAAGGAATAAACAGCGGCAGGCGATACAAAAAACCCAGCAGACGCACAACGGGTCGGCAGGGTGACAGCGCAATCACTGCCGACAGGGTAATGGCGAGCAGCGCTAACAGCGCCACCGAGATCAGCACAATAAGCAGCGAAAAGAGCACATCGCTGGCGTAGAGCGCATAGACCTTGCGGAAGTGATCGAGGGTGAACGGCTGTCCCGGCGCGGTAAACGCCGAGACCAGCGAAAACCCCAGCGGATACAAAAACAGGATCGCGATCATCAGCGCCGCCGGGGCAACCAGCAGCAGATATTTTAATGAACTGGACATAATAAACCTGGCGTCAGCACAAGCAAGCGCCCGGGACGGCGGCCCGGGCTGGAAAAGGTTTAATTAGCCACCTGGCTTTCGTAACCCTCTTTGATATCGTCAAAGTAGGGGGCGATCGGGAAGCTTTTGCCATACTTCGCCAGCGCTTCCGGCGAGATTTCGGCAAACAGCTTTTGCCAGGTCGCCGCATCCAGCTTCGGCTTCACCTGCCCGGCGTCGATGCCCGGATACCAGTTGAACTGCTTGACGATCCCCTGCGCCTGCACTTCCGGGCTGGTGGCTAGCGCGATAAAGTCGCGCGCCAGCTGCGGATTCGCCGCCTTCGCCGGGATGACGTAATACATCGGCTGGCCCGGCATGCCCGGCGCCAGTAAAGCAAGCTTGATCGACGGCGGCAGCTTGCCCTGATCTTTCCAGCTATAGAACATATCGACCCACACCGGGCCCATGGCAATTTCCCCCCGGCTCAGCATATCGAGCGTCCCGGCGTTGCCCGGGGTGAAAGTTACGTTTTTATTGAACGCCTTTAGCTTCTCATAGGCCTGCTGCCAGCCTTTTTCGACGCTTTTATCATAAGGCCCGGCGGAGAGACGCTGGGCGTCGGTCCCGTAGGCGTAGATCCAGCCCACCACAAAGCTGACGCCGGACATGCCGTTCTTGATGCCGTTATAGCCAAAAGCCTGCGGGTGTTTCTGCGTCCAGGCCACCAGCTCGTCATACGACGCCGGCGGGGTAGTGACCAGATCGCTGTTCCAGGCGATAGCGGTCTGGCTTAAGAACATTGGCATCACGTATCCGTCAACGTTAACGCCCAGCGCCTGGGTGGCGCTCGGCGAACTCACCATGCCGCCGGTCTGAATATCCTGACGGTATTTTTGCAGCAATCCCTTTGCCACCTGCTCACCGCCCGCCTTCTGGTGCACTACCGCGACGTCGATATCCCACTGCTGCGCGCCGCTCTCCTGCTGGGCCGTTAGCTTCTCGCTAATTTTATTCGACCCGGCGTCGCCGGGGCCGGTACCGATCACCCGCACCTTGACGCCGGGATGAGCGGCTTCAAATTTTGGCCCCAGCCAGGTTTTTACATAATCCACCATATTCTGATCGCCCGCGGTGGCGACGTTGAGAATGGTGTCGGCCTGTGCGCCAAGGCTCAGGAAGAGGGTCGTTACGATCGCTGCTTTCGTCTTAGTCAACATGGATTGTCCCCAGAATGAACACGCTGATATCACTGTGATAGTGGTAAAGGAAAAATATGCAGGGCCGGCGTTGGCACATGGAGCCGAACGCGGCTTTTTGTCGGCCAGCACTGCGCGGCATCCGCCAGCAGCAGGCGGTCATGGCAGCGCACGCTGTGACGATACAGATTGCCCAGAAACGCGCTTTGCTCCACCACGCCTTCCAGAGCCAGCCCCTCCTGCGGCGCAGGCTGCGTTAATTCAGCGAGCGCGGCATCGGCGCTGCGAAAATAAATAACGTTGTCACCCTGCTGAGCGGCAGATAAACCGGATATTGCGGCAGCGGATAATTCACCGGAAATTATTTTATTATCGGCCCCCATAAAATCAGCGACGAAGGGCGTCGCGGGGCGTTGATATATTTCTTCCGGCGTGCCGGTTTGTTCAATACGCCCCTGATTTAATACCGCAATGCGGTCCGCCATCACTAAGGCTTCCTGCTGATCGTGGGTGACAATTAATGACGTGAACCCCAGTCTCTTTTGCAGAGATTTAATTTCATGGCGCACATTCAGGCGCACTTTGGCATCCAGATTAGATAACGGCTCATCCAACACCAGCACCTGGGGCTCTATGGCCAGGGCTCTCGCCAGCGCCACCCGCTGCCGCTGGCCGCCCGACAGTTCGGTCACTTTCACCTCGCCAAGCCCTTCGAGATTGACTATTCGCAGCAGCTCCGCCACCCGCCGCGCGATATCCGCCCCGCGCCATTTGCGCAGCTTCAGGCCATAGCCGATATTGCGCGCTACCGTCAGGTGCGGCCACAGGGCGTAGCTTTGAAATACCATGGTGATATTGCGCTGCTCCGGCGCAAGATGAGTGATCGTTCGGCTGGCAATAGCCACCTCGCCGCTTTGCACCGGAATAAAGCCGCAGAGGGCGTTCAGCAGCGTGGTTTTTCCGCATCCCGACGGGCCCAGTAGAGCAATCATCTCTCCCTGCTCTACCGCCAGATCGATATTATGTAAAACCACCTTATCGCCATAACTAATTTTAAGGCCGGAGATCTGTAAATAACTCATATTCGCTACCTGAAAGCGCTGCTGCGGCATTTTTTTTAGCAAGGTGAACACGTGTTCATTTGGCTGTAAAAAAAATGCAACGTTGACTCGACATGATGTGAGCCTACTTTGTCGGGTATTTATGACAATTTAATTAAGCGGCAAAAAATTTTGGCGAGGGTAAATGAAAATAGATGTGCTTGGCTGCGGGAGCGCCTTTTCCTGCACGCAAAATACCTCCGCGCTGCGGGTGATCGATGCGGACAACAAACAGTGGTTAATCGACTGCGGCCCCACCGTTCCCCGCGCGCTCTGGCAGCGCGGCGGCGAGGTCAACGATATCGACGCGATCTACTTCACCCACGTTCACCCGGACCACTGCACCGGCCTGACGGCGCTACTGAACCACTGGAAAAGTTATTCCCGTCAGAAGCCAGTCATTATCTACTGCCAGCCGGCGCAGCAGCCGGTGCTCATGCAGCTGGCCGCGCTGGCGAACTGGCCGCAGGCGGACCTTGGTTTCACCATCGACTGGCAGGAATGCCGCGAAGCCTGGACGTGGCAGGACTGGCAGATCCGCACTGCCCCCACCCAGCATGAGCTGAGTAATCGCGCCATCCGCATCACCATTGCCGGGCAGACGCTGTTTTACAGCGGCGATGGCCGACCGACCGCCGACTCGATAGCCCTGATGGCCGGCGCCGGGCTGGCGTTTCAGGAGTGCGCCTCGGTAGCAGCCCTGGACGATGACGCCTCGCATGGCGATTTCCCCTCCTGCCTGATGCTGTTCAGAACGCTGCAGCTCCCGGCGCTGGGGCTCTATCACTGCGAGGATGCTTCTCTGTCGGCGCTAAAGCAGGCCTGTCAGCCGTGGCCGGGCTTATTCGTTTCCCGGGATGGACTCACCTTAACGCTGCCGCGTCCCACGCCCACTGACGAGACGTACCTCCTATGAACCCACGCAAACCCAGCGTCACCGCCCAGGATGTTGCCCGGCGAGCGGGCGTCTCCCGGGCAGTGGTGTCCCGGGCGTTGAGCAACAACGGCAGCATCTCTCCCGACGCCCGGGCGCGGGTACTGCGCGCCGCCGAAGAGCTGGGGTATCAGGTTAACTTCCTCGCCCAGGGGCTGAACCGCCAGCGCAGCCACTTAATCGGCGTGATCGTCTCGCGCATCAGCGATCCTTTTCGCAGTACCCTGCTTGATGCGCTGCTTAACGAGATCCAGCGCCAGGGCTTTCAGGCGCTGGTGAGCGAGATCCACAGCGAGCAGGATCTGGCGCAGACCTTACGCCGTTTCGCTCAGTTTCGCGTCTCCGGCGTGATCGTCACCTCCGGCCAGCCGCCGGAGGCGCTGGTGAACGAGTGCGTCCAGCAGCATATTCCGGTCGTGGGCATTAATCGACAGCCGACGATCCCCGGCGTGGATTACGTTTGTTCTGACAACGCCGCCGGCGCCGAACTGGCCGCCGACCAGCTGCTGCGCAGCGGCTGTCAGCGCTTTGGCTGGCTCAACCACCATCCTTCCACCTGGGCCGGCCGCATGCGCGGGGAAGCGTTCGGCCGGGCGCTGCAAACGCGCGGAGTGGACGTCGAACGCCACCTGGCGATCCTCGCCTGTCAGCAAGAAGGTTACGCGGGCGGGTTACAGGCTGCGGCGCTCGCCGACGAGGCGCTGGATGGGATCTTCTGCGCCAACGCCCAGCTTGCCTGTGGCTTTCTCGATGGAATGCGCCAGCGCGGCAGAGAGGCTCCGGCGGATTTTCAGCTGATTGGTTTTGATAACACGCCGACGACCGCGCAATATAGCTATCAGCTCACCACGCTACATCAGGATGTGGCGGCGATCGCCCGCCAGGCGCTCGCCCGGCTTCTGGAGCGCGCCGCCGCCCCTTCGCAACCTTCACGCACCACCTGGGTGGAGGTAACCTTAATTCACCGGCGCACGTCGCCCTTTGTTATCTGAGAGCAGGACTATGACGGAAGCACAACGAGAGTCATTATGCGCCTTGATTCGCCAGGCAGGCGCCCACGCCCAGGCGCTGCGCGATGCGGGATTACAGGTCGATAAAAAAGCGCGCCAGGACTTTGTGTCGCAGGCGGATCTCGCGGTAGAACAAGAGATTAAAGGCTGGCTGCAGGCCCACTTTCCCGAGGAGGGTTTCCTCGGCGAGGAGAGCGGTTTTGAAGGCGACGACCAGACCGTCTGGGTGCTGGATCCTGTCGATGGCACCACCAACTTTATCCTCGGCATGGATTACTGGTGCATCTCACTGGCGCGAGTGTGCCAGGGCGAGCTGTCGCTCGGCATCATTTACGCCCCCGATCGCGATGAATTTTTCTTCGCCGCCCGCGGCGAAGGCGCGTATCTCAACGGTCGGCGCCTGACGCTACGCGAGCCGGAGCCCGATGCGGTGGTGATCGGCATGGGGCGCTCCAGCCGGGCCCCGGCCAGCGACTGGACTGACCCCATAAAGTTGGATGGTTCATATTAAGCGGCTCTCAGAGCCTGGGTTCGGTACTCTACCGGACTCAGGCCTTTTAATTTCAGGCTTATCCGCTCGTTGTTGTAGTAATGGATATAGTCCTCTACGGCTTTTCTTAGCGCACTGACACTCCTGAACTCCCTCAGATAAAAACACTCCGATTTCAGGGTCCCGAAGAAGTTTTCCATCACTGCATTATCCAGGCAGTTTCCTTTACGCGACATACTCTGCGTCATCCCATGCGCCTTTAAACGTTCCTGATAGCTCCTCATCCTGTAATGCCAGCCCTGATCCGAGTGCAGCAGCGGAGCATCTCCCGGTCTGAGCTTCGGGAACGCACCGTCCAGCATCGTATTCACCATCTCCATCACCGGCCTTTCCGACAGGCTGTAGGCGATAACCTCCCGGTTAAACAGATCGAGAACTGACGACAGGTAAAGCTTTTTTCCCTGTACCGGGAACTCTGTCACATCTGTTACCCATTTTTCGTTGGCTTTTGACGCACCGAAGTTCCGGCTCAGGATATTGGGCGCGGCCTCGCCCGTTCTCCCTTTCCAGGCACGATATTTTTTCGCCCTTATCACAGACCGGAGTGACAGTTCTGCCATCAGCCGCTGCACTGTTTTATGGTTTATCCGCAGCCCCTGTTTTCTCAGTGCGAGCGTGATCCTGCGGTAGCCATAACGACCTTTGTGATAGTGGTATATCTTCCTGATGTTCTCTTTAAGACCCGCATACCTGTCCCCTTGCTTCAGTGCATTCATATTGTAATACCACGTGCTACGGGACATACCGGCCGCCCGCAGAAGGTCCCGCAGAGCGTGTTCATGCCTTAGTTCACTGATTATCAGGGCTTTTTGCCATTTTTTTCGCTCTGAACCAAGGCTTTCAACTTTTTTAGATAGGCATTCTCTGCCCGCAGATAACGCAGTTCGGCCCTGAGCTCTTCGGGGGAGAGTTTTTCCAGCTCTTTATCTGTCAGTGGTGGGATATTTTTTGGCTTTGTCATTTGTCCGGGCCGTCCGCATTGCATGTTTAAAAGACCTTCCGCTCCGGCATCGTTGTACACGTCGAGCCAGCGCCGGACAAGTATTTCTGCGGAGAGATTAAACCGGGCAGCCGCTTCACGCATCGTCAGGCGGTCACTGATAACCGCCCGGACGACCACGAGTTTAAATTCATCGGAATAATGATTATTTTTTGCAGTCAGGCCTTCTGCACCGTGGAACTGCCATGCCCTGACCCAGCGACGGACAGATGTTCTTTCAATACCAAAAAGGTCGGCTGTACTCTGTTCTCCGTCTTTACCGGACAAATAATGATTAACCACAGCCAGTTTTGTTTCAGGGGAATACTTTGGTTTAGCCATAAAATTGCACCTTACTCAGTTGGGTGTCCAACTTTTGGGGTGCAGTCCACGACTACGCCCGGGCCATCAACACGCTGCTCGACGCCGGTCTGGAGTATCGCCGTTTTGGCGCGGGCGCCCTGATGCTGGCGCATGTCGCCGCCGGTCAGCTCCACGCCTATTATGAAGCGCATATGAACAGCTGGGATGCGCTGGCAGGCATGCTATTGATTGAGGAGGCGGGCGGAACGTGCAATGCGTTTCTCGCCAATGCGGGCCTGCGGCGAGGCAACCTCGTGCTGGCCGGCTGCGCAAGCGTCCAGCCTCGACTGGCCGCCCTGCTGGCGAAATGAGGTCACGCCGCCGGTGTCTGACCGGCGGCGTGGACTGGCTAACGCCAGGGTTCACTGCGGGGAATATTATTCGGGCAACGCTTAATCGTGCAAAAGGACTGGTAAAAACAGGAGTCAGACCGCTCGCCACCGGCATGGTAAGGGCACGATGGTCGCTCACGTAATTTTTCCCACTGCGCCTCGTCGTACACCGTAATATTATAGATTTTTAATGAATGATACTGGTCATTAATTAAAACTCTCGAGGAATAGAGTCTTATCGACTCACCGGGCAACAGGATTACATCAGCCTCGTACCACATGATAAATTTCAAGAAACGCAGACTGGATATAGCCGAGAAGGCGATACCAGATTGCGGGCAGATCAGGGTATTAAGAATAGTCCATTTCATATTCCTTCCTTATAAAGATGCTACAAATTATTACAATATATAGTGATAGCATTCATTGTTATAAATCGCAAGCACCCCTGACAATTATGTGATTTAAGACAATTCCTAACAACATACTCCATTATTAGTAACGTTTCATCTCCCTCTCTAAATTTATGGTTAGGCCTGATGAAAAACAGCCAAATTAACCTTAAAAAAGAAAATACAATAAAAAATAAGATAATATAAACTTAATTGACAATACGTCTTAGTCCCTCTGGATGAGGCCTCAGCCATTGGTATTAGATGATGCAGCACTGAGTATTACCCGCGGTTTGGCAAGAAGAGAGGACCATAGCAGGCAGCTATTTATTGCGTGGTTACCTCGTCGTACGTCACCAGGTCCGCGAGGCCCGCAGACCGCGCTCGGGTAAATGTCGCGGGTGTCCCGCCAGATCGCATTCCTTAGCGATAATGTCGACATAGCGGTTGAGTATATTCTGCTCAATCGCTATGTCGGAGGACAGTCCACAGAATATAGCCACGCCGGTCTATCAGGCCCCGTTGGAGCCCTACCAGGTTTTGCCGATATTAAACTGAAACTGTTCTGCTTTATCACCATCGTACTTTTTAAACGGCTCTGCCCAGGAGAAGACCAGTGGACCGAGGGGAGACATCCACTGCACGGCAATCCCCGCGGAGAGACGAATATAACTCGGATCGCCGTAGTCAGGGATCCCTGCCGCCAGCGTCTGCGCGGTGTTGTGCCAGGATGTACTCCAGACCGTCCCCGCGTCAACAAACAGCGAGGTTCGCAGACTATCGGCGTATTTGTCATTCACAAAGGGGGTTGGAATGATAAATTCGCTGTTCAGCACCGCCATGGCATTCCCGCCGACCGCATCAGACGAGGCGTCCAGCGGGCAGGCGCTATAGCTGCTTTCGCTACCGTTACAGCGGTAATAGGCCGCTTTAGGCCCAATAGTGTTAGAAGAAAATCCGCGCACTGACGACGAACCGCCTGCGTAAAAGTTATCGTAGAACGGCACACTTTTGCCGTCTAACCCGCCGGCATAGCCTGCGCGCAGGCGTTCCATCCAGACCCAGCGCTTGTTCTCGCTCAGCGGCAGATACTGGGCGGTGTCAAAAGAGAGTTTGTAGTAGCTATTATCCGAACCGGGGAGCGTCACTTTACCGCTCAGGCTGCTCTTGTTTCCCGCACGCGGGAAGAAGCCGCGATCGAGATCGTTGTAGCCCCATCCAAGACTCACAAAATAATCGTTGGCGCTATATTTTGCGCCGCTGTCGCCATCTTTCGTCACCACGCTGGGCTCGATTCCCCGAGAGCTGAGGTAGCGCCAGGTCGTCAGCTCCGGATCCATATTGGTCAGGCGATTATGGACATAATCCAGTCCCAGGTTCAGGGAGTTATTTTCGCTAATGGGAAACCCTAGCGTACTACCTAAACCATAGCTCTGCTGGTTATAGCTCCCGGCATCCGCATCAGAAGCATCATAGCTGTTATAAAAAATCTTTCCGCCCAGGCTGATGCCATCTACGGTAAACCACGGGTTCGTCGCCCCCAGTTCAAGATAAGACTGGTAGCTGTTGCGCGTCCCATTGAAGCTAACGCTATTACCCGTTCCCAGCCAGTTATCCTGCGTCACGCCAAGCTGATAGCTCACGCCGCTGTCCGTACCAAATCCCAGGCCCACATTGAATGAGCCGGTGTTGCGCTCCTTCACCTTGTAGACCACATCGACCTGATCCGCCGTTCCATTGACCGGAACGATCTGCTGTTCAACGTTCTCAAAAAAACCCGTTCGATCAAGACGTACCTTCCCTTGATCGACTTTTTCGTTGTTGAGCCACGCCCCTTCCATTTGGCGCATTTCACGACGCAGCACCGCGTCCCGGGAGGTGTCGTTACCGGAAAAGCGGATCTGGCGTACCGAGTAGCGGCGGCCCGCGTTGACCTGAATATGCAGCACCACGCGGTGATGCGCATCATCGATTTCCGGCGTGGACGTCACCTGCGGCCAGGCATAACCATACTTACCAAAGTGCTTTTTGATCTCATTTTCAACCGTGGTGACTTGCGCCCCGCTATACCATGCCCCCGCCAGCGGCTGGGCAAGCGCCTCGATCTCCGGCCCATGCTGAGCCAGATCGCCCATCACCTGAGTTCGGTCGACCCGATAACGTTCGCCTTCATTGAGGGCGATAGTGATATACAGGGATTTTTTATCTGGCGTCATACTGACCTGCGTGGACTCGATAGCAAAGCGCGCATAGCCGCGATCGAGATAAAAACTGCGCAGCGTTTCCAGATCGGCTTCCAGCTTCTGCTTCTGGTATTTTTTATCGGCTACCACGTTCCACCACGGCACATTATCACGTAGCTGAAGCTGGTCCAGGAGCGTCTCTTCCCGAAACGCCTGATTACCGATAATGTTTATTTGTGCGATTTTCGCCGAGATGCCTTCCTGAAAAACGAACGTTAAGTCAACGCGATTACGCGGTAACGGGGTCACCACCGCGTGAACCTGCGCACTGTATTTCCCCGCGCTGTAATAGAAATCCTGCAACCCCTTTTCTATTTCGCTAAGCGAATTTCGATCCAGTGCACTACCTGCAGAAATACCGGATGCGGTGAGATTTTCCTTTAGCGCATCATCCTTCACTGCCTTATTCCCGGAAAAACTGACGCTGGCAATAGTGGGCCGTTCCTTAACCTGCACCACCAGCGTTTTCCCATCGCGCAGGATCTGCACATTTTCGAAATTGCCGCTCGCATACAGCGCGCGCACTGCCTCGCTGACATCTTCTGGCGTTACCGCATCTCCCGCGTGCAATGGCATACTTAATAGCGCCGCCCCGACGGTCACGCGCTGTAGCCCTTCAAAACGGATATCATCAACTTGATATGATGTTGCGGCATATAACGTTAAAGGGGCGATCAATAATCCGCTGATGATATGAGTCTTTTTTAACATGAATGTGTCGTCTACGAGATAATGAGCAATAGCAGTGTTCTGCTGGCGTTGAGCTTATTTGTTCAGGATGCATCTCTAAAATATGCGACAGAAAATAACCTGAGCGAGGCGCAGAATTACATGCAATTATGGCGACAAAATGGAGAAAAAATGGATATTAAAGCATCTTTAAAAATATATTTAATGATGGAACTTTTTCTGAAGCGCATTGTTCTAATGGCCAACACCAGTACTATATTTAGATTTGCCTGAACGTTTTATTAATAAAAAGCCCCCTTTCTTATTAATGGAAAGGGAGAAGGATCTCGTTAGGAATGATGCTCTCTGGGATCACCAGGAACAGGGAGAAAAATAACCTGCAACCCAGCAGATTTAATGAAGAGAAATTGAATAAATTATGCAACTGATATCACAACATTCTACCCCGAATTCACCGCCAGACGCCGTTGGCAAACATCTCCATATTTTCCTCAAAATAGCAGAATACAGTAGGGTCGCCTTATCAAGGCATCAAGGAAAGTCTATCGTTATCTACAATAGCCAAGCAGTGGCGCCTCGCCAGGGAAGGTGAGGCATAGGTTTCGCCATCCTGCCGCCTCCCATCATCAGCCACAGGGAACTGCGTATGACACGCTTACTCAAGACAATCTTGCCCATCATCCTCTGCGCCCTCTTCGGGTTATCGTTCGCTTCACCCACGCAGGCTGTCGCCAGTCTGCCGATCGTTCTTCCCGCGCTGACATGCGATGCGCTAAGCGCTACCGACTTCAGCGCGGCCGTTGGCGCAAAGGTCACTATCAATCACACTGAAATGCAGACCTCCGCGCAGGGAAGCTGGTGCAAGGTGAGCGCCACTATCGCCCCTGAGATTGGCGTGCAGATTGCCCTGCCGACTCAACGCTGGAGTCAACGTTTTTTGCAGGTCGGCTGTGGCGGACTGTGCGGGAGTATTAACCTGAGTCTGTCGAATGCCAGCGGCTGCCTGCCGGCAATGAACGGCGAGTTTGTGGTGGCAGCAACCGATATGGGGCACCATGGCAGTATGATGGATGCGTCATGGGCCGAAGATCCGCAAAAGCGCATCGATTTTGCCTGGCGCGCCAACCACCTGACCGCCGTGCTGGCCAAAGCGGTGATGCAGACGCTTTACCGCCAGCCGCCAAAGTATGCCTACTTTATGGGCTGCTCAGACGGCGGTCGCGAAGCATTGATGGAAGCGCAGCGCTTTCCGCAGGATTTTGACGGTATCAGCGCTGGCGCGCCAGCGGCCTTTTTCCAGTTTCAGAACTCCTTCTTCCACGGCTGGAATGTGGCCGCCAATCAGCGCCCGGACGGTACCGCTATCCTGCTGAAAAATCGCCTTCCTCTGATTCACCAGGCCGTGCTGGCTCACTGCCCGACGCTTTCCGGCGTGCAGGATGGTATCCTGCAAAATCCGTATGCCTGTCAGTTCTCTGAGTCATGGCTCCCTCGCTGTCCTGCCGATGCTCGGGATCGTTCTACCTGCCTGACGCAGGAAGAGATCGAGGTGGTGAAAAAGCTCTACCGCGGGGCTTACGACAGCCACGGCGCCCAGTTCGTCGCGGGCGGTCTGCCGCTGGGTTCCGAGCTACGCTGGCCGGTGCCCGAGACGCCGACCGGCCACTCAATGTCGGAAATGATGGTACTACCGGCTCTGCAATCCGTGCTCCTGCCAGGAGAAAAACAGAAGATCCAATCGATGCGGGATTTCCCGCTTAACCAGCAGAATTTTGACGCCGTCGCCCAACTGGCGCCGCTCTATAACGCGGCAAATACCAATCTTCATGCCTATCAACAGCGCGGCGGCAAGCTTATCCTCTGGCACGGTCTGGCCGATGACTCCGTCAGTCCGGCCTTTTCTATCGCCTATTATCGCGGCGTAGAAGCAGAGATGGGCCATGCCGCAACGGATACCTTCCTGCGGTTATTCCTGCTGCCTGGGGTAGCCCATTGCGGTAATGGCGAAGGTTACGATCAAATTGATCTCCTTACCCCGCTGATGCGCTGGACCGAGGAAGGCATCGCGCCGCAGGAGATCATGGCCGGCAAACGGGCAACAGCCGCTGCCGACCTGCCGCCGATGACAGAAAAACCAGATGCGCAAACGCAGTTTCACGGCGTGCAGAAAGTCAGTCAGCCTTACGCTGACGCTGCTCCAGCTGTTATCGCGACTCGTCCGGTGTATCCCTTCCCGGCTATTGCCCGTTATAACGGGCGCGGCGACGTGAATGACGGCGAAAATTATCATGCAGAGCAAACTACCGCCTTTGGTCATCTGCAGCTGGCAAAACCCGCCAGCGACTATATTGGCCCTGATAATCAAAAAAATTATCAGGTTCGCCACGGCACACTCACTGTTCAATAAACCCCAGGGCTCCTCACTGAGGAGCCCTGCGTTATGGGATTGGCCGCAATTATGCGTAGCAAAACGCTCCAGCAATCGGTATTAAGCGACCTGCTCTTGTGGATCGATAATAATCTGGATAAGAAACTGACCGTCGACGATCTGAGCGATATCTCTGGTTATTCCCCCTGGCATTTGTTTCGGCTCTTCCGTCATTATTTTGATCGTTCGCCAATGGAATATATCCGCCAGCAGCGCATGTCGCTGTGTCGCCGTTTATTGCTGACGACGCCTGGTTACCGAATCGTCGATATTTGTATGATGGTCGGTTATGACGATCTCAGTGCGTTTAATCGTACCTTCAAAAAATATCATGCGCTCACGCCCACTCAGTATCGCTATCAGATCACGCGGCAAAAATAAGGAGGTCCCCCTCCTCCGCATCGCTGCGATTGGGAATGGAAGGGGGACAGGGGATATTACAGAAGGGAAATAGCAGGATGCTATTATCGAACCCGGTCGGGATCAACGACCTTGCGCGACGGAAATCAGTATAAAAGGATATGTTGAGCTAATAATGTAGAGGGCGTGAAGATTTTGTCACGATTTATAACCGCCACCTCCGCTCTCATCTGAAATAAAAAAACCGGGTCGCGTTGCACCCGGTTTACTCCTCATCAGGATCATCAGAAATGAGTATTAACGCTCATAAAGAAGGTCCGCCCCGATTCGTTATAGGTCTCGGCACCCGCGCCATACAGATAAGCTCCCGTCGTCGCGTTGCCGGTCGTTTGCGCATTCCCTGCCCGGTAGTGGCGGATATCAAACAGGTTATCTATCCCGCTGGTGAAGCTCAGATTTTTGTTCACATCCCAGGTCGCACTGAGGCCGACAATGCTGTATGGGCTGACTTCGTTTAGTTCGCTGCCGCTGACCGCCTCGCCCTTATAATTGAAGCGTTTTGGTTTCTGTCGGCCATACCAGGTAAAGGTGCTCTGCAGGGAGAGATCTTCACGAACCTGCCAGCTTAGGGTCGAGTTCAGGGTAAACTGCGGGATCACTGACAGCCGGTCGCCGGTCGTCTTATTCTTGCTCTGCAGCATCCAGGTCAGGTTATTGCTCCAGTTAACCGCCTCCCCCACCGGCAGATTCAGCGTTCCTTCCAGGCCTTCCACTAACGCCTTTGGTACGTTTTCCCACTGATAGATATTGGTGGTGCCGTTGCTGGCGGTACCCACCGCCGCATACCCTGACTCAATCTTATTGTGATAGTCGTTACGGAACCAGGTGATCCCCGCCTGATAGCCATCATGCTTGTACTCAAGACCAATCTCTTTATTAACGCTGGTCTCCGCTTTCAGATCGCTATTCCCCATCAGATAGCAGGCGGAACTACTGGCGTAACAGCCTTGACCGTTGCTGTAGAGAATATAGTTCGGGTTCAACTGGTAGAGGTTAGGCGCCTTGTAAGCGCGGGCAATGCCCAGCTTCAGCGTCCAGTCGTCCGTCAGCTCCTGAGACAGGTTCAGTGAGGGGCTCCAGTTATTGCCGACGATGCTGTGGTGATCGAAGCGCAGAGCGGGTGTCAGCATGGTGCTGTCCGTTAGCGCCATATTATCTTCGGTAAACAGCGAGAAGATCTCGGCGCTGGAGTACGGGCTACGACCGGTAGCCGATACGCCATCGATAGTGCCGTAAGAGAGCGCCTGGGTTGTCGATACGCCATCTTTCATCCGCTGCTGATTCCATTCTGTCCCCAGGGTCAGATTCTGATCGACCCCCAGCGTAAACGGAATATTCACTTCACTATGTAGCAGGACATCGGCCAGATCGATATCTGAAAACTCGCTACTGGAGAAGATCCCTTCCGTACCGCCCGCCAGCCCTTCATCCATTCGCGAGTTACGGGTGTGTTCGTACTGGGCATAGCTGTTGCTGGTCACGCCATTATCCCAGCCGCCGGTCCATGTTACGCCGTAAGTTTGCCGGTAGAGACGGTTGGTCTCTTTCCCGTACATACTCTTCACCAGCGTACTGGTATTGGTGTTTTGTGTGTCGCCGGCATAGAGATTACCCTGGCGGCTGTAACCGGCCTCAAACTCCAGGGCCTGCATCGGGGCAAACTCCCAGCGCAGCTTACTGTGAATATCTTTGTTCACCACCCCTTCACGTCCGGCGGGATAAGAACCGGCGTAGGAACCGGTACGTTCCGCTTCATGCCCGGCGTTAATATCCTGCGCATCGGCCTGGGTTTTACTCAGATTACCCCAGAGATTGAAGCTGACACTGTCCGACAGCGGACCATTGAGGCTAAAGTTAGTACGTTTCGTCGCCCCTTCTTTACGGTGCTGCGGAGCGTTCATATAGGTATTCCACGACCCGTGCCATTCTGGTGTGGTCGGTTTGGTCACGATGTTGACGACCCCACCCATCGCGCCATTACCATAGCGCGCCGCCGCCGGGCCGCGGATCACATCGATATGATCGATCATCTCCGCTGGCACCCAACTGGTATCGCCGCGGGAGTCACGATCGCCGCGCCAGCCATACCGCACCGAGTTACGGCTGGTCACCGGTTTACCATCGACCAGCACCAACGTATTCTCGGGCCCCATGCCACGGATATCAATTTGCCGGTTGTTGCCGCGCTGCCCGCTGGTAGAGTTGCCGGTCAGGTTTACCCCGGGCTGCGTACGAATTAACTCCGACACATCGCGGGCGGGGGGATGTTTGCGGATCTCTTCTGCGGTGATGGTCGACACGCCCGGCGCCTGCAGGTTCTGCCTGGCGGCGGTTATGACCATCGTCTCCTCGTGATTTTCGGCAGTGGCGGCGCTCTCGTCAGGCGTCGATTGTTCTGTCATGTTCTCTGCCGCCTGCAGCGGCACGCTACAGGCGAGCAGAGGAATGACGATCCCCAGCGGGAAGTGAGACGTGTATTTCATAGAATATGCCCTGTTTTCTGTTGCTGTCGGGCATAACGCCTTCCCCAATTGAAAAAACAATGGGATAAAATACTCGCCTCTGCGCCTCGCCAGATTTTGGCGTAGGTCAGCCCCTTCCCGATAGTCATGGGAATAAGAAAACAGCATGAGGCATAATAAAATTAAGTGCCCTGTTTCATCATTAGAGAAAAAGCGCTGCGCGCTATTCTTTGATAGCGTAATCCAGACAGCGTGTTATTAGAGTAATGTGCCGTGTTACGGTAATAAAAATGAGATTCATTATCAAGATGATAATAATCAATCTCGAAGAAAAATAAAATAAACACCAACAATCAAAAGGTTACAACAAAACAGATGGGGAGAAATAAAATAAAAACATCATCATTATTTTCTATTTATCATTAAAAACACACATTTTCGCCATATTATCTCCATAGTTAAATTAAAGATAAAAACATATTAATAGTAAGCGATAAAATGGGAGAAAACTATTTATCGGCATTGTTATGTTTTTTACGCCCTTGTCGTGCCCGGCTAACGGCGGCCGTTCTGCTAAAATAATCACATCCCCTGCGGAGTATTCCTCCATGAACGCCTACTCGCTATCACGTCTGTTTATCGCCTGGCTCACCTGCCTCGCGACACTGTTATTCGCTCCTCTGCTGCCGGCAGTAGAGGCGGAAAAAGCGCCGCCGGCAGCAGCCGAAGACAACACGCTATCGATTCATATTGACGATATGCTACGGCCATGGAGAGGCGATTTGCCTGGCATGATCGACCGTCGTACCATTCGGGTATTAACCACCTACAGCAAGACCTTCTTTTTTATTGATAAAGGCACCCAGCGCGGGGCGACGCACGACATTTTTATCGCGCTGGAAAACGATCTGAATAAACAGCTAGCGAAGGATAAAAAGCTCAAACAGCGCCGCCTGAAGCTGCATATCGTTTTTGTGCCGGTCAGTCGGGACAATCTCTTTATCGCGCTTAATGAAGGTAAAGGCGATATTGCGGCTGCCAATCTGACTATCACGTCCTCGCGGGAAGCACAGGTCGATTTCGCCCAGCCGCTCTACAGCAACGTGAAAGAATTACTGATCTCCGGCCCGGCTTCACCGAAGGTCGACAGCCTGGAGCAACTCTCTGGTCAAACCGTCTTTGTTCGCCGCTCCTCCAGCTATTACGACAGCCTGCAAGCGCTGAACGCCCGATTTGCCGGTGAGTCGCGCCCACCGGTGATACTGGAGGCGGCGCCGGAAGCGCTGGAGGATGAAGATCTGCTGGAAATGCTCAACGCCGGGCTGATTCCGCTGATCGTCGTCGATCAGCATAAAGCGTTGTTCTGGAAACAGGTGTTTCCAAAAATTCAGGTCCATGACAATGTGGTGCTGCGCGACGGCGGCGACATTGCCTGGGCGGTACGCAAAGACAGCTCGCAGCTGCTGACGGTACTGAACAACTTCGTCAAAAAGAATCGTCAGGGCACCACGCTGGGCAATACTCTCCTGCTGCGTTACCTGAAAAATGCTAAATATGTCAAAAATGCCGCGGCGAGTAAGGAACGACGCAAATTCCTCGCGATGGTAGATGTCTTCCGCAAGTACGGCGATCGTTACGACGTCGACTGGCTGCTGATGGCGGCCCAGGGATACCAGGAGTCGCGGCTGAATCAGTCGGTACGGAGCCACGTCGGCGCCATCGGCGTTATGCAGGTGATGCCCAGCACTGGAAAAGAGCTGAAGGTGGGCGATATTAAACAGCTGGATCCCAATATCCATGCCGGCGTGAAATACATGCGCTGGATGATGGATCGGTACTATGCCGATGAGCCCATGACCCGGCTCGATAAAGCGCTGTTTACCTTTGCCTCCTATAACGCGGGTCCGGCGCGTATCGCCCGCCTGCGCACCATGACTAAACAGCGAGGATTTGACCCGAACGTCTGGTTCGGTAACGTCGAAAATATGGCGGCAGAAAAAATTGGCGCCGAGACGGTAACCTACGTCAGCAATATCTATAAGTATTACATCGCCTATCGGCTGATCGTCGATGACATGGCCCGCAAACAGAAAGCGACGGCCGTACCGCGGCAGGAGCCGGTGGCGCAGCCAGCCAAACCGCAGCCCAGCGTGGCGACAGCCGCCACCGCTCAGGTGCCCGTCATCTGAATCGCTCGTTACCGTAGGTCAAATTCCATCCTGAAATGACGGTGCAGGAATAACAAAGAAAAAGCCCCGGCGAAACCGGGGCTTTCTGTTTTCGACTGCGCAGACAGTGCGCCTAAGGCAAGCCTTAGAACGGGATGTCGTCGTCGAAGTCCATCGGCGGTTCGTTGGAAGGCGCTGCCGGGGCCTGCTGCTGCGGACGGGACTGCGCGCCGCCGCTGAACTGGTTGCCGCCCTGCGGCTGCTGCGGCTGACCCCAACCGCCCTGCTGCTGGCCGCCGCCTGCCGGTGCGCCGCCGCCCTGACGGCCGCCCAGCATCTGCATGGTGCCGCCCACGTTCACCACCACTTCGGTGGTGTATTTGTCCTGACCGGATTGATCGGTCCACTTGCGGGTACGCAGCTGGCCTTCAATGTACACCTGAGAGCCTTTACGCAGATACTCACCAGCGACTTCCGCCAGTTTGCCGAACAGCACAACGCGGTGCCACTCGGTCTGCTCTTTCATTTCGCCGGTCTGCTTGTCACGCCAGGATTCGGAAGTTGCCAGCGTGAAGTTGGCGACAGCGCCGCCACTTGGCATGTAGCGTACTTCCGGGTCCTGCCCCAGATTACCGACGAGAATCACCTTGTTTACGCCTCTGCTGGCCATGTTCGTGTCTCCTGAATACGTTTCTTAATAGTGTAAACGCGCGAGTGTACCATTTCCACGTAGCATTTTAATAGCTGCGAGGCTGATTCCAGAGATAGTACCCGGCTACGGCATTGTTGCACACTCGACCCGAATTTGCATTCCGATACTGTATATTCATTCAGGTTAAATTGTGTCATAATTAGCCGTTTCTGCCGTTTGTCCTTCAAGCAAACCAGGCAATCCGTGTATCTACCTACCGGGAAAGGTGAATGGATAAGATCGAAGTTCGGGGCGCCCGCACCCATAATCTCAAAAACATCAACCTCGTTATCCCGCGCGACAAACTCATTGTCGTCACCGGGCTTTCCGGGTCTGGCAAATCTTCACTCGCTTTCGACACCCTGTATGCCGAAGGCCAGCGTCGCTACGTCGAATCGCTCTCCGCCTATGCGCGACAGTTCCTGTCGCTGATGGAGAAGCCGGACGTCGACCATATCGAAGGGCTGTCGCCGGCGATTTCCATCGAACAGAAATCAACCTCTCACAACCCCCGCTCGACGGTGGGTACTATTACCGAAATTCACGACTATCTGCGTCTGCTGTACGCCCGCGTCGGCGAACCGCGCTGTCCGGATCACGATGTGCCGCTGGCGGCGCAAACCGTCAGTCAGATGGTCGATAATGTCCTCGCCCAGCCGGAAGGCCTGCGCCTGATGCTTCTGGCGCCCATTATTAAAGAGCGCAAAGGCGAGCACACTAAAACCCTGGAAAACCTCGCCAGTCAGGGCTACATCCGCGCGCGGATCGACGGCGAGGTCTGCGATCTGTCGGATCCGCCGAAGCTGGAGCTGCAGAAGAAGCACACCATTGAGGTAGTCATCGACCGCTTCAAGGTGCGCGACGATCTGGCGCAGCGCCTGGCCGAGTCGTTTGAAACCGCGCTGGAGCTCTCCGGCGGGACCGCCATTGTGGCTAATATGGATGATGAGAAAGCGGAAGAACTGCTGTTTTCCGCCAACTTCGCCTGCCCGATCTGCGGCTACAGCATGCGCGAGCTGGAGCCGCGTCTGTTCTCCTTTAACAACCCGGCGGGCGCCTGCCCGACCTGCGACGGCCTCGGCGTGCAGCAATATTTCGATCCCGATCGCGTGGTGCAAAATCCCGAGCTGTCGCTGGCGGGCGGCGCCATCCGCGGCTGGGATCGGCGTAACTTCTACTACTTCCAGATGTTGAAGTCGCTGGCGGAGCACTATAAATTCGACGTCGAAGCGCCATGGGGCACCCTCAGCGCCAACGTGCAGAAAGTGGTGCTGTACGGTTCAGGTAAAGAAAGTATTGAATTCAAATACATGAACGATCGCGGCGATACCTCGGTGCGCCGCCATCCGTTCGAAGGCGTGCTGCATAACATGGAGCGCCGTTACAAAGAGACGGAATCCAGCGCGGTGCGCGAAGAGCTGGCGAAGTTCATCAGCAACCGTCCGTGCGCCAGCTGCGACGGCACGCGTCTGCGTCGCGAGGCGCGCCACGTGTTTGTGGAAAACACCCCGCTGCCGACCATCTCCGATATGAGCATCGGCCATGCGATGGATTTCTTCAACAATCTGAAGCTCTCCGGCCAGCGGGCGAAAATCGCCGAAAAAGTGCTGAAAGAGATTGGCGATCGTCTGAAATTCCTCGTCAACGTCGGCCTCAACTACCTGACGCTCTCCCGCTCGGCGGAAACGCTCTCCGGCGGCGAAGCCCAGCGTATCCGTCTGGCAAGCCAGATTGGCGCCGGGCTGGTTGGCGTGATGTACGTGCTGGATGAACCCTCTATCGGCCTGCACCAGCGCGATAACGAACGCCTGCTCGGCACCCTGATCCACCTGCGTAATTTAGGCAACACGGTGATCGTCGTTGAGCACGACGAAGACGCCATTCGCGCCGCCGACCATGTGATCGATATCGGTCCCGGCGCTGGCGTTCACGGCGGCCAGGTAGTAGCGGAAGGGCCGCTGGAGGCCATTATGGCGGTCCCGGAATCCCTGACCGGCCAGTTCATGAGCGGTAAACGCAAAATTGAAGTGCCGAAACAGCGCGTGCCCGCCAACCCGGAGAAAGTCCTCAAGCTGACCGGCGCGCGCGGCAACAACCTGAAGGATGTAACGCTCACCCTGCCAGTGGGCCTGTTTACCTGCATCACCGGCGTCTCCGGCTCGGGTAAATCCACGCTGATCAACGATACCCTGTTCCCGATTGCCCAGCGCCAGCTCAACGGCGCGACCATCGCCGAACCAGCGCCGTATCGCGATATCCAGGGGCTGGAACATTTCGATAAAGTGATCGATATCGACCAGAGCCCGATCGGCCGGACGCCGCGCTCCAACCCGGCAACCTATACCGGGGTGTTTACCCCGGTGCGCGAGCTGTTCGCCGGCGTACCGGAGTCTCGCTCACGCGGCTATACGCCGGGGCGCTTTAGCTTTAACGTTCGCGGTGGGCGCTGCGAAGCCTGCCAGGGTGACGGCGTCATTAAGGTTGAGATGCACTTCCTGCCGGATATCTACGTGCCGTGCGACCAGTGCAAAGGCAAACGCTATAACCGCGAAACGCTGGAGATTAAGTACAAGGGTAAGACCATCCACGAAGTGCTGGATATGACCATTGAAGAGGCGCGTGAATTCTTTGATGCCGTACCGGCGCTGGCGCGTAAGCTGCAAACCCTGATGGACGTCGGCCTGACCTATATCCGCCTTGGCCAGTCGGCGACGACCCTGTCCGGCGGCGAGGCGCAGCGCGTGAAGCTGGCGCGCGAGTTGTCCAAGCGCGGTACCGGCCAGACGCTGTATATCCTCGATGAGCCGACCACCGGTCTGCACTTCGCCGATATCCAGCAGTTGCTGGAAGTGCTGCACCAGCTGCGCGATCAGGGCAATACCATCGTGGTGATTGAGCACAACCTCGATGTGATTAAAACTGCCGACTGGATTGTCGATCTCGGCCCGGAAGGCGGCAGCGGCGGCGGCGAAATCCTGGTCTCCGGTACGCCGGAAACCGTCGCCGAGTGCGAAGCCTCGCACACCGCGCGCTTCCTCAAGCCCATGCTGAAATAATTAGCGGGTAAGCTGCTGCCGGACCGGCTCCGGCAGCATTTTCACCGCCTGCTGATAAGACGCATCGACCAGATAGTAGATTTGCGAATCCGGCAGCGAGCCATCCAGATAGACGGTGCTCCAGTGCGCTTTATTGAGATGCTGGCTGGGCCGGACATCGCGATGCTGCTGACGCAGCAGCTCAGCCAGCTCCGGACTCGCCTTCAGCGCGACCGCCGGCCGCTGGTCCTCAACCTCCTTCACCATGGCAAACAGCACGTCTGAGACCTTAATCTGCGTGGCTTTCCAGTCGCTGTGGACGCTCTGCTCTGCTCCCGGTTTCGCCATGCAGTACTGTAATAACTCCGAAATTGTCATCTTTTATTCCCCCATGAGCGTCGCAACGATGCGCCGCGAACCGCCGTGTATCCGATGCTCCCCCAGCCAGATGCCCTGCCAGGTTCCCAACCTGACGCGCCCGTCCTCGACCGGCAGCATTAGCGACACGCCAAGCATCGATGATTTGATGTGCGACGGCATATCGTCAGGGCCTTCATAGTCATGTTCATACGGCGCATTGTCCGGTACGGCGTTGAGAAAATACTGCTCCATGTCATAGCGGACGGTGGGATCGCAGTTTTCGTTGAGCGTCAGGGAAGCGGAAGTATGCTGGAGCAGGAGGTGCAGCAGGCCAACCTTCACCCCGGACAGCCCGCGGATCTGGCCAAGGATTTCGTCGGTGACCAGATGAAAACCGCGGGATTTTGGCCCAAGCGTCAGGGTTTGCTGATACCACATCATTGACTCCTTTTGCGAATGAATCCTTCTAAGTGTGCAGCAATACGTGAAAAGGTAAAACCTTCCACCCCTGATTTTGCATAAAAAAACGGCAGCGCCGTCGCTGCCGTTTATCGCGTTCAGGCGGTCATCAGTATTCGGAATTGACGATTACTTCCTCGCCCAGCGCGCCAGCCATCGGCAACGGCTTATAGGAGGAGTTGGCGGCCCGCAGCACGCGGATGCCACGGGCGCCCGCTTCGCGGGCGGCGGTGATATCGTTATCCGAATCGCCGTAGAAAACCTTTATCTGCTTCGCCTGCAGCCACTGGGTCTTGGTGTTTTGGCCAGGCTTATCGCCAGCGAAAATCACCGGATTCATATTGGCGGCCGGGATGAGAAAATCATCCTGCAGGGTTTTAGAAACGGTTTCGGTTTTGGTCTGGCTGCGGCCGGTGACGAACCAGATGCTGTCCCCGCGCTTCACATGCATCGCAATCAGCTGGCGCGCCACCTCTTTCGGCATGCTGAATTCATCCCAGCCATTGTTCATTTTTTCCCAGAACTGTGGGTTTTTCAGGTAATCCTCGCTGCCGGGAGAGAAGGTTTTTTGCCCGCGCCAGAAACCCGGACTGGAGAAGAGGACGGTGTCATCGATATCAAAGCCGACGGCCATCGGCGGCCGCCCCAGCAGGCTGTTCTCAATTTGCGCCACCGAAACCCAGTGGATCGGCGCCTGCTCGGCCAGCTGGGCCACGTTGGTGCCAACCCACAGCGGCTGCGGCGTGGAGGCGCGCGCCACAACGGCGCTGTTCAGCGTGAACAGGAGAGAAGCCGCCGCAAGGGCGAGAGTAAGTTTGCGCATATTTATCCCTAAATCTATCAATCATTATTGTTTTCAATAATGTGCATGCTTATCAACGTCCCGACCTTACCCGCCGGCGGCATGGATGAAAAGCCTTTTTCGCGCAGATGTCATAGAAAAAGAGGATGATCACATCCGAGGGGGGGTTGCCCCTGCCCGTTGACCGGCAGAGACAACCTGCTGGAGAGCGGCTTACATTACCGCGGCAAAAGCTTTCGCTACCTGCTGAACATTACGTGAGTTTAACCCCGCCACGCACATGCGTCCGCTGGCAATCAGGTAGACGCCAAACTCGTCGCGCAGACGATCCACCTGCGCCGCGCTAAATCCGGTATAGCTGAACATCCCGCGCTGCTTGAGCAGGTAATCCACTTTGCTGCCAGGGGCAACCTGCTGCAGCGCGTCGACCAGCGCCTGGCGCATGGTCAGGATGTGCGCGCGCATGGCGTCCACTTCCGCCTGCCACGTGGCTTTCAGCCCGGCATCGTTCAGCACCGTCGCCACCACCTGCGCGCCAAAGCTCGGCGGGCTGGAGTAGTTGCGGCGCACGGTGGCCTTCAGCTGCCCCAGCACGCGGCCCGCGGTTTCGCTGTCTTCACAGACCACGGACAGACCGCCGACGCGCTCCCCGTACAGCGAGAAAATTTTGGAGAACGAGTTGCTGACCAGCATCGGCATCCCGGCGCTGGCGATGGCGCGAATGGCGTAGGCATCCTCTTCCAGCCCCCCGCCAAAGC
The DNA here is from genome assembly GCF_040804525.1 of Klebsiella sp. Shm-1. Lineage (NCBI taxonomy): Bacteria > Pseudomonadati > Pseudomonadota > Gammaproteobacteria > Enterobacterales > Enterobacteriaceae > Klebsiella > Klebsiella sp. Shm-1. Next base: position 4,890,027 of record NZ_CP161823.1, read on the forward strand.
CCTGGTAGGCGATGTCGAGGAAGGGGATCAGCTGACGCGCTTTCAATACCTCAACCACGCGGTCCCACTGGGCTGGCGTCAGGTCGGCGCCGGTCGGGTTGTGGCAGCAAGGGTGCAGCAGCACAATATCGCGGGCCGGCAGCGTTTGCAGCGTCGCCAGCAGGTCCTCAAAGCGCACGCCGTTGGTGGCTTTATCAAACCAGGGGTAAGTACTTACTTCGAAGCCAGCCCCTTCAAAAATGGCGATGTGGTTTTCCCAGGTCGGATCGCTGACCCAGACATGAGACTCAGGAAAGTAACGTTTGAGGAAGTCGGCCCCGACCTTCAGCGCGCCCGAACCGCCGACCGTCTGAATAGAGGCAATGCGATTTTGCTTAAGCGCGGTATGCTCTGCGCCAAACAGCAGCGGCGCAATCGCCTGACGGTAGCCGCTCAACCCTTCCATTGGCAGATACAGCGAGGCGCCATGCGGCTCGGCGTTCAGGCGTGCTTCCGCTTCCGCCACCGCCTGCAGCTGCGGGATAATGCCGTCATCGTTGTAGTAAAGCCCGATACTCAGGTTGACTTTGTCGCTTCGCGGGTCTTCTTTGAAGCGTTCCATCAGAGAAAGAATAGGGTCGCCGGCGTAGGAGTCAACTTTTTGAAACACGCGATGTATCTCCAGGTTTACATGGGGCAGGTTCTTACACAATAAACCGGATATGACGGCAGGTCGAGAGGATGTTGAGGGGAAAGTGACCGCGCAGCGGTATAAACCGCTTTTTTGAGCGCCGCAGGCCTGGTGCGTACCGGATCAGCCTCTGTGCTATCCGGTACGCCAGAGGCTTAGTCGAAGTATTTCATGGCGACGCGGGAGGTCAGTCGCGTAATAAGTTCGTAAGCACTCACTTTCGTTATCTCGGCGATGCGCTCTACCGGGAGCCCCTCTCCCCACAGCACTACCGCATCGCCGGCCTTATCCTGGGCCTGCGGTCCGAGGTCAACGCAGATCATATCCATCGCCACCCGGCCGACAATCGGCACTTCCCGGCCATTGACCAGCACCGGCGTGCCCGACGGTGCCGCACGCGGATAACCGTCGCCATAGCCCATCGCCACCACGCCGAGACGGGTATCGCGTTCGCTGATCCAGGTGCCGCCGTACCCGACGGGCTCCCCTGCTTTATGCTCGCGCACCGCAATCAGGCTGGACGTCAGGGTCATCACCGGCTGGCAGCCGAAATCTTTCCCGGTGGAGCGATCGTCCAGCGGCGACACGCCATACAGGATAATTCCGGGGCGCACCCAGTCGTAATGCGATTGCGGCCACAGCAGAATGCCGCCCGAGGCGGCGATAGAGCGCAAGCCCGGCTTGCCTTCGGTAAAGGTGGTGAAGATGTCCAGCTGGCGTTCGGTGGCGCCGCAGGTCGGCTCATCGGCGCGCGCGAAGTGGCTCACCACGTTCACCGGCTGGCGGACGTTTTTACACTGGCTCAGACGCTGATAAAACGCCTCGGCTTCCTCCGGGCGCACCCCTAAGCGATGCATGCCGGTATCCAGCTTCATCCACACGGTCACCGGCTCGGGGAGATCGGCTTGCTCCAGCGCCGCCAGCTGTTCGGGGCTATGCACCGCCGTATGCAGGCGCAGGGCGGCGATCACCGCCAGGTCTTCCGCAGCAAAAAAGCCTTCCAGCAGGAGGATCGGCTGGGCGATGCCCCCCGCTCGCAGGCGCAGCGCCTCTTCCAGGCGGGCGACGCCAAAGGCGTCGGCGTCGGTCAGCGTTCGCGCGGTCTCGAGAAGACCGTGTCCGTAGGCGTTCGCTTTCACTACCGCAACCAGTTTGCTGGCGGGCGCCAGTTCACGCAGACGTTGCAGGTTGTGTCGCAGAGCGCGGCGGTTGATAACTACAGTTGCCGCTTGCATTTGAATTCCTTAATAAAAGAAGGCGGAAGGATTACTCATCATCATACTGAGGACCGGCATAATTATCGAAACGCGACCACTGGCCGTTAAAGGTCAGTCGCACGGTGCCGATCGGGCCGTTACGTTGTTTACCAATGATAATTTCCGCGATGCCTTTAAGATCGCTGTTCTCGTGATAGACCTCATCACGGTAAATGAACATGATTAAGTCGGCATCCTGTTCGATAGAGCCGGACTCACGCAGGTCGGAGTTGACCGGGCGCTTATCGGCGCGCTGCTCCAGCGAGCGGTTAAGCTGCGACAGCGCCACCACCGGCACCTGCAGCTCTTTCGCCAGCGCCTTCAGCGAGCGGGAGATTTCGGCAATCTCAAGGGTACGGTTGTCGGAGAGCGACGGCACGCGCATCAGCTGCAGGTAGTCGATCATAATCAGTCCGATGCCGCCGTGCTCGCGGGCGATACGCCGCGCGCGGGAGCGCACCTCCGTCGGCGTCAGGCCGGAGGAGTCATCGATATAGATATTGCGCTTTTCCAGCAGGATGCCCATGGTGCCGGAGATCCGCGCCCAGTCTTCGTCGTCCAGTTGACCGGTACGAATGCGGGTCTGATCGACGCGCGACAGCGAGGCCAGAGAACGCATCATGATCTGTTCCGAGGGCATCTCGAGACTGAAGATTAATACCGGTTTGTCCTGCAGCATCGCCGCGTTTTCCACGAGGTTCATCGCGAAGGTCGTTTTACCCATGGATGGACGGGCGGCGACGATAATCAGATCCGACGGCTGCAGGCCGGCGGTCTTTTTGTTGAGGTCGTCGTAGCCGGTATTGACCCCGGTGACGCCGTCATGGGGCTGCTGGAACAGCTGTTCGATACGGGCGACGGTGGCATCGAGGACATCGGCGATGTTCTTCGGCCCTTCGTCTTTGTTGGCCCGGCTTTCGGCGATTTTGAAAACCCGGGATTCGGCGAGGTCGAGCAGATCTTCGCTGGTTCGCCCCTGCGGGTCGAAGCCGGCTTCGGCGATCTCGTTGGCCACCGAAATCATTTCGCGCACCACCGCGCGTTCGCGCACGATGTCGGCATAGGCGCTGATGTTAGCCGCGCTGGGCGTGTTTTTGGACAATTCGGCCAGATAGGCGAAGCCGCCCACGCTGTCCAGCTGCCCCTGACGCTCCAGCGACTCGGCGAGCGTAATCAGGTCAATCGGGCTGCCGGACTCCTGCAGGCGCGCCATCTCGGTAAAAATATGACGGTGCGGACGGGTATAAAAGTCGTCGGCAACGACGCGTTCGGCGACGTCGTCCCAGCGCTCGTTATCCAGCATTAAACCGCCCAACACCGACTGCTCCGCTTCAATCGAGTGCGGCGGGACTTTCAGCCCGGCGAGCTGCGGATCGCGTTCGCGGGTTTCTGTCTGTGGTTTGTTGAAGGGTTTATTTCCTGCCATAGCCTAACATTTCACCGATCCGGAAAAGAGCGTGACAGTATAGCGAGAAAGCCATTGCCGCTAAAGAACCCATTAAGCGTGGCAGGCCTGAGGCGGGTAAGAAAATCCGTCGCCGCCGGCGCAGGCTGTTAAGCTTACTGAATAATCTCGGAACAACACAGGAGCGAACATGGCAACACGCATCGAATTTTCGAAACACGGGGGACCGGAGGTGCTTCAGGCGGTTGAGTTCACGCCACGCGATCCCGCAGAACATGAGATTCAGGTCGAAAACAAAGCCATCGGCATCAACTATATCGACACCTATGTTCGCAGCGGCCTCTATCCGCCGCCGTCGCTGCCGAGCGGCCTGGGCACCGAGGCGGCCGGCATCGTCAGTAAAGTTGGCCATGGGGTCACGCATATTAAGGTAGGCGATCGGGTGGTGTACGCCCAGTCGGCGCTCGGCGCCTACAGCACGGTACACAATGTGCTGGCCGACAAAGCGGCGGTCCTGCCGGACGCTATCTCTTTCGAACAGGCCGCCGCGTCGTTCCTCAAAGGATTAACGGTCTGGTATCTACTGCGCAAAACCTATGAAATTAAGCCTGATGAGATGTTCCTGTTTCACGCGGCCGCTGGCGGCGTGGGGCTGATAGCCTGTCAGTGGGCGAAAGCGCTGGGGGCGAAACTTATCGGTACCGTCGGCAGCTCGCAGAAAGCGCAGCGCGCCAAAGAGGCGGGCGCCTGGCAGGTGATTAACTATCGCGAGGAGTCTATCGTGGAGCGGCTCAAGGCGCTCACCGACGGTAAGAAAGTGGCCGTCGTCTACGACTCGGTGGGGAAAGATACCTGGGAGGCCTCTCTGGACTGCCTGCAGCGCCGCGGCCTGATGGTCAGCTTTGGTAACTCCTCCGGTCCGGTGACCGGCGTTAATCTGGGGATCCTGAATCAAAAAGGCTCCCTGTACGTCACTCGCCCATCGCTGCAGGGCTATATCACCAACCGGGAAGAACTGGAGGAAGCCTGCAGTGAACTGTTTTCGCTGATCGCCAGCGGGGTGATTAAAGTGGACGTGGCTGAAAGTCAGATCTATCCGCTGAGCGAAGCGCGGCGGGCGCATGAAGTTCTGGAGAGCCGGGTGACGCAGGGTTCGAGTTTGCTGCTGCCATAAGTTGGCGGAAGGGGCAAAAGTTTAGGGCTTCCACCTGGGAAGCCCTTACTTTTTTTTAGTTCGGCTGTATGTAGGGTACAGCGCGATGAATTCGTTAACGCGCTAATAGTGACAGATTTGCGCAGCAATGCCTACGCGGTTGTCTGCAAAATTGTTCAGGTTGTGACGCACCCCTCAATACCTTAGTAACGCCAACGGTTATTGTCGCGAAAAGCGTTTCCGTTCGGGGATTTCAGCGCCCGAATAATCCACACCGCCGCCACCGCCAGCAGCAGCCACGGCAGTAATTTGATCATCAAGGCGAACAACCCGCCGACGAACATCAGCGCCGTCGCCACCACGATTGCCGCGATAATCCCCAGCAGCGATACGCCGGTGACCAGCAGCATGACAAAAAATCCAATGACAAATAGCAGTTCCAGCATGGTTCTCTACCCAAAGAATGAATACTTCACTCTGCAGGTATTACAAAAAGCATGCCAAACATAAGCACTTGACTTTAAAAGAAAACGCCCCGCGACGGTGCGCGAGGCGTGGTCAATTTCACCAGGTTTTGGTCAGAAATTAACGTTTATCGGCCACCAGCTTCAGGGCATGCTCCAGCACCGCAATATCGGCGCCGGCTTTATGCGCATTTTCGCTCAGGTAGCGACGCCACTGGCGAGCGCCGGGGATCCCCTGAAACAGCCCCAGCATATGGCGGGTAATATGGCCCAGATAGGTGCCCTTGCTGAGCTCGCGCTCAATATAGGGGTACATGGCTCGCACCACCGCTACCGGATCGGCATCCGCGCCGGCGACGCCGAAAATTTCGCGGTCGACCGAGGCCAGAATGCCCGGGTTCTGATAGGCCTCACGCCCGACCATCACCCCATCCATATGCTCAAGCTGTACTCTGGCTTCGTCCAGCGATTTGATGCCGCCGTTGATCGCCATCGTAAGGTGGGGGAAATCGCGCTTCAGCTGCCAGACGCGGGGGTAATCCAGCGGCGGGATCTCGCGGTTCTCTTTTGGACTCAGGCCGGAGAGCCAGGCTTTGCGGGCGTGAATAATAAACATCTCACACTCGCCCTTGCCGGAGACCGTCTCAATGAAATCACACAGAAACTCATAGCTATCCTGGTCGTCAATGCCGATACGGGTTTTCACCGTGACCGGAATCGACACCACATCGCGCATCGCCTTGATGCAGTCGGCCACCAGTGGCGCATTGCCCATCAGGCAAGCGCCAAACATCCCGTTCTGCACGCGGTCGGAGGGGCAGCCGACGTTGAGGTTGATCTCATCATAGCCGCGCGCCTCAGCCAGCTTCGCGCACTGCGCCAGGGCCTGGGGATCGCTGCCGCCGAGCTGCAGAGCAACCGGGTGCTCTTCTTCGCTATAGGCCAGATAGTCCCCTTTGCCGTGAATAATCGCCCCGGTGGTCACCATTTCGGTATACAGCAGCGTATGCCGCGACAGCAGCCGCAGGAAGTAGCGGCAGTGTCGGTCGGTCCAGTCGAGCATCGGCGCGATGGAGAAGCGGTGAGCAGGGAAAACAGGTGACGTTGATTCAGGCATCATGGCGAATAAATAAGCATCCGGGTAAAAAGGGGCGCTACTATAGCATAAAGATACACCACAGGCGCATAGTGAGCCGCGCTTCGCCCCTCACCTGAAATGATTACTTTTTCCGCGGCTTACCGTCGTGTGGACCGAAGAACTGCGGCGGATGGTCAACCCAACGATCCTGGCGCGTCGCGGCATAGCCGGGATTGAGCGGGTAATAAATGCGGTTGTACTTCTTGTTGGCCTCGCCCACCACCAGCAGACGAACTTCCTGCTCGGTGTTATTGAGAAAGGTGTGGCAGATGCCGGTACCAGCGGGAAAACCCACGCTGTCGCCGGGCTCCAGCTTCCAGAGATAGCCGTTTATCCACACTTCCGGATAGCCCTCCAGCACGTAGATGAACTCTTCCTCATCGCTCTCCGCGTGTGGATAAGAGGTGCGCCGCCCGGGCGGCAGCCGCTCGTGGTGGATCCCCAGCCGGTTGAGACGTAAACCTCGCCCCAGCGGCGCGCCGATTGAAAAACGCTCCGGGCTGTCGGGATAAGTAGCATCGTCGGGCCCTTCCAGTTCGCGCCAGTGGCGAATGCAATCAGGTCGTTTCATCGTTTTCTCCCGAAAATGAGACACTTCAGATATAGCATACCCAGGGTCGGGCGTGTTGTGATTAAATCGGACATGGTGGTTTTAGCGAGCGGCTAAGGCGTAGTCTGCTCGAGAATAAGCGGCCAGCGCCCGGGACGGGCGCCGGTGCCGACAACCTGAAGTATGACCCGTATCACCTGCCGGCTCTCGGTGTTTTCTGAGGAACGTGATAAAGTAACAGATTCAAATTCACGCAACCCGAGGATGCTCATGGATAAGACCCCTTCGCAAGAGATGTTAGCGCATGCTGAAAAGCTTTGCGCACAGCGCGGCGTACGCCTGACTCCACAGCGTCTGGAAGTGTTGCGCCTGATGAGCCTGCAGCAAGGGGCAATCAGCGCCTACGATCTGCTGGACTTGCTACGTGAGAAAGAGCCGCAGGCGAAGCCGCCGACGGTTTACCGTGCGCTGGAGTTTTTACTCGAGCAGGGTTTTGTCCATAAGGTAGAGTCAACCAATAGCTATGTGCTGTGCCATCTGTTCGACCAGCCGACCCATAGCTCGGCCATGTTTATCTGCGACCGCTGCGGCGTGGTAAAAGAAGAAGCGGCGGAAGGGGTGGAAGATATCATGCATACGCTGGCGGCCCGCATGGGGTTTGCCCTGCGCCACAATGTGATAGAAGCTCACGGGCTTTGCGCGGGCTGCGTGGAAGTCGAAGCCTGCAGCACCCCGGGACACTGCCAGCACGATCATACTATTCAGCTCAAAAAGAAAGCCCGCTGAGCGGCTGCCGCAGCGGGAAAAAGGGTTAACGGCGCGTCCGTGCGCCATTCAGACAGGCACTAACACAAATGCTTCATTCTTCGGATCAAGGAACGCTACCAGCGATAGTCGTTCTTATGCTCCCAGTCTGAGACTTCTTTCTCAGCCTGATCTTTCTCATAGCCGTAACGCTCCTGAATTTTGCCGACCAGCTGGTCGCGCTTCCCTTCGATTACGGTCATATCATCATCGGTAAGTTTGCCCCACTGTTCCTTGGCTTTACCTTTAAACTGTTTCCAGTTACCGCCGATTTCGTCTTTATTCATAATAACGTCCTCATCATTCGGTGGGTTTACAGCCCGTTTTGTGCCGGACATGGTATTAACTATAGATGAGAATGCTGGCGTCTATTCGTTATTCGGAATTTTTAACCATCGCACCGCGGGATAACGCGAAGAGGATGTTCCCGGCTTGCGCCACGCTGAGCCGGGCTATTGAATCGCCCTGTAAGCGTAGCGCGACCGGGGAAGGTCACGGCTAACGGCAATGACGGGAGATGACTAACTAAACCATGTGCCGCGTCGCCAGTGACGACGCCAGATCAGCGCCAGCGACAGGCCGCGCAGGGCGAGGAACACCGCCAGCGCCAGCCACAGACCATGGTTGCCAAGCACCGGTAGCGTAAGCAGCGTCACGGCAAACCCCGCCGCGGCGACCGCCATACTGTTCCTCATCTCAGCGCCGCGCGTCGCGCCGATAAACATGCCGTCCAGCAGATAGCACCAGACGCCGACCACCGGCAGGATCGTCTGCCAGATCAGATAGCGATCGGCCAGCTGCTGCAGGGAAGGCAGTGAGGTTAACAACGCGATAATGTACTGCCCCGCCAGGCTGTAAATCAGGGCAAACGCCAGCGCCACCATGCCGGACTGCCGGCAGGCCGCCCGCCACACCTCCAGCAACTGGCTACCGTCGCGCGCGCCGTAGGCCTGGCCGGAGTGAGCCTCCACGGCATAGGCAAAGCCATCCAGCGCGTAGGCGGTAAAGGTCAGCATGGTCATCAGTACGGCGTTAACCGCCACGATGTCGCTGCCCAGACGGGCGCCGAATACGGTCAGCGCGCCAAAGCACAGCTGCAGCAGCAGCGAGCGCAGCATGATGTCCCGATTCAACGCCAATAAACGGCGCAGATCCCCGCGCCAGGCGTTTTTCAGCATCGCCAGCGACACGCCGCGCAGCGTCAGCACCCGCTTCGCCATCAGCAGGCCAATAATGAGGGTGGCGTACTCCGCGGTGACCGTGGCCAGCGCCGCTCCCTGGACGTTCATTCGCAGGCCCATCACCAGCCACAGATCGAGCACAATATTCAACAGATTACCCACCACCAGCAGAATAACCGGCGCCCGGGCGTACTGGACGCCCAGCAGCCAGCCGAGCAGCACCAGGTTGGCCAGCGAGGCGGGGGCGCTGAGCCAGCGAATTTCGAGAAACCGTCTCGCCTGCTCAAGCACCGCCTCGCTGCCGCCGACAATATGCAGAGCGAGGTCAATTAGCGGCAGGCGAAGCAGGATAATCAGCACCCCGGCGCCCAGCGCCAGTGCCAGCGGCTGCACCAGCGCCCGCGCCAGGCGCTGCGGATCTTTGGCGCCCCAGGCCTGAGCGGTGAGCCCGGTGGTGCTCATGCGCAGGAACAGCAGCAGCATGAAGAGGAAACTGGTGGCCGTCGCCCCGACCGCTACGCCGCCGAGGTATACCGGGCTGTCCAGGTGGCCGATCACCGCCGTATCCACCAGCCCCAGCAGCGGGACGGTGATGTTGGAGAAAATCATAGGGAGGGCAAGACGCCACAGCGCTTTATCGGCAGCGTTGAGCAGCATGTTTGAGGACCTGATTGAGGAAAAACGTCGCAGCGTCACGCAACAGATGACGCTGCGCAGAGGCAGGCGCTACAGCCATTCTCCATTACGGATCACGCCAACGGCCAGACCCTCAATGGTAAAACTCTGCTGGCGCAGATCGACGACGATCGGGGAAAACTCGCTGTTTTCCGGCAACAGTTCAACGACATTGCCCTGCTTTTTCAGGCGCTTCACCGTCACTTCTTCATCGATACGCGCGACAACCACCTGACCGTTACGCACATCCTGGGTTTTGTGGACCGCCAGCAAATCGCCATCCAGAATACCGATGTCTTTCATCGACATCCCACTGACGCGCAGCAGGAAATCGGCGTTGGGCTTAAACATCGACGGGTCGACCTGATAGTGGCCTTCAATATGCTGCTGCGCCAGCAGCGGCTCACCGGCGGCGACGCGGCCGATGAGCGGCAGGCCTTGCTCTTCTTCCGTCAGCAGGCGAATACCGCGAGAAGCGCCGGAGACGATCTCGATCGCGCCTTTACGCGCCAGCGCTTTCAGGTGTTCTTCCGCCGCGTTTGGGGAACGGAACCCCAAGCGCTGAGCAATTTCCGCACGCGTCGGCGGCATGCCCGTCTGGCTGATATGATCCCTAATGAGATCAAACACCTCTTGCTGCCTGGTCGTTAACGCTTTCATTCCGCCCCCTGGGTGTATATACAGTTATGCTGTGAGTATATACAGCTAACGGTGATTTTGGAACCACATGGCACACAAAAATCGGCGGATTGTTCATATTTTGCGAGGGTTAGCGAAGAACGTTAGTGATAATGACTCCACAGCAGCGTTCCCCAGGTGATCAGCGCGATGATAATCGCCAGCAGAACCGCCGCTGACCCCATATCTTTGGCGCGCCCTGAAAGCTCGTGAAAATCCGAGCCGATACGGTCCACAACCGCTTCAATCGCGCTGTTGAGAATTTCGACTATCATCACTAGCAGGACCGAGCCAATCAGCAATACGCGGGTGATGGCGTCGACGTCCAGCCAGCAGGCTACCGCGACGGCCACGATAGCGGCGACGCCTTCCTGACGAAACGCAGCCTCGTTGATCCACGCCGCGCGAAATCCTTTCCAGGAGTAACCTGCCGCCTTAATGATCCGGGTTAACCCGGTGGTATTATTGGCCATCACAAAACCTTTTTACGTAAATGACGTCGATGAGTGTGCGCGTTTGCCGCGTGGTAACGGAAATTTTGCCCACTTTCTGTTATTCTTGCCGCGCATTTGCATGATTAACCAGAGGCTTCACATCGTTTATGTCCGGCTGGCAACGAATTTACTATAAATTACTGAATTTACCATTACAGGTGCTGGTAAAAAGCAAGTCTATTCCGGCAGAGCCTGCCCAGGAATTAGGACTCGATACCTCGCGTCCGGTCATGTACGTCCTGCCCTATAATTCGAAGGCGGACCTGCTGACGCTGCGCGCCCAATGCCTGGCGCATGATTTACCTGACCCGCTTGAACCGCTGGAAATCGACGGCGCCCTGCTGCCGCGTTACGTATTCATCCACGGTGGGCCGCGCGTATTTACTTATTACACGCCAAAAGAAGAGTCCATCAAGCTGTTCCACGATTACCTCGATCTGCACCGCAACCATCCGGACCTCGATGTGCAAATGGTGCCGGTTTCGGTCATGTTCGGCCGTTCGCCGGGTCGCGAGAAAGGAGAAGTCAATCCGCCGCTGCGGATGCTGAACGGTATTCAGAAATTTTTCGCCGTCTCCTGGCTCGGCCGCGACAGCTTCGTGCGCTTCTCGCCGTCCGTTTCGCTGCGCCGCATGGCGGATGAGCACGGTACCGATAAGATCATCGCCCAGAAGCTGGCTCGCGTCGCTCGCATGCATTTTGCCCGCCAGCGGCTGGCCGCCGTCGGCCCGCGTCTGCCGGCCCGCCAGGATCTGTTTAATAAACTGCTGGCCTCGAAAGCGATTGCCCGCGCGGTGGAAGACGAAGCGCGCAGCAAGAAAATTTCGCACGAGAAGGCACAGCAGAACGCTATCGCGCTGATGGAAGAGATTGCGGCGAACTTCTCATACGAGATGATCCGCCTGACCGACCGCATTCTCGGCTTCACCTGGAACCGCCTGTACCAGGGTATCAACGTGCATAACGCCGAGCGCGTACGCCAGCTGGCGCACGACGGCCATGAAATTGTCTATGTCCCCTGCCACCGCAGCCACATGGACTATCTGCTGCTCTCCTACGTCCTGTACCATCAGGGGCTGGTCCCTCCGCATATCGCGGCGGGCATCAACCTCAACTTCTGGCCGGCCGGGCCGATCTTCCGCCGCCTCGGCGCCTTCTTTATTCGCCGCACCTTTAAGGGCAACAAACTCTATTCCACCGTGTTCCGCGAATACCTTGGCGAACTGTTCAGCCGCGGCTATTCCGTGGAGTATTTCGTCGAAGGCGGCCGCTCCCGTACCGGCCGCCTGCTCGATCCGAAGACCGGTACGCTGTCGATGACCATCCAGGCGATGCTGCGCGGCGGAACCCGACCGATCACCCTGGTGCCGATTTACATCGGCTATGAGCACGTGATGGAGGTAGGAACCTACGCCAAAGAGCTGCGCGGCGCCACTAAAGAGAAAGAGAGTCTGCCGCAGATGGTGCGTGGCTTGAGCAAGCTGCGCAACCTGGGCCAGGGTTACGTTAACTTCGGCGAACCGCTGCCGCTGATGACCTATCTTAACCAGCATGTGCCGGATTGGCGGGAAGCGATCGACCCGATCGAAGCGGTTCGCCCCTCCTGGCTGACGCCGACGGTGAATAGCATCGCCGCTGACCTGATGGTGCGCATCAATAACGCCGGCGCGGCCAACGCCATGAACCTGTGCTGTACGGCGCTACTGGCCTCCCGCCAGCGTTCGCTGACCCGTGAGCAGCTCACCCAGCAGTTAGAGTGCTACCTCGCGCTGCTGCGCAATGTGCCCTATTCTCCGGATGCGACCGCCCCATCCGCTTCAGCCAGCGAGCTCATCGATCATGCACTGCAGATGAACAAGTTCGAAGTGGAGAAGGACACCATTGGCGACATCATCATCCTGCCGCGCGAGCAGGCGGTGCTGATGACCTACTATCGCAACAATATCGCCCATATGCTGGTGATGCCGTCGCTGTTAGCCGCTCTGGTGACTCAGCATCGTCATCTCAGCCGCGCCGAAGTGCTGCGTCATGTGGAAACACTCTATCCGTTCCTCAAGGCCGAGCTGTTCCTGCGCTGGGAAAAAGCGGAGCTGGCCGGAGTGGTGGATGCGCTGATTGCCGAGATGCTGCGTCAGGAGCTGATCGTCGTCGATGGCGATGTCATGAGCCTCAACCCGTCGCACTCTCGCTCCCTGCAGCTGCTGGCCGCTGGCGCCCGCGAGACGCTGCAGCGCTATGCCATCACCTTCTGGCTGCTGAGCGCTAACCCGGCGATCAACCGCAGCTCGCTGGAAAAAGAGAGTCGCACCGTGGCCCAGCGTCTGTCGGTGCTACACGGCATCAATGCGCCGGAGTTCTTCGACAAAGCGGTGTTCAGCACCCTGGTGTTGACCCTGCGCGATGAAGGCTATATCAGCGACACCGGCGACGCCGAGCCGGAAGAGACCCTGAAGGTTTATCGGATGCTGGCGGACTTGATTACGTCGGATGTCCGACTGACCATTGAGAGCGTCACGCAGGACGACGCGTAACGCGGCGTTTGCTGCCCCCCGGAATGCCGGGGGGCAGCGGACAGGAGGTTACAGGTAGCTCATCGCCAGGCCGAGGAACAGCACCAGCCCGACGTAGTTATTGTTCATAAACGCTTTGAAGCAGTTATCGCGGTCGCGATTGAAGATAAGCTTCTGCTGCCAGCCAAACAGACCCGCCGCCACGAACAGCGACCAGTAATATTCCCAGCCCAGCCCATTCAGCCAACCCACCGCGCCCATCAGCGCCAGTACGGCCACCTGCAGGATACCGATAATCAGACGATCGTTTTCGCCAAACAGGATCGCCGTCGACTTGATGCCGATCTTAACGTCGTCATCGCGATCCACCATCGCATACTGGGTATCGTAGGCCACCGCCCACAGAATATTGGCGAGGAACATCAGCCAGCAGCTCAGCGGCAGCGATTCGCTGACGGCCGAGAAGGCCATCGGGATCGACCAGCCAAAGGCCGCGCCCAGCACCACCTGCGGCAGATGAGTGTAGCGCTTCATAAACGGATAGACCCACGCCAGCGCCAGCGCCGCCACCGACAGCAGAATGGTCATGGTGTTGAGGGTGAGCACCAACAGGAAAGAGAGCAGCACCAGCACGATAAACAGCGTTCGCGCCTCTTTCTCGGTAACATCGCCGCTCGGCAGCGGACGGCGGGCGGTACGCTTTACGTGACCATCAAATTTTCGGTCGGCATAGTCATTCACCACGCAGCCGGCGGCGCGCATCAGCCAGACGCCGGCGACGAATACCGCCAGGATCCACAGCGGCGGGACGCCCGGCGAGGCCACCCATAGCGCCCACAGCGTCGGCCACAGCAGCAGCAAAGCGCCGATCGGTTTGTCAGTGCGCATCAGGCGATGAAACGCCAACAGCTTATTCTGCGACAGACTCCACTCCATTTTTTCTTCCTCTTAGTACAACGGCGACGCAGGCAAAAAAAGCTCGGTCAGCAGCAGGGGTTTGCCGCTCAGCCGCAGGCGGGAACGACGCCCCCACAGCGCTGCATCGCGACCAATTTCAATAAAATCGCGGGTTAATGTCGACGACGTAAACAGGTATCGGCCCAGCGGAGTTTGCCCGAGCTGCTGTAGCGCCAGCTCCGGACCACACAGCGTCGACTCCGGCGCCACCGTGCGCCCGGCCAGCCAGGGCTCGCCATCGGCATTGAGTATAATCTCCCGCAGCCAGTAGCGCGGCTCGTCGGGCAGCAGCGCCGCTTCGTCAGTCAGCGCGTCACGGCCGATATACCCTTCGTTAACCAGGGTCACGGTGACCTGCTTTCCTTGTTGTTCAAAGCGCTGGGTCATTGAGTCCTCCAGCAGCAGCCAGTCACTTAGCGGCGGCGGCAGGGATGGCATAACGGCAAAATAGCGCAGCGCACGCAGTCGCGTAAGCGCAGGATGGGACATGCCTGATTCTCCGGTACATAACGTGAAAGCATTGTATCGCAGAATAGGCGGTTGGTGGCGGGCAAACGTCAATATACGATCATTCACGCAACAGCCATGCAACAGGCTGCCGCGCGTGCAAAAAAAGGTGCATCCCGGAGGATGCACCTAAAGGCTGTGCCTAAACATCAGCATTGTGGGGAGACGATTACCCCTTGCCTTTTACACTGCTGATAAAGGTGGAACGAGCGGATTTCGAGCCGAGGCGCTCAGCTTCGTTCATCAATTTCAGGGCTTTGTCGATGTCACCTTGTTTCACCGCCTGCTTAATACCATTGTTGAAGTAGGTTTCGGTATCGCTGAGCATCGGCTCGCTTTTGGCGGCCGGCGCCGCGGCGGCGGCTGGCGCGGCTACCGGCGCCGCGGTGTTGCCGACGGTTACCGGACCCGGGCCGGAAGAGCCGAACAGCGGCCCCACCAGCACGCTGGAAGTGCTATTAGTTTTCACTTTCAGCTTCAGCACGCCATCGGTGGTATGTTTAGCGATCGGATCCGGGATATCCGGGGCCGCATTGCCAGCGCCTTTGGCATAGGCTTTCGCCGGATCCAACAGGGTCGTGGTCTGCTGGAGATCTTTTTCAGTGGTAAACACCAGCACATAGAGCTTTTGCTGGCCCAGCGCCGGGGTCAGGCGCATCACGCCGCCCAGGCGGTCAGCGGTCATCACGCCCGGCTGCTGATAGGTAAAGTAATTGCTGGGGAAGAACGCCGCGGGCGTCATGTTCTGGTCGAGAATCAGCACGTTCGGCGCAAAAATCTGCTTATGTTTGTTCAGTTCGCTGTCGAGCGTCAGGGTCAGCTCACCGATATTGGCCGGCACGCTCCAGGCGGCGACCGGTCCGACAATCCCCGGGACATCCAGGCGTTGACCGCCGGTAGTTAAATCAACGCTCTGCGTCTTTGATTGATCGGCAGGCGTCCAGATCAGCTGCTGCAGCGCGCTGGCTGGAATAGCCGGCGCGGCGCTGGTGTTCTGCGGTACAAAGTTAACATCGGCAAGGCTCATCCCCGGCACGCATGCCAACATCCCTGCGGATAAACACAGAGCGACGAGAGTTTTCTTCATTTTCATTCTTCTCACCTTGGATAGCATCGGTTTAGCGGTAGCCAGGCAATAGCGCGCTAACCCTGAATAATCAGGAGGGGCTGACGCCCCTCCCAGGTTACACCCGTCCTGCGGACGGTATTACCACCACACTTCCATCTGGGCACCGAAGGTAACTTCGCTGTCGTCACCGCGGCTGGAGGTGAAAGCGCCGCTTCCGCTGCTGTCTTTCGTCTGCAGACCGGAGGTGTTGCTGTAGCCCCAGTTTTCATCCCACTTCGCGTAGGTTGCGAAGATACGGATAGCCGGACGAGACCAGACGCTGTTGCCTGCCTGCCACTGTTGAGCCAGAGTAATTTTGTACTGGTTGTTGTTTTCGCTGGTACGCTGGGATTTCACGTTGTCGTAACCGATTTCCAGCTGGGTGCTCATGATCGGCGTCCATTTGTACATCGGACGGACACCCACGGTGTACCAGGTAGAACCGTTCTTGCTGTCCAGATCCACGTCCTGGTACATTGCCACGTACATCAGGCCCCAGTCATCGTTGAAGTCCATCGCGCCGTGATCCAGAACGCGGATCATGCTGCCGTTGTTATCGATGCTGGTCCCCTGAGAGTGGCCGCTGTTCCAGGAGGTCATTGCGTCAGTGGCGTACTGAACCACAAACTTGTTGAAGCCGCCCCAGATAGACTGAGTATGTTCACCGGTCCACATCCAGCCGTCTTTCGACGCGCCGTCTTCCAGGCGATAGTCATCCTGCGGGTTAGCA
The DNA here is from genome assembly GCF_040804525.1 of Klebsiella sp. Shm-1. NCBI lineage: Bacteria > Pseudomonadati > Pseudomonadota > Gammaproteobacteria > Enterobacterales > Enterobacteriaceae > Klebsiella > Klebsiella sp. Shm-1. The sequence continues at coordinate 4,906,307 of NZ_CP161823.1, forward strand.
CGGCCGTAATCGACCCCTAACTCCAGCACGCCGCCCGGGTTGGTTTCCAGACCCGCCAGACGGATATCAAAGACGTCGTTGGCAGTTTTCGCAGCATATTTTTTGGTGTCATCGCTGGAGAAAGTATAAGAGCCGCCGCTTTCTGAGTTACGGGTAGCGGCCAGAGAGAGCTTACCGAAGCCAAGGTCAACGTTTTCCAGACCTGCACCCGGGCCGGAGATATCCCAGTAGTAGAAGTCGATCATGTGAACGTCATGACGCTGATAGAAGCGTTTACCCGCCCACAGCGTGGAGCCCGGCAGCCAGTCGATCAGGTTTTTACCCTGGATGTTGGCTTCACGGAACGCCGGAGAGGTGCTTTCCCAGTCATCTTCCTGATTCACGGAATAGGCAACGTTAGTATCGAAATAAAAACTCTTATCCCCTTCCTTCCACAGCTCCTGGCCCAGCTTCAGTTCCGCATAGGTTTCACATTCGTTACCAAGACGGTATTTACTTTGAGCGCCGGTTGCTTTGAAGCACTGTTGCTCGCCGCCGCTGCCGGTCCAGCCAATGCCGGAACGCGCGTAGCCATGGAAATCGACAGCCAGCGCCTGAGCAGACATCACGCCTGCTGCGACGGCGACCGCCAGAGGAAGTTTGCGCAGAGTAATCATCATTCTATCTCCTGAGATCATTGCTTTTCTTTGCACGCTTCGCCGGTATATCGCCAGCCGGGTTCGCGCTTTTTTAATGGGAAGCCTTACACGCCCGGCTCTTTATGCAGCCGACGACAAGCGGTGCCATCCTCACGGAATAAATGGCAACGTTCTGGCGGCAAACCGATAGCGAATGTGGCTCCCTCTTCTACCAACACCACGTCGTTCTGGCGGTAAACCAGGTTCTGACGGATGGCGGGGATCTGGATATGAATTTGCGTTTCGTGACCGAGCTGTTCGACGACCTGGACCTCGCCTTCAAGGGTTACATCGGCGATATCGCTGGGCAATAAATGCTCCGGTCGAATACCTAAGGACATATTGGCGCCCGCCTGCACGTTGGCGCTGTCCACCGGTAGCCAGATTTGCTGACGGTTCGGCAGTTCAACCTGCACCTGATCGATAGCCGTCGCGGTGACTTTGACCGGCAGGAAGTTCATCTTCGGTGAACCAATGAAGCCGGCAACGAAGCGGTCAGCCGGATAGTGATAGAGCTCCAGCGGTTTCCCAACCTGCGCCACACGGCCGGCGTCGAGGACCACGATCTTGTCGGCGAGGGTCATCGCTTCCACCTGATCGTGGGTGACATAGATCATGGTGCGGCCCAGTCGCTTATGCAGACGGGAGATTTCGATACGCATCTGGACGCGCAGGGCGGCATCGAGGTTGGAAAGCGGCTCATCCAGCAGGAAAACGCTTGGCTCTGCCACCAGCGTACGACCAATCGCCACGCGCTGGCGCTGACCGCCGGAGAGGGCTTTCGGTTTACGCTCCAGCAGATGGGCCAGCTGCAGCACTTCCGCAACCTGAGTCACCCGCTGGTTAATCAGATCTTTTTTCGCGCCGGCCAGCTTCAGGCCAAACGACATATTTTCCGCAACGGAAAGGTGGGGATAGAGTGCATAAGACTGGAATACCATCCCAACGCCGCGTTCTGCCGGTGGGATCTCGTTCATGCGGGTGTCACCGATAAACAGGTCCCCGCTGGTAATAGTTTCTAACCCGGCAATCATACGCAGCAGGGTAGATTTGCCGCAGCCCGATGGCCCGACAAACACGACGAATTCCCCTTCGTGGATATCGAGATTGATATCTTTCGATACCACCACGTCACCCCAGGCTTTCGTTACATTTCGCAGCTGTACGCTCGCCATGCCCTTCTCCCTTCGTTACAACCTGTCACTAACAGTCACATTCAAGATGGGTCGACTATGCGGCATTCATTACGCAGGTAAATCCTCCACCCCCCGGCTTTTTTATGGGGGAGGAGATGGGAGGATGAGAGATTGGCTCTCGCCGCGGGGGATGGCGGGCGGAGCGTGATTTCGTGATGGAGGCGACAAAATTGGGCGCTTTTTTCTGTGCTCCAGGACGCAATACGGCCGTTTTTGCAATGGAGATCACACAACCAGCGGGTGGGGCGTAGACCTGGGGAGGATGGAAAGGGGTTGTTAAAAAAGGAAACTCATCATCGTTAAGCCACCGAAGTGTATCCACGAGTACAACACCAAAAAGGACGGGTATATGAAAATCAAAACTGGCGCTCGCATCCTCGCGCTGTCGGCACTGACCACGATGATGTTTTCCGCCTCTGCCCTCGCAAAAATTGAAGAAGGTAAGCTGGTTATCTGGATTAACGGCGACAAAGGCTACAACGGCCTCGCTGAAGTGGGTAAAAAGTTTGAAAAAGACACCGGCATTAAAGTTTCCGTAGAACACCCGGACAAGCTGGAAGAGAAATTCCCGCAGGTTGCGGCGACCGGCGACGGCCCGGACATCATCTTCTGGGCGCATGACCGTTTCGGCGGCTACGCGCAGTCGGGCCTGCTGGCGGAAATCACCCCGGACAAAACGTTCCAGGACAAACTCTATCCGTTCACCTGGGATGCGGTTCGCTATAACGGCAAACTGATCGCCTACCCGATCGCAGTCGAAGCCCTGTCCCTGATTTACAACAAAGACCTGGTGCCGAACCCGCCGAAGACCTGGGAAGAGATCCCGGCGCTGGATAAAGAACTGAAAGCGAAAGGTAAGAGCGCGCTGATGTTCAACCTGCAGGAACCGTACTTCACCTGGCCGCTGATCGCTGCCGACGGCGGATACGCGTTCAAGTTTGAAAACGGCAAGTACGATGTGAAAGACGTCGGCGTGGACAGCGCAGGCGCGAAAGCGGGCCTGACCTTCCTGGTTGACCTGATCAAGAACAAGCACATGAATGCCGATACCGATTACTCCATCGCGGAAGCGGCCTTCAACAAAGGCGAAACCGCGATGACCATCAACGGTCCGTGGGCGTGGTCTAACATCGATAAGAGCAAGGTTAACTACGGCGTGACCCTGCTGCCAACCTTTAAAGGCAAACCATCGAAACCGTTCGTTGGCGTGCTGAGCGCGGGGATCAACGCCGCCAGCCCGAACAAAGAGCTGGCCAAAGAGTTCCTCGAAAACTACCTGATGACCGATCAGGGTCTGGAAGCCGTTAACAACGACAAACCGCTGGGTGCCGTGGCGCTGAAATCCTTCCAGGAAAAACTGGAAAAAGATCCGCGCATCGCTGCCACCATGGCGAACGCCCAGAAAGGCGAAATCATGCCTAACATCCCGCAGATGTCTGCCTTCTGGTATGCCGTTCGTACCGCGGTTATCAACGCCGCCAGCGGTCGCCAGACTGTCGATGCTGCGCTGAAAGATGCACAGAGCCGTATCACTAAGTAAGAAAACGGCGGGTGGCGCGCGCGCTTACCCGCCCTACCACTACGGCTCGGACCGTAGGTCAGGCAAGCGAAGCGCCACCTGACAAATAAGTTTTCACCGCTGTAGAGGATGATCCCCATGGATGCCGTTAAAAAGAGACACTGGTGGCAAAGCCCGCAACTCACATGGTCTGTGATTGGCTTACTGTGCCTGCTGGTGGGTTACCTTGTTGTTTTGATGTACGCCCAGGGGGAGTACCTGTTCGCCATCATGACGCTGATTTTAAGCTCAGTTGGCCTGTATATTTTCGCTAATCGCAAGGCTTATGCCTGGCGCTATGTTTATCCCGGCCTCGCCGGCATGGGCCTGTTTGTCCTGTTTCCGCTGATCTGCACTATCGCTATCGCGTTTACCAACTACAGCAGCACCAACCAGCTGACCTTTGAGCGTGCGCAGCAGGTGCTGATGGATCGTTCCTTCCAGGCCGGCAAAGCCTATAATTTCACGCTGATCCCTGCGGGTGACGAGTGGAAGCTGGCGCTGACCGACGGCGAAAGCGGTAAAAACTACCTTTCTGACGCCTTTAAATTTGGCGGCGAGCAGAAGCTGGCGTTAAAAGAAACCGACGCCCTGCCGGAAGGCGAGCGCGCCAACCTGCGCGTGATTACCCAGAATCGCACCGCGCTGAACCAGCTGACCGCTGTGCTGCCGGATGACAGCAAAGTCATCATGAGCTCCCTGCGCCAGTTCTCCGGTACCCAGCCTCTGTATACCCTCGGCGAAGACGGGGTACTGACCAACAATCAGACCCACGTTAAATACCGCCCGAACAACGACGTCGGCTTCTACCAGGCAATTAACGCCGACGGCAGCTGGGGCAATGAGAAGCTGAGCCCGGGCTACACTGTGACTATCGGCTGGGACAACTTTACCCGCGTCTTCCACGATGAAGGCATTCAGAAACCGTTCTTCGCGATCTTCGTCTGGACGGTGGTGTTCTCGGTGCTGACCGTGGTGCTGACCGTCGCGGTGGGGATGATCCTCGCCTGCCTGGTGCAGTGGGAAGCGCTGAAAGGCAAAGCGATTTATCGCGTCCTGCTGATTCTGCCGTACGCCGTACCGTCGTTTATTTCGATTCTGATTTTCAAAGGGCTGTTCAACCAGAGCTTTGGTGAAATCAACATGATGCTCAGCACGCTGTTCGGCATTAAGCCGGCCTGGTTTAGCGACCCGACCACCGCGCGCACCATGATCATCATCGTCAACACCTGGCTGGGCTACCCGTACATGATGATCCTGTGCATGGGGCTGCTGAAGGCGATTCCGGACGATCTGTACGAAGCGTCGGCAATGGATGGCGCCGGCCCGTTCCAGAACTTCTTTAAAATTACCTTCCCGCTGCTGATTAAGCCGCTAACGCCGCTGATGATCGCCAGCTTCGCCTTTAACTTTAACAACTTCGTCCTGATTCAATTGTTGACCAACGGCGGTCCGGACCGTCTCGGCACCACCACCCCGGCCGGTTATACCGACCTGCTGGTGAGCTACACCTATCGCATCGCCTTTGAAGGCGGCGGCGGTCAGGACTTCGGCCTGGCGGCGGCTATCGCAACGCTAATCTTCCTGCTGGTTGGCGCGTTAGCGATTGTGAATCTGAAAGCCACGCGCATGAAGTTTGATTAAGGGAGATAACGATAATGGCTATGGTCCAACCCAAATCGCAGAAGCTACGTTTATTTACCACGCATCTCCTGCTACTGATTTTTATCGCCGCGATTATGTTTCCGCTGCTGATGGTTATCGCCATCTCGCTGCGCGAGGGTAACTTCGCCACCGGCAGCCTGATCCCGGATACCATCTCCTGGGAGCACTGGCGTCTGGCGTTAGGCTTCAGCGTCGAACACGCCGATGGCCGCGTCACGCCGCCGCCGTTCCCGGTCCTGCTGTGGCTGTGGAACTCGATTAAGGTCGCCGGGATCACCGCGATCGGCATCGTCGCCCTCTCCACCACCTGCGCTTACGCTTTCGCCCGTATGCGCTTCCCGGGGAAAGCGACCCTGCTGAAAGGGATGCTGATTTTCCAGATGTTCCCGGCGGTGCTGTCGCTGGTTGCCCTGTACGCGTTGTTTGACCGCCTGGGCCAGTACATCCCGTTCGTCGGCCTCAACACCCACGGCGGCGTCATCTTTGCCTACATGGGCGGTATCGCGCTGCACGTCTGGACGATTAAAGGCTACTTCGAAACCATCGATGGCTCGCTGGAAGAAGCGGCGGCGCTGGATGGCGCGACCCCATGGCAGGCTTTCCGTCTGGTGCTGCTGCCGCTGTCGGTGCCGATTCTGGCAGTCGTGTTTATTCTGTCGTTCATCGCGGCCATCACCGAAGTGCCGGTCGCCTCGCTGCTGCTGCGCGATGTGAACAGCTATACCCTGGCGGTAGGTATGCAACAGTATCTCAACCCGCAGAACTATCTGTGGGGCGACTTTGCCGCCGCGGCGGTGCTCTCCGCCATTCCGATCACGGTTGTCTTCCTGCTGGCGCAGCGCTGGCTGGTTAATGGCCTGACGGCGGGTGGAGTGAAAGGTTAATTTTTTTGTAACACCGGCCCCAAATTTCAGAGGAGGGCCGACGGTCTAGCCGCAATACACGACCCCAACCGGGTATTGTCGCCGTCGCCCTCAGCTGAAAAAGTAAGGTCAATGCCACTGCTATCCTCAACTGGACCCTACATAAATTCTATTTGTGACTGTTGGTCAGCGGCCCTGGAGGCCGCTTTTTTTATTCGCGTTTCAGGCGATTGGAGTTACACAGCCAGAGCGTAATCACCAGGATCAGGATCGCCGCGGAGTAAATGAGCACCGCCAGCGGCGACTCATGATCGACGATAATAAGCCGCACAATCGCGGTAATACCGATATAGACGAAATAGCGCAGTGGAAAGTGAAAACCGGATTCAAAATATTTAACAATCAGCGCGATAAACTCAAAGTAGAGAAAATAGACCACCAGCCCTTCGACCAGCTTGTACTTACTCACCGGCTCCGGCGTAAACAGTACGTGCGCCAGATGCAGGGTCTCCTTTCCCAGGAACACCACCAGAATAATTCCCAGGCACAGCAGTGCCAGATTCAGCACGGCCTGCATGGCCTTCGCAACGAAATTAACCAGCGGACGATATACCGACGGCATAGTGACACCTCAAATGCATGAACGTTGTCGATCTGTATAGCGCAAAAGTGTGATCCAGATCTACCTATGATTCCTTCGTCTTACGCTATCTCCGGGCTATTGATTCGAAAAGTACGAACAAGAGAAAATTGTCCTTCCAGCAACGCTGTGAGCAGATTAACAAAATCATCCGTTACGCTTAGAACGAATCAAACCAACTAACTGAAATATAAAAAGTTTACTTTTTGAAACAGGTGTATCTTAAAACCTCCCATAAGATAAAATTTTTCTCCAAACCACAGTCTTTTTATGGTTATTAGGGTAAGTTTTTTCTTATCTTTTGTCTTAGCATTATCGCAGCTGAATAAAATTTAATTTTGGACATTAAATCATTATGAACACCGATAACGCTTCCCTGTACGTAAAATGGCTCAAACAAGAGGTCGCCCCGGCTTTAGGTTGTACTGAACCCGTCGCTATTTCCTTCGCGGCCGCCTACGCCGCACAATATCTGGATCAGCCTTGCACTAAAATTAGCGGTTTTATTTCCGCCAATCTTTATAAAAACGCGATGGGCGTCACCATACCCGGCACCACCGTTTGCGGTGTACCGCTGGCAGCCGCAATTGGCGCATTTGGCGGCGACCCGCAAAAGGGATTAAAAACGCTGGAAGATATCACTCCGCGACACGTTGAAATGGCGCAGAAGCTGATCGCCAATAACGCCGTTGATATTGCCGTCGAAGAGACTCCTGATTTTATTCATCTCGATCTAACCCTCTCTGCTGGCGAGAATTGCTGTCGTGTCGTGGTCAAAGGAACCCACACCAACGTGGTCGAACTTTATATTAATGGCCAGCCGCAGCCATTAAGCGAAAAACAGAATACGCGCACCCAGCGCGAAACGCTGCCCACTTTCTCGCTACAACAGGCTTACGACTTTATTAATTGCGTCGACTTTAATGATATTCGCTTTATTCTCGACGCCGCGCGCTTAAACTCCGCGCTGGCGGCAGAAGGCAAAACAAAAAAATATGGCCTGAACATTAACGGTACCTTTTCTGACGCAGTGAAAAACGGCCTGATGAGCAACGATCTGTTAAGCAAGGTGATCATCAACACCGTCGCCGCTTCAGATGCCCGCATGGGCGGCGCGCCGGTGGTAGCGATGTCTAACTTCGGCTCAGGCAATCAGGGCATTACAGCAACCATGCCGGTAGTGGTGGTTGCAGAGCATCTCGGCGTCGATGAAGAGACCCTGGCTCGCGCTTTGTCTCTCTCTCATCTCACCGCCATCTCAATTCATTCTCGTTATACGCGCTTATCTGCGCTATGCGCAGCCTCAACCGCCGCTATGGGCGCCGCCGCCGGTATGGCATGGCTGTTTACCCGCGACATCAACACCATTAATACCGCAATTATTAATATGGTCAGCGATATTACCGGCATGATTTGTGATGGCGCTTCCAACAGCTGCGCGATGAAAGTCTCGTCAGTGGTATCCAGCGCCTTTAAGGCGGTACTAATGGCCATGCAAAATAGCTGCGCTGGCGCCAATGACGGTATTGTCTGCGCCGATGTCGAGCAGACTATTAATAACCTGTGCCGTCTGGTGATTAAACCAATGACTCTCACCGATAAAGAAATTATCAGCATTATGGTCGCTAAATAATACCATTTCACGGGCCTGAAAGAGCAGGTCCCGATTAACGTACTCTACCCACACTATTATTTATAAATTAGCAGGTATAGCAGATGAATAAAAAAGTCATCTTCCGCGGCGCCAGCGCTATTATGCCCCTATGCATCGGCGACTTTCCATTTTCATTTATTGTCGGCGCATTAAGCGTTAGCGCGGGCATGAGCGTCTGGCAGAGTACGGCGTGGTCGGCGATCGTCATTGCCGGCTCGGCGCAAATGCTGGCACTGAATATGTTAAAAACCGGCGCCACGCTCGGCGTGATTATTTTCACCACATTAATTATCAATCTTCGCCACGTGCTGTATAGCGCCTCTATTTCCGGCACCGTGCGCGAAGCTTCATTCTTTAAAAAATGCTTTATGTCCTATGCGCTCACCGACGAGGTGTATGCCACCACCGTCAAAGAGATGGAAGGAAATAAAAAGGAAAAATATCTGTTTTATGGTTCGGCGATGATTACCTTCTGGGCGATTTGGGTGCTGGCTGATTTTCTTGGCGCGCTGGTCGGCGCCTCGTTTCCCCACATTGAGAAATACGGTCTCGATTTCGCCATGGTCGCCGCCTTTATCGCCATCGTGGTGCCGCAAATTAAAAGCCAGGCCTGCACCGTCGCCGCGGTTGTAGCCGCCGTTTCCGGCGTGCTGTTAGTGGTCCTACCCTATTCGCTGGGTATCGTCGTCGCCTCAGTGCTTGGCGTCCTCGCCGGCCTGTGCGTCGACCTGGCGGAAGAGCGCAAGCAGATGGCAAAAACCGAATCCGATATGCCGTTAGTGGAGGCGATGGAAAATGAGTAATAGCTATTTTATCGCCCTGACGCTGGGCATGGCCGCGGTGACTTTTCTCATCCGTTTCTCGTTTATCGGCCTGGCCGGCAAGATCCAGATGTCCGAGCGGGTGACCAAAACGCTACGCTTCGTGCCGGTCACCGTTCTGCCGGCCATCATCACCATTCAGATCCTGAGCGTGAATTCCAGCATGGAGTTCGACTTAAAAAATCCGAAGGTGATCGCCGCCATCATCTGCACGCTCGCCAGCTTCCGTTTAGGTCTGGTGTGGGTGGTAGTGAGCGGCGTCGGCTCGCTGGTGTTGTTAAATTATTTTATGTAACCGTTTGAAGGATAAACCGTATGATTATTACCACCGCTGACGCGCCTGCCGCTATCGGCCCGTACGTGCAGGGCGTCAATCTCGGCGCGATGACCATCACCTCCGGTCAGCTGCCGATTAATCCGCTGGACGGCACCATGCCAGGCGATATCGCCGAACAGGCGCGGCAATCACTGGAGAACGTGAAAGCCATCGTCGAAGCCGCCGGACTCACGGTCAGGCAGATCGTTAAAACTACGGTGTTTGTCAAAGACCTGGCGGATTTTGCCGCCATCAATGCCGCCTACGAGGCCTTCTTTATCGAACACCAGGCGGCCTTTCCGGCGCGCTCCTGTGTGGAGGTGGCAAGGTTACCGAAAGATGCCGGCGTCGAAATCGAAGCGATCGCTTTCGCCCGCTAACCCCCAGGCTGGAGGGAGCGCCTCCAGCCTTCTCCCACCGATTTTTGTCGTTCCACATTGTTCACTTTACAGGCAATATAGCCGCAGAACGACGCGAGGAACGCAGCATGTTAACTATTCGACAGGCATGTCCCGAGGACGCGCCCCAGCTTAGCGCGATGGGCTATGCCAGCTATCATCACCACTTTGCTCATCTCTGGCGCGATGCCGATGAACTGGCGTTATTTCTTAAGCAAGAATATGCCGAAGATGCGCTACGTCGGAGTCTTGCGGATGCGACCCAACACTGGCTCATCGCCGAAGCCCCCTCTCCTGTTGGTTTCGCTAAATATAGCTATCAGCAGCGAATGGCTGACGACGGCAAGATTGGTACGCTGCTGCATAAGCTCTACCTGATGCCGGGGAAGACTGGCCACCGCTACGGCGAGCATATTTTTCACGCCGTCGAGACGCGAGCAAAAACGGCCGGTGAAAGCTGGCTGTGGCTGGAAGTACTCGCCGCGAATCCCGCCGCGCGCCGTTTTTACGAACGCCAGGGGATGCAGCACATCAGAGACACGATTTTCCACTCCGCCAGCCAGCAAAGCACCTTACATATTCTGGCCAAACCGATTTGAGAGGAACTATGCCTGAGCTTCGTGATACCGGCGTACGTAACGTCGTTTGTGGGGAAAATGTCGTTATTTACCAGCCCGCCAACCTCTATGATTGCCAGCTCGGCGATAACGTCTTCGTCGGGCCGTTCGTTGAGATCCAGGGAAATACCCGCATCGGCGCGAACAGTAAAATTCAGTCCCATACCTTTATCTGCGAGTACGTCACCATCGGCCAGCGCTGCTTTATCGGTCACGGCGTGATGTTTGCCAACGACCTGTTTCGCGAGGGTAAACCAAACGCCGACCGCGCCAGCTGGGGGCGGATCGAGATTGGCGATGACGTGTCGATCGGCAGCGGCGCCACGATTCTGGCCGTCAGCATCTGCGATGGGGTGGTGATAGGCGCGGGCAGCGTGGTAACGAAGTCCATTACCGAGAAAGGCGTGTGGGCGGGGAATCCGGCGAGGCTGCTGCGGCGGCTATAAATAAAAATGCCGACCAAAGGGTCGGCATTCCGTCTTAGCTGCGCAAGCGTTATGCGCGCCAGGCTTTATAACGGTTAATCAGGCCGTTAGTAGAGCTGTCGTGGCTGCTAACTTCGCTGCCGTCTTTCAGCTCCGGCAGGATGCGGTTAGCCAGCTGTTTGCCCAGCTCAACGCCCCACTGGTCAAAGGTGAAGATGTTGAGGATCGCGCCCTGGGTGAAGATTTTGTGCTCGTACAGGGCAATCAGCGCCCCGAGGCTGAACGGGGTGATCTCACGCAGCAGGATGGAGTTAGTCGGGCGGTTACCTTCGAACACTTTGAACGGCACCACGTGCTCCAGGGTCGCCGGGTCTTTACCCTGATCGCGATATTCCTGCTCAACCACTTCGCGGGATTTACCAAAGGCCAGGGCCTCGGTCTGGGCGAAGAAGTTAGACAGCAGTTTCTGATGGTGGTCAGACAGCGGGTTGTGGGTGATAGCCGGAGCGATGAAATCGCACGGTACCATTTTGGTGCCCTGGTGGATCAGCTGGTAGAACGCGTGCTGACCGTTGGTGCCCGGCTCACCCCAGATGATTGGGCCAGTCTGGTAGTCTACCGCGTGGCCGTTACGGTCAACATACTTACCGTTGGACTCCATGTTGCCCTGCTGGAAGTAAGCGGCAAAGCGGTGCATGTACTGGTCGTACGGCAGAATCGCTTCGGTTTCCGCACCGAAGAAGTTGTTGTACCAGATGCCGATCAGCGCCAGCAGCACCGGCAGGTTTTTCTCCGCCGGAGTGGTGGAGAAGTGCTTATCCATCGCATGCGCGCCGGACAGCAGCTCAACGAAGTTGTCGAAGCCCACGGAGAGAATGATGGACAGACCAATCGCCGACCACAGGGAGTAACGGCCGCCAACCCAGTCCCAGAATTCGAACATGTTGGCGGTGTCGATGCCGAACTCGCCAACCGCTTTCGCGTTGGTGGAAAGCGCGGCGAAGTGTTTCGCCACGTGCTTGTCGTCGCCCGCGGTTGCCAGGAACCAGTCGCGCGCGCTGTGGGCGTTGGTCATGGTTTCCTGGGTAGTGAAAGTCTTGGACGCCACCAGGAACAGAGTCGTTTCCGGATTCACGTTCTTCAGCACTTCGGCGATATGGGTGCCATCGACGTTAGAGACAAAGTGCATGTTGAGGTGGTTTTTATACGGACGCAGCGCCTCGGTCACCATGAAAGGACCGAGGTCGGAGCCGCCGATACCGATGTTAACCACGTCGGTGATCGGTTTGCCGGTGTAGCCTTTCCAGCTACCGGAGATAATCGCTTCGGAGAAGGTTTTCATCTTCTCCAGCACAGCGTTCACTTCCGGCATCACATCTTTGCCATCAACCACAATCGGCGTATTGCTGCGGTTACGCAGCGCGACGTGCAGTACCGCGCGGTCTTCGGTGCGGTTGATCTTCTCACCTGAGAACATCGACTTGATAGCGCCCGCCAGGTCAGTCTCTTTCGCCAGATCCTGCAGTTTAGCCAGCGTCTCTTCAGTGATGCGGTTTTTGGAGAAGTCCACCAGCATCAGATCGTCGAACGTCGCGGAAAATTTAGAAAAACGGTCGCTATCTTTGGCGAAAAGCTCGCTGATAGTGACATCTTTTATTTCGTCGAAGTGTTTCTGTAATGCCTGCCAGGCAGAGGTCTGCGTTGGGTTGATGTTTTTCATTAGCAATACTCTTCTGATTTGAGATTGTGACTTCGGTCGATTGTAGCGCCGGTGACGGAAAATTGTGATGATTTTTGTGACTTGACCCTGACGCCGGTCAGGAATCGGGTCAAAACGGAGTAAAAAGCCCCATTAGTATAGCTATCATAAGGCTTTTTTCTGTTAGCCGCAGAGGCATGAAAAATCCGCATAACCGCAGCGTTGACATAGCTGGCGTTAAGCCTTTATATATCCGCAGTGCTTACGTATTGGTAGGTATCTATTGCTCGCGCATTTCACGCTACAGCGAAAGGGTATTCGCGGGGGATATAATGTCCCTGTTCCCCCGGCCAGGTGAAAGACGTCAGTAATTGCCAGAAGAGGTGCGTTGCCCAGGTAACCGTATTGGAGGAACCAGTCCGGGGAAGATACGTGAGGGGGAGCAACGCCGAGGTGAAAGAGCGTCTGGTCACGCTCCTCGCCGGCCACAGGGGCTGAATCCCCTGGGTTGTCACCAGAAACGTTCGCAGTCGGGCGTTTCATACCCGAACACCTCAGCGCCCAAAGCGGTGAGTCGGGTCTACAAGGTGGAGCACTTCTGGGTGACATCGTAGTTGTTTATCACTCTGCGCCACCCTGTTTATCGCTCTTCCCTTGTGCCATGGCTGAATAATTTGGCCTGGCTTATTAAGACATTTTGTTGCGATCCGGCGGCGTCCAGCCCCTGCCAGGATCGGTGCTCAGGAATCGTTTTAATAAGTCAGGCCCCCTGACACGAGGTTGTTATGACAGATCTAGTCGTCGCCAAATTTGGCGGCACCAGCGTTGCTGATTTTGACGCAATGAACCGCAGCATCGATGTGGCGCTGCTCGATGCCAATACCCGTATTGTTGTGCTCTCCGCCTCTGCCGGCGTGACCAACATTCTGGTGGCCTTAGCGGGAGGGCTGGAACCCACCGAACGTTTTTCCCAGCTGGACGCTCTGCGTCAGATCCAGTTCAATATTCTGGAGCGTTTGCGTTATCCCAACGTGATCCGCGAAGAGATTGAGCGCTTGCTGGAAAATATCACGACGCTGGCGGAAGCCGCCGCGCTCGCCTCCTCAACCGCCCTGACCGACGAACTGGTCAGCCATGGCGAACTGATGTCTACCCTGCTGTTTGTGGAAATTCTGCGTGAACGCGGTATTCAGGCGCAGTGGTTTGACGCCCGTAAAGTGCTGCGCACTAACGATCGCTTTGGCCGCGCCGAACCGGACATCGCCGCCGTCGCCGAACTGACCCAGCAGCAGCTGGCGCCGCGCCTGGCGGAAGGCCTGGTGGTGACCCAGGGCTTTATCGGCAGCGAAGCGAAAGGCCGCACCACCACCCTCGGCCGCGGCGGCAGCGATTATACCGCCGCTCTGCTCGGCGAAGCGCTGAATGCCACCCGCGTCGATATCTGGACCGATGTCCCGGGGATCTATACTACCGACCCGCGCGTCGCGCCGGCGGCGAAACGCATCGACGTCATCGCCTTTGAAGAGGCAGCGGAAATGGCCACCTTTGGCGCCAAAGTGCTGCATCCGGCGACCCTGCTGCCTGCCGTGCGCAGCGATATCCCGGTGTTTGTCGGCTCCAGTAAAGAGCCTAAAGCGGGCGGTACGCTGGTGTGTAAAACCACCGAGAACCCGCCGCTGTTCCGCGCGCTGGCGCTGCGTCGCCGGCAAACGCTGCTGACGCTGCACAGCCTGAATATGCTGCACTCCCGCGGCTTCCTCGCCGAAGTGTTCGGTATTCTGGCGCGCCATAACATCTCAGTTGATTTGATCACCACCTCCGAAGTGAGCGTGGCCCTGACCATGGACACCACCGGCTCGACCTCTGCGGGCGATACCCTGCTGACCCAGGCGCTGCTGACCGAGCTCTCTTCGCTGTGCCGCGTGGAAGTGGAAGAAAATCTGGCGCTGGTCGCCCTGATTGGCAATGAGCTGTCGAAAGCCTGCGGCGTCGGCAAAGAGGTCTTTGGCGTCCTCGAGCCGTTTAACATCCGCATGATCTGCTATGGCGCCTCCAGCCACAACCTGTGCTTCCTGGTGCCGGGCGACGATGCGGAGAAGGTTGTGCAGAAGCTGCATCATAATTTGTTTGAATAAAATTCCTTAGCACGATAAACAATACCTATAGCCGGGCTCGAACCCGGCTTTTTTATAACAACATCAACACAACCAGCTGACCTGCTCGCCGCCCATCGGGATGGCGCGGCCCGGTTCGCGTATCGCAAGGAACACAACATGCTCGCAACTCTGACGCGGCTGTTCCCGTTATGGGCACTGCTGCTCTCCGTTCTGGCCTATTACACTCCCACCACCTTCACCCCAATTGGCCCATGGGTCACCACCCTGCTGATGCTGATCATGTTCGGTATGGGCGTGCATCTGAAGCTGGAGGATTTCAAACGCGTCCTGTCGCGCCCGGCGCCGGTCGCTGCGGGGATCTTTCTCCATTATCTGGTGATGCCGCTCGCCGCCTGGCTGCTGGCGCTGCTGTTTCATATGCCGCCGGAGCTTTCCGCCGGGATGGTGCTGGTCGGCAGCGTCGCCAGCGGGACCGCCTCCAACGTGATGATCTTTCTTGCCAAAGGGGATGTGGCGCTGTCGGTGACCATCTCCTCGGTCTCCACCCTCGTCGGCGTCGTGGCGACACCGCTGCTCACCCGTCTGTACGTCGACGCGCATATTCAGGTCGACGTCATGGGCATGTTGCTCAGCATTCTGCAGATTGTGGTCATTCCCATCGCGCTGGGACTGATTGTCCATCATCTGCTGCCGAAGGTGGTGAAAGCGGTAGAGCCGTTCCTGCCCGCCTTCTCGATGGTGTGCATTCTGGCGATCATCAGCGCGGTGGTGGCGGGTTCCGCCGCCCATATCGCCTCCGTCGGCCTGGTGGTGATTATCGCGGTGATCCTGCATAACACTATTGGTCTGCTTGGCGGGTACTGGGGCGGACGTCTGTTTGGTTTTGATGAATCCACCTGCCGTACGCTGGCGATCGAGGTGGGGATGCAGAACTCCGGCCTGGCGGCCGCGCTGGGTAAAATTTACTTCGGCCCGCTGGCGGCGCTGCCGGGCGCGCTGTTCTCCGTCTGGCATAACCTGTCCGGTTCGCTGCTGGCCGGGTACTGGTCAGGAAAGCCCATCGCCAAAAAAGCCGACAAGCGCTGAGCGTGATACGTCCGGGCGCAGGCCCGGGCGTGTGCCTGCTTTAGTTGCCATACAGGCTATCAGTAAAATATTCATTGCCGTACACTGGGTGCTCTGGTCTGACTGAGGGCACCACCATGGCACTCCCCCGTATTACACAAAAAGAGATGACCGAGCGCGAACAGCGCGAATTGAAAACGCTGCTTGACCGCGCGCGTATTGCGCATGGCCGCCCGCTGAGCAATGCGGAAACGAACAGCGTGAAAAAGGAATATATCGATAAGCTGATGGCGCAGCGTGAAGCGGAAGCGAAGAAAGCCCGCCAGGTGAGAAAACAGCAGGCTTATAAAACGGATAAGGAAGCGACCTTTTCCTGGTCGGCGAATACGCCGACCCGCGGCAGGCGTTAACGCCCTTTCTTTTTACGTCCCGGCTGGGTGAAACGTTTCCCGTTACCAGCCGGGCGGCCCTTATCGTTGCTATTTTCCATCTTCACCACCGGGCGCTTGATGCCGGGAGTCGCCGCTTTGGCCTTCGGCCTGGCTTTCGGCTTCGCTTCGGAAGAGGAGTTTTCAATCAGCTTGAACAGGTCGATCAGCTCGTCATCGGTTAGATCACGCCATTCACCCAAGGGGATCCCCGTCAGGCTCACGTTCATGATCCGCGTACGCTCAAGCTTCGTCACTTCATAGCCAAAGTGCTCGCACATACGACGGATCTGGCGATTCAGCCCCTGCACCAGAGTGATGCGGAAAACGAACGGCGCTTCTTTCTTTACCTTACATTTTTTGGTCACGGTCCCGAGAATCGGTACCCCCGCGCCCATGCCGCGAATGAACTCATCGGTCACCGGCTTATCGACCGTCACCAGATACTCTTTTTCATGGTCGTTGCCGGCGCGCAGGATCTTGTTCACCAGATCGCCGTGGTTGGTGAGGAAGATCAGCCCCTGTGAATCTTTATCCAGACGGCCAATAGGGAAGATACGCTTGCTGTGGTTGACGAAATCGACAATGTTGTCGCGCTCGCCGTCTTCCGTGGTGCTCACAATGCCGACCGGCTTATTCAGCGCAATCAGCACCAGATCATCCGCTTCGCGCGGCTCAATCAACCGTCCGTTCACTTTGACTAAATCGCCAGGCTTCACCTGATCGCCAATAGTGGCGCGCTTGCCATTGATAAAGACGTTGCCTTGTTCAATAAAGCGGTCCGCTTCGCGACGCGAGCAGATGCCGCTTTCACTGATGTATTTATTTAATCGGGTTGATGAGTCGGGCAGCATAGATTCTCCTGTAAAAGCGAAATATACCCTACCTTGTGGGCGAGAAAAAAGATGTGCCTTTGCGCCCTCCGGCGCAAGGTGTGATCGACTACGCCTTTTTTCACAAAAGTGTCCCGCTCAACGCCTGGCAACTTTGCATGATGAAATATCACAGAATCAGCGATTTAGCGTGCAATGCACAAAGGTGCCAACAACCCGCTATTGATAACGCAAATGTGCAAGATTATTCGCCAGATTAGGGTGATGAAATAAAAGAAAATCGCTTTAAACGGTGGCTCTAATAGGGTTATATCAGATCAACAGCACAAACCCGCGATTTGCACAAATGTGCAGGAGCCTGCAGATGACCATGGAAAACAGTGACGATATCCGGTTGATTGTCAAAATCGCCCAGCTCTATTACGAGCAGGATATGACTCAGGCGCAAATTGCTCGCGAGCTGGGGATCTATCGCACCACCATCAGTCGCCTGCTGAAGCGCGGCCGCGAGCAGGGCATTGTTACCATCGCCATCAACTATGACTACAATGAAAACCTGTGGCTCGAGCAACAGCTCAAGCAAAAATTTGGCCTGAAAGAGGCGGTGGTTGCCAGCAGCGATGGGCTGCTGGAAGAAGAACAGCTGAGTGCGATGGGCCAGCATGGCGCCCTGCTTGTCGATCGGTTGCTGGAGCCAGGCGATATCATCGGTTTTTCATGGGGCCGCGCCGTGCGTTCGCTGGTGGAGAACCTGCCGCAGGCCAGCCAGTCACGCCAGGTGATCTGCGTCCCCATCATCGGTGGACCTTCCGGTAAACTGGAGAGCCGCTACCATGTGAACACCTTAACCTACGGCGCGGCAGCCAGACTGAAAGCGGAATCCCACCTTGCCGATTTTCCAGCCCTGCTGGATAACCCGCTGATCCGCAACGGCATCATGCAGTCCCAGCACTTTAAAACCATCTCATCCTACTGGGACAGCCTGGATGTGGCGCTGGTGGGTATTGGTTCACCGGCCATTCGCGACGGCGCAAACTGGCACGCCTTCTACGGCAGCGAAGAGAGCGACGATCTCAACGCCCGCCACGTCGCCGGGGATATCTGTTCGCGTTTCTACGATATTAACGGCGGGTTAGTCGATACCAATATGAGCGAAAAAACCCTGTCGATCGAAATGGCGAAGCTGCGCCAGGCTCGCTATTCCATCGGCATCGCCATGGGGGAAGAGAAATACTCTGGCATTCTTGGCGCATTGCACGGACGCTATATTAATTGTCTGGTGACAAACAGAGAAACGGCTGAGTTATTACTGAAATAACACACAGGATATGATTTCACGCAGCACCCGCTGCGGGGGATCCCTTTATCTAAAGAAATGGGAGTGAATAATGAATACCTGGTTAAATTTAAAAGATAACGTCATTATCGTGACCGGCGGTGCCTCGGGAATTGGGCTGGCCATTGTCGATGAATTATTATCACAAGGTGCTCATGTCCAGATGATTGATATTCATGGCGGCGATCGTCATCACAATGGCGATAATTATCACTTCTGGCCGACGGATATTTCCAGCGCGACAGAGGTGCAACAGACTATCGATGCCATTATTCAGCGCTGGTCGCGTATTGATGGTTTGGTCAATAACGCTGGCGTGAATTTCCCGCGTTTATTAGTCGACGAAAAAGCACCGGCCGGCCGCTATGAATTAAACGAAGCCGCTTTTGAAAAAATGGTCAATATCAACCAGAAAGGGGTGTTTTTCATGTCGCAGGCGGTGGCGCGTCAAATGGTCAAACAGCGCGCCGGTGTGATTGTCAATGTCTCTTCGGAGAGCGGCCTGGAAGGTTCTGAAGGTCAAAGCTGCTACGCCGCGACCAAGGCCGCGCTCAACAGCTTTACCCGCTCCTGGTCCAAAGAATTGGGTAAATATGGGATCCGCGTGGTCGGCGTTGCGCCGGGGATCCTCGAAAAAACCGGTCTGCGGACACTGGAATATGAAGAGGCGCTGGCCTGGACGCGCAATATCACCGTCGAGCAACTTCGCGAGGGATATACCAAAAACGCCATTCCCATCGGGCGGGCAGGAAAGCTCTCGGAAGTGGCTGATTTTGTTTGCTATCTCTTGTCAGCGCGCGCCAGCTACATCACCGGAGTCACCACTAACATTGCCGGCGGAAAAACGCGCGGTTAAGGAGGCAGTATGGTTCACGCTATCTTCTGCGCCCACGGCCAGCTGGCCGGGGCCATGCTTGATTCGGTATGCATGGTCTACGGCGAGGTTAACGTCAGCGCCGTCGCGTTTGTCCCCGGCGAAAACGCGGCGGATATCGCCATTAACCTGGAAAAGTTAGTAAGCGCCCACACCGATGAGGAGTGGGTAATCGCGGTAGATTTGCAGTGCGGAAGCCCATGGAATGCCGCAGCCGGGCTGGCAATGCGTCACCCGCAGATCCGGGTGATTAGCGGCCTGTCGCTGCCGCTGGCGCTCGAGCTGGTGGATAACCAGCATACCCTGAGCGCCGATGACTTATGCCAGCATCTGCAGGCCATCGCCAGTCAGTGCTGTGTGGTCTGGCAGCAGCCAGAAACCGTTGAGGAGGAGTTCTGATGCAAATTACCCTCGCCCGTATTGATGACCGACTGATTCATGGCCAGGTCACCACCGTGTGGTCAAAAGTCGCCAACGCCCAGCGGATAATTATCTGCAATGACGATGTATTTAACGATGAGGTTCGCCGGACCCTGTTGCGCCAGGCGGCTCCGCCAGGCATGAAGGTAAACGTTGTCAGTCTGGAAAAAGCGGTTGCGGTCTATCATAACCCGCAATATCAGGACGAGACCGTCTTTTATTTATTTACCAATCCACACGATGTTTTAACGATGGTGCGCCAGGGCGTGCAGATCGCCACGTTAAATATTGGTGGCATGGCCTGGCGACCCGGTAAAAAACAGCTAACCAAAGCCGTTTCTTTGGATCCGCAGGATATTCAGGCATTCCGTGAACTCGATAAACTGGGCGTAAAACTCGATTTACGCGTGGTCGCATCAGATCCGTCAGTCAATATTCTCGACAAAATTAACGAAACAGCTTTCTGCGAATAAAAAATAGCGCCTGTTGTGATATGCCGTAGCAGGCAGGATGACTCACACCTTAAAGGTCATAAATTATGGAAATTAGTACCCTACAGATAATAGCCATATTTATTTTTTCCTGTATTGCCGGAATGGGCAGCGTGCTGGATGAATTTCAGACCCATCGGCCCCTTATCGCCTGTACCGTGATTGGCCTCATCCTGGGCGATTTAAAAACCGGGG
Source organism: Klebsiella sp. Shm-1 (assembly GCF_040804525.1). Classification (NCBI taxonomy): domain Bacteria; kingdom Pseudomonadati; phylum Pseudomonadota; class Gammaproteobacteria; order Enterobacterales; family Enterobacteriaceae; genus Klebsiella; species Klebsiella sp. Shm-1. Next base: position 4,926,595 of record NZ_CP161823.1, read on the forward strand.
TTATGCTCGGCGGTACGCTGGAGCTGATCGCCCTCGGCTGGATGAACGTGGGGGCAGCGCAGTCGCCAGATTCGGCGCTGGCCAGCATTATCTCCGCCATTCTGGTGATTGTGGGCCACCAGAGCATTGCCACCGGTATCGCCATTGCTCTGCCGGTGGCCGCCGCCGGGCAGGTGCTGACCGTTTTCGCCCGTACCATTACCGTGGTGTTCCAGCACGCCGCGGACAAAGCGGCCGAGGAGGCGCGCTTTCGCACCATCGACCTGCTGCATGTCTCCGCACTGGGGGTGCAGGCACTGCGCGTGGCAATCCCGGCGCTGGTGGTCTCGCTGTTCGTTAGCGCGGATATGGTCAGCAGTATGCTCAGCGCGATCCCGGAATTCGTCACCCGCGGCCTGCAGATTGCCGGTGGTTTCATTGTCGTCGTGGGCTACGCGATGGTGCTGCGAATGATGGGCGTGAAATACCTGATGCCCTTCTTTTTCCTCGGTTTTCTCGCCGGGGGTTATCTCGACTTCAGCCTGCTGGCCTTCGGCGGCGTGGGCGTCATCATCGCGCTGATCTACATCCAGCTCAATCCACAGTGGCGTAAGGCTGAACCCGCCGCCTCCACTGCCCCCTCTGCCCCCGCCCTTGACCAGCTTGACGACTAATGGAGCCGAAAATGGAACAGAAAAAAATCACGCAAGGCGACCTGGTGAGCATGTTTCTCCGCTCCAACCTCCAGCAGGCCTCCTTTAACTTCGAACGTATTCATGGCCTGGGGTTTTGCTACGACATGATCCCGGCGATCAAACGCCTGTATCCGCTCAAAGCCGATCAGGTCGCGGCGCTGAAGCGTCATCTGGTGTTCTTTAATACCACGCCGGCGGTGTGTGGCCCGGTGATCGGCGTCACCGCCGCCATGGAGGAGGCCCGGGCTAACGGCGCGGCCATTGACGATGGCGCTATCAACGGCATCAAAGTGGGTCTGATGGGCCCGCTGGCCGGCGTCGGCGACCCGCTGGTCTGGGGCACGCTGCGGCCGATTACTGCGGCCCTTGGCGCCTCGCTGGCCCTCTCCGGCAACATTCTGGGACCTTTGTTATTTTTCTTTATTTTCAATGCAGTGCGGCTGGCAATGAAGTGGTACGGCCTGCAACTGGGCTTCCGTAAAGGGGTCAATATCGTCAGCGATATGGGCGGTAACCTGCTGCAGAAGCTGACTGAAGGCGCCTCCATTCTCGGCCTGTTTGTCATGGGGGTGCTGGTGACCAAATGGACCACCATCAATGTGCCGCTGGTGGTTTCCCAAACGCCCGGTGCAGACGGCGCCACCGTCACGATGACCGTCCAGAACATCCTCGATCAGCTCTGCCCCGGCCTGCTGGCGCTGGGCCTGACGCTACTGATGGTGCGTCTGCTGAACAAGAAAGTGAATCCGGTCTGGCTGATTTTCGCCCTTTTCGGCTTAGGCATTATCGGCAACGCCCTCGGCTTTCTGTCCTGATTATTCCGCCCCGGCGATGCCGGGGTGACGTCAACAACATAGCCCCGAAAGATGAAGGGGATGAGGTGGTTTATGCAAACAACAACGGCCCTGCGCCTGTATGGCAAACGAGACCTGCGCCTGGAAACCTTTACCCTCCCGGCGATGCAGGACGATGAGATCCTCGCCCGGGTGGTCACGGACAGCCTGTGTCTTTCCTCATGGAAAGAGGCCAATCAGGGTGCCGATCATAAAAAGGTGCCAGATGATGTGGCCACCAGGCCCATTATTATCGGTCATGAATTCTGCGGCGAAATCCTTGCCGTCGGTAAAAAGTGGCAGCATAAGTTTCAGCCAGGGCAGCGCTACGTGATCCAGGCCAACCTGCAGTTGCCCGACCGACCCGACTGCCCCGGCTACTCATTCCCATGGATCGGTGGCGAAGCCACCCATGTGGTGATCCCCAATGAGGTGATGGCGCAGGATTGCCTGCTCACCTGGGAGGGGGATACCTGGTTTGAAGGATCGCTGGTGGAGCCGCTCTCCTGCGTCATTGGCGCTTTCAACGCCAATTATCATCTGCAGGAGGGGAGTTACAACCACGTGATGGGGATCCGTCCTCAGGGACACACTCTGATCCTGGGCGGGACGGGGCCGATGGGGCTGCTGGCTATCGACTATGCGCTGCACGGCCCCATCAATCCTTCACTACTGGTAGTGACCGATACCAATAAGCCGAAGCTCAGCTACGCCCGCCGTCATTACCCCTCTGAGCCGCAGACGCTGATCCACTACCTCGACGGCCATGAGGCCAGTCGCGATACGCTGCTGGCGCTCAGCGGCGGCCATGGCTTCGACGATATCTTCGTGTTTGTGCCAAACGAACAGCTGATCACCCTGGCCTCCTCGTTGCTGGCTCCGGACGGCTGCCTGAACTTCTTTGCTGGCCCCCAGGATAAGCAATTCAGCGCCCCGATCAACTTCTACGACGTGCACTACGCCTTCACCCACTACGTCGGCACCTCCGGCGGTAATACTGACGATATGCGCGCCGCGGTGGCGCTGATGCAGGCGAAAAAGGTCCAGACGGCGAAAGTGGTCACCCATATTCTCGGCCTGAACGCCGCGGGCGAAACCACCCTCGATCTGCCTGCCGTCGGCGGGGGAAAAAAGCTGGTGTATACCGGAAAAGCCTTCCCGCTCACGCCGCTGGGCGAGATCGCCGATCCCGAACTGGCAGCGATTGTGGCGCGTCACCATGGGATCTGGTCCCAGGAGGCTGAAGCGTATCTGCTGGCCCACGCGGAGGATATTACGCATGATTAACCGCGATACGCTGCTGTGCATCTCCCTGGCGGGTCGCCCCGGCAACTTCGGCACCCGCTTTCATAACTATCTGTATGACAAGCTGGGATTGAACTACCTCTACAAAGCCTTTACGACTAAGGATATTGAGGCGGCGGTAAAAGGGGTTCGCGCATTGGGTATCCGCGGCTGTGCGGTCTCCATGCCGTTTAAAGAGAGCTGCATACCGTTTCTTGACGCGATCGATCCGTCAGCAAAAGTCATCGACTCCGTCAACACCATCGTCAACGACGACGGGAAGTTAACCGGGCTAAACACCGATTACATCGCGGTCAAAAGCCTGATCGCCAGCCATCGGCTCGATACCAACGCCAGAGTGATGATTCAGGGTAGCGGCGGCATGGGGAAAGCCGTCATTGCCGCCTTCCGTGATGCCGGTTTCCGCGACGTGATCATTGCGGCCCGCAATCGCCAGCGCGGCCTGGCGCTGGCAAAACAGTATGGCTTTCAGTGGCAGCCCCTGCCCGAAGGGATCGCAGCCGAGATTCTGGTCAATGTCACACCGCTGGGCATGGCGGGGGGAGCGGAAAGCAACACGCTGGCGTTCAGCGAGGCCATGGTGGCCCAGGCCAGCGTCGTGTTTGACGTGGTCGCGTTGCCGGCGGAAACTCCGCTGATCCGCCTGGCGCAACAACGGGGTAAGCAAACCATCAGCGGTGCGGAAGTTATTGCCCTGCAAGCCGTCGAGCAGTTCGCCCTTTATACCGGCGTACGGCCGGATAATGCGCTGGTGGCAGAAGCCTCGGCGTTTGCCAGAAGCTAGTGTCTCCCTCCCGGGAAAGGCGTCAGCCACCTCCCGGGAGGGCTATCGCGCCAAAAAAGAAGCGACATAAACGGGGAAAATAACCCGTCTTAGTAGTCATCCCGTTCGTCGTCTTCATCCGGCTGCTCCATCACGCTGTAAGCCACCGAGCAGAACAGGCTGTTCAGACGCTTCATATCCCCCAGCAGCGCCAGGTGCAACGTACTGGTTTCGATGCTCTGCACGTTCTGCTGATGCAGACGGTCAACGTGCGCATGCGAGTAGCGGCGGTTAAGAATGCGGAACCGGTGTTTGCTGCGCCGCAGGCGGCGGGCGCTGGGCACATCGCTGGAGAAGAAGACCGACATCGCCAGCTGCAGGTTGCTGAGCAGCAGATCGTACAGGGCGTCCAGCTCCTTTAACCCTTCTACCGAGAAGGCGCGCCGCGCCGCCAGCGATTTATCGGCGATCTCGCTGCCCATTCGCTCGACGATATCGGACGCCTGTTCGAGGTTTAACGACATCTCAATAATTTCCGCCCAGCGCCGGGATTCCTCTTCCGCCAGCTCATCCTTTGGCATTCGCGCCAGATAGAGCTTAATAGCGGTGTAAAGTACGTTGATATCATCCGCCATACGGCGCAGCTCTTTCTCCTGACGCGGTTCGCCATGCATCACCTTGTGCAGGCTCTCCAGCATCTGCTCCATCGCGTCACCAATACGCAGCGTCTCACGCGCGGCATTGGCCAGCGCCAGCGCCGGGGTGTCCAGCGCCGACGGGTCGAGATGCTTGGGTTTGAGATGGTTATCCAGCTCGGGCTCATCGCGGATCAGACGCTGGCACAGCTTCGCCATCGGTCCGGCAAAGGGCACCATCGCGATGCAGCGCAGCAGGTTGTAAAAGACGTGGAAGTAGATAACCAGCTCGGACTCGGCCAACGGCAGCTTGTGCATCGCCGCGGCCAGCGGATGGACGAACGGCAGAATAATCAGGCTCCCCACCAGCTTAAACAGCAGGCTGCCCAGCGCCACCCGGCGCGCCGCCGCGTTCGCCGCGCTGTTGTTAAGCATCGCCAGCAGCCCCGATCCCAGGTTGGCGCCAATCACCAGACACAGCGCCACCGGGAAAGAGATCGCTCCCGCCGCGGTCAGCGTCGCCGTTAACAGCACCGCCGCCAGGCTGGAGTAGCTAATGATTGCAAATACGGCGCCAATCAAGGCATCCAGCATGATATCGCCGGTCAGCGAGGCGAAAATCACCTGCACGCCGTTCGCCTGGGTTATGGGGTGTACGGCCTGGACAATCAGCTCGAGGGCCAACAGGATCAGCCCCAGACCAATCCCCACCCGTCCAAGCTGCCCGGCGCGGGTCTGCTTGCGGCCGAGGAAGAAAATCACCCCGATAAATATCAACAACGGCGACAGCCACGACAGGTCGAAGGTCAACACCCTCGCCATCAGCGCCGTCCCGACGTCGGCCCCCAGCACCATCACCAGCGCTGGCATCAGACCCACTAAATCCTGGGCGACAAATGAGGTCACCAGCATGGTGGTGGCGTTACTGCTTTGCACCAGCGCAGTCACGCCAAGACCCGCGCAGAAGGCGAGCGGCTTTTTCTCTACGCTGCTACTGAGAACGGTACGCAGGCGAGCGCCATAGACGCGCATCACCCCGGTACGCACGATATGCGTGCCCCACACCAGCAGAGCAACCGCGGACAACAGGTGTAGCAGAGTTAACACGGAATCAGCTTCTCCTTATCGTTATAGGTTTTCCGAAGTTCAGGAACCTATCTCAGTATAAGGGGTTAACCTCAATAAAGAGACAAGGCGCTCACAGAGCGCCTTGTTTGTTGTAAGGAAAGATGACGACTAGTCCGCATCATAGCCCAGATTAGGCGCTAACCAGCGCTCAACCTCCGCCGGCGTCATTCCTTTACGCAGCGCGTAATCTTCGACCTGATCGCGCTGGATCTGCGCCACGGCGAAGTACTTGCTATCCGGATGGCTGAAGTACCAGCCGGAAACCGATGCGCCCGGCCACATGGCGAACGATTCGGTGAGCTTCATGCCGGTATGGGCTTCGACGTCCAGTAGCTGCCAGATGGTCCCCTTTTCGGTGTGCTCCGGACAGGCCGGATATCCCGGCGCCGGTCGGATCCCCTGGTAGTTCTCGCGAATAAGCTCCTCATTGCTGAGGTTCTCATTAGCCGCATATCCCCAGTAAACCTTGCGCACTTTCTCATGCAGATACTCGGCAAAGGCCTCCGCCAGGCGATCGGCGATGGCCTTGATCATGATCTTGTTATAGTCATCATGCTGCGCTTCATAGGCGTCCGCCAGCGCGTCCTCTTCCAGGCCGCCGGTCACGGCGAAGGCGCCGATGTAGTCCGCCTTGCCGCTCAGCTTCGGCGCGACAAAATCGGCGAGGCAGTAGTTGGCGAAGCCGACCTTCTCCGTCTGCTGGCGCAGATGATGGCTCACCGTCAGCACGTGGGTGCGGGTTTCATCGCGATAGATTTCAATATCGTCGCCCACGCGGTTGGCCGGGAACAGACCCACCACGCCGCGCGGGTTCAGGGTTTTCTCTGCGCTCAGCTTATCCAGCAGCTCGTTAGCATCTTTGAACAGGCGCTGCGCCTCTTCCCCTACCACTTCATCTTCCAGAATGCGCGGATATTTACCCGCCAGCGACCAGGTCATGAAGAACGGCGTCCAGTCGATGTAGTTGCGCAGAGTCTCGATACTGGCTTCCACCGTCTGTACTCCCAGACGATGAGCCACCGGCGGCGTGTAGCTCTCCCAGTCAAAGGCCAGATCGTTTTCCCGCGCGGCGGCAAGGGTCACCGGCGGCGTACGCGGTTTTTTACGCCCATGCTGGATACGCACCGTTTCATACTCTTTGCGCGTGCGGGCGACAAACTCGTCGCGCTGCGTGTCCGAGAGCAGCGCAGACACCACGCCGACGGTGCGCGAGGCGTTCTGTACGTAAACGGTCGGGCCGCTGTAGTTCTGCTCGATTTTCACCGCCGTATGCGCTTTCGAGGTGGTCGCGCCGCCTATCAGCAGCGGGATGGTAAAGCCCTGGCGCTCCATCTCTTTCGCCACGTTAACCATCTCGTCCAGCGATGGGGTAATCAGCCCGGAAAGACCAATTAGATCCGCGTTCACCTCTTTGGCCGTTTTGAGAATTTTATCCGCCGGGACCATCACGCCAAGATCGATGATTTCGTAGTTATTGCACTGCAGCACCACGCCGACGATGTTTTTGCCAATGTCATGAACGTCGCCTTTTACCGTGGCAATCACCATTTTGCCGTTACTGGAGCCCTGCTCTTTACTGGCTTCAATAAACGGCTCAAGGTAGGCCACCGCCTGTTTCATTACACGGGCGGATTTCACCACCTGCGGCAGGAACATTTTGCCTTCGCCGAACAGATCGCCGACCACATTCATGCCGTCCATCAGCGGCCCTTCAATGACCTCAATCGGGCGGGCGGCCTGCTGACGCGCTTCTTCGGTGTCCTGTTCGATAAATTCGGTAATGCCCTTCACCAGCGAATATTCGAGGCGTTTTTTCACTTCCCAGGTGCGCCACTCCGCCTGCTGGGCATTCGCGCCGTCGTCCGCTTTGCTGCCGCGATATTTTTCCGCCAGCTCAAGTAACCGTTCGGTACTGTCATCGCGGCGGTTGAGGATCACGTCTTCGACCGCGTCGCGCAGCTCGCCCGGGAGGTCATCATAGATGGCCAGCTGACCGGCGTTGACGATCCCCATGTCCATGCCGTTGCGGATCGCGTAGTAGAGGAATACGGCGTGGATCGCCTCACGTACCGGGTCATTACCGCGGAAGGAGAAGGAGACGTTGGAGACCCCGCCGGAGATTAGCGCATGCGGCAGCTCGCGTTTGATGTCTTCGCAGGCGCCGATAAAGTCCTGTGCGTAGTTGTTATGCTCTTCGATACCGGTGGCGACGGCAAAGATATTGGGGTCGAAGATAATATCTTCCGGCGGGAAGCCGACCTCTTCGGTGAGGATTTTGTAGGCGCGACGGCAAATCTCAATTTTACGTTCGCGGGTGTCGGCCTGACCAACCTCGTCGAAAGCCATCACCACCACCGCGGCGCCGTAGCGGCGAACCAGTTTCGCATGGTGGATAAAGGATTCGACGCCCTCTTTCATCGAAATCGAGTTAACGATGCCTTTGCCCTGAATACATTTCAGGCCCTTTTCAATGACTTCCCACTTGGAGGAGTCAATCATGATCGGCACGCGGGCAATGTCCGGCTCGCCGGCAATCAGGTTAAGGAAACGCACCATCGCCGCTTCCGCGTCGAGCATCCCCTCGTCCATGTTGATATCGATAATCTGCGCGCCGCTTTCCACCTGCTGACGCGCAACGTCCAGCGCTTCGCTGTACTTCTCTTCTTTAATCAGCCGCTTAAATTTCGCCGAGCCGGTGACGTTAGTTCGTTCACCGACGTTAACGAACAGGCTATCGTCGCCGATATTCAACGGCTCCAGGCCGGCGAGGCGGCAGGCCACCGCAATTTCCGGCAACTGACGCGGCGGCAGGCCCGCTACCGCCCGGCTCATGGCGGCGATATGCTCCGGGGTGGTACCGCAGCAGCCGCCAACGATATTGAGGAAACCGGCTTCCGCCCATTCGCGAATTTGCGTCGCCATGGTGTCGGCGTCCAGATCGTATTCGCCGAAAGCGTTGGGCAGGCCGGCGTTCGGGTGCGCGGTGACGTAGCATTCGGCAATGCGCGACAGCTCCTGGACGTACTGCCGCAGCTCGTCCGGCCCGAGGGCGCAGTTCAGACCAAACGATAAGGCTTCGGCGTGACGCAGCGAGTTATAAAAGGCTTCGGTGGTCTGTCCGGAAAGCGTGCGGCCGGAGGCATCGGTAATGGTCCCGGAGATCATCAGCGGCAGGTCAACGCCTAACGCCTCCAGCTCCTCTTTCACCGCATAGATAGCCGCTTTAGCGTTCAGGGTGTCAAATACCGTTTCAATCAGGATCAGATCCACGCCGCCTTCCACCAGCGCCCGGGTGGATTCGCGATAGGCGGCCACCAGCTGGTCAAAGGTAATATTACGGAACGCCGGATCGTTCACATCAGGCGAAATAGAAGCGGTGCGGTTGGTCGGGCCAAGCACGCCCGCGACATAGCGCGGTTTTTCCGGCGTGCGGGCCGTCCAGGCGTCGGCGCTGGCGCGGGCCAGCTTCGCCGCGGCAAAGTTGATCTCGGCCGACAGGGATTCCATCTGGTAATCCGCCATCGCGATGGTCGTCGAGTTAAAGGTGTTGGTCTCAACGATATCCGCGCCGGCCTCGAAATAGGCATCGTGGATCTCGCGGATCACTTCGGGTTTGCTGAGCACCAGCAGGTCGTTGTTGCCTTTCAGGTCGCACGGCCAGTCAGCAAAGCGCTCACCGCGAAAGTCCTGCTCACTCAGACGATAGCCCTGGATCATGGTGCCCATGCCCCCATCCAGAACCAGAATACGTTCTTTTAACTGCTGATGCAGTTGCTCAACTTTGCTGCTCACACTTGCTCCCGACAACGCTCGACTCAGGCCAAATAGCCAACAAACCATACTGGCATAAACCACCGGAGCGGAAAAGACAACAACGGGCAATATGAGACATGTTCAGCTTCACTCCTCCGATGAGTCCGGATGTGATTGCATTATTGCCAAATAAAACGAAAATTATTTCCACGATACAGAAAAAGGAGTTCGCGATGGCCACAACCCCCATTCCCGCGAAACGCGGCAGAAAACCCGCGGCTGCCACTGCCCAGCAGGCTGGCGGTCAGGTTCAGTCGCTGACCCGCGGCCTGAAATTACTCGAATGGATTGCCGAGTCCCACAGCAGCGTCGCGCTGACCGAACTGGCGCAGCAGGCGGGTCTGCCCAACTCCACGACTCACCGTCTGCTGACCACCATGCAACAGCTGGGCTTCGTCCGCCAGGTTGGCGAGCTGGGTCACTGGGCCGTAGGGGCGCATGCTTTCGTGGTCGGCAGCAGCTTTCTACAAAGCCGCAATCTGCTGGCCATTGTCCACCCGATCCTGCGCCAGCTGATGGAAGATTCCGGTGAAACGGTGAATTTAGCGGTGCTCGACCAGAGCGACCACCAGGCGATCATTATCGATCAGGTGCAGTGCACCCAGCTGATGCGGATGTCGGCGCCAATCGGCGGTAAACTGCCGATGCACGCTTCCGGCGCCGGGAAGGCGTTTCTCGCGCAGCTGAGCGAAGAGCAGGTCACCAGTCTGCTGCACCGTAAAGGGCTGCATGCCTATACGCATGCCACGCTGGTCTCCCCGCTGCATCTGAAGGAAGATTTAGCCCAGACCCGCAAGCGGGGCTACTCTTTCGATGATGAGGAGCACGCGCTCGGCCTGCGCTGCGTCGCCGCCTGCATTTACGATGAACATCGCGAACCGTTCGCGGCAATCTCCATCTCAGGCCCCATCTCGCGTATGACCGATGATCGGGTGACTGAGCTGGGCGCGCTGGTGATCAAGGCGGCGAAGGAAGTGACGCTGGCGTATGGCGGGGTTAAATAAAAAAATGCCCCAGAAGGGCATTTTAAGTAGGCCTGATAAGCGTAGCGCCATCAGGCAGATCGGCGCACCTTGCCGGATGGCGGCGTAAACGCCTTATCTGGTCTACTGTCGGCGCCATAGCGCACGCTAAAACGCTGCTTGCGCCGGTAGGCGTAGACATCTTCCACATGGCCGTTTTTAATCCGCATCTGCAGTGCGCGCCAGTAGTCGGCGCGCAGCAGGTCGGCATGCATCTCTTCAAACAGTGGCCCAATGCGCGGGTCGGCGCACAGCCAGTGGCGGAACTCCTCCGGAAACACATCGCCAGGCGAAACGCTGTACCACGGCTCGCTGGCCAGCTCATCCTCCGGATAGCGCGGCGGCGGGATCTCGCGAAAATTCACTTCCGTCATATAGCAGATTTCATCATAGTCGTAGAACACCACCCGGCCATGGCGGGTGACGCCGAAGTTTTTAAATAACATATCGCCGGGAAAGATGTTGGCGGCGGCCAGCTGGCGGATAGCATTGCCATACTCTTCTACCGCATCACGCAATGCCTGGCCGTTAACCTGCTCCAGCCACAGGTTGAGCGGCACCATTCGCCGTTCAATATAGAGATGGCTGATGACGATGCGGTCGCCGAGATCGGTGAGTTTGTTCCCCGCTTCCGCCTGCAGCAGCGCCAGCAGCGCCGGCGCGATTTGCCGTTTATCCAGCACGAAATTTTCAAACTCCTGGGTGTCCGCCATCCGCCCGACGCGGTCATGCTCCTTTACCAGCTGATAGCAAGCCCGCACATGGGCGGCGGTCATCTCTTTCTGCGGCGCGAAGCGGTCCTTGATCACCTTAAACACCCGGTCAAAGCCCGGCAGGGTAAACACCAGCATCACCATCCCGCGAATACCCGGCGCTTCAATAAACTGCTCATCGCAGCGAGTAATGTAGTGTAGATATTCGCGATAGCTTTCGGTTTTGGCGTGCTTCTGACAGCCAATCGCCATGTACAGCTCGGCCGTCGTTTTACCCGGCAAGATCTCGCGCAGCCATTCCACCAGGGCGCCGGGCAACGGCGCATAAACCATAAAATAGGAACGCGCGAAGCCAAAAACGATACTCGCTTCGGCATGGGTTGTGAGGCAGGTGTCAACAAACAGCTCACCCTCTTCGCTGCGGTGGATCGGCAGCAAAAAAGGCAGCGTCGCCATCGGCATGACCAGTTTGCCCACCAGCCAGGCGGCTTTATTGCGGTAGAACAGCTCATTGGCGACCTGCAGATGACAGGTGGCGAGCAGTTCCTCCCCCAGCGCCTCCTGCAGACTGGCAATGATATAGCCGATATCCCGCGCTTTGTTTTGCCACGGTAGCCGCAGCGGCAGATCGGACAGTACTTTACCCAGCAGGTGCGACCAACCGCGTTCCGGAAAGAAATCTTTCGCCAGCGGTCGCGGGAGGGTACGAAAGGGTCGCTCGGGCTGCGAGCTGAAAATAAAGAGCCGCTCGGGGGTCAGCGAGCGGTGGTCAAACAGGCGGCAGTAGACCGAATTGAAAAAGCTCTCAGCAATTTCAAAGCGAGGGTAATCCGGTAAAAGTTGGGTGTACTGCTGTTTCACCCGCAGAAGAAAATCGACGTCGGTGCTTTTCCCTTCGGTGATGCAGCGCAGCTGCTCTACTACCAGGCCCACGTGGTGATCGTAGAGATGGATCCGCTGCTTCATCGCCTGCTGCACGGCGTGCCAGTCAGCCTGTTCAAAGCGCTGCTGCGCGCCGGAAGTGACTTCAAGAAAACGCCCATACTGCGCGTCAAATCCCTGCAATATCGTTTGGGCAATCAGTAATTCAAGACCACGCGTCATCGCTTTCCCCCATCCGGCGCCACGTCATGCCGGATGGCGCGCTCGCTTATCCGGCCTGCGTCCTCTTGCAGGCCCGGTCAGCGTCGCGCCACCGGGCATGGCTTAAAACTGATCTTCTTCGGTCGAGCCGGTCAGCGCCGTTACCGACGAGGTACCGCCCTGGATAATGGTGGTGACCTTGTCGAAGTAGCCGGTGCCCACCTCCTGCTGATGCGAGACGAAGGTGTAGCCTTCCGGCCCGGCGGCGAATTCCGGCTGCTGCACTTTCTCAACATAGTGGCGCATCCCCTCACCCTGAGCGTAGGCATGGGCGAGGTCGAACATGTTGAACCACATGCTGTGGATCCCCGCGAGGGTAATAAACTGGTATTTGTATCCCATGACCGACAACTGCTGCTGGAAGCTGGCGATGGTTTTATCATCGAGATTTTTCTTCCAGTTAAACGACGGCGAGCAGTTATAGGCCAGCAGTTTGCCCGGGAAACGCGCATGGATAGCCTCGGCAAAGCGGCGCGCCTGCTCGAGATCCGGTTTCGACGTTTCACACCACACCAGATCCGCATACGGCGCGTAGGCCAGCCCGCGGCTGATCGCCTGCTCGATCCCGGCGTGTGTGCGGAAGAACCCTTCGCTGGTGCGATCCCCGGTAATAAACTCACGATCGTACGGATCGCAGTCTGAGGTAATTAAATCCGCGGCGTCGGCATCGGTACGGGCGATGACCAGCGTCGGGACCCCCATCACGTCGGCCGCCAGACGCGCCGCCACCAGCTTCTGAATCGCCTCCTGAGTCGGAACCAGCACTTTACCGCCCATATGGCCGCACTTCTTCACCGATGCCAGCTGATCTTCGAAGTGAACAGCCGCTGCACCGGCTTCAATCATCGATTTCATCAGCTCAAAGGCGTTCAGGACGCCGCCAAAACCGGCCTCCGCATCCGCCACGATCGGCAGGAAGTAGTCGATAAAGCGCGGATCGTTCGGTTCAATTCCCGCTGACCACTGGATCTGATCGGCGCGGCGGAAGGTGTTGTTGATCCGATCCACCACCGCCGGTACCGAGTTGGCCGGATACAGCGATTGATCCGGATACATGCTGGACGCCAGGTTAGCATCCGCCGCCACCTGCCAGCCGGAGAGATAAATGGCTTCGATACCCGCCTTCGCCTGCTGCAAGGCCTGGCCGCCGGTCAGCGCGCCGAGACTGTTGACGTACCCTTTTTTCGCCTCCCCGTGCAGCAGACGCCACAGTTTCGCCGCGCCAAGCTGCGCCAGCGTGCATTCCGGATTCACCGAGCCGCGTAACTTCACCACTTCTTCCGCGCTGTAGGGACGGGTAATGCCTTCCCAGCGCGGGTTCGTCCATTCTTTGTTTAATTCTTCGATTTGTTGGGTACGGGTTTTCATGTGCAGATGCTCCATATAATTTCCTGGCTCCCCAGGCTCATAGGTGAAGGACTAAATGGCGAACCACACCATCTGGCGATTAGGCCAGCAGGCGGTAGCCCGGCAATGTCAGAAAATCAATTAGCTCGTCGGAGGTGGTGATCTGCTCCATCAGTCGCGCCGCATCGTCAAAGCGGCCGTGGCTGAAGCGGTGCTCTCCCAGCTCCTCCTGAATCACCATCAGCTCTTCCGCCAGCCACTGGCGGAACAGCGCCTTAGTGACTGGGGTACCGTCGTTCAGGGTTTTCTGATGATGGATCCACTGCCAGATAGAGGTGCGCGAGATCTCGGCCGTTGCGGCGTCTTCCATCAGGCCATAAATCGGTACGCAGCCGTTGCCGGAGATCCACGCTTCGATGTACTGCACCGCCACGCGAATGTTGGCGCGCATTCCGGCTTCCGTGCGTTCGCCCTCGCAGGGAGCCAGCAGTTGTTCAGCGGTAATTGGCGCATCCTCGCTCCGGGTGACCGAGAGCTGATTCGGCTTATCGCCCAGCACGCGGTCAAACACCGCCATGGCGGTATCCGCCAGGCCCGGGTGGGCGATCCAGGTCCCATCGTGACCGTTGTTGGCCTCCAGCTCTTTATCGGCGGTGACTTTACTCAGCACCTGGCGGTTACGTTCGGTATCTTTGCTCGGGATAAACGCCGCCATACCGCCCATCGCAAACGCGCCGCGTTTGTGGCAGGTCTTAATCAACAAGCGTGAGTAGGCGCTGAGGAAGGGTTTATCCATCGTCACCACCTGCCGGTCCGGCAGTACGCGATCCGGATGGTTTTTCAGCGTCTTGATATAGCTGAAGATGTAATCCCAGCGGCCGCAGTTCAGGCCAACAATATGGTCGCGCAGCGCATGCAGGATCTCATCCATCTGGAACACCGCTGGCAACGTCTCAATCAGCAGCGTGGCCTTGATGGTGCCCCGCGGCAGGTCAAAGCGATCTTCCGTAAAACTGAAGACATCGTTCCACCATGCCGCCTCCTGCCAGGCCTGTGTTTTTGGCAGATAGAAGTAGGGACCACTTCCTTTCGCCAGCAGCGCCTGGTAGTTATGAAAGAAATAGAGCGCAAAATCGAACAGGCTGCCGGGGATGGCCTCATTACGCCAGGTCACATGCTTTTCCGGCAGATGCAGGCCGCGCACACGGCATACCAGCACAGCGGGATTGGGCTGCAACTGATAGATTTTGCCGGCCTCGTTGGTGTAGCTGATGGTTCCGTTCACGGCATCGCGCAGGTTGATTTGACCATCAATGACTTTGCGCCAGTCAGGCGCCAGCGAATCCTCAAAGTCCGCCATAAAGACTTTGACGTTGGCATTCAGCGCGTTAATGACCATCTTGCGCTCGACGGGGCCGGTGATTTCCACGCGGCGATCCTGCAAATCAGCCGGGATACCGCGAATAGTCCAGTCGCCATTTCTAATGGAAGCAGTTTCCGAAATAAAATCCGGAAGCTGCCCGTCGTCAATAGCCTGCTGTTGCTGCAAACGAGCGGCCAGCAGCTTATTGCGCGCCGGCGTAAAGCGGCTCACCAGTTCCGTCAGAAATTCTACCGCCTCAGGCGTTAAGATCTGCTTCTCCTGCTCGCCATAGGGCTGACTAAAGGCCAGTTCATCGGTGATTGTCGCCTGCTGCGTCATTGTGCTGCTCCTCTTGGTTGATCCGCTGGAAGCGAGCGAAAGATCGTTGTGCAGTTTTCGCTCAGCACAATTAAGACTACTCAATTAATTTCCAAAATCAAAAACAATTTCCATTTTAATTTTAATTTATCATTAACACATTGATAACAATGAAATTAAAGTTATCCTCGCGTATGAAGTGAATTTCGGAAATAAAAAAGGCACCCGAAGGTGCCAGAGGCAAAATGCTGAAACGCTTTAGGATCGTCTCACATAGAGTATTATTCCAGCGTCGGATTCATATGACGCAGATCGTATGGCGTAATCTGGTAGACGTAATAGTTAAGCCAGTTAGCGAACAGCAGATTGCCGTGGCTGCGCCAGGTGGCGCGCGGTTTGTTCTGCGGGTCGTTTTGTGGGAAATAGTTATGAGGTATCTCAGGGTTCAAACCGGCTTCCACATCGCGGAAATATTCACTTGCCAGGGTATTGGCATCGTACTCCGGGTGGCCGGTGACAAAGGCGATGCGCTTATCTTTGCTGGCGAACAAATACGCATCGCCCTCTTCCGTCTCCGCGAGGATCTCAAGATCGGTATAGTCGCGGATAAGTCCGGCCGGAAAATCAGCATAGCGTGAGTGCGGGGCCAGGAAAGAGTCGTCGAAACCGCGGGTCAGTAAGGCGTGCGGATGAAGAATATGGTGTTCATAGACGCCGGAAATCTTTTCGGCGCGGGTCTGCTTGGGAATGCCGTACAGAATGTTCAGCGCGGCCTGAACCGCCCAACAGACGAACAGCGTCGAAGTGACGTGATCCTTGGCCCACTCCAGCACCTGTTTGATCTGCGGCCAGTAAGCAACATCGTTAAACTCAACCAGGCCTAAAGGAGCGCCGGTAACAATCAGGCCGTCAAAGTTCTGATCGCAGATCTCATCGAAATTACAGTAAAAGTTATTCAGATGCTCCGCAGGGGTATTACGCGACTCGCGCGCATCGATACGTAATAACTGGATATCCACCTGCAGCGGAGAGTTTGATAGCAGACGCAGGAACTGATTTTCCGTCTCGATTTTCTTCGGCATCAGGTTGAGGATTAACACCTTCAGGGGGCGGATTTCCTGAGTCGTTGCACGTGTTGTCGTCATTACGAAGACGTTTTCATTGCGCAAGAAATTGACGGCTGGCAGCTCGTCCTGCACCCGAATTGGCATAACTGTATTACCTCATAGCATACGTATAAACGTTTAGACATCCAGATAGCTGAAGATAACCAGGAATCGGGTGAATGTCGAGTCTGCATGTTCACGGTGAGAAAATTTCACGGCGCTTGTTGAGTTAGAATATAAGAATGTAGAAAAGGAGAAAGTATGGTTATTAACATCCGCCGTTCCCGGCCTGATGAAGGGGATAAACTGACTGCGATCTGGTGTCGGTCGGTCGACGCCACGCATGATTTTCTGACAAAAGCGTATCGAAAGGAGCTGGAGGAGATGGTACGCGCATTTTTACCGGAGGCTCCGCTGTGGGTGGCGGTTAATACGGAAGACCAGCCGATCGCCTTTATGCTGCTGACCGGAGATCATATGGATGCGCTGTTCGTCGATCCGGATGTCCGCGGCTGTGGCGTGGGGAAGTTGCTGATTGAGCATGCGCTGTCGTTAACGCCGAAGCTGACGACCAATGTAAATGAGCAGAATGAACAAGCGGTCGGGTTTTATCAGAAGATGGGTTTTAGGGTGACAGGGCGCTCTGAAACGGACGATCTGGGGCAACCGTATCCGTTATTGAATTTGATGTATGAGCAGCAGGCTGAAGCAGACTACGATTGACGTCGGTAACTTTGCGGCATTGATGTCCCCTCGGCCAGCAGGTGGCCGAGGATCCGTAGCCCCGGCAAGCGCAGCGCCACCGGGGGAGATATACCCCACACAGCAAAAAAACCCGCACCTTTCGGGACGGGGTTCTTTTTAAACGCAAAAACAAAAAGCCCGGTCTTTCTACCGGGCTTTCTGCTTTATTTGATGCCTGGCAGTTCCCTACTCTCACATGGGGAGACCCCACACTACCATCGGCGCTACGGCGTTTCACTTCTGAGTTCGGCATGGGGTCAGGTGGGACCACCGCGCTAGTGCCGCCAGGCAAATTCTGTTTTATCAACACGTCTCACCAACGTATCGATTAATCTGTATCAGAGCTGAAAATTCTCTCAATCCGCCAAAACATCTTCGGCGTTGTAAGGTTAAGCCTCACGGTTCATTAGTACCGGTTAGCTCAACGCATCGCTGCGCTTACACACCCGGCCTATCAACGTCATCGTCTTTAACGTTCCTTCAGGAGACTTAAAGTCTCAGGGAGAACTCATCTCGGGGCAAGTTTCGTGCTTAGATGCTTTCAGCACTTATCTCTTCCGCATTTAGCTACCGGGCAGTGCCATTGGCATGACAACCCGAACACCAGTGATGCGTCCACTCCGGTCCTCTCGTACTAGGAGCAGCCCCCCTCAATTCTCCAGCGCCCACGGCAGATAGGGACCGAACTGTCTCACGACGTTCTAAACCCAGCTCGCGTACCACTTTAAATGGCGAACAGCCATACCCTTGGGACCTACTTCAGCCCCAGGATGTGATGAGCCGACATCGAGGTGCCAAACACCGCCGTCGATATGAACTCTTGGGCGGTATCAGCCTGTTATCCCCGGAGTACCTTTTATCCGTTGAGCGATGGCCCTTCCATTCAGAACCACCGGATCACTATGACCTGCTTTCGCACCTGCTCGCGCCGTCACGCTCGCAGTCAAGCTAGCTTATGCCATTGCACTAACCTCCTGATGTCCGACCAGGATTAGCTAACCTTCGTGCTCCTCCGTTACGCTTTGGGAGGAGACCGCCCCAGTCAAACTACCCACCAGACACTGTCCGCAACCCCGGTAAGGGGCCAACGTTAGAACATCAAACATTAAAGGGTGGTATTTCAAGGTTGGCTCCACGCAGACTGGCGTCCACGCTTCAAAGCCTCCCACCTATCCTACACATCAAGGCTCAATGTTCAGTGTCAAGCTATAGTAAAGGTTCACGGGGTCTTTCCGTCTTGCCGCGGGTACACTGCATCTTCACAGCGAGTTCAATTTCACTGAGTCTCGGGTGGAGACAGCCTGGCCATCATTACGCCATTCGTGCAGGTCGGAACTTACCCGACAAGGAATTTCGCTACCTTAGGACCGTTATAGTTACGGCCGCCGTTTACCGGGGCTTCGATCAAGAGCTTCTCCTTACGGATAACCCCATCAATTAACCTTCCGGCACCGGGCAGGCGTCACACCGTATACGTCCACTTTCGTGTTTGCACAGTGCTGTGTTTTTAATAAACAGTTGCAGCCAGCTGGTATCTTCGACTGGTCTCAGCTCCATCCGCAGGGACTTCACCTACACACCAGCGTGCCTTCTCCCGAAGTTACGGCACCATTTTGCCTAGTTCCTTCACCCGAGTTCTCTCAAGCGCCTTGGTATTCTCTACCTGACCACCTGTGTCGGTTTGGGGTACGATTTGATGTTACCTGATGCTTAGAGGCTTTTCCTGGAAGCAGGGCATTTGTTACTTCAGCACCGTAGTGCCTCGTCATCACACCTCAGCCTTGATTATCCGGATTTGCCTGGACAACCAGCCTACATGCTTAAACCGGGACAACCGTCGCCCGGCTAACATAGCCTTCTCCGTCCCCCCTTCGCAGTAACACCAAGTACAGGAATATTAACCTGTTTCCCATCGACTACGCCTTTCGGCCTCGCCTTAGGGGTCGACTCACCCTGCCCCGATTAACGTTGGACAGGAACCCTTGGTCTTCCGGCGAGCGGGCTTTTCACCCGCTTTATCGTTACTTATGTCAGCATTCGCACTTCTGATACCTCCAGCAACCCTCACAGGTCACCTTCGCAGGCTTACAGAACGCTCCCCTACCCAACAACACATAGTGTCGCTGCCGCAGCTTCGGTGCATGGTTTAGCCCCGTTACATCTTCCGCGCAGGCCGACTCGACCAGTGAGCTATTACGCTTTCTTTAAATGATGGCTGCTTCTAAGCCAACATCCTGGCTGTCTGTGCCTTCCCACATCGTTTCCCACTTAACCATGACTTTGGGACCTTAGCTGGCGGTCTGGGTTGTTTCCCTCTTCACGACGGACGTTAGCACCCGCCGTGTGTCTCCCGTGATAACATTCTTCGGTATTCGTAGTTTGCATCGGGTTGGTAAGTCGGGATGACCCCCTAGCCGAAACAGTGCTCTACCCCCGAAGATGAGTTCACGAGGCGCTACCTAAATAGCTTTCGGGGAGAACCAGCTATCTCCCGGTTTGATTGGCCTTTCACCCCCAGCCACAAGTCATCCGCTAATTTTTCAACATTAGTCGGTTCGGTCCTCCAGTTAGTGTTACCCAACCTTCAACCTGCCCATGGCTAGATCACCGGGTTTCGGGTCTATACCCTGCAACTTAACGCCCAGTTAAGACTCGGTTTCCCTGCGGCTCCCCTATACGGTTAACCTTGCTACAGAATATAAGTCGCTGACCCATTATACAAAAGGTACGCAGTCACACCCGAAGGTGCTCCCACTGCTTGTACGTACACGGTTTCAGGTTCTTTTTCACTCCCCTCGCCGGGGTTCTTTTCGCCTTTCCCTCACGGTACTGGTTCACTATCGGTCAGTCAGGAGTATTTAGCCTTGGAGGATGGTCCCCCCATATTCAGACAGGATACCACGTGTCCCGCCCTACTCTTCGAGTTCACAACCTGTGCATTTTGGTGTACGGGACTATCACCCTGTACCGTCGGACTTTCCAGACCGTTCCACTAACACACAAGCTGATTCAGACTCTGGGCTGCTCCCCGTTCGCTCGCCGCTACTGGGGGAATCTCGGTTGATTTCTTTTCCTCGGGGTACTTAGATGTTTCAGTTCCCCCGGTTCGCCTCGTTAACCTATGTATTCAGTTAACGATAGTGCAACGAATTGCACTGGGTTTCCCCATTCGGACATCGCCGGTTATAACGGTTCATATCACCTTACCGACGCTTTTCGCAGATTAGCACGTCCTTCATCGCCTCTGACTGCCAGGGCATCCACCGTGTACGCTTAGTCGCTTAACCTCACAACCCGAAGATGTTTCACTTCTGATTGCGAAAATTTGAGAGACTCGAACACACATTGACTGTGTGTCGTTTCAATTTTCAGCTTGATCCAGATTTTTAAAGAGCAAATATCTCAAACGTCACCCGAAGATGAGTTTTGAGATACATCGGCACGCGTCTTTCACTCACGAACCAGCAAGTGGCGTCCCCTAGGGGATTCGAACCCCTGTTACCGCCGTGAAAGGGCGGTGTCCTGGGCCTCTAGACGAAGGGGACACTGAAGTCTCAATCGCAAGACGCCTTGCTTCTTTACGTTCATCAGACAATCTGTGTGAGCACTACAAAGGCAGGTTCTTTAAGGTAAGGAGGTGATCCAACCGCAGGTTCCCCTACGGTTACCTTGTTACGACTTCACCCCAGTCATGAATCACAAAGTGGTAAGCGCCCTCCCGAAGGTTAAGCTACCTACTTCTTTTGCAACCCACTCCCATGGTGTGACGGGCGGTGTGTACAAGGCCCGGGAACGTATTCACCGTAGCATTCTGATCTACGATTACTAGCGATTCCGACTTCATGGAGTCGAGTTGCAGACTCCAATCCGGACTACGACATACTTTATGAGGTCCGCTTGCTCTCGCGAGGTCGCTTCTCTTTGTATATGCCATTGTAGCACGTGTGTAGCCCTGGTCGTAAGGGCCATGATGACTTGACGTCATCCCCACCTTCCTCCAGTTTATCACTGGCAGTCTCCTTTGAGTTCCCGGCCGAACCGCTGGCAACAAAGGATAAGGGTTGCGCTCGTTGCGGGACTTAACCCAACATTTCACAACACGAGCTGACGACAGCCATGCAGCACCTGTCTCACAGTTCCCGAAGGCACCAATCCATCTCTGGAAAGTTCTGTGGATGTCAAGACCAGGTAAGGTTCTTCGCGTTGCATCGAATTAAACCACATGCTCCACCGCTTGTGCGGGCCCCCGTCAATTCATTTGAGTTTTAACCTTGCGGCCGTACTCCCCAGGCGGTCGATTTAACGCGTTAGCTCCGGAAGCCACGCCTCAAGGGCACAACCTCCAAATCGACATCGTTTACGGCGTGGACTACCAGGGTATCTAATCCTGTTTGCTCCCCACGCTTTCGCACCTGAGCGTCAGTCTTTGTCCAGGGGGCCGCCTTCGCCACCGGTATTCCTCCAGATCTCTACGCATTTCACCGCTACACCTGGAATTCTACCCCCCTCTACAAGACTCTAGCCTGCCAGTTTCGAATGCAGTTCCCAGGTTAAGCCCGGGGATTTCACATCCGACTTGACAGACCGCCTGCGTGCGCTTTACGCCCAGTAATTCCGATTAACGCTTGCACCCTCCGTATTACCGCGGCTGCTGGCACGGAGTTAGCCGGTGCTTCTTCTGCGGGTAACGTCAATCGATGAGGTTATTAACCTCACCGCCTTCCTCCCCGCTGAAAGTGCTTTACAACCCGAAGGCCTTCTTCACACACGCGGCATGGCTGCATCAGGCTTGCGCCCATTGTGCAATATTCCCCACTGCTGCCTCCCGTAGGAGTCTGGACCGTGTCTCAGTTCCAGTGTGGCTGGTCATCCTCTCAGACCAGCTAGGGATCGTCGCCTAGGTGAGCCGTTACCCCACCTACTAGCTAATCCCATCTGGGCACATCTGATGGCATGAGGCCCGAAGGTCCCCCACTTTGGTCTTTCGACATTATGCGGTATTAGCTACCGTTTCCAGTAGTTATCCCCCTCCATCAGGCAGTTTCCCAGACATTACTCACCCGTCCGCCGCTCGTCACCCGAGAGCAAGCTCTCTGTGCTACCGCTCGACTTGCATGTGTTAGGCCTGCCGCCAGCGTTCAATCTGAGCCATGATCAAACTCTTCAATTTAAGTTTGATGCTCAAAGAATTAAACTTCGTAATGAATTACGTGTTCACTCTTGAGACTTGGTATTCATTTTTCGTCCGAGGACGTTAAGAATCCATGTCACTTTGAGTGCCCACACAGATTGTCTGATAAATTGTTAAAGAGCAGTTGCGACGCGCTTTAGCGCTCTGTCGCGAGGTGGCGTATATTACGCTTTCCTCTTTCAGAGTCAACCCGTTTTTCAGGATTTTTCTCTGCAACCGAACCGGCTGTTTGTGTGAAGTGATTCACATCCGCCGTGTCGATGGAGGCGCATTATAGGGAGTTCTCGAGCGTCCGCAATAGAAAAATGGCAGAAAAATGACTGACTGCTGCATTCCCCAGCAAAACCCCGCTTTATACCTCGTTACACACAGAATTATCCACAGGAGAGCGTAAAAACATGACCGCTAGCCCCGTGGATCGCCAGCTATATATAAGGAGAATCACCGGCCTGGAGAGAAACATAAAAATTCGCGAGCGTTGCGCAAACGTTTTCGTTACAATGCCGCGCTATGACACGGATGCCCGGTTGGGTGCGTTAGGTGAGTTTTTAGGCAAAAACTCACCTAACGCTCTCTGTAATGTTCAAATCCTGGGGATTTAATACCATGCAACAACGTCGTCCAGTCCGCCGCGCTCTGCTCAGTGTTTCTGACAAGGCCGGTATCGTCGAATTCGCGCAGGCGCTTTCCGCTCGTGGTGTCGAGCTGCTGTCCACCGGCGGCACCGCTCGCCTGCTGGCAGATAAAGGCCTGCCGGTTACCGAAGTCTCTGACTACACCGGTTTCCCGGAAATGATGGATGGACGCGTGAAGACCCTGCATCCGAAAGTACACGGCGGCATCCTCGGTCGTCGCGGTCAGGATGACGGTATCATGCAGCAACACGGTATCGCGCCTATCGATATGGTTGTCGTGAACCTTTACCCGTTCGCCCAGACCGTCGCTCGTGAAGGGTGCTCGCTGGAAGACGCGGTGGAAAACATCGATATCGGCGGCCCGACTATGGTGCGCTCCGCGGCGAAGAACCATAAAGATGTCGCCATCGTGGTTAAGAGCAGCGACTACGACGCCATCATTAATGAGATGGACGCCAACGAAGGTTCCCTCACGCTGGCCACCCGCTTCGACCTCGCCATTAAAGCCTTCGAACACACCGCCGCTTACGACAGCATGATCGCCAACTACTTCGGCAGCATGGTTCCGGCCTATCACGGCGAAAGCAAAGAAGCCGCTGGCCGCTTCCCGCGTACCCTGAATCTGAACTTCATTAAGAAGCAGGATATGCGCTACGGCGAAAACAGCCACCAGCAGGCGGCTTTCTATATAGAAGAGAATGTAAAAGAGGCCTCCGTGGCGACCGCCACTCAGCTGCAGGGCAAAGCGCTCTCCTATAACAACATTGCCGATACCGATGCGGCGCTGGAGTGTGTAAAAGAGTTCAACGAGCCGGCCTGCGTTATCGTTAAGCACGCCAACCCGTGCGGCGTTGCCGTCAGCAACTCGATTCTTGACGCCTACGATCGCGCTTACAAAACCGACCCGACCTCCGCGTTCGGCGGCATCATTGCCTTTAACCGCGAGCTGGATGCTGAAACCGCGCAGGCGATCATCTCTCGGCAGTTCGTCGAAGTGATCATCGCGCCATCCGCTAGCGAAGAAGCGCTGCAAATCACCGCCGCTAAGCAGAACGTCCGCGTACTGGTCTGCGGCCAGTGGGATGCTCGCGTCGCGGGTCTCGATTTCAAACGTGTCAATGGCGGCTTGCTGGTTCAGGACCGCGATCTCGGTATGGTCACCGCGGGCGAACTGCGCGTGGTCAGCAAACGTCAGCCGAGCGAGCAAGAGCTGCGCGATGCGCTGTTCTGCTGGAAAGTAGCGAAATTCGTCAAATCCAACGCCATCGTTTATGCCAAAGATAATATGACCATCGGCATAGGCGCCGGTCAGATGAGCCGCGTCTACTCAGCGAAAATCGCCGGAATTAAAGCCGGTGATGAAGGTCTGGAAGTGAAAGGTTCCGCCATGGCCTCTGACGCTTTCTTCCCGTTCCGCGACGGCATCGATGCCGCAGCCGCGGTAGGCATCACCTGCGTTATTCAGCCGGGCGGCTCTATCCGTGACGACGAAGTGATTGCCGCCGCTGACGAACACGGCATCGCCATGATCTTCACCGACATGCGCCACTTCCGCCATTAATTCCTGGAGCAGCAGATGAAAGTATTAGTAATCGGCAACGGCGGGCGCGAGCACGCGCTGGCCTGGAAAGCGGCTCAGTCGCCGCTGGTTGATACCGTCTACGTCGCGCCGGGCAACGCCGGTACCGCTCTGGAGCCGTCGCTGCAAAACGTCGCCATCGGCGTCACCGATATTCCGGCGCTGCTTCGCTTCGCGCAGGATGAGAACATCGATCTGACCATCGTTGGCCCGGAAGCGCCGTTGGTCATTGGCGTGGTCGACGCGTTCCGTGCCGCCGGGCTGAACATCTTCGGGCCAACCGAAGGCGCCGCGCAGCTGGAAGGCTCAAAAGCCTTCACCAAAGATTTTCTCGCCCGTCATCATATTCCGACGGCGGAATACCAGAACTTCACCGAAGTGGAGCCTGCGCTGGCTTATCTGCGCGAGAAAGGCGCGCCGATCGTCATCAAAGCCGACGGTCTGGCGGCGGGTAAAGGCGTTATCGTGGCGATGACCCTCGAGGAAGCCGAAGCGGCGGTCAAAGATATGTTGGCCGGCAACGCCTTTGGCGACGCAGGCCACCGCATCGTGATTGAAGAGTTCCTCGATGGCGAAGAGGCTAGCTTTATTGTGATGGTCGACGGCGAGCACGTCCTGCCGATGGCCACCAGCCAGGATCACAAGCGCGTCGGCAACGGCGATACCGGCCCGAACACCGGCGGGATGGGGGCGTACTCCCCGGCGCCGGTGGTTACTGACGAAGTCCACCAGCGCACCATGGAGCGGATTATCTGGCCAACCGTGAAAGGCATGGCCGCTGAAGGCAACACCTATACCGGTTTCCTCTACGCCGGTCTGATGATCGACAAGCAGGGCAACCCGAAGGTGATTGAGTTCAACTGCCGCTTTGGCGACCCGGAAACCCAACCGATCATGCTGCGCATGAAGTCCGACCTGGTCGAGCTGTGCCTCGCCGCCTGCGCGGGCAAGCTGGACGAGAAAACCTCCGAGTGGGATGACCGCGCGTCGCTGGGCGTGGTGGTTGCCGCCGGCGGCTATCCGGGCAGCTACAATACGGGCGATGAGATCTACGGCCTGCCGCAGCAGGAAGTCGCAGACGGTAAGGTCTTCCACGCCGGCACCAAACTGTCTGACGACCAGCGCGTGGTCACCAACGGCGGGCGCGTGCTGTGCGTCACCGCGCTGGGTGACTCCGTGGCGCAGGCGCAGCAGCGCGCCTATCAGCTGCTGACCGACATTCGCTGGGACGGTAGCTTTAGCCGTAGCGATATCGGCTGGCGCGCCATCGAACGTGAAAAGGCTAACGGCTAAGTTTCGCCAGCAGCGTTTTGCGCGTAATGCCTAACTGACGGGCGGCTTCGGTTTTGTTGCCGCCCGTTTTTTCCAGCGCCGCCAGAATCACCTCTTTCTCCACTTCCACTAACGGCTGAATTCCCCCCTCCTCGCTCCCGACTGATGGCAGCGGCGTACCGGCGATCGCCAGGGGCAGTTCTCGCTCAGAGATATAGTTTCCGGTCAGTAGCACCACCGCCCGCTCCACCGCGTTTTCCAGCTCGCGAATATTGCCCGGCCAGGGGTAGTGGATCAGCAGGTCCATCGCCTGTGGCGTGAACCCCTTTACCGTCTTACGATTGCGTTCGGTATAGCGTTTGAGAAAATGCTGCGCCAGCTGCGGAATATCTTCCCGTCGCCGGCGCAGCGGCGGTATCTCGATGGTCACGACGTTGAGTCGGTAATAGAGATCCTGGCGAAAGCGCCCGGCGCTCACCTCTTCCGCAAGGTTGCGATGGGTGGCGGCGATAAGCCGCACATCAACGGCAAGCGTCTGGTTGCTGCCGACCCGCTGCACCTCCCGCTCCTGAATCGCCCGCAGCAAGCGGACCTGCATCACTGGCGAGATATCGCCTATCTCATCAAGAAACAGCGTGCCGCCATCCGCTTCGACAAAGCGTCCTTCCCGCCGCCGATCCGCCCCGGTAAACGCCCCTTTTTCATGACCGAATAGCTCGGATTCCAGCAGTGACTCATTCAGCGCCGCGCAGTTGAGCGTGACCAACGGCTTGTCACGACGCTCGCTGCAGGCGTGGATGGCGTGCGCCACCAGCTCCTTACCGGTTCCCGACTCCCCATAAATCAGCACCGTCGCGTCCGAAGGGGCCACCAGCGTAATATCGTTAAGAAGCGCCTGCATCGCCGGGCTGTCGCCAATCATGCCCCACCGTGAATCCGTCGCAACGCTGGGGTCGCTCTCGCTCTGCCGGGTGTGCGCCAATGCCTGAACCAGCGTCTGCTGCAGGGTGTCAAAATCCAGCGGTTTAACCAGATAATCCAGCGCCCCGGACTTAATAGCTTCTACCGCCGTACCGACGCTGGAAAACGCCGTCATGATCAGAACCGGTATCGCCGGGTTATAGGCCTTAATCTCTTTTAACGTTGCGATACCGTCCATCTCCGCCATACGGATATCGCACAGCACCAGGTCGAAGACCTGCTGATGGATCTGCTCCAGCGCCTGCAGGCCGTTGTGAGCCAACCCCACCTGATAGCCCCAGCCGCGCAGCAGCGCCTGCAGGATCGTGCAGTGGCTGATGTCATCATCAACGACCAGAATCTGTACTTTATCGCTGCTCATCTTCCCTCCGTTGAGCATCCACCGGTAACCAAAGCGTAAATATCGCTCCAGCTCCCGGCTGACTTTCGGCGCGGATCGTCCCGCCATGTTGTTCGATAATATTCTGCACTACGGCCAGCCCCAGCCCGGTGCCGTCCGCCTTGGTGGTGAAATACGGCGTGAAGATAGCCTGTAACTCTTCATCGCTCATCCCCTTACCGCTATCCGTGACGACGATTTTCACCCGCTGACGATCGGCTTCGCTTGCTGTTACGCGAATGACGCCGTCACGGCCAATCGCCTGCATTGCATTCAGGTACAGATTCAACAGCACCTGATTCAGGCGATCGGGGTCGGCGCTGATCGTGGTTAACTCAGGTCGCGGAGTAAATTGCAGCGCGATCCCGCGGCTCTGCGCATCCTGGCTTACCAACTGCAATGAGTGGCGGATAAGCGCGTTGATATCGACTGTCTGGTAGTTTAGATGGGCGGGCCGGACCAGCTCCAGCAGCTCGCTGACCACCCGGTTCAGGCGATCAGCCTCTTTGGCCATCACCTGGGCTAACTGATGCGACTCGCCGCCAGGCGGCGTGCGCTCGGCAAAATATTTCGCCAGCCCTTTAATCGACGAGAGCGGGTTGCGGATCTCGTGCGCGACCCCCGCCGCCAGATGGCCAAGCGCCACCAGCTTTTCCTTGCGGGCCATCGCCTCCAGCAGCTGTTTCCGCGAGCGACGATAGCGGCGGAACCAGAACTGAGCGAGGATCGTCGCCGCTATCACCAGCGCGGCGGCACCCAGCATGATGGCCATATTCCGCTGCCCGCGGGCCTGCGCGGCATCCAGCTCGCGGCTATCAAAGGCGATAAAAATCACCTGCGGGACGATGGCCTGAGCCAGGGCGCTATTGCCGCGGTTCATCATTCCCATATGGTGGCCGCGGGCCGGATTAAGCGGGCGAAAATGGCGATAGATCTCCAGCGCCGGCTGCGGTTCGCTAAGCCGGCGCCAGCGGGCCTGTTCGCCAACCGCTAACGCACGCATCTGCGCCGGGCTATACAGCGTTTTACCCACCTGCTGCGGATCGCTATGGGCGATAATTTTACCGTTTTCATCGGTCACCGCGAACCACAGGACGCCCGGTTGCCAGGCCATCTCTTCCAGCAGGGCCTGCAGCTGCGCATGATGCATACGCATCCCCATCCCGACGCGCGTGCCGGACTCCAGCGCGCGGATCAGCACGCTCCCTTTCTCTTCAATGGTTTGTCGGGCAGCGGTCGTCTCGCGACCGTAGTCGCGGACGATCATCGCGGAGAACAGCATGACCAGCAGCACAACCGTGCCGGTCAGCAGCCAGCTCAGCGCGCCAGCGGCGGCGTCCCGGGAGAGAGATTTGATCTTCATCGGCGAGTCCTTGTCATCTCTTTTTCACTATCTGCAGGCTCCTTCAGCAGAAATCATGCCATGTTTCCGCGCGGCCAATCCTGCTCTCAAACATATCGCCTGCGCTTAAGCGAGTAAAAATGACTCGCCTGACCCTGGCGGAACGGGTCATTTTTACTCGCTCTCCTTGGCAACGGCTTCGGCAGGCCCACACAGACGGGCTTTTTCAGACTGGCATGGAAGATGCAATACCGAGGGAAACCACACAGGAGAAAATGCCATGAAACGGAACCGTACCTTACCTCTCGCCCTCGTTACCTTTGCCGCGCTGACCTTCGCCAGCAACGCGGCCTGGGCCAACCACCACTGGGGCAACAATAACGGGATGGGCAACCAGGGCTACAGTCAGCTGACCCAGGAGCAGCAGGCTACCGTGCAAAAGCTGCATAACGATTACTATGCGCAAACCAGCGCCCTGCGCCAGCAGCTGCAGTCCAAACGCTATGAGTACAATGCGCTGCTCACGGCGCAAAAGCCGGACAGCGGGAAGATTGAAGCTGTCGCTCAGGAGATGGAAGGCTTACGCCAGAAGCTGGATCAGCAGCGGGTGAAGTTTGATATCGCCCTGGCTGAGGCAGGCGTTCCCCGCGGCGCAGGAATGGGATATGGCGGCTGTCGCGGTAGCGCCGGCGGTCATATGGGCATGAACCACTGGTAAAGGTTAGAAGCTTTTTTCCGTCGGCTGCCAGGTGCAGAAGTTTTCATTGGCGACCAGCAGCAGTTGAGAGCCTTCCGGCGCCTCCAGCCAGGCAATGCTCACTGCGGCGGAAGCGTGGCTCTGGCGGCGTTCAATGTGCGCCAGGGCCCGGCTATCGAGGTCGGGCGTAACCGTCTGCCCTTCGCAGGTCAGCACGGTATGCGCGGCAGCGTTCCAGCGCCCCTGCCGCAGGACGACCCGCCCCTGGCGGAGGGCGTCGCTGGTCTGGCGGATCTGTTCGGCGCGATAACGATATAGCGCGACCTGGTCGCTGGAGAGCTGCTGCTTCTGCCCGTCCACTTCCCGTTGCATAAAGCTCAGATCGCCCTGCGCGTCGAAACGGGCGCGAATATGTTCCGGCGGTTTGCCATAGACATTGAGTTCGATAAGCGCCAGTTGATCGCCCTGCCAGCGATATTCGCTGGTCGAGGTGTCCCCGTGACGCCACGGGCTGAAGGCGGCGAGAAGATGGACTTCATCGCCAGAATCTTTACGCCATATGCGCATCGCTCCCTGATTGTCCGCATATCCGCTGGCGGTAAACGGCGGTAGCGACGTGTCGTGGCTGCAGGCAGTCAGCAACAGGATGCCCGCCAGCGCCAGAGGCCGGCGCCAGACAGACAAAAGGGGCTTAATAGCCCCTTCGATAAAACTGTTCACTGCCACGCGGTCTTACTTAACTGCGTCTTTCAGTGCTTTGCCAGAAACAAATGCCGGCACGTTAGCTGCAGCGATTTTGATCTCTTTACCGGTCTGCGGGTTGCGGCCAGTACGCTCAGCGCGGTGGTTCACTTTGAAGGTACCGAAACCAACCAGTTGAACAGCATCACCTTCTTTCAGAGACTCAGTAATTGCAGCCAGGGTAGATTCCAGGGCAGCTTTAGCCTGTGCTTTGGACAGGTCAGCTTTGTCCGCAATTACATCAATCAGTTGAGTCTTGTTCATAAGTTATCCTTACAATGTGTTTATCGCTTGCTAAGCATCGAGTGCGACGGAAATGCCAAAAAAGCACCCTCCTGCATACACGCACCGATAGCCACTTTTTTTCGCCCTCCAAATGTAGACCAGACGGGGGGCGGAATGGAAGCCTTCAGACGCTACAATTCAGGCGGTAAATCACGTTTTCTGGTCTCACTGCTGAAAATTTATACCAATATTGCTCTCGCCAGCCTCGCGCAGGTCCGCGCGCAGGCCTTTTATCAGCTCAAGATCACGCTCTTCACAGTCGGCCAGCAGGCGGAAAATTTCCCACTGAATATCCCATTCCTGCTCTACCGCCGGATTCGCTTTCAACTCTTCGTCGGTCATTTCGCGACCTTCCTGGGTCATTTCCAGCATCGCCACGGTGGTGATGGAGGTCTTGCTCACCTCGATCGCGTGCTCGAGCGTTTCGCCGCTCAGACGAGAATGAATCAGTTCACTCAACGCCACGCAAGCGTCTATGGCCGGATAGACACCGTACATGTCGAAATCATCTGCCGCCGGGATCGCCTCTTCCAGCTTCTCCAGCTGGCTGTCGAAATTCACCTTCGCATCTTTAACCGTCAGCGTTTCCCAGATCAGGTCCAGGATACGACGATAAAGCAGGCCGTCGCCAAACTCGGTTTGCTTGCAGAACATCGCGTAGTTGGGATACATACGTTCGCACAGGCAGGCCATAAAAGTGACATGCTGCCAGCTTTCCAGCTTCTCCAGGCGCAGGTGAATCGGGTTTTGTAACATGATGAATTCTCGAAGTCAGAAATTAGGCGCAGTGTACCTGAATCAGCTGTGATTTGCTTGCCAACGCACAAACGACGGACGACGGGACGCCACCGCATCGGCCCAGCGCGTCGGCTCGGGCAGACGGTAGCCTCGCATGCAACGCTCAACCCACATTAAAGCGCTGTCCATGCCTACCCTGTGGCCGGTGCTAATATACAGCGGGTTGCAGCGCACTTTGCTGCGCCAGACCCAGGCCAGTTGCTCATTTTTATCCATCAGCGGGGCCAGCGCGCCAGGCTCATCACCCAGGTCGCCAATTTTGCCGCACAGGCGTTTTTTCGCCACTCCGATAGTCGGCACATCAATCATCAGGCCAAAATGGCTGGCGACGCCCAATCTCCGGGGATGAGAAATGCCGTGTCCGTCAACGAAGAGCAGGTCCGGTTTTTGCGAAAGCTGCTCCCACGCCGCCAGCAGCGCAGGCGTTTCGCGAAACGAGAGAAAGCCGGGAATATAGGGCATAGAGGTGGCGACCCGCGCCACCTGATACTCCACCAGCTCAAGCTCAGGCCAGGTCAGCAGCACCATCGCAGCCCGGGTGATCTCCCCTTCCTGCTCAAACCCGACGTCCGCGCCGCCGATCAACGCCGGCGGTTCGCGATCCAGTCGATCCGCACGCTCTACCGACGCGGCTAACTGTTGCTGTTGGGTACGTAGTGCGGCTAAATCCATAGGGCTTATCTCCTACTGGTGATAGGGTGCGGACAGACGGTGCACAGCCTCAACAAAGACGCCCGCATGCTCGGGGTCAACGTCCTGATGAATACCGTGTCCAAGGTTAAAGACGTGGCCTTCCCCCTGGCCAAAGCCGGCAAGAATGGTCGCCACTTCTTCTTCAATACGCGGGGCGGACGCATAGAGCATCGACGGATCCATATTGCCCTGCAGCGCTACTTTGTTACCCACGCGACGGCGAGCATCGGCAATATCGGTGGTCCAGTCGAGACCCAACGCATCGCAGCCGGTCTCCGCCATCGCTTCCAGCCACTGACCACCGCCTTTGGTGAACAAGGTCACCGGCACGCGACGGCCTTCGTTTTCCCGCAGCAGGCCATCGACGATCTTATGCATGTAGTAGAGGGAGAACTGCTGATAGTCGCGGCCGGTCAGCACCCCGCCCCAGGTGTCAAAAATCATCACCGACTGCGCGCCGGCTTTGATCTGCGCGTTGAGATACAGGGTAACGCTCTTCGCCAGCTTATCCAGCAGCGCATGCAGCGCCTGCGGCTCGGCGTACATCATCTTTTTAATCACGGTGAAGGCCTTGCTGCTGCCGCCCTCCACCATGTACGTAGCCAGCGTCCATGGACTACCGGAAAAACCGATCAGCGGCACTTCGCCTTTCAGTTCGCGGCGAATGGTGCGCACGGCGTTCATTACATAGCCCAGCTCCTGCTCCGGATCCGGGATCGGCAGCTTGTCGACGTCGGCTTTACTTTTTACCGGCGAGGTGAAGCGCGGACCTTCGCCAGCTTCAAAGTACAGCCCCAGCCCCATGGCGTCCGGGATGGTCAGGATGTCCGAAAAGAGGATCGCCGCGTCCAGCGGGTAACGGCGCAGCGGCTGGAGCGTCACTTCGCAGGCCAGCTCGGCATTTTTACACAGCGACATAAAGTCGCCCGCTTGCGCACGGGTGGCTTTGTACTCAGGTAAATAGCGGCCCGCCTGGCGCATCATCCACACCGGGGTGACATCAACCGGCTGACGCAGCAGCGCGCGCAGGTAACGATCGTTCTTCAGTTCGGTCATTTTTACATTCCTTTAGCGTTGATACGCCCAGTGTAACATGTCACTCGAACTCTGCCCGACACATCGCGACGGTATCTTCGATTAGCCGCCGCGCCACTGTCCCCGGCGGCGGCAGAAGCGGCAGGTCGTCATAGCGATACCAGTCCGCGGTCAGTAACTCTTTTTTGTCGACCACGATCTCGCCATCTGCGTAATCCGCCATAAAGGCGGTCATCAGCGACTGCGGGAACGGCCATGGCTGAGAGGTCACGTAACGCAGATTTTTTACCCGAATACCGCTCTCCTCCATCACCTCGCGAGCCACCGCCTGCTCAAGGGTTTCGCCGACCTCGACAAAGCCGGCCAGCACGGTGTGCACGCCGTTGCGATGGCGCGTATGTTGCGCCAGCAGGATCGCATCGTCGCGACGGATTGCCACGATAATGCAGGGGGCAATTTGCGGGTAGTAACGTTCACGACAGTGGCTGCACAGCATCGCCCATTCGCTTTTGCTGGCATGCATCGGGTGGCCGCAGTAACCGCAAAATTTATGCGAGCGATAAAATTCGGCGAGCTGGATCCCCCGCCCAGCCAGCTGGAAGAGTCCCGGATCCTGATCCAGCACCTGGCGCAACGATCCCATGTCATGGCGACGATCCTGGCGCACCATCCACACGGACTCGCCCTGCCACTCGCCAATATGCAGCGCATGCTGGCCGACAAGATCGAAATTAACCGCTTCGCCATGTGGTAATTCTCCACCAGGCAACCATAATTTTTGTTCGTGACTGACAACCCACCAGCCGCGATCTAATTTTTCAATAATACGATCCATATCTATTGCACTACCTTTGCTTCACTGGCATGTTGTTAACATTATATTTACATTTTGGTGAGCAGATTTAAATCAAAACTAGCGGAGTCAATCATGCTAAACCAGCTGGAAAATCTGACGGAGCGCGTTGGCGGTAGTAATGAACTGGTCGATCGCTGGCTACAAGTGCGTAAGCATCTGCTCGTGGCTTACTACAACCTGGTTGGCCTGAAACCGGGCAAAGAGTCGTTTATGCGGCTAAACGAAAAGGCGCTGGATGACTTTTGCCAAAGTCTGGTGGATTACCTCTCATCCGGTCATTTTAGTATTTATGAACGCATTATTGGCGAAATGGAAGGCGATACCCCTCTTTTAGCCGCCACCCGGCTTTACCCGCAGCTGGAAGCCAATACCCAGCAGATGATGGACTACTACGATACCTGCCTCGAAAACGCCATCGATCACGATAACTATCTTGAATTTCAGCAGGCGCTGTCGGATATCGGCGAGTCGCTGGAGGCGCGTTTCGCGCTGGAAGATAAACTGATCGCCCTGGCTGTCGCCCATAACCTGAGCAATGACGTGCGCGATAATATTGCGCCGACCGCTTGAGTTGTGAACCGTTAACGCGTAATTTACGTACATTATCCCTCTGCGGAGGGATTTCATCTTGTCGGAGTGCCTATTTTCCATGCGCAGGCTAACGTGGAAAAGGCTGAGACCGTTAATTCGGGATCCGCGGAACCTGATCAGGCTAATACCTGCGAAGGGAACAAGAGTAAACTGCTGTTCGCGTCAGTCCGTCAGGGCCGATCGCATCTGTTACTCCATCCGTCGTCTGACAAGCCATGTCCTTTTTTAACTGGAATGCGCTATGTCTACTACCAAACTAACCCGTCGGGAACAACGCGAGCACGCGCAGCGATTCATTGATACGCTGGCGGGTACCGCTTTTCCTAATTCACGCCGCATCTATGTTCACGGCTCACAAGCGGATATCCGCGTCCCGATGCGTGAAATTCAGCTCAGCCCAACTCTCGTCGGCGGCGATAAAGATAACCCCCGGTACGAAACCAACGAACCGATCCCGGTGTATGACACCTCCGGGCCGTATGGCGACCCGGATATTAGCATTGATGTCCGCCAGGGGCTGGCAAAGCTGCGCCAGCCGTGGATCGACGCGCGTAACGACTGCGCGCCGATCAGCGAACGCAGCTCGGCCTATACCAAAGCGCGGCTGGCCGACGACGGTCTCGATGAGCTGCGCTTCAGCGGCCTGCTGACGCCCAAACGCGCCGTCGCTGGCAAATGCGTTACCCAGCTGCACTACGCCCGCCAGGGGATAGTCACCCCGGAGATGGAGTTCATCGCCATTCGCGAAAACATGGGTCGCGAACGTATCCGCAGCGAGGTTCTGCGCCAGCAGCACGCAGGTGAAGGCTTCGGCGCCCACCTTCCGGAAAACATCACCCCCGAGTTTGTTCGCGATGAAGTGGCCGCCGGACGCGCCATCATCCCCGCCAACATCAACCACCCGGAGTCTGAACCGATGATTATCGGCCGCAACTTCCTGGTGAAAGTGAATGCCAATATCGGCAACTCGGCGGTGACCTCTTCCATCGAAGAAGAGGTCGAGAAACTGGTCTGGTCAACCCGCTGGGGCGCCGACACGGTGATGGACCTCTCCACCGGCCGCTATATCCACGAAACCCGCGAGTGGATCCTGCGCAACAGCCCGGTGCCGATTGGTACCGTGCCGATTTACCAGGCGCTGGAGAAGGTCAACGGCATCGCCGAGAATCTCACCTGGCAAGTCTTCCGCGATACCCTGCTGGAACAGGCCGAGCAAGGCGTCGATTACTTCACGATTCACGCCGGCGTACTGTTGCGCTACGTCCCGATGACGGCGAAGCGCCTGACCGGTATCGTCTCGCGCGGCGGCTCAATCATGGCTAAGTGGTGCCTGTCGCATCATCAGGAAAACTTCCTCTACCAGCATTTCCGCGAAATCTGCGAAATCTGCGCCGCCTATGACGTGTCGCTGTCGCTGGGCGATGGCCTGCGCCCCGGCTCCATTCAGGATGCCAACGATGAGGCGCAGTTTTCCGAGCTGCGCACCCTCGGCGAACTGACGAAAATCGCCTGGGAATATGACGTGCAGGTGATGATTGAAGGCCCTGGCCACGTGCCGATGCAGATGATCCGCCGCAATATGACCGAACAGCTGGAGCACTGCCACGAAGCGCCGTTCTACACCCTGGGGCCGCTCACCACTGATATCGCGCCGGGCTACGACCATTTCACCTCCGGTATCGGCGCGGCAATGATCGGCTGGTTCGGCTGCGCCATGCTGTGCTATGTCACGCCGAAAGAGCATCTCGGCCTGCCCAACAAAGAGGATGTCAAACAGGGGCTGATTACCTACAAAATCGCCGCCCACGCCGCCGACCTCGCGAAAGGCCACCCCGGGGCGCAGATCCGCGACAACGCGATGTCAAAAGCGCGTTTTGAATTCCGCTGGGAAGACCAGTTCAACCTCGCGCTCGACCCGTTCACCGCGCGGGCCTATCACGATGAAACCCTGCCGCAGGAGTCCGGCAAAGTCGCCCACTTCTGCTCCATGTGCGGGCCGAAATTCTGTTCGATGAAAATCACTCAGGAGGTCCGCGACTACGCCGCGAAGCAAAGTATCGAAGCCGGCATGGCCGATATGTCGAATAACTTCCGCGCCCGCGGCGGCGAAATCTACCTGAAACAGGAGGAAGCCTGATGTATCAACCTGATTTTCCACCCGTCCCGTTTCGTCTCGGACTCTACCCGGTGGTGGACAGCGTGGCGTGGATTGAGCGCCTGCTCAAAGCTGGGGTACGTACCCTTCAGTTACGCATCAAAGACCGGCGCGACAGCGAAGTTGAGGATGACGTGATCGCCGCCATCGCCCTTGGTCGCCGCTATCACGCCCGACTGTTCATTAACGATTACTGGCAGCTGGCGATTAAGCACCAGGCCTATGGCGTGCATCTCGGACAAGAAGATCTGGAAACCACCGATCTGAGCGCTATCCGCCAGGCCGGGCTGCGTCTTGGCGTCTCTACTCACGATGATATGGAAATTGATGTCGCCCTTGCGGCGCGCCCCTCTTACATCGCGCTAGGTCACGTCTTCCCGACGCAAACCAAACAGATGCCTTCCGCGCCGCAGGGCCTCGAGCAGCTTGCCAGACATATTCAACGCCTGGCGGATTACCCCACCGTGGCGATCGGCGGAATAAGCCTGGAAAAGGCGCCGGGGGTACTGGCGACCGGCGTCGGCAGCATCGCGGTGGTCAGCGCCATCACCCAGGCGGCGGACTGGCGGGCAGCGACCGACCAACTGCTGGCGCTGGCGGGAGCGGGCGATGAATGATCACGACTTTATGCGCTATAGCCGCCAGCTGCTGCTGGAGGATATTGCCATCGAAGGGCAGCAGAAGCTGTTAGCCAGTCGAGTGCTGATTATCGGCCTTGGCGGGCTGGGCTCCCCGGCGGCGCTCTATCTGGCCGGGGCTGGCGTCGGGACGCTCACCCTGGCCGATGACGACGCGGTGCATCTCAGCAACCTGCAACGGCAGATCTTGTTCACCAGCGCGGATATCGATCGGCCAAAAGCCGCAGCGGCACAGACCCGGCTCAGCCAGCTAAACCCGCAGATCAAACTGGTGGCGCTCCAGCAGCGCTTAAGCGGCGAGGCGCTCCGCGCCGAAGTGGCGAAAGCGGACGTGGTGCTGGACTGTACCGATAATATGGTCACCCGCCAGGCGATCAATGCCGCCTGTGTGGCCCTCGATACCCCGTTAGTGACCGCCAGCGCCGTGGGCTTCGGCGGTCAGCTGATGGTGCTCACCCCGCCCTGGACGCAGGGCTGCTATCGCTGCCTGTGGCCGGAAAGCGATGAACCGCAGCGCAACTGCCGCACCGCGGGGATCGTCGGCCCGGTGGTCGGCATGATGGGCACCCTGCAGGCGCTGGAGACGATTAAGCTGCTCAGCGGCATGGCGACGCCGCGCAACACCCTGCGGCTGTTCGACGCCCGCACCAGCAACTGGCGCGCCCTTGCGCTACAGCGTTCCCGGAGCTGCCCGGTGTGCGGAGGGCGGCATGCAGATCTGGTTTAACGACGAGCCGCTGGCGTGCGCCGACAATCTCAGCGTCAGCGCCCTGCTGACCCAGCTCGAACAGCAGCAGCCTGGCGTTGCGCTGGCGCTCAATCAACACATCCTGCCGCGCGACCGGTGGGAAGATCATCTCTTGCAGGAAGGCGATCGGGTCCTGCTTTTTCAGGTTATCGCTGGAGGCTGACATGTTACGTATTGCAGACAAAACGTTTGAATCCCATCTTTTCACCGGTACCGGCAAATTCGCCGCCCCGGAGGTAATGGTCGAGGCGATTCGCGCCTCGGGCAGCCAGCTGGTAACCCTGGCGATGAAGCGCGTCGATTTACGCCAGCGCAATGACGCCATCCTCGCCCCGCTGCTGGCGGCGGGAGTCAGCCTGCTGCCGAATACCTCAGGCGCCAAGACGGCGGAAGAGGCGGTGTTTGCCGCCCGCCTGGCGCGGGAAGCCCTGGGTACCCACTGGCTGAAGCTGGAGATCCACCCGGACGCCCGCTGGCTGCTGCCCGACCCGATTGAAACCCTGAAAGCGGCGGAGCTGCTGGTCCGCGAAGGGTTCGTGGTGCTGCCCTACTGCGGCGCCGATCCGGTGCTGTGTAAACGACTGGAAGAGGTAGGCTGCGCGGCGGTGATGCCGCTGGGTGCGCCGATCGGCTCCAATCAGGGGCTGGAAACCAAAGCCATGCTGGAGATTATTATCGAGCAGGCGACGGTCCCGGTGGTGGTCGACGCCGGGATCGGCGTCCCGAGCCATGCGGCGCAGGCGCTGGAGATGGGCGCGGACGCGGTGCTGGTCAATACCGCCATTGCCGTCGCCGACGACCCCGTGGCCATGGCCCGCGCCTTCCGTATGGCGATCGATGCCGGATTACTGGCGCGTCAGGCCGGACCGGGGGCACGCAGTACGCAGGCGCAGGCCACCAGCCCGCTCACCGGATTCCTGGAGGCGCTGGCATGAAAACCTTTAGCGATCGCTGGCGGCAGCTGGAGTGGGACGATATCCGCCTGCGCATCAACAGCAAAACCGCCGCCGACGTCGAACGGGCGCTGGCGGCCAAACAGCTCACCCGCGATGATATGATGGCCCTGCTCTCGCCTGCCGCGGCCAATTACCTTGAACCGCTGGCCCAGCGCGCGCAGCGCCTCACCCGGCAGCGCTTCGGCAATACCGTCAGCTTCTACGTGCCGCTGTATCTCTCCAACCTGTGCGCTAACGACTGCACCTACTGCGGCTTCTCGATGAGCAACCGCATTAAGCGCAAGACGCTGGATGCCGCCGAGATTGCCCGCGAGTGCGCCGCGATCCGCAACCTGGGCTTTGAGCATCTGCTGCTGGTGACCGGCGAACATCAGGGTAAGGTGGGAATGGATTATTTCCGTCAGCACCTACCGGCTATCCGCAGCCAGTTTGCCTCGCTGCATATGGAGGTGCAGCCGCTGGCGACTGAAGAGTATGCCGAGCTGAAAACCCTGGGGCTCGACGGGGTGATGGTCTATCAGGAGACCTATCATGAAAGCATGTACGCCCAACACCATCTGAAAGGAAAAAAGCAGGATTTCTTCTGGCGGCTGGATACGCCGGATCGCTTAGGCGCGGCGGGGATCGATAAGATCGGCCTTGGCGCGCTCATCGGCCTTTCCGACAGCTGGCGAGTGGACTGCTTTATAGTCGCTGAGCACCTGCTGTGGCTGCAGCAGCGCTACTGGCGCAGCCGCTATTCGGTCTCCTTCCCGCGCCTGCGTCCCTGCGCCGGCGGTATTGAACCGGCTTCGCTGATGGATGAGCGCCAGCTGGTGCAAACTATCTGCGCCTTCCGCCTGCTGGCGCCAGAGGTTGAGCTGTCGCTATCCACCCGCGAATCACCCTGGTTCCGCGACCGGGTGATCCCGCTGGCGATCAATAACGTCAGCGCCTTCTCTAAAACCCAGCCCGGCGGCTACGCCGACGATCATCCGGAGCTCGAGCAATTTGCCCCGCACGACGATCGCCGCCCTGAAGTGGTCGCCAGCGCGCTGGCCGCCCGCGGCCTGCAGCCGGTATGGAAAGACTGGGATAGCTGGCTGGGACGCGCTTCGCAAACCTCATGATGTACAGTGTAAACGCCTGATAATTTTGCGCGCCTGCACGAGAGATGAAAAACGGAGGCTGGCCCGCCCGACGCCGTTTTTCTATTCTGCCCGGGTCAGCAGCGGACGCTGACCAGGGCGAACCTTTTCTTCCTCATTTTCGCCCTGCCTCTCCGCGCTGAGCAGAGGCCTGCACATTATCGCCGAATATAAATCACGATACATGAAGGCCTCAGAGTTATAATTGAGCAATAGTGAACTGATTCGATCGGCAGGCGTCCCAGACGCAACCTGCGTTCGGACCCATGGTTTATACATCCGGGACGATTAACGATTCATGGCTCTACACAACAGAAAGCTCTCTTTTACGACGCCGATCGTCGTGGGGTTTGCCGGTATTTTGCTCAGTTTTATGCTGATCGCTATTTTTGTGACTCTGGCGCAACAGAAAGATTTTCTCGAAGATTATCACGATATTAACCGCAATTTTACCCATAACCTGGCGATCAACTATACGGAAACCCTGCTGCGGGAAAATGATTTTATCCTCGGGCGCGCAGCCGCCTTCTTTGCCCGCAATGACGAACTGAATCGCGCAGTCAATGTGGAGCCGGAGAAAGGGTTAACCACGCTGATGCAGTTACAGAACATGATGCCAAGCGTCTCATCCATCTCGCTGGCGGATACCGAGGGCCACTATCTGCGCGCCCCGGAGGTGCTGGAAAACGAAGACAGCCGGGCTTTCGATCCCAAAACGCGGCCCTGGTTTATCAAACAGGCGGAAGCCAGCACCTTCAGCCACTACACCAGTCCGTATATGGATTATTTCACCCACCATCCGACGATTACCATTTTCAAACCCATCATTACCCCGGAAGGGAAACTCAAGGGCAGCCTGGCCTTTCATCTCGATCTCACCTCCATGGGGTTCGCGCTGCGCCAGATGGTGGCCCCCGTACAGGGGGAATTTTTTGTGGTGCAACGGGATGGCAAAGTGGTCCTGCACTCCGACCCGGGCGCGCTGTTTAAACCCTTCGTCAGGGACGAGCTGATGGATAAAATGACCAGCGGAGAGGGGCAGCTTTACGATCCCGGGAGCGACACCTGGTATTACTATTACTCCTTTACCAATCCCGACTGGTTTGTGATTTTCCGTGTCGATAACGCCACCCTGGTCAATCTGACACGTCATGAGACCAATTTAGTGATCGGCGGTTTCACTCTCGCAGCGATCATTATTATCCTGTTCGGTCTTTATCTGCGTCATGCTTCCCGTACCGTGCTGATGAATATCATCAATGCGATTAAAACCGGTGACGTCAAACGCGCCCCGCGCCTTGAGGCGATGCTGAGTAAAGCGATTGAAACCAATAAACAGCGCGAACTGTCCTACGTCCGCCAGGCGACCATCGACGCTCTCACCGGCTGCAAAAACCGCCGCGCCTTCGACAGCGATATTGCCGCCCTGATGAACGATCACCAACCATTCGCCCTCGCGCTGGTCGATATCGATAACTTTAAATCGATCAACGACACCTGGGGCCACCTCAATGGCGATATCGTCCTGCGTAACGTCGCTCGCGAAGGGCTGCAGGTCCTCCAGCCGCTGGAGATATCCCTCTATCGCTACGGCGGTGAAGAGTTCGCGGTGGTCTTTCCTGCCGAACATATCGATAACGCCCGCACGCTGCTGGAAACATGGCGGATAAACGTCGAACGACGCACCTGGCGCGAAGATGGCCTGACGGTCACCTTCAGCGCCGGACTTGGGGAATGGAATATGGAGCCACTGGATAAGCTGGTGGTGAGCGTCGATGAAGCGCTGTACAAAGCCAAACAGCAGGGTAAAAACCGTATCCTGCGCGCGTAAGACTTCAGCGCCGCCACCGCCCACTTCGGTGGGCTTTTTTATTTTTTCCGGAAAAAATGAAACCGGTTTCAATTATTGTGTGATGCCTTACACACAATCACGGTAAAGCGGTTGTCGCATCGACAGGGCCGCGATAAAGATAAGACATCACGGAACACAAGGGCCACTGACTATGAAGAATATCGTTTTGTGCTGTGCCGCCGGTATGTCTACCAGCATGCTGGTTCAGCGTATGCAAGATGCCGCGCAGAAGAAGGGTGTTGAGGTCTCTATCAAGGCCGTACCGGTCGCTGAGTTTAAAGATAATCTGGCCGCCGCCGACATTATTTTGCTCGGCCCGCAGGTGAAATATGAGCAGGCGAAGCTGCAGGCGCTGGCCGACCCGTTCGGCAAGAAGGTCGCCGTGATCGATATGATGGACTACGGCATGATGAAAGGTGATGCCGTTCTGGATAAAGCCCTTAAGATGCTGGAGTAATCGATGGAAGATTTAGAAACGATCATCATGGAGCTGCTGGTTAACGCGGGTTCCGCACGTAGCGCGGCGCTGACGGCGCTACAGCTGGCGCGAAAAGGCGATTTTGCCGCCGCGGAGCAGGCCATGGCTGAATCCCATGAGTTCGTCAAACATGCGCATAAAATTCAGACCCAGCTTATCGGCATGGATGAAGGCAGCGGTAAATTGCCGGTCAACCTGATCACCGTGCATTCCCAGGACCATCTGATGAACGCTATGGTCATTCAGGATCTGGCGACCGACATGATTGAACTCTATCGTCGTCTGCCCCTCGCGCAATAATCTCACGGATTTAACGGGCGTCGCTGCCGGCGCCCGTCCTTCTTACAGAAAGCCGTACATCGCCGCGAATACCCAGCCAAACACGCAGGAGACGCCGACGCCGATGAGCCCGGGCAGGATAAAGCTGTGGTTAATCACAAAGCGGCCGATATGGGTGGTCCCTGAGCGATCAAACTGGATCGCCGCCAGATCGCTTGGGTAGGTCGGCAGAATATAGTAGCCATAGCAGGCCGGCGCAGAAGCCACGATATAGGCCGGGTCGACGCCGATGGCCAGGGCTACTGGCACAATCGCCGCCAGCGCTGCCGCCTGGGAGTTCACAAATTTCGAAACCAGTAGCAGCACGATGGCATAAGCCCACGGATACTCTTTTACCATTTCACCAAGCACGCCTTTAATCTCGGTCATGTGCGCGCCAAACATGGTCTCCGCCATCCACGCGATGCCGTACACCGCGACGATAGCGATCATTCCCGAACGAAAGACCTCATTTTTGGAAATCGATGCCGGGTTAGTTTTTGTAATGATGATGATCAGCGCTCCGGAGAGCAGCATAAACATCTGGATAACCAGCACCATCGACAGTGGTTTACCGTCAAAGGCCGGGCGCAGTTCAGAAAAAGCGCCAAGCAGCGCCACCACGGCGATAGAGGCCAGAAAAATCCACATTGCTATCCAGTTGCTGGTCGGCAGCTTTTTGTCCAGCAGGGTCGCCGTATCGCCATAGACGTAATGGCGGTTCTCCGGTAGCGCAATAAACGCCTGGAAGGCTTCGTCCTGATCCAGGTCTTTGCCGCGGAACCAGCTGAAGATACCGATGGCTAAAATACCCAGCAGCGTGGACGGAATGGTTATCGCCAGCAGATCGAGAAACTCCAGGTGTTTCCCGTTAAAGGTAAAATTTCCCAGCATCGCCACCAGCGATACCACCGCCACCGAGACCGGGCTGGCGATGATCCCCATCTGAGCGCCAATGGAGCTGGCGGCCATCGGACGCTCCGGACGAATGTTATTCTTAATCGCCACATCGTAGATAATCGGCAGGATGGTATACACCACGTGGCCGGTACCGCAGAGGATGGTCAGCGTGCAGGTGACGAAAGGCGCCACGATAGAAACATATTTCGGGTTACGCCGCAGCAGCTTCTCGGCAATCTGCAGCATCACGTCTAAACCGCCGGACGCCTGCAGGGTCGCCGAGGCGGCTACCACTGCAATGATCACCAGCATCACATCAACCGGCGGTTTGCCCGGCTGGAGATGAAAAACAAATACGAGGATCACCAAACCGATGCCGCCCAGCAGCCCCAGCGCAATACCCCCTTTTCGGGCACCATAAAACAGACAAATTAATATAATAATGAGTTGTATCGCGAATTCCATGCAGCCCCCAGAGCCTGTCCACTCAGATCTAAAAATGATCCCTACCTGCCTGTCGGGATTATTTCTGCGCCTGACCGGGAGAAGCATGAGATGCGGCTATCCCTCTCCAGCGCCGTCGCGCCGAAGATACAGCAACAGAAGTAATCCCATGATTCATCAGGTATTTTGAATATATACCCTTTGAATTGATTATTTTTTGATATGAGTAGAAGTTTTACCCATACATAAAGAAAGGTTTTAGAAAAAGGCTTTTAATAGATATTTTGCATGAATTAATTGCTAAGAAAATGAAGATTTAATATGTCGTAAATGTAATTAAGGGCCGGGAAAGCGGCGGAAAATAGACAATAAAAAAAGCCGGTCAGGAAACCTGACCGGCTTTTTAGCAGTGCATCAACGATTAATCGTTGTCAGAACCGCCCAGACCTGCGTTCAGCAGCTCTGCCAGGTTGGCAGACGCTTCTTCCACACTCACCTGCGGTGCCGC
Organism: Klebsiella sp. Shm-1; assembly: GCF_040804525.1. Lineage (NCBI taxonomy): Bacteria > Pseudomonadati > Pseudomonadota > Gammaproteobacteria > Enterobacterales > Enterobacteriaceae > Klebsiella > Klebsiella sp. Shm-1. The sequence goes on from NZ_CP161823.1 coordinate 4,970,701, forward strand.
CGGCAGCTCGCCAGCAGCGCGACGGCGCATACGATCCTGGTGATACGCATAACCGGTACCGGCCGGGATCAGACGACCCACGATGACGTTCTCTTTCAGACCGCGCAGTTCGTCGCGTTTGCCCGCAACGGCTGCTTCGGTCAGCACGCGAGTGGTCTCCTGGAACGATGCCGCGGAGATGAAGGACTCGGTGGCCAGAGACGCTTTGGTGATACCCAGCAGATCGCGGGAGAACGTTGCGCCCACTTTGCCGTTCGCTTCCAGTTCGCGGTTCGCGATCTTGACGCGGGAGTATTCCACCTGCTCGCCTTCGAGGAAGTCGGAGCTGCCTGCGCTTTCGATGGTGGCTTTACGCAGCATCTGACGAACGATAACTTCGATGTGCTTATCGTTAATCTTAACGCCCTGCAGACGGTATACGTCCTGGACTTCGTTAACAATGTAACGGGTCACAGCATGTACGCCACGCAGACGCAGAATGTCGTGCGGTGCTTCCGGACCGTCGGAAACCACATCACCACGTTCCACACGTTCACCTTCGAACACGTTGAGCTGACGCCATTTCGGGATCATCTCTTCGTACGGCTCGCTACCGTCTACCGGGGTGATAACCAGGCGACGTTTCCCTTTGGTTTCTTTACCGAAGGAAATGATACCGCTGATTTCAGCCAGGATAGCCGGCTCTTTCGGACGACGTGCTTCGAACAGGTCCGCAACGCGCGGCAGACCACCGGTGATATCCTTGGTACCGCCGGATTCCTGCGGAATACGCGCCAGGGTGTCACCCGAGCTGATCTGTACGCCATCTTCCAGCTGAACAATCGCTTTACCCGGCAGGAAGTACTGAGCAGGCATATCAGTGCCTGGGATCAGAACGTCGTTGCCCTGAGCATCAACAATTTTCAGTGCTGGACGCAGATCTTTACCACCTGCGGTACGTTCTGCAGAGTCCAGAACCACCAGCGAAGACAGACCGGTCAGCTCGTCAGTCTGACGAGTAATGGTCTGGCCGTCGATCATGTCAGTGAAACGGATGAAACCGCTAACTTCGGTGATAACCGGCATGGTGTGCGGATCCCAGTTTGCGACGGTTTCACCGCCGGCAACCTGCTCACCGTCGCCTTTCGCCATAACCGCACCGTAAGGTACTTTATAGCTCTCTTTGGTACGACCGAATTCGTCGATCAGCTTCAGCTCGGTATTACGGGAAGTGATAACCAGCTTACCACTGGAGTTCACAACCGACTTCGCGTTGCTGAGCTTGATGCTACCTTTGTTTTTCACCTGGATGCTGGATTCAGCAGCCGCACGAGATGCCGCACCACCGATGTGGAACGTACGCATCGTCAGCTGTGTACCCGGCTCACCGATGGACTGTGCCGCGATAACGCCGATAGCCTCACCTTTGTTGATGAGGTGGCCACGCGCCAGGTCACGACCATAGCAGTGCGCGCAGACGCCAAAGTCGGTGTCACAGGATACAACGGAACGCACTTTGACGGAGTCAACGGAGTTCGCTTCCAGCAGGTCACACCAGTGCTCATGCAGCAGCGTGTTGCGTGGAACCAGAATATCCGCGGTACCCGGCTTCAGAACATCTTCCGCAGTCACACGACCCAGTACGCGATCGCGCAGCGGCTCTTTAACGTCGCCACCTTCGATAACCGGCGTCATGGTGATGCCTTCCAGGGTGCCGCAGTCGTCTTCAGTGACGACCAGGTCCTGCGCAACGTCAACCAGACGACGAGTCAGGTAACCGGAGTTCGCTGTTTTCAGTGCGGTATCCGCCAGACCTTTACGAGCACCGTGGGTGGAGATGAAGTACTGGAGTACGTTCAGACCTTCACGGAAGTTCGCGGTGATCGGCGTTTCGATGATGGAGCCATCCGGCTTCGCCATCAGACCACGCATACCAGCCAGCTGACGAATCTGTGCCGCAGAACCACGCGCACCGGAGTCGGCCATCATGTAGATGCTGTTGAAGGAAACCTGCTGCTCTTCCTGACCGTCACGGTTAATCACGGTTTCGGTTTGCAGGTTATCCATCATCGCTTTGGATACACGATCGTTCGCCGCAGCCCAGATATCGATAACTTTGTTGTAGCGTTCGCCCGCGGTCACCAGACCGGACTGGAACTGTTCCTGAATCTCAGCAACTTCCGCTTCCGCTTCGCTGATGATTTCGTATTTTTTCTCCGGGATGACCATGTCATCGATACCAACGGATGCACCTGAACGCGCTGCGTAAGCAAAGCCGGTGTACATCGTCTGGTCCGCAAAAATAACGGTCGGTTTCAGACCCAGAATACGGTAACAGGTGTTCAGCATCTTGGAGATCGCTTTCTTACCAAGCGCCTGGTTCACGATAGAGAACGGCAGACCTTTCGGTACGATCATCCACAGAATGGCACGGCCAACGGTCGTGTCTTTCAGGCTGGTTTTCGCGACAAACTCACCATTGTCGTCTTTTTCGTATTCAGTGATACGCACTTTAACGCGCGCATGCAGAGAGGCCAGGCCGGCGCGATAAATACGCTCAGCTTCTTTCGGGCCAGTCAGCACCATGCCTTCGCCTTTGGCGTTAACACTGTCACGGGTCATGTAGTACAGACCCAGTACAACGTCCTGAGACGGAACGATGATTGGTTCGCCGTTCGCCGGGGACAGGATGTTGTTGGTAGACATCATCAGCGCACGCGCTTCCAGCTGGGCTTCCAGCGTCAGCGGTACGTGAACAGCCATCTGGTCACCATCGAAGTCGGCGTTGTATGCCGCACAAACCAGCGGGTGCAGCTGGATGGCTTTACCTTCGATCAGAACCGGTTCGAATGCCTGAATACCCAGACGGTGCAGGGTTGGCGCACGGTTCAGCAGGACCGGGTGTTCGCGGATAACTTCGTCCAGGATATCCCAAACGACAGCTTCTTCGCGCTCAACCATCTTCTTAGCGGCTTTGATGGTGGTGGCCAGGCCACGCAGTTCCAGCTTGCCGTAGATGAACGGTTTGAACAGCTCCAGCGCCATTTTCTTCGGCAGACCGCACTGATGCAGACGCAGGTATGGACCTACGGTGATAACAGAACGACCGGAGTAGTCAACGCGTTTACCGAGCAGGTTCTGGCGGAAACGACCCTGTTTACCTTTGATCATATCGGCCAAAGATTTCAGAGGACGTTTGTTAGAACCGGTGATCGCACGACCGCGACGACCGTTATCCAGCAGGGCGTCAACCGCTTCCTGCAGCATACGTTTTTCGTTGCGTACGATGATATCCGGCGCAGCCAGATCCAGCAGACGTTTCAGACGGTTGTTACGGTTGATCACGCGACGATACAGATCGTTGAGGTCAGACGTCGCGAAACGACCACCGTCCAGCGGAACCAGCGGACGCAGATCTGGCGGCAATACCGGCAGAACGGTCAGGATCATCCACTCCGGCTTGTTGCCAGACTGAACGAAAGCTTCCAGCAGCTTAATGCGCTTGGTCAGCTTTTTACGCTTGGTTTCGGAGTTGGTTTCGTTCAGCTCTTCACGCAGCTGCTCGCATTCCTGCTCCAGATCCATATTGCGCAGCAGCGCCTGGATCGCTTCCGCGCCCATTTTCGCGTCGAATTCGTCACCGAACTCTTCCAGCGCGTCCAGGTACTGTTCTTCCGTCAGAATCTGGTTGCGTTCGAGGTTGGTCATGCCACCTTCGATAACCACATAGGATTCAAAGTACAGTACACGTTCGATATCGCGCAGCGGCATATCCAGCAGCAGACCGATACGGGACGGCAGGGATTTCAGGAACCAGATGTGCGCAGTCGGACATGCCAGCTCGATGTGGCCCATGCGCTCACGACGCACTTTAGTCTGGGTCACTTCAACGCCGCACTTCTCACAGATCACACCGCGGTGTTTCAGGCGCTTGTACTTACCGCACAGGCACTCATAATCTTTTACCGGCCCAAAGATACGGGCGCAGAAAAGGCCGTCACGCTCAGGCTTGAACGTACGGTAGTTAATGGTTTCCGGCTTTTTAACTTCACCGAAAGACCATGAACGGATCATGTCTGGCGAAGCCAGAGCAATTTTGATCGCATCAAACTCTTCGGTTTTAGTTTGCGCTTTCAGAAACTTTAATAAGTCTTTCACGGATTTGCTCCCGTCGGAGTTAGCACATTCCGCTGCCGGGCGTTAACCCGGCAGCAGTGACCTGTTTGAGCGAGAATTACTCGTCTTCCAGTTCGATGTTGATGCCCAGCGAGCGAATTTCTTTCAACAGTACGTTGAAGGATTCCGGCATGCCCGGTTCCATCTGGTGATTGCCGTCCACGATGTTTTTATACATCTTGGTACGACCGTTCACGTCATCAGACTTAACGGTGAGCATTTCCTGCAGGGTGTAGGCCGCGCCGTATGCTTCCAGCGCCCACACTTCCATCTCACCGAAGCGCTGACCACCGAACTGCGCCTTACCACCCAGCGGCTGCTGAGTAACCAGGCTGTAAGAACCGGTGGAACGAGCGTGCATTTTGTCGTCGACCAGGTGGTTCAGTTTCAGCATGTACATGTAACCCACGGTTACCGGACGTTCGAACTGTTCACCGGTGCGGCCATCAAACAGGGTGATCTGACCGGAAGTCGGCAGGTCGCCCAGCTGCAGCAGCTCTTTGATTTCAGCTTCTTTCGCACCGTCGAATACCGGCGTTGCGATCGGCATGCCTTTACGCAGGTTTTCAGCCAGACGCAGAACTTCTTCATCGCTGAAGGTATTCAGGTCAACTTTCTGGCGAACGTCAGCGCCCAGATCGTAAGCACGCTGGATGAATTCGCGCAGTTTCGCGACTTCCTGCTGCTGTTTCAGCATGGCGTTGATCTTATCGCCGATGCCTTTTGCAGCCATACCCAGGTGAGTTTCAAGGATCTGACCGATGTTCATACGAGACGGTACGCCCAGCGGGTTCAGTACGATATCTACCGGCGTACCGTTAGCATCGTGCGGCATATCTTCGATCGGGTTGATCTTAGAGATAACACCCTTGTTACCGTGACGACCTGCCATCTTATCACCAGGCTGGATACGGCGTTTAACGGCCAGATATACCTTAACAATCTTCAGCACGCCCGGTGCCAGATCGTCGCCTTGGGTGATTTTACGGCGTTTCGCTTCGAGTTTTTTCTCGAACTCGTGTTTCAGTTCGTCATACTGCTCAGCCAGCTGTTCCAGCTGATTTTGTTTCTCTTCGTCGGTCAGGCCCAGTTCCAGCCAGCGATCGCGAGGCAGCTTGTCGAGCTTCTCAGCTTCAACGCCACCGGAGACCAGCACCGCGTAGATACGACTGAACAGACCGGCTTCGAGGATCTGCAGTTCTTCAGACAGGTCTTTTTTGGCCTGCTTCAGCTGCATCTCTTCGATTTCCAGAGCACGTTTGTCTTTTTCTACGCCGTCACGGGTAAAGACCTGAACGTCGATAACGGTACCAGAGACACCGTTCGGTACGCGCAGAGAAGAGTCTTTAACATCAGACGCTTTCTCACCGAAGATCGCGCGCAGCAGTTTCTCTTCCGGCGTCAGCTGGGTTTCACCTTTCGGCGTTACCTTACCAACCAGAATGTCGCCGCCGGTCACTTCCGCACCGATATAAACGATACCGGATTCATCCAGTTTGGAGAGCGCAGCTTCACCCACGTTCGGGATGTCAGCGGTGATCTCTTCCGGCCCCAGCTTGGTGTCACGGGACACGCACGCCAGTTCCTGAATGTGGATAGTGGTGAAACGGTCTTCCTGGACAACACGCTCGGAAACGAGGATGGAGTCTTCGAAGTTGTAACCGTTCCACGGCATGAACGCTACACGCATGTTCTGACCCAGCGCCAGCTCACCGAGGTCGGTGGACGGGCCGTCTGCCAGCACGTCGCCGCGCTCAATAGGTTCGCCCAGGGACACGCAAGGCATCTGGTTGATGCAGGTGTTCTGGTTAGAACGGGTGTACTTGGTCAGGTTATAGATGTCGATACCTGCTTCGCCCGGGTACATCTCGTCTTCGTTAACTTTGATAACGATACGGGAAGCATCCACGTACTGAACGGTACCGCCACGTTTAGCCACGGCAGTAACACCGGAGTCAACGGCAACAGCACGTTCCATACCGGTACCAACCAGCGGCTTATCAGCGCGCAGAGTCGGAACCGCCTGACGTTGCATGTTCGCACCCATCAATGCACGGTTGGCGTCATCGTGTTCCAGGAACGGGATCAGGGACGCACCGACGGATACCACCTGCTGGGTGGATACGTCCATGTAGTCAACCTGGTCGCGGCTGAACAAGCTGGATTCGCCTTTGCTACGGCAGGTAACCAGATCTTCTACGAAGTGGCCGTTTTCATCCAGGTTGGAGTTCGCCTGAGCGATAACGTAGTTGCCTTCTTCGATAGCAGACAGGTAGTGAATTTCGTCAGTAACCACACCGTCGGTCACTTTACGATACGGCGTCTCAAGGAAGCCATATTCGTTGGTCTGCGCGTACACGGACAGGGAGTTAATCAGACCGATGTTCGGACCTTCAGGCGTTTCGATCGGACATACGCGACCGTAGTGGGTCGGGTGTACGTCTCGAACTTCGAAGCCTGCGCGCTCACGGGTCAGACCGCCTGGGCCGAGTGCGGAGATACGACGTTTGTGCGTAATCTCAGACAGCGGGTTGTTCTGGTCCATAAACTGAGACAGCTGGCTAGAACCAAAGAACTCTTTCACTGCTGCGGAAATCGGCTTGGCGTTGATCATATCCTGAGGCATCAGGGTATCCAGATCGCCAAGAGACAGACGCTCTTTCACCGCACGCTCTACACGTACCAGGCCAACGCGGAACTGGTTTTCCGCCATTTCGCCAACGGAACGGATACGACGGTTGCCGAGGTGGTCGATATCGTCCACTTCGCCTTTACCGTTACGGATATCGATGAGCTTCTTCATCACTTCGATGATGTCGTCTTTGCTCAGGATACCGGAACCTTCGATTTCGTCGCGCAGCAGAGAACGGTTGAACTTCATACGACCAACCGCGGACAGATCGTAGCGGTCTTCTGAGAAGAACAGGTTCTCAAACAGACTTTCAGCGGCTTCACGAGTCGGCGGCTCGCCAGGGCGCATCATGCGGTAGATTTCTACCAGCGCGCTCAGACGATCGTTAGTCGGGTCGACGCGTACCGTTTCAGAGATGTACGGGCCGTGGTCCAGATCGTTGGTGAACAGCGTTTCGATACGCTTGTGGCCAGACTGGCTCAGCTTAGCCAGCAGATCCAGGCTCAGCTCCATGTTCGCCGGGCAGATCAGTTCGCCAGTCGCTTCATCGATATAGTCTTTAGCCGCCACTTTGCCCGCGATATATTCAACTGGCACTTCGATATGCTTGATATCGTCTTTTTCCAGCTGACGGATATGACGAGCCGTGATGCGACGGCCTTTCTCAACGTACACTTTGCCGTTGGCTTCGATATCGAAGGAGGCAGTTTCACCGCGCAGACGCTCCGGAATCAGCTCCATCTGCAGCTTGTTGTCGCGAATTTCAAAGACCACTTTTTCGAAGAACAGGTCAAGGATCTGCTCAGTGGTGTAATTCAGCGCGCGCAGGATGATGGTAGCCGGCAGCTTACGACGACGGTCGATACGAACGAACAGGTTGTCTTTCGGGTCGAATTCGAAGTCCAGCCAGGAACCGCGGTAAGGGATGATACGTGCGTTATACAGAACCTTACCGGAGGAGTGGGTCTTACCTTTGTCACTGTCAAAGAAGACGCCCGGGCTACGGTGCAGCTGAGAAACGATAACACGCTCGGTACCGTTGATAACAAAGGTACCGTTGTCGGTCATGAGCGGAATTTCGCCCATGTAGACTTCTTGTTCTTTAATGTCTTTGACGGTGCCTTCTGGCGCTTCGCGCTCGTAGATCACCAGACGCAGTTTTACGCGCAGCGGTGCAGAATAAGTCACGCCACGGATCTGACATTCTTTAACGTCAAAAACCGGTTCGCCCAGACGGTAGCTGACGTATTGCAGCTCGGAATTACCGCTGTAGCTCTGAATCGGGAATACGGAACGGAAAGCAGCTTCCAGACCATACTGCCCTTCAGGATCTTGCTCGATAAACTTCTGGAACGAGTCAAGCTGGATAGAAAGGAGATATGGCACATCCAGAACTTGTGGACGTTTACCAAAATCCTTACGAATACGTTTTTTCTCGGTATAGGAGTAAACCATAGGGTTCCTCAGCTCGCTGACAAGTCGACCCATCTGCCCGCAGAGGGCAGTTTTTTATGCAACACTATTTTGTTGACCGGAAAATGGAACACTTTCCGCAATGCCTGTTGCTATCACGCTTAAACCATTTCATTGCGATTTACACAGCCCAGGAACCCTAACCTGTCGCAGTATATTAAGTCGTCGATAGAAACAAGCATTGAGAGGCAAACCAGTAGTCAAACAGCGTGAAACGCTACTGGCGCCTTACAGCGCAAAAAGGCTGGTGACCAAAAAGTCACCAGCCTCAGCCTGATTTCTCAGGCTGCAACCGGAAGGGTTGGCTTATTTAACTTCAACTTCAGCGCCAGCTTCTTCCAGAGATTTTTTCAGAGCTTCAGCGTCGTCTTTGCTGATGCCTTCTTTCAGTGCAGCCGGAGCAGATTCTACCAGGTCTTTAGCTTCTTTCAGACCCAGGCCAGTTGCGCCACGTACTGCTTTGATAACAGCAACTTTGTTAGCGCCAGCAGCTTTCAGAATTACGTCGAATTCAGTTTTTTCTTCAGCAGCTTCAACCGGGCCAGCAGCTACAGCTACAGCAGCAGCAGCGGAAACACCGAATTTTTCTTCCATTGCAGAGATCAGCTCAACAACGTCCATTACGGACATAGCGGATACTGCTTCAATGATTTGATCTTTAGTGATAGACATTTAAATTGTTCCTGAATATCAGAATAAGTTTATACGTAAGCGAATGCTTTACAAAGATAACTGCGATTAAGCAGCTTCTTTCGCATCGCGTACAGCAGCCAGAGTACGAACCAGTTTGCCAGCCGAAGCTTCTTTCATGGTTGCCATCAGGCGTGCAATTGCTTCTTCGTAGGTCGGCAGAGTTGCCAGGCGGTCGATCTGCGACGCCGGGATCAGCTCACCTTCAAAGGCAGCGGCTTTGACCTCAAATTTTGCATTCGCTTTCGCGAACTCTTTGAACAGACGAGCAGCAGCGCCCGGGTGTTCCATAGAGTATGCAATCAGGGTCGGACCAACAAACGTGTCTTTCAGGCACTCGAACTGAGTACCTTCAACGACGCGGCGCAGCAGGGTGTTACGAACAACACGCATGTATACGCCAGCTTCACGACCTGCTTTACGCAGTTCAGTCATTTTATCTACAGTTACGCCACGGGAATCCGCAACTACTGCAGACAGCGCGCCTTTGGCTACTTCGCTGACTTCAGCAACAATCGCTTGTTTGTCTTGAAGATTTAAAGCCATTAGCTTTGCTCCTGGATGTTTGCCAGAGCCTATGCTCTGGAACTCACTTCACTCAATTCAACGAAAAGAGCGTCTAAATACGGTGAGCAGAAACAAGCCAGAATATCCAAAAATAATCTTAGCGTTCTGTCACCGTCTACGCAGGGGATTAAGTTTCTTGCGAAACACCTGCGGTCTTCGACGGAGGCCTGGATAGGCCAGGCTCCAACGAACAAATTCTTCCTATGACTTCGTCCTTCGAACCGCAGCGGCGTTAGCTGCTCTCGTTCACACCGGTCATGTAGTTAACTACACTCCCGGTGATTCACTCGATTGCTGCCTTGCTGCAATTCAAATGACTCGCATAGCGTCTGTCTTATTGACAGAATCGTGGGGGTAAGATTGTAGACAAAATCACCGCCCACGTAAAGGCATTAGTTTGCAGAAGCGTTCAGGCCAGCCTGATCTACTGCAACACCTGCACCCATAGTGGTGGAGATGCTAACTTTCTTGATGTACACGCCTTTCGCCTGAGTCGGTTTTGCTTTTTTCAGCGCAACCAGCAGAGCTTCCAGGTTTTCTTTCAGTTTGTCAGCGTCAAAGTCCACTTTACCGATGGTGGTGTGGATGATGCCGTTTTTGTCGTTACGGTAACGAACCTGGCCTGCTTTCGCGTTTTTAACCGCTTCAGCAACGTTCGGAGTTACGGTACCTACTTTCGGGTTCGGCATCAGGCCACGCGGACCCAGAACCTGGCCCAGCTGGCCAACAACGCGCATTGCATCCGGGGAAGCAATAACAACGTCAAAGTTCATTTCGCCTTTTTTGATCTGCTCAGCCAGATCTTCCATACCTACCAGCTCAGCGCCTGCAGCTTTAGCAGCTTCAGCGTTTGCGCCTTGGGTAAATACGGCTACGCGAACGGAACGGCCAGTACCGTGCGGCAGTACAGTTGCGCCACGGACGTTCTGGTCAGATTTACGAGCGTCGATGCCGAGGTTAACGGCAACGTCTACGCTTTCGGTAAATTTAGCGGTGGCCAGCTCTTTCAGCAGAGCAATGGCTTCGTTGATGTCGTACTGTTTAGTTGCATCAACTTTCTCACGGATCACGCGCATGCGCTTGGTCAGTTTAGCCATTTCTTAGTCCTCCACTACCAGGCCCATGGAACGTGCAGTACCTTCGATGGAGCGAGTCATCGCTTCAATGTCGGCACCAGTCATGTCGGCAGCTTTGGTCTGCGCGATTTCCTGCAGCTGAGCGCGGGAGATTTTACCCACTTTATCTTTGTTCGGCTTACCGGAACCAGACTTGATGCCTGCAGCTTTCTTCAGCAGAACAGCAGCCGGCGGAGTCTTGGTAACAAAGGTAAAGGAACGGTCAGCGTAAACGGTGATAACAACCGGGATCGGCAGACCTTTCTCCAGGGAATCAGTTTTGGCGTTGAACGCTTTGCAGAATTCCATGATGTTCACGCCCTGCTGACCCAGTGCTGGGCCGACCGGCGGGCTCGGGTTCGCCATACCAGCTGCAACCTGCAGCTTGACGTAGGCTTGGACTTTCTTAGCCATTCTTAAATCCTCAAATTGGGTATTAACGCTTCAGAGAAGCTCCCCGTGATTAAACATCGTTTTACGGGCCGGGCCCATAAAAACAAAAGGCGCGGAATTGTATGCCAATTTCGCGCCCTATGCAACGATTAAATCGCTGCTTTTTTGATCGCCGACTTACGCCTTCTCAACCTGGCTGAAGTCCAGTTCTACCGGGGTCGCACGACCGAAGATAGAAACGGAAACTTTCAGGCGGGACTTCTCATAGTCCACTTCTTCCACCACGCCGTTAAAGTCAGCGAACGGACCGTCGTTAACGCGAACCATTTCACCCGGTTCAAACAGCGTTTTCGGACGCGGCTTATCGCCAACCTGCTGCAGACGATTCATGATGGCGTCGACTTCTTTGTCGCTGATCGGCGCCGGACGGTCAGAGGTGCCGCCGATGAAGCCCATCACGCGCGGTACGCTGCGCACCAGGTGCCAGCTTGCGTCGTTCATGACCATCTGAACCAGGACATAGCCCGGGAAGAATTTACGTTCGCTTTTGCGACGCTGGCCGCCACGGATCTCAACCACTTCTTCGGTCGGGACCATGACTTCGCCAAATAACTCTTCCATGTTGTGTAATTTGATATGTTCACGCAGCGACGTGGCTACGCGACCTTCAAAACCGGAAAACGCCTGAACGACGTACCAGCGCTTTTTAGGAGCTTCAGACATCTCAGAACCTCAGGCCAGTGATAAAGGAGACCAGGCGAACCAGAATACCATCCAGTCCCCACAGGATCAGTGACATTACTGCAGTCACGGCAGCAACAATCAGCGTAGTATGCAGCGTTTCCTGGCGAGTCGGCCAAATCACTTTACGAACTTCGGTTCTCGCTTCGCGAGCAAAAGCAACGGTCGCCTTACCTTTCGTCGTCAACAGCGCGACGCCACCGGCAGCAGCAATAAGAATAACCACGGCCAGCGCACGCACCGCCAGCATAATGTCACGATAAAGGAAGTTGCCCACGATCGCCACGATCAGCAGCACGGCAACGATAATCCACTTCATCGCTTCCAGGCCGCGCCCGCTCCCTTGAGCTTCGGTATTCGCACTCATAAACCAACCTGTCAGAAGTATTCTACAAACAATTTCACCCCGCGGGGGCGAGGCGATCCAAACCGAAATTAAGTTTCGGATTATACACTTAACTATTCAAATTGCTTCAATGTTGACGGTGGTGTCACTCCTGCCCTGCTGTTGCAAAGAAGGAGTTGATTAGCCGTCGCCCTGAGGCTCGAATGGTTTGGTGTATAAACGCCCTCTTCAGAGCCTGTCTCAGCAATGATTATGACAAATAAAATCACTGATGAGCCAGGTTCTGGTGTGAAAGCGTGCAAAAAGGGCATCAAATGATGCCCTTTTATTGCGCATTGCGTCAAATGTTATCAGCGATTAGCCGAGAACTTTAGCAACCACGCCCGCGCCAACGGTACGACCGCCTTCACGGATTGCGAAACGCAGACCGTCGTCCATCGCGATCGGGTGGATCAGGGTAACAACCATTTTGATGTTGTCGCCCGGCATTACCATCTCTACGCCTTCCGGCAGTTCGATGGTGCCAGTCACGTCAGTAGTACGGAAGTAGAACTGCGGACGGTAGCCTTTGAAGAACGGAGTATGACGGCCGCCTTCGTCTTTGGACAGGATGTACACTTCAGATTCGAACTTGGTGTGCGGGTTGATGGTGCCCGGCTTAGCCAGTACCTGACCACGTTCGATTTCTTCACGTTTGATACCACGCAGCAGAACACCTACGTTCTCACCAGCACGGCCTTCGTCCAGCAGTTTGCGGAACATTTCAACGCCAGTACAGGTGGTTTTCGCGGTTTCTTTGATACCAACGATTTCAACTTCTTCACCTACTTTGATGATACCGCGCTCTACACGACCGGTAACAACGGTACCACGACCAGAGATGGAGAATACGTCTTCGATCGGCAGCAGGAACGGCTTGTCAATCGCACGCTCTGGTTCCGGGATATAGGTATCCAGGTGGCCAGCCAGTTCGATGATTTTCGCTTCCCACTCTGCGTCGCCTTCCAGCGCTTTCAGAGCAGAACCACGAACGATCGGGGTGTCGTCGCCCGGGAAATCGTACTGAGACAGCAGTTCACGAACTTCCATCTCAACCAGTTCCAGCAGCTCTTCGTCATCAACCATGTCGCATTTGTTCAGGAACACGATGATGTACGGAACACCTACCTGACGACCCAGCAGGATGTGCTCACGAGTCTGCGGCATCGGGCCGTCAGTCGCAGCAACAACCAGGATCGCGCCGTCCATCTGCGCAGCACCGGTGATCATGTTTTTAACATAGTCGGCGTGGCCCGGGCAGTCTACGTGCGCGTAGTGGCGAGTCGGGGTGTCATATTCAACGTGAGAGGTGTTGATGGTGATACCACGAGCTTTTTCTTCCGGCGCGTTATCGATCTGGTCGAATGCGCGAGCGGAACCACCGTAGGTTTTAGCCAGTACGGTAGTGATGGCAGCGGTCAGCGTTGTTTTACCATGGTCAACGTGGCCGATAGTACCGACGTTAACGTGCGGTTTTGTACGTTCAAACTTTTCTTTAGACATCGATTGTCCCTCTAAGACACGGATAAATCGGTGATATCACCACATCAACCAGGCAACATGCCCGACTTGTTGAATGAACATAACAGAAGAGAAACAGGGAAGGAGAGAAAAGAAGTGGTGCTGATACCCAGAGTCGAACTGGGGACCTCACCCTTACCAAGGGTGCGCTCTACCAACTGAGCCATATCAGCACGTCTGGAGCGGGCAGCGGGAATCGAACCCGCATCATCAGCTTGGAAGGCTGAGGTAATAGCCATTATACGATGCCCGCATCCTGAAACTCGGCTACCCAGTTCTTTCTGTAATACTAAAGAGACTGCTCTCTTTAGTATTGAGCTGATTAGTTTACCCAACCAACTCCGGCTCCGCAAAGCGTCGCCAGAAAGTGGTGGTGGGGGAAGGATTCGAACCTTCGAAGTCGATGACGGCAGATTTACAGTCTGCTCCCTTTGGCCGCTCGGGAACCCCACCCAAATTGTTATGGTGCCGACTACCGGAATCGAACTGGTGACCTACTGATTACAAGTCAGTTGCTCTACCTACTGAGCTAAGTCGGCATCAAGTAGCGCGCATTCTAGGGAGAGGAGCGAGTTCATGCAACTAAAAATTTGCATAAAACGTTCTCTTGCTCACATTTTGTGCTCTCACGCGAAAAAACGGTGTAATTTCAAGCAGCGGAGTGCAAATATTCGCCAATAATTCGGCGCTTCAGGCGCTGTCCGATCATCTCCGGTTACCTCTATCGCATGCTGACCGCTGACGGAAAAGATTCAGGCCGCTAACCTAGCCTGTTAGCAAAGGCCATGCTTTGCAAAGAATAAGAAACTTATTCTTCTCTTGTGATGCTGGCGCGAGAAAGCAGCATTCAATGAGTTTTTTTCTTATTATTCCCGGCAATCTGGTGTTACCCTCCTGCCCATTGTCCTGATTAACTCGTGTGAAGCATCACCGTTTCAAGGTATTCGGTGATAGTAAGAACATGCTTATGAGCCAAAAAGAGCAGACGTTAATGACACCGTACCTACAATTTAACCGCCACCAATGGGCTGCACTTCGTGATTCTGTCCCGATGACGTTAACCGAGGAAGAAATCACGCGGTTAAAAGGCATCAACGAAGATCTCTCTCTGGAAGAGGTTGCCGAGATCTATTTGCCGCTGTCGCGTTTGCTCAACTTCTATATCAGTTCTAACCTGCGTCGCCAGGCTGTTCTCGAACAATTTCTTGGCACCAATGGTCAGCGAATTCCCTATATTATCAGTATCGCTGGCAGCGTTGCGGTAGGAAAAAGCACCACCGCCCGCGTTCTGCAAGCTTTGCTTAGTCGTTGGCCGGAGCATCGCCATGTCGAACTCATTACCACTGACGGTTTTTTGCACCCTAACTCGGTTTTAAAAGAACGTGGGTTAATGAAGAAGAAAGGCTTTCCGCAGTCCTATGATATGCATCGCCTGGTGAAGTTTGTCTCCGATCTCAAATCAGGGGTACCGCAGGCAACCGCGCCGGTTTATTCCCATCTGATTTATGATGTTATTCCCAACGGTGACAAAACCGTCGCGCAACCGGATATTTTAATTCTTGAAGGGCTGAATGTTCTGCAAAGTGGAATGGATTATCCGCACGATCCCCATCATGTATTCGTTTCCGATTTTGTCGACTTTTCTATTTATGTCGATGCCCCGGAAGAATTATTGAAAAGCTGGTATATCAACCGCTTTCTTAAATTCCGGGAAGGGGCGTTTACCGATCCGGATTCCTATTTCCATAATTACGCTAAGCTCTCGAAGGAAGAAGCGGTAGATATTGCCACTTCGCTATGGAATGAAATCAACCTAATGAATCTTAAAGAAAATATTCTTCCAACTCGCGAGCGCGCCAGCCTGATCATGACTAAGAGCGCCAATCACTCAGTGAATCAGGTACGCTTACGTAAATAAAATAAGGGAGCCGAAGCTCCCTTTTTTATTCTGCACTGCGCAATGATATTTCACCACCCACCCAGGCTTTTATTACACCATCCTGCTCCAGCAATAGTGCGCCCTGGGCGTCAATGCCACGCGAAATGCCGTAAATTTCTTTATCACCGATAATCAGTTTCACCGGGCGATGAATAAAGTTATCCAGTTTTTCCCAGCGCGGTAGATAGGGAGCCAATCCTTCCTGCTCGAACAGCTCCAGTCCCAGGCGCAGCTCTTTAATCAGGCGCGCGGCGAGGAGGTTACGGTCGATGACCACCCCCGCTTCCTGAAGGCTGATCCATCCCTGATTGACGACATCAGACTCCACGCGACGCATCACAAGGTTGATACCCGCGCCGCTGACGATTTGTGCGGCATCGCCCGTTTTCCCCGTCAGTTCCACGAGGATCCCTGACAGCTTACGATCCTGCAGGTAAATATCGTTTGGCCATTTCACGCGAACCTGTTCGGCCCCGAGCTGCTGCAGAACTTCAGCGATCACAATACCGATCACCAGGCTTAGACCAATAGCCGCTGCCGGGCCCTGCTCCAGACGCCAGTACATCGAGAGATAGAGATTCGCGCCAAAGGGCGAAAACCATTTTCTGCCTCGCCGGCCTCGCCCTGCTTGCTGATATTCAGCCACACAGGCATCTCCGGACGTCAGCTCATCAAGCCTGTCCAGCAAATACTGGTTAGTAGAGTCGATGACGGGAAGGACCGTCACTCGGCCATGGTCTATCTCTTGAGAAATCTTTTTCTCATCTAATAGATGAATAGGCTCCGGCAGGCTGTAACCCTTGCCCGGCACAGTAAACACATCGACGCCCCAGTCACGTAAGGTCTGGATGTGCTTATTAATCGCCGCCCGGCTCATGCCTAACTGCTCACCAAGCTGTTCGCCAGAGTGAAACTCGCCATCAGCAAGGATAGAAATTAGCGTTAAAGGGATAGTATGGTCTTTCACGCAATGCTCTCCTCTGCGTTGACTTCACCATGCGTGCCAATGAAGCGCACCTCGGGCTGAAGCCATACATCGAATTTCGCACCCACCCGCTGGCGAACATAATGAGCAAGTTTCACCACATCCTCGCTGGTCGCTCGATCTTCATTAATCAGTACCAGCGCCTGCTGCCGATGGACGGCAGCGCCGCCGATGCGTTGTCCTTTGAGCTCACATTGATCGATTAGCCAGCCAGCGGCCAGCTTGACGCTGCCATTTGCCTGCGGATAGTGCGGTGCATGAGGGAACTGCGCCAGCAGCGCTTCCGCAATCTGAGCGCTGACGATCGGGTTCTTAAAAAAGCTGCCGGCATTACCGTTAATCTTTGGATCCGGCAATTTAGTCATTCGCATATGACAGACCGCATCAAATACCTGCTGCGGCGTGACGGTCTGCGGATCGAGACGCGTTAAATCACCGTAACTCAGTACAGGCTGCCATGTTTTCGCTAACGATAAGCCAATCGCGACGATGGCATAGCGGTCCTGATATTCATGTTTGAAGATACTGTCGCGATAGCCAAAACGGCATTCCGCGGCTGAAAGACGTTGCTTACGCCCGGTTTCCAGCTCAATGCAGTCAACATATTCGCAAACCCGCTGTAGCTCAACGCCGTAGGCGCCAATATTCTGGATCGGCGAAGATCCTGCGCAGCCAGGGATTAACGCCAGATTTTCCAGACCTGGCATCGCATGCTGTAGCGTGAACTGCACCAACTGATGCCAGTTTTCGCCGGCGCCGACGTGCAAGCGCCAGGCTTCCGGCGTTTCGCTCACCTCGATCCCCATAATCCGGTTGAGGATCACCGTACCGGCATAGTCGTTCAGAAACAGGACATTACTGCCTTCCCCAAGGATCAGCGTGGGTTCGCCTGCCGCGGCAGCGGTTTGCCAGGCGCTTAGCAACTGTTGCTCAGTTTCGGCGCGTACTATCGTCTTGGCGAAGCGTTCAATGCCAAAGGTATTCCAGGGTTTGAGGGAGTGGTTCATAGTGGCTTCCTGATGCAAAATCGGCGTTAGTTTATCGTATCTGGCGGGGGAAGGCTTGTCTGATTACAGGGGCAATGATATTGCGGGGCGTTACCGGTGGTGATGTGGTGTACCGGTGCGGGCTACAGAACGCGACAGGCCCGTAGCCCCGGTAAGCGCAGCGCCACCGGGGAGACATGCCGGCACGCTGGCCGGACGACAGAAACGCAAAAAGCCCATCCGGCAGGATGGGCTCTTCACTTGTTTGATGCCTGGCAGTTTATGGCGGGCGTCCTGCCCGCCACCCTCCGGGCCGTTGCTGCGCAACGTTCAAATCCGCTCCCGGCGGATTTGTCCTACTCTGGAGAGCGCTCACCGACAAACAACAGATAAAACAAAAAGCCCGGTCTTTCGACCGGGCTTTTTGCTTTATTTGATGCCTGGCAGTTCCCTACTCTCACATGGGGAGACCCCACACTACCATCGGCGCTACGGCGTTTCACTTCTGAGTTCGGCATGGGGTCAGGTGGGACCACCGCGCTAGTGCCGCCAGGCAAATTCTTTGTGCTCAGTACGCAATTCTTTATCGCATCAGCTGCGTTGCCTGCGCTCGTAAAGTCAGTCACATACTTCAGTATGCTCCTTCCTTTCCGTCGCTTGTCGCCTTGCTGCTGCGCAAATTATTGCGTACTCAACTCTGAATCTAAGCTGAAAATTCTCTCAAATCCGCCAAAACATCTTCGGCGTTGTAAGGTTAAGCCTCACGGTTCATTAGTACCGGTTAGCTCAACGCATCGCTGCGCTTACACACCCGGCCTATCAACGTCGTCGTCTTCAACGTTCCTTCAGGAGACTTAAAGTCTCAGGGAGAACTCATCTCGGGGCAAGTTTCGTGCTTAGATGCTTTCAGCACTTATCTCTTCCGCATTTAGCTACCGGGCAGTGCCATTGGCATGACAACCCGAACACCAGTGATGCGTCCACTCCGGTCCTCTCGTACTAGGAGCAGCCCCCCTCAATTCTCCAGCGCCCACGGCAGATAGGGACCGAACTGTCTCACGACGTTCTAAACCCAGCTCGCGTACCACTTTAAATGGCGAACAGCCATACCCTTGGGACCTACTTCAGCCCCAGGATGTGTGATGAGCCGACATCGAGGTGCCAAACACCGCCGTCGATATGAACTCTTGGGCGGTATCAGCCTGTTATCCCCGGAGTACCTTTTATCCGTTGAGCGATGGCCCTTCCATTCAGAACCACCGGATCACTATGACCTGCTTTCGCACCTGCTCGCGCCGTCACGCTCGCAGTCAAGCTAGCTTATGCCATTGCACTAACCTCCTGATGTCCGACCAGGATTAGCTAACCTTCGTGCTCCTCCGTTACGCTTTGGGAGGAGACCGCCCCAGTCAAACTACCCACCAGACACTGTCCGCAACCCCGGTAAGGGGCCAACGTTAGAACATCAAACATTAAAGGGTGGTATTTCAAGGTTGGCTCCACGCAGACTGGCGTCCACGCTTCAAAGCCTCCCACCTATCCTACACATCAAGGCTCAATGTTCAGTGTCAAGCTATAGTAAAGGTTCACGGGGTCTTTCCGTCTTGCCGCGGGTACACTGCATCTTCACAGCGAGTTCAATTTCACTGAGTCTCGGGTGGAGACAGCCTGGCCATCATTACGCCATTCGTGCAGGTCGGAACTTACCCGACAAGGAATTTCGCTACCTTAGGACCGTTATAGTTACGGCCGCCGTTTACCGGGGCTTCGATCAAGAGCTTCTCCTTACGGATAACCCCATCAATTAACCTTCCGGCACCGGGCAGGCGTCACACCGTATACGTCCACTTTCGTGTTTGCACAGTGCTGTGTTTTTAATAAACAGTTGCAGCCAGCTGGTATCTTCGACTGGTCTCAGCTCCATCCGCAGGGACTTCACCTACACACCAGCGTGCCTTCTCCCGAAGTTACGGCACCATTTTGCCTAGTTCCTTCACCCGAGTTCTCTCAAGCGCCTTGGTATTCTCTACCTGACCACCTGTGTCGGTTTGGGGTACGATTTGATGTTACCTGATGCTTAGAGGCTTTTCCTGGAAGCAGGGCATTTGTTACTTCAGCACCGTAGTGCCTCGTCATCACACCTCAGCCTTGATTATCCGGATTTGCCTGGACAACCAGCCTACATGCTTAAACCGGGACAACCGTCGCCCGGCTAACATAGCCTTCTCCGTCCCCCCTTCGCAGTAACACCAAGTACAGGAATATTAACCTGTTTCCCATCGACTACGCCTTTCGGCCTCGCCTTAGGGGTCGACTCACCCTGCCCCGATTAACGTTGGACAGGAACCCTTGGTCTTCCGGCGAGCGGGCTTTTCACCCGCTTTATCGTTACTTATGTCAGCATTCGCACTTCTGATACCTCCAGCAACCCTCACAGGTCACCTTCGCAGGCTTACAGAACGCTCCCCTACCCAACAACACATAGTGTCGCTGCCGCAGCTTCGGTGCATGGTTTAGCCCCGTTACATCTTCCGCGCAGGCCGACTCGACCAGTGAGCTATTACGCTTTCTTTAAATGATGGCTGCTTCTAAGCCAACATCCTGGCTGTCTGTGCCTTCCCACATCGTTTCCCACTTAACCATGACTTTGGGACCTTAGCTGGCGGTCTGGGTTGTTTCCCTCTTCACGACGGACGTTAGCACCCGCCGTGTGTCTCCCGTGATAACATTCTTCGGTATTCGTAGTTTGCATCGGGTTGGTAAGTCGGGATGACCCCCTAGCCGAAACAGTGCTCTACCCCCGAAGATGAATTCACGAGGCGCTACCTAAATAGCTTTCGGGGAGAACCAGCTATCTCCCGGTTTGATTGGCCTTTCACCCCCAGCCACAAGTCATCCGCTAATTTTTCAACATTAGTCGGTTCGGTCCTCCAGTTAGTGTTACCCAACCTTCAACCTGCCCATGGCTAGATCACCGGGTTTCGGGTCTATACCCTGCAACTTAACGCCCAGTTAAGACTCGGTTTCCCTGCGGCTCCCCTATACGGTTAACCTTGCTACAGAATATAAGTCGCTGACCCATTATACAAAAGGTACGCAGTCACACCCGAAGGTGCTCCCACTGCTTGTACGTACACGGTTTCAGGTTCTTTTTCACTCCCCTCGCCGGGGTTCTTTTCGCCTTTCCCTCACGGTACTGGTTCACTATCGGTCAGTCAGGAGTATTTAGCCTTGGAGGATGGTCCCCCCATATTCAGACAGGATACCACGTGTCCCGCCCTACTCTTCGAGTTCACAACCTGTGCATTTTGGTGTACGGGACTATCACCCTGTACCGTCGGACTTTCCAGACCGTTCCACTAACACACAAGCTGATTCAGACTCTGGGCTGCTCCCCGTTCGCTCGCCGCTACTGGGGGAATCTCGGTTGATTTCTTTTCCTCGGGGTACTTAGATGTTTCAGTTCCCCCGGTTCGCCTCGTTAACCTATGTATTCAGTTAACGATAGTGCAACGAATTGCACTGGGTTTCCCCATTCGGACATCGCCGGTTATAACGGTTCATATCACCTTACCGACGCTTTTCGCAGATTAGCACGTCCTTCATCGCCTCTGACTGCCAGGGCATCCACCGTGTACGCTTAGTCGCTTAACCTCACAACCCGAAGATGTTTCACTTCTGATTGCGAAAATTTGAGAGACTCGAACACACATTGACTGTGTGTCGTTTCAATTTTCAGCTTGATCCAGATTTTTAAAGAGCAAAACTTCGCAGTGCACCTTTTCAGGTTCACTCTGAAGTTTTCTTGTGTTCGCAGTAAAGATGGTGGAGCTATGCGGGATCGAACCGCAGACCTCCTGCGTGCAAAGCAGGCGCTCTCCCAGCTGAGCTATAGCCCCATCGTTTGCAACCTCTTCAAATTTGCTTCGCAAATTTGGTAGGCCTGAGTGGACTTGAACCACCGACCTCACCCTTATCAGGGGTGCGCTCTAACCACCTGAGCTACAAGCCTGTAGAGGTTTTTACTGCTGTTTTTCATCAGACAATCTGTGTGAGCACTGCAAAGGCAGGTTCTTTAAGGTAAGGAGGTGATCCAACCGCAGGTTCCCCTACGGTTACCTTGTTACGACTTCACCCCAGTCATGAATCACAAAGTGGTAAGCGCCCTCCCGAAGGTTAAGCTACCTACTTCTTTTGCAACCCACTCCCATGGTGTGACGGGCGGTGTGTACAAGGCCCGGGAACGTATTCACCGTAGCATTCTGATCTACGATTACTAGCGATTCCGACTTCATGGAGTCGAGTTGCAGACTCCAATCCGGACTACGACATACTTTATGAGGTCCGCTTGCTCTCGCGAGGTCGCTTCTCTTTGTATATGCCATTGTAGCACGTGTGTAGCCCTGGTCGTAAGGGCCATGATGACTTGACGTCATCCCCACCTTCCTCCAGTTTATCACTGGCAGTCTCCTTTGAGTTCCCGGCCGAACCGCTGGCAACAAAGGATAAGGGTTGCGCTCGTTGCGGGACTTAACCCAACATTTCACAACACGAGCTGACGACAGCCATGCAGCACCTGTCTCACAGTTCCCGAAGGCACCAATCCATCTCTGGAAAGTTCTGTGGATGTCAAGACCAGGTAGGTTCTTCGCGTTGCATCGAATTAAACCACATGCTCCACCGCTTGTGCGGGCCCCCGTCAATTCATTTGAGTTTTAACCTTGCGGCCGTACTCCCCAGGCGGTCGATTTAACGCGTTAGCTCCGGAAGCCACGCCTCAAGGGCACAACCTCCAAATCGACATCGTTTACGGCGTGGACTACCAGGGTATCTAATCCTGTTTGCTCCCCACGCTTTCGCACCTGAGCGTCAGTCTTTGTCCAGGGGGCCGCCTTCGCCACCGGTATTCCTCCAGATCTCTACGCATTTCACCGCTACACCTGGAATTCTACCCCCCTCTACAAGACTCTAGCCTGCCAGTTTCGAATGCAGTTCCCAGGTTAAGCCCGGGGATTTCACATCCGACTTGACAGACCGCCTGCGTGCGCTTTACGCCCAGTAATTCCGATTAACGCTTGCACCCTCCGTATTACCGCGGCTGCTGGCACGGAGTTAGCCGGTGCTTCTTCTGCGGGTAACGTCAATCGCCAAGGTTATTAACCTTAACGCCTTCCTCCCCGCTGAAAGTGCTTTACAACCCGAAGGCCTTCTTCACACACGCGGCATGGCTGCATCAGGCTTGCGCCCATTGTGCAATATTCCCCACTGCTGCCTCCCGTAGGAGTCTGGACCGTGTCTCAGTTCCAGTGTGGCTGGTCATCCTCTCAGACCAGCTAGGGATCGTCGCCTAGGTGAGCCGTTACCCCACCTACTAGCTAATCCCATCTGGGCACATCTGATGGCATGAGGCCCGAAGGTCCCCCACTTTGGTCTTGCGACATTATGCGGTATTAGCTACCGTTTCCAGTAGTTATCCCCCTCCATCAGGCAGTTTCCCAGACATTACTCACCCGTCCGCCGCTCGTCACCCGAGAGCAAGCTCTCTGTGCTACCGCTCGACTTGCATGTGTTAGGCCTGCCGCCAGCGTTCAATCTGAGCCATGATCAAACTCTTCAATTTAAGTTTGATGCTCAAAGAATTAAACTTCGTAATGAATTACGTGTTCACTCTTGAGACTTGGTATTCATTTTTCGTCCGAGGACGTTAAGAATCCATGTCACTTTGAGTGCCCACACAGATTGTCTGATAAATTGTTAAAGAGCAGTGCCGCTTCGTTTTCGCTGTGGCGCGGGGTGTGCATATTACGCTTTCCCGCTGCAGAGTCAAGCATTTATTTTTGCTTTTCTCTGCGAGGTTCTCACCGGAACCCCGCTGACCCGGCGGCTTGTTTGCCGTTGTTCCGTGTCAGTGGAGGCGCATTATAGGGAGTAATTCTGAGGTGACAAGGGGAAATGCAAAAAAACTTTTCGTTCGCTCGATTTTCCATCACAACGCGAGTTTTACGCGCTATTTGCGCGCCATTTGTGCGATTTCCCGAGCAAACCGGGATACCTGTTGCCAGTCGGTATAGACCACTTCTTTGCGGGTATCCGTTTCACCCCCGGTCATTTTCATAATCAGGCGGATCATAAACCGATCGTACCAGCTGTAGCGCGGGTAGCGCAGCGCGCCGGCAAATACCGCGCAGCTCTGCGGCTGCCACGGCGAGTTCAGCAGAAACTTACGCGTATAGCTGTTGGTCTGCGGCGTGCGCTTCTCGGGTTTACGCGCCACCAGGTTAACCGAAAAGAATGCCCCCGGCAGCGCCTGCAATGCTGCCAGATGCTTTTTCACAAAGCGGTCCACCGCCGGATGAAAGTGCCCGTAGCGAATCGACGCGCCAATGACCACCCGATCGTAGTGATGCCATTCGACGACATCGGTACGGTTCAGGTTCAGGGTGTCCGCATCGATGCCCAGCTCTTTAAGCTCAGAAGCGAGAAACGAAGCGATTTCACGGGTCTGCCCGTCGCGGGTGGAGAAGAGAATTAAAGTTTTCACGAGCACTCCTGTTATTCGCGCCAGAAAGTGGGGGTAAAGAGCACCAGTAAGGTGAACACTTCCAGACGACCAAACAGCATATTAGCAATCAGGATCCATTTCGCGACCGGGTTCATGGTGGCAAAGTTATCCGCGACGACGCCGAGCCCAGGCCCGAGGTTGTTCAATGTCGCCACCACGGAGGCGAAAGCAGAGAAGTCATCCACCCCGGTGGCGATAATCGCCAGCATACTAATGATAAAGACCAGCGCATAGGCGGAGAAGAATCCCCATACCGCTTCCAGAATACGTTCCGGCAGCGCGCGGTTACCTAATTTAATGCTATACACCGCATTCGGGTGCACCAGCCGCTTCAGCTCACGGTTGCCCTGCTTGAACAGCAACAGAATACGGATCACTTTTAATCCACCGCCCGTGGAGCCAGCGCAGCCGCCGATAAATGCGGAGCACAGCAACAGCACCGGAAGGAACAGCGGCCAGCGTGCAATACTATCGGTGGTGAACCCCGCGGTGGTCGCCATCGACACCACCTGGAAAAACGCCTGGTTCAGCGTCGTCAACACCGAGCCGTACACGTTATGAAGCCATAGCACCAGCGTACAGACGATGACCAGCGTCAACTGGACGCCAATGAACATCCTAAATTCGGGGTCGCGCCAGTACACCTTCAGGCTGCGTCCGCTCAACAACGAAAAATGCAGACCGTAATTACAGCCGGAGATCAGCAGGAAGATGGCAATGATGGAGTTGATCATCGGGCTGTTGAAATAGCCGACGCTGGCATCGTGAGTCGAGAAACCGCCGATGGCGATGGTGGCGAAACTGTGCCCGATCGCATCGAACGCCGGCATACCGGCAAACCAGAGCGCCAATGCGCAGGCGATTGTGAGTAACACATAGATGAGCCACAATGTCTTCGCCGTCTCGGCAATACGCGGACGCATCTTGTTATCCTTCAGCGGGCCGGGCATTTCCGCGCGGTAGAGCTGCATCCCCCCGACACCGAGGATAGGCAGAATCGCTACCGCCAGCACAATGATCCCCATGCCGCCGAACCACTGCAGCATCTGGCGATAAAAGAGGATAGCGTGCGGAAGCGAGTCCAGCCCCACCAGAGTGGTCGCCCCGGTCGTCGTCAGGCCGGAAAATGACTCGAAGAAGGCATCCGTCACCGTCAGGTTCGGCTGTTCGGAGAAGATAAAGGGCAAGGCCCCCACGCTCCCCAGCACGGTCCAGAACAGCACCACGATCAGAAACCCTTCACGAGATTTCAGTTCGCCTTTTTGCTTACGATTCGGCCACCACAGCATGGAGCCGATCGCCAGAGCGACAAAGAAGGTTTGAGTGAAGGCCCGTCCCGCGCCATCGCGATATATCAGGGCCACTAATCCCGGGACGATCATCGTCCCCGAAAACAAGATGACCAGCAGTCCAACGATTCGGGTTATGGCGCGAAAATGCATCTCTGGCGCTTCCTTTGATAGGCAAAAAACAGAGGGGATTATTCGTTAATCTTCAGTAATTGCAATGAACCACGACTAAAATCAGCCAGTCTTGCTGAAAAAGCCGCCACTTCGGCCTGGGGAAGCGCCACGCGCAGCCGAACTGACGCCAGATATTCGCTTTCAACGACGTTTCCGGAGAATTGGGCGAGCAGCGCTTCGACGCCGGCCAGTTGCCCATACTCACACTGCAAAGTATATGCCGTTAACGGCGTCTTGCGCAGCGTCGTCAGCTGCGCCAGCGCCTGATGCACCCCGCCGCCATAGGCCTTAACCAGACCGCCGGTGCCCAGCAGGATACCACCGTAGTAACGCACGACGACAGCGGTTATCTCGCCGACGCCGCTTCCCATCAGCTGCGCCAGCATCGGTTTACCCGCCGTTCCCGCCGGTTCGCCATCGTCTGAAAACCCCAGCTGTTGCGAATCATCAGGCGGCCCCGCGACCCACGCCACGCAGTGGTGGCGGGCATCAGGGTGATCCGCTCTGACGGACTCGACAAAAGCTTTTGCCGCCGCCACGCCGTCGGTATGCGCCAACAGCGTGATAAAACGGCTTTTTTTAATCTCCTCAACGACGGTAACCGGCGCCGCCGGGATTAACCAGCTCTCCATCAGGCCAGCTTCAGATCGCGCGTCATATTTTCGATACTGTTTTCGTGAATCACCACGTTATCTTCGATACGGATCCCACCGAACGGCTTCATGGCGTCAATTTTTTGCCAGTTAAAGTGCTTGCTGAACGGGCCTTCACGCCACGGCGCCAGTAACGACTCGATGAAGTAGATGCCGGGTTCAATAGTTAACACCATCCGCGGCTCGATAATACGGGTGCAGCGCAGATACGGGTATTTCGACGGCGCCGCCAGATGCGTACCGGTGTCATCCTGCATAAAGCCAGCGACATCATGCACCTGCAGACCCAGCGGATGGCCAATCCCGTGCGGCATAAACGGCCCGGTCAGGTCATTCTCCACCATCGCCTCTTCGCTCATGTCGGTAACCAACTGGTGTTTACGCAACAGCTTCGCGATACGCTGATGGAACTGGATATGGTAATCAATGTAACTGGTACCGGCCTTCATGGTACTAATCAGCGCCTGCTGCTCATCGTTAACGTCTTTGATCAGATGGGCAAAGTCGTTATCGCCGTGCGCCGCCCAGGTGCGCGTCAGATCTGCGGCATAGCCGTTATATTCCGCACCGGCGTCGAGCAGGAAACTGCGCATCTCCGCCGGGGCACGATGGTCCAGTTTGGTGTAGTGCAGGACGGAGGCATGCTCATTCAGCGCGACAATATTGCTGTAAGGCACGTCGGTATCACGATGGCCGGTGGCGGTGAGATAGGCCTGGTTGATATCGAATTCGCTCATCCCCGACTGGAAAGCTTCGTAGGCCGCACGATGACCATTCACCGCCGACTTCTGCGCTTCACGCATGCAGGCCAGCTCGTAATCGGTTTTGTAAGCCCGGTAGTAATGCAGGTAGTCGATAACCCCTTTCGGGTTGATCTTATCCGCGGCGATACCCAGGCCCAGCGCGCGCTCAGGCACCGGGCCGATATATCCAATATTACCGCGAGCGGCAGGCAGCTGGCTGCCGATGCCATCGGCCTTCGGTAGCGCGATCACGTCTATCTCTTCGGTCCAGAAAGAGGTCGGCAACGGCTCAACGTTATGCCAGTAATCTACCGGCAGATAGAACCACAGCTTCGGTTTATTCACACCGTCCACCAGCAGCCAGCAGTTAGGCACCTGAGTCACAGGCACCCAGGCTTTGAACTGCGGATTGACCTTGAACGGGTACGGATGGTCATCAAGGAAGACGTTAACCAGCTCGCCGGAGTGAATCAGCAGAGCATCCATTTGAAAACGGGCCAGGACGTCGCGGGTACGTTCTTGTAGGGTAACAATATGATTTTTATAGAGCGCGGCCAGGGATTCCATCTTTTATCCTTTGCTTTTATGGGATCGTGATACACCGCATCTTAGCACATCGACCTGCGTGCGGGTGATTTCCGCCGGATGTGATCCGACCAGCAATTATTTAAAGACTAATTTGCAATTCTTTAACATAAATTCCACACTCCGTTTCATCTGGTATGACCAGATCATATTGCTGGATTCAGGAGACTGACATGCTCTACAAAGGCGACACCCTGTACCTCGACTGGCTGGAAGATGGCATCGCCGAACTGGTGTTCGATGCCCCAGGTTCGGTCAACAAGCTTGATACCGCAACCGTAGCCAGCCTCGGTCATGCGCTGGACGTACTGGAAAAACAAAGCGATCTCAAAGGTCTGCTGCTGCGCTCTGAAAAAGCGGCATTTATCGTCGGCGCGGATATCACCGAATTCCTCTCGCTGTTCCTGGTCCCTGAGGAGCAGTTAAGCCAGTGGCTGCATTTTGCTAACAGCGTCTTCAATCGTCTGGAAGATCTCCCCGTCCCCACAATCTCTGCCGTCAATGGCTATGCGCTGGGCGGCGGTTGCGAATGCGTGCTGGCGACCGATTACCGCCTGGCGACGCCGGATCTGCGCATTGGGCTGCCGGAAACCAAGCTCGGCATTATGCCCGGCTTCGGCGGTTCCGTGCGTCTGCCGCGCCTGCTCGGCGCCGATAGCGCGCTGGAAATTATTGCCGCCGGGAAAGACGTCGGCGCCGATCAAGCACTGAAAATCGGCCTGGTGGATGGCGTGGTCGCTGCGGAAAAACTACGCGACGGCGCGCTGGCGATCCTACGTCAGGCCATGAATGGCGACCTGGACTGGAAAGCGAAACGTCAGCCGAAGCTGGAGCCGCTGAAGCTCAGCAAAATTGAAGCCGCCATGAGCTTCACGATTGCCAAAGGCATGGTCGCGCAAACCGCCGGGAAGCATTACCCGGCGCCGATCACCGCGGTCAAAACCATTGAAGCCGCCGCGCGTCTTGGTCGTGAAGAAGCCCTGGTGCTGGAAAATAAAAGCTTTGTCCCGCTGGCCCATACCAATGAGGCCCGCGCGCTGGTTGGTATCTTCCTGAACGACCAGTACGTCAAAGCGAAAGCGAAAAAGCTGACCAAAGATGTCGAGACGCCGAAGCATGCTGCCGTCCTGGGCGCTGGCATTATGGGCGGCGGTATCGCTTACCAGTCGGCCTGGAAGGGCGTGCCGGTGGTGATGAAAGACATCAGCGACAAATCGCTGACCCTGGGTATGACCGAAGCGGCGAAACTGCTGAATAAACAGCTGGAACGCGGCAAAATCGACGGTCTGAAGCTGGCCGGAGTGATTAGCACCATTCAGCCAACGCTGGAATACAGCGGTTTTGACCGCGTGGACGTCGTCGTTGAAGCGGTGGTGGAAAACCCGAAAGTGAAGAAAGCCGTACTAGCGGAAACCGAGTC
This sequence comes from Klebsiella sp. Shm-1, assembly GCF_040804525.1. Taxonomy (NCBI): domain Bacteria; kingdom Pseudomonadati; phylum Pseudomonadota; class Gammaproteobacteria; order Enterobacterales; family Enterobacteriaceae; genus Klebsiella; species Klebsiella sp. Shm-1. Next base: position 4,999,709 of record NZ_CP161823.1, read on the forward strand.
AAAAGTGCGCCCGGATACCGTGCTGGCGTCCAACACCTCAACGATCCCCATCAGCGAGCTGGCCAGCGTTCTGCAGCGCCCGGAAAACTTCTGCGGTATGCACTTCTTTAACCCGGTGCATCGCATGCCGCTGGTTGAAGTGATCCGCGGCGAAAAAACCTCGGATAATACCATTGCCAAAGTGGTGGCCTGGGCCAGCAAAATGGGCAAAACGCCGATTGTGGTGAATGATTGTCCCGGCTTCTTCGTCAACCGGGTACTGTTCCCCTACTTCGCCGGCTTCAGCCAGCTGCTGCGCGACGGGGCGGACTTCCGCAAAGTCGACAAAGTGATGGAGAAACAGTTTGGCTGGCCGATGGGCCCGGCTTATCTGCTGGACGTGGTCGGCATCGATACCGCGCACCATGCTCAGGCGGTCATGGCGGCGGGCTTCCCGCAGCGGATGCAGAAAGATTATCGCGACGCCATCGACGCCCTGTTTGACGCCAACCGTTTCGGCCAGAAGAACGGCCTCGGCTTCTGGCGCTATAAAGACGACAGCAAAGGTAAGCCGAAGAAAGAAGAAGATGCTGCCGTCGACAGCCTGCTGGCCGACGTCAGCCAGCCGAAGCGCGATTTCAGCGATGAAGAGATTATCGCCCGCATGATGATCCCCATGGTTAACGAAGTCGTCCGCTGCCTGGAAGAAGGCATTATCGCCAGCCCGGCGGAAGCGGATATGGCGCTGGTATACGGCCTGGGCTTCCCTCCGTTCCACGGCGGCGCATTCCGCTGGCTGGACACCATCGGCAGCGCGAAGTATCTCGATATGGCGCAGCAATACCAGCACCTTGGCCCGCTGTATGAAGTGCCAGCCGGTCTGCGTGACAAAGCGCGCCATAACGAAGCGTATTATCCCCAGGTAGAGCCAGCCCGTCCGGTTGGCGCTCTGAAAACGGCTTAAGGAGTCACAATGGAACAGGTTGTCATTGTCGATGCAATTCGCACCCCGATGGGCCGTTCGAAGGGCGGCGCATTTCGCCACGTGCGCGCGGAAGACCTCTCCGCGCACCTGATGCGTAGCCTGCTGTCGCGCAATCCGTCGCTTGAGGCAAGCGCGATAGACGATATCTACTGGGGTTGCGTGCAGCAAACCCTCGAGCAGGGTTTTAACATCGCCCGAAACGCGGCGCTGCTGGCGGAGATCCCGCATTCGGTACCAGCAAATACGGTCAACCGTCTGTGCGGTTCTTCCATGCAGGCGCTGCACGATGCGGCCCGTATGATCATGACCGGCGATGCCAGCGTCTGCCTGATTGGCGGCGTCGAGCACATGGGCCATGTGCCAATGAGCCACGGCGTCGATTTCCATCCGGGCCTCAGCCGCAACGTGGCAAAGGCGGCAGGGATGATGGGGCTGACTGCGGAGATGCTGGCGCGTCTGCACGGTATTAGCCGCGAGATGCAGGATCAGTTCGCCGCGCGCTCTCACGCTCGTGCCTGGGCCGCAACCCAGTCCGGCGCATTCAAAGCGGAGATTATCCCCACCGGCGGCCACGATGCCGATGGCGTACTCAAGTCCTTTAACTATGACGAGGTGATCCGCCCGGAAACCACCGTCGAGACGCTGTCCACGCTTAAACCGGCGTTTGACCCGGTGACCGGTACGGTAACGGCGGGTACCTCTTCCGCCCTTTCCGATGGCGCAGCGGCGATGCTGCTGATGAGCGAAAGCCGCGCTCGCGAGCTGGGGCTGAAGCCGCGCGCTCGCGTCCGTTCAATGGCGGTGGTCGGCTGCGACCCGTCCATTATGGGTTATGGCCCGGTTCCGGCCTCAAAGCTGGCGCTGAAAAAAGCGGGCTTATCCACCAGTGATATCGACGTTTTTGAAATGAATGAAGCATTTGCCGCGCAGATCCTACCGTGTATTAAAGATCTGGGCTTAATGGAGCAGATCGATGAGAAGATCAACCTCAACGGCGGGGCGATCGCGCTCGGTCATCCGCTGGGCTGTTCCGGGGCGCGTATTAGCACCACGCTGATCAACCAGATGGAGCGCAAAGACGCTCAGTTCGGCCTCGCCACCATGTGTATCGGCCTGGGACAAGGGATCGCTACCGTGTTTGAGCGGGTTTAAGCGAAAGGGTATCTCAACGCCATTGCCACCAGAACCTGGCGGCTATGGCGAAGAGAGCAGGTTTAGTTGCCGTTCTTCCCGCCTGTCAGGGGCGGGTTTTTTATTTTCAGATAAACGCAAACGCATCGCCAAACAGGCGATCTTCACGCGCGCCGCGCTCGTTACAGAACAGGTCGCGAGCGATCTTGGCCATCTCAAAACGACCGGCAATGTAGATGTCATGCTCGGCCAGCGTACCGTAATCCTGCAGCACGGCGGTGAGTACCGTACCGGAGCGACCACGCCACCCTTCTTCCGGCTGTTCAACCACCGGCTCGATGCGCAGATTCGGATGCTTGATGCTTAACGCTTCCAGCTCGGCCAGATCGTACAGATGCTTAGCCTCGCGGCCGCCCCAATAAATGGCGATATCGCGATCCGGGTTACGCGCCAGCGCGCTTAACAGAATAGAACGCACATAAGAGAATCCGGTACCGCCGGCGATCAGAATCAGCGGGCGATCTTCGTCATCGCGCAGCCACGCTTCGCCATGCGGAATATCAACCTCAATTTCACGCTCTTTCAGAATGCGATCCATGACCGCCATCGCGTACAGATTGAGCTCCGAGGCGCCGATATGCAGCTCGATAAATTCCTGTTCCGCCGGCGTGGAAGCCATGGAGAACGGGCGCTTGTCGCGCTCATCCATTACCACCATCAGATACTGGCCGGCACGGAAGGAAAATGCCGCTTCCGGCACTAATCGAACACGATATACGGTATCGGTAATCGCCTCCACCGAGGTCACTTTACAGCTTAAGGTTGTCATGCGTCCCCTCTGTCGGGTCAATAGAGCAAAACAGCGGCGTTAGCCCCGCTTACTGTTGTTTAAAGATGGCCAGTTCATCCCAGATGGCGTCAATACGCGCCGTAACGGCAGGATCTTTTTTGATTGGGCGACCCCATTCACGCTGGGTTTCGCCAGGCCATTTGTTGGTGGCATCCAGCCCCATTTTTGAACCCAGGCCGGAAACCGGCGAGGCAAAATCCAGATAATCAATTGGCGTATTCTCTACCAGTACCGTATCACGAGCCGGGTCCATACGGGTAGTGATCGCCCAAATCACATCGTTCCAGTCGCGTGCATTGACGTCGTCATCGCAGACAATCACGAACTTGGTGTACATAAACTGGCGCAGGAACGACCAGACGCCCATCATTACGCGCTTGGCATGTCCCGCGTACTGTTTTTTCATGGTCACCACCGCCAGGCGATAGGAGCACCCTTCCGGCGGCAGATAGAAATCAACGATTTCCGGGAACTGCTTTTGCAGGATCGGCACAAAGACTTCATTCAGCGCCACGCCCAGCACCGCTGGCTCATCGGGCGGTCGGCCGGTATAGGTAGAATGATAAATCGCGTCTTCACGCTGGGTAATATGGGTTACCGTAAATACCGGGAAGCTGTCCACTTCATTATAGTAACCGGTGTGATCGCCATACGGGCCTTCCGGCGCCATTTCACCGGCCTCAATGTAGCCTTCTAGCACAATTTCCGCGCTGGCCGGCACTTCAAGGTCATTGGAAACGCACTTAACCACTTCGGTCTTGGTGCCGCGCAGCAGGCCTGCGAAAGCATATTCCGACAGGGTATCGGGCACCGGCGTCACCGCGCCAAGAATGGTTGCCGGATCGGCGCCAAGCGCCACGGAAACCGGGAAGCGTTCGCCCGGACGCGCCGCGCACCACTCCTGGAAATCCAGCGCGCCGCCGCGATGAGACAGCCAGCGCATAATCAGTTTGTTTTTGCCGATCAACTGCTGGCGATAAATCCCCAGGTTCTGCCGCTCTTTGTGCGGCCCGCGGGTTACCGTCAACCCCCAGGTGATCAGCGGCGCGGCATCTTCCGGCCAGCAGGTCATAATCGGGATTTTATTCAGGTCGACATCATCGCCCTGGATGATTTTTTGCTGACAGGGGGCGCCGCGCAGGCGTTTGGTCGGCATATTCAGCACTTGCTTGAACTGCGGCAGCTTATCAAACAGGTCGCGGAAGCCTTTTGGCGGCTCAGGTTCTTTCAGAAAGGCCAACAGTTTACCCACCTCGCGCAGCGAACTGACATCCTCCTGCCCCATCCCCAACGCCACGCGACGCGGCGTGCCGAACAGATTGCACAGCACCGGCATGGTGTAGCCTTTCGGATTCTCAAACAGCAGCGCCGGGCCGCCGGCGCGCAGAGTCCGGTCGGCAATTTCGGTGATTTCCAGGTGAGGATCGACCGGCAGAGTGATACGTTTTAGTTCGCCCTGTTGTTCCAGGAGTGTCAGAAAGTCGCGAAGATCGTGATATTTCATGGAAGTGTTATTGACCTCTCTACAGGCGGCTAATTATACGGTGTTCGACGGCGCGATGCTGTAATTTTGTTAAATTAGCGTGAAAGAACGCTGAAATTTGGATTTCAATTATAATGGCTTTCGCGATTACACCAGCCATTTGTTATGCTTGCCGTTATTAGAAGTGGAATGAGTCATTATGCAAGCCTGGTACTTACTGTATTGCAAACGTGGGCAGCTACAACGAGCCCAGGAACATCTGGAACGTCAGTCAGTTAACTGCCTGATGCCGACGATTGCGCTGGAAAAAATCATTCGCGGTAAACGCACCATGGTCAGCGAACCGTTGTTCCCGAACTACCTGTTTATTGAGTTCGATCCAGAGGTGATTCATACCACCACCATCAGCGCCACTCGCGGGGTTAACAACTTCGTGCGCTTTGGCGCCCTACCCGCTATCGTCCCCTCGGCGGTCATCCATCAGCTTTCTATCTACAAACCGGAAGGTATTACCGACCCGGAAACGCCGCATGAGGGCGATAGTGTGCTAATCACCGACGGCGCGTTTGAAGGCCTGGAGGCGATCTTCACCGAGCCCGACGGCGAAGCGCGCTCTATGTTGCTGTTAAACCTGCTGAATAAGCAAGTCCTGCAGAGCGTTAAAAATACCGACTTCCAGAAAATCTAAACGCCGTTAATGTCGACGCCAAACAGCGCCCTGACGTTTGCGTCCGTTTGCGCCTCCAGCCATTGCGCCTCCTCGCCGCGCCAGGCCGCGACGCTGGCCAGGATATGCGGCAAATACGCGGGCTCGTTACGCCGCGAGGCCGGTTTCGGCTTGAGGTCGCGCGGCAGCAGATAAGGCGCATCGGTCTCCAGCAGCAGACGTTCCGCCGGGATCGCCGGCAGCAGCTCGCGCAGCTCCAGTCCCCGCCGCTCATCGCATACCCAACCGGTAATACCAATAAACAGGCCCAGATCCAGGCATTCCTGCACCTCGCTGCGGCTGCCGGTAAAGCAGTGCAGCACCGCGCCCGGGATCTTCTCAAGCCAGGGTTTAAGCAGCGTCAGAAACCGATCGTGGGCGTCGCGGCAGTGCAAAAACACCGGCATCGACAGCTCAGCGGCCAGCGCCAGCTGGGCGCTGAACGCTACCTCCTGCTCGTGCGGCGTGGAAAAATTCCGGTTAAAATCCAGACCGCACTCGCCTATCGCCACCACCTGCGGCTCGCCGGCGAGGGTATAAATCGCCTCGGCGACCGCTGGCGTCCAGCTGCTACCGTCATGGGGATGAACCCCCGCCGTGGACCAGCAGCCGGAATAGCGGCTCGCCAGTTTCTGCGCCTGCTGGCTCTCCGCCAAATTTGTGCCGGTCAGCAGCATGCCGTTAACCCCCGCCGCCAGGGCGCGCGCCACTACCTCATCATGATCGCGGGAAAACTGCGAACTGGTCAGATTAACGCCGATATCAAACATGATCGCTCCCATATGCCAACCGCCCTGACGGGCGGTTGGCGGTATTACTCTTCTCTGTGCTCTGCGGCTTCAGCTTCGGCCGCGGCGTCGTCATCGCGCGTCAGGCGCTTCCCGGTGTAGAAGCGGGCGAAGAACACCCCGACTTCAAACAGACAGTACATCGGAATGGCCAGCAGCGTCTGCGAGAATACGTCCGGCGGCGTCAGCAGCATGCCCACCACGAAGGCACCCACCAGCACATACGGCCTTTTTTTACGCAAGTCTTCCGGCGTGGTAACGCCCATCCAGCAGAGCAACACAATGGCGACCGGCACCTCAAAGGAGACCCCGAATGCCATAAACAGCGCCATCACGAAGTCGAGATAGCTGCGAATATCGGTCGAGACCAGCACCCCTTCCGGCGCCGCATGGGTCAGGAAGCCGAACGCCAGCGGAAACACGACAAAATAGGCGAAAGCCATGCCGATATAGAACAGCAGGGTACTGGATACCAGTAAAGGCACCACTAGCCGGCGTTCGTGCTTATACAACGCCGGCGCGACGAAGGCCCATACCTGGTAAAGAATAATCGGCACCGACAGGATCACCGACACCATGAAGGTCAACTTTATCGGCGTAAAGAAAGGTGAAGCGACATCGGTGGCGATCATCGTCGCGCCCACAGGCATCTTACTGATAAGCGGGGCCGAGACCAGCTGGTAGATATCATTGGCGAAATAGACCAGCGCCAGGAAGATCACCAGAATAGCAATGATGCTGTTGAGCAGACGCTTGCGCAGCTCAATCAGATGCGAAATTAGCGGTTGTGTATCGTCTACGCCCATGTTTACGGTTTATCACTCGATGCGGGGGAAGAATGGGGAGCTGCCGCCGTAGCGGACGTTTTCTCTGCCTGAAGGTCAGCCGGTGAAGCAGATTGCTCGTCGGCAACGGGATCTGGCGCATGAGCCGGAGCGCTGGCTTGATGTTCTGCCGTCGCCGGCGTGACGTCCTGGCGCTGCGCTTCGCTGCCTTTGACCACCGGATTAAGGATGGTATTGGCTTCGTCGCTGGCTTTTTCGGGATCGTGGGCGCTATAGGAGCGCTTCATCGACTCCGCGGCCTCGCGCAGTTCATCCATCGAGGCTTTCAGCTCCGGCGTCAGGTTATTCAGGCTAGCCTTTTCCACCTTCTTCAGGCTCTCCTGGAACTCCTGCAGTTTTAGCTCCTGGGCCAGCTCATTTTGTACCGTGGTCGCCAGCGAGCGTAACGTACGGATCCAGCCAACTACCGTTTTAACCGCTACGGGAAGCCGCTGTGGCCCCAGAACAATGAGGCCAATCACAAACACCAGCAGTAGTTCACTAAAACCAATATCGAACACGAGTTACACCTGCTCTTTGTCGTGGCGTTTTGTCTCGTCTTTTTTTGCATCATCCTGTTTATCGGCGATGGTTTTCGCCGTGAAATCTGCGTCTGGCGCCGACTTTTCGGGTTTATCATCATCACTCATGGCTTTTTTAAAGCCTTTGATAGATGCCCCTAAGTCAGACCCCAGCGAGCTCAGCTTCTTCGTCCCAAAAAGCAGAACTACGATGACGACAACAATTAATAACTGCCAAATACTGATACCACCCATACACGTTCCCCTATGACAGATGATGAATTGTGTGGACGCATTATACACGCCATCCTGCGAGCCGCCTCTTCGTCAGGCCGCCGACATGATTTTGCGCAAATAAGCCTGCGTCATGAAGAGGCGAACCGATCAGTGGGTTTTCCGCCAGCCAATAAGCCAGGTCACCACACCGCCGGCCATCAGCCAACCGGGCATCATTCCCCACTCAGGGCGATGGATAAAGAGCAGCGTACCACTGAGCAATAAAACCGCGCCTATACCAAACAGGTAACGGGATTGGCCCTGGCGCACATGACGCACACGCATATCCCGCACAATAGTATCGACGCTGGTCTGCAGCTGTTTGCTCTGCTGCAGGCTCTGATACACCAGCTCAGGTATTTCCGGCATTCTTTCGATCCAGAACGGCGCTTTGTCTTTAAACGCGCGCACCAGCGCCGGAATGCCGACCTGATCTTTGATCCACGACTCGAGGAAAGGCTTCGCCGTTTTCCACAAGTCTAACTGAGGATAGAGCTGCCGGCCTACCCCTTCTACGTAAAGTAATGTCTTCTGTAGTAAAACGAGCTGCGGCTGGACTTCCATATTGAAACGCCGCGCGGTATTGAACAGATTAAGCAGCACGTGGCCGAAGGAGATCTCCGCCAGCGGCTTCTCAAAGATCGGCTCGCAGACCGTGCGGATCGCGAACTCAAACTCTTCAACGTTGGTATCGGGCGGAACCCAACCGGAATCGACGTGCAGCTCGGCAACTTTACGATAATCGCGGTTGAAAAAGGCGATAAAGTTTTCCGCCAGATAGCGCTTATCTTCTTTGTTCAGTGAGCCGACAATACCGCAGTCGATGCCGATATACTGCGGATCTTCCGGATGCTCGTAGCTGACGAATATGTTGCCAGGATGCATATCGGCATGGAAGAAGCTGTCGCGGAACACCTGGGTGAAGAAGACCTGCACGCCCCGCTCCGCCAGCAGCTGCATATTGGTGCCCTGGGCCTCCAGCGCCTCCACATCGGACACCGGGATACCGTAAATGCGCTCCATTACCATCATGCTTTCGCTGCAGTAGTCGGGGTACACCTCCGGCACGTACAGCATCGGGCTGTCTTCGAAATTACGCCGCAGCTGAATAGCGTTGGCGGATTCCCGCAGCAGGTTCAGCTCATCCAGCAGCGTTTTTTCATATTCACGAACTACCTCCTGCGGGCGCAGACGACGACCGTCAGGCAGCAGACGCGGTACCCAGCGCGCCAGGCGGTAGATGAGCTTCATGTCCGCTTTAATGATCGGCAAAATATCCGGGCGGATAACCTTGATCACCACCTCTTTGCCATTCTCTTTCAGACGCGCGGTATGCACCTGGGCGATGGACGCCGAGGCTAACGGCTCAACGGAGAAATCATCAAACCAGGTCTCGACCGGCAGCCCCCCCATCGCTTTCTCTATCTGCTGCTGCGCGAGCTTCCCTTCAAAGGGCGCCACGCGGTCCTGCAACAGCGCCAGCTGATCGGCAATATGCGGCGGAAAGAGATCCCGGCGGGTGGAAAGCATCTGGCCGAATTTTATCCACACCGGCCCCAGCTCCTGGAGCGCCAGCCGAAGGCGGGCGCCAAGAGGCTGATCCTGATGGCGGTTTGGCATCCAGAACAGCATCCGCCGCCAGATACGCAGCGGCAGCGTGATCCGCATTTTGGGGATGAGCTCATCGAGCCCGTAGCTCAAAAAGGTGTGGATGATGAAATACAGGCGCCGTAATTCTCCTGGCGTCATTTGCCCTCCAGCGTTTCCAGCCGTTTTTCCAGTGCGGCCAGCGCGCGCTCAATAGCCGTTGTCTCTTCAGCAAACCAGGCCAGCTCCAGCGGCCCCGGCGCCAGCCGCCACTCTTCAGTGATCGCTTCCGCGACATAGCGCTGCTGGCGTTCTGCGCCCTTCAGCAGAAACTGAGCGCCGCCGCGCAGGACTTTACCGACGCCTTCGGCCACAATATCGCCGGTATAGGGCGCCAGCAGTTCAGCGGGATCAAACTCTGCCAGGTCGCACAGGGAGACCATATTCTGCACCACCTGCAGATCGCCCTGCACTTCCAGATCACCGCTGCGAATAAGCGCCGTGAGCTGCTGACGATTGCGCAGTTTTGGCAGCACGCTGAGCCGGGTAATCACGGTACAATCGGCCTCTCCGTCCCAGGCGCTCAGGACGTCAACCTGGCGTTCGCTGAATACCAGCACCACGGGCGTGGCGAAATCCTGCAGCTGGACCCGCAATACCTTGCCCAACAGGCGCTGGCGAGCGGGTTTAAGCGCTTTGTCGCGCCAGAGGAAAGTATTCAGCGCCGTTTCAATGCCAGCGGTAACCAGGGGTGTGAAAGGCATAGCGTCCCTCCTGTCAGAACTTGTAACCGCGATGCAAAGCAACGATACCCGCCGTCAGGTTGTAGTAATCCACGTTTTCGAAGCCCGCATCCTGCATCATCCCTTTCAGGGTTTCCTGGTCCGGATGCATACGAATAGATTCCGCCAGGTAGCGATAGCTGTCGCCATCTTTTGCCACCAGCTCGCCCACCTTCGGCAGGATATGGAAGGAGTAAGCGTCGTAGGCTTTGCTCAGCGGTTCGATAATGGGTTTAGAAAACTCCAGCACCAGCAGACGTCCGCCCGGCTTCAGCACGCGGTACATCGAACGCAGCGCTTTCTCTTTGTCGGTCACGTTACGCAGACCGAAAGAGATGGTGATGCAGTCAAAGGTATTATCAGCAAAAGGCAGGGCTTCCGCGTTGGCCTGAACATACTCAACGTTGCCTACGATGCCGATATTGCGCAGCTTTTCGCGGCCCATTTTGAGCATAGAATCATTGATATCAGCAAGCATGACGCGGCCGGTTTCCCCTACCAGGCGGGAGAACTTGGCCGTCAAATCACCGGTACCGCCCGCCAGATCCAGCACGGTCTGCCCGCGACGTACGCCGCTGCAGTCGATGGTGAAACGCTTCCACAAACGATGGATCCCAAACGACATCAGGTCGTTCATCACATCATATTTTGCGGCGACAGAATGGAATACATGCGCCACCATATCTGCTTTCTGCTCTTTAGCGACCGTCTGAAAGCCAAAGTGCGTCGTTTCTTGTGAATCCTCAACCATCTCTATGCCTGCTTGCTTTTCAAGAAAATGTTCACTGAGTGTATCAGACTCAGCGCATTTCCCATACGTTTCAGCGTGGCGGAGCCGCCTCCCGGCTACGCACCGTCTCGGCAGAGTCGGGTGAAAATGCGTCATTTTCCGGCAGGTTATCCTCATCTTCGAGACGATATTGCTCGTCCTGAGCTGTAGCTTGTTCGACTAAATCAGGATTAATCCCGCGCTTGACCTCCACGCCCAGGCCGCGAAAGGCCTCCGCCTGAGCCAGCAGATTACCACGCCCGGAAGCGAGCTTTTTCATCGCCTGGCGATAGCTCTCTTGCGCCTTATCCAGGCTCTGGCCGATGGCAGACATATCATCCACAAACAGGCGCATTTTGTCGTAAAGGCGCCCCGCCCGCTCGGCAATCTTTTGCGCGTTACGACTCTGGTGCTCATAGCGCCACAGATTGGCGATAGTGCGCAGGGCTACCAGCAGCGTCGTCGGGCTGACCAGCATAATATTATTTTGCAACGCCTCGCTGATGAGCTCAGGCTGGCGATCGATGGCCAGCAGGAACGCCGGCTCAACGGGAATAAACATCAGCACATAGTCGAGCGAGCGCAGGCCAGGCAGCTGTTGATAATCCTTGCGTCCCAGCAGGCGAATATGGTTTCGCACCGAGGCAAGGTGTTCCTGCAGCGCGACTTCGCGGGTGTAGTCGTCTTCGGCGTTGAAATAGCGCTCATAGGCGACCAGGGTCATTTTGGCGTCGATCACCACGTCCTTACCCTGCGGCAGGCGCACGATAACGTCCGGCTGCATCCGCGAGCGGTTGTCGGTCTCAATACTGACCTGAGTCTGGTACTCATAGCCTTCGCGCAGGCCGGAGGCCTCCAGCACGCGGGTTAAGACCACTTCCCCCCAGTTGCCCTGAGTTTTGTTATCCCCCTTCAGCGCTTTGGTCAGGTTCAGCGCCTCCTGTGCCATCTGCGCGTTCAACTGCTGCAGATTGCGGATCTCATGCGCCAGGGTATGTCTTTCACGCGCCTCCTGGCCAAAGCTCTCCTGCACCTGGCGGCGGAACCCGTCCAGCTGTTCGCGTAGCGGCGTCAGCAGGCCATGCAGGCTCTGGCGGTTTTGCTCATCGACCCGCCGGTTGCTGTGTTCGAAAATACGGTTGGCGAGGTTTTCAAACTGCTCGCTAAGGCGCTGCTCGCTGTTCATCATCTGGCGGATCTTATCTTCCGCATGCAGCTGGGTGGATTCGAGCCGGGTGGTGACCTCACGGAGATCGGCCTCGAGCGAGGTATTGATATCCCGCAGGCTGCGCAGCTCGTTGTTCAGCAGCTCACACTCCTCACGCCAGTGGGCCTCCTGCGCCAGTTGCTGGCGGGCGGCGCTCAGCTCAATATCCAACTCTCGCCGTTCCTCGATGAGATCGGCCCGAATTTGATCGGCGCGCGCTTTGGTCGCCAGCCAGCCGACCATTAACCCGGCTGCCAGTGCGATAACCGCGCTGATAATAATGGAGAGATCCACGACGCCCCCTGCGATAACCTGATGACACAAAATAGAATTGTGCTGTACAAACGTCCAGTTTAAAAGGAATTTCCTGCGAGAGGCGACGCAAAAAAGAAAGGCCGGAGGATCCGGCCTGACAGGGAAAGTGTTGAGTTACAGCAGACGACGCGCCGCTTCCACGACGATTTTCACCGCGTGGCTTTCGGTTTGCTTCATGGTTTCGGCGTTAGGGATCTCTTGCTGGGTACGGTTCACGATAACCCCAGCCACCATCCCGGCGCGCAGGCCCTGGCTGGCGCACATGGTCAGCAGCGTGGCGGATTCCATTTCATAGTTCATCACGCCCATTGCCTGCCACTCTTCCATTGAGCCCTTGAAGCGGCTCACCACGCGGCCGGAGAAGGTGTCGTAACGCTCCTGGCCCGGGTAGAAGGTATCCGAGGAGGCAGTCACGCCGATATGGGTGGTGGCGCCGATTGATTTCGCCGCTTCCACCAGCGCGGTGGTACAGGCGAAGTCTGCGACGGCCGGGAACTCCATCGGCGCGAAGTGCAGGCTGGCGCCGTCCAGACGAACGGAGGCGGTAGTCACCAGCACATCGCCAACATTGATATGTGGCTGAATCGCGCCGGTGGTGCCGATACGCAGGAAGGTACGCACCCCCAGCTGCGCCAGCTCTTCCACGGCGATGGAAGTCGACGGGCCGCCGATGCCGGTAGAGCAGACGATCACTGGTTTGCCGTCCAGCTCCGCGCGCCAGGAGGTAAATTCGCGGTGAGATGCCAGTTTAACCGGCTTATCCATCAGCGCGGCGATCTTTTCCACACGCTCCGGATCGCCAGGGACGATAGCCAGCGTAGCCCCTTGTAAATCGTTCTTGGTGAGGCCGAGATGAAAAACATCAGACTTGGACATAAAAAACTCCTCTGTGGGTCGAATTATCAGCAGAAGCAAAACGGTACTGTACAGAAGCCCCTGGCAACATTTTGTGATGATAGTCACCAAGACCAATAATGATTGCAGTTGTTTTTCAGTAAATAGTGATACACATCACATTAACAAGTTATATTCATCATCACAGAACAAAAGATAGCCGCTTTCAGGCACTGTGCTTTATTACCGCACGAACTAAAGGTAAAGGGTCTATAGTTACTGATGCGCTAATAAATAAGGGTACGGAGAATACCATGACCACCACCAAGCAACCTGGATTCGCACCTGCAGCTTCACCACACGCCGCAACCGCCGTTCATACGCCGGAAGAGCATATTATCGCCGGAGAGACGTCGATTCCCTCTCAGGGTGAAAACATGCCGGCCTACCACGCCCGCCCGAAAAATGCCGACGGTCCGCTGCCGATCGTTATCGTGGTACAGGAAATTTTCGGCGTGCATGAACATATTCGCGATCTTTGTCGCCGCCTGGCACAGGAAGGCTATCTGGCTATCGCGCCTGAATTGTACTTCCGTCAGGGCGATCCGGATGAGTACCACGATATCCCGACCCTGTTCAAAGAGCTGGTCAGCAAGGTGCCGGACGCGCAGGTGCTGGCGGATCTCGACCACGTCGCCAGCTGGGCGGCGCGCCACGGCGGCGATGCCCATCGTCTGCTGATCACCGGCTTCTGCTGGGGCGGACGCATTACCTGGCTGTATGCCGCGCATAACCCGCAGCTTAAAGCGGCAGTGGCCTGGTACGGTAAGCTGGTGGGAGAAAAATCACTGAATTCGCCGAAGCACCCGGTAGATATCGCCGTCGATCTCAACGCCCCGGTGCTTGGTCTGTACGGCGCTAAAGACGCCAGCATTCCGCAGGACACCGTCGAGACTATGCGTCAGGCGCTGCGGGCAGCCAACGCCACGGCGGAAATCGTGGTGTATCCCGAAGCCGATCATGCCTTTAACGCCGACTATCGCGCCAGCTATCATGAAGAGTCAGCCAAAGATGGCTGGCAGCGGATGCTCGCCTGGTTTGCTCAGTATGGCGGTAAAAAAGGGTAATCGCCCTAAGCATGAAAAAAGGAGGCAAATGCCTCCTTTTTGATTTTTCGCGTAACGATTAGGCGGACTGGCGCAGATTTCGCGCCGCTTGCACCATATTCGCCAGCGCGGCGCGGGTTTCCGGCCAGCCGCGAGTTTTCAGGCCGCAGTCCGGGTTAACCCACAGTCGCTCCACCGGGATACGCTGCGCAGCTTTCTTCAGCAGCGCTTCGATCCACTCCACGCTCGGCACGTTTGGCGAGTGAATATCATATACTCCCGGCCCGATCTCATTGGGGTACTCGAACGCTTCGAACGACTCCAGCAGCTCCATATCGGACCGCGAGGTTTCAATGGTGATCACGTCAGCGTCCAGCGCGGCAATGGAGTCCATGATGTCATTGAACTCGCAATAGCACATGTGAGTATGGATCTGCGTGTCGTCTTTGGCGACCGCAGCATTAAGGCGGAAGGCTTCCACACCCCACTGCAGATAGGCATCCCAGTCGCTGCGCTTCAGCGGTAACCCTTCGCGCAGCGCCGGCTCATCAATCTGGATGATGCCGATCCCCGCCGCCTCCAGATCCGCCACTTCATCACGCAGGGCCAGCGCAATCTGTTTCGCGATGGTTTCACGGCTGACATCCTCCCGCGGGAAGGACCAGCACAGAATGGTCACCGGTCCAGTGAGCATCCCTTTCACCGGCTTGTCGGTCAGCGACTGCGCGTACTTCGCCCAGTCGACGGTGATCGCCTGCGGACGGCTGACGTCGCCGATCACCACCGGCGGCTTCACGCAGCGGGAACCATAGCTCTGCACCCAGCCGTTTTGCGTGAAGATAAAACCGTCCAGATGTTCGCCGAAGTATTCCACCATGTCGTTCCGCTCGGCCTCCCCGTGCACCAGTACGTCTAAACCTAACCGCTCCTGCTCGACGATCGCCTGCTTAATATGTTCCGCAATCCCCGTCCGATAATGACTGGCGTCAAGGTTACCCTTTTTGAAGTCCAGGCGCAGGCCGCGGATCTCGGTCGTTTGCGGGAATGACCCGATGGTGGTGGTCGGCCATTTCGGCAGGTTAAAGCGCTGGCGCTGTGCCTGCGCGCGAACCTCATAGGGGCTGGCGCGCTGGCTGTCCTGAGCAGTGATCGCCGCCAGCCGTTTTTCCACCTCCGCGTTGTGCACGCGGGTCGAATGGCGACGGGCCTGGATTGGCGCGCTCCACTCGGTAATCGCCGCCGTATCGCCGCTGTTCAGCGCATCGCGCAGCAGCGCCAGCTCACCGCATTTCTGCAGCGCGAAGGCAAACCAGCTCTTCACTTCCGCATCAAGGCGCGTCTCCACGCTTAGATCGATCGGGCTATGCAGCAGAGAGCAGGATGACGCGACCCATAGCTCGCGCTTACCGACGAGGTCTTTAATTTGCGCATACTTTTCGGTGAGATCGGCGCGCCAGACGTTACGCCCATTGATCAAGCCCGCGGACAGCAGCCAGTCGGCCGGCAGGCGGTTGTGCAGTTCGGCAACATCATCTTTGCCGTGCACCAGATCGACGTGCAGCCCCTGGACCGGTAGCGCAGCAATGGTCGCGAGATTGTCGCTAACGCCTTCAAAATAGGTAGTCAGCAGCAGCTTCACCTGGCCCTGCAGGGCGTCATAAGCCGGTTGAAAGGCCTCCAGCCACGCTGGCGGCAGCTCCAGCACCAGCGCCGGTTCATCAATCTGCACCCAATCGATGCCGCGCTTCGCCAGTTCGGCCAGCACCTGCTGGTAAACCGGCAGGATGGCATTCAGCAGGGTCAGGCGGTCAAACGGTTCACCTTTCACTTTACCCAGCCACAGATAGGTTACCGGCCCCAGCAGCACGGGCTTGATCTTGTGGCCCAGCGCCAGCGCTTCGTCTACTTCATCCAGCAGTTGGGTCCAGCTCAGTTTGAACTGCTGGCCCTTCACGAACTCCGGCACCATATAGTGATAGTTGGTGTTAAACCATTTGGTCATTTCCGCAGCGGCGGCCGGTTCGCCAGTCGGCGCGCGGCCGCGGCCAATGCGGAACAGGGTATCGATGTCGATGGATCCGTCTTTGTTCTGATGACGAGCCGGCACGTTGCCAAGCAGCAGGCTGGTAGTCAGAACATGGTCGTACCAGGCGAAATCCCCCACCGGCAGCAGATCAACGCCCGCCTGTTTCTGCTGCTCCCAGTGACGGGCGCGCAGCTCACGGCCTACCGCCAGCAGTTCCTCGCGAGTGGCGTTGCCCGCCCAGTAGCTCTCTTGCGCTTTTTTCAGCTCGCGGCGCAGGCCAACGCGAGGAAAACCGAGGGTGTGGTTAATAATTGTCATTTTTGTTCCTCTCTTATTTCATTGAATCTGAAGAAAAAATCTCAATAGTTCGGCTTGCCGGAAGGCGGCAACGATGCGCATCCCCAGGAGCTTACTGAAGGAAGTGACTGGGGTAAGCAAGGCAGCCAACGCATCTGCAAGTCGAAATATGACGAGTTTTAGACGTCCAGATGTTTACACATCCATAATTGACAGTTACTGTATATTCCTCAAGCGCAAATTGCTCATGGCGAAGTGAAGGACTTTCATGATCGAAATTAAACATCTGAAAACGCTGCAAGCGTTGCGGAACAGCGGTTCACTGGCGGGTGCGGCAGCGGCCCTGCACCAGACCCAGTCCGCCTTGTCTCACCAGTTCAGCGATCTGGAACAGCGCCTTGGCTTTCGTCTCTTTGTGCGTAAGAGCCAGCCGCTGCGTTTTACTCCTCAGGGGGAAATCCTCTTACAGCTGGCCAACCAGGTGCTGCCGCAGATCGCTCGTGCCCTGCAGGACTGTAACGAACCACAGCAGACCCGGCTGAGGCTGGCTATCGAATGTCACAGCTGTATTCAGTGGCTGACGCCGGCGCTGGAGAATTTCCGCGCCCGCTGGCCACATGTGGAGGTCGACTTCCATTCCGGCGTCACCTTCGACCCACAGCCTGCGCTACAGCAGGGTGAACTGGATCTGGTGATGACCTCCGATATTCTGCCGCGCAGCGGCCTGCACTACTCGCCGATGTTTGATTTTGAGGTGCGTCTGGTGCTGGCGCCCGAGCATCCGTTAGCTATGAAGACGCTGGTTACCCCGGAGGATCTGGCCGCGGAAACGCTGTTGATTTATCCCGTGCAGCGCGGGCGCCTCGATATCTGGCGCCACTTCCTGCAGCCGGCCGGCATCAGCCCGCAGCTGAAAAGCGTCGATAACACGCTGTTGTTGATTCAGATGGTGGCTGCCCGGATGGGCATCGCCGCGCTGCCGCACTGGGTGGTGGAAAGCTTTGAACGCCAGGGCCTGGTGGTCACCAAAACCCTGGGTGAGGGATTATGGAGCCGGTTGTACGCGGCCGTTCGCGATGGCGAACAGCGTCAACCGGTCACCGAAGCGTTTATTCGCTCTGCGCGGAACCACGCCTGCGATCATCTGCCGTTTGTCCGGAGTGCGGAGCGACCCAGCGGCGATGGACCCACAGCGAGGCCAGGATCACCAACGCTCCGCTAATAAAGCTCGGCCAGTGCGGCTGCTCCTGCCAGATGGCAAGGTTAACCAGCAGCCCGGCGGGGACATGGACGTTATTCATGATCCCCAGCGTGCCGGCATCCACCTGGGTGGCGCCATAGTTCCACATAAAGTAACCCAGCCCGGAAGCCACCACGCCGAGCCACACCAGCACGCTCCACTGCAGCGTGGTGGTCGGCAGCTTCTGGGCGTTGCCGAGCATAAACCACGCCGCCACCGCCACGATAAAGGCCCCGACATAGAACCAGGCAAAGGCATTGTGCTGCGGCATCGGACGCACCTCCATCAGACGCTTATACCCCACCATACCGATGGCGAAGCAGAGGTTTGACAGCTGTACCAGTAACAGCCCGGTCCAGAAATGATCGCTGACTTTGTCATAGCGGATAATCGCCGCCCCCAGCACCGCCAGCGCGGCACTCAGCAGATAGCCCCAGCGCAGCTTACGTCCGCTGAGCAGGTCGTAGATCAGTGTGATATACAGGGGAGTAAACACGGTAAACAGCAGAAATTCCGAGACCGTAAGATAGAGATAGGCGCGGAAAGCCAGCAGGTACATGATGCCTAGCTGCATCGCGCCCACCAGCATATAGAGCACGATCGTGCGCGGAGACTGGCCGCGCGTGCGCAGGAAAGGCAGGAACACCAGCGCCGCCAGGCCCACGCGCATCAGCACCGAAAAATAGCTGTCGACGCTACCGGCCAGGTATTCGCCAATCAGGCTAAAAGAAAAGGCCCACAGGATAGTGGTGATAATTAACAGCGCCACAATGGTCGTCTCGTTGGATAAAGAACAGGCATTGTAGCGAAGAGTCTGGTTGACGACTGGACACTTATTCGCCAGTCGTCAATCTTTTTCAGTCGAGGTATAGCTTACGCAGGTAGTGCGGGACAGCATCGTCGGCGTTACTGCCGATCACTTCCAGTTCCGGATGCAGATCCTTCAGCCGCTGGTGGGCGTTGGCCATGATGCAGCCTTTGCCAGCCATCGACAGCATCTCAGCGTCGTTCATACCGTCGCCGAAGGCGATGCAATCGGAAAGAGTGTAGCCGAGCATCTTCGCCACCGCCTCCAGCGCATGCCCCTTCGATACCCCACCCGCCATGACTTCCAGGCAGGTTAAGGTGGAGAAGCTGACATTCACCCGATCGCCCCAGCGGGCGTTCATCGCCTGCTCCAGCGGCAGCAGATGCTCATGATCCTCGCAGGTAAAGAATACTTTGCTGATCCCCTGCGGATCCAGTTCGCCCGGCTCATACAGCTTGAAGTTAAACACCGCCTCCTTGAAGAAGCGCATCTCTTCCGGACGATGGCGGTTCATATACCACTCGTCTTCCCGATAAACGTTAGTGACGATTTTCGGGTCGTTACGCACGATCTCAAACAGGTCGGCGGCAATATCGCGATCGAGGTTATGGGCAAAGATTTGCTGACCATCGCTATCGTGAACGCGGGCGCCGTTAGAGGTGATCATGTACGACCGGATGCCGAGATTATCGCGGATTTGCCCGACGTCGATGTAGTGACGGCCGGTGGCGAAGACGAAATTGATCCCACGGGCGGTCAGCAGCTTCAGCGTCTCTTTGGCATACGGGGTCAGGAAATGATCGGGGGAAAGCAGCGTGCCGTCTAAATCAGACGCAACAACCTGGTACATAAAAAAGTTAACCTCTAAGCAGGGCGACGAGCGTTATCGTCGGATTAAGTATGTCGATTGAAAAACTCGACGATGGCATTGAGCGCGACTGAGCGCATAGCGTCCTTTTCAAAAAGGATCTCATGATATGCCCCTTCAATGACGAGCGGCTTACCGCCCTCACAGGGATGGCCGGCAGCGGCCCGTAATTCGCAATAGCGGTCGTGCATCAGATTATCGACCACCCGCTCCTCCTCCGCCTGTAAAAGCAGCGTCGGGGCGGTATCTTTTTCCACATTCGCCAGCACTTCGTCGCCGGCCAGCATGCCCTCACGCACCCAGTGCCAGGTCGGACCGCCGACCTGCAGCCGCGGCTCATCGGCATAGAAGCGCAGGTTGCGACGATAGCGTTGCCGACTGTGCGTCAGCACGTTAACGGCAAAAGGCAGCGCCCGCCAGCGCCCGGTGCCGATAGCATACTCTTCGCGAATGCGCTGATGGCCCTCAGCCCAGTCGAGAATATGGCGCACCATCCAGTCCGGCAGCCGAATGATAATCCCGAACATCGGCGCGCAGAGCGCTATTGCATCGCAATGCGCCCGGTAACGTTGCAGAAAAAGCGTGGCAATCGCTCCGCCCATAGAATGGGCAAGGATAAACCGTTTTCGCCAGTGTCCAGGAACCACCTGCTGCTGCCAGAGCGCGGCCAGGTCATCAACATAGTCGCTGAAGTTAACCACGTGTCCGCGGTGGGTATCTGAGAGCAGGCGGCCCGAGCGTCCCTGCCCGCGATGGTCAATGATCATCACGTCAAAGCCGCAGTGAAAGAGATCGTAGGCCACTTCAGCATACTTCACGTAGCTTTCAATGCGCCCGGGGCAAATCAACACCAGACGATCGTTATGTTGCGCGCAAAAGCGGACAAAGCGTACCGGTACATCGTCGACGCCTTTAAATTCAGCTTCTTCGCGCTGTCGCCAGAAATCCGTCAGCGGCCCCATGCTAAAGGCCGCAAACGCGTTTTCTCGTGTTTCCCAGTCCTTTTTCTGCCCAAACATCGGGTTTACACCCCTGTTAACCGCTGAAAATCGTTTTTTTACCGTGTATCACACAATGCTGACACAATAGCGTATTGTGGCATAAAAACAGACAATCAGGGAGTTTCTCATGACCATTGAGTGGTGGTTCGCCTACCTGCTGACATCAATTATTCTCAGCCTGTCGCCGGGTTCCGGAGCGATTAATACCATGACCACTTCCATTAACCACGGATACCGCGGCGCGGCGGCGTCGATTGCCGGTTTGCAGACTGGGCTGGCCATTCATATCGTGCTGGTTGGCGTTGGTCTCGGCACTCTCTTCTCCCGCTCGGTGCTGGCCTTTGAGGTGCTGAAATGGGCCGGCGCCGCCTACCTGATCTGGCTGGGTATCCAGCAATGGCGGGCGGCAGGGGCGATCGACCTGAATACGCTGGCGAAGGCGCAGACGCGCGGCAAACTGTTTCAGCGCGCGGTGTTCGTAAATCTCACCAATCCCAAAAGCATTGTTTTTCTGGCCGCCCTGTTTCCGCAGTTTATCCTGCCGCACCAGCCGCAGGTGATGCAATATATCGTTCTGGGCGTCACCACCATCGTCGTCGATATCATTGTGATGATTGGCTATGCGACCCTGGCGCAGCGCATTTCCGCATGGATCAAAGGGCCAAAGCAGATGAAGGCGTTGAACAAAGTCTTTGGTTCACTGTTTATGCTGGTCGGGGCGCTGCTCGCCTCCGCCCGCCATGCCTGAATCATGGAATCTCGCTCGCAAAGAGAGGCTCGCCAGGTGAACGACGCTTTCTCTCTGCGCGAGCCGGCGCGCAAAGTGGGTAATTAATTTTTTTGCCCGCTGTCGGCGCTGAACCCGCCGTGCCAGGATGCCGCCAGATACGTGATTCATGGATGAACGGCAATGGCGGAAACGGCGACCCCTCATGATGCGGTATTTAAAACTTTTCTCTCACGGGTAGAGACGGCGCGCGATTTTATCGAGCTCCACCTGCCTCCGTCGTTAACACAGATCTGCAAACTGGACACCCTGCGTCTGGAATCCGGCAGCTTTCTTGAAGACGATCTCAGGCCTTACTACAGCGATATCCTATATTCGCTGGAAACCACCCGCGGTGCGGGCTATGTCCATGTTCTGATCGAGCACCAGAGCGCACCCGATAAGCTGATGGCCTTTCGCTTAATGCGCTATGCCATCGCCGCCATGCAGCGGCACCTGGAGAGCGGCCATAAAACGCTGCCTCTGGTTATCCCTATTCTCTTCTATCAGGGACGACGCAGCCCCTATCCCTGGTCGATGCGCTGGCTGGATAATTTTGCCGATCCTGAGACCGCCAGCCAGCTGTATAGCGGGGCGTTTCCGCTGGTCGATATCACGGTGATCCCCGACGACGACATCATGCAGCACCGCAGCATGGCAGCCCTGACGCTGGTGCAAAAGCACATCCGCCAGCGCGATATGGCGCAATTGCTGGATAAGTTGACCCACCTCTTAATGCTGGAGCAGATGAGCGGACAACAAATCACCGTATTGGTAAACTATATGGCTCAGGCAGGGGATGCCGAAGATACTCGGACACTCTTGTACGGGCTGGCACAGCGCGTGCCGCAGCATGGAGGATTACTGATGACGCTGGCGGAAACATGGCTTGCAGAAGGTATGGAGAAAGGCATCAGGGAAGGCGTACAGCAAGGCATAAAAGAAGGGAAACACCAGGCTCTGGTGCAGGTTGCCGAAGCGATGCGCAGTCGCGGTATTGATGACCAGGCGATTATGGAAATGACCGGTCTGTCTGAAGACGAGCTGCAGCGGCTTCGCCACTGATACTTTCCCACCCGGAAACAACCGGGTGGGAAACAGCATGCCGGTTAACGCGAGATAATCAGGTGGATGCCGAAGCCCGCAAACAGCGTACCGGCGATACCGTCGATCCACTTCGCCATCCGCTGATAGCCGCGGCGCATCCCCGGCAGGGCGAACAGGCTGGCAACCACCATAAACCAGGCCAGCGTCTCAACGATAATCAGCAGGAAAATGCCCCAGCGCGCGCCGGCGCCGACGCTGTCACCCACGAACAGCGAAAACACCGAGCCGAAGTAGATAATTGCTTTCGGATTCGCCAGATTGGTCAGCAATCCCTTCACGAAGCTGCGTCCGCTGCGGGCCAGCTCCACCTGCGGCTCCGCCGAGGCCACCTTCTCTTTTTTCAGCGCGCCACGCAGCATCTGGTAGCCCATCCAGCATAGATACAGGCCCCCGCCGACCATTATAATGTTATGCAGCCACGCCATCCGGGCGAGGATCAGGTTCAGGCCGAGCAGCGCCACTCCCGCCCAGACCATGACGCCGCAGGTGATCCCCAGCACACCCATCATCGCCTCTCTGCGCGAGCGGCTGATGGCCGTTTGTGAGACAAAGAAAAAGTCCGGCCCCGGGCTCATCAGCGCAATGATATGCACCAGCGCCACGGTGAGGAAAAGCATCAGCATAGTTAACTCGCAGGAAAATAATGAAGAGAGAAACTATTCTGGCACTTTTTCAGCCAGCTGACTACTCATCGTCGCCATCAACATGCGCCCGGATCAGCGCCATAAACGGCTTCCCGAAACGCTCGAGCTTGCGTGTCCCCACGCCGTTGACGCTGAGCATCTCGCCGGCGGTCAGCGGCGATTGTTCGGCCATCTCGATAAGCGTCGCGTCGTTGAAGACCACATATGGCGGGATGTTCTCTTCGTCGGCGATCGCTTTACGTAATTTACGCAGCTTGGCGAACAGTTTACGGTCGTAATTGCCGCCAAAGGATTTCTGCATCGCCTTTGGCTTCAGCGCCACGATACGCGGCACGGCGAGCTGCAGCGGCACTTCGCCACGCAGCACCGGTCGCGCGGCTTCGGTCAGCTGCAGCGCGGAGTGCTGGGCGATATTCTGCGTCACCAGCCCAAGGTGAATCAGCTGGCGGATCACGCTCACCCAGTGCTCGTGACTTTGCTCCCGGCCGATACCGTAAACCGGCAGCTTATCGTGGCCCATCTCTCGGATGCGCTGGTTGTTGGCCCCGCGCAGGACCTCCACCACGTAACCCATTCCGAAGCGTTGATTGACCCGGTAAATCGTTGAAAGCGCCTTGCGGGCGTCCATTAAGCCATCGTACTGCTTTGGCGGGTCAAGACAGATATCGCAGTTGCCGCACGGCTCCTGACGCCCTTCGCCAAAATAGTTCAGCAGCACCAGACGGCGACAGGTCTGCGCTTCGGCAAACGCCCCCATCGCATTCAGCTTATGCCGTTCGATATCCTGTAGCGGCCCGGCGGGTTTTTCTTCCAGACAGCGGCGCAGCCACGCCATATCCGCCGGATCGTAAAACAGCATCGCTTCCGCCGGCAGGCCATCACGCCCGGCGCGGCCGGTCTCCTGATAGTAGGATTCTATATTGCGCGGAATATCAAAATGCACCACAAAGCGGACGTTCGGCTTGTTAATGCCCATCCCGAAGGCCACCGTCGCCACCACGATCTGCAGATCGTCGCGCTGGAATTTCTCCTGCACCTCGGCGCGCACGTCGTTTTCCAGACCGGCATGGTAAGCCGCCGCGCTAATACCGCGGCTTTGCAGCCTGGCGGCGGTGTCTTCCACTTTCGAACGGCTGTTGCAGTAGATAATGCCCGATTTGCCGCGCTGATCCTGAACGTAGCGCATCAGCTGATCGAGCGGCTTGAATTTCTCCATCAGCATATAGCGGATGTTTGGACGGTCGAAGCTGCTGACCTGAATCAGCGGATCGTTAAGCCCCAGCAGGCGGACGATATCGCGGCGGGTGGTATCATCGGCGGTGGCGGTCAACGCCATAAACGGGATCTGCGGCATCCGCTGACGCAGCTGGCCCAGCGCGGCATATTCCGGACGGAAGTCATGGCCCCATTGCGAGATACAGTGCGCCTCGTCTACCGCCAGCATCGCCAGGTTCCAGTTCGCCAGATGCTCAAGAAAATTATCCAGCATCAGCCGTTCCGGCGCGATATACAGCAGACGAACCTGCCCGCTGCGGCAGCCGGCCATCACCTCCTGCTGCTGCTCGCGGCTTTGCGTCGAGTTCAGACAAGCCGCCGCCACGCCGTTGGCCAGCAGCTGATCGACCTGGTCCTTCATCAGCGAGATCAGCGGTGAGACCACGACCGTCAGACCGCCCATGACCAGCGCCGGCACCTGATAGCACAGCGACTTGCCGCCACCGGTCGGCATGACCACCAGGCAGTCCCGGCCTTCGAGCGCCGTCTCGATAATCGTTTCCTGGCCAGGACGGAACTGCTGGTAGCCGAAGGTCTCTTGTAAAACCTGCTTAGCCAGCGATTCCTGATTTAATACTTCCGCCTGTGCCACGTTGACCCCATTTGCCTGAAAAGAAAACAGGCGCTATTTTCAGCGCCTGCGAGCCAGAGTGCAACGATTAAAACAGATCGTTGAGCATTAGCCCGACGCCGACGCGCGTTTGGTTAAAGTTATAGTCGATAAGCGACTCGCCATAGCCGCTGTAGATCTGCGTATAGGCGCGAACATGTTTGGTAATGGGATAGCTCACGCCAAGTTCCGCCCCGCCGTAGCCGGTGTTCCAGTTGTATTGCCCCTGCGCGCTGAGGATCGCCTCTCCCAGCTGGTAGCCCACCTTCAGCCGGTAATAGCCCATATATTTGGTGATATCCGGGTTATCATCGGTGTTGCCCACCACATACCAGGGCTTCACTTCCACCAGCCAGTTACCGTTTTGCGCCATCAGGCGGGCATAAAGCCGATTCCAGCTGCGCGAGGTGGGGTCGGAACGCCCATTCGAGTCGTGGTTATACCCCATCTCGATATCGCGCAGCGTCCAGCCGGCAAACTGGTAGTCGGTCGCAAAGCCCAAAAACAGCTGGGGTTCATAATTGGTTTCGCGAAACGGCGCCGACTCTTTGCTGTTAGAGAGCTGCCACCAGGATTTCTGGGTATAGGACGCGCCCAGCAGCGAATTATCGCCCAGGATACCGCGCCACAGCGGGAACGCCAGGCTTAGCTGAAACTTCACTTCATCTTTACGGGCATTTTCGGCCCAGTCATAGCTGCGGATCGCCTCTTTATTGAGGTCGCTGGTCCACGTATAGAGCAGATAGTTGCTCTCATAAGGGTAGAGCAGGAAAGGATTATCATGGTCCTGGAGCAGGTTGGCGATAATGCTGCCGCGCACTGCCGGTTTGTCGTGTACCGACGCGTCCTGCGCCATAACACCGGCCGGTAGCGCGCACAGCGCCACCAGGCAGGCCAAAGAGATACGCATGCTGGTCTCCTGAAAAATAGTTTTTATTTTTGTTTAACCTGAAGCCATTCTACCTGTTTATTAATCACCTGCCCCCTAATCCGCTCCGAAAGTGGAAATCAATATTTTAGAAGCATAAAATCAACATTTTATTAACGAATGGAACCGGTGTTATGTCTGAACTTACTGCCGAAGCAGCCCTGAAACTGGTAGGGGAGATTTTCGTCTATCACATGCCGTTTAACCGCGCCCTCGGTCTCGAACTGGAACGCTACGAAAAAGCGTTTGCCCAGCTTAGCTTTAATAATCAGCCGATGATGGTCGGCAACTGGGCGCAAAGCATTCTGCATGGCGGGGTGATCGCCTCCGCGCTGGACGTTGCCGCTGGCCTGGTCTGCGTCGGCAGTACCCTTACCCGCCATGACACCATCAACGAAGAAGAGTTGCGCCAACGGCTTTCCCGTATGGGAACCATCGACCTGCGCGTGGACTATCTGCGTCCGGGCCGCGGCGAACGTTTTACCGCCACCAGCACCCTGCTGCGCGCCGGCAATAAAGTGGCGGTTGCCCGCGTGGAACTGCATAACGAAGCTCAGGTCTATATTGCCAGCGCAACGGCCACCTATATGGTGGGTTGATTGGCCAAAATCGAGTAACATCACTCTCTTTGGCAATGGATTTTACCGATGGATGCGAAACAGACGCGGTTGGGGATCATTCTGGCCCTCGCCGCCTACTTTATCTGGGGTATCGCGCCAGCGTACTTCAAACTTATCTACTATGTTCCCGCCGATGAAATTCTAACCCATCGCGTGATCTGGTCTTTCTTCTTCATGGTGGCGCTCATCAGCGTCAGCCGCCAGTGGCCACAGGTGAAAAAGCTGCTGAAAACGCCGCGCAAGATCTTCCTGCTGGCGCTCTCGGCAGTGCTGGTCGGCGGTAACTGGCTGTTGTTCATCTGGGCGGTGAATAACCACCATATGCTGGAAGCCAGCCTCGGCTACTTTATCAACCCGCTGGTGAATATTTTGTTGGGGATGATTTTCCTCGGCGAACGCTTCCGTCGTCTGCAGTGGCTGGCGGTGCTCCTCGCCTTTTGCGGCGTGCTGGTCCAGCTGTGGACCTTTGGTTCGCTGCCGATAATCGGTCTTGGGCTGGCTTTCAGTTTTGCCTTTTACGGCCTGGTGCGAAAGAAAATTGCTGTCGATGCGCAAACCGGCATGCTGGTGGAAACGCTGTGGCTGCTGCCGGTGGCGGCAATCTGGTTGTTCGGCATCACCGACAGCCCGACCAGCCATATGGGCGAGAACCCTTGGTCGCTCAATCTGCTGCTGATGGCCGCGGGCGTGGTGACCACCATCCCTTTGCTGTGCTTTACCGGGGCGGCAACGCGTCTGCGGCTCTCCACGCTGGGCTTTTTCCAGTACATCGGCCCAACGCTGATGTTCCTGCTGGCGGTGACGTTCTACGGCGAAGTGCCGGGCAAGGATAAAATGGTGACCTTTGGCTTTATCTGGGTCGCGCTGGCGGTGTTTATCGTCGATGCGCTGTATACCCAGCGCCGGTTGCGCAGAGGCTAAGCCTGCATCAGCCAGTAAAGAAGGGAGCCGACGCTCCCTTTTTTTACAGCCAGTTTTTACGCTTGAAGTAGAGATATGGCGCCAGGCCGGCCAGCATCATAAACACGATGGCTCCCGGATAACCAAAGCTCCAGTGTAGTTCCGGCATAAATTCAAAGTTCATCCCGTAACTGGAGGCCACCAGAGTTGGCGGCAGGAATACCACCGAGACCACCGAGAAGATCTTGATAATGCGGTTCTGCTCGATATTGATAAAACCCATCGCCGCCTGCATCAGGAAGTTCACCTTCTGGAACAGCGATTCGTTGTGCGGCAGCAGAGATTCGATATCGCGCAGGATCTCCCGCGCCTGCTCCAGCTGGCCCGCCGGCAGGCGCGCCTTGCGCACGAGGAAGTTCAGCGCGCGCTGGGTATCCATCAGACAGAGGCGCACCTTCCAGCCGATATCTTCCAGTTCCGCCAGCGTCGACAGCGCTTCGTCGTACTCGTCGCCCTGATGGCCTTCCATAATGACGCGGCTCAGCTTTTCCAGGTCGCTGTAGATGTTTTCAATTTCATCCGCCAGCTGCTCGATTTTGGTCTCGAACAGGTCGAGCAGCAGTTCGTAGGCGTTGCCGTCGACCAGCGTCTGGTTACGCACGCGCATACGGTAGAGGCGGAAAGCGGGTAGTTCGCGCTCGCGCAGCGTGAACAGGCGGCCTTCGCGGATGGTAAACGCCACGGTAGAGTTGCCGGCGTGATCGTCGGCATCTTCAAAAAAGAAGAACGAGTGGATGTGTAACCCGTCTTCATCTTCAAAGAAACGCGCGGAGGCTTCGATATCTTCCAGTTCCGGGCGCGTCGCCAGGTTTTGACCCAGTTCCGTCTGCACGCGGCTTCGCTCATCGTCGTCAGGCTCGACCAGATCGACCCACACCGAGCTGGCGAGGTGTTTGATCTCATCGGCTTCCAGGCGCGTTAAACGATTGTTTTCCAGTTGAAATGCGCTCAGCATGACCGGGACTCCCAATGCAAAAAAATTATCGGACAGTTCGGTGGGCACACAGAAACAAATTGGGTTTCAGACCATTAAGCCTGACTCAGCGCGACGGGAATGGGGCAGGTCGCTGACAACCGCTAAGGCTATCAGCATAAGAGGATAGCCTTAGGAGTTGTTCCTGAATGACAGGAAGTTGAGCCAGCATCTACTGGGTGTGTCCAAGGCGAATGTCCTCTTAGCGTAATCGTGCGCGCATGTTACGCCAGCGCAAAATCGGCGTCAACACGCAACGGAACGCGAAAGCGCAAATCAGGCGCCTTAACGTATAAAGGTAGCAGAATATTACAAAATAATGATATTTTTCTTAAAGTTACACTGCCTCCAGCCGGGCGTAAGCCGCCACCAGCCATTTGATTCCCTGGCCCTGAAAAGCCACCTGCAGCCGGCTGTGCTCGCCGCTGCCTTCGAGGTTGACAATAGTGCCTTCGCCAAACTTCGGATGCCGTACGCGCTGGCCTAACTTGTAGCCGGTATCGCTCTCGGCAATCGGCGCGCCCAGTCGCTGATGGTTTACCGGGCGGCTCACCGTGGCTCGCAGACGCACTTCTTCTACGCACTCCTGCGGCAGCTCGCCGATAAAGCGCGACGGGCGGTGATAAACCTCTTTCCCGTACAGACGGCGGGTTTCCGCATAGGTCAGCGTCAGCTTCTGCATGGCGCGCGTTACGCCGACGTAGGCCAGGCGACGCTCCTCCTCCAGGCGGCCGCCTTCATCAAGGGCCATCTGGCTCGGGAACATCCCTTCTTCGACGCCGACGATGAACACCTGCGGGAACTCCAGCCCTTTCGCCGAGTGCAGGGTCATCAGCTGAACCGCGTCCTGCCAGGTGTCCGCCTGCCCCTCGCCCGCTTCCAGCGCGGCGTGGGAGAGGAACGCCTGCAGCGGCATCAGATCTTCATCTTCTTCGTTGTAGCTGAACTGGCGCGTCGCCGTCACCAGCTCCTCTAAGTTTTCAATACGGGTCTGGCCCTTCTCGCCTTTCTCCTGCTCGTACATCGCGCGCAGGCCGGAGTCTTTAATCACCCGATCGGTCTGAACGTGCAGCGGCATATCGGTGGTCTCCTGCGCCAGCGCGTCAATCAGCTCCATAAAGCGCTGCAGGGCGCTGGCGGCGCGACCGGCCAGCGCTTTTTCTTTCAATAGCTCGCGACTGGCCTGCCATAGCGTCAGCTGGCGATCGCGCGACGTCTGGCGCACCACGTCCAGCGTGCGGTCGCCAATGCCGCGGGTCGGCGTATTGACTACGCGCTCAAAGGCCGCGTCGTCGTTGCGGTTGGCGATAAGGCGCAGGTAAGAGAGCGCGTCTTTGATTTCCTGACGCTCGAAGAAGCGCATGCCGCCGTAGATACGGTACGGCATGCTGGCCTGCAGGAGGGCCTCTTCCAGCACACGCGACTGGGCGTTACTGCGATAGAGAATGGCGCATTGCTCCAGCGCGCCGCCGTTCTCCTGCCAGGTTTTAATTCGGTTCACCACAAAGCGCGCTTCGTCGAGATCGTTGAAGGCGCAGTACAGCGAAATCGGCTCGCCGTCGGCGCCGTCGGTCCACAGCTTTTTGCCCAGGCGCCCGTTGTTGTTTTCAATCAGGGCGTTGGCAGCGCTAAGAATATTGCTGGTTGAACGATAGTTCTGCTCCAGGCGAATAGTTTCCGCGCCGGGGAAGTCGTTAAGGAAGCGCTGAATGTTCTCGACCTGCGCGCCGCGCCAGCCATAGATAGACTGATCGTCATCGCCGACGATCATTACCTTGCCGGTATCGCCCGCCAGCAGGCGGATCCAGGCGTACTGAATGTTGTTGGTATCCTGGAATTCATCGACGAGGATATTGGTGAAGCGCTCGCGGTAGTGCTGCAGGATATGCGGTTTGTTCAGCCACAGCTCGTGGGCGCGCAGCAGCAGCTCGGCGAAGTCCACCAGCCCGGCGCGGTCGCAGGCTTCCTGATAGGCCTGATAGACCTTCTGCCAGGTCTGCTCGACCGGGTTGCCGTAGCTCTGAATATGATGCGGGCGCAGTCCTTCATCTTTCTGGCTGTTGATGTACCACATTGCCTGGCGCGGCGGCCACTGTTTCTCATCGAGGTTCATCGCCTTAATCAGACGCTTCAGCAGACGCAGCTGGTCTTCGCTGTCGAGGATTTGGAAGTCCTGCGGCAGGTTGGCATCCAGATGGTGCGCGCGCAGCAAACGGTGCGCCAGGCCGTGGAAGGTGCCCACCCACATGCCGCCCTGGGTGGTGCCCATCAGCTGGCCGATACGGTGACGCATCTCCGCCGCCGCTTTGTTGGTAAAGGTCACCGCCATAATGGAATACGGGGAACAGTTCTCCACGCTCAGCAGCCAGGCGATACGGTGCACCAGAACGCGCGTCTTACCACTGCCCGCCCCTGCCAGAACCAGCATATTGGTGCGCGAGGCCGCTACGGCTTCACGCTGTTTGTCATTAAGGCTGTCGAGCAGGTAAGAAACGTCCATTGGCACCGCCGGAAGAGAAGGGGTTCCACGAACCCCTGTTAATATATACAGAGTGACTGGTGATTATATCAGCGAGGTCAGAGATGCCAACCGTGAAATTTCAATATGCGGCAGCAGGCGGCTGTCCGCGGTGTGCATCAGGTCCGCGCCTTGCGGTTTGATCCAGCAGGCCTGCATCCCACAGCGAATAGCGCCGGCCACGTCGGTGGTCAGATCATCGCCGACGTGCAGAATCTGCCCGAGCGGCACATTCAGACGCTCCGCCGCAAGGTGGTACATGTCGGCAAACGGCTTGGAGCGGCCATCCGGCCCGGCGCGCAGCACGAAGCGGAAATAGTCGCTCAGACCGAACAGTTCCGGGCGGGCGTTGCCATTGGTAATCGCCACCAGCGGCCACTTCTTCGCCAGCTTCGCCAGCGTATCGTGCGTTTCCTGCGGGACATCGACGCGGCTGCGCCAGTGGGCGAAGTGTTCCATCGCCGCATCGGCCCCCGCTTTCGCCGCTTCGGCGGAGAGCCCGGCATTACGCATACCTAACTCCAGCGCACGGTGGCGCCAGACGGTCACGTCATGATAAATCTCAGGTTCAGCAGCCAGCAGCGTCTGACGCAGCTGATTAAGCTCATGGGCGTCGAACTGGCTGAGCGAAGGATGGTAGCTGCGCACAAAGGCCAGCGACTCGTGCATCGTCCGGTCAATCACCGGGCGGTTATCGTAAAGGGTATCGTCCAGGTCAAACGTCAGCGCGGAAATCTGGCCCAGAGGTCGGTAAAAACGCATTATTTCCCCCGTTTAGCGCGCGGATGCGCGGCATCGTACACCGAGGCAAGGTGTTGAAAATCAAGATGGGTATAGATTTGGGTGGTGGAGAGGTTAGCATGCCCCAGCAGCTCCTGCACGCCGCGCAGATCGCCGCTCGACTCCAGCATATGGGTGGCAAAGGAGTGGCGCAGCTTGTGCGGGTGCACATGGCTGTTCAGCCCCTGCTTAATGCCCCACTCGGCGAATCGCTTCTGTACGTTGCGCGCCGAAATACGTTTGCCCAGCTTCGACAAAAACAGCGCGTCGTCATCGGTACCGAACAGGCCGCGCAAATCCAGCCAGTGCTCAATCCATGCCACCGCGTTGCGACCGATCGGCAAACGACGCTCCTTGCTGCCTTTGCCCATCACCCAGACCTCACCGCTTTCGAGATCGAGGTGTTTGATATCCAGGTTGACCAGTTCGGACAAACGCAATCCCGCGCCGTACATCACCTCCAGCATCGCCCGATCGCGCACCGCCAGCGGATCGTTGAGATCGATATCCAGCAGTCGATTGACGTCATCGACGTCAATATTTTTTGGCAGGTGGCGGGGAATTTTCGGCGCGGCAATCCCCTTCGCCGGATTGGCGCTGAGCTCGCCCTGACCGACCAGCCAGTCGAAGAAACTGCGCAGCGCCGACAGGCGAAGCGCCAGGCTTGCCGGGCCTAACCCCGCGCGGCGACTACGCACCGCAAAGCTTCGCACCTGAGCGGCATCGCACTGCGACCAGCTTTTCAGGCCCGCCTCATCCGCCAGGGCGATCAGCGCGTCCAGCTGTCGCTGGTAATTCAGTAACGTGATCGGGCTGAGCTGGCGTTCAACGCCAAGATGGCGAAGAAAGCGGGCGACGGCGGAGAAGAGAGGAGAATCGGTCATGCGCGTTCAATCCAGCGCTCCAGCAGGCCGGGCAGCATCTGGGCAATCTCCTGCAACAGCTGCGTCCCCTGCCCTGGCTGATAATGCTGCGCATCGCGGCTGCTGAAGAGCATCACCCCCGGGGCATTATCGCCCCCCAGCAGCGATATCGCCACAGACCCAATGGCCTTCGCCTCCGGCAGCACCACCAGCAGCTCCGGGCCGTTCAGCGGCCCAAGATAGTGGCGCGCCTGGCCCAGACGTTGAATACGGATCGGCTCAAACGCCTGCCGGTTTAATGCCAGATGGGTAAACTTCGAGGGCGCGCCGAGGCGCCAGCAGTCAGGAAACAGGCGCACCGTGGCGCCCGCCAGCCCCAGCTCGCGTGCCCAGCGGTGAAGGCGGTTGAGCATATCGTCGAGGCTCTCCGCCGCCGCCAGCCGCGTTTGCAGCTGCAGCAGGCGCTGGAACAGGCTTTCATTAGCGACCGCCTGCTCCATCAGCAGCGACATATTCTCTTCCAGCACATGAATATGGTTACGCGCCCGCATCATGTGCCACTCCACCAGCGAAATCGTACCGCGTACCGGATGCGGGACGCGGAGATGTTCGACCTGGGCGGCATTACGAATAAAAAATTCAGGATGTTGCAACAGATAGTCCACCACTGCGCGATCGTTCAACGCGCTGGCAACCTCCTGCTGTTCTTCCCCGATTGGTTTCATAAATGAATAAATCCATCATAGACATGGGCCGCCGGGCCGGTCATAAACAGCGGCTGGCCCGGGCCTTTCCAGGCGATATCAAGTCGACCGCCGGGTAATTCCACGCGTACCGTTTCCGCCAGCAGCCCCTGCTGGATCCCCACCGCCACCGCGGCGCAGGCGCCGCTGCCGCAGGCCTGGGTTTCCCCCGCGCCGCGTTCGTAGACGCGCAAACGGATATGAGACCGGCCGACCACCTGCATAAAGCCGATATTGGCGCGCTCCGGAAAACGCTCATGGCTTTCCATCACCGGGCCGAGAGTTTCCACCGCTGCCGTATCCACATCATCAACCTGGATGACGCAGTGCGGATTTCCCATGGACACCACGCCGCACAATACTGTCTGCTCGGCGGCACGCATGATATAGGTCTTTTCCGCTTTGTTGGCGCGGAACGGCACCTGGGACGGCTCGAAGTTGGGCTCGCCCATGTTCACCCGCACCAGATCGTCTTCCGTTACGCTTAATACCATACGCCCGTTGGCCGTACTCACGCGGATATCACGTTTATTGGTCAGGCCTTTCAGCCGGACGAAGCGGGCAAAACAGCGCGCGCCGTTGCCGCACTGCGACACTTCGCTGCCGTCGGCGTTAAAGATCCGGTAGTGGAAATCCAGATCCGGATCGTAGGGCGGTTCGACGACCAATAGCTGATCGAACCCGACGCCAAGGTGGCGATCCGCCAGGCGGCGAATCAGCTCCGGCGAGAAAAAAACATTCTGCGTTACCGCGTCAACGACCATAAAATCGTTGCCAAGGCCATGCATTTTAGAGAACTGCATCATCTACTCCAGTTGCGCGGAACAGAACGTTATCGTTAGTAATTGACCTGGCTCGGACCACCGATATCGCCACGATCGTTACGATCCGGCGTTGCGCTCTGAATGCCAGGGTTAACCGGTTTGGTCGGCGGCGGCGCGGTTTTGTCCGCCGGTGGGAAATAGAGAGGCCCTTTCAGACCGCAGCCGGTCAGGCTGAAGATCGCAAACAAAACGGCAAGCGTAGGAAAAACGTTTTTCATTGATAGTTGCCCGTGATTCATTCTTTCTGCTTTCTATCATCGCAGGAGAAGACGTAAAAGCAAGCCTTTAGCATCCGACTGCGCGCGCTTTTGTTTCGCGCTATACTGCGGCCCATCTTCAAAAATCAAAAAAGCAGAATCAAATTATGAACGACAGTGAATTCCATCGCCTGGCCGATAGCCTGTGGATGACCATCGAAGAACGTCTGGACGACTGGGACGGCGATAGCGACATCGACTGCGAAATCAACGGCGGCGTGCTGACCATCAGCTTTGAAAACGGCAGCAAAATCATTATTAACCGTCAGGAGCCGCTGCACCAGGTGTGGCTGGCCACCAAACAGGGCGGCTATCACTTCGATCTCAAAGGCGACGAGTGGATCTGCGATCGCAGCGGCGAAACCTTCTGGGATCTGCTGGAGCAGGCGGCGAGCCAGCAGGCCGGTGAGACGGTGAAATTCCGTTAATGACGTGTTTCCCGGATAGCGGCGCATCGCGCCTTATCCGGGCCAAATCTACGAGTAGCGCTGCTGCAGCACCGGCGAGGCGGTAACGTCCTGGCTGGTGGGTATCGCAGCGGCAATCGCCTGGGTGCGGAAAGGGATCACCTGGGTGCGCCCGTCTACCTCGACAATCTGATAGAACTGCGGCAGGTTGAAGTTGATAAAGCTGGAGCCGTAGGTGAAACGATCGTGCGATGACGAATAGAAGCGGCTGACGTCGCGCACCAGCTCCTCTTTACTGCCCTCGCAGTGATGATAGACCTCGGCGCGGTTGCTCTCATCAAGAATATAGATGTTAAAGCCGCTGTCGTTGTTATCCGCGTCTTCAAAGAAGAACTGAATAATCCCTTCGCTGGCGAAGCCATCCACCACCGCCGGCAGCTTAACGTGATTGGTTTCCACCTGCACCGACAGCCCGTGCAGCTTGTTGTGCGAGATAGCGCCGTAGAACTCAATGGCGTTTTCCAGCTTCTGCACCGAAACGTTAAGCCGCTCGAAGAACAGCCCCCACGTCTGGCCGGAGACGCGCAGCGCTTTGAAGCGCCCGGTATCCTGGCGGGTACTGGAGAGACGCAGTTCGATACATTCGGAGATCATCTGCTGCACGCGGGTGCGGATCAGGCCGCGCAGGTGCTGGCTATAGCAGAACACCTCCACGCTGTCCGGCGGCGCGGCGTCCTGGTGCATTTTGCCGAGGATCGTTTTCAGCGCCTCGATCATCGCCTGTTCGCCGTTAAAGTGCAGCGTACGCACTTCGTTCCACGAGTTGCGATACAGCAGGTCGACGCTGCCGATCAGGCATTTTTGCTCTTCGCCGAAGCTGAAAACATCCAGCTTACGGAAATCGAAGTGCACCACCTGGTTGCGGAAGGCCGCGGTTGGGTCATATTCGAGGTTGACGATAATCGCCAGGTGGCGGATTTCGCACGGGCTGTACAGCGCCTTTGGCGTCGGCGCCGGCAGGCGCAGCGGGAAGTGGTGCGACACGTCGGCCACCATCTCCTGCAGCTTCGCCAGATCGACGATGCCGTTGCCCTTAATAAACAGGCGGGTGCGTGAGGTCAGCAGGCCGTTAAACCAGGCCCAGGCCACCAGTTTATTAAGATAACGGTTATATTCCAGCGGCTGATGGCTGATGATCGATTCCATGTCCGGCGCGCGGTTGTACAGATACCAACCGGTACGGTTGGCGCGGCCCGGCGGCACGTGGATAAAGGTCAGGTTCGGTTCCGACAGATCCGGCGAAATTTGCGGGTTTACCAGCGTCACTTTCCCCGGCAGCGCTTCAAAGGCCGCATACAGCTTACGGGTCAGCACGCCAATATCCTGCGGGCTGGCGGATACGCTAAGGTTATTGCGCCGCGCGAAGCGGATCAGATTACGATAGCTCTGCATCATGGCGTCGAGCAGTTCGTTGTGCGCCTTGCGCACTTCATCGATTTTCCAGTTGGCGCGGTTGTCGAGCATCATCAGACGCTTTTCGTCCCAGCCCCAGGCATTCACCAACTGGCTGACGACTTCGCGACGCCAGCCGACGCAGGCGCGTTCGCGGCTGAGTTTTTCACAAACTTTCAGGTAGAAGCAGCGGCGCACCAGATCGAGGCGGGTTTCATCTTCGATGGCCTGCAGATAGGTGGTCACGCGCTCCAGCATCATGCAGTACGGGTCGAGGCCGAAGGAGACAATCTCCCCGTCGTGCAAACGCTGTTTGATATCTTTCGCTAACAGGCGGTTATTGGGGTATTCCCAGGAGTAGGCTTCCAGCAGCAGCGTTTTCAGCACCGCTTTATAGGGGGAGTCGATACTTTTATACAGCTGCCACAGGCTGGCGCCGAAGTACTCTTCCGCCGACAGCGAACTGAGGCCGCCGAGATCGAGCCATTCGTTAGGCGTCAGCACGCCCTGGGCATACAGCCCCATCACGTAATCATCGTAATGCTCTTCTTCATCGCACGGCACCATATTCCACAGAATACGCTTGCCGGCGAGGCGCACCGCGGTGCGGTAGAACTCATCAAGCAACAGGATATGCTGGGTCGAACCGCAGTCTTCGCCGCCGAGGCTACCGCTTTCGTTATGACGGAAACGGTTTTCGTCGATCAGGAAGAAGCTGACTTCCACGCCGAGCGAGGCAGCCCAGCTCTCAAGCAGGCTGCATTTTCGCTGCAGCAGCTGGCGCTCTTCGCTATCCAGCCAGGCCTGGTGACATACCCAGATATCAAGATCGGAAGAGCAGCTCTGGCCGACGGAGGAAGTACTGCCCATCGAGTAGACGCCGGTGATCGGCAGCTCGCCTTTCGGCGGCTCCTGAGTCTGCATACCGCGATGCAGCTCCAGTTCTTCAAGATAGTGGCGTTGGGTTTCATCAGGCGTGTAGAGGCAAATGCCACGGGGAACGTTACCGTCAAGGTAACCCGGCATCAGCGGGTGATGATAATGTAATAACGTTGGCAGTAGACTGTAAACCTGCTGGAAAGCGGGTCCCATGGCAGCAAGCGCGCGATCCACGCGCAATTGGTTGATGGCATCCAGTCTCTGTTTCAGTGTCTCAATATAGAGGTACAAGACATATCGCCTGATGTTCAAAAACCCGAGGTACAATAGTACGGAGGATTTCAGTATTTCAACAAAAACCGTCACCATTCGTCGTCGGTGTGGTTGTGATGAGCAGCGGACTGACAAATGGTTTAAAACGTGATCAATTTAACACCTTGCTCATTGACCGTAAAGAAAGATGCGCTACATACAAGTGTAGCACCGTTTATTACCTGTAAATTCCTCACTACGTCTCCGGCAACCGCCACGCGCATGAAAGGTTAAAAAAGAGTGGGCCGGAGCCACCTCCCACATAAACCGTGAAAACTAACATCCGTAAGACAACAATGTTAGGATGGATAGTGGTCGATAATGACGGTAACAAGCATGTTAGACAAAGTTTTGAAAATTGCCACACGGCAAAGCCCGCTTGCGCTATGGCAGGCGCAGTATGTTAAAGCGCGCCTGGAACAAGCGCATCCCGGACTGAAGGTCGAGCTGGTGCCGATGGTCACGCGCGGGGATGTCATCCTTGATACTCCGCTGGCAAAGGTGGGGGGCAAAGGCTTATTTGTGAAAGAGTTAGAGCTCGCCATGCTCGAAGGGCGCGCCGATATCGCCGTCCATTCGATGAAAGATGTGCCGGTGGAATTCCCGGAGGGCCTGGGGCTGGTGACTATCTGCGAGCGCGACGATCCGCGCGACGCGTTTGTCTCCAATCGCTATGCCTCGATTGACGAACTGCCGGCCGGCAGCGTCGTTGGCACGTCAAGTTTACGCCGTCAGTGCCAGCTGGCCGCCACCCGTCCGGACCTGGCGATCCGCTCTCTGCGCGGTAACGTCGGTACCCGGCTGAGTAAGCTGGATAACGGCGAGTACGACGCCATCATCCTCGCCGCCGCCGGCCTGAAGCGCCTGCAGCTGGAAGCGCGTATTCGCCAGCCGCTGTCGCCTGAGCAATCTCTGCCGGCGGTCGGCCAGGGCGCGGTCGGCATCGAATGCCGTCTTGATGATGCATGGACCCGGGGGCTGTTAGCGCCTCTCAACCATACGGAAACGGCGGTGCGCGTGCGCGCCGAGCGGGCGATGAACACCCGCCTCGAAGGCGGCTGCCAGGTGCCGATCGGCAGCTATGCGGAACTGAAGGACGGGGAACTGTGGCTGCGGGCGCTGGTTGGCGCTCCGGATGGTTCACAGCTGGTGCGCGGCGAACGACGCGGGCCAGCGGAACAAGCGGAAGCCCTCGGCATCTCGCTGGCGGAAGAGCTTCTGGATAATGGCGCCCGCGAGATTCTCGCGGCGGTTTATGATGGAGAAGCCCCGCGATGAGCATCCTGGTCACTCGTCCACTACCGCAAGGAGAAGCGCTGGTCAGCCGTCTGCGGGCCATGGGACGCGTGGCCTGGAGCTTTCCGCTGATAGAATTTACGCCTGGCAGGGAGCTTCCCGCGCTGGGCGATGCGCTTGCCCGACTGGGGCCCGACGATCTGCTATTTGCGC
The DNA here is from genome assembly GCF_040804525.1 of Klebsiella sp. Shm-1. NCBI lineage: Bacteria > Pseudomonadati > Pseudomonadota > Gammaproteobacteria > Enterobacterales > Enterobacteriaceae > Klebsiella > Klebsiella sp. Shm-1. The sequence goes on from NZ_CP161823.1 coordinate 5,038,459, forward strand.
TATCCCAGCATGCGGTGGAATTCGCCCATGCCCGTCTGCAGCTGCAGGGCCTGCCCTGGCCCACTTCTCCGCGCTATTTTGCCATTGGCCGCACGACGGCGCTGGCCCTGCATACGGTCAGTGGGCAGCATATCCATTACCCGTTAGATCGGGAAATTAGCGAAGTCTTGCTACAATTACCTGAATTACAAAACATTGCCGGGAAAAATGCGCTGATCCTACGCGGCAATGGCGGGCGGGAACTCTTAGGCGCGACGCTGACCGAGCGCGGCGCCAGGGTCACATTTTGTGAATGTTATCAACGTAGTGCAAAACATTACGATGGCGCAGAAGAAGCGATGCGCTGGCAATCTCGCGGAGTCACCACGCTGGTGGTCACCAGCGGCGAGATGCTGCAGCAGCTATGGTCGTTAATACCGCAATGGTATCGCGAACAGTGGCTCCTGCACTGCCGCGTTGTCGTTGTCAGCGAACGTCTGGCCCTTCAGGCCCGGGAACTGGGCTGGCAGGAGATTCAGGTTGCCGATAGCGCCGACAACGATGCGCTGCTACGCGCATTACAATAACTCTCAACATTGGAAGCCATAATGACGGAACAACAAAATCAATCCGCCGTGGTTGAAGAGACCAGGGAGGCCGTGGAGACCACACCACAGCCAGAGAACACTGAGAAGAAGAAGGCAGGCAATAAAACCAGCCTGGCGCTCAGCGCGATCGCTATCGCCATTGCGATAGCCGCCGGCATCGGCCTGTATGGCCTGAACAAACAACAGGCCACGCGGCAAAACGCAACTACCTCTGAATTAGCAAGCCAGGTCGCGGCGCTGCAAAAAGCGCAGGAAAATCAAAAAAGTGAACTGGAAGGTGTTATCAAACAGCAGGCCGACCAGCTAAACGAAGCCAAACATCAGCAGGAGACGCTGGCCAAACAGTTGGATGAGCTGCAGCAAAAAGTGGCGGTGATTTCCGGTAGCGATGCCAAAACCTGGCTGCTGGCCCAGGCCGACTTCCTCGTCAAGCTGGCGGGACGTAAGCTGTGGAGCGATCAGGATGTCACCACCGCCGCCGCGCTGCTGAAAAGCGCTGACGCCAGCCTCGCCGACATGAACGACCCAAGCCTCATCGGCGCCCGCCGGGCGATCACCGACGACATCGCCACCCTCTCCGCGGTAAGCCAGGTGGACTATGACGGCATGATCCTCAAGGTTAATCAGCTGGCGAACCAAATCGATAACCTGCGGCTGGCCGATAATAACGATGACGATTCGCCGATGGACGCTGATAGCGATGAGCTTTCCAGCTCTATCAGCGAATGGCGCGTCAACCTGCAGAAAAGCTGGCAGAACTTTATGGACAACTTTATCACCGTGCGCCGCCGCGATGAAACGGCGGTCCCGCTGCTGGCGCCGAATCAGGATATCTATCTGCGGGAAAATATTCGCTCTCGCCTGCTGGTCGCCGCGCAGGCAGTTCCGCGCCATCAGGAAGAGACCTGGAAACAGTCGCTGGATAACGTCTCGACCTGGGTACGCGCCTATTATGATACCGATGACGCCACCACCAAAGCCTTCCTCGACGAGGTGGATAAGCTCAGTCAGCAAAGCATTACCATGACGGTGCCGGAAACGCTGCAGAGTCAGGCGTTGCTGGAAAAACTGATGCAGACCCGAGTGCGCAACCTGATGGCGCAGCCTGCCGTTACCGCGGGCGGCGCGCCTTCGCCCGCACCTGCTGCGCCGGCCGCCCCCGCTGCGCCGCAAGGAGAGTAACGCATGCTGAAAATTCTTTTACTCTTCGCACTGTTGATCGCCGGGATCGTGCTCGGCCCGATGATCGCCGGGCATCAGGGCTACGTCCTGATCCAGACCGATAATTACAATATCGAGACCAGCGTGACCGGGCTGGTGATCATCCTGATCCTCGCCATGGTGGTGCTGTTCGCCATTGAATGGCTGCTGCGCCGCATTTTCCGCACCGGGGCGCATACGCGCGGCTGGTTTGTCGGCCGTAAACGCCGTCGCGCGCGTAAGCAAACCGAGCAGGCGCTGCTTAAGCTGGCGGAAGGTGATTACCAGCAGGTTGAGAAGCTGATGGCGAAAAATGCCGATCACGCCGAACAGCCGGTGGTGAACTATCTGCTGGCGGCGGAAGCGGCCCAGCAGCGCGGCGATGAAGCGCGGGCCAACCAGCATCTGGAGCGCGCCACCGAGCTGGCGGGCGATGACCTGATCCCGGTGGAAATCACTCGCGTTCGCCTGCAGCTGGCGCGTAATGAAAATCACGCTGCGCGCCATGGCATCGATAAGCTGCTGGAAATTACCCCGCGTCATCCGGAAGTGCTGCGCCTCGCCGAACAGGCATACACCCGCACCGGCGCCTGGCAGTCGCTGCTGGACATCATTCCGTCGATGGCGAAAGCTAACGTCGGCGATGAAGCGCACCGCGCGGCGCTGGAACAGCTGGCCTGGGTTGGCCTGATGGATAAAGCGCTGGCCGATGGCGGCAGCGAAGGACTACGCGAATGGTGGCGCAACCAGAGCCGTAAAACGCGGGCGCTGGTGCCGCTGCAGGTGGCGATGGCCGAGCGCCTCATCGAGAGCGACGATCACGATACCGCGCAGCAAATTATTATTGATGGTCTGAAGAAACAGTATGATGACCGTCTGGTGATGCCGATCCCGCGTCTGAAGACCAATAACCCGGAACAGCTGGAGAAAGTGCTGCGCCAGCAGATCAAAGCCGTTGGCGACCGTCCGCTGCTGTGGAGCACCCTGGGCCAGTCGCTGATGCGGCACGGCGAATGGCAGGAGGCCAGCATCGCCTTCCGCGCCGCGCTTAAGCAGCGTCCGGATGCCTTTGATTACGCCTGGCTGGCGGATGCCCTGGACCGCCTGCATCAGCCGGAAGAAGCCGCCGCTATGCGCCGCGATGGACTGCTGCTGACGCTGCAGAATAATCCTCAGCCATAACCTGGCATGGCTATCGCCTCCTGCGGGGCGATAGCCCTTCTCCCCCGCCTTCGCATTGACGGATCCCTGAAAGAAAAAAACGCCTGCGCTGAAATCAGGGCAGGCGTTAAAACAGGTCTGTTTGACAACAAATTGGGTGCTTCACTCAACGTAATGTCCATGGTGTTTGATGAGGCATAAATGCGACATCTGTCAGTGGACGATAAGCACCGTAAGAACGGCTCTGCATCATTCCGGAGTTTATGAGGCACGAAGGCGAACATAAGAGATGGAATGAGCATCTACCCGGTTATTATCGCACAGGATCCGGGGAAATTGCATCTACCACAGTGATGAATTGAGAGTTTTCCTGACGCGTATTCTTAAGCAAAGAGAAGATTTTTTATCAGCAAGATCAGAGAAATAAGAGATGGCGGACGGCAGCAGAAAACAAAAAACCCCGCCGAAGCGGGGTTCAAAATTGGTCGGCGAGAGAGGATTCGAACCTCCGACCCACTGGTCCCAAACCAGTTGCGCTACCAAGCTGCGCTACTCGCCGAAATACTGCTTTTTGAATTTTTAGTTCAATTCGTTAAAGTCGTGGTGCGAGGGGGGGGACTTGAACCCCCACGTCCGTAAGAACACTAACACCTGAAGCTAGCGCGTCTACCAATTCCGCCACCTTCGCAAATTCACAACTCTATCAAATAATGGGGTGGCTAATGGGATTCGAACCCACGACAACTGGAATCACAATCCAGGGCTCTACCAACTGAGCTATAGCCACCACTGCAAACCTTTTACGCGGTATTAAAACCACCGCAGCTCCAGCACCGGGTTAATGGTGCGCCCGACAGGATTCGAACCTGAGACCTCTGCCTCCGGAGGGCAGCGCTCTATCCAGCTGAGCTACGGGCGCTTAGCGCCGTTGCGGGGTCGGATAATACGGACTTCCTACCCCGCTGTCTAGTGCCTTTTTAAAGAAAATTATCGTTTGCTCATGCTTTGTTCGTTTTGACGGTTATTCAGCCGTATTATTGACTTGCCCCTGTCTTCCGAGGCCAAACACCTTATAAATCAGGGTGACGGCGGCCAGAAAAATAATGCCGACGAAGAGCGACATGCGGGTTTCATCATTCAGTCCCATCCCGACCAGCACGCAGATCAGGAAGGCCATCGTGAAATAGTTGGCCCACGGAAACAGCAGCGAACGGAACGGATGGCTGGCAATCGCCGCCTGATGCACGCGACGGAAACGCAGCTGACTAATCAGGATCACAAACCAGGGCACCATCCCCGGCAGGACGCTGGCGCTATAGACATAGACGAACACCCGCTGCGGATTAGGAATAATGTAATTCAGGCAGGAGCCCACCAGCAGGATCAGAATCGACAGCGCCACACCGACGGACGGAACGCCGTTGCGCGATACCTTACCGATCGCCGCCGGCAGCTGACGGTTCTTCGCCAGGGCGTACAGCATACGTCCGCAGCTGTACATTCCGCTGTTGCAGCCGGAAAGCGCTGCCGTCAGCACCACGAAGTTGATAATTCCCGCCGCCGCGGTAATACCGATTTTGGCAAACGTCAGTACGAACGGGCTGCCATTGGAGCCGATTTGATCCCACGGGAAGATAGTGACGATAACGAAAATCGCGCCGACGTAGAAAATCAGGATCCGCCACAGCACTTTGCCCACCGCGCTGCGCAGCGTCACCTGCGGGTTTTTCGCTTCACCTGCGGTAATGCCGATGAGCTCCACCCCCTGATAGGACGCGACCACGATACACAGCGCCGTCAGGAAGCCCTTCCAGCCGCCGGCAAAGAAACCACCATGTTCGGTGAGATTACCAAAACCGATGGAGTGGCCGCCGTTGCCAAAGCCGAAGAAAATGACGCCCAGACCCACGACGATCATCACGATAATGGTGGTCACTTTTATCATGGCGAACCAGAACTCGATTTCACCGTACAGCCGGACCGCCGCGAGGTTCGCCAGCGCCACCAGCCCCACGGCAATCAACGCCGGGATCCACTGCGCCATCTCCGGGAACCAGAACTGCACATAGACCCCGATGGCGGTAATCTCCGAGATCCCCACCGCCATCCACATAAACCAGTAGGACCACGCGGTCAGATAGCCGAAGAAGGGGCTCATATAGCGATGCGCATACACCGCGAAGGAGCCAGTGACAGGCTCAAGGAACAGCATTTCGCCCATTGAGCGCATAATGAAAAAGACGAACAGGCCAGCGATAATGTACGCCAGCAGCACGGAAGGCCCAGCCCATTTCAAGGTACTGGCCGCCCCCATAAACAACCCCACGCCAATCGTCCCGCCAAGGGCGATCAGTTCAATATGCCGGGCCTCCAGTCCACGCTGAAGCTCCGCTTTTTTCTCAGTCATATATCCTCTTGTGTTTGCCGTATTCCGGGTACTCCCGGTTATTGTTATTAACTGAAACCATAGCCTTGCCGACGCGCAGGTCTCCCCGGCGCGTATGAAGCCTGCGAATGGTTAATTAATTTTGCGGAAATGGCAAATAAAGTATCAGGCGAGTGAAGAGATTACACAGAATATGTATGCAAACTCGCCTGGTTGCAGTGGAATATCAGAGCTTACCGGAATAATGCCAACGTAAATAGCGCAGCAGACGGAACTGTCTTTTGATACGGCTCGGCTGCAAAAGCAGGCGATAGAACCACTCCAGCCCCAGATCCTGCCAGAACTTCGGCGCCCGATGGACGTGCCCGGTAAAAACATCGTAAGTGCCGCCGACGCCCATATACAGCGCGTGCGGATACAGGCGCCGGCAGTCGCGCATAAAGATCTCCTGGCGCGGCGACCCCATCGCGACGGTGACGATTTTCGCCCCGCTGTCGCGAATGCGTTCGAACAATGCCTGGCGTTGCTCAGGGGTGAAATAACCGTCCTGGCTGCCGACGATGTTCACCTGCCAGCGCTGACGCAGCCTGGATTCTGTCTGCGCCAGGACCTCAGGTTTACCACCAACCAAAAACACCGGTGTCCCTTCAGCGCCGGCGCGCTGCATTAACGCTTCCCAGAGATCGGCCCCGGCGACGCGGGATACCTGGGCCTGCGGGTATTTTTTGCGCAGCGAACGCACCACGCTGATGCCATCGGCATATTTAAACTCCGCCGCCTCAATCAGCGCCCGTACCTCCGGGTTATCCTCTACGGCCAGCATTTTCTCAGCATTAATGGCTACCAGCGTCCCCTCGCGGAGAACGCCGTCGGCAAACAAATAATCCAGAGCGTGCGGCATATCGCGCCAGCCTATGAGCTGCAGCCCTCTTAACAGGTACAACGGCGCGGAAATGGTCCCAGTCATGTCCATCCTTCTCAGACTTGCGGTTGCGAAAGCGGTTTTACGCGCTTATGAATCAGTCCCACGCTATCCAGGAACCAGTACAGCAGTTTCGCCGCCAGCAAGCAGATACCAAAGATCACGAGGAAAAACACCACGCGGGAGCCGAACGAATCCAGCCCCTCGCGCGCCAGCACTATCATGTTGAAGATAGCGCCGAAACAGAAACTGTGCAGGATAGCCGCTTTATAGCGATTGCTCTCCCGGTTGCCCAGCTCATACAGCCAGTCGAACCATCTAATAATCAACCCTACCGCCACGGCGCCCAGCGGTACGAACCAGACGCCGCCCATCACCACCAGCGAGCCAATCAGCGTCGGCGAAATCGCCAGCCCCGAATGGTTGTTTAATACTTCCCAGGTAAAGTAGTTGGCGGTATTGAGCACCATCGTCGGGCGACCGTGCCACATCCAGCTGGGGATAAAGACGTAGAAGTCGCGGATCATCGGCGCCAGACCCTGGAAATCGATCTTGTCGTAGTTCTGCAGCAGCAGCGCCAGGTTCTCCCACGGTGAGAAGGTGTCGCGCGTGAGATACAGAAAGGTATAAAACGCTTCGTCGCCGCTGACGTTCATCCCGTAGCGCTTCAGCGCCAGCCAGAACATGCCGACAATACCCAGCACACCCGCCGCCGCCAGCATCCACAGGCTGATCCAGCCGCGAATAATACCGATGAACAGAAAGATGGCGAAGGCGATGATGATATTGGCGCGCGTCCCGCCGACGATGGCGTAGGTCAGCAAACCAAAGGCCACCGTGCTGACGAGGAAGAAGATCCACGCCTTATAATCCTGGCGCAGAAAATAGACCACCAGCATCGCCGGAATAAAGAAGTAAAAGAAGCGCTTCAACGCCACGCCGGACACTTCAGCAGAGAAAATCTGGCTGTAGGAGTTGAGCTTAAACAGCAGGAAACCGTTGTGGGCGAAGAAGATGCCGACGCACAGCAGCGCCAGCCCCATCAAAATGCCCCACGCCAGATGGGTTTCCACCCGGTTCATGGTAAACAGCGGGCGATGCGCAACCTCACGCGATGCCGAACGCAGCCGCGTTTTATAGGTCACGTAGTAGACTGCGTAGAAGCACACCGCGATCAGCAGCGTCTGCAGCAAAATCTCCGGCGGCGCCACGCTGACGTCAAAGCGGAACACCAGAATACTGGTCAGCGGGAAGCCGAAGAAAAAGGTCAGCAGAAACAGCAACGAGAAAAAAACGTTGAAGTTAAAGCGTACCCGACGGAACTCAAACCAGGTGGCTGTGGCGATGAACAGCGTCGACAGCAGCCAGACCACCAGCAGCCCGCTAAATTGCATTAACGTCATGCCTGCCCCTCCGCCGCTAACCGTAGCGCCCGCCGCCAGCCCGTCAGATAGTTCGGCCGGAAGAAGGCGATAGCGGATTTATCCACGCTCGCCAGCTGACGCTGCGCTTCGCGCACCACGCTGACGTCCAGCGCGTCGCTGGTGAACAGCACCGGCACATGCTGCTCGGCCATATCCTGCCAGAACGGGTTTTCCCGATTGAGCACGCAGGGGATGCCCGCCTGAATCAGCAGACACAGGGTGCCGATCCCCTGCTGGCGGGCAAACAGAAAATAGCCCAGATCGCAGCGGCGCAGCAGCGCCAGATAATCATGAAACTCCAGCTTCTCGCTGAGGATCTGCAGATGCTCACCGCTAAACAGCGCCGCCCCCGCCTCGCGAACCTCATTGATATAGGCGTCGTTTTTCGCTGGATAGCCCATCGGCACGATGACGTTTACCGTATCGCCAAACTGCTGATGGATTGCCTTCAGCGCGGCAATATGTTCATTGCTGCGATCCCCGGAGTTGCCCACCAGAATAGTCAGGGTATCACCGCGCGGAGCGTTATCGGCCAGGGTATTCAGCGCCGGATCCATACGGGTCGGGAAGTAGAGCAGCTCGCCCGGGACGCGCGGATGGCGGTTAGCGAACCAGCTGAGATCGCCGCGGGTGGCGAAAACGCGCCCTACCCGCCCCTGCGCCATACGGCGCAGCGGATAGAACAGGCGAAACTTCAGGCTGGCAGAATTTTCATACAGATCCGCCCCCCAGATATGCCAGTTAAACTGCGACGGGCGGATGCCACCGCTCAACAGCGCCAGCCACAGCCCGGTATTGAACTGGCCGTGGAAGAAAAAGCGCTGCTGGCGGTTGGCTTTCGCGGTAGCAATCACTGCCTGCGCCAGCGCCTTTTTCCCCGGATAACAGGTGATGTCCAGCGCCGGATACCCATCACGCACGCTGGCCTCATCACCGACGATCATAAATCTCCTGGCCTGCGGGTCGGCGGCCAGTTCGTCGTTAAAGAACCGCAGTACGGTCTGGTTATGATGCGGGATATCCGATCCCAGTACATGTATCAGTGCTGTCATGCCCGTTTACGCCAGAGTAAAAACACGCCACTACAAAGGGCGAAATAAACAATATAAGTGGCCATATATGCCTGCGCCGCGCCAACCGCGCCGTGCGCCGGTATAAGCCAGTGTGAGAATGCGGTCAGCAGTGCGAACTGGCTGATTTCCGTCAGAATATAAAAACGCAGCGACGCTTTGGCGATCACCAGATAGCCATAGACGTAGGCGCCTACTTTTAAAACGTCGCCCACCAGCTGCCAGGCGAACAGGTCACGCATCGCGGTAAAGCGATCGGAAAACAGCAGCCAGATGGCAAAATCGCGCAGCAGCCAGACCGTCAGGCTCGCCGCCGCTACTGCCGGCAGGACGAATTTCAGCGACTTGACTATCTCGCGGGTGATATCCGTTTTGGCGCTCAGCCGCGACAGCGTCGGCAGCAGATAGACGCTAAACGAGGCGGTAATAAACTGCAGGTAGGCATCGGAGATGCTGCTCACCCCCTGCCAGATCCCGACCGCCTCCCAGCCGTAATGCGCCGCCAGCAGATTACGCATCATCACATAGGCTACCGGCAGGGTCACCGAGGTTATCAGCGCCATCAGGGTAAATTTCGATAGCTGTCCCGCCAGACCGTTATCCCAGCGCGGACGCAGGGCGCTCAGCGGGATATTACCCCGCCGCCAGAGCATAATACCCGCCGGGACCACCACCAGCGCTGGAACTAACGCCAGCCCCAGCAGCGCGCCCTGATAGCCTCCCAACACGTAGCAAGCATAGTAAGCCGCCACGCCGATCAGGCTCCCGGCAATCAGCGAGAAGGCGTTACCCGCCGCATCGCGAAAGCCTTTCATCAGCGCCAGCAGGAAATTCGCCCAGGCGATCCCCATCTGCACCAGCGCCACCAGGCGTACCAGCCCCTGATAGTGCGTATGGCCGAACAGCCCCTGGCTTATCGGCGCCGCCGCCAGTAAAAATACCAGCGCCAGCAGGGTGGAAAAGCCAAGCACCATCGCCGACGAGGTGCCCACCACCTGCTTCAGGCGCGGGGGATCGTCGTGATGCTGCGCCACCAGCTTCGTGACGCCATTAAATATCCCGGCCCCGGCCAGCACGCCGAGTACGGTGACCAGTTGCCGGAAGTTACCGGCCTGGCCAACGCCCGCCGGCCCAAACGAGACGGCCAGCAGCTTGACGACCAGCAGACCGGCGCCGATTTTGACCAGCGTCGATGCCGCCGTCCACAGTGAGGCTTTTGCTAACGACATATCAGGAGAAGTAGCTCAGCAGCGAGTTAATCACCGTCCGCTGGTTCACCACAGACAGATTGTAAAACAGCGGCAGGCGTACCAGACGCTCGCTCTCCTGAGTGGTGTAGCGGTCTTCACCGCGGAATTCGCCGAACTGTTCGCCTGCCGGGCAGCTGTGCAGGGGAATGTAATGGAATACCGCGAGGATCTCCGCCTCTTTCAGCCAGGCGATCAGTCTGCTGCGATCCTCGATATCGCGCAGCTTAATGTAGAACATGTGCGCGTTTTGCCCGCAGTCGGCCGGAACCGTCGGCAGTTCGATACGCCCGGCGCGCGCCAGCGGCAGCAGCGCATCATAGTAGTTCTGCCACAGGGCCAGGCGCTGCTGGTTGATGCGCTCCGCCGCTTCCAGCTGCGCCCACAGATAGGCGGCCTGCAGGTCGGACATCAGATAGCTGGAGCCAATGTCCCGCCAGGTATATTTATCCACCAGGCCGCGAAAGAACTGGCTGCGGTTGGTGCCTTTTTCGCGAATAATCTCCGCGCGTTCCACCAGCGTGCGATCGTTGATCAGCGTCGCCCCGCCCTCACCGCCGGCGGTGTAGTTTTTGGTTTCATGGAAGCTGAAGCAGCCGATATGGCCGATGGTGCCCAGCGCGCGCCCCTTGTAGGTGGACATCACCCCCTGCGCGGCGTCTTCCACCACAAACAGGTTGTATTTGTCGGCGATGGCCATGATGGTGTCCATCTCGCAGGCTACGCCGGCATAATGCACCGGGACAATCGCCCGGGTTTTATCGGTGATGGCGGCTTCGATGAGCGTTTCGTCGATATTCATCGTATCGCGACGGATATCAACGAAGACGATTTTCGCCCCGCGCAGCACAAAGGCGTTGGCGGTGGAGACAAAGGTATAGCTGGGCATAATCACTTCGTCGCCCGGCTGGATATCCAGCAGCAGCGTGGCCATCTCCAGCGAAGCCGTGCAGGAAGGGGTCAGTAGCGCTTTTGCCGTGCCAAATCGCTGCTCCATCCACTGCTGGCAGCGGCGCGTAAAGCCGCCGTCGCCGCACAGCTTGCCGCTGTTCATCGCAGACTGCATGTAATCAAGCTCGGTTCCAACCACCGGCGGCGCGTTAAATGGGATCATGGGGGTCACCTGTATAGCCAGTAGGCGGTGCTTTCCACGTTAGCACCGCTGAGAATATAACGTTTAAGCGCGGCGGTGTTGCCCATCTGGGTCGCCACCCGCAGTGTAGAAAGTCCGCGCGAGGCGGCCCAGTACCGCGCCGCCTGCATCAACTGCGCCCCGGCGCCGCGTCCGGCCAGCAGGCCGATACGCGCTTCGGTCGCAGTGATCTGCCGCAGGGAGACAAAGGCGCGAATATCGCCCTCAGGATGGCGATAAATCAGGCACTGATGATCGAAGGTGCCGCGCACCGCATTTTCAATCCACTGGGCATAGAAGCGGCCGCTGGCGTCGGCAGCGTACCAGGGCGCGCGAAAGCGGCTCATGGCAAATGCCTGCGCCGCCTGCTCGCGCAGCGGCGCAATATCCGCTTCCACGGCGACGTCTGCGCCGGCATCTGCAGGGCTGCCCACCGGCAGCGCCAGATCGACCTCACCTTCCACCAGCTGAAAACCCAGCCGCTGCAGCGCGTCCAGCCGGACGGTGTCGCTGGCGGCGATCTTCGCCTGCACTCGCGACCACCCCGCCAGCGCCTCAGGCGTCAGCCGCGGCGCGTGCTCGTCAAAGCGCACGATCGCGCTGTTCACGGCAAAGAAGCGGTTCTCCCACTCCAGGGGGTCAATACTGGCGCGGACGGGCACGGAGCAGATCCAGCAGATATTGGCCGTAGCCGGTTTTTTCCAGCCGCTTCGCCGCACGTTTGACGCCGTCGTCGTCCAGCCAGCCGTTACGCCAGCCGATCTCTTCCAGACAGGCGATTTTAAAGCCCTGGCGCTTCTCGACGGTCTGCACGAACATGCTGGCCTCGATCAGGCTATCGTGGGTGCCGGTGTCCAGCCAGGCAAAGCCGCGTCCAAGCAGTTCGACGGTCAATGCGCCATCCTCCAGATACATCTGGTTGATGGAGGTGATTTCCAGCTCGCCGCGCTCGGATGGCTTGACCCGTTTGGCATACTCCGTCACCTTGCCATCGTAGAAATAGAGACCGGTGACCGCCCAGTTCGACTTCGGCTGCTTCGGCTTCTCTTCCAGCGATAGCGCACGGAAGTTATCATCAAACTCCACCACGCCAAAGCGCTCAGGATCCATCACCTGATAGCCAAAAATCGTCGCCCCTTCCGTGCGGGCAGCGACGCTGCGCAGCTTCGGGCTAAAGCTTTGGCCGAAGAAGATATTGTCGCCTAACACCAGACACGCCGGTTCGCCGTTAAGAAAGGCTTCTCCGATGATAAACGCCTGGGCTAAACCATCCGGCGTCGGCTGTACGGCATAGTGCAGCGCAATGCCAAACTCTGAGCCATCGCCGAGCAGGCGCTGGAAATCACGTAGGTCGTCCGGCGTGGTGATAATCAGGATCTCACGGATCCCGGCCAGCATTAATACCGACAGCGGGTAGTAGATCATCGGCTTATCGTAGATCGGCAACAGCTGCTTCGATACGCCGCGGGTGATGGGATGTAGCCGCGTTCCGGAACCGCCCGCCAGAATAATACCTTTCATCATTCCCCCCAGAGATGATTAGCTTTGCAGCCCAAGACGCTCGCCCTGATAGCTTCCGTCCTGAACCCGACGCCACCAGGCCTCGTTCGCCAGATACCACGCCACGGTCTTACGCATACCGGAGGTGAAAGTCTCTGCCGGCGTCCAGCCCAGCTCGCGGGCAATCTTCGAAGCATCAATGGCATAGCGCAGATCGTGGCCCGGACGATCGGCAACGAAGGCGATCAGATCGCGATAGTGCGCCACGCCCTGCGGCTTATCCGGCGCCAGCTCTTCCAGCAGCTGACAAATGGTTTCCACCACCTCGATATTTTTACGTTCGTTATGACCGCCGATATTGTAAGTTTCGCCCGGTTCGCCGCGGGTCGCCACCAGATACAGCGCTCTGGCGTGATCTTCCACGTACAGCCAGTCGCGGATCTGTTGTCCATTGCCATACACCGGCAGCGGCTTGCCCGCCAGCGCGTTAAGGATCGTCAGCGGGATCAGCTTCTCGGGAAAGTGATACGGGCCGTAGTTATTTGAGCAGTTGGTGATAAGCGTCGGCAGGCCATAGGTTCGCAGCCAGGCGCGCACCAGGTGGTCGCTGCTGGCTTTCGAAGCCGAATAGGGGCTGCTTGGCGCATAGGGCGTGGTCTCGGTAAAGAAATCATCGCTGCCGTGCAGATCGCCATACACTTCATCGGTGGAGATGTGATGGAAGCGAAACGCCGATTTTTGCGCCGTAGCCAGGGTATTCCACCAGCTACGGGCCGCCTCCAGCAGCGTATAGGTGCCCACGATATTGGTCTCGATAAACGCCGCCGGGCCGTCAATCGAACGATCGACATGGCTTTCCGCCGCCAGGTGCATCACCGTATCCGGTTGATGCTGACGAAAAATGCGATCCAGCTCGGCGCGGTCGCAGATATCCACCTGTTCAAAGGCGAAACGCGCATCCTGCGCCACCGGCGCCAGCGACATTAAATTGCCGGCGTAGGTCAGTTTATCCACCACCACCACGCGATCGGCGGTGTGCTGGATAATCTCCCGCACTACCGCCGAACCAATGAAGCCCGCGCCGCCGGTGACCAGAATGGTTCTCACCGCCACACTCCTTTGGTGTCGACGATAAACGCCTGGGTGACGCTATCGCCGCTAACGGCTTTAAATTGGTTATGATCGACCAGCATCACCAGCACATCGGCGCTGGCCAGCGCCGCCTCAAGGGTCGCCAGCGTACACAGTCCATCGAGTTTCTTCGGCAGCGCGTGAATGTTGGGCTCAACCACCTGGGTCGTGCCGCTGTGCCAGCGGGCAATCTGCGCGGCAATTTCCATCGCCGGACTTTCGCGCAGGTCGTCAATATTCGGTTTAAAAGCGAGGCCAAAACAGGCGATCGTCAGTTCGCTGGCCCGCTTGTTGGTGGCATTCAGGCAGTCCGCCACCTGCGCTTTCACCTGTTCGATAACCCATTCCGGCTTGTGGTCGTTGACCTCGCGAGCGGTGCGGATCAGACGCGCCTGCTGCGGGTTTTGCGCCACGATAAACCATGGGTCGACGGCGATACAGTGGCCGCCAACACCCGGGCCCGGCTGCAGGATATTGACGCGCGGATGGCGGTTCGCCAGGCGGATCAGCTCCCAGACGTTAATCCCCTGGTCGGCGCAAATCAGCGACAGTTCGTTGGCAAAAGCGATGTTGACGTCGCGGAAGCTGTTTTCCGTCAGCTTGCACATCTCGGCGGTGCGCGAGTTGGTCACCACGCATTCGCCTTCAAGGAAGATTTTATACAGCTCGCTGGCGCGAGCGGAGCAGACCGGCGACATGCCGCCGATAACGCGGTCGTTTTTAATCAGCTCGACCATCACCTGACCGGGCAATACCCGCTCCGGGCAGTAGGCGATATTCACGTCTGCCGCTTCACCCACCTGCTGGGGGAAGCTAAGATCCGGGCGCATCTCCGCCAGCCACTCGGCCATCTGTTCGGTCGACCCGACCGGTGAGGTGGACTCGAGGATCACCAGCGACCCTTTCTTTAACGTCGGCGCAATGGATTTGGCGGCCGACTCGACAAACACCATATCCGGCTCGTGGCGATCTTTAAACGGCGTCGGCACGGCAATCAGGTAAGCATCCGCCTCCACCGGGGTGGTGGTGGCGCTTAAATACCCCTGCTCGACCGCGGTCTTCACCACGCTCGCCAGATCCGGCTCCACGATATGAATCTCTCCACGGTTAATGGTCTCCACGGCATGTTGATTAACATCAACGCCGACCACCCGCTTCTGCCGGGAGGCGAACGCGGCAGCGGTTGGCAGCCCGATATAGCCAAGGCCAATCACTGAAATGGTAGAAAAACTCATAGCGTTACCTGATTATTTTTAAGTGCAGACAAAATGCGACGACATGCTTCGCCATCGCCATAGGGATTATGCGCGCGGCTCATCGCCTGGTATGCAGCATCATCCTCCAGCAGTCGCGTCACTTCCGCGACGATGCGCTGGCTGTCGGTGCCCACCAGACACACGGTGCCGGCGGCCACCGCTTCCGGACGTTCGGTCATATCGCGCATGACCAGCACCGGCTTACCCAGCGAGGGGGCCTCTTCCTGAATGCCGCCGGAATCGGTCAGGATCAGCCAGGCGCGATCCATCAGCCAGACGAACGGCAGGTAATCCTGCGGTTCAATCAACATCACATTGTCAATATGACCAAGAATACGATTCACCGGCTCGCTGACATTAGGATTCAGGTGAACCGGATAGACAATCTGCACCTCAGGGTGGGTATGGGCTATCTCGGCCAGCGCCTGGCAGATCTGTTCAAAACCGAGCCCAAAGCTTTCCCGCCGGTGGCCGGTAACCAGAATCATCTTTTTACCGTGGCTGATGAAAGGATAGCGCTGCAGCAGGGTCTCCCGTAGCGCTTCATCACCCAGCACCCGATCCCGCACCCAGAACAGGGCGTCAATGACCGTATTCCCGGTGACCGTGATGCGACTGTCGGCAATATTTTCCCGTAGCAGGTTCTGCCGCGAGGTTTCCGTGGGGGCGAAATGGTATGTCGCCAGATGGCCGGTCAACGTACGGTTGCCTTCTTCCGGCCACGGCGAACTTAAATCGCCGGTGCGCAGGCCGGCCTCTACGTGACCCACCGGTATCCGCTGGTAAAACGCCGCCAGGCTCGCCGCCATGGTGGTAGTGGTATCGCCATGCACCAGCACCACGTCGGGTTTAAACGACTCCAGCACCGGCTTCAGCCCTTCAAGGATGCGACAGGTGATCTCGGTCAGCCCCTGCCCCGGCTTCATGATGTTGAGATCGTAGTCCGGGACAATAGAGAAAAGTTTCAACACCTGATCGAGCATCTCCCGATGCTGCGCGGTCACGCATACTTTCGCCTCAAAATGAGGATCCTTTGCCAGCGCATGGACCAGAGGCGCCATCTTGATGGCTTCCGGCCTCGTGCCAAATACAGTTAGTACTTTCACATCGATTCTCTTCGATTAGGCGATGAAGGTCATCTGCCCTTCACCACAGGCCGCAATCACAGGACACGACGACGCGATAACGCCACGCCTGCGCCGATTAGCGCACCCACAATCCCCCACATCACCATCAGAAATACACGGCGCGGGCTATCGCGTTTTACAGGTTCTTCCGGCGTCCGCAAATACCGGTAAGTCTGAAAACGCGGATCTAACGTTGGACCGACGTTCAACGTGCTCAGCATGGCGCGGTTCTGGTCGTAATCGAGGTCATATTCCGGCCCGACGGCCTGCAGGTTTTCCAGCCTGGCCTGCAGCATCGGCCTGCCCAATAAAAATAGCTCTGAATCCGGCAACTGATCGGCAGGAACATCCGTTTCGCTACGTGAAATATTGTGCTGCTGAGCCACCTTCAGCGCCTGCTCCACGCTGTGCGTCCGGCGGTTGAAGATGGCCTCGGCCACCTCTTCCTGGCGCTTCACCTGCGCCTTCATCTGCACCGTCCGCGCCGCCCAGGCGCCTTTAAGTTCGTCGTTAAGATGGCCTGCCGCCCGCTGGCTGGCGAAGGCCACATACTGACGCAACAGATTATTGGCATCCTGCCCGGTCTCGGCGGTCAGTTTGACGCTGTCGTTAATGCTCTTGGCCGCATCGCCTGGCATAAACTGGATATTGTTAATCAGGTCATCCAGCATCGCCGCATCAGCGCGGGCATTACCCGACTGACGCTGCTTGTAGTAGTCCGTTTGCAGCCAGAAATCGCGCCGGGTATCCCAGGAGGCCAGCTGCATGATGAACTCTTTATACGCTTCATCCATGGCGGAAGGCTGGTCGACCGAGGCGAGGTCGGCTTTAATGTCCAGATTGCGTAAGAACTGCTGTTGGGAATAGTATCCCCCCAACATATTGACAGTAGGCCGATCGGTGATCGCCGTGGCGCTCCACTCCTGGCGAGCAAAGAAAGTGTACACCAGCACGATGGCGGCGAAGAGTACGGCGCCGCCGACTATCCAGCCTTTTCCTGCCCATAAAGCGCGAAACAGCCCGCGAATATCCAGCTCGTTCTCAACGTTCACTGCTTGTGCTCCCGGTAATGGTTGAGTCATCACATCCCCAGCTCTACTTGGTTAGTTTCGGATTATTGCCGCTGTGTCGCCGAATTCTGCGTCTGATGCGCTTAACCAGGCGCGCCACTTTCCAGGCGCGCTTAATACAGTAGCCATAAAGAAAGAAGGCTACCAAAAAGAGAATTAACATCACCCATTCCGGCACAATGCGGGTGTATTCCGCCACGACGCCAACCAGCGCCAGCAGGGCGGCGGCCAGGGTAATCAGGACAAACGCCTGGCGGGAAGTAAACCCGGCGCGCATGATCAAATGATGAATATGCTGACGGTCCGGTGAGAAAGGACTCATGCCTTTGCGCAGGCGGCGATACATAATCGCCACCATGTCCATCAGCGGGATAGCGATAATCCACAGCGCGGTCACCGGGCTAATGGGATGCGTTTTACCTTGCGTGGTTTCCAGCAGGATCCAGATGATGGTGAAGCCAATCATCGTGCTGCCGGCGTCACCCATAAAGACTTTATAGCGGCGGCCGAGGGCGCCAAGATTGAGAAGAATATAGGGTAGAATGGCGGCGATCATCGCGAAACACCACATCGCCAGGCTGTACTGACCATCAAACCAAAGGATAATCCCGGTCGCCGCAAAAGAGACCGATGACAGTCCGCCGAGCAGGCCGTCGATACCATCGACCATGTTGAACGCATTGATAGCGGCCCAGACGGCAAACAGCGTCAGGAAGAAGCCGAAGGGCCCCAGCACCAGTTCCCACGAGCCAAAAATAAAGCCCAAACTACTCAGATGCAGATTCCCTGCCATCATCATAATCACGGCGATCGCGGCCTGAATGACCGCGCGAATTTTCACGCTGATGTCGAAGCGATCGTCAAGCGCGCCAACCAGCACCAATACCCCCGCGCAGGCCAGATACAGCGAGGCGTGAGGAATATAATAATCGGCGATGGCGAAAGTGAAACAGATACCTGCATAAACTGAGATACCACCGACCAACGGAATCAACCCCTGATGCCGTTTGCGATAGTTGGGTTTATCCACTAACCCGATCTTTTTTGCCACTTTCCGCGCGACAAAAATAAAGAGGGTCGTGAATAAGAAAATACTGATTAATTCAGTAATAGCAGTGAGTAAATTCACAACGCATGTGCTCTCAGCATAGTTAATCCGGGAAGTATAGCGATGATGCCCCAACTCCAGAAGGGGAAAAGCAGAACATTACAAATTTATTGTATAGATTTTAGTCTGTTAAAGCTGTCTCCGCCTGCTATCCGGCGCCATTATACGACAACTTTCGTCCCGCTTTCTCTGTCTCTGGATCATACAAACCCCAAAATGAAAACGCCACGCAAAGGCGTGGCGTTTTTGGCTTTTTTTACCTTACGAGCGCTTCATCATATCGAAGAAGTCATCATTCGTCTTGGTCATTGCCAGCTTATTGATGAGGAATTCCATCGCATCAATCTCACCCATCGGATGGATAATTTTGCGCAGGATCCACATTTTCTGCAGCTCTTCCTGAGTGGTAAGCAGCTCTTCTTTACGGGTACCGGAACGGTTGTAGTCGATAGCCGGGAAGACGCGTTTTTCAGCAATCTTACGAGAGAGGTGCAGTTCCATGTTACCGGTGCCTTTAAACTCTTCGTAGATAACTTCGTCCATTTTGGAACCGGTGTCGATCAGCGCCGTGGCGATGATGGTCAGGCTACCGCCCTCCTCGACGTTACGTGCCGCACCAAAGAAACGCTTCGGACGGTGCAGGGCGTTGGCGTCCACACCACCGGTCAACACTTTACCGGAAGCCGGAACCACGGTGTTGTAGGCACGCGCCAGACGGGTAATAGAGTCGAGCAGGATGATAACGTCTTTCTTGTGTTCAACCAGACGTTTCGCTTTCTCAATAACCATCTCGGCAACCTGCACGTGACGGGATGCCGGCTCGTCAAAGGTGGAAGCAACCACTTCACCTTTCACCAGACGCTGCATCTCGGTCACTTCTTCCGGACGTTCGTCGATCAGCAGTACCATCAGGACACAGTCCGGGTGGTTGTATGCGATGCTCTGCGCGATGTTCTGCAGCAGCATGGTTTTACCGGCTTTCGGCGGCGCGACGATCAGACCACGCTGGCCGCGGCCAATCGGGGAGGCCAGATCCAGTACGCGAGCGGTTAAGTCTTCGGTAGAACCGTTACCACGCTCCATACGCAGGCGAGAGTTCGCGTGCAGCGGCGTTAAGTTCTCGAACAGGATCTTGTTACGCGCGTTTTCCGGCTTGTCGTAGTTAACTTCGTTAACTTTCAGCAGCGCAAAGTAACGTTCACCCTCTTTCGGAGGACGAATCTTACCGGAAATGGTGTCACCAGTGCGGAGGTTGAAACGGCGGATTTGGCTGGGGGATACGTAGATGTCGTCAGGGCCGGCGAGGTAGGAGCTGTCTGCGGAGCGGAGGAATCCAAATCCATCCTGCAGTATCTCCAGTACGCCGTCGCCAAAGATATCTTCGCCACTCTTCGAATGCTGCTTGAGGATGGCAAAAATAATATCCTGCTTACGCATACGAGCCAGGTTTTCCAGCCCCATATTTTCGCCGAGAGTAATCAGCTCAGAAACCGGCGTATTCTTTAATTCGGTAAGATTCATAGTGGTGTGGGTTCTTAAACTCGGGGTAAATCTCGAACTTAATGTTGTGAATGGTATGGCAGGAACTTCCATGCCTGTTAACGGCCTTCATCTCGTGTCTGTACGTTGCCTGGTCACAGGAAAGAACGCAGAACTGAAACGACTAGACGGAATGAGTGAAAAGCCCGGAATTATTAGCTTCACGCGCATTTATGCGGGATGCTTCGGGTAAAACAAGATTCAAACAAGGTATGTTTAAAACGAAGTCTGTGGATTAACTTAGCACGACTCCAGCCGGGCGTCCAGAGTTCCGCAAAAAATAGGAATCTGGACGCCGGAACAGCAATTCGCTTACGCCAGGTTAGCGTCGAGGAACTCTTTCAGCTGACCCTTGGACAGGGCGCCAACTTTAGTGGCCGCCACTTCGCCGTTTTTAAACAGCAGCAGGGTTGGGATACCGCGAATGCCGTATTTCGGCGCAGTGCCCGGGTTCTGGTCAATGTTCAGCTTAGCTACGGTCAGTTTGCCCTGATACTCTTCAGCGATCTCATCCAGAATCGGGGCGATCATTTTGCACGGACCACACCACTCTGCCCAGAAATCGACGAGGGTCAGCCCGTCAGCCTTGAGTACGTCCGTGTCAAAACTGTCGTCAGTCAGGTGAATAATTTTATCGCTCATATTTAACTCCACAGGAATAAGCCTGGTGTGTTGGTGTCGTAGCCATCAACGACGCGCTGCGGCTACGTTATGCACGCTATTCTTCAGGATACCTCAATTCTCTGGCCTGCCAACTGGCGCAATCCATCATGGACTCGCCTGTTGACGCCAGGGTGCCCGAACGCGAACTGCATGCTGCAGATTTATCGCTCCCGACTCGCTTAGTAGTCTAAGCTATCCTGGATTCGTTCAGTTACCGTAGACGTACCTTGAATAATTTCGTACACCGCCAACGAAAGGTTGACGTTATTTCACCGGATACGCTTTCTTAATGCAATAGTTAGCTGATATTCTACCACACTATGAGCAAAACACATTTAACAGAACAGAAGTTTTCCGACTTCGCCCTGCACCCGGCAGTCATTGAAGCCCTTGAAAAGAAAGGGTTTCATAATTGCACACCCATTCAGGCCCTCGCCCTTCCGCTGACGCTGGAAGGCCGCGATGTCGCCGGGCAGGCGCAAACCGGTACCGGTAAAACGATGGCGTTCCTGACGTCAACGTTTCATTATCTTCTCTCTCACCCGGCTATCGCCGATCGCCAGGTTAACCAACCGCGCGCGCTGATTATGGCGCCGACGCGTGAACTGGCGGTACAGATCCACGCCGACGCTGAGCCACTGGCGCAGGCCACCGGTCTGAAGCTGGGTCTGGCTTACGGCGGCGACGGCTACGATAAGCAGTTGAAAGTGCTGGAAAGCGGCGTCGATATTCTGATCGGCACCACTGGTCGTCTGATCGATTACGCGAAGCAGAACCACATTAACCTCGGCGCCATTCAGGTTGTCGTGCTGGACGAAGCCGATCGCATGTACGATCTCGGCTTTATTAAAGATATCCGCTGGCTGTTCCGCCGCATGCCGCCGGCCACTCAGCGCCTGAACATGCTGTTCTCCGCGACCCTTTCTTATCGCGTCCGCGAACTGGCGTTCGAACAAATGAATAACGCCGAGTACGTTGAAGTCGAGCCGGAACAGAAGACAGGCCACCGTATTAAAGAAGAGCTCTTCTACCCTTCCAATGAAGAAAAAATGCGCCTGCTGCAGACGCTGCTGGAAGAAGAGTGGCCCGATCGCGCCATCGTTTTCGCCAATACCAAGCACCGTTGCGAAGATATCTGGGGCCATCTCGCCGCCGACGGCCATCGCGTAGGTCTGCTGACCGGCGACGTGGCGCAGAAAAAACGTCTGCGCATTCTCGAAGAATTTACCCGTGGCGACCTCGATATTCTGGTCGCGACCGATGTTGCCGCCCGTGGCTTACATATTCCGGCCGTGACTCACGTCTTTAACTACGATCTGCCGGACGACTGCGAAGATTACGTTCACCGCATCGGCCGTACCGGTCGCGCTGGCGCCAGCGGTCACTCCATTAGCCTCGCCTGCGAAGAGTATGCGCTGAATCTGCCGGCGATCGAAACCTATATTGGTCACTCAATTCCGGTCAGTAAGTACAACCCGGACGCGCTGATGACCGACCTGCCTAAGCCGCTGCGTCTGACCCGTGCGCGCCCAGGCAACGGCCCGCGCCGTAACGGTCCACCGCGCAATCGTCGTCGTTCAGGTTAAGAGATCTATGCCATACGCTCAGTCATTCAGAATCTGCCAGGGCGACCTTCCTCTGGCGACCCGCTCAGTGATGTGGATCGGGCCTAAGCGCCCCACCGACCAGGGAGCCTTCTGAACGATGAAGAGTATGAGCTCCACCTCGCTATATGCCGCCATTGATTTGGGCTCCAATAGTTTCCATATGTTGGTGGTGCGCGAGGTGGCGGGCAGCATCCAGACGCTGAGCCGCATTAAGCGTAAGGTTCGACTGGCCGCCGGCCTGAATAGCGACAACACCCTCTCCGCAGAAGCGATGGAACGGGGCTGGCAGTGCTTACGCCTGTTTGCCGAGCGCCTGCAGGATATTCCGCCGACGCAAATCCGCGTCGTGGCCACCGCCACGCTGCGTCTTGCCGTCAATGCGGGGGAGTTTCTGGCGAAAGCGCAGGAGATCCTCGGCACTCCAGTGCAAGTGATCAGCGGCGAAGAAGAAGCGCGCCTGATTTACCAGGGTGTCGCCCACACCACCGGCGGCGCCGATCAGCGCCTGGTGGTCGATATCGGCGGCGCCAGCACCGAGCTGGTGACCGGGACCGGCGCACAAACAACCTCGCTGTTTAGCCTGTCGATGGGCTGTGTCACCTGGCTTGAACGCTATTTTGCCGACCGTAGTCTGACGAAAGAGAATTTCGATCTCGCCGAAGCGGCTGCGCGCGAGGTACTACTGCCCGTCGCCGATGTGCTGCGCTATCACGGATGGAAAGTGTGCGTTGGCGCCTCCGGCACCGTTCAGGCTCTGCAGGAAATTATGATGGCGCAGGGGATGGATGAACGAATCACCCTCGCCAAACTCCAGCAGCTTAAACAGCGCGCTATCCAGTGCGGACGTCTGGAAGAGCTGGAGATCGAAGGCTTAACCCTTGAGCGGGCGCTGGTGTTTCCTAGCGGGCTGGCGATCCTGATCGCTATCTTCAGCGAACTGAATATTCAGTGTATGACCCTCGCGGGCGGCGCGTTACGCGAAGGCCTGGTGTACGGCATGCTGCATCTCTCCGTTGAGCAGGACATCCGCAGCCGCACGCTGCGTAATATTCAGCGTCGTTTTATGATCGACACCGAACAGGCCCAGCGCGTCGGCGGCCTTGCCAGTCATCTGCTCAGTCAGTTGGATGGCAGCTGGGAGCTGGATCCGCTAAGCCGTGATTTACTCCTTAGCGCCTGTGCGCTGCATGAGATTGGGCTGAGCGTGGATTTTAAGCGCGCGCCGCAGCACGCCGCCTATCTGGTCAATAACCTCGACCTGCCGGGCTTTACCCCGGCGCAGAAGAAGCTGATTGCCACGCTGCTCCTTAACCAGACTAACGCTATCGACCTCTCTTCGCTTCATCAACAGAATGCCGTCCCGCCGCGGGTGGCTGAGCATCTGTGTCGTCTGCTGCGACTGGCAATCCTGTTTGCCAGCCGGCGGCGCGACGATCTGTTGCCCGCCATTCAGCTGACCGCTCAAGACGAACAACTGACGCTGATATTGCCGGGAAACTGGCTGGATGAACATCCGCTGGGTCGGGAGATGGTCGATCAGGAGTGTCAGTGGCAAAGCTACGTCCACTGGATACTTCGGGTCGCCAGCGGCGATACGCTGAAATAATATCCAGCCAGGAGGGCGGATGCGGGAAGAACTGGATTTCAAATCGCTACGCTTTTTCTCTGCGCTCTACCGCTTGGGCAATGTTTCCCCAGCAGCGGACGCGCTCGATATCAGCCAGCCCACCGGCAGCCTTTTGCTGAAAAAACTACGAGATCATTTTGCTGACCCGCTGTTTGTCCGGGTCGGGCAGCGGATGATCCCGACGCCGCGAGCGGACGCGATCGCCCCCACCATCTCGACTCTTCTCCAGCTTGCCGATAACGATTTAGCGGTCAAACCTGAATTTCTTCCCCAGCAGAGCCAGCGTAATTTTACGATCGGTATGACCGATATCAGCCAAATGACGCTGCTGCCTTTATTGCAAATTGCGCTCCAGCAGCAGGCGGCGGACGGGATCACCTTTACGGTACAGAATCTGGATGAGCAGACCCTCAACGCCCTCGAATCCGGGAAATGCGATCTCGCGATCGGCTATCTGACGCAGCTTCCGGAAAGCGTCTACCAGCAACATCTCTTCGATCAATCATATGTCTGCCTGGCTGCGGAAAACCATCCTCGCATTCGCGCACAGCTCCGCGCCGAAGACTGGCGCCAGGAAAAGCATCTGGCGATCCGCGTGGAGGGGACTGCCCATGGCGATATGGATAAGCTGCTTGATGAGCACCACATGCCCCGGCGCATTGCGCTAACGTTACCAAGTTTTTTAGGTACCGGTGAGCTGGTGGCCGAAAGCGATATGATTGCCGCCGTCCCGGAACAGGTGGCGCGGCATATCACCCGGCGCTATCCCTGCCGCAGCTGGCCGCTGCCTTTTCCCCTCGCCAAAATCGCCATCCGTCAGGTCTGGCATCAGCGGCTGCACCGCGATCCCGGACATATCTGGCTACGCTCGCTGATCGCTACGCTTGCCGATCCCGCACAGCAGAGTACTTCTATTAAAATCTAAGTAACAAAATACGCCCGTGTATTGGTTTTATTAATAACCCCTATTACGTTTGGTTTATTGCTGGTAATACGTGAAAGCTTTTATTCTCCTCGCATCAAGCCACACTGACTCATATCGCAAGGAAAATATCATGCGCGGAAAAATTGCTTTAGAAGAACACGTATCCACTCCTGAAAATAACCGTCTGTGGGATTCATCTGGTGAAGCAGGTCGTAACGGCACAGAATATATGAAAGATGTTGAACGCCGCCTGCTGGATCGCAGCACTCAGCTGGAAGAAATGGCGCAGCGTCATATTGATCATGTAATTCTTTCTCTGACTTCACCTGGCGCCCAGTCTATTTTAGATAAAGCCAAAGCCGTCTCTTTTGCCCGCGATACCAACGATTTTATCGTTGAGAATTATGTTAAGCCAAATCCGGACAAATTCAGCGCCTTCGCCACCCTGGCATTGCAGAACCCGGAAGCCGCGGCGGAAGAGCTGGAGCGCGCCGTGAAAAAGTTAGGCATGAAAGGTGCGCTGATCAACGGCTACACCAACGTTAAAGATAGCGAGCATGGCCTGTATCTTGATGACGAATCCATGCTGGTATTCTGGGATAAGGTCAACGAGCTGAACGTGCCTGTCTATCTGCATCCTCGTGAACCGCTGGAAGGCCCGGCGCGCGGCATCTATACCGGTTACGAAAGCCTGATCGGCTCTGCCTGGGGCTTCGCTCAGGAAACGGCAGTGCATGCTATTCGTCTGATGATGAGCGGTCTGTTCGATCGTTATCCTAACCTCAATCTGGTGCTGGGTCACCTCGGCGAAGGGCTGGTACATATGCTGCCGCGCACTCAACATCGTCTTTATCGTCAGCGTTTCGGCTGCGGTCTGGGTAAAGCGGAAAAACCGTTAATGCACTACCTGCAGAATAACTTCATCGTTACCACCAGCGGCCATTTCAATACCCATTCACTGAATAATGCTATTGAAGTCATGGGCGCCGATCGCGTGATGTTCTCTGTCGATTATCCGTATGAAGATATTCATCAGGCCTGCGACTGGTTTGATCCTTTAGAACTTGAAGCAGGCCTGAAAGAGAAAATCGCCTGGGGTAATGCCAGCCGCGTATTTAACATTAAATAATTAATTTAAATATTTCAGGGCCTGTATATTCAGGCCCTGATTTTTATTAGGGAAAATAAATTATGGCTATAGGTATATTTGTCTGTAGCGGCTCGCTTCTCGTTGGTGCGCTGGCGGGCGCTTCACTGAATCGTTTTATTCCGGAACATTTCAAAAAAACCTTACCGTTGATCGCCGGACTGATCTCAATCAGTATGGGCATATTCTTTGTCAATAAATTACATAACCTGCCGCCGATTGCCCTGGCTATTATTGTCGGCACGATTATCGGCGGCTTGTTGAATATTGAAAAATGGATTGAACGAGCCGGAACAACGCTGCGCAGCCCCATTGAACGTATCTTTCCGGCGCAGTCCAGCGCCAGCGTCGGTGCGGAAGATTTTATGAATCAGTTTATCGCCGTGCTGATCCTGTTCTGCGCCAGCGGTACCGGCATCTTCGGCGCCTTAACCGAAGGGATGACCGGCGACCCGACCATTCTGCTGACCAAGTCGATCCTCGACTTTTTTACTGCCGCGATTTTCGCCTCCACGCTGGGGTATATCATCACCGTGATCTTTATTCCCCAGCTAATTGTTTTCGTTATCCTGTTTTTCGCGGCAACCTTTATCATGGCGTTAATCAATCCGTCGATGATCGCCGACTTCACCGCCTGCGGCGGCATCATTATGCTGGCGACCGGTTTCCGTCTGTGCGGGATCCGTGCCTTCCCTACCGCCAATATGCTGCCCTCGCTAATACTGGTGATGCCCTTCTCCGCCGCCTGGCAGCAGTTTATCGCCTGAGACGCTAAGCTTTTTTCGCCTTTGCCAGCATCGCCCGAATATTAGCGACGTTGGCCTGGCCTTTTTGCATCCGCTCTTCAGGCGTAATGGTTTTGCGTGCCTGCTCCCAGATAAGGTCGTCCTGAGGGAGCTCCAGCAGAAAACGACTCGGTTCAGGACGCACCAGCTCGCCATATTGCCGGCGCTCCTTACAGAGCGTAAAGGTCAGCTCTTTCTGCGCACGGGTGATGCCAACGTAGGCTAACCGTCGCTCTTCATCGACGTTATCTTCATCAATGCTGCTTTGGTGCGGCAGCAATCCCTCTTCCATTCCCACCAGATAAACGTAGGGGAACTCCAGCCCCTTTGACGCATGGAGAGTCATCAGCTGCACCTGATCCAGCTCTTCATCCGATTCGCCGCGCTCCATCATGTCGCGCAGGGTAAAGCGGGTGACCACCTGGGTCAGGGTCATCGGCTCATCGATTTCGCTGCCTTCCAGCATCTCGGTCATCCAGGTAAACAGCTGGTTGACGTTTTTCATGCGCATTTCCGCGGCTTTCGGGCTGGGCGAGGTTTCATATAGCCAGGATTCGTAGTCGATCCCGCGAATCAAATCGCGCACGGCGTTGACCGGCTCGCGTTCGGCCAGCTGCTGGATCTCGCGTAGCCAGTGGGTGAAGCGGGTGAGGGATTCATAGCCGCGCCCGGTCAGCGTCTGGCTGAGACCCATATCAAAGCTGGCGGTGAACAATCCTTTGTTGCGGCCCATCGCCCACTCACCGAGCTTTTGCAGCGTCGCCGGGCCGATCTCGCGCTTCGGCGTGTTGACGATACGCAGGAAGGCGCTGTCGTCGTCCGGGTTGGTCAGCACGCGCAGATAGGCCAGCAGATCTTTAATTTCCGGACGCGAAAAGAACGACGTGCCGCCGGAGATTTTGTACGGGATGCGGTTCTGCATCAGCATCTTTTCAAAGACCCGCGACTGGTGATTGCCGCGATAAAGGATCGCGTAGTCTTTGTAATTGGTTTTATTAATGAAGTGGTGGGCGATCAGCTCCCCGGCCACGCGCTCCGCTTCATGATCTTCATTGTTGGCGGAGAGCACTTTCAGCTCTGCGCCATATCCCAGTTCGGAGAACAGCCGCTTTTCAAAGACGTGAGGGTTATTGGCGATCAAAATGTTGGCGGCTTTCAGAATACGCCCGGATGAGCGGTAGTTCTGCTCAAGCTTGATCACCTGCAGCGCCGGGAAGTCCTGGCTGAGCAGCACCAGGTTCTGCGGCCGCGCGCCGCGCCAGGAGTAGATCGACTGGTCGTCATCGCCCACCACGGTAAAGCGCGCCCGCTGACCCACCAGCAGTTTCACCAGCTCATACTGGCTGGTATTGGTATCCTGATACTCATCTACCAGCAGGTAGCGGATCTTATTTTGCCAGCGCTCGCGCACCTCCTCGTTGCGCTGCAGCAGCAGCGTTGGCAGCAGGATCAGATCGTCAAAATCGAGAACATTGCAGGCCTTCATGTGCGCGTCGTATAGCCCATAGCAGTGGGCGAAAATACGATCCCGTTCGCCTTTCGCGCCAGCGGCGGCCTGCGCCGGGGTTTTTAGATCGTTTTTCCAGTTGGAGATCGTCGAGATCAGCTGCTGAAGCACCACTTTGTCATCTTCGATCAACCCTTCGGTCAGTTCCTTAAGCAGCGCCACCTGGTCGGTATCGTCGAATAAGGAAAAGTTAGACTTCATACCCAGCGCAGCGTATTCGCGCTTAATGATATCCAGCCCCAAAGTGTGGAAGGTGGAAATCATCAGCCCACGCGCCTCTTTGCGCCCCAGCGTTTGCCCAACACGCTCTTTCATCTCGCGCGCGGCTTTGTTGGTAAAGGTCACGGCCGCGATATGGCGCGCCTGATAGCCGCAGCCGCGGATCAGGTGGGCGATTTTATTCGTAATAACGCGGGTCTTACCGGAACCGGCGCCCGCCAGCACCAGGCACGGTCCGGTGACGAATTCGACGGCTTGTTGTTGGCCAGGGTTTAAACGCATGGGAGTCTTGCTCAATCTTCGAACGGGGTGGGGATTGTAGCAGAAAGCGGAGCCGAGATTTACTGACTGATGGTAAAGTGTCAGCCACGCAAACCATCCTGAGAATGATGTCATGGCAAAAAGCGCAGCGGCCCTGCATATCCTGGTCAAAGAAGAGAAACTGGCGCTGGAGATCCTCGCCAAACTGGAGCGGGGCGTCAGCTTCGATCATCTGGCGAAACGCTATTCTAAATGTCCGTCTGGCCGCAACGGCGGCGACTTAGGCGAGTTTCAGCAAGGCGCGATGGTCGGTCCGTTTGATCAAGCCGTCTTCAGCTGTCCGCTGCTCAAACCCTATGGCCCGGTGAAAACCAAATTCGGCTACCACATCATCAAGGTGCTGTATCGCCGCTAGCGCGTGATACTATGGCGCCCTGATTTATCCCAACTCACTCAAGGCGCAATCATGGCTAAAACCGCGGCAGCACTGCATATCCTGGTAAAAGAAGAGAAACTGGCGCTCGATCTGCTCGAGCAGCTCAAAAACGGCGCCGATTTCGGCAAGCTGGCAAAGAAACACTCCATTTGTCCGTCAGGCAAACGCGGCGGCGATCTGGGTGAGTTCCGCCAGGGCCAGATGGTACCAGCCTTCGATAAAGTGGTCTTCTCCTGCCCTGAACTGGAGCCAACCGGCCCGCTGCATACCCAGTTCGGCTACCACATCATCAAAGTGCTGTACCGGAAATAATAAAAAAACCCGGGGATCTTAATCTCCGGGTTTTTGCCTGATGGCGCTTCGCTTATCAGGCCTACTAAACAAATCCATGCCTCTATGGATTTCGGCTTGCCGGAAGGCGGCAAGGAAGTACATCCCCAGGAACAAAGATTACTATGTGACTGGGGTGTACGTACCGTAGCCAACGCATCGGCAAGTCGAAAGACGACGAGGAATTAGCCGGCTACCGCGATACGCTTCATATCAGTCATATAACCGCGCAGTTTCTTACCAACCTGCTCGATAGCGTGGCTGCGAATCGCTTCGTTCACATCGCGCAGCTGCGCGTTATCTACCGCGCCTTCGGCAATCGCTGTGCCCAGGTCGCCGGTCTGCAGGGTGGTCATGAACTCTTTCAGCAGCGGTACGCAAGCGTAAGAGAACAGGTAGTTACCATATTCAGCGGTATCGGAAATAACCACGTTCATCTCATACAGACGCTTACGGGCGATGGTGTTGGCGATAAGCGGCAGCTCATGCAGTGATTCGTAGTAAGCAGACTCTTCGATGATGCCGGAGGCCACCATGGTTTCGAAGGCCAGCTCAACGCCCGCTTTCACCATCGCGATCATCAGAACGCCTTTATCGAAGTACTCCTGCTCGCCGATTTTGCCTTCATATTGCGGCGCGGTTTCGAAGGCGGTTTTGCCGGTCTCTTCACGCCAGGTCAGCAGTTTCTTATCATCATTCGCCCAGTCCGCCATCATGCCGGAGGAGAATTCGCCGGAGATAATGTCGTCCATGTGTTTCTGGAACAGCGGCGCCATGATCTCTTTCAGCTGCTCGGACAGCGCATAAGCGCGCAGTTTCGCCGGGTTGGAGAGGCGATCCATCATCAGGGTGATGCCGCCCTGCTTCAGCGCTTCGGTGATGGTTTCCCAGCCGAACTGAATCAGTTTTTCTGCATACGCCGGATCGGTACCTTCCGCCACCAGCTTGTCGAAGCACAGCAGAGAACCCGCCTGCAGCATGCCGCAAAGGATGGTTTGCTCGCCCATCAGGTCAGATTTCACTTCCGCCACGAAGGAAGATTCCAGCACGCCCGCGCGGTGGCCGCCTGTCGCCGCAGCCCATGCTTTGGCAATCGCCATGCCTTCGCCTTTCGGGTCGTTTTCCGGGTGTACCGCGATAAGCGTCGGTACGCCGAAACCGCGTTTGTACTCTTCACGCACTTCGGTGCCCGGGCACTTCGGCGCCACCATCACCACGGTGATGTCTTTACGGATCTGCTCGCCCACTTCCACGATGTTGAAGCCGTGGGAGTAACCCAGCGCTGCGCCGTCTTTCATCAGCGGCTGTACGGAGCGCACAACGTCTGAGTGCTGTTTGTCCGGCGTCAGGTTAACCACCAGGTCGGCCTGCGGGATCAGCTCTTCATAAGTGCCGACTTTGAAGCCGTTTTCAGTCGCTTTACGCCAGGAGGCGCGCTTCTCAGCGATCGCTTCTTTACGCAGCGCATAGGAGATATCCAGGCCGGAGTCACGCATGTTCAGACCCTGGTTCAGGCCCTGCGCGCCGCAGCCGACGATGACCACTTTTTTACCCTGAAGGTAGCTTGCGCCATCGGCGAATTCGTCGCGCGCCATAAAGCGGCATTTGCCCAGCTGTGCCAGCTGCTGGCGCAGGTTCAGTGTATTAAAGTAGTTAGCCATGTCTGTAACTCCGTGATGTTGTGTCGTGCTTATTGTTCGGTTCGCTTTTGCGAGAATGAACTTACTATATGACAGGAATTTTATTGCGGAAATTGATATATTCACAACGTCACGTTGCATTTTATGAAATACAAAACCGGGGAGTACGCGCCGTGGATTTACGCGATCTGAAAACCTTTCTGCATCTGGCGGAAAGCCGCCATTTTGGCCGCAGCGCGCGGGCCATGCACGTCAGCCCGTCGACGCTTTCGCGCCAGATCCAACGCCTGGAAGAGGACCTCGGCCAGCCGCTGTTCGTGCGAGATAATCGCACGGTGACCCTTACCGAAGCCGGGGAAGAGTTACGTACCTTTGCCCAACAGACTTTATTGCAGTATCAGCAGCTTCGTCACGTCATCGATCAGCAGGGCCCTTCGCTCTCCGGCGAGCTGCATATCTTCTGCTCCGTCACCGCCGCCTATAGCCATCTGCCGCCGATCCTCGACCGCTTTCGCGCCGCGCACCCCTCGGTGGAGATCAAGCTCTCGACCGGCGACGCCGCCGACGCTATGGAGAAGGTCGTCACCGGCGAAGCCGACCTGGCGATTGCCGGTAAGCCGGAGACTCTGCCAGGGTCGGTGGCGTTTTCGATGCTGGAGAACCTCGCCGTGGTGTTAATTGCCCCGGCCCTTCCCTGCCCGGTGCGCAACCAGGTGACCGTCGAGCGCCCCGACTGGTCGACAGTGCCCTTTATCATGGCCGACCAGGGGCCGGTACGTCGGCGCATCGAGCTGTGGTTTCGGCGGCATAAAATCAGCAATCCGTCGATCTACGCCACCGTCGGCGGGCACGAAGCGATGGTGTCGATGGTCGCCCTGGGATGCGGCGTGGCGCTGCTGCCGGAAGTGGTGCTGGAGAACAGTCCGGAGCCGGTACGCAACAGGGTGATGATCCTGGAGCGCAGTGATGAGCAAACGCCGTTTGAGCTGGGTGTTTGCGCACAAAAAAAGCGGCTGCATGAGCCGCTTATTGATGCTTTCTGGAAAATTCTTCCCAACCACTAACCCGCGAGGAAAAAGCGGAATGCCGGGTTATGCGTTTCGTCGTGGCACTCATAGCCCAGCTCATTGAGACGAGTTTCAAAGTCCGGCTCGTGCTCGCCCAACTCGAAGGCCGCCAGTACCCGACCATAGTCAGTGCCGTGGCTGCGGTAGTGGAACAATGAAATATTCCAGTGGGTGCCAAGGGTATGCAGGAATTTCAGCAGCGCCCCCGGCGATTCCGGAAACTCGAAGCTGAACAGCCGCTCCTGCAGCGCTTTTGACGGCCGGCCGCCGACCATATAGCGCACATGC
Source organism: Klebsiella sp. Shm-1 (assembly GCF_040804525.1). NCBI lineage: Bacteria > Pseudomonadati > Pseudomonadota > Gammaproteobacteria > Enterobacterales > Enterobacteriaceae > Klebsiella > Klebsiella sp. Shm-1. The sequence goes on from NZ_CP161823.1 coordinate 5,070,821, forward strand.
AGCTTAGCCATCTCATCATCAGAGAGATCCACCACGCTGTAGCCGCCGTCGTTCAGTAACTGGAGGATCTCTTTGCGCTCTTCCAGGCCACGACTCAGGCGTACCCCGACAAAAATACAGGCGTCTTTGGCATCGGCAAAGCGGTAGTTGAACTCCGTCACCGAGCGGCCCCCCAGTAGCTGGCAAAACTTCAAAAAGCTACCTTTCTCTTCCGGGATCGTCACCGCCAGCAGCGCTTCGCGCTGTTCCCCGAGCTCGCAGCGCTCGGACACGTAGCGCAGGCCGTGGAAGTTGACGTTGGCCCCGGACAGAATATGAGCCAGACGCTCGCCGCGGATGTTATGCTGGGCGATATACTTTTTCATCCCCGCCAGCGCCAGCGCGCCGGAAGGCTCCGCCACCGCCCGCACATCTTCGAACAGATCCTTCATCGCCGCGCAGATAGCATCGCTATCGACGGTGATGATATCGTCCAGATACTCCTGGCATAAACGGAACGTTTCATCGCCGATGCGTTTGACCGCCACGCCTTCGGCAAACAAGCCGACGCGCGGCAGATCCACCGGATGGCCTGCGTCCAGCGCCGCCTTCAGGCAAGCAGAATCTTCCGCCTCCACCGCGATCACTTTGATCTGCGGCATCAGCTGCTTGATCAGCACCGCCACGCCCGCTGCCAGACCGCCGCCGCCCACCGGGACGAATACGCGGTCAATATGGGCATCCTGCTGCAGCAGCTCCAGCGCCAGGGTTCCCTGTCCGGCGATGACCATCGGGTGATCGAACGGCGGCACCCAGGTAAAACCCTGCTGTTGCGCCAGCTCAATCGCTCTCGCCTTCGCTTCGTCAAAGTTGGCGCCGTGCAGCAGCACTTCGCCGCCAAAGCCGCGAACGGCATCGACTTTGATATCGGCGGTCGCTACCGGCATCACGATCAGCGCCTTAACGCCCAGCCGCGATGCGGAAAACGCCACTCCCTGGGCATGGTTGCCCGCCGAAGCGGTGATCACCCCGTGGGATTTCTGTTCGGCAGTCAGGCTGGACATCATCGCGTAAGCGCCGCGCAGCTTAAAGCTGTGTACCGGCTGGCGATCTTCACGCTTCACCAGAATAACGTTATCCAGCCGCGACGAGAGCTTATCCATTTTTTGCAGCGGCGTTTTCTGCACCGCTTCATAAACCGGCGCGCGCAGCACTGCTCGCAGGTACTCGGCGCCCTCAGGGGCGCCGGACAAGGGTTGTGAATCCGCCATGATTAGCCACCCAGCTTGGATTTATCGCGTACCGCGCCTTTGTCGGCGCTGGTCGCCAGGCTGGCGTAGGCGCGAAGAGCAAAGGAGACCTGACGCTGGCGATTCTTCGGCGTCCACGCCTGGTCGCCACGCGCTTCCTGGGCTTCACGACGCGCCGCAATTTCCGCATCGCTCAGCTGCAGCTGGATGCTGCGGTTCGGAATATCAATCGCGATCATGTCGCCATCTTCAATGAGCGCAATGTTGCCGCCGCTCGCCGCTTCCGGAGAGACGTGACCGATAGAGAGCCCTGAGGTGCCGCCGGAGAAACGGCCATCGGTGATCAGCGCGCACGCTTTGCCCAGCCCCATCGACTTCAGGAAGCTGGTGGGGTAAAGCATTTCCTGCATCCCCGGCCCGCCTTTCGGCCCTTCGTAGCGGATCACCACGACGTCGCCTTCCACGACTTTACCGCCGAGGATGGCCTCAACCGCATCGTCCTGGCTCTCATATACTTTCGCCGGACCGGTAAATTTCAGGATGCTGTCGTCCACGCCGGCGGTTTTCACGATACAACCGTTTTCTGCGAAATTGCCGTACAGCACCGCCAGGCCGCCGTCCTTGCTGTAAGCGTGTTCCAGAGAACGGATACAGCCTTCGGCGCGATCGTCATCCAGGGTATCCCAGCGGCAGTCTTGCGAGAACGCCTGGGTGGTACGGATGCCCGCCGGGCCGGCGCGGAACATTTTTTTCACCGCGTCGTCCTGGGTCACCATCACATCGTACTGTTCCAGGGTCTGCGGCAGCGTCAGGCCAAGGACGTTTTTGACCTCGCGATTCAGCAGCCCGGCGCGGTCCAGCTCGCCCAGAATGCCCAGCACGCCGCCGGCGCGATGCACATCTTCCATATGGTATTTCTGCGTGCTCGGCGCCACCTTACACAGCTGCGGCACTTTGCGGGAGAGCTTATCGATATCGCTCATGGTGAAGTCGATTTCAGCTTCCTGCGCCGCCGCCAGCAGGTGCAGAACGGTATTGGTGGAGCCGCCCATGGCGATATCCAGCGTCATAGCGTTCTCAAAGGCCGCCTTGCTGGCGATATTGCGCGGCAGCGCGGAAGCGTCATCCTGCTCGTAATAGCGTTTGGTCAGCTCCACGATACGTTTCCCGGCGTTTAGGAACAGCTCCTTACGATCGGCGTGGGTCGCCAGCAGAGAGCCGTTGCCCGGCTGCGACAGGCCCAGCGCTTCGGTCAGGCAGTTCATGGAGTTCGCCGTGAACATCCCGGAACAGGAGCCGCAGGTCGGGCAGGCGGAGCGTTCCACCTGATTACTCTGCTCGTCGGACACTTTCGGATCCGCCCCCTGAATCATCGCATCCACCAGGTCAAGCTTGATGATTTTATCTGACAGCTTGGTCTTCCCGGCTTCCATCGGGCCGCCGGAAACAAAGATCACCGGAATATTCAAACGCAGGGAGGCCATCAGCATCCCCGGGGTGATTTTGTCGCAGTTGGAGATACAAACCATGGCATCAGCGCAGTGGGCGTTAACCATATACTCCACCGAGTCGGCGATCAGCTCGCGGGATGGCAGTGAATAGAGCATACCCCCGTGGCCCATAGCGATCCCATCATCCACTGCGATGGTGTTGAATTCTTTGGCCACGCCACCGGCGGCTTCAATCTGCTCGGCAACCAGTTTGCCGAGATCGCGCAGGTGCACGTGCCCGGGGACAAACTGGGTAAAGGAGTTAACGACGGCGATAATCGGTTTGCCGAAATCGGCATCGGTCATTCCGGTTGCGCGCCACAACGCGCGGGCGCCCGCCATATTGCGGCCATGTGTGGTGGTGGCGGAACGGTACTTAGGCATGCTCTTTTTACTCCCATCTGTGTTTATTAAATGGGACGGTGCGTGCCGTCCCATTTTTAATTACTTACTTACCGGATCCAACCAGCCCCATTTATCTTCTGTTTCACCGGTGAAGAGGCCAAAGAAGGCTTCCTGAATGCGTTTGGTTACCGGACCGCGACGGCCTGCGCCGACCTGGATGCCGTCCACGCTGCGTACCGGGGTGATTTCCGCCGCAGTGCCGGACATGAAGACTTCATCCGCCAGATACAGGGATTCACGGGACAACACCTGCTCGCGGACTTCGATACCAAGATCTTTCGCCAGCTTGATAATGGCGTCGCGGGTAATGCCCGGCAGCGCGGAAGAGGTAAACGGCGGGGTGAACAGTACACCATCCTTCACTTCAAACAGGTTTTCCCCTGCGCCTTCGGAGATATAGCCGTTAACATCGAGGGCGATACCTTCCTGATAGCCATGGCGACGCGCTTCACTGCCAACCAGCAGCGAGGAAAGATAATTACCACCGGCTTTCGCTGCCGTCGGGATAGTGTTCGGCGCCGCGCGGTTCCAGGAAGAGACCATTGCATCGATCCCCTGCTCAAGCGCTTCTGCGCCGAGGTAGGCTCCCCATGGGAACGCCGCGATGATCACGTCAGTGTTGTAACCCGGAGGCGGGTTTACCCCCATGCCGACATCGCCAACAAACACCAGCGGACGGATATAAGCGCTGGTCAGATTATTGGTTCGAATGACTTCGCGGCAGGCTTCCATCAATTCGTCGACGCTCTGGGAGACCGGGAAACGATAAATTTTGGCTGAATCATGCAGACGCTGCATATGTTCGCGATGACGGAACACCACCGGGCCTTTGTGCGAGTCGTAGCAACGGATCCCCTCGAATACCGAGGTACCGTAGTGCAGCGCATGGGACATCACATGAACTTTCGCTTCGCCCCACGGAACCATCTCGCCATTGAACCAAATGTAATCAGCTTTTTTCGTCGTCATTTTTCTTCCTTTGCGCTCAGGCGCGGATTTGTTGTGATGTGGGTTGCTGGATCTCGACGCAGGCAACGTCGACCAGTTTGCTTAATTGACTAAACAGTAATTCGACGGGCCGCGGGCTGGCAACGGTCAATTCGATATTTATGTTCTGTGCGTCCGGCGCGGTTTCCATGTTCATTGCGCAGATGTGGAAACCCCGGTGGCGGACAACGCGCAGCACGCGCTCTAAGGTTTCCGGGTTGAAACGTGCCTGTAAAGCGACCTGATGTTGCATCATGATAATTTCTCCAGCATTTCAGAGTTACTGGCGCCGGGCGGCACCAACGGCCAGACATTCTCAAGTTCGTCGATTGAGACATGAAGCAGGTATGGCCCCTGGCTCGAAAGCATGGTGTCGAGTGCCGCTTCAACCTGGTCTTTACGGGTGATGTGTTGGCCAGGAATACCGAAGGCGCTGGCCAGCGTGAGGAAATCAGGGTTATCAGTCAGAGTGGTTTCGCTATAACGTTCCTGGAAAAACAGCTGCTGCCATTGTCGAACCATCCCTAACCGCTGGTTGTCGAGTAACACGATCTTCAGCGGTAACTGCTTGCGTTTAACGGTGCCCAGCTCCTGTACATTCATCATGAAGGAGCCGTCACCGGAGATACAGATCACCGTATCGTTAGGGCGCGCCACCTGGGCGCCAACGGCGGCCGGCAGGCCAAAGCCCATGGTGCCTAAGCCGCTGGAGGTGATAAAGTTTTCCGGGCGGGTATAGGTCATATGCTGAGCCGACCACATCTGGTGCTGGCCAACGTCGGTGGTCACCACGCTGTCCGCCGGCTTGCGGTCGGAAAGCTGCTTCAGCAGCAGCGGCGCGTAGATTGCCTCACCGGGATGATCGTAACGCCAGGCATGCTCGGCACGCAGTGCGGCACTCCGCTCGCGCCAGCCATCGATAGCTAACGGCTGCTGCAGCGCCGGCAGCAGGCAGTTCAGATCGCCTGTCAGACCGATATGCGCCTGACGCAGCTTGTTCAGCTCCGCCGGATCGATGTCCATGTGGATCACTTTGGCATGCGGTGCGAAGGTATTGAGCTTACCGGTCACGCGATCGTCAAAGCGCGCGCCGACGGCGATCAGCAGATCGCACTCCTGTACCGCCAGGTTGGCCGCCTTAGTGCCGTGCATTCCCAGCATGCCGAGATAATAGGGATAATCAGCATCCACCACGCCCAGCCCTTTCAGGGTGCAGGTTGCCGGCATCCTGGTCACCGCCAGGAATTCGCGCAAAGCCGGTACCGCCTGCGCCATGCCGACCCCGCCGCCAACATACAGCATCGGTTGCTGCGATTGGGCCAGCATCTGCAGAGCCTGCGCCACTTCCGCCTGCGGAAATGCCATCTCATCGGCGACGGTAGAGAAATGGGGATCGAGGTCGCCCTGCGCCATCTGAATATCCTTAGGGATATCAACCAGCACCGGACCTGGACGGCCTGAGTTTGCCACCTGGAAAGCCTCAGCAATAACCCGCGGCAGTTCGTCCAGAGACTGCACAAGGAAACTGTGCTTAGTACAGGCCAGTGACAAACCGAGAACGTCTACTTCCTGGAACGCATCCGTGCCGATGAAGGGTGCGGCCACCTGGCCGGTGATGGCTACGATGGGAATAGAGTCAAGCAGGGCGTCCGCCAGGCCGGTGATCAGATTGGTCGCGCCCGGGCCGGACGTCGCGATACACACCCCGGTTTTACCGGTTGCTCGCGCATAACCAATGGCCGCCATGGCTGCCCCTTGCTCATGCCGGCACAGCAGGTGCTCCACGCCGCCGTCATACAGTGCATCGTAAACCGGCATAATTGCGCCACCCGGATAGCCAAAAACTGTGTCGACTCCCTGTGTCCGCAAAGCATGTACCACCCACTGCGCGCCATTCATAGTTAGTTCCCCGTCATAAATCGGGAGAAACAGAATTTTATGCTAAAAGTCATCATCTGCTCCTCGCTTAGGTTATTTCAGTTATAAAAAAACCCCCGGACCTTTCGGTGCGGGGGTCTTAGTTCGTTAAGGCTTGATTTCTAAGCCTTTCCTCGTCCAAGTGCAGCCCCGCACGGTGGGATAATAATCACCACCACGCTAATCACGACCAGGCTAATCACTCGTAGAAGGGCTGTCATTTTCTATACTTTCTGGCTTCTTGTTCGAAGGAATACCTAAAGAGTTACCACAGACATCACATAAAGCACAAGATTTTTTTATATCTTCGTTGCTGATCAGCCTAACGGTTTCAATAAAAATAATTGTTTTATATGAAAAAAATCAAAAATGAAAAAAATTCAGTTTTCTCACCCCTGCCGCGCTCTTCGGCGCCCTCTTTGCCAACATAGCTCTGTTTTGCGATCAAACGTCCATTTTCGGCTAAATGTAACGATGTGCCGCGAAAAGTATGGATACGCAGTTCTAAATTCGCACTTTTTCCATTCTCGCTTTACGTCATGCCAACCATAATTCTTCTCTGTCCAGGAGGTTTTATGTCGCTCGCTATCGTCTATACTCGCGCGGCGCTCGGTATCGAAGCGCCATTGATTACCGTTGAGGTTCATCTCAGCAACGGTCTTCCTGGTCTAACTATGGTCGGGCTGCCGGAAACCACCGTGAAAGAGGCCCGCGACCGGGTCCGCAGCGCCCTGATCAACAGCGGCTACGCTTTTCCTGCGAAGAAGATAACCATTAACCTGGCGCCAGCGGATCTGCCCAAAGAAGGCGGACGATACGATCTGCCCATCGCTCTCGCGCTTCTCGTTGCCTCAGAGCAGCTCAACACGACGCGACTGAATCAATATGAGTTTGTGGGCGAACTCGCCCTTACAGGTGGGTTACGAGGCGTTCCAGGGGCGATCCCCAGCGCAATGGAGGCCATCAAAGCCGGCCGGCGCATTGTCGTCTCCTCTGACAATGCGGCGGAGGTCGGCCTGATCGGCGGCAGCGATTGTCTGGTCGCCGACCATCTGCAGGAGGTTTGCGCATTTCTTGCGGGGCAGACATCGCTTTCGCCGCCTCTCGCCGAGGCGCCTGCTCGGGATGAACGCTACGAAGATCTGCTCGATGTTATCGGCCAGCAGCAGGGCAAACGAGCGCTGGAGATTGTGGCCGCCGGTGGTCACAACCTGCTCCTGATAGGCCCGCCCGGGACCGGGAAAACCATGCTAGCCAGCCGACTCCCCGGTCTCCTGCCGCCATTAAGCAATCAGGAAGCGCTGGAGAGCGCGGCCATACAGAGTCTGGTCAACCTCCACACCGCAAAGACGCGGTGGCGTCAGAGGCCGTTCCGCGCCCCCCACCATAGCGCCTCGCTGGCAGCGATGGTGGGCGGCGGCTCGATACCGGTCCCCGGTGAGATTTCCCTGGCCCATAATGGCGTGCTGTTTCTTGATGAACTGCCGGAGTTTGAGCGGCGGGTACTGGATGCGCTACGCGAACCCATTGAGTCAGGCAAGATCCACATATCACGCTCGCGCGCCAAAATTGACTATCCGGCGCGCTTTCAGCTTATTGCAGCGATGAATCCAAGCCCGACAGGACATTATCAGGGTAAACATAATCGTGCATCGCCGGAGCAGACATTGCGCTACCTTGGACGCCTGTCAGGCCCCTTCCTCGACCGCTTCGATCTTTCCTTAGAGATCCCATTGCCGCCGCCAGGAATACTGAGTCAGGGCTCGCAGGGCGAAGAATCGAGCGCAACGGTCCGGCAGCGGGTGCTGGCGGCGCGTGAACGACAAATGCTCAGGCAAAATAAACTCAATGCCCATCTTGAGAATCGTGAAATGAAGAACTGCTGTCGCTTAAGGCGGGAGGATGCTGTCTGGCTGGAACAGACGCTAACGCAGCTGGGGCTTTCTATTCGCGCCTGGCAGCGTCTGTTAAAGGTTGCGAGAACCATTGCCGATCTGGCAGAGGTTGAAGAGATTGAACGCTGTCATTTGCAGGAGGCGCTCAGCTATCGGGCAATAGATCGGATGCTCAACCATCTGCAGAAAATGATGGCGTAAAAAAAGGGCTTACGCCCTTTTTTCTTAGTCATCGCTTTCGGTGTAATCGTCAGCGCCTTCCATCTGCGGTTTGCCGCCGGACAGAGTATGGAAACGCTTCGGCCGCTTGATACGCGCCATATACTTAATCCATACGCGTTCTGCTTCCGTCACCGGCTCACGTTCACCACGGCACACCGAGACAAATTGTTTTTCATCTTCGGTAACAGGTTCGCGCTTACCCAGTTCCAGTTCGTTAAAGGCATAACCATGACGTTCCAGCAGTTGCGCCTCTTTGATGGTGAAATCACCGTGACGGGAGAACCCGCGTGGATAATTTTTATTGTCGAAAAAACGATTAGTCGTCGTAAAGCTTTCCGCCATCCTACACGCTCCTGATTCTTTGGCCGAGCTATTTATGGCGCGGAGTATTAGTTACGCTTGACAGAGCGTCAAACAAAACATTTAAATCATCACGACAAATAATTTTGTGGAGAACGGTGTGGATACGGAATTGCTCAAGACTTTCCTGGAAGTGAGTAGAACTCGTCACTTTGGGCGAGCAGCAGAGGCGCTTTACCTGACACAGTCAGCAGTCAGCTTTCGTATTCGTCAGCTGGAAAATCAACTTGGTGTGAATCTGTTCACCCGTCATCGTAATAACATCCGCCTGACGACCGCCGGCGAAAAGCTCCTCCCCTATGCCGAAACGCTCATGAATACCTGGCAGGCTGCGCGCAAGGAGGTGGCACACTCTTCGCGACATAATGAATTCTCCATTGGGGCCAGCGCCTCCCTGTGGGAATGTATGCTTAACAGCTGGCTCGGTACCCTCTACAGCGCACCTTACAATCTCCAGTTTGAAGCCCGTATCGCGCAGCGGCAGTCGTTGGTTAAACAGCTTCACGAACGCCAGTTGGATCTGCTGATCACCACCGAATCGCCGAAGATGGATGAATTAAGCAGCCAGCTGTTGGGTAATTTTACTCTTGCCCTGTATTGCGCATCGCCTGCAAAAAACAGAAATGAATTGAATTACTTGCGCCTTGAATGGGGGCCTGATTTTCAGCAAAACGAAGTGGGACTGATAGGAAGCGATGATGTTCCGCTGCTCACTACCTCTTCAGCTGAACTGATCTATCAGCAATTATCGCGCCTGAACGGCTGCTGTTGGCTACCTGTTCGCTGGGCGAAAGAGAAGCATGGGTTACATACGGTCATGGACAGCGCTACGTTATCCCGTCCACTTTATGCGATCTGGTTACAAAATAGCGATAAGCAGGCGCAGATCCATGAGATCCTGAAAAACCCTATTCTGGAATAAACGCTACTCTCCATGGACGGAGATCAGCAAGGTATTTTCGTCGGGGATATTGCCAATGGAGATTAGAGATAAAAAAAAATCCTTTGCCTGAGCAAAGGATTCTTATAAATGGCAGGGGCGGAGAGACTCGAACTCCCAACACCCGGTTTTGGAGACCGGTGCTCTACCAATTGAACTACGCCCCTAAAATTTTCTTACCACTAAGCCTGCTATTTGAGCAGGCTTAATGTTAAATAAGTGGCGGAACGGACGGGACTCGAACCCGCGACCCCCTGCGTGACAGGCAGGTATTCTAACCGACTGAACTACCGCTCCACCGAATTTCTTCGCTTTATTACCACCGGTTGTCACCCCGGCTTACTGCAATTTGATGCCTGGCAGTTCCCTACTCTCACATGGGGAGACCCCACACTACCATCGGCGCTACGGCGTTTCACTTCTGAGTTCGGCATGGGGTCAGGTGGGACCACCGCGCTAGTGCCGCCAGGCAAATTCTGTTTTATCAACACGTCTCACCGACGTATCGATTAATCTGTATCAGAGCTGAAAATTCTCTCAAATCTGCCAAAACATCTTCGGCGTTGTAAGGTTAAGCCTCACGGTTCATTAGTACCGGTTAGCTCAACGCATCGCTGCGCTTACACACCCGGCCTATCAACGTCATCGTCTTTAACGTTCCTTCAGGAGACTTAAAGTCTCAGGGAGAACTCATCTCGGGGCAAGTTTCGTGCTTAGATGCTTTCAGCACTTATCTCTTCCGCATTTAGCTACCGGGCAGTGCCATTGGCATGACAACCCGAACACCAGTGATGCGTCCACTCCGGTCCTCTCGTACTAGGAGCAGCCCCCCTCAATTCTCCAGCGCCCACGGCAGATAGGGACCGAACTGTCTCACGACGTTCTAAACCCAGCTCGCGTACCACTTTAAATGGCGAACAGCCATACCCTTGGGACCTACTTCAGCCCCAGGATGTGATGAGCCGACATCGAGGTGCCAAACACCGCCGTCGATATGAACTCTTGGGCGGTATCAGCCTGTTATCCCCGGAGTACCTTTTATCCGTTGAGCGATGGCCCTTCCATTCAGAACCACCGGATCACTATGACCTGCTTTCGCACCTGCTCGCGCCGTCACGCTCGCAGTCAAGCTAGCTTATGCCATTGCACTAACCTCCTGATGTCCGACCAGGATTAGCTAACCTTCGTGCTCCTCCGTTACGCTTTGGGAGGAGACCGCCCCAGTCAAACTACCCACCAGACACTGTCCGCAACCCCGTAAGGGGCCAACGTTAGAACATCAAACATTAAAGGGTGGTATTTCAAGGTTGGCTCCACGCAGACTGGCGTCCACGCTTCAAAGCCTCCCACCTATCCTACACATCAAGGCTCAATGTTCAGTGTCAAGCTATAGTAAAGGTTCACGGGGTCTTTCCGTCTTGCCGCGGGTACACTGCATCTTCACAGCGAGTTCAATTTCACTGAGTCTCGGGTGGAGACAGCCTGGCCATCATTACGCCATTCGTGCAGGTCGGAACTTACCCGACAAGGAATTTCGCTACCTTAGGACCGTTATAGTTACGGCCGCCGTTTACCGGGGCTTCGATCAAGAGCTTCTCCTTACGGATAACCCCATCAATTAACCTTCCGGCACCGGGCAGGCGTCACACCGTATACGTCCACTTTCGTGTTTGCACAGTGCTGTGTTTTTAATAAACAGTTGCAGCCAGCTGGTATCTTCGACTGGTCTCAGCTCCATCCGCAGGGACTTCACCTACACACCAGCGTGCCTTCTCCCGAAGTTACGGCACCATTTTGCCTAGTTCCTTCACCCGAGTTCTCTCAAGCGCCTTGGTATTCTCTACCTGACCACCTGTGTCGGTTTGGGGTACGATTTGATGTTACCTGATGCTTAGAGGCTTTTCCTGGAAGCAGGGCATTTGTTACTTCAGCACCGTAGTGCCTCGTCATCACACCTCAGCCTTGATTATCCGGATTTGCCTGGACAACCAGCCTACATGCTTAAACCGGGACAACCGTCGCCCGGCTAACATAGCCTTCTCCGTCCCCCCTTCGCAGTAACACCAAGTACAGGAATATTAACCTGTTTCCCATCGACTACGCCTTTCGGCCTCGCCTTAGGGGTCGACTCACCCTGCCCCCGATTAACGTTGGACAGGAACCCTTGGTCTTCCGGCGAGCGGGCTTTTCACCCGCTTTATCGTTACTTATGTCAGCATTCGCACTTCTGATACCTCCAGCAACCCTCACAGGTCACCTTCGCAGGCTTACAGAACGCTCCCCTACCCAACAACACATAGTGTCGCTGCCGCAGCTTCGGTGCATGGTTTAGCCCCGTTACATCTTCCGCGCAGGCCGACTCGACCAGTGAGCTATTACGCTTTCTTTAAATGATGGCTGCTTCTAAGCCAACATCCTGGCTGTCTGTGCCTTCCCACATCGTTTCCCACTTAACCATGACTTTGGGACCTTAGCTGGCGGTCTGGGTTGTTTCCCTCTTCACGACGGACGTTAGCACCCGCCGTGTGTCTCCCGTGATAACATTCTTCGGTATTCGTAGTTTGCATCGGGTTGGTAAGTCGGGATGACCCCCTAGCCGAAACAGTGCTCTACCCCCGAAGATGAATTCACGAGGCGCTACTAAATAGCTTTCGGGGAGAACCAGCTATCTCCCGGTTTGATTGGCCTTTCACCCCCAGCCACAAGTCATCCGCTAATTTTTCAACATTAGTCGGTTCGGTCCTCCAGTTAGTGTTACCCAACCTTCAACCTGCCCATGGCTAGATCACCGGGTTTCGGGTCTATACCCTGCAACTTAACGCCCAGTTAAGACTCGGTTTCCCTGCGGCTCCCCTATACGGTTAACCTTGCTACAGAATATAAGTCGCTGACCCATTATACAAAAGGTACGCAGTCACACCCGAAGGTGCTCCCACTGCTTGTACGTACACGGTTTCAGGTTCTTTTTCACTCCCCTCGCCGGGGTTCTTTTCGCCTTTCCCTCACGGTACTGGTTCACTATCGGTCAGTCAGGAGTATTTAGCCTTGGAGGATGGTCCCCCCATATTCAGACAGGATACCACGTGTCCCGCCCTACTCTTCGAGTTCACAACCTGTGCATTTTGGTGTACGGGACTATCACCCTGTACCGTCGGACTTTCCAGACCGTTCCACTAACACACAAGCTGATTCAGACTCTGGGCTGCTCCCCGTTCGCTCGCCGCTACTGGGGGAATCTCGGTTGATTTCTTTTCCTCGGGGTACTTAGATGTTTCAGTTCCCCCGGTTCGCCTCGTTAACCTATGTATTCAGTTAACGATAGTGCAACGAATTGCACTGGGTTTCCCCATTCGGACATCGCCGGTTATAACGGTTCATATCACCTTACCGACGCTTTTCGCAGATTAGCACGTCCTTCATCGCCTCTGACTGCCAGGGCATCCACCGTGTACGCTTAGTCGCTTAACCTCACAACCCGAAGATGTTTCACTTCTGATTGCGAAAATTTGAGAGACTCGAACACACATTGACTGTGTGTCGTTTCAATTTTCAGCTTGATCCAGATTTTTAAAGAGCAAAACTTCGCAGTGCACCTTTTCAGGTTCACTCTGAAGTTTTCTTGTGTTCGCAGTAAAGATGGTGGAGCTATGCGGGATCGAACCGCAGACCTCCTGCGTGCAAAGCAGGCGCTCTCCCAGCTGAGCTATAGCCCCATCGTTTGCAACCTCTTCAAATTTGCTTCGCAAATTTGGTAGGCCTGAGTGGACTTGAACCACCGACCTCACCCTTATCAGGGGTGCGCTCTAACCACCTGAGCTACAAGCCTGTAGAGGTTTTTACTGCTGTTTTTCATCAGACAATCTGTGTGAGCACTGCAAAGGCAGGTTCTTTAAGGTAAGGAGGTGATCCAACCGCAGGTTCCCCTACGGTTACCTTGTTACGACTTCACCCCAGTCATGAATCACAAAGTGGTAAGCGCCCTCCCGAAGGTTAAGCTACCTACTTCTTTTGCAACCCACTCCCATGGTGTGACGGGCGGTGTGTACAAGGCCCGGGAACGTATTCACCGTAGCATTCTGATCTACGATTACTAGCGATTCCGACTTCATGGAGTCGAGTTGCAGACTCCAATCCGGACTACGACATACTTTATGAGGTCCGCTTGCTCTCGCGAGGTCGCTTCTCTTTGTATATGCCATTGTAGCACGTGTGTAGCCCTGGTCGTAAGGGCCATGATGACTTGACGTCATCCCCACCTTCCTCCAGTTTATCACTGGCAGTCTCCTTTGAGTTCCCGGCCTAACCGCTGGCAACAAAGGATAAGGGTTGCGCTCGTTGCGGGACTTAACCCAACATTTCACAACACGAGCTGACGACAGCCATGCAGCACCTGTCTCACAGTTCCCGAAGGCACCAATCCATCTCTGGAAAGTTCTGTGGATGTCAAGACCAGGTAAGGTTCTTCGCGTTGCATCGAATTAAACCACATGCTCCACCGCTTGTGCGGGCCCCCGTCAATTCATTTGAGTTTTAACCTTGCGGCCGTACTCCCCAGGCGGTCGATTTAACGCGTTAGCTCCGGAAGCCACGCCTCAAGGGCACAACCTCCAAATCGACATCGTTTACGGCGTGGACTACCAGTATCTAATCCTGTTTGCTCCCCACGCTTTCGCACCTGAGCGTCAGTCTTTGTCCAGGGGGCCGCCTTCGCCACCGGTATTCCTCCAGATCTCTACGCATTTCACCGCTACACCTGGAATTCTACCCCCCTCTACAAGACTCTAGCCTGCCAGTTTCGAATGCAGTTCCCAGGTTGAGCCCGGGGATTTCACATCCGACTTGACAGACCGCCTGCGTGCGCTTTACGCCCAGTAATTCCGATTAACGCTTGCACCCTCCGTATTACCGCGGCTGCTGGCACGGAGTTAGCCGGTGCTTCTTCTGCGGGTAACGTCAATCGACAAGGTTATTAACCTCACCGCCTTCCTCCCCGCTGAAAGTGCTTTACAACCCGAAGGCCTTCTTCACACACGCGGCATGGCTGCATCAGGCTTGCGCCCATTGTGCAATATTCCCCACTGCTGCCTCCCGTAGGAGTCTGGACCGTGTCTCAGTTCCAGTGTGGCTGGTCATCCTCTCAGACCAGCTAGGGATCGTCGCCTAGGTGAGCCGTTACCCCACCTACTAGCTAATCCCATCTGGGCACATCTGATGGCATGAGGCCCGAAGGTCCCCCACTTTGGTCTTGCGACATTATGCGGTATTAGCTACCGTTTCCAGTAGTTATCCCCCTCCATCAGGCAGTTTCCCAGACATTACTCACCCGTCCGCCGCTCGTCACCCGAGAGCAAGCTCTCTGTGCTACCGCTCGACTTGCATGTGTTAGGCCTGCCGCCAGCGTTCAATCTGAGCCATGATCAAACTCTTCAATTTAAGTTTGATGCTCAAAGAATTAAACTTCGTAATGAATTACGTGTTCACTCTTGAGACTTGGTATTCATTTTTCGTCCGAGGACGTTAAGAATCCATGTCACTTTGAGTGCCCACACAGATTGTCTGATAAATTGTTAAAGAGCAGTTGCAACGCGGCTTTCAGCTCACCGTTGCGAGGTCCCGTATAATACGTTTTCCTCATTCAGAGTCAAGCCCTTATTTTGCTTTTCTCTGTCAGTTTTTAGCGCTGAACTTCACCGCCAAAACCCTGCTGACCCGGCGGCTTGTTTGCCGTTGTTCCGTGTCAGTGGAGGCGCATTATAGGGAGTTCTGAGACGTTGACAAGCCCTGTTTTCAAAAAATTATTCAACCGTCTCTTTTTTGTGCAAAACGCCCTTAGAGCGGTAATTTTTCCAGCGTCGAGAAGCCATAGCGACGCAGAACGGGTAAAAGCTGTTCTGTTTCTGCCGTCAGCGCCATGCAGAATGCTTTATTCTCGTCGCTGGACTTCGCATCCGGCGCTTCATGCTCTAACAGCCAGGCGGTGCGACGGGCAATCGCCGCGCCGGAATCGATCAGCCGTGTGCCTTCCGGCAGAACGCGCTGCAGCTCCTCCTGTAAAAGAGGAAAGTGGGTGCAGCCCAGCACCACCGTATCCGGCGGCTCCTGCATCCGCAGCCATGGGCGCAGGATACGGCGCAGCTCTTCTAACGGCACAGGCTCGCCGTGCAGCTTCGCTTCCGCCAGCTCCACCAGCTCCGCCGACCCCAGCATTTCAATCCGACATTCATTGGCAAAGCGGTCGATCAGCTCACGGGTATAAGGACGCTTTACGGTACCGCGCGTCGCCAGCAGGCCAACAATGCCGTTCGCCGTTAAACGGGCGGCGGGCTTGATCGCCGGCACCACGCCAACGACGGGGAAAGCGAACTTTTCACGCAGGGCAGGCAGGGAGACGGTACTGGCGGTATTGCAGGCGATCACCGCCAGCGCCAGGGGATAACGCTGCTGGACAGCAGTGACGATTTCCACAACGCGCTCAACGATAAACTCCTCGCTCTTCTCGCCATAGGGGAAGGCAACGTTATCGAAAGCATAGATGTAATGCAGATTCGGCAGCAGCTGCCGAATCTCATTATAAACCGACAACCCACCGACGCCGGAATCAAACACCAGCACGGTGGGACGTGGATCAGAAGGTGTAGCTGCCAGACAAGGTGTATTCCCGTCCTGCAGATTGGTAGCCATAAACTGTCTCGTAATCTTTATCGAACAGGTTGGCTATTTTACCACGAACTGTCAGGTGTGAGGTGACGGGATACGATAAACCGACATCCCAGAGGCTCAACCCACCCATATTGACGGTACGCGAGTTGTCGTAGTCATAATCGTAACGCTTGCCGATGTAGTGATACGTCACATCCCACCCCAGATCGTAGACCTGGCCGTTCAGCTCGTATTTCACCTGCTGCTTCGCCCGGCGATAGAGGATCTTATTGGTTTCATCATCGCGAGGGTCAACATACTGCAGCGTCAGATGGTGCTCCACCGGCCCGGTGGTTATATTCCCCGTCCACTCCAGCCCCTTAATCGTCGCCGACTTGACGTTGTAATAGGCGTTGTTGTCGTAATCGATGAGGTTTTGAATCTCATAGCGATACGCGGAGAGGCGCCAGTCGACCGGCCCCGTTAACCCTTCAAGGCCCGCTTCCCATTGCTTCGACTCCTCTGGCTTCAGATTCGGGTTAGAGGCGATGCCAAAGCGTTCTGCACCGTACTGCTGCCCGAGGGAGGGGGCGAGGAATCCTGTGCCGTACGAGAGCGTTGTCCGATAACCGTCGATAAATTCCCAGCCTGCGGCCGTCTGCCAGGTACCGTGCCAGCCAAACTGCTCGTCATGATCCTCACGGCCGGAAGCTTCCAGCGTCACGCTGTCAATCTGCTGCTGTCCCGTCAGATAAAGACCGGTGGTGTCACGCTTATACACGTCGGTACTGGTCGTTCCGCTGGATTTCAGCTTCTCTTGTTTCCAGTCAACGCCGCCGCTCACTGCCCCATGGCCTACCACAACATTATTTCCCCACTGGATATAGCGCTGTTCCATATCATCCAGGGTGGTGCCCGCGGCATAGCGGCCAGCGTCGCTGCTGTAGTTGTAATCTTTGATGCGCTGATAGTTAGCAATCAGCTGGGAGGAGTAAATTCCGGAGTGGTAGTGCAGACCGGTATCCCAGGATTGGGTATAGGATTGATCTTCATCGTTTCCACCTGCGTAGCCCCAGTTACCCTGGTCATAGTCAGCGTTGGCGGAATAACCATAGCCGCGGAAGAACCCCGAGAAGTTGTCATCGAACTGATGCTGTACCCCGCCCCACAGCATTTTATTGCGGTAGCCGTCGCGATCGCTGTCGCCGCTGTAAGAGGAATTCGGCTGGACGTTAAACCCTTTGGTGGTCTGATAGGCGCCAGCAGCGGTAACCAACGTATCGCCAAACCGCTTGTTAAAGGCGCCGTCATAGGACTGATAGCCGTTCGTACCCGCGCCGGCGTTGATCTGCGAACGCTCAGCGTCGGTCATGGTGATGATGTTCACCACCCCGCCGATCGCTCCGGAGCCGTACACCGCGGAGCGCGGGCCGCGGATGTATTCCACCCGCTGGACCAGTGAGATAGGGATCTGACTGATATCTACGCCGTTGGAGATCCCCGGACGCGCCATCGGCACACCGTCGATCAGCACCAGCACGTGACGAGCCTCCGTCCCCCGAACATACAGCGAAGCGCTCTGCCCCATGCCGCCGTTGCGGGCAATATCGACCCCGGGAAGACGACGCATGACATCGTTTAAATCTTTGGACTGCCAGCGGTCGATGTCATCGCGCGTCACAATGTCGGTCGGCGCCAGCACGGTATTGACCGGCTGTTGAAAACGGTTTGCTGTCACCACCAACGTATCTGAATTGCTATCCTGCGCCCAGCCGGAAAATGCCGTGACGGATAAGGCCGTCATCAGCGAAGCTTTTTTAATCATTGTAAAAGCATCCGAAACAGAAAAAGGATGCCGCAGGTTTTATCAGTTGCTCGCGACGATAAAACCCAGTGCGACGTATTCCGGCAGGTCTTCGGGCTTGGAGGCTGTTTCAAGAAATAATGACTTCCCACGGCTAGCCGCAGTGTCTGCACCGAGTGCGCTCATTTCTCACCTTCCTTACCGCTGCGCGTCAGCCCCAGATTTCCACTGGGTTCCCTTTTAACTCACAGGACCGGTAGGCGAATGCTACAATCAGAACCATATAGATGTCCAGACTGCTAATTATATTTCCCGCGGCATTCGAGGCTGGACATCCCCGGCGCTTTCCCTACAATCCCCGCGTACTTATTTTATTCAGGATACATCATGACCCCCGAACACCTTCCTACCGAACAATACGAAGCGCAGCTGGCAGAAAAAGTCGTCCGTTTGCAAACCATGATGGCGCCTTTTGCCGCGCCGGTTCCGGAAGTGTTTCGTTCGCCGGTCAGCCACTACCGTATGCGCGCCGAGTTCCGTCTGTGGCACGATGGCGACGATCTGTACCATATTATTTTCGATCAGCAGACCCGGTCGCGGATTCGCGTTGACAGCTTCCCGGCCGCCAGCGCGCTGATCAATCAGCTGATGACCGCCATGCTGGAGGGCGTACGCAACAATCCCGTGCTACGCCAGAAGCTGTTCCAGATTGACTATCTGACCACCCTCAGCAACCAGGCGGTCGTTTCGCTGCTGTATCATAAAAAGCTGGACGATGCCTGGCGTGAGCAAGCGGAGGCGCTGCGTGACGCCCTGCGAGCCCAGGGGCTCAATGTGCATCTGATTGGGCGGGCGACCAAAACCAAAATCGAGCTCGATCAAGACTATATAGATGAACGCCTGCCGGTTGGCGGGCGGGAGATGATCTACCGTCAGGTGGAAAACAGCTTTACCCAACCGAACGCGGCCATGAACATTCAGATGCTGGAGTGGGCACTGGATGTCACCAAAGGGGCGACTGGCGACCTGCTGGAATTGTACTGCGGCAACGGTAACTTCTCGCTGGCGCTGGCGCGTAATTTCGATCGCGTATTGGCCACCGAAATCGCCAAACCGTCGGTGGCGGCGGCGCAGTACAACATCGCCGCTAACCATATCGACAACGTGCAGATTATCCGCATGGCGGCGGAAGAGTTTACTCAGGCGATGAACGGGGTGCGGCAGTTCAACCGGCTGCAGGGTATCGATCTGCATAGCTATCAGTGCGAAACCATCTTCGTCGATCCACCGCGCAGCGGGCTGGACAGCGAGACGGAAAAAATGGTGCAGGCCTATCCGCGTATTTTGTACATTTCGTGCAACCCGGAAACGCTGTGTCGCAATCTGGAAACGCTAAGCCAGACGCACAACGTTACCCGGCTGGCGCTGTTCGACCAGTTCCCGTATACCCACCACATGGAGTGCGGCGTCCTGCTGACCCGCAAATAGGCCCAAAAAAACCGGCAACGTCATATTGCCGGTTTTTTTACCGCTGGCGGCTTACTCGGCTGCGGTATCTTTGCGGTTACGCATCTTGTAGCCGATCCAGAAGACCATCGCGACGGACAGAACGGCCGGGAAGAAGTTAGAACCGATATCCGGGTACTCCGCACGCACGACGGTGCTGTACAACAGCACCCCGAGAATAAAAAAGGCGGCGGCCAGGCCCGGTAGCCCAACGGGCATACTGCGATTCTGATAGCGCTGATGCAGACAGTAGACCGTCAGCAGCAGGGATAAAATGGGGAAGACGGAAAACGGAACTATCGAACTGAACAGCGCCGCAAAGGCGCCATTAATGGATAACCCGGCAATCAGCGCCAGCAGCAGCGTACCTTTATCTTGAACTGAGTGTTTCATTGCTCGTCCTTCACGTTATTCGGAATGATGTGACATTTTTTCTTGTTCACGGCGATACCAGTAATACGCGCCTTTCGAGATCATTCGAAGCTGCAGTACCAACCGTTCCTCCAGCTGCCGGCGCTGCTCAGGGCCGACATCCAGCGCTTCCGCGCCAGCGCTAAAAACGATGGTGACCATAGCTTCAGCCTGCGCTTCGGTAAAGGCGCGCGGCATATGGTTTTCGAGTTCTAAATAGTCGGCGAGTTCCGCAATAAAGTGCTGGATCTCGCGTGCGACGGCGGCGCGAAACGCCGCAGAAGTTCCCGAGCGCTCACGCAGCAGCAGGCGGAAGGCGTTCGGGTTGTTACCGATAAATTCCATAAAGGTGGAGACCGAGGTGCGGATCACGCTGCCGCCTTTGGCTATCCGCTGGCGCGCCTGGCGCATCAGCTGGCGCAGCATCAGTCCGCTCTCATCGACCATCGTCAGGCCCAGCTCATCGACGTCGCGAAAATGACGATAAAAGGACGTCGGCGCGATCCCTGCTTCCCGGGCCACTTCACGCAAGCTCAGGCTGGCGAAACTCCGCTCAGCGCTAAGTTGGCTGAATGCCGCTTCCACCAGCGAACGGCGGGTTTTTTCTTTTTGTTGTGCTCTTACGCCCATCACGATGTATGAATCCTTCCAATAGCCCTGCTGGCACTATACCAGAGATTAAAACTAATCGGTTTGCCCTGGATTGTGAATGATTGTTTACGAGCCGTTTCTGCTTTTATGCTGCAAAAAAGCACAACGATAATTGGGTTAAAGCGCAGCGAATGTTATCATCGTGTTTATTTTATGTATAAAACAGGTGAGTAATGCCATGTCACACTCTTGGGATTATGATGCAATAGTGATTGGTTCCGGTCCTGGCGGGGAAGGCGCCGCCATGGGACTGGTGAAACAGGGAGCACGCGTTGCCGTCATTGAGCGCTACCATAATGTCGGCGGCGGTTGCACCCACTGGGGCACCATCCCGTCGAAAGCCCTCCGCCATGCCGTCAGCCGTATTATCGAGTTTAACCAAAACCCCCTCTACAGCGACCACTCCCGCCTTCTTCGCTCTTCTTTCGCCGACATCCTTAACCATGCCGACAGCGTCATCAACCAGCAGACTCATATGCGCCAGGGATTCTATGAGCGCAACCACTGTGAAATTCTGCAGGGCAATGCCCACTTCGTGGATGAGCATACTCTGGCGCTGGAGTGCCATGACGGCACGGTCGAGACTGTGACCGCGGAGAAATTCGTTATCGCCTGCGGATCGCGTCCCTACCATCCGGCGGATGTCGATTTCCACCACCCGCGCATCTATGACAGCGATTCGATTCTCAGCCTGCAGCATGAGCCGCGCCATGTGATCATTTACGGCGCCGGGGTGATCGGTTGTGAATATGCGTCGATCTTCCGCGGCATGGAGGTGAAGGTCGATCTGATCAACACCCGCGATCGTCTGCTGGCCTTCCTCGATCAGGAGATGTCAGACTCGCTCTCTTATCACTTCTGGAACAGCGGCGTGGTTATTCGCCACAACGAGGAGTATGAGAAAATTGAAGGGGTGGATGACGGGGTGATCATGCACCTGAAGTCCGGCAAAAAGCTGAAGGCCGATTGCCTGCTGTACGCTAACGGCCGCACCGGCAACACCGACACCCTGGCGCTGGAAAATATCGGTCTGCAGACCGACAGCCGCGGTCAGCTGAAGGTCAACAGCATGTATCAGACCGCCCTTCCGCACATCTATGCGGTTGGCGATGTCATCGGCTATCCAAGCCTGGCTTCTGCCGCTTACGATCAGGGACGCATTGCCGCCCAGGCGCTGGTGAAAGGCGAAGCCTCAGCGCATCTGATTGAAGATATCCCGACCGGGATCTATACCATTCCGGAAATCAGCTCCGTCGGGAAAACCGAGCAGCAGCTGACGGCGATGAAAGTGCCGTATGAGGTGGGCCGCGCCCAGTTTAAACACCTGGCGCGGGCGCAAATCGTCGGTATGAGCGTTGGTACGCTGAAGATCCTGTTCCATCGTGAAACCAAGGAGATCCTTGGCATTCACTGCTTTGGCGAGCGCGCGGCCGAAATTATTCATATCGGCCAGGCGATCATGGAGCAGAAAGGCGGTGGCAACACCATTGAGTACTTCGTCAACACCACCTTTAACTACCCGACCATGGCGGAAGCGTACCGGGTTGCCGCGCTGAACGGCTTAAACCGCCTGTTTTAACGCCTTGTCGAAATGGCCATCCATCGTGCCGCGGATGGCCTCCGCCAGATGTTCATAGCGGCTGCGCAGCGGGGAGCCCGGACGATAAACCAGACCGATGGTGCGTCTTGGCTCTGGCTTAATGCACGGCAGGTAGACTACGCCATCGCGTTTTCTCTCTTGCGGCACCGCCAGCGCCGGCAGCAGGGTAATGCCGCTGCCTGCCGCCACCATATTGCGCAGCGTTTCCAGGCTGGTCGCGCGGAAGTGGGTATCCTCATCCGCCCCCGCTTCAAAGCAGAAGCCCATCGCCTGATCGCGCAGACAGTGGCCATCCTCCAGCATCAGCAGCTTTTCACCGGCCAGATCCGACATCGGCACCCGATCGCGGTTCGCCCACGGATGATCTTCATAGATAGCCAGCATCATCGGCTCATCGAACAGCGGCACCTCGATAAAGGCCTCGCTCTCTTTGACCAGCGCCAGGATGGCGCAGTCGAGCTTACCGCTGTCGAGCTGAGCCAGCAGCTGATGGGTCTGCGCTTCGTGCAGATACATTTCCAGCTTCGGGAAGGTCTGATGCAGCATCGGAATGATGTGCGGCAGCAGGTACGGGCCAATTGTCGGGATCAGGCCGATATGCAGCGGCCCGGACATGGTTTCCCCTTGTTGGCTTGCCATTTCCTTGAGCACTTTTACTTCGCGTAACACGGTACGCGCCTGATCCACCAGCAACAGCCCCGCCTGGGTAAACAGAACCTTACGGCTGGTGCGCTCCAGCAGCATGACGCCAAGCTCATCCTCCAGCTTGCGGATCTGTCCGCTGAGCGTCGGTTGGCTCACATGGCATGAGTCAGCCGCCCGCCGGAAGTGGCGGTGTTCGGCGAGCGCTACCAGGTATTCAAGATCGCGAATATTCATTATTCATCCTCCATCGCCACGATAGTCCATGGCGATAGATAGCATAGCAACGAACGATTATCCCTATCAAGTTTTCTGTTCAATAATACGCCCATAAAGACGGTCTACCTGTGAAAATCACTGACCCGTCACACTGTTTCTCTACCCGAACAACTAAAGCCAACGTGAACTTTTGCGGACCTTGCGTCCGCTTTTTTTTTGCATAAAAAACCCGGCGTCGCTGGGCTTGGCCGGGTCAGGGAGGGCAGATATCTAAGGATTAGCTTAAACGAGCCTTCGCCTCGTTGATAGCCTGGGCTACCTGCTGCGGCGAGACGCCGCCTTTCGCTGCGCGTTTCTCGAGGCAGGACTGCAGCGACAGGATCGGATACACATCGTCCGCAATCACCGGGCTGAATTTCTGCAGATCGGCCAGGGTCAGCGCTTCCAGCGGTTTCCCTTGCGCAATGGCTTCCACTACCGCTTCACCGACAATATGGTGCGCCTCGCGGAACGGTACGCCTTTCGCCACCAGATAATCCGCCAGCTCAGTGGCGTTGGCATAGCCCTGCTGCGCCGCTTCCGCACAGCGCGGGCGTTTTACCTGAATGCCGTCCAGCACCAGGGCCGCCATATGCAGGCAGTCGAGCCAGGTATCCAGGGCGTCGAAAAGCCCCTCTTTATCTTCCTGCATGTCTTTGTTGTAGGCCAGCGGCAGTCCTTTCAGCGTCATCATCATGCCGGTCAGCGCACCCTGCACGCGGCCGCATTTGCCACGGATAAGCTCCAGGGCGTCCGGGTTTTTCTTCTGCGGCATCAGCGAGGAGCCGGAGGTTACACGGTCGGAAAGCTCGACGAAGTTCGCCTCGCCGGAGTTAAAGAAAATCAAATCTTCCGCAAAGCGCGACAGATGCACCATGCCGATAGCCGCATCGGAAAGCAGCTCCAGCACATGATCGCGATCGGACACGCTGTCGAGGCTGTTGCGGGTGGCGGAGGCAAAGCCCAGCCAGCCGGCCAGCTGCTCGCGGTCGATTTCATACGCCGTCCCCGCCAGCGCGCCGCAGCCCAGCGGGCTGACGTCGAGGCGCTTCAGCGCGTCCTGCAGACGGCTTTCGTCACGCGCCAGCATTTCAACGTAGGCCAGACACCAGTGCGCGAACGTCACCGGCTGGGCGCGCTGCAGGTGGGTATACCCCGGCATTACCGCGTCCTGATTCTGCTGGGCGGTCTCCACCAGCGCGCTCTGCAGCTGGCGGTTCGCCGAGAGCAGTTCGACAACGGTATCTTTGCACCACAGTTTAAGATCGGTGGCGACCTGGTCGTTACGGCTGCGCCCGGTGTGCAGTTTCTTGCCCAGCTGGCCCACTTTATCGATCAGCTTGCCTTCCACCCAGCTGTGAATATCTTCGGCATCGCTGGCAAGGATTTGCTGCGGATTGGCGCGCACCTCTTCCAGCAGCACGTTCAGCGCTTCTTCCAGCTGCTGCTGTTCAGCGGCACTCAGAACGCCGACCGTTACCAGCGCTTTCGACCAGGCGACAGAGCCAACGATATCCTGCTCCGCCAGACGATAGTCGAAGCGCAACGAGTCGTTGAACTGTTTGAACCGTTGATCTGCTGCCTGTGTAAAACGCCCGCCCCAAAGTGCCATAACATGCTTCCTTTATTCGTTAGTTCCGCCGGCGGCATTGTGCCGCCCTGCCTACGGTCTTGTAAGCCCGGCAGACGACGCGCCGCCGGGCATGAAATCTTAAGCCAGAATACGTGTGCCGATCGGCGTGCCGTTAAATAACGCCGGCAGCTGCTCGGCGTGACGCCAGGAGGCGATATCCACCGGACGACCCAGAGCACGTGCGGCGTCAAGGGCCGCATTCACTTTAACAATCATGCCGTCGGTGATAATTCCCTGCTCGATCAGCTGCTCCGCTTTCTCGGCGGTCATCTCGGCAATGCGCTGCCCTTTACCGTCGAGGATACCGCTAACGTCAGACAACAGGATCAGATCCGCCCCCAGGGTGGCCGCCAGCGCTGTCGCCGCCTGGTCAGCGTTGACGTTCATCAGCTGGCCTTCATCGGTCACCCCGATAGAGCTCACCACCGGCAGGTAACCGCCCGCTAACAGGGTGTTAATCAGTGCCGGGGAGCCCGGCTGCGCCAGCCCGACATGGCCCAGCTCAGCATCCAGTTGCGTGACCTTCACGCTATCGCCATCGCCGAGGAACAGGCCTACCGAGGAAATACCATGTTTTTTCGCCCACGCCAGCAGCGTCTTGTTGGCGGTTCCCGCCAGCGCGCCGGTGATGATGTCGATTTGCTCAGCCGGCGTAACGCGCAGGCCATTTTTCTTCTGCACCGGCAGGTTGAGCTGCTTCATCAGCTCATCCACCACGCAGCCGCCGCCGTGGACGATAATCAGCGGACGCTGGTGCGCTTCACGGTAGTTAACCAGCGCGGTAAACAGGCGCTCCAGCGCTTCTTCGCTATCGAGTAATACGCCGCCAAGTTTGATAATTAATGGGTTCATCATCACACCTTAAATAAGAGACTGCGTCTCAGCGAAGCCGAAACGAATATTCGCGCACTGCACCGCCTGCGCTGCGGCGCCTTTCAGCAGGTTATCCTCTGCCGCGACGACGATGAGATGATCGTCCTGCACGGCAAAACCGATATCACAGAATGGCAGGCCTTCGACGCTTTTCAAAGCGGGCACGCCTTTATCATATAAACGTACCAGTGGTTTATCGGCGTAAGCCTGCTGGTAAACCGCCGCGATCTGCGCATGGCCGACGCCCGGCTTCAGGCGGCAGGTAATGGTTTCCAGGATGCCGCGCTTAAAATTACCCAGGTGCGGGGTAAAAATTACCTTTGCCCCGAGGTGGCTGGCAATCTCCGGCTGATGGCGATGGTTAAATATGCCGTACGGCTGCAGGCTAACTTCACAGAAGCTGTTGCCGATCGCGGCCTTACGACCCGCGCCGCTCACCCCGCTGGTAGCGTTGATTACCGGCCACTGGTTGAGATCCAGCAGATTGGCCTCAATCAGCGGCTTCAGCGACAGCTGCGCCGCCGTCGGATAGCAGCCTGGCACTGCGATTAACTGCGCGTCTTTAAGCGCATCCGCGCTCCACTCCGCCAGACCATACACCGCCTGTTTGAGCAGGTCGGGATGCCGATGAGTGAAACCGTAATATTTTTCGTAGAACGCCCCATCGTTAACGCGGAAGGCACCGGAGAGATCGAACACCACGCAGCCAGCGGCAAGGAACTGCGGCGCCAGATCGTGACTCACTTCGTGCGCGGTGGCGAGAAACACCACGTCCACGCCAGCGCTGAATTCGCTGATATCGGACATCGGCTGCAGCGGCATATCGACAATGCCTTTGAGCTGCGGATGCAGGTCGGAAATTAATTTTCCCGCATCATTGCTTTGCGCGGAGACCGTCAAAGCGGTTATGTTCATATGCGGATGACGATTGATATAGGTCACCAGCTCTGCGCCGGCATAACCACTGGCACCCACAATCAGCGTATTTAACATTGGAAGCGCATCTCCTTACATTCGATGGGTTTTCTTACGCTCAACGATATTGTATTTTTATTCACAATAAATGCATGAATATTGATACTATCACGACCCAAGGTGTGTCAACAATGAAAAACAATTTACCGCCCTTTATCGAGATTTACCGCGCGTTGATCGCCACACCATCCATCAGCGCGACCGAAGAGGCTCTCGATCAAAGCAATGAGTCTTTAATCAATTTGCTGGCAGGCTGGTTCCGCGATCTCGGCTTCAATGTTGAGATACAGCCGGTGCCGGATACGCGCCATAAATTCAACCTGCTGGCCAGCACCGGACACGGCGCCGGCGGCCTGCTGCTCGCCGGGCATACCGATACCGTGCCGTTCGATGATGGCCGCTGGACGCGCGACCCGTTCACCCTCACCGAACACGATAACAAGCTCTACGGCCTCGGCACGGCCGATATGAAAGGCTTCTTCGCCTTTATTCTCGACGCCCTGCGCGATGTCGACGTCACCACGCTGAAAAAGCCGCTATATATTCTGGCCACTGCCGACGAAGAGACCAGCATGGCCGGCGCGCGCTACTTTGCCGAAACCACCCGGCTGCGCCCGGACTGCGCCATCATCGGCGAGCCCACCTCCCTGCAGCCGATCCGCGCCCACAAAGGCCATATGTCCAACGCGATCCGTATTCAGGGCCAGTCCGGCCACTCCAGCGATCCGGCGCGCGGGGTCAACGCGATTGAGCTGATGCACGACGCCATCGGCCGGATTATGCAGTTGCGCGATCTGCTTAAAGAGCGCTATCACTTCGAGGCGTTTACGGTCCCTTACCCAACCCTCAACCTGGGCGCTATCCATGGCGGCGATGCCTCAAACCGTATCTGCGCCTGCTGTGAACTGCATATGGATATCCGCCCGCTGCCGGGGATGACCCTAAACGATCTTAATGGTCTGTTGGGCGAGGCGCTGGCCCCGGTCAGCGAACGCTGGCCGGGCCGCCTGACGGTCTCTGAGCTGCATCCGCCGATCCCCGGCTACGAGTGCCCGCCGGACCATAAGCTGGTGCAGGTGGTCGAGAAACTGCTTGGCGCGCAGACCGACGTGGTGAATTACTGCACCGAAGCGCCGTTTATCCAGACGCTGTGTCCGACGCTGGTTCTCGGCCCGGGCTCCATCAATCAGGCCCATCAGCCTGACGAGTATCTGGAGACGCGCTTTATCAAGCCGACCCGGGAGCTGATTAGCCAGGTGGTTCATCACTTCTGCTGGCACTAAAATCGCCCTCTTTTTCCGCCCCGTTCTCCCGGGGCGGAACGGTGACGATCGTCACATTTCCATAAGCGATACTTATCCAGCGCTCCCTGAATTAAATTTCGCAAATTACGGCGATTTACTCGTTTGCTGAAGCGATTTCGCAGTAATTGACGTGGGGGTATTTACGTGGCTTTATAAAAGACGGGTTGCTTATCCGTTGCTCACGTTCCAGCGCAGCGGATATAACAAAATAAAATGAGATGGGGTGTCTGGGGTAACATGAACGAACAATATTCCGCATTGCGTAGTAATGTCAGTATGCTCGGCAAGGTGCTGGGCGATACCATCAAGGATGCATTGGGAGAAAATATTCTTGATCGTGTCGAAACTATCCGTAAGTTGTCCAAATCTTCACGCGCCGGCAACGAAGCTAACCGCCAGGAGCTGCTGACCACGCTGCAGAATTTGTCAAACGACGAACTGCTGCCGGTGGCCCGTGCCTTCAGCCAGTTTCTGAATCTGGCCAACACCGCTGAGCAGTACCACAGCATTTCGGCCAATGGCGAAGCGGCCAGCAATCCGGAAGTCATTGCGCGTACCCTGAGAAAGCTCAAAGACCAACCCAATCTCAACGAAGAGACCATCAAACAAGCGGTGGAATCGCTGTCTCTGGAGCTGGTGTTAACCGCCCACCCGACCGAGATCACCCGCCGGACGCTGATCCATAAAATGGTGGAAGTGAACAACTGCCTTAAGCAGTTGGACAACAAAGATATCGCTGACTACGAGCACCATCAGCTAATGCGCCGTCTGCGCCAGCTGATCGCCCAGTCGTGGCATACCGATGAAATTCGTAAGCACCGCCCTTCCCCGGTCGATGAAGCCAAATGGGGCTTCGCGGTGGTGGAAAACAGCCTGTGGGAAGGGGTGCCTAACTATCTGCGCGAGCTGAACGAACAGCTGGAAGCCAACCTTGGCTATCAGCTGCCGGTGGACTTCGTCCCGGTGCGTTTCACCTCGTGGATGGGCGGCGACCGCGACGGCAACCCGAACGTGACTGCCGACATCACCCGCCACGTGCTGCTGCTCAGCCGCTGGAAAGCGACCGACCTGTTCCTCAAAGACGTGCAGGTGCTGATCTCCGAACTGTCGATGGTGGAGTGTACCGACGAGCTGCGCGCCCTGGCTGGCGCCGAGGGCGCTCAGGAACCTTACCGTTATCTGATGAAAAAACTGCGCTCTCAGCTGATGGAGACCCAGGCCTGGCTGGAAGCGCGTCTGAAAGGTCAGAAGCTGCCGAAACCGGCGGGACTGATCACTCAGAACGAGCAGCTGTGGGAGCCGCTGTACGCCTGCTATAAATCGCTGCAGGCCTGCGGCATGGGCATTATCGCCAACGGCGAACTGCTCGACACCCTGCGCCGCGTGAAGTCTTTCGGCGTACCGCTGGTGCGTATTGATATTCGTCAGGAAAGCACCCGCCATACCGAAGCGCTGGGTGAAATGACCCGTTACCTCGGGATCGGCGACTACGAAAGCTGGTCGGAAGCCGACAAACAGGCTTTCCTGATCCGCGAACTGAATTCCAAACGTCCGCTGCTGCCGCGCCAGTGGGAGCCAAGCGAAGAGACGCGTGAAGTTCTCGACACCTGCAAGGTGATCGCCGAGGCGCCGCGCGGATCGATCGCCGCCTACGTGATCTCGATGGCGAAAACGCCGTCCGATGTGCTGGCGGTTCATCTCCTGCTGAAAGAAGCCGGGATTGGCTTTGCTCTGCCGGTGGCCCCGCTGTTCGAAACGCTGGATGACCTCAACAACGCCAACGACGTCATGACCCAGCTGCTGAATATCGACTGGTACCGCGGCTTTATCCAGGGCAAGCAGATGGTCATGATCGGCTACTCTGACTCCGCTAAAGATGCCGGCGTGATGGCCGCCTCCTGGGCGCAGTACCAGGCGCAGGACGCGCTGATCAAAACCTGCGAAAAAGCCGGTATTGAACTGACGCTGTTCCACGGTCGCGGCGGCTCTATCGGCCGCGGCGGCGCGCCGGCCCACGCCGCGCTGCTCTCGCAGCCGCCGGGAAGCCTGAAAGGCGGCCTGCGCGTTACCGAGCAGGGCGAGATGATCCGCTTTAAGTACGGCCTGCCGGAAGTCACCATCAGCAGCCTGTCGCTGTATACCAGCGCCATTCTGGAAGCCAACCTGCTGCCGCCGCCGGAGCCGAAAGCAGAATGGCGCGACATCATGGCCGAGCTGTCCGACGTGTCGTGCAAGATGTATCGCGGCTACGTGCGTGAAAACAAAGATTTCGTCCCTTACTTCCGCTCTGCGACCCCGGAGCAGGAGCTGGGCAAACTGCCGCTGGGTTCGCGTCCGGCAAAACGTCGTCCAACCGGCGGCGTCGAGTCGCTGCGCGCCATTCCGTGGATCTTCGCCTGGACCCAGAACCGCCTGATGCTGCCGGCCTGGCTGGGCGCTGGCGCTGCGCTGCAGAAGGTGGTCGAAGGTGGAAAACAGAGTGAACTGGAAGCCATGTGTCGCGACTGGCCGTTCTTCTCTACCCGCCTCGGCATGCTGGAGATGGTTTACTCGAAGGCCGACCTGTGGCTGGCGGAGTACTACGATCAGCGCCTGGTGAAGCCGGAGCTGTGGGCGCTGGGTTCCGAGCTGCGCAAGCTGCTGGCTGCCGATATCAACGTCGTGCTGGCCATCGCCAACGACTCCCATCTGATGGCCGACCTGCCGTGGATCGCCGAGTCTATCCAGCTGCGTAATATCTATACCGACCCGCTGAACGTCCTGCAGGCGGAACTGCTGCACCGTTCACGCCAGGCTGAAGAAGAGGGCAAGGACCCGGATCCGCGCGTTGAACAAGCGCTGATGGTCACCATCGCCGGCGTCGCCGCCGGTATGCGTAACACCGGTTAATCTATCTCTCCCCGGCCGCCCGGCCGGGGGTTTTCCGCCCGTTCTAGTGGTGCAGCATCTCATCAACGATCTGTTCTTTATGCAGCGCATACGGATAATAGGTCGGCCAGTTATCCATCTCTTTCAGCAACGCCTCCTGTGATTCATTGCCCATGAAAATATGGAAATGCTGTGATTTACGCGGGCCAATGATATGGTCGCTGAATTGCACAAATTTCGGCGCGTTGGCATCGCCCTGCTGGCACTCGAACAGATAACGCACGCCCTTCTTACCGGAGGCGTAATGCAGAATTTTATAGCCTGAATAGCGGTATTTGCAGCTATTGACGGTCTGGCCAACGTGGAACTCAATCACGTCATCTTCAATGCCAATCTGCTCCACATCGGTGGCGTAGCCCTTCTTATAATAGGCGCGATACTCCTCCACGCTCTTGCCGCCGGGCTTTTTCGCCTTCTGCTCCAGCACCGGATCGAGATCGCCGTTGAGCAGATACGGGTTCACCGACTGCCAGACGCCTTCCCAGTCGCTCAGCGCGCGGTCCTGCACATCTTTATCCGCAAAAATGCCTTCGCTGGCCTGACGCTCCACTTCGGTTAACGCCGGGCCATGGCTATGGTTGCCGTGGGCGAACGCCTGGGCGCTGGCTAAAGCCATGCCGAATCCTAAGGCCAGCAGGGGGATCTTTCTGGTCATTACTCTCTCCTGAGTTTGCTATCAATGGCGACAAATTGTTACGATATAACATATCTTATCTGGGAGGCAAGAGCGACAGGCAAGCGCTTTTACCGCTGGAATAATGTCCGGTATGATGAAAAGGGTGATGCGCTGAACGGAAGAATGATGGACAACGATATCAATCAGCTTATTGATGCATTGCTAAAAAAGCAGACCAGCCTCGGCCGGGTTTATTTCGCCGGCGAGACGCGCTCGCCTGCTGAGCCGGTGGTGCAGGTGGATTTTCCCCGTCTGAATATCCTCCTCGATGGGCAGTTGCCCGACCAGGCGCTCGGCGATAACGCCCCTCCCCTCGAAGCCAACGACGTGCTCTATATTCCTGGCGATAGCTGGAACTGCCCGCAGTGGCAAGCGCCTTGCCTGCTGTTAAGCATCCTGTTCGCTAAGCAGCAGCTGGAGTGCTCGCTGCAGCACTGGAATGGCAAGGCGATAACTGTTGTCGACAAGCGGCAGGCGCTGCGCCGCGGGCCGCGCGTCGGATCATTTCTGCTGCAGGCGCTCAATGAACTCCGGATGCAACCGCAGGAGCAGCAAACCGCCCGCAGCATCGTCGTCAGCCTGCTCAGCCACTGCCATGATCTTCTCGGCAGCCAGGCGCAAACCTCCTCGCGCAGCCAGGCGTTGTTTGAAGCGATCCGCCAATATATGGACATCCATTATGCGGAACCGCTGAGCCGGGAATCGGTGGCCCAGGCGTTCTACCTCTCTCCCAACTATCTTTCCCATCTGTTCCAGAAATGTGGGCCAATGGGCTTCAATGAATATCTAAACCATATTCGTCTCGAACAGGCCCGTATGCTGCTGAAGGGCCACGATATGAAAGTGAAAGACATCGCCCACGCCTGCGGCTTCGCCGACAGCAACTACTTCTGCCGCCTGTTCCGCAAAACTACGGAACGCTCGCCGTCTGAATACCGCCGCCAGTACCATAGCCAGCTGACGGAAAAAGCATCCCCGGTAAAAAACTAGATTTTTGTGTGTTAAACCTGACTTTTGTGCGCGCTATAGTTACCTCCCATCCCAGCCCGCGCCGATAAATGTGATCTAAATCATCCTTAATCACGATGCGTACATTTATCCAGTTTTTGGCAAATTTGTCATCTGGCTATCCTTCGAACGAAAGCCGTATGCTTACCTCAACGACAGCACCGAATTAAGCATTGAGGAAAACACAATGGAACTCTATCTGGATACCGCCAACGTCGCCGAAGTGGAACGCCTGGCCCGCATCTACCCGCTGGCCGGGGTAACCACCAACCCGAGCATTATCGCCGCCGGTAAAGTCCCGGTCTGGGATGTGCTGCCGCGCCTGCAAAAAGCCGTCGGTCCGGAGGGCACCCTCTTCGCGCAGACCATGAGCCGCGACGCGCAGGGCATGGTGGAAGAGGCCAAACGTCTGAGCAATGCCGTGCCGGGCATTGTGGTCAAAATCCCGGTCACCGCCGAAGGGCTCGCCGCTATCAAACTGCTGAAGAAAGAAGGCATCCCGACCCTTGGCACCGCCGTCTACAGCGCTTCGCAAGGCCTGCTGGCCGCGCTGGCCGGCGCAAAGTACGTCGCGCCTTACGTTAACCGCGTCGACGCCCAGGGCGGGGACGGCATCCGCATGGTGCAGGAGCTGCAATCCCTGCTGGAAATGCATGCGCCCGAGAGCAAAGTTCTGGCGGCAAGCTTCAAAACGCCACGCCAGGCGCTGGATTGTCTGCTGGCTGGCTGCGAAGCAATCACCCTTCCACTAGATGTAGCGCAACAAATGCTCGGCACCCCTGCGGTAGAGTCAGCCATAGAGAAGTTTGAACAAGACTGGAATAACGCCTTTGGCACGCTGAATCTGTAACCGGATCCGCGAGCCGCCTGCGGGCGGCGTCACGGTCATCGAGGAGGAATCGAAATGGATCGCATTATTCAATCACCAGGCAAATATATCCAGGGCGCAGGCGCCATCAAGCGCCTCGGCGACTATCTGAAACCGCTGGCCGAGCGCTGGCTGGTGGTCGGTGATAAGTTCGTCCTGGGGTTTGCGGAAGAGATGCTGCGTAAAAGCCTGGCCGACGCTGGCCTGGCGGCCGAAATCGCGCCGTTTGGCGGTGAGTGTTCGCATAATGAAATCAACCGCCTACGCGATATCGCCGGCAACGCGAAGTGCACCGCCGTGCTGGGGATCGGCGGTGGCAAAACCCTGGATACCGCGAAAGCGCTGGCCCACTTTATGAATGTGCCGGTGGCGATCGCCCCCACCATCGCCTCCACCGATGCGCCGTGCAGCGCGCTGTCGGTGATATACACCGACGAAGGGGAATTCGACAGCTACCTGATGCTGCCGCGCAACCCCAACATGGTCATTGTCGATACGCAGATCGTTGCCGGCGCGCCGGCCCGCCTGCTGGCCGCCGGGATTGGCGATGCGCTGGCTACCTGGTTCGAAGCCCGCGCCTGCTCCCGTAGCGGCGCCACCACCATGGCGGGCGGGAAGTGCACCCAGGCGGCGCTGGCGCTGGCCGAGCTATGCTACAACACCTTACTCGAAGAGGGTGAAAAAGCGATGCTGGCCGCCGAACAGCACGTGGTCACCCCGGCGCTGGAGCGGGTGGTGGAAGCCAACACCTATCTGAGCGGCGTGGGTTTCGAAAGCGGTGGTCTCGCGGCGGCGCACGCGATTCATAACGGCATGACGGCCATCCCTGACGCCCATCACTATTATCACGGGGAAAAAGTGGCGTTCGGAACCCTGACGCAGCTGGTGCTGGAAAATGCGCCGGTGGACGAAATAGAGACCGTCGCCGCGCTGTGCCACAGCGTTGGGCTGCCGATCACCCTGGCGCAGCTGGATATCAAAGGTGATATCCCGACCAAAATGCGTCTGGTGGCGGAAGCCGCCTGCGCTGAAGGCGAAACCATTCACAATATGCCGGGCGGCGTTGATTCCGACCAGGTCTACGCCGCGCTGCTGGTGGCCGACCAGTATGGTCAGCGCTTCCTGCAGGAATGGGAATAAACCAGAGCAAAACACCCGGCATCAGCCGGGTGTTTTTTATGCATCTCTACAGGCCGGAGCAGGCTATGCCCCTCGTCTCTTGATACTGATCATCGCCAACGCCAGTACTATCAACGCAATGCCACAACCTTCCACCTTTCCTGGATTTTCATGTAGTAGCCACCAGGAAAATAGCACGCCACAGACCGGTACGGCCAGCGTACTCAGACCGGCTATACTTGCCGGTAAATTACGCAGTACAAAAAGCCACAGACTCCAGGCCAGCGCCGTTGCAAGGATTGCGCTGTAAGCCAGGGCCCAGAAAACGTCGGGCTGCCAGTCTACCGCCCGTTGCGGGACGAGCCAGGCCACTACGCTCATTACTACGGCGGCATATAGCATCTGCCATGTCGTTAGCGCCAGCAAATCAACCTGCGGATACCGGGTATACATACGCTTCGCGACGATCGCACCTGCCCCCCAGCTCACGCCAGAGAGGATCGCCAGCAAGGCGCTTTTCAGGGAGGTAAAGTCGAGTTGCCAAGGCTGAAGTACGAGTATCAGGCCCACGCATGCCGCCCCGATGGCGATATACTGCCATCGCCGCATGCGCTCACCTAAGAATAACGCGGCCATCACCACAACCCAGAATGGCATGGTATAACTCAGGATCGCCACTTTACCGGCGCCACCGCTCATTAGCGCCCACTGTGCCAGACCGACCATGCCACAGGTTTGCAATAACGCGATCGCCAGGGTGTAGCCGAAAGGCGTCGGCTTGAGCGCTTTACCGCGGATCAACATCACTATCCATAGCACCACGGCGCCAAAAATACAGCGCAGCGCCGTGAAGTCAAAAGCGCCGATATAGCTCGTCACTTGCTTCATCGCGATCCAGCTAAAGCTCCAGATCAGCGTTAATAACGCCAACCCGCCAAACGCCAGTGGATCGCTCTTCCTTGCCATTGCATAACCCATCCCTGTCAATTATCAGGCTGGCACTATACGCGCTTTATCTTCTGCTCTCCCCTGACCTGTATCAGCGTTTTGGGCAAAAAAAAGCGATGGCGAATACCGGCTTCGCCATCGCACTAAACGTTAATGAAAACTCAGGCCGGGCGTACGCCCAGCGTATGGCAGATGGCGTAGCTCATCTCGGCGCGGTTCAGGGTGTAGAAGTGGAAATCCTTGACCCCTTCCCGGCTTAAGATCTTCACCATGTCCATGGCGATATTCGCCCCCACCAGTTGACGGGTTTCGGCGTCGTTATCCAGCCCTTCGAACATTTTTGACATCCACACCGGGATACGGACGTTGGTCATATCCGCAAACTTTTTCGCCTGTTTAAAGTTGGAGACCGGCAGGATACCGGGAATGATTTCCACGTCGATGCCTGCCGAGACGCAGCGATCGCGAAAACGCAGGTAGCTTTCCACATCGAAGAAGAACTGGGTGATCGCGCGGTTGGCCCCTGCTTCTACTTTGCGCTTCAGGTTCAGTAAATCCGCCTGCGCGCTTTTCGCCTCCGGATGCACTTCCGGATACGCGGCGACAGAGATATCAAAATCGCCTACCTCTTTCAGCAACGTCACCAGATCGGCGGCGTACATATCCGGTTTACCGCTGCCCGGCGGCAGGTCGCCGCGCAGGGCGACGATATGGCGGATACCGTTGTTCCAGTAATCCTGAGCGATAGTGCGCAACTCATCGCGGCTGGCATCGATACAGGTCAGGTGCGGCGCTGCTTCCAGACCGGTTCGCTCTTTAATGCCTTTGATGATGCTGTGGGTGCGATCGCGCTCGCCAGAGTTCGCGCCATAGGTTACCGAAACAAACTTCGGTTTCAGACTGCTCAGGCGATCGATGGATTTCCACAGGGTTTGCTCCATTTCACTGGTGCGCGGCGGAAAGAATTCAAAAGACACATTAATCTGGCCCTGGACTTCCGCCAGGCTCTGATTCAGGGCTTCCCGCTGATTGGCGTGAAAAAAGCTCATACCTTACCTCATCAATCGCATGTAATGGCTGTTATATTGCGAACTTCTATACGTTTAGACGTCCAGATGTAAAAATGACGGAAAAGCGCGCGGGCGTCAATAGAAAAATCTGCGTAAAGAGTGAGGAATAGGTCACCTACATGAAAAAAGTTCATCTTCCGATCACCTGGCCACGCACAGGAAGCGGCTCGGTGGGCAATATAAGGTGGCTCGCGAGTCAGCCTGAGACTAGCCAGTCGCCAGAATGCCATCCAGCAGAGAAAGCCATTGCTGCACGGACTCTGCCTGGTGAGGCGGATAAATAACCCCTAGGCTTAACGGCATCGCGTCGCCCTCAGCCACCGGGCAGAACGCCACCCCCTGACGCTGAATCGCGGAAAAGGACGCCGGCAGCAGGATCATGCCTTCCCCGCGCGCAATACGCGCCAGCAGCACATCATGCTCGGCCGGCTCTTCCACATACGTCGGGGCATAGCCAGCCCGGTCGAAAATGCGGCGCGTGTAGTCAAAGAAACCAGGATTACGCTCGCGTTTAAACCAGAACAGCGGCCGATGATTGAGCGCGCTTAACGTCAGCCCTGGCCTGGCGGCTTCCGGCCAGGAGGCCGGTAATGCCGCAATGAGCGGCTCATGATACGGCAATGGGTGCAGGTGCAGCCCTTCAGTATTGAGCGGCAGCGCGACCAGCGCCGCATCGAGTTTGCCTTTGCGTACCTGCTGAGCCAGCGCCGGTGAGGCGTGGCGGGTGATATGCAACGCGCGGGTATGTTCGCTCAGCGCAGCCTCAACGGCGGCGAAAATGCCCTGTTCGAAGGCCGTCGTCACGCCCAGACGTAGAGCCTGCGGCGAGTGAACGGCGAGCTCACTCAATGCCGCCAGCGTGCGTTCCTGGAGCGCCAGCAGAGGTTGAATCATCTCCAGCACCTCTTTACCCGCGTCGGTCAGGATCAGGCCTTTGCTATGGCGCTGAAACAGCGTCACCCCCAGCTGCGCTTCCAGATGGCGGATATGGCGGGTCAGCGGCGGCTGCGAGATAAATAACCGCTGCGCCGCCCGGCTGATGTTATTTTCCTCCGCTACCACGGCAAAGGCGCGCAGCAGGCGAATATCCAGAGAATGTAATCTTGAAGTTGTCATACTGAAAAGGTATCACGAAAAGGGTATTACTCAAGTCCGGCACACTTCCCTACCCTTCCTCTTAACGCACCATCACAGAGAGGAAAAAACGATGTCCAGCGAACGTTATATCATCGGTCAGGAAATGCTTCAGCGGGTGGATGGTAAGGGCGGGGAAGCTGTCGTCGACAGCCTGCGGGATATCGCCCCCGATTTCGCCCGCTATCTGATTGAGTTCCCCTTCGGCGATATTTACGCCAGGCCAGGGCTCGATTTACGCAGCCGGGAAATCGCCACCATCGCCGCGCTCACGGCGTTGGGTAACGCCGAGCCACAGCTGAAAGTACACATTGCCGCAGGATTAAACGTCGGCCTGACGCAAGAGGAGATTACGGAAGCGATCATGCAGATGGCAGTCTATGCCGGATTCCCGGCGGCCCTCAACGGCCTGTTTGCCGCCAGGGCGGTATTTGCGGCCCACTGATCGCTTAAGGCCGGGCTGACTGCCCGGCCTTAAAAACTTATTTCTTCACATCGACAACGCGCTGCCCGTTAAGCTGCTCATCCGTTATCTTCTTTTGCCCGGCTTTGAAATAGTCTACGACCGCATTTGAAACGTAATAGCCGCCGGAGGTATTACGCGCCTGCCCCTCGGTAAACGCGACAAAACCATCGCCGCCATCTGCAAGGAAGCTGTTGGTGGCAATATGGTAAACCGTCGTATCGTCAATCGGTTTACCGTTTAGCCTGAATAACACAACGCGCTGGCCCACAGGTTTGCTGCTGTCATACTTCATTTCCAGTCCCCGGGAGACCTGCAGCACGCCGTTGCTCAACCCGGCGCCATGCTCCATCAGGCTACGCAACTGCTTCCCGGTTAGATCCATGGTGACCAGCTCGTTGGGAAACGGGAAGGTGCTGATAACGGCCCCCATGCTTACCGCTCCGGCGGGGATTTCATTACGGATCCCGCCCGAGTTGGTTAACGCCATCTGCGTACTCCTACCTGCTGCCAACAGCAAGGCGTCAGCGGCAAGATTGCCCAACGGCGAAGAGATACCATACGCACGGGTCAGTTCAACGGGCGATTGTGTAATGACCTGCTGCACCAGTTGATCAAGTTGCTTATTCCAGCCGTCGATGACCTGTTTTGTCTGCGGATCAGGCTTCCATTCATCGGCATAAAGCGTCTTCAGCTCAAAGTGCTTCACCGTGAATTGGTGCGGTTTCTCCTGATAATCCAGCACCAGTTTACCCACATCGATGCCGCCGCTATCGGTAGAAAGAATCAACGTATTACCCACTTTAATGGGCTCCGGTGTGCCAACGTGAGCATGGCCGGTAATTAAAACGTCCAGACCTTTCACCTGACCCGCAGTCTGAATATCTTTATCCAGCGCACGACGCACATCGGTTCCCCCCTGGCTCGACTGACGCGCCGGGACGCCTTCATGGATCAGGGCCACGGTCAGATCCACTTTACCGTTAAGTTCATCGATATAATGCTGTAGCCATTTCACCTCATCACGCGCTTCGATACCCACTCGCGTCGCGGCAGAAACGGTGTCATTAAAAGCAAACACGCCGTGCAGGCCAATCACGCCAATTTTCACGCCATCTTTTTCGATAATGGTATAGGGCTTATCCCAGAACGATTTATCGCTGTTCTGATAAAAAATATTGCCCTGAACAATCGGGAATGTCGCCTGGCTAAGCTGAAGCAGCGTATTATCCCAGCCGTGATCGAACTCATGATTACCGATAGTCACCGCATCGTAGGACATCGTATTCATAATATCGATTATCGCTTTACCCTTCGTCAGGCTACTGATGTAAGGCCCGGTAAAATAATCTCCGGCATCAAAAAACCAGGTCGCGTTATTTTTCGCTTTTTCCTGTTTCACCATCGTCGTGATATTCGCCCAACCGCCAATATCTCGTTTACCATCCGCTATCCATGGCACTTTATAAGGTTCGACATGGGCATGAAGATCGTTGGTATAAATGATGGTGACATCTTTGGCGCAGGCCCAGAAAGGCAAAGTCAACAGAAGTGCTGCGCTCATTGTTTTTAGTTTCATCGGAGTTCCTTTCAGAGTGATAAAGAACCGCTAAGTTACGTTCTGAAAGACTTTTTTATGTGAGAGCATTCACAGTTGTATGCAACCTGAGCAGGACAAAATTAACGACCTGTAAAAATCGTTGGTATTGACCTGCCAGTGGATACTCTCTTTACCATTAATGCCTGTAAAACTTTTGGCTGCCGTAATTTAGGTTTACCGTCTGCGGCTGAGTATCATTTCCCGAATTTTCGGCTGGGCTACCCGGCGCTCTACTGCGCAGCCTGCGGCAGCTATCCCCCCCTGTTTAGCGAACGGGAATTCCGCCCCTGGCTGGCGGCTTATCTGACGGATCATGCCCGCCGCTACGGCTATTTTTGCCCGGTATGCTATCAGCGGGATACTATTCGCTACGGCCGCAATCCGCAGGGTACGCAACGCCTTCAGTGCCGCCACTGTAAAAAGGTCTGGACGCCAAAATTCCCACACATCGCCCCAATTGAAGCCCCACGACGTATTTGCAGCGTACCGTTGATAGCGCCATTCCAGGGTAATGCCGCCGGGCAAAAGCTCTATTTTTTATTAAGCTTTGATGCCGTGCGCGGTAATGTTATTCATCTTACCTCTAATTTCACTCCTTTCGCGGTAGGCGAATCATTACGCTATCACTGGCGCGGCGGACAAGCCGACAGGGAGGAGACTGACGATATTATTCAACGTATTTCTCTCACTGAAATGCGCTTTTTACAACGCAGTCAGTTCGATGAAATCCAGTACGGCAGCGCAATGCAAAAGCGCCATGCCCGCGGCAATATATTGCGCCCGGTTATCGCCGCGCACGGTCATTTCAAACTGCTCAGCCAGCGGTTTCCAGAGGTGAAAACGCACGTTATTGCGCATGAATGCTTTTTACGCGGCGCGGCGATCGTTGCCTGGGCGCCGCTTTTTCGTCAGCGGCAAGGCGATCTATGGTATGTGGAAGAAGAGATAAGGAACCCAGCCAGCCCGGCTCCGTGGCAGCTACAGGGGAAAACCCATCATGGCTGGTGGCAAAACTCATGGCAGCGTTGGACGCAGGAAGAGAATCAGAAAATGGTCTGCCGGCTTGCCGGCACTGCAGAAGAGAACGCCTTTCTACCAGACCTTGCGGCCAGCCGACGGTTTACAATATGGCTGAAAAACAGACCCGCGTTTGCGCAGAGCGCCCTGTATTCCGCAGGGCGCGTAACGCAAATAGTGGCCTCACTGGTTCAAGAGTATAACGCGACGCTTACAGCAGCTGCGCCAGGCGGTTAATATCCGACTGGATCGCCCCGGCGGTCACATCGCGCCCGGCGCCGGGCCCGCGGATCACCAGCGGGTTATCGCGATACCAGCGGCTTTCGATGGCAAACACGTTATCGCACGGCAGCAGCGCCGCCAGCGGGTGCTCTTCGCGTACCGCTTCCACACCGACGCGTGCTTTGCCGTTGGCATCAAAGCGCGCCACGTAGCGGAGCACCAGCCCCATCTCGCGGGCCGCTTCCAGACGCTGCAGCATCTGCTCGTTCAGCTCTTCGCCATTCTCAAAGAAGTGATCGACCGACCCCTCTTCACAGTGCGCCGGCACCAGTGATTCCACACGCACCTGATCCGGTTCGATGTCATAGCCCGCTTCCCGCGCGAGGATCACCAGCTTACGCATCACATCCTTACCGGACAGATCGACGCGCGGATCCGGCTCGGTCAGCCCCTGCTGCCACGCCTGATCCACCAGGTCGGTGAACGGCACGGTGCCATCAAACTGCAGGAACAGCCAGGAGAGCGTTCCCGAGAAGATACCGCTCAGGCCGAGAATAGTATCGCCGCTGTCAATCAGGTCGCGCACCGTATGGTTCACCGGCAAGCCGGCGCCCACGGTGGCGTTATATAGCCAGTGGCGCCCCGTTTTCTCAAACGCGTCGTGGATCTGACGATATTTATCACTGCTGCTGGCGCCCGCCAGCTTGTTGGCGCTAATGACGTGGAAGCCATGGCTGGCGAAATCAAGATACTGGTCGGCCAGCTGTTCGCTGGCGGTGACGTCCAGCACCACTAAATCATCATACGGGTGCGCGCGCATCCACAGGAACAGCGACTCTTCATCCTGCTCCACCGCTTCATCGTTGAAGAAAGCCAGCGCCCGGCTGGCATCCAGCCCGTCGTAATTCAGCAGGCTGCGTTTACTGTCGACTACGCCGGCGAGAATAAACTCGAAACCGGTACGCGCCGAGAGCGTAGTTTGTTCACGGGCGAAAAGCTCCAGCCAGCGGGAACCAATGTTCCCTTTGCCGAACAGCATCAGGCCAATACGCTTTTCGGCGCGAAACAAGGACTGATGCAGCCCCTGGATCAGGCTTTCCGTCGGCCCGGCGCGTAGCACCGCCACCAGGCTGATCCCCTCTTCAGACTGCCAGGTGAACTCCACCGGCTGCCCTTTGAGCTGCTGCCAGAAACGGTGGCAGTGCAGCGGGTTACGGGTGACTCCCGCGCCCACCATCGCCACCAGCGCCAGCTTCTGACGCAGACGCAGCTCGCCCGGCAGACCGGCTTCATCGAGCAATTTCAGCGCGCTGTCGGCCACCTCGGAGGTATAGCAGAACTGCAGCAGCTTACGGTCGGCATGGACGCCAACGGCTAACGGGCGCAGCTGGGCGCGTTTGAGCAGAGCGTCCAGCTCTTTATGCGCCAGTTTGAAATCGTGACCGGCCGGCACCTGGAACTCCACCAGGCAGACGTCGTCATGGCTGGTGACAATCCGTGCGCCGGTACCGGAGGCCAGCACGCGCTCAATGCGTGTGGAACCCTGTTCCGGCGTGTAGCTGCAGCGTAACTGCAGATCGATATCACTGGCGGAAACCGGCTGTAGCGTGCGGGCATGGAGCACCGGCGCGG
Organism: Klebsiella sp. Shm-1; assembly: GCF_040804525.1. Lineage (NCBI taxonomy): Bacteria > Pseudomonadati > Pseudomonadota > Gammaproteobacteria > Enterobacterales > Enterobacteriaceae > Klebsiella > Klebsiella sp. Shm-1. The sequence goes on from NZ_CP161823.1 coordinate 5,113,247, forward strand.
CCAGGCGCGCCAGCTCGCTGGCTTCGTCCAGACGCAGCAGCGGCAGCAGGCAGGCGTCTTTCACCTTGCGCGGATCCGCGCTGTACACCCCGGCAACGTCGCTCCAGATAGTGACCCGGGAGGCGCCCGCCAGCGCGCCGATCTGGGTGGCAGAGTAGTCAGACCCGTTACGGCCCAGCAGGACGGTTTCGCCGGCCTGGTTGCGGGAGATAAAGCCGGTCACCACCAGACGTTTGTTAGGATGCTGCGCCATCAGCTGCTGCAGCAGCGGATAGGATAATCCTTCATCCACCTGCGGCTGCGCGGCGCGTTCCGCGCGCAGGAACGCGCGCGCGTCCAGCCAGGCGGCTTCCATACCCAGCTGATTGAGGACCGCCGCCATCAGGCGCGCGGACCACACTTCCCCATGGCCGACCACTTCCGCATAGACCGCTTCGGAAACCCCGCCGTCCAGCAGACCAGCCAGACGCTCAAGGTCGTGGATAAAGGCGGCTATCAACGTATCCGCCGCCGCAGGCTCCAGCAGACCGCCAATCAGCTCGGTGTGATAGCGGCGAAGCGACTGCTGAACCTGATGCGCAGCAAGGCGATCGCTCTGGCTAAGCTTAAGCCAGCTGATCAGCTGGTTGGTGGTGCTGCCAGCGGCGGAGACGACCATCATATCCCCCGCCTGCGAATACTCCTTCATGATCCCCGCGACGCGCAGGTAACATTTCGCATCCGCTAAACTACTCCCACCAAATTTGTGCAGCTGACGACCCTTCGCCCCTGCCTGCGCAATCACACTCATCTTTATTCCTCGTTTGCTGCCCGGAAGCCATTTTCCAGGTCGGCAATTAAATCTTCACCATCTTCAATACCGGTCGATATACGCAGGAGCGTTTCTGAAATTCCGGCGGCGGCACGCGCTTCAGGCGCCATGCCGGCATGCGTCATCGTTGCCGCATGGGAAATCAGGCTTTCAACGCCCCCCAGCGATTCCGCCAGTGTAAACAGCGACAGCCCGCTCAGAAAACGGCGCAGCGTCTGCTCGTCACCGTCAAGCTCGAAGCTTAACATTGCGCCAAAACCTTTTTGCTGACGCGCCGCAATTTCATGCCCCTGGTTTTCCGGCAGCGATGGATGATACAGCTTTTTCACCAGCGGCTGGGTTTTCAGATACTCAACGATCGCCAGGGCATTTCGCTGCGCCACTTCCATCCGTGGAGACAGCGTCCGCAGCCCGCGCAACAGCAGATAGCTGTCGAAGGCGCTGCCGGTGACGCCAATATTATTCGCCCACCATGCCAGTTCGGTGACAGTTGCCGGATCTTTGGCAATCACCACCCCGGCCACCACATCGGAGTGACCATTGAGGTATTTGGTACAGGAATGCAGCACCAGATCGGCGCCCAGCGCCAGCGGGTTTTGCAACGCCGGGCTCAGGAAGGTGTTGTCCACCACGCTAATTGCCCCGGCCTCACGCGCCAGACCACAGATTTTCGCAATATCCACCACCCGCAGCAATGGATTACTTGGGCTTTCCACCAACACCAGCTTCGGTTTTTCCGCCAGCGCCGCCCGCAGCGCCTGCTCATCGCTTTGATCGACAAACTGGACGCGATAGCAGCCGCGCTTCGCCAGGCTGTCGAACAGACGGTAGCTGCCGCCGTAGCAGTCGTGCGGCGCCACCAGCAGATCGCCAGGTTTAAGGAACACCGTCGTCACCAGCAGGATCGCCGACATTCCGGTATTGGTCAGCACCGCGCCGGCGCCGCCCTCCAGCTCCGCTAAGGCGCGCTGCACCACATCGCGCGTCGGATTGCCACGACGGGAGTAGTCGTGGGCGCGCGGTTCATTAAAGCCGGTGAAGTTATAGGTACTGGAGAGGTGAATCGGCGGGACAACGCAACCGTACTGCTCGTCGTCATTTAAACCGCTACGCACTGCGATGGTGGCCTGTTTACGCGTCATGTTGGGAAGTTCCTGGGCTGAATCGGTGAAAAGTCAGGCTCCAGAGTAATCATTGTCACAATAGACGTCAATACATCTGGACATCTAAACTTCTTTGCGTATAGATTGAGCAAAGTGCAAATAGCCGTTAAAATTATATGCATTAGCGCACGTCGTCGGCGGCTTATCTCATGTCAGAAAGCCCGCGCATACGGTAAACTACGCGCAATTATAGCCCGGGCGGAATATTCTGGCCCTTCACTAATAAACAGAGGATTAAGGTATCTCATGGCTGAATGGAGCGGCGAATATATCAGCCCATACGCTGAGCACGGTAAGAAGAGTGAACAAGTAAAGAAAATTACGGTTTCCATTCCTCTGAAGGTGTTAAAAATCCTCACCGATGAACGCACGCGTCGTCAGGTGAATAACCTGCGTCACGCGACCAACAGCGAGCTGCTGTGCGAAGCGTTTCTGCATGCCTTTACCGGACAACCGTTGCCTAACGATGAAGACCTGCGTAAAGAGCGCAGCGATGAGATCCCGGAAGCGGCGAAAGCGATTATGCGTGAACTGGGAATCGACCCGGATACGTGGGAATACTGAGACGATAAAAAGGGCGGAATAATCTTCCGCCCTTTTTTCTTTCCCGCCCAGGCAGGCGGGAGAGACAAAAAAGCCGCCCTGAGGCGGCTTCTTCTGGCAACTTACTTGCTGCCCGGGATGCTGAAGCGCTTGTTGAAGCGGTCAACACGGCCACCGGTAGCAACATCACGCTGTTTGCCGGTGAAGAACGGGTGGCATTTGCCGCACACGTCGAGGTTCAGGTCGTGACCAACGGTGGAGCGGATTTTCATGACATTACCGCAAGAACAGGTAGCAGTAATTTCGTCGTAATTTGGGTGAATACCTTTTTTCATGGGAGAACCTCAGTTAAGGCCGCGTCGCTCTTCCAGCCCTAACGCCAGACACCACGCGATATTAGTAATTTCCCGTCGCCTTCTACGCTGCTGACAGCGTGAAGCACGCGGTAATGGTCAATCTTCAATGCGATATAAAGCGCATCAAAGGCGGCGAATCATACAGAATTTGACCAGCATATGCAAACTGATCCGCGCCGCCTTATCGTAATGTGTATACTATCCCGCCAGATTTCAAGTCAGGAAGATGACATGTCCGTCGCCCACGTTGCCCTACCCGTTCCGCTACCGCGCACTTTTGACTACCTGCTGCCTGAAGGCATGGCGGTCAAAGCGGGCTGTCGGGTGCGGGTGCCGTTCGGCAAACAGGAGCGGATCGGCATTGTCGCGGCGGTGAGCGAGCGCAGCGAACTGCCGCTGGATGAGCTAAAACCGGTCGCCGAAGCGCTGGACGACGAGCCGGCCTTCTCCACGACTGTCTGGCGACTGCTGATGTGGGCGGCTGAGTATTACCATCACCCGATCGGCGATGTGCTGTTCCATGCATTACCCGTTATGCTGCGCCAGGGCAAACCCGCCAGCGCCACGCCGCTGTGGTACTGGTTCGCCACCGAGCAGGGGCAGGTTGTCGACCTTAACGGTCTGAAACGCTCCCGGAAGCAGCAGCAGGCGCTGGCGGCGCTGCGCCAGGGCAAAATCTGGCGTCATCAGGTTGGCGAACTGGAATTCAATGAAGCGGCGCTGCAGGCGCTGCGCGGCAAAGGGCTGGCGGAGCTGGCCTGCGAAGCGCCCGCCCTCACCGACTGGCGCAGCGCGTATTCGGTTGCCGGCGAACGCCTGCGCCTGAATACCGAGCAGGCCACCGCCGTCGGGGCGATCCACAGCGCCGCCGATCGTTTCTCCGCCTGGCTGCTGGCGGGTATTACCGGCTCCGGGAAAACGGAAGTCTATTTGAGCGTGCTGGAGAATGTGCTGGCGCAGGGGCGCCAGGCGCTGGTGATGGTGCCGGAGATCGGCCTGACGCCGCAAACCATCGCCCGATTTCGCCAGCGCTTTAACGCGCCGGTGGAAGTGCTGCACTCCGGGCTCAATGACAGCGAACGTCTCTCGGCCTGGCTGAAGGCGAAAAATGGCGAAGCGGCCATTGTGATCGGCACCCGCTCCTCGCTGTTTACCCCATTTAAAGATCTCGGCGTCATCGTCATCGACGAAGAGCATGACAGCTCCTACAAGCAGCAGGAAGGCTGGCGCTACCATGCCCGCGACCTGGCGGTATGGCGCGCCCACAGCGAGCAGATCCCGATAATTCTCGGCTCGGCGACGCCGGCGCTGGAGACTCTGCATAACGTCCGCCAGGGTAAATATCGCCAGTTAACCTTAAGCAAACGCGCGGGCAATGCGCGCCCGGCCCAGCAGCACGTGCTCGATCTCAAAGGGCAACCGCTGCAGGCGGGCCTGTCTCCCGCGCTGATTAGCCGTATGCGCCAGCACCTGCAAGCGGATAACCAGGTGATCCTGTTTCTTAACCGCCGCGGCTTTGCGCCAGCGCTGCTGTGCCACGATTGCGGCTGGATAGCGGAATGCCCGCGCTGCGACAGTTACTATACGTTGCACCAGGCGCAGCACCATCTGCGCTGCCACCATTGCGACAGCCAGCGCCCAATCCCGCGCCAGTGTCCTTCCTGCGGCTCCACGCATCTGGTGCCGGTAGGGATCGGCACCGAGCAGCTGGAGCAGGCCCTGGCGCCGCTGTTCCCTGAGGTGCCTATCTCGCGTATCGACCGCGATACCACCAGCCGCAAAGGAGCGCTGGAGGAGCATCTCGCCGCCGTCCATCGCGGCGGGGCGCGTATTCTGATTGGCACCCAAATGCTGGCCAAAGGGCACCACTTCCCGGACGTCACCCTCGTCTCCCTGCTGGATGTCGACGGGGCGCTGTTTTCCGCTGATTTCCGCTCCGCAGAGCGTTTCGCTCAGCTTTATACCCAGGTCTCCGGACGAGCGGGCCGGGCAGGAAAACAGGGCGAGGTCATTCTTCAAACCCACCATCCGGAACACCCTCTACTGCAGACCCTGCTGTATAAAGGCTACGACGCCTTTGCCGAACAGGCGCTGGCAGAGCGGCAGACGATGCAGCTGCCGCCGTGGACCAGCCATGTGCTGATTCGTGCGGAAGACCATAACAACCAGCAGGCGCCGCTGTTTTTACAACAGCTGCGCAATCTGCTGCAGGCCAGCCCGCTGGCCGACGAAAAGCTATGGGTGCTCGGTCCGGTTCCGGCGCTGGCGCCAAAGCGCGGCGGCCGCTGGCGCTGGCAAATATTGCTGCAGCATCCTTCGCGGGTGCGTCTGCAACATATCGTTAGCGGTACGCTGGCGCTGATCAATACGCTTCCGGAGGCGAGAAAAGTGAAGTGGGTGCTGGATGTCGATCCGATTGAAGGATAAGCCTTCTCTTGCGAGCCGGATCGAAAAATTTAACAAGCATCACGTTTTTCATGAAAATTCTGTAACTCACTGCCGCGACTATCTGATAAAAATGATGCAGCAGTTAGCGCCCAAGGGAAATGCCAGCGCCATTCAGCGAGGAGAAACCAGGTGAAGCCCAAAAAACAAGTGGTTGCCGCCACCATGAAAGACGTCGCCCTCAAGGCAAACGTTTCCACGGCAACCGTGTCCCGAGCGTTGATGAACCCTGATAAGGTGTCGCAAGCCACCCGTAACCGGGTCGAGCAGGCGGCGCTGGAAGTCGGCTATTTACCGCAGTCGCTCGGACGCAATATGAAGCGCAACGAATCGCGAACGATCCTCGTGATCGTCCCGGATATCTGCGATCCCTTCTTTAGTGAAGTGATCCGCGGTATTGAAGTCACTGCCGCCGAGCACGGCTATCTGGTGTTAATCGGCGATTGCGCCCACCAGAATCAGAAAGAAAAAACCTTTATCGACCTTATCATCACCAAGCAGATCGACGGCATGGTGCTGCTCAGCTCGCGCCTGCCGTTTGACGCCAGCGTGGAAGAGCAGCGCAATTTGCCGCCAATGGTCATGTCGAATGAGTTTGCGCCGGAGCTGGAGCTGCCCACCGTCCATATCGATAACCTGACGGCGGCCTTTAACGCGGTAAATTATCTCCACGAGCTGGGACATCAGCGTATCGGCTGTATCGCCGGCCCGGAAGATATGCCGTTGTGCCATTATCGCCTGCAGGGTTATGTGCAGGCGCTGCGCCGCAGCGGTATCACCGTCGATCCGCACTATATTGCTCGCGGCAACTTTACCTTCGAAGCCGGCGCCAATGCGCTGGAGCAGCTGCTGGCGCAGCCGGTGCCGCCCACGGCGGTCTTTTGCCATAGCGATGTGATGGCGCTGGGCGCCTTATCGCTGGCAAAACGTCGCGGTCTGAAAGTGCCGGACGACCTGTCAATTGTCGGCTTCGATAACATCGCGTTGTCTGAATTTTGCGATCCGCCGTTGACCACGGTTTCACAGCCACGGTTTGATATCGGCCGTGAAGGAATGCTGCTATTACTGGAGCAAATGCAGGGGCATAACGTGAACAGCGGCTCGCGTCTGCTCGATTGCGAACTGATTGTTCGCGGCAGTACGCAAAAAATCAGACGATAACCATCAGGCTTTCGGGCCTGCTCTTCTGGTCAAAGGCCCGCCGCTTAAGTAACATGGCGGGCTGACGAACGAATATAAGACAGCGAAACGATAGTGGCACAACGAGATTATGTACGCCGCAGCCAACCGGCTTCTTCGCGGCGCAAAAAGAGCACGACCCGAAGCTCAAGGAATAAGCAAAGCAGCCTTCCGGCGATTTCACCGGCGATGGTGGCGATCGCGGCGGCTGTGCTGGTGGCCTTTATCGGTGGCCTCTATTTCATTACGCATCATAAGAAAGAAGAAGCGGAAGCGATGCAAAATCGCCAGGCCGCCGGCAACGGCTTGCCGCCCAAACCGGAAGAGCGCTGGCGCTATATTAAAGAGCTGGAAAGCCGCCAGCCTGGCGTCCGCGCGCCGACCGAACCGACCGCCGGTGGCGAAGTCATGAAACCGGAACAGCTGACCGACGAGCAGCGCCAGCTGCTCGCCCAGATGCAGGCCGATATGCGCCAGCAGCCGACCCAGCTGACCGAAGTGCCATGGAACGAACAAACGCCGGCGCAGCGCCAGCAGACGCTTCAGCGTCAGCGTTTAGCGCAGCAACAGCAGCAGGCGCAGCAGCAACAGTGGGCGCAGACTCAGGCGCAGACCGTCCAACAGCAGCCGAAGCCGGTTCAGCAGCAACAGCCGAAGCAGACCGCGTCAAACCAGCAGCCGTACCAGGATCTGCTGCAGACGCCAGCGCATACCAATACCACGCAGCCGCGTACCCAGGCCGCGGCGCCGGTAGCTCGGGTGGAAGAAGCGCCGAAAACCACTGCCGAGAAGAAAGACGATCGTAGCTGGATGATCCAGTGCGGCTCTTTTAAAGGCGCCGAGCAGGCCGAAACCGTCCGCGCTCAGCTGGCTTTCGAAGGGTTTGCTTCGCACATTACCACTAACAACGGCTGGAACCGCGTGGTTATTGGCCCGTTGAAAGGCAAAGAAAGCGCCAACGAGATGATCACCCGCCTGAAGATGGCTGGACACGCGAACTGCATTCGTCTCGCCGCCAGGGGTTGAAACCCTCAAAATCCCCCCCATCTATAATTGCATTCGGCCCCGCGGACAGCGCGGGGCCCCTGTTCCGCTTTTGCAACCAAGGGGTCTGCTCGTGACTACAATTGTAAGTGTTCGCCGTAACGGCCATGTTGTTATTGCCGGTGATGGCCAGGCCACGCTGGGCAACACCGTGATGAAGGGCAATGTGAAGAAAGTGCGTCGTCTGTACAACGACAAAGTGATTGCCGGTTTCGCTGGCGGCACCGCCGACGCCTTCACGCTGTTCGAACTGTTTGAACGTAAACTGGAAATGCACCAGGGCCATCTGGTGAAGGCCGCCGTTGAGCTGGCCAAAGACTGGCGAACTGACCGGATGTTGCGCAAACTGGAAGCGCTGCTGGCCGTCGCGGACGAAAACGCGTCGCTTATCATCACCGGTAACGGTGACGTGGTACAGCCGGAAAACGATTTGATTGCTATCGGCTCCGGCGGTCCTTACGCCCAGGCCGCGGCCCGCGCGCTGTTGGAAAATACCGATATGGGCGCGCGCGACATCGCCGAGAAAGCGTTGGATATTGCAGGTGATATCTGCATCTATACCAACCATTTCCACACCATCGAAGAATTACCTTCTAAAGCGTAAGGATCTCCCATGTCTGAAATGACCCCACGCGAAATTGTCAGCGAACTGGACAAACACATTATCGGTCAGGACGCCGCCAAGCGTTCTGTTGCTATCGCCCTGCGTAACCGCTGGCGTCGGATGCAGCTTAACGAAGAGCTGCGTCATGAAGTCACGCCGAAAAACATTCTGATGATCGGCCCAACCGGCGTCGGTAAAACCGAAATCGCCCGTCGTCTGGCAAAACTGGCCAACGCGCCGTTTATCAAAGTTGAAGCGACGAAGTTCACCGAAGTGGGCTATGTCGGTAAAGAAGTGGACTCCATCATCCGCGATTTGACCGATGCGGCGATCAAAATGGTTCGCATGCAGTCCATCGATAAGAACCGTTACCGCGCGGAAGAGCTGGCGGAAGAGCGCGTGCTTGACGTGCTGATCCCACCGGCGAAGAACAACTGGGGCCAGACTGAGCCGTCGCAGGAACCGTCTGCAGCGCGCCAGGCGTTCCGTAAAAAACTGCGTGAAGGCCAGCTGGACGATAAAGAGATTGAAATCGATCTCGCTGCGGCGCCGATGGGCGTTGAAATCATGTCCCCTCCGGGCATGGAAGAGATGACCAGCCAGCTGCAGTCTATGTTCCAGAACCTCGGCGGTCAGAAGCAGAAACCGCGTAAGCTGAAAATCAAAGACGCGATGAAGCTTCTGATTGAAGAAGAAGCGGCCAAACTGGTCAATCCGGAAGAGCTGAAGCAGGAAGCCATCGACGCTGTAGAGCAGCACGGTATCGTCTTTATCGACGAAATCGACAAAATCTGTAAGCGCGGCGGCAACACCTCCGGCCCGGACGTCTCCCGCGAAGGCGTACAGCGCGACCTGCTGCCGCTGGTGGAAGGCTGCACCGTCTCCACCAAACATGGGATGGTCAAGACCGACCACATCCTGTTTATCGCCTCCGGCGCATTCCAGGTGGCCAGCCCATCCGATCTGATCCCGGAACTGCAGGGGCGTCTGCCGATCCGCGTTGAGCTGAAGGCGCTGACCACCCACGACTTCGAGCGCATCCTGACCGAGCCGAATGCCTCCATCACCGTGCAGTACAAGGCGCTGATGGCGACCGAAGGGGTGAACATCGAATTCACCGAAGACGGCATCAAGCGCATCGCCCAGGCCGCATGGCAGGTAAACGAAACCACCGAGAACATCGGTGCGCGTCGCCTGCACACCGTGCTGGAGCGCCTGGTGGAAGATATCTCCTATGATGCCAGCGAGATGAACGGCCAGACCGTCACTATTGATGCCGAATATGTGAGTAAACACCTGGATGTTCTGGTGGCAGATGAAGATCTGAGCCGTTTTATCCTATAATCCGGTGCAATGCATTTTCATCACTGTTGATGGGGGCTATCGCCCCCATTTTTATTGGCTAGAATAACTATGACTGATATCAGCCGTTCACAGGCGTGGCTGGAAAGCCTGCGTCCTAAAACGTTACCGCTGGCATTTGCCGCGATTATTGTTGGCACCGTCCTTGCCTGGGAGCAGGGCCATTTTGATCCCTGGGTTGCCCTGCTGGCGCTGATCACCGCCGGCTTGCTGCAAATTCTTTCCAACCTCGCCAATGACTACGGCGACGCGGTTAAGGGGAGCGATAAACCGGATCGCATCGGGCCGCTGCGCGGGATGCAGAAAGGGGTGATTACCCCCCAGCAGATGAAGCGCGCTCTGATCGTCACCGTCGTACTCATCTGCCTGTTTGGTCTGGCGCTGCTGTGCGCCGCCTGGCAGAGCGTCGGCGATTTCATCGGCTTCCTCGCCCTGGGAGGCCTGTCTATCGTGGCCGCCATCACCTACACGGTGGGCACCCGTCCGTATGGATATATTGGTCTGGGTGATATCTCAGTACTCGTTTTCTTCGGCTGGCTGAGCGTCCTCGGCAGCTGGTATCTGCAAGCCCATAATGTGGAAGCGGCCATTTTTCTGCCGGCGACAGCCTGCGGTCTGCTGGCGACCGCCGTGCTGAACATCAATAATCTGCGCGATATCGACAGCGACCGGCAGAACGGGAAGAACACCCTCGCCGTGCGCCTGGGCCCGGTCAATGCCCGCCGCTATCATGCCTGCCTGCTGCTCGGCGCCCTGCTGTGTCTGGCGCTGTTTAACCTGCTGGCGCTGCATTCAGCCTGGGGCTGGCTGTTTATTCTCGCCACGCCGCTGCTGGTGAAACAGGCGCGCTACGTCCTGCGCGAATCCGATCCGCTGGCGATGCGGCCAATGCTCGAAAAGACGGTCAAAGGGGCTTTACTAACCAACCTGCTGTTTGTTATCGGAATTATTGCCAGTAAGCTGATGGCTTAACTGACAAATATCAATTAACAATTGATGATTTTGCCAACAATGCGATTCGCGGGATATACTAAAAACTCTCGCAGCAACTGAACGTTAAGCCTATGAAATACGATACTTCCGAGCTTTGTGACATCTACCAGGAAGATGTCAACGTCGTGGAACCGCTGTTCTCTAACTTTGGAGGACGGTCGTCGTTTGGTGGACAGATCATTACGGTTAAATGTTTCGAGGATAACGGGTTGCTCTACGATCTGCTCGAGCAGAATGGCCGTGGTCATATTCTCCTGATCGACGGCGGCGGCTCAGTACGACGCGCGTTAATTGACGCTGACCTGGCGCGTCTGGCCGTCCAGAATGAATGGGAAGGGTTGGTGGTCTATGGCGCGGTGCGCCAGGTTGACGACCTTGAGGAGCTGGACATTGGTATTCAGGCGCTGGCGGCTATTCCGGTCGGCGCGGCTGGCGAAGGCATCGGCGAAAGCGACGTGCGCGTCAATTTCGGCGGGGTGACTTTCTTCTCCGGCGACCATCTGTATGCCGATAACACCGGGATGATCCTGTCGGAAGACCCGCTGGATATCGAATAAACCTTCCGCCATAAAAAAGGCCTTCTCCATGAGAAGGCCTTTTGTTTATCCGGCGCGTAACTTAGTACAGTTTCTTCGCGCAATCCAGCCAGTCGTTCTTGAACGGACGCTTCATGTTCTCGATGGCATCGATGATGTCGTGGTGCACCAGCTTCTCGTTCTGGATGCCGACGCAACGGCCGCCATGGCCCTGTAGCAGCAGCTCAATCGCATAGGCGCCCATGCGGGAAGCCAGGATGCGGTCGTAAGGAACCGGGGAACCGCCGCGCTGAATGTGGCCGAGGACGGTGGCGCGAGTTTCACGGCCAGTCTCTTTCTCGATGTAGCTTGCCAGCTCGTCAACGTCGCACATGTGCTCGGTGATGGCCACGATAGCGTGTTTTTTCCCTTTCGCGATACCGGCTTTGATTTCTGCCACCAGATCGTCACGGGTATATTCCACTTCAGGCACCATGATAAACTCACAGCCGCCGGCAATCGCCGCCGCCAGGGTCAGGTCGCCACAGTAACGGCCCATCACTTCCACCACGGAGATACGCTGGTGCGAAGAGGAGGTGTCGCGCAAACGGTCAATCGCTTCCACCACGGTGCTCAGGGCAGTAAAGAAGCCGATGGTGTAGTCAGTGCCTTTGATATCGTTGTCGATAGTGCCCGGCAGGCCGATGCATGGGAAGCCCATCTCGGTCAGGCGCATCGCCCCCATATAGGAACCGTCACCGCCGATAACCACCAGCGCGTCCAGGCCGCGCTTCTTCATGTTTTCGATAGCCACAGCGCGGATGTGTTCTTCGCGGAATTCCGGGAAGCGAGCGGAGCCCAGGAAGGTGCCGCCGCGGTTGATCATGTCGGAAACGCTGTAACGGTCGAGCTGAACCATACGGTCTTCATACAATCCGAGGTAACCGTCATAGATTCCAAAAACTTCCAGACCTTCCGTTAATGCCGCGCGCACAACGCCACGAATTGCTGCGTTCATGCCCGGCGCATCACCGCCACTTGTCAACACACCGATTTTCTTAATCATGACTACCTCTGAACTTAGGAAGCAAAAAATAATTCTGTTGCCTGAAGCGCTCCCTCACCAGGAGTGCACGACGCTAATGACAATAGTATATCAAACGCCTCAAGCTGAATTGATTCAGGTCAGACCAAACGGCGGTAATTTATACAAAAAATGCCGATCTGCCCCACATTTTTACATCGAGTTTACAGACTATAACCTAACGCTCAAAAAAGCCCTGCTGCGCCGCTGGCACCACAGAGCTGGGATCCTGATGGATAATGACATCGGACCCCGGGAAACGGCGCAGAATCGCCTGCTCCACCTGGTCTGCAATCACGTGGGCTTGCACCAGCGGGAGGTTATCTTCCATTTCCAAATGAATCTGAATAAAGCGGGTCGGCCCTGACTGCCGCGTTCGTAGATCGTGCGCCCCGCGGATGCCGGGCCATGCGGTCACGATGGTGATAATGTCCTGACGCTCCTCGTCAGGCAAGGCGCGGTCGAGTAGTGACTGAACCGCCTCATAGCCCATCCGCAGCGCGCTATATAAAATATAGATGCCAATCCCCAGGGCAAACAACGCGTCGGCGCGATGCCAGCCGTACCAGGAGAGGCCCAGCGCCACCAGAATGGCGCCGTTCATCATAACATCAGACTGATAATGAAGCATATCCGCCCGCACCGCCTGGCTCTGGGTTTTTCGCACCACCCAGCGCTGGAAAGTCACCAGCGCCAGCGTACTAACGAGGGCGATCAATGTGACGACGACCCCGACGCCGGCGGCCTGCAGCGGCTCCGGACGCACCAGGTGCTGAATGCCGGTGAGAAACAGGAACAGCGCCGAGCCGGAGATAAACATGCTTTGCGCCAGCGCCGCCAGCGACTCCGCTTTGCCATGACCAAAGGTATGTTCTTCATCAGCAGGCTGTAGCGAATAGCGAACCACCAGCAGGTTGGTCAGCGAGGCGGCAATGTCCACCAGCGAATCCACCAGCGCAGCCAGAATACTGACAGAACCGGTATACCACCACGCAAAAATTTTGATCAAAAGTAACGCGGAGGCCATAGCCGTCGCGGCGATAGCGGCGCGACTGACCAACCGGCCATAAGATTGATTCATATAGGCTCCTTCTCCTGCAATGCGCTTAGTATAACCCGAACTTGTGACGCTCACGGGATAGGCGAAGGAGTTGATTTACCGTAAAAAGGGCAAAAAAAACCCCCACATCATGTGGGGGAAGACAGGGATGGTGTCTATGGCAAGGAAAACAGGGTTTGTTACTGGGGTTGCAGGGTGTTGCTACTACTCGAAAGCATCATCGCTGAGCCTTTCTGCATCCTTGCAACCTCACGCAACTGATCCATACGCTGCTGGTGCTTAGCATTTAAAACCGCTTGCTGCTCTGGCGTAAGCAGGTGGTACATCTGGTTGCGAACCTTAGCCATCTCGACCTGGCGGGCAACCTGTTCCTGCGCCATCTTTTCTGCCTGAGCGCGCACAGCGTTTTCATCAAAATTTTCTGCGGTGACAAGGCGATGCATTGTCTCCATTTCGCTAACATTAACGGGGAGCCTGTCGTGGCGTGCCCGTTGCATAAGATCCCGTAACTGCTGACGTTGCTGCTCGGTTAAACTTATGCCGTCAAACATATGGCTTTGGCTACCGCGCTGTCCCCCGTCGTCTCCGGGGAGCCAGTTAACGCTGGTAACGACTTCAGCGGCCTGGCTATATGCACTTAGCGCCAGCGTTGAGGCCATGACGGCAGCGATAACATTGCGCATCACATACTCCCAAAACGTTTGTGTCGCGATTCAACGAGAGACAGTCTACGATTCAGGCTGCAAACATGCGTCAGGGGGTGTAAAACAACGTAAAGTCATGGATTAGCGGGCCTTGATGACGTAATTTCTGCCTCGGAGGTATTTAAACAATGAATAAAATCCTGTTAGTTGATGATGACCGGGAGCTCACCTCCCTGTTAAAAGAGCTGCTCGATATGGAAGGTTTTAACGTGCTGGTGGCCCATGATGGGGAACAGGCGCTGGCCCTTCTGGACGACAGCGTTGATTTATTGCTGCTCGACGTGATGATGCCGAAGAAAAACGGTATCGATACGCTGAAAGAGCTGCGTCAGACACACCAGACTCCGGTTATCATGCTAACAGCGCGCGGAAGCGAGCTGGATCGCGTTCTCGGCCTCGAGCTGGGCGCGGATGACTATTTGCCTAAGCCATTCAACGATCGCGAGCTGGTGGCCCGTATACGCGCGATTCTGCGCCGTTCCCACTGGAGCGAGCAGCAGCAGACGACCGAAGCCGGCTCACCAACCCTGGAAGTGGATGCCTTAAGCCTCAATCCGGGCCGCCAGGAAGCCAATTTCGATGGCCAGACGCTGGAGCTCACCGGCACCGAGTTCACCCTGCTCTATCTGTTAGCGCAGCATCTCGGTCAGGTAGTCTCCCGTGAGCATTTAAGCCAGGAAGTGTTAGGCAAGCGCCTGACGCCGTTCGACCGCGCCATCGATATGCATATTTCCAACCTGCGGCGTAAGCTGCCGGAGCGCAAAGATGGCCATCCGTGGTTTAAAACGCTGCGTGGCCGCGGGTATCTGATGGTTTCCGCTTCATGATTGGAAGTTTGACTGCACGCATCTTCGCCATCTTCTGGCTCACGCTGGCGCTGGTGTTGATGCTGGTGCTGATGTTGCCCAAACTGGATTCCCGGCAGATGACCGAGCTGCTGGAAAGCGAGCAGCGTCAGGGCATCATGATCGAGCAGCACGTCGAGGCCGAGCTGGCCAACGATCCGCCAAACGACCTGATGTGGTGGCGTCGTTTGTTTCGCGCCATCGATAAATGGGCGCCTCCGGGACAACGCCTGCTGCTGGTGACCAGCGAAGGCCGCGTGATCGGCGCAGAACGCAACGAAATGCAGATCATTCGTAACTTTATCGGCCAGGCCGATAACGCCGATCATCCGCAGAAAAAACGCTATGGCCGCCTGGAAATGGTGGGCCCGTTTTCCGTCCGGGACGGGGAGGATAACTATCAGCTCTATCTGATTCGTCCCGCCAGCACCTCACAATCCGACTTTATCAACCTGCTGTTTGACCGGCCGCTGCTGCTGCTAATCGTCACGATGCTGGTCAGCGCCCCGCTGCTGCTGTGGCTGGCGTGGAGCCTGGCGAAACCGGCGCGTAAGCTGAAAAATGCCGCCGATGAAGTCGCCCAGGGCAACCTGCGCCAGCATCCGGAGCTGGAAGCCGGGCCGCAGGAGTTTTTAGCCGCTGGCGCCAGTTTTAACCAGATGGTGACGGCCCTGGAGCGGATGATGACCAGCCAGCAGCGGCTGCTGTCCGATATCTCGCACGAGCTGCGCACGCCGCTTACGCGCCTGCAATTAGGTACCGCCCTGCTGCGTCGCCGCAGCGGAGAGAGTAAGGAGCTGGAGCGTATCGAAACTGAAGCGCACCGGCTGGACAGCATGATCAACGACCTGCTGGTGATGTCGCGCAATCAGGCGAAAAACGCCCTGGTCAGCGAGACGGTGAAAGCCAATCAGCTATGGAACGAAGTGTTGGACAATGCGGCCTTTGAAGCTGAGCAGATGGGGAAATCTTTCACCGTTGAGTATCCGCCGGGCCCATGGCCGCTGTACGGTAACCCTAATGCGCTGGAAAGCGCGCTGGAGAATATCGTGCGCAACGCCCTGCGCTACTCGCATACGAAAATTTCCGTCAGCTTCTCGGTGGATAAAGACGGGATTACGGTTAACGTCGATGACGACGGCCCGGGAGTCAGCCCGGAAGATCGCGAACAGATTTTCCGGCCATTCTACCGGACCGACGAGGCGCGCGACCGCGAGTCCGGCGGCACCGGCCTGGGGCTGGCGATTGTCGAAACCGCTATTCAGCAGCACCGCGGCTGGGTGAAGGCCGACGACAGCCCGCTGGGTGGTCTGCGTTTAACAATCTGGCTGCCGCTGTATAAACGAACCTGACGCCGACCCGGCCTGCGCTGTGCGGCGCTGCGCCGGGAGCATCCCCGGGAATACTTAATATGGGGGATTATTTCCCCCATAATCTCCGCGAACTATCCTCTATCTTGCCGCTTAAACGCCGTTTCTGCATCGTTCGGCTCCAGCTAACAGACAGGCCCGCTGCCGACAATAAGCGGTGGTACTGATCATCATCAAACGGCATCTGCCAGGCAATCGCCCCGGCCTCATGAACGCTGACATCACTCAGCCGGGAAACCAGCTCGAGCGGCGCATCGCTGGAAACTTGCCCTCCGGCAATCACCCGGTACAGCCAGCCGGTTTTTCCGCTGTTTTGCATCAGCTGCGCCATATCATTGATCGCAAAATGAAAGTTGAGCTTGAAGCACGGCGATCGCGGCTGGGTGACCTGGATCAGCGCCTCGCCCCAGCGAAAGATATCGCCGATATAAACGTTTTGCTCGGTAAGCCCGGTGGTGGAGAGGTTTTCGCCGAACGCCGGCGCGCAGAACCGCTCGGCCTGCTGGGGGAAGTCACGGATCCAGTCGGCATAGTGTTCGCGCGGATAATGACACAGCGCGCGGTCCGGCCCGCCGTGGATTTTCTTCTCCGCCTGCTGGTCCCCATCGAGACCGAGATCGCCGAGCTGCAATTCTCCGTCGACCTGGATTTTGTCGATCGCGCTGGGGCGACTGCCCGCGTAGTCCCTGATTTTGCCGACAAAGACATTCACCGGATAATGCATGGCTGCTCTCCTTGCTACAGATATAAAAAAAGCGAGTCATCAGACTCGCTTCTCTTTTAGCGCAATGCAACCTTATTTTTTGGCGGCAAAACGCGCTGCAGCTTCGTCCCAGTTCACTACGTCCCAGAAGGCTTTGATGTAGTCCGGGCGGCGGTTCTGGAATTTCAGGTAGTAAGCGTGTTCCCAGACGTCCAGGCCGATAATCGGGAAGCCGGAAGCGCCGGAAATGGCTTCGCCCATCAGCGGGGAATCCTGGTTGGCGGTGGAGACAACGGCCAGTTTGTCACCTTTCAGGACCAGCCACGCCCAGCCGGAGCCGAAACGGGTAGCAGCGGCTTTTTCGAATTCCGCTTTGAAGTTCTCCACGGAACCGAAATCGCGCTCGATAGCCGCTTTCAGGTCGCCCTGCAGGGTGGTACCGGTTTTCAGGCCTTTCCAGAACAGGCTGTGGTTCGCGTGGCCGCCGGCGTTGTTACGCAGTACGGTTTTTTTGTCAGCCGGCAGCTGATCCAGCTTGGTAATCAGCTCTTCAGCGGACAGGTTAGCGAACTCCGGCAGGCTTTCCAGCGCGGCGTTGGCATTGTTCACGTAGGTCTGGTGGTGTTTAGTGTGATGGATCTCCATCGTCTGCTTGTCGAAGTGCGGTTCCAGAGCATCGTAAGCGTAAGGCAGGGATGGCAGGGTATAGCTCATAATCATCTCCATTATTGTCGAGCGGCTCAAGTGTTAACGCCGCGTAAGCAGTTTGTCCATTATAGTTAATTAAATGGTATTGAAAATGCTTATCAATGCCGTATTTTTCATATGGATATAACCAGAAGAAATACCCGTCGTTTTGTGATGTAGAACAACTAATTAAGCCCATGGTTGCCAGGGTTCGCCATCCTGTGGCAACGTCCTGAAGGCGGCCAAAGCTGCCAATTTTTACACTCATCCCATCGGAAGCCGCCGTCTCCGATAAAAAAGATGAGGATAAAATCAATGAACCACGCGATTACGATGGGTATTTTTTGGCATTTGATAGGGGCCGCCAGTGCCGCCTGTTTCTATGCCCCGTTCAAGAAAGTAAAACACTGGTCGTGGGAAACCATGTGGTCGGTCGGGGGGATCGTCTCCTGGCTGATTCTGCCCTGGGCCATCAGCGCCACGCTGTTACCCGACTTCTGGGCCTACTACCGCTCTTTTAGCGCCTCCACGCTGCTGCCGGTCTTTCTGTTCGGCGCCATGTGGGGCATTGGTAATATCAACTATGGCCTGACCATGCGCTATCTTGGCATGTCGATGGGGATTGGCATCGCCATTGGCATCACGCTGATTGTCGGCACGCTGATGACGCCGATTATTAACGGTCAGTTTGCAGTGCTGATGCACACCCAGGGCGGTCAAATGACGCTGCTCGGCGTGCTGGTGGCGGTGATTGGCGTCGGCATCGTCACCCGCGCAGGCCAGCTGAAAGAGCGCAAAATGGGCATCAAAGCCGAAGAGTTCAATCTGAAGAAAGGGCTTCTGCTGGCGGTAATGTGCGGTATCTTCTCCGCAGGGATGTCGTTCGCGATGAACGCCGCCAAACCGATGCATGATGCCGCCGCGGCGCTCGGCGTCGACCCGCTGTACGCAGCGCTGCCAAGCTACGTGGTGATTATGGGCGGCGGGGCGCTGGTTAACCTTGGCTTCTGCTTTATTCGTCTGGCGAAAGTGAAGAACCTGTCAGTCAAAGCCGATTTCTCGCTGGCCAAACCGCTTATCATCAGCAACCTTCTGCTCTCCGCCCTCGGCGGTCTGATGTGGTACCTCCAGTTCTTCTTCTATGCCTGGGGCCACGCCAGCATTCCGGCGCAGTATGATTATATGAGCTGGATGCTGCACATGAGTTTCTACGTGCTGTGCGGCGGTGTGGTGGGTCTGGTGCTGAAGGAGTGGAACAACGCCGGCCGTCGTCCGGTGAGCGTCCTGAGCCTCGGCTGCGTGGTGATTATCATCGCCGCCAATATCGTCGGTCTGGGAATGGCCAGTTAATCACCGGATCATATGCCTGACAACGACGCTCTTCAGGCGGCGGCGCGACTGCGCTGCCGCCACTGCCCCGGCGACATGCCGATTTCCCGGCTAAAAACCACCGAAAAGTAGTTACTGTCCTCAAAGCCGCACTGCATGGCGATATCGCCGATTAAGCGCTCGGTATGCTGCAGCAGATACTGCGCATGGCAGATCCGCAGCTGGCGTAAATAGTGATTGATGGTCATCCCGGTTTGCTGGCGAAACTGCTGGCGAAGCGCCCGCTCGCTGCCGCCCTCCTGCTCGCAGAAACGCTCCAGAACAAAGGGGCGGCTAAGGCTGGCCGCCAGCGCGGCCAGCAGTTTGTCCAGCAGCGCTTCGCGCTGCGTCGCCGCGGGATCATCCGTCGCGTAGCGATGGCGCTGCAACGTCAGCGCCAGCTGGGCAAAAAGCAGTTCGGCCATCGCATTTCCCTGCGCGTCGCGCCGGGCGCACTCATGCTCAAGCTGGCTAATCACCTGGCGCGCCTGCGCCATACCTGTGCTGCCCATGCGCCAGTGGGGCTTCCACGGCGTGCCGAAGAGGCCAGGGATCGCCCCGGCCCAGTCAAAATTGAGCTGCAGCCGCTCCGGGCAATAGATGATGTTCTGCAGAACCAGATCGTTAACGGAAGCATAGGAGTGTTTATCTTCGGCGCGAATGTAGAACAGATCGCCGCGGGTAATGCGCCAGGGGCGATCGTTAAGGACGTGCAGCCCGTTGCCTCGCCACACCAGCACCAGCTCGCAGAACTCATGGGTATGTTCGGCAAAGACATTTTGCGGGTAGCGGTCTGCCACCGCCACTGCCTGTGTGGCGGAAGGGAAAAACTCCTCTTTACGTAAAATCAGACCGGCCACGGCTCACACTCCAAACGCGGATAACGGCGCATTATTCGCGTTTTTAGTCTGCAATACGTTGACTCTTCTCGCGTTACTGAAGAATGGCGTCGCGCCCCTGGCGGATATCGCGCGGCGACCAGTCGAACTCCCGGCGAAAAAGCGTCGAAAAGTGGTTACTGTCGCCGAAGCCGCAGCGAAAAGCGATATCAGTCACGCTTTCATCGCTGTGGCGCAGCAGGTGGCGGGCTTTCATCAGGCGCACCCGATTAAGATAGCGCTGTGGCGTCAGACCGGTCTGCTGCTTCAGCTGGCGGTGCAGCGTACGCAGCGACAGCGAAAACTGCGCCGCCACCTCCTCCCAGCAGATCTCCTGCGCAAAATGGTCTTCGAGCCAGGCCAACAGCTGATTCAGCCGCGCATCGTTGTTGGTGGCCTCTTCCGCAAGGCTGCTTTTACGTAACAGCACCAGCAGCTGCATAAACAGGATCTCACGGCTGGCGACGGCATGAGTATCCGTATCGCTCCCCACGGCCTCGATCTGCGCCACGATATGCCGCACCTGTTGCAGGACGGTTTGATTCACCCGCCAGTGCGAGGGGTAGTTTCCTTCCTGTTCCTGGGGCAGTAGTTGACTGACCCCGGCGAGAAAGCGAAACGCATCCGGCGCGCGATAGAGCACATTGGTCAGACACAGATTATCCGTGTGCTCGTAAAGATGGCGGTCGTGATCGCGGATAAAACAGACCGAACCGCCGCCAATGGTGTAGGGCTGGCCATTGAAGACGTGAATACCCGATCCCTGCTCCACGATAACTATTTCATGGAAATCATGGTGATGTTCCGGAAAGGCCGACTGAGGGAGGCGGGGTTCAATAGCCACCGTCGAGATCCCGGCCTTAAAGAAATCCGTACTGTGCAATATGGTCATGATGCCACCCTCGTAATGAGAAAAATTATCAGTCACCGGCTGATAGTAATGAAGGGTTGGCTATCCGGCCTTCAATTTTTGACCGCGAAATTCGTAAATCCTGCCGCTTTTTCAAGAATCAGCCGGAAAGATGCGGAACTGCGGAGGCCATCACATCCCCCTCGCCATCCCCTAAAACCGCAAACTGTGATGTCCCTCACGGTCACCTTTGCTTTCTTGCCAGCGGCCAGTTTTGGCTGTCCGTAGCGAGAAGGTGTCAGTAAACGGCCTTTTTTAGACTGCGGACAATGATTTTAAGAAGGATCGTTTCATGAGTATTCGTCATTGTGTCGCTGTCGATTTAGGCGCCTCCAGCGGGCGGGTGATGCTCGCCAGCTATCAGCCCGGGCCGCGCGCCCTGACGCTGCGCGAAATTCATCGCTTCACCAATAGTCTGCAGAAAGTAGACGGCTTCGACTGCTGGGATGTAGATAGCCTGGAAGGCGAGATCCGCCGCGGGCTGGAGAAAGTGTGTGAGCAGGGCATTCTGATAGACAGTATCGGCATCGATACCTGGGGGGTAGATTATGTCCTGCTGGATAAGCAGGGCCAGCGCGTCGGGCTGCCGATTTCCTATCGTGACGACCGCACCCAGGGCCTGCTGCGTCACGCTGAAGCGCAGCTGGGCCGGGCGGAAATCTATCGCCGCAGCGGCATTCAGTTTTTGCCGTTTAACACGCTTTATCAGCTGCGCGCGCTGGTGGAGCAGCAGCCGGAGCTGGTCAGTCAGGCTGCCCATGCCCTGCTGATCCCCGACTATTTCAGCTTCCGCCTGACCGGCAATCTGAACTGGGAATATACCAACGCCACCACCACCCAGCTGGTCAATATTAACAGCGATAGCTGGGATGAGACGCTGCTGAACTGGACCGGCGCGCCGTTGGCGTGGTTCGGAAAGCCGACCCACCCCGGCAATGTGATAGGCCACTGGATCTGCCCGCAGGGTAACCGAATTCCGGTAGTCGCTGTCGCCAGCCACGACACCGCCAGCGCGGTGATCGCCTCCCCGCTGGCCGACCGCCATGCCGCCTATCTCTCCTCCGGCACCTGGTCGCTGATGGGGTTTGAAAGCCTGACGCCGTACACCTGCGACGCGGCGCTGCAGGCCAATATCACCAACGAAGGCGGAGCCGAAGGCCGCTATCGGGTGCTGAAAAATATCATGGGCCTGTGGCTGCTGCAGCGGGTGCTAAAAGAGCAAAACGTCAGCGACCTGCAGGGGCTGATCGCCCGCACCGCCGCGCTACCGGCGTGCCGCTTCATAATTGACTGCAACGATGACCGCTTTATCAACCCGGCCAGTATGAGCGCCGAGATCCAGGCCGCCTGTCGCGACGCCGGGCAGCCGGTTCCTGAAAGCGATGCCGAACTGGCGCGCTGCATTTTCGACAGCCTGGCGCTGCTCTACGCCCGGGTGCTTAACGAGCTGGCGGCGCTGCGCGGCCACCCCTTCAGCCAGCTGCATATCGTCGGCGGCGGCTGTCAGAACACGCAGCTCAACCAGCTGTGCGCTGACGCCTGCGGGATCGCCGTCGTGGCCGGCCCGATAGAGGCCTCCACCCTCGGCAATATCGGCATCCAGTTAATGACCCTCGACGAGCTGGCCAATGTCGATGAGTTTCGTCAGGTAGTGCGCGGCAACGCGGCGCTCACCACTTTTACCCCCAATCCTGATAGTGAAATTGCCCGTTTCGTGGCGCAGTTTCAGCCACAACAGACCAAGGAGCTTTGCGCATGACCACTCAACTTGAACAAGCCTGGGAAATTGCTAAGCAGCGCTACGCCGCCGTCGGCGTGGATGTCGAGGAGGCCCTGCGCCAGCTGGACCGTCTGCCCGTCTCCATGCACTGCTGGCAGGGTGACGACGTCGCCGGTTTCGAAAACCCGGCGGGAAGCCTGACCGGCGGTATCCAGGCGACCGGCAACTACCCGGGCAAAGCGCGCAATGCAGAAGAACTCCGCGCCGACCTTGAGCAGGCGCTGAGCCTGATCCCGGGGCCAAAGCGTCTCAATCTGCACGCTATTTACCTGGAATCCGACGCGCCGGTAGCGCGCAATGAGATTAAGCCGGAGCACTTTAAAAACTGGGTTACGTGGGCGAAAGCCAACAAACTGGGGCTGGATTTCAACCCCTCCTGCTTCTCGCATCCGCTGAGCGCCGACGGCTTTACCCTGTCGCACGCCAACGATGAGATCCGCCAGTTCTGGATCGACCACTGCAAAGCCAGCCGCCGCGTATCCGCTTATTTTGGCGAACAGCTGGGCACGCCGTCGGTGATGAATATCTGGGTGCCGGACGGCATGAAGGATATAACCGTTGACCGCTTCGCCCCGCGCCAGCGGCTGCTGAACGCCCTTGATGAGGTGATCAGCGAGAAGCTCGACCCGGCGCACCATATCGACGCCGTGGAGAGCAAGCTGTTCGGCATCGGCGCCGAAAGCTACACCGTCGGCTCCAACGAGTTCTATATGGGTTACGCCACCAGCCGTCAGACGGCGCTGTGCCTCGATGCCGGCCACTTCCATCCGACGGAAGTGATCTCCGACAAGATCTCCGCCGCCATGCTCTACATCCCGCGCCTGCTGCTGCACGTCAGCCGCCCGGTGCGCTGGGACAGCGACCACGTGGTGCTGCTGGATGATGAAACCCAGGCCATCGCCAGCGAAATCATTCGCCATAACCTGTTTGACCGCGTGCACATCGGCCTCGACTTCTTCGATGCCTCCATCAACCGCATCGCGGCCTGGGTGATTGGCACCCGCAATATGAAAAAAGCGCTGCTGCGCGCCCTGCTGGAACCGACCGCCCAGCTGCGCCAGCTGGAGAACGACGGCGATTACACCGCCCGCCTGGCGCTGCTCGAAGAGCAAAAATCGCTGCCGTGGCAGGCCATCTGGGAGATGTACTGTCAGCGTCACGACACGCCGGCGGGCAGCCAGTGGCTGGACAGCGTACGGGCTTATGAGAATGCGGTTCTGAGCCAGCGCGGGTAATGCACGAGCTTCCCCGGGTCGCGGCTGACGCCTTACCCGGGCTACGAACCGGTAGCCCGGATAAGCCGTTTACGGCGCAATCCGGGGGCACGCACATATTTAGGGTGAGGGGGTCAACCCCGCACCGAATCAACAGGAAAGACAAGACTATGCAGACCATTATCGACGCCTGGTTCGTCCAGGGCATGATCAAAGCCACCTCCGACGCCTGGCTGAAAGGCTGGGACGAACGCAACGGCGGCAACCTGACGCTGCGTCTGGATGAAGCGGATATCGAACCTTACGCGGCGGATTTCCACGCCAAACCGCGCTATATCGCCCTCAGCCAGCCGATGCCAACCCTGGCCAACCAGCCGTTTATCGTCACCGGCTCCGGCAAATTCTTCCGTAACGTCCAGCTCGACCCGGCCGCTAACCTCGGCGTGGTGAAGGTCGACAGCGACGGCGCGGGATACCATATCCTGTGGGGCCTGACGGAGGATGCCGTCCCGACCTCCGAGCTGCCGGCACACTTCCTGTCGCACAGCGAGCGCATCAAACTGACCGGCGGCAAAGACCGGGTAATCATGCACTGCCATGCCACCAACCTGATCGCCCTGACCTATGTTCTGGAGAACCACAGCGATCTTTTCACCCGTAAGCTGTGGGAAGGTAGCACCGAATGTCTGGTGGTCTTCCCGGATGGCGTCGGCATTCTGCCGTGGATGGTGCCGGGCACCGATGAAATCGGCCAGGCGACCGCCGAAACCATGCAAAAACACTCGCTGGTGCTGTGGCCGTTCCACGGCGTCTTCGGCAGCGGCCCCACGCTGGATGAGACCTTCGGCCTGATCGATACCGCCGAGAAGTCCGCCGAAGTGCTGGTGAAAGTCTTGTCGATGGGCGGGATGAAGCAGACCATCACCCGCGACGAGCTTATCGCCCTTGGCAAACGCTTCAACGTGCAGCCGCTGCAGTCCGCTTTAGATCTTTATCCATAACAACATCGCGCCCCGCTCACCGAGACGGGGCGAAATATCACCTGCAAACCCTACAAAACTAACTCATGTGGAGTAAAAGCAATGAAAACAAAGACAAGCTTGATCCTCACCGTTGCCGCCCTGGCGTTGTCCGGTTCCGCCTTAGCCGAAGTTAAAATCGCCCTTGTGGCGAAATCGCTGGGAAATGGCTTCTTCGAAGCCGCCAACGTTGGCGCCCAACAGGCAGCCAAGGAGTTAGGTGATGTCAAAGTGATCTACACCGGCCCGACCACTACCACCGCCGAGGCGCAGATCGACGTGCTGAACGGGTTGATCGCCCAGGGGGTGGATGCGATCGCCATTTCCGCCAACGATCCGGACGCGGTGGTGCCGGTGCTGAAAAAAGCGATGCAGCGCGGCATCAAGGTGGTCTCATGGGACTCCGGCGTGGCGCCGGCAGGCCGTCAGATCCATCTTAACCCCTCAAATAACGCCTTAATTGGCGAAACCAACGTCAAGCTTGCCGCCGATGCGCTGCAGGCGCTGAACGTTGAGAAAGGCGAGGTGGCCGTGTTAAGCGCCACCCCAACCTCCACGAACCAGAACATCTGGATTGAGGAGATGAAAAAGGTGCTACCGCAGTATCCGTCGGTGCAGCTGGTCACCGTCGCCTACGGTGACGATCTGTCGGATAAAAGCTACCGCGAAGCGGTGGGTCTGCTGAAATCATATCCGGACCTGAAAGTCATTGTCTCGCCGTCGTCGGTGGGGATTGTTGCCGCCGCGCAGGCGGTGAAGGACCAGGGCAAAATCGGCAAAGTGTATGTCACCGGGCTGGGGCTGCCGTCGGAAATGGCCGGCGCGATCAAGTCCGGCGCCAGCAAAAGCTTCGCCATCTGGAACCCGATTGACCTGGGCTACGCCGCCACCTATCTGGCCGACGATTTAGTCAAAGGCACGGCGACCAAAACCGAAGCCAGTATGGGCAAGCTGGGCAAAGTGAAGCTGGACGCCGAGGGGAATGGCGCGATGGCCAAGCCGTTTGTCTACGATGCGAGCAACATCGATAAGTTCTCGAAAATTTTCTAATCCTTGTTCCCTCACCCCGGCCCTCTGCGCGATGCGGCCAGCGGACGCCGGACCGTTCCCTCGCCCCTGTGGGGGAGGGTTAGGGTGAGGGGTGATTTTTGTGGAGAACTATCATGTCAGCATCAACGCCACTGCTGTCGCTGAAGGGGATCACCAAAATTTTTCCCGGTGTGCGCGCCCTTGAGAACGTGCAGCTTGATCTCTGGCCCGGCAAAGTGACCGCCTTAATCGGCGAAAACGGCGCGGGGAAATCCACGCTGGTCAAAGTGATGACCGGTATTTATCAGCCCGAAGAGGGCGAGATCCTCTATAAAGCGATCCCCATTCATCTGCCAACGCCGGAGTCGGCGCATAAGGTAGGGATCACCGCCATTCACCAGGAAACCGTGCTGTTTGACGAACTCTCGGTCAGCGAAAACATTTTCGTCGGCCAGTATCTGTATAAGGGACTGCTGAAAACGCTCGACTGGCCGGCGATGCACCGCAGAGCCAACGAGATCCTCACCCGGCTGGAAGTCCAGATCGACCCGCGAGCCACGCTGAAAACCCTCAGCATCGCCCAGCGTCACATGGTGGCGATTGCCCGGGCGCTGGCTTTCGACGCCCAGGTGGTGATCCTCGATGAGCCGACCGCCGCGCTTTCCCAGCATGAAATCCTCGAGTTTTATCACATCGTTGAGCGTCTGAAGCAGGACGGCAAAGCGATCCTGTTTATCTCGCATAAGTTCGATGAAATCTTCGAGCTGGCCGATTATTACACCATCCTGCGCGATGGGGTGTACGTCAGCTCCGGGGCGATAAGCGACATCACCGAAGAGCGGATGGTGTCGATGATGGTGGGCCGGGCGATCAGCCAAACCTACCCGAAAGTCGACTGCACCCCCGGAGAAACGGTGCTGGAGGTGACCGATCTCTGTCATCCTACCGAGTTTGCCCATATCAGCTTCCGCCTGCGCAAGGGAGAAATTCTCGGCTTTTACGGCCTGGTGGGCGCCGGACGCACCGAGCTGATGCAGGCGCTCTCCGGTGTCTCGCGCCCCTCCTCCGGCGAGATCCGCCTGAACGGCAGAACCATGCGCTTTCACCAGCCCGCCGACGCCATCCGCGCGGGCATCGTCTGCGTGCCGGAAGAGCGGCAGAAACAGGGAGCGATCATCGCCCTGCCTATCGCCCAGAACATCAGTTTACCGCAGCTCAGCAAGCTCAACCCTAACGGCGTCCTGAACGACGCCCGGGAATGGCGGCTGGCCGACGAGTACGCCTCGCGCCTGCAGGTAAAAGCCTTCAGCTGGCGGCAGCCGGTGGAGACCCTCTCCGGCGGCAACCAGCAGAAAGTGGTGATTGGCAAATGGCTGGCGACCCAGCCCGAGGTGATCATTCTCGATGAGCCGACCAAAGGCATCGATATCGGCTCAAAGGCCGCCGTGCATCAGTTTATGTCCGAGCTGGTCAGCCAGGGGCTGGCGGTGATTATGGTGTCGTCAGAGCTGCCGGAAGTGATGGGCATGGCCGACCGGATTATCGTAATGCACGAAGGGCAGATGGTCGCCGAGTACCGGGCCGGGGAAGCGACGGCGGAAACCATCGTTAGCGCCGCTAGCGGCATCGGCCAGGAGGCGGCATGATGGGACACGCATGGCTGAAACATCGCGAAGCGCTGCTGGCGGTGGTCATTATTTTGATGATCGGCGCCATCGGCAGCCGGGCGCCGTCGTTCGTTTCACCGGGCAATCTGGTGGAGATGTTTAACGATACCGCCATCCTTATCATCCTCGCCCTCGGCCAGATGATGGTGTTGCTCACCAAAGGCATTGATCTGTCGATGGCCGCCAACCTGGCGCTGACCGGGATGATCGTCGCCCTGCTTAACGCCCACTATCCGGGTATTCCGGTGGTAGCGCTGCTGGCGCTGGCGACTCTGCTGGGCCTGCTGATGGGAGTAATTAACGGCCTGCTGGTCTGGCGCCTCGGCATTCCCGCCATTGTGGTGACCCTGGGCACCATGAGCATTTATCGCGGCATTATCTTCCTGCTGACTGACGGCGGCTGGGTTAACTCACATCAGATGAGTGCTGATTTTCTCAGTCTGCCGCGCAGCCCCCTCCTTGGGCTGCCGCTACTGAGCTGGTGCGCCATCGCCGCGCTGCTGCTGGTGGGTTATTTCCTGCACTACAGCCGCACCGGCCGGGCCTTATACACCGCGGGCGGCAACGCGACGGCGGCATACTACACCGGCATTAACGCCGGAAAAATGCAGTTCGTCAGCTTCTGTCTCTCCGGCGCGCTGGCCGGCTTCTGCGGCTATCTGTGGATCTCGCGCTTCGCCGTCGCCTATGTCGACGTCGCCAACGGTTTTGAACTCCAGGTGGTCGCCGCCTGCGTGATCGGCGGTATCAGCACCATGGGCGGAAGCGGACGGGTGCTGGGCTGCCTGTGCGGCGCGCTGTTCCTCGGGGTCATTAATAACGCCCTGCCGGTGATCGGCATCTCGCCCTTCTGGCAAATGGCGATTTCCGGGGCGGTGATCGTCATGGCGGTGCTGCTCAACGAGCGCGGCAATCGCGGTCACGGGCGGTTAATCCTGCGCAACGCGGCGTTAGCCAGACAGAAACAGGCGGTGAAATCATGAGCAAAATGATGGTATCTGAAGAGATGAAAAACGCCCCGGCCGCGCCGTCGCCGCTGCGCCGCCTGCTGTGCTGGGAAGGGTTTTTACTGGCGGTCACCCTGGCGGTATTTATCGGCAACGCCGTGGCTTCCCCGTACTTCCTCAATATCTGGAACCTGTCGGACGCCACCTTTACCTTTACCGAGAAGGCGATCGTCGTCCTGCCGATGGCGATGCTGATTATCGCCCGGGAAATCGATCTGTCGGTAGCCTCGACGATGGCGCTCAGCTCAACGGTGATGGGCTTCTGCGCGGCAGCGGGGATGGACACTCCGCTGCTGGTGGTCATCGGCCTGGGCGTAGGTCTGCTGTGCGGCCTGTTCAACGGCTTGCTGGTGACCCGCTTTAACCTGTCGTCCATTGTGATCACCATCGGCACCATGAGCCTGTATCGCGGCATCACCTATATCCTGCTGGGCGATCAGGCACTCAATCACTATCCGGAGAGCTTTGCCTGGTTCGGCCAGGGGTACGTGTGGGGGGCGCTCTCTTTTGAGTTTGCGCTGTTTATCCTCCTCGCGGCCGCCTTCACCTTTCTGCTGCATAAAACCAACTTTGGTCGCCGGACCTACGCCATCGGCAATAACCCGACCGGCGCCTGGTTCTCTGGGATCAACGTTAAGCGTCATAACCTGGTGCTGTTCGCGCTGGTTGGGCTGATGGCCGGGCTGGCGGCAGTCCTGCTGACCTCACGGCTCGGCAGTACCCGCCCCACCCTGGCGATGGGCTGGGAGCTGGCGGTTGTCACCATGGCGGTGCTCGGCGGCGTCAATATTCTCGGCGGCTCCGGCAGCATGCCCGGGGTGATCATCGCCGCCTTTCTGATGGGGCTGGTGACCTTCGGCCTGAGCCTGCTGAACGTCCCCGGCATCGTGATGTCGGTGATTATCGGCGCCATGCTGATCGTGGTGATCTCCCTGCCGATTATTACCCGGCGGATGATGCAGCGAAGACGATGTTAATTTCCCCCTCACCCTGGCCCCCTCCCTGCGGGAGAGGGTCAGGGTAGGGGAAACGGATTTCCCAAAATCAACATTAAGGAGAATTATCATGAGTTTTATGTTGGCACTACCTAAAATCAGCCTCCACGGCGCAGGCGCGATCGGTGATATGGTCAAGCTGGTAGCGGGCAAACAGTGGGGCAAGGCGCTGATCGTCACCGACGGTCAGCTGGTGAAGCTGGGCCTGCTGGACAGCCTGTTCGCCGCGCTGGATGAACAGCAGATGGCTTATCAGCTATTTGACGAGGTATTCCCCAACCCCACCGAAGCGCTGGTGCAGCAAGGCTATGCGGCTTACCAGGCGGCCCGCTGCGATTACCTGATCGCCTTCGGCGGCGGTAGCCCGATTGATACCGCCAAAGCGATAAAAATCCTCACCGCCAACCCAGGCCCCTCCACCGCCTACTCCGGCGTCGGCAAAGTGAAAAACGCTGGCGTGCCGCTGGTGGCCATCAACACCACCGCCGGCACGGCGGCGGAGATGACCAGCAACGCGGTAATTATCGATAGCGAGCGGCAGGTGAAAGAGGTGATTATCGACCCGAACCTGATCCCGGATATCGCCGTCGACGACGCCAGCGTGATGCTCGACATTCCGCCAGCCGTTACCGCCGCCACCGGCATGGATGCCCTGACCCACGCCATCGAGGCCTTTGTCTCCGTTGGCGCCCATCCGCTGACCGACGCCAACGCCCTCGAGGCCATTCGTCTGATTAACCTGTGGCTGCCGAAAGCGGTAGACGATGGGCACGATCTGCAGGCCCGCGAGCAGATGGCCTTTGGCCAGTATCTGGCGGGCATGGCGTTCAACAGCGCCGGTCTCGGGCTGGTACATGCCCTGGCCCATCAGCCTGGCGCCACCCATAATCTGCCGCACGGGGTATGCAACGCCATCCTGCTGCCGATCATCGAAAACTTTAACCGCCCGAACGCGGTGGCGCGCTTTGCCCGCGTGGCGCAGGCGATGGGCGTCGATACTCGCGGCATGAGCGATGAAGCTGCCAGCATGGAGGCCATCAATGCCATCCGCACGCTGAGCAAACGCGTAGGGATCCCCCAGGGTTTTAGCCAGCTTGGCGTCAGCAAAGCCGATATCGAAGGCTGGCTGGATAAAGCGCTGGCCGACCCATGCGCGCCGTGTAACCCGCGCCCCGCCAGCCGCGATGAGGTTCGCGAGCTCTATCTGGAGGCCTTATGATCCGTAAAGCCTTCGTCATGCAGGTGAACCCCGACGCGCACGAGGAGTACCAGCGCCGCCATAACCCCATCTGGCCGGAGCTGGAGGCAGTGTTGAAGGATCACGGCGCGCACCACTACGCCATCTATCTCGATAAAGAACGCCATCTCCTGTTCGCGACGGTGGAGATTGAATCGGAAGCCCGCTGGGAAGCGGTCGCCAGCACGGAAGTATGCCAGCGTTGGTGGAAATACATGCGCGAGGTGATGCCCAGCAACCCGGACAACAGCCCGCTGAGCGCGGAGCTCAAAGAAGTGTTTTATCTGGCGTAAAAATAACTGGCCTCCCTCCAGACGGGAGGCCGGTCGATTAAACGGTCATTGCATTATCGCGCAGCGGCTCGGTTTTCGTCTTACCCGCTAACGTAAACGCGGAGATTAAGGTGACGGTCAGGGCAATACCGCCGAGGATCATATAGGTATCCTGAAAGCCGATCCGATCGTACATATTGCCGGCGAAAGCGGAGAGAAAGATCGCCGCCACCTGCTTGGCGAACTGGAAGCCCACCAGATAAATGGTCGCCGACAGCCGGACGTCAAACACGCCGGTGATGTATTTAAAGGCGCCCACCAGCAGGAACGGCACCTCCAGCGCATGGAGCATTTTCAACGCTACGACTTCCGCGGCGGTGGTGGCGAAGGAAGAGCCAATCATTCTTGCCGCCATCACCATCCCGGCGATCAGCAGGGTATTCTTCGCTCCGATACGGTTAATAATCCACGGCGAGCTGAACATAATGATGGCGTTACATATTTCTCCCGCAGTGGTGGCGAAACCAAAGGCGCGGGTGCCCGCTTCCGGGGTCGCGAAGAACGATTTGAAGAAGGTGGCGAACTGCTGATCGAAAACGTCATACACGCAGGCCACGCCGATAACATACAGAATAAACATCCACATCTTACGCTGGCGGAACATGCGCACCGCCGTTTTTAAATCGATCGCCGGGCGATTGGCGCCGAGCGAGTCCATTACCTGCGCGGACTGACTGGCCTGCGGTTTGGCGATGGCCACCAGCACCACCAGCAGCAGCGCGGCGGCCGACCCCATCCAGAACACCCATTCGGGATTAATGCTGAACAGCATTCCGGCGGTAGTCGCGCACAGCGCCCATCCCAGGCAGCCAAAGGTGCGCGCCTTGCCGTATTCAAACCCGCTGTTGCGGCTTACCCGTTCGATATAGGCCTCCATCGCGCCGGCGCCTGCGGAGAATGCAAAGCCGATATAGGCGCCGCCGCTCAGCGCCCCGAGCCAGATATTGGTTTTCAGCAGCGGAGCGAAAACATAAAGGAAGAAGGGAGCAATCAGCACCAGCAGAACGGTCACGATCCACATCAGGTGTTTTTTCAGCCCCAGCTTGTCAGAGATCACTCCGAGGATCGGCTGGAAACAGATGGCGAACAGCGACAGGCTGGAGAAAACGAGGCCGGTTTCGGTTTTATTCAGGCCGATGACGTCCGACAGCCAGATCGGCAGAAACGGAAAGCAGGTGGCCATGATGAAGAAGTAGAGAAAGAAGAACAGCCCGAAAATCCAGAAGTTGGGGTTGTTTTTGTGGGTACAGACGGTCGGGTTCATTATATTTTCCTCAAGAAGGGCCGCAGCGCGGCCCGATACCATCACACGCGTTGCAGACCAATCAGAATGGCGCTTTCCGGGTCGAGGATGGGTAGCGCCAGCCCCGCCTGCTGCAGCCACTCACCGCTCACCGTCTGCGGCGTCGTCATCCATGCCGGCAGCTTCCGCATGGTGTGGCCGCCCTCGCCGGTGATCTGAATGTTCGGATGATCGAGGAGCGTCACCTGATAGCGGGCGCTCGCCTCCAGGCCCGCCAGGCGCAGCGGCGCCATCAGGGTGTAGTCCGGCATCGCCAGCTGGCTAACGAGGAAGATCGCCTGCGCTTTATCCGGGCTGACGACGCCATGGGCAAGGGTGGTGGCGTCCGGCATATCTATTCGCCACTGCACGCCGTGATGGATCACGTCGCGCCACTGTTTATGCAGGGCTGCATATTTTCGGTATCCGGCGCGCTCTTCTTCATCGGCGCTCACCGGATCCAGCTCAAGGCCCATATGACCGAACAGCGCCGTCAGGCCGCGAAAGGCGATACTATGCTGGCGGAAGGTGGCATGACAGTGGCGATTGCCAATATGCGCGCCCATTACCTCGGGTGGAAAGAAGTAGCTCATGCCGCGCTGGATGGTGTTGCGCTCAAGGGCGTCATTGTTGTCAGAAGCCCAGAAGCGATGGCTGCGTTTGAGGACTTCATAATCGATCCGTCCGCCGCCGGAGGAGCAGGATTCAAATTCAATGTGCGGGAAACGGGCCACCAGCGTATCCAGCAGGCGGTAAAACTGGCGCGTTTGCGCGTCCGCAGCGGCGCGTCCCTGATGCCCAGGCTGCACCAGCTCGCGGTTCATATCCCACTTCACGTAGTCCACCGCATGCTCGCCCAGCAGCCAGCTCATCCGCTCCAGCAGATAATCAAACGCTTCGGGAATGTTGAGGTTCAGGACAAACTGATGGCGGCCGGTCAGCGGGGTATAGCCCGGCAGCGCCAGCACCCAGTCCGGGTGCGCCCGGTACAGATCGGAATCCGGGTTAATCATTTCCGGCTCCACCCAGATACCGAATTCCATACTTAGAGACTTCACGTGATCGATAATCGGCGTCAGGCCGTAGGGGTATTTTTTCTCATCGAGATACCAGTCGCCAAGCGCCGCCCAGTCGTCGTTGCGCCCTTTAAACCAGCCGTCATCGATAATAAAGCGCTCGACGCCCAGGGCCGCCGCTTCGTCGGCCATACGCATGATGTAGTCCGGGTCGTGGTCGAAATAGATCCCCTCCCAGGTGTTGAGATGCACCGGGCGCGATTTGTTGCCCGGGAAACGAATAATCCGTTCGCGCAGATAACGATGGAACTGCTGGCTCATGCCGTTCAGCCCATTCGCCGAGTAGCTGGCATACAGGTACGGCGTCCACAAGGTTTCCCCTTCCGCCAGCGCCATTTCGCCCGGCAGATAGAGCGCCTCGGCCTGCAGATAGCGACGGCCATCGGTTTTCACCTCCGCCCGCAGGCGATGGTTACCGCTCCAGGCCAGATGCACGCCCCAAACTTCACCCTGCATCTCGCTAAAGGCGCGGCTGCCGGTGATCAGGGCCGGGAAATGTTCGTGAGAGGTGCGCCCGCGGCGGTTCTCCAGCACAAAGCTGTCGTGCTCCAGCGTCAGGCGATGAGGCTGAAACTCGCGGATCCAGCGGCCATGGAAAGCCATCACCTCGCGAGCGCGTTCGGCGACCGGCAATGTGACCGCCAGGCGATCCACCTGCCATGGGCTGGCGCGCAGATTGGTCACGCCATGGCGCACGCTCAGCACGCCGCTGGCATCCAACGCGATCTCGCTCTGCAGGCGCAGGCCGGCCTGCGGATCTTCGCTGACCAGGGTCAGCGTCTGGCCCTCGTGCCGCACTTCGCTGGTGGTGAACAGCGGAGAGGCATCCAGCCCCTGACGATGGCCTTCAATGCCCGGCGCGCCAAACAGACCATGGCCCAGCTCCGCCATTAAGGTCACTGGCGAATCAACATCCAGTCTGCCGTTGGCGACCGGGCGCGTCAGGCTGTCGGCATCCTGCGGCGAAAAGTGGCTTAAATGCGGTCCCCAGTAGACAATTTCGGCGAAAGGGCGGGTTTTAATTACAATATCGGCACCGGCGCTTTGCAGGTGAATCAGCGAATCAGACATCAGACATCTCCATCACAAGGAATGTCTTACTGTTGATCCGAAACGTTTCGGATGCCAACCAAAACGTTTCGGATCCGTGATCGGCTTCAGAATTACGGGTTAAAAAGGGGTAAGATCAGGCGGTTTCGCCCGGGAAAAATTCCGGCTGCCATAGCACCTGCAGCGTGGCGAGATCCTCCCCAGCGATTAAGCGACGCACCATATCGGCAATCTGCCTTCCCACGCCCTGGCGCGTGGACTGGATCACCGCGGCGACATCGGTCTCAATGATGCTGTCCTGCGGCAGCCCGTCGTATACCACCAGGGCGACGCGGTTGTCGCCGGTTAAACGCCCCAGGTGGGCGAGCGCCATCGCG
Source organism: Klebsiella sp. Shm-1 (assembly GCF_040804525.1). Lineage (NCBI taxonomy): Bacteria > Pseudomonadati > Pseudomonadota > Gammaproteobacteria > Enterobacterales > Enterobacteriaceae > Klebsiella > Klebsiella sp. Shm-1. The sequence continues at coordinate 5,147,936 of NZ_CP161823.1, forward strand.
GCGCCATCGCCATGGGTGTTGCAGTCGGTGATAATCGCGGTAGGCGGCTCAGGCAGACGCAGCAGCTCCAGCGTGGCCTGATAGCCGCCGCGGCGCGTCGCCGGCACGCTACGCAGCCATGCATCGGATAACCCCGCCTCGCGCAGGGCATCGAGGTAGCCGTTACGCCGTTGCAAAATAAACGCCTGATTGTTGTTCTCGCCCAGCAGAGCGATACGCTGGTGGCCCTGTTGAATCAGATGGCGGGTGGCGCGGCAGGTGCCGGCATAGTTATCGAAATCAAACCAGGCGTAGGGCTGCGCCAGGCGGCTACGGCCGAGCGCCAGAAACGGAAAGCCGGAGGCCTGCAGCTGCGCCAGCCGCGGATCGTCATCCAGAGTATGGGCCACGATTAATGCATCGACGCGACGGCCCTGCACCATGCGCATATAGCCATGTTTATCCGCCTGCTCATCATCGGCGATCAGCAACAAATCAATGTCATGGCGCGCCAGCTCATGGCTGATCTCCCCGACCATCTCGAGAAAAACGTTATTGTTGAGCGGCGCGGGGCGGACAGGGAAGACGAGACCAACGGCATCGATGGTGCCCATTTTCAGGCGGCGGGCGAAAGTGTTGGGGCGATAGCCCCGGCGCTGCGCTTCAGCCTCAACCCGGGCGCGGGTCTCCTGCGACACATCGTCGTAGCCGTTCAACGCCCGGCTGACGGTCGTGACGGAGATCCCAAGTTGTTTGGCAATGGCTTTCAGCGACATAAAAATCCCTGTTTTCGCATAGGAAAGCTAGTTTCCCGCAATATGGCTATGACGTCCAGCGAGCGCGCGTCCCCCGCCGACGCGATGTCAGTTTTGCTCAGCGATCAGCAGGGCCTGCGTATCCGGCTCCAGCGCCTGAAAAACATGCTCCTGATCCGCCGGGTAGCAGATATAGTCGCCCTCGCCGAGCTCTTCCGGCGCCGACGTTAGCCCTACCCGCGCCCGCCCCTGGGTGACGATAATATGTTCCACCGAGCCTGGCGGATGCGGATGCGAAATGCGGTCGGCGCCGGGCTGGGTGAGCAGCAAATAGATGTCCCGACGCGCGCCGGGCGGACAGGCGGCCAGCAAAATGGCCTGATAGTTCGCCTGCTCTGCCACCACTTTGGTCCCCTCGCCGCGGCGGATCACCTGCGTTTTGTTCACCTGCGGCTCAAGCAGCCTGGCAAATGGAATATCCAGCGCTACGCAGAGCGACCACAGCGTTTCCAGACTCGGGTTGCCGTTGCCGGACTCCAGTTGCGATAGCGTGGATTTTGCGATACCCGCCCGACGCGCGACTTCCGCCAGCGAAAGCCCGGTCCGCGCCCGCTCCCGCACCAGACTTTTGGCGATAACGCTGATTGGCTGTGTCATACCCGCCCCTTGTTTTTTATATCGAACAATTCGTTCGCCTTGAAAAACGATCATTATATGTTCATTATAATGGAAATTCGTTCGATATGGCTAAGTGATATGAAACAAACTCTCTCCAGTCTCAGCGGAGACACGATAAAAGCGATTGTTTTGGTCTGCCTTGCCGTCGGGGTGGTGGGCATGTCCTATGGGTCGCTGGCGGTGGCTTACGGCTTCCCTTTATGGGTGCCGCTCTTGCTTTCGGTGTCCGTGCTGGCAGGCGCTTCTGAATTCATGTTTATCGGCATTGTCGCCAGCGGCGGTAGTCCGCTGGCCGCCGCCGCCGCCGGCCTGTTAGTCAATGCGCGTCATATCCCGTTCGGGGTGACCGTACGCGAACTGGTTGGTCGGCGCGCCTTAAGCTTTATCGGATGCCACATTATGAACGACGAGAGCGTGGTCTTTGGCTTGTCGCAGCCCACCCCCGCGCAGCGCAAAGCGGCCTACTGGCTGTGCGGCGCTGGCGTCGCGCTGATCTGGCCCCTCGGTACGCTAACCGGCGCGGCCGTCGGCAAACTGCTGCCAGCGCCGGAAACCATCGGGCTTGATGCGGTCTTCCCGGCGATCCTGCTGGCGCTGGTGATCCCGGCCTTTAAAAACCGCACTACGCTGATCCGCGCCGCCAGCGGCGCCGCGCTGGCGCTTGCCGCCGTACCGTTTGTGCCCACCGGGTTGCCGGTGCTGCTTTCGCTGTTCGGTTTACTGTCGAGGAAAAAATAATGGGCAATATGACGCTGTTTATCGCCGGTATCGCCATCCTGTCGCTGGGAACCTATCTGATGCGCCTCGGCGGCGCGAAGCTCGGCAATCGGCTGGCATTTTCCGAGCGCTCGCAGGCGCTGCTTTCCGATGCGGCGACGGTGCTGCTTTTTTCCGTCGCCCTGGCCACCACTTTCTATGAGGGCGCACATTTCGCCGGTATGGCGCGCGTTCTGGGCGTTGCTTTCGCTGTGTTCCTCGCCTGGCGCAAGGTCCCGCTGATCGGCGTGATTATCGCCGCCGCCGTGGTGACCGCGCTGCTGCGCCTGGCGGGTATGCCCTAGGACGAGTAAGCGTAATCTGTAAAACCGCTGTGCTGTCCGGCGATCGTGCCTTCAAGCCACTGAATAACCGGTTCGATTTGCAGCGGGTGCCGCTGGTCTATCGTCAGTACAGGTCCTAACGACATGGGCTGCGCCCGCCCGGCCAGCTGGGCCAGCTCCGGCAAATACTCTTCTCCGGGGTGGCCCGGCGGCCGCGTCGCCAGCCGCGAGGCATAGCGCGCGACGGCCAGCTCCGGAGAGATATGGTTCCAGACCTCAATCACCTGCTCCACGCCCGCCTGCTGTAGCAGTCTCTGCAAGGTCTCCCGCGGCTGAAAGCCGAACCAGGCGTCGATCAACCAGACCATGCTGGCAGGCGATGCGCCGACAATCGACCAGATCACCTCATACGCCGCGCAGCCCAGCTGGCGATTCATCGGCCGGTCGACAGGGGCCAGGCGCGCCATAAACGGCTCTTTGATGCCGTCGATCGTCAATACCGGCAGGCTAAAGGTCTCCGCCAGCAAACGGGTAATGGTGCTCTTCCCCGACGCCGGAATGCCGTTGATTAAAATGGCCGTTTTGCAGCCTGGGGTCAGATGTCTGTTCATAGTAATGCGACAACCTCCTCCCGGCTGCGGGCCGTCCGCAGTTTGGCCATGGTGTCATTATTATCCAGCAGCGCGACGATGGAACGGATGCCCTCCTCGATATGCGCATTGCTGTCCCGGGCGCCAAACATAATAACAATGTCCGCTTTTTCACTGTCCGCAAAGGGAATAGGCTTTTCCAGCACCACCAGGCTAAAGCAGTTGCGTCTGACGCCGCATTCGGGGCGGGCATGGGGGATGGCAATCCCTTCATCAAAAACGTAATAAGCGCCATGATTTAAAGTATTGTCGATCACCGCCTGGCTATATTCCGTCGAAATAAAGCCTTTTGCCTCCAGCGGGCGGGCAGCCAGCTTTATTACCCGCTGCCAGTCGGACTCCACAACGCCAACCTGAATGGCATCGGCCTCAATAAGCAGTTCTTTTATGGTCATTCTCTGTTCCTAGATATTGCGGCGAATAATATTGCGTAAATTATCAATCTGCAGAAACAGCGCATCGATATCCTGCCGGTGGCTCTTACTTTTGGCATATACCGATAATGCCCGGTTGTAAGTCAACATCAATGTTTTTTGCACGTCGCTATTATCGGGCTGGCGCTGTAATTCGCCTTCCAGTCTGGCGATCTCTTCCGCCAGCTGACGGGACTGTTGATCATAATCCTGCAGCGGGTTTTGCTCTTTTTTCCACAGCGTTTTCAATGATTCAAACATAGCAAGCTCCCTCCCTGGCGGAAGACAGGGCAACAAAAGATATGTGTCGGTAAAAACGCTATTTAAATAGCGCCATTTTTTCCATTAATACGGCAGTCACTGCCTGGTTGGCGGGAATTAAAAATTTCCGTACGCTGTCATTTACTTTTCCTTTCTCAAACGTTGATTTACAGCGATCGACCCACTGCACGTTCATTTCCGTTCCGACGTTCACTTTATTAATCCCTTCGGTGACGGCCAGCCGCATATCCTCATCGCTGACACCTGTGCCGCCATGCAGCACCAGCGGCACGCCCGTCGCTTCGCTTATCGCCTTCAGCCGCGCATGCTGTATCTGCGCTTTACCTGTGTACAGGCCATGCACAGTGCCCACGGAGACGGCCAGCATATCGACCTGTGTCTCCTTCACAAAACGCGTCGCGTCTTCGACGGTAGTAAAACAGATATCTTCGGCAGCCACCGCTTTTCCATCCTCTGACCCGCCGATCGCCCCCAGCTCACCTTCTACCGTAATATTCCGCGGCCGGGCCATTTCTACCACAATCCGCGTGTTACCGATATTTTCCTCGAGGCTTAAGTGAGACCCGTCGTACATCACCGAAGAAAAGCCCGCATTCATTGCCGTCTCGATGGCTTTAATATCGGAGCAGTGATCGAGATGCAGGCAGGTCGGGATATTTTCACTGTCTGCTAATGAACGCACGGCATCGACCAGTAACCGATACCCCAGATACTCTGCGGTACCGGTTGATATTTGAATCATTAATGGGCTGCGGCTGTTTTGCGCGGCTTTGAAAAAAGCCGGTAACATCTCAATACAGTGCAAGTTAAACGAGCCAATCGCTTTAAAATCTCTTTCCTGAGCGATTTTTAAAATCTCATTAAAATTATACAGACTCATGAACACTTTCCCCTTTCGGCTTAGCGGATTTACCGTTTACAAACCATGCCAGTGCGGCGACAAACACAATAAACAAGGCGACAAAGAGCCAGTTATTCTGGAAGGCGTGGCCTAATACCAGACCGGAGCTAATGACGTCTGAATCGCTGAAGGTGACGCCCGTAAAGCCGTAGCTCTCCAGCATGGGTACCAGAATGGCCGGCAGAAATGTGATAAACAGGCCGTGAATCACCCCGCCGATCATCGCCCCGCGACGTCCGCCCAGCGCATTGCCAAATACCCCTGCCGTACCGCCGGCGAAAAAGTTGGTTAACAGCCCGGGGAGAATCATCGCCAGGCCGAACATCGGGAAAACCAGCATGCCGATAATCGAGCCGACAGTCGTTGCCAGAAATCCAACAATCACCGCATTCGGCGCATAGGGAAATAGCACCGGGCAATCGAGAGCGGGCTTTGCATCCGGGACAATACGCATCGCGATACCGCGAAAAGCCGGCACCAGCTCATTGAGTAATAAACGCACGCCGCTATAGAGGACAAAGACCCCGGCGACAAACTGAATGGACTGCATGAAGGCATACATCAGGTAATTAATGCCGCCGGAGAACTGCGCGATGTACTGAGGCCCCGCCGCGATAGCCGGGATGAGATACATCGGCACCATCACCACCGCCATGGCCAGATAGGTATCCTGCAGAAACTTAAAGTTATCAGGCAGTTCGAGATCTTCCGTGGAGCGAGAGCCTTTTCCGACCACTTTAGCGACCGCAGCCTGCACCAGATAGCCGATAGTACAGAAGTGCCCCAGGGCCACATCGTCAGACCCGGTAATGCGCCTGACCACCGGCTGCGCCAGGGCCGGCATTAACACCGCCATCACGCCGCCGAAGATGCCCCCGGTTAAAATCAGCGGTACGCCGGTGAGCCCGGACTTATAGCCAATCACGGCGCCGATCGTCGCCATCCACAGTAGCGCCTGGCCGGTCAGAAAAATATATTTCAGCGGCGTCAGCCGGGCGATAATAATATTGACGGCAAAGATCACCAGCAGCGTCAGCGCCACCTCCGAACCTAATTCCCGATTCGCTAACCCGGCGATGGCGGCCACATCGGTAATATAGCCTTTCATGCCAAATCCCTGGGTGAAGATATCATTCAGGAAGGTCAGCGTGGCGACAATGATGTTTATCCCGGCCATCATAATTAAGAAACCGAGCAGCGTTTTAAATGTCCCTTCCGCGGTTTTGCCTGGCGATTTCTTTTGCAGGATCAGGCCAAGCATGGCAATAAAAGCAATAAGAATGGATGCCTGGCCGAGTAAATCCTTAACGATAAACGCAACGAAGCTATTCATAATCAGCCACCTTCAGATGACGTTCTTTTAAGAATGCGACGATCTTAGTTTCAATCTCCTCTTTATCAGTAAGTTTATTCAATACCACGACACGTTTAATTTCTTCTTCACTGGCATCGGCGGTTAAGATGTCGGCAAAGGTTTTTTGCGTCAGAATCATATCCGATTTAAAAGCCCCAGCTTCGGAAACGGTGGTGTGTTCAATATGAGCGGGAATTTCCAGCTTCTTTAAAACTGCCTTCGCCGTCATTTCAATGGCAAAGCTTGAACCGAGGCCGCAGCCACATACGCATAAAATTTTCAGCATGGAGGGTCTCCTCAAATAATATTGAGTTGCTTGGCAAGTTTATAATGATGTCCTTCAGTATCGACCAGACGTTTTTTCATACTGACTAAATCAATCGGAATAGGTTTGTTACTGGAATTAATTATTATGGCTTTATTTTTCATACCTGACTGAATACAGCGAACCACTTCACTGGCCATTATAGTGCCCTGATAAATCTCTTCGCAGGTTGGATCACCGCTGCGTAAACCATAGCCGACGATCGTTTTACGGATACGGACACCTATTTGTGGTTCCAGCTGTTTAATCATGGTATCAATCGCCCCCTGAAAGCCGGGAGAGTACTCTTTGGTATAGCCTTCTGAGCAGAGGATAACGACGCTATTCTGCGTACTCAGCTTCCGGGTAATCCGTTCCGCGAGCACGGCCAACGGCATCTGTGCCTCCGGGATCAGGGCAATATCCGCATTACATTTAATGGCGGACTGCAACGTTAGTTCTCCACAATAGCCTCCTAATATCTCAACCATAAAAACCCGACCGGGCAGCGCTCTTCCGGTATTTCTTAAACGAGAGACTTCTTTAATAATTTGCTCACAGGCCGTGGAAAAACCAATCGTATAATCACTGCCATACACATCATTATCGATAGTCATTCCCACACCAAAGCAATTAATCTCAAATTCACTAAGGGTATTCAGAAACTGCAGGCTGCCATCCCCCCCGGCCATAATGAGCACATCAATACGCAGAGATTTAAGTTTTTTAGCAATGCTTTCATATTCACTGCGCTGCAGTTTGCGACTGGTTCGCCCCGAGGTAATGATCGGCACCGCGGTAATTGAATAATCAACCAGATCGCGCCACGCCATATCCTGATGACTTTTCTCCAGTAGCCCTGGAATACCGCCATTAAACAGCGTGATATCAGCATTAGCCTGCCTGGCTATCTGGAATATAAAATTATTCATTCCAGAAACATCCCCGCCGCTAATAACGATACCAATTTTCATGACGCATCCTCGCTCATTTGCCTGACAACATTTTTCCCTGAGTACAAGCCTTCTATTTGCAATGAAGATCACATAATGCGTATTAAATTACCGCAGTGAATAGTTGACAGGTACGGCGAAACACCTATTTTTGTGATACATATCCCATTTAAAGAGAGTGATCTCCATCGCTTTCTGTTTTTAATATCTTTAAATTTCATGGCGTTAAAAAATCGAGATATTCAGGCGTGCTGACCTTTCCTTTGCCATAAAAAGGAGGATTTAAGAAAAGAACGGAAACGTGATTAGTGCCACATTTTTTTCGTAGCAGAGGAAAATATTGGCAAATTTCGCAGAGACGGGAAGCGGAAAACGAAAACAAAAAAAGCGCCCTGAGGCGCTCTTTCGACAGTTGCTATACGCTTATTTGTTCAGTTCGGCAGTCATATGCACGCGGTTGCCGGTAAACGCTTCGGTGATTTTGTAAGACGAAGCGCCGGCAGCCTGCGCCTGTGCGGCGATTTTCGCTTCCGCGCCGTCCATTGTGGAGGCGGTTGCGGTCACGGTTTCAGCAGCGAAGGAAGCGAAAGAGGCGGCCATAGCGATTACTGCGACAAAAGTTTTGATGCTTTTCATGATATAAACCCTTTCATTTAGTTGTTTAGATAAGGCGCTGTGCCTTGATGTGTTAAATAGTATCCCGCACATCGCTAAACAAAAAGCGGAAGGATTTGCTGTCATTGTTCAAATTTATTGACCAATATTTAACCCGCAATTAAACGCTGCGGATGGGTGTAAACTGTCGCCCTGCCCGGCTTGCAAAAGCCCACCAGCGTCAGATTGCAGCGCTCGGCAACTTCCACTGCTAAGGTGGTGGCCGCCGAGACCGCGAACAGGATCTCGACGCCGCACATCGCCGCCTTCTGCACCATTTCATAACTGGCGCGGCTGGAGACCAGCGCGGCGCCATGCTGCCACCCCTCGCCGACTTCCGCCCGCCGGCCCAGCAATTTATCCAGGGCGACATGCCGGCCAACGTCTTCAAACCCGCCCGCCAGTTCGCCCGTCAACCGGACCCACGCGGCCGCGTGAGTACAGCCGGTGAGCCGGCCAACCGGTTGAAAGTCGTTAAGATGCGCCAGGGCCTGATCGAGATTGGCTAAATCGAACGACTGAGTGAACGGCAGCGGCTGGACCGGCTTACCAATATCATTGAGCTGCTCGACGCCGCATACGCCGCAGCCGGTGCGCCCGGCCAGCGCGCGACGCCGGGCTTTGAGGCCCATAAAACGCCGGCTGGAGAGCTCAATCTGCACCTCAAGGCCGTTGCACACCGCTACCACGTCCATGCCGAAAATCTCCCGCCGGTGCTCGATAATCCCTTCGGATAAGGAGAAGCCGACGGCGAATTGCTCCAGATCTTTCGGGGAGGCCATCATCACCACGTGGGAGATACCGTTGTAGACCAGCGCGACGGGCACCTCTTCCGCTAACTCATCTGGCTGAGGGTGTTGCAGATCCTCGCGTTTCCAGAGGGAGACCTGGCGATATCCTGTGACATTCGTCACGTTTTTGATTTGTTCGAGAGGCTTCTTGTTCACTTTGCTTTAACCGTATTGGAACAGGCATACACACAATGTGGTATTCTGTTTTTATCCCTTCAGGAATGAGGGAAATTTGCCCTAATTCTGAACCTTTGCGGCCTTCACCGCAAAGCAAATAACTACATGTGACAATGTCGAAACAAGGAGCGAACCATGCAGGTCAGCAGAAGGCAGTTCTTTAAGATCTGCGCTGGCGGTATGGCGGGAACCACGGCAGCAGCGCTGGGCTTTGCCCCGGCAACTGCGCTCGCGGAGACACGGCAGTACAAATTGCTGCGCACGCGCGAAACCCGTAACACCTGCACATACTGTTCTGTCGGCTGTGGGCTGTTGATGTATAGCCTCGGCGACGGCGCGAAAAACGCCAAAGCATCCATTTTCCATATCGAAGGCGATCCGGATCATCCGGTCAACCGTGGTGCGCTCTGTCCGAAAGGGGCTGGTCTGGTGGACTTTATCCATTCTGAAAGCCGCCTGAAATTCCCGGAATATCGCGCGCCAGGCTCCGATAAATGGCAGCAAATCAGTTGGGACGAAGCGTTCGATCGCATCGCCAAGCTGATGAAAGAGGACCGCGACGCCAACTTTATCGCGCAAAACGACGCCGGCACCACCGTCAACCGCTGGTTGACTACCGGGATGCTGTGCGCCTCCGCCTCCAGTAACGAAACCGGCTATTTAACGCAAAAATTCACCCGCGCCCTCGGGATGCTGGCGGTGGATAACCAGGCGCGTGTCTGACACGGACCAACGGTAGCAAGTCTTGCTCCAACATTTGGTCGCGGTGCGATGACCAACCACTGGGTTGATATTAAAAACGCCAACCTGGTCGTAGTGATGGGCGGTAACGCCGCAGAAGCGCATCCGGTGGGGTTCCGCTGGGCGATGGAAGCCAAAATTCATAACGGCGCCAAGCTCATCGTTATCGATCCGCGCTTTACGCGTACGGCGTCGGTGGCTGATTTCTATACCCCGATTCGTTCCGGTACCGACATTACCTTCCTGTCGGGCGTGATCCTGTATCTGCTGAATAACGAAAAATTCAACCGTGAATACACCGAAGCCTACACCAACGCCAGCCTGATCGTGCGTGAGGACTATAGCTTCGACGACGGGCTGTTCAGCGGCTATAACGCAGAAAAACGTCAGTACGACAAAACCAGCTGGAACTATGAGCTGGACGAAAACGGCTTCGCCAAACGCGATACTACGCTGCAACATCCGCGCTGCGTCTGGAACCTGCTGAAGCAGCATGTTTCCCGTTATACCCCGGATGTGGTCGAAAACATCTGCGGTACGCCGAAGGCCGACTTCCTCAAAGTCTGTGAATACATTGCTGAAACCAGCGCGCCGGATAAGACCGCATCGTTCCTGTACGCTCTCGGCTGGACCCAGCACTCCATCGGTGCGCAGAATATCCGCACCATGGCGATGATCCAGCTGCTGCTCGGCAACATGGGGATGGCGGGCGGCGGCGTCAACGCCCTGCGCGGCCACTCCAATATCCAGGGTCTGACCGACCTCGGCCTGCTCTCCACCAGCCTGCCAGGCTACATGTCGCTGCCGAACGAAAAACAGGCCGACCTGCAGACCTACCTGACGGCTAACACGCCGAAGCCGCTACTGAAAGACCAGGTCAACTACTGGGGCAACTATCCGAAGTTCTTCGTCTCCATGATGAAAGCCTTCTTCGGCGACAAAGCCACCGCGGAAAACAGCTGGGGCTATGACTGGCTGCCGAAGTGGGATAAGAGCTACGACGTTCTGCAGTACTTCGAGATGATGAATCAGGGCAAAGTGAATGGCTATATTTGCCAGGGCTTTAACCCGGTCGCCTCGTTCCCGAATAAAAACAAGGTCGTCGCTTCCCTGTCGAAGCTGAAGTTCCTCGTGACTATCGACCCGCTCAATACCGAAACGTCCACCTTCTGGCAAAACCATGGTGAGTCGAACGATGTCGATCCGGCGAAAATCCAGACCGAAGTGTTCCGTCTGCCCTCCACCTGCTTCGCCGAAGAGAATGGGTCTATCGTCAACTCCGGCCGCTGGCTGCAGTGGCACTGGAAAGGCGCGGACGCCCCGGGGATCGCCGTCACCGATGGTGAAATTCTCGCCGGTATCTTCACTCGCCTGCGTAAGATGTATGCCGAAGAGGGTGGCCCGGCGCCGGAGCCGGTGCTCAACATGACGTGGAACTACTCCACGCCACACGAGCCGGCATCGGAAGAAGTGGCGATGGAAAGCAACGGTAAAGCGCTGGCGGATATCACCGACCCGGCAACCGGCGCGGTGATCGTCAAGAAAGGCCAACAGCTGAGCTCCTTTGCGCAGCTGCGAGATGATGGCACCACCTCCAGCGGCTGCTGGATCTTCGCCGGGAGCTGGACGCCGGAAGGTAACCAGATGGCGCGCCGCGATAACGCCGATCCATCCGGTCTCGGCAATACCCTGGGCTGGGCCTGGGCCTGGCCGCTCAACCGCCGCATCCTGTATAACCGCGCCTCCGCGGACCCGCAGGGTAAACCGTGGGATCCGAAGCGTCAGTTGCTGAAATGGGACGGCGCCAAATGGGGCGGCGTGGATATTCCGGACTACAGCGCCGCCGCGCCTGGCAGCGACGTCGGTCCGTTTATCATGCAGCCGGAAGGGATGGGCCGTCTGTTCGCTATCGACAAGATGGCGGAAGGACCGTTCCCGGAACACTACGAGCCGTTTGAAACGCCGCTCGGGACCAACCCGCTGCACCCGAACGTGGTCTCTAACCCGGCCGCTCGCGTCTTCAAAGGCGATCTCGAGCAGATGGGTAAGGCCGAGAAGTTCCCGTACGTCGGCACCACTTACCGTCTGACCGAGCACTTCCACTACTGGACCAAGCATGCGCTACTTAACGCCATCGCCCAGCCGGAACAGTTCGTGGAGATCGGGGAAAAACTGGCGAATAAGCTCGGCATCGGCCACGGCGATACCGTGAAAGTTTCCTCCAACCGCGGCTATATCAAAGCCAAGGCGGTGGTGACCAAACGTATTCGCACGCTGAAAGTTGACGGTAAGGATATCGATACCATCGGCATTCCTATTCACTGGGGCTATGAGGGCGTGGCGAAAAAAGGCTTTATTGCCAATACCCTGACGCCGTTCGTCGGTGATGCGAATACGCAGACGCCGGAGTTCAAAGCTTTCCTTGTGAACGTGGAAAAGGTGTAACGGAGACGACTTATGGCTTACCAATCGCAAGATATTATTCGTCGTTCCGCGACTAACGGTTTCACCCCCGCGCCTCAGGCGCGGGACCACCAGCAGGAGGTGGCGAAGCTTATCGACGTCACCACCTGTATCGGCTGCAAAGCCTGTCAGGTGGCCTGCTCCGAATGGAACGATATTCGTGATGAAGTCGGTCACAATGTCGGGGTGTATGACAACCCGGCGGACCTGACCGCCAAGTCATGGACGGTCATGCGCTTCTCGGAGGTGGAACAAAACGACAAGCTGGAATGGCTCATCCGCAAGGATGGCTGCATGCACTGCGCGGACCCGGGCTGCCTGAAGGCCTGCCCGTCAGAAGGCGCGATCATTCAGTACGCCAACGGCATTGTCGACTTCCAGTCCGAGCAGTGCATCGGCTGCGGCTACTGTATCGCCGGCTGTCCGTTCGATGTACCGCGTCTGAGCCCGGAAGACAACCGCGTCTACAAATGTACCCTGTGCGTAGACCGCGTGACCGTCGGCCAGGAACCAGCCTGTGTGAAAACCTGCCCGACCGGCGCAATCCACTTTGGCTCCAAAGAGGATATGAAAACGCTGGCCGGCGAACGCGTGGCTGAGCTGAAAACCCGCGGTTATGACAATGCGGGCCTGTACGATCCGGCCGGCGTCGGTGGCACCCACGTCATGTACGTGCTGCACCATGCCGACAAGCCGAATCTGTACCACGGCCTGCCGGAAAACCCGGAGATCAGCCAGACCGTCAAGTTCTGGAAAGGCATCTGGAAACCGCTGGCGGCCGTCGGCTTCGCCGCGACCTTCGCAGCCAGTATCTTCCACTACGTCGGCGTCGGTCCGAACCGCGCGGAAGAGGAAGAGGACAATCTGCATGAAGAGAAAGACGAGGTGCGCAAATGAAAAGACGTGACACCATCGTGCGCTACACGGCGCCGGAACGCATCAACCACTGGGTCACCGCCTTCTGCTTCGTCCTGGCGGCGGTGAGCGGGTTAGGCTTTTTCTTCCCGTCCTTTAACTGGCTGATGCATATCCTCGGCACGCCGCAGCTGGCGCGAATTCTCCACCCGTTCGTCGGGGTAGTGATGTTCGCGTCGTTTATCATCATGTTTTTCCGTTACTGGCATCACAACCTAATCAATCGGGATGATATCTTTTGGGCGAAGAATATTCGTAAGATCGTCGTCAACGAGGAGGTGGGCGATACCGGGCGCTATAACTTCGGCCAGAAATGCGTATTCTGGGCGGCGATTATCTTCCTGGTACTGCTGCTGGTGAGCGGTGTGATCATCTGGCGTCCGTATTTTGCGCCGGCTTTCTCAATCCCGGTGATCCGATTTGCGCTGATGCTGCATTCATTTGCCGCAGTGGCGTTAATTGTGGTTATCATGGTGCATATCTACGCCGCCCTCTGGGTGAAAGGCACCATTACCGCGATGGTGGAAGGCTGGGTTACCAAAACGTGGGCGAAGAAACATCACCCGCGCTGGTACCGAGAGGTCCGCCAGAAACAGGATAAGTCATCTGAATGAGTATTCGCATAATCCCGCAAGACGAGCTGGGTTCGAGCGAGAAACGCACGGCGGAAGCAATTCCGCCGTTACTGTTCCCCAGGCTGAAAAATCTGTATAACCGCCGCGCTGAACGCTTGCGCGAGCTGGCCGCTAATAACCCGCTAGGCGATTACCTGCGCTTTGCCGCGCTGATTGCCCATGCCCAGGAAGTAGTGCTGTACGACCATCCGCTGCAGATGGATCTCACCGCCCGCATTAAAGCGGCCAGCGAACAGGGCAAGCCGCCGCTGGATATCCACGTCCTGCCGCGCGACAAGCACTGGCACAAGCTGTTGCACTCGCTGATTGCCGAGCTGAAGCCGGAGATGAGCGGCCCGGCGCTGGCGGTCATTGAGAATCTGGAAAAAGCCTCTGAGCAGGAGCTGGAGCAGATGGCCAGCGCGCTGTTTGTTTCCGATTTCGCCTCCGTCAGTAGCGACAAAGCGCCGTTTATCTGGGCTGCGCTGTCGCTCTACTGGGCGCAGATGGCCAGTCTGATCCCAGGAAAAGCGCGCGCCGAATACGGCGAACAGCGCCAGTTCTGCCCGGTGTGCGGCTCGATGCCGGTCTCCAGCATCGTGCAAATCGGCACCACTCAGGGGCTGCGCTATCTGCACTGCAACCTGTGCGAAACTGAGTGGCACTTAGTACGCGTCAAGTGCAGCAACTGCGAGCAGAGCCGCGACCTGCACTACTGGTCGCTGGACAACGAGCAGGCGGCGGTGAAAGCCGAAAGCTGCGGCGACTGCGGAACCTACCTGAAGATTATGTATCAGGAGAAGGATCCGAAAGTCGAAGCCGTCGCCGACGATTTGGCCTCCCTGGTGCTCGACGCCCGCATGGAACAGGAGGGCTTCGCCAGAAGCTCAATTAACCCGTTCATGTTCCCCGGCGAAGGGGAGTAAGTTCTGCAGTATGATTTCGGGCGGCTCTTGTCGCCCGTTTTCCTTCTTGTGACACGAACGTGCGCAGGGATTATTCACACGCGTCACTGACCGTTATCAGAGGCCAACCTTTGGCTGGAGATATTCGTTTCAGACGAGTTTATCGCTCACTTGTCGTCCTCCTGCCACTCGAATTATTCAGGGTGGATTTCGTACGGCGTGACTACGCCAGGAATACCGGCAAAATCCTTCGTATTCCGCGTAATTAGTTCCAGACGATGGAGTTGCGCCGTCGCCAGAATGATGGCATCCGGCAGCTTAAGCTTATACTCCTGCCGCAGCGCAACGCTTCGCTCTGCAATATCCTGTGAGATGTTAATGATATTAAAGGTGCTCAGCGCCATTCGCGTGCGCTGCTCCTGGTGATATTTTTTAGCGCCAACCATCACCTCCATCCAGGTAATCAGACTGATCGCATTCTGCGGTGGCCAGGCCTCCAGCGCCTGTTTGGCTTCGCGACGCCCGCTAAATAAATCAATAAGAATATTGGTATCAAAAAGCGCAGATCCGGAGGTCATTACCACTCCTTGCGTAGCTGACGTTGATATTCCATGCCGTCTTCTTCGCAGTCTTGCCACAGACCCAGCGCACTGGAGATGGTATCTTTAGCTCGATCTTGTTTCTCCAGATATTGTTCAACCGCTTCACGTAACAGTTCCGCTCGCGGAATGTTACGCTGCACTTTGAGGTCATCGAGACGTTGAATGACATCGTCTGATAAATCGAGAAGAATTCTGCCCATATCCCTTTCAGCCATCATGCTCATATATACCTCAAGTATATCACCAGTGATGAAGTTATGAGCAATCTACAGCTTTTGGAATCGGAAACAAACAGGATTTTGTCAGGTAAACTCTTTTTTGCGAGCCGCTTTCCATAATGCACAGGCGACCTCAACAGGCCTGTCTTTTCGCCATAATCCAGGCTATAACACTGGATATTAAAACAGTATAAGGAACTTCATATGGCGCTGGAAAAAGGGATTGCTTCTCTGGTTGAGGCATTTATTGCGGCAGGTCGTCCGTCATCACGCGATCAGCATATTGATGATCGGAGGGCCGGCTATATCGCCAGTGCGGTACTCGCCGGGGAGACGGAAACGCGAGTGCGGGTGGAGGATATCACCCTGGAGGGTATGCACTTCCGCGTCGTTTCACCGCCCACAGCCGACGGCCTGCTACCCACGCTTATCTACTACCACGGCGGCTGTTTTGTCAGCGGCGGCTTTACCACCCACGATAACCAACTCCGTCAGTTAGCCATGTTCAGCGGTTGCCGGGTGATCGCTGTACAGTACCGCCTGGCGCCGGAGCATACCTTTCCGGCGGCGCACGATGACGCAGAACAAGGTGTCATGATTATCCACCGGCACGCGGAGCAGCTTGGCGTTGACGCATCACGCATCACCCTGGCCGGCGACAGCGCCGGCGGGCATCTCGCCCTGGTCACGGCTCTGCGCCTGAAAGCGGCGGGAGCATGGCAGCCTGCACAGCTTATCCTGATTTACCCGATGCTCGACGCTACCGCCAGCATGGCAAGCTACGCCAGCAACGGCGAGGATTACATCATTACCCGGGACACGCTGCTTAGCGGCTACGAAATGTATTTAGCGGCCACACCCGCTACCCATCCGGATGCCAGTCCGCTGTGGCGCGAAGATTTTCACGGTCTGCCACCGGTCCACATTCTGACGGCGGAGTTCGATCCTTTACGTGATGAGGGCGAAGTGCTGTACCGAAGGCTGACGGAGCAAGGGGTGGAGAGTTCCTGTCAGCGCTATCTGGGGGTGATCCACGGCTTCTTTCAGCTGGGAGGCATCAGCAACGCCGCGCGTGATGCCATGCGGGATATCGCCTGGCGTGTGGCATCGCCAGGACGATAACTGCCGCAGGCGCTTACTCTTCCTCGTTGCCGCCCTCTTCGTACGAGCCAAAGGGCTTCGCCGGCAACACGATGTAGATCCCCTCGAAAACGGCGCCCTGTTTATCGTCGCCAAAAAGCTCCACCTGCATTTGCACGCGGGCTTTACGCCCGCGCGCCAGTCGGTCGAGATCGCCGCTCAGAGAACCGAGGTCGGCGATGGCGCTGGGGCGGCCGCTAATAGGCTGGCTGTAGCGGATATGCGCATCCGCCAGAATAATGGTGCCTCCCAGGTGCCGCTCGCGCAGCATCAGCCAGATAAGCCCCCATCCGGTTAAGGTAGCGAGCGAAAACAGGCTGCCGGCGAACAGCGTATGGTGCGGATTCTGGTTCCCCGCCTCCGGCATGGTGGTAATAAATTTCTGCCCGGTGTACTGCTGAATACGTACGCCCATTTTTTCACTCAGCGGAATATGCTGATACCACGCCTGCTGGAGCTGTGCGCACCAGTCGCCGCGGTGCAAAATATCGTCCAGCGACGCGACCGGTTTGATCATCAGAAAATGACGGATCGGCGTGGTGGTCGGGGTGGTGATCTCACCCTGATTGACAAATCCGAGCTTGGCGAAAAATTCCACCGCATCTTCGCGCGCGCTGCAGGTAACCCGCTTAACCCCTTCCTGACGCGCGACGGACTCCAGGGTCATCGCCATCAGCGTACCCAGCCCTTTATCCTGCACCGAGGGATGCACAGCCATAAAGCGGATGGAGGCTTCATTCTCCGCATTGATATATAGCCGGCCGACGGCAACCAGGTTGCCCTCTTCATCCACTACCATCTGATGATGCGCCATCGCATCCCAGGCGTCACGTTCCGATCCCTTAGGCTGATGCAGCGGCTTACGCAGCATCTCCCAGCGGAACTGGTAGTAGCTCTCTAACTCTTCTGCTGTTTGCGGTACACGAAGGTGATACATAGTCGTACTCTCTTTTGTTACCCGCAGCCTGCCCGGAAGCTGGGTCATACCTGCAACCAAAAGGTCACGGGACCATCATTGACCAAAGAAACCTGCATATCCGCAGCGAATCTTCCGGTCTGGGTGTGCATTTCCTGCTGGCGACAGCGGGCGACGAAATACTCATACAGCGCCTCAGCGCGGTCAGGGGCAGCGCCTTTCGAGAAGCTCGGTCGCATCC
The DNA here is from genome assembly GCF_040804525.1 of Klebsiella sp. Shm-1. Lineage (NCBI taxonomy): Bacteria > Pseudomonadati > Pseudomonadota > Gammaproteobacteria > Enterobacterales > Enterobacteriaceae > Klebsiella > Klebsiella sp. Shm-1. The sequence continues at coordinate 5,165,622 of NZ_CP161823.1, forward strand.
CCCGCTCGGTATCGGCCGCCAGCGTAAATTGCGAAACCACCAGCACGCTGCCGCCCGCCTGCTGGACATTCAGGTTCATTTTCCCTTCCGCATCGCTGAAGATGCGGTAGCCCAGCACGCGTTCACAAAGGCGATTCGCCTTTTGTTCATCATCGTCTTTCTCGACGCCCAGCAGCACCAGAAGCCCTGGGCCAATTTCGCCCGTCACCTCGTCCGCCACGGTAACGCTTGCACGGGATACGCGTTGAATTAATGCAATCATGGTTGTTCTGTTTCTTCTGTTTCAAGTTTGCGGTATTCACCGAGAGTGACAGTAATTTCAGCGCCAAGCAAGACGATACACCAGGTCCAGTACACCCAGACGAACAAAATCGGCACCACCGAAATCACCCCATAAATTAGCTGATAGGACGGAAAGGTGGTGATATAGAGGGCAAACGCCTTTTTACCTGCCTCAAACAGCAGCGCCGCCACCAGCGCCCCGATCACCGCGTCGCGGTTACGTACCTGGGTAGTCGGTACAATACTATAGAGCAGCCAGAACGCTGCCCAGGAGAGGATCAGCGGAAATAGGCGGAGCAGATTATCAATTACGCCGTCCAGGTCGCTTGCCCAGCGCAGCGACAGCAAATAGGAACTGATCGCCAGGCTGGCGCCCGCCAGCAGCGGGCCGAGGGTCAGGATCATCCAGTAAACGGCAAAGGAATAAACTTTGGGGCGGCTGCGCGTGCTGCGCCAGATGGTGTTTAGCGCGCTGTCGATCGAGTACATCAGCAGCAGCGAGGTGACGATCAGGCCAAAGGCGCCTACGGCGGTCATGCGGCTGGAGTTGGCCACGAACTGCTCGATATATCCCTGGATTACATCCCCGGTCGCCGGAATAAAATTGGCGAAGATAAAATGACGGATCTGCACGCTGACTTCGGAGAACATAGGAAAGGCCGCAAACAGCGCGAACACGACGGCAATCAGCGGCACCAGGGACAGTAATGACACATAGGCGAGGTTCCCCGCCAGAGTGGTCATATGGTCTTCATCAATGCGCCGCCACAGCAGCTTTAGCCACGCCAGCAGCGGCCGGGTATGGTGGAGTAATTTTTGATGAACGGTTTTTAGCATAGCTGTTTCGCGAAATAGTCAGGGATGGTCTCCTTACCAGTCACCAGGATACTGGTGATCCCCAACCGGTTGGCCCCTGCTATATTATCGACGTTATCATCAAAAAAGACCGTATCTGCGGCGGAAACCCCCTCTTCTTCCAGTACTCGCAGATAAATTTGCGCTTCAGGCTTACGCAATCCCATCTCCTGCGACAGATAAATGCGATCGGCGGCCGCGCGCACTTCCGGGTATTCATCGGGCCAGAACGTGGTGTGCAGACGATTGGTATTGGAGAGCACCACCACCCGATGCCCCTGGGCACGAAGTTTATGCATGATGGTAATCACCTCCGGGCGCAGCGCGACAAACACCGCCTGCCAGCCGTGAGCAAACTGTTCATAGCTGAGGGGCATATTCATTTCATGGCACATGGCGGCGGCAAAGTCTTCATCGCTGAGCTCGCCGCGCTCATGCTGATGGAAAGCCTCACCCATGGTGAAATGCTGCTTCAGCGTCGCCAGCGGGATGCGGGTTAAATCGCTCCAGGCTCCCAATACCCGGTTGAAGTCAATGTCGACAATCACATTACCTAAATCAAAGATATAGAGCATTTTTGTCTCCTTCCGCGCCGTGGAAAATTAACTTTAGCGGGAAAGGCTGGATTTGACTATTGGCGTGTGATGCAGGAATGAAAAAAAGAAACCCCGCCGGTGAGGCGGGGTTTAGCGAACAACAAGAAGAAAAAATTACTCTTCTTTTGCACCGCGCATCGCGCGTTTACGGTCGTTCTCGGTCAGGTGACGTTTACGGATACGGATAGAGGTCGGAGTAACTTCTACCAGTTCGTCGTCATCGATGAACTCCAGAGCCTGCTCCAGGGTCATCTTAACCGGCGGAACCAGAACCGTGGCTTCGTCAGTACCAGACGCACGCATGTTGGTCAGTTTCTTACCGGTCAGGCAGTTTACCGTCAGGTCGTTGGAACGGCTGTGAATACCGATAATCTGGCCTTCGTAAACTTCAGCGCCGTGGCCGAGGAATAGCTTACCGCGATCCTGCAGACCGAACAGCGCGAACGCTACCGCTTTACCCTGACCGTTGGAGATCAGTACGCCGTTGTTACGCTGGCCCACTTCGCCCGGACGAACGTCGTCGTAGTGGCTGAAGGTGGAGTACAGCAGACCGGTACCGGAGGTCATGGTCATGAACTCTGAACGGAAGCCGATCAGACCGCGGCTTGGGATCACGTAGTCGAGACGTACGCGGCCTTTACCGTCCGGATTCATGTTTTTCAGGTCGCCTTTACGCTCGCCCAGCGCCTGCATGACAGAACCCTGATGCTGCTCTTCGACGTCCAGCGTCACGTTCTCGAACGGCTCTTGCTTACGGCCGTCGATTTCGCGGAAGATAACTTTCGGACGGGAAACCGCCATCTCGAAACCTTCACGACGCATGTTTTCAATCAGAACGGACAGGTGCAGTTCACCACGGCCGGAAACGCGGAACGCATCAGCGTCTTCGGTTTCTTCAACGCGCAGCGCCACGTTGTGCACCAGCTCTTTATTCAGACGGTCCAGGATCTGGCGAGAGGTAACGAACTTACCTTCTTTACCGCAGAACGGAGAGGTGTTGACGTTGAAGAACATGGAAACGGTCGGCTCATCAACGGACAGGGCCGGCAGCGCTTCGACATTCTGCGGGTCGCAGATGGTGTCGGAGATGTTCAGCTCGCCCAGACCGGTGATCGCGATAATGTCGCCAGCTTCAGCTACGTCGCTCTCAATTCTCTCCAGACCCAGGTGAGTCAGCACTTTACCGACTTTACCGTTACGGGTTTTGCCTTCGCTATCGATGATAGTGACCTGCTGGTTCGGCTTCACTTTACCGCGCTTGATGCGGCCGATGCCGATAACACCAACGTAGTTGTTGTAGTCCAGCTGGGAGATCTGCATCTGCAGCGGACCGTCAAGATCAACGTCCGGCGCCGGCACGCGATCGACAATCGCCTGGTACAGCGGGGTCATGTCGTCAGCCATGTCTTCGTGATCCAGACCCGCGATACCGTTCAGCGCGGACGCGTAAACGATCGGGAAGTCCAGCTGTTCGTCGGTCGCATCGAGGTTAACGAACAGGTCGAACACCTGATCGACAACCCAGTCCGGACGCGCGCCCGGGCGGTCAACTTTGTTGATGACCACGATCGGCTTCAGACCGTGGGCAAAAGCTTTTTTGGTCACGAAGCGCGTTTGCGGCATCGGGCCATCAAAGGCATCTACCACCAGCAGCACAGAGTCAACCATGGACATAACACGCTCAACTTCACCTCCGAAGTCGGCGTGCCCTGGGGTATCAACGATGTTGATACGGTAATCATTCCATTTGATTGCGGTGTTTTTCGCGAGGATGGTAATCCCACGCTCTTTCTCCAAATCGTTGGAGTCCATCACACGTTCTTGTGCTTCAGTACGTGCGTCGAACGTACCGGATTGCTGTAGCAGCTTGTCAACCAGGGTAGTTTTACCATGGTCAACGTGCGCGATGATGGCGATATTACGCAGATTTTCGATCACAACTTTGCCTCAGGCATTAGAAATAGCGCGTTATTGTACACGTATTAAGCGAAGGACTGAACAGGATCACAAACATCCTCCGCAAACAAGTATTGCAGAGTTTCTTTGTGACCGCTTTCACGGAGCGATAAAAGGGCACCGTAACAAAAATTGCACCAAAATGGTGCTCAATGTTCACACTGAAGCACTATTTTGGTGCATTATCTCCATCATGGTGCAGTCCTTTTGCACTATGGTGCGCATGATACAGCGTTTTATAGGGCATTTAAAAGTTGGCACAGATTTCGCTTTATTTTTTTTAAGGCAACAACGCCACTTTTAAGCAGTATGAAGTTTTCGTTACCACGACGACAATGACCAATCCGGGAGAGTTTAAGTATGTCCGCTGAACACGTTTTGACGATGCTGAACGAGCACGAAGTGAAGTTTGTCGATCTGCGCTTCACCGATACCAAAGGTAAAGAACAGCACGTCACGATTCCGTCTCATCAGGTAAATGCCGAATTCTTCGAAGAAGGCAAAATGTTTGATGGCTCCTCGATTGGTGGCTGGAAAGGTATCAACGAATCTGACATGGTCCTGATGCCGGACGCGTCCACCGCGGTCATTGACCCGTTCTACGAAGAACCGACCCTGATCATCCGCTGCGATATCCTCGAGCCAGGCACCCTGCAGGGCTATGACCGTGACCCGCGCTCCATCGCGAAACGCGCTGAAGAGTACCTGCGCGCCACCGGCATCGCTGATACCGTCCTGTTCGGGCCAGAACCAGAATTCTTCCTGTTCGACGACATCCGTTTTGGCGCCTCTATCTCCGGCTCCCATGTCGCGATCGATGACATTGAAGGTGCGTGGAACTCCTCCACCAAATACGAAGGCGGTAACAAAGGTCACCGTCCGGGCGTGAAAGGGGGTTACTTCCCGGTTCCGCCAGTAGACTCTTCTCAGGACATCCGTTCCACCATGTGTATGATCATGGAAGAGATGGGTCTGGTTGTTGAAGCCCATCACCATGAAGTAGCAACCGCAGGTCAGAACGAAGTGGCAACCCGCTTCAATACCATGACCAAAAAAGCGGATGAAATTCAGATTTACAAATACGTTGTTCACAACGTCGCTCACCGCTTTGGTAAAACCGCGACCTTTATGCCGAAACCGATGTTCGGCGACAACGGCTCCGGCATGCACTGCCATATGTCCCTGGCGAAAAACGGTACCAACCTGTTCTCCGGCGACAAATACGCCGGTCTGTCTGAGCAGGCGCTGTTCTACATCGGCGGCGTAATCAAACACGCTAAAGCCATCAACGCCCTGGCGAACCCGACCACCAACTCCTACAAGCGTCTGGTCCCGGGTTACGAAGCGCCGGTTATGCTGGCTTACTCTGCCCGTAACCGCTCTGCCTCTATCCGTATTCCGGTGGTGACCTCTCCGAAAGCGCGTCGTATCGAAGTGCGCTTCCCGGACCCGGCTGCCAACCCGTACCTGTGCTTTGCGGCGCTGCTGATGGCTGGCCTTGATGGTATCAAGAACAAAATCCATCCGGGCGAAGCAATGGATAAAAACCTGTATGACCTGCCGCCGGAAGAAGCGAAAGAGATCCCGCAGGTTGCCGGTTCTCTGGAAGAAGCCCTGCAGGCCCTGGATGCTGACCGCGAGTTCCTGACCGCTGGCGGCGTGTTCACCAATGACGCTATCGATGCCTACATCGCCCTGCGTATGGAAGAGAACGACCGCGTACGCATGACTCCGCATCCGGTTGAGTTCGAACTGTACTACAGCGTCTAATTTTGCTGTAAATCCAGGGTATGTAGTGTTGTGGCGCGAGATGCCCGGGATATTTTGTTGCCGTGGAAACTTTCAGCCCATCTCAGGATGGGCTTTTTTCTCCACCAACACGCTGATCTCGCGAGCTTTTTACCGATAAAAAGCTATACTGCACTAAATTGGTGCATTCATTTTCAGGAGACTGTCGAATGGCAACAGGCACACTGCCCGATGCTGGGCAGATCCTTAACTCCCTTATCAACAGTATTTTACTGGTCGATGATGACCTGGCGGTGCACTTTGCCAACCCTGCGGCGCAGCAGCTGCTGGCGCAGAGCTCGCGCAAGCTGTTTGGCACCCCATTACCTGAGCTGTTGAGCTATTTTTCGTTGAATATCGGGCTGATGCAGGAGAGCCTGCAGGCGGGCCAGGGGTTTACCGATAACGAAGTGACGCTGGTTATCGATGGCCGTTCGCACATCCTGTCGTTGACCGCCCAGCGGCTGCCGGAAGGCTTTATTCTGCTGGAAATGGCGCCGATGGATAATCAGCGCCGCCTGAGCCAGGAGCAGCTGCAGCATGCGCAGCAGGTCGCCGCTCGCGACCTCGTCCGCGGCCTGGCGCATGAGATAAAAAACCCGTTAGGCGGCCTGCGCGGCGCGGCCCAGCTGCTCAGCAAAGCGCTGCCCGACCCGGCGCTAACGGAATATACCAAAGTGATCATTGAGCAGGCCGACCGGTTAAGAAATCTGGTCGACCGCCTGCTCGGACCACAGCATCCGGGCATGCACGTTACCGAAAGCATCCACAAAGTCGCCGAACGGGTAGTTAAACTGGTTTCCATGGAGTTGCCGGACAACGTGAAGTTGATCCGCGATTACGACCCCAGCCTACCAGAGCTACCCCACGACCCGGATCAAATTGAACAGGTGTTGCTGAACATCGTCCGTAATGCGCTGCAGGCTCTGGGGCCGGAAGGGGGCGAAATTATTCTTCGCACCCGCACCGCTTTCCAGCTGACGCTGCACGGGGTGCGTTATCGCCTCGCCGCCCGCATCGACGTTGAAGATAATGGCCCGGGTATTCCGCCCCATCTCCAGGATACGCTGTTCTATCCGATGGTCAGCGGCCGCGAAGGCGGTACCGGCCTGGGCTTATCTATCGCCCGTAGCCTTATCGATCAGCACTCCGGCAAAATTGAATTCACCAGCTGGCCGGGTCATACCGAATTTTCGGTATACCTGCCTATTCGGAAGTAGAGGTGTTTATGCAACGAGGGATAGCCTGGATCGTTGATGACGATAGCTCCATCCGCTGGGTGCTTGAACGCGCGCTCACCGGAGCCGGCTTGAGCTGCACAACGTTCGAAAGCGGCAATGAGGTGCTAGATGCCCTCACCACCAAAACCCCGGATGTACTGCTGTCAGATATCCGTATGCCGGGAATGGATGGTCTGGCGCTGCTCAAACAGATTAAGCAGCGCCATCCAATGCTTCCGGTCATCATAATGACCGCGCATTCCGATCTGGACGCCGCGGTCAGCGCTTATCAGCAGGGCGCTTTTGATTATTTGCCCAAACCTTTTGATATCGATGAAGCCGTCGCCCTCGTCGACCGGGCGATAAGCCACTATCAAGAGCAGCAGCAGCCGCGAAATGCGCCGATAAGTAGCCCAACCGCCGACATCATCGGCGAAGCGCCAGCTATGCAGGATGTCTTTCGCATTATTGGCCGCCTGTCGCGCTCATCCATCAGCGTGCTGATCAATGGCGAATCCGGTACCGGTAAAGAGCTTGTCGCACATGCCCTGCATCGCCATAGTCCACGCTCAAAAGCGCCGTTTATCGCGCTGAATATGGCGGCGATCCCCAAGGACCTGATTGAGTCCGAGCTGTTCGGCCATGAAAAAGGAGCCTTTACCGGCGCCAATACCGTCCGTCAGGGTCGCTTTGAACAGGCTGACGGCGGTACGCTGTTCCTGGATGAAATTGGCGATATGCCGCTTGATGTCCAGACTCGTCTGCTGCGCGTGCTGGCGGATGGTCAGTTTTATCGCGTGGGCGGTTACGCGCCGGTCAAGGTCGATGTGCGGATCATCGCCGCTACCCACCAGAACCTGGAACAGCGCGTGCAGGAGGGGAAATTTCGTGAAGATTTGTTCCACCGCCTGAACGTCATCCGGGTGCATTTACCGCCGCTGCGCGAGCGCCGGGAAGATATTCCACGCCTGGCCCGCCATTTTCTGCAGATAGCCGCCCGCGAGCTCGGCGTTGAAGCCAAACAGCTGCATCCGGAAACGGAGACAGCGCTGACCCGCCTGGCGTGGCCAGGCAACGTCCGTCAGCTGGAAAACACCTGTCGCTGGCTCACCGTCATGGCCGCCGGCCAGGAGGTGCTGACGCAGGATCTGCCGAGCGAACTGTTTGAGACCACGATTCCTGATAGCCCAACGCAGATGCAGCCTGACAGCTGGGCGACGCTGCTGGGTCAGTGGGCCGATCGGGCGTTGCGATCCGGTCATCAAAACCTGCTCTCAGAAGCGCAACCCGAAATGGAACGCACGCTGCTAACGACCGCCCTGCGCCATACCCAGGGACACAAACAGGAGGCTGCGCGCCTGCTGGGATGGGGACGTAATACCCTGACGCGTAAGCTAAAAGAATTGGGTATGGAGTAGGGTTCAACAGCATGATGAAAAATAGCCGATCGGCGCAAAGTGCTGCTATTTTGTACTTTACTGTTCCGATGAGTTGAGTATGATCGTGCCCGGCATTAGGGGAGAGCATCATGTTTGAATCACTGGTGAGTATGATATCGAGCGGCGCCGCTGCGAGTCACACGCCACAAACGGCAGTCGCTGCCGTGCTGTGCGCTGCGCTGGTCGGGCTGTTCAGCTAATTGTTCCCCCTCTCCTGCGGGAGAGGGGGAAAATATTAAATAACCCGTGAGAACTGCTGCATCCGGGCCTTTTGCCGTAGGTAGGCATCAAAGCACATACAGATGTTGCGGATCAGCAGGCGGCCTTTCGCCGTCACCTGAATGACCTTATCATCCACAGCCACCAGCCCGTCATGCGCCAGCGGCGCCAGCAGCTTCAGATCCTCGGCGAAATAAGACGCAAAATCCACGTCCCACTGCGCCTCGACCGCCGCGATATCCAGCTGGAAGTTACAGATCAACGCTTTAATCACGTCGCGACGCAGACAGTCATCGCGAGTTAACGCGATCCCGCGCCACAGGGCGTTCCCTTGCTCTGCTACCTGCTGGTAGTACTGCTTGAGCTCTTTTTGGTTCTGGGCGTAGCTGTCGCCAATCATGCTGATCGCCGAAACGCCCATCCCCAGCAGATCGGTATCGCCCTGAGTGGTGTAGCCCTGGAAATTACGATGCAGTACGCCGTGACGTTGCGCGACCGCTAATTCATCATCGGGACGGGCGAAATGGTCCATGCCGATAAACTGATAGCCTGCCGTCGTCAGCGAGCCGATGGTTTCCTGCAGGATCTCCAGCTTCTGCTCAGCGGAGGGCAGATCGGCATCTTTAATCTTCCTCTGAGCGGCAAAGAGCGTGGGCAGATGCGCATAGTTAAACACGCTCAGGCGGTCAGGATTGAGCTCGGCGACCTTTTGCAGGGTAAAGGCGAAGCTCTCCGGCGTTTGCTTCGGCAGGCCATAAATGAGGTCGATATTGGTCGAGGTAAAACCAATCTCCCGCGCATGGTTGAGCAAATCAAAGATGAACGCTTCGTCCTGCTCACGGTTAACCAGACGCTGAACCTCTTTATTGAAGTCCTGTACGCCCATACTCAGGCGGTTGAAACCCTCAGCGCGTAAATGATCGAGGACATCCAGCTCGATCTCACGCGGATCGACCTCAATGGAGATCTCGGCTTCCGCGCTGAAATGAAAATGGCTGCGCAACAGATCCATCAGGCGACTGATTTGCGCCTTATTGAGATAAGTTGGCGTGCCGCCCCCCCAGTGCAGTTGCTTCACCTGGCGAGTGGCAAACAGCGGCGCGCGGTGGATGATCTCCTGCTCAAGGACATCGAGATATTGATCGGCCTTATGCTGCTGGCGGGTGACTATCTTATTGCAGCCGCAGAAATAACACAGCTTATGGCAAAACGGGATATGCACGTACAGCGACAGGGGACGCTGTGGGTAACGGGCCACAGCGGCATCGAATTCCGCCGCGCCAAATTGCGGTGAAAACTCCAGCGCGGTGGGATACGAGGTATAGCGCGGCCCGGAATAGTTATATTTCTGGATCAGGGCCAGATCCCAGTCGATTATCTGCTCAGACATGCTCACTCCTTCCGATGGTGCCGCCGACGGGTACGCCGTCCCGGCCCCACCGCACCGCGGGTCATGAGCCGGTTGCGCAGCCATTTCTGACGCCGCGACAACCGTCGTAGTTTAACGAATAACCACAGCAGATAACATATAACCAGAAGGGTTATAAGGAGTACCGGGAATCCGATGGGATGCAAATGTTAGTTTCCACCCTTCAGCAGACGCATCATATCTTCCTGACGCTCTTCCTCTTCTTCATCTTCATCATCGTAAGAGAGGCCGAGCTGCTGCATCAGCTCATCAATGCGATCCAGTTTGGCGTCCACCCAGCTCTGCTCTTCAGCATTAAGGGTGCCGCCCTCTTCCAGACGTTCCAGCAGCGCGTCCAGGCGCTCATCATTCTCCAGCAACTCCAGCTCAGCCTGCGGTGAAAGCATAGGTTTCTCGCTCTTTGGTTTATGCTGCTTGGGGGCTGGAGCGCTGCTTTCGCTCACGCCCAGCGGGATCGGTTTTTTGCTACCCACGCGCGGATCTTGCGCCTGACGCTGTTTTTTACCCGCTGAAGCCGCATCGCCGCCGTTCGCGCGACTGCCTGCCGCGTGGCCACGATGTTTCTTCTGCCGTTTGCGATCGCGAGCTTCCTGATTTAACTCTTCACGCGACTTGCGGCCGGATTTGCCACGGGTGGCGGATGTCGGTTTTTTCATGATGTGTAATCTTCAGACAGTAGTATTCAGTATAGAATTGAGGCGGAATCTAGCAGAAAGCAAGCAAAGAAAAAAGGCGACAGATTACTCTGTCGCCTTTTTCCTCACTGACCACCCTTAACGGGCTCTTCTTTCCCTGTTCGCTAACGACTCACCCTGTCTTTCCCTTAGCGTCCAACGGTCCCTGTTTCTTCCTTTTCCCTGTAAAACGTCTCCAAGACGCGCGTCATCCTGACTATCCTGTGGTCTTCGCCTCCTGGCGCTTCCTGACTCCTCGTCCTGAGTCCTAATCCTTTCAGCATCCCCGCCGTTGTGTATTACTTTACCTTGTTGACAAAAATCGACAACCAGTCTGGCAGTTAAAAATCTATTTTCAGAATTCTCTATTTCTATAATTGATTAATTTTCAATACTTTAAATATGTTTTGTCTTATTTTCCTCAGGTATGTCCTATACAAAGAATAGTCAATGTCTCACAAACCATATGGTTTTTACTTACAGGAACGGCGTGCGGTAAAAACAGCCTTTTTCTGCTGTTCAGGTATAATCCCTGCCATAGCCTGTTTTAACGGAGACGACCGTCTTGACCAACTGGAATTATCAACTGACGCACTTTGTCACTAGCGCGCCAGATATCCGCCATCTTCCTGCCGATACCGGTATTGAAGTGGCGTTCGCCGGCCGCTCCAACGCGGGAAAATCCAGCGCGCTGAATACGCTGACTAATCAGAAGAACCTGGCGCGTACCTCCAAAACCCCGGGGCGTACGCAGCTGATTAACCTGTTCGAAGTCGCTGAGGGCAAGCGCCTTGTCGACCTGCCCGGCTATGGTTATGCGCAAGTACCCGAAGAGATGAAGATCAAGTGGCAGCGCGCGCTGGGGGAATACCTGGAAAAACGTCTTTGCCTGAAGGGTCTCGTGGTGCTGATGGACATACGTCATCCGCTTAAAGATCTCGATCAGCAGATGATCGAATGGGCGGTAGAGAGCGATATTCAGGTGCTGGTACTGCTCACCAAAGCCGATAAACTCGCCAGCGGCGCGCGTAAAGCGCAAGTGAATATGGTGCGTGAAGCGGTACTGGCCTTCAATGGCGATGTCCAGGTTGAACCCTTCTCTTCGCTGAAAAAATCTGGCGTCGATAAGCTGCGACAGAAGCTGGATAGCTGGTTTAACGAAATCCCGCCGCAAGAAGCCGTCGAAGACGCCGAGTAACCCCCGCTTTTTCCGGATAACGGCGCGTAGCGCCCTATCCGGACGTTCATACTACGTTGTTTTCACAGCCTAAAACTTTTCTTTCGCGCAATAAAAAACGCCCCGGTCATAAATGACCGGGGCGGCTAAAATATTCAGCCAAATCCGATTACGTGAAGTAAAAGGTCTGAAAGATAGAACATCTTACCTCTGTACCCTACGCGAATAACTTTACTCTTCTTTCGCTCACGGATAAAGCATTTTTTGTAGTTTTTTTTCACTATTTACATAGCAAATTCAAATGATCCTCACAAAACTCTATAAGTTATGTTGCTTACTTACAGAAAATCGCGTTGCGCTTTGTATACTTAGTGCGCTTGATCCCAGTTTTCGCCGCTGCCCACTTCCACCAGCAACGGTACCGCCAGCGTAGTGCTATTCTCCATCAGTTCGTGGATCTTTTTCGATACGGCATCGAGCTCATCCTTATGCACTTCAAAGACCAGTTCATCGTGAACCTGCATGATCATCCGCACGCGAGGTTTCTCGCTCCACAGCCATTCATCAACGGCAATCATCGCCCGCTTGATAATATCCGCAGCCGTCCCCTGCATCGGGGCGTTAATCGCCGCACGCTCCGCGCCGGCACGACGAGCGCCATTGCTGGACTTGATATCCGGCAAATAGAGTCGACGGCCATCCAGCGTTTCAACATACCCTTGCTCCTTCGCCTGTGCGCGGGTGCGCTCCATATACTCCAGGACGCCCGGATAACGCTCGAAATAAAGATCCATGTACTTCTGCGCTTCTTTACGCGGGATGTTCAGCTGGCGGGCCAGGCCAAAGGCGCTCATGCCGTAGATCAGACCGAAGTTGATGGCTTTCGCACTACGCCGCTGTTCGCTGCTGACGCTGTCCAGCGGTAAGCCAAATACTTCAGCCGCCGTCGCCCGGTGAATATCCTTCCCTTCCGCGAAGGCGGTCAGCAGGCCTTTATCCCGCGACAGGTGCGCCATAATGCGCAGCTCGATTTGCGAGTAGTCCGCCGAGACAATGACGTAATCTTCCGGCGCGATAAACGCCTGGCGAATACGGCGCCCTTCTTCGTTACGCACCGGAATGTTTTGCAGGTTTGGATCGGTAGACGACAAACGGCCGGTGGCGGTGACCGCCTGATGATAGGAGGTATGCACGCGGCCCGTTTTGGGGTTAATCATCAGCGGCAGCTTATCGGTATAGGTCGACTTCAGCTTCGCCAGCCCACGATACTCCAGAATCACTTTCGGCAACGGATAATCGAGCGCCAGCTCTTCCAGCACCTCTTCAGAGGTGGACGGCGCACCGCCCGGCGTCTTCTTCAGCGGCTTGATACCCTGTTTTTCAAACAGGATCGTTTGCAGCTGTTTGGTGGAGGAGAGATTAAACGCTTCCCCGGCGATCTCATGTGCTCGCTGCTCCAGCTCAACCAGGCGCTGGGCAATTTCCTGCGAGTGCGCATGCAGCACGGCGGGGTCGATTTTAACGCCGTTGCGCTCAACGCGAGACAGCACCGGCACCAGCGGCATTTCAATATGCTGGAAGATATTCAGCGGGCCTTCATGCTGCTGTAGCTTCGGCCACATCTTCAGATGCAGCTGGAGCGTAACGTCGGCATCTTCCGCCGCGTAGCGACCAGCCTCTTCCAGCGCAATCTGGTTAAAGGTGAGCTGATTCTTACCCTTGCCAGCGATCTCTTCGAAGGTAATGGTTTTATGTTTCAGCCAGCGGTCGGAAAGACTGTCCATATCGTGGCGGCCCGCCACGCTGTCGAGAATGTAAGACTCGAGCATGGTATCGAACGCAATCCCGCGCAGCTCAATGTCGTAATTAGCCAAAATGCCGCGATCGTATTTGAGATTTTGCCCGACCTTGAGCACCTTCTCATCCTCCAGCAGCGGTTTAAGCAGCGCCAGCACGCGCTCGCGCGGGATCTGATCCGGCGCATCAAGATAATCATGCGCTACCGGGACATAGGCGGCCACGCCTGGCTCAACAGCGAATGAAAGACCAACCATGTTGGCGGAGATGTTATCCAGGCTGTCGGTTTCCGTATCAAAGGCAAAGAGCGGCGCCTGCTTCAGCTTATCGATCCAGGTGAGCAGCGTAGCCTCATCAAGGATAGTGACATAATGCTCTGCTGAAAGTGCAGTAGCGGCTTCAACCTCTTCTTCCGCTTCTGCCGCTGCTGCAGGCACTGCAGGTTTCGCAGCCGGTTTGCCCCCCTTAGCCTGCAGCCATTTTCCGGCCTCAACGTCGGTGGTCCAGCGCTTAAATTCATACTGTCTGAACAGCGCCAGCAGATCGTCTGCCGCCGGCGGCTGCACCTCCAGCTCTTCGCAGGTGAGCTCCAGCTCGACGTCGGTTTTGATGGTCGCCAGCTGATAAGAGAGATAAGCCACGTCCTTGTTCTGCTCGAGCTTCGCCGCCATCGTTTTCGCGCCGCGGAAGCTCAGTTCAGCGATCTTCTCCGGTTCCGCATACAGCGTATCAAGGCCGCCGAGGCCTTGCAGCAGCGCCTGGGCGGTCTTTTCGCCCACGCCCGGCACGCCGGGAATGTTATCCGAGGAGTCGCCCATCAGCGCCAGGAAATCAATAATCAGCTCCGGCGGGACGCCGTACTTAGTAACCACCTCATCCGGCCCGAGGATAGTGTTGGTCATGGTATTGATCAGGGTGATGCCCGGCGTCACCAGCTGGGCCATGTCTTTATCGCCGGTGCTGATCAGGACTGGGCGACCTGCCCTTTCCGCTTCCCGCGCCAGGGTGCCAATCACATCGTCAGCTTCGACGCCCGGGACTGCCATCAGCGGCAGCCCCATCGCTTTCACCATCTTATGCAACGGCTCAATCTGCGCGCGCAGATCGTCCGGCATCGGCGGGCGGTGAGATTTGTAATGCTCGAACAATTCATCACGGAAGGTTTTCCCTTTCGCATCAAAGACCACGACGGCATGAGTCGGTTGATACTGCAGTATCAAACTGCGCAGCATATTCAGTACGCCGTACATAGCCCCGGTGGGCTCCCCTGCGCTGTTAGTCAGCGGCGGAAACGCATGATACGCCCGATAAAGATAGGAGGAGCCGTCAACGAGGATGAGAGGGTTTTCTGGGATCTGAACCATAATTTCCGTGCCTGTTTATCAGATTATGGATAAAGGATGCCACAGACGGGCATGAAATCCTGAATTTTTCCCGCAATTCGCGGAAAAGATTCAACGATCGTCGCGATCGCGCGACAACTTAGCTTGTGGATAACTTTGTGTATAGTTTTACAACGTCAGCTTATCCGCCCCTGAAAATAAATGAATAAATAGTATTATTTACTATTTATCAACCACTTAAAAACAGATCAACGATCCTGGCATTAATTTGATGACCTAATCTTCCATGTGGATAGAAGATCCTTGTTTTTTTCTGTTCTGGTAAGACCCGTCATTTGCCGCGTTTTCTGGTAAAATCAGCCTCTTGCGCAGCTTAAAGGCGCTCTTTGTCAGCCTAACTTTCTGAATAAACTAACTATGTCGAGATTACTCGCTGCGATAACACTTCCGCTGAGTATCGCCTTAACCATCTTAGTCACCATTATCTGCTCTGTACCGATCATCGTCGCCGGGCTGATTAAACTGCTGGTCCCCATTCCAGCGGTATGGCGCTCTATATCCGTTTTTTGCAATTTTATGATGTACTGCTGGTGCGAAGGGCTGGCGCTGCTGTTGCATCTCAATCCCTGGCTAAAATGGGACGTCCAGGGTCTGGAAGGCCTGAACAAAAAGAACTGGTATCTGCTGATCAGCAACCACCACAGCTGGGCAGACATCGTGGTGCTGTGCGTGCTGTTCCGCAAGCATATTCCGATGAATAAGTACTTCCTTAAACAACAGCTGGCGTGGGTACCCTTCATTGGCCTCGCCTGCTGGGCGCTGGATATGCCTTTTATGCGCCGCTACTCGCGCAGCTATCTTATTCGTCACCCGGAGCGCCGCGGTAAAGATGTCGAAACCACCCGCCGTTCGTGTGAAAAATTTCGCGCGCATCCGACGACTATCGTCAATTTTGTGGAAGGCTCGCGTTTTACCGAAGAAAAAAAGCGCGAAACGCGCTCTCCTTACCACAACCTGTTACCGCCGAAAGCCGCTGGTATCGCCATGGCGCTCAACGTACTCGGTTCGCAGTTCGATAAACTGCTGAACGTCACGCTGTGCTACCCGGATAATCATACAAGACCATTTTACGATATGTTAAGCGGCCGCCTGACGCGCATTGTGGTCCGTATCAATCTGGTCCCTATTGGCGAAGAGCTGCACGGCGATTACGTTAACGATAAGAACTTTAAGCGCAGCTTCCAGCGCTGGCTGAATGGCCTATGGGAAGAGAAAGACCGTCAGTTGACTGACATCATGAGGGACAAAGAACGGTAGCTATTGCAAAACAGATAAAGTAACGCCGGTCAGTGACCGGCGTTTTTTTTATTTCTTCTCTACCAGTTGCTTCACGGTATCCGCATACTGAGCGACGAAGACATCCATATTGCTGGTGTCCATCCCCTGCGGATTCAGCTGGTATTTACCATTAACATACATAGCCGGTACGCCCTGCAGCTGCAGATCGGCTGCCGCTTTCTCTTGCTGAGCGACCAGAGATTTCACCACGAAGCTATTCCATGCGGCATCGTAGTCTTCCCCTTTCACGCCAGCATCGACAAACACTTTACGAATGTCAGCCACACTCTGCACAGTCTGGTTTTTCTGCACGGCTTCGAACATCGGCGCAGTAATTTTGTCTTCAACGCCCAGCGCGATGGCCACCGCCCATGCCTGCGTCAGATCCTTGCCCAGCGGACCCAGGAACTCAACGTGGTATTTGGTCATTTTAGTGCCTTCCGGCAGTTTCTGACGCACATTGTCAGAGACATGCAGCACTTCTTCAAACTGGTAGCAGTGCGGGCAGTAGAACGAAAAGAACTCGAGCACCTGCGGCTCGCCAGCTATCGGCTTATCAAGGGTGATGTACTGCTTGCCGTCGGTGATCTGGGCAGCGGATGCACTAAAAGCCAGAATCATACCAGCCAGCGCCAGCCAAACTTTTTTCATGATTTACTCTCTCCTGGATATATCACATTAATACATTGGCGTTAACTGAAGCGGGGGTTCCTGTAGAACCTTCACCTGCTCAAGAAAAGTCGACGTCTGCCCCCGCCAGTAATCCTCCCCGGTTAACCAGGGGAAATTGACCGGGAAAGCGGGATCGTCCCAGCGTCTGAGCAACCACGCCAGATAATAAACCAGTCGCATAGCGCGTAAAGGTTCAATCAGCGCGATTTCATCGCTGTTAAAGGGGCTGAATTCCTCATAGGCCTCGACAATAGTCTCCAGCTGCATACGCTGTTCAGCCTTATCGCCGTTGAGCAGCATCCACAGATCCTGAATCGCCGGGCCGGTACGCGCATCGTCTAAGTCGACAAACAGTGGTCCGTCGCGCCAGAGGATATTACCGGCATGGCAGTCACCGTGCAGGCGCAACGTGTTCCCGCGGCCGTGCCATTGCTCCATGACGGCAGCAATGAGTTTATCGGTCGCCTTCAGGAAATCGGCCTTCAGGCCAGAGGGGATCAGCGTCGCCTGCTCAAACACCTGACGCGGTTCCAGCAGGTACTCCTGCACGCCAATTTCCGGGCGGGCAGTAAAGCGCTGTTTGCAGCCCGTCTGGTGCAGGCGCCCCAGATAGCGGCCAACCCATTCCATCTGATCAAGGTTATCCGCTTCGAACTGACGACCGCCAAGGCTTGGGAAAACGGCAAAGTAGAATCCCTGATGCTGATGAAGCGTGCTGTCATTAAATAAGAGCGGCGCAGCAACGGGCACTTCATCTTCTACAAGCTGAAGCGCAAACTGGTGTTCTTCAAGGATCTGTTCTGCGGACCAGCGCTCAGGACGATAGAACTTTACCACATAGCGATGGCGCTCTTCGTCCTGGAACTGATAAACGCGGTTCTCATAGCTGTTTAGCGGGGTGAGACCGGAGTCCACCCGCATACCCAGATCGAATAACCCATCGATAATGGTATCCGGGCGAAGCGTCTGAAAAGTAAAAGCCTTATCGTGCATCCTGACATCCGATAATCGTACGAATAGTTCAGGATATCATCTCATTGCACTTTACGCGGTAGCGCTTACAACCTTTTACTCTTTTATTACCCCGCGGGCGCGCAGCAGCGCGGTTTTAAAGTCCTCTTCATAATCCTTCTGAATACCCGGGATGACAGCATCTTTGGAAGAGTCGCGCATCTTCAGGTGATAGATCAGAATATCGTCGGAAAGATCGCTCAGTTCGCCATCATAGCCGGCCTCTTTCGCCAGCTTCTGCAAAAATTGCATCAGGTTCAGTTCAGGCTCTTTTTGCCAGGCTGGCTGGAGGAGTTCAATTACTTCATTCAGACGTTTACATTTCATGGTCATGCTCCTTACTCTTGATAGGGACAAGTTAACAGGGTCAATCCCACAATGAAAGAGGCGATATTCATATGCAAAGCGAGGCGATAACCGGCGTCGTGCTGGCGGGCGGCAGGGCCACGCGGATGGGCGGCATTGATAAAGGATTACAGGCGCTAAATGGTCGCCCTCTCTGGCGACACGTCGCGGAAGCATTAGCCCTGCAGGTAGATGAGTTAGTCATTAGCGCCAATCGTCATCTTGAACAGTGGCGTGCCAGCGGATATCCGGTCTTTCGAGACATACAGGAGGGTTATCAGGGGCCGCTGGCCGGAATGCTTGCTGTGATGCAGCAGGTCGCGAGCCCATGGTTTGTTTTTTGCCCCTGCGACACGCCGTTCATTCCGTCCTTTTTGGTGGAGCGCTTTATCCAGCAGAGAGGGGACGCACCGGTCGTTTGGGCCCATGACGGCGAACGGGATCATCCTGCCGTTGCATTAGTTCATCGTCAAATCATTCCGGAACTGGAGGCTTATCTGGCACATGGAGAGCGCAGGGTGATGGTTTTTATGCGACAAATGGGTGGGCGCCCGGTGAATTTCAGCGATGTGAAAACTGCTTTCATTAATGTAAATACGCTCGAAGATTTGCAGCAGATGCAGGAGCCATCATGATCCCATTACTGGCGATCGCCGCATGGAGCGGTACCGGAAAAACAACATTATTAAAGCGTCTTATCCCTGAGCTTTGCGCTCTAGGATTACGCCCGGGACTGATAAAGCACACCCATCATGATATGGACGTGGATAAGCCGGGCAAAGATAGCTATGAACTGCGTAAGGCGGGCGCTGCGCAAACTATTGTCGCCAGCGAACAGCGGTGGGCATTGATGACCGAGACGCCAGAGAAGCCGGAATTAGATCTCACGTGGCTGGTCAGTCGAATGGATGCCAGCAAACTGGACCTGGTTTTAGTGGAGGGGTTCAAACATGAACCCGTGCCGAAGATCCTGCTTTTTCGGCAAAACAGCGGCCATCGTGTAGAAGAGCTGGTAATTGATGAGCATACCATCGCCGTGGCCAGCGATGTATCGATCGCGACCTCACTTCCGCTGCTGGATTTAAATGATGTACCACAGATCGCGACATTTATTGTGAGTTGGTTAGAGAGGCAATAGTCATTTATCGACGGTGATATAGGAGGGATTTTCCCGGAGGCGGTGCTGCGCACCTTGTCCGGCCACAGGGACGTAGCCCCGTGTCGGATCCGTAGCCCCGGCAAGCGCAGCGCCACCGGGGAGACATGCCGGCACGCTGGCCGGACGACAGAAACGCAAAAAGCCCATCCGGCAGGATGGGCTCTTCACTTATTTGATGCCTGGCAGTTCCCTACTCTCACATGGGGAGACCCCACACTACCATCGGCGCTACGGCGTTTCACTTCTGAGTTCGGCATGGGGTCAGGTGGGACCACCGCGCTAGTGCCGCCAGGCAAATTCTTTGTGCTCGTCCTGTGTCTTTTGCGCTCATACTGCGTTGGCTGCTCTCGCGAGTGTCAGTCACATACTTATGTATGCTCCTTCCATCGCGTCGTTTGCCGCCTTGTCTCAGCGCAAAATCCTTCGGACTCTGAATCAGAGCTGAAAATTCTCAAATCCGCCGCCAAAACATCTTCGGCGTTGTAAGGTTAAGCCTCACGGTTCATTAGTACCGGTTAGCTCAACGCATCGCTGCGCTTACACACCCGGCCTATCAACGTCATCGTCTTTAACGTTCCTTCAGGAGACTTAAAGTCTCAGGGAGAACTCATCTCGGGGCAAGTTTCGTGCTTAGATGCTTTCAGCACTTATCTCTTCCGCATTTAGCTACCGGGCAGTGCCATTGGCATGACAACCCGAACACCAGTGATGCGTCCACTCCGGTCCTCTCGTACTAGGAGCAGCCCCCCTCAATTCTCCAGCGCCCACGGCAGATAGGGACCGAACTGTCTCACGACGTTCTAAACCCAGCTCGCGTACCACTTTAAATGGCGAACAGCCATACCCTTGGGACCTACTTCAGCCCCAGGATGTGATGAGCCGACATCGAGGTGCCAAACACCGCCGTCGATATGAACTCTTGGGCGGTATCAGCCTGTTATCCCCGGAGTACCTTTTATCCGTTGAGCGATGGCCCTTCCATTCAGAACCACCGGATCACTATGACCTGCTTTCGCACCTGCTCGCGCCGTCACGCTCGCAGTCAAGCTAGCTTATGCCATTGCACTAACCTCCTGATGTCCGACCAGGATTAGCTAACCTTCGTGCTCCTCCGTTACGCTTTGGGAGGAGACCGCCCCAGTCAAACTACCCACCAGACACTGTCCGCAACCCCGGTAAGGGGCCAACGTTAGAACATCAAACATTAAAGGGTGGTATTTCAAGGTTGGCTCCACGCAGACTGGCGTCCACGCTTCAAAGCCTCCCACCTATCCTACACATCAAGGCTCAATGTTCAGTGTCAAGCTATAGTAAAGGTTCACGGGGTCTTTCCGTCTTGCCGCGGGTACACTGCATCTTCACAGCGAGTTCAATTTCACTGAGTCTCGGGTGGAGACAGCCTGGCCATCATTACGCCATTCGTGCAGGTCGGAACTTACCCGACAAGGAATTTCGCTACCTTAGGACCGTTATAGTTACGGCCGCCGTTTACCGGGGCTTCGATCAAGAGCTTCTCCTTACGGATAACCCCATCAATTAACCTTCCGGCACCGGGCAGGCGTCACACCGTATACGTCCACTTTCGTGTTTGCACAGTGCTGTGTTTTTAATAAACAGTTGCAGCCAGCTGGTATCTTCGACTGGTCTCAGCTCCACCCGCAGGGGCTTCACCTACACACCAGCGTGCCTTCTCCCGAAGTTACGGCACCATTTTGCCTAGTTCCTTCACCCGAGTTCTCTCAAGCGCCTTGGTATTCTCTACCTGACCACCTGTGTCGGTTTGGGGTACGATTTGATGTTACCTGATGCTTAGAGGCTTTTCCTGGAAGCAGGGCATTTGTTACTTCAGCACCGTAGTGCCTCGTCATCACACCTCAGCCTTGATTATCCGGATTTGCCTGGACAACCAGCCTACATGCTTAAACCGGGACAACCGTCGCCCGGCTAACATAGCCTTCTCCGTCCCCCCTTCGCAGTAACACCAAGTACAGGAATATTAACCTGTTTCCCATCGACTACGCCTTTCGGCCTCGCCTTAGGGGTCGACTCACCCTGCCCCGATTAACGTTGGACAGGAACCCTTGGTCTTCCGGCGAGCGGGCTTTTCACCCGCTTTATCGTTACTTATGTCAGCATTCGCACTTCTGATACCTCCAGCATGCCTCACAGCACACCTTCGCAGGCTTACAGAACGCTCCCCTACCCAACAACACATAGTGTCGCTGCCGCAGCTTCGGTGCATGGTTTAGCCCCGTTACATCTTCCGCGCAGGCCGACTCGACCAGTGAGCTATTACGCTTTCTTTAAATGATGGCTGCTTCTAAGCCAACATCCTGGCTGTCTGTGCCTTCCCACATCGTTTCCCACTTAACCATGACTTTGGGACCTTAGCTGGCGGTCTGGGTTGTTTCCCTCTTCACGACGGACGTTAGCACCCGCCGTGTGTCTCCCGTGATAACATTCTTCGGTATTCGTAGTTTGCATCGGGTTGGTAAGTCGGGATGACCCCCTAGCCGAAACAGTGCTCTACCCCCGAAGATGAGTTCACGAGGCGCTACCTAAATAGCTTTCGGGGAGAACCAGCTATCTCCCGGTTTGATTGGCCTTTCACCCCCAGCCACAAGTCATCCGCTAATTTTTCAACATTAGTCGGTTCGGTCCTCCAGTTAGTGTTACCCAACCTTCAACCTGCCCATGGCTAGATCACCGGGTTTCGGGTCTATACCCTGCAACTTAACGCCCAGTTAAGACTCGGTTTCCCTGCGGCTCCCCTATACGGTTAACCTTGCTACAGAATATAAGTCGCTGACCCATTATACAAAAGGTACGCAGTCACACCCGAAGGTGCTCCCACTGCTTGTACGTACACGGTTTCAGGTTCTTTTTCACTCCCCTCGCCGGGGTTCTTTTCGCCTTTCCCTCACGGTACTGGTTCACTATCGGTCAGTCAGGAGTATTTAGCCTTGGAGGATGGTCCCCCCATATTCAGACAGGATACCACGTGTCCCGCCCTACTCTTCGAGTTCACAACCTGTGCATTTTGGTGTACGGGACTATCACCCTGTACCGTCGGACTTTCCAGACCGTTCCACTAACACACAAGCTGATTCAGACTCTGGGCTGCTCCCCGTTCGCTCGCCGCTACTGGGGGAATCTCGGTTGATTTCTTTTCCTCGGGGTACTTAGATGTTTCAGTTCCCCCGGTTCGCCTCGTTAACCTATGTATTCAGTTAACGATAGTGCAACGAATTGCACTGGGTTTCCCCATTCGGACATCGCCGGTTATAACGGTTCATATCACCTTACCGACGCTTTTCGCAGATTAGCACGTCCTTCATCGCCTCTGACTGCCAGGGCATCCACCGTGTACGCTTAGTCGCTTAACCTCACAACCCGAAGATGTTTCACTTCTGATTGCGAAAATTTGAGAGACTCGAACACACATTGACTGTGTGTCGTTTCAATTTTCAGCTTGATCCAGATTTTTAAAGAGCAAATATCTCAAACGCCACCCGAAGATGAGTTTTGAGATACATCGGCACGCGTCTTTCACTCACGAACCAGCAAGTGGCGTCCCCTAGGGGATTCGAACCCCTGTTACCGCCGTGAAAGGGCGGTGTCCTGGGCCTCTAGACGAAGGGGACACTGAAGTCTCAATCGCAAGACGCCTTGCTTCTTTACGTTCATCAGACAATCTGTGTGAGCACTACAAAGGCAGGTTCTTTAAGGTAAGGAGGTGATCCAACCGCAGGTTCCCCTACGGTTACCTTGTTACGACTTCACCCCAGTCATGAATCACAAAGTGGTAAGCGCCCTCCCGAAGGTTAAGCTACCTACTTCTTTTGCAACCCACTCCCATGGTGTGACGGGCGGTGTGTACAAGGCCCGGGAACGTATTCACCGTAGCATTCTGATCTACGATTACTAGCGATTCCGACTTCATGGAGTCGAGTTGCAGACTCCAATCCGGACTACGACATACTTTATGAGGTCCGCTTGCTCTCGCGAGGTCGCTTCTCTTTGTATATGCCATTGTAGCACGTGTGTAGCCCTGGTCGTAAGGGCCATGATGACTTGACGTCATCCCCACCTTCCTCCAGTTTATCACTGGCAGTCTCCTTTGAGTTCCCGGCCTAACCGCTGGCAACAAAGGATAAGGGTTGCGCTCGTTGCGGGACTTAACCCAACATTTCACAACACGAGCTGACGACAGCCATGCAGCACCTGTCTCACAGTTCCCGAAGGCACCAATCCATCTCTGGAAAGTTCTGTGGATGTCAAGACCAGGTAAGGTTCTTCGCGTTGCATCGAATTAAACCACATGCTCCACCGCTTGTGCGGGCCCCCGTCAATTCATTTGAGTTTTAACCTTGCGGCCGTACTCCCCAGGCGGTCGATTTAACGCGTTAGCTCCGGAAGCCACGCCTCAAGGGCACAACCTCCAAATCGACATCGTTTACGGCGTGGACTACCAGGGTATCTAATCCTGTTTGCTCCCCACGCTTTCGCACCTGAGCGTCAGTCTTTGTCCAGGGGGCCGCCTTCGCCACCGGTATTCCTCCAGATCTCTACGCATTTCACCGCTACACCTGGAATTCTACCCCCCTCTACAAGACTCTAGCCTGCCAGTTTCGAATGCAGTTCCCAGGTTGAGCCCGGGGATTTCACATCCGACTTGACAGACCGCCTGCGTGCGCTTTACGCCCAGTAATTCCGATTAACGCTTGCACCCTCCGTATTACCGCGGCTGCTGGCACGGAGTTAGCCGGTGCTTCTTCTGCGGGTAACGTCAATCGATGAGGTTATTAACCTCACCGCCTTCCTCCCCGCTGAAAGTGCTTTACAACCCGAAGGCCTTCTTCACACACGCGGCATGGCTGCATCAGGCTTGCGCCCATTGTGCAATATTCCCCACTGCTGCCTCCCGTAGGAGTCTGGACCGTGTCTCAGTTCCAGTGTGGCTGGTCATCCTCTCAGACCAGCTAGGGATCGTCGCCTAGGTGAGCCGTTACCCCACCTACTAGCTAATCCCATCTGGGCACATCTGATGGCATGAGGCCCGAAGGTCCCCCACTTTGGTCTTGCGACATTATGCGGTATTAGCTACCGTTTCCAGTAGTTATCCCCCTCCATCAGGCAGTTTCCCAGACATTACTCACCCGTCCGCCGCTCGTCACCCGAGAGCAAGCTCTCTGTGCTACCGCTCGACTTGCATGTGTTAGGCCTGCCGCCAGCGTTCAATCTGAGCCATGATCAAACTCTTCAATTTAAGTTTGATGCTCAAAGAATTAAACTTCGTAATGAATTACGTGTTCACTCTTGAGACTTGGTATTCATTTTTCGTCCGAGGACGTTAAGAATCCATGTCACTTTGAGTGCCCACACAGATTGTCTGATAAATTGTTAAAGAGCAGTGCCGCTTCGTTTTCGCTGCGGCGCGGGGTGTGCATATTACGCTTTCCCGCTGCAGAGTCAAGCATTTATTTTTGCTTTTCTCTGCGAGGTTCTCACCGGAACCCCGCTGACCCGGCGGCTTGTTTGCCGTTGTTCCGTGTCAGTGGAGGCGCATTATAGGGAGTAATTCTGAGGTGACAAGGGGAAATGCAAAAAAAGTTTTCAACCGTCTCTTTTTTCAACAATGCGGCGAGGAATGTCGCAAAAAACCGCCGTTTTGCCGTTTTAACCGACGAAACGGGGCGCCTGGTGGCATACTGTTAGAGTAGAGGAAAGAAAGGAACGGCATTTATGTCTTTAAGCGCACAGCAACTGGCGGCACAAAAGAACATTTCCTGGGTACTGGCCGAAAAGCTCGCCCAAAAAATACTGACTGGCGAATATCAGCCGGAAAGCATTCTTCCCGGCGAAATGGAGTTGGGGGAGCAGTTCGGCGTAAGCCGTACCGCCGTCCGCGAAGCGGTGAAGACGCTTACTGCAAAAGGCATGCTGCTGCCCCGCCCTCGCATTGGCACCCGGGTGATGCCGCGCAGCAGCTGGAATTTCCTTGATAAGGAACTGCTCTCCTGGTGGCTAACAGAAGATAACTTCGAAGAGGTGGTGAGCCACTTTCTCGTCATGCGCAGCAGCCTGGAGCCACAGGCCTGCTTTCTCGCCGCCGCCAACGGCACCGCCGGGCAAAAAGCGCAGCTCAATACATTAATGGAAGAGATGATTGCTCTGAAACGCCATTTTCAGCGCGAACGCTGGATAGAAGTCGATATGGCCTGGCATGAACATATCTATGAAATGAGCGGTAATCCTTTCCTCAGCTCTTTCGCCTCGCTGTTTCATTCGGTCTACCACACCTACTTCACGTCGATTACGCAAAATGAAGTGGTGAAGCTCGATCTCCACCAGGCGATTGTCGATGCCATTCTTAACAGTGATGCGCCGGGGGCGTTGCTCGCCTGCCAGGCATTGTTGAACGCCCCACACCACGTAAATCAATAACAAGGATTTGGCATGAGCGGAAAAAAAGGGCGCAGCATGGCTGGCCTGCCGTGGATCGCGGCGATGGCCTTCTTTATGCAGGCGCTGGATGCCACCATTCTTAACACCGCCCTCCCGGCTATCGCCCACAGTCTTAATCGTTCTCCCTTAGCGATGCAGTCGGCCATTATCAGCTATACGCTGACGGTGGCGATGCTGATCCCGGTCAGCGGCTGGCTGGCCGATCGCTTCGGCACGCGCCGGGTCTTTATCATCGCCGTTAGCCTGTTCACCCTCGGTTCCCTCGCCTGCGCCCTCTCCAGTTCCTTAACGGAACTGGTCATTTTTCGCGTAATTCAGGGGATCGGTGGGGCGATGATGATGCCGGTGGCGAGGCTGGCCCTGCTGCGTGCCTACCCCCGCAGCGAACTGTTGCCGGTCCTGAACTTTGTCACCATGCCGGGATTGGTGGGGCCGATTCTGGGCCCGGTACTCGGCGGGGTATTTGTGACCTGGGCCAGCTGGCATTGGATTTTCCTGATAAACATTCCGATCGGCGTAATTGGCATTCTGTACGCCCGTAAATACATGCCAAATTTCACAACGCCGCGCCGACGCTTCGATATAGGCGGTTTTCTGTTATTTGGCTTAAGTCTGGTGTTATTTTCCAGCGGTATTGAACTGTTTGGGGAAAAAATCGTGGCGACATGGCAGGCGCTGGCCGTGATTGCCGTCAGTCTGTTACTGCTCGTGGCCTATGTGCGTCACGCGCGTCGCCATCCGACGCCGCTTATCTCGCTCTCTTTATTTAAGACCCATACGTTCTCGGTCGGCATTGCCGGCAACCTCGCCACGCGGTTGGGTACCGGCTGCGTACCGTTTCTGATGCCGCTGATGCTGCAGGTTGGTTTCGGCTATCCGGCCATTATCGCCGGCTGTATGATCGCCCCCACCGCTATCGGCTCGATTATTGCGAAATCCACCGTTACCCAGGTGCTGCGCTGGTTTGGCTATCGTAAGACCCTGGTGGGGATCACCGTGTTTATTGGCCTTATGATCGCCCAGTTCTCGCTGCAGTCGCCAGAGATGCCGCTGTGGATGCTTCTTCTGCCGCTGTTCGTGCTGGGGATGGCGATGTCCACGCAGTTTACCGCCATGAATACCATTACCCTGGCCGATCTGACCGATGATAATGCCAGCAGCGGCAACAGCCTGCTGGCCGTCACCCAGCAGCTTTCAATTAGTCTCGGGGTGGCCATCAGCGCTGCGGTGCTACGCTTCTATGAAGGTTTTGATAATGCAAGCACGGTACAGCAGTTT
Organism: Klebsiella sp. Shm-1; assembly: GCF_040804525.1. Lineage (NCBI taxonomy): Bacteria > Pseudomonadati > Pseudomonadota > Gammaproteobacteria > Enterobacterales > Enterobacteriaceae > Klebsiella > Klebsiella sp. Shm-1. Next base: position 5,192,668 of record NZ_CP161823.1, read on the forward strand.
CACTACACCTTTATAACCATGGGCGTGATAACCATTATATCGGCGCTGATGTTTATGCTGTTAAGAGCGAAGGATGGCCGCAACCTGATTAGCGAGCGGCATAAACGCTAAGCGGAACCGCGAACCACCAGCTCCGGCGTTAACTGAACGCGCTGCTGTTTTTGCTGCGGATCGGCCATGCGATGGATCAGTACGTCGATGGCCAGTTCCCCCAGCTCATCCTTTGGCTGGTGAATGGTGGTCAATGGCGGCGTCATATAACGTGCCAGCTCAATATCATCGTAGCCCACCAGCGCCATATCCTGCGGAATCTGCAGCCCGGCCTGGTATAACGCCTGATAAGCGCCAACCGCCATCGCATCGTTACCGACAAACACCGCCTGCGGACGCTGCGGCAACGCCAGCAGCTGCTGCATCGCGCTAAACCCGCCGCCAAACTCAAAATCACTGGTCACCACATATCCTTCGGCAACCGGCAGGCCGCAGCGCGCCATCGCGGCATGATAGCCTTCAAGACGCAGGCGCGCCGGGGTTTTATCCAGCGGGCCGGCAATACAGGCAATGCGTGAATGCCCCTGGTCAATCAGATACTGGGTCACCATATCGCCGCCGAGCAGCGAGTTATCCTGAATCAGATCGCTATCGCCATCAAAGGGGGCCCAGTCCATCATAACCGTCGGTACCGACGGATAGCGCTGCATGATTTCCGGGGAGGGCTGATGAGTCTCCGTGCACAGCAGGAGTAATCCATCGACGCGTTTTTGCATTAGCGTCTCCAGATTACGATTCATTCGCTGCTCATCACCTTCGGTATTGCAGAGCACGAGGCTATAACCCCGCTCAAAGCAGCTACGCTCCACGCCCCGCACCAGCTCCGAATAAAACGGATTGGTACTGGCGGTGATCAGCATGCCGATGGTACGGGTTTGATTGAGCTTGAGGCTACGCGCCAGCGCAGAGGGGGCGTAGTTGAGGCTTTTGATCGCAGCGTCAACTTTGGCGGTAATCGCCTCGCTGACAAAGCGGTCCTTATTGATGACGTGTGACACCGTCGATGTGGAAACGCCCGCGATGCGGGCCACATCTTTCATCGTAGCCAAGCATTACCCCTGTTGCGCTAAAAATTCATCGATCTCTGTGCGCCAAGGCACGGACGGCTGAGCGCCTTTGCGGGTTACGGCGATCGCCGCTGCGGCATGCGCAAAGCGAATCGCCTCCGGCAGGGCGGTCCCTTCCAGCAGCGCGGTCACCAGCGCGCCGTTAAAGGTATCACCGGCCGCGATAGTATCAATGGCCTGTACGCGAAACCCTGGGATCCGGCGGCTTTCGCCTTCGGCACTGAGCCAGACGCCGCGGCTGCCGAGGGTGATCATCACCGTACCAATGCCTTTGGCATGCAGCACGTCGGCGGCTTTTGCCGCATCTTCGTCACTCTCAACGCGAATACCGGTCAGCTTTTCCGCTTCGGTTTCGTTAGGGGTAATAATATCCACCAGCGCCAGCAGTTCATCCGGTAGTTCACGCGCTGGCGCGGGGTTCAGCACCACGGTGGTGTGATGGTGATGGGCGATTTTCGCCGCCGCTATGACGCTCTCCAGCGGCGACTCCAGCTGCATCAACAACGCCTGTGCGCTGGCGATACGCTCTTTTTCCGCCTCAACCTGGGAGACGGAAAGCGCCGCATTGGCGCCGGCATGAATACCGATGACATTCTCACCTTCAGCGTTAACGAAAATTAATGCCACCCCGGTCGCTTCCCCGGCAACCGCGCGCACGGGCGCCACGTCGATTTTATCGCTCGCCAGCTGACGACGGATGCGTTCACCGATATCGTCATCGCCGGTGCAGGCGATAAACGCGATATCCGCTCCGCTGCGCCCGGCGGCCACCGCCTGGTTGGCCCCTTTTCCACCGAACGCCACCTGATAATGGTGGCCGGTGACGGTTTCGCCCGGCGTCGGGAAAGCGTCAAGGTTAAGAATGTGATCGGCATTGATACTGCCAAGGACGACAAGTTTGCCTGCAGTTTTCATCATTTCTGTTCCCGGGAAAGCGCGCCACCGGGATCCGGTGGCGCATGCCCTGCTTTTCTTTTTTTATATTGTCCCTCGGACCGTTGCCAGTCCGAATCGCATATTACTGCTTAACGACCAGCTTCAGCTCAACCGGGTAGTTAGCTTCCACTTTTTCGCCCTTCAGTACCTTATCAGCAGTCTCAACGCCTTTCGCGCCGATCTGCTCCGGCAACTGTGCGACGGTCGCCGCCAGTTTGCCACTGTTTACTGCTTTTTCGCCATCCGGAGTGCCGTCAAATCCAACCACCATCACATCGGACTTGCCTGCGGTCTGCAGCGCGCGCAGGGCGCCCAGCGCCATTTCATCATTTTGCGCGAACACTGCCTGGACGTCAGGATGTGCGGTCAGCAGGTTCTGCATCACGTTCAGGCCTTTGGTGCGGTCGAAATCGGCCGGCTGGCTGGCCAGGACGTTGAATTTGTGCGCCGCCACGGCCTGTTTAAAGCCTTCGCCACGCTCGCGCGCCGCAGAAGTTCCGGCAATGCCCTGCAGCTCAATGACTTTTGCACTTTCACCCACTTTTTTCGCGATGTAATCGCCAGCCATTTTCCCACCCTGCACGTTGTCAGAGGCGATATGGCTCACGACATCGCCTTTTGTCGCCTGACGGTCGAGAGTGATGACCGGGATTTTCGCCTGGTTCGCCATCTTCACGGCGTTGCCGACGGCATCAGAGTCGGTGGGGTTGATCAGCAGCAGCTTGGTGCCGCGCACCGTTAAATCCTGGACGTTCGCCAGCTCTTTCGCCGGGTTGTTCTGGGAATCCAGCACCACCAGGTTGTAGCCCAGCTTGTCAGCTTCTTTTTGCGCGCCGTCTTTCAGCGACACGAAGAACGGGTTGTTGAGGGTAGAGATAACCAGAGCGATGGTGTCTTTGGCCATCGCGTTCGCGCTAACGGTCGCACTTAGCGCAACAGCAGAGACCAGGGTCGCCAGTTTTTTCATATTCATAGTTAAGATGTCCTGTAGAGTTCTCAGTTACTGCTTTTTGTTATCTACCAGTACCGCCAGCAAAATCACCACCGCTTTAACGATCATCTGGTAATAGGAAGAAACGCCTAAAAGATTAAGACCATTATTCAGGAAGCCAAGGATCAGCGCACCAATCAGCGTGCCGACAATGCGTCCTTTGCCACCAGCGAGGCTGGTGCCGCCGAGCACCACCGCCGCAATGGCGTCCAGCTCATAGCCCGTCCCCGCTGTCGGCTGCGCGGAGGAGAGACGCGCCACTTCGATGATCCCGGCCAGCGAAGCCAGCATTCCGCACAAGGCGTAAACGATAATTTTAACTTTATTGACGCTAATCCCGGACAGACGCGTCGCCGCTTCATTACCGCCCAGGGCATAAATATAACGGCCCAGGCGAGTATGGTGCAGCATGTACCAGGCCGCCAGGAAGACAATCGCCATGATCCATACCGGCGTTGGGATCCCCAGCGGACGCCCGATGCCAAACCAGCCGAACAGATCGGCATTATCGCTAAAGCCGGTATTGATCGGGCTGCCGTTGGTGTACACCATGGTTACGCCGCGCAGCAGCAGCATCATCACCAGGGTGGCGATGAAGGCCTGCACGCGGCCTCTCGCTACAATCACCCCGGTGACTGCGCCGATCGCCGCACCTAATGCGAGGGCAGCCGCGACCGCCACCAGCGCATTAACCTCAATGCCAACGATCGACGCTGCCACCGCACCGGTGAGCGCCAGCAGGGAACCGACGGACAGATCGATCCCCGAGGTCAGTATGACCAGCGTCATCCCTACCGCCATAATGGCGTTAACGGAGGTTTGCTGCAGAATATTGAACAGGTTATTGACGGTAAAAAAGTTGGGGCTCATGGTCGATACCACCGCGATCAGCACCAGCAGGGCAATCAGCGATTTTTGCTCCATCAGCCACGCTTTTGTGAAATAGCGGCGACCAGAAACAGCCTGGGTTGTCATCTTTCTTACTCCTGATTCACACGGTTAAGCTTGCCCACAGCGGCAGCCATCAATACTTCCTGGGTGGCCTGCTCGCGTGTGAATTCACCGCCGAGATGCCCTTCATGCATCACTATGATGCGATCGCTCATGCCCAACACTTCCGGCATCTCGGAGGAGACCAGAATGATGCTCAGGCCGTCGGCTTTGAACTGGTTGATGAGCTGGTAGATCTCTTTCTTCGCCCCGACGTCGACGCCGCGGGTCGGTTCATCGAGGATCAGCACCTTCGGCCGGGTCATCAGCCCGCGGGCGATGGCGACCTTTTGCTGGTTGCCGCCGGAAAGCAGGCCGATCGCCTGCTCCATGGACGGCGTTTTCACGTTAAACAGGCGGATGAAATCACTCACCGCCTGCTGTTCATCTTTATGCTTAAGACTACCGCCCGCCCGGCTGAAATAGCGCAGCGCCGTCAGGGACATGTTTTCTTTTACCGACATCCCGAGAACCAGACCATCGCGCTTACGGTCTTCGGAGATATAGACAATGCCGTTCGCCAGACCATCCTGCGGCGAACGGGTCACCACTTCGCGGCCATCGAGCGTCACGGAACCGCTGCTGCGCGGCAGCGCGCCGTACAGCACTTTCATCAGTTCGGTCCGCCCGGCGCCCATCAGCCCGGCAACGCCGAGGATCTCCCCCTGGCGCAGGGTAAAGGTCACGTTATCCACCCCCGGGCCGCAGAGGTTGTCGACCTTCAGGCGCACCGCGCCGGGCGCCTTATCGAGGTGTGGATATTGGTCTTCCAGCTTACGGCCGACCATCATCTCGATAAGTCGGTCCTCATCCAGCGACGAGACCTCGCGCTCGGCGATAAACTGCCCGTCACGAAAGACCGTCACGTCGTCGCAAATCTCGAAGATCTCTTTCATACGGTGGGAGATATAGACGATACCGCGCCCCTGCGACTTCAGTTCGCGGATGACGCGGAACAGCGATTCGGTTTCGGTATCGGTCAGCGCATCGGTCGGTTCATCCATAATGATGACTTTCGATTCGAAGCTCAGCACTTTGGCGATCTCCACCATTTGCTGATCGCCAATCGATAGATCGCCCACCAGTTTCTGGCTGGTAAAGCGGAGATTCAGCTTTGCCAACAGCTTGTCGGCTTCGGCATACATCTGCTTCCAGTCGATTTTGCCAAAACGGTTAACGAACTCGCGGCCAAGGAAGATGTTCTCGGCGATCGTCAACTGAGGGATCAGGTTCAGTTCCTGATGGATAATGCCGATCCCGGCTTCCTGGGAGGATTTTGGGCCGTTAAAGGTCGTCTCTTTGCCTAACCACAGCAAAGAGCCGGCATCACGGGTGTAGATCCCGGTCAACACCTTCATCATAGTGGACTTGCCGGCGCCATTTTCCCCTACCAGCGCCATCACCCGGCCGGCATAGACATTCAGCGCCGCGCCGGAGAGCGCCTTGACGCCAGGGAACGCTTTGTCGATCCCTTTCAGTTGCAATAAGGCTTCCATGACGGCGACCTCAGAACGTGACGCCGGCACAGAGAATGATATTCGCAAACGGGGAACACTCCCCGCTGCGAATTACCGCCTGACTGTCTGCGGTTTGTTTTTTGAACTGCTCATGGCTGGTGTAACGAATTTCAATGGTATTTCCCTGGTGCTGCTGCAGCTGCTCGAGGTGAGTGAGCAACGTCGCGTGGAGCTGCGGATTATGGGTTTTAATCTCTTCCGCGATGACAGCCGCTTCAACCTGCATTTCCGTCGTCACCACTTCCAGCACCTGCATAAATGAAGGTACGCCCTGAGTTAGCGCCATATCAATGCGCGTGCTGCTGCGGGGAACCGGTAATCCGGCATCGCAGACCACCAGCGTATCGGTGTGGCCCAGGCGGGAAATGACCGCGGAAATATCAGCGTTAAGTACGGTGCCTTTTTTCATTTTTTCTCTTTTGCTCCACTAGCGAAACGTTTCGCTAAAATAATTATTATCAATGCGTGAGCAGAAAACCATCACCAGAAGAGAGAAATGTGATCGCCATCGAAACGTTTCGCGAGGCAGCGACAGGACATAACAACCGGAGTGAGAAACAAAAAGCCCTTCGTAACGGAAGGGCTTTTTTGACATCAGATTTCGACCTGGGTACCGAGCTCGATAACCCGGTTTGGCGGGATCTCAAACTGATCCGGCGCCCGCAGGGCGTTACGCTGCAGCAGCAGATAAAGCTTACCGCGCAGGCGCAGATACCATGGCCGTTTGCCGATAATCAGCGACTCATGCGACATAAAGAACGAGGTCTCCATCATCCGGCAGCTGAGTCCTTCCAGGCCACAGCGGTGGAACACCTCTTCAACGTTAGGCGTTTCCCGCCAGCCGTAGCTGGCCACCACCCGCCAGAAGGACGGTGACAGCTGCTCAATCTGCACCCGGCGAACGTTATGCACGTAAGGCGCATCTTCGGTACGCAGGGTCAGGAGGATCACTCGCTCATGCAGCACCTTGTTGTGCTTCAGGTTATGCAGCAGGGCAAACGGGATCACGTTCAGGGCGCGGGACATATACACCGCAGTACCCGGCACACGCACTGGCGGTGACTTCTCCAGCGAAGAGATCATCGCTTCCAGCGAGTTGCCATGCTCGTGCATCCGGCGCAGCAGGCGGAAACGCTCGCTCTTCCAGGTCGTCATCACCGTAAACATCACCATCCCCAGGGACAACGGTAGCCAGCCGCCGGAGACAATCTTATCGAGGTTCGCCGAGAACAGCGGAATATCAATGCACAGGAAGGCCACCAGCATCAGACCGACAAACAGCTTGTTCCAGTGCCAGTTTTTGCGCGCCACGGTCGCCGACAGAATGGAGGTCAGCACCATGGTGCCCGTTACGGCGATACCATACGCCGCCGCCAGGTTAGACGAATGCTCAAAGCTGACGATAACGATGACCACAGAAACGTACAGCAGCCAGTTAATGAACGGAATGTAAATCTGCCCGGACTCCATTTCCGAGGTATGGATAATGCGCATCGGCGACAGATAGCCCAGACGCACTGCCTGACGGGTCAGGGAGAAGACCCCGGAAATCACTGCCTGGGAGGCGATAACCGTCGCCAGCGTGGCGATGATCAGCATCGGGATCAGCGCCCACTCAGGCGCCAGCAGGAAGAACGGGTTTTTAATCGCTTCCGGGTGCTTCAGCAGCAGCGCGCCCTGGCCAAAATAGTTCAGCACCAACGAGGGCAGCACGACGGAGAACCAGGCAACGCGGATCGGCAGTTTGCCGAAGTGGCCCATATCGGCGTACAGCGCTTCCACCCCGGTAATCGACAGCACCACCGCGCCAAGCGCAATAAAGGAAACGGTCTTGTATTGCAGGAAAAAGTGCACAGCCCAGTAGGGGTTCAGCGCCTGCAGAACTTCCGGATTAGCGTAAATGCTTCGCGCGCCCAGCACCGCCAGCAACAGGAACCAGATCAGCATAATCGGCGCAAACAGCTTGCCGACCATGCCAGTCCCGTGCTTCTGGATCACAAACAGCAGGGTGAGCACGATAATGGAGATAGGGACAATCCAGGTATCCAGCTGCGGGGCGATAATTTCTAACCCCTCTATCGCCGACATTACCGAAATCGCCGGGGTAATCACCACTTCGCCATAGAAGAAACTGCCGCCGATAAGGCCGAGGATCACCAGCACGGAGGTCATTCTGGCCGAAGTATTACGTCCGGCCAGCGACATCAGCGTTAAGATCCCGCCTTCCCCGGCGTTATCCGCCCGCATCACGAAGGTGATGTATTTGATCGATACGGTAAAGATTAACAGCCAGAAAATCAGCGACAAAAAGCCAAAAACGGCATCGCGCTCTACGCCAAAGCCAAACTGACCTGACAGGCATTCGCGCAGGGTATACAGTGGACTGGTACCGATATCGCCGTACACCACGCCGATGGCCGCCAGCGTTAACGCCGGCAACGATTGTTTATTATCAGTGCTCATAGACTAGTCTTTTCGTTTATAAAACAAATGTGTGCCTAGTCCCTTGGCCCACAAAAAGCGCACAGTATGCACGATTATTTGTGAAATCGTACCCCTAACAGACACCATATTAACCTGGCTCAAAAAAAATAAATCGATTCTTCAGGCTATTACCGCCCCGGCTCTAACATCTATACTCGTCCCAATAACGATACATGACAAAGCACGCAACTCAATTATGGCTCAAACACATTTACTGGCTGAAAGAATTTCCCGGCTCAGCGCGGCACTCGAAAAAGGACTCTTTGAACGCAGCCACGCGATACGCCTCTGCCTGCTGGCGGCGCTCAGCGGCGAGAGCGTTTTTTTGCTTGGTCCACCGGGGATCGCCAAAAGCCTGATTGCCCGCCGCCTCAAATTCGCCTTCCAGCAGGCGCGCGCTTTTGAATACCTGATGACCCGCTTCTCCACCCCGGAAGAGGTTTTTGGGCCACTGTCCATTCAGGCGCTGAAAGATGAAGGCCGTTACGAACGTTTAACCGCCGGCTACCTGCCGGAAGCGGAAATCGTGTTTCTCGATGAAATATGGAAAGCAGGTCCGGCTATCCTCAACACCCTACTGACGGCGATTAACGAACGTCACTTCCGCAATGGCGCGCATGAAGAGAAAATCCCAATGCGCCTGCTGGTGGCCGCGTCGAACGAACTCCCGGAAGCCGACAGCAGCCTGGAAGCGCTGTATGACCGAATGCTGATCCGTCTATGGCTTGATAAAGTGCAGGATAAAGGTAATTTCCGTTCGATGCTGGTCAGCCAGCAGGATGAAAACAGCAATCCAGTGCCCAGCGCGCTGCAGGTGAGCGACGAGGAATTTACCCAATGGCAGCAGCAGATCGGCAATATTAAACTGCCGGACGCGGTGTTTGAGCTGATATTCCAGCTCCGCCAGCAGCTGGACGCCCTGCCAAATGCCCCCTACGTCTCGGATCGCCGCTGGAAAAAGGCTATTCGCCTGCTGCAGGCCAGCGCCTTCTTCAGCGGCCGCGACAGCATCGCGCCGATCGACCTAATCCTGCTGAAAGATTGTCTGTGGCACAACGTCGAAAGTATGAACCTGATGTCGCAGCAGCTGGAAACGCTCATGACCTGTCACGCCTGGCAACAGCAGGCGATGCTGACGCGGTTGGGGGCGATTGTGCAGCGACGCATTCAGATCCAACAACAGCAAAGCGACAAAACGGCGCTGAAGGTCACCCGCCTTGGCGGGATGTTTAGCCGCAAACCGCACTATGAACTGCCGGCGGAGATCCAGGGGACCACCCTGACGCTGCTGCTGCAGCAGCCGCTCAAACTTCACGATATGGAAGTGATCCACATTACTTTTGAACGCGAGGCGTTAGCCAACTGGCTGGAAAAGGGCGGCGAGATCCGCGGTAAGCTCAACGGGATCGGCTTTGCTCAACTACTCAATATGGATGTCGACACCAGCCAGCATCTGGTCGTCCGCGATGTGAGCCTGCAGGGCTCACGCCTCGCGCTGCCCGGCAGCGCAGCGCAGGAGAATATGCCGGCGGAAATTCGCCAGCAGCTGGAAGCGCTGGATGATGAGTGGCACCAGCAACACAACCGCTTCAGCGAGCAGCAAAAGTGCCTGTTTATCCCGGTCGAATGGCTGGGAAGAATCGAAGCCAGCCTGCAGGACGTCGGCGCGCAGATTAAACAGGCGAAGCAGCCATGACGCTCGATATGCTGAATGTCATGCTGGCAGTCAGCGAAGAGGGAATGATCGAGGAGATGCTGCTGGCGCTGTTGGCCTCTCCTCAACTGGCGGTGTTCTTTGAAAAATTTCCCCGCCTGAAAAACATCATCGCGGCGGATATTCCGCGCTGGCGGGAAGCCGTTCGCGCCCGCTTAAAAGAAGTTAACATCCCGCCGGATCTGGACGCCGAAGTGCAAACCTATCAGCAGGCTCAGCTGCTCTCTACCTCGCAGTTTATCGTCCAGCTCCCGCAAATTCTCGGCAAACTGCACCAGCTCCAGTCCCCTTTTGCCGCCCAGGCGCAGAAGCTGGTGGATGACAATGCCACCTTTACCCCGGCGCTGCATACGCTGTTTTTACAGCGCTGGCGCCTGAGCCTGGTGGTGCAAGCCACCAGCCTTAACCAGCAGCTGCTGGACGAGGAGCGCGACCAGTTGCTCAGTGAGGTCCAGGAACGAATGACGCTCAGCGGTCAGCTCGATCCGGTGCTGGCGGAAAATGATACCGCCGCCGGACGCCTGTGGGATATGAGCGCCGGCGAACTCAAACGAGGCGACTACCAGCTGATCGTGCGCTATGGCGATTTTCTTAACCAGCAACCGGAGCTGCTGCAGCTGGCGGAACAGCTGGGGCGTTCAAGGGAAGCGAAATCCGTGCCGAAGAAAGATGCGCCGATGGAAACCTTCCGCAGCCTGGTACGCGAGCCGGCAACGGTGCCTGAACAGGTCGACGGCCTCCAGCAGAGCGACGACATTCTACGCCTGCTGCCGCCGGAGCTGGCGACGCTTGGCATCACGGAGCTGGAGTTTGAATTTTATCGCAAGCTGGTGGAGAAACAGCTGCTCACCTACCGGCTACACGGCGATGCCTGGCGCGAGAAAATTACCGAACGCCCGGTAACGCGGCAGGATTTTGATGAGCAACCGCGCGGGCCGTTCATTGTCTGCGTCGATACGTCAGGATCGATGGGCGGTTTTAACGAACAGTGCGCTAAGGCCTTTTGTCTGGCCCTGATGCGCATCGCGCTGGCCGATAACCGTCGCTGCTTCATTATGCTGTTTTCCAGCGAAGTGGTGCATTACGAGTTGACCAGCGAGAGCGGACTGGAGCAGGCGATCCGTTTCCTGAGCCAGCGTTTTCGCGGCGGCACCGATCTGGCCAGCTGTTTTCGCGCCATTATTGAACGTTTGCAAAACCCGCAGTGGGTGGATGCGGATGCCGTGGTGATCTCCGACTTTATTGCCCAACGGTTGCCGGATGAGGTGATTGCTCAAGTGGGGGAGTTACAGCGTAAGCATCAGCACCGTTTTCACGCGGTGGCGATGTCGGTTCACGGCAAACCCGGCATCATGCGCATCTTCGATCATATCTGGCGCTTTGACACCGGGCTGCGTAGCCGCCTGCTGCGACGCTGGCGGCGCTAATCGTTACAGCAGCGCGGAAACGCTTTCGCGAACCTGCGCTGGCCATACGCCGCACTGCACCTGACCAATATGGTCAAGCTGCAGCAACAGCATCGTCAAACGAGACTGGCCAATGCCGCCGCCGATAGTCTGCGGCATCTCGCCGCGCAGCAGCGCCTGGTGCCACTCCAGTTTCAGGCGATCTTCATCGCCGGTCAGCGCCAGCTGGCGCTTTAGCGCCTCGGCGTCAACGCGGATCCCCATCGAGGAGATCTCGAACGCATCCTCCAGCACCGGGTTCCACACCAGGATATCGCCGTTCAGGCCGGCAAAACCTTCAGAAACCTCAGTACTCCAGTCATCATAATCCGGCGCACGCACGTCGTGGCGCTTGCCATCAGCTAGTTTGCCGCCGATACCAATTAAGAAGACGGCGCCCAGCTCTTTGGCAATAGCCCGCTCACGACCTTTGGCATCAAGCTCCGGATAGCGGCTCAGCAGCTCCTGGCTGTGAACAAAATGGATCTGTTCCGGCAGGAATGGCGTCAGGCCAAACTCCTGGCTGACCGCCAGCTCGGTGGCTTTGATCCCGGCGTAGATCGCCTCGACGGTTGCCTTCAGGGTGCCGACGTGACGCTCTTCATCCCCCATCACGCGCTCCCAGTCCCACTGGTCAACATAGACGGAATGGATAGGCGTCAGACGGTCTTCATCGGGGCGAAGGGCTTTCATGTGCGTGTACAGCCCTTCGCCCGCGCTGAAGTCGTGTTGTCCCAGGGTTTGACGCTTCCACTTCGCCAGCGAATGAACCACTTCGAACTGGGCGTCGGGCAGTGTTTTCACTTTTACCTGAACCGCTTTCTCGCAGCCGGACAAGTTATCCTGCGTCCCATCGCCCACGCGGCTTAAGATTGGCGCCTGGACTTCAATCAGGCCAAGCTTCTCTTCCAGCTGACGGGAAAAGTGGGATTTAACGAAACTGATCTGGCGTTGTTTTGCGATATATGCGGTTTTCATTTTTATGACTCCTGCGTCCTGTTGCCATTGATTAAGCAACAAAACAGGGCGGCAATACAATAATCAATCAATAAAAAGGCGCATCAACTTTCAATTCATTAAAATATGGCGCTAAAATAGTAAGACCCCTCAAACTTCATAAGAAAAAGATATGGAAAATTATCAGATCGACAATCTGGACCGCGGCATTCTTGATGCGCTGATGGCCAACGCCCGTACCGCCTATGCCGAACTGGCCAAACAGTTCAGCGTCAGCCCGGGCACCATTCACGTGCGCGTCGAAAAGATGAAGCAGGCGGGTATCATTACCGGCGCGCGCATTGACGTCAGCCCCAAGCAGCTGGGCTACGACGTCGGTTGCTTCATCGGCATTATTTTAAAAAGCGCCAAAGACTATCCCTCCGCCCTCGCCCGCCTGGAAAGTCTGGAGGAGGTCACCGAGGCTTACTACACCACCGGCCACTACAGCATCTTTATTAAGGTGATGTGTAAATCCATCGATGCTCTGCAGCAGGTACTTATCAACAAGATCCAAACAATCGATGAAATTCAGTCCACTGAAACTCTGATCGTGCTGCAGAACCCGATCATGCGCACCATCAAGCCCTGATCGCTTTTTTTAATCCCACATTTTTCCACAGGTAGATCCCAGCTCGCTCACAGCGTACAATACGCCACTCTGAACAGTTGAGCGGGCGATCGGCGATCTATGGCAGACATTACACTTATCAGCGGCAGCACCCTGGGCAGTGCGGAATATGTAGCAGAGCATCTGGCGGAAAAGCTGGAAGAAGCCGGCTATAGCACTGAAATCCAGCACGGTCCGCTGGTGGACGATCTGCAGGCGCAAGGGATCTGGTTAATTATCTCTTCCACCCATGGCGCCGGCGACATTCCCGACAACCTGGTTCCCTTCTATGACGCGCTGCAGGAGAAGCAGGCCGATCTTTCCGCCGTGCGCTTTGGCGCTATAGGGATCGGCAGCCGCGAATACGACACCTTTTGCGGCGCGATCGATAAATTAGAAGCGGCGCTGAAGGCCTGCGGGGCAAAACAGATCGGTGAGACGCTGAAGATCAACGTCCTTGAACACGAAATTCCGGAGGATCCAGCGGAAATCTGGCTGGGATCCTGGAAAAATTTGCTCTGAGAATTGTAAAGATCGTCCGATCTTCTGTGGATAACCATGCTTAAAAGCTTGGATCAACCGGTAGTTATCCAAAGAATAACCGTAGTATGGTTTTTGAGCTGTGCATAACCCTTCATTCTGATCCCAGCTTATACGGACCAGGATCACCGATCATTCACAGATAGTGATCCTTCTTAAGCTTTTGATCTTACTTCGCGGATCCGACTTATCCACAAAGAGAGTCGATCCTAATAAGAGATCACAATAGAACAGATCTCTATATAAAGATCTTCTTTTTAATACTCAGGATCCCGGAGTCTTTCTCGAAAGACGAAAGTTGAGTAGAATCCACGGCCCGGGCTTCAATCCATTTTCATACCGCTTTATGCGAGGCAGACCACCATGTTTTATCAGGATCCTTTTGACGTCATTATCATTGGCGGGGGTCATGCAGGCACTGAGGCCGCAATGGCCGCAGCGCGTATGGGTCAACAAACCCTGCTTTTGACACACAATATCGACACGCTGGGGCAAATGAGTTGCAACCCGGCGATTGGCGGCATTGGGAAAGGACACCTGGTAAAAGAAGTGGATGCGCTCGGCGGTTTGATGGCCAAAGCGATCGATCAGGCGGGTATTCAGTTTAGGATACTAAACGCCAGCAAAGGACCGGCAGTGCGCGCCACCCGCGCCCAGGCTGACCGCGTGCTTTATCGTCAGGCAGTACGTACCGCGCTGGAGAACCAGCCGAACCTGATGATCTTCCAGCAGGCGGTTGAAGATCTGATTGTCGAAAACGATCGCGTCGTGGGCGCCGTCACCCAGATGGGCCTCAAATTCCGCGCTAAAGCGGTAGTGCTGACCGTCGGGACCTTCCTTGACGGCAAAATCCATATTGGTCTGGACAACTACAGCGGCGGCCGCGCCGGCGATCCGCCGTCTATCCCGCTGTCTCGTCGTCTGCGTGAATTGCCTCTGCGCGTAAGTCGTCTGAAAACCGGTACTCCGCCGCGTATTGACGCGCGCACCATCGATTTCAGCGTGCTGGCGCAGCAGCATGGCGATAACCCGATGCCGGTCTTCTCGTTCATGGGATCCGCGGATCAGCATCCGCGCCAGGTACCGTGCTATATCACCCACACTAACGAGAAAACCCACGATGTGATCCGCAATAACCTCGATCGCAGTCCTATGTACGCCGGAGTGATCGAAGGGATCGGACCTCGCTATTGCCCGTCGATCGAAGACAAAGTCATGCGCTTTGCCGATCGCAACCAGCATCAGATCTTCCTCGAGCCGGAAGGACTGACCTCAAACGAAATTTATCCGAACGGTATATCCACCAGCCTACCGTTTGATGTGCAAATGCAAATCGTCCGCTCGATGCAGGGGATGGAGAATGCGCGGATCGTCCGTCCAGGCTACGCTATTGAGTACGATTTCTTCGACCCGCGCGATCTGAAGCCAACGCTTGAGAGCAAATTTATTCAGGGTCTGTTCTTCGCCGGCCAAATCAACGGTACCACCGGTTATGAAGAGGCGGCGGCTCAGGGGCTGCTGGCCGGACTTAACGCCGCCCGCTTCTCTGCGGAAAAAGAGGGCTGGGCGCCGCGTCGCGATCAGGCTTACCTCGGCGTGCTGGTAGATGACCTCTGCACCCTGGGTACCAAAGAACCGTACCGCATGTTTACTTCCCGCGCTGAATATCGTCTGATGCTGCGCGAAGACAACGCCGATTTGCGTCTGACCGAACAGGGGCGCGAGCTGGGTCTGGTGGATGACGAACGCTGGGCGCGCTACAACGAGAAGCTGGAAAGCATCGAACGTGAACGCCAGCGTCTGAAATCCACCTGGGTGAATCCGCAGGCAGAGAGCGCCAACGAAGTGAACGCTCACCTGACCGCGCCGTTGTCGCGTGAAGCTAGCGGCGAAGATCTGCTGCGTCGTCCGGAAATGACCTACGAACAGCTGGTTCAACTCTCGCCATTCACCCCGGGACTGGAAGATCGTCAGGCGGCTGAGCAGGTAGAGATCCAGGTGAAGTATGAGGGCTATATCGCGCGCCAGCAGGATGAGATTGAGAAACAACAGCGCAATGAGAATACCTTGCTGCCAGCGACTCTCGACTACCGCCAGGTCACTGGGCTGTCTAACGAGGTGATTGCCAAACTGAACGACCATAAACCGTCGTCGATAGGGCAGGCGTCACGTATCTCCGGGATCACCCCGGCGGCGATCTCTATTTTGCTGGTTTGGCTGAAAAAGCAGGGGATGCTGCGCCGCAGCGCCTGATTGCGGCTGCCTGCCGCGCTGATTTCCCAGTTGCATAATCAGCGTTCGCCTTTATCATTCATAGCCCGGTAAGCGTTAGCGCCTCCGGGCTCATTATTTTTTGAAGGTACTTACCGTGCTCAACAAACTTTCTCGTCTGCTGGATGAAGCGGGTATTTCGCTCACCGATCACCAGAAAAATCAGCTGGTGGCTTACGTCGGACTGCTCGATAAGTGGAACAAAGCCTATAACCTGACCTCCGTTCGCGATCCGAATGAGATGCTGGTGCGTCATATTCTCGACAGCATCATCGTGGCGCCTTATCTGCAGGGCTCGCGCTTTATCGATGTTGGTACGGGCCCGGGGTTGCCGGGGATCCCGTTGGCCATCGTATGTCCGGAGTCACATTTCACCCTGCTGGACAGCCTTGGCAAGCGCGTGCGCTTCCTGCGTCAGGTGCAGCACGAGCTGAAGCTGGATAACGTCACCCCGGTGCAGAGCCGCGTGGAAGCCTTCCCGGCCGAGCCGCCGTTTGATGGCGTGATAAGCCGCGCTTTCGCATCGCTTAATGATATGGTGAGCTGGTGCCATCATCTGCCTGCAGCGAATGGTCACTTCTATGCGCTCAAAGGGTTAGCGCAAAAAGAAGAAATGGAAAGTCTGCCGGAAGGGTATGACATTGTCGAGGTGATTGAGCTGCATGTTCCTCGGTTGGAAGGGGAGCGGCACCTGGTGGTGATTAAGCCAAAATCGAGTTAATTTTTATCAAAAAATGTGGAAAAAATGTGGCCCGCGCATGTTACAAAAATAAAGGACGTCCCCCGATATTAACGGGCTGCATTTAACCTTGTTTTTACTAAGGCTTTTCTTGCAGTTAACTTAGCGTAAGTGATTCACTGACAAAATAGTCAACTTTGAAAATATCAGGGTGCTAAAAATCGACAATGATGAACAGCATAGTGATGTTAAATTTTTATTATAAATGTCAATAAAAGGTTTTTATTGTATGTGAGGTTGTTTTAGATAATGTCCTCACTTTTTATCTTGAATATCAAAAGCATGAAAAATAGTGTTTTATGTCCTTGATTCATTAAAGGGCGCTTGAAATGTTTATTATGTGATCTGATGCACGCTTTAATTGCCGTGTTTCCTCGTTATTTGCAGTTTTGTATGACCGCTCACAGAACGCTGAAATGCACGGAAAGTTGTCCGTTGGAAAATAATTAAACATTTATTCACTATTTTGCTACTTATTGTTTGAAATCACGGGGCGTCACCGTATAATTTGTCCGCTTTTTGATGCTTGACTCTTCGTCTTAAAGGACGTTTTATACGACACGCGACATACCTCAAAGGGAGCAGGAGTAAAAACGTGATGTCAGTGTCGCTCTTGAGTCGAAACGTTGCTCGCAAGCTTCTGTTTATTCAGTTACTGGCAGTAATGGCAAATGGACTGCTGTTCAGCCTCAAAGACCCCTTCTGGGGCATTTCCGCTGTATGCGGCGGTTTGGCAGTGGCCTTGCCAAATCTGATGTTTATAATTTTTGCCTGGCGTCATCAGGCGCATACACCAGCAAAAGGCCGTGTGGCCTGGACCTTCGCCTTCGGTGAAGCCTTCAAGGTGTTGCTGACCTTCGCCCTTCTGGCGGTGGCGCTGGCCGTTTTAAAAGTGGTATTTTTGCCACTGATCGTGACGTGGGTTTTGGTGCTGGTGGTACAAGTTCTGGCGCCAGCTGTAATTAACAACAAAGGGTAAAGGCATCATGGCTTCAGAAAATATGACGCCGCAGGATTACATAGGACACCATCTGAACAACCTTCAGTTGGACCTGCGTACATTCTCGCTGGTGGATCCGCACAACCACACAGCCACCTTCTGGACGCTCAACATTGACTCCATGTTCTTCTCGGTGGTTCTCGGTCTGCTGTTCCTTGCCATGTTCCGTAGCGTTGCTAAGAAAGCGACCAGCGGCGTACCAGGGAAATTCCAAACCTTCATCGAAATGATCATCGGCTTCGTCCATGGCAGCGTCAAAGACATGTACCATGGCAAGAGCAAGGTTATCGCGCCGCTGGCGCTGACCGTGTTCGTCTGGGTCTTCCTGATGAACCTGATGGACCTCTTGCCTATCGATTTCTTACCTTGGATCGGTGAGCACATACTCGGCCTGCCTGCACTGCGCGTGGTTCCGTCTGCCGACGTGAACATCACCCTGTCGATGGCGCTTGGCGTGTTCATCCTGATTATTTTCTACAGCATCAAAATGAAAGGCGTTGGTGGGTTCGTTAAAGAACTGACCATGCAGCCGTTCAATCACTGGGCGTTCATTCCTGTCAACTTAATCCTTGAAGGGGTAAGCCTGCTGTCCAAACCGGTCTCTCTCGGTCTGCGACTGTTCGGCAACATGTATGCCGGTGAGCTGATTTTCATTCTGATTGCTGGTCTGTTGCCGTGGTGGTCACAGTGGGTTCTGAATGTGCCTTGGGCCATTTTCCACATCCTGATTATTACGCTGCAAGCCTTCATCTTCATGGTTCTGACGATTGTCTATCTGTCGATGGCATCTGAAGAGCATTGATTTTTTACCAACACTACTACGTTTTAACTGAAACAAACTGGAGACTGTCATGGAAAACCTGAATATGGATCTGCTGTACATGGCTGCCGCTGTGATGATGGGTCTGGCGGCAATCGGTGCTGCGATCGGTATCGGCATCCTCGGAGGTAAATTCCTGGAAGGCGCAGCGCGTCAGCCGGATCTGATCCCTCTGCTGCGTACTCAGTTCTTTATCGTTATGGGTCTGGTGGATGCTATCCCGATGATCGCTGTAGGTCTGGGTCTGTACGTGATGTTCGCCGTCGCGTAGTAAGTTGTTAGAAACCTAAGCCACAGAGTTAATTAAAGAGGTATTGTGCTGTGAACATGAACGCAACAATCCTCGGCCAGGCCATCGCGTTTGTTATCTTCGTATGGTTCTGCATGAAATACGTATGGCCGCCTTTAATGGCTGCCATCGAAAAACGCCAGAAAGAGATTTCTGACGGTTTAGCTTCTGCAGAACGCGCTAAGAAAGATTTGGACCTTGCACAGGCCAACGCGACCGACCAGCTGAAAAAAGCGAAAGCGGAAGCCCAGGTAATCATTGAGCAGGCGAACAAGCGCCGCTCTCAGATTCTGGACGAAGCTAAAGCTGAAGCAGAACAGGAACGCACCAAAATCGTTGCACAAGCGCAGGCTGAAATTGATGCTGAGCGTAAACGTGCACGCGAGGAGCTGCGTAAGCAGGTCGCTATCCTGGCTGTTGCTGGCGCCGAGAAGATCATCGAACGTTCCGTGGATGAAGCTGCTAACAGCGACATCGTGGATAAACTTGTCGCTGAACTGTAAGGAGGGAGGGGCTGATGTCTGAATTTGTAACGGTAGCTCGCCCCTACGCCAAAGCAGCTTTTGACTTTGCCGTCGAACACAACAGTGTTGAACGCTGGCAGGATATGCTGGCGTTTGCCGCCGAAGTGACCAAAAACGACCAAATGGCAGAGCTTCTCTCCGGTGCTTTGGCGCCGGAAACGCTCTCAGAAGCGTTTATCGCTATCTGCGGCGAGCAACTCGACGAAAATGGCCAGAACCTGATTAAGGTGATGGCGGAAAATAATCGTCTGAAGGTGCTCCCGGACGTTCTTGAGCAATTCATTCACCTGCGCGCGGCCAGTGAGGCCATCGCAGAGGTAGAAGTAATATCTGCCAACCAACTGAGTGATGAACAGCTTGCCAGGATCGTCAGCGCGATGGAAAAACGTCTGTCACGCAAAGTTAAGCTGAATTGCAAAATCGATAAGTCTGTTATGGCAGGTATTATCATCCGTGCGGGTGATATGGTCATTGATGGCAGCGTACGCGGCCGTCTTGAGCGCCTTGCAGACGTCTTGCAGTCTTAAGGGGACTGGAGCATGCAACTGAATTCCACCGAAATCAGCGAACTGATCAAGCAGCGCATTGCTCAGTTCAATGTTGTGAGCGAAGCTCATAACGAAGGTACTATTGTTTCTGTAAGTGACGGTGTTATCCGCATCCACGGCCTTGCCGAATGTATGCAGGGCGAGATGATCTCCCTGCCGGGTAACCGTTACGCTATCGCACTGAACCTGGAGCGCGACTCCGTAGGTGCGGTGGTAATGGGTCCGTACGCTGACCTCGCCGAAGGCATGAAGGTGAAATGTACTGGCCGTATCCTGGAAGTTCCGGTAGGCCGTGGCCTGCTGGGCCGCGTGGTTAACACCCTGGGCGCGCCAATTGATGGTAAAGGTCCGCTGGAAAACGACGGTTTCTCCGCCGTTGAAGCGATCGCGCCGGGCGTAATCGAACGTCAGTCCGTCGATCAGCCGGTACAGACCGGTTACAAATCCGTTGACGCCATGATCCCAATCGGTCGTGGTCAGCGTGAACTGATCATCGGCGACCGTCAGACCGGTAAAACTGCGCTGGCTATCGATGCCATCATCAACCAGCGTGATTCCGGCATCAAGTGCGTCTATGTCGCTATCGGTCAGAAAGCGTCCACCATCTCTAACGTGGTGCGTAAACTGGAAGAGCACGGCGCGCTGGCTAACACCATCGTAGTGGTAGCGACTGCATCTGAATCTGCTGCACTGCAATACCTGGCGCCATACGCTGGTTGCGCAATGGGCGAATACTTCCGCGACCGCGGTGAAGATGCGCTGATCGTTTACGATGATCTGTCTAAACAGGCTGTTGCTTATCGCCAGATCTCCCTGCTGCTCCGTCGTCCGCCTGGACGTGAAGCGTTCCCGGGCGACGTATTCTACCTCCACTCTCGTCTGCTGGAGCGTGCTGCGCGTGTTAACGCCGAATACGTTGAAGCCTTCACCAAAGGTGAAGTGAAAGGGAAAACCGGTTCTCTGACCGCGCTGCCGATTATCGAAACGCAGGCGGGTGACGTTTCCGCATTCGTTCCGACCAACGTAATCTCTATTACCGATGGTCAGATCTTCCTGGAAACCAACCTGTTTAACGCCGGTATTCGTCCTGCGGTTAACCCGGGTATCTCCGTATCCCGTGTTGGTGGTGCAGCGCAGACCAAGATCATGAAGAAACTGTCCGGTGGTATCCGTACCGCGCTGGCGCAGTATCGTGAACTGGCGGCGTTCTCCCAGTTTGCATCCGACCTTGACGATGCAACCCGCAAACAGCTGGACCACGGTCAGAAAGTGACCGAGCTGCTGAAACAGAAACAGTATGCGCCGATGTCCGTCGCGCAGCAGTCTCTGGTTCTGTTCGCAGCAGAACGTGGTTACCTGGCTGATGTAGAACTGGCGAAAATCGGTAGCTTCGAAGCCGCTCTGCTGGCTTACGTCGACCGTGATCACGCTCCGCTGATGCAAGAGATTAACCAGTCCGGTGGCTATAACGACGAAATCGAAGGCAAGCTGAAAGGCATCCTCGATTCCTTCAAAGCAACCCAGTCCTGGTAACGTCTGGCGGTCTGTCTTAGGGCAGGCCGCAAGGCATTGAGGAGAAGCTCATGGCCGGCGCAAAAGAGATACGTAGTAAGATCGCAAGCGTCCAGAACACGCAAAAGATCACTAAAGCGATGGAGATGGTCGCCGCTTCCAAAATGCGTAAATCGCAGGAGCGCATGGCGGCCAGCCGTCCTTACGCAGATACTATGCGCAAAGTGATTGGTCACCTTGCGAACGGTAATCTGGAATATAAGCACCCTTACCTGGAAGAACGCGACGTTAAGCGCGTGGGCTACCTGGTGGTGTCGACCGACCGTGGTCTGTGCGGCGGCTTGAACATTAACCTGTTCAAGAAACTGCTGGCGGAAATGAAAGCATGGTCCGATAAAGGCGTTCAGTGCGACCTCGCAATGATCGGCTCTAAGGGCGTTTCTTTCTTTAACTCCGTGGGCGGCAACGTGGTTGCACAGGTGACCGGTATGGGGGATAACCCATCCCTGTCCGAACTGATCGGCCCGGTAAAAGTGATGTTGCAGGCCTATGATGAAGGCCGTCTGGACAAGCTGTACGTTGTCAGCAACAAATTTATTAACACCATGTCTCAGGTTCCGACGATCACTCAGCTGCTGCCGTTACCGGCATCAGAAGATGCTGATCTGAAACGTAAATCCTGGGATTACCTGTATGAGCCCGATCCGAAAGCGCTGCTGGATACCCTCCTGCGCCGCTACGTCGAATCTCAGGTTTATCAGGGCGTGGTTGAAAACCTGGCCAGCGAGCAGGCCGCCCGTATGGTGGCGATGAAAGCCGCGACCGATAATGGCGGCAGCCTGATTAAAGAGCTGCAGTTGGTATACAACAAAGCTCGTCAGGCCAGCATTACTCAGGAACTCACCGAGATCGTCTCGGGGGCCGCCGCGGTTTAACCAGGTTATTTCGTAGAGGATTTAAGATGGCTACTGGAAAGATTGTCCAGGTAATCGGCGCCGTGGTCGACGTCGAGTTCCCTCAGGATGCCGTACCACGCGTGTACGAAGCCCTTGAGGTACAGAATGGTAATGAAGTTCTGGTGCTGGAAGTTCAGCAGCAGCTGGGCGGCGGTATCGTACGTACCATCGCCATGGGTTCTTCTGATGGTCTGCGCCGCGGTCTGGATGTAAAAGACCTCGAGCACCCGATCGAAGTCCCGGTAGGTAAAGCAACGCTGGGTCGTATCATGAACGTACTGGGTCAACCGGTTGACATGAAAGGCGACATCGGCGAAGAAGAGCGTTGGGCTATCCACCGCGCGGCACCGTCCTATGAAGAGCTGTCCAGCTCTCAGGAACTGCTGGAAACCGGCATCAAAGTTATCGACCTGATGTGTCCGTTCGCCAAGGGCGGTAAAGTTGGTCTGTTCGGCGGTGCGGGTGTAGGTAAAACTGTAAACATGATGGAGCTGATCCGTAACATCGCGATCGAGCACTCCGGTTACTCTGTGTTTGCGGGCGTAGGTGAGCGTACTCGTGAGGGTAACGACTTCTACCACGAAATGACCGACTCCAACGTTATCGATAAAGTATCCCTGGTGTACGGCCAGATGAACGAGCCGCCGGGAAACCGTCTGCGCGTTGCGCTGACCGGCCTGACCATGGCTGAGAAATTCCGTGACGAAGGTCGTGACGTACTGCTGTTCGTCGATAACATCTATCGTTACACCCTGGCCGGTACTGAAGTATCCGCGCTGCTGGGTCGTATGCCTTCAGCGGTAGGTTATCAGCCGACCCTGGCGGAAGAGATGGGCGTTCTGCAGGAACGTATCACCTCCACCAAAACCGGTTCTATCACCTCCGTACAGGCGGTATACGTACCGGCGGATGACTTAACTGACCCATCCCCAGCCACTACCTTTGCTCACTTAGATGCAACCGTAGTACTGAGCCGTCAGATCGCATCCCTGGGTATCTACCCGGCCGTTGACCCGCTGGATTCCACCAGCCGTCAGCTGGATCCGCTGGTTGTTGGTCAGGAACACTACGACACCGCGCGTGGCGTTCAGTCCATCCTGCAGCGTTATCAGGAACTGAAAGACATTATCGCCATCCTCGGTATGGACGAACTGTCTGAAGAAGACAAACTGGTGGTAGCTCGCGCGCGTAAGATCCAGCGCTTCCTGTCCCAGCCGTTCTTCGTGGCAGAAGTCTTTACCGGTTCTCCGGGCAAATACGTGGCGCTGAAAGACACCATCCGTGGCTTTAAAGGCATCATGGAAGGCGAATACGATCACCTGCCAGAGCAGGCGTTCTACATGGTCGGTTCCATCGACGAAGCCGTGGAAAAAGCCAAAAAACTTTAACGCCTTAATCGGAGGGTGATATGGCAATGACTTACCACCTGGACGTCGTCAGCGCAGAGCAACAAATGTTCTCTGGTCTGGTCGAAAAAATCCAGGTAACGGGTAGCGAAGGTGAACTGGGTATTTACCCGGGCCACGCGCCGCTGCTCACCGCCATTAAGCCTGGTATGATTCGCATCGTTAAACAGCACGGTCATGAAGAGTTTATCTATCTGTCCGGCGGCATTCTTGAAGTGCAGCCTGGCAGCGTGACCGTCCTGGCGGATACCGCAATTCGCGGTCAGGACCTCGACGAAGCGCGAGCGCTGGAAGCGAAACGCAAAGCGGAAGAGCACATTAAGAGCTCTCACGGCGATGTGGATTACGCTCAGGCGTCTGCGGAACTGGCCAAAGCGATCGCTAAACTGCGCGTTATCGAGTTGACCAAAAAAGCGATGTAACACCGGCTTGAACGTAAAAAGCCAGTCTGGGTTCCAGGCTGGCTTTTTTTATTGCCCGCTGCTGACGAGCGGATGAAGTGAAAACAGCATTCACCCTTAATTGTTATTGATTAGTTAAATGATGAGGCGTAAACTCTTTTTTGTGATGTATATCACAAAAAAGAGCGTTATAAACTGCACCTGCGTCAGGAAATCCTCATGAAACTGTTCCATAAAATCATCGCTAAATTTAGCGTCCTGAGCTTCTAAGCTCCGCGCTATCTCGCCCGCTGACACGACGTATCGCCCATCAAAACGACAACACTGGCGATGTGAAACCGGGAAAAGAAGGTCACCTGATAGGTGGCCTTTCGTTTTTTATGGATAGCATCCATCACTTTACCGCCCTCCCCCGCCAGCGACTGGCGAATATTTATCCTGGTTCTTCCCGCTGTGGGTGCTGATAAACGCCTGCCGCTGCGGCTTTATTCAGGTGGCGAAAAAACAGCAAAAGCAGTGAGATAGTTAATGATTCTCCACCCCGCCCTCCTTTTTCAGCGTTAAACTGATTTGCAGTGGTTAAAAATAGCGTCATAAAATGGGGTAAAACAGTGAGCCTGGACGTTTTCTCCACGTCTCGTTTTATGATGAAAAATATGTAGAAATTTCAACGTGAAAGGCTTTTACTTTTCGTTCTAACTACCGTCAGGATGAGTATGTCAAATAGTGCGATGAGCGTGGTTATCCTTGCTGCAGGCAAAGGGACCCGCATGTATTCCGATCTTCCTAAGGTGCTGCATACCCTGGCCGGGAAGCCAATGGTGCAGCATGTCATTGATGCCGCTAACGATTTAGGCGCATGTGCGGTACACCTGGTATACGGCCACGGCGGCGATCTGCTACGTCAGACTCTGCATGAAGACAACCTGAACTGGGTGCTGCAGGCCGAGCAGCTCGGAACCGGGCACGCTATGCAGCAGGCGGCGCCATTCTTCAATGATGATGAAGACATCCTGATGCTCTATGGCGACGTGCCGCTGATCTCCGTTGAGACGCTACAGCGCCTGCGCGCCGCGAAACCACAGGGTGGGATTGGTCTGTTAACGGTGAAGCTGGATGACCCAACCGGCTATGGCCGCATTACCCGTGAAAATGGCCAGGTGACGGGCATCGTTGAGCACAAAGATGCCAGCGAGGCCCAGCGCCAGATCCAGGAAATCAACACCGGGATCCTGATCGCCGGCGGAGCGGATCTAAAGCGCTGGCTGGCGAAACTCACCAATAACAACGCTCAGGGCGAATACTACATCACCGATATCATCGCCATGGCGCACCAGGAAGGACACCAGATCGTCGCAGTGCATCCGCAGCGCCTGAGCGAAGTCGAAGGCGTCAACAACCGCCTGCAGCTTGCGCGCCTGGAGCGCGTCTACCAGGCGGAGCAGGCCGAAAAGCTGCTGCTGGCGGGCGTGATGCTGCGCGATCCGGCGCGTTTCGATCTGCGCGGTACGCTGCAGCACGGGCGCGATGTAGAGATCGATACTAACGTTATTCTGGAAGGCAACGTGGTGCTGGGCGATCGAGTGAAAATCGGCGCCGGCTGCGTGATCAAAAACAGCACCATCGGCGATGACTGCGAAATTAGCCCCTACAGCGTGGTGGAAGATGCCCAGCTGCAGGCGGCCTGCACCATCGGTCCATTTGCCCGTCTGCGCCCGGGCGCCGAACTGCTGGCAGGCGCCCACGTTGGTAACTTCGTGGAAATGAAAAAAGCGCGTCTCGGGAAAGGCTCCAAGGCGGGTCATCTGACCTATCTGGGCGATGCGGAGATTGGCGATAACGTCAATATCGGCGCGGGCACCATCACCTGCAACTACGATGGTGCGAACAAGCATAAAACGATTATTGGCGATGATGTCTTTGTCGGCTCGGATACCCAGCTGGTGGCCCCGGTCACGGTAGGCAACGGCGTCACGATCGCCGCCGGCACCACCGTCACACGCAATATCGCCGATAACGAACTGGTGTTGAGCCGCGTACCGCAGGTCCACAAACAGGGCTGGCAGCGTCCGGTGAAGAAGAAATAATTTGGATTATCGCCGGGGAAATTTTCCCGGCGAACCAGGATGAGAGGGTCAACATAGATCCCCGTCCGCAGGCAGTACCATAACAATAACCCCACTCTCTACAAGGCTCGGGGCGCCCGGAAAACGGGCAAATACAGGTCAGCGACAACGCATGGCATATCGCCATTATCAGGAAATTTAACTATGTGTGGAATTGTTGGCGCAGTCGCGCAGCGTGATATTGCTGAAATCCTTCTCGAAGGTTTACGTCGTCTGGAATACCGTGGCTATGACTCTGCCGGTCTGGCAGTGGTCGACAGCGAAGGTCATATGACCCGCGTGCGTCGCCTGGGTAAAGTTCAGATGCTGGCTCAGGCGGTAGAAGAGCAACCGTTACACGGTGGTACCGGGATCGCCCATACTCGTTGGGCGACGCACGGCGAACCGTCTGAGAGCAATGCGCATCCGCATGTTTCTGAACACATTGTGGTGGTCCATAACGGGATCATCGAAAACCATGAGCCGCTGCGCGCCCTGCTGCAGTCTCGCGGCTATGTCTTCGTCACCGAGACCGATACCGAAGTTATTGCCCATCTGGTGCACTGGGAGCTGGAACAAGGCGGTACCTTGCGTGAAGCCGTCCTGCGCGCTATCCCGCAGCTGCGCGGCGCCTACGGTACGGTGATCATGGATACCCGTGACCCGGGAACTCTGCTGGCGGCCCGCTCCGGTAGCCCGCTGGTAATTGGCCTGGGGATGGGTGAAAACTTTATCGCTTCCGACCAGCTGGCATTGCTGCCGGTTACCCGCCGCTTCATCTTCCTCGAAGAAGGCGATATCGCGGAAGTGACTCGCCGTTCGGTGGTGATTTTTGATAAGTCCGCTGCGCAAGTGAAGCGCCAGGAGATCGAATCCAATCTGCAGTATGACGCTGGCGATAAAGGTATCTACCGCCACTATATGCAGAAAGAGATTTTCGAGCAGCCGAACGCGATTAAGAACACCCTGACCGGGCGCATCAGCCATGGCGAAGTGGATCTCAGCGAACTGGGGCCGAACGCCAATGAAATGCTGGCTCAGGTTGAACATATTCAGATAGTTGCCTGCGGGACTTCCTATAACTCCGGGATGGTCTCCCGCTACTGGTTCGAAGCGTTAGCCGGCGTCCCGTGCGATGTGGAAATCGCCTCCGAATTCCGCTATCGCAAGTCCGCAGTGCGTCGCAATAGCCTGATGATCACCCTCTCCCAGTCCGGTGAAACCGCCGATACCCTGGCGGCGCTGCGTCTGTCGAAAGAGCTGGGCTATCTCGGCTCGCTGGCCATCTGCAACGTGCCGGGCTCGTCGCTGGTGCGCGAGTCCGATCTGGCGCTGATGACCAAAGCCGGAACGGAAATCGGCGTGGCCTCGACCAAAGCCTTTACCACTCAGCTAACCGTGCTGTTGATGCTGGTGGCGAAACTGGCGCGACTGAAAGGTCAGGATGCGTCTATCGAGCATGATATCGTGCACGGCCTTCAGGCTCTGCCGAACCGTATCGAGCAGATGCTCTCCCAGGACAAGCGTATTGAGCAGCTGGCAGAGCGCTTCTCTGATAAGCACCATGCGCTGTTCCTTGGCCGTGGCGATCAGTATCCGATCGCTATGGAAGGGGCGCTGAAGCTGAAAGAGATCTCCTACATTCACGCGGAAGCCTATGCGGCGGGCGAGCTTAAGCACGGCCCACTGGCGCTGATTGATGCGGAAATGCCGGTGATTGTGGTGGCGCCGAACAACGAACTGCTGGAAAAACTGAAATCCAACATCGAAGAGGTTCGTGCCCGCGGCGGTGAACTATACGTCTTCGCCGACGGTGAAGCCGGCTTCAACGGTAGCGATAACATGCACATCATTGAGATGCCGCATGTGGAAGAGACCATCGCCCCTATCTTCTATACGGTTCCGCTGCAGCTGTTGGCTTATCACGTCGCGCTGATCAAAGGCACTGACGTTGACCAGCCGCGTAACCTGGCGAAATCGGTAACGGTTGAGTAAAGCATCCTATCCTGCAAAGGGCTGCCGACGGCGGCCCTTTTTATTTGCACCTGCTGTTTTCCACCGATTACGTGCGTAATATTTTGGCTGGCGGTAGATGACAAACGATCGTTTTACGGTCCGATTTCGCCGTCATAAAAAGAAAATTATTTTGACATTGCACGGTCATGATTAAAGATAACCATCTGAGTTATAAGCGTATTATTTGGCGTAAAATCCACTCTCCCGGCCTGTCATAAAACTGTCATAATTCGTACATTTTACTGTCACCTCTTTGACCTATTTTGCTCACCATAGCCTCGAAACAATGATTTACGAATCCCAGCAGGAGACATTATGAACGTTATGCGTACCACCGTCGCAACAGTTGTCGCCGCGACCTTATCGATGAGCGCTTTCTCTGCCTTCGCAGCAGCAAGCCTGACTGGCGCAGGCGCAACTTTCCCTGCGCCGGTGTATGCCAAATGGGCTGATACCTATCAGAAAGAAACCGGCAATAAAGTGAACTACCAGGGTATTGGTTCCTCTGGTGGCGTTAAGCAGATTATTGCCAACACCGTTGATTTCGGTGCTTCTGATGCTCCGCTGGCTGATGACAAACTGACTCAGGAAGGTCTGTTCCAGTTCCCCACCGTGATTGGCGGCGTGGTACTGGCGGTTAACCTGCCTGGCGTGAAATCTGGCGAGCTGGTGCTGGATGGCAAAACCCTCGGTGATATCTACCTGGGTAAAATTAAAAAATGGGATGACGAAGCGATCGCTAAGCTCAACCCGGGCCTGAAGCTGCCGTCGCAGAACATCGCCGTGGTCCGCCGCGCCGATGGTTCTGGTACCTCCTTCGTTTTCACCAGCTACCTGTCCAAAGTGAATGAAGAGTGGAAATCGAAAATTGGCGCCGGCTCTACCGTAAACTGGCCAACCGGTCTGGGCGGTAAAGGCAACGATGGTATCGCCGCCTTTGTTCAGCGTCTGCCGGGCTCGATTGGTTACGTCGAATACGCTTACGCTAAGCAAAACAACCTGGCCTACACCAAACTGGTCTCTGCCGACGGCAAGCCGGTTAGCCCGACTGAAGACAACTTCGCTAACGCCGCAAAAGGCGTTGACTGGAGCAAGTCTTTCGCTCAGGACCTGACCAACCAGAAAGGCGAGAATGCATGGCCGATCACCTCAACCACCTTCATCCTGGTGCATAAGGCGACGAACAAGCCGGAACAGACCGCTGAAGTGCTGAAGTTCTTCGACTGGGCGTATAAAAACGGCGGGAAAGAAGCGAATGCGCTGGATTACGCGACGCTGCCGGAAAGCGTGGTAGAGCAGGTTCGCGCGGCATGGAAAACCAACGTCAAAGACAGCAGCGGTAAAGCGCTGTACTAACAGTAGATTTTTGACGAAGATGGCGGGGGCGTTCAGGCGCTGCCCGCCCTACGGTTCAGACTGTAGGCCCGGGAGCCAACGCCACCGGGCATTTATTCGAACAAGTTTTAATACGTAAAGAGTAATCTATGGCTGCAACCAAGCCTGCATTTACCCCTCCGGGGAAAAAGGGTGACATGATTTTCAGTGCGCTGGTAAAACTGGCTGCGCTGATTGTGCTATTGATGCTGGGCGGCATCATCGTTTCCCTGATCATCTCTTCCTGGCCGAGCATTCAAAAGTTTGGCTTTGCCTTTTTGTGGACCAAAGAGTGGGATGCGCCTAACGAGATCTTCGGCGCGCTGGTCCCGATTTACGGAACCCTGGTCACCTCTTTTATCGCGCTGCTGATCGCCGTTCCGGTGAGCTTCGGCATCGCGCTGTTTCTGACAGAATTGTCCCCCGCCTGGCTCAAGCGTCCGCTGGGCATTGCGATTGAGCTGCTGGCGGCAATCCCGAGCATCGTGTACGGCATGTGGGGCCTGTTTATTTTCGCCCCGCTGTTTGCGACTTACTTCCAGGAGCCGGTCGGCAACGTCCTGTCGACCATCCCGTTCGTCGGCGCGCTGTTTGCCGGCCCGGCTTTTGGTATCGGTATTCTCGCCGCTGGCGTCATTCTGGCCATCATGATCATCCCTTACATCGCTGCGGTCATGCGCGATGTTTTCGAACAGACCCCGGTGATGATGAAAGAGTCGGCCTATGGCATCGGCTGCACCACCTGGGAGGTGATCTGGCGCATTGTCTTACCGTTCACCAAGAATGGGGTGATCGGCGGGGTGATGCTCGGTCTGGGCCGCGCGCTGGGTGAAACCATGGCGGTCACCTTTATCATCGGCAACACCTACCAGCTCGACAGCATCTCGTTGTATATGCCGGGGAACAGTATTACCTCCGCGCTGGCTAATGAGTTCGCCGAAGCGGAAACCGGCCTGCACGTGGCGGCGCTGATGGAGCTGGGCCTGATCCTGTTCGTTATCACCTTTATCGTTCTGGCCGCGTCGAAGTTTATGATTATGCGCCTCGCGAAGAATGAGGGGGCACGCTAATGGCGACCATTGAATTGCAAACTACCGCCGAACTGGCGGAATCCCGTCGCAAGATGCAGGCCAAACGCCGCATGAAGAACCGTATCGCTCTGGCGCTGTCGATGGCGACCATGGCGTTTGGTTTGTTCTGGCTTATCTGGATCCTGATGGCGACGATAACCCGCGGTTTCGACGGCATGAGTCTGGCGCTGTTCACCGAAATGACGCCGCCGCCGAATACGGCGGGCGGTGGACTGGCTAACGCCCTCGCCGGCAGCGGCCTGCTGATCCTGTGGGCAACCGTATTTGGTACGCCGCTGGGTATCCTCGCCGGAATTTATCTGGCGGAGTATGGCCGCAAGTCGGTGCTGGCGGAAATCATCCGCTTTATCAACGACATTCTGCTTTCCGCGCCGTCTATCGTGGTGGGTCTGTTCGTCTACACCATTGTGGTGGCGCAGATGCAGCACTTCTCGGGCTGGGCGGGCGTTATCGCGCTGGCGCTGCTGCAGGTGCCTATCGTTATTCGTACCACCGAAAACATGCTGAAGCTGGTGCCGGATAGCCTGCGTGAAGCGGCCTATGCGCTGGGGACGCCGAAGTGGAAGATGATCTCGGCGATCACCCTGAAAGCCTCCGTCTCAGGGATTATGACCGGGATCCTGCTGGCTATTGCCCGTATCGCCGGGGAAACGGCGCCGCTGCTGTTCACCGCGCTGTCCAACCAGTTCTGGAGCACCGACATGATGCAGCCGATTGCTAACCTGCCGGTGACCATTTTCAAATTTGCCATGAGTCCGTTTGCGGAGTGGCAGCAACTGGCATGGGCCGGGGTGTTGATTATCACCCTGTGCGTCTTGCTGCTGAACATCCTGGCGCGCGTTATCTTCGCCAAGAAGAAACACGGTTAATTTTTTGCGGCGCAGCAACTGCTGCGCTGAATGAGGAAGAGATTGAGATGAGTATGGTGAATACAGCTCCGGGTAAGATTTCAGTTCGTAACCTGAACTTCTACTACGGCAAATTCCATGCCCTGAAGAACATCAACCTGGATATCACCAAAAACCAGGTGACGGCGTTTATCGGTCCGTCAGGCTGTGGTAAATCCACCCTGCTGCGCACGTTCAACAAGATGTTTGAACTGTATCCGGAGCAGCGCGCGGAAGGTGAGATCCTGCTGGATGGCGACAACATTCTGACTAACACCCAGGATATCGCCCTGCTGCGCGCTAAGGTTGGCATGGTGTTCCAGAAACCAACGCCGTTCCCGATGTCCATATACGACAATATCGCCTTCGGCGTGCGCCTGTTTGAAAAGCTGTCCCGTGCCGATATGGACGAGCGCGTGCAGTGGGCGCTGACCAAAGCCGCATTATGGAACGAAACCAAAGATAAACTGCACCAGAGCGGGTATTCTCTCTCCGGTGGTCAGCAGCAGCGTCTGTGCATTGCCCGCGGTATCGCGATCCGCCCGGAAGTGCTGCTGCTTGATGAGCCGTGCTCCGCGCTGGACCCGATCTCCACCGGGCGTATCGAAGAGCTGATCACCGAGCTGAAACAGGACTACACCGTCGTTATCGTGACTCACAACATGCAGCAGGCTGCGCGTTGCTCCGACCATACGGCATTTATGTATCTTGGCGAGCTGATTGAGTTCAGCAACACGGATGACCTGTTCACTAAGCCCGCGAAGAAACAAACTGAAGATTATATTACTGGCCGCTACGGTTGATTTGCCCTTGTGCTTTCAGGCTCTCACCAGTTGGGCAATCAGGAGACACCATGGACAACCTAAATCTTAACAAACATATTTCCGGCCAGTTCAACGCTGAACTGGAGTATATCCGCACCCAGGTGATGACCATGGGTGGGCTGGTGGAACAGCAGCTCTCTGATGCCATCACCGCCATGCATAACCAGGACAGCGATCTGGCGAAACGCGTCATCGACGGCGACAAGCAGGTCAACATGATGGAAGTGGCTATCGATGAAGCGTGCGTGCGCATCATCGCCAAGCGCCAGCCTACCGCCAGCGACCTGCGCCTGGTGATGGCGATCATCAAGACTATCGCTGAGCTGGAACGCATTGGCGACGTGGCGGATAAAATCTGCCGCACCGCGCTGGAGAAGTTTTCCCAGCAGCACCAGCCGCTGCTGGTGAGCCTCGAATCGCTGGGCCGCCACACGGTGCAGATGCTGCATGACGTACTGGATGCGTTTGCGCGTATGGATCTCGACGAAGCGGTACGTATCTATCGCGAAGATAAGAAAGTCGACCAGGAGTATGAAGGCATCGTGCGTCAGCTGATGACCTACATGATGGAAGACTCGCGCACTATCCCCAGCGTCCTGACCGCGCTGTTCTGCGCGCGCTCCATCGAGCGTATCGGCGACCGCTGCCAGAATATCTGCGAATATATTTTCTACTTCGTCAAAGGTCAGGATTTCCGTCACGTTGGCGGCGATGAGCTGGATAAACTGCTCGCTGGCAAAGATCCGAAAGAGTAATAATCATTCTGTCTAATTCTGGTAAATGGATTTATCAGAATTAGATATGTTTTACCCCGCGGCAGCGAGATTGCTGAGATTATCGTCACAATTAACAATCTGCCCGTTTGAGTTATTCATTTTATCGCGTAACAATCAGCTGCCACTCCCTGAGTTTTAACGCTCAGGATGGTTTAAACGGATTGTGACTGCGACAGCAGGCAAAACCTGATATTGCTCCTGGGGGCGATATCAGGTTTTTTGTTTTATGCGGGCCAATAATGGCTGAATGAGGGTTGCTACCGCGATGCGCGGGCAAAACCTGAAGAGGATTATCTGCCAAGGCAGATGGTCTTCTTCAGGTTTTTTTGTTTTTGTCTAACCGCAAAAATAACAGCCGCCGCGACGTCAAACGGTATGGATACGGCTATTAGCACCGGCACGGAATAGGGTTGTTGTCGTGTTTTATTTACGCCAATGATTATATAAGGGAATATTATGATGAGAAAAAACAGGATCGCTTCGGCGATAGTCTTGCTGGCGCCACTTTGTTATTCAACTAATCTGCTAGCGAGCCAGTTGACGGTGGAACAACGGCTTGAGCTGCTGGAAAAAGCGCTCAAAGACACGCAAAAAGAGCTCAAAAAATATCAGGACCAGGAAAGAAAAAGAGACCAGATTTGGGCCTCATGGTCTCCTCCTGCGGAAGGTCAGAAGCGCAAGACCGGGGGGGCGACTGCCGGGCCGAAAACGGCGGTTAAACCGGATGCGGTGCTGGTTAAAAATCAACAACCTGTCACCGATGGCGCGCCAGCCTACAGCGCGATGACGCTGAAAGACTTTAGCAAGTTCGTGAAAGATGAAATTGGCTTTAGCTATAACGGCTACTTCCGTTCCGGCTGGGGGACCGCCTCGCACGGCTCGCCAAAATCATGGGCGATCGGTTCGCTTGGCCGCCTGGGCAATGAATATTCCGGCTGGTTCGATCTGCAGCTGAAGCAGCGGGTGTTTCAGGAAGGCGATAAACGCGTCGACGCCATCGTGATGCTCGACGGGAACGTCGGCCAGCAGTATTCCACTGGCTGGTTTGGTGACAATGCCGGCGGCGAAAACTACATTCAATTCTCGGATATGTATGTTAACACCAAAGGGTTCCTGCCGTTTGCGCCGGAAGCCGATTTCTGGGTCGGCAAACACGGGGCACCAAAAATTGAAATCCAGATGCTGGACTGGAAAACGCAGAGAACCGATGCGGCGGCCGGCGTAGGGCTGGAAAACTGGCAGGTGGGCGCCGGGAAATTCGATATCGCGTTGATTCGCGAAGATGTCGATGATTATGACCGTTCTTTAAGCAATAAGCAGCAAATTAACACCAACACCCTGGACGTTCGTTACAAAGAGATTCCGCTGTGGGATAAAGCCAGCCTGATGGTTAGCGGACGCTATGTCGCCGCCAACCAAAGTTCCTCTGAGAAATATAAAGAGGGCAATGAAGGTTATTATCCGTGGAAAGATACCTGGATGGCTGGTACCTCGTTAACGCAGAAATTTGCTAACGGCGGCTTTAACGAATTCTCTTTCTTACTGGCCAATAACTCTATTGCCAGCAGCTTCTCACGCTATGCCGGATCCAGCCCTTATACCACCTTTAATGGCCGCTATTATGGCGATCATACCAATGGCACCGCCGTGCGCTTAACCTCGCAGGGGGAAACCTATTTACGCGATGACGTTATTATGGCGAATGCCATCGTCTACTCTTTTGGTAACGACGTCTATAGCTACGAAACCGGGGCCCACTCCGATTTTGAATCTATCCGTACGGTTCTGCGACCGGCTTATATCTGGGATAAATATAACCAGACCGGCGTCGAGCTGGGGTACTTCAAACAGCAAAACAAAGATGTTACCGGCAAGAAATATAACGAGTCCGGCTACAAGACCACGCTGTTCCATACCTTCAAAGTCAATACCAGTATGCTGACCTCGCGCCCGGAAATTCGTTTCTATGCCACCTATATTAAAGCGAAGGATATTGACCTGGATAAGGCCGCGAATAATACCACCAGCATTTTTGAAGACGGGAAGAACGATCAGTTTGCCGTGGGGGCGCAGGCGGAAATCTGGTGGTGAGACGATAACTGAACGGACACAACGAAAGAGGAACAACGATGAAACGACATGCAATTTATTTCGCCCTGGCGCTGGCGGGCGCGGCGTTTACCCTCCAGGCGGCGCCATTACCCGCGATGTCGGACCCAAGCCTGCCGGTGAGCCACTTTATCACCCAGGTTAACGCGGATAAGAGTATCACTTACCGCTTGTTTGCCCCTGATGCCCGGCGGGTCTCGATAGTGACTGGCGCCACGCCGGACTCCTTTGTCTCGCACGACATGACCAAAGCAGCGCACGGAGTCTGGACATGGAAAAGCGAGCCGATGAAGCCCAATCTCTATGAATACTATTTCGATGTGGATGGCTTCCGCTCGGTAGATACCGGCAGCCGCTATCAGAAGCCGCAGCGCCAGGTGAACACCAGTTTGATTCTGGTGCCGGGCAGTATTCTTGACGATCGGGAGGTTGCGCATGGCGATCTGCGCACCCTCACCTATCACTCGAAGGCTCTGAACGCCGAACGTCGTCTCTATGTCTGGACGCCGCCGGGCTATAGCGGAACCGGCGATCCGCTGCCGGTGCTCTATTTCTATCATGGCTTTGGCGACAGCGGCCTGTCGGCCATCGATCAGGGGCGGATCCCGCAAATCATGGATAACCTGCTGGCGGAGGGCAAGATTAAGCCGATGCTGGTGGTGGTCCCGGATACCGAAACCGATATCCCGGAAGCGGTCGCGGAAAACTTCCCGCCGCAGGAGCGGCGCAAAACCTTCTATCCACTTAATGCGCAGGCGGCGGATAAAGAGCTCATGCAGGATATTATTCCGCTGATCGATGCCCGATTTAACGTGCGTAAAGATGCCGACGGTCGGGCGCTGGCGGGCCTCTCGCAGGGCGGTTATCAGGCGCTGGTTTCCGGAATGAATCATCTGGAGAGCTTTGGCTGGCTCGCCACCTTTAGCGGCGTTACGACTACCACGGTGCCGAATGCCGGCGTGGAAGCGCAGCTGAAGCAGCCTGACGCGATCAATAAGCAGCTGCGTAACTTTACCGTGGTCGTCGGGGAAAAAGATTCTGTGACCGGTAAAGACATTGCTGGTCTGAAAAGCGAGCTGGAAAAACAGCAGATTAAATTTGATTACCACCAGTATCCCGGCCTGAACCATGAAATGGACGTCTGGCGCCCGGCCTACGCCGAGTTTGTGCAAAAACTGTTTAAATAACCTTTAGGGGGCCTTCAGCCCCCGTTTTGTGCTTGTGAAGGACGACAAGATGAAAATGATTGTGACCGAAGATTATGAAGAGATGAGCCTGGTCGCCAGCCATCATGTTCTGGGCTATATCACGGCGCCGCGGCGGGTGAATCTGGCGGTGACGGCGGGGAGCACGCCAAAGCGGATGTATGAGCATTTGACCGCCGCCGTGAAAGGCAAAGCATTCTATGATCGGGTGCACTATTACAACTTCGATGAGATCCCTTTTCGCGGCCAGTCGCGAGAAGGCGTCACGATATCTAATTTGCGCCAGCTGTTTTTTACCCCGGCGCAGATCAAAGAAGAGAACATTCACAAGCTGACGCTGGACAACGCCGCTCAGCACGATCGCCAGCTGGAAGAGGCTGGCGGTCTGGATCTGATGGTGCTGGGGCTGGGGGCCGACGGCCATTTTTGCGGCAACCTGCCGAATACCACCCGCTTTCATGATCAGACGGTCGAAGTGCCGATTCATGGGGAAATGATTGCTCTTATCGCTAACAGCGAGATGGGCGGGGATATCTCGGCAGTACCAGACAGCTATGTCACCATGGGGCCGAGAAGCGTGATGGCGGCGAAAAATTTATTGCTAATTGTCAGCGGTGCGGCAAAAGCGCACGCGTTAAAGCAAGTGGTGGAAGGTCCGGTCAGCGTGCAGGTGCCGGCTTCAGTGCTCAAATTGCACCCTTCACTGGTGATTATTGCCGATAAAGCGGCGGCGGCGGAATTGCAGCAATAAAAAGCCGCTAGTTCTATTCCCCGCTTACGCAGACGCATAGCGGGGGGGCATCGATGCCAACGTGCCGCTCACCAGGCCCTTAACGCGTGATATCCCAGCCGTGCGCCTGCCACAATGCCGGCAGCTCTGCCAGATCGGTAAAGGTCGTCACTTTGGGATGATCGATCGGCTGGTTGTGCGGATCGGCGCAGAAATAAAACACTTCCATGCCGGCGGCAATCCCCGACTGAGCGCCGGCGCTGGAGTCATCCACCAGAATACAGTTTTCGGCTTTTACCTGCATGGCCTCTGCCGCATGAAACATCAGCGCCGGGTCGGGCTTCCAGCGCTGAATATCGTAGCCGCTGTACAAGCGGTCAGTGAAATGGCGCAGCAGGCCGGTGCGTCCGAGCGAGTGCTGCATCTTACTGACCGGGCCATTGGAAACCACGCACATCGGGACGCTTACCGCATCCAGCAGCGCCTGGGCTCCGGGAATCACCTCCAGCTCGCTATCGAACAGGCGAGCGACCTCCGCCCGGTAAATCGGCTCCAGGGTGGCCTTTTGCAGGTTAACGCCATACTCAGCGTTGATGGTGTCGATAATTTCGTACAGCTTCACACCTTTGAAGCGCTTAAAAATCTCGGCGAGGTCCAGCGTAATGCCGAATTCCTGAAACATGTGAACGTAGGCGCGGGAGCAAATCACCTCGCTGTCGACCAGCGTGCCGTCACAGTCAAAAAATACTGCTTCTGGTTGAGTCATAGCCTTTCCATATTAACAAGTTTAACGTTTTCGTAATGCTCAATGCCGCGACGCAATCGTTGCCGTATAAGCAAAATAAATGAAAAAAATTACCATACAACCGCGCCTGGTGCCGTAATTTGGTATAGGATAGCCTCGAATTTTCCCTCCTTACGTTCGGAAACCGATAATGAGTCAACAACAAACCAGCCAGTCTTCTGGCCAGGGTCTGCTGGAGCGCGTATTTAAGCTGCGCGAGCACGGCACCACGGTGCGCACCGAAGCCATCGCCGGTTTCACCACGTTCCTGACGATGGTGTATATCGTTTTTGTTAACCCACAAATTCTTGGCGTAGCGGGCATGGATACCAGCGCCGTGTTTGTGACCACCTGTCTGATTGCCGCTTTCGGCAGTATCCTGATGGGTCTGTTCGCGAACCTGCCGGTCGCCCTGGCGCCGGCGATGGGCCTGAACGCCTTTTTCGCCTTTGTGGTGGTGCAGGCGATGGGGCTGCCGTGGCAGGTGGGCATGGGCGCCATCTTCTGGGGCGCCGTGGGCCTGCTGCTGCTGACCATCTTCCGCGTACGTTACTGGATGATCGCCAATATTCCGCTTAGCCTGCGTGTAGGTATCACCAGCGGTATCGGCCTGTTTATCGGCATGATGGGCCTGAAAAACGCCGGGGTGATTGTCGCCAATCCGGAAACGCTGGTCAGCATTGGTCATTTGACTTCCCACAGCGTACTGCTGGGCGTGCTGGGCTTCTTTATCATCGCGATTCTGGCGTCGCGCAACATTCACGCCGCGGTACTGGTCTCTATCGTTGTGACCACCCTGCTGGGGTGGATGCTGGGCGACGTGCATTACACCGGGATCGTCTCGGCGCCGCCGAGCGTGGCTTCGGTGATTGGTCAGGTCGATCTGGCGGGCTCCCTGAACCTGGGCCTGGCCGGCGTGATCTTCTCCTTTATGCTGGTCAACCTGTTTGACTCCTCCGGGACGCTGATTGGCGTGACGGATAAAGCGGGTCTCGCGGATGCCAACGGTAAATTCCCGCGCATGAAGCAAGCGCTGTTTGTCGATAGCGTCTCGTCGGTGGCGGGCTCCTTCATCGGTACCTCGTCGGTGACGGCCTATATCGAATCTTCTTCCGGCGTTTCCGTGGGCGGGCGTACCGGCCTGACCGCCGTTGTCGTTGGTATCCTGTTCTTGCTGGTTATTTTCCTCTCTCCGCTGGCGGGGATGGTTCCTGGCTATGCCGCCGCGGGCGCGCTGATATACGTTGGCGTGCTGATGACCTCCAGCCTCGCGCGCGTGAAGTGGAGCGACCTGACCGAGGCGGTGCCTGCGTTCATCACCGCAGTGATGATGCCGTTTAGCTTCTCGATCACCGAAGGTATCGCCCTGGGCTTTATCTCTTACTGCGTGATGAAGATCGGTACCGGCCGGCTGCGCGAGCTCAGCCCGTGTGTGATTATCGTTTCGCTGCTGTTCGTGCTGAAAATTGTCTTTATCGATGCACATTAATCCGCACGCATGATGAAAAAGCCCGGCATCGCTGCCGGGCTTTTTTTATGCTTTAACCCGCCGAATATAGTCGCCAAAGGCGGTCAGCTGGCCGCGCAGATGGTCGAGTGTGCTTTGATCGACCACTTCACCCGCCTGCGGATCCACTTTGTTCTGGATGACGCCGCCCATAAATTCCGGTTTATTCATTACCATCGCATCAAGGAAGACCAGAATCTGCCGCAGATGATACTGGCAGCGCGCACCGCCGATGGCGCCCATTGAGCTGGTCTGAATCAGTACCGGTTTGCCGGACAGCGGCTGCTCGGGCAGGCGTGACAGCCAGTCGATGGCGTTTTTCAGGCCGCCAGGCACGGAATAGTTATATTCTGGAGTGACTATCACTACCCCATCCGCCTCGCGGATCTGTTGCGCAATCTCCTGCACGCGCTGCGGAAAACCTTCTTCCTCCTGCATATCAGCATCGTACAGCGGGATATCACCGATCGACGGCAGCGCGGAGATATCCATGCCCGCTGGCGCGATGCCGGGCAGGGTGCGCGCGACCATTCCATTAAACGACCCTTTACGCAGGCTGCCGAGTAACGTAACCACTTTCAAGGTATCTGACATGATTGCTCCTTTGGATCATGATGCCGGCAAGACCGGTCAATTGAGGGATAAGGTTTTTTCCATGGGTAAGCTGGTAAAGCGCATCAGGCGGGCTGACGGTTCGCGTGCGCGCTGCTGCGCATCCGCCAGGCTGCGCCAGTCACCTCCCTTAGCATCATATTCCCAGACCTTCAGCGAGCCGATGTTCGGGGTTGCGGCAATGGACCATACCAGCAGCGATTCGGCGTCACATACCGCTTCGATTGGCTGACTGCCGGCGGTGCGCAGGCGGCCAGAGCCGGGCAGCAGCTGCAGCTGCGTTGATGCTTCGCCGGTCAGCTTTAGCACGCTGCGGCGCAGCGCTACCAGCTGGCTGCGCGCTTCGTCCGGATCATGCTGTATGTTAATCCACAGATTCTCATTGTTGCTGAAATTGTGCCGGTCGGCGTCGTGGCTGCGGACAGTGCGCTGCAGTTCCATGTCGAGGCCACAATCCCCCTCGGTGGTGAGGGCAACACCAACGATATTGCCAGTATAAGCGATCGAAAAGCGGGGGAGTTGGCGATCGCTAAAAACCGGTCGGCCATTGGCTTCGTTGATGATTTCAGGCAGCTCGCTGATGCCGTAAAGCATAAACAGCAGCTCGGCAAGCAGCGAGCGCGACGCGCAAAAGCGAGCCTGGCGATATGTCGGGAGAAGACGTGCGGATTGATGACAGGCCGCTGACAAACGTGTCGATAGCGGCTCCCCGGTACTGAGTATCCCTCTTGCAAAATGCGTTGCCATACGTCGCTCCGTGAGTAATGGTCTGGATAAAACTGCGGGCGCTATTATCGCCTGGTATTAACAGGTTTTAATGCCGAAATCCCCCATTGAAAAGGGAATTTGTTTGAATTTTACAAATTCTTGCGCAAATAAGGTGCTATGGGCACGAAACAAGGCTTAAAGCGTACCGGAATAGAGCGCTTTCAGCGTATCTCTAAGCCAGACAAGCTTCGGGTTGTAGCTGTTGCGCTTATGCCATAGCAGGGTGAAGGGAACGCGCAGCTTTTCCAGATGCTGCGCCTCCAGGGGGAGCGGCCGGGAGACGAGCGGCAGCTGGTGCTGCTGATTATAGTGCTGACAGTAGCGCGGCGCGGTGGCCAGCATGGTGTGCTGCGGCTGAGCGGCCATAAAAAGTGATTGCTCAAACCCCGGCACGGTCAGCGCCACGTTACGCTTATACCCCAGCTCCTGCAGCACGTCGTCCAGGGCCCAGGTATCGCGTTGTTCCCAGCAGATAGTGATATGCGGATAGCGTAAGAATGCCGCCAGATCCCACTCTTCCCTGAGCGCCGGATGATCGGCGCGCAGCCAGACCTGCGGCAGGTCGGTGAACAGCACATCAAAATCGATATACCACGGCAGCAGGCTCAGCAGCTCACGCGACTGCGGATGGCTTTCGCGTCCGCAGAAGCCGATATCCACCTCACCGCGGATGATGGCGTCCAGGGAGTCGTAGTCCCAGTTGCGCAAACGAATCAATGCCTGCGGATAGCGCTGATAGATGCGCTGAGAGAGGGTGTTAAACAGGATCATCAGCAGCGGCGTTTCCGCCGCCAGTTCGAATTTGAGGCCGCTGGGCATGGTATGGTGCGGTTTATCGAGGATTTGGTTGCCCATCTGCATCCAGTCCGCCAGATCCTGCTCCATGCTGCTGACCAGCGGCGTGGGCGCCAGGCCCAGCGGGGTTTTCACAAACAGCGGATCGTCAAACCAGGCGCGCAGTTTGGCCAGCGACTTGCTCACCGCTGACGGCGAAACGTTCATCCGCTTCGCCGTACGGGTAACGCTGAGCTCCTGGGTCAGGAGCTGCAGGCAGAGGAGTAAATTAAGATCAAGACTCGACAGCGGCTTCTTCATCGTATTGCGCAACCCGCGGCGGGGTGACGACCAGTAACAAAACAAGGCTCACTATGCTACAGGCAATGAGTATCCCGATCAGCATATTCATTGCGCTGAGTCCGATGATGGCGGCGAGCCAAATCCACAGCGATGAACCGCACACCTGCGCGATGCCGAGGACCGAGCTGGCGACGCCCGCGCGCAGCGTGAACGGCCCCAGCGCCTGGCTCATCGCGACGCCGAACCCAACGGAGAAGCCGGCGCAAATCATGCCCAGCCCGATCAGGGTGACGGCCTGGCGAGTCGCGAGGCTCAGCGTCACGCCTGCCGCCAGAAACAGCACCTGTGAGGTCAGCATTAAGGTGCGGGGATTAAACAGCGACAGGGCGAACGGCGTTGAGAAGGAGACCGCCATGCTGATCATCGCCATCAGAGCCATCGCCATTGAGTAAGTTCCCCGGTCGAACCCCATCTCTTCCATCATTAGTACCGGCGAGACGTTAACGTAGGTCAGGATCACCGTCACGCTGAGGGTGGTAATGAGTAAGCGGCTGAGGAAAAAGCGGTTCAACAGCGATTCGCCAGCGTCATGCTGCGGTGACGCTGCCTGCGGAGGCGCCGTCGGCCGCGTTTCACGCAGGATAAAGACCGACAGCACAGCGATCATGACGCCCATGCCGGTCATCGTGTAGAACAGGCTCTGCCACGGATATTTCAGCATAATCAGGTGGCCAAGCACCGGCGCCAGGACGGGGATAATGCAGGTGATGCCGTTGAGCAACGACAGCACCTTGGCGCGGCGACGGTCGTCCAGCGTATCGCGCAGGATAGCGAAAGCCACCACGTAGCAGCTGCCGGCGCCGATCCCCTGGATAAAGCGTCCGATGAGGAAGTGGCTGCTGGTATGCGCCTGGGCGCAGAGCAGGGAGGCGATAACAAAGATCGCTGCACCTACAATAGCGACAGGCTTACGCCCCGAGCGGTCGGCGATGCGGCCAGCAAACAGCATCGCGGAGGCCATACCGGCCAGATAGACCGAGAAGGCGATATGTAATTGCGCCTCGCTGGCCCCCAGGTCCTGAGCAATACGCGGCAGGCCGACCAGATACATATCGATGCCGGAGGGGTAGAGCAGAACCAGGGCAAAGCTGCAGAGAAGAAAGCGTGTCATGGGATCCTCGCGATGTGAATGGCGTTCAGCATAGTGAGGAACGCGCCGTAAGACGAGTTGCCATTTGGACAACGCTCTTTTCCTGGCAGGAAATGCGAGCTAACGACTGCGGGTTCGCCAGACGCGGGCCATCCCCTCGCTCTCCGGGCGAACGCTTTCGAAGCCGAACTTCGCGTACAGTTCCGGCACATCCGCCACCAGCGTAACGTAGGCGCCATCAAAGGCGTTAGCGTCCAGCCAGGCGACCAGCTTCTCCATCACCAGCCGGCCAAGGCCTTTTCCCTGGTGAGCCGGATCGACGGCGACGTCGACAATATCGAAATTAATCGCGCCGTCGCCGACGATGCGTCCCATCGCGATCGGCGTCTCCTGCCAGAGGATATGTACGCCATAACAGCTATGCGGCAGTCCGGCTCTGGCGCCTTCCAGGGGGCGCGGCGACATGCCGGCGGCTACCCGCAGGTGGCAAAACGCTTCGGCGGAGGGCACCTTCTCGATCACGGTATATTCAACGGTCATGTTTTAGTCTCGCGGCAGAGGGGGAGATAAAAGTAGAGAACGTTGCGTTGCAAAGGGCAAGAAAAAACCCGCATTAACGCGGCGTTAATACGGGTTAGTGAACGTTTACGGACTGACGGTTACTTACCGATGCAGAAGCTGGAGAAGATGCGGCCCAGCAGATCGTCGGAAGTGAACTCCCCGGTGATCTCGCTCAGCGCCTGCTGCGCGAGGCGCAGCTCTTCCGCCAGCAGCTCGCCGGCCCAGGCGCCCAGCAGCTGGGCTTTGCCTTGCTGCAGATGGTTCGCCGCCTCTTCCAGGGCCTGCAGGTGACGGCGGCGGGCGAGGAAGCCGCCTTCCATATTGGTATCGAAGCCCATGCTCTGCTTGAGGTGGTTACGTAGCACCTCCACGCCGTCGCCGGTACGTGCCGACAGGCGAATAAGTGAGTGGCCATTTACTTCGCTGATACCGAGCGCTTCGCCGGTGACATCGGCTTTATTGCGCACTACGGTAATCGGCAATTTAGCGGGCAGGCGCTCGATAAAGTCTGGCCAGATCTCCGCCGGGTCAACGGCGCCGGTGGTGGTGCCATCGACCATAAACAGCACCCGATCGGCCTGGGCAATCTCCTGCCAGGCGCGCTCGATGCCGATACGTTCCACTTCGTCATTAGCATCGCGCAGGCCTGCGGTATCGATGATATGCAGCGGCATGCCGTCGATATGGATATGCTCGCGTAGCACGTCGCGGGTGGTACCGGCGATATCGGTGACGATCGCCGCTTCGCGGCCCGCCAGGGCGTTCAGCAGGCTTGATTTACCGGCATTTGGCCGCCCGGCGATCACCACTTTCATCCCTTCGCGCAGCAGGCTGCCCTGACGAGCTTCAGCGCGGACGGCGTCGAGATCGGCCATCACCTCGTTCAGCTGGGCTTCAATTTTGCCGTCGGAAAGGAAATCGATTTCTTCATCCGGGAAGTCAATGGCCGCTTCCACGTAGATGCGCAGGTGAGTGAGCGCTTCCACAAGATGATTCACCCGCGCGGAGAACGCCCCCTGCAGCGAATTCAGCGCCGAGCGCGCCGCCTGCTCTGAACTGGCGTCGATAAGGTCGGCGATGGCCTCTGCCTGCGCCAGATCGAGCTTGTCGTTGAGGAACGCGCGCTCGGAAAACTCACCCGGCCTGGCGATGCGCAGGCCCGGCAGGGTCAGAATACGTTTAAGCAGCAGGTCGAGAATGACCGGGCCGCCGTGGCCCTGCAGCTCAAGCACATCTTCCCCGGTAAAGGAGTTCGGCCCGGGGAACCACAGCGCAATCCCCTGATCCAGCGGGGTACCGTCAACGTCGTTGAACGGCAGGTAGTCGGCATAGCGCGGCTTCGGCAGCTTGCCCAGCACCGCCTGCGCGACGTCGCGCGCCTTAAGGCCGGAGATACGCAGGATGCCCACACCCCCGCGTCCCGGAGGGGTTGCCTGGGCGACGATAGTGTCGTTATGGCTCATGGTGACTCTCTATGTAGATGTAAAAAAGGCGGTCCATTGACCGCCT
Source organism: Klebsiella sp. Shm-1 (assembly GCF_040804525.1). Lineage (NCBI taxonomy): Bacteria > Pseudomonadati > Pseudomonadota > Gammaproteobacteria > Enterobacterales > Enterobacteriaceae > Klebsiella > Klebsiella sp. Shm-1. Next base: position 5,237,560 of record NZ_CP161823.1, read on the forward strand.
TCTCTGGCATTAACGCTACCGTAGATACTCGAAATAATTCAAGTTGCAGAAAGGCGGCAAGTTAGTGAGGCCCCAGGAGCTTACTGTAGTAAGTGACTGGGGCGAACTAATGAAGCCAACGCATCTGCGGCTTGAAGAATGAAGAGTATCAGGATTTCTTCTTCTCGCGGCTATGCAGGCCACGTTTCTCCAGACCACGGTAAATCAGCTGCTGCTGAATAATGGTGACCAGGTTGCTGACGATGTAGTACACCACCAGGCCAGACGGGAACCACAGGAAGAACACCGTGAAGATGACCGGCATAAAGGTCATGATCTTCTGCTGCATCGGGTCGGTCACGGTGGTCGGCGACATCTTCTGGATGAAGAACATGGTCGCGCCCATGATGATCGGCAGGATGTAGTACGGGTCCTGAGCAGACAGGTCGTGGATCCACAGGATAAACGGCGCATGACGCAGTTCAACCGAGGCGCTCAGCATGTAGTACAGCGCAAGGAAGATCGGCATCTGAATAATCAGCGGGAAGCAGCCGCCCAGCGGGTTTACTTTTTCCGCTTTATACAGCGCCATCATCTCCTGGCTTTGACGTTGTTTATCGTCGCCCAGACGCTCACGCATGGCCTGAATCTTCGGCTGCAGCATGCGCATCTTCGCCATGGAGGTGTACTGCGCTTTGGTCAGCGGGTACATGATGCCACGAACGATAAAGGTGATAACGATGATCGAGAAGCCCCAGTTGCCGAGGAAGCTGTGGATGAATTTCAGCAGCTTGAACAGCGGTTGGGAGATGAACCACAGCCAGCCGTAGTCGACGGTCAGATCCAGGTGCGGCGCAACGGCAGCCATTTTGTCCTGAATAGCCGGGCCGACCCACAGCGTGCTCTGCAGTTTGTCGGTCTGGCCTGGCTGCACCAGTACCGGCTGCGATTTGTAGCCAATAGCGACAACGCCGTTGCCGAGGTTGGCGGTGTAGAAGTTATTCGTCCCGTTATTCCGCGGCACCCATGCGGTGGTGAAGTACTGCTGCAGCATGGCAACCCAACCGTTTTTGGTGCTGACGTTCAGGTTTTCGTTATCCAGAATGGTATCGAATTTATATTTCTCGTATTTCGAATCCGCAGTGGAGAACGCGGCGCCACGGAAAGTATGCATCGTGGACAGGCCACCGGTCTGCGTATCGCGACTGGTCGGCAGCGCAGCGGTCTGCTTCAGCTGACCGAAGGTCGAGACTTCCAGAGGCTTCTCGCTGGCATTCTGCACGCTGTAACCCACGTTCACCGCATAGCCACCGCGCTTCAGGGTGAAGGTTTTGGTGAAGACGTTGCCGGCTTTGTCAGTGTAGGTCAGCGGGATAACGAGCTCATCCTGGCCATCGGCCAGCACAAACGCCTCTTTATCGACGTTGTACAGCGGACGCGGGCCGTTTGCCGGGTTATCCGGACCGTCACGGCCGGTTAAGCCGCTCTGCGCCTGGTAGACAAACTGCGGCGTGGTTTCCAGTAACTGGAACGGTTCGGTCGATTTCAGCGTTTTTGGATACGCCAGAAGCAGCGCCTGCTCAATATCGCCACCGTTGGTGTTGATAGTCAGCTCAAGCACGTCGGTTTTAACCGTAATCAGTTTCCCCTGGCCACTGGCCGGTACGCCCTGGTCGGCGGCGCTACCCGCTGCTGTGGTCGTAGTCTGCGTGGTCTGCTGCTGGGGCTGCGGATTTTTGTCCTGCTCCCAGGCTTGCCAGATCATGAAAGACACGAACAACAAAGCGATGATAAGAAGATTGCGTTGCGAATCCATCGTTAGTGTTCTCTGGTATCAAATGGTCCAGGCGGGACGGGATCGTCACCACCAGGGTGTAAAGGGTGGCATTTTAATACGCGTTTCATCGTCAACCAACTGCCTTTTATCACTCCAAACCTGCGTAAGGCCTCAATTCCGTATTGAGAACAGGTTGGGGTGAAACGACAATGCGGCCCGAGTAGCGGACTAATCAGGCGCTGATAAACTCGAATCAGGCCGATCAGGACCCGCGAGCCAGGCGACAATGGCGGCGCCATAATTTTTCCAACGCTTCCGAGAGAGCACGGTTATCGAGGTCGGCAACCCCTCTTTTCGCCACCACCACGAAATCCATTGGCGGGAGTTCATGTTGACGCAAACGAAAACTTTCACGCGTCAGACGTTTAATCCGATTGCGTTCATGTGCGCGTTTCACGTTTTTCTTGGCGACGGTGAGACCGATGCGGGGATGCCCCAGCGAATTCAGGCGGCCGAGGATGGTGATTTGCGGCGTGCCAGCCCGTTGTGGCTGCTGGAAGACGAAAGTGAAATGACTGGGAGTTAACAAGCGTAACTCCCTGGGAAATGCGAGCTTAACCACGCAGGGTTAGCTTTATTACTTGGAAACGGTCAGACGAGCGCGGCCTTTAGCACGACGACGTGCCAGAACCTGACGACCATTTTTAGTAGCCATACGAGCACGGAAGCCGTGAGAACGGTTGCGCTTCAGTACAGACGGTTGAAAAGTGCGTTTCATGGCGATTTCTACCTAAACTTGAATAAATTCACTGACTTTTGCGTAGACCCGAACGAACTTCGAACGACTTACGCCTCAGCGTGGGTGATTAAAGAGGCCGGATTGTAATAATTGTACACTCCGGAGTCAATTCTCTTTCCTTATTTCTCGCACCTCGTCGCACAAAAAATAAGCTGAGACGCGTGACGAAAACGGGCATTACGCGCCGGGTGGGGGATTATACGGCCTGGCCAGTAAAGCGCAAGGATCCGCAAGGATCTTTATTAGATCGTTTCCGCCCAAAAGCGGCATAGCTCATTAATTTTTCCAATATGCGGCGGAAATCGTGCTTCACTCCCCGCAGGATCGATTACACTTACCCGGTTTCGATCCTTCCTGTGGATAAATCGGGAAGAATCTGTTGAGAAACACAAGATCTCTTTCTCAGTTTAGGCTATGATCCCCGGTCCCGATCGCGATCCCCGGATCCGCAGCGGGTAATAACCGCAGATAGCGGTTCGCACGTCACCCCTTTTGTGCAGGGGCTTTTCGGCTAATGCAGGGTCTTGTCGACGTGTGCCAACAATCACGATTGTTTCAGTTTTTCTTTGATATCGATTTTATGTTCGAGTGGAGTCCGCC